>CAWDJF010000009.1:0-350353 GCA_963802575.1 Terriglobia bacterium | reverse complement strand
TATAGAACTCATTGACCCTTGGGGCGGGGGGCTCAAACCATTAATCCAGATTCCGCCGGATCACCTGCTCTAGTTCTTGGGCAGCCTTTATGAGCGAGTCGCGTTCGCTTTGGGTCTTCGTTGGGTCCAGGATGGCCTCCTTGATCTGGACCAGACGTCGCTCTGCTTCGACTAGCACTTCTACCATCAGCCTCTGATCCACTGCTTTGGATAATCTTCGTTCCATTTGCAACTCCTGATCTTCAGTTCGGGAGCGCCTTCCTCAACCGCTAGCAAGTATGAAGGGCGGTTGTGGCAGGTTAGTGAGGTTGTCGGCCTAAGCTCAACGGCGGTTTTCGATGGGAATAGATCCGACACCGCTACATCGTCAATCGGGGGACCGCCAGTTGAAACGCCTTCTTCCGTTTGTCTTCAAGACGAAGCTCAATCAATAACAAGAGCGCTTCCATGCTCAATCCCACATTCAGAAGGTCGATCATCTGCTGAACGTCCATGTCGGCTTCTTCAGCAACCGAGACAAGCTTGCCGAGTATGGCGGGCAGATTTGACTCCTCCATTCTTCACCCCCAAGAACCTCTCGGGGAATAGTGTCACCCTATCAAGCCCATAGCTGTGATCTGCGTCACCATGAAATCACAGAGTCTGACCCCAAGAGAGTCCGAACTACAGTTTGTAATGCATCGCACAAACATAAGTCTCCTCGCGTACCGACAAGGCGTCCCCTCCCAGTCATACTTCTTCCAGAGGCCAAGCGAATGTCTACCTCGTCTCGCGCCGACGGTAGCGGTAGCGTTTCATCGGTCCGAGTCCTCGTGGTCGAGGATTTCGATCCATTTCGTCAGTACGTCTGTTCGATCCTACGAAACAGTCCTGAATTGCAGGTCATCGGTGAGGCTTCAGACGGGTTAGAAGGGGTTCAGAAGGCCGAAGATCTGCAACCCGATCTAATCGTGCTCGACATCGGGCTTCCAACAATCAATGGACTCGAAGCCGCTCGACGCATCCGTAAGGTTTGCCCCGAATCCAAAGTAGTCTTTCTGAGCCGAGAGTCTGATGCCGATGTAGTCCAAGAAGCTCTCAGGCTGGGAGCTCAGGGCTACGTTGTTAAGACACGTGCCGGAACCGAACTGCTGCTGGCTGTGGATGAGGTTCGACGGGGGAGGCAATTTGTTAGTGGCGGGGTCACGGGTTCTTGCAGTGACCAAGCATTCGCAAGCTCAGCCTTAGACATTACCCTCCACGGGTTCGCCACCGAAGGATCACCGATGGAAACAACAGTGCGATGCTGCTATTGCGTATCGGGTCATGAGTTCAGCCCGATGGTCGCTCATGTGGACGGCAGGTACATTTGCAACCAGTGCGGCCATACCGCGAGTCCGGGCGATGGCACATATGAGTGCCACTGCCACAGATGTGTGAAGCTGACTGTTTCTAGCATTCTGATGGCTAACCAAGTTCCCACGATCACAAGATAACGAAGTCTTCATCCTTTACGGTTGGTTTGCGCGTCTAAAATCTACTCGGGCCTGGGAGCCGACATTGTTATGAAACCATTACACTCGTCTCCACCCACGGGAAACTGATCGAGCATGGCAAAGAACCGGATACCAACGATTGGTGACCGAGTAGCAGCCCTAGGCCAGAAGGGCACATTTGTTGTGTACAGCATTGACCGCGATCTCCAATGTGTTGAAGTACAGCTAATTGGCAAGGAACTACGCCTCAGCAGCATCCCGTGGTCATCATTGACCCTCCTCGACACAGATTCGCCTCGAAAATAAGCTGATCGGATCCTACGGTCCGCCTGGCCGTTTCGAGTGGATTATTTCGATTCGACGGTCGCTGAGCGTCACAAATGCCAGTAGTCAGCATCTTCACAAAAGCGAAGAATCTAAATTTCAGACACGCGGGTCCGCACGCGTAGGGTGGGCATCACTCACCACTTCACTTCGAGTGATATTCGGCCGGGAAAGCCGGATTTCGTCATGTCATCCATCCGCATTCTCGTTGTAGAAGATTTCGCGCTGTTTCGGCAATTTATCCGCTCGACACTGGGACAACGGGCAGACTTGCAGGTCATATGCGAAGTGGCAGATGGATTGGAAGCAGTTCAGAAAGCGGAAGAACTGAAACCCGATGTGATTCTCCTCGACATCGGACTTCCAACACTGAATGGAATCGAGGCCGCCCGCCAGATTCGCAAACTTGCCCCGGAATCCAAGATAATCTTCGTGACTCAGGAGTCTTCCCCTGACGTGATGAAAGAAGCTATCCGCTTGGGCGCATGGGGCTACGTTGTGAAGGCAAGGGCCTCAACCGATCTATTGACCGCTCTGGAAGCGGCTATTCAGGGAAAGCTTTTGTAAGTAGCGCATAGACGAACGACCATTCACCTTATCTCGCGGCGCGCCAACACTCCCATGCTGGGTTGACGCCTCGGTCACCCTATCGCGTCTTGCAAGGAGCGCCAAGTCGGCTTCCGTGGTGGTAAAACGCGAAAATCCGCAATCCAAGCAAACCAAAACTGTCGGGAATGCCAAGACTCCGGGCTTATCAATGTTCTCGAGACCTTTGAAATGCATCATCATTTCGGTGATGAACTCCGCCTGATTGCTCGACTCGCATGATGTACAACGCACAACGCACCCCCCTAACGATTTCCAATGAATAGTCGGCCCGAGAGACGGAGAGTACGATATCGTACAGAACTAGAGAATCTCTGTCTGGTCAAAATTGCTCAGTTCTGCCAGACGCCTTCGAGTGCGTGGCCGACACCTTAGAAAGGGTGAACGATGGTGGGCGGCTTCGGGGAGGCCGATTCTGCCCAGATTGCAGCCGAGCATCTTGGCTGGCGAAAAATCGCGGTTACGCTCAAAACCCCCGCCATGCAGGCAGTAACAGAGAAAAGCACACTGCACACTCGAGGTTTTTCAATAGACACGTCTGTTTACAACAGTTTTTCCGGCTTGCCCGTACCTGGGAAAAGGAGCTCTTGGTTATCGCAGAGGATTCGGGGTCTTTGGTGCCTGTGCTGAGCGATTGTATTCTGCCAGTGTTTCCGCAATTATTTTCGTCCGTCCGTCCTTGCCCGGCTCCTCGATGATGCTGATTATGTCGTGATTGCCCATCCACACGGCGCGCGGCGCCTCGTAGTTTACGCCATAAGCGTTTTGTATCGGTTCGCTGTAGCTTTTCGACGGTGGTCCGTAGGCCTCCTGCAATCCGGCGAAGAGCTCACTATAAGACTTCGGATGGAATCCTTCAATGTTCGCGACCGGGGCAATATACGCCATGTTGATCTTAACCAAATGGCCGTTGTCGAAGGTAAACGTATCTGCCCTCATCGTCTCCTCGTCACCGCGGCCATTGTATTCCAGACGTGTCCCGCTGCTTGCTTGCTGCTTGGCGAGCTTCTCTTTCGCGCAATAGTCCTTTGCGTTGGTCTTAGACATATGGCCCACGTTCTTGGACACACTTTTCCAGTCGCTTGCCTGGCATGCTCGTAGCATATCCCCGACAAAACCTTCGGAGAAGAACTGCTCGGCAGTTTCGCCGAGCAAGTGGCCATCGCCCCGCAATTCCCGTGGCTGATCCTGCGGGTACACCAAGGCGCATAACATCAAGCACCCGACGACCGATATGATTGAGTGTTGCATTTTCTTCCCGTCACTGTTTGACGACGCAGCGCCGCCAATCTGGGAGGAGACTTCAGGGCTACTGAGTACCTCTCACCCCTTCAACAGAATGGAGCGACCCTAGCTGGAAGTTTACACGGTGATGCTTGGACGTGTAGTCGGCAACCGGAAACAATGGCGCGGTTGCCGAAATATCTCGATTTCACTCATCATGCGGTCAAAACGTGTAATCGCCTGCTTACGTAAACCATGCGATAGAATCGCAGGTTAACAATGGTTCGCCTCTCTGTTTATCTTTGTGTACTATTTTCCGGCGGACTGATCGAGATGCTTGTCTGGAATCGCATCACCAAACAAGTTAATCAACATTTGCCTGTGGAACAGCAGTATTCTTTGTCGATCTGGGCTCTTCGGAGATCCGCCCACGGAGAATTCAATCAATTCCGCATTTGGCGCACGCATCGCACGTTCTTCCCTGACAGCTACCTACGGGCGTCGTACCTGACCGCCTTGATTCTGACCATCGTTTGGATGTTCATCGGGCTCAACGTACTGTACCCATAGGCGCACCGCCGGTCGTCCCAACTGTTGAAAAACCCCCATAGCGCTCATCGACCTGCGGTCAAAACGTGTAATCGCCTGATAACAGCAGCTAGTCGGCTATTGGTTGTGTTTGAAGTCAATTGACGACGCGATTTCAAGAACGCGCTCTTCACTAGTGGCAGCGACATCAAGCGACAGGAAGCAGCCCTTCATGAACGTACTGAATATCCCCCTGAAGTGGGAGGTGGTAGGCCCGTCAGACTCTTGCAGAATCGAACCGACAAACTCAACACCCGAAATGACGTACTGAAAGTTGTCACGGGTCGTCTTCGCGCCTTCTCGCTTTAGTTGGGTGGTTATGGTTGTGACATACTCACTTCTTGACAAAAGCTGCGGATAGTTCGGCGAGCGATCTGCGAGGATCGAAATCGTGTACATATCCTCACGCTTCTGCGCGCCAGCTACCGCGTCAACCAACCGAACGTTTCTCCCCTGTTCATCAACTGTGGACGGGGCCGTCAACGCTGCACCCGGAGCGGTGAAGGACAAGCCGAAGTATTCGTTCCGGTACCTCTTGCCATCCACCTTCCCAGCGGCAATAAGGGAACGGACATCAACTGCGGGAAATGACTCTGTGTCCTGCGGAACCTCGCCCTTGCCATCGTCCGCATTCAGCGATACCAAAGTATCGCTCGTGTCTCCGCGCCAGAAATCGCGCTGGATGGTCATAAAACCAGGAATTGGTTTCCCATCCTGTCGGATCGGTTGAAAAGGCTGCTGCCGTATTACGCTAACAGCTTGTTTGTCCAGCGCCTCTTCGATGCCTTTCAGCACCTCCACTTCACAGATGCTCCCTGTGTCGCTAAGCGACACCAGCATAGTTACGGCACCGAGATAGTGCACGCCTGGCACCGGGGGGCGCAGGCGTGCCACGCTTCGGTATCGTCACGGCAGGTTTTGGAGGCGGAGGGCAAGCACCTTTGTTGCCCGTGCCAGGTGCAGACGAGCCGCCCTGCACGGCGGTCGAAAACATCAACAGAAACGCAGCCAACTGCGGCGCCATGTTACGTGATTATAAGGCAAGCGGTTCGACAGTACAGGTAAACTGGCGAAAAATCACGATATCGCTCATTGACCGAAATTCTGGCAAAGTGGTGAGACCGCCTGTTAACGAGAGTCTCGGCGGAACAACACTCGAACAAATGCAATGCAAGCGTGACAATCAAACATTTCGTTCCGTGCCTGTTAATTCTAACTTTGGGCGCATACCCAAATCACCGAACTGAGTGATCGCCGTCACTGAAATCATGTGACTTGTGGAGGATAAGTATCAACTGGATGACTAGTTCAAGCGGCTCTCTTAGCCTCTTCCATATCGTGCCGAAGCCGCTGCCAGAGCGGCTGACGTCATATCCGGTTGACACGACAACCCCGGAGCGCAGCCTTGGAAAACTATCCACTCATCCAAGCGCAAAGCAGGTACGTCACTAGGGTTGCCTCCCGCTTTTGTTTAGTCTACTCCGTCGCCCAAATCCGTCAGTCGGAGTGTGAATCGGCAACTTCAATTCGAAGAGATGCCGAACGCCTGCGGCCTCGGGTTTGTTTCTCCTCTTGGGAGAAGACGCTTCGTCAGAGAGGGTGATCATGAATCAGAATTCCTCTTCTCAAGGGCAGGCGCAAACGGCCAAAACGAAGAGAAACGCTCACGCAGCAAATGAGATATGCATCGGCGAGTGGGTAGCGCCGATGATTGCTTGGGTGGCTGTCATCACTCTCGGCTTGGCAATTGCCGGATTTCTACTTGGCGAACAATAGGTTTTCTTGTGCCTCCACAAAGGGGGTGAGCAGCGTGGTTTTCATCATTACCGGGACCACAGAATCGGGCAGGAACACCGCAGGCAAACTGCTCGCAGAGACCTTAGGTTGGGAATTTGTCGATGCGGAGAATTGTCGGCATCCCAGCGATTCCGGCCTGCTGCGAAGCAGCACGTCGTCGGCTACTGCGGAGCCAGAGCCGCGCATCCACCACCTATCGGCCGCTATAGAGTTCTGGATTTATGAATGGCGCGATGTAGTGGTCTCCTGCCCAATGTTGACAGGCAAAGAGCTAAGGCGGCTCTCTACAATTTCCCGGCTAATTAAGATCGTCTGTCTGGAGCCGCCCCGTGCGACTGACCGCGAGGCGGTCTTTGATCGCTCGGCGGACGTGAGGTCCTCCGAATCATCCATCGGATGGCAAGCATCACCCGAGCCCGGACAGAAGGTGTTGGCTCTCGATTCATCCCAGCAAGTAGAAGAAATTATCGGAGAAATTGCGGCCGTGCTGACCACGCGAAAGTCAGCTTGATTTGGGAGACCCAGATTTCAGCGTTCTGCAAGATGGCCGGGCACAACGGAATGTTTCCTAAGATGATCATGCAACTTCAATCATGGAATTGGGTGGTGCACCATGCCAACGATCTTCTATGTCGAGATAATCCTCTTGATTGTCATTTGTTCGTCCTACATGGTCCGGTGTTACCGATTGGATCACAAGGAGAATCCGTTGCGCAGGGATTCTAGAGGGAAATGTCAGCGAGAATCCGCCGAAGGGAGAGATGCGCGGCGCGACGCCCTTTTGGCCAATCGATCACATTGATGACAGTCAGGCGTCACTGACATTCAGTGACTGTTCGCATACGGTGGCGGAATCCAAAGGCAATTCAGCCCCCTGAAATCCCGTCCAACCTGGGACGGCTCCGGGCTCCGACGAAAAACAAAAAGGAGAATCAATATGTTTGCTCGTATTCTGGAGTTCGTGCCGAAGCTGGAAAAGAAAGACGAGTTCATCAAGGTCATCCAAAACGAAGTTCTGCCCATTCTGAAGAAGCAGAATGGCTTCTTGGAGGTATTGCCCTTTTTCCCCGAGATCAAGACCGAGAAGGCACTCACCATCAGCTTGTGGACCGAGAAGAAATACGCAGAGATGTATGAGCGCGAGTGGTTCCCGAAGGTCGAGGCGATTTTGAAGCCCTATCTCACCACCCCGATCACGTTCAAGTACTACACCGTCGAGACCAGGCTTTGCGAGAACTTCGAAAAAGCACTGGTGGCATAAGGCGGCAGCTCTCCCCCAAGAGCCCTGGCTGGAGCGGCCATCGCCGCTCCAGTTTTGATTCCTGCCACTCCGATCACGGTACCCGTGATGATCGTCACCATAGCTTGCTAAGGATCGGCCTCAAGAACCTCTCGGCCAGGAGACCCAGTCACGACGATTGGTGATGGACATCATATGCAAGAGTGAGACGCTCATCCTAATCTCGTTCAAACTAGCCCGTCAGGGAGGCTTCCGATGGCAGGCTACATCGCTTCCGATCTGTACGCAGCGCTCGAACAGCACTGCGAAAGAGTCAGTAAGCCTAGATCGAGTGTGCTTTTCCGGCGTGGGGAAAAGGCCCTTGGCGTATTTCTCGTGCTCAGAGGCACGGTTAGCCTGGACTTCGGCGTCGATGGCTCGGCGGTGCTCGCCAGCACCTATGGTCCCGGCGCACTGGTTGGGTTGCCCGCGACTCTCACCAAGGGCACCTACAGTATGACGGCCACAGTCAGTGACGACGCCGAACTGGGATTTCTAACGACTGACGCCCTGCTCTCCTTGTTGCGCACGTACCCCGAACTCTGCCGGGGGCTGTTAAGAGTTCTGAGCGCCAAGATTCCGCACGCGGACCAGGTGACGAAGGACTTACTGTGCAAAGAGAGACCATCCGGACTGCAATCTGGAGTCGCTTGAAGTGTGCCCGGTGCGAGCCTGCAATGAAAAAGCTGACGCTTTTGGAGCCTTCGCCGAGGCAATTCGTCCGTGGATTCCTCGGCTCACTCCGAAAGGAGGTAGCTTTCCCATGACACCCGAAGCCCATGCCTCAGGCAGTGCAGATCAAGTCCTTGATCTGGCGCTCAACGATGAAATCAAGTGCCGCGCTTACGAACTCTATGAGCAGCGCCGCGCTCTAGACGACCGCGATCCAAAAAGCGGGCTACAGTCGGAACTACCTCGGGTGATCTACGCTGCAGCCGAGCTAGAGAAGTACGCTAAGGGTGAGGTAGGCGAGGCCAAGGCCGTCAGAGCAGCTCGGGTTTACCTGGGGGCTCTACGCTCCTTCATCGGTTAGCGTAGGGGATTACCTACGAATGTCCACAGAGCAACATCCCCATTCCACGCAATATAAAAAGGCGCCCACTTTTGCGATAGGTTGAGATTGTTCGCAAAAGGAGCGCCTTTATGAGTCAAGAAAAGTATATCGGCATGGACGTTCATCAGGCCACTATTTCCGTTGCCGTGGTGGAGGCTTCGGGCAAGCTGATCATGGAATGCCTGCTGGAGACCAAGGCGTCCACGATCGTCGAGTTCATCCAAGGACTGCAGGGAACTATGTCGCTCACCTTCGAGGAAGGAACCTCGGCTGCCTGGTTGCACGATCTGCTGAAACCCCATGTCAGCCAGCTGGTGGTTTGCGATCCCCGAAAAAACGCTCTGTTGAAGGATGGCAGCAAGAGTGACCGCATCGATGCGCGCAAGCTGGCGGAGTTGTTGCGCACCAACCAACTTAAGCCGGTCTACCACGGCGAACACGGAACGCGCACCTTAAAGGAGTTGGGTCGGAGCTATCTGACCCTCACCCAGGATGTCACCCGGGTGATGAATCGGATCAAAGCTCTATACCGCAGCTGGGCCATTCCCTGTAGCGGTACGACGGTATACGCCCCACGTCAGCGCGCAGAATGGTTGGCCAAGATCACTCAACCAGGAGTTCGGGTTCGAGCGGAACGGCTCTACCAGCAACTGGATCTGTTGCAAACTGTGCGTCTCGAAGCGCGACGCGAGCTACTGCTGGAAAGCCACAAGCATGCTGCCGTGAAGTTACTTCGCCAGATTCCGTCGATCGGTCCGATTCGCTCGGCCTTGCTGGTGGCCTTGCTGCAGACACCGCACCGTTTCCGTACCAAGCGGCAGCTATGGGCCTACAGTGGTTTCGCCGTCGAGACTCACGACAGCGGCGAGTACCGCTATGTGCGAGGCAAACCGCAACGCAACCGCGAGCGCATCACGGTGCGCGGTCTGAATGACAACCACAATAAAGATCTGAAGAATCTGTTCAAAGGTGCTGCCATTTCTGCCAGCACACGTCCTGGCCCCCTGCGCGACTTTTATGTGGCTCGGGTGGAGAGAGGAATGCGGCCGACGATGGCGCGTCTCACCCTGGCACGGAAGATTGCCGCGATCAGTTTAACCATGTGGAAGAAAGGAGTGAGTTTCGATCCCAACAGTTGCATCGGCAAGCAGCTTGAGCATCTCTGAGGAACAGGCTTTCCATCTCTGCGGTCTTCTCAGGTGGTGCGCGCTCGGGTTCTGGAGATGCTTTGGTTCGAGGGTGAGTATCAGTCAATGAGATCGGCCCCGTGTGCTTCGGCACCGAGTCACCCATTACACGCTATGCCCCCTCGGATAACCAGAAATAGCGATAGGCCACGAGCCTCGGATAGAACCATGGTTGCCATAGTTCTGCTTGCCGCGTCTTGCACACTCGAACTTTGCCACCATAGCAGAGAAAGCTTACGAGAATGGACAACAAGCCAAACCTCTTCAGAGTAATGAAACAAGAGTGGGCTGGATCTCGAGAAAGAATCTCGATCCTCCGGTCGAGGCGGAGCTTTTTTCTTGACATCCCTTTTTATAGAACTCATTGAGACCGGCTAGCCCCCGGACTGGTCGCCATTTTCTTCAAGCCGCGGATTGGCCTACCGGGACTTCTGGCAAAGCTGATGGGCGGTCCAAATCGAAACGCCGAACTTCCGCGCCAGCGCTGCGAAATGGCAATCCGAGCTGCACCCGACGTTCTTGTCGCATTTCGGCGATCTGAGCCTGTCGTCAGCTTCCGCTGTGGCGGTCGGCCTAGGACCTTTACCCTCTGGCGCGAGCATGTGCCAACCCCGACTTCACTCGTTCGCCGATCAACGACCTCTCGAACTGGGCAACGGCTCCGATACGTGGAACAACATTTCACCCATTGGAAGAGATGTGTCCACTGCTTCCGTTACCGAAACGAAATCGATGCCAAGCGCCCGGCAGAGTTCCAGACCTGAGATGAGAGTCTTCAGCGATCGAGCGAACCGATCAAATTTCCAGACAACCACCACATCGATTGATCCGCGTCGGCAGTCCTTCATCATCTCGTCAAGTCCGGGTCGTCGACTGGTGGCCCCTGAAATCTCGTCGCGATAGATTTTGTACAGCGTCCATCCTCGGCGGGCGATGTAATCTCGAATCGCTCTTTCCTGGGCTCCCGTATTCTGCTCGCCGCTGCTCACTCGAACGTAGGCAACCGCGCGTTTTGTTGATTTCATCTTCTTGCCGTCTCCTGTCAGCGTCATTCAAGGGGCTGATAAAGAGTCCGGTCAAGCTCGGCTGGAATCTGTTTCTCGAACAGGGGCCACGGCTCGCGGCCTTTTCGGTGGGTCGGATCGTTTGACGAATCGCTCTGGCGCAGCCCCTGGCAGGCCCGTGCTTGAGTTTCTAGAGCCTCGGATAAGGACCAGGATGGCCAAGCTAAATCGCACTATTCTCCGCACTTGTCGCACAGATTCTGGCTAAGTGCTTGGCAGCTAAGGAGTCGTGCCGCTCGGTAAGTGTGCGTTGGCATCAGTGGCGACGACACGCTCGGATTTGGCGACGCGCATTCGGTAGTCTTCTGTGAAGCTGGAGCCGAACAGTCGAGTGCCCCGATCCTGGCACGCCAGTTCCGGATGCCGCAGTTGCTACCTTGGCTCCTGCAGTCAACCTTTGTCGCCTGCGGAGCTGACTCTCCGTATCCTCGCGGCTTGGCGATGTGGATTTAGCGGCCCCATTACGGGAAGAAGCTGATTCATGTCTTGCACTTGCAGTTGCCGTTGGAACCTCGTACGTAGTCAGGTGGTTCGCCTCAGCCTAATCATTTCGCTGAGAAATATTCGGGCTCAGAGCGATCTGGCGAACTTCGCAGGAATTGGATCAGGTAACGAGGGGTTAGCCGTTCTCCCGTACCGCTTATCATCAAACCGTCCAAAGTCTGCTGGGCGCCGCGAGAGTAGAAGTTGGTTTTCAGGTACTCTCCCGCACTTTTTCCCCAACGTCTTCCGAATTTCTGATCGACCATGTGCTGAATCTGGTGCGCAACCATTTCGCCGACCACAAAGCTCTGCAGGTAAATTGGATCGGAGCCATACATCGGGTTATACGTCCAGACTGCCGCGTCATGCATGTCCACGCTGAGGTAGCGGGCGTGAATGCGGTCATAGATGGCGGACGGGTCCTGGTCGGGATCGGCATACGCCTCGAATTCGGACAAGGAGTCGGCCATCGTATTACGCAAACTAAACAGCATCTTCAGCCGGTAGGTCGCTTGGACAATGGCAGCTTGCTGCGGGGTTAGTCTAAACAGCTCCGTATTCACTTCCGGGCGGTATAACATCAGCGCGATCACCTGTGCCTCGCCTTCGTCCGCGGGTTCGGTGTAGTTGTTACGCAAAAGGAACGATGGCTCATCCATCATCTGATAGTGAAGGGCGTGTCCGGTAGCGTGCAACAGGCGATCATAGAAGTAAATGCCAGAGTATCGGTTGGCCAGAACCTTCACTTCTCTTCCATAGAGTACCGGGTATGCCGCGCCGCCAAAGCTCAGGTCGGCTACGTGCATCTCAACCGGGTCGATGTTGTACCCCAGGGTTGCCGTAAGTTCTTTGGTCTTGGTCCAGCCGTTATCGATGGAGAACTTCTGGGCCTCGAAATCATTGATGCGGGTTGAAAAGTAAAATTCGAGGTCCCAGGGTTCGACCTTCTCCACGCCAAGTTCCCGGCGCATGCGTTCCAGCAACCGTTGATACTCCGGTTCGGTCTCGTCTCGAATCTGTTCGAACCACTGAAATAGCTTCTGCGTGTCCACGCCCTTCCGGTGCAACATGAAGGTGGAGAAGAGCTCGTCGGAATATTCTCCAGCCAGCTGGTTGCGCAGGCGTATGGCGTTCTGAATTCGTGTACCGTTCACCGCTGAGATCTGGATGGTCGCGCGCCACGCTTGCTCGCGCATGTTTCGATCCGCACTGTGCGACAGTAGGTCGCTGAGCTCGGCGCGCGCCAGTTGCTGCTGGCCAACCTTGTAGCGAAAGGCGTTCTCCTGCTGAGTGATCTGTTCGACCACCGCGGTGAGAGCCGGGTCATTGGTGATCTTGGTGTAGACGGCTTCATCGAGAAACAACTCGCGGCGTCTCTTCAAGAGAGGATCGGAAAACTGCGTGCGTTTGAGGTCACGAAGAAAATTGTCGTCCGAGACAACCGTGCGAATCCTCTCCTGGATCTGCCGAGACGAGAGAGTCCTCTCTCCCAAGGCAATCTTGTACTCTGTGCGCCAGTAGTCGGCGTACAGGCGTTCCAATTGTTTTTCGTCTGCGTCGAGTCGGGCCGCGACAAGGGCTCGATTCTGAGCCACGCTCGCCGACAACAACACCAAGCCCATCAAAATCCACGTGCGCATATCCCAAATTAAACCACTCGGGAACGACACCAACGAGGAGGGAGTCGTGAATCTAGATTACTGAGGTCACATGACTCTTGCTCCGCTGTCCGAGGTCTGACTCCGCTTCTTAACCGACTGCGGAAAACGCACGACCGCATTACGGCGCGAGGCCGACTCGATGCAGTAAGTCCGGGAATCGGATCCGAGCGGAGCGGATCGTAAACACAATTGCCGTTGGCTCCCATTGAGCAGTCTAACGTAGTCTTCGTTTGACTGATCGAAAGCGAGTTTCCAATCCTGGCTTGCACGAATATCACGGACGGAAGTAGGGAACTTGTCGCCGATCACTGTGATGAAAACGTGATAGTTCCATGTTCAAAACCGCTCAAAGTTGGACAACGTGGATCAGAACTGATTGCTGGTAACCGGTTGACGAATCAAGTAGAGTGAAGAATTTTCATAACCGGTCAGAACACTCCAGGTGATCTTCAAAACCGGCGGGCGGCGGGTTTTCCCGTCGCCGGTGCGTTCGACTCGCACACGCTTCCGCCATTTGTTTTCAATGAATTAGAAACGACGCATCGGTCTTGCAATTTCAGATTGCCCGACATCCGATCCAAATGTTCGGCCAAGCTTCACATGTTCTCGACGACATCGAATGCTTCGACTAGCTATGCGTCGGCGATTCTGGAGCCGGCCTCGTCGTGTTCCCACGCCTGTGCAGGCTCATTCTCGGGGACCGGTCGGATATCCGCATGCTGCATGATGACGCGCGCACAGGTGTTCCATCGCAGAATGGCGTCGTCGTTACCGCGTACCGCAAAACTTATGGCTTTCTCATAGTGACCCATTGCCTCTCGCAGGGCGTGAAATGCGGATGCGCCGGCTCCAGCGCCGCCGCGGCGGATGCGCGCGTTTCCCAGACGCTCCCAGACGATGCCCTCGTAGTAAGCCCGTTCGTAGTCGCCCTCAATTTGTGCAAGAACCTCTTGTGCGGCTTTTGCATCCACATGCGAGTGGAATTGGTCGGTTCGCGCGAGCAGCAGAGAAATTAACGCCTGCTGATGGTCGGGGACGATGGCTAGAATATCGAGGCAAATGCTCTCCGCGAGGCTGGGTTCATTCAACAGTCTATAGCGCTCCACCTTAGTGAGCGCTTCGGGAATACTCTGCTCGGAAATGGACTTCAGCTCGAAATGCATAACAAACTCCTATCTTTTCGAATTGCTGAATACCTGGAACAGTTTCGACAGCGGGTCAAAGAAGCGATCCACAATGCGCTCCTTGAGCGGAATGATCGCGTTGTCGGTGATCGTGATGTTTTCAGGACAAACTTTGGTACAGCACTTGGTGATGTTGCAGAGACCTGCGCCGAATTGGTTTCTCAGATCTTCAACGCGATCGCCTACGTCCAACGGATGCATCTCGAGCGCGGCCGCATAGACCAGAAACCGCGGGCCGATGAATTGTTCGTGCATGTGATGATCGCGCAAGACATGGCAGACATCCTGACAGAGATAGCACTCGATGCACTTTCGAAACTCCTGCACCCGTTCGACATCCTCTTGGGCAATACGCCAAGTGCCGTCGGGCGCGTCGGGCCGCCGCGGCTGGAACTTGGGGATGCGCTTCTTTACATCGTAATTCCACGATACGTCCGTGACCAAATCCCTTATGTGCGGAAAGGCCTTCATGGGTTCGACGGTCACAGGCCTGTCAAGCGGCAGCGTGTTCAGCCGCGTCATGCACATCAATTTCGGCATGCCATTGATTTCGGCTGAGCACGAGCCGCATTTTCCCGCCTTGCAGTTCCATCGAACCGCGAGATCGCCGGCCTGTTCCGCCTGTATTTGATGCACGGCGTCGAGGACCACCATGCCCGCTGAGACTTCGGCAGTGTAGTCCTGGAACTTCCCCTGGCCTTTTTCCCCGCGCCAGATCCGAAAAGTCGCCGTCGCCGCCATCACTTCATCTCCTGGATGATTTGCTGGAGATCCTCTCGCATCGGGGGAATGGGCTCGCGTGTGAGCTGCATTTCTTCACCGGCGCCTTTTCGCACCACGATGTTGAAGCCGCCATACTGCTCGTCCTTGGCGGGAAAATCATCGCGGAAATGCGCCCCGCGACTCTCTCTTCGCTCCAGCGCCGCCCGGGTCACAATCTCTGATACGGTCAGCAGGCTTTGCAGGTCGAGCGCCGTGTGCCAGCCGGAGTTGTATTCCCGGTTTCCATCCACACTGACCCGCTCACTGGCAGTTTTCAACTCTCGAATGCGCTCGAGCGCTTGCACCATCTCCTGTTCCTGACGAACGATCCCTACCAGCTCCTGCATCAAGTCCTGCAATGCATGTTGTACGGCGTAGGGATTGTCAGAGCCCTTGCGCTCGAAGGGCTGCAGCGCCCATTTTTCCGCTGATCCGAGCTGATCCGTATTCACCGCCCCCAACGAGTTCTCTTTTGCATAGGCCGCGGCGTACTCTCCGGCTCGCTGGCCGAAGACTAATAAATCGGAAAGTGAATTTCCGCCGAGCCGGTTGGCGCCATGCAGACCAGCCGCACACTCTCCCGCTGCGAACAGGCCGGCCACGGTTGACATTTGGGAATCAGCGTCCACCTTGACGCCTCCCATCATGTAGTGGGTTGTAGGACCCACTTCCATCGGCTCCTGAGTGATATCAATGTCGGCAAGCTGTTTGAACTGGTGATACATGCTGGGCAGCTTCTTCTTTATATGCTCCGCCGCGTTCGGAATTCTTTCCTTGATCCAGGCGATGTCCAGAAACACACCGCCGTGCGGACTGCCCCGCCCTTCTCGCACCTCCCGCCGGATGCAGCGGGCCACGTGGTCCCGGGTCAGCAGCTCGGGTGGGCGTCTCGCGTTCTTATCTCCCTGCGTATACCGCCAGCCTTCTTCTTCGGTGTCGGCGGTCGAGTTGGCGTACAGGGGAGGAATATCTTTGAACATGAATCTTTCGCCATTCCGATTACGCATCACCCCTCCCTCGCCGCGCACTCCTTCGGTGACTAGAATGCCGCGCACGCTCGGTGGCCAAATCATTCCCGTGGGATGGAACTGCACAAATTCCATGTCCATCAGCGCCGCACCGGCATGGTAGGCGAGCGAATGGCCATCGCCGGTATATTCCCAACTATTGCTGGTAATCTTGTAAGCCCTTCCAATTCCTCCCGTCGCCAGCACCACGGCTTTGGCGCGGAACAGGTGAAATCGCCCGCGCTCGCGATCGTATCCAAACGCGCCCGCGATGCGACCGCTGTCCTTCAGCAGCGTGAGCACTGTGTGTTCCATGAAGACGTCGAGACCAAGATGGATTCCGTGGTCTTGAAGAGTGCGGATCATCTCCAGCCCGGTACGGTCGCCCACATGCGCGAGGCGGGGATACCGATGGCCGCCGAAATTCCGCTGCAGAATCCGGCCGTCACCTGTGCGGTCAAAAAGCGCGCCCCAAGCTTCCAGTTCGCGCACGCGCGCTGGAGCCTCCTTGGCATGCAGCTCCCCCATCCGCCAGTTACTCAAGTATTGGCCGCCGCGCATGGTGTCAGCAAAGTGAACGCGCCAGCTGTCGCGGTCGTCCACATTTCCGAATGCCGCGGCGATACCTCCCTCAGCCATGACGGTGTGTGCTTTGCCGAGAAGAGATTTCGAAATGACCGCGACCGTTACACCGGCGGCCGAGGCCTCGATGGCAGCCCGCAAACCAGCGCCCCCGGCTCCAATGATCAGAACGTCGTGCTCATGCGCGATGTACTCGCTCACTAGACGATCCTCCAATCCGTCCAGATACCCATCGAGCACATGCGCACATACAAATCGGAAAACGCTACCGAGAAGAGGCTGCACCAGGCAAACAACATGTGGCGCCGGTTCAGGCAACTCACACAATCGTAAACTTGCTTGCGCGCAGGCGCTCCCGCCAATCGATCGCGAAAACCGCCGACTAGATGACGAAATGAGTGGCACCCCAGAGTGTAGGAGCTCAGCAGCGTCAGGTTCGTCAACAAAACGAGAGTGCCGACGCCGATGCCAAACCGGCCATCGAACCAAAACGCGTCCCACACGTCCCGCGCCAGAATTACGAGAAATATCAGGGCCAGATATAGGAAATACCGGTGGACGTTTTGCAGGATCAAAGGAAACGATCGTTCGCCGAGATATGTCTTCCGTGGCTCGCCCACCGTGCAGGAAGGTGGATCAGCCCAGAAAGCCTTGTAATAGGCCCCGCGATAGTAGTAGCACGTCACTCTGAACCCGCCCGGCGCCCACAGAATAAGCAGCGCGCCGGTGACCCACACAGGCATCCAGCTTGGGTTTGAACCGAACCACCCCTCATGGGCGGGGCCAAACAATTCAGGCGAATAAAACGGTGAGAGATAGGGTCCGAACCTGAAATGCTGTCCCTGCAGAGCGGCCCAGGTGGAGTACCCGATGAATGCTGACAAACCGACAAAGACAACCAGCGGCTGTACCCACCAGTTGTCGGCACGCTGCGTCTGTCCGAAACCTGCGCGAGACAATGGGACGTCAATCTGAGACATTGAGCCTCCACGCGTTCGTACTGACCCCGCCTCCGCCGTCAAACGCTAGCCTGAGGACGATTGAAAACGAGCGGAGCCATAATACAGCGAAATTCATTGTCGTTGTTCTCGGAAGATGAACCATGTAGTCGGTGGAGCGACGGTGAACCCGAGAGCGCGGACGCCGCCCGGTCCGGTAGGAGCACGCTATGGTACAGTTTCCGTGACTGCCAGTTTGAAGACTGGCCGTCCAGGCTGGACGGAACGATGAGTGCTGGACGTGAGATTCGCAGCTACGACTATGTGAACCGTCCCTATAACCGTGTCCGCGATGAGTTGAAGCAGAACGCACTCACGGTGTTCCAATCGGCTACGAAGGCGGCTACGTCGCGGGCGCAATCGGTTGCCGCGGAACTGCATGTCGACTTCGGCGGCATTGGAGTGAAGACCGACGTCAATATTTCCGTAAAAAACATTGAAGAAGAGATCGTGGATGGCACTTCAGCTCCCACTACGCGGTTGCTGCTGGAATGGGAGGCTGCGACCATGCCGGGATTGTTTCCGATCATGAAGGGCGAGCTTTCCGTGTACCCGCTGACCTCGACCGAAACGCAGTTAGATTTCTCCGGCGTTTACGAACCACCTTTCGGCGCCGTGGGAAGAACCATGAACGCGATCGTCGGCCACCGCATCGCAGAAGTATCGGTTCATCGCTTCGTTAGCGACGTGGCAGGATACCTTCGGCAGACCCTAGCTTAGATAATCATATCGGCATTCGTGTGGAGACATTCGCGCGACTGGATCCTCTTTTCGTCAAATATCGAGATCCGCTTTTGGCGGGCATCGCCGATCAGACTAGAGCGCTTCGCGATTTCTACTGTCACTCATGTGATCAGACCCTACTGATCATCTGGTTTCGGAGGGCGCCGCTGTCAGGCTTCCACGGCGCGATCAGTGGCGAGCAAAGGCCAAAGCCGAACAGAAATCAAGGCTTTTTCTTGCGGATTCATGAGGTTGCTTCCAGGACATTCATGTAGGCCATGATCAAGACTTCCTGTAAGGTCAGCCCCTTGCTGCTAATGCGCCACACTTAGCACCTCTCCCCTAGATTTATTTCGCCAACCGATGTCCCCAGGCGTGAACGTCGGGCCGCATCACGGGGCATCGCCACGTAGCATCCTCGTGATGCGACCTCGACTGGTGTGCAGAAAAGCCGCGTTTGCAAATCATCGTACTGGTTCGATCAACAAAGAGAACTCGTCTCCGACGGCTTGATCTCGGACGAGTTTCTTTTCCAGACTGCTCCGCGGCAATTGGTTGCAATCATTGTCAGCGGACAAGAAGACCTTGTTCAGAAAGGTTTCTGTTCCATATCGTGTGAACACAAAGTGGGAGTGATGGCTCCCGTTGGCGGAGTTACCGATGACAGTTAAGGCGAAGCGGTGCTCTTGTCCGTCCTGGCCGCTAAAGGAAAGAATTCCCAATTCCACTTGCTCGACTGTGTAGCTGCCAGCTTTCAGCGGGGCATTTCCAATAACAAAATCGAACGGTATGTTTACCGAGACGCGACTGCCAGTCTCGGCGTGCGCCGGTGTGCTGGTGATTGCGGTACCGAGCACAATGATCAGAACAGCGAATAACGAAGACTTCATCAGACCCTTCATAATTTCCCCTTCATTGAGAGTGATTCACGGTAGTCGTGATATACGCATTGCTTCCTTCGCGTCGACGACCTGACCCAACCGAGGTTGGGACTACGGAAGGTAGGAATTTCGGTTCCGAAACAAAGCTTCAGCGTATGTAAGCTTTGATTCCGCAATAAAAATTTTGATTGGTCGAAGATGTCAGCAATGTGTCAAATGATTTGCTGCGAAATCGGCGAACCGCAGCAGAGGACAGCGGTCATTCAATCGACTAAATTCTATTCGCCGCTTTTGCTGGATGGGATGCCGCGGGGCAAAAGTATTCGGATGCCCCACCTTCTGGGTTAATCGTTTGAAACTACCGGCAAAGAACTGGGACCAACCTGCGATGGAGTCGGTGACTCACTTTCGGAACTGATCCAATTCCTAGCTTAATCCAACCTACGCAACGCGGTTTCCGTAGCGGACCTGTCCGCGGTCTGGAACGAGGCTAACGCACTTCGAAAATTGATTTCGACTGCGTGAATACAGTTCTTTACAGACAATGTTTTACAAACCGTCCCGCAACTTTCGTTTCTCTGCCGCATTTAACTAAATAGTTAGTGTTTAAGGATCGGAGGATCGTCTTAAATGAAAACCGCACTTTTTGTCCTGGGGCTTTGGCTGGCCGGGGGCGCTCTGAACATGGCGCTTGCCACGGAGACCAGCGCCAGCCGTTTCGACGCAACCATTCAATCTGAAGTCGCACGATTGGCGACCAAGAAGGAATTTCGCAACGTCCAAGGCTCGGTGGAGGATGGCATTGTCACCTTGACCGGCAACGTTGATCTTTTCCAGCAGAAGTTGGCCGCGACCCGGAAGATTCGTAAATTCGCCAACGTTCAAGGCGTCCGCAACCTGATCGTGGTAAACGGCGATGTGTCTGACGCTCAACTGACAGCTGCACTGGACCGCAAGTTGTACTACGACCGGCTCGCGCAGGACAACGTATTCAACTACGTCATCGCATCGGCAGAGAATGGGGTGGTCACGCTTTCAGGGGAAACGCGAAATGAGTTCGACCGCGACTCGGCCCTATGGCTTGCCGACAACACTCCCGGCGTGAAAGACGTCATCGATAGCGTCAAAGTTGCCCCGGCTTCGATCTTTGATGACAAAATCCGAATCAGTGCCTGGCGCGCAATTTATCGCGACCCCGTACTCAGCCGCTATGCCATTGATCCGGCGAGGCCGATCCGCATAGTGGTTGATCGCGGCCACCTGAGCCTCTACGGTACCGTCGCCAGCAACTTGGACAAGCAAGTAGCGGGCATTCGCGCGAACCAGGTGTTCGGCGCTTTCACGGTACAGAACAACCTGCAAGTGCAAAAGAAATCGTAGCTGAGCGCCGGAAGGACGGGCGGAGACGCTCGTCCTTCCGGAGAATATTGGAACCGCAACCTGCTGCTTTCGGCTCCTGCACTAGTTCTCGACTTAGTGTGTCTTGTTGACCAAAACGCTATGCTCGGAAACTGGCGCCCTGCTGGCCGCAACTCCCGGCTCTATCGCGGCAGCTGTCCCCACGCGAGTTCGCCACCTTTCGAAACCGCGAAGGGTGAGATATCCTTTCGTCTTTCCTAGGGACATACCAAGATACAGATTTTGGTCACAAATCCGGATGTGCTCGAGTTCGTGGTTTGAAAGGCGCCTGGGGTAACCGGGAAATCGGTGGAGTCTGTGAATCCTGTCACGTACGCATGAGAGGTTGAATCTGCGCGAATACGAAGTCCCACGTCCAGGCCGCTTCCTCCAAGGAAAGTGGAGAAGACCAATTTGTTGCCCGCCTCGTTGAATCGTGAGACGAAAACGTGATCCAGGAATTGGCCGACGATCGTACTCTGTAGCGGTTTCTTCAAGGGGAAATTGTGCGACTCCGTGATGCCGGTCACGTAGGCATTGCCGCTTGCATCGATGGCGACTCCGAACGCGACGTCGTCCTGATTTCCACCGAGATAAGTGGAATGCTCAAGCTTGCTGCCCGTTAGATTCAATTCGGTCACAAAAGCGTCTTCCCCGTTCACCCCGCCGCGATTCACTTTCTGGAACGGATTCTTGAGAGGGAAATCCGTGGAGCGTGTGTCACCGACCACAAACGCGTGTCCGGCGGCATCTACGGCAATACCATTGCCGTCGTCAGTCGAAGAACCCCCGAGGTAAGTCGAGTAAACTGCCGCCGTTCCTAGCGGGTTGAACTTGGTCACGAATGCATCCGAGCAGGAAGATCCCATCTTAAAAATGCATTGCGTCCGAAATGCCCCCGGCGTAACTGGAAAATCGGTGGACTCAGTCTCGCCGGTTACATAGACGTTGTCAGAAGAGTCGAGGGCTAAGTCGAAAACCTCGGTGACAAAGCTTCCCCCCAAAAAAGAGGAGTAAACGAGAGAAGCCGCACCGGAAGCGTTTGTATCCACTCGGGCGACAATACCGATGTCATTGCCAGGGGCCGAGGTCTGGAATGCGCCCGGCGTAATAGGAAAGTTATTCGGTAATGAGAGGGCGAAGCTGTGACCACCGATGAAAGCGTTGCCGGCATTGTCCACCGCAATTGAGGTCCCGTTGTCATCAGCAAATCCGCCCAGCAATGTTGAATACAAGAGGGTGGACCCGGTGGGATCAAGCTTGGAGACGAAGATATCGAAGTCGCCGCCAGGAGTGGATTGAAAGGCGCTTGCGGTAAGCGGGAAATCGGAAGAAAAGGTTTCACCCGTCACGTAGGCATTCCCCGCGGAGTCAATTGCAACGGCCATGGCCTCGTCACTGCTCGTGCCGCCCAGATACGTGGAGTAAATGAGTGCGTCACCGGTAGCGTTGAGTTTGGTTACGAAAGCATCCCCGTCGACCGTGCAGTTGGCCTGACAAGTGGTTTGGAAGGAACCTGGAGTAATGGGGAAATCAGTGGAGGTAGTGAATCCGGCAACGTAGGCATTTCCCGCGGAGTCGATGGCGAGGCCGTTAATGTCGTTTTGGAAGCTTCCACCCAGGTAGGTGGAGTAATCGAGTGCGGGATCAATGATCAGGGTTCGTTTGCGATCGTAAGGACCAGCGGCAAAGCGGATGACACCATCGGCGTCGAGCACATAACCGGCACGAACCTGATGCGGGCCACCCTCGCTCGTTTGATAGGCGTAGGGCTTTTTCAGACGGGCCGTCCCGTTCGCTACATTGAGCAGAAGATCTCCGTTGCGTGCCACGGACACATGTTCGGCGCCCTCGATGCGAAAACGTATTTGCCCAGGATCTGTTTGGGGCGCGACGGAGAAGTCGTATTCGAGCTGTTGATTCTTACCGTAATAGACCATGTCCACGCCAGGGTAGATGTCCTTGACGCGCACGCGGGCATACGTGGGAATGTTACGAAGCCACTTCCCGGGATCGCTTCCGCGCAGATAATTGCTTTTCCCAGGCAAAGCATCGGCGGCGGACGCCGTCGATGCGGCGTTACTGCCAAGAAGCTTGATCTGGAAGGTGTGAATCGAACCAGGCTCGAACCGAGGTTGTCGTGAAATCGCGGGGCTCGATGAAGCCACGATAAGCCCTTCAGCGGTTACCAGAATATTCGCATGAGCAGCATGTGCGACAAAGAGTGCCGGCGAAGCCGCCTGCCCAAGGTTGGGCTCGAAGCTCAATGGCAAGCTGCCGTATGTACTCTTAACCGCGGCATGTGGTCCGATGGATGGAGCAGTTTGACCAGAGATGAGCAGAGAACTTGCCAATAGGATCAAGCTGAGATGCAGGGTCCGCTTCATAACTTTCCTCCCGGTTAGGCGTGAAAGTGTGGACGATCGCGAGGTATCAGGAGCCGAGGGGAAGAGGAAACTTCGTGAAACCGGAGGCAATTCTCTGCCGAATTGGGGGTTGTGTCAAGACGGTTTCGGCTCAATCATCGTTAGCGCATCGAATGTCAGTGTAATTAACATTTGATCTGTCCGGTTTGCGGGCGGCGCGGGTGGAGACCGGAAATTGTGACGCCGCCGCCATTAATTCCTCCGACGTGGTTGCTGGAACCATCACGCCCTCGAGTAACTTGCCTAGCGCCTTCATGGCGACGAGAAGTGCTTAAAAGGGCGTTCGCATCATTTGCTCGATTGCAGCGCATGCAGGGCTGCGTGGCTCTTTGCCACCGGTGGTGGAGCATCGCCCTTCAGCATCAGCCACAGAATGCGGTTATAGAGCCGATCATCGGCGCGATCGGGTGCACTGAAATCCAGGCTCTCCGACATGCGCGCGGCGGCAGTATTCTGCGGATTCTTTTCATTCAAGTCTTGCGTCGGGACGATTGGGTCGTAAGGCGTCAGGTCGGGCGTAGGTGCAAAGATGTCCGCCATCGAGCGGCTGAAGTAATCGAACTTGGAGAGTCGTCCCATGCCGAGGATGTCCTCGATCGCCGCGATCACATCCGTGGTGTTGATGAAGCGATGCACCGTGCCCGGCCGGTTATAAGCCGACATGGCGTAGAACGGCGCACGGTGCGAATCGGTGTGATCGGGCCCGGCCTGCGCGTCGTCTTCCACCACGAAGACCACCGTGTCTTTCCAATAGGGGCTGTGCGAGAGCGCCTGCACCATGCGTCCAAGTGCGAGGTCATTGTCAGCCATGCATGCGCGCGGCGTGCATTTGCCCGGACGCCCAGCGGCCAGGTGGTCCATCGGCAGCCACACGATTTCGAATTGTGGCATGGTGCCGTCGCGCACAAAGCGCTGGAGTTCGGCGATCCACACATCCGCGCGCTTCTGATCCTGGGTAACGAAATCCATGGGCGTGTAATCCGCGTTTATATCGGGGCCCAGGTCGCGTTGCGTAACCGGCCATCCGGGCGTAACCATTTCGCCGTAGTCACGAAATGTGACGCCTTCCCGGTTCGCCAGCGTCCACAGGAAACCGCGCTCCGGCTCATCGCTCTCTTCGCCATCGATTTCGCCCCGCTTTCCGGCGTAACCGGAAGGCACGACCTTCTCACCGTAGTTCGTGACATAGGCGGCGGTGGACCAGATGTGTCCTTGCGAACTGACCTCGGCATTCACGAAGAAACGGTCGAACAGGCCGAAGCGCCGCGCCAGTTGATGGTGGTTTGGGGTGATGGTGATGTCGGGAAAATAGACGAGGCTTGGATCACCGTCGCCTTCTTTCATGTCTCCGAGCACCTGATCGTATGTGCGATTCTCTTTGATGATGTAGACGACGTGGCGGAACGGCGGATAACGTCGCGCCGCGGGTTTGTGCTGCCAGTTATTGGCGGCGACCACGCGCTCAGTGAAGCTGGCCAGTTGCGGCGGCGGCAGCGATGCGGAAAGCACGCGCAAGTGTGCCATTCAACTGTCCGAGCGCATACGCTGTCGGATTCCCGTTCGGCCAGTTGGTGAGCGGAACCGGGCCGTCGGGGTTGGCGTGGGTGCCGTGTCCTTTTCCGGAGAGGACGAGGAGTTCATCGTCCACTTCGGCGATCGCTGTGGGATACCAGTCGGTGGGAACGCGACCGAGCAACTTGCCGGTGGCGACGTCGAAGATTGCGACGGCATTGTTGTCGGCTTCCGCGACGAACAAGCGCTTGCCATCAGAAGTAAGTGCGACGGCGTTGGGTGTGCTGCCCTCCGACGGAGCACCGGGCGCGGCGTCGTGCAAGTACTGCGTCACCCCTTCCGCAGCTTCGTGTCAACCACGGCTACGCGGTCGCTGCCCGCGAGCGCGACGTACATCGTGGTTGCTTTGATGGCCAGCGCCGAAGGATGGCGGGCCGACATCAATCCGGCCGCGATACGCGAGCGTTCCGTCAGACAAAACGCGAAACTGCGACACTGTGCGGCCACCCCAAGCGGAGACGAACACTTGCCCATCCGCCGTGAGTGCGACGCCGTATGGATAATGATCGGTCGAAAACCGTTGTGTGATCTCGCCCGTTGCGGCGTTCACCACCGCGAGCCGATCGCCGACGTTCTCGACGACATAAACGAATTTTCCATTCGGCGAGAACGCCACTCCCGCCGGATAACTGGTGCCCGTGCCGTCCGCCGTTTTTGCCTTTGCCAGTTCGAACTTGTTTTCGAGGGTGGCAGCGCCGTCTTTCCATACGTAGACGAAGAGTATGTCAGTGTTACCGCCAGAGACGCAGAGATGATGGCCGTCGGGCGAGAAGGCGGCGCCGTAGAATGCGCCATCCTGGAGGAGCAACTGTGTAACCTTCCGTGTCTTCAGATCGACGACCTGAATGCCTTGTTCGCGCCAGCCACTGAGCACGACGACGGCTCGGTCCTTTTCGGGCGCGAGCACCAGATTGATCGGCAAGCTGCCGAGGTCCACTGCTTCGCCCGCGGGATCGAGCCGCACTCCCGTTGGCAGCGGCGAAGTGAAGAGTGGCTTGTCTTGCGCGTACAATGTCGTGCACATGAGAGCAGAGAAGGAGAGAGCAAGTCGAAAGCTCCGGAGCGAAAACATAAGGCGCGGTCCTCAGGCCGGACTCCACAAATGACATGTTGCGGATGTTACGGCGTTTATCACGCTAAAAGGTACATATCGTACCGAAGCATGGAGACGCAAGAGAAACGCATTCCCGAGGAAGGCAAAGAGTCTTACTGCTTGGGCCCCCTGGCCTTCGTTGACTTGCCGATTTCGCCGACGTAAGATTCGCCACGCATGATCGGCCAGACGATTTCCCATTACCGCATTACGGAAAGACTCGGCGGTGGCGGGATGGGCATCGTGTATAAGGCCGAGGATCTGAAGCTCGGCCGCTTCGTCGCCCTCAAGTTCCTGCCTGACAAAGTGGCCAACGATGAACAGTCTTTGAGCCGCTTCCAGCGCGAAGCCAAGGCGGCTTCTGCCTTGAACCATCCCAACATCTGCACTGTCTACGAAATTGATGAGCAGCATGGCCAGCCCTTTATCGCGATGGAGTTTCTGGATGGCGTGACGTTGAGACACCGGGTTGCGGGACGTCCGCTCGACATCGAGACGGTGTTGACCCTGGGTATCGAAATTGCCGAAGCGCTGGATGCCGCCCATACCGAGGGAATTGTCCATCGCGATATCAAGCCGGCAAATCTTTTCGTTACCAAGCGCGGGCGCGCCAAGATTCTCGACTTCGGCCTGGCCAAGCTCACTCTGCGCAGCGGCCGGATTTGTGGGCCCGGTGACACCCCTTCAGAGACTTTGATCAGTGAGGATCTCCTGACTAGTCCTGGGGCAACGATGGGCACGGTGGCCTACATGTCACCCGAGCAGGTGCGGGGCAAAGATTTGGATGCGCGTACCGACTTGTTTTCCTTTGGCGCGGTTCTGTATGAGATGGTGACGGGCGTGATGCCGTTCCGCGGCGAAGGGTCGGGCGACATCTTTGACGCGATTCTGCACAAGCAGCCGACAACTACCGTGCGGCTTAATCCGGAGGTGCCGCTCGAACTGGAGAGGATCATTAACAAAGCTCTGGAAAAAGACCGGGAGCTGCGTTACCAGCACGCCTCTGAAATGCGGGCTGACCTGAAGCGGCTGAAGCGGGAGACGGAGTCGGGCAGAGTAGTCGCCGAGTCCGCATCTCCGGGCGATTCACCGGCGGTCGAGCCACTAGTTCCCACCTCGGGATCTGCGAGCGCATGGCCCTCGGTTCCAGCCTCCGTATCGTCCGGCTCCGTGCTGATAGCCGAGGTCCGCCGCCACAAGGGCCTACTGGCGGCCGCCGCATCGGCTGTGCTCCTGCTGGTGCTCGCCGCAGGCTTTGGAGTCTACAAACTGGTAAGCCGCAGCGGGCCGGCCATCGACACGCGCAACATCAGCATCCGGCAGCTCACCGATCACGGACAAGCCATTGGATTCGCCAGCATCTCAGCCGACGGTCGATTGGTGGCATATGGCAGGCGCGAAGGTGAACGCAGTTTGCGGGTGAAGCAGGTCGCCACCGGCAGCGAGGTTGTGGTGGTGCCGCCGCAGACCGGCAGCTTCGGCACCGGCGCTACCTTCACCCCGGATGGAAACTATCTCTATTATGCGCATACCGATCCCGCGAACCCGAACAATACCAATATCTATTCTGTGCCGGTACTGGGTGGAGCGGCGCAGCAAGTCGTCTCGGATGTAGCCAGTTCGGCGGCATTTTCTCCCGATGGCAAACGCGTTGTGTATCGCCGCGTGATTCAGAGTAACGGGGAAAGTCAGCTACTGATTGCGAATGCCGACGGCAGCGGCGAGCACGTGATCGCCCAGCGTGGAATCCAGAATACGGGCTTCTTTTCAGAGCCTTCCTGGGCGACCGCGGGCGATCTTATCGCTGTGTGCGCTTTTGAGGTGGGGAAGAACCACATTACATCCATTCTGGTATTCACGCCGGAGGGCAAGCTGGTAAGGGACTTTCCATTCCCGATGCTCGTCGATGCGGTGGCGTGGCTTCCGGATTCCTCCGGGTTATTCTTCGTTGGAGCGGAAAAGTCGACCGGCCTCCGTGCACAGATCTGGTTTCAGCCATATCCAACCGGTGGGTTCTTCAAGGTCAGTAATGACTTGAGCGATTATTCCTGGCTGAGCGTCACCGCTGACGGGAAGTCGTTCGTCAGTGCACAGGAGCGCCCCGCGGTAGCGATTTATGTGGGCGATTCGCCACCCGTTCTGAACGCCACCATTGATTGGAATCTGACTCCGATCTCGACGGAAGAAGCCACGGGATATGGAATTTCATGGACTGCTTCCGGGAAGCTCCTGCAGCGAGATGCATCGTTTCACGACTATGTGACCGCCGCCGACGGCAGCGGTCGCGTTCGCTTGCTGGAGCATGATGACTTGGTTTTCGACCCAGTCGCCTGCGGCCCGGGAAACCTCGTCGTTGTGGGCAGAGTTATGGAGAACAACTATCCCAATCTGTGGCGTCTTGATCTTGTAACTGGCGAATTGAAGCAGATCACCGCCGGTACAGATGAGGAACAGGCCTCCTGCACACCGGATGGCAAATGGGTGGTGTACTCAGGCCCCCAAGCCGGGGATAACGTAGCGCACATTCTCAAGGTCTCCATTGACGGAGGGACACCCACGGAATTAGCTCACGGGAGCGTGCTGACTCCGGTTGTCTCCCCGGACGGAACATTGGTAGCGTATGGAAGGATTGACGGGCAGGGCGCTGCGGCAAAGTCGAAGATGGTTGTTCAGAAACTGGAAGGCGGCGCACCCGTGCAGGAAATCGAGGCGCCTGCGGACTTTCGTCAGCTAGGATGGGCACCGGACGGGCGCGCGCTCACCTTTGTTCAAAACACCACAGGAAGCATTCAGAATATCTACATGCAGCCGCTGGCCGGTGGCAAACCCGTGCAGTTGACTCACTTTAATTCCGAGCCTGGTGCTGTGCACGCCTACGCGTGGTCACGCGACGGCAAGAAATTTGCCGTCGCCCGCGGTCGTTACAACGACACCGACGTGGTCATGTTCAGCGGCTTCCGTTAAGAGCGCTCAGAAACCAATGAAGAGATTCTCGAAAAAAGGTCGGAAGGAAACGGTAGGTCGGACTTCCACTGGCGAGGACCGCCGCCGGCCGCGTTTTTCCTGCCAGCTTTCCGTGCTTTACGAAGACGAGGCTGTGGTCGTTCTCGACAAACCAGCCGGACTTCTGGCTGTGCCGATCAAGGGTTCCGATATTCCGTCCGCCTCGTCCCTGCTGACGGCAAGACTCAAACAAAAAAGACAACGAGCGATGATCGTGCATCGCATCGATCGTTTCACTTCCGGAGCGCTGGTGTTTGCGAAAACCAGTCCCGACCGGCACGCATTGGTGAAGCAGTTTCTTGCTCACACTCCCGTAAGGCGTTATCTTGCGGTCGTGCGCGGCCGGCTCGACGCAGACACCGGAACGCTGGTCCACTATTTTCGTCGGGAAGGAATGTTTCAGCAGATGCGTACCGCGAAAGATCCTAAAGCAGCCCGCGCTGAACTTCGATATACCGTGGAACGCCGCTTCGCAGATGCTTCCCTCGTCCGCGTGGAACTTGTGACTGGCCTGCAGAATCAGATTCGAGCACAGTTTTCCGCGGCGGGACACCCTCTCATCGGTGACCGGAAATACCATCCACCAGAAGCGTCAGAACCGCTGATAGCTCGCGTTGCCCTGCATGCCGCACATATTCAGTTCTTGCATCCGCGATCAGGAGAAACGGTCTCGATCGACTGCAAGCTGCCCCCGGATTTTCAATATCTAATTCGACAATTGTCCCGTTCGGGTACCTAGTTGCAGGGACGATGAGGATTCCTGTCCAGGTTCCTGAAAACCGTTTAATTATTTTTGTTCAGAAGTTGTACCGATAAGTCCTGCTCGGAAGCCCGAATCCCCACACTTATTGACCGAGTGCGCTGCGTTAGAGTCCCACGCGACGGGCGGCTTCGGCGGTCGAGGTTTTCACGATCAGTTGCTTTTCGGTGCGTTCGAGAAGCGCAGTGATGTAGCTCATCGACCGATGGTTGGCAACTTGCTGGATTGCGAAGCGATCCCATTCCCGAATTGGACCATGGGACAGGGGGAGAGTGTACCTTCGGTCGCCGGGAGCCGGGAATTCTGTCCTAGAATCGAGCGTCACCTACATGAGAGGCGTGGCCTTTTGCGAGGCGAACGAGCAATCTGCAGCAATCTGTTTAATGCGTCAAGTGCTCCGGGAGGCGCCGCCAGGTCTACGGCGGTGCGGATCCTTCTGCTTGCCGCAGGGCTTCTGCTGTGCCTCAGTTCCGCCACCGCCCAGATTTCTCCCGGTCCGCTGTCTCGCGCGCACGAATCGCTGAATGGCTCGACCAACTGCACCAGTTGCCACAAGCTGGGGGCAGCCGCCACTCTCAAGTGTTTGGATTGTCACAGCGAGATCGCCTCGCGCATCGCGTCGCATCAGGGATTGCATTCGACTTATCACATCGACCCGGGCTCGAGCCAGGAGTGCGCGCGCTGCCACTCGGAGCACAACGGAGAAGATTTCCCGCTGATCAAGTGGGATACCAAGACCTTCGATCACAAGCAGACCGGATACACGCTCGAAGGCAAGCATGCAGGACTAGCGTGCAATCGGTGCCATACGGCGGACCATATCGCGCCTTCCGAACGCACGAAGATCAAGGTCAAGGATCTGAGTAAGACGTTCCTCGGCATTCCTACGACTTGTACGGCCTGCCATCAAGACCAGCACCAGGGAAGACTCGGCGCCAACTGTTTGCAGTGCCACAACTATAGCGACTGGAAGACGGTCGCGGTGGGTCCCGGGCAGTTCGATCACGCGAAAACCAAGTATCCGCTCACCGGTTTGCACGCTCAGGTGGCCTGCGCAAAGTGCCATACACCGGGACCCGATAACAAGCCGCGGTATGCGGGGATCCCCTTCGCCAAGTGCTCGGACTGCCACAGCGATCCTCACCATGGCAGCTTTGCGCAAACTTGCCAAACCTGCCACAACACAACGGGATGGAAGAAGGTTTCGACCCAAGCTGTAAATGACCGCTTCGATCATTCGAAGACGAAGTATCCCCTGTTGGGAAAGCATCAGACTGTAGAGTGCGAGGCCTGTCACAAGGGCGGTGACTTCAAAAAGCCGCTTGCCTTCCAAAAGTGCATGGATTGTCACCAGCCTGATCCGCACAAAGGGCAATTTAGCAAGCGGACGGATGGAGGCGAGTGCTCATCCTGCCACAACGTAGACGGGTTCAAGCCGTCGACCTTCGGGTTGAAGGAACACGCTGGAACTGCTTATCCATTGCAAGGCAAGCATGCCGATCTCCAATGTGCCCAGTGCCATATCCCGAAAGGGGAGGATACGTTGTTCAAGATCAAGTTCCAGCAATGTACGGATTGCCACAGCGATAAGCACAACGGACAGTTCGCGGCAGCGCCTTACTTTAACGGGTGCGAAAAGTGCCACAATCTGCAGGGCTACCGGCCGTCAACGTTTTCGCTGGCGCGCCACAAGGAGTCACGGTTCGTGCTCACAGGCGGCCACGTGGCGGTCCCCTGCGGCGATTGCCACAAAGAGCCGCTTGATGCAGCGGTGAAAACTCCCGTGCCCTACCACTGGGAAAATCTCTCGTGCACGAGTTGCCACACCGATCCGCATAAGGATCAATTTAAGGATCGTATGGCGCAAAAAGGGCCCAGCGGAAAGTCCATGGGTTGCGAGGCTTGTCACACCACCAAGTCATGGCGCGAACTCACAGGCTTCGACCACGCCAAGACGTCGTTCCCGCTGCTGGGAGCGCACCGTGCGACGGCTTGTATTGATTGCCACAAGCCTCCGAACCTTGAGACTAAGCTGATGAATGTGGATTTCAAGGCTGCTCCCACCAAGTGTGAGGAGTGCCACGAGGATCCGCATGGCAAACAGTTCTCGGCCAATGGGATAACCGCTTGCGCCGATTGCCATAACACCGCGAAGTGGAAGCCATCGCTTTTCGATCACGAACGGCGCACTTCGTTCTCGCTGCGCGGAGCACATCAGAACGTGCGCTGCGAAGCTTGCCACAAGGAAGTAAGAGTCGTCGAGAGCAAGAATGTGCTCTTCTACAAGCCCACCCCGAAGGACTGCGCCGCATGTCACGGACCGGAAATCACGACTCAGCCTGCGCGCAAGAAGAATTGAGCACTCCTCCGAAGTCCGTGCTGGACGCCCCTTCTCACCTGCTTTGATCCGCCAACGGTAACCAGCGGTAACCTGTCAGATTTCTATACGGCGTAAGGAGGATGTTATCGAAGTCCTTTGCCTTGTAAATTTTGCAGCACCTTGCAGAAATTACATGAACACGGAAGTACATATGAGCGCGAACAGAATGTCTAACGGTAATGGGCATCGGCTCCTTGAACACATACTTGCGTAACTTTGTTTCGTGCATGCAACCATCTACTCTCAATGGGCGTCGAATTGCTTAATTGCCGTTATTCATTTCTTCAATATTTCTTAACTTCGCAACTGTTGCAAAAAGCAATCATTTGTTGTTGAGTCGAATCCTCCTTGAGGATGGGGCACGTGCTTTCGACGATTGTGGTGAATCTCGTCTTTGCCGTCATGTTTCTGCCGTCAGGCGCCACGACGACTGGACAGGCGCAGAGCGGATCCGTAACCCACAGCCCGCATGGCAATCTGAATATGCCGTGCCAGAACTGTCACACTTCGGCGGGATGGAAGCCCATCCGCGCGATTCCCGAATTTGATCACAATCAGACTAAGTTCCCCTTACGCGGCATGCACCAGAGCGTGGCTTGCACGCAGTGCCACGTAAAGCGGGTCTTTACGAATGTGGGCCAGAGATGCGCCGATTGCCATGCGGACATCCACAAGCGGCAGTTCGGAGCTAACTGTGAGCAGTGCCACACGGTCAAGGGATGGACCGTGGGCGTGCACCAGATCAACCAGCACCAGAATCGTTTCCCGCTGCTGGGGGCGCACGCCTCGCTTGAATGCGACTCCTGCCACACTGGAGCAGCCACCGGGCAGTTTCAGGGACTCTCGACGCAATGTTATTCGTGCCACACCAAGGATTATCAACAGGCCACGAACCCGAATCACATCTCCAGCAAGTTTTCGACGACCTGCGAGACGTGTCACGGGTTTGATAACTGGCTGAATGCGAAATTTGACCACTCTTCGGTTGGCTTTCCCTTGTCGGGAGCGCATGCCGTGCCTCCCCGGCAATGCATGGATTGCCACGTCAACAATAACTACAACCTGACCAGCACGACCTGCATAACCTGCCACTTGAAGGATTTCCAGGGAACCACGAACCCCAACCACATCTCGGCGAACTTTCCCCAGACTTGCCAGCAATGCCACACCACGGTAGCTTGGCAGCCGGCGACCTTCGATCACTCGCTGGTGAACTTCCCGCTAACGGGAATGCACACAGTGCCGCCCCGACAGTGCACGGATTGCCACGTCAATAACAACTACAACCTGACCAGCACGACTTGCGTGTCGTGTCACCTGAAGGATTTCCAGGGCACGACCAATCCGAACCATGTGCAGGCCGGATTTGCCCAGACTTGCGAGATTTGCCACACCACGACGGCTTGGCAGCCCGCGATGTTCGACCACTCGAAGTCGGCCTTCCCATTGACGGGAATGCACACGGTGCCGCCGCGACAGTGCGCCGACTGCCACCTCAACAACAACTACAACATCACCAACACGGCGTGCGTGTCGTGTCACTTAAAGGACTATCAGGGCACGACCAATCCTAATCACGCGACGTCGAACTTCCCTCAGACTTGCGAGCAGTGCCACGACACGACCTCGTGGCTCAACGCAACCTTCAACCACGCCAGCACCGGTTTTACCCTGACGGGGATGCACACGGTGCCGCCGCGGCAGTGCACGGATTGCCACGTCAACAACAACTACAACCTTACGACTGCGGCGTGCGCGAGTTGCCATTTGAAGGACTACCAGGGGACGACGAATCCCAACCACGTGACGGCCGGCTTCCCCCAGACTTGCGAGCAGTGTCACGATACGAATCTGTGGACGGATGCGGTGTTCAACCATGCGACCACCGGTTTTGCTCTAAGCGGAGCGCACATGGTGCCGCCGTTGCAGTGCGCGAGCTGCCACATCAACGGCAACTACAGCATCACCACTGCAGCATGTGTGAGTTGCCATTTGAAGGATTATCAGGGAGCGACCAACCCGAACCACGTGCAAGCCGGCTTCCCGCAAACTTGCGAGCAGTGCCACGACACGGTTCTGTGGACGGACGCGGTGTTCAACCACGCGACTACCGGCTTCGCTCTAACCGGAGCGCACATGGTGCCTCCGTTGCAATGCGCGAGTTGCCATATCAACGGCAACTACAACATCACTACGACGACCTGCGTGAGCTGCCATCAGACTGATTACAACAACGCTCTCACTCCGGTGAACCACATCTCGGCGGGATTCCCGACGACATGCGAACTGTGTCACGACACGGTGCTGTGGACGGACGGAATGTTTAACCACAACAACACTCCGTTCCCGCTGACCGGCATGCACACTTCACCGCCGCGTATGTGCGTCGACTGCCACGTTAACAACAATTACACGACGCTGCCGACAACCTGCATCGGCTGCCACCAGACGGATTACAACAACACCTCGAACCCGGGACACGCGGCGCAGCCGCAGTTCTTCCCGACCACCTGCCAGACGTGCCACACCACGTCGAGCTGGCTGAATGCGACGTTCAACCACGCGCAGTACACGCAATTCCCCATCAATCACGGGAACGCGAATGGTGTGTGCGCGACCTGCCACATCAATTCGAATGATTATTCCGTGTTCCAGTGCACGAACTGCCACGCCAAGAATCAGACCGACCAGAATCACCAAGGCATCAGCGGATACGTATACAACAGCGTGAACTGCTACCAATGCCATCGCAATGGCAGCGGCGGATAGAAGATAACAACGACAGGAGAAGTGCTGAAACAGAGTTAGGAACGAAGAATTCAGGCGTGACGCGGAGCGCCGGCGAGTGCAGATTTCAGATGATGGTGGTACAGAAACAATTCGCAACTCTCCTGCTATTGGTGTCGCTTGCAGGAGCGCAAACCGCGGGACTCGCAAGCCTCCAGGATGTGCAAGTCACGCACGCCGGAAAAGATGTGCGTATCGAGATCACGCTGGACGCGGCAGTCAAAGCGTCGGTGATCACGGGGGTTCATCCCGACCGCCTGGTGCTGGAACTGCCCAACACCACCATTAGCGAGCAACGGCATATCCCCGTTTATTTCGATGGCGTGCGCGTGGTGCGATACGCGCTGCATCAGACGACTCCCGCGGTGACGCGCGTCGTCGTGGAACTGGACCAGGCTCAGCCTTACACGCTTGAGACCAAAGGCACACACATTGTTCTGACCATCAGTCCGGAACTGGATGCGCGAGCCAACGCTCATCGCAATGGAGCGCCGGCAGCAGCGGCAACGGGTGGATTCATCGGCGTATTTCGCCGTAAGCAAGATTCAGTGCCACCAGATCCGGCCAATGAGAACGCACAAATCCCGGCGGCTCCGCCTTCGGGGACTCCGCTGAGATTCCCGTCAGATCAAAGCGCGAATGGAGTATCGACTACTGCCGGCAATTCACACCCATCGGCGGCACATCCCAGTCTTGGAAGTTTGCAGCAGGGAACTGTGTTCCCAGGAACTGGGACTCCGGGCGCCGGGACTGTTCCTCCCGTGACCAGCGGCGCGCCAGGAAGTTCTGATAGTGCGACCGCAGCTCAGGCAGCGGCCAAGAAAACGGCAGCGACTGGCCCTGCATTTCCTGCGACGGCTACCGCGAAACCGGCACCGATTCCAACTCAATCCCTCCCCCATGATTCTTCCCGCTCCGTTACTGGAAATCAGCCGGGAAGCACCGCAGCCTCTGTTCCGCCGAGCCCTCCCATCTCTCATCCCCTCGGCTCGGCGGGACAGGCAGCGGCCGTGAAAGCGCTAGATGCTACGATCCAACCTCCGCCCAGTTCGCCACTGTCTGTCGCCTCGGCCTCTTCTCCAGCGGTTGAAGCGCATCCGGGGAGCGCCACAACTTCTGCCTCGCAGGTCCCAACTCCCACTCCTCCTGAGCCTGCGGGGCAGACTGTGGCTACGTACGCAGCGGCCGTTGCGAATCTGAAACCGGTGCCCGTGGAAACCGAGCGGAGCGTCGCGGTCGAAAAGACGGAAGCGACATCCACGACTGCTGAGCCTGCAGGAACGACTGTGGCCACCTACGATGCGGCCATCGCCGATCTAAAACCGGTCCCAGAACACCCAGAAGCGGCAGGGCCGAGCGCGGCAGATTTGGAGATGGAAGCGCTGCGCGCCGCGAATCCCAATCTGCGCACCGTGTTCAAAGTGAAGTATGTGGCCGACGGCGTTGCCTACCTTGATGGCGGGCGCACCGATGGACTGGCGGAAGGAATGAAGCTTCTGATCAAAGATGGCGATCTTTCGCCGCGTCCAGGCCAGGTCGTCGATCCCGCCGATCCACGCGTAGTCGCAGAACTGATCGTCAACGGTTTAGCTGACACGTCCTCGGTGACCGACATCCACACGCCGAAGCGAACCGTGAAACCGGGCGACTTAGCGTACTTGTCGATGGCTGACGCTCAGGCTTTGGTGAACCAGCAAACGTTGAGCGCCACTAGAAAATATCCGGCGGTGGTGACTTTCACCGAAGGGGATCCGCTGGAAGAAGAAGCGCGGGCGGAAGTCCCGAAGCCGCCACCGCCATCCATGAATCGTGCACGCGGGCGCATCGGCCTCGACTACTTCAGCACCGTGAGCCATGGGTCTTCCACGATTACCAGTTCTGACCTGGGCATGGTGGTGCGGACCGACATCTCGCGTTTGAATGGCACTTACTGGAACATCAGTGGATACTGGCGCGGCAGTTTCACCGCGACCACCGCCTCGCAACCGCAGACCTTGCAGAGTTTGATTAACCGCACCTATCACCTGAGCATGACGTACGACAACCCAAGTTCATCGTGGGTCGCCGGCTTCGGGCGCCTCTACCTGCCTTACGCGCCGAGCCTCGATACGATCGATGGCGGCTATATCGGATACCGCGTCGCTCACGGAGCGACGATGGGGATTTTCGCCGGTTCGACGCCGGACCCATCGTCATACAGTTACAACCCGAACCAGCAGATCGCGGGAACCTTCATCAATTTTGAGGGAGGCAGCTACGACGCCTGGAAGTACAGCAGCACATCCGGCATCGGTATGAGCGCCATCAATTTTGCCGTGCAGAAGCCCTTTATCTTTTTCGAGAACGGTGTCTTCTACAAGAGGTTCTTCTCCATTTATGACTCGTTGCAGGCGGACAATCCGGTGGGGAATCCCGCGACGCCTTCTCCTGGCCCGGGCATTGGACGCAACTTCCTCACAGTGCGCATTCAGCCGCATCCCCGGGTGGAACTGGATTTCAACGAAAACTATTTCCGCGATCTGCCCACGTTCGATCCGACTTTGATCGGAACCGGGCTGCTCGACAAATATCTCTTTCAGGGATTCAGCGCGGGCGGCCGGGTCGAGGTTCTGAAAGGAATCTTCGTCTACGCAAACCTCGGTAGCAGTGGCCGAAGCGGAGACGCAAAGAGTTCTTTGAATGAAGCTTATGGGCTTACCCTCAACCGCTTGCCTAGACTTAGACTCCGCACCGACCTTCATTATTCGCGGTTCAACAGCTCTTTCGGCAGCGGCTCTTACGAATCCATCTCTGTGTCACGAAACCTGACCGAAGCGCTGCAACTGGAAGTGCTGGCAGGTCAGCAGAACTTTACCAGTACCCTGACGAGCGTCGGGCGCAGCCGTTTCATCAATGCCAACCTCGAGACAGCCTTAGGAAGGCATTACTTCGTTCAGGGTGGGCTCGGCTTCAACCGCGGCGATCTGAGCTATGACCAGTGGCATTTCACGCTGGGATACCGGTTCGATACGAAAACGAGTGCCAAATGAAGAGGTTAATTCATCTCGCGAGTCTGTTTCTCGTCTTGTCGGCCGTGCCGGCCTCAGCCGAGGAACTCGATGACCTTCTGGCGCGCGCTAGCAAGCAGGTCGAAGCCTTCCTGGAACAATTTTCCGAGGTGAAGTGCTCGGAGCATGTCGAGCAAGACAAGCTGAATAAAGGCGGCAAGGTGGAACTTAAAGAAGAGTCCACCTACGACTATCTGGTTATCCTGACCAATCCCGGCGGGGAACTGACCCTCGACGAATCGAGGCTCGAAGTCAAGCAGGCCAAGGCCGATAAAAAGAACCGGGCCATGCTGGTGAGTAACGGCTTCGCCACCCTGTTCCTCATATTCCATCCTTACTATTCCGGGGGATTCCAATTCACCGCTTTGGAGGACGAGGTGGTGGACGGACGGCGCCTGAAGAAGGTGGCCTTCCGGCATGTTCACGGATCACGCACACCTGCGGCATTATCTCTGCGGGGGAAAGAATATCCGCTGGAGTTGTCAGGGACAGCGGTGATTGATCCGCAGACGGGCGTTATCACTCATATCGAAGCGGGCATTGAAAACACGATGGAGGACGTAGGCCTAAACGTTCTTCATTCCGAAGTGCAATACGCGCCGGTGGTGTTCAAAGGAGCCAAAGAGGCCTACTGGTTTCCGGTCGAGGCCAGCGTCGAAGTCGAGACGCCGCGGCAACACTGGCGCAATATTCATCGTTTTAGCGATTACAAGCAGTTCTCAGTCAGCACTGAGGAGCAAGTGGCAAACAAATGAGCGCAAACGCAACCGTCGCAACTGCAGCAGTGATCTCGTCCCGTGACTCCGAGCGCGGACACCGGATACGCGTTTTTGTCCTATACCTGCTGGCGATCGCCTTAATCGTCGGACTATCCGTCTACGGGTTTAGTTACTACACGCTGGGTTCCGCTGAACGTCCCTTTTCGCCAAAGCATGTTTTGCTGCGACCGAGTGGAAGCATTGGGCTGAAGCTGGGTTTTCTGGGCTTCGCGATTTTCCTGGGAATCTTTCTTTATCCCCTGCGGAAGGCGTGGCCATGGCTCGGGCAACAGGGAAGCGCGCGGCACTGGCTCGACATTCACGTGATGCTCGGCATTACGGCTCCCTTCATCATCGCGTTTCATTCGTCCTTCAAGTTTCGCGGATTTGCCGGAATTGCGTTTTGGATCATGGTGGCGGTTTCGTTGAGCGGCGTGATTGGGCGATACCTCTATTCGCAGATTCCGCGCAGCTTGAATGCCGCTGAACTTTCCATGCGGGAACTGCAAGAGCTGCAGGAGAAACTCGCACAACAGCTTGATCAGCAAAATCTCTTGCCCCAAGCGGACATTCGTTCTTTGCTCAAACTACCCAGCCAGGAACAGGTCGATTCCATGTTGGCGCCGATTTCGCTGGTTTACATGATGCTTTTGGATGTTGCGCGCGCCTTCCAGATCGCGAAGTTGCGCCGGCACGCTCTGAGCTTTGGCGAGCAAGTGTCCACCTTGGGCGGATTTCTGAAAACCAAGAACCGCGATCTGGAGAGGGCAATTTTCATGGCGCGCGAAGAAGCGGCGACTGCCAAACGGGTGCTGTTCCTCAAGCGTTCGCAGCAGGTGTTCCACCTGTGGCATGTGGTGCACAAGCCGTTCAGTTATACCTTCGCCCTTCTGGCCCTCATTCATATCGCGGTGGTCATGATGATGGGGTACTTCTAGGCCATGGATACGCTCATAGCACTGATCGTTGCGGCGGTGATTGGCAGTTTTTTCTTGCGCGGCTATCTCAAAGGCCTGAAGAAGCGCGAGGAGAAGGCGCAAGAATCCGCTGAGAAGGGAAAACTGTTTTCCGAAGGACCGAAGGCACAGCATCCGCATATCGACACCACTTACTGCATTGGCTGCCAGACTTGCACGAGCGTATGTCCTGAAGGCGACGTTCTGGCGATGCTGGGAGGCAAAGCTGTCATTGTGAACGGATACAAGTGCATCGGGCATGGACTTTGTGCGGAGGCCTGTCCCGTGGGAGCCATCACGATGGTTACGGCCACGCCCGGCATGAGTGCGGATATGCCTTATCTGAGCCCCGAATTCGAGACCAGCATTCCGAACTTATTCATTGTCGGGGAACTCGGCGGACTCGCTCTGATCAAGAACGCGGTGAACCAGGGACGCGACTGCGTCGACACCATCGTCAAGCGCGCTGCGCCGAACCCCGCAACTTCGAAGGATGTTTATGACGTCCTTATCGTAGGCGCGGGCCCGGCCGGTATCAGCGCTTCCTTGCGAGCGATCGAGCATAAACTCAACTACATCACGATCGAGCGGGACGAGATCGGCGGAACGGTGGCGAAGTATCCGCGACAAAAGTTGGTCATGACCAGTCCGGTAGAATTTCCCATGTACGGGAAGTTCAAGAAGATGCAACTCTCAAAAGAAAACCTGCTCGCGTTCTGGGACATGATCCTGAACCGCTCGGACTTCAACGTTGTTACCAGCGAAAAGGTAGAAGACATTCGCAAAGGCGACGATGGCATTTTCACCGTGCACTCTCCGCACAATCAGTATCGAGCGCGTGCGGTTGTGCTGGCTCTTGGCCGGGCGGGAGAACCTCGTAAACTCGGTGCCAAGGGGGAAGATTTACCCAAAGTGATGTATCGCCTGATCGAAGCGGACCACTACATCAATAAGAAGATCCTGGTTGTCGGTGGCGGAGACAGCGCCGTAGAAGCCGCCATGGGGCTGGCGCACCAAGTTGGCAATGAAGTCACGTTATCGTACCGGCAGGAGCGCTTCAACCGCATCAAGGAACGCAACGTGAAGCGGTTGGATGATTGCATCAAGTCTGGCAAGGTGAAAGTGTTATTCAATTCGAATCCGGTCGAGTTCACCGCCGAGAGGGTCATTCTTGAGGTCGGCGGGAGCCGGCGCGAACTCCCTAACGACTTCGTGTGGATCTTCGCCGGAGGCACCCCTCCCAACGATTTTCTGAAGAAGATCGGAGTGCAGTTTGGCGCCAAAGATCTGACGCTCGAGGCCAGCCGCGAAGCTAAGCAGCAGACTGTGGAATCGAAACAATTTGCTCAGGCGCAGGCCGGGGCGAGGTAATTGAATTAGCGCAACTGATATTACGGACGCCTGTTGCTTTCTGGGAACCCGGCAGGGAATTCCTGTTGCCGCTTCGCGAGTCTGCCTCTATCCTTCCTCACTGCGTATTGCCGCTGTAGTCGTGCGCCCGTATGAACATTAAGCTCAAAACTTTCTTCTCAATGCTCTGGTCGCGGCCGGACCCGATTCTTGCTGAAGCCGGCGCGGCAGGCGAATTATTAGTGGCCAAGATCCGGATATCGCTGGCCACGATCATCCTGCTTATTCCGATCATCGACACCTTGTTCTTTCCCATGGATCGCACAGAGAGCCTGGTTGGTCTCAGCCTTACAGGTGGGACATTTCTTCTTTCGCTACTTGTGTTTTTCCTGATTTCGCGGGAATTCAATCCTGCTTGGCTGAGTTTCGCCAGCAGTAGTTTTGACGTCAGCCTGGTGAGCGGTGCGCTGGTTCTGTTTCTGGTGATGAACCAGCCGCACACTGCGGTGAATAGCAAAGTGGTCTTTGAAGGCTACTTCCTGGCTATCGGGAGCACGAGTCTGCGCTATGACAAGCGGGTGTGCGTTACGGCCGGATTGCTGGCGTTCTTCGAATATTTCGCCATCGTCTATTTCACTGCGCACCACTGGGATCTCAACGGCGCCTCGTATGCCCCGTACATCTACGGCCAATTCAGTTGGGCGGCGCAAATCTCCCGATTGATTCTGATGCTGACTGCCTCGGCCCTCAGCCTGGCATTAGTAGTGCGCAGCCAAAGGTTGCTCCAACTTGCCACCAGCGACGCTCTGACGGGGCTCTTCAACCGCGGATATGTGGACGACCGTTTCGCCCTCGAACTCAGCAGGGCGCGCCGCTATGGCAAACGGCTGACCCTGGCGGTGATTGATGCCGACCGTTTCAAATTACTGAACGATACGCATGGCCATCCCGCGGGAGACGTGGTCTTGCGAAGGATCGGTGCGATCCTTCGCGAATCGTTTCGCCAAAGCGACACCGTCGGCCGCTACGGAGGTGAAGAATTTGTGGTGATCCTGCCGGAAACGGATATTGACGTCGCCGCGCGAAAATTAGAAGCCTTGCGGGAGTTGGTGGCCGGCACACCGATTCCGCTCGCCACGCGCGCGGAAAAGATCTCTGTCACCATCAGCGCGGGGTTGGCCAGTTTCCCCAAGGATGGAGAAGATGCACCAGAATTGTTTGCCGTGGCGGACGACCGCATGTTCCAGGCGAAAAAAGAAGGCCGGAATCGCGTCGTCGCGGGGTCCGTAGAAACCTTCTCGTAAAACAGCCTATTGCCCTCCGGTTATTGTCGGGCTTCGTGACCTTCGTAATCGCGAACCCACCTTCCTTGTGGTCGGGAGAATCAACGTTTTGTTATGTTTTCGCAACGTGCGGACCGAGCTGCACGTGTAAGGGAAGTTCTATGCGGAAATGGCTGCTACCCTGTGTCCTGCTGCTGAGCGCCGGCGCTCTGGCACAGATCTCCACGCCCGGAGACGATTCCCAGTCGACCAAATTGGTTACGCTGGAACACATGTGGAATGAAGCCCAGGTGAACCGCGACTCGCGCGCCCTGCAATCTCTGATTGCCGACCGCTTCATTAACACCGAATATGACGGGGAAGTCAGCGACCGCGAACAGTTTCTGGCCGATATCCGCGATCCGCAATTCAAGCCCGCGTTCGTGAACATTCAAGATCTGAAAGTCAATTTCTACCGCGATACTGCCATCGTCACCGGCGTCTACCACACCAAAGGCGAGTACAACAGCAAGCCCTACGATCATGTGGGACGCTTCACCGACACCTGGGTGCACGACAGCGGCAAGTGGCTATGCGTCGCCAGCCACACCAGTTTGCTAGCCAAGAAGTAGTTCTCGTCACATCCACTAGCGAAGTCCCGGAAAGCGCAGTACGATGGTCGAACTCGCGGAAGCCGTAGCTTCCCGCAGGAGGTTCATCATGGATTCCCAAAAGCCACTATTGCCGTTTTCCCGCCGGTCGTTCCTGCATCTATCCGCAGCTGCCTCGGCGGCCGCTGCTTTCCGTATCGTCACGGAGCCGATGCTGGCCCATGCCGGTCGCACCATCGTTCCCAAAGATGCAGTAGCGATTGATTCCAACGAGAATCCCCTCGGCCCGTCCGCTGCCGCGCGGGACGCGATCGCCGCGATTACTCCCAATGCCGGCCGCTACTCCTTCCACCTGACCGATGAACTGGGCGCGATGTTTGCGGAGATGGAGGGCCTGAAGGCGGAGAACGTACTGGTCTATCCGGGGTCCAGCGAGCCTCTGCATCACGCAGTGATGGCTTTTACGTCTCCTACTAAGAGTTATGTCGCCGCTGATCCCGGATATGAGGCCGGCATGTTTGCCGCAAAACAGTCCGGTGCCAAGGTGGTGAACGTACCGCTGACGGCAAGTCATGCGCACGATGTGAAGGCGATGATTTCCGCCGCTCCCGATGCCGGGCTCTTCTATATCTGCACACCCAACAACCCTACCGGCACGCTTACCAGTCATGCTGACATCGAATATCTCCTGCAGAACAAACCCGCGGGATCGTTAGTGATGGTCGACGAAGCGTACATCCACTTTGCCGGCGCCCCGTCCGCGATCGATCTGGTGCAGGCGGGCAAAGACGTGATCGTGCTGCGCACCTTCTCGAAGATTTATGGGATGGCGGGGCTGCGCTGTGGATTCGCCATCGGACGTCCCGATCTTCTCGACAAGATTCAGAACTACGGCGGATGGAATTCCATGCCGGTGACCGGAGTGGTAGCGGCGTCTGCGAGTTTAAAAGATGCGCAGCTCGTTCCTGAGCGGCGGCGCATCAACACGGCCATCCGCCAAGCGACCTTCGACTGGCTTGACCGCCAGGGCTACATCTATATTCCTTCCGAGACGAACTTCTTCATGCTCGACACCAAGCGTCCGGGCAAGCAAGCCATCGACGCGATGGAGAAGCAGAGCGTTTTTGTGGGACGTGTCTGGCCCGTCATGCCGACCTGGGTGCGGGTAACGGTGGGAACGCAACCCGAGATGGAGCGCTTCCAGGCAGCTTTCAAGCGCGTCATGGATGGCACCGTGGTAGGAGCCGCCAGTCCTGTCCCCCGCAGAGGGAAGCGGCGTTTGGACGGTTTCACCGTCCCCGCGTAAGTTCGTCTTCGCGCAGGCAACGGGCCCTGCACAACCGTAATCTCTTCTTCCTGACCCAATCAGGATAGTCTCGAAAATGGCAACCCTCCCAGCATGTTCGCGGGAGTGTTTCCATGACGGTTTGCAGAGTCGCGATCGTGATCGCCGGCCTTTTAGTAGCGGACAGTTTCGGCCAGTCCCTGGGCGAAGTCGCGAAGGAACGGCGGGACAAGGCCAAGATCACCAACACCGCCAGCACTTCCAAGAAAGTCATTACCAACGAAGACATTCCTGAGCACTCCGACGAGTCGGACGATCCGATCCACGGTGAAGACTACGTTCCGCCGCCTACCAACGACGCACACTCCGCAGCGCAATGGAAGGCGGCAATTGTGCGACAGAAGAATGCGATCGCGGCGCTGCAGAAGAATGTCGATCAAATGAAGGGCTCGATCCATTTCGTCGAAGGCAACCGTTACCGTAACGGCGTGCAATACAACCAAAAGCAGATGCAGAAGCAGCAAGACGTGGAGCAGATGCAGAAGCAACTGGACGCGCTGAAGCGTGGCTTGGAAGAGATGCAGGAAGGCGCTCGCCATGCTGGATTAGGGAGCGCAGTCTACGATCCGTAGATTTCTAGCGCAGCCACTTCTCCGGCTCGCGCATCGCGTCGACTAAGTCATTCATGAACAGCGCCGCTCTCGCGCCATCGATAACCCGATGGTCGGAGGAGAGCGTCATCGTTACCATCGGCCGCACTGCTGGCTTTCCGTCAACCGCCACGACGCGATCGGCAATGCGGCCTACCGCCAATATTGCCGCTTGTGGCGGAGTGATGATCGCAGTGAATCCATCTACTTGATACATGCCGAGATTGCTGATGGTAAATGTTCCGCCGGAGATGTCGGCAGGGCGCAGCTTGCCCGCGCGGGCGCGTTCCGTCAGTTCTTTTCGCTGAACGGCGATATCGTCGAGGCCAATCTTTGCGGTGTTGGGAATCACCGCGGCGACAACGCCGTCGTCGACTGCCATGGCAATCGCGACGTTGACATCAGGGTTGAGTCGTATGCCGTTGCCCGCCCAGCTTCCATTGACTCGCGGATGCTTCCCCAGGACGCGGGCCACGAGCGCGACAATAAGATCCGTGTGAGTGAGTTTTACTTTATTAGTGCGCTCGACGCCGGGTCCAAGTTTCTCGCGGGCTTCCGCGAGCGAAGTTGCGTCAGCGTCTCTGGTAACGAAGAAGTGAGGGACGGTCGTCCAACTCTGAGTGGTGCGCTCGGCCATCAGGCGGCCGATGGGACCGAGAGTTTCGATAGCGCCAGACGCTGCCTGTGCGCTTGCCGCCGCTAGGACGTCTTCTGCGAGAATCTCTCCGCCGGGACCAGAACCTTGAAGGCGTGAAAGGTCGACGCCTTTTTCCTGCGCGAGGCGGCGGGCTTTGGGAGAGATTCGCGGGCCTCCGCCAGTCGATCTCGCCGGCGCATCCGCGACCGTCGTCGATCGGACCGGCTCAGCGGTAGTGCGCCGGCCAGAAGCTGATGGTGCGGTTTCAACCGGCGGAACTTCACCGGGAGCCACCAGCCACGCGATGGTCTGACCGACCGGAACTACCGCGCCTTCCTGAGCCTTGATGCCGGCAAGAATGCCATCGCCGGGAGCTTCGATCTCCATGACTGCTTTGTCGGTTTCGATTTCCAGAAGGATGTCACCCTTGGTGACACGCTCGCCTTCCTTCTTTCGCCAAGACACCAGCTTGCCGGTTTCTTGCGCCATCTCGAGTGCGGGCATGACTACGCTGATTGCCATGATTTTCTTTTCTGTCTCAGGAGAACCGAACTTTTAATTGAATGACGTCATTCCGAGCGGAGCGAGGAATCTGGCGTGGACCGTAACGATCCCCGTTCCGCCCCACGCCAGATCCTTCGCCCTGCCGGGCTCCGGATGACGTCGGGAAAGAAAACATCAGTCTCCCACTTCCACCCTCTCCGTTTTCGAACTCGCCGCGACCATCTCCCGTACTCGGCGGCTCGGTTCGGCTTCAGATTCACGAGTCGTGGGCAGCGGCCCGTTGACGGTGTAATAGTGAGCGCCCGCAACCAGCAATTGTTCGGCAGGGAAGCGCGTAATCACTTCGTGCCCGGTTTCGGTGACGACGATTTCTTCTTCGATGCGAGCAGCGCTCCAGCCGTCGGTCGAAGGCCAGAAGGTTTCAAGCGCGAACACCATGCCGGGTTTGATTTCGTGCGGATGATCGAACGAAACCAGTCGGCTGATGACCGGCTTCTCCCAAATAGCGAGTCCGATGCCGTGTCCGTATTGCAGGGCGAATGCAGCTTCTTCGTTGGGGAAGCCGAAGTCGGTCGCCTTCGGCCATACCGAAGCAATCTCGGCAGTGGTGCGTCCGGGACGCACCAACTCGATGGCCGCATCGAGATAATCGCGACAGCGCTTGTAGGCGTCGACCATCGCGTGCGAGGCGTATCCGATGGTGAAGCAGCGGTAGTAGCAGGTGCGGTATCCCATGTAGGAATGCAGAATGTCGTAATACACGGGATCGCCCGGGCGCAACACGCGGTCCGAGAAAACGTGCGGATGCGGATTGCAGCGCTCGCCGGAAATCGCATTCACGGCCTCCACATATTCCGAACCGAGATCGTAGAGAACCTTGCTGACCAGGCCCACGGCTTCGTTCTCGCGCAGGCCCGGCTTCATCGCGCGATACAGTTCGTCATAGGCGGCGTCGACCATCATGGCCGACATGTTGAGCAGCGAAATCTCGTCCTGCGTCTTGATCACGCGTGCGTCGGACATCAACTGCTGCCCGTCGACGACCGTGATGCCTTCCTTCTGCAGCGCGAAGAGAACCGGCGGCTCGATGATGTCGATGCCAACTGGTTCTTTGTGCAGGCCGCGCATTTCGAGTTCAAGCTTGATTTTTTTGGCGACATCTTCCGCCCGTCCCATCTCCGGCGACATGGCACCGCGCAGCATGGAAATGCCGGGACGCGACCGCTCCCCGAGCCACGGACAATGCAGTTGATGATGCCGCGCCGCAGAACCGAAATCCCACAAGATCGGTTCGTCGTTCTGGGGAAGAAGCGTGAAGCGGTTGGCTTTGTCCTGCGCCCATGAGCCGATGTGCGTCGCCGTCAGGTAGCGCACATTATTCATGTCGAAGCAGAGCAGCGAGCCCATCTCCGACTTTTCGAGCAAGAGCCTTGGCGCGCGCCAGCCGCTCGCGGCGCAGTCGGTCGAAGTCAATGCGATTTTCCCAATCCACCGCCATCGTTCCGCTAGTGGGGAGTGCCATGATGTGTCTCCAATCTTGCCTAGGCTCGCTTGCAGAGCGCCCGGGCTGCGTCGAATACGGTTTGCTCTGTGGGAACTGTCACATCTTCCAGCGGCGGCGAGAACGGGATCGGCACGTGCATCGCGCCCATGCGCTTCACCGGAGCATCGAGATGGTAGAACGCGCCTTCCGCAATCACCGAGGCAATTTCCGCGGTCACGCCGTAGCGTCCGTATCCCTCGTCGATCACGATGGCGCGCGAAGTCTTCTTGGCCGACTCGATCAACGTGTTCTCATCGAGCGGCCAAGTCGTGCGCGGATCGATCACCTCCGCGCTGATTCCGATTTCTTCCAGCAAGGCCGCGGCTCCCAGCGCTATCTGCACCATGCTGCTGGTGCCCACGAGCGTGATATCCGTTCCTCCGCGCTTTACGTCGGCTACACCGAGTGGAATCGTGTAATCTCCCTCGGGCACCGGACCCTTTAGCTTGTACATCATCTTGTCTTCAAAGAAGACACAGGGATTCTCGTCCCGAATCGCGGTTTTCAGCAAGCCCTTGGCATCGTATGGGGTCGAAGGCAGGATCACCTTCAGTCCGGGGACATGACTAAACCAAGCATGCAAAGACTGAGAGTGCTGCGCTGCTGAACGGCGAGTGGCGCCCAAGGTTGTCCGCATCACCATGGGGACCTTCCACGTTCCGCCAGACATATAGTGGACTTTCGCAGCCTGGTTAACCATCTGGTCCATGGTGAGCGTGATGAAGTCGCCGAACATGATATCGACGACCGGGCGTAATCCGGTCATCGCGGCACCCACGGCTAGGCCAGTGAATCCTGCTTCCGAGATCGGCGTGTCGAGCACGCGCTCTTTGCCGAACGTCTCCACCAGTCCCGAGAGAACTTTGAAAGGAGTGCCAGCCTCGGCCACATCTTCGCCGAAGATGCAGACGCGGGAATCGCGCTTCATCTCTTCCGATAGAGCTTCGTTAATGGCTTGTGCGAACGTCAGTTCGCGAGTGGTCTCAGGCATAGACATCCTGGTCAACTTCCACGGGGTTTGGGTAAGGCGCGTCGACCGCAAACTTGACGGCTTTTTCCATCTCGGCTTTAGCTTCGTCGTGAATACGCTTGAAAACTTCAGGTTCGACCAGCTTTTGATCAATCAACCATGAAGTCAGCAGCTTGATGGGATCGCGACCCGTCTTCCACTCCTGCTCTTCCTGCTTCGAACGGTAGTACTCGCGATTGATGTCGCCCACGTGATGGCCGTGATAGCGGTAGGTATTGCACACCAGAAACGCGGGGCCTTCACCGCGCCGCGCGCGATCTACCAGGCTGGCGGTGGCCGCATTTACCGCGCGCACATCCTGGCCATCGACGGCTTCGGAGTGAACTCCAAACGCGGTGCCGCGAGTGAGAATGTCTCCCGCGGTGGTCTCCGAGAAATGCGTGTACTCGTTGTACATGTTGTTCTCGCAGACGTAGATCACGGGCAGCTTCCACAATTGCGCTAGATTCATTTCCTCATACAACACGCCCTGCCCCAATGCACCTTCGCCGAAGAAGCAAACCGCAACGCCTCCGGTCTTGAGCGTCTTGGCAGAAAATGCTGCGCCGGTCGCGATGCCCATACTTCCACCGACGATGGCGTTCGCTCCCAGGTTACCGGTGGCGGGATCGGCGATGTGCATCGATCCACCTTTGCCTTTGCAGTAGCCCGCTTTCTTGCCCAGCAGTTCAGCGAACATGCGGTCGGGAGAAGCTCCCTTCGCCAGACAGTGTCCGTGACCCCGATGTGTGCTGGTGATGTAGTCGGTCGGACGCAGCGCCTCGCAAATGCCCACAGCAACCGCTTCTTCGCCGATGTAAAGGTGTGCCAGACCCGGCATCAGGGCGCGCGTATAGAGTTCGTTGACCTGCTCTTCGAACAAGCGGATGCGGATCATCTGCCGGTACATCCGGATCCAGTTTTCGACATTAACCCCACTCGCGGTGGAGTTCTCGGTGGCAGTCGTCATTTTTTGACTCCCGACATGCTGGCCAGCACGTCGAACATCACGGCGAAATCCAGCTTTTCCCAGCCCATGCCGCGCGCGGCTGTCAGAAATTCATTGCTGATTGCGGTGCTGGGCAGCGGAACGTTCAATTGGCGTCCCATCTCGAGCGCCAGCAGCATGTCTTTCTGCATCATGTTGACGTCGAACCAGGCTTCTTCCGGTTGTTGCAGGACGAACGGCCCGCGATACTGAATCATGGGGGAAGCGACGGCGCTGTGCGTAAGGACATCCACTGCGGTTTCGCGCGCGATGCCGCTTTTCTCGGCAAGGAGCACACCCTCTGAGAACGCCAGCATCTGCACTGCGAGGCTCAGATTGGTGGCGATCTTCATCGACAACGCCAATCCGTTGTCGCCGACATAAGTAACTTTTGGTCCGATGTCTAGCAATAAAGGCTTGAGCTTTTCGAAGGTTTCGCGCCGTCCAGCGACCATGACCGACAACTTGCCTTCCTGCAAAGTGATTACGCTGCCTGAGACCGGAGCGTCGACCATGTCAGCGCCCTTGGCGCGCACCTTGGCGGCGAGCGCGCGACTGACTGCGGGACTCACCGTGCTCATGTCGACAAACAATTTGCCTGAGCCCATGGCCGCGAGCAGTCCATCAGGACCCTCAGCGACAGCTTCCAGTGCGGCAGCGTTGGTGACCATGGCAAACGTAATGTCCGCCGCCGCAGCTACCTCACGCGGAGAATTCCCCCACTTCATGCCCTTGTCGATCAGCCACTGCGCTTTCTTTTTCGTGCGGTTGAAACCGGTCACGGTGTGTCCCTTGTCAATCAGGCGACTCACCATGTTGCCGCCCATCACACCCAGACCTATGAATCCGAGACTAGCCATCTTTACCTTCCGTTCCCTATCAGAGGTTCGCCGCTTTTGTTGGCATCTGCGACCACCACCGGCGGAATCGTTTGTCCACCTGTCCGGCTAACAAAGGTCCCGCGCCCTGACCGTGTTTCCACCAGGCCTCTGTTTTCCAGCAGCTGCATAGCTCGACGGAGAGTCATGCGGCTGACTCTGAACTGTTTGGCCAGCGCGCGTTCCGAAGGCAATCGTTCACCTCGGTTCAGCCTTCCAGCACCGATCGTTTGCTCAATTTGTTGAACAATCTGATCGCACGCCTGAGCTGATTTGACCACTGTAAACAATACCGCCTCCGTTAATTGGTCATACCGCTATACCACGCGGCTATTACGCGGGTCAAGTCTGAATTCTGGACCTCTTATCAAGTCTTTTAAAATAATATGGTTAGCTAAACAATCATTTGTGGCTCCGATCTCGGATAGATGTGCCGAGCGGGAGACTTGACTTTGGAATGCCTATGATGGTAGAGCTGTCAGACCAGTTATTTTCCCGCTCTCGTGGTTGCTGGGGAACTTAAGGATCCAGAAAATGAGCCGCCAATACATCGTTTGCATGATCCCTCTCGCCCTCATCTTCGCTTCAGCACTGTTAAAAACTGCCTCGGCCCAGGAAAGGCGCGAGCGCACTCTCGACGAGATCAAGACGGAAGCCATTCATCGCGCCGAGAACGGCATGTATCCGCTGATTGGGCTCGATCCCGCAGACGTGCGTGAAGCCTTTGAGAAGATCAAAACCAGCGACAAAGACGAGTGGGCCGCCGCTTTCATCTCGGTTGGCGATCGCTACATGGCCGAGGCAAAGTCTTTGGAGAAATCTGATCCTGCCAAAGCTAACGCGGACTACATTCGCGCCTGGCGCATTTACTCTTTTGGACGCTGGCCCGTGCCCTCTTCTCCCGGCAAGAAGCAGGCTTACGCCAAGGCTCTGGAAGCGTTTCAAGCACACACGAAGTTCCTCGATCCTCCGCTCGAGGTGGTGCACATTCCGTTCGAAGGATCTGAGATTGTCGGCTACCTGCGTCTCCCGAAAAATGCCAAGGGACCGGTTCCGCTCGTTATTGCAGTCAATGGTCTCGATAGCCGCAAGGAAGATCTCTCGGAAAGTTTTGCTGCGATTCTGCCCTATGGGGTTGGATTTCTAGCCGTCGACGGCCCCGGAACCGGGCAAGCGCCGGTCAAAGCCGGCGTCCATGCTGACCGAATGTTGTCGAAGGTGATTGATTACGCGCAGAGCCGTCCGGAGATAGACAAAAACCGCCTCGCGGTTCACGGCGTGAGTTGGGGTGCTTATTGGGCGACTAAACTCGCGATCGTCGAGCGCGATCGTTTGCGCGGCACCAGCGCGCAATCGCCGCCGGTCGATACATTCTTCACGGAAGACTTTCTCCGCAACTCGCTGCTTGGAAATAAGGAATACCTGTTTGACCAAGTCCCCGCGCTGATGTCGATTCTCGATGGAGTGAACTCCATTGATGAGATGGCGAAGTTCTTTCCTCAGATGTCGCTGGTCAAGCAAGGACTCCTCGGCAAACCGATGGCTCCTATGCTCGTGATCGGCGGAGCGCTCGATACACAGGTTCCCATCTCCGATATTTTCCTGTTGTTGAGCAAGGGCGACACACCTAAAACCGCATGGATTAATCCGCAAGGTGGACATCTTGGGCGGCAAGTGCACGTTTATCCCGATCCGGTGATTTTCAAGCAGGTGATTATTCCGTGGCTGACGCGCACCTTAGATGTGCCGCCAGTCGAGAGCCACTGATACCCGATTCCTTACAAGGAAACTCATGGCTACCTTTGACGCCGCACCAGTGACCCGGGCGCCCCGCGATTCAAAGCAACAGCCGTTCTACAAGGTCTTGTGGATCCAGGTGTTGTTCGCGATGGGTATTGCCGTCGGGCTCGGCTATTTGTGGCCGGCGACCGGCATCGAGATGAAGCCTCTTGGGGATGCTTTCATCCGCCTGATCACGATGATCATTACGTTGATCATCTTCTGCACGGTTGTTTCGGGCATTGCCAGCATGCAGGACATGAAGAAAGTGGGGCGCGTCGGGGGCAAGGCCCTCGTTTATTTCGAAATTGTTTCCACGGTGGCGTTGCTGATCGGATTAGTCGTGGGGAACGTAGTGAAGCCGGGAAGCGGTTTTAATGTGAATCCGGCAACTTTAGACGTCAAGGCGGTCTCTGACTATGCGGGACAGGCCAAGGCGCAAACTGTAACTGATTTTCTGCTGCACATTATTCCCACCACCTTCGTGGATGCCTTCGCCAAAGGCGACATTTTGCAGGTCGTGCTCGTCGCGATTCTTTTTGGATTTGCATTATCGGCAGCTGGCTCGCGCTGCAAACCGCTGCTCGATATGTTGGACGCATTTACCCGGGTAGTGTTTGGGGTGGTCAACATCGTGATGAAGTTCGCTCCCATCGGGGCATTTGGTGCGATGGCCTTCACTGTGGGGAAATACGGTATCGCTTCGCTGGGACCTCTGGCCAAGTTGATTGGTACGTTCTACATTACGTCGATTCTTTTCGTCCTGATCGTACTGGGAGCGATTGCCTGGGGCGTGGGCTTCAGCATTCTGAAGTTCCTGCTCTACATCAAGGAAGAGATCCTGCTAGTGCTGGCTACCAGTTCGTCGGAAACTGCAATTCCCACACTGATGGAGAAGTTGGAAAAGCTGGGCTGCTCGAAATCCCTGGTCGGCCTGGTCGTTCCCACGGGATATACCTTCAACACCGACGGCAGCAGTCTCTACATGACGCTGGCCGCGCTGTTCGTGGCGCAAGCGACCAACACGCCCCTCACACTTCTTCAACAATTGACCATCTTGAGTGTCGCTGTGTTGACGTCAAAGGGCGCGAGTGGAGTGCAGGGTGCGTCGTTCATCGCGCTGGTGGGAACGCTGATGGTCGTCCCAACAATTCCAGTGGCTGGAATGGCATTGATCCTCGGCATCGATCGCTTTATGAGCATGTTTCGGGCGCTAATCAATATGATCGGCAACGGCGTGGCTACGCTGGTGGTCGCGCGCTGGGAGAAGGAACTCGACCGCCCGACTCTGCAGGCGAATCTGGCGATTCCCTACGTCGAGTAGTCTGCGTTGATGCGCACGTACTCGGCTGTCAGGTCGGTCGTATAGAAACGTACTTGCGCCCGGCCGCGGCCCAATTGCACCCGCACATCGCAGCGCGGTTGCGAGAGATAATTGTGGGCGGCTGCTTCATCGAAAGCGAACGCCTGGCCCGCCTTGCACACCTGCTGATCGCCGATAAAGATGTTGACGCGTTTCGGATCGATTGCCGCTCCAGAGTACCCAACTGCCGCGAGAATGCGTCCCCAGTTCGGATCGGCCCCGGCCCATGCGGTCTTCACCAGCGCGGAGTGAGCGATCGCGCGCGCAACCTGCAGCGCCTCCTTACGATTCTTCGCCTGCTCAACGAACAGACGAATCACATGCTTCACGCCCTCGCCGTCGCTGACGATCTGCTCCGCGAGGGACTGGCAGACTTCCTTCAGTGCGTTGGTGAAAGCTTTGCCCACGCCCGAATCCTTAAGGCGAATACCACTCTGGCCGCTGGCTAAAAGAAGAACTGTATCGTTCGTGGAAGTGTCTCCATCGACCGACATGCAGTTGAAGGTGTCAGCGGATGCGTCTTTCAGAAGTTTCTTCAATTGTCGCGGCGTCGCTGCCAGGTCAGTAAACACATAGACCAGCATGGTCGCCAGTTGCGGATGAATCATGCCTGATCCCTTGGCGATTCCCAGCAGTGAGACGTTCCCCTTGCGAACTGGAACCGTGACGGAAGCGAGTTTCGCCCGGGTGTCGGTAGTCAGAATCGCTTCGGCGAATTGTCGCACGCCTAATTCGGTGGTGCTCGCTTGCGCGATCAGTTCCGGCAATGTCGCGAGAATCTTATCTGTAGGGAAGGGAACACCGATGATCCCAGTTGACGCGGGGAAGATTTCCTCGGTCTTCGCGCCCGCGAGTCGCGCCGCTTCTTTACAAACGCGTTGACAGCCTTTGATCCCAGCTTCTCCGGTCGCGCAGTTAGCGTTGCCGGAGTTCACGATAACCGCGCGCACGTGTCCCTCAGCGGCTTTAAGCGAGACTTTTGCCACCTGCAACGGCGCAGCGATGACACGATTCTTGGTGAATGCCGCTGCCGCTGTGGTTCCGGGACAAGCTTGTACCGTTGCCAGATCGAGGCGTCCGCTGGCCTTGATGCCGGCGCGCACGGCAGCGAAAGCAAATCCCCCCGGCAGGGAAATTTTGTCGGTAGGTCCGAACGAAGATTTCATGCCTCTAACTTTACTAGCATTGAGAAAGGTCGTGGCTCGGGCGGAAGCTCCGGCAGGCTGCCGCGCACCATCGCCACTTCATCGCAACAGAGCAGCTTGGGACAACTGCAACAGTCTTTGTACAGCTTGTCAGGGATGGCTTCCCGCGCGCTCACGGAAAAACCCATGTGCGAGAAGAATTCGGGGATGCGCGTGAAGAGGCATACTCCGGTGACCTGATGTTTCTCGGATTGCTCGAGCAGAGCTTCAATCAGCAGCCGTCCCGCGCCTCGTCCCTGCCACGAAGGATGGACGGCGATTGAGCGAATCTCCGCCAGATGCGGACCGTAAAGGTGCAGCGCTCCGCAGCCGATGATTTCGCCGCGCTCTTCGACGACAATGAAATCACGCACGTTCTCGCAGATCTCCGGCAAGGTTCGAGGCAAGAGCACGCCTTGATCGCAATAGGAACTGATCAGTTCGTAGATGGGCTCCGCGTCGGGCAGCAGCGCGTTACGCGTGCGCAAAAGCCACCTCGGCGGTTTCGAAATTCTTTTCCTTCGTTTCCTTCCGCTTCGGCTGTGCGAACTTCGGAGCCAGCGCGGTGAACGCCCCGTCGAGCGCGTGAATAGCCTGGTCCACGTGTTTCTTCTCGAGGATGTAGGGCGGCAAGAAGCGGAGAACGCTGTCATTCGTACGATTGATGATGATGCCTTCGTCCATCAAGCGTTTCACGATCGCCTTCGCCAGATCGGCCGAGTCCAATTCAACAGCCAGCATGAGTCCCAGCCCTCGCACTTCGACAATCGCCCCATGCGCCTTCTTCAGTTCTACCAGTTGTTCTTGAAAGTAGGTCCCGACCTTCTGCACATGAGGCAAGCGCAACTTGAGCTGCTTCAGAAATTCCACGGCCACCGCGCACGTTAGGGGACCTCCACCAAAAGTGGTGCCGTGCAAGCCCGGATGGATACAGGCGGCAACTTTATTCGTCGTAAGCAGCGCGCCCAGCGGCAGCCCTGCAGCCAACGGCTTCGCCACTGTAACGATGTCAGGGAGCACATCGTAGTGCTGGTAAGCGAAGTAACGTCCCGTGCGCCCCAGGCCGCTCTGAATTTCGTCGACCAGCAGTAGCGCGTCGTTCTTCTCGGTTAGTTCCCGCGCCATGTGTAGGAATTCGGGACTCACCGGGCGAATGCCGCCTTCGCCTTGAACCGTTTCCAGGCAGATCGCGCAAACATTGGAATCGAATTTCCACTTCAAATCGTCGAGATCGTTCAGGCCAACAAAGCTCACTCCCGGCAACATGGGGGCGAAAGGTTCACGATACTTCGCTTGTCCGGTGGTGGCCAAAGATCCGAAGGTGCGTCCGTGAAACGAGTTTTCCAGCGCCAGAATGCGCCACTTCGTATTGTTGCCGTTCCCGTTTCGCGCATGCGCGTAGGCGCGGGCCAGCTTGAGCGCGCCTTCCCAAGCTTCGGTGCCGCTGTTACAAAAGAAGGCGCGGTCGAGACCGGAAATCTTGGTCAATTCCTTTGCCAGCTCCGCCTGGAACTCATGGAAGAAAAGGTTCGAAGTGTGGATCAACCTCTTCGCTTGCCGAGCGAGCACCGCCTGAATCGCGGGATGCCCGTGACCGAGTGCATTTACTCCGATTCCGCTGAGCAAATCGAGATATTTCTTTCCCTTGGAATCCCAGAGGTGAACGCCTCGCCCGCGAGTGAACATCACGGGATGACGATCGTAGGTAGGGAGAAGTAGTTCCGCATCCGCGCGTTGTACTGTCGATAAACTCATGCGACCAACACCTCCGTCCCGCAATCGAGCTTGGCAGAATAAAAATCGGAGAGCATGTATCCCTGAGCGGCCGGAAGAATGCGAACCCGTCCGACACCGTGGCTTAAGGCGTGGCTGCAGGCTTCCAGCTTGGGAAGCATGCCGCCGGCAATCACAGAAGTTTGGACAAGAGTGGAAACCTCTTTCAGATTCAACCAGCGAATGACCAGGCCATCGGCATCTTTGACGCCGGGCACGTCGGTCAGAAAGATCAACGAATTCGCCCGGCACGCGACCGCGCACGCCGATGCCATCTGGTCGGCATTGACGTTGTAATACTCTCCATCGTTGCCGAGAGCGACACTTGAGATCACAGGGATGCCACCCTGTTGCCAGATCGCTTCGAGCCATCTCGATTCGACCGAGACGATTTCGCCGACGAAGCCGAGGTCGTGTCCATTGGGCGCTTTTTTGCGGGCGCGGAAGGCAAGGCCATCGCCGCCACAGAATCCGACCGCTGGAATCCCGGCTGCGCCAATCGCTGCTACCAGGCGCTTGTTCACCATGCCGGCCAGCACCATCAAAGCGACGTCGCGAGTCTCGGCATCGGTGACGCGCAGACCATCAATGAACTCGCTTTCCTTGCCCAGCAGCTTCAAGGTGCGAGTCAGCGCACTGCCTCCACCATGGACGACAGCCACTTGATGACCGTCACGTGCCAGTTCCACCACGGCGTGCGCGCACTGCTGCGACACGATCTTGTCTTCGAGCGCCGCTCCTCCGATTTTGACGACGACTCTCAATTCAACCCTTCCTCTTCTTTCCATCCGTACATGAGATTCATGTTCTGCACCGCTTGGCCCGCCGCGCCCTTGAGCAGGTTGTCGACGCAGGACACCAGCACCAGGCGCCGGCGATCGTCGGCCAGGCAAAAGCCGATGTCGCAGTAGTTCGTGTGCAGCGAAAACTGGATCTGCGGCAGTTGCGGAGAAGGGAAGACCCTCACCCAGGGCGAGCCCGCGTAGAACTCGCGCAAACAGCTCTCCACTTCAGTCGGCGTCATCGTCCGTGACAAGTGCACATAGATGGTAGAAAGAATTCCCCGGGGAATTGGCAGCAGATGTGGCGTGAAGATCAGCTCTTGCGTCTTCAAGTCCAGAGTCTCGAGGATTTCTCCCGTATGCCGGTGCCCAAAGACCGAATACGCCAAAAGATTGTCGGCAACGGAAATGAAATGTGTGCGCGAGGTCGGTTCTTTTCCGGAACCCGATACGCCGGACTTCGAATCGGAGATGATTCCGCGCTCGCGATCAACCACTCCTGCCCGCACCAGAGGCGCGAGAGCCAGAATCACCGACGTGGCATAGCATCCCGGGTTCGCCACGAGTGCCGCATCCGGGAGCCTTTCGCGGTTCAGTTCAGGTAAGCCATAGACCGCCTTGTTCGCCAGCGCGGCACTGACTGAATCGGTTTCGTCGAATCCGTAGACTGCGCGGTGCTGTTCCTGCTTGAGCCGCCAAGCGCCGCTCAGGTCGATCACTCGCAACCCGCGCGAGATCGCTTCCGGAACTAACGCCCGCGAAACATCGTGCGGCGTAGCCAGGAAAAGCAGCTTTACGCCCAGCTCGCTGATGCGCTCGAAGGAGAATGGAAGCAGCGGGTATCCGCCATTTCCGGAGAGTGCGGGAAATATTTGGGCGAGATCCTCGGGCCCGGTGGTGTCTTTGCCTCTGCGCAGCAAGACTGGAGCCGCGAGCCTGGGATGATGCGCGAGCAGCCGCGTCAATTCCAGGCCGGCATAGCCGGTCGCTCCCACTACCGCAGTTTTCAGTTTCACTCCCACACTGTTCCAGTTAGTGGATAATTATGCATCTCTATGAATTAATATGCATTCATAGATGCCCCTCTGTCAAGTTGGAAATCAAAGGCAGGAGAGGAGCTAATCCTGAACGGTGTAAATCCAAACCTCAGCGCCGTGGTCGGCACGCGCGGGAACCGCCAGAAAAAAGCGGTCAAGGCCCTTCTTCCCCAGTTTGCCGAAATAGGCCGAGGTGCGCGCGCCCAACGTGGTGGGAATTTTCGTCAACAGTTCGTAATGATCGGCGTCTTTCTGCTGAAATACAGCGATGAAGCCTTCACCACCGGAGGCGTAAATACGTTTGCGAACTGAATCGTAGTAAAGGTCGTCGCAATCCTCGACACTGGGAAGGCTGGCCACGGTCTTTCCGGAGTTGGTATCAACAACCAGAAGTTTGGCTGGCCCGCGCGTGTTCACAAAGACGCGGTGATCCGCCTCATCGAGCGCCATGGGAAAGTTGCCGTCTGCTCCGAGAGGCCAACGCGTGACCGCCCAGGTTTTTCGATTAAGGACTGCAATCTGTCTCAGGTCCGGCAGATTGACGTAGATGTTCGTCCCGTCCTTCTCAAGCTGGAATGACTCGGGATGAGCGCCCAGTTTGAAGTCTCTTCCGCGCTGGTTGGTCGCGGCATCGACCATGCCAATGGCAGCAGTTTCCTCGTCTCCATAACCGACGAAGACCTGCTCCGTGGCGGGGTCGTAGCGCAGATTGTCGACGTCGCCGTGAAAATCAATGGCAGTAATCAGTTTGTACGAGGTTCCGTCGTAGACATACAGACCTCCCTTCGCGCTGCCCACAAAAAGTTTGTTGGTCTGCGGGGAAAACGCCACACCCTGCGGCGTCGGGACTCCCGAGATGCTGTGCATGAGGGTTTGTGCCCCGATGTCGATCACTTCCTCCGAATTGCTGCCCAATGCGGATAAGAACAGGTGCCCCTTGTCATCCATGCCAAAGTGATCGATGCGCCCTTGAACTCCGGGCAAGGGAATGGCTCCAGTCAGAACCAGCGGGCGACTCGCAGCGGAATCCTGGGCTGAGGCCATCGCCGTGAGAAGCAAGAAAAGAAGGAATGTCATTCGCCGGGAACCAAAGTCGTTCTTGACCATCTATGTCCCTCCGGGATCGCGTGTAAGCGATTGACCCGCCGACGATTAAGCGCCGCAATACCGTCGGACCATCCGCCTTCAGCATCTTAACCTTTGGTTCGTGATCTGTGGTGATATGCGACGCCATTGGCGATTCTGCTATCGTCTAGGCGGCAGTGGACTGCGACTTTCTCTCCCACCTTGTCGCCATGCCGCGTCAACAGTTCTTGTGAGCCTCGTGCACGAAATGGAAAAAGAACGACCGGGATTTCAGGAGATCCTCGACAAGCCGATCCGCGATCTGGGGCTGAAGATCGAAGGCTCGCCCCTCGACCGTCTGGTGCAGCAGTTATATCGCGAGATGGAGCAGAAGGGACTCGCCAAGTTTCATCCGGCGGTCTATCTCACCGATGAGTGGGGATGCCCTTCGGGCGAACCGGTGATCGGAATTCCGTTCTACCTGGCGCATCCGGAACTGTCGGCTCTCGAAAAAGAACGGAATGACCTCGAAGATTCGCGCGAGGTCATGATGTATCTGCGCCACGAAGCGGGACACGCGTTCAATTACGCCTACAAACTCTATCGCACGCCCGAGTGGAAGCAGTTGTTCGGTTCTTTCCGCCGGCGCTATCGCGACAACTATCGTCCGGTCCCGTTTTCGCGCAACTATGTTCGCCACCTCGCAGGATGGTACGCGCAGAAACATCCGGATGAGGATTTCGCGGAAACGTTCGCCGTGTGGCTGACGCCGCGCTCGCCGTGGCGCAAGCGCTATCGGGGCTGGGGAGCGATGGCCAAGCTGAAATACATGGACCGCACCGCTCGCACGCTGGGCAAGACTGACCCCGTGCGTCGTCGCGGGCGCCCCGACATCAGCGTCGAAGAGATGGAAGCGACGGTGGGCGAGTTCTATCGTCAGACCGGCGTCGAAGAAATCCCGGTCGAAGATCTCAAACTCGACACCGATCTCTTGGATATCTTCAATGTCTCCAAACGGCGCAACGGGGCGCGGCCTGCGCAGGAGTTTGTCCATCAGCATCGCAAAGCGATTGTCGATAAGATCGCCTACTGGAGCGGCGTACAGCGTCCGCTGATCCGCAAACTTTTGGAAGTAATCGAGAAGAGAATTGGAGAGCTGGGCTTGCGCGCTGACCCCCACCGCGAGTCCGAGCACCTCACAGAAATTACCGTCTACGCTTCCGCCCTGGTCATGAACTACATGACGCGGGGAAAATTCATCCAGCCATGACGATGATTTTCTGGACAAGCAGGGCCATAATTGGGAGTAGACCATGAGTGACAAACTGAAAGTCGCGATCCTTTACGACGTTTGGGAAGACGACGTTCCAGCCGCGGAGCCGCCGGAGGAGAAGCCTTCTCCGCGCAAACGCAAGCCGCGCACCAAAAAGCGCGTCGAGAAAGAAGATCGCGAGGAGATCTTCGAGGCGCTCGAAAAACTTGGCCACGAACCCTTCTACCAGGTGCTCGACGGACGCACCCAATCGCTGCACGCGCTTGCCAAGTGCGGATCAGACCTGATCTTCAACCTCACCGAGTCCTACGCTGGCGACGATACCAAAGAGATGCACGTCGCGGCTTACCTCGATCTGCTCGGCCTTCGCTACACCGGCGCCGGGCCGCACGCCAGCTTTCTCGCGCAAGACAAATCGATTGCCAAGAAGATGTTCGCTTTCCATGGCATCAAGACGCCATTCTTCGCCACTTCGTACCGCGGACGCATCGATCATGCTCACGACATCGCTTTTCCGCTGATCGTGAAGCCGTTGTCGGAAGATGGATCCATTGGCATCAATGCCGACGCCGTGGTGGAAAGCGTCAAAGAGTTGATGGAGCGGGTGCAATACATCCAGGACGAATTCGATTCTCCCGCCCTGATCGAGGAATACATCGAAGGCCGCGAAATCTATGCGGGCATTCTCGGCAGCTACGAGAGTTCGCAGGTGCTGCCGCTGGTCGAACTCGATCTTTCCAAGTTGCCCAAAGGCACTCCCAAAATCGCCAGCCGCGATGTGAAATTCGAAAAAGACACGGAAGCCTTCAAAGTCACCAAATCCGCAGTCGTCGAAGATCTTGACGAAGAGACCACGAAGCGGCTCTCAGAAACCGCAGTGGCCGCGTACCAGGCAGTCAAGCTTCGTGACTACGGACGCATCGATATGCGCCTCTCCCCCAAAGGCGAAGTCTATGTCATCGAGGCCAATCCCAATCCCTGGCTCTCGAGCAAGCAGGAGTTCGCCATGGCTGCGAAGGCATCAGGAAAGTCCTACACCCAGTTGATCGGAGAGATCGTCGACCTGGCGCTCGCCCGCTATCCTGCGGAGGCAAAGGCACAAGGCAATTCGTAGGTAAGGTATTTCTCGGCGTTCTCCGCGGCTAAAAGCTGCCTCCTGGAACTCTCGCGTCCTATCCAGCGTATATACTCGCAGCCGTCTAGTCTTGCCTGAAGGAATAAGAATGAAATCGATCAGTGTGTATGTTCTCTTGTTGCTGCTTGTTTCCACCCTGGCCGTTGCGCAAGACGCAAAGGGTAATCTCGCTGACTCGACCATGCCGTCGGTGATCACGGTTCCTCCCGAGGCGCAGCCTTCGCCGAACTTCAATGCGGAAGCGGCCACCAACGCCTATCTGGCGGAGATTCCCGCCAGCGCCAAGAGCCGATCCGACGCCTATTTCGAAGGTGGATACTGGATGACCCTCTGGGATTTTCTTTACGGAGTCGTGATCGCGCTATTGCTGCTGAACCTGCGCTGGTCCGCTGCCATGCGCAATTTCGCCGAGCGCATTACCCGCTTCAAGCCGCTCCAGACTGCGGTCTACTGGATCGAATACCTGCTGCTGACCACGGTGCTCGTGTTTCCTCTAACGGTGTACGAAGGATATATTCGTGAGCACAAATATGGATTGGCCACGCAGACGTTCGGTCCCTGGTTGGTCGATCAACTCAAAGGGCTGGGGATTGGCCTCGTCCTTGGTGGGATCATCGTGGTGGTGCTTGTTTGGCATTGTGCGCCGGCTGCCGCGAACCTGGTGGATTTGGGGAGCGGTCGTCACCACTGTGTTCAGCATTTTCGTTGCCCTGATTGCCCCGGTATACCTGTTTCCCATCTTCAACACCATCAAGCGGCTCGACGACCCGAAAATCACGAATCCCATCCTCAGCATGGCGCGCGCCAACGGCATTCCGGCGAAGGACGTCTATCAGATTGATGCCTCGAAACAGTCCACGCGCATGAGCGCCAACGTCAGCGGCTTCGGCAATACCATGCGCATCACGCTCAACGACAATCTTCTGCGCCGCGGCTCGCCTGAGGAGATTCAGGCAGTGACGGGCCACGAAATGGGGCACTACGTGCTCAACCACGTCTACAAGGGGATCATGTATCAGTTTATTGAGATCGTTGTGGCATTCGCTTTCCTGCAATGGGCTCTGGGATGGTCGCTGGCACGCTGGGGAGAGAAGTGGCAAATCCGTGGGATCGGCGACACCGCGGTTTTGCCCCTGGTGGTGCTGTTGACGTCTATTTTCTTTTTCGTGGTGACTCCGCTCGATAACACCTTCACGCGTACGCAGGAATACGAAGCCGATATGTACGGCCTGAACACCAGTCGACAGCCCGATGGGTTCGCGCAAGGCGCCATACACCTCGGCGAGTATAGAAAGATGAGCCCCGGCCCGCTAGAAGAATTCATTTTCTATGACCATCCCAGCGGCCGCAGCAGAATCTATGCCGCCATGCGCTGGAAGGCGGAGAACCTGAAGTTGTTCAGTCAGCCGCAACGCTGATTTGTTTTTGCTCTTGACGTCATCCTGAGCCCGAGCAGGGCGAAGGATCTGGCGCGCAGATGGGACACTCTCGCCACGCGCCAGATCCCTCGGGCGGCTGAAAATCGCCGCCTTCGGGATGACGTCACTTAAGACGATTTACAGTCGGGTTTACTCGCGAATCCACGCCGAGACCTTCGCACACCGTGTAAAATTCCCGCTGGGTCATTCTCGAAAGAAGCAGGCGATGATCGGCCGAAGGATCTCGCATTACGAAGTACTCGAAGCCCTTGGATCGGGCGGCATGGGGGTGGTGTATCGCGCCCACGATGTCACGCTCGATCGTAACGTGGCCATCAAAGTGTTGCCCGGAGACCGTCCGCGCACCGAGAATGCCCGGCGCCGCTTCCGCCGCGAGGCCATGGCTGCGTCGGCCCTCAGCCATCCCAACATCATCACGATTTATGAGATCAGCGCCGACGGCGATACCGACTTCATCGCCATGGAGTACGTTCGCGGCTCCACGTTGACTGCGCTTCTCAAGAGCCGTGCCCTGAGCCTGGAAGAGGCGCTGCAATACGCGGTGCAGATTTCCGACGCGCTTGCCAAAGCACACGCCGCCGGTGTCATTCATCGTGACATGAAGCCCGGCAACATCATGGTCACCGAAGATGGACTGGTGAAGATCCTCGATTTCGGTCTCGCCAAGTTCAATCCAGACTTGACCGAGACCGACGACGGATCGACTCTCGAGCGCACGAAAGAAGTCACGCTCACCCAGCCTGGCATGGTCACGGGCACGGTTTTCTACATGTCGCCCGAACAAGCGCGCGGGGAGCGCGTGGACGCTCGCTCCGACATCTTCTCGTTCGGCAGCGTGCTGTTTGAAATGATTACCGGCAAGTTGCCTTTCACCGGCGCCAACTCGATGGCCGTGCTGCACAATCTGCACTTCAGTCCTCCGCGGGACCTCAGCCAGTTGCGGCCGGACCTTCCGCCACCGTTGGTGAGTCTGCTTGAGCGCATGTTGGAGAAGAATGTGGATAAGCGCATCCAGACCATGTCCGAGGTGGGATACGAACTCCGCAAAGCGGCCGGCATGAGCGTAGAGCCCAACACCTGGCAGCGCAGCGCAAGCTGGCTACCGCCTACCTCGGCGCGTTCAGCATATAGGCCAAGAGCCGCCTGGAAAAAATGGATGTGGATCGGCGGCGCAATGATGGTCGTCCTGATTGCTCTCGGTGGCTGGTTTTGGAAAAAGACGTACTATCCGCGCCAGGCTGCGGGGCAGGCCGGCGAAGCTCCGGTGGACGATAACGCGTACTGCACTCTACCAGCGTGCCCGCCAGGATCTGGATCACTACGACCGCGAAGGCAATGTGGACAACGCCATCAAGTTGCTGGAGCGTGCCGTGCAACTCGATCCGCAATCGGCGGCCAGCTACGCGGCATTGGCCGAGGCCTACCACTTCAAGAACCTTTCCAATGCCGATCCCCAATGGCAGAAGCTTACGGCAAGCAATGCGGACAAGGCGATCAGCATCGACAGCTATCTCGCCTCCGCTCACATCTCGCAAGGTTTGGCAAAGATGCAGTCCGGGGATTCCGCGCAAGCCGAGAAGGAGTTCCGCCGAGCAGGGGAACTAGATCCTAAGAGTGCGACGCCTCACTTCTGGCTGGCTTTTCTGTACGACAAGACACAAAAAGGATCTCAGGCCCTCTCTGAGTTGAAAACCGGTCTGCAGGAAGATCCAAAGGACTGGCGGCTGCACATGGAATTGGGACTGAATGCTTACAATTCTGCGAATAACAAAGATGCCGTTCAGAATTGGGAGCAGGCCTTAAAGATCGAGCCCGACAACGTACTAGCCTTGCGAGACCTAAGTGCCGCCTATCATCGCTTGGGACGCGATGACGATGCGGCTGCCGCCCTCCAACATGCGTTGGAGATCAAACCCATCGCGGACGTCTACAACAATCTCGGGACGATCCGCTTCTATCAAGGCCATTACGCGGAGGCCATTCCCGCTTTCGAAAAAACGGTTCAGTTGGAATCCAGCAACCCCGACAATTGGGGCAATCTAGGAGACGCCTATCGCTGGACGCCCGGCAATGAAGCCAAGGCTAAGCAGGCCTATCAGACCGCCGTTCGCTTGGTTCGAGAGGAGATCGCGAAGCACCCCGACCAATTGGATCTGCGCGCGGATCTCGCGATGTACCTTGCCAAGAGCGGTGACAAACAGGCCGCGTTACAAGAGCTCAGAGTCGTAGAACAAACAAATACAAAAGATCCTACGATTCTCTACCTCTCGGCGCTGGTCTACGAGCTTTCTGGTGATCGGACAAAGGCCATTAACGCGCTTGCGGCCTCGGTCAAGGCGGGAGAGAGCCTCACTGACATCAAAAGCGAGCCTGAACTCGTTCATCTTCGCTCCGACCCTCGGTACCAGCTCGACGTTTTGGGCGCCGAAGCCAACCCGAAACCGTAGTGTCCGGCTCGGATTCTTGCTTGACTTAGCTGGCTGTTGAGGATTACCTTCAGTCTCCCCCATCTTCCCCGTTCGGGGCCCGCTTTTCCGTCAAGAAAAGGAGATGCCAATTATGGCGGTTTACCTCTACAACTTGGGTTTTTCTCTGGCAAATGCAGTGAACGGTAACTTCCTTGATCACCTCGGCAGTCAAACGGGTTTCGGCCAATCCGACACCTGGTTCGAGTACAACGGTTCCGGAACGCCGTCTGGCGTGACCGACAACGTCGTGCCGTTAAACGCGCTGACCCTTTCCGACTGGGACACCATGTCCACTCCTCCGGACTTCGTGGCTGGGGCCGACTATATGCTCCTGCGCATTTTCAATATTGACAGCCCCCAGCCGACCATGGTCTTGAGAACGACGGCGGTGATGGGGCACGGCATTACCGGTAGCTCTCCGATTTCCACTCACCTGCAAGCGCCCTTCATGTTTGGAACCAAGGCGCGTCCGGTGATCGATCTCGACAACAGCACCTCGGCGAACTGGCCGGGGCCCACCGGAACGGATGGCGCCTGGACCTACTGCCTGGGAATGATCCACGGTGTGATCAACGACTACAGCTGCAACATCGGCGCAACCGTTTATGCATCGTCTGGTCCCTATCCTGGAACTAGCTGCTTCGGGCGTGATCCGCAGTTGCATGTGGGCAGCACGATGGTTCCTGGTTGCGATGGTGACTCTGATGACATTGACGACCAAACAGAGCCGGCTGCTTAGTCGTCTTGCAGGAAATCGTTGGGCTGCGGAGAAATCCGCGGCCCAAATGTTTTTAGGGTTGCCTCTCCGGATCCACCGCTTGGTCCAGATAAATCCACATCACCCGCGACAGCAAGGTAAGTGTCGGCGCCAGCGGCAGAAATAGCACCACCGCCCAGATCGCCGTCTTCTGAATGGACCAGCGCAGAAAAAACCAAAGCACAAGAGCCAGCGCGACGATCGTGATCAGAGCCAGCAGGTAGCTGATGTACATCGCGCCGAGGAAGTATCCCTCTTCGCGTTCGAACTTTAGCCCACACTCGGGGCAGAATTCGTGCATCTTGGGAAAGCCTTTGAAGATGGAAGCGCGAAAGACTTTTCCCGAGCGGCATCGCGGACAAAGCTGGTGCAGAATCCCAGAAAAGGCAGAAATGTCCCGGCGAGGCACCATGGTAAGGATGCTAACAGCAGGGCGACGCTTCCCCATAAACCTACCTGGTCGGGAAAGGCGTAGCCAACGACCAAAGACCAACGACTAAAGACCAACGACCAGATGTTCCCTTTCGAGTAATAGAAAATTCACAAACCAATGGTAGCCTTTGCGGAAACCGGGCAGCTGCCGTCGAGCGCCGTGGGGGAACCCGATGGAAGAGAAAGTTCGCTTTCTGACGTGCCTCGCTGTGCGATGTCTACTTCTCGTGATGGCAGTCGCCGCCCCGCTGCGGGCCCAAGAGACCGTCGTGCTGGTTGGCTCCGGTTCGAGCGTGCCGGCGCCGCTTTACAACCGGTTGGCCCAGGAATTCAACAAGCGCAGCGCGACCACTCAATTCAAATATCTGCCCACCGGAACTAAAGAAGGGATCACCGACATCTCGCACGGCAGTGGAGACTTCGGTGCGGGTGAAGTTCCTCTCACCGCCGCCGAGCGCTCCGATGGCAATCTGATCGAAGTGCCGGTGGCGCTCATCGGAATCGTTCCGGTTTACAACGTGTCCGGAGTGCCCACGGGGCTGCGCTTCTCGGGAGACGTTTTGGCGCAAATCTTTCTGGGAGAGATCAAGAACTGGAATGCCACCGCCATCGCCCGCCTGAATCCCGATACCAAGCTGCCTAACACACCGATTCAAGTGGTCTATCGGCCATCGGGCAAGGGATCGAATTACATCTTCTCTGACTTTCTCTCCAAGTCGAGTGCCAGCTTCCGGGCGCGCATCGGCACCACGGCATCGCCGAAGTGGCCAGTCGGAGCGTCGGCCGAGCGCAGCGCCGACATGGCCGATAGAGTCAGCCATCAATCGGGCGCGATCGGATATGTGGAACTCGCTTACGCCTTGAAGAGCGGGCTTGCGCAAGGCGAAGTCTTGAACCCGGCGAGAAAATTCGTGAAAGCCACATCGGCCAGCATCACGTCCGCCTGCCAGCAGGTGGAAGAGCCACGCTGGGAAAAGCTGACGGCCTCGCTTACCAGTGCCCCCGGAGAAGACTCGTTTCCCATCTCAAGCTTTACCTGGGCATACTTGCGGACGTCGGCAAGCGACTCGTCGCGGATTCGTGCTACCGCCGACTTCTTCGACTGGGTCTTATCCGACGGCCAAACCTTCGCCCAGCAGGAAGGCTACCCCCGGCTGCCAGTGCCGCTGGTAGCCACCATCAAAACAAGACTCAAGGCGTCCCACTGAGGTCTGAAGTCCGAGGCTCGAGGTCCGAGGTCGGAGGTCCGCTCTTATCCCCCGATGTGCACCATGGTCCGGGACGCCGGTACGAAGTCCGGTTCTCCAATGTGGTGACGTGCTTCCTTGCGTTCCACCACTCCGCGGATGAATGTCACAAGCTCCTCGTCGCCTGCGCCGCGGCGCATCAGTTCGTGCAGATCGTGATCCCAGACAGAGAACAGACAGGTACGGATTTTGCCGTCGCTGGTGATGCGGATGCGCGAGCAGTGCCCACAGAATGGATGGGAGACGGGAGCGATGATGCCGATCTCCCCGACGCCGTCATCGAAGCGGTAACGCCGCGCAGTCTCGGAACGCTGGTGCGGAATCTCGATTAGCGGACGGAACTTCGCCATCTCGCTAAGGATGTCATCCAGCGTGACGACGGTCTCGGGCGTCCATTTGCGGTCTTCTTCGAGCGGCATGAATTCGATGAAGCGGACCGTAACTCCCTCGTCGCGGGCGAACTTGCCGAAGGGGATGACCTGGTCTTCGTTGAATCCTCGCATCAGCACGCAGTTGACCTTGACTGGCCACAGGCCCGCCGTGCGAGCAGCGCGAATGCCGGCGACAACATTGTCGTATCCGCTGGGGACGCGCGTGATTCGGGCGAAGCGCTCGGCATCGACGGCATCCATCGAAACCGTGATGCGGCGGAGGCCGGCGTCTTTCAGCGGCTGCGCCATTTCGGCGAGCAGGTGTCCGTTAGTGGTGATGGCGAGGTCGAGAGGTTCGCCATGAACAGTACGGAGTTGCGACAACTCACGGACAAATTCAATGACGCCTTTACGGAGAAGCGGTTCGCCGCCGGTAATGCGAACCTTCTCGATGCCGAGCTCAGTCAAGATCCGCGCCATCCGAAAGTAGTCGGCGAATGGCAAGTCGGCGTACATTGCGCCGTCGTTCCCGGTGCGGCAGTAGACACACTTGTAGTTGCAATGGTCGGTGATCGAGATCCGCAGATCGGTGATCGGGCGGCCGAATTTGTCTTGAAGAGCAGCCATTAGCTGTTAGCTCTAAGCTCTTAGCTGTCCTCGCTCGGCTTGAGCTAAGAGCTAACGGCTAAGAGCTGATTTTTGGAAAGGAAACACGCAGGCGGGAACGTCCCGGCGGCCGCTTCCTTTCCAATGCGCTCCTTGCGGAACGCGGGAGGCGCGGGTGTTTCCACCCGAACCCTCGGGACCGTAGCCCCGCCCCTTGGCGGCCATCTACTGTCCCTCGCCGCCCCAGCCGGGTATGCCCGAAGGCTGGGCGGTCGGAAACTCGTCACCATTATAGACGGTCGAAAGGGGCCACAGGTTTCAAGGTTTCAGAGCCTTTTCGATGGCGCCTCGGCCAGCGGGGCCATGACCTTGTATCCGGCGGGATTGGGGTGGAGACCGTCTTCCGCGAGATCGCGCTTCAATAGTCCCTTGTCATCGACCATGACGCTGAAATAGTCGAGGTAGATGCATCCGTTTGACTCGCAGTAGTTCTTGATCCAGGCATTGAGTTCGAGGACCTTTTCCAGCGGGCGCCGCGCAAAAGCTTCTTGCGATTGCGGTGTGTAGTTGTGCACCGGAAGTACCGACGAGAAGACAAGTTGCCCGACAACTGTTCGGTTGAGGATATCCAATACCACCTTTACGTGCTCGACAAGGTAAGGCGTGGCTTGGAAGACGCTCGTAGCAAGGGCGCTCTTACGCAAAGTGAAGTTGAGACTCGGGTTAGAAAATGGCTTATGTAGCGGGCAGAGATTTCTCCTGCTTCGCTTCGCTCAGCGTCGGAATGACAATTCATTAAGATCTGATCCGTGAGAATCCGTAGGGATCCGTGGCCAAGGGTTTCGCGGGCGAGGGCGCCCGCGCCACACAAACAACATCACATGCCGTCGTAATTCGGTCCGCCGCCACCTTCTGGCGGCACCCAGGTGATGATCTGGTACGGGTCCGCAATGTCACAGGTTTTGCAGTGCACGCAATTCGACGGATTCAGGCTGATGCGTTTGCCGTTGGGCTGGGTCGCGTCGTCGACCATTTCGTAAACATTGGCGGGACAGAAATTCTGGCAAGGGCTGCCGAATTCTTTCACGCAACGGGTGTTGCAGATGTTGGTGTCGTCAATCACCAGGTGCGCGGGCTGATCCTCTTCGTGCTTGGTGCCGGAGTGGTAGAGATCGGTCAGCTTATCGAATGTCAGCTTGCCGTCGCCTTTGGCAGGGCCGAGCAGGTGAGCTTCACCGCCTCCGTCAGCGGGAAGGTCGGCCAGCTTCTTCATGTGCTGGTAGCCGGGCGTCGCGGGGTAACGGTTATAGAGGCCTCGTCCGCCGGTGATCATCTGCAGGCCGGTGTGGAACATGCCCGCGTAGAATCCGTGCTCGAAACCCTGGTGCATGTTGCGGACTTTCCAGAGTTCGTCCTTGATCCAGCTGGATTCGACCCCCTTTTGATACAGGCTTAACGACGCCGCGGAAGAGTCGTCTTTCTTCAATGCCTCGAAGGCCGTTTCGGCGGCCAGCATGCCGCTCTTGATGGCAAGATGAATGCCTTTCAGACGCGCGGAGTTGAGGAAGCCGGCGCTGTCGCCGAGAATCATCCAACCGTCTCCGGCCACCGGAGGAACCGCCCACCATCCTCCGTACGGCATCGATTTCGCGCCATAGCGGATCATCTTGCCACCCTCGAGCAACTTGGCTACGAAGGGATGCTGCTTGAAATCCTGCAAGACTTTTTGCGGATCGAGCCGCGGGTCAGGATAGTCAAGTCCCGTGACAAACCCGAGCGAGACGACATTGTCTTTCGAGCCGTAAATCCAGGCGCCGCCATATTCCTTCGTCGTGAGCGGCCACCCCATGGTATAGATGACTTCGCCTTTAGCGATGCGTCCCGAGGGCACTTCCCAGAGTTCTTTGACGCCTTGTCCGTAGGTTTGCGGATTGCGGTCTTTCGCGAGATCGAATTTCTTGAGGAGTTGCTTGGTAAGCGATCCGCGCGAGCCTTCGGCGAGAATCACTACTTTGGCTTGCAGGTCATATCCGGGTTCGAAGTTCGATTTTTGCTGTCCTTCTTTGTCGACGCCCTTATCGTCGGTGCGCACTCCGGTGACGCGATTGCCGTCGTAAAGAAGTTCAGAGCCGGCGAATCCAGTGAAGATGGTGATCCCGGTCTCTTCGACTTTGCTGCCCAGCCACTTCACAAATTTGTTGATCGAGATGACGTAGTTGCCGTGATCGCGCAACGGAGGAGGCGTGATGGGGAACTTGAACTTGCCCTTCTCGGTGAGAAAGTAGACGGACTCTTTCGTGACCTCCGCGTCGAGTGGTGCTTCTTTCTCAAATCCCGGAAGCAGTTCCCGCATGGAACGCGGATCAAGAAGCGCGCCGGAGAGGCAGTGCTGTCCGATCTCGCGAGCCTTTTCTAGGACGTAGATGTTCTCTTTGGAGAAAGGCGCGTCGGGATGGGCAGCATTATGTTGATCGATCAACTGTGATAGTCGCAGGGCACAGGCCATCCCCGCCGGCCCACCGCCGACGATAACGACATCGGCCGGCATGACCGGACGCTCAACACCTTCGATAGGTTTACGGAACACTAGCATAAGGAAAAACCTTGCCACGGATTGCGCGGATTTCCACGGATTTTTCTTGGCTTGTTTTATTCATGAATATCCGCGAAATCCGTGGCCGCTTTTAACTCGCCGTTTTCGCTTTTTTCACTTCCTCAATCAACGGCGGCACGATGTCAAACAGATTCCCGACAATTGCGTAATCGGCGATTTCGAAGATCGGCGCTTCTGAATCTTTGTTGACCGCGATGATGGTCCGCGCGCCTTTCATGCCTACGATGTGCTGAATGGCGCCACTGATGCCTAATGCGAGATAAAGCTTCGGAGCTACCGTTTGGCCCGACGAGCCGATCTGGCGGTCCATGGGCAGCCATCCTGAATCGCAAATGGGACGCGACGCAGCGAGTTCCGCGCCGAGCGCTTCGGCAAGGTTTTTGGCAAGCTCGATATTTTTCTGCTCTTTGATGCCGCGCCCAACAGCGACGATGACCTCGGCCTGTGTCAGATCGACCGCTTGCTTGGCTTCTTTGAACACTTCCTGCGGTTTGTTGCGGATCACACCGTCGGCGATCTCGACGTTCACCGTCTCGACGGGAGCAGCGCTGGCGCCAGCCTCCACTTTGTCTCCGCGATACGCCCCGTTCTGAAAAGTAGCGAACCACGGTGCGTCGGAGGTAAAGCTGACGTCGGCCGCGAGCTTGCCTTGGAACATCTGGCGCGTGAAGAAGAGCTTGTCGCCTTCCTTCTTATAGCCGATGCAGTCGGTAATGGCGGTGCGTCCCATCGCTGTCGCGAGTTTGGGGACGAAGTCGCGCACCTGGTAGGTATGCGGCATCAATACCAGCTTTGCGGGATGAGAAGCCAGGAACTGTTTCAGCGCGGCCACGAAGGCGTCGGGAGTGTAGGGTTCAAGCTTCGGCGACTCGATGGCGTAAACCCCGGTGATCTTCTTGCCGGCAACCTCGTTGGCGAAACTCGCGACGCCCGAGCCCACCACAGCGGCTTCGAGAGTCCATCCGGTTTCCGCAGCCAGAGCTTGGCCGGCGGTGAGCGTCTCCCAGGAGACGCGGTTGAGTTTGCCTTCGCGTTGTTCGACTACGACCAGAATGGTGTCAGACATAGAATTTCTCAGTTCTCAGTGAAACGCTTTACTTCGCGTCGGCGGACAGCCGATGCGGCCGTCCCCACACGATCACAGCACCCGCAGTTCGTTGCGTAGTTTATCCACCAGCTTTTTAGCGATTTCGCCCGGCGGGCCTTCGATATGTTCAGTTTTCTTCGTTTTTTGCGGAATGTAGAGGCGCTCGATCTTCTGCAGGTTGTTTCCGATGGACGATTGCACGTCGCCGAGCGTGACCTTGCGCAGGGGCTTGTTCTTAGCCTGCTTGATACCGATCAGCGTGGCATAGCGCAGCTTGTTGATACCCGACTGAATCGTAAGCACCGCGGGGAGGGGCATGTCGACGTACTGGAAGTATCCAGCCTCGAGCTCGCGCTTTACCCGGATCCCGGTATCGTTCTTTTCGATCTGCATGATGATGGTCGCGTGCGGCCAGCCCAGTAGCTCCGCGAGCACAACGCCAGTTTGCGCGTAGCCGTAGTCGTCGGATTGCAGCCCGGTAAAGATCAGGTCGAACTGATCTTCTTTAATCGCGGCGGCGAAGGCCTTGGCGGTATTGAAGGCGTCGAGTCCGACGAATGCGTTGTCCTCAAGATGAATGGCGCGATCGGCGCCCTTGGCCAGCGCCTCGCGCAACACCTGCTGCGCGCGCGCTGGGCCCGAGGTAATGACCACCACCTCGCCGCCGTGCTTCTCCTTCTGGCGCAGCGCCTCTTCGAGCGCGTAGGCATCGGGCTCGTTTACTTCGTAGGAAACGTCTTCGCGAATCCAGGTACCGGACTCATTGAGCTTGAGCGGGGCGTCTTTCTGCGGCACCTGTTTCATGCAAACCAGGATCTTCAAGAGAAACTCCTTCGATTGCGCCGAACCGGCGAGTCGACTAGCCGGTTCGACAGCTGCTAGAAAACCACTCAGTATAAATGAGGAGCGGGATGGGCGGGAAATGGCAAGAAGAATCTCGTGTCGCCCAATTCCCTAAATGGTGTGGAACTACTCGGTGAAGACCACCGATTGCACGCCGGAAATATCGAAGCGTTTGCGGCAGCGCATGTTCTTGCACATCATGACGTCGTCTTTACGAAGCATGTACGAGCGGGCTTTGGCGAAGCGGGCGCGGTCGCGCTCGTCGGCGCGTCCGCCCAGTTGGCGTTTCTTAGTGCGCACCAGCCACATGACATCGTATTCCGCGGACTGATGGCAATGCGGACAGTTCAGCGTGGCGGTCTTCTTATCGGTCTTCTCGTCGAAAAAATCGCGTTCTTCCATGGAATCTGGTCGTTGGTCCTTGGTTGTTAGTCGCTGGCCAAAACAAGATATTACACCTTTGTGGAGGATGAGCTGTGGCAAGATGATTCTTTATGGCAAGAAAGAAGAAGATCAAGCGCTTTCGCGCCGTGCAGGCGGTGAAGGAACTCGCTCGCGAGCGGATTGGCACCATCCCTGTGGCCCAGGTCGTCCCCGACCGCAAGAAAAAGAAAACTCGAAAGCACAAAGAAACCTTGCAGGAATTGCTGGCAGAAGAATAAGTCGTCTGGGTTGTAGAGATGTAGCTTGGCTGCCTCTCTGCGATCAAGAACTAATTAAAGGTCGCGTCAATCGTGGCGTTGGTGTCCAGCACCACCGTGCACTGATTGCCTGACGGCGTGCACCCTGAACTCCAATTCGAAAATGTGGCACCGGTATTCGGGGTTGCCGTCAGGATCACGGTTTGGCCCTGCGGGAAGGTGGCACTGCACGCCGTGTTCGCGGTACATTGAATTCCCGCCGGATTGCTCATCACGGTTCCGTTGCCGGTGATTTGCACCGTCAAAGTCGCATTGACGCCAAAGCCCGGACACCCCGGTACTGCTGGATTGTTCACCGTCACCGTGGCAAAGGCGAATACCGTATTGCCCCCCGGTCCCGCCCCCTGACCGTAGCTCGCGGAAATGTTCGAGCCTCCGCAGGTTAAATTGTTGGCGGGAGAAGCAACTCCGGCGCTGTTGATCACTGCCACCTGCTCCACTCCCGATTTCCACGTGACCACATTCGTGATGTCTTTGGTCGCAGGGGGATGGATGTAGGTACCGATTGCCGTAAACTGCGCCTGCGCGGTGGGATCAGGCTGCAGGAACGTGAACGAGGACGGCTTAATGGTCATCGATACGAGCTGCTGGTCGTGAGCGCAGCTGGAAAAACTCAGCAACAGACAGGCGACGATGAACAGACCGACCGCGCTCAGCCACTTACATTTCATGGAAACTCCACCATTCGCAACTGTGTTTCAGGGAAGGTCAACAATCTAGTCAAAGGCAGCGTAAAAAGCAAGATTGGCCGAGCATCGCGTGGCCGGCGTGACCCCGGCGCTACTTCTTACACGGTTTCGGCGATAAACTGCGCGAACTGGCGGATATCCTCTTCCGTAGTGTCGAACGAGCACATCCAGCGCACCACCGACTCTTCTTCGCTCCACACATAGAAGAAGTAGCGCTCCTGCAGTTTTGCGATCACGCCGTGGGGCACTTGTGCGAACACTCCGTTGGCTTCCACTGGATAGACAATCTTTACTTTTGAGATCGCGCGAATTTCTTTCTCCAGCAGTCGCGCCATGCGATTTGCGTGCTGCGCGCTCTTCTGCCACAGTTCATTCGAGAGCAAGGCTTCGAACTGGACGGAGATGAACCTCATCTTGGAGGCCAGTTGCATTCCTTGCTTGCGCAGAAACTGGAAATCCCGGGCCAGCTTCTTGTCGAAAAACACGACCGCTTCCGCGCCCATCAGCCCATTCTTGGTGCCTCCGAAAGAAAGCACATCGACTCCCAAATCGCGCGTCGCCTGACGTAGGGTCTTGTTTTGACTGACGGCGGCGTTGGCAATGCGCGCTCCATCCATATGCAGGAACATATCGCGGTCGTGCGCAAATTTCGCCAGAGCTTTGACTTCGTCCGGCTGATAAACAGTGCCCATCTCGGTTGATTGCGTGATCGCGATCACGCGGGGTTGCACGTGATGCTGGTCGCCGATACCGTGGTACGCATGGCTCACCGACTCGACCGTGAGCTTGCCGTTTTGGTTGGGGATGAGAATCAGCTTGCACCCGGTAAAGCGTTCCGGGGCTCCGCACTCGTCGCAGTAAATATGCGCGAAATCGCTGCAGATCACCGCGTGATACGACTCGGTGAGCGCTTTCAGGCTCAAGACATTCGCGGCCGTTCCGTTGAACACGAAGAAAACTTCGATGTCGGACCCAAAATGCTCCTGGAATTTTCGGACCGCCGCATCGGTGTAGGCATCATCGCCGTAGCCGACGGTGTGTCCCACGTTCGCTGCGGAAATGGCCTGCAAAACCTCGGCATGCACCCCGGCATTGTTGTCACTGGCAAAGCTGCGGACAGGTTTCATGTTGAAAATAATGTAGCAGAGGCTGCGCTTTCTTTTTTGCTATCCGCGGGCTCGGCCCTTTGTCTAACGGTCGAGCACGGCGTCATTGGCCGTCGGGCGGTTCGCATGTTAGGGTAGCTGGCACGAAGGTCTGGGCTGTCTGCATGATCAAAAGCAACTTCATCTCGCGCTCGAAGGCCGGGGTTGTGTCCTCGCTTTTCGGTCTTGGTTTGGCCCTGACTATGATCGGATGCAGCAGCGGAGCCGCGAAAAGTGACCAGCCCCAAGGGCCGCCGGCTCTGCCCGTCAAGATCGAGGTCGCCCGCGAGGTGCCGGTGCGAGATACCACCGATTACGTTGCGACGCTGAAATCGCGCGACTCAGCGGTGATCAATCCGCAGGTCGAAGGCTACATCACAAAAATCTTCGTTCATTCCGGGGATCACGTTTCCCCGGGTGCGCCGCTGATGCAGATCGATCCCACCAAGCAGGAGGCGACAGTTCGCAGCCAGGAGAATGCGCACGCGGCGCAGCAAGCGAACCTGAAATACGCGCAGGAGCAATACGATCGCATCAGCAAACTTTACGAAGCGGGAGTCGACAGCAAGCAGGATTACGACCAGGCCAAGTCCGCGCTGGATGCGGCCAGGGCCCAACTCGAATCTCTCGACGCGCAGGTGAAAGAGCAGCGCGTCGAGCTTCACTACTATCGCGTCATCTCTCCCAGCAACGGGATCGTGGGAGATGTCCCGGTTCGCGTCGGCGACCGCGTCACCAACACCACGCTGCTGACCACGGTCGACCAACCCGGTAGCCTGGAAGTCTATGTGTACGTCCCCATCGAGCGCGCTTCGGGACTCAAAATGGGTCTCCCCGTGCAGTTGCTCGACGGCGCGGGCAATGTGATCGCCGATAGCCGCGTGAGTTTCATCTCGCCGGAAGTCGACAACACCACGCAGACGATCCTTGTGAAAGCGAAGGTTGCCAATAATCAGGACAAGTTGCGCCACGCCCAATTCGTGCGCGCGCGTATGGTTTGGGGTTCGCGGAATAGTTCTGTAGTCCCGATTCTCGCTGTCTCGCGTATCGGCGGACAATACTTCGCCTTCGTCGCCGAGGAAGAGAACGGCAAAACGGTCGCGCGTCAGAAGCCGCTGAAAGTCGGCGACACCGTCGGCAACAATTACGTCGTGCTCGATGGCATTAAGCCAGGAGACAAAGTCATCGTCTCAGGAACTCAGGTGCTGATCGACGGTTCGCCGGTGCAGGAACAACAGAACCAGGCTTCGGGCTCCGGGCTTTAGGCCGGGTTTCGGGCGTCAGGCTTAGGTGCCAGAGCGTCTTCGGACAGTCTTTATGGTGATCAAAGGGTGCATAGAGAGTAGAACGCTGTCAGCAAAGCTTAACGATTTCTGGAAGCCCGAAGCCTGAAACCTGAAGGCCGATTTTCATGTTCGTCGACTTCTTCATAAAACGGCCAGTTTTCGCGACAGTCTGCGCGCTGCTGATCATTCTCGCCGGCGCGGTCGTCATTCCTACGCTGCCAGTCGCGCAATTTCCCAACTTGGCTCCTCCGCAGATCTCCGTTAGCAGTGCTTATGTCGGCGCCAGCGCGCAAACTGTGGAAAGCGCTGTCACCACGCCGCTCGAACAGCAGATCAACGGTGCTGAGGGGATGAAATACATCACCTCCGACAGTAGCAACGACGGCTCCAGTTCCATCGTCGCCACGTTCGACCTGAACCGCGACCCCGACCTCGCCTCGGTCGACATCCAGAACCGCGTCAACACGGCTCAGGGACGCCTGCCCAACGCCGTGAAGGCCACCGGCATCACCATCGTCAAGTCGTCCAGCAACTTCGTCTTTGGCGCCGCCGTGTATTCGCCCGACGGCCGCTACGATCCCTTGTTCATGAGCAATTATCTGGACGTCTACGTCAAAGACCCGCTCAAGCGCATTCCCGGCGTGGCCGACGTTCAGATCTTCGGCGAACGCAAATATTCCATGCGTCTCTGGCTTGATCCGGTGCGAATGGCCAGCCGCGCGTTGACCGCTGGCGATGTCGTCTCAGCCCTACAGGAGCAGAACGTCGAAGTCGCCGCGGGACAGGTCGGCCAGCCTCCCTCGCCGCAGAATCAGGAATTTCAAATCAGCGTCCGGGCCATTGGACGCCTCTCCGAGGCCACGCAGTTCGACAACATCATCCTCAAGACCAACACCGACGGCACCCTGGTTCGGGTGAAAGACGTGGGACGCTCGGAACTCGGCGCCGAAGACTACAGTTCCGAGCTGCAATATAAAGGACACGATGCCGTCGGCCTGGGTATCACGCAGCTGTCGAACGCCAACGCGCTTGACGTAGACCGCAAAGCCATCGCGGAACTGGAGCGCCTGTCGAAACGTTTTCCTCCCGGCATGACCTACAACCTCGCGTTCGATACCACCGATGCCGTGGGCGAATCCATCCGCGACGTGCTCACCACGCTGATCTCGGCCATCGTGCTGGTCATTCTGGTCATCTTCATCTTCCTGCAAGACTGGCGCACCACGATCATTCCGTCGGTCACGATTCCTGTCTCGCTGATTGGCACCTTCGCTTTCGTCAAGATCCTGGGATTCTCGGTCAATACGCTGACTCTGTTCGGCATTACGCTCGCCACGGGATTAGTGGTCGACGATGCCATCGTCGTCATTGAAAACATCGAACGCCACGTGCAGGAAGGCGAGAGGAACACGCACAAAGCCGCTTCCGATGCGATGGGAGAAGTCGCAGGAGCCGTCATCGCCACCTCGCTCGTACTAGTCGCGGTATTTGTGCCGGTAGCCTTTTTCCCCGGCACCACCGGAATCCTCTTTCGCCAATTCGCGCTGACCATCGCTTTTTCGATTTCGATTTCGGCATTCAATGCCTTGACGCTGACTCCCGCGCTGAGCGCGATCTTGCTGGGCCGCGAGCATAAGAAAAAGAACTGGTTCTTCGATCGTGTCGATCGCGTGATCAACGCTGTCACCGAGGGATACCGCCGCATTCTTCGCAGCGTTTTGAAGTACCGCTGGGTCGCGGTCGTGATCTTCGTCGCCGGTCTGGCCCTCACGTATTTCGCCTTCGTCAAAATTCCCAAAGGTTTCGTTCCCAACGAAGATCAGGAGTACTTCATCGTCGCCGTGCAGTGTCCGGCGGGGGCGTCGCTCTCATACACGAAGGGCATCGGCAGACAGATCTCGGATATTCTCGACAAAATTCCCGAAGTCGACGGCACCTTCGTCGTGGACGGCTTCAGTTTCAACGGAAGCGCGTCGAACCGCGCCATCATCTTTGTCCCGTTAAAGCCATACGCCCAACGCAAAGGCGAAGAGCACAACGCCGATTCCGTCCTCGAGCGTGTGCGCGGGCCGCTTTCCGGAATTTCCGGCGCCATCGTAATCCCGTTCGCACCTCCGGCGGTGAATGGCCTGGGTAACTTTGGTGGATTCCAGTTTGAGGTTCAGGATCAGGGCGGCCATACCCTCGCCGATCTGGAAAAAGTTACGCAGCAGGTGATTCAGGAAGGCAACAAGCGCAAAGACCTCACCGGGCTCTTCACCACCTACAGCGCCAGCGATCCGCAGTTCCTGGTCACCATCGATCGCGAAAAAGCCAAGAGCCTGCACATCCCGCTCCAGCAAATCACCGACACGCTGGGCGTTTACATGGGTTCGTCCTACGTAAACGACTTCGACTTCAACAACCGTTCGTATCGCGTCTACGTGCAGGCCGACAAACAGTTCCGCGCGCAAGCCAAAGACATCAAGCAGTTCTACGTCCGCACCGACAGTGGCGCTATGGTTCCGCTGGAAAATCTTGTAACCATCGCTCAGACCACCAGCCCGCAGGTCATCAGCCATTACAACCTGTTTCGCTCGGCGGAAATCGACGGCTCGGCAGGAGGAAACGCCAGTTCAGGCCAGGCCATCGAGGCGATGGAAGAAGTCAGCAAGAAAGTCATGCCGCAAGGCTTCACCTACGAATGGACCGGCCTCTCCCTCGAAGAACTGCAATCTGGCGGCACGGCTCTCATTCTCTTCGGACTGGGAACGCTGGTCGTCTACCTGACGCTCTCTGCGCAATACGAGAGTTTCGTATTGCCATTCATCGTGTTGCTGGCGGTTCCGATGGCATTGCTAGGAGCGTTGGGCGCGCAATGGCTGCGCGGGCTGCAGAACGACGTCTACTGCCAAATCGGACTGGTCATGCTGGTCGGCCTGTCGAGCAAGAACGCGATTCTGATCGTGGAATTCGCCGAGCAACTACGCCAGCGCGGCATGCCGCTCATGGACGCGGCGGTCGAATCCGCAAGAATCCGCCTGCGCCCCATCTTGATGACCTCGTTGGCATTCATTCTCGGAGTGGTTCCGCTGGTGTTGGCCAGCGGCGCCGGAGAAAAAGGACGTCACTCAGTAGGGACGACCGTCTTCGGCGGCATGATCATGTCCACCTTCCTGAACCTGATCTTCATCCCCGTGCTTTATCTGATTATCGAAGGCTGGCGCGAACGCCGCGCCGAAGGAAGAGAACCGGTCCCAGTCCCGCACCCTGCGGACTAAAAGAATTTCGCCACGGATCTTCGCGGAATAACACGGATCAAGAAAACAATTAGAAAAATCCGTGTAGATCAGCGCAAATTCGTGGCGAAAAATTTTACTTCTGCACGTGCTCTAAAGCCGCCCCAACCACTTTCCCCGGGCCGGGTTCCTGCAGAAACGCAATCACGCGCAGATTTCCAGGATCGCTTTTCGAATTCAGTTTCACCTGCACATCCTGCGCAAAGTTCTTGCCCTTCGAGAGCGATCCGACTTTGGTCATGCTTTGCACCACCGACACATGCGCCAACTTTCGTCCGCCATTCTCTCCAGCTTTCACTTGCGACTCAGCGTGATCGAGCGCAACCACGACGTAGAGATCAGCCTTCTTCACCGAGTCTGGCAGGGCATCGGCTTCGACATGCGCGTGCAGCGTGCCGCCATCAAGCGCAATCGCCGAGATCCGCAGCGGAATCTTCTGCTCCCCAAGCGCTTTCTGACACTCCACCTTCGCCCGGTTCCAGTCGTTGCCGCTGGCTTCTGCCTCGCCATTCACCACCATCTGCGGCGTGTAGACACTGCGCAGTCCGAAATGATCGGAATAGGAATTCTGTCGATCACTGAAGAAAGCCGACGACCATGGATCCTGCCATCCCAGCGAGTTCCAGTAATCCACGTGCTCGCTCAGCACGATCAGGTCTGCCCCCGTCACGGGCTGCGTGCGATCCAGATCCATCAGCAATCGATCGGCCGGAGGACAGCTCGAGCATCCCTCGGAAGTGAAAAGCTCAATCAACACGGGGGCGTTTGGCACGTCAGCCGCGTTCGCGAAGAGCGGTATCAGCAGCAATAAAAGCGAGAAGAGTCCAGCCCACTTTGTCATCGGCGCACCCACATTCTATGTATAAGTTTACCTCTCTTATGGATGTGCCACACCCTTCAAAGTTACAGCTCGCCACCTTGGCTTTCGCTCTCCGCGAAGCGCCTGTTAGAGTTTCAGCGCCGTCGAATCAGGAGGTTGCAAACATGGTTGCCCGCTCCAGACACCTCGCGCTGGTTATTGTTATTTGCGCCCTTGCCGCCACCGCGCAAACCGCCGCCGGCAACGGAACCTGGCGCTTCGCCGTTTCCGGCGACTCGCGCAATTGCGGCGACGTCATTATGGCGGGAATCCAGGCGGGCGTGAAGCGCGATCAGGCGTCCTTTTACTGGCACCTCGGCGATCTGCGCGCGATCTTCGAGGTCGACGAAGACATGCAGCGTATGGCCGAGGTGAGCAAAAAGCCATACAACATCTCATCCTACGAGACCGCCGCTTGGGACGACTTCATCAAGAATCAGATCGTTCCCTTCGGCGATCTGCCTTTCTACCTTGGCATTGGCAATCACGAGACGATTCCTCCCAAAAATCGCGACCAGTTCATCGAGCAATTTGCCGACTGGCTCGATACTCCGCAACTGCGCGATCAGCGCCTCGCCGACAATCACGCCGACCACCGCCTGCGGACCTATTACCACTGGATTCAGGACGGCATCGACTTCATCAATCTCGACAACGCCACCCTCGACCAGTTCGACGCCGATCAGCTGAAATGGTTCAACTCCGTCATCGACCATGACGCCGCCAACTCCGCGATCCGCACCGTCGTGGTCGGCATGCACAAGGCGCTTCCGTTCAGCATCTCCTGCGATCACAGCATGGACGAATCGGGCGAAGGCGAGCGCAGCGGCCTCGCCGTCTATCACCGCCTGCTCGATCTGCAAAAGCAAAAACATGTATATGTTCTTGCCAGCCATACCCACTTCTTCATGGACGGCACTTTTAACACTACCTACTGGCTGAAGAATGGAGGCGTTCTCCCCGGCTGGATCATCGGCACCGCCGGGGCGCAACACTATCGCTTGCCCAAAAACAGCACCGACGCGAAGGCCGCCGCCGATGGCGTTTACGGCTACTTGCTCGCCACAGTGCGTCCCGACGGCACCATCGATTTCGTCTTCAAAGAAATCAAGGAGGATGACATTCCGGAAGAGGTCCGCAAAACCTACTCGAAAGACTGGATCCACAAAGCCTGCTACGTCGACAATGCAAACCCCGCCATTCCGGAAGAAAAAAATTATTGTGCCGCCGTGGCCGACCCGGTGCCCAAGTCACATTAACTTCCAAGTCGCCACGGGTCCGCGCGGATTTTTTATTTCTTTCTTGATCCGTGTGGAATCCGCGAAAATCCGTGGCCGGTTTTGTGTCTATAATCGCCCCAGCCCCGCACCATGCGCACAACCCTCTTCCTTCTGCTGCTAACGACGCTCGCGGTGGCGCAGTCCGCGCAAAAGCCGCCCGACCCCCCACACTTCGCAGACATGACTCAGCAAGCCGGGCTCACCGTCTCGCACATCTCCTCTCCTGACAAGAAATACATCGTGGAATCGATGAGCGGCGGCGCCGGCCTCATCGACTGCGACAACGACGGCAAACTCGACATTCTTACCGTCAATGGATCGACCATCGAACGCTATCGCGCCGGCGGCGATCCCATGATCACGCTCTACCATCAAGACTCCGACCTGAAATTCACCGACGTCACCAAGTCCGCCGGCCTTGCCCGCAAAGGTTGGGGCATGGGCGTCGCCGTCGCCGACTACGACAACGACGGACTCCCCGACATCTACATCACTGGATACGGCGGCAACGCGCTGTATCACAACCTCGGCAACTGCAAGTTCGAAGATGTCACCGACAAAGCCGGAGTCGCCGGCGGCGGTTTCAGCACCGGCGCAGCCTGGGCCGACTACGATCGCGATGGATACGTCGATCTCTTTGTCTCGCGATACGTCCACTTCGACATGAACCATCTGCCCGACTTCGGCAGCGACGAGAAGAATTGCCGCTTCAAGGGAATCCTGGTGCAGTGCGGGCCCTGGGGCATGATCGGCGAATCAGACTTCCTCTATCACAATCGCGGCGACGGAACCTTCGAGGAAGTTTCCAAAAAAGCTGGAGTCGATGATCCCGCTCACTATTACGGTCTTGGCTCAGTCTGGGGCGACTACGACAACGACGGATGGCCCGACCTCTACGTCGCCAACGACACCGGACCCAATTACCTCTACCACAACAAACATGACGGCACCTTCGAGGAACTCGGCATGCTCTCAGGCATCGGCATGAGCGGCGAAGGTCTGCAACAAGGCTCGATGGGCGTCGATTGGGGCGACTATCTACACGACGGGCGCCTGGGAATGTTCGTCACCAACTTCACCGAGCAGGCCGACAACCTCTATCGCAACCTCGGAAAGCAGGGCTTTTCCGACGAAAGTTCTCCCAGCAAAGTAGGGAAGCCGACCTACCCCTACGTGGGATGGGGTACCGCATTTTTTGACATGGACAATGACGGATGGCTCGACATCTTCGTAGCCAACGGTCATGTCTATCCACAGGTGGACTCGGTGCCCGGTGTTCCTCCGTATCGCCAGCCGCTTCAACTGTTTCGCAACCATCGTGATGGGACATTTGATGACGTTTCGAGTGTGCTGGCCCAGATTCACCCGGCATCCCGTCGCGGCGCAGCTTTCGGTGACATCAACAATGACGGAAACATCGATGTAGTGTTAATGAATGTCGGCGAGCCTCCCACGCTGCTGATTAACCAGGGCGGAAACCATAACCATCGCGTGCTGTTCAAGCTCGTCGGCGCAGGCAAAAGCAACCGCTCGGCGATCGGCGCGCGCGTCACCGTCAAGGCCGGAAAGCTGACACAAATCGCGGAAGTTCGCGCCGGAGGCAGCTACATCTCGCAAAACGATCCAAGACTGCATTTCGGCCTGGGGCCCGAACCGAAGATCAACGAGATCGAAATCCGCTGGCCCAGCGGGAAAGTAGAGACGATCCGCGATGTAGCGCCCGATTTTGTCTACACCATCGTCGAAGGAGAAGGACTCAAGGCCAAAGTCCCTCTGCCACCGCCCCGCTGAACCGAATTTTTTTCTCCTGCTGTTAGCTTTTACGAACTTCCCACAAAACCCGAAGAAACTGATCGAGGCTGCGGGAAATCGCTTGCAAACGTCGCATCCTACGCTAGAATTGGGGCGAAATTGGCAGCAATCCTCGGGTGCTTCTTTCCTGCTGGCCGATTCGAGACTGGTCCGAGTTCTGTTTTCCTTTGGGGTTCTTTAAAGTTTGAGGGGGTGGGTTATGGTTGTTCACCGCAACCATGCACTTGCTATTTGCGCTTGCGCCTTTTTCTCGTTTTTCTGCATTGCTTCCGCGGTTGCTCAAGATTCCGCCGCTTTGAAGCAGTACGACGTTCCCCCTGCTGCCGCCGAAACGGAATTCACTGGTCTGACCATCACCAAGCGAGTCGACGTCGTCAACCTCGTATTCACCGTCACTGACGGCAAAGGGCACTTCATCAGCAACCTGCCTCAGTCCAGCTTCCAGTTGCTCGACAATCATCAGGCGCCGCAAACCATCGAGTATTTTCAGCAACAGAGCAATCTGCCGTTGCATGTCGCTCTCCTCATTGACTTGAGCGACTCCATCCGCGGACGCTTCAAGTTCGAGCAAGACGCCGCCAGCGCCTTCCTGAAAAAAGTCCTTCGACCGGGCAAAGACGAAGCTTTTGTCGTTGGATTTGACCAGCATGTCCATATGATCCAGGACACCACCGGCGACGTCGGCAAACTTTCCGGCTCCATTCATCATATGAACCCGGGGGGAAACACCGCGCTCTACGATGCCGTCATTCGCGCCAGCAATAAACTCCGCAGTAGCGGCGGTGTCACCCGCAAGGCCATCATCCTCATTAGCGACGGCATGGATACGGCCAGCAAGTCCCCCTTGAACGATGCCATTGCGGCCGCCGAAAAAGCGGAAGCCATCGTCTACGTTCTCAGCACTAACGATCTGCTCGAGGCCAAGCATCCGAAGGGCGACGCCATTATGGAAGCGATCGCCAAACCCACCGGCGGACACATTCTTCCGGCGCGCGACAAAGCAGATCTGAAGTACGGCTTCGCGGAAATCGAAAAAGCTTTGCGCAGCCAGTACGCCATGGGATATCACCCCGCCGACTTCAAGTCCGACGGCGGATTCCGCGCCATCGAAATCATTCCTGACAAGCCGACATTCAGAGTGCAATGCCGTCGCGGATACTTCGCCCCGCGCGAACTCGTCGCCCACTTCTTCTACTAGTCGGGAATGTTCGGGAACGGCACGAGTTCTACGTGTGCCACGAAAAACCAACCGGGAAGGGCACGAGTTCCACGTGTGCCACGAAAAACCAACCGGGAAGGGCACGAGTTTTACTCGTGCCATAAGAACTTCGAACCGGACGGGCTTCAGCCCCTGAGGTTTGCCAGTCACCGCGAGTCTCATTCCCACTAGCATTTGCCATTCGCCCCATCCCCAGTGCACAATATCTCCGGGTACTCAGGTCACCACCGGCTGTGACGGACGGTCGAAAAAAAGCGACCCTTTCCCGGCCTCTGAGCATCCAAATTATTGAAGAAAGTACAAGCGGCAACAACATCCCCGCGGGTTGGGCCCGAAAAGGCAGTGAATCCGCTGTCAGCCGCTAATGCAGGCTTTCAACATCCCCGTTCCAGCGTCGAGCGGAGTGCGCGCACAGCGTGCTTGCCCGTGCTTGGAGCTGAAAGCAGGACACGATGGCTACGGCTACGGAACTTTGCAGTCTCGAAAATTATCTGGTCCTACCAGACCACACCATGGACGCGCGTATCGCCGCCGCCCGCGAAGCGCTGGGCCGCGATTGCGTCGTCCTCGGACACCACTATCAGCGCGATGAAGTCATCCGCTTCGCCGATTTTCGCGGAGATTCCTACAAACTCGCGCAGGAAGCCGCTAAAGCTGGCGGCAAATACATCGTCTTCTGCGGCGTGCACTTCATGGCCGAAAGCGCCGACGTACTCAGCCGGCCCGGCCAGGTCACGATTCTTCCCGACCTCAACGCGGGATGCTCCATGGCCGACATGGCCGACATTACCCAAGTCGAAGATTGCTGGGAACAACTGGTCCGCGCCGGCCTGACAACCGATGGTGGCCAGGGCATCACCCCCATCACCTATATGAATTCAACCGCCGCCATCAAAGCTTTCTGCGGAGAGCGCGGAGGCGTCGTCTGCACCTCATCCAACGCCGGAGCTTCTTTCAACTGGGGCTTCGCGAAAAACGAAAAGATTCTCTTTCTCCCCGATCAACACCTCGGCCGCAATTCGGGATTCGCCATGGGCATCCCGCTCAACGAAATGGTCGTCTGGGATCCCTATCTGATCAACGGCGGCGTCACACCCGATCGCTTGAAGAAAGCCAAAATCATTCTCTGGAAGGGCCACTGCTCGGTGCATCAGCGTTTTCTCCCCGAACACGTCGACGACGTCCGCGCGAAATATCCCGGGATCAAAGTCATCGTTCATCCCGAATGCCGCCTTGAAGTTTGCCAGAAAGCCGACGGCATCGGCTCGACCGAAGGCCTGCTGAAGATGATCCGCCAGGCTCCATCGGGAACCATGTTCGCCGTAGGCACCGAGATTCACTTAGTCAATCGCATGGGGAAAGAATTCGCGAACGAGGGAAAGCGCGTCATCACCCTCAACGACTCTGGATGCCTCTGCACCACCATGTTCCGCATCTCCCCGCAACACCTGTGCTGGGCCCTCGAGAATCTGGCCGAAGGCAACATCGTGAACCAAATCAAAGTCAAAGACGACGTAAAACACTGGGCCAAAGTAGCGCTAGACCGCATGCTGGAAATCTCTTAGTCGTCGGTCGGTAGTCGTTGGTCGTTGGCCAAACAATGTGGCGCGGGCGCCCCGCCCGCGTCTCACCAATGAGAGAACGCCCCTGTACTCTCCGCTCCTCTAAAATCTTGTCATTCCGAGCGCAGCGAGGAATCTGTATTCTGCCGGCACCAGCAAAACTGCAGATTCCTCGCGTTCCTCGGAATGACAAAGGGGGTTGCTGAGGTCTGAGGTCTGAGGTCAGGGTTTTGCCCACGACCAACGACGAACGACCAACGACTGATTTAGAATAGCTGCATACCCTTATGTCCGATCGCACGTTTACCCTCCCGGAAGCGCAAACTCTTTTGCCCACGCTCGAATCCCTATTGCGCACCGCCATCGACGGCAAGAAGCTGATCGAGTCCGTCGACAGTGAACTGCAAGATCTCGCTCATCGCGTCTTCCTCAGCGGAGGCCTCTTCATCAACATCGTCGCCCTCGCCCGCCGCAAAGCCGAGCGAGAGAAGACCATCCAGAAGGTCAAAGACGCCGTCGCGGAAATCGATGCCATCGGCGTTCAAGTGAAAGATTTAGATATTGGCCTGCTGGATTTCCCCTGCGAGGTCGAAGGACGTATCGTCCTCCTCTGCTGGAAGCTGGGTGAAAAAGGCATCACCCACTGGCACAACGTCAGCGAAGGCTTCGCCGGACGCAAGCCCATCGACGATCGCATCGCGAGAGCGAAAAGAAGCCATTAGTCGTTGGTCGGTCGTCGTTGGTCGTTCGCCAAAATCAAAACCAACCCAATTCTGTCATCTTGAGCGGATCAGAATATGTGGCGCGGGCGCCCTCGCCCGCGTCTAACCAGATAATGTGACGGTTGCTCCGGCACACGCTAGCCAAGAGTGGGCCAACGACGAACGACCAACGACTAGGGTCTTCCCCCCTTCACCCACTCCGGCACGAAAGAAGAATTCACCAGCCACTCCACCGGCCCCAGCAGCGACCCAATCGCCTGATCCATGTGCCTGAAATCCAGATGCGCCACGTCATCTCCCGGCTGGTGATAGTCCGCATGCAGCCCATAACTGGAAATCGTCTGCGCCACCACGCCCTTTAGTGCCAGTTCGTAATTGTCCGAGCGCATGAAGAAATTCTCTTTCGGATGCGGATCCCCCACCAGCTTCGCGCCATGCATCGCCAGCGTCGGACCCAAGTTCGACCGCTCCCATCCCGTGAGCCACAACTGGTCGGGCTTCACCGCCGCATCCGGACGCCCAATCATTTCAAACTCCAGGTTCGCCGCAATCTCCGTTAACGGCACCGGCGGATGCTCGCGAAAATACTGCGATCCCAATCCCCCCAACTCCTCGCTGCCAAAGAGCGCAAACAAAACCGTGCGCCGTGGACGCGCCCCCGACCCCAGCACCCGCGCCAACTCCAGCACCGCCGTCACGCCCGACGCATCATCGTCGGCGCCGTTATAAATGCTGTCTCCATTCACCGGAGCCCCCACACCCAGATGATCCAGATGCGCCGAAAACAATACGGCCTTCTTCTGCAGCGAAGGATCGCTCCCGCGGATCACGCCCAGCACATTCCAGGTCGAAATTTTCTCCGCCTCGGCCATCGGAGCGCTCAAATGCAGGACCGTCCCATCCGCCATCTTCGCCAGCTGCGCCAGCGCATCGTCGCTCAAAATCAGCATCGTCGTCGCTCCTCCTTCCATTGCGCTGGGTTCGCCAGGCAACTGAATCGTGCCATCGAAGAACCGCTTGGCGACCACATCCCAGTGCGCCTTAGAGCGCGCCGATGCCGGAGCCAAAATCGCCGCCGCTCCACCGTCAGTCGCTTTCTTGAAATCTTCCTCGCTCACGCGCCCGCCGCCATTTGTCAGCAGCACAAACGCCCCTTTCTCGACCGCCGCTCCACTCTGCAATTTCTGCAGAGGCCCGCTCGCCTCAGTCTTCTCGTTCTCGCGGACCAGAAACTCAACCCCATGCTTCCACGTCACCGTCGCGCCGTCCGCCGAGGTAAAGCTCAGCTCCGGAGCCGACGCCGGCTTCCTCTTTTCCAGTGTCACTTTCTGCAGATATCCGCCCTCGTCGCCCAATGGAGCCACACCATACTGCTCGAGTTCAGAAGCGATGTAGGTAGCCGCCAACAATTCGTCATGCGTAGCGCTGCCGCGCCCATTCAAAGCATCCGAAGCCAGAAAGTCTTCATGCGCCCGAATGCAATCGGAGCAAACGCTGGGACCAGCCGCCCGCGGATGATGCACCACCCCAGTCCGCGCCGCCGGCGATGCTTGCCCAAGAAGAAAAGAAGCGAAGAAGAGCACAGAGAAGAAGACCACCAAGAGACGGAAAGACTTTTTGTGCATGCGTATAGGACGGCTGAAAATAGAGTACAAGAACCGGACCTCAGACGTCAGACCTCGGGCGTCAGGCATCAGGCGTCGGCCTCAGCCCTCACAATAAAGTGAGCCTACAGTTGCGCTGCGAACGTCCAGGGTCTGAGGTCCGAAGTCCGAGGTCTGAAACTGTCATCTTGAGCGGAGGCGTCGCGAGCGGAGCGAGCGACGCCGCAGTCGAAAGACCCCGTGTTTGTCAATGCCACCGAAGGTCCGGAAGGGAATTCTCACGAGAATTTCTTAGTGCCCTTTGCGCTCTTTGCGGTCAATAGCTTTTCCCGAAGTCGGAGGTCCGACGTCCGCCTTCAAAAAACTTTACATGCAAGCCGCCCCCTGACCCGCGTTCTTCCATTTTGGCGCACCGCAGAGCCAAAATCCTTAGTACATGAGGGGATACGTCCCTCTTATTCAGGATTTTTCTCTGCTACAATTTAACCGCGCCGTAACGAGCCGCCAAAGTGGCTCGTCCGGGGTCTTACACTGATGCCAAGCAACAAACGCAAGCTTCAACTTCTGGCTGGATTTACCGTCCTCATGTTTTTCGCGGTGGGCGTCGGCTGCACCGGCTTTTTCCAGAATCCAGTTTTGACCGGCCTCACCGTCGGGCCGCAGAGTCCAAACATCCAGCAGGGGACAACTCTGCAGATGAGCGCCATCGGAACCTACGACGATGGCAGCACTAAGACTCTGACCAGCGGCGTCTTCTGGTCGAGCGACGACACGAACGTGGCGCCGATCACCTCCGGTGGAAGGGTCACGGGGGCAAGCTCCGGTACCGCGACGGTCACCGCCTCCGCCTCAGCCCAAAGCGGTACTAGCACAGTGACGGTCACGTTGAACAATGTGACTTCGATCATGATCCAACCGACCAGCTTGACGATTGCCCGCGGAAATTCAAGCCAATTGACGGTTATGGCGACAGCTGGCGGAACGCAAGTGGATGTCACGTCCACCGTAACCTGGCAAGTGACAGACAGTAGCGGCAACACTCCGCCGGGAATCAGTATCACGACTCAAACCAGTCCGGCGACAGTGTCGGTCCTCAGTTCAACTCTGACCGGGACATATAAGATCACGGCTACTTATTCCGGTAACACCACCTTTATGAACTCGATCACACTCACCGTTAACTAGACTCCGCATGTGATTCCAAATCCGGGGGGCGCTTCAGCGCCCCCCGTTTCACTTCTCCCTACGACCACCCGTGATGTTCCTGTGTCCGCCGTCACAGGCTATTCTCAACGCACGCGCTACCCTGAATGATGAAACCGGACGCCCCATTTCTCGCGCACGCCGCGAGAAGCGGGGCTTCTGGAACGAGTGTGGGGCCTGCGTCCCCGCCGCCTGACGTCAGAAACCGGAGTGTGAGGACGACCCATCCTTCGGCGACGTCATCCTGAGCCCGAAAGGGCGAAGGATCTGGCGTGAACCGGCAGCGCCCTGCGCGTACGCCTCTTGGTTCGTATCAGGGTATGGCTTCAGCCATACCGAACCAGAGACGTTTCAAGGCCGGCTTTAGCCGCTGCGACCAGCGCCTGAAGGCGAATCGCGATCGCCGGAAACGGCATCGCTGAAGCGATGCCCTGATACGAACCAGCGAGAAGCTATGACCATCCGCAGCATCGGCATCTGTACCGGAGGCGGCGACGCCCCCGGCCTCAACGCGGTGATCCGCGCCGCCGTCAAATCCGCCATCCTCAAGTACCAATGGAAGGTCATCGGCATCCCCGACGGCTTCGATGGACTCATCTGGCCTGAACGCTCCCGCGAACTCACTTTCAAAGACGTCAGCGGCATTCTGCCTCGCGGAGGCACCATCCTCGGCACCACCAACCGCGGCAATCCTTTCTGCTACAAAACCTGCGAGAACGGCAAAGACGTCATTCGTGACATCTCCGGCGACGTCATTGCCAATGCCGCGAAGCTCGGCATCGACGCGGTCATCTCCATCGGCGGCGACGGCTCGCAGAAAATTGCTCTAGAGCTTTTCCGCAAAGGCATGAACATCGTCGGCGTACCGAAGACCATCGACAACGATCTCTGCGCCACGGAACTCACTTTCGGATTCGACACCGCCGTCCACACCGCGACCGACGCCGTCGACAAAATTCACACCACGGCCGAATCGCATCACCGCATCATGGTGGTCGAGGTCATGGGACGTGACGCGGGATGGATCGCCCTCCACGCCGGCATCGCCGGAGGCGCGCACGTCATCCTCATTCCGGAAATCGAATTTACCGTCGACAAAATCTGCAACTACGTTCACCAGCGCGAAGGCTACGGCAAGCGCTTCACCATCGTCGTGGTCGCCGAAGGCATCAAGCTTCCGCAAGAACTCAAGCAGCTCTCCCGCGGAGGCAGCGTCGGCAACCTGATCGGGGACGCCATCGCCCTCACCGCCCACAAAGAGGTGCGGGTCAGCGTGCTCGGCCACATCCAGCGCGGAGGCTCGCCCACTCCCTTCGATCGCGTGCTAGCCACACGCTTTGGAGTCGCCGCCGTAGATCTCATCGCCGAAGCAAAATTCGGCCGCATGGTCTGCCTGCAACAAGAGAAGATCACGTCAGTCGACATCGCCGACGCCATCGGCCAGATGAAATCTGTTGATCCGAACGGGGAACTGGTACGCGCCGCCCGCGCCGTAGGCATCACCTTCGGTGACTAATTCATGGTGCCCCCAATGTGGCGCGGGCGCCCTCGCCCGCGTCTCACCACCTCACAAACGCTTAGGGGTCAAGAATTGTCATTCCGCGCAAAACGAGGAATCCGCCTTTCTGCTCGCGCGGGCAAAGCACGATGGCAAAGTAGCGCCGGCGTCCCGCCGGCCACGACAATCTGTTCTCGCGGAGGAAACCCTCCCATTTTGGCACTCCCCGGTTCTCTCCCAGCTAAGTTGTTGAAAACCGGTAGAAGCATATTCCAAGGCGAATTCACGGCTCTCAGCGTCGCGTAGAATACCTTTAGAATCGATTTTAAGGCACCTAGGAGCGCATTCTGGGAGAGGGGTCGATGAATTTACTCAACCGACAATCCGGGGGCGTCAGAATACCTCCTGATCTACAAATATCTTAAAGATATACTAAATTGGCCTGATGGTCTGACCGCCCGCGGGCCCTCGTCATGCCGATCCCTAAACTCTTTGTCATTCCGAGCAACGCGAGGAATCTGCATTTCTGTCCGCGCGAGCAAACTGCAGATTCCTCGCGTTGCTCGGAATGACAAAAGGGGTAAAGGCACGACGGACGAGGTGGGGAGGTCCGAAGTCCGAGGTCTGAAGTCTGAGGTCCGAAGTCTGGTTTATATTGTTCGTGTCCCTGTGAAACGAACCCTCATCCTGCTCGCGCTGCTGCTCTTGACCCTTCCCGCCTGCAATCGTGGACGCCGTGGCCCCAAGGAATACGCCTACGTCTCCGCTCCGCAGTCGATTTTGCGCGATCAGGTCGCCGCGGTTTACAACAAAACCGGCGTAGTGAAGAACGGAGACCGCGTGCAAGTTCTCGAGCGCGATCGCCGCTTCGTGCGCGTGCGCACCGACTCGAACATCGAAGGCTGGATCGAGCAGCGCAACTTGGTTCCACAACAAATTTTCGATAACCTGCAAACCCTGGCGCAGCAGAATCAGAACACGCCCGTGCAGGGAACGGGCACCACTCGCAATGACACCAACATCCATGTCGAACCGGGACGTGATACCGATCACCTCTATCTGCTCAGTTCAGGCAGCAAGGTGTCTTTGCTTAAACGCGCCACGGCGGAAAAGACTGTGCCCGGCGGCGGCCCTGCGAAATCGGACAAAAACAAAGACGCCGAGAAGCCGCTCGAAGATTGGTGGCTGATCCGCGACGCGCAAAATCACGTGGGATGGGTACTTGGCCGCCTGATCGATGTCGATGTGCCGCTCGAAATCGCGCAATACGCCGAAGGCCAGCGCATCATTGCGTTCTTCGCGCTCGACCAGGTCACCGACGGTGACAAGAAAGTGCCGCAATACCTGGTGGTGCTGAACGAGAACAAAGACGGAATGCCTTATGACTTCAGCCAGATCCGCGTCTTCACCTGGAACGTCCGCAAGCACCGTTACGAAACCGCCTACCGCGAGCACGATTTGAACGGCGTGCTGCCCGTAACCCTCACGCAAGAGAATTTCGACAAAGAAGGCAGGCTGCCCGTCTTCGTGATTCGCGTGAAAGACGACAGCGGCAACACGCTGGAAAGAAAGTACAAACTCAATACGCCCATCGTGAAGCGAGTGCTGGCGCCAGGAGAAGAGCCGGTGCGAGTGGTGAGAAGAAAACGTCGTTAGTCGTTGGTCTTTGGTCGTTCGAGAAAACCTTCCGCCCAAACAACTTCGCGATCCTGTAGGGGTTTGGCCAACGACCAACGACGAACGACCAAAGACTAAGAATAAAACTCCGCAATATTCTGCACCACCCAGCGTTGTTCCTCTTCCGTCAACTCCGGAAACATGGGCAGAGCAAGCACATCGCGCGAAGCGCGCTCGGATTCGGGGAGATCGCCTTCGCGATATCCGAGATAGGCGAAGACGGGTTGCAGGTGCAGCGGAATCGGATAATAGATTTCCGTACCGATCTTCAAATCGGTCAGGAACTTGCGCAATTCGTCGCGCCGCTCAGCGCGAATCACGTACTGATGAAACACGTGATGCGCTCCAGCAGTGATCTCTAACAAACGAATGGGTGAATTGCCCTCCACCGAAAGCAACCCGGCTTCCGAGAGCAGTCGGTCGTAGCGCGCCGCGTGTTCGCGGCGCGCGCGATTCCATTCTTCGATGTAAGGAAGTTTCACGCGCAGCACCGCTGCCTGGATCGCGTCCATGCGCGCATTCCATCCAAACTCTTCATGCAGATAGCGTTGCGGGCTGCCGTGATTGCGCAGGCGGCGCATGTGCTCGGCGAGCTTGGGATCGCGCGTGGTGACCAACCCCGCATCTCCATAGGCACTTAAGTTCTTGGTGGGGTAGAAGCTGAAGGCTGCCGCGACTCCGAGCGATCCGGCTTTGCGATCATGCCACGCGGCTCCAATGGCCTGCGCGGCATCTTCGACGACAACGACGTTTGTATTGGCGCGCGAGGCGATCAAGTTCGTCCATGTTGGCGCATTGCCCGTACAAGTGCACCGGGAGAATCGCCTTCACTTTGTAGGACGAAGAGCGCAAATGCGCCTCGACGCTGGCGGGATCGAGATTCAGCGTGTGCGGATCGATGTCGGCAAATACGGGACGCGCGCCGGCGCGTACGATGGCGCTGCCCGAGGCGAAGAAACTGAACGCCGTCGTGATGACGGCATCGCCCGATTGCACGCCAGCAGCGGCGAGTGCGAGCCACAATGCGTCGGTACCGGAGGCGCAGCCGACGGCCGCCGTCGATCCGATGAAGGCCGCGACTTCGCGCTCAAGGGCTTCGACTTCGGCGCCGAGGATGAAGTGCTGCGAAGCGCACACGCGCTCGATCGCGGCAAGAACTTCTTCGCGAATCTGCGCGTATTGCCGCTGCAAGTCGAGCAGAGGGACAGCGGCCAGTTTGGCAGAGGTCGGAGGCACTGGAGAGGATTCTAGCAGTTGATGATTCCCTTCAAAATCGGCCACGGATTTGCGCGGATATTCGCGGGTTCAAAACATGGGGAATGAAAAACACTGGGGACTCGCAAGCTTGCGTCGCCCAGAGAACGGCTGCGCTTTTATTCTCCTAAACTCGACGTCCTCCGCGTCCTCTGCGGTTTTCATTGCGCGCCTGCACCTTGATCTTGAAATGTGGAGGCGCAGGTCCACTTTCGGAGAGGGCCTTACTCCACCGATGCAGCGACCGCCGCAGCAGGCGGAGATCGATGCCTCCGAACTTTTCAGGATAGGGTTCCAGGTTGCGGGTGGCTCGGGCGAGCAAGGAACGGGCTCCAACCAGATTTCCGCGGCTGTGATGGTGAAGCGCCACCGCCACCTGAATCAGCGACTGCAGGAACTTTCTTTCCGGGTTGCGCGCCTCACGCCAAACGTCCTCGAGCACTTCGTGGGCCTCAAAGAAATTTGTGCTGTTGAATAACTTGATTCCCTCGAGATACGGGTGGTGGGACACGTCTCCCATTTTGGCACACGGACTACAGGGTTTCCGGGGTGTTTCTACGGGATTTCATAGAGGCCGAGCCGGATAGCTCCATTTTTCAATAACATAAACAAAACCGGTTTTCAAACCATTGAAAACAATGCCTGTTATGTCGAGGTGTTTTGGTACGCGGCTTGCATTTGTCAAACGCTCGTCGTATAGCGTCACGAGATGAACCACGAGTTGTAAAGCCGTTTAACTCATCCTGGAATGGGATTCAAATACTTAGGAGACAGTCAATGGAATACGAATTTCGTAACACCATGACTCGGTTCTTGCTGGTGATCACAGTATTGGGGCTGCTGGCCGGCACACTGTGGGCACAAGGCGGAACGGGCGAACTGACCGGACTGGTGACAGATCCGTCAGGCGCAGTGGTCGCAAACGCACAAATTACTCTGACCAATACCGCGACCGGCGAGAAGCGCACCACAGTGACCACAGCGGCCGGAACGTACCGGTTCCCCGCGCTGCCAGTTGTCGGAACCTACACTTTGGAGACGTCTCCGAAGGGTTTCAAGAGCGCGAAAACCGCAAACATCGTGATCAGCGTGGGCGCGATCAACGCTCAGGATGTGCATCTGGAGTTGGGCTCCGGCACTGAGCAAGTGACGGTTGAAGCCGGGATCCAGCAAGTACAGACCCAGGAATCTTCGATTTCGGACCTGGTCGATCGCCGCGTGTGGCAGCAGATGCCGCTGGAAACGCGCGACCAGAACAGCTTTGTAACGCTGACCGCGGGCGCAGTGCAGGGCAATATCGCGCTGAACGTAGCGAACGGCGGCACTGACCGTGGCGCGGCCGTGAACGGAAGCCGCAGCGGAACCGGCAACTACCTGGTTGAAGGTTTCGACAATAACGACACGGGCTTGGGCGGCGGCGGATCGATCGGAGCTTCGACGGGTGGAGCTAACACCACGATCTCGCCTGACGCAATTCAGGAATACCGCGTCATCGACCACAACTTCTCCGCGGAATACGGACAGGCCGGCGGTTTCGTGACTGACACCGTATTGAAGAGCGGAACCAATAGCTGGCACGGATCGTTGTTCGAATACAACCGCGTTCAAGCGCTAGCGGCGAACAGCTTCTTCTCGAACCGCGCAGGCATTAAAGACTCGCTGGTCCGCAACCAGTTCGGCGGTTCCGTCGGCGGACCGATCATTAAGGACAAGGCGTTCTTCTATTTCACCACGGAAATCCACCGTTTGCGTACCGCAAGCCCTTTGGCGGGAAACGTACTCACGTCGGACTTCCTGGACTTCGTGAATACAGGAGCGTTCGAGACGTTCATGGAGACTGACCCTGCCGGGTTCTGTTTAACGAATCCGAACATAGCAGCGCCGTGTCCTGGCGGGTTCGCTAACTCGGCCAGCCTTGGAACGATCTTCACAGGCAAACTGCAGCCCCAGGGTGTCCCGGTTTGTACTGCCAGCACCCTTTGCACGGCGCTAACGAATCAGGGTGGTGGCGTCTTTACCTCCGGAATCACTTATCCCGTCAATGTATTCGGCAACATCAACGTGCCGCAATCACAGTCCCTGAACCAAACGCGTTATTCGGGGAAGGTTGACTACAAGCTGACGAATAACGACAGTTTGAATGGCGCCTACCTTTACGACAACGGCGATACAGTGACGCAGTGGGCGGGTGGAGATTCGACCTTTGGACCGCCGCTTCCCAACCATGCGCGCGCGATGAACGCCGGTGTCACCTGGGCTCACACCTTCAGTCCCACAGTTTTGAACCAGGCGCGTATGGGGTACGTTCGCCACACCGCGAACTTCCCCGGCAATACGCCCCAGGAAGCGGCTGGGATCCCATCGATCGTGACTGCATTCGATGAGTTCCAGGGCGCTTATGGCAATGGCTCTGCCCTTCCGCAGTTTTTCACCGAAAACACGTTCCAGTACAAAGATGACCTTTCCATTACCCGTGGGAAGCACAACTTCAAGACGGGCGGGGAATACCGTCGTAACCGTAACGGATCGAGCTTTGAAACGCAGCTTTTCGGTTTCTTCCTGCCTTACGGTGTGGAAGATATTTTGACTGATGGGCAGTTTGGCGCCGAGGCCGATCAACTGGCGTACGGCGGACCGTACAACGGTTCGTGGTACTACGCTCAGGCTTCGATTAATCCCACCATAACTCCGGCCGACGTCGCCATTTATTACCGCGGCTACCGCTCCAACGAATTCGGGGCTTACCTGCAGGACGACTGGAGAATTCATCCTCGCCTGACCCTGAACCTCGGTGTACGTTGGGATTATTTTGGCCCTCCGCATAACTTTATCGGTGGCATCGATTCGAACCTTTATCCGGGCTCCCCCGCAACTCCGTTCAACCCGGGCAGCACGAATCCGTTTTTCCCAGCCGGCAACCCGGTTATCGCTGGCTATGGAACGGCGACCTTCCAGGTGCGGGATCACGAGATCTGGAACAAAGACACCAACAACTTCGCTCCCAGAGTCGGGTTCTCGTACGATGTCACCGGCAAGCAGAAATTCGTGGTGCGTGGCGGTTTCGGAATCGCCTACGACCGCTTGTACAACAACGTGTTCGAGAACATCCGTTTCAATCCACCTTTCTACTCGGTGTCGACGCTGTTCTTTGCGAGCCCGGTTACTAACCCTGGCTTGTATTCGGTTCCGTTCAATCAGCAGGCACAATTTGGTGGCGCTACTCTCGCAACGCCAAATCCCCGCGCCATCAACCCGAACCTGGTTACCGCCTACTACGAGCAAACCAACTTCGGATTCCAGTATGAACTTGCGAAGGACCTGATTGTGGAAAGCAACTATGTGGGCACGTGGGGCCGTAAGCTGGTCGGCATTGCGAACCTCAATACCTACGATGGAAGAACCGCGCTGGGAACGACCGGAACGAATGCGATCCGCCCCAACCCGGCGGTGGGCAACATTAACCTGCGAACCAACGGATTCGACTCCAACTACAACGCGTGGCAGACGACTCTGAACAAGCGTTTCGCAGGTGGTTTGCAGTTCAACGCCAATTACACCTACTCGAAGGCGCTTGACCAGATCAGCGACACGTTCACTCCACGTGGACAAACGCTGAATCCGACGGATAGCACCAATGTTCAACAGGACTACGGTCCAGCCGATTTCAACGTGAAGCACCGTTTCGTGTTGAGCGGCAGCTACGATTTGCCGTTCTTCAAGACCAATCGCTGGCTAGGCGGATGGTCCGCATCCGGCATCGTCACGTTGCAGAGCGGCGTACCGTTCTCGTTGTACTCGTCGTCGACCAGCAACGATGCGAACAAGAACGGAACTGGCAACGATCGCTTGGCCTACATCGGTACTAATGCGATCACGAGCGTGTTGACCGGCGGAAGTCCGGCCGGAAATGCTGACGGTACCGGAGGATTCTTCGATCCGACGAAATTCGGTCGAATCCGAGCCGTTGGGCAATCGCTTGGGCCGACGGACGTTCAATGCCCGCTGAGCATCAACAGCGGTCTCTGGTGCCAAGGACCCGGGGTCCTACAAACCAGCCGCGGTACGTTGACCGGTCCGAACTACCAGAACATTGACCTTAGCATCGCCAAGAGGTTCAAGATCACCGAGTCCGCGGGAATTCAGTTCCAGGCGAACTTCTTCAACCTCTTCAACCGTGCAAACTTCGCCATCCCTGACGGCAACTTCGTTGATAATGGCGCAACGTTTGGGAAGTCGACCCGACCTTCGCCCCTGGACAGGGTGGAGCTCGCGTAACCCAGCTGGCGCTACGGTTCGACTTCTAACCAAAGCGAAAGCTGAAACAACCTTCAGGCCGGCCGAAAGGTCGGCCTGATTTTTTGGGGCGGACCTCGGACCTTAGACTTCGGACCTCAGCAAAACTTCGTGCTACACTTTTTTATTCCTATGTGGGTTCTGCGGCGGCTCTTTCTGCTTCTTATGCTGGTGGTGTGCGCCGAGGCCGTGAACCCACCGGGCAAGGCTGCCTCTAAGCCGGCGACTCCTGCGGCGACTTCTCCCAACGTTATCCTGATCACGCTCGACACGACGCGAGCGGATCGCATGGGTTTTCTCGGTTCCGACCGGGGGCTGACGCCGAACCTCGATGATCTGGCCAAGCAAGGCGTGGTGTTTACGCGAGCGTATTCGCATGTGCCCCTGACGCCGCCGTCGCACGCTACGATTCTTACCGGGACCTATCCTCAGTTTAACCACGTGAATGATTTTGGCAAGCGCCTGCCGGCGAACGTGCCTTACCTTCCAGAGATCCTGCGCAAGCGCGGATACCAGACCGCGGCGTTTGTCTCCTCGGTAATTCTGGATCCTGTTGAGGGCTCGGGACAGGGCTTTGACCGCGGTTTCGATAAGTACGACGCAGGATTTCATCGCCGCCGTCTGCGGGAAGACCGGTACCAGTCGATCGAGCGGCGGGCGGATCAGGTAGTGGCGAGAGCGCTCGATTGGCTTGACAAGCATCCTCACGGGCCATTCTTCGTGTGGCTGCACTTTTACGATGCACACGACCCTTACGATCCACCGGAACCATTCAAGACTAAATATGCCAACGCGCCTTATGACGGTGAAATCGCGTCTGTCGACGCCGCGGTGGGGAAATTTCTCTCCCAATTGCGGTCGGGGGGGCGATATGAGAACAGCATCATCGCAGTCATGGCTGACCATGGAGAAGCGTTGGGGGAACACGGGGAGACGGCTCATGGCGTTTTTCTGTATGACGAGACGATCCATGTGCCATTAGTGTTCAAGTTGCCGAAAGAGAAGTCGGCGGGCAAACGAGTCGACCGACGCGTGGTATTGGTCGACGTGACGCCCACGATTCTGCAGACGGTGGGGTCAGCGATCCCCAAGCCGATGCAGGGCGAATCGCTGGTGCCGGAGATGACGGCTGACGAGCCTGTGAAGACGCCGGAGCAGACTGCCTTTGCAGAGACGGATTATCCACGAAGAGCGTTTGGCTGGAGTTCGCTGCGCGCTTTGCGAACGGGCAAGTATCTTTTTGTAGAGGCTCCTCGCCGCGAGTTGTATGACCAGACGGTCGACCCCAATGCAAAACACGACCTGGCGGCTTCATCCACGGCAGTTACCGATACCCTAACCAGCCAAATCGATGCGTTCCGGCAGAAGACCAGCAGCACTGAGGCCGAAGCGAAAACGCCGGTGGATCCTGAAGCGCAGGAGAAGCTGAATGCGCTGGGCTACGTCGCTTCTGACAATGAGATCGAAGTTCGGCCCGGAGTGGAGGATACGAAGGCCGATCCGAAGGACAAAGTCGAGATCGTGAACCTGTTGCACGACGCGATTCTGGACATCGAAGACACGCGCTATGAGGAAGCAGTGCCTTTGCTGCAGCAAGCACTGGCCAAGGGGCCGGGAATCCCCATCGCATACGCGCAGCTGGGGACAGCGTACACATGGTTGAAGCAGTACGATCAGGCGATCCCGGTGCTTCGAAAAGCGCTGGAAATGCGCTCGGATACTCTGATGACGCATTATGAGCTGGGGCTGTCGCTCTCAGAGACTGGAGACTGGGAAGGGGCCGTGCAGCAGTTTGAAGCTGCTGTGCAAAAGTCTCCCAAGTGGCCGGCGTTGCACTACTCACTGGGGTCCGCGTATGCGCGAGTAAATCGTCCAGCGGACGCGCGCAAGGAATTGGAAACTACGTTGAAGCTGGAGCCCGACAACTTTCGTGCCAACCTCGTACTGGGGCGCATGCTGACTTTGCAGGGGAAGCCGGCGGAGGGGTTACCGAACTTGAAAAAGGCGGTGAAGTTGGAGCCGAACTCTCCGGATGCGCATATGTTTTTGGCGGATGCGTATGGGCGCATGGGGCAGATTGCGATCGCGAAGAAAGAGGCGGCGGAGGCGGAAAAACTTCGGACCTCGGGCGCCAAACCTTAGACGTCAGACGATCCGGCTAGCGGATCTGCGCGGCCCGAACGCGCTCTTTCCTGGCGTCTTCCGGACGGTTCAGGTGGTCGTAGCTTTCGGCTAATAGTCTGTGGGCCTCCGCAGACTGCGGAAGGCGAGTGGCCGCGATTTCCAGGTGGACGGCGGCGGTCTTGAAGTCTCCTGTCTTGAGTAGCGAACTTCCCATATAAAAATGCGCCCAGGCGGAGTCGGGTTGCAGTTCGATCGCCTTGTGCAGGTGTTCGATGGCTTGCGGATATTTCTGCTGGAGCGCAAATGCGACTCCAAGGACATATTGCGGCAGATAGGCGTTGGGTTGGGATGCCGCGACCGGTTGCACAATGGAGGCGGCCTTCTCGGCGGATCCAGAGTCGAGGACGGTCAGCGCCTCTTGAGACTTATTGGCGACGGCGATCTCGTCTTTGGGGTCAGTCCCAGTCGAGGCGGTGTTGGTGCTTGAGGGCTTCTCTGAGCCTACGTATCCCAGCGACTTGAGCTTCTGCACTTCGCTCGAAGTTAATTCCGCCGTTTTAACGCCTTGCCCGAAATGATGATCGAAGGAGTCAAGCTGTGCGGCGATGGTTTCGAGCGTGGCCTTGGAACTGATGGCGAGATTCTTTGTAGCTCCGGGATCAGCGGATAAATCATAAAGCTCCGGCTTGGGGGCGCGGATGTAGAGATATTTCCCGGCGCGCCAGGATTCAAGGAAACTCCATCCAAAGCCGCGCTGAGGGAAGTCGCTGCGGGCGTAGACCGGTTGATCGACAGCGGAGGCAGCTTTGGCGATGCGGAGGAGGGATTGTCCTTGCATCTGCGAAGGCACGGGAACTCCGGCGACTTCGAGAACCGTTGGGGCGACGTCGACCAGTCCCACGCGCGATGTGACATGCTTCGCCATCTGCGCTTTGGGAAGTTTCATGACAAGCGGTACGTGGATGGTTTCGTCGTAAAGGAAGATGCCGTGCGCGTCTTCTCCGTGAGCGCCGAGACTCTGGCCGTGATCGGCGGCGACGACGATGAGCGCGTCGTCGTAGAGCTTGCTGGCTTTTAAGACGGCGACGAGTTTCGCGACTGCGGCATCCGTGGCGGCGAGAGCTCCGTCATAAGACGAGGAAGATGCGATCGAAGGATCGATGAGATGCACCCAGAGGAAGACCGGAGTTTGTCCCGGCTTGCTCAGCCAATCGATGGCACGAGCGATGACTTGATCGGCGCGGCGAAGAGTCGATGGGGTTCCGGCCACGCCGGGCTGAGGCGGATGGAATCCCGCGTCGTAGAGTGCGAATCCGCGTTCGAAGCCCGGGGCGAGTCCGTTCTTGGGATCGAGATCGATGGATCCGACGAAGGCGGCAGCGCGGTATCCCTGGGCGTGGAGAAGGTCGGGCAAGTAGGGAAGAGATGCGGCGAGCGGGGCTCCGAACTCGGTGACTTGATGAGTCTGTGGATAGGTTCCAGTGAGCAGCGTGGCGTGCGAGACGACGGTCAACGGAGCCTGTGCGTAGGTACGTTCGAAGACCAGGCTGTCTTTGGCTAGAGCATCGAGAGCGGGCGTTTTGGCGTGTCCGCCGAGGAAGCCCATGCGGTCGGCGCGAGTGGAATCGAGAGTGACCAGGACGATGTTGGGCTTGGTGCCGGCGTATGCGGGAATGAGAGCCAGGAATAAGAAAAGAACTCGGCGGAACATGAGTAGAAGTGTAATCGGTGCGGGGAAAAACTGGAAAGGACTTGACGGCATCGGGGCCGGCGGGACGCCGGGGCTACTCTGCGGGGGAACTTAGTGCGGTCATTAATTCTTCGGTCTTGCGCACGCGTCCCATGAGCGTGAAAATTTGCTTGATCGCGAAATCGTGTGCGTCTTGGCTCATGCTGCTCATGGCGTCTTCGGCGAAAAGAAGCTGGTAACCGCGATCGAAGGCAGCGCGGGCACTCGACTCGACTCCGATGTTGGTGGCGATGCCGCCCATGATGATCGTGCGAATGTTGCGGCGGCGGAGTTGCTGATCCAAGTCGGTGGCGTAGAAAGCTCCCCACTGCTTTTTCGTGACGCGGAGATCGGCTTCCGTCACGCCGAGTTCGGGCACGAGTTCGGATGCGCTGGGCGGCGGTGGAGGAGCATTGGGATCCCGCAGTGATTTGTCGGAGGGCAGCCGCAACACCTGGCGGGAATCTACGTTCACGAAAACCACAGTGCCACCACTCTTGCGGAGCGCATCGGCGAGACGCTTCGCGTTCGCGACGACTTCCAAGGACGAGTAGGGCGCAAGTTGACGTCCGAGGATTCCGTTTTGCAGATCGATGACCAGCAAAGCGGTGGAGCGCGGTTCGATAACTAATTCGTTCTCCATATATCCCCGATATTCGCTCAGCGCACGGGAATTGCATGTTGCTCTTCGAAGCAGGATTTCAACCTCTCAAGATCAACGGGAATGCGGGCTCGCGAGCCTTCGGGCGCGGCGCGCAGATACTGAATCGGCCAAGCGATGGCCTGTCCTAATTCGCGAGCGGCGCGCAGCGGCCAATAAGGATCGCGCAGAAGTTCGCGGGCGAGGATGACGGCGTCTGCTTGGCCGGTAGTGAGGATGTGCTGGGCCTGAACGGGGTCCGTGATCATGCCGACGGTTCCGGTCATGATATTGGCTTCGCGACGAATCCGCTCGGCAAACTGGGTTTGATAGCCCGGGCCCACGGGAATTCTGGCGGTTGCCACGTTGCCACCCGAAGAGCAATCGATCAGGTCGACGCCCAGCGCTTTCAGTTGGCTGGCAAGCTCGACGGATTGCTGAATGTCCCATCCGCCCTCCGTCCAGTCTGAGGCAGAGATGCGCACGAACAGTGGCGCTCCTTCGGGCCACGAACTGCGCACTGCGGAGACAATCTCGCGCAGAATGCGGGTTCGATTCTCGAACGAGCCTCCGTAGGCGTCAGTTCTTTGATTGCTGAGGGGAGAGAGAAATTCGTGGATCAGGTATCCGTGGGCGGCGTGAATTTCGATGACGCGGAAACCGGCTTCGCAAGCGCGGCGCGCGGCTGAGGCGAACGCTTGCACAACATTTTGAATGCCATCGACTGAGAGCCCTTGCGGCATGGGATAGTTGGCGGCGAAAGGCAACGCACTGGGCGCCATGACGTTCTTCCATCCACCAGCCTTTTCCGGAAGCTCTCCTTGCCCATCCCAAGGACGGTAGGTGCTGGCCTTGCGTCCGGCGTGCGCAAGTTGCATTCCGGCGACGCTGCCTTGTTGATGGACGAAATTCACAATGCGAGCAAGAGGCTCGATGTGGTCGTTTTTCCAGATGCCGAGATCTTGCGGACTGATGCGGCCTTCGGGAACGACCGCGGTGGCCTCGGTAAGTACAAGGCCTGCGCCTCCGACAGCTCGGCTGCCGAGATGCACGAAGTGCCAGTCGTTGGCGAATCCGTCGGTACTCGAGTATTCGCACATGGGCGAGACGAAGACGCGGTTAGGGAAGCTGACATCGCGAATGGTGAGCGGATCGAACAGGTGGGTCATAGATGTTTTGGCACTTCAGCTACAAAGAGATCAGATTTTACAGCCGATAGAAGGGTTCAATACTTTCACTCAAAATGTTTCGTGAGCCTCGACCGAAGTGAAATTGACTTCCTGTGATGCGGGGCCTACCATGTCGACCACATGGAAGCGAAGGCTGAGTATATGAAACTGCAGTAGTGTTACCTTTCTTGACATCCATCCCCCCTCACGAAACAATGAATTCCTGCCTACGTTCGGGGGCACATCACTTCAGCTGAGATGAATTTCCCGCTGCCTGCCTGGGAAGCGCGAAGCCGCCTGCGACGAGCATGAGAGTCGAAGGGAGCATGGTTTGAAGAAGTTTGCCTGGATTTTGGCCGCTGTGCTGGCTTGCGCGGGAGTGGGCTCTCTTCTTTCTTGCACTCGCGCCCGCGGAGAAGGGGCGGACGACAAGAAGCTCATCGTGCTTGGCGTGGACGGCATGGACCCGCAGCTTCTGACCAAATTCATGTCGGAAGGCAAGATGCCGAACTTCGCCCGGCTGGCGCAGGAAGGGTCGTTCAAGAAACTGACCACCAGCATTCCTCCGCAGAGTCCCGTGGCGTGGTCGAACGTGATTACGGGGATGAACGCCGGCGGGCATGGCATCTTTGATTTCATTCATCGCGATCCGAAGACGTTGGAGCCGTATTTTTCCGCTTCGCGAGTTGAGCCGCCGAAGCACGTGCTGCACATTGGAAGTTGGGTGATACCGCTCGGCAACGGCAGCGCAGAACAACTGCGGCAGGGAAAAGCTTTCTGGCAGATTCTCGACGATCATCACATTCCGAACTCGGTGTATCGCATGCCGTCGAACTTTCCGCCAGTGCCGGCGAAGGGCGAGACGCTGTCGGGCATGGGAACGCCCGATCTGCGGGGCGGCTACGGAACATTCACCTATTACACGGACGACCCCATGGCGGTGGCTGGAGCGGAAGAAGGCGGGCAAGTCGTTCCAGTGCAGGTGGTGAATTCGCAGGTGACCTCGCAGCTGATCGGGCCGGACAATACGTTTCGTAAGAACTCACCTCCGGCAACCGAGAACTTTACCGTGTCGGTCGACCCCCTGGAGTCGGTGGCGAAGATTGCGTTTCGGGATCAGCGATTCGTGTTGCGCGAGGGCGAGTGGAGCGGCTGGGTTCCAGTGCAGTTTCAGCTGATTCCGTTCTTCGGGAACGTGCAGGGGATTTGCCGTTTTTATCTGAAGCAAACGCATCCGCGATTTGAGTTATATGTTTCGCCCATCAATATTGATCCCGCGAATCCCGCGTTGCCGATTTCGACGCCCTCGAGTTATTCGAAAGACTTGGCCGGGCACGTTGGCGAATTTCATACCCAAGGGATTGCCGAAGACACGAAGGCGTTGTCGGACGGCGTGCTTGATGACAAAGAGTTTCTCGAGCAGTCGCATACCGTGCTGGCGGAGCACCGTCGGGTGTTTGATTTGCAGTTTCCCAAGTTTAAGAGCGGGATGTTCTTCTTCTATTTCTCGAGTCTCGATTTGAATGCGCACATGGAGTGGCGGCAGACGGATCCCGAGAACCCGACGTACGATGCTGCGTTGGCGGCGCAATACGGTACAGCGCTCGAGGAGTTTTACCAGCAGATCGATCAAGTGCTGGGAGAGATTCTGCCCACGCTCGATGAGCATACAACGCTGATTGTCTTGTCAGATCATGGCTTTGCGCCCTACCGGCGGTCGTTCAATCTGAATACCTGGCTGCGGGACAATGGCTACATTGTCATGAAAAGTGACAGCACGGCGACGCCGGACGATAACACTCCATTTGTGGGAGTGGATTGGAGCAAGACCCGGGCTTACGGGATTGGGTTGAACGGCCTGTATGCGAATGTTCGCGGGCGGGAGCGCGAGGGGATTGTCGATCCCGCGCAGGCCGATGCGTTGATGCGGGAGATTCGTGACAAATTGGTGGCCATGCGCGATCCCAAGAACAGCCAGCCGATCATCACTCGTGTCGATCTGGCGAGCGAGGCCTATCAGGGACCGCATGCGCATGATGGTCCGGATGCGCTGGTCGGCTATAACCGCGGATATCGCGCGGGGTGGAAGACGATTCTCGGTTCGTTCCCCGCGGATGTGCTCGAAGACAACATGAATCCGTGGAGCGGCGATCATTGTATGGATTACACGCTGGTGCCGGGCGTGTTGTTGAGCAATCGCAAGATTACGCTCGACAACCCGGCGTTGACGGATATTGCGCCGACGATTCTCGGCGAGTTTGGGATTGCCAAGGGCAACGGTATGATGGGGCGGTCGGTGTTCGGGCAATAAATTTGAAATGACGTCATCCCGAAGTCGGCGCTTTTTGCCGACTGAGGGATCTGGTGTGTGGCGCAACGAATCTATCAGCACTGGCAATTCACGCCAGATCCTTCGCCCTTGCGGGCTCAGGATGACGTCTGATTAGAGTAATTATTCATCGCGCAACGGAGACATCCATGTTTGGTTCGCACAAGGTAAAAATCGAAGGCGAGTTGCTAGAAAAGGCGCAAAAGTGCGCCGAGGCTGCGGGATACGAATCGGTGGATGAGTTCGTCACCCACATGCTGGAAAAGGAAGTGAAGAAGATTCTGGGATCCGATGGTGGGCAGGCGCCTTCGGCCGAGACCGTGAAAAAGCGGCTGCAGGGATTGGGGTATATCGAGTAACGTCTTCCACGCATGCCACTTCCATCCAATCTTCTGGCCCTCGCGCTTTGGGGAATCAACAGCCCTTTGATTCTGGTGATCATTGTTTCCGATCGTGGTCGGCCTGATCATGGTGGTGCTATTCGGTTACACCTCAGACCAGAAGAAGATTCACATCGCCAAAGATCAGTTGAAAGCGCACCTGCTGGCAGTGCGGCTGTTTCAGGATCAGTTGCCGGTGGTGATGAAAACTTACGGGCGGATCGTGCTGGGGACGGGCCGGTATTTACGGCTGGCATTCATGCCGCTGCTGTACGTGATCATTCCCATCACGCTGTTGATTGTGCAGTTGGACCGATACTTGGGACTCGATCCCGCGCAGACTTCGCAGGCGTTTCTGGTTTCGGTGAAAGCCGCGCCCGACGTGCTGAATGACGTGAAGCTCGATTTACCGTCGGAGTTGGCGACATCGGCCCCGGCCGTGCACATACCCGCGGACAACGAAGTGGTATGGCGCATAGTGGCGGAGAAGAACGGGACGTACAATATTAATGTGGGGGCGGGAGGCCAGACGTTTTCGAAGCAGGTGGTGGTTTCACCTGATATCGCGCGGCTTTCGCCAGTGCGCCTGCGCGATCATTGGATCGATCGGATGTTCACTTCCGGGGAAGAGAAGCTGCCCTCGAGCGCGCCGATTGAGTCGATCGATGTGAGTTACGCGCCTCGCGAAATTAATTTTGCCTGGATCGATTGGAATTGGATTGTCCTGTTCTTCGTGTTGTCGATGATCGCCGGGTTCGCTTTCAAAGAGTTGTTGGGGATTGAAATATGAAGTGGTTAAGCGGCGCGTGTAGGGCGGGCACTCTTGCCCGCCATGGCCGGATCGCGGACAAGAGTGTCCGCGCCACACTGGTGTTGGGGTTCCTGCTGGTTGTGCTTCACCCTCTCCCGAGCCATGCCTACGCTGGTCCCGGCGCGGGCTTCGCGGTTCTGTCATCTTTCTGGACACTCTTCGTCGCTTTCCTGTATTCGCTCTACGCGCTTTTTACCTGGCCGTTTCGTCACCTGATGCGACTGGCGCGACGGCGCAATGCTTACGGGAAAGCCAAGTTCAAGCGAGCAGTCATTCTGGGATTCGATGGCATGGACCCGGAGTTGACTGAGCGCTTCATCGGCGAAGGCCGCTTGCCGAACCTGAAGAAGCTGCGCGACAAGGGGACATTCAGCAAGCTGCGCACGACCTATCCGGCGATCTCTCCCGTGGCCTGGTCAACTTTCATGACAGGAGTGAATCCCGGCAAGCACAACATCTACGATTTTCTGGCTTGCGACAAAGACAACTATCTGCCGTATCTTTCTTCTGCTGAGATCAAGGGACCCAAGCGCCAGTGGAAGATCGGCAAATATACGATTCCCATCGGCAAGACTTCGATCAAAGGCATGCGGAAGGGAACTCCGTTCTGGCATTGGCTGGGCGATGCGGGCATCTTCTGTTCCGTGATTCGCGTGCCGGTAACGTTTCCTCCGGAGAAGTTTCAGGGAGTGCTGCTGTCCGGAATGTGCGTGCCTGATCTGAAGGGAAGTCAGGGGACATTTTGTTTCTGCACCACGCGGATGTCGAGCGACAAGTTTCGCGAGGGTGGGGTGCGCATCCCGATGGAGCGTGAAGGTGCGGTTTGCCGATCGTATGTGCCGGGGCCGGAAGATCCGCTGGGGACGGGCAAAGAGCTGCGCGTTCCTTTCGAAGTGCGCCCTAATGGCCAAGCGGCGCGCATCGATGTCGAGGGGCAAAACTTCACCCTGAAGGTTGGCGAATATTCCGAGTGGATTCCAGTGAAGTTCAGCGCCGGTTTTGGGATGGGCGCGCACGGCATCTGCCGCTTCTACTTGAAAGAAGTTTCTCCCGAGGTCGAGGTTTACGTCACGCCGGTGAATATTGATCCCGCGCAGCCGGACTTGCCGATTTCACATCCCGTAACTTATTCGATTTACCTGTCGAAGCTGTTTGGCCCCTACGCGACGCTGGGCCTCGCCGAAGATACCTGGGCGCTGAACGAGCACGTGCTCGATGACGATGCGTTCCTGGCGCAGGCGTACGGCAATCACGATGATCGCGAGCGCATGTTGTTTGATGCGCTGGAAAAGACCAAGCAAGGACTGTGCGCGTGCGTCTTCGATACCACCGACCGCGTGCAGCATATGTTCTGGCGCTATTTGGATGACGACCATCCGGCGGCGCGCGAGACGCCGCGCGACCAGCGTCCGCAGGTGATTCAGGAACTCTACGAGAAGATGGATCGGCCTGATTGGCCGCGTCATGGAGCAGATTGATGACGACACGCTGCTGCTAATCATCTCCGATCACGGCTTCAAGTCGTTCCAGCGCTGCATGAATCTGAATGCCTGGCTGCATCAGAATGGATATCTCGCGCTCAAAGACGGCAAGACCGAGAGCGGAGACTGGTTCCAGGATGTCGACTGGTCGCGCACGCGCGCTTACACCATGGGCTTGAACGGGCTCTATCTGAATATCAAAGGCCGCGAGCGCGAGGGCACTGTCGATCCGTCCGAAGCCGAGGCGTTGAAAGATGAGTTGCGGCAGAAGCTGAATGGATTGGTCGATCCCGCGTCGGGCAAAGTTGGCATCACCGGTGTCTTCGATTGCGATGCCGTGTATGCGGGGCCGTACGTTGAAAATTCTCCTGACCTGATTGTTGGCTACGCGGGTGGATATCGGGCGTCGTGGGATTCGGTGATGGGCAAAGTCACCTCGGCGATTTTCGAAGACAACTTGAAGGCGTGGAGCGGAGATCATTGCATCGATCCGCGGCTGGTGCCGGGCGTGTTGTTCTCGAATCAGAAGATCGTGACCGAGAAGCCGGCGATTGTGGATGTGGCGCCGACGGTGCTGAAGTTGTTTGGGTTGGGATTGCCGGCGCACTTTGATGGGAAGGCTTGGAGCTTGGCGGAAGGCTCTTGAGCTGTGACGCGAGCCATTTCAAACTGCTAGACTCTCCATCATGTCGACGTTCGTACTTGTCCACGGCGCATGGCAGTCGACTGGTACGTGGGATCTGCTGGCTCCATTGCTGACGCAGCACGGCCACAAGGTGATAACGCCGGTTCTTAGCGGGCTCGGCACAGATCAAAACCATCTCTCTGAAAGTATTACCCTAACGCAGCACATAGAGGACGTTTCGCGGGCGCTCTCAAATCTCCCGGAAAAAGTGATACTCGTGGGTCACAGCTACGCAGGCATGATCATCAGTGGTGTGGGAGAGATAAATCCCGATCAAATACACCGCTTAGTTTTCCTGGATGCGTTCATTCCGGAAAACGGGCAAAGCGTATTGGACCTGCTTCCGCCTGAGATTGGCGCCTATTTTCGCAACCTCGCCCGAGAGCATGGAGATGGTTGGCGGCTACCGGGCGGAGAGGGCCAACTTGATCTCTGGGGACTGAAGCCGGGCGATGCACGCGATTTCGTGCGGGCTAGGCTGTGCGATTTTAGCCTCCGTTGCTTTGAGGAGCCGCTTCGTCTTCAGGTCAATCGGAAGGCAGGCATTCCAGCCACCTTCGTTGCTTGCGTTGCGGAAGGATATCCCGCGAGGCCGTTTTTCGCGCCGTTTGCCGGAAAGGCTCGCGCTTTCGGTTGGGAGGTCGCCGAACTTAAGACTGGCCACGACTGCCATGTAGAACGTCCTGGCGAGGTCGCAAACATTTTGCTATCGTCGGCACCGTCACAATGAGGAGATGTCCTAGTAAAGACCCGAACGCCTCCTGTGACCTGATCTTTAGCGCTCAAAGGGGTGACTGATGCCCGTGAAACAGGGAGATCTTGAGCTCTTGCGACATGCTACTTCGCTGGCGCTGTTGCAATCGACCATTCCCGCCCGGCTGGCCTATGTCTGGACCGATGGCACGCCCAGGGTTGTACCCATCTGGTTCCATTGGAATGAACGGGAGTTCGTGCTGGCAAGTCCGCCCAAGGCGCCAAAGCTGAAAGCGCTCGGCAAGAACCCCAAAGTGGCGCTCACGATTGATGACAATGTTTTCCCCCACAAGGTGCTGCAGGTACGAGGTACGGCACGGTTACAAACCATGCGCGGAATCGTTCCGGAATATGCCATGGCTGCCGAGCGCTATTTTGGAAGCCAGCAAGGTAAGGCATGGGTCGAACAGCTAGGTTCGATGATTCAGGAGATGGTGCGCATCACCATTACACCGGAGTGGGTCGGACTGCTCGACTTCCAGACTCGCTTCCCCAGTGCCTTGCCGCTGTGATTCCGCGTCAAGCCCACTTGGTGGCACATTTCGGGGTATAATCGCGGACGCTGTTGAGGCTGGACCGTCTGCCAGCGATTGATTTTCCCCTCTTGGCGGGCAAGAAACCCAAGTCGCCTCGATATCCTGCAAGGAGTTCTTGCCATGAAGTTCTGTCGCCTCTCTCTTCTTGTATTCCTTTTGTTCACGTCAGCTGCAAACCTGTGGGGACAGTCGAATCCGATACCCACGATTAACGGGCCGGTGAGCCCTCAGGCCGTGATACCCGGCAGCGCCTCTTTTATCCTCACCGTGCGCGGCGCGAACTTTGTTCCAGGCGCCGTGGTCAACTGGAATGGATCTGGTCGTAGCACGACATTTATTTCAGGGAGCCAGCTTCGTGCGCAGATTCTCGCATCCGACGTGGCGTTGGCGGGCAGCTCGCTGATCACTGTGACCAACCCCCTCCCCGGAGGCGGCCTATCGAGCTCAAGCTTCGGATTGCTGGAAATCCATCAACCTATCGCCAGCATCATGCTTGCCCAACCAAAGGGATATGCCGGCCATTCCGGTGTCCTTTATACGGCCGATCTTAACGGCGATAACAAGCAAGACATGGTACAGCTCGGCGGCGGGGTCGGGGGAATTACCGTTTTATTGGGAGCCGGGGACGGCACGTTCACCAAGTCCGCGTCCTTGCCGGCCCAAAACAACGCCGTCGGCCTAAGCTTCGGCGACTTCAACGGAGACGGGAAAACAGATTTCGCTCTCGCCATGAACTACAACGGAGTTATCTTCGTGGCGCTTGGCGACGGTACCGGAAAGTTTCATTTCTTACCCAACTTCGGTAGTTTCACGCGGCCCGTGCAGACTGTCGCGGGCGATTTCAACCGGGATGGAAAGCTCGATCTGGCGGTGGCGGATAGCGACGGCGTGAGCATTCTGCTGGGGAATGGCGATGGAACCTTCCAAGCACAGCAGAGCGTCTCGACGTTGGTCTTTGCCGATAAGCTTATTGCAGCCGATTTCAGCGGGGACGGCGTCCTGGATCTTGCGTTCGTGTCAGATGGCACGGGTTTCTCGGATTCGATCTCAGTCTTGCTGGGTAATGGCGATGGTACGTTTCGGGCGGCGATTGAAACCCAAACCAACGGAAGGGTAGAAGGTTTAGTAAGCGATTTTGACGGAGACGGGAAACTAGATTTTGTAATTCAGGGTCCGGGAGTTCCCGCACCCATCGGAATTTTGCTTGGCAACGGCGACGGAACCTTCCAACAGCCACCTCAGTACTATTCCACGGGGTTCAGTGGTCAGGCCCCATACGTTGCCCTCGGAGACTTCAATTCTGATGGGACCTCTGACGTTTTCAGCTATACCCTATTTGGTTACCTTGCCGGATTCTTAGCAGGGGATGGGGACGGCACCTTCCAACGGGTCTCCCGCTTCACCGTGCCTGGTCCCACGGAAAAGGGAAACGCGATAGTTGGGGACTTCAATTCGGATGGGCTTTTGGACTTTGCCGTGGGAGCCCATGTAGGAGCTCAGGTCTACCTGCAAGCGCCGCAGTAGCGTATGCAAGTTCCTGTCGTCCTGAATGGAGTCGAAGGATCGCTCGCTTCAGTGATGAAGGTAGGGGTCCTTCGACTGCGTGGCCGCTCGCTTCGCTCGCGGCCACTTCGCTCAGGAAGACAATTTTGAGGGCGAGCACGAATCGTGACCATCCCCGTTCACTGCTAACATCCCGCATTTCAATGGCTTTCCTGCCCGACTCCTGATGGAAACTGGCGCTTCCCTTAGGCATCCGCTATCATCTAGAGACTATTCCACTGGGGTTTTCGAGGAGGGAAGCGCGCAGCGATGGGTGTTCCTATTTCACAGATGTGGACGGTGGCTTCTTACGTCGTCAGCCAGAAGCTGAAGGGGCGGAAGCAGTATCCCGTGGTGTTGATGCTTGAGCCGCTGATGCGCTGCAACCTGGCGTGCGCCGGTTGCGGGAAGATTCAGTATCCCGGACATGTGTTGAAGACCGACCTGACCCCGGAGCAGTGTTTTAAGGCCGTCGATGAGTGTGGCGCGCCGATGGTGTCGATCCCCGGCGGCGAGCCATTGATGCATCCGCAGATTGCCGAGATTGTTGAAGGAATAGTAGCGCGTGGGAAGTATGTTTACCTCTGCACCAACGGCCTGCTGCTGAAAGAAAAGATCGACCAGTTCAAGCCCAGTAAATATTTTTCGTTTGTCGTCCACATGGACGGGCTGCGCGAGCACCACGACTTCGCAGTGTGCCGCGAGGGAACTTACGACAAAGCGGTCGAGGGGATTGAAGAGGCGTTGCGGCGCGGCTTCCGGGTGACCACCAATACGACTTTGTTTGACGGCGCCGATCCGCAGAGCGTGCGCGAATTCTTCAGCGAGATGATGGACCTGGGCGTCGAAGGCATGATGCTTTCCCCGGGATATACCTACGACAAGGCTCCCGATCAGGAACACTTCCTGTCGAAGAAAAAGACGCGGCGCCTGTTCCGCGAAATCTTGAGCAATCGCGAGGAGAAGTGGCGCTTCAACATGAGCCCGCTGTTCCTCGAATATCTGATGGGACGCCGCGAGTACAAATGCACTCCGTGGGGCATGCCGACCTACAATATTTTTGGCTGGCAAAAGCCCTGCTACCTGCTGCAGGACGGGTACGCCGATACGTTCCAGGAACTGATTCAAGAGACCGATTGGGAGCGTTACGGCACCGAGAGCGGCAATCCCAAATGCGCGAACTGCATGGTGCACAGCGGATACGAGGCCAGCGCGGTGAACGATACGTTCGGATCGCTGCGTGGATTGCTAGCGACGGCGCGCGCGACTCTGTTCAATAAATATAAAGATCCCGATGTCGGCGGCAGCGCGCCCGCCAGCCCCAGCCGCAGTGGTCCGCTGGTGCAGATCACTCCCAAAGCATAATGTCGCTACCATCTTCTCAATCCCCGCCTTCTCAACCTGAAGAGCAGTTAGGCTTTGTCCACGAAAATCTCGAGGGATGGGTGCCGAAGCTCGCTTCCGACGCCGAGATCCGTGAAGCTTTGGAGAAGGCCTTCGATTATCGCGGCGACCTCACCATCACTTTGAAGAACGGGCAGAAGATCGAAGGTTATGTTTTCGATCGGCGCTCGAATGGAGCGGCACTGGCCGATTGCTACGTGCGCGTCATGGTCAAAGGCGAGAAGAGCAAGATTGCTTATTCGGACATCGCGGCGCTGGCGTTTACCGGAAAAGATACGGCGGCGGGGAAGAGCTTCGAGGCTTGGGTGAAGAAGTACAACGAGAAGAAAGCCGCGGGCGAGAAGAATATCGGGATTGAGCCCGAGCCGCTGGACTAACTCACCCAGCCCCTAAAGGGGAATCATTCAGGACCTTCCTTCGGTATGGCTGAAGCCATACCCTGATACGAATCTTGCCTTCAGGCATACCCTGAGACAAATCTTGCGGGAATGACTTCAGGCATACCCTGATACAAATCCACCCCTGTTAGAATTTTGGTTTGCCTGCCGCTGTCAAATACGACAATCTGCGCGTGGTGATGGTCGAACCACGGAACCCTTTAAACATGGGGGCTGCGGCGCGCGCGATGAGCAACTTTGGGTTTCTGCACTTGCGCGTGGTGAATCCCTTCAACATTGCTTTTCGCGACGCCCGCTCTGCGGTTGGTGCGACGGCTGTGCTGAAGAAAGCAAGAGAATTCGCGAGCGTCGCCGAGGCTGTAGCGGATTGCGAACTGGTGATCGGAACCACGGCGGTGCGCGATCGAGCCTTGCACCAGCCATTGCGAGGGTTGGAAGCCGGCGCGAAGTTGATTCGCAAACATCTCACCACGGGGAAAGTCGCGCTGATGTTTGGCACCGAGAAATATGGACTCTCGAATCTGGATTTGAGCCACTGCCACTGGCTGATGCGCATACCGACGCGCGACGAACACATCTCCATGAACCTGGGTCACGCGGTGGCAGTGTGCCTGTACGAACTCAGCCGGGGAACGCGAACGGTAGCGAAGCCCGAGAAGAACGAGATGGCCAAGGCGAAAGAAGTGGAGCGCATCACTCGCTTGATGTTTGACGTGCTGTTGGAAAGCGGCTATATCAAGCCGCGCGCGGCTTCGGCCGAGGAAAAGCTACGCCGCCTGGTGCGGCGTCTGAATCTCAATATGCGCGACGCCGCAGTTTTGTCGGGAATGCTGCGGCAGATCGATTGGAAGCTGCGATCCGGGGAAAAGTAAAATTCAAAGTTGCCGGCGGGACGCCGGCGCTACTTTAATGTGCCGAACATCGGGTAGTGGCTGGCTGCGCCCATTAGGAATAACAGCGGAATCGACAGGTATGCGTTGGCGCGAGAGCATAGAAACGCCATGCGTGCCATGGCTTTTGCCTTTTCGGGCATCGGTGTGCCGTTGGTAGCACTATCTTTGGTCCATTGAATCAGGCGCTTCTGGATTCGCCAGATCACTCCCCAAACGTTCAGCATCATCACCCAGCCGAATCCTCCGCCGATACCGATCGCGAGCAGGCGATTGCTTTCCCAGCCGCGGCTATTCCAATCGAGGAACGCCCAGCAAGCGACAACAATGATCACCGCGTAGAGAACCGCCAACACCGGTCCTTTGTTGAGGATGCCTTTACCGGGAATCAGTAAGGCATACATCAGTCCCCAAACGATGGTCCAAATAAGAAAGAAGCTGCCGTAGACGCCGCCGGTGGAAGCGCCGGCATTGCGGGCATCCGAGCTGATGATATCGCCCCAGTACGCGCCGCCGAAAAAAACTGTGACGACCGCGGCCATGCGGAACCACCATAGCGCGCGTGACATGAGCGCGGGAAAGACCTTCCCCTTGGTGGGAGCGTCGAGCTCCTTCATCAGACCTACATTCACCAGGTTGAAGAAATAGAGCATGCCGAGCCAAGTGAAGCCCGCGAGGAAGTGAATCCAACGAAACATCATCAACCTGTTGGTGACGCCGTCTTCTGGAAGATGGATGTTCAGGTCCAAGATTGCCGACAGGAGAGCAGGAGCCGCCATTTTCAATTTCCTCCGCACGCTGGAAAGCGAGGATTGTACATCAACCAGTCAGAGATGGATTGTCCGCTTGCTCAGTACAAAATAGTGACGAGGGCAACGAGTGGTTGAAAAGTCGTGGGTTAGGCCGTATTGTACGGATGTACGAAGCGGCACTTCTCGCGTCCATAGCCTATTTTGCGGCGGCGAGAGAATGCCGGGAGCTATCCCCCTGCTCTTGACGGCGATGGGGACCGGTCGCCAGGAGCAAGACCACTTGCAGTTGAGAAAGTAAGGAGATCGGCGATGGAGAATAAGCCGGCACAGAACATCCAGGATTCCTTCCTCAACACGGCCCGCAAAGAAAAGACCAACATTACGATTTACTTACTAAGCGGGGTCAAACTCACTGGCCGAATTCGTTCCTTCGACAAATACTCGGTGGTGCTCGAGACCAACAATCAGGAGCAACTGATTTTCAAGCACGCGATCTCGACGGTTGCCATGGGACGCACGTCTCACGGCCATTCGGAGAGGCCGACGCCGGTTCCCGCGGCGAGTGTGGACTCGGGTCCAGCGTCCGGTACTGAAGGGTAAGGCGTTTCGGAATTGGCGGGTTCAGAGTTCAAAGCTTCCCGGAAGAAGAACAAATCCCACGGCCCGGCGGCCACCAGCACCGGAGCTGCGCAGGAACGCGCGTTCCTGGTAGGCATCGAATACCGCACGCGAAGCCGCACTCCCGCGAAAACCAACCTAACAGCGGGAGCGCAGGCGGCGCGCGATAGCGCATCTGCGTCGACCGTCTCCAAAGCTCCCAGCATTCCCGAATTCAGCGCCGAAGAATCGCTGGACGAACTGCGTACGCTGGCAACGAGCGCGGGCGCCGAGATTGTTGGAGAATTCCTGCAACATCGTGACCGTCCTGATCCCGCCACGTTGATTGGCAAAGGGAAGCTGGAGGAGATAGCGGGTGCGGCAGCGTCGGTTTCCGCCGACCTGATCCTCTTCGATCACGATCTGACCGCGTCGCAACAGCGCAACGTTGAGCGCGTTCTTAACACGCGGGTCATTGATCGCACCCAGCTCATCCTCGACATTTTTGCCAAGCATGCGCGAACGCGCGAAGGCCAGTTGCAGGTGGAACTGGCGCAGCTCGAATATATGCTGCCGCGGCTTGCGGGACGCGGAATCGAGATGTCGCAGCTCGGAGGCGGCATCGGCACCCGCGGCCCTGGAGAAACCCAGCTCGAAACTGATCGCAGAAAAATCTACCGGCGTGTCCGGCATGTAAAAGAGCAAATTGAAAACGTGCGCAGAATTCGCGCCCAGCAGCGTCAGAGGCGCGAATCGGTTCCGGTAGCGACTGTGGCTCTCGTAGGCTACACAAACGCGGGCAAGTCGACGCTGTTTAACGCCATGACCAAGGCGGACGTGCTGGCCTCGTCGAGAATGTTCGCGACCCTTGATCCCACGATCCGCGCCGTCGAGTTGCCATCGAAGAGAAAGGTCCTGTTATCCGACACGGTCGGCTTTATCCGCAACCTGCCGCATACCCTGGTGACGGCCTTCCGGGCGACGCTGGAAGAAGTGCAACGGGCGACATTAGTGTTGCAGGTTTCAGACGCGAGCAGTCCTCTGTCTGCCGAGCAAGATGCACAGGTAGAAAAAGTTCTGAAAGAGCTGGAGTCGGAGAAGAAGCCCCGCTTGCGAGTGATGAACAAGCTTGATCTGTTGTCGGCGGTGCAGCAGGAATCCTTGCGCGACGACGCCATTTCAATCCACGTTTCGGCGGTGAAGGGGATCGGCATCAGCACGCTGCTCGACCGCATCGATCAGATGCTGGAGGAAGACCGTCCCAGCCGCGTGCACCTGCAGGTCCCGCAGAAAGAAGGGAAGACGCTGGCCATGCTCGAGGCGAAAGCGCGCATCCATTCGCGAGCCTACCAGGACGGCTTGGTCAAGCTGGAAGTGGAAGCACCGGAGTCGGTGGTGAGAAGGGTAAGGGAGTGGGTGGTGAAGTAGGTGCCGTCGCTGATCTAGCTCTGGATTTTCCTGAGGTCTAGGGTCCAAGGTCTGACGGCTAAAATTAAATGGGCCGGCAACCAAGAAGCGGTGACTTTCCTTGGCTATCGGCCCATTCGATCCTGAATTGGATCGGAGGTGATATATCCATGCTAGCCCCCTTTCCTCAGATGTCAAGGGATTGTTTCAAAAGTCTTTTTTTCTGAACGCCTTGACAAGATCGTGAAACCAGGCTTTAGCATTGGGAATACACTTTTGGGAAGGCTTCCGATTTCGTTGACACTCTCCTCGTAGGATGTTAGTTTTAAGGGTTTTAAACCCTCTTTCGTTCGAGTTCTTATCAATACAGTATGGACGCAATCATCGTAAAGCTAGGCGAATTACTGCTCGGGTCCGTGCCTACGGCAATCTTTCTGATCCTGTTGTATGGGGTCTACACGGTGCTCGTCCATAAGCCGCTGACCAAGGTCTTGGCCGAGCGGCGCAGCAAAACCGAGGGTGCGATTGAGAAGGCGCGGGCCGATATTGCGACCGCTGAGGCGCGTACCGCGGAATACGAGCAACGGATGCGTGAGGCTCGGCTGGTGGTGTTCAAGGCCCAGGAGGCGCGTCGCCAGGCTGCCTTACAAGCCCGCGGGGCGGCGGTGGCCGAGGCACGCGGCCGGGCTCAGGCCGAGATTGAAAAGGCGAAGGCAGGAATCGAAGAGGACAAGCAAAAAGCCCAGGCCGGTCTGCAGGCAGAGGCGGGCCAATTGGCACAAGAGATTATTCGCACGGTGTTGGAGCCCGCAAGAGTTTCGGCAGGTGGCCAATGATGACTCGCATGCGGATTCAGCGGACCGTTGCGGCCGGATGCATCTTTTGGCTCATCCTCGCGGTCTCGCCGGTACATGCTCAGAGCCAACCTCAGGCGCAGAGCTCTTCGGACACGCAATCCTCTCAGCCTCAGTCGTTCAGTCCCGGGCGCGAGATCGTCAAGGAATCACGCGAGGCCGCGGGCGAAGAAGACGACACGACGAAATTCAAGCGCTCGTCCGCCGTGCGCTGGGTAGCGAAACTCACCGGTAGCGTCGAATCAGCTTACTGGGTTTGCCTGCTATTTAATTTTGCCGTCATCGCGGCCCTGATTCTGTGGTTCTCCCGCAAGAGTCTGCCTGGCATGTTTCGTGACCGGACAGCTTCGATCCGCAAAGCGATGGAAGAAGCGCGGCAGGCCAGTGCCGAGGCCAACGAACGGTTAAGCGGCATCGAACAACGGCTCTCCCGGTTGGACGACGAGATCGGTGCGATGCGTACCGCGGCGGAAAAGGAAGCGGCCGCCGAAGAAGAACGCATTAAAGCTGCGACCGCTGAAGAAGCTCGGAAAATCGCCGACGCAGCCGGACAAGAGATTGCCGCTGCCGCAAAAATGGCGCGACGCGAATTGACTGCATACGCTGCCGATTTGGCCGTTGCATTGGCGACCAAGCAGATTCATGTGGACACAGCCACCGACCGGGGATTGGTGCGACGCTTTGCCGATCAGCTTTCGAACGGAGACAAGCAATAGCGCATGGCTTCAGTGACCAATACTTACGCGCGCGCCTTCGCCGATGTCGTCTTTGACGGCCGCCTCGATATCGACCGCAGCCTGCGCGAAGCGCAATCGCTGGTGGAATTGGTGGCTAGCAGCAAAGTGCTGCGTGAAGTGTGGGAGACTCCTTCGATTGCAGCGGAACGGAAGCGTGCCGTGCTCGATGCAATTGTGGCGCGTGAAGGCATCTCGCGGCCGGTGCGGAACTTCATGGCCGTGCTCATCGATCACCGGCGGGTAGCGTTTCTCGGTCCCATCGTGAAGCAGTTCGAGCAGGAACTTTACGCGCGCATGGGATTCGCCGAGGCGGAAATCACCAGTGCCCGCGCGTTGGGGGACGATGAGCGCAGTGGCCTTGAATCCGAAGTGGAAAAGTTGACCGGCAAAAAAGTGCGCGCACGGTATGCGCAAGATCCATCCGTCTTAGGCGGAGCCATCGTGAAGGTCGGCAGCACCATCTACGATGGATCGGTGAAGGGGCAGTTGGAGAGAATTAGGGAAGCTATCAGCTCTTAGCCGTTAGCTGAATCGACCGAAGGCTAAAGGCTTAAGAGCTAGAAGCTAAGAGCTTATTTCATATGGCACAAATCAAAGCAGACGAGATCACACAACTGATCCGGCAACAGATCGAGAACTACGAGTCCAAGATTGCGGTGGACGAAGTGGGCACGATCCTTACCCTGGGCGACGGTATCGCCCGCGTACACGGCCTCGACAAGGTCATGGCGGGCGAACTGCTATCTTTCCCGCACGGCGTCGCCGGCATCGCTTTGAACCTGGAAGAAGACCAGGTCGGCGTGGTGCTGCTCGGCGAATACACCGAGTTGAAAGAAGGTGACGAGGTCAAGCGTACGGGCCGCATCATGAGCGTGCCGGTGGGCGATGCCATGATCGGGCGCGTGGTGAATTCGCTCGGCCAGCCGATCGACGATAAGGGCCCGATCGCCACCGACAAGTTCATCGCTCTCGAGCGTCTGGCGCCCGGCGTCATCGATCGCCAGCCGGTGCGCGAGCCCATGGCCACTGGACTCAAGGCCATCGACAGCATGATTCCCGTCGGCCGCGGCCAACGCGAGTTGATCATTGGCGATCGTCAGACCGGGAAGACGGCAGTCGCGATCGATACCATCATCAACAACAAGGGCAACGACCTTATCTGTATTTACAACGCGATTGGACAGAAGCGCTCTTCGATCGCGCAGGTGGTTCAGATTCTGACCGACTACGGCGCCATGGATTACACCATCGTGGTCGCGGCGTCGGCGTCCGAACCTGCGCCAATGCAGTACATTGCGCCCTACGCAGCATGTGCGATTGGCGAATATTTCCGCGACACCAAGCGGCATGCGCTGGTCATCTACGATGACTTGTCGAAGCACGCGGCGTCTTATCGCGAGATTTCGCTTTTGCTGCGGAGGCCGCCGGGGCGCGAAGCCTATCCCGGAGACGTGTTCTATCTGCACTCGCGGCTTTTGGAACGAGCCTCGAAATTGAGCGACAAGCTCGGCGGCGGATCTCTCACGGCGCTGCCCGTGATCGAGACCCAGGCCGGTGACGTTTCGGCTTACATTCCGACCAACGTGATTTCGATTACCGACGGCCAGATTTATCTGGAAACCGATCTGTTCAACCAGGGCGTGCGCCCTGCGGTAAACGTAGGACTCTCGGTGAGCCGCGTCGGCGGCAGTGCGCAGATCAAAGCCATGCGGCAGGTGGCCGGAAGTTTGAAGCTCGAACTGGCGCAATACCGCGAGTTGGCGGCTTTCGCTCAGTTCGGCAGCGATCTCGACAAAGCCACGCAGGCCCAGTTGAATCGCGGCCAGCGGCTGGTCGAAGTGCTGAAGCAAAAGCAATTTTCACCGCTACCGTTCTCGAAGCAGATTCTGATCATCTACGCCGGAACCAGCGGAGCTTTTGACGATATGCCGGTGGATCAAGTGCGCGAATTCGAGGCGGAACTCTACAAGTATGTCGACGCCACCAATCCCGGCCTTTTACGCAGCATCATGGAAAAGAAAGTTCTCGACGACAGCCTGAAAGCCGAGATGTCGAAGGTGATCAAGCAGTGCAAAGAGAACTTTGTGGCGGAAAAGCAAGCGGTAGCAAAGTAGCACTCAGCAGTCGGCACTCAGCACTCAGCCCATGAAGTTTTTGCGAACGACGAACGACGAACGACCAAAGACCAACGACCAACGACCAAAGACCAACGACTAACTGATGCCAAATATTCTCGATATCCGGCGCCGTATCCGCAGCGTGACCAACACGCGGCAGATTACCAAAGCTATGAAGATGGTCTCGGCTGCCAAGCTGCGCCGTGCGCAGGAGCGGGCGTTGGCCGCGCGTCCCTACGCGCAGATGCTGACTAATGTTTTGAAGTCATTGGTGTCGCGCGCCGAAATTTACGATCCCGAGACGGGCGAGCCGCGGCATCCGCTATTGGCGCAGCGTCCCGAGCAGAATGTTTTGTTGATCGTTGTTACCGGAGACAAGGGACTGGCGGGCGCATTCAATACCAACATTTTGAAAGCGGCTTCGCGGTTTCTGGAAAGCAAAGCAGGCAAGAACGTCGAAATCGAAGCCGTAGGACGCAAAGGGCGCGACTTCCTGAAGCGGCGTTATCCCGCGTCTGAGCCTCGCAATGAGGAATCGCAAGAAGCGCCGCGCACGACCATCATCGGGGAGCACGTCGGCGTCCTGAACAAGGTCGAATACACCATGGCTTCGGAGATGGCGGGACGCGTGATCGAGCGCTACAGCAAAGGCGAGATCGATTCCGTCTACATCGTTTACAACGAATTCAAGTCCGTGATCGCGCAGAGATTGGTGGTCGAGCAGGTGCTTCCGATCGGCGAGATTGGCCAAGCTTCGGTCGCGCAAGCGGAAGAAATGACGCAAAAGGAAAAAGCGCGCGTGCTGGAAGCAGCCAAAGGCGAGGGCGTGGGATTGCGACGTCCGGATACCCACGCGGTCGACGAAGCGGCATCGCAGTTTGCTACGGCTCAAGTGGATTACATCTACGAGCAGCCACCGGGGGAACTGTTCAACTCGCTGCTGCCGAAGTATGTAGGCATCCAAGTCTTCCACGCGCTGCTCGAGTCGGTAGCCGCCGAGCACGCTGCCCGCATGACGGCGATGGAATCGGCCACAAGCAATGCCACCGACATGATCGACTCGCTGACGCTGGTCATGAATCGTGCCCGCCAGGCGAAGATCACGAAAGAGATTATTGAGATTGTCAGCGGTGCGGCAGCAGCAGGATAAAACCAGCTTTTAGCTCTTAGCCGTTAGCCCTTAGCTTGAATCAGCGGGCCAAACGTCGAGCTAAAGGCTAAAAGCTAAGGGCTAAAAGCTAGCCATCGAGAACTGATTTCTATGCCAGAAAATTTCGGACATGTCATTCAAGTATCGGGACCGGCGGTGGACGTGCAGTTTGAAGAAGCCACTATGCCTCCCATTTATGAAGCCCTGAAGGTCGTAAGCGAGGGTTTCACTGTGCCCACGCCCATCAACGTGATTCTCGAAGTGCAGCAGCACCTTGGCGAAGGCCGCGTACGCTGCATCGCCATGGAAGCCACCGACGGCATGGTGCGCGGGATGAAAGTCATCGATCAGGGCGGACCGATTTCCGTGCCCGTAGGGCGCGGCACGCTGGGTCGCGTCATGAACGTGATCGGCGAACCCGTCGATCAACTGGGGCCGATCCAACACACGCAGACCATGCCGATTCATCGCCCCGCTCCATTGTTCGATGAACAAGCCACGACGGCCGAGATGTTTGAGACCGGCGTGAAGGTCATCGATCTTATTCAGCCCTTCTTGAAGGGCGGCAAGATCGGATTGTTTGGTGGCGCGGGTGTCGGCAAGACCGTCGTCATCATGGAACTCATCAACAACGTCGCCAAGCAGCACGGCGGATTTTCTGTGTTTGCCGGCGTCGGCGAGCGCACGCGCGAAGGCAACGATCTTTGGCTGGAAATGACTGAGTCGGGCGTCATTAAGCCGGGTGATCCTGAACATTCGAAGGCGGCATTGATCTACGGCCAGATGACTGAGCCGCCTGGAGCAAGATTACGCGTCGCGCTGACCGGACTTACCGTCGCCGAATATTTCCGCGATGTCGAAGGCGCCGACACGCTGCTCTTCATCGACAACATTTTCCGTTTCACGCAGGCAGGATCGGAAGTCTCTGCGCTGCTGGGCCGCATGCCCAGCGCCGTGGGTTACCAGCCGAACCTGGCGACGGAAATGGGCGAGTTGCAGGAGCGCATTACTTCAACGAAGAAAGGGTCGGTCACTTCGGTGCAGGCAATTTATGTGCCCGCTGACGATCTGACGGATCCGGCTCCGGCGACCACGTTCGCTCACCTGGATGCGACCACGGTGTTGTCACGTGCATTGACGGAAATCGGAATTTATCCGGCCGTCGATCCGCTGGCGTCGACCTCGCGCATTCTCGATCCGCGCATCGTCGGACAGGATCATTACGACGTCGCGCAAATGGTGAAGAAGACTCTGCAGACCTACAAAGATTTGCAGGACATCATCGCCATTCTCGGTATCGACGAACTGAGCGAAGACCAGAAGCTGATGGTGGCGCGCGCCCGTAAAATCCAGAAGTTCCTTTCGCAACCGTTCCACGTGGCCGAGCAGTTTACCGGCGCACCCGGTCGTTACGTGAAGGTTGCCGACACGGTCAGAAGCTTCCGCGGAATTGTCGAAGGCAAGTACGATGACATCCCGGAGCAGGCCTTCTATATGAAGGGCACAATCGACGAAGTACTCGAAGCGGCGGAGAAATTGAAGACAGCAGCATAAAAACTGTCGTTGGTCGTTCGTCGTTGGTCTTTGGCCAACGACCAACGACCAAGGACCAACGACCAAAATGGCTGATTCTTTCCAACTCGAAATCGTCACTCCGGAAAAGATGGTGGTGAAGGACCTGGCCGAAGAATTGCAGATGCCCGGTAAGAACGGGTATCTGGGCATTCTGCCGGGGCATGCACCTCTGATCACTGAGCTTGCCGTTGGTGAGATTACCTACCGCAACGGGTCCGACGTCCATCATTTATCGGTGGCGTGGGGCTTCGCTGAAGTGCTCCCCGACAAAGTCACGATTCTTGCCGAGACCTGCGAGCGTCCGGAAGAGATTGATATTGCGCGCGCACAGGAAGCCAAGCAGCGGGCGGAGGAGCGGTTGAAGAGCACCAATCCCGAAGTTGACTTCGACCGTGCCGAAGACGCACTGCATCGCGCCGAAACACGCATCGACGTAGCCGAAAAGAAGTAGCGCCGGCGTCCCGCCGGCCACGATGAACAGGTTCGCGGCCCTACTGTTCCCCTGCGGGCAAAATCCTCGTATCCGTCCGGAATTTCTTGTAGTCACGGTACGTGACAATTTCCTGCACGTTAATGTTGGCCAGCAGGGCAACGCGGGCATCGAGCGTAAGTGAGACATGCTCGGGCAGCCAGACTTCCTCATTCACCCGAGTCTGGTCGATCTCGATGTGCGAACCTTTGTGGATGCGAGCGAGAAACCATCCGAAGGAAACTGTGTCAATGCAGTTGGCGTCAAGTTTGACCCACTCGGTGTCGCCTTTATCGATCCACACGCGAAAGCGGAATTTGGGAAGAATCTTGGCCTCTTTGCGGTGCGGCTCGAACCCGGGACGAGGCTCGGCGTCAATCACCCAGGCATCGCGGCCTTCCAGATTTTCAATTCCGGCGAGATGGAAGTTGTACGCGTCGGTGACTTCGCGCACGAACTGGCGGTCGTCTTCGCGCTCTTTCTCTTCTTTCTCCAGGCGTTTCTTGCGCTCGCCCTCCGACTCGTTCTTGCGCTTGTCGACAATTTTCTGGATGCGCTCGTCTTCCTTGGCGGCATCTTTCTCTGAGAGTGGCTTGTCGTCCTTGGCGATCAGGCGCTCAACGGGCTCGTGATAGAGCACCATGACTTCGTGGGTCTTTGACTCGACGGATTTCGTTGCGCCCTTGCCGTCCAACTTGTGCTGTTCTTCGCGCTCAACGTAGGTGTAGTCGCGCTGCCGCTTGTCATTTTCGATGTCGCGGTCGGAAGCCTGGCGAATGAGGTCGCGAATCTGATCCTGGGAGAGCGTGGGTGCCACCTCTTGAATTTGCCCGAATACGGGGAAACTCGTGAGAATCAGCAGGCTGAGGACTAAAAAGCGCATGAGGATATTACGTGATTAGAATCGCACTAGTTCCCGGGGGATGCATTCAAAAGCCTTTACCGCAAAGGACGCAAAGAACATCCGCAAAGATCGCGAAGAAAACATTGCTCACTTCAACTCCAGCACGACCATCCGCGCCGGTACGGTCGCGTCGTTCACCAGTTTCGCCTTACGTCCCGCGGGAATCCACAGGGGTTCTACGCGGTCTTTGCGAATGCGCTCGCCTGCCTTTTTCAGTTCGATGTCAGTGAGAGGAATCAATAATTCATCCGCGTCTTTGTCCGGCTCGGGATAAGCATCGTCCGGCAGCAGTTGGACGTCTCTGACTTTCGCTTCGCCCAAGTCCATGCTGTCAGTGAAGGCCTTCTGCAGATCGCGCGGAGGCAGCATGGCGCTGCTGCCATATTCCCACTTGCCCGCTTTAGGTTCGTAGCCGAAAGTTGTCACCTTGGGACTTAGAAATTCTATGGTCAGATTGTGGTAGGCGTTCGGCGTATCGTTTCGCAGAGCGCGCGCCGGGCCGCCGAAAAAGAAGCGAATGTCATTCTGATCGTAGCGGTAAGTGATGACCCCGGCTTGGCCCTCGGCCCAGGATGCGATTTCGGAATCGCCCAGGGTGATTACCAGATAGTTGTGTTCGTGTCGGGTCAGCGGGGCAGACTCGTGGGCTCCGAGGTCAACCGCGAACACGCGTACCTTCTCGTTCTGCAGCAACAAGTGGTGGTGGCTCTCGTCTTCCATGGCCGTCGCAGTCTCCGCTTGGGCCGACGCTTGGGATACGAGGGCAAGGGCGACTAAAAGTCCGACAAAAATGTTTTTCACGAGAAAACCCGCTACCTTGGTTCGCATCTCACACCCGCCGCGGCACTTCTTTTTACATATTGTTAACAAGGCTCACACTGCTTTGGCACTATCGTACCTTCAGGGAAGTTGGCCATCGAGTCTGGGGATTGGGCTGATCGAAACGGAGAAAGCCTTATGAAATCGCACCCTGCACGTGTCCTTTGCGTGGACTCCTCGGATCGTAGACGCGAAAAACTCACCGTGGCGCTGGAAAACCTTGGCGTCGAAGTTTGGGCCGCGCGCGATCTGCGCGATGCTTTGCAACTGATCGAGGGGCTAACGCCCGATGCCCTCCTGGTGGATGAGGCCTCCACGCACAGTCGCGAATCCGAATGGGAGGGGCTGGTCGCGCGGGATCTCAAAGTGCCCGCGCTGGTGCATTCTGCACCTGCCAAATCGGCGGAATGGCCCGAACTCGCAAGAGACTTTGGGGTGGTTCGCAGCGAAGATCCGGATGTGATTGTAGCCATTCTCACTCTTTTGCTCGGGCCCAGAGGCGAAACGAGTCCATGGCTGAAGCCGCAACGTGTGGCGTGATTCGTTCTTGTGGCCCAAGTTCCGCCGAGATTTCGTCGGCGGATTTTATACTCGTGCCCTGACCGGCTTTTCGGCCCTCCCCAAACAACCCGCGCGAAACGAGCGATCGTCGAGCCGGTGAAGGCGCTTTGCCATCGCCGGAGTCAACAAGCGGTAGTGATGCACATCGAACAAGTACTCCGCGACGAACCAGAGCGGGGCTTCCGTGGTCATCCAGTGGCGCCGGTCGAAGCGCGCCAGGTTCACCGGTCTTGAGAAGGTGCGCAACGACCGCTCGCGGCGCAGATTGAAATAAACCTCGAAGTAGCTCATGGCCAGTTCCCGCAGTGAGCGATAGACCGGCTCGCGGTACCGGCAACCTGTGTAGTTCGATTTGGCGATCGCTCCCCAGTGGCCGTGCATGCGGTAGATGGCGACCACGTGATCGGTATCCTTCTCAGCTTCCAGATCGAAAATCAATGGAGGATAGCCGTTCGCCCGCAATGCCGCAGCTGCAAACAATGCTCCCTCCAGACAGTGAGAAGTGTTTTCGCGCAGTACGACTCGCGGCGACCAGGCCGTGTCAGCGAGGTGGTATGGCATGTCATCGACAAAGCGTTGAATTGCATGAGGAGTTTTCAGGCTGCGCAATTTGCGCAACTCCGCGGGAGTGAAGCTCTGTTCGGGATTGGTCATCCTTACCGGCAAGTCTACAAGAAGGAGGAGCGAATGGCGTTAACCATCGAGGAAACGAACAGATCATTTCTCGGCGAATAGTTGCATCAATTCGAGGGGGGCGTCGACCAACACGTCGGGAGGAGCCAAGGCGAGTGTGTGCGGAGCGAATCCGTAGGTCACGCCGCAAGTCCACATCCCGGCATTGCGGCCGGTGAGCACATCGTTCGAAGAATCCCCGACAATCATGGCTTCTGCCGCATGCGTCTTCGTCTGCTGCAACAATGTGCGCGCCCCCTGGGGATCGGGTTTCTTGGTTGGAAAACTATTTCCACCATACACAAGCACAAAAAACTCACCGAGGCCGAGCGCCTCTACGATTGCGCGCGACGGGTTCACCGGCTTGTTGGAAAGTACTGCCATCTGCCGTTGTGTGCCGTTGGAGTGGCGCAGGGAAGCGAGGGCTTCCTTCACCCCGTCATATACATGCGTGTAATCGAGTTTGTGGACGCGGTAATAGCCCAGAAAATACTCGAGGGCCTCCTTCACGAAACTGTCATCTTTCGGGTCGCCAAGCGCCCGTCGCACCAACATTGGCGCGCCGTCTCCGACATAAGAGGCCACGACATCGTCCGGCAATTCTGCACGTTTGAAGTGCCGCAGCATGGCGTTTACCGAGTGCACCAGGTCGAGGCGGGAATCGATGAGTGTGCCGTCGAGATCAAAAATCAGCAGTTTGATCTTCTTAGGGTCAAAGGGGCGATGAATTCTAATCATTGCTTCTTTCAGGATAAATGATAGGAAGGCGCGAGAGACGAGTCTGGACCGGATTCTCGCGATAATCGCTCAAAGCGTCGCAGCGAAGCTCAGTACTGCGTTAGCAGCAGTTTGCCCGAAGCATCGCGGAAGATCATGGTCTCGTTCCCACGTTCAATCTCGCGTGCGATCAGGTCTTGTTTACCCAGCATCCGCGCCTGCGACCCCACGACCACCAACTGCTCACCGGGAGCAAAACTGAGTTTCTGCCCGCGCATGATGCGCGCGGGTGCCAGGTGAACCTGGACGATGCCAGTCGGCGTCTGCAGTTTCAAGTGCGAGCCGATTTCGCCGTCGCTCACCGGGCACACGAAATCGTTGACCTCGGTAACCACGCCCCTGACAATTGTCTCGGCCGCAGGGTTGTAAAGGGCGGCGCCGTGCTCTGGCATCGGACGCTGAAAATGCACCCCCATGATCAGCAGCAAGACCACCGCAACCACCAGAGCGAATCCCAGACCGGAAAGTATGCTCGATATTTTCATGCGGCCCTCCTAAGCTGAGCGGGCGACCATCCGAGAACGCCCTCAGAGCGGGGCAAGAATAGTTTGTAGCCTGTCAAAGAAGGACACGATTACAGAATAAGTTTCGCCCTTTCCCTCGGGCGGCACAGTGACCCCTATCACCGGGTATGGTGCGGCATAGCGGTTCGTTCCCGAGGGTCTCCGACGCTGTTTATTTTCAGCAACGTAGATGGAATGGCGAGGGTCGGGCCAATCCGGTATACCGGAACTCCCGGTCAGGATTTACAATGCCTGAGCTGGAATTATTCCTTCATATCAGGAAACCGGATGGCATCGAAAACAGTTTCCAAACCTTCGGCGGTCGCCGACAGCGAAATTAAGAAGGCGGCTAAGACCTATGAGGGTCTCACCCGCCAGCAACTCATCGATTTCTACCGCTTAATGTACCTTTCCCGGAAGGTGGACGACCGGGAGATTTTGTTGAAGCGGCAGCAGAAGATCTTCTTCCAGATCTCCGGCGCCGGGCACGAGGCCGTGGGAGTCGCGGCGGGCATGACCCTGAAGCCCGCGTACGACTGGTTCTTTCCCTATTACCGCGATCGCGCCCTTTGTCTGACCCTGGGTGCTACGCCCCACGAGATGCTGCTGCAGGGAGTGGGCGCGGCCGACGATCCGCAATCCGGGGGCCGGCAAATGCCCTCCCACTGGAGTTTCCCCAAGCTCAATGTGGTGACTCAGTCTTCGCCGACCGGATCTCAGATTCTACAAGCGGTGGGTTGCGCCGAGGCTGGACGCTACTTCTCCGCCCACCCCGATGCCGCGAAAAAGGCGACCGGAGATTACCGGGAATTCAAAGACGTGCAGTTTCAGGGCGATGAAGTCACCTACGTCTCACTCGGAGATGGAACCACCAGCGAAGGCGAGTTCTGGGAGGCATTGAACTCAGCCGCGAACCTCAAATTGCCGGTCGTATTCGTGGTGCAGGATAACGAATACGCCATTTCGGTTCCGGTTGAGGTTCAAACCGCAGGCGGCAATATTTCCCGACTGGTCTCGGGATTCCCCAACTTCCATTTCGAAGAGATCGACGGCACCGATCCGGTGGCGACCTACGCGGCCTTCAATCGCTCGGTTGCGTACTGCCGCGCCGCAGAAGGCCCGTCTTTCATTCACGCTCATGTCATTCGACCCTACTCGCACTCGCTGTCCGATGACGAGCGCTTGTACCGCCCCGATGCCGAGCGGCAGCGCGATGCGGCTCGCGATCCAATTACCCGCACTCAGATGTTCCTGATTCGCGAAGGCATTCTTGACGAGAAGGGAATCAACCGCCTCGAGAAGCAGGTTGAAGACGAACTTCAGGTCGCGGTTGATCGCGCGCTTGAGGCGGCTCCGCCGACGCCTGATACGGTCGAGCTCTACGTGTATTCTCCCGACCTCGATCCTACGTCCTCTAAATTCGAAACTGTGCCAGCCGTTTCCAACGACGCCAAGAAGGCTGCGCCGAAAACCATGGCGGACCTGATCAATGCGACTCTGCACGATGAGATGGCCCGCGATCCGCGCATCGTCATGTTCGGCGAAGATGTGGCCGATTGCAGCCGCGAACAATATCTGCAGCAGAAGATGGTCAAAGGCAAGGGCGGCGTCTTCAAGCTTACCGCCGGCTTGCAATGTGACTTTGGCTCCGATCGGGTATTCAACTCGCCCCTGGCGGAAGCAAACATCGTCGGTCGCGCCGTAGGCATGGCTACTCGCGGATTGAAGCCAGTGGTGGAGATTCAATTCTTCGACTACATCTGGCCCGCGATGATGCAACTCCGCGATGAGCTGCCGCTGATTCGCTGGCGATCGAACAACGGATTCTCTTCGCCGGCAGTCGTGCGAGTCGCAATCGGCGGATATCTCACTGGAGGCGCCATCTATCACTCGCAGTGCGGCGAAAGCATCTTCACTCACATTCCCGGCCTGCGCGTCGTATTCCCGTCGAACGCGCTGGATGCGGCGGGACTGCTGCGCACCGCGATCCGTTGCGATGACCCAGTGCTCTTCCTGGAACACAAGCGTCTGTATCGTGAAACCTTCGGCCGGGCGCCCCATCCGGGGCCGGAGTACATGATTCCGTTTGGCAAAGCAAAAATCGTGCAGTCCGGCAGCGATCTGACCATGATCACCTACGGGGCAGTCGTCCCCCGCGCTTTGCAAGCCGCGCAGAAGCTGGAACGCGAGCATGGAATCAAGGTCGAGCTGATCGATCTTCGCTGCCTCAATCCGTTCGATTGGGAAACCATCGCCGCATCGGTCACCAAAACGAACCGCGCAATCGTGGCTTACGAAGACTCGTTGAGCTGGGGATACGGCGCGGAAATCGCCGCCCGCATCGCCGACAAACTTTTCGAACATCTCGATGCACCGGTTCGCCGCGTGGCCGCGAAAGACACTTTCGTGGCCTACCAGCCGATCCTGGAAGATGCCATTCTTCCGCAGTCGGAAGACTTGTTCCGGGCGATGAAAGAGCTCGCGGAGTTTTGATCATCCGAAACCGGCGTTGGGCGCATGCTCCAGCGCCGAAGTCCCTTCTCTGACGTTTGTAAAATATCGGTCAAAACCGCGATGGACGTGTGTTTTAAGCAGGTTTCGGTGCTATAGTTCCAGCCCGCCAGCAGATTTCTGTTTTCCTTGTTGATCACAGAATGAAATCCGAATGGAGGGTGGAATGGGGCGTCCACGAATCTGGTTTTACGCCAGCATGGTTCTGGCGATCTCTTCATGCATGATGCTACTGGCGGGCCGAGCCAGGGCAGCCAGCACCGAGCAGATCCTCTATAGCTTCGCCGGAGATGACGACGGCGAATACACCGACAGCGACCTGGTTCTCGATAGCGCTGGAAACATTTACGGCACCACCGTGCAAGGCGGAGCCTTCGGCACAGGCACGGTGTTTCAGATTACGCCTTCCGGAACTCATACCGTTCTTTACAGCTTCACTGGCGGAGCGGATGGAGGACAGCCTTACAAGGGCGTTACCCTTGACGCACAAGGCAATCTCTACGGGACTGCAGTCGTGGGCGGAAGCTTTGCGGGACCTTGTGTCGAGTCCGGTTGCGGCGTCGTTTACAAACTGACCAACACCGGCGGCGTCTGGACACAGAGTGTGATTCACATTTTCACCGGAGGCAATGACGGATACGGCCCGGGCGCCGGTGTGACCTTCGACAAGCACGGCAATCTTTTCGGCATGACTCCCACCGGGGGGGCCAAGGGTTTCGGGATCATCTACGAGTTGAAAGCCGGTACCTGGCAGGAACGACTGATTCACAGCTTTACCGGGGGCAACGATGGCGCGACCGGGTCGGCCGGCCGGCTGATTCTCGATAGTGCAGGGAATTTCTACGGGGTGGCCACTGCCGGGGGAGCAAATGGATCGGGCACTGCCTTCGAACTCGCGCCCGCGACGGGTGGAAAGTGGACGTTCAAAGTCCTCTACGCCTTCAAGGGCAGTCCGGATGCTGGATTTCCTTACGGAGCATTGGCTTTCGACGCCTCAGGCAATCTCTACGGCACAACCTACTACGACGGCGCAAACGATCTCGGGTCTGTGTACAAGCTCACCAACAATAACGGCACTTGGAGCGAGTCGGTGCTTTACAGCTTCAAGGGTGGAACGGACGGAAGCAGCCCAATCAGCAATGTGGTTGTGGATGCGTCAGGCAATCTGTACGGCACGACCAGTGAGGGAGGCGCCGGGTGCAGTTGCGGAACGGTGTTCAAGCTGGTTGCAGGCAGGAACGGCAAGTGGACGGAGACTGTGGCATACCGCTTCCAGGGTCAGCCAGATGGAGGTTTCGTCTACAACGGAATGGTTGCTGATTCCGCGGGAATTCTTTACGGGGCGACGGTTCATGGCGGTGTGGATAACGAGGGAGCCATCTTCAAGTTCACGCCGTAAGTCCGACTGCGCATCTTGAATCGAGGAAGGCCCAGAAGACCTGGGCCTTTTCTATTGCGAATCACGACTTTGATTTTTTCATGCTCCCGCCGCCGCGTCGAATACTGTCCAGCGACACCGCCCCACCTCCAAAAAAAATGAGCGCGAAAGCGATAGCCGCTAACGAGAGGGGGAATTGATAGCCTTTGTCCCCGAGCAGTCCAACCTTCCAATGCACCTTCCAGATAGCCACGCTCAAGTCGATCAAGATGGCCAGGGCTGCGCAGCGGGTAAACAATCCCAGCACCACCAGAATCCCGCCGAGAAATTCCGCTACCGCCGAAAGGTAGGCTAGCCAGCCGGGCAAACCCATCCCGCTAATCATTGACTGGAAATGGGAAAAGCCTGTGACCTTGGGATAACCATGGGCAATCATGATGACCCCAAGAACCAGGCGCAAAGCCAGCAATGCCAGGGGTTGAAGACGATCCAGAGTACGCACGCTTCCTCCGCAGAAAGACAGAGTAACGCAGTGCGCGAGATCATAAAAGTGCGAAGGCGGGAACGATTCTCGATGAGACGCTATTGCAGGGCGTATTCGATCTTGATGCCGCGCTTGTTCATTTCGTCAAGAAACATGTCAGCCGGAACATCGCGCTCCTGCAACACCGCGCCGCGCTTGGTGATGGCTCCCGAGGCCAGCATCTGCACGACGATCGAGGCGGGGAAAGCCGTGGTTCGCATCATCGCGCTCATATCCGTTTTGGGGTCGTAGTGGTCGACGAGCGTAAAGGACGCCACTCGCCCTTTCAGTTTTCCGCCCAGCAATCCACGCACCCCAGGGGAACGCACCGATTCGTGGGCTTCCAGCCGCATGATGCAGACGTCAGGTCCTTTGCTCGCGAACTTGCCTTCGAAGATCTTTGACATCATGGCGCGGGGAGCGATTTCCGCTTTGCCAATCCGGATTTTCTCGCTTGAAAACAATCCCAGTTCTTTCAACTCGCAAAGCAGATCGTAGTGTCCGGGATAGCGTAGCGTCTTTTCGAAACACTCGCCCACTTTTCCTGCGAGGCTCTCGGGCAAGGTGGAAGTTCCGCCGGAAGTATGAAAAGCGACAAGTGGAGCGAAACCCGGCATGTGGAAGGCTTCCGGCTCAGTGAGCGGTTCGATGGTAACCAGCTTGCCCTTGCGCAGAATGCGGGCCGGCTCGACGTATTCGTTGATCAACCCCTCGACGGAAAAAACCAGCTGGTAGTGAAAGGGAGGCACAGGCCGCTCCGGCAAGCCGCCAACGTAGAGCCGGAGCGCATCTGCACCTCCGCCGAGGCGGCGGACCAGTTCGCCTCCAAGTATTGAGGCCATTCCCGGAGAAAGCCCGCAGTCGGGCGCGATCGCAACCCCGTGTTTCTCCGCTTTCTTGGCCAGCGCCAATTCCTGACGCACGACGGTATTGTTTCCGCCCAGGTCCGCGAAGTGGCAGCGCGCTTCGATCGCGGCTTTCGCCAATCCTAGATTGAGGAAGTACGGAACAGCCGATAAGGCGGCATCATGGCCACGCATCAGCTTCGCGGCGTTCTTTTCCTGGGAAGCGTCGAGGGTCGCCACTCGAACTTTTTTCGCGTCCGTAATGCGGTTCACGCGGGACGCGACCGCCTGCGCACGCTTCAAGTCGCTATCTGCCAGTGTTACTGCTTCGACATCGGGCTGTCGCGCCATGTCATAGGCGGCGGCCGAGCCCATCATTCCTGAGCCAATTACCAGAAGTCTCACCACGTACCTCGCAGAACAGACCGATGCCTGTTCCCAGTAAGACTAAGAGAAAGGCCCCACGATAGAAGTGACGCAGCGCACAAACGCGAGGATTTGATTGAGAAGACCGGATCTAGATTTGTCCGGTGGCCGCCGAATTTGCCTTCTCGGGCTTCAGTTCGCTGAGTTCCGCTTGCGGCACGCGCACCATGACTGTCGAACCGATCGATCGGCGCTCCCAGAAGTTCCTGAGACGGACTAGCAACGCGTAAGTGACCTGTTGGCCCTTGGCAACGATCAGCAGGCCATTATTGGTGCGCACGTCTTCCTGCAAAATCATGCCGCAGTCCAGATCGGACACGCGGCAACTCTTGACTTCAAGATGCACAGGTTCGACTTCAATATCGGCGAGTGCGTCAACAATCGAGCGTTCCAGCTGATTCGTTCTCATCAACATCTGCTGCATCGCGGCAGAATGATTTTTCCCTGCGCTCAGCTGTTGGTCGTAAGCGAGGGCGACTTTAAGGATCTGCGCGCCCAGTTTGACGGCGTCGAAGTGCTCCCCAACAACGTGTGGCGACGGTAACACCGACTCTTGCTGGGCGATCATGCGAGCGACTGGTTCCATGCGCGGGATGTTCGATAGCAAGTCCGCGGCGACCGACGGGTGCGCGTCCAGACGTGCTTGCTCATCCGGCGACAGTTTTCTTCCCGCGTACACGGCTTCAATGGTATCGGTGTCGAGGGTCACACAGCCCAGCTGCGACATCATGGCGGCGACTTCGAAACGCCATCCGGCTTCCAGATGCAGCTTGCGGACAATATGTTGAACGTAACGGCTCATGCGCACAGCGCGGCCGAAAGCCGCCGGATTTACCAGGCTCAGAACCTCGGTCAGCACTTTCACACTGCCGCTCAGAGTCTTTTCCAGCAGCTCTTTTTCCGCAACTACCAGGCGGTATTGCAACAGAGCCGAGGTGAGCGCCTTCGCCAGTACTTCTTTTTGGCAGGGCTTGGTGAGGAAGCGGAAGATTGATCCTTCATTCACGCAGTCGGCGGCGGTTTGCATGTCGGCCTGCCCAGTCAGCGCGATGCGGACGGTGTCAGGCGAGACCAACCGTACCCGCGACAGGAATTGGACGCCATCCATCCCGGGCATACGCATGTCGGAAACCACCACGGCGAAGGGTTCACTCTGCGCAGCGGAAATCAGCTTGAGACCTTCCTCCCCTCCGATCGCGGTCAGGAGAGAAAAGTCTTTGTGGAGCAAGCGGCGGAAGCCGTCGAGAACTGCGGGTTCGTCATCCACGAACAGGATCTTGTCGCTCATGCTCTGCTCCTTGCGGCTGCTCGCCTTCGAGAACTTTTCTCCAAACGGCCTCCCGCTCCTTGCAACCGATACGGGATAAGAAGTCGTAATCAATCACGGTCATGTCCTTCATCCAATGCTGGGCTTGCTCTTCGTGATAAATGCTGGCAACGTGTACGGCGGCGACCGCGGAAAACACGGCTGGCAGGCTCGAAGCAGGCTGATGGTGCCAAGCCACCGCTTCGATGATCGAGGCGGGAAGGTTCCAAAGCCCGAATAGATAAGCGCCAACTTCGGCGTGGCCGCAGCCGAAGACTTCCCGCTCCGCATCCGACATCCCCTTGCCTTCGTTGCGGACGAGTTCAATCACTTTCTTGTATTGATCATGCAGAGCGTACGCCATGATCAGCTTGCCGGCATCGTGCAGAAGTGCGGCGGTGAAGCAATCGTCCACCAGGTGCTGACTACAGTGCTCCAGCACCGCGATTCTCTTGGCATAACTGCCCGACGCCAGACTATGTTGCCAAAGGTGCTGCACATCACTTTCACTAAGCAGGTCGGTCTCGAACTTTGAGAACACGTGAGTGGAGAGCACGAGGGCACGCACAATGTCGGTGCCCAGCAACTCCACCGCGTGGTAAGCCTTCGAGACCTCGCAGCGCAGCCCGAAGAAGGCCGAATTCACCAGTTGCAGCACCTTGGCAGTCATGGCAATGTCGGCGGAAATCAACTTCGCGACTTTCGCCAGTGAAGGCTCCGGCCGCTGCAATTCTTCGGTCAACTCAAAGTACAAAGCCGGCAGACTCGGTAAAGAATCAAGCTTCGAGACCAAACCCTTGACTTCGGGATTTTCCAGCAGATCCTTGAGCGCGAAGGCGCGCATCAGCCGCCCCCTGAGTTCCTCTCCCTCGCAGGGCTTGGAAAGGTACTGGTGCGTGGGATTGACGGATCGCAGTATGGTCTCGCGATCCGACTGCCCTGACAGGATCATTCGCAGAGACTGGGGCGAGCGCTTTTTCACTTCTTCGAGAAGTTGGGCGCCGTCCATTCCAGGCATGCGCATGTCCGTGACGACGATGTCGAAGGTTTGACCATTCATCGCGTCCAAGGCTGCCTGGCCACTGCTGACAAAAACCATCTCCCAGTCCTTACGCATACCGTGCAAGCTGCGCTCTAGCCCCGCCAGCACTCGAGATTCGTCGTCGACAAACAAAATTCTTTTTGCCATTAGGTTTCCGTGCCAGCTGCCGCCAGGGGCAGCCGGATAAAGAACGTTGTGCCCTTGCCCACTTCGGTGTCGAACCAGATCTTTCCTCCGTGGCGGCGGGCGACCACATTGTGGGCCAGGGCCAGGCCTTGCCCCGTCCCCTCACCCACGGGTTTCGTGGTGAAGAACGGTTCAAAGATGCGTGACCGGACGGCCTCAGGTATGCCCGAACCCGTATCCCGAATGAGGACTTCCACCCAGTCCCCATCGCGTCGGGTGGTTACAGTGATGGTTCCTTTCTTTTGCGAACCGTCTCCTACCACCTGCCGGATGGCGTGTGCTGCGTTGACCAGTAGATTCAGAATGACTTGATTGAATTCACCAGCGTGGCAGGGGACCAGCGGCAAATCCTTTTGTAATTGGGTTACAACTTCGGAAACATATTTCCACTCGTTACGCGCCACCGTGATCGTGGTTTCGATGGCTTTGTTCAAGTCGAGCGGTCGCTTCTCCTCTGACCCGGGGTGCGAGAACTCCTTCATCGCGCGCACGATCTTGGCGACCCGCTGAATACCGTCCAGCGATTGCTCGAGAGCCCGCGGAATTTCGGTCTCCAGATATAGAAGGTCCGCTGACTCCCAAAGCGAGTCGAACTGCCTGAGCGTCTCTTCGCTGACCGCGCCCTTGCCTGCTTCTGCTCTTATTTGACGCATCGCGGCTAGCACCGGCGCGATCGAGGTCCAGGATTCTTTCAGGAAATTCGTGTTATCCCCGACATACTGGGTAGGAGTGTTGATCTCATGGGCAATTCCAGCGGCCAATTGCCCGATTGCTTCCAATTTCTGTGCCTGGCGCAGTTGGATCTCCAGACTTTTCCGTTCGGTGACATCGGAGCCGATGATCAACACTTCTCCCGTATTTCTCTCCGGTGAATTGACCCAATCGATGGTCAACCCGAGAGAATGTTTCTCACCGTGCTTCTCGAACGAGAGATGGTCGCAGCGACGGCTGACTTTCTGAGTGCACCAGTCGGCGATTTCCGCGGCCATATCCGAATGCAGCCAGTGCACCCCGCAGTCCGCCAGCGGTTTCCCCAGCATCTCTTCGGTGGAGAATCCGAACGTGGTGTTAGCCGTCAGGTTCCAGCGCGTGATGCGCCCCTCCAGATCGATGGAGATGAGTATCGAAGGGACCGAATTGATGAACAGCTCCGAGGATTCATGTGCGGCCCGTAGCGCTTGCTCGGCCGCTTTTCGCTCGCTGATATCCACGAAGGTGATGACACAGCCGACAATCTTGCCCTCTCGGTGTATGGGGTAGCTCCAGTATTCGGCGGGGAAGTAAAGACCGTCGGCGCGCCACACCACCTCGTCATCCACGTGCGTGCCGCTGCCGTTGCGGAAAGCCAGGTAGATGCGGCATTCCTCTTCCGGATAAGCAGATCCATCGCGATAACTGTGGTGAATAAGGCGATGAACATTTTTTCCCAGAATTTCGCTCACGTCGACATAGCCGAGCAGACGCAAACACGCCCGGTTACAGAAGGTGCAATTTCCCTCCAGATCAATTCCATAAATGGCTTCGGCGGTCGAATCGAGCAGCAGCTGCAACAACTCCTCGCGCTCTTTGAGCTTCTGTTGCGCGCGCACCCGTTCGTCCATCAAACGGGAAATCACCAGGAACCCGATCAGTTCTCCTTCACTGTTCCGCAACGCGCAGCTGTGTGCCTCAACCTCGTGCCAATGGCCCTCTGCGTCGTGCAGCCGCAAACTCAAAATACTGTTCTTTTTCCCCGTGCTGATCATCTCCGAGATTTCTCTCGTCACGATCCCCCGGTCGTCGGGATGCACGATGTCCATGGCATCGCGCAACTCCGCCTGCGAATATCCGAGCACTGACTCGCAAGCGGGACTGGCGTAGCGCGTGGCCAAACCGGGAAAGTCCACCAGCATGATGAGATCGCCGGCGTTCTCCCCGATAGTGCGAAACAGCGCTTCGCTGCTGCGGAGCGCCTCTTCCATCTCCCGCCGTTTGCTGATGTCCTGAATTTGTCCCGCTATGTAACACTGCTTGCCATCGGGACTTTCAATTCGTGAGACGGTCAGCAGAGCCCAGACAGTCTGTCCTCCCTTGTGCAGGTATCTTTTTTCGTACTGATAACTCGAAATCTCGCGCGAAACTACCTGCTGGAAATGCTGCACGCTGTCCTGGCGGTCCTCAGGATGAGTCACCGACTGGAAACTCAGCGTCATCAGTTCTTCTTTCTGATAACCCAGAAGATCGCAAAGCGACTGATTCACCCGCAGCCAACGCCCGCTCAGATCCAGAATCGCCATTCCCACGGCGGCTCGGTCGAAAATGGCGTCAAGGTCAACCTTGCAAACATCGCGAGCGCGATCCCCAGAAGAAGGGTCCTGATCGGTCAGCTCAGTCGTCACCATCGTTGTGGTCCAAAGCCAATGAAATCGTGGGCGGCGAACCGGCCCATTCGTCGTAGTCATCGGCAGAAAGGAAGGTTTGGGTTAACCGAGGCTTCCATTTATCGTCTAAGAGGCGTACGTGTGGCGCAAACGGCGTAACACCCTCTGGAATGATCAAATTGATAAGAGGTCTGGCGGCCCTGGCTTTTCTCGTCGTCGCTTCAAATTCGGCGAAGGCACAATCAGTCGCGCCTTTTCCGTCGGGAAAAGTCATCGACCTGGTTTTGTGCGAAGCCGACCCAGCCGAGAGCTACGCCTTGTATCTGCCTTCCGGGTACACTCCCGCCAAGCGCTGGCCGATCATCTACGCCTTCGATCCCTTCGCTCGCGGGAAGGTGCCGGTGAAGCTCTACCAGGAGGCGGCGGAGAAATACGGATACATCGTGGCCGGCTCCAACAACTCGCGAAATTTCTCTCTAGACGCCGCCTCAAAGTCCGCGAATGCCATTTGGCAAGACACCCACATTCGCCTTTCTCTCGACGACCGCCAGGTCTACACCACTGGACTCTCAGGGGGCGCGCGCGTTGCCGGACTTGTGGCTCTGCGCTGCGGGCAGTGCAAAATCAGTGGCGTGATCGCTCAGGGCGCTGGCTATCCATCTACGGATGCGCCCCTGAAAAAAGACAGTCTCAACTACTTTTTCTCCGTGGGTGATGAGGATTTCAATTGGCCCGAAATCATGCAGATTCGCCGCCAACGCGAAGAGTTGGGCTCTTCCTATCGCGTCCAGGTCTTCCACGGACCGCATGGATGGGCGCCAAAGGAAGTCGTGGAGGAGTCGGTCTCCTGGATTCATTTGAAGGCGCTGCAGGCCGGACTCCAGCCGAAGGACGACCACTTCGTCGACGCTTTCTTTAGTCAGATCAAAACCGAGGCCACCGAAGCCGAAAAACGAAGTGACGCGATCGCCGAGTTGTCCGCCTACCGCACGCTGGTTTCTGACTTTTCTGGCTTGGAAAACGTCGCGGAATTTGAACACAAACTTGCGACTCTGAAGCAGTCTTCTGCTTTGCAAAAAGCCGTAAAGCAGGAACAGCGCCAGATCGCCGACCAGGCATCCCTCACCGCGGATCTCTCCTCGAAATTAGCGGCGTTCGATGAGTCGTCCGCCGATCAACGGTTGGATTTGCGGACCGATCTTGTCGACGGCGTACGCCATCTCAAATCTCAATCCGAGCACTCGAAGCCTGAGCAGAAGCTGATTTTAGTAAGGGCTTTCAACGATCTTTGGGTGCAAGGCATCGAGGCCGGACAAGCTCAGTTGGAGCGCAAGCATTTCGACAGCGCCGCATCTTATTTTCAACTGATGAGCGAGATCACCCCAGACGAGCCCTGGCCAATGCTGCTCTTGGCCGATACCCACGCCTCTACCGGAAATCAGAAGCAGGCCATCAAGGATCTGCGCGAAGCCATTCGGCGAGGATTCAAGAACGCCGATTTCCTCGAGCAGGATCCCAATCTCGAGGGCCTTCGCAAGGACCCCGAGTTCCTGCACATCATTGCTGAACTGAAAACCAAGTAGCCAGGAAGCTACAACGGCTCAGGAGTGACCGGCACGCTGGCGCTCTTGTTCAGCGACGGAACCGCAGCCCCGCGGGAAAACGGCTCCAGCCTAACCACAAACGGGATGGCCGTGTGTCCCTTCGGGTTGCTCACCAGGAAAGTCGCTGTGCCACTGGGCGAGAAGTTGCGATTGCTGCTGCTACCGCACTCCAGATAAGCGCTGGCTCCGGTTACCACCAAGTTGTTATTGCACTCGAATTCCAGATGAACGTAGTCCACTCCCTGCGTGCTCCAGTTGACCGTCACTTCCAGCGAGTGGTCTGCGCGCCGTGACGTAGCCGCAAATGCCGTGACTGCCGGCTTCAACACGCGCGTTCTTTGCTGCGGTAGTGGCAAGCTGGGATGAACAAACGAAACTCGCGACAGAAACGATTCCAGTAAATCGTCCTTGTTGTGCTGAGAGATCAGAGGAATCGAGCACGGAAGATCGAACGCGCCGGTGTTGACCGCCGCGATTTCCAGCTTGAATTCGTAACACAGATTGTTCTGATAAGTGTGTAGGTAGTAGTACTGGTAAGCCGTTCCCGCCGCGCCCTCGCCTTCGGTAGCCTGCGAATACTTGATGTTGTGAACTGCTCTCGACGAAACAAACTGCGGATCGGCATATCCAAACTGAGCGCAGGCCTGTGCATTGGCAATGCTCGGATTTACTCCCACCGTGAAATAGCCTCCGCGAAAGTTCGATCCGGGATAAATTTCGTCCGGGATCTCAACACTCAGCAGACTCACAGCGCCGTCGGAGTTGGCGAAGTTCAACTCTTTGCGAAGTTCTGACTCTTCCAGCAGGTTGAATGTCGCCGGATACTGCGCACTGAAGCCATAAGTCTTGTTGCTCGACGTCTTCCAGTCGCTGGCCGCAAAACTTGCAATCGGCGCTGAAGGATCCAGCACATCTTTGATCTCTGTCACCGTGATCGCAGGTTCCGCTGCTGAAGCCGAGGTCGTGCCTCCGATGCTGACTTCGTGCCCAACGTAGGGATCAAGGCCGTGGTCTCCAGGCAAGCGGTAGAGAGTTCCCGAGGCATCGGTGAGCGTGAATTCGCCGGACTGATTGCTCAGACATCCGAGGACAGTGGTTTCCTTGACGTCGTCCTCCTGGGTGGCCGGCGCAGCGGGTGGGGGCGCGTCGTTTTGTTCGGCTTGTTGCGCCGAGATCCAGTGTGAGGCGAACAACAGAACGACGAACACCAGCACTTTCTGCATTTTGTCTCCGTTGTGACCGAGGCGCGCGGCCCCGGTTCGCAGTCTCAAGAACTCCTGGTTTAGTTTCCCTTATTTGTCGGGAATTCGTCCTGCATTCTGCTTGAGCTTTTCCACATTCGTCTTGAAAACACGGGTCTTTGCCGCCCGTCCTAAGACCTTAGTACCGTCTCTAGTACTTTGGTTACGGTTCCCGCGGAAACCATCGTTCGCACCCCTCATTACTTCTACATATAGTAGTCAATTCAACTTAAACCACAACCTATTGACGCAGGTGGCAATCGCCCCTGAGCTCGATTCCAGAAAACAGGCACAAAACCCAGTAAAACCGGGTGATTTACTTGGACCAGGGCAATTTACCCGTTGATATATGCTCGGCTCACTGAAACACAGCAAGGCAGGATTCTGTGGAAAGGAACTCGAACTATGGCCGACTCGCGAGAAGTGATGAATATTCGCCAGGCGTCGCAATACCTGGGAGTGAGTGCGGACACGCTTTACAAGTACGTCGGCGAACAGAGCATTCCTGCTTTCAAACTGGGTAACCGCTGGCGCTTCAAGAAATCGAAGCTCGACCAGTGGATGGAAGAGAAGTCGAACCAGATGGAAGTCAAGAGCACGAAGAAACCGAAGGCGGCCGCCAAGGCTGCCGGAGAGTAAAGGCGGGCACATGTTTGGATTCGGAGCGAAGACGATCGTTGGTCTGGATGTGGGCTCTTCCAGCATCAAGGCAGTGGAGCTGAAACGGACGCGGGCCGGCATTGAAGTGGCACACCTCGGCCTGGAACCGCTGGCTCCGGATATCGTGGTCGACTCCATGATCGTGGACTCGGGCACGGTCTCGAGCGCGATTTCGAAACTTTTCACCGACAACCAGATTAAATCCAAAAACGTTGCCACCGCGGTCAGCGGGCACTCGGTGATCGTGAAAAAGATCTCGCTGCCTTCGATGAGCGACCAGGAACTGGCCGAAACCATTCAGAAGGAAGCCGCGCAGCATATTCCCTTCGATCTGGCTGACGTCAATCTCGATTACCAGATTCTTTCCGAAGACGCCGGCAGCCCGCAGATGGACGTGCTACTCGTCGCCGTCAAGAAGGACAAGATTCTGAACTACACCAACGTACTCTCGATGGCGGGCAAGAGTCCGGCTATCGTGGACATCGATGCTCTGGCCCTGCAGAACTGCTACGAGTACAACTACGAGCCGGCTCCTGGCCAGGTGGTGGCGCTTTTGAATCTGGGCGCCAGCGTGATGAACATCAACATCGTGAAGGGTACGACGCCGCTGTTCCCGCGCGACGTCAGCGTGGGCGGGCATCAGTACACCGACTCGCTGCAGAAGGAACTGGACTTGAGCTTCGATGACGCCGAATCGCTGAAGCTCGGCAACAAGGTCGGCACGGTGAGCGAAGACGCCAAGACGCCGATTTTGCAGCAGGTGACCGAGATCATCGTGCTCGAAATTCAGAAGACGTTCGACTTCTTCCGCGCCAGCGCGGCGGGCGAGCACATCGAGAAGATTTATCTGGCGGGGGGATCGTCGAAGGTCCCCGGACTGGTCGAAGCCCTGCGCCAGGAGTTCTCTTTACCGGTGGAGATCTTCAACCCGTTCCAGAAGATCGCACCTCCGGCTGAAGGAATGGGCGCGGAGCTGATCGAGCAGAATGCCGGCCAACTGGCGGTTGCGGTGGGGTTGGCTTTAAGGAGTTTTGAAGACCTATGATCCGAATCAATCTGCTGGGAGCACCGAAACCGAAGAGCAAACGCGGTGGTGGCAGCGCGGCGGTAGCCGCCGTTTCCTCCATCGAAGTCGGCGATGTCGGCACACCGATGTTGAAGGTGGCGGTCGTGCTGTTGCTCTGCGCCGGATTCAACTTCTACCGCTGGCACCAGCTCGATACCGAGAAGAAACAGATCGCGCAGAAGACGCAGCAGGCGGAGCAGAAAAACCGCGAGCTGGCGGACGTGAAAGCGCGCTATCTCGAGCGACAGCGCCAGGCCGACAGCTATAAACGCCGGGTCGACGTGATCGACCAGTTGCGCGCCGGGCAAGCGGGTCCTGTCAATTTGTTGAACATGATCGGTGACACCGTCAACGGAACCGAAGCGGTCTGGCTGAACAACCTGAAGGATTCCGGTGGCACCGTCGACATTCAAGGTATGGCCTTGAGCGCCGATGCGGTGGCCAACCTGATGCAGAACCTGCAGAAGACCGGCTACTTCCGGAACATCGAGATCAAAGAGACCTATCAGGACGAGCAAGTGAAAGATATGCAGGCGTTCCAGTTCACACTGACCTGCGAAAAAGCGAAGTCCTAAGAGGCGGGGGATATGGCGAACTTTAGCGATTTGTCGGGTCTCAAGCAATGGGCGGCGCTGCTGCTGGCGGGGGCGCTCGTGACGGTGGCTCTCCACTTCACGATGTTCAAGTCACAGCGGGAAGCCAATGCGACCGCGCAGCAGAACCTGGACGCCAAGCTGCACGAGAACGCGGAACTGGAAGCCTACCGGCCGAAACTGGCCGAGATCGAGCGCCAGTTGGCCAGTCTGAAACAGCAGCTTGAGATCGAACGCCGCATCGTGCCGGACGAGAAGGAAATCGACGGCTTCATGAAGATGATGGATGCGGAAGCGCTCAAGGCGGGCGTGGAACTGCGCCGCTACACGGCGCGTCCCACCAGCAGCAAGGACTTCTACACCGAGTTGCCGTTCGAGATGGAACTCGACGGGCCTTATTACTCGATGCTGAACTTTTTTGATCATGTGGGCAAGCTGGAGCGCATCGTCAACGTGTCAGGCCTGCTGGTGGCCAACACCAAGAAAGCGACCGATGCCAAGGTGAAGCACACCTACCAGTACGCCGCCAACGAGAGCGTGGTAGCCACCTGCCTCGCGACCACATTCTTCAGCCACGATACCGAGCCGCCTGCGGCTGCGCCGGGGAAACCTGGCCAGGCCCCGGTGAAAAGGTAGGAATCACTTATGAAGCTGACCACAGCAATTCTTGTCTTGGGGATGACGGCCGGATCTGCTTTCGCGCAGAACCCGGACATCATTGAGAACACAAGAAACACGATGAAAGCGATCGAGCAGAAGAAGGCGATTGACTCGAACGCTGCACTGGCCGCGACGCAGCCCGCCAGCGGAAGCCCCGCCATGCCGGCGAAGCCTGCACCTGCGACCTCAGTATCAAAATCGGCGCCGACCGCCACGGCCAGCAAACCCGCGGTGAAGGCGAAGCATACCGCCCCGGTTCATGTGACCGCGGTGAAAGCTGCCGCCAAGCCGACTCCGAAAAAGAAGGCTGTGGCCCAGGCCAAGCCCGCGCCACCTCAGGGCGAAGTCGCTGTGCAGGATGCGAAGAGCGGCGATCCCAAAGATGCCAAGAACGATTCGTCGAAGCCGATCAATCTGACCGGCCGTCGTGATCCGTTCGTCAGCCCGGTGGTTTCGCACAGCATGACGGGCTCTGGTTGCAGCACCGGCAAACGCTGCCTGGCGATCGATCAGATCGCGCTGAAAGGCGTGGTACGCGCCGATACGGGCATGATCGCGGTGGTGGTGAACGCCGTCAACAAAGCTTATTTCTTACGCGAGAACGACCCCGTGTTTAACGGGTACGTAGTGAAGATCACCGGCGACTCGATCATTTTCAAAGAAACGATCCAGGACAAGCTGGGCAAGCCGTTCGAGCGCGAAGTTACGAAGAAGATCACTACGCCGGCGGTTTAGTCCGGCGAGTGGAAACGAATTTTGGGGAGAAGAGTTCACGAGCCCGCCGAGGCGAGTTCGTGGGGAGAAGCGAAATGCGAAAGCAACTGCTGGGTGTTTTCCTACCGCTGCTGGCACTGGTGCTGATTGCAGCGGCTGAGACGCAGATCACGGGCACAGGGCCGACTGGGCATGCCGCGCTGCAGAAAGTCAACGTAGTGCGCAGCGGCGATGGCATCCAATTGGAGATCATCGCTCGAGGGGCGGTGACGCCCAAGCTGAGCACGCTGGAATCACCAGCGCGCCTCGTGCTCGACCTGCCGAACACGGCCATGGCGTCGGAGCAGAACCACATTAATGTGGGCAGCGACGGCGTGAAGGGCGTGCGTCTGGGCACGAACGGCATGACGCCTCCAACCACTCGCGTGGTGGTGGATCTCGACAAGGCGTGCCGCTACGAGCTGGTTCCCGGCAGCGACAATAAGATTGTGCTGAAACTCTACACCGCCGTGACGGCCGCCAAGGCCGCCACCAAGCCGGTAGCGGTTTCGGCGCCGAAGACCATCGCCGTGGCAACTCCGGTTGCTCCCGTGGTGAAGACCGTTGCCTCCAGCCAACCGGCTCCGGCAACGACGTCGACCGCTTCCAAAAAGCCGGCCGATGACTATGTCTTCGTCGAGCCTTCTTACAAGCCCAAGGACGCGACCGCGGAATTGAAGCCCGCGGTTGCTGATCCTTCAGAGCGCGCCACGGTCGCCGCTACCAAGTTCGTCGAGCGGCCCGAAGGCAACCTGTTGCCGGCTCCCAGCGCCGCCATGCAGGGTGCCGCAGGCGCCGCCCAACCCGCCGTCAATATGGCGGCCGAGCAGAAGATGCAGATGGAACAGCATCCCGCCGCGGGCGGTCCCAAGTACACCGGCGAGCCGATCTCGGTGAACTTGAAAGACGTCGATCTGAAAGATTTCTTCCGCCTGATTCACGAAATCAGCGGATTGAACGTGGTGCTCGATCCCAACGTCAAAGGTACTCTGACCATTGTGCTCGATGACGTGCCGTGGGATCAGGCGCTCGACATCGTCCTCAAGAACAACGAACTGGCGCGGCAGCTCGAAGGCAACGTGCTCCGCATCGCCACGGTAGACACCTTGCGCAAAGAAGCTGAAGGACGCCGGGCCCAGCAGGAAGCAGAAGCCCTGGCCGTCGACAAGGTCTCGGTGACCCGCTTCCTCAGCTACGCCCACTCGAAAGATGTGGTTCCGACCGTGAAGAAGTTCCTCACGCAGCGCGGCGATGTGATCTCTGACGATCGCACCAACGCTCTGATCATCTCCGACATTCCTTCGGTGATGCCTGGAATCGATCGCTTGCTCACTCAGCTTGACCGCAAGACGCAGGAAGTCGAAATCGAAGCCCGCGTCGTAGCCGCGACCCGCAGCTTCGCGCGTGACATCGGCACTCAGCTCGGCTTTGGCTGGGGCAACGGCCACACCGCAGTAGGTGGCGCCGCGGCTGCCGGTTCTTCGCCGACCAACGTAAACGGTCTTACCCCCGGGTACATCACGGTGGGTGGTTCCGGATCCGCGGCTGGAACCCAGATTCCTCTGTTCTCGAACCTGGCGACCACGGCGGCCACCAGCGGTTTGACATTCGTGAACGCTAGCAACAACGTCCGTATCGATGCGGTGCTGACCATGGCCGAATCGCGCGGCTTGTTGAAGATTCTCTCTCGTCCGCGCGTAGTTACGCAGAACAACATTCAGGCTCTGGTTCGCCAGGGCGTACGCGTGCCGATCGTGACTCAGGCCCAGCTTGGTGGACCGCCCACGGTCACCTACGTGGACGCGTTCCTCCGCTTGACGGTGGTTCCGCAGATCACGTCGGAAGGCACCATCTTCCTGAACGTGGACGTCGAGAACACGACGCCTGACTTCGGACACACGATTCAAGGCAACCCGGAACTGATCACGCAGCAGGCGACCACGCAAGTCCTGGTCACTGATGGCGGCACGGTGGTGATCGGCGGCGTCATTCAGACGCAGAACTCGATCAACATTCAGCAGGTTCCGCTCCTGGGCAGCGTGCCGTACCTCGGCAACCTGTTCAAACACACGACCGTCAATACCGCGAACCAGGAGCTGATTTTCTTCATCACTCCGCGCATCATTCAGACATAGTTCACGGCCCGATCCGAAACCTGCCGCCGGCTGCCTTCACGGAGCCGGCGGTTTTGTTTTGTGGTTTAGATTCCCCAGGCACGGGATGTGCCAGCTAGCGCGAGTGTCCAGCTTTTAGACATCAAGCTTAAGTAACAACCAATTTACTAATATGTCTGGATTTTAGAATTGCTTGACAAGCTATCTAAGTGAGATATAGTTGCGCGCGCATCTATCGGCCCCAACCAACTCACCACGTTTGCCCGCTGAGGCGAGTTCAGCGCACCGAACTGTCCCCGGCGATAACCTGCCCGTTCGTCACCACTTCAAGAAAGGACGCAGCCATGAAGTTTACTCCCCTATTCACCCTGTTGTTTTTGATCGTTGCTACTCCGATCTCATTCGCCCAGGCGCCGTGTGCCGATGCTCCGATGCCTCCCGGATTTGTCTACGCCGGTAGTGCTTGTGCAAGCCCAACCCCGTTCGGCACTATTACTCCCGTCCCGCTAGTGGACGGGTCCACAACCTCGTTCTATGCATCAACAGGCGAGATCGAAAGCTTGTACGGAACTTTCGGGGTTACCGACGAGCGCAGTTCTGGATCGGGTGCGGCACTCGCTCACTACAACCAAGGGGTCACCCTTGCCGGTCAGATCCAACCGCTTTGCAGCAATGGCGTCGCGCCTGGCTCCTCGGGTTGCACAGACCAGAAGGCCCCCAAGATCGTCTTTCTCTTCATCGGCTTTTCTAATTGCGATGTCGAGATATGTGGAGGCCATGTCGACGCTTGGGATGCGACCAGAAATCAACACAGTTTGCCGCAACTAGCAGGCCAAGCCTGTGCCACCAAATGCCCGAATTTGGGCAATCCTGATGCCGTTCCGCCCTATAACATCGCGTTTCGGAATGGGGTCTCGGATGGGTACGATCAGATGTCGTTCATACGTCAAGTCTACCCGCCAGTAGGCTCCTCGCTCGTCGGCCCGAGCGTCGTAGTCTTCGACGGGGCCTTAGGCGCTCAAACGTTGGACAAATGGGACCCGACAAGCATTGGGTACTACTGGTCGAACGACTGTGACTACGACAGGTTCACAAGTAATGACCCAGAATGCAATTACTATCGCGTCGCCGATGATTTGCATACGAATGGATTCACCGAAGCGCAGGTACAGGCCGTCTTCGTCAAATCGGGAGACAGTTTTCCCACGTGCGACTTGCAACACAACTTCTGCCCGACCAGCACTCTTCCCGATGCGTATCAGGCGGAGACTTATCTGGGGAACATTCTGCGCTATCTGAAATGCTGCAAACTCGATGCCCAGCACAATTCGACAGGCGTACCCCGGTATCCCAATCTGAAGCAAGTGTTCATTACGAGTCGAACCTATGGCGGCTATGCGAATGCTACCACCAACGGCAATACCTGTCTGAATCCGGAGCCGTTCGCTTATGAGTGGGGATTTGGAGTGCAACGTATCATCACTGCACAAATTCGCTAAGTCGGAGGGATTACTACTCCCAGCGACACTTATTCGGGGGAAGTGGACTACACGACAGCTCCTTGGTTCGACTGGGGGCCATACCTATGGGCCTACGGAGAGCATCCGCGGCTGCTTGACGGGCTGAACTGGTGCAATGGCCAAGGAGACAACTTGTGCGCCCAGAGCCAAAGGGATGTTCTCTACGGTGACTTATTGGACCCGACCGACTATTGGGGGGATTACACACACCCCTCTGGTCTCGGCGTCCAGAAGGTCGCGAATAAACTCGTAAATTATATTCAGACCTCGCCTTGGATTACACCTTGGATCGCTTACTAAGTAAGGGCGTTACTTGCGGTCTGGAAGATGAGACTCAACTCTCATCTTCCAGATGATTAAGGATCAGTGGAAATCCTCCGCAGTAATCGGGTTGGTCACAAAACCGTGGAACGTCTGGTAGTCGAGTGTATATTGGCCAACGATTTGACCTGAAGCGTTGATCGCATCGGCAAACGTCCCCAGCGCACCAGGATACGCGAACGACAAATATTTTCCATTCCTTGAGGCAAAAGCGTAGTCAACCCCTCCGAGAAAATACCACCCCACCATGACGCCCGCGTCGTTAATGCCACGATTTGCCGTTTGGCTCGCTCCGGCGACGTCCACGATTTTGCAAGACGTGTTCTTGCACACAAAACCGTCCATGTCGGTCCACCCGACAATTGTGCCGGTCGAGTTCACGCCGGACGCAAAAACATAGGTATAGGTTCCGGGTACGTTGAGGTTCTTGAATTTCGTTCCCCGCGCCGCGATACCCTTCGTGGTGTAAGCGGTACCAGCCCCCCCACGATTTCACCGCTGTTGTTTATTGAATAGGTGATCGTCGTGCCCCCGCTTCCGTCGCGGATCGCGGAATAGGTCGAGCCGTTGTAGCTGTATCCTATTGCGGTAAGGCCTCCCTGGAATTCGGCACTTCCGACAATGGTGCCGGCATCATTGATACCGTAAGCAAAAGTGGCATATGCATTGGGATAATCAAGGTAGGCAAAGCTACCACCGCTGAAGAGAAATCCGTGTTTATTGGGGTCGTTGCTGTTGGTTCCGTAGTAGCCAACCATATCGCCCGCCGAGTTGATGCCATAAATGCCGGTCACGCCCGCCCCAGGCACGTCAATGGTGGTAAACGTCACATTGATGGCGCGAACATTTGACTGAGCATAGCTGGTTGTAGCCCAAAGAAGGAGGCACAAGACAAATAAAGACGTGCGAGAAAAGAACATAGGCAGCCGCCTCCGAATCACGGCAAGGGAAGGACATAGCCCTAACTAAGTCGCAAGCATTATGGTACCTTCCCATGCGGTCGTCAAGGCGTAACCATTTAATGCGAAGCCTTGCGTCTGAAGACCGTGCCTAATTGTTCCCAAAAAATAGAGGGTTCATGAGACCCACAAAAGCTCTTAACTGTTTTCCTTCCCGTGGTTACGGGGCGATGACTTTGTTAAACTCTCATTGATGGATCACAAACGCCGTCTAAAACGCTTACGGCAATCTCTTCCTGCACACAGGCTGGACCTTCTCCTTGTCACGCATCTTCCCCACATCCGCTATCTCTGCGGCTTTACCGGCAGCGCTGGCGCGCTTCTAATCTCACCCCGCAAGGCCGTGTTTTTTACCGACGGGCGTTACATGGCTCAAGCAAAAAACGAAGTCCAGGGAGCGCGCGTTGTTATCGCCAAAAAGCCCCCGCTGGCGGCCGCGGCAGAGTCGCTTGCGAAGACTTCGGACCCAGCCGTGATCGGAATCGAAGGCGATCATTTGACGGTCGCGGAACATGCGCGACTTGCCCGGCTGCTGCCAAAAGGGTTTCGATTGAAGTCAGCTCCTGCACTCGTTGAACAAGAACGGCTCGTGAAGGATCGCGACGAAATCGAACTGTTGCGCTCGGCAGTGATGCTCGGTGCCAGTCTCTTTGACGTTGCTTTGAAATCCATTCGGCCTGGAGTCCGCGAAATCGAGGTTGCTGCTGAGATGGAATATGCCGCCCGCCGCGCGGGCGCCGATGCCATGTCGTTTGAGACCATCATTGCTTCAGGAGAACGCTCGGCCCTGCCTCATGGGCGTGCCTCTGAAGCGAAGATCCCAGCCAACGGATTCGTCGTGTGCGACTTCGGTGTTATACTCACTGGCTATTGTTCCGACATGACTCGCACCGTATCTGTCGGGCGTCCTCAAGACGAGGCGCGCCGGCTGTACGAAGCAGTGAAGTCAGCGCAACAGGCTGCGGTCGAGTCGGTACGGCCCGGCGTGAGCGTTGGGGAAGTGGATGGAGCAGCCCGTAGAGTACTGCAAAGAGAAGGCTTAGGACGTTACTTTACGCACTCGACGGGCCATGGCGTGGGCCTTGAGATCCACGAGGCACCGCGGGTAGCGGCCGGGCAGACAGACGTCCTGCGACCCGGCATGGTCATCACAATCGAACCCGGAGCTTACATTCCGGGACGCTGGGGCGTACGTATCGAAGACATGGTCGCAGTCACCGAAACTGGGTGCGAAGTTTTGACACCTACGAGCAAGGAACTCATCACCATCTAAGTCTGTGCTGTGTGGGAAGCGGTAGCTGATAGTTCGTTGTGGTTCTACCTACCTCTAAGATGAATCAAAAAGAGCTCAAGGAACTCATCGAGTTTTTAATTGAGAAGGATATCGCCGAGTTTGAACTGGAACGCGGCGACGTCAAGGTGCGCATCAAGCGAGCGGGCGAAGCTGCACCCGCCGATGCCCGTTTTTACGCGGTGCAAGCTCCAGCCATCGTAACGCCCGAAACTTTGATGGCGCCGCCTGTGGCTGCGCCGGCCAAGGAAGCTGCTCCTCCTCCCGAAGAGAAGTTGCATGGCGTGCGCTCCCCGATCGTGGGTACTTTCTACGAATCGCCTTCTCCCGGATCTCCACCTTTTGTGAAACCCGGCGACCAAATCACCGTGGGACAGGTGTTGTGCATCGTGGAAGCCATGAAGTTGATGAACGAAATTGAGTCCGACGTCGCCGGCGAAGTCGTCAAAAAGCTGGTGGCCAACGGACAGCCCATCGAATACGGGCAGGAGTTGTTCGCCATCCGGCCCAAGTCCTAGAAGATCGGGCAAGGCCAGCGGCGTGCGATAGCGCGCCTTTTTTCTGTCTGCGAGGTTATGTTCAAGAAGATCCTGATTGCGAATCGCGGGGAAATCGCCCTGCGAATTATTTGTGCCTGCAAGGAACTTGGCATTCGCACCGTCGCCATTTACAGCGAGGCGGACCGTAATTCTTTGCCCGTGCGCTTCGCCGACGAAGCCATCTGTATTGGGCCTCCGCAACTCGCGCTGAGTTACCTGAATATTCCCGCTGTGATCAGTGCGGCCGAGATTGCGAATGTCGACGCGATCCATCCCGGCTACGGCTTGTTGGCCGAAAATGCAAACTTCGCGGAAGTCGCCGAGACGTGCAACATCAAGTTCATCGGGCCTCCACCGGAAATCACTCGCTTGATGGGCGAAAAAGAAAAAGCTCGCGCCGCCATGAAGAGAGCGGGAGTGCCAATTCTTCCGGGTTCAGATGGCATTCTCGCTAGCGACGGAGAAGCCCTCGAGTGGGCGCGCCAAGTCGGTTTCCCAGTCATCATCAAAGCTTCCGCCGGCGGCGGCGGGCGCGGCATGCGCATCGTCCGCAGCGAACAAGAATTGCCTGCACTCTTCAAGGCGGCTTCGTCGGAAGCCGCCGCCGCCTTTGGCAACGGCGACCTCTACATGGAGAAGTTCATCGAGCGTCCGCGCCATATCGAATTCCAGATTCTTGCTGACCAGTACGGAAACGTTGTCAGCCTGGGCGAGCGCGAGTGCTCCATCCAGCGTCGCCACCAGAAATTGCTCGAGGAATCTCCGTCGACCCAGGTCACCCCGGAACTGCGCGCGCAAATCGGGGGCATCCTTTCGAAAACACTTTCCGAGATCGGTTACGTCAACGCCGGAACCATCGAATTCCTGATGGACGAAGACCGCCGCCTGTACTTCATCGAGATGAATACACGAATTCAGGTGGAGCATCCGGTAACCGAAATGGTCACGGATGTTGACCTGGTGAAGAGCCAGATTCTGCTCGCTGCCGGCGAGCGCCTGGAAACCGTTCTGCACGGGCCCATCGTGCATCGCGGACACGCTATTGAATGCCGCATCAACGCGGAGCATCCCGAGAAGTTCACGCCCTCGGCTGGAAAGATTACCGCATTTCATCCGCCCGGAGGTACCGGCGTGCGCATCGACACCGCCGCCTATGCCGAGGGCACCATTCCTCCTTATTACGACTCGTTGATCGCGAAGCTTGTGGTGCGAGGTAAAGATCGAGAGGAAGCGATCTCCCGCATGCTGCGAGCCCTCGAGATGTTTATCGTGGAAGGCATCTACACCACCATTCCGCTGCACCGCCGCATTCTTGCCGATCCCGACTTCCGCGCCGGAAACGTGGACACTACGTTCATCGAGCGCCTGCTGCATCCCAAAGGGGCGGCCCAGCACTAAATTCGAAATGATCTCGCTGCCGCGACTCTACGCCATACTTGATCGCTCCTGCTTCCCCGATCAGGAATCCCTGCTTGGCTGCGCCAGAGAGATGATTGCTGGTGGCGTGACGCTCCTGCAGTACCGAAATAAGAAAGATAATGCAAGGGTGATTCTGGACGAGGCTCTGGCCTTGAAACGCGGAGTCGGTTCCTCCTCCCGCCTCATCATGAACGACCGCGCCGATCTTTGCCTTGCGGCCAACTTCGACGGCGTGCACGTGGGGCAGGACGATCTGTCGCCAGACAGCGCCCGGAAGGTGATCGGAGAAAGCTTGTGGTTGGGAGTCTCCACACACAATCCCGAGCAGGTTCGCGAGGCCGATCAGACTTCCGCGGATTACGTGGCCATCGGTCCAGTGTTTCCCACTTCCAGCAAGACGAATCCGGACCCAGTCATCGGGCTCGAAGGAGTGCGTCGGGCCAGATCCTTGACTCGTAAGCCACTGGTAGCCATCGGAGGAATCACGCGGGCAAACTGCCGCGTGGTCATCGAAGCCGGAGCCGATTCCGTCGCCGTGATCTCGGATATCTTTAAGGAACCCCGCAAATCAGCAGAGGAATTTTTTCGCATCTTAGGATAAAGTAGCCGCCAAACGGCAAAGTACCGTGCCACGTAGCCAGGAGCCTCTTGAGCACTGACATCAAGCCACTCAAACCGGTAACGGCCAGCGACTGGGAAATCCACACCCACCAGGATCAGGAACTTGTTAAAGGACTTGGCCTGACCAGCGCCACCATGCTGGTCATGGGGTCGATGATCGGCTCCGGCATTTTCATTGTCTCAGCGGAAATCGCCCGCGAAGTGGATTCCCCCGCGCTGTTGATCGGCGCCTGGCTGGTGACAGGATTCATGACCATCGTCGGCGCGCTCAGCTACGGGGAACTCGCCGCCATGATGCCGCGCGCCGGAGGCCAATACGTTTACCTCCGTGAATCGCTCGGCCCGCTCTGGGGCTTCCTCTACGGCTGGACATTATTTCTAGTCATCCAGACGGGCACTATTGCCGCCGTCGGCGTGGCTTTCGGCAAGTTTCTGGGTATCTTTTTCCCAGCGATTTCTTCCTCTCACTGGATATTGCACTTCTGGAAGGTTCCGCCCATCCCGATCGGTCCAATGGTTCTGGGCAACATGGACGTCGGACTGAATACGCAGAATCTGGTCGCGATCATCGTCGTCGTGCTGTTGTCCATCATCAACATCTTCGGCATCAAGACCGGAGCCATGATCCAGAACGTGTTTACGGTTGCCAAGGCCTCGGCGTTGTTTGGCCTGGTAATTCTGGGTATCGCTGTCGGGCGCAACGCGCAAGCGCTCGCCGCCAACTTTGGTGCGAATTTCTGGCGCCACGCCGGCTTGAGTGCGCTGCACCCCGTTCAGGTCGGAATCGGCGGGCCAACGCTTTTAGTCGGCACCCTGACCATCCTTGCGGTCGCCCAGGTTGGATCTCTGTTTTCTGCCGACGCCTGGAACAACGTGACGTTTACCGCCGGGGAAGTGAAGAACCCCAACCGCAACCTGCCGCTGTCGCTCGCCCTCGGAACCGGCGTGGTGATCTTTCTCTACATTGCCTGCAACTTCATTTATCTGAACGTCCTCCCGCTCGATGGAATTCCATCTGCTGCGACCATCTTTGAGCGTGGCATCAAATATGCCGCCGAAGATCGGGTAGGAACCGCGGTAATGACGCAAATGCTGGGTCCCATTGGAGGCGTGCTGATGGCCGCGGCCATCCTGCTTTCGAGCTTCGGCTGCGACAACGGTCTCATCCTCGCCGGCGCGCGTGTCTATTACGCCATGGCGAAGGACGGGCTCTTCTTCCGCAGCGTCGCCAAGCTGCATCCTACTTATAAGACTCCAGCAGTTTCCCTGATGGTGCAGATGGTCTGGACCTGTGTCTTGTGTGTCTCGGGCAGCTATGGACAACTGCTCGATTACATCATCTTCGCCGTGCTGGTCTTTTACGTCCTAACAATTGTTGGGTTGTTTGTATTACGCCGCACGCATCCGGATGCACCGCGCCCCTACCGTGCCATCGGTTACCCGCTGTTGCCGGCGATTTATATTGTCATGGCTTTGTTTATCGATATCGTACTATTGCGCTACAAACCGCAATACACTTGGCCGGGATTGATCGTGGTCCTGTTGGGAGTTCCGGTTTACTTTGCGTGGTCGCGCAGTTCGCGTCAAAATACGGACCACGTTTCGGCGTAGCAACCAGGAGACTAAAACAGATGGCAAATCTGCTGGCAATCAAGGAGAAACCAAAACGGATGGCGAACCTGCTGGCAACCAAGCCGCTGAACCTGCTGATGGAAGAGGCCCGCGAAACGGGCGAGCACAGCCTTAAGCGCACACTCGGTGTCTTCCAGTTGACGGCGCTGGGCGTGGGCGCGATCATCGGCGCCGGCATTTTTGTGATGGTGGGACTGGGAGCCCAGTACGCAGGTCCCGGACTCACATTGTCATTCGTCTTGTCAGGAATGGGATGCGCCTTCGCGGGTCTGTGTTACGCCGAGTTCGCCGCCATGATTCCGCTGGCCGGCAGCGCCTACACATATTCTTACGCCACTCTGGGCGAACTTTTCGCCTGGATCATTGGCTGGGACTTAACACTCGAGTACGCCATGGGCGCCAGCACGGTCTCCTCAGGCTGGTCGAACCATTTCATCGAGCTGCTGAATATCTTCCACATCAAAATGCCGCTCTGGCTTGCCTACGATCACTGGACGGCATTGAAGACTGCCGAGAACATCGTTGCCAGGCAGATGGCCGTGGCTGCGGACTCTTCGCTGGTGCCCGGCACCCAGGCGTTTCTGGACCGAGTCAGTGGCCTGATGAGCTCGCCGTCACCCGAGTTGCTGCAAAGGGCGCACGAACTGCTGGGCGCTCCGCACCTGTTCGGCATGGAAATCGGTTTGAATCTTCCCGCCTTCATCATCGCGCTGGTCATCACCGCGATTCTTGTCATCGGGATCAAAGAAAGCGCGCGCTTCAATGCCACCATCGTCACCATTAAAGTAGCGGTCGTGCTCTTCGTGATCGCTTTGGGATCGCGCTATATCAACCCCGCGAATTGGGGAACGGACTGGCATTCCTATGCACCGAATGGCTTCGCTGGAATTGGAGCCGGCGCCGCCTACATATTCTTCGCTTACATCGGCTTCGACGCTGTTTCGACCACTGCGCAGGAAGCCAAGAATCCGCAACGCGATCTGCCCATCGGCATGATCGCTTCGCTGGCGATTTGTACGGTGTTATATATCGCTGTGGCGGGTGTCCTGACCGGAATGATGCACTGGCAGCAGATCAATATCGAAGCGCCGGTGGCTCGCGCATTCCTGGACCGCGGTCTGACTACGGCATCGCACATCATCACCCTCGGCGCTTTAGCCGGACTGACGAGCGTGATGCTGGTGATGTTGCTCGGACAGACGCGAGTGCTCTACTCGATGGCGAACGACGGCCTGCTACCGAAGAAATTCTTCGCCGCCGTCCACCCCAAGTTCCGCACTCCATGGAAGAACACGATCCTGGTTGGCCTGATCGCCGCGATAGTTGGCAGCGTGACACCGATTGACGACATCGGGAAGATGGTCAATATTGGTACGCTTCTCGCTTTCGTAATCGTTTCAATTTCTGTCCTGGTATTGCGTCGCACGAACCCCGGTCAGCCGCGGCCCTTCCGGACACCTTGGGTGCCGTTGATCCCGATCCTCGGCGTGATCTCGAACGGATACATGATGTACAAGTTGGGATGGATCAACTGGGCGCGATTGATCATCTGGCTCGCCATCGGGCTGGTCGTCTATTTCACGTACGGACAGAAGCACAGCCGGGTACAAGCGCTGATCGCCGGCAAATCGCCGAAAGACTAGCTGTCGAATCACACGTCTCTTGGGCCTTCCGCACATACGCGGAAGGCCCTTTTGTTTTATAGTCGGGTTTGGTCGTTGGTCGGTAGTCGGTGGCCGTTGGCCAACGACCAAAGACTAAAGACCAACGACTAATTTGAAAGCTCTCCGCAATCTTCGTCTCGTCGGCCTCGCTCTCGCTGGCGTCGTGCTGGCCGGTACCGTGGCCTTTCATGTCGTCCTTCACTGGACCTGGCTCGACAGCTTTTACATGGTGGTCACCACGCTCACCACCATCGGATATCAGGAAGTTCATCCTCTCTCTGACACTGGACGTATCCTCAATCTCGTCATCATTATTTTCGGTGTCGCGCTGGTGTTTCTTGCCATCGGGGCACTCACTCAGGCTTTGCTAGAATTCGAACTGCAGAGCTTTTTCGGAAGGCGGAGAATGGAACGCGATATCAGCCGGCTCTCCGATCACTACATTCTTTGCGGCGCAGGCCGCGTTGGCCGCAGCGTGGCACGCGAACTGGCTGGCAGGCCCGCTCCTTTCGTGGTCATCGAATCGAACGAAGCCAAAGCGACCCGCTATGGCGGAGACTGGCTGGTCATGATTGGTGATGCAACTCAGGAACAAACCCTGCGCGATGCTCACATCGAGCGCGCTCGCGGACTCGTCGCCGCCACCACGACCGATGCCACGAATCTCTACATAGTTCTTACCGCGCGCAGCCTCAATCCCAAGCTGAAAATCATTGCCCGCGCCAGCGAAGAAGACGCTGAGAAGCACTTGCTGACCGCTGGCGCCGACTCGGTGGTTTCTCCGTATTTGTTCGCGGGACACCGCATCGCGCAATCGTTCCTGCGTCCGCACGTCGTAAGTTTCCTCGACCAGGCGACGACCCACCTCGGAATCGACCTGGAGATTGGCGAGATTTGCATCGGCAGTGGCTCATCCTTCGCCGGCAAAACGCTTGAGACTTCGCGCATTCGCCAGGATCAGGGTGTCATCATTCTTGCCATCAAGCGTGAGAAAGGACATGCACTTCAACCCTTCTTCGGAAGACCGTATCGAACCTGGCGACTATCTGATTGCCATGGGAGAACCTTCTCAGCTTCGCCAACTCGAACAGATGGCCCGTTCATGAAGATTGTCAGCGCAGCGGAAATGCGGGAGATCGATCGCATCACTAGCGAACGCTTCGGCGTGCCTTCGCTCACGCTGATGGAAAATGCCGGAACCGCCGTCGCCGATTTCGTTGTCTCGCATTATCCCGAAGCAAATGGAATCACCATCGTTTGCGGCAAAGGAAATAATGGCGGAGATGGGTTCGTTACCGCTCGCAAGCTGCAAGAGCAAGGTTCGGAAGTGAAGTTGCTGCTCCTGGCAGAGCCCTCGGAACTGCGCGGCGATGCAGCCGAGATGTTTCGCAAGCTTACGCTCTCACCCATTCTCGTGCGCTCGGAAAACGAACTGAAAGCCCATCTTGATGCTGACGTTCTTGTCGACGCGATTCTCGGAACTGGGTTTCGACCCCCGGTAAGCGGTCTCTACGCGGCGGCGATCGCGGCCATCAACGCGAGCACCGCTCCAGTCGTTGCCGTCGACATTCCTTCCGGCGCCGACGCTGATGTCATGGGCGAGCAGGTGGGCGCTGTCTGCCGCGCCGATGGCATCGTCACATTTACTGCACCTCGTCCAGCGCACATTTTCGGGCTGCTGACTGCAGGGCGAACCGTGATCGCGCCCATCGGTTCTCCCGACGAAGCAATCGCCTCGCAACTGAACCTCAATCTGATCACCGAGCGCGATGTCGCTCCGCTGATCGGTCCCCGGCCTGCGGCGTCCAACAAAGGGAACTTTGGACACGTTCTGGTGATTGGCGGAGCCGTGGGCAAGGCCGGCGCCGTTGCTATGGCGGGAATGTCGGTGCTACGCGCAGGCGCGGGACTCTCTACCGTCGCCACAGCCAAGTCGGCCCTTGCCACTGTCGCCGGATTTCATCCGGAAGTCATGACCGAGCCGCTGGAAGAAACTGAGGCCGGCACCATCTCCATGCGAGCCCTCGAATATGGACGCATCGAGGCTCTCTCGCAGGGGAAAACGGTGCTCGCCATCGGACCGGGAATCTCTCGTCATCCCGAAACCTCAGAGTTCGTCCGCAACATCGTGCAGAAGGCGTCCGCCATTGTGGTCCTCGACGCGGACGGGTTGAATGCTTTTGAAGGTTGCGCCGAGAAACTGAACGGCCGTGGTCGCGGATTTGTAATCACGCCCCACCCCGGAGAGATGGCCCGTCTGGTTGGCTCAACTGTGCCCGCCGTACAGCGCGATCGCATCAACGTTGCCCGTTCTTTTGCCCGCGAGCATGAACTGATCGTCGTCCTCAAGGGACATCGCACGCTGGTTGCTCATCCCGATGGATCGGTTTGGGTCAATACCACCGGCAATCCCGGCATGGCGACCGGCGGCACAGGAGACATTCTCACTGGCATGACTGCTGGACTGGTCGCGCAAAACCCGCAGCGCGTCTTCGAAGCGACTGTCGCCGCGGTTCATCTTCACGGCCTTGCGGGAGACGGCGCCCGCGAGACGATGGGCGAACAATCGCTGGTGGCGACAGACCTTATCGGAGCCTTGCCGGAAGCCATGCGGCGCGTGCGCCAGAGCTCGCTCGAGCCGATAGTCACGATCCGTGTCTAACGCCGCGTCCTCAGCGGATGTTCTCACCATTCAATAATTGTGAAACTCGCCCAATTCGGCACCCTGTCCCACAGTACATTGGCGAATCAGGTAACATCGCCAACTCCTTCCAAATCGCCTATTTGGCGCGGGTTTTCGGGCAAAGCGCATTCGAATTTGGACAACTGCTTCGGTAACTATCTCGTATGGCACCCTCGTGCCATATTGATCTTGCTATGACACACTTTCCCCAACCGCACCCGCAGCGGCGCGCTCCGCGTGTCCATCTTGGCGGTTCCGTAGCAGCACTAGTTCAGATGGAAGACGGCCAGCGTGCCAAAGGCAAACTTCAAACCATCTCTGTAACGGGTGGGCTCCTGCGCATCGCGAAAGCCCTGAAGCAGGGCGACTTTGTCGAGATCGCGTTTCAGACTCAGGGCGGTCCCGTGCACGGCATGGCGGAAATGCTCTGCGCTACCCGCGCGACGGATGGAGTCCTGCAGCCCTTCCGCTTCATCGCCATGGGTGACGACGATCATCGCGCCCTTCGCGTTGTCGTGGATTCCGCATCCGACCGCAGCTTCATCGGAATGCGCTCGAGCCAATGGTCGGCGCACAAATCCAGCTGACGGAGTAGACCAGCTCTCCGCCCGGTGAACTCTCGCTATACTGGTTTCTCGTCCTGTATGGCTACGCAAGAGTTCACCACGCATTCAGCGGAAGAGACGGTCGCTCTCGGACGCACCCTCGCGCCTTTTCTGTCGCCGCCGAAGCTGGTGCTGCTGCGTGGGGATCTGGGTGCGGGCAAGACCACGCTGGTGAAGGGCATCGCAGAGGCCTTCGGCGCGGCGTCAGCCGAGGATGTCACCAGCCCGACCTTTACGTTGATCCACGAATATCGCGGACCGCAGACCGCCCTCTTTCACATCGACCTCTACCGGGTAGACACTCCTCGTGAACTCGAGACTCTGGGCCTCGACGACTTGATTTCCGAGAGCAGCATTCTGCTGATCGAGTGGGGAGAAAAATTCTCGCGGTTCCGGCGCGAGCGCGATGTGGAAATCTTGCTGGAGCCCATAGGCGAGGACGAACGTCGCATCCGCATCACCAGCGGCAAAGTCTAATGCAAACCGCGCATCGCCTCTACGGTAGTAGGGTATTCCATTCAGTAAGGGCCGGTAATGCTTCTCCATTACCGAACGCCTTAAGGTATGTACCGTATCGAACATTCCCACCAACATCTGGGACACTGTGTGTGTTTTCAAGTGCTTCGGTCCACCCCCATGGCCAAGCGTCGGAGGTTGGAAGACCGAATTCGAGAGCTTTGCGCCAAAGCCGTGGCGACTCCGGAATCCGCCGAGTTGGATGAAATTTTCCAACAACTCCGCGCCGCCCTCCGCGAGCATACCGAGCGGCTCAGGCTATTGGCGGTCAGCACGCCTGGACCGCCAGATCGCCGTGCCATGAAATAACCTGACTAAAACCCCATAATGTTGTAGCCACAATCGACGTAGATCACTTCACCGGTAATCCCCGAGCTCGCATCCGAGGCGAGAAACACTCCGGTATCGCCCACTTCCTTTACGTCGACATTACGCTGCAGGGGCGCTCTTTCCGCGTGCGATCTAAGCATGTCTCCCAAGCCTGAAATGCCCCGTGCAGCAAGAGTTTTGATCGGTCCCGCCGAAATTGCGTTCACCCGAATCTTCTTTTTGCCAAGATCGTAAGCCAGATAGCGCACTGTGCATTCGAGCGCGGCCTTCGCCACCGCCATGACGTTATAGTGCGGCACAACTTTCTCGGCGCCATAGTAGGTCATGGTAATAATGCTGCCGCCGTCTTCCATCAAGGGAACCGCCGCGCGCGACACCGCAATCAGCGAATACACGCTGACATCGTGGGCGACTCTGAATCCTTCCCGTGTCGTATTGACGAACTCACCCTTCAGTTCATCGGCGGGAGCGAATGCCACGCTATGTACCAGCGCGTGCAGTTTTCCGTACCGCTCCTTGAGTTGCGCAAAAAGCTTGTCGATTTCCTCGTCTCGCGAGACATCGCACTGGAACGCCTCCGCCCCAGGGAGAGAAAGAATCAGATCTTTCGCTTCCTGCTCGAGCCTCTCGTTCTGATAGGTCACCGCGAGCTTCATGCCCGCGTTGTGCAGTCCCTGCGCGATCGACCAGGCGATACTGCGCTTGTTAGCAACGCCAAACACCACTCCAAACCGACCTTCCAGGCTGGATGACATGCATAGCTCCTATGAATTTGAGTCAAAAGGATAACAGCCAGAACCCCATTTACGATTGCTGATTTTCGATTGTGAAGACTTCGGCACTTGCAGTTCTTACTTCGTAAATCGACAATCGTAAATCGTCAATTCATTCCGCCGCACTCGCCGGACTCACGCTTGCTGCGCCCATCGGCCAGATGGCGCTGACGAAGGCCACCGCGTACACCAGACCGATGATGGAAAATCCGGCCACCAGATTTGCCTGCGCCACCGCTCCGACTAGGAATCCGAGAATAATCTGCAGACAAGTCCCCGCAAAATAGAACGTATTCTGCACCCGTCCCATCAGGTGCTGCGGCACTTGCTCCATAATCGTCGTATTCATAGCGACGCTACTGATGCCGCGAGCCGATCCCATGACGCTGTAGGCCAGGACCGCCACCGCGAGCACAGGCGACAGCGGGGACATGGTCATGCAGATCGCCAGCAGTCCCATCGCAATCGCGATCGAGCGCCGGTTGCCCAGGGACGCGATCACCCGGGGCGCGTACATCGCGCTGAAGAAAGCCCCAAAGCCCCATCCGGCATTCAGCCAGCCGTAGCCTTTCGCCCCGGCATGAAACACCAGATCGCTCAGAGGGGCCGTCACTACCACGCCAGTCATCATCGCCCCCAGAAAAAGCGCCCAACTGATTCCCAGGAAGACGACGCTTTTGTTTCCGCGAAGAAAATGAATGCCCTCGCGCATCTCCCGGCCGAACCGCTCCAGGGCGGTCTCCGCAGCTACAAGATCGGCCTTCAGTTCTGCAGGGCGCGGCACCACGTGCTTTCCCTTGCGCACCGCGAAGTAACACAAGAACGACACCAGGTAGGTCGAGAAATCGATCAGCAGCACGCCGCCAAGGCCAATGTGGTTGTAAACGAAGCCGACGATCGCGCCCGCGATTAACCATCCGCCTTGAATCCCCGCCAACAGAAACGTATTGGCATGAATGAACTCTTCGTCGGGCGTGAGTTCCTGAATCAGCGCCGTGATCGTGGGCCAGAACATCCAGAAGCCCGCCGCCACCAGCGTGTTCATCAGGTAGAGCTCCCACAAAGTAGCCCGGTGCAGATAAGCGAGGATAGAAACCGCAAGAATGACGACCGCGCGCGCCGCGTCCAACATCATGACCAGCCGCCGGCGGTCTTCGCGGTCAATGATGACGCCGGTGAAGGGAAGCATCAGCATGGCGGGCACCGTTTGCAGTACGGCAAACGTGCCCAGCGCCATTTCGGAATGCGTCGCCTGCAGAATGTACCAAGCGACAGCGGCCGAGTTCATGCCGCTGCCTAGCATCGAGATCACGTTCGCCGCGAAGACGTAACGCAACGCCCGCTTCTGCAAAATCGATCGCATACTTTAATGTAAACGAAGAAACGTTGCGGTTGGTAACGCGAGCTCTGAGGAAAACTTGAAACAAACAACGGAGGACAGGCGTCCTCGTCGATCAGCGGGGCCAGCGGATCTGAGTTCGCCGCGCCTCGCACAACAAATACACCGTGAGCAAAATCATCTCCGCCTCAATCGGGTGTTTGTAGCGAGGGAACGGGTTCACAAGATAGTAAGGAAGGGGGTAGATCAACAAATAATTCGCTAGCAGAAAGCTGCCAGTCTTCTTATTTCGAAAACTCAGCCACAATCCACCAAACGCCAGCAACATCATGATCAGAAATCCGGTATGCCTCGCCACAATCAGGTCGTAGCCATTCACAATGGTGGCCTGCGGCGTGCCGATCCAGAAATAGACAGCGCGCTCGACTGTGAACTTCGCGAAATCGGCCGGATGCTCGCGCACGAACTGGCGAAACTCTTGCTGCTTCTCCTCCATGAAGCCAAGCTCGCCCAGTTCCTGAAACCGCTGCATAGCCACAGGATCGTTTCCAGGATGCTCATTGCGCGTCCAAAGCCCGGTGAAGCGGTCATTGTTCGCCATATGCATCTCGAGCGGAAGATTGTCACGCACGAAGACGAATTTGCCGAACACTTCGTAATTCCGCACCAGCCACGGACTCACCACCAGCGCCGCCACAGCTCCGCAGAGAATCATTCCGCGGATCTGCCGCACCGGCTGCGGAAGCCGGTAGAGCAACCACAGCAGGCTCAAAGGAAGAACAGCGAGCAAGGCAGTGTTAGTGAGAACGATCACGCCCCACAGCAGTCCGTAGAGAATCCATTTCCTTCGTGGAGGAGCCGCGTCGCCCATTTCCAACGTCCACAGCAGAGCCACACTCAACAGAAACGTGCTTAGGCTTGTCTCCCAGACCACGCGCACCGGCCAGTAAATCGCATAGGGAAACAGCGCCCACGTCCAAGCCGTAGCGCGCGCGACCCCCTCACCATAGAGTCTCTGTCCAATGCGATAGAGAGTGAGACAGGTCAGCGCAGCAAAGGCACTGTTGAAGGCGAGGATCACCCACGCCGAAAGCGCGCTATAAATCCCGAACAGCCGGAACACGCCCGCCAGAATGTATGGATACAACGGCGGTGCCCACGCGCTTGGCCCGCTCGGCAAGTCCGTCGGAGAACTGAACCCTTGTCCGGTCGCGATTGAACGCGCCAGCCTCCCCATCTCCCAACCAAACTGAAAATGATCACGTCGCGGAGTGATGCGGTAAGTGTGGCCTACAGTGATGACCGCAAGCCGGAGGATCAAAGCAACCAACACGATGAACCAGATTGAGCGGCGTCGTGACCCAGACGAAGCTTGAAGATCGTGGTCTTGCGCGCCGCCTTCGGTCATCGAGCCGAGCATAGCACAGGCCTCAGAATTCCTCGGACGTGATCCTCGAACTTGCGCTCCTCACAATTCGGAGCTACGATTCGCGCGATCAAACACGGAGGTTGCGTATGAAGCGGAGTCTCCGGACTGTCGTCGTCCTGACCGTAATTTCTTCCTCACTTCTTCTTCACGCCCAACTCGACAGGATCGTGATTGCCGCGGGCACGCCGGAAGATCAGGCACTTCAGGCCATCACGAACGAGCAGGACGCCCAGAAGAAGTTGGCGATGTATCAGGATTTCCTGGAGAAGTTCTCCTCCAACCCGGCTGCGGTGGCCTACGGAAACTGGCAGATTTCTCAGTACTACCAGAGCGCGGGAGATTTGCCGAAGGCGCTCGAATTCGGCGACAAGGCTTTGGCGAGCTCGCCGCACAATCTCGACATCCTGGTTTCGCAGACCAACATCGCGCAGCAAATGAAGAACGACTCCAAAGCCTTCGACTACGCCGTGCGCGGCGGAGAGGCCTACAACTCCATCGCTAAGGAAGCCAAGCCCGAAGGAGTTAGCGATCAGGATTTCACTTCACGCCTCGATGAAGAGAAGACCTCCGCGAAGAGCTCTTACGAGTTTCTCGAAGCCGCCGGATACAACGCGATTGTCAATCAACCTGACGCCAAGGCTCGCATGGCCGAGATCGAGCGCTTCACTCCGGCATTTCCCAACTCGCGCTTCGACGAGCAGATCACCCAGTACGCCATGATGTCGCTCTCCGAACTCAAAAACATGGACCGCCTGGTGGCGTACGGCGAAAAAACTCTCGCCGCAAATCCCAACAGCCTCGCCACTCTCACCCTTCTAGCGAACGCCTATGCCGATGACCCCAGGCCCGGCAGCCTCGCCAAGTCTGCCACCTATGCACAGAAGGCGATCGACGTCGCTAAGGCAGACGCTCCCGACGCCGACCGCTCTCGCAAACTCGCCGCCGGAGTAGCCCACTCGACCCTCGGCTACGTTTACATGAAACAGGACAAGACTGCTGCCGCGATTCCCGAACTGAAGGCCGCTTCCGCTCTGCTCAAAGGACAAGACGACCAATCCTATGCGCTTGCCATGTATCGCTTGGGATTCGCCTATGGCAAGCTCAACAAAGTCACCGAAGCGCGCGAGGTGTTGACGGAAGCAGTAAAGATCAGCGGCCCGGTCCAGCAACCGGCACAAGATCTGTTGGCGAAAGTAAATGCCGCTCGTGCGAAAGGAAAATAGGAGGCGGTCTTCCTGAAGCCCGAAGCCTAGTGTTTCACCAGATCATCCGACAGCAGATGCGCCTTGAACGCCAGATTGCGTCCCTGATCCAGATCACCGTCGTTGATCGCCTTCCGTGCCTGATCCATGTAGGAGTGGATCTGCTTCACGGTCTCTTGCTGAACGGAGTTGAGCGTCCGTCCAGAGATTTGCTTCAGGTTCGACTCTGTACCAGCTAACAAGTTGTCGGTATTTCGCAGCTGGTTGGAACTCTGCTTCTGGCTCATCGGCGGAGACAGCTTCACGGTGGGTTCCGTAGTGCTTCCATCCCGGACAACAACCTTCTCAGGAGGATCGCTCGGCGGAACAGGCGGTTTCTTCTTGTGAGTATGCCGCTTGGGCTTCGGCGGAGTGGCCGTCGGTTGCGCCGCTTCCGGTTTCTGCGCATCCGGCTGAGGCGGAGTGGGCTGAGGTTCTGACTGGCTGGAGCCAGGACTTTCCTGCGTCTGGGCGCTCGCTTGCCATTCGATCGCAGGCCGCGAGACGGTACTCTCCCCTCTTGCGAATCCGGGGAATAGCAGTCCCCATAGCCCGACGATGACGGCCAGTGTCATGTCTCTTCAAGTCAGATCGCAGACGGAGCGACAGACAAGGCCCTATTCTAAACCCCTGTGGGGACTTGTGCATCGGCGCTAGGTCCGCGCCGAGGCGTCGGGCGCCGACATTACCGCTTGACCGTTTCCGCCATTGGAGGGTCTGTCACGGGTCTCGCTGACGGGCAGCCGCAGCCGGAAAGTGGTGCCTTTGCCGTCTAGAGACTCGAAATCCACCGATCCGTAGTGCCACTGGAGAATCTGATATGTCTGTGCCAGACCGATGCCGCTCCCGCCCTTCTTGGTGGTGAAGTACAACTCAAAAATCTTGTCGTGCAACTCATGCGGGATACCGGCGCCCTGGTCTCGAATCTCGGTGACCACCATGTCGTCTTCCCGATGCGCGGATATGTCGAGATTCCCCTTTTCGGGCATCGCCTGCACTCCGTTAAGCACGACATTGAGGATCGCCTGCTTCAGAAAATCGCTATCGACTCTGACCGGTAGCGGCTCTGAGGGAATCCCCGTCGAGATACTCACTCCATGCTGTTCGGCATCGGGCGTTGCCAGCGTGATCACATCTTCCAGCAACACTCTCAAGTCCATCTCTTCCAGGTGCAGGTCACGAGGACGCGTGAAATCCACCAGAATCTGCACCACCCGGTCAAGCCGGTGAATCTCGCTATCGATGATGTCCATATGCCGCCGAGTGTCAGGATCCGTCTCGTGCAGCTTGTTTTGCAGCAATTGCAGATGCAGCACGATCGCGTTAATGGGATTCTTCACTTCATGGGCTACGCCACGTGTCAGTCGCCCGCTGGCCGACATGCGTCGCGACATCTCGATTTCATCTTCAATTCGCCGCACTGACTCGGCGTCACGCATGGTGAGCAATGCACCGATCTGTCCGCCACGCTCCTGAATAAAGTCGAGAGAAATTTCCACGCGCTTCCCGTTCGCCGATTCCACTTCCTGCTGCGCGATGGCCCTGCGGAATTGGAAGCCGTCGAGCAAAGCCGAGCCAAGCGCCGATTCACGGGAAAAAATCTCGTTCACCGTGCGGCCCAGAAGTTCTCTTCGCGGACGGCCCAGGAATCGCTCCACGGAAGCGCTGACCAACACCACTCGCGACTCCCGCGTAAACAGCATCAGACCATCCTGCAGGTTGCCCATGATCTGATCCACGTTGTCTTTCAGGGCAGAGAAGATCTCCTTGGCATCGCGCACCTGCCGTCCCAAGTGCGCAATTTTCAGAGTCACGAGCCCATATTCATCGCGGCTCGCCTCGTATTCGCCGACCTCGTCTGCTTCGCCGGAGGTCACGCTGTCGAGAGTCCGGCTTATCCGCTCCAATGGACCCAGCGCGAGATGCGAGAGTCCCGCCGCCAGGATCAGAGAAAGAAAAACCGCTGCGCTCGAGAAAATCACCGCATGTTGCAGCGGCGGCGTAAGTTCATTCTTAAGAAAGACTGTGGAGACGCCCACGCGGATGGAACCGAACGGCGCGCCGTCGAGCGTCAGAGGGATGCGAACGTCATAGACGCTCGCCGGGTTGTACACCAACCGCAATTGCTCGCGGAATCTTGCCGATTGTACGGTTTGGAAGCTCGGCCTGTCGGGAATGATCTTGTTGATCAGGTCCGGATTGGTATGCAGAATCGCTTTCCCGTCCGTATCGACGATGGCCGCGTCATACACTTCCGGCCAACTGCCCACAATGGATTCCAGAAAATTGTTCAGCACACGATCCGTGCCGATGTAATACGCGATTGCCTTCCGCACCGCCTGGGGGTTATTGGTATCCACTCGCGTACTGCTCAAGTCCGGGGCCTCGTTTGTCGCCAGGAAAGCGAGATTCGAGGTCAAATGCTGGGCGCTCTCGAGCGCGCTATTGATGCGCTGGCGCAGCAGTTCCGAGATATAGATATACGAAAATACAGACACCAGTACCGCTACCATGAAGGTGATGGCGAGCACGATTTTGGTTCGTAGACGCATGCCCTACGTAGTCGGTTTCCCCCACCTGCAGAGCGGACTACAGCGACCTTACTGTTCCTCTTTGGCCAGAGCGGCGTCGGCGCCTGCGTTGCCGTATTCCTTCAGCTTGTTATGCAGCGTCTTCAAACTGATTCCCAGAATCTCTGCGGCTCTCGTCTTATTGTTGCTGGTCGCCTCGAGGGTTTTCAGAATCAGTAGCTTCTCGGCTTCTTCTACGGTCGTTCCAACACCGAGCCGGACCGCATCCGGATCTTCCGCTGAAGTGCGCAGCGTAGTTTGACCGAATCCAGGAGGCAGATGCTTCGTCTCGACCACCGATCCATCGCAGACGATCACGGCGCGTTCCAGTGTGTTGCGCAACTCCCGCACATTGCCCGGCCATGAGTAGTTATGGAAGGCGTTCAACACGGCTTCGCTGACCGCCGCCACTTTGCGGCCGTGCTTCATGCTCATGTCGCTCAACAATGATTGCACCAGGTCAGGGACGTCCTCCTTGTGTTCTCGCAGCGGAGGCATGTGGATGTTGAAGACGTTCAAGCGGTAGTAAAGATCATTTCTCAATTCGCCGCGCGCCACAGCCTCTTCGGGAATCTTGTTGGTCGCCGCCAGCACCCGCACGTCCACCGTGGTTTCCGATTTACTACCCAGGCGGCGGAGCTTGCGGTCTTCCAGCACGCGCAAAAGCTTGGCTTGCGTGGCGACGGGCATCTCGCCGATCTCATCCAGCAAAAGCGTGCCCCCTTCGGCAAGCTCGAAGCAGCCCGTGCGGCGTTCCAGAGCGCCGGTGAAGGCTCCTTTCTCGTGACCAAAAATTTCGCTCTCAATCAGTGTCTCGGGAATCGCCGCGCAGTTGATGGGAACAAACGGCTTCGTCCGCCGCGGACTCAACTCGTGAATCGTGCGCGCTACCATTTCTTTTCCCGTGCCACTCGCGCCGGTGATCAGCACCGAAGCGGTGCTCGGCGCAACCATCTCTATCAGGCGGAAGATCTCCTGCATTTTTTTGGAAGCCCCCACCAGGCTTCCCAGCGATCCACTATCGCGCAGTTTCCGCCGCGTGACCTCCAGTTCGACCCGGGTTCCCAGTAACGCGGAAGCGTTCTGCAAAATAGTGCGCAGCCGGCTAGTGTCGATCGGCTTGGTCACATAGTCATACGCGCCCATGCGCATCGCTTGCACCGCGCTATCGATCGTGCCTTGCGCCGTCACTACAATCACGGCAATCGTCTGGGCAGCGGAGGCGATCTTTTCCAAAAGCTCCAAACCACCCATCCGCGGCATCTTCATATCCGTGACGACGATCGCTGGCGACCACGACGCTACCTTCTCCAGGCCCTCCGCCCCGTCCCGCGCGGTTTCCGCCCGATAGCCCCAGGAAGAAACCAGCTCCGCGAGACCGCTACGCTCGTTTTCTTCGTCTTCAACGATCAGTATTTTTTCCTGGCTCATGTCGAACGAAATACCCCCTGCCCATTATTGAGGTGGATTGCATTCGCTGCAAGTTTGGCCGTGCGTTCTCTTTCCGGGCCCAATTCATGTGATCGCCCAGACTACAGGTATCAATCTGAGACATCAACTATACGAAAAATCCACCCTAACACTTGTCGTTTCACAGACTTCGAAGTATCATGGCTGGTCGCCGCAGTTGGTCTCTGGCAGAATTGCCAGTAGAATCTTCATCTGCAAGAATTTAGATTTCCCATTTCCATGCGGGGCCCCATCGCAAAAACTAGCATGGATACAGGGTAAGCCCATCGTTTTCCGGAGGATCTACATGTCACTTTGTTACCGCTCTATCACTGGGCGTGTATGGATGAGATTTCTTTTCTTGACGCTCTCTGTGGGACTGTTGTCTGTGGCCGCAATGGCGCAGGACGAGTCCTACCCCAAGGCCGAGCTGTTCGCTGGATATCAGTGGATCGATCCCGGCGGGACGATTCCCGCTGCGGGCCATAGTTTCTTTGCTCCCGTGCCTAATCAACTGCACGACATCCCGCAGGGTGCCGGCGCCAGCCTCACTTGGAATTTCACCAAGCTCCTCGGCTTGGAAGGAGATTACGGCGGGAACTGGAACAAGTATGGCAACGAGTCGACGGGTTCCGGCGGACCCAGGATCACCTGGCGCGGCGATGGCGTCAATTTCTTCGCGCACACTCTCTTGAGTTATAACCGCTTCACCACCAAAGGCCTCAATCCGAGCAACGGGATTGGCGCCATCCTCGGTGGCGGCATTGACCTGAAAGCCACCAGATTGCTGTCGCTACGTTTAATCGAAGCCGATTACGTGTACGCGCGGCATGATTATTCGAACTATGCCTCGCAAGCGTTTCCGGATCTGCGCCACCCATCGTTCGGCGGCGTACGTCTGCGTACCGGTCTGATCTTAAACTTCGGCTACCCGCAGCTTGCCGCTCCGACCGCGGCCTGCGCCGTGCAGCCTTCCGAAGTCATGCAGGGAGAACCCGTCACGGTTACCGCGACTGGCAGCAACTTCAATCCCAAGCACACTGAAACTTATAGTTGGATGACGAATGGCGGCAAGCTCACGAATAAAGACAACACCGCCACCATCGATACGACTGGAGTCGCCGGTGGCAGCTACACCGCCACCGCTCACGTCACCGACCCCAAGATGAAGAAGGGTGGCGACGCGAGCTGCACCGCCAACTTCACCGTGAAGGAACCGCCAAAGAATCCGCCGACCATGTCTTGCTCGGCTGATCCGGCAACCGTGCAAACCGGTTCGCCTTCCACCATCACTTGCACCTGCACCAGCCCTGACAACGTTCCTGTCACCGTGAGCAGCTGGACCTCCAGCGGCGGCAGCGTGACCGGCAATGGCAACAGCGCAAGCCTGACCACGACGGGCGCCTCCGCAGGACCAGTCACCGTCAGCGCAACTTGTACCGATTCGCGCGGTCTCACCGCCAACGCTTCGACGCAGGTGAACGTGGAGAATCCTCCGCCGCCTCCGCCGCAAGCCAGCAAGCTGAGCTCGTGCGATTATCCGAATCCCAAGAAGCCGTGGCGTGTCGACAACACCTGCAAAGCTGTGCTCGATGACGTAGCCCAGCGCTTGCAGCACGACGCCGACGCCAAGCTGGTCATCGTGGGCAACTCGGATCCGTCTGAGAAACGCAAGAACCTCGCGGCCGAACGCGCTGTCGATGCCAAGGCGTATCTCTCGGGTGGCGAAGCTAAGCAGGGAATTGATGCCAGCCGCATCGAGACCCGTACCGGAACCGGCGGCACTAAGACCGCTGATTTCTGGATCGTACCGGCGGGCGCGACCTTCTCTGGAGAAGGCACGACCCCGGTCGACGAGAACGCAGTGCAGCCCATCCCTGACCATCCCAAACCGGTGGCCAAGAAGAAGGCCGCCAAAAAGGCGATGTAGCTCGAAACGCTTGGAAACCTAAAGGCCGGTCGAGACATACTCGACCGGCCTTTTTTTGCCTTCCCTTCGGTAACTTGATGGACACGTGTTACGCTGTCAACCTGACCCGAGAAGCGAATCTCCGTTCGCAGAGGGGCAATGTCACCTATGATTTCGGGAGCAACGCGAGTGATTACTCGTAAATCTCTGATTCTAATGGCCGTCGCGCTGTTTTGCGTCACGACCGTTTGGGCTGGTCAGTGGGCTGTGTTGGGGCCGGATGGCGGCGATGTTCGCAGCCTGGCTTACGATCCTCACAATCCTGACCATATCTTCCTGGGCACCAATACAGGAACCATGTTCGTTTCCAACGATGGCGGTCACACCTGGGCGCACTTCGCGCACCTCGGCAGTGGCGACGACTACGTCCTCGACCACATCGCCCTCGATCCTCAGAATCCTAACAAGATCTATGTTGCGGCCTGGAGCGTAGAGAACCAGCAGGCGGGCGATATGTTCCGCTCCCGCGATGGTGGTAAGAACTGGGAAGCTCTCTCTGGCATGCATGGCAAATCGATCCGCGCCATGGCGATTGCCGCTTCCGATTCCAGCGTCCTGGTGGCCGGCGCGCTTGACGGCGTCTACCGCAGCAACGACGGTGGCAACAGCTGGAGCCGCATCTCCTCCAGTTCGACCGAGATCAAGAATATCGAATCGATCGCTGTCGATCCCAAAAATCCCAACACGGTTTACGCCGGTACCTGGCACCTCGCGTGGAAGACCTCCGACGGTGGCGCGAGCTGGCAACACATCAACAAAGGCATGATCGATGACTCCGACGTGTTCTCGGTCATCGTCGATTCCACCAATCCTTCGATCGTTTTCGCCAGCGCTTGCTCTGGTATCTATAAGAGCGAAACTGCCGGCGACCTGTTCAAGAAAATTCAGGGCATTCCGTTCTCCGCTCGCCGCACGCGCGTGCTGAAGATGGATCCCAGCAATCCGAAGATCGTTTACGCTGGAACCACGGAAGGTCTTTGGAAGACGATGGACGAAGGCACGACCTGGAAGCGCGTCAGCAATCCTGAAGTCGTCGTGAACGACGTCATGATTGATCCGCGCAACTCTTCGCGCGTTCTGCTTGCCACCGATCGCAGCGGCGTTATGGCCAGCGATGATGGAGCGCAGACGTTCACCGCTTCGAACCACGGCTACACCCACCGTTACGTTTCCTCCATCCTTGCCGACAATCACGATGCCGGTACCATCTACGTCGGCGTAGTGAACGACAAGGAGCAGGGCGGCGTGTTCTTCTCCCACGATGGCGGGCAGCACTGGATGCAGAAGGCGAACGGCCTTGGCGGCCGCGATGTCTTCACTCTGCAGCAGGCCAGCAATGGCGCGCTGATCGCGGGCACCAATCGCGGCATGTTCATGCTCGACCACAATGCCAGCGAGTGGCGTCCGATCAACAACATCGTGAACGAGACAGTCTCTTACAGCACCGCGAAGAAGGGAACCAAGAAGGTTTCCGTCGCCAGCAAGACGGCGAAGCGCTCGGTGCTTGAAGCCAAAGTCAATTACGTGGACGTTTCCTCGAAGCGCTGGATTGCAGCGACTTCCGCGGGATTGTTCACCAGCACCAACGATGGCAAGAGCTGGACCGGTGGTCCGGTGATGGGCAAGAACGACTTCGTCTCCGTGGGAGCGAACGGCGAACTGGTAGCCGCCGCGACCCGTACGAATGTCATCTTCTCCAACGACGGGGGCGGCGCCTGGCAACAGGCGGCTTTGCCGAACTGGTTGACCGCGATTCGCACCGTGACCATCACGCCCGACGGGCAGATGTTGATGGCCTCGCGTGAAGGAGCATTCCGCAGTTCCGACTCCGGCGCGACCTGGGAACATATGATGAACGGGTTGCCGGATAAGAACGTCAGCTCCATCTCGTATGACAGCAAAGGCAAGCGTCTGCTGGCTACCAGCATGGCAACGGGCGTGGTCTTCGCAAGCCAGGATGGCGGCCGCAGCTGGAGCCGTGGTCCTGACTCCGGCTACCCGCTGCGCAGCGTCAGCGTAGTTCAGGGACACTTCATGGCAGCGACTCCGTTCGACGGCGTCATCGTCCAACCGGGCGATGGTTCCGAGAGCGCATCCGCTACCGGAAGCTCGAACTAACTTTCACCAAACCACAAAAGAAGAAGACGCGCCGCAAGGCGCGTCTTTTTTTATGTAGCCGGGGCGTCGAGCCGGCCACGAGAATGCTGGAAGCGGTGGGCTATCGAACTGCGTGGAATGTGGCACAAGTATTCTCCACGTTAGTTGTGAGCGGCCATCCCATGATCGGTCATGCCATTAGGCGGCGCGGGTGCGAAATGCGCGCGCCCATCATCGATCAACCACTGACCCCCGTGGCGGACAGCCACGTAGAAAAAGTTGATCGGGATCACGGGAATGACCCTCCCACCCGGACCGTTGACATTGTGCACGGTAAGGAGCGCGTCAGCGACCGCGACATCGCGGTTGATGAAGCGAATCCGATAGTTGGAGAACGCCGCTTGCGTGTTGCCGTTGACGGCTTGTTGCGCCTCGGGACCGAAGTCGTTCACCATTGCGACCCGCCCTTGCAGAAAATCACCCTGCGACGTCACGAACGTTCCATCTTGGGCGAATAGGGATGCTCGAAGTTCTGCATTCTTCTGAACGAAAGCCTTAGCGAAACTATCTCCGAGCGCGCGAACGGCCGCTTCGTCTTGAGCCTCGCCGGCGCTCGCAGAACCGGTCACACCGATGACGAGCGTACACGCAAGAAGAACTAACCCGAGACGTTGCATCAGGCCTCGGAGCGGCGGCCTTGGCGCATGGGGAGCGGAATTGATGTTGTGAGTCGCGATCAAAGCAGCTCGGTGGGTTTGTGAGATTTCCATTTCTTTCTCCTTAATTTTCATTTTTCCTCCTCAGCTTCCTTTTTGTATGACCGGCATCAAATATGATGGGCGTCATACATGTGATATGATGACCATCATAGATGGAGGATGCAGAAAAAGTATGCGCTATCCCGTCGAAGAGACCGCCGCAAAACATGAACGGATTGTGAAGGAGGCTTCCCGCCTGTTCCGTGAACGGGGATTTGACAATGTCAGCGTAGGCGATGTGATGAAGGCCGCCGGCCTGACGCATGGTGCCTTCTATGCTCATTTCGGTTCGAAGCAGGAACTGCAGGCAGCTGCCGTTGCGTATGGCCAAAGGGTTTCGCTAGGTCGGCTGCAGCGTAGCAAAAAGAAGAAGGGCAAAGGATCGTTTACCGATGCGTATCTGAGCCCTCGGCACCGGGATAATCCAGGCGACGGCTGCACCATGGCCGCGCTGGCCCAGGAAGTGGCTCGCTCGACTCCTGAACTCAAAACCGCGTTCGAGCAGGGGCTCGAGAACCTTGTCTCCGCTAAGGGCGCAGACCGGAGCGAAGCCATCTTTTGGACAGCGGCGATGCTGGGTGGCGTTGTACTGGCTCGCGCCGTCCAAGATCGGCGACTGTCGGACGAAATCCTTGAGAGCGTTCGACACAAGCTCGGCTAATCATGTTCTCGCGAATCCGAATGTCACTCGCCGCTCTTTTGATCGGGAGCCAATCAGGTTCGTGGAAGGTCGGCAAACCGGCGGATTGACTGAGTTGGGTGCTGAACATCCCACCCGTCTCGCCTCCGAAACTACCTGATGTTTCTTCGCGTTAGCTGTCATGACATTATCGTATAGGCCTAATCGCCATGACAACATGTTCCACATGGAACACTTCGCGCATTTGACAGCTTGCTCGAACCGCCGCCGACGCAAACGGCCGAAAAACCAAACTAGGCTGGGATCCTCTGCACGTAGTTGTGTATCCGCAAGACCTATCATCAGCGACTGCGATCCGTGCCGGAAAAAACTACACGCCCACGCCGTCGCCGCCCACGCCTAACTCTTTCCCTTTGAATTCTTTGGGTATTGGCACGCTTCGTGCCTGTACTTGTCACGCAGGCAGCGGAGGAATCCTGAGATGGTCTCATGGAAAACCATAGCGCTTGCCGTCGTTCTCTCGCTGGGCATGACTGCCTGCTCCAGGCAGCCCGCCGTCGAGACAATAGACGATTCCAGTCCCGACGGTCAGCAGCTCCCCTTCGAGCGTGCTCCCAATCGCAAAGGACTTCCTCCCACATCCTCTGTCGTCGAGATGCCCGCCGGTACTCCGATCATGGTGCGCTTGCAGACGCCGCTCTCCAGCGCCACAGCGCGCGACGGAGAAGCATTCGAAGCTGTTCTCGATGAGCCTATCGTCGTTCGCAGTAAGGTCGTTGCCCGCCGCGGGACCATGGTCACGGGACGCGTGGTCGCCGCGAAGCCTTCCGACGGCGACCAGACCTCCGGATACATGCGCCTCACCTTGTCCGCCATCGCGCTGAACGGAAAATCTCAGCCAATCCTGACCTCAAGCGTCTTCGCCAAGGGAGGGACGCAGGAGGTGCTTCCCAGTTCGCCAGAGAGCGGTCCGCCCAATCCCGGCGCACAGGACATCCAGTTCCCTCCCAGCCACCGCTTGACCTTCCGGCTCAAAGAGACTGTTCCCGGCCAACCCTAGTCGTCTTCTCCATCACATTTGCCTGTGACGGCTGTACTTAATTCCAGAATGGGACAGCCCTACACTTCCCAAATAGGGAGCGTGCATCTCAGGTCGCATTCCCAGCCTTCCCGTCTTGGAATGCGGTGCCGTCACCTTCCTTAGAGCGCTACGAATTACATGGATCCGTCTGCTTCCCCCGTGAACGGTTCCCGCAGCGAGTTGTGGGTAGAGCAGGAACCATGAGTGCGGTCGCCACAGTTCCGGGAAACGGTCTGGCCGAAGCGCACGAGGACAAGCGCTATCGCGCCATCTTCGACGCCGCGGCCATCGGCATTCTGCAATGTTCCCTCGACGGACGGGTGCTCGATAGCAACCCAGCCTTGCAACGAATGCTTGGTTACGACCGCGAAGAACTCCGCGGCATGCACTTTCGTGAGTTCACTCATCCCGACGACTTCGCCACCGACTCCGCGCTCTTCGAAGAGATGGTTGCAGGCAAGCGGAGCGATTACCAGATCGAGCTCCGCTACCGGGGAAACCATGACACCAGCGGATGGGTACGTCTGACCGTCTCTCTCGTACTCGGCGCTGATGGCCACCCCGAGTCGGTCATCGGCATGGTTGAGGACATCACCGAGCGCAAGCGCACCGAACAGCAATTGCGGGAAGCGCAGAAAATGGAAGTCATCGGGCGTCTCGTCGGTGGAGTCGCTCACGACTTCAACAACCTGCTCACCGGCATCATGCTTTACTGCGATTTGATTCATGACGGGCTCGAGCCGCGGAGCCGTCTGCGCCAACATGCCCACGAGATCAACCTCGCCGCCCGCCAGGGAGCGGCCCTGGTGCAACAACTCCTCTCTGTGGCGCGACAGCAGCCGTCGGAACCGCAAGTACTCTCACTGAACGAAGTCGTCAGCGGAATGCGCAACCTGCTTCGCCGGCTGATCAGCGAAAATATCCGGCTCACCGCGGTGCTCGTGCCCGATCTCTGGCTGGTCAAAATGGATCCCGCTCAGGTGCAGCAGATCGTTCTGAACCTTGCTCTCAATGCCCGTGACGCCTTACCCGACGGGGGAACGATTCACATTGAAACCCGCTGCGCGCCTTCGAATGGTTCTGGAGACATGGTCGAACTCATCGTCAGCGACAACGGTTGCGGCATCAGCCACGAAGTTCGTGCCCGCTTGTTCGAGCCATTCTTCACCACCAAAGCTCCGGGCCAGGGGAACGGGTTAGGACTCGCCACCGTGAAGGGCATAGTTGATCTCTGCGGTGGGTCGATCGCGATTGAAAGCGAAACGGGCGTTGGCACAAGCGTCATCGTGCGACTGCCGCGGGTCTCTGACGAACGGAGAATCCAAGACCCCGCCGAGCGCCTCGATGCCGCGCATCCCAGGGCGACTCTTTTGTTGGTCGAAGACAACCGGGTGGTCCGCCGCTCCGCGCTGCGAGTTCTCGAGGACTCCGGCTACACCGTCCTGGAAGCATCCAGCGGGGCGCAGGCTCTGCAACTGTGCCAGGGACATTCGCAGACCATCGACCTGCTGCTGGTCGATCTCACGATGCCCGGGATGAGCGGCCACCAGGTCGCTCAGAAACTTCGCAGGCGCCGTCCCAACCTCCGTGTGCTTTACATGTCGGGTTACGTCCACTCAGCCCCTGCAGAAGATCGGGAAGATGTGGTTTTGTTCCACAAGCCTTTCAGCAGCACTGCTTTGCTTCAGAAAGTTCGCGAAACCCTCAATCAACCTCCAGCTTCCACTGTAAAGAGAGGAAAACCATGACCACCGCCGAAGCCACTACGTCTTACCAACCCCAGATCGAAGGGGCGAATTTTCTGAACCTCCTGGTTGTCGATGATGAGCGCGCGATCCGCGATGCCTGCAGGGAGGTGGCGCAGTCTCTCGGCTTCAGCACCTCCGTCGCCGATTCCGCCGAGCACGCCTATCGCTTGCTCGACACCCAGGGCATCGACGTGGTTCTGCTGGATCTGAAGCTCCCCGGTGCCGGCGGCCTCGAAGCTCTGCGGCAAATCAAGGCTCGGCGGCCTGATGCCATCGTGATCGTGGTCACGGGTTATGCGACAGTCCAGTCCGCGGTACAAGCCATGAAGAATGGAGCCTATGACTTCGTCACCAAGCCCTTCAGCATGGACGAACTCAAACTCCTGCTCGACCGCGTCTCCAGTCATTTGAAACTCAAGACCGAGAACCGCATGTTGCGGGAGAAGATCAAATCCAAGCAGGGATTCGGCAGCATCATCGGCCGCGCGCCTGATATGGAGAAGCTCTATCGCATCATCGCCAAGGCCGCCCATAGCAGCCATCCGGTACTCATTCTTGGCGAAAGCGGCACCGGCAAGGAACTCGTTGCCCGCTCCATCCATTTCTCCGGCCCTTATCGCGATAAGCCTTTCATTCCGGTCGACTGTGGATCGCTGGTGCCCACCCTTATCGAGAGCGAACTGTTCGGATACGTGAAAGGCGCGTTCACCGGGGCGGTGCAATCGAAAGAAGGTTTGCTGGCGATCGCCGAAGGAGGGACCGTATTCCTCGACGAAGTAGGAGAACTTCCCATCGACCTGCAAGCCAAATTGCTGCGCGCCATTCAGGAAAAAGAGATACGTCCTGTTGGCAGCACTAAGCAGATTCCCATCAACGTGCGAATTCTGGCTGCGACCAACCGTGACCTCGAACAAGCCGTGGCTCAGGGAACCTTCCGTCGCGATCTCTATTTCCGGCTGAATGTGCTGAGCCTGCGCATCCCGCCGCTGCGCGAGCGCCGTCAAGACATCCCTCTGCTCACCGCACACTTCCTCGAACGCCAGGAGCGCACCTCTGGGCAGCGTCGCACTTTAGCTGATGAAGCATTGAAGGTCCTGTTGGCCTACGATTGGCCGGGGAACGTGCGCGAGCTCGAGAATTGTCTCGAGCGGGCCTGCGCCTTCACCACGGGTCCTATGATCAACGTTCGCGATCTGCCTACTGACATTCATAGCGCGCCGGGAACGTCGTCGACCGCCCCCAGCGGCGCACCAAAGATCATCCCCATGATTGAAGTAGAAAAGCAGACCATTCTCAACGCCATCACCCAGCTCAACGGGGATAAGTTAATGGCCGCCCGTCTGCTCGGCATCGGGAAGACAACGCTCTATCGCAAGCTGAAGGAGTATGCGTCCCAGGAATAAACGCCGATTCTCGTTTTGGGCTCCCACTGTGGAACTCGCGCCAGAAAGTGCGAAATTAAGTGGTGCATTTTCAACGCGTGCGTTTATGGTCAGAGATGTGCAACTGGGTAGACCATGATTCTACTGATTACATCTTCCGCGCGAGTGCAGGAATGCGCGCAAGCGATTCAACAGGCTACGGCCGAGAACGTGCAAATCGCCTCCGGCCTGCAACAGGCGGGAGCACAACTCCGCAGCACCGAATACTCTGCGGTGGTGATCGATCAATTTCTCGTGGAAGCGGAACCCGACGAATCCGAATTGGTGATGCAGCACCTGGGCACCGCGGTCGCATTGCACATCAACTTTGCGATCAGCGGCATCGAACGCGTGGTTCGCGAATTGCGTGCCGCCCTCAACCGGCGCAAGCGCGAGGCCATGGTTGCTCGCCGCGAGGCTGAACAAGTCCTGCGCAGCGAACTCAAGGGCACCGTCACCGCGTTGCTGCTTTCTTGTGAAATGGCGCTGGGGGTCCCCAATCTTCCCCAGACCGCAGAGACTAAGCTGCGCACGGTCTACGACCTGGCCCGCGAAATGCGCACCAAAATCGGCATGGTTCAGTAACCGCGGCCCCATATTTGCCGGGCCTTTGCGGCAAAGGTGGGAGGCCGTACCACCGCCCGAGCTCATAAGTTCCCGTCCCGTAGGGACACTTGCCAATAGCCCGGCGTTTCAACGCCGGGTGAAAATGATGCAACAACCGAGTCCCGTAGGGACGACTGAACCCTCGAAATGAGTCACCTCCAGCCGACGGCTATCGCTGCCTATGCAATTTCTTGCACCCCGCCCTTCCCAAAGAATTGTTTCAAAACTCATCAATCCACACTAGAATAGCCGGGCAGCAAGCGTCGGATGGCCGTAACTGTCCGTCTCTTCCTTCGACCCCGGGGCGATTCAATGCATGTCCTTGTGACTGCGGACACAATGAGCGGTGTGTGGACTTACACCCGCGAACTCGTCACAGGACTCGTTACCCGCGGCATCCGCGTCACTCTCGTCAGCCTTGGCGAAATCCCCCTTCCCCAACAAACGTCTTGGATGGAAAGCCTTCACGGCCTCGATTACCGTCCCACTGCCTTCCGACTCGATTGGATGCAGGAAGGCCAGTTCGATCTTGAGGAGTCTTCCTCTTACCTCGTGAACTTGGTTGCCGAGTTGAAGCCGGACGTGCTGCACCTGAATCAACTCTGTTACGGCAATTTGCCGGTGAACGTGCCTCGCATCGTGGTGGCGCACGGGGACATGATCAGCTGGTGGAACGCTGTCCACGGTCACGAACCCAAGCCTTCGCAGTGGCTGCGCTGGTATCGCGAAGTGGTGAGCCGCGGACTAGCCAAGGCCAGCGCCGTCGTCGCTCCCACCCGCTGGATGCTCGACACGGTTCGCACTTGCTATGCCTGGCCCAAGCGCGACGCGGTCATCTACAACGGCCGCAATCCCATCTTCTTCAATCCTTACACCAGCAAAGATGACTCCGTGCTCGCGGTAGGACGTCTCTACGACGCTGGCAAGCAAGTCAATCTGCTGACGCAACACACGCACCCTCTGTCGGTTTGCATCGTGGGCGCCGAGGCTCCAGTAGCGAGCATGAAAATTCCCATTCGAGCGGATGTGAAACTCGCTACCGAGCAAGTATGCGTCGCTCTCAAAGGACCGCAGACCGAAGCGCAACTGCGCGCACTCTACAGCCGCGCCGCCATCTATGCTGCTACGTCGCGCTACGAACCATTTGGGATGGCCGCTCTCGAAGCCGCACTCTCACGCTGCGCCATCATCGCCAACGACATCCCGACGTTCCGCGAAATATGGGGAGACGCCGCTCTCTACTTCGAAGCCAACGACGCCACCAGTCTCGCCTCGCTGATCCGCCGCATGAGCGAAGATCGCGATCTCTGCCGCACTTACGCCAACCGCGCCTACCAGCGCGCCCGCGAACGCTTCACCGCCAAGCGCATGATCGACGACTACCTCGATCTCTACGGCAGCCTCTTATCTACCGTGTCCGCCGCTGCGTGATTGGCTTCTACTGAAAGCTGGCCGCTGGAACCATCCCCTCCGAAACTGATATCTTTACTCCATGGCAAATGTGAAAATTACGATTCGACCCAACGGGCCTTATCGCGTCGAAGCTCCCGAAGGTTCCATCGAGTTGGTGGACGTCAACGGCAACCAGTACGACCTCACCGGCAAGCCCGCCTTCTCCCTCTGCCGCTGCGGCGGTTCCATTAACAAGCCTTTCTGCGACGGCACCCACAGCAAAATCGGATTCCAGGGCGCAGAACTCGCGGTGAAAAAGTCCGAGGGTTCGGGAAATTCCTAAGTTGTAAAAGTCCGCTCCGTAACAAACCACCCGGCTGTTCTCAGCCGAAGGGAGGGCCTGCGTGCGCGATCCGCGCGACAAAGAACTCGGCATGCGCCGTGACATCACCCGCCGTGACTTCCTCAATGGAGTCGCGCTTACTGTCGGAGCCGCAATCCTGCCCTCCCCGCTTTTCGCCCACGACAAAGAAGACGACTACCCGCCCGCCCGCACCGGCCTTCGCGGCAGCCACGTCGGTTCGTTCGAAACCATGCACAGCGTGCGCGACGGCAACTTTTGGGACACCGCCGGGAAGCCCGTCGACACCAAAGAAACTTATGACCTGGTCATTGTTGGAGGCGGTATCAGCGGCCTCTCCGCCGCTTACTTCTTCAGAAAGGTCGCCGGGCCCAATGCCCGCATCCTGATCATCGAGAACCACGACGACTTCGGCGGACACGCCAAGCGCAACGAATTCCGCAACGGACGCTTCCTTCTCGGCTACGGAGGTACCTTTTCGATCGAAAGCCCCGCGCCCTACAGCCCAGTCGCGCAGTCGGTGATCAACGAGCTTGGAATCGATGTCGCGTCTTACCCCAAATACGTTTCCAAAGATCTCTACCGCTCCATGGGACTCGTTCCCAACATCTTCTTCGACAAAGAAACTTTCGGCGCCGACAAACTGCTGATTAATCCCGCGCCGCTCGGCGGTATCAAAACCGGCGACGCGTCGAATCCTGATTCCAAGCTGTGGAAGCAGTTTCTTGCCGACGCGCCACTTTCCGATCAAGGCAAAAAAGATTACGAGCGCCTCTTCCACGAATCCAAGGACTATTTGCCTGGCTTAAGCTCCGACGAAAAGAAAGCCAAACTCGCGCGCATGAGCTACGCAAAGTTCCTGACCGATCTCGTGGGAGTGAACGAGGAAGTCATCCGCGTTCTGCAAGTCGATCCCCAGCCGCTGTTCGGATTGGGCATCGATGCCATCGCCGCCCAGGATGCCTGGGGCCTGAACTATCCCGGCTTCGAGGGAATGAACCTCGACCCAAAGCCCGGACCAGGCATGAATCGTGACGCGATTCCCAACGAGGAAGCCGAGAAGTACTTCTTCCATTTTCCCGATGGAAACGCCTCCATAGCGCGCATGCTGGTTCGTAAACTCATTCCCTCAGCGATCCCCGGCAGTTCTGCTGCTGACATTGTCACGGCTCGTGCCGACTACTCGAAACTCGATCGCAACTCGTCGCCGGTCCGCATTCGCCTGAACAGCACCGCCGTTCGCGTGAAACATATGGGAGACCCCACCACCGCCGAGGAGGTCGAAGTCACTTACGCGACGGGAGGAAAGGTCTACACGGTTCGCGGTGCCCGCTGCGTCCTGGCCTGCTGGCACGTTGTCATCCCGTACATCTGCGATGAACTTCCCGACAAACAGAAGGATGCGCTCGCCTCAGCCGCCAAAGTTCCGCTGCTCTACACCAACGTCGCCATTCGCAATTGGAAGTCATTTCAGAAACTGGGAGCAAGTTCCGTCTACGCGCCCGGCGGATACCACTCACGCTTCAATCTCGATCTTCCAGTCAGCATCGGCGAGTACGAGTGCTCCCAAAAACCCGGTGACCCCATCGTCGTCCACATGATGAAAACTCCGTGCAAGCCCGGACGCCCCGCCCGCGAACAGCACCGTCTCGGCCGCATGGAACTCTTCACGACGACTTTCGAAACCATGGAGCGCAATATCCGCGATCAGATGGAGCGCACCCTAGGCCCGGGCGGATTCGATCCCGCTCGCGATATCACCGCCATCACGGTCAATCGCTGGCCGCACGGATACGCCTACGAATACAACTCGCTGTGGGATAAGTTCTGGCTGGAAGGCGGCGAAACGCCATGCGAGGTCGCCCGCAAACCGTACGGACGAATTGCCATCGCCAATGCCGACGCCGGAGCCTATGCCTACACCGACTCCGCCATCGACCAGGCCTACCGCGCCATCCAGGAAGTCTCGAAGGATTGATGCGACCATAAAGGTCTTGGGAAGGGCACGACTTCAGTCGTGCCGTAAAGGTCGAAAAGTGTTCGCGCTTTAGCGCCTGAGGTTTGCCAAGGGCCTAAAGCCGAGAGCCTAGAGCCCGCTTCCTAATGAATCGTCTTCGTCTTCCGCGACATATAATCCATCAACAAATACTGCCCGAGCGTGTAAGGCGTTGTGAAGTAAGCCTTCCCACGGCACATCTCCGTCACCTTCTGCACAAACTGCACCAGACCATAATCCGACGCCAGCATGAACGTATTGATCAATACTCCGGCCCGCTTGCACTTCGAAACTTCTTCTAAGGTCTGACTCACCACCAGCGGATCCAGCCCAAACGCATTCTTATAAATTCGCCCATCTTCGAGCGTCAGCGCCGAAGGCTTGCCGTCAGTAATCATGACAATCTGCTTCATGTCCTTACGCTGCCGCTGCAAAATCCGCTGCGCCAGCCGTAACCCCTCGCGAGTATTTGTGTAGTAAGGCCCGACCTTCACTCGCGCCAGTTGTGACAACGGGACTTCCTCCGCCGAGTCGTGAAACAAAATCAACGACAACGAATCCCCCGGATACTGCGTGCGAATCAAATGCGACAGCGCCATCGCTACTTTCTTCGCCGGAGTAAACCGGTCCTCGCCGTAGAGAATCATCGAATGCGAGCAGTCGAGCATTAGTACCGTCGCACACGACGACTGGTACTCGCACTGGTGCACCTGCAAATCGGAGTACTCCATGTTCAAGGGGAGACTCAGCCCCTCCCGCTTGATCGCGCTTGAAAGTGTCGCGGTGATATCCAGATTCAACGTGTCGCCGAACTCATAAGGACGCGATGCGCCGCTGGTCTCAATTCCCGTGGCCAAATCGCGTGTGTCATGCCGGCCAAAACTCGACTTGCCCAGCGACCCCAACAGATCGCGCAACGTCTTGAATCCCAGAAAATCCAGGCTCTTGTCGGTGATCTCAAACTTCGCCTGATTCTGTGCCTCACCGACCTGCCCACCCACGCTTGACCGCTTCGACGGATCATGCGGATCATCAATGCTGATGTAGTCTTCCTGCTGCATCCGCTCGATCAGTTGCTCGATCAGTTCTTCCAGCTTCCCGTCCGCCTGCATCTGTTGCAGCTGTTGCCGCATCTCCTCGTCCAGCAGGTCGCTGTCAAGGAGTGCCTGTTCGAGCGCCCGCCGCAAGTCGTCCAGCGTCTGCTCGCCGTCCCCAAAATCGTCGTAGAGATAATTCTGAAAGCCGCTCTGCAGCAGAAAGTCCGACAGCGCGCCGAGCAAATCTTCCATGCTCATCTCGCCCGCGGGATCCGGCACGTACTTGCTGTAACGAATGCGTTTCATAAGATCGGTCGTTGGCTGCTGGTCGCAGGTCGCAGCCAGATCGCTTCATTTGCTGCGACCGGCGACCTGTGACCGGCGACCTAGTTGTAAGGTCTTCTCCCCCGAAACGGCTCTTCCCGTTCCACCGGCTGTTTCTCGTTGTGCTTCGGGGGCTTCTCTCCGGCGCGAAACACACGCTCCTCATTCCGCCCAATTCGCTTGTGCGCGTGCAGGCCCTCAAGCACGAACTCAGCTGCTGAGACCTGCATTTCGGTCGCGTCCTTCGGACCCACGCCGACTTTACTCAACTTATCCATCAGGCCCTGGATTGTGCGTAGCGATTCGAGTACCTCGGCGGCGCCCGCGGAATCCGCGAGTTGAATCTCGCCGCCCAGATCGAACCACTGCACCACCTGCTGCATGTTCACACCATTGAAATAGTCGTCGTAGGTCTTGGCGATGGCCGTCCGGATCAGTTCGCGCCCCACATGATCCGCGCCCTTCATCTCGCCCTCATATTCGAGTTCGAGCTTTCCGGTGATGGCCGGCATCGCGGCAAAAATGTCACTGATGCGCGGCACTACGGTCTTCTCGTCGTTCTGAATCGCCCGCCGCTCGGCATTCGAAATCACATTCTCAGTGCAGGAAATCGGCAACCGCTGGCTGACACCCGACCGCTTGTCGATTTTCTTGTCTTCCCGTGCAGAGAACGCAATGCGTTCAATCACCTCCTGCACATATTTCGGAAGATGTAGCTGGTATCCGTCGCGCTTGATCCATGCTTCCTGCGCCGTGATCTCAATGCCTTCCTCAACCGACGCCGGATAGTGCGTGCGAATCTCCGAGCCAATGCGATCTTTCAGCGGCGTGATGATTTTGCCGCGCGCCGTGTAATCCTCGGGGTTCGCGCTGAACACCATGGCCACATCCAGCGGCAGCCGGATCGGGTATCCCTTAATCTGCACGTCGCCTTCCTGCATGATGTTGAACAGGCCGACTTGAATCTTTCCCGCGAGGTCCGGCAATTCGTTGATTGCGAAAATCCCGCGATTCGCCCGCGGCAGCAATCCGTAGTGAACGGTCATCTCGCTTGCGAGTTCATGCCCGCCCCGCGCCGCCTTAATGGGATCAATGTCGCCAATCAAGTCAGCAATCGTGACATCTGGCGTCGCCAGCTTCTCGACGTATCGCTCTTCCGCGCCTAAATACGCGATGGAAGTAGCGTCTCCACACTCTTCGATCATGTCGCGACAGCGCCGGCAGATCGGCGCATAAGGATTGTCATGAATTTCGCAGCCCGCGATATAAGGCGTCGCTTCATCGAGCAACGATGTCAACGCCCGCAGGATGCGGCTCTTTGCCTGTCCCCTCAATCCCAGCAGGATGAAATTGTGCCGCGAGAGGATCGCATTCACAATCTGCGGCACCACCGTGTCGTCATATCCAACAATGCCGGGAAAAATCGGCCCACCCTCGCGAATCTTGATGACGAGGTTGTCGCGCAGTTCATCTTTGACATGCCGCGACTGGAGACGTGCTTCAGAGAAGGGACTGTGGCGTAACTCGCCCAGCGTCCGCGGGAAACTCATGACGAAAAAACCCCCAGAGGAAACCACGTACTTCGCTGATTATACCCCCGGCGTCATCACAACCCGTTGTGACGCTTAACCATGAAGAAAATCAGGAAGGAGAAGTAACCGCAAAAAGCGGGAGACACGGGGAAACCAGAAAGAGCCAGGCATTAGAGGCCTTCACTATCTTCATCTTCAGCTTTTCTCTGTGTCTCTGTGACTCTGTGGTGAAAAAGTCTTAACTAGCGTGCCCATTCCCGCCAGCCTTCTTCCGCACGTGCATCGTTCGTCGCAAGTTCGGCAACAAAGCCTCAAAATAAGAGCTGATCCCCCGCAGTCGTTCTGCTTCTGATTTCATCCCCAGCAGAGTCTGTTTGAAATCAAGATCGAGCGGAAGCGTCCCCGCGAGACGAAACGACAGCTGCGGATCTTCTCCCGCCGATGCCGGTTCCGGCTCCGCACCCGCCAGCAACAGGATCTCGTTGTGCAGCCGCAATGCCTCGGCGATCTCCTCGCTCGAGGCCGTACCCGGGTCGTCCTGAAAGTAAAGAACCTCCGCCTGCAAAAACGATCGCTCCTGATTGATCTCCATCACCTCAAAGCGTTCCCGGCCCTGCGTAACGATATCCATCTTCCCGTCGGGATATTCCTTGGTCACCGTGATGATGTCGGCTGTGCACCCGATCTCCGCCACTCCTTCCTCTTCCTTCGCCCGGACTACGCCGAAAGGCCGCTTTTGCGATAGGCATTCGCTGATCATTTCTTTGTATCGTGGTTCAAAGATGTGCAAAGGCAAGGGAACTCCAGGAAGCAAAACCAGGTCGAGAGGGAACAGGGGCAACAGCGAGCTCACCAAAAGCCTCCGCTTCAGGGGTCGCGCCCGCCGGGCGCGTCGTTCGATTGTACGCCGTCCTTGACTTGCCTTTGCCGGAAGACTAAAAGCTCCGCATGGGCCTCCCAGCAGATCTCTCCGGCAAAGTCGTCGTGGTTACAGGCGCTTCTATGGGCATCGGCGAAGCCATCGCTAAAATCTTTGCCGACCATGGCGCCAACCTCGTCGTGCTCTCCCGCGACTCCGGACGCGCCGAAGCAGCCCGCGGCCGCATCGGCCATACCGATCGCACGCTTGCCCTCGCCTGCGACGTTCGCCATCGCGAAGAGATTGACCGCGTCCTCAGCTTGACCCTGCATCACTTCGATCGCTGCGACGTCTGGATCAACAACGCGGGCCATGGACTACTCGACTCCGTCGAACAACTCGAGATGTCCGCCTGCCGAGACACCTTCGATACCAATTTCTTTGGAACCGTTGCTTCCATGCAGGCCGTTATCCCCATCATGAAGCAACAAGGCTCTGGCGTGATCATCAATATCTCCAGCGTCGCAGGACACATTCCCTTGCCATTTCACGCCGTTTACAGTGCCACTAAGTTCGCGATGAATGCCTTCGGAAAAGCTGCCCGCATCGAGCTCATGCCGCTAGGCATCCACGTCATGACCGTCTGCCCGGGCTATGTCCGCACCGATTTCGGAGCCAATGCCGTGCGAGGAAGGGAAGTGAAGGTGGTGCGCCCAGAGTCTGTGCGCGGAATCTCGGCTGAGCGCGTAGCCCGCGCCACGTTTCAGGGATATCTAAAAAACAAACGCGAAGTCATCGTCCCTTGGACCATGCACCCAGTTGTAAAGCTTTATCAACTGTTCCCAGCGTTGGTGGAATGGGGCATGGGAAGAAGGGTGCATCCCCCAAAGTAGCGCCGGCGTCCCGCCGGCCAAGGTGAAGCCAGTTCCATTCAACGATCAAAATTACCCAAGCTCCCCCAACATCCCTTCCATCTCCGACAAAGCATGCGTATTTCCAGTCCGCTTCGCCGACGCAATGCCGTCTCCCAGCATGTTCTTCGCTTCGTCAATGCGGTTCGCCGCCGCCAGCGTTTGTGCGGCCATGAAATATCCCGGCGTGTAGTCTGGGTGCGTCGCCAGCAACTTTCCAAACTCCGCCATCGCCTCTTCGACTTGCCCACTCTTCGAGTACTCCATCGCCAACCCATAACGCGCAAACGCGTCGCTGGGATTCTGCTCCAGGATTTCATTCAACATCGCTAATCGATCCATATTTCGTCCATTCTCCGCCCTCCAATCTACAATCTCATACGTCTTACGTTCCAGTGGCGACTCTCGCCGGTCCTGAGTACAATGGCCCACATCCGATTCAGGAGATTGCTGTGGCTTGTCCATTTTTCGTCCCGACCGAGAAAATGGAGGACGGTCTGTGGCTCCATCCTTCGCGCCTGCCATTAGGTGCGGGATGGCGCGGCCGGTGTTCCGCTCCCGGCCACGAAAACACCGAGCTCAGCGATCAGGAACTGGCCGATGGCTGCAATCTCGGATACGCTTCGCGCTGCTCGCGCCTTCCTCAGGAGCGCTCCTGCGATGCGGTCCGCTTCTCCATTGCTCGCGACCGCGGATCGTACATCGCTCTATGGTTTGTGCGCGAAGCCGCTCACCATCCCGTCGAACACGGAATCCTGGAATACGAACTCGCAGGTCATCGCTGGACTTCAGTTCACGCCGACTCACGCGTTCAAAAGATGGCCGAGTGTTACATGGAATCGTATTTACTGCGTCGAATCCAGCCTGCTCCCGCAGGTCCTAATCCGAGCACTCACTCATGACAGAGACCGCAGATATCAAGATGCCTCGTCCGGTGCGCGATTCGCAATCGGAGATGGCCGAAATTGTTCTCCCTAACGACGCCAACCCCCTCGGCGCTCTCCTCGGAGGCCGCCTCATGCACTGGATCGACCTTGCCGGAGCCATGGCCGCCCATCGCCACTCCCGCAACTACGTGGTCACCGCCGCCATCGATCACCTCGATTTCTGGGTGCCGGTGCATGTGGGAGATCTTGTCATCCTTCGTTCCTCCGTCAATCGCGTGTTTCATTCGTCGATGGAAGTCGGCGTGAAGGTCTGGGTTGAGAACTACCTCTTGGATAACTGCCAGCACGTCAGTTCGGCCTACCTTACGTTCGTCGCCGTCGATGCCGGAGGCCGTCACTTGCCGGTCCCCGCCGTCGTACCCGAAAGCGAAGAGCAACAGCGCCGCTACAACGACGCCGGACGCCGTCGCGAGATCCGCCGCGCCGAACTCGAGCGCCGCCGCAACGCCCTGCGCTAATCCGTGCTGTGACCTGCATCACATCGCGGGGTAGCGCGCTCAGAGATAATTTCTGTTCACCCTTTGGGCAATTATGGATAGCGCACTCCTGATTCATCGCCTGCATTTCGCTTTCACGGTCACATTCCACTATCTGTTCCCCCAACTCACCATGGGCCTGGCCCCGCTCATCGTGATCCTGAAAACCCTTGCATTGCGCCGCAACGACGAGATTTACAACCAGGCCGCGCGCTTTTGGGCGCGCATCTTCGGCATCAATTTTGTGATCGGGGTCGTCACTGGAATCCCTATGGAATTCCAGTTCGGCACCAACTGGTCTTTGTTCTCCCGCTTCGCCGGAGGCGTGATCGGACAGACTCTCGCCATGGAAGGCATGTTCGCCTTCTTCCTCGAGTCCGCTTTCCTGGGATTGTTTCTTTACGGTGAGAAGCGTCTTAGCCCTAGAGCCCACTGGTGGTCTGCCGTCGCCGTGTTTCTCGGTTCATGGCTCTCCGGCTTCTTCATCATCGCCACCGATGCCTGGATGCAGCATCCTGTCGGCTATGAAAAGGGCGCGGATGGTTCCGTTCAACTCGCCAGCTTCTGGGACCTCATCCTGAATCCCTGGGCCTGGTGGCAATACGCCCACAACATGAGCGGCGCGGCCATCACCGGAGCCTTCGTGATGGCGGCCGTCGGTGCTTTCTACCTCCTCGGCCACAAGTTCGTCGAGCAGAGCAAAATTTTCGTCAAGGTTGGCGTTGTCGCCGGGTGCATCTTCAGCATCCTGCAACTGTTTCCCACGGGCGATGGCCAGGGACGCATGATCGCTCTCAATCAGCCGGTCACGCTCGCCGCCATGGAAGCCTTGTTCGACAGTCAGCCCGGCGCACCGCTCGTCATCATCGGTCAGCCCAACGTCGAAGAGAAAAAAATCGACAACCCTATCGTTGTCCCAAAAATGCTTAGCTTCCTCACCTATCGCGCCTGGAACGCGCACGTGCAGGGGCTCGACGCCTTCACCCCTGATTCCTGGCCCCAGAACATTCCGCTGCTCTATTACAGCTATCACATCATGGTAGGGCTCGGAACCGTCTTCATCGCCGTGATGGTGATCTCCGTCTTCTTGCTCTGGTCGGGAAAACTTTTCGACGCGCGCTGGATGCTCTGGGTCTTGCTACTCAGCTTTCCGCTCCCGTACATCGCGAACACCGCCGGATGGCTCACCGCTGAACTTGGACGCCAGCCTTGGCTGGTCTACGGTCTCATGCTGACCGCTGACGGCTACTCGAAAAACGTCTCGGCCGGAAATGGAATGTTCACGCTGCTCGGATTCATGGGAATGTACCTGATGCTCGGCCTGCTCTTCGTGTTCCTGGTACACCGCGAAATCGAAAGCGGACCAATCGCCGAGCCAGCTGCAGCGCACTAGAAGATTCGCGAGGGGCAGGGACTCGTATCAGGTCGTTGCATCAGCAGAAGATTCGTATCAGGGTATGGCTTCAGCCATACCTCAAGAGCAATAACGCTGACCGGCTTTAGCCGCTGAGGTCTTATGGGAACACTCTGGTTCATGATCGTCGCCGTCATGCTGGCCGCGTACGTCGTGCTCGACGGATTCGACCTCGGCGCAGGGGTCGTTTATCTCATCATCGCCAGGACCAGCGAAGAACGGCAAATGGTTCTTCGCTCCATCGGCCCCGTCTGGGACGGCAACGAAGTTTGGCTTCTCGCTGCCGGAGGCACGCTCTACTTCGCCTTCCCGCAGCTCTATGCCTCCGCCTTCAGCGGCTTCTATCTTCCCCTGATGATCGTTCTCTGGCTGCTCATGCTGCGTGCCATCGGCATCGAATTCCGCGCCCACATCAATAACTCCGTCTGGCAGGGCTTGTTCGACGCGATCTTCTCCCTCGCCAGCATTCTCCTGATCATTTTTTACGGTGCCGCGTTGGGCAACGTCATACGCGGTGTGCCACTTGGCCCGGACGGCTATTTCTTCGAACCGCTCTGGACGAATTTCCGCCTTAGCCCCCATCCCGGAATTCTCGACTGGTACACCATCATGGCGGGAGTCGTCGCGCTGGTGACACTCACGGTACACGGGGCGCTCTATGTCTCCGTCAAAACCGAGGGCGATCTCAGTAAGCGCGCTCGCGGAATGGCGGTCGTGCTGTGGCCAGCGCAGTTCTTCCTCACCTGCTTCAGCCTGGTGATGACGTATTTCGCCCGCCCTCACGTCATGAACAACTACGAGGCCTACCCGATCGGCATGTTGATTCCCATCGTCGTCTTTGGCAGCCTCGCGCTCATGATCTGGACCGCTCCCAAAGGTGCCGACAAACTCGCCTTCGTCGGATCAAGCCTTTACATCGTAGGAATGCTGGTGGGAGCCGTCTTCGCCCTTTACCCAGTCGTTCTTCCGGCAAGCACCGACCCTTCCTATAACCTCACCATCAGCAACTCGATGGCAGGACACCACGGCCTCGTCGTCGGCCTCACTTGGTGGATTATTGGCGTAGTGCTAGCCTTGGGCTACTTCGTATTCGTCTACCGCATGTTCCGCGGCAAAGTTCGCCTCGAAGGCCACGGGTACTAAAAATTTGCTTGTGTGGCGTGGGCGCCCTCGCCCGCGTAGCCGCGGAGCGGCGGCAGAAAACTCGCCATCGTACAATACCTGCACCCATGCCACGCCTCTCCAACAAAACCGCGATCATCACCGGCGCCGGCACCGGCATCGGACGCGCCTGCGCCATCGCTCTCGCCCAAGCCGGGGCCAATGTCACGTTAGTCGGCCGCCGCCGTTCCCCGCTCGAAGAAGTCGCTCATGCCATCGGCAACTCCGCGCTCATCCTCGAAACCGACGTCACCAAAACCGCAGACATCGATCATGTCATCCGCGAAACCAGCGCGCGCTTCGGCTCTTTGAATGTTCTGCTGAACAATGCCGGAGTGCTGCACATCGGCACGGCCGAGCAGATCACCGAAGCCCAATGGGATGAGACCTTCAACGTCAATGTCCGCGGCCTCTGGCTCTTCTCCCGTGCCGTACTTCCCGCAATGCGCACCGTTGGAGGCGGATCCATCATCAACATTGCCTCCACCCTCGGCATCAACGGAGCACGCAACCGCGCGGCCTACGCTCCATCGAAAGGCGCTGTCGTTCTTCTCACCAAGAGCATGGCTCTCGACCACGGGCCGGAAAACATACGCGTCAATGCCATTTGCCCGTCGTTTATCGAAACCGACCTCACCGCGGCTGTCATCAACAATGCCCCCGATCCTGCTGCCGTCCGCCGCGACCGCGTGGCCGCCCATCCCATCGGACGCCTCGGCAAGCCCGAAGACGTGGGCGGACTCGCCGTCTATCTCGCCAGCGACGAATCCTCCTGGGTCACCGGCGCGGCATTTCCCGTCGATGGCGGATATCTGGCGGTGTAAACAAACAGTCTCCAGCTGTTCTGGCCGATTTATCTTGAACCAAGGTGCCGACACGGCGATAGCATGTGGAATGCGTTCGCCCGACGTCTGCGAGTTCGACCAGATTGTCTTCGACCACGGCTCCGTCTGCCTGGGCGCATTTCGTTCCCATCCCAGCCATCCATCCTTTCAAGACTCCGGAGCGGCGCGCCATTTTTGTTTCGTCTTCCCGCGGACCGCAGTCCAGATTGAACACCAGCATGAAGCCGCTTTCGTTGCCAATCCCAACGTCGTCACGTTCTACAACGAGGGCCAAGCCTATCTGAGACATGCGATCAGCCCCGAAGGCGACCGCTGCGATTGGTTCGGCGTTGAGGGCGATCTTGTTCGCGATGTCGTCCGCGCTTTCGATCCCCGTGTCGACAATCGCCCCGAAATGCCGTTCAGGTTCACCCGCGCCTGGTCCGAAACCAGTATCTACTTATTGCAGCGAACCATCTTCGAGCGCGTCGCAAAGGGCGGTGCGGCAGACACACTCGCGGTCGAAGAAGCGGTGCTGGGATTACTGGAGGCGGTCATCCATTCCGCTTATCGAGCCATGCCCTCGCGACCCCCGCACGCCATTGGCCGCAAACAGATCGACATTGTCCGTGATATTGAACTCATTCTCAGCACCCGCTTAGATCAGCGCTTGACTCTGCGCGACATCGCCACTAAGGTCCGCATTTCCGCGTACCACCTTTGCCGCCTCTTCCATCGCGCGACCGGAGCCACTTTGCACAACTATCGCCAGAACCTCCGCTTGCGTCGCGCGCTTGAGGACGTAGGCGATCCTCGCAAGCCTTTGGTCGACATCGCCCTGGAAGCCGGGTTTTCGAGCCACAGCCACTTCACCAGCACCTTCCATCGGGAATTTTCTCAGCCTCCCTCTGAACTCCGCTCACGCATCGAGGATCCGAGAGCAATATTTCGATAGCGGCATCCATCGCAATCGGCTAAAACTCTGAACCATGTCGATTGCTACCCTGCGATCTCTCTTCGCAATCATCATCCTGGCGAGTCTTCTTGGCTTCTCTCAGACCCAACCTCAGCCCACTCTGGCCGCCGGCATCGGCCGGCTTCGTGCGGGAGATAATGCTGGCGCAGCGAAGATCCTCGAAGCTGTCACCGCCCAGGAGCCGCAGAACGGTCGCGCCTGGCGCAACCTTGCCCTGGCCTATCAAAATCTCAAGGACGCCGATCGTGCCATCTCCGCCTACCAGCGGGCCCTCGCCGTCGAACCCTCCGTTCCCACTCCTCTCTTCAACCTGGGAGTGGTCTATGCCATCAAGGGAGACAAGGATCAGGCATTCGCCTGGCTCGCGAAAGCCAAGGCCACTCGCAAGATGGACATGACGCAGATCGACGCCACGCCCGAGCTGTCCGCTTTCAAGGATGATCCACGATTCGCAGCCTTGCGTCCGGTACGCGCGGACTTCGATAACCCCTTCGTCGAGTCAGTGAAAATCATTCGCGAATGGGACGGCGAATCGGCCAACGATCAGTTCGGATGGATCGCTCGCAATATCGGCGACGTTGATGGCGACGGAGTCCCCGACATCGTGACCTCCGCCCCCACCAGTGGCGCGCACGGCGCGAACGCTGGCCGCATCTACGTCTATTCCACAAAAACGGGAAAATTGCTGTGGACCGCCGACGGCGCACCCGGCGATCAGTTGGGTACCGGAGTCGAGGCAGCCGGAGACACGAATGGTGACGGCATTCCCGATGTCATCGCTAGCGCACCCGGCGGGGGTTACGCCAAGGTCTATTCCGGCCGCGATGGCAAAATCCTGATGGTCATGAAGGCCGAAACTCCGAACGACAATTTCGGAGCCCATTCCTCCGGTATTGGTGACGTCAATCACGACGGCTTCGCCGACGTCATCGTCGGCGCTCCCAACAATAGCGCCGGAGGTGATAAGGCCGGACGCGCCTATGTGTACTCCGGCAAAGATGGCAGCATCCTGCTGACTCTCACGGGCGAGCGCGCCGGAGACGCCTTCGGCAGTGCCGTCGCCGGTTTCGCCGACAAGAATCACACTCTGCTCATCGTGGGAGCGCCCAGCGCGGGTTCCAAACAAACCGGGCGAGCCTATGTTTACGAGAGCCTTTCCACAAAACCAAAATTCGTCCTCGACTCCGATGAAACCGGCGCTGCTTTTGGAGCGATGTTTCTCGCCGTGCCGGGCGACGTAGACGGCGACGGTGCGCCGGACGTCTACGTGTCTGACTGGTCGAACTCAGCCAACGGCCCCATGACCGGTCGCGTCTATGTTTATTCAGGAAAAGACGGTCACCCACTCCTGACCCTAACGGGAGAGACCGCGGGCGAGGGCTTTGGAACCAGCCCCTCGGTTGCCGGCGACGTCGATGGCGACGGGCACGCGGATCTCATCGTGGGCGCGTGGCAGTACGCCGGCGCAGCCATGAGCGGCGGCCGCGCTTATTTGTATTCAGGAAAAGATGGTCGCCTCATAAAAACCTTCACCTGCAAAACTCCCGGCGATACGTTCGGGTTTGACGCCGTCACCATGGGCGATATCGATGGCGACGGTACCGCGGATTTCCTGATTACTTCCGGATGGAGCGGTGTTCGCGGCTTCCATTCCGGGCGCGTGTTCATTATCTCCAGCGGAATCCGGTCGAAAAAATAGCGAACCGCACGAACCTCGCCCGTCACACGCCTGTGTGACTTCCCGTATAATCGAAAGGTTAGACCAACGATTTTCGACCATCTGGAAGGTGACCCTGTGAATTCCCCTATGCCCCCGCGTCCCGGACAGCAACCCCAAGGCCCGCAACCCCTCCCTGGCGTCGATGCCATCATCGCCGTCGGGTCCGGCAAAGGTGGAGTAGGGAAGACCACGCTCTCGGTGAATCTCGCCATCGCGCTCACCAAGATGGGTCACAAAGTCGGACTGCTCGACGCCGACGTCTACGGTCCTAACGTTCCGCTCATGCTGGGCGTCAGCGATCAACCCCGCGTCGTTGGCGACAACCGCATCGAACCGCTCGACGCCCATGGCCTCAAAGTCATTTCGGTCGGATTCCTCAATCCCGGAGACAAGCCGCTGATCTGGCGCGGTCCCATGCTGCATTCGATCATCAAGCAATTCCTGGGCTCGGTTGAATGGGGACACCTCGACTACCTGGTGATCGATCTGCCTCCCGGTACCGGTGATGTCGCTCTCTCGTTAATTCAGACGGTTCCGCTTACCGGCGCGATCGTGGTCTCAACCCCTTCGGACGTCTCGCTGCAAGACGCGCGCAAGGCTATCGAAATGTTCCGCCAGATGAAGGTAGATATCGTTGGCATGGTCGAGAACATGAGCTACTTTGTCTGTCCCAACTGCAATCATCAGACCGACATCTTCTCCCGCGGCGGCGCTGAAAAAACCGCCAAGCAATTCGGAGTGGCCTATCTGGGAGAGGTACAACTCGATCCAAAAATTCGCGAAGCCGGAGACAACGGCTCGCCGGCCATCCTCAACGACCCAAATTCTCCAGCGGTGAAATCCCTGTTCGACTTCGCCGGCAAAGTCATCGCCCGCGTGTCGGAAGTGAAATCCAACGCCCCGGAAAGCGTCATCCAGATTCAATAGTGCGGCCGCTCTGTCCGTAGAGACGCAACTCAGCTACGTCTTGGCCCGACGAAAACAATTGTCGATGGAGAATCGGCGTTCCGGCCCGTCCAGCCGCGAAGCGCGCGGCGTTCTACGGCTTGCTCTGCGAGGGCGGTGCTACCTGCGCCTTCTTGTCGCCGAGGTCGAGACCGAATGATGGACTCTCATACGTCCCAGAGATTCTTACCGGCAGAATCTCTCCTTTTTTTCGCTTCTTAAAGAATGGGTCCATCATCTTCAACAAGAATGCCTTCGCGCCGCTGGTCGTGTTCGAGATCTTCGAATCGACCTGCATCTGCCCGCGCAAATCGATCTTGTGGTTGATGACGTTATAAATTCCGTGCATCCGCGCCGCGGCGCCCGGCACTCCGAACGATAAATCGGAAAAATGTGCGACTCCGTTTTCAAGGAGCACCTGTCCCGTAAGATCGGTAACCACGGTTTCAGGATCGGAAGAGTCTTTCTCTCCCCGCGAACCAGCGCTCAGTTTGTCTACTCCTTCTTGAGTCGCCGGAGCGGAAAATTCTCCTCCGCCGATACCAAAATTCCCCTTCAAAATAACTCTCTCCAGAAACGGCTGATCCCCGGGAGGAATCTCAACCCTTGCCCGCAATGTAACTGCTCCAGACATCGGCGCACGATCTCTTTTAACGAACAATCCCAGGATATCTTCAATGCGCCCTTTGCTCGTACTCAGGTCTATCAGCGCCGTCTTTCCATCGTTCTTCGCCGATTTCGCGACGCTGCCTTGGGCCACAACATGGGTCTTTCGAAAGTGAGCGTCGACCCGTTTGAGAAAAGTGTCCCCATGAGTCGCGTCAACGTAGGCACTGAATTCCGTCATCAGTTGCACCGGATGTTTTCCCATGGTGACTTCGAAATTCGGAGTATCGGTCGTTCCCGAGATGTCGATGTGCCCGAGGTTACCGCCAAACTCGCCTATGGACGAAAGCATCCCCGCAATGCCGTGATAGACACCCAGATCCGCGTGCTCGAATTTGTACTTACCCGATACCGGCGTTTTTGCAGGGTCGCTTTGATCCCACACGCCGAACTTTCCTTCGGCGCTAATCTCTCCCGGCGGGTCCGGATTGTGCAAGCTCACCCGGTAGCTCAGCGGGCTGTTCCATCCCACATTGCTGAACAATGCCTGATGAATATCGAAGCGCAATGGATGCCCTCCAGGGTTTCGTGAGGCGAACTCGAGGGTGGCTCCCTGGGTGACGATTTCCCCGATCGTGAGCGTTGATCGCGTCGTGTGAAAAGGCTGTCCCGTGTCGAATGCAGGAATAAACACGCGCATCCCTTCGGCCGTGATGCGGCTGATGTGACGGGTCAGAATTCCCGAATAACTTCCCTGAACCGTTACGCGGTCGATGCTGATGAGTGGATGCGTCCCCGTCCCATGAAGGAACACGACGCCATCCAGAACGCAGCCGGGCGAGGGAAAGTAGGTGCGATGAAAAGCTCGTGCTTGTACTTGGCTGTCGCTCGCTTCTTGCAGATTCTCGATGACAGTCGCCCGCTCAAAGGGCCACCAGCGACTCCACACGAGCGCAGCCGCAACAATGCAGGCCGCAAATACGATGAGCCCCAAAACGAGTCTGCGCCGATTCCTTGGCGGACTCCCGGCCACACTAGAGTTGCGAGGTGGCGGCGTGACCGCGGAAGGCATAAGGCTTCGACTCCGATCCTGCGAGCAAGGTTGCTCAGAGTGAGAAATCCAAAAACGTTCGCTTAGAGCGTTGTACTTAGAACCTTCGCCGACACGATTTCCCCCAACGCCGGCCCATGCTTGAATCCGTGTCCCGATCCGCCGCCCACGATCCACACATTCTCTGCCGCAGGATGTTGCTCCACGATAAAGTTTCCGTCCGGACTCTGCTCGTACTGACACACCCGCGTCTCCACCAGCGGCGCGTCCTTCATCGCGGGAAAGCGATACGACATGTACTCGCGAACCGTCTTCAAGCCCTCAAGATTTACCACTCGCTCACCCGTTGTCGGATCAAACTCCGGCCCCCGCGTATCGTCGGCGATCTTGAATCCGCGCCCATCATTTCCTGGAATTCCATACATAAACGGTGCCCGATGATCCCCCCACACCGGCAACCGCGATTCCGAAAAGCGGTCATCTCCCGCCGGAGCGCCAAAGAAAAACATATCCTGCTTCGTCGCCTTCACCCGCGCCCCAATCGTCTGCGGGAATATTTTTCCCAGCCACGGCCCACAAGCGAACACATACGCATCCGCCGACAGCTTCGATCCATCTGACAAATTCAACGCGTCCCAGTTCGAATGTTCCAGATCGCCTTCAACCGCCGCCAGGCGAAACTCGCCACTCTCGGCGACGAATCCTTCCACAACCGCCTGGCAGGAAAGGCGCGCCATCAGAAACCCGCCATCCGGCTCAAAGATTCCCCACGGTACATCCTCCAGGTAAATCTGCGGCCAGCGCTTCTTCATCTCCGCACGCGAAAGTTCTTCAAATCGGATTCCCGCCTCCCGCAATTCCACAATCGATCCCCGCTCAAACTGATCATCTCCCTCCGCCGCCATCCACAGCACGCCAATGCGATGCATCAACCGCCGTCGCCATTTCTTCTCGTGCTCGCTCCACAACTCCATCGCTCGCGCCGCCATCTTTGTATAAGGCTGGTCCGGACCATACGTCCCCCGAATCACCCGCGTCTCCCCACCCGAAGACGCCCGCGAATTCCCCGGGCCCCACGCATCCACCAGAGTCACTCGCGCTCCTCCACGCAGAAGATAGAGCGCCGTCCACCCACCAAAAGCTCCGGCCCCTACGACCACCACATGCGGTTTTGTCATCCCCGCCAAAGTACAAGCACATCCCAATTCCGGTCAACGATTAGCATTCTCCCCTTGAGAGTGCTAACCCTTGACAGGGAGGGTTGAGCTTCCTAGAATCAATGCTGGGGGAGTTTAGCTTGATACTGTCTAAACTCCTGTATCTACTGTAGTTAACTGGAATCGAGCAGTTAAAGCATGCCGCCACAGCAATCTATTGGCGATCGGGAACGCGAGATCCTGACCGCCATCGTTGAAACGTTCATCGCCACCGGCGAACCTGTCGGCTCCCGTACCCTGGCCCGTGCCAACCGTGAGGGACTAAGCCCGGCCACCATTCGCAACGTTATGGCCGACCTTTCCGATGCCGGACTGCTCGAGCAGCCGCACACTTCTGCCGGACGTGTGCCCACTCCCGAGGCTTATCGCTATTATGTCGAGCAACTCACGGGTACCGCGCACCTGTCGCACACTGACGAAAGCATCATTACCGACTCGCTTCACGGAGTTGCCGACGTGCAAGAGTTTATGGAGCGCACCTCGCACGTTCTGTCGCTGATTTCGCGCAACGTGGGAGTCGCGGTCGCGATCGACGGACCGAAGAACGCCCTCGAGCACGTCTACTTCTCTCGGCTCGGCGATCAGAAAGTTTTGGCGGTCGTGATCACGCGCTCCGGTCTTGTCCGCGATCGCGTGCTGCGGCTCGATCTTCCACAAGGAGATCTCGATGCCGCCGCCCGATTCATCAACGACAACTTCCGCGGATGGACCATGGAGTCCATGCGCACCGAACTCGGTCGCCGTCTCGAACAGGAACGCAGCGAGTACGACCGCATGATGAGTTCGCTCGACCAGCTCTATCGCCAGGGCGCGCTTGCCGCTGATGATTCCAAACAGTCGGTCTACGTCGAGGGCGCTGCCAACCTCGTGACCGGCGAGCAAGACAAACAACATCTACAAGAATTGCTGAAAACGCTGGAGGAGAAACAGAAAGTCGTCGAATTGCTCAGCGCGTATCTCGATGTGAAGCAGGAAGCCGTGCGTGTTGTGATCGGACTCGATCAGGCGTTACCGTCCATGCGCAACCTGGTGCTCATCGGCGCCCCGGCCCGTGTCGGCGGGGAAGTCATGGGTTCGCTCGCGGTCATCGGCCCCACGCGCATGGATTACCAGCACACCATGAACGCGGTCTCGTATATTGCGCGCCTCTTCGACAAACTGTTAAACGAATCGGACCAGTAGCGCCGGCGTCCCGCCGGCCACGATGAAGTAGAAGTGGGGAAGACCAAGGGGAACACAGAAGGACCCAAGCCGCGAAGCGGCGAAAGACTACAGCCCACGGCGCAAGCCGTGGGCAGGATGTGAAACGAAGACAAGCCCCGAAGGGGCGCAGAGACTAGGCCGGCACGTGAGTGCCGAGAAAACAGGAACACAAAAATTTAGTCCGCTTCAGCGGACGGCAGAAAGCGCTTATGCCACGTACTAACGGAAAGTCAGAACTCGATCCCCAACAACTCGACACCGAACACGAACTCCCCGCGTCCGACGATACCGAGGAGATCCCTGTCCGTAGCGCCGAACCAGCGGAAGGCCGCGACTCGGAACTGCAAAAGCTCAAAGCCGAGCGCGACAATCTCGTCGACCGCCTGGCCCGCCTGCAGGCCGAATTCGAGAACGCGCGCAAGCGCGCCGCCCGCGAACAGCAGGACTTCCGAGAATACGCCGTCGCCGACGCCATCAAACCGCTGCTCCCGGTCCTCGACAGCTTTGAGCGCGCTTTGCAATCCGCTCCAGAAAAATCCGAGTTCCGCGGCGGCGTTGAGCTCATCTATAAACAGTTGCAGGACGCACTGGCAAAGCTGGGACTTCAACCGGTTCCGGCAAAAGGGCAGCAGTTCGATCCGCATGTCCACGAAGCCATCGAGATGGTTGACACGAACAAAGCGAAAGATCATGAAGTGCTGGAAGAGTTGCAGCGTGGGTACAAAATAAAAGACCGCCTCCTCCGGCCAGCCATGGTGAAAGTGGCAAGAAACTCGTAGGCGTCGTTGGTCGTTCGTCGTTGGTCGTTGGCCAAAACCCAAAGACGCCTGGCAACGGTGCCAGAAACGAATGATGCGTTGTTGATTTGGCCAAAGACCAACGACGAACGACCAACGACGAATTGGTTTTGACCGAAGACCAACGACGAACGACCAAGGACCAAACTTATTCCCGCTAACGTGAAACGCGACTACTACGAGGTGCTGGGTATCACCCGCACTGCGACCGAGCAAGAGGTCAAGAGCGCCTACCGCAAGCTGGCGCTCCAGTACCATCCTGACCGCAATCCCAACAATCCGGACGCGGAAGAAAAATTCAAGGAATGCACCGAAGCTTACGCCGTGCTCTGCGACGCCGATAAGCGCTCCGCCTACGACCGCTTCGGTCACGCCGGAGTGAATGGGGGTATGGGCGGATTCGATCCCGCTGCCGGCGTCGATCTGAACGAGATTCTCAACGATTTCCTCGGCTTCGGTTTCGGAGAGATGTTCGGTGGGCGCACCTCGGGTGGTCGCCGCACCCGCGCGCAGCGCGGCGCCGACCTGCGTGAAGATCTGACCATTGATTTCGAAGACGCATACTTCGGCACCGAAACCAAAGTCAACGTCCGCCGCCACGAGACCTGCGAAGATTGCCACGGCTCCGGCGCCGCCAGCGGCAAAGCTCCCGCCACCTGCCGTTCCTGTGCGGGACGCGGCCAGGTCCGCTATCAGCAAGGCTTCTTCAGCATCGCCCGCACCTGCCCCACCTGCCAGGGCACCGGCAGCGTCATCACCGATCCCTGTATCAAGTGCAAAGGCGAGGGACGAATTCTCCGCCAGCGTGTCGTCGAAACCAAGATTCCCGCAGGTGTCGAAGACGGCACCCGCATCCGCTTCTCGGGCTACGGTGAAGCCGGACCTTTCGGCGGGCCTCCAGGAGACCTCTACGTTGTCCTCAACGTCAAAGAGCATTCGTTCTTCGAGCGCGAGGGCAACGACCTGCATTGCGTGATGCCGATCTCATTCACTCAGGCCGCTCTCGGCGCAGAGATCAGCGTCCCCACGCTGGAAGGGAATCACACCCTGAAGATTCCTGAAGGCACGCAATCGGGAACCACGTTGCGCGTACGCAATAAAGGCGTGCCCGTGCTGAATAGCCACGGTAAGGGTGACCTCTTCGTAGAAATTCGCTTGCAGACGCCACAAAAGCTTACCAAGCGCCAGCGCGAACTCATGCAGGAACTCGAAGGCATCACCCACGTCGAAAACAAGCCCCAACGCCGCACCCTGCTAGGCAAAGTAAAAGACATCTTCGGCTAAGCACTTTTTATTTTCTGTCATCCCGAGCGAAGTCGAGGGACCCCGTGTCTGCGTCCGCGATCGACGGTCCGTAAAGGCGTTCTCACGATGACAATCCGCTAAACTACTCGCGATGACCCGACGCCGCTTCATCGCCGACGAAGTCTCCGCGAACCGTGCCGCGCTGACCGGAGACCACGCCGCCCACCTGGCCCGCGTCCTCCGCGCCCGCGTCGGTCAGGAGTTCGACATCACGACGCCGACTGCTGTCCGCCAGGCGCGCATCACGTCGATCACCAACGACCGCGTCGAATTCGAACTCGGCGAAGAAATTCTCGCCGCAAATCCGGCCAACATTACGCTTGCCCTCTCCATCTTCAAATTCGACCGCATGGAGTGGGCCATCGAAAAATGTACGGAACTGGGCGCGGCCCGCATCATCCCAGTGATCGCACAACGCACCGAGCCCCACCTTGCCTCCGCCGCCCCCAAGCGCCGCGAGCGCTGGCAACGTCTCGCCCTGCAAGCCTCCGAACAATCCCGCCGCGCGGCACCGCCAGAAATCGCGGAGCCGATCAAGCTGAAAGAGGCCGTCGACGCTCACCGCCTCCACCCGCATCGTCCTCTCAGAAACCGAAACCGCAACCATGCTGCGAGACGTCATTTCTTGCGACGATTCATCCTCCTCGCCCTCGGTCCCGAAGGTGGATGGACCGAACCCGAACTAAACCAATTCCAAGACGCCGGATGGACCTCCGCCTCTCTAGGCCCCACCATCCTCCGCGCCGAAACCGCTGCCATCGCCGCACTAGCCATCGTCATCTCCGCTCTGCAATAATTCGCGCCTCGTCATTCCGAACCGCAATAAAAGCTACCCTTGTCATTCCGAACCGGCGCAGCCGGAGAGGAATCTGCTGTCTTCCACATTTCCCCAACTCTGTCATCCCGAGCGCAGCGTGGCGATGAACGAAGCGAATCGTCTTGCGGAGCCGAGGACCCCGTGTCTTTTAGGATCAGTAACACCTCTGCAAGGCATCCTCAAGACGAACTCGGTGACTTGACATGATTGATGCCATCTTCACCCAATTCCTTCCCTCTGATACACTCGACCGCCAAGCAGGCCGTCCCCGTCTGGCGATGTCAGGGCCCAGGTGTCTCAAGCGATGCACATGGCGACGGCAAACACTCCGAAGAACGATGCCGCCAAGAGCGTCTTCCTCTCCCACTCCTCCGCCGACGCGCCCCTCGCCGCGCAGTTGTGCGATCGTCTAGAAGCGCAAGGTGTTTCCTGCTGGCTTGCCCCGCGTGATGTCATCCCCGGTCGACCCTACGCCGAAGAGTGCGTTCGCGGAATCGAGCAAAGCGCTTCTTTCATTCTGCTGGCCAGCGTCAATGCAATCTCTTCCGTCCAGGTGCTCAGCGAAGTCGAGCAGGCTCACAAGCGCAACAAGCCGCTCTACACCATCATGGTGGGCAAGCCAAAGGTCACCGAAGAGCTCGACTATTACATCTCGCGGCTCCATTGGATCGAATACACCGGTGACTCCGTCGATTCTCTTGCAGTCCGCCTGGCAAAAGTAATTTCCGGCAGCCAGGACTGGTCAAAGGTCGCTTCCCCACCTTCTCTCCGCAGAACCTTGCTTTACCGCCGCGATGCCTTCGTTGGCTCTGCCCTGGCGACCGCATTTGTAGTCGTGCTCGTAGGATTCGGCCTCTACTACTGGACCAACCGCCGGCTCGATCTCGACTACCGCCGCCTTGGCTACGTCACCGCCGCCGCCGAGCCCAGCCAGAAGGGTTCCTCTATGAATGTGGACGCCCGCGTCTGGCTCCTTGCCGAAGGTATTCCATTCCGCGATGTCACTTTCGTGACTGTCGCCGAAGGTACGAACCAGAGAGAAATCGAGGATCACTCCAAGTCTTTCAACCCCGACCAAGTCGGTTCGCAGGAGTTCGTCCAGTTTCCCGTTCCAGCAGACACTAAGCGATTGACGACCTGCCTCGGCATCCCCAGCCCCGGCCTTCACGCCCGCTATCGTGTGACCCAGACGTTTTCGGTTAGACCCGACAATTCGATTTCGTCCACTATTGAGCCAAAAGTCACAAAGGATGACAGTTCCGCTTGTGGCAAAACTCACTGAGCAAGCACAACGAGGATTCTCATGCGATTTCATAAGCCATTCGTCTTGATTTTCGTGACCGCGATCGTCTTCTTGGCTTCCTACGCCTCTGCCCAGCAGTCTGGCTGCGACCAGGGCGTGATCCGGCTGCCTAACAACGTCAACGCTCCGTTTGAAGTCTGTCCGCCCCTTGCCGCACAGGCACCCGCGCTTGCCGGGCAACTCGCTGAGATCACAAAGACTCTCGGCACTGAAAAAGCAGAGCTCAACGAAATCCGCCAACTCGTGAAGAGCCTCAACAGCGTCAGCCAGAACATCGGCGCACAGCGTCAGGGAGAACTACTCCGCAACCTGTCGTCGCAACTCGCGATCAGTCAACAGGGAGGCAAAGCCAAAACCGCGCAGGAAATCTCCACCCTCTCCGATGGCTTTGATGGTGTGAAAGACAAGCTGGTCAGCATGCTCACTGACAAAACCACCGCCGATAAAACCAGCGCCGCGGTAGACGGGCCTGTCGGAGACGCCATCGCAAAATTGGACTTCACCGGCGCCCAAAACCAGCTAGACGACATTCGCCAGCAACTGAAGGCCATTCACGCCGAAGTCGGCGAAGTGAATCAGACGACGAAAGAAACCAATGAGCGTACCAAGGCCATCCAGAAGACCATTGATGACGCCGTAACCACCAACGCTCAACAGCAACAGCAAGCTATGGAACAGGTGAAGAAGATGCGCGAACAGCAGCAGAATAATCCTGCAGGTTTCGCCATCGTCCACTTCATCACATCACGCCAACTCAGCCGCGGGGCCAATCGCACCCTTACCCTGAGCGATTGGAACATTCAGGCGATCGTAACCTCGCCACACCTGAACGATCCTCTGCAGGACGCCAACCTGGAAATCGTTTTTCATGCTGCCGGCAAAAAAGATTGGACCGTGGAGTTTCCTGCCAGGCCTGTGGTCAGCTACTCAGAAACCCTCGCCCAGCGGACCCCCGACCTCGGCCAGCAAGCCACGGTCTGTTTCTCTGCCCGCGATCCACAGCGCGGCCAGCGCCTGCGTTGGCGACAGACCTTCAGGCTCGAAGCCGATACTACCCACACCCAGTTCCCGGGAATGGGCAATCAACCCATGCTGATGAACTTCGTCGCCGCGAGTGTGGCCACTCTCACGCCGGTTAGCAACGAGCCCTGCCAATAGGGAACGTCGGTAGTCTCCGAGTTTTTCACATTGGGTGCCCCGTTCTTTCGCGCAGTTTGCGAAAGGGCGGGGCATTGAGCCGGTTCGCGGCACCATCCCCTCTCTGCTATCCTCACTCTCAATGCCTCCGAGAATTCCCTTTATCCCTGACGATCGCCAGCGTCAGGCCATCGAACACGTCCACGGACCCATGCTGGTCGTAGCCGGAGCAGGGACCGGCAAGACCACCGTCCTGATCCGCCGCATCGCGCGCCTTATCAAGGAAGAAGGGGTCCGCCCCGATGAGATCCTCGCCGTTACCTACACTGAGAATTCTGCCCAGGAAATGGCCGATCGCGTTCGCGCCGAACTTCGTGGCGTCGACGTCTCCCAGCTCAAGACCAAGACCTTCCACGCCTATTGCAACGAACTGCTCATCAGGAACAAAAAAGGCTTCGAGCTTCTCGAGGACGCCGACCTCTGGATCTACCTCCGCCGCCGGATTCGCGAACTGAATCTGAACTACTTTGTCCGCGCCGCCAACACCACGCAGTTCCTGAAAGATCTGCTCGACTTCATGCGCCGCTGTCAGGATGAGCTGGTCACTCCGGAAAAATATGCGGACTACATTCGCCGCGTCGGTTGTGGCGAACTTCCTACTCCTCGGGTAAGCAAGAGCAAAGAAGTCGACGTTCTCAGCCCCGACGAAGCTCACGGGCGCTGCGAAGAGATTTCTCGCGTCTTCAGAACGGTCGATCGCATGTTGCGCGAGGCAAACCTCGGCACCTTCGGCCAAATGATTACCCGCGCCTATGACCTGCTGTGTATCGACCCCGTGCTTCTGACTCAGGAGCGCCGCGCTGCCCGCTTTATACTCTTCGACGAATTCCAGGACGCCAACTTCGCCCAGGTGAAGATCCTCGAGACACTCGCCGGCGACGAGCGAAATGTTTTCGCGGTCGGCGATCCCGATCAGGCCATTTACCGCTTTCGCGGGGCATCGAGCGCAGCCTTCGCCCTCTTTCAGCATCATTTCCAGGATGCCGAGCTCGTTGTCCTGGAAAAGAATCGTCGCTCCACGTCGCCCATCTTGCAGTCCGCTTTCTCGGTCATCGCCAAAAATCCTGACGTCTTCTCCACCGCCAAGGGTGCATTCCCCTACAGACGTTCGGCGCTGGTGTCCGCTCGCGAAGAAGAGGCCCGCGAACAAGGGGAAGCGCTGGCCACCGCGCCCACCGACCTGGTTTTCACCGACAAAGACGTCGAGTCCGCCGACGTCATCTCCATCATCCTGGAGAAGAAAAAGCAGCTGCGGTTACCGTGGAAAAGGTTTGCAATCCTCTACCGCTCGCACCTGCACAACGACGAGGTCGCCAATGGACTCGCGGAGAAGCGAATTCCATTCTCTATCGAGAATCTGAATGCCGCTGACACGCCGCAGGTCCGCGACCTGCTCGCCTGTGCCGGGGGCATCGTTTCTCTGCGCGACAGCTCCAGCCTGTTCCGCGTAGCCGCGCTCCCGCAATTCACCGTGAATCCCGAAGACCTGCGCGCCGGTGTGCGCGCCCTGCCTCGCGATGATCCAGGTCCCGGCGTGGCCGCCGTCCTCGAAACCATCCCTGGAGGCCCGGCCGTCCTCAATTCTCTCAAGCAAGCCAAGGAAGAGATCGATAGCAAGAATGCGCCTGCGCGCGCCGCGCTCGATATCATCCTTCGCCGCTTCGTTCTCGATCGCGAGTCGCCGCCCGTCAAGGCGATGCTTGACTTCACCGCAAGATGGGAGCAGAAGCCGATCACCGAGACCCGAATGCTCGCGGAGTTCGTCGAATACCTAGACGACTTTCGTGAGGCGGGAGGCGCCATACCCGTGCCGTCCCCTGATGAAGACGCAGTCACGCTGCTCACCGCCCACGCCGCCAAAGGACTCGAATTCAACCACGTCTTCGTCCTGCGCGTGCGCTCCAATTCGTTTCCATCAAGCTTCAAAGAGCCGCTCTTCGAATTTCCGCAGGGCCTGCGCGACCCCGATTCCGCCGGACAGGGCGACGACGAAACCATTCACGCTCAGGAGGAGCGCCGCCTCTTCTACGTCGCCATGACTCGCGCCCGCGACTCGCTTACTCTCTACGGCAAGAAGGGAACCGGCAAAACCGATCCCACTCCCCCCGGTTATCTTCGCGAGTTGTCCAAAGATCGCACTCTGGCATCTTCGGTGCGTGTTCGTCCCGCTCGCGATTTTCAGACGGACATCTTCGCCGTCGCGGGAGAGTCTCCATCTCGCGCCGCCGAATGGTTGGCCATGCCTCCGGCCTCGAATCTCGGAGCCCGTCTCAGCCCCAGTGCCGTCGCTGCCTATGAGAAGTGTCCGCTGCAGTTCAAGCTCGAACGCGAATGGCGTCTACCCACCGAGCCTCCCGCCCCGCTGCAATACGGTGCGTCCATGCATCGCGTGCTCAAGGCCTACTACGACTCGGTCGTTTTCGGACGTCCGCTCGACGAAGCCGCATTGATCGATCTGTTCTGCGCCGATCTCAACGCTGCCGGCGTGCAGGATCCTTACCAGCACGAGCTCTATGAGAAGCAGGGAATCGAACAGTTGAAAGATTTCCTCTCCGCTGTCGAACGCAACGGCACCCCCAAGGTTTTGCACACTGAGGAATCGTTTGAAATCCCGATCGGCAAGACTACCGTCGTCGGACGCATGGATCGCGTTGACGACCTCGGCAACCAGCAGGTCGCTATCACCGACTACAAGACCGGCAAAGCCCAGACGCAGGAGGACGCCGATAGGAGTCTGCAGCTCTCCATCTACGCCCTGGCCGCAAAAATAAAATGGGGATACGGCGTCGAACGTCTGGTGCTCTACAACCTGGCCGACAACAACTCGGTCACCTCCGCGCGCACCAGCGCTGAATTGCAGAAGGCCCAAGCCCGCGTCGAAGAAGTCGCGCAAGACATCGCCGACGGAAAATTCGATCCCAGCCCCGGCTTCCACTGCTCCTATTGCCCCTACCGTAACCTCTGCCCCGAAACCGAAAAGCGCCTGTATTCGATAAGTAGCCAGGGCCACGCAAAGTTGTCATCCTGAGCGAAGGCGCGCTTCTTGCGAAGCAAGAAGCGCGCCGCAGTCGAAGGACCCCTACCTCTCAGCACGACACCCCAAACCCTTGTCATTCCGAGCGAAGCGAGGAATCTGCTTTCTCTCGCGAGCTAGACGACCGCCAAAAAACTAAGGGGACGCTTTCGCGTCCCCTCGGTTCATTGCTTACTGGGCGATTAGTGCTTCTTCTTGCCGCCCTTTTTCGCTGCCTTCTTCTTGGTTGCCATTGATCTATTCTCCCTTTCCATTTTTCATGGACTATGCAACGGTCTTCTGTTGCAACTGTTTGATTGTATAGAGTCAACAAAATGTGATGTCAAGAGAAAAATGACATCACACGCGCATGCGACCCACACACCAAAGTCACCTGAGGTACTCTGCGCAACAAAATTTCTTCGATCTTCACCCTCATCACACTCACTTCGTCGAAGAAAATCGCAACTCTCATCTTCCGTGATCGTGTCCGAACGAAATCTTCGCGCCTTCCGCTCGCTCAGGGAATTTCAACGTTTCCGTTGCTCCCGACATCTATAATGTGGAGTCGCGAAATCATCGAGGAGTCATTTATGTCCGCATCAGATCAGGTTGTCATCATCTCCGGCTGCCGCACCGCGGTAGGAAAATTTCAGGGAAGTCTCTCCGATCTCACCGCGCCGCAACTCGGCGCCATCGTCGTACGCGAAGCCGTCAACCGCGCGCGCATCGATCCCAAACAGGTGGACGAGTGCATCATGGGCAACGTCCTCTCCGCTGGACTCGGTCAAAATCCCGCTCGCCAGGCCGCCATCTTCGGAGGTTTGTCTCCTGAAGTAGGTGCCATGACTATAAACAAGGTTTGCGGCTCTGGACTCAAAGCCGTCGCTCTTGCGGCGCAAGCCATCCAGACCGGCAACAGCTCCATCGTCGTTGCCGGAGGCATGGAATCGATGACCAACGCGCCCTATCTCCTCATGCAAGCGCGCAAGGGATACCGCCTTGGCAATCAGCAACTCATCGACTCCATGGTTCACGACGGTCTTTGGGATATTTACAACGACTACCACATGGGTATCACCGGAGAGAACGTCGCCGAGAAATACAACATCACTCGCGAAGAGCAGGACGAATTCGCCGTCAACTCTCATCGCAAGGCGATCTCAGCCCAGAAAGAGTGCCGCCTCAAAGCGCAAATCGTCCCCGTAGAAATTCCCGCGAAGAAGAAAGGCGCGCCCGCGGTGATCTTCGACAAAGACGAATCTCCCCGCGAAGACACCACTATCGAAGTGCTGCGTTCGCTGAAGCCTGCCTTCAAGAAAGATGGTACCGTCACCGCTGGCAACGCTCCCGGCGTGAACGATGGAGCCGCCGCCCTCGTCGTCACCAGCGCCGCCCGCGCCAAAGACCTCGGGGCGCAACCCATGGTTCGCATCGTCGCCCAGGCTACCAGCGGCGTCGAACCCAAGTGGGTCATGATGGCTCCCGTTGGCGCAGTTCGCACCATCTGGGAAAAGACTGGATGGAAGAATGAAGAAGTTGATCTCTACGAACTCAACGAAGCCTTCTCGGTACAAGCGCTAGGCGTGATGCGCGAACTGAACCTCGATCCCAACAAAGTCAACGTCAACGGAGGCGCAGTCGCCATCGGTCACCCCATCGGCGCCAGCGGAGCCCGCGTCCTCGTCAGCCTGATCTACGAAATGATCCGCCGCGACGCTCACCGCGGCATCGCCGCCCTCTGCCTCGGCGGAGGCAACGCCGTCGCCATGGCTGTAGAAAGATAACCGAAAGTTTTTCTGGCGTTACCACCAACGAGGGTGCCCCATCCTAACGTCGCGCCGTTTGCGACGTTAGGGTGGGAGCCAAGAACTCAATTCCAGCCACGACGTAGGTTTTTAATTTCCAAAAAATAAAGACGGGCATCGAGCCCGTCTTCTCCGCGAAACCTCAGCGTACTCGGCGGTTTAAGATTTTGGGTTTTCCGACACCACCGGCAAGCTCACGGTAAACACCGCCCCACCCTCCGGGCCCGATGCCGCCTCCACATTCCCGCCATGCTCCCGCAAAATCGCCTTCGAGATGCTCAATCCCAATCCCGTCCCGCGCCCTGGCCGCTTGGTCGTATAGAAGGGATCAAAAATATTTGGCAGGATATCCTGCGCAATCCCCGGGCCATCATCTTCAAAAATCACCTGCGCCGAATCGGCCGTCCGCGCCATGCGAATCCGCAAAATCCCGCGGTCGTGCACCTCGCGCATCGCCTGTTCGGCATTCAAAATCAGATTCAGGAACACTTGCATCAACTGGTGCGGGTCCCCGCTTACAGCCGGTACGGTGGCATCGGGCACGAAATCGACAGTGATGTTGTTCTTGCGCAGCGAATACGCGTGCAGATGCAGCGTCCTCTGCACCAGTTCACCGAGCTGAATCGGACTCCTCCCCGGCGCCGGAGGCCGCGAAAAATACGTCAGGTTCTGCACAATCTCCGCTGCCCGCCGCCCCTGCTGCTGCAGCATCGTTAGCTGTTTTTGCGACGGCATATCCTTCTGATCTTCCAGCAGCAACTCCGTCAATCCCAGAATGCTGGTCAAGGGATTATTCAACTCGTGAGCGAACCCCCCAATCATCTGCCCCATTGCCGCCAGTCGCTCGCTCTGGATGACTTGCTGCTCAAGTTTCCGCTCGATCGTGATATCTCTCACCGACGCAATCACGCCGCTCGGACGATTCTCCGCATCGTACAGCGGACTTGCCGAAGCCCGCATCGTCCGCCAACTACCATCGCGATGCTGCGCCCCAAACTCGCAAAAGCCGAATTTCTTCTTCCCCGCATTTACCTCTCGACACAATGCCACAAACTCGGGAGCATGGCCCTCTTTCTCATCCAGCTTCGTTGCCAACAGATCTGAAGGTTTGAACCCAAGAAGATCGCGAATCCTCGCGCTCACAAAGCTGTACCGCTCCTCCAGATCAATCACCAGGATCAGATCGGGGAAGCTCTCGAGCAAGTAACGCTGGAACTCTTCCTGTTGCCGTAACGTCCGTTCCATCTCGCGCCGTCCGGTCACATCCACCAACGTGCCCTGATATCGGATGACCGCGCCCGCCGCATCCCACACCGCGCGCGATGAATCGAGAAACACACCCGCACCCCCGTCCTTACGCCGCAGGGAAATCTCGCGCGTTCGCACTCCGCCGCGATCATCCGTGCCGCGCCCCAGCACCGGAGCCTGCCCCGCATCCGAATTCAGTCCCGTTGCCTCCAGCGCGATCAATTCTTCTTTACTGCCGTATCCGAGCATCTGCACCAGCGCCGCGTTTGCATCCAGCAACCTGCCCTCGGGAGTACTGAAATACACGCCTTCCTGCAAAGTCTCAAACAGCTCGGTGAACCGCCGTTCCTTCTCGCGTTCCTCAGTCACGTCCCGTGCCAGAACGCTAACGCCCACGACTTCATCGCTTTTCACAATCGCATTGAGCACGCAGTCGAAATACCGCACCCGTGGACTCGCCTTAATCTTCGCCGTCACTAATCCCGACCAGCGCCTTTGTTCCAAAAAGCGCGACAACCCACGCTCTACATCCGCCCGCGCAGGCTCTTCCAGAAATTCATCGAGCTTATGGTTGACGATGTCTCCGTAGGCAATTCCCATCAGCTCCGTCACCCGCTTGTTGACGGTCCTGATCGTCCCGTCCAGCGACATGGCAAATGCCGCGTCATCAATGGAATCGATCAGTTCCTTAAAGCTGCGCTGTGATCGGGCAATGACTTGTCCCAACTGATCTAGCTGGGCTTCCGTCGGGGTCGCGCGCTCCTGCAAGCCTTGCACCAGCGTCTTCATTTCCGCGACGCGCTTCCGCCGCCCGTAACTGAAAGCCGCGAAGGCGAGGGCAACGCAGAACAGCGCCACCGGAAGCAACCCCAGGTGATAGGGAAGATCGTGCAACCGCTCCCAAGACTCCGCCGCCAGCGCTGCCGCCAGCAGCACTAAAAAGAGCAGGGCAATCCGCCACAGCCACGCTTCTTCTTTTTCAAATTGACTGGGTGCCCGCGAGTGGGAGGGATCCTGTTGGTCGACCGGCATAAAAAGCTTATGGGGCGTTAATCGAATCCTAGAGCACCCTCCCGACCCGCACAACCACAACCTGTTAGACATCTTGGTACGTAGCGCCTGAGCGTTGAGATTGCCTTTCTTTGCGACCTTTGCGGCCGTTCTTAGCGATCTTTGCGTTTAAGGCTCTTGCTGACGACTGACGACCGACGACTGACGACTATCAATCACCCCCACCCGTGACCCCCATCACCGTGTTCAGGGAACCGCCCGGCCTATCCTCAACTGTCGGTCGTTTGGCGTTCTCCCGTCCCCACGCGTCCGCCGCGCGGACCCATGCTCTACAAAACTCTCAGCGCTGCCGTGTACGGCATCGATGCCAATATCATCGAGGTCGAAGTCGATTGCTCTGGCATCAAGATGACAGAGGACCACTTCCACACCGTGGGCCTTCCCGACACCGCTGTCCGCGAAAGCCGCGACCGCGTGCGCGCCGCCCTGAAAAATTGTGGATATGACATCCCGCCCACGCAGATCACCGTCAACCTCGCTCCCGCCGACATCCGCAAAGAAGGTTCCGGATTCGATCTCCCCATGGCCCTCGGCATCCTCGGCGCCTACGGTGGCCTCAACAAAAAAGAAATTTCCGACTGCCTGTTCGTCGGAGAACTCTCGCTCGACGGCGGCGTCAGGGGCGTCCGCGGCGCTTTGCCCATCGCCATCGAAGCTCGTGGCAAAAAGATCACCCGCCTCGTCGTTCCCGAACTCAACGCCCGCGAGGCCGCCATGGTCGGAGGCGTCGACGTTTATCCCGTCCGTTCGCTGCTCGACGTCATCCGCTTCGTCAACACCGGCAACGGCATAGTGCCGCTGAAAGTCGACACCGACACGCTGCTCAGCGACTCCCAGCATTACATCGTCGACTTCAAAGACGTTCGCGGACAGCAGACCGCCAAGCGTGCCCTCGAAGTCGCCTGCGCCGGAGGCCACAATATCCTCATGATCGGACCTCCCGGCTCCGGCAAAACTATGCTCGCGAAACGCATGCCGACGATTCTTCCGCCCTTCACCTTCGAAGAAGCCTTGGAGACGACGAAGATTCACAGCGTCGCCGGAGTCCTCGATCCCGGCGCAGGACTGGTCGGTGTCCGCCCCTTTCGCGCCCCGCACCATACCATCTCCGACGCAGGCCTGATCGGCGGAGGCGCAATTCCGCGTCCCGGCGAAGTTTCGCTCGCCCATAACGGCGTTTTATTCCTGGACGAACTGCCAGAATTTCCGCGAAACGTCCTGGAAGTCATGCGCCAACCTTTGGAAGACGGCACCGTCTGCATCGCCCGCGCTGCCATGTCACTGACCTTCCCAGCCCGCTTCATGCTGGCCGCCGCCATGAACCCCTGTCCTTGCGGATATTTCAACGATCGCAGCCGGGAGTGTCACTGCACTCCGCCGCTCATCCAGCGCTACATGTCGAAGATCTCGGGACCGCTGCTCGACCGCATTGACATCCACATCGACGTCCCCGCCGTGAACTACAAAGAAATGCGCGCTGGCCACGAGCCCGAAAGCTCGGCCAAGATTCGCGAACGAGTCATGCACGCCCGCGATGCCCAACTCGCCCGCTTCTCCGCCACCAATACTCGGGAGAGGCTCTACTGCAATGCCCAGATGGCCCCGCGCCACATTCGCGCCTTCTGCGATCTCTCGGCCGACTGCGAACGCCTGCTCGAACGCGCCATGACCCAGCAAGGACTCACCGCCCGAGCCCACGACCGTATCCTGAAAGTAGCAAGAACCATCGCCGACCTCGAAGCCGCCCCGGCCATCCAACCAAAACACATCGCCGAAGCCATCCAATACCGCACGCTAGACCGAACCTTCTGGGCCTAAAGTAGCGCCGGCGTCCCGCCGGCCACGCATAACCGTCCTTGTCTGGCATGCACCACACGAACGAGGGGTGCCCCATCTTTGCCGCGCTTTTTGCGGCAAAGGTGGGAGGCAAAAAGGCTTCCCCCAGTGCGAATAGATTCTTGGAGGCAAATCTGAAATCGGTCGAGGACTACCAGCCGCGAAACGGCGAAAGAATGCAGCCCATGGCGCAAGCCATGAGTAGAACGTCGACAAGAATCAGCCCCGAAGGGGCGAAAGATAAGCTTTGTTGGTCTAGACGTCTAGAAGGAAAATGTCTCTTGGACGGATGAACCCTGCTAGTTCTTCAACCACACCATCCCAACCCAGTGCCCCAGCTTCCGGAAATCCGAGTCGCTGGTCACGAGAATTGCTTTGTGTTCAAGCGCCAGCGCCGCTGCGAAGCTATCGGCGTAATACAGCCTGTACTTCACCTTGACCTCTGCGGCCTCCATTGCGCGCTGCGCCGTGGCGTCAAGTAACTCCACCGGAAGCTCGTGAATGACTCTGGTAACGAGTCGCGCTTCCGACTCGCCGTGATCATGCAATATCCTGCCGATGACCTCGCCATAGTTCACCGCCGACATCAGGATATGAGCCTTCTGGCGACCACTCTCCTGCAGCAGATCGGCTACTTTCGATGCGCCCGGCCCTTTTTTCAGGTAAGAGAGCAGCGCACTGGCATCGAAGACGTAGGTCTTCACTTGTCGCGTTTCCCTTCCTCTCGGTGTTCCTTCTCCCAATTCGCCAGGGAATCGGGTCCTCCGGCAAGACAGCCCATCATCTGATCAATGAATTGTTCCATCGGCTGCAGCACAATCCTTCCCAGCTCATCTTCCAGAAACACGACTTCCGTGCCCACCTTGATGCCGTGCTTCCGCCGCAATTCCGCCGGAATCACAAGCTGACCCTTAGACGTAAACTTCCCACGTAGCGCCATATGTCTTACATTCTACCATAAGTAAGACATCGAGGAAGAAGGCTTACAGGGGGGCCTAGGCTGCCGCTGACCTGTGGAAATACGCCCCCAAGGTTTAACGATAAGATCGAGACCGACTCTTTCCCGTTTCGCAGGTCGCTTCATGCTAAACCGCAGAGATTTTTCCCGACACGCCCTCCTGCTCTCTGGATCATTCCTGCTCGGCTGCGCCAAACATATTCCGGCGTCACCTCCCATTCCTCCGCCCATTTACGCGGATCTGCCTGATCCCGCCTCGTCGGGCATCGAACATGTCGTCGTCGTTACCATGGAAAACCGCAGTTTTGACCACCTGCTCGGGTGGCTGCCCAACGCAGAGGGAAAACAGGCCGGTCTCTCGTTCAACGACAAGAATGGGGAATCGCATCCGACGCACTCTCTGTCAGGCGACTTCACCGGCTGCCCGCATAACGATCCTGATCACTCCTACAATGCCTCGCGCGTCGCCTACGACGGGGGGAAGATGGACGGTTTCCTCCGGGCGGGATCGAACGACCTCTACAGCATTGGCTACTACGAAGAAAAAGATATTCCGTTTTATGCCGCCTTGGCCCGCAACTACACAACCTGCGACCATTATTTTGCCGCCATACTCGGCCCAACCTTTGCCAACCGGATGTTCCTCTTGGCCGCCCAGACCGATCGCACAACCGACGGCATTGCCATCAGTTCTTTGCCGACGATCTTCGACCGTCTCGCGGCCGCGCACGTTACGCACAACTATTACTATTCAAATGTTCCCTATCTCGCGCTCTGGGCCTTCAAGTACGTCGGCATCTCGAAACTTCACGAAGATTTTATCGAGCAGGCGAAAAAGGGGACGCTCCCAGCTGTTTCTTTTGTTGATCCCCGATACACCATCCTCGACGATGGCACCGGCAACGACGATCATCCTCACGCGGATATTCGCGAAGGCGATCGTTTCCTGTATGACATGTTTGAGGCCGTCGCCAACGGACCTGCCTGGTCAAAGACCGTCCTCGTGATCACTTTCGACGAGTGGGGCGGATTCTTCGAGCACGTCCCGCCGCCCCGCGCTCAAGCTGCCAATGCCGTGGATACCGATATCGTGAACGGCAAGACGCTGCTGGGATTCCGCGTGCCGATTGTGATCGCATCCCCATTCAGCCGCGGCGATGCGCAGAACCCGAAGATCAGTCCGCTCGTCTATGACCACACCTCGGTGCTGAAACTCATCGAGTGGCGCTGGGGACTCGCGCCACTCACCCCGCGAGATGGCGGCAGCGACATACACAACCTGGCGTACGCACTAAACTTCAACCAGCCGCAAACCGCAGTCCCGCCGCTGCCCAAACCGGAAACACCCTTGATTGCGACCCCCTGCTTCCAGAATCTGGTTGAACCATTGACCACGGCAGAAGCTACGAGCGGCGCCGGTCCGTCAAGCTCGATGAAGACGGCGAAGTGGAAAGATATGCAGTCGGAAGCGGCGAAGTATGGATTCAAGATGAAGTAAATTTCGGACTGCGGGCTCGTCTCTCGTCCCCCAAGTAGCGCCGGCGTCCCGCCGGCCAGTCCGCGCAGCGGCGCATATTTGCACCGCCGTAAACGATGCAGATTTGAGGCAACGCCCTATCCCACATCGGGAATAGATGGAACAAGGTCGTCATCCTCGTGAGCAATTTTAAACGATGTCATGATACAAACTTACCTAGCATCTATCTGTATAGGCTCGGCGGAGAACTAGCTCCCACTTATTCGACTTAGATCAGTTACAATAGCACCGCAGCGATCGCAAGATTATGCCCTGGCAACGTTCTTCATTGAGAATGACTCCGAGCATACGTTTTTTGCTGCTATCTACACTGTTCCTGGTGCCTGCTACGGCGTGGTCTCGGCCACCCGCGCATCCAAACGCTGCGGTCAAGTATCTGCGTGCGGATGTCACTCTTAGGAACAACTATGTGCTGCCGCCCGATGCGGCCACCACTCTGGCAAAAGCCCTTACGTCTCCACTGGACGACGGCGATCAAAAGTTAGTAAAAGCCGCCGACGAAGCGCTCGTGGAATTCCGGCACGCTGCCGAAATAAAGAATTGTCAGTGGGCGCTGAACATTGAAGATGGCCCATCCGCCGATACTTCTCATCGCCAGGCCATTCGAGAATTAGTGCTGGTCTCCGGTATCCGCGCACGTCTTCAATTTCGCGACGGTCACTCTGACGAAGCGATCAACGACTCTCTGGCCTCAATGACTGCGGCCCGCCATTTGTCGCTCGATGGCACCCTCGCCTCAGTTCTCATCTCCTACCAATTGGAAGATCAGATTTCTCAGATGCTCGCCCGCAATCTGTCCCGTCTGTCCCGGCCGCAATTGCGGCGGTTAGCGACGAAACTGTCTTCACTGCCGCGCGGCGCGAAAATGGCGGACGCTCTCCGCTCCGAACAAATCGACAGACATCCTCTTCTTACCGTGGTCCGCGGAGCGGCCGGCCGGAATGACTTGATCGTTCATCTGTCCAACGGAGTTCCGCTTTTGAACGGAGACCAAGCCCGAGCTCAGCAAGTGGTCGACGACTGCGGTGGTTCCGTTCACGGCTTTACCGCCTGCCTCGACCAACAACACACCTTTTATGAGTTGTGGATCGCCCGCTTTTCCGAGCCTCCGGGGCAATTTGAAAGCGAGTACAACCTGCAGCTGGCAAAATCGGCAGCCGCTAACCCCCTGATTCGCTTCTTCACCCCCGCGATCCCACGTCTTCGCTGGGCCGAGGCTTACACTCGCACTCGCCGCGCTCTCTTGCTCGCCGCCGTTGCGGTGCAGATCGACGGCCCGGCTGCGTTGGTCCGATTTAACGACCCTTACCGGGACGATCTCTTTTCCTTCATTCCCTTGGAAAATGGGTTTCGCCTGGAGTCCGAACTCACCGATGAAAAGGGTCCCATCGCTCTTTCCATCCAACCCGATTCGCCCTGATCTGCTTTACTTGCGAGAATTTTTTCTCTCAGGAACTCATCCAACCCCTTCCGCTACATACACATACAAGCTCCCCACTAAGAAATCCTTGACGTCCCCCCAATTTCCGCGTACGGTAGTCCGTTCTAGGGGAATGTTCGAACCAGTCAGCACCTGAGGTACCTCCGCTGACAATGGACTGAATCCTGAAACACTGAGAAACTTTCCAGTCCTGCGGAGCATCTATTATTGTAGTCAGAAAGCTTTCCCGCATATCCCATCTGAATTGAGGCAGTTAGACCTTCTGGCACGGGAACCCGCGACCGGACTTCAAGATGGGGGACCGGGGGCTGACTGGTGTATTAAAGGAAGAGAGGAATCATGCGTTCTGATCGTGTTTTCGATGCTTTGCATACTTTGCGGAATCGTTATATGCTCTGCCAGCTTGCGTCCAAGGCTACTCGTAAGTTTCATAAGCCCAACACTCGAATCCAAGAGACCATGAACGAGGTCCTGGACAAGATCGCAAGCTCGGAGCGCACTTCGGTTCTGAGTGAACCTGAACATTTTGCCGAGGCTCAAAGGCGGGCTGCTTAGTCCGCCCGCCTTACTCCTCGCGAGTACCAGTCTTTCCTTTTGCTGAACCCCCCTTGAAAATCTCCTCGCAGGTGAATAATGACCATCGCTGAACTCAAAGAAAAGAATATTACGGAGCTGACCAAGATCGCCCGATCTCTGGATCTGCCCGGCGCCAGCGGTCTGCGCAAGCAAGACCTGATCTTCAAGATCCTTCAGGCGCAAAGCGAAAAAGAAGGCCACATCTTCGCTGAAGGTGTTCTTGAAATTCTTCCCGACGGCTACGGCTTCCTTCGCTCTCCCGATTACAACTACTTGCCCGGCCCCGACGACATTTACGTCTCGCCCTCCCAGATCCGCAAATTCGATCTCAAGACCGGCGACACCATCAGTGGCCAGGTCCGTCCTCCGCACGAGGGCGAAAAATATTTCGCGCTGGTAAAGATCGAAGCCGTCAACTTCGAGTCTCCCGACGAAGCGCGCAACAAGATCCTGTTCGATAACCTGACGCCGCTCTACCCGCAGGAGCGTCTCAAACTCGAGACTGCCCGCGAAAATATCAGCGCCCGCGTCATGGACCTCCTGACCCCGCTCGGCAAAGGCCAGCGCGGTCTCATCGTTTCTCCGCCACGCGCCGGCAAAACCATGCTGCTGCAGAACGTGGCTAACTCGATCACCACAAATCATCCGGAAGTTGTCTTGATGGTCCTGCTGATCGACGAGCGCCCGGAAGAAGTCACCGACATGCAGCGCTCGGTCAAAGGCGAAGTCATCTCCTCGACCTTCGATGAGCCCGCCGCCCGTCACGTGCAAGTCGCGGAAATGGTGATCGAAAAGGCCAAGCGCCTGGTCGAGCACAAGCGCGATGTGGTCATCCTTCTTGACTCCATCACCCGCCTCGCCCGCGCCTATAACACCATCGTTCCGCCCAGCGGCAAAGTGCTGTCAGGCGGCGTTGACTCGAACGCCCTGCAACGTCCAAAGCGTTTTTTTGGATCCGCCCGCAACATCGAAGAAGGCGGATCGCTGACAATCATCGCAACGGCATTGATCGACACCGGTTCCCGCATGGACGACGTGATCTTTGAGGAATTCAAAGGCACGGGCAACAGCGAAATCATCCTCGAGCGCAAGCTGGTCGACAAGCGCACCTTCCCGGCCATCGATATTCAACGCTCGGGCACGCGAAAAGAAGAACTGCTCATTCCGAAAGAAGACCTGCAGCGCATCTGGGTTCTAAGAAAAGTCCTGAACCCGCTCTCGCCAGTTGAAGCCATGGAACTGCTGATCGAACGTCTCGCGAAGACGACCACGAACGGCGAATTCCTGGCCAAAATGAGCACGCTGTAAAAAATCAATCGTAAGGGTGCCCCGTCCTTGTCGCGTTCTTTGCGACAGGGCGGGGCTTTTCGTTTGCAGCAATATCACCGAGGGGTGCCCCATCTTTGCCGCGCTTTTTGCGGCAAAGATGGGAGGCAATGCACCCGCCCTCCCTCCGCACAGGTTCTAAGTCCCGTAGGGACGCCCGCCAATAGCCCGGCGTTTCAACGCCGGGTCACTACCAGAAGACAATCAAGTCCCGGAGGGACGATTGATTACTGAGTCGCCAAAAAACTTTCCAATCTCCCTCCAATGCTTCCGCACAATAGAATCCGTACTCAAATGTCCCCCATGCTTGAACAACTTCAACTTCGCCCCTGTCGAATCTGCAAACCTCTTCACCGACCGCCACGGCACATACGGATCGTTCCTTGCATGAAACATCATCACCTTCGACGCCGTGATCTCCCCCGCATGAAAGGCAGGATTAAAAAACTTTCCCCCACGCAGCTTCGCCCAATTCCGCCCAGATAATCGATACCCATTTCCCCACGCCTCTCGAATGTAAGCCGCATAACTCGGATTCGAAGTCTCCGCCTTCTCCGACGAAGAAAGAATTCCCCAATCCACGACCGGACAATTCGCCACGACCCGTTTCACCCGCGCATCGAGTGAACACAGTAACGCCGCCGCCCCGCCAAAACTCCCGCCGATGACAAACACGTCGTCGGCCGCCAGCCGAAATCGCCGGCCAAACGTCACTTCGCGAAACTCCCGTCCCAACCGGCCAATCACATCCAAAATATCTTCATGCGGAGACCGCGCCAGAAACTCCCCGCCACTCTCCCACGATCCCCTATACCGCGGGTAAAACACCCAATACCCCTTCCCAGCCAGAAACTCCGCCAGCCCCTGTTTTCGCGGGATCGAAGGCATCCCGTCGCACAACACAATCACTCTCTGCCGTGTCACCTTCCGTGACGGAGGCAAAAACTCGCAAACAATCTCCCGCGCAAATCGCGTCCTGAACATATTTACGAATCGCTCTTTGATTGCACTAGAAACACCGGGGGTGCCCCATCTTTGCCGCGCCTTTTGCGGCAAAGGTGGGAGGCGAGACACCTTCCAAATCGCAGAACAGGTTTTCGAAGTTCTTCCTCTGTGACTCTGTGTCTCTGTGGTGAGAGTTAGGAAGCCGGCGTCCCCGCATCCGCCACATACACCCGGCCCGGAGCCCCTGCCGGAATCTTCTCCGCCAAAAACTTATCTTTAATCCGCCTCCGCAACTCGCGGCTCACCACCCACTGCTTATTGGGACGCGTCTTGATCAACATCAAATACTCCGCCTCGCCATTCCCTACGCGATCAATGCCCGGCACCTGTATGTCACCAACCATGTCAGCCGCGAACGTCGGATCGTGCCTCACGTCCTCGCCGATCTGCTGCAGCAGCGCCACGATCTTGTCGCTCGGCTCGCTGTAAGCCACCGTCACGCGCAACGTAAATTGCGCCCAATCCCGCGTCATGTTCGACAGAATCGTGATCTGGCTGTTCGGCACCATGTGCAGCGTCCCATCATCGTCGCGCAAAACCGTCCGCCGCAGGCTCATCTCCTCGACCACGCCCTTCACGCCCGCCATCCGCACCGTATCGCCAATGTTGAACTGATCCTCCACCAGCACAAAAAATCCGTTGATCCAGTCTTTCACCAGCGTCTGCGCGCCAAAGCCAATCGCCAACCCCGCGATTCCCGCGCTCGCCAGCAGCGGCCCCAGGTTCAGTCCCAGCAGCGACAGCGCCTGCAATCCTCCCACAAACAGGATCACCAACACTCCAACGCTGTTAATGACTTCCGCCAGTGTGCGAATCTGCTGCGCCCGCAGTCCTTGCGTGAACCGCGGCTCTTTTAGTTCCGCAATCTTGCCGGTGATCGCGCGCAGCACCCGGATCAGCAGAAACGCACCCAGCATCACCAGCGCGAGCTTGGGCAGATCGTGGCGCAAAAAGTTCATCGCGTCTACCCGCCACCCCTGCAACAATCCCGGAATGTTTTGCCCTTCCAACTCCGCGGCAAACGGCAATAGTCGATTCATAATCCGGCGCGATTATAACAAGCGGTGCCGGTCTCCTCCGTATAATGGTCCCCGATTTCATCTCACCTTGAGGTCGTCATGCGCTCTTCGACTGCTCTCCGCCTCATCGCTTTTCTTCTCGTCTCTGTCATCGCATTCAGCGCTCCCCAACAAAACCCGCCTTTCGGACCGCCGCAGCCCAAAGACGAACAGCGCGAGAAAATAGAAAAAGAAATGGCGAAAAAGGCCAACGAACAGCGCCAGGCGGAAATTCGCCGCGACTCCGAACAACTTCTGAAGCTCGCCACCGAGCTCAAGCAGTACGTCGACAAATCCAACGAAAACATCCTCTCCATCGAGGTCCTTCGAAAAGCCGAAGAAATCGAAAAACTGGCCCACAGCGTCAAAGAAAAAATGAAAAATTAGTAGCGCCGGCGTCCCGCCGGCCACGAAGCCCTGTGGACAAGGCCAGCATCCCCGCACCCCGTTTTCCTTAGCGACCTTTTGCGAACCCTTTGCGGCCTTTGCGTTTAAGATCTTTTTTCAAGAGTTTTCTCTGTGTCTCTGTGGTGAAGGCATTAATGTTAAAGTCTATTTGCAACTCGTTTACAACTATGCCGCTTCCTGAAACCGAACAACCCGGACGCCTCCAGGCCGAGCTCATGTCTCGCGGCCTGCGCATGACCCGCCAGCGTCGCACCATCCTGGCAGTCATGGAAACTGCCAAGCAGCACCTCGATGCCAGCCAGATTCTCCGCAAAGCTCATAAGCTCGACCCGCAGATCGATCGCGTCACCGTCTACCGCACCCTCAGCCTGCTCAAGCGCCACGGCCTGATCGACGAACTCGACCTCATGCACATGCAGGGAGAGAAGCACTACTACGAGCGCCGCCCGCAACGCGACCACATCCACATGGCCTGCCTGCGCTGCGGAAAAATCACGGAATTCGAGAGCGACCTATTCGATCGCCTCAAAGGCCAGATCCAGCGCGACTGCCAATTCCACATCGTGGTCAGCCGCCTCGAAGTAGGAGGCTACTGCTCCACCTGCCGCGCCGCTTAGAAGAAGTCAATGTGGCGCGGGCGCCCTCGCCCGCGTCCAACCACGAAGACAAACTCTAATCCCCACGCGATGCGTCGGGGAAATCCCATCCCCCGTTGCAACTGGTTGCAACAACCCTGAAACAAAAAATAACTCCCGTGTGATCCCCATCACTTCCCCATCCACTTTTCCGGTACCATAAGATCGCATCATAATATGCAACTCAGTTGCAACAAGAAAGACCATGATCCTACGCTGCGCCTTACTGTTCCTCATCCTGCTCCCCGTCTTGCCACTCCGCGCGCAAGAGCGCCCGTACTTCGTGACTTACTCCCACGAAATGGAAGAACCCGGCAACCTCGAAATCGAGAGCTTCAACGTCGTCGGCAATCCCCCCGGCGGCAATCTGTTCCTCGGCTCCAACCTCGAATTCGAATATGGAGTCAAAACCTGGTGGACCTCCGAGTTCTACCTGGACGGACAATCCACCCAGCACGAAAGCACCATCTTCACCGGTTTCCGCTGGGAAAACCGCTTTCGCCCCCTGCTCAGCGAACATGTCATCAATCCTGTCATCTACATCGAATACGAAGACATCAGCTCCGACAAAACGCTGCGTGAAATCGTGGGACACGACGGACTGCTGGACTTCGCCAGCCGCAATAACCGCGCCGATGTCGAACGCGAAATGGAACTAAAATTAATTCTCGGCAGCAACTTCAAAGGATGGAATCTTAGCGAAAATATCATCGCCGAAAAGAATCTCGGCGGCGACCCCTGGGAGTTCGGCTATGCCTGGGGTGCCAGCCGTCCTCTCGCGCTGGCCGCCAAAGCTCGCGACTGCACCTTCTGCGCGGAAAAATTCCAGGCCGGCTTAGAAATGTACGGAGGCCTCGGCGACCGCTCCAGCTTCGGCCTGCACAATACCTCGCATTACGTCGGTCCGACAATGAACTGGACCGCTCCCAACGGCACGACGCTATCCTTCTCACCGCAATTCGGCCTCAACGATTACAGCATCCCTCGCCTCTACCGCTTCGGCGTGTCCTACGAGATCGAACAATTCCTCGGAATCTTCCACCGGGAGTCGAAATAATGCGCCGCTTCACCGAAAATCATCGAACCAACGGGTGCCCCATCCTTGTCGCGTTTTTTGCGACAGGGTGGGGAATTTTCTTCGTTCTATTGTTGTCAGTGGTCATCCTCGCTGTCAGCGCCGCCGCGTCGCTCCCCGACGGCTCATGGCTCGAAAAAGTTCCGCCCGCCGAACACCAGAAAACCAACCCATACAGCGGACAGCCCGACGCCATCGCCGCCGGTCGTCGCATCTACGAAGATCACTGCCGAAAGTGCCATGGAGAAAATGCCGAAGGCACCAAGAAGCGTCCACCCCTGCGCAGCGATATCGTGCAGCAGATTGCTACTGAAGGCGACCTTCACTGGCTTCTCATCAACGGCTACATGAAGAAGGGAATGCCTTCGTGGTCGAAACTACCCGACCCCCAACTCTGGCAACTGATCACTTACATCAAATCCCTGCGTTAAAAATTTGCCTGGGCCATTCCCAACGAGGGTGCCCCATCCTAACGTCGCGCCTTTTGCGGCGTTAGGGTGGGAGAGATTACATCCGCTAATTCGCTTTCCCCACTTGACTCATCTTTTCCATCACACTCTCCTGCCACCCCCCGTGCTCTGGATCGAAGCCTAACCGCTCCCATCGCCATTTCCCAGCCGGGTCCACAATCCAAACTCGCGGAATTCCGTTCCTCTGCAGCACATCGTTCACGTAATCCCTGGCCAGCAACACCGGAAACGTATACCCCTGCTCTTTGATGAAAGGCTCCACCGTCCCCACCTCATCATCCACGTTGAACGACAGCACCTCTACGTCACTCCGGCCTTTCATCTGTTCGTACACTTTCTGAAACTGGGGAAGCTCCGCGATACACGGGCCGCACCACGTGCCCCAGACATTAATGAGTACCGTTTTTCCTTCCAGTGAAGTCCGCTTCCAGGTGCGGCCTTGCAGATCGTTTAGCTCCCAGTCCGGCATGCTTTTGTCAGGAACTTCCCATGAACTCTCGTTGGCGATCGCGATTTGCGTCATCCTCTTCTCCCACAAATCGTGCGCGGCAGCACTTCCGCCAAGTTCCTTCCACAGGCGCGCCTCACTATCCGCGAGCTCATCGGTCTTATCCGGCCGGAAGTCCGTAGGACGCGCCTTGATCGCCGCCTGATACATGAGCAGCGCGTCCAGCTTGTGCCCATCCAATTCGGCGAATTTCCCTCTTACCTTCCAATTCTCCGACTGATCCTTGACCGCCTCTGGCGTGAAACTGTCCAGGCGATTCACTGCGGCCCGCGCGATCTCAGGATTCTTCAGTTCCGTCGCCGCATCGACGAGAAGATCTGCCGCCCGGACCTGGATTTCCGCGTCCATTTCCCGCGTGTCTGCGTCAGTCGCGCGATCCGAATCAAACGCGTGGTCGCGGACATCGATAAGTCCTGCCTCAACCAATCCAGATATCTGCTCCGCGTGAATCTTCTTCTTGTTGTAAGCCTCGGCAATCTGAAACGTGATTGGCGGATAGACCTGCCAGATCGGACTCGTCTCACTCGCCTTCAGCAGTTGGTTGGCAGCCTGAGTCAACTGGTCTGCAGTCACGTCACTGAGTCGGCTTAGCGAGTAAAAGCGACTAAACAGTCGGTATGATACCTCCGGAGACTGTTCAAGGAGTTCGTCGTCCCTTTGCAGCGCCAAGCGATAGTAGGTTTGCTTTGTCTCCTCAGAAGTGTCGGTCGCAGGATATGGATGCTGGGCTCGCCAGCGTTTCCCCTCGATGTCTTCAGCTTGCGTGCTATGGGGAAACTTCGTCAAGATCAGCTCTTCGGTTCGCTTCACGCCCGCAGCATCTTCCGCCAGTTCATATCCTGTTTTTATCTGTTCCAGTTCGCGTGCGCCCTTCTCGCCCGACATCGTTTCTAGGCGCTTCACGTCGTTCCCGATCTGCGCCCGCACCGCGGGATGCTGCGCCACGGTTGCTGCTTTAAAATCGAGGGTCCATACGGTCCGCCAGCGCAGCCGGTGTGGATCCGTCTCTGTCATCAACTCTGCCCGCAACACCTTCCCGTAGTGAGCTGCCATCTCGGGAGTGCTCTGACTCTCCGCCAGGTTCCACGCCTCCGCGTCCATCGAATCAGGGCAGAGTTCAAAGAACCGGTTGAGGTTGGTGCGGAGTTGACCAGCGTCCTTCCACCTGCCCCAGCGCCGCACCTCGGCAGATTCGAGATAGGGCCACGGATAATTCGGTTTCGCACTTTCAACCCGCTTGAGCAGATCCATCGCCTGCGGGGTGTCTAAGTCCACCAGAGCTCTCGCATAGAGATACTGATACTCCAGACTCTGCGGGTGCTCTTGCTCCAGCTTTCGATAGCGTTCGACAAGTTCTTGGTGCTCCAGCTTTGAAAAAATCGTCGTCACCGCTTCTCGATGTACAAATAGATCCTCTGGATATTTCTGTAGTAACTCGCCGAAGATCTGCTTCCGCATCGCCAGCGAGCTTTCCACCGCAAGACCGTGGCCAATGTCCAACCGCTTCAGGTCCCGTTCGACATCTGCACTGGGTGCGCATACGTTCGACGGGTCTTGCACTTGAGCTGAGGCTAAAAAACTGCAGAGAAGAGAGAAAACCGCGAGCAACTTCATGGCGCCTCCAATTTCAACAACCAATTCTGGGGAGCCCACTTACAGATTCTTCATTTGACGTTGAGGATGGTAACCGGTTACTGCGCAACTGTACATCCGTCCTAAGCCAATGCCAAGTTCACCTTTGTGTTCTTAGCGTCCTTTGCGGTTAAAGCTTTTTTCCTCCAACAAAAAAAGCCACCCGCTCCACGCGGATGGCCTCTGAAATAACGCTATTCCTTAATCCCCCGAAGCGCGCGCCTCCAGCGACACATCCCCGGACCGGATTCTCATCCCGTAGAACGACCGGTAAACGAAGGTGATCGAAATCAGGAAAAACACTAAGGCCAAAATATTGCTCGTATTCGCCCCCATGTCATTCGTCAATTTCACCGCCAGTTCCACCGCCAGCAAGCCAAACAAGGTCGTGAACTTGATCACCGGATTCAGCGCCACCGACGAGGTATCTTTAAACGGATCGCCCACGGTATCGCCGATCACCGTCGCATCGTGCAGCGGCGTGCCTTTCTGCTTCAGTTCGACTTCGACAATCTTCTTCGCGTTATCCCAAGCTCCACCGGCATTCGCCATGAAGATTGCCTGGTACAAGCCGAAGATCGCAATCGACATCAGGTATCCGATGAAGAAGAACGGCTCGATGAACGCAAAAGCCAGGGTGGCAAAGAACACCGCAATAAAGATGTTCAACATGCCCTTCTGCGCATACTGCGTGCAAATCGCCACAACTTTCTTGCTGTCGGAGACCGACGCCTTTTCGACGCCTTCCAGCTTGATGTTGGCCTTGATGAACTCCACCGCCCGGTATGCGCCCGTCGAAACCGCCTGCGTCGACGCGCCAGTAAACCAGTAAATCATCGCTCCGCCGGTGATCAACCCGAGTACAAACGGTGCGTGCAGCAACGAGAGCTTGTCCACATTCGCCGTCAGTCCGTTGGTCAACGCCATGATGATCGAGAAAATCATCGTGGTCGCACCCACCACCGCCGTTCCAATCAGCACCGGTTTCGCCGTCGCTTTGAACGTATTGCCCGCGCCGTCGTTTTCTTCCAGCAGATCCTTGGCGCGTTCAAAGTTCACATCGAAGTTGTAATCCTTCTTCAACTCCGCCTTGATGTTCGGAACCTGCTCAATCAGCGACAATTCGTACACCGACTGCGCATTGTCCGTGACCGGGCCATACGAGTCGACCGCAATCGTCACCGGACCCATCCCCAGAAATCCAAACGCCACAAGTCCAAACGCAAACACAGGAGCCGCAATCATCAAACTCCCCAACCCCTGCAAGGCGAACAGATATCCCACAGACATCAAAGCCACCATCGAAAGCCCTAAATAATAAGCACTGAAGTTGCCGCTTACGAAGCCGGCGAGGATGCCTAGCGAAGCGCCGCCTTCCTGGGCTGAGATGACTACTTCGCGGACGTGGCGTGATTCGGTTGAGGTGAAGACTTTCACCAGTTCCGGAATCACCGCACCGGCCAGGGTTCCACAGGAGATGATTGTGGCCAGCTTCCACCACTGCGTGGTGTCTGTGCCGAGGCTGGGAATGATGATCGCCGAAATGATGTAAGTCAGGATGATCGAGACCACTGACGTGATCCAGACCAGCGACGTCAGCGGGGCTTCGAAGTTCATCTTGTCGACGTTGCTGTATCGCGCTTTAGCGATCGCGGCATTCAGGAAGTACGCGCCCGCGCTCGACACCAACATCATGATGCGCATGACGAAGATCCAGACCAGCAACTGCACCTGCACGGTGGGATCTTTCACGCCCAGCAGAATGAAGGTGATCAGCGCAACGCCGGTCACGCCGTAGGTTTCGAATCCGTCGGCGCTCGGACCGACCGAATCGCCCGCGTTGTCGCCCGTGCAATCGGCAATCACGCCCGGGTTGCGCGCGTCGTCTTCTTTAATTTTGAAGACAATCTTCATCAAGTCCGAGCCGATGTCGGCAATCTTGGTGAAGATGCCGCCAGCGATACGCAGTGCCGCCGCGCCCAGCGATTCGCCGATGGCAAACCCAATAAAGCAAGGCCCAGCGTAGGAACCGGGGATGAAGAGCAGGATGATCAGCATCATCAGCAGTTCCACGCTGATCAGCATCATGCCGATGCTCATGCCAGACTCTAGCGGAATCTGGTAGATCGGATAAGGCTTGCCGCGCAATCCGGCGAAGGCCGTCCGCGAATTCGCAAATGTGTTCACGCGAATGCCGAACCACGCCACGCCATAGCTGCCGGCAATGCCGACGACGCTGAAGAACAGAATGATCGCCACTCGCGCCGCGTCGTATTTCAGCAGCACGCCGAAATACAGAAGAATGACCACTGCGATGAATGCCCACAGCAGCATCAGGAACTTACCCTGCGTGATCAGGTAGGTCTTGCAGGTCTCGTAAATCAGTTCCGAGATTTCGAGCATCGCGCGATGTACGGGCAAGTTCTTCAAGCGCATGTAGATGGCCAGGCCGAACCCCAGCCCTAAAACGCAGAAGCCGATTCCGATCAGCAACAGGCTGTGGCCATCGATCGCGTCATTCAAAAACTTGACTGCCGAAAGATCGGGCAGTTTCAGGTTAGCTTCACCGCCCACGTCCGAGCCGGATTGGGCAAAAGCAGACGACGCGCCCATCATCAGGGCGAAGATCGCTGCCACAGTCTTGGTCAAACGGCTTCCTTGAGACGCAATTCGAGCGAACCCGTTGCGCATGGAATCCTCCAGAAATCAGAAGTCAGTCAGGATGACTACGTGTTTAGGCACCGTCTTTCCGGCAAGTGAATCCCTGCACCCTTTTTGAGAGCGCTGGGAGCGCATTGCCGGAACTCCGAACACGCTTCCACTGCAAGACAAGAACAATGAGTGCTGAGCTTGGCCGCGTCGGATGTTTCAGGCCGGACAGTCCGCCCGCCAGAGCCTTCCCGGCACTGGAGCGAACCCGGCACAAAACCAGCCTTTATAGCATCTTGCGGGAGACAGGTCAATGACGGGCGCCGGTGGCCGGTCGCTGTGTTCAAACCTGATCGCCGGTCGCAGGTCACGATTCGCTGTGATGAAGCGCTGGTCGCCGCTCGCGGATCGGAGGTCGCTCTGACCTTACGTAGACTCGTGTCGTTATCACTCGGAGAAAATCTCGGCATCCATTCCCACCCCGTCGAGGAAGTACTTCCGCCAGCCTTTCAGGCCCCTGCAAAATTCGCTCCGCGGACAATCGGCTCTCGATCAAGGCTCGGTCAATAGATGCCAAGCCTCGCGATACTTTTCCCAGCGGGAACGAGAGTGGCCGCCATCGGGGAAAAAGCACAGAGTCCTCGCACCGAGGAAGTCTTCGATAGGGAGGACGTACCAAGTGTCATGGGGAAAGATGTAGACGACCAGCAGGTCGACATCGTTGAGCGTATAGAGAGTCCTACTCTTGCCGTAGGCGCGGTGGGACGGATTGATCTAATAGCCGGCTCAACGGCCTATGTCACTGGGCACGTTCCCTGGCAAGCCGTCCATGTGACTCCCATGCCGTGCAGCCGTAGCGCATCTTCCGAGGTCAACTTCGAAGGATGTAGAACCACTTCGTAGGCATAGAACACCAGCGGGTCACGCGTGATGCACCAACTCTCGTGGCGAACCACGCCTCCGCAGTGCTCGCAGGCGGAGTCGGCCGAATAACGGTTGCTATGGAATACGGCGGCAGTTTTCTGGTCAGCAAACATGATAGCCCTCGGGTCGTGGAATGCCTTGCGGCGCGATCGACGTTCTTGGGCTGATGGTGGCCGTGGCCGATGCAGGCTTCTTAGGGCACTCGTCACACCGACATGTGACGCAAATCACGTATGAAGGGAACAATGTGCCGAGAACCTGAGCCGAGCGCAGCCGGAAGGACCGGCGCCGCGCCGGAACCAGGGAAGCCTGAAGGCAGCGAGGATCGCAACCATCATGGGAGCTAGGATTGTGTCGCTCGGCCAGGTTGAACAGACGATCGCTGTCGTTTACGTGGTTCTGAGTGTAATCGCGATTGTGCGTCAGCCATGGCGCAAGAGCTGGCAGGGCACAAAGCGTGCATGGTGTGAGCGTTCTTGACCAGACAGGTCGGAACCGGGTCGATAGGATCGACTCTTAAACTCGAGTGATTCAGTCGAGGAGTAAAGATCATGACCTATGTGATGACTAAACCGTGCCCCATCTGCAGGAAAGCAATTGACCAAGCAACAACCAACCGAAACCGTAACGTGCAACTGCGGTAACCATGTTTGGCAGGGATAGTCAGGGGAAGATGCCCTGGTCCGCGTGCAGGACATTGAAAGGGCGGCTCCGATGGCTTTCGATTGCGTGGTGCAGTTTGAATTTCGACAGAGACTCGGCTCGTGGCACGACGCAAGTTTAGGATCGTCAGCGAAAGAATTGGTTCCATCCTTGCGCGTGAATCGTAGGAGAGCGTTGCTCCCGATCACAGAAGTCGTTCTTGTTCTCTTCATTATTCTTGTCTTGCCCACCATTACGTGGTCCCAGGCCAAAAATACGGACCAAACCGGCCCTCTTGAATGTGTCCAACAAAGCCCGACATCACAAATGAACCCCGCTCCGGCCCCACCATCGGATAGCGTTGCCATTTCGTTGCCGGACGGGCCTTCGACTGCCCAGGACCAAAAAGACGATTCTCAAGGCAAGCAGACAAAGCGTATGTTCGGGGTGGTTCCAAACTTTGCGGCGGTGAGTGCCAATACGCAGCTACCCCCGTTATCTACCCGCGAGAAATTTTCACTCGCCGCGCACGATAGCATCTTGGACTACTCCTCGTTCACTTGGGCCGGAATCTTAGCTGCACAGGCCTTGCTCCTCAATTCCAGTCCGGAACTGGGCAGCGGATTCGTGGGTTACAGGCGTTATTATTGGCGCACCTTCGCGGACGGCGTGTCGGGAACTTTTTTCACCGAAGCCATTGTCCCCGCGATCATGCACGAGGACCCGCGTTATTACACCCTGGGTCAGGGAGGCTTTTTGCACCGCACCGGCTACGCGATATCTCGGGCCTTCGTCGCTAAGACAGATTCTGGAAGGACGAGATTCAACTTCTCTGAGGTGGTGGGCAATGGGCTGGAAGCGGGTTTGTCCAACGCTTACTATCCCCCTCAAGAGCGCGGTCTCAGTCAAACGGCCGCGAACTGGGGGACGCAAATGGAATCCGCCGTCCTGAATCACGTTTTCCAGGAATTCTGGCCCGACATCCGCAAAAAGCTCCTTCGCCAAAAATAGGTTAAATCAAACTCTGAGAAAACAGGCTCTGTGGCTAACGAACCTTGCTTGATTTACCTACCGCACTGGATCAAGACTCCACCCGCCGCCCACGTTTTGCGAAAGGCTGGGATGTTCCTAGCCCTTCGGTGGTCGAAAGGAATGTCTCGGGTATCGTCAAGTTGGCGGGCAAGACCCCTAGATCCGCCGATCTCAAATCGGGTGGGCCTTAATCAATCGCAAATCCTTCCCCAACCGAACGCCTCTTTAGTTCAGCTTCGGTAAGAGATATCGATAATTTGCCTTATGTTCATGGGTGCGATGGAATGACTGAATGTGGCCCCTGTTCCGGTCAAAGCCCTTTTCGTGATTGTCGCCAGTTCGCGTTTGGTATAGGCCTTGCGGATGGAGAGCGCACCATCCGAGGCGTTCCAGGGCGTGAGGAAGGGCGCAAGGAATGACTGAAAGAGTATGAGCGGCAGACGACTTCGAACCAGATCCAGGAGCACTAAACGTCGGCAGGTTCGTCCCGCGTTTTGAATGAGACGGACCACGTCGTTCTCCGCCAGATGGTGGAGCAGGAGGGACGACACCGCAACATCTGCCTCGGGCAGAGGGTCGCACACAGCGTTAGCTTGAAGAATTGGAAACGAACCATCGTCCCGAGCAGGAAGACGGAGATCGACCCCCACCACTTCGACCCCCAACCGCCTGCGCATGCTGAGCAGGATACCGCCGTGTCCGCAGCCAAGGTCGAGAACTCGTCCCACGGGTTTGGGGTCGCGCCGCACGGCGTTGACCAGCGCCGCCGTGTTTCCGAGCAGACGATTTACTTGAGTCAGCCCTTGGTGGACGCTGACCATGATTTCTTCTGGTAGATCAGGCCGATCCATGACTTCCAATTCGTGTGAGCGCTGCATGGGCATTTAGTCGGTAATCGACAAAAAGTAATCGAGCCTAAATTCAAATGTAAAAAAATTCTCCGGCGGCCACCGTTCAATCCCTGGCCCTGGCGCAGACTACCAGGCAGTAAGGCGGTCATTAGAATCCAAACGTCGGGTTTCCGGCCACTTCCGGAGAGAAGGAAGCTCTGGCTACACTAATTCCTGACGCTTTAAGAAACTGTTCAATTTTGTACATATGGCGAAATCAAACCATGGCCAGTCATTCTTCGTGACAAGAAGCAGCCATGGCGTACTGATGCGATCAACGGGCTGGATGCTACCTGTACCCTGAGTAACTCGTGCCACCTTGGGACGATCACGAGAGTGCTCGTAGATTTTTCCGCAGGCGGTCGGGTTCGCCATCGCAAAGCAGAGACTCAATCGCGAGGTGGGTACTGTTCCAGACAGGAACGGCGCGCGTAAGCAATCTCCGCCCTTTCGGCGTCAGCGTCATCAGACGGGCGCGGCGGTCGACCGGGTCTGTCTTGATTCTGAGCAGACCGCGGCGCTGCAAGGGCTTGAGAGCCGCCGTCAAAGTGGTCCGATCCATGGCGAGTAGCGACGCCACTGCCGCCATGCCGGGTGGTTCCGGGCGGTTGAGAGACATCATGAGCGAGAATTGCCCGTTGGTCAGGCCCAGTGGGCGGAATGCATCGTCGAATCGTCTTGCTAGCGCTCTGGCCGCTCGCTGCACGTGAAGGCACAGGCAAGAGTCGCGGACCAGAAGCGTAGTTTCAAAAGGAGGATTCGCGGCCATTGACATATATAGATTGTATTGATATCAACATATATCGCAAGCGGCCCGAAGAGGAAGGCATACCGGGCCAACCGGTTTGCATCACACGAGCAGAATTCCCCATCTCTCAGGAGGCATCAATGAAGCCAAATGCCCTCAGAACGATTGCGTTAAGAAACGTCGCACTGCTTGTCGTGGTCGCCGCCGTGTGGCAGGCGCAGGCACAGGACGCCAAAGCGCCGTATCCGACCATGGCCCCGCTTGATCAGTACCTGATGACGGATCGAAATGCCGAGATTGCCCTGGCTCGTAGTGCTGCGCCCGAGGCAATCTCGCGCGATGCCGATGTCCTCGTCCTGGGCCCGCATGGCTACGAAACCGCAGTCAAAGGCAAGAACGGTTTCGTGTGTCTCGTGGAGCGAGGGTGGATGTCACCATTCGACGGGGATGGCAGTGCTGGTTTTTGGAACCCTAAACTTCGAGGCCCGGTCTGCTTCAATCCGCCGGCTGCCCACTCCATTCTGCCCCTGACGTATAAAAGGACGGAGATGGTATTGGCCGGTCAATCCAAAGCTCAGATCTTGGGCGGCATGAAGATATTCATGAAACAAGAGCTGCCGCCCCTGGAGGCTGGAGCCATGGCCTACATGATGTCGAAAGAGCAGTACCTGACCGATGGCGAACACCACAACTGGATGGCGCACCTGATGTTTTACACGCCACTGATGGACGGAGCCGTTTGGGGTGCAGATCTGTCGAACTCGCCCGTCATGCTGAATCCACAGTTCAAGGGTGCTCCCGAACCAATCGACGTATTCATGGTTCCGGCGGGCTGGTGGTCCGATGGAACGGCGGACCCAGTAAAGGTCAGGTAGGGACACACCGCAATGCGAGAGGCGATAGGGCTCCCGCCAGGGGGCCCTTCGCTTTCAGGGCGATCAATGCATTGTGAGTGAGCGGCTGTTTTAGTACCTCCGTAACCGGGCCGTTGCGAATTCGTTATGTGCACGGCTTCCTCGCGCAAATACTTAGCTATTATGAGAAGCTCCGCCATCGTCGCCGCGCTGGTCTGCGCCCTCGCTACGCTCACTTTCGGGCAAGGCCGTGTTGTCGACTGGACTCCGGCCGACAACCAGACCATCCCCATGGAACCCGCCAGCCTTCACGCCGGCCGTATCTACTATCCCGCTGTCGGGGGCGGCGACATGCACATCGGCATCGACTCGAGACTTCCCGTCACCGTCGCGATGGCCTGGGCCGACGAGTGGAACAACGCGACGCAGCATCCCGAAGCTTCCGCGAACCTGAGCTTCATCTGTATTAAGGAGCATGTGGTCAGCGCGATTTACGAGTGTCATCTTCCCTCTGAGCGCCCCATGATTCTCACCGTTCGGGACGAGCGCAAGCCTGAACGCCCCGTCGTCACCACCATTGGCGCCATCCTCGGCCCCGGAGTGCGGCAATTCATTTCTCCCAACGATCTCCATATCCAGTACTACCGCTGCATTCAGCCCGAGTTTCACTGGCGTCGCATCGTAAACGAAAAATACGATGTGACGTCGGTGCCCAAGATCTACAGCCTGTTCACTCCCGACCACGATGCCCAGGAACTCAGCGTGAAAATTAAGTCACCCGTTCCGCTGACGGTTGCCGTGCTCCCCTCGCACCTGGCCGACCAGTTCTACGACAGGGCCATCACGCTCAGAGAGGCCCTCGACCAAACCGGATGCAAGGAGCAGGGTGTGCAGTCTCTCGCCTTTAACTGCACATTCAACGTCGCCAACGGCTCGCAGACCATCCTGGTTCTTCCCGATGTCAACTTCTCCGGCCATAAAAAAGCCAACGTCGAGATTGAGACGGTGAAGTGCGTGGAGCATTGCGACTTGCTTAGTGCTCCGCCAAACCCGTAGCGCGTTGGGCGGACACTCTGCGCGGTCCGCGAGGCGTCTGCGCGCCACGAGAGTGCTCATTCCTCGTTCCCAACCAAGTGAGCGGTGAGGAAAGTTTGACGGCGGCACATACCGTTGACCACTGTTCGTGGCCGACCCTAATTGACGGTCAGCACGAGCACGCTGCTGTTGCCGCCGCTGGTGCAACCCAGGTCAGACGTGTTCCCGCTCGGAGTATGCACAGTGACGTCCACCGGTCCGGGCCCAGTAATTATGCTAGTCGTGAGCGGTACTTGCAGTTGCTGACCGCTCGTAACCGTCGCGCTTAGGGTCTTGCCGTTGATGATAACTTCCGTAGAAGAAACAAACTTGCTGCCATTCACCGTAAGCACAGTACCTTGCTGCACCTGATCAAAAGCAACCGTGCTTGGTGAGAGCGAAGCGATAAGCGGCGCAGGCCTGGAACTATCGCAAAGGGGGTTCAGAGCGTTGTTGCAGCCTGGGAGGAACAACAGAGCCAGCAGGACCGCGGGAGACAGAACCGTAAAGCGGGACGGCATGGAGACACTCCTTGTTGACGAGGTTTCACGCCTGGACGAAAGGCAAGTGCGTGGCCAATCCGCGAGTCATACCCATATTGCCCGCAAGTAGCTTCAGTACAAGGTGATCGAACGGAATCGTGTGGCGAGAAAAGCTAAAGAGCAAAGAGCGCCGGCCGGCTGCTTTAAGCCGAAATGGTGGTTTTCGGCCACCACGATGCTCGGAGCCGGGCAGCGTTGGCGGCCTGGTGTCGAGCGAAACGGCCTGAGCAAGAAGACTCGCGGACTCCCGCATCGAAATGCAAGCCTCTTCTCAGGCTGGGCGTGTCAAGCCTCTCCGATTCCGAATGGCATCACTCTCCAGTGAATAGAGGGCTCCATTGATGCGTAATCATCGTCCGTGACGCGAAAAGGGAAGTGCCGCCCCGAGGACCATTCGGTAACGGAATCGCCGATCTCAAGTTTCCACGTTGCCGATCAGTCAAAAGTTGGCAAGATCACTCAATACGCTTTGTTGGCATCTTGCACTGACTCGGCTCTGCGTATTGCCCGTTCTTTTAACTCCCACGCCTGGACGGCTTTCTGACATCCTTCTCGCAAAAGGGCCGGATTCATTTCTCTCTCCGCTTGGTCGAAGGCGTCTTCCGCAGCTAATCTGGCCCTGTAGGCGGCGTCATCTGCTGCCTTCACCTTCTTAGCGAACAATCTAACTTGAGGATCGATGGCCTGAGATGCCGGCTCGGCTTGCCGGCCCGATCCAGCGCCTCCGGCTTTCGCTGCCAAGTTCTTGTAGGCGGCTTTCATGGCACTGCTCCAGCGCGCCTTAACCGCTTGGTTCAACATGTCCAACGCAACGTTGGCTTCATCGGCGGTCTCTCGTACTCTGCGCTTTTCGAACAGCCACCTGAAAACCGACCAGTCCGCCGCTTCGATCATCAACGCCTTAGCCGCTTCGACCTCGGGAACCTTTCTCACAGCTCTTCCGCCGTTAGAGCCTCGAAGGCCATTCGCGCATTATGCCTCAACGAATGATAACTGTCGTTACCAGCGATGTCGCTCATTGACCCGGCGGACCAGCCCGACAGGGATTTTTAGTGCAATGGCGATTTATCAGCAGTCTTTACGGTGTGACGAGAGACAGCGCGGCCAGCTTACGGAGTGATCTCGAACACCTCTCCCGCATAGGAGGCGCCGCCCGCCGACGTTGTGCCGTAGAGGTTGCCGGCCGCATCCCAAATCAGCTCGGCCGCCGGTAGAGCACCATCCTGATAGAGCGATCCGAAACTGTAGAGCACCGTTTCTTTCCAGCCATTGCCTGAGGAGGGGCTTAGCTTATAGATCAGGCCCTGCTTGAAGTTGCTTCCATGCAGAGCAGCGCCATAGAGGTTGCCCGCGGCATCAAAGATCAGTTCGCTCCGTGGATCACCTCCCCACGGGCCGTCGTCAAAAGCTCGCAGAATCTTCTCTTTCCATCCCGACGAGGTTCTTACGAGTTCGAAGACGGTGCCGTGATGACGAGGACCTTGGGCACTGGTTGTGCCAAACAGGTGGCCTGCGTGGTCGAAAATCAGGCCCGCTTCAGGACCAGCTCCATCGATCGGGCCCTTAAAACTCAGCAGAACTTTTTCAGTCCAGGAGCCGTCTCCAGCCGGACTTAGCGAAAAGATGGTGCCGCAACCTCCCCAAGCGCACGGTCCAGTTCCACCGGCGTACGTTGTACCGTAAAGAGTTCCGCTCGCGTCGAGCAGCAAACGGCCGTAAGGAGTTCTTCCGTCGGGCTGGCCGGCGAAACTGTAGAGTACGTTATGAGTCCAACTGCCGTCTGAATTTGGAGTGAGTTGAAAGATCGTGCCGTGACTGAACGCGCCACCGGTGTAGGTAGTCCCATAAAGATTCCCCACTGAATCAAAGATCACGCCGGATATCAGGGTCTGGCCATCATCGCCACCGGAGAATGCGTGGAGCAGCTTGTGAGTCCAGGTACCGTCAGGATTTGATTCCAATTCGAAGACCGTTCCAAAAAACGATTCTTGATCGCCCTCGGTTGTTCCATACAGGTTGCCAGTTGAATCGATGGTCAGCGTATTGAAGGGATATCCCTGATCGATCCCGCCGGTGAATGTGTGAATCACGGTTTGAGTCCAGGTGCCATCCTGGTTCGGCGCCAACTTGAAGACAACTCCACAGGGGGCGGCGTAGCAGTTCGACTGGCCACCCAGTTCGGTCGTTCCATAAAGATTTCCGGCGGCGTCGAAGACGAGGCCGCCATAAGGGGCAAAGCCGTCCGTGCCCCCAGTGAACGTATAGAGGATCTTGTACTGGCTTTGCGCGGACGCTGCCCCGACGATCGCTAAGGTCACGATCATCAGCAACAGGGCGGCGCCTAGCAAAGTCTGGAATGGATTGCGTTTCATGAAATTTTTCCTTTCGCTGAGCGACAGGATATGTCGCGCGACGTACCCGATTCGAAGTGCAAGATGGTAGGAGCCGGAGGCGGAGGGCTAGCGGAAGATATCCAGCGACCTCGGCTCACATTACTGTTGGAATAGGTTTGCGGCAATGACCCCAATCACCGGACGCTGTGACCGGTGGAAGACGCACACCCGGCGGGACGACTCATGATCGGAACGCGCAAACCATCAACCAGAGCTCTTCTTCTATGAGTGCATACAGAAGTGTGCTCATGGATGCTTGAGATCGCCGACATGGTTAGAGATCGCGGATTTATCAACAAGAATATTCGCTGGCACCAAACCACGGCTTTCGTTGACTTGCCCGGTTTCACAGAAGTAAGATTCGCGCCAGTGATCGGCCAAACCATCTCGCACTACCGCATTGTTGAGAAACTCGGTGGAGGCGGGATGGGCGTTGTCTACAAGGCTCGGGATTTTACCTTCGGCTATCTCAATCTCTCGATCGGCCATCAACTGTGCGTGGCCAAGCCTACTTGGCCGCACACCGTGGCAGGGAAGCCGCCGCGGAATTCCAGAGAATCCTCGACCATCGAGGGATTGTTGTCAGTGATCCCGTAGGCGTAGCGGCGCGCCTGCAATCAGGTCGATCCTTCGCTTTATCTGGTGATACCGCTAAGGCCAAGGCTACCTATCAGGACTTCCTCGCCCTCTGGAAGGACGCCGACCCCGACATCCCCATCCTGAAGCAAGCCAAGGCGGAGCACGCGAAGCTGCAATAGCGAAAGTCCTGCCTGTTGGCTCAGCCTAGCGCTCCCTGTGATCATCGGCAAACGCTGAAGGCAGCAAAGCACACCCCAGGATTGCTGGAGATGCCGCTGATTTCCAGTCTAGTGAATCTCCACGTGGAAAACATCGGCGACCTGGAAGTTCGCCCGATTCAACAGAACCAAATTCCCTCCGATCACGACGTGCGCGTAATTTGGAGGCGGAGGCGGAAGCATTCTCTCGAGGTCTGGCGGGCAGGGCTGCATCTTCTTCTGGAGCCCCGGCGGCAGAGTTCCGCGAACTACTAACTGGCGCTCCAATCCGGGAGGCAAGCGGTCACGTTTCGCCAGGCCCGGCGGGAGATTCGAGTAATGATCGTGGTACCAGCCGCGAATCTGCTGGTCGTGATCGGTGTACCGATCGCGTTCATGGCCGTGCCCGTGCCCGTGTCCATGTCCATGGTCCCGGTCATCATCGTCGTCGCGATCGTATTTGTCTTTGTCGTGGCCGTGTCCCTGACCCTGGGCCATCGCGATGGTCGTAGAGAGCGCCAGCGAAAGAACTGCTGTCGCACCCACGCGAAGCCAAGTCTTGAATGACATAGCGCCCCCCTATGGATTCGGAAGAGCCAGCGTAAAGGAACACGCGCATGATCGACAGATTACGGTAGGCCACCGTCGCAGATATCCGCCTTCTTTCGTGCACCTTAGCGTTCTTCGGAGTATTCCGAATTGCAAGACAATCGTCTTAGAAGCCGGGCGTGGACAGGTTACGTTCGTAAGGGGGGTATGGATCCGTACTTCCAATCCTGCGGGGGACTGCCCCCTGCTTGCCTTGAAGAATTGAACCGAGGTGGCCCACCCTTTCGCGGTTTTCGAAAGGTGGGCACGTTGAACTCAACCGATGGGATCTTCGGAACTCCTACTGGGTTGAGCGTGGGGAGTATCCCCACGCTCGTTTCGCCCAGCACTCCTTTTCTTCTTGCTTACCTGTGATCGTCGTGGTCTCGACCTTCCCAATGGCCACTCCAGTTACCGTCGCCCCATTCACCGGTTCCCCAGCCGCGGAATTGGGAACCATCAATCACGCTGCCTTCGCGGTATTCGAACATGCGCTCACTACCATTCGGGCCGCGCGTGTAGATGCGCAGAGTTTTGACGTGGCCAGGATCGGGGTCGACTCCGAAACTGTCATTGCCCATGCGGAAATTCCGGTCCTGCCGCGCCAGTTCTTTCAGGCGGCCGGTAACGTCCACGTGCCGGTGCTTGGTGCCGTACTGGGCGCTCTGAATGAGGTACGCTCCCGCATCTCTGTCGCGATCATGGTCGCGATCACCATCGTGGTCGCCGCCATTCCACTGTCCGCTCCAGCCACCGTTGCCCCAATCTCCACCGTTCCAACTGCGGAACTGCGAGCCGTCGACAACGCTGCCTTCGCGGTACTCGAACATTCGCTCACCACCATTTGGACCGCGCGCGTAAATGCGGAGAACCTTTACTTGTCCTCGATCGGGATCGACACCGAAACTGTCATTGCCCATGCGGAAATTCCGATCCTGCCGCGCCAACTCCTTCAGGCGGTTGGTGACGTCGACGTGGTTGCGTTCGGTGCCGTATTGCGCGCTGAGAATCACGTACTGGCCCGCATCTCTCGATGGATATTGGGCTGCCAGAGTTCCCGGCAGGACAACCGCGGTGAACAGAAATGCAAGGAAAAGCCGAATCTGAAACATAAGAATCTCCTCTTAGAACGAAGTTCATTTCCTGGAAAAACTTCGGGACGCGAGGTCGAGTGTTGGCGACATCCTTGGTATGGTTGACGCCAAACATTCTACCTGCAAACACACGCCCGCTGTTCAGATACAAAGCAGCCGCACGAAGTTGCTTGTGGAGGTGAAAGGTGATCCTTCAGCGGCCCGCGGGTTGCGCCCCCTACGCAGCCTCGAGTGCTCTCTGGATTCTTCGGCATTTGATGCAACTGAGAGGCCTCCCTCACGAGTATGCGACCGTTTTCTCGCATCTGTCCTCCGAAAGCCGCATACACCTCGAGTCATCGCAGCAGGGACTAATGGCAGTCACGTTGCCTAGGCTCCAGACAGCTTTTTGCGTCGCATCGTTGGCGCACCACGTGCACTTCTGATGGTTGCGCTTTTCACCTTCGCTCGCCGGGCGATACTCCACTTTGTTCATAAACGGCTCCTTCCCGGAAGATACGCGTCTAGAGTAGCCACTTGAGCGAAGCGCGGATTCGCCCGGAGATTTTCACGAAGCGGGCCTGGTGCCGCAGAGCTGGCTCACTGTCTGCAACAGTTCCTCGACCGCATCCATTTTGGCGACGACAGCATCAGCCAGCCTTACGGTCTCTTCCGGAATTTCAGTTGAGGAAAACATGACGATCGGCACCTCGGGCTTGCACTTCTTGATTGCTGAAGCGACCTCATGACCGGTTAATTCAGCCATGTAGCAGTCGAGGACTACCGCATCAACAGTGGAGGTCAAAGCTAAAGTAAGTCCGTCTTGCGCTGAGGACGCAGTGACGACAACATAGCCCCGCCGTTCGAGCAAAGCTCGCTCATATTTCAGGATAGCTGCATCGTCGTCGATGCACAGGATTCGCTTGGGTGGTCGATAGGCTTGGCCCACTAATACCTCCCAGTGACGGGGCCCGAGCCTTGGCAGTGGTGAGGGGTGAGGTGTCACTCCGACGGAACCAAGGCTGAGCTATCGAACTAGATCCGTCTCCCACTAAGGCAAGGACACGAACATCACCGTATTCTGCTGGAGGGACCGGGCTCGGTCTGTTCACTATTGATCACTCTTCATTGTTTGTTCGGCGGGGGGCCACACACTCGCGCTTTTTGCGAGTATGTGGGGCTGATGCTAGCTACACTCCTGAGTAACCTTGCCGTAGCTTCTTTGTAAGCCGCTAGTCCGCACAGAACGCGGATGAATGGGTCGACCCGCCTTTTTTACAGTCAAAACGCTCGAATAGGGCCTCTCGGCCGCGCCAAACGTCAACGACTGAAATAGGAAATTTCAGATCAACCGCACGATCTTCAGCGCGTGCCGAGTGCTTTCTCAGCATTGTGGACTATTGACAAATCTCGGTTCTCGAACCAAACTTGCGTTCCCATCTTCGGCCCCGAGTTCAAAGGAGGTCGCATGACCAGAATTACCCCGCCCATCAGGAAAACCGGCAAACGTCAACCTTCCTCGCCACTACCCGCAATCCTCGACAAGAACCTTCTCGCCTACGCGGCAGCGGCCAGTGCCACCGGAATAGGAATTTTAGCTTGTGCTGTGCCGTCAAACGCGGACATCATTTTCACCCCAACTCACGTGAACATCGTGCAAAACGGTGAGCCGGTCCCGCTGGATCTGAACAACGACGGGATCGTCGACTTCCAGTTCGTTAACTTTGAATCCAGAGCGCGTCCCCCTTTGGGAACGATGCGATCCTACTTGATAGTTGAGCCGATGCAACAATCCAACGGAATCATAGAGGTCGAAAGCAAAGGCGGCATGTGCGCCGCGGCGTTACCAAACGGCGCGAGAATTGGAACTGCCCGGGCGTTTGCGCTGTCGGGCCTCGACATGGCTCACGAGTTCGCTGACAGCGGCGGTGTCACTTTTCGCTGTCCGTGGCTTCGGAAAACCGGAGCTTATGTTGGCCTGAAGTTCTCCATCGACGGCGCGACCCACTACGGCTGGGCACGTGTCAGGGTGGATGGCTTCAAGGCTACATTGACTGGCTATGCGTACGAGACCGTCGCAAACAAGAAAATCGTCGCCGGCAAGACGTCGGGCCCGGATGATGTCAGCCTGCAGTACCGGTCAACCCCTTCTCAGCCACCGCAAGCGCTGAGTCTCGGCTACCTGGCCCTGGGAACTTCAGGGCTCGCAATCTGGCGCAGGGAGGAAGAGGCAATCGCACAACCGTAAAGGGGACTCGTCCATTCCTTCATGGACCAATCCTAAAACCATGATCGCCCCATCCCGTCGCGTTCTTGACGAAAAAGTGGGCGAGATCCGTCCCATGCTGGCTCGCAATACCGGGTGAGGTCTTCCCGGGTTGCCTGCGAACTTCGCTTCCGGCAACGGGCACGTTCGGCAGGGCGGGAAAATTTCTTATTGCCCTTCCAGTAGATGTTTCCCGACGAATCAGGCGTTGGCGCTCATTGACCCCCGCTTGCGCGAGACTCGGACAATTGAAATCGCGTGATCGGCTGCAAGTCCGAGAAATAATGGCACGCAATTATTGGTAAGATCGCGGTTATGGTTTCAAAGAATTATGCATTCTTTGCTTGCATCCTGTTCTCGCTGACGTGCTTCGCAGCCTCGTCGGAACCGGAGATTGTCTCATTCCGAAGTGGGGAGATCACCCTTCACGGAACCTTGTACAAGCCGGAGGGCAAGGGACCCTTTCCTGCGGTCGTCTACAACCATGGAAGCGCGGCCGGTATGTTAAGCAAACAGGCGTTCGAAGCGCTCGGCCCCATTTTCGCAAAGTACGGATGGGTATTCTTCGGGCCGTACAGGAGAGGCCAAGGCCTCAGTGCTTCCGCAGGTCCCTACATCGGCGATCAAATCGCTGACGCTGAGAAAAAGGGAGGAACAAGGGCTGGTGCGGCAACCATGGTGCGACTATTGGAAACCGATCACCTGAATGATCAGTTGGCTGCACTCGCGTGGCTGCGAACGCAGAGCTTCGTTGATCCCGAGCGCGTCGCCGTAGCGGGTACTTCTTTCGGCGGGATCGAAGTTGTGCTTGGGGCAGAACGAGGATCCTACTGTGCCGGGGTCGATTCTGCAGGCGCCGCTCAGAGTTGGAAAGATGCCCCAGAGGTTCAAGCTCTGATGACCCGCGCTGTCCGTAATTCTCGGGTGCCTATCTTCTTCTTTCAAGCCGAGAATGACTATGATCTCTCTCCCAGCCGCACGCTCTCTGCTGCGATGAAGGAAGCTGGCAAAGACTATGAAATGAAAATCTTCCCACCCTTTGGAAATTCCGTTCAAGATGGGCATGCCTTTGGGTATTTCGGGGGAGACGTCTGGGGGCCGGACGTTTTTCGATTCTTGAACCAGCACTGCGCCTACAAAACAGCCGAACCTAACCTCGGACATCCATAACCGTTGTTATTGATTCGTGTGAGACGAGTCATCGGTTAGGCTGTTGTCGTCCACCTTCGCTGACGGTCGCCCGAACAGCACTGTTCCGGTGCGTTTAGCTTAATTGGCCTATACTTGCCATGTGTCCCCAAGTGTCTGAGAATCCAAATCCAGCGTCCACGGGCAATAGGCTGCCGGACCTAGGGATGCGCGTCGAGGAGCGATTAGGGGTTCTACCCAATTTCTTCCGCCTCGCGCCCGAGACTCCGGAGATCACCGAGAAACTGTGGGGATTCGCAGCAGCTGCCTACCTGGACAATCCTCTGCCTTCCGTTTTTAAGGAGCGTCTGTTCGTCCACCTGTCACGCTTTTGCGCAGTCCGCTACTGCATCGCTCGTCATGTTGGTTTCTTGGTAGGACTTGGCCGTCCGGCTGGCGATGCGATCGCGCCTACGCAAAGTGTCCCAGACGTTGTGAAACTCCTTCGACGACCCTTTCCACGCGGACTAGAACTGCAATCTCATCTGTCGCTGTGCGCAGCCTGCCCTGCACCCATTGCTGAAATGCCGATGGCCGACACGCAGATGGAAGATGTCATTTTTGGGTTGGCAGGGCATGTGTTCTTGAAGACTTCTGATTATTTGTCGTGCCTTGAAGCACTGGCGCGGCTGTTCGGGCCGATTCGCCTTCAATACTTACTGTTCTTCCTGGCTTTCGTCAGGGCCGCGCACTATTGGACTGAAACCCATCCTGAAATCGCCTTTGAAGATGACATCAAGAACCTGCTTTCGACACATGAAGCCGTGGCGGATTGCATCCTCAATGACCCCGAGGCCAGGGACAACCTCAGCCAGTCGCTCCTGAATGAGTTGCCGGCCCTGCGGCTCAAAGCGGACAAGGCTATTGGCTTGCTTGCCGCAATAGTGGGTTCATCCGACGATGCCATCGTCAGCAAAACACTGGACGGCGTCATAACCAGTTGGAACGTGGGTGCCGAGCGGTTGTTTGGCTACCCGGCCAGCGAAGCCATAGGCCAGCACATTTCGTTGATCATCCCGGCCAACCGGAGGGACGAAGAAACCGTCATCATTGATCGGATCAAGAAGGGCGAACGAGTCGAACACTTCGACACGGTCCGTGTGCGTAAGGACCATACGGCCCTCGATATTTCGCTGACCGTTTCGCCTGTTCTGGACGCCAGCGGGAAGATTATCGGAGCTTCGAAAATTGCTCGGGACATCACCCAACGTAAACGAATTGAGCGAGAGTTGCGTGAAAGCGAGGACCGTTATCGAACATTGGCGGATGCACTCGACACCCAAGTGCAGTTCCGCACCCGCGAGCTTGAAAGAAGAAACTCGGAACTGCGTGAGCTTTCGGGGCGGCTCATGGAGTCTCAGGATGTGGAGCGTCGGCACATAGCGCGGGAACTGCACGACAGTGCCGGTCAGACCTTGGCTGCGTTGAGCATGAAACTTGCGCAGCTCGCCCAAGATGCAGAGAACAATCCCGCTCAAGCCAAAGGCATCGCAGAGGCTGAAGGCATGGTTCAGCATCTGAGCCGGGAGATACGTACTACGTCTTATCTCTTACACCCCCCACTTCTGGATGAGAATGGTCTGCCATCTGCGCTCAGCTGGTATGTGGAGGGTTTGAAGGAACGCAGTGGACTCGACGTCGACCTGAGAATTCCCGACGATTTTGGAAGGTTGCCCGCCGATATGGAACTCGTCATTTTCCGTATCGTGCAAGAGTCCTTAACGAACGTGCATCGTCACTCTGGAAGTAAGACCGCATCCATCCGGGTTGCTCGCGAAGACAACAAGATTATTGTCGAAATTCGGGATCAGGGCCGCGGAATAATTCCAGAAAAGCTGGCTGAGATTCAGTGCCAGGGTTCTGGAGTTGGGATTAGTGGAATGCGAGAACGCTTGCGTCACCTTGACGGAGAATTGCTCGTCGAGTCGAACGGCACCGGCACAACCGTTGTCGCCACTCTGCTCTTAAAATCGTTTCCGGCGACGCAACAGGCCCCCGCAAGTGAGCGACGCGGAGTCGCGTAACTGTTGTTAGCAGCGATGTGCACGTTTTGACCGGTGATTGAGTCTAGACGAACGAACTGATTTTCGATCGGCCCGACTGATCGTTCCTTCTTGAGAAGCTGTCACCCAGTCTCTTAAAGGGCGCACTAACGGCGAGTGCAAACCGCCACTCGCCTAACCGATCATTTTGCGTTGATCGCCGATGCGGCGCTCGCGTTCATTTGCGAATCGCTCCACGCCTGCGAAAATCGAATCGGGATCGAGATGCGCTTCCGCGATCACTTCCAGTTCGAGGCCCCCGGTTCTCCAGGAATTGTCGAAGTCTGAGGTGAGGGAGTACTTGTCGGTCAGCGGACCGAGGTTGCGCAGCGGCCACATGCGTCGCGTGCCCGTGGATACCACCATCAAGTCGTAGCGAGCCTCGGGCGGCAGCACGGAGTCGCGATACGCTTGCGGCTGGCGATCGAACAAATCCTCGCTGATCGCCGCGATCACCTTCACGTTCACACCCGCCCCCTCGAGTTTCGGCAGCACTTTCACCAGGTTCACCGTAGAACTCGATCCTTGCGCGATCACGTAACCGTGGCGCGGCTGGTTGGGCGCGAAATCGCGGATCACGTACAAGCCTTTCGCCGCAGCGCGCAGATCGGAGTCGGCGAAATGGCTGCGGTCCGCGACCGCGAAGTCGGGACGCGCCACCTCCAGCGTGATGATGCCCACATGCGGATCGCGCGCTGCGATTTCCGCTGCCGCGAAGTAGCCGGGCGCGACATCGTTGTAATCCCAGAAGCTTAAATTGATGACCTGACCACGCGGGAACAGCTTCCACACTTGCGGCGCGAAGATGCCGAAGTGAGTGCGCGCATCGGCCGCGGTTTCGGGGCCGGAGTGTGCGGTGAGAATATGCAGCACGCCCATGCGGAATTTGCTGTCCTGATTTTGTTGACTCCAGACACGCGCCGGAGTGTACATCAGCGGCGTGAAGGCTCCGTAGGTGCCGCTCAAAGCCCAGACGCCGGCAAATTGTTCAGGATCGACGGAAGCGCTTTGGCTCACCAGTCCGATGGCAGTGGAAACATTGCCCGCCTCCTGAATGGGCGCTTTCAAGCGCGTGCCCAGCGGATTGTCCTTGGGGCTGTAGTGTCCCCACAAACTGCCGTGCTCCACGTTGATCGATTCCGAAAGGTCGGCGGCCACGGTGAAGAATCGCCCGTCGGTGACGTAATTCATCCACTTGATGATTTCGGAAATCCCGCGCCGCGCTCCGGCCGTCTCGCCTGGTTTCTTGAACAGCGAAATGCTGACTTGTTTCTCCGCACCAGAAATCGCATTGCGAATCGAAACTTTCTGCGGCTCTTCCGGAAGCGCCGCGACGCGCAGGCGATCGTCGAGGAACGGATCGCTCGCGACTGAGATGCGCAACTTCACGTCGTCGCGCACGGTGTCGCCGATTTCCACCAGGCGATCGGCGAGACGATCGCCCAATCCGTTCCGATCAAGCAGCGACATCACTACGTCCATGTTCGTCTTGAACTGGATCAGCCGCTCGCGATTGTTGGTGACCGGACCCTTGCGAATGCCTTCGAACTCCACGCCGTAATGTTTCTCGAACGTCTGCGCCAGCGCGAGGAAATACTCCGAGTTCATCTTCAGCGCATAGGGATGGCTGGCGTAGCTTACCAATTGATCGCAGCCGGCGACTTTTCCGTCGGCGGCCGTGGGCCAGTAGCCCTTGATTGTCTTGCCGATCGCCACGACTGGACGGCGATCCTGAGGGTCCACGACGTCCATCGCTTTCAGAACCGCAGCCACCTGGCCGTAGTCATTACCGTTCGCGAGCGTGAAGACGTTCCATCCGTATGACGTCCATTGACTCACGAGATCGTAGCCGGTGTAGCCCTCGGCGATCACGCCGCCAATCTTGCCGCCAATCAGGCAATCGTCGATGCCCGCGTTGTTGTCGGAGATCATCACGCGCAAACGCTTTCCCACTTGCAGCGCGAGCGCCTGCGTTTTGAATTCCTGCGCGTGCCCTTCCGTGAGCGCGAATTCACCTTCCAGCGCGATCACTTTCGGTGACTCTGGCGCGCCTACTATGTCCCAGAACGCCGCTTTGCCCGCGGCCGTGGCAATGCCAATGCCCGAGGGTCCGCCGTTGACGTCGTTGGTGACATCGACGCTTTCGGCATGTCCTGAGAGCGCACGAATCCCGCGGTCTTTGGCTTGCGCAAACAACGGATGGTCTTCCAACCCCGCTTCTTGCAGCAACGTCTTGAGCGCGCCCGCGCCGCGACGGAATCCCAACGCGTCGATCGGCAGCATCGCGACCTGCGGGTCGACATAATAACGCCGGTCGCCCGTCTGCTTGTACTTGCGCTCGAGGGCTTGGCCCATGATCATCCACAGCGCATAGCAGGTGGGAATCGAGTGGCCCGCCGCGAGCATGAATTTGTCGCAGTAGGGATGCTTGGGCCGGCGGTAATCGTAACGGAGTCCGCCGTTTTCAGGACCGACCAGATGCGTCGCCACGTTGTACGGCGTGTATGCGAGCGGTCCGCCGAGATGCCCGGTCTGCGCGTAGTTTCCGAGCAGGACGAGGGCCATGCAGGTCATGTATCCAACGTCGTCGAGCAGCGGATCGTAGGCCAAAGCTTGTTGCTGGGAGGGAGAAGGGATTTCGGAGATGAACGATGTCATAGATGGTCTCAGAGGACTATCTTATTTCAATATCAGTGGAAATCTGAAATCGGGGCCACTTGGCGGCCCCCAGAGCAAGCTACGCCACCTTCGTCTGCGCCGATGATTGGCCGCTCGCGCGGCTGCGCAGGTTGGCCGAAGGCATTTCGGCCCGTCGCGTTCGGGGTGATGGCAAAACCGGGTTACCAAGGTGTAGGCGTCCGAAGTGTGGCCTTCTAGCACCAGAGGGCCATACCGCCTCTTTTCCTCCGCCCTTACCATGGTGGCGTACGGGAAGAGAGCCGTCTATGAGAACAATGGAAAGCCAACTGATGGTTGCCCTGGCTGAGGGATATGAACGAGATCCCCGGGGATACATCACGCTGTCGAAGGAAACCGTCGATTCCTCTGAGGCCCGCTTCATCGTTGCCGACATGCGCAACCACGGCTATCTCGACGAAAAAATGCGCGGCGTCGTTCGCATGACCCTGCGAGGCTACGAACTCTTCCGCAATCGCTACCTGATCTCCGCCTAGCAATTAGAAATGTGGCGCGGACGCCCTCGCCCGCGTCTGACCATGAGTAAAAGGCCCCGGTTGCGTATTCCTTAACCAACACAGCGGTACGACTAATTCCCAGCAGAAAGCAGATTCCTCCGCTTCGCGCCGGGATGACAAGGCTATTGGGGTGTGGCGCTAGCGACCAACGACTAACGACCACCGTCCAACGACCACACAAACGAATACATATCCGTCAACTCATCGACCAACTTCGAGACCGGTTTTCCCATCCCGTGCCCGGCTTTCGTTTCAATTCTCAGCAAGATAGGACGATCCGTGCCATTCGCCGCTTCCGACTGCAGAAGCGCCGCCATCTTTTTCGCGTGCAGCGGATCGACGCGCGTATCGCTCTCGGCTGTCATAAATAAGGTAGCGGGATACACCGTCCCCTTCTTCACGTGATGATAGGGCGAGTAAGCGTAGAGCCACTCGAACTGCGCAGAATCGTCGGCCGTCCCATACTCGGGAATCCAGAGCTTGGCGATCTGAAAATTCTGGTAACGCAGCATATCGAGTAGCGGCACCTGGCAGACCACGGCACGAAAAAGATCGGGACGCTGCGTGAGCATTGCTCCCATCAGCAGGCCGCCATTCGATCCGCCACGAATCGCCAGGTGTTCCTTGTCGGTATATTTCTGCGCGATGAGAAATTCTGCCGCTGCGATGAAGTCGTCAAAGACGTTTTGTTTCTTGTCGAGCATTCCGGCGCGGTGCCAGTCTTCACCGAACTCGGCGCCTCCACGCAGATTGGCCACCGCGAAAACGCCGCCACGTTCGAGCCACAGATAACGTTCTCCGGTAAACGTCGGCGTCAGGCTGATATTGAAGCCTCCGTATCCGCTGAGCAGCGTGGGGTTCCGTCCATTGAGCGTTAGTCCTCGCTTGTGGAAGACGAACATGGGAATGCGTGTCCCATCTTTCGACGCGTACCACAACTGTTGTACTTCGTAGTTCGAAGGATCAATCGACGGGGCATCGATTTTGGCCCAGAGCGTCGGGGCCTGGATTCCCGGTGATGTCGGATCGATCCGGTACACACTCGGAGGCACGGTGAATGACTGGAAGCCAAAAAACATCTCGTCACTATTCCACTCGCCGCCGAATCCCGTGACCGAGCCCAGTCCGGGAAGCACGACATCGGCGGCGAATTTTCCCTGAGTATCGAAAACCTTGATCTGCGACGTGACGTTGCGCTCGTAGAGCGCAAACAATTCCCCATGAATAATGTCGATCGTCTGCAGAACAGCATCGCTCTGTGGAATTAATTCACTCCACGATTTGCGCGCGGGTTGCTCGACGGCAGCCTTGAACACGCGATAGCGCGGAGCATCTTCGTTGCTCACGATGTACAAGTCGCCGCGAAAAATCTCGCCGCGATAGAGGAAGTCCGTGCCGTCCGTGATCCGCGTAGCGGGAGCGCCCGCGACCAGGTCCATGAGAAACAGTTCGGTTCGCGTCCATCCTTGTTCGACCGTGATCAGCAGGTAACGGCCGTCTTCCGAGAGATCGACGTTCGGCCAGTCTTCGGGATTGCGCCCTTCGCCAAAAATCAGCAAATCTTTTTCCGGATCGCTTCCGAGGGAGTGATAAAAAACATGGCGATGGTAGACCTCTTCGCCGTCAGGAAAGTCTCCCTTTCGCGGATATCGCGTATAGAAAAATCCTGAGTTATCAGGACGCCACGCCAGGCTCGCAGCCCGTGTGCGCTCGATGGTGTCGGGGAGAATTTTCCCGGTGGCAGTTTCGATGATGCGCAGCGTACTCATCTCGGAACCGCCGGCGGAGAGACCGTACGCGACATACCGGCCTTCATGCGCGGGATACCACCAGTCCATCGCGATGGTTCCGTCGGCTGCGAGCTGGTTGGGATCGAGGAGTGCGTGGTCTTCGCCGTTGACGCCTTCGCGCACGTAAAGAATGGGCTGGTTTTGTTTGCCTTCCCGCCGAGTGTAAAAGTAAAACTTGCCGCCGATCTGCGGAGTGCCAAACGTCCCAATGGAAAGCAGTTCGGTCAGCCGCTCACGGATCGCCTCGCGCCCAGGGATGAGGTCCAAAACACTGCGCGCGTAAGCCAATTGCTGCCGGACAAATTCTTGTGTCTCAGGCGTGTCGCCATTCTCCAACCAACGGTAGGGATCGCGAATTGTGCGCCCGTGCAGCGTCTCTTCGACGACCTCAATGCGAGCCTTGGGAATTTCCATCCCCGCAGTCTAAATGTTATGATGATGGTGCTGCACGACACTCCTCAGTAGCTCAATGGCAGAGCATCCGGCTGTTAACCGGAGGGTTGTAGGTTCGAGTCCTACCTGAGGAGCCATTTCTTCAGTGGCTTCCAGCCGCTAAAAACACTTGAAATCAGTTGACCGTCTTCAGCGCCAGGCCCGCGAATCGCGAACTGCCTGCGCCATCTCATCGGTCACCACCGCCCCGTAGATCTGTCGCCGAGTTCGGCCACTTCGATCTATCCAAAAGGATAGTCAACTAACCGGTCTGATCAGTCGCAGAGGGCTGAACGTATCACTATTTCCCGCGCATCCAGAGAAACTACGGGGTTTTTATCATGCGATGTCCGAGCCGGAGTTTGGAAGATCGCTTGCTTCTCAATTTTGGTGGGGTCTTTGAGATCGCGAAGTACGAGACAGATGGGACGCTATGAGCGAGCTGTTGAAGACTACCTTGGAAATGCCGAGATCGGGCACAGGCGAGGCGCCGCCGGTAGAAGACCGACTCGCACTACTGAGAAGGGACTTCGATCGCCTTAACGCTGAAAGTAAGAATTGGGTGAAAACGTGGGGAGTGTACTTGGGAATTCTTGGGGCGCTGATCGCAGTACCGAAGGGAGTTCTTGATCTAGTTACGCAGCTATGGCTGCGGCCAGAGACGTCGGTGATGGTCAAGACTGGAAAGATTACTCACGTTCCGAAGTTAGAATCGGAAATTCTAGAGTTCCCCCTGATTGTGATGAACATGGGTAATCGCGACGATGCCCTTCTCGGTAGGAGCGCCAAGCTTACGGGGCCGGGGGAAGCCGTGAATCTATCAGATGACGACTTTGGGCTATTCGAGAATGGCACGAAGATTGAAGTGCCGTTATTGGTCACGAAGGCGACCCTGCGAGCCTATGACGTGTCGGTGACTTTCAATTCGAAGGCGCGCCAGTTGGCAGCCACGCCGGGCGTGCACAAGCTGGAATTGTCTTTCCCTGGCGTCAGCCAATCATACTCGTCCGCCTTCTGCTTTACGCTGAACAAGGATGACGTCGAGGAGCTGTTCGAGTCGGACCAAGTCAAGACGAAAGATTTTGACCTTAAATGCGCGAAAGGCGCTCTATGAACTGTCTGACAGCGATCCCGTTCCTGGCATCCCTGTTGGGATCCCTCGCTTTCCCCTTCCACGGGGCGCATTTCCAAGCATACAAGCCTCCGATCGAAGCAAGGCCCGGATACGTTGCGACCGGAATGGTGGTACAGCAGAATGCACAAACGCTTGTACTCGACACGACGCCTTGCGAGCGTTCGGAAAAACAGATTGTGATCTTCCATTCTCCGTTTGGGATGAAAGACGCTGAGCCTATCTCATGTCCGGACGGAAAGACGTTTAAGAGAACTATAGCGAGTCAGGAATAAGAAGTTTGAGAGAAAAACACCTCCCCACATGATCGCGTTGACTCCGGTAAGCCGCTAATTAACCGAGGAGTGGTAAGTCGATGATTGGCGACGAGGTGTTTTGAGTCGTTAGACAGTAGGCTGAATCCAGGTTGGTCTGAGTCTTGCAATCGAACTGATAACGTACTCGTAACTCCAAGGTTGGGGGACGAGTCATATGCGCAGGCCGCTAACGAGGACCCGTGCAAGCTCAACATATAGATGTTAGTCCGCCCGATTTAAACACAAGGTACGCTTGCGACGTTTGTGTCTTTGGGGCAGGTCCGGCAGGGACGGCCACCGCCATCAAGCTGACCGCCCTGGGCCTTTCCGCGCTCCTTCTGGACCGGCCGCTATACAAGCCCTGGGGCGGTGAATCGTTCACTGGAGGAATTCGAAATCCCCTGCTCGCCCTTGGGTGCTGGAATCGGTTCGAGAATGCGGGCCATCAACGTGGCTACGAGCGTGAATCCGCCTGGGGGTCCGAGCCCCGCGCCGACAGTTCGATATTCCGCGTGGACGGCCCTCTGTGGCATGTGGACCGCCAGCGGTTCGATGCAGATTTGCGATCGGCGGCCCTCGAGTGCGGAATTCCGCTGCTTCAGTACCGCAAGCTCGACCTTTTGATCCGGGAATCCGACGAGTGGCGCCTGCTACTCGACTCCAGAATGAGCATCCGCGCGAGATACGTGGTAGACGCCACGGGCCGGTCGCGGGCGATCGCCCGTCGGCTTCACGCGCGTATCGAATTCCACGACCGGTTGATGGCTCTCTGCACCGCCGTCTCCCGCCAGGAGAGCGAAAGAGAAATCCGCTCGATGCTCATCGAGGCCACACCATTTGGGTGGTGGTATGCCGCTCCGACGCCGCGGGGCCATGTGCTGGCTATCCTTACTGACGCGGACCTGGCGCCCTCGGAACTTCGTCGCCGCCTGCGTCCTGTTGCGGCCAACAGCGCATTTACTGATGTGGATGCAGCCCAAGGCTGGTTGCCGGTAGGCGACGCGTGCGCATCCCATGATCCACTTTGCGGTTGGGGCGTACATCGAGCCCTGGCCAACGGAATCCTCGCCGCCGACGCGATCGCGGCTCATCTAGACACCGGCGACACCCGGCAACTTGAAAGCTATAGAGACCGCTGCCGCCGACAATACGCCAGCTATCGCGAGGGCCTGGCCAAACATTACTCCATCGAGCGCCGTTGGACGGCTGAGCCTTTCTGGCAACGTCGGCACCGGCCCGTATCACTCGCATCCGCCTGACAAGGAGGTCATCGTGGCAACACTTCAGACAGTTCAGATTTTTCCCGCTATCGGCATCGCCCGCATTGGCAACAGCCAGGAGTGGTATCTCGGCCCGGAGCTACCCTCTCCTGCTCCGCCCTCGCCGCCACCTGGCGGCACTTATAAGGATGCGAATTGCCGGATCAAGCGGCAGGCCCAGCGTTTTCGACTGTGGGGCTTCTTCTCCGATAACACCGACCGCGAGCTGACGCTGGCGGACGGCGATATTAAGTGGACCGTGCACCTCGTGAACTCCAAGCCGTCGCGGAACGGCGAAGCCATTATCGATGGAGGCCTTCAGACTCTCGATGGGGCGGCCGCCACCGCGACTTTCCAGGGTACTTTCGGCGGCGTGAATGTGCCGCTCGGTGACGCCGAAACCGATGGCGATGGACGCCTCATTGTCCGCGGCGGCTTCGGCAAAAGCGAGAATCCCACCGACCCGAGCTCGCAACCCAATTTTCCCACCACGCCCGGCTGGTATGATGACGTCTCCGATGGCCCCATCACCGCTCAGATCACAGTAGGCCCCGACACATTTCAAGCGGTCAACGGAGCCTGGGTGATTTGCCCGCCGCCTCGCTACGCGCCCGTCAGCTATTCCATCTCGTCGCTGTACGATACGCTGCGGCAGCTCGCCATCAGCCAAGGCCAGCTCCCCGCTCTTGGTCTGCCCTCCTTCGCCAACGACGTCTATCCGATCCTCAAGCGCGCCCTCGATATGCGATACGTCAGCGCCTTTGCCTTCGGGGGCGGCGATCACGACACTCTCAGTGTCTTCGCGCCTCCGGGCGGCGCGGGCGACACGCTCGCCAACCGGCAGGCCGTCTACAACAAGCTCCGGCCCGCCGGCGACATGCCGCTGTTGAACGACGGCCCCGACACCACTTCGGAGTTGCGCGATTTCCAGCACACATTCATGCAGCAGTGGAGCCAGGGCCAAGGCACATCCGACTGGCCTCCCGTCGTACCCACCACCATCACACCGGGTGATCTCACACGCGCGGCGCTGGAAAACTGCGTTGGCGCGGCCTTCTACCCGGGTATTGAATCGGGTGGCATAGACTCCAGCGTTCAGATCACCAGTCTGGCGTTCATTGAAGCCTTCCGCCTTGACCAGGCGCACGTCCAGCCCGGCGACGCGACCAAGGGAATGGCCCGACCCTGGCAGGGCGATTTCATGCTGTGCTCCGGACCCGGTTCCGATGCGGAGAACGATCAGGCGTCGTGGTGGCCCGCTGCCCGACCTATCGGTATCTATCCGTTCGACGATCCCAACAACAAGCGCCTCTGGACCCTCGGCGTCGCCAACTCGATGCCCGACATGGTCAATAACTGGCACCAGCTCGGTTTCATTGTCGATACGGGATTTGGGCACCCCGTCGAGACGGAAAAGACCAACGTCTGTAAGACCTGCTTTTTCGTTACCAACCGCAGCGAAATCAGCAAAGACGAAGCTCAGGCCCTGATCGATTCGGGCGAGAACATCCCGGACGCCTTCTTCGTCGTCGTGCAAGGCCTCGCGCCCTCCGCTCTCTCCATCACAACGGCCACCCCCTCGCAGGCGCAGCTCAACACCTGGGCGCCCAAAATCACGCCAGCTCCGAATCCCAGCGGCGTCTCCATTTCTCCCGCTGATCTGGCACTCGAAAACAGCGCCGACCTCAATCAGGTCCAGCGCGTCACGTTCGGCTATAACATCTCCTTCTCCAGCGTGGCGGCATTTATCGCAGAGGATGTGCTTATCGCCCTTAACGCCGCTATTGCCGGTCTCTCCTGTTCCAGCACGCTCGACCTCACCACCCGTCAGCACCCCTACATGGTCGCCGGGCCGATCTCATGGCTGAGCGCGGACACTCGGGTGTTCTCGCGCCAACCGAACGGTTCCTTCGCGAATACAACCCTGGGCACCAATCCCAACGACTTCATCAAGGGTGTTATCGACAGCCTCCGCGGCGTACCGGCGGCAACAGCCAAATCGTGGTTCGAGGGGTTGCCCGCCGAGGAGGACGGAGCAGGGCAACTGGAATGGTCCCAGACCATCAACAGCCAACCCATTTATAACTTCGCCGTCTGCCGCGTCCATTACCGTGCGGAGATGAACCCCGCGCCGGACGTGCGCGTGTTCTTCCGCCTCTTCCCCGCGATGACCACGAACACAGATTTCCAGCCGGCTACCACTTACTTCACCAGCGGCCAGCCCGGTACCAAGATCCCGCTCCTTGGCGTCGTCGGCGGCGAGGTAGTCACCATTCCGTTCTTTGCTGAGCCGCGTAACCCAGCCAGCATGCCCCTGCATTTGCAGACCGATCCCAAGAACGTTGATACCTTGAAGATCGATGCCGGCGGGCACGAGACCTTTAGCTACTACGGCTGCTGGCTCGACTTCAACCAGCCCGGCGACAAGCGTTTCCCTTTGCAAACCTCAAACCCGGACGGCCCGTTCACCGGCCCAAACCTCGAGTCAATTGCCGACCTAATCCGCGGAACTCACCAGTGCCTTGTAGCTGAAATCAATTTCGACCTCGACCCCATTCCCGCCGGCGCGACTACGGCCAACTCCGATAAACTGGGGCAGCGCAACCTCTCCATCGATCACTCCGATAACCCCGGCGCCGCCGATACTCACCGCGTCCAGCACACGTTTACCATCAAGCCCACTACGCTCAACCCGCAGCCCAGACAGGGACCGGACGAACTCATGATCGACTGGGGAAATACCCCGCGCGGCACGGTCGGCAGCCTCTACCTGCCCGGCGCCACCGCCTCGCAAATCCTGGACCTGGCTGACCGTCTCTATACTCGCAACCGCTGGAAGGCCGTGGACGCCTACACCGTGCAGACCACCGTTACAGGTCGCGTCAGTTACGTCCCGGTCCCTTCTGGCAGCCTCAACGATCTCGCCGGCCTGCTGACCTTGGATCTACCCGCCACTGTCCGTGCGGGCCAGACTTTCCGCGTGGTCCTGCACCAGATCGTGGACTCGCCGGCCGCGCGTCCCCGTCCGTCCGTAACCGGGAACCAGCCTCGTGTCGCCGCACGAACCACGGCGGCGCCGGCAGCAACAGCCGCCGCCGTCGTAGAAAGGCGCCCCACAGCTCGCCATTTCCTTGGAGCATTCCAGTTCTCCGTTCTGGTCCAGACTCGCCGCGAGATTCTGCCCATCATCGAACGGGCGCAGGCCAACCTGCGCCGGGTGATCGGAGCCATTCCGCATGAGAACCGCTGGTATCCGGTCATCCAACGTTACCTCCAGCAGGTAACCGGAAAAGTCATCGGCCTCGGTGGCGGGCAAGGCGAAGGAGGCCCCGGTCCGCGCGGTCATGAACACGAACGTCATGAGAAGCACCGACGCTTCGAAGGTAAGGTGGCTGGCCTCCGCTATGACCGTTTCGGCGATTTCGAAGGCTTCTGGCTCCGAACCGAAGACGGCCTGCGCCAGTTCTCAACCCGGGAGCGCGGCATGGAGTCCGTTGCGCGCGAAGCCTGGCGCGAACGCATCTCGGTCCTGGTGATTACCGAAGAACATGAGCCGCACGAGCCTGTGTCCATCGTCTTCCTGCGTCCCCCCTCCGAGGATTAAGGAGGACGCAGTACAACAAGGGTCGAGATGCAGGGCGAAGCGCTTCGGGTGAGAGGCCTTGTTCGAGATTGAAGTTTTTACAGTAAAGACCGTATAGCGGGAGGCGCGCATTTTAAGTACACTTACCCGGTGCGTGCCGACCATCGCGATCACGACAAATCAAGGGATTCATCCGTCAGGGTTCTCGTAGTAGAGGATTACGATCCGTTTCGCCGATTTGTCTGTTTGACACTGAGCAAAAGGCACGATTTGCAGATCGTCCGCGAAGTATCGGACGGCCTGGAAGCCGTTCACCAGGCCGCAGAACTCCAACCAGACTTGATTCTGTTAGATATCGGGCTTCCGAGTCTGAGCGGGATCGAGGCGGCTCGACGAATCCGTAAGCTCTCCCCCCAATCCAAAATCATCTTCGTGAGTCAAGAGGATTCTGCCGATGTGGTGGAAGAAGCTTTCCGCTCGGGTGCGCTGGGGTACGTGGTTAAAACACAAGCCGGCAGCGAACTACTAGCTGCTGTGGAGTTGATTCGTCAGGGTCGGCGGTTTGTCGGTGCTGGATTGGCCGGTCATGTTCCCGCCGAATTTGCCGGTAGGTCAAACCACCAGCCTGATGGCGTATCGCTGTCGGAGGCGGGAGACTAGAGTCCTCTTTTCAGGCGTTCTTACCCAGTTGCCTGCATGGAATTGAGAGGTACGCGAGCATGGATAGTTGTTCCGCCCCTCGGCTTCGATTCAATTACAATCGTGCCACTTACCAGCCGAACGCGCTCGCGCATGCTGATGAGACCCAACCCCCCTTTGTTCATCGCAGATTCAGCGTCAAAACCAGAGCCGCGATCTGAGACCGTAAGGTGAAGCTCGTTCGACGAGCTATTCAGTCTCACCACGAAGTGGCGTACTCCACTATGCTTCGCGGCATTATGCAATGCTTCCTGCATAATTCGGAAGAGACACAATGAGACCTCATGAAATACGAACTGCGGAATTTCGTCGCTTCTGAAATCAATCTCCACCTTTTGCCGGGCACCAAACTCGCGACAGAAGCTCTTCATCGCGGCTACGACGCCCATGTATTCCAGTTGCGGAGAATGGAGTTGATGGGATATTGATTGCACTCCCGTCGAGACCCCGTTGATTCCTTCTCCGATTTCCGCAAGTTGCTGGCTCAGTTCAGCAGCGGAAGCGGGAGGATTCCGCCTCAACTCTTCGACTTGTATTGCCAACATTCCCAGACGCTGGTTGATGTCGTCGTGAAGGTCTCGTGCAATCCGCGTACGCTCCTGCTCCTGCGCCTCGATTAGCCTACGGTTTATGGTTGAGAGAGCCTCCTCCGCTTCTTTGCGTTTGGTAACGTCCAAAACTCCCCCAACAATATATTGAGGATTACCGTCGCGGCTTCGAATCACAGAGGCAGTGCTTTCAGTGCAAACAATGCGTCCACTCTTATGCAAGCAGCGTTTCTCGAAATTCTGGAAGCTGCCCTCCTCCGTAAGGGCCTTATTCAATTTCTGTGAAAAGGATGGCCAATCCTCCGCGAATGTCACCGACTGAACAGTTTTTCCGACTAGTTCTTTCTCCGTATAGCCAAGGTAATCGCAAAATGTTCCGTTCGCAGCGAGAAAACGGCCCTCCGGCGAGACGATAACCATGCCCACTCCTGCGTCTCGAAATACGCTGCGGAACTTTTCCTCACTCTCTCGAAGTGTTTCCTCTGCCCGCTTTCGCTCCGTGATAGCGCAGATCATACCAATCATCCGCACCATCCTGCCGTCCTCGTCAAAGAATGCATGGGCGGTTTTCTCCACCCATACGACGGAGCCATCCGAAGCCAACATGCGATAGGTAATCTGAACATTGGGATTTTCAGGCGTTCTCTCGATCGCCGAGGCGGCGAACAGTGCTTTGTCATCTGGGTAAACTCTGGCCAATATTTGCTGGCGCGTAAGGGGCGCGTCGCTTCCCTGGCCGAGCACATCAGCGACGTCACCGGATCGAATAACCACGTCGGTCGCGACGTCCCATTCGTAAGCAAACATCTTTCCTGCTTGCGCTGCTAGTCGGAATCGCTCTTCGCTGTTGCTCAGAGCCTCTTCTGCCGTCCTTTTGTCGGTAATGTCCTCCACTATCGCGACTACTAGCGGAGATGGGCGGCCATTCAACAAAGAAATGCTCAAGCGACCCCAGACCAACGAGCCGTCTCGCCGAAAATAACGTTTTTCTAGCTGGTAGTGATCTATTGCACCTGCTTGCAATTGCTCAAAGAGTGCCCAGTCCTTCTCTGCGTCTTCGGGAGGAGAGAACTGAACGCAGTGTTTGGCACACATTTCCTCTTCGCTGAAACCCAGCATTGAGCAAAAAGCTGGATTGACGAAGAGAAGCTGCCCTTCTAAGCTCTCCACCGCGACGCCGATGGGACTCGCGTTAAAAACATCACGAAAAAGCTGGTTCTCGGGTGTCGGCGTCTGTGCTGCTTCAGCTTTCATGCGAGAAGGTATATAGCACATGTGCTGTCAAAGGGAAGTCCATCTTTGTATATTTTCGCATAAGTCGCAAGGACTATAGCCTCAGAATGCATATTGGCCGACCATCGTCCGCCGAGGCGAAACAAAGGCGAAAGGGCGCAAAAATTTGAGCGCCCTTTGCGGAACACCCGGCGCAAGCGATGCATGGTGAAGGGTTGTCCCAAAATTCAAAGGCACTCGAGAGCGCAAATATCTTTTGTTTTCTCTCAAACGAACCTTGTAGATTCGCTGCGCATCGTAAAGCGATCGAAGGTGCTCCGGGCCGCTCGATCTCAAGTGGTGGGCAAGTACGAGTTAATGTCGAGGTCTGCTTCAACTCGTGAACCCGCTCCGTCGACGGTGCCCTCTTCCTCTGCGGCCCACGCAAAGAGCAGCACATTTCTGGCGAAGCTCGGCCCCGGTCTGGTCACGGGCGCTTCTGACGATGACCCTAGCGGGATAGCGACCTACTCCCAAGTGGGCGCGCAGTTCGGTACGGGACTGCTTTGGACCATGCTGATCTCCTACCCGCTCATGGCGGCGATTCAGGAGATCTGTGCCCGCGTGGGACGCGTAACCGGTTGCGGCCTGGCAGCGAACCTTCGAAAAAGCTACCCGCGCCCGCTCCTTTATTTCGTTCTGATTGCCATGTCGGTGGCGAATGTTTTCAATCTCGGCGCCGATATCGGGGCTATGGGCGCGTCCCTCGCACTCATCGTCCCGGCCAACGCCAACGTTCTGACGGTGACTTTCGGAATCGTCTCGCTCCTCGCCGTGTTGTTCATACCCTATTCAAGGTACGCGAAATATCTGAAATGGCTGACACTCTCGCTTTTCTCCTACGTTGGTGTCGTTTTCCTGGTGCATGTTTCGTGGCCTTCGGTGCTGCGTGCGACGTTGATTCCGCATGTGCAGCTGAATAAGGAATTTCTGATGGCGATAATCGCGGTGCTCGGTACCACCATCAGTCCCTATCTGTTTTTCTGGCAGGCTTCGCAGGAGGTGGAAGAGGTGAGGGAAAACCGCGGAGAAAAAGCCTTAAAGCGCGCGCCCGCCCAGGCGACTGCTCAGTTGGAGCGAATCCACACGGATACGTATGTTGGCATGGCATTTTCGAATGTGGTCGCCTTTTTTATCATCCTGACGGCGGCCTCGACATTGCATGTCCATGGAATCACGGAGGTAGCGACATGCGCGCAAGCAGCGGCTGCGCTGAATCCCATTGCCGGTCATTTCGCAACCGCGCTTTTCGTATGCGGGATCGTGGGTACGGGAATGCTAGCCGTGCCGGTATTGGCGGCGTCGGCTGCCTACGGGATCGGAGAGGGGTTTCGATGGCGTGTGAGCCTCGAAAGGCGGCCCCATCAGGCGGTTGGCTTTTATAGCATCATTGGCGTAGCCATCGCGATGGGTTTGGCCCTCAATTTTCTGCACATCGATCCTGTCAAGGCGCTCTACTGGTCGGCCATTCTCAATGGCCTGGTCGCAGCGCCGCTGATGGCCGTGATCATGATGATGGCGTCGAATCCTAAGGTGATGGGAAAGTTTGTCATTCCCCCTTATCTTAGATGGGTAGGCTGGGGTGCCACGGCCGTCATGCTCTGTGTGTGTTTCGGCGTCGTGCTCAGTTGGAAGGCTTAATCAAATTTATAGATCGCTCTGGCCACTATCGTTCGGATGCTCCCCTTTTCGGTGAATTGCGCCTGATTTTGAGGTTGGTCCCTCCGAACAGTCCTTGCACTTCATAAAATTCAATAGATGAGTTCGGTGGTGGCAAACCAAACGGTTCCTTCGCCATCTATTGGCGGAGTGAAAAGGAGGTTCTATGGCTGAGGCTGCAAGAATGACAGTCGAAGAGCTGAAAAGGCGGATGGATGCCGGCGAAGGCCTCACGATTATCGACGTACGCAACCCTCAAGCGTGGGGAGATGCGGAAACGGTTATCCCTGGTGCGATTCGCATCAACACCGACCGACTCGAAGAGAGTTTACGTCGGATTCCGAGAAACAAACCTGTTGTCGCGTACTGCACTTGACCAAACGAGGCCTCCAGCGCCAGTTTGGCGCAAAAGCTCAAGGACCATGGATATAAGGAGACGTGGGCTCTTCAAGGCGGATTTGATGCGTGGCGCGACGCCGGATTTTCGTTAGAACCGAAAAGGCATGTGGCCTAGCTCCCCCCGTCGTGCACGGTCGGTCCTGGCCCGCTCAGGGCTCAGAAAGCGTCGCGACCGAAAAAAGCCAGTTTAAGTAAGTCTGAAAAAACCGCGGACGGCGTCGCCTGGGACCGACGCCATCTCAACCGGATGAATCATCTACAGCGAACCCCTTAGAAGCCCCGCCTTTGCAGCACCTCATGCCCAGCGATAGCATCTGTTAGGTAGCAGACACACACACCAGCAAGGAGCACTGGTTGATGAATTTTCTGGGATCGGAATGGCGTTTAACCCTGTGGTCGGTGGGCGCTGTCATCGCGGCATTTCTGTTTTCTCTGTTGCTGCACTCGCTGTTATTCCGGGTAGCGAAGCGCTTTAGCTCGCACCAGCAGACTTTGCTGGCGCAGTCGCTTTTGTACTGCGAAAAGCCAGTGAGGCTTTTGCTGTTTCTGCTGGTTGAAATGACGGTTGTGCCGTTTCTGCCCCTGAGCGCGCGGCTTGAGACTGTCTTGGCCCGCGGCATCGGGCTGTTCCTGATCGCGGCCATCGCGTGGTTCCTGATTGCCATGTTGAGCGTGATTGAGGCGATTCTCACCTACCGCTACTCAACCGCGACAACCACGACTCTGGCCGCGCGGCGCGTACAGACCCAGGTACAAGTGCTGCGGCGCATCGCGGTGATCCTCATCGTGGTGCTCGCGATCGCCACCATGCTGATGACTTTTCCTTCGATCCGCCACGTGGGAGAGAGTCTTTTCGCGTCCGCCGGACTGGCCGCGGTCGTGGCCGGATTGGCGGCCCGCACCATGCTTTCGAACCTGCTCGCGGGACTACAGATCGCGATCACTCAGCCGATCCGTTTGGAAGACGCCGTTATCGTCGAAGGCGAATGGGGATGGATTGAAGAAATCACGACGACTTTTGTGGTGGTGCGTATCTGGGATCTTCGCCGCCTGGTGTTGCCCATCTCGTATTTCATCGAAAAGCCTTTTCAGAACTGGACCCGCAAGAGTGCCGACCTGCTGGGAACCGTCTTTCTCTATGCAGACTATTCTGTGCCGGTTGAGGACGTTCGTCAGGAGTTGCAGCGAATTCTGCGATCGACGGAGTTGTGGGATGGCAAGGTTTGGAATTTGCAGGTGACGAACGCTAACGATAGAACGCTGGAACTTCGCGCCTTGGTGAGCGCGTCGGATGGAGGCCGCGCGTGGGATTTGCGTTGCCTGGTCCGCGAAAAACTACTGCGGTTTCTTCAACAAAACTATCCGGAGTGTCTGCCAAAGACCCGAGCGGAACTCAAGGGCGCAATCAGTTCACCCCAGGTGGAAGGTTCGGTGGAGGCCGCGTAGGCGAATGCGGGTACGTTCGATGATCTATACAGCATGAACAGGATGGAGGATTCCATGACCCATACGTAAAGTGGGAATGGTGACAAAACTTCCATGAGAATCGCCCAAGTTGCACCCCTTCACGAGTGTGTTCCGCCCAAGTTGTACGGCGGCACAGAAAGAATTGTTTCCTACCTTACAGAAGAACTGGTCCGGCAGGGTCACGATGTGACGCTGTTCGCCTCCGGGGATTCAATGACCAGCGCCCGCTTGATTCCAGTATGCGAGGAGTCGCTGCGCTTAAGTCCCCATGTAATCGATCCCCTGGCGCATCACACGCTGTTGCTGGAGGAAGTGTTCCGGCGAAAGCAGGAATTCGACATTATCCATTTCCACATCGACTATTTGCATTTTCCGCTCAGCCGGCGCGAGCGTGTCGCGAATGTGACGACGTTACATGGACGTCTGGATCTTCCGGACCTGGTTCCGCTCTACGACGTGTATCGCGACATGCCGCTGGTCTCGATTTCCGACGCACAGCGGTGTCCTTTGCCCTGCGTGAACTGGCGAGCCACGGTCTATCACGGAATGCCGGAAGACTGCCTGCTTCCCGGCACGGGCGAAGGAAACTATCTCGCCTTTCTGGGGCGCATTTCTCCGGAAAAGGGATTGGATGAAGCCATCGCGATTGCCAAGCGTGTTGGCATGCCCTTGAAGATTGCGGCCAAGGTGGATCGCGCCGACCGCGAGTATTTCGAAAGAGTCATCAAGGCACAACTGGATCACGAACTGATCGAATATATCGGCGAGATCGGGTACGCTGAGAAGAACGAATTTCTGGGAAATGCGGCGGCGTTGCTGTTTCCCATCCAGTGGCCTGAACCGTTCGGCATTGTAATGATGGAGGCGATGGCTTGCGGCACTCCGGTGATTGCGTATTCGCGAGGGTCGGTCCCCGAGATTATTGAAGATGGCGTGAACGGTTTCATCGTGCACGACACGAACGAGGCGGTGGCGGCGGTGGAAAGAGTGGGCGGGTTGGATCGCGCGCGATGTCGAGAGCGTTTCGAACAACGCTTCACCGCAAGTCGTATGGCGGAAGACTACGTCGCTGTCTATGAGCAGTTGGTGGGGCTGCGGCCGCGACTGCTGGCAAAAACTGCTGGAGTGCAAGTTGTCTGAACCGGTAACGACTCAGAAGTATTACATCTCCACAGCAGAAGTGCCGGTCGACGACCGGCCGCAAGTGCTGAAGTACGGAGACCTCTTCGCAGTCTTCAATCGCTATGGAGATATTGAACCGTCAGGTCTCGGTGAGGAAGGTCTGTTTTACGAAGGCACGCGATTCCTTTCCAAGTTCGCTCTCCGCTTGGGAAATAGCCAGCCGTTGCTGTTGAGTTCGACCATCAGCCGCGACAATTTTCTATTCAGCTCCGATCTCACCAATGTTGACCTCACGACGGATTCGGGCGAGCACATTCCCCGCGGGACTCTTCACCTGCATCGCTCCAAGTTCTTGTGGGAGGGAGCATGCTACGAAAAGTTTCGTGTGACCAATTACGGCCTCTCGCCGCTGGTGATTTGGATGCGCCTGACCGTGGAGGCAGACTTCGCGGACATCTTCGAGGTACGGGGCACGGCGCGGCGGGAGCGCGGCAAGCGGCTGCCATCTTCAATGACGCACGACGAACTGACGCTTGCTTACGAGGGACTCGATGGCCGGGTTCGTAAAAGCAAAATCTGCTGCACTCCCGTTCCTCTAAGCATTGACGAGGAAGGGATCGTCTTCAGAGCCGACCTCAATGTGAAAGAAGAGCAAACTTTTCTGGTGGAAGTTTCGTGCGTCCCAAAGGAGCGTTGGTGCGATTGGGGTGCTGCGTTCACGCTGGGCAAAAATGCTTCCCGCGATCGCCACTCTCACCGCTGCGAAATTCAAAGTAATAACGACCAGTTCAACCAGTGGATGAGCCGGTCAGCGGCAGACGTGCAGACCATGATTCGGGGTAATCCGGAGAAAAATTATCCTTACGCCGGCATTCCCTGGTTCAGCACGGTGTTCGGTCGCGACGGCATCATCACCGCGATGGAGTGCTTGTGGATTGCGCCTTCGATCGCGAAGGGAGTTCTGGCGTATCTCGCGGAGACGCAGGCCGTGTCGGAAGATCCAAGTTCCGACGCCGAGCCGGGGAAGATTGTCCATGAGATCCGCAAAGGTGAGATGGCCCTGCTCCGGGAGGTCCCGTTCGGACTCTATTACGGCAGCGTGGACGCCACCCCTCTGTTCGTCATGCTGGCCGCGGACTACTACCGGCGAACCGCCGACCTGAAGTTCATCCAATCGATCTGGCCGAATGTTGAAGCCGCGCTCGACTGGATCGATCGTTATGGAGACCGCGACGGCGATGGCTTCGTCGAATACAACCGCCGTTCGGTGAATGGCCTGGTGCAGCAAGGATGGAAAGACTCCCACGATTCCATCTTTCATTCCAACGGAAATCTCGCAGAGCCGCCAATCGCTTTGTGCGAAGTGCAAGGATACGTTTACGCGGCGAAGCGCGGCGCTGCCGAACTGGCTCGGCTATTGGGGCAGGACGGCCGCGCTGATGCGCTCGCTACCCAAGCCAGGAAGTTGCGCTCGCAGTTTGACGAAGCGTTCTGGTGCCCTGAGATCGACATGTACGCGCTCGCGCTCGATGGGAACAAGCGCCAGTGCCGCGTCCGAGCCTCCAATGCGGGACATTGCCTGTTCACCGAGATTGCCGAAGCGGATCACGCGCGACACGTATCCGCGCAACTGTTGGGTCCCGAACTCTTCTCCGGCTGGGGTGTGCGGACCATCGGATCGAGCGAGGCCCGCTACAATCCGATTTCTTATCACAACGGTTCGGTCTGGCCTCATGACAACGCGCTTATCGCCAGCGGCCTATCGAAGTACGGCGCCAGGGAACTCGCCGGGCGCATTCTTTCCTCACTCTCCGATGCCAGCGCTTACGTTGACATTCATCGCCTGCCAGAATTGTTCTGCGGATTGCATCGCCGCGACGGCGAGGGACCAACGTTGTATCCGGTTGCGTGTTCTCCGCAGGCATGGTCTGCAGCCGCGATTTTCCTGCTGCTGCAAGCCTGTCTTGGATTCACTGTCGACGGCGTCGAGCGCTGCGTTCGCTTCTCCGATCCCTATCTTCCGCCCGAGATCTCTCAGCTCTCGATTCAGGGGTTAGATGTCGGGTCCTCAAGCGTCGATCTGCTGGTGGAACGCCGCGGCAAATCCGTCGAAGTGCAGCAGCTTAACCAGGCCGCCGATGTTGCGTTGATCTGCTCGTGAAGTACCGCATGCCAGCTAGCCTTTTCAGTAGCAAGGCCCGTTTTGCGGTATTTTAGAGAGGCCGTTCTCAGGAGATCGCCCATGAAAACTTTCGCCGCCCTGGCGTTTCTGCTCATCGCAGTTTCCATGTTCGCCCAAACCGCGCGTCCCACGCAGATCTTCGACACTTCCGCAGGACCGGTGAAGATCACGCCCATTTACCACGCGAGTCTTGTCATCGAAGCTGCCGGAAAGACCATCTATCTCGATCCCGCTGCCCCGGGCAATTTCGCAGGACTTCCTCCCGCCGACCTTATCCTTATTACCGACATCCACGGCGACCACATGGAGCCTAAGTCCATCGCCGCAGTCAGCAAACATGACACAGAGATCATGGCCCCGCCCGCCGTCGTCACCACAGTTACTACCGCCAAGCCTATCTCCAACGGAGAAACCAAAAAGTGGAATGACTGGACTATCGAAGCCATTCCCATGTACAACCTCAAGCGCGGCCCCGCTCCCGGCAAGCTCTATCACGACAAAGGACGCGGCAACGGATACATCCTCACTTACGGCGGCAAGCGCTTCTATTTCTCGGGAGATACCGAAGGCATCCCCGAAATGCGCGCCCTCAAAAATATCGATGTCGCCTTCGTCTGCATGAATCTCCCCTACACCATGCCCCCGGACGAAGCCGCCGACGCGGTCAAAGCCTTCCACCCGAAAATCGTCATCCCCTATCACTACAAAGGATCGGACCTGGCAGTATTCACGAAGGCCCTCGAAGGCACAGGCATCGAAGTCCGCCTGCTCGACTGGTACCCAAAATAGATTGATGAGCACGTGTGGCGCGGGCACTCCTGCCCGCGACCTGGAGGGGCGGACAGGAGTGTCCGCCCTACACGTTCAACGTTCAGAAATCGGGACACTTTTGTTCAGCCTCCCTTCATCCTCAATCCTCGACACTGCCAGCAAGGAGAGAATTCCGATGAAAAAGACATCGTTCGTCGCCCTCGCGCTGACCCTGTCACTGAGCGCGATGGCGCAAGAAAAAAGATCGAGCGCTCGGCTCTTCCACCCGCAGTTGAGAAAACCGTTCAGGCACAAACAGCCACCATTCGCGGTTTCTCGCAAGAAAAAGAAAATGGACAAACGTTTTACGAAGCAGAAATGACGGTCGACGGACACAGCAAAGACATCCTCATGGACTCCACGGGCGCCATCGTCGAAGTTGAAGAGCAAGTCGCCCTCGACGCGCTACCAGCCGCGGTAAAAGCAGGATTGCAAAGCAAGGCAGGGAAGGGAAAGATTGTGAAAGTCGAATCCGTCACCAAGCATGACGAACTAGTCGCCTACGAAGCCCAGATCACCACTCACGGCAAACACGCTGAGGCCCAGGTAGGACCCGACGGCGCCGCTCTCGGCCACGAAGAATAATGTGGCGGGACCTGCCGTGAGCGGAGCCGAAGGCGAGGAATCGATCTACGGCGTTACCGTGAACGTTTGTGCGCTGGTCGCCGTCCCTCCCGCGGTGGTGATCGCGATTTTCCCGGTCTTCGCGCCTGTAGGAACCGTTGCCGTCACCAGGCTGTCAGAGTTCACCGTGAAACTGGTTGCCGTCACTCCTCCGAATGTCACCTTCATGGCCTGCGAAAGGCTGTTGCCGGTGATCATGACGGGCGTACCGACCGTGCCGCTGGTTGGACTGAAGCTCTTAATCGTGGGAGTCACGCGGTATATCTTGTTACTCACCAGCGCCCCGCCCGGTGTGGTTACGGTGACCGAACCCGTCGTCGCTCCGCTGGGAACCATCGCCGTCAGGTATGTATCGGACACTACTTTAAAGCTCGCGGCGATCCCGTTGAACGACACTCCGGTAGTTCCCGTAAATCCCTGCCCCAGAATCTCAACGGTTGCCCGAACTTTCCCCGACGAGGTCACCAGGTTCACGAACGGCAGCAATTGTTCATTGAAGCTATAGAAAGTCCCGGAATTGGAAGTTCCGCCTTGCACCGTCAGTCCGTAAAACACCCCGCTAGTATGTTGAATCAGACCGACATAGGGAGTGGAAGCCGTCGTCCCATCAAAGTCGTATAACTTCAAGTAAGTGCCCGCAGAATTGACGCGGTAGATGGTGCCGGCGCCAAATATTCCGCCGCTTTGGGTCACTCCGTAAAAGTTGCCATCAAGCGCCTGCACCACGCCAGCCGTGGGTGCCTGCCCATCATTCGCGTCCGTATGAAATCCGTGCAGAACCGTCAGCTTTCCCGACGACGAGATCTTGAAGACTACCCCGGAACCCAGCGTTCCACCTGATTCCGCGGTTCCGTAAAAGTTTCCATCCGTGCCTTGCACCAACGGGCTTTGAGGAGACTTCCCGTGCGCCCCGTCAAAATTGAAAATAACCGTTTCCTTTCCCGCCGGACTGATCTTGAAGACCACCCCATCCCCATGAGTGCCGCCGAACGTGGTTACCCCATAGAACTTGCCATCGGTTCCCAAAACCAAGGGTGCATTCGAAGTGCAGCCGTGAGTGCTGTCGAACTGGTAAAGCGTACTGAGAATTCCCGTTGGAGTGATTTTATAGACCGTACCGCAGCTGGTCGTTCCGCCTCCCAACGAGGTGGTCCCGTAATAATTTTCGTCGCTGCCTTCAATCGGTCCGGCAATAGGAGACCCGCCATCGCTGCCGCCAGTAAAGGCCCACAACGTTCCGAGACCGTTCGAACTGTACTTAAACACAATGCCGCATCCGAGACCGCATCCCGCTGCGCCGCCGATCTCCGTGGTGCCGTAAAAGCTCCCGTCCGTGCCTAGCACCACGCCGCCCAAGGGACCGTATCCGGTACTGATGCCGACATTAAAAGTATTCAGCACCGAGAGCGCCCCTGCGGTCGTCATGCTGAAGACCGTTCCATTGCCCGACACACCCTGACCGGTTCCAACTCCTCCAGAAATGCTCGTCGTATAGATGTTGCCGTCCTGCCCCTGCGCAAATATTCCCGGATTGTAAAAGCCATAAGGATCGGTCGTCGCGCTATTGAAGTTGTAGAGCACCGTAACCGTCTGCGCCTGCGCCATCGCGGCGAACGCCAGCAGCAATAATCCGAACACAGAGAAACTCCGTAGCCACTCTTTGTTCATGGTCGCTCTCCCTCGATTGTGTTCTGCCGGACCTGACTGAACGGCGGACAACTCACGCCACAGACGCCCGATCGCCGGAAGGTAACAGGGGATGCGACGGGCCAATGCCGCAGGAGCATAGCCTCGCCACAAACCGATGTCAACGAGAATGTGGCGCGGGCGCCCCGCCCACGAACCTGTCCACAGACGGACCGCCGAATTACAACTGAGAACAACATGATTTCGACGTCATCCTGAACCCGCTTTAGCGGGTGAAGGATCTGGCGTGAACGACCAAGACTGCTGTCACACGCGAGATCCTTCATGGCCTGAGCGGCCATTCAAGATGACGTCAAAACCTGGTTCCGCAATGGCTGAATGCAGACAACTGAGAACTGCTCTACTGCTCGTACGCTCCAATATCAATATTCGAGCCCTGCACCCGGGGATTGCCTGCGAAATCCAGCGTTCCGACGATCGCCGAGCCCAGGTTATTGCCGGCGTTGACCGCGCGCGAACTGGATTGCACGTGTAAGTCGGGGGTCGTCAGACTCAAATACAGCGGATCGGTGTAGATCGAATGGTTGTCTTCGCCCGAGGCCGTCTGGTACGCGGTGATTCCGCTGTAAGTCTTCTTCTGCCAGACGAATGTCGCGCTGTTCGCGCTTCCCGGAAAGTAGTAGAGGTTGTAATCAAGCGTGGCCGGGTTTGCAGTTGAGTTAGTGAAGTCATGCAACAGCAGTCCTTGCGCACCGGCGTACACAATATTGTTCTCGAACAGATTGCTGGTCGCGTGATACTGGATCTGGAACTCGCCGCTGCCCGTATTCTTTCCGTCGTTCTCGAGCAGGCTGTTGTTAACGATGTTGATGTTGTCGCTGCCCCCGACGGTATTGGCGTAGCCTCCGATCGAAATGCCGGCAGAGTTGCCGAAGTAAATCAGGTTACTGCGCGCAGTAACAAAGCTGGTGTCGTGGCCGGAATGCTCGCTGGCCATCTCGATTCCCAGATCGACGTTGTGGATCAGGTTTCGCTCAATAATGATTTTCGTCCCGCCATCCACGTAAATGCCATCGGAACACCAGCAGTTCTTGGGATACGAAGGATTGCCCTGCGAGGTGATGTTGTAGACGGTGTTGAGCGTGATCTCGCCATTGCGCGCCTGATCGTAAGCCGGATCGGGCGAGACGCCTTCAAATCCGATGGCATCGATGCCGATATTATTGTTGTCGTGAATCAGGTTGTTACTGACCGTGAAAGTGTCAACGTTGCCGTCGAGCGACATGGTTTCGCTGCATCCGGTCTTCAGACTATTGATCTCGTTTCCGCTGATGGTGATGTTATTCAGCGATGCTGGCGCCATGGTTCCATACACAGCGATTCCCAAAGCGTTGGCGTTACATCCGCTGGCTGAAGTTACGATGTCATGGATGTGGTTGTTAAGCAGTCTGATGAATCCGCCTGCGCCGCTGATGTAGATTCCTACCGGAACAATGTTTCTCTTGGTGGTCTTGTAATTCCGGATCTCCATCCCCTGAATAATGATGTAACTCTGGCCGGCGATGTTGAACAGGCCATACTGTCCGCCCGGAATGCTGAGGCCGGTGCCGTCCACTGCGGCCGCCTGGCCGGCATAATTCTGAAAGGTGATGTATCCGGCGGTCGCGGAGCCCGACACCGGAATGTTGACGGTCTCGTTATAACTCCCCGCAAGCACGTTGACGGTGTCGCCCGCCTGCACGTGGTTGGCGGCGTATTGAACGTGGCGCCACGGGGACGTGGTGCTGGTTCCGCTGTTGGTGTCGTTGCCGGAGACCGAAACGTAATAGTTGGCGGCATGGGCGGTGGCGAAGAAGACAGACACTGTGACGAGCACCAGGGAAAGGGGCCGAAATCGGGGGATCATAACTTGCCTCCTGTCCTTTTGTTTTGTTAGGTAGGTGGTTTCGAATGGTTACGAATGATTGTGTTCGCTTATGGGAAGGGAAGCTTATCTCCGTGGGAGAGCCTTGTCAAGGACGGTTTGCCAGGGGTAATGCAGATTCCTCCCGTTGGTCGGAGTGACGAAGTTTAGCGGGATTTGGTGGAGAGCTGATGCCAAATGCTGCTCGGTACCAGGTACTGGGTACTCGGTACTGGTTTTCCTTTCAACAACTTAGCCACCGTCCAATCCCCAAAATCCCCACTAAACCCCTAAAAAACCCCGTTCATTGCCTTGTGCTCGGCTTTCTCTCGCAGCCTCAATAGGATAGTCACAACCACCCATACAGGGAGAGGCCTATCCGGGCGACCGGGTGAGGTCTTTGGTTGCAGGTTTTGGGGTAAGCCGTACATCCCAGGGAGTCTGGCATCGCCAGGTTTTCCCAGATAGTGAAAGTGAGAGGGACATGCATAAGCCAGTCAAATATGTGGAGAAAGTAGTGACCGTCGCCGCTACCGGCGCGTGGGCCGTTTTTGAGCGTTTTAACCGCGTGAAGCCCAACCCGTCGCCGACTCCGAAGTGGTCTGATAAGCCGCTGCTCAAGTCCTACGAAAAATCGAAGCCGCCGCTCGGATGGCCGCGCTCGACCGACTCGCTCTGTCCTAAGTGTGTGCCCGAGATCCGCCAGCAGATTCTCGACGGCAAGCTGCCGTACGAAGTGCTCATGAACGAAAAGGTCGGCGAGATCAAAGCGTCGATCGTCGAGCGCGATGGCAAGATCCTGATGGTCAAAGATTGCCCGAAGCACGGGCACTTTGAAGATGTCATGTCGATTGACACCGAGTTCTCGCGCCACCTGGAAGAAGTTTTCCCCGGCCGCGATATCAAGGCCCATGCCGACGAGAAGCTGCATCACCACGGCTCTTCGACCGTGAAGTACGGACGCGGCTCGGTGCTTACCATCGATCTCACCAACCGCTGCAATATGATGTGCGATCCCTGCTTCATGGACGCCAACCAGGTTGGCTTCGTCCACGAGTTGAGCTGGGAAGACATCAAGACCATGCTCGACAACGCCATTACCATTAAGCCGCGCCGTCAGATGAGCGTTCAGTTCTCCGGCGGCGAGCCGACACTGTCGCCGTATTTCTTGGACGCCGTGCGCTACGCCCGCAAAGTTGGATACAACTCGGTGCAGGCTGCAACCAACGGCATTGAATTTGCCAAGAGCCTGGAATTCGCAGAGCAAGCTGTCGAAGCTGGCATGCGTTATGCCTATCTGCAATTCGACGGCATCGGCAACGCAGCCAACGCCCATCGCAAAGTCGGCAACCTGTTCGACGTAAAGCTGAAAGCGATCGACAACCTGCACAAAGCCGGAGTCGAAATCGTTCCGGTAGTCACGATCGTGAACGGAATCAACAACGAGCAAGTCGGACGCATCATCCAGTTCGCCTTGGACAATCCCAAGAAGATCGGATTCCTGTCGTTCCAGCCGGTCAGCTTCACCGGACGCGACGAAGCCGTAACCGATGAGCGCCGCGAAGCCCAGCGCTACACGCTCTCGCACCTCGCGCACGACGTAAAAAATCAAACCGGCTTAGGCGAACCCTCCCGCGACTGGTTCCCCATCAGCTTCATGGGCACCTTCAGCGACTGGGCCGACTTAATGCATTCCAGCGACGCCGACAACAATTGGGGCCAACTAAGTTGTGGCTGTCACCCGAATTGTGGGACTGGGATGGCTGTGATGATTGATAAGGAAACGAAGGAGGCGGTGCCGGTTACTGCTTTCCTGAAGGGCGATCAACTCGCGAAAGATATTGCCAAGGTTAACGATGCGGCCCGCGGAAAGTTTCTGACGATTGTGGGAATGGCGTTGTGCTTGATGAAGAACTACGATCCGTTCCAGTCGCCGACGCATTTCAAGTTGATGGACTTGCTTAAGAAGTTTGATAAGAACTTCAATGCCACGGGAAAGAACTACGGCAAGGTTGGTCCCGACAGAACGATTGATGACGTGATGAAGCGGCGGCAGGACCGGTGGAACTTCCTGTTTATCGCGGGAATGTGGTTCCAAGATTTGTTCAACTACGACTTCCGGCGTACGGAACAATGCATTATTCCTTACGCGACGCAGGAAGGCGAGATTTCGTTCTGCGCTTACAACACGGGCGTGGGATGGCGGAACATCATCGAGAAGATGCACATGACGGCCACACTTACCAAGTGGTACGAAGAACACGGGCGTCATGAGATCTTCGCGGGCGGCAAGAACGTGAAGATGGAGAACGTCGATCACGGCCTGGTGCTGACCGAAGGAATTGTTACGACCGAGGAGCAGCACGATCTGGATAAGCTGGGAATTGCGAAAAACGCCGGGGAAGAAAAGAAGCGTGCGCGCGATGCCAAGCAGAAGAATGATCCGGCGTACAACGCGCGCATGGCGGCGCTGTATCGGGAAGTCGTGCTGAAAGAGAAGCCTGCCGTGTCGGAGAATGGGTTTATTCCGCTGACCACCTTGGGTTCGCCAGCGAACAGTAATTCGGCGAAGCCGCAGGTGGAAGAAGGGGAGCCGGTGGCGGGGGACTGAGGACCCCGACTTCGGACCTCGGACCTTAGACCTCAGGAAGTCTAAAGCCGCCCTTCGGGCGGCTTTTTCTTGGTTGCGCAAAAGAGCAAATCCGCCTTGGATTCGGGAAATCCCACCTTTGCAAAGAACGCAAAGGTGGGGCACCCGCTGGCTTTTTTCTCGACCGGGCGGTCGGATTCTGATTGGGCTTACATCCATCGTGAAGTGGTCCGCATCTCTGTTATTGCCATGTCTTTTTAGTCACCGTTCCTGCGCGTCAGGGAGAGGCCCTGCTTGTCCTAGGGCTCAAAGGCGACGTAGGCGCAGATGTCTATCGCGTGCAACGGTGACTTCTTGGTGAATCTGCTGAGTTTTTCTCGCCTGGCCACTAATCTCCTTAGGAGCGTATTTCCAAATGAGGCATTTCACGATCGCAGCGCTTATAGCGCTGGCACTGCTACTGTCCGCTTGCGGGACGTCGAACAATTCGAGCCACAACGGGTCGATCAACGGCAACTGGACGGCGACGTTGCTGGATACGGGGAACAAGCCAGTTTTTGGCTTTACGACGTCGCTAACGCAGTCGGGCAGTTCGGGTCTGCTGGTGGCCAACTTCAACTTCACGACTACCAACGCATGTTTCGGGACAGGTGCGACCGAGACTGGTGGATTCACCCTGGGCGGTAACTTTAACGGAAACGTGACGGGTTCGTTTACGCTGAACATTCAGTCGAGTAAGTCGGGAGCAAATGGTAGTAACGATCTGGTGTTACAGGGAACAGTGAATAACGGAACCGTTTCTGGGACGTGGGTGCTGGCGGGGACGGGGTCGGGGTGCACAGGGTCAGGGAACTTCACGATGGTGAAGGGTTAGTCTGCTTCAGTACCCAGTACCTAGTAAAGCAGATTCCTCGCTTTGCTCGGAATGACAATGTGGTGAGCACCGAGTGCGTCGTACTGAGTGTACCGAGTGCCGAGAAAGGGCCGCTTTGGGGCGGCCCTTTTTTGTTTGCGCAAGATCCTTAAGGTATCGGCGATTTACAGGGATTTCTCGTGGCGAGACGCGGGCGAGGGCCCCTTCGACTGCGCTCAGGGCAGGTCCGCGCCACATTGTGCTCATTCACGGTTTCTGCGTTTGCAGGAGGCGGATGGTGCCGAACATGGTGGCGAAGGTTGCGGTCTCGTCGGGAGTGGGGAAGCCGCCGTCGTGGATGAGGCTGGGTAGCAGGCCGTCCACGTTGTCTTGCGTGGTTGCGAATCCGTCGAAGGTTTGCACGAAGAAGAAGGCAGCACGCATGGCTGCGTTCTGTGGGCGTCCAAAATCGGCGATATGAAGGCGGCCGCCGGGGCGAAGGATGCGGAGGACCTCGGCGAGCGTGCCGATCTTTTGGTCTCGCGTGAGGTGATGAAACAGGAGGCTGGAGAAGACATGGTTGAAAGACGCGTCAGGAAATGGCAGGGCGTAAGACATCACCTGATGAAAGGTGATATCGAGTCCGGTACGCGCAGCCTTGTCACGAGCCATGCCTAGGATTTGGGGATCGGCGTCGATGGCCTCGACGCGGGTCTCGGGATGCTGGGACTTCAAGAGGATGGTGAGTGTGCCGGTGCCGCAGCCGAGGTCAAGAATGCGGTCTTCTGGCTCGAGGGATGCCTCCTGGATGAGTCTGGATTTAAAAGCGCGCTCGCGGATTGTGGCCTGGATGATGAAGTCGTACCAAGGGGTAAGCGCGCGAAAGCGGAGAGCGGGGATGTAAGAGGGTTGCACGCTTGTTTAATTCTACGATAGTGAAAGGCCGCACCCCCGGGGACGCGACCTAAACGTACAGGGCATAGATAAGGTCCCAGTCGTCCCTACGGGACTTGCTCAAAGAGGGCGCTGGTCCCGGCGCTGAAGCGCCGGGCTATTGGCAGTCGCTCCTACGGAGCTCAAAGAATCGTCGTTCCAGTTCACAGGGGCAAGCTGAAAGATTGGCAACCTCTCCTGCAGGGCTGAAAAGCCCGGGGAGTAGTGTATGCTTTTGCGCACAGATTTCCGGGAGCATGGGCCCTATGGACAAGCGTCGTCTCTGGCTGGTGGCAATTGCAGGAAGCCTTTTGTCGTTGTTGATGTGGAACGGCTGTGGCGGCGGTTCCTCGTCGTCGAATAATCCCCCTCCTCCTCCGCCTCCACCGAAATTTCATGGAAGCGCTTATGCGGTAGGAACGATCGTCACGGCGACAACCTTGCAGCCCGAGGCGGAAGAGGTGATTGCGATCGACCCCAACAATCACTCAAACCTGGTGGGAATGATCACAGACTTCTCGTTGCGAACGAGCGGGTTGGGTACGACGCGCTATTCGATTTCGACGAATGGCGGAGCCGTGTGGAACGACAATTTTGTACCACTCAGCGGCGGCACCACCCCGACAACCTCGGATGGCGCGGTGTGGGCGGACAATCGCGATCCCAGCATTGGGATTGATAAGTTGGGGAATGTGTTCCTGAGCGGGATTTACGCGCAGGCGCCGGGGTCGGGACCACATCCGGGGTCAGGAGTGTATGTGTGCGTGGGGTCGCTGCCCAGCGTGACGTTGACGGCGTCGGTATGCCGTCCTGTATTTACTAACACCTCGACGAACGACACATTTGGCGAAGACAAGGACTCGCTGGCGGTGGACAACAGCAGTGCGAGTTCTTCGGGAAATGTATATGTGACTTGGATTCACTTTACAGGATGTTCGTCGAGCGGTTGTACGAATAAGTTCATTGCGGTGTCGCGTTCGACGGATCATGGGGTGACGTGGTCCACTCCCATGTTATTGACGTCGGGGACAACCGACGTGGAGTGGCCGCAGATGGCGGTGGGATCGGATGGCACGGTGTACTCGTCGTTTGAGGTGTCGCTTGGGAGTGGCCAGGCGCAACATATGCTGGCGATGTCGACGGATGGAGGACAGACGTTTTCGACGCCGGCGTCGATTACGCCGTCGTATGCGGATCTGACGTTTTCGACTTCCTATCGCAAGAATAGCGGGCCGACGATTGTAGTTAGTCCGGTAGCGGGCGCGGAGTATGTTTACGACATTTACGCGCAGCAGAACGGAACCGGCTCGGATATTGTGGTGACGCGGTCGAATTCGCCGAAGGGGGCAGGGGGATTTACGACTCCGATATCGGTGAATGACTCGACGGCGGGGCAGAGGATTTTTCCGGCGGCTTCCGTGGACAATGGAGGCATCCTGCATATGTCATGGTTCGATACACGGAACGCCTCGGGTACCGCGCAATACGATATTTACGCGACTTACAGTAAGGATAACGCGGCGACATTTGCACCCAATGCACGAGTTACTCCAGCGCTGATCTCCGCGGGTATATTTATCGGGGATTATGCGGGCATGGTGGCGGAGCCATCGGGCGGGATCGCGCATCCGGTGTGGACCAGCGGCGGGTCGAATGCGGGGATGCTGCAGACGACGACGTTGACGGCGCCGTGATGTTTCTGACGCCGCTGCTCAGGATGACACTGGGGTTGAGGATATTGGGGGTTTCGCGGGCTGTTAAAAGCTTTTGAACGCAAAGGGCGCGAAGAAAGGCCGCAAAGGACGCGAAGAAAAGCAGATTCCTCCCTCCGGTCGGAATGACAAGGGTTTGAGAGCAGTGGAATTCCATCTTTGCGAAGTGCGCAAAGGTGGCACCCTGGCGGACGAGGGCGTCCGCCGCTACACGAGCTTTAGTGGGCTCCGCTGTTTAGCAGGACGCTGACGGTGATAAGGCCGTGGGGGATGGCGAGGTCGGGGTATCCGTCGTGGTTTAGGTCGTGGATAGTCACCGTTTGCGGCGTTGGGCCGGTACCGTAATCGACGTGGGGCTGGAAGGTGCCGTCGCCGTTTCCGTTGAGCACACTTACAGTATCGTTCGCCGAACTCAGCACCGCCAGGTCGACTTTGCCATCGCGATTGAGGTCGCCGACCGTGAGATTACCCGGTTCACGATTGGTCGTGTAACTCACCGGCGTCTGAAACGTCCCATCCCCATTGCCCAACATGATGCCGACGGTTTTGATGGAGTTGGTTACGACGATGTCGGTCTTTTGATCTCCGTTAAAGTCGGCGACGGCCACGCTGCCGGCTGATCCGGTCTGATAGATCTGTTGCGGCTGGAAGGTGCCATCTCCATTGCCCAAGAGCACGCTGAGCGAGCCGCTGTATTGGTTGGCGGCGACGAGGTCGAGATGTCCGTCGGCGTTAAAGTCGGCAGTGGCGATCGAGTAAGGGTCGACTTGAAGCGGGAAATCCATGTGGGGCTGGAAAGTACCGTCGCCATTGCCGAGCAGGACGTTGACGGTCCGATCGATGAGGGCGGGGAAGGCGAGATCGAGGTTGCCGTCGCCGTTGAAATCGCCGAGAGCGATTTGCTCGGGGCGAACTCCAGTTGGGTAGTCGACGTGGGGCTGGAAAGTGCCGTCGCCGTTGCCCATAAGAATGCTGAGGGTGGTTCCGTCGCCCAGGAGTCCGGCGTTAGTGACAGCAAGATCGATTTTGCCGTCGTGATTGAAGTCGGCGGCGACGACGTTAGAGGGACCGTTTCCGGTGGGGTAGTCGTGGTGCTTGCCGAAGGAGCCGTCTCCGTGGCCGAAGAGGATGCTGACGCCACCGAAGTTGACGGCGATGGCAAGGTCGGGTTTGCCGTCGCTATTGAAGTCTGCCACTGCGATGCCATAGGGACCGGTGGCCGTTGGATAATTTTGGTAACGTTGGAATCCGGTGCTGGTGTTCAGGGCAAAAAAGGCGACGAGGACGAGCGTCAATTTCGACATGCGGACCTCCGAGGTCGAAAACGAGCGGCGCGATTCTATCAGTTTTTGGGCCCATCGAGGTTGCGTGCGTTCCTGTGGGTGGGGTAGAGTTTCGGAAATGATGTCACGTCTGTCGGCGGTGGTGGTTCTGCTTTCGGTGATCTTGATTGGCACCGTGAGTCCGGCGGAGGCGTGTGCGATCTGGTGTTTGGGGTCCCATGGAGGGCACGAGCATCATGAGGTGGCTGCGTCGGGGATGGTTGGTCATCATCATGCGGGGATGGGACATGCACGGCCGGGGAGTTCCTCGAGCTTCGCCTCAAGGCTTTGTGGGGCGAATTGTTCCGCGGCGTTCGTGGCTCGCGAGGGAAGATCTCTTGCTCCGGTGCGACTCTCCAGCGGGTTGAATCCGCGGGTTCGAGAAGTTGTCGGCGAAGCTGCGGAGAACGATGGGATCGCGAGTGTGCATTTTGAAGTTGCCGGGCCGCCCGGTCTGGCGAGTTGTGGGAAGTCCATTCTTCGGATCTGAATTTTCTCGGACATTAGTTTGAAGAGATTCTTGCGCCGCTTTGCGGCTGGGCGGACGAAGGCGTCCGTCCCACGTGGGCTTATTTCGAGGGGACATTTATGAAGAATCGACGTGGGTTTCTTACAAGCGTTCTGGGAGTTGGGGCCGGGTTGGCGGCGCACGCGGTTTCGCATGCGCAGGGCGAATCCCACCTTTCGAAAAGCGCGAAAGGTGGGGCACCCGGCGACCAACAAAATCCCCACCCTGTCGCAAAGAACGCGACAAGGGTGGCGCACCCTCTGACGGGTCTCCGACCGGTTGCAGTGCAGACTCCCGATGTTCCGCAGTTGCCGTTTCGCATGGATGGCGGGGTGAAGGAGTTTCATCTGATTGCCGAGCCGGTGAAGCAGGAGTTGATGCCGGGGAAGGTGGTCGATCTTTGGGGATACAACGGCAGCGCGCCAGGACCGACGATCCAAGTCACGCAAGGTGACAGAGTACGCATCATCGTGGACAACCATCTACCGGAGCCGACGTCGATGCACTGGCATGGATTTGAAATTCCTTTTGCGATGGATGGAGCGCCGGGGAGCAGCCAGGATCCGATCGCGCCGGGAGGGCGATTTGTTTACGAGTTCACGCTGCATCAGGCGGGGACATTCTTTTATCACTCGCATATGGCGATGCAGGAAATGATGGGGATGATTGGCGCGTTCATCATGCATCCGAAGGAAGCGTATGAGCCGGCGGTGGACCAGGATTTCGCGCTGATTTTGCAGGAGTATGCGGTGCTGCCGAATAATTCTGTGCCGAATTCGATGAACATGGAGTTCAACTGGCTGACCTTGAACGGGAAGTCAGGTCCGGCAACGACGCCGATATTGGTTCGGTTGAATGACCGGGTGCGGCTGCGGTTTGTCAATCTGGGGATGGATCATCATCCCATACATTTACATGGTCACACTTTTGTCATTACAGGGTCGGAGGCGGGGCGGCAGCCGCAGGCGGCGTGGGGTCCGAAAAACACGGCGCTGGTGGGAGTGGCGGAGGCGTGCGATGTGGAATTTGTGGCGAATAATCCCGGCGACTGGATGATTCACTGCCACCTGCCACATCACATGATGAATCAGATGTCGTCGATGGTGGGCCCGATGACGCGGCGGGGTGGAATGCCTGCGGGATTAGGGATGGAAGAGGGAATGGGCATGGTGCGCGGCGGAGACAACGGGCCAAGCCTGGGGCGCGGGATGGGCGTGGGATCGACGGATGAGAAGGCGACCGCACGGGCGGGATGCAGCATCAGGGAATGGAGATGATGCAGGTGGATGTCAGCAAAGATGCCAACTCGGTGCCAGGGTTTCCGCAGGATGCGTTCATGGAAGGTCCGGCGATGGCGATGGACAAGATGGTGGAGAAGCCGGAGAACTATGGGCTGCGTCCCGGTTGGAGCGGGTTCATGCAGGGGATGATGACGTTTGTGCGGGTGCTGGAGCCGGAGAAGTATGACGAGATTATGCGGATGAAAGTTAAAGCTTGAAACGCAAAGGACGCTAAGGTTGCGCAAAGGGCGCTAAGAAATTCAAAGATTCGGAGAACGTTATGAGAGTGGTGTTTAAGTCACTGAAGGTGACAGCAATGCTGATTGGCTTCGTGGCGCTGGGCGCGTGGGCGCAGGAGATGCCGGGGATGCAGCATCCCGTGGAGGCGCCGTCTACCCTGACGCTCGAGGAGTTGGAGCAGATGGCCTTGGAGAATAATCCGACGTTGGCGCAGAGTGCGGCGGAGGTGCGGGCGGCTGCGGGACGCGAGCAGCAGAGCGGTCTGTATCCTAATCCGACGGTGGGCTATCAGGGAGAGCAGATTCGCGGCGGCGTGCAGCGCGGCGGGGAGCAGGGATTTTTCGTGAGCCAGGATATTGTGCTGGGCGGCAAACTGGGGTTGAACCGCAGGGTGCGCGAGCAGGAGAAGAAGCAAGCTGTGTCGGAGGCGGAAGAGCAAAAGCTGCGAGTGTTGAACGGCGTGCGGCTTTCTTACTATCGGGCGCTGGCGGCGCAGGAGATGGTGGAGGTGCGCGACGAACTCGGGCAAATCGCTCAGGATGCGATGGAGACTTCGCATCAGCTGGCGAATGTGGGGCAGGCGGATCAGCCGGACGTCCTGCAGGCGGAGGTGGAGAGCGAGCAGGCGGATCTGGCGGTGACGATGGCGGAGCAGAATCAATTGCGGGTATGGCGGGAACTGGCGGCGGCGGTGGGGAAGCCGTCATTAAAGATGACACATTTGGATGGACGGTTGGAGGATGTTCCTGAAGATAGTCCTGAGCGATGGCTGCAGGCGATTGTGGAGGAGAGTCCGGCGGTGAAGATTGCGCAGGCGGGGGTGGAGAAAGCGGAGGCGTCTCTGGCGCGGGCGCGCAAGGAGTCGATTCCGGATTTGCAGCTGCGAGCGGGGATGCAGCAGAACCGGGAATTGGATGCGACGAGCGGGCGTCCGATTGGATTGCAGGGCTTCGCCGATGCGGGAGTGGAGATCCCCTTGTTCAATCGCAATCAGGGAAATGTGGAGGCGGCGAAAGCGGAGGTGGAACGTTCGCGGCAAGAGGTACAGCGAATCCAACTGGTTTTGCAGGAACGCGCGGCCTCGTCGTTAGAGAACTACAGCAATTCGCGGTTGGCGGTGCAGCGATATCGGGAGCGGATGCTGCCGCGGGCGCAGAAGGCGTACGACTTGTATAAGAAGAGTTATCAGCAGATGGCGGCGGCGTATCCGCAGGTGTTGATTGCGCAGCGGACAGGTTTTCAACTGCAGGCAGATTACATCACGGCGCTCGAAACTTTGTGGACGAATGCAATTGCGCTGAAGGGATTCATGCTGACGGATGGGCTGGAAGCGCCGACGCGAGCCGGGGAAGTGGATCGTCCGATACGCGAGGTGAATATGCCGCTGGCTCCGGCAATGCAGTAATTGAAGCTGATCGACTCTCTGCCCATGACGACGTGGTACGAGTTTGGAGCATGGGTGGCCGGCGGGACGCCGGCGCTACTCTTCATCCGCCCAGGCTATCGTTGGCGAAATATTGTTCTAACGCGTCGAGTTCGCGGTGCAAGTCGTTAGTGCGCCATTGCAGTAGGTTGCGCATCGAGAGCATTCCCAGCAACTTGCCGTCGAGGTCGACGATGGGAAGATGGCGGAAGTGGCCTTGTCCCATGAGTCCGAGGGCTTCGATGGGAGTGATGTCGGGGATGGCGGTTTCGACCGGGGCGGTCATGAGTTCGCATACCGACGTGCTGGCAGGATTCTTGCCGCTCAGGGCAACTTTCACGAGCACATCGCGCTCGGTGAAGATGCCGCAGATGCGGGAGCGGTCGAGGACCGCAACGGCGCCTACCTGGGCGGAAATCATTACGCCGATGGCTTGGGAGACGGTGGCGTCCGCGGGGACTGTGGCTGTCTTCTGATCGCACACGTCAAGAATCTTCAAAAATCACCTCCGACTTGAGTGGAGATTCTGCGTTGAATCGGGCTTTCCGTCAAACGGAATGTTTCTATCACAGCGATAAAGAATATTGATCGAGCGAACATTGCACGATAAGAAATCGTGTTCGGCGATTTTAGTGAAGGCCGAGAGGTTGCTGCGGCAGACGGACGAAGCTGTAGCGCTCGGCCGGGACGGGGCCGAAGGAAAAGGGAAGCGGACCCCAGACCGAGGAATAGAATCCAGCGCCGGACGTGCCACGGGAGGTGGTGACTTCGCGGGGCATGGGCAGTTCGATGACGTGCGTGATCAGATCGGGGGGAACTTCGAAGAGATTGCTGTTGTTGCCGGGCATGATCAGAATCTCTCCTGGCTTGGACAAGTTAGTCTTCTGGTCGTATGGCTGCGCTCCCAGTTGCTGCATGTAGTACTGAAATCCCCAGTGTCCCGCGAACCAGAGAGTGCCGGACTGGCCGGCGGTTTGGTCATGAATCATGTCCGCGGCTTCGCGGGCGGAGTTGGCGAAGGCGGCGTCTCCGCAGGTGATCCACAAGGAAAGGAAACAACAGAGGGCAAGCGGAATGGCGAGGCGGGCGCGGGAGAAGTTTGTCGTTTCGAGGCGCCTGGCGATGAGGATGCCTACGGCGGGAACGAGTGGGAGAACCGACCGGGCGTTGATGGTCCAATTGATGAAGGTCGCAAAGATGAAAGTTCCGAGAACCCAGAGGGTGAGGAACAATGAATCGGCGTCACGATTTTGCCAGAAATCGGTGACGGCGAGGGTTAGCACGCAGAGCCCGCTCAGAATGAAGACTCCGAGTTGGAGGCTTACTTCCACGGGGTGAGCGAGCGTGAAGTCGCTGGCGATGTGGATCCATCCTAAATAGAAGAAGAGGGCCGCGAGCACGGCGCCAGCGATGGGCGCGACCAATTTCTTCCACGACCAAAGAATGGGAGCAAAAAATAAGGCGGGCAAGGTGCAGCCTCCGGCAAAGGAGAGGCCTAGTAGAAGTTGGGCGAAGAGGCCACTCTGGGCAGTGTTCTCCTCGAAGGTGTAAGAGACGGCGTCGGAGAGCAGGCCTTGTCCATAGAGGTTGGTGGTCCAGAGTTGGTATTCGATCAATGCGGCAATGGGGATGAGCAGGTACCAGAGCCGGGTTTCGAGGCGGCGACGACGGAAGAGAGAGTAGGCAAGAAGAAGCGGGATGAGGCACACCCCGAAATACTTGGTGAGCGCGCAGGCGGAGATGAGCAGCGAGGAAGAAAAGAGATAGAGAGGCTTGGGAGGGTCGAGGCCTTTGATCCAGAAGATGGTGGCCCAGATCCAGAGCGCGAGCATCATGGTGTCGCACATCACGCTGCTGGCAGAAACCATGACCACAGGAGCGACGAGAGTGATGGCGGCGGCGACAAGCGGGTGCCGCGTGAAGTGGCGTGCTAATTGGTAGGTGCCGAGAATGAGAGCAAGTGCGGGAATGAGGAATGCGAGGTGCATGGTGCGCTCGGACCACCCTGCAATGCTGCCGGCTAAGGCAGCGTAGTAAGAGGCCAGCGGAGGATTTTTCGTCACCGCCCACATGGGCATGCGGATGAAGTACCAGACGAGATCGAATCCGTAGGGATTGGAGGGATGGTGCACAATCTGTTGCGCGGACCAGAGAAAGAGAGGATCGTCCATGTGGAATGCTTTGCGGGAGAAGGGCAGGAGGCAGGCGAGCGTGGCGGCGGTGAGGAGCAGGAGCGAGCGTCTGTGTGCAGGCACCGGAGTGGCCGCAGCATACACGAGGCCGAAGAGCGTGTCGAATATCTCAGGCTTGCAGTTCTCAAAGTCAAAATCTTAAAACGCAAAGAGCGAAAAGAAATGTCGCAAAGGACGCGAAGAAGGGGCTCATGTTTCACCCTCAATTACTGCCTGGCAATGCCTAAGTCAAAATCTCAAATCGCAGAGAACGCTGAGAAATGCTGAGGACGGGAAGACACGGCTACGTCGTCACTCCAAAACGAGCGTGCATTTCACGGCGTCCGTGATTGGTGATAGTCAGGGCGCGGCTGTCGAGGTCTGGGACAATCCACTTCTTTTTCAAAGCCACTTTCAAGAGGGCGGCGCCTAGCGCTCCGCCGAGATGCGGACGGCGCTCGCTCCAATCTACGCAGGCGTAGGCGAAGCGGCGGCGGAGGTTTCTGGCTTCGTCGAGGTTAATGCCGAGTGCGGTAAAGGCTTTGGCTCCTGCGGGAGTAAGCTCGCAATTGTTGTCTCTCGTAGCTGCGAGCCAATCGAGCGCGGTGAAGCGGTCTTGCAACGTGACACCCAGAGTGCCGGCGATGTGGTCGTAGCAGGTGCGGGCGGCGCGAAGTCCGGTCGGAGTATTGGGTACGAAAGCGGCGGCGCGGGGACTTCCCGCAAGCACGCTCAGAGCTTCTAGCGCGGCGGCGACGTTGGTACCTTCCAGGCTGTAATAGCGGTGCTTTCCCTGCGCGAAGACTTTTACCAGGCGCTCGGTCTTGAGGCGCTGCAAGTGCACGCTGGCGGTGGAGGGCGTGACTTCAGCGACGACGGCGAGTTCGGTGCTGGTGCGGGCGCGGCCGTCGGACAGGCAATAGAGCATTCGGGCGCGGGCGGGTTCTCCGATGGCGGCGGCGATTTTGGAGACGGCGGCATCGGGATGGGTGACTACATTCATAGTTTGATGGTAGACGAAGTGTTCTTGTACGGCAACTGGCATAGTGACGGTATGCAATCGACTGAGTCCTTCTCAGACCTAATCACGCGGCGCGACGCCATGGGAATCATGGCGGCCGCGGCGTTGGCGTTGGGACTCGGCGATGCATCAGCCCGCGATGCTTCCAGGAGGACACCCGTGAGGATCACTTGCTTTATTCGCTACCAGATTGACCCGTTTCAGCGCGAGGAATTCAAGAAGTATGCGGAGAATTGGGGACGCATTATTCCTCGCTGTGGCGGACACCTGGTGGGATATTTTCTGCCGTATGAAGGCACGAACGATGTGGCGTGGGGATTGATTGGGTTCGATAGCCTGGCGTCGTATGAGGCGTACCGGGCGCGGTTGAAATCGGATCCGGAGGCGCGGGCGAATTTCGAGATGGCGCAGACGAAGCGGATCATCTTGCGCGAAGAGCGGAATTTCGTGGAAGTGGTAGACGGGACGTTCGAGCTCCCCTCGACCATGGGAGCTGCGAAGTGACGCAAACGGAGAAGGGACGGAGATTTCGTGCCCTGCACACGGGCGAGAGCGCGTTCATCATTCCCAATCCGTGGGACGTGGGGACGGCGCGGTTGTTGGCGCAGTTGGGATTTCAGGCGTTGGCGACAACCAGCGCGGGGTATGCCTTTTCTGCGGGAAAGAAGGACGGCGCGATAGACCGCGAGGAGACGATGGCGCATGTGAAGGCTATCGTCTCGGCGACTGATCTGCCGGTGAGCGCGGATCTGGAGAATGGCTTCGGGGATGCGCCGGAGATGGTTGCGGAGACGATTCGACTGGTGGCGGTAGCGGGGTTGGTCGGCGGCTCAATCGAGGATGTGACGGGGCGCGGAGATGGCAGCGTTTATGAGATGAGCCTTGCGGCGGAGCGAGTGGGCGCGGCTGCGGAAGTGGTGCGCGAGTTGCCGTTTCCATTTACGTTGACGGCGCGGGCGGAGAATTATTTGGTGGGCCGCCCGGATTTGGACGATACGATTAAGCGGTTGCAGGCGTATCAGGAGGCGGGCGCGGATGTCCTATATGCTCCCGGTTTGCGAACGCGGGATGATCTTGCGGCGGTGGTGAGAGCGGTGGATCGTCCGGTGAACGTGGTGATGGGACTGCAGGGGGTTCAGTTGAGTCTTGGGGAGTTGTCGGCAATTGGGGTCAAGCGCGTGAGCGTTGGAAGTGCGCTTTCGCGGGCGGCTTTGGGAGCGTTCCTGCGGGCGGCGCGAGAGATGCGCGAGCATGGTACATTTTCGTTCGCGGAAGAAGCGGTGAATTATCGCGAGATCAACGAGATGTTTGCACGATGAAGAAGATTGGCATTGTCGGTGGTATCGCGTGGCTGTCGACTGTGGATTATTACAGCGAGCTCTGCCGCCGCGGGGAAGAAAGGCATCGGGCGAGGAATGCTGCGGGTGCTGCTTCGACTCCTGAGATGAGTATCGAGTCGCTGGACTTGAACAAGCTGTACGCTTGCCTGGGTGACGATGACGACGAAGCATCGTGGGCGAAGTTCGATGAGTATCATCGTGCGGCGCTGAAGCGGTTGGAGGCGAGTGGAGCGGAGTTCGCGATCATTGCCAGCAATACGCCTCATCATCGTTTCGCATCGATCATTCGGGGAGTTGAGATTCCGGTGATCAGCATTGTCGATGTCGTGGCCAGAGAGTGTGCGCGGATTGGGGCGCGAGAGGTTTTGATTCTGGGAACGCGGCCGACCATGAAATCGGCGCCGTTTCGAGAGGGGTTCGCGAAGCATGGCGTTGAAGCCGCGGGACCGCACGATAATGCGGCACAGGCAATGACCGCGGAGTTGATTACCGAGTTGCAGGGCGGCAAGACCGCGGGAACGGCGGTGAAGCTGGACAAGATTGCGCGGATGTCGTTCGAGCAATTCCGCGCGCAACCAGCCGTGTCTTTAGCTTGCACCGAATTGCCGCTGGCGTTTCCGGAGCATAAGACGCTGGCGGCGTTTGAACACGACGGTATCTTGTATATCAACTCGAGCGTGGTGCATATTAACGCGGCTTTTGATTTTGCGGTCAGCTGATTTTCAGCGATTGCGCTTTCGAGATAAATTCGTCTCTCCAGCTTTGGGGCAATGCCGTTACGCCGGTTGCGCGCAGGAGCAGTTCTCGATCGGGATCCTTACTGAAATAAAGATTGCTGATGTCAGCAATCGTGACTTGATTCGGATCGCGGCTCAGAATTTCGATCGGCGAACCTGCCTGGACTTCTCCGTCTTCAATAACAGAAAAGTAGAAGCCGCTGCGCCGGCTGTGGAGGAAGCGTTTGATCATATCGTCGCGATCGAAGCGCAGAGTCAGTTTGTAGCAGGGCAGGCGCGGTTGCGCGACCTGGAGCACGGCCGAACCGATTTTCATGCGGTCTCCGATATAGAGCGAATCCTCGAAGATCCCTTCCGTGGTCAGGTTTTCGCCGAAGGCTCCCCAGGGGAAGGTTTGTTGCGGCAGTTCGCCTCGCCAATATTCGTAGTGCTCGGAAGGGTATCCGTAGACCGCTTTGTAGGGGCCGCCGTGCACGGTGAGGTCCGCCTGGCGGTCTCCGTCGAGGTTGAGTTGTCTTACCGGGACTGGGCCGGAGACGGGCTCTTTAAAGATGGCGGTGGAAACGGAAATTCCCTTCCAGGAGAACTCGCGGGGTAGTCCGACATTTACGGAAATAATCTTCATGGTCTCGGCCTGTTCTTTCGCCGCTTCGCGGTTGGGCGGACGGGGGCGTCCGCCCCTACGCGAGTAGTTTTAGGCGGCGACTTTCAAGTTGAGCTTGCGGTCGAGAAAATCGCGAATGGCGGAGGCGATTTCCTGAGGGTGCGTTTCGATAGCGAAGTGTCCCGTGTCGAAGAAATGGACTTCGGCGTTAGGGATGTCGCGCTTGTAGGCTTCGGCGCCCGGGGGCAGGAAGAATGGATCGTGATTTCCCCAGACCGCTAGCAACGGCGGTTGGTGGGTGCGGAAGTATTCCTGAAATTTCGGATAGAGCGCGACGTTGCTGGCGTAGTCGAGAAACAGATCGAGCTGAATTTCGTCGTTGCCGGGGCGCGCGAGTAGAGCCGAATCCAGGGTGTAGGATTCCGGGGCTACGAGCATCTCGTCCTGCACACCGTAGAGGTATTGTTGTTTGGTCGCTTCCGGCGTAAGGAAATCGCGGAGAGCGGCGCGGTTGGCCGGCGTCGGCTCTTTCCAGTATTTCTGAATCGGATTCCATCCCTGGCTGAGACCTTCTTCATAGGCGTTGCCGTTTTGCGAAATGATGGCGGTGATGCGCTCGGGATGGGCGAGAGCGAGACGAAAACCCACGGGGGCCCCGTAATCGAAGACGTAAATAGCGTAGCGGTCGAGGCCGATGGTCTCGACGAAGCGGTTGATGGTCTTGGCGAGGTTGTCGAAGGTGTATTGGAACTGCTCGCGACTCGGCGAGTCGGAGAAGCCGAAGCCTGGCAGGTCAGGCGCTACCACGTGGTAACGATCGGCCAAAGCAGGAATCAGGTTGCGGTACATGTGGGAAGACGTAGGGAAGCCGTGGAGGAGCAGAATCGCGGGTGCCGTCTTTGATCCGGCTTCGCGGTAGAAGATCTTCTTGTCATCGATAGTGACTTGGCGATGGTTGACCATGGGAGGTCTCCTTTCGGGAGTTGGAACATTAGTTCCTGCGAGGCGCTGATTGCTCGATCGCAAGGCCCTCTTTCCTCATCAGATGTGCTAACCGATAAAAAGATACTTTAAAGGTGTTATGATTTTCAGGATGGACGCAGCAGCGATGCATGACTCCGACAAGAAAGACGGGTTTCTGTTTGTAGGCAACTACCTGGCACTGGACTTCCTGAACACCCGTCCTGTACTCGGGGGAAAACCCACGGAGTTGCTGCCAGATTTCTCTGCCTTGTTGCGGTGGTTTCAGGCAGCAGGGTTGCTGAGCGCGCGGCAAACGGCGAGTCTTCAGCGCCAATGGGGGAAAGAAGAGCGAAGCCGTCAGACTCTCGGCGAGGTGCGTGAACTGCGGGAACGATTAAGAAAGCAGGTTCTCGCCTGGGAAAAAGGGGGGCCGGTTCGTCATTCGACGGTCGTCGAATTGAATCAACTGATGGGGCAACATCCCATGCTCACGCGATTGAAAGAAGACGGGACGACGCAGTTGTGGTTCCAGGCAGTTCAGCCTGAGGACCTGCTCGCTCCGCTCGCGCACGGCGCTGCGAACCTGTTTGCCGAGGTCGATCACGCGCGGGTCCGCAAGTGTGGTCAGTGCGTGCTTCATTTTTATGACACCAGCCGGAAGGGGACGCGGCGTTGGTGCAGTATGCGGCTGTGCGGGAATCGCGTCAAAGTAGCAGCGCACGCGGCGCGGCGGCGTGACTAACTCCGGGAAGCGGTCCTGGCAATTCCCTGGCTTGAATCTCGTACGCAATTGACTGGGACTTTGCGTGCGCCTATGATGCCGACGCTTGCGAGGCGTGGAGGCGGAGGGATGCTGAGCTACTCGCGCGGTCCGGACGAGGAATTGTCGGAGTTAACGATCGGGCAACAGCTCGATCGAGCGGTCGATCGCTGGGGTGATTGCCTGGCCCTGGTTTCCTGTCATCAGGGGAAACGATACACGTGGCGCGAGCTGCGCGATGCGGCCGAAGCCGTGGCGGCCGGGCTGCGCTCGCTTGGCATTCAGCGCGGCGACCGCGTCGGGCTCTGGTCGACCAACTGTGCGGAGTGGGTGGTGGTGCACATGGCGTGTGCGCGGGCGGGAGCGATCCTGGTCAATGTGAATCCCGCGTATCGCACGCACGAACTGGCGTTCACGCTGAAGAAATCACGGATGAAGGTCCTCTTTCTTTGGGAGCGGGATTGCCGGGCTGACTATTTGCAAATTTTGGAGGAAGCACGAGCGGGAGAGGCCGTGGCTTTGGAGCATACAGTCTGCTTTGGAACGAAGCAGTGGGAGGAATTCCTGGAGGCTTCTACGAATGCTGGCGAGGAAGTAGAGGCCCAGGATGTCGCCAACATACAGTACACGTCCGGGACAACTGGCATGCCTAAGGGAGTGATGCTGACGCATCGCAACCAGGTGAACAACGGGAGAATGCTGGCCGCCGGGATGCGTTATAGCGAGCGCGACCGGATTTGTATTCCGTTGCCGATGTATCACTGTTTCGGATGCGTAATTGGGACGATGTCGGCGCTGGCGAGCGGGGCGGCGATCATCCTGCCGAACTGGACATTCGATGCGCGAGCGGCGCTCGAGGCGATTCAAGCCGAGCGGGCGACATCGTTATATGGAGTGCCGGCGATGTTCATCGCCGAACTAGGTTTGCCGGATTTCGCTTCGTACGATTTGTCGAGTCTGCGGACGGGGATGATGGCTGGAGCGCCGTGTCCTGTGGAAGTGATGAAGCGCGTGATCTCCGAGATGCACTGCCGCGAACTGACGATTGGGTACGGGCAGACGGAGAGTACGCCGGTGGTCACGATGTCATCGACCGATGATCTTTTGGATGTGCGAGTGTCGACGGTTGGAAAAGCATTACCGTGCACGGAGATGAAGATCGTGTCGGTGCTCGACGGTGAGACGGTGCCTATTGGAGAGCAAGGCGAAGTCTGTGCGCGAGGATACATGGTGATGAAAGGTTACGACGACGAGCCCGAGGCGACGGCCAGGGCCATCGACGCGGAGGGTTGGTTGCATACGGGAGATCTTGGGTTGATGCGGGAGGATGGGTACATCCATCTGACGGGGCGCGCGAAAGACATGATTATTCGCGGGGGAGAGAATGTGTATCCGCGAGAGGTGGAAGAATTTCTTTACGCGCATCCGAAGATCGCGGAAGTACAGGTGGTCGGGCTTCCCGATGAGCGCCTGGGAGAGATCGTGGTCGCGTGGGTCCGGTTGAAGGCGGGAGAGCGCTCAAGTGAAGAAGAGATACGGGAATTTTGTCAGGGCAAGATCGCATACTTCAAGATTCCGCAGCATGTACGATTCGTCGAACAGTTTCCCATGACGGTGACGGGGAAGATCCAGAAGTATCGGATACGACAGATCGAAACCGAAGAGCGGGGTCTGGAAAACGTGGCCAAGCGCGAGACCGCTTAAAAGGTTGTAAGTGTCGTTTTCAAGGACGCTAATGCCGCGCCCTGCCGAGTTCGACCTCCTTCCTAATTGGCGGTGGGGAACCAAGTCTGCACACCTGTTAAGACCCGTGTCGATTGGTCACAGATTGTTTACAATAGAAGATTCCGCCACAACAGAGAGTCAGGTTAAGGCAAGGATTAGAAGGAATTTGGAACCAACGAATCCAAAGATCGAGCGTCCGGCAACGCCGCTTTACTGGCGAGTGGAAGGTAGCCTGGTCGATCTGACCACGGTAGAGCCAATCGCCTTTTTCACCTGGAATGCGCAGACCTTTACCGAGCGCTGGGTGCGGCGCGGACTTGTCTTTGTGATGGCGGTGCTGCGTCCTTTTCTTTACGCAGCGAACCGGGTGTTTGCGACGCGGGTGGTGCACGCGGTGTTGCGCGGAGTCAGCCGCGACCGGTTGGATTGGCTGGGAGAGGAATACTTCCAGTACAAGCTGAAGCCACATCTTAAAGTTGATGGATTAAAAGCACTTAAGGCTCGCCTCGAAGCGGGCGATGAAGTCGTGTTGGTGAGCCAGAGTCTGGATCATGTAATGCGTCCGCTGGCACGCGATTTGGGAGTGAGGTGGGTGGTCGCGAACAGTCTGGAATTCCGTGATGGGATCGCGACGGGAAGGCTACTGGATCCAGTGATTCGTCCGCGAGGATTGTTTGCGCGGGTCACGGGGGCAGGTCCGAATGGAGCGCGGACACCGGAACGGCTCGTACGAGAGTTGGCGTTGCAGAACGAAGAGGAGTTGACGTCGGCGATTGCGCCGGCCGAGCGGGAGGCCTGGTCGAGGCCGGCGCCGATTGTCTATTTCGATGGGAAGCGCGAGACGCGTCCGTTGTCGGTGAGGAAGGCGCTGGCGGGGAAGCACGTCATGCTGATCGGGGTGACGGGCTTCATCGGCAAAGTGTGGCTGGCGAACTTGCTGACGGATCTGCCGGAGATTGGGCGGATCTATTTGCTGATCCGGCGGCAGAAGTCGAATCCGGCGCTGCGAAGGTTTGAGAAGTTGGTGGAAGAGTCTCCGGTGTTCGATCCGTTGTTTGAGCGGTATGGAGCCGGGTTGCCGCAGTTCCTGAGCGAGCGGGTGGAAGTGATCGAGGGAGATGTTTCGCAACCCGATCTTGGGTTTGCTCCTGAGATTTACCAGCGGCTGCAGAGCCGGTTGGATCTGGTGATCAACAGTTCAGGGTTGACGGATTTTAATCCCGATCTGCGGGATGCGCTGGCCACGAATGTGGATGCGGCGATCAACATTCTGGATTTCGTACGCAAGTCAGATCACGCAGGGCTGCTGCATCTTTCAACGTGTTATGTGGCAGGGGCGCGCGATGGGCGCGTAGGGGAGCGAATTCGGGCGAACTACAATCCGCTGGCTCGCGCGGACTTCGACGCCGAGCAGGAATGGCATGCGCTGCACGGGTTGATTCGGGATGCGGACGCACGAGCGGATGGTGGAGAAGTGACCGCCGAGTTGCGGGAGCAGGCGGTGGGGAAAGAGCATGCAGCGAAGGATCTGCAGGGAGCAGCGCTCGAAAATCAGATTCGCAAGAACCGCATTCGCTGGCTGAGGAATTACCTGACGGAAGCAGGCACGAAACGTGCTCAGGAATTGGGTTGGCCGAATACGTATACGCTCACCAAGAGCCTGGCGGAATCGCTGATCTACAAATATGGAGCGGGGTTGCCGATTGCGGTGGTGCGTCCCGCGATTGTGGAGACTTCGCTGGGGAAGCCGTTTATCGGTTGGAACGAGGGCATCAATACTTCGGCATCGCTGTCCTATTTGCTCGGAACCTATTTCCGGCAATTGCCGTCGAATGAACACAAGCGGCTCGACATTATTCCGGTGGATTCGGTTTGCCAGGGGATGACGTTGATTGCTGCGGCCATCATCGAACGGCGGAATGACGCGCTGTATCAGTTGGCAACTTCGGTGACAAATCCTTGCGACATGGGGCGCTCGATTGAGTTGACATCCCTGGCGCACCGCAAGCACTACCGCGCGCAGGAAGGGCTGGAGTCGTGGCTGCGGTTGCGCTTCGATGCGATTCCAGTATCGAAAGAACGCTACAAGAGAATGTCGGCGCCGGCACAGAAGGCCATCATTCAATCCATTCAACGCGTCATGTCTCCGTTGCCATTGAAAAAGACGCCGCTGGCCAAGGCGGAGCGCAGCCTGGAGCGAGTCGAGAAGCTCATTGGGCTCTTCGAGCCTTTCATCCTTCACAACGAGCAGGACTTCGTCGCGGAGAATGTGGAGAAACTGCATTACGCGCTAGTGGCGGAGGAGAAGCAGCAGTTCGGGTACGACACGCGTTCGATCGACTGGTGGGATTACTGGTTGAACGTGCATATTCCGGCGCTGCGGAAGTGGACGTATCCGCTGATTGAGGGGCGTCCGCTGGAAGCGCGGCCGGCGCGGGAGTTTCAACTGGTGGCGAGCGGGACGAACGGAAACGGCGAGACCATCAAAACAGGTACCAACGGAGCGACGTGGCGATATTCCTGACCGGTTCGACCGGATACATTGGCGCGCATGTAGCCGCCAACCTGCTGCAGGCCGATGCCGGCACTTTGAATGTGCTGGTGCGGGCGCGCGATCCGCACGAGGCGGAGGTGCGGCTGTGGCAGGCGCTGCAACTGCATTTGGACTTTCCCCGGTTCTATGACTACTTGCAGACGCGCATCCGGATTTTTCGCGGGGATTTGACGACTCCGCGGTTTGGTTTGGGCAACGACGAGTATGACCGGTTGATTCATACCACCGACTCGGTGATTCATTGCGCGGCTTCGCTGAACCGGAAATCAGAAAAAGCCTGCCTGAACGTGAACCTGCGCGGGACGCTCGAAGTGGTGCAGTTAGCGCAGCGTGCGCATTACTACCACGGACTGCAACGCTTCAGCCACGTGAGCACGGTTGCGGTGGCGGGGAAGCGCAGCAACGAAGTTGTCACCGAAGACAATTCGATTGATTGGGACCGCTCGGATTACGATCCTTATGCGCGGACGAAGAAATTTTGCGAGCACATGATCCGGCAGATGCTGACGGAGGTGCCGCTGACGTTCTTCCGCCCCAGCATCGTGTTAGGCGATAGCCGCTATCCAGAGACCACGCAGTTCGACATGGTGAAAGCGTTTGTGTTTCTGGCGGGGCTTCCAGTGCTGCCGTTTCGGGCGACGGACAAGATTGACATCGTGAATGTGGATTTTGTGGCGGATGCGATTGCGACTCTGCATCAGAAGGCGCATCCGCTGTACGACACTTATCACCTTTCTTCGGGACGGGACTCGCAGACATTCAAGGAATTGACTAGCGCCTTGGCGGCGGCGCAGCAGAAGCGCGGGCCGATCTTCCTGCCATTTCTGGAGAAGCCGTTCGACGGGACCGTGAATCTACTGGCGAATCGTAAGGGGCCGGTGGGATTCGGGGCGTCGCTGATGAAAGTGTTCATGCCATACCTGGTGTGGAACACGGTGTTCGACAACACTCGCGTGACTTCAGAGCTTGGCAAGAAGCCAGTGCCATTTTCGCAGTACAGCTATCCGCTTTTGAAGTTCAGCCGCGAGACGAATTTTGCGTACCGGTATCAGGAGTGGCCTGAGGCCTTGCCGCGGGCCAGCTAAGAAGGCCTTTAACGCAAGGGTCGCAAAGAACTGCCGCAAAAGGCGCTAAGGGAAGCGGGAGAAAACTCCGTCATGATGGATTTCATTCTGGAAGCCTGGGTGAGCAGCATCATCGAGACCTCTAAAGTCGGATGGATGCTGGGGAAGGGCAAGCCCTGGCAGCCGGCCGACAAGCTGAAGCTGTTGTTCGCCGGATACAACGGTACGCGCAACATGGGTTCGGACGTTCGTGTGGAGGAGATGTTGCGGCAACTGCGGCATATTCTGGGCGCGGACAAAGTTGCTTTCAGCGTGATGTCGCAGAACTTCAAGTTCTCGCAAGGATATTTCGATCAGACAGCGCAGGTGCATTTGCCGGATATTTTCCCGCCGTTTCTTTCCGATGAAGTGCCGAAACATCACGGAGTGGTGGCGTGCGAAGGGTCGATGTTCAAGAGCAAGTTTGCGAATGCACTGACCACGATGATGATCGGGTCGCTGGGAATCGCGGCGGCGCAGAATAAATTGTCGGTCGGATACGGAGCCGAGGCGGGGCACATGGATCCGCTGATCGCGAAGATGTGCGGACGATTTTGTCAGAACTCTTTGGTCATCACGCGCAACGAGGAGTCGCGGACGGTGCTGCGGGAGTTGGGAGTTCCGACGGAATTGGGTACGGATACGGCATGGACGTTTGAGCCGCATCCGGCCGAGTATGGGCAGAAGGCGCTGCGGCAGGCGGGATGGGACGGAAGCACTCCCGTGCTGGTGGTTTGTCCGATTAATCCTTTTGAGTGGCCGGTGAAGGCATCGGTGGCGAAGTTCGCGATGCATGGGTTGACAGGCGCTTATAAAGAGAGTCATTACCGTTCGGTCTACTTTCACAATTCTGGGCCGGAAGCGGAGCGGGCTTACAAACATTACTTGGATTCGATTGCAGGCGCACTGCAGGCGTTTCGGAAACAACGGAGCCTGTTCATCATTCTGGTGGCGACGGAGCGGTTAGATGCGCGCCCGGGACGGATCATCTCCGACAAACTCGGCGGTGTGCCGGTGCTTACGTCGGATGAATACAACATCTACGAGTTGGTGAGTATTCTGCGGGCTTGCCACATGATGGTGTCGTCGCGCTATCACGGCATTGTAACGTCGATGCCGGGATTGGTGGCGTCGGCGGGAATCACGATGGATGAGCGCATCCGAAATTTGATGCGGGAGCGCGGGCATCAGGAACTGTTGATGAACGTGGACGATCCTGACCTGGAACCGCGTTTGCTGGCGGCGATGGAAAAGCTTTACCGCGATCGGGAGATGATTGCGGCGGGCATTGGGCGGACCGTCGTGCGCAATCTGAAAGTCATGGCGCGCATGGGTGTGTACTTCGAGGAAGAAGTGCAGCGCCGGTATCCGGAATTTCCGACTCGGACAGGGGAGTGGAGTTGGGAGGACTATCTGCCTCCGATGAGCCCGGGGCTTCACGCTTTGATTGAGGGCTACAGCTAGAAGCTTTTTACCGCAAAGGTCGCAAAGAAAGGCCGCAAAGGACGCTAAGAAAACCTTTTCATGAGTTTTCTGGATGACATTTTCGAGCGGTTAGCCGCCGTCCCAGATACAAGAATTCTGTATGAGCGGCATAATGAAGCCTCGGCTAGCGGAATCATGGGACGTGGGCTGCTGCGGCAGGTGGGCCAGGCACGCGAGTATTTTCGCGGAAAAGGATTAAAAAAAGGCGATCGCTGCGCGCTTCTGGCGCATAACGGGATCGATTGGGTGGCGGCGGATCTGGCGATCATGGCTGAGGGGTTGATCGTCGTTCCTCTTTATGCGCGGCAGGCTCCGGCGGAATTGGTGAGCATGATGAAAGATTGTTCGCCGGCGCTGATTGTTTGTGGGGATGCGGGATTGCGAGACGCGATCGTGAGAGAGTGGCCTCAGGCTCCTCCGCAGGTTTTGTTCAGCGAGTTCTTCACCGCGGGGGATGGAGCACACGAGAAGCCGCTGGTCGCGGAGGCCGACCCAGTCGCGATCATCTATACATCGGGAACTTCGGGCGAAGCGAAGGGCGTGGTGCTGACGGCGGGGAACATCGGACACATGCTGGGCTGCACCTCCGGGCGTCTCGATATTTTGATGGAAGGCTACACGGGACAAGAGCGCGTATTTCACTATTTGCCACTCTGTTTCGCGGGATCCTGGATGCTGCTGTTGACGAGCCTGCTGCGGGGCAGCCTGGTGACGTTGAACACCGATTTGACCAAACTTTCGGGCGACATGCGCGAGGCCGAGCCGGATTACTTTCTGAATGTTCCGGCGCTGCTGGAGCGCATGCGCAAGGCGATCGACGAACAACTCTGGAAGGCAGGTGGATTGCCGCTGACGGTGTACAGTCGCGCCAAAGCGGCAACCGTACGTAAGCAGGAAGGGAAGTCGACGCTGTCGGATTCCATCTGGCTGGCGATCGCGAAGAGTGCGATCTTCCCGACGATTCGCAAAAAGATGATTGGCGGAAATCTGAAGGCATTGATTTGCGGATCGGCGCCGTTGAGTGTTGAGACGCAGCTTTATTTCATGATGCTGGGCATCCCTGTGCTGCAAGGTTACGGGCTTACTGAGACCACGGCGCTGTGTACTTTGGATGATCCGCGTGATGTGGAGCCGGGAAGGGTGGGTCCGGCGATTCCGGCTGTCGAGATGAAGCTCGGCGAGAATGACGAGATCATTGTGCGCGGGCCAAATATTTTTCCGGGATACTGGAATCGTCCTGAGGAAACGGCGAAGGCCTTGCGCGATGGATGGTTTCACACCGGAGACCAGGGCGAAGCGGATGCGAAAGGAAATTGGAAAATTGCGGGGAGAATCAAGAACCTGATTATCCTGGGCTCGGGCCATAACATTGCGCCGGAGCCGATTGAAGAGAAGGTTCTTGAGCAGTTGCCGGACGCGCAGCAAGTAGTGTTGGTGGGAAATGGGCGGGGCTATCTATCAGCACTCGTGACTGGACCGGTGGCGGCCGACAAAGTGCAGAAGGCGTTGGACGCGGTGAATCCTGGATTGCCGCATTACAAGCAGGTGCGGGCATTCCAGATCGCTTCTGAAGTGTTCTCGATCGAGAACGGCTTGCTGACGGCGAATGGCAAGCTGAAGCGAGACTTGATTGCGAAGAAGTTTGCGGGAGAAATCGAAGAGATGTACCGGGTGAGGCAAGCAGTCTAGCTCTCATGGACCAATTTCAAGGCAAAAGCATTTCGTGGGCGTTGAACGATGGGGTGGTGGAACTGGCACTGCATCGCGAGCCGTGCAATGAAATCGGGTCGCTTACGCTCGACGAGCTCGAGGTCTTTGTGGACAAGCTCTTGGCGCTAGCCGAGGACGAAGCGCATGCCCTCCTGATCTACAGCACTTTGCCTTCAGGATTCTGCGCCGGGGCCGACTTGCGCGAGTTGTATCACCGCTCGCAGGAGATGAGCCGGGCGGACGCGTCCGCGGGTGTGCGCCATTATCTAGAGCGCATTCACGCGGTGATGAACACGATTGATTCTGCTCCGTTGACGACGATTGCCGCGGTGCATGGTGTGACCTTCGGCGGGGGATTTGAGCTGGCGCTGGTTTGCGATCTGATTATCGCGGACAAGATGGCGCGATTTTGCTTTCCCGAGCTTCGCCTGGGATTGATTCCGGGATTTGGTGGGATTCCGCGCCTGAAGCGGGATTTAGGAAATGGGATTGTTCGCGATCTTCTGCTTACGGGGCGCAGCTTTAATGCGACCAAGGCGCAGGCTGTGGGATTGGTGAGCCAGGTGGTGGCCGAAGGAGAAGCGCTCCGCGTGGCTCGTGGGACGGCAGCGCAGTTGAAGAAGTTCGATCGACGCACTGCAGCGGCGGCGAAGAAGTTTATCAAGCCGATTCCATATGAAGAATTAAAGAAAGAGATTGATCTCTTCTGCGAATTGTTTGCGTGTCCGGCAGTGGAGGATGGGTTGCGGAAATTTGTGGAGAGTACGGATGCGCAGCCGTATTTGCCGTGACAGCCGCCTTCGGGCGTCGGGCTTCAGGAAAAGCTCTTAACCGCAAAGATCACAAAGAAACACGCAAAGTACGCAAAGAAGAGCAGAAACATTTATGAAAACTTCGGAACAGACTTTAGATGAAATTCTGACGCTCGCAGCGTCGCACTTCAAGGTGCCGCGCGAGAAGCTTACGCCGGATGATGATTTCTTCAAGACTCTCGGCATCGATAGTTTGCAGGCGCTCGATCTTTTGACGAGGCTCGAGAATCATTTTCATGTCGAACTTCCCGATTACGAGTTGCAGGGCGTGTCGGATTTTCGGACGTTGGCGGGAAGAATCCAGGCAAGACTTTGAAATTGACGATTTACGATTGTCGATTGACGATTGAATCGGCGGTCGGCTTGGAGAATCGTCAATCGTAAATCGACAATCGTAAATCCCTGATGCTCAATCTTGACCAATACACGTGCCTGGGGGCGGCTCTGCGCGATGCGCTGGAGCGATGGCCCAGCGAGACTTGTCTGATCGAGTCGGATCGCAACAAAGAGAAGACGCGCCTGACCTACTCCGACTTTAAAGAGATGGCGCAGCCACTGGCGCGGGCGATGGAAGACGCCGACCTGGCGGCTGGGGACCGAGCGGCGATCATTATGACGAATCAGTCGAAGTGGCTGATCTCGGCGTATGCGATTTTTCACTGTGGCGGCGTGCTGGTTCCGCTTGATTACAAATTAACAGCCGCAGAACATCTCGAACTGCTCGCTCACAGCAACGCGAAGTTTCTGGTCGTTGAGCACTATCTTTGGCGGGGGATCATGCAGGCGCCCGAATTCAAGAATCGCAAGGTGCAGACGGTGCTGGTGACGGAAGCGCCGCTGGGCGCGGACCTGGGAGGGGCATTCCGGTGGGAAGAATTCCGGCGCAAGGGTGATCCGACGTTCGTGATGCGGCAGAGGGACGACATGGCTTGCATTGTGTATTCGTCGGGCACGGGAGGGCGTCCCAAGGGCTGCGTGCTCACCCACGAAAATTATCTGGAGCAGTGCAAGTCGCTGACGGCGTGGTATCCCTTCTGGCCGGGCGTGCGGTACCTAAGCATTCTGCCGACGAATCACGCCATCGATTTCATGGTGGGATTCATTGGCCCGTTCGTGTGTGGAGCTTGCGTGGTGCATTTGCGGACGCTGCGTCCTGAGTTCGTGCGCGACGCGTTTGTGCGCTACAAGATCACCTACGTCAGCCTGGTTCCGATGGTGTTGAAGAATCTGGAGCGCGGGCTGCGAGCGAAGTTCGATGCATTGTCGGGATCAAAGCGTTTTTTCCTGAACCAGCTGATTGCGGTCAATAAGGCAATGACGCGGTTGCATCCCAATGGGACTTTGAGCCGTATGTTATTGCCGCAGGTGCATCGCGCGTTTGGTGGAGCGTTGAAGGCGATCATCGTGGGCGGGGCGTTCATGGAGCCGTCGACGTTGCAGTTCTTCTACGATCTGGGCGTACCGGTTGCGAATGGCTACGGGCTGACGGAGGCGTGCACCGCGCTGACGGTGAATGATCTGAAACCGTTTCGTTCGGACACGGTGGGAAAGCCGCTGCCGGGAGTGGAGTTGAGGATTCTCAGTCCGGATGATGAAGGCATAGGCGAAGTGGCGGCACAGAGCAAAACGGTGATGTCTCACTATCTGGATGATCCGGAGCTGACGGCTGAAACGATTGTCGACGGCTGGTTGATCACGGGCGATCTGGGCCGCTTTAACGGCAACGGGCATCTGCAACTCTTCGGACGCAAGAAGAACATGATTGTGACCGAGGGTGGCAAGAATATTTATCCCGAGGACGTCGAGGCTGTATTCGACAGCCTGGCGGTGAAGGAATATTGCGTGTTTGCCGCGAATTACGTTTGGAAAGAGAAGAAGCTAGGGCGGGAGTTCCTGGTGCTGGTCTTGCGGCTGGAGCCAAACCAGCGATTCAGCGACGCTTTGAAAGAAGACGTTGAGGCGCGCAATCGGAAGTTGCCGGACTTCAAGCGCGTGGGTGGATACCTGATCTGCGAGAAAGATTTTCCGCGAACGGCTTCCATGAAAATCAAGCGCACGGTCTTGGCTGAGGAAATTGGAAAGACAGTGCCACGCGCGTCGGTGGTTGCGTTGTGAATGAGCGTTATCTGGCGGTCGTCAATCCGGCGGCCGGTGGAGGACGTTGCCGCAAGCTGGTTGGTCCGGCGCTCGATCGGCTCAAAGCAGGCGGCATTGAACTCGATGTCGTTGAGACGAGCGCTCCTGAGCGAGCGATTGAGATCACGCGAGAAGCGTATGGGAGTGGCTACCGGCGCTTCATCGCCGTTGGCGGGGACGGGACTTCCTACGAAATCGTGAATGGGCTTTTTCCTGGCGCGCAGGAGCGTCCGACGCTGGGGTTTCTTCCGCTCGGGACCGGGAACTCCTTTCTCAGGGATTTCAGCGAGCGTGGCGTGGAGCATGGGATTGAGGCGCTGCTGGCGCGGCGTTCGCAACCCTGCGACGTGATCCGGCTGACGCACAAAGATGGCGTGCTGCACTACATCAACCTGTTGAGTGTTGGGTTCGCGGCGGATGTGGCGACTTTGCGGGCAAGGCGGTTTGCCGGATGGGGAGAGTTTGGCTACCAGTCGTCCATTTTTATTACGCTGGCGCGCTTCAAGCGACGGCCTTTTCCGCTGCGAGTGGATGGAGAAAAAGAGGTTGACCGGCGGCGCTGTTTGTTTCTGACTTTTAACAACAGCAAGTTCACCGGTGGCACTATGATGATTGCACCCAACGCTGATGTGAACGACGGCCTGATCGAATATGTGCGCTGGGGACCGATTGGCCGTGTCGGACTGATTCGCAATCTGCCGACGCTTTATGATGGCACGCACATTGAGCATCCGCTGGCGGAGCGAAGAGCAGTGAAGCGGATCGACTTCGTACTGGATGGTCCAGTGGATGTAATGGTTGATGGGGAAGTCCTCGCCTTGCAGTGCCAGACGCTGGAAGTGCTGCCAGCCGCGCTGAACGTCGTGGTATAAGAAGAAACATTTCGTCATTCTGAAGTTGGGTCTTACTCTATGTCGGAAGAGCGCAGAAAACGAAAGCAAGAGCGGGAAAAAGAACAGCAGCCACCGGATTATCCGGGGCTATTTCGGAAGGTTGGGATTGCGGTCCTGATCGCTGCAGCCTTTGCCGGGGCGTACTACCTGGGGACGAGAAAACGGGTGAGCCGCCTGGACGCCTTCGCGCAGTGTTTGTCGAGCAAAGGAATGAAGATGTACGGGTTGTCCTGGTGTCCACACTGCGAAGAGCAGAAAGAAATGTTTGAGTCGGCGCAGCAGTACATCAACTACACGGAGTGCGGTATTACGGGGCAGCACAAGGAAACTGACAGTTGTATCAAGGCAGGGCTCAAACAGTTTCCGACCTGGGAATTTCCGAGCGGGGAGCGGCATGAGGGCACCTTGCCTTTGACCACGTTGGCCGAGAAATCCGGGTGCAGCTTGCCATGAGCACGGTCACGCGAAGAATCTACTGGGCGATTGCGATCCTTGCACTGGCGGGCTCCGTAGTTTCTTCGGTGTCTCTTTACCACCACTACGGAAAAGATAAAACCACATACTGCGATTTTGGAGAGAATTTCAACTGCGACATCGTGAACCGGAGCCCATACTCGAAGATTGTGGGGATTCCGGTGGCGCTGATTGGGATTCTTGGCTATCTGTCATTGCTGGCGCTGGCGACGTTTTATCGTGAGAAAGCAGAGACACCCGGCATGCTCTTGCTGGCGGCGACTCTCGGGCTGGGATTGGCGATTTATCTGACGTACATTGAAGCGTACGTGCTGGCGACCTGGTGCATATTGTGTCTTTCTTCTTTAAGCGTGATCTTCCTGATTACCGTGTTGTCGTCTGTGTTATTCGCGCAGTCCTTGCGCAGGGTTTAGAGCCAAACTGAATCCCTCATGGACGAAACGATCCAACCCATTCTTTCTGAGAAGAATCCGCCGGTGGTGGGAGATCTTCGCCTGCATGAATTTGATAGCCGCATCCTCCGCAACCGGCGCATGCTGCGGGTGTGGTTGCCGCCGGAGTATGACGCAGAACGCAATCGGAAGCGGCACTACCCAGTATTTTATTTGAATGATGGGCAGAATCTTTTCGACACGGCGACCGCATTTGCCGGCGTCGAGTGGCAAGTGGATGAAACCGCGGACCGGTTGATCCGGCAGGAGGAAATCCCTCCGCTCATTGTTGTGGGGATCGACAATGCGCAGCGAGAACGGATCCGTGAGTACCTGCCGTATCGGGCGGTGAATCCTCCGGTGCTGCGGCCATTGGGGAAGCGATATCCGGAGTTTCTTTTGAATGAGGTGATGCCGTTCTTATTTCAGCGGTATCGCATTGCCCGAGGGCCGGAAAATACAGGACTCGGAGGGTCGTCGCTGGGGGCAATCATTTCCTTGTATACGGTGATCGACCGGCCCGGGATCTTCGGGCGATTGCTGCTGGAGAGTCCGTCATTGTTCGTGTCAAACCGGCGCTTGCTGCGGAATAGCCGCGCATTCCGCTTGTGGCCAGAGAAGATTTTTCTGGCGATGGGGACGAATGAAGATGGGCGTCCGGATCGCGACCGGGAAGTGGTGGAGGATGTGGAAGAGTTGCAACATATCCTCATGCGGGCGGGCTTGGGCGACAACCGGTTGCGCGTAAAGATTGACGAAGGGGCGAAACATAACGAAGCGGAGTGGGCAAAGCGGTTTCCCGAGGCGCTGGGGTTTTTGTTTGGTGGTGAGGTCTTGCCGGAGGACGGGACAGCAGATTCCTCGCTGCGCTCGGAATGACAACTGATTATTTAACACCTACCGCCCGTAGTAAGATGTTAATTCTCTTTTCCTTCCTTAAGGAGGCCGTCTCCATGAATCGCAGGAATTCTAACGTCCGCTTGATTGCGATGTTGGCATGTTTCGTGACACTGACCGTTGGGCTGGTGGCCGCGCAGCAGTACAACGATAGCCAGATGAAGGGTATGAAATGGCGGCTAGTCGGGCCGTTTCGCGGAGGCCGGGTGCTGGCGGTTACGGGCATTCCGGGGGATCCTTACACTTTTTATTTTGGCGGCGTTGCTGGCGGGTTGTGGCGCACGAATGACGCCGGTATTACCTGGACGTCGCTGACCGATAAGGAGCCGTTCGCTTCGATCGGAGCGATTGCGGTTTCGGAATCGAATCCTGGAGTCATTTATGTGGGCACTGGCGAATCGTGCCTGCGCGGGAATATTTCCTATGGCAATGGCGTGTACAAGTCCACCGATGGCGGCAAGAGTTGGACGTCGGTCGGACTAAAAGATACACAACACATTTCGCGCATCATTGTGAACCCGCGGAATCCAGATCTGGTGTTTGTGGCGGCGGTGGGACACGCGTATGGGCCGAATCCGGATCGCGGAGTGTATCGCTCGACCGACGGCGGCAAGAACTGGGAAAAAGTTCTCTACAAAGACGACAAGAGCGGCGCGATTGATCTCACGGTCGATCCACATAACGCGAACGTCATGTTTGCTGCGCTTTACCAGATTCAGCGCACGCCGTGGAGTCTGGAGAGCGGAGGTCCGGGCAGCGGTTTGTATCGCTCGGTGGACGGCGGAAATACCTGGAAGCATCTGGAAGGGAACGGGTTGCCCTCGGGAATTTTGGGACGCATCGGTGTGTCGGTTTCTGGTGCGGATTCGAACCGCGTCTACGCGTTGGTGGAAGCGAAAGAGGGCGGACTCTATCGGTCGGATGATGGCGGCGATAGCTGGACGAAGGTCAATGACGATCAGCGTTTGACGCAGCGGGCCTGGTACTTCACCCATATTTTTGCCGATCCGCGCAGCGCGGATACGGTCTACATGCTGAACACTGGCATGTTTCGTTCCACCGATGGCGGCAAGAGTTTAACGCTGCTGCCGGCGCCGCATGGAGATCATCACGGGCTGTGGATTGATCCTACAAATCCTAAGCGTCTGATCAACGGCAACGACGGCGGAGCGACGATCAGCGTGGACGGCGGGAAAACCTGGAGCACGCAGTACAACCAGCCAACGGCGCAGTTCTATCACGTAGCGGCGGACGAACGTCCGCTGTACTACCTGTATGGCGCGCAGCAGGACAACTCCACGGTTGGTATCGCCAGCCGCAGCGACGATGGCTTCATCGGGCGGCAAAGCTGGTATGACGTGGGCGGCGGCGAGAGCGGTTACATCATCCCGGATCCGCGTGATGCCAATATTGTCTATGCTGGATCGGGCGGCGGGATTATCACGCGGTTCGATAAACGCACCCAGCAGCAGCAGGACATCACAGTGTGGCCCATCGATGGTACCGGCCACGGCGCCATGGATTTGAAGTATCGACAGGCGTGGACCGATCCAATCGCGATGTCGCCTTTTAATCCGGATGTGCTCTACACCGCTGCCGAAGTCGTGTTCAAGAGCACCGACCATGGCATGAGCTGGACGGCGATCAGCGGCGACCTGACGCGCAACGACAAGAGCAAGCAGGAGAGCTCTGGCGGGGCCCTCACCAAAGACAATACGACGGTCGAGTACTACGACACGGTGTTCACGCTCGCCGAATCTCCGAAGCAGAAAGATTTGATATGGGCGGGCACCGACGATGGGCTGATCCAGTTGACCCGCGATGGCGGACAGCATTGGACGAACGTTACGCCCAAGGGAGTTCCTGACTGGAGCATGGTGAGCTTGATCGAGGCGTCTCCGCACGATGCGGGGACGGCGTATGCGGCCATCGATACGCACAAGGTCGACGATGTGCGTCCTTACATTTTCAAGACGACGGACTTCGGGAAGTCATGGACGAAGATCACCACGGGCATTCCCGATGGAGCTTACACGCATGCGGTGCGCGAAGATCCGAAGCAGAAGGGCTTGCTCTATGCGGGCACCGAGATGGGCGTTTACGTATCGTTCGATGACGGAGCGCACTGGCAGACTCTGCAGCTGAATCTGCCGACTTCGCCGATTCACGATCTGATGGTGAAAGACGATGATCTGGCGGTGGCCACTCACGGGCGCGCGTTCTGGGTGCTCGATGACATCACGCCGCTGCGGCAGTTGAGCGCGCATTCGGATAAAGACGAGATGATCCTCTATAAGCCGCGGACCACGTTCCGCTACCGCTGGCCCGAGGATTACGAGCGGCGGCAACCGGTGGCGCCGAATCCTCCAGCGGGCGCGATTATCTCTTACTACTTCAAGTCCGCGCCGAAGGGAGAGGTCACGCTCGATATTCTGGATGCGTCGGGGAAAGTAGTGCGCTCGTTTTCGAGCGTAGACAAGAAAGATGCCGAGACGCCACCGGAGTGGCCGGATCAGGAGCCTCCGCAGGAAAAGATTTCTGCGGATGCGGGACTGAACCGCTTCACGTGGAACTTGCGCTACGACGGTCCCAAGAAATTGCCTGGAGAAGTGGGAGCGGAATACAGAAATAAAGGCCCGTACGGCATGCCGGGGAATTACCAGGTGCGGTTGACGGCGGAAGGCAAGTCACAAACCGTGCCACTAGAGTTGAAGCTCGATCCGCGAGTAAACATTTCCATGGCCGATTTACAGAAGCAGTTCGATCTGGATATGAAGATTCGTTCGCAGTTGAGCGAACTGCACCAGACGGTGGAAGAGATCCGCAGCATTCGGCAGCAGTTCCACACGATCAATACGCGTCTTGGCGACGATGCGCGCTATAAGCCGATCACGACGGCGTCCGATTCACTGGACAAGAAGATGACGCCGATCGAGGAGCAGTTGCTGCAGGTGAAGATTAAGTCTTCGGAAGCCAGCTTGAATTATCCGGTGCTGCTCGACGAGCAATTGCATACCCTGGCAATCCTTGTGGATCTCGCGGATGCGCCTCCGACGGCGCAGCAGGAAGCCTCTTTCGAGGCGTTGCGCACCCAGGCAGCGCCGTTGATCGCGCAGTGGAAGCAAATCGAATCGACAGAGGTGGTTGCTCTGAATGACATGATGCAGAAACAGAATGTACCGGCGATTTATCTGGCTCCGGCAAGCGGCGGAGAGGTTAAGGCAGCGGGACAGAACTAGGACAATGAGTGGTCCGCCGGCCTTCTCGTGGCCGGCGGGACGCCGGCGCTACTTACCAAACCGGGTTACCGTCTTTATCGCGGAAGACGAAGGTGTCGTTGCCGCGCTTCACTTCGCGGGCGAAGATGGTCTCTACACCTTCGAAGGTGACCTTCGATCCGGTGACTTCGAGTTGATCGCCTTTGTTGAACACCAATTCATAGTTCTTCATGAACTTGGTAGTGGCGAGGTGCACTTCGATGGTTTTGCCTCCACCAAGATTCAGGATTACATGCGCGCCCATGCCGCCGCTGACAGGGCATTGGCGGTCGCGAACCTCTTCGACTGTACCCTTGAAGACGGCTTCGGTGGCGGGATCGTACTTGGGAACTCCAGCCTGGGAGCCGGCTTTGGGAGCGGCGAACGCGGGAGCTACGATTACGGCGAGAGCGAGAATCAGGATGACAGCCAGCCAGATTTTCATGGAGCGCCTCCTGCCCGAGTCCGATGCGCGGGCCCTGGCTACTACAATGATTATGGGCGGGTAGCTCTCATCGGGGTGTGATGGCGGTCACCGGCAGATGTGATCTGCGGGGTCGTTGGTACAATGCCTTTCGTTCATGCGGATTACACGCGTTGTTCCCTCGATTATCGCAGCCATTGGGTCGCCGCGAACTATCTTTCTAGTGGCACTCCTAGTGCGAGTCGTGGTTGCCTGCCAGTTGATTCCGGGAAACGCCGATCGCCGGTTCTACATGCCGAATGAGCCGGCGAGGATCGCCTGGAATCTGGTTTCGGGCAGAGGATACAGCTCGCCGTGGCCGGATACAGTCACGGCGCCGACAGCGCAACAACCGCCGGCTTATCCCCTACTTCTGGCTGGGATTTTTCGGATTGCCGGTGCTTACTCTTACGCTTCCCTTTATATCGCCATCCTGCTGAACGGGTTATTTTCAGCCATCACGGCAGTGCTTATTTATCGCTTGGGAACGCGCTCCTTCGGACGTGCGGTGGGAATTTGGGCTTCGCTTATCTGGGCATGCTGGATTTATGAGGTCGCGGTTTCCATACGCCTATGGGAGAGCGCTCTTTCTGCCATGCTTCTGGCGCTAGGGTTGTGGTGGTTGGGGGAGTTGAAAGATGCCGGAATGCGGGCGTGGATAAGATTTGGTTTGCTAGCAGGAGTCGCAGCGCTTACCAATGCCGCCCTGCTGCCAGTTTTCGCCGGCCTCTGGTTGTGGACCTGGCTCACGAAGAAGCCTCGGTTCAACGCTCATTTTTACCTCGCTTCGATCACTGCGTGTCTGTTGGTATTGCTGCCATGGACGCTGAGAAACTATGTGGTTCTGGGGAGAGTCGTTCCTCTGCGCGATAACTTCGGTCTTGAGCTTTGGGTGGGAAATCACGAAGGAGTGACCTATCTGTATGATTTTCGCGGCGGCTTTCCATTGTCGAATCCCTCAGAGTACAACCGGCTTGGGGAGATTGGCTTTATGGAAGAGCAACGCAGGGTGGCAACGGAGTTCATCCGCCAGCACCCCGGTCAATTCCTGAGGCTTTGCGGTCAAAGAATAGTGGACTTCTGGGCGAGTCCTAGCCCCCGAATATGGATTCCAGTTGCATTTCTGGCGTGGTTGGGACTGGTCGGGGCGTGGTTCGAAGGAAATCGAGAAGCGATGCCATTTGCCATCGTTCTCGTAGTCTTTCCGCTGGTGTATTACCTGACCCACACCTGGAGTACCTACCGGTATCCGATTGAACCTGAGGTGATCCTGCTGTCGGTTTATGCGATCGCGGAGGCCACAAGAAGACTTGTGCCTCGCGAAATTGAAATCCTCAGGGACAAGTTAACGGGACAGTTCCACCATAAGGTGTGAGTACGGGAAAGTCCTCGAATGCATCCTTGAAAGACAGCATCCAGATGTGGCGGCCGCGAAAATATTCTGCCAACTCCGTGTTAGAGGGCTCTCCCATATCGCGAGCCCAGACTACGTTCGAGGCATCAATGTCTGCGTCGTTGTAGACCCACTCTTTATCGACAAGTATGGGATGCTGGCTCACGATGACCAGACTCTTTCCGGGTCTAGCAGCGAGACACTTCCCGATGTGCGCGCGCTCGAGGTTTCCGCGCGGCCAGGCCGGTTCGATGGGCGCGTGCAGGGCCGCGGCCCCTACCCGCAATATCACCATGGCTAGGGCGAGCATCGGAATGGAGCGGACCAAAGCGAGGCCAACGGGCTTTTGTTTCCATTGCCAGAGGCGGAGGTGACGCATGCACTGGATGAGGACCAAATAGAGGAGAGAAGTCGCGGGCGCGAAATAGTGCGGGAAGTTGAATACTTCGAGGGCCAGTCCCAGCACAAAAATGGCGAGGACGATCAGCGGGAAGCGCATGCGGCGATCGCGGAGAACATAAGGGAACGCGAAGAGCGGAATGGTGAGGAGAGGACCGAGGTAGAAACTCCACCAGAGAGAGAGTTTGTCGGCGGTGCGGCGCATGAATCCTAGCGGGGTGAGGTTTGCTTGGTAAAGGCCCAGTTCCCAGTGATAGAACTCCCGCATAGCCGGGTGGCGATAGTCAGGTTCCGGGTTTGGCTTCTGCCAAAAGAAGTATGGTGCGATCGCATACTGGGCGCGGTTGACGACGTAGGTCATGCGGAAGGCGCTTCCGGTGACGCGATGATAGTAGTAGCCGGTGGCGATCGCCGTGGTGGCCAGAATCATGAAAATCGGGAACACGACGCGAAGCCACGGCGTGGGACGTTTCTTGATGAGCCAAACCAACATCGCGGCGAATACTGGCAGGCTTAAAACGAAGCCTTCATAAGGACGGCTGTTGGCGAGGATGGCGAGGCCGAGCGCCATCACGATCGCGGCACCGGTTCCCGCATGGCGCTTGATTCGCGGCAGTGCGCCGAGGACCATAGCGCCTCCTAGGGCGACGATGGTGGCGCTCCAGTAGCCGTTCATCCAATAGCTGAGCAATCCCAGACGCAGCATGGCCAGCATGCCGCCGAGCAGCGCCCATCCGGGAGGCACCCAGGATTGCAGCATCCAGCAGATGGCGCCACACATCAACGCGGTGATGATGAGTTGGCCTATCCAGGGATTGCCCAGCTTTTGTCCCGCGGCCAGCGCCAGTCCTTGCGCGGGTGGATACATCGACATGTAGGTGGGTTGCTGGATCTCGTGCAGAGTCTCGAAGTGCTGCCACATCGGATGGGTCGGATTCGTCAGGCGTCCGTGGGCGAAGGTATCGGCGGCAAGCAGGTAGCTGAATTCATCTTCCCAGCGCGGAGTGGGGACGCCGAGAACCGGGATGAGCGCAGCGCGAAGCAGTAACGTCGACAGCGTAACGATGACGACGGAGAGCGTTTTTCTACGAGCGAGACGTGCGAACTTGATTTCCAGGCGGCGGATGCCGGGAGAGTCTGCGCTTCCGAGAAAAACGATCGCGACCGTGGCGAGCACAAAGGCCAGTTCGATCAGGGCCACCAGCGACGGCGCCAGCCGGGCGAAGAGAGGCATGCAGAGGGATTCTTGATGGAGCGAGGGGGAATGTCAATGCGTCGTTGAGAAGTACGCTGGCGGAAACAGAGATCTGAGTAATGGCACTCCGCGCCAGATCCTTCGGCCTGTCGGCCTCAGGATGACGTCGTACTACCGCTGTCACTGACTTCCTCACAGACCGTGATTCTTACAGGGCCGTGTCTTTGTCTGGCGTCAGGCGATCGAGGATGCCGAAGGCTACGTCGATCATTTCTTGATCGACTTTGCGGTTTGAGGAAATGGCATCGAGCAGCGGCACGGAGACGATTTTGTTGCCACGAAGAGCGGCCATTTTTCCAAAGTCTCCGCGATGAACCATATCGATGGCGCCGATGCCATAGCGGGTGGCCAGCACGCGATCGAAGGCGCTAGGCGTGCCTCCGCGCTGAATGTGACCGAGCACGACTGCGCGAGTTTCGAATCCCGTGCGTTTTTCGATTTCGCGGGCGAGCAGGTTGCCGATGCCGCCCATGCGGACGTGTCCGAATTCGTCTTTGCCCAGATCGGCAAGCACGACTTCGCCGTGGGCGTCGACGTCGGTGGAGAACTTGGCACCTTCGGCGGCGACCACGATGCTGAAGTAGCGTCCGCGAGCGTGGCGCAGCCTGATGGTCTCGGCGACTTTATCGATATCGAAAGGAGTCTCGGGAATCAGAATGACGTCGGCGCCGCCTGCGATGCCGCTATACATGGCGATCCATCCTGCGTCACGGCCCATGACTTCGACGACCATCACGCGGTTGTGAGCTTCGGCGGTGGTGTGCACGCGATCGATGGCGCTGGTGGCGACGTTGACGGCGGTATCGAATCCGAACGTGTAATCGGTACCGGCGAGGTCGTTGTCAATGGTCTTGGGAACGCCGACGACTTTGACTTTCTTCTCAAAAAGCTTGTGAGCGACGGAAAGCGTGTCGTCGCCGCCGATGGCGATAAGCGCGTCAATCTTGTGTTCTGCCAGGGTCTTGATGCACTGGTCGAGGCCGTCGGGGCGCTTCGAGGGATTGGTTCGGGAAGTTCGCAGAATGGTGCCGCCGCGCGGCAGAATTCCACCCACAGCGGAGAGATCGAGGGGCATGAATTTGTTCTCGATCAGTCCCCGCCAGCCTTCGAGAAAACCAACGAATTCGTCCTGGTAATGGAAGAAACCCTTGCGCACAACGGCGCGGATGACGGCGTTCAGTCCGGGGCAATCGCCACCACCAGTCAGCATTCCAACTTTCATCGCCTTGCTCCTCAACGGGTATGAATTGTGTTTTGGGTGGGGTATCGTTGCGGATACACTTCCAGCCCTCTTTATGTGCGATGGAACACTCAGACTACCATGAACAGCCTCCATCTCGCGTGATGGATGGATGAACCTCAGGTTTGCGATAGAGATTGCGCCTGAGTGCCAGATTCGCCACAATACGTCTTCGATACTATGCCGAGACCCTTGCGCATTCTGATTTGGATGGCGGTCACTTTCCTTGGTGTGCTGGCCATTGCGACTATCGCCTTGCATCGTGGTGAGCAGATCAATGCGATGTGGCTGGTGGTGGCGGCGCTTTGTACGTACGCCATCGGCTACCGCTTCTACAGCAAATTCATTGCGACCAAGGTGCTGATGCTCGATGGGCAGCGGGCCACGCCATCGGAGCGTCTGGACAACGGACGCGACTTCGTTCCTACCAACAAGTGGGTGGTCTTCGGACATCACTTCGCGGCGATCGCCGGGCCTGGACCGCTGGTGGGTCCGGTGCTCGCCATGCAGTTCGGATATCTCCCCGGAACTCTCTGGATTCTGGCCGGAGCCGTATTCGGGGGATGCGTCCAGGATTTCGTGATCCTGCTGTTTTCGGTCCGGCGCGACGGCAAGTCGCTGACCGAGATGGCGCGCGAGGAGATCGGCAGAGTCGGCGGGTTTGTGGCGTATGTGGCGGTGATTGGGATCATCATCATTTTGCTGGCGGTGTGCGCGCTGATTGTGGTGAATGCGCTGAAGAACAGTCCGTGGGGGACGTTCACGATTGCGATGACGATTCCGATTGCGTTGCTGATGGGGCTGTATCTGCGGCGCATTCGTCCCGGTAAGGTGCTGGAGACTTCCGTGCTGGGATTCGCGCTGGTGATTCTGGCGATCCTGGGCGGGCAATGGGTTTCGCAGAGCGCGTCGATTGGGCCGTGGTTCACGCTGGGCGCGCCAACGTTGGCGCTTGCGATCATCCTCTACGGGTATGCGGCTTCGGCGATGCCGGTGTGGTTGCTGCTGGCGCCGCGGGACTACCTAAGCACTTTCGTGAAACTGGGAACGATCGGCATGCTGGCGCTGGGGATTGTCGCACTGCGTCCCGAGTTGCACATGCCGGCGCTGACCAGATTTGTAGATGGCACCGGTCCAGTGTTCGCGGGGAAGATTTTCCCTTTCGCATTTATCACCATCGCGTGCGGAGCCATCAGCGGATTTCATTCGCTGATTTCAAGCGGCACTACCCCGAAGCTGATCCGGCGCGAGACCGAGACGCGGATGGTTGGGTACGGCGCGATGCTGGCGGAGTCGATGGTTGCGATCATGGCGACCATAGCGGCGGGGATGCTGCAGCCGGGAACGTATTTCGCCATCAACAGCCCTGCGGGAATCGTAGGACAGGCGCCGGAAGCGGCGGCGGCGACCATCAGCAATTGGGGGTTTCCCATTACCGCGGCCGAGATGCATTCGCTGGCGCAGGCTATGGGTGAGCAGACATTGTTCAACCGAACCGGCGGGGCTCCCGCGTTTGCGGTGGGCATGGCGCATATTTTCGCCAATAGTTTGGGCGGCCAGGCGGTGATGGCAATCTGGTATCACTTCGCCATCATGTTCGAGGCGCTGTTTATTCTGACGGTGCTGGATGCGGGCACGCGAGTGGGCCGCTTCATGGTGCAGGACGCTCTGGGACATGTGTGGAAGCCGCTGGGGAGAACCAGTTGGTATCCGTCGATTCTCGCGGCCAGCGCTTTGATTGTGGCCTCGTGGGGATATTTTCTGTGGCAGGGAATCAAAGATCCTCTCGGCGGAATTAATTCGCTTTGGCCGCTATTTGGAATTTGCAACCAGTTGCTGGCGGCGGTGGCGCTCTGCGTGGCGACCACTATCATCGTGAAGATGCATAAGGCGCGATACGCGGCGGTGACGTTGATTCCCTTGATGTGGCTGGTTGTGGTGACGTTTACGGCATCGTGGCACAAAATTTTCGATCCCAATCCGCGGATCGGATTTCTGTCGCAAGCGCAACAAATGGCAGGCTCGGCCACCAAAGATGCGGGGAGGTTGATGTTCAACGACCGACTGGATGCGGCGGTGACCGGAGTGCTGATCGTGATGGTGGCGCTGATCCTGGTCGAGTCGGTGATGGAATGGACGCGCGTCTTGTCGGGAAAGAAAGAAGCGCGAGTGAAAGAAGCCCCGTTCGTTCCCAGCCGGTTTGCGGCGGAGGAGCAGGGATGAGGCGAATCGCGCTGATCATGTGGGCGATGCTGCGGGAGATATTCGATGAGTCGGCGTACGCGCGTTTTTTGCAGCGCAATCGGATGGTATCGTCGCGGGCGGCATATGCGGCGTTTTTGCGGGAGAGTGAAACGGCGAGGGCGCGACGGCCGCGGTGTTGCTGAAAATAGCTCTTAGCTCTTAGCCGTTAGCTTTTAGCCGTCACGGGGCGCCTTAGATGGCAGGCGGAAAATCGTCGTTTGAACGCAAAGGTAGAAGCGTAGTCTTAGGAGCTAACAGCTAAAGGCTAAGAGCTAAGAGCTTCTTGCGTTACACTTGCCTCGATGCGGGTTCTCGGCATTGATTGCGGCACCGAGTACACGGGGTATGGCGTGGTCGAGCTTTGTCCCGACGGCAAGTTGTTGTGCCTGACGTGCGGGGCCATCAAGCTCTCGCCGCGTGATCCGCTTCCTGCGCGATTAGCGACCATCTTCAAGCGGCTGGCTTTGCTCATTGAGGAGCATCATCCCGATAATGTCGCGATTGAGGAAGTGTTCTACGCGCTGAATGTGAAGTCGGCGTTGAAACTGGGGCAGGTCCGGGGCGTGGCCATGTTGGCGGCATCGTCAGCGGGGCTGGACGTTTCCGAGTACGCTCCCCTCTCAATCAAGTCGGCGGTAGTTGGATATGGCCGGGCCGAGAAGCCGCAGGTGCAGCACATGGTGACGCGGTTGCTGAATCTGGCGGAAATCCCGCAGCCGGCGGATGCGGCCGACGCCCTAGCGATCGCGATTTGCCATCTGCATACGGCGGCGACCCTTGAGCGGCAGAGTGCTGGAGCCCGGTAGCCGATTTTTTGGCATAATCGTAACAATGTTCCTCCTCAGAGTTTGCCGCCTCGCTGGCCGATTCAGCTTTCTGGCGATTCTGTTGTGTTTGCTGGCCTTCCTCTCAGCCCAGGATGCCGCAGTCCCATCGGTGACTTTTAGCCTGAGTTTTCCGGGATCGCAACCTGACCGGTATGCGGTCATGGTGCCGTTGAGCGGGAACGCGACCTACTTGTCCGATGGCAAACTGATGGAAGGCGGGGACGCGGACGATTTCAAGCTGATCTTTTCGATTTCGCAAGAGACCCGCTCCCGGATTTTTGATCTGGCCAAAAAGGCGCGTTACTTTTCCCAAGAAGTCGATTCCAAGAAGAAGAACCTGGCATTCACTGGAACCAAGGTTCTCGTCTACAACGATGGGCAAAAGGAAAACCGCGTTAGCTACAACTATTCGACGATGGCGCCGGTGCAGGATCTAACCGAGCTGTTCCAAAACATGTCGAGTACGCTCGAATTCGGGCGCCGCCTGGAGTATTACCATCGTTACCAGAAGCTGGCACTGGATGAAGAGCTGAAGCGCATGGAGGAGATGGAGAATCAGAATGAGTTGCACGAACTATCGGCGGTAGCGCCGGTCTTGCAGCAGATTGCCGAAGACAACACGGTGATCAATCCGGTGCGGGCGAGGGCGCAGCGCATGCTGGCCCGGGCTGGCGCCGCCCAGAAATGAGCTATTGTCACTGGAATCAAAAAGATGTGGCTGTTCAGAACAGCGGACGGTCATGCTGGTAACCTTGCCTCACGAAATACATTAAAGAGACAACTATCCTCCTTCAGCTGTGTTCTAATAACTAAGAACAGGCCGACCTTTCGGGGGAGTTCCATGCGCAACCGTATCAGCGTTCTTCCCGTCCTCACACTCGTAGCTTTGATCTGCACCGCTCTTGCGATCCCATCCTTCGCCGATTCCGGAGCGCGCATCGTCCGGCTCAGCCAGGTGGATGGAGGCGTCGACGTTGATCGCAACACCGGCAAGGGCTTCGAGAAAGCGTTCCTCAATCTTCCGATCACGCAAGGCATGAAGCTGAAGGCCGGTTTTGACGGACGCGCCGAGGTCGAACTTGAAGACGGCAGCGCGATCAGGATCACTCCCGACACCGTAATCAGCTTTGCGGACCTCTTACTGCGGGATTCCGGAGTGAAGGTTTCGACGATCAACTTGCAGGAAGGTACGGCTTACGTGAACTTCCTGGCGAACAAGAACGACAAGGGCAACGAGTTGACCGTGATCTTTGGCATGCAGAAGATGACGCTGACCGAAGCGGTTCACCTCCGGGTGCAGATGAACGACGCGGACGCGACCGTTGCGGTGTTCAAGGGCGAGGCTAAGATTTCGGCTCCAGGTGGAGAGGTTGCGGTCGAGAAGAACAAGACCGTCAACTTCGACCTGGCAAGCGACAAATACCTGCTGGCGAAGAATCTCGAAGCTGATCCCTACGACGAATGGGATAAGGCGCAGACCCAGTACCACGACCGCTACACCGCGGATAACGCGTACAGCAACGCTTCTCCGTACGCCTATGGCGCGAGCGATATGAGCTACTACGGGAGCTACTCGACGGTGCCGGGATACGGGACCATGTGGCAACCGTATTTCGCCGGCGCGGGCTGGGATCCGTACATGAATGGCTCGTGGGCCTACGCGCCGGGCTACGGTTACGGCTGGGTGTCGGGTTATCCGTGGGGATGGACGCCTTATCACTATGGTTCATGGATTTACGTCCCGTCCTATGGATGGGGTTGGCAGCCGGGCGGAAGCTGGGCGGGATTAAACACGCAGCCGAGAGTTGGCAGCGGGCCTACGGGATGGGTTGCTCCCAAGCCTCCGGCTACGGGAACGAGCACCGTTGCGGTGCGTGGAGGCTCATTTGCCACCACGACCAACGGCTTCCTCGGACCCAAAATGAAGATTCCGGAAAACTCAGCAGGATTGGGAGTTCCGCGAGGAGTCACGCGGAACCTGGGATCGTTCTCGGCACATGCCGGGCAGAGTGGCGCAGCGTCGGTGAGAATGCCGGTTTCGTCGTACTCGGGATTCAATTCATTCCCCGGGATGACGAGCGGCGGACACTCTTCGGGAGGCTTCTCCCCGAGGGGAGTGAGTGGAGGCAGCACGCACTCGTCCGGTGGACATATCGGTGGAGGCGCGCACCACTAATTAGGATTTGTTTTTTGAAGGCGGCCTGCGGGCCGCCTTTTTTATTAGGCGAACCGGGTGTTGTGTGGATGATGTCATCCTGAGCCCGCAAGGGCGAAGGATCTGGCGTGTAGTGGCTGGACCCTCGTTCACCGTTGATACACGCCAGATCCCTCCTGCTTCGCTTCGCTCAGCGTCGGGATGACGTCACGGTCGGGGAGGTTTATCGCACGACGACGCCTGCGTAGCCGACGACCGTCTCGCGGTCGCCGGAGACGTCTGCTGAGGTGGCGTAGCGGATCAGTTCTGCGCGTTTGGCTCCGATCAAGCGGGCTGCGGTGATCATCGCTACTGCTGGACCGAATCCGCACATGCTGATGTCTTCGTTTCTCACCGTGTCGTAGAGGCCGCGGGCGTCGAGGCGCAGAATCTGCTCCAGCGCTTTCTGATCTTTGATGCGCGTGGTGGCGTCGTTCTCGTAGTGGTTCATGTCGCTGGAGGCGATGATCAGTACTGGTTCGTCCTGTGCACGCACAACTTCCGCGATGGTTACTCCCAGGACTTGTAGCGGTTCAAAGTTTGCGGTCCCCAAGGCGATTGGCACAAAGCTGAAACCGGGATGGCGGACTGCGAGAAACGGTAACTCGACCTCCGCCGCGTGCTCGGCACGATGAGCAGTGGCGTCTTCGGTGAGCAGCGGCAGACTCTGTCTAAGGGTCTCGGCGAGTTCGGAGTCGATCGGTACTGATCCCAGCGGTGTCTGCCACGCGCCTTCGCTCATGATGGACAGGGGATGTCCTATGCCTGTGTGGTTGGGGCAGAGCAGAATCGTGCGGCGGGGAATAGCGATGCGCGAGAAGACGGCGCCGGCAACGTGTCCCGAATACATGTAGCCCGCGTGGGGAACGATGCATGCGATGGCCGATGCGGCTTCGGCTGTGGAACCGAGATACGACTCGATGTCTTCCCGCAGACGCTCTGGGTCTTGGGGATAGAAGCGTCCGGCGACGGCGGGTTGGCGGAGGATAGGGGCCATCGAAGACGTTTCCTGCGATGGCTCCATCTTAAGCTCTTACGCCCGCAGGTCAAAAGGCAACGACCGCATGCGTTTGCCGGTGGCCGCGAAAATGGCGTTGCCAATGGCGGGGGCCAGCGGGGGAACGCCCGGTTCGCCCATCCCGGTCGGATGTTCCGTCGATTTCACGATGTAGACTTCCACTTTCGGCATCTCACGCAGGCGCGTGGGTTCGTAGTCGTCGAAGTTACTCTGTTCAACCGCTCCCTTATTTAACGTGATCTGGTTGCGGAGCACCGTTGCCAGAGCGAATCCGATGGCGCCTTGCGTTTGTGCGGTCACGACGTCGGGATTGATGGCGACACCGCAATCGACGGCGGCCACGATGCGCTCGACCTTGAACGAGGATGGCGCAACGGAAACGTCGGCCACCATGGCAACATGGCTTTCGAAAGAACGGTGGTACGCGAACCCGCGTCCGCGGCCTTTGCCCAGCTTTTCACCCCAGCCCGACTTTTCTGCTGCCAGCTTGATGACGGCGGCGTCGCGCGGCTGCTGCTTCAGCAGATTCAGGCGAAAGGCTACTGGATCTTTGTCGGCGGCATGAGCCAGTTCGTCCATCATGGTCTCCATCACAAAACCGGTATGGGTGTGGCCAACGGAGCGGAACCAGAGAACCGGCACGGGCGATTGCGCGTTGTGCACATCGACGGCAAGGTCAGGGATTCCATAAGGCGTATCGACGATGCCTTCCACGGTGCTGTGGTCGAGTCCGTTCTTGACTCCCATCTGCTCGAACGGCGTGCCGGTCATGATCGATTTGCTGATCACCTTGTGTTGCCAGCCCGCGAGATTTCCCTTGGCATCGAGGCCTGCCTTCACCTGGTGCAACACCATGGGACGATAGAACCCGCCCTTGATATCGTCTTCGCGGGTCCAGACCAGGTGAACCGGGGCGCGTCCCTGAATGGCCTTGGTGGCTTCCGACAATTCTGCAATCCAATCGGCCACGGAGCTTGCGCGGCGTCCGAAGCTGCCGCCGCCGAGCAGGGTGTTGATGGTCACTTGCTCGGGCTTCATGCCGAGGATTTTTGCCGCCACTATCTGGTCGATGCTCTGCAGTTGGCTGCCCGCCCATATCTCGGCGCTATCACTGCGCAATTCCATCACGCCATTGAGTGGTTCCATGGGCGCGTGCGCGAGATAGGGAAACATAAACTCGGACTCCACTGTCTTGGCGGCGCGCTTCAAGGCTGCGGGCACATCACCGCGTCCTTCCGCGGTTATCCCCTTGCTTTTGGAGAGCTGGCGGTATTCGTCGAAGATCTCAGCGGTTGAACGCGTCTCCGCTTGGCTCGTGTCCCAGGCGACTATGAGCGCTTCACGGCCTTCGATCGCGGCCCAGGTATCTTTGGCATAGACGGCAATGCCGGTGGGGATTTGAACGACATCGACCACGCCGTCGATCTTCTTCGCTTCCGTGGCATCGAAGCCGGCGACCTTGGCGCCGAACTGCGGCGGATGTTGGACGACCGCAGTCAGCATTCCCGGGCGGCGGATATCCATCGCGAAAATGCCGGTGCCTGTAGTTTTGGGGACGGAATCAAGACGCGGGACGCGGGTGCCGATCAGCTTCCAGTCCGCGGCATTCTTTAAAGTAACGTTGATTGGCACCGGCTGCCGCATGGCATCGGCGGACAGCTCCCCGAAGGTCGCATGTTTTCCCGAGGGATGGCTGACCACGCTTTTTTCAACTTTGATTTCCGACGCCGGCACTGCCCAATTTTTTGCCGCCGCCGCCACGAACATGAGGCGCGCGGCCGCACCCACGCTGCGCATCTGGTCCCACGACTCCGCCATGGAGGTCGATCCGCCGGTTGCCATCAGGGGACCAAACAAAAGGTTGTGATAAAGCTTGGGGTCGGCGGGCGCAAAGTCGTAGCGAATCCTGCTCCAGTCGGCGTCGAGTTCCTCGGCAACCATGGTGGCCAGTCCGGTGGTGACGCCTTGTCCCATCTCCAGATGCTTGCTGAGGATGGTCACGTAATTATCGGGAGAAATCTTCAGGAACACGTTGGGATCGTAATTGCCTTGCGGCACCGGGTCTTCGCTGTGGATGCCTTTAAACGGAATGTAGATGGCGAGCATGAAGGCGCCCGCCGTAGCCGCTGTTCCTTTGAGGAAATTGCGGCGGGAGGTGTGGAAGGCTCGAGAGATTTCGCGGGGCGATGTGCTCATGGCTGAATCTCCTACGCCAATTTCCTGGCGGCTTCGTGAATGGCTTCGCGGATGCGCAAGTAGGTGCCGCAGCGACAGATGTTGCCATCCATGCTGAGATTGATGTCCTCGTCGGTCGGCTTCTTGTTTTCTGAGAGCAAAGTGATGGCCGACATGATTTGTCCCGATTGACAGTAACCGCATTGCACGACGTCGAGATTCTGCCAGGCCTTGGTGACGGCCTCAGCGACAGGGCCCGAGACACCCTCGATGGTCGTGATTTTTTTCCCAGCAGCTTCGCCCACCATGATGGAGCAGGAGCGCGCCGCCTGGCCGTCGATATGGACGGTGCAGGCGCCGCACATGGCGTGTCCGCAGCCGAACTTGGTGCCGGTAAGATTCAGGCGGTCGCGAATCGCCCACAGCAACGGCATTTGCGGATTGACATCGAGTTGGTGGCTCTCGCCATTGATATTGAGCGTGATCATCGACTCCTCCTGCGACCTACTTCGGGCAAGCCATGCCGCCTGCTACCCAGGCTTTGGTGAGGCGTACGAATTCATCGTGCGGAATGGCCGGAACCTCGCGTCCCGGGCCGGGATTCCATCCATAAAGCACCAGCGGTTCAGTTTCCATGTGCTCAACCAGTTTCTCTCCGGTGCGGTTGCCGTTGCGTACGGGATCTTTCAGCATGCGGCAGAGGTCAGCTGAAGAAAGGCCTTGCCAGAGCATGGAGACTGGAGCGAGCGACCAGTTCGGTCCGCCGGGCGTCCGCGAGGTCAGATTATTTCCCATGTCATTGTGGCAGTTTTGGCAGCGCATGGAGCCGACGCCATGACTGTCCGATCCGCGAACCACAAGAGGAATGTGAGTACGGCGCGAGTCACCTTGCAGAGGTGTGGTGAGCTGATGGCAGTTGAGGCAGCGCGGGTGCTGCAGGACGGTTACAACCTTCGACCACGCCTCGAGGCTTTCACGCGGCGTAACCGTTTGGCTTTGCGCAACGACCGATGAGAACAGAAGAGCCAGCAGGCCGATCAGGGCCAGGCGAGATCTTTCATGGATAAGCATTGTCCCCTCCCACACTCGGCCATTCGCGGTTCACGTGAGCGCTTTCCGAATCGCTAAATCGGACAAGGCGCGTCATCATAACTGTGAGCGACTGTAAATTGCAATCAGGTGTTCAGTGGGTGGCGCCGTTGGAGAGCGCACGAAAGAGTCTGGCGCTGTCTTCGAGGGACATGGCCTCGGCGCGCAGGTTGGGTTCTATGTCCACTTCTTTCAGGGCGCTGCGCAGGATTTTTGGGTCGTAACTCAACTTCAAATTGTTCCACAGCGTTTTACGCTTCTGTCCGAACGACTGCTTCAGGAAATTGACGAAGCCGGCCTCGGGGACGTTTAAGTCGGCAAGTCTTGAAGTGATATCGAGGCGAACTACCGTCGAATGAACTTTCGGTGGAGGAGAGAATGCGCCGGGTGGAAGCGTGAATAGCTTCTCGACCTGAGAGTAAAGCTGGGTGGTGGCGGAGAGCAGTCCGTAGTCGCTGCCTCCAGGTTCGGCAGCCATGCGGTCGGCGACCTCTTTCTGCACCATCAGGATCAGCGTGTCGAAATACTGGCGGTACTCGAACAGGCGCAGCAGGATGTCGGAAGTGATGAAGTAGGGCAGATTTCCTACGACGCGGGCGGGCGCGGGTTTGTATTCGATGCCGGGGCGCGAGTTGCCGGGCTTGGGTCCGAAGATGGTGTGGAAGTCGATGGCGAGGATGTCACCTTCGATGACTTCGACGTTGGGAAAGAGCGCGAAGTGCATGCGGAGTTGAGCGGCCAGGACGCGGTCGGTCTCGATGGCGATGAGGCGGCGGGCGCGCTTGGCGAGAAGGGAAGTGATGGCGCCGCGTCCGGGACCGATTTCGAGGACGGTGACGCCGGAGAGATCGCCAGCCGCTTCGACAATGCGGAGGGCGGCGGAGTCGTTGACCAGGAAGTGCTGTCCCAATTTGGGCTTGCGCTCAGGGCGCGGAGCAGAGACCTTTGGCACGTTGACCCTCTTTCTTTCCAGAGACTAGACTGGCCAGTACACTCCGCATAAGGCAGTTGGCCCGGCAATAGTGTGCCACAAGTGGCAGAAAAACCATCATAACGTGCAAGCGGTTGGGTCTGGAGGGACGTCTTCATGCATATCGTCTTCGCTGCATCCGAGTGTGTTCCATTCTCAAAAACCGGTGGCCTGGCCGATGTAGTTGGGGCGTTGCCGCGGGCGCTAGCGGCGCTCGGCCATCGAGTCAGCGTGTATGTTCCGCGCTACCGACAGACGAAGTTGACCAATCCTGAAACCGTGGTGCGCAGCATCACCGTGCCCTTTGACGACCACTACCGTTTCTGCTCCGTGGTGACGGCGGGGAAGGAGGGCGGAGTGGAGTTTTATTTCGTCGACTACCCTCCTTTTTTTGACCGCGATGCGCTCTATGGAACCTCGGCCGGCGATTATCCCGACAATGCGGAGCGTTTTGCGCTGTTCTCGCGCGCGGTGCTGGAAGCTTCGAAGATTCTGGGTGTGCCGCAGGTATTTCACTGCCACGACTGGCAGTCGGCGCTGATCCCGGTGCTGCTGCGCACGCAGTATGCGGACGATCCAGCGTTCCGGGATATTGGCACGGTGTTCACCATCCACAACATGGGATACCAGGGACTGTTTCCTCCTGATACTTTGCCGCTACTAACTCTGCCTTGGGACCTGTTCGCGATTACCAAGATGGAGTTCTTCGGGAACGTCAATTTCCTGAAGGGCGCGCTGGTGTATTCGGACTTCATTACTACGGTGAGCCGCAAATACAGCCAGGAGATTCAGACCACGGAGTTTGGTTTTGGTCTCGAAGGCGTGCTGCACGACCGTGCGGCGACGGTAACCGGAATTCTGAATGGCGTGGACTATGACGAGTGGAGTCCGCAGACCGATAAGTTCATTGCAGCCCACTATTCGCCGGAAGATTTGAGCGGAAAGGCCAAGTGCAAGCAAGAATTGCTGACGGCTTTCGGTGTTACCAACGCTGACCTTCGGCTGCCGGTGATCGGGATTGTTTCGCGCTTTGCCGCGCAGAAAGGCTTTGACCTGATCGCGCAGATCATGGATCGGTTAGCGCGCGAGGAGATGATTGTGGTTGCGCTGGGCAATGGCGATAAGCAATACGAAGAGATGTTTCTGCGGCTGCAAAAACAGTTCCCGCAGAAGATCGCGGTTAAGGTCGCGTACGACAACGCGCTTGCTCACAAGATCGAGGCAGGCAGCGATATGTTCCTGATGCCCTCGAAATACGAACCGTGCGGCCTAAACCAGATTTACAGCTTGAAGTACGGTACGGTGCCGGTGGTACGGGCAACGGGCGGACTGGACGACACGATCGAATCGTGGGACCCGCGCAGCGGTAAGGGGACGGGTTTCAAGTTCAGCGAATACAACGGTGAATCACTGCTGTTGACCGTGAAGCACGCGCTGCAGGCTTTCCGCGACCAGACGTCGTGGCAGATTCTGATGCGCAACGGCATGAACAAAGACTTTTCCTGGAATGCGTCGGCGAAGGAATACGTGCGCGTCTACGAGCGCGTGCGGCAAGTACGAGCAGCGGGCGCGTCGTAGGCCGACGAGAAGAATAGAAACCGCAGAGGCGCCAGAAGCGATCGAGGAAGCGTGCTCAGGAATTTCCTCGCGGACTGACGCACTCTGCGGTTTATGTTTTCGGGAACTCTTCCCGAAAATTCAACTGACCTCCTTTGGTTTTTCGAAAAAAACCACTAGTCCTCCCAGCCCAAGAAGCTTTCGTATTCGGAAGAGGTGTTGGTCAGATTCTTCTGGCCGCTACCGTCGAGGTTCATGCTGTAGATATCGCCGTTGGCGACGTAGGCAATCTTGTTGTTTACGAACAGCGGATCCCATGCGTTCCCGGTTGTCGTGAGCTGCTTGAGGTTGGTGCCATCGATGTTGATGGTGTAAATGTCCTCGCCTCCGGTTTCTGAGGCTCCCCAGCGGCTGAAGGCGATGGTCTTGCCGTCTGGTGAAATAGAGGGTAGTTCGTCGTAATAGTTGCCCTGGCCGTTGGTAAGGATTTTGATCCCGGTGCCGTCGGCGTTCATGATGTTGATTGTGTCATTGTGTTGTGCCTCGAAGACAATCTTCTTTCCATCCGGGGTATAGGTTGGGAACAGCACACCGACGGTTGGAGTAGAAATCAGGGTTTCCGCGCCACCCGAAGCCTTAATGGTATATGCCTGGTACGTGGCAGCCGTGGAGTTGTACTTCATGAAAAGGATAGTTTGGTTGTCAGGAGAGAGCTGAGGAACGTGGTGATTTTCCGCATCGGTTGTAAGTTGAGTGGCTTTGAGATTTTTCGGATTGGCCATATTGGCAACGTAAATTTGCAAATAGCCGTTCGCATCGACGGCGGAGCCCACGCCCATCTTGCCGTCCAAAGAGAGTTGCACGGCGCCAAAGTTCCCGGTGGTAGTGTTCTGAATACTCAAGATGGTCTCGCCAGTGCCGTCGTTCTTCATCATGACCACGCTCTCGTTGCCTGAGGCGATTGTGCTGGGCAGTGGGCCAGTGTCAAAGTCACGAACGCGAGCGGTGCCGGCGGAATGGGCGACAGCAGATCCGGAACCGCTGCTGCGTACGAACGCCAATTGCGAAGTGGGAACCATGGAATGGGTGGAATCGCCGCAACCTATCCCGGCGGCGACAAAGAGAAGCAATAGGGAAATGAAAACAACGTTACGCATGAACGATCTCCTGGGAGATGAGGAGTTCATGCCCGCGAGACGAAGAGGGGAAACTGTAGGCGCCGGGCCAAGCGCGCGGCGCGAGTCCTTCGTGCAGGCAAGTATCTGCGCGTCCGCAGACAATCACCTCCACCTACACGTTCGTCGAATACACCCGAAAGACATAGAAGGCGACGGATTTCGCAAGTTCAGATGAACAAATCCACAGGATGGGATTCCCGTTTCGGCGATGTGCTGTTCCGGGAAACCGGGTTCAGCGTGCTCAAATTGTTGAATGGACCCATGTATGTACGGTAGTTGACACATAGCCCTTTTCACCGTAGGCTTCCATCAACGTCTCTCCCATACTTTTCCTAGCCTTCACGGGTTTTGGAAGCGACTATCGATCTCTTCCCACGGAGCCATTTCGCCGGCTCCGGTTCTTGCAACAGCAGAATTCGCGCCGCTCAGAAGAGCGAAACGACGCGGAGCTTGCGGGCTCGCCGTGCCGGGATGACCGCATCTCGCACCGGAGCCATCAGCGTCAAAGGAGCTCCTTGCGTGAACGTTCATCTGATCAACCCGAGTAGTGTGTCGTTTGGAACCGCAGTGATTACCCCGCGCTGGCAATACGTGCTGGCTGCCGCGACGCCCCGCTCGTATGGCGATCCCATCCTGGTCGACGAAACCCTGGCGCAGGTCGATCCGGATAGCATTCAGAAGGGCGATGTCGTCGGGATCGGCATTCATACCGCTAACGCCTTGCGCGGATACGAAGTCGGCAACATGGCGCGTGCGCGCGGAGCCTTTGTAGTCTTTGGCGGAATTCACGCCACCCTGTTTCCCAAGGAAGCGATTGAACTGGGCGGCGCCCACGCCGTGGTCAAAGGCGATGGGGATCTGGTCTGGCAATCGGTATTGGCCGATTGCCGCCGCGGCACCCCAAATCTGCTCTATGTCGGGGGGCAGATCGAAGCCAGCGATTTTGTTCCCGCGCGCTGGGATCTGGTGCCACGCAACCGCTACATGTGGGCCTCGGTGCAGACAGTTCGCGGATGCCCCAAGCATTGCTCGTTCTGTTCAGTCTGGCGCACGGATGGACAGCGACCGCGGCAACGCGCTTCCGATGTGGTGATCGAAGAAATTGTGCAGCTTCGCCGTCTAGGATTTCGTTTTATCGCACTCGCCGACGACAATTTCTATCCGGTTACGTTGACTGACATCGAGCTCGCGGAGCAGCAAAAGAACACGCATCGTGTCACCGAACTGAAGGCTCTTCGCGCCGAGCGGTTTGAGCTGATGTCGCGATTGGCGCAACTTCCTGACGATATGGTTTTCTTTACCCAGATCACCATGGAAGCTGCCGAAGACCTGGAATTTCTCGATGCCATGAAAGCCGCACGCATCAAGGGGGCGCTGGTCGGGGTCGAGTCGGTCACCCCTGAAGGACTCAAAGACGTTTATAAAGACTTCAACCTCGCCGGAGATAAGCTGGCCGAGCGTCTGAAGATCTTCCGCAGCCGGGGTGTGCACGTGCTCGGCTCTTTTATTTTCGGTTTGCCGAGTGATCGTCCGGAGACGTTTGAGACGACCGCTGCGCTGGCCAAGCTCGCCGATCTGACTTTCGCGCAGTTCGTGACGCTCAGTCCTTACCCCGGAACGGTCGATTTCATCAAATGGGAAAAGTCGCTGGGGCCGAATCCGCCTATGATTGCAGGGGTGCCGCTGACGCGCCGCTGGCTGATTCCGCAGGCGCTGCGACCCAAGCTGTATTGGGACCATCCGGTGATGTCGGCGGAGGAAATTCGCTCGCGCACCCAGAGCGTGTGGGACAACTTCTACAGTTGGGGGTCGGTATGGAAGCGCTCCAGTTTTATTAAATCGAGCCGTGGGCGCCTGGCGTTCGTTCTCATCTCCCGAATCTATCGCCACATGTACGCCGACACCGGGATCGCCACCGACAGCGCACGCGTGACCTGGTCCGGGCGCTGGACGCGGTGGATGGCCAAACCCTGCCGCCGCCTGTTCGCGGGAAGGCCGATGCCTGACCTGAAAATCCCGCAGGGGCCAGCATGGTCTCCCGAGCCGGTTCTCGATCCTTCGTAGGACGGTGGGGCGTATTGTTATGCTGATGAAGATCGGCTCACCCCTATGCCCGACAACCGTGATCTAGAAGCTGCGTGGGACTATCACAACGCTACTAAACACTCTTACGCCAGCGTCCGCAGCAATTCGCATACCCTCGACTTCTCCAATCAGCCATTGCCTTTCAAGGTTTATGCCACACTCGAGCTTTTGCGCTTGCCCGCCGAAGTGCGACAGACCGGAGTAGCTGCCCTGTCGGCGATCGCCGGCAGCGTTTCCCCCGACACGAGTGCGGTGCCGAATCTGGAGTCGCTGGCCCAACTTCTGTATCTTTCAGCAGGCGTCACGCGGCACCGGAAATATCCGGACGGTGAGATCTACTTTCGCGCAGCAGCTTGTACCGGGGCGCTTTACGAAATCGAGCTATACCTGGTATGCGGCGATCTCGTCGGACTTCCCGCCGGCATTTATCACTTTGCTGCGGCTGAATTCGGATTGCGGTTGTTGCGCGCGGGAGACTATCGTGGCGCACTGCTCCGAGCCACCGGCGACGAGCTGGCCGTCGCTCATGCGCCGTTGACCATCGTCTGCACCGGCACGTACTGGCGAAATTCATGGAAGTATCAGAGCCGCACCTATCGACATTTCGGATGGGACAATGGCACTCTGCTCGCAAACCTGCTCGCTGTTGGGACGGCATTGGGTCTGCCCGCGAAGGTGATCGAGGGTTTCGTCGACGTGGATGTGAACCAGTTGCTCGATGTAGATCCGACGCGCGAAGTGGCCTTCTCTCTCGTCGCCCTCGGTCACAGCTCGGCGCTTCCGCCGCAACCTCCGGATGGCGTTGGCCCTCTGGCGCTCGAAACCGTCCCGTTATCCCGCAGGGAGATCGACTATCCCCTCATGAGGGAAATGCACGATGCATCTTCGTTGCAATCGGCTGAGCAGGTCCGTGCCTGGCGAAGCACGGCTTCCTCTCTCGACTTGTCTGCTCCCGTGGGATCAGTGATTACTCTTCAACCCCTGCCTGACGCGGAGATGCCTCGCGATCCCATTGAACAGGTGATTCTGCGGCGTGGCTCAACCCGAAAGTTTGCGCGCACGCCCATCACAATGGCGGAGCTCTCCACAATGCTCGATCGCTCCACCCGGGGCATTCCTGCGGATTTTCTCAGTCCCGCAGGATCGCAACTCAACCAGCTCTATTTGATCGCTCATGCTGTAGAGGGTCTGGCTCCGGGCGCCTACGTCTTTCACCGTGACCGCGGAGTTCTCGAACTTCTGAAGCAGGGGGATTTCCGCGACCAGGCTGGATATTTTGGTCTCGAGCAGGCTCTGCCTGCCGATGCTGCCGTGGACGTCTTTTTCATGGCAGATTTGCGGGCCATTTTCGAGCGCTTTGGCAATCGCGGATATCGTGCCGTGCAACTCGAAGCTGGCGTCCTAGGCGGCAAGTTGTACCTGGCCGCCTATGCACTGCACTTGGGGGCTACTGGGCTCACTTTCTACGATGATGACGTGACTCAATTCTTCTCACCGCATGCGGAAGGGAAGAGCGCAATCTTCCTTGTCGCCCTCGGTAAAAGCGCCAAACGCAGTTCGTAACGCTCGCCGAAGTTTGGCTGCTACAATTCGGGGAAGACGTCTGTCAAACTGCCATGGCTGCCTTCCTCAGAAGCATCTTTCACGTCGATATGGATGCGTTCTTCGTGTCGGTGGAAGAGTTGTTTGATCCTTCCCTAAAAGGCAAAGCGGTAGTCGTCGGCGGACAGCGCGACGAGCGCGGCGTGGTGTCCGCAGCCTCTTATGAAGCGCGCAAGTTCGGCGTGCATTCGGCCATGCCGCTGCGGACTGCGGCCAAGATGTGCCCGCACGCTATCTTTGTGGATGGACATCCGGAGCGTTATCGCGAGCGTTCGGAGCGAGTGCATGAAGTGCTGTGTGCGTTCTCCCCGCAGGTGGAGATGGCTTCGATCGACGAAGCCTATATAGACATGACCGGCACCGAGCGACTGCATGGGCCGGCTCTGCGCGCCGCGCATCGCCTGCACGAGAAGATGAAGTTGGAGACGCAGCTGAACTGCTCGATCGGGATCGGCATCTCGCGCCTGATTGCGAAAGTGGGATCGGCGAAAGCCAAGCCCAACGGGGTGTTCTGGGTCGTTCCCGGGCAGGAAGCGAAGTTTCTGGCGCCACTCGATGTGCGCGATATTCCCGGAGTCGGCAAAGTGACGGAGAAAAATTTGCACGAACTCGGCATCCGTCAGGTGGGCGATTTGGCAAAGTTCGACGACCGCTTTCTCGAGCAACATTTCGGCAAATGGGGGCTCGCGCTCGCAGGGAAGGCACGCGGCGAAGATGCTGGGGGATGGTTCGACACCGAAGTTGGCGAGGACGTTGGCGCCAAGTCCATCAGCCACGAGCACACCTATAACGAAGACACTGCGGATCCGGAGCAGATGGAATCGACGTTGATGCGCCTGTCGGAGATGGTCGGACGCCGCTTGCGGGAAGCCAACTTCCATGCACGGACGCTTCAACTCAAACTGCGCTATAAAGACTTCACGACGATCACACGCGCGCACACGCTGGCTGCGCCTACGCAACTCGATACTGAAATCTTTGAGCAGATTCGTTTGCTGTTCCGTAAGAACTGGAAGAGAGGAGCGCAAGTGCGGTTGCTGGGCGTGCACACGTCAGGATTCGAGGGGGAAGGAGTGCAGGGCGATCTGCTGGATGGAGATAGGCGCGAGCGCTGGCAGAAGGCCATGTCGGCAGCGGATAAGCTGCGCGATCGGTTCGGTGAGTCGAGCGTCTCGCTGGCTACGGGAATGAAGGGAACTTTTCGCGAGCGCACGCATGAGAATCCGGCGGGATTGCCGGGGAAGAAGCCGGGGCAGTCGTAACGCTGAGAGCAAACCTCAGGCGCTAAAGCGCAATTCATGTTGGCTCTAGTGGCACGCCTGAAGGCGTGCCCTGATACGAACCAAACCCTAAACACGAACTCGCGATAAGTAAGACCCGTTTGGTACGATCCGCGCGTAACAGCATTTGCCGCTGCGCGCCAGATCCTTCGACCTATCGGTCTCAGTCTCAGGATGACGTCGGGGTGGTGGTGGGTCACAGGCTGTAGGGCCTACGCCGCGAGCCACGGCCGCAGCAGGCCAACGACGAACGACCAACGACCAACGACCAAATACGAAAGCCGGAACTCCGGAATTGCTTCCGTGTCCCGGCCTCGCTTATTGCACCTCGTTGAGCGGTCTACTGGTTCGCAGGAGCCGCGTTGGCAGCCGCAGTGGTGGGTGCCGTTCCATTCGTCGTACCGCTGTTGTAGCGGCTGAGACGCGGGAAGAACGGAGTCACTTCAAACGGCATTTTGTCGCGCGCCGAAGTGATGGCCACCGGGGCCGTCTTGATCATCTCTACTTTGTCATCCCAGGGATTCAGCTTGATGCGTCCCCCGAGCGGCAGAGCGGCGATCTGGTCGAGCTTGTTGTTGTCGAGCGCTGGAGCTGAGGTCATCAGCGGAGACAGGCGCGTAACGTTGCCCTTGTCGTCGGTGAAGTTGTTGCCCAGGTGAGCGGTCAGAAGGGCCGAAAGCTGCGGGCCGCGCTGTCCAAGCTCTTTCAAGTACAGGCCGGCTACGTCCAGTTTCTGGGCGTAGGGCGAGTTCTTGAGCAGGTCGAGCGCTTTCTTGTCGGCGGCCGTTTCTTCTTCAGGAACGTGACGGAATCCGAAGTTGCTGTAGGTGGATTCGTCGGAGAAGAGCATGCGGTCGTCGAAAGCGAACTTGCTGCCGAGGTTGTGTCCGAGGACGATGTGAGCGAGTTCGTGCGAAAGCACCATCGCCAGGCTGGCCTCGTCAGGAAGCGTGTCAATCAAACCACGGCTGATGATGATGGTGTTGCCCACGCTGAAGGTTTCCAGCGGAGACGTCAGCATTACGCGTGTGCGAACCGGACGCGGCAGTTCGATATTGTTGGTGATTTCGAGATTGCTGACGACGGTCATCAGAATCTTGTCGACGTCGCCATCAGGGGCGAGCAAGCCGGCATCCTGCAAGCGGGCGACAACGTTGTCTTCCGCCTGCTGCTGCCATTGACGCTGCGCTTGCAGAGGGGAAGCGTCCTGGGCCGCGGCGCTGTCGTCTTTCACGCTGGCGTCAACGCTGATGTTGGTGAGTTCGTCGGTCTGGCCGTTCTTCTTCAGATCGTAGCCCCAGATGCGGGTCTGCGCCTTGAAGGCCATCTTGTCTTTCGATCCGTAGCTGAAGTCGCCTTCTTCGCTGTAGATGTAGGAAGGCACCCAGTAGCCCGGAATCAGATTGAGGCGCCAGCTATCCATGTGGAAGAAGTAAGCATTCTTCGGGCGCGGCGCGTAAGTTCCGTTCAGGCGGACGATGTTGTAGTCCTGATCTTCCACCCAGACGCGTCCCAGGAATCGGCCTTTGCCGGCATCTTTCTTGGGCGTGATGTCGAACACGATGCAGCGTACGTCGCCAAGGAACTCGCGGTGAACGTACTTGAAGTTGTAGTGGGCGCGGTCGAAGTCTTCACGGTCAGCGAAGATCATCCACGAGAAGCCCATGGGCTTGTATTCGAACTTGAACATCTTGGTGAAGCCGCCCATCATGCGCGTCTGGAAGCTCATGTCTTTTGAGAGATAGTCGCGGCGATCCACGGTCTCTCCGAGGTCCATGCGGCCGAGGAAGTAGTGATCTTCCTTGGGAACCGGACCGGCTGCAGGATCGAGCGTCAGGTTCTGCAGATAGGTTTCGACCAGCGGATTGCGGGTGCTGAGCATCTTCATCAGCGCGTGCTCACGCTCGATGGTGCGGTCGACCACCTGATCCATGGTGGTGGGTGTTGGGGTCGTCATCGTCGGCGGCGCGGGCGGACCCGAAGGTTGCGATTGCGACGTCGGTTGAACCGGGGTTGCTGTCGCCGCAGCCGGAGAGTCCGTGGCCGGGCCGGAACTCGCCGGTTGCGAGGCCTGCGCGGCGGCCGGCGCATTCGCCGGTGCCTGCGAAGATTGTCCTGTGGTCTGCTGGGCGGCGGCGCTCAGCGTGACCAGCAAGAACGCGGTGACGATTCCATTCCAAGTACGCATAACTCTGTTCCTCTCTTATTTCTCAATACGCCAACTGGAAAACCACATGCACGATCGCCGTGGAATCCACGGGCTGACCGTTGCGCAACGCGGGCTTGAAACGCATCTTGTTGGCGGCGGCGATCGCAGCCTCATCCAGGCCGTGGCCCATGCCGCGTACCACGCGGTTCACATGCAATTGCCCATTTGCGCTGAACATTACTTCCAAAAGAACTTCGCCTTCGAGGTGCAAATTGCGGGCTTCGTCGGTGTAAACCGGATTGGGCTTGAAGGTGATTTCGACGGGATTGGTTGGCGGACCGTTGTCGATCTGCGCCTTGACTCCGCCTTGTTGAACTTGCTGCGCGCCGAAGCCTCCGGTTTGAATGGAGCCTGAACCGCGGCCATTGCTGCGTCCGTCGCCCTGGCCACCGTTCGCGATTCCATTGCCGAAGCCTGCGCTTGCGATCGTGCCTTTCACGCCGTTCGCGCCGCCAGCGCCATTGCCCGTGCCCGGCCCGGAAGGCAGATCAAACGCGCCGGTATTGGCAGCGACGAGGCGTGCATTTTCTTTTCCTGTTCCCTTAATGCCTTGCGGATCGCCGAAGCCGCCGGTTTGTACCTTCTGGACCGGGGCGTTGATGGTCGGTGTCGCCGAACTTCCAAACTCGCCGGTATGAACAATCAATGCCGGACGCGCGCCGCCGGAAACTTCCTTAATCACCGGAGCCTGGAAGGTGTTGACCACAACCTTCGGGGCTTCCACTTCGCGGGGAACTTCCGCTCGACGAATTTCACGGGGCACGACCAGCCTGGGGGCCGTGATCGGAGCGGGCGGCAACAGCTTCGCCTTCAAGACCGGCGGAGCTTTTTTCACCTGCAATGGCTTGGGCTGCATATCGGGCATGGGAATGATTTCAGTCACGTGATACTTCTGCGCGATCTGCATGCGATCAGGCCAGATCAAACCCACGTTGATCAGGAACAGGATCAGCAAAACTTCAATCCCGTAACTGGTGGCGAGAGTCCGCCAGTCCATCCTGCGCTCGGGCAGAAGACTCAACTGAAAGTTGTTAGGCGTAGCCATTCATAAGCTCCAAAATAGGGACCCGAGCCTGGGGAGGGTGCCGGGTGGAAGCTTCAAATTACGGGAGAACGGACAAGGGGTAAACGTGTCCGCCGCTGGTGTACTTTGGTAATACTTGTAATGCCTTAGCGGGAAAGGGGCTAAATCGGGCCGATGCCTGAGCGGTGGGGGCCCAATGGTAACCCTGAGCGGATCTTCTTTCTAGCCGAGCGAAGAGAAAGTTCCGGTTGACAAATCGGGCAGGGGATCGCCGCGTTTCTTGCGCGATTTACGTTGGAATTGTCCGAACCGGGGTTCCATCGCTGCCAGCACGCAAAGCACATAAAAGATGGCGGCATTCGCGGGGATTTGCAGATTAAAGTCGACGAGGCTGTGAAAGAGAATTCCAGTAATTCCCAACATCGCGGCGAGTGCGATGGCGCCGTTGGTGTCGCGTGGCCAATCCTTCAGCTTCTTCATGCCGTTGCGGTAGACAGACACCAGCAACCAGATCATCAGTGCGAAGCCGACGACGCCGGTTTCTACCAGGAGTTGGACGTAGTCGTTGTGAGCAGCATTGATGAAGAAGTTGGTGTAGAAGGTTCGGAATTGAGGATAGATTTCAGGGAAGGTGCCGAGGCCCCAGCCCAGCATGGGCTTCTGAGCGAACATGTGCAACCCGTCACGGTCGATGTCGAGCCGGGTTCCTCCACTGACTTCGGTATGAGCTTCAGTGCGGATGGTAGACAAGCGGTCGACAAGTTCGCCGCCTCCAAGCCAAACCAGCAAGGCGACGACGATCACCAGAAAAATGCCGATCGTGGTCGTGGCGTGCCCGGGCTTTTCACCGCGCAGAAGAATCGCTCCGACGATGGTTATCTCGATGGCGAGGGCTGCCATGCCTCCGCGAGAGCCGGAGAGAAAGATGGTTGTGGCGATTAAAGCTGCGGCAACCGAAGCCATGCTTTTTTGCCAACTTCGGGACTGATGGCTGAGAGCGACCACGAGCGGGAACGGGACCAGCATTTCCATCAACCCGGCATAGTGATTGTGATTCACATAGGGTCCGTAGATCCAGCCGCGAGAGAGAGGAGTATGAATCCAGTACAAATTTGTGGTTCCGGAAAGGCCCTGAATCAGAGCGAACAGAGCGACGACTCCCGCATAAACGCACACCGTCATTGTGAGAAGCTTCACTTGCGAAGTGCGACGCAGGCTTTGCGCAACCAGGAAGCACAGCAAACCATAAGCGACGTAGAGAAGCGCGTTCGTCCAGGTCTGGTAGCGATAAGCAGTCGCGCCGAAGATAAGCTGAACCACAATTAGCGCGCCGAAAGCGATCATCGGAGCGAAAACCGGATTTCCTAACACCAGTAGCTCGCCACGCTGCACCTGGCGATAAGCCCACAGTGCGAAAAACAGCGACGATCCTGCCTGGAGAATGAAGATCGACCAGGGATCCACGGATCCGAATGCCAGGGGTGCGAAGAGCAGCAGTCCAATGGGTCCGAGAAAGATCGCGGTATCGAGATACGAGCGTACGGGGCGCACAGCGATCGGACCCTGCGCGGCTGCAACCTGTTCGGGTGACATGGTTCTGGTAAGGGGCATCATGGGTTTTGCCTCTCGACCATTTTGACTCCATCGATCCAGAGTTTGCCCTTGATAGGCCGATCTGGAGGATTGCGCTGAATGCGAATCACGACGAGCTTGGCTTGCGGGCCAGTGGTAAAAGGACCGCTGATGGAGTTCCAGAAGTCGGCATTCTTTATATCGTCGCTGGCGAAGTATATCTGTTCGCTATAGACGTCTTGCACGACAAAACGCGGCCCGCCCGCCCCGTCCATATCCTGAGCTTTGAAATTGGCCGAGAAATCGTACGTCGTATTGGGTTCGACGGGGACCAGTTGACGAATTCCGGCGTCGTCAAGCCCGCGGCTGTCGAACACGATCGCGAGCGAACGATTTCCGGCGTGCGCCTGGGTTGGGTCAAGAGCGAGGTCCACTTCCTTGGACCGGTAGTAAATCCAATCGAAGCCTCCGTTAAGCACGGGGAGGCTGAAGTCTCCATTCACCACCAGATTCTGCCGAGACGGCTGATATGCGGAAAGGCCACTCAAGACGCCAGCCTCGCGCCAGACAGTGCGTGCTTGATCGATATCCTGTTGAGCGACGAGATAACGAATGTATTCAAAAACCCGCCGTGATTCAATCGGCTTCTGTAGTTGGACGAGTTGCGCCCAGGTTTTGGCGGCCGCCGAGGGCTCCTTTTTTGCGATCGTCAGGTCAAGCAACGCGTAGTACGCCTGGGGATCGGAAGGCATCGCCTTGCTGAGGATGGTGTCAATGTCGGGATTTACGCGCCAGCAAAGCTGCAGAGCGGCGGGCGCGAAACTGGGATCGTTTTCCAACACGACTCGGAATTCCTGGAGCGCCTTATCGGTGTCGCCTTGCACCAGAGAAAAGTTGGCCGCTTGCCAAGCGACGTCAGGAGTCCTCGGATCGGCGAGAACAGCGTGATCGAGAGCATCCGCCTGGCCCTGAGTGTCGCCCATCATTTGATAGGCGCCCGCGAGTTCAAACCAGTATCGGGCACGATGGGGATTTAAGGCGACGGCGGCCCGGTAGGCGCTGGCCACAACGTCGGGCGTGTTTTGGGTCAGAGACAGGTATCGGGCAACACGGTAACGATATTCTGAATTGCCCGGTTGAAGGCGAACCGCTTTTTCCAAACTGGCTAGATCGTTCTTCTCCGAATAGTGAGCTGCGAGAAACTGAAGAGCAGAGATACCGATGTAGATCGCCGCCAGGAAAGAAGCGGCGAGCAATACGGCGATCTTTTTTCCCCGAGTAGCAATCGCTAGTTGCATGCAGGTACCGTAGCTGTCGGAGCGGCTTTGGGTACGCTCTCTTAGTCGCCCGTCGACGTCGCCCGGGCCGTCACATCATCTTTCGGGAGTAACTCGTCTTCCTGATAGTAATGATGATACTTGCCCTGATACTCGTAATAGTAATAGTAGTCGGGGGAGTCGAGGTCGACAGCATTGAGCAGAACGCCGCAGACGCGGGCGTTCACCTGGGTGAGCAGGTCTCTGGAACGGCGTAAAGCCTGCTTGGTAGTTTGGCCGCATCGAATCACGAGAACCACAGCATCGGCTCGCGTGGACATCACGACCGCGTCCGTCACGGAAAGCGTCGGAGGAGTATCGACAACGATGTGGTCATACTCTTCGCGCAATTCGGCAAGTACGTCTCTCATGTTGGAGGAGGCCAACAGTTCCGCAGGATTTGGAGGAGGAGTTCCCGCGGGCAAGATGAACAAAGACGGCAGAATCGAAGACCGTACGATCGTCTGTTGCAGAGTGGCGCTGCCAGTCAAGACGTTGCTGAGACCAGTCCGCGGACCCATACCGAGAGTCTTGTGAACGCTGGGCCGGCGGAGATCGGCATCGATCAACAGAACCCGTGTTCCTTTTTGCGCGAGCACAATCGCGGTATTGATGCTGGTGGTGCTCTTGCCCTCTTGGGGAAGGGCGCTGGTCACCAGGATGGTCTTGGGCGGAGATCCGATCGAACTCAGCAGCAAGGAAGTGCGCAGGGCGCGGTAGGATTCGGCCATCTGGGACTGCGGACGCGACTGGGTGACGAGTTCGACGGCCTCTTTGGAGGCCGCAACCGCCAAACGTTTCCGGCCAGATCCTTCCGAGGGTGACTTCGAGCCGAGTGGGATCATGCCGAGAGAAGGCAGTCCCGAAATAAGCGTCGCCTGTTCCGGCGTGCGCACTGTGTTATCCAGACCTTCCAGCAGGAAGGCTAAGCCGATTCCAGTGGTGAGTCCGAGAGCAAGCGCGAAAGAAAGGTTGCGGGGAACGTTCGGTTCTGATGGCGAAACCGGAACGCGAGCCATGTCGACTGGACGTATGTTGCTCGACTTTAGTCCAGCCGTCACTCCCGCTTCTTTGAGTTTTTCGAGAAGCCCTTCATAGAGAGTGCGGTAACTTTCTACGTCGCGCTTCAGCAGGCTGTATTCGATGGCGCTCTCGTTCAACTGGTTCGCTTCCTGTTTCTGTTTGTCGAGAGCGTCGTGCAGCATGTTCTCCCTCTGCAGGGAAGTCATGTAGTCACTGCGGACCCGCGAGACCACCTTCTTCATCTCGATCTGAATTTGCGAGTCAACTTCTTTCAACTGGCTGTTGAATTGCGTCACTTTGGGATAAGAAGGGCCGAACTGCGTGCTGAGTTGAGCGACCTGAATCTTGATGTCGGCTTCCTGCTCGCGCAATTTTTCCAGAAGATTCGAACTGGCGCTTCCAGTGGCGGAGTTGGCGCTCGCGCTGATAGCCGCGGCGGCAGCCGCATCGGCGTCGTTCGACTGCACCAACTCGTAGACCGACTGCTTCTCCATGCGCTCGGATTCGGCCGAGGTCAGTTCCTTGTTCAGTTCGTCGAGCTTGGAAGTGATGATGTTCTGCTTTTCGTCAATGCCGAGAATCTCATGCTCTTTCTGGTAATTGACGAGCTTTTCCTGAGAGGTCTCGACCTTCATCTGCAGATCGACGAGTTGCTTCGACAACCAATCGGAGGCTTCCATGGTCGATTGGTAGCGAGTCTTGAAGTTCTGCTCGATGTAGGTGTGAATCAGCGTATTGACTACCAACGCAGCCAGGTCTTTGTCGGCGCTGCGGTAGTGAACATCGATGATGCGGGTGTTAGGTCTGAGCGTGACCCGAAGATTGCCTTTGAAACTATCGAGCAACGGTGTCGTGCGCTGGGAATCAGGTTGCAACTCATCGGTAGTGAGTCCCAAGGAATCGCCTGCCGGAACGCCTTTGCCACCGAACTCGGGGCGCTTGTCGAGATTTAGAGCCTTGATCACCTGCAGGGCGAGCAAATCGCTGCGCAGGATGCTGACCTCGGTATCGAGGTCGGCAGGATCATAATAGTCGGGCGCGCCGTTTGAGGAGTCTTTGAAGTTCAGCAGGGTCGGATCCATCTTGTTGATGGCGATGCTGCCGGAAGCTTCATAAATGCGGGTAGCCCGCAGGGTGGCGATAGCCACTAGGGAAAAGATGATGGTGAGGCAGGAAATTACAATCCACTTGCGCTTGATCAGTACGCGCAGATATTCACGCAGGACGGAATCCTGCTGCACGGGTGGGGAAGGATAAATGCCGCCACCAGTGGCATTCGCTTCCACAGGGAAGGGGCCACGCGTGTCGCGCAGAAAATCACTTTTTGCCGGAATAATTGGTCCCGAACCCATCCATGCTCCTACAGACCCAGGGAAACTCGACTCCAGGAAGCACAAAGGAGTTGAATCTCGGGTGTCGCTGCGCGCTGAATTTTTCCAGGCTGAATCAGTTGCCACATTCTAGCATTTTGAAACCGCAGTCCTACCCTTAATTTCATTGGTTCCCGGCGAGGGGCCTGCAGTTTCGGTTGTACGTGGTGACCTGAAGCGGCACGCCCGGCCTGGACAAAAATTCGCCACTTAAGCCAATGAAGGGTAAGCTATTGCTTATCCTGCGGCGGCGCGAGCCGTCTAAAATTGAGATTTTGTTTAGGATGGGTGAATGAACTGGTCTGAGCAAACGGTGCTAGTGACGGGAGGGACGGGCTCTTTTGGCAAGAAGTTCGTCGACGTCATGTTGCGCGAGTACAAGCCCCAGAAGCTGATCATCTTCAGCCGGGATGAACTCAAGCAGCACGACATGCGAACTTCGGGCTTCGACGATCCCAGTTTGCGCTATTTCATCGGCGACGTTCGCGACGCGCAACGGCTGCAGCGGGCGTTCTCAGGGGTGACGATCGTGGTTCACGCGGCGGCTCTGAAGCAGGTGCCCGCTTGCGAGTACAACCCCTTCGAAGCCATTCAGACCAACATCATGGGCGGGCGGAACGTGATCGATGCCGCCATCGACAAAGGTGTGCACCGGGTGCTCGCGGTGAGTACTGATAAAGCGGTGAATCCAGTAAATCTTTACGGCGCGACCAAGCTGTGCGCGGAGAAGATGTTCGTGCAAGCCAATGCCTATGCCGGGGCGCAGGACACTCGCTTCAGTTGCGCGCGTTACGGCAATGTTGTGGGCAGCCGCGGCAGCGTGATTCCGGTATTTCAAGAGCAGCGGCGCCGTGGAAAAATCACCGTTACTGATCCGCGTATGACCCGCTTCTGGCTCACCCTCGAACAGGGTGTTCGCTTCGTGGTGAATTGCATTGAGCAACTTCACGGCGGAGAAATTTTCGTGCCGAAAATCCCTAGCATGAAGCTGGTGGAGATGGCGGAGGCGATCGCGCCGGGATGCGAAGTGGAATATATCGGCATCCGTCCCGGAGAAAAACTACACGAGGTTCTGGTTTCAGAGGACGAGGCGCGCAACACGGTAGAACTTGACGACATGTATGTGATTCAGCCGGCGCACTCCTGGTGGAAGGCCGAGAATTGGAAGGATGGCAAGGCCCTTTCCGATGGATTCCGTTACAGCAGCGACTCCAATCCTCAGTGGCTGACTGCGGAAGAACTGCAGGAGCTGATCGACGCTGGATCTCCGGCTATCACCTCAATTCCCAACGCGCAGAAACAGCGCGCACTCGCCTGAGGCAGCGATGAGTTCATCCGCAACCAAGGAAGCGCTGGCGATTCACGGGGGCTCTCCCGTGCGCAAAGCACTTCTTCCCTACGGGCGACAATCGATCAGTGAGGAAGATATCCAGGCAGTGGTGGACACACTTCGCTCAGATTGGTTGACGACCGGCCCAAAGGTTGGAGAATTCGAAGAAGCTCTTGCGGCGTGGCTGGGAGCGAAATACGCGGTCAGCTTCAGTTCGGGGACGGCAGCCCTTCATGCAGCGGCGTTTGCGGCAGGATTGAAGCCCGGCGATGAGGCCATTACAACGCCGCTAACTTTCGCGGCGACGGCCAATTGCGTCCTCTATCAGGGGGCAACTCCGATTTTCGCGGACGTCTGCTCCGACACGTTGAATCTCGACCCAGAAGCGGTGGCTGCTCGCGTAACTTCGCGGACAAAGGCTCTTCTACCCGTCGACTACGCGGGACATCCCGCAGACCTGGCGCAGATGCTGGAGATTGGCGAGCGCCACGGGTTGATTGTTATCGAAGATGCGTGCCACGCGCTGGGCGCGGAATACGAAGGACGACGGGTGGGCGGCATTTCGCATATGACGGTTTTCAGCTTTCATCCCGTGAAGCACCTGACTACCGGGGAGGGCGGGATGGTGACCACCGACCGAGGGGATCTCGCCGATACTCTACGCAAGTTCCGGAATCATGGCATTGACAGTGATGCGCGGCAACGGCAGGCAGCGGGCCAATGGCATTACGACATGGTGATGCTGGGTTTCAACTACCGCCTGACGGATATCGCCTGCGCGCTCGGGATCGAGCAACTTAAACGGCTGGAAGCGAATCTTGCGCGGCGCAGGGAAATTGCCGGCTGCTACACTGCCGCCTTCCGCGAGATGCGAGGAGTGACCGCGCCGGCAGTTCGCGCGAATGCGAATCCCGCTTGGCATTTGTATCCCGTCCGTGTCGGTGGCGAGGGCGTGACGCTCGATCGCGGCGAGGTATTCCGCGCCTTGCGAGCGGAAAACATCGGGGTGAATGTTCACTATGTTCCGGTCCACAAGCATCGTTATTACCGCGATCGCTTCGGTTTCAAGGGCGGCGAGTATCCCGTAGCGGAAAAAGCCTATGAACAATTGATTAGCCTGCCGATGTTTCACGGGATGACGGATGACGATGTGAATGACGTAGTCCGGGCGGTCGTGAAGGTGATCGGTTACTGGGCTTGAAGTTTTGCCTGGGCCAAGTTCACCCAGGCGGTGCGAGATTCCAAATTGTCGACTAACTCCTCTTACTCAGTATTAGTGTCTGGCGTCGGATCGATCGGGCAGCGGCACATCACCAATCTCAAAACTCTTGGCCTGACGCGGATTGCGGCCAGCGATCCCGACACAGACCGGCTCAGGCTGGCGGAATCGGAGTTCGGGGTTCAGGGATTTCCCGATTTCCACGGCGCCTTAGCGGAGTGGAAGCCAAACATCGTATTCGTTTGCAGCCCTCCCATTTACCACGTTCCGCAAAGCCTTGATGCTATTCGTGTGGGCGCACATGTATTTGTGGAGAAGCCTCTCTCTGACACGCTGAGGGGGGTGGGCCAGCTAATTACGGAAGCGCGTCAGCGGCAACGCACTGTGCAGGTGGGATACAACTTGCGCTTCAACGCCGGCTCGCGGAAGTTGAAAGAGTTGATCGATCAGGGCGTCGTGGGACGAGTGCTGTGGGTGCACGCGGAAGCGGGTCAGTATCTTCCCGACTGGAGGCCGTGGCAGGACTACAGCCGCAGCTACAGCGCCCGGCGTGATTTGGGGGGCGGAATCTTACTCGACGGCTCTCACGAACTCGATTACATCTGCTGGCTCCTGGGGCGACCCACCGAGATCATGTGCATGGCCGGCAAGGTGAGCCAGTTGGATGTGAGTGTGGAGGACTGCGCCGCAGTCCTCATGCGCTTTGCAGGCGGAGCGCAGGCTGAAGTTCATCTCGACTTTGTGCAGCAGGGATACACGCGAACCTGCAAAGTTGTCGGGGAACTCGGAACGATCGTTTGGGACTTCGACTCTCCCGATCTAAAGTTGTTCCTCGCGAAAGACAAGCAGTGGCAGACCCTTGCCGTGGATCCCGCAGCAGAGGGGATGTACGTGGCGGAGGTACGTCACTTTCTGGAGTGCATTGCCAGTGGGCGCACGCCGCTCGTGGATCTAAAGCAGGCACGCGATGTACTAGAACTGGTGTTGGCGGCCAAGTCTTCTTCTACAAGCAAGGAGCAATCGGTATCCCTTTGGGCAGAGCGCAAAGGGAAAGTGGTTGCGGTCATCCAGGCACGGATGGGTTCCTCGCGACTGCCGGGGAAATCCATGGCAGATATCGAAGGTCATCCCATGCTGTGGCACGTGGTGCGGCGCGTGAAACGGGCTACGCTTGTAAGCGAAGTTGTGGTGGCCACCTCCAAACTTCCGGCAGACGATGCGATCGCGGAGTTCTGCATGCGGGAAGGTATTCGTTGCTTCCGTGGCAGCGAGAACGATGTGCTTGACCGTTACTACCAGGCAGCGCGCTCGGAGTCCGCGGATGCAGTGGTTAGAGTCACGGGGGATTGTCCTCTGATTGATCCTGCCGTGATCGATCGAGTCGTGGAGTCTTTCCTGACTGGCGACTATGACTATGTCTCGAACACACTGGTCAGGACTTATCCCGATGGCCTCGACACGGAAGTATTTTCGTTCCCGGCATTGGAGGAAGCGTGGAAACAAGCCACTCGCCCATCCGAGCGCGAGCATGTTACTCCGTATCTTGCACTCGCCACGGTTTCGCACCTTAAGCGTGAAGAATGATATGTCGCTTCCGCTCAAGCGGCACCGGTGGACGGTCGACGAGGCTGCGGATCTGGAATTCGTGCGCGGAGTCTATGCCGGGCTGCATCAGCAACAAAAGACGGATTTCGGCATGTTGGATGTGCTCGAGTATCTGCACGAGAAAGCAGACCTGCAAAGCTTCAACGCCAGCATCACTTCCAATGAAGGCTACTATCGCAGCTTGTTCCAGGAAGCATCTGCCGACCCCGTTCCGAAGCGGCCACGCACGCAATCGGAGAATTGGTTGCGGCGCGCCCAGAAAGTGATACCGGGTTGCGCCCAGACTTTCAGCAAGGGATATAACCAGCACGTGAAGGGAGTTGCGCCGATCTTCTTGGAGCGCGGGCAAGGTTGCCGCGTGTGGGACGTAGACGGCAACGAGTACATCGATTACATCCAGGGATTGCTTCCCAATATTCTTGGATACGATCACCGGGAAGTGAATGCGGCAGTTGTGCTGCAATTGACCCAAGGGCACAGTTTTTCGCTTCCGCATCCGCTCGAAGTGGAATTGGCTGAACGATTGGTTCGGTTGATTCCGTGCGCGGAGATGGTGCGCTTCGGAAAGAATGGGTCGGACGCGACTTCGGGCGCCGTTCGTGCCGCACGCGCCTTTACCAAACGAGACCGGATTGCCTGCTGCGGTTATCACGGATGGCAGGATTGGTTCATTGGAACCACCACGCGGAACGCGGGAGTTCCGGGGGCGGTGCGCGAACTCACTCATCCGTTTCCTTACAACGATCTAAAGGCTCTCGAACAGCTGTTGACGGGCCATCCCAACGAATTTGCGGCCGTTATCATGGAACCCGTCAACTTTACTGAGCCCGGTCCCGGCTTCCTGCAGGGCGTGAAAGAGCTAGCTGCGCGCCACGGAGCAGTTCTCATATTCGACGAGATTTGCTCCGGCTTTCATTTCGGATTGGGGGGAGCGCAGAAGCGCTATGGCGTGACCCCCGATCTCGCTTGCTTCGGCAAAGCGATGGGAAACGGTTTTCCTATTGCTTGCGTCGTGGGGAGTGCGGAGATCATGAAGATCTTCGAAGAGATTTTTTTCAGCTTTACTTTTGCGGGGGAAGTGGCTTCGATAGCAGCGGCCTTGAAGGTGCTCGATATCCTGGAATTTACCGACGCGCTTACGCGAATGGAGGCGAACGGGCGCATGTTGCAAGATGGGGTAAACATGCTGGCCAAACACGCTGGTTTATCTGATCGCGTTATCTGTATCGGCCATCCGAGTTGGTCGCTGGTGAGATTCCGCGATGCCAGCGGGCAGGATAGCCCTCTACTGCGATCGCTGGTGTCGCAGGAGTTGTGTAAGCGCGGCATCCTCGCCTTGGTCACACATAATATGAGCGCGGCCCATGACGAGAATTCGATTGCCAAAACACTGGAAGCGTATGCGTCGGTGTTCAAGATCGTGGCCGATTGGCTGCAGGATCCCGATCCGAGCCGGTTTCTTGAAGGCTCGATGATTGAACCCGTTTTTCGCGTGCGATAGTTTTTCAGGCGAGAAGTGATTGCTGAGTGAATGCGGACACTGTTCATTCGCGCCGATGCCGATAGCCGGATGGGTACTGGCCATGTCATGCGATGCTTGGCCATCGCGCAGGCCTGGCTCGACCAAGGGGGCAGCACGGTTTTTCTGATGCGCCAGCCGGGACAGGGAATCCGCGCCAGGGTTGAGCAGGAGCAGGCGCTCATTCTCGAAATCTCGGCCGACGCTGGAAGCGCTGAGGATGCCGACGAGACCGCCAGATTGGTGCATGAGAATCATGGCGAGTGGCTGGTGGCGGATGGCTACCAATTCGGTGCGGAGTACCAGGACCAGCTGAAGGCGAGCGGACTGAAGCTGCTGTTCCTTGACGACTGCGGACATGCCAACCGTTACAGCGCCGATCTGGTGCTCAACCAAAATCTGCACGCGAACGAGGAACTGTATCGCAACCGTTCTCGGGAAACAGAATTACTTCTCGGTGCTCGTTATGCGTTGCTCCGGCGCGAGTTTCTAAACTGGCGAGACTGGAAGCGCGAAATTCCCGGCAGGGCTAGCAAGCTGCTGGTCACGCTCGGAGGAAGCGACCCCGATAACGCAACGGAGCGCGTCATCGAGGGGGTGAAGCTATCTGGGCAATATCTGGAAGTAACGATTCTTGTGGGAGTGAGCAATCCTCATCACGCTCATTTGAAAAAAGCGGCCGCGGGACTCGCGGGGACATCGCTGGTCGAGAACGCGCACAACATGGCGGAATTGATGGCTGCCGCCGATGTAGCCATTGCCGGCGCGGGGTCCACTTGCTGGGAGCTTTGCTTCCTGGGACTGCCAGCTCTGTTGATTGACCTTGCCGAGAATCAGCGTCCGGTTTCACAGGAACTTGATCGGCTTGGAGTTGCCGTTGACCTGGGAAATTCGGCGGACATTTCTCCGCGAAAAATTGCCGACGAATTGAGTTCTCTGATTGGTTCGCGAGAACGCAGGGCTACCATGTGTGAGCATGGGCGCGCTCTGATCGATGGCAACGGCGCGGCTCGCGTATGCCGCGAGATAGAAAGCCGCAGCTTGCGATTACGGAACGCTACTGATGCGGACTGCAGGCTTCTGTGGGAGTGGGCCAACGATCCCGAGATTCGTGCGGGAGCATTCTCTCCCGATCCGATACCGTGGGAGAGCCACGTGCAGTGGTTCACTGAGAGACTGGCCGATCCGGCGTCGGTGTTTTATATCGCGATGAATGCGGAC
>CAWDJF010000008.1:0-438540 GCA_963802575.1 Terriglobia bacterium | reverse complement strand
TGCTGATGCGGACGGACCTGAATGAGAGTGTCGGAAATTTCTCAACTTCGAGGAGTCAGCACTTCGCAGATGGGCGTCGCGCTGGGCGTCGAGAGTTTCGATGAAGGCGGCATCGATCGAAGCTTCAATATGCGACTTGCCGATCCGATCCATCCAGCGTTGGCGCCCGAAACTTTGAGAAATGCCCCTCTTACGTCAGCGATCATCATGTGTTTGACCTTAAACTCGCAACGGAGTGACTGGTTCGATGCTCCAGGTGGTAGTGCTGGGGCTGGTTGCGGAATAGCGGGTGTGCTCATAATGTGTTTCTCCTCTCACCGCTTAGATGCGTCACGACGATATCGTTGCAACAAATATACGGAGCCAAAAATAGGCCGCTCAGGCTCGAGCCACTGCCCGTAAGTCCTGTAATTTCTCCAGTCTTGCACCGGTAAGGTGGGCAATTTGCGGTGCATCTCCTGTTTGGGGTTCGTCATAGCGGGGACAAAGGCTTCCCTCAAAATGGATGCACCGGGTATCGGGACAAACATTGACTATCGTGGTTTACTACTAATCCGTGACTGAACCTAAGATTCTGATTTCGCGGGAAGAAATTGCCGGGCGAGTGGCGGAGATAGGCGCACAGATCACACTCGATTTTGCTGGGCAGCAGGTGATCTTCGTCGGAGTCCTCAAGGGCGCAGCGATTTTCCTGAGCGACCTGGCGCGGCAGGTACATCTGGACGCCACATTCGACTTTATCGGCGTGTCGAGCTACGGCAACCGGCCGAGTCCGACGCAAGAATTGAAGGGTGGATGGGATTCGACCGGCGAAGTGCGCCTAACGAAAGACGTCGATCATTCGCTGCGCGACAAGAACGTGATTCTCGTCGAGGACATTCTCGATACCGGGCTGACATTGACCTATCTGAAGAGCATCCTGCTTTCGCATCAGCCGAGGACATTCAAGATCGCGGCGCTGCTCGATAAACCTTCACGGCGCAAGAAACCGATCCAGGGCGATTACGTGGGATTCAGTATCCCCGATGAGTTCGTGGTGGGATATGGGACTGGATTACGCAGAGCGTTACCGAAATCTGCCAGACGTGTGTGTGTCTGCCGAGAGAGTGACGGTCGACCCGCCGTTTGTGGTAAAACTCGCTTATGTCCCGCGCCGTCGATTCTGCGATTCCCGCTTCGCTGAGACGGCTGGCCTTCCGTCGCCCGCCTCATCGATCACACGCTGTTGAAGCCTGAGAGCACGGCTACACAGGTGGGCGCGTATGCCAGGAAGCGGTGCACTACGGATTTCCCACTGTGTTTGTGCATCCTTCGTATGTCGGGCTGGCCGCGGGGATCTTGCGCGGAAGCGGGGTGAAGGTGGGCACACCAATTGGTTTCCCGCAAGGCGCCACGCTTTCGTCGGTCAAGCGATTTGAGGCCGTCGAAGTATTGCGCGAGGGTGCAGGCGAACTCGACATGGTGCTCAATGTAGGGGCGTTGAAATCCGGATACCGCGAATTGGTGGAAGCTGATATCCGCGGGGTGGTCGAAGTCGCACACGGGGCCGATGCCTTGCTGAAGGTCATTCTTGAGACCACCTTGCTTACACTTGAGGAAAAGATTCTCGCGGGCGAGTTGGCGATCGTAGCTGGGGCCGACTTTCTGAAGACATCAACCGGATTAGTGGGCGGAGCCACGGTGGAAGACGTCCGTTTGCTGCGCTCGGTAGCCGGAACGAGGGCACGAGTGAAAGCGTCGGGCGGGATTCGAACCGCCGGGGAGTTATTCGCGATGGTAGCGGCCGGCGCGGACCGCATAGGGACGAGCGCCGGAGTGGAGATAGTACGCGGCATGGGCGCGCCGGAGTTGTGCTGGACATCGAAGAGCAACATCGCGAAGAATAACCGCAAAGGCCGCCGAGAAAAATCTGCCGTTCAGCGGTTCTGCACGCTCTCCCTGCAACATTCCTGAAGCATCCTGCATACGGCTGGTATCATAGGCGTTCGTGGAAACGACATCTCCCCAATCCGATTTGCAATCCAAAGTTGAGCCTCTACTTCTGGAAGTGGCGGACGTGGTCAATACCACGCTCGACCTGGACACCACGCTCAAACGTGTGGCTGAACTGGTGCGGAAAGTCATCGACTATGACATCTTCGCCATCCTGCTGCTGAATGAGAAATCGCAGGAGCTTTACTTCCGGTTTCAGGTGGGGTATCCGCGTGAACTCGCGGAAAGGCTGCGGATTAAGGTCGGGGAGGGGGTCACGGGAATCGCGGCGGAACGGCGCGAGGCGATTCTGGTTCACGATGTCAGCGAGGAAAAGGGATACATCTCAGCGGTGCCGAATGTTCGCTCGGAGCTGGCGGTTCCGCTGATCGTGAAGAATCAGTTGATTGGAGTGCTCGATCTCGAATCTCCTGAGCCGAATCATTTCACCGAAGAACACAAGCGGTTGCTGACGCTGATCGCCTCACGCATGGCTGTTGGCATTGAGAATGCCCGGCTCTACACGCGTTCAACCCGGCAGGCAAAGACTCTGGTCCTGCTCAACGAGATTGCGCGCGAACTGACGTCGATTCTGAATCTCGATGAACTACTGAAACGCATTGCTGAACTGCTGGCGCGGCTGATCGATTATCAGATGTTCAGCATTCTGCTGCTCGATCCCGAAGGCGAGAAGCTGCAGCACCGCTTTTCGCTGCGCTTTCAGGAGAACATCCATCTGAAGCACGACGTTGCCCTGGGTGTGGGGTTGGTGGGCTACGCGGCGCAGCATAAGCAGGCAGTGCTGGTGCCCGATGTCAGCAAGGATACGCGCTACGTGTTGCTGAATCCCGAAACGCGGTCAGAACTCGCCGTGCCGTTGATCTACAAAGACAAGGTGATCGGCGTGCTCGATCTGGAGCATACGCGGCGCGGATTCTTCACTGAAGATCATAAGCGAACGGTGACGACGCTCGCGGCGCAGGTGGCGATCGCACTGGAAAATGCTCGTTTGTATGAAGAGATCGCACGGCAGGAAGCCCGACTGGAGCGCGACCTGTCACTCGCGCGAGAATTGCAGTTCCGTCTGCTGCCTCATGCCTTACCCAAGCTCCCGAACCTCGAAGTGGCGGCGAAGTTCGCTCCGGCCCGGGCGATTGGCGGAGATCTGTATGACTTCGTGAGCTATTCCCTGTCACGATCGGCGATCGTGATCGGGGATGTGAGCGGCAAAGGGGCTCCTGCGGCGATTTATGCGGCACTGGTAAGCGGTATTCTGCGATCGCACGCGCCCATTGAGCCAGGACCGGCTGAGATGTTGTCGGCGGTGAACTTCTCGCTGGGGGAACGGCGCATCGACGCGCAATTCGTTTCGCTGATTTACGCGGTATGGGATGATCCCAACCGGACGCTAACCGTGGCCAATTCTGGACTTCCTCGTCCAATTTACTGCCACGACGGGAAGATCGAGATCATCGAGGCGACCGGATTGCCACTCGGTCTGTTCGATGAAGCCGACTACGACGAGTTCACCTTCCGCGCCAAGCCCGGAGACCTGTTCGTGTTCTTCAGCGATGGCATTCTCGACGCGCGTAACAAGGCGGGAGAGATGTTTGGACGAACCCGCGTGGAGAAACTGGTCGCGGGATGCGAAGAGCAAACCGCCGATTGCGTAGTCGACTCGATCTTCAAAGCGGTCGCCAAATATGCCAAGGGCGTCGAGGCATTTGACGATCAAACCGTGGTCGCGATCAAAGTCAAAGGCGGTCCCGGAAAGCGCAAGTGAGCGGGATGACCGGACGTCCGCCTGCATTTTCTTATCAAGCAATCCGCAAGGGATTGCTTCGACGTGCCTCGCGCGAATCTATTCTGCAATGTGACGAAATTCCCTTGCCGCGTCTGGCGGAGCGGTATGGCACGCCGCTCTATGTTTATTCTGCGACGACGATCCGCGAGCGCGCTCGGGCGTTCCAGCGGGCGTTTCGGAAAGCGGACTTCACGCTCTGTTATTCGGTTAAAGCGAATTCCAACCTGAGCGTTCTGCGATTACTCGCGAATCTGGAATGCGGCTTTGACGTGGTGTCAGGCGGCGAACTGGAACGGGTGCTGCATGTAGGACGGAAGGCGGCGAAGAAAGTCGTTTTTTCGGGCGTGGGGAAGCAGCGCGAAGAACTTGAAGCTGCCCTTCAGGCCGGCATTCTTCTCTTCAATGTGGAGAGCGAATCGGAACTCTCCCTGCTAGCGGAGTGCGCATCGCGATTGAAGCGAAGTGCGCCGATGGCATTACGTGTGAATCCCGACGTGCCGGCGAAGACGCATCCTTATATCTCTACGGGATTGCATCAGCACAAGTTCGGTATTCCCATCGGCCAGGCTCGCGAGCTTTACGCGCGAGCGTCGGGGATGAAGAGCTTAAAGACGCGCGGAGTAAGCGTGCACATCGGGTCGCAGATCACCGATGTCGAGCCATTCACGCTTGCCATGGAACGGGTGGCAGACCTGGTGCGCGACCTGCGCAAAGACGGGCACCGCATCGAGTATGTGGATGGGGGCGGCGGGCTCGGAATCCCTTATGAGGGAGCGGGTGGGCCGGAATTCGGGCAGTATGCTTCGGCGCTACTGGAGCCGCTGAAAGGGTTAAAGGTGCATTTGCTGCTGGAGCCGGGACGGTCGATCGTTGGTCCGGCGGGAGCGCTGGTGACACGGGTGCTTTATCGCAAAACCAACAACGGCAAGAAATTTGTCATCGTCGATGCCGCAATGAATGATCTGCTGCGGCCTTCTCTCTATAACGCATTTCACGAGATTGTTCCGGTGCAGGGACGGCAGGGTGCCGCCACCGAGACTGTCGACTTGGTTGGTCCTGTGTGTGAGACGGGAGATTTCTTCGCGAGGAGTAGAGAAATTCCGCTCGTCGCGGAAGGCGATTTGCTGGCCATCCTCGACGTAGGCGCATATGGGATGGTGCTGGCGTCGAATTACAACACCCGCCCGCGAGCGGCCGAGGTTCTGGTGGATGGAAAGACAGCGCGGGTGATTCGTCGGCGGGAGAGCGTGAAGGATTTACTGCGGGCGGAAGAGCACGGCTGACGTTTCTGGAATCGCTTGGCGACTGCCATATGTATAAAATGCGTATTTTTGATGTATGATTGACATAGGACGAGGTGGTATATGTCGGACAACAATGGGACGAATGGTGCGACCCGACGCGTGAACGTCATTTTCCCGCAGCAGGTGTATGACACCTTGCAGAAGCTGGCAAAGATGCAGAACCTCACGATTTCTCAGGCATTGCGGCAGGCCATCAACATAAGTGATTTGATTGTGAGCGCCGATAAAGATGAGAAAGCACGTATCCTGATTGATCGCGATGGAAAAACACAGGAACTGAAAATCGTTCGCTGAGCGCAACGAGTTGGTTAAACTGCGTGGGTGGTGGCTGCGGCCATCACCCAATTTGTTTTTTGGGAGCCCGACGTGAGCGACGAGCCTGTGCAGAACGCAATGCCGGAAGATGAATCATCTTTGGACTTGACGGTAGATGAGGGAGCACATCCGGAACTGGAGAACTACAATCCGGAGAAACGGCGAGACTATGTTCGCCTGGTGATCAGCGTGGGACTGCTGCTGATTCTGGGCTTCGTGGTGGTGTGGGCTTGCGTGGAATCGGCATCGTGGAAGGAGCACTGGGAGCAGACGAAAGAGATGCTGCAAATTGTGCTTCCGGCCATCGTCGGGCTAATCGGATCGGCATTAGGATTTTATTTTGGGAGTAGCGGGAAGGGGTCGGGAGGAACGGGCGTTTGAATGCGGCACCCGTGCAGGACATCAGATTTCTTCCTTCGGCTTCGCCTCTGGTCGGAATGACAATCATCAGCTTGTTGGTTTTGAATTACAGCGACTCCAGAAAATTATTGACCGCGCGCAAGATTGGCTCGGGTTGCTGGATGTAGAGCGCATGTCCTAGCGTGGGGAAACTCACGTGAGCCGGATGCGCGAGTAACTTCAGCGCGAGTTGCACGTCGGCGTCCGACATGAGGCCTCCCAGTTGGGGGCTGGCTTGGAGCAGGAGCGTGGGGCATTTGATGGCCCGAAGAAGAGCTTCTCCATCCCAACCTTCGAGCGAAGTTCCATCAAGCGACATCGCGTAGGTATCAGGATCGACTTGCTTGACGCAGCGTGCCCACCACAGAAGAAATGCCTGATCGTTTCCGGGAAGATCTCCGATGCGTACGAGCTCGTCGAGGCCAGGAAGCTTCAGTTTGATTTCAGCCAGGCCGCGAGCAATTTCTTCGAGCGTGCCGCCTTTCCTCGCCAGATCGCGCAAGCCTCCGAAGAGCATGGGGTAGTAAGACTGCTCAAAAACAACGTTCGAAATCAGGTTATCCCCGAGGATGATGGCTTTGACCAACTCCGGTTCGTGGGCGGCAACCCACATCGCGGCCATCCCGCCGAGAGAGTGCCCGAACACGACCGCAGGCTCGTTCACTTCTTGGCGGAGAAAGCGGATAACGTCTTCCGAGTACTGCGTACCGCGATAGCCGCGCGGGATGTGGGCCGATTTGCCATGGCCGCGAAGGTCAACGGCGTAGATGTGCCAGCGCAGGGAAAGGCTGGGAATCAGCGGCAGGAAGACTTGCCAGCGGCGGCCGAGGCCGTGCAGCAGAACCAGGGGTGTGCCGTTGTCTTCCCCTTCAGCGTAGTTGAGCGTGACCTCTCCGGTGTCGAACGACTTCTCTTCCAGCCCGTGATGGTGATCGCGATCAGGTTGGGTCACTGTGCGGCCCCTGCGTCGTAGACCAGCTTTCCGCCGACAAAGGTCTTCAGCACTTTCACGTCACGAATCTTGACCGGGTCAATCGAGAATAAGTCATCACTGAGAATGACCATGTCAGCCAGCTTGCCGGCCGTGATGGAGCCTTTTACCGTGTTCTGAAATTCGGCGTAGGCCGAGCCCATGGTGTAGGCCTCGATGGCTTCTTTGATGGTGAGCTTCTGCTCGGGGAACCATCCGTTGGGATTCTTGCCGTCGAGGGTGGCACGCGTGACCGCGGCGTACAAGCCGAACATGGGATTCAATGGGGCGACATCCCAGTCGGTTCCGAAGGCGAGGCGGACCCCGTGATCGAGAAATGTGCGAAAGGCGTAAGTGCGGCTGGCCCGATCGTGCCCGATGCGACTCTCGGCCCAACGTCCATCGTCGATGGCGTGATAGGGCTGGACGGAAGCGATCACGTGCAATTGCGCGAAGCGGTCGAAATCTTTGGCAGCAACATGCTGAGCGTGCTCGATGCGAAAGCGGCGATCGGCATCGCCGTGGGCTTTCATAATGTCGGAGTAAAGATCAAGAATAATCGAGATACCCTGATCTCCGATGGCGTGGGTGCAAAGCTGCAATCCGGCGGCGTCGGCCTTCATCATACGGTCGCGCATGAGCGAAAGCGGCTGCATGGTGTCGTTGAGCAGACCCCGATTGTTGGGGGTATTGAGGTAGGGCTCGAAAAAGTAAGCGGTCGCAGCCCCGAGCGATCCGTCGGCATAGGCCTTCAGTGCACCGAGACGCAGATAAGGGCCTCCGAAGGCATGCCGGATGCCGATCTTTGCCTGATCATCGACTTGCGGAATTAATGGTGCAGCATAGATGCGGGTAATAAGTTCACCGCGCTCGAGCAGTTCCGAGTAGACAGCGATATCTTCATAGTCGGGGTTCATATGCTGCACGCTGGTAACCCCGACGGAAGCGGCGTGGGCCATGGCGCGCTTGACGACTCTTACCAGTTGATCATGAGTGAAAGGGGGAACGACTTTGAAGACCAGATCCTGCGCGGCATCTTTCACCACTCCGGTGGGATTGCCTTTGGCGTCACGAACGATGACACCGCCGGGAGGGTCGGGGGTTTTCGCGGTAATGCCTGCCATGCGTAGGACAATCGAATTAGCAAGCGACTCGTGGCCGTCATAGCGGGTCACGAATACCGGCGTTTCTGGAGTGAGAGAGTCGATCAGATCTTTGGTCGGAAGATTTGACGGCGTCCACTTGGTTTCATCCCATTCGCCGCCGAGCACCCACTCGCCCTTGTCGACTTTCTTCGCCTGATCGCCGATGAGGCGAGCGAACTCCTGCGCCGTCGCGGCGTCTTTGAGTTGGACTCGGTCGAGGCTGGCCCCTCCATCGATGAAATGGACGTGGGCATCGTTGAATCCAGGCAGCAGAAGTTTGCCGACGGCGTCGATGACGCGGGTGTTCGGTCCTCGCCACTGGTCAACCTCGTCATTCGATCCAACGGCAACAATGCTGTCGCCAAGGACCGCAACCGCTTGGGCCTGAGGACGAGACGTATCGACCGTCCAGATCTTGGCGTGATTGATGATCAAGTCGGCGGCAGGCTTGGATTGAGCAGCAAGGGCAGGAGCGAGTAGGAATAATCCGATGAGACGACAAAGTGTTTTCATGTGTCGGCCAAAACCTACCACAGAGGCACAGAGTCACAGAGAAAAACCAAGAATAAGTAAAACCATCTGGTATCTACAGAATCTGAAACAAGCGGTTTTTTCTATTTCTAGTTTTTCTCTGTATCTCTGTAGTAAAAGTTCCTACCTCTGTCCCCATTTCAGCTTGGTGCGCAGGACGTCGAAAAATGTTTTTTTTAGGCGCAGGAGCTGAACGCAGTACTCAGACTTGCGACAAAGAATTCGGTCGCCATCGTACATGGGCATTCCGACTTGTCCGTCGATGCTGAGGTAGGCCTCTTCTTCCCCAGTTTTCACCACGATTTCGATTTCCGAAGTGTCGCGGACCACCAACGGACGGTGAGTGAGCGCGTGCGCCGACACCGGTGTGATTACGAACGCCGCTACCGAAGGCATGAGGATCGGCCCTCCGGCAGCCAGCGAATACGCGGTCGATCCTGTGGGCGATGAAACGATCAGGCTGTCGGCTTTGTAGCTCGAGACAAAGACCTGATCAACGTAGACATCGCAGTGGTTCAGGCGGGCGATGGTGCTTTTGCCGACCACTACGTCGTTCAGCGCATCGTATTTGGCGACGCAGGCATCGGCGCGCATCACTTCGCAATGCACCATGGACCGTGACTCGGTCTGGCACTCCCCCTGATCAATAGCAGCGAGGGTCGAGAACAGTTGCTCCAGCGGGACTTCGGTGAGAAATCCTAGAGATCCCAGATTCACTCCGAGAATGGGAACACAGGCTTTCGCCACAGAGCGCGCGGCGGCGAGCAGAGTTCCATCGCCTCCGAGAACGACCATGAAATTCAGCGAGTGGTTGACCATTTCGCCACGGTGCATCACGGTTGCACCGGATGCGTAAGCGGCGGTTTCACGGTCGACGATGACCTCATATTGGCGCGTACGCAGCCAATTGACCAGTTCCGGGACCACGCTGGCCAGTTCCGGCTTCTCCGGCTTGGAGACGATGGCCGCGGATTTTTTGGGGGTGGATGGGCCGGTTTCCATGTGAAGTTTGCATTGTACAGAAAACGAGTACCTAGTACCGAGTACCCACTACCGAGTTAAAACCTTTCCCCGAAGCACAAACTAAAACTGTGCTCGCAGCAGGAATTCTCGATTGCCTTCTGCGCCGAGGATGGGCGAGTCGATCACATCGATTTCTTTGCATCCCAGAGCAGCGACTGCCTGACGGACTCGCTCGACGGCGGCAAGTTGCACAGCCTCGTCGCGGACGATGCCTCCCTTGCCAACTTGTTCGCGGTTGGATTCGAATTGCGGCTTTACCAGGACAACGAGTTGCCGGCCTCGGCGAAGGTCCTCTGCTTCGGGGAACCCGGCTGCGACCACAGCGGGCAAGACTAATGTCGCGGAGATGAAAGAGACGTCCATAACGATCAGGTCGACGAATTCTCCCAACTGCTCGTGGTTGAGATAGCGGGCGTTGGTTTTTTCGAGTAAGCGGAGGCGCGAGTCCTGGCGGAGGCGGAAATCGATTTGGCCATGTCCGGTATCGACGGCAATGACACGAGCAGCTCCTCGCTGCAGGAGGCAATCGGTGAAGCCGCCGGTGGAGGCGCCGACGTCGAGACACACTTGGTTGCTCACATCGATCTGCCAGTGATCGAGAGCGCGCTCGAGCTTGAGTCCGCCCCGGCTGACGTATTTCAGATCTTCTCCGAGAAGGCGAATCGCGGCTTCAGAGTCGATCGTGGCACCCGATTTTTCGATTTTCTGCTCGTCGGCTAATACTTTGCCCGCGAGGATGAGAGCTTGCGCTCGTTCTCGCGAAGCGGCTATGCCACGTTCTACCAGCAACTTGTCGGCTCTAACCTTCATCTCTGCTCGAATCGCCCATTGGTGGTCCGCGTGTACCACAAAAGTGCTAGCACCCGACTTTGTGCAGAATGCTGAACTGCCTGTGCATCATAGGCTTACAAGTATACATTCCACGTTTTCCACAGAATTATCCACTGCTGTGTTGAAAAGTTCGACTTACACGGAACCCTGTAGGCGGAGATGTTATTTGTTCAAACAATAAAGGCGCAGCTTAAGCTGCGCCTCTACCCACGAAATTCAAGACCGCACTAGCCCGCGACTTCTTCAAGCAGCTTTTGATCGATATCGAAGTTGGCGTGGACGTTTTGCACGTCGTCCTGCTCCTCGAGAGCCTCGAGCAGGCGGATCATGGTGTTCGCAGCTTGTCCTTCAAGTTTGATGTAGTTTTGCGGAATCATCGAGATGCTGGCGGAAGCAGGCTCGATGCCGGCTTTCTTCACCGCTTCCAATACTGCTTCGTAGGCCGACGGTTCGGTGAGGATTTCCCAGTTATCGCCGTCGTCACGGAGATCTTCTCCGCCGGCTTCGAGAACGATCGCCATCAGGTCATCTTCTTTGGCAGCGGCTTTGGCGATGACGATATCGCCCTTCTTGTGGAACATCCACGAGACCGCACCAGCCTCGGCCATGTTGCCGCCGTTTTTTCCGAAGCAATGGCGGATTTCGCTGACCGTGCGGTTGCGGTTGTCGGTGTTGATTTCGGCGAGAATGGCGACTCCGCCCGGGCCGTAGCCTTCGAGCGTGAACTCTTCGTAAGTCGCGCCGGGCAATTCGCCAGTGCCGCGCTGGATTGCCCGCTTGATGTTGTCGGCGGGCATGTTCTCAGCCTTGGCCGCGAGGATTGCCGTGCGCAGACGAGGATTGGTGTCAGGATCGCCCCCGCCGTTCTTGGCGGCAATCCCAATTTCCTTGATCAGACGGGTGAATATCTTGCCCCGCTTGGCGTCGAGTGCGCCCTTCTTATGCTTAATTGTCGCCCATTTAGAATGGCCAGACATGGAAATACCCTCGTCTTAGTGAACTTGATTTGCGCTGATCGTATTAACGCAAGAATCGCCCGTAGAGGAAATCACTGGTTTGCCCTCGAAAACGAATGCAGGCGAACTGAAATTATAGCACGCAGGGTAGCGCGGTTTGGAGCTTCTATCCTCGGCTGAGAACAGCTTTCCGTTGCCTCTCTTTATACGCGTAAACCACTGCCAGCAAAGGCGCTGCGATCAAGACTCCCCAAAAGGGGATGATTATCCCGAGCACCAGCGGAGTGAGAATCGAAGCCCACATCGGGACGCGGGCGGTGCGTTTCATCAAAGAGGGCTGGAGCAGAAAGCCGTCGATCACGACAATGACGGCATAAAGAATAAGCACGTAGAGCGGATGCTCCCAGTCGCCCCAGCGCAGAGTAGCGGCCAGCGCGGGTCCCAGCAGGCCCAGGACTGGCCCGATGTGCGGGACGATCTGCAGCACCGCAGCGAGCAGGGCCCAGAAGGGAGCCCACGGGACCTGAATGATCGAGAGTCCGATCCACCATAGAGCGGCGACCGCGAGCGAGTCCTGAAACTGGGCGATGGCCCAGTTTTTCAGTGCGCCTCCGGTTAAACGAACATGATCGCCCAGATCCATGCTGCCATCCTTCAAACACTCACATCCTACTTTAGCAGCGGCGGCTGAGTTTTCTCAGCCCGGCCTGTAAACCCCGGACGCGGGAACTCGTCCATAGTCATAGCAGCCCAGGAGTCAAGAGAACGTGGGAACGGCACTGACGACAGCTTTGCAAGCTCCGGTGGAAGAACGAGTATCAACCGCCGCAGGCGGCGACTTCGACTCGATCATTCGCCAGCATCAGAAACGCGTCTACCGGGTGGTCTATTTGCTCGTGCGGGATGCTGACGCGGCCGACACCCTTACGCAGGAGTGTTTTCTCCGCGCATATCAGAAGTGGAAGAGCTTTCGCGGAGAATGCCGCATCGACACGTGGCTGCTCAGGATCGCAGTAAATCTGGCGAAGGATCACACCAAGAATCGCAGGGTGTCGTTCTGGCGAAGACTGATTGGGCTGGACGACACGAATGACGGGGACGGCGTACCAATTCAGGTACACGCGCATGATCCGTCGCCCGAGCGAGTACTTTTAGCGCGTGAAGAGATGCAAGCGGTGTGGGCGGCGGTCGATTCGCTTTCTGCGCAACAACGCACAGTCTTCCTCTTGCGATTTACAGAAGAGATGTCGCTTGCGGAAATTGCAGAGGTACTCGGTGTTCGGGTGGGCAGCGTTAAGGCGCAATTGTCGCGTGCGACAGGAAGCGTCCGCAAGAAGATGAGGGAGCAGCAATGGAGATAAGGGCGCATTTGACGAACGAAGAGTTGACGGAGGCCGTGCGGAACCCCGGCAGAGGGTTGGTCGCGCACCTGGACGTATGCGATTCGTGCCGGAAGGAGGTGGGGCGACTGCGCCGGGCGCTAGACACAGGGTTGGTCGAGGCCGCCCCATCCGAACACTTTTGGCGACAACAGAGAGCGGCGATCCAGGAACGGATCGAGGTGGTGCGAGAAGCGCGCCGCCAGAGAACTCCGCGATTGGCTTGGGCTGCGCTGGCCGCTACCGTCTTGCTGGGAACATTGTGGATGAACGACAGTGAGAAACCGGTGATGCAACAACACCAGCAAGTCCAGGTCGACGATCAGGAACTCATGATCGCGGTAGACCACGCGATGCAGAGCGACGTGCCGGAGGCGCTGGAACCGGCCTCGCTGTTGGCGCAAGAGATAGGGCAGGCGGATGGAACGCAGTCCAACGCACGAACTCATTCGAAGGAGGCGGTCGATGAAAACTAGAGTTTTGATTCTGTTTGCGGTGGTTATGGGCTGCATCGGAGTGGAAGCCCAGAAAGCACCTTCCCCTCCGCCAGGCCCGGACGGAAGAGTCGTCATCCGGCGCCACGAGATGGGCAAGTGGTGGCAGGACTCGGAAACCGCGAAAAAGCTGCAACTCAGCGATAGCCAGATCGCACAGCTCGATCAAACATTCCTCGATCATCGTTTGAAGTTGATCGATGACGGTGCAGAGATGGCCAAGCAGGATTTAAAACTGCAGGCACTGCTGGATGCCGATGTTCCCAACGAAGGCCAGATCAATTCTCAGGTCGATCAAGTGCTGGCGGCGCGCGGCAAGCTGGAGCGCGAAAGCACGATGATGAATCTTGACCTGCGCAAAGTGCTGACGGTTGAGCAATGGCGGCAGCTGAAGACCATTCGCGGCGATCACGGGATGGGCGGGGACAAATTCTTTTATCGATTCTCGACTGGAGGCCCGGGCGGTCCCGGCGCGCCACCGCTTCCTCCACTTCCTCCGCCAGGACCGGGTTCCGACGAACCATTCTGATTTGCATAATTCGAGTACCAGATCGCCGTCCGGAGTTTCTCTCGGACGGCTTTTTCTTCGTGCTAAACTTTTCATATCCCCGCAAGTGAGGAAGCCTACATGAAATTTGGCGTGCTCATCTTCCCCGGATCCAACTGCGATCACGATGCCTACTGGACCATCCAGAATGTGGCCAAGCAACCGGTCACGTTCCTGTGGCACGACTCGCACGATCTCGAGAATTGCGACGCCATCATTGTGCCCGGAGGCTTTGCCTATGGCGACTATCTCCGTACGGGAGCGATTGCTAAGTTTTCCCCCGTGATGGAATCAGTGAAGAAGTTTGCCGATGGCGGAGGGTTGGTGCTGGGCATTTGCAATGGATTCCAGATTCTCTGCGAATCAGGGCTGCTGCCGGGAGCGCTTACTCGCAACGTCGGATTGAAATATGTCTGTAAGCCAGTGCATGTGCGGGTCGAGAATGCCGGCACCCCATTCACCAGCGCCTGCCGAGAAGGCGAAGTGTTGACGATCCCGATCGGCCACATGGACGGAAATTACTTCTGCGATGAAGCAACGCTAGCCGAGTTGCAGCGCGACAAGCGAATCGTGTTTCGCTACTCCTCGCCAGAAGGCGAGATCACTGCTGAGGCCAATCCGAATGGGTCGCTCGACAATATTGCAGGGATTTGCAGTCCGGGGCGAAACGTCCTGGGCATGATGCCGCACCCGGAGCGGTTTAGCGAGCCTGAGTTGGGTGGCATCGAAGGGTTCAAGATTTTCGAATCGCTGGTTACGGCCATGGCTACGAAGTAAAACCGTTCAACGGAACTACGTTCGACGGAAGCGTTAGATTTTTTCTCCTGTTGCAACCTGTCCGGCGAGAAGAAAAGTTTTGGGATACTTACCCTCGCCGCAGAGCTTGAACGATCCGAAGTCTTTGAACCACGAACCAGCCGGGACAATCGGCCCAATCTCCAACCAAACTCGGAGTTGGTTAAGGTCGTCTAGAGTTATGTTACGGTCGCGCATGCGCTCGGCCAGATGATCACGAATGCCAACAGGGATTCGCACCCAGGTTTCGATTTGGGGCATTACTCGCCGAAGACCATGCGGCCTAATTCGTCTCCCAGACGCTTCGCTTGATCGGGATCGTCGGCAGCACGAAAGCGTTCGGCAAGGTCAAAGAATTCCTTCTCTTTCTGTTTCCGAGCTTCGATCCCTAATTCAATGAGCTCCACGAGAACTCGGTTGTCACTCAGGCGCTGGCTCTTGGCCAGACGATCCACTTGTTTGGCAATCGGTGCGGGAAGCGACACGCTGCGGCGGACATGCTTGGTGGTTGGCATGGCACCATTATACACCGTTTTGGTGCATGATTCCGGCTTCTACCTCGAATCAAACCACTGGATAAATTTGTCGAGGGCCTCGGTGAGGTTTAAGCTGAAGCCATCGTGGATTCCTCCCTTATTGCCTGATCCTCGGGTTCACTGCTGAGTACAACAAGTCCGTCAGGAAGTTGACCGCCACATAAGTCAATCCAATCGCCAGAATGCATCCCTGCACCAGGTAATAATCCCTACGGCTGATGGCTTGGATGGTCAGGCGTCCGATGCCTGGCCAGGAGAAGATCGTCTCAGTCACGATGGCTCCCGCGAGCAGAGCGCCGAATTGCAGCCCAAGGACGGTGATCACCGGAATCATGGCATTGCGCAGGGCGTGGCGATAAACGACTGCGCGCTCGCTCAGCCCCTTAGCGCGGGCGGTGCGGATGTAGTCCTGACTTAATTCTTCGAGCATCGATGTCCGGACCATGCGGGTGAGGATCGCCGCCAAGGCTCCGCCCATGGTGATGGCAGGAAGCACCAGATGCGCGAAGGTTCCCGAACCCGAAACCGGCAGCCATCCCATCTTGATCGAGAACAGAAGAATCAAAATCGGCCCCAATGCGAAATTGGGAAACGACAAACCAAAGAGAGAGATCACGCTGAGGGCGCGGTCATCCCAGAGATTTCGACGTTGGGCGGAGCGAACCCCGGCCGGCACCGACAACAGAATCGCTACGATCAGCGCGGCCAGCGTCAATTGCAAAGTGTAGGGATATCGCTGCGCGATCAGCGTGCTCACGTTCTGATTGAATTGCAGGGAGGGACCAAGATCTCCGTGGAGAACGCCTCTCCAGTAATGCAGGTATTGCGTCCCCAGCGGTTCGTCGAGTCCGTAGGCGTGGCGCGCGGCTTGGATATCCGTGGCAGGAGCGCCTTCTCCCAACATTTGCAGGATAGGATCGCCGGGGACGAGGTGGATCAGCAAAAAGACCAGCGACACCACCAGCCAAATGACCGGCAGCGTGTACAGCACGCGGAGGGAGAGGTAGCGAAGCATCCGGTTATCGGGTCATTGAATCATTGAGTCATTGAATCATTGAAGGCCTGCGCAATCCGGTTTTCAATGTCTCAATGACTCAATGTCCCAATGATTCAATAGCTCTAATCTCCCGCCTGCCCCAGCTTCGCCGCCTCGACTTTCTCTATTTTGACTTTCGCGATACGGTGGCCTTCCATCTCTTCCACCGAGAAACGGTGGCTTTCGTACGTGAATGCATCGCCCACCTGAGGAATTTTCTGCAGGCGGGCCAGAATGAATCCAGCCAAGGTTTCGAATCCAGCGTCGTGCGGTAGAACCAATTCGTATTGCGATTCCAGGTCGCGAATATTCTCGGAGCCATCCAGCGTTAATGATGTCTGACCTTCGAGGACTGGCTGCTCGGGCGGAGCGACGTCGAATTCGTCTTCGATCTCACCCACCAACTGCTCGAGGATGTCTTCCGCGGTGATCATTCCGGCGGTGGAACCAAATTCGTCAACCACCACAGCGAGATGCCGTTTGCGCTGTTTGAATTCTTCAAGCAGTTCCATCAGAACCTTGGTCTCGGGAACCACCAGCACGTCGCGCATGATCTGGCTGATCTTCATGGCGGCGATGCGTCCGGCGATGGGCTGAACCGGATTGGCGTTCAGGCGCATGCGTGTCCAGCGCATGAGGTCTTTGGAATAGAGAACGCCGATAATATGCTCAGGACCGCGCTGAGGATCGTAGACCGGAATCCGCGAATGCTGCTCGTCGACTACGCGCTGCAACGCATCGTGCAGAGTCATATCCCCCGGGAGAGAAAAAATATCTGGCCGCGGCACCATGACTTCGCGGACGGTAATGTTCTCGAGTTCGAGCGCATTGTGAATCATTTCTTCTTGGAATTCAGGAATCTGTCCGAACTGGCGGCTGGCGGTGACAATGAGCTTCAGTTCGTCCGGAGAGTGGACAGTTCCCTGTCGGATGCGATGCGACCCGAACACGCGCAAGACGGACCCGGCGGCCCGGCTCATGACATAAAGCAAGGGCCGCGCCAGGGTCAGGAAGACGTCCATGGGGGCGGCGACGGCGAGCGCCACCTGCTCGGCGCGTTGCAGAGCCAGCGACTTCGGCACCAGTTCGCCCAGAATCACATGCAAGCAAGTAATCAGAAGGAAGGCGACAACGATAGCGATGCCGTGTGAATAGACGACTGCGTAAGGGACATTGCCCAGCCATGCTTCAACCATTTGAGCAAGGACGGGCTCTCCCACCCAGCCAAGAGTCAAGCTGGTGAGAGTAATGCCTAATTGAACGCCATTCACTACTTCGTCGAGATTGCGGTGAAGCTTCTGGACGGTGCGGGCGCCGATACGGCGAGCCTCGATGAGCTGCTGGATGCGGGTATCGCGCACGCTCACCAGGGCGAATTCGGCTGCCGCGAAAAAGGCGTTGGCTGCCACCAGGAGCAGGATGAGAAACACCCGGAGCAGCACTAGAGCGACCATTAGCGCCTAATTCTAACATTCCAAAGGTAGTAACGTGCGACAGAAGGTCATGTAGAATAAATAGGAAGCGGGGAATGGAATTGAGTAACCCTCGCTATCTTCCGTTTTGGTTCCTTCGAGGTGCCCGCCCAGCGATTTTCTGCTTCCATTTCTTCGGTTGTGCGGTCTAACGCAACGGGTATCAGCGGCCAGCCGGCGGAAACGAAACCTGGGAAACCCGCTTTCAGCGGAACAAAACGCAATCACTCTTCGTAACCATCATTGAGGGCCGATCTTACTAGCGCCAGGAGGCAGATGTGAACGGCAACGGCAATACCAAAAAGAAGCGACGCAAACGGATCATCATTATCAGCGTGGTGGTCGGCGTGGTCCTACTGTTCGCGCTAGGACTGATGGCATTCACCCGCGGCGGCACCAAGATCGATCCCACGAAACTGGCGAAGGTCGAGAAGGGCGATCTGGCAAAGAGCGTCGTCGCGACCGGCAAGGTGACCCCGATTGTGAAGGTCGAGGTAAAGAGCAAGGCCAGCGGTATTGTGAAAAAGCTCTACGTCGAGTACGGCGACACGGTGAAGCAGGGACAGTTGCTGGCGCAGCTCGACAAGATCGAGATCGAAGCGCAAGTGGAGCAGTCCCGCGCGGCCCTGGCGGCTGCAGAAGCCAATCTGACCAGCTCTCAGGCCGACTTTGAACGCGCCAAGGTGGATGCAGAAGGCCCCGACGTTCCCATGAACAAGCGCGCTTACGATCGCGCGCAAAGCATGGCCAAGGATGGAGTCGTTTCCGCTTCAGCCCTCGATGACGCCCAGAAAAACTATGACATGTCGGTGAACAAACAGAATGTGTCCAAGGCCCAGGTGACCGTGCTGAAGGCCAAGATTGCGCAGGCCCAGGCGCAGGTTGCTCAGGATCAGGCCAATCTGAAGCAGCTTGAAGAGCAGTTGAGCTATACGGACGTCGTTTCGCCGATGAATGGAATTGTGCTCTCTCGCGATGTGGAAGTCGGCGACGCGGTCAGCTCGATTCTCGTGTTGGGATCGTCGGCAACGCTGGTCATGACGATCGGCGATACCAGCGAGGTCTATGTCAAAGGCAAGGTTGACGAGAGCGACATCGGCAAAGTCTATCTAGGCCAGCCCGCGCGTATCAAAGTCGAGTCCTTCAAAGACAAGACTTTCAACGGCAAGGTCACCAAGATTTCTCCGATGGGCGTCGAGAAGGATAACGTCACGACCTTCGAAGTCCGGGTTTCCATCAATAATCCTGGCGGCGAACTGAAAGCAGAGATGACGGCGAACGCCGAGATCATCCTCGACGAACACAAGAACGTGCTGCAGATTCCCGAAGGCGCCATCATGTACGACAAAGACAAGAAAGCGTCGGTCGAGATTCCCGATAGCAAGGCGAAAGACGGAAAGAAGAAGATTCCTGTGGAGATCGGCATCTCGAATGGAGCCAAGACCGAGTTGCTCAAAGGACTGAAGGAAGGCGACCAGGTAGTGTTGCAGTAACAATCCGAATTTCCGGTTCCCAACCAGGTCCGGACATGCGGGGCACGGGTCGCGAAATCCGTGCCCTTTTTGATTGGAGAAAAGCTATGAAGCGACTGGCCGTATCCGCTCTACTGATGACTTGCCTCACCATTCTTCCGGCAGCGGCCTCGGTGAAGGGATCGTTTGAACGATCGTATCCGGTGTCGGGACAGGTTGACCTGGAAGTGCTGACACGGTCGGGCGACATCATCGTACGGCCCGGTCCGGCCGGCGTGGTTACGATTCGCGGAAAGATATTTGTCAGCGACCGGTTGTGGGATCGCTGGTCTTCGGAGAAGCCTCCTGAGGTTGTCGAACTGGAGAAGAATCCGCCCATCCGGCAGAACGGAAATACTGTCAACATTGATTACGTAAATGTCCACAATATCTCCATCGATTACGAAATTACTGCGCCACCTGATACGAAGCTGAAGACTCGCACCGGTTCCGGCGATCAGACGATCGAAGGCCTGCGCACTGCGGCGGAACTGGAGAGCGGATCGGGAGATTTGCGTCTTCGCGATCTGGTTGGAGGCTTACGCGCACATACCGGTTCGGGCAACGTCGAAGCCCGTGAGATTGACGGAGCATTTACAGCCGAGGCCGGCAGCGGCGACATCCAACTGGATGAAAAAGGACCTGGCAGTGTGCAAGTGCGGACAGGGTCCGGCAATATTCGTTTGCGCGGCGTTAACGGAGCGCTTCGCGTGGAAGCGGGTAGCGGCGACGTAGAGGCGGAAGGATCGCAAGCTGGAACCTGGGAGTTGCGCACCGGGTCGGGAAATGTTGAAGTGCGACTGCCCAGCGACGCAGCGTTTGATCTCGACGCCACGACCAGTTCCGGAGAACTGGTGGTCGACCATCCGGTGACCATGACAGTTCAAGGAGATGTACGAGGTTCGCGCCGTTCCGTGAATGGCAAGGTGCGAGGTGGCGGCCCTCAAGTCCTAATTCACACCGGCTCTGGAGACGTTCATCTTTACTAGCTAATCTGGGAGAAATTCTGATGAGGACAGTTCGACATTTGGCTTCGACCGTTGTGGGCCTCGCGATTCTCTTTGCCTTGCCGGCTTTGGCTGCGGAAGGCTCGTTTGATCGGACTTTGAGCGTTAGCGGCTCCGTGCGTCTTGATGTCAGTACCGGGTCGGGAAGCATTCAGGTGCGCACAGGCTCCGGCAACCAGGTGCACGTCGTTGGACACATCAAGAGCACCGACTGGCTTGGCGGTTCAGAGGAACGCGTAAAGCAAATCGAGGCGAATCCGCCGATCCAGCAGAGTGGGAATGACATTCGCATCGGTCACATTGAAGATCGCGAGATGATGCACAACATCTCAATCAGCTATGAACTCGTGGTCCCCGCCGACACGGAGTTGCGCTCGCACACTGGATCGGGCACTCAAACGATTGCGGGCGTTCATGGGACGACCGAATTGAGTTCGGGATCAGGAGCACTTCATGTTTCCGATATCGGCAGCCGTGTGCGGGCGGAGACAGGATCGGGCGATATTGAGATCGACCGGGTTCAGGGTGCGGTCCGAGCGCGGGCTGGCAGCGGCTCGATTCGCGCTACTTCAGTTGCAGGAGGTTTCGATGCCGAAACCGGGAGCGGGCGCATTTCTCTGGAACAGTCGGCTCCAGGGTCGGTGCGAGTAGATACCGGTTCCGGAGGGATGGACTTACGGGGCGTGAAAGGTTCCGTGGATGCCCGCGCGGGAAGCGGAGGTATTCAGGTAGAGGGAGAACCTACCGGTCCGTGGACCGTACACACGGGATCGGGGACGGTCCGGCTGCAACTAGCTTCGAACGCCTCCTTTGATTTGGATGCGAGGACCAGTTCTGGGTCGTTATCCGTGGATCAACCGGTGACAGTGCAAGGATCGTTGGCGAAGAAACACATTCAAGGAAAAGTTCGCGGGGGCGGTGTACCGATCGATGTGGAGACTGGATCGGGAAACATCGAAATCCGCTAACGTGGACACGCAGCGGACATTACAAGTCCCAAGCCGAGACTGAGCGTCGATAGCACCGCCAGCCTTCCGACCCGGGTCTGGGGTGGACTCAAAGACACGAAGCAGGACGCCCCAGCAAAAGCGACGATTGAAAGATCGAAGAACGCGAGCGCGTTCGGCGTCCAGTGGGCGCGCCCTGCGGTCGCGAGAAAAAACAGAAGAGCGATGAACGCCAGATCGCAACTACGCGACTTGCGTTCCAGCAAGCGACTCAGCAAGATTCCACAGACAAGAATCGGACCCACCGCCGGCAGCATCCAGAATTTCTCCCTAGTTCCCTCATAAGCGTGTGCGCGAAACACACGAATGGCTTCGTGAATTGAGCCCCACGAGAGAATATTCAGAAGGGTCAGAGTAATTACGCACAAAATGACCGGAGTGAAAAGAAGCAGAAAGAAATTCACGAAACCGAACGACGATTTCCGTTGATCGAGAAAGAACAGCAGACTCAAGAGAACACCGCCAATGACCACAGCTGGCATCGCGAGGATGCCAACCGACATCATTAAAGCGAAAGTTGCGAGAGGTCGCAGACCCGGTTCGCGCTCCTGCAAAGCGAATGTCCAGAACAGCAGGTAGACGAAGTTGCCGCTTCCAATCGCTTCAAGCGAGGCTGACGTCGAATGTTGCGAACTAGCGACAAACAAAGCCATCTGAACGAAGAACAGCACTGTGAAGACTGCGGCCCAGCCTTTAGGAAGAGCACCCGCGCGGAGGTGCCAATTCCAGAAAGTCGCGCATCCCAGCGTTGCCAGGACCGGAAATGCTACGAGCAGTCGCCCTCCCCAGTGCGGAAAGCCCCACAGCCAGGCGACCGTGCCGCTTAGCAACAGAAAAGCCAGCCCCGCGCGCGGTAGAAAAGCCTTACGACTAGACGGACAAGGCGCGGGCAACCTCGGAATGAGTGAATTTGCTGATTCCATGTTCGGTCTTTTCCCAAAAAAAGGGGTTCTTCACCAGTTGCCACAGACCCTTGTATGCAGCCACCGATTGCAAGGCCCAGTAACCCGGAACAGTGAGGGCGTAAGGCAAGAGCGTCCCATGTTTGCGTTTCGCGACCGCCAGCATCGAGAGGTAGACCAGGCAACTGTTACCGATGATGAGGTTGAAGGAACTGATGGCCAGGATGGGGGCGGGAAAGAATGGCCCCATCAGAGTGGTGCGCGTCAGCATCCAGGCCACAAAAGGAATCACCAGCCAGGGAAAGATGATCCCGGACAGGATGGTCCCTCCCACCAGCAACTGGAAAGAGCAAAAACCGCGCCATCCCACCTGATTCCATAGCTCAATTGGATGGCGCATGTTCACCAGCCAGGTCTGTATGTATCCCTTGATCCACCGCGAGCGCTGCCTGATCCAATTGGCAGCCGCGGAGTTGGCTTCTTCCAGGGTTACGGAGTTCACCACGCCGACGTGATATCCCATCGCAGCAAAGCGTAATCCCAAGTCGGCATCTTCGGTGACATTGAACGGATCCCACGCGCCCGCCTCGCGAAGCTTCTGCAAGTCGAAGTGGTTGGAAGTTCCGCCCAGCGGAATCGGGACACGCAATCGATCAAGTGCGGGAAGAAACATGTCGAACCACAGGCTGTACTCAAGCGTAAACATGCGGGTCAGCCAGTTCTCTTCGACGTTGAAATAGTTGAGATGCGCCTGGATGCATGCAGTCTTAGGACCCAGTTTGCGAAATGCGACGATCGCCTTCTTCAGTTGATCAGGCTCCGGCTGATCTTCCGCATCGTAAATGGTGAGGTACTGCCCTCTGGCGAGGCGCAGCGCATAGTTGCAGGCCTTGGGTTTGGTTTGAGGATGCGATTTTGGAACTCGGACGATCTCAAAAGTAGCGTCGAGCGATAACGCCTTCGCGGCCTTAATGGTTTCGTGGTCGTGCTCCTCGAGCACAAGCTTGATGTCGAGCTTCGAGCGCGGGTAATCCATGCGCTTCAGAGCCGCCGCCAGGATGGGTAACACCGTCGGCTCTTTGTACATGGGAACCAGGATGGAATAGACGGGAAGGTCTACATCGCGAAGCTCAGCCACTTCCTCAGACGAAACCGCCAAGGCTACGTCGTCGGAACAACTCATCCAGCAAAGAAGCGTCCGAAAGCAGAATGACAGAAACAGGAACAAATTGATGAGCGCATTCAACACAATTGCCGCCTTCACTGGGAAAAACCAGAAGCTGGCAAATGCAAAGAGCATCAATAAGACGAACCAACGCTTCTGTTCAGGAGTGACCACGGTCTTGGCGGAGCGTGCGGGATCGAATCGGGCGAGGTGCCCCACTGCCTGTCGGCTGAAAGATGGCCCTGCCACGCGTTGCAATTCCCAGATGATGTCGAACTTGGAGGTAACGACGATCCGGATTCCCGGTTGCTTACTCGATCGTCTTAGCGCGGGAGAGGAGGGATCGGCGGTAGCGATCCACAAACCGTCCTTTCGACGACGCCAGGGAAGATACAAATGCTGTGCGTACTCCGCATACTGCTTGTGATCGAACAAAGAGTCGTCCGCCGGCTCTTCCATCAGGTTCACGAATTCCAGATCGCAGTGGTAGGCGAGCACGCGATAGAAATCGAGAGGCTTCACCCAGCCCATCGCGAGAATTACGTCGCCAAGCCTTGAGCCCCATTCCGCTTGCAGGCTCAGCGCTTCTCCGAGTTGCTCGGGGGTGATTAATCCTGCATGGATGAGACACTGGCCGAGCGGAGCGGCACTCTCTTTTGCGGCTGGCGGTTCAGGCGGCTGGCGCGCTGGATTGGCAACCTCCGGGTCGCTAACCGGATAACGGGCTGGCGTGGGGCTAGCCATACTTTCTCGTCAGAAACTCTTCCACAGGCCCAGAATTACGGTTTGGCCTCTCCCTGTGTTGCGCCCGATGAAAGCATCGTTCCATCCCACTTGCACTCGCGTGCCGTGCCCGAAGTTGAAGACCAGAGAAACCTGGCCTTTGTAGAGATCAAAGTCAGACTGGGCGTTGGGGTTGCTATTCGGGCTGAGTGGCTCGCCGTTCCGCAGGCCGCGGATGATGAAGCTCTGCCCCATCGCCATAATGCGGTTCGTTAAATCGATGCCTGCGGTGAAGTCGGCGCGGAACTGGTCGGCTGGGGCGCCGGAGCGGTAGCGGTACGCAGCCTCGGCATCCCAAAACCCATGGTGCTGATTCCATGCAGTGCCGTGTCCCAGCAGAAACCTGGCTTCCACGTCCTCCTGATGATTGCCCGGTGCAGGATCGCGAAGTGCGGAATAGGCTGGTGCAGCGACGGTCAATTGTCCGGACGCGGCCCAGGATGATTCCACAGAGTTGAACCGCCGCTTGAATCCGACTTCCACATCCCCCAGACCCGCGCTGTGCTGCGCGCCGTAGACGTTGCTGTAATCGAGAAAGACCGCGGGCATGTGCAAGACAAGGGTGGACCGCGGAGTCAAACCAAGTTCGAGATAGGAATCGAGGAGGCACTGGCGGAATCGTCCCTGATCTGGGAACTTCTGTGCGGTGCCGGATGCGTCGAAGTCTCGTGAAGTCTGGAAAAACGAACTGGTCAGGATGATCTGGCCGTGGCCTGGATTCTGCGTCCAAGCTCCCGCGTGAAGGCATGGAGGATTCGTCAGACAGGTAAGCACCGCCAGGCACAAACGAATCCGCCAAGAGACACTCGGATATAGGTATTCCACTCCGGTTTCATCGGCAGGACGGCTGTGCCACTTCAACCGCGGCGCCCGTTACCTACGTGCCTTGACTGTTCCCTGCTCTCACGTTACCGTCAAAGTTTACTCAGGGAAAATTCCGTCTGAACCTGCGAGGGAGCATTTTGGCGCAACGCCCGGTTGTCACGCTGACCACGGATTTCGGACTCAACGATCATTTCGTCGGCACCATGAAGGGAGTGATCCTGGGTATCGTTCCTGACGCCGAGATCGTCGACATCAGCCATGCAGTGCAGGCTTTCGACGTGCTAGACGGCGCTTTGACGATCGCCCAGGCCTACTCGTACTTCCCTACTTCCACTGTTCACGTCGTGGTCGTGGATCCCGGCGTTGGGACGGCGCGGCGTCCGATTATCGCATCGAGCGAGCAGCATCACTTTGTGGCTCCCGATAACGGCGTTTTGTCGCTGATCTATGCTCGAGAAGAGCGCATGCATGTGCGCCACGTGACCTCAGAGCACTACTTCCTGCAACCGATCAGCAATACTTTTCATGCGCGGGATATTTTCGCGCCCGTAGCCGCTTATCTTGCCAAGCGCGTTGATGGAGAAAAATTCGGCGAACTGGTTGACGACTACGTCCGTTTCAACGCGCCCAAGCCCAAGCCTGTCGACGGAAATACCATGCGCGGAGTAGTTCTGAAAGTCGACCGCTTCGGCAACCTCATCACCAACATCACCCCGCAAGACGTACCCATGCTCTTTCAGGCCGCGCCTCCGCAATTCAAGATCACCGTTGGCAAGAAAGAAATCACTGACATCAAGACCAACTACTCCGAGGGCGAACCAGGAGAAATCTTCGGCATCCTCGGAAGCATGGGGTATCTCGAGATCTCGACCAACCGTGGTTCGGCGGCGCAAGCCATGGCGTAGGCAAAGGCTCTGACGTCAGCATCGCACTTGAGGGCGCCGCAGCCGCCGGAAACGGGCAGTGATCTCGATACGCGACATTCCCGCTCTCTAAACCCTTCGATCTGACACTTGTCCTGTGTTAGTCTTCCCCGCAGCATAATTTGCAGCTTTCGCCGCGAGCATTTGCGACGTAGGTTTCAGGGTCCGACGACACTCCCCCCAAGTTCACAAGAGCATTCAATTCTCAGGAGGCTGGCCGATGGGCTTTAAAGTCACGGGTCGAGTGCTGCTTATTTTCATCGGGGGACTGGTTCTGTCGATCTCCGCAAGCGCGGGGACGCCCCCAAAGGATCCGACATCCCCGAAAGTGCGGACCTACTACGTGGCCGCCGATGAAGTGGATTGGGACTACGCTCCCAGCGGCATCAACAAAATGATGGGAATGAAATTCGACGGCTACTCCGCCACTTTTGTCGAAAAAGGACCGCACCGCATCGGCAAGGTTTACCGCAAAGCGATCTACCGCGAATACACGGACGAAACCTTTACCAAGCTCAAGCCGCGCACTCCGGATCAGGAATATCTGGGAATGCTGGGTCCAGTGCTACGCGCCGAGGTCGGCGACACGCTGCGAGTGGTTTTCCGCAACAACGCGACACGGCCTTACAGCATGCATCCACACGGCGTCTTTTACGGCAAGGATTCCGAAGGGACCGGCAACTATGATGACGGCAGTTTGCCAACCGAAAAGTCCAACAACATCGTCAAGCCCGGAGAGACGCACACCTACAACTGGGATGTGCCCGAGCGTGCCGGACCCGGACCCAATGACCCGAGTTCAATCGTGTGGCTTTACCATTCGCATGTGGGCGAATTAAAGGACGTGGAAAGCGGGCTGATCGGGCCGATCATCATCACGCGGCGTGGCATGCTCGGTGGCGACGACAGGCCGAAAGACGTCGACAAGGAATTTGTCACCCTGTTCATGATCTACGACGAGAACGACAGCTGGTATCTCGATCAGAACATCAAAACGTACGTCAGCGATGCCAAGGGGCTGAACAAACTCGAATTCGCTCCCACCGACGATCAGGGCAATTTTTCTCTCATCGGAAGCGGGTTCACATCGGCCAACTTCAAGGCCACCATCAACGGTTACATGTTCGCGAACGATCCTTTGATGACCATGAAAAAGGGAGATCGGGTTCGCTGGTATGTGGTAACAATCGGCGAGGGAGTCAATTCGCATACTCCGCACTGGCACGGCAACGTTGTCTTGGCCGATGGAAAGCGCACCGACGTCGTCATGCTCATGCCGGCGCAGATGCTGACCGTGGACATGGTTCCAGACGACCCGGGCACTTGGTTATTTCATTGTCACTTCAGCGAGCACATGGATGCCGGCATGGTAGCCATGTACAAAGTCGAGCCTTGAGGAAATTCAGGAATTCTTCGGCTTGGGGTGGACGTAGCGGTCCATTTCCGCGGTCCACTTGAGAAAGCGCCAGAGGCTCACGCGCTCGCGCCAGACGAATTCCCAGAACTCGAGGAATCCGATCTGCTGCATCTTCACGCCGCAGTAGGTCTCGACACGCCAGAGCAGATAGGGGCTGCGCCACGGCGTGAGGCGGTGTCCGCGAGTGGCGTTCCAGAAAAATCGCAGCATGTACATGGCGTATCTCTCCAGTATAGTCCGCACTGCGGGCACGCCTAGAGGCAGATCAGGTGCGTGCTAGAATTTCTGCTTAGTCCCAAGCACACGGAACTGAGCTGCGTCTCTACGAATGACCGATCCCAACTCCCGCCAGAAAGCCGAAGACCACTACTACGCCGCGCTCGACCTGGTGTCAGAGGGCGATCAGGAGCGCGCCGTTGCCGAGTACCAGAAGTCCCTGGATAGCCGATCCGACGTTTACCGAAGCCATGCACGGCTTAGCGCGAGCCTTGCAGAATCTAGATCGTCTGGACGAAGCCATCGCGGTGGCGAATCGTATTGCAGAACTCGATCCGGATGACGTTCTGGCGCATACCAGCCTTTCGGTGCTTTACCAGAAAAAAGGCATGATCCCGGAAGCCGAGGCTGAGGGAAACAAAGCCAGGATTCTGGGATGGAAGCAACAGTTGAAGAAAGGCAGCCCTTAGCCATTAGCTCTTAGCTCTGTCTAAATCTCCGTTGTCAGACTGGGAGCCAGCACGGAAGACTCTCCCGTAAGACCGTATCCAACCCCAACGTAAATAAAGCCATTCACCGAAAGCGAGATGCTCACGATCAAAAGCGTCTGTAACGGATGCTGTCCCGAAAGGGACATGAGCATGAGCGATGAGGGCCAAAGAATATACGTGAGTGTCTCTAGAGATAAGAGGACATTGGGACTCGCGAGAATTTTCCCGCTATTAAGCAGATGCCAGAGGCAGTATAAGAGCGCCGCAACAGAAGCGCCAGCGCACCACAGGTTAAGAAATCGCCTCATTCAGTCGGGTCCAGAACAAGCTAAAAGCTAACGGCTAAGAGCTAACAGCTAGAGTTCGTACTTCTTCACCAGATGCCGGAACGATCGGTACGAAATCTTGAGCAGATCCGCCGCCTTGGTTTGCACACCATTCGATTGCGCTAGAGCCGCTTGCAACAGCGACCGCTCAATGTCGGCGACATACTTTTCCATATCGACGCCATCGGGTAACACTGAGCCGGGCACGATGGAGGTGCCTCCGCCGACTCCTGCCGCAACCGCTCGGGCCTTAGCGCGCTCGGCGGGGATTTCCGCGTGGAGTTCTTCGCTGACTTCCAGAGCCACGGCCCGCTCGATCGTGTTTTCTAACTGGCGAACATTCCCTGGCCACTCGTAGGAACAGAGAGCTTCGAGCGAATGCGCATTTACACGCTGAATGGTTTTGCCCGCGGCGGGGGCGTACTTCTTCAAAAAGTGATTCACTAGCATCGGAATGTCTTCGCGGCGATCGCGCAGCGGAGGGGCGCAGACCGGAATCACGCTTAGACGGTAGTAAAGATCTTCGCGGAAATTGCCTTCGGCAACCTGCTTGTCGAGATCGCGGTTGGTAGCGGCAATCACGCGCACGTCGATGGGGATCTCGTTGGTCCCGCCGACGGGACGTACCGAGCGCTCCTGCAAGACGCGTAATAACTTCACTTGCATGGTGGGCGTCATTTCCCCAATTTCGTCGAGGAAGATGGTGCCCTGATCCGCCATTTCAAACAGTCCGCGCTTGTTCTGGTTGGCGCCGGTAAATGCTCCTTTTACGTATCCGAACAGCTCGCTCTCAAGTAGGGTTTCGGGAAAGGCGCCGCAATTAATGGAGACAAACGGCTCGGCTGCGCGGGGCGAGCAGACATGCACCGCGCGCGCAACCAGTTCTTTGCCGGTACCGCTCTCGCCGTAAATCAGGATAGTGCTCTGCGTGGAGGCAACCGTGCGGATGGTCTGTTTAAGTTTTTCCATCACCGCGCTGACACCAACAATGTTGTCGAGAGAATTGCGCGTTGCAGCATCGCGCTTGAAAGCGAAGTTCTGGCGGCTAAGCGCCATTTTCTCGAGCGCGCGCTTGATCGCCAGCTTGATTTCGTCCACCAGTCCCGGCGATTTGCGGATGTAGTCGGTTGCGCCTCCGGCCTTGACTGCTTCCACGGCCGCCTCATAGTCGTCGACGGCGGTGATTAGAATGACAGCCGAGTCCGGAGACACCTGATGCGCGTAGCGAAGAACTTCGATGCCGTTGGTATTGGGCATCTTAATGTCAGTGACGACGACGTCGTAGAGAGCGGCTTCCAGTTTCTTCTTGGCCGCCTCTCCCGAATTGACCGTTTCGACCTTGTGGCCTTCCCGGCGCAAGGCGATGTCGAGCATCTCGCAAATCGAGCGCTCGTCGTCGCAAACCAGGATGTTACCCATGGAGCCCTCCTGCCGCCGTCAACGCCGCCGGGGACTGCTGAATCTCGCGAACTGCAGGACGGCTTTCGCCACCCACGTTCTCCGAAGCGTGCATCGAGCGCAGCCTTAACACAAATACGCATCCCTCTCCCGCCTTCGATCGCGCCCACACTTTACCTTCATGGGCCTGCACGATCTGGTAGACGATGGCCAGCCCCAGTCCCGTGCCTCCTTCGAACTGCGATTGAAAGGGCTCGAAAATCTTTTCCGAAAGTTGCGGACTCATGCCGGGTCCGGTGTCCGCAAAGTTGATCTGCCAATCCTCTCCGTTGCGTTCCAGGGAGATACTCAGGGTGCCTCCGGTTTTCATGGCGCGCACCGCGTTCTCGCAGAAGTTCCAGAAAACCTGCTTGAGCTTGTCGCCATCGGCCAGAACCCAGGCTTGTTCGACGTCGTAATGCTTCGTAATGCGGATTCCGGTATTTTGCGCGACCAGGCGATTCTCAAGCAGGGTGAGTGTGTCGTCGAGAAGAGGTAAAAGATCTGTCTTCGAGAACTGGTATTGCTTGCCGCGGGAGTACGCCAGGAAGTCGGTGATGATGCCGTTCAATCGTTCCGATTCGCGGGTCACGATCTGCAGCAGTTGCTTGTGGTCGTCGCCGAGCTCGGGAATACCGGAAAGCATGCTGACCGACCCGGCAATCGAGGTCAGTGGATTACGAATCTCGTGGGCGATCGCGGCCGCCAGCCGGCCAACGGCAGCCAACCGGTCCTGCATGCGGACCTCGCGCTCCAGCCGGCGGATCTCGGTCAGATCGTCGAAAGTGTAGACGTAGCCAAGAATGCCCCGTCCGGGAACGGTGAGAGCCGACACCATCACGCGGAAGGTCTTGCGGAACGTATTCGGAGCAACAAACCGTACTTCTCCGTGCGCAGTGCCCGAACCCACGCCCGGAAGGCGGTCGAGAAACAATTCATGGACAGCCTGGCCAAGTAACTGTTCTTCGCTGCGGCCCAGCAGGTTCTGTGCTGCGCGATTCGCCAGCGTGATGTGCCCATCGAGCGCGGTGGTAATTAACCCGCCACTGATTGACTGGATGATGTTTTCATGCAGCGCCTGCAGGTTCTCGAGAGCACCGCTGGTGTCTTTCAGTTCTACGTTCACCTGGCGCAGCTTGGCCGCCAATAGACTGGCCAGGTAAGCCACCGAGAGATAAGCGCACAGGTTGACGAAGATGATCGCCTGCAGCGCGCTCATCGTCGGATGGGTCGTGGAATACGAGGGAACCACTCCGAAACAAGTGAGTTCCAGCACAGTTCCATAAAGAATGAACGCCAGCGCCGCACTCAGGTAAGCCCACATCCGGGGCAGCAGAATGCATGCAACGATGATCACCAACGGATAAAGAAAGTTCAGCGAACTGTCGACGCCGCCTGTGATGTAAACCAGCAGCGTGACCATCGAGAGATCGGTAAGGACTTGCAGCAGCGACTGAATCCGCCGCTCCTCCCAGAACGACAGCAGCAAGAGGTCGAAGACGGCGATCGTGTACCACAACAAGATGGCGTTGACGAACAGCCGTATATTGAGGGGCGAGTCCGTGAATCGCGCAATCGCGAGTTCGATGCCAAGCAGGAATGTCAGGATGATGATGCGCACCTTGACCAGCCACGCCAGCCAAAGTCGCTCATCGAACATGGATTGCATGTAGTTTCCTAGTGGGCGGGCCGGGGCGGGTGCACGATCTTCACCCGCCCGCAAACTCCTGCCTTAACCGGCCAGTTTGGCGATCATCGAGAACAACGGCATGTAGAGCGAGATCACGATGCCACCGATCATCACGCCCAAAAGTCCGATGATGACGGGTTCAAGCATGGCGAGCATGTCTTTTGTTGCCGAATCGACTTCGTCTTCGTAGAAGTCGGCGATCTTCTGCAGCATCGAATCCATGGCGCCGGTGGCTTCACCGACTCCAATCATCTGCGTCACCATGTTGGGGAAGACGCCGCATTCGCGCAGCGGATCGACGATGGTGCGGCCCTCTTCGATGGCCTTGCGCACTTTCATCAAAGCTTCTTCCAGCACACTGTTGCCCGAGGTTCGAGCCGTGACCGACAGAGCCTCAAGAATGGGAACGCCCGAGGTGATCAGCGTGCCCAAAGTTCGGGTGAAGCGAGCAACGGCGATCTTGCGGAGGAGAATACCGATTATCGGCATCTTCAACATGAGCCAGTCGAGGTAGTAACGGCCGCGAGGGTCTTTGCGGATCTGCTTGATTCCGAAGACCAGGCCCACGATCCCCACGATAAAGAACCACCAGAAATGTCCGACGAAGGCGCTCAGTCCCATGACGATTCGCGTGGGCAAGGGTAGAGACACGTTCAAGCCAGCAAACAGGTTGGAGAAAATTGGCACAACCCACTTCAGCAGCGCGCCGACGATGAGGAAGGCGAGAGACACGACCGAGACGGGGTAGATCAAGGCCGACTTCACCGCAGAGCGCAGTTTCACGGCCTTCTCCACGTAGGCCGCGAGGCGCTGCAAAATGGTGTCGAGAATACCGCCCATTTCGCCGGCTTCCATCATGTTGGTGGTGAGATCGTCGAAGACCTTGGGATACTGGCGCATGGCATTGGCCAGCGTCGAGCCGCCTTCGACCGTGGTTCGGACCCCCGTCAACGTCTTCTGGAAGGCCTGGTTTTCCTGGTTGGCCGCGAGAATTTCCAGGCACTGCACCAGAGGAAGTCCGGCATCGATCATGACCGAGAACTGGCGGAAGAAGATCGCGATTTCCTTGGTCTTCACTTTGCCCGAGCCGAAGGTGGGCATCACGAATTCTTTGCCTTTTTGGCGAATCGGTCCCGGCGTAATGCGCTCGCGCCGCAGTGCCTGGGCTAGCGCGTCTTTATTAGCCGCCGTACGCTCGCCGCTGACCTTTTCACCCGATGCGTTCTTGCCTGAAAATGTAAAAACTGGCATGGTTCGCCTCTCCTCACTTGACTACTTTCCCGGCCGCGCATTTCTGCGGTCCGGACCTTACTCTGAATCTCGCAACCTTCAGCGCTTGCCGGGAGCGGCAGCCTTGGCGGCCGCGCCCGCTGTACCACGGTTCAACAGTCCTGCCCCGCGGGCGATCATCTCCTGCAACTCGTCCTGGTTACTGGATCGAGCCATCGCCGTTTCGATCGTGATCTGTTTCTGGAAATACGCTGTAGCCAGCGACTGGTTGAACGTCTGCATTCCAAACTTTTCCTGGCCTGACTGCATGGCCGAGTAGATCTGGTGAATCTTGTCTTCACGGATGAGGTTGCGGATAGCGGCGTTGGGCACCATGATTTCCATGCACATTGCACGCCCCTTGCCGTCTGACTTGGGCAGCAGGCTTTGGCACATGATGCCTTCGAGCACCAGCGATAACTGGGCGCGAATCTGCGGCTGCTGGTGCGCCGGGAAGACGTCGATAATACGGTTGATCGTGGATGATGCGTTGTTGGTGTGCAGCGTGCCGAACGTCAAGTGGCCCGTCTCGGCGATACGCAGCGCAGATTCGACGGTTTCCAGATCGCGCATTTCGCCGATCAGCACCACGTCGGGATCTTCACGAAGCGCGGCGCGCAACGCGTCGGTAAAGCTCTTGGTGTCGGCGTGGAGCTCGCGCTGGTTCACCACGCAGTTCTTGTTCATGTGCACGAATTCGATTGGATCCTCGATGGTGAGAATGTGATCGTGGCGCTCGGTATTGATCTTGTCGATCATGGCGGCGAGCGTGGTCGACTTTGCCGGAACCCGTCGGCCCGGTGACCAGCACCAAACCGCGCGGCTTGTCGCACAACTTGCTGACGACCGCTGGAAGTCCCAGCTGGTTGAAAGACTTGATCTCGAAAGGAATGAGACGGAAGACCGCAGCCGTTGCTCCCCGTTGGTTGAAGGTGTTGGCACGGAAGCGGGCCAGTCCCTTCAAGCCGAACGAGAAGTCGAGTTCGAGATTTTCTTCGAAGCGGTGCTTCTGCGAATCGGTCATCACGCTGTAGGCCAGCTGTTTAGTGTCGGCCGGCGTCAACTGCGGCAGATCCAGCGGAACCAGGTGACCGTGTACACGAATTTGCGGCGGCGAGTTGGTGGTGATATGAAGATCGCTGCCGCCCATTTCCAACATCCGCTTCAACAAATCGCTTAACGAGAGCGCCATAACGTTTTATTTCCTTCCCTGCCTTGCAAAATCTAGTGAATCGTTTCGCGGGCGACTTCTTCCAACGTGGTCATGCCCGCAGCTACCTTGATGAGCCCGCTGCGCCGCAACGTAATCATGCCGCGCTCGATCGCTTTCTTTTTCAACTCCACGGCGGATGCGCCCACCAGCACCAACTCTTTGATTTCGTCGTCCACTTCCATCACTTCGTACAAGCCGCAACGACCCTTGTAGCCGGTGTTGTTGCAAACTCCACAGCCCTTGCCCTTTCATGATCTTTACGGTCTTGGCCTCTTCCGGCGAAAAGCCTTCTTCAATCAGCGTCTGCACCGGAACTTCAACCTGCTCGATGCATTCCTTGCAAATTCGCCGGATCAGTCTTTGCGCACAGATCAAGTGCACGGAGGTCGCCACCAGGAACGGCTCGATACCCATGTTCATCAGTCGGGTGATGGTTTCCGGAGCGCCGTTGGTATGCAGAGTAGAAAGGACCAAGTGCCCCGTGAGAGCGGCTTTAATGGCGATTTCGGCGGTTTCGAAGTCTCGAATCTCGCCGACCAGAATGATGTTGGGATCCTGTCGCAAAAAGGCGCGCAGCGCGGCCGCAAAGTTCAGGCCGATCTGCTCTTTCATCTGTACCTGGTTGACTCCACCCAACTGGAATTCCACCGGATCTTCGGCGGTCATAATGTTGGTGTCGGGTTGGTTCAGACGCGCGATCGAGGAATAGAGAGTGTTGGTCTTGCCCGATCCCGTGGGACCGGTCACCAGCACCATGCCGTACGGCTTAAGAATGGCTTTCTCGAACTTGACCAGCGACTCTGCTTCGAATCCGAGCTTGGTCATGTCGAGCCGCAGGTTTTCCTTGTCGAGCAACCGGAGCACGATTTTCTCGCCCCACAGCGTTGGCAGTGTGCTGACGCGGAAGTCGAGCTGCTTCTTCTTTCCGCCGATCTGCATCTTCAGCATGATGCGGCCGTCCTGCGGAAGCCGCTTTTCGCTGATGTCGAGCTTCGACATGATCTTCACGCGCGAAGTGATGGCATCTTTCAACTTCAGTGGCGGAGACATGATCGACTGCAGCACACCGTCAATACGGAAGCGCACGCGGAATTCTTTTTCGTAGGGCTCCATGTGAATGTCGCTGGCCCCGCGCTTCACCGCGTCAGTGAGTACCAGGTTCACCAACTTCACAATGGGAGCTTCGTCGGCCGCCTTTTCCAGGTCGGCCAAGTCCATCTCCTGCTCTTCCGATTGCAGTTCGACGTCGGCTTCGCCCATATCCGTCATCGACTGCATTACCTGCTCAAGATCTTCCTCCTGGCTGCTTCCGTAGGCTTTCTCTATCCCCGAGATGATCGAACTCTCTGACGCCACCACCGGTTCGATATTGAAACCGGTCATGAACTTGATATCGTCCATGGCGAAGACGTTGGTGGGATCGACCATGGCGATCGTGAGCGACGCGCCCACGCGGCTCAGCGGCAGGATCTGGTATCTCTTCGCGGTTTCAAACGGAATCAACTTGACGACGGAGGGATCGATTTCGAAGTAAGAGAGATTAATCGCGGGAACGCCATACTGCCGGGAAAGGAAGTTAGTGACGTCCTCATCGCTGAGGAAGCCCAACTTGACCAATGCCGATCCCAGGCGACAGTTCGTCTCCTTCTGGACCTTGGTCGCCTGTTGCAACTGCTCTGGGGTAATGACCTTCTCTTTGACGAGAAGATCACCCAGCCGTTGAGACATGCCTCGATCTCCTATCTGAGCGGCAGAGAGATAGCTATGACTTCTTGCTCGCGCGAAGTCGCTGCTTTTAATAGGGGAGAATTGCAGCCTATCGCGTTGACATAAATTGTCAACGCAGATGGAATATGACACCAGTAACTTTGGTACCTGTACCGCTTCGCTCCGTTACCCTGACTTTGCGAGATCGCTCGCAACCACACGCCAACACGAAATTTTGTGAGCCTAAGCCTTCTCCAAGTTGCTGTGGGACATGACCGGAAGTAAGAGGACCAAACTGTTCACGTGCGGGATCTGCGAACTCGCAGTCGAGTGAGGGGTCCGGCTTATAATGACTAGGGGCGCGCCGAACCTGCATTTTTCCGAGGCTCGGCAAGAGGAACGATCGAGGGATGTCGGCTTCGAATCCAATTCGACCGGAAGACAACTCAGGCCGCCGTCGGCGCGTTATCTTTTCGCTGACTGCCGGAGTGCTGGTGCTTTTTGCCGTTATCCTCTGGCAAACCTCGTTCAATCTGACTCTGACGCCCGACAGCAATCAGCAACTCATCTTCTTCGCAGCCCTTTCCGCAGTCATCTTCTTGTTGTTTGTGGCGTTAACGTTCGTGCTGGCGCGCAATCTACTGAAACTCTTCGCGGAACGGCGCCTCGGCGTTCTGGGTTCGAAACTGCGCACGCGCCTGGTAGTGGCGGGATTGCTGTTGTCGTTCCTGCCCGTCATCATGATGTTCTGGTTTGCCTACGGTCTGATGAACCGCTCGATCGACAAGTGGTTTTCTCAACCGGTGGAAGCTGTGCGCCAGGATACGGCGGCTATGGCATCGATGATTTCGAACTACGCCTCGCAGAACGCCAGCGCCGAGGCGTTTGTCATCGCGTCATCTCCGGAAACGGAGCGAGCATTCGCGGGACACAGTTTCTCTTCTGTCGTAAACGTATTCCGCCGGCATGAGCCGACACTGGAAGGCGGCTTTGCGTTCGCTATCGAAGATGGAAATGCAGAGGCCAGTTTTGGCGCTCCTGCTCCATGGCCTCTGTTACGCGCGAAGCTCCCACATCAACCGCTTCTGGCAAATCTGCCGGCCCACTTCACCTGGGATAAAACGGAATACATTTTGGGCACAGCTCCAGTGGGTGACCACGGCATGATTCTCGTAGCCATGCCTCTGCCCCAGAAATTCTCGGAAACCGTGAAACAGATCGAGACCAGCCAGCAACGCTATCTTGAACTCGCCGCCAGCCGGAAACTGCTGCGCCGCACGTACATGGGCTACCTGCTGCTTCTGACGGTGCTGGTGCTGTTTGCGACCACTTGGCTGGCCTTGTTTTTGTCGAAATTGGTGACACGCCCGGTTGCCGCGCTGGCCGAGGCCATGCAAGAAATTTCGCGCGGCCGACTGGACTATCGCGTGGAAGTTCGTGCTGCCGACGAAATCGGGGACCTGGTCCGCTCCTTCAACCGCATGGCCGAAGAACTGGAAGGAAGCCGCCGTCAAATCGAAACTTCAAGCCGCGAAGTACGTCTTGCGAACGAAGCTCTGGAGCAGCGCCGCCGCCATATCGAGACCATTCTCGAAAGCATTCCGACGGGTGTGATCTCCCTCGATGCCGCTCGCCGCGTCACCCACGTCAACCACGCGCTGCTGCGTATGTTTCACCCGGTAGGTGGAGATTCCGGCAAGCCTGCATTACTGATTGGCGCCGCGCTGCCGGACTTGTTCCCCCGCGAAGTAGTCGAAGATCTCGAGCCTCTTCTGCGCCGAGCCGACCGCATGGGGACCACCACGACGCAGTTGGAACTAGTATTGCCCGGAGAGAAAATTAACGCCGCCGTCACCGTGGCTACGCTTCAACACGAGCACCAGAGACTGGGTTATGTGCTCGTCTTCGAAGATCTGTCAGATCTGTTGAAGGCACAAAAGCAAGCGGCATGGCGCGAAGTGGCGCGCCGGGTGGCTCACGAGATCAAGAACCCGCTGACTCCCATCGCACTTTCCGCGGAGCGCATCCGCCGCCACCTGGAGCGAGGCAAGCAAGTCGACGCCGCTTCGGTGCAGATCATCAACAGCTGCGCCGAGACCATCTCCGGTGCAGTCGAAACCGTGCGCACGCTGGTGGACGAGTTCTCGACACTGGCTCGCTTCCCCGCGTCCAAGCCTCAACCCGCCGACATTAACGCGATTATTGAAAACACCCTCGCCATGTTCGACGGCCGGCTCGACAACGTGCGGGTGCAGACTTCGCTGGGCGATGGCTTGCCTCGAGTGATGGCCGATCCCGACGCGATAAAGCGCGCCTTAGCCAACCTGGTCGACAACGCGGCCGAAGCCGTGCAGTCGTCGATGGTACGGGAGATCAGCATCGTTACCGCGTTAGTGGCCAGCCGCGACGCAGTGGAGATCACGGTGTCCGACACCGGTCACGGCGTTACGCAAGAGTTGAAAGAACGCTTGTTTCTGCCTTACTTTTCGACCAAGAAGCGCGGCACCGGACTCGGGCTGGCCATCGTCAGCCGCATCATCGAAGATCACCGTGGCTCAATTCGCGTGGAGGAAAATCAGCCGGTAGGAGCGCGCTTTGTGGTGGAACTCCCGGTGGCAACAGAAAGCGTAGGAACGGCGGTTGTCAGCCAGCATGCCTAATATTCTTGTAGTCGATGACGAGTCCGGCATTCGCCAGTCGCTGAAGGGCGTTCTTGAGGACGAAGGCTACAAGTCCGCTGTGGCCGAAAGCGCAGAGGCCGGCCTTGATCTCCTCAACAAACGCGCTTTTGATGTCGTGTTGCTCGATGTATGGCTGCCTGGCATGGACGGGTTGGAAGCTCTGGTGAAGATTCGCGAGCTCGATAACGCTCCCGAAGTCATCATGATCTCTGGGCACGGCACTATCGAAACTGCCGTGCGCGCGACCAAACTCGGCGCCTATGATTTCCTGGAAAAACCGCTTTCGCTCGACAAGACCTTGATTCTGGTGAAACACGCGATCGACGCCAAGCGATTGCGCGAAGAGAATCGCGATCTCAAAAAGCAACTGACGCCGCGCAGCGTGATCGTGGGCGAAAGCATCCCGATGAAAGCATTGCGCCAGCAAATCCAGGTGATGGCCCCCACCAATGGACGCGTGCTGATTTACGGAGAGTCCGGCACCGGAAAAGAGTTAGTGGCCCACGCCATCCATGCACAGAGTCAGCGCAAGGATGAAACATTTGTTGAAGTAAATTGTGCTGCTATCCCGGAGGATCTCATCGAAAGCGAACTCTTCGGCCACGAGAAGGGATCTTTCCCGGGCGCCACTGCCGACAAAGAAGGCAAGTTCCAAAAGGCGAATGGCGGAACTTTGTTTCTCGACGAAGTCGGCGACATGAGTTTGAAGACGCAATCGAAAGTATTGCGCACTCTCGACGAGCAACGCTTCGCCCCAGTCGGCAGCGACGAGCCGATCACTGTCGATGCGCGTGTTATCGCGTCGACCAACAAAGATTTAGAAGAGGAAATTTCGCGCGGCAACTTTCGCGAAGATCTTTTCTACCGCCTTAACGTGATTCCCTTTTCCGTGCCGCCCTTACGGGAGCGTAAAGAAGACGTGGTGTTGCTAGCGCGACATTTCTTGAAGGAGTTCTCCGCAGCCTACGGACGCCGGGCGCGAGAGATCACCGATGATGCGGTCGAAATTCTCATGCGGTACGCGTGGCCCGGCAACGTTCGAGAACTGCGGAACGTGATTGAGCGGATTGTCATCATGAATCCCACCACCACCCGCTTCGACCCCAAGCACCTTCCTCCGCTACTGCATCGCGACGGTGGCCGCCGCGGAAGCGGCGCCGAATTCTCCACGCTGCACCAGGCGCGCGCTGCTTACGAGCGCGATTACATCCTCAAGAAGCTTGACGAAAATCACGGCAACGTCAGCCGGACAGCCGAAGTTCTGGGCCTCGAGCGAAGCCATCTCTACCGAAAGATGAAGACTCTGGGAATCGCCGTGAAGGAATAGCGACGGCTAGCGTTTGATCATGTGGATTTCTGTGCCGTTCCGGGCAAACTTCACTTCATCCATGAGCTGGTTGATCAGATAAATTCCGCGACCGTGATTCGAGAAGATGTTCTCCCCCTTGATGGGATTGGGAATATTCTTCGGATCGAATCCATTTCCGGGATCGCGCACGACTATCAGCATTCCACGTTCCTCGTCGCAAGCGACGTCACATTCAATAACTTTCGAAGGATCGGCTTTGGCGCCATGCACTACAGCGTTGGCGAGAGCTTCAGCGAGGGCCAATTCGATGGCATCTTCTCGACCGGTAATGCATTGCATGTTGCGAACGATTTCCATGATGCCCTGCACCACGGAATCAACCGCCTCCGTGTGAGCAGCCAAAGTGACTTTCAACTTCAAGATCAACTTATCCGCTTCAAAGTTCGCATCCGGCCCGCAATTACTCGACATGGTCACGCCCTAGTGAGATGCCAGAGGATTGTATAAAGATTCCCATCACGCTACAACGGGCATAAAGTTTAGCTCTTACCCCCACCGGCAAGACTTTCCAGTTGACGTCTCCAGTCTAATTCTTCGACAAAATCGTGCGATTCACGCCAATCCTGCTTTACCTTCACGAGTAACTCCAGGAAGACTTTCGTCTCTAGCATCTTCTCAATCTGGAGCCGGGCCGCGGTGCCGATCTTCTTCAGCATCTGCCCGCCCTTGCCAATCAGGATGGCCTTCTGCCCCTCGCGCTCACAATAAATTAGAGCGCTGATGCGAGCTAATTTAGGTCCTTCCTCAAACTGCTCGATTACCACGGTGGTCGAGTACGGAACTTCCTCGCTGGTGCCGAGCATCACTTGTTCACGAATGATCTCTGCCACCATAAAGCGTACGGGCTGATCGGTGATCTGATCGGCTGGGAAATAGTGAGGTCCCTCTGGCAAACCCTTGACGACTTCCTGCAGCAGTATCTCGAACCCTTCGCGCTTACGGGCAGAGAGTGGAATTACTTCTTTGAAGTTGTGAAGGTGCCGGTAGTTCTCGATCATCGGCAACAGCTTTTCCTTGCCACCGCGCAGCAGATCGATTTTGTTGAGCAGAAGGAATACGGGGATGCCAGCCTTGCGCGCCATATCAACAACGAACTGGTCTTTGCTTTCGAACTGCTTGGTAGCGTCGACGATCAGAAGCACCAGATCGCATCCCTCGAGCGCCTCGCGCACCTCCTGCATCATCTTTCGTCCCAAAGAGCTGTCAGGTTTGTGAACACCGGGGGTGTCAATAAGAATGACTTGCCCACCAACCCGCCCCTTCTGTTTCGGAAGATTGAGGATGCCGAGAATCCGGTTGCGCGTGGTCTGCGGCTTGGGACTGATTATGGCGAGTTTCTCGCCGACAAGCGCATTGAGCAGCGTCGACTTACCCGCATTGGGCCGCCCGAGAATGCATACGAAACCGGAGTGAAAAGACATAAGATGCCGCGTCCAAACTATATCAGTTTCATCTGTCGCGGCTGTTCAAGAGAGATACGCACCCGCTCGACCCGGCGTTCCGTTGAATCGAGCACTTCAAAGCGCAAGCCATCGTCCTCGACTACCTCGCCTTTTCGCGGAATCCGCCCGGCCAGTTCGCTTACCAATCCGGCAACGGTCGCGGACTCCTTGCCTTCCGGTCGAATTCCGAACAATTCGTCGAGCCGATCCACATCCATGTTTCCAGGGACGATATAGCTGTGATCGTTCTCCCGCACCACTTCCGCTTTCTCGTGCTCGTCGCGAATCTCTCCGACGATTTCTTCGACCAGGTCTTCGATGGTGACTAACCCGGCGACCCCTCCGTACTCATCGACGACCACTGCCATGCGGACGTTATTCTTCTGCATCTCGCGCAACAGATCACTGCTGAGCTTGCTTTCGGGGACGAAGTAAACGTCCTTACGCATGATGCTGTCGACGGTCCGCTTAGCAGCTTCCGTATCAGGAACTTGCAGAATATCTTGCGCGTACACGATCCCTTTGATGTTGTGGATGGTTCCCTCATACACGGGAACCCGCGAAAATGGCCTGTTCCTCAGCAACTCGACGAACTGCTCCACCGTCGTCTTCGTCGGCACTGCCACAATCTCCGGCCGCGGCTTCATCGCTTCGCGAACCGTTTTCTCACCAAACTCCACCACCGACTGGATCAGTTCCCGGTTGCTCTCATCGAGGATTCCTTCTTCCTGCCCGGCCTCGATGAGCGCGTCCACCGCTTCGGCCTGGGTTTCCGGTTGTTCTTCTGCGTGCTCTTTTGTTAGCGCCGCCACCGATTGCAGAAAACCCAAAACCAGCGTCACGGGCAAGACCAGGTAGATCAGAATCTTCAAAAGCAATGCCCAACTCGCAAGCCATTCCCCCTTGGTGCGTGAGAAAAAAACGAAGGGCAAGAATCGATTGAAGACAATCACGATCAGAACCAGCGCCAGCGTAGCTTGCAGGATTTCGTGAAAGCTCCATGCGCGATCGCGGAAAACCGTAAACCCGACCAGCATCGCGATCGAGGCGGTGGTCAGTTGGGTCAAAACTGCCATTGACAGCGCGGCTCGCGAGCGGCCCATTCCCAGACGGGGCTCAACGTTTTGTTCAAAAGCGTCGATGTTGTCCTGAAACTCGCGCGAAAGGAATTTACCGACTTCTGTGTAAAGGCGCTCGACATACGACACTAGTGTCAGCAACCCCAGCAGCAGGACCAGCGCCAGTGCGATGGCATAGTTCATCGTCCACGCCCTCGGCCGTCTTTCGAAGCTTTGCTCGGCACATTTCGCTCAATGAGTCCTAATGGCAAGGCTAGAGTCTTCCGTAAACGCCGCTCCACCCGCGCCATTTCACCCTTATCGCTCTCGTGATCATATCCCGCCAGGTGCAGCGCCCCGTGAAGGACGAGAATCTTAACCTCCGCGGCAGCAGTGTGCCCGAGTTGCTTAGCGTTGCGCGCGGCTATATCAGCGGAGATGGCAATATCCCCTGCAAAACCCTGCTCAAACATCGGGGGAAACGATAGCACGTCGGTGGTTTTGTCTTTCTTGCGAAAACGGCGGTTTAGCGCCCGCAACTCCTGGCTGGTGGTTACCAGCACATTCACCGTGCCCCGCAGCCGGACCGCGCGACTGGCCCGCGTCACGAAACGTGACAGCATCGCCTCGCTGAGGCCCGAGACGCGTTTGCGGAGAATTACCACGTTCGCTCTCGCCGTCTCCAAAATAGAGAGGAGGGCCCATTCGTGGCGCCCTCGCGTGCAATTCCACCCGCTTTATTCGTTGGAATCCGCGGCCTCAGCCTTCTCGGAGCGCGCAGAAGCGCTGGCCGTCTTTCCATTAACCCCGCCCTTCGACTCCAATAGAGAAAGTTGCGAATCCGCCACGCGGTTCTTGTGCTCGTCATAGGCGCGGATGATGCGCTGGACGAGGTGATGGCGGACAACATCCGCCTCGTCAAAGTAGACGAAGGTGAGGCCCTGAACACTCTTCAGGATATCCACTGCCTCGAGCAACCCACTACGCCGCGCATTCGGCAAGTCAATCTGCGTCACATCCCCTGTGATCACTGCCTTGGAGTTAAATCCCAGGCGAGTAACAAACATCTTCATCTGTTCCGAGGTCGTGTTCTGGGCCTCGTCGAGAATCACAAAGGAATCGTTCAAGGTGCGCCCGCGCATAAAAGCAATGGGGGCGATCTCGATGACGTTCTTCTCCAGATAGCGGTCGACCTTTTCGGGATCGACCATGTCGTACAGTGCGTCGTAAAGCGGGCGCAGGTAGGGATCAATCTTGTCCTGCAAGGTTCCGGGCAAAAAGCCCAGCCGCTCTCCCGCCTCCACCGCCGGGCGCGCCAGAATGATGCGGTTGACGCGCTTCGCCAGCAGCGCAGAGATCGCCATCGCCACCGCGAGATAAGTTTTTCCCGTACCCGCCGGGCCGATGCCGAACACCATGTCGTGATTCTCGATGGCTTCGAGATAACGACGCTGGTTGACGCTCTTCGGCTGCACCGTGCGCCGTCCGAAGCCGCGCTGCTTCCCAGCTTCCGCCAACCCCTTCAAGGTAGTCTTGGGATCGGTGATCAGCACCCGCAGCATCGTGTTCAGGTCGCCGTTGTTGAAGACGTGACCCGCGCGTTGCAGCTGTTCATAATCGGTGAAGACCTGCTCGGCGCGTGCCACATCGCGCGCGGCGCCGTCGAGTTCAATGGAATCCGATCGCAGATCGATGGCGACATTCAGGCCATCTTCGAGCACGTGCAGGTTTTCGTCGCGCGTGCCAAACAAGGTCTCGATGTTGGGGCTAAGTTCGATGCTTTTCTTCATTCAAATTTTCGAAGCACGTGTGGGACAGCCGCCTCGGCTGTCGAGCCATAAACACTCGTTGCCCCGGAATGAACGCCGCCGGAGCGCAAACCATTCTTCTGTCTGGAGATGGAACCAGCCGGAATGCTCGTCACCGAGGTGCAAGCAACAACCATTGACGTAAGCCTACCCCGGCCTTAGATGGGAGTCAATGGCAGGGGGTTTTACGGGAATTTTCATCGTCCCGGACGCCGACAAACATGGTTATGTGCCACGCATCACAGAGGCTTCGCCCGCACGAGGGGAAAGTACTGAGTAGTCGGCTGCAAGCAAGGAGTTGCCATGAAGACGTCTCTCAGAACCATACTGGACTTTCTCGCCCACAAGCGGATTGCCATGGTCGGAACCTCGCGCAATCCCTCAGACTTCAGCGCCAAACTCTTTGAAGAATTCTGCCGCCATGGGTACGACATGGTTCCCATTAATCCTCAGGCCCAGGAACTCCATGCACGACGCTGTTTCGCTCGCTTGCAGGACGTGCAGCCTCCGCTCGAAGCCGCATTGCTGATGACTTCCCCCAAAGTGACCGAAGCCGTGGTGCACGATTGCGCGGAAGCCGGTATCAAGAGCGTATGGATGTACCGATCCCATGGCAAACGTGCCATCAGTTCTCAGGCGATTCAGTTTTGTCAGGAGCAAGGGATCGATGTCGTGCCCGGCGAGTGTCCCTTTATGTTTTTGCCGGAGACAGGAACGGTTCATCGCATGCACGGCTTCGTTCGCAAGATCACCGGAAGTTATCCGCGGAAATCCGCCGCCTAAGCGCCTTCACCCTTTGCGTCCGGCACCGAGGCTGGCACCGATCGGTTCTGTGCCCACTCGCGCAACTGCTGAATCTCTTCCGCCCGGGTGGTGGAGAGCGGGACTGTTGACTTCAACGCGTCGATGAGGCCTTGCGTGCTCAAAGGCTGCTTGTTTGAGTACGCAGCGTACATCGCAGTTTGCACCGCCGCATCAATCTCGGCGCCAGAGTATCCGCGCGCAACGGCTGCAACCTGCTCGAGATTGAAATCCGCCGGATTCCGCCTCCGCCGGGCCAACTGGATCGAGAAAATCTGCTTGCGCTCAGACTGGTTCGGCAGGTCTACGAAGAACAGTTCGTCGAATCGACCTTTTCGGATCAATTCCGGCGGCAATGCCGTAACGTTATTGCACGTGGCTGCAACGAATACTGCAGCCTTACGATCCTGCATCCAGGACAAGAACGAAGCCAACAAGCGCGACGAGACGCCGGCGTCGACTGAGGCCGAATCCGCTCCACTTCCCGCGAAGACTTTCTCCAGCTCATCGATCCACAACACGCAGGGAGCCAATTCTTCTGCCACTTGAAAGACCTTCTGAATACGTTTCTCAGTTTCTCCGATGTACTTATCGTAGATGGCCGCGGTATCGAACTTCACCAGTGGAATGCTTCCATTCCCCGGCGATCGCGCGGGCGCACATGCTCTTGCCGCATCCCTGAACTCCCAGAATGATGACGCCTCGCGGAGGCTCCAGCCCGTACTCGCGGGCCGCGTCTTCCCAGGTTCCCTGCCGCTGCTTCAACCAGCGCTTCAAGTTCTCGAATCCGCCGACGCCGGCCAACGTATCCGAGACCTCGATGAAATCCAGCATCTCTGAGCGCTTGAGCATGTCTTTCTTCGCCTGGAGCACGTCCGTCACAATCTCTGGCGTCACCCCGTAGCGCGTGACCAGTGCCTGGGAGACGGCACGCTCCGCCTCTTCTTCCGTGAGACCACGCAGGTTGCCGGCGAGAGCATCGAGTCCGGGTCCATCCAGCGTTCGTTTCAGCGTATGCGTCTTACCCACCCGCACAATCATTTCGTCGATGATCTGGCGCAGCCGAGCTTTATCCGGCAACGGCAACTCGAGGAACTCGACCAGGCTACCCAGTTCAGGCGGAATCGTAATCGAAGGCGCGGTGATGATGACCGTCCGGCGATTTCGTGAGAATTTCTGGCCCACATCGCGCAGGCGGCGAACCACAACCGGATCGTCCATATGCCGGTGGAAGTCCTTGAGAATAAAGGCGGCTTCGAGCGAAATCGACTCCAGGTTTCCCAGCATCTGCGCCGGTTCACGGCTGTTATAGATCGCCTGCGAATCAGTTGGGTCCTGAGGCGTGCTGAGATGAGAATCGGGGACAAGAGAGCCCACATCGCTACCGGATCGCACCAGTCCGCTGGCAATGCTCCACTCGAAAGTGGCCAGATTCAGCGCCGAACACGCGGCCCGCACCATGCGGACGGCCCGCATCTCTTCCACGGTTTCGAGCACCACGATGGGGGTCGAAGAATCGACCAGGATTTTCAGCCGCTCGAGGGCGTCCGCCATGTATTTGACCTGCCGTGAGTTACTCCCGTAAAATAACGTATTCGGTACCCACCGGAACATCTATCTAGAGAAACGAAGGTAATAGTCCAGACATGGCGAATCATTTTTCGGCGCTGAAACGCGCCCGTCAGACCGAGAAGCGCACCGCCCGCAACAAGGCCAACCGTTCGCGCCTGCGCAGCACGCTGCGCGAATTCCGCGAAAGCCTAACCAAGGCCGACAAGCCGGCCGCCGAGAAGAGCTTCCGGCTCACCGTCTCTGCGCTCGACAAGGCAATCCAGAAGGGCGTAATCCACGAGAACACCGCCTCGCGCTACAAAGCCCGCCTGAGCAAGCGCCTGACGGCGATGAAGTAGGCTGTCAGCCATCAGCTTTCAGAAAGGGCAGGTCTTGAGCCTGCCTTTATTAGTAGCGCCGGCGTCCCGCGGGCCACGTTGGTCCCCGCTAAAGCACAACCCCGAAGCGCCGATTCAAAGCCTCTCGCCACTCTGCTTCCGACCCCAACATGCTTTCTTCGCGCTTTCCGTTGCGAGTCACAATCAGCTTGTAGTCCGCGAGGGTGACACGGCCATCCTCGGTCGCTCGCGTGCAGATTCTATTCCGCGTGAAGTGCGATTCCGGAGAAGTCTGATGGTAGCGGCACATCGACGCGAAGTCTTCCAATCGCCGCGGCGTCTGGGTAAACGAATATTGGTTCTTCCATGCTTCTCCCGGTTTGCGCATTTGCAACTGAATCCGTTCGCCTTCCTCCACCAGACGGAAAACCTTGCTGTCCTGCTCTTGCTCAATATCGACTTTCAGGCGCAAAGGATCCAGAAACGATTCGCCGAAGCCGACATCGGCCAGCCAAGGCTCGTCCAAGTCAACTCGTAAGGTGAGGTGATCGAACTCTGGTCCTTCACCGCCATCCTCGCGAGCAACGCGGGCGGACAGGAGTGTGACTTGGAATCCCAGTCCCCGCAGCAGGGCCGCGAACGCTCCGTTCATCTCATAGCAGAATCCGCCGCGCTTGCGCTCCACAATCTTGCGGATCGCGGCGTTCTCGTCGCAAGGAATCTCACGCTTGAGTCCGATATCCAGATTTTCAAACGGAACGGTGAGCAAATGTGCGCGATGAAGCAAGCGAAGGGTTTCGACCGACGCCTCTTGGCTGCCTGAATAGGCGATTCGCGTAAGATAAGCTGAAACGTCAAATGAATGACGTTGCACCCTAGAGACCGCCTTTTCTTTCCAGGAAGACATCCCCGTTCGTAGGGCGGATCAACAGTTTCGATGCTGCGATCAAAGCCGCCAGCAATCCGATCGTACTAACGTAGCCAACTGCCGTTGCCGACCGTGGCCAGAGCATCTTGATAGGCCAGATCAAAAGCCCGACGAACCACCCAACAATAAACAGGCGCTCTTCTCCTCGGGTTGCACGAGCAAATTGCAACCCCAGCCAGCACAAATACGCGTAGAACACCGCATTCGCCACCGCTAGGGGCCATCCATGCAACATGAAAACCATGGGCAGCAGCCAGACTTTAGTTGTCGGTGTAAAAAGAAACCGTCTTCGGATGCTTAGGACAAGCAGAAACGCAGTCACAACTGCGGCAACGAATATTCGGGGCCGGGATGTTAGCAATTTGTTCAAGCTAAGTGCTAAAGGCTTAGAGCTAAAAGCTTCCTCTCAAACCGGCAGCTCTTCCTGCTCCCAGCCCGGCACATCTTCTTTCGGCTCGGCCGTTAGATCGAGAACTAGTTTCTCCAGCACCAGCCGTTTCGTCGGAGGATTCGAGCGCAAGGCAAGGTCGGTCTTCGCCACCAGCCTGATCGCCCGCGTCAGCTCGCGCTTCGACTTGTAGCGGCGCGCTTGCTTGATGATGTCATCCGCGGCAAACGGAGGCACGCGAAAGCCTTGCCAGAGCGCTGCCCACAGCATGCGTTGATCGCGGACGTTACGTTCCAGAATCACCAGCATCTGCCGGAAGGTCTTGGCTAGCATATAGAGATGTCCGATCGCAGCTTCATCTCCATCGCCCGTGCTCAGCATCGCATCCAGCATTTCGAGCGCGCGCACCCGGTCCTTCGAAGAAATCGCGTCGGTCAGTTCATAGAGCGATCTCTGCTTGGCAGCCAGCACCATGGTCTCGACATCGCCCAGCGTGATGCGCTTCTTCTCGCCGACATAGAGAATCAACTTCTCGAGCTCGTTCGACACCATCATCATGTCGCCGCCGAGAGCATCCACCAATTCGCGTGCGGCGTCGGGATCGATCTTTACATCGCGGGTCGCGCCGTATTCGCCGATCCAACGCACCGCTTCGCCCTCTTCCACTCGCGCCAGTTCGACGATCGCGCAATACTCCCCAAGAGTCTCGCGGATGCGCTCATAACGGTCTTTATCCGTCATGTCCATGCGGCGGGCATCGGCGGGAATGCTGATGTGGTCGGCGACAAAAATCAGCACAGCATCAGGATTCGGATCTTTGCAATAAGCCTCGATGGCCGCGAGCTTCTCGTCATTCGATCCCCGGCCAAACAGGTTCTTCACCCCGCGCACGAAAAAAACCTGGAATGGGGCCATCAGGGAAGGCGTCCGTGCGCGGTCTAGGATTTCGCTGAGATCGGTTTCCGCGAGATCGAATTCGAACAGACTGAAATCCCGCAGGTCAGCTGGAACAAGATGTTCGATGATAGCTTCGCGGCAGCGTTTGCGGAAGAACACCTCATCTCCCACGAACACATATGCGGGACGCAACTTCCGGTTCTGCACTTCGGAGACAAACCGGTCGGCCTGCGCGAACGCCCGCATCAGAAGCCCTCCAGAATGTTCGACACCAAAGTGCGCGCGAAATCCTGCGACAACCGCTCGAGCGCCGGTGAGTCTTCCTCAAAGAAGCTGGTCACCTCACGCGAGACCTGGTATTGCTCGCGGAAAAGATAAGCTGGATTCCGATACAGAACCTTGCCCGATTTGTCGGTAAGAGAAACCTTCATGCTCACGGTAACCAGTACGCTGGCCGCGCGGCCCGTCTGCGAATCGTAAGTCAGCGGCGAGGCGCTGCTCGAAAGCACCTCTCCTCGCAGAGTGGCGTCTGCGCCGGTGTCCGTCTCATTCAGGATATGGTAATGCGTGCGCGTCACCATCTCGCGCACCACCGCTGCAGTTAACCTCTGTTCAATCTTATAAGTCCGAGTATCGTTGACGAAGCCGGGGACGGCAATCGTCTTGACGTTATCAGGAAGGGTAACCCCGCGGCCGGCAGTGTGATAACCGCAGCCCGTGCTGACCAGCAACAGCGTCAGCCACGCCCACCTCTTCATTGAATTTTGCCTTTGGGACGCGTCGCCGCCATGGTTTCCGCGCATTCCACGGCGGTCGAAGCTGCAATGCGCAGATTGTCAGAGGCCGCCCATAACCAGAAACTATTGCTGTCATTCGCATCGGGAACGGCCGAGACTAGGATGTCGGCCTGCCCCGCCGCGTTCACATTGCTGGGAGAATCATCGGCACCGTGAGTCACCGTAACGTGCTCTCCCGCCAACGCCTCAAAGACATTCGCAATATCAACAGCTTGCTGCAGTTCGACATGCAACGAGAACGCATGTCCATGGAAGATCGGCGCCTGCACCAGCAACACCGACGGCAAGGTAGCATCGCTTCCCGCGATCGCACGATAGTGCCTGAGTATGCGATCCTGCACCGTCGACAGAGCCGGAGCGGAATGTTCTCCGTAACGCGCAACCATGTTGAAGGCCACCTGCGTATCGAAAACGTTCTTCGGTAACTGCTGGAACGAGAGCAGATTCACGGTCTGCTCGTGCAACTCGTCCATTCCTTTTTGCCCATGCTCCGAAACCGGTTCGAACACGTTGGCAACTGCGTGCCTGATCTTGCCCACCTTCTGCGCCCGCAGTAAAAGCAGCGCCAGCACGACCGCCGCAGGATGCGCGACAACCGATGGCCCAGGCTGCAACTCGGGACGAATCGTTTGCCCCAGTTGGCGCTCCACCCACGGAGAACGCACCACAGCATCCGGTTCATCTTCCAAAGCGTACGAAAGGTCGACCAGCGCGCTGCCCGCTTTGCGAGCGGTCTTCCAGTTCTTCCGCGTGCAATCCTGGTCAGAGGCGAAAAAGGTGAAATCGATGTTCTCGAACTGCTCCGAGCGCACGTTCTGGATGAAGGTCACTTCATCGCCTAACGTTTCCAGTTGGCCGAGAGCATCGTCGTCGTCCAGCAGTTTGACGTCGATCGAGGGGAAGTTGCGGTCGCCGAGGACCTCCGCAATTTCCTTCCCTTTGAGCGAACCTGCGCCCACAATGGCCAGGCGATAGAAATTTCCAGCGCGCTGCACTTCGTTCGCAGCAGACGGTTTTATATTGGCCTTCATGAAGTTTGCGATGCTTCCTTATAAGCCGGAGGCGGCGGGCTACCCTTCCTTCGGAAAATCCACTGCAGGCGCCAAAGTACTCCCGACGCCATATAAAGCACAGCAATCCCAAACAGCACCCATTCCGAGAAATACCAGATCGCGGCAAACAGCCCGCCAAACAGGACGATGAGTTGGAACGGCTGGCGGGCACGGAAATCAATGTCTTTGAAACTGTAGAAGCGCCACGTGCTCACCATCAGATAACCAACCGTCATCATCAGCAGCATCCAGACAATCGACGTGTACCAGGATTCAAGCGGCTCGCCCCGGGAAAAATGCACTACAGCGGCGATCACACCCGCACCTGCCGGAATCGGCATACCCACGAAGTACTTCTTGCCCGGAGGCCCCGGGTTCGACGGCTGTGGATTGCTGGTGATGTTGAACCTCGCCAACCGGCTGGCTCCAGCCATCAGAAAAAGAAAGCTGGCAATCGCTCCCAGTTGCACCACCCGGCTCGCAATCTCCGCCGTCGAGAACGCCCGCAACATGCGGAAGCCCCACATCCATCCCAGCATGGCGGGAGCAACTCCGAACGTAATCACATCTGCCAGAGAGTCCAATTCTTTCCCGAAATCGCTGCTGGTTTTGGTCAGGCGCGCAATGCGTCCGTCGAGGCCATCGAACAAGACCGCAAATCCGATCGCCTTGGCAGCGTTATCGAAGTGCCAGGGCTCGGTCACCGTGGCGTGGGTCACCTGCAAGATGGCGTAATATCCCGCCGCGATGTTGGCGGTCGTGAATAGCGAAGGCAGGATGTACAAACCTTTACGCAGCCTTCTCGGAGTCTGATCTTCCTTGCGCCTTTTGGGGATCTCCGGAACTTCAGGTTCCATTACCGTGCTCCTTGATGCGATTGCTCTCGACCTGAGGCCGCCAGTTGTGGCGTCGCGACCAACGCCAGGACGGTGCTTCCGCCCTTCACGTGATCTCCTACTTTAATCTGCGGAGTCGCAGCAGCGTCGAGCAACACATCCACGCGGGAGCCGAACTTGATCAAGCCGACGCGTTCTCCGCGGGCCACTCGGTCCCCCACTTTTTTGTTGAACACAATCCTTCGAGCCAACAGCCCGGCAATCTGCTTAAAGATCACCGTGTGCCCTTCGCCTTCGACGGTGACTACGTTCTGTTCGTTCTGGTCTGCCGAGGCGGCGTTCATGGCGTTCACGAACTTGCCTTTCTGGTAGCGGACGTCGCGAATCACTCCGGCAATCGGCGACCGGTTCACGTGCACGTTAAATACGTTGAGAAAGATACTGATCCGGATGCGCCGGACGCCATTTTCGGTGAAAGGAGAGACATCGGTGACTTTGCCATCACCGGGCGAGACAATGGCTCCCGTCGTGTCTGGGATCACCCGCTCCGGGTCGCGGAAAAACCAAAGAAAGAATGCCGCCAGCAGCAGCGCCGGAATTGCCCACACCACTCCTGCCAGCCAGCCTAACAAGAGGGCAGCCACGACCAAAGGCAATGCGTAATAGTAGCCGTCGGGGACCATGGAAAGATATTGCGATTATAGAGCAGAGCGAAAGCTTCGGCTCCATCGACAATTGTTAAATATAAATAAAAAAGGCGCTTAGGAGCGCCTTGTTGTAGAGCGTGTGATTCCCAGAACGGCTATGCCGTGCCAGGTTCGTCAGAAAAATTATGCTACCTGGTGCTGGTGTATCGTTGTCCGGTACTCTCGCTCGATCAGTTCCATCTGGTCTTTCAGACGGAGCTTCAGCTTCTTCAACCGCACTTCTTCCAGTTTTTCGTCTTCTGTGAGATAGCGCTTCTGCGTGAGGGAATCGAGCCGTTGTGAGTACGTCGTGTGCTCCTGGGCTAGTTTGCGGAATTCATCGTGACTAGCGAGGAGCTGGTCTCTAGAATTGAGCATCCAGCAGACCTCCTAACCGGGTTTAGAATTCAAACCTACCACACGTCCTAAACCGCTTCAATGCAAATTTAACCTCATTTTCATAACGGCATCGCCAGAGCCAGAATCGACGTTTTGCACTGTCTTTGGTGCAAGTTACGAGAAATCCAGACGGTAAAGCACAGCGTCTTCCTCAGGATCGCGGTAGTAATCTTTGCGGCGACCGCTCTCGACGAATGCCCATTTTTTATATAACAATCGCGCGGCTTGGTTCGACTCGCGAACCTCCAGGTAAACCGACTGCGCGCCTTGGGATCGCGCCAAGTTCAGGAACTCTCCGACCAGCCGCGTACCGAGCCCGTTGCGTCGCGCCGGACCAGCGACGGCAACGTTTTCGATCTCCCATTCGGCATCGACGCGACGCCCCACTAGAAAGCCTTGGACCGCCGAGCCTTCTTCCAGCACCAGAACTTCTCTGACGTCGGACTCGAACGCCGTTTCATATTGTTCCCGCGACCAGTGCGCTGCCGTGACCGCGTGACGCTCCAAGGCCATCATGGTGGGGATGTCAGCGGCGGTAGCAGGACGGATCAACAAGTTTCGAGTTTCGGGTTTCAAGTTTCGAGTGGCACTAAAATGAGGACTGGCCGCCGACAAGGGACTGCGTCATCCGACGGAGTTCTTCGCAAAGATTTCTGCATCCGTCCGCCGGATGTAGTTCGCTTCCAGCGCTTCAGGCGACATCGTATCTCCCGCGAGAATCTTCTTCCAGCCTAAGCGCGCAATGGCATCGCTACGCGGAGTGTCGACCTCATGCACCGCGATTCCCGCGGTTCTGAGATTTTCCGCCAAAGACTTCCCCGCAGTCACCACGGTTGCGCCCGCTCCAATCTCAACCAACTCGGCTGGTGTCACGAGTCTTTCGCTCACCATCTTCGCTCGATCGGCGCCAACCTCATACTGACCCAAGTAAACTTCGCCCCGCCCTGCGTCGAGTGCCGCCAGCACTTTTCCTGTGCCAGCGACCGCAACAGCTTCGAGCAACGACACCGCCGCGATCGGCTTTCCGGTCGCTTCCCCCAGCGCCTTGATCGCCGCCAGACCTACTCGAAGTCCGGTGAACGATCCTGGGCCTGACGCCACCGTAAAGCCGCCGAGATTTTTTTTCTGGAATCCATGCTTGGAGAGAAGATCAACGATCTGGGGAATGAGTTGCGCCGAGAACGTTCCACCTTCGAGTGCAACCACTTCAATGACTTCACAGCTTCCGTCGGGATTCCCACGCGCCAGCGCGATGCTGCCCTGCTTTCCCGAAGTATCGACGGCTAGCAGCAGCATCAGTGGCCCGCCTCCACCAACTCGAGCAGCACGCCTCCGGTGCTTGACGGATGCACGAAAACATAGCGATGCCCGCCAGCTCCAACTTTGATTTCTTCCGAAACCAACCGCACGCCGTCGTTCTTGAGCTTCTGCACCGCAGCCCGCAGATCGGGCACGCGCATACACACGTGATGCAATCCCTCGCCGCGTTTGGCGATGAACCTGGCAATCGTCGAGGTCTCGCTGGTCGGCTCCAACAATTCCAGCCGGCTCTCACCCACCGGAACCATCACCAACCGCACCTGTTCGGCCTCAACCGTTTCTTCCGGAGAAATACTCAGCCCCAATTTTTCGTAAATGCCCTTCGCCGCCGAAAGCGACTTCACGGCAATGCCCAGATGATCAATCGTAAAACTCATGATGATGCCTCACCGACAAAAGAAAAATGCAGATTCCTCGCTGCGCTCGGAATGACAAAGCGTGCAGGATTGGTTCTTTTAATCAACAATCAAAATTCAACAATCTACAATTTTGCGACGATCTCTTCGACCAGGGTATACGGATCCCGCCTATGCTCGGCCACCTGCTCGGCGTATTGCGCAACCTTGCCGTCCGACATCGCTTCGCGCGCCCGGTCCAGCAGCGCATCGCGCAGCATCTCGACCAACCGCTCCTGCCAGTTATGGATGTTGCGTTTCAGCAGCAAATTCTCTTTCTGCAAATAGGCTTCGTAATCGCCGATCGCTTTGGCGAGCTCCTTGATTCCCGTTCCCTCGCTGGCCACCGTCTTCACAATCGGAGGCGTCCAGTGATCATCGCGCACGGCCAGCGACTGCATCGCCCGAATTTCGCGTTCCACGCGCTCGGCTCCGTCACGGTCGCTCTTATTGATGACGAAAATATCGGCGATCTCCATGATGCCGGCCTTGATGGTCTGCACATCGTCGCCCATCCCCGGCACCAGGATCACAACGGTGATGTCGGCCAGGCGGACGATATCGACTTCGTCCTGCCCAACACCCACCGTCTCGATCATTATCAGGTCGCGTCCCGAGGCATCAAGGACAGTCGTCACATCGGCCGTCGCCCGAGCCAACCCGCCAAGCGATCCTCGAGTCGCCATGCTGCGGATGTAAATCCCCGTGTCGGCAAAGTGATCCTGCATACGAATGCGGTCGCCCAGAATCGCGCCCCCGGTGTAAGGGCTCGTAGGATCGACGGCGATAATTCCAACCGTCTTGTCCTCTTTGCGGTAGTGCTTGGCCAGTTGATCGACCAGCGTACTCTTCCCCGCCCCCGGAGACCCCGTCAGCCCCAGGATTCGCGCGTGCCCGCTGTAGGGAAATATGGCCTTAAGAAGCTCTGCGGAACTGCCATGCCGGTTCTCGACGGTAGAAATCGCCCGCGCCAGCGCCCGCGGATCTCCCGCGCGCAACCGCTCAATCCAGGCTTGTAGGTCGTGATTCAAACCAATCAGTGTAAAGCAGAGCGAAGGTAGAGGGGAAACAAGCCCTCTTTCAATCTCGGGCTCAAATTTCTTGAATCCCCGTGACGGTTTTCCTGCAGCATTCGCGCAATGTGAAGTGAGCAGCAGTAGGCCAGGTTGCTGCCGCCGGCCGGTCAATGGTCGAGGACGGTCACTACTCCCCCGGGATCAAGGGCTCGTGTAGAAGTCATACTTTGGAGGACAGCAACATGGGCGTAAGAAATACAACGCGCATCACCGTCGTAATCGCCGCTTTCGCAGCCATCTCGGTCGCACAAACCCAAACCCAGACGCAGGCTCAGCCCAACCAGAATCAGAACCAACAGCCAAACCAACAACAGACTCAGCAGGCCCAGCCACAATCGAAGAAAAGCTTCTGGCAGAAGATGAAGGAAACCGCCGCGCAAGGCTCCCAAAGCACCGTGCAACAGGGCACCCAAGCGGTGCAAGGCACCGTCCAGCAAGGCACCGGCGTAATCCAGAACGGAGCGCAACAGGTGCAGAACGGAGCCCAGCAGGGAGTGCAGGGGATCCAACAGGGCGCGCAATTCCCCGGTTCCAACGGCAACTCGAACGGAGCCTTCAGCGGCGGCGGGGGCGGCGCAGGATCGTGTGGGGGGAACTGCTTCGACGCCGGTCCCTTCCAGGGCAACGTGTCCCAGATGACCATGAGCCAGCAAGGCGCATGGCACATCATCCGCATGAACATTCAGTTCCACAACTCGACCAACCAACCGTTGATTATTGCCTACCACGACGGCTCGATGGTCATGGTAGATAACAATGGGGCCACCTATGTGCCAGCCGGAGGCAACCCGGGCCAACTACAAGGAATGGGAATTGACCGTGGCAACCAAACGGACTCGCAGTTCGTTCTTGGGCCCGGCCAGACCAGCAGCGCCCTGTTCTCGGTCGCCCGAGTCCGCGGCAACGATAGCCCGGTAGGCACGGGCTACTCTTACAACTTCACCATCGACGAGTTGCAGGCGCAAAACGGAGCCATGGCGATTCCGGTCCGTTCCTACAACTTGAATTTCCCGAGTCTCGCGCCAAGCGCCGTCAGCAGCACCGCCGCCGCTTTCCCGTCGGCCTCTTCGCCAGCGAAGAGCTATGCGGGAACCACAACGGCAGGAACCACAACCGCGGGAACCACAACGACGTCCTCTGCTACTGCTGTACAGCCTGGAGCCGTGGTGCCAGCGCAACAGCAACACATTGTCAACGGAAAGGTCGTACCGGTGACGCCCGCCACGGCAGTCAATAACGCCGCGCTCAAGTCAACCGCTACGACGGCAAAGGCACCGGTGGCCGCGACGGCGGTCAAACCGATCCCGGTAGCTGCTACGACTGCGGCGAAACCGGCGACTCCAGCAAAACCGACACCGGCAAAGAAACCGGTAACGACAACCACCACGCCTCACTGATAGACGCAAGTCGGAGAAGAGCTCAGCCTCGGAGCCCCATTTCTCGCGCTCTTTGCGAGAAGTGGGGCTTTTCAATGCACCCAGATTATGATGGTTCTTGAATGATGAGACCAAGAATCACGGTTGTAATGGCGATGTTTTGTGCGTGTCTAGCCTTACCGCAGGGCGGTTGCGGATCCTCTTCGTCTTCCGGAGGCGGAAATCCCGGCACGTCGAATTGCGATTTCACCATGAAGGGCGGACAGCAATCCTGTTCGCTCGGCGGTCGAACGTCGTTGCTCTACTTGCCTCCGGCCACATGCAGTGGCGCCTTACCCATCGTGATTTATTTGCACGGAGCCCCCGGCGACATTCATGAGGGGACTAACAACGGTTGGCCAGCAACCGCTGCCAAGGATTGCTTCATTGAGGTAAACGCCAAGGGCTCCATCCTGAGCAGCGGCGTCGAGTCTTGGCACATCTACGACGACACCAGCGGTTATTCAGGCACGGCGCCCGATGACGTGGCCCAACTGAAGTCGGTCGTAGCCGAGATAGAAGCGGGCACCTCCGTCAACACCAAGGCGATTTTTGCAGTGGGATTCTCGGCCGGCGGCTTTATGGCTTCGAGGGTCGCGGCCGAAGCAGGCGACGTTTTCGCCGCCACATTCCCTTGGGCGGCCGCGCTCTACCTGCAAGACGTAGGAGGACCGACGGGGTTGCCGGCTTCAGTCGCCTCGCCGACCAATATCGAAGAGATGAATGGAACTGCGGATTCCACGATCCCCATTTGCGGGCTCACCAACAGCAGTGTCACCGTGTCATCGGTCGACACCACGCTGGATTGGTGGACGTCCGTCTTGGGTTGCACAACCTCAACTCCCGCAACTAACGTCTGCGTCAGCGGCCAACCCGTGCTGACCGCGAAAACGCTATCCGGCTGCAATGGCGGCGTCACCGTGCAATGGTCGTCGGTCCCCGGCGTGAACCATAGCTGGCCTTCGGGCCTGAACGATACGGTTTGGTCGTACTTCAACAGCCACCGGAAACCTTGAAGCGGGGTGCCCCATTTCTCGCGTTCTCTGCGAGAAGTGGGGCTCTCGCCGGCTTGATCGCCCCTAACACCGTCATCCAATTGGCGAAAACAGAACCAGAGTTAACGGTACCTGTAACAACCCCGTCTCTGGATCGATCCCAAACTTCGATGACGCTCCCACGACCCACACGTTGCCCGTTCCGGGGAGTGCGAAAGTTCCATAGAGTTGTTGCGCCACGTCGCGGGTGGGGCTTGAGACGATCGTCCAGGCCGTCCCGTCAAAATGCTCGACTATCGTTTGGTGCTGGCCGTTCGTAGCCGCGTCCTCAAAGAACCCGACCGCGTACAGATCGGTTCCCGAAACCGCCGTCACTCCGCGCAGAGTATTCAGGGCGCCGGCCGACGTGCTCTGGTTTGGACTCGTGACCACCTTCCATTTGGTTCCATCCCAACGTTCTACCAGGGTGAGCACCCGCTGATTGGCGGCATCATTGAGGAATCCGACCGCGGTTACATCGGTCGCCGATACTGCTTGCACGCCGGTCAGCACATTCTGATTTAGAAAACTCTTCGGCAAAGGATTGGGACTGGGAACGATTTTCCAACTCGTACCGTCAAAGTGTTGCACCAGCGTTTGGATAGAAGTCGTCGTGATGTCCGTCTTCGTTCCTACTGCCCAGATGTCGATGGCCGAATTTGCCGACACTGCCGAGAGTACATTGCCAGTCGTAGGATTGGGGCTTGGCATGACCGTCCACGCGGTGCCATCCCAGTGTTCGATAAGAGTCAGCACCGCGCCGTTCGAAGCCGGCTGATACCCCACCGCGTAGACGTTGTTCGACGCCAGGGCAACCACACTATTCAAGGCGGAGTTGTCGTTCGTCCGCAATTTCGGATTCGGAACATTCTTCCACCGCGTGCCGTCCCAGTGAATGGTGATCGGTCGCAGGTCACTTTGACAGGTGAAGGAGAACCCCACTGCCCACACATCGGTGGAAGAAACCACGGCGACGCTGCTCAAAACGTTCCCGGTGTTGCCGTTCATGCAACCGACCGTCGTTCCTGGATTCGGGCTGGGGACGACTGACCAGCTGGTGCCATTCCAATGAAGCGTCAAGGTGCGCGAATCGTTCAAATTGTTGTCGTGCTGGTAGCCCACGGCCCAGGCGTCCGAGGTTGAGACTGCGGCTACAGCATTGAGATTGTTCCCTTGAACATCGGGACTAGGGCTGGTTTGAATGTTGAAGATAGAACTCTGGGCGAATGAAAACTGCGAAAGGGCCAGAGCCGAAAGAATGAAAACGGCCAGAATGCGCAACTGCCGCCAAGCGACGTGGATAGTAGTCCCCAAGCTATGCACAATTTCCTCCAAGCAGAAAATTTTCCCAAGGCATCCAAGCCTATAGACGTGCTCGAAAGCAGATGTCTTCTGTTTGCAAAGAAATTGTCAACAACTCAAAGAACGTCGTTGCTAGTACTATCCCCCGCAAGCCCCCATCTTCGTCCCACTAATCGAAAAACCGTACTGATTCGCGCCGCTGACCTGCCGATGATCGGTAGACATGGTCACAGTGTCTACCGGGCCGGGCCACACCAACTTGTAGCCCGCGCCTCCCGCGCCTTGCCAGCGGCCTCGCGTCGTCAATGCGGAGAACGTTCCGTTAGGCTCAATGTTCACGATCACTCCGTTGTACCAACGCCACGCCCCGGCAAGGCCCTGTCCGGGAGAAACGCGCGTCGCCGTCATCGCCACGCCGTATTGATTGCCTCCGGAAAGGCTTCCTCCGTCCGGAGACAGCGCCACTGAGTCCACCGCCTCTGGCCAACTGAAGTTGTAGACACGCCGCCCGGCATCGGCCAACCGCCAGTGCGCGGTAAACGGCCCAGCCGTCATGGTTCCGTCATTGCGAATGGCAACCGTGGCGTTGTTCATCCAGTGCCAGCAGCCGAGAATAGGATCTCCACTCGCCGGTACACTCGCCGCGGGACGACGGCTTACCGGCTGGGGCGAGGCAGGTGGGTTCGTTCCCGCTGGCGGAGAAACTACCGAAGCCGTCGAACCGCCCGAGTCTGGCGTTCGATTCGCGAAGAACCATGCAGTTCCCGCCAGAACAATTGCAGCCGCGCCAATCGCAGGCCACAGCCATTTGGGCTTGGGACGGAACGGAGGTGATGTTGCCGCAGGAGTTACTCCTCCCATCAATGGTTCAGGCGGCCTCTGCGACCGCTCGGGCAACATGGTCAGAATCGTGGTGGCGAGGCTGTCGAGATGCGATTCGAACGGCGGAGCGATCGCGTCCAGCCAATGCACCGAGCTGATGAAGTAGTCGAGCGACTTCGCGGGTACGACGTTCTCCACCCGCAAGGGAATGATCGCCACCCCATTGCTGACCGCTCGTTCCACCTCTTTCGGAATGTGGGGCGACGCATTGGCATTCGCGGAGAGCACCAGCACCATCGCCCGCGATCCGTGAATGGCGTCAATAATCTCTTCGCCATACTGAAAGCCTGGCCTTACATCGCGAGGCGCAATCCAGCAAAGAATGCCGCGTCCTTCAAGGCGCGCGCAAACCGCGTCGGCAATGACTTTGTCCTTCGAGGAATAACTGATGAAGACGTCGTGTGCCATGACTCTGGCAGCGGATTGTAGCACTCGGCTGTCGTGAGCCCCGCCCCCGAAGTCGGAGAGTTCTTAGCTGTCCTTCCGGTAAAGCAGGTCGCGCATCGCTTTCCGCCGCTCCTCGTTCGCTTCCTTGGTGGTTTTGCGCTCGTCGGCGTCAACGCGGCGCTTCGTAGTTGGGGTCTCCCCTTCGGCGGCGCTGCACTCGGGACAGTGGTTGGCGAAGCCGGGCTTGTCCGGCTTCAGCTCGAACTCTTCCGAGCAGATAGCACAGGTTCTGATGGGAAAAGCCATGCAAAATATCATACGACGCTGGCAAAGATACGGGGAAGCCCCCGCTCTACTTTGCAAGTTCGCCGGGGGTAATTCCCTCTGACAAAGTGAAGGTCGAGCCAACCGTGCCCACCAATGCTGTCTTACGCGATAATCCAGCGCGTTGACGCAGGTGATAGACAGCCTCGATGCCGGTGCAATGCGCGCCCATCAGATTGGCTACTTTGAAGTCCTTGAGTTTGTCGCCGGTCCAATCGAGCTGTTCGTCGGTCTGAGCAAGCAGATGCAATCCCCCAACCACTGCGTACACTGGCCGATCGTGAAACTCTGAACTCGCGTCGGTCAGGATATTGATAATCCCGGCGTGCCCGCAGCCGGTCACCACCACCAACCCTTGCGGCGTGTTCAGCACCAACGATTGATCTTCTGGGATATTGTCTTCCACCAACCCGGTCGGCGTTTGCACCTTGATGCTGTCGCTCCAGTTATGTTCAGGGAACTTGCGCGGCACCGGACCCGTCAGCCATGCCCCGGGGAAAATCTCGGCCCAGTCCGCGTGCTCAACAATTTTTCCGCCCGTTGCCTCGTAATCCTTGCGGATGGCGATCATGCGGTTGCCCTCGCGATCGGGCAAAGGACGGCTGTAGAAAATTCCCTTCCCCACATGCACCACCGACATCGCTGACGGATTCTGTTTCATCAACTCGCGCCGCAGCGTGAGCAACCCGCCGACATGATCTCCATGGTTGTGGGTAAGAATGACTTCCTGCACGTCCGACAAATCGACCTTCAGATCGCGCGCATTTTGCAGCACAGTTTCCGGATGCAGGCCGGTATCGACCAGAACGCGCCGGCCGTCCGCTTCGATCAGGGCGGAAAATCCCCACTCGCCGATGCCCGTCGTCTCTCCCACCAGCATGGTGGAGAGGACCGTGATCTTAAGCGAATGAATCTGGGCGTCCTGATCGGTCTTCGCAACACTTCCCTGCGCAACCGCCAGACTGGAAAACAGAACGACAAACGCCACTGGCAGAAATCGGGAGAGGGATCTCATATAGAAGAGTGTCATCTTTCATGATGCGCTGCGCAATGCAAAAGTCGTGAAGGACGACAGGGGCCTGGTGCCTGACGCCCGACGCCCGATCTAGTCCTTCAGCAGTTGCCGCGCAATCACCAACCGTTGTATCTCGCTGGTCCCCTCGCCGATCGTGCACAGCTTGACGTCGCGGTAATACTTCTCCGCTGGGTAGTCCTTGATGAACCCGTACCCGCCGTGAATCTGCACACCTTCGTTCGCGCAGCGCACCGCCACTTCGCTGGCATAAAGCTTCGCCATCGACGATTCCAGAGTTGTCTTCATCCCAGCGTCTTTCATCGAAGCGGAACGCATGGTGAGCAGGCGCGCCGCGTCAATTTCGGTCGCCATGTCGGCGAGTTTCCACTGGATCGCCTGAAAATCGCTGATCGGCTTGCCGAACTGCTTACGCTCTTTCGAATAGCGCAGAGCTGCTTCATAAGCTCCTTGCGCCATACCCAGCGACAAAGCCGCAATCGAGATGCGTCCACCATCGAGCACACGCATCGCGTCGACAAATCCCTGGCCCTCGGCCCCCAGCAGATTCTCCGCCGGAATCTCACAGTCTTCGAAAATCAACTCCGCCGTATCGCTCGCACGCAGGCCCAGCTTGTTTTCTTTTTTCCCGGGACGAAATCCCTTGGTCCCCTTCTCGACGATGAAGGCCGATAGCCCATGGGTATGCGCGGCACGATCCGTGACAGCGATCACGACGACTACGTCGGCGTAATGCCCGTTGGTGATGAAGGTCTTGTTCCCGTTCAGCACCCAACTGTTTCCCTTGCGAACGGCGGTCATGCGTGCGCTACCCGCGTCCGACCCCGACGACGGCTCGGTCAATCCCCAGGCGCCGATGAATTCTCCGGTCGCCAGCTTGCTGACATATTTCTTCTTCTGCGCTTCGTTGCCCGCGAGGAAGATGTGGTTCGAACAAAGCGATGTATGCGCGGCTACTATGATGCCCACCGATCCATCTACGCGCGACAGCTCGTCAATCGCCGTGACATATTCGACATAGCCCATGCCCGCGCCGCCGTATTCGACGGGAAAAATCGTTCCCAGCAATCCGAGTTTCCCCAGCTCCTTTATCGTGGCGAGCGGAAACTCGGCAGCCTCGTCCCACTTCATGACGTTGGGCAAAATTTCGCGCTGGGCAAAGTCGCGCACGCTCTTCTGCAGGTGAAGCTGTTCCTCATTGAGTTGGAAGTCCAAGATTTTCTCCGCTTTAGTGAATTGCTGTCAGGCGCGGGCGCCGCTCCCCAGAGACGACGTCGCGTTACGAGGGAACTCTCGATTAAAACACAAGCAGCGAGGGAGAAGAAAATACGCAAACCGACCGCCCGGTACGGCTTGCGCGGAACTTCAAATTACGCGGATTTGTTCTGCGTACCGCCGAAAATCTTGCGCACCATCCACAACGGTGCCACGAACACGTGGGCCGGATTGGTTAGAAATGCCGGCTTGTTGCCTTCAATCAAATGTCCGAGCCAGGCCAGCGCAAACGCTGCAGGGATCAACAGCAGCGCAATGATCCAGTGATACCAGACGACGATCAACGATGAAAATCCGACGGGAATCGCGATCATGTGCAACGCGCGATTCACCGGATGATTGTGCGCGCCGTCATAATGCGAGTAGAGACCCATAAGAACCTCCGCATACGTCGCGCGAGATTATACCCCGGTTTTGGCATAGCGACGCTCACGTAGGGACGGACGCCCTCGTCCGTCCATCGAGCGAACCTCGACCAGAATGATTCCGCTAACCACCTTGGCCGGCGGGACGCCGGCGCTACTTGGCAGGTTGGGAGAGAAAGCGTTCGAACACTTCGTTAGAAAGCATTCGCCCGCGTGGAGTGAGGCGAAGCGAATTGTCATTCTTTTCCATCAACCCGGCGTCGACTAGGTCCGTAATAGCCGGATCGTAAGACCGGACTGCGTCCACTCCGAACTCATCTTGTAGCAAAGCCAAATTCACTCCGCGTACCAACCGCAACCCCAGAAAGAATGCTTCTTCGCGCGCTTCGTGCCGCGAGACCGGAGTGCGCCTGAACTCCGCCCCGGCCACATATTCGTCCAGCCCATCCGACGTAGCAAAGCGGATCGCCTCACCAGTCACGACCGATGACTTCAGCATCGAATGCGAATCCACGCCAAATCCGAAGTAAGGCTGCCGCGTCCAGTATTTCAGGTTGTGCCGCGACTCCCGCCCTTCCCGCGCGAAATTCGAAATCTCATATTGCCGAATCCCCGCTTCATTCAACCGCCCACAAGCCACCTCGTACAAATCCGCGACAAGATCCTCGTCGGGCACAAAGTGCGCATGATATTTCGTCCCACCCGCAATCAATTCTCGCCCCAGACGCGAGTCCTCATCTACTTCCAGCATATAAACGCTGGCGTGTGGCACGCCTAAGGAGATGACCTCGCCCAGGGAAGTCTGCCAACTGTCCATCGTCTGGTGCGGCAACCCAGCGATCAAATCCACGTTGATATCGGTAATGCCTGCGTTGCGCAGCCGCGCAATGTCATCGAGGACCGTAGATCGCTTATGCAATCGCCCCACGGCCGCCGCTTCCGCATCGACGAACGACTGTACTCCCAGGCTCACCCGGTTCACGCCGCAGCGTAATAGTGTCTCAATCATCGCGTCCGACAAAGTCCCCGGGGCGCATTCGACCGTGATTTCCGCGCCGGTCATAAAATCGAAGTTACGGCGAACTGCTGCGAAAATTCGCTCCAGCTCCGACGACGCCAGCACCGTGGGCGTGCCGCCGCCCAGGTAAATCGAGTCAACCGCGTGCTCGAACCGTCCGCCCATCGCGCTGGCAGTCTCCGCGGCATGATCAAGATCGCGGCAGACCCTGTCGACATATCTCTGGAAAACAGCCTTGGAGAACACATCAGAGGCAAAGTTGCAGTAACTGCACTTGGTGCGGCAAAACGGAACCGATAGATAGAGACCGAGAGGCATTCCCTTGATTAATCCTAACCTGCTGGCGCGGAATGGCATAATCGCAGCTTGTGATCGAACGTTCCATCTTCGTAGGCTTCGCCCTTCTTCTGCTGGTTGTTCCCGCACCGAGCCAGCAGGCTCCCTTCGACACCACCGCCGCCTTCATTTTCCGCATGGCACGTTTCGAAGGCTCCGACGCCAATTGCGTCATCGTCCAACAGGACGGCAAGTTCCACCTGGAACGAACCCACCGGAAAAGCGTCGAGGCCTTCGAAGGGACACTTACCCCGGATAGTCTGGCCACGCTGCATGCGCTGCTCAATGACGATCACTTTGTCCAGTTGCTGCCCGAAGCCGTCTCCTCTACTCTGCTCCCGACCGGCCTCGATGAGCTTGCGATCAGCGTGCCTCAAGACCAGCATTGGAAGACCCTCCGCTTCCTCTCTGGAATCAGCAGCGATCGCAATCGTTCCCTCCTCGACCAGTTTCGGAAATGGAATAACAGCGTGCTTAAAGGCCCGCACCGGAAGCTTAGCGAAGAATCCGGTCGCAATAACTGCCTGACCGCCAGCCAGTTGAAACTGAAGACACGCACGGACTAACAGTCCCGTGCTAGGTCCCCGGCACTTGTGTAAGTAACCAGACGCCCTGTGACTAATGGGATTCAACTCCACTAAGGAGGACTTGGTTTGGCCGCAGACTCATGATCTAATGCCGGGCATGAAACGCGCCGCGCTCCTCGCCACGATCCTGCTCATTAACGGTTTCGCCATCGCCCAGACTCTTGTCGAACGCACATTCCTGATGCGCGCCGAGACCACGGTCTTCGATACCTACACTGGCATGAGTCATACCTGCATTCTGATTTTTCCCGACGGCCACTATCGGCTGGAAAAATCTTTTCAGGGCAATAATGGCGGCACCGACGAGAAGGTTTATCTCGATACTCTTCCCGATGCCAACCTCAAGCAACTGCAGTCAATTCTGGATGAGAGCAACTTCCAACAGATTAGAACCGGGAAACCCAAAGGTGGCATCGTGCAAAACATGGATACGCTCATGGTGGCCATCCCGCGCGAGCACGACCTTCAGAACATGGACTTCGTGAATGCCGCCGAACGGAAGCCCTACGAGAAAAACCTGAAGCCTTTCCAGAACTGGATGAAGGACATGCAGAAACGCAAGGTGCCCGCCGCAAAGAACGAGAAAGGCGACAACTGCTCGGCTCCCCAGGTGCTTTATCGCTCGACATCCACATACCCCGAAGGCGGAGGGCCGCGGAATTAGTAGCGGCGTTGCCTTTGGGCGCCTGTCCCATCCTTAAACCTTTTCCATCCTCCGCGCTTCCATCCCCATCTATTTAAGGTAATCTTTTAGCTGACGAATGGCCGCCCACCAGGAAGAGGAAGTACTCGGAAAAGCCTACGACAGCCGCCTTATGAAGCGGTTGCTTCGGTATTTGAAGCCCTACAAGTGGCAGACGTCGATTGCCTTGGCCGCCATCTTCCTGAAAGTTGGCGCCGACGTCCTCGGCCCTTACCTGACCCGCCTCGTCATCGATCGCTACCTTGCTCCTGTCAAAGGCCTGCACACCCCTCTCGACCGTTTCCTCAGCAGCGACGCACTGGTCGGCATCGCGCAGATCGCCGCCCTCTACGTCGGACTCATGCTCTTCAGTTTCCTGCTCGAATACCTGCAGACCTACTTCATGCAGTGGGCCGGCCAGAAAGTCATGTTCGACCTTCGCAGCCAGATCTTCCGCCATCTGCAACGGCTGCACGTCGGCTTTTACGATAAAAACCCCGTAGGACGCCTGGTCACGCGCGTCACTACCGATGTCGACGCCCTGAACGAAATGTTCACCTCCGGCGTAGTCTCGATCTTTGAAGATGTCTTCGTTCTCGCCGGAATCATCGCCATCATGCTGAAGATGAACACCAAGCTGGCGCTGATCACATTCGCGGTCATGCCGCTGATCATTTACGCCACCAAGATCTTTCGCGACAAGGTTCGTGACTCCTACCGCCGCATTCGCGTGGCCATCGCGCGCATCAATGCATATTTGCAAGAACACGTGAGCGGCATGGTGGTGCTGCAACTGTTCAACCGCGAGAAGCGTGCCTACGACGAATTCTCCAAAGTCAACGAGACTCACATGGACGCGTTCAAAGACGCGATCATGGCACACGCAGTTTATTACCCTGTGGTCGAAGTGCTGTCGGCGACTGCCATTGCCTGCGTGATCTGGTATGGAGGCAACGACGTCATCCGCCATACCACCAGCATCGGGGTCTTGGCCGCCTTCATTCAGTACGCACAGCGCTTTTTCCGTCCTATTCAGGACTTCAGCGAGAAATACAACATCCTGCAGTCCGCGATGGCTTCGAGCGAGCGCGTCTTCAAACTGCTCGATGCGCCAGTAGAGATCACTTCTCCGGCAGTGACGAAGAAGCCTGAAGGCCCCGGTCGCATCGACTTCGATCACGTTTGGTTTTCCTATCGAGATGGACACGTCGGGATGGACGACTCCAGCCGCGCCGAAGAGCAAAACCCTGCGGGCCCCGACTGGGTTCTCCGCGACGTCAACTTCACCATCGAGCCCGGGAGAAACCGTCGCCATCGTCGGCCACACCGGCGCGGGCAAGACCACCATCATCTCCCTGCTCATGCGCTTCTACGACGTGCAGAAAGGCGCCATCAAGATGGACGGCGTCGACCTCAAAGACATGGACCTCGACGATCTCCGCCGCCGCTTCGGAGTCGTCTTGCAGGACCCGTTCCTCTTCACCGGCACGGTCGAAGGCAACATCCGCCTGGGCACCAAGTGGATTGAAGATGAAGACGTAGAAAAAGCCGCCGAAGACGTGAACCTCGCAGACTTCATCCGCAGCCTGCCCAAGGGATTCAAAGAAGAAGTGCACGAGCGCGGCAGCACGCTCTCGACGGGACAGAAGCAGCTCATCTCATTCGCTCGCGCGCTCGCTCACAATCCCAAGATTCTCATCCTCGACGAAGCTACCTCGAGCGTCGACACCGAAACCGAATTCCGCGTGCGCGCCGCGCTCGACCGCATGGTCGAAGGACGCACCTCGGTGATCATCGCCCACCGCCTCTCGACGGTACAGCGCGCCGACAAGATCATCGTCATGCACAAAGGCCAGGTCCGCGAGATGGGCACCCACCAGCAGTTACTCGCCAACCGCGGCATCTACTACAAGCTCTACCAACTGCAATACAAAGACCAGGAAGTGCCCACCGGAGTTCCGCAAACCACTGCCAGCGCGGATGACTAGCGCGGCCACGACGAGAAGTTCTCCAAACGCCTTATGCATCCGTTCACCCGCATAGAACGCGGGCTAGTGGAGAACCATTACAATACCCCGGTGCGCATCCTCATCTCCGCCGGAGAGGCTTCGGGAGAAATGTATGGGGCACAGCTCATCCAGGCGCTGCGCCGCCACGACCCCTCGCTCGACTTCTTCGGCGTAGGGGGCGAGCGCATGCGCGCCGCGGGATGCGACACGGTCGTCGACACCAAAGACCTCGCCGTCGTCGGCATCTCTGAAATCCTCAGCCACCTTCCCAAGATTTATGGATTGTTCCATCACCTGATCGCCGAGGCCGACCGCCGCCGTCCCGATCTCGCCATCGTGATCGACTCTCCCGCATTCAACTGGCGAGTGGCGCGGCAGATGAAGAAGCGCGGCATTCCCGTCGTCTACTACGTCTGCCCGCAGTTCTGGGCGTGGCGGCAGGGACGCGTCAAGCTTCTCCGCAAGTATGTCGACAAAGCGCTGGTGATCTTCCCGTTCGAAGAGCAGTTCTATCGCGAGCGCGGAGTCGATGCCACGTTCGTCGGACATCCTCTCGCCGACCTTCCCTCGCCCATCATCCAGCGCGCTGACTTCGCTCGCGAAAATCAACTGGACGAGGCGAAGCCATGGATCACCCTCATGCCAGGCAGCCGCGTAAAAGAAGTCCGCATGAACCTGCCGACGATTCTGGAGTCGGCGAAGAACCTGGGATGGAGCTACGAGTTTCTGCTTCCGGTCGCGCCGACTCTCGATCGCGCGTTCTTGAAAAGTCTGATTGCTCGTCCCCTGCCCATTCGCCTGGTAGACGACGCTCTTGCAGCTCTCGCCCACTCGCGCGGTGGCATCATCGCCAGCGGCACGGCCACGGTCGAAGCTGCCATGATGTCGACGCCCTTTGTTATGGTCTACCGCGTTTCGACACTGACGTACGTGCTGGGCAAGCCGCGCATCAAGGTTCCTTATTTCGCAATGGTCAACCTGATTGCCGGAGGAGAGATCGTCCCTGAGTTAGTCCAACAGAACTTCACTGCGGAAAAGGTCGTCGCCCGACTCGGCGAAGTGCTGCCCTTCGGTCCGGCTCGCGACAAGATGATCGAAGGCCTCACCCGGGTAAAAAGCCTGCTTCGCGGTCCTGATCGCGATCATCTTCATCCCGCAGAACGGGCTGCGGAGGCCGTTCTCGCCCAACTGCACCGCGCCGGGGAGCGCGTCGCGCGATGATTTTGCCTGGTGGGGTAGTTCCTATTCGGGTCAAGAATTTGTCTAAACCTTGTCCTTGCAGCATCTTTTGCGTAACAATCTTCATCATAGAGTCCATCGGGAGTCCAGGAGACGTTTTTTGATGCTCTTTCAATCTCGGCGCGAGCGTCGGGTCGTCATACTCTGCCTTGCATTCCTTTTCATTTTTATTGCGCTTCCGGCCCTGGCCGCCGACAAGCTTCGTCTGCGCGTCGACAACTATCAGATCGACGCGGAACTCACGCCGCACTCGCACAGCATCACCGCACATGCCAAGGTCACATTCACCGCTCTGGAGAATCTGAGCGTCGCCAGTTTTGAACTTCACAACGCTTTGCGGGTCACCAAGGTGGTCGACGACAAGGGAAAGCCGCTGAACGCCGAGCGCGTCACTGCCGACTCCACGGTGCGAGTGCCCTTGCCCAACGGCTTAGCGAAGGATGCTTCCACGTCGCTGACCTTCGACTATGAAGGACAACTCGACTCCGGAGACGACAGCCCCGTGCAGGGACTCAAGCTCGCTTCCATCACCGATGACACCAGCTATCTTCTCTATGCCGGACGCTGGTTCCCGGTGAACGGCTACGGCTTGAATCGCTTTACCGCAACCATGAACATCTCCGTCCCCGCTCACCTGGTGGTCATTGGTAGCGGCAAGGGGACGGTCACAAACACTCCAGCAAAGAAAGGCACCGCCGGAGGCGCGGCGCTCAAGACCTTCAGCTTCACCTGGGATAAGCCAAGCTTTCCCGGAACGATCATCGCCGGACAGTTTCAGGAGTTCAAGAGTGACGAAGCGGGCGTGGACTTGCACGTCTTCTTTCAGCCCACGCATCAGAATCAGGGCGCCGCCTACGCAGAAACTGCGGTCAAGGAATTCACTTACTACGTGACCCTCTACGGATCAGCTCCGTCGACCACGCTGAAGATCGTCGAGATTCCCGATGACACCGTGCCTTCGGCGTACGCGCCCGAGATGGCCATTCTCGCCAGCCGCGGCATCACCGAAAAAATCAACTACCGCCTGCTCGCAAACACGATCGCTCATCAGTGGTGGGGTGTCTCCGTCAGCGCCGCTTCGCGAGATGACTGGTGGATTACCGACGGATTCGCCCGCTACTCAGAAGCCCTTTACGTGGAAAATGCCGCCGGATCGGCCGGACTCGAAGAAGCCGTAAAAGATATGTCGGTCGGCGCTCTCGCCTACGACACGGTGCCGCTCTCGAGCGCCGGCAAACTCGACATTTTCTCTCCCGAGTTTCAGTCGCTAGTCACCGACAAAGGCGCAATGATTCTGCACATGCTGCGCTGGGTATTGGGTGACGCCAAGTTCAATAGCACCATGCGGACTTTCGCCACGCAGTACGCGGGGAAGTCCGCAACCCTCGACGACTTCAAAGCGATCTGCGAGAAAAATTACGGCGATCAGTTGACCTGGTTCTTCTCCCAATGGCTCGACTCGACGGGCGCTCCGGAATTCAAATCGAAATACACCGTCTACCGGCTTGGAAATAATAAGGGCTTCCGCGTGGTGGGAGAGATTTCTCAGGATCTCGATCTTTTCCGTATGCCGGTCCAACTGAAGATCGATACCGACGGCAAAACCGAGATCAAGAGGATCGACGTCGTCGGCACCAACTCTCCATTCTCCATCGAAACTTTCGGCAAGCCGCGGCGAGTGCTTATTGATCCAGAGAACCGGGTGCTGAAGAATTCGACCGAGATCAAGCTGCGCGCCTCCATTATGCGAGGACAAGCGCTGGTGCAGCAGGGTGACATGGCAGGAGCCCTTACCGAGTACAACAAAGCACTCGAGGTCAACAAGAACAGTTCGCTGGCGCACTATCGCGTGGCCGAGGTGTTCTTCGCGCAGAAGAACTACCAGGCCGCCGCCAACGCTTACCGCGAGTCTTTGAATGGAGACGGAGAGCCGCGATGGACGGAAGTTTGGAGCCACATCCAGTTAGGGAAGATTTTTGATCTTACGGGCCAGCGTGAGCGTGCCACCAACGAATACCGCCAGGCCTTGCAGACTAACGACAACACGCAGGGCGCGCTCGAGGAAGCGCGGAAATATCTGCAGAAGGCTTACGACCAACCGAAGAGCAACGGCTAATCGCGCTAGTTCTCGCGGAAGAATTCAGCTTTGCGGGCTTTGAGGTGCTCTTCGCGCAAAGCGCGAGCTACATCGCCAAGAGGCACTTCCGTCTTCACCGGAGCCACCTCCCACAGCGGCCGTTCGCCGTGGCCGAAGGTGTAAGTCGACTTTTCCGCGAGATATTGTTCCTGCCCCAAGGGCGTATAAGATGCGTGTTCCACATGACTCGGCATTTGAAGCACGACGGGCTGGGCGCTCAGAGCGCCACCTCCCGCCTGCCCAAACGCAGCGCTGGCGCAGAGCATGAACAGAATACTGAGTGTTACTTTCATCGCACCTACCTCCCGTTCGATCCCAGAGAACTGGTTCCATCACTGTAAGAAGCAACCGCCATACCAAATTTGTTGGGTGTAAACATCGGATTTCCGGCGGAATCCGCTTTCGCAGGTGCAGAGATTTGCACAAGTTTGGCGTTGTGGTCGAAACGACGCGGACCAGTTACTAAGGTAACTCGGATGTCTCGAATGCCGCGTTAGTCGCGGAGTTTCACGCCGTCCAGACTGATTACCGAAGTCTCGCCCACCACCTCGGCGCTGTGAGAAACGCCCTTGGGCACATGCAAGGCGTCGCCCGGACCTAAGACGATCGCCTCTCTACCGATTGTGATTCGGAACTCTCCGGAAACTACAGCGTCCATCTTGTCGACCACGTGAGTGTGGGCTGGATAAGATGTTCCCGGCGGATAAATGTAGCGCGTTACGTCGTACCCCAAGCGCTCCAACTTCCGCCGCAACGCTTTCTCTGAAATCGGGCCATCGGTGTCCGGGTTCCAGGGCTCCGCCTTCATCGCCACAACTTAGTAGGCCCAGCGCAGCAGAGCAGCGCCAACTGTGAATCCGGCTCCCACCGAGGCGAGCAAGACCAAATCACCCTTCTTCAGCTTGCCTTCCGCCCGTGCCGTCTGCATCGCAAGCGGAATGGTTCCTGCGGTCGTATTTCCAAAGCGGTCGATATTGATGACCACGCTTTCCATGGGCATTCCCAGGCGTTCTGCCGTCGCCGTGATGATGCGCTTGTTCGCCTGATGCGGGATGAATGCCGTGATGTCGCTGCCCTTAAGTCCGTTGCGCTCGAGAATCCTTTCACACAGCTCGGCCATCTTTTTCACTGCATATTTGAAGACCGCTCCTCCGTCCTGATGGACGTAGTGCATCTTCTTATCGACAGTTTCATGCGTCGAGGGATTCAGACTTCCGCCGCCGGGCATATACAAAGAGCATCCACCCGAACCGTCAATTTCGTGCAGGTAGTCGAGCATTCCAAGTGAATCGTCTTCGGATGGCTCCAGAATCACCGCTCCCGCACCGTCCCCGAAAATGACACAGGTTGCGCGGTCGGTGTAATCGATGATCGAGGACATCACGTCAGCCCCAATCACCATCACCTTCTTGTGGGCACCGGTCGAGATGAATTGCGCTCCCGTCTGCAGCGCGTACACAAACGCCGAGCACGCCGCCGATAGATCGAATCCCCAGATGCCTTTGGCTCCCAGCTTGTGCTGCACCAGGCACGCGGTCGAAGGGAAGAACATGTCGGGCGTCACGGTGGCCACGATAAGGGCTTCGATATCCGCAGGGATCAGGCCCCGCTCTTTGAGTGCATTCTTAGCCGCTTCGGTCGCGAGATCGCTGGTCGCAACGCCTTTGTCCACCACATGCCTCTCGCGGATACCAGTCCGATCGATGATCCACTGGTCCGTGGTTTCCACCATCTTTTCGAGGTCGGCGTTGGTCAGCAGGCGAGGCGGAACATAGGTACCAAGGGCGCTGATCTTAGCGCGAATAAGCTTGCTCAATGAGTTCTCCTGTGGATGAAACTCAGTATTTTGAAGGATTGAGAGAAGAATGTCTAACCGAAATCGAAACAAATAAGCCAGGCACCGGCGACCCACTGCACACGCAAGAGCCCGTTACCGTTGCTTCCTTCCGGACCTGGCGGGGTTGGCGGGAACGCGTCGCGCGGGACCGATGCCTGACCAAATTCATTCTAGCATCTGCGCGCGACGCAACGGCCGCGCCGGGTTGTCGTGTGACTTCCGGTACCACGCGATTCCCACTCTGCTCTTCCCTTCCCAGCCGCAATCGCGAACAATAGAGCATTCCCATGCCGTCTGAAGCTCATCCCTGGACCGTACCGCTGCCAAAGGCGATCGATCGTTATCTCGAGCTGTCGCTTTATTTGCTCGTGCTCACGGGATTTGGAACTCTGGCTTCCACCGGCGGATTGGATTTCCCCACCGTGGTCGTAGTCGGCGCGGCGCTTCTGTTTCGCGGCTACTTAATCGTGAAGCGGCGGACGTTGCTCATCTCGGATCGCTGGACGACGTTGCTCACCCTGGGGTACGTGGCGTTTTATCTTGTCGACTATTTCCTGATCTCTGGCGCTTTTTTAAACGCGACTGTTCACCTCGTTCTGTTCGTCATGGTCGTGCGTTTGTACTCCGCCTACCGCGACCGCGATCGTTATTTCCTCGCCATCATCGCCTTCCTCATGGTGCTGGCCGCGGCCGTACTCACCGTTGATAGCGTGTTCCTGCTAGCCTTCGCGGCTTTCATGTTGACCGCCGTGGTCACGGTGATGCTGATGGAAATGGCGCACGCCTCGCACAAAGCGACCGCCTCATCGCGCGAGTCCCGCGACCAACTTGCGTACCGGCACATGGCGTTCTCGCTAGCAGGCGCTTCTCCGGTGCTGGTGCTGTTTATTTTGCTGGGCGGAGGCGCAATCTTTTTTCTATTGCCTCGAATCTCGGCAGGCTATTTGAGCGGATATTCTCCCAACCGCGAATTGAGCACGGGATTCAGCGATAGTGTGGACCTCGGCCGCATCGGGCAAATCCAGCAGTCGAACTCTGTCGTCATGCACATTCAGATTGACGACGACAAAAAGGGATCTTTTGATCTGAAGTGGCGCGGCGTAACCTTGAACCGTTTGACGGAAGGACCTGGAAAAATTCCTACGACAAAGTGATCGTGCCGCGGCGTCCCGATGGCGGATTTGACCTCTCGCTTTCGTCTCGACGCCCGGAGGCTCCACGCCAGGTTCATCCCATTCACTATCGCGTACTGATGGAGCCGGTGGGATCATCGGTGTTTTTCCTTGCCCCGAACCCTCGCTTTCTTGAGGGGAATTACCGAATGATTTCCCTGGACAGCGGTGGCGCGGTGTCGAATATGGATCCGGAACATCCGGTGAGTAGCTACTCCGCGACTTCGCTTTTGGCGAATCCCAAAGCCGCCGAACTTCGCCGCGCCAGTTCCGAGTATCCTGCCGAGATTTCCCTGAGTTATCTACAGGTGCCGCCGCTCGACGCCCGTATCCCACGCCTGGCGGAATCCATCACGCGTGGCGCCGAAAATAATTACGATAAGGCTGCGGCCATCGAGTTCTACCTGCGCAACAATTTCGGTTACACCCTCACGCTTCCGCGCATTCTGCCTCACGATCCCCTGGCGAATTTTCTCTTCGAGCGCAAACAAGGTCACTGCGAGTACTTCGCCTCTTCCATGGCGGTGATGCTCCGCTCGCTGCGAATTCCATCCCGTGTCGTGAACGGTTTTCGCACGGGCGAGTTCAACGACCTCACTTCGCAATACGTTGTCCGCGCCAGCAACGCTCACTCTTGGGTCGAGGCCTATTTCCCTGGCTACGGATGGGTTGATTTCGACCCCACGCCCGCCGCTCCTATTGCGGTCCACAGCGGCTGGAGCCGCGCCATGCTCTACTTCGATGCCATGGCGTCTTTCTGGCGCGAGTGGGTAGTCAACTACGACGCCAGCCATCAGCAGCGGGTGGGTGAAGGAGTTATTAGCCGTGGCCGCCACATGCTCGACGATCTGCGAGGATGGGGCCGCCGCCACTACGAATCCCTACTGAATTCGGCGCGACGCGTTCAACATACCGTCTCCGACTCTCCAACCCCGTGGAGCCTCGGCGGAATTCTGGTGACGTTGATTCTGGTGCTGGTGGCGAATTGGCGCCGGCTGCTACGGCTCCTCAACCAGCGCCGGTTGGCCGCGCACCCGGAAAAATCTCCGCGGATGGCTTCGACCATCTGGTACGAGCGCATGACCCACCTCGTCGCCAAGCAAGGCTGGCGCAAGACACCGAGCCAGACGCCATCTGAATTTGTGAGGACGATTGAGGACCCGGCGATACGCCAGTCTGTGGAGGAATTCACGCGCCGCTACGAACGCGCCCGTTTCGGAGAATCATCGGAAGACGCCGGCCGGTTACCTGAAATCTACGAAGAAATTTCCGCAGCCACTCGCCGCTAGACGCTAGAAGTGCCAGACCACGCCCCCACCCACGTACAGATTTCGTTGCCGGCTGTTGCTGGTGGTCACGTTCAATTGCGGTAAGCCGGAACTGAAGTCCCTGATCTCGCCTCGGATCCCGATTGAGTGCCACACTCTGACGTCCAATCCGCCGCCGAATTGGAATACGCCGGTGGTTGTCCCAGTGGAACCAGGATTCTTTCCGCCGAAGACCAGCGTGTCACTCTCTTTGAAATGCCCAAAGCCTCCGCCAAAGCTCACCCAGGGCGACACGGCCGTGTCCGCAAAAACGTTCAATCTGGCGCCCGGAGTCACGAAAACCGAGCTGTAGCTCTCGGGAATGGTGTTGATGCCGTAGTTCAGGTCTTCATCGGGATTAATCAGGACTGGAACCTCCAGCGACAATTGCAGGAAATTCCCGTTGCCCCAGATGTGGCGGGCATAGTCCACTTCGAAAGTAGTGCCTTTGCCTTGATGAATGGTGTTGTCGAAGAAATTGGTTCCTGGAGGCGTTTGATCGGGGATGAAGGTTCTGCCGATGGTTCCGGCAAGCTCATTTTTAGTCTGCGCGGCCGCGGACATGCCGAGAATTGACACCACGATCAAAGCGGCCAACAGCTGTTTTGCGGACATCTTTCCTCCTACCAGAAACAAGCCTGCCGAGTGTTTTGTTCATCATAGCCTAGCATGGGGCTGGCTCTGCGTACCGGAAGTTTTGGTTGCTTCGTTTGATGCCGCCTCGCGGGGGCCCACCTTCCGGGCGGATGCCGATTGAAATGCTAAAATAGAAAGATTGCATGCCTGAAAATACCCTCACTGTCATGGCCCCAGACACTTTGCCGGCTGAAGCGAAGCCGACCAAAGTAGGGTTCGTCAGCCTCGGCTGTCCCAAGAATCTCGTGGATAGCGAGGTGATGATGGGCATGCTTGCTCGCTCTGGCGCCGAACTGATCCAGCGTGCTGAAGATGCAGATGTGATCGTCGTCAACACCTGCTCGTTTATCGAATCGGCGCAGCAGGAGTCGGTCAATACCATCCTGGAAATGGCCCGGCACAAGACCGATGGCCGCGTTCGCAAGCTGGTGGTCGCTGGATGCCTGGTCGAGCGCTTCCGTGACGAGATCCGCAAGAACATCCCGGAAGTCGATGCTGTCGTCGGCACCGGCGAATTGGAAAATATTCTCGCTGCTGCCGGAGTAGCCCCGCCTGCCGATTCGCCATTCCGCATTCTGCAGTCCCGCGCAGAAGGAGACGCTCGTGCCGCGCAAGGCCGCTTCTCCCGCGAAAGCTGGGATGGCGCCATCGCCGACCTGCCGAATTATCTTTACGACGAGACTACTCCGCGCGTACTGGCGACACCCGGCTACACCGCCTATCTGAAGATTGCCGAAGGATGCGATCACCCCTGCAGCTTCTGCATTATCCCCCAATTGCGCGGACAGTTCCGCTCGCGCCGCTTTGAGTCTGTCATCGCCGAAGCGGAACAATTGGCCCGCTCCGGCGTCCGCGAAATCACGCTCATCGGCCAGGACACAACCTGCTACGGCGAGGACTTCGGCCTCAAAGACGGCTTGGCGCTGCTGCTGGAAAAACTCGCGGGAATAGAACAATTGCGCTGGGTGCGCTTCCTCTACGCCTATCCCAACAAGATCACTGGACGCCTGCTTGAAACCGTCGCCGCGCACGACAAGATCTGCTCTTACATCGACGTCCCCTTACAACACGCATCGCCGAGCACGCTGAAGCGTATGAAGCGCGGTGGGGGCGCCGAGATCTTCCTGCGCTCGATTGAGAAGATGCGCCGCACGATTCCCGGCGTCACGCTGAGAACCTCATTCATCGTGGGATTCCCTGGCGAAACCGAAAAAGAATTCGAAGAGCTTTGCACATTCGTTCGCGAAGCCCAATTCGATTGGATGGGCGCATTCGGATACTCCGATCAGGATGGCGCTACCGCCTTCGCCCTCGAAGACAAGCTTTCTCCTCGCGAAATCGAGCGCCGCCGTAAGCACCTGATGCAGATTCAGCAGCGCATCTCCAAAAAGAAGAAAAAGAGTCTGGTAGGCCGCGAGTTCGATCTATTGTTGGAAGGACCTTCTGAGGAGAGCGATCTGCTTCTCGAGGGCCGCACTGCCATGCACGCCCCGGAAATCGACGGTAAAGTTCTGGTGAACGACGCTCCCGATGACCTCACGCCGAAGCCAGGTGAATTTTATCGCTGCCAGATCACTGAAGCGCACGATTATGATCTGGTCGCGCGCATTCTCTAAACAGCCATGGCCCGCAAGCGCAAGCTCAACCTGCGATGTCCCATCTGCAAAAAGGCCGTGAAGAAGACGGATCCTGAATTTCCGTTTTGCGGTGAGCGCTGCCGCCTTATCGATCTCGGGAAATGGGCAAGCGGGGCTTATGTGATCTCATCGCCGGTGCACGACACTTCCGAGGAAGATGCTGAACCAGGGAATCGCGATGACGAATGATTACCCCGGCGCGACTTCCATCCGCCCGCGCGCCCCGCTTTGGGCCAAACTGGTCGCCACATTTTTTGGAGCGGGACTCATGCATCCAGGCCCCGGTACTTGGGGATCGGTCGCAACCGTCCTTCTGTGGTGGATTCTATCCCGCTGGATTCCGACTTCGTCACAAGCTGTGACTGCCGCCGTCCTGGCCTTCGTGGTAGTCCTGATCGGCATTCCCGCAGCCACCGAAATCTCTCGCGCCACCGGGTTGAAAGATCCTCAGTTCGTCGTTATCGACGAGGTGGCCGGGCAACTCATCACTTTTATCGCGGCTCCAGTCACGTGGAAATCTCTGTTGCTGGGCTTTATACTTTTTCGAGGGTTCGACATTATAAAACCGTGGCCGGTACGGAACCTGGAACGGCTTCCAGAAGGCACCGGCATAGTGATCGACGATGTGGGAGCGGGCCTCTACGCCCTTGCCGCGATGCAGATTGTGCTGCATTTCGGATGGCTCCCACGCTAGTCAACGTATCTTAGGAAGTCAGGGTGGATGGGAATCTCGGACAAGCAACTGGCGAATACGAACGGCAAACCTCACATCGCGGCGATCTATCCTACGGCGGCGTTGCCAGGTGGCGAAATCCGCATCACCGGCAGCGATCTTCGCCCGGTAGACCTCCGGCGTCCGCGCGTGCAGTTCGGCGCCGTCGATGGTGCGGTCGTCATTAGCTCTGACGATTTTCTGGTCGCACGTGTGCCCGTGGGCGCATCTTCCGGGCCGGTCGTCGTTTCGACCAACGGACATTCCAGCAATCCGCACGAGATTCATGTTGCGGTTCCTATCGCCGAGAACCTGCACCCGGTTACCAATCCCGCAATCGATGCCGAAGGCAACATCTACGTCACTTTCTCCGGATCTCGCGGACAAAAAGTTCCGGTCGCGATCTTCAAAATCGACACGAATTATGCGATCAAACCCTTCCTGACCGACATGATGAATCCCACGTCGATCGCCTTCGATCGCGCTGGATTGATGTATGTCTCCTCGCGCTTCGATGGAACCGTTTATCGCGTCGCCAACAACGGCACCATGTCCACCTATGCCGAGGGGATGGGAGTCGCCACCGGCATCGCGTTCGACAAAGACGAGAACCTTTACGTCGGCGACCGCAGCGGCACCATCTTCAAAATTGCCCGCGACCGCCAAATCTTCGTCTTCGCCACTCTTGAACCTAGCGTTTCCGCCTACCACCTGGCCTTCGGTCCTCACGGAGACCTGTTCGTCACCGGACCCACCACCTCCAGTTTCGACTGCGTTCACAAAATCGATGCCCACGGAAACGTCTCCACGTTCTATCGCGGACTCGGACGTCCCCAAGGTCTAGCTTTCGATAAAGAAGGAAATCTGTATGTCGCCGCTTCCCTCTCCGGCAAGCGCGGTATCGTGAAGATCACGCCGGATGGCAAAGCCGTGTTACGAGTCGCGGGACAGCAACTCGTCGGCCTGGCCTTCGCCCCCGGCCGCTCGGTGGTGCTCGCGACCACCAATAGCGTCCATCGCCTCTCCTGGGACATTCAAGGGCTACCGGAGTAGCGCCGGCATCCCGCCGGCCACACGCTGCCAGCGTCTATCTAAGGTCGTCATCGTTTAAACTCATATCCGTGAACGCGGAGATCATCGCCATCGGTTCGGAACTTCTTACTCCGTTCCGCCAGGACACCAATTCCCTTTTCCTCACCGAGCGCCTCAACCAACTGGGCGTCGATGTCAGTTTCAAAACCATCGTGGGCGACAATCTCGAGCAGCTGGCACAGACCGCCAAGCTCGCCATCTCGCGTTCCGACATCGTGCTTTTCATGGGAGGCCTCGGCCCTACCGAAGACGACCTTACCCGCGAAGCGGTGGCCGTCGCGCTCGACCTTAAGCTGCAGCGCGATCCCGAAATCCTTGCGCAGCTCGAGCGCCGCTTCGCAGCACGCAAGTTCACGATGACGCCCAACAACGCCAAGCAAGCGGATGTCATCGTCGGTGCCACGGTCCTTCCCAACCCAAACGGTACCGCGCCGGGACAGTGGATCAGCGGCAAATACGAAGGCCGCGACCGGTTCATCGTGCTGCTGCCCGGGCCTCCGCACGAACTCAAGGCCCTGTTCGATGAGCAATGCATGGAGCGCCTGCGTGCCAAGCTGCCCGTGCAATTCATCGCCACTCGCGAACTGAAGATCACCGGATTGGGCGAATCGATGGTCGATGCTCGTGTGGCTCCGATTTACAAGAAATTCAGCGACGTCCACACCACTATTCTCGCCGGCGCCGGCGAAATTCAGCTTCACCTGAAAACTCGTGGAAACTCGTTCGAAGCCGCGCAGGAACGCGTCGATGACCTGGCCGCGAAAATCGAAGCCGAACTTGGAGACATGGTCTTGTCCGATAACGGCGATTCCATGGAACAGATCGTCGGCTATTTTTTGCAGATGCGAGGCGCCACCCTGGCAGTCGCCGAATCCTGCACTGCTGGATTAATCGCCGAGCGCATCACCTCAGTCAGCGGCAGCTCGCGCTATTTTCTTGGTGGCGCCGTCGTCTACTCGAACCAGCTGAAATCCGATTTCGCGGGAGTCCCTCCAGAGATGATTCACAAATATGGCGCAGTGAGCCGCGAGGTTGCCGCCGCACTCGCCGAGGGCATCCGCAAACGCTGCGACTCAACCTTCGGCATCGGTGTGACCGGAGTGGCCGGCCCTGGCGGCGGAACTCCGGAAAAACCGGTCGGCTTGGTCTTTCACGGACTCGCTAGCGAAAGCGGAGTCGAAGTCGTGGAGCGCAACTTTCCCGGCGACCGCAAACGCGTCCGCTGGTTCGCCAGCCAGCAGGCGCTGGATATGGTGAGAAAAAAATTGATGTGAACCAGTCGTTTGTCATTAGTCGATGGTCGTTAGTCTTGGTTTTTGACCAACGACCAACGACGAACGACCAAAGACCAACCATGCGACTTTTCGTAGCCCTCGACCTCGACGACGCCATCCGCAATCGCATTGGACTCTTTATGGATGGCGTGCGCAACTTCGCGCCCGACGTTCGCTGGGTCCGTCGCGAGTCTCTTCATGTGACGTTGAAATTCATTGGCGAGAGGCAGCCCGAATCTGTGGAACAAATCAAGATCGCGTTAGCGTCCGTCCAGTCCACCGTCATCCCGATCGCATTCCGAGGCTTCGGCTTCTTCCCCACCGCGAAATCTCCGCGTGTTTTCTGGATCGGGATGCAGGCCGGACCGGAACTCGCCGCCCTCGCGAAAGCGGTCGACGACGCGACCGCCGCGCTTGGCATCCCCAAAGAAGAACACCCCTTCACCCCGCATCTCACGCTGGCTCGCTCAGGCTCGGGCGCGCCGCGTCGTCAGAAAGGCGATAGTCCAAATCGGAACTTCCATCGTCTGCAGGAGAAACTTGCAGCTCTGCCTTCGCCCGAGTTTGGTACGATGGCGGCGCATGAGTTCTTCCTTTTTGAAAGTGAACTTGGTCGCGGCGGCTCGCGCTATAAGAAACTAGCGGGCTTTCCGCTCAAGTAACTGCCAATGACCGCGCTGCCACTCACCATCGCCGTCAGTTATCTCCTCGGGTCGATTCCCTTCGGATACCTGCTGGTAAAAATCTTCCGTGGTCAGGACATCCGGCAAAGCGGCAGTGGTAACATCGGCGCCACCAACGTCTCGCGCACTTCACCGGCGCTGGGCATTCTCACGCTGTTGCTCGACGCGCTTAAAGGATTCGCCGCCGTCGCCATCGCTCGTGCCGCCTTTCCCGAACATCCGCTACTGATGGGAGTCGCAGCGCTGTTCGCTGTTGTTGGACACATGTTTCCCGTCTGGCTGAAATTTCACGGCGGAAAAGGCGTGGCCACTGGACTCGGTTCTTTCATTCTGATCGCGCCCAAAGCCATTCTCACGATGGTCGCCCTGTTTGCCGGAATCGTTCTTGCCTTCCGTTACGTCTCGCTGGCCTCGATCACGGCAGTCGCTCTTTTCCCGGTGCTGGCGTGGCTTCTCGACGGCTATCGCAATCGACCGCGCATGTTGGCGTGCATGGCGTTGGCATCCCTGCTCATCGTCGCCAAGCACCATGAAAACATCCGCCGCCTCTTCGCTGGAACGGAGAGCCGATTCCACGCGAGGCGCGGATGAGCCAGATCGCCGTCATCGGCGCCGGCGCGTGGGGCACCGCTCTCTCCATTGTGCTGGGGCGCAAAGGCACACATCAGGTCCACCTCTGGGCGCACGAAAGAGAAGTTCGCGAATCCATCCTCGCTCGCCGGGTGAATGAACTGTTCCTTCCGGGACACACGATTCCAGAAGCCGTTCAGCCCACCAACGACTGGAAAGAGGCTCTTACGGGCGCGGAGTTCGTCGTCAGCGTGATGCCCTCGCATCACTGTCGTGCGCTCTTTGGACACATCAGCCCTCATCTCACTCCCGAGATGCAACTGGTAAGCGCCACCAAAGGAATCGAAAACGACACGCTGATGCGCATGTCGGAAGTGATCGCCGACTTGGTCAAAAGTTCTCGTGGGTTCGCCCCGCGCATCGCCGCGCTTAGCGGTCCGACATTTGCCAAGGAGGTGGCCCGCGGCGATCCCACTGCCATTACTGTCGCTTCCGCCGATCTCGCCCTTGCCGAAACCATTCAGCGCGAGTTTAGCGATCCGCGCTTCCGCATTTACACCAACGACGATGTGGCCGGCGTCGAACTCGGCGGATCTCTGAAGAACGTGATTGCTATCGCCGCCGGAGTCTGCGACGGCCTCGGTCTTGGCCACAATTCAGTCGCGGCACTTATCACGCGCGGCCTCGCCGAAATTACGCGTTTAGTCATCGCTTGCGGAGGACGTCAGGAAACCATGGCGGGACTCGCAGGACTCGGTGATCTCGTCCTTACCTGCACGGGAGGCCTCTCCCGCAATCGCAGCGTCGGAGTCGAACTCGGCCGCGGACGCAAGCTCGCCGAAATTCTCGGAGCCATGCACGGCATGGTGGCCGAAGGAGTCTTCACGACCAATGCCGCTGTTGGACTCGCGCGCAAACACGGCGTCGAGATGCCAATCACCGAGCAAATGCACGCCATTCTGCACGAGGGTAAGTCCCCGAGCGATGCCATTCGCGATCTCATGAATCGCACCGCAAAGAGCGAGACGGGACTCTACCGTGCCTAGTAACTTGTTCATGGTCGTCTAAGTCCCCGAGATTTGTACTAACGTGACACCCAAGTTTTCATGTAGGCCGAACGACTCAGCTTCGTGTGCATTTTCTTGCACGTTGACACTGCTCCCGGATCGTACTAACCTTGCGCGCCTCAGCACTCTCTGACGGCCGCGACCGTTACACCCGCCACCTGATTCCAGGAAGAATTTGGAGAAATCTCATGTCGATCCGCACTTCGCTAATCTTGTCATGTTTGATGACACTCAGCATCGCCGCTCTGGCGGCTAATCCTGTGCCGTTTGTGAATCAGCCTTTGGTGCCCACAAGCGCAACGCCAGGTACCAGCGGATTCAATCTAACCGTACACGGCACCGGATTCACGGCGACCTCAGTGGTGAAATGGAACGGAAGTGCACGAACGACGACGTTCGTCAGTTCGTCCGAATTGCAAGCCGCCATTTTGTCCTCGGATGTCGCCAGCGCCGGGTCAGCCTCGATCACAGTCAACAGCGGAGGAGCCGATTCCAACGCCGCAATTTTCTGGATTGCAACTCCCGCATCATCGCTGAGCTTTGCCAGCCATCAACTCCTCAACGCCCCGAATCCTTCCGGCGTGATCACTGCCGATTTCAATCGCGATCTCAAGACTGACATCGCTTTGTCGACCGGCTTTTCCTCTTTGGCATCCGGCCCGAACCAGGTGGGAATCTTTCTTGGCGGCGGCAACGCGACCTTCCAGAAGCCCGTCGATTACAGAACCGCGCAGGAAACCAGTGGAGTCGCGGTGGGCGACTTCAACGCCGACGGAATCCTAGACCTTGTTGTATCCGGCCAACTCACTCAATTCATCGCTTCCGACTGGGCCTTCGCTACTCTGCTTGGAAATGGCGACGGCACATTCCAGCCCGCGAAGTTCCTCTCGGCAAACTTTCGCGGCGGTAGCCAACTGGCAGTCGCGGATTTCAATCGTGACGGAAACCTTGACGTCATAGAGATAGAGCCCATCAACACCGGTTACGTCGCTGTCGCTCCCGGCAAAGGCGATGGAACGTTCAAGTCCGCGCTCACGTCGGCAATCAGTGGCGCTACTTTCCCCGCCATCGGCGATCTGAATGGGGATGGCATCCTCGACCTTGTGGGCACAAGTTCTAGCGGTCCTCCCTTCGTGTCCCTGGGCAATGGCGATGGGACGTTTCAAATGTCCACAGAACTTCCTGGGACCTCGAACTCCTTCGGAGTGGCGGTTGCCGACCTCAACGGCGACGGTAAGCTCGACATCGGCTTTCGAAGGTGACTTTTTCACGCTGAACGTTTGCCTTGGGAATGGGGACGGAACTTTCCAGACATGCATGAGTTATGCGGATGATCCAGCGGCCAGCACTTCGAACATCCGGTTCGTCGATCTGAATGCCGACGGGAAAATCGACGTCATCACTTCGCACAATGGAGACAACAGCTTCACCTACTTTTTGGGCAATGGAGATGGAACTTTCCAACCTTTCGTGAAGGTCCCGCTCAGCGGCTTTGGGCCGGGTCCATCGGCTTTTGCGATTGGTGACTTCAATGGCGACGGTCGGCCTGACGCGGCTTACATTGGAGGAAGTTCCGACAACAGCAACTTGGGTCTGTACCGCCTGTTGCAGCATCCCTAGTTAGGAAAAATGTCTCTTGTTCGCCCGGGTTACTTCGTCACCCGGGCGAACCTTCCAACTTCGACTTCACTCTCCGTCATCTCTTCGCATTCCGCATCGATTTCTTTGTAGCGCGCGGCGTGCTGTTTGCGAAAACTCTCATAGGCAGCTTCGGAACTCCAGAAATCCAGCGTGAGGTAACGCCCGGGCACCCTCACGTCGCGGTTGAGTTCCGTCGCGACAAAGCCTGCACCCTCCCGAAACAACTGCGCCCAACTTCCGTCTGCACCGTAGCTTTTCTCAAACGCCGATTCCATACCCCGCCGCACGTGGAACTCCCATATCACCACATATTTCCAGTCACGATCCATGCAAACACCTCTGCTCTTTCTTGCCAAATCCGCACGAATGACACCTTTTGTCAGGTACCGACGTAATGAGTGCGAAGCGGCAACCAAAGGTAAACTTTTATGGACGTCGGAAGTCCAAAATCGGTCGCGAAACCGCCACTTTGTCGATCAGACTGCCCATCCCGTCGCGCGTTCCCATTCTCTATGTCATCCTGAGTGTGCTCGTTCTGATCAGCGTGGTGCCGATGTATTTCTACTCGGTGCAGGTTGAGCGCATCAACCGCGACCGCCTCATCACCAATGAACGATTGCTGCAGAATACCGTCACCCGCTCCCTGGCTGACGACATTTCTCAGCATCAGGAATCGCTGCGCATGATGCTTGCCAATCTGTCTTCGGCGCTGCAGGTCACCAGCGGCGGAGACATTACCGACGAGCACGTGGAAGCCCCTGAGTTGCGCGCGCTGCTCGAGAATTTCGTGTCTTCCTCCGACGATCTGGCCTACGCCACGTTATTGAACACCGAAGCCAAAGGAATTTCGGCAGGCCGCATTGCCCCTGACGCCTTCTTGCAGCGCGAACTCGAGCGCGCATATGCTGCCGCCCGCGATGGCCGCGCGTACAACGGCCAAGCCCTGGTCGTGGGAAGCGGCAAGTCCGCCCGCACGGTCATGCTCGTCAGCACGCCCGTCACCTACGGCGGACGCTTCTTGGGAATGATCGGAGCCGTCGAAGATTTGCAGTTCCTGATTCGCCGCTTGCAGGAAATCAATCGCGGAGGCCTGACGCCCTACGTCGTCGACAGTCAGGGCCGCCTGGTTGCCGGAGCCACAGCCGGCTACGCCACCGGACAGGACATGTCGAATTCCGAGATCGTGAAGAACTTCGTCGAGCAGGGCGCCAAGGCACAGATGGTGGCCGCCACTCGCGAATTCAACATCACGCAAGACAAGAGCTCAGTGAAGATGCTCGGCACCTACAGCCCGGTCGTAAACCTGGACTGGGCGGTGGTCGTCCAGAAGCCGCGCAATGACGCCTATCGCGGCGTGTACGAGGCGGAGAGCACCGCACGCCTTCTGGCCATGCTCGCCGTGTTTCTCAGCGTAGCTATCAGCATTCTGGCTGCGCGGCTCATCACGAATCCTCTCGAAGTTCTGACCGAATCGAGCCGTGCCATTGCCCGCGGAGACTTCTCTCAACGCGTGAAATTGAAGAGTCGCACGGAAATTGGCGAGTTAGCGGTCACATTCAACACCATGTCGGACGAGCTTGAGCACTTCGTGCTCGATCTCAAGCGCGCCGCCAGCGAGAATCGCCAGCTCTTCATGAGTTCGATTCAAATGCTCGCCGGAGCGGTCGACGAAAAGGATCCCTACACCCGCGGCCACTCTGATCGCGTCACCAAGTATTCCATGATGATCGCCAAGGAGATGGGACACGACAAGGACTTCATCGAGATCGTCCGCATCGCCGCCCAGCTACACGACGTGGGCAAGATCGGCATCGAAGACCGCATTCTGAAGAAGCCGGGTGCGCTCACCCCGGAAGAATTCGACATCATGAAGACGCACACCACCAAAGGTGCGAACATCCTGCGTCCCGTGCCGCAACTGGCCGAGATGATTCCCGGCATCGAATTGCACCACGAATCGCTCGATGGACGCGGATATCCTCACGGGCTTAAGGGCGAAGACATTCCGCTGCTGCCTCGCATCATTGCGGTTGCTGACACCTTCGACGCGCTAACCACAAACCGTCCCTACCAGAAGGCCCACGAAGTCCATGAAGCGTTGAAGATTATCCACTCGCTCTCAGGCAAACGCCTCGATCCCGTGCCTGTCTTCGCACTCGACGCGCTGCTCCACCGTGGAGAGATCCGCGTGCAGCGTCCGAGCATGCCGGCGGCAAGAGCTGAAGCAGCGAACCCTGTTGTCGTAGCGGCACAGCCGAAACCGGAAGCACTCGCCCCGGTCGAAAGCCCGACCGCTTAGATCTTCCTCAAAAAACCAAGGAGCCAAAAATGGCTCCCGGCTTCCATTCGCGTGCGTCCTGATCCCCTACTTCATGTGAATCGTCTTGCCATCCGCATCCAGAGTGCCGGTCACGCGCACTTGTTTGCCTTCGAATTTCTTTACGAGTTCCTGATGGTCAATGTCCCACGTCTTGCCACTGGTATCCTGCAAAACGAACTTGTCGCCGCTCTTCGCAATCGTGCCAACGAAAGTTTGATCCTGTGAGCCCTGTGTATCTGGCTGCGACGGGTCGGGTGCCTGTTTCGACGGCGGTTGCTGCTGGCTGGGTTCTTGTTGCTGGCTCGGTTGCTGCTGCGCGATGAGGCTTCCGCCGGTCATCACCATGCCCATCAGCAAGGTCGACGGAAGAAGCAACAACGATGATCGCAAATTCTTTGTCATTCAAACCTCCATGTACGAAAGCGTTCGACAAAATGATGCACGCACCTCGCCAAAAGCTGCGGCTCTCGATTGCATCCTGGTGTGATCCCAGCACTGTTTCTGCCAGCAGGAGTTAGGAGACTTCATTATTGGCAAAGGTAATCGCGTGACAAACTTGCAGGAGACTCCTTCGGAAGGACTACGGGAATTCCCTTAGAAAAACATCGTCCTGTGCCAGCAATATTTGCTCGGTCAGGGCCGTGAGCTTCCCACTTCGCGCTGTTGCTGGGCGGTCATCTGTCGCCACACCAATCGCAGATCTTGTTCGATCCGCACATTTTTCGGATCCTTCTGCTGCGCTTGCAGAAACCAGTGGTAAGCGGTGGGCAGGTCTCGCGGAACGCAGTGCCCGGTTGCGTACATCGTTCCCAGCATGCCCTGTGCCTTGGCGTTCGATAAATCCGCGGCTGTCATCAGACTGCTTCTGGCGCGACCGCAATCCTGACGGACACCGCGCCCGTAGAGATATTTTTCGCCCTCCGCTACATCCGACTCTCCATCTTCTGTCGCGACCGAATCACTCCGATCTTCGTTTGGAATCTTCTCCACCGCAGCCGCCTGCGTAGGAGGCTCCGCAGGCTTCTCTGTGGCTGGCGGTTCCTCTGGTGTCGTCGATCCTGCTTGAGAAGCGGCAGGCTCTGGCGGCGCACTGGCCTGTGCGGGCGGAGAGGCCTCGCTCTGCGCGGCAGACGGCGGGGTGGTGCTGGCTGCTGGTTTCGAACCGAGGATGGTTGCCACCGCGGTCTTCACTTGCGCAAATTGCGCTGAAATCCATCCCGGGTTCCGCTTCTGCACCAGCCAACCCGCGCACCAGATCGCCAGAATCAGGGCCACGACGAAGACAAATCCACGCGCCATTCCATGATGCGATTCATCTTCCAGTAAATAATCGGCGCCGCCGGAGGATTCGCCCAGGCCAAGAAACGATGGGCCGCCGCTCGTCACAAACGGGCGCTCCCCTGCTGGAATTTCTTCCACCACGGTCTCTGTCACGGTCGGTGGTGTTGGGTCGATCCTGGGCTGCGTCGGGGCGGTGGAAGCCAACCCGTTACCGCACATTCCGCAGAACCGCTGATGAAGATGGTTCTCATACCCGCAACGAGCACATCGGATTGACGGCATCGAGGAACCTCACGTTCGTCGGCTCAGGATGGCGGTTAATTGAGGCTAGCGACAAGCGCGATGAAAAATCCATCCCGTCGGGCCTGTATAAAGTCCGAAAGACAACCGTAGTTTCCCCATTATTTTCTCGCCCCGGACCTCATGGCAACGGCCTTCTCCGCGGGCGGCATCTATTCCCTAACTTCGTCTTGTCATGTGTACGCAGCATGACCGCAAGCCGGGAGCCATTATGTCGACGGTGAGAAATCTGAACGCGCCAAGTGGGCATGCCCCCAGTTTTTTGCCACCCGCCATGCTGGAGTGGTCGCTGGGACGCTCGTTGTTAGAAAACCTGAAGGAAGCTTTGCGCCCCAAAAAAGTTTCTCGTGTCTCGCTGCAATCGACGCCAGTCGCCGTTTCCGAAGTATGGGGACAATTCAACAACTATCGCTCGACCGGCACCTACACGTCTGTCATCGTTCATGCCATCCTGATCGGCGCTATCGTCGCCGGAACTCTCTTAGGACACAAAGTCGTCCAGACTCCGAAGCGCCGCGAGACCTTGACCTACATCGCGCCCTACGAAGCACCCGTCATACTTTCGCCTTCGAAACAAGAAGTCGGCGGTGGTGGCGGTGGCGGAGACCACGACCGCATCGAAGCTCCAAAAGGAAAGCTGCCCAAACTCGCGATGGAACAGATCACACCGCCGGCGGTCGTGGTGCGAAACGAAAATCCGAAGCTTGCGGTTGCACCCACCGTCGTGGTTCCACCTCAGGTGCAGATCGCGGATAACCGTTTGCCCAATCTCGGAAATCCTGCTGCCGTGGCCATGCCGCAAGGTCCACCCTCGAATGGAACCGGTTCCGGCGGCGGCATTGGCTCCGGCTTGGGCGGCGGAGTCGGCTCTGGAAGCGGACCCGGCGTCGGTCCCGGACATGGCGGAGGAATCGGCGGCGGCGTATTCCGCGTCGGCGGCGGCATCTCCGCCCCGCGTCCCGTCTCCACGCCCGATCCGGAATATACGGAAGCCGCGCGCCAGGCGAAGTATCAGGGCACCTGCATTCTCGGACTGATCGTCGACGCCGACGGTCATCCTCGCGACATCCGCATTACCCGCGGTGTTGGCCTCGGTCTCGACGAAAAGGCCATCGCCGCCGTGAAGCAGTGGCAATTTCAACCTGCCATGAAAGACGGCCATCCCGTAGCCGTGCTCATCAGCGTGGAAGTGAGTTTCAAGCTCTACTGATCGTGTGGCGCGGGCGCCCCCGCCCGCGTCTCACCAAGAAAAACAATCTTCCTATCGAAACAATTTCACCAATGGCAGCCGTCCCCACCTACGCCGGCCCACGAACCATCCCCTTCCCCTATAATTAACTTTCGGCCTTCCTATGATTCAAACCCTGTTCGGCAGCCTCGACGAAGTACAGAAGCCCAGCTTCCTTGACCGTATGAAGGAAGCGGTCACCCGCACCCGCGAGAATCTCAGCGAGCGCATCGAAGAAGTCGTCTCCTTCGGCAAGGAAATCGACCGCAACACGCTCGACGATCTCGAAGCCACTTTGATCAGCGCTGACCTCGGTACGACGACCACCCAGGAGATTCTCGGCAAGCTCCGTGACAAGGCTGACCGCAAGCAAATCAAGGACGTCAACGAGTTAAAGCGTTTGTTGAAGGAAGAGATCTTATCCATTCTGGATAAATCCAATGCGCGGCCAGTAAACAAAGTCGATGGTACGCCTGAAGTCATCCTCGTCGTGGGAGTCAATGGCACTGGCAAGACCACCACGATCGGCAAGCTTTCGGGAGTCTTTCGCGGCAGCGGCAAGACGGTCTTGCTCTGCGCTGCTGACACCTTCCGCGCGGCCGCCATCGAACAGCTCGACATCTGGGGACAACGCACGGGCACGGAAGTCATAAAAACCAAGCCTGGCGGCGATCCTTCGGCCGTTCTTTTCGATGCGCTGCAAGCCGCTTCCGCTCGTCACACCGATTACGTGATCGTCGACACCGCGGGACGTTTGCATACGAAAACCAACCTCATGCTCGAGCTCGACAAAATGCGCCGCACGGCCCAACGCATCATTCCCGGCGCCCCGCACGAAACTTTGCTCGTCATGGACGCGACCACCGGGCAGAACGGCTTGCAGCAGGCCCGCCAGTTCACCGAAGCCGCAGGCGTCACCGGCATCGTCCTTACCAAACTCGATGGCACCGCTAAAGGCGGAGTGGTCGTCGCCATCTCCCGCGAACTCGGCCTTCCAGTGCGCTACGTCGGCGTTGGAGAAAAAGCCGGAGACTTGCTCCCCTTCAATCCGAAGGATTTTGTTGATTCCCTCTTCGCCTGAGGGCGTGCTGAGGAGCGGAGTCGTTGATATGGCAAACCGCGATCGCTCAAGATGGCAGAGTTTGAAAGATCTCCTGCGACGCATCTTTCGCCGGAAACCAAAGTCTCCCGGAGATCCCTACGCTGACCGTTTAGTTGCGGTCAGAACCGGCCCCAAAGGCCGCAGCGGCGCGGCCGTAGCCGAACCCGAAGACTACTCCTTCCAATCGTTCCCGCCTCGGAATCGCCCGTAAACCCGGTCCGCCAAGCCTTGCCTTCTCTGCGCCTCTGTGTCTCTGTGGTGAAATAAGTGAAATAATAAAAGCACTTGGCGAGACCCGGACAAACCGACGAACTCTTCTTGCGCCGTGCTCTCGATTTAGCCCGGCGCGGCATCGGCCTGGCCTCACCCAATCCTCGCGTCGGCGCGCTTCTCGTTGACTCCGACGGAGAGATCGTTGGCTCCGGCTTCCACACCTATGACGGAGTCAAACACGCCGAAGTCCTCGCCATCGAACAAGCGGGACCGAAAGCCCGCGGCGCAACTCTCTACATCAATCTCGAACCCTGCTCGCATCAAGGACGCACCGGGCCCTGCGCCGACGCTGTGATCGCCGCCGGCATTCGCCGCGTAGTCGCTTCGATGTCCGATCCCAATCCCCAAGTCAGCGGTCAAGGATTGGCCCGCCTCCGTGCCGCCGGAGTCGAACTCGCCACCGGAATTCTCGAAGACGAAGCCAGACAACTCAACGAAGCTTTCGCGAAATACATCCGCACCCGCACGCCACTGATCACGCTGAAGGCCGCCATGACGCTCGACGGCAAGATCGCTCCGCCGCCCGGAAAAGAGCAGACTCCTCCGGCCCACGGCGCAGGAGGCAACACTGGCGGATGGATCACCAGCGAACCCGCGCGCACCCACGTCCACGAACTTCGCCACGAGAACGATGCCATCATGGTTGGTGTCGGCACAGTCATCGCCGATGACCCGCTGCTCACCGACCGTAGCGGCATGCCGCGTCGCCGCCCGCTGCTGCGTGTGATCGTCGATTCCCTTCTGCGTTTACCTTTGGAATCGCGCGTAGTCCAAACCGCGCAAGATGACGTCCTGGTCCTCTGCTCCTTCGCCGAGCAAAGCAAGAAGCAGCGCCTGCTCGATCACGGCATTCGTGTGGAGCAGGTTCCCTACGCGTCCACCGACGGACGTCCCAGCATGGCAGGCGTCGCCAAGCGCGTTGGCGAACTCGAAATCACCAGCATGATCATCGAAGGTGGCGCTATGGTGAACGGCGCAGCACTAGCCTCCGGCATCGTCGACAAAGTCTTCCTCTACTACGCGCCGAAGATTCTCGCTGGCACCGGAGCCGTTCCTTTCGCATCCGGGCCCGGTTTTCAAAAGATGAGCGACGCTGCCCACGTCCGTTCCCTCCGCCTCCATCGCTTCGGAGAAGACTTCGCCGTCGAAGGCTACCTGAAAGATCCCTATGGGGATTAGCACGCGACATGCAAAGTTCTAGCATGTCGCGCGATTTAGGATTGAGAAGTTATTGAGGAGGAGCACTCGTACTATCGGTATCTGAGGCGGTTTTCTTTTTCCGAGCCTGGCGGGCAGCTTCGCCCAGAGAGGCCGGCTCTCCGGATAAAGTTGTTCCGCCGTCGTTGAGCGTCACCCCGGGCACCACATGGTCGGCGCTGACGGGCTGAATGGTTGCAGGATGAGTCGGTGCAGGCGCCTGCGGTGTCGTCGTCAGAGTCGCAGCTGGAGCCTCGAACTTTGCTTCTTCCACGGAAACATGCGCTTGATCCATGACCTTGCCGGCATCCACAGGCTTCAACTTGGATTGCAGCTCATAACGCCCTTGCTCGGGCGCGGTCAGAATCAACCGACCATGCCCCTTCATTAATCCGGTCGCAATCTCAACTCGGATGAAATACGCCTGCCCCGCCTTCGCGTCCAGCTCAATCCCCGACTGCGTATCGTTCGAGCGGAAAACATGTTTCCCTGGATCGACAGCTACCGTGAAGTAGCGCCCGTTATCCATCCGCGCCAGTTGCACTTCGTCGCAATAGACCGAAGGTGCCAAGGCGCTGCCCACAAACTGTTTATACCGGTAAACGTAAACCAACACCTTGGACTTGGCCGCTGGTTCCTGTGAGGACGCTTGCGGCTGCTCCTGTGCCGCCACCAACAAATTTCCGCATAACAGAACGAACACGACAACCCGGAATGCCCGCATCTTGTATCTCCGTAACTGGAGGGTTCGACCCACGCGTCGTGCTAAACACTATCCGCGAGTACCGACCGTCGCAAGTTACTGTGGTGACTGGGGAAACTACTCGGATGGAGCGCGCCGCGACCTACGCTTTCGCAATCAGATCAGGCCCGTCTTGGCGGAGTGCTGAATGCTGAGCGCTCCTTTATCATGGTTAGTTCATCTTGGGAGAACTCATGTTCACCGGAATCATCGAAGAAGTCGGCAAAGTCCTCAGCGTCATGGAAGACGAAAACAACCACCGCCTGACGGTCTCTTCTACCCAACTGGTCAAAGAACTCACCCAGGGCGCGAGCATCGCGGTCAGCGGCGTCTGTCTCACCGCCATCGAAATCACGCCGAAATCTTTTTCCGCCGATCTCGCGGAAGAAACCTGGACTCGCACTTCGTTCTCACGCATCCAGCCCGGCGCTTCCGTCAATCTGGAACTTCCCATGCGCGTGAACGGACGCCTCGGCGGACACATCGTCCAAGGCCACGTTGACGGGGCTGGAAGCTTCCTCGCCCTCGACCGCATTCCCGGCGCCGACGATTTCTGGCTGCGTATCCAGATTCCGCCCGACCTTGCGCGCTACGTCATCTTCAAAGGTTCGCTCTCCATCGAAGGAATCAGCCTCACGGTCGCCAAGATCGAAGGCACGGAAGTCACGGTCGCCATCATCCCGCACACGGTGGAGATGACGAACCTCGCCTCCCTGAAATCCGGAGACCCCATCAATCTCGAAGTCGACATGATCGCCAAGTACGTAGAAAAAATGATGGCAGGAGACTCGACCAACAGCCCGCTGTCTCTGGAGAGGTTGGTAAAGCAGGGATTTTAGATCGGGCTTCAGGCTTCTGGCGTCAGACTTCTGGAAAACACTATAGATGCCGTTTTTTCCTGAAGCCTGACGCCTGACGCCCGCTCTACACTTCTAACTCCATCTGATCCAATTCCAAAAACTCCTGAATAATCGGTTGTCCGCACTTCTCCATCTCCGGATAGGTTCCGAAGAACAGCACTTTTCCTTCATGCAGAAACACCACCCGATCCGCCAACTTCTTCGCTAGCCGCATGTCATGCGTTACGACCACGCTCGTCAGGTGCAACTGCGCCTTCAACCGCTTGATCAAATCGCCCAGCAGTTGCGCCATCAGAGGATCGACCATGGTGGTCGGTTCGTCGTACAACACGCATTCGGGCTGCGCCGCCAGCGCCCGCGCAATCGCCACCGACCGCTTCATCCCGGTCGACAGATCCGACGGCAACAGGTCGCGCATCTCTTTTACGCCGACCATCTCCAGCAGCCCATCCACAATCTGCAAAATCTGCTCTTCCGACAAATCATGCCGCTCGCGCAGCGGGAAGGCCACGTTCTCTCCCACGGTGAGCGAGTCAAACAGCGCACCATTCTGAAAGACCATCGTGACTTTCTTGCGGATGAGTTCCATCTGAACTTCGGTGTAGTCCGTGACATCGCGATACGCCACGATTACGCGGCCGCTGTCGGGCTTCAGAAATCCCATTAACAAATGCAGTGACACGGACTTGCCCACACCGCTGCGCCCCAGGATGCACACCGTCTCCCCGGGCATGACGTTGAAGTTCGCGTCCTGCAAAACGTGGTTGTCCCCGAAAGACTTGTAAACGTCTTTGAATTCGATGTAAGGCCCGGGCGCGGTACTGGCAGCCATAATTTAGTTCTCAGTTCTCAGTTCTCAGTTCTCAGTTCTCAGTTCTCAGTTCTCAGTTCTCAGTTCTCAGTTCTCAGTTCTCAGTTCTCAGTTCTCAGTTCTCAGTTCTCAGTTCTCAGTTCTCAGTTAAGTTTGAATCATTTGTACAGGCTTAGTTTCAAGGTTTTTTACTCGGTACTGGGTACTGGGTACTAACAACTTCTTCCCACTCTTCCCGCGTATTCACATTGCGGAACATGTCGCCAGAGAATCCCGCCAACAATAACTGTTGTTCCTCGATCACGCTGGTCGGCACCTCCAGGAAGAGCCGATCAATCTTATTCTCTCCCCTCTCCAGCGACTGCCGCGCGATTTCCGCGAACCTCTTTCGATACACACCGCACAACGGATGCAATCTCCCCCCGGCACGTGGGACCGTAACCACAAACTCGCTCTTGCGCGCCTCGCCGATTAGCCAGCGAGCAAACTCCTCTTCCACGAACGGCATATCCACCGCCAGCACAAAATTCAATTCAGTCGCGCTCGATGCAAGCGCCGCATGGATCGCCCCCAGCGGTCCTCGCTCCGGATAAACATCCTCGACAGTCTTGCCAAAGTTGGCAAATTTCGCGAGGCTGCCAACAATCCAAACCTCGTCCGTGACCGCCCGCGCTTTCGCAATGGCCCGCGCCAACAGGCTCTGCCCGCGCAACTCAAGGAAGGCCTTGTCCCGCCCCATGCGCGTGCTTTTGCCGCCCGCCAGAACGAATGCCGTCACGTCGTCCACGCGCCGATGATACACTCCCGCGGTTTTCACCATGCCCAAACCTGCAACCCCGTCCCGTGCTTTCACTTGGCACGTACAGTGCCGCGATTACACGAAAGTAACCTACCCATCCGCACCACTCCGTTAGATGATGAGGGCGTCCGGTGTTGCCAGCCGGAATTCATCATGGCTCAAAAGCTATTGGACGTTCTTATGCTTGGCCGCTGTTCGCACGAGTTTTCCTGGCCGCGGCGCGCTGCCGACGGACACTACTATCAGGTCTGCCTGCTCTGCGCTGCCGAATACCAATACGATTGGCAGACCATGAAACGCACGGCGCGTGTTGATCGCGCCGCAGCCGACACCGCGACTCCCTCACGCCGCTCCCGTTCGCACACCAAGAAGCCGACATGGGTTCCGCGCGCCCGCCGTCTGAAACTCGATACTCCGGTGCGCTACCGCGTGAAGAATCTGGGAAGCTGGTTCGAGGGCACTATCGATAACCTCAGCCAGTCGGGCGTGCTCATTCGTGGACCGCAACAGCTTCCTTCGAACACCCTGATCGAGATGGTCTTTGAGATGCCAGAGGAAATTTCCGGACAGAAGAACAGCAACGTTCTCTGTCAGGCCCGCATCACCCGTTCGAAGGAACCGAAATCCGAGGGCGAGGTGACCGGACTGGCCGCTTCCATCCTCGATTACAAATTCCTGCACACCAGCTAATCTTTGCATTCGGGGCGGCCTTCCGCCCCGGTGCCACATTGGTTTCCACATACGATTTTGCCCCAGTTTCCGCGTCACGTTGCATCTAAACTATTACAATTAGGTCAACATCCTCAGGAGTTACCTTTATGAAGGCGAGAGCTTCCGCTTACGCAACCATCCTCGTGTTCCTTCTAGTCATGGGCATGACCGTGGGCTGCGCGAAAGCGCCGAACGATGCGCAAATTACCAGCGACATCCAGAGCAAGATCAATGGCGACTCGGGACTGCAGGGCAAGCAGCTTGGCGTTCAATCGGAGAACGGAACCGTAACCCTCTCCGGCATTGTCGACAATGAAACTCAACGCGATGCCGCCGCACGCTATGCATCCGCCATTCCGGGCGTAAAACAAGTTGTCAATAATCTGCAAACCGCGCCTCCACCGGCGCCCGTGCCGGTTGAGACTGCGCAGGCTCCAGCGCCCGCTCCCATACAGGAATCGAAGCCCGCTCCTGCGCCCAAGCCTCGCGTGAAGCACCGTCCGGCCAAGGCGATAGAAGCCGCCGCACCAGCCGCAGCCGCAACCACTGCAGCCGCCACCACCGAAGCGATGAACCAGCCTGCTCCGGCCGCCGCCCCAGCACCACCTCCTCCGCCACCGCCCCCGCAGAAGGTCACCATTCCTTCCGGCGCCACGCTGGCAGTACGTCTGGTTGACACCATCGACTCCGAAAAGAGTCAGCAGGGACAGACCTTTCACGCCACCCTCGACTCGCCTCTTGCAGTCGAAGGGGACGTCGTCATTCCCAGCGGCGCCGACGTCGAAGGCCATATCGTCACGGTGCAAAGCGCGGGCAAGTTTGCCGGACAATCGCTTCTCGTACTGCAACTCGACCGTATCTCCTCGGGTGGCAAGTACTACAGCATTCAGACCGACCAGTACAAACGCCAGGGTTCTTCGCGCGGCAAAAATACTGCCGAGAAAGTCGGAGCCGGCGCTGGCATCGGAGCCATCATCGGAGCCATCGCAGGCGGCGGCAAGGGCGCGGCCATCGGCGCTGCTGCCGGCGGCGGATTGGGCGGCGGCGTACAAGCCGCAACCAAGGGCCAGCAAATCAAGTTGTCGTCGGAGACGGTCCTGAACTTCACTCTGCAGAATTCGGTCACGGTGATTCCCTCGAAGAATCCCAACGACAGCCGCCCGCACCTCGACAACCCCAATAACCCAAATCAATAAGCTGCAAGTGCCCCATTTCTCGCGTTCTTTGCGAGAGGTGGGGCCTTGCTGCTTGACCGAAAATCATGTAAGCGCTTCGCGCTTCATCCCGGTACATACCTCACCCCTCGTTGTGACATACCTCACTGTAAGGCGTGCTACCCCCTCCTACACTGACCAGTGGTAGAGCAGTTGGACCAGCTTTCCCCGCAGTCATAAGGAGGATTATCATGTTCTCTCGTAAGCCCATTTGGGTCTTCGCGATCCTTGCTGTTTTCGCGCTCGCACTCACCGCGCAAAATCAGCCGCAGACCGCGCAACCCACAACCGTTATCAAGCACGTTCCCATCAAACCGACTTCCGCCGCTTCCGGCCAGGAGATGTTCACCACTTATTGCGCCGTCTGCCATGGCAAGGACGGCAAAGGCGCGGGTCCGGCCGCCGAAGCCCTGAAGACCCCTCCTACCGACCTGACGTCTCTCGCCGCCAAGAATGGCGGCAAATATCCATCCATGAAAGTGGCATCGGTCATCCGTGGTCAGGACGTTCTGGCGGCCCATGGCTCCAGAGATATGCCCGTATGGGGCAAACTGTTCTGGACGATCAGCGAAGGCAGCGACGCGGAAGTCCTACAGCGCGTCGCTAACCTCAACAAGTACATCGAGGGCATACAAGTTAAGTAAGTTCGGCCTCCCCCGAGGGGCGCGCCACGCAACGCGCCCCATTTCTTGATCCACAGTCTGAGGTCCGAGGTCTGACGTCCGGGGTCTGGGCTCGCCTCAAATTGCTAGCACGAATCCACCCTGCTACAGTGATCTCGTTGCGGTGGCTTCGGGACCGTTGCCTTCCCGCGCTCCGCCTTCATCTCCATCCCGCGATTGCGTTATGCCCACCGATAACAGTCCGGATTCGGCCCCACAACTTCGCTACTGGGACTGGCGTCTGCGCTACAGTGCCGCGCTGGGAACCACCGCCATTGCTCTCTGGGCCTGGTATCTGTGGCCGGTCATGCACCAGGACCCGTTCGTCGTCTTCCTGGCTGCGGTCATTGTCACGGCACGTGTCTTCGGCTTCGGGCCGTCGGTCCTCTGCACCATCGCCTCGGTCCTCGCACTCGACTATTTCACGTTCTCGCCGCGCTTCAGCTTTACTCTCTCCGCCAATGACGTTGAACGCCTGCTGATTTTCGTCCTAATCTCCGTCATGACCGCTGGTCTCGCTCGCCAGCGCAGACTCGCAGAGACTCGAGCCGATGAAGTCCGCGGGCGCATGGCCGCCATCGTCGAATCCTCGGCCGACGCCATCTTCAGCGCTACGCCAGAAGGCGTGATCACCACATGGAATCGTGGCGCAGAAAATCTCTACGGCTACTCCGCCGAAGAAGCTGTCGGCCGTCACATTTCGCTGGTTGCTCCCGCGGAAAAGATCGCCGAGGTCGACCGCAACACCGACCGCCTCAATCAAGGGCAACAGATCTTGAGCTTTCACACCGAGCGTCTACGCAAGGACGGCACCCGCGTTATCGTGCTGCTTTCCATCTCACCGCTGCGCAATCGGAAGGGTGAAATCGTCGGACACTCCGGCATCGCCCGTGACGTCACTGCGCAAACTCGCGCGGAAGAGGCTCTGCGCCGCAACGAAAAACTCGCCACTGCCGGACGTCTCGCCGCCGTGGTCGCCCACGAAATCAACAATCCCCTCGAGGCCATCACCAACCTGCTTTATCTGGCGCGCCGCGACCCGCCCCGCCAGAACGAGTATCTGGATCAAGCCGAGAAGGAAGTCGAGCGCGTGGCCGAGTTCGCTCATCAAACGCTAGGATTCGTGCGCGAAACTTCCTCACCCGCCCAGGTCAATCTTGAGGAAATTCTCGATCAGGTTTTGCAGCTCTACCAACGCCGCCTTCAGGACAAACACATCCAGGTGGAAAAACGCTACGCCACCAGCGTGCGGATCACAGGATTCCCGGGTGAACTTCGCCAGCTTTTCGCGAACCTGATCATCAACGCGGTCGACGCCATGAAAGACGGAGGCCGCCTCTGGGTCCGCGTTCGCAGTTTGAATCACGGTGGCCGCAGTTCCGTGCGTGTCACGATTGCTGACAACGGTGCCGGCATCGCGCCCGAGGCCGCCGCCCGCATCTTCGAGCCCTTCTTCACTACCAAACAGGAATTCGGCACCGGCCTCGGACTGTGGTTCTCCCAAGGCATCGCGCAGAAGCACGGAGGAGCCATCCGCTTCCGCACCCGCGCCAATCGCGCAAACAGCGGGACAATTTTCTCCGTCACCCTCACCGGCGCCGCCTCCGACGCCAAAGCCGCCCGCGCGTCTTGACGGCGGCAATATCCCAACGGCGCGGAAGCGTTCTGGCTCGTCACTCCTCCCCGTGATTCCACGCACTGACGAATTCGGTAAAAAGACTATCGTTGCCTCGTCTCGAAAAACCGTGGAAGGAGACACTTCATGGTAGGAACGCGACTCGCGATTGTGACTCTGATACTTTTAGCGTTCGTTCTGCCAGCCTCCGGCAAGACCTACAAGAATACTTATCCCGTTGCCTGCGCCGACGTCTGGGCCGCGGTCAAAGACGTCCTCAGCAATGTCGACAACTACGTCGTCGTAGAGAACGACGATACTCAGATGACGGCTGCCTACAATGTGAAGCACGAGGTTCACGTGAACGTCACGGGAGCCATCCTGCAGCGCACCAATAAAGTCATGCTGCTGCCGCAGGGCACGTCGTGCGAGATGCACGTGGTCTCAAATTTCAGTGGATGGGAGCACAACGACAAAGGCGACTTCCGCACACGGGTCGACGAGTCTCTGGCAAAACTGAAAACCGCCAAACCCGACGCGCCCGCCAAATAGTGTGCTCCTGCAGACAATCGCCTCCGCCGTCCCAGGCGAAGAGAGGGTATTCCTGTCTCGACAGCCACGTTCTTTGGCACTTTCCTCCGGGACGGGATATTCCCCTCACCCGTAACCCTTTTCCGTACAATCACTTCCCCACCTTTGTCCCCGCGTACAGTGCCTTTCGTACCTTAGTCCCGGGTCACTAGCCACCGTATAATCAGGTCGAATCCTCCAACTAGGAAACCGGTGGACCCTGTCTTCGCAGTGGCGATTTTTGTCTTGGGGCTGGCCTTCGGCAGCTTCCTGAATGTTTGCGTCTATCGCCTGCCGCGCGATCTCTCAGTCGTCCGCCCCGGTTCCGCTTGCCCGAACTGCAAGCAGCCGATTCGCTTCTACGACAACATCCCCATTCTCGGATGGCTCCTCCTCCGCGGACGCTGCCGCGATTGCAAAGCTCCGATTTCGCCGCGTTACCTCGTGGTCGAACTTCTCACCGGACTTCTATTCCTCGCCTGCTACTGGCATTTTGGACTCACGCTGGCCACGCTGAAATACTGCGCCTTCGGATTCCTATTGCTGGGCCTGATCTTCACCGACGCGGAAATGTTTCTGCTGCCTGACAAAATGACCATTCCCGGCCTCGTGCTCGGACTCGTCTTCAGCCTCTTCGTCCCAGTCAACGATCTCGCTTCCCAACTTTTGCCAGGACTAGTTTCGCTTCCCGTCGACTCTAGCGTCGCGGCGCATTTGCTTTCTCTTTGCGACTCGATTCTCGGAGCGGTCGTTGGCTCCGCTTTCATCTACGGTGCTGGCGCCATTTACCTGCGCGCCCGCGGAGTCGAAGGCATGGGCTTCGGAGACGTCAAACTGATGGCGATGGTCGGCGCATTTCTCGGCGTCAAGCTCACGATTTTCACCATCTTCACGGCTTCGATCGCCGGGTCGCTCGTCGGACTCTCCACCGTCCTCATCGTCTGGATGAAGCGCACCCGCCGCCGCATCGCCCGCAATCATGAGCCCGCTCCGCAAGCGCGCCGCCGCGCCTGGGCCTCGGCCGCTATTGCTCTTCGCCATCATCAGATGCCCTTCGGCGTCTTTCTGGGATCGATGGCCATGCTCGCTTTCTTCTGCGGCGACGGATTCCTGCGCTGGTATTGGGGGCTGCTATGAGAACGCTCGCCAATCCCGTCGTCCTGCGCGCTGGACTGGTGCTGGTCGCCGCCGGGTTCTCGTTCATCATGGGACTGTTCTTCATCCGCCGCATGCGCCGGAGCCTTACCGAAGACGCATCGGGCGAGGACGCTCCTATCTCGATCGAGACATTGCCGCTACACACTTATCACGCCGTCATTCAGCAACTGAAGCAGCAGAAGCACGAATTGCAGAGCGAGCAGGCGATGGAACGCCGCCGCGCCAAGACCTCCGAGAACATCAGCGGCGCGATTCTCTCCAATCTTTCTAGCGGAGTTCTGTTCTTCACCTCGAACGGCCTCATCCGCCAGGCCAACTCGGCCGCCAAGGAGATTCTGGGATTCGCTTCCCCCCTCGGCATGAGCGCCGCCGAACTGTTCCGCGATGCCGCCTTGCGCTCACGTGAGCACGACGCGCAATCGCTGGCAAAAGCCGTGCAATCCGCACTGCGCGAAAAGATTGCGTTCCGCCGCCTCGATGCCCACTACCTGACTCCTGCCGGAGAAGAACGCATACTCGACATCACACTGACCGCAGTCCCTTCTCCCACCGGAGAATTTCTGGGCTCGGCATGTTTGATTAACGATCAAACGGAATTGGCGCAGATTCGCCGTCAACAGGATCTGCGCGGAGAAATGTCGGCCGAGATGGCTCTGGAACTGCGCAACTCGCTCACCACCATCGCGGGATACGCCCAGCAACTCGCCGCCAGCCACGATCACGATCTGGCGCGGCAGTTGGCCGCCGACATCTCCGCCGAGGCGGCACATCTTGATCACACGATAGGAGGCTTCCTCGCCGCAGCAAAAGTGAAGGCAGCCGCACAAACTTAGAGCAATAAGGGAGCAACCATGAAGCGCATTACTTACGTTTGGCTGGCAGCACTACTGATGATCGGACTGGCGGGAACGCTCGCCTCGGCCCAGTCCTCCGACTCTCTCGGCGATTACGCCCGCGCCGCCCGCAAAGACAAGAAGACCACGGCTAAACAGTTCGACAACGACAACCTACCCAAAGAAGAAAAACTGAGCGTCGTAGGCCAGGCCCCCGAACCGGATGGCACCGACGCCAAAGCCGATTCGAAGAGCGATGACAACTCCACCGACGCCCCGGCGCAGGACGCGAATGCACCCAAGTCTGAAGCGCAATCAGGAGCGCAGTCCGGCGACTCCGCCCAGAAACCCGCCGCCGATTCCGACGACCGGGAAGCGGTGAAGAAAAAGATGAACGAGGATTGGAAGAACAAAATCTCCGCTCAGAAAGATAAGATCGACCTGCTCAACCGCGAGCTCGATGTTCTGCAGCGCGAATACCGTCTGCGCGCCGCCGCTTTCTACGCTGACGCCGGCAACCGCATCCGCAACGCCGGCAGCTGGGATCAGGAAGACGCGAAATACAAACAGCAGATCGACGACAAGCAAAAAGCCGTCGACGCCGCCAAGCAACAGCTGGACGACATGTCAGAACAAGCCCGCAAAGCCGGAGTCCCCGCCAACATGCGCGAGTAGCTAAGATTTTAGTTTTCGAGGAAGAAACCCATGGTACCCCGTTGCTCTGCGTTTTTTTTTGCGGAGGGGCGGGGCACTTTCAACCTCTCAACCAAATCTTCTTAGTGACCTTTGTGAACTCTTAGCGAACTCTTAGCGACCTTTGCGGTTAAAGGCTCTTGATTTTCAATCGACAATCAAAAATCAACAATCTTCAATCTTTCCGCAATCTCCAAATCTGCTTCACATGATGTCTCCCATGCACCCAATGAAACTTCGCCCACTGCTTCGCCGTGAGCGGCCCCAGAATCGGATGATCCAGCACCTGCGCCCTCCCATGTCGCTCCACGCATTGCGCAATCAATTCATCCATCTTGCGGATCTCCGCCCCAATCCCCGCCATGACCTGCTCCGTCGGAATCCCCCGTGGACTGGCCTGCTTCGGAGACTTCCTCCCGTTGGGAAAATATCCCATCCCGGTCACCAGCGTCGTCGCCAGGCGGTCACGCATCGTCTGCGTCCGCGCTAGCGGCTTGCCTTCCTGCAAACATCGTCCCAGCCCCTTCACTGTGCCCGTATAGCTCAAGTACAAATGCTCCAGCACCTCGGCGGTGCTCCACTTCCCCGGCTCATGCCGTTGCAGTTGCTCCGCCGTCATTCCATCGGTAGCCGCGGTAATCGCGTCGTGCAACCGCTCCAGATACGAATCCATAGATGGCTCCTGCTACTGTTCTAGTAGAATGAACCGCGCCGCTCCCGGTTACAAATTTCTTGCGCATGAGGAAGATAAACATGAAGAAGCTGCTGCTGGTTTTGTCGCTGTGCTGCATGATCGGCTGCTCCTCCGAGCCGCCCAAGCCCGCGGAAAAACCGCAGCCCAAGGGTCCTGAACTCGTCACCGGACGCACCGCCTTCCAGAAATGTTACATCGCCGCCCGCGGCTGGGCACGCGACGCGCAGCCTTACCGCCTGCAATCGCAACCTACCGCCGACGCTCCCGGCAAAGATGGCAAGGGCGATGTCTGGCAGGCATCCTTCGCTTCGCCTTCTACTCGCGGCGTCAAGCCCTACACATGGTCGGGCACCGACGCCAGCGACGCCCCTTCGCGCGGCGTCAATCCTGGAAACGAAGACAATTACAGCGCGAGCAATGCCTCCACCCAGGTTTTCGATATGCAGTTCTTGAAGATTGATTCCGACCAGGCCTACACCGAAGCGCAGAAACATGGAGGAGACAAGCTGCTCGAGAAATCTCCCGACACTCCGGTCTTCTATATCCTTGACTGGAGCGCTCCCACGAACGAACTCATCTGGCACGTTATCTACGGCACCAATCGTGACACCGCCAAACTGAGAGTAGCCATCAACGCCACCAGCGGCGAATTCATTCGCGTAGAAAAGTAGTTAGTCGTTGGTCGGTGGTCGTTCGTCGTTGGTCAAACACCTATATCCCGTTGTCATTCCGAGCGCAGAATCTGCTGTGAGGTTCATTGGGTACTGGGTACTGGTTCCTACTTCTTCAACCGCGCGACGGCCTTCTCCGCCTCTTCCGATAAAGTCCCATGCGGCAGAATCTTCAAATACGCCTGATAATGCGCCACCGCTTCCTCCGGCTGCTTCATCTTTTCGTAAGTCTGCCCTAGCCGGAAATTCGCCATAGCATCGTTCTCTTTGTAGACCAGCGCTTCTTTATAGCGCTCTAGCGCGCCCTTGTAGTTTTTGCGCTTGAAGTAGTAGTCCCCGACCTCAACATCTTTCGCGGCCCGGTGGGGATCCCACGGATGGAACTCCTGCACATCGCTGGCCGCGTCGCTCTCGCCGTCCCCATCCGGATCCGCGCTGCTCGTCGGATGATTCTTGGCGTCATCCTTCGGCGGGCTGATATCAATCCGCGTATCCCGGCTCGAACTGTCCCCAGCCTCTTTATCCCGATCCGATCGCGGAGGCGGCTGCGTAGGCCCCGGCCCCTCCTTCGTAGAAGGCAAAGTCTGCACCTGCGCGAATCCCAATACGCCACAACCGATCACGATCATCGCCAGTAACAAAATCCGACGCATGCAAGTATTTTAACGCTCTTGGAGAGCCAGGAATCACGGAACCGACGGGTGCCCAGCGTTTGCGCCTTTTGCAAACGTGGGATTCCACAACTCTCGAAGATTGTCATTCCGACCGAAGGGAGGAATCTGCTTTCGCCGGAGACCGCCCAAACAGTTGGGGATCCGACAGCCCATCCTTTTTCCTGGGTACTGGGTATAGGTACTCCAAACTAAAAAACAGGCCGCTCCTTGGGGGAAGAGCGGCCTGCGTTGGCGAAGTCCTCCGGGGAGGAGGGGAAAGTTGTTTTACATCGATGGGGGATTCGTAGAGGTCGCACCCGACGTCGGCTGCCCCGGCGCCGATTGATCGGCCGTGGTATTCGTCATCAACCGAACATCCACGCGGCGATTCTTCGCGCGCCCGTCCGAGGTCTTGTTCGAATCCACCGGCTTGTCCTTGCCTAGCCCGATCAAATAAATCTTGTAAGCGGGAATATTGTGCGCCGAAGCCAGGTACTGGATCACCGCATCTGCCCGCCGCTCGCTCAAGTCGTAGTTGTAATCCGCGGGACCCACCGAGTCCGTTCCACCTTCCACCGTGATGATGTAACCCTTGGTGTTCGGGACGTCGGTCGCCAGCTGATCGAGTGCGTCTTTCGCCTGCTTGGTCAGTCCGTCTTTGTTGAAGCCGAAATGCACAGCCGTCTCGGTCACGATGCGATAGTTATCGAGATTCGCAACCGTATTCTGCAGCGAGTCGACGCGATGCACGGCGTTGTCGGCCGACATCTGCGCATCCCCAGCCTGCTTGCCGGCTGCCTGCGCCTTCTCGTCCACCGCCGCCGCTTTCGTCTGCACTTCCTGAATACCAGCCTGGGCGCGAGCGTCTACGTCTTTGATGTCTTTGGAATTCTTGGCGGTCATGTCGTCCAGCTCATTGGTCTTGTTAATGAGCGGAGTCGTTTCCTGGCGGACATAATTCTTACTGGAGCAGCCGACCGTCGCTACCATGCTCCCTGCCAGCAGAACAATTAACGAAGTGCGTGTCATCGTTGTAGGGCTCCTTCCCTATCCATGAGCGAAATCTTGAGTCCCTGGGTTCATTAAAATTTTGGCTTGCTGTTTCCGCAGCCACACTGGAATATGCACGAGCCATGCCAAGCCGACCTTAGCCGAAAGGGCAAAGCAACTGTAAGCTGGTCAATAAGATACGAGAGATCATAGCAGAAATGACAAATTTTGCCCGCGCAAACACGATAACAATCGAGGAAATTTTATATGGTTGGACCACGCCAAACGTAATTTGGCGCGGGCGCCCGCACCACACCCCACCACAAGCGAACCACCCTCACCGTGGCGGACAAATCACCGGAATCGCTTCCCGCTTATTCCGTCGATAAACGCGAAAATCACTTTCATCAACAGTAATCACCGCATGTCGTGGATAGAGCTCGCTCATCCGAATCAAACAGAGATCCGCCAAATCTGGATCCCGGTCTTCGTATCGTTCCGCCAAAGCTTTGAGTTGCTCAAGATGGCTCGCGCAGCTGAAGGAGATACGCAACATTCCATCTTCCACCAGCGACAAGATCAGCGCCGCCGACTTCAGATGAAACGCCGCTTCGGCCAAAACCGCTTCGCAGGTGAGCAGGGGTTCCGTGATGCCCTCCGCCAGACTGACGGCCCACGCGTGATGGCGGTCGCTGCGGTTGGCAAAGGCTACGATGAACCCCGTGTCGGCAATCCCTTTCATCGTCGTGAAAAACCTTTACGAGACGAAAGATCCGCATCCCCGCTGATCGCGCCCGCGTGGCGCAGGAATCGCTGATTCTGCTTTTCTGCCTTAGCGCTCTCCAGGTGCTGCCGGATAATGCGCCCTACCGGCTGCCCGGTCCGCCGAGAAACTTCCTTCAACCACGCCGCCAGTTCTTCTGTAAGACGAATTGTTAGTGTATGACTCATTTGTCATAATTGTAATACACGTCGCTTGTACCTGTTTCCAGTGTGAGGCAGGCACCCTCGCCCGCCCGGCGCAATCCAACATTCCCGTTTCCGCTAAAATGGAAACATCCCCGCATGGATCTGCAGGCCAAAATCCGCTCCATCCCGACTGAGCCCGGCGTCTATCTCTACAAAAACGCTGAGGGAGAAATCATCTATGTCGGCAAGGCCAAGAACCTGCGCAGCCGCGTCAGTTCTTACTTCCATCTGGGCCGCAGCGAAGACGCAAAGACCGGCACACTGGTCCGCGAAGCCGTTGATGTCGACTACATCGTTGTTGCCAACAACAAAGAGGCACTCGCCCTCGAAAATCACCTCATCAAGCAAAAGAAGCCGCGTTTCAACATTCTTTTGCGCGATGACAAGACATATCCGTACATCAAGCTGACTTTGGCGGAACGTTATCCGCGCGTCTACGTCACCCGACGTCTAAGAAAAGACGGCAGTTGTTACTATGGTCCTTACTTTCCCGCGAACCTGGCGTACCGAATTGTCGACTTAATTCATCGCAACTTCCTGGTTCCCTCCTGCAAAGTCGACTTAACCCGTTACCATCCAAGGCCTTGCCTGCAGTTTTACATTGGACGCTGTCTGGGCCCGTGCGTCGAAGGATTAACCACGCCCGAGATTTACCAGGAAGCCGTTCGTGACGTGAAATTGTTTCTCGAAGGACGTCCCACCGATCTCGCCCGCTCTTTGCGCGAGCGCATGGAGAAAGCCGCCGAAGCGCAGGAGTTCGAACGCGCGGCCAAGTATCGCGACCTGATCACAACCGTCGAGCAACTGCAAGAGAAGCAACGCATTGCGGCCGTCGAAGGCGACGACGCCGACGTTTTCGGATATCACTTCGAAAACAACATGCTCGCCGTAAATCTCTTCCACATGCGCGGAGGCCGCGTCCTCGATCGGCGCGAGTTCTTCTGGGAAGACCTTCCCGAACTTGAGGTTACCTCAGACCACGCAGGGGCGGACGCAACAGGTCGCGTAGGGGCGGACGCCCTCCTCGGCCCAGACGAGCAAAGCTCGCCGCCGTTTCGTCCCGGCGCTTTCTTTACTTCTCTGCTGACGCAGCTCTACGTCGAACAGCCTTACGTCCCGCGCAACATCTACGTGCCCATCGATTTCGAAGACCGCGAAGCGCTCGAAGATCTGCTCTCCGAACAACTTTCTGATGCGCACGGATCGCACGTGCACATCCTGGTCCCGCAACGCGGAGACAAGCGCGCCCTCATCGATCTCGCAGGAAACAATGCCAAGCAGTCTTACGATCAACGCTTCCGCGTTATGAAGCCTAACGCCAAAGCCATTCAAGAAGCCTTGCAAGACGCGTTGGGACTGGCCGAGCGTCCCGAACGTATTGAGTGCTTTGATATTTCGCACATTCAAGGCGCCGAGACCGTGGCTTCGATGGTGGTGTGGGAAGACGGCAAGATGAAGAAATCCGATTACCGCAAGTTCATCATCAAAACCGTTGACGGCGTCGACGACTTCGCCTCGATGCGCGAAGTAGTGACGCGCCGCTACAAGCGCTTACAGGACGAAAAGAAAAAATTTCCGAGTTTAATTCTGATCGATGGAGGCCTGGGGCAACTTCATGCTGCAGCCGCCGCGCTCGAAGCGCTTGAAATTATTAACCAGCCCCTCGCAGCCATCGCCAAGCGCGAAGAGATTATTTACGTCTATGGACAAGAAAGCGAACCGGTTGCGCTCGATCATCACTCGCCGGTGCTGCACCTAGTGCAATTAATTCGCGATGAAGCTCATCGCTTCGCTGTGACTTTTCATCGCAAGCGCCGCCAGATGCGCGACCGCTCCACCGAACTGCTGGAAATTCCTGGAGTTGGCGAGACCACGACGCGCCGCCTGCTGCAACACTTCGGAAGCGTGCAAGCAGTCAAGCAAGCCGACTCAGCCGCGCTGTCAGCCGTCGTGACAAGAACCCAGGCCGACGCAATTATGAATCACTTCCGGAAGTAAGTAAGCTTAAGAAGTTGGTGCGTGGAAAGCATCAGCACTAAGAAGAGCGCGGCGTCGAAGTACCACGGCAGGGCGTAATGGCGCTGGATCGCGAGCGCAACGATTACGGAGACGAAGATGGCAGCCTTTACTCGAACCCTTTCTTTCGATCAAGGCTTTCGTAGCATCTTTTCCGGCTGTGTAAGCGGTTTTGAAATCGTGCTTGGCGCTCGCCATGGGCCCCAATTATAGCCTCCCTGCCAACTCCCGGTTGATTCCGGACCCCTTTTCGGCGGGTTACCGGCTGAAAGCTCTTAACCGCAAAATATTGATTCCATCTGATAGAAATTTACAGTGTTTGCCCGATTGAAGTTTGATCTGGATTTCGTAGTAACAATCAAAAAGAGATTCCTGATGCCTCGCGACCAGCGAGGGGTTCTGCCTATGGCTGTGAAGCGTGTGATCAAGGGTGTGCACATCGTCCCGATGGGATTCGCGAACGCCTTCCTGATCGAGAGCAACGACGGTTTGACACTAATCGACGCTGGTTACCCAGATAAGGCGGCAACCGTCTTCGGGGCGATCCGCGGGCTGGGGCGTTCGCCACACCAGTTGAAGCAACTGATTCTCACTCACGGCCACCCGGATCATATTGGCAGCGCCGCCGCGATCGTGCGGGAAACCGGTGCAAGAACTTACATGCACCCGCTCGATATCCCTATCGCCGAGAGCGGAGGTCCTTTTCGGAGTCTGACGCCGGCGCCTGATCTGTTGCGGAGGGTAATGTGCAAGGTGTTCTTCCATCCCGATGAGCGAGTCGAACCGGTTGCCATCAACCAGCCTTTGACCGATGGGGAAATACTGCCCATCGCTGGCGGCATCGAAGTGATTCACACTCCGGGGCATTGCGCGGGACAGGTAGCGCTCCTGTGGCGTCCGGGACGAATGCTCTTCGCAGGCGATGTGTGTATGAACGTTATGGGCCTCGGTGATCCCGTCGGCTTCGAGAGCCTGGAGCAAGGTCATGCGAGCCAGCGGAGACTGGCCAGTCTTTCCTTCGACGCCGCCGGGTTCGGCCATGGCGAGTCTATCGCCCGCGGTGCGTCAACGGTTTTCCGCAATAAGTACGGCAGGAATCCAGAGGACGTGCCTCAACAGCGATCTGCAGCTTAACGCCCCGATACAAGCTCCGCTTGATCAGCTGCATTTGTGTAGAACGATGCACTTCTGAAACGTTCTTTATTGCCAGGCGTGTTTCATGGCTTTGGCGAACTTTTGGACGGGAAGGGTGTTGAGCACGTCTTCTTTCGTGAGCCAGGCCCGGCGGGCTTGCAGGATTCCGTACTTGATCTTGTCCATGTGCGATGTGTGATGCGAGTCAGTGTTGATGACAATCTTCACGCCGTGTTGTTTGGCCAATCGTAAGTGGCGGTCGCAGAGGTCGAGGCGGTCGGGATAGGCGTTGAGCTCCATGGCGACCTTGCGGGTGGCGGCGGCTTTGATAAGCGCGTCCATGTCGAGTTGGAAGGGCTCGCGGCGCAGCAATAAGCGTCCGGTGGGATGGCCGATGATCGAGGTGTTGGGATTCGCGATGGCTTTGAGCACGCGGTCGGTCATCTCTTTCGAGGTTTGCGCCATGTGCGAATGAACACTGGCGATGACCAGATCCATCTGGGCAAGAACGTCGTCGGAGAGATCGAGGGAACCGTCGGCGAGGATGTCAACTTCGATGCCGGCAAAAATCTTGATGCCCTCAATCTTGTCATTCGCGGCGCGAATGCGTTGGATGTGTTCGAGGGCGCGCTTGTCGTCCAGTCCGTTGGCGAAAGCCAGATTCTTCGAATGGTCAGTGACGGCCATGTATTTGTAGCCGTGTTCCTTCGCGGCGAGGGCCATTTCTTCGATAGTGTTGCGGCCGTCGGTCTCGACGGTGTGCATGTGGACGTCGCCCTGTAGATCGGCTTGCGTAATCAATTCAGGAAGCTTGTGCTCTTCAGCGGCGTCGATCTCGCCAGTGTTCTCGCGCAGTTCGGGCGGGATGTAATCGAGCTTGAGCTTGGCGTAGATTTCTTCTTCGGTTTTTCCAGCAACCGGTTTTTCGTCTTCAAGACTCGCCAGGCTGTATTCACTGAGGGTGTAGCCCATCTTGAGGGCGCGCTGGCGGAGAGCGACGTTGTGAGCTTTCGATCCGGTGAAGTACTGCATGGCGGCGCCGTAGGAGTCGGGTGAAAGAAAGCGCACGTCGACTTGCATGCCTCCGCGCATGCGGAAGCTGACTTTATTTTCGCCGCGAGCGATGATTTCCATCAGACCGGGCAGCTTGATGATGTGCTCGATGAGAGCTTCGCGCTGGTCGTCGATGGTGCAGGCTTTGCCGGTGACCAGCATGTCGAGATCGCCCACGGTTTCGCGTCCACGGCGAAGGGAGCCGGCCGGCGTGACTTTCTCGACGCCGGGAAAACTTTTCAGGTGGTCGATGATTTTCTGCGCCTGGATTTCGGCGGCATCGAGCAGGAAGCGTCCCGCGACGCGCTGGTAGTCTTCGATGGCTTTGATGAGTTTCTGTTCTTGCTTCTCGCCCATGCGTGGAAGTTCGCGAATCTTGCCTTCGCGCGCGAGTTTGGCGACGCCCTCGGGATCGCTGACTTTGTAGGCGCTCCAGATCAGGCCGATGGTCTTAGGTCCCAAGCCTTGGATCTTCAGCAACTCGAGCATCGACGGGTGATACTTCGTAAGCAGCTCGGCATGCAGGGCGAGGCGTCCTTCTTTGAGCATCTCGTTCAGGTTCGCTAGCATGCCTTTGCCGACGCCCGAGATGGCAAGCACCTGCTTGGGCTCATGGATGATGTCGGTAATCTGCTGGGGGAAGGCTTCGATGGCCTCGGCGGCATTGCGGTAGGAACGAATGCGGAAGGAATCCTGTCCGTCGATTTCAAGCAGGGCAGCGGTTTCGAAGAGGATGCCCGCGATGGCTTTGTTGTCCATGTGACAGACAGAGTAAAACAAGTGGGCGGATGAGAGAAAGGCAATCCCCGATGACCGCTGGACAAGAGCGACTGGCGGACCAGTTCACGGGCGGAAATGATCTGCGAGGAAGAGTCTCGGGCAGTTGTGTCTACGAAGGCTTCGTGACGTTTGCCGCTTGCGGTCCTTTCTGTCCTTGTACGATCTCGAACTCTACGACATCGCCTTCCTGCAGGCTTTTATAGCCTTCGGAAGAAATTGCACTGTAGTGAACAAACACATCGGGCCCATCGTCACGCCCGATAAATCCGTAACCCTTCGCGTTATTGAACCACTTGACGGTTCCTTTCAGTCGTTCCACGTACGCCCCCCAAGCACGTTCTCTTTCTGTTCCTTAGTGAGGCCGTGCCAGTCATTTTCTGCCATTGTGCTGCTAGCCTTCGGGGCTGTCAAGAACGTCGGAGGCTGGCAGGGGCTATTTACGCGCCTTGTGGCCGCGCCACCAATGATCGAACCACAGTACCGAAGAGATGGTCTTAGAGTCACAAATGGTTCCACCGGTTGCCATGCGGACCGCTTTTGACAAAGGGACTAAATGCTTTTCGATGACCTCATCGGCTTCGGGCTGGGCTTCTCCGGCTGTAAGGCCCTGAGCGAGGAAAACAGACATGGGCTCGGCGACGAACCCAGGGCTGGCATAGAAGTGCAAGATTCGCTTCCAGCGGCGGGCGGTGTATCCAGTCTCTTCGTGGAGTTCGCGCTTGCCAGCGGCTAGAGCGGTTTCGCCCTCATCGATGCGTCCGGCGGGAAGTTCCCAGAGATAATCCTGAGCAGCATGGCGGTACTGGCGCTCAAGCAGGATGCGCGGCTCGCGCTGGCTCTCGTCGACGGCGAGGATCACGACCGATCCAGTGTGGCGCACGATGTCACGGCGGACTTTGACGCCCGAAGGTTCGATGACTTCGTCGCGAGTCACGCGAAACAGCGGTCCTTTGTAGACCTCGCGGGAGGAAAGTACGCGAGCTTTCTTGCGGGAAGAAGATGATGATTTAGCCATGACAACAATATAAGCGACAGGGGGATTTGATATGCTGCCCGCGTGCAGTGGAAGACGGCAATCACGATCGTAGGACCCGGGAGAGTGGGGAGCGCGCTGGGGCCGGCGCTGAAGCGGGCTGGATACCAGATCAGCGAAGTCGTGTCGCGAGAGACAGCGGCATCGCAGCGAGCGGCGCGAGCGCTGGCGCGCGCCACTGGCGCGGACGCAGTGACCCCGCGAGTCGCGGAGTTAACTGCAAGGGTGATCTGGTTCCTTGTGCCCGACCGCGAGATCGCCTCCGTGGCGCGGGAGTTGGCTCCCAAGGTTTCATGGAAAGGGAAAATCGCCTTCCATTCGAGCGGAGCTTTAGGAAGCGAAGAGCTTGATGTCTTGCGTCAACTGGGGGCGTCCGTGGCTTCCGTGCATCCGTTCATGACATTCGTAAGCCAGTCTGCGCCGTCCTTGGAAGGTGTGCCGTTCGGGATTGAGGGCGACAGTACTGCGGTGCGCGTAGCCCGTGGGATCGTGGGAAATATGGAGGCCGAGCCGTTTACGTTGACGCCCGAGCAGAAGGTGCTTTATCACGCCTGGGGAGGATTCGCTTCTCCGTTGGTGGTGTCATTGTTAGTGACAGCTGAGAAGGTCGCCGAGAGTATCGGGTTTTCCAACAAAGATGCGCGCAAGTGGGCGGCTCCGATCGTGCAACAGACGGTCGCAAATTATGCAAGGCTCGGTGGGGCCGAGGCCTTTAGCGGTCCGATTGTGCGAGGGGATGCGGTGGTTGTGCGAAAGCATCTGGAGGCCTTGAAGGGAAATCCTCATGCGCTCGCCGTGTACGTGGCGCTGGCGCGAGCAGCGGTGCAGCATTTGCCGGCGCGAAATCGGAAGGAATTGGAAAAGGTGTTGGAGGAGGGATGAGAGTGGCCCCCCTGAAGGGACTTTAGTCAAAAGCCCGCAAGTGCCCCCATCACGACTTGAAGTTGATCTTCTTTCATTTTCATCGAAACGCATACTTGCGGCGCCAGTTACATTCAGAGCCGCGCAGTGGCGCCAGAAATTAGCCCGACATGGAAAAAATGTACTCCGTGCTCGACTCAGGGCCTTCTGCTCGGGCTCGCAGATAGAGCAACGCGAAGCCGATGAACATCCAGGGTTCAACTACCGCGACTCCAACAAACGATACAAACGTCAGAGTCCACTGAAACCATGATGGCAGTTGAGTACCTGTGGGAATGTAAGCTGCCAGCCAAAAGGGAGCCTTGGCGGCGACGTAGCCGGCGACTAAGGATTTGCTCATCAGAGCGGCGAGATTGACCACGTTCCCGTTGGTTAACCTGGCACTGCGAAACATCGCCTTCCTCGCCTTAGAGTCATCAAGGATGACAGCAGGCATGGCAAGCCCAAACCGCGACATCCCCAACAGAATCACGCTGTACACGCTCCACACCACGATCCCGATTACCAACGGAGTGCTATGAATGTGCGCCTTACTCAATAACCAGAAAGCTCCTCCACCCACTAGTCCGAATCCGACCGCCCCCACCATAAGCAGGAAAAACAACAATAACGAGAGTCGCAGGAACGGACCCAACCGGCGGATAACTGCTTTGAACGAACCTGCTATCGAGGGTACGGCACCCAGGCTGATTTGATCGACCCCAGAACAAATAGCGCCGAACGAGAGGCAAAATGCCATCCAACCCACGAAATAGCCCATCCAGGTCGCCAACCCTGTCTCGATCAGGCGCAGAGGTATTTCCTCGCCCTGAGGGAGGTGCCGCGAAATCTCCCGCGCCTCATTACGGCCTGTGCGCACGGCGATAAAGCTCAGCACTATCGCGGGCGCAATCGCTTTGAAGAAAAACCAGAACTGATTGCGATGAACCCGGAGCACCTGTCCTAAGAATTCACCAACTCCCAGCGCCCGGAGCCGGATGCTAGCGCCCGATTCAGCACGGGCGCCTGCCTCATCAACCTGCGCTTCCAAATACTCTTTGAAATCGATTCCGCGCCTCGCCAGCTCGCCTATGAGTACGGAATGAGCCTCAGGGGTTAACTGCTCCGGCTGGCTTGCCAACTGCAGCAGCTCATCGTCGGTTTTCGTCTCATACGTTCTGGCAAGCTCATGAAGCTGCATGGGGGGAATACTAGTTCAGGACAGCGAAAAGCCCAAAGACAAAACGAGTGCGCGTTAAGGGAACGACCTCACCAGCCTTACAACTCCACCCGCCTCAACCTCAACGAATTCCCAATCACCGATACCGAACTAAAGCTCATCGCCGCTGCCGCAAGAATCGGGCTCAGCAGAATCCCGAAGAATGGATACAGCACCCCCGCCGCCACCGGCACGCCAATCGAGTTGTAGACAAATGCAAAGAACAGATTCTGCCGGATATTCTTCATCGTAGCCTTGCTCAACTTGCGCGCCCGCACGATCCCCGCGAGATCTCCTTTCACCAGCGTAATCCCGCCACTTTCCATCGCGACATCGGTTCCGGTTCCCATCGCAATGCCCACGCGAGCCGCCGCCAGCGCCGGAGCGTCGTTCACTCCATCGCCCGCCATTGCGACTGTCCGTCCTTCTTTTTGCAGACGCTCGACGACTTCGGCTTTCTTGTCGGGCAATACTTCTGCCTCAAGCTCGGTGATTCCCAGTTTGCGAGCCACGGCCTCGGCGGTCGCGCGACTGTCGCCGGTGAGCATGACAATCCGCAAGCCGTCGTTCTTCAATTCCCGTATCGCCCCCGCCGCCGAATCTTTCACCGGGTCGGCAATCCCAATCAATCCCGCCGGCTGCCCTTCGATTGCGGCAAAAACAACCGTCTGCCCGTCGCGGCGAAGTTCGTCCGCCTGCGCCCGCAGAGCATCAAACTTCATCTTGCGGCTCTGAAACAATTTTTCATTCCCCACCAGCACATCTTTCCCATCAACTTTGCCGCTCACGCCAAATCCAGTGAGCGCCTGAAACTCCGCCGGCTTCGTGAGCGCGAATCCATTCTCCCGCGCCGCCGCCACCATGGCCGCGCCCAGCGGATGCTCGCTTCCCTGCTCCAAACTCGCCACCAGCCGCACCAACTCCGCGTCGCTCACTCCGCCGGCGGTAATCACCGATTCCACCGTCGGCTTGCCCGTCGTCAACGTGCCCGTCTTATCCACCACCAGCGTGTCGACTTTCTCCAGCGTCTCGAGCGCTTCGGCGTTGCGAATCAGACACTCCCGCATGCGCCCCGCGCCCGGTCGCGACCATGATCGCCATCGGCGTCGCCAAGCCCAGCGCACACGGACACGCAATAATCAGCACCGCCACCGCATTCACCAGCGCATGCGCCAATCGCGGCGCAGGACCAAACGCTCCCCACAGGATGAACGTCAGCACCGCGATCCCGATCACCGCCGGCACAAACCATCCCGCCACCCGATCGGCCACGCGCTGAATGGGAGCCCGGCTACGCTGCGCCTTCCCCACCATCTGCACAATCTGCGCCAGCAAGGTTTCGCTGCCCACGCGCTCCGCCTTCATCACAAACGATCCCGTGGCGTTCACCGTCGCGCCGATCACCGCGCTGCCCACCGCTTTCTCCACCGGAACCGATTCGCCCGTAATCATCGATTCATCGACGGCGCTCGCGCCCTTCCACCACCACTCCATCCACAGGAACTTTTTCGCCCGGACGCACGCGCAGCAAGTCTCCTACCTTTACCTGCTCCAGCGGAATGTCCTGTTCCGATCCACCGCGCACCACGCGCGCCATCTTCGGAGTCAAATCGAGCAGTGCGCGAATCGCCGCCCCGGTCTTGCTCCGCGCCTTCAGCTCCAGCACCTGCCCCAGCAACACCAGCGTGGTAATCGCCGCCGCCGCCTCGAAGTACACCGCCGGACGCCCATCCATCTCGCGAAACGTCGCCGGAAAAATTCCCGGCCACACCGTCGCCACGAGGCTGTAGACGTACGCGACGCCAGTGCCCATCGCGATCAGCGTGAACATGTTCATCGAGCGGTTGACGATCGACGCCCATCCCCGCTGAAAGAACGGCCATCCCGCCCATAACACCACCGGAGTCGCCAACACCAATTCCAGCCACTCCAATCGCCCAGAGGCAGCGCCGACTTCACCGGCATGCCCGGCAGCATGTCGGCCATTGCGATCCCCAGCAGCGGCACCGTCAGCAGCACGCTGATCCAGAAGCGTCGCGTCATGTCGCGCAGCTCAGGATTCTCCTCCTCCGCCGCCGTCACCGTCCGCGGCTCGAGCGCCATCCCGCATATCGGACACGCCCCGGGCCCCGACCGCACAATCTCGGGATGCATCGGGCACGTGTACTCAGTCTTCGTCGCCGCTACCGGAGTCTCCGGCTCCAAAGCCATCCCGCATTTCGGACAAGGCACCGGCCTCGTCTCCCTCACCTCGGGGCACATGGGACACACATAAGCCGTCGAAGCCACTTGCGCCTCAGGGGGCGGCGACTTCCGCGGCAAGGGAGCCCCTAACATCACCAGTCCCGACGACGGCTTGGCGCTCAAATATTTATTGGGGTCGGCAGAAAACTTCTGGACACACCCCCCACAACAAAAGAAGTAATCCTTCCCCGCATGCTGGTACCTATGTTTCGCCGTCGCAGGATCGACCGTCATCCCGCAAACCGGATCTTTCACGACTTGGTCCAACTGCTTAGCCTCACTCGACATAAAGCGATCCTATACCTACGGATTCCCCATGTTCTATATTGGATTCGGGCCGAGGCGACCGCCGCTTTGGTTAGCCTGCCCCGAGCGCAGTCGAAGGGTCCCGAAGCGAAGCGAGGGATTACGAAATGTTGATGTGGAAGAGAAGCACTGAGTCGCGAAGCGACGCCAGACAGTAGCCCCGGACGTGAGTCCGGGGTAGACAGAGCAAAGAACTGAGTCCCTTCAGGGACGACACGCCCCGCGCGAACGAAAGGCATCATGACCCAACTGGAAGTCCGTTACCGCTACGTCGATCGCCCCACCGAACGCGAGATGCGCGCCATCGACTCCATTCGCGAGGTCTACGGCATCCGCAAGATCGCCTTCGACGAGAAAGAGCGCATCATCCGGATAGAGTTCGATGCCTCGCGCCTGAAAGAGCCGAATGTCGCCGCTCTCCTGCGTGGCGCAGGCATGGACATCAAGGAAAGACTGGTCTTGGCTTAAGGACGGGGGAGAGGGCCTCGGGGGAGGGCTTCGGGCGGAAATGCAATGGGGCGCTCAAGAAAACCTCTGGCCGAAGTTTATTCTCAAGAGCGCCCCGTTGCGCGCCACTTCGTCTGTCCTCAAATATAGCACTCACCATGCCATCCCCAACGGCCTGAAAATACAATGCCGACGAAAACTCCCGCTGGTAGGAATTTCCCCCTAGAAGGAAAGAATTACGTCCGCTCCAAAAGCCGCACGGGACGGGCCGAACAGCCTGTTGAAATCAAGAATTTACAGCCGATTTACACGCAAGATTTTTCTCGAATCGAGACGTCCCTGACGGATGCAGACTTCGTCACTCTCTTTGCAATTCCGTGGCGGTTCTCCGCGAGCTTTGCGGTTAACGATTTTGGTTTCGGGGCGTTCGATTTTCACCAAAGCAAAACTTTCGTTATAATCAAACCCTGCAACCGCAAGTCAGCTATGATCCGCGCCCTTAGCTCAGCTGGATAGAGCGTCTGGCTACGAACCAGAAGGTCGGGAGTTCGAATCTCTCAGGGCGCACCACTTTCAATCAGTTCAACCCGAAGCTTCGCGTCTTCCAATATAGATTTTTCCACAGCGATTAAGGCTTTCGACTTATTGTCGAGCCATTGGATACCCTCTATGCTGTATTGAAAGAAAGAATTTTCCAGCCCACGTACTCTCTCCTCCGGCACGTCGCGAGTACGGTTAAATTGCAATTCCCAAACGGCTACACGCGTAGAACGCACGACCCGGTGCCCGTCCGTCTCTTGGTGTCAGTCAACAAGGCCGATCTGAACAGACGTATCGAACGCCAAAACTAGTTCAAGGAGCGACGTGTGTCTGCTTTCTACCAGCATTTTGCCAAGCCCGCAGTGTCTCTGCTCGCCCTCTTCCTTCCGCTTGCCGGGGCGGCCGCGGCGCAGGTTCCGTTGGCACAGCATGTGATTCTCATCGTTGACGAAAACACCTCTTACAGCACCGTGGTCGGCCCTCCTCCCGGAGCGCCCTGGCTGGTCTCGGAGGGCGCTCTTTTCGGCCACGCTGCCAACTACTATTCCAACGCTTCCGGATCTTTGCTCGACTATCTCTGGCTCGCCTCCGGCAGTTCTGAGTCCGCTTTCGGATGCAACGGCAACGACTGCTCGAGCCCCATCACCGACGACAATATCTTCCGCCTCATGAACGACCAGCCCATCTCGTGGAAGGTCTATGCCCAGAATTACCTCAACGCCGGAGGCACGGTCACCACTCCTGACAGCGCCCGCGGCACTCACTACTATCGCCGCCATAACGGAGCCGTCTGGTATAGCGACATCCTCAGCAACACCCAAGGCTCGCAAGGCGCGATCGTCGATTTCGAGCAGTTTCTCGTCGACGTGGCTGCCGGAACCCTTCCCCGCTTTGCCATCATTGTTCCCGACGGGAACTACGACGCCCACGACGGCACTCTCGCTGCTGCCGACGCCTTCCTGCAAAATAACCTCGCCACGGTCTTAACTCAGACCGATTTCAAAAGCGGAGGCACCGGCCTCATTCTCGTTACCTTCGACAACGGCAACGGCGACGCTCAAGGACAGGTCTATACCGCCCTCATCGGCCCGAACCTGAAGAGCGCCGAAACTTCCTCCCTCTACTACCAGCATCAGAACTCCTTACGCACCGTTCTGGATTCGCTGGGAATCACCACCTACCCAGGGCAGGCCTCGGGCGCCGCTGACATGTCGGACTTCTTCAAAACCACAGCCGGCAGTGTCATCATCAATGCTCCGGCCAATAAATCCATTCAGGGAACCACTGTGCCAGTGAACGCCGCTGCCTCCGAACTCTCGTCAAAGATCGACCATGTCGAGGTTTGGGATAACGGCGCCAAACTCGCCAACGTCTTCGAGCCCAACGTCAATCAGAGTTTCAAGCTCTCCGCCGGTTCGCACACCATGACCGTGCAAGACATCGGCCCTGCTCCCACCTACGCCATCCTCCACAAACAAACCGTGACCTTCACCGTTTCATCGACGAACGGCGTATTCATCACCTCACCCGCCAGCAACACGTCGCAGGCCAGTCTTTTTTCCGTGAACGCCTACGCGGTCGAAGCCAGCGGAAACATCGATCACCTCGAAGTGTGGGCCGACGGCGCGAAACTCGGCGACTCGCCGAAGGGCGCTTCCATCAGCCAGTGGTTCAATTCCCTGTCGACTGGAACGCATCAGCTCACCGTCGAAGATGTTTCGAGCAGCAGCTCCGTGCTGCATCAGACCACCATCCCCGTCACCATCTCCTCGGCCAACAACGTCTACGTGAACTCCCCGGTGAAGGGCACGCAAAAGGGGACATCCGTTCTGGTGAACGCCTATGCCTATGAGCAGACGAACTCCTCGCAGCAGGTCGATCACATGGAGGTGTGGGATAACGGCAAGAAGCTGGCGAATTCTCTGGGAGGTTATGGAGGTACCAGCTTGTTCATCAATCAGAATTTCACCCTGACTACAGGAGCGCACCAACTTAGTGTGGAAGATATCGGCCCCGCGCCGAACTATCCCATTCTGCACACTGCAACCATCAGCCTCACCGTCCAGTAGTGAGAACTAAAAAGGCGCGTCAGGTGTTCAGACCAAAGAGCATGGCGCCTTCGATTTGTAACTGTTCTGGACGAGTAAAACTCGCAGGGTCGCACCCGGGGTGGATTCGACGTCCATTTCCGATCTAGCGCTCCCGGTGGTACCCAATTCCCAACTGCTTCAGCTTCGACTGCAGCGTAGTCCGCTTCAGACCCAGACGCGCCGCGGCGCCCGTCGGACCTCCGAGCTGTCCCCCACTCTCCCGCAGCACCCGGAGGATGTGCTCTTTCTGCGCTTCCTCCAGCGTCAGGCTGGTGGCCAAGATCGACGGCTGCGACAGCTCCTGCAGCGGCGCCCGCAGCACCGAACCTTCCGTCAAGATCACCGATCGCTCGATGAAATTCTCAAGCTCTCTGATGTTTCCCGGCCAATCCCATCGTTCCAGCACTTCCATCGTCCGTTTGGGAATGCTGGTAATCGATTTCTTCATGCGTGTAGCGTAGATGCGCACGAAATGATCCACCAGCGCGGGGATATCTTCCCGCCGTTCACGCAGTGGCGGCACGCATACCGGAAACACTTTCAGCCGGTAGTAAAGATCGCTGCGAAATTCCCCCTGCTTCACTCTGTCCCATAAATCACGGTTGGTCGCCACCACCAGCCGGAAGTCGACATGCAACGTACGAGTTCCGCCCAGCCGCTCGAATTCCTGATCCTGCAAAACCCGCAGCAGCTTGGGCTGCATGCTGAGGGGAATCTCCCCAATTTCGTCAAGAAACAGCGTGCCCCGGTCGGCCAGTTCCAGACGTCCCAGCTTGCGGTCGACCGCTCCCGTAAAGGCGCCTTTCTCGTGTCCAAACAATTCGCTTTCCAGCAGCCCGGACGGGATTGCCGCGCAATTCATCTTGATGAAGCTGCCGCCGCGCCGCGCACTCATGCGATGGATGGCACGCGCGACCAGCTCTTTTCCGGTCCCCGTCTCGCCTTCAATCAGCACCGTGGCATCGCTGGCGGCCACCGTGGTCACCTGCGTCAGCACATGCTTCAGCGCTTTGCTCTGCCCCACAATCTCGCCGAAGCCCATCTCGGTATCGATTTCTTCTTCTAAATAGAGTCTCTCTTCCGCCAGTTTCTCTTTCGCCTGACGCAACTCCTCCATCGCTGCCCGCAGCGCCTCCTCGTTGCGCTTGCGCTCGGTGATGTCACGCACAATGCCCTGCAGCCGCCCGTCCGGCAGTTGGCGGCCCACAAGTTCGCCGGGGAAGACGCTGCCATCCTTCCGCAGGAACCTCCATTCCGAGCGAAGGATCGATCCATCGTTGAGCCGAGCTGCCTCCACCCAGATGCGAGGTATTTCTTCGGGAACCACAACATCGCTGATCGCCAGCCTGACCAGTTCTTCCTTGGAATAGCCCAGCATCTCCGCTCCCGCCCGGTTCACGTCCCTGTATCTTCCGCTTGCGTCGGCCAGAAAAATTCCATCGGACGCCTGCTCCACCAGCATACGAAAGTGGCTCTCGCTCGCTTTCAGCGCCAATTCACCCTGTTTGCGCTCAGTGATGTCGCGCGCAATGGCCACGACGTAGTCGCGATCCAGATGCACACGCTTCAGAGTGACCTCTACGGGGAACGTCGATCCATCTTTCCGGCGGTGAACGCTCTCGATCGTGACCGACCCTGTCTCCAGCAACATTTCATTATGCCGAACCCCAGATGCTTCGGTGAGATTAGGAACGATATCGAAAACTCGCATCCTCAGAAGTTCTTCCCGGCAGTAACCGAGCGCCGAGCAAGCGGCCTCGTTGACGTCCAAAAAACATAGCGTCTCCATATCCAGTAACTCGATGGCATCCTTCGACTGGTCTACCAGCGTGCGGAATAACTGCGATTCCTCCCAGGCTTTCTCCCGGCCCACGGCCTCTTCCAGCAACTTCTCTGTGGTTTCGCGTAGCCGCCACTCCGTCCGTTTCTGCTCGGTGACGTCATGCGCGATGCCGCGCACCACCGGCACAGATACCCCTTCGGTGCGCAGGCTGTTGTGATATTCCCAAAGCCGCTGCTCGCCGCTGCGACTCAGCACTGGCAGCACGCCGCTCGCTTCTCCGGTACTGGCGATCTGTTGCAGGTAGGCATCGAACCGTTCCCGGTAGGCGGGGACTACCAGTTCGCGCATGGGAATTTTCAGGAGTTCGTCAACGCTGTATCCCAGCACACGCGCCGGCGCGGGATTGCAGGCCAGCAACCGCCCTTCGAGATCGTGGACACACAACAAATCCCGGCTGTGATCGACTAAGTCGCGGTACCAGTCGTCCTGCTCGCGCAGGTAGTTACGAAAAATGTCAAACTTGTCAGGTACGTTTCCCCGAGAGTCGTCCCCGACGTTACGAGTATAGGAACCCACAGCACCTCCCTTACAAATGGCCCCATGGCATTGAGATGGCCGAGGTAGATCTTCGAATGTGACCGGGGATCAGTCTAGGCGCGCTCAAACACAGGATGCTGTGATGCAGATCACCGCTGTTCGGACCACAAACATGTCCGGGCGTCCCGGCCTAGCGCGTTCCGTCGAGTAACTGCCGGATTCTTCTGGCCAGGACTTCCTGCGTGAAAGGCTTTTGCAGAAAAGCGGTGCCGCCGTCGAGCGGTGACTGCTGGGTGATGATGTTTTCGGTGTATCCCGACATGAGTAACACTTTGATCCCCGGCCGCGTCTTAGTTATCTGCTCGGCGAACTGCCGCCCGTTCATCCCCGGCAACATCACGTCGCTCACTAACAGATGGATCGGCGCCTGACAGGAGTTGGCGGTCTCCAATCCCTTCACCGGATTCGGCGCCGACAGCACCGTGTACCCGTAACGCTCCAGCATCGTCCTCAGTAGTTCGCGTAAGTCGGGATGATCCTCCACTAACAGCACGGTTTCTTTCCCGTTTGCCGCCTTGTTATCGCTCTCTCCTCCGGCTTCGCGGCTCAGCGCCTCTTCCGTCTGCGGTAGGTAAACTTTGAACGTCGTGCCGATGCCAAGTTCGCTGTAGGCCCAGATGTTCCCCCCGCTCTGAGTCACGATTCCGTAGACCGTCGCCAGACCCAGCCCCGTTCCTTTGCCCGATCCTTTGGTAGAGAAAAACGGCTCGAACAACCGCTCTTGCGTAGCGCTGGTCATCCCCACTCCGTTGTCGGATACCGTCATCACCACGTACGGTCCCGGCTTAACGCCGGAACGCCCATGGGCGTAGGTTTCATCCAACTCCGCACGTGAAGTTTCGACCGTCAGCTTGCCTCCGCTGGGCATGGCATCGCGCGCATTGATCGCCAGGTTCATCAGTACCTGCTCGATCTGTCCCGGATCCGCTTTCACTCGCCCCGGATTTTGGTCCAACCGGATGCTCAGCTCAATCTCGGCGCCGATCAGCCTCCGCAGAAATGGCTCAATTCCCTCGACCACCTTGTTCAGGTTCAGGACCTTCGGTTCCAGCACTTGCCGTCGGCTGTAGGCCAGCAATTGACGGGTCAGGGTGGCGCCTTTGTTGCCCGCTTTTTCAATCTGCAGCAACTCCGGGTGCAATGGGCTGTCCTGGGGCAACCGCTCCCCTATCAATCGCGTGTAGCCGAGGATGACGGCAAGCAGATTGTTGAAGTCGTGCGCCACTCCGCCCGCCAGCCGTCCCACGGTCTCCAGCCGCCGTCGGTTCGCTTCTTCCAGTTGTTGTCCTCGCTGGTAGGCCTCGGCCTCCATATGTTCCAGTTGGGTCTGCAGCTTCTGGGTTAATTCCTTCTGCTCGCTCCCGAACTGCACTGTCTGCGCGAACTCGGTCACGTCTTCGACGCGATGGATGATGTACTCCAGCTCACCATCCTCCCCGAACACGGGAGAGTTCACGGGACACCAGTAACGCACCTCGAACGCGCCGCCTTCCGACTGCGGGCGGCGGATATCGTATTTCTGCATCGGCATGGTGTCGGATTCGCGGTGGTCGCGCACCTGCTCAAGCGATGCCCGCAAATTCTGTACGCCGCTGGCGGCCGGATCGCTTGGGTTGGCGGGAAAAACTTCGAAGATGCCGCGGCCAAGAACGTCTTCGCGGCGGGTCATGGTCGCGGCCAGGTAGGCGTCTGTCGCCGCCACAATGGTGAAGTCCGGGCGCAACACCAAATAGAGAGCCGGCGCGGATTCAAACAGGACGCGGAAATCGGGAGTGTCCGGTAACTTTGCCGAAGCGGTCATGCACAGCGTGCCGTGAAATGGATTTGTGGAACCTCGGCTATTTTGTCACGCCTCGTGACGAAGTGGCGAGCTTGTTTAGTTTCCCGCAATGAATTTTCTTCCACGATCGAGATCATGTGGCGTGGACCTGCCCTGAGTGAAGTCGAAGGGGCTCCCGCCCGCGTCTCGCCAAGAACAAGACAATCTACATCGCCAGAAATTCGCTCAAGGTATTCGTATCAGGGCATCGCTTCAGCGATGCCATAACCCGACTCCCGAAGATCGCCTAGGCGCTGCTCCGAGCCAAGTACCAGCCTTCCCGTGTAGGACTCCCGTACAGAGCACAACTACTCCGATTGACATGGGAAGGCCACTCTACGTACGATTGCGCGCCGAAATCTCCAGGAGGCCTAAATGGCTACAAGGAAGGTCAGCACGCTCCTCGTGCTCTGCTTCTCGCTCGCCGTAACTCTTGCCCTCACCGCTCCCACTCTTCATGCCCAGACATACACCACTGTCGACGTCCCCGGAGCCACCGAGACCGACGCCAATGACATCAACACCAAAGGCACCATCGTCGGTTTCTACACCGACTCCGCCGGCATCATGCATGGCTGGGCGCAGGTGAATGGAGCCATTAAGAAACTGAATTATCCAAAGGCGGCCGACACTCTTGCCTACGGAATTAACGACAGCAACCAGATCGTCGGCTGGTATATCGACACTGCCGGCATCGATCACGGCTTCTCTTTCAAAGCAGGCAAGTACACGACGATCGACCCGCCCGGCACTACCTTTACCAACGCTTGGGGCGTTAACAGCTCCGGCGAAATCGTGGGAACTTACATCGGCACCGATGGCGTCTACCACGGCTTCACCCTGAGCGGCACCACCTATACCACCTTCAACGCGCCCAACGGCGCCATCCTGACCGAGTTCACCGGCATCAACAATCTGGGACAGATGACCGGAATCTACGATGACTCGGCGGGCGTGGAACACGGCTTCACCCTCAACGCCGGCAAATTCACCAGCGTAACCTTCCCCGGCACGGGCATCGCGGTGACCGCCACCGACCGCATCAACGATACCGGTGAGATTGTCGGACTCTACGGGACCGCTACCACCGGTCCTTTCAGCGGCTACAGTCGCACGGCCGGCAAATACGCGACCATCATGTACCCGAGTTCAACGGAGACGCGCTGTCGCGGCCTGAACAACGCAGGCACGGTGGTAGGACGCTACACAGACACTGCCGGAGTGATCCACGGCATGATGTTTGTCCCCTAGGTTGACCCAGGAACCATCTCAAGCCGGGCGCAAGCCCGGCTTTTTTATTGGTTAGTAAGTGTGGCCGGGGTGCCCGGCGCCATTCTGCGAGGGACTTCGTTCTAAAAACTCGCTCCTCCCACTTCGATCTGGAATGCTCCGGTTCGGGTGTCCATCCAAATTGCATAGGTGGTATCGCCTACCGAAATTTGGTTTCGGTAAGCTCCAAAGGCATCGAAAAACGAAGAGCCGCTGGGCATCGGATTCGACATTATGGAGGAAAATGGAAGATCGCCCTGGAACGTCTTTCCCCGATCGGTCGAATAGGCAACGAATGGTTGGTAAAGCAGATTCGCGGGATCGTTTCGCCGGTCCATCCACGTCGCCACCAGGCGGCCGGAGCCGTCAATGCTGATCCAGGGGAAAAACTCGTCGCCGAAGTTCGACGTTGTTACCCGCACCGGCTTGCGCCACGTAGCGCCTCCGTTAGCAGAGGCCGCCACCTGCACCTGCATTTGCGTGCCTGTCCAGTTGTAGAACGTCGCGTAGATTTGGGCGCTTGCTCCGTTGCCGCTAACTGCCAGCGCCGGCAAGTTGCTCATCCATGCGGCTACAGTTCCCGGAAGGCAACCGAAGTAACAGGAGGTGTTACTCACCAACGAAACCGTGGCGATGCGAACGGCCGCGGTCCACGTATTACCGCCGTCCGTGGAAGCGGAAAACAAAATCTGCCCCTTGTTTCCCGCACAATCGTTGGTTGTCACCCCTATGACGCAACGCAACCATGCCACGTAGACCGTTCCATCCTCGCCAACCGCGATATGACTGTAACCGTCACTAAGTGGGCTGTTCTGCAGGGGATCAACGACATTGACGCTCCAGTTCTGCCCGACATCGTTCGAGTGAGCGATCCAGAGCTGCGAGTTCTACGAATTCCCAACGGTTTGGATCTGGGGTGAGGAAACGTAAATTGCATTTTTGTTGGGACTGCCGGGATTGGCATCCACCGTCATCCAGGGCAACCAGGTAAAGTAGTCGGGCTCGTAGTAGGTGGCACTGACTGGGGGGCTCCAAGTCCTGCCGTTATTCGTGGAACTGGAAACCGTGACGCCCCATGGTCCATCTCCTTGCCCCGAGTACAGCTGGCCAACGAAGGCATGTCCGCTCAAGTCGTAACCAGCCAATGGGGAGGCAGCATCACCTAAGACCGGATAGACGCAAGCTGAATTCCATCTCCCTCCGCCATTACCCGAAGCCGAAATACCTATCTGATACGGGGGGCAGTTGCCGTCCTCAGTAGCCACAATGAACTGCTTCGAGTTGTTGGGATTTACGCTGATGACTCCAGCAGTGACCGGCATTCCGCCTTCTGAAACCTGGACGTTGGGCAGCACGCACGGTGCCGGACTGCACGTCAGCGACTGTGGATTCGAGGTTTCAATTCGCGATGCCTCGGAGATCGGTGCTCTTAGCTGAGATTGCGCCACAGCCGTTGTCAGTAACACGGCCAATGACACTGCGACGGCTGTGAGTGAGAGAGACTTTCGCATGGCGACCTCCACACGGCTGGAAGATTTCTGGGTTCGGCCTGAGGTGAGGATGACAACTTAGATCGATTTTCTTCCCCAGTCAACGTTGACTAACTGACTAACATGACAGGGCCCCGCCCGGGTCTGACCAGGAAAAACAATCTCGGTAGCGGACCCCAAACTGACGCCGTCCCGAAGCGAGGGATCTGGCGCGCAGAACCACCGGGCCACTGCACGCCAGATCCTACGCCCTACCGGGGCCCAGGATGACGTCCAAAAAGGAAAACGAAGACTTGCCTTCCCTGTAGGACGCCCGTCCAGAGCACCATGACTCCAATTGACAGGCGACAGGCAGTCTACGTACGATGGCGCGCCCAAAATTCCAGGAGGCCAGACATGGCTACGAAGAGAATCAGTTCTTTCCTCGCGCTTTGCTTCTCCCTCGCCTTTTCGCTCGCCCTCACCGCTCCCGGACTCCACGCCCAAAAACCCCCAGCTCCGGTCTTCATCACCATCGACGTTCCCGGCGCGGCTGAGACGGACGCGAATGACATCAACGCGAATGGCTTCATCGTCGGTTTTGATTGCATGACCAGCCTTTGCGCAAGTGGCGGGATCGCTCGCGCATGGGTACAGATCAACCCGACCACTTTCAAGTTCCTTAAACCACCGGGCTCCACCCAGGCGTTCGCTTACGGGATCAATGACAGCAATACGGTGGTGGGCTGGTACTTCGATTCCGCCGGCGTTGAGCATGGATTCAGTTTCAGTAAAGGAACCTACAAGAAGATCGATCCGCCAGGCTCAACCCTTACAAACGCGTGGAGCATCAATAGCGCCGGTACCATCGTGGGCACCTATGTCGGCAGCGATGGACTTTTCCACGGCTTCACACTCTCGGGAACAACTTACACCACATTTAATGCCCCGAATGGCGCTACCCTCACCGAGTTAACAGGCATCGACAACACGGGGACGAACATGGTGGGAATCTACATCGATACCGCCGGCCAACAGCACGGATTCCAGTTGGCGAATGGCACAACCTTTACCACGATCGATCCTCCGGGCTCGAACACCACTGCGGCGGATCGAATCAACGATTCGGGCACCGTTGTGGGGCTGTTTTGCGCCGGAAGCTGTGTACAGAATGTGGGCCCGTACTCTGGGTACCAGAAGAAGGGAACTACATTCAGCAAAGTTAATTTCCCCATCGCTACCGAAACCCGCTGTCGCGGCGTGAACAACGTCGGAGACATCGTGGGACGCTACACTGATAGTGCGGGAGTCATTCACGGCATGATGGTTCTGCCCTAGTCGACAAATGGGGCACAAACGCAAGAACCGGGCGCAAGCCGGGCCCTTTTTGTCTTGAGTTGTAAGTGTGGCGCGGGCGCCCTCGCTCGCGTCTGACCAGGAGCAGAAACTCAAGCTCTTGTGCTCAGAACGATCCAAGTTTCTTTTGGTTGGTAAGTCCCGTTTGGAAACTACCGCCTTTGGCTTTGGCTAGACGCGGGCGAGGGCGCCCGCGCCACATTGGGCAGGCAAACATCCGCCATGTTCATCCACCACAGACAACACATCCGGAGAACGACCAGGCTGATTTCATGCCTCCAAGCGAAACCAAGTATTCCTATCGTCGCCGTCTGCCACATATGCAACGGCCCGACGCTCCCGTCTTCGTTACCTTCCCCACAGCTGGACTGATCCTCTCAGACGCAGCCCGCACCATCGTCCTCAATCACATTCTCAGGGATTACGAAGCTCGCAGAGTCTACCTATATGCGGCCGTCATCATGCCCAATCATGTTCATACCCTCTTCGTTCCGCTACGTGGGAAGGATGGCTGGCCTATACCTCTCGTCGATATCTTGCAGTGTCTTAAAGGGACGACCGCCCACCGCATCAACCGGCTGCTGGGCACAAGCGGACCGGTGTGGCAGGAGGAATCGCTCGATCACGTCCTACGCTCCGATGAGAGCCTAAAAGAAAAATGCCAGTACATAGCTCAGAATCCAGTGCGCGCGGGATTGGTGAGAAAGCAGGAAGACTACCGCTGGCTCTGGCTGAATTCAGACATCTGAAATAACCAATGTGGCGCGGGCGCCCCCGCCCGCGCCTGACCAGGAGCAGAAAACTCAAGCTCTTGTGCTCAGAACCATCCAAGTTTCTTTTGGTTGGTAAGTCCCGTTTGGAAACTACCGCCTTTGCCTTTGGCCAGACGCGGGCGAGGGCGCCCGCGCCACATTGGGCAGTCTCTAGGTATGCCACCGGACAACTGGACACATTTACTATAGCTTATAGATTACTTTACGCCAGGAGGGTTCCTGAGACCTTCCAGGTTCTTGGATGGCCCCAAGTGCCTCCCGGCACCCAGTTGTCGCCCTGTAGCGCTGGGAACGCAATTACGGGGCATTCCACGCGATGATCAGATATGCAAATTCTCCGCCCCGCATCCCCTTCTACCAACTTTCAACAACTTAGCTCAGGGTGAACCAAAATGGGAAATGCGTATAGGCGTATTTGTATGTACAAACAATGTAATTATTACTTGATCATCAGTTCCAGTTCACCCGCTGACCAGGCATTACCCCCTAGTTACTTTCGTAATTCTCCCCAGCCCTTGTCTATTCAATCGCATACGGGCTCCGGCTACGATCAAATCTCCACCATGCCGTCGCCTGCCCCCACTCCCGGAGAGAATGCCGCACTGCAACTGGTCGGCATGCGCGCCCTTTTGCTTACCAAGGGAACGAGTGCCGCAATTGCCCTGGGCGACGCAGAGTCCATGGTGTGCGCGGCGAGCATCGGACACAGTGCGCCTCCTCTGGGTTGCCGGTTGGATGTGAGCGGCGGTTTTTCTGGAGAGTGCGTGCGCAACGGCAACGCTTTGCGTTGCGACGATGCCGAGAGCGATCCGAGAGTGGACGCGGAAAGCTGCAGCCTGCTCGGCATTCGTTCGATTCTGGCGGCTCCGATTCTTTCGGGAACGGATGTCGTCGGGCTTCTTGAAGTCTTCTCTCCCGAGCCGCGCGCCTTCGATGACAGTTGTCTTGCGCTCATCGCGCGGCTGGCGCAAAGCGCGTTGCCCGCGCCGCCTGCCTGCGCGCCGCCGAACTTGCTGGTAGAGCTGGAGCCGGCGCATCGCGTGTTCTTCCAGAATCTTTCGGAGACGTTGTTTCCCCCGCGCCTCGCGCCTTTGAAGCGTACTTCCCTGCCGGCACGTTTTTGGGGAGACGTCTTCGTGCCCTCGCAGGTGCCCTGGCGGCGATTTTTCCAATCCCTTGCGGCGCAGGCCGTGATGACCGCGGCGCTGGTGGGCGCTGTTGAACTCGGAGCGTTCCAAGCGTCGTCGGTTCGTCCTACGCCTTTGAACCGCGCGGACGTGGTTTATTACTCACCTTCCGAATATGCGCGCGCGGTTCATGCGGGCGCAGTTCCCAGCATAAGGCAAGCGGCCCTCGTGGTGCCCCACGAGACTCGCGAGCGCGAAGCCGTGCCGCCCGAGGTTCGCGTGAAGGCGGAAATCCGGTCGCTCGATCTGCTTTTATCAGGACATTCGGTTCTGCCCGCGCCGCCGACAGTTGCATCTTCAGAGTTGCGCCTCGGTCCAGGACTCGCTTTGATCGCCGTGGTCGCCCCGCCTCCGCAGTTGACTTACGCCGCAGGACGACGCACTGTCGGCGGGCTTGGTGGAGCGGCGGTTGTCGGTCCGCCGCCGGAAGCGGTGGGTATCGTAGGACGACGAACGCTGGCCGCGCCTGCGGTTGGAGTCGTAGAGCCTCCGCCGTCGGTGTCGCAAGTTTCGGGAAGAGCGGGCGGAATGCAGGTCGGACACATCGAAGCGGTAGGCCCGGCTCCACAGATTTCTGCGCAGGATGCACCAATGCGCCCCAGTGTAGTGCGGGCATCGCTGAATGCTCCGTTGACAGCGATGCCTCCACACAGTAGCGCCGGCGTCCCGCCGCCCACGATGCGGATAGCGTCGAGCAACCTGGCAGATCCGATGACGCACGATCCACACCCAACGAATGCGCCCGCCGAGACGCGCGAGCAACCGGCTCTGACCAAAGAAGTGAGCGTCAACTTTGTGGGACTCGCGCTGACGCTTCCCAGTTCGTCTTACTTCGCCAGCCACGAAGTCTTCATTGCCGAGGAACGGACGCACTCGCAGTCGCGGCTGATCAAGCTGATATATGAGTTTCTGCCCTATCAAGAGCGGCTGTCGGATTACGGACCGAACTATCCCGATGTCGACAAGCTACGAGTCACCCGCGACCCCAGCTGCGACGAACCGGTGGTGCAGGTAGTGACGGGCATGCGCACCGCGAGCCGCGCGGTTTCCGATCGCCTGCAACAAAGTCTGCAAGGCGTGCAGGCAAGCAAGCTCGAGTGTTACCGGACGACGGCAGATGACTATCGCAGAGCACATACCCACCGTCGTTAGTCGTCTTGTGCGCAGTGTGGTATTTGTTCAACTGGTCTTTCCTTCTATTTGCTAATATCTCGCCGTTCATTTTTCTGGAGGTCCCTCATGCCTTCGCTACCCAAGCTTCCGCCTGCTTCCACTTACAGCGTTCATCCTGGCATTGCCATGGTGGAAAAATGGATTGCCGAACTTCCCGACAAGACTGGACGGTCCATCGACCAATGGATTGCGCTGGTCAAGAAGTCCGGCCCTGCGTCTGAGAACGAACGGCGCGAGTGGTTGAAGCGCGAGCACAAGCTGGGCACCAACGCCTGCTGGTGGATCGCCGAGCGCGCCGAGGGCAAGGGTGGACGCAACTCCGAGGCCGACGAATATCTCGAAGCAGCCGAGGTGTATGTGCGCGACATGTTTGCGGGAAAAAAGGCGGGGCTGTTGCCGCTCTACGGGCCGCTGCTCAAGCTGGGCTTCAGTTTGGGCAAGGATGTGAAGGCGTGTCCGTGCAAGACCATGGTTCCGTTTTACCGCAAGCACGTGTTTGCGCAGATCAAGCCCACTACGAACACGCGCATTGACTTAGGACTCGCGCTGGCAGATCGCAAGACGCCGAAGCGGTTGATCGATACCGGAGGATTTCAGAAGAAAGATCGCATCACGCATCGGATCGAGATCGCGAAGCTCGATGACATTGACGATGAGGTGAAGCGGTGGATGAAGACGGCGTATGAGAACGGGCTCTAGGCTTCATCTTGGCCGGCGGGACGCCGGCGCTACTCTCAGATTTTGGCCCCAAATAAGAAGCGCCCCGGACCCTTGCGGATCGTGGGACGCCCGAACAGCCCTCCCCCAGAACTGCTCAACGACAACTTAGTTCTAAATTTGAGACATGTAAACCCCACGTTCGTGCCAGAGGATGGCACGAAGCGGCCATGCCCGGCTCTACTCCCGGCCAATCCGGGAATTGGGGGGTGAGCTTCTGGATTCCAGACGCAACTATCCCTTGACTTAGGAGGTTCCTGGGGCCACACTTCCGGGCTGACGTTACTTTCCCCCGCAACAAACTCCCCAGAGGCGTGTTTCAAGGCAATAGATTGGGGTTTTTATGGAGTTAGACCAGCCGCACACGCGCAAGAAGATGGCTTTTAGTATGCATTCGCTTGCACACGGCGGGTTCTCCAGATTCAGAATGCTGGAATTAAGTCTTTTGCCGTCAATTCCATAGGTTTTGCCTGAATTTGGAGGTAAACGTGCATCTTACTGCTTGATATCTCAGGTGTTTTACCTAGCCGGCTCGAAAAGCGGCCTTTTTCCCAGGGGTTCCACAGGTGCTCAGGAGGAAGTTTATGAGACGAGTAATCTTGTTGGCTCTGTTAGCTTTGGCGCTGCCGATGGCAGCTTTCGCCAATAGCGGAGTTGACTTCACCAATAGCGGCGGCACTCTAGCAGGCACAAACAGTGGCCTCTCGCTGACGGGTTCTACGTTGGCAGCAGTCAACGGCCTGAACGGCGGGGGACTGATCACGGGAAATCTTGGCTCGGTCACATTTAGCACGGGCGCTCTTGCGAGCGGCTCGCTGCAGATGGGCGGCACCTTCGCCGCCGGTGGCACCTTCACCATTACCGGCAACGGAACCAACGGCATTCCGAATGGGACCATTTTCTCGGGAACGTTTAGCGGTCCAGTTACCTGGACGCTCGTCACCCTGGCCAATGGCACCCACAACTACACTCTTGTAGGGACGCTGTCCGGAACTCTGGGCACCTTCAACACCAACGGTGTGACAGTGCAATTGACGATCAACACCGGCAAAGGCTTCTTCAACGGTTCGACCACGATCTCGAGCGGCGATACCAACATCGTAGTACCGGAACCGGGCACCCTCGTTTTGCTGGGCACGGGTTTCGTAGGCCTGGCGGGGCTGTTGCGCCGCAAGAAAGTCGACTAAACTTCCCTGAAGCACTTGGAAAAGGCCTCGCCATGCGAGGCCTTTTTCTTGTTACACGGTAGATTCTCTGTCGCCGCTCCGGGGCTGCGCGGGCGAGGGGCGCCGCGCCACATCCGCTACTGTTACCCCGGTAATCACACAAGGGGGGATTACCGTTGACCCTGCTCGCCCCAGTCCTTACATTCGCCAGCAGGGGGTTGTATGAAAGATATTCACGAGGTCTTGCGACGCAAGCAGGCGCGTTACGCGCAACTGGCGAAGCAGATTGAGCAGCTGCAGCAAGCGGCAGAGAAGTTACGTGAAGTGGCCCCGCTGTTGGCGGAGAGTGACGAGGACGACAGCGCCATTTTGGCGGAAGTGGAAGAAGAAACCCGTCCTAACACGATGGCTGCTAAAGCGGCTTCCGCGGCTCCGGCTGCACAGCCGGCGCCTGCCAAGCGCGGCGTAGCTCCGCGATGGCCGTAATCTCCAAACACTTGGGCGCGAATCAAGCGGCGAGACTATGACGTTTCAAGCACTCCTGGTTTCCAAAGACGACGCAGCAGTGGCGGTTCTCACGCCGGTTCTTTCCGGATTCGGCGTGGGGGTGCAGGCCTGCGGATATCCGGAGGCCATGGTGCGGCTGGGCGAGGCGAAGTTCGACGCGGTGATCGTCGACTTCGATGATCCGCATAGCGCCGCGCTGGTGTTGCAGAATGCGAGCCAGGCGTCGACGGGAAATAATGCCGTCACGGTGGCGTTGCTGAGCGATAAAACCAAAGTCCGCAATGTGTTTGGTGCGGGCGCGAATTTTGTTTTGTATAAACCGATTTCTGAAGATCAGGCGCAGGCCAGCCTGAGGGCCGCGACCGCGCTGATCAAGCGTGAACGCCGGCGATCCTTCCGCGTTCCCGTACAAGTCCCCTTACAACTTCGCGTGCAGAACGGGCCGGAGATGGAAGCCATCCTGCTCGATTTGAGCGAAGGGGGAATGGATGTTCTGGCGGCGCAGCCACTCTATCCTTCAGCGGGGGTGAGCGGACGCTTTGTTCTGCCGGGGGCGAGCACCGAGATTGAGCCGCACGGAGAAGTGGCGTGGGCGAATCCCAATGGGCAGTCAGGCGTGCGCTTCAGCGATTTGTCGGAGAGCTTGCGGAACGCGCTGCGTGCGTGGGTGGCCGCGAATTCTCCGGAGCTGCCTCCGGATGATCCTGAGCCGGTTTCGCAGTGCAAGCTGACCGATTTGAGTTTGGGTGGATGCTACGTCGACACGGTTTCACCTTTCCCTGAGCACTCGGGCATTGTGCTGTGCCTGCGAGCAGAAGATATGGAAGTACAGGCCGAGGGTCTGGTGCGGGTGATGCATCCTGAGCATGGGATGGGAATTGAGTTCGCATCGCGCACGGCGGAACAGCGCGAGCAGGTGCAGACCTTTATCGAATTTTTGACCAGCCGTCCGGGGACTCTTCCGGAATTACTGATCACACCACGAGCATTGACGGCGACGACGCAGGATTACGAGAACGCAGGCGGAGAAGAGTTGGAAGATCCGCTGCTTGAGTTGCTGCGCGGCGGGGCGTCCCTGGGCCAGGATGAATTTCTGGAGGCGTTAAGAAAGCAGCGGCATTCGGAGGAAGTGGCGGGTTAGTCGTTGGTCGTTGGTCGTTCGTTGTTGGTCCCCTGTTGTCTCCTCACAATTTGTCATTCCGGACTCCTTGCAATTTTGTCGTTCCGAACTCCCTACAATTTGTCATTCCGAAGCGAAGCGAGGAATCTGCTTTTGGCTGGGAGCATCAATGCTGCCGACGACCAGCAGATTCCTCCCTCCGGTCGGAATGACAAGGACAAGAGGCCGGGAAGGCCAAGCGCCGCAGAAACTAAAAGGCCCGCACGCCGTCTCTCGTGCGAGCCCCTCAGGCCCTTTCGGGCTTGTTCCACCTCGTATGCAAAGGAGTGTATCGGCAAGGCGGCGGAGCAATGTTGCACGCTTATTAAAATCAGGTGAAAATCGCGCGGTAATTTCCACACTCGACAACATCACCCGATCGAGTGACGAGAATCACTGCCGCTGGTTCAGCGAAGGCATATAGAAGAACTAGCTGGGCCTCCAGTACGCCCAACGTCTGCGAGGAGGTGTCCCCATGTCGGTCACGGCGACAGGCGCTCGTCTTTCTCTCAAGAACATTCTCTTTACCACCGATTTCTCGGCAGCTTCGGAAGCGGCTTGGCCCTACGTCCAAGGGTTGGCAAAGTGGTTCGGAGCAAAAGTTGTAGTCGCGCATGCAGCCTCGGCGGTGACTCCGTTGGCGCTGCCCATGGAGCCCATTCCCATGACCATGGATTTCGATTGGGAGCAGGCGCAAAGAAAGATGAATGCCTTTTTGCATTCGGATCCGCTGCCCGGCGGCACGTGCGAGGCAGCGTTGTGCCGGGGCGATTTATGGAATGCGATTCCGGATCTGATCGAAAAATACAAGATTGAGCTGGTAGTGCTGGGCACACACGGGCGAGAAGGAGTTCGAAAACTGGTGATGGGATCGGGGGCGGAACAGATTTTTCGCCGCGCCGATTGCCCGGTGTTGACGGTGGGTCCGAACGTTCACCGGACGGAAGTAGAGTTCGAGAGCTGGAAACATATCCTGTTTGCGACCGATTTTTCTGAAGGGTCGCTGCGCGCGCTTCCCTTCGCGTTGTCGATTGCGGAGGAAAACCAGGCGCAATTGACGCTGGCACATTTCGTTTCGCTGGTACCCATGCAGAGGCAGGAAGCGGTGGAGCAGCAGGCTCGTAAGCGACTGCTAGCACTTTTGCCCGCGGATGCTCCGGATTGGTGCGTGCCGGAGTGCGTGGTGCGTTTTGAGTTTCCTTCGGATGGCATTCTGAAGGTGGCCGAGCAGCGGGGCGCGGATCTGATTGTGATGGGCGTGCATAAGACGAATACGCCGCGGGCCGCCGCGCACATGCCCTGGGCGATTGCACAAGATGTGGTGTGTCATGCGACGTGTCCCGTGTTGACGGTGCGGGGGTAGGTCGGGCTTCTCTCGAATCGAGCTGTGGCACCCGCTGAGAGGCAGATGAGCTGCGTCTCTACCGCGAACATTTCTCTTTACCCTCGCTTTCGCTTCGGGGACCATTCGACCCGCTCAGGGCAGGCTTACGAGGCGTCCCTCGCTCCGTGAGTTGGAATAGAGCTTCCATTCGCGTGTACAATCCGTGTGCATTTCAAACATCCCATGAAAATCTTCCGGTTTCGATTTGTGCTTCTGGCGTGCTTTTTGAGCGCGCTCGCATTCGCACAGGACACCCCAGTTTCCGCGAAGGCGAAGGCGATCCACGATTCCGCCATCGTCGTCGATACGCATGCCGATACGCCGCAACGGTTTCTGGATGAGGGTTTCGATATTGGCAGCACCGATCCGAAAGACATCGGGCATATCAGCCTCGACAAGGCGCGGGCGGGAAATCTGGGAGCGGAGTTCTTTTCCATCTGGGTTGAACCCAAGACCAATCAGGGACACTACGCCCAACATACCCTCGATTTGATTGATTCGGTGTACCAGCAGGCGGCGCGGCATCCCGACCGGATGATGATGGCGTTCAGCGTCGACGACATTGAGCGCGCGCACAAGCAGAAAAAGCTCGCGGCCTTGATGGGGATTGAGGGCGGACACTCGATTGAGAACGACATCCGCCTGCTGCGCGATTACTACCGGCTGGGCGTGCGCTATATGACGTTGAGCTGGTCGAATACCAACGAGTGGGCCGACTCGTCAGGTGACATCAATGATGCCAGCGTGCAGCATCACGACGGATTGACCGACTTCGGCAAACAGGTTGTGCTGGAGATGAACCGGTTGGGAATGCTGGTCGATATTTCTCACGTGGCCGACAAGACGTTTTTTGATGCGGTTACCACAAGCAAGGCCCCCGTCATCGCCTCGCATTCGTCGGCGCGGGCTTTGACGAACCATCCGCGCAACATGACCGATGACATGCTGCGGGCGGTCGCGAAGAACGGCGGCGTGGTGCAGGTGAACTTCTTCAATGCGTTTGTCGACGAAGATTACCGCAAGGCATCCGAAGCGCAGGCGAAAGAGCGCAATGCTGCGGTGGCCGACGCCCTCGCAAAAAGGAGAGCGGAGGGTCAGCCGGTCACATATCTCGATGAGGATCGCATTCAGAGAGAGTGGGCGGCGAAGATTCCGCGTCCGCCGCTGAAGTCCCTGATCGATCATATTGATCACGTCGCCAAGGTTGCCGGGGTGGATCACGTTGGACTAGGGTCGGACTTTGACGGGGTCAGTGGGGCGACACCACAGGGCATCGATTCCGCGGCGGATCTGCCAAAGATCACGCAAGCCTTGCTGGACCGGGGTTATAGCGCAGAGGACATTCACAAGATTCTTGGCGGGAATACGCTGCGGGTGTTTCGCGAGGTGGAGCGCGTGAGCCACGAGATGCAGGCGGCGAGGTAATTTGGGGCAGGGTGTCGTACAATTCTCGTTCGCAGACTCAGGATGAACTTTTCGTACGGCGAGGATGTGTCGCGCCTGATTCATTGGACGTCATCCCGAGCGAAGCGAGGGATCGGGCGAGGTCAAGGAGTACTGCTGCTGCGCGCGAGATCCTTCGCCCTGTCGGGCTCAGGATGACGTCAAAGAGGATTAAGTTTCTTACGACACAACTGGCATCCAGCACGTACCGTTTTTCGAGAATCACCATTACTGCAGACGAGGAGCTCTTCCATGAAACGAATCGCTATCGTAAGCGTAGTTTGTTTGTTCTGTGTGACACTGTGGGCGCAAGGCGGCGAGCCGACGGCCGTCATCGACACCACTGTGGGCAAGTTGACCTGCAAGCTTTTCTCGGACAAGGCTCCGATCGGAGTCGCGAACTTCGAAGGCCTGTCGGACGGGACGAAAGACTGGACATCCCCTGTGTCCCACGCCAAGAAGCACGGCGTTCCTCTTTATGACGGGACGATCTGCCACCGCGTGATTCCGAATTTCATGATTCAGTGCGGTGATCCCGCGGGTAATGGATCGGGTGATCCGGGATATCAGTTCAAGAACGAGACTTCGCCGGACTTGAAGTTTGATCGTCCGGGACGCCTGGCTTATGCCAACTCGGGGCCGGATACCAACGGTTCTCAGTTCTTCATCACCGAAGTTCCCTACCCTAGCCTGAATGGCAATTACACGATTTTTGGACAATGTGACGATGCCAGCGTGGCGCTGGTGAAACAGATTGCGCGCATGGGTCGTGACTCGAACGACAAGCCGTTCAATCCTGTGAAGATCAATCACATCACCATCACCAAGGGCGGATCGGCCGCGATGATCAAAAAACCAGCCGCAACTCCTGCAAAGTAATTTCCGCTTTCCAGATATGCCCGGAGGGTTCAGGCCCTCCGGTTTACTTTTTTCGTCGAAAGGATTTCTATGGCTCGCCAACCTGGCACTTATGCTGTGTTCGATACGACCGAAGGAACTGTGGTCTGCCGTTTATTTGAGAAGGACGCGCCGAAAACCGTCGCGAACTTTACCGAACTCGCCGAGGGCAAGCGCGAGTGGACGCATCCGCTGACCCGCAAGAAAAGCAAAGACCCGCTTTACAACGGAACGATTTTTCACCGCGTGATTCCCGAGTTTATGGTGCAGGGCGGAGATCCGGCGGGGTCGGGCATGGGCGGCCCGGGATATCAGTTTGAAGACGAGACCAAGGGGTCACCGCACAAGTTCGACCAACCGGGCAAGCTGGCGATGGCGAATGCCGGGCCGAATACGAACGGCTCACAGTTCTTCATCACGCTGGTGCCGACTTCGTGGCTGACTGGCAAACATACGATTTTCGGCGAAGTGGTCGAGGGACAAGATGTCGTCGAGAAGATCGTCAGTGTGCCACGCGGCGCGCAGGACAAGCCGAAGAAGGATGTCGTGCTTAAAGCTGTAACGATCGAAAGAGTGTAATCGAATGGCCCTAACGTCGAGCGACGCTAGGGCCATGTTTTTGCTATTACTACGCAGTCTTCGCGGTTTCTCGCACTCCCGCGCACGGGGCTTCTTCGGAAAAATCAGCGGGATCGTACACCTGCCGGATCTCGCACTCACCGTCGCCGGCGATTTTCAGAAAACGCCTCGTCAGTTCGATAGCGTCTGCCTTCGAGTTCGCACGCAGTATGGCAAAACCGCCGATGACTTCCTTGGCTTCTGTAAAAGGGCCGTCGGTGACCTGAACTTTCCCATCGCTCAGCCGAACCCGAGCACCCTTGGCGCTGGGCAAGCAGCCCTCGGTGGAGAGCAACCATCCCTCCCGGAATCCTTCTTCGATGAGTTTGCCCATCTCTGCCATTTCAGTCTCGGCAGGAGGCGCGCCTTCGGCCTTGCTGGGCTTATAGATACTTAGAAATCGCATGGTAATGACTCCTCGGTTAATTTAAGAGCTGAATCGCTGCTCTACTTAGACGTCGAATGGCCCGGAGAGAAATCGACAGCTCGAGAAAACTTTTTTATCCCCCGGCGATTGCGCCAATTACCAGCAGAGGCTCTTTTCCCGAGGCCACCTCGTCGGGAAGCGGTGCATCGGGAGACTCGTGGGAAAGATCCTGCTGGCAGGCGAAGAAGCGCAGAAAGTCGCGGCGCTTCTTCGTCCCGTGGTCACGAATGGTGCCACGCAGCATTGGGTAACGCGTTTCGAGTGCGTCGAGTACCGAACTCTGCGTAACCGGTCCCTGCACTTCCAGTTGCACTTCCCCGCTGACGTGGGCCAGATTGCGCAGGTGATAGGGAAGCTCCACGCGAATCATGACAGCGTCTGCACTTCTACCGACAGCACGGCCGGCAGATCGCGGACGATCGGCGCCCAACTGTCTCCGGCGTCGGCTGAAGCGTAGACCTGCCCGCCGGTAGTGCCGAAGTACACGCCGCATTTGTCGAGCTTGTCGACGGCCATGGCATCGCGCAGCACGTTCACAAAACAATTGCTTTGTGGCAGGCCCTTAGTGAGAGGTTCCCACTCGTTCCCTCCGGTGCGGCTGCGGAAGACGCGCAGCTTCCCTTCGTGGACGTAATGTTCGGAATCGCTCTTGATGGGGACAACGTAGATGGTCTCGGGCTCGTGGGAATGTACATCGATGACGAAGCCGAAGTCGGTGGGTAGGTTGCCGCTGACTTCGGTCCAAAGATCGCCCGCATTGTCACTGCGCATGACATCCCAGTGCTTCTGCATGAAGAGCACGCCGGGCCGCGAGGGATTCATTGCCACGTGGTGCACGCAGTGTCCAACTTCGGCCGTGGGATCAGGAATGCCCTGGGAGCGCAGGCCCTGGTTGATCGGCTTCCAGGTCTTGCCTGCGTCGTCAGTGCGGAACGCCCCCGCGGCTGAAATCGCAATAAACATTCGATTGGAGTCGCTGGGATCGAGAATGATGGTATGCAGGCACATCCCTCCCGCGCCAGGCTGCCAGTGGGGACCCGAGCCGTGCTTGCGCAAGCCCGCGAGCTCTTCCCAGTTCTGTCCGCCGTCGGTAGAGCGGAAAATCGCCGCGTCCTCAACGCCTGCATAGACCGTTTCCGGGTCGGTGAGGGACGGTTCGAGGTGCCAGACGCGCTTAAACTCCCAGGGATGCGGCGTGCCGTCGTACCACTGATGCGTGCCGGGGACGCCGTCGTAGGCGAACTTGTTGCCCACTGTTTCCCAGGTCTTGCCACCATCGTTGGAGCGCTGCATGGTTTGCCCGAACCAGCCGCTGGATTGCGAGGCGTACAAGCGATTGGGATCAACAGGAGATCCTTTAACATGGTAGATCTCCCATCCGGCAAAGTGGGGACCGCTGACCTCCCACTGTTCGCGCTTGCCGTCGGAAGTAAGAATGAATGCGCCTTTGCGTGTGCCCACCAGTACGCGGACTTTGCTCATGTGGTTTTCCTTAATTTTGTGGATTGATCTTAAACGCCACTCCCTATCGCATTCTGTGGAAGTCGCGAAGTATTTCTGCAACGTTCGCTAAACATAAAACGCTTGCCAGCCGGCGTCAAGGGGGAATATTGTAGTGATCGATACATAACTTTAGAGGGCCGTCTATGCCGAGGGGGCGACCTCGCGAATTCGATACCGAGAAGGCGCTGGATGAGGCCCTGTTGCTGTTCTGGCGGCACGGGTATGAGGGCACTTCCCTGTCTGCACTGACCGAAGCCATGGGCATCAATATGCCCAGTCTTTACGCGGCGTTTGGAAACAAGGAAGACCTCTTCCGCAAAGTGCTCGACCGTTATATTCAGAAACCGGCGTCGTATCTGCCCAACGCTCTGAAAGAACGTACGGCGCGGCGCGTGGTGGAGAAACTGCTTCGCGGCGCGATTAACATGACGATGGACCCGCAGCATCCCGAGGGATGCCTGCTGGTGCAGGGAGCGCTGGTGTCTGGTCCTCTGGCGGACTCGGTGCGGACGGAGCTTAACCGGCGGCGGGCGGGCGCACAGGCGGCGGTGCAGAAGCGTTTTGAGCGCGCTATCGCCGAGGGCGACCTGCCTGCGAACGCCAATGCGCGGAAGCTTGCGGCATACATCACTACGTTGATATGGGGACTGTCGGTGCAGGCGACGGGGGGCGCCAACCGCGGGCAGTTGAAGGAAGTTGCGGATGTCGCACTGCATTCCTGGCCGACGTAATCCCTTCTCTTACCGCTCTGCCGCCCGGGGCAGTCGCTGGCGGCAAACGATGATAATATTTTCGTAAGCTGTTTCCCGTCGTCACTGTTCTCTTTCGCCCAATCCTAGAGTGGGCCACACGCCAGGAGCCGATGCGTAAACTCGAGATCATCAAGAACGTTGGGTCCAGCTGGTTCAGCCTGGGGCTTAACATTCTGGTGGGTATTTTTCTCTCCCCTTTTATTCTGCACCGGCTGGGCGATTCGGCGTACGGCATCTGGGTTCTGATCTTCTCGATCACCGGGTATTACGGGCTGTTTGATCTGGGGATACGCTCGTCAGTGGTGCGATACGTTTCGAAATTCACCGCGACGGGCGAGTCGGAGAAGCTGAACCGGCTGGTAAACACCAGTCTGTGGAGTTACACGCTGATCGGCGCCGTGGCGATGCTGATCACGTTTGCGGGCAGTTCGTACGTGGATTCGCTTTTCAAGATTCCGCCCGAATTCCTGACTACTGCGCGCTGGCTTTTCCTGATGGTAGGGGCCTCGGTCTCGCTGGGATTTCCTTTGGGCGTTTTTAGCGGCATCCTGGAGGGTCTGCAGAAATTTTATTTCCTGAATGTCACCAACGTAATTTCGACAGTGTTGCGTGCCGTGCTGATTGTGATTGCGTTGCAGCGCGGATACGGACTGCTGACGGTGGCCGTGATCACGGTGGTTTTGCCGCTATTGATTTCTATTTTGCGAGCGGCGATTACGCTAAAGCTGCTTCCCTTGACATTCCATCTAAAGTATTTCGATCGCGTCTCCCTGCGCGAGATGGCCAGCTACAGCAGCGCGACGTTCATAGTCATGATCGCGTTCAAGTTGCGCTTCAAGACCGATGAACTGGTGATTGGGGCGTTTCTTTCTTCGACGGCGATCACGTATTTTTCGATCGGCGACCGCTTGCTCGACTATGCCTCGGAAGTGGTCAGCAGCCTGGCGCAGATTTTTGTTCCCTGGTCGAGCCAGTCGGATGCCAAGGGTGATATCAACGGCTTGCGCAAGATGTTTGTCCTGGGAAACCGCGCGTGCGCGCTGATCATCTTCCCGATTTCGCTGATCCTGTTGATTCTGGGGAAGTCGATAATTCAGGCCTGGGTGGGCGCGAAGTATGTAGCGACCAGCTACCCGGTCTTGGTGGTCCTGTGCATCCCAATGACCTTGATGCTGGCCCAGGCAGCGTCGCCGCGGATCCTGTTTGGGATGGCCAAACACCGGACCCTCTCGTGGGTAGTGGCGATGGAAGCAGTGACGAATCTTGTGCTCAGCATCATTCTTATCAGGCCCTTTGGAATTATTGGCGATGCGTTTGGCACCGCGATTCCATTGACGGTGACTGCACTGTATTTCTTTCCCAGGCATCTATGCCGGGTGCTGGGAATGCGGGTGAGAACTTTCTTTCGTGAGGCATACTCGCTGCCGCTCGCTCTCTGCGTACCGCTGGCGCTCGTCTTAGGGGGACTGCGCAGTTGGTATATCGCGCGCAATTATGTCCAACTCGCCGGACAGTTACTCATCGCGGGGGCCGTCTATGGTTTAGCGCTGCTGTGGGCTCATCGGGCTGGACACTTGCTGCGTGCTCGCAACCTGATGCCGGCTGAAGGGGCGATAGTTCTCGCGGAGGGGCCAGCGTCAGGATTTGTCGAACCGTAATACAATCCTCCGGTGTTTGTGCCTTTCTACACGCTGTACGGTTTGATCGTGGTGATCGGCATCGTAATCTGGGTGACTATGCGCCGAATGCGGTGAAATTCTCGCTGGAAAACTTCTTTCCCACAATGAACAAGGATCCGACCCGCATCCAACCGTGTACACTTTCTCAAGTCGGCAGAGTATTGCCTCATCTGCGGAATACAAAGTTTCGAACTGCGAGCATGGTCACTTCCTCTTATTCCTTCCCTCCCGGGCTCAAGCACAACCTGATCTGGTACGCCTTCCGGAAGTTTCGTCCTGCAGATCCGATTGGCTTGTTTCAATATCTCGCGAAAGAGTTTGGAGACGCGGTTCACTACAAGATCGGTCCCGAGAACATCGTCTTTCTCAACGATCCGGCGCTGATTCGCGAAGTGTTAGTGATACAGAACGACAATTTCACCAAAGAGCGCACGGTGCGGCGGACGAAGATGCTGCTGGGTGAAGGGATGATTTGCAGCGAGGGTGAACAGCACCGGGCGCAACGGCAGGTGGCTCAGCCGGCATTTCACCGCCAGCGAATTCGTGAGTACGCCGCGACGATTGTCGAAGAAGCTTTGCGTACGCGCGAGTCCTGGCACGATGGCCAGCAGCTGGACGTGGCGCAAGAGATGATGCACATGACACTGCGCATCGTTGCGCGCACGCTTTTCCGGACGGAGCTAGGGAGCGAAGTCAAAGAACTGGTGGATGCCATCAACCGCATCATGCGCCTCTACAACTATCTGGTAGCGCTTCCGGCAGTCGAGACCTTAATTCATCTGCGCGTTCCCGGCCTGTCGCAATTCACCTCGGCGAAGCGCACGGTGGATGACATCGTGTACCGCATGATCGAGCAGCATCGACAGGGTCAGGGCGGCGGCGACCTGCTCGATATGATGCTGCGCTCCGAGGATTCTTCAGACGAATCGTTGCGCGATCAGGTAATCACGATCTTTCTCGCAGGATATGAGACGGTGGCGAATGCGCTCATCTGGACGTGGTACTTGCTGTCGCAAAATCCTGAGGCGGAACAAACCATGTTTCAGGAACTCGAGAATGTTCTCGGAAGCTGCGGGCCCTCGATCGACGACCTGCCCCAACTGCGATATACGGAGATGGTGTTTGCGGAATCGATGCGGTTGTATCCGCCGGCATGGGCCATGGGACGCCAGGCACGCGAGGATTTCACGCTTGGTCCTTACCACTTGCCGGCAAAGACGACCATCTTGATCAGCCAGTTCGTTACGCAGCGCGACGCGCGACACTTCGCCGATCCATTGAAGTTTCGCCCAGAACGCTTCGCACCCGCGGGCAAGTCGACCTTCCCGAAGTTTGCTTACTTCCCTTTCGGCGCGGGTTACCGGCAGTGCATCGGCGAGTCATTCGCATGGATGGAGGGCGTGCTGGCGCTGGCCACCATCGCCCAGCGATGGCGATTGCATCTCGTGCCCGGCCATCGGGTCGAGCAACAACCGTTGATCACGTTGCGGTCCAGGTTCGGCATGCAAATGACAGTGGAATCGCAGGAAGCACAGGCACGGCGCGTGTCAGCATAATCCGTGCGAACTGGCGCGCGAAGCGGCGATCAACATTCGCCTTTGCGATATGAATGACCTAACTGGATTTCGAGGGTAGAAGCTTCACCACTTCTTTTTCGAAAACTGAAATGTCGGTAGAGCCGATATGCTTCGAAGTGATACGCCCATCCGGGCCAATGATGAAGGCGATTGGCAGCCCTAGCACTCCGCCGTAAAGCTCCCCGGTTTTGGCATCGCCCATGACGACGGGATAGTTCATCTTGAAATGCTGGTAGAAGTCGCGCACCGGCTCGGGGCCATCGTCCATTGAGACGCCGATGATCTGCAAGCCCTGGCCTCCATACTTATTTTGCAAACCGACTAGATGAGGAGTCTCTTCGCGGCACGGGACACACCACGTGGCCCAGAAATCCAGGAGAACTACTTTGCCGCGAAAAGACGAAAGACTGACGGGTTGACCGCTCAGATCGGCGAGCGAAAAGTCCGGCGCCAACGCGCCTTGCTGGGCGCTCGCAGCGGCGGGCAAACCATGCTGGCGCACCAGGAAAAACAACCCTCCCGCGACAACGATCAGCGTCAAAATCGTGACTAGCCGGTTTTTCATCTTGCGGTTTTAGTCTCCTTTGGCTACGGGATAGCCCTTGTCGACCCAATCCGATCCGAAATTGTTCGCGATGTAAAGGACCTTCACATTGGTGAATCCCATCTTTTGGAGCGCATCGTCGGCTGGCTGGACGTTCGGACAATGGCCCCAGGGACAGCATCCGCAATAGAGAACGATGGCTTGATTCCGCGGCAGCGGCTTAACGCGCTTCCGCAATGCTTCCAGCCCAGCGTCGCTCGATGCCGGCCCAATGTACTCTGAGCCGGGGATGTGCGCCTGCGAGTACAACACGTGGGAGCCGACCTGAATTAAGAGAGGCTTTTCGCTCTTCAGGAGCTTCACCAGTTCGTCGGGATTGATGAGACGCGACGAAGGAATCAGACTCGCTTGGTAGGCAAAGCCCTGAGCAGCAATGGCAAGAAATGCAAGAGCGCTAAGAATTCTGACAGTAAGCCTCATAACGATGCTTTTATTATCAATTCTGTCCCGGGATTGGGCAACCGAAGGGCAGGAAAGGAGGGCCATCGAAAACGCGAGTTCGCCTTCCCTTCGATGTGCTCGTAAGTTTTTGAAAAATGGGAGTATCAACCGAATAGCCGCCAGCGGCATCCAACTATTGTGCACTTTTGTAACTCCAGCAGTAACGAGGCAGCCGCTTTTCTAATGGATCGGAATCGCACCGCGACGTATAATCGCGATGTTGTGGGTACCCTCGTTCGCGGTCGACAGACGATGCTGCACTTGGAAGAAACCGAGGTTCGCCGCCGGTTGATTTGGTGGCAGTCGCTGATGCTGGTAGTGGTCACGGCTTTGGGTGTGAGCCTTGCGACCCGCGTTTGTCACGTGGTGTATCCGCACAACGTACACGTTCAGGCCAGCGCTTCAGAAGGCATGCGGCAGCACATGGACCGCGATGCCACCGCGTGGGTAGCCCCTGTTCCCAGTTTTACCTTTCTCCAGACGACCAGCTTCTATCCCAAATTTGCACCCGCCGGGCCTCCTTTGCCCGCGGCGCTTTTTGACGAAAGTTTATCCAACCGACCTCCTCCGTCCTTCGCGTCTCTCGCGTAGCGACTCGCGCAGCCAACGCTGCGCTCGCCATTCCTAAGCACGGCTATCTAATTTTGGGCCTCGATCCGCTTTGTTACGGGCTTGAGTCCTAACGACCTGGTTTCCGGATTTCCTGGGAACGCAGCCAGCCGTGCAGCTACCGATCTCAAACGGAGGAGATCATGCGCCCAAGATTCTATTTAGCGGCATCTGTCCTGCTATGCGGGATCGCCATCCCCGCAATCCACGCCAGTTCCACAGCGCAACCCAAACCATTCGAGACAGCGGCGATTCTTAGCGTTCACAAGCAAGAACTGCATGAGCCGCCTTACTACGGTGGAGACAATCCCTCGGATGCCCCTCTGCAATCGGAGGTGTTTGCCTACGAGGTTGCCGTACGCACCGCTTGCGGAACCTATGTCACTCGCTACGAGTCGCCTTACGACTATTTGCCTAGCGCGTTTACCGAAAATAGCCACTTGCCGGTCCAAGTGGGAAAACACAATATCTCTTTCGATCTGGGATACAGGCAGATGCAAATGCCGATTGAGCACCGCAAGAAAGACAAGAATGCGAACTGTCAGTGATCAGGTTGGCCGCATCGATCATGTCCGGAATTCGAAAACAGACAGGTGAAAGCGAAAGGGGAGGCACAGCATGCACATGGACAAAAACGATCTGCAATTACTGGAACTGCTGAACCGCGCCGTTAAGGATTTCGAAAGGATCGAAGATGATCCAAACACGATGAACTTCATCGCGCGCCGCGTGGGCAACATCGTCAAGCACATGAAAGATCTTCGCGACGACCTCCGCCCGCGTGGCCAGGCCAATGGAGGCGTGCACGAAGTCGGCGGCGAGGGGAAAGCTTACCGCGTGACTCAGGGAACGCACTGAGAGAACAGTTTGTAGAGCACCTAAGAACATAGACGTGAAATCAATCGTCTACCAAGGACTTGCATGGACATGAACCAACCCATTCGCGTCGAAGAGGTCGAGGCCTTACAGCGATTGGACACGTGCATGGTGTCCAATGCGATCGAGACTTTTCAACTCCGTCTGCGAAATGCCGGCTTTGCCGATTCCAGCATTCACTGCATGTTTGAGGACTGGCCTCCGATGGTAGGGTACGCGGCGACCGCGCGTCTTCGCAGTGGAGATGCTCCCATGTCGGGAGGGGCATATCACGATCGCGGTGACTGGTGGCAAAGCATTCTGGAGATTCCGGCGCCGCGCATAGTCGTCATGGAAGACCTCGATCGACCGCCCGGAGTGGGAGCGTTCCTGGGCGACATGCACGCCGCCATTCTGCGCGCGCTGGGCTGTGCGGGATACGTCACAGACGGCGCGGTCAGGGAGATTCCACGAGTACGCGAACTGGGACTGCAGCTCTTTGCCGGGAATGTGGCGGTGTCGCATGCCTACGCCCATATCTTCGACTTCGGGGCGACCGTCAAAGTCGGCGGATTGGAAGTGCGGCCGGGTGATCTGCTACACGGGGACCGCCATGGAGTGTTGACCGTTCCCAAGGAAATTGTTTCGAGAATTTCCGCGGTCGCAACCAAGTTGCGGCAGGATGAACAGCGGGTTATTGACTTTTGCCGCTCAAATGCGTTCTCGACTGACAAGTTAGCGCAGTTACTCAAGGGATTGAGTTAGTTGACATCATCATCTGGCCACGACGCCAGGGAAGGCCGGTATCAGCAATACATGAATGCAAGTCGGAAGCTTCACCACAAGAACTTTCCGCGCACAATTTTCCTCTGCGCAGCATTGGCGATCGTCGCAGTGCTGGGGTTGACGTCCTGCGGCGGCTCGCACAGCGGCAAGGTCGAGGCAAACGCCCAGCAGATGGTTACTGTCGGCGTCACGGTTGTAACGAAACAAACCCTAAGCCGGGAGATCAGCCTGTCGTCTGAACTGGTGCCCTTCCAGGAGATCGACGTCTACGCCAAGGTGTCCGGCTACGTGAAGAAGCTCTACGTCGACTACGGGACTCATGTGAAGGCTGGGGATTTGATCGCGACTCTGGAAATTCCGGAACTACAAGCGCAGCTTGAGGAAGACAAAGCCGAGATCAAGAACGCCAACAACCAGGTGAGCCGAGCAGATCACGAACTGAAACGCTACGATGCCCAGTATCAAGCGCTGCACCTGCAATACACGCGATTGAACGGCGTTTTTGAAAGCCAGCCGGGTATCGTGGCCCAACAGGAAGTGGACGATGCTCAGGGAAAGGACCTGGCGGCGGCCTCGCAAGTCGACGCAGGGAAAGCGGGACTGGAAGCGGCTCAGAGTCAGTTGGCCGCGGCCCAGGCAAAAATGGCTCACGATCAAACCATGTTCGATTATTCGAAAATCACGGCGCCGTTTTCCGGCATCGTCACGCAACGCTTTGCGAACTTGGGAACCCTGGTGCAAGCCGGAACCAGTTCGAGCACGCAAGTGATACCGATCGTCCGGCTGTCCCAGGACAACCTCTTCCGGCTCGTAATCCCGATTCCGGAGTCCTACGTTCGTTATATCCACGTTGGCGATCGAGTGGACGTTCGCGTGCCTTCCTTGAATCGAACTCTCCCCGGCAAGATCGCACGATTTTCTGTCGATGTAACCCAAGACACCCGCACTATGCATACGGAAGTGGACGTGCCGAATCCTGACCACGTGCTGATACCAGGGCTCTACGCGGAAGCCGATGTCGCACTTGAGCATCGCGACGACATCCCCGCCGTTCCGCTACAGGCCATCAACCATGAGGGCGGCAAGACCACGGTTTACGTCGTAAATCAAAATGGGGAGATTGAGGACCAGCCGGTGACGCTTGGAATTCAGACCGCAACCGACGCCGAGATCGTTTCCGGCTTAAGCGGAGGCGAGCAGATCGTTGTGAGCGATCGCAGCGGATTGAAATCCGGCGAGAAGGTCCATGCTCAGGTAGTGCCAATCATGCGTTACCAGGAAGCAAAGCAGGAGTAACGGCCGCGGCCAGCCCACAATTTTAAAGTGAGAACAAATGTCACGATTTTCCATACGTAATCCCTACTTCATTATCGTGGTTTGTCTGGTTCTGGTGGTCATTGGCGTAACCAGCCTGGCACGGATGCCGGTCGATCTGTTTCCCGCCATCAACTTGCCCGAGGTCGTGGTGGCGACCTTTTACTCGGGCATGCCGCCAGAAGATATTGAGATCGACATCACTGATCCCCTTGAACGTTTTTTTACCCTCGCCAGCGGTATCGATCACATGGAATCGCGCTCGCTTTCCGGGGTGAGCATCATCAAGATTTACTTCCAACCGGGCACCACTCCTGACGCGGACGTAACTGAGATTTCGAATCTCGCTCTGGCGGATCTCAAGCGGCTCCCGCCGGGGACCCTGCCTCCCGTGGTGTTGAAGTTTGACGCTTCCAGCTTGCCGGTATGCCTGGTCACCCTAAAGGGGCAGGGTCTGAGCCAGACCGAACTGCATGATGTCGGTCAATTTTCGATTCGCAACCAGATCGCGACCGTAAAGGGAGCCGAGATTCCGCCGCCTTTTGGGGGCAAATATCGGCAGGTCATGGTCTACGTTGACCCCTACAAATTGGCCTCACGACAGTTGAGTCCCATGGACGTCGTGAATGCGGTGAACAACTACAACCTGATTCTGCCGGCGGGCGATGTCAAGGTGGGATCGCTGGATTATTACCTCTATTCCAATAGCCTGGTCGACAACATGGACGAGTTGTCGAAACTGCCGGTGAAGACCGTTGGTAATTCCTGGGTCACGGTGGGCGACATCGGCAAAGCTGAAGATGCCAATCAAATTCAATACAACCTGGTCCGCGTCGATGGTCAGAGATCAGTCTACCTGCCGATCATGAAGCAGGGGGGAGACACCAACACCATCGAGGTGGTGCAAGGAATCCGCGATGCCATTCGCACGCTTTTCGACATACCCAAACAACTGGAAGCGAGCGTAGTCTTCGACCAATCCGCCTTCGTGAAAGAAGCCATCAAGACTCTGCTTCATGAAGGCGTAATTGGGTTGGCGCTCACCAGCCTCATGATTCTCGTCTTTCTGGGCAGCCTGCGCGCGACTTCGGCAGTCTTCCTGTCCATTCCGCTCTCGGCCCTGGCCACGTTCGTCGTGCTGAACCTGTCCGGCAGCACTATTAACACCATGATTCTGGGAGGACTCGCGCTGGCGTTTTCGCGCATCATCGACAATTCAGTCATTTCGCTGGAAAACATCTTCCGCCATCTGGAGATGGGGGCCACTCCGCAAGCGGCGGCTGAAGCGGGCGGATCGGAAGTCAGTCTTGCCGTTCTAGCCGCGACCCTGACCACGGTTGTGGTTTTCTTCCCCGTCACATTTCTGTACGGTGTGAGCAAGTTCCTTTTCACTGCACTGGCGCTGGCCGTGGCCATCTCGTTGTTTGCCTCTTATCTGGTTGCCATGACGGTCATCCCGTTGTTCTGCTCGCGCTTTCTCAAAGCCGTACCTCACGTGCCACAGAGCGCTCATCCGGCCGGCGAGTATGAGGTCGAGCCGAACTCCCCAGCGACTTCCTCCTGGTGGGAGCGGTTCACCACAGGATTCAACCGCATGTTCAACCGGCTTCTCGATTCCTACGAGTACTGGGTAAAGCGGGCTTTACTGCGGCCGGGCCTGACCGTGGCGGTCCTCAGCGGCGCGTTTGTACTGAGCCTCGCGTTGTATCCACTTCTGGGTCTGGCGTTTTTCCCGAGGACCGATGCCGGCCAATTCACCGTTAACCTGAAAGTACCGACCGGTACGCGACTTGAGGTGACGGAACAGTACGTCGAGAAGGTGGAGGATCTGATTCGCAACGTCGTGGGGCAGAAAGACGTCAAGATGGTAGTTTCCAACATCGGCGTCGTTCCGGATTTTTCCGCCCTCTACACCACCAACGCTGGAGCCTATACCGCCACAATCCAGGTCGCTTTAGACGAAGATCACCAGAAAAGCAGCTTTTATTACATGGATCGGGTGCAGAAAGAAATGGAGAGCCGCTACCCCGATATTCGCACCTTTTTCTCCAGCGGTTCCATGGTCGATGCCATTTTGAATACCGGAATGCCCGCCCCGATCGACGTGCAAGTCAGCGGGCGCAGTCTGCACCAGATCTACGGCGTAACCCAGGAACTGGCTCAACGCATTCGCCAACTTCCCGGCGTAGGCGAAGTCTATATTCCCCAGGACTTGAACTATCCTGGGCTGAAACTCGACATCGACCGGGTTCATGCCAGCGAACTTGGGCTTACGGAAAAAGAAGTAGTGGACAACGTCATCACTGCGCTGAATTCCAATACCATGATCGCGCCCAATTATTGGGTCGACCGCAAAACCGGAAACGACTATTTCCTCACCGTCCAATATTTCGAGGACGGCCGGGCCGCGATCCACAACTTTTCGGATCTAACGAACATTCCGATCCGAGCTCCCAACCTGAAACAACCCACCACTCTCGATAGTGTGGTGAAAATCGAGAACGTTCAAACTCCAACTGAAGTGGACCACTACCAGATTCAGCGGGTCATCGATCTCTATGTCACCCCCGTGGGAGAAGATTTGGGACAAGTGTCCGACAAGGTGAGCGGTGTTCTGCGCGAGATGAAGATGCCCGAGAATGTGCGCGTGAATATGCGCGGCATGGTCAACGGCATGAATGAGTCGTTCCGCAGTTTTGCGATCGGCCTGTCTCTATCGGTCGTTCTTCTCTATCTGATCCTGGTCGCTCAGTTCAAGTCGTTTGTAGATCCTTTCCTGATCATGCTTGCCATCCCGATGGGATTCATCGGCGTCTTAATCATCCTGCCTTTGACCGGGACCACATTAAACGTGATGTCGCTGATGGGGGTGTTAATGCTGGTGGGGATTTCTGCCTCTAACAGCATTCTTATCGTCGAATTCGCGCACCGGTTAGAAGAGCAAGGAAAATCGGTAGAGGACGCAGTCATCACTTCCTGCCGCGTTCGTCTGCGCCCGATTTTGATGACATCGCTCGCCACCATCATCGGCATGGTGCCGATGGCGCTCAAGTTGGGAACGGGCAGCGAACAGTATGCCCCGCTAGCCCGTGCCATTATCGGCGGACTGACGGTATCCGTGGTTCTGACCGTCTTCATCGTGCCGGCTGCGTATCTGCTGGTCTACGGCAATAAGAAAGATCATGGGACCGTCGAGCAGGCGCCGGAGTTGGCACAATGAAGCTCGGCAAATCAAAAGCCTTGAACGTCACGTTGTCCTTGCTCCTGAATTTTGGCTCTGGCGCAAGTATCCCTGGCCGCGCAAGCTATGCCTGCTGCCCCCGAGCCCCAAACCGTTCCGACGCAAAACAACCCGAGTCCTCTGCCCGGGATGCCGTCTTCCGCTCCCCGTACCGCTGCTGGAACATCCGCATCGCTGACGCTCAAAGAAGCCGAGGCGCTTGCAATCAAAAACAACCCGCAGATTGCGGTCGGCCGGTTAATAGCCTTAGCTTCGCAGCAAGTCACTCGTGAGGTTCGATCGAACTTGTGGCCCAGGGCTACCGGGGACCTCACGGGCGTGGATGCACAGTCGGGCAGCCGTATCACTGCAGGCGCGCTGAACAATCCCATCATTTACGAACGCGCCGCCGCCGGGCTCGTGGTCAGTCAGCTGATCACCGACTTCGGCCGCACCACGAATCTTGTTTCCAGCGCGAAATATGCAGCCAAGGCTGAGAGCCAGAACGCAATTGCAACCCAGCAACAGATTTTGCTGGCGGTCGATCGGGCCTTTTATAACGCCTTGCAAGCCCAATCCGTGCTGACCGTCGCCCAAGAGACGGTGAAGGACCGGCAGACCGTTGCCGACCAGGTCGGCGCCCTTTTTAAAAGCAAACTGAAATCGGAACTCGACTTCAGCTTCGCCAATGTCAATCTGGCGCAGGCCCGGCTCTTGTTGCTCGACGCACAGAACAATGTGGACTCGACCTAGGCCACGCTTTCCATGGTGCTGGGATTTCCGTCGTTGCAGAACTACACCTTGGTGGAGGAAATCAGTCCGCAAACCGCTCCGCCGGGCAACGTCGATGACTTGATTTCCACCGCCTTCGCTTCGCGTCCCGAGATTCTTTCGTTGCAGTATCAATATCAATCCGCGCGAAAATTCCAGACCGCCGAGCGAGATCTGCTCTTCCCCAGCATTCGAGCGATGGGGGCCGTAGGAGACACGCCCGTCGGCAACGCCGCGGTTGCACCCAGCCCGAGCGGTATCAACAATACTTACGGGGCGGTCGGAGGCGATATCGAGATTCCGATCTTCAACGGATTTCTGTACACCGCGAAGGCGAAAGAAGCGAGCCTGCGATCACAAGCAACCAATGAACGACTAGCTGACATGCGCAACGTGATCTCGCGCGATGTCCGCACAAGTTGGCTGAATGCGAACACCGCCTATCAGCGGCTCGCCGTTACTCAGCAACTGTTAGAGCAGGCAAAACTCGCCCTCGATCTCGCACAGTCTCGTTACAAACTGGGGCTGGGTTCGATTGTTGAACTAAGCCAGGCGCAACTGCAGCAGACGCAGGCGGAAATCAGCAACGTGCAGGCCGGCTACGACTACCGTCTGAGCCTGGCGATGCTGACCTACGAAACGACAGGAATCACTCCCTGAAGAAAGGGGACAGGTTTGCAATCACAAACCTGTCCCTAAAGTTTCGCCAAGTTATTGACGCCTCGCGCTATGCCGCGGCCCGTTCGCTCCGCTTGAAGAACTCCAACAGCTCCTCGTTAACCTGATCCTTGAGGGTGGAGCACATTCCATGCGGCGCACCGGGATACACCTTCAGGGTTGCTCCTTTGATCATCTTGGAAGAAAGCATCGCCGCAGCACCGATGGGCACGATCTGATCGTCGTCCCCATGCAGCACCAGCGTGGGCACATCAAACTTCTTCAGGTCTTCGGTGAAGTCGGTTTCCGAGAAGGCCTTGATGCAGTCGTAAGCGGCATTGTGTCCGCAGAGCATGCCCTGGAGCCAGAACGAATCCCGCAAGCCCTGGGAGACTTTCGCGCCCGGCCGGTTAAAGCCGTAGAACGGAGCGCTCAGGTCTCTAAAGAATTGGGCGCGGTCCGTGATGACCGCTTTGCGAAGATCATCAAACACTTCGATCGGCAACCCGGCAGGATTCGCCGGAGTCTTCAACATGAGCGGAGGCACGGCGCTAATCAAAACCGCCATCGAGACACGCTTCGTGCCATGACGTCCGATATAGCGAGCGACCTCTCCGCCGCCGGTTGAATGCCCTACGTGAATTGCGTTCTTAACGTCGAGCGCCTCGACCAGAGTGGCAAGGTCGTCGGCATAGGTGTTCATCTCGTTGCCGTCCCACGGTTGGCTCGAGCGGCCATGGCCGCGGCGGTCATGAGCGATGCAGCGATAGCCCCGATCGGCGAGAAACAGCATTTGATCTTCAAAAGCATCGGCGCTTAGCGGCCAGCCATGACTGAAGACCACGGGCTGTCCTTTGCCCCAGTCTTTGTAGTAAATCTCGGTTCCGTCTTTGGTGGTGATAGTAGACATAACTTCCTCTCCTTTCATGTTTCGGTCACGGTATGGAATTGCGATGGAAAATCATCACGCCACAGAAGATGCGACTCAAAACCTCTTCGTGGCCAGAGCGATCCTTGAATAGGGCCGACTAATGGAAATGTCACCCGCTTCGTCGCAATCGCGGGAGCTAAAACTCGAAGCGGCAGCATGCAACTGCTAGGACGTTCGGACAGACTCGTTGTTTTTGGGGGCGAGACCCACATTCCCACCCGACGGGAAAGCGTGTTCGTGATTTTAATACGATTTGAGAACGTTGGGCGTCGGTCTGACACGATTATTGACAGATTCTTAGATTCCGCTCGGGGATGGGCAAACTTTTCCACAGCTTCCGGGGTGATCGCGGGCCCTCGGGGCAAGAAGTACGTCCTTCCGGCACGTGCCCGTGGTGGAGTGATTGCTGCTTGTTTCCGATAGAGGCAGCATGAGCGGAGTTATGCAAGAACCCCGCACCGCAGTCATGCTCCTGGCGGAAGCGTCGTGGAAGGATCCCGACGGCGGAGTGCAGACGGTTCCTGCGCGGGTGGAAGACCGCTCGCCGGGGGGAGCCTGCCTGAGACTGGGAAGGTCGGTCGTGGTCGGAACCCGGTTGGTGGTTCAGACCCGGCGCGAGCAATTCTCGGGCGCGGCCAGATATTGCCGCACCGATGGCAGGGATTATGTGGTCGGTATTCAGAAAGATGAGGTCATGATTCCAATTCTGAGCCAACAGACCGCCCTACCGAAACAGACTGGGAGCGGCAGTGCGCCTCCGACCACAGCGGCGGAGATCCCTCAGTTATTGATGAAGCCGCCGGGCGAGGGGACTAAAACTCCTCCCGCCAAGCTGGAACGCGACAGCAGCGCCGCGAGTCCCGCGATTTCGTCTCCCGAAGTCTCCAGCCCGCTGGCGAGAGAACCCAGGACAGAAAAGGCTCTCCAGGGGAATACGACGAAGGTTTGCAAGGCGAGGAAACCTATGCGAAACAAATTGCTCGAACTGGCGCATTGGCACCACAAACCCGATGGTCCGCTCGGAAACGGCAACGGCAACGGCGATAAACAAGGAGAGGCTCCGCACCCATCGGATCCGCCGGCGACTCGGGTCCCTATCGTGGCCGCCGCCAACTTCGAAGCCGAACTGTTGCCGGTCGAAGACATCTACCGCACCGCCGGAGTCATGAATGTGCGGCATGGCATCCATCGGGTGGTCGAGATGCTGCACAGCGAACACCTCCGCGGGCTGTCAAAAGACATGAAGCGCGCCGCGGTGATGATGGCGCTTGACGCTGCCGGTATTCCTATTGAACAGGTGCTGCAGGATTGTAAAGTGAGGCAGGCGGCTCTCGACACTTACGAGGCCAGCCAGAAGAAGCAGGTGGAAGCCGAGTGGGCGCGGAAGGCGGAAGAGAACGTTCAGATTCAGGCGGAACTTGATCGCGTGAAAGAGCACTACATGACGCGCATAGCCAGGAATATCGAGAGCGTCGAGCGGGAGAAAGCCACCTTCAGCGATTGGCTCACCAAGAAGCAACAGGAATCGCAGAGCATTGCTGACGCTGCAGATCTATTTGCCCAGACGGCGGTTCCAGAAAATTCAAACGCAGCAACTGCGGGGAAACCTTAGCCGCACGCTACACGATTTTGACCGCGACTGCGACGTCGAACTTTGAATAATATTTCTTGACGTCGGCAACTCCGTACTTACCGCGAAACTTCTCGACAATAGTGGAAACAGCTTTGTGGTCGTTGACAATCGTCGAGTCAAACTCGCCGTCAGTCCGTCCCGCAGAAATTCGAATTCTGGGATGGCGTAACAAATTCTTGTACCACTGCGTATCGGAGCCTTCGACGGGCACAAGATAGACAGTGTCGCCTTCGAGCACGAACCAGACAGGTCGGGATATCCACTTCCCCGACTTTCTTCCCATCACACTGACTTCAATCTCTTTGCGCCGCGCCAGGGCGGATTGCAGGTCATGCGTTACGGTCGACATAGTTCTTCTTCCTTTCCAACAGAGTTCTCAGTTCCCTCTCCCACGGATTCGAACCCAGGCATCAAACCTCGGAGCTACCAACACCCGGCGTGAGCGCCACCATCCACGTGCAACACTTCTCCGGTCACTTGACGTGCATGCGCCAGGTAGAGGACGGCGTCGACGATGTCCCGTATGTCCGCAACCTTTCCCATTGGCTGCCTGGCGGTGAGAGATTCTTGGGGCGCATCCTTGTGGAGCGCTGTGTCCACGACGCCGGGGGCAACTGCATTGAATCGGATGCCTTCCTTCGCATACTCGATTGCGAGACTCCGGATGACGGTGTTCAGACCGCCTTTCGTCATCATCGAAACCGACGCATTGATGCCCGCGATAGGCTGATCTGCCAGCGCAGCAGAGATCGTCACCACGTTCCCCGACTTCTGTTTCAGCATCTGCTTCACGGTGAGCTGAGTCGTGTAGAGAAATCCCAACAGGTTGACTGAGACCAAGGCATTGAAGTCTTCAGTCGTAAAGTCTGTGAAAGACCTGGCGCGATAGATTCCGGCGTTATTCACCAGAACATCGATGGTTCCGAAGTGCCGGATCGCTGCTTCGACAACCTCGACAGCCGTTTGCTGTTTACTGATGTCCCCATCGACAGGAACCAGACTGGCCGAGGTAGTTAACACTTGACTGGCATTAAGAGACGTTGCGACGACGTTGTAACCTTGCTTTGTGAAGCCCTCCACCAATCCAGCGCCAATACCGCCCGACGCTCCCGTGATAATCGCGGTCTTCTTGTCTGACATGGATCCCATCCCGGCGTCAGCCAACCCGCCGTGAGCGATGCTCTGAACGGGTGCGGCTGGCGAAGTCTCGGACCAACTCCGCAATCTCATCGGCCGCCGTATCCAGCGCGAAATGACCGCCGTCGACAATGTGGACTTCAGCGTCCGGCACATCCTTGCGGTAGCGCTCCGGCTCGCCAGAGTCGAACGAGAGTTCATACTTGCCCCAGACCACCAGCAGGCGCGGTTGCTTCTCGCGCATCCATGCCTGCCATTTCGGGTAGGCCTCGACGTTGGTTCGATAGTCGTAGAAGAGGTCGCTTTGGATCTCCGCCTGGCCGGGCTGGTTGAGAAAATAAAATTCATCGGTCCACAGATCAGGATCGTAGCGTTCCAAGTCCGGATCGTTTCCCACGTGCCGCGTTCGCGTGGTCGCGAGCGATAGCAGATTTGTGCGAAGCGCCGTTTCATTGGCAGCGCGATCGGCCCAAAAGGCTCGCCGGGTCTTCCAGTTCTCCCCCAGGCCCTCGTTGTGTGCGACCGCGTCCTGGACAATGAGCGCGTCAATGCGCTCTGGATGAGCCAAGGCCATACGAAATCCCACCGGACCGCCGTAATCCTGCATGTAAAGCGTATAGTGCGACAGCCCAAGGGCTTCGGTGAAATGATTCACGATCTCAGCGTAGCTATCGAAGGTATAGGCAAATTTCTTTGGGTCGGGCCAGTCGCTGTGTCCGAAGCCAGGATAATCAGGCGCGATCAGGTGATAGCGATCGGAGAGCCGCGCGAAGAGCGGCTCGAACATTCGCGAGGAAGACGGTAGCCCGTGGAGCAGGAGAAGCGTGGGGGCATCTTTCTGACCCGCCTCTCTGTAAAAAATCGAGAGACCATCTATGTTTATCGTGCGATAGAAAGTCGCGTGTTCCACGAGCCGTTCCTTTCCTTGGGTCACATCGATTCGGGGCCGGCTCGAGCGGTCGATTCAGACGGAGAACGGACGGTTGAGCAAGGGACTGAGAATTGATGGGAACCCAGTCTTCCCACCGGGGTCAATACAGAAAATACTGTAGACGCTGACACGAAGCGTGCCAAGGGTCCGCATTTCTTATTCGAGTTCCGGAACGTAGCAGGGATAGTCGAGTTGTGCGGACGCGGGGACTCCTGGGTCGAGAGCGAATACCTGCACAGGGCTGGTAGGAGATGTGACCGACAAGAGCTTGGCGCCCGGCGCATAGGCGAAGCCGCCGCCGCCGAATTCCGTACCGCCCTTGGAACGGCCAACCCGGTTTGAGCTGACCACATAGGAACCGGAAACGAGCGATGCCATGGCGCCCGCGATCTTCCACGACTCTATGTTCGTCCCTGACGCGCGAGGGATGACGATCAGCGAAGCTTTTTGCCTTCCATAAGCCCGAGCGTGTTCGTTGAACATGGCGTCCGTGCACAAGAGCACTCCCACCGTGATTCCCAACACTTCGGTCACCTCAAACCCCGAGCCATTGCCGGCGTACCATTCGCTTTCAAACCAGCCTGGCTCGTTGGGAAAATAATGTTTTCGGTGCAAGGGGCGAGCGATTCCCTTCTCAAGTACGAACGCTTCGTTCGCCAACCGCTTTCCGTCCAACACGGGCCGCGAAGAAATTACCGCAGGAAGACTCAATTCGCTCAGTCCCTCAATTCCCTGCTGATGCGCGCGGATGCTGCGATCCGCCGCCTCACGGGAAAACACAGCTTCGTCCGCCAGCCAGGGACCGAATGGCAACTCATTGGTAACCAGAATGTCGGGAAGCACCACGGTTACGGATTCCTTCAACTTGGCCCAGTGCGCGTCCCCAACTGACAAAGCTTCGGGCCATTCGACGAAGGCGATCTTCAATGTTGTTACCATATCCACACGCGATCTTCGGGCTTTAAATATAGCTTGTCACTGGGCGACATCTCGTAGGCTTTGTACCAGGCATCGATATTGCGGACCGTGTCGCTTCGGTATTCTCCCGGCGAATGGGTGTCGGTTTTGATCTGCTTACGCAGCGCCGCTTCAGTCTGGGCTTTCCGCCATCGTTGAGCGAATGCGAGGAAAAAGCGCTGTTCCCCGCTGAGTCCGTCGATCACGACATCGGGTTTGCCTTTCAGCGATATAACGTACGCGTCATGCGCAACGAGCAATCCCGCCAGGTCGGCGACATTTTCACTCAGCACCTGCTTGCCATTGACGCATAGATCAGACAGCGGACAGTAGCCGTCAAATTGGACGGCCAGCTTCGCCCCGGCTGCACGATACTTGGCGAGATCCTCCGCAGTCCACCACATCCCGAGGCGGCCCTGGTCGTCGTAAATATTGCCCAGTTCGTCGAAGCTATGGCTGATCTCATGTGCGATGCCGGCGCCGGCCGATCCGTAGTTTGAAGCGGCGTCGCCATTATTGTCGAAATACGGTGGTTGCAGAAGTCCGGCTGAGAACGTCTCGGTATTCGGAGTGAATACGATGACGGCGCCGACGACTTGTGGATCGATCCTCCACTCATCCGGATCCGCGGGTTGCTTCAGCTTGGCCAGGTTGCGCGAGCGATTGAACGCTTCGGTTCGGCGCATGTTCCCAAAGGCGTCGCCGCGCACAACATCGAGCGTCGAATAATCGATCCAAGTGTCAGGATAGCCAAGGCCGATCCTCAAAGCGGCCAGCTTGGCCAACGCCTTTTCCTTGGTCGGCGGCGACATCCATGTGAGATTCGCAATGCGAGCGCGATAAGCGGTAATCAGGTCACCGACCATGACTTGCGCTTTCGCCTTAGCTTGAGGCGGAAAGTAGCGTTGGGTATAAAGTTGGCCAACCGCCTGACCCAACGCGCCGTTCGTGGCGGCTATGGCGGCATCGCTGCGCTCCGGCATCGGTTGCGAGAGGATCTTGCCATAGAAGGCGAAATCCTCGGCCGCCACGGCCTTCGGGAGCACGCTGGCATCGTGTTCGATCAGGTGAAAGCGGAGATAGTCCTTCCACAGATCGACGCTCTCGCTCCCGACTAAGGCGGACGCGCCAATCACCGCCGATGGCTGCCAGACGATGAATTCTGGCTGATCGGCGATTCCGGCTGCCGTGAAGTATGCGTCCCAGTCCATGCCGGGAGCCTTGACGCCAAAATCAGCGCGCTTCCACGGGTTGTTCTGCTTAAAGACGTCAGCTGCATCAGCGTCAGGAGCGTCGCCTCGCGCCATGCGGACTTCAAGCGACAAGACTCCCCCCGCTCTGTCCTCAGAGTCGGCAATCCCAGCCAGTTTGAGAATCGCCGCAATGTGCGCCTGATACTGCGCACGCAACTTGGCCATGTCAGGGGATGCGTCCAGATAGCTGTCGCGATCGGGCATTCCCATACCGCCTTGCAACAGATGGAAGACACACTTCTTCGAGTCCGTAAAACTCTGGTTCACCCAAACTCCGAACACGTGGTCAGCATTGGAGGTCAGTCCATCGACCTCGGTGTTTAGAGTCGTGCCCAGATAGGCTGATAGCGACTTCTTGTTTCTGATCGCTGAGATCGTGGCCATCTCGTCGGCCAGTGGTGAGAGTCCTTTTGCTTCGATGCCATCTACGTCCATGAAGGTCGCGTAGTAATCGCCAACTTTCTGCGCGGTGCTGCCTTTGGCGGGATTGGCTTCCGCTGCATCTTGGATAAGACTGCGTACGCGCTGACTTGTTTTCTCCTTCAAGATTGCGCGCGTGTCGTAGCTCGCCTGGCCGGCGGGTATCACCGCCGTTTTGAGCCAGCCCCCGTTGGCGTACCGGTAGAAGTCGTCCCCTGGTTTGATGGAATGATCGATGTCTTGTGTGGCCGTATTTCCATCAACAGGTGCCGCAATGGTATTTAGGAGACCCACAAAAGCGAAGACAACGACTAGTGCCGCAGCGCGAAAACGTAGCATGGAGGTCCTTCTCGATCCCAAAGAAACGGGAGTTTGCACGAACGAATGTTCGCACTCAGGATGCCCGCAATATGGCCGTTTTCGGACCTCAGGGACAAAACAACGATGAAACCTACGGCCGCTTACAGTCCCGTCATTTTCTCCAAATTCTCGGGATACCGGTCTCCTTCCACCTTAATCTGCGACGCGGCGGCATCAATATCCCGCAGGTCTTCGGATGTCAGTTGGATCGACACGGCTCCGATATTCTCTTCCAGGCGATTGAGCTTGGTCGTGCCGGGGATTGGAACCATCCACGGCTTCTGCGCCAGCACCCACGCAAGTGCGATTTGAGCAAGGGTCGCCTTCTTCTGCTTGGCAATGCTGCCAAGGAGATCGATCAGCGCCTGGTTCGCTTTGAGTGCTTCAGGCGTAAACCGAGGCAACTTGCTGCGAAAATCGGTACTGTCGAATTTCGCGTTTGCGTCAATCTTGCCCGTCAGAAACCCCTTCCCGAGCGGGCTGTAAGGCACGAAGCCAATTCCAAGTTCTTCGAGAGTCGGTATGACCTCCTGCTCCGGCTTCCTCCACCACAACGAGTATTCGTTCTGCAGCGCCGTGAGCGGCTGGACCGCGTGCGCGCGGCGAATCGTCTTGACGCCTGCCTCCGACATTCCGAAGTGCTTGACCTTACCTGCTTGGATCAGTTCCTTCACTGCGCCAGCAACATCTTCGATAGGCACGTTCGGATCAACACGGTGCTGATACAGCAGATCGATCACATCGACCTTCAACCGCTTGAGCGATCCTTCGACGGCCTGCTTGATGTGCCCGGGCCGGCTGCTCACGCTGGGTACTCCAGGGCGATTATCTTTACCAGTCAAGTCGAAACCAAATTTTGTGGCAATCACCACTTTGTCGCGGTAGGGAGCCAGTGCTTCCCCCACCAGTACTTCATTCAAGAACGGACCGTAGACTTCAGCGGTATCGAAAAACGTGATGCCGCGATCCACTGCGGCATGCAGAAGATCGGTCATCTCTTTCTTGTCTTTCGGTGGACCATAGGAAAAACTCATTCCCATGCAGCCCAGACCCATGGCTGAAACTTCTAGATTGCTTTTTCCCAGTTTGCGCTTTTGCATTGTTTCTCCTTCACGAAACCATTCCTGTGATTTCGAGATTAGAAGCAAACGCCGCGAACGCGGTATCCCGATCCTGCCGATTTATTGCCTATTTCTCTTATGACGAGAGAAATCATTGGTGCTTCTGAAACCGGGCAGCTATGCTAAGTAAGAGATCAAAGGATGGAATGTATTGAAGCAACCTAGACAGAACGCCTCTCTGGCACTACCGCGATTGCGCGAGCTACGCGCCGAACTGGCTCGCAAGATTGCCTATTTCGTCGGGCCGAGAGAGAGATTCATTACCGACGTGCCTGGCTTACTGTTGTCGCGACGGACCGCGCCCACAGCGCCGGCCACAGCGACATATGAGCCCAGCCTGGCCGTGGTCGCGCAAGGGCGGAAGTAGGCGACCCTCGCCGGAACAACGTTTATCTTTGATGAGTCGAGATACCTGCTGACGTCCCTCGATCTTCCAGTGATCTGCAACGTGATCGAGGCGAGTGCAGAGGTCCCATATCTCTGCTTCGTGCTTAAGCTCGAAATGCCTGTGATCCGCGAGCTTCTGAGTCGTGAGGAGATTCAGTCGCCCGAGCTGCCCTCTGACAGCCCTGCCATGGCAACGGGTAAAACCACGGTCGAGCTGCTTGATGCATGTTGCCGGCTCGTGGGCCTGCTGAACACGCCGCAGGACATTCCTTTCCTGAGCGGGCTGATTCAACGCGAGATCATCTACCGAATTCTCCGCGGGCCTGAGGGGGCACGCCTTCGTGCGATCGCGACCCTGGGAGATCAGAGCCACCGCACAGCGAAAGCGATCGCGTGGGTCAGGGAGAATTACGCGAAGTCGTTACGCATCGAAGATCTGGCAAAACTCGCGGGCATGGGTGTCTCCACACTGCACCACCATTTCCGGGCGCTGACCGCCATGAGTCCTCTTCAATATCAAAAGCAACTTCGGCTTCACGCGGCGCGGGCACGCATGCTCACGGGTGGTATGGACGCCGCCAGCGCGGCTTTTGAAGTTGGATACGAAAGCGCCAGCCAATTCAACCGCGAATACAGCCGCTTCTTCGGCCAGCCACCTATGAGGGACATTCGGACTCTCCGCTCGCCCGGCGCTATGCCGCTGGAGTCCGCAGGCAACCGCCCAATCCCCAACTGATGGCATTCACCTCTCCCACTTCTGTCATCCCGACCGGAGCAGAGGAGCTCAAGCTAAAACCAGGCTTGAACGCGCTACCCGTCCCGAAGTGCCACTTTGTTGCTAAAGTTAAAGAGTGCAGTTGCTATTGAATCCGCACCAGAAGTCCAGCTTCAATCGACGAAAGCGACACCAAGATCTTTCCCGCCAACGGGATCAAGTCCGCCAACCGGTTTGACCTAGCACGGAGCAAGATCACTGCGATGTTGCGTCCCGTCAAATTTTGCTGAAACTCAATTCCATGGTCAAGAGAGATAAACACCTGAAAGCCCGCATTCTCTGCCAAAGACAACAACTCTCCGTTCTTCTTGCCGGCCCACCCGGCCTCAGGCACAGTCAGGCACTCGTGCCCGGAGAGATGGATCTTAAGTCTTCTCGGAATGCACTCGTCCAGCAGGAGTTTCGTCACAGTTCACTGACGACGAGTTCTTTAGCATGCTCAAGGGCGCGAATGGCGGCTTCGCGCTTCACCGTGGGAAAATCCTCAAGGAACTCGTCCAGAGTTTGCCCGCCCTCGAGGTAATCCAGCAATGTCTGGAAAGGAACTCGAGTCCCACTGAACACAGGGGTCCCTCCAAGAATGTTGGGGTCTCTCACGATGATGCCGTTGGTCGAGGCCATGGCGGAATTTCACCCTCAGTTTACCCGAGCGAACTCAGGAAACCAACCCAGTCGAAGAAAGGTTTGGGAACGTTCCGTCTGTCCCCAGATTTCCATGAGGGACATTCGGACCCTCCGCTCGCCCGGCGCTCTGCCGCTGGAGTCCGCAGGCAACCGCCCAAGCCCCAACTGATCGCGACGCCGCGCTCTTTGCGAAATTTAGAGTGGGGATTTTCGCTTGGATTTCGGCTTATCCTTGCCCTTGAGATTGAGCGCCACGGCAGCACAGATGAGATCTTTCAACGCCGCCTCGTCGATCTTGTCGCCTTCATGGATGTCGATGGCGCGCCTGACATTCCCCTCGAGGCTGGAGTTGAATAGACCGGCAGGGTCCTTCAACGCCGCTCCCTTGGCAAATGTCAGCTTGACGACGTTCTTGTGAGTCTCTCCTGTGCAGACGATGCCGCCGTGGGAGAAGACAGGAGTCCCGGACGATGTCGGCTTGACCCACTTCCGCTCTTCGACGATGTCAGGGTCTGCCTGGTGAATGATCGTCCGCACTTTCGCCAGCGTCTTGCCGCGCCAGTCCCCAAGTTCCTTGATCTTCATATCGATGAATGCAGACGCAGATTCCACGGAACGCTCCTTTCCCTGCCCCTCTCTAACTCTCACAAATAATTTAGCCGCGCTGAGCCGCAGCGTGCAAGACCGCGGCCCACTCAATCACGCTTTTGACTTGAGTGGAGATGTGCTGCTGCTGGAGAAACAACTCCCCGGTGTCAGGCCGCTTCCTTCGTCGGATAGAATGGCGACAAATACAGTCTGGCCTCTTTTGAAGACCGTTCAGATCTGTGCGCGCTACGCCAGGAAAGATTCATGCAACTGGGATTCATCGGAACTGGCGAAATCACGTCATCCATCGTGACTGGCCTGAGTTCGTCTGGCGTCACATCCCATTCCATCTGGTTGTCTCCTCGCAATTCCGCTATCGCGACCGGGCTTGCCAATCGTTTCCGTGGAATATCTGTCGCGGGCTCTAACCAGGAAGTTCTCGACCGTTCCGATACGATCGTGATCGCGGTGAGGCCTTCAGCCGCGCGAGAGGTTCTTTCGGAGTTGCGTTTCCGTCCCCATCATCAGGTGATCAGCCTGGTCTCGGCGCTCTCGCTCGGGAGCTTGTCTGAACGGGTGGCGCCTGCGGTGCGAATCGCAAGGGCCGTGCCATTGCCGTCAGCGGCAAAACGATTGAGTCCCACGGCAATCTATCCCCCCGATCCGGCGGCTGTTGAACTCTTCGCTGCCGTTGGAACTGTCTTTCCAGTGGACCGGGAACCCGAGTTCGATGCAATCTGCGCGACGACTGCGACCATCGCGTCCTATTACGCATGGAACGAAACGATTGCCTCCTGGTTGGAGCAACAAGGCGTTCCAGCCTCGCAAGCCAGAGACTACATTGCGCGCCTCTTTCTGGGAGTAACCACTGGCGCTGTCGAAGACTGCGAGCGCAGTTTCCAATCACTGGCCGCCACTCACGCCACTGCCGGCGGCATCAATGAGCAATTTCTCAAACACCTGATTGAACATGGCCTCCTAACCAGAGTCTCGGAAGCCCTGGACGCGGTTCTGCAGCGAATTCGCGTGGAATCCTAGACTCGGAGTTCGAGATAACTGTTTAACGCCGGTAAATGCTAGCGATTCTGGAGAACTTAGACGTAAGAGGAGTCTTCAGGCTAGTCAGGTATCTGCGCTGTGTTGGTCATGTCTTCGCCGGCCACGAGCAGGAACTCATTTTTCGCGCCTTCTATGCGACTCCGCCGGTACGGACGGTACTCGTCACATTCGTAGAAGGCCTTTGCGACATCTTTGGAGGGCCATTCGATGATCAAGAAGATCTGAGGGACCCTTCGTTCGCCTTCCAGTTTCTCGATCTTCGATGTACGGGCCAAGTACCGGCCGCCTGCCTGCTCAACAAGTCTAGTCACATTCTTGACATAGGCCGGGATCCAACTCTGATCCGAGATCTCAATTTCTGCCACCGAATAATATTTCATTGGTGCTCCCGGGTTTCCACTAGCGACCCACGATTTTGCGCACTTGGTCGATGTGATTCATGTCATGGCTGGCCATGTGGCGACACAGCTCTTGCACCGTCAGCTTACCGCGTTCTGCGTGCATACCGTGGCGCTGCCATTGCGCGGGTGTCAACTGGGCGAACATTCGAAGATTGGCTTCACGCAGGAGGCGGAACATTTCCAGGGCTTCGTGGGACTTCCAGGAACCATAGTTTCCCAGGCGCGCCCACATCTCTTGATCGAAGCCGGGCAATTCGGGTTCGTCATGCTCTAGTATTTGACGGTAGCGCCAACTGCTGGTCAGTTCGTCCTCTGCCATATGAGCCAGGATTTCGGTCACCGACCACTTACTAGGATGCGGCCTGAGGCTGAGCGTGGTTTCCGAGACATCCTCAATTAAGTGAGCCAACGTGCGCGGTGCTTCGCATTGCATTGCAACTGGATCTTTGCCTTCGGTATATGCCGCAAGGCGGGCCTTGTACTGTTCGGGAGTTTCAACCATGTTCGACCATCCTAGCGGAGCTAACTCACGTTCCGGATTGTACAAGGGGAGCGATCTAGCCAAGAGTACGGCCTGACAATCGATTTCATTCGCTAGACCTCCACAAGCCGCCGGCTGCACAGCCTTGTGTCTTTGTACGTCGGGGTCCGCGCGGAACCCTTACTGATTCTTGCGGGCGGGAGGTATGCTGCCCGCATCCTCCCGCTCGCATCACTGCGTTCCTCACGACGTCGACTAAGGATTGCAGGTCGCCGGCGATGTGCTGGTATTTGGGTTCGTGCACAGAGGACCCAAATCGGTGGTGGCGTCCGGAACGCTAATCATGGCCAGCGGTCCGGCGTTGTGCTCGCCGTTGAATGGAGTGGGTTTGGTTACATCAAACACACACCCATCGACATTCGCGTCATTGGGGTCGTTGAACCAGAAACCGAGGTTGAAGGTATTCACCGGGCTCGGATTGCTGAGCTCGGGATCGAATCCGAAAATCTGGTCCAGAAGGATGGTTTTGATGGTTGCGTTGATTTTGCCTTGGCTGTTGGCCTGAAGGTCTGACTGGTACCAGGCAAAACCGAAACTTCCGGTGAAGGCCGGGTCGACGGTGTGATCTGGAAGTAGGTTGGTGCGCTGCACGGTGAACATGTCGAACTTCACTCCGGGCCGTATGTTCTGAGCGGAAAGCACCAGGGTGTCGTTGAGGGTGCCACGGGTAACCGTGACCTGGGCATGAGGCGTGGGTCCGCCCGGAACACCAACACAGCTCACAAATTTGGGATTCGGAAAGAGGTCAAAGTGTGCAACCGCCGATTGGGCGGACATCAAAGGCACTGCCGTCAGCGTAGCTACGCCAAGGGCGAATACCGTTAGAAACTTTCTGAGGGAGTTTGGACTGCTCATTGCTAAATTCTCCTTATCTAGATTCGAGATTGGAGCCGTGGATCCTCCGGTTTCGGTGCAGACTCTTGTGGAGAACGCCAACCTTCCACTAAAATCTGGCCTAATCGCAGTCGGATCGCCCGGCTCTCGTGCAAGCTAGGCGGGATCCACCGAAAGAGTCCTTAGCGGGCCGTTAAGAATTTCCAGTCAAATTCCAAAGATCGTCATACCCAGGGAAACAAAGGTGTTGTACGAATTTGGAAAATTCCGTTGTGACCCCCGGGAGCATCTCCTCCTGTGCGAGGGCAAGCCGGTTTCGCTGGCGCCTAAATCGTTTGAGATCTTGGTCGTGCTGATTCAGAGTCACGGCCGTTTGCTGACCAAGGACGAACTCATGCATTTGGCCTGGCCTGACAGCTTTGTGGAAGAGGGCAATCTGACGGTCAACATCTCAGCCCTGCGCAAAGTGTTAGGCGAAACCGCTGACGGGCAGCAATACATCGAGACCGTTCCTAAGCGGGGCTATCGGTTTGTTGCTCCCGTCAATGAGAACATGGGCGGCACACCCGGGCCTACGGAGGTTGACCTGCGAGACGGCTCAACCGGAGCCAAGCCGCAACCAGCATCGCCGGCCAAGGCTCGACACTGGTGGCTGATGGCCGTCGCCGGATTACCCATCATTGCCGTCGTGGCTTCGGTGTTGATCTCTCTGGGAGCAGCCAAGCTCACTGATAAAGACACGGTCGTGCTAGCCGACTTTGCCAATTCAACCGGCGACCCGGTTTTCGACGGCGCGCTGCGTCAAGGACTCTCGGCGCAACTCGAGCAATCCCCTTTCTTGCATCTGCTCTCTGACGACCGAATCGCGCAGACGCTATCTCTAATGGCCCGACCCAAAGACTCGCCCCTGACGCACGAATTGGGGCGCGAAGTGTGCCAGCGCACGGGCAGCGCGGCAGTTCTGGACGGGGCGATTGCGCAAGTTGGCACGCAGTACCTGCTGACCTTGAAAGCCATCAACTGCGCAAACGGGGAATCGCTCGGGAGTGCGGAGGCCCAAGCCGTAGACAAAAACCATGTTCTCGACGCCATGGGAAAAGTGGCGTCGGCGATGCGCAACCAGCTCGGAGAATCACTGGCTTCGGTACAAAAGTATGATGCCCCACCCGAGAACGTGACCACGCCATCGCTTGAGGCTCTCAAAGCTTACAGTCTGGGATACCAGGCTATGGTCGTGAAAAGCGATTACGGCGCGGCGGTTCCGTTGTTCCAGCGGGCGATCAGCCTCGACCCCAATTTCGCCATGGCTTACGCGAGGATGGGAACGAGCTACTTCAATCTTTACGACACCGTCCGTGCGACGGAAAGTGTCCGCAGAGCCTATGAATTGCGCGAGCACTTGAGCGAGCGGGAAAGACTTTACATTTCATCGCACTACGAGCTTGTCGTCACCGGAAATCTGGAAGCGGCCCGCAAAGTCTTTGAGTTGTTGGAGCAGACCTACCCACGCGAAGCTCCTTATACAAATCTGGGCATCGTCTATAGCCAACTGGGCGATTACGACAACGCACTCGTCGCCTTCGAAAAGGCGGTGAGAATCGGTCCCGCCACAGGCAACAGATATGCGAACCTCGTCAACGGATACCTGCAACTCAGTCGCCTGGACGAAGCCAAAGCCACGGTGCGGGAAGCGCAGGCTAACAAGATTGATTCTCCCGAGATTCACGTGAACCTTTATTGGGCCGACTTCCTTCAGCATGACAGTGCCGGTATGGAGCGGGAAGGTGAGTACGTTCGGAGCAAGCCGGGATACAGCGATCAGATGCTCAACTTCCAGTCGGATACAGCTCTGTACAGCGGACAGCTCACAAAGGCCCGGGTCTTGGCACAGCGTGCTGTCGAGGCCGCCAGGAACGGTGATGACAAAGAAGCGGCAGCGGTCTACGAGGCACAAGCGGCAGTGCGCGAGGCGCTGGTCGGTAACCAGGATTTGGCCGCGGAGCAAGCTAAGCAGGCACTCGCGTCTTCAAACGGCCGAGATGTAGAGGGTGTAGCCGCGATTGCGCTCGGAATGGCGGGCGATTCCAAACAAGCCAGCCGGCTGGCCGACGATTTAGGAAAGCGCTTCCCCGAGGACACGATTGTGCAGTTCAACTATTTGCCCACGCTTCGTGCGTTGGCCTCGCTTAGGGATAATGCGACCGCACATTCCGTGGCAAGCGCAACTCCCTACGAATTGGGCGTCAATCTGCTGACCTTGAATTTCATTCTTTACACGGTTTACGTGCACGGCGAAGCATATCTGGCAGCGAAACAAGGCGCCGCAGCCGCTGCGGAGTTTAAGAAGATTCTCGATCACCCGGGCGCTGTAAGGAGCGAGCCGATCGGCGCGTTGGCACACTTGCAACTGGGTCGGGCCTACGCTCTTTCGGGGGATAGAGATAAAGCCAGGAGCGCCTACCAAGACTTCTTTTCGCTCTGGAAAGACGCCGACACTGACGTCCCCCTTCTTAAGGCGGCCAAAGCAGAATACGTGACGCTGAATTAGCCTCCGAATCCCATAATAAGCCCGTGTTTTCTTAGGTTAGCCGTCATGACGCTATCGTATGGACCCTACCGCCATGACAACATGTTCCACGTGGAACACTTCTCGGTTCTGCTCACAGGTGGCCTTGCTAGACCGTTAGCCCTACCCGGAACCCCCGGGCGGCATAGTAAGATTCGGCGCCGTTGTGATAGACGAAAACCGTGTCGTAGCGGCGACCACAAAAGAGGGCGCCGCCGAGGTTTCTGATCGCAGAAGGAGTTTTCACCCAGCTCGACGTTTTCGTATCGAACTCGCCAAGTTTCTGCAACTCTCGATATTGCTCTTCCGTTAAAAGCTCAACGCCCATTGCAACTGCCACATCCAAGGCGTTGTCTTTTGGTTTATTTTCTTTCCGTGACTCCAGCGCCTCGCCGTCATAGCAAAGACTTCTGCGGCCATTCGGACTTTCGGGCGAACAATCACAAAAAATGTATTCGCCCGTCTTCTTGTCATGACCAACAACGTCCGGTTCGCCGCCGGTTCTTTCCATTTCGTGGAGTGACCAGAGCTTTTCAGCATCAGCTTCTAGCTTTGCTTGAACTTGAGCCCATGCAAGACCTTCATGACGCTTCACGTTTTTCTCGAAACGGCCTTGCAACGTGCTGAGCAGTTTTTTGCGTTGTTCGGGTTACAACTGCTTTTTGGAACGTTTGTTGGCACCTGTCATTGGTTCTTGCTCCAGTTGGGCATTTCGATACCGAACTGCCTGGCATACTCGGCGTGCAACCGCTGCCAGCCAGCGAACTTCATGGCCTCGGGACCCGCGATGCGGCCGATAGGAGTTCCGCTAAGCAGGTGATCGAGAACATCGAGACAGATTTGCCATCCCGCTGCACCCATCGCGATGAAGGGGCGAGCGATGTTGGTCCACAGCGTCAGGCGCGTGCCGCCACCAACGCCTTCAAGTTCCCAGCGCATATCGAAGTCGCCCCACTTGTACTCAAGCGCCGTCGGAGCGTCGGCTCGCGTCACGGTTGTTTCACTCACGTGCGGCGCGGGTGCTCCCACGGTGGTGAGCTTCACTCTGGTTCCATGGGTACCCAGGCTTTTATCGGCGTCGAAGGGCGCCCACTCGCGCAGATGTGCTGGATCGGTAATCGCTTGCCAGACTTTTTCCGGCGAGTGGCGCAGTTCGCGGACGAGGACGAGCGTCCATTTTTCTCCGTCCTTTTGTACCGTGGCCACGGTGGCGGGACCGGGTATGTATTGATCGCGATCGGTCATCATTTTTTTCTCCTCGGCTTCCTTTTCTTTGGTGTGGGTGAATCCATGCGGTCGAGGTGGCGTTCGAGAGCATCCAGGTGAGCGGACCAGAAGCGGCGGAACTGAGCCAGCCAGGCATCGACCTCGCGAAAGGGTTCGGGTTTCAGCCGGTAGAGACGGCGCTGCGCGTCCACCGTGGATTCCACGAAGCCGGCCTCGCGAAGGACGCGCAAATGCTTTGAAACGGTCGGCTGCGGCATACGGAGTTGACGCTCGATCTCTCCCACCGACTGCTGGGACGAGACCAGAAGGCTCAGGATCGCACGGCGGTTGGGCTCGGCGATGATTTCGAAGACAGATTCCACTCTCCTTATATACTCTACATGGTATATACGTGTCAAGGCATATCAGATGACCCATGCGAAAAACAGGAGACGCCGAAGGAATCGAGAGAGCAGCCCAAGGCCGGTCAACAGGAAGAGCATGGCCAGACCGCACAAAAAGGACAGACCAAGGTGAGCGGTAAAGGCGGGCACATTCCTGATGCGAAGTTCAAGGCCAGCTTCGGACGTCCACATAGGTTTGCGGTGAACCGCGTCATTACCACCACAACCATCGTGCCGCAGCAGACGCAGTTTGTTTATTCCGGCGTTACCTTTGTGTTTGTGGATCCCTGGCCTGCGGGTTGGGCGTTTACAGACGACTGCTACATCGATTACGTCGACGACCAGTACTTCCTATTTGATGAACTGCACCCGGGCGTGCAGGTGGCGCTGTTAGTAGTTGAGTAGGGCCGTAGTTGGACGTGCGGGTCGGCGGAGTCAGTCAGGGTGGAACGTTTCCTGGCGGGCTCCGTCTTTTTTGTGCAAGCGAGAGTCCTGCGTTACTGACCGTAGGCGCCCTTGGCTGCTGGCGTCGAAATCGTGACGGAGTCGGGCCGGGTCCAAGTGGCTGTTCCGCTGGTCAGATCGAGGCGGTTCATCGTGATCTTCAGAATGCCGCGATCGACCTCCACTTGCAGGTAGTGGTAGTTCACTTTCTTGCTTTGAAAAGGATCTGCCGCGGCTCGCTCAATTGGATAGGCATGCGCTCCTGCGCCGCCGGTCACGAAATATGTGACGCCACCGTGCTCGTGACGCTCGTAGTTGTGGACGTGTCCAGAAAAAACGATGATCCGAGCCCGGATGTTCTGCTGTTTTGACTCCAGCATTCTGGCCAGTTCTTGTTCATGCGAGCGGGCGGAGTGACCTCCTCCGAACGCCTTCTCGTCCGACGAACTGGTGTAGGGCGGGTGGTGAAGAACGAGGAAGATGAAATCCACGTCGCTGGGAATGCTGGCCAATTTCTGCGCCAGCCATTGTCCTTGCGGACCTGATAGTTCTTCGAGGGAACTGTCGAGCACTAGCATCAACGTGTTGGCGGCACGAACGGAATAATAGCGGCTGTCTTTCAAGTCGGGGAAGCGCTGGAAGTAGTTTGCCAAAGCGATCTTTTCATCACCGTGAAGATCGTGGTTGCCAAGCGCGGGATAAATCGGGATCTTATTTGCTTGCCACGTGGCGGTTTCGCCGTCCCAAACCTTCCAGTCATTGGCATCGTTGCCGTTATAAACGATATCTCCTCCGAAGGAGATGAAGGCGGGATTCGTTTTTGCAATGGCCTGCACCATCTCGTGGCGCACGGTGGGATTCGCGGCTTCGGTGTCCATGGGATCGTGAAAGCGCGAGTCTCCACAGGCTGCAAAGTGGAAAGGCGTGCTCACTTGCAACTGGAGTTGCACCGGTTGAGTCTCCGGCGGTGGAGCCTGAGAGTGCGGACCGGAACAAGCCACGCTACCGAGGAAGAATATGACGATCGGTAGTTTTTGGAGACGGTTCATTTAGGGGCTCACCACGAGCACTTCAAATTGTGCGCCTTCCGCCGCGGAAAGAAACAGTCGATGCGTCTTTGGGTCGAGAGCCATAGTCTTGGCGTGGGGTAGTGTCTTCACGGTGCCGACGACGGAGTAGGTATCCGGATCGTCCTGATGAATCACGGTGATCGTGCCCTCTCCGTTGGAGTTGAAGATCAAGTGGGTCGAAGGATCGTAAGCGGTGGCGTCCACGTGATCGCCGATCGGAAGCGTAATAATGACTTTACCATTGTCAGCGTTCATGACAGCCATCACCTTGCTGCGGCAGCCGATGAAGAGGCGGCGATTGGCGCGATCGATGGCCATGCTTGAGGGAGATTGACAAGGTGCGGTGGGCCAGTGCTGTTCGACGTTGAGCTTCCGCGCATCAATTTTGACGACTTGGCTCTGGTCCTCCAAGTTGTTGAACACATATCCGTTGCCGTCGGCAGTGGCAAATTCCGGACCTCCGCCCAAGTCAACTGTGCCCGCGATTTTGCCGGTCGCGGCTTCGATCGTGGTTGCGCTGTTGCCGCCGCCATTGAAGGCGAAAACTCTCGATGTGGCGGGATCAAAAAGGATGGCGTCGGGTTTCTTCCCGGTGGGCACTTCTTGAATCGACTTTAAACTTTTCAGGTCGAACACTGTGACTGAGGACGTTTGTCCGTTGGTGACGAAGCCGCGGCCCAGTTCTGGCGCGAGAGCAACGCCGTGAATGCCATGCAAGTTCTCGACCTTGCCTACGATTGCATAGGAATCTATGTCGAGGACTTCCACTTGGGTTCCATGAGTGACATAGAGACGCCGGGCGCTCTCGTCCACGGTGAGGTAGTCCCAACTGCCTTGCCCGGGAATGGGGATTTTCCTGGTGATAGAGTAGCCGCTATTCGGAGCTGACGCGGCGAGAAGGATTAGAGTTAGAACGGATATCGGCAACACCGCGCGCAACCGTGAGATGAGCATAGTTTTACCTCCTGCGTCGGTAATAAATAGAGCTCGACGAACTCTCGCCGAACACTAGAAACTGAACCGCAGCATCAACTGAATCTGTCGTGGCAATCCGGTCCCGGTATTCGGGGAAGCGGCGTTGTCATTATTGTTGTTGAAATTGTTGGTGGTCGTGATCTGGCCGAGATTTCCGACCGGCGTAATTCCCCATTGGCTTGGACCTGTCTGCACATAGTTGAAAGCCAGATTGTCGGTACTCGGATCTCCGTATTGGGTGTGGTTGAAAATGTTGAATACCTGCGCGCCAAATTCCATGGCCACTCGCTCAGTGAGCTTGGTTGTTTTGGTGAGCGCCAAGTCGACTTGCCAGGAATTGAGGGCGCGAACGATGCCGTTCGGAGCGCTGCCGAACCGGTCCACGAGGCCGTAGGAAGCGAATGGAACGCCGAATTGATCACTGCCGGGATCGAGCGGTGGCGCCGCAAACGCCGCAGGATTGATCGGGATCGTGTGATTGTGAACACCACCCGAAAGGTAGACCGGAACTCCCGGAACCAAGTCAGGCCGTTGCGTGGTCTGATCGTTGCCGTCGGGAAGTTGGGTCGGTGAGATATTCAGGGTCACAGTCAGAGGATGTCCAGTGTGCCACAGACCCAGGCCGCTGAGCGTCCAGCCACTGACGACTTTTCCCAACGCTCCCCCGCCGTTTAAGAAGGGCTTGCCCGGTCCAAATGGCAGTTCGTATATCGCATTCGTTGTGAAATTGTTACGAATGTCGAACACGCTGGGTCCCTTGTCGCAACGCAGGCAATTGACGTTTTCGGGACCATTCGATTCACCGCCTCCGACCGAACCATCGTTGATCGAGTGTGACCAGGTGTAGCGGGACTGGAACGAAAAGCCATTGGTAAAGCGGCGTTCGAGGCTGACAAGCAGTGCGTTATAGGTGCTGGAGCCAATATCGGATTTGAAATCCACGGATCCGTAAGGATCGAGTGTGGGAAGCTGTCCAGTAGGATCGGGATAAAACTGATCAAGCGTGCGTGTGCAATTTCCGTTACTGTCTGGCTTGGTAACGCAGAAGTTGACTCCGCCACGAGAGAATAACCGGACCCCGTGCGAGCCGATGTACTGCAGTGAGAACAGAAAATTCGCCGGCAATTCACTATCGAGCGTCAGCCCCCAGGTCTCGACGTAAAGGTCGCGGCGCCCCTGGCGTTGCAAGGCGCGAGGTTGTTGGAGAGTCGCGAAATTGAGGCCACTGAGGTCGGGTGATGCCTGCTGATACTGGGGTAGGAGAGGCGTGCCAGGGCCGCTCGGGTCCAGATTCAGAAAAGCCGTGAAGCGATCGCTCTCCAGCGCAGCGTTTAGATCGTCATTTTGCGCTGCGCCATGGTAGATTCCGAAGCCCCCGCGGATTACCTCTTTGCTGTGATAGCGCGCGGGAGCCCATGCAAAGCTCACGCGTGGGTCGAAGTTCCGGTAGTTCGGATTGTAAAGAACTGGATTCCGGGGGCACGGCGGCGTATTGATTGGGGTTGGAAAGGGTCCATTGGTCGACTCGGAACCTAAGCAGACACCGTGAAATTGGTTGACATCGAAAACAGTCGTGCGGTTATCGGCTTCATTCGCAACTCCGTAGTACTCCCAGCGAAGCCCCAAGTTAAGAGTGAGGTTTGGGGTGACCTTCCACTCGTCCTGGAAATATGGAAGGTACATCGTGCGGCGGAACTTGTGACAGCACCACGGCGCCGTAAAAGAGATCTGGTAAAGCTGAGCCGTCTCGAAGCCGGTGTTTGTGCTTCCGCTGCCGTCCTGGAAAGAAAGAACATTGTCTGCCGTTTTCCCTTGGTTCAGGCGGATGCGGCGGATCTCCATGCCGGTCTTAAACGTATGACGGCCACGCACCCACGTCAGGTTATCGATCACGCCGTAGGTCGTTCCGACCTCGTGATCAGCGTTGTCGTCATTGATCGTGGCCCAATCATTCGTTTGAACCGAATAGGGTAAAGGACTGGCCTGAGGATTGATGAACGGAGAGCGATTGATAAACACTTTCGCTTCGTTGACAATGCTCGGCGAAAACGTGTGTTGGAGTGCAATGAAGTAGTTTGCTGGATGATTGATGGTCTGAATCAGATCGTACGGAAGGGCGCTGCTACCGTTCGTACCACTTACCAGGCTGATATCTCGCTGGGCTCGCCCGTAGAGGGTCGTCTTGCTATTGATGTCGTAGTCCATGCGAAACAGCCAGGTATCCTCGTGGACTGTGGTTGGCGCCGGGGCGGTAAGCAAATCCGAGTCAGGCGGGTTACTGGTGAACGCCCCATCGGGATAGACATGGATGGGATTGCACGCCCCAATCGAACCGGTGGACGCCCGCCAAGGAAAGGCTTGGAGGATGGAACACATTTGCGGTGACGTGGCTAGCGTTTGTTGTTGAATGATAGGCGAAGGTACTAGAAGCTGATTCGTTGTCGCTGAGTACTGGCGAAGGCCTTCATAATTGAGGAAGAAGAATAGTTTGTCTTTGACGACAGGGCCGCCGAAAGTCATGCCGTACTGCCCGTAGCGAAACGGAGGTATCGCCGGGTTCCCGTTGATGTCAAAATCATTGAAGTTACGTGCGTCGAAGACGGAATTTCGTAACCAACCGTACACGGACCCATGAAAATCATTTGTCCCCGACTTGGTCACTACATCAATCTGTCCGCCCGCCTGAGTGCCGTATTCGGCGTCGTATAGCGCGCTGGTCACGCGATACTCGGCGATTGCATCTTGTGAGATTTGCAGGCGAGTCTGTGACTTCTGCGCCTGTTCCTGAATTCCACCTGCGTCGACACCGTCGAACTGGAAATTGTTATCGTCGCGCGCGCGTCCGGCGAAACGAATCGTGCGTTGATCGCCGCCACCGTCATCCTGCGCAAAAGGCGCGAGTATCGTGAGGCTTGCCCAGTCGCGCCCGTTGTTGGGGAGGTTGGCGATCTGATCGGTGCGGATGACTGTCGATGCGTCGGCGGAACTTCGGTCGGCGGGTTCGAGGGATGCTTTGACTTCCACTTTCTCGGCGACTGCACCAACTGCGAGCTGGATATTCAACGTCCGCGTCTGCCCCACCTGCACAACGACATCGTCGATGACCTTGGTCGCAAACTTTGGATTCGACGCCGTCACCCTGTAGCGTCCCACCGCCAAACCGGGGAAGCGATAGTAGCCGTCGGAGTTGGTCTGCTGGTCGCGAATGATGCCGGTATCCACCGCCAGCACCTTCACGTCGGCGCCCCGCATCACGCCGCCACTGGGGTCCGTTACCGTGCCTTCGAGCACGGCGCGATCGACCTGTGCGAAGGCTCCGATCCAAGAGACTGTCAAGAACAACAAAACCGCAAGAGAGACTCGGGCTAGTTGGACGAATGAGTCTGCGGAAGAATTCCTGAATCGCATACAGCCTCCTGATCCGCGGAAGATGATGGCTTTCCGGATAATGAGGTTGAGTTGGTTTGTTTCTGACAACGGATTCTAGGAAGGGTGCGTGAAGCGGATGTTAACGCTATGTGAATTTTCTTTCAGGTTGTTCTCGCGAGAGCCGGATCGCTCTATGCTTAGCCATTCGTGCCATGAAACTGCTGGTCGTGGAAGACGAACCCCGGATGCTGCAACTGCTCCACCAAGGACTCACCGAGGAGGGGCATGCGGTTTCGTGCGCGACCGACGGGAGCGACGGATTGCGGCTGGTGAATCACGAGCGGTTTGACGCTGTGATTCTCGATGTGATGATGCCGAAGGTAAATGGCTTCGACATGACTCGTCAGATGAGAACCGCGAACAACTTCACGCCGGTGCTGATACTGACCGCGAAAGACTCCGTTCTCGACATCGTGAATGGCCTGGACCTCGGAGCCGACGACTACATCACCAAGCCGTTCTCTTTCGATGAACTTCTGCTTCGCCTGCGCGCCTTAAGCAGACCGGCACTGATGGCACCCGCGACGAGATTGCAGATCGGCACCTTGCTGCTGGATCGTAGTAGTCGAGAAGTTTTCCGTGATGGTGCGAGACTTTGCCTGACAAGAAAAGAGTACTGCTTGCTCGATCGGCTGATGCGTGACGTCGGACGCGTCGTGTCACGCGAAGCGCTAGTCGAAGCAGTGTGGGGACCTGAGCGCGCAGTAGAAGGAAATGCCCTCGATGCTTTCGTGCGGCTATTGCGCAAGAAGATTGAGGGAGGTCGCCGGGGCAAGCTCATCCGTACGGTTCGCGGTGCAGGGTACCTCATCAACCCAGAGGAGCAAGGTTGAGAAGACTGTCTATCGGGTTCCGACTCACGCTGTGGTACGTGGCTGTCTTTTTCCTGGCTCAACTTGTATTCGGAGCCGGCATGTACCTCATTCTCCGGCAAAACCTTTATTCCATTGCCGACGACGCGCTGCGAGACCAGATCGACGACCTCAAGAATTTTCTGGAAGCTCAAAAAAAAGATGCCACGGTTGCTAAACTGCAAGAGGAAGTCTCCGAGACCTATGTCCTGGAACATTCCGGCGATTATCTTCAAATCTACGGTGAAAACGGAGACTGGATTTTTCGTTCTCCCGCGATGACGCGATACGGCGTTGCGCCGATTCATCCCACTTTGGTGACTGACGCTCACGCGGATGACATCGTATTTGACGGACACGCTTTTCGCCTTCTGACGCAACGTGTGGAGGTGAATCATCATGCGTACACCGTACAAACGGGCCTGCCCATCGATCAGGTCGTAGGAACGCTTTCTACCTTTCGCCGTTATCTTCTGTTGTTTGCTCCGCTACTCCTTTTAGCTGCAGCCGTCGGTGGATATTGGTTGAGCCGGAAGGCGCTGTCACCCGTCGACCTGATTACGAGAACCGCGCAGAGCATCAGCGGCCGGAACCTCAGTGAGCGGCTTAAAACCCTCAAGACCGGGGATGAGTTGCAGCGCCTCTCCGACACTTTAAACGGAATGCTGTCACGCATTGAAGGTGCGTTTCTTCGTGTGACCCAATTCACGGCGGATGCCTCGCACGAACTGCGGACACCGATTTCGTTGATTCGGACGGAAGCCGAAATTGCTTTGCGGAAATCAAGGGGAGATGTGGAATATCGCCGAGCGTTGCGACACATACTCTTGGAATCGGAGCGAACGTCGGTGCTGATAGAGGAACTCCTGACCCTCGCGCGCGCGGATTCGGGCCGGGAGAACCTGCGACTTCAAGCGCTTGATCTGCGTTCTGTAATCCTGGCTATCGGCAGCGAGTGGCGGCAGATGATCGAGGCCCGCGGTCTGCAATTTAATCTGAAAGTAAGTGACGATGTCCCGATCGTTCTCGCCGATCGAACTGCGCTGGGTCGAGTCCTCGCGATTCTTCTCGACAACGCGCAGAAATACACTCCCGCACCTGGAAGGGTCAACCTGCAGATCGAACAGGTCGGCGATAAAGCATTGATCACCGTCAGTGACACGGGGATTGGCATCCCAGTCGAGGATCAATGCAGGATTTTCGAACGCTTTTACAGAGTGGATCGAGTAAGAAGCCGCGCTCTCGGAGGAGCCGGCATCGGCCTTTCCATAGCCCACTGGATTGTTCAGCAACATGGCGGAGCCGTCTCCGTACAGAGTGACCTAGGAAAGGGATCGACGTTTCTAGTGGAGCTCCCCCTCACTCAATCCGTGGCCCAGTCAGTCAGATCTTCAGAACTGGCTGGGGATGCGCCCGGCTCCTCCTTCCAGTTCACTAAGCCTTGAAGAGCAGATCGTCGGACTTATCGCTGCGATCGAGACCCGATCCCGCACTTCGCAGCGAGCAGACACCGTGCCTCTCATACTGCGAAGCAATTTATGCCTGCATCGGAGGCTTCGCGCTGAAGATGCGCTTGAAGCTTTCGCGATACTGCAGGAAGACCAGAATCCACAACACGCAGGCGACCAGCGCGGGCGGGATGCTGCCCGGTGCCATCGTTAGGTGAAACGCAAGGATGTTGTAAAGCTCCGCAGCAACCAGTGTCAGCGCAAGCGGCACGAAAAAACCCGAGAGTAGCAGCAGGCCGCCAAGCACCTGCAGCGCGAAGAAGAACGCGGCAAAGTGCGATGCGCTTACGGCAACTAGGAACTGGATTGCCAGTGGATTCGCCGGTGGCGGCTGGTGGATAAAGTGAAGAAACCCATTCAGCCCAAAGACCGTGAACAGCAGCCCCAGCAGATAGCGCGCAATAATCGAAGCAGTCTTCATGCGGGTAGACATGGTTGTCAATTCTCCTATACGGCATATGATGTTTAAGCGACATATGTCGATTCAAATAAATTGACAGGTGTCGTTTAAGTGTCTTTTGCTGCAAAGAGGAGATATACTCTGAAGTGCCATGCCCCAGGGTCTCCAACAGGACAGCACGGTCGAAGCCACGGATCCCCGCATCCTGCGCAGCCGTCGCATGCTCATGGACTCTCTGGCCAAACTATTGATACAAAAAGATTTTGAGGACATCTCCATTCAGGAAATCGCCGACGAGGCGACGCTAAACCGGGCCACCTTCTACCTGCATTATCCAGACAAGAACGCCCTGCTGCAGGCCATGACGGGCGTGCGGTTCCGCGATCTGATAGAGCGCCGCAGCATTACCTTTACCGACTGCAATGGAGCACTGCGCGCCATTGCCCTCGGCGTCTGCGACTATCTTGCTGAAACCACAAGTTGCCCCGGTCAACTGGCTCGGATACCGCTCGAAGGCTCCATCATCCCCGTCGTCGAGGACATGTTCAAGGAAGGGCTTGCCCATCATGGAATAGCACCCGGTGCTGATGCGGCACTGCTGGCGACCACCGCGGCCTGGGCCGTTTTTGGAGCCGCGCGCCGCTGGTTTCAGACCTCCAACCGTATCCCCGCCGAGGAGATGGCAGCCAGGATTGAAAGCATGGTGAGTCCGCTCCTTTTCGGCGCCTCTCAATAGTTGAAGAGTGGTGTGATCTTCAGAGAAAAATGACCGGCTTTCTTCGTCGCAAACCTTGAGCGAACTGTATTCTCCCTTCGAATGTATAATCCCGCACATGCAAGGAATACCCTGGAGCACAATTGCGCTCGGGTCGCTGTTGCTGATCTCGGCTGGCTCAACAGGAGGACAGCAAGTGCAAACTCCGCAACCTGAAAAACCGAAGCCGCCTGTCAAAATGGAGCAGCGTGGGCGCATCCTGGGAATTGGCGGTGTCTTCTTCAAGTCCGCGAATCGCGATCAGACGCGCGAATGGTATTCGAAGCATCTTGGACTCGATGACAAAGGCCAGGGCGCGATGCTTCCGTGGCGCGAACACGACGACCCGCAAAAGGAACACGTCACCGTTTGGACTGTTTTTCCCGACTCCACTAAGTATTTCGATGCCAAGCAACCGTTCATGATCAACTACATCGTGGACGATATGGATGCTTTGCTCGACCGGTTAAAACAAGAGGGAGTCAAGATCGATCCCAAACGAATGGATGAATCCTACGGTCGCTTTGCGTGGATCTATGACCTGGATGGGAACAAGATCGAACTCTGGCAACCGCTGCCCGAAAAGCCCTAAGCGCCTTCCACGGCACTTACTCATTCGATTTTCTGTAGCCACGGCCGTAGTCCGGGTTATTTGTCCTCGCGGCAGACGAGCGGCATTTTCAGCGCGGACCCAAAAGCGTGACTCGAATCTCAGTGCTTTGTTGTGCTGCTGTTGAGTGCGTGGGCGTCCTCCTTATTTTCCGAGGAAGCATCACCGGCGCTTCGTGGTACTAGTGCGAAAGTCGTATGCCCGCCTCTCACTCGCGGCCTCCCTGAATCTAGGCAGCACCTCGGAATCGGCGGTCATGCTTACGAGGAATTGTTCCACCCTCTGCGGTTCAATAGCATCACGAGAGATCACTGATTTCGCGAGGGAATTTATGATCACGACTCCGTTGCTTATGGAACTTGAAGGTCTTCGCCACCGATGGGGATGGTTTCTGGTATTGGGAATCCTAATGCTCATGCTGGGAACGATCGCGCTCATCATCGCACCCGCCGCGACTGTTGGGACGGTGCTCGTACTGGGCTGGCTCATCGTGCTAAGCGGTGTGATAGAAGCGATCCAGGCGTTTCGCATGCGCAAGTGGGGAGGAATCTTCCTTCACCTGATGGCGGGCATCCTGGGGATTTTCATCGGACTGATGATCGTCACACACCCGGTGGCCGGCGCACTCGCATGGACACTACTGTTTGCTTCATTCTTCACCGTAATCGGAATCTTTCGAGTGATTGCAGCCATCCGGCTGAAGTTTCCAAATTGGGGGTGGGCAGTATTCGACGGCGCGGTCACACTGCTGCTTGGTATATTGCTTTGGGCGCAGTGGCCGTGGTCCGGCCTCTGGTTCATGGGCGTTGCCGTGGGGATTTCCTTAGTTTTCCGCGGCTGGTCCTATGTAATGTTGGCCTTCGCCATTCATAGTTTGCCGGTACCCTCCCACTCTCAACTCAGACAGGCAGCGTAAAGAATCTGCTGGAAGGCCCAGACCGAGCGAGAACTCGGGCTGGGCTTTTTCTTTTAAGTACGATGGTGACATATCAGGTGGCGGTTACCGGAGCGTATACGACCGCAGCAATCCCTTCATACTCGGTTAAGAGGTCCCCATGATAGCTGACAATGGTGACCTCGACCGCTTGAAGCAGCGCTATCTCGATCATCTCGTCGACCAGGTTCTCGACAGAAACCAGTTTCTTTCCGCAGAAAGGACAGTCGGTGGGCTCAAGGGAAAGATAGTGATGTTCCTTGCAGATGAAACCTTGGTGGTTAAAACCCACACTAACGATCAACTTGCGGAGAAGGAACAGGTTGCAGGCTTTGACAACGCTTCCGAGTCCGTGTGCAATCTCCGCGGGCTTGTGTTCTTTCAGGTCCGCAATCGCTTTAATCTCCCGATCAGCTTTGTGGTCGCGAAGCGCTTTTTCGATCAGGCTCTTCCGGTCGCGAGGATCCGCATCAGGCGAGCCATAGATGCGGCCGATAATCTGTGCCTTGAGAGTCGCGTGAAGGAACTCTTCCAGCAGGTGCATGACTCGCTCCTCGCCCATTAGAACCAGGACGTCGAACGACGAGTCGTTGTAAAGGTGATATGCCTGTTGGGCAGTGGCCTTCAAATGTCGCTCGAGGTGCGTCAGGCGATGCCGCTGCGCGCGACCAGGAATCGAATCGTCCACGCGATCCGAGGGCACAAAGGACTGGATCCTGTCTTGTTCCTGGCGCTGTCCAAAGTGGTAAATCTGAAACCGGCTTTCCTGCTTCTCGATTTCGAGGAAGAGGACTCGCTCATTCTCCTCCAGAATCATCTCCAGCGGAACAATGTAGGGGTCGGGATCGATCGTTAACCTGTCCGTCGCGTGAACCGGGAGTTGAATGACACGGTTTAGTTCCCCTGCAGACTTGAAAATGATAAGCGTGTGGGAATCGTGCGGAACATAATATTGCGCGAGAAGTTCTTCAATTTCCTTCAAGTCGTGCGTGAGCATTTCCTTTTGTGCTTTGGGAATTGCTTCGATCAAGTCTTTCCGTCGCTCCAGTTCGCGAGTCTGTAGCGAGTGAAAGGACCTTGCTAGAGCTTTTTGGGTGGGCACTACCTTGTCGGGACCCAGCTGCAGATAAAGACTCACCACAAGATTCTGATATTCCGCCTTGAGAAGGCCCTTGATCTCTTCTTTCGAGATTATGGCAGGCGCGTCGAGTCCCCTCAGCAGCCTGGGTGGCCGCTCAGCCCGCTCTTCGTGCCTCCTTTTCCTTAGCTCGCGCAGAGTCGCGATTTGTTTCTCGCGGTCTTGGATCGCCTGCTGATCGCTCATATCTGCGCCACCTCTTAGCGCCTCGATCGGGGGCCCGGGTATGGGCGTGCACAGAATTAGGTCTACGAGTCCCAGCCATCGTCCGCCGAAACCGGCACGATCATGACCACTACTTTTTGGCCAAGTCTCCACCCAGGCTTGTTGGGAATGCGGATCTCGGCGTACAACGGCTCCGCGCCCTCCACAGACACGGTCACCTGCTCCTGGTTGTCGCTGCTATACGTGGGCCGACAGATGTGGCTGACGTTGCCGACGAGCCTTAGGCTGGCGGGACTCATAACACACCTCCAACTTCCTTATCTTTCCATTCGCAGTTGAGAAGATTTGAGTTGCTCTTAACAACTGCGAGTTAGTGGCGGTTGACCTTGAGCCTGAACTCTGGCCGAAGGACAGAGGTCTTAGCTCCAGGAACAAGCTCATCGTATTCAATGCCCAATCACCGCACAATCGTATATGGGCATCATTTGACTTTCAGAGCACGTACGTAGCTTCCGCTTACGCATGAGTCCGACTCGCGCATACGACTCCTGCTATATGCTTCGCGTTGTACCCATTGAAACCTTCCTGCCGGTGCGCTATGCCGACCTTCGCAAAACGCGAGAATCCAAGGGCACACGTGCGACCACGCGTGTTCCCCGGCCCGGGTAACTGAAGACATCAATCCTTCCGCCCAGGCTCTCGGCGCGCCGGGACATGCTCGTCAAACCATAGCCGCCGGTAGCGTGCGGACGACCGGGGGTCGCGAATCCACGCCCGTTATCGTCCACATGCAAGCGAACCTCTCGATTCGTGTAAAGCAAGGCGAGGCGAACTTTCGTTGCCTTTGCGTGCTTCAACACGTTGGCTAACGCCTCCCTGCCGATCCTTATGAGCTCGCGGCGGGCGTCGGGCGACAGGGAGTGCGGCTCCTGCTGCAGCGAGAGTTTCAATTTGACCGGTGTCGCGGCGAAGAACTGCTGAGCCAACAGTGATAGCGCTTGGGCCAGATCTTGTCCTTGAAGTGATTCTTGAGACAGCGTCCCAATAGAGCGCCGGGTCTCACGCAAACCGTCTTGGGCAACATCTTGTGCGCTGCGCAAATGTCTTTGCGCCATCTCCGGCCTCCTGGGCATTTCCATCTCCACTGCCCTCAGTTGGAGAACGATCGCCGCCAGACTCTGTGATACCGTATCGTGAATATCCGCGGCCATGTTGGTACGCTGCTTTTCCAGCAATTCTTCGCGGAGTTGCCATTCCGCACGTTTCTGATGGGTAATGTCCGTAAGTGTTGCGATGGCTCCGACAACCTCGCCGGACACGTCCTGGACGGGGCGCGCATTGAAGACAATTTCGCTGCAATCCCCTCCTAGATCGATCAGGCGGCACTCTTTACCGTTCGTCCGCTCCCCTCGCAGAGCTCTGATCAGAGGCCAGTCCTCGGCGGCTATGTGAGCTCCGGCGCCGTCGAACAGTTCTCCCCAAATGCTCTGCACAAGATCAAGTGGCTGTCCTTCCGGATCAAACTGCGCGAATCGCTTTGCGGCAGGGTTGGCAAGGATGATGGTTCCTTGTCGGTCAGACACGATTACACCATCTGGAATCTGCCCCAGAATCAGCTCGAGAAATGCCGATCGCCGGGTGGCAGCGGGCGATTGGGGCATCTCAAGGATGGCGGCCTCGGCAGCGTAATCTTCCTTTGAAAAGGATTGGCCGTCGGCGACACTCAAAGGACGAGGCATGTCAAATACATTCTCTGCTTTCATGGCATTGCTCCCTTAATCGTTCATGCGACCAGCGCCGAGTCGATCTCCACCAATCCCCTTCTTACAGCCACGTTAATGGCTTCCGTCCTTCCGGTGACCTTCAACTTCTCCAGAATATGTGTGACATGCACTTTGACCGTGGCCTCGCTGATGTCAAATAAACATCCGATCTCTTTATTACTCTTGCCACGAGCGATTGCCCGCATAATTTCCATCTCGCGCCGGGTCAGTTCCCGATCCGTAACCCGCTTGGCCAACTTGGCGCCCACCGAGGGTGGAATCCAAGACCTGCCTTCGCATACGGCGTGGATACAGCCGACCAACTCTTCGACCGGCGCATCCTTGATCAGATATCCCTGAGCGCCAGCCCGAAGCGCGCGATAAATGTCCTCTTCGCTCTGAAAGGTAGTGAGAATGACAAGCCGGGCGGAGGGGTCGTTCTCGCAGATCTGAGCTACGGCCTGGATCCCGTCCATCACGGGCATGCGGAGATCCAACAAGGCGATGTCGGGATGTCGCGCGGAAAATTGTTCCACTGCTTCGCGACCGTCCTTAGCCTCGCCAATGATCTGCATGTCACTCCGATCACCCAGCAGCCACGCCAGCCCCGAGCGTACAACCGGGTGATCATCAGCGACCAACACTTTGAAACAACGGCCGACGGCCGGGCGAGTCTCGAGCAAATGCTTTTCCCGGCCGTCAGAATTCGGCGAGTCCGGCCTGGAGTTCGCCAACTCACGCGATGGATCTCTGAGCAGAATCTCGTGGATCTTGGCCCCCACAGAACTCTTGGGGGATGTGGTTACTCCTAGCGAAGGCCGACCGCTTCTGGGCCGTCGCTCAACGATCTTTTTAACCATAGCCATTACAGCCTCCAGCCGCCCCGTTTTCGCATTTACGTTGTAGTGCGTTCTGACGATCTCGGTGTTTCGCTGGATGCTAACGCTGGGAGCTGCCAGCTATGCATTTGCGATCGAGTCAGATTACGCACCATTGAACTGCATATACTCACGATCTTCCCGGTCTCAATGCCGAATCCACAGCATCGAGCAAGGTCTCAGCACCGAGGGGCTTATTCAGAAAGGCCGTGGCTCCTGCCTTCAAGGCCTGACTTTTCGAAGCCCTGTCGTCGTGTGCTGACACGAAAACAATCGGTATTTTTCTATCCGCGTCCACCAGGCGACGTTGAAGTTCCAGTCCGCTCATCCCAGGAAGCTTCAGATCGAGAATCATGCAGCCGGGGAAATCGTCGGTGGACTCCAGGAATTCCTCTGCTGAGCCAAAGCACACTGTTTTGAAACCTGCAGACCTCATCAACCTGTCCAGCGATCTTCGCACCCATGGATCGTCGTCCACGATCGCTATCCGAGTCGCACTGTCTTTTGCCTTGTCCCGTCCCTTCGGATCCGAGTGGATCACATCGGGTGGCGGAGGAGGCCCGTTTCCGATCTCTGCGGCGCTAAAAGTTAGTGAACTCATACGCATCTCCCCCTTACAAGTGTGAGACTAGACGCGGAAGTTGATTTCGTCTATTGGGCCTTGGTCCTATCGGACTAGGACCTGGGGGAAAGAACTCCCAGCTGTTCGGCCATTCGGATGAGGTCAGAAAGGGACTGGGCTTCCATCTTTTGCATCAGCTGGCCGCGGTGGACTTTGATCGTCTTCTCGCTGGCATTAAGTTCGGCGGCGACTTGCTTGTTGAGTAAGCCGCTGGCGACCAGGGGAAACACCTCGCGCTCGCGAGGCGTCAACAACTCATAGCGGCTCTGCAGCACTCTCATCGAAGCACGTTGATCTCGGGTCTGGCGGTGTCTACTAATGGCGCGCTGCACCGCTTCCAGTAGTTCCTGCTCGCGGAAAGGTTTGGTGAGAAATTCCACGGCACCCGCCTTCATGGCGCGGACGGTCATGGGGATATCGCCGTGACCGGTGATAAAGATCACTGGAAGGTCCACGTTTGCCTTCGCCAGCTCTTGCTGGAGATCAAGACCGCTCAGGTCGGGCAGGCGGACATCGAGGACAAGACAACCCGGTGCATCGGGACGTTCCGCGCGCAAAAACTCGCTCGCCGAAGTAAAGTGCCGAGCTTCGAGGCCGACGGAATGCAACAATCTCTTAATGGAGACCCCGACGGCTGACTCGTCGTCGACCACAAAGACAATGGGCGGAGTTTCGTTCATGTTGGACCGCAAATGCCGGCGTTAGGCGCACGCCGGAAGTGTGAACTGGAAGGTGGCTCCTTGCCGCGGCAACGGAACAAGCCTCAATTGGCCGCCGTGAGCCTCCACGATTGATCGGCTGATCGGCAGTCCCATGCCCATTCCTTCAGGTTTGGTAGTAAAGAAGCTATCGAAAATATGAACGGCATGTTGAGGGTCGAGGCCCCCGCCAGAGTCCTGAACGGTGACCAGTAATTTTCCCGGTTCTTGTTGTTGAGAGCTGATCTGCAATTTTCGCTCTCCTTTTACGGAATTCATTGACTCAATGCCATTCATCACAAGGTTCAGGACAACCTGCTGCAGTTCAACTCGGACGCCCAAGACTGGGGGTAATTCGCCTCCCAATTCAGTTTGGATCGAAACGCGATTCCTCTCCGCCTCTGCAACGGTAAGCGAAAGAACTTCGTGGATGATTTGATTCAGATCGATTTGGGCCTTGTCCTGGATTGTTCCCTTGAAGAAAGCGCGGATGTGCGAGACGATTTCGCTCGCCCTCGTCGCGGATTGTGCGATATCGATAACAGCTTCGCGCAACTCCTCGATATCCGGCGACTGGTTCGCCAGCATCCGATTGCAGGCATTTGCGTTATTGACGATTGCCGCAAGGGGCTGGTTAATCTCGTGCGCGACCGACGCGGTCAACTCCCCCACCGTCGTTACCCGGGCCATGCGCGCTAGCTCTGACCTGGCTTCCTGCGCCGCGTTCTCAGTCTGCTTCCGTTCGGTGAGATCACGGGTTATCTTCGAGAAGCCAATCAGGGTTCCCTTCTGGTCGCGCAACGGCGTGATGACCACGTTAGCCCAGAAGCGCGATCCGTCTTTTCGTACACGCCAGCCCTCGTCTTCGCACCGACCTTCGTCCGCCGCTCTCAGCAAATGCACCTGCGGCTTGCCACGTTCAACATCTTCCCCCGTATAGAAACGGGAGAAGTGCTGGCCTATCATCTCTGGCGCCTGGTATCCCTTGATATGTTCAGCGCCAGCGTTCCAACTCGTGATGTATCCCGTCGGAGTCAATGAGAAAATGGCATAGTCGCGGACCCCTTCAATGAGCAAACGAAATCGCTCCTCACTTTCACGCAGGTCGTCTTCTGTCTGCGCACGCCTGCGAATCTCTTGAGTGAGTATCTGATTCGTCGCAGCGATCTCCGCAGTTCGTTCCTCTACGCGCTGTTCCAGGTTGTTTTTCGCTTGGGCGAGCTCGGCTTGAGCCCGCGAGCGCTCGGCGATCTCACGCCTCAAGTCCTCTGGACTTGGCAGTGCCAGCGCTTGCGGAACTAGCTTGACCAGGAGGACCGCAGTGGTGAGCGAAGCTATAGCAGTTACAACTTTGACCGCGCCGGAGAGCCAGTAGGTGGCGTGCCAGAGCGTCCACACTTCCATGGCGTGGGTAGCTCCACAAGCCAGAATGAATATTCCAAAGGAGACGAACATCCAGTTAAACGGCAGATCTCGCCTTTTCCGAATGAAATAAACCAGCGTCACCGGAATTGAGAGGTAGGACAGCGCGATCAAGGAGTCGGAGATGACATGCAGCCAGACAAGGCCGGCATTCCACGAATAGCAAAATCCATGGGGCATGAAATCACTGGCAGAAAACAGAGGTCTGAGGAATTCCATTGCAGTTCTCCAGCGATCGATTCGAGCTACGAGCAATCGAGCTACGAGCGCAACAGGGAGGCGCGAGCGGCCCCAAACGTCCACCGTACATCGTGGATGTTCAGCTACGTTTTCAGCAACGGACCCCAGTTCAAGGACGGCGTGTTAGCGTGTGTTTAGGGATACCTTTACGCTAGCAATTCATTCCACTCTAGTACAATACGCTGCGATACGTACCACAAAATGCAAATGCGATAATATGTTCATTTGCAGTTCGTCTTAGTACGGTATGCGACGCTGCAGTTCGCAGTGAATGTAATAAGGAGCGCGTGTGAAAGACAAGAAGAATCGCTCTCCACGACTTCATTTTGCGGCCATTCCTCTGGCCGCGGCAGCCAACCGGCGAATGGGTAAGCATTACAAGTTGGTTTCGCAGATCCTGAGCGACCTGGAAAAACTCGACCAGTACACCGCGCTGAAAGTTGAGTTCTTGAAGGTTGGAGTAAAGAAGGCAGATCTGCGAGCGGCTGTGCACCGTGCCGCTCAGAAAAACAACGTGCCCTTGGCCACCAGTTCCGACGATAAGTACCTTTACGTGTTTCGCCACCAAACGCGAAACACGGCTTGAGGTGTGATGCCCGGTCAGGGCACGTCCAACGCAGCTCACAAGAGTCCTGTCCGAACTGCGGTTGCCTACGTCTTAAGTCTTATAGTCCTTTGCAACGCTAGACGGACTCTCGTTTAGCCCTCATTTCTGACCAGCACTTCCGCCTCCTTAGCAATTGCCGCTCGCATCTCCCATCGCTAGCATCGTCTAAGGCTCGCCAGAACGTTGATCAATCTACGTCCAGAGAGTGAAAGCGGAGAATTCGTGTGATCGAACATCGAGAGCAAGCAAGGGCCTCCGATGAATGGACAGAGGCCGCCGAGATGGAACGATTCCGTCGCAGAGAAGTCTGGTCCATGCGGCTGGGCATCGCGCTGATCCTATTGGGAACAGTTGCTCTGGGCACCCTCAGGGCCGCCGATTCGACCGGGGCCTCGCCGATGCTCTTCGGCTGGCTCCTTGTCGTTAGTGGGCTAATGGAGGCCGTTCATGCCTTTCACAAACGCAGCTGGGGTGGATTTCTTCTGCACCTGATGCCCTTCGTTGCGGGCGTTCCAATCGGCCTGCTCGTTGCAACGCATCCATCGGCAGGTGGAACCGCGTGGATGCTTTTGTTCGCATCGTACTTCACTGTTGTTGGACTGGTTCGAACAATTTCCGCTTTCTGGTTCAAATTCCCCGCCTGGATTTGGGCGGCGTTCGAAGGAATCGTTTCACTCCTCCTCGCCGCGGTCTTCTGGACGAATTCACCTCGGCTGGGGCTATGGGTCTTTGGCTTCTCCGTCGGCACTTCAATGATTCTGCGAGGTTGGTCCTCAATCATGTTTGCGCAGGGAGTTGCCCGCCTGCGTAAATTGCCGCAATCTCACCGGCGCAATGACAAACACGAGAAACGACCAGTCGAGCGGTCAGGCTTCGTGCGGAGTTGAGCGCACGCAATTCTAGCCGGCGATTAAGAATCGCCATATATGGAGGCAGATGATGTCAGCACAAACAGCAGAACAAACTAAGCAACCATCCTCTTCGCAGACAACTTCGCGGTCAGAGCGGAACAGCCAACAGACCTCTCTGGCGCGACAAAATATGCTCCCTTCAGTTCCGTCCCTGTTGCTTGATCCCCTTGGTTTTTTCGACGACTCTCCCTTTGCCGTACTGAGAAGGCTGCAGCAAGAAATAAACCGGGCGTTCGCTCAACCAGGGCCGAATTCCATGAGCCGGACCGATGGTGCCAGCCCTCTGTGGATACCGCCGGTCGAAGTGGGATACCGAGACGGTAACTTTGTCGTGTCAGCTGAACTGCCGGGCCTGTCAAACGAGGATGTCACCGTCGAGATCACGGATGATGCCGTCGTCATCCAGGGCGAACGACAGTTCGTACAGGAGGAGAACGAAGGTGGCATTCAAAGAACGGAACGCCGTTATGGACATTTCTATCGGGCGATTGCTTTGCCGGAGGGCGCTAAGACTGACCAGGCGCGCGCCGAATTCCAGAACGGAGTTCTGAAAATCAGTGTTCCAGCTCCGCAACCGCAGAGCAATGCCCGTCAGATACCCATTGAAACGGGCGCATCTCAGTCTAAGTCTGAGTCTCAGCCGGCTAAGTCACAGACCGCTGGACAAACTACGCCAAAGGCAGCGTGATTGGAACAGAATTGCGAAAAGATGCTGGCTGCTCAAGGTATGGGCGGCCAGCATTTGTTAGCAGGCAAAATTGAAGAACGAGCGAAGCGCGCAAATCTAAACGCCCACAGCGAGAACGAGCCGTGAACCAATCGGATTCCAAGGTCTTGGTGTTTGGAACTCGCGGATCTGCAGAGGCATTCGCAATCCGCGATTTTCTACATCGTTGCGACGTACCGTTCCAATGGATTGAGGTCAGCCCCGACCAGCCGGACGCATTACGAGCGTACGCCGGCGAGTACGATGCAAAACGATTGCCGCTCTGCGTCTTTTTCGACGGTACCCGGCTCGAGTGCCCAACGGTTCGGCAGATCAGCGAGAAGCTGGGATTGTTCCTCAATCCCTCGCGATCAGAGTACGATTTGGCGATATATGGAGCGGGGCCCGCCGGTCTTAGCGCCGCCGTTTACGGCGCTTCAGAGGGGCTGAAGACAGTTGTGGTTGAACGCTTTGCGGTCGGAGGACAAGCGAGCACGAGTCCGAAGATCGAGAACTATCTCGGCTTTCCGGGTGGCATCAGCGGCGCCGACCTTGCTCTGCGCGCACGGGAACAGGCCTGTCAGTTTGGTGCGGAGATTCTATTGCTTCGGGAAGGCGTCCGCGGCGAGTTCAAGCCAGGAAGAGGAATCGGCTACCTGGAAGACGGAACCAAGATTATTGCGCGAGCTTCAATTTGCGCGACCGGCGTCGAGTACCGCAAACTCAATCTTCCTAATGAAGATCGTTTCCGCGGCGCCGGCGTTTACTACGGTGCAGGCGCGAGCGAGGCGTCGCTCTGCCTCGCAACAGATCACGTTTTCATTGTCGGGGGCGGCAACTCAGCGGCGCAGGCCGCCATGCACTTCTCCCGCTACGCCGGAAAAGCGACCATGGTCGTGCGCGACAGCTCGCTGAAGAAGTCTGTGTCTCAGTATCTGATTGATCGGATTCAATCATCGCCCAAAGTTGAGGTGCTGTTGCTCACCGAGGTGGTCGCTCTCCATGGCGATTCTTCTCTGCAATCGATCACTCTACGAAACAAAGAAACGGGCGAGCAATCGGATGCAAAAACCAATTGGCTGTTTCTTTGCCTCGGCGGCGTTCCTCATACTCAGTGGGCGGAGGAAGTCGGCATCGTTCGTGATGACGGCGGCTATCTGGTCACCGGGCCGGACCTGCTAAAAAACGGACGGCGTCCTGACAACTGGACGCTCGATCGGGATCCTTATTACCCGGAAACCAACATTCCGGGAGTATTCGCAGCTGGTGATGTGCGCCACGGCTCAGTCAAACGTTGCGCATCAGCGGTTGGCGAGGGAGCAATGGCAGTGACGTTCGTCCATCGCTACCTGATGAATGGGTAGCTGCTCAGCCGGCTAGTACTGTGCGAACGCGTCATCCGGGTAGCAATAGAGCCAACGCTCCCCCGGTTCCGCGGAGGCGATGACCGGATGTCCGCTCGCATGAGCGTGTTTGGTCGCGTGGCGGTTGGGCGAGGAATCACAACAAAGTGTGACGCCACACTCCTGGCAAGTTCGCAGGTGTACCCATGGCGACCCGGTCTGTACGCACAACTCGCAGACGCGAACCCTGGGCGGTTTGACCTCGGTGACTGCTTCGATATGAGCGCATACTTCGACCAGCATCAGAAGCTCCTTTCGGCCACTCCGTCGGTATCCAAGCCCGCACTTCGAAGTAGCGCGCACACATCTTCGCGGACCAAGTGAGACGCGTCATACTCCACCAGGATTGTGTGACCGATCTCGTCAAGGCTCAATCGGTGAATACCGTGCACCTCTCGGACATCGACCATAGCCCGCAGCTGCCGCGGGCCCACAGCCGCTCTGTAGCGGAACGCAATGTCCAACACGGTCATACCTGCCGTCCTAGGCATAAACGATTGCTGAACGCTCAGCGATTCGTATCCACATCTACATATTCCGCATCGACCACACCTTCATCCTTCTTGCTTTGCCCGCCCGATGACGAAGCCGCGCCCGTACCCGCCGCGCCTCCATCCCCCGACGATCCTCGTGACTGCGTGGACGTAGACCGGTACATTTGTTCCGCCAGCTTGTGCGAGGCCTGCGTCAGACGCTCGCGAGCATTGTCCATGCTCGCCTTGTCATTCGACTCCAAGGCCTTCTTCGCATCGGCAATCGCGTTCTCGACATCGCCGCGTTCCGAGCCAGAGATTTTGCCGCCATTTTCTCGCAGCATTTTTTCGACGCTGTAGACCAATGAGTCCAGCTGGTTCTTCGATTCCATCTGCTCACGCCGCGACTTGTCCTCGGCCGAATGAGCCTCTGCCTCCTTGGCCATGCGCTCGACTTCTTCTTTCGATAGGCCGGAAGACGATGTAATTTTGATGGTCTGATCCTTTCCCGTCGCCAGGTCTTTCGCGGTCACGTTCAGGATGCCGTTGGCATCGATGTCGAACGTAACTTCGATCTGCGGAACGCCGCGTGGCGCCGGAGGAATGCCAGCGAGCTGGAACTTGCCCAATGTGCGGTTCTGGTTCGCCATCGGACGCTCCCCTTGCAGCACGTGAACATCAACCGCAGTTTGGCTGTCGGCTGCAGTCGAGAACGTCTCAGTCTTGCGGGTCGGAATGGTCGTGTTCCGCGGAATCATCGGCGTCGCCACCCCGCCCTGTGTTTCGATCGACAGCGTCAGCGGGGTCACATCCAGCAGCAGCAAATCTTTTACCTCGCCGCCTAGCACGCCGCCTTGGATCGCTGCGCCCACTGCGACTACTTCATCCGGGTTCACTCCCTTGTTGCCTTCTTTCCCGAAGAGCTCCTTGACCAGTTGCTGAATACGCGGCATGCGAGTCTGTCCGCCAACCAGCACTACTTCGTCGATCTTGCTGGCATCTACGCCAGCGTCCTTCATGCATTGCTTGCTTGGCGGCACGGAGCGCTGGATGAGTTCTTCAACCATGGCCTCGAGTTTCGCCCGCGTGAGTTTTATTACGAGATGCTTCGGGCCGCTGGCATCTGCAGTAATGAATGGCAGATTGATCTCGGTTTCCATCGTGGTGGAAAGCTCGATCTTGGCTCGCTCTGCCGCGTCGCGAAGACGCTGCAGCGCCATCTCGTTGCCTCTGCCACGCAGATCGAGACCTTCGTTTTTCTTGAATTCGTCGATTAGCCAGTCAACGATGCGCTGGTCCAGGTTGTCACCCCCGAGGTGGGTATCGCCGTTCGTGGCTTCCACTTCGATCAAGCCATCCCCAACTCGCAGGATCGAAATATCGAAAGTCCCGCCGCCAAAATCGTAGACTGCAATCGTTTCGTCTTTCTTCTTGTCGAGACCATAAGCGAGCGCGGCTGCCGTCGGCTCATTGATGATGCGTTTTACCTCGAGCCCAGCGATCTTCCCGGCATCTTTGGTGGCTTGGCGTTGGGCGTCGTTGAAATACGCCGGAACCGTGATTACCGCATCCTGCACCGGTTGTCCCAAATAATCCTCGGCCGCCTTCTTCAACTTCTGCAGAATCATGGCCGAGATCTGCTGTGGCGTATACTTCTTGCCCTGGGCCACGATCACCACGTGGTCGCCATCGGGCTCCACTTTGTACGGCACCATCTTCAGCTCTTCTTTCACTTCGTCGTAGCGCCGTCCCATGAAACGCTTGACCGAGAAAATCGTGTTCTCGGGATTGGTGATTGCCTGGCGCTTGGCCACTTGGCCCACCAGCCTCTCGCCGGTCTTGGTAAACGCCACCACCGACGGAGTCGTGCGCCCGCCTTCCTCATTGGCAATGACTTTGGGTTCACCGCCCTCCATGACTGCCACCACCGAATTCGTAGTACCAAGATCAATGCCAATCGTTTTGCTCACGTTAGTAACCTCCCGAGATTAGCCTGCGGAAATAGGGACTCGATCTGTTGCCGTCGTCCATTGCCGAGGCTAACGGTCCGCGGCCCTCAGAACAATTCATCAGTAGAACGAATGAAAATTCGACGATTACGCTTACTGGACGATTCCCTTCAGGCAGGAGGAATTGATACGACAAAAGTCTTACCTAAGAGTTGGTTTCGCGGCTGGCCCAACCCAACAGCTCCCGAATCTCGCACTGCATGTAGTACCCCTCGCCGATTGTAGGCGAGAATACTCCCATGCCAATTGCTTCCGGGAAGAGTTCACGAGCCTGTTCGTATCCTGGAATCTGCACGCGCTTTGCGAGTTCGAGTACATCTCCGCGGGGCATTTCACTCGAGGCTAGAAAAGAGAAGAGGAGCATCAAACCATCCGATCCCACAAATCGTTCGAGCGATAAGCCTTCCACAATGCTCCGATCATTGCGGAACTCCTGGCGGCTGTCGTATCGGCAGCCAGGCCCGGCCGACCCAGGGGAACGCGATAAACGATGAACCATCCTTAGACCCTTCAGCCGCGCACCACGCTCATCTTCGCTCGCAAGCCATTCGACCCATCCATCCTCAATGCTCGTGATGAGGTCGCCGCAACAGCTGCACCTCCAGCCTTGCGATATTCTCTCGGTTTTTTCAGTTCGTTTATTCATGGCCAAAAGACTCTCAATTTCGCGGCCTCCATCCTGTTTCCGTGAAAGCTGAGCATTCACTGGCATCGACGTGGACGTTTCCTCAGTGATGGGGCTTGGGCACCGGCGGCGGTACTGCCCGCTCGGGCGAGACCGGCGCCGGGTGTGGAGGAAACTCGCGATCCCGCATGGGGCCCACCGGTCTTCCGACTCGCAGATCTTCGATTTGGCCCGGTTCGAGCGGCCTTCCCGGATGCTCCATCATCGCTCGTCGTGTATCGGCAAACGGTGTCCTTTGCACTGGTGGCGGAATCCTGGTGATCAAACCCCGCGACTCAGACCGTGACGGGATTTCGGGGGTTCGGCCCAACGGCGCTTCGCGCGTTCTCGTAGAGGTGGGCTGCCGAGGCTCATTCTCAGCCGGCCGGCCCGTCCCGGCCGCTCCGCTACCGGCAACAAGCCGCGGGGAACGTACCGGCGGCGCGGCCACAGGCTTGCCCGGCGTGGCTGCACGCATGGTAGGGTTCGCAGCCGGGTGTGGAGTGACCTGCACCCTTGCAATCTGCTCAGGACTGAGCTTGACAGCCTGATGCGCAACTGGTTGCCCGCTGCTAAAAGCATTCTTGGGAACCGCCGTGGTTGCGACCGTCTTGTAAGCGTAATGCACGTCGCGGATGTTCGTAATATTGGTAATGTTGGTGATAGTAGTTACGTTCCGGATGTTGGTGACGTTCACTACGCGTAGATACTCCGGGCCGTAGTGATACCAGGGAAAGAAGGGCTCTCCGGGTCCCAGCGGAAACCAGCCCACCAGATCAATGCCAACGCCAATCGAGAAGCCGGGACCTCCCAGGAATGCAACGAATGCCGGAGCGTACACCGGCGCGGCGACGATTGGCCCGGGCAACCATCCCCAGGTCATTCCGATTCGAACCCATCGGCCATAGTGGAAGCTGCAAAAGCCCCACGGCTCGTCTTCAATCCAGGTCCATCCCCAGGGATCGATCCATGCCCAATGGCCGAAGCGGTAGGGTACCCAGCCAACCCCAACCGGCGGAAACCAGATCGGCCCCCATTCGTCGACGACCGACCAATGTCCATATTCATCGAGATCGTCAAAGCCCGGAGTGCCAGGGCTCACATACTTCACGGATGTGGCAGACTCTCGACGCCGGTCGCGCTCGTCACTCCACTCATCAAAGCCGTCGGGTGGAGGCATCGGAGCAATTCTCGCTCGCGGCGGATTCTGGCCCCTAAGTTCGAAGGCTTGGCCCTCGGTGACACTTTGCGAAAAACCTTCTGCGGTTATATCTACGCTGCCTCGGTTTACCGTGACGATTGTCCGGTCACCGTCCGGGTCGGTATCAATGCGATATCTTCCGGGACTCTGCACCGTAATCGCTCCGTTAGGAGTGTCCACTTCGACAGCATTTCCGGAGGGCAATTCATAGACGCTGATCCGCAACGTCCCTTCCTCCAGTCCAAGTTGCATGGTTTCATCATTCAGGTTAGTTACGGTGACATCGCTAGAGGCAGACATCCGCACCGCGAAGAATCCGGCTTGAAGTTCCACCCTTCCATCCTTATCCGTGTATAAACGGTCCCCGGTCGTTACGGGAAAGTTGAGCGTAGCCTGGGCCCATTGATCCAGCCCCGCCCGCAAGAAAGAAACATTGCCCTTTACGACACTGAGCCGCGCAATGCGCGCCGGGGGATTGCCGGACGAATTGTCCTGACTTACGGCAGGGACGCAGGCCGCCAGCAAGGCCAGACAGGCCAATACTGCTGCGAAGTATTTCCCACTGCGGTTGCTGCGAACAAAAGTCCAGTTTCCTCGTTGGTTCATCGAAAGCTCCTGGCCATCTCAAGGCTGAGGCTAACCGTCCGAGCCCTTGAATAACAATTGAACGAGGGAGCGACTATGAATTCAGAAATGCGGCTTAGACATTGTTCCAGCCCGGGTAACAGGAACCTGTACGACTTTGGGAGTACCGAGCCTTCCATCGCAGAGCATCCGATCAAACCAGTTTTTCTGATTGACAGCTGCTGCTCCATCGCCGACGATGGGCCTTTCTCGGCAATAAATACGATTCCGGTCAAGAAGTGGACCGTCACACCAGCGACTCTGGCGCGGAGGTTGATGTCATGGAAGAAAGCACCGTGCGTCGGCGCTTTGACCATTCGCTTAGCGTTGCCGAGATGGCAATTTATTCCGCGCTGGCCGTGTTGCTTTCGCTGACGATCCTCGCTGCCCTCGCCAGTGCATGCAAGCTGCTCCTCGATAGCGTGATTCACTGGACGGTGGCAACGCAGACACTGCGGGTCCTGAACGAACTACTCATCGTGCTGATGCTCGCCGAGATTCTGCATACCGTTCGCATCTCCATTCGCTCGCACGTTCTGGTCACAGAGCCATTCCTCGTCGTCGGCCTGATCGCCTCGATTCGACGCATTCTCGTAATCAGCCTGGAGATGGCCACTCTCGGCAAGGAGTTGGTATGGACGAGCGATAGCACGCAAGTTTTCCGCGCTTCCATGATTGAACTTGGTTTGCTGAGTCTCCTCGTTCTGGTCCTGGTATTGTCGATTACGCTTTTGCGGCGCTACCCTGCTGCCCTTGCGAAGGATTCCTGAGTACCAGCCGCGAGAACTCCACCAACCCGGAAAACAAAAAAGCCGGGCTGGCTATCGAAGCCTAGTCCGGCCTGCGGGTTTGATGCTTCGCGCCCGCACGGTAGTCCTCAGCGCCGCTCTTGCTGCGACTGCCGCTTCAGGAACGCCGACAATCGATCCTCGAGCTTAGCGAAGACGGAGGTTGCATCTTCATTTCCCTTAAGCTCTTTTTCAAGGTTCGAGATGTCGGTGTTCAAGGCTGCGTATTCCGGATCCCGGCCGGCGTAGCCGAGTTCTTTGGCTCGCTCAGTTTCCTTTTTCGCTGTTTTGACCAGCGCTTGTGCCATGGTCTTGTCGCTCTGATCCTTTGCCTTGGCTTGCTCAATCGCTTGGCGCGCCAGAACAAGCGGCAGTGGAGTGCCACGATCCACGACCATCAAAGTGTCGAGCGCGGTGAGTAACACATTGCTGGCCTCCTGGGGTTTCTTCTGGTCGAGCAGATGTGCAGCCTCCTGCAAAGCAGCGGGATACGTCGCCAGCGGGAGGTTGTAGGTGCGCACTCGAATCTCGCTAGTCAAAGCGTAGAGCAACACGCGCGCAGCTGGGTAGTTCTTGTCATCCACCGCCTGCGATGCATTTTTCGCAATCTCCGCAATGGCCTTGCTATCGTGTGGCGCCGCGTCAATGACTTCGACCTCAAGGCTGACGGGGATGAGCGCCGTGGCCGGATTGCGAGCCAGCAAGATGTTGATCTTGCCGGTGCCCCGCTCGATCGCCGCCAAGGCTTGCTCATTCTTATTTGCAGCGATGGCATCGATCGCTTTCTGAGTTTCCACGATGGCAGTCAGGGCTTCCTGATCCAGATTCTTTGCAGCCTCCTCCTCTGCTTGCTTGCGCTCTTGTTCGATCTCAGGTCGCGCCTGCTGCTCGGCCTCTTGCCGTTGTTTCTGCAGGTCAGGCGGAGACTGCGTCTGGTTTTGAGTCTGCGTCGCCGCGTTAACCGTCGAATTGTCGCTGGAGTTTTTGGCTGAACTGCAAGAAGCCAACGTTAAGCACAAGGCGAGCAGGATCGCGATCGCCGGCGACAGCAAAACATTGATCACATCTTTCATAGCAACGCTTCTCCTATTCTTCTTCCGGGTGTTCGAATTCCTCAGTTCTCGGTCGCGGTCCTACTTTCACCTTGGCCCTGCGCCTGAAGAAAATCGGTTCGGCCTGTCGGGAAAGCCGAACCGGCCCTGCGGGCACAGGAGGATCATCGCGGCATGTTATCGACTGGCAATCTCGAGCTTTTGTTCCAGCTTCTCCACTTTCGCTCTGGAATCTCCATACTTTACAAATGACGAAATCATGTCCGACAGATTGTGGGCCGCCTCCGCATTCTCCTTCAAATACTGTGGGTACGATGAGGTCGTAAGCGGACGGCCCTTGTTCTCGTTGAGATGGTTGATGGCCGCGGTTGTATTGGCGGCTAGCTCTTTCAGAACCGGCAGCATACGATCGATTGCCTGCTGCTGCCACGGCGACGCAGAGTCGCGCTTTTGCTCGAGTTGGGTTGCGATGCGACCCAGCTGGTTTACGTGTTCTTTCACTGATTCCAACATGGTGGCATGAGTTTGCCAGCTCACATCCGTGCGAATCAGAGCTTCCATCTCGTCCGCATCGCGGCTCAGTTCCGCTGCTTTGTCGCGAGCGTCCGCAAGAAGTTTGGTAACCTCGGGGTTTTCCTGCTGTTGTGCCGATAGTGGCATTGAAAACAGGAAAAGCATCGATACAATCAGGATCCCTGCCATCAATTCAGCCGTCATTTTGCGCAAAGTTTGCATGTGTTGATCTCCTTGTCTTTTGCGATCTGAACGTCTCAAGACTCTTTCTTTGCTTTCTCCTCCACTTCCTGCACCGCGGCCAGAAACGAGCGGACAGTTTCAGGAGGTTGAACTTTCCCAGTCAGGATTTCTCGGGGCGGAAGCAACTTGCCGTACACGATTTTTGTGGCTTCCTGATCGGGCCGCACGACCGCTCCATCGAGCGACACACCGGCGAAGACACCCCTGGCTCGTGCATAACTCAGAATTTCGGTCTCCATCTTCCAATCGGTTCCCGCAGCGGCATGTCGTCCCACCGGACCCGCGGCGGCGGACGCGTCCGCGCCAATTTGGAATTTTGCCGAGAGCAAATGATCCATCCCGCGCTGGTTCATGATCATGAGGACGTTGTCGATGCTCGCAATCCCGATCTGAGCGCCCCATCCGCCGCCTGTAATCGTGAAGAAAGCCGGCGCGCTCCATCCTCTTTCTGTACGGCAGGTCGCTACCCCTTTTCCGAACTTCGCGGCCACTACGAACCCCGCTTTGATCTGGTGAGGAATCACGGCAATGCACTTGGCGTGTTCAACAACTTCCAGCGGAATGCCCTTGTCAGGCGCGTTCATGACCTCCTGCAAAACCTCAGCAGCATTCTGCGAACGCTCTTCGACTTTCGTATTAGCCTCACGCGCCCATGAGGCTCCCGTAAGGGCAAGCATCGCGACGAGTGGTATCAGTTTTTTCATCATGGCTCCTGAACTCGATCACAACTGGGGCGGACCGGTCTCCGCCCCGAACCCCCGATCCAAATTCGCTAAGTCTCAACCTCGCTAAATCTCAACCGTAATCCGGTTTTCCACCGAGGTAACTCCCGGTGCCAACCACGCCACTCGCTCCGCTTCCTCTTTCTCAACCCACGCGCGCACAGTTCCCTTCAGAATGGCCTTGCTGCCCTGGACCTCAACGGTGATCTTGTTGGCATCGACCTTGGCGTTACGCACCAGCGCATCCTCGATCCTCTTTTTCAGTTCTGACGGCGTTGTGCTCGGCTTCACCGTAATGAGATTGCTGACTCCCGTCACGCCGGCCAGACGTCTCACCACGCGTTCGGCATCCTGTCTCTCGAAGTTCCAATTCACCTCACCCTTCAGCGTGACCCAACCCTTGGAAACCGTGAGCTTAATTTTGTCCGCCGGCACCGAGGCATCCCATTGCAGCGCCCGGATCGCAGCCGCGGCAATGTCCGCGTCCGTGCGCTCGTTGAACAGTTTCACTTCAATGTCGTTGGCCACAGCCTTTACGCCCGCGACCCGGTGTGCGGCGTCCTCGGCAGACCATTTCTTAAGATATGAATCCACCCATCCGGTGAGCGTAACTACTCCGTCCTTGACGGAAACACCAATCTCGTTGGGCTGGACCTGAGCATCCCACTTCAGTTCAGCGAGCACGTCTTTCTGAATTTCTTCATCCGTGTGTATGAGTGTTGCGGTTGCCATGCTGGTTCTCCTTTACGTCTGTTTATCCGCAGTTTCGAAAGTCTTGCCTCGTGTCTCTTCAGCGCCTTTGGCGCCGCACAAGTGCTTCTTTTCATTCGCGATGGTAGTGACGGAGCGATCCTTAAACAATTCGTCAGGAGGCGGAACCGGACATCGGAGAGGACATGTAGAGGCTCTTACTCCGCTCGTCCGAAGGCTCTGTAGGACTTTGGCTGTAAGGAATCACTGGCAAGCGAGAAGGTCTTCAGGTAATCCGCAGATGCGAACCGCTACTACCGCTACAGTCTTATAGAAATCTCTAACGCCGGATTGACTCGACTCTTAGCGTTGTTACGCAATCCCCGTTCGTCCTCCCGAGGAATTGGCACCACCACGCCTGATCGCTAACATCCTCTGCCAGAGCGATCGCTAAAGGAGACAATATGAAAGTTCAAGTCCGTTTTCTGTTGTTTGTCGCCGTCCTGCTAGCCATCACGCTTCCGTCATTTTCTCGCGAAGTCAGGACCGACTACGACCACCACGCAAATTTCTCGCAATACAAGACATACTCGTGGGGCAAGGTCGAGACACAGAACCCCCTCTGGGACGATCGCATTCGGGAGGCGGTAGACAGAGAACTGGCAAAGAAAGGATGGACCGAGGTCCCGGCCGACGGAGATGTAACGATTATGGCAATCGGCACTACCCACAAAAGACGGTTACTGCGAACGTTTTACGATGGGTTTCCTGGATGGCGCTGGCGTGGATTCGGCGAGGCGACGACCTACGTTGACAACTACGTGGTTGGGACCCTGGTCATCGACATGTTCGACACCACAAGCAAGAAATTGATTTGGCGAGGCTCAGCAAGCGACACCCTTCCCGACAAGCCAGACAAAGCCATGAAGGATCTCGAAAAATCGGTGGAGAAGATGTTTGCCCATTTCCCCCCGTCGATGTGACGACTTCTGCGTGTGTATTGACAAATATGGCGACAGAGGCTGATAGCAAACTTCAGGCGGCGGTCCTCGGTCCTGACAGCAGCGACATAACCAACTCTCGGCCAATTGTATCGTCTGGAATGGGCAAGCGGAATGCCACGATCCCGACATATAGTGCATCGCCCAGATGCCAATGCCCATCGCGGTGCTTCTGCCGATCAGCCAGGCCAGCCGTGTGCGACCGCTCGCCGCTGTGACCCGTCCGGCGAGATCGAGAGCAGCCTCGGATGCGGATACTGCAATCAGGACTGAGAGCGCGACCTGCGGTGGATCGCATGGGTACCCGTCCTGGCCGCGCCGGCGGAGATCGCTGAGTAACTATTCCGATTTTAGCAACTATTCAGGAGAACGCGAGCTACGGTTTGGGTTGCCGCATCAGAGGACGTCAACGCTCCCAACAATTCCCAAACCGCATCGGTGTTGCCTCGATTGCGACATTCGACAGCGCACCAGAACAAGTAAAGGAGATCGATCTCGCCGGGCACAGCTGCCACATCACTCTTGACACTGGTTTTAGTGCCCGGTCGCCGCGCTCGGCACATAATTTTCCTGGAGAATCACGCTGGCACGAACAGTTCGGCCGTTGGCGTCCCGAATGGCAAGCGGGCCCCCGCTTTGTGAATCCACTAGCTCAACGCGAACCGACCGCGGGGCATTCGCATCGACATTGTTGGACGACTTGTACGTGATCACATATCGAACCTTGAGATTCTCCATCACGTCGTCGTAAACCGGAGACAACTGGACTGTGTTCGACGGAGTGTAAGCACGTCCACCGCATACCCGAGCAATCTCCTGAAGCTGGTGCTCCAGCTTGCCCCAATCGACATTTGCGAGCGGTCGATCCTGCATCTGCATAATCTGGCGAAGTACTTGAGTCAGGCTGATAACGTAGATTGGCGCATCGGATTCCTCGGCGGCTTTCCGCGCGTCCTCATAGTGAGCTTTGCTGAAAGTGTCGATACCCGAAGAGATCAGAACGATTGCCTTTCGACCGCTCACTGGCCGCATTTCCGCTATCGTAGTTATGATCGCGTCGTATAGGTTCGTCTCGGAGACTGCCGGAGTCCCCATCGTGATCAGTTCATTCTTGACGGCGTCGCGGCTTTGGCTCGCGTCGGCAACCTTTTGAACCTGGTCGCTATATTTCCAGAACGTTACTTTGTCTTCGGGGGCGAGTTCGTCGAGCAACTGCTGCGCCGCCCTGGACACCTCGTCGCCCATTTGGCGGTTCAATCCTGGAGCCCGCCCCCCGAATTCCATCAGTACCGCAAAGGTCACGGGCGCGTGCTCGATGTCGACCGTCGCGTTCTGCTGCCTGACTCCGTTTTCATAAACAACAAAATTGTCGCGCCGAAGATTAGGAATGAAATATCCGTTCGGATCTTGCACCAACAGCTTCAGCGTGACCACGCCAGTCGCAGGATCTAAATGGATCTCAGTTTTCTGCCTGCCTTGTTTGCTGCTGAACAAAGGAGAAGTCGGACGACTAGGAATCTGGACTTGTCCCCCGCTTTTCGGCTGATTTTCCTTCTTGCTCGCACTTTGAGCTATCGTTGCGAAAACCACCGGCATTAGAAAGAACACGATTGCGAATTGGCAGGTTTGTTTTAATCGCATAGACCCCTGGCACATCGAATCTGTCTCCAGGAAACATCGTACGCAGGGCCGCTAGTGATAACAATTCTTCGTGAGAGTGAAAGGCTTATAAGACTTTAGAGGTAGGTGAGCTAAAACTGACACGGACCGGATTTTCGACGATCGACTGAACATTCGATTGGCTGATCAGTTCAGGTGGATCGTCCGCGACCGGCAATTACACATCTTCTTGACGGCGAGGGTTCAACAGCCATCCGTGGCGGGAGTTTTTGCCGGCCAAACTCTCGTCCACAATCTCGAATAGACCTGATGAGGAAGATCGACGAGATGCTTCATTCGAGGGTTTCGCACTGCTAACCAAGTTCGTAGCAAACTTCTCTCTAGTGCTCGCCAATTGAAGCCTTGAGCTAGCACAATTCTTGCCTCGGTCTGCACAAGTCATTTGTTGACGGACCGCAAGTCATGGCAGCTACCCGTCGCGAATATGGCTAGGAGCTGCGTGGACGACTGGTGCCGGAACGCCCGTACCGCCATTAACTCCCGGATCGTCAGCAAACATGAACTCATCCGAGGCAACCCACTTGGGCAATCGTCTCAACTGGCGTAATATCGCCATTTCACTCATCATGCGGTCAAAACGTGTAAACGCCTGGTTACGTAAACCGTCCCCATCCCGTGCGCACGAAACCGGGTTCCCGTTCAAAGCAGGTTTCTTCCGGTTAGCCCGTCACTCAGGGGCAATCTCCAAGGTGTGAGGATGCCACATCTCTGGTTTCCTACTTATTATGAATCGGCTGTAAAGGCTACGCGTCAGAGCTGTTGGGTAGTGTCTGAAATGCAACGCACTTTTCAGACACTACCAGCTGTTGTGTGCCGCTTGGCTGCCAAAAGAGCTCTCCTGGTGCAGGAGACCATAAGAGTGGCCTGGCTAGAGTGTGCACTTTTGACCGGAAAACAGCCAGCGCGAACGTTAAGGTCGAGATTGAGGATAGACGTAGCCCGGGATTTGTAATTCGGCGCGCCACAGATCGTTCTTTGAAATTCGCGAATCTGAAGCATCGCAAAGGAGTTGAGTATGGTCGGCACCTCAGGACAAGAGACTGCGCCTTTCAAAGATCGCAACGTCTCCCTGGAGGCGCTTGCAGAGAGTGAGCAGAGATCTAGAACACTTGTGGAAGCGTTACCTGATGCCATTCTCGTTCATAGCGAAGACAAAATAGTCTTTGTGAATCCATTCTGTGTACGACTACTGGGCGCCGCAGGACCGGAGCAACTCCTCGGTAAGGACATTAACGAGATCGTCAATCCTGACGACCTGCCAGCAATAAAGAATCGAATCCAGGATTGTTACGCGAGCGGAACGGCGTTTCCTCCAATGGAGTCCGTTCTGATCGCCTGTGACGGGTCGTCCGTGGAAATCGAAGCTGTCGCGATCCCAATTTGCTGGAACGGAGCACCGGCGATCGAGGTGGTTGCACGCGATATCAGGGATCGGAAACGGGCAGAGCGAGCAGTTCAAGATTGGCAAGAACGCTTGGTATTGGCACAGAAGGCTGGCCTTCGGATTGGACTGTGGGACTGGGACGCAGTGGCCAACATGGTGATCTGGTCGGACGAGACCTACCGCCAGTTCGGATACACGCGGGATACATTTTCCGGTCGGGTTGAAGATGCTGTTACAAGGATTCACCCGGAAGACCGGTCTAGAGTGGAAGATGCGATCCGAAAGGTGATCGCGGGCGGAGCCGAGTACGCACAGCAGTATCGACTTGTGTGGCCGAACGGAACTACGTGCTGGGTCGATGCGCACGGCGTGATGGTTCGTAATGGGTCCACTCACATGCTTGGCATAGGAGTGGATATTACCGATCTGAAAAAAACTGAACACTCACTTCAGGACAGTGAGGAAAAATACCTGTTGCTGTTGAACTCGACCGCAGAAGCGATTTATGGCCTCGACTTAGAGGGAGATTGCACATTCTGTAACCCTGCATGCCTACGTCTACTTGGCTACGGGGCTCCCAAAGACCTGCTCGGAAAGAACATGCATGACCTCATGCATCACACGCGGGCGGATGGGAGCACATATCCGAAACAAGATTGCGAAATCTATGTAGCGGTCCGCGAAGGCAGGGCCAGTCACGTCACCCATGAAGTGCTGTGGCGCGCCGATGGAACGAGTTTCCAGGCCGAGTATTGGTCTTATCCAATGTGTAAGACCGGCGAACTCGTCGGTGCGGTGGTTACTTTCCTCGACATATCAGATCGCAAGCAGGCCGAGGCCAGCCTTCGAGAGGTCGTGGAGGAGTTGCGGCTGGCGAAGGAGAAACTGGCGGAAGAGAAACTCTACCTGGAGCAGCAAATCGAGACCGAGCTCGGCTTCCATGAGATCGTCGGGCAGAGCACGGCAATTAAAAACGTGATGGAGCTCGTCGGGAAGGTGGCAGCCAGCGACGCGACCGTGCTCCTGCTGGGCGAGACGGGAACGGGAAAAGAACTGGTAGCACGCGCGGTGCACCGCCTAAGCCAGCGCGCGGGCAACGGGTTTATCAAGATGAACTGCGCCGCGATTCCGTCCGGACTGCTGGAAAGCGAATTGTTCGGGTACGAGAAAGGCGCCTTCACCGGAGCGGTCAGCAAGAAGCTTGGCCGCCTAGAGTTGGCCGACAAGGGAACGCTGTTTTTGGACGAGATTGGCGAGATTCCGCTGGCCCTGCAGCCGAAGCTGCTGCGCGTTTTGCAGGATCAAGAGTTCGAGCGCCTGGGTGGAACGCAGACGTTGAAAGTGGATTTCCGGTTAATCGCCGCGACCAACCGCGACTTGGAGGAGAGCGTCAGGAAAGGCGAGTTTCGCAGAGATCTGTATTACCGCCTGCACGTTTTTCCCGTGCGCGTGCCGCCGCTGCGCGAACGGCGCGAAGACGTCCGTCTGCTCGTCGAACATTTCGTGAAGAAGTTCGCCAAGCGGATGGACAGGAAGATCACGAGTATTCCCAAGAAAACGATTGAGGCGCTGATGCAGTGGGGGTGGCCGGGGAACGTGCGGGAACTGGAAAATTTCGTCGAGCGCTCTGTGATTCTCACGAACGGTTCCGTGCTGGTGTCGCCGCTGAGCGAGTTGACGCCCCCTCCGAGGGGTGCCATGAGCGAAACCTTGGAAACAGCGGAACGCGAACTCATCCTGCGGGTGCTGCTGGAAAGCAACGGTCAGCTTGGCGGGCCGAGAGGTGCTGCGGCACGGCTGGGACTGAAGCGGACCACACTGCAATCGAAGTTGAAGCAGCTGGGGATCGACCGGCGTCCTCCAACGGGTGGGTATTAATCGTCATGAAAGAAGGTGCATGGGCGACCGGAATGCTCAAGCGCCATTTTCCACTCTTCGATGATTGAACTTGGGTTTGTTGGGTCTGGTGATCCTTGTACTGGTAGTTTCCATTACACTTCTGCGTCGCTACGCTCCCGCATCGAAAGACTTGTCGGAACTCTGAAGTCCGACTCTTCTTCCCCCAAGGATGCGTAAGGATGCCCCTATTTACAGCCAAGTGCGACGATTCTGTCCGGATCGTCGGCTAACCGGAAGTTATCGGAACCGCCATTCGGTAGACAGTCTTCAACTGTCGCAAATCCGCATTACGCTCAAAAGGCGGCATCGAACACCAAGCGCAACGCCCAGGCGAGACTGGTCGAGGCCATTCTTCCCGTACACATGCTGACCGGGAAGGGTGAGGAAGCGGGTGCACCCTAAATGCACAGATCCAAAAGTGCCGAGTTGTAAGCCATTTTGAAAAGAATGGCGGGGACGACGGGACTCGAACCCGCGGCCTCTGCCGTGACAGGGCAGCGTTCTAACCAACTGAACTACGTCCCCGGTTGTAAGCCGGAATGCCAAACTGGTGGGCAGTGCAGGACTCGAACCTGCGACCTCCTGCTTGTAAGGCAGGCGCTCTAACCAGCTGAGCTAACCGCCCCTCGCTCCCGTGACCACCGTGGGAGTCTCGCGAAAGATGAGGGGCATCCACACGAGAAGAACTCTTGCAGTATACGCGACGCTTGAAATTACGGTCAAACTTGAACTCGGCTCTCAGCTTCGGGCTTTAGGCTCTTGGCTACTACAATGGCTTCGTGCATCGTCTGATTGTCAATGCCGATGATTTCGGACTCACTTCGGGTGTGAATCGCGCCATTCTCGAAGCTCACAACCAGGGCATCGTGACATCGGCGACCCTGATGGCAAACTCTTCCGCGTTTTCTGAAGCGGTCGCGCTTTCGAAATCAGCGCCAGATCTGAGCGTGGGGTGTCACGTCGTGCTGGTCGATGGATCTCCTGTCAGTGATCCAAAGCAGGTTCCGTCGCTGCTGCGATCCGATGGAAAGTTTCACGACTCGCTCACAACGTTTGCGCGGCTCGCCTTCCAGGGGAAACTCGATGCAGAGCAGATTGGGACCGAAGTCCTGGCTCAAATCCGTACTCTTCAATCTGCGGGTATCACTGTTTCTCACCTCGACAGTCACAAGCACACGCACATGTTCCCGCCAGTGTTGCGGGCGGTGCTCAATGCGGCGAGGGCGTGCGGAGTTCCTGCCATCCGCAATCCTTTTGAAACCGTCAAACTCGCTCATCTGTTAGAGTACCCCGACACTTGGAAACGCTGGTTTGAGGTTCGCGCGCTGCGCAATCTTGCTGGAAAGTTTCGCGAAGCGGTTGCTGAGGCCGGCATGCATACGCCGGACGGCACCGTAGGAATTGTTGCCACAGGCTCGCTTGGCCAGCGCTTCCTCGAATTCCTACTTAAGAATCTTTCCGAGGGCACGTGGGAGCTGGTGTGCCATCCCGGATACAATGACGAGCAACTTCAGAATGTGCGAACGCGCTTGCGCGAATCGCGGGAGCTCGAACTGCGGGTGCTCACTTCCGCGGCAACGCGAGAAGCGCTCACTCAACAGGGAGTTGCACTGATTTCGTACCAGCAGCTGTCCCCATCCTCGGTTCGTATGTAGCTGTATCAGGTACGCTGGAGCATTACTCGCGTTACCACGGTCCACGTTAGTAATCCGCTTTAGTGGAAGGTGCAGCGTATCATCTAGGAACGTTGATTACGGCCAAGGGTCATTCTCGAATCTATGTCACAAGGTCCTGAACCGCGTCTAAAGACCAATCTCCCGGTGCGGGTTTGGGGCATGGGCAAAGATGGCCGTCCATTCTTTCAAAACGCCGAGGCGCGAAATATCAGCAGCGAAGGCGCCATGCTCTCGGGCCTTGATCAGCAACTAGCTCCCGGAGACACCGTCGGCGTGCAGTATGAAGACAGGAAAGCCAGATTTAAGGTGATCTGGGTGATCGACGCGGGCGCCGTGCAGAAGATCCAGGCAGGGGTGCAACTGCTCGACGGCCAGCCCTGTCCCTGGCGTCGCGAACTCGAGGCGGCTCCGCCACCTTCGCCGAGCACTCCTTCGACCCCGTCCAACAAGCGCAAGTTTACCCGCCACAAAATTCGGGTTCCGCTGGAGCTGCGCGGCGAGCGCGGCGTGCACATGCAAACGAACGCGACTGACATGAACGGCCGCGGATGTTATGTAGAGACTTTGCTCCCCGCTGCACTAGGCACACCATTGACTGTCACCTTCTGGATCGAGTCTGAGAAGGTCAGCACAACCTCTGTGGTCAGGGCCAGCGATCCCGGTGTGGGCATGGGCATTGAGTTTATCGGCCTCGATGAAAGCAGTCAGAATCACCTGCAAAGCATGATTGAGAAGTCGGCTGCGGGCCTAACGGGTCTGGGCCCCAAGGTCTCGTAATCCCTTCAAAATCTGAATCGCGGGCCTTTCATTCCCATCGAATGGGAGAGGCTGTATCGTCTTGACGGAGGCGCGCTCGGAATGAAGATCGGGATCACGTGTTACCCCACCTACGGCGGCAGCGGCGTGGTGGCTACCGAACTGGGGCTGGAACTGGCAGAGCGGGGACACGAGATTCATTTCATCTCTTATGCGCAGCCCATCCGCCTGAAGCCGCATTCCAACATCCACTATCACGAGGTGGAGGTTTCCCGTTACCCGCTGTTCGATTACCCTCCCTACGATCTGGCGCTGGCGACGCGCATGGCGGAAGTTTCCGAGCTCTACGATCTGGATTTACTGCACGTGCACTATGCGATTCCACACTCGGTAAGCGCCCTGCTTGCCCGGCAAATGTTGGCGGCTAAACCTCGCGGCAAGCGCCTGCCTTTTGTGACCACTCTGCACGGAACCGACATCACGTTGGTAGGACTCGATCGCTCTTATCTACCCATCACTCGTTTTTCGATTGAAGAGAGCGACGGCGTAACCGCGATCTCGGAGTATTTGCGCGCCCGTACCGTGCGCGAGTTTGATGTGAGTAATGAGATCCAGGTGATTTACAACTTCGTAAACTGCGACACCTATTGCCGCGATAAAGGCGCCGCGGAGCGCCGGCTTGAGTATGCCAAGAAAGATGAGCGCATTTTGGTGCACCTTTCAAATTTCCGTCCGGTCAAGCGCATCACCGACGTGATTGAGATCTTCGATAGAGTCCGCAAGAAAATTCCTTCCAAGCTGCTGTTGATCGGCGACGGCCCTGACCGTTCGCGCGCCGAATGGCTGGCGGTGCAGAAGGGCATTCACGACGACGTGCTTTTTCTCGGCAAGCAGGACGAGATTCACGAGAAGCTTGCAGTCGCCGATGTGATGGTCATGCCAAGTGAACTGGAGTCGTTTGGACTTGCGGCTCTCGAAGGGATGGCTTGCGAAGTGGTACCCATCGCCACTCGCGTCGGCGGCGTGCCGGAAGTAATCGAGGATGGCAAGAGCGGATTTCTTGCCAATGTCGGCGATATCGACACGATGGCTGGATACGCGATTGATTTGTTAGGCGACTCGGTACGGCTGCAGAACATGGCGAAAGCTGCGAGAGCATCGGCGCAATCGCGTTTCTGCACGACGCGAATCATTCCGCAATATGAGGATTTCTACCGCCGCGTGCTCGAGCGCTCTTCATAAAGCGCGGCGGGAATCGATCCCGCAGTTTCCAGAATTGGCATGCGCAAACGTACCAGCGTTCCCTTCCCTTCGCGGCTGTCGATCGTCATGCGCGCCGTGTCTCCATAGAGCACTTTCAACCGCTCTGCAACGTTTGCCATTCCAATACCAGTACCGCCGAGGCCTGTGGGCCGCTCAAGAAGTTGTGCTGCTCCCATGCCGATGCCATCGTCTTCGACTTCGACAATGACCTTAGTATCGGTGATACGGCTGCGCAAGGTAATGCTGCCGCCGTCGATCTTCGACGAAAGCCCGTGCTTGATGGAGTTCTCCACCAGGGGCTGCAGCAGCATGGCAGGAATCATGACATCGAGCGAGGCCGGGTCCAGTTCCTTCACCACGTGCAGCTTGTCCTGTCCGAAGCGGACGACCTCAATGTCGAGATAGTTGTCGATGAATTCCATCTCTTCGCGTAGTGGGACGAATGCATCGGTACTGCTCAGCAACCGCCGCAGAATGGTCGCCAGCTTGATAATGAGTTCCCGAGCGGTGTCGGGATCGAAACGCACGAGCGACGAGACCGAGTTCAACGTATTAAAGAGGAAGTGCGGATTGATCTGGTTTTGCAGCGCTTCCATGCGGGCATGAAGCAGCAGGCGCTCCTGCTCCTCCAACTTGATCTGAATACGCACGCTGTTGAATATCTTCAGTTCGGTGCCAATCACCACAATCGAGGTCGCGTAGATCAGCGCTTCCACCCACCAGGTGGGGCTCTCCATGCTAAAGGTGGCTCGAGGCAGGAAGCGTGACATCTCCGTCTGCACCAGCCGCAGTCCCACGATGGTGGCAAAAAACATCACCTGCCAATCGAACAAGCGCGGCGTTGGCAGATTACGGCGAATCATTCGGTAGATGCTGAGATCGATGAACGGCGAGAATGACCAGATATCGTCGCGATCCGGAGCCAGAATGCGTAACTGACCAGCAATAAATCCGCAGAGCACGTTGAAAGGCAGCGTCGCCCATTCTCCGTGCAATACCGCGGGAATCGCAAGCAGCACCCCGGTGGACATTCCGGCGAAGCGTCCGGCAATCACACCCAGCAGGACGGTCGTTTCGAACGACAGGTCGCCAGCGGCAAAGCTTTTTTGAATGATGCGAAACCACACCGCGACCGCCAGCGGAATCCCGATCCACAGCACCAGATAAATCTGCTGCTTCAGCGAGCGCTCCTCGCGAAAGAGCAGCGACTTGAACTCGACCGAGCGAACCAGGGTGCTGGCCACGGCGGCAGCGACGCCCAGCTTGATCAGCAGGTTTATCAGGATGAGTCGCTGTTCCATTGGTCAAAATGTAGCATGAACCTCGCGAGGCCGCTTCGGGTATGCTCTTAGGCATGCGCCGGATCGCAATCAGCATACTTCTATTAGCCCTGTTCGCACCGCTCGCCTGGGAGCAAGCCTCGCCCGCCAAGACCACCTACCTCGGATTCGATCGCAACGAATATCCGGGGGACGCGGCTCTTCCGACGCTGCGAAAGACTTTTTCCTACACCGGATATTGGCTCAATAATCCGCCGGGAGCGCACGCGAACAGTTGGAAGGGCAAGCGCAAAACGGTAGAAGGCGCTGGCTTCGGATTCCTCGTGATCTTTAACGGTCGCCTCTACGGCGAATTGAAAAAAGTTCCCGATGCCGCGGTCCTGGGCCGAAAAGATGCCGCCGCAGCTGTAGCGGCCGCGAAACAGGAAGGCTTCCCCAGGTACACCGTTATTTTTCTCGATCAGGAACAAGGGGGACGCATGCTGTCCGAGCAGCGCGCCTACATCCAGGCGTGGGTGGACGGCGTCACCACCAGTGAATTTCGCGCAGGCGTCTATTGCTCTGGCATCGCGGCAAAAGAAGACAGCGGGACCAGCGTTATCGCCGCCGAAGACATTCGTGGCATCAACGACAACCGCGATGTGACGTACTGGGTCACGAATGATGCCTGCCCTCCCTCCCCGGGATGCGCGTTTGGGAAACCGCCATTACCAACTGACAGCGGACTGCGCTTTACTGGAGTGTGGCAGTTTGCGCAATCGCCAAAGCGTCCCGACGTCGCGCGCGGATGCTCCGCTAACTACGATCGTGACGGAAGCTGCTACGCCCCCGGCTTCCCCCGCTCTGAGCACATGTATGTGGACGTGAATACCGCGACCAGCGCCGATCCCTCGGACGGAAGAACTCGCTAGCTTCCTGGATTGTCATCGCGACGGAGCGAAGCGACTTCCGGCGAAGTCGAAGGCCCCGAACAGCCAATAACTCGAACGGGGTTTACGACGCCCGCAGGCGGTCTCCCAATTCATTCAACACCGCATCAATCGCTTCGACCTTCTGCGGACCGCCCTGCGCCATATCTTTCGTTCCCCCGCCGCGCCCACCCAGTTTCTCGAGAGCCTCTTTCATCAACGCATTCATATCGAAGGGCAATCCTGCGGAACAGGAAAACACGAGTGCCGGCTGTCCTGAGTGTCGAGGCCAGCAACGCAATGACGTTCGGATTTAGCCGCGTCAGCTTTTGTGCCAGCAGCTTGATGAATGTCAGATCGCGATCGGCAAATCGCTGGATCACGACTTTACGTCCCGCTGTCTCCGGAGTCTCCCCAAGCCAGCGGCTGGCGCTAAGTTCCGCAATCTCGGCCAGCAAGTGCTCGCTCGACTTTCGCGAAGTCCGCAAGTCCTCTTGAATCTTCCGCACCTGCTGCGGAACTTCTGAGAGTTGACTCGACAGCAATTCAGCCGCTTCCGCGAGCGTGGTGTAATCGCGCCGCGCCGTCGTTACGGCGCGCTTTCCGCAGACGAATTCCACCCGATAACCCTGCCTGACTTTTTCCGTCTTGCGCAGCAGGATCGCGCCAATTTGCGCGGTGCCGGCCACATGCGTGCCGCCGCAGGCGCTCAAATCGAAATCACGAATGTCGATCAAGCGCAACCGGTCGCGCTCGGCCGGAGGCAACTTGCGCAAGCCCAGCCCGCGCGCCTCCTCCTGCGTCACGTAGCGCATTTCGACAGGACGGTTCTCCGTGACCACTTCGTTCGCCAGAGCCTCGGCCGCTTCCACCTGCTGCGAAGATAACGTTTTGCTATCGAGATCGATCGAGCAGGCGTCCGCGCCCATATGAAATGAGACCGTAGGAATATCGAACAGTTTTATGAAGGCAGCCGACAAAACGTGCTGGCCGGAATGCTGCTGCATGTGGTCGCGCCGCCGTTCGGCATCGATCATGCCGCGGACACGTATTCCCTTGGTGAGCGACGCTGGAGCCTCCAGCAGATGAAGAATCGTGCCATCGTCGTGCTCCAACACTTCCGTGACACGCAACTTGGGCGTGCCGTCCGCAACAATCCATCCCGTATCGAATACCTGTCCGCCGCTGGTGGGATAAAACGCGCTGCGATCCAGAACCACCGCTGGACGCGAACCGGGGGCGGTTACCGAATCCAAAACTTTGGCGTCGAACTCATAAAGAAACGAATCGGAATAATAAAGATGCTCTGTCATCGGTGTTTTCTTGCTGAAGTCCGAGGTCCGAAGTCTGACGCGAGGTTTAGTACGGTCCGATGATCCCGCCAATCGCTCGTCCTGCAGGCTGAGGCCGCTCGCGCTCTTTCTGCGCGTCGATCACGTCGAGATACTTCAGTCCTGATCCGGTGTTGAAAAGCACAACCGAATCGTCGGCTTCGAAGAATCCGCGCTCGCGCAGCTTGCGATATGCCGCCAGCGATGCCGCCCCTTCGGGCGCGGCGAATATCCCTTCGACTTTCGCCCAGTGCCGGAAGGCGTCCATGATCTCTTCGTCTGTCACCGACAATGCCACGCCGCCGCTCTTATTAAGGATGTCGAGAATCAAGTAGTCTCCATAGGCCTTGGGGACGCGCAAGCCAGCCGCCAGCGTCGCCGCATTCTGCCAGAATTCCGAGGTTTGTTTGCCTTCATCCCATGCTTTAGAGATTGGGGCGCAACCGGATGATTGCACGGCCACCATCTGAGGACGCTCTGGACCAATCCAACCCAGCGCCTCCATTTCATCGAAGGCCTTCCACATGCCAAGCAAACCGACGCCGCCGCCCGTGGGATAAATGATGCCCTGGGGTAATTCCCATCCCAACTGCTCGGCGATTTCGTAGCCCATGGTCTTCTTGCCTTCGACCCGAAACGGTTCTTTCAACGTCGAGACATCGAACCATCCTTCCTTTTCTTTGTTCTCCGCCACCATGCGTGCGCAGTCGCTGATCAGTCCGTTCACCAAGGTCACGTGCGCGCCGTAGCTTTCGCACTCGACACGATTCGCGAGAGGCACATCTTTGGGCATGAAGATGTGCGCTTCGATTCCGGCCGCCGCCGAATATGCCGCCAGCGCACTGGCCGCATTCCCTGCCGAAGGTGCCGCCAGTTTCTTCAATCCGTAAGCTCTCGCCATGGTCACGGCCGCTGACATACCGCGAGCCTTAAACGACCCTGTCGGATTCAGTCCCTCATCCTTGATGTAGACGTGCGGATATTCGCGGCTGGGCAACATGGGGGTAAAGCCTTCGCCGAGGGAAACCGGCTCGGCCTCAGGCAAAACTTCCGCGTAACGCCACATGGTGGGAGCGCGTCCTGCGAACGCAGCTGGCCTAAAGTTTTTCTTTAACTCTTGGAGGTCATAGCGCACATAAAGCACGCCGCCGTCTTTCGGGCAAACCGTTTGCGGGCGGTCCGCAGGAAGCTGTGCACCACATTTGGTGCACTCGAGATAAGAGATGCGAGCCACGAGGAAAGTTTAGCACCGCGCATGGAAATGCGTGACAGCGCCGAGACGCGGCAAAGCTGCGTCTGTACAACGGGTGGGTGCGGCGACCGGCTATCCCGGCAGCCGCTTTAACAGCGCATTCACTTTCCGGAACCAGGGTCTCTCGCGCCGGCGCAAGTATCCCGGCATGGTGGGCTTTTTCGCCAAGATTTTCATCGCCCAATCGGCGGCCTCTTGGTTACGCCCTTGCGACGCGAGGAACGTTGCGTAGTTATAATACGTCTCAGAAAGCGTCGATATCTTCACCGCCTGCTGAAACGACGCCTCGGCTTTCTCAGGCTGGCCGCTGTTGGCATAGGCATGGGCAAGTAAACCAATGGCCCGATGAAAATCGTATTGCGGATCTTTGGAGACTACCCGCTCGAGATCCACCAAACCGGCAGAAAAATCACCTAACTCCAACTCCGCAATTCCTCTTCGATAAAACGGGTCGGGAGAATCAGTACGCGCTGAGATCGACTTGTCGTAACACTGCTTGGCTCGCGCCCACTGACCTTCCTCGGAATAAAGTTCGCCCAACTCCTCGTAGTTTCCCGCCGAAGGATTGTCGAGCACCGCCGCTTCCAGTTCGTGGATTCGTTTGCGACGAGGGAAGACCTTGAACGATTGCTTCAGCAAGCCCGCGTCGGGAAGTACTTCAACGAAGATGTAAACGATCGCGCCGAGTGGCCCCAGAAAGAGAATGACCAACAGCCAATAGCCATCTGGGCGCCGGCGAATGAAATGAACCACCGCCAGCACCTGGAGAATAATTCCCCAAGGATAAAGCAGGTAAGAGAAGTGCTCCCATGGGTTGAGCGCACTATAACATGCGGCTCTCGACGAGATCCCTGGCGGTTCTCCGCGATCTCTGTGGTAAAGGTTTGCCTTTCCCTATGCCCGCGAAGGCCCCGCCGGGCCTGCGATGTTAAAATCGCCTGTGACAAAGCCTCCCATCCGCCTTCTCGCCATCGACATCGATGGCACCCTGCTGAACCCGCAATTCGAGATCTCGGCGGTCGACATGGCCGCGCTGCGCCGCTTGAATCGAGAGGGCGTCGAGGTGGTCCTGGTCACCGGGCGCCGTCACACTTTCGCGCTCCCCATCGCCCAGCAGTTCGGCTTCGACCTGTGGCTGATCAGTTCCAACGGCGCCGTCACTCGATCGCTGAGTGGAGAAACCTTCCATCGCGACCTGCTTCCGGCCTCGACTTGCCTGACTTTGTGCGGAGAGATGAGGAACTTTCGCGGCAACACGGTGCTGACCTTCGATATCGAATCGAAAGGCGCGATCGTTCTAGAGCATATGAACGAGTTGAATGTCAGCATCCAGCGCTGGCTTGAGAAGAACCTCGCCTATATCGATTTCGTCATCCCCATCGAAAAATCCGTCACCACCGACCCCGTCCAGGCCATGTTCTGCGGGTCTATTGGGCGAATGCACGAGGCATTGGACCGTCTGGCTGCGGGAAGCACCGCCAAGAACATCACAGTACTGCGCACCGAATACCCGGTCCGCGACTTGTCGATTGTTGATGTGCTGAATCAGGGATGCTCCAAGGGCCACGCCCTTGAACGCTGGGCAAAATACCGCGGCATCCCCCGCGAGCAGGTCATGGCCATCGGTGATAACTACAATGACATAGAAATGCTTGCCTTCGCAGGCCTGCCGTTTATCATGGGGAATGCATCTGAAGAGTTACGGGGCCACGGGTGGCCGGTAACCCGCTCGAATGCCGAAAATGGGGTGGCTGCGGCCATCGAACAGGTTCTAGGGGTGGAAGAGTAGCGCCGGCGATATTAGAGTCTTACGTGAAGGGTTTCCTCAAATTCGCGCTGATCCTGCTGGCCGCGGCCTTACCCGCAATGGCGGCGGATGTCGCTGTTTTGCAGAACGGATTCACCATTCGCCATGAGCGGCGCGAAGTTCTAGGCTCCCTGACGCGGCTTTACACATCGAGCGCTGCCAACAGTTACGTCGACATCCCGACCGCGCAGATCGATCACTTCGAGAAAGACCTGACCCCTGATCCTCCGCCGCCCGCCCCGGTCGCGCAAACACCGACTCCGGCGCCTGCTCCGAAGAGCTTGAACGAAGTTGTCAACTCGGCGAGTGACACAACCAACATCGATCCCGACCTGATCAATAGTGTCATCCACGCGGAAAGCAACTTCAACGCGCACGCCGTCTCTCCCAAAGGGGCCCGCGGCCTGATGCAACTGATGCCCAAGACGGCCACCGAACTGGGCGTCACCAACAGCTTCGACCCCAATGCCAACGTGCAGGGCGGCACCAAATATCTTCAGGAACTACTGGAACGCTACAACTACGACATGGTGAAGGCGCTAGCCGCCTACAACGCCGGACCGCAGCGCGTCGACAAGTATCACGGAGTTCCACCCTATTACGAAACTCGCGCCTATGTCGCCAGGATTGTTCGTGACTTCAACAATAAGAAACTAGCGGAGCGCAAAGCCGCCGTAGCCGCCGCCAAAGCCAGTCAGAAAAAGACAGTCGCGAAAGCGAAACCGGCTCCGATCAAGCAGGCCGCCGTGGCGCCAACTTCTCCGACCCCTTCGCAGTAGGTCCTTCTCTCAACACCTCTAGAGTGTTCTATCCGTTGACCCATTCTGCTATGTCATTTACCTTGGCAGGAGCACTTTCCCTGCGCCACGCTTGACCGGGTTAGGTCGATTGCAGTCTTGGGGTCCATGAACAAAAAGCAGATCACCATTTATTCGGTCGTTGCGGTAGTCCTGGCGGCCTTAATCTATTTTCAGTTCCGAACCTGGCGCGATTTCGATTGGGCCACTTTCTGGACTCAGACTGACCAGGTCAACAAGTTCCACATCCTGCACGGCATTCTGCTGATTTACGCCGCCTACCTGATGCGCGCCCTACGCTGGAAGATTTTCCTGCGCCCGGTGCGTCCCCAGGCTTCGACGCTCCGCCTGGTTGCGCCCACCATCATTGGATTCACCGGCCTCGCCCTTCTCGGCCGCCCTGGCGAACTGATCCGACCCTACCTGATTGCCCGCAAAGAAGAACTGACCTTCTCCTCGCAGCTGGCAGTCTGGGCCGTCGAGCGCATCTTCGATATCGGCGCCTTCACCGGGCTCTTGATTGGCGTCATCTTTTTTGCGTCGGGACCAAAGGAGCTGGTTTACTACACAAAATTTCGCGAGGGCGGACTCATCCTTACCGCGCTGGTCATCGGCCTGTCGTTGGTCGCCTGGGCAATCAGCAGGAAGGGTGAAGCCATCGCCGATTGGGTCGAGCAGCGTTTCTCGCATCTCGCTTCGAATCTGGGGCACCGAATCGCGCTCCGCATCCGCGAATTTCGCGGCGGATTGAACACCATCCACGGTCCGTGGGAACTGCTGCAACTCATCGTGGTTTCCGTGCTGATGTGGTACCTGATCGCCCTCGCCTACCAGGAGGTCACTCACTCCTACGGCGTGGAATCGTTGCAGATCCAGGTTTCGCAGGTGCTTCTGCTGATGGGCTCGAGCATGGTGGGATCGCTTATCCAACTGCCCGGCGTCGGCGGGGGCTCGCAACTCGCAACCATCTCGACGCTCAAACACGTTTTCGATGTCCCCAACGAACTGGCCGCGAGTTGCGGAATCATGCTGTGGCTGGTGACGTTTGTAGCCGTCATTCCGCTAGGGCTGATCTTGGCTCATCTCGACCGCCTCTCATTTCGTAAGCTCGTCGCGGAAACCCAGCGCGAAGAAGAAGCGGTTGCGCCATCGACACCCTCCTCACACTGATTACAACCCTGGTTTCGTCGATCAACGAGCAGTTCGCCGTCCCCTGTTACAATTGAATAGCTCATCCAAGCGCCATGAAGTGTCCTTTTTGTGGATTTGAGAACGACAAAGTCGTGGATTCGCGCGAGAGCAAGGAAGCCGACTCCATCCGCCGACGCCGCGAGTGTTTGAAGTGCGAGAAGCGCTTCACCACCTATGAACGGATCGATGAAATTCCCTACATGGTGGTCAAAAAAGATGGCCGCCGGGAGAAATTTGATCGCCAGAAAGTGCTGAACGGACTGCTGCGCGCCTGCGAAAAGCGCCCCGTTCCCATCGGCAAACTGGAGCAGATCGTCAACGAAGCCGAAAGCTTCATCATCGAGTCTCCGGAGCGCGAGCGCAAAACCAGCGAATTGGGCGAGCTAATCATGAACCGCCTGCGCCGTTACGACAAGGTCGCTTACGTCCGCTTCGCCTCTGTCTACCTCGACTTCAAAGATGTGCAAGAGTTCATGTCGGAGCTGAAAGATCTGCTCAAAACCAAGGAACCGGACCCGAAAGCGAAGAAGAATTGAATCATTGAGACATTGAATCATTGAGGCATTGAAGATCGAAAGTCATGAATTCCCTGGCGAAAGCCGATGAGCTCAGGAAACGAACGAAGAGCTTTTGCCATTCGAATTGTTCAAGGGTTTCGGTCATTGCCGCATTCGCCAGACGCACAGACCTTAGGGAAAGCAGCTGCTGCGATCGGGACATCGGTTGCCGCAAACTATCGCGCCGTATGTCGGGTTAGATCGAAGGCCGAATTCATTGCGAAGCTCGGCATCGTGGTTGAAGAAGCGGACGAAACCGTATTCTGGCTGGAACTGATGAGCGAAACAGGAATTGTTCGAGCCGAGCGAACTGAAGACTTGCTCAAGGAAGCCAATGAACTCCTGGCGATCTTTGGCGCGTCGTTGAGGACCTCGAAGGCTAGTTTTCAATGACTCAATGACTTAATGCCTCAATGATTCAATGACTCAATAAATTATGTCTCATAAAGTAACTCTGATTCCCGGCGACGGCATCGGTCCTGAAGTTACCGATGCCGCTGTGCGTGTGCTGGAAGCTACGGGCGTGAAGTTCGAGTGGGAGAGCTTCTCGGCGGGCGCCGAAGCCTACGACAAATATCACGAATACATTCCTAAAGAACTGATCGAATCGATTGAGCGCACCCGCGTTGCCCTTAAGGGACCGGTAACTACGCCCATCGGCGGCGGCTTTGCCAGCATCAACGTGGAACTGCGGAAGATGTTCGAGCTCTACGCGAACTTCCGGCCAATCCGCAATTTGCCTCACATCCCTACGCGTTATCCCGACGTTGATCTCATCATCATTCGCGAGAATACCGAGGGCCTCTACTCCGGTATCGAGCACGAAGTCGTTCCCGGCGTGGTTGAGAGCCTGAAGATCATCACGGAAAAAGCCTCGACCCGCATTGCGCGCTTTGCCTTCGAATACGCGCGCAAGAACAAGCGCAAGAAGATACACGCCATCCATAAAGCCAACATCATGAAGATGTCTGACGGACTCTTCATCCGCTGCTCGCGCAACATCTCCAAGGAATATCCCGAGATCACCTACGGCGAGCACATTGTCGACAATACCTGCATGCAGCTGGTCATGAATCCGTACCAATACGACATGCTGCTCATGGAAAACCTGTACGGAGACATTCTCTCCGATCTGTGTGCCGCGTTCGTCGGCGGCCTGGGCTTCGTGCCTGGAGCCAATTTTGGCGATCATTGCGCCATTTTCGAAGCCGTACATGGATCGGCTCCAGACATCGCCGGCAAGAATCTGGCGAATCCCACGGCGGTGCTTCGATCGGGATTGCTGATGCTCCGGCATCTGGGAGAGGACGAAGCGGCCACGAAAATCCGCAACGCGCTCGAAAAGGTCTATCGTGATCGTGACAAGCTTACGCGCGACGTTGGAGGCAAGGCGGGCACTTCGCAATTCGCCGACTCCGTCATCGAAGCGATGCAATCCGGATCCGATGTGAAGGCAGCGGAAGCGTCCAGTATCTAAAAATTTCTCCGCGTCATCTGTGGTCGATTTTTAGCACGATTATCAAATTTGATCGCCGTAATCACGATCTCTGACCAGCGCTCCGCAATCGCGCATTGACCCTGCTCTCTCTTTGCAGTAACATTCCCCCGAATCTGGGGACCAGGGGGATGGTGATTCCAAACCGGCGAGTAGGGATAGTTCTCTTCCAGCTCGGTGGACCCGATACGCTGGAAGCGATTGAGCCTTTTCTTTACAATTTGTTTTGCGACCCGGATATCATTGATTTCCCTTTTGCCCGAATTGGCCGCAAACCTCTCGCGAAGCTCATCTCCGCGACGCGCTCCCGGAAAGTTCAGCACCATTATTCCGTGATTGGCGGAGGCTCGCCCATCCGCCGCTTCACCGAGCAGCAAGCGCGCGCGCTTCAGTCGCGGCTCAACGACTCTGGCATCGACGCCCGATGCTTCGTCGCCATGCGCTACTGGCATCCCTTCACCGCTGAGGCTATCGCCCAACTGCAAGCCGCGGAGTGTGATGAAGTAGTGCTCCTGCCGCTCTATCCGCACTATTCCAGCACCACCACGGGCAGCAGCCTGAACGAGTGGAATCGCCACTATCACGGTGATCTTCCCGTTCGCACTGTGGGCGCTTTCTACAAGAACGATCTCTACCTGGAAGCGCTGGTGGAGAAGATTGATGGAGCCTTAAGCCGCTTTGCCAATCCCGCACAACCCGAAATCGTATTCAGCGCGCACAGCGTTCCCGTCTCTATCATTGAGCGCGGCGACCCTTACCAGCATCAAATCGAAGAGACCGTAGAACTGCTGATGCGCCACGGTGGATGGACGAACGCTCACCGCCTCTGCTACCAGAGCAAGGTCGGCGCCAGCAAGTGGTTGCAGCCGTCATTACATCGCGCCCTGCGCGACCTGTCGCAGGCAAAAGTTCGCGAAATATGCATCGTGCCCATTTCTTTCGTCTCCGATCACGTGGAGACCCTCGGAGAGATTGACCACGAAGCACGTGAAGAAGCCAAACAATTAGGCATCAAGAAGTTTGAAATGACTTCGGGATTGAACGATTCTCCGATGTTCATTGCCGCGCTGGCGGAGCTGGTTGCTTCTGCTCTCGGCGTGGGCGTGAATCAAGCACGCGGTCCTGTTTCCCTGGTCGCAGCTGATTGACGGTAGGGACCGCATAAAAGAGGTTGGGACGGAATGGCAGAAACCGGTGTTCTCGGGCGTCTACCCAAGTGGCCGCGCAACGCACTTAACAACTCAGTCATCGCCGCTGAACAGGCGTATCGCAAGCGCTCAGGACTTCCGCTGCTGAGTGATGCGGATATCGAAGCCTTGAAGGCTGGCGTCCAGATGTCGTGGGAAACCGGAGACGGTGCCTCCGCGCCTGCAGCAGCCGCGCCTGCAGCAGCTGCCCCAGCGACTGCTGCTCCCGCAGCACCTGCTGCGCCAGTCGCTGCCGCCGCGCCCGTGGCCGTGGCCTCGGGCGCGATCAGCGCTGAAGTGCAGAAGCAGGTCGACGCCGGCAAGAAGTGGAGCAAGTCCTCCATCGCCGCCGAGCAGGCGCGCCGTAAACGTAACAATCTTCCTGCGCTCAACGATGTCGAGGTCACCGCGTTGCTGGGCGAACCGGTAGCGCCTGCCGCCTCACCGGCGGCAGCTGCAGCCCCTGCTGCCGCAGCACCAGTAGCAGCCCGCGCGGCCGCTGCAGTCCAGGCTCCGCCGTCGGCCGCTGCATCGGTAGCGCGCACCGGCACTTCCACCAGTTACGTTGGCACGCCCGCAGTCGGCACATCAAAAGCTGCAGCCGCGGGGGGTGTTCCTCCAACCGGCCCCGAAGACAGCGACATCAACCGCGCGCGCCGCCGCCTTTCGTGGGCGATCGTGGCAGCGTTTCTCACCGCCTGGTTGCTGGCGTTTTTCCGTTTCTTCTTGCCGCGCACTTTGTTTGAGCCAGCCACGAGCTTCAAAATCGGATATCCCTCCGACTTCGGTCTCGGTGTCGACACCAAGTTCCAGCAGAAATACCGCATCTGGGTTGACCGCACGCCCGATCGCATCTTCGTGATCTACGCGCGGTGTACGCATCTCGGTTGCACTCCCGACTGGAAGCCGGCAGAAAACAAATTCAAGTGCCCCTGCCACGGTAGCGGATACGACAGTGAAGGAATCAATTTCGAAGGACCGGCCCCGCGCCCCATGGATCGGGCCCGGGTCGAGATCGCTCCCGATGGTCAGATTCTGGTGGACGTCTCCAAACTCTATCAATGGCCCAAAGGACAGCCAACCCAATTCAACGAAGGCGACGGCACCGACGGCGCCTGGCTGAGGGCATAACGAAGTAGCGCCGGCGTCTCGCCGGCCACACGAAATTTTGCGTTGCCGGCGGGACGCCGGCGCTACGGGTAAGAGGGAAACCATGGCAGAAGAAAACAAGAACGGTGGCAGCGGCAACGGTAGCGGGAATGGCAATGGCGTTCGCGTCGGACTTCTCGAACGCGTCAAGGCCGGCGTCAAAGAAGACGTTCAATCCCTCAAGACCGACATGCCGGCGAAAGCCAAAGAGCAGATCGAGGGTCTGAAAGATCCAACTAAGACCCAGGTCTTCACCTCCATCTTCCGCCACAAGCACGACGACACGCCGCGCAACCGCGCTCTGGGCGTACTGTCGAATGTCTTCCTCCATCTGCATCCCGCGAAAATCAACCGCGACGCCGTGCGTTACAGCTACACCTGGGGGATGGGAGGAATCACGTTCTACCTCTTCATCGTCCTCACCTTCACCGGCGTGCTGCTGATGTTCTATTACCACCCGACCAAGGTGCAGGCCTTCCGCGACGTGCTTTATCTCGAGCACGACGTTCCCTTCGGAAAACTTCTACGCAACATGCACCGCTGGGCCGCTCACCTGATGGTCATCGGCGTCTGGCTGCACATGTTCCGCGTCTTCCTCACTGGCTCGTATAAAAAGCCGCGCGAATTCAATTGGAACGTCGGCGTCATCCTGCTGGTGCTTGACCTTGCTGCTCTCGTTCACCGGATACCTGCTGCCCGACGATCAACTGGGATTCTGGGCTGTGACGGTAGGAACGAACATGGCGCGCGCCACGCCGCTGCTCGGACACGAAGGTCCGTTCGGCAGCATGTTGGGCATGACTCCATATAACGATGTGCGATTCGGGTTGCTCGGCGGATCGATCGTCGACGCCAATGCCCTGCTACGGTCCTACATCTGGCACTGCATCGGCATTCCGATTGTGGCTTCGATTTTCATGATTGTGCACTTCTGGCGAGTAAGAAAAGACGGCGGCATCTCCGGCCCTGCCCCGGTCATGCTGGAAGCCGAAGTGAAAGAGAAGAAATAGCGCCGGCATCTCGCCGGCCACTGAAACTTTTCGTGAGCACACGTTGCCGGCGGGACGCCGGCGCTACGAGGAACTTATGGATTGGCGACAACTTTGGGACATCGCTTCGACGCCCGACAACGTGCCGATCGTCGGCCTCATCCCCCTGCTCATCTTCTACATCTATCTGGCGTGGACACAGGCCAAGGCCAACGACGAACTCATCGGCGAGCTCGAGACCAATCCCGCCATGGCCAAGACGCACCATCGCAAGACCTGGCCCTTCCGTCCCGGATGGTCGAAGGAAGTTCACGTCTGGCCGTTCCTGCTGCGCATTGAATTTCTCGCCGCTATCATCGTCACCCTGATCCTCATGGTCTGGTCGATCACGCTGAGCGCTCCGCTTGAAGAGCCAGCGAATCCCAACCTGACCATGAATCCTGCGAAAGCTCCGTGGTATTTCCTCGGATTGCAGGAGATGCTCGTCTATTTCGATCCTTGGATCGCCGGCGTAGTCATGCCCACGTTGATCATCGTCGGCTTGATGGTCATTCCCTATATCGACACCAATCCGCTGGGAAGTGGCTATTACACCTGGAGGCAACGCAAGTTCGCGATCGGCACCTTCCTGTTCGGCTTCATCGTGCTTTGGGTGGCGATGATCATCATCGGGACGTTTATACGTGGCCCTGGTTGGCAGTGGTTCTGGCCAGGGCAGACGTGGGATCATAATCGCCTGATTTATGAAGTGAACCGCGATTTGCCCGATTTGTTCGGTATCACGAGCAATCTCGGCAAAATCATCTTTGGCGCAATTGTGGTCGGGGGTTTCTACATCATCGGTGGCGGAGCAGTGCATGCGTTCTTCCGCCGTTACAACCCGAAAGACTACAAGCGGATGAGCCTGTTGCAGTATTCGATCATGATGTTCTTCTTAATCACCATGATCGCACTGCCGGCCAAAATGCTGCTGCGCCTGCTTTGGCACATCAAGTACGTATGGATTACACCGTGGTTTAACGTTTAGTCGTTGGTCGTTCGTCGTTGGTCGTTGGCCAACAACGAATGATCACGCGAAGTTCCGCAAAGGTTTGCCAACGACGAACGACCAATGACCAACGACCGTGGAGGATTTGGTGCCTGAACAACCTGTCCCCGAGCAAGATCCGATCGTAACCAAGTCGTACGCTCTCCACTACGTGGTGGCGCTCGTGCTGCTGATGGCTTCCCTGTTCTGGGCAATGCAGGACGAGTTCTGGGGCCAGCGTCCATGGAAAGCCTTTCAGGAAACGTGGAAAGAGCGGTACGTTGCTTTCCTCAACAAGACGACGTCTACGTCGAAGATGTCTCTTGATGAAATCCTCAAGAGTTCTGACTACCAACAACTCGAGCAAGCCTCAGAACAGGCGACCAAAGCCGCGCAGCCTCGTAAAGACGAACTCCAGAAACAGATCACCGACCTTAGCGCCAAGATTCTCGCCGTCCAAAATGTCTTCACCGACAAGCGCGCTTACGCCAACGCGTTGACCTACCAAATCGAAACCGACGATAGCGCCTCAGGCAAGAAGAGCAAGCAGCAAGACCTGGAGGACTACAAAAAAGAAAAGTGGACGGTCGAATATCCTAACGGACACAAAGAGCAATATGACTTCCGCCAGCTCGAAGAGAAATATAACGAACTCAAGGACGAGCGCACCAAGGTCAGCGCTGAACTCGGCGAACTCCTCAAGCCCGGCACCGAAGCCAGCACCAAGGCTTCGCAATACATAACCGATCATCTCGTCTCGCTGACTCCCACCCAGATCGACGGACTCAAGAAGAAGACTAACGAGTGGGAGCCCAAGATCGTTCAGATCAATGTGGCCGACGCCAACATCGTCGATCGCTGCGAATCCTGCCACATGGGCACGCGCGAGCCGCTGAAGATCACATCCGCCGCCCTTGCCCAGGACAACAAAGAAAAGAAGCCCGACGAATATGACCGCGCTTTCGTCAGCCATCCCTCGCCTGAGCTTCTGAAGATTCACGATCCCGACAAGTTCGGCTGCACTCCTTGCCACCAGGGCAATGGACGCGCCACCACCAGCATGGTCAAGGCTCACGGCAATTACGAGCACTGGCTCTGGCCGCTCTTCCCCAAAGAGAACGCCGAAGCCGGATGCCAGACCTGCCACGCCGCCGACCGCTTTCTCGTCGCTGGTGAAGTAGGATGGGTGCTCTCCGAGGGCAAAGATCTCTTCCGCAATCGCGGATGCAATGGCTGCCATCGCTATGAGGGATACGACAAAGAGCCCGAAGATCTGAACAACATCAGCCAGCAAATCAAGCAACTCGAGCAGCAGAAGACTGACAACGTGAAGCAGGCCGCGGACCTGAACAAACAGGCCGACGCCGCTCAATCGAACGACGAAGCCAACAAGTTCAACGAAGACGCCATCGCGCTTCGCGTCGCCAACAGCAAGATGGACGGCCATATCCAGCAGCTTGATTTCCACTCCCACAGCCTATTGCAGGACGAAAAGAAGATTGGCCCTAACCTCAAAGATGTTCGCCTCAAGCTCAACAAGAATTGGATCCCAGTCTGGCTGAAGAAGCCTACGGACTTCCGCGCCACGACCAAGATGCCGAATTTCCGCCTGACCGATCACCAGATCCAGGCGATCTCGGCATTCATCTGGCAGAGTGCGTTCACTGATCCGCTTCCGCCGCAGAAGGCCGGCAACGCCGAGCACGGCAAAGAACTCTTCGAGACTCGCGGATGCCTCGCCTGCCACTCTATCGGTGAAGGCGATCAGATACAGGGCGGAACCTTCGCCGCCAACCTGAGCCGCGAGGGCGAGAAGGCCAACTACGAATATCTCGTTCGCTGGATTCACAACGCGCGCCAGCGCACGCGTCCTTATTGTCCATACGAGAAGAAAGACATCGGCCCCGAGGATTACGCCAAGAAAGGCATTCCCTACGTCTTCGACTTGCAGCACAGCCAGTGCCCCAACGATGGACACGAACTGCAAGTGCAGAATATGACCGTCATGCCCAGCCTGCGACTGAGCGAAGAAGACGCGCAAGACATCGCGTCGTTCCTGATGACACAAAAGCATCAGGATCCCTCTTCCTACGCCAACGCCTCTTTCATGGACGACCCCGCGCTCAAAGCCGAAGGACAGAAATGGGTGCGCCACTATGGCTGCGCCGGATGCCACGAAATCGCCGGCATGGAAGACGAAGGCCGCATCGGCACCGAACTGACCTTCGAAGGCTCGAAGCCCATCGAGCGTCTCGATTTCGCGCTCTTCACCGAAGACTCGCAGCGCGGCGAGAAGGAACCCATCACCAACCAGGAAGATCTCGCGCGCTTGCCCGACGGTCCGGCCAAAGGCCCTTGGTACGACCACAAAGGATTCTTCGAGCACAAACTCGCCGAGCCTGAGATTTACGACAAGGGCAAAATCAAGGGCGAAACCGAAGCTCTTCGCATGCCCAACGTGCATCTGGACAAAGAGCAGATTCGCGCGCTCTCCACTTTCCTGCAAGGCAGCGAAGAGTCTTCCCTGCCCGCCAGCTATCAATACAAGCCCGGCGACTATCGTCACGACATTCAGGAAGGCTGGTGGGTGGTCAAGAAATACAACTGCATGGGATGCCACCAGTTCGTGCCCGGACAAACCACCATCCTCATGGGCATGAAGAAGTACAAAGACACGCCCGAGCAGTTGCCGCCCAAACTTCTTACCGAAGGCGCGCGCGTCGACCCCGAGTGGCTGCGCCGCTTCCTGAGCAATCCGTCGTTGAGCGACACCGACACCAATCGCAACGGCGTGCGCCCTTATCTCGCCGTGCGCATGCCGACGTTCTCGTTCTCTGACAACGAACTGCGCAAACTGGTGCGCTTCTTCCAGGCGTTGTCGCAGCAGCCGATGCCTTATATTCCGGAAGAAGTCCCTACGCTCACGGCAAAAGAAAACGACATGGCGCGCAGCCTTTTCTCAAGCTCTGCCGCGCCATGCCTGAAGTGCCACGCCACAGGAGACCCGGCGCACGATAAGTTCGCCACCGCGCCCAACTTCCTGCTGGCTCGCCAACGCCTGAAGCCCGACTGGGTCGAGCGCTGGATCATCGATCCGCAGGCCGTCAGCCCTGGCACCTCCATGCCCTCGGGCTTGTTCAAAAAGCAGAACAACCAATGGGTCTTTGCCGGCCCGACTCCGCCCAGCTTTGAGGGCTACGATAAAGACCACACCAAATTGTTGGTGGATTACATTTTCCAACTGACGCCGGAGGAACAACGCCGCGTGGCCTCTGCCATGGGAAAGGGACGCGCCGCGAACGACGCCCCGGCGAAGACGAAGAACAAAAACGCCTCCGCCGCCAAACCGCAAGCAGGCTTCGGAGGATCGCGCTAGAATAAGGGTTCGCCGAACACAAACAGTATTGTCATTCCGAGCGGAGCGAGGAATCTGCACGTCTCCGCGAAACCTCGGCGCTCTATGCGGTTTAAGACTTTGTTTAAAGCTCTAAAACCAGACGAAAGGCGACATCATGAATTACAGGAAACTCTCCATCGCGGCACTTTGTCTGTTCGCGCTTCTGCTCTCGGTTGCGTGCAGTAAGAAAGAAAACACCGAGCAATCGGAAAACGCGGCCCCGGCGGCGCAACCGGCCACCACTCCCGCAGCCACTCCCATTGATCCCGCGACGGTCGCCACCGTCAGCGGCACGGTGAAACTCGACGGCGCGGCTCCCAAGGCCAACAAGATCGATATGAGCCAGGACCCGGCCTGCAAAGGTGACAACATGGCCGAGACCATTGTCGCCAGCGGGGGCGATCTTGCCAACGTCTTCGTCTACGTGAAAGGCGGACTCGGCGACCGCACTTTCGACGTCCCCAAAGACACCGTGGTTATTGACCAGAAGGGATGCCAATATCATCCTCACATCCTCGGCGTCATGACCGGACAAACCATCGACATCAAGAACGACGACATGACTACCCACAACATCCATCCCACGCCGGCCTCGAACCGCGAGTGGAATGAATCGCAACCGCCTTCTTCCGCTCCACTCGAGAAGAATTTCGCTCGCGAAGAAATCATGCTGCCGGTGCGTTGCAACCAGCACCCGTGGATGAAGATGTACATCAACGTGGTCAAGAGCCCGTTCTACGCAGTCACCGACAAAGACGGCAAGTACGAAATCAAAGGCCTGCCGCCGGGTGACTACACTATCGCCTTCGTTCACGAAAAACTGGGCGAGCAGGATCAGAAAGTCACGGTAGCAGCGAAAGACTCAAAGACCGTAGACCAGACGTTCAAACAATAACGACTCAGTAGGGACGGACGCCTTGTCCGTCCCTTTTTTATTAGAATATAAGTAGCGCCGGCGTCCCGCCGGCCACGGAACTGCAGAAATCGGAAAGCACGACTTCAGTCGTGCCGATGAATCAAGGAGTACGTTTCTGAAGGGCCTAGCCACACCGTACAACCGCGCCCACCACCGCTTCGCTGTCTTCCTCGCGTGCTGGGTGTTCCTGCTCATCATCGCCGGAGCGCTGGTGACCAGCAATGACGCGGGACTCTCCGTCCCCGACTGGCCCACTTCCTTCGGATCGCTTTACAAAATCCCCCATCTTGTCGGCGGCGTGAAATTCGAACATACGCATCGCATGATCGCTCAGGGCGCGGGTCTGTTTACCATCATCCTGGCCATCTGGACCTGGCGCACCGACCGCCGGCGCTGGCTGCGTTACCTGATGCTGGCCGCAGTCCTCATGGTGATCGTGCAAGGCATTCTCGGCGGCATTACGGTGCTCTATTACCTGCCGCCGCTAGTCTCCTCGGCCCACGCTGCGCTCGCGCAAACTTTCTTCTGCACCGCAGTGGCCGTGGCCCTCTTCACCGGACGCCGCTGGATCGAAGAAGTTCCCGAAGTCCAAATGGACACGCGCCGCCCCAGCCTGTTCACGCTGACGCTGCTCTCGATCTTCGTTCTGTACGTGCAGTTGTTCCTCGGCGCGATGTTCCGCCATCACGGCATGAGTTGGTGGCCGCACGTCGTCCACGCCGCAGTTGTCGCTATCGTCCTTACTTGGACCGGTATCCGCGCATTGACGGTTTATTCAAAGATCGAAGAGGTCCGTCTTCCTGCCATCACGCTTTTGGCATTGATGGTGACACAGTTGTGCCTGGGCTTCCTCGCCTTTCTCACCCGCGTAGCCTGGGGACGCGATGCCGTCCAACCCGAACTCCCGATGGTGCTCTCCACGGTCGCCCATGTTGCCGTAGGAGCCTTGCTGCTCGCGACGGCAGTGGTTCTGTCGATCCAAGTCTGGCGCCACGTCCCAGTAAGCTTCGAAGAACGCGTCCCGACTCCCGAACGAAAGCCCGTCCCTGCATAGCTCACGTGGCAACGGGCGCCTTCGCAAGCCTGCCCTGAGCGAAGTCTAAGGGTTCCCCAAGCGAAACAAGGGCCTTCATCCCAAATGCCGGGTGCCCAGGTTTTTCGATTTCGTTTTGTCTCTGTGCCTCTGTGGTGAGTAGTTTTCCCCAACCCTCCCTCTCAGCGTAAAATATGCTGTGGCTCATAACTCTCCCGCTACCCTGGCCGAACCGGACCGCCTCGCCCCTCAGTCCGCCGTTATTTCCGTTCAAGACATCATTCACAAATACGAAAACCGCACCGCCCTCGACGGCGTCTCTTTCGACGTCCGAGGCGCGGAACTCTTCGGACTCCTCGGCCCCAACGGCAGCGGCAAGACGACTCTCTTCCGGATCCTCTCGACCCTGATGCTTCCCACTTCCGGCCACGCCGTGATCATGGGCTTCGACGCTGCCAAAGATCCCAACTGCCTGCGCCGCCAGATCGGTGTAGTCTTTCAGGCTCAAAGTATCGACGTCAAACTCACCGCTTATGAGAACCTCTGGCATCAAGGACATCTCTACGGACTACACGGCTCCGCGCTGAAATCGCGCGTTGAAGAGATGCTGGCCCGTGTGCGCCTGCTTGATCGTGCCAACGAAAAGGCCGAAACGTTTTCTGGGGGCATGCAACGCCGCCTCGAACTTGCCAAAGGACTGCTGCACCATCCTTCGGTGTTGTTACTCGATGAACCGACGACAGGCCTCGATCCGGGCGCTCGCCGCGATCTCTGGCAATACTTGCAGATCCTGCGCGATGAAGAAAAAGTTACGGTGATTGTCACCACGCATTTGATGGAAGAAGCCGAGCGCTGCGATCGCCTGGCCATTTTGAATCAAGGCAAACTTGTCGCGCTGGGAACTCCGACAGAGTTGAAACGAGAAATCGGCGGAGACGTCATCGTGCTCGAAACCAGTAACCCCGCCTCGCTCGCCGAGCGCATCAGCGACCGCTTCCACGTCGACGCCCAGGTGCTGGCCGAACAAGTCCGCTTCGAACAAGAAAACGGACACCGCGTGGTAACGGACGTAGTCGAAGCCTTCCCCGGTGAAATTCAGGCAATTTCGGTAAGCAAACCAACGCTCGAAGACGTCTTCATCCACCGCACCGGCCACCGCTTCTGGACTGAAGGCGAAAAATCAGGCGACGAAACGAACAATGCCAAACCTCGACACTAATGAGTTTGTCATTCCGAGCAGCGAGGAATCTGCACTCTTTGCGAACTTTCCCGTTAAAAGCTTCTGATCGAAAGGAACCATGGCAACCCAAGCGGCAACCCTGAACCAACCAGTCTCCAGCGGAGTGCTACTTCCGGCCTTCACGCTCTGGTGGCGCGAAGTCGTCCGCTTCTACCGCCAAAAGAGCCGCGTGATCGGCGTCATCGCCTCGCCGCTGCTGTTCTGGGTGGTCATCGGCTCCGGCTTCGGCAGTTCCTTCCGCTCCGGCGGAGGCGCTGGACAACAGCACTACCTAGACTACTTCTATCCCGGCGCGCTCATCATGATTGTCCTCTTCACTTCCATCTTCACCATGATGTCGGTGATCGAAGACCGCAAAGAAGGGTTCCTGTTGTCGGTGCTCACGGCTCCCGTCCCGAGGTCAGCGATTGTGTTAGGCAAAGTGTTGGGAGGAACGACGTTATCCGCGATACAGGGCCTGATCTTTCTGGCCTTCGCTCCGCTGGTCGGTGTTCACCTTACGATCACAAGTTTCTTCTGGGTCGTCGTCGTCGTTTTTCTTGTGTCATTTTCGCTGACAGCTTTAGGCTTCGCCATCGCCTGGCCCATGGATTCCAACCAGGCCTTCCACGCCATCATCAACCTGTTTCTGATTCCGCTCTGGCTGCTCTCGGGATCGCTGTTCCCGCTCTCGGGCGCTTCCGGATGGATGCGCATGTTGATGGAAATCAATCCCTTGACTTACGGAGTCGAAGCCCTGCGCATGCTGCTCTATCCGGGCAGCCCGTCGGAGTTTTCGTTGACGGCCTCCATGTCGACTCTGTTATTGTTCACGCTATTCATGTTCGGCCTCTCGTTCATGATGGTGAACCGGAGAACTACAAAGCCGGCAGCGTAAACATTGTTGATTTTTGATTGTTGATTGTTGAATGAATGGCTCGCTCAGCGCGGTTCTCATTCAACAATCAAAAATCAACAATCAAAAATCTATGCAACTGGTTCCCGCCCAATACGCCATTTTTCCCGTGATCGACGCGGCCCTGAACGGCACCAGCGCAGTCTTGCTCGTTATCGGACGATGGTTCATCAAACATGGCAAGATGGCCGCCCATCGCGCGGTCATGATCGCCGCCTTTTGCTCGTCCAGTTTGTTCTTGGGCTTTTATCTCTACTACCACATCAGCCTGCGCATGCACGGCGGGACAGGCTCGATCCATTTCCAGGGACAAGGCATCTGGCGTCCGATCTACTTCACGTTGCTTACCAGCCATACGATTCTCGCCGCGGTGATCGTCCCGATGGTCATCATCACGCTGAGCCGGGGCCTGCGCGCGCGTTACGACAAACACCGCCGCATTGCCCGCTGGACATTTCCGCTATGGCTCTACGTCTCCATCACCGGCGTGGTGATTTATTTCATGCTGTACCAGATTTTCAACACTTAATGCCCACACCCACCGTGAGACTTTTGCCGAGGCATGGGGTTATAGATCAAGACCGGACTTACTAACTCTTGATCTGGTGAAATCCATGTTCACGGCCGACGCTTCTGACTCTGCATGAGTTCGGTACCGGTAAGAGCCGCCGCTGCACTCTTCGTCGTCGCTGCCATTTTTCTGTTGCTGCCGGAAAGCGTAACCTCTGGGGGCAGGAGAACGCCACGGCCCCGTCGGTGCTCCATATTCAGCGCTCGGTTACCACGTCGCAAACCGGCTTTCCCCAGTTTATCTACATGTATCACCCGATCGTAGGCGGCGACGCCGGCGTCGAGGCTACAGCGCTTTCGGGAACCATCTCCCTTGCGAACCAGAGTGCGAACTTCAGCGAGGTCCTGTGGTTGATTGCTTATTGGGCGGGGCCATGCCCAGCGAACGACCAGAGTCTGGATGGAGCGAGTTTCATTTGGAGTGACATTCTCAAGAATCCCACTCAGTCGGACTCCAAATTTCCCGTGGACATTAAGTTTCCCCATCCCTTGCCTATTTCCGGATGCGTCGCTCTGGTTTTCGGCGGAGGCCCGTTGGTCGAAGGCACGGTCACCATGTCGGCCGATCTTGACCTGACCTACCAGCCGACGAACTCGAATGCGAACGGCGCCGTCGGTTTGGCTGGTGAGTATTGCTTTGGCCAAAATTGGGGCTGCCAGAATGCGACGATTGACGACACGATGGGATTTGGAGTTCCGATCGTCCTCCCGCCGGACATTTGGTAGAACTGTTTGGCAACATCAGTGACAGCACATTTGACGGAACCCAGAACTTCGGGCCCCTGCCTACCGGCAAAGCGTGGGGAGCGATCAACGATTTCTACCTGCTTCCCGGAGGCTGCGGACAATTTGGCCAGAACCTCAATGGCCAGGGGTTTCCGAACCCGGCGTTGCTGTCAACGATGTACAGTTGGCTGCCTGCCAACGCAATGCATCTCCTAAGCGTGCCCATGCAATACGAAATTCCCTGGGGAGAAACCGGAGTCGCAGCGCTGCAAAAACCAGTCGAGAAATTCTTTCCGAATCCCGTCACGGTGAATTCCGGAGATTGCATGGTTGTGATTTACGGCAGGAAGGGCAACGGAGCGACCGACAATGAGACCCAGGTTAACGCCGTGTTTACGCCGTAAATATCGCGACGGAGTGCTAAAATGCTCTCCTTTCATGTCAACGGTCAGACTGAAAATCGACGTCAGCGGCACGATTGGCGATGAAGCCTGGCGCGCCATACCCCCGTATGAAGAAATTCAAAGCGCAGCCTTCGGACCTCAATTCGGATCGAGCGGCCCGTCCAAAAATCCTTCCAATGCGCCCTACAATAAAGGCGAATGGATCGGGGCTGAGGTGAAAGTCGCCACGCCGCTGCTCGCTCAGTACGCCGTGTCGCACTATCTGGAACAAGACCGCGTGTTGGATGCGGATGTGGTGGACTGAGCTCAGCCTTTGGCTCTTAGCCTTTAGCTTTTAGCTCGTGCTCTCAGCTGTATACGCTGTAGCCCTTACCAAGAGCCTGTCATCCTGACGCAGAGCGAAGCGGAGGCGGAAGGACCTTACGACGGCCTCAACCACCGCTGCAGTCGATGGGACAACCGAGCTTGTTTACGCCACAAGAAGTTCTCATCCTGATCACGCCGCCAGAGAAGTCTATGGAATGTAAGATCCTTCCACCTCGCTTCGCTCAGTGTCAGGATGACAAGACCTTGAGCTCGGAATGGCCAAATGCTAAGTGCCAAGTGCTAACTGCTTTATAATTCCCTCACATGCCCGACTCCACCGCGGCCCCCGCCAAAAAACACCACATGTCGACCAAGCAGCGCCTGCTTTTCTTTTTCGTTGCCTGGCTCATCGTGCTCATGCCGTTTCTTTTCTGGTGGAACACCTGGTTCGGACGGCAGCTTTCCGACTCGAAGATGACTGAGTACCTGCAGGATGAGCAACATCCGCGGCACATTCAGCATGCGCTGGTGCAGATTGGCGAGCGGATGCAGAAGCATGATGAAACCGTGAAACAGAATTATCCGGAACTGGTTCGCTTGGCGACACATCCGGTTGAAGAAGTGCGCAACACCGACGCGTGGGTCATGGGACAAGACACCTCCGGGTCGGGCTTTCACGATGCATTGCTGAAAATGCTGAACGACTCATCGCCGTTGGTGCGGGGAAATGCCGCGTTGTCCCTGGTGCGCTACGGAGATGCTAGCGGCAAGCCGCAGATTCTGGCGCTCCTGCAGCCAGCGACCGTCGTGGCTTCACAGTCGGGCAAAGTGATTGACGCGGCTGCCGTCGGCACAACCATTCGTTCCGGTGGCGCGGTTGCCAAGTTGCAAGCGGGCGATGAAACCGTTGAGGTTCGATCTCCCATCACTGGCAAAATCACTAGTTTGCGGGTGCAAACAGGACAAAACATGACCGCAGGCGAGGAAATCGCCACACTTGCTCCTGAAGGCGACCAGGTGTGGGAAGCGCTGCGCGCTCTGTTCATCATTGGGGGACCAGAAGACCTTCCCGTTGTACAAAGCTACGAACGCGAGCTGCCGGAGATTCCAGATCGCGTGCGCCAGCAAGCCCTCGAGACGGAGAAAGCGATACGGGGGAGAGCGGGTTCGTAGCGCCGGCGTCCCGCCGGCAATCCCTGCCGCATCATGGCCGACGAGACGCCGGCGCTACTTGCTGAAGGCTGACGGCTGACAGCTAAATCCCCATCACCCCGACTTCTTTTTCGACTTCAACGGTGTCGACCATAGCGATGGCATCCCAGGGACAGCCGTCGAGAAAGGCGCCGTCGGGGCCCTTCGAAGTGCACTTCTTGCAGCCAATGCAAAGAATAGGGTCGACCTGGATGCGGCCGAACGGCGGATGGTCTTCATCCGGCACCCAGAACATGCAGTCTTCGACTGGACAATACTCGACGCAGGCGGGCGAACCGGCGCATCCCGTGCAGCACTCGGTGATCACCGCCAGCTCTTTGGGTTTCTTCTTGCGGGGAGTGGTAAGTCCTTTAGACCGAGGTTCGCACTTGAGCTCGTCGGGCACCATGCCCGGGTTTCCGGTCGCCATGGCGGGGATTATAGCATCAGGCGTCGGGCTTCGGGCTTCAGCATTTGGCACTTAGCACTTGGCATTTGGCCATGACGGGTTCTCGGGAGCTCCAGAAACCTCCAGGGGCTAAATGCCAAGTGCCAGATGCTAAGTGCTTTGTTCACCCATCACATCCTCCCCGGCCAATTCTGGTATAGTTTTCTTCCAGCCTCCGTCAGGAAAAATCTATTTGCCTCCCGCGTGGAAGGAGCTCTCATGGCAGGAAAAAGTGTCAATAAAGTCATTTTGGTCGGCAATCTGGGGAAGGATCCGGAAGTAAAGTTCACGCCACAGGGAACGCCGGTGTGCAAGTTCACTCTCGCCACCAACGAGCGCTTCAAAGACAAAGACGGTCAGTGGCAGGATCGCACCGAATGGCACAACCTTGTGGCCTGGCAGCGCACCGCCGAGATTGTCGGAGAATATTGCAAGAAGGGCAGCAAAGTGTACGTCGAGGGCAGCTTGCGTACGCATTCCTGGGACGACAAGACCAGCGGACAAAAGAAATACATGACCGAAATCGTGGTGAACGATCTGGTGCTGCTCGGCGGACGCGGCGAGGGTGGCGAGGGCGGAGGCCGCTCGCAGAGTTCCGGCAACAACAACTTCGACCAGCGCACGCCCGAACCGGAGCACGCCCCGGCGGGGCCGATCAGCGATGAGGACATTCCGTTCTAGGAAAGCGCTCACCTTTTCCAGGGCACCGAGGAACACAATGGATGTTGCAGTTCGTGGGGCCCAGGCTTTTCCGTCTGGGCCTCAGCTGCGTAGAAATTTTTTCGTGACGCATGGTCGACGTTCTCGTTCACAAGCTGAACTTCTGTATTTCCCTATGTCATCCTCGAAGTCTAGACCTCTTCGCCCAGAGTGCCAATTTCGCGTCGAAGTGCCCTACGGAGTAACTTCGGAGCGAAGTCCTTCTTCTGGCGGTCGAAGTCCCCGAGTACAAAAACCAGACGGGAGACTTCGGCCGGTACACGCTCATTGGAGATGCCAAGACGGTCTCAGCGACCGAGATGTTCGAACGATGCGGACAGCGGCGTGCGATCGCATCCCGAATACGTGCTTGGTACGCCCGTGCTGCGACGGTCCATGGCATTGAGGTGCAGCGCGAAATTCACGCCCTTCGCCGATCCGGCCGACGTTGATCGTTTAATGCAGTTCGATCTTTCGTGTCGCGCGAGACTGCTGGCATCCGTGCACGGACGGAGCGTCGACGTCATGCCCACGGCGTGGGAGCGATTTCTGAAAGAGGCGGAGCTGAATATCGGACGAGGATGCAATACGTTCTCCCCGATGGCAACCTGTTTTCCGCCCCGTTCGGGCTAACGTCGAGCTGCGCTCAGGATTGGACGGACGGTGGGCGTCCGTCCCGTTGGCTGTCAACCTTCCGCCCCGGCTACGCGGGCGGGGGCGCCCGCGCCACATGCGATTGCGGTAGACTTCTTGCATTATGACTTCCCTTGCTGACAAGAATTGTGTGCCTTGCCGGGGTGGAGTGCCTGCGCTTCATGGGACGGCGCTCCATGAACTCAGTCATCAACTGCCCAATTGGAGAGTTGTAGACGAGCATCATCTGACGCGGGCTTTCAAGTTTCCTGATTTCAAGTCGGCGCTTGAATTTGTGAATCGCGTGGGTGCGCTCGCCGAGGAGCAGGGACATCATCCCGATATTTTTCTGGCGTGGGGCAAAGCTGAGATCACTATCTGGACGCATGCGGTGAACGGGTTGACGGAGAGCGATTTCATTTTGGCGGCGAAGATTGATGCGTTGTAAGCGCTCAGCATTCAGCACTCAGCATTCAGCCACAGCACTTGGCATTTAGCACTTGGCACTTGGCCCGTCCGGATTACGCCAAGGCCCCAAGTCAAACCCAAATGTCTAAGCCAAACGCTAATTGCCAAGTGCTAAGTGCCGCCGTCTGACTGCTGAGTGCTGACTGCTGAGTGCTGCTTCCCCCAGCGCCAGATCGTCCATCCCCACCAGAGAGCGGGTACGAGCATGGCGAGGCCGGCGCCGGCGGCGACGTGGCGTGGGGAGTCTTTCAAGTCCACCAGAATGCCGGCGATCCAGGCACCTATCCCTATGGTCAGCATGGATAGGCCGTTGTCGGCGGCGAAGACGCGTCCGCGGAAACGGTCTTCGGTGTTAAGTTGCAGGAGCGTCGTTGAGAAGACCCAAACGCTCGACCCTCCGCTGTGCGCAAGGACGATCCACGCGCACGCAACCCAGACCGATCCTGCGGCGCCGAAGCCGACGTAGCCTAGGGCTTCCGCGATAAATCCGATCAAGATTGCTAGACGCAGGCGAGACTCGCGGCGTCCGGCCCAGGGTGCGGCGAATAGTGGACCCAATAATGCGCCTAGGCCGCGCGCCCCCATCAGCAGGCTCATGCCGAGCATGGCTCCGCGTTGCGCGTCGATGCCGTGCCAGGTTACCGGAAAATAACGCTGCCCCATGACCGTGAATAGAACCCAGCCCGGGCCGATGACGAACAATCCGGCTTTGACGAAGACCTGCGCGCGCAGGCGCGGATGCTGGCGAACGTAGTGGAAGCCTTCGCGCATCATCGAATAGTCGACAAGGTCGTGAGCCCGAAGCGGCGCGGCGTGATCAGTGTGCGGCTCATCAAACTTCATGCCGCGAATGAACAGCGCTGACACCAGAAATGACAGAGCGTTGAGAATAAACACCGCGTCGCGGCCAAGCATGGCGGCAACGACTCCGCCAAGAGCTGCGCCCAGCACCAGGTTCATCGACCATGTGGTGGACGAAAGCGTGTTGGCGAGAACCACTTCGTCGCGCGTGGTGATGTTCGGGATAACCGCATTGCGCGCAGGCTCGAAGAACGCCACCATGATGGTTTCGAGCAGTAGCAGCGGGTAGACCAGCCAGATGGTGGAACGCGAGCGCACGAACAGCATGCAGAAGACGACGACCATTCGCACTAGATCCGCCGTGATCATCACTCTCTTGCGGCTGATGCGATCGTTAACCACGCCGGCGGTGGGTCCCATGAGCGTCATGGGAAGGACTTGCAGCATGAGGGCGAGGGCGACGGAAGAGGCGCGTCCGGTGAATTGAAGGAGCAGGGTGTAGATAGCGAGGGTGTAAAACCAGTCTCCCAGTTCACTGACGATTTGGGCGGACCAGAGGCGGCGCAGGTTGCGGTTTCTGCGAAGCAGGCCGACGTAGGCGGAGAGCGAGACCGAGGTCTGCGCGATCTCGGGCGGAGCGGCTACGTCTTCGGTGAGGCGTTCCGTCATGGGGGACAACTATTGTCGCAGAAGTATGAATTCACCACAGAGACACAGAGTCCCAGAAAATCGGAAGTGGCCCTCGCTTCGCTCGGGAGCGGGCCGAGGCGCGCCGCTGCTACTTGTTTGTTTGCCCGGGCGGGATCATTTTGGCCGGCGGGACGCCGGCGCTACTCGTGTATAGTATCGAGCTGTTTAGGAGCTTCCTGTGAACCGATGGCGTCTTGTTCTGGCTTGCATCGCGATGATGGCCGCGTCAGGCTTTCCTCAGAGCGGCGAGATTGTTCCCAATGAAAACCTGGCGGTCGAGGGCGTTCCCAAGATTCCGGCTTCTTTGGCGGAGACGGTTGATCGCTACACCAACTTCCGCGGAGCGACGCTGAATAGTTGGGATCCGGTAGAGCGCGAGATGCTGATTTCCACGCGCTTTGCCGACACCAACCAGGTGCATCACGTGGCCATGCCCGGCGGAGCGCGCACACAGTTGACGTTCTATCCCGACTCGATTTCCGGGGCGCAATACCCGCCGAATAAAGACAGCTTCTTCGTGTTTTCCAAAGATATCGGCGGCGGAGAGTTTTTTCAGCTTTACCGCTATGACGTTGGCACGGAAGATGTCACGCTCCTGACTGATGGCAAGTCGCGCAATACCGGAGCGGTGTGGTCCGAAGCAGGAGACAAAATAGCGTACGGTTCGACGCGGCGTACGGGCAATGACGTGGATTTGTATGTCATCGATCCTGCCAGCCCGAAGTCCGACCACATGCTGGCAAAGCTCGATGGTGGCGGCTGGGAGGTTGAGTATTGGTCTCCTGATGGGGCGAAGATTCTGGTGCAGGACGAAATTTCGGCCAACGAAAGCTCCTTGTGGATTTTCGATTCGTCCACGGGTGAGAAGAATTTGCTGACACCGCAAGCGCGCATTGGAACGGTGAATTACAGCGGCGGGCAGTTCAGTAAAGACGGCAAGGGCATTTATACGACCAGCGACCGCGACTCGGAGTTTCACCGCTTGGTGTACATCGATCTGGCAACAAAAGAACCGACCTATCTGACCACGCAGATTCCGTGGGACGTCGAAGAGTTCGATCTGTCACACGATGGGAAAACGATTGCGTTTGTCACGAATGAGGACGGATTCGGCGTCCTGCATTTGCTGGACACGAAGACGCGCAAGGAGAAACCAGTCCCGCCGCTACCGAAGGGGATTATTTCCGGCGTGCGCTGGCACCGAAATAGCCGCGATGTGGGATTCAATTTGAGTTCGGCGCGCTCGACTTCGGATGTGTATTCGCTGGATACGCAGACGGGGAAGGTCGAGCGCTGGACATACAGCGAGACTGGTGGCGTGAACACGGCGGATTTCGCCGAACCGCAGTTGATTCATTGGAAGAGCTTCGACGACAAGAGTATCGGCGGCTTTTTGTATCGTCCGGCAGCGAAGTTTTCCGGGAAGCGTCCGGTGATCATTCAGATTCACGGCGGACCGGAGGGGCAGTCGCGGCCTGGATTTCTGGGACGCAATAACTACTACTTAAACGAACTCGGCATCGCGATGATTTTTCCCAACGTGCGCGGGTCCACGGGATATGGCAAGAGTTTTCTCGCCGCCGACAACGGGTTCCTGCGCGAAGGATCGTACAAAGACATCAATTCCCTTCTCGACTGGATTCAGACGCAGCCCGATCTGGATTCTTCGAAGGTGCTCGTGACCGGCGGCAGCTATGGCGGGTTCATGACGCTGGCAGTCGCGACCAACTACAACGATCGGATTTGCTGTTCGGTCGATATCGTGGGTCCATCGAACCTGGTGACTTTCTTGCAAAATACTTCAGGCTACCGACAGGATTTGCGGCGGGTGGAGTACGGAGACGAGCGCGATCCGAAGATGCATGACTTTCTGGAGCAGATCGCTCCGGCCAACAAGGCGAAGAATGTGACCAAGCCGATGTTTGTGATTGCGGGAAAGAATGATCCGCGAGTTCCGGCGAGCGAGTCGCAGCAGATGGTCGACATGGTGCGGAAGAACGGGACTACGGTGTGGTGGCTGCTGGCGAAGGATGAAGGGCACGGATACCGCAAGAAGAAGAATCAGGATTATCAGTTTTATGCGACGGTGATGTTTGTGAAGCAGTATCTCATCGGTCAGTAGTCGGTGGTCTTTGGTCAAAACCGTCTACGGGATCGTGGCCGGCGGGACGCCGGCGCTACTCTATAATTCTCTTATGATCGATGAGAATGTGTTCCGCAAGAATGCCGATGCGGCGCTGGAATCTTTAGAGCAGAGCCTGATTCTGGCGGAAGAGACCGCCGATTTTGAAGTCGAGGATCAGTCGGGCGCGCTGCATGTGTCCTTCGATGATGGCTCGCGATTCGTAATTTCTCCCAATGCGCCCGTGCGGCAGATTTGGATTTCTGCTCTATCGACCAGTTTCAAGCTGGATTGGGTCAATGGCGACGAGGATTTTGTCCTGGCCAAAACCGGCGAAGGATTGAAGACGCTGGTGGCCCGGTTGATTAATCAGCAGCTCGGGGAAGAACTGGTAAAGCTGTGAGTTGGGCTGGCAATTGATTACGAGGTTTCAAAACGCCGGGTCGTGGGTAATGGGCTGCGCCTTTGCGATTCTTCCAACCGCGTCCTTCTGGGGCTGGAAACCCGGCACGCCGCTGGTCATCCTTCTAACCTTGTTCATTGTGAGTTCGATTGTCTTCAAGATGGCGTTGTTCTGGGCGTTTGTTGAGCGACCGGCGGAGCTAGACAAGAAATTTCCCGTTAGTAGCAAAGAACGCCGGAACCGAATTAGGCGTTTCTACGACAGTTTGCGGTGAGGTTAGATCTCAACACTTTGCTTCCGTCGTCTATCGCAAGACCAAATGCTAAGTGCCAAGTGCTAAATGCTTCCCTGATGGCCCGAGTTTCGCGCGCAGGTCGGCGGCGATTTGTTTGCCGTGGAAGCGTCCGTTTTCGATGAAGATTTCGCTGGTGCGCGAGCCGGCGACAATCACTCCTGCCACGTAGATTCCAGGTACATTGCTTTCGAGAGTTTCCGGATCGCAGACTGGGCGGCATTGCTCGTTCGAGAGTTCGATGCCAAGCGCACGCAGGAAATCGTAGTCGGGATGGTATCCGATGAGCGCGAAGACGAAGTCGTTCTTCAAGTGCACCGGGCCGTCGGGAGTCTTGATGTCGACGAAATCGATGCCAATTTTTTCGACCGTGCTCTTGAAGTAGGCGTTGATCTCGCCATTCTTGATGCGGTTCTCGATGTCGGGCTTCACCCAATACTTGATGTGGTCGTGAAGATGGGCATCGCGGTGGACAATGGTCACGCGAGCGCCATGCCGCCAGAGATCGAGCGCAGCTTCGGCGGCGGAATTCTTGCCTCCAACGATTAATACTTCGTTGTCATAGTAGGGATGTGGCTCGCGGAAATAGTGGTGAACCTTGGGCAGATCTTCGCCTGGCACGCCAAGCTGGTTGGCGAGATCGTAGTATCCGGTGCTGACGATCACTTTGCGGGTACGGTAGTCGTGAATGCGGTTTGAGCGATCGGTCGCGGTGACACGGAAGTTGCCATCGTCTCCGGTAACAGTTTTCACCCACTGATATTGCACGACATGCAGATGGAAGTGCTCGGCAACGCGCCTGTAGTATTCGAGAGCTTCGAGCCGAGTCGGCTTCTGGTGCGCCGTATTAAAAGGCAGGTCGCCGATCTCGAGCAGCTCGGGTGTGGTGAAGAAAGTCATGTTGGCTGGGTAATTGTAGAGGGAGTTCACCAGGCATCCTTTATCGATGACCATGACCTTCAGGCCAAGCATTTGCGCCTCGATGGCGCAGGCGAGGCCGGTGGGTCCGGCACCGATGACGAGCACGTCCATGACGCTGTCTGGACGTGAGTGTGCCTGAGTGCGTGTCAGAGTTTCGGGAATCTGTTCGATGGCCAAGAATCGTGCCCCTGGATATTGGAAGAGCCAACGCGCGTACGGGACGGCGCGCCGGGCATGGTGGAAACAGAGATTTTAACATGCGGGGAGCGGAGGGGTTAGAGTCGGCGTGCGCCTTCCGGTTGAGCCGCATCCCGATTTGGAACGATCCAGTTGGGAGTACCGGGTACCGAGTACCAAGCAAAACCGGCGTTGCACGGGAGACGTGCTCCACTGATCTGGGGATTTTTCCCGGTACTGGGTACTCGGTACTGGGTACTGGCTACGGCGTATAATTTTCGGTTACTTTCATCCCGACGAACTCACTAGGAACCCTTATGGCTGATGCTTCGCGCACGCGCATTGAATCCGACAGCATGGGAAAGATCGAAGTCCCCGCGAATGTGTATTGGGGGGCGCAAACGCAGCGCTCGCTTTTGCACTTCAACATTGGGATCGACGTCATGCCGCCGGAACTCATCAAGGCCTTCGGCATTTTGAAAAAAGCTTGCGCGCTGGTGAATCAGGATCTGGGCAAGCTTCCCGCCGACAAGGCCAAACTGATTGTGCAAGCGGCGAATGAAGTGATCTCCGGTAGGTTGAACGATCAGTTTCCGCTCCGCATCTGGCAGACCGGCAGCGGCACGCAGACCAACATGAATGTGAACGAGGTGATCTCGAACCGCGCGATTGAGATTGCCGGCGGCGAGATGGGTTCGAAGAAGCCGATCCATCCCAATGACGACGTGAACATGTCGCAATCGTCGAACGATACGTTTCCGGCGGCCATGCACATCGCGGCGGCCGATCGGGTGAAGCGGGGGCTGATACCTGCGATTAAAGAAGTGCATGACGCCATCGATGCCAAGGCTAAAGAGTTCAAGGACATCGTCAAGATCGGCCGCACGCACTTGCAAGATGCGGTACCGATGACGGTGGGGCAGGAGTTCAGCGGCTGGGCCAGCCTGCTGGAGCGCGACATCAAACGGCTGAACGAAGCGCTCGACGGGCTCTACGATCTGGCGATTGGCGGGACGGCAGTGGGAACGGGGTTGAACGCCCATCCCGAGTTCGCGGTGCGGGTCGCGAAGAAGATTGCCGAACTGACAGGACTTCCCTTCCGCTCGCATCCCAACAAGTTCGCAGCGCTGTCAGCGCACGATGAACTGGTCTTTGCGCAGGGCGCACTGGAAACGCTGGCCGCGTCGTTGATGAAGATTTCGAATGACATTCGCTGGCTGGCGTCGGGACCGCGGTCAGGGCTGGGTGAGTTGACGATTCCTGAGAACGAGCCAGGATCATCCATCATGCCCGGCAAGGTAAATCCCACGCAGGCTGAAGCGATGACCATGGTGTGCGTACAGGTTCACGGTGCGACGGCAGCGGTCGGATTCGCGGGATCGCAGGGCAACTTCGAGTTGAACGTCTACAAGCCGGTTATCATTTACAACTTTCTGCACTCCGTCACGCTGATTACCGACGCCTGCCACGGATACGTCGAATACATGATCAAGGGGATCGAGGTGAATCACGAGAAGGTGAAGCACTACGTGGAGCATTCCTTGATGCTGGTGACGGCCCTGGCTCCGAAAGTCGGGTACGACAAAGCGGCCAAGATCGCGCACACCGCGCACGTGGACCATTCGAGTCTGAAGGCGGCGGCGTTGAAGCTGGGATATCTGACCGGCGAAGAGTTTGATGAGTGGGTGAAGCCGGAGAAGATGGCGAGGCCGTAAGACGAAGTACAAAGTAATAAAGAGGCGGGCGGCGTCGTCTGTTCAAGGATCGCTCTTCATCTAGAAATCGTTTCCTGATGCCCTTCCTCTCAACCCGAAAGTCTTGCTCCGTCCCCTAACTGTGTTGACTCCCCGCAAAACTTAAGCTACCGTTCGCGGTTGCACGAATACCGCGGTGATTCTCTCCGCCCGAGTTCGCCGCTAACCAAAAGTCTCTCCGCGGAGTTCTGCTATGTCTGCGAATCGTCTCGTCCTTCTTGTCTCCGTCCTGTTATTGGCACCGGCGTTGCACGCGCAAGCCACTTTGACCTGCAGCCCTGCACCCTGCGTTTTGCCCAACGTCCAAGTCTCGCAATCTTCTTATATCCTCCCCTACTCGCTGTCGCTCGATCCTGCCGACGGCCAGCATCTGATCACCGGGGAAGCTGATCTCACCTGCAGCGCGGCCTATATCAGCAACGACGGGGGGGCGACGTGGACCAACCACTGCTCCAAAGCCGGGAACTGGCCTGCGCTGGCTTTCGGCCCGAACGGGATCATCAATGGAACCGGTATTGGGCCAGATCGAAGTTGCGCGCCGGATTGCGATGAGAGTGTCGGTCAATTCTCCAGTTCGGGGGATAACGGCGTGACCTGGAGCAACCCTGTGCGCTCCGCTCCGCATGCCCTCGGATTTGGTGTCTCTTACTCCCAGATCCAGGTCGATACCAATCCCTCCAGCCCGCACTTTGGCGTCATTTATGTCAGTGCGCAGCAATTCGGAGACGCGCCGCTGGCGACCGCTATTGGCGTCTCGCATTCCAATGACAATGGCGCGACTTGGACACTTGTTCCAGTTGATGCCACGCAATACTCGCCCATGCAGGATTTTCAAAGTCACCTTGCAATCGGCGGCGACGGCACGGTCTATATCACGTGGCTTCGCTGCTCAGTCTCCGGAGGAGGCACATCCTGTCCGGGCCAGATCGCGACTCTGTTTTTTTCGAAGTCCACCGACGGGGGCAGCATCTGGAGCACACCCAGTATTATGGCCAATGCTTTGCTGGTCCCGAGCAATCCGCAGTGCAGCTTTGGCATTGAAAATATCCCAAATACCTGCTGGTTCACCCAGAACGAACCTGTCATCGCCGTTGACAATAGCGGCGGAGTCTTCTCGGGAAGACTGTACGGAACCTACTACATCTGGACGGGGACTTTCATGCAAGTAGCGCTCGTCCACTCGACGGATGGAGGAACAACCTGGAGCACGCCGGTGGCGGTCGCCGCGACCAACGACAATCATGACCAGTTCGCACCTTCGCTTAGCGTCAGCGGATCCGGCATGCTCGGCGTCACCTGGCTGGATCGCTTCAGGGATCCGGCCAACGTGAAATATCAACCCTTCGCCGCGTTTTCCAAAGACGGAGGAGCGACCTTCTTCAAGCGAGTCGCGCTCACTTCTGTCGCTTCCAATCCCCGCATCACCAGCAGCGGATCCGCCCATCCAACATTGAATGTGTGGTCGGGCAATACCTTCTACGCCCTCTGGCAAGACACGCGCAGTGGCGAGTCATTGGCTTGGTTTGGAGGCGTACTGTTGCCTTAGATCAGTAGCCTTCGTGAATTAGAAAAGCTATCCGCGTTTTCTATGCCGCGTTTATTGCTCGGCGAGCTCTTGGGTTGGTTTCGCTAGCGAAACGATTGTGGTTTTCTTGGCTGGCGTGGTGGTGATGACGATTACGCTGACCAGCACTAGTAACGTTCCTAAGATCGTTCGTGGACCTACGGTCTCGCCTCCCAGAAAATATCCCACTGCGACGGCGACGACCGGATTCACGTATGCATACGTTCCCACCTTCGTCGGCGATTCGTGGTGGAGGAGCCAGACGTAGGCGGTGAATCCGATGATGGATCCGGCGACGATCAGATAAGCGAGCGCGAACCATGCTCCGCGCGAGACTGTGGTCACATCAAATCCGCGGAACTCGCCGAAAACTCCTGCGCCAAGCGTCAGAAATATTCCTCCAACCAGCATCTGAGCGCCAGAACTCATCGGCTTCGACGCGGGCAGCGTGAGCTTACGGCTGAGCGCCGAGGCGATCGACCAGCTTACCGCGGCAGTCACCAGGGCAATGGCGCCTGCGGGATCAATGGCAGCTTCTCCCAAGCTCAGAGTGCGGCTCACCAAGATCGCAACTCCGCCGAGTCCCACCAGCAACGCGATGGCGAGACGCGCCGTGAGTTTCTGTGTCCCCAGCATGAAAATTTCCGAAAGCGCCATGAACGCTGGAATCGTGGCCAACATGACGGCGGCGATCCCCGATGGCACGCGCTGTTCCGCCCAGAAAAGCAAGCCGTAGTCGATGGCAAAGATCAGGAAGGCGAGCACCGAGATGGATACCCATTCCCGTCTCGAAGGAAACGGAGTGCCGCGCGCACGCATCCAGCCGAACAGAATGACGCCTGCGGTGAAAAAGCGCATGGCGGCGAAAAGCAGTGGCGGGACTTCGCGGACGCCGATACGAATCCCAAGAAAAGTCGAGCCCCAGACAAAGTAAATGATGCCGAAGGCCAGTAGCGTCTTCCAGGTTGCCGGACGAGTCTCCATGCGAGGTCCCCAAGTGCGACAGGTAGTAGATCACCCATGAGGCGTCGGAGACGCTGGCTAAGGCTATTAAATGTTTTTATAGGGGGATAAGAAAAAGCACGGGAGCGCGAACACTCCCGTGCTGTTTATGGCTTACTCGGCTCGAACGGCCTCGGCCAACTTCGCGGGCGCAGGACGCATGGTCAGCCAATCTGTTCGCACTCGATCCCATTCCTGGATCAGCAATCCACGCGATTCGAAGAAGCTGCGAATCTGCAGGCGCTGCCATCCGACGACGTCTTCAAGAATTGGAGCCAGCACAGCGAGAGCGTTGGTGCTGATCACGGTTCGCTTGGCAACCTGCGAGATGTGCTTTGCGCCTGATACGGCGATGGTGTATCCGTCGCGCACATTCACATGCAGCATAACGTGCAGGTCAGAGCTGCCGTCTCCGCAGTAGATGATGTGATCGGGGCCAATCTTCAATTCGGTTTGCAATTGATCGAGCACCGCAACTTTGCCGTACCCGGCCGTGGCGCGCACGATGGTATCGATTTCGCCCGAGGGCTTGTAAAGAAACTCGGTGCCGTAAATATGATCAGAAGGCACAATGCCTTCGAGAGCCGAGCGAATCACTTCCACCGGAGCCGCCGAGAGCACGTAGAAGTCGAAGTGATAACCGTCGATCGGCTTGTTGAGGATCTGATAGAGCAGGTCGATATTCTCTTTCAAACGAATCTGCTTGCCGACCTCGTACAAATGCTCTTTGCGCACCCGCGAACGAAATTCGGGATCGTGCAAAAGAAGATAGGCGAGTTCCGCCCCTTGCTGCACCAGGTTCAACTTGGCCATGCCGCGCGATTTGCGCTCGAACTCTTCCGTCGGAATGCCCACCAGCTCGGCCAGTACGTAGCCGGAATCATTGAATGTCAAGGTCTGATCGAAATCGCTGGCGAAGATGTACTGCTTCGCGTTCTTGTCTGCCATATGCCCATTAGATTCACTGGGCTGCGGAAAGACAAATGAAAATCTTGTATATATTGCATGAAAAAATAAAGAACATCCTTGTAACTCATACAAACAATTAGGGAACTAAGCGCCGGTCATAAACGTATGTGTACTCGGGAGATGCTATGCGTGCATTGATTCTTTCCCTGCTCGTTGTAGGCAGCACGTTCTGCCCGGCGCAAGAGTCGATCCAGGTCGACGTCAAGCTGGTTAATGTGGCTTTTTCCGTGCGCGACGGCCGCGGCGCGCTGGTCGACAATCTGACCAAAGGCGACATAGAGCTCTTCGAAGACGCCGTGCCGCAAAAGATTTCCTTCTTCGCTCGCAGTTCGGACGTTCCCCTAACCTTGGGATTGATTGTCGACGCAAGCGGCAGTCAGGATCATTTTTCCAAGCAGCACCAGCATGATCTCGAGGTCTTTCTAAAGGAAATTCTAGGGCCGAAAGACCGTGTGTTCGTCGTTTGCTTCGGCAATCACCTGCGCATGGTGAGCAATTTCACGCAATCCGCTGACGCCGTGATCGAGAGCCTCAAGGAGTACGACCACGACAGCCGACACTTCCCCGAGATCGGGCCAAAGGAATCTCGCGAATTGGGAACGGCGTTCTACGATTCGATCTACTACTCGACTGAGAAGCTCGCGAATGAAGGAGGTCGGCGCGCTCTGCTGGTCTTTAGCGATGGCGAGGATAACTCGAGTTCGAACGACATGATGACCACGATTGAGGCTGCGCAAGCGGCTAACGTTCAGGTGTTCACCATCCGTTACACCGAGAAGGAGCACGGCAAACTGACGGCACGAAATAAATACGGTATTCGGGTGATGGATCGGATCGCCAAGGAAACCGGAGCCATGCAGATCGATGCGGAGACGACCGATCCGCATGAATATTTTCGCCAGATTGCCGAGGAGCTGCGATCGTCGTACGAAGTGGCTTATTACCCAACGAATCCTACGAAAGACGACACGTTTCGAAAGATTGTAATTCGTCCCAGGCAGCCGGAGCTGACAGTGCATGCGAAGACTGGATATTTTTCGCGATAAAAGCTTTTGAACGCAAAAGTCGCTAAGAAGTGCCGCAAAGACCGCTAAGAACAACCAGGGCTTCTTTGCGTCTTTGCGATATCTTCGCGACCTTTGCGTTAAAAAGCTTTCTCGCCATGCTTTACTTAATTCCGTACACCATTGAAAATGGAGAGTTCGCTTGCGGCATCCGGCCCTACCGGGCAATCGGCCGCGGCCAACAGGAGCCTTCATGGCCGCTACTGGAGAACTCATTCGCCTTATCAACTACATCGACGACATCGACACCACCCTGCGCCGCATCACGGCGTTCGTCCCCGGCCTCGAAGCGGACGAACGCAAGCGCCTCGCCGAACACCTGCGCACTACCGAGAGCAAATTCTCTGCTCTGCTGGGGACGCTGGAACACGGAGGAAAATAGTGGCCGAGGTCAAAACCGTTGCGGTCATCGGCGCCGGCATTATGGGCCGCGGAATCGCGCACGTCGCTGCCCTCGGCGGCTACCGCACCATTCTCGAAGATCTGCTTCCTAATGCGTTGCGCAAGGCAGAGAGCGAAATTCGTGGGAACCTTGACAAGGCTGTCGAACTCGGCAAGGTCTCGACTGCCGATGCCGACGCTGCTTTCAAACGGCTCGAATATGCGGGAAGCGTAGAAGAGGCGGCCCGGCAGGCGGATCTGGTAATCGAAGCGGTTCCGGAGGAGATGGAGTCGAAGATCGAGATTTTCACCCTGCTCGATAAGATCTGCCGTCCACATACGATTCTTGCCTCCAACACTTCATCATTGAGCGTGACAGAAATCGCTAGTGTCACCTATCGTGCCAAGAAAATTGTTGGCATGCACTTCTTCAACCCGGTGCACAAGATGAAGCTGCTGGAGATCGTGCGTGCGCTCGAAACCGACGATGACACGGTCGCCACCGCGGCCGAAGTCGGACGCCGCATGGGCAAAGAAGTTGTGGTCATCAAAGAGGCACCGGGATTCATCACCAGCCGTATCAATGCCATGATCGGGAACGAGGCTTTCTTCATGCTGCAGGAAGGAATCGCCTCCGCCGCGGATATCGATAAGGCTTTGAAGTTAGGTCTGAACCATCCTATGGGCCCGTTTGAGATGGTCGATCTGGTAGGACTCGACACGCGTTTGCACATCCTCGAGTACTTGCATAAGAGCCTGGGGGAGAAATATCGACCTGCGCCCCTGCTGGTGCAGTACGTAAAGGCGGGGCGTCTGGGACGCAAGGCGGGACGGGGAGTGTTCGAGTATCCCGAGCAGACGGCCGCCGCAAAAAAGTAGTGTCCCCTTAATGACGTCATTCCGAAGCCGGCGTTTTCCGGCTGAGGGATCTGGCGTACAAACTAGAACCTAGCCACCGCGCCAGATCCTTCGCCCTATCGGGCTCAGCATGACGTCCAACCCAGAGGGGCATTTGTACGTAGGGACGGACGAGGACGTCCGTCCCTACGTGAGCGCTTCTACTTGTTAATGTCCTGTTTGTCCTCAAGCTTCTTGGCGAAGCCTACCAGTTGTGGTTTCTGGGGTTCGGGAGCCGAGTTCATCGCGATCTTCAACTCTTTCGTCGCGTCGGCAAAGTTTCCCTGGGCGGAATACATGCGGCACAGGCCGACGTGGACGATCCAGTTATCGGGATTCTTCTTTGCGTTCTCTTTGAAGACTTCGAAAGCCTCGTTTTGTTTCCCCTCGCCTTGCAGTCCTCGCGCGTACAGGTGCATCTGCACGGCATTTGCTTTGGCTAAGGCCATCTTCTTGGCGGCCTGGCCTTCGTCTTTTTGCCCCAGAGCGTCGAGCGCCTGCGATTTGGTCATCAAGTTTTCGTAGCGCTCCTCGACTTCGATCGACTTGTCTGCATACTTCAGGGCGTCGTCATAGTCGTATTTTTCGGTAATGAAGTAGGTGGCTGAATCGTTCCAGCCGTCCCAGGTGTATTGCGGCAATCCGCGGAGCTGGGCGCGAAGATTCTGGGCAACGACTTCGTGGGTGTTCACGGCGACGTGCACCGGAACGGCTAGCTTCTCCCAGCGGAGGGTAAGCACGGCGGCTTCCGGCTTGACGTCGTCAAAGTCGTAGGTGAGGGCCTCGTGCATGTCAGTCGCCTGTGGCTTTACCGTCACCCGTAGCGCGTCTTCGTCCTGCTTATAAGTGAAGCTGCCCCATGCGGTGTAGACCTTCGAGAAAATGACGGTCCAGTCATTCTCGGTCGGAATCATATGCACGCCGTAGGTACCGGCCGGGAGCGCCTGTCCCTCGATGGTGACCGCGTCAGGAAAGTGAATCGTAGTGTTTTCATTGGCTCCGGCGCGCCACACCTGGCCATAAGGAACCAGACCTCCCCAGACCTTGCGCCCATTGACCAGCGGGCGGGAGTAGATCACGGTGATATCGGTAATTCCGACGCGCTGTGTCAGCACGGCGTGCTGGCTGGGACGGGGGAGATTCATCAGCGCGGACTGCGCCTGGCTGGGGACCGAGCCGATCGTCCATCCAGCACATAACAACAGAGCAAGCATGTATCGTTTCGCCACGGAGGTACTCCTCCAAATTTGAAGTGAATTGCGCATATTGCGCCGGAACGAGCGATTAGACTGTGGCGGCGAACGAGGGATAGCAAAATGGCAGGATCGTGGATGCTCCACGCCAGATCCCTCAGCCGTATCGCGCTTCGGGATGGCGTCATCCATCGAAAGCCGTTGCGACTCCCGGCTAACCATTTAGCCCCTCTGATGATCTAATCTATCTACGGAACCAAACCAGCCCCGCTTTCGTATTCATATCTAGACGGCGGACGGGGTGTCATGACCACCCGATCGCCCGAATCCCTTATGCGAGTGCTTGTCGACATTGTCCGCCAGTCTCTGGCAACTCTCTGGGCGCACAAAATGCGCTCGTTCCTCACTATGTTCGGGATTGCGTGGGGCGTGGGATCGTTGCTGCTTCTGGTGGGACTCGGCGAAGGCTTTCGCAGCGGGCAAGCGAAGAATCTGGCCGAACTTGGCCAGGACATTATGTTCACGTTTCCTGGACGCATCCCGGCCGTCGAAGGCAGCCTGCAGTCCGGCCAGAAATATAACTTCACCTACGACGACTACCTCGCCATCCGCGATCAATCGCACTTCCTGCGAGCCGTGTCGCCGGTGCTGAATCGCGAGGACATCCGCGCGGTCAGCGATTACAGCAGCGCCAATGGACAGGTCTTCGGGATCGCTCCTTCCTACAATCAGATCCGTAACGTCCCTATCAGTCCGGGCCGCTGGTTCAACGACGAGGACAACAACCAGCACCGCCGCGTTGCAATCGTCGGGTGGGAACTGCTGACCAAGGTGTTTCCCGGACGTCCCGCTGTCGGCAGCACGATCCTGCTGAACGGCATCCGCTTCGACGTGATTGGAGTAGTCCAGAAAATCGGCAAAGATGCCAACAACGGCACTAACATGCGCGTTTTCGTTCCCATTGAGACGATGCGCGCGCTATTCCCGCTGACCGCGCAGAATGCCGAAAATGCAATTTCCTTCATCAACTACCGCCCGTTGACCAGAGAGCAGCATCTCGAGGCCAAGCAGGAGATTCACCAGATCATTGGCCGCCAGCACAACTTCAATCCGAAACTCGAAGATGCTTTCGAAGACTGGGACACCATCGACAGCTCCCTACGCGTCGCAAAAATCTTTGACGCCATGGACTGGTTTCTCGGCGTCGTGGGACTGGTCACGCTTGGTTTGGGCGCTATCGGCATCATCAACATCATGCTGGTCTCTGTCACCGAAAGAACGAAGGAGATAGGCCTACGCAAAGCCCTGGGCGCGACCCATCGCAACATCATGACCCAGTTCTTTGTCGAGGGAGCTTTTCTCACTGCCTTCAGCGGCGGTATCGGACTCGCGATCTCGATTGGATTTGTAACGGCGCTAGCGCAATTGCCTGCGCCCGAAGGATTCGACACACCGCGCATCGTTCCCGCATCGGCGTTCGCGGCTATCTTCTCGCTGGCCATCGCCGGCATTGTGGCGGGCGTCTATCCCGCCCGCAAAGCGGCCATGCTTCCGCCGGTGGAAGCATTGAGGCAGGAGTAGCTTATGTTTCGCTCGCTGGCAACCCAGGCGTACAACGCGCTGCGCTATAACCGCCGCCGCTCGCTGCTCACCATGCTTGGCATGGCATGGGGCATCGCCACGGTCGTGTTGCTGCTCGCCTACGGTACCGGCTTTCAACGTGGACTTATGGTCGCTTTTCGCACCTTCGGCGCGAATATGGTCGCGGTCTACAACGGGCGCACCTCCCTGCAGGCGGGCGGCAGCAAAGCCGGTACCGAGATCAAGATGACGGTCAACGACCTTGACTTCCTGCGCGCCGAGGTTCCCGCCATCAACCGTATGTCTCCGGAAGAGAACAAGCAGAACAGCCTGATCGCGTACGGCACACGCAACGGCAGCTACACGGTCCGAGGCACCTATTCCCTTTATCAGCGCATTCGTAATATCGAAGTTTCGGAAGGCAGCTTCTACGGAGATCAGGAGGACTTCGCACACACCCGCGTCGCCATCCTCGGGTCCGACGTGAAAAAGAAGCTTTTCTCAGGCCAGAACGCGCTCGGAGAAAGCGTCCGCATCGATGGCATTCCGTTTCAGGTGATCGGCGTCCTCAAGCACATGATTTCCGACGGGGACGACAACATGAACGGCATGGTTTACATCCCGTTCAGCGTAATGAGCGACCTGAAAAATACGTTTTACCTGGATGGCATCGTTCTTGACTACGAAGGCGATCACGAAAAAGTTGTGAAGGGCGTACGCAACTCGCTCGCCTTCCACCACAACTTCGATCCCAAGGACGATCGCGCCATCTTCGTCTTCGATGCGGTCAAAGACCTCGCTGACCTTCAGGCCATCACCATCGGAATCAAAGTCCTGCTGGGCTTCATCGGCATGCTCACCTTGGGGATCGGCGGAGTGGGTCTGATGAACATCATGCTGGTTTCGGTCACCCAGCGCACTCGCGAAATTGGCGTGGAGAAAGCGCTGGGCGCCCGCCGCTGGCACATCCTCTTTCAGTTTCTTGCCGAAGCTCTGGTGATTACTTTCATCGGAGGTCTTGCGGGCGTAGTCCTCGCGTATGTAGTGTCGTGGTCGGTGGGATCGCTCACCCTGTGGAGCGCGTTCATCGACGATGCCAAAGAAGGCGACATCCGCCTGATCATCGATTCCAGCACCCTGATCGCTTCAACGGTGATTCTGAGCTTTGTCGGTATCATCAGCGGCATGCTCCCCGCCATCAAGGCGGCGAGGCTTGACCCCATCGAAGCCCTGCGCTACGAGTAAGCTTTCTTTCTAACCATTGTCGTCCTGGCGAAGTGATCGCGAGCGACCACGCAATCTACAGATCGTGATCCGGGCCGAGCTATGTATAATGGCCCGCACTCAGGGCCCCTGCCACATTCGTCATCTAGGTAATTCAAGGAGGCACTTTGAGAATCCAACGACTGTTGGTAATCGCTCTACTGCTTGGAGCCATGTCCGCGATATGCGTGGCACAAGCCGCACCTGCCGCTCCTGCCCCGGCCGGTGCGACGACAACCGGCAAGAAGCCCATGAAGGCGAAGCAGGAACCGGATCCGTCGACCATCGCGCAGGCTCCCGGTGGCGGAGGCGGGAAGGTATGGGTCAACACCAGTACCAAAGTCTTCCACAAAGAAGGAGACCCCTGGTACGGCAAGACCAAGCACGGGCAGTACATGACGGAAGCGGACGCTACCAAGGCGGGCTACCACGAAGCCAAGCCGTCTCCGGTTGGCAAGAAAGATGACATGAAGAAACAATAATCGTATCAATCTGGCTTCGCGCCGGATTGCAGGCTCGTCCGACTAAGAATCTCAGGAGGATGCCATGGGAAACGGGATTATCTATTCGATCGTGGTCGGCCTCATCGCAGGATGGGCGGCCGGACGCATCATGAAAGGCGGCGGATACGGCGTGGTCGTCGATATCCTGCTGGGCATTGTCGGCGGTGTTGTCGGCGGCTGGATCGTTGGTACGCTGGGCTTGGGCGGAGGAGGATTGATCTGGAGCATCGTCGTGTCCATCCTGGGCGCGGTCGTGCTCATCTGGATCACCCGCCTCATCAAGAAAGAAGTCTAATCTTCCCTTCCGTAAGACACAGAGCGAGCCGCCCGACGCCCGGGCGGCTTTGCTGTTCTTAGCGACCGCCAGAACTTTTCAACAGGTGCTGTCGTTCAATCATCACTTCCACGCATCATTCGGATCACAGACCTCCGACTCCATAATTCGCTTCAATAGACGCTCGGAACGGCGGTTAGCGGCGATGACCCTGGCTCGTGTTGTTCGCCACCCCGTCCACACTCGTGCTGCTTTCGTTTCCGTCTCAGGACCCTGCTGTGGATTTCATACTCGGCTTCATATTCTTTCTCGCAGTTCGCACGCGGATAGGCCGCCACCCGTCCGCCGAAGCGTTACTTCGTCTCCAATCCAATTCATATCTTGATTCATACGGAGATGCTCATGCAACGCGTACTCATTCTTCTCATAGTCTTTTCTGTCGTGGTCGTAGGCGCCGCCGGCGCTTGCGATTTCACGATCCGCGGCAAGTCACAAATCTGCACGATCACCCTCAACGGCGTGAGCCGCCAGTACATGCTTTACATTCCCAGTAACCTTCCCTCGGCGCCGAGCCTTGTGCTTTATCTGCACGGCGCTCACGGCGGAATGTACGAAGGCGGAAACATGGGTTGGACCACTAAAGCCAGCCAGATGGGCTTTATCGCTGCCTACCCTCAGGGATTGCCTAATAACTCCGGAATCACTTCCTGGAATCTTTACTTCAACTACACCTACACCAAGCCGCCGGATGATGTCGGTTTCATCAAGGCCCTGATTCAGGCGGTAGAACTTGGTCTCTCGGTCGACAGTCATAAAGTGTTTGTAACCGGATTCTCTCTCGGAGCGTTCATGACTAACCGTGTCGGAGTCGAACTCGGAGACCTGGTCGCCGCGATCGCACCCATGGCGGGTGAACTGTGGATGAATACTGGGGGACCCGTGCCCAAGGCCGTCGCGCCCATCTCCGTGCTCCTGATGAACGGCAATGCTGATACTTCCATCCCCTATTGCGGCATGACCACCCCGTTTCCCGAAGCAGCGGAGGACGATACTTTCGACTACTGGCAGACCCAGAACGTCTGCAAGCAGTCGACCGCCGCGCTTTGTTCGGGCGGCAAACCCACCACGACTTCGTCGAAGACTGCAAGCGGGTGCTCGTCTTCGGTGGTGGTGCAGCAATATGAACTGATCGGTGGAATTCACAAGTGGTACACGGTCAATATGAATGTGCCACCGGGAACCTCAACGCAGCCCTATAACTCGAAATTCACCACCAGCACGGGACTGACGACGAACGACATCATCTGGGATTTCTTCGCCGCGCATCCCAAGCCGTAGACCGAGTCGAGAAAGAAGCCTCCCACCGCTGCTTGCAGCGGTGGGAGACTGGTGTTTGGTCCGCAATCGGCAACGAAGGTCTCGCCGAACCCTGAAGTTTTTCACAGCGATGAACAACAGTCTGTTCAACCATCACTCATTTGCATGACCTAGTGAGTAATTCACAGCCCAATCGAGCAGCTACAATCAAACATCGAAACAGCTGCAAGCGGTGAAGATTCTGCTCGTGTAGTTCTGCACCCCGTCCACAGCAGTGCTGCTCTGCTCTCCGGCCCAGAATTTGGCTGTGGACTTTCGTAGTCAATGTTTCGTCAGGTGCGCCGCGGATTCGGTACTCCGTTCCGCTGCGGCGGCACTTCGTCTTAATTCCATTCGTACGGAGAAACTGATGCAACGTGTACTCCCCCTACTCGTCGTGTGTGTATTTCTCGGCATTGGGGTCGCGAACGCCTGCGACTTCTCGCAACGTGGTACCTCACAAACCTGCACCCTTACTGTTGGTGTTGTGACTCGCCAGTACCTGCTCTACATCCCCGCAAATCTTCCTGCCGCTCCCAGCCTGCTGATCTACCTGCACGGCGCGAACGGCGGCTTGTATGAAGGACAGAACAATGGCTGGACCACCAAAGCCGGCAAAGTCGGGTTCATCGCGGCCTATCCGCAGGCACTTCCCAACAATTCGGGCATCACCTCATGGAACCTGTATTTCAACCCCTCGTTCACCCATCCGCCCGATGACGTGGCCTTTATCAGGTCGTTGATCGGGACCGTTGAACTCGGACTGGCGGTGGATCATCGCAAGGTATTCGTCACCGGATATTCCCTGGGGGCATTCATGGCCAATCGGATAGGAGTAGAGGCGAGCGATCTCGTCGCCGCAATTGCCCCGGTTGCCGGAGAACTCTGGCAATCCGCAAGCAGCCCGATCCCGAACCCCCTGGCTCCGGTCTCGGTGCTGATGATGAACGGCAGCGCTGACACTTCTGTGCCCTATTGCGGCATGACGACGCCCTACATCGAGGCCACCGAAGACCAGACCTTCAACTACTGGCAGACCCATAACGTATGCAAGCAGAACTCGGCGGCTCTTTGCACCGCCGGGAAACCTTCCACGACAACTTCAAAGACAGCGACGGGATGCTCGTCTTCGGTGGTGGTCCAGCAGTATGAACTGATCGGTGGAATTCACAAGTGGTACACGGTCAATATGAATGTGCTGCCGGGAACTTCCACTCAACCCTATAACTCGAAATTCACCAGCAGCACGGGACTGACGACGAACGACATCATCTGGGATTTCTTCGCCGCGCATCCCAAGCCGTAGCGAGTTGCGGGAAAGCCGGGGACTCGACGCCGTCTGCCATGCCTTCTTCGATGGCGCGAGTCCCGGTGCTTTACAATCGAGGCCGTGTCAGAAACGGTAAATCCTCGCCTGGAGCGCGTGCTCGCCCAGTTGCGTCTTTACGAACATCCGCTGATGACGTTCGATGCCCAGGCCAACGGCGACGGCATCCAGGTTCTCATCGACTTCAAGAATCCGCCGGTCCCGGTTCACACTTACACCTTCGATCTGCATCCGCGCGATCTCGATCACCCACAATTCGAGTGGAGCTTTCAAAGCCAGCTTTACGATTGCCTGCACGATTACATCGTCGAAATGTTCATTCGCACGCCGCAAGATTTGAAGGATCGGCGTAGTAAGGGATTGTGAGTCTCCGCGAAAAAATCGAACAGGAAATCCGCGAACGCGGACCGATTCCCTTCTCCCGTTACATGGAGATGTGTCTTTACGATCCTGAGCTCGGATATTACAGCCGCAACGCAGAACGGTTCGGTAAGGCCGGTGACTTCTACACCTCGAGCGACGTCCACGCGGTTTTTGGACGTCTGCTCGCGCGCCAATTCGAAGAGATGTGGCGCATCCTGGGAAGCCCGGGGTTCATAGAAGTGCTCGAACTCGGCCCCGGGCGCGGTCTTTTCGCGCAAGATGTGCTCGACTGGTCGGAGAGAAAATTCCCCGAATTCTTCCAGGCGCTGCACTACTCGCTCGACGAACGTTCGCCGTCCCTGCGCGAGAAAATGCAACAAACGCTGGGCCGGCATTTCGAGATGGGTAAAGCGTCGCTGGTTTCAGGGTTCGTATCAGGGCATCGCTTCAGCGATGCCGTAGAGCGCTCTCTTTCTGAATCCCCTTTAGCGGCTGGGGCCTCGAAATCATTCTCCCGCATCCTCTTTGCCAACGAATTCTTCGACGCGCTGCCGGTCGAAATCCTCAGCGACCAAGGTTCACTGCGCGTCTCCGCTAAAAATGGACGCTTCATCGAAACCTGGGGTCCCGTAAGCGAAGACGAACGAGACTTCCTTGATCGTTACTCCGTCCACCCCGAGCGCGAAGAACGTATCGAAGCGCCGCTTCCTGCTCAACAATCGATGGCCGAAATCGCTGCATCCGTCCGTCATGGCTTTTTTGTGTTCATCGACTACGGCTACACACGCGCGGAGCAACTCGCCGGACGCCATCGCGGCACGGTCATGACCTATCGCCAACATTCGGCCAGCCCCAATCCTTATGAGGCTCCGGGCGAGCAGGACATTACCGCGCACGTCAACTTCACCGCACTCGCGGCGGCGGCGGAGCAAAATGGGGTTCAAGTCCACCCCCTGCTGACGCAGTCGCAATTTCTGATGGGAATTGGCGAAAACAATCAATTCGGCGACGCTTTTGAGGGTGCGCGTCTTCCCCAAGAACGCGCCAAGGTGGCCCTACAACTGAAACATCTGGTCACGCCAGCAGGCATGGGAGAAAGCTTCCAAGTCTTGGTGGGAAGCAAAGGCGCTGACGTCGCGAAGCTGTCGGGCCTGAGCTTCGGCAGGAGCCTGCTCGCTGAATCCTGATCGAGCTCAAACTCATCTAGCAGTTGTGGACGAATACAACGTGTTTCCCGTGTCTGATAACTCCCAAGCCATGTCGCCGACGGTGGGAGCGACCCCGCTCAACGATGCTGCATTGCTGGACGCGTACTCAACTGCGGTGGTGAGTGCGGCCGAGAGAGTAAGCCCGTCAGTCGTCAAGATCGATGTGACTCAGTCTGCCGGACGCACCCGTTCCGGAGAGCCTCGCGAGCGCCAGGGCGGCGGCTCGGGTTTTGTGTTTACCCCTGACGGATTGATCCTCACCAATAGCCACGTCGTGCATGATGCCAAGCGGATCGACGTCTCCCTGGCCGATGGGCGGCGCCTCCCCGCCGACGTCATCGGTGACGATCCGGCGACGGACTTGGCGGTCATCCGCATTGAGGCTCCCAATCTCGTGGCCGTGCAACTCGGCGATTCGCAGAAATTGCGTGTGGGGCAACTGGCGATCGCGATCGGCAATCCTTATGGATTCCAATACACGGTGACGGCCGGGGTCGTGAGCGCGCTGGGACGTTCGCTGCGGTCGTACTCCGGCCGGCTGATCGACGACGTCATTCAAACCGACGCGTCACTGAATCCTGGGAATTCCGGCGGCCCGCTGGTGACCTCCGACGGGCAAGTCGTGGGCGTTAACACGGCGATGATTCAGATGGCGCAAGGCTTGTGCTTCGCCATCGGAATCAATACCGCGAAGTTTGTTGCCAGCCGGTTGCTGCGTGATGGACGCATTCGCCGCAGCTACATCGGAGTCGAGGCACAAACCGTGCCGCTGCACAGGAGGCTGGTACGCTTCTACGATCTTCCGCAAGAAAGTGGAGTGGTGGTGATGTCGGTGACGGACGGAAGTCCCGGGAAGAAGGCGGGGTTGCGCGAAGGCGATGTCATCATCGCGCTCGACGGCAAACCGGTCGCCGGCGTGGACGATCTCCATCGATTGCTGACCGATGCGCGAGTGGGCATGGCCAGTTCGCTTACAGTTCTTCGACATACTGACAAGCTGCAACTCAAAGTACTGCCAGCAGAAGCGCAGAACTAGCTTTTGACGGTGTGGCGAGGGCGCCCGCGCCACATTAAACCTCATAGAGTACTTTGCGTCATTGCAAGAGCCTTCCTCGCTGTGGTAGCTTCAACAAACAGCAGAGGTTAGAGCTTGCACGCTACAGTTCCCGCCGGGCTTGACCGCAAGGAAACGGAAGTTTACCAGCGGCTTGATCCGGACCGGCTCCCAAAACACATCGCCATCATCATGGACGGCAACGGCCGTTGGGCGAAGCGCAGACACTCTGCCGCGCGTTGCCGGACACCGCGCCGGAGTCGCATCCGTGCGGTCGACGGTCGAGACCGCTGCGCGCATCGGCATTCCTGCGCTCACGCTCTACGCCTTCTCGGAAGAGAATTGGAAGAAGCGTCCCAAAAGCGAAGTCGATTTTTTGATGGGACTGCTGGCCCGCTACCTGAAGCAGGAACTGCCGACGCTGAATAAGAACAATATCCGTCTGGCCTACATCGGGCGCCAGCACGAACTGCCCGAGGCGGTGCAGGCGCGGATGGAGTGGGCGCGCAACGAGACTTCGCGGAACACCGGCATGGTGCTGACGCTGGCTCTAAACTACAGTGCACGAGCAGAAATTATCGACGCGTTCCGCTCGCTCATGGATGCGGCCATGCGTAATGGCGGGTTGGAACATCTCCAGGTCGACGAAGAAGCCGTCTGCAGGAATCTTTACACCAAGAACCTGCCGGATCTGGACTTGGTGATTCGTACCAGCGGCGAAATGCGGTTGAGTAATTTCCTGCTATGGCAGCTTGCGTATTCTGAAATCTACGTGACGCCTACGTTGTGGCCGGAGTTTCGCGGCGTGCATCTGCTCGAGGGCATTGCTGAATTCCAGAAGCGCGAGCGGCGCTACGGCGGCCTGCTCGAAGATAATTCCCATCACAACTCGAAAGCAGCGCGGAGCTAGGAGGCTACGCCCCTGATCAAACGAATCGCCACGGCAGTGGTCCTGATCCCCATTGTCCTGGTGTTGATTCTGCGCGCGCCGGTTGCCGTGCTCGCAGTGGTGGCGGCCGTAGTTGCCCTACTCACCGCAAGCGAATTCCTCAAACTGACGGAATCTTATGGCGTGAAGCCTTTCTACAAAGCCACCTATGTTTTCGTGTCGTTGTTTTTTATTCTGTTGGCAATCAATCCGGGAAATGCAAAACCTCTTCTCTCGACCGCGATTTTCGTTTACACGCTCGCGTTCGCAGCCGCAGTCGTGCCATTTGTCTTCCTGACCATTGGCATGACCCGTGACGACCTCAGCCGTTCCTATCCGGCTGCCGCGGCTTCCGTCTTTGCTTTCACCTACATTGCGCTGCCGATGGGCATGCTGGTGCAGATCCGAGAGCAGTGGTCGGGAGCATTTCTTCTGCTTTATCTGCTTCTGCTGGTTTGGGCGGGAGATATTTTCGCCTACTTCGTGGGCAAATCAGTGGGGCGTCACCTGATGTCCCCGCGCATCAGTCCGAAAAAGACCTGGGAAGGCGCAGCCGCATCGCTGATTGCTAGCCTCGTAATCGGAATGCTTCTTTACAGCTACGCATTGCCCATCTGCACCTGGCTGCTGAACATGCATTTAATCGGGCGCCGTGATGGATTTTTCGCCCTCGACAAGCCTCCGATGTGGCCGACCATCATTCTCTCCGCAACAATTAACATCGCCGCGCAGTTAGGAGACTTGGTGGAATCGCTGATCAAGCGCGGCGCCGGAGTAAAGGATTCTGGCACCATTCTCCCCGGCCACGGAGGGATGCTTGATCGTATTGATGCCCTGCTCTTTGCCGCTCCCGTGCTGTGGTACTATGCGGCTTGGCGCGTAATGCAGTAGTTGGACTCCCCACCCGATGCGCGAGCGACGCCTCCGATTCATGAAACACATTGCCATCCTGGGTTCGACCGGCTCCATCGGCCGGAGCACTCTCAGCGTCGTTGAATCCTATCCCGAGCGTTTTCAGATCGTCACTCTCGCTGCGGGACGCAATGTCGACGACGCTTTCGAACAAGCGAAGCGCTGGAAACCGCAAGTTCTTTCCGTCGCAGAAGAAAAAGGCGCCGATCAACTCAGAACGCGTCTCAAGAAGCAAGGCCTTGGCGAAATCGAGGTGCTCTTTGGCGCGTCAGGAAATGTTCGAGTCGCCACGCATCCCGACGTTGATTTCGTAGTAAGCGCCATCGTGGGTGTCGCCGGACTCGAAGCCACCTACGAAGCGGTGCGCTCCGGAAAATCCATCGGCTTGGCCAATAAGGAATGCATGGTGGCCGCGGGAGAGCTGATCACCGCCGAGGCCCGCCGCCAGGGAAAGCCGATCCTTCCCATCGACAGCGAGCACAATGCGGTTCATCAGTGCCTTCGCGGCGGCAAGATGCACGAAGTGCAGAGCATTTGGCTTACCGCCTCGGGCGGACCGTTTCGGAACACGCCGAAGTCGAAATTTGCATCTATTACGATTGAAGAGGCGTTGAATCACCCAACCTGGAAAATGGGGCGTCGTATTACGATCGACTCAGCCACTTTGATGAACAAAGGATTCGAAGTTATTGAAGCCTGTCGTTTGTTCGACTTACCAGCGAGCCGGATCCAGGTGATCGTGCATCCGCAATCCACCATTCATTCGATGGTTGAATTTGTGGATGGCAGCATACTTGCTCAGTTTTCAGTGACCGATATGCGCTTACCGATCCTCTATGCGTTGACCTATCCCGAACGGATTCCATCGGATATGCGCTTCCCGGTCATGAACTTACGCAACCTCGAGTTCGCTCCGCCGGATATGGAAAAATTTCCTTGTCTGCGCCTGGCATATGAATGCGCTGAGGCTGGAGGTGCGAAACCAGTTGCACTCAACGCGGCCGACGAAGTCGCGGTGGCTGGATTTTTGAACGGGCAAATCCGCTTCGACGAGATTCCTAAAGTAATCGAATCGGTGCTCGATGAAACGAAAAGCGGAAAACTAGAATCTATAATGCAAGTGCTTGAGGCGGACGTAGAGGCGCGCCGGTTGGCCAGCCAGAAGGTAGAGCGGTACAGCCGAAAATCTGCGGTCACACCGGCCTAGCGCGATTTCCTGGGGACTTATAGAAATCTATGTCGGACTTTTTTACTGCTGTCATCGCTGTCGGTGCGGTCCTGGGATTCATGATCCTGATTCATGAATTCGGACACTATGCCGCCGCCAAATTGCTTGGGGTTCGGGTCGAAGTGTTCTCGATTGGCTTCGGGAAACGCCTGCTGGGATTTCGCAAAGGCGACACCGATTACCGCATCAGCGCCATCCCGCTGGGCGGGTACGTAAAGATGAGCGGCGAGAACCCGATGGATGAGCGTACGGGCGATCCCGCGGAATTTCTCTCTCATCCGCGCTGGCATCGTTTCATCATCGCCATTGCTGGGCCGGCCATGAACATTCTGCTGGCGATCGGCCTGCTGACTTGCGTTTACATGCTGCATTACGAATACCTGGCTTACATGGATCAGCCGGCGGTGCTGGGATGGGTGGAAAAAGATTCTCCCGCGGCGAAACTCGACCTGCAGGCGGGCGACCGCATCGTGCAGGTGGATGACGTCAGCAATCCCACATGGGAGCAAGTCGAGCCCAAAGTCTTCCTGAGTCCGAACCAGCCTCTAAATATTGTTGTGCAGCGTGGAGATCAGACTCTCGATAAAACCATTGTTCCCGAAGCCCTTGGAGTTTCGCAGATGGGCTATGCGGGATGGTCGCCCAAGCAGCCCAACACAGTGACCGATCTTGAGCCGGGCATGCCCGCCGAGAAGGCCGGCATCAAAGAAGGCGATGAGATTATCGCGCTCGACGGGAAGCCGGTTCCCGCGATCGGCGCCATGATCGAAGATCTCAAGGCTACAAAAGACAAGCCGGTAGACCTGACAGTGAAGCGCGACGGCAAGGAACTAACTTTCCACGTGCAGCCGGTTCTCGCCGACGTCGAAGGATTGAAAGAAAAGCGCTACCGTATCGGAATTCAAAGCGCACCCACAAAAATTGGCAGTCTGCCATTCGCGGCCGCGTTCCAGAAGTCGCTGGAAGAGAACAAGAAGACTTCCCTTTTAATTTTGGAACTGGTGCAGAAACTGGTGCGCCACAAAGTCTCACTGCGCACGGTGGAAGGCCCCATCGGAATTGGCCGCGCCGCTGGAGAAGCCGCTCAACAGAAAGGCTGGACGCCGCTGCTGGCGCTGACTTCCGCGATCAGTCTGAACCTCGGTATCTTTAACTTGCTGCCGATTCCCATCCTCGACGGCGGCGTGATTATGCTGCTGTTCGTTGAGACCATCATGCGGCGCGACATCAGCCTGCAGATCAAAGAGCGCATCTACCAGGCGGCATTTGTGTTCCTGGTGCTGTTTGCGGTGATGGTGATTTACAACGATCTGGTGAAAACGCTGCCAGGGCTGGCCCAGAGATTGCCGTAGGGGGCTTGCTGTACTAAGGCGCGACCAGCGGGTTTACCACCTCGACGCCGTCATATTTTTGCCCAGCGGCAAAATCCTCCGAATACAAAACGCTTGCTCCCGCGCTCTGTGCTGAGTGCAGGACCAGGGCATCCCAAAAAGAAATCTTGTGACGCAGTTCGAGTTCCAGTGCTTCGATCACTGACTCGGCGGTGTTCGCGATTACATTCCACCGCATGTAGTCGCGCAACAGTTGGCGTAACTGTTCTGTAGGAAGCGGAGGATCCAACTTTCGCTGGAGATTGACGCACAACTCTTGGAGGACTTGCGTGCTGAGAACCCCCTGCCGGGAATGCCAAAGATTTTCGATTAGTGTTTGAGCGCGCTGATGCTTCAATCCCGTAGAAGGCTGATGCGCATACATGAGGATGTTCGTGTCGACGAAGAACCTATCGCTCATGCAATTCATCCCGAGAGCCAGGCTTCTTCCAGCGGCCATTGACGCCCTCGCGCAGACGCGCAAGGGCACGGCGACGCGCCTGATCGTAGCCTTTCCGTTCCTCTACCAGTTCTTCCAGGTGTTCGCCCAGCAGCGCACTGATCGAGGTTCCCTGCTCGGCCGCCAGCACCTTAACCTCACGAATTAACTCAGAATCGAGTTTGAGGGTAATATTTGTCTTCATAGCACAACTTTACGTGCAGCACGATTATACGTGCTCGCTGATCCCATCGCAAGCCCGCGCTTGAAGAGGTTGCAAAGACGGTGCTGCCCTGTCTCGGCGGACCTTTCCTGATAAAATAGAGATTCCCATGGCTAATATTCAGCGCAGGAAGACGGTTACGGTTTCGGTGGGCGGCGTGCGCGTCGGGTCCGATGCACCGATTGTGGTGCAGTCGATGACCAATACCGATACCGCCGATATCCCTTCGACCGTGAAGCAGGTTGCCGCCTTGGCTAAGGCTGGCTCAGAGCTGGTTCGCGTTACAGTCAACAACGAGGAAGCGGCTGCCGCTGTGCCCCATATTGTCGAGCAACTCGATAAGCAGGGCGTGCGCGTGCCCATCATCGGCGACTTCCATTACAACGGACACCTGCTGCTCAAGAAGTATCCCGCGTGCGCCCGTGATCTGGCAAAGTACCGCATCAACCCTGGAAACGTTGGCATTGGGCGCAAAGACGATTCCAACTTCCGCACCATGATCGAAGTCGCGGTTGAGAACCAAAAGCCGGTACGCATCGGCGTGAACTGGGGATCGCTCGACCAGGCATTGCTTACCAAAATGATGGACGAGAATTCGCGCCTCGCCGAACCCAAAGACGCGCGCGAAGTGACCATGGAAGCCATGGTAGTCAGCGCGCTGAATTCCGCCGAACTCGCGGAGAAATGCGGACTGCGCGCCGACCAGATTATCCTCAGCGCCAAAGTCAGCGGCGTGCAGGATCTGATCGACGTGTATCGCGCGCTGGCATCGCGCTGCAATTATCCCTTGCACCTGGGACTTACCGAAGCTGGCATGGGTGCCAAGGGCATTGTGGCTTCGAGCGCCGCGCTTGGAGTGGTTCTGCAGGAAGGTATCGGAGACACGATTCGTGTCTCGCTCACCCCCGCCCCGGGCGGCGACCGTACCGAGGAAGTGCGGGTCGGGCAGCAGATTCTGCAGTCACTCGGCATTCGCAGCTTCACTCCGCAAGTCACCGCGTGCCCCGGCTGCGGACGCACCACCAGCACCTTCTTCCAGGAAATGGCCGAGCAGATTCAGACCTACCTGCGCGATCAGATGCCGATCTGGAAAGGCCGCCTGGTTGGTGTTGAAGAGATGAAGGTTGCGGTCATGGGCTGCGTAGTCAACGGCCCCGGAGAATCGAAACACGCCAGCCTGGGCATTTCCCTTCCCGGCACGTTCGAAGAACCAAAGGCCCCCGTCTACGTCGACGGACGCCTGTTCACCACGCTCAAAGGCGACAAGATCGTCGCCGAATTCATACAGATTCTCGACGAGTACGTCGAGTCGCACTACGCCGCAAGAGAAGAAGTCGCCGCGAAGGCGTAGTTCATAGATTCGTTTCGGATGCCTTCAGCGGCTAAAGCCGGTCTCGACTTGCTCCTGAACGATATGGCTAAAGCCATATCCTGATACGAACCTAGCCCCGACAGTTCCCGCCGTCCTGCGCGGTTCGTATCAGGGCACGCCTTCAGGCGTGCCGCAAAGAGCCTGCCGTAACCGCCTTTAGGCGCTGCCTTACTTCTGCGGCGCCGCTCCCATCTGCGCAAACGTGATCATGTGTCCACCAGGATCCTTGTATCCAATCTCTTTCGATCCATAGAACGTTGTCCGAACAGGCATGACCACCTCCACGCCTTTCATCGCCGCGATCGTGTCGTCGAGGCTTGCGACTTCCACGTAGAGAAACGATGGACCACGCTTGGCCAGCAGCGGATTCAAAGGCACATCTTTCTCCACGCTGGCAAAGCTCTGGTACATCACTTCGACGTCTCCTTTTTGCAGAATCACGAAAGCCAACTTGTTGCCGTCGGGAACTTCAACGGTCTTCGCGAAACCCACCCGCTCCCAAAATTTCACGCACGGCTCAACCTCTTCGACCAATAGGACCGGCGTCAGTTTGTTCACACTCATGGCAGCCACCTTCTCTTGTGCATTCCCGGCTCCGCAGAGCGCGAGAAACACGAGCATCAAAGTTGTCACTCGCATGGTCAGTTCCTCCTTGCGGATCGCCACTAGTCTTAATTAGACTAGTATACTTGTCAAGGGAAAATTCATATGCCCAAAAAGAAAGCTTCCCGGGAATTGACCACACCCGATCTGGTTCTGCTCAGTTTGTTGGCGGAGCGTCCCATGCACGGCTATGAGGCCAATCAGGAGTTACAGCGTCGCCAGGTCCAGGACTGGGCCGGCATTTCGCGCCCGCAGGTCTATTACTCCTTAGACAAGCTCGCTCACCTGCAACTGGTGCGCGGTAGGGAGAGCGACGAACCGCAGGCTGGGCCGGAACGAAGGGTGTTTGCGACCACAGCGAAAGGACGCGCCGCGCTCGCCGATGCCCTCGAGCGCACAGACTGGACGTCGCAGCGCGAGCGTCCTGCATTCCTCACCTGGATTGCACTTTCGTGGCAGGCACGCCCGGGAGTCTTCGAAGATCAGATCCGCCGCCGGCAGAAATTTCTCGAAGCAGAACTCGCTCGCGAAGAAGAAACCTTACGAGCAATTAAGAAAGAAGTCGGTCACCGTTTCCACGAAGCCGTCTGGATGGTCAGCCTCGTGATCGATCAATTTCGCGCGGAACTACGCTGGCTGCGTAAACTGCAGCGCGAACTCAAGCGCCGCGCCCCGGCGAAACAGAGGTAGCGCCGGCGTCCCGCCGGCCACACACTTACGCGGCCAGCTTCATCAGTGCGATCGCCGATCCCAGCCACAATGCAAAACCTGTTAAATTCAGCGCAATGCGCCATCCCAAACTGTCGATAATGAAATTGTATTTCGCGTCCATAAACCACCTCTTCCCTGCTGTTGATTAGACGTCCCAGGCAAGCCGTTGTGAGCAACCGGAACTGGTAATAAATACGGCAGAGGCAGGCAGAAAGTTCCTTCGAAAATCAGGCCAGTAAGGGCAGTTGGGGTGCATTTCCCGGCAGAGGGTCAGCAATGCTTTTCAACTCGGGATAGTGCTGCAAAAGCGTCTCGGGAGCCTTTACCCTCTGCCCTGTGAGCATGTGTTTCAACTGCAGGCCGTTGACTCCGGCTTTCGATTCGAAGTGGTTGTTAGTCACCACATAAGTCACTTCCGCCTTGTGCGCGATGCGTTCGATTTTGTCTTTCCATCCGGCGAGTTCGGTCTCGTTGTAGAGATAGTTGTAGCGATCATCGCGGTTATCGCCTTCGAACCACTGGTCGTAGTTGCGTCCGTGCAACCGTACATAACCAACCGGAGCCGTTACATGTTCCGTCGGCACTAGCGATCGCCCAATCACCGGCTGATCGACATTACAGAAGGCGACATTCTTCTGCTCAAACGATGCCAACGTCTCCGGATTATCCCAACTCGAATGCCGCACCTCGACCACCCGCGGATACTCGATGAACTGACGCAACAGCGTTTCGAGATACTCGCGATTCAGGCTGGTGTTCTTGAAGGAAAACGGAAACTGGATGAGCAGCGCGCCCAGCTTCCCTTCCGAAGCCAGTGCCTCGAGACCCTCGCGTGCGAGTCGCTCATCGTCGTCATTAGGACGAATCGTCGCTGCCGACGTCGGCCCCACCACCATCGCCGGTGAATGGGTGAATGAGCGGTGCAGCTTCGCCGTAAACACGAACTGCGGATTCACGGCTGCCGCCTTGCGAACCCACAGCTTCGCCAGTTCCGGCCTGATGTGTCCGTAAAAAGAGGTATTGATCTCGACCACGTCAAAGCATCGCGCCAGGTATTCCAGCGGATGCTCCTTGCGATGCGACATGCCCGGCGGATAGAACACGCCCTCCCAGTCCTTGTACGACCAGCCGGCAGTTCCCACGCGGATTTGCGGCCCGGAATCCATGAAAGCCTTGCTGGATCGAGGTTAGCACAGGGCATGCGCCGACTCGGCTTCGTATCAGGGCTTGCCTCCAAGACCCGTAGTTGAGGCGAATGGGAAGGGCACGAGTTCATTTGTGCCACACAAAGCGAAAAGATTAAGGCTTCAGCCGCTGAGATCCGCTTGTGACTCAAAAGCAAACCTCAGAGGCTAAAGCCTGGTCTGATGCGTTCTTTTATGGCACGAGTGGAACTCGTGCCCTTCCCGAACTGATGAGAAACCTTCCGCGCGTCGCCTAGTAGAACAACAACACCATCCAATAGACGCCGTTAGGATAGCTGCGCGTACGCGCGTAGCACGAGCCGATGGAATATGCTCGCATCTCGCGATCGGCAACCGCCCTTCCCGCGCTCGGCGGTAAGGTCTCGGGCTGCATCGTGGTGTAGCGGATCACATAGGAAGCTCGAGGCGCCGGTGCGTTAAGCGATTCCGAGTTCGCCATCGCGCACGCGGCCGATTGCGCCGCGCTCGCATCCAGCCTTTGCATCGGCGAGAGGCCACTGTGTCCACGCAGCCCGGTCACGCCTTCCGCCACAATGTCGGCGGAAGCCTGTGCGGAATACGCAGCCATCCCGTGTCCGAAATCCTGCGTGACGTAGAGCACTTCGCCGACCCGCAGCACGCCAATACCAACCACGTTATAGCCGGGGTTCAGCAGGTTTTCGCGATGGGGGAGGGAGGCCATCAACACAGCTTGCACCCGTTCGACCGTGGCCGCGTACGCCACGTTTTCCCCCGCTCGATCCAGGTGCAAGTTCGTGTTGATGGCCAACCGGTCGGTGAGGGAGGGCTCGCCGGCAAATTGGTGGGAGAGCTGTTGTTGATTGGCCATGGCCTGCGCATGCTCGACCGCCGCCTGCGTCAGCCCCGCGTCTTCCTGCAAGACTGCGACTCCGGCCTGCTGCCGGGCCTGGTTAGCCAATCCGAGAAGCTGCTGCTCGGCATCGCGATCCTCCATGCTTATTGTCCCGGGCGATGCCAAGGAAAGCGACGCGCTCTTCACCCGGGGGGCCGGTGGCTGGGTACCCTTAGCTGGAGCATTGCTGCTGGCCAGACTGAGCGCGACGAGAGCGATGAGGGCCTTGACCATAAAGAAACACGAATCTTTATCGCCACAGAAAAGCGAAACTTCCGCTTTGCTTCCCTCACGCTAGACTCTAGAATTCAACTCAACCACTTACTATGGGTACATTCCTATTGGTCGTACTAGTCGGGCTCAACCTGATACTTCTGGGTCTCGGGATCCTGACATTTTGGCACTTTAAAAAACTCCCGCAAACCACTGAAATAAAGGATCTTGCAAGCCAGTACACGAAGGTGCAAGAGGCCCTTTCGCAGAGGTTCACCGCCGCCACCGCCGATATGGCCATGCGGCTGGAGCAAACGAAAGGAGATTTACGGCAAGAAGTAACCGACCGGCTCAGTGACGGCTTCACCAGGATTGGTACATCCGTGGAAAATCAGCTCACCAGCGGCCGCCGCGAGCAGGCCCAAGAGATGCGCGAAGCGCGTGCCGAGCTCACCTCTTCCCTGGCCCTGACGACCCTTCAGCTTAAGAACGAGTTTGACGGGCTGAACCTGAAGACCGCGCAGAATCTGGAATCGATCCGGCAGCAGGTCGACCAGAAGCTGCTCGCGATCAGCGACCAGGTGCAGCAAAAGCTCGATCAGAACATCAAAGAAGGATTTGCCCAATTCGAAAAAGTCCAGCAGCACCTGAAAGCAGCTGAAGAACAATTGCGCGAAGTAGGAGCGCTGGGGCACTCCATCAACGATTTGAACAATCTGCTGAAGCTGCCACATCTGCGCGGCAAGTTTGGCGAAGCGAGTTTAGAACGTCTGCTCGCAGACTTTCTTCCCGCCCACATGTTCGAGATCCAGGCCCAGCTTCCCGAAGGCGGAGGCCGCGCCGACGCCCTCATCCAATTCCCCGACCGACGTCTGCCGATCGATGCCAAATTTCCCCGCGAACAGGTACTCGCGCTTTTTGAGAGCAACGATCAGGCGGAAATCAGCGCCGCTCGCGTGGAGTTTACCCGCGTGATGAAGGCGGAGGGAAAGCGCATCAAGGCCTACATCCAGCCGGAAAACGGGACAACCGATATCGCGCTGATGTATCTGCCGAGCGAAACACTTTACATGGAAGCGGTCCGCAACCGCGAACTCGCCGACTGGCTCAACGAGCAACACGTCTTTCCAGTTTCTCCGAACACGCTGCTCATGACACTGCAGACGATCGCCCTGGTGCACAAGTGGTATGAGGTAGCCAGCAGGTTTGAACAGAGCCGTCTCGAACTCGGCAAGGCGCAAAAGCAGTTCGACTACTTCCAGAATAATTTCGAAAGCGTAGGTAAGAGCCTAAACAAGGCTCAGGAAGCCTACGAAACCGCGAAGAGACAGCTGAAGAATTACCGCGGCAAGGTCACCGCTCTGAGCGGCCAAGAACAGTTGGAGTTGGACGAGAAGAATGAGGAAGCCCCGCCCCCATTGTTCGACAAAGCGACGGCTTAAACTTCCTTATTTATCGGGGCTCTTCGCGAAGCGCTCCTCGACTCGCGTGGCGATTTGCTGGTACTCGGAACTGTCGTGCAGCACATTGAGCGCCGGATCACGGCTCATGCCGAGCACTCCTGTCTCTCGCTTGTCGTAGGCCGTGTGCAAATACCGCAACGCGTCTTCCTTCTTGCCCAGCGACGCGTAGATCACCGCGACATCATAAGCTGAGCCTGATCCTTGATCGGAGAACTGTTTCTGTACCCGCACCATAGCTTCCCGCATTCCCACTACGCCGCCAGTGGCGAACCCCTGCTCGGCCGCATTCGCCACGGCCAATCCTTCGGGATCGTGGCGCAGTTCCGCACCCTGCTTTGATTCTTTGAAGAAGTTCGCGTAGTCCTTGCGATCGAGGTAGAGGACAGCCAAATATCCGTGAGTGGTGGCCAAGTTGGGATCGGTCAACTCCAACTGCTTCAGTAGCGTGAAAGCCTCATCTTTTCGACCGTCATAAAAGAGGATCAATCCTTTGTCGGCCTGAATGGTAGTAGACGATGGATCGAGCTTACGAGCCTGTTCAATTTCTTTCAGCGATTCCGGAATACGGCCCGAAGTCAGCAGGAAGGTCGCATACCAGTGGTGCCCCTGCACGAAGTTCGGGTCTAACTGCAGGGCTCGTTTGTATTCGCGCTCCGCCGTCGCTGGGTCCCATTTCCAGTAGAAGGTCGAAAATGCCAGAGAATTGTGGGCTCCCGCAGAAGTGTCGTCGAGTTCGACCGCCTTCTGCGCCGCTGCCAGAGCCCGAGGGTAAGCCTCTTCCGAGGGCATCACGCTGAATTCGCGCAACAGGTTATAGCAGTCAGCCAGTCCAACATAGGCTTGGGCATAGCCAGGATCTTTCACAATCGACTGGGTAAAATAATCGACCGCCTTGTTCAGATCTTCCGGAGTGCGCTTGCTCCAGTGATATTCGCCTTTGAGGTAGAGTTCCTGGGCTTCGGCATTGGGGGCGTGCGGAGCAGCCAGCGCATTCCTGTAGCGACTGTCGCGATGCCCAAGTGAGAGTGCGATCAAAACCGCAACTACCGCCAAAGGGGCGAGCCAGACGGCAATCCTGATCCCCCGCAATTTTGAGGTCCGAAGGGACTCTCGCTCTACCGTCCCAACCGCCGCCATGCGCTTGTTGGCCGAAGACTTGTCGACCGCCACGATGCCGCTATCGGAAGGATCTGATGGGAGAACTTCCACGTCGCCCGCATCCAGCTCCGCTTCTCGTCCTTTGAGCCAGTCCTTCAGTTCGTCAGCGTAGGCGAAGACCATGCTTCGGCCCACCCCGGGAACCCTGTGGACGGGGAGACCCCGCTCTTTTTCCCAGCGGCGGACCGTACGCTCGTCGCGGCCGAAGAAGCCGGCGATCTCTTTCCATGAATCGAGGCGCGGATTAGACACACGCAGTGCGGAGGAATCGCCCATCCTGTAATGCCCACTAATGTCCGTTGATGTCCGTTGCCGGGGAGGGCGACTGACCGCATTATACGCGACAGGTCGCGCGGTCGAAGCCCCCCTTTCGACCCAGCCCTGATCCGACGGGCGAGAACATCGGGCCACAAAACCGATATTCGTTCGCAGCCAGAAAAGTCGTCCCAACAAATTCTTGGAGGATTCGATGTCGAGGTACTATCGCGGTACTGCTGTTTGGATCACTCTCGCCCTATTGACGATCGCAGGGTTCGCTTTCATCTCGCCACCGGCCCAAGCCCAAACCTTCACGCTGATCGACAGCTTTATGAACGGCGGCCCCGGCCCGCAGTTTCCAGGCGGGGTTCTCTCGCAGGGACGCGATGGCCAACTCTACGGATGGTCATACGCCGGCGGCGCCAATAACACCGGTTCGATCTGGAAAACAGATCTCTTGGGGACAGTGACGGTTATCTCCAGCTTTGCCGGCGGCACCGGCAACGATTGCCAGAGCGGCCTGATTCTGGGTACTGATGGCAACTTCTACGGTACCGGTTTAAGCAACTGCTCAGGCGCCGGCTATGTATTCAAGATGACTTCCAGTGGAACCATCACGGTGCTACATACCTTTACTGGAACTCCCGACGGATACGGACCCGGAGTATTGGTTCAGTACACCGATGGAAATTTCTATGGAATCACCACATCCGGCGGCGCGAATAACGCTGGTTCCATCTTCAAGATCACCCCGGCCGGCGGCTTGACCACCATCTACTCATTCAGCGGCATCAACAATTTTTCTACTCCGACATGGGGTTTGACGGTTGGCAACGACGGCAATTTTTACGGTACGCAGGATGGATCCGATGGTAAAGGAAGCGTTTTCAAGATCACTCCAGCGGGCAAACTGACCGTCCTCCATACCTTCACCGATAATCCCGACGGCGCGGCCCCGAACGCCGGTCTCACCTTGGGCAAAGACGGAAACTTCTACGGTGTGACCCAATACGGTGGCACCAACTATGACGGAAAAGTGGACCAAGGAACGTTCTTTAAGATTACTCCCGCCGGCACTCTCACAATTCTCCACGACTTCAGTACAACCACCGACTACGCCGCCTACCCGGAAACCCCCGTCGTGCAGGCCACGGACGGCAACTTCTACGGCATCATCAACGGTTGCGCGGAATTTGGCTGCGGCGGTGCTCAAGACCTCTATAAGATCACGCCTAGCGGCACTCTTAGCATCATTGAAGAGTTCACCGTCTCGAATGGCATCGGCAGCTTCTGGCCCCTCACTCAGGATACGAACGGAACTCTTTACGGCGTCACCCAGCAGGGCGGTACCGTGAACGGAGGCATTTTCTTCAGCTTGAACATCGGCGCAGCGCAGTACATTCAGTTGGAATCGACCTCCGGTCGGGAAACCACCAAAGTTGGCATTCTCGGACAAGGCTTCAGTGCTTCGTCGGTAGTGAAGTTCGGAGGCGTACAGGCCACTTCGATTCAGCGTAGCGGCGCGACTTTCATCTCCGCGACGGTTCCAGCCGGAGCGTTAACCGCGGCCGTCACCGTTACCACTGGCGCCACCACCCTGACCAGTCCGCAGATTTTCAAAGTCACCCCGACCTTCCCAAGCTTCAGTCCAACCAGCGGAGCGGTGGGAATCCCGGTGGTGCTGACTGGAACTGGACTGACCCAAACCACGAAGGTGACATTTGCCGGAACGTCGGCGGCGTTTACCGTGAACTCGGATACCCAGGTCACGGCGACCGTACCGACAGGAGCGGTCACGGGAAAGATTGCGGTTACCACAAAAGGGGGAACGGTTGCCAGCAAGACTAACTTCACGGTGAACTAGCACTCGAGCCAGCCTCTTCCCTGTCGCTGTTTTGCAGCGACAGGGCGGGGGTTTTCAAACCAGACTGCCGATCTTATAGAGTGGCCGCCGATTCTACTCCGCTCCCCTCACTCGCGTATCCGTCGCAATCCAGTTCACTTCCCAGGTCTTCCCTCCATCGTCAGAAAATGCCTGCTCAAAATGACATGAATTGGGAGTGATATCGGAAATCACAAACCGCACCAGGATGGCTCGTCCATTGAGCGGCTCCTGATCGTAAAACTCACCTCGTCCATTCTTGAACTCGCCAATCGTCGGTGTGCTAAGCGTGCCGCTGGCGCTATTGGCGAAGTTTAAGCTCCACTGGTGCGAGTCCGGATTGTAGAGGCGAAGGTTGAGCCCTTCGAAATGCCCGGTAGAGCCATCCGCTGCTAATTCCACCACATTCGCCCGCCCGTCCCAGACCTTGCGCACCACCGTAATGCCTTCGTATTCCACCCAGGTGTTCGATCCCGTCAGGGGATGCAAACGCCGCGATAGATGCGTATGCCATGTACCGATCTCGAAATCGAAATCGTGCGAGCCATCGTGCCCCGGCTTTTGTTGTGAATAGGACGGGCCATGCGGAAGCAATAGAAAACAAACCAGCAGGTACGTGAGTAGGTTTCGACGCGCAGTCATTTCGGCAGCCTAATCACGCTCGCCCGTGGCAACAAGAACCACTTCGCTGCTAAAGACAACAGCCACTCTAAGATAGTGACCGTAGGCCGAAAGTCTCTTGACAACCTGCGCGTGAAGCCCAAGAATCCTCAAACTCCCCGGCGTGACGCCTTCCTTCAGGATGGTGTCGTGGCACCGATCGTGACAGCTCCAATGGGCCCAATTCCCTATCCTTCAGGAGACCCTCATGTCAACTCGACTCTCGTTTCTACTCGTTCTGACTTTGATCCTCAGCAGTGCCGCTCTCGCTCAGGTCAATGCGGTCTATGTTCTGAGCAACGTCGGACAACTGCCCGCCAAAAACTCGGTCCTCGGTTACAGCAACGACGGCACCGGCAAACTGACTCCCCTCAAGAGGTCCCCTTATTTCACGGGAGGCACCGGCGTATACGAAATGAACTCGGTCTTCTCGTCCGGCTTTCAGGCCGATCAGGAGATCGTCGTCAACTCCGCGGGCACCCTGCTGTTCGCCGTCAATGGAGACTCTAATACCATCACCAGCTTCGCCATCAACTCTGACGGCACGCTCACGAACCTGGCGACGGCGGCGTCCAATGGACAGGATCCCGTCAGCATTGGCCTCGACGAAACCAGCCCCGCAGGTCCTCTCATCATCGTCGCGAATCAGGCTGACGATCCCCTGCAGACCGGTGGCATTCCGAATATCACGAACTTCACGGTGAACCTCGCCAGTGGCGTACTGACTCCGGTTGCCAACTCCACGATCACCTATCCCACTGGAACTAACGTGACGCAGGCGCTGATCAGTCCTAGCGGCAAGTTCTCGTTCGTCATCGACAGCGGCACGCTCTTTTCCTACAGCGTCGGCACTGACGGGCTGCTCACTCTGAATAACATGGAAGGCACGATTCGCGGGCCCATCTTCCTTGGGGAAACCGCTCATCCCAAGCAGCGGGTTATCTATGCGGGTCTGCCGGCGGTCAATGAGATGGGCGTCTACACCTACAACACTGCGGGCGATCTATCGCTCGCGAAAGTCATTGTGAATCAAGGATCGCTGATCTGCTGGCTGACTACCGACCCGGCGGGCACTCATCTTTACACCGCGGAGACCGGGACCAGAACTCTGACCCTATACGACATCAGCGGAGGGAACTCTCTGAAGCCAGTGCAGGTGCAGCATTTCACGCTCAAGGCCGGAACCGACGAACCGACGAACATAAAGCTCGATCCGACCGGGCAGTTCTTGTACGTCCTGGGACTACAACCCAACGGTCAGACGCCGGGAAATTTTATTCACGTGCTCAATGTGAGCAGCGTAGACGGTTCCCTCACCGAAACCCTGAATCCCGTGAAGATTCCTCTTCATACCGGAGAGGTCCCGATGGGGTTAGCGGTAGTCATGAAATAGAGTGTCTGGAGGGTGGCCCAGGTTCGCGCCCGGTGTTTGCGCGCCAACCTGGGTCTTTGTTCCACCTGTCGCACGTTCTGTACGTACAGCCTGATGTGTACGCGGTGTTCCACGTGGAACAATATTCGCCGCTTTGCGCCCCCAGTTGACTCCCTCCCCGCTTCGGCCTACCATCTTTCTCCAAGCGCTGCCCCCGCGGACAGGAAGTCCCTTGTCATGGACAAACCTCGCGATTCCATGATCGGAAGCACGATCTCCCACTACCACGTGCTCCGGAAGCTGGGCCGCGGCGGTATGGGTGTGGTGTATGAAGCTGAAGACACCAAGCTCAGCCGGCACGTCGCGCTCAAATTTCTATCCGATCATCTCGCAGACAATCCGCAAGCGCTTGAACGTTTCCGCCGTGAGGCGCGCGCCGCCTCCGCCCTGAACCATCCCAACATCTGCACCATCTACGAGATCAACGACAGCGAGTCGCGGACTTTCATCGCGATGGAGTTGCTGGAAGGCCAGCTGCTCAAAGAGCTGATCGCCGACCAACCGCTGCCGTCGAAGCGATTGATCGAGTTGGCGCTCGACATCACCGAGGCTCTAGAAGCCGCGCACGGTGAAGGCTTGCTGCATCGCGATCTGAAGCCGGCGAATATCTTCGTCACCAGCCGCTATGGACGTGCCAAGATTCTCGACTTCGGCCTCGCGAAACCGGCGATTGGGCCAGCGGGCGATGTTTCTGATGACTTGACCAGTTCGCGCGATCTCACCAGCACGGGCGCGACCGTGGGCACGGTCAACTACATGTCTCCCGAGCAGGTGCGCGGCGAAGCCCTCGATGCCACCAGCGATCTGTTTTCTTTGGGCGCAGTACTTTATGAGATGGCCACTGGCCGTCCCGCCTTCCCGGGGCGAACCTGGGGATTGGTTCTCGAAGCAGTCCTGAATCGCAAGCCGGTCTCAGCGCGCGGACTGAATCCCAATATACCCAAGCGGCTTGAGCAAATCGTTCACCGCCTGCTGGAGAAAGATCCAGCACGCCGCTATCCTTCGGCACATGCTCTGAATGCCGATCTGCAAACGCTGCGCCAGGAACTGGATTCGGGCTCGTCGCCGCGAGTCAAGACCGAGCCGTTGCAGCGTCGAGAGCCCAAACCGGCTTCGTCGATCGCCGTGCTCCCCTTCCAGAACGCGACTAAAGATGCGAACAACGAATATCTCAGCGACGGAATCACCGAAGCGATCATCGACACACTCTCTCGCTTGCAGCATCTGCGCGTGATGGCTCGCAGCACCGTGTTTCGTCATAAGGGCCCTGGGGTCGATCCGATCGCCGCGGGCCGAGAGTTGGGCGTGAATGCAATTTTGACGGGACGCGTATCGCAAGTGGGGGATCGCATCGTCATCCGTGCGGAACTGGTGGATGTGGCCAAGGGCTGGCAGCTTTGGGGAGAGCAGTACAGCCGTGAGATGCGCACCATCTTCGACGTGCAGGAAGAGATTGCCAGCGAGATTTCCTCGAAGCTGCAATTGAAACTCTCGACCGACGAGAAGAAGCGCATCCGCAAGCGCCAGACCGAAGACGCCTCGGCTTACAAGTTGTATTTGAAGGGGCGCTATTGCTGGCACAAGCGCGGCGAAGATCAGGTACGAGCCGCGATCACGCATTTTCAGGAAGCGATTCACATCGACCCGGCTTATGCGCGCGCCTATGCAGGGCTAGCGGATTGCTATGCGACGCTCTCGTTTGTGCTGAGCGGAAATCCTCGGGAGAACATGCCCAAGGCCCGCGCTGCGGCGGATCGCGCGCTGGAGATCGATCCCTCGCTGGCCGAGGCGCATGCTTCGCGGGCGATGGTGACCTATCGCTACGAATGGAACTTCCCTGAGGCAGAGCGGGAATTCCGCGCGGCGATTGAATTGAGTCCTGGCTATGCGGCGGCTCACCAGTGGTATGGCGAGTGCCTGACGGCGACAGAACGCTTCGACGAATCGGTAGCGGAGTTGCATCGCACGCTGGAGCTTGATCCGCTGTCGCCGATCAGCAATGCCGTGCTAGGCGGCATGCACTTTTTCGCCCGGCACTACGATCTTGCGATCGAACAATCCGCCAAGTCGCTCGACCTCGATCCCAACTTCTGGCCGGCGCTGATGTTTCGAGGAATGGCGTACGCTCAGAAGAAAGATTACCCGCATGCGGAAGAGTCGCTCGCATCGGGACTGGAAGTGTCGCGTCGGGGCTCAATGATGCTGGCAGCAGTGGGCCATGCGTATGCGAGTGCGGGAAAGAGTGAATCTGCCGAGATAATTCTCGGGGAACTTTGCTCACCGCCTCCGGGTCGTTATGTGGCTCCCGTGTATCCCGCGCTGGTCGCGTCAGGCCTGGGCAATCGGGCGCTCGCGTTGGATGAACTAGAACGCGCGGTGAAAGAGCGGTCAGGGTGGCTGGTGTTCCTCAAAGTCGATCCGCGATTCGATGTGCTCCGGAGCGAGGCGCGTTTTCAAAAGATCGTGGAGCAAATGGCTGAAGGCACGACGCGAGAATCATCGGGATCGGCACAGAGGCGCGCGGGATAAGAGCTGGAGACCCCAGTAGCACATAGAAGAGCGAGGTTCGGCGTGGCCGGCGGGACGCCAGCGCTACTCCGGAATCCCACTTTCGCAAAGTGCGCGAAACCATGGCGCACCCGTCATTTTGTTTGCTTCAAAATCCAGTCTGCAATTTTCTGTAGCGCAATCGGCGACATCGTTTCTTCGATCCGCGAGTATTCGTTCGGAGATCCCGTAGTCGCCGTCTGGAAGAGGTGATTCAGCCCGGGAAGCTCGTCGACCTCATAATTCTTGCCGCCGCTTGCCTCAAGCGCTTTGCGGATAGCAGGCAGATTCAGCTGCGGCGGAACCTGCAGATCTTTCTCGCCGTTGATGGCCAGGACTGGACAGGTCACTTTGCTGATCGCGTTCGCAGGATCGTATTCGATGAAGTAACGCATCCATGCCGAACTTAAGAACTTCACTTGCGCTGTGAGTTGGGGCTCGGGAGTTGTGCCGGCCAGCTTTTCGCGCAAGTGCTTTTCCAGAGCAGCGCTGGCTTTTTCCCGCTTCACCAATGCGAGCAATTCGACTTCTTCCGCAGCATCTTTCTCGGCCTGCTCGTGACCGACGCCGCTGGCTTCTTCGATCAGCCTTTTCTGGGCGATGAGGATTTGATCTCCAGGCACGCCCGTTCCGGCCATCATCACGATGAACGCGACATCGTGATTCATCGCAGCCACCATGGGAGCGATCATTCCGCCTTCACTGTGACCGATCAGTCCGATCTTGTTTGGGTCCACCTCGGGACGCGTTCTCAAATAGGCAAGCGCAGCCTCAGCGTCGCTTGCGAAATCGAGAGTGGTAGCCGTCGAGAAGACGCCGGTAGATTTGCCGAAGCCGCGATCGTCGGCGCGCAGAACGACAATTCCTTTGCGGGTGAGATAGTCGGCGAGAACGAGAAATGGTTTGTGCCCCATCAGGCTCTCGTCGCGATCCTGCGGGCCGGATCCGGTGATGAGAAAGACAGCGGGGAAAGGCCCTTTGCCTTTGGGAATAGTCAGCGTGGCTGCAAACTTTACGCCTGCCGGTTTGTTCTCGTAGCTGACTTCTTCTTCATGATAGGGATAGGGTCGGACTGGATTCTGCGGCCGGCGGAGTTCAAGTTCCCTGGGATCCTTCAGGCGCTTAAGGATCAGTGGAAGGGTGTGGCCCGCTTGCGTCCACTTGCCGTCCATCGACGTGAGCGCGGGATCGAGTTTGCCTTCATAGACTCCGGCGAGTTGTTTCATTTCCAGTTTGAGTGAAGAACCATTGCGCGTGACCGCGGTGACAGGCAGTCCCTTTACGTTTTGGTCGGGGCTGTCGGCGGTGGCCATCAGCCCATCTTCGGTGTTGGTGATGTGGAAGACCATACGCAAGGGGACGAGACCGTTGTTCAGAATTCCCCACCAGTCACCATCGATGTCAGAAGGCTTGGCGAGTTTGTGTTCGGTCTTGATGGGAACGATCAGCCGCCGGAACGTGAGCGGCAGAGGTTGAAGTTGCACCCAGGTGCCTTCAATGACGCTGCCGTCGGCGTTGAACTTGCCTTGATAGGTGCCGTGGACGGCGAGGACAGAGAAGTTCACATCGAGGCCATTCAGGGTGATGGAAGTGACGGGAATGTCGTCGGCATCCTGGTCGATGCTATCGAGCGTGGCTTTGAGATGGCCGTCGTCATTTTTCGTGACATGCAGGACCACGCGGAGTTCCGCGCTATTCACCTTAAGCGTGCCCTGCCAGTCGCCGATGATGTTCTGGGCGTGTACGGTGGTTAGCAGGAAGAGCGGGAGGAGGATGGCGAATTTCTTCATTCGAGTTCGCTGCCCGCGCCACATGGTTACGTGCCGTAGGTTTTCTTGGGTGCCGACTTCAAGGGCTCGGCCAGTTTGACCTCCCAGACGCCGTCGAACTTTACGAAGTAGGGTTCGACCGAAATGTCGGGGAAATTGTCGACCAGTAATTTTCCAGCACGAATGAGTTCGTTTCGGTGATGAGCAGCTTCGGCTTCGCGGTCTCCTTTGAAGTGGGCGAGGCCTCCGTAGGTGGCGCAATCGGAGTGGCTCATCACGAAGACCCGCTTGGTCTGATGCAGGCGAATCGACATGCGCACCTGCTCGAGGATGAAGTCCTGCTCGAAGTCGTTGCGTGGAGACGCGAGAGTTTTGGCGCCTCCGGCAACAACGATCATGTCAGGGCGGTCGATTCCCTGCTTGCGCAGAAATTTGCGGACGGCCGTGCTGATGCGGTTGTCGAAGCAGCACAGGACGGCGGCGTCGGCGACGTAGGCGTCTGGCGGAGAGTCGAAGTGGAAGATCTTCTTCATGAGGGCCCTTTGATTGTAGGCGACCGGGTCGACGGACAAAACTTCGATTTTTCTCGCGATGCCTTCTTCACTAAAAACGTGTGCTACAGGTTCTCAGTAAGAGAAAGGTCACGATCCAGCGTGTTCACACTGGGATCATCCCGCCGGTATCGGACCGCTATCGTCCGACCGACACTGAGGTCCTTGACCCTTAGCAGCGGTAACCCTTCTGCAAAGTGCACACCCGTATAGGGCCCGTCATCACCTACCGAGAACCGATAGTAGATCAAAACCCTGCCGCTGACCTGGTCAATCTCGATTCCGGTGATCGTTCCCTCAGTTGTAGCCAACTGCCAGAAACACAACTTCGACAAGTAATCATGCAGGTCTTCAAACATACCTTCACCTGTCACGGTTGATGTGGAGAGGACACCCGTGCTCCATGACTACGCTCCCCGCTTCGTCTTCAGCTCGGTCAGCAACTGCTCGATGCGGTCCTCTTTTTCCAGTGCCGCGAACCGGCTTTCGACATCGTCATCGGCGGCTAGCTCTGCCTTGGCTTGGCCGACGGCTTCCGAGTGGGCCACTTTGCGCTTCATGCGGTCGAAAGCCGCGGCTTTCGAATTGTCTCCCATGGCCATCTTGGCATCGCTCGCTTTGCTGACTGCGCGGGCGCGGCGTTGCTGCGCGATGAGCACGTCAGCTTTGGCCTGAGCTTCGGTCAGCTTCTGTTCGAGTTGGCGCAGGGCGGTCTTTAAGTTTTCGACCTGCGCTTTCTGGTCGGTCACTTGCTGCGTGAAGTTGCCGCTGAGTTCGCGATAACTTTCAACGCGTTGCAGAGCGGCACGCGCCAGGTCGTCTTGCTTTTTATCAACGGCGAGTTCGGCTTTGCGCATCCATTCAGTGACTTTGTCTTCGTCCTCTTTCTGCTTTTTTTCGAGCAGGTGCTGGTCGGCGATGGCGATCGCGACCTGCGTCTTGACTTGCAGAAGCTGGTTCTGCATGTCGAGGATCACCTGCTTGATCATCTTCTCAGGATCCTCTGCTTTGTCGATGAGGTCGTTGAGATTCGCGCGGACTAGTGTGGAAACTCGCTCTAGTAATGCCATAAGAAACTCCTTAAAACCGTCGTTGGTCGTTCGTCGTTGGTCGTTGGCCTTCAAATCTTTGGCGATCGCTCATGGAGCTTGCGATGGCCAGGCCTATGCCGATTCCGATGGGGATCCATGCGGGCATGTGCGTGGCCGAGGCCATGGCGGCGCCGATGGCGGTGCCCAGCGCGATCCCTGTGCCGATGCGGTATGGCTTCTTCATATCTTCTCCGTGTCGAGCAACTGCAGATTCCTCGTCGCTTGCGCTCCTCGGAATGACAATTCTGATGAGTAGGGGCAGCCGAAGACGGCCGCCCTACGCGGGTCGTTATTGGCTCGGCGGTAATGCGTCGGGCTTCGGGCCTTTGTCTCCGATCTGGCGGACTTTGCCCAATAGTTCAGAGAGCGGCATGCCCGAAAGCGTTTCGAATAACGCGGGTACCTGCGCCGCCATTTTGGTGATGTCGCCGGTAATCTTGTTCATTCCGGCGGCGTCTCCGTTGCCGGTCGACACGATAGTGATTTTGTCGACGTTGGCGAGCGGACTGGCCAGCGCTTTGACTATCTCAGGCATGCTGGCGAAGAGTTTGTCGATGACGGCGGCCTGGTTGTACTCCTGATAGGCTTCCGCCTTCACGTTCATCGCCTTGGCTTCGGCTTCACCTTTCTTGAAGATGATTTCGGCTTCGGCCTCGCCTTGCGCGCGGATCGAAGCAGCGTGTCCGTCGGCTTCCGACATCAGACGCTGCTTCTCGGCGAGGGCAAGGGTCTCGATGCGCTGACGCTCGATTTCCGCTCCCTTCAATACAGTCGCAATCAGTTCCTTCTCGCGGCGATTGATTTCCGCTTCCTGCACTTTGACTTGCTGTTCTTTCTCGACCTGTTGCACCTTCACCGACTCAGCTACGACTTGCTGCTGCATGATGTTGGTCTGGATGTCGTAGGCCTTGTCGGCTTGCGCCTGCTGCTTCTTCGTAACTTCGAGGTACTGCGCCTTCTTGATCTCAAGGTCCCGTTGCGCTTCGGCCTGCTTCGCCATCGACAGGGTTTCCGCAAGCACACGCTCCTGGTCCGCTTGCGCTTTCGCTACTGCCGATTCGCGCTGCGCCAGAGCCCGCCGAATGGCGGTGTCGCGATCGGCTTCCGCCGTCGCAACATCGGCATCGCGCTTGATGCGCGCCACATCGGGCTTGCCCATGTTGGTGATGTATTCGTTTTTGTCGCGGACCTCTTTGATGGTGAAGGAAATCACCTCGAGGCCCATTTTGTTCATGTCTTCGGCGCAGGTCGAGCGCATGCGATCGGAAACCATCTCCGGTTGCTTGACGATTTCTTCGACCGTGAGCTGCCCGATAATGCCGCGCAAGTGTCCTTCCATGACCAGGCGGATCAGGCCTTCACGCTCCTGATCAGTCTTGGTAAGAAATTGCTCCGACGCGGTGAGGATTGACTCGACATCAGACTTCACTTTTATTTGTGCGACTGCTTCCACCGTCACTGCCACACCTTGCTTGGTGTAGAGATCCTGCTGTGGCGCAACGTCAAACGACATTAGTTCCAGTGAGAGTTCGCGGCAAACCTGCACCATCGGAAATACGAGGGTGCCGTGACCTTTCACTACGCGGGTTCCGCCGAAACCATAGACGATCAGTGCTTCATGCGGCCCGGCTTTGCGATACAGTCGCGCCAGGCTGCTCATGAGGAACAGAAGGATCATGATTCCGAGCCCTAGGAAAATCCAAATTTCAATTGCGATACCGAACATACCGCCTCCTCCGAACGAACTCTTTCAATGTGCGGACTGCCTCATTACATCGAGGTCATGTACGATTCGTTCGGGTTCGTCATGACCCAGAAAAACTGCGCCGTGGGACGTTTCAATACGAACGCCGCGGTTGCCCCAGACGTAGGCGCGAAAATCTCCAATGCCTCGAATGCCGTAGCCGCGCAAAGGATTCCATGCGGCAACGTTGTAATGAGTGATCTCGTTTGCCGGAATTGAGCGCAGACGGAAACCCAGCGTGGTGATCTGGACGCCCGCATGGGTGAAGACGTAACGAAATCCGCTCAAAGCCAGGGCGCAGGCGGCAAGAAGGATGACACTGACCAGCACCAGCGAGATGCGCGCGGGCCCGTTCGGGATCTGGTTCACGAACATGAGTTCGAGAACGACGATGCCCATCATGAAGGCGGCCCAGAATTTCGAGTTGTGGGTTTCCTCGCCGATCACGCTGGCGTCGGGCAGGACTTGTCCACGCTGGGCGCCGAGGTAGATTGCGGTGAAAATGAGAACAGCCCCGGGAATCAAAGCCATCCCCAGATTCAATTGAATCGGTCGCCCGGCGAGGTTGTAGTCGAGCAGCTGGCAGTTGGCGAAGTAAATGAATCCGGTGACGAGATAGAAGAAGCCGAGCATTGCCCAGGAGACGACGCCGGCAGTCTTCGACCTGTGCATTACGTAAGCGACGACGGTGAAGATGGCCAAGGTGAAGACCGCGAGTCCCATTGCGAATTGCAAGGATGTCTCGCGGGACATCCAACCATTCGCGTGTCCGTTCAGGTCGAAGTGCGTGGCCATGCGGAGGGGGAGTTGATCCCAGACCGTCCGATAACGCAGGCCGGTGATGGGCAGGGCCAGCCACATCAGAGCGATTGCGAATTGGAAGGATTTGTTTTTCATAATGCAGCTCTCAGCTTTCAGCTGTCAGCTCTCAGTTAGTGCCCCACGGGTGGTACTCGGTACTCCTCACTCGCCTCCCGCCATTTCCTCCCAGAGGCGGACGTAGGCGATGCCTTTGTCATAGCGCGTGACAACTACTTCGCTTCCCTTGGCGATAGCATTGCCGTTTTCGGCACGGGCTCCGCAGGTGCGGCGGGTGCCGGCTTGCGAATAAATGATTTCTCCCGTGCCCGACTCCCGAATGGGGACCGAAATGCGCCCCAACACGCCGACCATGTCGTAGTCGGCGGGGTCGAGATTCTCTTGTTCCGACATCAAGACCTTGCTCAGGAAGAGGAAAATAATCGCAGCGCCGACCAGCCCGCTCACCAGCGCGATACCCAATCCCATGACGAACCACATGCTCGAGTAACGCGTGAGCAAGTAACCGGTGCCTCCGAACCAGGCCAGGAACGCAGTGAACGTCACAAAATTGAACGGCGATACATGCGCGGTCCCGACCGGGGTTTTGCCCGACGCCGAAGCGTTTCCCCCACCAGCCGCCGGATGCGCTACCGGGACATGCGGCGAGCCCACATGTCCGTGGGGAAAATGCGGCATGTGAATATGCCAGCGCGAGCCGCCCAACAAGAACGAAAGAAAGCTGAAGGCGAATCCGGCCGCAAAACAGATCAGATAGAAATCGGCCCAGGTCATTGCGATCGCCTCCTTTCTTTGTGAACTTTCATTTCCGGCTTCGAGCCCGGCTTCAGCGCTTCCAGCAACCGGTCGGCGAGACCGGGGGTCTCTAAAATCGCTCCCAGCAGGATGAAGCACTGCCGGGTATCTTTGTCGCGTGCCGCCTTGATCAGAACCTCGCTGACTTCCGGATCACTGGCGAAGCGCTCGGAGCCTTGCAGCAACCAGACATCGAGCTTCCCTTCCGTGGTGCGCAGATCGGAGACCAGCTCGGTGTGGTATCCGTCGGGGTCGTCGACCAGAAATCCGGGATGCACTTTAAAAAACTTCGCCAGCAAGCTGCGCGTCGATTGCGTCATGTGCGGACGCGAGCCACCTTCAATCTGCGAGATGTAGGACTGGCTGATGTTCTTGCCCTGCTCTTTGCGGACTGCCTTAACCAGTTCCTGCTGGGTAATGGGCCGTCCAAAACCGCGGAGCGAGCCTTCGACCTCGCGCAGGTAACGAATTTTCTCGCCAACCCTCATATCGCTAATCGCGATATTTATATCGCTAATTGTAATACTTCGTCAAGTGCTGGATATAGCTTGCTTTGAATGAGTTACGACCGAGGTTTTTGGGATTGAGGATTTTCAAAGAAAACGGGGGATGCCCGTCTTTCGTCGTGAGTAAGCTACTTGCTCGTGATCGGCTCCTGTTCTTTGCGCCAAATTGCGAGGCCATCCGCGCCTTGAGCTAGTAAGCCGAGTGCGGGAGGTACGGGAGCATTGGAGGGGCTAATCAGGTCTGCGGCTTCAACCGGCCCTGAGGTCTTTCCGGTAGGAATGGATTTCTTGGCAACCGTTTCGTAGGCGTATCCGGTGAGGACCGTGGTGATAGCGCATCCGGACCTGCGCACGCTGAGTCGCGTCCATCCAAAATGAGTCTGGCCTCTAATGACGAACTTCAAGCCCAGATACTTATTCTTGGCATTAATCCACTTTCCCCGATCGACCAAGGTGCTCCCCTGCATGATGAGGCACGCTTCCATCAGCTGAGACTTCCCTGCAAGGAAAGGATCGCTGGCCCCGACCGACACTTTGGCGGCAAGCGCGGAGGCGTAGCCGATATTGACGCTAGCCACACCGAAGACCTGGTTCGCCGACTGCGCCCCACTCACATTCAAGGCTCCGCCGGAATGAGTACTACCCGTGTTTACCCTATTGGCTGCGAATCCAAATTCAGTCAAGGTGAAGTCATCGATGCCATCGCCGTTGAGATCGATTTTCAGCGAACCGTTCGGGGAGACAACCGTTCGAGCGGGAGTGTAAACAATCTTGGCTTCGGTAGGCTGCGCAAGCGCGAGCAGGCTGACTCCTGCGGCACCGGCGACGACCGAGTAGTTGAAAACGGCTTTTTCGGTTTTTGGAGTTAGCGTTGCGGGCCTTCGAGTGGTGTTCCTGCTTGATGACATGATCTGCTCCCTCATCATCGTTAACGCGGGTCACATTGCGCCCGCGAGGACAATCCAGCACCGTTGCTCACCATAAGCTGTGCGAGAGTAAGCCAACGATCAAAACGCCGAGATTATGTTGCGTCGCATGTGTGTAGTCAAGATGCAGGGTTTTGCACAGCTCTTCTGTGGCCTGCGGGGAGCCACTTGGGTCGAGTGATATCATTCGCACGCAATGGCTCTTTCACTCGACATATTGGCAATCGCTGCGCATCGCGACGACGTGGAGCAAACATGCGGCGGCACTCTGCTCAAGATGGCCGAGCGCGGATATCGCACAGGCATCCTCGACTTAACGCGCGGAGAGATGGGGACGCGCGGGTCGATGGGAGACCGCGAGCGCGAGGCGGAAGAGGCGGCGCGGATTTTGCGGGTGGGATGGCGGCAGGCTCTCGATATTCCGGATGGGCGGGTCGAGAATACATGGGAGAACCGGCTGAAGGTAGCGGCGGTAATTCGGGAGCAACGGCCGCGGGTGGTCATTTTGCCTTATTGGAAGGGACGGCATCCGGACCACTACACAGCTTCGACGCTGGGCTATGAGGCTTGCTTTCTGGCAGGGCTGAAAAAGCTGGACGTCGGACCTCAGACCTCGGACCTCGGCGCAGCTGCGCATCGGCCTTTCAAAATCATCTATGCCAGCCTGTATTACGACGTCCGGCCTACGTTTGTCGTGGAAATCACCGAGCAGTTTGAGGCGCGCTTCCAGTCGTTGATGGCTTATAAGACGCAGTTCAGCGATCAGGAGGCGGGAAAAGACCTGTTCCCTGCCCAGGCAGAGATTCGAGCGCGAATCGAGGCCACGGCGCGCTTCTACGGCATGCTCGGCGGCGTCACTTATGCCGAACCCTTCCTACAGAAGGAAGTCGGGCTGGTGGATGATCTGCTGGCAATCCCAGTGAAGTCGATTTAGAAGAAGGTGAAGTAGGCATCTGAAATGTCATTTCGACGCAGCACTTTTCGGTAGCAGCCCGTCTTTTTCCATCTGCTTGGGAACTTCTTTCACCAGGCCATCGACGACCTTCTTAGCCGACTTTGGATTGAACGAGTCGCTGACTCCGGTCCATACCAGATCCCCGTCGGGCTTGCTGGTGGCGTAAACGTTGGTCTCGACGCTTACCGTCGTGTCTGTCCATGTGTACCCCGGGTCGTAAACCACGGGATACACCGCTCCCAAGTAGCCGTAAAAAGAGTAGTAATAGGGAAACGGGGCTATGTACGTCGAGCTGGGGATGGACGTCACTTTCTTGTTGACCTTCAGAAGACGCGAGACGACCACGGCGTCGATCTGATTGCTGCGGATTTGGTCACGGAGATAGTTGAGGTCGAGTTTCGCCTTGGGGTCTGGTCGCAGCAGGATCTGGTTGCCGGGAATTGTCTGCATGCCGGGACGCGCAATCTGGGCCGCCATTTCATCTTCGAAGTCGGCTCGCAGTTCAAGGTCCTGAGCGATCCCAATGACGAGGACCTTATGAAACTTCTGCCCTTCGTAATTGGGGTTGTACCAACTCGTGACCATCTTGATCGATCTGCCACTGGCGGCAACTAGAGCCAGAAGGACAACACCGAGAACGATTGGGCGGGAGAACAATCGGCGGGAGCTTTCTCTAGTGACACGAAAAGGCACTTGTCGTGGCCATTGTGGGCGCTGCCCACCCTTTCTCCTTGACTTATATCATGGCGGTCCGCCCACTCATCTTTACGGGCAGACTTGTGCTTGTCAGGTTCTCCATTACGTGCCATCCTAAGGACCGTTTTTTTCGGGAAATCTAACTCAAAAGAGGACGCGATGAAGAACGAAATTCTGTTTGCCTTGGCCGTTCTGGGCGCGGTCACGTTGTGGGCCGCGAACACCGTCCAACCGCTAGACGTGAAGCTGGGACTTTGGGAAACCACGACCGTCTCGCAAGTGAGCGGCATGCCGCCGATTTCTCCGGAGATGATGGCACGAATGACGCCGGAGCAAAAAGCCAAGATGGAAGCGATGATGAAGCAGAGGCAGGCGCAGGGACCGCAAACGCACACCACGAAAAAGTGCGTAACCAAAGAAGATCTGGGAAAGGGAGGTTGGTTCGACAAAGAGGATCAGGATTGCACCAAGACAGTGCTAACTTCGACCTCGCACAAGCTCGACGTGAAGCTGGAATGCACGAAAGGTGGCGGCAAGCAGAGCGGAACTCTGCATATCGAAGCCATGGATTCCGGGAATGTGAAAGGCACCATGCAAATGTCGGCCACTAACGGGACAAACACGATGAACGTGAACTCGACCATGAGCAGCAAGTGGCTGGGGTCGGCGTGCGGAGATGTGGAGTAAGGGATGACGAATTGGAAAAGGCACGACTTTGAGCGGCCGCTCCGCGGTTGAGCGGGCGAGGGCGGCCCGCTCGACACTGGCTTACTTTTTCAGGGCCACGGCTACACCGTCGCGAACGGGAAGAATCGTGGTGTAGAAGTCCGGCGAGGCGTAGAGGGCGCGGTTGAACTCCTGAATGGCTTTGGTGCGGGAATCGGTGGCATTGGCGTCGGCGATACGACCGCTCCAAAGGACATTGTCCGTGACAAACAGGCCGCCTTTACGCACACGCGGAGCGGCGAGACGAAGCACCCGCGGATAGTCGTCCTTGTCGACGTCGTTAAATACGATATCGAATTGCTGTTTTTCCTCCGAGAGCAGTTCGAGAGCGTCTCCAGTCTTCAGGGTAATGCGATTGGTGACCCCGGCACGTTGAAAAAAGCCGCGAGCCTTCTCAGCGTTCTTGGGATCGCCGTCGGTATAGATAACGCGTCCGCCATCGGCGATGGCGCGGGCCCACCAGATGGTCGAATAGCCGATGGCCGAGCCCATCTCGAACACCGTTTTGGCCTGGATCATGGTGGCCAGTTGGTGGAAGATGCGTCCGACGGCGGGGCCAACGATGGGAATCTTTTTCTGCGCGGCTTCGGCTTCCATTTCAGAAAGCACTTCGTCGCGCGGCGGCAGCATATTGTAGAGATAATCTTCTACGGCGCCCAGAGTGATTCCGCCCATGCGCCAGTGAGCTATGTCGATTGCATTTGGCAAGGTCTTGCCTTTCTTCAATTGGCAATTGTCAATTGCCAATTGCCAATTTATATCGTCTGTCCCGGTTTCATCTCGACGATCTCGGTTCCGGGCGCAAGCTTCTGCAATTCGCTGGGCTTGCCCGTGAGGACCGGGAACGTTCCGAAGTGCATGGGAATAACCGTCTTCGCCTTCAGCAAATTGCATGCATATGCGGCTTCGCGCGGCGACATGGTGTAGTGATCACCGATAGGAATCATGGCGATGTCGGGCGTGTAGAGGTCACGGATGATGGCCATGTCTCCGAAGACGTTGGTGTCTCCGGCATGATAGACCTTCACGCCGTTGGAAAATTCGATGACGTATCCGCAGGCCTCGCCACCGTAGACCAGTTCGTCTCCATCTTTGATGCCACAGGAGTGGTCCGCGTGCACCATGGTGACCTTGATGTCGCCAACCGTTTGGGTACCACCCTTGTTCATCTCGGCGAGATTCTTGACACCTTTCTTGCCCAGCCAGCCGCATAGTTCAGGGATGCCGACGACAGTGGGATTAAGTCTCCTGGCGATTTCAACGGCGTCTCCGATGTGATCGAAGTGTCCGTGAGTGCAGAGCATGACGTCGACTTTCTTGATGTTCTTTTCTGACTCGGGACAGGAGGGATTTCCCATCACCCAAGGATCGACAAGGATGGTTTTTCCGCCGGGAGTTTCGAAGCGGAAGGTGGCGTGTCCGAGCCAGGTAATCTTTAGGCCTTTCAGGTTCATGGAAACAGCTCCTAGCACTTGGCACTTAGCATTTGGCGAATCCAAGATTGGCTCGATGCCAAGGGCCAACTGCTAAGTGCTTCTCGAAGTCCTCTATTTTAGTGAGTGGGAGAGATTTCGCGCAATTCGGGCTACGTTGTAGAAACATAGCCTGCCTACGTCTCGGGCGCCGAGCTTTACGTCGACGGGCGGCCTGGCGCAAATCTGAGTACTGCAAGGCGCCCCAACCTTCTTGCTTGTACCAGCGGCGCCCCTGAACGTGACCGAGGGACACCCTCCAAACTCGGCCAAAGACAAGGCCGACGGTCGATCTGCGCTATTTTCGACGCCTGCCACTTCACGCTCCGCTCGTAAAACAGAACAGGCCGGGTAGAGTCAGCGAGGATGACTATCTGAGTGATAAGCTGAGCTCGCCTCGACACTAGATTTCACCGCACTAATATCAGGAGAAAGATGTGACTACTCCGAGTCTTCCAAAACCTACCTTGGTGGTGAAAAGCGAGAAACCTTCACTGGGTGAACTGGTGGGTTTCTACGCCAGCCTCTCGGACAGCGCGGAGAGCACGGCGATTCAGCAGATACCGGCGAGCGATTCGCATAACCTTTTCTTGTCCGCTCGGGATGCTCAGGGATTACTGATCGGGATACTTCGAGCTTGGAAAGAACCTCCCCTCACCGGTGAGGCTAGTGCGCCTTCTTCTTATAGCGGCGTCATCTATGAGATCGCGGTCCGGGAGGCTAACCGGGGCCACGGCGTGGGAAAGGCCCTTCGCGCCAAACTGAAGGAGAGTACAAAAGGTGAAAACATCGCATGGAAGGGAAATCCCTCGAGGATCGCCGCCAGTCTCGACCGCGACCTTGCCATTATCCGCGCGCTTTACGGGATTTCTCTCATCTTCGGTTTCCAGAAAGTAGTCGAGGCAAGCTACGTCCAGTTAATCGGAGATCCGACGGCCGCAGCGCTTCCCTCAACCGTAAAAAAGGCTCTTCTGCCTTGTCTAGCAATCGTATTGAGCGCGCTTGGGACGAGATTCTTCTGGGCGGTTGGCAACATTCGCCGTTTTGTTCTACAGCGCGTGGCGCAACTCGACCCTCCGAGCCGGAGGATTCTGGTAATTGCTCACCTGCCACTATTGTTTTTGCACGCCGTGCTGTTCTATGTTCTCTGTCGCATTTATCAAGACATTTGCATGTTCGGGCTTAAGCCTCACTACGCCTCAAGCTTTGTTCAAGCGTATGGCGCCCTACTAACATTAAATGTCGCGTGGCTTCTTCTGCTGAGACACAAGAGGCAGGACACGGGGCCAGAACGACTCTGGATCAGCAACAACATCCTATTCGCTATTGCAGCATTCGTTTGGTTAGCCCTCTTCAAACACAGTCAGATCTCACCGGAGATTCAACTCTTCGTGGCATGTGGATTGTTTTTTGCGAATAGCGCCATCGATCTCCTCAAGGCCAGCCACGCATACGTTATGAGAGACGCTTTTGGGGGTGGATAGGATCTGGGGCAACAGTTGTTGACGACGAGCCGCTTGTCGGTCGGTTATTGCGCGGCTGTGCCCGATGTCGCCGCCCGTTGCACCTGTCCCGCATCGATGGTCTGGCCCGCTCGCGAGATGGTCTGGAAATAGAGTTGATCACCGGCGATTTCAACCAGCATGAACACCCGGTCCGAGTCGAATCCCTTCTCCATTCCTGGCGAGGACGTGAAATCGTGCGGTTGGAGTTTCCCTGAATTTCCGAGAATGAAGTAGTGGATGGAATCTTCCGGCGCGATTCTTTCGTACACATGTTCGTGGCCCGAGAACACCGCGTTTACTCCGTACTCCCGGAAGAGCGGCGTTAAGCGGGTGCGAAGATCCAGGTCTGCCCCGTGCATGCGCCCGTTCGAATACAGGGGATGATGGAAATAAGCGATCTTCCACTTGGCCTTTGAGTCTTTCAGGTTCTGCTCGACCCAGCCTAGCTGCGCCGGATCCATGTAGTTGCTGTCGAGCGCGAAGAACTCGACATCGCTTTTCTTGAAGGAGTAGTAACGCTGCCCGTTCATGTTGAAGGGCTTGTACAGTCGCTCGTCGTTGGGATCGTCGTGGTTTCCCAGTGAAGCGTAAAACTTTACGCCGGCATCGAGCAGATCATGATAGGGAAGTTCGAACTTCTTCCTGAAATCGCCAGGTCGATGTCCGCCATAAATATTGTCGCCCAGCATGATGACGAACTCGAAGTGGACCTTTTGCCGGTACATTTCCATCTCTTCCGCGATCTCATACTGCTCGCGAGCTCCGGTGCCGCTATCGCCGATGACGGCAAAACGGACCGATTTCGACTGGAGCGGCAACCGGACGTCCAGCTCGGTTGCAGCTTGTGCCGCCCGGGGCAGAAGAACGGGACCACGAACACCCGGGCCAATGCCTGGCATCGCGACCGGATGTACCTGCGCGCACCAACACAGTGCGCAGGCCAGAAACAATTTTTGCGCCGACGTTGACATCCTTTAGTCCTTATCCGCAGGCACGGCGTTGGGAACGAAATCGACGACGAGATTTGGGACGGTATCGAGTAGAACCAGGTTGCGTCCTACGATGCGATATTCCAGTTCCTTGGGCAGAGTGGGTAGATTCAACAAGAGAGTCGGAGGCGTCGATTGCAGGGGAACGCCCTGCGGATACTCCTGATTGACATGAAGCGTCAGGCCGGTAACGGGTTCAGCGCGTCGCATGCTTGCCCGAATCTTGCGACCTTCCGGACCGGCCAGGGTCGCGGAAATCTGGCGTTTTAAATAGGCCGCGATCTCTGGCGTGAAAATGTCTCCCTGGACAGCCGCCGGACGCCTCGATTGAACCTTGCCGGCCACGTTCTGCTGCGTCGCTGCCAACTTGTCGGGAGAATCGGTTGGATGCGTTGCGGAGCCAGATTCTTTAGTCCGCATGTCCAGGTACTTGGTCACTCGCGATTCGAATTCATGGATGGTCTTCGCATCGTCGGCGGCGGGTCGCGCGGAGCCTGCCCATACAGATATTCCGCTAAGCCACAATGCCGCGCAAACCGCCGAAGCTGCGAGTTTCTGTCTGGACATCTCTCCTTCCATCCTCCCCCTGCGGCTATTCATCGCCCCAGCGAGTACTCTCCTGCGTCTCCTCCACCTCCACCAGAGTCTTGATCGCTTCTTTGGTTGCATCCTTTACCGAGTCCCTCACGGCTTCCTTCACCGCCGTCCGGACAGTCTCCTCCACCTCTTTCATTGGTAACTCGAGGTTGCCTTTGCTTTGGATCGCTTTCACGACTTGTCGGACCACAGGAGTAACGGGAAGATTCTTGCTTACGACTTTCGCCATCTTGCGCGCCGTCTTGCTTACAGCCATGTTTTTCTTCTCGCCCGGTTGCGCCGCAGCCCAGTCCTGCTCAAACGTTCGAGCCAGAGCGTTCACAACATTTCGGTTGCGAAAGATCACGCCGATCTCCCGGCGGGAGTCCAACTCCATCTGGCGCAGGCTTTGGCTTCCCAGAAACGCCTGCTGCCGGTCCCGAAGAATGGTTCGCGTGTGGAGACGAAGACCGGAAAGGGTGCGCACCGGCAAGCGGTTGCGGCTGACTTTGCCGATAACCCGAATTTCGACGCCCGCGTCTCTGCGATTCTGAAGTATGCGCAACATTTCACGATCGCTGATTTCGGGATCGTAGATCAGCAAATCTTTCTTGGCGCCTTTGAGGAAAGCGGCGAGCGCGCTGCGGGCGTTTACCGGGCTGACCACGAAGTCTTTTCTGCCGGCGACGTACGCTTGGCGCTTGCTGTCATCTTCGAACAGTTTTTCCGCTTCGCGCACCAGGCCGGCGGCGCGAGTGACCAAGCCAAAGCTGCGGCTGTGATCCATGTCGAGGTGAGTGAAATTGAAGGAAAGAAGATAGAGATCCTTGCGATCGATCAACATCATCTTCCCGTGATATCGAACCAGATCGCCTGCCGTGCGAGCGACCGAGATTCCCTTTCCTAAGAAGCGCATCTCGAGTTTGCGCAGATTCTCCTCACCGCCGCGGTTCGTAAAAGCGATCAGGGCATGGACAAAGACTCCTCTCTCCGCCGCCTGCTCCAGCGCCTGCTCAATCTCGGCGCGGTCGAAGCGGAAAATCATGATCTCGACGCTCTTCCTCGCTTTGCCGATACCCTTCACCAGCCAATCGATCCCGTCACCGGGCTGTGTCATGAGTTTCAAGTGTTCATCCACCTCGCTCCCTAGGTTTTTCCTCGAATTGGATGCGTCTGGGACGGTCCTAATCGCTGCAGTTTCCCCGGGTAAATCCTTTACAACTCCGCTCCCCACAAAAACATCTGAGGGACGGTTTCACGCCAGTCAGGGTGATCCCTGCGACCCGGTCTCAGGGTGAGGAGGCCCGTTCAATGCGTCTTACGCCTGATTTCCTGCTCGCCGTTGTCCTGGCCATTGCGGCTGTTCCTGGGCGCGCCAGTGGCCAGGCGTTCGCTGTACAAGCACCGCCTGCGCGCGCGAAAGCAGTCCTATGGACCGATCCCGTAGACGTCAGAGAACGAAATCTGTTTTACGGACCTGGAGGCAAGGAGGGGCAACCAGTGGGCCCGTTTACCTTCGTCAAAGAGGACTCGGGCGGGACGAATCCCAAGTTCGACGTTCGAGACAGCGCGGGCACCAAGTGGAAAGTGAAGTTAGGTGCCGAAGCGCAACCGGAAACCGTGGCGACACGGCTTCTTTGGGCAGTCGGCTTCGTGACCAATGAGAACTACTTCCTCGCAGATGCGACGATCGACGATATGCCTCGGCTCAAACGCGGACGGAAATTGGTCGGCCCGGGCGGACAGATTCGCACCGCACGCTTGCAGAAGGCCCCCGGGGGCAAGAAGATCGGAACTTGGAAGTGGAGGGACAATCCTTTCAAAGGCACTCGCGAATTAAATGGCTTGCGCGTCATGATGGCGCTGTTGAGCAATTGGGATTTGAAGGACGAAAATAATGCCATCTACGCCGATCGTGAAGGAACCGGTCCGGCACTTTACGAGGTCAGCGACGTTGGCTCCACGTTTGGCATGAGCGGCGAGAGTTATGCCTCCCGTTTCGCTAAGAACAATTTGCCGAAGTATCGAAAATCGAAATTCATCGCCAAAGTGACCCCGGAGTACGTTAGCTTCAATTTCCCCACCCACCCGCCTTTCCTCTATGTGTTCAACCTGCCTTTGTTCTACTCGGAGATGCACCAACGCTGGATCGGGCGGAATATTCCACGTTCCGACGCGCAGTGGATCGCATCGCTGCTATCGCAACTTTCCGTCGAGCAGATCCGCGACGCCTTCCGCGCTGGAGGGTATTCGCAGGCCCAGGTGGACGCGTATACCGCGGCCGTGCAGAGCCGCATCGCTGAATTGGAAAAACTCTGATTCCCCCTGACGGCACTGCCAAGTAGTCGATGGGAAAGTTCTCATGACGACTTAAGGCTTTCTTCCGAATTGAATTGAAGCGAGTAGTAAGTTGCGTACAGGCCGCTTTCCTCGAGCAAGTCGGCGTGCCGGCCGCTCTCGACAATCCGTCCGTCCTGCACCACGAAGATAATGTCTGCTTTGCGGATGGTTGAGAGACGGTGTGCGATAACGATGGCGGTCTTGTCCTGAATCAACCGGTCGAGCGCTTCGAACACCAGTCTTTCGGAAGCGGCATCGAGCCCAGAGGTGGGTTCGTCCATGATGAGCATTGGAGTATCGCGGATGACCGCCCGCGCGATCGCAATTCGTTGCCGTTGTCCACCGGACAGCGTCATTCCTCTCTCTCCCAGAACCGTGTCGTAACCCTCCGGCAACTTTTCGATGAATTCGCTGGCATTGGCCAGTTCTGCGGCCCGCGTGATTTCTGACCGCGAAGCCTCAGGCTTTCCGTAAGCGATGTTTTGCCAAACCGGGGCGCGGAAGAGCATGGTTTCCTGAAGCACAAAACTGATTTGCTGGCGCAATGACTTCTGGCGGAAGCAACGAATGTCGGTGTCATCAATCATGATCTTTCCCGACAGAGGGTCGTAAAAGCGCGCGATCAGGCTGATGATGCTGGTCTTGCCCGCGCCCGTGGGACCAACGAGCGCTGCCAGCTGTCCCGGCCTGATCGTGAAGCTGACGTTCTCGAGAATGGATGCACCGGAGACGTAGCTGAAGGAGACGTGATCGAACTCCACCTTCCCACGGAATCTCGGCGCGCGAATCGCACCCTTCATGTCTTTCACCTGTTTCTCGGTCTCGAGCAGCTCTCGAATGCGCTCGTAGCTGACCGCAGCCTTCGAGTAGGTATCGGTCATCTTGGACAGTTCCTGCATCGGCTTGTACATCTTCCCGAGATACATGATGAAGACTACGAGAACTCCGGCAGAGAGGCTTCCCTGCAGCACCAGCCGCGCTCCGAACCACAGCACGAGGGCGGTTCCGACGGCGACCACCAGATCGACGATGGGGGTTAACTTGGCCTTCAGGCTTCGGGCACGCAGCGCAAGCTCGACTTCCTCGAGACTCTCTTCCTCTAACCGCTTGACTTCATAGTCCTCCCGCGCAAAGGCTTTGACGACTCGTATTGAAGACAGCACTTCCTGAACGACCGATGTAAGTTCGCCCTCTTTCTTCCGCACCGCGCGCGCGGCTTTCTTGATGCGCCGGGTGTAGCTGTAGACCACCGCGAACAGGATTGGCGCTACCGACAGCGCGATCAAGGTGAATCTCCATTCGAGATAGAACATGACCGCAATCATGCCGACCAGGGTGATGACATTGATCAGAATCCCGAGGAGCCCTTGCATGATGAAGGTTTGAATCGCGTCAATGTCGCTGGTCACCCGGCTGATGAGATCTCCGGTGCGTTCTTCGTCGTGGAAGGCAAGCGATAATCTTTGAATATGCGCGTACACCATGCGTCGCAGGTCGTGAGAGATCCACTGTCCAACGCTGGTGGTGAGATACTTTTCCAGATAGGTAGAGATCGCGTCGAGAGCAGCAATCGCGAGAACCGCCAGGCACGCCACTTTCAAGATGGCGAACTTGTCGCTTCCCACCAGTGCGTGAATCCAGCGCGCCGCAGATGCATGGCTTTCGCGGCCGCGCAGGACATCATCGAGCACGAGCTTTAAGGGCCACGGACCAAGCAGATTGGCTGCGCCTTCGCCCACCACCGCCAGAAACCCGACGCTCAATGCCAATGAATGTGGCCTGAGCAATTCTCTAATGCTGAGCTGCTTCTTGCGGGTTCCGTAAGCCGGTCGCGAGACTTTGTGCGCCTCTGTCGGTTGAATATCCATAAGTCAAAGATCGGGTGGTGCACCGTGCGATCCTCGAAAAGGATGTGTGAGGCCCGGATCGGGTTGTATCGAAAGGGCTCGAACGCAACGCAGGTCATCCCGATCAAGAGGTACAAGCCAGAGGAGACCGTGACGATGCTGCGGCAGATTGAAGTGAGCATCGCGAATGGAAAACCCACTCCACAAGCCTGTACCGTGCAGACCCTCTACCATCAAGTCACTATGGCGAACTCAATAAATGCAGACGCCGCTTAAGTCGCTGACTGGACGCCAAAGTTCACTACCCGTGCTTGACCGCCATGCCAAACAGGTACCAGCGAGAGGCGTTGGGAGGATTTACGGCCAAGCTATCGGTGGCCGTTATGGGGAACGTGCCCAAATCGATGTCAGACTGCTGCAGCACTCGCACTTCAAGCATGAGATAGCCATTCTGACCGATTTGCGCGGTAAGGTTTTGCCCTGGCTTCCACGAGCCAACCAGTTTATCGGCCGCGTTGCCGGCGATGGCGACGGCGTAGATCATGTCGCCTGGCGCAAGCCCTGCGATCGAAAATGGCAAAGAAGGGGCCGTGGTTCCAGAGACTGAACCGGTTCCAGTTCCCCGGTTCGCGGCAGGGCTAACGGGGGTTGGATCGGCATGGTCGTACGCCGAAATCAGAATGTCGAAGTCCTGCACAGAGGCAGTGTTGAGAGTCGCCGTAACGGTGATTCCAGAGGTCAAATCCGCAACCGCATAGAACGTGGCTACAAACTCCAGGCCGAGCGGGTCGGTAGTCCCGATCTGGCTAAACGTAACTCCGGGAGCGGTCAGGCTGGCCAGAGCCGTTCCCCCACTCGTTCCCCAGACCACAGTTACAACCACGAGTTTGTTGCCAGGAACCGCCGGCAACGACGCAGACTGCTTCTTCACGTTCGTCGCCGGGATGGTGAGCACCGCGCCGACCGGTGTTACCGGGTCATAGAAAGTGAAGCCGTACGATATCAAGTCCCGCCAGTTATCTCCATCCTCGCTGTTGTAGGTCAGTATTACGTCAACGGCCCCAGCAGCATGCGCCGGGGTTTGCGCCGTTACTGAGAGACCCATGTCGACGATCGTGGCGGGAACCGGTGTGTCGGTCGAAGACTCGCCGAACGTTACCATGGCATTGCTTTGAATGGTCCCATATTGACTAGTAATGGTTACGGCCGTGCCGCCCGAACTCAACCCTGACGTGGGCGAGATGGAGATCGGTCCGGCGTCCTCGCTCGGGATGGAAGCCGCAACCCGCAAAACCGAGCAAAGCCACCACGCCCAGCAAAAGAATCGGTGTAAGCAGAACGAATAAATCAATCATTGGAAACTCCTCGCGACGCAGGTCTTCAATTTGCGTTATTGGGTACCGGACTTTTTAGTAACGGGAACGGCTGGCGGGTTGGGGCTGCGGCCGAAACGGATGCCGCTGATGACTCCCGCCGGATTGACAGACACGATGGTGGGCCACGAGCTTACGCCGTAGCCCTGGCTGATCTCACGCTTCGGGTCGGTCACGAGAATTGCGGTCAAGCCATTTTCGGCGGCGACGGCTCTGGCAGTAGCCGGATCGTCTCCGTCATTCACAGCCAACACCGTGGTTTTAGTCTTGGCAGCGGAGTTCTGCATTTCGCGAACTGCCTGGATGCTAGGCTTCACTGCACTTCGCCAGAAGACGAGTACCCTTGACTGCCCAGACAGCTTGCTGAGGGGCATCTCCCGGCCGGAGGTGTATTCGAAGAGAAAGTTAGGGGCGAGTTGCCCGATGCGGACATTCAATCTGGGCAGGCTGACTCTTACCGGAGGGCGTTTCACGAGAAGCCTGCCTAATGCGGCCGCCAGGTTTTCCAAATGCAACGGGCCATCGCTCCGCCACGAGACGCTTCCCCGCGGACTAACAATGAGAGTAAGCGGACGCTTTCCCGGCTCGACTCCGAAAAACCGTTGCCAGCTTCCATCGGTGTCCTCGGCGTAAACGACGCCGGCAGTGAACTTGGCTTTCGACAGATGCTCAGGGGTGAGAACTGCGATCACGCCCGTCGGAGAATCGTGGCGATGGCTGTGAGCAACGGCCTTCGTCAAAGTCTCCAGTTGGGAGGAGGAAGTGGAATCGGCAAAGTGAACCAACAGGTTCGGCGCGGCGAGGCCGGTTGCATCGACGTCAGCCGCGACGTGGCTGGAAACAACGACTTCCCCTTTCGCTCCTGCATGGGTGACCGCCAGAGTCGGCGGAGCCGAAACGCTCCCGCTGGAAATCAATCCACCGACGGAAACCACTGGAAAGGTGTTGTACGCGCAGATGCTGGCGGTGACTTGCTGATAGTTCGCGGGAGAACCGTAGTTGGAAATCCTGGTTCCGGTGATGGTCAGACAAAGAGCGGAATACGCTAGCACGGCGGCTTCAGTCCTCGCGACTGCAGCATTTGTTAGCTGATTGGAGGAGAGCAGCACGAAGCGGTTAGGATCCACGTCGAAGGGCGGCTGTCCGCTTCTGTGCCATTGGTATTGACCAACGGTGCCGCCGGGAATCCAGGTTTTCAGGGCGGAATAGTCGGTGCCGCCGGACACAACCGTTTGCTGGATATTCGTGTTGGGGGGTATGGCTTCAAACTCGACGTAGGGGTCGGGCCAATCAAAAAGCAGAAGCGAGCCGTGGAGAACAACACCGGCAGGCTGAATGTCGACCGAGGTGTAAACCAGGAAGAGTTGCTGCGTCTGATTCAGGCTTCCTGTCGGCGGATTGAGTTGGGTGTTGAGAAAATTGCCGAGGTTGGTATTGGCGTCGAACATGTTACTCACGGTGTTGCCGGCACCGGTGTTGGCAATTGCCGTCGAAATGGCGCTTCTCACCGAGTTGGTCACGTCGCCGGTGAAGAAATCAACGATCCCGGCCAGCGAGCTGTCGGTGCTCACCGACACATTTCCCACGATCAGTTCGACACTCGGACCCGACGTCGCCAGTGAAAACTCCACCGTCACGGTGAAGTTGAAACTGCTGGGCGGATGTCCGTGAGGTTCAGGACCCGCGTGGCCGTTGATGGTCAGAACGATCTTGCCGGTCTGCAGGTCGAAACTGGCGCTGTTCAGCTTGATGGGATAGGAATAGTGCAAGACCGTGCCGACGCCCCAGATGGTGAGGTCCACGGTGAAGGTAACCGGCGGAAAGGTCTGGCTGAGGATGTTGTCGCTGATCATCCGCAAAACATTCAGCAGATAGTCCCGGCCGACGGCGAACGCAAAATCATCGTCGGAAGCAAGAAACACGTTGGTCACGCTGCCGGCAGTTGACGGGTGATCGGTTAGATCAAGCATCAGCGCGAGGGCTCCTGGAAGGGTCTTCAGTTGGATGTCAGCGATGGTATTGGGCAGAGTGACGCTGGAAGGCAAGAAACTGGTGCGTAATCCGTTTTGTATGCACAGATTGATTCCCGCCAGGTCTTCGAAACTTAGCGGAGTGCTGGAGTAAGAGGGCGTGAAGTTGATGGTTGCCTGGTCGGCTCTGAAATCGATATCGAGGACGTTGACGCTTCCGGAGGCAATCTTGTTGATGGGAGCCGTAATCTGGAGATCGCCGCGAATGAACTCGGCCAGCGGAGCGGTCCCCTTGTCGGGAAAGAAGCGCGCTATCAGATTCATGCGAATCGTAAGGTTTGTGCCGGAGGCATCGGGCACTGCAATCGTCGGCGGAAATAACTGCAATTGCGCGACTCCGGAGATATGACTCGGAACGATCTCGAATTCTCCGGCCAGCACGTCCGAATTCAGCAAAGTCAGAGCCGCGGCACTCGTCGCGCTTGAGGCGCCGGGGAATGGGTTGGAGATTCCGATGCGGCGCTGGTTAACGACCGCACCGCCGAATGCATCGATGGTTCCAACCACGACCGGCAAGCCCGGCTTGTTCGGTTGGGGGTTGTCGTCCACTCGAACCGACATGGAATGGAGAAACCTGCCGGTTTGGTGCATCCCCGCCAGAAGCCGGTCCACCGCAAGAATTGCAAACTCCGCCACAACATCGAAATCACCCGTCAGATTGTTTGCCATGAAATGACCGCCTTTGCAGAAGAACGAAAAATTTAGAAACGGGATCCGGATTACCAGAGGGTTCGGCCGAGGGTCGATTACTTATGCCAGTAAATGGTCAGGGTAGATACTGCCAGTACCACGATGATCAGAGAGATGACGTGGGCAACGTTGAATCCAACGGCTTTTTGCGGCCGCTCGCGCACACCCTCCATCAGCAGGCGGCCCATGGCGTAACCGAGCGAGACCAGCAGAAAGAGCGCACCCGGAAACGGCGTCGATCGCCGGACCGCGAGGGCGATCAGAAACAGAACAATGGCCGATGAAGATTCCAACAATTGCGTTGGGATGCGCTTTTCCCACACGCCTCGACGATTCGGCAGATACAGAGCGAACCGCGATGGCGAAGGTCGGCCGCTACAACAACCATTTAACAGGCAGCCAATGCGAGTGAACGCCATTCCGACCAGGATGGTGAGAATGGCGACGTCCCAAAAAGCGGCAAAGCCAAGGTGAAGGACGCGCAGCAGGGGCACCGAACAAATCAGGGCCAGCGGCAAGCCGCCGTACATGATATAGCCGCCCACATTGCGATCCCAGATCGTGGAGAGGTCCTGGCGGTAGAGGTGCCACTCCGCAAACACGTACAGCAGACGCGCCCCAGCCAGCGCGGGAACGATGAGAACCATGGTAGCGATGTAGACCCGCAGGGCGTCGAGTCCCGCCGCGTGGGCGGCCACATTGCCGACGACGACGCCCGAAAGCAGTCCGATGTAGAGCATGGCGGGATAGCTCCATACGGTGATCCTCCGCCACTTAAACAATATCGGACGCATACACCACCCACTGCTCAAGGCCAGAAGGCTAGAAGCAATCCCGCGACAATTCCGACGTCTGCGAAGTTAAAAGCCGGCCACCACCCGAGGTCGATGAAGTCCACGATCGACTGGCGACGCCAGATATCCAGCAGATTTCCAGCGGCCCCGCCGAATGCCAATCCCAAACCGATCTCCGACACCTGTCCCTGAAACCACGGGCCAATGTGGCTCAATACCGCTGCGGACATCATGGCCCCAAACCAGGCCCACACCATCGCAATGCGGACGCATCTGTTTTTGTAGATTCGATTGACGTTGGCGACAAAATGAATACGTACGAAGTAGGCGAAGGAACAGCTTCGATCGGGGGAAATTCGCCGCGCCGCCTCCTTACTCGACTGGTCCAGAATCAGAAGTGCAGCGGCGGAGAAAAAAATGTAAAGCACTTACTCGCCCCGAGCGAAAAGTGTGCTTCTTGATACACGATTTAAGAAACCATGTCAAGGAAGATTCGATGGCGTTCGGTAGAGACAAGTCAAATTGCTGATCGGATCACCCGCTGACGTTGGACGTCTATCCGAACACTGCTCCCGCCGAGACGTGCATCACTATGGGTGGACTCCGCTCTTCTCTACGCTGGCTCCGGGCGGTACAGCCCGAGAGAGTGCCACCTGCAACTGTTCAGGCTTAAACCCAAAAGGGCCGGGCTCGCTCTTGTAGGCGATGCGGCCTTGCGAATCGATCAAATAGATCCGGTCGGGCCAGCCTGTGTAGGCTTTTTCGGTCGAATTGCCAAACTCGTCGAGCACGGCCGGAAATTCAATGCCAAGTCTCCGCACGCAAGCACCGGCAATGAATGCGCGATCCTCTTCAGTTTTGGGGCTCGCGAAAACGACCTTGTCCGTGACATTACTCTGCATCTGCCAAACATCGCTGGGATGCGCTTCGGTAATATAGACAACCAGGAAAGCAACACGCCCGCGATACTGCTCGTAGAGTTTATTAAGGGCAGGAGCCTCCCGCCGGAATGGCGGTCAAGTGTAGCTACCAAATACCAAGACCACAGGTTGCTGTTGACTTAGCAAGGACAGCTGAACCCGCTCGCTCTTGTCCAACTTCAGCAGCGCAAAGTCCGGCGCTTGATCTCCGACGTGAAGCGTCCCAGCGCGGGCGTGCATCCAGGCCGTTTCAAACGGAAAAATCAGAAAGGGAACGGGACCGGGCATCCTCGACATAACGCGGCCGAAAGTTTCGGGAGTCTGATGCATCGCCCACCAGACATAACCTCCGAAACAGACATAACCGATCATCAGGCTGACCAGCAGCGTGAGCAAGAGCCTTCGAGTGAATGGACTCAGTTTCACCATTAAAACAAAAGCTTCAGCGCGACTTGGATCACGCGCGGGCTTACATCCGATTGGATTTGCCCGAAGGTCGGCGATTCTATGTCGCTCACCGGCAAACGGAAATTGGTATGGTTCAGCACATTGAAGAGTTCACCGCGGAATTGAAGTTCTTTCGATTCCGTCAGCCGAATGTTCTTGAACGCCGAGAAGTCCCAGTTCACGTATCCGGGGCCTAGCACGGCGTTGCGGCCCTCGTTCCCAAACTGCTCAACAGGAGAATTCGGATCCTGCGTAATTCTTTGAAAGGCGCTTACATTAAACCACTGCGCCGCAGTACGCGGTCCGGAATTCGGATTGCCTACTACGTTGGGGCGATTGCTGGAGAATCCTGAAATCTCCGGCGCCTGCCCTTGCAGCGAAACGTCATTGGAGTCGAATACCGTAAATGGCGTGCCACTCGAGGCTGTTAAGATCCCGTTCAACTGCCAGTTGCCGAGAACCTTGTCATACCAATTCGTCGAATGCTGTAGGAAAGGAAGGCTCCATTGGTAACTGATCACGAGGCGATGGCGAGCATCGAACATGGACGGGCCGCGCTCGGCTGCGAGATCAAAAGGATTTTGCGCCAGATCATTCTCGCCGGCCACAGGCTGCGATGCCGACCCCGTTATATTGAAAGAAGAGACGTCATCGATGGAATGCGACCATGTATAAGACGCAAGAAACGATAGGCCATGACTAAAACGTTTGCGCAGGCTGGTTTGCAAGGCGTTATAACTGGAGTTCGCGATACTCGCGATCTCACCAACCGAGCCATAAACGCAATTGTTCGGCTGGGCCAGCGTGCATCCCGAATACAGACGGCGCTGGTTGACGTTATTTTCGGTCGATATGGGGTTTCCGCTTCCGTCGACGCCCGGAAAATAGACAGCGGGATTGCCTTCAATGAATCGCGGCAGTCTCACGCCAGTGGTGCCCACATACCCCACCTGAAGCAGCCAGTTCTCGCCAAACGACCGTTGAACATTTAGATTCCAGTCTTGCGCGTACGGCAAATGCAGGTTGCGCGAGACCACCAGCAATGTCATGGGCTGGGGAAATGGCACTCCGAACGGATCCGGAGAATGAAACGGATTGGCAAATGAGTTGATGGGAAATCCCAACTGCAGAGTCTTCAGGTAAGGAGGAGCGCTCACCGGATCCTGCAGCGGGCCACCTTCGCCCGTATAGTACGGCTCATAGAAAATCCCATAAGCTGCGCTGATCACAGTCTTGGTGTCTCCGCGTGGGTCCCAGGCAAGGCCTACGCGCGGAGCAAAGGCTGTTTTCTGCGTTGGAATCAATCCCGCCGGCACTCCTGGATCTCCCGGATAGAGAAGCCCCGCCGGAGCGTTGGGAATGACTCGTGACCGCGCTCCTGGAACAAACAGGTTGACCTCGTTGTGCCTTTCCGTCGAGGGGAAGGGCAACTCGCAGCGAAGGCCAACGTTCAGCGTCAGGTTGGACGAAACTTTGAAGTCATCCTGCGCATACGCATTCAGAGCCCGGCCTCGGATTTCGCGGCCAAAATTGCCTCCTCCCTGCAAGAACACAACTGGATTTCCCGAGAGATAGTTGGCAAAACCGTCGTTGTACAGGAAGCTCTCAAATGAGGGAATGCCGGCGAATACAAAAAATCCATTGGTGGCGATGCCTTGCAATGCATTGATTTGGTCGCGACGATAACCCCCGCCGAATTTGAATGCATGGCGGCCATGAATCCAACTCAGAGAGCCTGAAAGATCAAATGTATTCTGAAAGGTGTTGCGCGGCCCCGTAATTGGGTCGCCTACCGACGCGTACCCGCCAACCTGAATAAATGGCGGTCCCGCGGCCGATGGCAGCGTCGGAGCGTACAGGAATCCCAGGTCTGAGGGCGACTGGTGATTCAGGTGCTGGTCAAGCAGGAAAGTATTGCGCAGGAAGGAAAAGCGCGCGACGCCGATGATCGTCGGCGAGAAGATGTGCGTCTCTTGCGCAACGAAGTTCTGTGCCCGGTCATACTCGCCGACGGGAAAGCCTGGCACGTTCGCACCGACCGGCGAAAGCGGATCTGTCGTCGGGCCGCTGCTGTACATGTAGCGGAAATTGAGAGTGTCGGCGCGGGAAAGATAATGATCGACACGCACGCCGAATTGGTCGTTATTTTCGCTCACAGTCTGCGTGGCGATGAATCCATTTTCTCCAACGTTTGGCAGAGGAAAAAATGGCAAGACGTTCGTCGCGATTGGATCGATTGGTGTGAACGTGGTCATCTGGTTGAACGGCACCGGCATGCCAAAAAACGTGAGTTGCCCGTTGGGATTGCTGCACAGGCCAGTGGTTTGATCGAAACTGGCATTGAGGCGCGTACACTGCTCCGCAAAATTGCCCTGCCTTTCCGCGGCAGAAGGTACGGTTGCAGGCACGGTCTCACCTTGCCGGTTGCGGAAGCCCTCGTAATATCCGAAGAAAAAAGTCTTGTCCTTAATAACCGGCCCCCCGAAGGTGGCGCCGAATTGGTTTTGCTTCAACGGCTGCACGCTTCGTGTGAAGTAATCGGACGAATCCATCGCATCGTTGCGCAGGAATTCCCACGCGGCCCCATGAAACGAATTGGACCCTGACCGCGTAACAATGTTGGTCGTCGAGCCCGTGTTCCGTCCAAACTCCGCATTCGCGTTGTGGCTAAGAATTTTGAACTCGGCAATCGCGTCGATCGGTGGCTTGAGAACGAATCCACCGTCCACGGAGCTGACATTGTCAGCCCCATCGATCAGGAAATTATTCGATTCCGGCCGTTGGCCGTCCACGGCATAGGATTGGTTCTGTCGCGCTGGCCCCCCCGCTTCGAGAAGTCCAGGAGTCAGGGGCACTACGCCGGGCTGAAGTAGGCCGAGCTGAGAAAAATTGCGGCCGTCCAGCGGGAGGTCAAGGATCTCGTGCTCCATCACAGTTTGCCCGAGACTGCTGACCGTGCTTTGCACCAGCGCCGCATTCGCGCTCACTTCAACCTGCTGCGTTTCCGATCCGAGCTTGAGGTGAATGCCGACCGTTGCTGTCTGGTTCACATCCAGCGAGATTCCTTGCTGCAAGTACTTCTGGAAACCTTTCGCCTGAACCTCTAGCTGGTAATGTCCGATCGGAAGTTCGACCAGCACGTACTGTCCCTGACGGTCTGTGATCGCAACCCGTGTTAAGCCGGTTTCGATCTGCTTTGCAGTCACAGTAGCGGCCCGCACAATCGCGTCGCTCGGATCGCTCACAGTTCCGCGAATGCTTCCTGTAATTTGCTGCCCGACAACATTGACACTTGTAAGCAGGGCCATCAGGAACAACGTCAGCCTCTTCGCGCTGGGCATGGTTTTCCCCATTTTTCCTCAAGAACTGATTTCGCAATACGGTTTCTCGTTGGCGCCTTGAGAACGCGCGCGAGAATTCGCCCACAGAGTGAAGTGCGGCGACTATAGGGACGCTTTGCAGCGGGGTCAATAATCTGAAAGCAGTACCTGCTTCGATCACCAAGCGAAAGAAAGGCGGCCCGTAGTGTTTTCGTATTATTGCGCCGCGACTCTTCTCCAGCTAACTTGACGCCGCTTCTGTTTGTCTTGGTCACGGGTTTCTCTCGAAGCCGGCGCAGTAATGACACCATGCGCGGATACCGAAGATGTTGGAGCTAGCGGAAATACGCGTTTAACACATACTGTTGCAGCATTCGCTGGGTATTGAAAAACGAACCGTTCACGGCGATTGCGTGGCGCATGATTTCGACATAGCGATTGCGGTCGTCACGGAACATAGGAAGGATCACATGTTCCAGCTTGTCATAGAGTGAGGCGGCGTCGCGCGAACGGCTGCTCTCATCTTCGCGTCCGCGTTTTTCATCTCCGATCGACCAGCCGGTGACACCCTCGATGAGACCTTCCATCCACCAGCCGTCGACAACACTCAAGCTGGGTATCCCGTTCAGCGCGGCTTTCATACCGCTGGTTCCTGACGCTTCAAGAGGAGGTTGAGGAGTATTGAGCCAGAGATCGACTCCGGCGGTAATCAGTTTTGCTAGTGCAAGATCGTAGTTGGGAAGAAAGGCAATCGTGATGTTGTCGTTCGACGCCGCTTGCAATTCCAGAATACGCTGGATCAGCCGTTTACCCTCTTGGTCGCTCGGGTGCGCTTTGCCCGCGTAGATCAATTGCAGTCCGCCGCACTGGGCCCCAATCTTCTGTAAATGCTCGAGGTCGGTGAACAGCAAGTCCGCCCGCTTGTAAGCGGTAACTCGGCGGGCAAAGCCGATGGTGAAGAGCTCGGATTTCATTTTCGTTTCGCGGTCGTGGTTCACGCGATCTATCAGTTCGCTCTTGGCGCGCGCATGTGCCTGGCAGATCTGGGGCACGGGAATGCTCTCCGCGTGCCGCAGGCTGAAGTTGTCTTGCCGCCAATCTGGGACGTAGCGGTCATAAAGCGATTGGAAATGTCTCGAAGTCCAGGTGGCGGCGTGAACTCCGTTGGTGATGGCATCGATGTGGTAGCCCGCGAACATCATGCGCGAGACTTCGCCATGGCGCTTGGCGACTCCGTTCACGTAGCGGCTCATGTTCAAGCCGAGGTAGGTCATGTTGAGCGTGGCTTGGCCGCCAGGAGATGGTTTGTTTTCTCCCGGCGCATCGTGGCGTCCAAACACTCGGACCGCCATGCTCGTATCCAACAGGTCGGAAAGATCTTCGCGGCATCCTAGAGCGGTTCCCAGAGCGGAGAGTGGGAATTGATCGTGGCCGGCGGGCACGGGTGTGTGGGTGGTGAAGATGCATCGCTGCCGGACAGAACCAAGGTCACTGGCAGAGATCAAATCGCGACGCGCCTTCACCGCCTCTTCCCCTAGCAATTCGAGGGTGAGCAGGCTGGCGTGGCCTTCGTTCATGTGGAAGCGGTCTAACTGGTCGTAGCCGAGAGCGCGCAGCATCCGCACTCCGCCGATCCCGAGCACGACTTCCTGACATAGCCGGTAGCGCGAGTCGCCGCCATAGAGTACGGAGGTCAACTTCCGATCCCAATCACTGTTTTCCGGCAAGTCGGTGTCGAGCAAATAGACAGGGATGGCGTAACCGGCAACCCCTTGCACCTGAAATTTCCAGGCGCGCAGGCAGACTTTCCGCCCTTCGATGATCAGTGTGCTCCGCAGCGACATTTCGTCGAGGAAGTCCTCCACCTTCCATTCGACCGGTTCTTCCACCTGCCAGCCCGCGGGGTCGAAGCTCTGATGAAAATGTCCGGCACGATGGAGCAAGGAAACTGCCACCATAGGAAGCTGAAGGTCGGCGGCTGAGCGAACCGTATCGCCGGCGAGCACACCCAAACCACCGCTATAAGTCGGGATCTCGGACGCGAGCGCAATCTCCATAGAAAAGTAGGCAATCTTCCGTTCGCCTTGGAGGGCGCGCAGGACAGCGGAGCCGAGCCGGTTCAGTCGGCTCTTGAGGACATAGTCGGCGGCGCCCTGTTTCACCACGGCAGCGGCTGCTTCTTCTCCGATGGTGCCCGACACGAAAATGAAGGGAATGCTCAGCCCCCGCTGCTGCAACAATTCAAGGGCACGCGGCCCGCTGAATTGCGGCAAAGCGTAATCGGCGAGGATGATTTCGGGCGATTGCTCCAGGCACGCGAGGTAGGCGCTCTCGGTATCAACGCGAGTAAGACTCACGTCAAGACCACTCTGGCGCAGCTCATACTTCATCAGTTCGGCGTCTTCGGGACTATCCTCGACGAGCAGCGCGCGCAGCGGTGGCGGCGAAGCAGATTCTGAATTTGTCATACGGCGTTCATCGACAGTTCGCCGGTCAGTAATCTCATTTGATTGCGACCGGCTCCGCCTTTCCAACGGCATCGCCAACCGGCGGCTGGTTGATCACCAGCCAGTAAAGGCCAACCGTTTTCACGGTGTCGCGGAACTGGTCGAAGTCGACGGGCTTCTGAATGTAGCTGTTAGCTCCAAGCCCGTAGCCATTGATCAGGTCGCGCTCTTCCTTCGACGAGGTCAGAATCACTACCGGGATCGTCCTGGTCCGCGGATCCGCTTTGAGCCGCTTGAGCACTTCCATGCCATCCACCTTGGGCAGCTTCAGGTCAAGGAGGACGAGTTTTGGCGGATTGTCGAAAGAACGGTCGGCGTGGTTGCCGTTGCAGAACAGAAACTCCAGAGCCTCCTCGCCATCGCGAGCAATGTGGATGCTGTTAGCGAGTTTTTCCTTTCGCAGGGCGTGAAGAGTCAGCTCCACGTCATCGGGATTGTCTTCTACCAATAAAATTTCGATCTGGCGTGATGTCATGCAGAATCTCCTATGATTGCGGCTTTCGTCTTGAGGTCAGTTTTCTCGGAGGCACCGAGAGTGAAATAGAAGGTTGCTCCTTTATCAAGTTCAGCTTCGACCCAGATGCGGCCTCGGTGTTTCTGAATAATGCGCTGCACGGTGGCCAGCCCCACGCCAGTGCCTTCAAAATCTTCAGTGCGGTGGAGACGCTGGAAAACGCCGAAGAGTTTGTCGGCATACTTCATGCTGAAGCCGACTCCGTTGTCGCGTACGAAGACGGTGGGCGTTCCTGCAATCGTCTTTTGTCCCACAGCAATCACCGCCTGAGTACGCGGGCGGGTGAACTTCACCGCATTGGAGAGGAGGTTTTGCAGGACCTGCTTGATAAGGCCCGGATCGCACTCGACAAAGGGCAGGTCGCCAATCTCCCATTCGATCTGGCGGCCGGCGCAATCCGGGGCCAGTTCGTCGATGATTTCGTCCACGATCGAACGCAAACCTGAGACGCGCAAGGTCAACTCACGGCGTCCGACGCGCGCCAGATTCAGCAAGTCGTCGACCAGCAAGCCCATGCGCCGCGTGCCATCCGCAACCCGTTGCAAATGATGCTGAGCTTCGGCGGGCAGGGTCGGTCCGTATTCTTCGGTTAGAAGCTTCGAAAAACCGCTGATGTGCCTCAGCGGCGCCCGCAGATCATGGGAAACCGAGTAAGTGAAGGCCTCGAGTTCCTTGACGGTGGCTGCCAAGTCGGAGTTCGCGCGGCTTGACTCGGTCATCGAGCGAGCGAGCTTGATGCTGCTGTAACCCAAGTCGGAAAGCACCTGCGCCAGCTTCGATAGAAATGCCATCACGCCGTTCAGAGAATCCCTGTTCAGGCGAGGTACAGTCTCCAATTCGGCGAGGTAAGCAGTCTCGTCGAAACCATAGCGTTGAGCTTGCGAGCGAAATAACTCGTAGTCGACTGGCTCATCGGCGAAGAAGAATTGCCCGGTAAAGAGATTGCCCAAATGCTGGCCGCCGACCAGGATGGGAGTGGCCACGTCCCACATGTGGTTCTTGCACTTGTAAACCTTAAACTCGCCGGGGGTAGCCCCCGCTGACAGTAGCATGTCGCTTTCGATGCAGTTCTTGCAGGTTTCCGGATTTGCACGGTGAAATTGAGTGCAGATAGGTTGCCAGCCCACGCCAGCAAGAACTTTGCCCTTCAGATCGATCACCCCGATGGGAATGGGATGGACAGCATAGAAATTGTCGATCAGCGACTGAACCGCGGGAACGTCGAGGACGTCGGCCAGTTCGAGGCTGCCTAAATCGCCTTCGGGGGAAAGGATGGCTTCCAGCTTTCGTCGCACCCGTTGCTCGCTCTTCTGCAACTCGGCGGTGCGCTGTTGCACTCTCTGTTCCAGTTCTTGATTGAGCTTGCGGATCTCCTGCTCCGCCTTTCTACGTTCCGCGGCTCCGCGCAGAGCCATGATGCCGTAACTCAGATTGTTGGCTAACTCTTCCAGTAAATGCTGCTCCCCTTCATCGAAGGCTCCGGCCTCGGCGGCATAGATGGAGATTGCCCCCAAAACTTCCTCTCCGTTCTTCAGCGGTAAGACGAGAGTGGAACGATAGCCGCGTTTGATGGCATTTTCACGCCAGGGAATGAATCGCGGATCGGTGCAGACGTCGTGGCACGCGATCGGCGCTCCGGTTCGGATGGCTGTTCCCGTAGGCCCACGCCCCCGTTCGTCGTCGGCCCAGGTGATGTTGGCGGTGTCGAGGTATCCGATCTCGAATCCGCTCTCGGCCACCGGCCGAACCGTTTTTTTCTCATCGTGCTCGGCATAGCCCACCCATGCCATGCGGTAGCCGCCGATCTTTACGACCAACTCACAGATTCGCTCGAGCAGGCTTTGTTCATCAGCCTCGCGGACCAGCACCTCGTTGCACGCGCTTAAGGAACGCATGCCCCGCTCAGCCCGCTCGCGCGCGGTGACGTCGCGGGCTGCAGCGAAGACTCCCTCAACCTCGCCTGCCTCGTTTCTAAACAGGGAGGCGTTATATAAAACATCCCGAACCGTACCTGTCGCGCTGCGGATGGCCAGAATATAGTCCTGTACCATCCCTTCGGCGAACACCCGCTGGTAGCCTTGTCGTGCGTTTTCCGGTTCGGTGAAGTAGTCGCAGAAATCACTCCCGATAAGCTGCTCCCGCGGGACCTCAGTGATGGTCTCCGTGGCATGATTCACATCGGTAATCTTGCCTTCGCGGCTGATGGTCACCAGCGGATCCAGACTCGCTTCAAGCAGGCTGCGGGCGTAAAGCGAGGCTTTGCGGACCTCCTGCTCTGCCCGCTTGCGCTCGGTGATATCACGGGCAATGGTGGAGGCGCCTACGATGTTTCCCAGGCGATCCCTCACCGGGGCAACCGAAAGCGAAACATTGATACTCTTGCCGTCCTTGCGCACCCGCGTGGTTTCGTAATGGCTGAGCGGCGGGCCGCTCGCGATCCTCTTCAGGATTTCCTTAAATTCATCGCGCAGATGCGGTGGGGTGATGACGGAAATTGAGCGGCCGATGACCTCTTCGGCTCTGTACCCATAGATGGCTTCAGCCCCTGGATTCCAGCTGTCAACCACTCCGTCGAGATTTTTCCCGATGATGGCGTCGTTGGAAGAAGTCACGATCGCTGCCAACCGGTTGATGGTTTCCTCGCCCTGACGGCGTTCACGGTCACTCCGATCGATGGCAAAGCCGGTCCACACGGCAACTATGGCCAACAATAGTGCGGTGAACACGGTCATCAGGGCCCCACCCATCCAGTCGGAATAAAGGCCGGCCGTCTGTCCCTTCCAGCGGAGCCAGCTGATCAACAAAGGCGCGAGGATTGCAACCGGGACCAGCCGGCGCGCCGAGGCTCCGCCCATGCCAGGGCTCGCGGCCAAGGCGCCCAATCCGTTTTGGGTTCGAGCGAATATGAGGGCGAAACCCAGTAGGAAAAACAGCAACGCCGTAATGGGGGAGATGAAGGTGTGACTTGCGGCAGGGTCGAGCACAAAGTCGAGAACCCCAAACAGGGACGCAACAATGACGGCACTCGGCAACAGTTGCGTCAACCAACGGGCCAACTTGCCCGGGATATCCAGAAGTATGAGAGCCGGTCCCAGCAAAAGAAAATCCAAGCCCGTAATCGGAGACATTAGCCCGGGACGCACGCTTCCCGGAATATCTTCCACTCCCGCCTTGAACAATACCTGGTCGATACCGGCGTCCCAACCTAGCAAAAATTCAAGCAACGAAACCAGGCCAACGATGCCGATTATCGCGGCGGCAGTCCTGGCGGCAACCCTCCAGTGAAACGCCGGCTGTCCCTTTCTTAAGACCCACAAGGCAAAGCCGGTGAGAATGAAGCAAACCGCCGTATTCGCTTTCACCGCAACTTGTCCCGGCAGAATGCTTTTCACGATCTGGATATGAAGCGCCCAACCGGCGAGCACCCAAATGCCGAAGGCCACCGCCGTCAGGCTGCAAGCGGAAACATACTGCCCCAGTCGTCGCGCGATGTCGGGATCGCATTCAGAGGTCGCGACAACGTGCTCAGGAATTAGTTTCGTCACTTGCCACCTGCAAACAGTATGAGGCGCGGAAATGGTGGCCGACAGGTGATTGGCATCACACGAAAGGGACAGTTTCCCGAAACGGTGCGGTGCAAATCTCGCGGGATGAAGTCACGGATTTGGGATCCTGATGTGATCCCGTTCAGCAGTTGCCGGCGACGCCTTCGATCTGCACACGCTCGGCGTCGGTTAGCCCGAGAAATTCAAACCCGGAGCGGAGGCTCGAGCTGTAACGCACTATGCCCACAGTGCTGAGCGGAAGGTCGGCCAGGCGGAGGTCGATTTCCACCGTTTCTCCTGGGCGCAATTCTCCCTGTACGATGGCGCCAAGGCCGCCTGCGCTCAGATCGACAGTCATGCCTCGTGTCACCGAGATCCTACCCGCCACGAGGTGGCGAAGTAGGATCGGGACGCTGAACACGGTTCTGGGATGTCGGCGAACGGGCCTTGGGTCTGCGGCCACGCTGGACGCCGAAACATTGAGTGGCATAAGGCCTCCCATTGCCGGCAAAGGCGTCCCCTGCTGCCGGTCGCCTTTCGCCGGCTTGACGCTACGATCCCTCCCACCCAACCCGGTCTCGAGCGATCGCTTTCCGCATCCCCTGCGCAGATATGATGCGGACTGTCTTACGACGGCAGCTCTGCTCCGCCTTTTGGCAGGGTGGCACGGATGACGTCCAGCAATTCCGTGTTATCCGCCGGCTTCTGAAAGAAGGCAGCCGCACCCGCATCGAGTGCGCGTTGTTCGCTGCTTTGCGGGTCACGCGCGGTGAGCACGATGACAGGGATGGTGGAGAGCTTGTCGTCTTTCTGTAGGCGGTCGAGGACGACGAAGCCGTCTCCCGCGGGCAGACCGAGATCGAGAATGATCAGGTTTGGATGCTCTTTGTAAGCCAATGCGATTGCCGAGTATCCATCGACAGCATGAACGGTTTCATAATGGTTGGCGCGCAGACGCAGCTTCAATGCCTGTCTGAGGTCGGCATCGTCGTCTACGATCAGGATTTTTGATGGTGTCATAGTTTGCTCCATTCGGGAATTCACGTTTTTAGAAATTATTGTTCGGCTATTTTTGTGCGGGCCATAGAGTCTGCTTGTTGCGCAATCTCCTCCACCTGCTTTTCTAAAGAGTCGCTTCGATTGAGATTCGACAGGGATATCTCTTCCGCCGAGAGGGTCAGTTCGGCACTGCTTTTGAAATCGGCGGTTTTTTCCAGTTGTTCGCGGATGCGAGTGATCATGATCTTGACGCGCTCCAGGTCGGTCGAAGCCACGACATAAAAGGTCTGCTCCTCCGCGCAGGTGACCAGCGGAGGAAGAACCACGTCTTTGTCGGCATACACACAATGCTGCAGGCGTTCCAGGCTGCGCTGGCAAAGGGTCTTCCAATTTCCTTTCGGGGGCACGGCCAGTGACTTCATTGCAACTTTGACCAGAACTATCGAGGGCCGGACGCGGCCCTCGTGAATGATCACAGGGAACAACAGTTTGGCCAGTCGATACAGGGGCAGCGTGAAAGAGAAGGTGCTGCCGTGGGCCACCTCGCTCGCCACCCAGATGCGCCCTCCATGGAGTTCCACCAGTTCCTTGGCGATGAACAGTCCCAGGCCCAGCCCTTTGCGGCTGCTGTCGATCGAATTCGGGTTCTGATACATGCGTTCGAAAATCAGAGCCTTGGCCTCGGGTTCGATGCCGCAACCGGTATCGGCAACCGAAATGTAAACGAAGTCAGGATCCGTTGGCGCCAGGCAGGCTTTCACCGTGATGGCTCCCCCTGCAGGCGTGAACTTGATGCCGTTATCGATCAGGTTGATCAGAATTTCAAGAATGCGGTCGGGATCTCCGAAGACGAACGGGATGCGGGTATCGACGCCAACTTCGAGGCCGACCTGCTTCTCGGCGGCCGACGAGTGCATCATGGAGACTGCCAAACGAATCAAGTCGCCGATGGCGACACAATGCCGCTCGATGCGGATCTTCCTCGCTTCCGCCCGGCTGGCTTCGAGCAGATCGCGCACCATGGCATTCAGTTGATTGGTGCTGCGCAGGATGGTGGTGAGATGGTCGTGCTGCTGATCGCTGAGCTTGCCGGCCAGCCCGTCGAGCAGGATGGTGACAAACTGATGGATACAGGTTAAAGGCGTGCGCAACTCGTGCGAAACATGGGAGAGGAACTGATTCTTGAACTCCAGTTGCTGCTTGCGGCTCATTTCAAGGGAACGCAGCAGGGCCTGGCGTTCGATGGCGTAACGCATGGCGCGGTCGAGCGCACCGCTGGTGATCGAGCCCTTGACCAGGTAGTCCTGCACTCCGTGATGCAGAGCCTTGGCTGCCAACTCCTCATCGTCTTGTCCGGAGAGAATGACGACAGGAACGTCGGGTGCCTGTTTAAGGACCTTGCGGAAGGTTTCCGCTCCCTGGCTGTCGGGAAGATTCAAGTCGAGCAGCACCACCGAAGGCGGTTTGTCGCTGAGGGATGCCAGGCCTTCGGAGAGGCGCTCGAAGCAACTCACGTCGACTGCGCTTTTGCTCTCGACCAGGCGCAGCCGAACCAGGTCCGCGTCCCCCGGATTGTCTTCGATCAGCAACACGTGGGTGGATTGATCGTTCATCTTCGGTTCTCCTTGTGCGGCAGACTGGCGAAGCCCAGCCAGAAGTCGGCCATGGATTGCACCACGGCGACAAAGTCGGGAAGATTGCCAGGCTTGCGCAGGTAACAGTTCGCCCCGAGTTCGTAGCTGCGACTGATGTCAGAGTTAGCTTGCGAAGTGGTAAAGATGACCACGGGAATTCTCGAAAGAGCAGAATCAGATTTGATTTCGGAAAGCACTTCGCGCCCATCCTTGCGCGGAAGATTCAGATCGAGGACCACGAGATCCGGGGCAGGGGCTTGTGCGTATTTTCCCTGGCGCCGGAGGTAGGCGATCGCCTCCACTCCGTCGCTCACGGCATGAACGTGGAAGTGCCGCTTACTCTTGGCCAGCACATCACTGGTCAGGTCGATGTCGGCGGGATTGTCGTCGACCAGCAAGACTTCAGGCTCCGTTTTCATCGGGACGAGCGTATTTCCTCCCGCGGGCGGGCAGCGATTAGTGTGAACTTGAAGCTGGAACCTTGGCCCAGCCGCGACTCGACCCAGATTCTGCCACCCAGCCGTTCTACGATTTTCTTGCAGACTGCGAGACCGATCCCGCTGCCGGGATACTCCGCGCGGGTATGCAGTCGCTTAAAGATGACGAAGATCATCTCCATGTGCTCGGGCGCAATGCCGATGCCGTTGTCAGTCACCGAAATCATCCATTCCCTGCCTCGTTTTTCAGCGGTAATGTGGACGGCGGGCGGCGCGGCACCGCGAAACTTGATTGCGTTTCCGATCAGGTTCTGAAAAACCTGCACCAGTTGCGAGCTGTCGGCCATCACTTCGGGCAGCGAGTCGCAGGTGACTTTCGCGCCACTTTCGCCGATGGCACCTTCCAGATTTTCGCGTGCGATAGCAAACACCGCGTTGCAGTCCGTGCTCTGCAGTTCGATGCCCTGACGGCCTACGCGCGAAAAGATCAGCAAATCCTGCACTAGGGTTTGCATGCGCAGGGCGCCATCGACCGCGTAATGGATGTATTTATCGGCGTTGTCATCGAGCTTGCCGCGATAGCGCTCAGCGAGCAGCTGGGTGTAGGTTGCAACCATCCGCAAGGGTTCCTGCAGGTCGTGCGAGGCGACGTAGGCGAACTGTTCGAGATCTGCGTTGGAGCGGGCCAATTCTTCCTGGGCCTGCTTGTGTTCCAGGCGCAACCGCTTTTCTCGCATCGCACGCTTGATGGACTCCGGCAAGCGAGTCAAATGGTCTTTCAACACATAGTCGGCCGCGCCTTGCTTGATGCACTCGACTGCAGTGAGTTCGCCCAACGCACCCGACACCATGATGACCGGGATATCCAGGCCTTCGCGGCGCAAGATTTCAACGGATTCGAGCCCATTCCAGCTCGGTAGTTTGTAGTCCGCCAGAATCACGTCATAAGGATTCTGACGAACCGATGCGGTGAACTGCTCGAGAGTCTGAACGTTGTCGCCGGCGGTTTGAAATCCTGCCGTCCTCAGAGTCGCGAGCACCAATTCGAAATCGGCAGGCTCGTCCTCGACGACCAACACACGCAACTTAGCGACTTTGTTCCGATGGCCTTTGGAGGGACCCTGGCGCAGTTCGCCTGAAGTGGACTCGGGTGCTGTCGAGAGAGTAGCCGTGGTGAACCTCCTGCGTCCGCTCGACTGGCAGAACGCCGACACTGCGACCATCGTGTCGCTTACCTTGGCCATCGGCCCGCCCTGACAAACCTTTAGGGGAGTGAGTACTAGCGACGTTCAGTCGATATGGGTGCCCCACTGACCTTTCGCCAGGATGACCATGTCCTTTGGGGCCTGGACTCAGTCGCAGGACTGGGAAGCGCTCGAAAGACGCGGATCTACGGTTTTATACAGAAGTGCTGACTGCGGCCGATGAATACCGTGATCACCCAACTTCTTCTAACTTTCGCATGATCTCCCGTCGCGTGGTCAGCTCCATCTTCAAGTTTGTCGGCGGCGTACAAGAAAGGAATCAAATGGAAACGGAGACCTATTTTAGCGATGAGGCGCTGGGGCAAGAGGTCAAAGCTCTGCTCGAGATTCTTGAAATGCTGCCCAGCGGGGTTTTGGTCGTAGATGCGCAGAGTCCGCGGCCCTTTTGTAACCGGGCGGCGCGGGACATATTGGGGTCTGCCGACGCGGCGTGCGCGGGGCCATCGGAGTGGACTCGGGTCTTCGGCTGGTTCCGTCCGGACAAGAAAACCCTTCTCTCGCCGGACGAATTGCCTGCTGCGCGCATCCTGCAGGGGGAAGAGATTAGCGACGAGTTGATGTTCGTGCGTAATGCCCAACGGCCGACGGGCGTCTGGATACGAATCAACGGGAAACCGACGCGAGGGGCAGGCGGAGTGGTCGAATACGGCCTGATCGTTTTTCGTGATGTAACCGAGGGAAAGCTCTCGCAGCAGACCGGGGCGCTGCTCGCCCAGGTGGTGGAACAGATCGCGGATGCGGTGTTCCTTACTGACAAGCAGGGATTTATCGAATACGTCAATCCCGCGTTTGAAACCATGACGGGGTTCAGCCACGACGATGTCAGAGGCAAGACTCCACGCATCCTCAAGTCGGGCATGCAGACTTCCGACTTCTACCGGAGACTGTGGGATCAGTTACTGGGGGGACACGTTGTTCAATCGACGGTCGCGAATCGACGGAAGACAGGCGAAATCTATCACGTAGAGGAAACAGTCACGCCGATCACCGACGAGGCCGGGAACCTGACGCACTTTGTGGCGGTGATGCAAGATATCAGCGAGGCGCTGCAGCGGGAAGAGCGCGAGGTGCAATTGCGCCTGGCGCGGCAAGTGCAACAGAAGTTCTACCGGCTGGCGCCGCGGGTGCCGGGTTTCGATGTAGCCGCTGCCGCTTATCCTGCGTACGAGACCAGCGGCGACTATTTCGACTTTATCCCCTTGCCGCATCATCGTTTGGGGATCGCGGTGGGCGACGTGGAAGGGCACGGATTTGGCTCGGCCCTGGTAATGGCTCTCACCCGAGCCTATATTCGCTCGTTCGCGAGTCTAGGCTTAGAAGTCGACCAGATTCTGAGCAAAGTGAATCGCATGCTGACGGAGGATCTGGGCAACGGCTGCTTCGTGACAATGATGCTGGTCTCGCTAGACGTTCGCCGCCACTCTCTCGTCTACGCCAGCGCGGGCCACGTGCCGGGCTATCTGCTGAACTCATCGGGCTTTGTGGAACATACATTGGAAAGCAGTGGAATTCCGCTGGGCTTATTCCCGGAAGTGAGATTCTCGCGCAGTCCTACGATTGCCCTCGCTCCCGGCCACATGATGGTTTTGCTCACCGACGGAATCACGGAGTCGTCGGGTTCTAACGATGTCCAGTGGGGAGCCAAGGGAGCGCTTGACTACATTCGTGCGAACCGAAGTCAGTCCGCTGGCCAATTGGTCGATGGCTTGTATCGCGAGGCGCTGCGATTCACCTGCAACGATCCGCAAAAGGACGACATCACCTCGGTGATCATTAAGGCGAACCCGGCCGGATCTGATGTCGAGGACTGCGCCCCTTCGGGCTCCTTAAAATAGTGTGGAGGGCTCAATGCTCCGCGCAGCGATCGCAGGAGAACTGGCTTCCTTAGGCCTTCGCTTCAATCGCGGGGCGGGCGTTTTCTGCGGGCGGATTTTCCGCCATGCGTTGCCACACAATCGTCCTCAAGTGTTCGCAGAAGCTCGGTCGTTATCGCAAGAGGGATTCCAACTCGAGAGAAGAACAGAATGCGAGTGAACGTAGCGGAAATTTAATCTGCCTCCTACGCCATGTTTGCTATCCTGCGGTCTCACGGAAGGCTTAAATCTGGGCCTCTTCTTGCGCGAATCCGGTAACGCTGGTTCCTTCCGCAGAGATAGGCCGCGAGATCCCCATCCTTCTCATCTTGGCAAGCAGCGTGGTTCGTTTCAGTCCCAGTTTCGCCGCTGCGCCGCGCGGTCCACCGACGATCCAGCCGGCCTGCTCCAGTGTTTCCACAATCAAAGCGCGATCCGAGTCTTCCAAGGTCATCGATGATGATGAAGACCGGGCATTGGAAATTAGAATCGTGGCGCTCGTTTGCCGCTTCTGCAGAGGGTTAGGGAGCACGCCGTCCCGCGAGAGGATCACCGCGCGTTCCACCAGGTTCTGCAACTCGCGGATGTTGCCAGGCCACGAATACCACTGGAACGAAGCCATGGTTTCCGGAAGAATGCTGTCGACTTGCTTCCCCATGCGGCGACTAAACATCTTCACGAAATGCGTGACCAGGGCGGGAATATCTTCCCGGCGCTCTCGTAGCGCCGGCAGCAGAATGGGGAAAACGTTCAACCGATAATACAGATCACTGCGAAATTGCCCGCGAGCCACCATCTTCACCAGATCACGATTGGTCGCCGCCACCAGACGGACATCCACTTTGTGCGTGCGACCGCTGCCTAGTCGCTCGAACTCCTGCTCTTGCAGCACGCGGAGCAACTTCGGCTGCAACGCAGGAGGGATGTCGCCGACCTCATCTAGAAACAGCGTACCTTTATCGGCCATTTCGAAGCGCCCGATCTTCTGCGCGATGGCACCGGTAAAGGCGCCCTTCTCATGACCGAACAATTCGCTTTCCAGAAGATCCAGCGGAATGGCCGCACAATTTAGCTTTATAAATGGCGCGGCCGACAGCGCTGACTGGCGTTGTGAATGGCATGCGCGATGAGTTCTTTTCCTGTGCCGGTTTCCCCCTCGATGAGGACAGTCGAGTCTGTGGGCGCAACCTGCTCCACTTGCTCGAGAACAGATTCGAGGGCAGCGCTATTGCCGATGATCCGCTCGAATCTTCGATCAGGTCGGTCTCCCTCAGGGTACGTAACGGTTGCATACGCTAGCATTGGAAATCTCCTACCATTCGACAGATTGTTTGGCCGGTCGCTCACAAATCAAGTGCTGCTCGGACCGTTTTGAGCATCAGTTGGTGATCGAACGGTTTCGCAAAGAACTCGACCGCACCCTCTCTCATCGCTTGAATCCGCATCCTGGCGTCTGCGTAAGCAGTAATGAAGATGATCGGGATATCGCATTCCTCTTCTTTCAACCTGGCCTGCAACTGCAGACCCGACATCTTCGGCATGAGGATGTCAGTTATCAGGCAACCGACTTCACAGTGCAAATCGTATGCAAGGAATTCTTCCGCGGATCCAAAGCACCGCGCCACGAGCCCAGTCGACTCGATTAGGTCACACAGTGAGTCCTGCATCGATTCATCGTCATCGATGACGGCAATCAACTTGGACGTTTGGTCCCTGGCTTGATCCGTCGCGCCCATGTCGCCTGTTTACCGTAGACCGCAAAAGCGTGTAAATGGAACAGCGGTCATTTTGCGATAAAATAGGAGTCAATCCAGTAATGTATTGATTCTTAAGGAGATGCGTCGAGTCGCTCTGATGCTGCTCTCAGCTTGATTTCGACAATTTCGAGTCGCATTGGTACAGTTTCCTGATTCTATGTGCCGTTCCCATGCACACCCTCTCCTCAGGGCGCGTTCGATTCGGGGCCTTTGAGCTCAACCTCAGCACCGGCGAACTACGATCGATTGAGGCGCCCGATCCTAACAATAAGGTCATCCTCAGAGAACAGGTGTTTCAGGTCCTGCGGATGCTGCTTGAACGGGAGGGCGAGATTGTCACCCGCGAGGAAATCAAGGACAGGCTGTGGCCGAACGATACAGTTGTGGATTTCGGCCATAGCATCAACGCGGCGATCAACACTCTTCGGCGCGCCTTAGGGGACTCAGCGGACAACCCTCGGTACATCGAGACCTTGGCGCGGCGTGGCTATCGATTGATGCTCCCGATACAGTACCTGGAGTCAGCGCCGGAAACCGCTTTGCGGCAAGACCGAGGGCAGCGTGAGCAGTCTGCCGCCGAGATAAGCGAGAACACGGTGAGAGTTCAGGAGAACGTTCAGGGGCAGACGAAGCCTCACTGGTGGAAGGCAGCGGTCGCGCTTGCATCGGTTGTCATCTTGGCGGGCGCGGGATATATCTCTTGGCGGCACTTTCGATCTACATCACTTCCCAGAATCATGCTCGCCGTCCTGCCGTTTGAGAATCTCACCGGCGATCCCAACAAGGAATATCTTGCGGACGGTCTGACCGAGGAAACGATTTCACAATTGGGCCGGCTCAACCCGGAACAGTTGGGCGTCATCGCGCGAACGTCGGTCATGGGATACAAGCACAAGGACGAACGCCTGGATCAGATTGGCCGCGATCTTTCCGTGCAATATGTGCTGGAAAACAGCCTCCGCGAAAGCGGAGACCACATGCGCCTTACGGCTCAGCTCATTCAGGTGAAGGATCAAACTCATTTGTGGTCACAGGATTACGATTATCCGGCGAAAGACGTTCTTAATGTGGAAGACGAAGTAGCTAAAGCAGTTGCGCACGAAATCCGGGTGCTTGTGACTTCGAACCAGCAAGCAGAGTTGGCCAAGTCGCGCCCAGTCAATCCGGAAGCCTTTGATGCCTACTTGCAGGGGTACTACCACTTTGAACGGGACACAGACAAAGATACCGAGATGGCTGCAAAGTACTACGAACGGGCGACTCAGCTTGATCCCTCCTATGCTATGGCTTGGGTCGGCTTGTCTCGGGTACGCAACTGGCAGGTCAACACAGGTCTTATTCCCGCTGAGGAGGGTCACCGGCTTGCGCGTGAAGCAGTTGAGAGAGCCTTGGCGCTGAACCCAAACCTGGCAGAGGCCCACACTCAAATGGGACGGATTAAGCAACAGATCGACTACGATTGGGCCGGAGCGCATGCTTCCTTCCAGCGGGCGGTTGCTCTCGATCCCGGAAATCCCGAGGTTGTCAGGACGGCGGCTGGCTCGGCAGCCGTGCTCGGCCGCTTTGACGAAGCTCTTCCATTGCATCGCCGAGCTGTTGACTTGGATCCGCTCAATGCAGATAGTTGGGAGTCCCTTGCGGAGACCGAGTTTTTCATGGGCCAGCTAGACCAAGCCGAAGCGGATTGCAAGAAGGCGGTCGAAGCGAACCCCGATGTTGTGGCCGCCGATATGGTGTTAAGCCAAATCTATGTGATACAGGGGCGGCCTCAGGATGCTCTGCCGGAAATTACGCTCGTACGCGACGACCCCACACGTGCGGTTCTGTATGCGATTGCCTACCACGCGCTTGGACGGAAAAAGGAGTCGGACGCCGCATTGAGTGAGCTAATTGCGAAATACCATGCAAGTGGTGCGTACCAGATCGCCGAGGCTTATGCTTTCCGGAACCAGACCGACAAAGCGTTCGAGTGGCTAGACCGAGCTTATGGCCAACGTGACGGTGGTCTGATCGAAACCAAAGTGGATCCCTTACTGAAGAACTTGCACAGCGACCCGCGTTACTCCGCGCTCTTGAAGAAGCTGAACCTGCCGACCTGATTAACGCTCGTCCCAGGCGCTTGCCGCCCCCCTCTCAACACGCTGTCCGTTCCACGTCGCCTAGAACTTGTAGCCGGCCCACAGAGCCCAGTAATTGAGGTTGCGTGGCTGGTTGACTCTCTTTCACGAACTTCCCCGCGTAAAAAATTCCGTAGTCGGCTTGAAACCACAGGTGACGATTCGCTTGCCAGTGCACCTCCGCCCCCGGACGCTGCCCGACGAACCGGGCATTGCTCTTTCCTGCAGGAATAATCAGAAACCCCGGAACGGAATACACACCGTCGCGCAAGCTCTCTCGCCACTGAAATATCCAATCAACCGAGGCAGTCACATTGTGCGGCAACACCGTTTCAACGTGAGGGTGTAGGTCAATAAAGTTGATGGGGCCAGGCCCGGCAGTGGCGATGACGCCAAAATAATTGCCCTTCGGAAACAATGGATTGAACGTAGCGAGAGTATTCGTCCTGGGATCGTCGCCACTGGAGATATCTGCCTTGACGCTGAATCGTGGTTTCAGCGCAAGAGTCGGGAGCCGGTAGCCGGTTTCCGATGCCACGGTCCATGCCCTGATATTTGCGGATCCGAAGCTTCCAAATTGCCCAAGCGCTTCATAATCAAAATCCCAGCCCGGCTTGGTTTGAGCGACGGGACGAGAGAAACGGGCGCCGATGCTCTGCCGCGCTTCGTTGGCAACGCCTCGGTTGAATGCGGCTGCTTTTCGATCGAGGCCAAGATAGTAGACATCTAACGTGGTGTTCTTCATTAGAGGCCGGACGCCATACACTCCCCAAAATCCCACAGAATGATTCGGAACGTTATTGAAGAAGCCGGGCTTGTCCAAGTCGGGTCGCACGGCGAAGCCGTCAATCTGCCAAGATCCGATGCCGGTCTTTAGCTTGAATCCATCAAAACTCAAGCGGACATTTGGACCCTCCCGCACATCGATCAGGCGACCAGAGCCGTACTCCATTTCGTGTCTGCCGGCTCTGAACTTGATCCAGTTCCGATCATCTCCCGTTCCGACTTCGAGGAATGCGCTCTGAAAATCCAGTTTCTTTTCGTCGATCGGCCTTGGGCCGCCGATGCGATAAGAATTCAATCCGCTTTTTAGCTCCACGAACGAGCGAACGTGCTTGCCGTAGTGAACGTCAAAATAGAACATGTACCGTTCGTTGAAATAGCCGTTCATGAACGGCTGTTGGCCCCAGTTGTCGTTTCCAATCTGCTCCCAAATCTCACGAGCCTCGCCGCCCATGGATAGGAACCAGTCCTTACGGTCCGATCGCAGAGGGATGTATTTGATGGGATCCCAAAAATCCTGTCGTTCCGCCGGGTCGGCAAGGAAAGTCCAGTTGTCATCCTCGCGAAGCAAGTGATAGTTTCGTGCCGGGGACGGGGACGAGGATTCGTTTGGAATCGATTGTCCTTGTGAGATCAGCGAACCCACGGAAGACAGGACAATCAAAATCACGACGGTTCGCATCTGTGTCTTCCTTGTCATATCGTGCGCGGCTCTGCTTGTTCCAGCGCATCATCCGGGTGTCCTATTTCTTCGTGACTGAGTGGATCTCAGCGATGTAGCCTCCAGGGAACCTGACAACAACGGCATCTCGCTCGTCGGTCTTGTACGGAGGAGCGAGGACATCCGCACCAGCTGCTTTGGCCTTGGTCAACGTCTCCGCGAGATTCGCCACCTCATATCCCGTCATCTCCCACCCGTAGGGATATGGAAGGTGACCGTCAGTAACGAACGCAGTCAACTTCCCGAACTTTGATTCGATCCTTACTCGCCGGTAGGTTTCCGCAGGTCGTCCGATTTCAACACCTGGGGCCTGCGCATCATCAGACACAACGGTCCCATGGGAAAAGGCGAGAAAGCTGCGCACGAAGGCGTCCACTCTGTCCGGAGACACGTAGACCCGATTCTCCGGGACTGTCTGGAGCGGAGCATAGGACGGCGCCGTGGTGTGCCAGTACAGTTGCGTGTTCACGCCACCGGGCCATCGAATAATCGCGTCTCGACCGATCGGGTCGTTGAAAGGAGCGACGAACACGTCTGCGCCAGTGGCCTTGGCGTCGTGGACCGCCTCGTCCATGTCGGTGACCAGATAGCCTGTACGCTCGAAGCCAAACGGATGTGGGATTGGTGTCTTGAAGCCGAAAACCGATACTGAGCCCACAGGTGTGAGGACCAACTGGGACATAGTGCTGCTCTGCGTCGGAGTTACTGTGAAGACTCCCTGCTTGGTCTTTGTGCCGCCAAATGTCGCAATCAAACTCGCGACGAAGCGATCGAAATCTTCAGGAGCCACGTAGACATGTGTTGTGTCGTACTGCGGCCCTACGGCCACGCTTACGGTTCCGGCTGTCTGCGCACTTTGGGCAAAAGCATTGACCTGTAGAGGCCCAACCGCGAGACCGAGCGTCAGAACTAGCGCTACGCATGTTCCAACGATAATTTTGTTGAAGCGCATTGGTTCTTCTCCTAACTTGATAATCACTTAACTCGCTCAACAACCTCGGGTGCTGACACTACTAAAGCGTTTCGGGCGGATGCCGCCGAAGCGTATGACTCGCCGACAAGGCAGACGGTCGCAGCACGCGGCACATCGAGCTTCTTTGTTTGCACCCATATCCCCAACTGTTCTCCGAGCACCATTCCTAAGAGGCCGAGTAACGCTACGATAGGCGGTGCTGGACTCTTGACTCGGATAAGTCCGTAGAGGACACCTACACCGAGACCAACGACGAAAGATAAGAACAACATCTTCATATCCATCCCTCCTCCATCGCGCGAATTAGAATGCAAAGCAGTCGCAACCTAACCCCCAAAGGCCGAGTTCGCCCAGCACTTCTAAGTGCGACTTTGTTCGGCCAGGTGCGGAGGTCTCGATATGCGAACAGGAAGCGGAGTGGGAAGTGCCAACTACCTCGGGCTGCCTGTTTGCATAACCGCCATACTCCTTGACGGGAGACCAGCTTGGACTTACCGGTAGTGCTGGCGGCGCGAGTTTTGAAAATTCTTCGGTGGCATAAACGATCTTCCCACCTACAATCGTAAGCACGGATTCGAGCTGCTTGATCTCCTCATTCGGAATCGAGAAATAATCCGCAGAAAGAACAGCCAAGTCCGCCAGCTGCCCAGGAGCAAGCGCCCCCTTTTTGCCATCTTCAGTTGAAAACCAACTGCTGCCCATCGTGTAGAGTTTGAGTGCTTCCTCCCGATCGAGCCGATTTTCTTCCGGATACAGACCAAGACCGCCGATGGTCTTGCCAGTAATAAGCCAATACAGAGAGAGGTAGGGGTTGTAGCTTGAGACGCGGGTTGCGTCTGTGCCCGCCCCAACTGGAACGCCGATCTCGAGCATTCTCCGAATCGGCGGCGTGCGTTTTGCCTGCTGCGCCCCGTATCGTTCGACAAAATACTCACCTTGGAAGGCCATGCGGTTCTGCACTGCGATTCCGCCGCCGAGCGCCTTCACACGTTCGATATTGCGATCGGTGATGGTTTCGCAGTGATCGAAGAACCAGTGCAGGCCGTCAAATGGAATCTCTCGATTCACTTCTTCGTAAACGTTCAATGCTCGCTCGATCGTCTCGTTGTATGTCGCATGTATGCGAAATGGCCAGCGATTCTCTACAAGGTGCCTGATGACGGCTTTCAGTTCGCTTTCCATGACGGGGAGCATGTCGGGCCGCGGGACAAGAAAGTCCTCGAAATCCGCGGCGGAGAAAACCAACATTTCTCCTGCGCCATTCATGCGATAGAAATCGTCGCCGTCCCCATGCTTTGTCATTTTGGTCCAGCTCTGGAAGTCGGCCAGTTCCTGCTTCGGTTTCTGCGTAAAGAGGTTGTAAGCAAGTCGGAGAGAAAGTTCTCCATTCCGGTGCAGTTCGTTCACAACGCCGTAGTCGTCGGGATAATTCTGAAAACCGCCGCCCGCATCAATGACACTGGTAATTCCAAAACGGTTCAGTTCGCGGAAGAAGTGTCTTGAAGAATTAAGCTTGATCCTCGCGCGAAAGCTTCGGCCCCTTGGCCAGGGTGGAGTAGAGAATATTTGCGTTCGGCTTCGCGAGGAGAAGACCTGTGGGGTTCCCGTGACGGTCACGTTGAACTTCACCGGCGGGAAAATCGGGAGAATTCTTGTCATAGCCCACAGCACGAAGCGCCGCTCCGTTCAACAGCGCTCTGTCGTACAAATGCATCACGAAGACCGGTGTGTCTGGCGCTACGGCATTGATCTCATCGAGCGTTGGCATCCGGCGCTCGGCGAACTGAAACTCTGTCCAGCCCCCGATCACTCTCACCCACTGCGGAGCGGGCGTCCGCGCCGCCTGGTCTTTCAGCATGCGCAGGGCGTCGGCGAGCGAAGGTACACCATCCCAGCGCAACTCAAGGTTGTAGTTGAGCCCGCCGCGGATCGGATGCATGTGTGAATCATTGAGTCCAGGAATGACGGTGCGCCGCTGGCCGTCGATGACGCGGGTCGCCGGCCCGCGTAGACGCAGGATCTCTTCATTTCCACCGGTAGCAGTCACTTTTCCATCAGAAATAGCGATCGCCTCGACAAACGAGGGCACCCTATTCGTAGCGATCTTGGCGTTGTGTAAGATGATTTCAGCAGACACACGAATCTCCTTCTTCGTTTCCATCGACTTGTAAAAGAGGACGGAAGCAAGCTTCCGCCCTCTGTTCTTTATTTATGAGCTACGGCGGCAGTGGGAACTGCGTATTCGGGGAACTTCGTGGCTGGAGCGCCGTGCACCATCGTGTACACGTACTCGACTCCGATCCCATAAGCTCCGTAATGGTTCTTCACAATGTCCATCACGGCATCGTAAGTTTCCTTGTGAGCCCAGTCGCGCTGCCATTCCAGCATGGTGGAAAGTGACGTCACGGGTTTCGCTCCCGCCTGGATGACTCGCCTCATCGCGTTGTCATGAGCGAGTTGGCTTACGTCGCCGCAGCAATCTTCCGCCACGTAGATCTCGTAACCGTCGCGGATGGCCTGTACCGTAGGAAAAGCAATGCAAACCTCAGTCCACAGCCCCGCCAACACGATTTTCTTGCGTCCTGTCTTTTCAATGGCCGCTACGAAGTTCTTGTCGTCCCAGGAGTTCATCGAGGAACGCTCGATAGGCTCCCGACCTGGGAATACAGCTCGGAGTTGAGGCCACATGTTGCCGCTAAAAGCTTTCGTTTCGACCGTGGTGAGCACCACAGGCACATCAAACACCCGGGAAGCTTTCGCAAGAGCGACGGTGTTGTTAATGATTCCCTGTCGGTCGAAGTTCGATGTTCCAAAGAGCATCTGTGGCTGATGGTCAATGAACGCCACGACACAGTTATCAGGTGTAAGAAGTCCCTTCTCGCTAAGCTTGGGACGATTTCCGTTTGACGAACTCATTCATTTCTCCTTTTTGTACTGACGATACCAGCGGTCCTAAGTCGATCGCGAGGAACGCGACCTAAAGCGAGAGTTAGCGGAGTGGTTGCTCGGGCAACGTCTCTTCGCAGCTAGGCTGCGCAGTGGCTTGCGCACCTAACGTCGCCGAAATTACTCGGCACCTTCGCTCACGAATATTGGGATTGCACGACGAGGGCCAAAATGAAACGGCCGCTCTCAACGCGCAACCCTCGCAAGATAGGGGTACGAAGCCGCAGATAGCCGTGAATCAAACGTGAAGAAGCGTCATGTCATGAGTCGTGTCATAAAGGTGACGCCTGACATCAGGCACGTTGAGGCGGTTTCGCGAGGAGGGAACCAATAATACGTTCAGGTGCACCGAAATTAAATCGACCCTGATGGCAGATGAATTGCATAGTTACGCAACGACGGGGCAAAGGAACAACAGTGAACCGCGGGCCTGAAGTTCGTGTCGCGAAGGCCGTGGATGCGCAATCGACCGGAAGCCTGAAACTTGGGGAAACGATGAAGACAAGTAGTGTGTTGCGTCGAGTCTACGGTGTCGCAGCGTTACTCATAGGAGTGCTCTTCTTCTTCGTCATTGTTGGAGTGTTTGGCTTGTCATTGGCGATTGCTGGGCTGGCCGTATTCGTACTCGGTGCTGTCGTTGTCTGCCGTCTATTTCCAACCGAAAGTGCGAGATCATGAAACTCGATCCTTCCCTTCTCGCCAGAATTCAATTTGGCTTTACGGTGAGCTTTCACATTATTTTTCCGACCATGTCGATCGGCCTTGCTTCCTTCTTAGCTGTGATCGAAGGGCTTTGGCTGAAAACCAAGAACCCCGTCTACCTCCAGATCTATCGATTTTGGCTGAACATTTTCGCGATGGGCTTCGGGATTGGTGTTGTCACCGGAATTGTGCTTTCGTTTGAGTTCGGTCTCGGGTTCGCTCGCTTCGCACAAATGGCTGGACCGGCCATTGGTCCCTTGATCGCATTAGAGGTCTTAACCGCCTTTTTCCTGGAGGCGGGCTTTTTGGGAATCATGCTCTTTGGTCTTCATCGCGTCGGTCCAAAGCTGCACTTTTTCGCAAGTTGCATGGTGGCGCTCGGTACGCTGATATCGGCTTCGTGGATTCTTTCCGCGAATAGTTGGATGCAGACACCGGCTGGAGTCTCAATTCATGATGGCCAATTGACCGTCGTGAACTGGCTCCACGTGTTGGTAAACCCGTCCTGGCCCTACCGACTACCTCACATGTTGACGGCCGCCTACCTGACGGCATCATTCATGGTCGCGGGGATAGGTGCTTGGTATCTGTTGCGCGGCAAGCACCAGGATTTTGCGCGGAGGACTGTCGCTCTGGGAACCGCCTTCGCGACGGTGTTGATCGCCGGACAGGTGTTCATCGGAGACATCGTCTACGGCACGATGCTCAAATACCAACCGTCAAAAATGCAGGCGGCCGAGGGCTTCTGGGAAAAGCAATCGCAGTCGCCCGCACCGTACTACTGGTTCATAATCCCGGACCAAAAGAATCAGAAAAATCGCTTCGCGCTGGGCACACCCGTTCTCGGAAGTATCTGGCTGACCCACAGCCTCAAGGGACGCGTTGCGGGCCTGACAAATACACCACGCGAGCTTCAACCCAGAATGGTGATGGTGTTCTATGCATTTCGAATCATGTACTCATTGGCAATGCTCATGTTCGCCGTGGGCGTCGCTTCACTTTGGTTGCGATACCGCGGGACGCTCTTCACGTCTCGATGGTTTTTGTGGATGCTGGTTTTCATGACCCCATCCGGGATCATTGCGACATTAGCAGGGTGGTATGTTGCAGAGACTGGACGGCAACCATGGGTCATCTATGGCATCTTGAAAACCGTCGATGCAGTATCTCCTGTTTCTCCGCAAGCTCTCCTGTCGACTCTGATCGCGTTCGTCTGCGTTTACGCCGTCTTCATCACTGCCTTTCTGGTCTTTGCATTTCGGATTATTCGCCGCGGGCCTGTGGAGGCTCCTGCGTACGCAGAAGCGTCTGGTTCTATAAAGAACGCATTCCGGCCGTACGTTCTAGACAGCCCGAAACGATTGGCGGATAACCAGTTCTCGGAAAGGAGTTGAAAGAAATGGATCTCCCACTGCTGTCGGCTTCCTTCCTGGCCTTCACACTTACGCTTTACGTTATTTTGGACGGCTTTGATTTGGGTGTAGGGATCTTGCTCCTTTTCCAACCAGCTCAGGCAGCTCGTGATCATATGGTGGACTCGATTACGCCAACCTGGGATGGCAACGAGACTTGGATCATCATGGCCGGCGTAACACTGCTTGCTGCATTTCCAGTTGCATATTCAATCTTATTGCCAGCTTTCTATCTTCCAGTGATACTCATGCTGCTTGCGTTGGGTTTTCGAGGTGTCTCATTCGAGTTCCGCGTGCAGTCAAAACAGTATCGTCGGGAGTGGGACATTGCGTTCGGAGTTGGTTCGCTAGTTGCCGCGCTGATGCAGGGACTGATTGTGGGTGGCCTCATGCAGGGCGTGAATGTTCAGAACCGGCATTTCGCAGGAAGCGTTTTAGATATCCTTCGCCCTCTACCCATAATCGCTGGCATCACTCTTCTGTTCGGCTATGCCGTACTTGGAGGGGGATGGCTCAAACTGAAATCAAATGTATCGCTGCAACATTTTGCGAGTCGTGCCCTCCGTGTTTCTGCACCGGCTTTTGCCGTTCTCTTCGGCATAGCTTGCATCTATGCAGTGAGAATTCAGCCAGGCATTCGTGCACAATGGACGTCACATCGGACCGCCCTTGCTTGCCTTGTTGGTTTATTCGCTGTTGCGGCAGGAACGTTAACAGCACTGTCGGGAAAGAATAAGCCAGCACTACCGTTCTTGCTCGGCCTATTGCTGTTTGTTGTAGGTATCTCGGGAATAGCTCTCATTCTATTTCCGGAGATCGTGCCATTCAGTGTGTCACTTTGGGATGCATCGTCATCCTCGACCAGCCAACGATTGGTGATGATCGGCGCCGCCTGCGTCACTCCGGTAGTGCTGGCGTATTCCGCATTTGCTTATTGGATCTTCCGGGGCAGAACGCCTGAGAGCGGATGGGAAGCATGAAGACTCAGCGGCGCCAAATTCTGTGGTTCTGTGCAATCTATGGATTGTCCCTGGGGACTTTCGCTCTTTTCGCGGTGCTCGTGCGAATCGTACTGAGATGGACAACCTGAACTCGAGAGCTACCTAACCGGGGTTAGCTGCAAGCTGAACACTCGTACATATGAAGCCGTTGGGTTGGAGACATCAGCTAACATGTTCGAGGTGGAGAAGCCTCCTGCAGTTTCCTTACATATGAACCGAGCCGGCCCGTTGAGCGCTCCTCCATCTTCTTCCGATCCCTCAGAGGCCTCCAAACGGCTCCTACCGTGGCTCGTTGCTGTCGCTTTTTTCATGGAGTCACTGGATACAACGATTCTCAATACGGCTGTCCCCACCATCTCTTCGGCCCTCGGCGTCGCGCCTCTCAGCATGAAGGCAGTGCTGGCGAGTTATACGCTCAGCCTGGCAGTCTTCATTCCGATCAGCGGCTGGATGGCGGACCGCTTCGGAACCCGTCGTGTATTCGCGTCCGCGATTGGTCTATTTACCCTCGGGTCGTTTCTATGCGGAATATCTAGCAACATCCATTTGCTGGTGGCTTGCCGCATCCTGCAAGGTTGCGGCGGCGCGATGATGGTGCCAGTCGGACGGCTCACGCTGGTGCGGACGTTTGCAAAATCAGATCTCCTGCGCGTCATGAGCTTTGTTTCCATCCCAGCCCTGGTGGCTCCAATGCTCGGACCAATCGCCGGGGGTCTTATCGTCGGATATCTTCACTGGCGCGTCATTTTCTTTCTTAATATTCCGATTGGACTCACGGGTTTGCTCCTCGTTTATCTGCATTTGCCCGACTACCGCGAAGAGCAAACGCCTCCGCTCGATGTTGTGGGGCTCATCCTCTTCGGTTCTGGCGTCGCCCTGTTGTCTTATGTGCTGGAAATATTCGGCGAGCACACTCTGAGCGCGGGCGCAATGTCTGGATTGCTGGCGTTGTCGATTACCTTGCTGGCCGGATATGGAATTCACGGGAGCAGTCTTCCATTCCCGCTGCTGAAGCTGAAATTGTTCAGCATTCGCACCTTCCGCGCTGCCGTAAGCGGCAGCTTCTTCACTCGTCTTGGCATCGGCGGAGTGCCATTTCTTCTGCCGCTCCTTTATCAGGTAGGATTGGGCTTCAGTCCGATCCAGTCCGGTCTGCTCGTCATGCCCCAGGCAATTGCCTCCATGAGCATGAAAGCGATGATGCCACGCATCCTGAGTCGTGTCGGGTATCGTGGCGTCCTTATTTCCAACACACTAGTTCTCGGTGCTCTTCTGATGGCGTTTGCAACGATCGGTGTGCGAACACCTGTTTGGGTCATCGTGTTCCAGGCACTCCTTTATGGAGCATTCACATCGCTGCAATACACGAGCATGAATACGCTCGTATTCGCTGACATCGATGAGAAAGATGCCAGCAGCGCCAGTTCCATCGCGAGCACAATGCAGCAGATGTCGATCAGCTTCGGCGTAGCGGCGGCGGGGCTGACCACGGCGCTTTTCGTTCCCGGCACACGTTCCAATCCGACCGAAATGATTCAAGGAATCCATAAAGCTCTCATCGCTCTCGGGATATTGACGATCGTATCGACGATTGTCTTCCGCAGTTTGAGGAGCGGCGACGGCGACGATGTGAGCCTGCATAAGGTTCTTCACCCGGGAGGATGACTCAACTTATAGTGAGGAAAGCTAAAAGGATTCTCCCACTATTATAGTTCTTCGCTTTTCTTCCAGAGCGCCTCAGCATATCGCAACCGCGATGAAGGCCAACCCAAACGAAATCCCGATCATTAGCTTCGCGACGCGACCAACACATGCAGGGCCGGTCAGTGTCATCCCTGTGCCTGTTGACTCACGTGTCATCTGTGTTGTCACGTAATTGCAGGAATGAGCCTGGCCCGATGTAGATAAAGCGTAGTTTGTGGCCGCCAATTTCATGGCATGGGAATTGCATGATTCACAGGCGCGACTCGTTCAAGCAAGGATTGACATGACGAAGGCGGTAGCGAATTGCTGGTTGGCGTTCTGGCTGAAGCCGGTGTCGAGAGGATCTATGGAGTTCCAAGGGACTGGCTCAACGGAATTACAGATTCGATTCGCGTTCGCCAGGACATCAGCTGGGTTGGTGTAAGACACGAGGAGGCAGCGGCTTTCGTCGCTGGCGCCGAGGCTCATCTCACTGGCACGCAGTGTGTGCCAGAAGTTGTGGCCTCGGGGAATATGCATTTGATTAAGTCAATCTGCTTCGCTGATCAATCCCAAATTGCTCAAACGGAAAAAGAAGAAGGGAAAAATACGAAATGGTTACGACACTACCAAACACGCAGTCTGATGTTTTGAATATTCCTCGTGGCACGGATCTTCTCGACACTCCTACCTTAAACAAGGGCACCGCATTCACCGAGGAGGAACGCGCAGAACTTGGCCTGCAAGGGCTTCTGCCGCCACAAGTAGAAACCCTTGATGCGCAAGCTGTCCGTGCTTACGAGGCCTTCCAGAGAAAAGACAGCGACCTGGAGCGGCACATCTACTTACGCGCCCTTCAGGACACGAACGAGGTTCTCTTTTACAGGCTCATCGTCGACCACATCGAAGAAATGACGCCGCTGGTTTACACGCCAACGGTTGCGGTGGCGATTGAACAATTCAGCCACATTTATCGCCGGCCACATGGACTATTCATTCCATACCCTTTGCGCGACTCAATCCCGCAGCTTCTGCGGAGTCGCCCTAACAAAGATGTCGATGTAATCGTGGTAACGGATGGCGAACGCATTCTGGGCATCGGTGACCAGGGCGCAGGCGGGCTTGGCATCTCGATTGGCAAGCTCTCGCTCTACACGGGCATTGGTGGTATTCGTCCAGAACGAACGTTACCGATCGTCCTGGATGTAGGCACTAATAACAAAGAGCGACTGAATGATCCTGAGTACCTCGGCTGGCGTCATGAACGGATTACCGGCCAGGCGTATTTTGACTTCGTAGATCAGTTCGTTCAGGCGGTGAAGCAGGAGTTTCCTGAGACATGCCTGCAGTGGGAAGACTTTGCGACTCCACATGCCCGGCCAATTCTCCAGCGTTATCGCGACCAGTTACTGACTTTCAACGATGACATCCAGGTAACAGCGGCAGTCGTTCTCGCAGCCGTTCTCGGTGCAGTCAAGGTGACTGGAAAGAGTTATACCGAGCAGCAGATCGTCATGCTCGGGGCAGGTGCGTCCGGAATCGGTGTCGCCGATGGCCTGCGCGCGGCAATATTCCTTGGGGTCTAATCGGTAACGACACCAGTCAGCCGATCAGACACTTGGCAAATTCGGTCAAGAGTATTCTTGCGCTCTTTGGGTTCCGAACCCAAAGGCATAAATGAAAGGGTGGTGCCTCGCTGTGGCATCGAACAGCCGCAGGATCACGGGACTTAAAAGAGTCTGCCCATAATCAAAACCGGACGGGCAAGTCTTTTGCTTCAATCACTTGATTCCTTGCACACTTCACTGCGCGTTTGATCGGTGCAGTTCGGTCATGTTCGGCTTTGACTGATTGATCACGAATCAGTCACGCAGCCGCGACGCCGAATTCCCTTTTATAGGGTCCGGATCTCCAGGAAGTGTTCGCGCTCCGGTTTCTTAAAACAGCTAACGTCCCATCGTCGCTTCGGCGATTTGAAGGTCCAGCCCGATACGCTCACCATTGATCAACACTGTGCCTGCCTCGATCAGTTGCTGTCCCGTGCAGTCGTATTTTTCGTAGCAATGCAGAGCTGTAAGAGGGAAGAAGAACTCGACCGCTTGGGAGGTGCTTGTCGCCGCGGTCTTGCCGGGAATGTGGACCGTAGTGCTGAAGCCGATGCCGTCGAATTGCTGGTCGTCCTTGAAATGCGAAAGTACCGGACGGATCAGGTGCGCGATATGCTCGTCAAAGGCCATGGCGGCGATCTTGTATCGGGAGCCGACCGCGGACTCGGGCAGGTTGGTGTTCATGGAAAGTTCAAGATAGATGCCTTGGCGAAAGGCGATGAAGCTGGGCGCGGCATAAGTTACGAAATGCGCCTGGGCATCAAGCTCTCGTACGATCTGAGAGATGACCTCTTGATTCGCACCTTGCAGAGTCGCGAGGGCCGGGCCAGACGTATCGCGAGGAGCCGGCGTGGGAGTGGGAGGAGCTTTCGGTTTGGCGGCCGCCAAGGTTGGCGCCGCAAGACTTGCTTGCAGCGAATCTTCCTTCGGAGGCGCGACCACCTCAATCGCCGCTGAGCTGATTTGTGAGGCGTTGGGAAGGTCGGCTGGAGGAACGTTGGCGGCGAGTTGCGGTCCTTCGCCATTCAGCCAGACGGTGACAGGTTCGGCGTTCAAAAACATTTGACCTTGCAAAAGAGCCGCTTGCTTGGTGGTGTCGTCTTTGGCGCCGAGCAGGCGGATGGCCGCGCCCTGCGGCAAGTAAACCATGATGTTTTCCGGACGCTCGACCGCGACACCCATAACTTTCGCAACGATGTGATGGGAGACCTCGATGGCGTAGCCTTGCACTTTGGCGTTGCCCTGGAATGGCGGGACCTCGGCTTTCAGGATCGGGAGCACGACTTTCAGGAATGTCTCTCGCGCGCGCTGGTCTTTATTGATCTTGTCAGCGGAGTAGGCGGCGAAATAGTTTCCCGTCGCGGCGATGACGACCTTGCCGTTATAGCGGTCAAAACGCAGGGAACTCTGGTTCGCGCTTTTTTGCAGCGACTCATCGAGATCGAGCTTGCGGCTCAAGTAGAAGGGATAGTCGAACTGGATGGCCAGAATGTTTTGGCCAGCAGTCTTGAGATCGTCCATGTATTGCTGCTGCAGAACGCGCATTTCGGGATCTTTGATCTCTGCCGGCTTCATGACTTGAGCGGCGGCAATCGCAGCGAAGAACAACACAACAATGCTGAGGCGAAAACTATTTTTGTGCATAGACCATTCCTGAAGCCTGAAAAGGCGGATCGGACACGATTCGGATGTACGAAATCAGAGCCTGAATCTCAGATTTACTGAGCGTGTAGCCGTAGGGCGGCATCGCAGCTGACTTATTCAGCGCCGGACCACCGTGACTGATGATCGCGAGCAAGTCGGCATCGGTCATTTTGTTGAGTGTGTCGCCTTCCGTGAAAGGATGAGGCTTCACTTCGAGGTTGTCGTAGTTGGAAACTCTTTCCGGCGTCGATTCCGGATTATGGCAGCGCGAGCAGTACTTGTCGTCGAGCTGATAACCGACCTCTTGCTGATATCCCAAGGCGATCTCGTCGAGCTTGAGGTCCACTTTCTTCTGCGTCTTGGTGAAAGTGGAGGCGGTAATTTCGTAGCGTCCCGCCATGGCGCCAAGAGAAACGTTGGTGCTGAGTTGTCCGCTGGAGTCGGTGATGTCCGCGGCGGGATCGAAGGAGACGCCTTCCGGTCCAGAGAATTCGACACGAGCGCCGGTGACCGCGTTCCCCTGATCGTCGTTGACCTGAACGATGACGGGTTGGCCGAGAGTCGCGCCGGTAGCTCCGATTTGCTTGCCTCCGCTCGATTCGACGATCGCAACGCCAAAGGCTGTAGCCGCAGGGCCGGAGGCCGGCGCGGACTTGCGTGCACATCCGGAGAGCAACATCAGAAACGTCACTGCGCCGATCTCAATTTCGCGCCTTGTCATTTCTTTGCCTCCAGAGTAGTGAGCTTGCTGTGGTGTGCCGCGGTCTTCGTAACTGGCTTGCCGTTTTTCAGCGTGGTGAGATAAGCGGTCAGGGCTTGCGCGTCTTCATCGCTCATATTGCGGTTGGGCTCCATGGTGCCGGGACGAAGAGCTTGCGGATTCTTTCAGCCAGTGATACATCCAGGCGGCAGTGAGGCGTGAGCCGACCTGGGTCAGTGTGGGGCCGACGTATCCCTTGTCAGTTTTCGTGTCGATGATGTGGCACGACTGGCAGGCGTATTTCGAATAGAAAAGCTGCTTGCCTTGCTCTACCTGCGCGGCGGGGTATCCGGTCTGCGGCATGGAGTCGCGATCGAAGGCCGGGGTCTGGTAGACCGTCATGATGTAGTCAGTCAGTTCGTTGATGTCGCTATCGGAAAGATTGAACTTCGGCATGCGGCGGATGAGAGCAGGGCGAAGGGTGTTGGGATTCTTCAGGAATTCCGTCAACCACTGGCGCTGCACCGAGCTTCCTTCCCATGTGAGGTCAGGAGCCATATCGCCACCGCGGCCGTTGATGGCATGACAACTGAAGCAAGCCAGGTCGTTGATGAGTTGTCCAGCGTTGCCGGCAGGTTGATAGTGCGATGCCGGAGGCGCGGCGACCGCGAGCGACATCGGCAAGGTTTGCGAACGATCGGTCAGAGAAAGCAGTGCTGTAGTCAGCGAGTCGATTTGGGCTGGGGTGAAGTTGTACTGCGGCATCTTCAACGCAGAACCGAAAGCTCGCGGCTGGCGAATCTTGTTCGAAAGGTAATCGGGCAACGTGTGCTGCATGCCGGGCAGGAAAACAAGCTGCGTGACTGGCTTGCTGCCGATGCGGGTAAGTTCCGGAGCGAAATTTTCCGGCTTCTTGATCCCGCTGACTTCGTGGCACGAGGCGCATCCGTATTCGGTTACCAGAAGCTTGCCGTGAGCGATCTGGTCCGGCGTGGCGGCTTCGAGGTGAACGTTTGCCAGCAGATCAGAATCTGCTTTGGCCTGCAGGAACCCATTGAGCACGGCCGCTTGCTGATCGGTGAAACGGTAATGCGGCATGGGCGTGGCCGAATCGTATACACGCGGATTCTTCAACCAGACTTGCAGCCACTCCGGTTTCACTTTGCTGCCGACGCGAGTGAGTTCGGGGCCAACGTTGCCACCGACTACGTTTCCGGCGGCATTCTGCACCGCGTGACAGGAGGCGCAGAACGACTCTCCATAGAGACTGGCGCCGGCGGTCGGATCAGGAGCCTTGCCGGCTGCGACAACAGGCGCTGCGTCGCCAGGGAGCGGAGTGCTATTGGAGATCAGGAAGGCGGAGATATCCCGCGCGTCGTTGTCGGTCAGCTTGAAGTTCGGCATCCCGGCGGTGACGGCATAGGCTTGCGGATCTTTGAGCCAGGCGTAAATCCATTCGCGCGAGGTCTTATCGGCGATGTGGGAGAGCGAAGGAGGATCGTCCGTCGCTTTCATGGCGCTGCCATCCTGCGCTTTGATGGTATGGCAGTGAACGCATCCGGCGCGGGCGAGAAGTTCGCGTCCAGCGTTTAACTGCGGTGTTCCGGTCAGCGCGGTGTGATGGCACTGCCCGCAGGAAGATTCGACGTAGCGTGCGGGCAGAATCGGTTGCTCCCACGCGAGCGTGCTGCGGTGGGCTTCTTCGACGGTGGTGGCGGCACCTTGTCCGCGATGGCACATCACGCATCCGAATTGTTCAGAGGTATGCGGAATCGCGGGATGGCGCCGGAAAGGCTGCGTGCTGACGTCCGAGAGGCTGGCTTCTTTCAGGCCGACGTGACAGGTGGTGCAGCGGTCGACGACGTTGATTTCCGGAAGCCAGATCTGATGGATGCCGCCGTCGAAATGACGCTGGAGGGTGACGGCGTCCCCGCGTCCGCGAATGAGCTTCAAGTATTGGTGTTGGTAGTGACGCCATTCGCTGAAATGATTCTTTGCCGGAGCGATAGCGAGCGAGACGAGGAGCAGCAAGCTGACGACGCCGAAGGCGCGGATAGGGTCACCGAAGAGCGTTTTCCAGAGAGAGTTGTTACCGGATGATTGCACTTAGCTCCTCCAGGGCAGCACCCAGGACCAGCCTGGGCCGCGGAAGAAGGTGCCAACAGCTGGTGAGCACAACCAGTTCGAACAGAAACCAGGTCATGATCCAGTAAGAGAGCGGTTTCGAGGCCGAGATAGCGGCGGAAGGCGCGAAGGCGAATGCGGCGAACTCTGCGAAGCGAAGATCATGAAGGCCGCGACAATCAGCGTCGGAACCAGAGCGACGATCACATCGAAGAACAGCAGGAAGAGGCAGAACAGAGTTGCGACGACATAGAAGATTCGCAGTCGCTTCTGGCGATCTTTCAGAAACAGGCCCTCGGCTTCGATGTTGATGTTGAAGTAAGGAATGACGACTAACGCGATGATGACCAGGGTTGGAACCAGCACTCCGGCGACGACGGGAGGAAAGTAGTGCAGCATCTCCTGCAGGCCGAGGAAGTACCAGGGGGCCTTCGCCGGGTTCGGCGTGTGCGAGGGATCGGCGAAGCCTTCGAGCGGTGCATTGAAAGCAAGCGCCATGACAACCAGCGCGATGGCAAGAGTTTCAATGGCAACCGCAGCGCGGAACAGGACTTCCGGATAGGTCTGCAGCTGGTCTTCGTCGGTGACTTTGACCTGCGGCGAGGTGCGGCGCGTCACGAAGACGATGCGCTTGGGAGACTTGCGCGCGTTGGAATCGAGTCCGGCGACGAAGTCTTTCTGATCGCTCATTGCGCCCCCTTGGTTGCGGCAGCCGCGAGAGTCTTAGGTTCGCTTTGATGGGCATAGAGTCCGCCATCTTTGCGGATGCGCCAGAAGTGAATCGCGATAAACATGATCGCAACCAGCGGAAGAATCATGCAGTGCAGAACGTAGAAGCGGAGCAGAGCATTGGCGTTCACCTGATTCCCACCCAGCATGAGAAAGTGGACCTTGGTGCCGAAGACGGGAACTGCGGACGCGAGATTCGATCCGATGGTGATGGCCCAGTAGGCGAGTTGATCCCAGGGCAGCAGATATCCCGTGTAACTGAGAAGAAGAGTGATCACGAGCAGGATGACACCAATCACCCAATTGAATTCGCGCGGGGCACGGTAGGCGCCGCGATAGAACACTTTGAACATGTGCGCGAAGACGAGAAACACCATCGCGTGCGCGGACCAACGATGAAGATTGCGGAGGAATAATCCCGAAGAGACGACAAACTGCAAGTCTTTGGTATCGGCGTAGGCCTGCGGGACCGAGGGATGGTAGTAGAGCATCAGGAAGATTCCGGTGCTGACGAGAATCAGGAATGTGCCCAGGGTGAGTGTGCCGAGATACCAGGTGGTGCTGAAGCTCAGCATACGGCGGCGCACTTTGGTCGAGAACAAGTGCAGAAACACGTTCTGCTGAATAGACAGCGAACGGTGCAGAGTGCTCGATCCGGTGCCGCTGCGGAAGACCGAGCGCCAGACTCTGGTTGCGCGAAGGTCGTCGAAGTAAGTTGAGATCGTTTTTTCCATGCTCAAACCCTCACGAACTCCATGGGACGAACGTTGGCGGAGCGATCAACCATAAGATCGCCTTCATCGCTGACCCAGGTTTTTAGCCAGGGAAGCGGTTTGGGTGCTGGGCCTTCGATCTTTTCGCCTTCGCGTTTGAATTTGCTGCCATGACAGGGGCAGGCGATGATGCCGAGTTCAGGCTTCCACGCGGTCATGCAACCGAGATGAGTACAAATGGCACTTAGCGAGAAGAACCCTTCCTTGGCGTGGATCAGGTAAATACCGTTGTTGACATCGAGCGTGACTGAATCAAGCGGATAGCTTTCGGGCTTACCGGCGTTCACGATCGGCGAAGGTTCGAAGAGCACGTTGGGCGAGAGGAACTGGTAGGCGAAGACGGTGGTGCCGGCCGCGGCGATGCCGAGCGAGCCTAATCCCAATTTCAAGAAGAAATCCCGGCGTGTGTGCTCGTCCGTGGGAAGCGGAGAAGTAATGCGTTTCTCGTCAGCCATATTTATTTCGGGCCTCCTACGCTCGCCGGGGCTTTGGCGCGAAGTGGTCCATCAATCGCTTCAATGGAAATCAATCCCGTGGGTTCGGCAGGCACCAGGTTGTAGGACTCCATGGTGATGGTGCCGACAGGACAGCGGGCCGCGCAGAGGCCGCAGCGAATGCAGCGGGTTTCATCCTTCAACATAGCGGAGCCGGTGACCACCCCAAGCTCATCGGCCGCCACTTCATCGAACTCAACGCCGAACAGTTCCTGCTCGTCGCGGATATGCTGCACAGTTTCAGGCTCAAAGGCGATGCGGCCGAGTGAAACCAGTTCAAGGCAATTCTCGGGGCAGACATCGACGCATCCGCCACAAAGTATGCACATTGTGCCATCTTCGGGGTCGCCTTCGAAGACGGTGTTGACCCAGCAGTGCAGACAGCGTTGCGCTTCTTCGACCGCACTGGCCGCGTCGTATCCGATCTCAACTTCCGTAACTCCGGTGCGGCGTTCGAGCGGAAGCATGGGCACCGCGGGCCGCACCAGGTCGAGCAACTCGAGAGGCATGCTGTGGCGTTTGAAGACTTCGACTTCGACAATCGGATCGGGATGCTTCTGTCCGCGCAGGAACTCGTCGATGCCAACTGCGGCACGCTTGCCATCGGCGACGCTGTCGATGATCAGGCGTGGACCGAAGACGCAATCGCCACCGGCGAAGATGCCAGAAGCCGAGGTCATCAAGGTCTGCGGATTCACGGCGATCAGACCGCGCGGAGAAATCTCGACGCCGTCTTCCTTCTTGAGGAAGTCGAGCTTTGGGGCCTGACCGATGGCCATGATGATGGTGTCGCACTCGATGAGCGTCTCACTGCCTTCGTAGAAGGCGGGATTGAAGCGCTTGTTCTCATCGAAGACCCACTTTGTTTTAAGAGCTTCGAGAGCGACAACGCGTCCATCTTTACCGATCATGCGCTTGGGTCCGAGGCCGGGGTGCATGATGATGCCTTCTTCTTCAGCTTCCACGATTTCTTCGAGAGCAGCGGGCATCTCCTCGCGTTTTTCCAGGCACACGAGATTCACTTCATGAGCCCCCATGCGCAGAGCGGAAAGCGAGATGTCGACCATCTCTTTGGTGGCGACGGCGTTAACGTTCTCCATCGACGGTTCGAGGTCTTCGACTCCGGCGACGTGTTGGCGAACCACTTCGCGGGCGGCAGAGCGAGCGACATCCATGGCGACGTTGCCACCGCCGATGACAATCACTTTCTTTCCGATGGTGAACTTGTAGCCGAGGTTGACGTTCAGCAGAAAGTCGATGCCTTTGTAAACGCCGTCGAGATCGACTCCGGGAATCGTGAGGTCGCGGCTACGATGGGCGCCGACCGCGATCAACACAGCGTCGAAGCCATCGCGGCGCAGATCGGAGATAGCGAAATCGCGTCCGGCGGCGTGATTCAACATTAAGGTGATATCGCCGGTCTCGAGAATCTCGCGTACTTGCGCTTCGACGACGTCGCGAGGAAGGCGGTATTCGGGGATGCCAAGATAAAGCATGCCGCCGGCGACGGGAGCGGCTTCGAAAATCGTGACTGCGTATCCCATCAATGCGAGGTCGTGGGCGGCAGAGAGCCCAACCGGGCCTCCTCCGACCACAGCAACCTTATAAGGCAATTTCTTCTGGCCGCGACCCGCGTTCACGTCGACGGGATGCTTCGATTCGGCGCCGTAGCGTTCGGTGAGGAAACGCTTCAGAGCGCGGATGGAAATAGGCTTGTCGATTTCGCCGCGGCGGCAGGCAGTCTCACAGGGGTGAGCGCAGACGCGTCCGCAGATGCTGGCCAGGGGATTGGGATCACGGGCAATCTTGTAGGCTTCTTCAAAGCGCCCTTCCGCGATCAGTCCGACATAGCGACCAGCGTTGGTGTGAGCGGGGCACGCCATCATGCAAGGAAAATTGGTATTTAGCCAATCCTTGTCGACCTTCTTGTTTTTGTAGCGTTTGAGCATGATGGCGAACTTTCTCTGCTTGGTTGAAAAAGAAACGGGAGCGGAGGATGTCAGCGACCGCTCCCATTCTCCTTACTTGCTCAAGGTGAAATCCGCTTTGGTGTCGCCAGCGACGGCGACTGGCTTCGACGAGTTCTTCGCGCCTTCGTGCCAGGCGACAACGGTGTAACTTCCATCCGGAACGTTTTCGATCTTGTATTCGCCGGACTTGTCGGTGACCGCGAAGTAAGGGGTCGGAGCGACGACGACATAGCCTGACATTTCGGGATGCACGTTGCAGAGGAGGGCCACAGCTCCAGGGTTGTCGAATTTGAAGGGACGCTTCTCGCCCTTGGGCCAGGTGCCGAGATTGTGTCCCAGTTTTTTGTTGCCGCCTACCGAGGTCCAGAAGACGTTGTGGGCGACGCTGTCGCTATTGAGGAATTCCACCGTAGCTCCAACCTGTACGGCGGTGATGTGCGGTTGGAACAAGAGACCCTTCTGGTCGATGACAGGACTCTGCGTGGGCGCGGGGAAGGTCTTTCCCGCGACGGTGTCGACGTAGACGACGGACTCACCGGCGACGCCAGAGACTTTGCCGGTGATGGTGCCGGCGCGAGCGACGAGAGTGAAAGTTGTTATCGCGATCAGTATGACGAGAGCATTGCGTTTCATGATTTCTCCTGTTCTTGCAAAATCGGTTGCGTTAGTAAACGAACTCCAATCCGGCGACCGCTGAGTTAGTGCGGAAAGGATTGGTTAATGGCTTGCCGGTCGTTGGGTCATAAACGACCTGCTGGGGCCGAATCTGATATTCGAACGAGGCCTTGATGTTGGCGTGAACCAAGAACTGCACGCCTGGCGTGATGCGGTTGCGGGCCGATCGGTACGGTGAAAGAAAAGGTGCGGTCGAGCTGTCGGGTGTGGCGCCGACGCCGTTCAGGAAGTCGGCTGTGGAGTTGACTTCGTCCCACCGCATGATCGCCATCAACCAAGGCAGGGCCAGGTAATCGGCTTCGATAAAGCCTCCACCGAAGGTGGCCGGGTGGCCGGTGATGAAGCCGCTGGGCAACACGAAGTTGGTGGGGACCAGAGGCAAGAGATTGTGATCGCGGCCGTAAACGTATTGTCCGAAAAGATTGAAGCTGCGGTAGTTGAAGCTGAAGTCGGCACCGGCGCGATAGAAGGGTTCGCGAGCGCCGAGGACGACGGGATCGCCGGCCGAGTTTTGTCCCTGGAAACGCTGTACGGAACGGCCATAGAAGTAGAGGCCACCTACGTTCAAATAGGTGTGATCACGAGGCCCAGTGTTCCCCGCAGCCTGTATCTCGTTGCGGCTTTTAGGATCGCGCTCGAGATTGAAACGATAGGAGAGACGCGCGTAGATGTCTTTGAAGTTCGAGTCGGAGGTGTACTGCACCTCAGGCGGAACGTTGGTGCCTGCTGCTGGCGTGCCTCCAGTATTCTGGTTCACGAAGGCGAGCGAGTAGTGATAGCCGCGGTAGGTGTGACCTCCGCTGAGCTCGACCCCCTGCGCGGCGTTCTCCAGGGCAAAGGCATTGTTTACCGTCGGACTTCCAAAGGCCGCGTTCGGGATCCCGATATTCGTTTGACTGTAAATATCCCAGCCGCTCAGGTTCCAGGTTCGCGCCTGGCTGAAAGGCAAGTCGAGTTCGAACTGACCGACGCGCAAGCTGAGAAAGTCAGTCGGCAATTTGAGGAAGCGCCCGATGTTAACGAACTTCAGGTAGCCGTCGCCCAAGCCGCCGTTGGAATTGGCTCCGCCGACACTGATGTCGTCATCGACCCAGAAAGCAATATCGCTGCCGAAGTTTCCTGCAGTGAAGATGCTGAAGAGCCCGGACTGGAAGTCGGTGCGCGGAACGAAGCCCGCGGTGGGATCTCCAGGGTTCTGCAGAGTCGAGTAATTGTTGCGATTCTGGCTTACCACCTGGAAGAAGGTGTTGTAGCGCAAGCCGATCGGAGGCATCCCTGGGATGGTTCCCGGCCAGATTGTATGGGGCCAAAGTTCCTGCTGGGCCTGCGATCCGAGCATCACGGGCGGAATCTTGATGAAGGTTTCGTCGTCTTTGGGAAACTTGAATCCTGCGTCTTTGAAGGCTTTCCCGAAATCGTTGAGCTTGGGAAAGTCGATGTGGCAGGTGCTGCACGATGTGCCATACAGGCGAGAGAAAGCGGGAATGGCGTAACTGTTGCTCGACAGCAGAAGAACCGCGGTGAACAGGAACAGGGTTGCAGTGTTGCGGCGATGCTGATGCATCGGAGCGCCTCCTAATAAAATCATTTGAACAGTACTTCCCCAAACTCGGTGGGGCGATTGTCGGTTACGGGCGACCCAAGGTGCTGTGGCAGGGGTCACGCAAGCCTGTGATTTAAGTCACAATGGGAAAAACAGGTGGAAACAGGTCAGAGGGTCTGGGAGGAAGAGGGTTGTCCGCTTGAAACCTGCGACAGGCGGCGTCTCAGAAAGGTCCGTTCGACATCATTGGTGACAAGGTTGATGGATTTAAGGTAGGCCTCTGCGGCAGCACATTCTGGGACCGTTCGGCAGCCGACAGCAACTTGCGGCGCTGGGGATTGAAACTGTCTGAACGCTGCGGACGCAACGGCAAGAAACGAGCGGTGATCGCGGTGGCGCGTAAGCTAGCCATTCTGCTGCATCGCTTGTGGGTCAGCGGAGAAGTGTATGAACCGCTGCTCAACACGCGGGCCATGGCACCGGCGGCGGCATAAGTCAAAATCTTCCTAGAAAGGAAAAACGAAGCCCCAACGCCGGGTTCTGGTGACTGCGTCTAACTCCTGGCCCCCTTCTATCGCAGATAGAAGCAAGGTCGTCAATCAGGTGGCAGCACCGGAACATCAAGCGACTGGTGCGGTTCCTCGCCCAGCCGATACCCTCGGCTGAGGGAGTCCCCGCCTAGCAGAGCGGAGAAGAAAAACTCACAGCAGTTAAGGGGTGGCTGAAGAAGTGAATTGGCGAAAGATCGCCATTTCACTCATCATGCGGTCAAAACGTGTAATCGCCTGTTCCCGACACTTGGCCTGTGGGACATAATAAGACCGAGGCAGGACCTAATGGCGAAGCGTACCCGCATCATGTATATCGAATACAAAGGCGATGGTCTGGTCGGACCCGCAAGGATCGGGCGTGTCACCTACTCGAAGACAGGTAGTACCCTGCATTACGGCGGCAAGGCTTTTCAGAGTCTCAAGGGCTCCGGTTTCAAGGCGAACTATTTCGACATGGCCACGGGCGAGCACTATTGGATTTCTGGACCCCGCAAAGACGGTGCTGATGCGCTTTACGCCACTAATGTTCCGACCGAAATAGATGAGGACGTTCGAGAAGAATACTGGACCGCCGTCCGCAAGAAGCCGAGCCTAAAGAATCGCAAGCACAGTTGATTTCACGACTACCTGTCAGTTGACGAAATATCCCGTCTCTAACAATGTCGGCCATGTCAAGCACTATGCGCGCACACGCCCGCTTGCACTCGTGAAAGAGCGCCATTTCGCTCTCGTTGAAGGTTTGCGCGTTTCCAACCTGGGCTCGCTTCTAATCGTTAGGGTCAGGAACTCAGTCCGACCCAGCCATCTCTTCGATCACGAACTGCGATCATGATTACTTGTTCAAACTCCCCAGCTTCGGGGAGCGGGATGCCCAATCATTACGTCGGTGATTTACTGCGCACCATCGCGATTTCCGGGCTCTCCCGCGTGCGAACCGAGCTTTCGCAACTGGCCGTAGTCGCAGCCTTGGCGCCACATCCAGTACAGATGTACCGCCAGCTTCCGAGCCATCGCTACTTTGGCGATCTTGCGCCCACGTCGCATGGCCAGGTGGAAGAACTTGCTCCGCCACTCGGGTTGGCTGCGCACTGTGACCTGCGCTGCTTCCACCAGTAGGAACCGCAGCAGCACGTTGCCTTGCTTGCTGATGTGTCCCAGTCGGCGACGATCGCCGCTGGATTCTTCTGTCGGAACCAAACCCACATAGCTGGCCACTTGTTTCCCGCAGTGAAAGCGCTCAGGAGCTCCAATCACTAACTCGAACGCCAATGCCGTCAGGGGTCCGACTCCGGGGTGGGTCGCCAAGCGTCTCGCCACCGGACGCTTTTCCACTTCCTCTTCCAAGGCATGAGTCAGTTGTTGAATCTTCGGCGTCAGTTGGTCGAGTAAGTCGAGCAAGTCCTGCCGCCGTCGGCTGGCCCATGGAGCCAGTACGAACGACTCCAGTTCCTTACGACCTGCCGGTCGCCACAGCGCCTTCTTGCGCCGCAGACCTTCGTTGAGTGCGACTACATGCAACTGATTCATCACCCGCGTGCGCATCTGCACCAAGCGATGTCGATGCCACAGCAACTGCCGCAGGTCCCGATTCTCGGCGTCCGGCACCCAGATCCGCGGGAACCGCTCTTCCATCATCGGTCGCAACAACAGCTGCGCATCCTGCCGATCGGTCTTCTGCCTGCGTACCCGTTTGGTGCGGATCTCGGCGGCGTCTCCGATCCATAGCTCAAACCCCAGTTCCTGCTGCAAGCGCTCGAACCAACGCGAGTGCCCGCTGGCTTCCATTCCCACTCGCGCAGTCAAGTTCTTCCTCTTTGAGTTCGCTGTAGAACCGTTCGGCTTCTTCGCGATGAGCCAGATGTCGTTCTTCTAACTCGCCTGTCTCCGTGTTCACGAATGCAATTTGTTGGAAGCTCGGATGATAGTCACAACCTATAATCAGCATGTTCGGCTCCTTTCCTCCGAGCCCTTTGGTTGGTTTGCGCCTCCAAAGTTTACTCGGGGCCTGGGAGCCGACATTGTTATGGAATCATTTCACTCATCGACCGGGATCGCGGCCTGGTTGCACCTCGGATTTGATGTCCCGAACGCTGTCCCGAAGATGCCAAATGATGTAACCTTGCGTGCGTTGGGACCTTCGATTACGACTGCAAGTGATTGGGGTTGCGTGACCTGCCCTCAGCCTGGACAATTCGTAATCGTCAGGTCAGTGAGTGGAGTTCGCGTCTCAACGAGCCGCAATACAATCAATTGACTGGCATAGTCGATCCGCTACAGCATCCCACCACACTTACTGTGGACTCATACGGTAACACCACACAGATTGCCGACGCTCTGGGAGATGGACCCTCATTCACATTTAACGTCGATGGGACTCTAGCGACGGCGAACAGGATCGGCAATACGTATCACTTCGGATATTCCGGTGGCGATCTTGTCTCTGTAATCGACCCCCTCAACAATCAAACAACCCGTTTTCCCGATTCGGTCGGAAGGCTTTTGGCTGTGACAGATCCCGCCGGACACAAAACTCAGTATCAATATAACCCCCTCAATCAGGTCACCCAGATCACAGATCCTGTCGGAAATGTCACCAGCCTCATGTATGACCCCAATGGCAATTTGAAGAGCTTCACTGACGCTCGGCAACACATGACTTCGTTCACGTACGACAACATGGACGAGCTATGGACACGGACTGACCCGCTGCTGCGGCAGGAGACCTATCTCTATGACAGCGGTGGCAATCTGGTGAGTTTCACTGACCGCAAAGGTCAAGTGACCACGTACACCTATGATGGATTGAGTCGATCGACCTTCGCCGGCTTTGGCACCGTGGTGAACGGTGGAACGACAACCTATTCCAGCACGATCAACTACACCTACGATGCCGGCAATCGCTTGACACAGGCCGTGGATTCAATTTCGGGCACCATTACCCGCATGTTTGATGGTTTGGACCGCCTAACCTCGGAAACCACTCCCTTGGGAGGTATTACCTACGGATACGACGCTGCCAGCCGTCGTAGCACAATGCAGGTGGCAGGACAGACGCAGGTCCAGTACACGTACGACAATGCCAATCGACTGACGCAAATCGCTCAGGGTTCCGCAACGGTTGGATTCTCCTACGACTCAGCGAATCGGCGTTCCAGCCTCACCTTGCCCAACGGGATTGTCGACCAACTATTCCTTCGATCAAGGTTCGCGTCTGACGGGATTTCGTACTCGCTTGGCGGTAACGCAGTTGGGGGTTTGGGGTACGCCTACGATGCCCTAGGAAGACGGACGGCGCTCACTGGAACGATGGCGGCGACGGGATTCCCTGCGGCTGTATCCTCGGCAACGTATGACGCGGCTAACGAGCTAACCAGTTGGAATGGCACAACGATTGCCTATGATTCCGACGGCAACATGCAGAGCGATGGGACGCATAGTTACACTTGGGACGCTCGCAATCAGCTTTCTATGATTGACTCAGGGGCAACCGCAAGCTTTCGCTACGATGCGTTTAGACGCCGTGCCAGCAAATCGAATCTCGGTGGCGCAACAAACTTCTTGTACGATAGTGCCAACGTGATTCAGGCGCTCTCAGGAACGACACCCATTGCGAACGGCCTCGCGGGAGGTTTGGACGAGTACTTCGCTTGGACCGATTCGAGTGGGCCAAGGGATTTTGTGACAGACGCATTGGGAAGTACGATGGCACTAACTGATTCAGGCGGCGTATTTCAATCGCAATATGGTTACGATCCATTCGGGAACGCAACCCAAAGTGGGGCGATCACGTCGAACAGCTTCACGTACACCGGGCGTGAAAATGATGGCACAGGGGTATATTATTATCGTGCTAGATACTACAATCCCATTTTCGATCGCTTTATTTCTGAGGATCCAATCCGAGAAGAAAGCGGCAGTCTCAATCTCTATTCATTTGTCGGCGATGATCCTACAAACAAGATTGATCCTCTGGGGCTGGCGCAGTGCACATATTCAGTGTCGATGCATACGATGGTGTGCCAGCCGAATGCTGACAGCTTCCAACCTGCAATAATTGGACCAAACGGACCTGGCGCCGTACAGCTGGGTCCAAACGGAGTGGCTTCTGGCGGTAGCACGCAAGGTCCTACCCCGTGCACAAACAATAACAATTGTCAAAATCAACGCTTTGAGGGACCGGTAGTTCCGGGTAACTATCGGATGAACTACGATACGAGGCCTGTACATAGAGGAATGAACGTATATCGTTTGGAGCCCTGGCCCCACCAATGGTATGACGGCACTCTATACCGGCTCGGTCTAACACGTGGTGGCTTTGAGTTACACCTTGGCACCATCTCTCTCGGATGCATTAACGCTGACAAGAGAAACCCCACGGCGGCGCAGCAATACGAGCAAGTCAACCAGCTTCTCCAGCTAGAAAATGGATTCAACTACCTCACAGTCATACCTTAATAGGAGGGCAAAGTATGCAATCGCTAAAGGTAAGTGCCTGTGAGGTGGTGACAGCTCTTGGACTGTTAGGTATCCTCGACGTATGTCTCGCTCTGCTCCACGATCCGTGGCTTGTCAAACCGTCCTTCGTGATAGGAGGCTTAATTGCACTATACGCTGTAACCGCAGTCGCCTCGGAAGCAGTGATTGTATCTATCTATCGGCCTCCGCTAGGAGTGTTGATCGCCCTCAACGTGCTCGTTGCCGCTATTGTGACGCAACCGAGATGGAGTCGCGTCCAGATGCTCAAGGGTTTTCTGTGGGTTGGTATCGCGACGGCAATCCTTAGAGTGCTTGTTGGCGCCATGACATTAGAAGTATCTAAGCAGAGTTTACGACGCTTCGCCTCAGCACTACTAGGCATTGCGCTTCTTCTCACCGCCGCCTGGAATAGCTTTAACATGGCCGAACAAGCCTATTACAGCTACTATGTGTTTGCCAGATTTAAAGAGGGATATATCGTCCCGACACGATGGCATGACTTTGTAGCTCTTGCTGTACTGTGGAGTGGGACAGTTTTCTTATTTTATCTGTCTTATAGGCTTTTGAAATACGCCCTCAGAATACATCAGGCCCTGAACCGAGCGTAATGTCGGTCTATTGTTGATACAGTTACTGTGACAACGTTTCGCGTTGCACAACGGATGTTAGCTCTTTCTTCCGTCACGGATCGGTCTATGGGAAGGAAGGGTCTGGACAACCAAAGGTTGCGCCAGACGAGACGATGTGATCGGACCCGCTGAAAGCGATTGGCCGCAACGGGAGAGCCGGAATATGTGGTGCCAGTGTGCGAAAGAGCAAGGGTCTGACTTGAAGGCGCCGCCAAAAGCTCCAGTGGGGGCTCTACTTTTGTGCCTTGCCCTCCTTACACCCATTTTCTTGGATCATGTTCGGGCCGAAGTTTACTCGCGTAATGCCTCAAGTTGTCAGCAATGTCACATGATGCCATCGAAGCTCGGCAGTGGCCCGCTGATTGTTGATCGTGTGGGCAAGCTGACGCATGGCAGGTTCCTCCCCGGTTCGGAGGGGGGCATCCGCCATCGAGAAGGATCTCAGGTAGTGCCGCCTGGTAACACGACAATGACGGGCGAGCGTGTCTCTCTCAGTCTTTTGGGAGATGGCTATATAGAAGCCATCGACAGCCAAGATATGCAGAGGAATGCAGATCAACAACGCCGAGGAGAGTCAGGTATTGCCGGCACGACGGTGTCTGCACCTGTTCTGGAACTAAGCGCGGCAAAGCCCAGAGTTCAAGCCGGACGCTTCGGGTGGAAGAGTCAGCACAGCAGCCTGATGTCCGCCTGCGCCGACTCCCTGCGTAACGAACTCGGAATCCGCAATCAACTCTATCCGGATGAATACGCCAATCACAAGCCAATCGGATCCAGCCACTCCTTTCGATACTCCTGACCCAAAGACAGGACAGTCCGAGTTGGAGAGGCTAGTCGCCGAGGTTCGCCACACCGCCCCTCCGCCACGTGATGAGGAGCTTGCCGCCAGCCCAGATTCTCAAGCCGGAGAGAAGCTATTCACGCAGATCAGGTGCGCCATTTGCCACGTCACCACCTACAGGACGTTGCCCGCCGGAACGCTGATTAACGGGGGAACGTACCGGGTTCCCGACCTCATTGGCGGCCGGACGATCCATCCCTATAGCGATTTCCTGCTGCATGATGTCGGCACCGGAGACGGCATTCCGCAGGCCGCAAAACCGGAGTACCTCGATCAGTCGACGGCGAACAAGTTCCGCACCGCGCCCCTATGGGGCCTCCGCTTTCGTTCCTGGATGATGCACGACGGCAAGTCTGTCACCTACCACCAAGCGATCATGCGCCACGCCGGCGAAGCCACCAAAGTCCGCGAACGCTACGAACGGCTAACGCCGCAGGAAAAACAACAGTTGCGAGCTTTTCTGAATTCGCTTTAAACGATCTGAAGGAGGATCATGAAAAGCGACCTCTGCTCAACGCCTGATACAATCCCTGCCTGATGTTTCACCTTGAGGGGGAATATGTCTCTAGACTCAATGCGGGCACAAGTTGTCGCTGAGATATCAAGACTGAACAAGATTCTTGCCCTGTTGGATGGCAAGGATGCTCCATTTCCATTACGGTCGTCAGGCGGCGGTGGGAAGCGAAAGATGTCGGCCGCTGCCAGGAAGCGAATCAGTGAGGCTCAGAAGGCACGTTGGGCGAAGTTCAGGAAGAAGTAAGCGAGGGCCTGGGAATGAAAAACTCCCAGGCTGTTTCTCTCTGAGGACGCAGGTCCGTAAGGTTCACTAATCGTAATCCGCTGTACTAAAAGAGCCGTTTCTGGATCCTTCCCTCTCCAGAACCCCACCCGCACGGAAAACTCATCCTTGTTCCACAGCTTCTCCAGAAGACCGTGCGGAGAGATATCTTCAGGGTATGGCTTCTTCGCCGTCGCAGCAGACCGCAACACGTAGTATGCTTGCGACCGAGGCGAACCCCGGTGCATCTGCGGAGGAACACACACAGATGGCACGCCGGAGGTTTCAACGCGGACAGTTGTCCGTGAGAGGGAAAAAGCAAAAAGTGTGGGTCGCAAGATGGCGCGAAGACGTAGTCCTGCCGGATGGCAAGGTGCGCCGGCCGCGCAGGTGTGAAGTGTTGGGCACTCTAAAGGAGTATCCGACGCGGCGCCTGGCGGAACGCGCACTCGACCAGCGACTCGCGGAAATCAACTCACTAACCTACCGACCACGTCCGACAGCAACGTTCAGAGAGTTTGCTCTGAAGTGGCAGCGAGACGTGCTATCACAACTTAAACCTTCCACTAAATCCGCTGATCAGTCTCGGCTCAAGAAACACCTGCTACCTCAAATCGGTGAACTCTGCCTGAAGGATGTCACCGCTCAGCGGGTGCAGGGATTGATCGCAAGCAAGGCGAATTCTCTCTCGCCAAAGTCCGTAAAGAATCTGGTCGCGCTGCTCGGTATGATGTGGATCCAGGCCAAGGCCTGGGGCTACGTGCAGCACGATCCGTTCTGCGGGCTGGTACTTCCCGAGCGAGATCCGCTCAACGAACCGTCCTTAACGTTGACCGAGATGAGGGCCATCATCACGGCAGCTAACGAACCGGAGAAAACCTACTACTGGATTCTGTCGGAAACTGGAATGCGCGCCGGTGAGATCGGTGCGCTTCCCGTGACGAACCTGATGCTCGATCAGGGAGCCATCCGGATCACGCAGAGTGTCTGGCAAGGCAGGATTCAGACAGTAAAGTCAAAGAAGGGAAACCGCGTCTGTGAAATCTCGCCCCAACTGGTCGAGCACCTCCGGGGCTACCTTCGCACATGGCGGCCGAACCCGCTCAGTCTGCTGTTCGCTACGAAAAATGGAACTCCTTGGGACATCGATACGCTGCGCAAACGGAAACTTTATCCGCTGCTCGAGAGGCTCGGCATCGCGCGCTGCGGGTTTCATGCTTTCCGCCACGGCAGTGCAACGTTGATGGACCAGAAACACGTTCCGATGGCTACGCGGCAGAACCGACTCGGCCAGTCGGATGCCCGCACAACCATGGGCTACACGCACGCGATTTCTGAAGATGGACGCAGATTCGCGGCGCTTATGGGCGACGCGCTGACCGCACCGATGAGTCCGATGCAGCCAGCAGGAAACGCCTGAATTTTGGACTCAATTGGACCTAAATTGGTTTTTGAGGAAAAGCTAAGTGACTGGAAAGATTAGGAGAGGTTGGTTGCGGGGGGTGGATTTGAACCACCGACCTTTGGGTTATGAGCCCAACGAGCTACCAGACTGCTCCACCCCGCGTTATCATCATAGCAACGTCACTCCACAGCGTCAAACCTCACGCAGTCCTCGCGCGCTTTCTCTCGTTTATTTATTTAATCTCACGGACTTGTTCGCCTGCCTTCGCTGGACATGCTTTTTCGATCCCCTTTGCTACGGCCTTCACCATCTTGTTGCGGTAGCCGGTGCTGCTGAGCTGCTCTTCTTCTTTCCGGTTTACGATCAGTCCGCACTCGAGCAGCGCGGCCGGCATCGCCGCCGTCTTCAGTACGATCAGATCGTCAAAGATATAGATTCCCCGCTCCTGGTCCACCAGGTCGCGACTCTCTCCCGCAATCATCTCGGCGTGGTGCAGTGTGGGATGAAAGCCCGCTTTTACCAGCTCGCCGCCAATGTTCTGCGCCAAGTTCAGGCTCTCAGCGCCTTGTTCATTCTTGGTCGAATAGAAAAGGGAGTAGCCCGAGAACCGGTCGCAGTAGCGCCGCTCCTTGCCTTCAAAATTCCAGGTCGAGAGGTAAAGAGGCTGCACCGAATCGTGATGAATGGAAATCAGCAACGTGGCATGAAGCCGCAGCGCCGCTTCGGTCCGCTGCTGCAAGCTGAGTCCCTGGTTCTCAATCAGAACGGCGCCGGGCAAGCCATTCTTATGAAGCTGCTCCAGAAGGGACTGCGCGAATTTCTGATTGAAGATGTACTCGTCCACGCCGCGCGCGCTTACCGCACCCGGAGATTTTTCGCTGTGGCCAATGTCGATCGCCACGATGCACGCATCTTTACCGGCGGCCACTGCCAGGGGGACAAGAATGGCCACAACCAGGACGAGGCCCAGGAGTCGCAGCATCGCTAATGCTCTTTCCGCTCGGTGATGCCGGTGATTTTCCACCGTCCTCCGGACAGACGCAAATAAGCCAGTTCATGGGCGGTACCCGACATGACTCGTCCGTCCGCTCGGGTAGCGGAATATTCCATGTCGAATTCCAGCTGGCGTGTACCGTCAGCCAGGGAGTGAAGACTTGGGATCCCCACCTGGGTGTAGTGAATCGAAGGAAAGCGCTGGAAATAGGCGTTTTTGTCGCTCTCGATTTCAGCCCAGGTTGCCCTTTGCATGCCGAAATACGGTGAGACGACGTCGTCGTAGTAAGCGCGCACCCGGCTCGCGGGCGGACCTTCACCGGCTTCAATGAATCCCTGCAACCACTGCGCATCCACTTCAGGTTGAGTCTGGACTTCGGGTTGCGTTTGTGCGGGAGTTGGCGGCGTCTCCACGGTGTGCTGACTCTGGGAAGAGTCAATCTCCGGTTTCGCGGGCACGTACGATGACACCACCCCTCCTCCCGCGTTCGGAGGAGGACCGTTCGATATCGCGATCCCGAAGATCATGGCGAGGGCCGCGGCGACGCCCAGACCAACATACAGTTTTTTTCGGGATTTCTTTTCAGTTCCGCCGGAGCGCGGTTCCTGTTCAACTTTTTGCTTCTGACGTTCGCGCTGTGCGGCCTGCTGTCGAGTCAATTCCTCCTGCTGGCGCCGGTTCGCCTCCGCTTGCTCTCGTGCAATCCGTTCTTGCTTGTCTTTTTCGGCGGCCGCGCGGCGTGCTTCGGCCTCCTGCTCTTCCTTTTTTTCTTTCTCCGCTGTGGGACTGGGAACGCCCAGCAACGCCAACAGGTCGCCAAGGCCCTTCTCGTAATTGGTCCGGAAATCAATGTATTGCAGGCGTCGCAGTCGGAACGGAATCTTGCAGTCGTGATAAAGAACGGGAATGACGACTCGATTCTCTTCCAGTGCGAAAGAGACTTCATCCATCACATTGTTCGATTCGACGGAAGCTGGAGAGAGAATCACGAGAAGATTAGGGCAGTCGGCCAACGCTTCCTCGATGGCCTTATCCCAGCGTTGTCCGGGAACGATGTCCAACTGATCCAGCCATGCTGCCGCTCCGGCCAGTTTCAGGTCCTTGGCCAGCTTCAGCACAAACTCCGCGTCGTGGCGTGAATAGCTGAAAAACGCTAAAGGGGCCCCAGTCTTCATGGCTGCATCCCTTTCGCGGAAAGTGTACCCGCCATCAGTTAGTAATTCAAACTAACTCTTAAAAAAGGGCGTCGCTGGCCCCTGACCAGAGATCGACTAGCCCCGGACGCCCCCCATCTACTCAGTTCTTCAGCTTCGGCCGCTGGCACGCATCCACAATTTTCGTCGGGTCGATCGCTTCTTTGTCGATCTGTTCTTCCAGAATGGTTCCGTCTTTCCCGATCAGGAAGTTCACCCGGCGGGCCGCTTTGTATTTGTCGACGTAGACGCCGTATTGGTGTGTGACTTCTCCTCCCCAGTCGCTGAGGAGCGGAAAGGTCACGGCAATTTGATCGGCAAAGGCTTTGTTGGCGAAGGGGCTATCCATGCTCACACCCAGGACCTGGGTGTCGGCTGCTTCCAGCTTTTGCAGATTCTGCTGGAAGTTTTTCATTTGCTGGGTTCAACCCCCGGTAAAAGCAAAAATATAAAACGCAAGAATCACATTCTTTTTGCCGTGATAATCGCTCAGGTTAACGTTTTTCAGGTCTGTGCCGTCGAAGTATTGCAGCTTGAAATCGGGTGCTTTGTCGCCCACCTTCAACGCCGGAGGCGCTTTCGCCTCTTGTCCTTGAAACGGCTGCACGAACAGCGCGAACAGCAAGCATGCAGAGAGCCCGCTTAGTAGCGTTTTTCGCATGGATTCCCTTCTGAAAGAGTTCCTACGAGCCTAATCTGCCAACAGTCTTGGGTCAACCGTACCACTTCCGGGCGTTGCGGAACCCTGCCCGGAAACAGTACATTTCTCAAGGAGAAAACATCCTCGCCCACATGGACTTACGAACCCTTAACGACATTTTCTTTGTTGTCGTCGGGCGCAACTCTGACCGCGTGGTCATGAGCCGCCAGTCGATTCAATGGGTTCCGATCTCTTCGCGGGAGTATTACCGCAACGTCGTCGGCGTCGCTAAAGGTCTGAAATCATGGGGGATTGTACGCGGTGACCGGGTCGCGATTCTGAGTGAAAACCGTCCTGAATGGACAATTGCGGACTTCGCGGTACTTCTCGCGGGCGGCGTCACAGTTCCCATTTACGCGACGTTGACCGACGAACAGACGGCTTACATTCTGCGCGACGCCAGCGCGCGTGTGGTGTTCGTTTCTTCCGAGAAGCAGTTGCAGAAGGTTCTCGCAGTTCTTGATCAAACTCCTGTGGAACGAATCGTTGTCATGGATGCTGCGGAAACCGCGCGCGCCTTACATATGGAACGCCTGATGCTGAGCGGACCAGAGCAACCGGACGCACAGTTCGATGCCGCGGCTAAGTCTGTGTCACCGGACGACTTGGCTACGATCATCTATACCTCCGGCACCACGGGAACACCCAAAGGCGCGATGTTAACGCATGGCAATATGACGTCGAACATTAGTTGTTCGCTTTCGGAGTTTGGCGTCTCGCCGGGAGCAACCAGCCTTTCTTTTCTTCCGCTTTCGCACGTCACCGCGCGGCATGTGGATTTCGCCATGCTGTACCACGGTGTGACTCTGGCGTATGTGTCGTTTCTTGATCAACTTCCACAGGCGCTGATGGAAGTGAAGCCGACGATTTTCGTGGGCGTACCGCGGGTTTACGAAAAAATTCACATGCAAGTGGATCTGAAAGCCAAAGGCTTCCCTAAGGAATGGATTTATCGCGCGGCGCTTGCGGTGGGACGCGCGAATCGTGCGGAAGTTCTGGCGGGCAAAGAGCCGGCTTCCTCAGCCTGGAAGCTCGCCGAGCGTCTCGTCTACTCGCAAGTGCGTGCGGGCATGGGCGGAAATGCTCAGCTCTTTATTTCGGGTGGCGCGCCGCTCGGCCGCGAACTGGCCGAGTGGTATGCGGATATCGGCATTCGCATTCATGAGGGGTACGGGTTGACGGAAACTTCACCAGTGATCGCGGTGAATCATCCCGGAGCACACAAACTCGGAACCGTCGGCAAACCCCTGGCGAATGTGCAGGTGAAAATCGCCGACGATGGCGAGATCCTGGTGCGCGGCCCGTCGGTGTTTCACGGATACTGGAATCGTCCTGAAGAAACGCGCAATGCCTTTGTCGATGGATGGTTCAAGACCGGGGACATCGGCAACCTCGATGCTGACGGATTTCTTTCGGTCACCGATCGCAAGAAAGATTTGATCAAGACCTCCGGCGGTAAGTTCATTGCCCCGCAGCCGCTTGAGAATTCCTTAAAGCACAATGCGCTGATTGCCGAGGCGGTCATTCTCGGTGACAAGCGCAAGTTCCCTTCTGTGCTGATTTCGCCATACTTTCCTTTGCTGGAAGACTGGGCACGGACGAACCAGGTGCAATTCGCGTCGCGGCAGGAGTTGATTCGCGATCCCAAGGTGCTGGCGATGTATGACGGCATCGTCAACGATCTGAATCAGAATCTGGCGCGCTTCGAACAGTTGAAGCGCGTGCTGCTGATTGCGGAAGAATTTTCGGCCGAGAATGGAACGCTCACCGCCAGCATGAAATTAAAACGCCGCGTGGTGGAAGACCGATACCGCGGCGAGATTGAAGATATGTACGCGCAGGCGGAAACGGCTGGTTCCAGGCTCTAGGCTCCAGGCTCTGGGCTTTTGGGAAGGTACGACTTTCGGTCGCGCCCTTCCTGTTCTTCCCTTCCGAAGTCTTTTTTTTCAGCCTGACGCTCTCCGGTTGACCATTCCGCATTCCCTTCCGTACCCTGTACGGTGACCATGAAAACGATCGAGGGCACTCGATTGCGAGTTGCCGACGACATTACCCAGCTCGTCGGGGAAACCCCCGTTCTCCAATTAAAGAAGCTGGTCTCGCCAAACTCCGCTGACGTGTTCGTCAAGCTCGAATACCTGAATCCCGGAGGCAGCGTCAAAGACCGCGCCGCCATCGGCATCATTCGCCGCGCCGAAGAAGAAGGAAAGCTGCGCCCCGGCGGCACCATCGTCGAAGCCACTGCTGGCAACACCGGCATCGGACTGGCGCTGATTGGCGTGAATCGCGGATACAAAGTCGCTCTCTTCGTTCCGGAAGGCTTCTCCGAAGAAAAAGTCATGATCATGCGGGCCCTCGGTGCCGAGGTGACCCGCACACCCGACAGCGAGGGCATGGCCGGAGCTATTCAACGCGGCAAAGATCTCGCCGCGCGCGATCCCAAAGCTTTCATGGCCGCGCAATTCGAAAATCCCGCCAATCCGGACTATCACTACGAAACCACCGCCCAGGAAATTTTCGACCAGATGGAAGGCCGTCTCGACGCGGTCACAGTGGGATCAGGCACCGCCGGCACGTTCACCGGCATCGCGCGCTTCCTGAAAAAACAGAATCCGAAGATCCTCGCCTACGCGGTGGAAACCCAAGGCTCGGTTCTCGGCGGAGGCCCTCCCGGCAAACATAAAGTCGAAGGTATTGGATCGAGTTTCATTCCCAAGAATTTCGATGCCTCGGTTTGCGACGGCGTGATTATGGTTCACGATCCGGAAGCTTTTGACATGGTGAAGAAGCTTGCCGCGGTAGAAGGCGTCCTTGGAGGCTCCAGTGCCGGCGCCAACGTCTTCGCCGCGCTGAAAGTTGCCCGCGAATTAGGCCCCGGCAAACGAGTGGTCACGTTAATCCCCGACTCGGCGGAACGCTATCTGTCGAAGAAGATTTTCGAGGGGGGAATCTAGTTGTTAAGTCTTGAGTTGTCATCCCGACGCCGAGCGAAGCGGAGGCGGAGGGACCTTACGACGGCCGGAGGTACGGCCGCGGTCGAGAGGATCATATGTACTACGTCTATATCTTAAGCAGTCAGACCCGCGTACTCTACATCGGCATTACCAGCAAACCCGAGCAACGCGTCTACCAACACAAGATGCACGTCTTCGGGGGCTTCACCGCGAAATACAACGTCACGAATCTCGTATATTTTGAAACCTATTCCGACGTGGCTCGCGCCATCACTCGCGAGAAAGAACTGAAAGGCTGGAGACGCGAGAAGAAAATCGCGTTGATCGAGAAAGAGAATCCGAAGTGGCGGGATTTGAGCTACGGATGGTACCAGCGGCATCGGTATCAGCCCGACGCCGCTGCTGCAATTAAGGCGACGTAAGATCCTTCCGCCTCCGCTTCGCTCGGCGTCAGGATGACAACCTTTGTTCGATTAGCGCCCTAAATCCCATGTTCACCAAAAAACAAGCTCGCCCGCAAGGCTTCTCCACCCGCGCGATCCACGTCGGCCAATATCCCGACCCTGAAACTGGAGCCGCTAGTCCGCCAATCTACCCGACCTCTACCTATGTGCAGCAGGGGATCGGCGAGAATAAAGGATACGAATATTCCCGCGTCTCGAACCCGACACGCGCGCGTCTGGAAGAAAATCTTGCAGCGCTCGAAGGCGGCCTCGGTTCGCGGGTCTTCTCGAGCGGTATGGCGGCCATCAACGCCATCACCACCATGCTCAAGTCCGGAGACCACGTGGTCTGTGGCCACGATCTCTACGGAGGCACGCCCCGCCTCTTCAATCAGGTCCTCACCAACTTCGGTCTCGAATTCACTTACGTCGATACCACCGACGCGAAGAACGTCGAGCGCGCCCTGCGCAAGAACACGCGGCTGGTCTATATCGAGACGCCGACCAATCCGCTGATGACCTGCACCGACATCTCTGCTGTAAGCCACATCTGCCGGCGCAAGAAAGTGGAGTTGGTGGTCGACAATACCTTCATGTCGCCCTACTTCCAGCAACCCCTCGCGCTGGGCGCCGACATGGTGGTCCACTCCACCACGAAGTTCTTGAATGGACATAGCGACGGCCTCGGCGGCGTCGTCATCTGCACCAGGCCTGAGCAATTGGAAAAGCTCGCGTTTATTCAGAAATGTGCAGGAGCGATTCTTTCCCCCTTTGAATGCTGGCTGCTTCTTCGCGGAGTGAAGACTCTTGCCGTCCGCATGCAACAGCACGATCGCAGCGGACGCCAGGTCGCCGACTTCCTTGCCCGCCACAAGAAAGTGAAGAAAGTTTTTTACCCGGGATTGCCCGATCACCCACAGCACGAACTGGCTCAACGCCAGATGTCGGGCTTCGGTTCGATGATTACCTTCGAAACCGGATCGCTTTCGAATGCGAACAAGATGTTGAAGAAAGTTCAGATCTGCTCGCTCGCCGAATCGCTGGGCGGAGTTGAGACTCTGATTTCGCATCCCGCTACGATGACGCATGCCGCGCTGGGAGAAAAAGGCCGCCGCGCCATCGGTATCACCGACGGAATGGTGAGGATTTCGGTAGGCATCGAAGATGTCGACGACATCCTGTCCGATCTGGATCAGGCTTTAGCCGCAATCTGAGCATGTGTAGGGCGGGCGCCCCCGCCCGCCAGTCGTGGCATCGAGAACCAACCAATACCGCCGAGGACGCTGAGAACGCCGAGTCTTTTCAGGTTTGTCATTCCGAGCGCAGCGAGGAATCTGCTGTCCCTTGCTGCATCGATGCTGTCGAGAAATGCAGATTCCTCCCCTTCGGCTCCGCTCAGGGTCGGAATGACAAAAGTAAAACGGGGGGAAGCGTTCATTTCACCGACTCCCCTACCCACGCCAGGTACTCAGCACTTCCATCCTCGATTGCCACGCACACGCACTCCGGAACGTCGTACGAATGCAATTCCTTAATTGCCTCTCGCACCCGCGAAAATGCCGCCGCCGTGGTCTTGATCACGAGTAGCCACTCCTCGGCCTGCTCGATCTCGCCTTCCCACCGGTACACCGACTCCACCTGCGGCACGATATTCACGCACGCCGCCAGTTGACGCTCCACGAGACCGCGCGCAATCTTGTGGGCTTCTTCTTTCGTTCCTGCGGTGGTCAGCACAATCTTTTTGTCAGTCATATAAAATCAGCCGTTGGTCTTTGGTCGTTCGTTGTTGGTCCGAACATTCTATCGGTAGAGACGCAGGGCACCTGCGTCTTCGTCATCATAGGGGCTTTATGGCAACCCAAATCAAATTCGGCACCTCGGGATGGCGCGCCGTCATGGCGGAAGAATTTACCTTCGCCAACGTGCGCCGCGCGGTTACCGGCATTGCCCGGTACGTCGCATCGCAGAAGCCCAACGGCGCCCGCGTCATCGTGGGACGCGATCCCCGCTTCCTCGGTGAGACTTTCTGCGCCATCGCCGCTGAGGTGCTCGCCGCCCACAGTATCACTCCGCTGGTCATCGCCGATGCCGCGCCGACTCCGGCCATCTCTTATGCGGTCATTCGCGAGAAAGCCGACGGAGCCATCAACTTCACCGCTTCCCACAATCCGCCCGAATATAACGGAATCAAATTCTCGACACCCGACGGCGCCCCCGCGCTGCCCGAAGCCACAAAACAAATCGAAGCCAACATAGACCACGTAGCGACGGACGCTTCGTCCGTCCCCGAGCGAAGCGAGGGCAAAGCATCGATTAAAGCGGAAGCCTTAGATCCGAGAGAGACCTACCTCTCCCGCTTAAAAGAGATCATCGACTTCCCTGCCATCCAGAAAGCCGGCCTGCGCGTGGTCTACGACCCGCTCTGGGGCGCCGCTCGCGGATATCCCGACTCGCTACTTCGCGACGCGGGTGTCGAGGTCGCCACCGTCCATGACACTCGCGACGTGCTTTTCGGCGGACACGCCCCCGAGCCCGACGACCACCTGCTCGAAGCCCTGCGCGTGAAGATGCGCGAAACCAAAGCTCATATCGGGATCTCGACCGACGGAGACGCCGACCGCTTCGGCATCGTCGATGAAGACGGAACCTTCCTTCAGCCCAACTACATCATCGCTCTGCTTTTCGATTACCTGGTCGAAACCCGCGGATGGAAAAATGGCGTCGCCAAATCCGTGGCCACTACCAACCTGATCAATGCCCTCGCGAAATACCATAAAGTTGAGCTGCACGAGACTCCCGTGGGCTTCAAATACATCGGAGAGCTGATCAAGCAGGACAAAATCTGCATCGGCGGAGAAGAAAGCGCAGGATTATCGATCCGATACCACGTTCCCGAGAAAGACGGCATCTTAGCTGGACTGCTTTGTTGCGAGGCGGTCGCCCGCCGGGGCAAGACTCTCGGCGAGCAATTGAAGGAGCTATTTGTCAAAGTTGGTTCCTCCTACCCGCAACGCGAGAACTTCCGCTTGACGGCGGAAGTGAAGGAGAAGTTCACTGGTAAGTTGAAGCTTCAGCCGCGCGAGTTCAGCGGCCGCAAGGTCGCCGATGTGGTTCGAACCGACGGACTGAAGCTCGTATTAGATGATGGATCATGGGTTTGCTACCGGCTCTCGGGGACAGAACCGGTAGTCCGGGTGTACTCGGAAGCCGGAAGTAGAGATGCTCTCCAGAAGTTGAGCGCAGCCGCCAAGCAATGGATTTTCGACTAAAACAGTTTTCGCGACTCAAAGTCCTGCCGCGGCCGGAAGACGGCTTGCGCGCACTGGTAGATCGCGCTCCCCAAGCCGAAGCTTTCGCCGAACGCGGACTCGATAAGCTGCGCCCCGCAGGGAATTGGGTTTATCGCTCTCGCCGGCGGGTCGCCACCGCTGCAGTCATCCTCGTCACGGTATGGCTCTCGATGCACGTTCTGTTCGGCGCTAACGGTATGGTCATCTATAAACAGAAGAGCGCTGAGTACCAGCAACTGCAGGGGCAGGTCAAAGATCTTCAGGATGAGAACGACCGCTACACGTCGCAGATCAAAGACCTGAAAACCAATCCCGACACCATGGTTCGCGAGGCCCGCGAGCAACTGCACTTCACGCGTCCCGGAGAAGTCATCTACGTTTCTCCGCAGCCGCCGCGCCCGCAACCCCCATCCAACGCCGCCGCCCGCAAGTAGCGTCCCTGTGATATATTGGGCAAAATTCAGCATTGCGCCTTCAGCGGAGGCGCGGGGCAACTCAACCATTTCTGGCGACTAAGAATTACTAAGGAGAAAATTGTCATGAAGAAACTGCTGTTGGTCCTGCTCGCGCTTTCGGTGCTGTTTGCCGCGGTCGCTGTCTTCGCCGCCGACATGTCCACCGTCAACGGATACGTCAGCGACTCGAAGTGCGGCGCCAAGGGCGCCAATGATAAACACGCTGCCTGCGCCAAGAAGTGCATCGGCGCCGGAGAGAAGGTGGTCGTCGTTACCGATGGCGACAACAAGATTCTCACCGTCGACAACCCCGATAAATTGACCGGCCACGAAGGCCACCACGTAGCCGTCACCGGCACGGTCACCGGAGACATGATCCACGTCGACAGCGTAAAGATGATGTGAAGAAGTTTTGATACAAAGCAAAGGCGGCCATCGGGCCGCCTTTTGTTTTACACGCTAGCTTGGCTTCCATTGATTGAGGAAGGCGAGTAGCGCTTTGGAATCAAGGGACCGGGCGTTTTCGAATTCTCCATTCTTCTGGCTGTAGAGGAGCTTGCCGTCGGAGTCGAGGACGGCGATGGCAGGGATGCCTTTGTCCATTGGCACCTGGTACTGCTTCATTAAATCCTGATTCTTGTCCCCTTCGCCGATATCGACGTGGACTACTTCGTAATTTTTCTCCACCGTGGGCGCGAGGTCATCGCGATGAAAGGCTAGGTCGAGGACGTGGCAGTCGTAGCACCAGCTGGCTCCGAAGACGAGGAGCACGCGCTTGTGACTCTTGCCGGCGACGGCCAGGGCTTCTTTGATCTCCGCGTGGGCATCGGCGTTTGAGGAATAGATCTCCTTGGTCGGCTTCTGCAAGTGAGTCGCGTCAGTGCGCTCCTCTACGACGAGGCGCCATCCAGTTGGTTGCTGTTGCCAGACCTGGGTCACGCTGACGTAGGTGTTTTTTCCCGAGTCGGTAGTGAGCTTCGCGGTGAAGATAGTCTGCTCGAGGCCAGGCTTCGGTTGTCCGGTGAGCAACGTTTCGAAGTCGACGGCGGTGATTTTGAGGCCGGTCCAGAAGGCGAGGTCGTCGTCCACCGTAGTTTGGCCGCCCGGAATCAGGAGGCGCGGCGCGGGCTTCACGCTGTAGAGGGAGCGCAGAGAGCCGGAGTCTCCGGTGAGCAGGACGTTCTTCCATTGGTCGAGCGGAACGGAGTTGGTTTGGGCCGCGCACAGGGTGGCCAAGGCGAGAAGAACGAAGAGAAGGCGTTTCATGAGAACTCCTCGGGCAGCGAAGAGTATAGCGCGGGATGGGGTATGCTCGGGAGGCCGTCGGGGAGGTGCCAACACTAAAGTATGAAACGCGTTTTGATTGCGACCTCCAACCCCGGCAAGATTCGTGACTTCGCGGGTGCGGCGGTGGCGCACGGGATCGAAGTTGCGTCTCTTCCTGGCTTCGCTTCTTTGCCTTCCGTTGTCGAGGATGGTTTGACCTTCGAGGCCAATGCTCGCAAGAAGGCGGAGGAATACAGTTTGGCAGCGCCGGGAGAGATTGTGCTGGCGGATGACTCCGGGCTTGAGGTCGATGCCTTGGGCGGGGCTCCCGGAGTCCATTCGGCACGATACGCAGCCGAGGAGCCGCATAAGGCGGAGTTCAATACCGACGATGAAGAAAATAATGCGCGGGTGATTCGCGAGATTCGAGAAGTGCCTGCGGAGAAACGGGCCGGGCGGTTTGTTTGCGTGATTGCGGCGGCGCGGGACGGGAAGACGCTTGCCGTGTTTCATGGAAAAGCTGAAGGCATGATTCTTGACACGCCACGCGGGAAGAATGGTTTCGGATATGATCCGCTGTTTTATTTTCCTTCGATTCAGAAGACGTTTGCGGAATTGACGGCGGAGGAGAAGGCCAGGTACAGCCATCGCGGGAAGGCGTTTCGCGCGTTTCTGGAATGGTGCGACGGGCGGGCGGATTCTCAGCGAGAATTCCCTTAGAGGGCGCCGATGGTAAAACGACACGCGGGGTCCTTCGACTACGCAGCGATTCGCTTCGCTCGTCGCGGCTTCGCTCCGGATGACACAGGGACAAATCAGATTCGCACTTCTCTTTCTTGACTTACCTTCCTTCCGACCAACATAATGAAAGGTTCTCTACTGATCTCGGAAGTTACAAGGAGCGTTCAGTGGCTACAACTGCCAGTCCGGCAGCTCCCATAAGCGAAGGCGTAGCGCCTTTGCGGGCCGGGCAAGGGATTTCATTCTTCTTGCGCCGCCTGCATTCTTTGACCGGCATCATCCCTGTCGGCGCGTTTCTTTTCGAGCACATCCTGATCTCCAACTCAACCGCGATCGGCAGCAATGGGCCGGCGGCGTACGCGCGACAGGTCACGCTTCCTGGCGAATCTTCCTCTGGTGTTCTTCCTGGAGTTGTTCGGGATCTGGCTGCCCATCGCTTATCACGCGCTCTATGGTTTTTACATCTGGTACCGCGGTGACTCGAACAGCGGCTCTTATCCCTGGACCGGCAATTGGATGTATACACTGCAGCGGTGGACGGGCGGGATTGCGTTCCTCTACATCGCTTGGCACCTTTACACGATGCGGTTTGCCGGCGCTGACCTGCATGCCGATCCAAGCCTGTCTTTTGGAAAAGTGCAGCACGAGGTTCTGCAGACACCGCTGTTCCTCTTTTACGTGATCGGATTGATCGCTGCGTCGTGGCACTTCGCATACGGCATCTGGCTCTTCTGCGCCAAGTGGGGCATCGTTACCGGAGACAAAGCGCAGAAGCGGTTTCTGGCCGTATGTCTGGCGTTCTTCCTGGTGCTGACCGGAGCTGGACTCGCCAGCCTGACATCATTTCGGTCGCTTCCGCAACAACCGTACGAGCCCGGGGCCGTCAGCGACCGGAATATGACGCAACTTAAGTAAGGGAAAACATGGCAGCTCCAAAAATTATTGTGATTGGCGGCGGGCTGGCTGGGTTAGCGGCGGTCATCAAAATCGCCGAGATGGGTGGGAACGTCGATCTGTTTTCCATCGTTCCCGTGAAGCGGTCGCACTCGGTATGCGCGCAGGGTGGCATCAATGCTGCCAAGAATCTGAAGGGCGAAGGCGACTCGACCTGGCAGCACTTTGACGACACGATTTACGGCGGCGACTTTCTGGCCAACCAGCCTCCCGTGAAGGCCATGTGCGACGCAGCGCCGGGGATCATCGATCTGCTCGACCGCATGGGAGTTCCCTTCAATCGCACGCCCGAAGGATTGCTCGACTTCCGCCGCTTTGGTGGAACGCTTTTCAATCGCACCGCGTTTGCAGGCGCGACTACCGGGCAGCAGCTTCTTTACGCGCTCGACGAGCAGGTGCGGCGTTACGAGTCGGAAGGCAAAGTTAAAAAGTACGAGGCTTGGGAATTCCTGTCGGCAGTGCTCGACGGCAACCGCGTTTGTCGCGGCATCTGCGCGATGAATTTGCGCACGATGGAGATCAAGACCTTCCCTGCCGACGCGATCATTGTGGCCACCGGCGGCGTGGGCGCGATCTTCGGCAAGTCGACAAACTCGGTGGTGTGTACCGGATCGGCGCAATCGGCTTTATATCAGCAAGGATGTTTCTACGGGAACGGCGAGTTCATCCAGGTGCATCCTACGTCGATTCCCGGCGAAGACAAGTTGCGCTTGATGTCAGAGTCGGCTCGCGGAGAAGGCGGACGAGTTTGGGTTCCGAAGCAGCAAGGGGACAAGCGCGATCCGAAGTCGATTCCGCAGAGCGAGCGCTGGTACTTCCTCGAAGAGTGGTATCCGAAATATGGGAACCTGGTGCCACGCGATGTGGCCACGCGGGCGATTTTTGAAGTTGTCTACAAGTACAACCTCGGCATCGACGGCAAGCCGATGGTGTATCTCGACCTGACGCACATCGACCGCAAGATTCTAGATAAGAAGCTCGAAGGCATTCTCGAAATTTACGAGAAGTTTGTGGGCGACGATCCGCGCGATACGCCGATGAAGATTTTCCCCGGCATGCATTACACCATGGGCGGGCTGTGGGTGGACTTCAATCAGTCAACCAACATCCCGGGGATTTTCGCTGCGGGCGAGGCGGAGTATCAATATCACGGGGCGAACCGGTTGGGCGCGAATTCGCTGGTGTCGTGCATCTTCGGCGGGTTCATTGCCGGTCCGAATGCAGTTCGGTACGCACGTGGACTGCAGAGCGCGACGTCGAATGGACACATGGAGTCGGAGCAGAAGCGACAGGAAGAGATCAACGCCGGGCTGATGCAGGCGGATGGGAAAGAGAATCCGTTCCTGCTGTGGCGCGAGTTGGGCGAATTGATGACCAAGAATTGCACGGTCATTCGCTACAACAAGGATTTGCAAGAGACCGACATCAAGCTGGTAGAGATGCTGGAGCGCTTCCAGCACATCAACCTGAGCGACCGCTCGCAGTGGGCGAATACCACGGTGGCGTTTGCGCGGCAGCTTTATAACATGCTGCAGTTGTCGCGAGTGATTGCGCAGGGAGCGGGCATGCGCGACGAGTCGCGCGGCGCGCACTACAAGCCGGACTTCCCCGATCGCGATGACAAGAATTGGTTGAAGACGACGAAGGCGTATTTTGCAGCGGATGCCGATGAGCCAAGGTTTGAATTTGAGCCGGTGGATATTTCGCTGATTCCGCCAAGGCCGAGGAAGTACGACGCGGCAAAGTGACGGCGGTTTGTTACTTTTTACGACGTCATCCCGAACGAAGTGAGGGATCTGGCGTGGAAAAAGCAGACGTTGTCCACGCCAGATCCTTCGCCCTAACGGGCTCAGGATGACGTCATTGGTGGTTGGGATTGTCATCGCAAGAATAGGTTGTCATCCCGAGCGCAGCGAGGGATCTGCAGTTTGCCGAGGGCGAGGAATGCAGATTCCTCGTCGCTTCGCTCCTCGGAATGACAAGTCTATTAGGGGAGCTTCGCTCCGGTCGGGATGACAGGAGTTTAGAGTTCGAGCTAAGTGCTAAAGGCTAAGAGCTAATGGCTAATCACAAATCCGTCATCATCAAGATCAAGCGCCAAGACAATCCCGACGGGAAGTCGCGTTGGGAAGAGTTCGAGCTCGCGTGGAAGCCGGGCATGAACGTAATTTCCTCGCTGATGGAGATCGCGGCGAATCCCGTGACTCGCGATGGCAAGACCACCACGCCCATCACCTATGACTCGAATTGTCTCGAAGAAGTGTGTGGGTCGTGCGCCATGCTGATCAATGGACGGGCGCGTATGGCGTGCTCGGCGCTGATCGACAAATTGGAGCAGCCGATCAAACTTGAGCCGTTTTCGAAGTTTCCCATCGTGCGCGATCTGGCGGTCGATCGCAGCGTGCTGTTCGAAAATCTGAAAGCAGTGAAGGCATGGGTTCCGATCGATGGAACGTACGATCTGGGCTCGGGGCCTCGCATGACTGCCGAAGAGCAGGAGCAGGCGTATCCCCTATCGCGCTGCATTTCGTGCTGCTGCTGCATGGAAGCCTGTCCGCAGTTCACCGAAGACACGGGATTCGTAGGAGCGGCGACGATTTCGCAGGTGCGATTGTTCAACACCCATCCCACCGGCGCTTCGTTAAAGCACGAGCGGCTGGCAGCCCTGATGGGGGATGGCGGCATCCAAGAGTGCGGTTATGCGCAGAATTGCGTGGAGGTTTGCCCGAAGGATATCCCGCTGACCCGGTCGATTTCCGAGGTTGGTGGAGACGTGATGAAACAGGCCATCGGTGATCTGTTTGGAAAATAAGCCGCCGCTCCCGGGAGTAACCAACAGTAACCGCTCGGGAGCCCCTCGTCGGTAACCAGAAAAATTAGAAGAATAAAATCCGGCGGGCGCCCCGGCTGCATTAGAATAGCAACCTGCCCTGAGCGCCAGGGCGTTTATCGGGAGCCCCGTCACTTCGTGAAGATTTCGACAAAGCGCGCGACAATCGCATTTTTGCTGACGATGCTGGCGGTGTGCAGCCCGGCCTTCGGCATGCGGCGCGTGACCACGACCAAGCATTATCATCGGACGCGGCGCTCGCATATACGGCGCATTCTTTGGAATCCTCTGTTCCGTCCTTCGCACGATTCGCTGATCCGGCAGAACGCCGTGATTGACCAACTCGATCTGCCGCGCATTCAGGATGACAACGAACTCGAAGAACTGAAAGCTTCACAGGACCTGGTGCCCATCGTTCCGGGAAAGACTTTGCGGATCGATCCGCGGCTCGATCCCGATCGACGTTATTGCCGTCCGTGGACGCTGGATTTTGTTGATGATCTGAGCGAGGCCTATTACAAGCAATTTCACCAGCAGATCCAGGTGAACTCGGCGGTGCGGACCGTCCTGGTGCAGAAGAAACTCCGGCGGCATAATCGCAATGCGGCGCCGGAAAAAGGTGAGACCGCTTCATCCCACTTGGCGGGACATCACGGTTGACCTTCAGCGGCGCGGCATGACCCGTGAGCAAGTCAAATGGGTCGAGCAGTACATGCTTCCCATGAAAGATATGGGATTGATTGAGCCCGAAGAAGAGCGGCGGCAATGGGTATTTCACGTTGCGGTTTCGGACCGCTACACAGACTGGCGCGAGTCGCGCATGCTGGCTGGCGAGCGTTCGCAGGAAGACGACGCCGACGTTATCGAAGATCTCAGCAGCAATCCCAAGTAGTTCTCCTCAAAAAACATGATTGTGATGATGGCGGGACTTCCCGGCACGGGGAAAAGCACGCTTGCGCGAGCGCTGGCAGCGCGGGTGAACGGTGCCGTGCTGGATAAAGACGAAATCCGGCAGAGCACTGTTTGCTCCCGCGGACATCGAATTTTCCACCTGAGCAGGATGATTTCTGCATGGAAGTGATGCTGGAGACGGCTGGCTATTTGTTAAAGCGGGATGCTTCACGAGTGGTGTTTCTGGATGGGCGTCCGTTTTCGCGGCGGTATCAGTTGGAGCGTGTCATCGAATATGCCACGGGCTTAGATCAACCGTGGCGGATTCTCGAGTGCACTTGTTCGGAGGAGACGGCGCGGAGACGAATTGAGGAGCAGGCGCACCCGGCGGCGAATCGGGATTTCGCTTTGTACTTGCGAGTGAAGGGTCGATTCGAGGAGATTGGGTTGGCGAAGACGGTGGTGGATATGGAGAGGCCGCTAGCCGATTGCCTCGAGGCGGCGATCAAGGGGCTTTCGTAATATGCGCGATCCCGAGCCGAGCCATCTGGCGCGGGACGGGGAGTGTGCCGCTGCACGCCAGATCCTTCGCCCTATCGGAGCAGGATGACGTCGCCTGTCCGTGGTATTCACGTTCCCCAGTTACCGCACCACGCCCTCCAACGGCGAACTCGCGGTCGCATACAGTTTCTTCTCCATGCGTCCCGCCAGATAAGCCTGCCGTCCCGCGACCACCGCATGCTTCATGGCCTCAGCCATCAACACCGGATCCTGCGCGCCCGCAATGCCGGTATTCATCAGCACCGCGTCGGCGCCGAGCTCCATCGCGATCGGTCGCATCGGACGCCGTGCCTACGCCCGCATCCACGATCAGCGGCACGCTGGTGATGACTTCGCGCAGAATCCGAATGTTGGCGACGGTTCTGAATGCCCAGGCCGCTGCCGATCGGCGCGCCCAGCGGCATGATCGTCGCCGCACCGGCATCGAGCAAGCGCTTGGCAAACACCACGTCGTCGGAAGTGTAGGGAAGCACGGTGAATCCTTCTTTCACCAGCACGCGCGTGGCTTCGAGCGTGGCCTGCACGTCGGGATAGAGCGTCGCCTGATCGCCGATCACTTCGAGCTTCACCCAGTCGGAGATGCCGACCTCGCGCCCCAGCCGCGCCGCGCGAATGGCTTCATCGGCGGTGTAGCAGCCGGCGGTGTTGGGCAACAGAAAATATTTCTTGGGATCGATGTAGTCGAGCAGCGATTCCTTGCTGCGGTCGAGATTCACCCGCCGCACCGCGACCGTGACCATCTCCGCGCCGCTGGCCTCGAGCGCGCGCGCGGTCTCCTGAAACGACTTGTACTTTCCCGTGCCGACAATCAGCCGGGAACGGAACTGCCTGCCCGCGATGATGAGTGCGTCAGTCATGGGGTCCATTGTAATCAAAATCGCGGGCGGAGAAGTTTCTCGCTGCCGCTATGTCGGCACTTGGCCCTCACAATTCCCAAAATGAAACCGTTGTCTATAGCTTTAAGATTATGTGCGACTGGGAGGCGATTATAGCGATTGCAAAGCCGAGGATGGCCTCTGAGTCCACCCGCGGCCTGAGAATTGCCCTAGAGGCCTACCAGGGTGGTTTAATGGGCATCGTAGGCGACGGCCAGACCCCGGTTTTGCAGCCAAATCCATCTCCAACGAAGAATCAACAACTTAGCCAAGAGCAAACGCCAGCCTTCCGATTTTCACGGCCATCCGATATTTCTCAATGCTTGTCATTCTGCGCGCCGCGAAGAACCTGATTTCCCCGGCGCGGAAATCACAACCTAGAGGCCTGGAAGGAAAGGCCATGCAGCGAACCTCGGGCTATAATTGCGCCCACGGATGGCTCTCACTCCTGGCGCCAAACTCGATCCCTATGAAATCGTCTCGCCCCTCGGCGCCGGCGGCATGGGCGAGGTCTACCGCGCGCGCGATGCCCGTCTGGGCCGCGACGTCGCCATCAAGATTCTGCCCGAGTCGTTTGCCCGCGATGCCGACCGCCTGCACCGCTTCGAACAGGAAGCCCGCGCGGTCGCCGCGCTTAATCACCCCAACATCCTCGCCATTCACGACATCGGCCAGTACAACGGCGCGCCTTTTCTCGTTTCAGAGTTGCTCGAGGGAGAAAGCCTGCGCGCCGTGCTCGATCGCGGGCCTCTGCCGCAGCGCAAGACCATCGAGTACGGAGTGCAAATCGCTCACGGACTCGCGGCCGCGCATGAAAAAGGAATCGTTCACCGCGACCTGAAGCCCGAAAACATCTTCGTCACCAAAGATGGACGTATCAAGATCCTCGACTTCGGTCTCGCCAAGCTCGCGCAAAAAGCCGGAACCGAATCTGATGGACTCACCCTCACCGGCGCGAACACGGTCGCCGGCGTGGTCATGGGCACAGCAGGTTACATGGCGCCAGAGCAGGTTCGCGGCGAGCCTGCCGATCCTCGCACCGATATTTTTGCTTTTGGCGCCGTCCTCTACGAAATGCTCTCGGGACAGCGCGCCTTCCGTCGCGATACTGCGGCCGAAACCATGACCGCGGTGTTAAAAGAAGATCCGCCGGAAATCTCCGATCCCAGCCATCAGCTTTCTCCTGCGCTCGACCGCATTACGCGGCGCTGCCTCGAGAAGAGTCCGGAACAGCGTTTCCAGTCAGCGCGGGATTTATCATTCGCGCTGAGCGCCCTCTCCGGAACTGACACCAGCGGCGCTGCGCGTGTCGAGAGGACTCCAACCAGGACTTCAATCTCACGCTGGGCGGTGACTGCCCTGGCCCTGATTGCCGTGGCCGCGGCCACCTGGTTTGTCGCCCGGCGTCCCACACCCACGACTCGCATGCAGTTTGCGATTGCGATTCCGGATGACCTGAGCGCCAGCCACATGGCGCTCTCGCACGACGGATCGACGCTGGTATTTGTGTCGCCGGAGCCGAACACCGGAGTGCCTATGCTTTACCTGCAGCGCATTGGCTCCGCCAGCGTAACCGTTCTGCCGGGCACCGAAAGTGCCAGCTTTCCCTTCTGGTCACCGGATGGAGCGTACATTGCGTTTTTTGCGAACGGCAAGATGCTGAAGATTGCGGTTGCAGGTGGGGCCCTGCAAACCCTCGCACCGGTGCTTGCGGCGCGCGGGGGAAGCTGGGGAAGCCAGAACGTTATCGTTTACTCTCCCGACCCGGCCAGCGGACTGTGGCGTATCAATGCCGACGGCAGCGGCATGGAACAGGTCACGCGGCTGGGTGACAAGGAGCAAGGAACTCACCGCTGGCCGGTCTTCCTTCCTGACGGCAAACGCTTTTTATTCTGGGCGGGGAACTTCTCCAACGCGAGGGATGACCGCTACAGCGGCATCTATGTCGGTTCTCTGGAAAACTCCGAGAAGCGGCTGGTTCACCTGTGCCAGTCAAGTTTCAACTACGACTCCCATCATCTTTACTTCGCCGACGATCAGCGCCAGTTGGTAAGTGTCGCCTTCGACCCGTCGACCGCGACCGCAACCGGCAATGCTGTACCCATTGCCAATCTGGTTGGTTTTCAACCCTCCACGTATTGGACCGCGATCGCGGCCTCGCCCAACGGAACCTTGGTCTACAACACGGGAGTCGGCGCGGCTTTGTCGGTCCTTACGTGGATGGACCGAACCGGTAAGGATCTGGGCGTGACTGGCGCGCCCGCCATCATGGCGAATCCCACACTGTCACCCGATGGCAGCCGGGTGGCCGTCGACGTGGCCGACTTGAAGGCCAACAACGTCGACATCTGGCTTCAGAGCACCAACGGCGTCAGTAATTCGCGCTTCACCTTCGATCCTTCGGAAGAGGTTGGCGCGGTCTGGTCTCGCGATGGAAGCACCATCGCTTACCGTTCAATCTTGGGCGGCGGCGCGACGGTGTTCAGCAAACGCGCTGACGGACTGGAAAGCGAGAAGCCACTCGTGCCAGCCGAAATCGTCGATGACTTTATCCCCAACAGCTGGACCCTTGACGGGAAACAGATCCTTTGTACAGAACAGGCTCCGTCTCATTCGTACCTGGCTCTGATTCCGGCCGCCGGCGGAGCCAGCGTTCCCGTGTTTACCAGCAAATCGAGCCAGACCAATGGACAGATCTCTCCCGGCGGGAAGTGGCTGGTTTATGCGTCTGATGAGTCTGGTGTGTGGGAGATTTACGTGACGTCGTTTCCCGGCGTCACCGGAAAATGGCAGGTATCTCGCGGGGGAGGCACCGAACCACGCTGGCGCGGAGACGGCCAGGAGATTTTCTATATCGCTCCCAACGGTATGCTGATGGCGGTTCCCATCAGTGACACCAGCGTGTTCGCCTTCGGCACACCGGTCCCGTTGTTTCAGATCCATGGCCGGGCCCCGATTTCCTCGACCGATCTTTTCTCTTACGACGTCGCCAAAGATGGCAAGCGCTTCCTGGTAAACCGCTACATCAAGCCCGAGCACGTGCCGCCGCTCACCATCCTGCTGAACGCGGGGACCCCGTCGCAGTAAAGAGGGGTTCAGAAAGCGCAAAAGACTAAGGCAGACGTAGATGCACCCCTTGAAGCAAAATAGATCACATGCCTGGCGTACGCATCGATAAATGGCTTTGGGCGGCGCGCTTCTTCAAAACGCGCTCGCTCGCCGCCCGCGCCTGCGAACTTGGCCGCGTGCTCTCCAACGGACAACCATCGAAACCCGCGCGCGAGGTTCACGCAGGAAACATGCTGCGCATCACCAACGAGGGCGGAGACCTTGAGGTCGAAGTGCTCGAACTCAGCGAGGTTCGCGGCCCCGCGTCAGTCGCGCAGGGTCTCTATCGCGAAACCGACGCCAGCCGCGAGATGCGACAGAAAGCGACTGCTGAGCGCAAAGCGATGCACCAGTTCGAACAGTTACCCCCGAGCCGCCCCGATAAACGCGACCGCAGGAGAATCATCCAATTCCGCGGAAGAGGATGAGAATTCTGAAGCGAAGTAGCGCCATTCTTGCAGACAGCATCGTGTGCCGGCGGGACGCCGGCGCCACTTTGCTTACTGGGCGGCGCGTTCCTGGCCTGGGTAGTAACCACTGCGGGTGCGGACTGTGAGCTTGTTGTAGCCCTTGGCCTTGGCGTCTACGCGAATGGTGCGGTATCCGCCGGCGCTCTTGGGCGTGGTGGGCTTGTAACCGATGGTGTACTGATTGCGGATGTCGTGGGCGACGGTCTTGCTGATCTCATCGACTTCTTCGAGATTTTTAGGGAGGAAGCAGATGCCTCCGCTGCGTTCGGCAAGAGTCTGCAAGGCGCGGCGGGCGCGGCGCTGTTTCTCTTCACCCAGCAAACCGATCGCGTAGACCGTCGGCCCGTTTTCTTCCTGCAGGCGGCGCACCGCTTGCTCTAAGGTTTCGCGGCTGGCATTGTCTTCGCCGTCGGTGACGACGAACAAGACTTTTTTCTGCAGCTTGGCGTTGCGCTTCAAATGGTCGGCTGAGGCCACGATCGCGTCATAGAGCGCGGTTCCTCCGCGGGCTTCGACTTTTTCCAACGCCTCATTCAATTTCTTGATGTCGCCGGTGAAATCCTGATCGAGGAAGTACTCGTCATTGAAATTGACGACGAACACCTGATCCGAGGGATTGCTGGAACGTACGAGATTGATGGCAGCTTTGTTGACCTTTTCGCGCTTCTCGCGCATCGATCCCGAGTTGTCGATGACGATGCCCATAGCCACAGGAATATCTTCGTGGCGGAACGAGGTAATCGTCTGCGGTTGGTTGTTCTCGAAAACGGTAAACGCGTTCTTTTCGAGATTCGTGATGAGGTGCTGCTTGTCGTCGACGACGGTCGCGTGCAGGACGACTTCTTCCACTTCCTTCTTGAAGACGAATACGCCGCTGTCGTCGCCCTGTGGAGCCTGTTGCGACTGGTCGGGCGCCGCTTGCGACGGGGGCGCGGTCGGTTGGGAGGGCTGGTTCTGGCCGCCGCTATTGACCGGAGGCGGCGGACTGCTGGGCGGTGGCGTGGCCGGGGCGTTCTGTCCCCAGGCGGCGATAGCTACAAAGAATGTGAAAAGGAGAGCGGAAAGCTGGCTACTCCGAAGGTGCATAGTATCCCGTCTTGGCATATACCCGTAGCGGCGGCAAACCTTTGGGTGGAGTGAGCTTCACTTTTATCTTACGCCATTTGCCGTCGTGTACTGGGTTCTTTGGACGGTATCCAAGCACATATTGGTTGCGTAACTCGATGCCTATTTTGGTGGCTACATCCCCTAAGTCGTTGGGATTATCGATGGTAAAGGTACGGCCGCCGGTGAGTTCCGTCAGTTCGGTGAGCAACTGCGGCCCCATGCGCTCTTCTTCGGTGGGAAAATAATGATCGTAAATGCCGATCGCGTACATGAGGACGTCGGCTTCTTTGACCAGGCTCTTGATCTCGCCTTCGGTGTAGCGGCTGTGGTTATCGCCGCCGTCGGAAATGACGAGTAGGGCTTTCTTTGTATATTTTGCCTGGCGCATTTTGCTGACGCCGAGATAAATGGCGTCGAGCATGGCGGTGCGTCCCTTGGGAATGGTGTAGACCAGCTTGCCCTGGATGTCTTCGACGGACTGGGTAAAATCGGAGATTTCTTCCGGCTTGTCGGCGAAGGTGATCATGAAGAACTCGTCCTGCGGGTTGGCGGTCTTGAAGAACTCGACCACGGCTTCGCGAGCGCGCTCGATCTTGCTGCTCATGCTGCCGCTCATGTCGAAGATGACGCCGAGTGAAACGGGAGCGTCTTCACTGGAGAAATGCTTGATCTCCTGCTGATCTTTGCCTTCGAAGAGGCTGAAGTTTTCCTTGTCGAGTCCGGTAACCAGGCGGTTCATGGGATCGGTGATGGTCACCGAAACCAGAACCAGGTCGACGTCAACCTTCATGGGCTTGGTGTGGGTCTTTAGAGAAGGGTCAATGCCGTCTTCGGGAGTCACCTGCGGAGGCTGGACTCGCGGCTTAATGTGAACGTCGTCGACAGAGACTTGAGCGAAGCAGGATACGGCGCAAAAAAGAATGGCTAGCAGCGGGAAGGCGAAACGCGCAGGTAATCTCTGAGTCCGGGGAGCGGACGATGGGCGGAGCCGAACAGGGTTTCGGGGCCTCGGAAAGCCGCGCCCACACCGGCGGGCCATAATTACCTCGTTGGCGGCGATAGTATCACAGCTCAAGAATGGCGATACTGTCCATTTTGCCAGTCCACTTAGATTGTTTTGGCTTGGAAATAGTTTGCTCAATCGGAAGCCAATGTGCGCGTCATCGTCCACCATGCACGGTGGTCTTGCTACAATGCCCCTTCCGGCTAATGGCATCCATTTCCCCATTCCGCGCCCTTCGTTACGACCCTGCCCGAGTCGACCTGTCGACTGTGGTGACCCAGCCCTACGACAAGATCACTCTTGATATGCAAGAGCGTTACCACGCCGCGAGCCCTTACAACCTGGTGCGGATCATTCTCGGAAAGCGGGAAACCTCTGATAACGAGACAGAAAACACATATTCAAGGGCAGCGGGAAACCTTGCCGATTGGCGCCGTCGCGGCGTTTTTCTACAAGACGGAGAACCATCCATTTATCTGTATGTGCAGCGCTTTGCCGTTCCAGGTGGAAAAAGCGAGGCTGAGCGGCGGGGCTTCATCGCGCTGGGCAAAATTGAGGACTACGGGGCGGGGGTGGTTTTCCGCCATGAACAGACGCTGGCGAAGCCCAAGGCCGACCGTTTGAACCTGTTGCGGGCGACCCGAGCCCACTTCGGGCAGATCTTCATGCTTTACAGCGATCCGGCGGCGGAGGTTGAGGCGGCTTTGACGCCCAGCGGTCCGCCGCAGATCGAGGTAAGGGATGAGTACGGGGTTCTGCACCAGTTGTGGACGATCTCGGACCCGGATGTGATCGGTCTGGTCCAGGGCAAGATGCGTGACAAGAAGCTCATCATTGCGGATGGACACCACCGTTATGAGACCGCTTTGAACTACCGGAATGAACGGCGCGCTGCCGCGGTGGCCGTGGGCGTGATGCCGCGAGAACGATCGGCGGACGATATAGCGCGAGCCGATGATAGCGAGACGGCGCCGTACGAAATGCTGATGATGACATTCATCAACATGGACAGTCCGGGGTTGTTGATACTTCCGACGCACCGGGTGGTGCATGGCGTGGAGGGCTTCACTCCCGAGGCGCTGCATGAGACAGCCAAGAATTATTTCAGCGTGGAAGAAGTAGATCCGACGATCGATGCGGCGCGCGCACAGGGAATCTTGCGGCAGGCGGGACTGGTGGGTCCGGCACTGCTGGCGGTGACCGCGACGCGTGCGTTTCTGCTGGACCGTCCCAAGGCGGATCCGAGTCTGTTCGCAAATCTTTCTCTGCGGCAGCAGTCGCTCGATGTGGTGCAGTTGCATAAGTGCATGCTTGAGGGAGCGCTGGAACTGTCGGAGGAGTCGATCCGGGAACAGCAGAATTTGAGTTACATCCGCGATACGGCGGAGGCGCTTGAGCAAGTGCGCAGCGGCGCGGCGAATGTGGCCTTCCTGATGAATCCCGTGCGCATGCCGCAAGTGCGCGACATTGCTTTCGCCGGCGAAGTGTTGCCGCAGAAGTCCACCGATTTCTATCCCAAGCTGCTTAGCGGCTTGACGATTTATGCCCTGGAGTAACGGCCGGTCCCGCTCAAGGATCGGCCTGGCGCTTTCGATATCCACGTTGTTGCTGGTTTCTGTCTTCCTGCTTCGCGGGGCTCCCAACGAAAAACGAATCACCATTTATTCGACGGCGGCGAACTATTCCCTGCCTGTAGCCGAGCACGGTGGACAGGATTACGTTGGTCTTTTCGAGACCCTGGAACCTCTGGGAACGGTGAGCGCGAAGAGTGATGGATCGAAGTGGAAGTTACGCTACAACAACGTCGACGCCGAGTTCGTGAACGGCAAGAAGAAGGGCAAGATCAATGGGCGAGACATGGACCTGCCGGGGAACTTCGTGCTCGAAAGCGGACGGGGCCTGGTGCCGCTTTCTTCTTTGAGCACGCTGCTGCCGCTGTTTCTGGGCGGTCCGGTGTCGTTCCACGAGAGCTCGAGGCGGTTGTTTGTGGGCGAAGTCGCGGTGCACTTCACGGCGCAGATCGACAAGTCCGCACTGGTGATGAACTTCACTTCTCCGGTGAACCCTTCGATCTCGACCGAGCCGGGGCGGCTGAAGATGACGTTCACGCACGAGCCGCTGGTGCCTCCGGGATCGCAGACTCTGACGTTTGACAGTAAGACGATTCCGTCGGCGACGTATTCGGAAAATAACGGAGCGGTTGAGATTGAGGTCAGCGGAAGCGTTCCCTTGTTTGCCAGCTTCAGTAATGATGGGAAAACGATCACAGTAAATCCCGCGTCGCAAGCTCCGTCGCAAACCGCGGCACAGAATCCCGGGGCTCCGCCTCCAGCAGTGACTGGGACCGCGACGCCGCCCGCGCCACAGGGTCCAAGACGTTATTTTGCAGTGGTCGATGCGAGTCATGGCGGCGATGAGCGCGGCGCGGCGTTGACCGATCAGATGGTGGAGAAAGATGTAACGCTGGCCTTTGCGCGGCGGTTGCGCGCGGAGTTGGAGTCGCGCGGCCTGACGACGCTATTAGTGCGGGATGGGGATTTCTCTTTAACCCTGGATCAGCGGGCGAACCTGACGAACAGCACGCATCCCGCGATCTACATCTGTATCCACGCAACCTCGCAAGGCAATGGCGTGCACTTGTACACCGCGATGGTTCCGGCCGTCGGGCAAGGACGCGGGCCGTTTCTCGATTGGGACACGGCACAGTCTGCGTTTCTGACTTCGAGCCAGGTAGTAGAGGCGAATCTGTCGGCGGAATTCGGCAGAAGGCAAATCGCGGTGCGAGCCTGGGCCGCACCGCTGCGCCCGCTGAATAACGTGATTGTGCCTGCCGTGGCGGTGGAGGTGGCGCCCTCGCCGGATGGGGTTTCGAGCCTTTTGCTGCCCGCGTACCAGCAGATGATTGCGGGCTCGATCGCTACGGGGATCACGGCCACGCGCGACAAACTGGAGACGGGACGATGATTCCCCGGCACTTGATCATCGGTACTGCGGTGACGCTGGCAATCGCTGTGAGCATGGGGGTTTATGTGCGGCGCGTGAGCAAGAAAGCAGCGGTGCCGGAGCCTGTGAGTTACACGCAGCCGATCGCGCCTCCGGTGTCAGGACCGACGGAACAGATCACGCTTTACGTAGCCGACGACGAGACGGGCACGCTCCGGGCGCAGGGAGCCAGGATTCCCTTGCCTGCGGGACGGCAGGAGCGCGCGGAAGAATTGCTGAGGGCGCTGGTGGAGATTTATTTGGCGAAGGGATCTCCGCATCCCTTGGGCTCGGGCTCAGAGGTTCGCAGTGTCTATCTTGTGGATCCGGGCCTAGCGGTGATCGATATGAACGCAGCGTTTTCGGATGCTCATCGCTCCGGAGTGTTGGTCGAAGAACTTACTGTGGCATCGCTGGTGGAGACGCTCTCGGCAAACATTCCTGGCATCAATCGTGTCAAGATTCTGGTCGATGGCAAGTCGCGTGACACCTTGGCTGGGCACGTAGATCTCACTGGGTTCTTCGATGTCGGGCAGGTGAATGGAGTGGTGGGGCAGATGCAGTAGTTATTGCCAATTTGAAATTTCCAATTGCCGATTAGAAATCACCTTTTTCAAATCGACAATTGGCAACCGGAAATCGGCAATTTCATCATTTAGAATTAAGGGATGTTCTATCGTTCTGACAATCGCGCGCCGGATCAGATGCGTCCTGTGAATCTGATTCCGGATTACATTCATACGGCCGAGGGCTCCGTCCTCATTGAAGTGGGAAACACGCGGGTCATCTGCACCGCGTCCGTCGAAGAGACCGTGCCGCAGTTCATGCGCAATACCGGCAAGGGCTGGATTTCGAGCGAATATTCCATGCTGCCGCGAGCAACCTTGACGCGGACGCCGCGAGAAGTGAACAAGGGACGTCCCAGCGGAAGAACCCATGAGATCCAGCGGCTGATTGGACAGATCCCTGCGAGCGGTCGTCGATCTCGATCGCATGGGCGAGCGGACCATCTGGATTGACTGCGATGTGATTCAGGCAGATGGCGGGACGCGCACGGCATCGATTACCGGGGCGTTCGTGGCTCTAGGACTGGCGTTGGAAAAATTGGTGGAGGCCGGGACGTTGACCGCTTCCCCGCTGCGCGATTTCGTGGCGGCGATCAGCGTAGGCATTGTGGATGGAGAAATTCTTCTCGATCTCTGCTACGAAGAAGACTCGCGCGCCGACGTGGATATGAACTTCGTGATGACCGCAGGAAAGAAGTTGGTGGAGGTGCAAGCCACGGCAGAGCATCAGGTATTTGACGAGGCGCAACTGGGGAAGATGATTGGGCTGGCCAGCCAGGGCGTGCAGCAGTTGATCGCCAAGCAGCAGGCGGTGCTGGGCGCGTTGACGCTACGGCAGTAGATTTGGGATTTGCTCCGTATCAGGGTATGGCTTCAGCCATACCGAAAGAAGCCATTGCTATACGGCTTTGGCCGCTGCCCGCAGCGCCTGAAGGCGAGGATCCTAGGCCTTCAATGGCGTCGCTGAAGCGATGCCCTGATACGAACCAAGGGATCGACGGGTCCACTCAAGTCGAAGTGATGCTGATCACCACGTTTTTCCTGCGAAACGTATTACAATGACTCGCCGTCCAGTTCAGGCGGATTTAATACGGACGTTGCGATCCACTTTCTAACGCAATTATTTTGGAGGAATCATGAAGCTCACACCAGGAAAGCTTGCCGGACTGAAGAGAGTATCGAACGAGCGCGGCGTCATCGCCGCCGCGGCCATGGACCAGCGCGGTTCGCTGCAAAAATCGTTGGCGAAAGAGAAGGGTTCCGACGTCAGCGACGCCATGATGGAAGAATTCAAGATTCTGGTCACCGAAGTTTTGACGCCGCACGCCAGCGCGATTCTGCTCGACCCGGAGTGGGGGTTGCCCGCGTCCAAACGGCGCGCCAAAAACGCTGGCTTACTTCTGGCGTATGAAAAGACCGGGTACGACAAGACTGGTCCGGGGCGGTTGGGCGATCTGCTCGATCACTGGTCGGTGCGGCGCTTGAAAGAAGCTGGCGCCGATTGTCTGAAGATTCTTCTCTACTACACGCCGTTTGATCCGCAGCCCATCAATGACATCAAACATGCATGGGTGGAACGCTTGGGAGATGAGTGCCGGGCCAACGATATTCCGTTCTTCCTCGAGTTCGTGACTTACGAAGAAGGCATCGACGAGAAGGGTATCGACTTTGCCAAGAAGAAACCTGAAGCCGTGATCGGCAGCATGAAAGAGTTCACCAAAGACCGCTACGGCGTGGACGTCATGAAAGTGGAAGTTCCGGTGAACATGAAGTTCGTTGAGGGCGCGAAGTCGTTCAAAGGTCCGGCGGCGTATTCGAAACAAGAAGCGATGGACTTGTTCCGCAAGGCGGCGGCGGTTTCGACCAAGCCGTTCATTTACTTGTCGGCGGGCGTGAGCAATTCCGAATTCACCGAGGCGCTGGAGTTGGCGGCGGAGTCGGGCGTGAAGTTCAACGGTGTGCTCTGCGGACGCGCGACATGGAAGGATGGCATTCCCGTGTACGCGAAGCAGGGACCGGACGCGTTCCGGAAGTGGCTCGAAGACGAAGGCGTGAAGAACATCAATAACGTCAACGAGCGGCTGAAAGCGGCGACCTCATGGCATTCGATTTATGGACTCGAGCCGGCGCTGGTAGGGGCGTAGAACCGGGCGGCAGGCTTCGGGCGTCAGGAGTTGCAGGGCACGGGTGTTCTCCCGTGCCTTGTTTTTTGCGGCTTGGAATTTCGGTAAGCTTTATTTATGGCGAATGGCACAGCTTTGATCACTGGCGCTTCCGGCGGCATCGGGTATGAACTGGCGAAGTTGTTCGCCAATGATCATTACAACCTGGTGCTGGTAGCACGGAGTTCCGGAAAGCTCTCGCAGTTCGCCGATGAGTTGCAGCGGCAGTTTGGAATTTCGGCGAGACCAGTCGTGATGGATCTCAGCGAACCCTCTTCCTCTCAGAAGATCTTCGATCAACTGCGAACCGAAGGGATAGCCGTCGACGTTCTGGTGAACAACGCCGGCTTCGGAGTGTCTGGCTTGTTCGCGGAGATTCCGCTAGAAGAATCACTCGGGCAGATTCAGTTGAACATCACGGCACTGACGGCTTTGACTCGCTTATTCCTAGCGCCCATGCTGTCGCGGAAGTCGGGAAAGATCATGAATGTGGCGTCGACGGCAGGATTTCAGCCGGGGCCGCTGATGGCAATTTATTACGCGACCAAGGCGTACGTGATCTCGTTTTCTGAAGCGCTGGCCAATGAAGTCGGCGGGAGCGGAGTAACCGTAACGTGCTTCTGTCCGGGCGCAACGGATACGGGATTTCAGAAGCGGGCCGCCATTGAAGAGTCGGCGTTGTTCCGCAAACTGCGGCCCATGGATGCGAAGACGGTGGCGGCGGATGGGTATCGGGCGCTGATGGCGGGCAAGACCTTGGCGATCTCCGGGTTCCGCAATTGGCTGGTCGCGGAGTCGGTGCGCTTTGCGCCGCGGAAAATGGTGACAGCGATTTCGAGGAAGTTGGTGGAGAAGGGGTAAGGCGGACCGCGGACCGCGGACCTCCGACCTTGGACTTTGGGAACTCGCACCTTGGCGACGTCCCTACACCGGGCTTGCGTCCGGCGCCGTCGTCGCTTCGTGACTCGCGCATCGCGTGCGTTTCCGCGCCAACAATTACTCAGTCAAGAAACGCAAGGTCCCTCGGCTTCGCTCGGGATGACAATGTTGTGCGAATGACGCCTGACGTCCGAGGTCCGACGTCTGAGGTCTGGTTTACTCCCACTCGATTGTGCCGGGCGGTTTTGACGTGATGTCGTAGACCACGCGGTTCACGCCTTTCACTTCATTCACAATGCGGCTGGAGATGGTTTTCAGGACTTCGTGCGGGAGCGGAACCCAGTCAGCCGTCATGCCGTCTTCGGAGTGGACGGCGCGGATGGCGCAGGTGTAGGCGTAGGTGCGCTGGTCTCCCATGACGCCGACCGACATCACCGGAAGAAGAACAGCGAACGATTGCCAGATTTTCTTGTAGAGTCCGGCGGTCTTGATTTCGTTGACGACGATGTCATCGCATTCGCGCAGAATGTCGAGGCGTTCGGGAGTGACTTCTCCCAGGATGCGCACGGCGAGGCCGGGACCGGGGAATGGTTGGCGCTGGATTAGTTCTTCCGGCATGCCGAGATCGCGTCCGATCTGGCGAACTTCGTCTTTGAATAAATCCTTGAGCGGCTCGATCAGCTTGAGCTTCATCTTCTCGGGCAGGCCGCCGACGTTGTGATGACTCTTGATGACCTGCGAGGGCCCGCGCACCGAGCGTGATTCGATTACGTCGGGATAGAGCGTTCCCTGCACCAGCCAATCGACTTTGCCTTCTTCTTTTTCGATGCGATGCGCTTCGTCGTCGAAGACGGCGATGAATTCGTTGCCGATGATCTTGCGCTTCTTCTCGGGATCGGTGACGCCGGCCAGCTTGTCCAGAAAGCGCTTGGTGGCATCGACAGCGACGAGGTGCAATCCTAGTTTGTCGCGCAGCGTCTGCTGCACTTTTTCGAATTCGTTCTTGCGCAGCACTCCGTTGTTCACGAATACACAGGTAAGGCGTGTCTTTTGTCCGTCGCGCATGGCGCGATCGACTAGCGTCGCGGCGACCGAGGAATCGACGCCTCCGGACAAAGCGCAGATGGCGCGCCCGTTGCCGACGGTTTCGCGGACACTCGCAATCGTCGCATCGATAAAATGCTGCGGCGTCCAGGTCGGCTTGGCACCGCAGATGACTAGCGCGAAGTTTTTTAGGATGTCGGTGCCGTGCTCGGTGTGGTGGACTTCAGGATGAAACTGCACCGCCCACATTTTCTTCTCGGGATTGTGAATAGCCGCAATGGCGTTGGGAGAACTGGCGCACAGCCGAAACCCCGGGGGCAACTCAACGGCTTCGTCGCCATGGGACATCCAGACAGAAAGCTTTTTCGGCAGACCTTCGAACAGGCGCGAATCTTCTTTGATCTCGACCGAGGCGTGGCCGTATTCGCGCTTATCGGCTCCGCGAACTTTGCCGCCGAGGGCATGCACCATGAATTGCAATCCGTAGCAGATGCCGAGCACGGGCACGCCGAGCGAGAACAGGCGCTGGTCGGCAGCGGGAGCGTCGGCGTCGTAGACAGACGACGGACCACCGGAAAGCACGATGCCTACCGGGGAGTAGCTACGAATCTCGTCGAGGGTGGCCGTGCAGGGCAAGACCACAGAGAAGACGCTTTGTTCACGGATGCGGCGTGCGATGAGCTGCGAATACTGCGCGCCAAAGTCGAGGACAACGATGGATTGGGTTTCCACGGATGAGTTTCTCAGAATGGAACGATAGTGTAAAGGGCGAAACTGTCGCTGTCAGCTTTTAGCTCTTAGCCTTTAGCTGGGTCGGTATCCTGGGAATGGTCACTCAAGATTCGCTCATCCTTGTCGATGCTGGTGGATGGCTGAATGCTGAGTGCTGAGCGCTGATTGCTCACGAGCGTGTCGCAGAGGATGAGTTCGTCTGTGTCAATGGTCGTCGCTAGCGGAATCGCCGCCGGCACCGGCGATGCTGGCGCTTCGACGGGAACTGGAAGTTCCACGATGGCGACGTACGCCGCCAGTCGTCCCACGTACAGAAAATCAGTGACGGCGAAATAGAGCAGCGTCACCAGCAACAGCCCGCCGAACACCACTGAACCCGGAAGCACGCCAAGAAAGGCCAGCGGGAAGGCAACGACGGACGTAGCGACGAAAAAGGCCGTTAAGTGCGCGAGGCCGAACCAGGTGCCGGCGGCAAAGACCGAACCGGCGCGACTGCGGCAGAGATTTACCGCGGAGGAGAGCGCGCCAAAGGTGTCTTGCCCGTCGGCAACAACAAATACCGCGGAGAGCGAGAGGAACCAGTTGACCGTCGACCAGGCCAGCCAGACCAGCATCGCGGTCATGAGAAAGATCAGGAAAGCGCTGCCGGGCGCGGGATTTTTCGGCGTAGACGCGGCGCCGGCCAGCAGGATCGCTCCCAGACATCCAAGGATGGCAGCAAAGGTTGCGGCAAGGCGGAAGAAGTTGAGTCCGAAGAGCGAGCGAACCGTGGTTCCGCTATCGCGGGGAGTGGCCTCGTCCCGGAAATACTGCACCAGCCCTTTCAGCGTGACGGCTCGACCAAGGGAGCCAAGTGTCATCCATGCCAAGGCGAGTGAGGGAATCAGAATGAGGCCAGCAAGAACCACGCGCGGCGAACTGCCCTGAAAAATGCGGGTGAGAGCCTTACCCACCAAAGGTGGTTGGCCGGTGCGAAGCAGGAACATGTCACGAGCCGTGACAGGCAGCGTGTCCAGATATTCCAAGAACGAGACGATCAGCAGAAAACTCGCGGCCAGCCCAAAACTCCAGCGCCATGCGATTTCCGCCATGCCAAACGAGGGCCGGCGAACCATGGCGGCAAAACCTTCGAGCGTGGGCGAGCGCCGATTCATGCAGTCTTAGAATAACGCATTCCACGATTGATCTTTTCGATAACCAAATTCTTTTTCGTTCGTCTTTATAACCAAGCTTATTCGTCGCGAAAAGAGTGGCGCAGGTGGTTTCCTTTCGATACGCAGTAATTGTTCTGCATCCGCGAGAGGCTTTGGCGCATCTTTGCCTGTAAGTGGTTTTGTGGGGTAACAACCGTCAACGAATCTGAGGTGTGTGAGGAGAACTTATGAAATCAGCAAAGTACTTATTCCTGCTTGCCGGCATTGCCATGCTTCTGCCGCTGGGCGTTTTTGCTAAGGACTCTAACGAAGGTAAGTTTACGATTTCCGAGTCGGTGCAAGTGGGATCGACGCAACTGAAGCCCGGGGACTACAAGGTTCAATGGGACGGCAGCGGAGACGCGGTCAATGTGAAGATCCTGCAGGGCAAGAAGACCGTGGCCACGACCTCGGCCAAGCTTGTCAATCACGATCAGGCCTCGCCGTATAACGCGGTGATCCTGAAGGATGCGACCGGCGGAAAAGTGATTAACGAGATCGACTTCGGCAACCGCAAGGAAGTGTTGGTGCTGACCGATGCGCAGATGAGCAGCGGGCAGTAAGCAGGACGTAAAGCAATACCCTGATACAAACCTGAAAGCGGGCGAAAGCCCGCTTTTCCATTTCCAGTTATCGCACGACGATATTGACGAGTTTGCCGGGCACGTAAATCCTCTTCAATATCTGTTTTCCGGCAATCGCGGCCTTTATTTTTTCATCGGCCATCGCTGATTCGAGAATTGCTGCTTCCGTAGCATCCGCAGGCACGGTAACGCGGCTGCGCAGCTTGCCGTTGATCTGCACCGGAATCTCGATTTCCTCTTCTTTGGCCAATGCAGGGTCGTACTTTGGCCAGGGAGCGCGCAAGAGGCTTCCCTTCTCCCCAATCGTCTCCCACAACTCGTGGGCGAGATAAGGCGCAAAAGGGGCGAGAAGCAATACGAAGGTCCGCTGCACTTCAGACACGAATGATGCCGGGGCGCCCTTCGTGGCAAACACGCTTTCTGATCCGACACACTCGTTCAGGAATTCCATCAGCGCGGCAATCGATGTATTGAAGTGCCAGCGACCGGAAAAGTCGTCGGTGATCTTCTTGATCGTCTGATGCAACTTGCGCAGGATTTTTCGTGCCTCGGGCGCGAGGTCATTCGGCGAATACGGCTGCGAGCTTGTGCTATCAGCTGCGTGTTGTGAAATAAAGCGGTACGCACGCGCGAGGAAACGAGCAACGCCTTCGACTCCCGAGTCTTGCCAGTCAAGTTCGCTGTCGGGCGAGGTCGCAAACAGCGTGTAGACACGGGCGCTATCGGCTCCGTAGCGGGAGACCATGTCATCCGGCGAAACGACGTTGCCGAGACTCTTCGACATTTTCGCGCCGCCCTTGATGATCATCCCCTGGGTAAAGAGGCGCTCGGCCGGTTCGTCGTTCTTGATCATGCCCATGTCGCGCATGAATTTCGTCCAAAAACGCGAATAGATCAGGTGAAGAATCGCGTGCTCGACGCCGCCGATGTACTGATCGATGGGGAACCAATATTCGGCTGTCTTGCTGTCGAAGGGCGCCCTGTCATTCTGCGCGTCGGTGTAGCGATAGAAGTACCAGGACGAGTCAACAAACGTGTCCATGGTATCGGTCTCGCGGCGGGCGGGGCCTCCGCACTTCGGGCAAGTCGTATTCACAAACTCGGGAACTCGACCCAAAGGCGAGCCTCCCGTGAGCGCGATGTCGACGTTGTCGGGAAGCAGGATGGGCAAATCCCCTTCGGGCACGGGGACGATGCCGTCCTTCTCGCAATAGAGCATGGGGATGGGCGTCCCCCAATAGCGTTGGCGCGAGATGCCCCAGTCCTTCAAGCGATACGTGATGGTGGCTTTGCCGAACCCATTCTTCTCCGCGTGCTCGGCCATCTGCTTCAAGGCTTCGTCGCAGTTCAATCCGCTGAACGGGCCAGAGTTCACCAGAAATCCCTTTGTCGTCGTGAACGGAAGCGCAGGCTCGACAACGGTTTCTTCGGGATCATCAGGCTGCGGCAAGATGACCAGGCGAATTTCGATGCCGTACTTTTTGGCGAATTCGTAATCGCGCTCGTCGTGCGCGGGAACGCTCATGATGGCGCCCGTGCCGTAGTCCGCGAGAATGTAGTTCGCCACCCAGATGGGAATTTTCTGTTCATTGAAGGGATTGATGGCGAAGCGCCCCGTGTTCACGCCATGCTTTTCGATCGCGCCGATGTCTCCGATTTCTTTGGCTTTGCGCTGCTCGGCCATGAGCTGTTCGATTTTGGCGCGCAGATCGGAATTGTTGGCTGCGATATCCGCGACCAACAAGTGCTCCGGCGAAAGCTGGATCGATGTCGCGCCGAAGATCGTATCGATGCGAGTCGTGAAGACAGTAATGGTCGAGCCAGCGGGACCAGTGGCTCCGTCCAACTTGAAGTCAACCAGAGCGCCTTCGCTGCGTCCGATCCAATTGCGCTGCATGGTGCGGACTTTTTCCGGCCATCCAGTGAGCTTGTCGAGCCCCTGCAACAATTCGTCGGCGTATTGCGTGGTGCGCAGGAACCACTGTTCGAGCTCGCGGGTCTCGACCAGGGTGTCTTCGTGACGCCAGCAGTGGCCCGCGACCACCTGCTCGTTGGCAAGCACCGTCGCACATTTGGGACACCAGTTCACCTTGCTCTTCTTGCGATAAGCGAGGCCCTTCTCGAAAAGCTTGAGGAAGAACCACTGGTTCCACCTGTAGTAATCGGGCAGACAGGTTGTCACTTCGCGTGACCAGTCGTAGGCGAAGCCGAGGCGCTTCATCTGCGACTTCATGTTGGCAATGTTGCGCAAGGTCCATTCACGCGGCGGCGTGTTGTTCGATATCGCAGCGTTTTCCGCGGGAAGGCCGAAGGAATCCCAACCCATGGGGTGAAGAACGTTGTAGCCATTCATCCACATGTAGCGGGCGAGCGCGTCGCCAATCGAGTAGTTGCGGACGTGGCCCATGTGGAGTGCGCCCGACGGGTATGGCAGCATTTCGAGGACGTAATACTTCGGCTTGGTCGAGTTAGGCTCGGCGGCGTAGAGGGCCGCGTCCTGCTGCCAGCGTTCAGACCACTTGGTCTCGATGCGCTGCGCATCGTAGCGGTCTTCGCGGGTCACGGTAATCTTTTCTTCCTGAGGCATAGAAGACGAAGTTCAAGCTGTGGGTAAACTTTTATTTTACAACGGGAGTTGAAGATTCCTGTAGAGACGAAGCTTCGCGACATGGCATGACGGTGAAGTCAGCAGACGTCATCCGGAGTGAAGCGAGGGATCTGGCGTGGGGAGATCCGAAATCCCGCACGCCGGATCCTTCGCCCTTTCGGGCTCAGGATGAGACGTCAAAGGAAAATGAGTGGTTACGAATTCACCAGCTTCTTCAAGGCTTCCACATTTCTGCGGTCGTCGCCCGGTTCATCAATTGGGGTTTCGGCGATGAATGCGGCGTGTTTAAGTCGCGGGTCGTTCAACAGGCGGCGGAACGGTTCGAGTCCAATGGTTCCCTTCCCGATTTGCTGGTGGCGGTCGAGCTTTGATCCGCGCGCGGCCTTGGCGTCATTGCAGTGCCAGACGCGGACATTCTTGAGGCCGACGGTTTCATCGAGGTGAGCGAGGGTTTTCTTCATGCCTTCGGGAGTAACGATGTCGTATCCCGCGACATGGGTGTGGCAGGTGTCGATACAAGCGGCGACGGGGACGAGGCCTTGCAGGCGATCAAGCACTTCAGCCACTTGTTCAAAGCTGCCGCCTAACGAGAATTCCGCGCCGGCGGTATTTTCGATCAGGATGGTGAGGCCTCCTTTGGCTAAATCGAGGCCGGTCGTAGAGGCGTCGATCGCGGCCGCGGTGCGCAGCAAGCCCTCTTCGCGATCGGCGCCGCGAAACGATCCCGGATGCAGGACCAGATAGTCTGCGCAAAGGGCGAGCGCGCGTTCGATCTCTCCGCGAAAGGCGTCGGTGGACTTCTTCAGGAACAACGGCGTGGTGCTGGCGAGATTCACCAGGTAGTTGGTGTGGATCACCAGTGGTTTCAGGTCGTATTTCTCGCGCAGGCTGAGCATTTCGTTGCATTGCGGACGAGCCAATTCATAGGCGGCCCACTGCCGGGGACTGGAGGAGAAGATTTGCAGCGTGTTGCATCCCAGACGCCAGGCGCGCTCGGCGGCGTTCTGCACTCCTCCCGCGCTGGAGGTGTGAATGCCGATGCGGCGCGAAGTCACTTTGGGAGGACTCTTGGGAGCCGGCAGCTTGAGGATGTCCTGTTCCTGGGCCATGGAGCGGGGCATACCTGAGTATAGCGAGAGGCGGTTTACAACTCAGAGCCTTCGGTCACGCGGCCTTCACGAGATCGATATATATTCTTAGGTGCTTCGCCCGAGATTGGCGAGGCGATCCGAACGACATGAGCATACCCTCGCCACGCGCAGCCCGAAAGAAGTCCGCTCCCCCGGAATCGACGCCAATCATCATTCCGCCGTATGTGTATTACGTGATGATTGGAATCGTCATTCTTTCATTCGCGATCATGCGCCTGCGGCTGCGCGACATGCCGCTGGAGCGCGATGAGGGCGAATACGCCTACGCGGGACAGTTGATTTTGCAGGGCATTCCGCCGTACCAGATCGCGTACAACCTGAAGTTGCCGGGAACTTATGCGGCGTACGCAGTGATTCTTGGGGTGTTTGGGCAGACTCCCGCTGGCATTCATGTGGGATTGCTTCTGGTCAACGCGGCAACGACGTTCCTCATTTTCCTTCTGGCGGCGCGGCTTTTTGGATCGCTGGCCGGAGTGGTCGCGGGCACCAGTTACGCAGTGCTTACCACCAGCCGGGCCGTATTGGGCTTCGCGGGACATGCGACGAATTTCGTTGTGCTGCCTGCAGTGGCAGGATTGCTCTTGCTGCTGAGCGCGATCGAGTCCAAGCGGCTGCGGATGTATTTTCTCAGTGGAGTTTTGACTGGCCTGGCGTTTGTGATGAAGCAGCCGGGAATTTTGTTTGTGCTCTTCTCCGGCCTGTACATCTTGAAGAGCGAATCGAAGCCTCCGATCGATTATCTGGGGCTGGGAAAACGTTTGGGGTCGTTCGCGCTGGGAGCGGCGCTTCCCTTCGCATTGACATGTTTATGGATGCTGGCGGCAGGTGTGTTTCACAAATTCTGGTTCTGGACGTTTTCCTACGCCAGCCAGTACGCCACCCGCTTGAGTTTCAGTGAAGGCATCCAGGTTTTCTCGAGTTCGATTCCGGGTGTGTTAGCGCATTCTTTCATTCTCTGGATTTTGGCTGGAATCGGGTTGATTGCGCTCTGGTGGGACCCGAAGGCGCGGCCTCACGCGGTGTTCGCGAGCTGGTTCTTGCTGTTTTCATTTCTCGCGGTTTCGCTCGGCTTCTATTTCCGCCAGCACTATTTCATTCTGATGTTTCCGGCGCTGTCGCTGTTGATCGGCGTGGCGGTAAGCGCGGCGAAAGACACTCTGGGCAAGAACGGATTTCTGCGGGCACTTCCCGTTCTCGTATTTCTAGCTGCGTGCGTGTACTCGGTGGTGGATGAGAGCGATTACCTCTTTGAGATGGGCCCGATTGAGGCCACTCGCCGTACGTATGGAATTAATCCTTTTCCCGAAGCGATCAAGATCGCGGATTACATCAAGAGCCAAACCACCGAAGGAACGAAAATCGCAGTGATCGGCTCGGAGCCGGAGATTTATTTCTATTCGCACCGGCACTCGGCCACTGGATACATCTACACCTACCCGCTGATGGAGGAGCAGAAGTACGCCTCGACCATGCAGAAAGAAATGATCAGCGAGATTGAGGCGGCACGTCCGGAGTACCTGGTGCTCGTGGACGTGCCCTTCTCGTGGCTCATGCAGACACACTCTGACACGATGATCTTCGCTTGGGCCGAAAAGTACCTCGACAGTAGCTACGAGCGGGTGGGGATTGCGGACATCGGCGACACCACGGAATATCGCTGGGGAGATCAGGTCAAGGGTTACCATCCGCAATCGAAATGGACGGTTTCGGTATTTAAGAGAAAGACCCCGTAGTAGCGGGAAATGCTCGCATCGATGCTGGTGGGAAGGACACGAGTCCGCTGCATTCGGTTTGCCGCATCCCTGCGGCTAACGTTAAACTTGAAGACATTGAGGTAACCCCATGTTAGTTGTCATGAAGGCGCATGCTACCGAAGAAGAGGTGCGCGCTGTTTGCGAGAAGATCGAATCACTAGGCTACCGCGCTCACTCCCTGCCGGGAGCGCAACGCACGGCCATCGGAATCACCGGAAACCGCGGAGAAGTCGAACCCGGAACGCTCGAAGAAATGCCGGGTGTACAGGAGTTGATCCGGGTCTCGAAACCGTACAAACTAGTCAGCCGCGACGTAAAGGACGAGAACACCGTCGTCCGCTTTCCTGGCACGGATGCGACCATTGGCGGACGCGGGCTGGCCATTATCGCCGGGCCGTGCGCGATCGAGAGCCTCGATCAGGCGATGGCCGTCGCGGAGCGTATCAGCCGGGCCGGCGCTCAGTTCTTTCGCGGTGGCGCCTACAAGCCGCGCACGTCTCCGTACTCGTTTCAAGGATTGGGTGAAGAAGGTCTGCGCATCATGGCGGAGGTGCGCGACAAGTTTGGGATGAAGATCATCACCGAGGCGATCGACAACGAGTCGCTGGAACTGGTGGAAGAGTACGCCGACGTGATCCAGATTGGCGCGCGCAACATGCAGAATTTTTCCCTGCTCAAGCGGGCAGGACGCTCGAAAAAGCCGGTGCTGCTGAAGCGCGGCATGTCGGCGACGCTGGAAGAATTCCTGATGGCGGCCGAGTACGTGATGAGCGAGGGCAACTACAACGTCATCCTGTGCGAACGCGGCGTAAGGACGTTCGCCGACCACACACGGAATACGCTCGACCTGAGCATCATTCCTGCAGTGCAGCGCTTGAGCCATCTGCCGATCGTCGTCGATCCGAGCCACGGCACTGGCAAACGCAACAAAGTCACGCCGCTTTCGCGGGCGGCGGTTGCGGTAGGAGCGGATGGGCTCATCGTGGAAGTGCATCACGACCCCGACAAGGCATTGTCGGATGGCATGCAGTCGCTCTATCCCGATCAGTTCGATGAGTTGATGGCGCAGGTAAGGCAGATTGCGCCGGTGGTGGGGAGGACGGTGGTGGGGATTGGAGAGCGGGTTTCCGCTCCTGTATTGGAATCTGTGGCCCGGCAACAGCCGACAATTTCTTGAGCGTACGTGTCACATTCTGGGCAGTGATGGTCGCGTTTGTAATGCAGTCGTGGGCCTATGCTCAATTACAATCAAGTCCGAAAGCCACGCCGATTACTTCAGCATCACCCACGATTTCAGACGTCCAAGTAAGCGTTTCATCCGACATCGAGTCACGGCTGAAAGAACGGACCGAACCCGACTATCCGCCTGAAGCAATTGCCGCGCAAATCCAGGGAGATGTTTTCCTTGACGTTTTGATCGGGAAAAATGGCAAGGTAAAGAACATAAGCGTAAGCAGCGGTGATCCGATATTGGCGCACGCGGCTGTCAGCGCCGTCAAATATTGGCGGTATGAGCCGTGGGCCTCCGGTGGCAATAATGTCGAAACCAAGACAACGGTGACCATTCACTTCGTGCTCACGAAGGGTCCGATCGATTGCCCGGGCCACACGGGCGCAAACTACTCATTCTCGCCCCGCTCTAGCGAAGGTGCGATGCAGGAGTCTCCAGAAAACGGGGAGAATGAAGTCTTCAAAATCGGAAAGAACGTGAAACCTCCTCATGCCGTCTATCAGCCCGATCCCGAATATTCTGAGAAGGCACGCCAGGCAAGAATAGAGGGGGTTGTACTGGTGCAGGCTATCGTCACACCCGAAGGGACAGTCGCCCGCGTCAAGATGGAAAGAGTCATTGGTTATGGACTTGATCAAAAGGCCATTGACGCAGTTTGCCAATGGAAGTTCGATCCGGCTACTAAAGACGGCAAGCCCGTAGCCATTCCTATCACCGTCGAAATAAGCTTTCATCTCTGACACCTTGCGCAAACTTCTCTTCATCCTTGTCTGCATTCCCCTGCTAGCCGGCTTTGGCTGGTGGTATTTCCATGAGCGCGAGTTCCCGCACTACGGGCCTTCCTACCGTGAGTATGCCTACGTCACCAACGGCAAGAGCAATACGGTCAGTGTCATTGATCTGACCACGTTCGAGCTGGCGGGAACGATCCGCGTGGGCAGCGAGCCTACCGGCGTCGCGGCGAACGGGAAGAAGAACGAGATCTACGTAGTCAATACTGGATCGAACAATATCAGCGTCATCGACGCCGAAAAGAATGCGGTGGTGGCGACCATCGGAGTGCATGGAGCGCCTTATTTCATCGATGTCGCGGAAGACGGCAAGCGCGCCTACGTGGCGAACTCCGGCTCGGCCAATGTTTCGGTAATCGATCTCGACAAACGCGCGGTCATCGCCAACATTCGCGTCGGCGCAGCACCCGGACTGGCTCGGGTCTCTCCCGATGGCCGAACCGTGGTGGTGAGCAATCGCGGCGATGACAGCGTTTCGCTGATTGATGCGCAACAACTGCAAGTCGTCGCGACGCTGCCGGCGTGTAAAGAACCGGAAGACATCGCCATTCTTCCCGACGGCGCGAAAGCCTTCGTGGCATGCGCGGGATCAAACCAGGTGGGCTCGATCGATTTGAAATCCGAGAAACTTCTGGCGCTGCTCGACGTGGGAAAGACGCCCGTGAATCTGACGCTCAAACCCGACGGCGGCGAGATGATGGTGTCGAACTTCGATTCCGATAACATCTCGATTATCGAAACCGGAAATAACGAAGTCGGCGGGAGCTATCTGATTGGGACGCGGCCGGCACGAGGCGTAGTCACGCTCGACAACTCGCGCCTGTATGTCAGCAACTTCGGTTCGAACACCGTAGCTGTTTATGACATTGATCTAGGCAAAGTGATTGCGTCGCTACCGGTGGGCAGCCATCCCGATGGCCTCGCGCTCTCGCAGAATCAGAATTATCTGCTGGTGCTGAACTCGGAGTCAGGAGACATGACAGTCATCCAGAAGCGAAAGTCCACGAAGCTGGAGCCGTCGGAATATTCGCTGCTGACGATGATTCCCTTAGGGACGCAGCCGAATAACATTGTGGTGAAGGCGTTTGTGCTGGGGAAAGCCAGGAAATAGGCTTCGGGCTTCGGGCTTCAGGCGTCGGGCTTCAGGATTCAGCACTTAGCCAGAGAAGATTCTAGGCGTCGGGCTTCAGGATTCAGCACTTAGCCAGAGAAGATTCTTGGCGTCGCGCGAAAACCCAAATGGCCAAATGCTAAGTGCCAGGTGCGAAATGCCAGATCCTGAAGCCTGACGCCCGAAGCCCGAAGCCTGCTTCTCACTTCCCCATCACCGCCAGCACCGCCGTAATCTCGGCTGCGATGCCAGTTCGCAGGCTGGGCTCGCGGTCCGGCGCGAAGAATGGAGAGTGCGGGCCCGGCAGTTGCGCACCTGTCTTTTTCGCTTCCGCAAATTTTTCCGGATTGACTGCGCCCAGACTGAACTGCAGCGAGGGAACTCCCGCGTGGCCGTATTCGGCGAAGTCGTCGCTGGCCATGTTCGGCTTCTCCTCGACAACTTTGCCATCGCCGAAGGTATGCTTCAGCGCGGCCGCCACACGCGCTGTTAGGGCGGGATCGTTGTACACCGATGCGACACTCTCAATCACTTCGACCTTGGGCGGCTTCGGCACTTCAGAGGCTTCCGCCTCGGCCTTCGCGATGCGCGCGATCGAGTCGAGCAGGTGTTTGCGTACTTCGTCGGTGTAAGAGCGAACCGTCAACTGCATCTTCACTTCATCAGGAATGATGTTGTGCTTGGTGCCGCCGTGAATCGAACCCACCGTGATCACGCCAGGATCGAACGGGCTCTTCTCGCGTGAAACGATCGTCTGCCACGCGAGAATCGTGCGCGCGGCAATGACGATGGGATCGACTCCATCCTGCGGGGCGGAACCGTGGGCACCCTTACCGTAGATGGTCACGTCCACCGAGTCGGAGTTGGAGAGCGAATAGCCCGCCGTGTAGCCGAGCATTCCAGCCGGCAGACCGGCTTCATCGTGCAGCGAGAGCGCGAAATCGGGACGCGGGAAGCGGGTAAAGAGGCCGTCTTTCAGCATGGCTGCAGCGCCGCGAATTCGCTCTTCGGCTGGTTGGCCCACGAAGATGAATGTTCCGTGCCAACGGTCTTTGTTCTGCGCGAGAAGGGTCGCTGTGCCAATGCCGACGGCCATGTGCAGATCGTGTCCACAGGCATGCATGACGGGCACGTCGGCGCCCTGATCATCTTTCGTCGTCACGTGGCTGGCGTATTCGAGGCCGGTCTTCTCCTGTACCGGGAGCGCGTCGAGTTCGGCACGAATCATGACCGTGGGGCCGGGGCCATTCTTCAGGACACCTACAACGCCCGTTCCGCCGACGCCCGTCGTCACTTCGTAGCCGAGCTTGCGCAGGTTGTCGGCCATCTTCTCGGCTGTCTTTACCTCGTGCAGAGAGAGCTCGGGATTCTTGTGCAGGTCGATGTAGAGAGATTCGATCTGGGGATAGATGGCATCGATCTGCGATTTCGTGGGAAAGCTGTCGGCGGCAAACGCGCCGGTGGCTAGAAAGATCAGTGCAAGAACGAGACGGTTCATTGGCTCCAATTCAAAGGCTTTCAACGCAAAGGAGGCAAAGGGATCGCAAAGTTCGCGAAGCAACCAAGCCTTCTTTGCGATCTTCGCGTAGCCTTTGCGATCTTTGCGGTTAAAGGTTTCCTGAATCTAGCGTACGGTTGCCGGGTCTCCGCAGAACTTGTCGAACACGCTTTTCAGTTCTGACGCAATGTCGGCGGCTTCGCGATGCTCGATGTCGCTGCGCTCGACCATGTGCACCAGCTTGCCATCGCGCAGAAAGCCGATGGAAGGCGAAGAGGGCGGATATCCGGTGAAATAGCTGCGGGCGCGGTCGGTGGCTTCGCGGTCCTGTCCGGCGAAGACGGTGAACATCTTCTGCGGCTTGGCAGAGTTCTGCAAAGCCAGCCGGATTGCGGGACGCATGCGTCCGGCGGCGCATCCGCAAATGGAGTTGACGACCAACATCGTCGTGCCCGATTGGTTGGCTACAGCCTGGTCGACTTCCGCGGCGGTGCGCAGTTCCTCAATTCCCAGGCGCGTCAGTTCTTCGCGCATAGGAATCACCATGATCTCTGGATACATTTCTTCTCCTCACCTAGGGTTGGTTTTATTGTAATACGCAACCGGCTCACCGCCCGGAAGCGTCGAGTATATTTGGAGACTCATGGTCATTCAGGAAAATGTTCCGCTGGCGCCGCTAACCACGCTGAAAGTCGGCGGACCGGCGCGTTATTTCATCGAGGCCGAGACTATCGATGAGGTCAGAGAAGCCGTGGCGGCGGCGCGCGAACGCCAGTTGGAACTATTTGTGCTCGGCGGAGGCAGCAACCTTGTCATCGCCGATGCCGGATGGCCGGGACTGGTGCTGAAGATCGCCATTCTTGGCATCAATCATGTCCACGGACGCGAGCGCGCGATTTTTGAAGCAGGGGCGGGCGAGGAGTGGGATCCCTTCGTTGCGCAGGTCGTCGCGCACCACTGTTCGGGCGTCGAATGCCTCAGCGGAATCCCGGGCAGCGTAGGAGGAGTGCCGGTGCAGAACGTGGGCGCTTACGGACAAGAAGCTGCGGATACGGTTGTTGCCGTCCACGCGCTTGACCTCACTACTGGAGAAGTTTGCGAGCTGTGCAATGAAGATTGCGGGTTCCGTTACCGCAGCAGCATCTTCAACACGTCGGAGCGCGGACGCTACGTGATTTTGCGCGTGGACTTCGCGCTGGAACACGGCGGGCCAGCGAAGATCGAATACGCGGACTTGAAGAAGTATTTCGCGGGATGGAGTTCGCCGCCAACGCTGGCGCAAACTCGCGAGGCAGTGCGTCAAATTCGCGCTTCCAAGGGAATGTTGATCACTCCGGGGGATGAGGACTCGCGCAGCGCGGGATCATTCTTCAAGAACCCCGTGCTGTCGGAGGCGGCGCACGCCAAGCTGACCGAACGCGCAACGGGCAAGGGCCTGCAAGTTCCAAGCTATCCCGCGCTGGACGCACAAAAGAAGGTTTCCGCGGCATGGCTGGTGGAGCATTCTGGATTCAGCAAGGGATATTCGCTCGGGCGGGTCGGCATTTCGCGCAAGCACTCACTGGCGATCGTGAACCGCGGCGAGGCGACTGCCGGGGAGGTCATTGCCCTGAAAGATCAGATTCAAAACCGGGTGCAAGATATCTGGGGCATCCGCCTGGAGCCCGAACCGGTGTTCGTAGGATTCTGAGAGCCCTCGTAGAGACACAGCTTCGCTGTGTCTGGCAATCAAGAAGAATCTTCTACGTCACAAAAAGACGCAGCAAAGCTGCGTCTCTACCCGCTAACATGATCCGCTTTGGTGGGGTAGTGCCGCCCCGGATCAAGGTCAGACGCGGAATGAATTTCCCAGATCCGGCTCTGGCGGCGACCGCCCTATAGGGTTATCGGCAAAATTTCGCTTTCCAACACCCCCTCAAAAATTAATTCCGAACGAAGCCCGCACTGCAGCGTTCTTCATTAGCAGGAACAGGCGCGGCCGTGACGGCAAACATTGTAATGACGGAAAAGACGCTGGCCAGGGTCGATGCAGAAGAAGACCTCCTGGAGGCTGCGATCCGCGACCATGGGCGCATGGTGTACCGCATTGCCTATGCCGTGTTGCGCAATCCGGCAGATGCGGAAGATGCGGCGCAGGAGGCGTTTCTGCGGGCGCTGAGCTATCGGCGAGATATGTTCCGCGTTCGCGATCAAAAAGCATGGCTGGCCCGTATCGCATGGCGAGTGGCGGTCGAACGTCGAAAGCTGACGACGATGGCGGCGGCCCGATCCGAAGAAGTGGGAGCTCATTTGCAGTCGCCGGATCGCAGCGCCGAAAGGCTTTTGCTCGATGCGGAGCGTGTCGAACTCTTGCAGGAACTGATCTCGGCATTGCCGGACACGCTGCGAGATGCGCTGGTGCTCTCAACCCTGGAAGAACTTTCTTCTCGCGAAGTGGGGACAGTTCTTCGAGTAAGCGAAGCGGCGGTGCGCTCGCGCAGCTTTCGCGCACGCCAAATTTTGCGGGAACGCCTGCTGACGCTGATAGGAGGCAGAAAATGAACGGGGATCCGAATGAGAACGGTTTCGACAAAGCCGGCCTATGGATCGATGACGCGCTCGCAGAGTATGCAAAGGCCGAGCCCCGGGCCGGTTTCGAGAGACGAGTGTTAGCCCGGTTGCACGCTGCACAGGAGCAGGCTCACTACAACGGCCGGTGGCGCTGGGTATTCCCTATCGGCGTGGCAGCGATGTTTCTACTGACGCTACTTTGGTTGGAGCACCCAAATGGAAGGCAAGTTTCACGAACCCAGATCACAACAGCTGCGCCGAGAGCTGCTGAGCCCGCCGCGAAGGTTCGGCGGGATGGAGGCGCCAGCAAACACATGGCGCCTTCAAAGCGCGACGGGAGAGAACTGGCTAGGGCGACGGGAAATTACAGTTTTCTGCGTACCTCGCTTCCCAAGCAGGAACAGTTCCCTGCTGCATTGCCTTTGAACGATCAGGAGCGAATGCTCGCACGATATGTACAGGACTTCCCAGAGAGGGCGGCTCTGGTGGCGCGGGCGCAAACCGACCTTCACAAGCTGAATGAACTCGAGATGAGCGCGCCTCGGGCGACAGACGATTCGAAAGACTCATATCCACAGGAATAATTTCAAGGAGAACACCATGTCGAAAACGTGTCTGGTTTGGCTGATCCTGGGAGTAATGCTCAGTGCTGGCGTGGAGGTTGCAAGAGCGCAGGAGAGTGCGAGTCCGAAGACCACGCCGGACGACAGCAACAAAGTACTGACCGCATTCCGTCTGGACTTCGCGTTGTCGGAGTCGGAGGACGGCAAGAAACTGAATACCCGTCACTACTCGATGAATATTGTGCCGGGATACACGCCCTCGAACGAGATAAAGATCGGGAGCCGTGTCCCGGTAGAGGGCAAGCAAGGCGACATGCAATACATCGACGTGGGTACGAACATCTGGTCGAGAATGACCGAGCGCGGCGATGCTCTGCAGTTGGAGGTTCGCGCCGATCTTAGCAATTTCGCGAACCCCGAGCAGGAAAGCCGGACCGCGATGCCGCTCTTACGCCAGCTCCGGATTAACGCCAGCACCGTAGCCATGCCGGGCAAGCCCATCGTAGTGGGAACCGTCGACGATCCTAACTCCAAGCATCAATTTGAACTCGAAGTGACGGTGACGAAGCTCCGATAATTGGGTCGCGGGCCGGCGCTGTCAGGAACCCGCGAGCCGAGCGGCTTTCTGGAAGATCTCGGTAAACATCTTGCGAGTGAGCTTTCCGGTCTGGGTGTTCTGATTCGAGGGATGGTAGGACGCGAGCAGCGTCTTGCCATCCGGCATTTTGTAGTGGGCTCCGTGCTGGAACAGATACGGCTTCTTGGTTCCGAGCAGCCCGGCACGCTTCAGGTGGTTCAGATAGGCTTCGAATCCGATGCGTCCCAGAGCAACGACCACCCTTAATCTGGAAAGAATCTCGATCTCCCGGTCCAGATATGACGCGCAATTCGCCAGTTCACTGGGCAGCGGCTTGTTGTCGGGAGGAGCGCAGCGCACGGCTGCGGTGATGTAAAGATCTTTGAGTTTCATTCCGTCATTGCGATCAGTAGCATTGGGTTGGCTGGCGAATCCTGCCTCGTAGAGAATGGGATACATGAAGTTCCCAGAGGCGTCTCCGGTGAAAGGACGCCCCGTGCGGTTCGATCCGTGGGCGCCGGGAGCGAGGCCTAGAACCAAGATGCGGGCCTGAGGATCCCCGAAGCCGGGCACCGGCTTCCCCCAATACTCCCATGCGAGATAAGCGCGACGCTTGGTGACGGCGACTTCCTCACGATAGATAACCAGGCGTGGACAGCGGGTGCAGGTAATGACCTCTTTATCCAGTTGCAACAGGCTGTTTTTCGTCGGTGGTCGTTGGTCGTTCGTCGTTGGCCGCATCGACCCAAGCTTACCGAACCTTGGAACCGGTGCCAATGCGGCCGGCCTTGCCAAGCAGGCCACCAGCGTTCCGTTTTGACCGACAACCAACGACAAACGACCAACGACCGGATTTCACCGTTTGACGATGCTCTCTATCTATCTTTACACTCAAGTTGAACCGTCTGGTCGTTGTAGGGTCGAATCGTCTGACCTGGTTCGAGGCGTGAAAGGTAAAAATTGAGCCCCACCGAAACCAATACTGGTACCAAGCGAGAGATTGAAGTTGAGATTCCGGCGGACGCGGTCATCCGCGAAACCGATACCCTGATCCAGAAATATCAGAAACTGGCCCGAATCCCAGGATTCCGTACGGGACATGTGCCAGCCTCGGTGATCAAACAGCGTTTTTCTGAGGACATCAAGTCCGAGGTCGTCGACGCCCTGGTTCCGCGTTACTTTCGTCAGGAAGCCGAGAAGCTCGGCCTGCTCCCTGTCTCGCAACCCAGAGTAACGGACCTGCACGTCCATGATGGCGAGCCGCTGCGTTTTAAAGCGACTTTTGAAGTGATGCCTGAGATCAAGGTCGAGGGTTACAAGGATCTGCGGGCCGAGAAGGCGGAGATCACCGTCAGCAATGAGGAAGTGGAAGAGTCGTTGAACAGCTTGCGGGAGCAGCACGCCAGCTTCACTGCAATCGAAGGGCGGACGCTGGCGGATGGCGACTATGCCCAGGTTTCGCTGCACGGAGAGCCCAAAGACGGCGAGGGCAAGCCCGTCCATATGGACGACATTCTGGTCGAGATCGCGGGCAAAAACACCATGCCGGAATTTACTGAGAACCTGCGAGGAAGATCGGTGGGCGACGAGCGCACCTTTGAAGTTACCTATCCGCAGGACACGTCCGATCAGCGCTTGGCTGGCAAGACCTTCACTTATACAGTCAAAGTGCTGGGCCTGAAGCAGAAGGCTTTGCCGGAGTTGAACGACCAGTTCGCCAAGGAACTAGGCGAGGAGTTCACGAGTCTTGATCTGGTGCGGCAGCGTATCCGAGAAGGCATGGAGCAGGAGCGGAAACACACCGCGGAGCACACAGCCAAAGACAAGCTGGTGGATGAACTAGTGAAGCGGCATGAGTTTGAGGTTCCGGAAGCGTTGGTCGATCGTCAGATCGATGTTCGGCTGGAGCGAGGCCTGCGGGCGCTAGCGGCTCAGGGCATGCGGCAGGAAGATCTGAAGAAAATGGATCTGAACCGGCTGCGCGCAGGACAGCGTGATCAAGCTTTACAGGAAGTGAAGGCTTCATTGTTGCTGGAAAAGATCGCCGAGGAGGAGCATATCGAGGTAAGCGATGCGGAGATCGACCGGGAGATTGAAGCGCTCGCTCAGCAGTCAAAACAGACGCCGGAAGCGATTCGGGCTCGTTTGACACGTGATGGAGCGCTGGATAGAATCCGGCATAGAATCCGCAGCGAAAAAACCCTCGATTTTCTTTATCACCAGTCCGCATAGCGGACCACTTTCGATTCTTCCCCCCGAAGTGACCAATGGTGTTTCCGGGTGGAAGTGTGGCAGGTGAACGGGAAGGAGCAGATGATGCTGGTACCGATGGTCATAGAACAGACCGGGCGTGGGGAACGGGCATACGACATTTATTCCCGGTTGCTGCGGGACAATATCATCTTCATTGGAACCCCGATAGATGACAACATTGCCAACCTCGTCATCGCGCAGATGTTGTTTCTGGCGCAGGAAGATCCGGAGAAAGACATTCAGCTTTACATCAACTCTCCGGGCGGATCGATCACCGCGGGCATGGCTATTTACGACACCATGCAGTACGTGAAAAACGACGTCACTACGATCTGCATTGGGCAGGCGGCCAGCATGGCGGCCCTGCTGCTTTCGGCCGGAGAAGCCAAGAAACGGCTGGCATTGCCGAATTCACGCATCCTGATCCACCAGCCCTCGATGGGCGGATTGTCGGGTCAAGCGACCGATATTGATATTCATGCGCGCGAGATCCTGCGCATGCGTGAGATTACTAACCAGTTACTGGCCAAGCACAGCGGTCAGAAGTTGGATAAAGTCGAGAAAGACGTGGAGCGCGATTTCATCATGAACGCGCAACAGGCTAAGGAATACGGAATCATCGACGATATCATCTATAAGACGAGATAAAGGTATGATCGGGGCTTCGCCGATCGGATTCCTCGAAATCTCGGCGGGTCAGGCCTCTAGCCGTAAGCACGACGCCAGGAAACGGCCCAGGGGTGGGGTGAAGAAGGAGTTGGCCGAGTGAAAAACCGGACTGGTACCGAGGAAATCTTGCGCTGTTCGTTCTGCCATAAGTCGCAGGACGCCGTCGCTAAGCTCATCTCATCGCCCAGCGACTACCCCCGGGCATACATCTGCGACGAGTGCGTAGCGGTTTGCAATTCCATTCTGGAAGACGACCGCGCCGCGACGCCTCCCTCGACGACCCCGAATCAACTGCCCAAGCCGCTGGAAGTGAAGACGTTCCTCGATGAGTATGTCATCGGGCAAGAGCAGACCAAGAAGAAGCTGGCGGTGGCCGTCTACAACCACTACAAGCGCATCTTCATGAACCGTCAGAAGGCCAGCGACGGTATTGAACTGACGAAGTCGAACATCATGCTGATCGGTCCCACGGGGACAGGTAAGACCCTGCTGGCGCAGACCCTGGCGCGCATGCTCGATGTTCCCTTCGCGATCGTGGATGCCACCACCCTGACCGAGGCCGGCTATGTAGGCGAGGATGTCGAGAACATCATCCTGAAGCTGTTGCAGGCCGCGGACGGCGATGTGGGACGCACCCAGACGGGCATCATCTACATCGATGAAGTAGATAAGATCGGCCGTAAAGACGAGAATCCTTCGATCACGCGTGACGTTTCCGGCGAAGGTGTGCAGCAGGCCCTGCTGAAGATTCTGGAAGGTACGATAGCGAACGTTCCACCCCAGGGGGGACGCAAGCATCCGCACCAGGAGTTCACTCCGGTCGATACCACCAACATTCTGTTCATTTGCGGCGGAGCCTTTGTCGGGCTGGAGAAGATCATTGGGCGCCGGGTGGGAAAGAAGTCCCTTGGTTTCAAGGCCGGGGAAGAAGCGGAAAAGGAAGAATCCGCGGCGACGACCAACCGCAAGCGCAATTTCGAGCTTCTAAGTGATATTCAACCCGAAGATTTGATTAAGTTTGGGCTGATCCCGGAGTTCGTGGGGCGGCTGCCCGTCGTCGGCGTCCTCGAAGAATTGGACGAGTTTGCGCTAATCGAAATTCTTACCCGTCCCAAGAACGCGATCGTGAAGCAGTACCAGCGGTTGTTTGAGTTTGAGAACGTCCGCCTGAAGTTCAGCGACGACGCTCTGCGGGCGATTGCACGGCAGGCTATGGCCCGGAAAGTGGGAGCACGCGGGTTGCGCATGATTCTCGAAGAGCTCATGCTTGATTTGATGTATAACCTCCCCAGTCAGAAGAAGGTCAAGGAATTCGAGGTCACGCGAGAGATGGTCGAAAAACGGAATGTATCTCTGGCGATGATGGAAAAGGCGGGATAGTGCCCAATCAAGAAGGACCGGAAAAGCAGGAACCCAGAGTGACTACACCCAAGGAAAAATTCGAGAGCAAAAAGTTACCGATGATGCCCATCCGCGACGTGGTCATCTTTCCCTACATGATGACCCCATTCGTCGTGGGCCGGGAATCGAGCGTGCGCGCTCTGGAAGAGGCCCTGACTGCCGATAAGAAGATCTTTCTCGCGACCCAGCACGACGCCAGCATCGACGAACCCAAGCCCAACGAGATTTACCAGGTGGGCACGGTCGTCAACATCGTGCAGAGTCTGAAGCTGCCCGACGGGAACATTAAAGTTCTGGTGGAAGGCATTGAGCGCGGCAAGATCCTGCAGATCACCGAGACAGAAGGCTTCATGCAGGCGTCGGTTCGCTTGGCGCGCTATGCCACCGAGACCACCCCGCAGATTGAAACCGGGATGCAGCGGGTCACTTCCCTGTTCGAGCAGTACGTGAAGCTTTGCCAGTCGCTGAACTACGAGACCATGATCGCGGCCGTGCGCATGGAAGATCCGGCGAAGCTGACCGATACGATCGCCGCCAACCTGCAGCTTTCGATCGAAGAAAAACAAGAACTGCTGGAAATCTTCGATCCGGCCGAGCGGTTGAGTCGCATCGGCGATGTGCTCGATATCGAAATCGAAAAGCTGAACATGGACCGCACCATCCAGTCGCGCGTAAAGCGCCAGATGGAGCGGGCGCAGAAAGAGTATTACCTCAACGAAAAGATCAAGGCTATTCAGAAGGAACTGGGCCGCGGGGAGAAGAGCGAATTCGACGAACTAAAGAAGAAGGTCGAAGCCGCCGGCATGCCGAAGGAAGTTCGCGACAAGGCCATGCAGGAGCTCAAGAAGCTCGAAGCCATGCCGCCGATGTCGGCCGAATCCACGGTTTCCCGCAACTATCTCGATTGGCTCCTGGCGGTGCCATGGAAGAAGCGGTCAAAGGAAATCCGCAACATCAGCCGCGCCGAGAAAGTTCTGAACGAAGATCATTATGGGCTGGAGAAGATCAAGGAGCGCATTCTTGAATTTCTCGCCGTCCGCCAGCTGGTCAAGAATCCCAAGGGCTCGATCCTGTGCTTCGTCGGACCTCCGGGCGTCGGCAAAACCTCGCTGGGAATGTCGATCGCTAAGGCTACCGGGCGTAAATTCGTCCGCATGTCGCTGGGCGGCGTGCGGGATGAAGCCGAAGTTCGCGGGCATCGCCGCACCTATATCGGCGCGCTGCCCGGCCAGATCATTCAGATGATGAAGAAGGCTGGGACCAAGAATCCAGTCTTCATGCTCGACGAAGTCGACAAGATGGCCATGGATTTCCGTGGCGATCCGTCGGCGGCGCTGCTCGAGGTGCTCGACCCGGAACAGAATTTCATGTTCGTCGATCACTACCTCGACGTCGAATATGACCTGTCGCAGGTGTTCTTCATCGCCACTGCCAACGTGATGCACACCATTCCTCCTGCATTGCAAGACCGCATGGAAGTGCTGCGGCTGCATGGCTACACCGAGCAGGAGAAGGTCGAAATCGCCAAGCAATTCCTGGTCAAGAAGCAGATGGTGCAGGCAGGGCTGAGCGACAAGAATCTCAAGTTCACCGACGATGCCATCACTTCACTGATCCGCGCGTACACGCGCGAAGCTGGCGTTCGCAACCTGGAACGCGAAATCGGGAACGTCTGCCGTAAAGTGGCACGCAAAGTGGTCAAGGAAGGCGAGAACTACAACGTCACCGTAAACGCGCAAAACGTCCCAGACTTCCTCGGCGTAATTAAGTTCCGCGACACGCTGGCCCACGAGAAGAGCGAAATCGGATTGGTCACAGGCCTCGCTTGGACCGAAGTCGGCGGCTCCATCCTCAGCACCGAAGCCACAGTAGTCGACGGCAAAGGCAAACTCACGTTGACCGGTAAGCTGGGCGACGTCATGCAGGAATCCGCACAAGCGGCCATGTCATACGTTCGCTCGCGAGCCGCGCGCCTGGGCTTGCAACGCGACTTCTACCGTAATCTCGATATTCACGTGCACGTGCCCGAGGGTGCCATTCCGAAAGACGGTCCTTCGGCCGGGATCACCATCGCCACCGCCATTTCCAGCGCGCTCAGCAAGATTCCGGTGCGCCGCGACCTGGCGATGACCGGTGAGATCACCCTGCGCGGCAAAGTTCTGCCCATCGGTGGATTGAAAGAGAAGCTGCTGGCTGCTCACCGCGCTGGCCTGTTCGAAGCCATTCTGCCGAAGGACAATGAGAAAGACGTGGCGGAAGTTCCCGAAAACCTGCGCAACGCCATGAAGCTGCACTTCGTCGAGACAATGGACCAGGTGCTGGCCATCGCGCTCGAGAAACCGTTGCCAGAAATGGCAGTGGAACCCGAAACGGCAAGGCCAATTGCTCCGTTGGCGCCTCCCGCGGAGGGATCGACGGCGCATCAATAAATCGGGTTCTGGGCTCTCGGCTTTAGGATATTGAAGGCTCGCTGCGAAGCGAGCCTTTCTTTTTGCCGCCGGAACACCAAGCGCGATTTCACCCCAAGACGAGAACCGCAAATCTCTGCACCTTGACTCCCGTCAGGCGCCAGACATATAGTTCGCACACTTTCGGAGAGAGCTAGCATGCGCTCGGGAATAGCCTCTCCCAAATCAAATCCCTGTCTTCTCTGCGTATTTGCTCTGGAGACCCTGTTTCCAACCACAAACCAGGAGGCCAACATTGAATAAATTTGCTGCTCGACTGACCGCATCGGCGGCCGGATTATTGTTTGTCAGCGCAAGCATCAGCGGTGCTAGCGCGCAAACACGGAGTTACAACACCGTTCCCACGCCGCATACACAAGTGGCGCCTCTCGTCCCAGGTTCGGGGATCAACATCACCATCGGTCCGAACACCAACGTGACCAACGAGGCTGGAGCTCAGAGTGAAACCAGCGTGGCCGTGAATCCCACCAATCCCATGGACATCATTACCAGCGTCAACGACTTGAATGCTCCCGGCGGCGCGGCAGCCTCGGCTTACGAGTCTCTGGATGGGGGCGTGACCTTCACCAGTACCTACATTACTGCTGCCAGCAATTTCTGTTACGACACATGGGACGCATTCAACGCGAATGGCGACGCTTTCGTATCCTACGAATGCTTCGACCAGCGCATTGCCTACCGCAAGGCGGGCACTTCGACTTGGACGGAGATCAAACTGAGTCCACTGGCCGGTTCTTCCCCGGATCGCGACATGGTAACCGTCGACAACTCTCCCTCGAGCCCATTCTTCGGCAGCGTTTATATCGGGTACGACGACAACGGAGCAAACAACGCTCCGTTCGTTTTGTATTCGCGGGACGGCATCACTAGCTGGAAGCGCAGCAAACAGGTTTCGACACAGGGCAATCCGACCATCGGCGTGAACGTTGCCACGGGGCCTGATGGCTCGGTGTATGCCAGCTGGGAAGATTATGGCGGCAAGAAGATCTGGGTCGCCAAGTCGAGCGATGGCGGTGCCACCTTCGGAACCGCACATATCGTTACCAACTATCGCCTGAACACCACGGGCTTCTTTGTCTTCATCCCACCGCAAAACAGCCGTGGCATTCTTCCCTTCCCCATGACCGCTGTAGATCAGGCTGGAACCCATCCCGGACGCTTGTACGAAGCGTACCTCGATCAAGACCCGGCGGGGAGCAACCTGAACACTTATGTTCGTTCTTCCGACGACGGCGGCACCACCTGGTCAGCGGAGGTTAAGGTCAACGACGACACCAATCACGCGTACCACTTCCATCAACAGATATCAGTCGCGCCCAATGGAACCGTTGGAGTTTCGTTCTATGACACGCGTAAAGATCCCGCCAACAAAAAGACCAACCGGGTGTTCACCGCGTCGACCGACGGCGGCGTCACTTGGAAGAAGAACAAGCTGATCACCACCGCGCAATCGGACGAGACCGTGAACGGCTCGGACTTCGGCAACCAGTACGGCGACTACGCCGGCAGCTCGGTCGATAGCCTCGGGGTGTTCCGCTTCTCCTGGACCGACTCACGCAATCCCGGCGCAGTTCACGAAGACATGTTTGCCGGGAGTTTGTCCCCTCACTAGAACGCCCTAAACCGACCAGCCCTATTTCTCATGTGGGAAATAGGGCTTTGTTGTCTCTACTCAACTTTCAAGGACTTCACTCACTTTACGAAAGCAGATGGAACGGTTTTAGAATGGAAGCGTGAGGTACTGAGGAAACGATGCCAGAACCGGGGGAAAGCCGCGGATTTCTGCGCGGGGCCGGGGCCCTGCTGGTCGCGGTGGCGATCGTCGGAACCCTCCTCGTCATGCTACCCGCTTATCGTTGGTTCTTCCTGATCAGCGTGGCAATCGGAGTCGTGGTCGCGGGCATTCTTTATATGTGGAACAAGCATAAACCCATCAAGGAAGAAGACGTCGATCACAAGCGTCCTCTCGGCCTCTAGCGCTACTCCGCTTGCAAGGGCCGCGAGAAACCTGCAAACTACCGTATGAGAGTTCTGGCGCGGTTCCTGATGTCAGCGAGCGATGTCAGCCACTTCCCTGCTCCCGCCTTGCCGGAAGTCGCGTTTCTCGGCCGCTCGAACGTCGGCAAATCAAGCGTCATCAACTCCCTTCTCGGCACCAAGATTGCGAAGACCAGTTCTACGCCCGGGCGTACCCGCAGCATCAATTTTTTCGAAGTTCGGTGGCCGGGAAAGCCACAGCCGGAACTGATCTTTACCGATCTGCCGGGCTACGGATTTGCCAAGATTTCCCGCGAAGTGTCGGCGCGCTGGCCGGAATTTATTGAGCCGTATTTGAAAGACCGTCCGAACCTGTCTTTGTGCCTCGCTCTGGTCGATGCGAGTGTCCCGCCGCAGGCAAGCGATGAGCAACTGGTCGAATTTCTAAAGACCAGTGGGCGCAACTTCCTGATTATCGCCACCAAGAGCGATCGCCTCGGCGGCAATCAGTTGCAGAACGCGCTGCGCACCTTTACCCAGGCATTCTCCGAGAGCCGGGTGCTGCCCTTCTCGGCGCGAACGGGAGCCGGGAAAAACGAACTGTGGCAAGAAATTCGAGGCAGCATGAAAACCACATAGGGACGGTTCCCTTTGCGGGAAATGATCAGCCATCCGTAACCGGGGACACGCCTTCCTCTGCTTCAGAACCCGCCGACTTCGACCGTAGGATCAGAGTAGGAGTGCTGCGCTCTCTCCTGGGGATCGCAGAGACCCTGCATGGACCGTTGGAATGACACGCGCGAGGTCGGCGGCAGCCACGACACCGGCAACGTGGAATATTTTCGCGCGCTGAAACGCACTAACGAAGGCGCCGCCGCTGCAGCGCCGCAGGCGTATCCCGGAGATAAACGCCGCAATCCCCGTTACAAATGCGAAGGCAGCGCGGAATTCCGCAGCGAAGGCAGCACGGTCCGCACCTGGGCGACCGTGACCGACCTGAGCCGGAGCGGATGCTACGTCGAGATGCAAGCCACTTCCCCAGTCGACACCCCGCTCAGCATGACCATCGAAGTGACGGGCATCCGAGTACGCGTCAAGGGAGTCGTGCGCGTCTCCTACCCGTTCTTAGGGATGGGGATTGCCTTCACCGAAGTGGCTGAGGACGACAAAGCCCAGTTCGAAGAGCTTCTGATCCGGTTGGCGAGCGGCATCACGGGGCCCGCATACCAACCAGACGCAAAGCCGGCGCAAGCATCTTCCGAGATCTCGAGCGTTGCCGACCCGCGGAGTGCCCTGAAAGCGGTGGCGGCCTTCTTCCAGGAGCACCACACCCTGACTCGCGAGCAATTTGTGGAGTTGGTCGAGAAGTACGGCGGGCGCTGATCCTCTTTCACCCCGATTAGTGTAAACTTGGCTCCATCTTTCGGAGGTGGCTCATGAAACGCCTCCTTGCGGTTTTTCTCGCGGTCTGCCTGACATGCCTCTGCGCCAGCTGTGGAAAAGTGTTTGTCGGGGGAGGCTTTCAGCCGAGGCAGTCGAGCATTACCGGCACCGTCAGTTTTGTTGAGGTGAATAGCGTCGTCTCCGGTGGAACGTTTGTGGAAGTAACGTTCGTGACATTCTTTCAGGACGGCCTCTCTTCCAGCATGAACTTCTGCGGGAACCAGATCAGCCAATTTCCCCTCAACCAGACCGTCACCACAAATTTCAATCCTGGCCAGCCCTGCGCGACGCTAGTGATCGTCTTGATTATCGGCTGAAGCTCTCCCTTCAGGTTACTTTCGCGCCTCCTAACGCCTGCCGTGTTTTCGAGCCTTCCGCTATCATGAAAGACCTATGGCGAAATATCTGATTACTGGAATTGCGGGCTTCATCGGTTCGACGATCGCGAGGCGAATTCTCGCGCAGGGAGATCAGGTGCGAGGGGTCGATAATCTTGCCACCGGCAACCGAAAGAATGTCGAGGAAATTGCGGATCGCATCGATTTTCGACAAGCCGACATCCTCGATCTGGACGCGATGCATAGCGCCTGCGAAGGCGTCGATTATGTGTTTCATGAGGCGGCAATTCCCTCGGTGCCCAAGTCAGTGCTCGATCCGCTGGGCAGCAATCGCGCCAATATCGACGGCACGGTGAACGTGCTGGTGGCGGCGCGTGACGCCAAGGTGAAGCGGGTGGTGTACGCGGCCTCCTCGTCGGCTTATGGCGACACCCCGACGTTGCCCAAGAAGGAGGAGATGCCTCCGAACCCCATCTCGCCCTACGCCGTGGCTAAGTTGGCCAGCGAGTACTACATGATTTCGTTCTACCGCTGCTACGGGCTGGAAACGGTCTGCCTGCGCTACTTCAACATCTTTGGCCCGCGGCAGGATCCGACTTCTCCGTATTCCGGCGTCCTCGCCAAGTTCATAACCACCATGCTGCGCGGAGAGCAGCCCACGATTTTTGGCGATGGAGAGCAGAGCCGCGACTTCACCTATATCGATAATGCAGTCGATGCCAATCTGCTGGCATGCAAGGCTCCCGCAGCCAACGTTGCCGGGCGCGTCTTTAACGTCGCGACCGGGCGAAGGGTTACGCTAACTGAGACGTTTCAAGCGTTGAAGAAAATCATGGCGTTCTCCGGCAATGTGAAATATGCCGAGGAACGCACTGGTGATATCAAGCACTCGCTCGCCGATGTTTCTCCGGCGGAAAGAGCCTTTGGATACAAGCCCCAGGTCGATTTCGAAGAGGGGCTCCGGCGGACGATTGAGTGGTATAAGGCGGGCTTTAGGCTTCAGGCTTCAGGCTTCGCATTTGGCCTTCTTGTCGGCGACGCAGGTTGCGGGCACACTCATCGACATTGGCTTCTGCACTACGTCAACACAACTAGCGGACTGTGATCGGCATCTGTCTTCCCGACGCCCGACGCCCGACGCCCGACGCCCGACGCCCGACGCCCGACGCCCGACGCCTGACGCCCGACGCCCGACGCCCGACGCCTGAAGCCCGACGCCTGACGCCTGAAGCCGCCCCATTACCTTGGTGATCTAGGGACCAGTTACGCCCCGGACTACATTGGATTCATGACACTTTCTTCGATGGTGGTCTCGCGCGATTGGCAGGAAGTTGGCGTACTGGAATGCATTCTGGGTGGTCTGCATATCGGAGTTGAGATCGAATCGGAGCCCGAGCGGGCACATGCCAAGCTGGCAAAATCCAAAGTCGACGCTCTGATTGTTGATTGCGATCTGAACGGTGCCTCAAACTTTCTTCGCAACCTGCGCAGCGAACCGATTCAGAACGTTGTCCCTCTGGTGATTGTGAGTGGCTCGGGCGGCCGCAACGCGCTTGAGTCAACTGGCGCAACCTTCGTCTTCGAGAAGCCCATTTCCGTCGAACAAGCCGTACACACGTTATCTGCGGCACGCAACATGATTCTCGATGGGCGTCTGCGCTATCACCGTCACAGCCTCGATATTCCTATCTCGCTCGGCTCGGGCAGGAAATCGCACGTCGAGGCGCACGTCACCAATCTTAGCCAGGGCGGCTTGGGAATTCAGAGTGCAGACTCGCTTCCCGCAGGTCCGGTTCGTTTGAATTTCTCATTGCCGGGAACCGATCTCTCGGTGAAGGCGATGGGGAGAGTAGCCTGGACGGACAAGCAAGGCAACGCTGGAATCCGTTTCGTTCAGATCAGCAGGCGCACGAAACGCGATCTGCAGCTTTGGCTTGAGCGGGAATACTTCACCAGCTAGTTCTAGCGGAAGCGCGGCAGCTCATCTTCCTCGGCGCCACCTACGTTTCCGTAAGCGACGCGGGCCAAGTGCTCGCCCGGCGTCATTCCCACGCAAACTGCAAACAGATACCAATACACCGCCGCGAACATACTGGTAATGCCCACGGCAAGGGCAATCGCCAGTGGCCACGTGGGAAACAGGTTCGTCATTCCCAGCGAAATAATGGCAAACAGCAAAACTGCGCAAAGCAGAACCAGACTATCGACCATGCGGCTGATACCTCGCGCCGATATTCTGAAGGGCGATCCCAGAACTTGCACGGAGGCCTGAGAATCCTCCTCGTCTGGCTGCAACGCAATTGCAGGGCGGGCTTCGTCGGAGAAAGTCAATTCCGTTGCGCTTTCAGTTCCCTTTTGATGAATGAATATCGACTCGGCACGTTCGGCGTGCTGCGCGGTGGCCATCAGTTGAGTGAAGATCCAGTCTTTCAACATGTGGCGGGACCGCTCGGCGATGTCGAGGAACTCCATGCCGGCCTGGCCGAGCGGATCGGCCCACGCCACTCTTCCTCGGGCCTCGACGCGGGCGCGCGGGTTCAACAGCTCGAAGCGCAGCGAAACTTCCTGATTGACCCGTAAGGGCGCGACTGCCTGGATAGCAATCCCCGATTCGCTCAAGTCACGGATGATCCCGCCGTTGGCTTGATCGAGCCGCACGTATGCCAGGTTCTGAACTTTTTGGCGGTAATAACGACGGCGTGGGCGCGGCTCATCGGCCAGTACTTCAGGGGACGAAGATGCGGCCGCAGAGACTTCCATACTCTGAATCTTAGCCCGGTCGCGGCGAGAACTGATTAACCGCGCTGGTTCGGCCTACGAGGCTGACCGATGTTGGTGAGATGGCGCGGGTTGGGGCGGAGGTTGCTGAGCACGGTCCCATTCGATCAAGTGGCCGAGGTCGTAGCTATAAGGACCGTAGGCCCGGAAGACTTCCTCGTCAAACAAACGTTTAATGCCGCAGCCCGTACACACTTGATAAGAATAGCCTTGGGCTCGCACTGGCCAGCTCATTTTGCGGTGCCAGCAGCCGCGGAAAACCACGACCGCCGCTCCAGCCAACCCCGTCGCCATCAGGCCGAGCGGCCACTTCCACCGAGACTTCTTCTTCTCATCCACCTGGGATACCTCTAACAACTCTGATTTGAGCATAAGCTCAAGACCCACAAGTGGCAATGGCCCGAATCTGCTACCCCTTGCCTTTAGCGGTCAGTGGCTTACTAAAGAGCAACTATCAACTCCCACCTTCGTGCGCCGCGAGACATTGCGGCTTGCGATCAGGCCCTGTAACGTAAGGGTACCGTCCGAGAACAGCTTTGACGAGTCCTAGGAAATCTCTCCGGGATGCGCCAAGTGGTACATTGGCAAGCACTTCCCCAATGGCGAGATAACCTGGAACATGACCATGGAAATTACTGTTCGTGCCCGATGAGTGCGAACCCTTCCAATCCGCCGCTGGAGTTAACCAGAGAGCTAACCGAAGCTCTTCCAGCAGACGCGCGATCAAATGAACCAGGCTCCAGTCACGAAGCTCTGCAAGCCCTTCTCGCCTTTTCTGCACTCCATGAGCAGATTCGCCAAAGGCGCGCCCATGGCGGCGGTCAGCCTTCTGTGGCTGAGACCTGGGAGGTCGAGCGCTTCGTGCTCGATGAGGTTCTGCAACTGGTTGCGGAGCGAGCGCTGGCAATTACCGGCGCCGACGGGGTGGCCGTCGCACTCGCCGAAGAAAACGAAATTGTCTGCCGCGGCTCGGCGGGAGCCATCGCCCCCGATGCCGGCGCGCGACTCGATCCGAACTCCGGCTTTTCGGGAGCTTGTTTTCGTTCTGGACAGGTGATTCGCTGCGACGACGCCGAGCACGATCCTCGCGTAAATCTGCAGGCGGCCCTTCTGCTGGGCGCGCGTTCCATGGTGGCGGTACCGCTCGCGGGACAGAATTGCGTGATCGGATTGGTGGAGGCTTTTTCTTACGACGCCTTCGGATTCAACGACAGCGACGTTCGCAGCTTGAATCTGCTGGCGGAATTGATTCTGGCGGCGCTTCGGCCAGAAGAAGAAGATCGCCTGGCGGAGATTTCACGGCAGGTTAGCAAGCGGGCCGTACCTGCGGTTCCCGTTCGTGCAGTTGAGGCCAGGGAACCACTCGTTGAAGATGAGACTGACTCCCAAACGGAAACTCTGCCGCCGGCCTTGGATCCCTTGGCAGTTCCCCTGTCTAACGAAGATGGGTCGCGCCCGGGATTGATGGTCGTTCTCGTCGTGCTTCTATTGGGAACTGTTTTCGGAGGCGGGATCTGGTGGAAGTTCAGCAGGCAGGTACGCACGGCCGTCGCCGTGCCTGTCCAGGCCGTAGCTACTCCCGTCCAAGCACCCGCCGTTAGCCGGCCCGCGTCTTCTCAGGAAGAAGACACAGAGTCGGCTGATCCCGTTCCGGTTGAAACTCCTGGTGCGCCGAATACGGATGAACAAAAGCTTTCCGTCCTTCCTCGCGTGACTGGAATTCGCCACTGGTCGGCTGCCGATTCGAGTACGGTCGTGATCGACCTGCAAGATCAAGTGCAATACGAGGCTCACCGGCTGGGCAATCCTGAACGCATCTACTTCGATCTGCACGACACGGCGCTCGCGGCGGGACTCGCGGGCAAAACCATCGATGTGGGCGATCCCTATCTAAGCCGTATTCGCATTGCGCAGCCGATGTCAGGCGTTACCCGCATCGTCCTCGATACCAAAGGTGGATCGAATTTCTCTGTCAGTATGGAATCGAATCCTTACCGTCTTGTCGTCGAGGTCCGCGCAGCAGGATCGAAAGTGCAGCCGCGCGCGAAGATTGATCTGTTCAGTCCTGCGCAAGTACAGCCCCAAGAAGAAATCGCCAAAGCTCCCACCACCGTGGCTCCAACTCCCGCCGCTGGCGCGGGTCTGCGCATCGTGCTCGATGCCGGACACGGCGGATGGGATCTCGGCACCGTAGGCCGGCAGGGACTCCTGGAAAAAGATCTGGTACTAGACGTCGTCGAACGTTTGGGCAGCTTGATCGAAAAACGCATGGGCGCTGAAGTGATCTACACCCGCAAGGACGACAATTACATCGCCCTCGAGAAGCGCGCTGAAATCGCCAACCAGGCGCAGGCAGACCTTTTCGTCTCGATTCATGCCAACAACAGTTCTTTGGCTTCCGCGCGTGGAGTCGAGACGTACTACACAAACACTTTCTCTTCGGTACATGCTTATCAGCACGAAGAGGCTCCAAAACTTCAATCGGTCAGCTTCGCAAAGGTCGATATTCGCGACAAAGTCCACGAGTCGAAAAAGATTGCGGCCGACATCCAGCACGCGCTTTACGGCGCGCTGGCGGCGAAGAGCCCTGGCATCCGCAACCGCGGCGTGAAAGAAGCTTCTTACGTTGTGCTGACCGGAACCTCGATGCCGGCGGTGCTTGCGGAAGTTTCGTTCGTCAGCAGCCCCGCCGACGAGACCAACCTGCAGGATGCAACCTACCGGCAAGGGATTGCTGAGGCTCTCTACAAAGGGATCGCAGCCTACGTGGATAGCCCGCGCAAAGACAAGATCGCCAGCAATACGGGAAAGACCGCGGGCAAATAGGATGCTCGCGGACGTCCCGCAGGAGCTAAAGTCCGAATTCTCTTGCACAACAGCGGCACGGCTTGAAGCCGTGCCCTTCCAAAAATTCAGTTCCCCACTCCTCCATACTTCTGCAGCCACTTCAACTCTTCCCGCACTTTAATTTTTCCATGCCAGGGATTGTCGTCGAGCGAGTGCCCTTCGCCGGGAAAGATCAGCAGCGTGCTGGGCACGCCTAGACTGTGCAGCGCGTGATCGAGCAGATAATCCTCGGCGACCGCCACGCGGATGTCATCTCCTCCGGCAACAATGTGCGTCGGCGTCTTCACTTTGTTCATCTGAAACATGGCGGCTTCGTCGTGATAGCGTTGCGCCTGATCCCATGGAAGTCCGCCGAGAAAATACGCGTCATCGAAAGTGGTATCGTCGTTGCCCCAGTTGGCGACGTGCTCGACCGCTCCCGCGCCCGTGACAGCGGCCTTGAAGCGAGTGGTCTGGGTGATCAGCCAGTTGGTCATGTAGCCGCCGTAGCTGTATCCGCCGACCGCCAGTTGATTGGGATCGGCGATGCCGTCTTTCACCAGCGCATCGACGCCTTCGAGAATGTCTTTGCCGGGACGCGAAACGATTTCTGGAACGATCCCCATCAGAAACTTGTCGCCATAGCCGCTTGAGCCGCGGTAGTTCGGTTCGAAGACGAGCCATCCCTGGCTCGCGGCGAGGCGGTCCCATTGATACCAGTCGGCTTCGAAATGATTGCCGTCGGCGTCGGCGGGACCTCCATGAATGAAGACAAACATCGGAAGATTCTTCGCTTCAAACTTCCCCGGCGGATACATCAGCATGCCTTCGACAGTCGTGCCATCGTCGGCAGTCCAGCGATAGGGCTTACCTTTGGGCAGTTCACGTTCGGTGAATAGTTTGTTGAACGAAGTAATAGGACGCGCGTCTTGAATCTTATCGAGACTGTCCGCAACATAAACTTCGGTCGGCTTTTCGAGAGTCGAGTGCACGAAGGCCACGCGCGGAGAGTGGGTAGCCGTCGCAATCAAGTCGTAGGTTCCGACCCATCCTGATTGCTTTGAAAATGTAGCAGCGGGTTTGGCCTGCGAGTACAGCTGAACCTCTGTCCCCAGACGGCCGTTGGCGATGGCGCTACCGTCTTGCGCGACCGTATAGTGAGTGACCGCGCCTCCGAAGTCTGCGGCCCAGCGCTGTACTTCCGTCGTATCGGCATCGACCCAGTAGAGCCGCGTTTGCGTGTCTTTGTACTTCCCCTCCACCGAGCCGACGTCCACCTGAAAGAACACGTGCTTATTGTCTTTTGCCCAGGCGATCGACTGCTCGACAGCTTCGTTATGCGTGAGCTGCTTCGGAAGTACTGGCGATGACACGTTCTTCAAGTCGACCGAATAGATTTCGAACTCGTCAATCTTCTCCTGGCGCTCCGAGACAGATTCGGTGACGAACGCTAAGCGGCTGCCATCAAGTGAAGCGGCCATCTGCTGCACACGAAACGGCGTACGGGATATCTCTTTCGAACCCGGCGTCGCGTCAGGCACGTCATCGGGATCGTCCGCAGGTTTGCTGCCGACTGAGGCCCGGCGTGCGATCGCGCCAGCCAAATCGATACTGAAAATTGCATCTCCGCGTTCGGCCACACGATATTGCTCGACGTCTTTCCACTCTTTCTTATAAGCGTCTTTCTGCTCTTTCGACTGCGGCACGCGGGTGGCGTAGTAGAGCGTACGCGAATCCGCCGACCAGGCGAAGGAATGCACCTTCAACGCGCCAGCGGTCGCAGGAAACGATTCTCCGCCGCTCACCGGGATCACATACAGCTGCTGGATCTCGTCTTCCTTGTTCTTCGACTCTCCGGATTCGCCTTCTTTGCCGTTTGCCGTTTTTCGCTCCGAGAGAAACGCGATCCAGCGGCCGTCAGGCGAAAACTGTGGAGAACTGTCGCGGCCCGATTGCGTGAGCTGCACCAGAGTTCCGCCATGCCCGTCGTCGCGATAAAGCCAGACTTCTTCTCGAAAGATGTTCTCGTCCCAATCAGCGCGCGTGGTGGCAATCAGAATGGAGTTGCCATCGGGAGAAAGGCTGACGCTGTCAAAGCTCACTGAGTTGAAGAATTCGTCGAGTGTAATTTTGGGTTTGTCAGCGGCCAGTGCGGGAAGTGTGACCAGAATTGCGACCAGGGAAAGGAGCCGGGAGATTAAGGGCCTCATAGGGTAAAGATGAGATATACACGTGGCGAGCAACGAGCGCAATTCGTAAGTGGCGCGGGTTGCGACTCTGGGTCATGCTCAGTGCAAGCGATCCGCAGCGTCCACCTCATCTTTCGCACCCAGATATTCCCAGCGCTGCAAGGCGATAGGGACGTTGCCGTTCAACCAGAGAAAATCGTGGAAACTACGCAAGCTGAATGCATCACCTTTCTGAATGCGCGCATCGGCGAGAAATTTGTAGATTTGCAGTTTGCCGATCTCATAGGAAATGGCTTGTCCGGGGGTTGACGCGAATAGGGCAGCTTCCGCATGAGCCGTCTTGGGATCCATGGGGACTGCTTTCTGCAGATAGGCGGCGCCCTGATCGATGGTGAATTCGCCCAGCGCCAGCCGGACATCGACTTCGACCCGCAGTGCCCTCAGACGCATGAAGTTCCAGATAATCTCCCGGGTGCGCGGGCTGTGATCGAACAAGCCTGCGGTCATCATCATTTCTTCGGCGTAGAATCCCAGCCCCTCATTTGCGCCAGAGTCGTAGTAATGACGCCGAATTGGATCGGGATGCGCCCACGAAAGAGCGAGTTGAAAGTAGTGTCCCGGCACACCCTCGTGGACCATGTCAGGCCGCGTATCTTTCGCCGTGGCCAGAGCAAAATAGCCGAGCTTCGGACTCGGAGGATCGATGTAGCGAACGCAGTTCTGCTTGAGCCGGCTCGGGCCGGTAAAGTCGTCCGCTTCTCCTGCGCCTTCGAGCGGCGCAAGATACGCTGGCATAGGCTCAAAACGATAATGCTGCACCCATGCAGGAACGGTGAGTATCTCTTTCTCTTCGAGAAAACGGCGGATTGCCAATTCATCTTTCTGTCCGCGGGCAATCTGCTCGGCCTGATCTCTGAAGATCACTAGTTCCGGTACGCCGAGATTGTGACGCTCTTCGTAAACCTGCGACGCCACTGCTCGCGCCCACTCCTGGCGTCCCATGGCCTGCAACTGCTCGGGCGTGTACGGAAGCAGAGCGACGTTCTTCAGGAAGAAAATGTAATTCTCCCGGCCGACTGCGCTCTCCTGGCCCATGGATGGCAACTTTCGTGTCAGCCAATCGCGATAGGCTTCGAGAGCGGCGACGGCCTCCTCCGCGTCGGCATCGATGCTGCTGGAGGCGTTTGCATCCAGCAGAGGCTTAAGTTCGCTGACCGACTTCAACATGCGCGGACGGATATCATCGAGCGAATTGAGCGCCAAGTGAGCGAAGGGAGCCACGGGGTCCGTCAGATTCTTCTCCGCGTAGCCGATCGTGGCGGGAATAGAAGCCAGAGTAGCGACGATCTGCTGAGATCGCGCGGCGTCGAACGGCGGAGGAGGCAACAGCAAATGAAAGTAGGCTCCGACCGTCTGGTCGAAATAGAAAACCGGATTGCGCTGCCAGAACCTGGTGACATCCAGTTCCCAGCGAACTCTTGCCAGAGCGGATCCCATCAGCCGATAGTCGACTTGGTGAGCCACCGGCCATGTCGATGGGTCTATCTTTTTCCAACGCGCCTCGAATGCTTCCAGTTGCTTTTGATAACTCGCCATCGCCGCCGGGGACCAATCAGGGACCCAATTCGCAGGCCGCTCCAAACGCGGAATATCATCGTCCGACACAGGCTGCTCCGTGGCGCGCCACGACCAGAAGTCGCGGGCGAGGTCATCCAGTGCATCGGCGTGCAGCAAAGGCACAAAACTAAAAAGCAGCGCAGCGAAAACAGCTAGGCGCTTCGGATTGATCAAGAGTTCGCTCCCTTTACTTTTTCTTGTTGACCGCAAGAAAATGCGGCGCCGTAGGCTCGTCGGCGAACGCCCACGCTGAAAGATAGGCCAGGCGTACGATTTTCTCCATCTTCACGAAGTTGATCTTCTCCACCGTATCGCTAGGCTGATGATAGTCCGGATGAAAACCGGTGAACCACCAGATCGCGGGAATATCGTGCAGCGCGAAGGGAAACTGATCGCTGCGCTGAAAAACGTTGAGCGCGGCGTCGTCATCCCACTTGTAGTTCAGGTGAAGGCCAACAACCTCATCTTGCTGCTCCACCACCTTGCGATAGTCGGGACTGTTAACGGTGCCGATCAGATTCAACTCGTTTGAGGTATCAGAGCCAATCTTTATCAGACCTTCAGTCTGCGTGCTGGGAGTCTCGTTACGGCCGATCATGTCAAAGTTGATGACAGCGCGCGTGGTTTCGAGCGGGCGCAGCGGATGGGCGGCGTAATAGTAGGAACCCAGCAGGCCACGCTCCTCAGCAGCAAAAACGATAAACATGATCGAACGCTTCGGCTTGGCGGGATTCATCGCAAAGGCCCGGGCCAACTCGATCACGCCCACGGTACCCGAGCCGTTATCGTCGGCCCCATGGAAGATCTGTCCGTTGCGCATGCCGTCGTGATCGTAATGCGCGCTGAGGATAATGGTTTCGCTCTTAAGCTTAGGATCGCTTCCCTCGATCATGCCGGCAACGTTGGCGGTCATCCCACGTTGCATTTCCGAGTTCAGGACTTCCATCTGAACTTCGGTATCGGGAAGAGGCATGGAAGTCGGCTTCAGGCTCGCGTCGATGCTCGATTGCAGGTCGCTTCCCTTCTTTTTAGAAGCGGCGAGCAGGCTTTCGGCGACAGGATCGCTAATGTTGAATGAAGGAATGTTGACTTCGCTATCTGCCAATGCTTGAGACGGCACGTGCGTGATGCGCTCCACGATTCCAGGGATACGGGACAAGCGTTCGATATTCGACGGATGTTTTCGATTCGGCTCGCTGGCGATCAAAATGCCGACCGCGCCATGGCGCTGCGCGTTCAGGGCCTTCAGACGTGCATTGGCGTGTCGCGTGTTGCCCAGGCCATTGAAGATCGAGTTCGGATCGTTTTCCTGCGGCTCATGATCGAAGACCAGAACAATCTTGCCCTTCACGTCTAGATTCGCATAGTCGTCGTAGGCAAACTCGGGCGCCGTAATTCCGTATCCCGCAAACACGACCGGCGCACTCACGGAGACGTCATGTGGAAAGAAGCCGTAGAAATCGGCCATGAACGTGTAGCCCTGCTCTTTGCCGCCGCGGCGCACCTTCAGGCTGGTCTGCTTGGGATCGGGAAGAAAGCGAATCAATTCAATCGGCTGCAGGTAGGAATCACCGGCCAGGGGTTTCAATCCTGCCTTGGCGTACTCGGCGGCAATGAATTGAATCGCGACCTCGGAGCCACGATCCAGAGACATGCGGCCTTCCAGTGCGTCGGAAGACAGGAAGGTGAGGTCGGCGCGCAGATCGGACGCTTGAATCCGTTCGAAGCCTGGAGCGACGCGAGGATCCGGCTGGTTCTGAGCGGCGCAGGAAAGGCCGAGAGCAACGACGAGGAGCACATAGCGGTAGCGGGTCATGCAACCTCCGAATAGCTCTTGCCGGACGCGGACTACTGTGCCGGGACTGCATTCTTCAAGGCGTCGTCTAACGTCTGATTGTTTCTGGGCGCCGAACCTTCCGTGACTCGCCATCCGTCGTCATAGTGGCGGAAAGCGGCGGTCGAGTTGTATTCGATCGCAGCCGTGTAAAGCGCGGCTCCGACTTCATTGAGCGGCACCCATTTCCACGAGAAATCGACGTCGGCGAAATTGCCGTCTTTGCTGATTCCGGTAATCCCAGTGAGTTCCCGCTTGGCTGCGGGCACGCTGAAGTAGCGAGACGGCGCGGCGTTGTTGGGAATCAGTCCGCGAAAAGTCTCGATGCCGATTGGAGTCAGGGCCACGTCCCAGCAAGGCTCAGCAGCGTTGGCTGGCGTGCGAAGGGCACCGGGCACTGGCTTGGGCACAGCTTCCGCCGCACACGGAACGCTGGCGCCGGTGATCCAGCCGTGGCGTTGCAGAACCAGGTAGTCGGGCGACGAATAATCTTTATTCGAGATCACGCCCGTGCGCAACCAGAACTCCTGCGTAGTTTTGAAGCTGTCGGCACCGGCAATCAGCGTCGCCGCAAGGCGTCGCGTGAGAAAGTCGCGCGGCGAACACGCGACCGAAAAAAGCACACACGCCGAAATAAAGAAGATCCAGGCTTTCCGCATGAATTAGGTTTTTATTGCTAGCTGTGGATTGTAACCAAACGCGAGGCTCGCTGTGGAAAGAAAGGATGGTCGGCGATTTGGCCGCCGAATTTTTCCGCCCACCGGCCAGGAAGCGGGATCGCACACGCGCTGCACTTGCCGTCACGGGTAACTCTGTAATCCCGAATCAGATAGCCAATACGACGTATCAGAAGCTGGCCACAACTGTGGCAATGGGTGTCCTCGAGATCGCCCACTTGGCCCGGAAGATTTCCCGCATAGATATAGCGGAGCCCCGCCTCCCTGCCAATTTTCGCGGCTCGCAGCAAGTCTTCCGGCCGCGTGTCGGCGGGATCGCCCATTTTGTAGTCTTTGTGAAAGGCGGTTACGTGCCACGGGATATCGCACGAAACGCCGGCAATAAATTCGGTCAGGGCACGAAGCTCTTTTTCGGAATCGTTGAATCCTGGAATAAGCAGAGTCACGATTTCGAGCCAGACTCCCATCTTGTGCAGAGCGCGAACGGTTTCAAGGATGGGCCCGATGCGCCCGCCGAGTTCGTGGTAGTGGCGGTCATCGAAGCTCTTCAAATCCACCTTGTACAGGTCGATCCATGGGCGCAAATACTCCAAAACTTCCGGCGTTCCGTTTCCGTTCGAGACGAAGCCTGTCATCAATCCTGCGGCCTTGGCTTCTTTGAACACGGCCACCGCCCACTCGCTGGTGATCAGCGGCTCGTTATAGGTGCTGACCAGAACTTTCGCTCCTTGCCGCAGAGCGTCCTCTACGAGTTCTTCGGGCGAAGCCGCGAGCGGTGCCGAGATCGCCTCAGGATCGCGCAGAGCTTGCGACGTCACCCAATTCTGACAATATGAGCAGTGCAGATCGCATCCCAACATGCCAAAGCTGTAAGCCAGCGCGCCGGGATACGCGTGGAAGAATGGCTTCTTTTCGATGGGATCGCATTGCACTCCGCCGACATATCCCCAGGGCACATAGAGCTTCCCTCCATGATTGAAGCGCACTTTACAAACCCCAAGCTGCCCTTCTGAAATCGGACAGCAGTGCCCGCAGGCATAACAACGAACGCGGTCGCGATCAAGTTTTTGGTAGAGGTCTCCCTCGCGCACGTGCTGGCTCAGAAGATCGCGAAGGGAAGACACAGAACACCTCGCAGCTAGCTCTATTCTAGACCTGACTGGAGAGGATTAGCGCTCGGGAGAGGGCTTGCTGCTGGCCATCTGGTGCTCTTTCAGCCAATTGTTGGCTTGCTGCTGGATAGCCACGATCTGGGGCCGGCTCAGGTGCGAAACCAGCAAAGGGATTCTGTACTTGCTGGCTTCGTCGCCGCCAGCCTGCGCGAGAATCGACCAGAAGTAGGCTTTGGAGTAATCCTGTTGCACACCGCGTCCGATTCCGTAATACGCGCCCAGCGTGCTTTGGGCGGTGACATGACCGTGATCGGCCGCCAACGAAAACCAGCGCACCGCCTGGGGATAATCCTGCGCCACGTCTTCTCCGGTGACGTAGTGTGCTCCCATGGCAAATTCGGCTGCGGGATCGCCTTGCTCGGCCAACTTCCGCATGCCGTCGAAATCCGACGATCCCACGGAGTCGCCACCCGGTCTGGCAATCGCTTGAGCTCTTGGCGGCGCCGATTGCACCTTACGTGGATCGGTGGCGCCTCTCAGTCGAGGCCAGAGCACCAAGACAAGCACAACAGCGACCACGAGGACGAACACTCCGACTAGAATTCGGCGAAACGAAGGAGAGCGCAATCCGAATCCGGGTTCTGCTTCGGCGAACAAATTCTTTTCTGAAACGGGATTTTCCGCCGCTTGCTCGGATACCGAGGACGTGCGTCTCACCGCGCTCGCCGTCGTCTCGGCAAGCCGGCGCACCACAATGTTGTCGTTGTCACTAAAAGCCTTGGGCGTCGGCGAGAAAACTTCCAGCAAGCCCGTGACGCCGCCGTTGGCGCGGATAGGAATCGCAATCATCGATCGAATGCCCAGTAGGCGACAGCTTTCCCGATCGACCAGGGGATCGGTTTCGGAATCATCACATCGCAGCAGCCGCCCCAATTTAACGCATTCGCCGGAAAAGCCCGATCCGACTTGCAGTCTTGCTCCGACCGGAGGAGCATCTCCAGCAGAAGCACGGCATATCATCTCGTCATCCTGTTGCAAAGCGATTGCGGCACCAGTGGCCCGCGTAAAGGCCTGGGCGCGGTCTGCAATCAGTCGCAAAACCGCACCGAGATTGGGACCAAACGATTCCGCCTCGCGCTGAACAGCGGCCAACGCGCCGAGCATCTCAGTGTAGTCGGGCCCTAGGGGTGCTTGCGGATTCTCGGCGACCGCCGAAGCCGGAGCAACTGTTTGCGTTGGCTCTGGGCGTAGGTGCAGCCCTTGCACCGCGAAGTGATTCGAACACGCCGTCAGCGCATTGAGAAAAAGCCACTCCCGCAACTGCCGGATGGAAGCGAACGGCATGTTGGGAAAGCGAATGCCCGCGCGCCCTGATCGATCGGACCACACCACCTGCCCGGTGGTATGAATGAATGATTTTGTTTCCGAAAGATCGAGGCTGAGGTTCAGGCTGCTGTTCAGCTCTGGCGGCGACGCAGTCTGGATCGACATTCCCTCTTCGTTGATGTCGATGACTTCGTTGAGGTCCAGGACCATCCCGCTGGAATTCGTATTCAGGCTGGCGTAAGCGGGAGCGTGCACCTTGTGGCGCACGCGGCTGCGGCGCTCGCCGAGCGTCGGCGTCCACGCCGGAACAGCTTCAGCAGGCTTGGCTGCAGGCGATTCCATAACGGAAGATACATCTTACCGCAGTAGAGCAAGCCACGTTTCTAAAATCAGATTGTCGTCAGGCGGACTGCGCCTGGGTGACCGGACGGATGCTCGATATGCGTGACATAGCCGCCACCATCATGCCCGACAGTAGTTGCATGGTAGCCACATCCTTGCCATCGAAGGCATAGGGAGAGGAGGAGAGGACTTCAAAGACTCCGAGAGTGCGACGGAAGTGACGCAAAGGCGCTGCGAGAATCGAGCGCACGCCGAGACGACGGCAGCTTGCTAAATCGACCAGGGGATTGCGTTCCGCATCATTGCACAGGACAACCTCCCCGGTGCGGACACAATCCGCCGAGATGCCAGAATCGGTCTGCAGTCGCACGCCGAGGTCGGGAGCGGTGCGTCCGGTGCGCGCGCGGCAGACGATTTCATTACCGGCTCGCAGAGCAATGGCCGCGCCAGTCGCCCCGGTTAGCGATTGCGCCCGCTCGGCGATCACGTGAATCGCAGGCTCCAGATCGATCTCATGGGGGTCGAATTGCACGGTCGACCCGCTACCGTGCCCGCCGTTGCGAGCGTGATGGCGGCTGGGCGCGAGCGCTCCGAAAGACGCGGGCGCGCGGTTCTCTGCCCCCACCGCTGCGGGAACAGTGCGCAGCAAATCGCGCACCAATCGGTCTAGCTCGGCGTCCTGAATCAGATGAGCGGTCTGCTGTCCCTTCAGCGACCCGCCCAGAATCCGCGAGAGGCTAAGCACCGCTTGACTTCCACAAGAGAGACAACCAGGAGTATTGTTCTCGCTGATCAATTCACATGAAACACAGAAGACGGCGGTTTGTAGAGAAAGGAAGTTGATGTCGCTCGCTTTGACCCAACCCATCTAGTGCGTTCCCTCCGGCCAGGCTTTAAAGAAGTAGCAAGGTAAATGGGAGTGGACCGTGCAGTAAGTAACGGCAATGGTTCAAGCCTGTGGATAACGTTCGACAAGGAACCATGCGGGTCAAACGGCCCGGACAATGAACTGCGCGATGCGTTCAGCAGCGTGACCATCCCACAGAGGAATGGCGGAAGGCGGCTTCCGCTCTGATGTCAAGATTCGATTCACTTCCTGAAGCATCCGCTCGGCATCGCGTCCCACGAGAACGTTCGTCCCCAACGTCACGGTAATGGGGCGTTCCGTGTTTTCACGCATGGTTAAGCAGGGGACTCCAAGGAAGCTGGTCTCTTCCTGCATCCCTCCTGAGTCGGTGATCACGACGGTTGCGTCGCGCTGCAGAGCCAGGAATGCAAGGTAGGGCTGCGGATCCAACAAGCGCAAGACGAGCGCATGCAGTCCGAGATCATGAATTCTCTGACGGGTGCGAGGATGCACAGGGAATACCACCGCCAGCTTTTCGTTCAAGTCCGAGAGCGCCAACAGCAACGCGCGCAGCCACGGCAAGTCGTCGACATTCGAAGGACGGTGCAGCGTCACCAGCGCATATCTCGATGGCATGTTCTCCGGTTTGTGCGCTCCGCATGCCGGCAGCATCCGCACCAGCGTATCGATCATCACATTGCCCACTCGATGAATCCTGCTGGCAGGAATTCCTTCCTGCTGCAGATTTTCATCCGCGTCGGCGGAGGGCGTAAACAACAAATCCGAAAGCTGGTCGGTGATCAGGCGATTGATCTCTTCAGGCATAGAGCGATCCCGGGATCGCAAGCCGGCTTCTACATGCCCTACGGGAATCCGCAGCTTCGAGCACACCAGTGAAGCCGCCATCGTCGAATTGACGTCACCGTATACCAGCACCAGATCTGGCTTGCGCTCCTCGATCACAGGCTCGAAGCCCGCGATGATGTCAGCCGTCTGCCGCGCATGCGTTCCGGAGCCGACTCCGAGATTCACGTCTGGCGCCGGCATCCGCAACTGCTGAAAGAAAACGTCCGACATGTTGACGTCGTAGTGCTGTCCGGTATGAACCATGGTCTGACGGGTGTCCGGCGCAGTCGCGAGCGCCGCCCAGACCGGAGCCGCTTTCATGAAGTTAGGACGCGCACCCACGACGTGGAGAATATGCATGCTTTGGGAGAAAGTCTCTGCGGGATTGTACTTGCTTCAACGACTACAGGCGAGAGTCAGCCGGCCTGCGCAGCGGCAAATCCCGTGTCTTCTTCGGGTCGGGCGACGACCTGCACGGTACGAGCCAGAGATCGATCCAGCGCGTCTGCCAGCGCGCCGGGAAACATTGACGTCAGCAGATTCACATCCAGTTGCAAATCGCGCGTGCTGTAAAGACGGTAGAGACTCAACGAACCGCGACGACGGTGGTTGGCAGTGACGAGGTCGAGATTTAAGCTCCACGCGGTTGCTTTTTCACGCGCGAACGGAACCCCCGGTTTTCGCCAGCACAAGTGGTACAGACCTCCGGGACGGTCGGCGATTACCTGTAGGCCTTCGACTTCAGGTGTCTCCTGCGGAAAGACGTTGAGGTTGAGATCAAACGCGTCGAAGTCGTTGCTTCCGAAAGCCGCAATCAGAATTCGGCAGACTTGCTCGCAATCGCTGCTGACCTTCAACTCTTCGGTAGCTCTGCGGACGGAGAGATTATTGATGACAATCTGGCGCTGTTCAATGGTGCGCTGGGCAACCCTGCGCAGTTCTCCAAACTCCAGATATCCTAGGTGCTGGACGCCTAGCCAGATGCCGGTGCCCAGAACCGCCAAAACCAGACCGAGCGTGCTCCCTGTCGGCCACAATAGAAACAGGCTGAGCAGGGCAAACAACGCGGAGACCGCGTAAAGCACAATCACCACCTGCCGGTGTGACATACCCCGTTGCAGCAACTTGTGGTGGATATGCTCGCGATCCGCCGTGAAAACGGGACGGCCGCTGATCAATCTCCGAATCACCGAGAGCGTTGTCTCCAGAATCGGCAAACCGAAAGACACGACTGGAATCGCGACGGCGATGATGGTGGGAGCCTTTTGCGCGCCCAGCAGGGCCAGCGCGCTCAACATGAAGCCGATGAACAGACTGCCGCAATCGCCCAGAAAGATGGTGGCCGGATTGAAATTGAAGCGGAGGAATCCGAGAATCGCGCCCGCCAGGGCCAGGGTCATCAGAGCGACGACCGCCGATCCGCTCAACAGCGCGACTACGAATACCACCAGCGTCGAGAACAGAGCCGAACCCGCAGCCAATCCGTCAAGCCCGTCGATCAGATTGAATGCGTTGGTAATCGCCAGCACCCACAAAATGGTGAGCGGCAATCCCACAAACCAGGGAAAATGGCGATTACCGAACAATACCGGCAAGTCCAGAATGCGCAATCCTCCCGCAAACAGGAGGCTTGCAGCAATTCCTTGCACGGTGAATTTGAAGTAAGGGCCAACGCCCCGCAGATCGTCGTACACGCCCAACAAGAACACCAGGAACGCAGGCAGCAGAATCGTCGCCAGAGTTTTGAATCCTAGCGTGACGCCCAGCGTTGGGTGCCAGCGGATGACGAGCAGAGCAGATCCGAAACTTATGATGAAGGCGAGGAAAATTGCGATACCGCCGAGGCGCGGCAAGGGAGTGCTATGCAAGTGACGATCTGCCGCTGGGGCCGCCAGCCAACCGCGAGCGGTCGCCCAGTTTCGAACATGCCTGGTGAGAATGAAGGACAGCAGCAAGGACGCTGCGAAAATCCCCAGGTAAAGCTGTGTCAACTGCTTCTCCTTCGGCCAGACAGAAGGTTTGCAGGAATCACTCCTGCGGTCCTTGAAACGAAGTACGTCTTAAAAAAATCGCGAGCAACGTATGGCAAAAGAAGGTTTTGCGGAGAAACGATGACAGAAACTATAGCAGTTCCACGAAAGCCGATCTATTTTCTTTCTCGGCACCCTGTGGAAATCTTAACTGGCAAATTCTCAAATTTGGACGGCGGCCGGCAAGAGGACCTTAATTCCTTGCAAGGACGAAGAATTTGCGAAAACGGTCTGTGCTAGACTCTAGCTTCTCGAACAAATCAGGGGTGTTTAACCGATCCATGTTGACCAGACTGCTACGTAGCCACGTGCTTGCAGTGATCGCATGTGTTCCGATGCTCCTGGCCGCAGGCGCGGCGCAGGAAAATCAGGACGCGGGTCAACCCACTCCCGATGCGAAACAGCAACCCGCCGCCGAACAACCGGCGCCCGCAAAACCATCAAGCGAGGATTCCAGCAAAACAGCGGAAAACGGCTCCGAGCGAAATGCCGCGCTGCACCTGGGCGTGGGAGATTTGGTGGAACTAAGCGTTTATAACGTTCAGGAGCTGTCCACGAAGACCCGTGTTGGCAGCAATGGTGACATCTATTTGCCCCTGATCGATTACGTCCATGTCGGCGGACTTACTCTCGAAGAAGCCCAGACCCTGATCGAGAAGCGTTACTCCGATGGGGGCTTCCTGAAAGATCCGCACGTCACGCTTTTCGTGGATGAATATGCCTCGCAAGGAGCAAGCGTTCTGGGCGAGGTCACGAAGCCTGGCGTCTATCCGGTGCTGGGTCAACAGC
>CAWDJF010000007.1:0-789891 GCA_963802575.1 Terriglobia bacterium | reverse complement strand
CCGCTCGGGCCGACATCGACCGCATCCCAGGCATTGGCAGGCGCTGGCCAAGCTGGTTGGCATTCCTTCCGGTTCAGAGTAAACGCGGTGCCCCTAACTGAGAATGTTTCATTGGTGTCAAACCTGAAATTTCTTATTTGACTTGAGCTCTTTTTGCGATATCGTCTCACGGTCCGTTAGTTTCGAAAGCGCGAGACGTGGGGCATTCCACATTCCTTTTTGTGCCAACAAGAAAAACCCAACACTCCCTTTGCCCAGCGCAGAAGGGGGCCACCCGCCTTGGCTCAGGGCAGGCCAAGGAAAAGCGGCCAGGGGTGGAGCATCTCAGATTTCTTTCACTGCAAACAGAAACCAACACGCGCAAAAATTGCCGACGGAGAAGGGGGCCGTTGCTAACGCTTTGAGATATCTCGCCGAACTTCGATGTCTATTCGATTCGACTCAGTGCGCCTTGAGTTCGATTCAACCTCGACACCCGCGGTTATGTATTCGCTGTAAGCTCCGTCTGGGACTACTCCGAACAGGTTGCTAAATGGGAGAACGGAAGAAGTCACTCCCTCCCAGTTCAATTCGGCAGCGTCGATCTGAAACTCCAAATGCTGACCCGGTGCTATCGTCACCCGCTGCTTAGGCAAAGTCCATCTCCCTTTTGAATCATGAACCGGCTTTAGAGCAGATTTCTGGTCAATGTCAATTGGCGCATAATACTGACCTTGGGCAATACCTCCTAGTACCACCTGGCTCGCTTGAGTTCTAACTAAATTGACGGACAAACCGGTAACTCGCACAGATCCTGAAGTGAGATTCTCCAAAGAAATGTGAAGCATTGCAGGTGCGCCTTTGGAGATTCTTGCGTTGTCGACTTGAACTGTACACTTCAAAGCAGGCGAGGCCTTGTACTGCGGTCCACCAATTCCCTCAGGGCGTACTTGGGCGAAGCAAAGAGCAACCGTGGCCGCTATCGAGAGCAAAAGTCTGACGAGAAGTTGTGTCATTGTCATTTCCCTGGACAATTCCAGCACGTTTTTACGACTCGGCCAATGGGGTGATAGCTCCGGACATAGAAGTCGTCGGGGTCGGTTATCACGATAAACAGGTACCAATGCCCGTTCTTGCTTGACCAAAAGCCGGAGCAGTCCTGTCGCTCAACATGCCAGTTCCATGGGCGAGCGGAGTCCTCATACACGTTGACCCTATGGCCATGGCCACATTTCGTAGTGCGGTCGCAAGGCACTTTCTTGCAGCCGTACTGAGGCATCAGATCGTTCGGCAGGCCGATTGGGGATTGCGGCGCAACCCAACGATCTGTAAATCCGAGTGCCCATGCTTGGCAATTGTAAGCTGGCTTGTAGCCCGGTTCTGGCGTGTCAGAATGGGGAATTCCAATCCCACTTGACTGTTCACCGAGAGGATCGATGTTATTTATCGGAGAGTTGTGTACATAGGAATAAAAATTCGGTCCCCCATCAAACTGGATTGGGTCCTCTTCTAGGAATCGTCCCACGGCGGGCGCATAGTACCGGGCACGGTAATAGTAGAGCCCCGTTTCAGTATCAATCTCACGCCCGGTATAACGGAACGGATTGACTGCGGTTCCCGTTGACGCTGTGATATTGCCAAAACTGTCGTAGTTGTATGTACTTGCGATGGCTCCGCTGCCGTCACTCAAAGTAGTGACCGACCCTAAGCCGTCCGCCTGGTAATAGGTTGTCGTTCCAGATCGCAGCTCCGCTAACGGTTCATCTATCCCTGGTCCCTGCTCATACCGCCCCAACAGGTTCCCCGAACCGTCCAACTCCTCAAACAGATTCGGCCCGTCGTAGAGGTAATTCGTTGTCGTGGTCGTCGATCCCTGCACGAACGATTTCTGCGCCCGCCGACCAAACGCGTCGTACTTGAAGCTAACCGTACCGCCCGAACTCGGCAGCACCACGCTCGTCAGCCGATTTTCGTAGTCCCAGTTGTAGGTCGTCCCGTCTGACTTCGTTTTCAGGTTTCCGTTGCTGTCGTAGCCGTAGGTCACCGTTGAAGCCGTTCTGGTCTTGCACCCAATCGCGCCGCCCGCGCCAATCGTAGTCGAACGTTACGCTGCTAGTCGCCCCTGGGTAGGTGATCGTCTTCAGTCGGTTCATGGAGTCGTAGGTAAACACGGTCAGCTTGGTTGCGCCGTTCACCGGGTCCTGAATCGTCAACCGGTTCCCGCGCGCGTCGTAGGTGTAAGTGGTGATCTTGTTGTTGGCGTCGGTTATGGTCTTGATCTGGCCCGCGCCCAGGACTCCGTTTGGGTAGTAGGTGATCGTTGTTTTGTTTCCTAACGGGTCCTTGATCGTGTTGATCGTTCCATTACTGTTCGGCGTAAACGTGGTTGTGCTGCCCGCAGTGATGCCGCCATCCGGCGAGGGTGTAGTCGTGGTTAGCAGATCGCCCGCAGAGTCGTACATGTTGACTGTCGTGTGGTTCGGGTCGCCCGCCAGGCCCAGCGGATCGGTAGCGGTGAGCACCTCGCCGAATCCGTTGTAGGTATAATTCCAAGTGCCCCAGATGGTCGGAGAATTAGGGTTGTTCGCAAGCATGGAGACGCTAGCGACATTGCCTGCAGAGTCGTAGGTGAACACGGTCGGCTTAACCTGGCCTGGATCGGACTGGGAAGTTCTGTATCCTGCGGGCGTTAACAGGACCGTCTCCGGGAGATTGCTGCCGCAACTCGCGCACCCGTACCCTTGCGACAGCCACGAGTGATTTCGCTGCGCGATGGTGGTGAACTTGATCTCGGAAAAGTTGCTGCGCGAATCGAAAATGTTCGTCTGCCCGGCGGTGTACTGATTGACGGTAACAAGGTTTACGCCGTCGGCCTGTTGTGAGGTGAGGCCGCGTCGCTGGGAGTCGTAGGTCTCAGCCTCGATGGTTTTTCCCATGGAGTCGTTCACTTGTGAGATCAGTGTAGGGCTAATGGATGAGTTAAACTGGAAAACGTATTGCGAATTGTCGGAATAAGTGACCGACGACAAACGTCCCGTGGAATCATAGAGGTACGTCGCTGCCGTGCCGACAGTGTCGCTGATGCTGGTGCAAAGGCGGGGAAACTTCGCGTTGGTGTAGTTGAATGTCAGCACCCGCCCCGCCGAGTCGGTAACGCTGGAGATTCGGTTCTGATTCGCGGGATCAACCGCGATAGTGGTCCTGTTTCCGTTCCGGTCGATGATCGAAGTCAGGTACCCGGCACTGTTGAAAAGCCTTTGCGTTCCGTCCTTTTGCAAGATGGTGGAAACGCCCGTGCCGGAGTTGACGCTCAGCGTCGTCTGGTCATCCGACGGGGCAGTGAGTGTATAAGTCCCCGTGCCGCTGTTGTACTTGTAGAAGAGTCTGCCGCCATCTCCCTTCCAGTACTGGACCACACCTCCAGCCAAGGCTTGAATGCGCTCTTCAAAATTACTCGTCCAACTATCGCCAAATAATCCGACCTGCTGCACCGGAAGCATCAAGGGCCAGAGACTGTTCCAAGTCCGCGTCAAGCTAAGCCCTCCTCCCAATCCAGGAATAGCGTAGTCCGACTGCGAAATCCAGGTATTGCCGGTGGTGAAGTTGATCGGTTTGCCACCCCGAGCGCAGTCGGGGCAACTCGTGTCGGGCTGATTGGGCGGGGTCGCCGCGGTCCCCACCGGCTGTATCAGCAAGTTGTCAGTTATTCCCGGGTCGTTCTCGTAAGCAGCATAGGCTATGACTGACCCCGTGATGTTCATCTGCTGGTTGTTCACACCGCTGAGCAGCACCGATGCGGACGGTCCGTTCACAAAACACGAATAAGTACCTGCGAGGGTTGCGGGAGGAAGACACCCCTGAAAATTGACGTTGGCCAAGCTGACCGCCAGGATCCACTGGTTAGTGCCAGGCGGAAGGTAAGCAGTTACTGAGCCGACGGCTGTCTGAATGTTGTCACCGACGACTTGGCCCGGCGTAATCGTGAACGACGTCACACAGGGAGCTGTGCACTGCGCCTGCGCGTGTGGAATAAGTGACACCATTGCCGCGATAAAAATCAACCTACCCACAGTCTTCATTTCAGCCTTTCTGGGAATTGCAGCAATGCTATCGGTACTGATACGGGAGCCCAATGTGGCACTAGTGCATGGTCCGCAGTACAGTCTCCACCCGTCGAAGCAACACTCTACGGCTATCACCGCGATTGCTGGAAAACTAATGGCGGCGTGTTCTGAAAATGGAACAAGCCAAGCAAATGAAGCGGAACAACGGACTATCGCTCACTGACTCGTCGTGCATGACATCGCAATCCCAACCCCAAATCCACGTCAATATCCAACAGCAGGCATATGAGTCTGACCCATGTACATGTTTACTCCTTAGTCACGTGTCTCTGAGCATGCTCCTTTCCCTTCTCCCGTCAAGCGGGAGAGGGGATAAGGAGATAGAGCACTTCAAAGTGACACACTAGTGTTGACAAGTTGATAAACATGCAGAGCTAGTGTGCATGATGTGAGTGATGCTGAGCTGCTGAGAGTTGACGTGGGTCTCAAGTTCTACTTCGGCGGCGAAGACGAAACGAAGGCGCATACTTGTGCTAACGCCTGGTTTCGCCAATCGACCTCGGATGCCATACTATTTCTCGCTTAGTGTTTGATTGGCGGAGGTCGGATGGACGCCGACGAAAACGATGCTGTGAATGTGTATATGCAAGAGCTTGCCTCCGTTCCACCTCTGACAAAGGAAGAGGAAGCCCAGATGTTTCAAGAAATGGAGCAATCGGGCAAACGGGGGGACCTCGCCGAAAGGCGGCTGATCGAAGGCAATCTTCACCTGGTTCTACCAATCGCAGAACGGTAGACGTCTACCGGCATCTCAATCTTGGACTTGATCCAGGAAGGCAACCTCGGCCTGATTCAGGCAATAAAAGAGTTCCCAAAAAGACATGTCGATGACTTCTCGGGCTATGCTACTTCTTGCATCGAGGACGCCCTCCGCAGTGCTATTGCAAATCGAAACATCCCTCAGAGCAATGTCCAAAACAGGGTCAATGAGCGAAATCGCCTTCCATGAGAAGGCCGGTCGGAGTCAAGAGGATTCGTTGTTGTTTTTCATAAGAGAGCTTTCCTTTGCCGAGGAGCCACTGTCGCCATGCTTCCATCTCCGCATGCAGCGCGCGCATCAGCACTTGCTGGTGACGCTCGATGAATCCGTTTCGCAGCTGAAGAAGATTCGCCAGAAAACCTTGCCGTTGGCGATCAAGCCGGGCGCTGGTCCAATCATGCTGTTGCCCGGTTTCATGAAATTCCACCAGATCTTCGAGCACGCTGAAGAGCACATGGTTGCTGGCCCGGGTAATGCGGCGTAGATTTTCTTTGTACTGCGGCAAGTCCGGCAAAGATGGAAACAGATGCTCGATGATGGCCGTCTCGTTCCAGGTCCAGTTGAGTTGCGGAGACAGCGCGCGGTAGCCGTGGATCCATCCCCAGACGTCGACGATTTCGCGGACGGTGCGATAGAGCACGGTGACCTTGGGATCGAGAAAGTCGTAATCAGGAGCGATGACATCTCCGCGCAGGCGCCCTGCCTGCTCTAACTCGTCTTTGATCGCGGTGCCGTCGTAAGGAAGCATGCGACAGAAAACGGCGGCGGCGCTACCGTCGCCGACGATGGCGCGCAGGAAGCGCAGGTTCTCGCGAATCGACGCCAGCGTGCTCGAAGGATCGAACATCATGAATCCGAATTCGAACATGAGCCCAATCTCTTTCAACATCTCGACCGCGCGCCGATTTTGTTCAACAGTGATCTGTTTGTGAAGGACCTTCAATCCTTCTTCATTGCCGGATTCGAGTCCCATATAAACAAGGTAGAGTCCCGCGTCCCGCATGGCGGAGAAAATCTCGGGCTCGACAGCGTCGGCGCGGCAGTTCATTTTCCAGATCACGCGCTTCGGCAATCCACTGCGATGCAGTTCGTTGACGAACTCGCCGGCCCAGCGTCGCCAGACGGGTCCGAACAAGAGGGAAGTCGTCGTCCTGAAATAAGAAGATGCTGATGCCGCGCTCTTCGTGCAGCATGCGCATCTCTTCGACGACTTTGGCGGGCTTGCGGGTGCGAACGATTTTGCCGGGCGCGGTGCGATAAAAAGTCTGAATCGAACAGAACGAGCAGGTGCGCGCGCAACCACGGCTCGCCAGCAAGGGCATCGCTTTGCGTCCTAGAGCGGCCTCCGGCTCGAAACTGCGTTCCGGATAAGGCAAGCGATCGAGGTCGTCGACCAATGCGCGCATGGGAGTGGTGACGAGTTCCTGATCGCGACGGAAAGCGATGCCCTGCAAATCGCGCCAGTCACGGCCGGTGCCAATCACATCGGCCAACTCGAGCAGCGTTAATTCGCCTTCAAAGCGCACCACGCTGTCGAGTTGCGGGATCAAGTCGAGTGTCTGACGCCAGCTGAGGCTGGGGAAGTGTCCGCCCATGGTGAAGTGGCAAGCGACTCCGGCGCGGCGCAGCTTGTCGATCAGCATGGAGAATCGCGGAATATAAAACTGGAAGATCAAAGAGAATCCGATGATGATCGGATTGGCGTCGAGCGCGGTCTTTACGATGGCGTCAGCGTCGGCCTCGAAGTCACAGATCACCACGTCGTACCCGTGCTGGCGCAGCGTGGAAGCCAGATAGCCCAGTCCGAGATTGCCCTGGTGCTGGAATCCCACCAGCATGACGGGACGGCTGGTGTCACGCGATTGAGCCAGTGGAGAACCATTCAGAACGGTCAGAGGAGCGTGCGTCGACATAAGGACTCCTTAACGAGCGTGGATGAAAGAAGGGCGGCCCGCTAGAGAGCCGCCATCAGTTCAACGGATGTTTCCTTGCTGTTCTTTTGCGCCCGCAACAATCGCGGCAATCTTGGCGTAAGCCTCTCCCTGAAGTTTCAAGGTCTGGGCTCTGGCTTCGAGGCTGACGGCTGCGATCTGCTTCTGGACTTCCCAGGGAACGTGCGGTCCATAAGGGCCGTCCGGACCTGGATCCCACCAAATGTGCCCGACATACTGGAGTTCGTTGGGTATCGCCATGGGTTGTGCTCCCTAAGTTGAAGAATGAGAGTCGGCTCGGAATTCGTACGAGTCCCGACAACCGGCCACGAGGTTGACCCATGCACTCACCGTGCCAGCGATGAAGGCATGCCCACTAAAGTTGGCGGCTCAATCGAATCACACGGTTGCAGAAGAGAGGTGCTTTTCGACCCAGCGGAATCGAAGGCTTCACTAACCCGGCGGCTAGCGGGCTATCTTTTTAGATAGGCGGCCGATCACGGACTTTCCGTCTTCCAATTGCACGCTGATTTGCTGGCAGGTGGTACTGACCGCAAAGAAGAGAAGAATAGTCGCTGTGGCAAGCGACTTTCGCAGTTTCATTTCACACTCGCAGAATCATGACTTCGGTGGCTTTGATGAGGGCGGCAGCGGTTTGTCCGGGCTTGAGATTCATTTCGCGGGCAGACCCGGCGGTGATGATGGAAGTAATCTGCTGATCCCCGATGGAGATCTTCACTTCCGCCATGAGGCCGCTGATGCGCACGGAATCGATGCGTCCGACTAATTGATTTCTTCCGCTGACCCGGCGGATGACCAAGTTGCGCTCGGGAATCGTTTTGCCGCGAGTGCGGTATAGCAAGCGGTCGATTTCGCTCTGCGGGATGCGGTGATGGCCTCCGGCGGTCTGAACGCTCTTGATCTTGCCGTGGTAAATCCACTGCTTGATGGTGGGAAAACTGACGCTGAGTTCGAGAGCCGCCTCGCGCAGCTTCACTAGAGATTGCGACGCGGCTTTTTCCGATTTGCGTTTCTGCGGCATAAAGAAGGCCGAATCCTATCGTGAACCTTCTGCATCGTCAATCGAATCACGAGAGCTGATAGTCGATTAAAACCGTATAACATTAGACAACGTAATCGTCTTACGTATACAATTTTTCTCTTCGAGAATAAGCAAACTTTTCTGGGGAGAAGCAATGAGTAAGACTCTTCGTGTTCAGCCGGTTTATCTCTGCCTCGTGTTGGCGCTTCTATTCATCGCTTCGGCCGTGACTCAGGCACAAACCACGGCCACCTTGTCAGGCATCGTGACCGACCCCTCGGCGGCGGCCGTAGCGGCCGCTGAAGTCACCGCCAAGAACGTGGACACGGGCGTGGCGCGCACCACCACCACCGACCAAGCTGGGCGCTACCAGTTCTTCGCCGTCCCCCTCGGAGCTTATGAGGTCCGGGTCAAGAAGGATGGATTTGCCGAGGCTGTGCGTACGGGAATCCACCTGGTTTTGGGTCAGGATGCGACGGCCAACGTCCGCTTGAAGATTGGACAGATCAGCGAAGAAGTGAAAGTCCGCGAAGATGTGCCCATCGTCAACCTCACCACGAGCGACACCTCTGGACTGGTCGGCGAGCGTCAGGTGAAAGATCTGCCACTGAACGGGCGCAGCTACGATCTGCTGCTGCCATTGAATCCTGGCATCGTCAATTTTACGTCGCAAAAGACCGGAGGCCTGGGAGTTTCGAACTCCACCACCGGGAATAATTTCGCCGTCTCCGGCAATCGTCCCCAACAAAATCTTTTCTTATTGAACGGCGTCGAGTATACGGGTGCGGCTGAAAACAACATGCAGCCCGGCGGCGCCAGTGGGGAGTTGCTCGGCGTTGAGGCGGTGCAGGAATTCAACGTTCTGCGCGATTCCTATAGCGCCCAGTACGGCAAGCATCCCGGCGGTCAGGTGTTGATCGCAACTCAACCGGGCACCAATCAGCTTCATGGCGGTGTCTACGAATATCTGCGGAACAACGCACTGGACGCCTCCAATTTTTTCGATAAGGGTTCAGCGCCTCCATTCCAGCGCAACCAGTTCGGCGCGGCGCTCGGCGGACCGATCAAGGCTGGGAAGACGTTCATCTTCGGCAACTACGAAGGACTGCGCCAGCGTTTGCACCAGACATCGGCTGCGTTCGTTCCTGATGCTACATCGCGTGCAGCAGCGGTGCCTGCGGTGCAGCCTTTGCTGAATCTGTGGCCGATTGCGCCGGCCGGCGCGCCAGATTTCAACGGTATCGCGCAAGTCTTCAGCAGCCCCTTGCAGACCATCCGCGAAGATTTCGGCACCGCACGCCTCGACCACGTGTTCTCTTCGCGCGACTCGCTGGCTGGGGTTTACACCATCGATGACGGAGACGACACGACTGCGACCACACTCAACCCCTACAGCACCGATCTGCTCACGCTCCGCGAGCAAGTCTTCAGCGTCGAAGAAACCCATTCGTTCTCTTCCTCGACGATCAACGTGGCGCGCATCGGTTTCTCGCGAGCCGGATACTTTTTTAATGGAGAGCCCACGCCGGGCACTCCCGCTGCGACGGTTTCCGGATTCCTTCTCGGACATCAGGTGGGCGCAGTGGTCGTGGGCGGCAGCGCGGCGTCGAATCCGCAGGCGCAGATTGGACTCGCGGGCAGCAACAACGGCAGCAATCTGCGCGTGGCGCGCAACCTCTACACGGCGGAAGATCGCGCCACGTTCGTCCGCGGACGTCACCAGATCAGCGTCGGCCTGTGGTTCCAACCTTTCCAGTCGAATGAGACGCTGGCGCTCAGCCAGTACGGGCAGGCGACTTTCACCAGCTTAACGACTTTCTTGGCCGGAACGACTTCAAGCTTCTTGTATGACCCGGCGCCGACGCCTTTGAACTGGCGTTCGTATTTTGCCGCGGCCTACGCGGAAGACGTGATTCGCGTGAAACCGAATCTGACGGTTTCGCTGGGATTTCGCGACGAATATTCTTCGGGCTGGAACGAAGCTCACGGTCGCGCCGCGAATTACACATACAACGGCGCTGGAGTGATTTCCTCCCTGCCGCGCGTGGCGAATTCTACTTTCACCACAAACCATGCGAGGTTCCTGCCGCAGCCCAGAATCGGCGTCGCGTGGAGTCCCTCGAGCAACAACAAGACGGTTTTCCGCGCCGGGTTCGGCATGTACAACGATTTGCAGGATGCTCTCGGTTACCGTACCGATCAGAACGCGCCGTTCAATCCGACATACAGCATCCCCTCTTTTGCAGTCGCGTCGTTCCCCATCGATCCGCCTGTCGCCCGTTCCGGCGACCGCGAAACTGGTGCCCGGCGGAGTGCAGCCCAACTTGAACACGCCCACGCTGATCTCGTGGTCGTTCCGTCTGGAGCGAGAGCTTTCGCCCAACACGTCGTTGACGGTCGGCTATGTCGGATCGCACGGCTATCACGAACTGATCGGCATCGACGGCAACGAACCGTTTCCCACGATCTGTCCGGCATCGCCGTGTCCGGCGACGTACCCCAGCAACTTTCCCGCGCCGCTCGCGGGCGCGCCGGTACCGAAAGGCAGTTTCTATATTCCGTTCGGGGCACCCAAGGCCAATCCAACCCTCGCGAACACCTGGACTTGGTTTTCAAAAGGCAACAGCAACTACAACGCACTGCAGTTGGATGTGAACCGCCGCTTCAGTCATGGACTGTCGCTGCGCGGCGTCTACACCTGGTCGAAGGCGCTCGATAACGGAGACTCGCTGAACGCCACGACCTCTCAGGGATCGCCTGCACTAGCATCGAATCCCTTCAATCTGAACGCGGACTATGGACTGGCGACTTACGATGTGAGGCAGATTGCTGTCATCAATGGTGTCTATAAGCTGCCCTTCGGACGCGGACAGGCAATCGGTGGGGGCGTGCAGGGTTGGAGTGACAAACTCGTCAGCGGATGGTCGGTCAATAGCATCTTCACGGCGCAATCAGGATTCCCGTTCACACCGCAGCTCAGCTACAACCCGTCGAACAATGGAGACACCCGCAATCCCGTGCGTCCTTTTCTGAATCCCAATTTCACCGGATCGGTGATCGAAGGCAAGCCCAGCCAGTGGTTCAATCCGGCGGCGTTTCTAGCACCTCCGGCGAACAGCGGCTTCTATGGAAACCTGGGCCGCAATACTTACATCGGACCGGGACTGGCGACATGGGACTTCTCAGCCCTGAAAGAGACTTCGATTCACGAACGTATCAACTTGCAATTCCGTGCCGAGATTTTCAATCTGCTGAATCGCGCAAACTTCAACCTGCCCAACTTGATTACCTTCACGCCCACGGGAGTTTCGGGTACAGCGGGAGCAATCTCGAGCACATCGACGACGGCCCGGCAGATTCAGTTTGGGTTGAAGGCGCTGTGGTAAGAGAAATATTCAGAGCTAGCGCAAGGCGCTCGGGGAGCTAAATCCGTAGCTGCGGAAGATGTCAGCCACCGCGGGCGTCTTGATGAACTCTAAGAACTTCCGTGCCGTCTCTTTGTCTTTCGCCGACTTCAAAATGACGCACGCCTGCTCGATCGGAGGATATTCGTTCGCTGGGATTTCGAAGTAGTGTCCCTTGTCTTTCATATTCGGCGACACGGCGAGCGCAAGCGCCACGATGCCGGCATCGGTCGCGCCTGAGGCGACAAACGTTGCCGCTTGCGAGATATTTTCGCCCAGCACTAGTTTGCCCGAGACCTTATCGTATAGGTCTTCTTTCTTCAAGGCCGAAACCGCTGCTTGTCCGTACGGAGCATGCTCGGGATTCGCGATGGCAATCTTCTTGACCGCCGGATCGAGCAGGGAAGCGATGCCCTTGCTGACATCGATCTTCGATTCCTTGGGCACCCACAGCACGATCTTCCCCGTCGCATAGGGATACAGGCTTCCCGGTTCTGTGAGTCCGGCCGCATCCAACTTGCGTGCGTAATCGACATTCGCCGAGAAGAACATGTCGAAAGGCGCGCCGTTTTGCAGTTGCTGGTAGAAGTTGCCCGAGGAGCCGTATGTGATCTTGACGCTCTTGCCAGTCTGCTTCTGAAATTGTGCCGCGATGTCTTGCATGGCAAATTGCAGATCGGCGGCGGCGGCCACGGTGATTTCTTGCGCGGCGCAGAATTGTGCTCCCAATAGGAAGAGCAGAGCAAGCTTAAGAGTCTTCATTCTCAGCGGCGCCTGCGCCATCCTAGAATCATGCCGACAGCAATGCCCATCAGCATCACGCCGCCGATCTTCTTTCGGTCGGTAATTGGCACGAACCGTGTCTCCTGATTGCTGATTTCGATCACACCAACGGGAATCGCGCGCACTCCTCCGCCCCCGCCGCCGCCTTCGCCGCGAGCGCTGGTATCGCCCATGCCGCCAGTGCCTGCCCCGGCGCCGTATCCGTAAAGAATTTTTGCGACCGGAACGATGGTCTTGCCGTGTGCCGGAATCGGCTCACCGTAGATTGCTTTGACGCTTGCCTGGCTGAGAATGCCGTCTTTCAAGGATTGGAGAAGAGCCACACTGCCCATGGGAGAACTCCTTCAAGAACCCATTATCCCACCGGCCGCCCTGTATCAGGGCACGGCTTTAGCCGTGCCGCTATGCTGTATTGGGTCGACCGCCTTCAGGCGCTGAGGACAGCGGCTAAAGCCGGGATCGTATTGTGCCGGTTGCGGTATGGCTGAAGCCATACCCTGTTACGAATCGCTAGTTCCCCGGCTTCTCTCCCGGTGGCGGAGGAATGCTGATGTCCAGCGTCGTCACTGGACCGAGCGTTGACAGCGGCTTGTCGAACTCTTTCGTGTTTCCTACGACTAGCACCGAGAGTTGATCTTTGTGTAGATACTTCTCGCCGACTCGAGCGACGTCAGCCGGCGTCACTTTCTCGATGCCGGCGCGATACTTCTCCAGAAAGTCCGCCGGATATCCGTAAAACTCATATGCCATGCGCTCTCTCAACACTTTGTCGGGAGAATCGAAGTTGAAGACGAACGAATTCAGGATCGAATCCTTCGCGTCTTTCACTTCGTCGGCAGTCAACGGATGCGGCTTCAGGTTGTCGATCTCTTCATAAATACCCTGGATGGCTTCCACCGTGCTCTGGCTCTTGGTTCCCATCGCGATCTGCAGAATCCCGGGATGATCGAACGCAGTACCAATGCCTCCGCCGACGCCGTAAGCTAGCCCCTTCGCGGTGCGCAGGTTGCGGAACAGGCGCGATTGAAAACCTCCGCCGAAAGCATCGTTAAAGACCTGAATCGCGAAGTAATCGGGATTCGAGCGCTCGGTGCCGAGTGCGACCATGCGGATCGAGCTCTGATTCACATCTTCTTTCGGCACTAAATAGTAACCAGGCTTCGCCGGGTGAAACCGAATCTCTGGCTCCTTATAAGCTGGACCCTGCGGCCACGCGCCGAAGGCTTCGCGCAGTTTTGCTTCCATCTGCGTGGAATCGAAGTCACCAACAATGCCAATAATCATATTGTTGGGATAGACGTGCGCCTTATGCCAGTCGAGCAGATCCTGGCGAGTGATGGTGGCTACCGTCGCGTATTCTGGATCAGTCGCATAGGGATTGTCTTTGCCGTAAGCGAGTTTCACCATTGCGCGGCTAGCGATGGCGCCGACATCATCGTTGCGGCGCGAGATCGAGTCGAACTCCTCTCCCTTGGCGAGATCAATCTTGTCCTGACGAAATTCCGGATTGCGCAGCAGATCGTTGAAGACGGCAAAAACCGAATCGAAGTCTGTCTTCAGGCAAGACCAGGAGAGCATGGTAGAGTCCGCCGTCGCGCCGGTCTCGACTTTGGCCGCGCGAATTTCGAGGAAGTCGTCGAGTTGGTCTCCGGTCTGTTTTGCGGTTCCTCCGGTGCGCCAGACTTCGCTGTAGATATCCATCAGTCCAGCCTTGCTGTCCGGTTCGGAACGCGATCCGCCATGAATGCGGGCGACGCCGTCGATGAGTGGCAACTCGTGATCTTCCTGCAGAAAAATCACCATGCCATTAGGCAGTTGAATGCGCTTCGGCTCCTGCGGATGGAAGGCCGGAAGCGGTGGAACCGGAATTTGCTTCCAACTGGTTTGTGCGAACGCCGACAAGCACGTAAGGACCACCAGAATCAGAGCTGCGCGCGTAAAGTTCTTCATTGCGCACCTCCATTCTGGCCTTGTCCCGCCGGAGGCGCGACGGTCTCGATGATGCCTACGGTGCGGTTGGCGGGAACGAACGTCTGGTTAGCGACGCGGCGTATGTCAGCTTTCGTGACTTTGTCGATGCGATCCACCGATTGAAACAGCTCGCGCCAATCTCCGTAACGCGCCTGGTAAATGGCGAGTTGCGAGGCCAATCCTTCGTTGTTGCCGAGGCCGCGAATCAGGTTGGCCTTCGACCGGGTCTTGATCATCTGCAATTCTTCGTCGCTGATGTCTTCTTTCTTCAAGCGGTCAATCTCTGTGTGAATAGCTCCCGCCATTTCGTCTGGTTTATGCCCGGGCAATGGAATGGCGTAGAAGGCGAACAGGTGAGGGTATTTGTTGCCCGGAAGCCCGGTGAATCCAGCGGAATCAGAAGCGATCTTCTTATCGCGCACCAGGGCGCGGTAAAGACGCGATGTTCGTCCATTCGACATGAGGTCGGCGATGGCGTCGTAAACCGCGTCGTCGGGGCTGCGAAAATCCGGACGATGATAACCCTCGAGATAGACCGGCTGCGAGGCATCTTCGAGAACGACGCGCCGCTCGGAATTCTGTGGAGGCTCCGTGGTGGTGCGTTCATCCGGGGTGGGATGAGTCGGCAGCCGTCCAAAATATTTCTCGATAATTGGCATGGCCTGCGCCACTTTCACATCGCCGACCACGGCCACCACCATGTTCGATGGAATGTAGTAGCGGTCGAAGAAGTTCTTGGCGTCAGTCGCGGAAAACGAATTCAGGTCCGACATCCAGCCAATCGTTGGACGATGGTACGGATGCGCCTGGAACGCGGCCGTTGTGAACTGTTCGAGCAGGCGTCCGATGGGACTGCTGTCGGTACGCAGACGACGCTCTTCGATCACCACATTGCGCTCTTTGTAGAACTCGCGCATCACTGGCTGCAGAAAACGCTCTGACTCAAGATACGCCCACAGCTCCAGCCGATTTTCGGGAAGAGAGTAATGGTAGGCGGTCTCGTCGTCGTTGGTGAAAGCGTTCAGCCCTTCAGCGCCATTGCTCTCGAGGATCTGCGAGAACTGGTTGGGGATCACATATTTTTGCGCTTCCCCGATCGCATCCTGCCAGGCCTTCTGCAGTGTCTTGAGCTTCTGTTCATCGCGTCCGAAGGGTTTATCGCGCTCGGAGATATAAGCTGCATATGTTGTCTCCACTTTGGCGAGGGCAACTTTCTCGGCGGCGTAGTCGGTCGTACCAATCGCTTCCGTCCCTTTGAACGCCATGTGTTCGAACATGTGCGCGAGCCCGGTCTTGCCCAGCGGATCTTGCACCGATCCGGCGTCCACGTGGGTGAAGAAAGAAAACACCGGTGCCTCAGGGCGCTCGCAGATGATCACGGTCAGGCCGTTCGGGAGCATTTTTACTGTGGTGCGTTTTTCGAAAGAAGCCAGGTCCTGGGCTGAGGCCAGGGCAGCAAGAATAAAGATCACGACCAGAGGGCGAACCGCGCGGTATGTCATCCAACCTCCACAGCGATGGAAATTTGAAAGTACGTGCCGGGAAGGGAAGTTGTCAATCTAGTCGTTGGTCTTTGGCCGTTGGTCGTTCGCAAACCCTTACGATTCGTAGACCCACTTTCCGCCGACCATGGTGCGCTCGATCGGGATCTTGATCAGTTCCGAGGGATCTACTTTGAACGGGTCGCGTCCCAAGACGACGAGGTCCGCCAGTTTTCCCGGCTCGATCGAGCCTTTTAGATTTTCTTCATAGGAAGCATAGGCCCCGTGGATCGTCCCCACGCGAATCGCTTCTTCCACCGTGATCTTCTGCTTCGGTCCCCAAACATTGCCTTTCCAGTCGGTACGCGTGACCTCAGATTGCAACGCCATCATGGGCTCAAACGGCCCTGGCGGATAGTCCGATGCCTGCGTCGGCCGAATGCCCGCATCGATAAAGCTGCGCAGCGCGAACATATGGTTCAGACGCTCGGGACCGTACTCTTTCATCTTCTCGCCGTGATAGTAGACGTACGTTGAGAATGGAGTGGGGATCGCTCCCAAGACGCGAATCCGCTCGACCAGCGAGTCGTTGATCACGGTGCAGTGTTCTAAACGAAAACGGGGATCGCGACGCGGCATTTCCTTTTGCAGACGTTCGTAGACTTTCAGCGTGATGTCAATGCCGACATCGCCATTGGCGTGGGTCGCAAGTTGCCATCCCGCCGCGTGAGCCTTGCGCGAAATTTCGTAGAGCTGATCTTCAGGGGTTACGAGGATGCCAAAATCATTGGGGCGCCCCATGTATGGCTCCGATAAACGCGCGGTTCGTTCGGAAATCGATCCGTCGCAAATCACCTTCTGCGCTCCCACGCGCACCCATTCGTCGCCCAAGCCCGTTCTCACCCCTGCCGCCTGCATCTGGTCGAGGTACGCATAATAGATGTGACAGTAGACGCGCAGCAGCAGGTCTCCCGACTCGTGTGCATCCTGGTACGCGCGCAAATTGTCAGGCGATCCCAGAGCGTCGGTCACCGATGTGATTCCGGTGCGAGCCATCATCTTCGCGATCAGCTTCACGCCTTCGCGATGATCGTCGCGTGTGAAGTTGGTCGGTATCAGGGCTTCAAATTGTTCTTTCGCGTTTTCCCGCAGATGTCCGGTGAGCTTTCCGGTCGCAGGATCGTGATCATACTTTCCGCCGGCAGGATCGGGCGTCTTGTCATCCACTTTGGCAACTTTTAGCGCTGCGGAATTCACCCACGCCGTATGTCCGCCGCGGTGTTCGACGAAGACAGGATGATCGGGGATCGCATCATCCAAATCCTTCAGCGCCAGAGGACGGCCCTCGGAAGTCTTGGTGTCGTCATACTTGAATCCCAGCACCCATTGCCCCAGTGGAGTCTGGCTGGCCCGCTTCTGCAGCGCGGCGACGATCTCCGCAATCGACCGAAGATCGCAATCGACCATGCGCAGATGATCCAATCCTGCTTCGGCGGGATGGGAATGCGCATCAATGAATCCGGGCAAGACCGTATTTCCTCCGACATCGATCTTCTTTGCCCGCCCAGCGGCGAGCCCCAGCACTTCGTCATTCGATCCGATCGCCAGAAATCGTCCGCCAGAAATCGCAATCGCCTGGGCGCGTTGCTGCTTTGAGTTCACCGTCCAGACATTGGCGTTATAAAGGATGAGGTCCGGCTCAGTGCGTTCGATCGAGAAGAATGAAACCGCCCCCAGGGCGCTCATCCCGTAAAGAAAATCGCGGCGCGTTTGTGCCATGCTGCCCTCTTCCGGCATCGAAGTGTCGACGGTGACGAGATGCCGGAGCGCAAATATACTAGACAGCCACGAAGCGCGGGGGAATCTTTTCCGCGGTTGAATTTACCCATGAGCGGCGCAAAACAGAGTATCGAAGTCGACGGACGCCAACTTTCTTTGTCGAATCTCGACAAGGTCTTGTATCCCGTGGCGAAGTTTACCAAGGGACAGGTGATCGACTACTACGCGCGCATCGCGCCCGTCCTGCTGCCGCATTTCGCAGGACGCGCATTGACGCTGAAACGCTATCCGGAAGGCGTCGACCACGAATACTTCTATGAGAAGAATGCTCCTTCGCACAAACCGGAGTGGGTGAAGACGACTCCGGTTTTCAGTGAAGGCAATAACCGCACGGTGAATTACGTTCTGCTGAACGACCTGCCTACGCTGATCTGGGTAGCGAACCTGGCGTCGATCGAGCTGCACCCCTCGCTTTCGCTGGCGAAGGACATTGAATGTCCCACGACGATCGTTTTCGATTTGGACCCGGGGCCTCCGGCGACGATTGTCCAATGCGCGCAAGTGGGATTGTGGCTCCGCGAAATTTTCGAGCACTTCGGCCTGCAATGCTTCGCCAAAACTTCAGGATCGAAGGGAATGCAGATCTACGTTCCGCTGCACACGCCCACGAGTTACGAGGTCGACAAAGCCCTTTGCTCATGCGCTCGCGCGATTACTGGAGCAGGAACATCCCGACCTGGTGGTTTCCGACATGAAGAAGCACTTGCGCGTGGGGAAGGTGCTGGTCGATTGGAGCCAGAACGACCGCCACAAAACCACGATTGGAGTGTATTCGCTGCGTGCCCGCGAACACCCCACGGTCTCGACGCCGGTGACGTGGGAAGAAGTTGAAAAAACGCTGAAGAAGAAAGATCCGGAGTTGTTGGTTTTCGAAGCGAGCGATGTGCTCGAGCGAGTCAAGAAGATGGGCGACTTGTTCGAGCCGGTGCTGACCTTAAGCAGAAGCTGCCGAATCCCGCGGGACTCGAGAAAGCCGCGCCGGAAACTGGGATCGACATCGCAGCTCAGGCGGAGGCACCCAAGCCTAAGACGAAGAAATCGAGCGCAAAGAAGAAAAGCGCGGCGGGGAAGGGTAAGAAGCAGAAGGTATAATCCCGCTCGCGTTTGCGTTGGAGAGAAGATGGCGCAACTGTACGTCGGCACGTCTGGATGGGCCTATCCCACGTGGAAGCCCGATTTCTATCCCGCGAAACTCGCGCAGGCGAAATTTCTGCAGCACTATTCGACGCAACTCAACACCGTCGAAGTGAATTTCACCTTCCGCCAGCTGGTGAAAGACACGACTGTACAGAAGTGGATCGAGCAGACTCCCGCCGGATTTCGCTTCGGAGTAAAAGCGCATCAGGTCATCACGCACATTAAGCGGCTGAAGAAGACAGAAGAATTCGTCCCACGCTTTCTGGCGACCATCGAACCGCTGGCCCATGCAGGGAAGATGGGGCCGGTGTTGTTTCAGTTGCCGCCGAACATGAAAGCTGACCTTGCGGTGCTCGAAGAATTCCTGACCACTCTTCCCAAGGGTGTGCAGTCGGCCTTCGAATTTCGCCATGAATCCTGGTTGAACGACGATGTTTTCAATCTTCTGAAAGCGCACAATCGCGCTCTATGCGTCGCCGAAACCGAAGAACGTGTCACGCCCGATGTCGTCACCGCCGATTTCGGCTACTATCGCTATCGCAAGCCCACCTACACGGGAGAAGAGCGCAAGGCGATGACCGGGCGCTTGAAAGAACATCTTGCCGCCGGGCGCGACGTCTACGCCTACTTCAAACATGAAGAAACGCCAGAGGGAGCGCTGTACGCGGTAGAGGTTCTAAAAGAAGTGTGCGGTTAAGGTTTTCTTAGCGATCTTTGCGGCCGTTCTTTGCGAGCTTTGCGATTAAGAGCTTTTGAACCCGGGCTCGCGGAGGCACCTGCCTCATCACTTTTTTCAACGTCCGATAACGCGCATACTAGTTCTGTGCCTTCCGAGGTCAACTCCCGAGTCGTCTCCGGCTTTCTCGACTACTTGAAAATCGAAAAGGGACTCGCGCGCCTCACGATTTCCGCTTACACCACCGATATCGGACAATTCGCCGGTTTCCTCGAAAAGCGCAAGCGCACCCTGCTCAACGCTCGCCGCGAGGATGTGCGCGACTTCATTCAGCAATTGTTCTCGCACCAGGTGGACGGCCGCTCCGTGGGGCGCAAGCTCTCTGCACTGCGCCATCTTTATAAGTACCTGCTGCTCGACAAGAAGATCGAGCACGATCCGACGCTCAACATCGATTCGCCGAAGCAATGGAAGGTTCTGCCCAAATCGCTTGCTCGCGACGAAATGGAGACGATGTTCGAAAGCCCCCACTCGTCCTCAACCCGCAAGGACGCTGTTGCAATCGCCGGCCGCGACCGTGCCATGCTCGAGATGCTCTACGCCGGAGCGCTGCGCGTCTCGGAAATCATCGGAGTCAAGCTCGAAGACTTGAAACTGGAGATGGGCTACGTGCTGGTGCGCGGCAAAGGAGACAAAGAGCGAATCGTTCCGCTGGGGAAATCGGCGCAGGACGCGCTGACACGATACATGACTGAGTCCCGCCCCAAGCTGGCGGCAGGGAAGACTTCGCCGCTGCTGTTTCTGGGACGCGGCGGGCGCCAGTTGACCCGCCAGCGCGTCTGGCAAATGGTCCGCGCCGCCGGATCGCCCACTGGACGCCGCGCCAGTCCGCACATGTTGCGCCACAGCTGCGCCACACACATGGTAGAAAATGGCGCCGACTTGCGCACAGTGCAAACCATCCTCGGCCATGCTGACATCTCGACCACACAGGTCTACACACACCTAGCGCTTGATCGCTTGAAGAACGTGTACAACAAACATCATCCGAGGGCGAAGGGAAGATGAGGGGAATTGTTGATTGTTGAATTTTGATTGTTGAGTGGAAGCGTTCTTCGATTTCCAAATCAACAGTCAACAACCAAGAATCAAAAATGTCGAAGGCCACCAACGTCGAAAGATCCGTCGCCGACTTTCTCCGCGTCTTGCGCGAGCGCAACGCTTCGGCCCATACCATTAAGGCTTACAGCGGCGACCTCGACGCTTTCTCCGCCTATATTGGCTCGCGCGGATGGAAGACGATCGACCATGTCACCATCCGTGGATTTCTTTCTCATCTCTACGAGAAGGGGCTAGGCAAGACTTCGGTGGCCAGAGCTCTGGCTGCGGTGCGATCGCTCTATCGCTGGCTGGCGCAGGAGGGCGTGGTCGACCAGAATCCTGCTAAGCTGGTTTCCACTCCCAAGTTGCCGAAGAAGCTGCCGCGCGTTCCCACCATCGAAGAAATGAACATGGTGATCGATGGCCAAATGCCCGAAGTTGCAGCCTTCCCTGAGCGTGACCGCTTGATGTTCGAGCTACTGTATGGATGCGGCATCCGTAACTCCGAGTTAGTTGGCATCAACCTTGACGACATTCGACTTAGCGCGGAAGCCATCCTTATTCGCGGCAAGGGCAAGAAAGAACGCTACGTGCCTTTCGGAGATTCCGTAACCGCGAGCCTCAGAGAGTACCTTACCGTCAGGCAGAAGCTGCTTTCGGACACAAAGAAAAACACTGTGGCGCTTCTCATCAACCATCGCGGCGGACGTCTTACCACTCGCAGTGTGGGGCGGATCATCAAGAAGATCGCAGTTGCGAAGGGACTCTCGCCCGACGTCCATCCCCACACCCTGCGCCACGCCTTCGGCACGCACATGCTTGAAGAAGGTGCCGACCTTCGCGCCATTCAGGAAATGCTCGGCCACGAGCGCCTGTCAACCACTCAGCGGTACACGCAGCTATCGATGAAGCATGTGCTCCAGGTCTACGATCAGACCCATCCACGAGCGAAGTAAGTCGTCTCCGTGATGACTCCACTTTGATGACGTCATCCCGACCCTGAGCGAAGCGAAGGGGGAGGGATCTGGCGTGAAGCTCAGGTACCCTGTGTGCTCGCCGGATCCCTCGCCCTATCGGGCTCGGGTTGACGTCCCAATAAGAAACATCGCCTGAATTACTTCCGTAATTTGGACCCTAGCCCCGAGACTCCTACCATGAGTAGATTCAGCATTTTTCTCTCTGCGGACGACTGCCCGTAGGAGGGCCCCATGCGAAAGATCAATCACGAACTCTGGTTGCTGCTGTTTCTGGTGCTGATTGCCGCCGTTCTGAATTTCCTGGCTGCCTCGCAACGCATGGCGCTGGTCTTCTATTTCCTGCCAGTCATGTTTTCTGCTTACTATTTTGGACGCCGCCACGCCACGCTTACTGCGTGCGCCAGCGTCTTTCTCGTCGTCCTGCTGACTTACGTCAATCCGGCCATGTTCAATCGCAAGGCTGAACTGCTCCCCTTTGACAATCGCTACTTCGATCTCACGGTCTGGGGAGGCGTGCTGGTGGTCGCGGGTTATGCCATGGGCACGCTCTACGAGCGAAATCAGAAAACGCTCCATGAAATGAAGGCCGGATATGACAGCATGATGGTCATCCTGCAGCACGTGCTGTCGCATGAGAAATACAGCGAGGCGCACGCCTACCGCGTTTCGATGTACGCCACCACCATTGCTGAGGCCATGGGCCTCGACGCGCAAAGCACGGAAGACGTGCGCATCGCTGCGTTGCTGCGTAATGTCCAGCAGCTTGGCATCAATTATGACGTGCTTTATAAGGCTGCGAACATCACTCACGAAGACCTGGCCAAAACCGGCGACAAGAAAGCCGCCAAGGCTGAAGCGGTAGGGAACTCGCTGCAGCGTGCGATTCCTATCTTCAATTCTCACGAGCAGCTTAAGAAAGCTGGGCAGACGATGATCGATGCCCCTCTCGAAGTCCAGGTGCTCGCCGTGGCCGATGCCTACGAGACCCTGATCGGCGGCAAGGACGGCCGCAAGCTCTCTCCGCAACATGCCGAAGAAATCATCACCAAATCGTCTGGCAAGAAATATGACTCGATGGTAGTGGATGCCTTCGAGAAAGCGTTCGGAGAGCAAGCCCGGGGAGCGGGAGCGTAGGGGAACAAATGTCTTCGCACGGTGTCTAACTAAGTTAGCTATGCCCCACCGCAGAACAACATTCTTGAGGTTGATGTCTGGTATCAACGCTACCGCACTGACGAGCATCATGGTCTTACTGGCGGTAACTCTGTTTTGGATGCAAACAGGGATGCCGGTAGCAGATCTAGGGGTAGGCGTCGACTTGCCGAGAGTCAACACGCCCCACCCGATGCCGGGCGCCGCCCGCGACGGCGCTGTCGTGATTAGCATTTTTAGGGACGGGACAATTCATCTCGGTGACGACCAGATCGTTTCAGAAGAGTTGCCCGCCAAGATCCGCGAAAGCCTCAGCCACGGTGGGGAAAGAAAGGTCTATATTAAAGCCGATGCCCGCGTCTATTACCGTACGGTCCGAGGCGTTCTGGATGACGTCCGCTCAGCAGGTGTCGAAAATGTCGGTCTGCTCGCCGACCAGCGGATTCCCGGTTCATCTGTTCGCAGATAGGGGCCTGCCCCGCACTGCGGAGTAAAGCGGCAGCACACTCCCCACCAGCCAAGGCGCTGTCAGCGTCTTTTCAAAAGCAAAATGCTTTCGCGTCACTGGCAGCACGATCTCACGGCGGTTGCCAAAGTCTTTCTTAGCGTCATTGCCTGTGAGTAACTTCAGCCCGAGATCGAGAACAGGAGAAGTGCCCGGGGTCACGAAAATGAAGTGGCCGTCGGGCTTCAGGACGCGCTTGATCTCACGGCAGACTGCCTCCAGATCGTGCACAAATTCCAGCGCACTGACGGCAATCGCCACGTCAAAGTAGTGATCCTGATAAGGGATCGACTCCGCGCCTGAAGTTTTCAGCGTCGCCTGCACGCCGTGTTTTTCTGCGGACTCCGTGACCGCGCCCGGCAGGCGGTGCGGATCAATGCCGTGCAATTCATCGCAGCGCCGGCCAAGTTCTGGCAACAGGATGCCGCTGCCATAGCCAATCTCAAGCAATCGCGCATAATGACGATTGCCGAGCAACTTCAACACCATGCGAAAGCGCATGCGCGCAATGCTCCCTACCAGCGGGCGATAGACCCAATCGGCTTCGTCCACCGCACTGGTCTTCACCAGGCTCTCGCGCGGCAGCAGTCTCATGGCTTAGACGATATCGTGATCGCAGGAAAGGTCTAGTTACGACCGTCATGAGAGAAAGGGTCTGATTGTTTTCCCCCGCGGTTTTGCGTCGCTCGATCCCAGCAACCTCGCGGCAATCTAAAGTCGGGGTTCTTCCTTCCTTAAATCCTCCCACATCCCCACAATCCTTTCCTTCACCTCCGCCGTAAGCCTTGCATACGCCTCTTCCGACGCCTCCGACTCTGCAGGAGGATAAATAGGGTCGCCAAACTTCATCTTCAGCGGCTTGAATCCTTGAAATGATTTTCCCCGGGGCCACGCGTCATGAAATCCTTCAATCGCGACGGGCACAATTGGCACTTGCATGTGAATCGAGAGGATGGCCGCTCCCTTCTTGAAGATTCTGGGCGTGCCGTCGATGCTGCGCTCGCCCTCCGGATAAAGCATCAGCACTCGCCCGTGTCTTAGACCGAAGGCTCCGGCACGCATGGCGGGAAGCAGGTTGGCATCGGGATCGAGTACGATTACGCGCAGCCATCCCGCCAGTCGCCGCATGAAGCCTGAGCCGAAGATTTCGCTCGTGCCGACCGAGAATAATCGCTCGAACACTGTCCACGGCACCAGACTTCCGAGAATCAAAGGGTCCAGAAAACTCTGATGGTTCGACGAGAGAATGTATGGACCCTTCTCCGGCAGTTTCTCGAGCCCTTCAACTTTCAGATGAAAGCGGTCATACGCGATCATCTGCGCGACCCGGCTCACGCCAAACCAGAAGACTTCGGCGACGGGCTTTGCCCGGGCCAGCGCCAGGACCTCCGGATCTGTAGGGTCCTCCGCGAGCAGTGCCTTCCATCCCAAAAACTCGGTGCGCGTAACGCTCTTGCCCGAAGCGGCGCTCTCGAGAATCGTATCCACCAACTCGCGGACGCTGTAAATTTCGGCCAGTCGCGACTCTTCGACATCCCCGCCAAGTTCTTTTTCGAGCGCCACCAGCAATTCCACCCGCTGCATCGAGTCGAGCCCGAGATCGAGTTCCAGGTTGTCTTTCGGGCGAATCGTTTCCGGATGCGTGGTCGACGCCTCGCGCAAAATCGGTAAGGCCCGCTGCACCTCGGGCCGCTCCAGCCAAGCCTCATCCTCGGCTGTGAGCGGTTGCTCAGCGCCCACCTCCGCATCGGACGATTTCCCCTGATTTGCGCGCACTTTCTTCTCGATCTCAAAGCGCTTCAGCTTGCGCGTGGTGGTGCGAGGCAGGTCCTCTTGCCAGATTTCGTAACTGCCAATGCGCTTGGTCGACGCGATTTTTGCCGACAAGCCTTCAATGTCGAAGCGAATCACTTCTTTCGAATTGACGATCTTGCGATGCTTGAGCTCTTCAAAATTCGGCACCACCACGGCGTGTAAATGTTCAGAGGTCGGATCGCCCGGCCTCGCCTGCAACGCCATCACCGCGATTTCCTTAATGTAGGGCGATTGCAGGTAGTGCGCTTCGATCTCCTCGGGATAAATATTCTTGCCGTTGGCGAGGACGATCAGCTCTTTCTTGCGCCCAGTGATAAACAGATTTCCCCGCGCGTCGAAGTATCCGAGATCGCCGGTGTGCAGCCATCCGTCCTTCAATACCGCCTCAGTCGCATCGGGACGGTTCCAGTAGCCCTTCATCACCAAGGGCGCGCGAATCGTAATCTCGCCTACGTCCGGCCCCTCTTCCTGCGGCTGCGCGTCGATGATTTTTCCCTCCACGCCTTTCAGCGAAGGTCCAACCGATCCCAATACATTGTTGTCCGGAGAAGTAGCAAACGCCGCAGCCGTAGTCTCAGTCAATCCATAAGCTTGCAGGATGTCGATGCCGAGCGCGTAGAAGTCGCGTCCAATCTGCGGTTCGAAGCGCGAGCCGCCGGTCACCAGGTAGCGCATGCGGTCGCCGAAGGTGTCATGAATCTTGCCAAACAGCAGCTTGCCGGGATTCCACCTGAACCGGCGGGCAAACCGGGTAAAGCTCATCATCGCCCTTACCGCCGATTGGGCCAGCTTTCCGCGTTTGCCGATCTCTTTGAAAATGCGTTCGTGAATCAAATAGAAGAACTGCGGAACCACCGCGAACGCCGTGATCTTCCGCTCTTTCAAAGCCCGCAGGAGTTCGGTGGTATTCAGTGTCTCCAGGTGCACCACGCGCGCACCTTTGACCAGGGGGATGAGAATATTCGCCATCTGCGACAGCACGTGAAACAGCGGCAACACGCCGAGCAGGGCATCGTCCGGGCCGAGTTCGACCCATCCGAAAACAGCATTCACCTCGCCCATCAGATTGCCGTGAGTCAGCATCACGCCCTTCGGATCGGCCGTAGTTCCCGAGGTGTAAAGCAATCCCGCAACACTGTCTAACTCCACATGCACAGGCGTGAACGACCCGGGACCGGCGGCAAAGATGCTATCGAGATCAGCCATTGCTGGAGAAGTCGCCTTCGCATCCATGAGCACAATCTGCACCGTCAATCCAGCCGATGCTTCCTGCACGGTCTTCAAATGCTTCTGATCGACGAACACCAGTGACGTGCCGCTGTCTTTGAACAGCTTGGCGATCTGGTCGGAGTGAAACGCCGTATCGAGTGGCACGGCCGTACAGCCCGCCGTCATGATGCCCAGGTAGGTCGTGACCCATCGCGGATGGTTATCGGCCACAATCGCGGCCCTTGTTCCGGCAGGGAATTTCTTGTCCGTCAGCCAGCGCCCGACCGACTCGGCCATCTTCCGGGCCTCGGCGAAGGTGTAGCTCTCAACCCTGTCTCCGCGCTGAATCTCGAGCGCAATGTTAGAGGGATATCGTTGGGCACTCTCTAGGAAAAGATCGTAAAAGGTCGCCATGGTCCGGGGGAAATCTTACACGAGGCCATTGGAGAATCGGGCAATGAGGGCGTGCCAGAGGGTATCTTATTGAATGCACTGCGCATATGGGGATCAACATACATTAGTGCCAGCAATGCCAGCAATGCTATCATAAACTGATGGCGACCATAACAATCCGGCAGCTGGATGACAGAACTAAGGCGCGGTTACGAGTGCGCGCCGCCGAGCACGGGCGTTCCATGGAAGAGGAAGCGCGCGAGATTCTGCGCTCGGCACTGGTGCAGAAAGCCACAAGGGGAAGTCTGTCGCAGAGGATCCGACGAAGGTTTGCTCCTTTCGGGGGCGTCGACCTGAAGATTCCGCCCCGCGATGCGATGCGCGAGCCACCAAAGTTTGAGGAATGATCATCCTCGACACTAACGTGCTCTCTGAACTGATGAAGTCGCGGCCCGATCCTGCCGTGGTGGAGTGGGTTGACAGTCAGCCGGAATCCGAGCTCTTCACAACTTCCATTACCGAGGCAGAAATCTTCCTGGGTGTCGAACTTCTCAGCATGGGAAAACGGCGCGATGCGCTTCTTGCGGCGGCCGAGAGAGTATTCGCCGTAGACTTCGAAGGGCGGATTCTCGGCTTTGAGAGCGACTCTGCACGAGCGTTCTCAAAAATTTCCGCGCATCGCCGACGCCTCGGGAAGCCCATCTCTCAGGCGGACGCACAAATCGTCGCGATTGCGCAGGCACGGCACGCCAAACTCGCTACCCGCGACGTCGACGACTTTAAAGAGTGCGGTATTGAGGTTTTGAATCCATGGGATGCATAGCCACCCCTCCGCTCCCCACTCTCCTCCGCGCGCATCTAATATGCTAGGCTTCTAAGGATACCTGTCGGCCCTCCGGCCGCCCTCCGAAGGAATGGCAATTTGATCAACACTTTATTAGGCAAGGTTTTCGGCACCAAGAACGAGCGCGAAATCAAGCGTCTGATGCCGCAAGTCGCGGCAATCACAGCACTTGAGCCGCAGATGCAACAGCTCTCGGACGAGCAGTTGCGCGCCAAAACCGAGGAATTCCGCAAGCGCATTCAAGACCGCGTCTCGACCATCGCCGACGAACCCGAGGCCGATCCCGACCGTCTCAAGGAAATTGAAGACGAGCGCACCAAAGTCATCAACGAGGTGCTCGACGAGATTCTGGTCGAAGCCTTTGCCGTCGTCCGCGAAGCTGGACGCCGCGTCCTTAACATGCGTCACTTCGATGTGCAGCTCATCGGTGGCATGGTGCTTCACCAGGGCAAGATCGCCGAAATGAAGACTGGTGAAGGCAAAACCCTGGTCGCGACTCTTCCGGTTTACCTGAACGCCCTCAGCGGGCGCGGCGTGCACGTAGTCACGGTCAATGACTATCTCGCTAAACGCGACTCGGAATGGATGGGCAAGCTCTACCGCTTTCTGGGCTTGACCGTGGGCGTGATCGTCCACGAACTCGATGACGACGAGCGCCGCGAAGCCTATGCCGCCGACGTCACCTACGGTACCAACAACGAGTTCGGATTCGACTACCTTCGCGACAACATGAAGTTCGACGTCCACGACTGCGTGCAGCGCCCGCACAACTATGCCATCGTCGACGAAGTCGATTCCATTCTGATCGACGAAGCGCGCACCCCGCTCATCATTTCGGGCGCGAGCGAAGAGTCGACTGACAAGTACGAGCGCGTCAACCGCATTATCCCCAAGCTCGAAAAAGGCGAGGAACTCGACACCGCCCCGGGCGAGCCCAAGCAGCTTACCGGAGATTACGTGGTCGACGAGAAGCACAAGAGCATCACGGTGACCGACGTCGGATGGGAAAAGGTCGAGCAGATGCTCGGCATTGGAAACATCGCCGACCCCGAGAACTGGGATCTGAAGCACCACGTCGACACAGCCGTTAAGGCCCACGCGCTTTATCACCGCGATGTCGAGTACGTGGTCAAGCAGAAGGAAGACAATCCGCGGGAAAAAGAGATTGTCATTGTCGATGAATTCACCGGACGCATGATGCCCGGCCGTCGCTGGTCCGATGGCCTGCACCAAGCCATCGAAGCCAAAGAAGGCGTGAAGATCGAGCGCGAGAACCAGACTCTCGCCACCATCACCTTCCAGAACTACTTCCGCATGTATCGCAAGCTGGCGGGCATGACCGGAACCGCCGAGACCGAAGCTCCGGAATTCGAGAAAATATACCGCCTGGAAGTCATGGTGATCCCCACCAACATGACCATGCGGCGGCTGGAAAATCCTGACGTCGTCTACCGCACAGAGAAAGAAAAATACTACGCCGCCGCCGATGAGATTCAGAAGCTCTACGAGAGCGGACAGCCCGTACTGGTAGGCACTACTTCGATTGAAAAGTCAGAGCGCCTCTCCGACCTGCTGAAGAAAAAGGGCATCAAGCACGTAGTGCTGAATGCCAAGTTCCACGAGCGCGAAGCGGAAATCGTTGCCCAGGCAGGACGCAAAGGCATGGTCACCATCGCCACCAACATGGCCGGCCGTGGTACCGACATTCTGCTCGGCGGCAATCCTGAGTTTGTGGCAAAACAGGAGTGCGTGAAAAAGGGAATCGCGCAGCTTCTCCGAGCAGCCCAGGGAAAAATCGAAGTCGACGTCGACGAAACCAAGAGCACGGTTTGGTACTACAACGGCAGCGAATATGTCGTGCCCACCGACCAGTGGAACGAAATCTACAGCCGCTGCAAAATAGCCACGGATGCAGAGCATGGCGAAGTGATCGCCGCCGGAGGCCTGCACATTTTCGGCACCGAACGTCACGAATCGCGCCGCATCGATAACCAGCTTCGCGGACGCGCCGGTCGTCAGGGCGATCCGGGGTCGTCGCGCTTTTATCTCTCGCTCGAAGACGACCTCATGCGCATCTTCGCCAAGGAGTGGGTCTCCACACTTCTGCAACGCCTCGGCATGGAAGAAGGCGTGCCTATCGAGTCGAAGCTGATCAGCCGAAGAATCGAGAAGGCGCAGGAAGCGGTCGAAGGCCAGAACTTCGAAGCTCGCAAACACCTGCTCGAATACGACGACGTGATGAACAAGCAGCGCGAGGCCGTCTATGGCCTGCGCCGCCAGTTGCTGGAAGGCGTGGAACAGAAAGAGCTCATTCTCGAAGACTACGTCTCCGGCATCCTCAGTGATTTGATGGACCAGTTCTGCCCCATCAAAACTCATCCCGAAGATTGGGATTTAAAGGCCTTGAAGGATGCGGTCTTCACACGTTTCGGCGTCGACATTCTCGCCGAAGGGGTGAAGCCCGAATCGCTGAACCGCCAGGAACTCGGCGACGCGATCTTCGACAGGCTCAAAGCGCGCTACGACGCCAAGGAAAAGCTCATCGGCCCCGAGGCCATGCGCTATCACGAGCGCATGATCATGCTCAGTGTGCTCGACGCGCAGTGGAAAGACCACTTGCTGTCGATGGACCACCTGAAAGAGGGCATCGGCCTGCGCGGCTACGGACAGCACGATCCCCTGGTCGAGTACAAGCGCGAGTCGTTCGAGATGTTCGAAGCCATGATGACGCGCTTCCAGGAAGAGACGGTGCGCTATCTCTACCTGATGCAGATTCTGGAAAGGCCGCCTGAGAGCGGGATGACAACCGGACCCGAAGGCGGTCCGGGGGGCGAGGGCCCTGATGCTGGTGTGCGTGTCCCGCGGCCTGGTAGATCAGGAGATGGCAACGGCAGCCGTCCCCCGCGCCACGTCTCCACGTCCGTCGACGAAATCGAAGAAGCTTTCCAGCGCAAAAAGAAGCGCGAACTGGAATCGGCCAGAATGGCGGGAACTGGTGAACGACAACCGGTGCAGCAAGTGGTCCGCGGTGGCGACAAAGTAGGACGCAACGACCCATGCCCCTGCGGCTCTGGCAAGAAATACAAGAAGTGCCACGGCGCCTAGCGACAATTTCATGATGGAAGACGGGCATTCCTGCCCGTCTGATTCCCACGCCCAAAACCACATGTGGAGCCCCAATTCTCAATGAGCCTAGGTCTGCGTAAACAATGTCGTAACACGATATAACAATGATATGTAACAATTTGTAAAAGGTGTTCCCGAAACGAATCCCTTCCCGCATTTCGCGCATCGAACAAATTAGATGTTAATTAGAGGTAAACATGATCGCGCTGCGCCTGGTGTACCTGATTGAGAATCACTCCGACGAACTGGTGGATGGGCTTCTGGCTAAGATTGAACGCTCCGCGCACACGCGCGAGATGCGAAAAGTGCCCGCCGACGAGCTGCGAAGCCGCGCCTATGAAATCTTGAGTCACCTCAGCGAGTGGTTGCTCACCAAGACCGATCACGACATCGAGCAGCGCTATCGTGAGATCGGCGCTCGCCGCGCCATGCAAGGCGTCAGCTTGCAGGATTTCTGCTGGGCTCTCGTCCTGATGAAAGAGCATCTGTGGGAGTTCCTCAACCGGCAAGGGTTCACTCACAGTTCCGTCGAGCTTTACGGAGAGCTGGAACTCTTACGATTGCTTGATCAATTCTTCGATCGCGCGGTGTGCTATGCCACCGACGGCTACCAGCGCGCCGCCCAATGGACGCCTGCGATCGCGGCCCACGCCGCCCGTTAAGTCTGCCGCGAATGCTTGGGATGACTCCCTGGTTGAGACGCAGCTGGCTGCGGCTCGTCATTCTCAGGGCCTTGTATCAGGGTATGGCTTCAGCCATACCAAAAGAAAAACCAATCACGACAGGCTTTAGCCGCTGTGCAGCGCCTGAAGGCGGTGGCGGAGAGACTATCTGCGGCACGCCTGAAGGCGTGCCCTGATACGAATCCCAAAGCCCGACGCCCAGACGCTCTAATTCCAGTTCTTTTGATCTTCCCAAATCGCCGCCAGCGGCTGCTTCAAGTGGCACACATAAATCGCGTGGTTTTCCTCCGCCATGCCCCACTCGCTGGTATGCATCGCGGCCTCGTGAACGGAATCACAAATCTGCCCTAAGTAGCGTGGCCCGTACTGAATCGTGATCACGGTATCGCCTGTAAACCCGCGTGTCCCCCAGTAGTAATGGTTCTGATGTCCGCTAAGCGCGATGGGCAATCCATATTTCGGGCCAAACATATCAATCGCGCCCGCTTCGCCGTAGTTGCCTGCGAGAATCGCGGTCTTCGCGCGTTGCTCGGGAGGCAGCCCGTTATAGACGGACGCAACCTGCTCCACCAATTCCGGCCAGCCAAACTGGTCTCCTAGAAACTGCGGCAGCGGCCCGTTGTGATTCACTTCGGTTTTGCTCGGGCTGACACGCAGCTTCGCCATGTAGGCGACATAATTCGCGGGCGAAAGCAACGGCAGTGCGAGAGGAGCAATCACAGCTCCGGCTACGGCAATCACAATCACGATCGCTGCCTTCGGCCACAGCCTGGCGCGGGCCATTGCTCGCTGATCCAGCCAACCCTCGATCGCCACCGCTCCTCCCGCCAGCAGCATGGGATACGCTCCCGACAGGTAGTAGTTCTTTCCGTGCATGACGATGAACTCGATCAGCAGCACCAGATAAATCCAGCCCAGAATGCGGTAGCGCGTTCCGCGTCCTAACAGGAAATACCACAGCCCCGCCAGCCACACCGGAAACGTAATCGGATGCATCATGAAAATCTGCTCGCGGATGAACGCCATCGGACCGAGCACCACATTCTTTCCGCTGACTTTCACGTTATGCAGATCTTCGAGCGTAGGGAAGTGGTGCTGCACCTGCCAGATCACATTGGGCAGAAAAATCACGACCGCGATCGCACCAGCGATCCAGATCCACGGCTTCAACAATTCTTTTCGCTGTTCCGTGAGAAGAATTCCCACTAGAACCGCCGACCCGAAGAACAGCATCGAGTGCTTGTTCATCAAGCCCAAACCAGCAAGCACGCCGAACCAGACCCATAGCTTCGAATTTCCCGTCTGGATAATGCGAATCACCACGTAAACGCAGGCCATCCAGAAGCACTTTTCGAAAACGTTCATGGTCATCAGGCTGCCCGTGCCCAGATATTCAGGGACGATGAACGCGCAGAGCCCGGCCAGTCCTTGAGCGAACCGGCCTCCGGCCAGTCGCCACGCGATCAAAATCGTAAGCGCGACGATGCCCGCTCCCCCGATCCCAGCGAAGGTCCGTAGGACGGGCAGCGAACCGCCAAGCATCAGCGCGAAGCGGGCTATCAGCGCGATCATCGGCGCCATGTCGACATATCCCCACGCCAGATTCCTTCCGCAATCGAGAAAGTACAGTTCGTCGCGGAAGTACCCGTAGCGCCCGCTAAGCAGGATATGCAAGACAAGGACCGCGCCGGTGAAACCAAAGAAGACCACCGGGTCGAGACGAAATCCGGCGTTCGGATTTGCATCGCGCGTGGTGTCTTGAGGAGTCATCAAAGCTGCAGCGCTCATAGAAGCCTCCGAGGTCGAGGCTATTTTCTGAGTCGGCGGGACGGGAACCAAGCAGTATGGGACGAACGGGCCTGTTATGGTGAAGAACGGGAGCGATGGACCTCCACGACTCAGGTGGGGACGTCCTCGTCCGTCCAGCCGCAAAGCGACGCTACCATCAAATCACAGCCTCTGCAAAATCTCCGGATACCGTCCCACATACCGCCGTGTCCACGTGAGGGTTTCCCCAGATAGCAGCACGACTTTGTACTCGCCATGAAACCAATTTTGCAACTCGCGAATGAAATCAATGCGTACCACGGATGACCGGTTCAGCCGTAGAAACTGCGATGCATCCAGCTTTTCTTCCAGGCTTTCGATGGTTCCGCGAATGGTGTACGTCTGCGCGCCCACGTGCAGGTTCAGATAATTGCGCTCTGACTCGACCCAATCGATTTTTTCCAAAGCAACAAAGAATGCCCGGTCTTTCTGCTGTACCAGCAAACGGGCCGGAGTCTGCTGCTTCCGCTGGACCTCGGCCAGCAGGCGGCGTAGATTTGCGCTAACTTCGCTCTCCTGATCTTTGACCAGATGTTGCTTCGCGTCAGCCAGCACCTTGGCAAAGCGTCCCTGATCGAAAGGCTTCAGCAGGTAGCCGAAGGCGTGCACTTCGAAAGCTCGTATCGCATACTCGTCATGTGCCGTGACAAAGACCACGCGGGGAAGCGGACCCGGTTCGAGAGCACGGATGACGTCAAATCCGTCCATACCGGGCATCTGCACATCGAGAAAAACCAGATCTGGCTCGCTCTCCTGGATTCGCAGGCACGGCCTCACCGCCGTTGCCAGCCTGGCCTACAAGTTCCACCTCAGGATCGCGCTCCAGAAAGCGGATGATCTTCTTCCGCGCGGGCGCCTCATCGTCGACCACGAAGACTTTCAGCCTGGAACTCACGGATGCGCGCCCGCCAGCCGCAAGGGAAGACGGACGCTCACAGTAAGCCCGCGCCCATTCGCGTTTTCCATCAGCAACTCATGATCGGCTCCGTAGAGGCCTTCCAGCCGCTCTTCGGTATTCGAAATGCCAATGCCCTTTTTCCAATCCGACGTGTGAATGTCGGGAATGCCAGGCCCGTTGTCGCTGACTTGCAGCAGCAGGCGTCCGTTCTCGCGCATCGCGCGCACGTGAATATCGACTCGGGACGATACCGCGTCGCGCCCGTGACGGATCGAGTTCTCCACCAGCGGCTGCAAAATTAGTTGCGGCACCATTGCCTGGGTAACCGCTGGGTCAACGGCGAAATCGACTTGCAGATCGTCGCCGAACCGGGCCTCCATAATGCCCAGATAGCTCTTCAGCATTGCCAACTCTTCTTCCAGCGAAACTTCCTGCGAATTCGCTGCCTGCAACGTACGCCGCAGCAGATCGCTGAGTTGCGTAAGCATGACATCGGCGCGGTCCACATCTTCATGCATCACCGAAGAAATCGTATTCAATGCGTTGAACAAGAAATGGGGCTGCAGCTGCAAACGCAGATTTTGCAATTGCGCTTCGGCCAAGCGCGCCTCGAGTTCCGCCGTCGCAATCTGCCGGTTCCGCGCCTCGCGCAAGGAATCGATCACGTAAACGGTGCCGACGATAATCCAGAACGACAGAACGTGATTGGCGAACTCCATCGGATAGCGATACACCATGACGCCGTAGTCATACGGCCCGAGCCCAAACACCGGCGCTAGCAAACGCCGGCTCACCGCCATCAGCGTGGTGTCACAAATCGAGTAACCCATCATCGCCAATAGATTCAGTGGGACCATCTTCCACCAGTTGTCACGGCGTATGCGCAGACGGCGCACAATCCAGACCAGCGGAGGCAGCAGCACAAAAGCCGAGTAAATGCCGGTGCTCTCTTCGAACAGGCGAATGCCAAAGGTGTGCGAGTGATTACGTGCCAGATCGTCGAGATAGCGATAAGCGAAGTTCAGGAAACCAATCGAGGAGTAGACCAGAAACAGCAGAAGCCACGCAGTGCGCCGGCTCATCAACGCATAACGATCGTTCGCCGATGACCCTGTGCCATCCATTTCCGCAAGACTATCACTCAGATGAGTAAAAATCCCAAGGCGGCCTGTGCGGCTTTCTCAGGGTTCCCGGCGCTCCACGGTTTTTCTTCCCACCGACGCAAACGTCATCTCGTTCGCGGAACTCCGCATCCGCCGCTTCCACGCGAAGAACATCCCGGCATAAGTATCGGTAATGTAATCCTGCTTCGCGATGCCCAACTGCGTGGCCACGCGGTCAATCCAGCGCGCCGGCCCTTCGATCTCGCCGAAGTTCCCGATCGGAGTCTCATCGACTACCACGTGCCCGGTCCCATCGCCCCACTCCGCCCGGAATTTTTCATAGCGAAATGTGGGACGGTACCCCAGCGCATGCAGGATCGCATCCATCTGCTTCCCGTCGCTGGCCTCCGTCTCAAGCTCAACCCGCGTCTTGTGCCGGCCCACCGCGCCCTTCGATTTATGCGTCAGAACCCATTCAGTCCCATATTTCCGCAGACGCAACAACTCTCCCCGCTTGCGCAACGGCTGTCCGGGCAAGTCATAAAGCGTATTCACCTCATGCGTGCGCCGCGTGATGAGTCGAAATCCGCGCAGCCGCAGCTTCCGCGTCAATGCCCGCACATCCTCAACGCGAAACTTGATCTCAATTTCTTTAGGGGATGCCATGATATTTCTGCGAACTGCGACCGTCGACCCGCGGCCTACGAGAACGTCGGCAAATGCACCAGGTCGTCATGCGGGACCGGTTCCATCGCTTGTCCCGCCTTGCGCCACGCCGCCAGCCCGCCGACGATCACGAACGCGTTGAATCCTTTTTCCCTCAGCATATGCGCCACCCGGGCGCTGGTCGCTTCGCGCGCTCAAGTACAGTAAAGATAAATGTCCCTGTCCTTGGGAAGCCGCTCCAGTTCCTGGTTAAGGTTGTTCGGCTCCAGCCTGATCGATCCCTTGATGCGCTCCGTCCCCGAGTCGTAATAACCGTGGCTGCGTACGTCAACAATCATGACTTTGTCGCTCTCTCCCGCAGCCAGCCTCTGCGCCAACTCCTGCACCTGCACCCGCGGCACAATCCGATATACGCTGTGCTTCTGATACAGCGCCAGCCGGTAGACCACGTATCCGAACACCGCGAAAACCAGCACTTCCTCGAACGCCCGCCCCGCGACTTGGAATCCATGCGTAATCGAAACTATGAAGTCGCGGAAGATAAACCCCGCCAGGATATAAGCGGACGCATACAGCGTCGCCCCCACGAAATCGAGCCTGAAAAATTGCATGAACTTCATACGCATGCTGCCCGCCAGGGGCGGCGCCATGGTATTCACGCCAGGAATGAACTTGGCAACCACCAGCGTGATCTTGCCGCGCTTATAGAACGACTCGGCGGAGCGCAGAATGCAACTCTCCGGATTGGTCGACACCCGGCAGAGGATGCCGAGAAGAGTCCATCCCATATGGCGGCCCAAGGTGTAGAGCAGGGAATCGCCCAGCAGCATCGACAGGATCGCAAGCCCCAGCACCACCGGCAGCTTCAGAAAGTGCGCCGCCGCCGCAGCTCCCCCGGCCACCAGCGCCACCGCCGCCGGCACCGGCAGCCCAATCGCCTCGGCAAACACCAGGACGAAGACCACCAGGTACCCGTGATGCGCGATCATGGTAAGCAAACTATTCATCAGTCGCGTTAGACTAACCGGGATACGGGCGCGCCGTCCACCCGGCTTGCCAGATTTAAGACTGCTGGTTGGATGCAAAAGCAGAGAATACTGACTCTCCGGGGACGTGAATCTTAACTCCGCAATCTGCAATCATAAGATGTGCAATTGCAATTCTCAAATTCTACGAGGTCCTATGCCCACTCGCCGCTATATCAATCTTCCGGGACGCCGCGTCCAGTTGCCCTTCAGCGACGCCGTCCTGGTCAACGATACGCTCTATCTCTCGGGACGCATCGGCCTCGACCCCGCCACTGGCCGGCCTCCCGCCGACATCAATGAAGAGGTCCGCCTGCTGCTTGACGGATTCGAAGCCGTCCTGGCCCAAGCCCAGATGACCATGGATAACCTAGTGTACGTCCAGATTTACTGTCACGACGTCTCGCTTTGGGAGCCCTTCAACAGCGGTTACGTGAAACGATTCTCAAAGGAATTTCCGGCGCGAGCCTTTCTGGGGTCAGGTCCGCTGCTGTTCAACGCGAGATTTGAGATGCAGGGAATCGCAGTGAAGAGCTAGTCGTTGGTCGTTGGCCAAAACAATCGAGGGCTTCATGTCGGTTTCTTGAATCCCGACGTTATCCTGAGCCCGGCAGGGCGAAGGATCTGGCGTGCAGCATCTGAGATCTCGCGTGAGAAAATGCGCACAAATTACCGGAAATGATTGTAGATCAGAACCAACGACCAACGACGAACGACCAACGACGAGTTATTTCTCCCGAGCTACGACGTATTCCGGCGCCCACAGAAGCGCCCGCTTCGCTTCACTATCCGGAAACGAGCAAATCGCATTCCGCGCCATTTCCGCAAACTGCATCGCCCTCGCGTTCGCCGCTTCGAGCGACCCGTAGCGATTCAAGATCTCAAGAATCTGCGTGTGCGTAACCCCGTCGAACGCCCGCTCGTGCAACACAGTCTCAATCGCCTTGCGCTCCACCGGAGTGCATCTCTCCAGCGCATGAATCACCGCCATCGTCACTTTGCCTTCGCGCAGATCGCTCGCGACCGGCTTCCCAAGTACGCTTTCTGAAGCGGTCAAATCGAGCACATCATCGACAATCTGAAATGCCATCCCCAGATCGCGTCCATATTGCGCCAGTCCCTCTTCTTGCTCTGGCGCCGCCTTGCCTAGAATCGCGCCCATGCGCATGCACACCGCAAACATGCATGCCGTCTTGCGATAGATGAGATCGAAGTGTTCATCGAGGGTGATCAGCTTGCCCAGCTTTTCCATCTGCAGCAGTTCGCCCTCAACCATTTGCTGCGTCAATTCGATCAAGGTGTCGAGCACGCGAAAGTTGCGCTCTTGCACCGCGACCTTGAAGGCCTGCATGTACAGCCAGTCGCCCGCCAGCACGCACTTCGAATTGCCCCATTGCGTGTTGGCCGCAGGACGACCCCTGCGCGTCTGCGCCTCATCAATAATGTCGTCGTGAACCAAAGTCGCCGTGTGGATGATCTCGACGACCGCACCGAGACGAACAGCGCCTCGTCCTTCGTAGTTAAACAAGCGGGCGGCCAGCAACAGAAGCATAGGCCGGATGCGCTTGCCCCCACCCCCGCGCAAATACTCGCCAATCTCGGTGATGGCCTGAACGCCTGAAACCGTATCCCGCCCAAACTCCCGCTCAATTGCCGCGAGATCCTCCCGCAGCAACTCAAAAATCTCTTTCCCGTTAATGGCAGCCGGCGTACTCAAAATAGGTTTTCTTCGCGTCCTTTGGGGATGTTCTTTGCGTCCTTTGCGGTCAAAAGCTTTTAGTTTGTCCGGTAATTCGTAAACTGCATATCGATCCCAAAATCTTTCGACCGCAGCAGCGCGATAATCTCCTGCAAGCTGTCACGATCCTTGCCGCTTACCCGCACCAGGTCTCCCTGAATCGATGCCTGCACTTTTTTCTTCGAGTCTTTGATCACCTTCACGATCTCGCGCGCCTTCTCGATCGGTACTCCTTGCTGCATCGTGATTTTCTGCTTCACCGTTCCGCCGGCCGCCGATTCCAGCTTGTCGTAGGTAAGGCCCTTGAGCGAAATACCGCGCTTTACCAGCTTCTGCTGGAAGATTTCATTGACGGCTTTCATCTTGTACTCGTCGAGCGAGTGCAGCAGAATCGCGTCTTTGCCCTCGAGTTCGATGTTCGATTTCGAGTCTTTCAAGTCGAAGCGCGTATGGATCTCTTTCAACGCCTGCTGGATGGCGTTCGACACTTCCTGGGGATCGATCTTGCTCACAATGTCAAAAGTATTTTCTGGCATGGTAAAAAACCGTGAGTGTTCCTTTTCCTTGCGCTCTAAGCTTTCGCCGTCTTCGCGACGTTTGCGGTAAAGTGCTTTTTAATACCTGTTAGATTCGCTCGCCCCAACAACGGTGCACATACCAAACTAAATGCTGTTGGCCTTTTCGTGAAGTGAAAAGAACTTATGAAAGTTTTGCGTGGTCTGTGCGCCGATCTCCTCCGCCGACAAGTCACGTAATTCGCCCAACTGGCGGGCTGTTTCCCGCACAAAGGCTGGTTCGTTCCGCTTTCCTCGATTCGGAACGGGAGCCAGATAAGGACAATCCGTCTCAATCAACATCCGCTCCGGGGGAACTTCTTTCGCGGCATCGCGAATGGTTTGCGCCTTTGGAAACGTCACATTTCCCGCGAAGGAAATCATGAATCCCATGTCGAGCGCGCGCCGCGCGTGATCCCACGCCCCGGTAAAACAATGCAAGACGCCACCCAGTCCGCTCAGCGCCCATTGTTCGCGAATCAGCCCCAGACAATCCTCCCACGCGTCTTCGCCGTTATTCGACGGACGGCAGTGAATCACGATCGGCAGCTTCGCTTCTTTCGCTAACTCCATCTGCCGCACGAACACTTGCTTCTGAACATCGCGAGGCGAGTGATCGTAAAAATAATCCAACCCAATCTCGCCCCAAGCGATCACCTTGGGATGCTTCGCCCACTCTCGCATCTTCTCGTAGGCCGCATCGGTCGCTAAAGCCGCTTCATGTGGATGAATTCCCAGCGTCGCATAAATAAAGTCATACTTTTCGGCCAACCGGATCGCGCAATCGCAATCTTCTGGCCCATCGCCATTCCCGATGGCAACAATCGTGCCAACGCCAGCCTCCCGCGCTCGCGCAATAACGGCTTCGCGGTCCGCGTCAAACTGCTTGCCATCGAGATGCGCATGAGAATCTACGAACATAGTCATTGGTCGTTCGTCGTTGGTCGGTGGCCAAACCCAGGTCGTTTTGACTAACGACCAACGACCAAAGACCAACGACTGATCTACTTCAGCCTCGTTCCCACCGGCACATCTTCCAGAAACCCCGCCAGGATCGCCTTCCCACCCTCGGGCGACGCCGCTACGATCATTCCATTCGATTCCAAACCGCGCAGCTTTCTCGGAGCCAGATTCGCGACGATAACAACCTTCCGCCCAATCAAGGTCTCCGGCGCATACGACTCCGCAATCCCCGCCAGCACCTGCCGCACTTCGGTCCCCAGATCAACTTCGAGCCGTAAGAGCTTGTCGGCCTTCGGAACTCTCTCCGCCACTTTCACCTGGCCTACGCGCAACTCGATCTTCGCGAAGTCATCAATCGTGATCTTGCCATCTCCAGGCGCTGGAGGCGCAGCCACTGCTTGCGTGGCCACTGGAGGAGTTACTGCCGCTTTCTGCTCAGGTTGCGCCTCGGTTGCGGCCACTGGAGCCCGTCCCTGCTCTTCCATCTGCTGCATCCTTTCAATCGCCGATTTGTCAGCGCGCGGGAACACCGCTTCAATCTTGCCCAGCTTCGTTCCCAGTTGCAGCTGTCCCCACTTCAAATCTTTCAAAGACAGCTTCTGGATGTCGCCCAATCCCAACTGCGTCCAGATTTTCGCGGTTGCTTCTGGGATGACGGGATGCGCCAGCGCCGTCGCAATCCGCAGCGCCTCGGCGCTGGTGTAAAGCACGGTCGCCAGCCGCGACCGGCTCTGTTCATCCGTCTTTTCGCCCAACGCCCAAGGTTCATTCTCGACGATATATTTATCCACCGCCGCCACCAACGACCAGATCTGTTCGAGCCCTCGCGAAAACTGAAATTGATCGAAGGCCGCTGATGAATCTGCGATGGTCTTGCGAGCCACTTCAGCAATCGCATCATCCGCTTTGGTCCGCGCCGCGGTGGCCGACGGATACGGTACCTCACCGCCGAAGTACCGCGTGATCATGGTCAGCGTGCGGCTCGCCAGGTTCCCCAAGCCGTTTGCCAGATCGGAGTTGTAGCGTTGCACCAGCGCATCGAATGAGAACGATCCATCTTGCCCGAATACGATTTCGCGCAACAGGAAATAGCGCAACGCATCGTTGCCGAGCACATCGAGAATCGTCTCCGCCCGCACAATATTGCCTCGCGACTTCGACATCTTGCTCTCTTCAAACAACAGCCATCCGTGCGCCACAATCCCTTTAGGTAAGGGAATGCCCGCCGCCATCAGGAACGCAGGCCAGTAGACGCAATGAAAGCGCACGATCTCTTTGCCGATCATCTGTACATCGGCGGGCCAATATTTATCGAACTTCGTCGTGTCTGAAGACCCGTAGCCTAGCGCAGTAATGTAATTCGCCAGCGCGTCGAGCCACACATAGATCACATGCTTGGGATCGTCCGGCACTGGAATGCCCCAGGAAAACGTGCTGCGGCTGATGGAAAGATCGCGCAGCCCCGACTTCACGAAAGACATCACTTCATTCCGCCGCGTCTCAGGACGAATAAACTCCGGCTGATCCGTATAAAGCTTCAGCAACTTGTCCTGAAACGCCGAAAGCTTGAAGAAGTAATTTTCTTCGTGCACGGTCTCGGTCGGACGCCCACACTCCGGACACGGCGTCCCCGGCTCCGTCGCATCCACATAAAGCTCGTCGTACACGCAGTACTGCCCGGTGTAAGTTCCTTTGTAGATATAACCGTTGTCGCGAATCGCGCGGAAAAGTTGCTGCACGCCTTGCTTATGGCGCTCCTCCGTTGTGCGGATGTAATCGTCATACGTCAGCCCCATCCGGTCCCACAATGCGCGAAACTCTTTCGAGACTTCGTCGGTCAATTGCTGCGGAGATTTGCCCGCCGCCTGCGCCGCCCGCTCAATCTTCTGTCCGTGCTCATCTGTGCCGGTAAGGAAGTACGTATCATTCCCCAACAACCGCTGCCGCCGCGCGATCGTGTCGCATGCAATGGTCGTATACGCGTGCCCAATATGCGGACGCGCGTTGACGTAATAGATAGGAGTCGTGATGTAGAACTTGCTCATAAGAAATTTTCGATTGTCGATTGTTGATTGAAACCCGGCCAAAGTTCTAAATCCGACTAATCAGTTGTTTTTCTTTGCGACCTTTGCGCAACCTTCGCGACCTTTGCGGTTAAATGCTTTTGACCTCTACTTTCAATCCAAAATCATTTTCGCCATCGCCGCCTGCATCACGGCCTTCAAAGGCACCCGATGCTCCACCGCGATCTTCTTGCAGTCTTCATATTCGGGCGCGTAGTTGGTGACAGTCCCGTTCATGCTGGCAATCTTCAACCGTACGTCCCCCCACTCAGTCGCCACGGTGACCCACTTCCGCGCCAAAGCCTGCCGTCGCTCCTCGCGTCGCCGCACTCCAAGGGTCGAAGTCTCAGTGAAGAGAAGTTGTGTCAACTTCGCCGCATCCTCAAGACGGCACAACACCGTCAGCACCATCCCCGGACGGCTCTTCTTCATCTGCACCGGCACGCCGAAAACATCCAGCGCCCCTTCTTCGAGCGCGCGATCCATCACATACCCAAACACCTGCGGATTCAAATCGTCGAGATTCGCCTCCAGCACGGTGATCATTTCTTCGGAAACCTTCAGTGCCGTCTGCGCCTCTCCAACCGTCAACCGCACCACATTCGCCTGCCCGGGAAAATCGCGCGTCCCCGCCCCGTATCCGATCTTCTCCACTTTCATCTCCGGAAACGACGCAAAGCGCTTCGACAAAGTCTTCACAATGGCTGCCCCGGTCGGCGTCACCAGTTCCACCAGCAAACCCGAAGAATAAATGGGAGCATCCTTCAACAACTCGAGCGTAGCCGGAGCGGGCACTGGCAAAGTTCCATGCGCACACTGGACAGTTCCGCCACCGACATTGAGAGGAGAGCAGACAATCTCATCGACGGCCAGCGCCTCGGCCCCAACCGAAGCACAAACGATGTCGACCATCGCATCGACGGCCCCGACTTCGTGGAAGTGAACGCTCTCGATATCGGAGTCATGAATCTTCGCCTCAGCCGCCCCCAGGTTTTCAAAGATCGCAATCGCGGTAGTCTTAGCCCGGTCACTGATCGCAGCCGAAGAAATAATCCGGCGAATCTCGTTCAACCCCCGCTCGTGCTCATGATGTGGCGCGGGCGCCCCCGCCCGCGAAACGCCAGCACCATGTGAATGTTGGCGGTCGTGAGAATGCCCATGATCATGATGATGTCCCTGAGGTCCGAGGTCCGAGGTCTGACGCCCGCTCCAGTACACCTCCCGCGGCAAATCCTTCTCCCCGTGCGCATACACATCGACCTTCGTAGCCGAAATCCCCGCCCGCGTCACTCGCGAAATCTCAAGCCGCGCGCCGATATCTAGCGCGGCAACCGTCCGCTCCAGCAACTCCGCAGACACTCCGGCATCTACCAGGGCGCCGAGGAACATGTCGCCGCTCATGCCGGAAAAACAATCGAGATACGCTAAACGCATAGAGGTCGTTGTCTTTGGTCGTTGGTCGTTGGCAAACCGCTGGCCCTAAGGCTTTTGCTTTTGGCCAACGACCAACGACGAACGACCAACGACGAAAGGGTTTTTTCATCATAGGGAACCCCATCACCCCCGTCAAACCTTCGCCTCGCGCTCCTCTGCTACAATCACTCTTTTCTTCAACAGTTTAGAGGCCCTCTTTGTATCGTCATCTCGAACGCCGTCTTGCCCAGCAGGTGCGCGATTTCCTGCGCCGCACCTACGATTTCGACTTGCCCCGCATCGTCATCGAACAACCGCCGAAAGTCGAACTGGGGGAGTACGCGCTCCCCCTCGCCTTCGAACTTGCCAAGAAGCTAAGAAAGGCTCCGCGCAAAATCGCCGAAGAGATCGTCGCCGGCATCGGCCCCATCGAAGGTTTTGAAAAGCTGGAACTCGCCGGCGCGGGATACATCAATGCCCGCGTCGATCGCGGCGTCGTCGCCGCCGCACTTGCTGCCGACGAAAAGCCCCAGGTCGACCTGCCCGCCGGCAAGATTCTGGTCGAGCACTCCAGCATCAATCCCAACAAGGCCGCGCACATCGGACACTTGCGCAACGCCATTCTCGGCGACACTTTCGTCCGCATGCTCCGTTTTGCCGGACGCGACGTCGACGTACAGAACTACATCGACAACACTGGAGTGCAAGTCGCCGACGTGATCGTCGGTTTCCTCCACATCGAAAAAAAGCAATGGGACGAGATCGAAGAACTTAGCCGCCAGCCGCGCTTTGACTACTACTGCTGGGATCTCTACGCCCGCGTCTCGCAGTGGTATGAACTCGACAAGGAAAATCGCAAGGCGCGCCTTGATACACTTCATGCCATCGAGCAGGGAAGCAATGAAACCGCGGCCATCGCCGATCTCATCTCGACTGCAGTCCTCCGCCGCCATCTCGAAACCATGGACCGCCTCGACATCGAATATGACTTCCTCCCGCGCGAAAGCGAGATCCTGCATCTGCATTTCTGGGACGCCGCCTTTGAAAAATTGAAAGCCGCCGGCGTGCTGACGTTCGAGAGCGATGGCAAAAACAAAGGCTGCTGGGTCATGCGGAGAGCGGGAACCGGCACAACTCACGTAGCCGCGGACGCCTCGTCGGCGGAAGCTCAACAAATCTTAGAAGAAGATCAGAAAGTCATCGTCCGTTCCAACGGCACGGTTGGCTACGTGGGCAAAGACATTGCCTACCACATGTGGAAGTTCGGCGTCCTAGGCAAAGATTTCGAATACAAAGAGTTCTACCGCTATCCCAACCAGCATGAATGCTGGATCTCGGCCATGGAAGGGGAGCCCGACCATCCGCACTTCGGCAATGTCAGCGAAATCTACAACGTCATCGACGCTCGTCAGTCTGAAGCGCAAAACACGGTGATCGAAGCGCTGCGTGGCCTGGGATACAACTCGCAAGCCGATCACTACACGCACTTCTCCTATGAGATGGTGGCGCTCACTCCGCGCTGCGCCGCCGAGTTGGGATATCACCTCTCCGACGAAGACAAAGGCCGCAGCTACATCGAGGTCTCCGGACGCAAAGGCTTCGGCGTCAAAGCAGACGACCTGCTCGATACGCTCATCGCCTCCGCCAAAAAAGAAGTCGACTCCCGCAACGTCGAGCTGCACGAACACGCGCGCCAGAAGATCGCCATTCAGATCGCTGTCGGCGCGCTGCGTTACTTCATGTTGAAGTACACCAAGCCCTCAGTGATTGCTTTCGATTTCAAAGACGCGCTTAGCTTTGAAGGAGACACCGGACCCTACGCGCAATACGCCGTCGTCCGCGCGACGAATATTTTCCGAAAAGGAGACATCGATCCAGAAAGGTTTTCCGCCGAAAGCATCGACTTCGCAAAATATCTGACCGGCAACGATGAGATCTGGGAACTCTGGCTCGCCTCCTCGAAAACCTCTTACATCATTGATCAGGCCATCTCGACAACCGAACCCGCCTATGTCGCCAAGCACGCGTTCCAGTTAGCACAGCTCTTTAACGCTTTCTATCACCGTCATCCAATCCTCAGCGAATCCGACGAAGCCCGGAAGAAATTCCTGCTGGCCACAGCGGCCGTAGTCCGCCGCGAACTGATCCGCGCGCTAGGGGTGATGGGCATTACAGTGCCGAGCGTCATGTAGTCAATTTCGGGAAGGGCACGATTTCAATCGCGCCGACAAACAGAGGTAAATTTTGCAGCTCTCATTCATGAAGTGTACCGTCATTACGGCCCTGCTGCTCCAATCGGCCGCGGCGCGAAGAATCCATCGAAGCTCAAACCTTTAAGCATTCCGATACGCGTCAATAATAGCCAGCAGTTACACCTCGCGGCGCTCCCGGCTTGGGCAAACAACTTACATCCAAACCCCTCCTTCCGCCATCTAATTACTTACCTGGAAAGAGAGGCTTCGCTTGAAAAGACTTTACAGTGTGTTGGCGTTGTTGTTACTGGCGGGATCGGCCTTTGCCGCGCCGCCTGACGCGCAAGCCCCAAAGATTCAGCCATTTCCGAAAACGTTGAATAATGCGCGCTACGTCTATGTCACGGCCTACGACGGCAGACAGTTCAACATCAACCTGTTGCCAGAAGATCGCCAGGCGATCTCGGCAGTGCAGGACGCGATCCAGCGTTGGGGACATTACATCGTGGTCTACCGGCCCGACCAGGCCGACATGATTCTGGCCGTGCAGTCGCGGCCCTCCGAAGATGTGCTTGCGGTCTATGACGCGCGCTTGAAGGGATCGACCTACTTGTGGCGTGCCATGGGACGCGACGGCCTGCAGCAGGGCGAGACACCGTTAATGACACAGTTGCAGAAAGCCGTGGAGCAGGCAGCCAAGTAAGGCGCGTCAGAAAAACCGAGCGACGGACGTACGCGGATACTCACGGACTTCTTAATTCATATTTCTTCTCCGTGCTGATCCGTGTACGCCCGTGGCTCTTTTCTTTTTCGTCGCCGCGGATTTCGCAGATTCTCATAGATCGATCTTCAAGGCTCCAGGAACATCCGTGTGAAGATCCGCGCGAATCCGTGGCGAAGATTTTCTAGCCCTTTCGCGCCCCGGCAATCATTATCACAGCACCGGCTGCCACCAGCGCCCCACTCACGAGAGGGGGAATCGGTTGGCTGTCTTGGGTCTTCACATTCAAGTTTGCTCCGCCTACCTTCACGCCGTGATTTTCGCTATGCGGGAAGGGGAAAAAAAATGAAAAAATTCCCACGAACAGAACCACTAATCCAATTCCGAACAAGCATTTCATTCGACCTCCAAGCAAAAGGCGCAGCCGGGTTGCGCCCTCTCACATCCGGTTCTGCCTTCCACTAACCTTTTCGCCCGCCCGCAATCATCAGTACTGCTCCCACCGCTACCAAGACTCCGCTGACCGCCGGAGCGATATGTTCGCTGTCGTGCGTTTGTATGCCAATGCTGGTATCTCCGACTTTGACGCCGTGATTTTCCGTGTGTGGAATGGGAACGAAGAACGAGAGCACGCCCAGAACCAGCACCACCAGTCCGATCAGAAATAAAGGCTTCATCGATTGGCCTCCAAGCCAGTTGATTTGTTAAGACCCGAGTCAGTGCAGGCATAAGATGCCGAAGAAAGCCTGGCGGCTGTATTGGGAATACAAAACGGCTACGGATTGGGCGGATTAACACTAATGTTTAAATTCCCTAAAGACTTATCCGTGAGAATCCGCGCAAATCCGTGGCCAGGTTTTTCTTAGCTGCCAAAGTTGCGGGCGAACTCGACCAGACTGCGCAGCGCGATCCCCGACGGACCCTTAGCGATCCACGGTTTCGCTTCTTCGGTCCACGCTGTGCCGGCGATGTCGAGATGGATCCACGGCGTGTCTTCCGCGAATTCTTTCAAGAACATGGCTGCGGTGATGGCTCCGCCCCAGCGCCCACCGGAGTTCACGATGTCGGCGATGGTCGACTTGATGCTGTCTTTGTACTCTTCATCGAGCGGCAGTCGCCACATCTTCTCGCCCGCTTTGTTGAGCGCGTTCTGGAAGCGCTCGTACATCTTGTCATCATTGGTGAACAGCCCCGCATTCACGTAGCCTAGGGCAACCACGACTGCACCAGTCAAAGTCGCCGCATCGACCAGATGCGTGCAGCCAAGCTGCTTCGCATAGTGCAGGCCGTCCGCGAGCACCAGCCGCCCTTCGGCATCGGTATTGATGATCTCAATCGACTTGCCCGACATGGCGATCTGCACGTCTCCCGGCTTCTGCGCTTTGCCGGAAGGCATGTTTTCGGTCGCGCAGATGATGGCCGTCACTTTCACTTTCGGCTTGAGCATGGCGATCGCGCGCATGGCCCCGATCATGGTCGCGCCCCCGGCCATGTCGTATTTCATCTTCTCCATGCCATCGGCCGGCTTGATCGAGATGCCGCCCGTATCAAACGTAATGCCTTTCCCGACAAGACCGAGCACCGGTTTCTCGGGAGCGCCTGTGGGCTCGTACTTCAAAACGATCAGCGCCGGAGGCTCATCCGATCCCTGGGCCACGCTCCAGAAGGCTCCCATCTTCAATTCTTTAATCTTGTCGGCGCCGTAGACTTCGCACTTCAAGCCAACTTCTTGCGCCATCTTTTTCGCGCGCTCGCCCAGCACCGTCGGCGTCATGCGGTTCGACGGCTCGTTCACCAGGTCGCGCACAAAGTTCTGCGATTCTCCGATGATCCGCGCCTCGTCGAGCGCCTTCTGCAAATCACCCTTGGCGACGACGGTCAGCGCGTCGATTTTCTGATCCTTGCGGTCGCTCTTGTAATAATCCGGCTCGAAGTTGCCGACGAAGGCTCCCTCGACAATCGCCTTCGTCGCTTCCGCGGCATCAACGCTCTGCGGCGCGGCAAAGGCGAAACTGCGCAGGCCACGCGATTTCAGCGTGCGCACGGCGGCTCCGGCCAGCTTGCGCAGTTCGGAGGCCGAGAACTTCGCGGCTTTGCCTCCGCCGACCAGCAGCAAACGCTTGGCCTTCATGCCGGCGGGCTTATGCAGCAGTGTGGTTTCAAGCGGCTTACCGGTGACTTCGCCACTAGCAATCACGTCCTTGGCAGCGGCCTGCACAGCGCCGTCGCTCGAGTCGACGAATACGTCGGACTTGTCTTTCTCGCCGCGATCGAGGACGACCACGGCAAGACACTCGGCTTCTACTTCGGCAGGATTGGAGCTAAGAAGATTAGTTTTCATTTTGGGTACAAATAGTATCGTCGGACAGCGGGGAAAAGCGCAAATCGGGTTCAGCTTTTAGCTTTTAGTCTTTAGCTCTTAGCCTTAGTGCACCCGGCGCGCGTTCCGCCTCGATGCTAAGGCATAGAATCTAAGATTTCCTCTGCGTCTCTGTGGTGATGTCCTGGGTTTTCAAATCGACAATCAACAATCGACAATCGTAAATCCACGACTACTCCGCCTGCGCGATATGCCAAGTCCCATTCAGCACCGTCACAGCACAGCGGTTCGAGGCGAACCAGTAGGCGATCTCGCGGTAGTCTCTGACGTCAAAGACCGCCAGATCCGCATCTTTCCCCGGCTCGATCGAGCCTTTCCGGTCTTGCAGACGGAGCGCCCACGCACCATTGATCGTAGCCGCTCCAATCGCTTCGGCTGGCGACATCTTCATATGAGTGCAAGCGAGCGAAAGCACGAACGGCATGCTTGCGGTCGGAGAAGATCCAGGATTGTAATCAGTAGCCAGCGCAACAGCCACGCCTCCGTCGATCAGCTTTCGCGCCGGAGGATATTTCTCTAATCCCAGAAAATAATTCGCCCCTGGAACCAGGGTCGCGACCGTCTCCTGTTGGGCGAGAGCCGGAATTTCGCGGTCGTCCACGTGATCCATGTGATCGAACGAAGCTGGAGTGAAGCGCGCGAACGGACCGACCGAGGTCTGGCTCAACTGGCACACATGTGCACGGACGCCAAGCCCGTACTGTCCGGCCGCCGCAAAAATCGCTTCCGTCTGTGCGGAAGTAAATGCCCCCCGCTCGGTGAAGACGTCGACAAAGCTAGCCAGCTTGCTCCTTGCTGCCTGCGGAATCATGTCATCGCAAATGACACGCACATACTCGTCAGCTCGCCCCGCAAATTCCTTGGGAACCACATGCGCTCCCAGCAAAGTAGGTACGACCGTCCCGGGCCACTGCTTTGCCGCCTCGCGAATAGCCTGCAAAGACTTCAGTTCCGCCTCAAGCGATAGTCCATATCCGGACTTCGCTTCCACGGTCGTCGTCCCCTGTTCGGCCATCTCGCGCAGCGCCACGAGCACCTTTTCGGCCAAAACATTTTTCGATGCCCGCCGCACCCCGTCGATACTCGCCCGAATGCCCCCTCCGGCCTCGGCAATCTGCTCGTAGGTCGCACCAGAAATACGCTTCTCAAAATCCACCAACCGCGGCGCAACAAACACGGGATGGGTGTGCGAATCCACAAACCCTGGCAGCACGACCTGTCCTTCGCAGTCGATCTCGATAATCTTCTTGCGGTTCTTCCTGAACCACGAGTCGCGAAGAGCGTCTTTCGTAGAGCCGACACATACGATTTTGCCGCCCACGCAAAGCACCGCGCCATCATTGATGACGCCGAGCTCGCTGAGAGAAGGCCCTCGCCGCGGACCCGGTGTAGCGCACCGCAGCGTCAGAAGCTGGCCGACATTGACGAGAAGAATTGCCGCTGTGGGGACGGGCGCCTTCGCCCGTCCAGCCGAGCGAAGCTCGACTCGATTTGTTTCGCGTCTCTTCATGTTCAGAGATTGCCAGACGAGCCAGAACGCCCACACCCGTCTGAAGCTACTTCATCGGCACTTTCACGCCCGTCTTCGCCGCGAACTCCTTCGCCTCGTCATACCCCGCGTCCACATGCCGGATCACGCCCATCCCCGGATCCGTCGTCAGCACGCGCTCAATGCGCTTCGCCATCATGTCGGTCCCGTCAGCCACCGTGACTTGCCCCGCGTGCAGCGAATAGCCAATGCCCACGCCGCCGCCGTTATGCACCGACACCCACGACGCTCCCGCCGCCGTATTCACCAACGCATTCAGGATCGGCCAATCCGCCACCGCGTCCGATCCATCTTTCATACTCTCGGTCTCGCGGAAAGGAGACGCCACCGACCCGCAATCCAGATGGTCACGTCCGATGACAATTGGCGCCTTGATCTTCCCCTTGCGAACCAGATCATTGATCGCCAGCCCAAACTGCGCACGCTCGCCGTATCCCAGCCAGCAAATGCGCGCCGGCAACCCTTGAAATTTGATTCTCTTCTTCGCCAAGTCAATCCAGCGCCGCAGAATCCGATTCTCTGGAAACAATTCCAGGATCAGATCGTCAGTGACGTGAATGTCCGACGCCTCGCCCGACAGCGCCACCCAGCGAAACGGCCCGCGCCCTTCGCAGAACAGAGGACGAATATACGCCGGCACAAATCCCGGAAAATCGTACGCGTTCTTCACGCCGCGCTGAAACGCGAACGTCCGAATATTATTTCCGTAATCAAACGTGACCGATCCCATCTTCTGCAACCGCAGCATGCCTTCGACATGCCGCGCCATCGCATCGAGCGACTTCTCTTCATAGGCCTTAGGATCGTTCTTCCGCAGCGCCATCGCCTCTTCCAGCGTCATCCCGTTCGGCACATATCCATTCAGAGGATCGTGCGCCGAAGTCTGATCCGTCAGAATGTCCGGCACCACGCCGCGCTCGGCAAGCTCCGGAATAATGTCAGCGCAATTGCCCACCAGCCCGACCGAAACATTTTCTTTCTTCCGCACCGCATTCTTCAGGATGCGCAATGCCTCATCGAGCGTCGTCACCATGAAATCGCAATAACCGGTTTTCAGCCGCTTCTTAATGCGCTCCGCGTCGACATCAATTCCCAGGAAGGCCGCGCCTGTCATGGTTGCTGCCAGCGGCTGCGCGCCACCCATACCGCCCATGCCGCCCGACACAATTAATTTTCCCGACAGGTCCCCGCCAAAATGTTTTTCGCCCGCCGACGAAAACGTCTCGAACGTTCCCTGCACAATGCCTTGCGACCCGATATAAATCCACGAGCCCGCCGTCATCTGTCCGTACATCATCAGGCCCGCGCGTTCGAGTTCGTTGAACTTCTCCCAGTTGGACCAATGCCCCACCAGATTCGAATTCGCGATCAGCACCCGCGGCGCGTACTCGTGCGTCTTGAAAATGCCGACCGGCTTGCCCGACTGCACCAGCAAGGTCTCATCGTCGGCCAGCGACTTCAGCGAGTTGATGATGGCGTGGTAGGCCTCCCAACTGCGCGCCGCGCGGCCCGTGCCGCCATACACCACCAAATCTTTCGGACGCTCCGCCACCTCTTCGTCGAGGTTGTTCATCAACATGCGCATCGCCGCTTCCTGCTGCCACCCCTTGCAGGAAATCGCGTTCCCTCGCGGCGCGCGCACAGGCGTGTAGGTAGAAGGGGAAATTTCCGTTTCAACCGGCATGCCTAGATGGTAGTGCATCGGTTGCGCATGTTTCAAACGGCGAGGTAGACCTCTCGGTACTGAACAGCTCCCCGGGGAAGATAGAAGCGCCGGGAAAGACAGAAGGTCCGCCGAAGACGGCGGCATTCATTTCCTTCACCATTGTCATTCCGAGCAAAGCGAGGAATCTGCTTCCGCCGGCAGCGTTGATGCTCCAAAGGAAAGCAGATTCCTCGTTTCACTCGGAATGACAAAGCTAGTTCAATGGATTGCAAATCAAAGGATCAACGTCTGGATGGATTTAACTCGGTACTGGGTACTCGGTACTAGGTAGTGGGTTCTACCACGTGTTGTACGCAGTCCCATCGCTCCCCACCTGCGTCGACGAGCTGTGCACATCGTCAATCCCAGGGTCCTGTTGATCGACGGAGAGCGTGACGTCTTCTTGTTGCGCCTCCCAATCGGCTTTCCCGGTCGTGGGGTCCGGAGGAAGCTGCTTCAAATATCCCGCGGTGACCAGGTCTTCGAGTGACTGCGGAGCTTTCTGCTTGTCGAGCGTGTACTGCGAAATCAGCGAGCGCAACTGGAACAAATCCTGCCGCAGCACCGACTCCTTGGCGCGCAGAATCGACTGGTTATACGCGGGGATGGAGATCGCCAGCAGAATCAGCAGAATGCTGATCACGATCATCAACTCGATCAGGGTGAATCCCCGGCTCCGGTTTTTGCCGCGTCTTATCATCTACCAGTCTTTGTATTTCGTTCCGTCGAGCCCTTCACCCTGCGATTTGGTGTAGACGTCGAACACATTGTCGCCGCCCCATGAATCCGAATCAGGATCGTCCTTCATGGCGCGCATCCCCCACTCCGTGCCTCCAGTCATGGGGTCCATCGGAATCTTTCGCAGGAAGCGCACTTTCTTTCCGCCCACATCCACGCCCTTCACCAGCGTGTCCAGGTCTGGAGGATAACCTTCCGATCCCACTTTGGTTTGAAAGGCTCCGCGGTCGGCGGCATCTTTGTAACGGTCGATGGCGTCGCGCATCTGCCACAGTGCGGTGCGCAATTCGCGCTCTCTTTCCCGCTTGATGGTGACTCGCGCCAGGGGAATCGCCAGCCCGGTCAGAATCACCAGGATCGCCGTCGCCACAATCAATTCGATCAGCGTGAACCCGCCGGATTTCGCTTTCCACTTCATACCGCTCTCCATTACCAAGTCATCCTGAGCGTAGCGCAGGCGAAGCCGAAGGACCCCTACCGCACTACAAAAGCCCGACCGAGCCGTGTCTTCCTTCCGACCAGACAAAAGCCCAATCCCCGCGAGAGCTTAAGCACCTTGTTTTTTCAATCGACAATCGGCAATCGAAAATCGACAATTCTCTTGCCTCTACTGCACCGTGATGGTCGCGACCGCTCCGTTCACCGGCAATGACTGCAGGTTCGGATCTTTCGCCCCACCTTTTGAAATTGTAATGCTTGACTGCCCCGGCGACTTGGCCAGGAAAGTCAGCGTTACCACCGGCCCTTGGCCATTCACGCCGATCGCTCCAGGAGGCCGCGTCGCCGTAATCTGCAATGCGCCGGTCTGGTCGTCGTCACGGTGCACGAGAGCGACGGCTTGTCCGTCTTGCGAAAGCAGGGTTCCGTTCGAAACGTTCACTACCTGCAGTATTTTCGGATCGTAGCTCACCTGCAAAGGCACGGAATAAACGTTCTGTGCGCCGCTCAGGGTCACGTTGATCGAGAACGTCGATCCCGGCGCCTGCGTCACGCTTGGAGGATCGAAGCCGAAGGTTGCCGCTCCCGGTGCTCCCGCTTGCGGCTGAGTCGGCTGAGCAGGGACGGGAACCGGCGGAGGTGAAGTCGGCGCGGGAGTCACGCTCGGCACCGCCGTCGGCATCGGGCGCTCGGCATGGCGCAATTCGATCGCGCTCGCCGTGCCTACATCCACGGCTCTCTGGTTCAGTTCGCTGATATCCGGTCCGCGAATGATGTGCGGAATCAACGCAAATACAATTTCATTCTCGCTGTGATCGGTAGTAGTTTGCGAGAACAGGTACTTCAAGATCGGAATGTTCGCGAGTCCCGGAATACCGCTGAGCGATTTGGTCTGCGTATCTTCGAGAATGCCGCCGAGAAGGTTTACCTCGCCTTCCTTCAGGCGAATTTCGTGTTCTACTTTGCGTTGTCCGATGACCGGCTGGCTGATGCCCCCGATGTTGGTGGTCGAAGTCACAGCGGAAACGTCCATTGAGATCTTCAGTGTGACTTCACGGTTGGCGTGCACCTTGGGCGTGATATCGATGTTCACGCCGACATCGAGATATTGGAACTGGGTGTTGACCAGTGGGTTGATGCCGACGCCGCCAATGCCGGGCTGGAACGATCCAGTCGCCACTGGAACGCGATCGCCGATCTTCAGGGTAGCTTTCTGGCCATCGAGCGCGCGCAACTGCGGGTTCTGAATGATCTTTGTGCTGGTATCGCTCATCATCGCCGTCGCCGTCGCCGGCGGGATCGTGACCGTGAAGTCCGTCGCGTTCAAGTTGCCCAGGCGGTTCAGGTTGACCTGGTTCGGCGTTCCGCTGGTACCCTGGTTGCTGTTGGTTGTCGTAGTGGTGGTCGTGGTGCCTGTAGTCGAATTGCTGATGTTGTTTTGCAGCGCCACTGTCGCGCTGGTGGGCGGGCTGACGCCCAGAGTACGCATCTTGTCTTTGCTGACTTGCATCACAGCGATTTCTACCAGCACTTCAGATTTTGACTTGTCCAGGTCGCCCACCAGCTTTTCCGCCAACGCAATCTGGTCGGGAGTACCGCGGACGACAATCGCCCCCTGCGAAGGCAGCGGCTGAATTCGCGAAATTTCCAGAATCTGGCGTAGCGCATTCACCACATCTTGTAACTCGGTGGGTTGCGACAGATTTGCCAGATAGAAGGTCTTGATTACACTCTGCTCGACGTCTTTGCGTTTGGCCGGAGTGTCACTGGCCACAAAGATCGTATTCGGCGTCACCGGGCGCCAGAAGGTCTTCGACTCGAGCGCGATAATCTCCAGCGCTTCTTCCAGTGTGACTCCATTCAATTCAATCTTGATGCGCCGCGAAGTGTAGTCGGGATCGAACAGCACATTGATCCCCGCCAGTTTGCCGACCGTTTCATAGATGTTCTTGGTGTCTTCGGTCAGCTTCAGCGTGATCGGAACATTCGAGATATTGGTGAGTTCGACCGGGCCGGGAGCGTTGACAACCCGTTTTTCCAGTGCTTCAGGCGTGGGTGCCACATTTTCCTGCGGACCCATCCCCTTGGCTTCATCAACCATGCGCTGGGTGCGCTTCACCTCTTGCACGGCTATGAAACTCGCGGGATCGATGAGCGTGGCTTTCTGAAACTCCGCCAGGGCTTCGTCGAGTTTTCCCGCGTCGCGAAGCAGTTGTCCGCGATGGACGTGCGAAGCGGCGGCCAGGAACTTGGTACGCTCGTAGGGGGCACGGTACTTCAGGTCCCTCGGCTTCAGGTCGTAGGCCTGCTTGTAGTACTGGAAGGCCTGTTCGTAGTCCTGCCGAGCTTCGGCGTCTTTGGCCTTCTCGTACAACGTTTTAGCCTTGTCGGCAGCGACCGGCAGTGTGATGGCGGCGACCAGCAGCAACACTATTCCCGGGCGAATCAGCGATTTAATCACGGGTCCCTCGCAGACAGTCCTCCGCCGGGGGTCGGACTCGGCCCCTCTGGGGGCTTTCATTTTCCGCCGGAGTTGATGTAAGCGCGGTCAGTATAGCATCGCCTTTTAAGCAGCCGAAGTGACTGCTGTGGTAGCAGTTAACCCTAAAGGGTCCTACTTCGCCAGAGTAGCAAGTCTCTATTCTCCCCAAGTCTATCTTCTCCAGAAAACGGGTGCCCCGTCCTTGTCGCGCCTTTTGCGACAGGGCGGGGATTTTGTGTGGGCCTGGTTGGCGCCCTGAGCTTCTAATGATGACCGCCGCCCGGCAACCCGCGACCGTCTCTCTAAATCTTGTAAGATAAAGATTCGATGGCACGCCCACCCACCCACCAAACCAAACCGAACCCGGAGAAGAATCCGCGCCGCGACCCTACCGCCGCGGGCGTGCGAGATGCTGCCGTTAATAGGATCGCTTCACATAACTATTTCTTGCTGGAAAAATTTGAGACCGGGGTCGCCCTCACCGGAACCGAGGTCAAATCCGTCCGCTCCGGCCTGGCCAATCTCAAAGACTCTTATGGCTTAGTCAAAGATGGAGAGCTCTGGCTGCTCAACTGCCACATCGGCCCCTACGAGCATGGCAACATCTTTAATCATGCTCCCCTGAGAACTCGTAAGTTGCTGATGCATAAAGAAGAGATTCGCAAGCTGATCGGCAAAACCCAGCAACGCGGACTCACCTTGATCCCCACCCGCATGTATTTCAAGAACGGACGCGTCAAAGTAGAACTCGCCCTCGCCAAAGGTAAGCAGCTCTGGGACAAACGCGAAACCGAGCGCCGCCGCACCGCCGACAAAGAAGCCCGCGATGCCATCAACCGCAGCAGAAAAGGAAGTTAAGTAGCGCCGGCGTCCCGCCGGCCACGATGAAGTCGACCGGCGTCTGAGAGCCATCCAAACCAATCCCCCTCGAACGATGCGCCCCTCACATAGTTAATTGACGTCATGCTGAGCCCGATAGGGCGAAGCACCTGACGCGCAGTTCCGTTGCCGATGACGCCATCGCCTTTCCACAGGCCACCATGTGACGCCCAAACATCCCCAAAACTCCCCATCGTCCATCCTCACAGTGGTTTCCGGATTTCGAAACACTTCGAAGGTTTCTCTCCACAAAACACCTTACCCACGTTTACAATCCTTGACATTTGACTGACGGTCACCCCGCACAGCAGCGGAGACCTTGCCACGACGTCGGTTCTATCGGGCCCCAGTTCTGCCAAATCTCTGTGGAGGCCAACATGTCTACCGTGGACACCACCCCGCGCATCGCGCTGGGAGCAGCCCTGCTACTCTGTTTCTCACTCTCCGCTCTCGCCCAATCGACAACCGTTGGAATGACAGTTCGTCGCGACGTGCATCATGACGTCTCCGCTCCTTTGAGCGAGCTGATCAAAACCGCTCCCGCACCCTCTCTGCAAGTTCACGAAGCCGAACCCATCGGACGCATTCCGCTGCCTCCCGGCCTTTCACCGAACGCGGAAGATCCAGTACTTCAAACCAGCGTGATTCCGAGCACGCCCGTCGTCAGCCAGAGTTTCGAAGGCTTGGGTGCGGGCCAATACGGGTTCAGCGTGACCAGCGCTCCACCTGACACCAACGGCACCGTCGGCGCCACGCAATACGTACAGTGGGTCAACACTTCCTTCGCAGTCTTTAATAAGACGACCGGCGCACTCATCGCCGGACCGACCGCCGGCAACACCATGTGGTCCGGTTTCGGCGGAGGCTGCCAGACCAACAACGACGGCGACCCAGTGGTCCTCTACGACAAACTAGCCCAACGCTGGATCTTCAGCCAATTCTCAGTCTCAACAACTCCGTACTTACAATGCATCGCAGTCTCCACGACATCCGATGCAACCGGCACGTACAACCGCTATTCCTTCCAATACACAAATTTTGATGATTATCCAAAGATGTCGGTTTGGACGGACGCGTATTACGAAACTTTCAACATGTTTAATGGGAATACGTTTGTGGGGGCGGATGCTTGTGCTTATGACCGGACCAAGATGATGGCCGGGCAGGCGGCTACCCAGGTTTGCTTCCAGCAGAGTTCGGCTGTGGGTGGATTGCTTCCTTCCGATCTGGATGGACTGACGGCACCTCCGGCGGGTTCTCCGAATTACATGGTGTATTACGGAACCAATAATCTGAATCTCTACAAGTTTCATGTGGACTTCACGACTCCTACGAACTCGACGTTCACGGGGCCGACTGTTATCAGCGTTGCGGCTTTCAGTGCGCTGTGCGGCGGTGGAACTTGCGTGCCGCAGCCGGGCACTACGCAACAGCTCGATTCTCTTGCCGATCGGTTGATGTACCGGTTGGCTTATCGCAATTTCGGTACGCACGAATCGCTCGTCGTCAATCACTCTGTCGTTGCCGGATCGAGCGGCGGCGTTCGCTGGTATGAGATTCAAAATCCTGGCGGAACTCCTACCGTGGCGCAGCAGGGCACATTCGCGCCTGACTCGACCTATCGCTGGATGGGCAGCATTGCGATGGATCAGATCAGCGACATCGCCGTTGGATACAGCAAGTCGAGCAGTTCGCTGAATCCTTCGATCGCGTTTGCCGGACGTGTGCCCACCGATCCTTCGGGGACACTCGAAGCCGAGACCAGCGTTGTCACTGGCTCCGGATCGCAGACTACCGGCCTGAGCCGCTGGGGCGATTACAGTGCGATGCAGGTTGATCCCGCGGATGACTGTACATTCTGGTACACACAGGAGTACATCAAGACCAACGGAACTTTTAACTGGAACACGCGCATCGCGAACTTCAAGTTCCCCGGTTGCGGAGGCACGGCGGACTTCACGGTTGCGGCTTCGCCCTCTTCACTCACCATCAATCAAGGCTCGAACGGGACCAGCACGATCACGGTCACCAGCTTGAACGGATTCAATTCAGCAACCACGCTAAGCGCATCGGGATTGCCAACGGGCGTCACGGCGACGTTTGGCACGAATCCGGTCACTCCGCCGGCGAACGGCAATGCAACGTCGTTGCTGACGTTGACGGCGTCGTCTACAGCAACCACGGGAACGTCGACGGTGACCATCACTGGTGTCTCCGGATCGCTGACTCATACGGCGACGATCACCCTGACGGTGAACGTGACCGCGGCGGCGAACTTCACCATTGGCGCTTCTCCTTCGTCGGTAACGGTCACTCAAGGCGGCAACGGCACCAGCACCGTCACCATCACCAGTCAGAACAGTTTCAACTCGGCCACGACCTTGAGCGCAACCGGATTGCCCACGGGCGTGACCGCAGGATTCTCGACCAATCCCGTCACTCCGCCGGCCAACGGCAGCGTCAACTCGACGCTCACGCTGACAGCGTCCGCGACGGCAACTGTCGGCACCACCAACATCACCGTGACCGGAACCTCCGGCTCGCTGGTGCACAGCACAACGATTTCACTGACAGTGCAATCGTCGGTCGGGACGCAAACCGCCGTCTACGATTCGACGCTCAAAGCGCCGAAGTGCGTGAACGTGGCTTCGGGATGCGACTCCGGTCCGTCGCTCATTCTCGGCCGCGACACGCTGTCGGGCGGCGCCGAGCCCAACCAACCGAACAACATCAACAGTGCTTGCGCCGATGGAACCTCGGGAACTTTCCACTCCGACGAATCGAACGACCGCCTGGTGGTTGCGACCACCGACGGTAGCACGATGGCGCCGGGCAAAACCGTGAAGGTCAGTGCCACCGTCTGGGCGTACAGCGGATTCACCTCCGACCACCTGGACCTTTATTACACTGCGAATGCGAGCAGTCCGGTATGGACGTTGATCGCTACGCTCACTCCCACCGCCGCCGGAGCGCAGACGCTCTCGGCTAACTTCACCTTGCCTAGCGGCACGCTCGAAGCTGTGCGCGCGAACTTCCGCTACACGGGAAGCGCGTCGTCGTGCAGCACCGGCGCCTACGACGATCACGATGACTTGATCTTCGCGGTCGGCGCGGGCACGCCCGGCATCACGGTCAGCGCTGCCCCCAGTTCACTGAGCGTGGCGCAAGGATCGAACGGCACCAGCACCATCACGGTCACCAGCCTGAACGGATTCAGTTCGGCGACCACCCTCACCGCTACCGGCCTGCCCACGGGCGTGACGGCAGCGTTCTCGACCAACCCGGTCACTCCTCCGGCGAACGGGACGGCCACGTCAGTACTCACGTTGACCGCGTCGTCGACGGCAACCATCGGCACATCCACGGTCACCGTCACCGGAACATCGGGCACGGTGGTGGCAAGCACTCCGATCACGCTGACGGTTACGGGACCGAGCGGCGGACCGCAGACTGCGGTTTACAGCTCGACGCTGAAAGCACCGCAGTGCGCGGTGGTGGGATCGTCGTGCGACTCGGGACCAACGCTACTGCTCGGACGCGATACGATGTCGGGCGGAGCGGAGCCCAACCAACCGAACACCATCTCGAGCTCGTGCGCGGATGGAACTTCCGGAACGTTCCACTCGGATGAGTCGAACGACCGCATCCTGGTATCGAGCAGCGCAGGCAATCTAACGCACGGACAAACGGTCACGGTCACAGCCACGGTCTGGGCCTGGAACACAGGCTCGTCCGATGCGCTGGATCTGTACTATGCGGCGAATGCGAACAGTCCGACCTGGGTGTTCATCAAGACGATCGTTCCCCCAGCCGGAGGCGCGCAAGCGCTGTCGACCACTTACACCTTGCCAACGGGAAGCCTGCAAGCAGTACGGGCTAACTTCCGTTATCAGGGCAGCGCGGCAGCCTGTCCGTCAGGGTCGTATAACGATCATGACGATTTGGTGTTTGCGGTGCAGTAAGAAGTTAGTAAGAAGAACCAGAGGGTGCCCCGTCCTTGTCGCGGTTTTTGCGACAGGGCGGGGCTTTTTTGGTTTTTAGGCTCTGGGCTTTAGGCTCTCGGACACAGAACTTAAATGTCTGGAACATGCGCGAATTGCTTGACGCCGATGGAAGAACCGTTGGATACTGTCCGGTCGCCGGCCGGACCCCCTCCTCCCAAGGCCAGACAGAACCCACGAGGCCCCTCCATGCGTATGGTTTTCTACACCGCAGTTCTAGTCGCCGCTAGTTTGTCGGCGGCCGCCCAAACTTTCACCTTCACAACCATCGACATACCCGGTGCTGAGAGAACGACAGTCAGCGGCATCAATAACAACGGAGACATGGTGGGTTATTACTCCGCCGGAGGTCCGAACACACGCGGCTTCTATTACAACGCCGCCCAGGCAAAGTTTCGGAAGTTGGACTTTCCCAACTCACAAACGAATGCGGCCTACGGGATCAATGACGCGGGAGAAATCGTGGGCACAGATGCCACAGCGATCCAGAATGGCTACACGTTTCTTAATAACAAATTCCAATTTCTCAACTTCGGTGCCGCAGCCAATTACGCGGCTGGCGTGAATACTCAGGGCGCGGTGGTAGGCCTCTATCTGGACGTCTGTTGCGACGGGCATGGGTATTTCTATCAGAGTGGACAATTGACCACCCTTGATTATCCTGGTGGCGTTTCCGCGGGTGCTGGCGGCCTCAACGATGCCAACGTAGTAGTCGGAATTTGGCACGACAGTGCCGATGTGGCGCACGGATTTCAGTGGGACGCCGGTGCCTACACGGCCATAGACGTCCCCGGAGCCACTAACACCTATGCTTTCGGGATCAATTCCCAAAACACCATCGCCGGCTACTTCACGGATTCGGCCGGCAGCGATCATGGCTTCCTGCTTTCGAACGGAACTTATACGACGGTCGATATGCCGGGGGCGAGATCGACCTTCATCTTCGGCATGAATAATTCCGGCATGCTGGTGGGACAGTACATCATGAAGGGCAAGGTCCACGGCTTTCTGGCGGTGCCGGGAGCGAATTAGGACCTGCCGGTGAAAAAATTGGATCCCCCACATTCGCAGAGCGCGCGAATGTGTGGGCCAGCCCTAGAACCGCAGGCTGAGCTCCGCCTGTACAGCTCGCGGCGTGACGAAGTGGGTGCCGGAAAAACTCGAGAGAAAATTATAGAGCGCGATTTTGTCGGTGAGGTTGGTGACCGTGATTTTGCCGTCGAGATGATAGCGCTCCCGGTGCCAGATATCGTTGAACCCGGCGGCTAGATCAAACAGGTTGCGCGGAGCGATGCGCGAAGGATTGCGGTCGGGATCGTAGGTCCCGTTCGGCACAATGTTCACGCGGGTCGCGCCAAACACCGTTGACGCGCAGGAGCGCAGCGGCGCGCTTACGGTGGCAAAGTTTGAACCGCAGTAAAGGCCCATCTGCGCCTGCTCGTCTCCCGACAGCGTGAGTGCGGTGGCGTAGTCGGGAATGCTGACGACGACCAGGCCAGAGTCGTATCTCCAGGTGAAGCCCAACCATGGCGCGCGCGGCGTCGGTTGGTAGCGGATGAAGGTGGTTTGCTGAAAGGCCTGATCGTGGTCGGGACGCGCCACCGGCGCGTAGGCCGTCCCGAAATTGATGCCACCTACTTCCGGGCTGAACAGCCGCGAGCGTGTGTGCCCCATCACACTGAATGCGGAGAAGCCGTGGGTGCTTGCCAGATTGATGCGCCCCATCGCACCGTCGATCTTCGCCTTGCGGAACTGGACGGGAAAATTCAGTGGTGTATCGAGAATCACGTTGAAGTCAAAGGCTCCGTCGGTGAACTTCCAGAAGTACTCGCCGTCAATCGTGATCTTCCTTCCAATCGCTTGCGACAGCCCGACGTTGAACTGGTTGCGGCGTCCGGGATACAGCGCTACCACAGTGGCGCTGCCCAGCGCGCCGCCTGCGAGTCCGCCTGGCCCGGTCGCGCTCGAAAGCACCAGGTTCTCGTTATAAGGCGTCACCATGATGCGCGCATACGAAGCTCGCAGGACGGTATCGATGCGCGGCAACTGATAGGTCAGCCCACCCCGTGGCTGTAGTGCCGTGCTGTGCGAGATGCCATCGTAGTGATCAACCCGCAATCCAGGATTGATGCCCAGCCTCCCCCACACAATGGAGTCTTCCACGTAGGCGCTTTGCTCCTTGATGGTGGCGCTGCCGTTGAATTGAAAAAGTTTTCCCTTGCGGCTCAAGTCATAAGGCAAAAGGCTGGACTGAAAGCCGGGGTTTGGCGCATCTCCATTCGCGGCGCACTGCGAAGAATTGGTCAGCGCAGGATCGGGAACCGGCACGCCTTGCGCGTCGACGCAGGGCGAATTGAAGGCGGGATCGGTCAATCCCGTCGCGAAGCCTTCGCTCAAGGGAGTCCACTTGGAGGTAATTCCGGCTTTCGCGTTGTGGTGTCCCTTGGTGAAGGAGAGGTCCGCGCGGGCGCCGAAGTTCCTCAGCGAGCGATCTTGCGACAGCGTGGCCGGTTGGTCGGCGAACAGGTTGCTCGACGGATAGTAATTGACATGGTCGCCGCGCCCCCACAGGTTCACATCCAGCAGCCACGAGGGATTGAAGACGTGAGAATACGCGAGCGCAAGATTGCCGCTGCGCATGAACTGGCGCTGGTCCTGTCTGCTCGCCTGTTGATCGTAGGTATTCGGAGTCTGAAACCAGGAGCGCGAAATTGTCAGGTTCAAGTGCAGCGAATCGGCCGGTGTCGGCTGCAGATCGAAGCGATTGAAGACGTTTTCGGAATTGCCGGTGGCGTGCAGAGGAACGAACTCCGGAGGGTCCAGGAAGCGCTGGCTGTTCACGCCATCCGCCGCAAAGAAATCACCCATCTTCGCATTCCCCACGCGCAGGGATAAGTCAGTCGTGCCGGTACCGAAGGTGCCGTAGCCGAGAGAGATCGTGCCGGTGGGCGAGCCGGCACCCAGGCCGGAGTGCGTCACCGCCCGCACAATCATGCTGGTTTTGTCGCCGTACTCGGCTGGAGGCGCGCCGTGAATCACATCAATCGACTCGACGGTGTTCAGCGAAACCTGGTTCGAAAAAGTGCGGCTCTGCTGATCCGAGATCGGCTGCCCGTCGATGCTGAAGGAAACTTCGGCGTGCTCCCCCAAGGGATGGAATCCGCCATTGGATTCCGCCGCCACGCCCGGCGTGCCCAGCGTCAGCGCCTGGCTAAAGCCGCCGTTCACGGCAGTATCGGGCAGCGAGTCCGTAAGCGCCGGTGCGATGTCGGTGTGCGCGCGCCCAGCAGTTTCGACATCCACCGCCGAGCCCTCGACAGTGACGGTTTCCTCTGTTCTCTGCACGGAAAGGACGATGGTTACGGGCGCAGTATTCGAGGTTCCAACTTCTGCGATGGCCTGGGTCGCGGCGAATCCGGGAGCATCGATACGCAGCACGTAGCGACCCGGAGGCAAATTTTCGATGGAGAACCGGCCCGAGGCGCCGCCGGTGACACTCCGCAAGACATTCCCGCTGACTCTCTTGGCAGTGATGTTTGCGCCCACCACCACCGCCCCGCTGGAATCGGTGACCACGCCGGTGAGCGCGCCAATATCCGCGAGTTGCGCCGAAAGCGAACACGCCCACCCCAACCACAGCACCAGCAGGGAACTCTGAAGGGCACGCAGTTTCGAATTTTGTGGCCGCTCGAATCCCACCCTTCCCACAGTCATCCCCGTAATCCTTCCCCCAGGCACCCCTCGTTTAAATTAACCGTAATATACCACAAGCAATTAACTATGGTTAATAGTGACTGTAGAGAAAAAGCCAGCTAGGTTGGGGGCTCTCCGATCCTTTCCTCGACTAAGCCCCTAAAACTGGTTGGCGGGTAGCCCATTCATCCGCGTTCTCTGTTCTGTGGGGATGAGTGGGATCGAGTGATGCGCGCGAGACCCTTCGTCGGGCTTCGCCCTCCTCAGGATGACGTCAGGGGGTTGAGGGTGCCGTCCTGTCGTGAAGGCCCCACTTCTCGCAAAGGGCGCGAGAAATGGGGGCACCCGGCGAGTGGGTCGACTACGCGAGTTCGAAGCCAGGAAGCCTTGCTGCTTTCTGATCAAAGGTCAACGTGCGAGTACATCCTGCTCGCACTCCAAGCTCCGCGATCAACGCGTCCGCGAACGACCCTCGCCCCTGTTTTAGGGCCACCATCGCGGTGAAGACTGCCTGCTCGCTTTCGATCGCAAGAACCTCAACCTGCAGCAGGCGTTCAATCGCTGTGGCGACTTCCTGGTTGGTTAAGCCATAAGCGCGATCCAAGACCCACACGATCTCGACCATGGCTACGACGCTGACAAAACCTGGATTGCTCGGCGTCAATCGGCGTTCAAGAATTTCGGTGGCTTTGGCGGACTGTGCCGGGTCGTCGAGGGTGAGATAGCGTATCAGGATGTTGGTATCGAGTCCGATCATCGGCGCCGTCGCCGGGGATTTCGCTTCAGCGCACCCTCACCGGCCGCCGAGGTCATTCGCTCGGTGGTTACAGGCCGCGGGCTCCGGGATTTGAAGATACCGCGTACCGCCGAAGCTGAGAGTTTCGGCAACAAGACCACGCTTCCGTCGGGATGCACAAAGAACTTAACCCGATCACCCGGCTCGAGCCCGAGATGCTCACGGATGGCTTTCGGGATGGTGGCTTGGCCCTTCACGGTGATTGCCGATTCCATGTTCCCTCCATTACATATTATAGAAAGTAATACCACAGCTATTGTGGTACGTCAAGGCAGGGGCGATTCATCAAGCGCTCCATGGTGTCGCGGCATTATCATCTTTGCTGTGAATTCCGTTGCTCTATATTTCGCATCCGGGGAATCTCTTTATCTCGGAGTGGCGCTTGTCGTCTTGGCGTGCTTTGTTCCACGCCGATTCTCTCTTTTGCGCAGCGTTACCTCTTGGATCGGCCTGTGTCTGATGGTCGTGGCTTGCCTTCCTCTGTCCTGGTTCACTTACGCGTTCCTCGGCGGCTTGTTCTTGCTCTGGTTGTTTACCCCGAACCATGCGAAGGTTTTGTCGATTGCGGTTACAGCATCGTTGATAGTGCTCACGGTAACTATCGCTGGCGGCGAGTTCTCGCATAGAAGATTGCCTTCGATTACTGGCGTTCGCGACAATCATCTGGTCATCGTCGGTGACTCGCTCTCGTCGGGCCTCGGCGAGGCTAAGCCGTGGCCTGTGATTCTCGCGGAAACAACCGGCATCGGCGTGAAGAATCTGGCTCGCGCCGGCGCCGGAGTTGTCGAAGCGCGAACGATGGCCGCTCAGATCTCCTCTGACGATCACGTGGTGCTGCTGGAGATCGGCGGGAACGATCTTCTTGCGGGCCTTCCTTCGGACAAGTTTGCTGCAGGTCTCGAAGAATTGCTGATCAAAATGTGTTCGCCGCAACGAACTGTCGTCATGTTTGAGCTGCCTTTGATCCCATCGAAGATTGGTTACGGACAAGTCCAGCGCCGACTGGCGAAGAAGTACCACGTATGGCTCATTCCTAAGCGTTTCCTTGCGGACGTGTTGAAGGAGGATACGACATCGGACGGACTGCACCTGTCTCAAAGCGGCGCGAGTCGGATGGCGGCGTTTGTCGCGTCGGCGCTTTCGGGAGTGTTGCCCACGTCTAAGGTTCGTTGAGCGGCAGAAGTTCCGGTGATGCGCGCGAGATCCTTCGTCGGGCTTTGCGCTCTTCAGGAAGACGTCAGTGGAGGTTGAGGGTTCCGGCTTGTCGTGAAAGGCCCCACTTCTCGCAAAGGGCGCGAGAAGTGGGGCACCCGGCAGGTCGCATCGTCAGGTAGGGGTCCTTCGACTACGCAATTTCATTCGCGAAGAACGCGAATGAAATTGCTTCGCTCAGGAGACACGGCTGGGACTTAGTGGTCACGCGCAGGAGATTCCGGTGATGCACGCGAGATCCTTCGTCGGGCTTTGCCCTCCTCAGGATGACGTTCGGGGGCCGGGGAACGTTCGCGATCACACCCGGCCGTCAATCGTCCCTCCGGGACTCTTTCGAGTTCTGCTTGTCCCAGCGCTGAAGCGCCGGGCTGTTGGCAGACCTACGGAGCTTTGAGCTCTGATTCTGTAAATGCTGCTGGCGGAGAAAAGGCCGAACCTCAGGGGCTAAAGCCCAGATTTCATCGCATCGTAACGGCACGGCTGAAGCCGTGCCCTTCCCAACCTGATCGTAACGGTAAGGCTAAAGCCGTGCCTTCCCAACCTGATCGTAACGGTACGGCCGGCGCCGCGCATCCCGAATTTGTGAGACGACTTCTGAGCTCTGAACGTCACAGTTCCTGACTCATATGTAGCGGGCATCTTCTCCAGTTGACGCCCGTGCAATTGGGGTATTCGGCGCACGTGGTTTGGGGGCAGGGGTCGAGGAGCAGGTGCCAGGCTTCGCGGTGGTGTTCCCATTTGGCTCGGGGGTGTTTGCCGTCGGGATAGAGCACCAGGTTCTTGACGCCGAGAATGGTCTCGATGGGGAAGACGTACCAGAGACCGCAGGAGATGAGATAGACGACGAGCAGGTCGATGTCGTCGGCGGTGTAGAGGGTGCGTCCGCGGCCGTGGGAGCGGTGGATGGGTTGGACGTGGAACCCGCCGAGCATGCGCGACGCGGTGCATTTGACTTGAGTGCGCCAGCGTTTCCATCCGGAGTCGAGGATGTAGTCGTAAGAGTCGCTGTCGCCCCAGGGCTTGGCGAGGCCGAAACCGAGGCACTGGGTTTTGGGTAAAAGGGTGGCTTCGGCGAGTTCGCCTAGGCGTTTGGGCGAGATGGTGCGGCGTCCGCGACGCTCGCCGGTGAGGGCGGGCATCCCGTCAAGTTGTTCAATCATGTAAGAGGGCCTTAGGGTATGAAAATGAAAAAGGCGCGGCTATAAGCCACGCCTTTTATTTACTCTATAGTTATAGAATAGCAGATTTGCTGGGTAAAACCGGACAAGTTTTAAAGTTTATTTTGCGGTTGGAATCAGCGGTTTGCGGGGGAATGGGGTCGCCAGGGGGCTTGACAAGAGTTGGGTCCAAGTTGGGAAAGGGGCTGAAGTTGGGTGGATTTTCCCGAAATGGGATCGATTGGTGTCCCGCCCGCAGGAAGGGGTCGAGAAAAACCTTAGATCGCAGAGGGCGCGGAGAACGGCCGCAGAGGGGGTGGAGAAATTTCCATGGCCGGCGGGACGCCGGCGCTACTTGCGGCGTCGATGGCGGTGCGGAAGAGGTCGCATCGCAGTCTGCTTTGCGGGAAGCGGTGAGATGTAGCAGGGACTATATGGGCGCGGGCAAGCGGCGCGAAGATTGAGGGAATCGGAGTTGGTTGTTATAATCGGATGTCTCAAACGCTCCCAGCGTTTTGACTGCTCTTCTGATCGCATTCCCGCGACAGCCCAGCGAGTTTTATGGCAGGGAAGTCGCAGGTCAAGCGTGGCCAGGTAGCTCAGGTGGTAGAGCGCAGCCCTGAAAAGGCTGGCGTCGGCGGTTCAACTCCGTCCCTGGCCACCATCTTTTCAATCATTTACAAACAATTCAGTCGCATCGACGTAGCCTCAAATGGCACGCATCGCTGAGCACAAACTGACCAAGGGTGCTGGAGCGTTCTCCTCGAATGGCAACGAGTTCGGGTTCTGGATCTGTGGCCTTTCCCCGACTTACGCAAGCCATCACACGCAATATAAAAAGGCGCCCACTTTTACGATAGGTTGAGATTGTTCGCATCGCCGACCTAGCGAAAAGGAGCGCCTTTATGAGTCAAGAAAAGTATATCGGCATGGACGTTCATCAGGCCACTATTTCCGTTGCCGTGGTGGAGGCTTCGGGCAAGCTGATCATGGAATGCCTGCTGGAGACCAAGGCGTCCACGATCGTCGAGTTCATCCAAGGACTGCAGGGGACTATGTCGCTCACCTTCGAGGAAGGAACCTCGGCTGCCTGGTTGCACGATCTGCTGAAACCCCATGTCAGCCAGCTGGTGGTTTGCGATCCCCGAAAAAACGCTCTGTTGAAGGATGGCAGCAAGAGTGACCGCATCGATGCGCGCAAGCTGGCGGAGTTGTTGCGCACCAACCAACTTAAGGCGGTCTACCACGGCGAACACGGAACACGCACCTTAAAGGAGTTAGGTCGGAGCTATCTGACCATCACCCAGGATGTCACCCGGGTGATGAATCGGATCAAAGCTCTTTACCGCAGCTGGGCCATTCCCTGTAGCGGTACGACGGTATACGCCCCACGTCAGCGCGCAGAATGGTTGGCCAAGCTCGCTCAACCAGGAGTTCGGGTTCGAGCGGAACGGCTCTACCAGCAACTGGATCTGTTGCAAACTGTGCGTCTCGAAGCGCGACGCGAGCTACTGCTGGAAAGCCACAAGCATGCTGCCGTGAAGTTACTTCGCCAGATTCCGTCGATCGGTCCGATTCGCTCGGCCTTGCTGGTGGCCTTGCTGCAGACACCGCACCGTTTCCGTACCAAGCGGCAGCTATGGGCCTACAGTGGTTTCGCCGTCGAGACTCACGACAGCGGCGAGTACCGCTATGTGCGAGGCAAACCGCAACGCAACCGCGAGCGCATCACGGTGCGCGGTCTGAATGACAACCACAATAAAGATCTGAAGAATCTGTTCAAAGGTGCTGCCATTTCTGCCAGCACACGTCCTGGCCCCCTGCGCGACTTTTATGTGGCTCGGGTGGAGAGAGGAATGCGGCCGACGATGGCGCGTCTCACCCTGGCACGGAAGATTGCCGCGATCAGTTTAACCATGTGGAAGAAAGGAGTGAGTTTCGATCCCAACAGTTGCATCGGCAAGCAGCTTGAGCATCTCTGAGGAACAGGCTTTCCATCTCTGCGGTCTTCTCAGGTGGTGCGCGCTCGGGTTCTGGAGATGCTTTGGTTCGAGGGTGAGTATCAGTCAATGAGATCGGCCCCGTGTGCTTCGGCACCGAGTCACCCATTACACGCTATGCCCCCTCGGATAACCAGAAATAGCGATAGGCCACGAGCCTCGGATAGAACCATGGTTGCCATAGTTCTGCTTGCCGCGTCTTGCACACTCGAACTTTGCCACCATAGCAGAGAAAGCTTACGAGAATGGACAACAAGCCAAACCTCTTCAGAGTAATGAAACAAGAGTGGGCTGGATCTCGAGAAAGAATCTCGATCCTCCGGTCGAGGCGGAGCTTTTTTCTTGACATCCCTTTTTATAGAGCTCATTGACCTCGATGCGACGCGCGAGGATGTGCCTTCCAACGTGACACCGCGCCACGTGATACCAGTCACTGATTCTGCCTAACACCACACTTAAGATTAGGCAGTCTCTCCAAAGCAGCACTGTCTTCGAGATTAACCCGAAAATACGCAGGTTTAGCGTGCTCTATCGATTTACCGGAGACACCGACGGGTCCAACCCTTGGGGAAGTTTAATCTTGGACTCGTCCGGAAACCTGTACGGTACGGCGGTAGGTGGTGGGACTTCAGGTTGCGACTTTGCCGAAGGGTGCGGCACGGTTTTCGAGATCACTCCATAGTCAGCGAGCTGTGCACTTGACAGGAGAAGGCTGGTGCGATTCGTCCCGAAGGCTTAGCGCCCGGATGAACGACGGGCAATTTCTAACAGGCCTCCCGCTCTTTAAAGGCATTCATGCTATCAGCGAATCCGAGATTGGAGGTCACATTTTAGCCTTGCTCTTCCGGTAGCATCTGCCTCGCGTGCGACTCGCCAGCCAGTCAATGCAGAGGGAGGTTTTACATGTCAATCCATCCAGCAAAATCAACTTCCGGACCATGCCGTCGAGCGGCGACGGGCGTACTGATGTCAGCGATATTGTCTCTCTTGTACGTGACGACCACTCCACCGACTCTTGCGCAGCAGCATTCGATTTTCACTTCCCTCCACTCCTTTACCTCAGGCACAGACGGCGCAGCTCCCGAAGGAACTTTGGTCCGGGACGAGGTGGGGAACCTTTACGGCACGACCAACGCTGGAGGAGCCTATGGTTGGGGCGAGGTTTTCAAGCTAGGCGTGCGTGGCAGGCTAACCGTACTGTACAGCTTTACGCTAGGTGCGGATGGGGCAGAGCCGGATGAGGGCGTAGTGCGAGATACATCTGGCAATTTGTACGGTACTACATCGTTCGGCGGTCGTAACGGAAACGGAACGGTGTTCAAGCTGGAGCCGAGTGGTCGGGAAACCGTACTTCACAGTTTCAAAGGTCGACCAGACGGCAAATTTCCCACCGGCATTTTGATCCTGGATTCCCAGGGTAATTTGTACGGCGTCACCCTCGTGGGCGGCACTTACGATGCCGGAACGGCGTTCACTGTGGATCCCGATGGAAAGGAAACGGTGCTCTACAGTTTCGACGGGGGCGCGGATGGGAAGCCGTTTGGCGGTTTGGTGATGGACTCGGAGGGCAATCTCTACGGAACCACGGTGACGGGTGGTACTTTCGGTGGAGGAACGGTCTTTACGCTTGATCTCGACGGGCACAAGACCGTGCTGCATAACTTCGGCGGCCCCGACGGTGAACAGCCAAACGGTAGCCTTATGTGGGATGCCGCTGGCAATCTTTACGGGTGTACGTTTTACGGTGGCGCCTTCGGCCAAGGCACAGTGTTCAAACTGGAGCCCGATGGAGTGGAAACGGTCCTATACAGCTTCGGTGGCGGTGCGGACGGAGGACATCCCGCTGCGGGTTTGACTGGCGACCCGGCCGGCAATCTTTACGGAACAACCTCGGAAGGTGGCGCGCATTCATGGGGAACGGTGTTCGCGGTGGATCCGACCGGAAAGGAAACGGTGCTGTACGCCTTTAGAGGCGGTAGAGACGGGGGCAGCCCCTACAGGGGATTAGCGCGGGACGCCGCCGGTGCACTGTACGGTGTCACAGTCACTAGAGGGCTTTACGACTCGGGAACGGTGTTCAGGGTGACGCCATGATGTGGATTGCCATCACCTCTAGGCATTCATCAACGACTTTCGGGGAGGCCGTTCGTTTGGTCCTTCGAAGACAAGGTGGTGCAACTGGGTGAACGAAGGTAGTGACGCGAAAAAATGATTCTTGAGACCGGGAAAGGAGATTCCTATGGAGCGCAATAGACTTTTCGTAATTCTAAACATGGCGGCGTCCGTCATCATGATTTTGATCCTGGTCAGTGCCGCTTCCGCCCAACAGAGTTTTAAGGTGCTGTACCAATTCCCCGGTGTCGAAACTGGATTTGCCCCATCCAACTCTCCGATCTTCGACGCAGCCGGCAATCTCTACGGCAGCCTGGTGGAATCGGACTATAACACTGGCATGGTCTACCAGCTGACGCCCAACCCGGACGGAAGTTGGACTATGAGCGAACTTTATCAGTTCACGGGTGGCGCGGACGGAGCGGCACCCCAAGGCGACTTGATCTTCGATGCAGCGGGCAATCTCTATGGGACAACAGTCAATCTCTTCGGCGGGGTTGGTGCTGGGGTGGTCTTTAAATTGACACCGAATCCCGACGGAACGTGGACAGAGAGCGTGCTCTACTCCTTTACCGGCGGAGCGGACGGAGGTTATCCCTATAGCGGCATAATCATGGACGCAGCCGGCAATCTCTATGGAACAACCTATTCTGGCGGTGCCTTTTCGGCAGGCACAGTCTTCAAGCTGACTCCGAACCCGGACGGGACGTGGACAGAGAGCGTGCTTCATTCTTTCACTGGCGGAGCGGACGGAGCGAATCCACAAGCGGGCTTAATTTTTGACGCCGCGAGCGATCTCTATGGCGCAACTGTATCCGGTGGTGCCGGTGCCGGTGTGGTGTTCAAACTGACGTCTAACCCCGACGGGACCTGGACACAAAGCGTGCTGTACACGTTTGCCCAGGCCCGAAACGGGGCGAATCCCCAGGCGAGCCTGATTCTGGACACAGCGGGCAATCTCTATGGCACAACGCTACGTGGTGGTGTAACCGGAAACGGCACCGTCTTCCAGTTGCAGAAAAACTCGGACGGCAGCTGGACGGAGCATGTGCTGCATCGCTTTAGAGGCGGCAGTGAGGGATGTTTTCCACAAGCTAGCCTGACTGCCGACAATTCCGGAAATCTTTACGGCACCACCCAAAACTGCGGTGCCTACGGATACGGCATTGCTTTCCAGTTGAAACGGCACAAAAACGCGAGCTGGACTGGACAGGTGCTACACCAGTTTACGGTTAACGACGGCATCGGTCCCCAGCGGATGATCTTCGATAAGGCAGGTAATTTATATGGCGGGGCTGATGCCGGAGGGGCTTACGGTTACGGTACCTTGTTCGAGATAGTGCGCTGACTTGTCGTTAGCCAACTACCGCCGCAACTTCCGTGACTGCATGTCGAGGAAACGCGATCGTGCCGCGCAAGCATAGTTGATGAAAGATCCCCATCTCTAACAGCCCGACCCAGCCATCTCTTCGATCACGAACTGCGATCATGATTACTTGTTCAGACTCCCCGGCGTTGACCTGTGCGTTTTGCCAGTTTCGAAGCTGGTGCGGGCGTCCTAACCTCCTGCTGAAGCGAGAGCGCGCTTCCCACGTCTGAATCATGAACCGGCATGTATAGCAAGCGGACAACTCTCTGGTTCCTGGGGATCCTGACCCTCATTGTGTTGGGATTCGCGTTAATTCTCGCGCGACCGTTTTTTTATCCGTTTGCGGCGGCAATTATCCTTGCCGTCGTCTTCTACCCCGCCTATCAAAGAATCTTGGGAAGGACAAAGGGAAAACCCGCGAAGGCTGCACTGCTATCCACTCTGGCATTGCTCTTTCTCTTTGGGGTACCGGTCTTTATCATCATCGCGCTGGTTGCAAAAGAGGCTGTCAACGCCGCCCAATACCTGACGCGCCAGAGTGCCGAGCAGGGTGGATTCGCCTTGTTCTTGACAGCCGTGGCGGAGCGCGGTCTGCGGTTCGTTGGGCGCTGGGTCGACGTCTCAAGGTACGACATCCGTGGGGCGGTCACGTCTCACGTGCAGCAAGCGGGGGTGTGGGTCTTCGGCTCCGGAGCTTTTATCCTCAGCAATTTTGTGCGCCTGATTGCGGAATCCCTAATGACGCTCGTGGTGGTTTTCTTCCTCTTCAAGGATGGACGGGGCTGGATTCAACAGGCGGAGGAGGCCCTGCCGCTGCCGCCGGGGCTGGCGAGAAAGTTGTTCAGCAATATATCCGACACCATTGTCGCCAACGTGTACGGGATTATTTCCGTGGGAGCGGCGCAAGGTGTCTTGACGGGCATCGCGCTAGCAATCGCAGGATCGCAGTCCGCTCTCTTACTTGGCCTCTGTGCTGCGCTTGCGTCCATTGTGCCCGTTGCCGGCGCTGCCTTGATATGGGTTCCCGCAGGACTCTACTTGATTTTTGCCGGAGTGATCTGGAAAGGCATATTCGTTCTTGTATGGGGAGTCGCGGTGGTCAGCACCGCCGACAACATTATCCGGCCGTGGGTGGTAGGCGGGAGGGTCGCACTGCATCCGCTAGTGCTGGTGTTTTCCATCCTGGGGGGCATCCAAGCCTTTGGCTTCCTGGGATTGTTTCTGGGGCCGGTCATCGTATCGGTATTGTCGGTCTTGCTCGGAATGATTCGCGAGGAACTTCCGCACGGAGATGCAAGGCCGGAACACGATCGCGAGCCTTTAACGGGGAGTTAGTTCAGCAGCGATTCCCAGTTGGCTGGCACCCTTCCTTTGGGTCCAGGTGCCGGCTGACTTTCCGGATGCGAGTGCGGCGGAAGCAACTCCACACCTTTGATCATCCCCTGCGTCTCGTAATCGAAGAACCAATCCTCACCCGGCTCGAAGCTGGCAATGATCGGATGCCCTGTTCCCGCCGCATGCTTGGATGCATGTTTACTCGGAGAACTGTCACAGCATCCGATGTGCCCACACTCCGCGCAGCGACGGAGATGAAGCCACCAGCCTTTTGGGGAGGCCAGGCATTCCACACACCCATCGCCACTGGGCTTCGAAGCTGGGTTGATTCCACGTGCGACCTTTTTCATTTCGATTTCCTTTCGTGTCCTGATAGCAAAATAAGGTCAGGCCACCAGCAGGACCTTCCCAATGCCACCCTTCTCCGCTGCGGCTTGAGCTTCCGAGGCATCGCTGAGCGGCAGCTTGCGGCTGATCGGGATGACCAGTTTGCCATCTCGCACGGCCTCGGCCATGTACTCAAGAGTTTTTGCATCAGGTGTCGAATATACCGGCACTACCTTTACGGTTGGGTACTTCTCGGCATTCCGCGGCGCCCCGAGAACCGATGCAAACACTCCTCCCGGCTTGACCTTGGCAATTAATTTTTCAGCGGTCTTGCCATCGACCGTATCAGCAACCACGTCGAGCATCGGAAGACTTGCAATCGCATTGTCGTCATCGGTTGCGATCACCTGGTCGGCGCCGATGGTCTTCGCTTCATCCATCTGGTTCTTCAGTACACCTGCAATCACAACTGCGCCCCGCTGCTTGGCGGTGAATACTGCAGAACGCCCGACATTTCCAGCAGCACCGACGACGAGAACCGTCTGGCCCGCTTTGATCCCAGTCGCGGACATGAGCTGGTTGCCAGTCGTCGTCACCAGCGGCAGCGCCGCCGCCTGGATCAAATCGAGTCCCTTGGGAACTTTGGCCAGAATCGCGGCTTTCACAACGCAAAGTTCAGCGTAAGTATCCGCCGCCATAGCGAACACCTGTTCGCCGACGGAAAAGCCTTCCACTCCGGGCCCAAGCCTGACGACTGTGCCCGCAATGTCCACTCCCATCAGGCCCGGAAACTTGATGGGATAGAAATCCTTCGTCAGCCCCGCACGACGTTTGTAATCGATCGGATTCACGCTGGTGGCAGCGACCCGCACCAGTACTTCACCGGGACCCGCCACCGGATCTGGGTAGTCTTCGAACTTGAGTACTTCAGGACCGCCATATTGGTGGACGACCACTGCTTTCATATTTCATCTCCTTCAAACAGTCGCTAATCAAGGTTTAGATGAGCGAAGCTAGAGTTGGTTGAACTTTCGCTTCACCTTGCCAGTACCTCTTCTGTCGGCCGATTCTCTGACCAGTGGATTTTAGCTCTGCTCTCGGACTTCGCGCGTCGCAGCACCTTTGGCGGCAGTTTCTCTTCGATTGTTTTAGGATGAATGCCCGGATCGTGCCATGACGTTTCCGCGAGGTTGACGTCGCAATAATTCTATTGGACGATGGCATTCATCGATAGCATCGCATCAGGCGTCGCCGGATCCAAGTCTGCGGATTAGAAGTAGGAGATTCAAGATGAACGATCCCCAAACGAAGGAGCGGTATTCTGGAGCCCGAGATCAACAGATCCGTGCGGCTCTGGATCAGCATTGGGCGGCGTCCGATGCCAGCGATTTTGAAACCGAGCACCTCATCTATCACGAAGACGCGGTGCTGGACTACCCGCAGTCAGGCGAGCGAACCCGCGGTCGACACAACATACAGTGCCAACGGGCGAGTCAGCCGAACAAAAAGCGGTTTACTGTCCGGCGAATCCTTGGCAGCGGTGATCTTTGGGTCACCGAATTCATCCTGACTTATGATGGCAAGCCGTCCTACACCGTGAGCATCATGGAGTTCAGGGGTGACAAGGTTGCGCGGGAGACACAGTACTTTGCGGATCCATTCGTGGCTCCAGCATCGCGCGCTCAGTGGGTTGAACGGATGGATACATGATCTCGATGCGCTGGACACAGACGTGCGGGCAACACCAACGTCCAATTGCGTGGCCCATTTTGTCCTGGCTTAATCCATTCTAGAATGGTCACTCTCTGTGACATCGAAAGGAGTACCAAATGGACGACACAACTGGACTGAAAGAGACCACGCGCGTGACCGCGCCTGTCGTGTCGAACACGCTCGGTGTGAACGTTTTTGCGGCCCCGGGGGCGTAACTTACATCAAACGCGGTAGCCGGTCCCTGCGCACTTTGGAGGATGGCCTAGCTCATATTCAGGAGAAACAGAATTCGATTTCAAAAAGGAGAACAACAATGACAACTAAAGGAAAAGTCTTAGTGCTGGTATCGAGCGGTCACGGCTTGCCCTTGAAAGATGGCAAGGTTTATACCGGCGCAGGCTACTATCTCAACGAGCTGACGGTTCCGGTTCGCGCCCTGATGAACGAGGGCTACGAAATCACTTTCGCCAACCCCAAAGGCAACACGCCGCAAATGGATGTCCATTCAGCTGTGGCCGACTTTTTCGGTGGAGACGAGGCTAAGCTTCAGGACTATCTAAAATTCCGCGACACCCTGACTGGGCTCAAAAATCCAACTCGTATCTCGGATGTCATCGCATCGGGCCTGGATCAATATGACGCTGTTTTCGTCCCCGGCGGCCATGGTCCAATGATGGACTTGCTCGATGATCCCGACGCGGGCACCGTGATGAGGCACTTTCATACAACATCGAAGCCAACGGCAGTGCTCTGCCATGGCCCGATTTCACTACTCTCGGCTCTTCCGAACTCGACGGAGGTGGTCGCCGCGCTGTCGGCGGGCGATGCCGCTGGAGCACACGCAAAGGCTCAAGGCTGGATCTATTCCGGATATAAGATGACCATCTTTTCGACAGCGGAAGAGCAGCAGCGGGAGCCGCTTGAGATTGGTGGCAAGGTTCTCTTCTACCCAGACTTCGCCTTGAGCACGGCGGGCGGTGACGTAAGTGTGCTCGCTCCATGGACGAGCTATGTCCTTCAGGATCGCGAGCTGATCTCAGGTCAGAACCCGTTCTCTGATCAAGCGCTTCTGAAACTTCTCCTACCGGCACTCAACAAGAAGAAGTTGGATTCAGCGGCATAAGAATCGGGGACGCCCAGAAAGAGCTAATTGAGAAGGGATGACACTTGGAGGGCGTAAACATCGATGAAAACTACGTTCGGCGATTTTTCGCCGATGCCGCCTGAAAATGAAGCAAGTGTGCCACCCGCCCAGATGAGTAGTGTTCATCGGATTTGGAGCCGTCAATGAGCAACGTACAAATCGACCAAAACAGCTATGAGATGCCCCCGAAGCAGGGGATCAGCATCGCGCATTTTCTTACCGTCGCTGACGTCGAGCGATCGGCTCGCTACTACGAAAAGGTCTTCGGCGCTCGCATTCTGACCATGGGTGACGGCAACGCGCCTCCGTACCTTCAGCTTGCGAATATCTGGATGATTCTGAATGTTGGGGGCGGGCCGACCCCGGATAAGCCTACGGTAACGCTCAGCGTCCCCGACCCGAATCACATCAACAGCTTTATGAATTTCCGCGTCGCGGATATTCAAGCGTGCTATGAATTATGGAAAAGTCGAGGAGCCGAGTTCATCACGCCGCCGATACCCAAGTACGGCGAGATACGCTGCTATATCCGCGATCCTGACGGCTATATCATCGAAGTCGGACAGAGTACTGACCTGACGTACGGTTAACCCTGGCCCGGATGGGATACCGATTTAAACCCCGGTGGAACTCCGCTTAGCGCCAGCCCATTGGCGCGAACGCTACAACACCGCTCGGCCGCGGTTAGCAGAGAAGTCGAATTTGCCGATAAGGGGGTACGGTGAAAGCACGTCCCCGGTCGGAGGAGCAGGAGAGATGGATTGGAAATGGTTGGTCCAGTTTGCGCTGCGGGGTAGCAGTAACTTGGAACAATACGCGATCCTGCTGGTGCGCGTTTCGATCGGGTTGTTCTTCGCCATCTCCGGAGGAAACAAATTGTTTGTCGCCGGCGGCACGAAGCCGGTTTACGAGACGCTCGTTAAGGCCAAAGTCCCGTTTCCCCGGCAGACGGCTTATTTCGTGGCGGGCGTCGAGTTCGTTGGCGGATCCTTGCTGACCGTAGGGCTTCTTTCGAGCGTCGCCAGCGTAGCTTTATTGATCGATATGACTGTCGCCACCCTGACGGAGGCGATTTCCACCCTGCCGAAAGGAGTTTCGGGCCTTAACTGGCTTGACGATTTCCTCTACCTTCCGGAGGTCCTGTACGTACTCTTCTTTATCTGGCTGATCTGCTCTGGTCCGGGAAAGTTCAGTGTCGATTACTGGCTCGCAGGCAAGTTAGCAGCCGCTTGAGAGGCCCAGGGAATGCTGTTCCCAGCCAAACGCGAGTGTCACTTTGGATCTTTGAAAGAAACGGGAGGAGTCGATTCATGCGTTCTGATATTGTGCCCGGAGGAATTTTCCCCGACTACGAACTGCCCGACCATACGGACAAACTGACCAAGCTCAGCGACATTCAGGGCGACGACCCTCTCATCCTCACGCTCGCGCGTGGACACTATTGCCCGAAGGAGCATCAGCAGCATCTGGAACTCGCCGCGTTCTACCCCAAGATCGCGGTGGCATACACCCAGATCGCCACAATCGCGACCGACGCGCACCATACGCTGCAGGAATTCCGCGCGTCCGTCGGAGCCCAGTGGCCCTTTCTCTCAGATCCCGACCGAACCGTTCAGAAGGATCTCGACATCCAGGAGTACACCGACCCCGAGAATAATCCGATGATCCCGCACACGTTCGTGCTCAAGCCGGGCCGCGTAATTTACAGCATTTACAACGGCTACTGGTTCTGGGGCCGTCCATCGGTCATCGATCTTTGGCACGATCTCCGCGCTGTGACCAGCGAAATCCGCCCGGACTGGGACCTGAGTACTCCAGGACTCCGCGAGGCTTGGAATGCGGGTGACTTCTCGCGCTTCCATGGGTGGAACAAAAAGGCGAGTGTGGAAGCGGCCTCGATTGCACAGAAGAAGTAAGACAGCCACCGACGACTGGACGGGAGCCCTTCCTAATAGGCGTTTTTGCTGTTGAACATGCGTAACAGGGTCATGGTGATGATTTGCAGGTCGAAAGTCAGGCTCCAGTTGCGGAGGTAGTAGAGGTCGTACTCGACTCGTTTGGCGATGGAAGTGTCGCCGCGCCAGCCATTGACCTGGGCCCATCCAGTGATGCCAGCCTTGAACATGTGGCGGGAATTGTAGCGGTCGACCTCGGCCAGGAAGCGTTCGACGAAGTAAGGGCGCTCGGGCCGAGGGCCGACGATGCTCATGTCTCCTTTGAGCACATTCAGAAACTGCGGGAGTTCGTCGAGATTGGTCTTGCGCAGAAAGATTCCGACGGCGGTGCGGCGGGGATCATTGTCGCAGGTCCAGCGCGTGTTGCCTTCCTCGCAGCTTGCCGTCTTCATGGTGCGAAACTTGTACATTTGGAACACGCGTCCGTTGAGGCCCACGCGGTCTTGAGTGAAAAAGATTGGACCCTTGCTGCCAAGCTTTACGCAGAGGGCGATCAGCAGCGTGGCGGGAAGCGTAAGTATGAGCACGATCGCGGAGAAGGCCACGTCGAAAATGCGTTTTTGAAAAAGGTAAGGGGCGCTTTCAGCGAGTGTCGGCCGGACGTCGAGCATGCGGATTCCGCCGAGGTTGATGAGGCGATCACCATGGACCACGCCGTCTCCCAGGTCTATGACGACGCGGGCGGGGGCGCAGAGTTTCTCGAGAGAAGGGGCGATCTTCTGTACATCGCTGAGGCGCGATGCAGGTAGAGCGATGATTACGTCGTTAATGGAATTGCCGTTGTGGAACTTGGGGATCTGGTCGAGTTCGTAGACAGGGCCATCGACGGCGACTTCCTGATCGGGCAGGCGGACGAATCCTACGACCCTGCAGGGGAGGACCTCGCCATGCAAGAGCGACGTGCCGACTCTGCGGGCGAAGCGATCGGTTCCGACGATCAGGATCTTGACTTCGTTCTTACCGTCTTTACGTAGCGATTCCAGGAATACCCGGAAGGCGACACGAGCGAGGGTTGCTAACACAAAGAGGGCAACCGCGCTGATACCCACCACTAACCGTGAGTAACTAGCCCCACGGTATAAAAACCCAGCGGCCATCACTACTGCATAAGTGAAGGCCAAGGCTTCGAGCAGGCGGCGACTCTTTCCGCCGGGAGAGTATAACTGCTCAACGTTCCAGAGACCAGATTCTTCGGCAGCCATTGCCCAGACAATCGTGGTGAGTAAAAGAATTCCCCAATAGGAAGGCAGGCCCGCGGGCGGACCGGGGGAGAAGAAGAAGTTGAAGCCGAAGCGAAGTTTTACCGCGATGAAGTAGGCGCACGCAGGCAACAAAAGAGTCAAAACTCTTAAGTAAAAGTGCACATAACTGAGCCTGCTGCGAATCATACAAATACAACTCTTTCTCGTTCTGGCCGTTAACTAGTTACCTGTAAATCGTTCGCAAACGTTGTTAGCACTAAGATGTCGTTTAACCGCGTAGGGTAGGCGATGCTGGTTCAATCCCAGGAAAAGGCCCGCGGATTTCGCGATGTCTTGACCAAGGGCGGATGCGCCTCCTTGCGTCCGCTTGCGGGTGATCCGTCGCAGTTTGTTGCGAAGCGATATCCACCCGTCACGTAACAATGAGGACCGTGTGCCGGGAGAATCCCAAATCTGCAGATGTCTTAGGGTGTAACCAATGTCGAAGTAACGTTTGAAAAGACCAATCGTGGTGTGATGATGCGAGTGGAAAACACAGGCGCCGGGTTCGTAGACGATTTTCCAGCCTGCATCGAGAATGCGCTTGGCGATGCCCAAGTCTTCGAAGACGCGCAGGTCCTCAGGAAACTGAGTGGACTGCCAGACAGTCCGGCGAATGGCGGAATTAACATCAGAGAAGTGATAAAAGCGGTAACCCAGACCATTGCGATGAGTTGGATCCTTGATGATTCGCTGATCTCCGTACACTGTATCGAGAACGTCCTTGCGTTCAAGTGAAGCCCCCTGTTTGGGAACCTGTTTGCCGTAGACTGCGCCTACTTTGGGGTCTTTAAAGTTGGCGGTGATTGCTTCTAGCCATTGATCGGAACTTGGAATTGCATCTTGAGAGAGGAGAATGAGAATTTCTCCTCGGGCCATGCCAGCGGCGAGGTTTCGGGTACGGGCGTGGTGAAAATGTTGGGGGGCGATTTGCTCTACCCGGGCACCGAGGCTGCGTGCGAACTCGACAGCACCGTCGGTCGAGCCGGAGTCAACGATTATGACTTCTGCCTTACGGATGATGGTTTGCGCATACACTCGCTCAAGGCAAGTACGAAACTCATCTCCACCGTTTTTGGTCAAAATGAGGATTGACAGTTCAGTCATAGTTGCCCCGCAAAAGACTTGATCCCGTCAGTTCAGAGAATGAGGGCTCGCCGTCATGCTGGTCGAAGGCCAAATCACCTGTAACTTGGGCCAAAACGTCCGATACCTTGCGAGCGGTGTCGTCCCAGCAGAGCGCCTGAGCGCGCGCTAGACCTCTGTGCCGAAGTTGTTCTCGAAGTTCTGTCTCCTGCGTGAGGCGCCTGATTCCAAGTGCGATGTCCTCTGTACTAAGGGGATCGACTAGGATCGCGGCGTTCCCAACAACTTCGGGAAGAGAACAGACATTTGAAGTCAACACCGGAACACCGCAAGCCATGGCCTCGAGTGGCGGAAGACCGAAACCTTCGTACAGCGACGGGAATAGAAAACCTGTCGCACCGCGGTAGACCGATGCCAGCAGCTGGTTATCAGGTACTTCTAAAAACTTGACCTGTTCGCCAATTGCTAGACGAGCGGTATCAGCCCGAGTCTGGGCGTCGGGGCTGCCGGTAAGAAGCAAGTAGACATCTCGTTGCACGCCGGACCTGGCGTAGGCTTGCAATAGACGCGACAAGTTCTTATGAGGCTTTCGACTGCCTACGTAGAGTAAGTACGGATAGCCAAGACTATAAGCATCACCGGAGCACACGAACGGGAAACCTACGCCGTTCCCTACGTTTACAATTCGCTCGTCGGCGATACCAGCCCACGCCGCTATTTCCCTTTTAGAATAATCAGAAACAGTAAGTACGGCTGCAGCACGGTGGCAGGCGGGCCGGATAATGTATTTGTAATAGGCGCGCTTCAGGATGTTGGAGTTGTCAGGAACACGAAGGTGATTGAGATCGTGGAGAGTAAAAACGAACTCGCCGGCCCATCCTAAGGGAGAGTTGTATCCCGGACTGAAAAACGCACGCGGATGCAAGCGACGCAGTGAATGTCCGAGAAGCCATGGGTCAAGCGGATGCCACGGCTTTCTGCTGACATCGAACGCCGTCAACGCGGGCAGCCGCTTTTGAATCTCGGCCGCGAATCGGCCGATTCCGTGATTGCCGACCCATCGCGCGTCGTACAAAATCTGCGTCACTCTGATCGTCCTCCCGTCAGACTGTTGAAGTCATGCAAACATCGCTACATGGGTCCGAGAGTTTATGGAGGAGAGCCCGTGTCGGGTAAGATCGTGGGTCGGGACAATGGAGCGCCCTCGACCAACAACTGCGCATGTTCCGCAAGAACCACGAGCGCGAGGATCGTAAGTGCGTTGATGAGCATTTTGACTGGAATTACATATCCATCGCGCATCACGCGAAAGAGAAAGTCACACACAAAGTAGACGTACATCACAGACCAAAAGGAGCTGTCTTTTGCACGCCGCCACAGCCACGCACCCACCGTCCCCAGCACGAAATAGAACGCCGGAAACGCGACACCGAAATAGAGCAGGCCCTGTGCGTATCCGGAGAATCCCCCCAAGGGGCTCAAGTCGGAGAATTGATCGATGAAGAGGAGTTGATCTTTTTGCGGCAGGAGCAGCCGCGGCGTAACAAAATAGAAGACATCGGACAGGAAGTGAATAGGCGATCCGAAAGGAGTCCAGAGGTTGGGACTGCGGACGGCTTGGATCAGCGAAAGCTGAGAAAAGATTGCCTCATACATCACCGGGCTGATCAGCTTCGCTACCGAAAAGGTCTGCTGATCGATAAAGACATCTGAGCGTGTGATAAAGACTACGTATCCCAAAGCCAGCAATACAAACGGGGCTAGGATTGCGAGGCGCCAATTGAAACGTCCGCGAATATATAGATAGAAGCAGAACACTACGCCAGCGATCATCGAAAAGAGGCGAGTTCCATGAAGCAGGTTTGTTGCATTAATTGCCGTAAGAAAGAGGAACCATGCAACGTTGTGACGACTTCGAGAGAACAACAAGGCGATGGAGAAAAATAAGACGGATTCAGCGCAGAACATCGAGAACGACCAAGTACCGCCGGTCATGTTTTCGGTGTCGAAGGCGTACTCAGAGTAGACGCCCGTCGGCACGAGGAGCACTTTCGAGAGCAAGAGCGCTGCGACGATAACCAGACACAAAATCTGGAAAGAGCGGCTCGCGCTAAACAAGCGGATGCCATTCCGACGGACGGTCGTCTCGTCCACCCACATGCGAAACAAGTCAAGCCTTGTGCCAAGTAGGAACGCTCCGCAGTTGAGAGCATAGATCAAAGCGATTCTTACAAATGTTGCCGTGTCCAGATCAGCAGCGTCTAACGTGCCACCCTCGGAATAGTTGAAGAGCAGAAGGCCTAATAACGGGAGAAAGTAAACAACATTGAAAAACAGGAATAGCGCGGAGTGGGGAGTCGCACGGCGTGCTTCGACCGGTAAGAAAGAACGTCGTTCGAGATGTGAGTTACTGCGCATTGTTCACTGCGACTCGATTTCATCTATTCCGGTGGAATTGATTTGTATTGAGTTTGCGGAGTCACGAATCGGAACTCGGCTCTTTCGGAAGGATGTTCGCCGGGCAACGGTTGGCCGGTCACGCCAGCCCATACGGCGCGAAGGTGACCCCATTTGCCAGTCAAGAATCTCTTCGCCAAGCGCAACAGAACCCCCGTCCACAGCGAGATCTGAGGCAGAGGCGAGTGCCTGCGAAAGAACCGGGCTGCTGACGCGTTAAAGTAAGTGTCCATTTGTGGACTGGCTTTACCTACCGAAGCCGATCCTTTGTGCCAGATCCTGGACTCACCCGCGACGGCGATTCTGTAGCCGGCTTGGCGCAGGCGAAGGCAATAGTCGGCGTCTTCCCAGTACATGAAGAATCCCTCATCAAGAGGTCCCAGGTGTTCAATCACAGTCCGGGAGATCAAGATGCTGGCGCCAGTCAGGAAATCGATGGTTTCGTCGGGGACCGGGTGGGTTGCGTGCCGGGAGCGGCCCAGCCAGAAGTTGATGCGTCCTCCACCCCAAGCATCGAGTTGGTGGGGAGTGTGCGCGGAGTAAATGGCGGAACCGGTTGCGCCGGTGCGAGCATCGGACATCGCTGTGTGTACGAGACTACTAAGAGCGCCAGAATCGACGGTTGTGTCGTTATTAAGGAGCCACACGTACTCCGCAGTCTGCTCCAAGGCACGAACAATGCCAACGTTGCACCCAGCCGAGAATCCGAGATTTCGCCCGGTCTCAAGTAACTCAACATGAGGAGCACACTCGCGGAGTCGCAGTACAGACTCGTCGGTCGAGCCGTTGTCGACGACAATCACCTGATAATTGGAGTAGTCCAGACGTCGGAGAGAGGCGAGACACTCTAAGGTGTCCCCCCAGCCATTCCAGTTCAGGACAACAATGATTACCTTAGGAGGCAAATGCGTCACCTCCGATCGGGACTCGCAGTTGAATAAATGAGTGCATATTCTTATGAACTAAGTTCCTGACTGTCGGCTGGGCTCAAGAGCCGCGTTGTGTCGTGCCAATAGAACAAGTGGTAAATAATGTTCGGCAATGGAAGATGAGAGTTCAGCAAGCGACGGGCGGGAGAAAGCATCTTCGTTGCCGCAGTCGCCGCCGTGCGGGCGAGCGCGTAACCCGATCGAGAGCGTCTTTGCTGAAGTGTCTGAAGGATCTGCCGCCCACCTTCCTTGTGAAAAAACAATTGAGCGGCGGCCGCGTTCGCGTGTGCCTTGCGGCAAGCGTCTTCAAACGAGAAGAACTGGTAGTGGTATCCGATCGCCCCGGGATTGTAGAGAAGGCGCAGTCCGCACTTGGTTAGGCGATATCCGAGTTCCGTGTCTTCGTAAGCGGCGGTGAGGAAGGATTCATCGAACTGACCGTTGGCTCGGAGAAACGCGGTCTTCAGACTCAGGTTGCAGGTGTAAAAGCACCGAAAATCAGCTTCATGCCGACCGCGAAGGCGATCGAATACAAATAGCTTATCTTCACCATACCACCGCATGAAGGGAGTGGGGTGAATCTCATTGGGCCAGGTTACATAGCCGAGAACCGCCGCCTCCGGTTCGGCGTGTTGTTCATGCCAGCGCAGATGCTGCGCCACTAAGCCATGATGCGGGACGATGTCGCTGTCAGTGAATAAAATGATGTTGCTCCGCGCCTCGCGAATGCCGAGGTTGCGGGCAGCGGCAGGGCCCTTGTTGGGTCGCCATAGATATCGGACGGCAAAGGGCGCGCGCGAGCCGAATTCTTCTACCATGGAGCGCGTGTCATCCGTGGATCCGTCGTCGATAATCAGCAACTCGCTGATGAGATCAGGAGTCGACTGACGGAGATAGCCGCTCAGCGCTTTCGCAAGCAGCTCTCGGCGGTTATATGTTGGGATAATGACGCTCAGGGTCTCAGGCATAGGTCGCCTCTGAGTCTCGGGTAAGAACGACAATCTTGCGATATGACGGTTCTCGATTGGTGCGCTCGAGAAAACGCTCAACGAAGGCCGGCACGACGCGCAGGGCAAGACGAAACACGGAATTCCATGCGCGAAACATTTCCTTCTTCATCATCCAATAGTGAAACTGCAGATGATCGTTGGGGATCACTCTCTTTTGCCACGCCGGAGGTACTTGCTGTAGAAGATCTTCCCCCGGGAAGGGATGGCGCATGTGCTCCTCAAGCCATAGGGGAGGCTGCACACCACGGTCCCGATACTCGCGGTAAAGTTGCTGATCGACGGCGAAAGCGGCTGGCCCGCACGGATAACCGAATACAGCGACTCGCCGGGTGACGCGAAGTACTTCAGCGATCACTTGCTTACGCAGGTCGGGCGGAACATGTTCGAGGACGTCGGAGACAACCACCGCGTCGATGGACGCGTCTTCGAAGGGCAGTTGATGACCGGAGCAACGCACGGCGCGCATGTTTCGCGATGGGCACGAGGTGAATGTCGTGTCGCACCCTATGAACGGCCCGTCCCAGAACTCTCCCAAGCCGATCGAACCCGACCCTACTTCCACGAGAGTGCCGCCCTCGGGAAGTAGAGTTCTCAGCTCGCGGAGAATGGGGAAGAAACGGGCGGCGCGGTTAAGCAAGTCGAGCTACCCTCCGGGCATAGCGTGCTAGTGACAAGTAACTTTCAAGCTTGGTCCAATCGTAGTCATCGAAAAAGCCGCTCAGCAGTATGATCAGGCAATAGACAACCCCGAAAAGTGCCCCCGTAGCTGCGAGCGCGAACCATGACATCGTTGTGCTGGGATGAACGAAAAAGATGGTCGCGAGAATGAGAAGTGAGATCACCACCGGCTTCAAATAACTCTCAACAATCACGCGGGAGAGCGAGTAACCGGTGTGGCGATGAAAGAGAAACATGAAGTAAGCAGAGGCGACCAGCAAAGATACGGATGTCCCCACAACGGCCCCTGGAAAGCCGAACTTGTAAATCAAGCCGAAGCTAAGGACGACGTTCAGAACAATCCCCAGCATGGCGCTGCGCACACCCGGATCCATGTAGCCGCATCCGGCAAGAATGAGGAAACCTGGTCCGGTTGCGAGGTTAAGAAAGTTGACAATTACTAAGACACTGAGTGGGAGAGCGACCATGGTAAGTGCGGTCCCCAACCAAAGTTCTACGAATCGATGTGATATCGCTGCGAGGTACAGCACAGCGGGAACGCCAAAAAGCGCCAGATACTTATGCGAACGATGGTAGAGTTCGCGCATTCTCGACTGGTCATCGAGGGCGTTGAGTTCTGATGCGGCGGGCAAAACTGGACTGAGGATGAACCCGATGGAGCCGCGAGCCTTCAATGCAACGTCGCTCGCGATGTCGTACCACCCGACTGGATCGACGCCGACCAGCATGGCGAGGAAGACTTTTTCGACCTGGTTGTGCACGGCCACCGCCGCCTGCGTGAGGTAGAGGCGCAAGCTGAATCCCAACATGTGCCTGGCTTCGGCAGCGTCAAAGCGTGCGGGGTTTAAAACAATCGCCGGCAACAACCGGCGGACCAGGACGAGATAAGCGAGCGCGGAGAGGGTGGCGGAGGCGATGTATCCGTAGACCAATCCGCGCAGCCCCCATCCTTGGAGGAGGAGAATGCCACCGAAGATGGCGCTGAGCAGTGTTTGCGCGGCGCTCATCACGTTGGTCAAATCGAGGCGCTGCAAGCCTGTTGTTACAGAAGCGAACAACTGAATCAGAATGTTGGCCGCGATAACGATCAGAAAAAAGCGCAGGAGTACGAGTAACTCTGCGGTGGGCAAGGCGCTGCCTCGGAACAACAGCCTAGCCAAGAGCGGCGTGGCGATCCAGAGTGAAGTGGCGATTGCCAAGTCGATCGCCAGGAAAAGACTCAGGCCGGAGTTTACTAGCCTGGATAGTGCGTTGAAGTCCTGCCGCGCATGGTACTGTGCAACAAACTTACTCAGAGTTCCGACCAATCCGAGATCCGCTAGCGAGGTGAGACCGTTGATTGCCAGGAAAACAGCCCACGTGCCATATCCCGCGACTCCCACTTTGTGGAGGATCAGCGGGGTCATGACGAACGGGATGGGCAGCACAAAGATGTAGCGCAAGCCGCCAAACAGCACGTTGCGAATGATTGTGGCGCCGAGAGAGCGCTGGACGGAAGTCTGGGCCGCCGTCGTCGTCTCGTTCTTTGCTTCTTCAGTTAACATATCGATTCGCGATCAGTGCCCCGAACCATTTCCATTTCCAGAGTAAGGCTCGTCATCCTTTGTCCCCGAATGCCACCGGAGTTTGGTTTTCAATTCATCCGCTCCGGTTCGAACGCTGTGGAAGACGTCCATGGCCAGGATTTTGCCTGGATCCCGTGGATCGACTTCCTCCCACCGTGCGTGCGCTAAGACCCAGATGCTGCCCAGAACAAGCACAAACCCCGTGCCCAGGATGATCAGGATGATTCGCGGCGGAAATGACTTTTTCTCCGGGATGTTTCCTTCATCGAGAACTTTCACGCTGGGTGTTTCGCGGGCTTCCTCTACTTTGGCTAATTCGTATTGCTTAGTGAGCGTTTCGAAAACCGCTTCCTGGACTTTGGCGCGCCGAAAGAGGTCGGCATATTTCACACCGAGAATTGGCAGCTCGCGAATCGAAGGGTACAGTTCCTCGTTGCTGGGAGGAGGCGCGTCGTCGGTAGACCCGGGTTTGCCGCCGAGTTTCTGAAGTTGACGACGGTACTCATCGACTTGTGCCTGCATCGAGCGCACGCGAACGTTATTCGGACTGTAAATTTGACGAAGGCCTTCCAACTGCGTCTGGGCAGCGATGAGTTGTCCCTCAAGATCAGCAGCTGCGCCGATCATGGCCTTGCCTTGTTCTTTGACGTCGAGGGTGGCGTTCTTGCTGGCGAAGTCTCCGAAGTCTTTTTCGGCTTTTTCCAGGTCGGTGTCTACCTGACTCAGGCGATTCTCAAGAAACACTCTTTCCTTGTGAGCGGACGAAATGTTGAGCGTGGTTACGATGCGATCGAGGGCTGCGACGTATTCACGAGCCATTTCGGCAGCTCGTTGCGGACTCTTATCACTTACCTTGATGGTGATGATGCCACTTTTACGGTCGGAAGAGACGTCGGTGCGATTCTCCAAATCTTTGCGGGCGTCTTCCCAGCGCTTGTCGCTATAAACTTTTCTGAGGTCGAATTTGTTGACGAGTTGATCCTCCACTGTGCGGCTGTGCAGGATTCCCACGAATAAGTCACTAGAAGTGCGCAGTCCAAACAAATCGCTACCGATTGCGCCCAGTTCGCCTCCGGCCTTGGTGAGAGCCGAGAGCATGGTTGCGACGCCGGCCCCCGCTTGGTCAGGAGGCATCAGTTGCGTGGTTGACGTAAAGCGCACCGGGAGCAGAAACGCGATAATGGTTGAGAGCACGAACCCAACTGCAAGGGAGCGATAGAGGAAGGGGCGTTGGCTCCAGAGCAGCGACAGCCGGGAGATGGTCTTTTTCCGGCTAAGCGCGGAATCGGAGACAATCAGTTCCGGCTCGAGATCGCGATCGATATATCTCGACTTCTGCTTCGTGATTTCTTTCGTCGCCATTCTATTGTTGTGAAGCGGCCCTGACCCCGAGCGATTTCGGCCAGAAGGTCAGTTGGATCGAGGTTGCAACATTGGACTGTCTTGTCGATGCAATCACCGGGAAGTTCCAGGTTTCGTATTGCACTGACGCTGACACACTGAAATACGAGCGCAGCCAAAATTCCGACCGTACGCTAGCGTCGGTGAGATTCCCCCCGTTGGAAATAAATTCATGGCTTACGGTTTGACGCCTGAATCCGAATTGGAGTTTATTGCGTGGACTGAACCAGTAAGTGGATGAGGCTTGGAGACCATTGCCTTGGCGTCCGATCCAACTGCCCATCAGGTTGCCGGAGTTCTGAAATCCGGTTATCCATGTAGAGTCGGTATAAAAGTTGCCGAAGGACACGTCGGGTGCATTGGTGGGAGGGTTGGTATAACCTCCCTCAAGCCGAAGGTCAAGTTTGGGCAGCTTGGGCAACCGGGGAAGATAGACGCCGCCAATCCAAGCGGCAACGTCGGGGCCGAGAATGGGGCTAATCTCATCGTGCTCGGCGAGTCCGTCACCGTAGAGCGTTAGCCCGTTGCGCAGGCCGGGGATGCGATAGCTGAAATCGATTCCAGAGCGGCGCGACCCGGGCTTATTGGGTGTACCAGGGTTGGTGTTTCCCGTCGAAAATAAGCTGCGCGCGAAGTTGTGCAGGGTCAGCGGATAACCGGGGCCGCCGTAGTCGGTGGTTCGCGAGAGTCCGATCTCAAGATTCTGGGTTGGTTTGAAACTGATGCGCTCGCCGTGAATGATCGGCTGCGGATTCAGCGACCGCCCGTAGTTCCCGACGAGCCCGTTGGGAGTAAAGACAAATTCGTAGCCGGAGAATTGTCCCAGGAAGGCCTCGACTCGCATGGGGCCGAGAATTCCCAGGAAACTCGGCAGCGTAAAGGGTGTCACACGGTTCGCACGGAACATCCTAAGTGGGGCGGCGTTGTTGCTGAACATCAAGGGACCGCCCTGCTCCGGGCCCCACCACACGCTTTGATTTCCAAAAGAAAATTGCCAGTCGGAGACATTCATCGCGACGTACGCGTCGAGAAATCGGGCTTGATTGACCGCGGAGACCGGCGTGTTCGGCGGAAGCGGAAAGGGCGCGGGAACGGTAGTGTGGCTGAAGTCGCCTTGAGAGATGGCCTCGCGCGCAGACAAAGGTAGAGCCGGGGCGGAAGGTGAGTGCTGAAACTCTCCGCGAGCATAGACGACGAATGGGCCGTCCGCCGCCCATCCTGAGAGTCCCGAGACGTTGTTAAGGCCCTGCTGCTCGGGACGCCCATAGTCATTAATGATGGTTTGGCCGAAGTGATCACCGTCGGTGAGCGGTTTGCCTACGATCTCGGTACTTCGTGTGTAAGCTGACTCGAGTCGAAGTTCTGCGTTGTTACCGCCGCCGAGTAAGCTCTGTTCGTGACTGAATTCTTCGTCGAGGGAGCGGTAGATGCGGGCAGCTTCGCTTTCCTGCGCGTCGTCCTGATTGATGAAATCTGCGGCCTCTTGCACTTGGCGGGCGCACTCCATGCGAGTCCACGGACGCATGTCGGCGAAACCTGTATGGATGTAGCCGAGCGCAGTCAAGCGATCAAGTGCTGGGTAGATCCAACTATCGAGCGGCACGTAAGGCGAGCCGATGTTTTTGGCCTGCCAGTGAGACGGGCGATCGGGCCGGATAGCCGGAGTTTCCCACGACTCGCCTGGCAAGTCCGGATTGTGATGGCGGCGGTAAACGTACTCGCTCGTAAGATATCCGATGGCCATGCCGACAAGTACGTCAGAAGGGAAGTGCTGCTTAGCCGTAATACGAGACGCGCTTACTGCGGTTGCCAAACCGTAAGACATAAACTTCATGAATGGGCTGGGATACTCGTGAGCGACCATTCCGGCAATCGACCAGACCACGGCGGAGTGTTCCGATGGGAACGAGCTGCCGCCTTGGCGGAACGGACCCGTGCCATTCCCCTGGAAAGGCCGTTGCCGACCGGAGGCGTACTTGACTAGTTCGACTACTGCGAGGCTGTCGACGGCTGCTTCACCGCTGAGGAAACCAGTTTCTTGCTGATGTGCGTTGTGGGTCGTGAGACCGAGCAGGTAGAGTCCACCCGCTCCTCCGACCATGGAATAAGCGCCATAATCGGAAATGTGACGGTAACGGAGAAGAGTGCCGGGCGAATTCGATAGATGGGTGCTGACGTCGGCATCCGTTGCGAACAGGGCGGCTGCGAATCCCCCGAGAGGAACGAGCCATGTGGCGTCGGAAAACTTTGCTTGGGCGGGACTGCTCCAGATACCGACCTGGTCGCGCAGGAGTTGTCGCGGCAAAGTGCGTACCGTGTTTTCGGCTGCGGCCGGCTGCGGATTGTCGGGAATGTTCGCGTCGGTATACAACTGCGACTGACTCGTCGGCTGCGGTGCACCGGAGACAGACGGAGACAGCTGACCGATGGCTTGGCCGAATGCGACCGTCGTGCTTAGCAGACACAACACTTTCATCATCCCAAAACCTAACCGTCGGATCACGTGAGTCCTAGTAGGCCGCAGCCAGAATTGCGCTGGTGGTAATCGAACTTAGGACCTGCGCATTCTGGAACAAGGTCTTCCAGACAGGCGGTCCACCCAACGCTTTCTCGGGAGCAACCACCATGTCGCCCGGCTGCAAAGTCACACTAAGCGCATCCCCGGTGACCCAGGATGAACTGTGACGCCCCACCACCGTTCCATCTGCATGGATTACAAAAATCGCCTTGCGGTTCGCCAAGTTAGTAGGACCGCCGGCTTGAGCGAGGTACCAGTTCGCACTCTTGCCGGGACGGTATGCCACCGCCGTCGGACCATAGACCTGTCCTTGCACGAGGACATAACTAGGCCGCTTCGGTATATACAACACATCGCCCGCCCTCAGGGTGACGTCGCGAGCGGTGTTCTCCCAAGTGCGGATGTTGGAAGAGATCTGAATGGTCACGCGTCCGGTTGGCGGGCTGTTCATCAGGCTGTCGAGCGCCGTTTGCCACTGCACTAACGCAGACTCTGCCGAGAGCTTCTGATCGTTATCGTTGGTGCTCGTAGCGGTGAGCTTTAGAGTGGCCTGTTGTTCGCGGACGCGTTGAATGAGTTCGCCATACGATCTCTGCTCGAGTTTCTGAACTTCCGAGCGTGCCAGCACCGATCCGTAGGGATATGCGCCCGCGCTGAAGCCTCCGGCGCGAAGAAGGACGGAACTGAGCTTCTCGCCGGGATGTATGCCGTAACTGCCGGGATGGACGACCTCGCCGCGAATGGTGACCGAAGAGCCCAAGTCTTCCCAGCCTTGTACTTGCCGGATCGAAAGCACATCGCCGTTGTTCAAGGTACCGCCGACATCCGACTTGTTGTTGAGGGCCTCGACCAGCGCAATTTGTGTTTGTTGGACGCTGACCTGCTTATTGTCTTTCCAGAAGTAGTGGGTGAGGTCTGCCGTCTGCGCGTCGGCGCTTTGTTTTAGACCGCCTGCTGCATTGACCAGGTCAGAGATAGTCATGTTCGCGGTGAGCGGATAGCGTCCCGGGCGAACTACTTCTCCCTTGATGTAAACGGCTGCGGGGTCGGCGGCAGCGGCGTTGCGATGAACCAAGACTCGATCCCTGGAAGTTAGAGCAATATTGTCGGTGGGGCTGCCATCGAGCGCGCCACTAAGCTTCACGTTGAGGATCTTCAGAGTGCTGTCAGGCATGTAGCGGAAGACTTGGGCGTCGACAATGGCAGCGTCGGGGAGTAATCCTCCCGCCATGTGAATCGCGTCGCTGAGATGAATGTCTCCAGAGGTTCGGTATTCTCCCGGCGCCCGTACATCGCCGAGAACCATGACCTCCGGCGGATTCTCAAAGTCATAGCGCCCGAAGAATTGCACAGTGTCGAGAGGTTTGAGTTGAGGTGCTTTGCTGGGATCGGCCAATGCTACTTCGACGTTGAAGCTTTCGACGGTGGGGCGGAAGTCCGGCTGACTTAGTCGAATGATTTCCCCATACTGCAACGCAGGCTCGGGTAGCAAGTCTTTATAAGAACTGATGAGATCAGTAACTTTCATCCCCTCATGGAACGAATATTTGCCGGGCCGGACGACGTGGCCCTCCAGGTAGACAGCGTCCTGGTTGTAGGGAGCGATGGGGAAGATGCGAATCTTGTCTCCATCCTGCACAGGGAAGGATTGCAACTGTTTCGCTGCCGCTTCGCTGGTGTCGTCCTGCGGGATGTCGAGGCTAAGCATGGTTTGGCGTTGATGGGCAACCACGCGCTGAACCTCGATGTGCCGAAGAGTGGCGGTCGGCAAGAGTCCACCGGCGAGGGCGAGTGCGTCCGCCAATGACTTCTCGCCTTTCTGTTCGTAGATGGCCGGACGGCGAACCATACCTTCGACGGTGATCTCCGCTCCGAGCGGCGGGACCATTACTGTGTCGCCGTTTTCCAGGCGAGACATGTCGCCCTTGATTCCCTGAAGGAGAAGGTCGTAGACATCGACATCCTGGACCAGTTGGTTTCCACGATAGTGGCGGAGAATACGCAGAGAGCCGCGGCCGGTGGGTCCTCCCGCCGCGAATAAAGCGTTCAACGGAGTTGAGAGGGAGCCGATGTCATAAGCGCCGGGGCGGAGCACATCTCCGACGACATAGACGCGGATGGTGCGCAGTCGGGATAATGAGACGTCGGCAGAGACCTCGCGGAACTGATCTCGCAGTTCCTTCTGAACTAACTCCTGGACCTCTCCGAGCGACTTACCGGACACGAGAACGGGTCCGGCTTCCGGCAAACTAATGCGGCCTTCGCGATCGACAACGCGATAGAAGCGGCGAGTTACTCCTCCCCATAGATCAATCGTCAGACCATCACCGGTACCGATTACGTAGTCGGGGCCGACGGGTAGATCTGTGGGAAGCATCTGCAGATCGCGCGTACCGTTATCGAAAATCTCCATACCGAACCGTTCGACAGCTGGCGGACGAGTTGCAGCCTGCAGATACATGTCGTAGAGAGACGGAATGTTCTCGTAAGGATCGTGGCGCCGGACCAGGCGCTGATTCAGAGTGGTCGATTCTCGGGCCGATTTGTCGAGCGCCGTCGGATTATTCTGCGAGCCGGACGACGGCATTCGGGCATCGGCGTACAGGTTATTCGCGTTGGAATACCTGGTGGATTCGACGCCACCGTTCGCCATTCCGTAGGGGCTCCCGTCCGAGCCTTCGCCAGCGAAATCGGCGGCCAAGGACAGATCGGCCATCGATGTTTGCGAGCCGCGGCCTTGCGCTGCGCCCGGAGTGCTACGGCCGTATGATCCACTGGGTTGACCATTTTCATCCGTCTGCGACGTTCGTAGGGGTTCGCCGAAGGGACTTCCGGAAAGAACCGAATCTTGATCGCTCGTGCGCAACAGATTCGTCACGTCACTGTTTGGAGTATTTCGCGGAGGCGGATTGGGCGAGTTGCCGGGAGGCAAGATTTCAGGATTTTGCAGTCCGGGCACCTGCGGAGGAACGCGCGTGTTGCCCATCGGCGGTTGCGGGGCCGATGGAGCACCGGTTGATTGCGGACAATTGGATCCTTGGTTACAGGCCTGGGCCTGCTGCATGGCGAGCATTTGCTGCTGCCTTGCATTGGCTCGATCCATCTCTTCTTCTTGCGCGATCCACTTCACGCGCTCTTGAATCAATAAGGCTTCCTGCTTTGCCTTGGGTGACTCCGGATTCACTAGCGGCTCTAAGTAGCCATATTTCTGCACGAGCGACGTGGCGACGGCTCGGAAGGTCGAGTCCGTTTCGAGGCGGTCAAAAATTGCTTCATCGGTCAGTTCGGTGTCGGCGATGAGCTGGCCATGATCGGTGGCGTCTTTTGCGATCCAACGTTTGAGCTCCACCATTAAGCCTGGATCGCGGTGGAGGATAGCGATGAGTTGTCCGACGGAGGCCGCGACGTGGGCCATGTTCTGACGTGCTAACTCCGAGGGGGGCACCGAGTTTTGCCGTTGCGTCTGCGCAAAACCGCCGATAAAGCAGAAGGCGAGAATCAGGCAAAGCGCTGGAAGCGGTCTTAGCCCTGTTGAAATAGCTGGACGACGGCGATTGATGCTGAGATGAGTCATGAGTTCACGATCGTGCTTGTTCTTTCTGAACCCGGACTAAGTCACTCGCTTCAGACTCGAGTCGGCGGCCAGGGCGGGTTCTCCGTTGGAACCTCGCAGCACTCGCAAAAGACCCTCTTCCGACATCTGAAAACGCTTGGACCGTAATTCCACAAACGCCCAGTGACAGACGGCTATGTTTTTCTCGGGCATGATGGCGAGCACCTTCATTTGCGGGTATCGTCCCAGCAGAAAGCCGCAAATGCCGGGGCGCGATTCAGGTTCTCCAACCGAGACCACGACAAAATCAGGACGAACTGCATCGACTAACTCCGTGATCTCTTCTTCTTTTTCTGTCTCGCCGACAACTTCGATGTCGGGTTGGTTGGCAAGGGTCGCCAAAACGATTTCTTGCATCAGCCGAGGACGATTGGCGAGTAAGACTCTGACCTTCTGCACGACAGACTCCCTCTGCTTTGCGATCAGCAGGGAAATGGTAGCGGCAATCGTCTGAAAATAAACAGGTTCAATTGCTAACCAAGGAACGGTCTATAGAAAGTACTTCTGATGACCCCAAAAAGGGCCTTTAGAAGGACCAACTGTAAGGTCGAGGCGTGGGGCCGATTTATACCGAGATCAATCCGAAATGGATAAGTGCAAGGGAGAGGGTGGCGACAATCGCCCAGAGGAGAATTCCCTGGAGAAGGGGACGGATACCGACTTGTCGGAGCGTCGACAGAGAGATGCCGGTGCCGATCAGGTAGAGGGTGACAGTGAGGCCGATCCTGCCCAGCGCAGTTAATTGAGGATAGACGGAAGCAAAAACGGGCCAATAAGTTCCGGCGACTGCGGCGAGGCAGAAAAGAAGGATGAACCAGGGCCACTTGATCTGCGTCTTTTCCTTTCGCATGAGAGCCACGCCGAACGCCACAGGGACAATCCAGAGCGCGCGTGCCAGCTTGATGGTGGTGCCGATCATCAACGCCTGCGGGCCGTATTTAGCGGTCGCGCCCACTACCGAACTGGTGTCATGAATAGCCAGAGCAGACCACAGGCCGAACTGGGATTGGGTGAGATGAAGAGCGTAGCCGATGGCGGGAAAGAGAAATAGAGCGATGGAGTTCAGCACGAACACGGTTCCCAAGGAAACTGCCATCTCTTCTTCCCCGGCGTTTAGCACCGGACCGACAGCGGCGATGGCGCTACCACCGCAGATTGCCGTGCCTGCGCTGATCAACAACGACGGTTTGTACTCGACCTTGAAGAGACGTCCGATGGACAGACCCACCAGCAGGGCAAAACTAATGCTTATGGCGGTGTAGAGGAAGCCTCCGCGGCCGGCCTTCACCACCTCGTGCAGGTTCATGCCAAAACCCAAGCCGACGATGGATGCTTGCAAGAGAAACGCGGAGAGCTTCTTGGCATCGAGGTGGTAGGGATGCGCGAAAGATAGGCCGTAAATCAGTCCGGCGAGTAGAGCGATCGGAGGGGAAATTAGACCGCTGGCAGCTACGATGACGCCCACAAAGAAAAGGTTCTTGGTGTTCATGCCAGACTAGTGTGGAGCCCGGTGAGCTGGCCTGTCCAAGCAGTAATTCTTATCCCTCATGCGAAGGACTTATCGGCGCGGCAGCGTGCGTTTCTTGGGTTGGTCTAGCGGAGATAGGTCGCGGCGGGAGCGCACGAATTCCAGGAAGGTCAGGGCGATTCCCTGAGGCTCGTGGCCCAGGGCATAGGCGACGCTTAGCGGCCGGGGGATGCGAACTCCGCGAATCGGCACGACACGAAGTGTGCCGAGTTGTAACTCTTTGCTGATGGACCAGAGTGAAGCGAACCCGACTCCGAGACCGGCCTCGACCGCGGTAATGATGGCTTCAGTGGAGTCGAACTCCATGGCGGGGTTCAATTGTTTTGCTTTGATCCCGCTCTTCTGCAGCGCAATTTCTACGACCCGGCGGGTGCCTGAGCCTCGTTCTCGCATGAGTAACCGCTCTTGGGTAAGTTCCTGAGGGTCCACGGAACCGCGCTCGCTCCATTCGTGGGCGGGAGGAGCCATCAATACAAGTTCGTCCTCGAGAAAGATTTCGGTGCGTATGTCGCGGCGAAGAGTGGGGCCTTCTACGAACCCCACCGAGATATCGTGCGCCAGCAACGATTCCAGTACCTGCTCAGTGTTGCAGGTGGTCACGTGAGTGCGAATCTGGGGATGCTGGCGCTGAAACTCGCCCAGGATATGGGGCAGGATGTATTGCGCAATGGTCAGTGATGCGCCGATCCGCAATTCTCCGCGAGGTTCGCCGGAAAACGGCGACAAAGCCTCGAGCGCTGCCGATTCCAGGTGGTCGATCTTATCGGCGAATTTCAGCAACACAGCGCCTGCCGGCGTTAGCGAAATGCGCGAACCGCTGCGGTCGAAGATCTGCACTCCGAGCTGCTGCTCGAGAGTTTTGACCTGCAAGGTAACGGCTGGCTGCGTAAGAAAGAGTTCCTCCGCGGCTCTGCGGAAGTTCATATGCTTGGCGACAGCGCGAAAGACCTTGAGACGGAAATTCACCATAGCTGGGTGCCTGCCCGGTTCGAGAGCATGTCTGGAGCATTGTACTTGGCTACCCGATTTACCTTATGCCGGTACTCTCACGGAGAAATTCTTTGCTATGTGCGATTTTGCTTGCAACCCGGTCAGTGGCTGATCCCTCCAAGTGCTGACGCCGGTTTCTGGGAGGTTCGAGCAAGGCAAGGGAAGGTGTTGCTAACCTGCAGAGGACGGTCGCCACAGACGCCTTTAGAGGGATATTGATGGCCACTAACGCGCTCCAATCTAATGGGTTGCAAACTGATGTGCGGACCGATGTGACGGGGAAGCCCACCCGCAATATGTTGTTGTCGTCGATTCCCGACGACGAGTACAAGGTACTGCGCCCTTTGCTTGAGCCAGTCAATTTGCCGCGCTATTTCATACTGAATGACGCCGGCGAAGAGATTGATTTCGTCTATTTTCTCAATCAAGGGATGACCTCTCTGGTAGTGGTCACGCACGACGGGGAAAGTGTAGAGGTCGGCGTGGTGGGGAGGGAGGGAGTCGTCGGCGTGTCAGTGATCGCTGGAATCAAGCGAGCGCCTTTCCGCGGCATCATGCAGATACCGGGCGAGGGTGTGCGAATCAGCGTGGAACACCTTCTGGAGATATTGCCCAGCATTCCTGATCTGCAGCGACGGGCCAACCACTTTGTTCTGCTGCAGAGTCTGCAAGTGGGGCAGGTGGCGGCATGCAACCGCCTGCACGAGGTAGATCAGCGTTTGGCGCGGTGGCTTCTGATGTGCCAGGACCGGGTCGAGTCTCCAGTGCTTCCGCTGACGCATGAGTTTCTGGCACAGATGCTGGGAGCGGGACGTCCTACGGTTAGCCTCGCGTGCGCTCGTCTGGAGAGTGCGGGAATGATTGAAAACCGGCGTGGGACGCTGCAGGTTGTAGATCGCAAACAACTGGAAGATACTGCCTGCGAGTGCTACCACGTGATCAAGAATTTCAATGGGGGTCTAGGACTGCGACAAGTTAGTTTAGTGGCACGAGTGCCTCAAGTAGCGTCCGGGTCTAACGGGGACTGATTCTTCTGACGCTCCTCAGATAGCTCGAACACTCGATTGATCTCCTGAATCAACTGCACCAATTTCACCGGATCCATTTCGCTTTGGGCCTGCGTGCATAGCTCACGCAGGCGATCGCTTTCCTCGGGTGTCATGACTTCCTTTCATGTGGGAGTGGTCTTGCTAACTTAAGCGGAGGGCATTTCTGCGTCAGTTCGCCAGCGAACAGAATTGGACCGTCTAGCAATCGAGTAGGTCACGGCACTACATTTGTCGATCTGGTCGGTTAACAAACCCCAATCAGTCTAATGCCATCGAAGTCCCCGAAGCGCGTAGTTGTCAGGGCCGCCTGACCGCTGCTAAGAAATGGGAGGACTCCGTGAGTATTTGGACAGTGCTTTTTATTATTCTGCTGATCGCATGGATTGGCGGGTTTACCGTCTTTCACGTGGCGGGAGCGTTTATTCACATCCTGCTGGTATTGGCGTTTATTTCACTGATTTTGCATTTTGTGACAGGACGGACCACGGCCTAGGCAGGGTACATGGAGCGTGGAAAACTGCACGCTCCAATTACTTCCGTTGAGCGGAAGGCTATGTTTCAGCAGCAGGTCTTAGCGCGCTGCCTGACCCAGCAGAAACGCTCTGCGAGATCGATCGCTCGGGCACAGTTGGCGACTTTACCGGCGCGCTGATTTTACTTGGGATTTTGTAAGGGATGACGGCTTCCACCAGGGTTCCGGGATTCGCGTCCACGACCCGCAAATCGCCACCGAATTCGCGGGACCGCTGGCGCATGCCGCCAATCCCGACGCCGATCCCGTCGACTTGAGCAGTCGAGATTTGCCCAATACCTTTTCCATCGTCGCGCACGCTGACGACAACGCGGTCGTCCTGCTGTGACAAAACGATCCACGCCATCTGCGCTCCCGAGTGACGGAAGACGTTGGTGAGCGCTTCCTGCACGATGCGGAACATGGCAATCTCGACTTCGCGCGCCAGCCGGGGAAATTCCGGGGGATTAATCTCGAGTGATGTCTTGAGCCCGCTGCGCTTGGTGAGTCCGTCGAGATACCACTGGATTGCGGACAGCAACCCCACTTCGTCCAGCAATGGCGGGTGAAGCAGATGGGAAATGCTGCGAACCTGCTTGATCGCCTGATCGATCATCTCACTCACGTCGAGAAGGGTCTTCCTGGTGGTTCGAGTGGAGATCCGTTGCAGGGCGGAATCCATTGTCATTTTCGCCGCAACCAGCTCCTGGCCTAATCCATCGTGGAGTTCTCGCGCGACACGACGCTGTTCTTCGTCGCGAAGGGTCAGGAGGCGTCCGGACAGGCGGCGGAGGTCTTCGGTGCGCGCGGCGACAGTTTTTTCCAGCTGCACGGCGTTATCGCGCATGGATTGTTCAAGCATCTTGCTGTCGTGAATGTCAGAACAAGTGCCGTACCATTTCATGATCTCGCCTGATTGATCGCGAATGGGAACGGCGCGAGCGCGGAACCAGCGATATTCTCCACTCTTTCCCCGGAGGCGGTACTCCGACTCGTAGTGACAGCCCGAACGAACGCTTTCCATCCATTCTGCAGTACTGCGTTCGCGATCGTCAGGGTGCACATAGTCCATCCAGCGAAAACCTTCCGCGGACGACGGAGATGCGCCGGTGAATTCGTAGAACCGGTCGCTGATATAGTCTCTGGCTCCGTCGGCGCGGCGGCTGAATATGATGTCAGGTGCGGTGCGCACAATCGCGTCGAGTTCCTGGTGCTTGCGCGCGAGATTTTGATTTAGTTCCTGCAGCGCAGCCGCTTTGATTTCCAGTTCCCGTGTGCGCTCTTCGACGCGCGCCTCCAATTGACGGTTCAGGCGCTCCAGTTGATGGGACTTGCGATGCAGCTCCGAGAAGAGACGGACTTTGGCCCGCAGCAGCTCAGGAATTACAGGAACCGAGACGTAGTCGACACCTCCGCGTTCGTATCCACGGAGCATGTCGAGTTCGGTGAGGTGTACGGCGGAGATAAAAATGATCGCGGTATCTTGAAAGCGCGGATGCTGGCGGATCAAGTCTGCCAGTTCGAATCCGTCGAGCTCCGGCATACTGACGTCCATCAGCACTACCGCGATATCGTTCTTCAGCAACTCTTCCAGGGCCAGCTTGGCAGAAGTTGCTTTGATCAAATTCTCTCCCAGTTCCCCGAGGATGACCTCGTAGCTGAGGAGCTTGCCCGGTTGATCGTCGACCATCAGTATGTTGACGGGCTCTTTCGTATTCATCAGCTTGCCTTTCCCTACCGCAGACACTGAACGGGCGCCTAACGGTGGAGCCACATGCGCAATGCGGACAAGAGTTGTTCGGTATCGACGGGTTTGGCCAGGTAGTCGGAAGCGCCGGCTTCGAGGCATTTTTCCCGGTCGCCCTTCATGGCTTTCGCCGTCAACGCGATAATCGGAAGCCGCCGGAATGACGGATTTTGCCGGATAACCTGCATGGTTTCATATCCATCCATTTCCGGCATCATGATATCCATCAGCACGATCGCCAAATCTGATTCAGATTCGAGCGTGTTGATGGCTTGACGGCCTGTGCCAGCGGTGAGGACGCTCATGCCGCGGCGCTCCAGAACACTGCTGAGCGCGAAGATGTTCCGGACATCGTCATCGACGACCAGCACTTTCTTGCCGAGCAGAGCGTCATCGGAGCGATGCAGCCGGTCGAGAAGTTTTTGCTTCTCGGTCGGCAGATCGGCGATCACGCGGTGCAGGAACAGAGACGTTTCGTCGAGCAGGCGTTCCGGAGATTCGACGCCTTTGACCACCACGCTGCGCGCCAGCGTGTGCAGCCGCGCGTCTTCATCGGGAGACAATTCCTTCCCGGTAAAGACGATTACAGGCAACTCGCTGAGGGCCGGCGTATCGCGAATGCGTTCGAGCACTTCGAATCCAGAAAGATCGGGAAGGCGAAGGTCGAGAACGACGCAGTCAACCGGTTCCTTGTCCAGGACCTCCAGGGCCTCGATTCCGGTAGCGGCAACGCTGACATCGATGTCGTCGTGACCCAGCAGTTCACGGATGCTTAACTGTTCGGCAGGATTGTCTTCCACGACCAGCAATCTTTTGGGACGCCGGTTGGAATAGTCTTTGATGCGCGACAAGGCTGCCGCCAAGCCGTCGGGCGTGGTTGGCTTGGTGACAAAGGCAAAGGCTCCCAAGGCGAGGCCGTGACGGCGGTCTTCGTCGAGCGTGAGCATTTGCACGGGAATGTGCCGGGTGGCTGGATCTTGCTTCAGATGATGAAGGACGGTCCATCCCACCATGTCGGGAAGGGAAACGTCGAGGGAGACGGCGGTGGGAGAGAACTCGCGCGCGAGGCTGAGGGCTTCGGTTCCGCGAGCTGCAATGAGAACTTTGAATCCCATGTCGTGCGAGAGATCGCGCAGGACACGGGCGAAGTGCGGGTCATCTTCCACGATGAGTAGGATCGCGTCTTCTGCGTGAAGCTCATCGCGATCGTCAACGATGCGCTCCACGGGCGATTCGGTGACTCGGACGCTGGAGAGTTGCAGTGGCGTGATCGTCTGGGTTCTGCGGTCGGTGGCGACCTGCGATGACGACGGGCCCACGTAGGTCTGCGGTAGATAAAGCGTGAAAGTGCTACCTCTCTCCGGCGTGCTGGTGAGCTGAATTTCTCCTCCAAGCAGGCTGGCGAGTTCGCGGCTGATCGCCAGACCGAGGCCGGTTCCTCCGTACTTGCGGCTGGTTCCGGCATCTGCCTGCTGGAAGGCCTCGAAGATGATGCGTTGCTTGTCGAAGGGAATGCCGATTCCGGTGTCGGTCACTTCGAAGGCCACAACGTTGGCAGCCTTTCCAAGAATCGGATGCTCTTCGCTCCAACCGCTTCGGGCGGGGAAGACAGAGAGTCGAACGCCTCCTTGTTCGGTGAACTTGAAGGCATTAGAGAGCAGGTTCTTCAGCACCTGCTGCAGACGTTTCGAGTCGGTCACGAGGCTGCGCGTGAGACCGGGATCGGGTTTGACCTCGAAATCGAGGCGGCGGTTCTCAGCCTCGTGACGGAAGGGACGAGCGACCGTATCGAGCAAGCTTGCGAAGGGGACTTCGTCCGCTTCGACGGAGACGGTGCCCGATTCGATCTTCGAGAGGTCGAGAATGTCGCTGATGAGGTTGAGGAGGTCGGTGCCAGCGCCGTGAATGGTGCGGGCAAATTCGACCTGCTTGGCTGCGAGATTGCCATCGGGATTGTCGGCCAGTTGCTGTCCGAGGACAAGAATGCTGTTCAGCGGAGTGCGCAGCTCGTGGGACATGTTGGCCAGGAACTCCGATTTGTACTTGGAGGTGAGCGCGAGCTCTTTGGCCTTTTCTTCCAAGGCGCGGCGGGCTTGTTCGATTTCCTGGTTCTTGCGTTCCACTTCGACGTTCTGTTCGGCCAATTGCTGGGCTTTCTGGGCCAACTGTTCGTTGGTTTGCTGGAGTTCCTTTTGCTGCGCTTGCAACTCGGCGGCGAGTTGCTGCGATTGTTTGAGCAGACCTTCGGTCTGCATGGTGGCCTCAATGCTGTTCAGCACGATACCGATGCTGGCCGTTAGCTGTTCGAGGAAAGCCAGGTGAGAAGTCGTGAAGTTATTCAGCGTGGCAAGTTCGATGACAGCCTTGACGCGGTCTTCGAACAGAACCGGGAGGACGATAACGTTTCGCGGAACCGCCTCGAACAAGCCGGAGCGGATGGAAACGGTTTCGGGCGGAAGGTCGGCAATCAACATCCGGCGCTTTTCCGAAGCGCACTGGCCAACCAGACTCTCGCCTAGTTCAAGGCGTCGTAGGTGGCCGTTCTCTCCGTCGCCGGCAAACGCGGACAGCAGAACCATGCCGGTGCCTTCCGTCTCCATTTGATAGATAACGCCTTGTTGGGCGTTCACCAGGGGAGCGAGCTCGGAAAGCAGCATTCGTCCTACAGTGGTCAGGTCGCGTTGGCCCTGCAACATACCAGTGACGCGAGCCAGGTTGGTTTTGAGCCAATCTTGCTCGGTGTTGCGCTCAGTCGTGAGACGGAGGTTGTTGATCATGGTGTTGATGTTGTCTTTCAGTTCGGCCACTTCGCCGAGCGCTTCTACTTGAATGGACCGGGTGAGGTCACCTTTCGTGACAGCGGTGGCGACCTCTGCGATGGCGCGCACCTGGTTGGTGAGGTTGTCGGCGAGCAAGTTGACGTTGCCGGTCAAATCCTTCCAGGTTCCGGCCGCGCCAGGAACGTTTGCCTGGCCACCGAGACGACCTTCCACGCCCACTTCGCGAGCAACTGTCGTCACCTGATCGGCGAACGTTGCCAGCGTGTCGGTCATGTTATTGATGGTTTCGGCCAAGGCGGCGACTTCGCCCTTGGCATTAACCGTCAGTTTCTGGCCAAGGTCTCCGTTGGCAACAGCCGTGACAACCTTGACGATGCCGCGCACCTGTTCCGTCAGGTTGGCGGCCATGACGTTCACGTTGTCGGTGAGATCTTTCCAGGTTCCGGCGACTCCCGGGACTTGGGCCTGGCCACCCAGCTTTCCTTCGGTGCCGACTTCGCGAGCCACGCGCGTGACTTCTGCGGCGAAGGCGTTGAGCTGATCGACCATGGTGTTGATGGTGTTTTTGAGCTCAAGAATTTCGCCTTTCACGTCGACCGTGATTTTGCGGGAGAGGTCTCCGCGAGCGACGGCTGTGGTGACTTCCGCGATATTTCGCACCTGGCCCGTCAAGTTTCCAGCCATTGCGTTCACGGAGTCGGTGAGATCCTTCCAGGTGCCGGCGACACCAGGCACGTTGGCTTGTCCGCCAAGACGGCCTTCGCTGCCTACTTCGCGCGCGACACGCGTTACTTCGGCAGCGAACGATCGCAACTGCTCAACCATCGTATTGAGAGTTTCTTTGAGTTGCAGGATTTCGCCACGCACGTCGACAGTGATCTTCTTCGAAAGATCGCCTGTTGCGATAGCGGTGGCGACTTCGGCGATGTTTCGCACCTGGCCGGTAAGGTTGCTGGCCATGAAATTGACGTTATCGGTGAGATCTTTCCACGTACCGGCCACACCGGGGACTTCAGCCTGCCCCCCGAGTTTGCCGTCGGTGCCGACCTCGCGGGCAACGCGGGTGACTTCTCCGGCGAAGGCGTTGAGCTGATCGACCATGGTGTTGATGGTATTTTTCAGCTCCAGAATCTCGCCTTTCACATCGACCGTGATCTTGCGGGAGAGGTCTCCACGGGCCACAGCTGTGGTGACTTCGGCGATGTTGCGCACCTGTCCAGTCAGGTTTCCGGCCATGGAGTTTACCGAGTCGGTGAGATCTTTCCAGGTGCCGGCGACGCCGGGTACGTTGGCTTGTCCGCCGAGACGGCCTTCGCTACCGACTTCGCGAGCGACTCGAGTGACTTCGCCAGCGAACGCGTTCAACTGATCGACCATGGTGTTGATGGTCTCTTTCAGCAGCAAGATTTCGCCGCTGACGTTAACCGTAATTTTCTTCGAGAGATCGCCGTTGGCGATGGCCGTTGCCACTTCAGCGATGTTGCGGACCTGGCCGGTCAAGTTGCTGGCCATGGAGTTCACGGAATCGGTGAGATCTTTCCAGGTGCCGGCGATGCCGGAGACTTGGGCTTGACCTCCAAGCTTGCCGTCGGTGCCGACTTCGCGGGCGACGCGCGTGACTTCCGAAGCGAAGGCTCGCAACTGATCCACCATCGTGTTAATGGTGTCTTTGAGTTCGAGAATTTCTCCTTTGACATCGACCGTGATTTTGCGGGAGAGGTCGCCACGAGCGACGGCCGTCGCCACTTCAGCGATGTTGCGCACCTGGCCGGTGAGGTTGCTGGCCATGAAGTTTACGTTGTCGGTGAGATCTTTCCAGGTTCCCGCGACTCCGCGGACTTGCGCTTGACCTCCGAGTTTTCCTTCTGTACCGACTTCGCGAGCAACGCGCGTGACTTCACCGGCGAAGGCGTTGAGCTGATCCACCATCGTATTAATAGTGTTCTTCAGCTCAAGAATTTCTCCCTTCACATCGACGGTAATTTTGCGGGAGAGATCGCCGCGGGCCACAGCCGTGGTGACTTCAGCGATGTTGCGGACCTGAGCAGTAAGGTTACCGGCCATGGAGTTGACGGAGTCGGTGAGATCTTTCCAGGTACCGGCGACCCCGGGGACGTTCGCCTGTCCGCCTAAACGGCCTTCGCTACCTACTTCGCGGGCGACGCGCGTGACTTCTCCGGCGAAGCGGTTGAGCTGATCGACCATCGTGTTTAGAGTTTCTTTGAGCTGGAGAATTTCTCCACGAACGTCGACCGTAATCTTTCGTGACAAGTCTCCGTTGGCGATGGCGGTTGCGACTTCTGCAATGTTGCGGACTTGGCCAGTGAGGTTGCTGGCCATGAAGTTCACGTTGTCGGTGAGATCTTTCCATGTGCCGCCGACCCCGGGCACTTGCGCCTGGCCTCCGAGCTTGCCTTCGGTGCCGACTTCGCGGGCTACGCGGGTAACTTCTCCAGCGAACGCGTTGAGTTGGTCGACCATCGTGTTGATGGTGTCTTTGAGTTCGAGAATTTCGCCTTTTACATCGACGGTGATTTTACGGGAGAGATCTCCACGAGCGACGGCGGTTGTTACTTGGGCGATGTTGCGGACTTGGGCGGTGAGGTTGCCGGCCATGGCGTTGACGGAGTCGGTGAGATCTTTCCAGGTTCCGGCGACGCCGGGGACGACTGCCTGTCCGCCAAGTTTTCCGTCGGTGCCGACTTCGCGGGCGACGCGCGTCACTTCAGACGCGAACGACCGCAACTGATCGACCATCGTATTGATGGCTTCTTTGAGCTGAAGAATTTCGCCACGCACATCGACCGTGATTTTGCGGGAGAGGTCGCCGCTGGCAACGGCGGTGGCGACTTCGGCGATGTTACGCACTTGGCCAGTGAGGTTGCTGGCCATCAAGTTGACGGAGTCGGTGAGATCTTTCCAGGTGCCGGCGACGCCGGGCACTTGAGCTTGTCCGCCGAGCTTGCCGTCGGTACCGACCTCGCGGGCAACGCGCGTCACTTCGGCGGTGAACACGCCGAGCTGCTGAATCATCGTATTGACGATGTTGGCGGAGCGGAGAAACTCCCCTTCCAGGGGGCGGCCATCTACATCCAGGTGCACGGTGCGCGTCAAGTTGCCCTGCGCGACGGCCGCGATCGCGCGCGTGACCTCTGTGGTGGGACGAAGAAGATCGTCAACGAGGGTATTGACCGAGACTTCCATTTCGCCCCAGGCGCCGCGCGACTGCGTGAATCGCGTCCGCTCGCGAGTCTTGCCCTGCTTTCCAACGACCTGTCCAACGCGCTGGAGCTCCTGCGCCATTTGCTGGTTGGCCGCGACGATGTCATTAAACGTGTCAGCAATTTTGCCCGACAAGCCGGTCCATGATCCTGGCAGGCGAACGGAGAAGTCTCCGTCGCGCATGCGCTGAAGCTTAGCCAGGATGGCGCTAAGTTCCGCAGCGCTAGGCTCAGCTGTGGCAAGGGAACTACCATTATTCTTTCCCTGGGCTACTATGCCGCCGTTCAGTTCAGCAGTTGGCGAAGTCCGCGAACCATTTCTTTTCATACCGCTTGCTCCAGATGTGTTGAGTCTGCGATACAGCAAAAACCGCCACAGAATCCTCTTCCGTGTCGGACACGGAGCGGTGCCTGTCTCAGCGGTTAGTCAGCTTCCAAGCGAAATAATGGGGGATGAATTTGGTCCCGCAAACGTTCCTCTCGACAGTACGTACGCCGCTCTCGATGAAACCACTTACACAAGTTTGCGAACCCTACTCTATGGACTTGATATCACGAACTGGCGCGCATGACCCTAAGGTCTTTCCTGTAGGGGTATGGCAGGGGAGGGACGAAGCCCTATTTATGAGCATAACTGAAGTGGACGGAGATCGCTCTATGAAGTCACGAGAAATGCCGGCCTGATGATTTATGGCTACAGGGAGGGTGAGGGATGCCTACAGACACAACCGGATGGACCCCTCGCCTGGTATTCCTTAAGCTGACAAACATGTTCGTGGCCCTCCCAGTGGCGCTCACGCTGAAACCGGGGTTGCCCAGCGCTTGCATGCCGGAAAGACAGGCATAGCGATGCCAACAGCAGCGGTTTTGATGGTTAGCGGAGTGCGGTCAGGCGATATTCCCCCTGTTTCGCCAGCCGTTTTCCCGGAAAATCCGGAGTCGTTGGCAGGATGTCCTTTGCCGTGCCTTGAGATTCTGGGGCGGTCCATGCTCGCCCGGACCATCGAAACATTGCGCGACGCGGGTGTAAGCCCTATCACCCTGGTTGGAACGGAAGAGATTGCCCACCGCACCGGTGTGTTGCCGGGAGATGCCGAGATTTGCCTGGTCAGCAACAGCGAGGACGCCCTGCGTTTGGCGGCAAGGAAGATGGCTGAGCACTTCGCTGGCGGCGCGGGAACCGTGCTTGTACAAAAAATGGGCGCCTACATCGAGTTCAACTTGCCAGACATGCTGAAGTTCCATGAGGGAAGGGAATCTTCGATTTGCCGCGCCGCCGACAGTGGGGGACCACTGGAGTTGTGGGTTGTCGATGAAGAGGCGGCGAATTCCGCAGGCCCGAACCTTGATTGGGAAGGACATCCGGTTCACTGGTATCGCGGTTGCCACTACATCAACCGATTGCGCAGCGTGCGAGAACTTCGGCGGCTGGTGGTGGATGTGCTTCACTCGCGTTGTGCGGTACGGCCCATTGGCACCGAGGTGCGGCCTGGGGTTTGGATGGACGAGCAAGCTCACGTTCATCGCGAGGCACGAGTCGTGTCTCCCGCTTATATAGGAAGGCGGGCGAAAGTGCAGGCTTCGGCTTTAATCACCCGCTCCAGCAGTTTGGAGCGAGATTGCGAAGTGGGCGAAGCGACGGTGGTCGAGGATTCGAGCATTCTGCCCGAGACCAACCTTGGAAGATGGCTTGATGTTTCACATGCAGTGGTCGACGGGAACACATTCGTCGATCTGAGAAGTGAAGTAGCAGTAGAGATTGCGGACACTGCGCTCGTAGGGCGGGCAAAGTCCTCGGAAACGCGGATGTGGCCGGGAGATGGTGAGCACTTGAAGTTCGTACAACGAGTGAGCGGCCGAATGAAAGCATTGCTTCATTAGGTCTTGACCGGCGTAGTCCGCTAGCAGGGATTCGCCACGGGGAAAAAATGAACACAGGGAATCAAGTTATCGTGAAACGGTTACCCGAACGGCTGGATCTTCGGCAGGTTCCTCAATTCCTGAGTGAGATGGAAGCCCAACTAGCGATCTACAAACCTCAACTGGTTTTGGACGGCGCAGCAGTACGACAAATCGATAGCGCCGGAATCGAAATCCTCTTGAGGTGCATGGAAAAAGCCATGAAGCAGGACGGGGACGTGAAGCTGGCGGCTCTTTCTCCGGAAGCGACAGTGATTCTGCGCTTGACTCGTGCCGATCGGGTCTTCGAGATCTTCGATACGGTCTCGGAAGCGGTGACCAGTTTCCTGTCATTTCCCGCCGACGAAGCCCTGCCGTTTCACGAGAGCGCGCCGTCGTTCGATCTACGCGATACCGGTGACCTCGATCTAGCTGGATAGAGACAAGGCCGTTCGTGGAGGAAATCATGACCGCTAAGTGGCTCCTCGGGACGCGTTTGATGGTTGCGGGTATGGTAGTGATACTGGCCGGAGTTCCTGAGTTGGCAAGAGCGGCCCAGGAACCGGCCCCGCCGTCGGCACAGACGCCAGCGGAGGGGACCGTTCCGAGCGATCAGGGCACCAGTACGAGTACGCCGGGACAAGTACCGGATAGTCCTGGCGCTACAAAAACACAAGAGCAGCAGAATCCCCCGACTGGTAACGGCACGGCCTCTCAGCAATCGACAGCTCCGCAGCAATCGCAAACGACGCCGAAAAAGCCGCTCGGTACGGCGGCCGCTGAACCACTAACTCCGAGTGGTACGGGGGCGTCAGAGCCTGCAGGCGTCGCGATCGCCCCGGCGAAGCAGAGGCGCACTCGTTCTTTGCTGATCAAAGTTGGCGCCATCCTGGCGGCTGGAGCTGCGGTGGGAACCGTCTATGCACTTTCGAATGCTACCGGCAGCAAGCCGCCGGGCAGTCACTAGGGACAGCGACCGAACCGTGCAGGAAAATCGCAACCCAGTATCGATCAGCTTCTCAGGAATCGACGGAGCCGGGAAGAGCACCCAGATTCATCGGCTCTGCGAAAGACTGAATGAGATCGGTTTGCGGGTTTCAAGAATCACATTCTGGACTGACATCGCAGCATTTACTCGCTTGCGCGAATTCACCAGTCATAGCGTGTTTCACGGGGATCGGGGCGTGGGGCATCCGGATCGTCCTGTAAGACGCCGCGACAAGAACGTTACGGCCTGGTATCTAACGTTCTTTCGATGCAGCCTGTACCTCCTTGATGCTCTTAAGCTCAAGCTTGTCGCAAGGTCCATCCAAAGAAGGTCGCGCGATATAGTGATCTTTGATCGATACATCTATGACGAATTCGCTAACCTGCCGCTCGACCATTGGCTAGCGCGAAGATTTGTTCAATTTCTGCTGAAGATCGTGCCTAAACCTGATCTCCCGCTGCTGCTCAACGCGGATCCCGCGGAAGCCTGCAGCCGGAAGCCGGAGTATCCGGAAGACTTCCTCCATCGTAACCGCGCATCATTTCTCGACGTCGCGAGACTGGCGGATATTACGGTGATTGATGTGCGGACGGTGGAAGAAACAAGTTTACGGGTGCAAGATAAGCTCGCGCAGATCCTCTCCTGTTGCGCACAACGGAATCTTCGCCAGCAGTGGTCCGATCAGCCAAAATCAGCCTGAAACAGTCAACAGTGAAAACGCGTATGGATTGAGCCAACGCGCGCGGCGCCGATTTCATCGAAACCTGCGGGCCGTTCATTGGGGCCCGAGGACAGGGATGAAAATCTGCCTGGTAACCGCATTTCCACCGAGCCGCGGAGGTCTAAGCGAGTATGGTTTTCACGTCGCAAGGGAACTGCAGCGGAATCCATTTCTCAGCCTGAGCGTCTTGGCTGACGAATTGGATTCGCCGCAGCCGGAGCCCGAAGGCTTTTCCGTGACTCGTTGCTGGCGGTTCGACGATCCTAAGAGCCCGGCGAGATTGCTGCGCGTCATCCGGTCGCTCGATCCGGACGTGGTGTGGTTCAACCTGATCTTCAGCACCTTCGGGAACAATCCCCTGGCCGCGTTCTGCGGCTTGACGCTGCCGCTGTTGAGCCGTCTCACAGGTTGCCGTACGCATGTGACCCTGCACCAGTTGATGGATGCCGTCGATCTGCAGGATGCGGGCGTCCGCTTTCCGCGTATCTATCGCGCGGCGGGAGCGGTGGCTACGCGGATGCTCTTGATGTCGAATTCTGTTTCCGTGCTCATGCCGACGTACCGGAGGACGCTGTTGGAGAAGTATGGCGTCGGCAACGTTCATGTCCGCGCCCATGGCGTGTTCTCGCAACGGCCGCAGTACCCGAATTTTTCGCGGCGAGGGAATCCGCATCATCGCGTCCTGGCTTTTGGGAAGTGGGGAACCTACAAACGCCTGGAATCCATTCTTGAGGCGTTTCCGCTGATCTCGGAACGTGTTGCCAATGCCAAACTCATCGTTGCGGGAGGAGATCATCCGCGGACGCCCGGGTATGTTGCATCCGTTGCACAGCGCTTCAAAGGCGACCCTCGGGTGGAATTTACTGGCTACGTTCCGGAAGAAAGAGTTCCTGAAATGTTCGGGAGCGCTTCGGTCGCGGTGATGCCGTACTCCTCGGCTACCGGCTCGAGCGGGATTGCACACTTTGCCTGCGCTTATGGAGTGCCAATTGTTTGTGCCGATATCGCGGATTTTCGCGAGATGGCGAAAGACGAACACCTGGCAATCGATTTTTATCAACCCGGCAACGCTCAGGATTTGGCGGACCGCGTCACGGCGCTCTTGCAGTCTCCTGAGCAACAACGCGCTATGGCTGAACAGAATTTTTCTGTCGGACTGCGCATGACAATGCCACAGATCATCAGTCAATATCTACGTCACTTCGATCGTGAGCGCCGTGCCGTGACTTTGAGGCGCATGGCGAGACTTCGCACATGGCCCAGTTGGATACCGTGGAGATTCCTGGTTGGCCGCACGATGGGGAACAGCTTCAATTGGTCAGATCGGGCGGCGTTCACCATGGGCGCAAGATCGTCTCAGGCGGAGGTTTCCCGCGAGGTTGCCGAGAATAGTGCAAAGCCCAGCGGGGACGAAGTGGCGAAGGTCTAGGGCCGCGGTAGGGAGGATACGCGTGCTTGAAGCGTTCCTCCCCCTTCACGAGCGAACTCAATAGTAGGTGAAATTCAGCTCATCGAGAAACGCGGTGTAAGCTTGCTGCGTCGAGTTGCCATCCATCTGATAGTTGACCGTGATCCCGTACCAACCTACCGCCGAGAACGGACTGTAATACTGATTGATGGTGTTCTTCACGCCGTTCAGTGTGATGGATTGATACAACAACTGATTATCGGAAGTGCGCTGTACCTGGATGATCAGGTGATTCCACGCATTCTCCAGCGGATTGCATGCAACGCCCGTGGGCACCCATTTCCCCGAGACGTTATTCCAGACGTCCCACTCATGACCGCCGCCGACACGGCATTCGTGGCCCCAGGTGAATCCAAGATTATTAAAGAACTGGTTAACGTCGAATTCCAGAGCCTGCGCGTTTTCCAGATTCGTTCCGTAGAAGTAAACGTCGTAGGTGAAATTGTGGAGGGTCGGAACCAGGGTGTGACCGGTGTCGGGAAGTCCTTGCGAAGAGAAGTCTCCGATCAAGTGATTGTTCCAGAGCACGTCGGCGTAAGGAGTGGTTCCTCCGATGTTGTATTGCGTCGACTTGCCATCGAGTGAGGGTGAGGAAACCCCTTGGGTCGACGACCAGGTCACTCCTGAACCGCACGAACTGCAGTCTTGATAGGACGGCGGAAGTTGGCCGTACCCGGTCCATCCGGCGCTGTTCTGCAGGTTGTAGAACGTTTTCCCGCTGCCCCCGCTGGTGACGGTGATTGTCACAGGGGCGACGTTTGCGCCACCACATTTATCCCATTCTTCGACGACCGTGTTGTAGGTGCCGGGGCTTAGAGTCAGCGTCGTGTTTAGGCTGGCACCATTGGTGACATATGCCAATTGGTAGGGCGCGGTATAAATGCCCATCGATGCGACACCCAGGGAGCAACTGCTGGAAGCGGTAGCCACGAAATTTACCTGGGAACCGACCTGGCTGTTGTTGGCGGGCGAAGTGACGAACACGCCGCTGCCACTGTTGACGGTGATCGTTACGGGGGTGGTCGCGGCTCCTCCGCAGTTGTCCCACTCCTGGACGACGGTGTTATAGGTTCCGGCGCTTAGGCTCAGGTACGTATCGAGACTTGCACCGCTCACCACATACGCAAGCTGGTAGGGAGCGGTGTAGATCCCCATCGACCCGACTCCTGACGAACAACTACTGGTGGCGGTCGCCGAGAAATGTACGGGCGAACCCGAGGTGGCGCCGTTGCCCGGTTGGCTTACCGTGACACCGGCAAAAGCGTGCAATGTGAAAAGCACGGCAATACACAAGCAGCAAAATCCCTTCATGTCTTACTCCCCCATTTATTTTTTTAGCTACTTTATGCGGCTAGGAACGCGATCCAAGGACTACACAAGCTGAACAGGAGGTCTTGCCGACGCGAGAACAGAGGCCACCCGAAAACCTAACGCGAGTACTCAGCGAATGTTGACGCCGAGGGTAATACAGTGATTTCTGACGGTCAATGAGGGGAACACCTTAACAACTTTTATACGTGCACGAAGAGTCATTATCGAACGTTCCTGCCCTGCCATTTGAGCCAACCACTTTGTCATTCCAGTACATCCTAAGCGAGCTTTCAGGGGCGACCGAAAACGGAGGAGCGTGAATGAGAAGTGCCATCAGGTGGTGCCTGGGTCTTTTACTGTGCACATGGACGCTGGTGTGGTGCGGATGCCAAGGATTAACGAAAGGGACTCCCAATACCGGTCCGCAGAGCATGCAAGCAATCAACCACATCATTCTGATGGCGCAGGAAAACCGCTCGCTCGACCACTATTTCGGCGCACTGCCTGCCTATTGGGCTGCGAACGGATATGCGTCCCAGCAATTCGACGGGTTGCCGCAATTCAGTTCGTCTGGCGGAACCGCACCGTCGAATCCGGGTTGCGATCCGAATTTTCCCTTCGATCCGACATCGGGAACGATTCAGGATTGCGTTTTCGATCAGAACAATCCCGTGTCGTCTTTCCATATGATTTCCGCCTGCGTGGAAGACCCGAGTCCTGCCTGGAATGAGAGTCATGTGGACTGGAACTTCGCCGATCAAATCGGCGGAGTTTCGACGACCTACGCAGGAAACGGATTTGTTTGGACCGCGGGGCACGACGCGCGCTTCAACCAGCCGCCATTCTTTGACACCATTGGAATGCGCGCCATGGGCTACTACGATTCATCGGACTTGCCATACTACTATTTCATGGCCTCGAAGTTTGCGACGTCGGACCGCTGGTTCTCGCCCGCGATGTCCAATACTCAGGTGAACCGGATGTACATGCTGGCGGCAACGTCGCACGGGCATGTTTATCCGCTGACGGCCGGAAGTGCGCAACTCACCGATAAGACCATCTTTGAGTTGCTGGATGAAAATAACATCACGTGGAAGGATTACGTGGTTGATCCAAACCCGACCCCGCTTCAGGGCAGCGCCTTTGATCAGTTCGCCTATTCTGGATCGCACAGTCAGAATGTTGTGCCGATCAGCCAATACATGACCGACGTAGCGAATGGCACTCTGCCCTCGGTGGCGATCATTGATCCGGGTTACTCAAACGGACTGGACGAACATGGAGATTCGAACGACTCCGCCCCTGGAGGAAGCGTGCAGGTGGGATCGCAATATGTCTCAACGCTGATCAATGCGCTAATGACGAGCACATCGTGGAAGGATTCTGTATTCATCCTGACCTATGACGAGTTCGGCGGTTTTTACGATCACGTGCCGCCGCAGCCGATGCCGCCACCGGACAGTTTCACGCCATCGGATCTGCAGCCTGGAGATATTTGCATCGCATCCACTTCGCCGGCTACCTGTCATTTCGATTACACGGGATACCGCGTACCCTTGATTGTGGTTTCTCCGTTTACAAAGAAGAACTATGTTTCCCACACAGTGGCGGACTACACCGCTGTCCTTAAATTGATCGAGACGAGATTTAATCTGCCCAGCTTGACGGCCCGGGACGCAGCTCAGCCCGACATGACGGAGTTCTTCGACTTCGTCAATGTTCCCTGGGCGACGCCACCCACACCTCCGGCGCAGCCGGTGACCGCTCCGTGTTATTTGAATATGCTGCCTTAGATCACAGCGTCATTTGTCTGGATTTGCGCTAATCGTGGTGGCGCGATAGTGGGAGCCGTCGAAGAGCGCCGCCACCGAGACCTCGGAGCCCTCGTGTACTTGCTCTCCGACGGGCGTGCGGCCCTGATCGAAGGAGATTTCGTAAGTCTTCTTATCGCGCGGGTCAGTCAACACCAGAACACCGGAGTGCACGTCGAGGTAAACGACGCTACCGGAAAACGTGAATGTGGCTCCGGGCACTGCTTCAATAACCAACTGGCGCGCAAGATCCTTCCCGTGGTCATCGCTTGAGAATTTCGCGGTGACCAGAACTTCCTCTTTCAAATCTGCGATGGAATAGGCAGGGCCTTTCTCTGTGCCGGATACGACGGTTGCGGACGAGACCCGTAACTTGACCGGCTGGGAAGCGAGAGCGTCGCGAATGATGATTTCACCCTTCCCAGGGTCGTAGCTGAGAACCTGGCCACTGGCCTCACCCGTGGTCGAGTGTCCGAAGACATGGATACTCTGCGCAAAGACGTCAGACCCATCCAAGCGAGTTTCGACCGAAACGTGATCTTCTTTGCGAAGATCGTGGAGAGCGACCGGGGTGCCGTCACGGAAGATGCGGGTGCGAGGGTCGAAAAGAATCTTCATTGTCTGTTTGCTGCCGAAGACGTGGACGGTGAACTCGTCGCGGACGAGGTCTAACTTCGTGACAGTGCCTCCGATAATTGTGGGCTTTCCTTTAAGTGGCGCGAGGTGCTGGTCCGGGAGTGAGACCGGCGTGGAGGCGGGCACGGGGGAGGACTGCGCATACGTCAGAGTTGACAAGAAAGCAAACATCAGCAAACGCTTCATGGATGCTCCATTCGACAGGCCTCTCTTTGATGCCAGGTTTGGTCTTCCAAGAGGTCCAAAACGCCTGAAAAAATGATGCTTTCAGGCCAACAGGCGAAGACAGGGGGGCATCGAATAGAAGCGTAAAAACCTATGCTGAAATCGCATCACAAGCACCTCGCTCCCGTATTCACCTTGGCAGTTTTCGTTATAGTCTTGGCCTGCAATCCTGCATGGGCTGGCGATCTACGGATCAGCGTCCCCAGGCGGAGCGAGATGACCCCGGTGCAAAAGCTGAACCGGGATGGCGTGGAAGCGGTGCGCAAGCGGCAGTACAAGAAGGCGGAGAACCTCTTTTACAAGGCCTATCTCTTTGATCCGGACGATCCTTTTACGCTGAACAATCTCGGGTACATCTCAGAACTAGAAGGCCAGGTCGATCGCGCGGCGAAGTTTTATCAACTCGCATCGCAGCAGGCGGGGGACGCGGTTATCGATCAGGCCAGCGCGTCGGGCTTGAAGGGCAAGCCTCTGCGCGACGTAATCGGTGAAGTGCAAGACGCAAACATGCGGATCAACCAATCGAACGTCGAGGCTATCCGTCTGTTGTCGAAAGGGCGTGCGCAGGAGGCCCAATCGTTGCTCGAAGCAGCCCAGAAGCTGGATCCAAAAAACCCGTTTACCCTGAACAACCTTGGTCTCGCGAAAGAGATGCAAGGCGAACTGCCGGAGGCCTTGAAGTACTACACTGCGTCCGCCGGGTTGAAATCGGAACAACCTGTGGTGGTGACGTTGAACGCGAGATGGCGCGGCAAGCCGGTGAGCGAGATGGCAGACGATAGCGCGAAGAAAATTCGTGCACGCTTAAGCGAGCAGGAGAGCCCCGAAGTTCGCGCGGCGGAACTGAATCTGCGGGGAGTTTCCGCGGTGAACCGGAACGACTGGTCGCTGGCGGCGCAGGATTTCAGCGAGGCCTACCGCCTGAATCCGGACAACGCTTTTTCGCTAAATAATCGCGGGTTCCTTGCGGAGATGCAGGGCGATCCTGAGACCGCGCAAGACTTCTATCAGAGGGCGAAAGATGCAGAGGGTGATAGCGCCCGGGTCGGCGTCGCCAGTCGAAGCTGGGCTGAGGGCATGAGGTTGTCGGCAGTTGCCGACGATGCGGACCAGAAAATCGATCAACAGTTCGAAGCGCAGAAGGAAGCTCGACGCAACCAAACCGGTCCCATTCAACTGAAGCGACGCGACAATACGCCGGTGGTCGAGCCACCCTTGCCAGCGCAGCAGCCTGAAGATTCTCCCTCGGTCGGACCGCCTCAGCCACCCATTCCGCAATTGGAGCCACCGAAACCGCAGAACGACAATCCACAGGACCAGCCTCATCAGTAGATGAGGGTGTCATTTGGTTACAGCAGCCCGCTTAAAGATTGCTGGGCAGGTAGGTCTGGATTTCGGACTCAGGATTGTAGGCGACGTGGCGGACGAGGTTCCGACCGTATCTCAGAAGAGTTGCGAAGCTCGTCCTGTACCAGCAGCACTCCGTCATCTTCGGTGACAATCCACAGATGAATCGGAACCGGGTGCAGACCGCGGCCGGCGCGGCTAACATGCTGGCGGCGATGCGGTGATTGCCGTCGAGGATGGTCCAGGGCCCGTGCTCGTCCACCCCGATGAGAAGGACGGTACTATTCAAGTCATCGCGCTGGATATCCTGCCCTAGCCGCCGCAGCTTGAGAAAGAACTCGTCTTCCGCCCTTTTCTCCAGGCGCTGGCGGGCCTGCTTGCTGATCTCCGTCAAATAGAAATTGCCCTGTGCGATCTTCCGCCATTGCGCGCGGGGAAAGACGCGGATCTTAGACAGATTCTCATCGGTCAGCTCGACTTCGAACCAGCGAGTGTCGGGCGGCAGTTCTCTCCACATGGCGCCACGCCGCAAGAACAGCAGGCTGCGGCGTAAATTGTTCTCTCGCTCATCGCTCAAGTCTGGGGCCAGCACCAGATGCCCCAGCGTTTGGCGATAAGGATCGAATTCAGGATGATGGAATTCGTTCTTGAGAAATTCCGCGATCACTTCATGCTCCGGGAGCGGGCTGCCTATACGAAGGGCGCCAACCATATCCGGTTCGGTTTCCTCCTGTGTGCCTATGGAGCGGAGAACGGGAATGAGAACGACGGCCAGTAAGAACAGCATCAGGGCTAGCTGCACCTGAATCACCTGTTGCAGCGAATCGTGGAACCAATGGATTCCGAGTACCAGCGCGCCGCTAAAAGCCAATTGCAGCCAACCTGTGTTAGCAATCTTGCGCGACATTTCGTAAGCGATGATGACTGCGCTCAGCGAGTACACTCCAGTCGCGAGAGCATACAGAATCAGCAAGTGCCCGATCGAGCCATATCGCGAGAGTTCGAATTGGGCGCCGAACATGACTTTCCAAAAGAAGCCCGGCACCATCCACAGACCGAAAATCACGACGCCGACGATCAGAAGAACGAGCAGCAGGGAAGTGAAGAGGACCGATCGCCCTGCGCGATCTCCGGTGCGCGACGCGGCTGAGACGGGGAACATCGTGCTGACGACCGACCAAGCGCACATGTTAACGAAGCGTCCCACCAGGGCTACCGCTGCGTAGAGCCCGGCTTCTTCCGACGCGAAGAAGTGTTTGACCAGAACAATGTCGAAGTTATTGATGACGACTTGCCCGGCGAAGAACACGATGGCCTGCAATCCTTCGCGGAAGGATGTTGGCACTGTGAGCCCTTTTGTAAATTCCAGGCCTGAACGGGGTGCCGCGAACAGATAGGCAAGAATCACAGCGGCCACACTGGCGAGGATCGCCCCTCTGACTCCTAATCCATACTTGATAAGCACGAACGCGCCGCCCAGCCGGACCAGTCCCTCGACCATCAGGTTGATCGCAAGAAGAGGGAACGCGTAGGTCCCCTGCATGCAGCCGCGGCGGGCTCCCAGAGGAACGTAGAAAGCGGTTCCCACGGCCAACAGCATGATCAGAAAAGTGTCAGGAAGGTTCAGGTAGCTGGCAATCAAGCTTCGCCCAATGATCATCAGGAGGGCGATACCGATTCCAAAGCGCCAGGCTTTCGCGTGAAGGCCCTTGTATACGGCGCCTTTTTCGAGGAGCGCTTCGTGATTCGCGACTAACTTTGCGCAGACGATCTGAAAGGAAAGCGTCACGGCCGACATCAACATCAGTAGGGTGTAGACGGCTGTGGCTTGTCCGAAGCCTTCGGGGCCAAGCAAGCGGGCGACGGCGACGTTGTAGACGAGATTGGCGACGCCCACCAAGCCCGATCCGGCCAGGAGGATGAGGCTTCCGCTAACAATGCGAGAGCGCGCAGAACTTGATGCAGGCAGCAAAATAGGTTCTTGAGGTCCTTTGACAACTACGGCTTCGTTGTGGCGCGAATTCATATGCTAGTGTGAAATCGAACAGCGGTCGCGCTCAGAAAAGCGTGAAGTGGATCACCGGGAGAATGGTGTTTCTGGTCTGCCCGTTGAAATCATAAAAAGTTTGCTCCTGCAGGCCGAACGAGAAGCGAGAAGGATATGTGACTTGCGACTCGGTGCCGCCAGTGTCGAGGCCGCGGCGCATGGGATGCACATAGGAAACCAAGGCCTGTGCTTGCACGTTGTCGTAAGCGTGGTATCCCTCGCCGCGAGATAACAGGAAGGACGCTTGAACGTTCCATCGCGAGCTGGCGTGATATTCGACGCGAGCTCCGGGCAAAATCGCCTGTGCGATCGAGTAGTTCGTGAATTGCACCAGCCAGGAGCGGAGATATTCTCCCAGAAACGCCACGGTCAACCGGTCGCCGAACTTCTGCTGAACTCCCACATAGGTGGAACTGCTGAAGTATTCGCGCGCCTGCGGCCGGAATAGAAGATCGCGCACGGAATATCCGGTGAGCAACGCGGTATTGCCCCAGGGGCGTCCGACGGTGAATTCAAGATCCGCCGAAGCGTCGCGGGAATGCAGGTTCTGCTCGGTGAAGGGGCCGGCCTCGCGAATGGCGCTGCCATGCACCGAGATCCAGTTGAAAAACGAACTGGTCGATAAATAGAGATATTGGCGGAAAAGATTTTGGTTCAAGTCGAGAGGCGACTCGGTATCGCGTCGGATGGTGAACTGAACTCCCGGATTGAAAGTGATGGAGTTTCGGCCAAAACGCAGCACCGGAGTGACGCCGACATTGAACATGGTGTCGAAGGTGTTGCGGTTTTGAATGACCGACGCGCTGGGAAAGTAAAGACTGCCGCGGGTCATGCTCTCGCCGACGAAACCGCTAAGAGTTGGGACTCCGTTAAGGTGAACGCGGTAATACTCGGCGCCGAGGCTTTGAAATGAGTGTCGCGGAGGCGGAAGGAGCGCGGGATTCGTAACATTCAAAAGCCTGGCGTCGAGGACATACACGTTAATGTCTTCAAGGACCGGTGCAAATGACGCGTCCGAAAACAGGCTGACATTGCGAGTGATCTGGCGCCCTTCTTCACCCGCGACTTCGTACTGCGCGTTCTCGACGATGTGTCGATCGTCGGCGCCACCGACGTTACTGGCCTGCGCGAACGTGGAAAGCGCGTGAACGGTATCCTGGCGCTGGCGATACAGAGTGCCTTCCGCCATAAGATAGTCGTAATCGTTGTCGTACTGCCCGGAATCCCGGAGCCTCGCCAGTTCCACATCAGCCTGGTGAGTGTCACCTTCGGCGAGATAGGCGTTGGCCAATCCGATGGAGACGCTGCCTTCTTCCGCGCCAGCCGCACGCGCTTTGGTGAAATAAGTCTTGGCGAGATCAAAGTCGTGCATGGCGAGGAGAATATTCGCCGCTTCCACCAAGTCATCGGGCGTGACTGTTGTCGTGTCGCTGACACGTGCTTCGGCGAAGGCGAGGCCAATTTCGCGATGAGCGTCTTGCCAGTGGCCTTGACGCTCGAAAATGTTTGCGATGGCGAGTCGTATGCCGACTTCGTTGGAGCCGGGATCTTCCAGAGCGCGCGAGAAGTAACGCATCGCGGCATCTCGATCGCCCGTCGCGAGAAGGGCATCACCGGCGGCCATCAGAATGTCACTTTGGCCGTGGCTCAATTGTTGGGCCATATCGACGTCTTGCAGCACTTTATCCCGCTGGCCCAGGCGGGCTTCCGCCTGCGCTCGCAGGACATAAATCTTCGCGTTCTTCGGAGCCAACGGGAGCGCGGCATTCAGCGTGTTAACGCACTCGTCGTACCGACGCTGACGATAGAGAGCGTCGGCTAATGCCAGTTGCGTGGAAACGTCGTTTGGATCTTCCTTTAGAGCAACCCGATATTCGCTCTCTGCTTGCGAGAACTTTCGTTCTTGGCGAAATGCTTCGGCGCGGGCCAGATGCCAGGGGCGAGGCTGTCCTAACAGCGCCCTGGACTTATCCAGTTGAGTGAGCGCGAGAGTGGGCCGCCGGAGTTGCAGATAGGCATATGCCAGGCCCAGGTGCGCTTCTCCATAGTCGGGCCGGAGCTTAAGCGCCGTTTGAAAATCGGTGACTGCTTTATCTGGCCGACGCAAGTCGTTCAGCACGAAGCCGCGGTTAACGAAGCCCGTGGCCATGGTGGGATCGCGCTGCACGGCAACGGTGAAGGCTGCGAGCGCGTCCTCCAAGTGTCCGAAACGCACCTGCACATATCCGATGATTAGAGCGAGGTCGCGATTGTTGCGAAGGATGCTTTCGTATTTCGTGGCTAGATCAAGCGCTTCCTGATAGTGGCCGAGGTAATAGAGATCATAGGCGCGATAGACGGCGCCCTCGGTATCGTTGGGCAATTGCTCGAGGACTTTCGCTCCCAGGTCAGCGGCTTCCTGATATTGGCCTTTCCAGGTGAGGTAGCGTTCCCGTTCACGCATGACTTGGGCGTTGTCATTCATCGTGCCGTGAGCGCGATCAAGCCATTGTTGTGCCAGGTCGAGATCGTGAGCTTCGAGAGCAGCGTTCGCTCCGCCGGAGACGATGAGGGGATTGCTCGGCATGAGGCGGAACGCGCTCTGGTATTGAGTCTGCGCGGCCCGAAAATCTCGCTCCGCAGTCGCCAGGTCTCCCAAGGCGAGATGGGGAGCGAAGTCGTTCGGATGAAATTTGGCGGCCTGCGCGAAGTAATCGCGAGCGGCGTTTTCATCGTTCGCCTCGCGCGCGATAAATCCCAATGACAGCAGCGCCTGACGATTCTTGGGATCAAGGTTAAGAGCCTTCCGATACATGTCACGCGCCGTGTCCCTCTGGCCGATCTTCCACAGCAACGACGCGTAATTCACGATGGAATTGACGTTCTTGGGCGCGAGGGCTAACGCTTGTTGCAAATCGCGATTTGCGGCGTCGGTGTCGCCGGAGGCGGATTCCACGGCGGCGCGAAGCCGCAAGAATTCGGACTTGGATGAGCCCTGAACCTGCGCCTGCTGTAGAGCCGATGTCGCAACGTCCAATTGTTGACGAGCAGCAGTCTGATCTCTGGCCTGCAAATAAAGGTCGTAGAGTTCCAGCCGCAGTTCGATGGCATAGAGAGGCCCCTCGGGCACGCCCTCAGGAAGATTCTTGATCGCCGTCTGATATTCGCTGGCAGCTTCGGAAGAGCGGTTCTCGGAAGATGCAATCTGCGCGAGAATCGCGTGCAGACGATAGTAGTTGGGATCGATCTTCCGGGCCTTTTCCAGGTAGTTGCGAGCCTCTCCGGCTTGTCCGAGATCGAGCAGGGCTTGCGCGGCGCTTAGCGAGAAACCAATATTACCCGGCGCCTTCGCCGCCAGCTTCGCGTATAAATCGGCTGCCTGTTGCTTGTCTCCCGCAAGTTCGTAGGTGTAAGCCAAATCCGCTTGTGCATCGACGCTCTTGGAAGGAATCGACTGCAGAGTTTTAATGGCCAGATCGAGTTGTCCATTGTCGCGATAGTCATCAGCAACAGAACGAAGCACCTCGGGATCGTGAGGAGCGCGGTTGCGAGCGCGTTCAAGATATTGTGCGGCTTCCGTGGGGCGGTCCAGGCGCTGCAGCGCGCGGGCGATCAGAAGTTCGGTGCGGGCGGATGCTTGCGCATTCTCAGCGCGGCGAAGATAGTCGAGTCCGCGATTCGGATCAGACTCCAGCAGAAGTTCGCCCAGCACTGCAAGATCGCCGACATCCTTGGGATTCGCGTCCACCAGGCTCGTCAACATTTTTACGGCCTCTTCGGTGCGTCCCATCTTGACGTAGGTTTGTGCCAGCCCGGAAAGGCCCTGCGAAGAGTTGGGCTGATTATGCAGGCCCCGCTGATAGGCGTCGATCGAAACCTGGTATCTGCCTGCAAGACGGGCCGAGTAGCCATACAGCCACCATAATTGTGTGTTCTGCGGAGCGGCCTCGGCGGCTTGCTGGGCATAAGCAGTGGCGGCAGCATAGTCTCCGCGATTCAAAGCGTCTTGCGCAGCGCGCGCTTGGCGCGCGACCTCAATGCTCGATCCCCAGCCGAGTTGCTGCTGGTTGTTCGTGCTCGGCTTGCCTTGCGCTGTCTTTTGGGGAGACCCTTGATTTGGCTTAATCTCGAAATCCTGCGCGAACGCGAGACTCGCGAGCGTGGCCTGACTTACCACGGCGGCCATACAAAAGCCAGCAAACCAGAACCAGCTCTTCACTCAGTCATCCTCGCGATATCTAGATTTCTACTCATCCAATCAATTGGCTTCCTTCTGATGCGAAATGACAAAGGGAGGGCTGCCTGAATGCTCCGGGGACTGCAAACTATTGCAGCCGCATGGGCTAGGTAAAAATGTTTCGGCGGAGCAAACCTTTTGGAAGGGGACGAATCAAAAACTCCCACGAATGCCGCAGGTGGCCCAAACCGTGACCGGAACGAACCCGTCGATTCGGAGTAATGCCTACCGTCCTATTCCTATGCTGGCCATTCTGCTGGCCGCGTTGGCCGTCCACGGGCCTCTCTTATTAATGAGGCTCCCCGCTGGATCGTTCGACACTAACTTTCATATCTTCTTTGCTTCGCACTATGCTCAACACTGGTTCGATCCCTGGAACGACAAGTGGTTTGCAGGATTTTCGCAGACGACCTATCCGCCGTTGACCCATCAATGGATTGCATTGCTGTCGCACGTGATGGGCCTCACGATGGCGTACATGACCGTGCAGATGATTGCCATTCTGTTGCTCGCGGTGGGGGTCTACCGCTTCTCGCGGCTGTGGGTAGATGAACGCTCGGCAAGCTATGCGGCGCTGGGCAGCATCTTTCTGGGTTCGGTGGCGTTCCTGGCTTATCAGGCAGGACAGTTGGCCACGATCGCCTCGTCGGCCTTGTATCTGAACGCCCTGCCTTACTTGTATGAATGGATGTCACGCGCGCGGGCGCGTGCTCTGTTCAAAGGACTGGTCATCACCTTTGCGGCTGCGGCGGCGCACCATGTAACACTCTTGTTCGGCTCTGTATTATTCGCGGCACCGGTGTTGTGGTTGGCTTGCCTGGATGTACGCGAACGAGAGAACGAGACATCGATTGGGGCCGTGATTACTCGCGGCGTCATGTTTGCGGCTCTCGCCGGGATTGGAATCGGCACGGTTCTCTTGCCTTATTGGATTTCGATTATTCGGCATCCAATCCGCCAGATTCCGATTCCGCACGATAGCCGCGCCAATTACTTGTTGAATGGGATCACGGGAATTAACTATTTCGTAATCCCTTATGGCGCACTCATCCTTGCGCTGCCGTTCATCTTTGTTCGCGGTGCTGCGGAGCGACGCTTGCGACCGTTGTTGTTTGCTTTCTGGATCGCCTTCCTGTTCGGTCTAGGCGGGACCACGCCATTGCCCCGATGGCTGCTGGGGCGAGCTTACGAGATTTTGACCTTCGAGCGCTTCGCCTTATGGGCGACTCTTCTGGCGTTACCGATGGTGGGATTGATCGCCCGGCGTCTAATCGACCGGTTCCAGCTGAAGGCCGCTGTGGGCCTCGCCCTGGCAGCGATCGCGACGCTGGGGACCGCGCTAGCGTGGTTAAGTGTCAATCCGTACCGTCCGACGTCGGCACTTAACGTTGATCCGGTTGTCGCTTTTCTGAATCGTGACGGCCACGACAAGTATCGCTACTTGACGCTTGGTTTCGGCAGCGCGCTAGGAAAGGTCTCGACTTCCACGGATGCCAGTAGCGTGGACGGCGATTACAACTCCGCACGTCTGCTGCCGGAGATGACGCAATACGGCTCGGCACAGCTGACCAATGCGAAATTTTACGGCGTCGCGGGAATGGAATCGTTGCGAGCCATGCTCAAGCATGCCAATCGTTACGGGCTGAAATTTGTTTTTGTGAATGACTCGTACTACGAGCCGTTGTTGACGTTCTCGGGATGGCGAAAGATCGAAACCTACAACAAGGGTGAGATCACGGCCTGGGCTAAAGACGATGTGCCTCCCGCTCACAAGATCGAATCGGACGCAGTGCCAGCGCCGTGGGAAGGGTTGATGTGGGGCATTCTTCCCATCGGCTTCAGTTTCCTGGCAATTCTGCTCGAACTGTTGCCTTCAGGCGTTCGTGCTAGAGAAAGGGCAGGCGTGCCTGCGATTCCAGAGCATCGCTCGATCGCTTGAGACTGACATGAAAGTTGCCATTCCACTCATTTTGCTTGTGCTTACTCTCGGCCTGATTGTGGTTGGGCCGCTATGGCCCGGCCGATTCAGCGGTACCGTGGGCATTGCTGCAGGTGAAGCCGTTCCCGGACTGGGGGCAACCGCGAATACCCCGGAGCAGGCAATCACGAATTTTCTCGCAGATGTCCAAAAACGAAATTGGGACGCTTTGCCGCGATGGCTCAGCGGCGCAGCGAATGGGACTGCGGAGCGGGATCTGCTGATCAAAGAATTAGGGGGCACAGACGGAAGCTTGCGGTCGTTCTCAAGCCTTTCCGCGTGGGACTTGCAGCCGTTGCGCCAGACCGGTCAGGATGCGCAAATTCGCACGACGCTGCACTGGTCGACGCCAGTCGGTCCCATCGACGAACTGCGCGATCTGAAAGTGCTGCACGAGGGTGACGGATGGAGACTTGTCTGGTCTACACCCAATTTGCCCGACGTTCCGCCACAAGTTATTCCCGTGAACTATCTGCGCTGGGATGTGGTGTCTTCCAGTGCGCAGGACGAGTGGGGGCAACGCAGCGTGGATTCTCCCAAGGTTCGGATTCTGTCCATGAATCCTGTGGAGTATCAAGGCGGGTCGGTCGTGATGGGCGAGGTTGTGAATGAAGACACGATTCCTGCCTTCGTCAATGTGAATGCCGCCCTAGTGGATGGAAGCGGCAAGATTCTCGACGAGGAAAGCAGCTTCGACAAGATTGCCCATGTGCTGCTTCCGAAACAAGTCACACCCTATCGGATTGACTTTCCCGGTGTGAATTTGCAAAACGTGAAAAACGTTCACATGGATGTGAAGTCGACATTGGTTCCTGCATCTGCCGATCCGGTGATTGGAATCATGAACCAGACTCTCGCAAAGGACGCTCGCGGCGAGGCGGCGCTGCACGGGCAGTTGATGAACGAAAGTGGACAGGTGGTAAATATTCCTCACGTGATCGCGACCTTTTATGACAACTCGGGGCGCGTGATCTGGGTTTCCGATGGATACGTCGAGCGGGCGCTGCTGCCGCAGATCCCAGAAGCCTTCGCCGTCGGAATTCCCGCGAGATTTGCGGAAAAGGTGCAGAGCTACCATGTCGTGGCCAATCACTACAATTTGGGCAACTCGTAAATCCGTGCGCTTGGCAATTCTTTGCTTCGCGCTGACGACGAGTTTATTTGCTCAGGAGCTGCAGGTCCCGGCCTCGGTGACTGCCGGAAGCGAAGCGGTCATCAAAGCGGCGGGAAGCGGGGATGCGACGTTCTATCTGATTGGGCCCGCGTCAGCGGTGAAACGAAGTATTCATTTGGGAGAAGACATTCGCCTGCAGCCGGAGGATATGCAAACGGCTGGGCGTTATGTTGCCATTGTTTGTCAGGAGACATGCCGCAATGCCGAGTTCTATGTTTTTGCGGCCAAGGTTTCGTATTTGCGGCTGCTGGTGCATCCTTCGCGCGCCGCGATCGGGCAGCCGGATGTGTTAAGCGGAGTCGCGTTGCCATTCGATGCTTATCGAAACCTCGTGCTGAATGCGGGAGCGATTGACTTCCAGTTGAAGGTTGGCGACCAGGTCGTACTTTCTCGATCGATATCCACGGAGGCTGGTGTGGCGTGGTTCCGTACGAATTCCGGCAACCGCGCGGGTGCCTTGCAGGTCGTCGCCTCCGCCGGAGATATCACGGCCAGGCGAGTTGTGCAGCAAGTGGCTTCGGATCCTTGTCATTTGCAAGTCAAAGCAAATCGGGATGCGAAGGGAATTGAGCTGGAGACTGACCAGGTTCGGGATTGCGCGGGGAATCCGGTTCCCGACGGAACCATCGTCACCTTTCGTGGCACAGGTGCGGATGGAGTGAGCACTGTCGACGCACCAGTGAAGCAAGGCATCGCGCGCGCGCGGATGATCGCGAACAGTCCAATGCAGATTTCTGTGGCTTCGGGCGTGGTGATGGGTAATCAAGTGAGCGTGGGGGCGCAACGTTGACGTTCACATCTGCGATTCGGATTTGTGCATTGTGTATTTCGTTCGGTGCGATGGCCCAGGTGAATCCATCAACATCCGCCGGTATCAAACTCGACACCAGCACGGCAAAGCCTCGAGTAATGGAAGATCTGACGCGCACGGCGATTGCCCGTGACTATGACCGGGCCTGGCAGAGTCTGGCGGAAGCGACTGACTCCGGCTCCCCCGGCTCTCTCGATGCATATTTCGTTGGCGCCGCAAGAGCGGATCTCGGCGCGGCGATTGATAGCCAGCGGAAGATGGGGGTTCAATCCCACTACAGCTCACAAGAGCACAGCCTGAAGGCCGTCTTCTACGCTCCCGAGGGCGATTTGGTGGAACTGCAGGACACCGTGCAGTGCCAAATCCAGGTGCTCGACGGCAAGAAAACCATCGAGGACCAGCCGGTGGTTCTTCACTATGTCGTGCTAATGACGCCCGGCGCCGACCGCTGGGTGATCCGGCAAATGCAAGCTGTACCGCATTTTTGAGCGTCAAGTACCATCAGCTCCCGCGGTAGAAAGACGGCTATACAGACCAACCGGCCTATTTTCCGTGGCATCCAAAACAAGCTACATGCGAAATAGGAGCAGACGTTTGCCCAAGTTGGTCGTGGTCTTGCTGGTGGGACTGGTCATCATCACGGACGGTTGCGCGAGACAAGATTTTCCGCGCCTCCTGCAGCACGACGCAGTCTCCGCCCAGAGCGCTACACGACTATTGGCTGTGTATGAGCCGTGGTTCGGCAGTTCTGATCACAGGGACGTCGGTTATTCGAGTCAGGACCCTGCCGTGTTACGCCACCAGATCGAGGACGCTCGCAACATGGGAATATCGGCATTCGTCGTCGATTGGTATGGAGACCGGCGTCCCTTCCTCGATAAGAGCTTTGCTCTACTGCAGCAGGTGGCTGAAGAGAAGAAATTTCAAGTGGCGCTGATGTATGACGAAACCGAGGATGACAATGGTCAGGGGACCGATGACGCGATCACTGCTTTCGACCGTGCCTACAGCCAATATATCGGCCCCGATGCCGCTCATCGTGGCTCATATCTTCTCTACAACGGCAGGCCGGTGATTTTCATCTTCCCCAAGCGCGGTCACACCGACTGGAACCAGGTGCGCGCGCACGTGAATTCCTGGGCGCAGCCTCCAGTGCTGCTTTATAAGGATGATCCCACGGCCGAGTTTCGAAACGCATTTGATGGAGCTTACCCGTGGGTTCATCCGGGGCCAAAGGGATGGAGTGCCGATGGCAGCGATTGGGGCCGCGAATATCTCGAACAGTTTTATCGCAACATGAAAGATCACTATCCCGACAAGATTGTGGTCGGCGCAGCCTGGCCGGGCTTCGATGACCGCCACGCGCCGTGGGGGTTGAACCGCCACATGGACGCGCAATGCGGACAGACCTTTCAACAAGGCATGCAGCTTTTTCATGAAGCCTTCGAATCAGGAAACCAGCCGCCATTCCTGCTGATCGAGACGTGGAACGACTACGAAGAAGGAACCGCAATCGAGCGTCTTAATTTTGCGAACTGCAAACGGAGCGCATGATGAACGCTGTTGAATTAACCCCTCGCGAGCCAGTGGTGATGCTGTCAGACGTTCTGTTGCGCACTCGGTCCCAGGGCGCTTACCACGGCTCCGACGATGTGCTGCGGGCAATCTTCAATCTTCACGAGGAAGATCTTGCGAGTATCGTGCAGCTCGCGAATAAGCATCATGTGGTCATTCGCGCGTTGGAGCCTTTGTGCCAGCTCATGACTGTGGCGGGGAAAGATGCCTATGTTGCGCGACTCAACCAGATCATTAGCGGCGAGCGCGAGCGAATTCAAAACGCCCTATCATCGCTGGAAATGATCTGTGAGGGGCTCCGCTCAGAAGGGTGTGAGCTGACTCTGATTAAGTCGCTGGATCATTGGCCCGACCTAGGAAACGATCTGGATCTCTTCGCCGACGCCGAGGCTGCCGAGGTTGAGCGCATTATGTGCAAGCGTTTTAGTGCGCAACTCGAACCGCGGAGTCTGGGAGACCGTATGGCCAATAAGTGGAACTTCGCCGTGCCCGGCTTGCAGGAACTGGTTGAGGTCCACGTAGGCCGTCTCGGGCAGACTGGAGAACACGTCCACGTTGCGCGGGAATTACTCTCGCGGGCGGGTGTGGAGTCGTTCGGTTCGTTCCGTTTCGTGGTGCCGGCACCGGAAGATCGGATCATTCTAGCGACCTTGCAGCGCATGTACCGGCATTTCTACCTGAGACTGTGTGACATCGTGAATACGACAGAACTCGTGGAACGCGCAAGCATTGACTACGTCGCTTTGCGATCATCAGCGATGGAGGCTGGGATTTGGGAGGGTGTGGCGAGCTACCTCTGCGTGGTCTCCGATTACGTACGGTCATTTCGGGGAACAGATTTCCCTCTGCCCGCGGCGGTCCGATCATCCGCCCGCATGGGCGGAGACGGAATTTACTTTGATCGTGATTTCCTGCGGGTTCCCATCGTCCCCCAAGCGGTTAAACTCTACGTCGCGCAACTCAGCTCCTTCCTGCAAAGGGGAGATCTGCCCGGATCGCTGCGCCTGAGCATGTTGCCCTGCCTGGCCACTGCCGCAGCCCTGGGCCAAAAGCTCACCGGCAGCGACAAGGGCATCTGGTAGGCTGAAGCCCTCTGTTTACCTGGAGTTTACGGCTACAGTAAACGCGGTATGTGCACTTCATGGCCATACCGACTACACTTCCCGCTGGTCAAGATAGGGTCCCCCAGAAAGAGGAAGTGCGATTCATCGTGCTCGACCCAGTCCTCGATGGGGCTTCTGGAACAGGCGTTGGCGCCTTAGAATTTCCGTGTAAAAATATACGTCGATCAATTGCTTTCGGAACCAGGCAGCTGCCGAGGCATACAGGAAGAGCGACCGTGAGAGGAAGCGTTGTGTCCCGCGCCAGAACGCGTGCGCGATTTGGGGGAATCTGATGCCGATCAGGATTTTTGTCGCGGACGATCATGAAGTGGTCCGAGAAGGAGTCAAGTCGCTGCTGAGAATACGGCCTGATTGGGAGATATGCGGAGAATCGGCGAACGGCCCGGATACGGTAGCTGGTGTCCTTGCATCGCGGCCCGATGCACTGGTGCTTGATCTCAGCATGCCGGGTCTGAGTGGGCTTGATGTGGCAAAACGCATCGTCGCGGCCGGCGACGATACGAAGATCCTGGTGTTCACGATGCACGATTCCATGGTGTTGACTGAGCAAGTCAGAAAAGCGGGCGCTCATGGCTTGGTTCACAAGTCTTTGGCCGGACGTGATCTGATCCGCGCCCTCGAGGTCATTCTCGAAGGCGGCACATTCTTCGAGTCGGGCAGTGGCGAGGCCCAAAGTCCGCCTAGAGACACGGGATCGAAAACGCTTCTGTTTCGCCAATTCGGGGAACAGGCGCAGAATTGGCTGGCGTCCTTGCAGCGCCTCACTACTTTAGCGGCTCAATACTGAGACACAGGGGTTCCGGATACAGGGAGAACAGTATTGACCCCGAAGTCTGGTTCGTCAGATAAAGACTCGCGGGACCATTTGCGTAGCGGCAATACAAATTCAGCAAGTTCCGGCACTCCCAGATTGAAGGAGATGCTTTATGAAAAAACTAAGAATCTTGGTTGCAGATGATCATGAGATTGTGCGCCGAGGTCTGGTGGCGCTAATTAAGGCCAATCCCGACTGGGAAGTCTGCGCGGAGTGCGATGATGGCCGTCAAGCAACCGAAAAGGCGCGGGAATTGAAACCAGATATCGTTGTGCTCGATATCGGCATGCCGGTCCTGAATGGACTGGAAGCCACGCGCCAAATTCTGCGCGATAACGCCAACATCAAAGTTCTCATTCTGACCATTACCGACGCTGACCAAGTGGTGCAGGCAGTTCTCGACGCCGGCGCTCGGGGATTTATTTTGAAATCGGACGCGGTCCGCGACCTGATGATGGCGGTCGAGGCGCTGCAGCACAACCGAACGTTCTTCACCGCGCGCGTGGCGGAGATGGTGCTTTCGCGATATCGCGCGAAAGCCGGTCCTGTGGCGAAGCCGGAATTGGAGATGACGAAACTCACGCCCCGCGAGCGGGAGGTAGTGCAGTTGCTCGCAGAGGGCAAGTCGAGCAAGGAAGTGGCTTGCCATTTGAATCTGAGCGTGAAGACCGCGGAGACTCATCGCAGCAACATTATGCGCAAACTGGGCTTGCATTCGGTGAGTGAGCTGGTGCTTTACGCGGTGCGCAACAACATCATTCAAGTGGCTGGATTGCCCGAACCGGCGGCCATTGCCACACCACAGACCTAAGGGCCGCCGCCTAGGCGGCTGAACAGAGCTGGGATTGACAGACTTCGAGCGCTTCGTCGCGGGAAGAAAAGCCCGTGCCAACGATGCAAAAATCGGCGATGACCAGTCGTAATGACCGTTCGGTGCGGTAAGGGATCACGAAAAACTCGGGCGGACCTTCACTACACATGGCCTCGATCACTGCGTACCGTACGGCGGAAGACTCGAAATCGCTTTCCATGGTGAACCCCCGAAACACGCAAATCTGATCGTGTTCGAAGGTGTGATTGCAACCGAAGAGCCTAACTGGCTCCATTCTGTGCAGGGTTTTTTCTCCAGCGTTATCAATAGGATGCAGCGCTGGAACTGGATCATACTCCGCGAGTGAACCTCGAAGTTGCGGCTACCGCTCCCACACCGGGAAAAGGAGCTTTCCCAATTCCCTCATTGAAACGTTTGTTCCCACGTTTGCTGACCCGCAAACGTGGGAACAATTGTGCTTGTCCCTTCTTTAGGCCTGCTCATGGATCTCGCCCGTGGGAGAACCCAGTCTCAGGTCGCCCATCCGTTCTCGCTGCTCCTGGCAATGCAGACACGAATCGGTCCAAGGCAGTGCTTCCAGGCGGCGGATCGGGATTTCTTCGCTGCATTCCGCGCAGACACCGAAAGTCCCTTCCTCAATCCGACTGAGCGCAGCTTCGATTCGCCGTACTGTGCTACGGCGCTGGCTGCCCTGTTGAAACAGGAATTCCTTGGAGATCGTGTTGATCGATTGATCGCCACTATCCTGGGGAATATCCGTGTCAATAGAGCGGCTCTCGTTGTCTACGCGATGTAAGAGTCGGAATGCCTCTTCGCGCTGCGATTCCAGCCTGCGTTTGAATTGTTCAATTTGTGCCGATCTCATTTTTCTTTTCCTTTCAGAATTCTTGGATAGTTATGTGTAAAGGTCGTCGTAAGCGCGATCCGGGCGCACAGGATGTTGCAGGTAGCGAACGAAGAAGCGAAGCAGGAACGGCGTCTGGCTCGATATCCCGTTAAACATTAGAACCGGAACATTTGGTTTGATCCGTTTCATGCAGGCGCGAACCGAAGCTCCGGTCGCGTCGGGCAAGTCGGCTTCGAGCAGGACGCCGTCGATCGCGTTCGCCTCCAGCAGATCGAGTCCTTCGCTTCCACTGATGGCGGAAACAACGGAATATCCGTTTTTTGCGAGGATGGAGCGCAGCATCGTCATCGATTCCGGATGGTTCTCAACACAAAGCACTTTGATTTCGTTCACAATGTCCTCCAATAGGAGAATGAAGGTCGAGGTGGGGATTGGTGTCACCGCCTCAAACGTCTCAGGAAAAAACACTGACGTCATATACGCTGAAGGACGCTTTGGGAGAATTAGACGGTTGGCGGAGGACGATTGTAATGCGAACCCTCAGTGGAAAAGGGAAGTTGCGGGTCAAGCTCAGCGCTTAGCTCGGCAGAGACAAAAGGCTGAGGGCTCAGGACAAACGCGTTCGTGAGGCTTGCGCAATCGGTCGGTTCACGGTCGAGACACGGACGGTGGGGACGCGCGCTTAACGATCCAGTCGTGGAGTGAGGCGACAGTGACTGAGGCGAAGTCGACGGAGCACAGCGCGCCAGCAGTAGGGCTGTCAGGATCGAACAGATCACCAACCCTTGGTGCGAGACGGCATTTTTCCGCGGCAATCGCATGGAGTCGAACAAAGTCCCTTCTATGACCTGATGATGGCAAAGCGACTTTGGTTACCTGAAATCTAAAAGTTTTACAGACGGGGCGACCTGGCGCCCGAGTCACACCAACTTCAACTCGCCACGGATCAACGCCGATCAACACGGATCAAGAAAATATAAAAGAACTAAAATCCGTGTAAATCCGCGAAGATCCGTGGCCGGTTTTGAAGTTAAGGCGGGGCACGTGCCTTAGGAATAACGAAGAATTGCCGTGCTCTTGAGAGCCCGGTCTGTAGCCGAAATTTAATCTCTGCGGCGCGCTCCCTTTGCTATTCTGCTGTCCTCCACGGCGTACACCTGAGCGCTTTGGGGACCATGTGGCAACCCGCCGTCATTCCTGAGCCCGGCGGGTTGTTTCTTCATCGGCTGGTAAAACTTCAAAGAGTGAGCGAAACCATGATGCGTAGAAATTTCGTTTTCCTGGCCTTGTTTGCCTTGTTGTTGCCCGGTCTCGCATTCGCCGCCAGCGAAATCGGCCTGGTCAACAGCGGCGGCACGCTGGTTGGAACTAACAGTGGAATGACTCTCAACGGGTCGACCTTGGCGTCGGTGTCGGGATTGAACGGGGGCGGATTGGTTACCGGCAATCTAGGCACCGTGAGTTTTTCTACCGGGAGTCTGGCCAGCGGTTCCTTGCAGATGGGAGGAACGTTCGCAGCGGGTGGAGCGTTCTCCGTAGTGGGCAACGGTACCAACGGAATTCCGAATGGGACCATTTTCTCCGGCGTCTTTAGCGGACCCGTGACCTGGACCCTGGTGACGCTCGCAAACGGCACTCATAGTTACACACTGAGCGGCACATTGAGCGGAACCATGGGCACTGGATTTTCCACCAACGGAGTCACAGTGCAGTTGACCATCAACACCGGCAAAGGCTTCTTCAACGGATCGACGACGATCTCTAGCGGCGACACTTCCATCGGCAGTGTCATTGTGCCGGAACCCGGCAGTGTCTATCTTCTCGGCACGGGACTGCTCAGTTTCGCGGGAATCGTGCGAGTTAGGTTTGGCAAGAAATAGCATCGACCCATACTCCGTACATTTCTCCCTCCCGCCACCGAAAGATGGCGGGAGTTTTTTGTTGGAGTCGCCTGCGCGTGAGCCGCGTTAGAATCATCGCCCGGAGGAGTCATTGCCGAGCGCCGATTCGCGAGCAAACTTTTTTGACAAGTTAGAACCAAGCCGCCAGAGGAAACTGCTGGCATTGGATGGCGGCGGCATTCGCGGCGCGATCAGTCTGGAAGTCTTGTCGGCGGTGGAGGAGATCGCACGCCGCAAGCTGGGGCGTCCTGACGCGGTGCTAGCCGATTACTTTGATTACATCGCCGGAACGAGTACGGGAGCCATCATCGCGACTGGTCTCTCTTTGGGCATGAGCGTGAGCGATCTCCGACGTTTTTACGTCGAGGTGGGTCCTGACATGTTCAGCCGCGCGGGAGTGCTGCGACGTTTCCACTACAAGTTCGATCAGGATCGCCTGGCGGCGCAGTTGAAGGCAGTGTTCGGCGCCGACACCAAACTCGGGTCAAGGAAGCTGCGAACCCTGTTGATGCTGGTCATGCGCAATGCCACCACTGACTCGCCGTGGCCGATTTCCAACAATCCAGCGGCGACTTTCAACGATTCACAACGCTCGGACTGCAATCTGAATCTGCCTTTGTGGCAACTGGTGCGGGCCAGTACGGCGGCGCCGACTTATTTTCCGCCGGAGGTGGTTCGTGTAGGGGACCACGAATTTCTTTTCGTCGACGGGGGCGTCACGATGTACAACAACCCGGCATTTCAACTCTTCCTGATGGCAACGCTCCCGCCATACAAGCTGGGCTGGCCGACTGGAACGGACCGGATGCTGCTGGTCTCGGTGGGAACGGGGGCGAATCCTAAAGCCAATGCGCATCTTCGGCCTGAGGATATTCACCTGCTCTACAACGCCAGTTCGATTCCGTGCGCCTTAATGTTTGCCGCTTTGAACGAACAGGATTTCCTGTGCCGCATTTTCGGGGACTGTCTGGCCGGCGATGAACTGGATCAGGAAGTGGGGCACATGCGGGGAGAGGATGGTCCCGCAACGGATAAACTTTTCACTTATGTGCGGTACAGTCCGCAACTGACTGAGCAGGGACTAGCACAGTTGGGATTGACCGGCATTCGCCCGGAGAGCGTGCAGGCGCTCGATTCGGTGGACCACATTCAAGACTTGCAGCGGGTAGGAAAAGCGCTGGCTGAGCGCGAAGTGCGAGAAAGTCATTTCGAAAGGTTTTAGGTCGCGCGATGGTGATTGCTTTGGCTGGGCGACGAGTGGACGCTCCTGATGCCGCTGAGCCGCGTCTGCCCGAAGCCAATGTCGAGCGGGTGCGAAGGCGCATCTACGATTTTCTGAAAGCCAATAGTGCTTCGGTGCTGGTGTGCGCCGCCGCTTGTGGTGCGGACATCCTCGGGCTAGAGGCTGCGGACGAACTCGGCGTGCGCCGGCACATCGTGCTCCCTTGCGCCAGGGCAGTGTTCCGGCGCACCTCCGTCGCCGATCGCCCCGGCGACTGGGGAGAGCGGTACGACAGAATCATTTCCGAGGTCGACCAACTCGGCGATTTGCTGGAACTCAACCACTGCACTGAAGATGAGCGGGCCTATACCGTAACCAATCGCGAGGTACTAGAAGAGGCTGTGCGTATTGCTGGTGAGAATCGAGACAAAGTAAGTGCCGTGCTGGTTTGGGATGGGAACGTAAAAAAATCTCGCGACTACACCCAGCTCTTTGCGGCGGACGCGCGGCGGCTTGGTTTGAAGGTCGATGAAATCCCGACCATGGTCGAAGAAACCCCGACCATGTAGGTGTTGCGTTTTGTCTGCAGGATGCTCCATACTGACGCTCATCCCAAATTTTTTCTGCTGAAGAGGAGAGCACTATGAAGCTGAAGTTGGCCACCATTCTGACTGCCGGGTTTATGAGCTTGTCGTCGGGACTGTACGCGCAGGGCGTTGCCACCGACGTAGACAAAGCCGCAAAAGACACGGGACATGCCACCAAGACCGCGGCGAAAGACACCGCGAAGGGCACCGAAAAAGCTGCTGATAAGACCGGCCAGGTTACCGAGAAGGCGGCGAAGAAAACCGGCCACGGTATCAAGACAGGCGCCAAAGACGTGGGACACGGCGTGAAAAAGGGCGCCGAGAAAACTGCAGACACCGTGAAATAGTCATCCGGGCAATCGAAATCAGTTGGTGTGAGGAGCCCTCTGAGGTTTGCGGAGGGCTTTTTGCATTGAAGAAAAGAACTCAAAAAGGCAGCCCGCCGGCCGGCGTACCGTACCGACGGGCAAAAAGCTGGCCTCTCCGCGTCAGGCATTGTGGGGTGCTAGGAGCGGAGGGCTGCAGAGTACTGAATCCCTCTGCAGTTGGTCAAGAGTTTCCGTCAATGGAAGTTGTAAAGAATGAAACAGAGAGGTGGTCCGGTGGTTATACAGCATGCAAGACAGTGCGCATCATCATTGGAATTGGACGAAAAAAAATAGCCGCTGCCCACTGGCAGCGGCTCAGAAAACATCACACAGAGTTTTTTAGCCTTTGAACTTCTTGCGCAGTACACCAGCGACACCGATCAACCCGGTGCCGAGCAAACTCAGAGTGCCGGGTTCCGGCACGACCACATTCGCGATGTTGGTATCACCGCTAGAGATCGAAGTAGAGCCGTTGAAGAAGCCCTTCCCCGTATTGATGGTTAGCTGGACGGTTACGCCATTGGTGGAAGCGTTCAACAACGTCCCGGATAGGGCACCGGAGAGCGTGTAGTTGTGGGTGCCATTGGCGAGCGTCACCAGGGTCCACGTTACCGGGCCGCTAAAGGTTCCGCTAAAAATCGTTCCGTTGGGAATGCCATTGGTGCCGTTGCCGGTGATGGTGAAAGTGCCTCCCGAAGCGAAGGTACCGCCCATCTGCAATGACCCGCCGCTCAAAGCACCGGTGGTGAAGGTGACACTGCCAAGATTGCCCGTGATCAGCCCTCCGCCGTTCAAACCGTTCACCGCAATCAAGGTTGAACCGCTGAGAGAGAAGCCGCTGTTGCTTCCGGTAAGCGTGCCGCCGCTATTTGTGAAATCGACTCCACTGTTAGCAAATGCGGCAACCGGCAGACATACAGCTAGGATCGCGAGCAGGATGAATTTCCTGAGATTCATAATGGTTTCCCCGCCTCCGTTCGCGGGATGTGCCCAGTGTTCGAAGCTGAACATTGACAGTGAGCTTAGAGCTCGCAACAGGGGTGAGTCTATACGGTGCATCATGTAGGGGAAGTCTAAGGTTTTCGCCTGAAACCCTTGTCAGACAAGGGATTCGAACTAGTGGCGAATTGGGAAATGGTAATAGATGTCTTGCTTTGAGGCGATTGCTGACCCATCCCGAGTGGCGGGTCGAAACCGCCAATCGGCGAGAGCGGCCAGCACCCGGGTGTCGACTATCGGACCTAAGCTCTGGACCACGATTTTCTGGACGATATTGCCTTGCGCGTCGATCGTAAGCTCGATGATCTCGTTGCCTTCGGAAATTCCGGCCAAGTCATCGGTGTCGAGGATGGGCTCCGAACCAAAAATGCGGACCGCCGGACGCACTTCCAATCCCGATGTCGATCCGTAGGTCAGGGAGCCGTAAGGATTCCCAGCGGCTGGCGTGGCGCTGTCGGCCTTTGATGCCGAAATTGCCGTGTCTTCGGGACCTTTATCAGGGGTCGGATCGGGTTGCGGATGGGGCTGTTTGGTTTTAGGGGGCGGAGCAAAAGTTAGGTGTCCCTTCTCCAAGGTGCGTTGCTCGGCCGCCGACATGTCATGCGTCCAATAGATTTCAGTCAGAGAGCGCCCGTTCTCTCCCCGCTGGATCGAAGAAGGAGAAACGAAGATCGCCGCGGGAGAATGCAAAAGCCAGGCAAGGAATACGCAGTGGAGGCCGACCGACGCGTATAAAGGGAGCCTCTGGGGAAGGCTGGCGGAAACACCCGCGAACATCGAGTCTTCTGGGCTCAAACCTTAAAGACCTCACCCGCCGGACGACTATTACTATTTAATCAGACGTTAGCGGGCTTTACTAGTCATCACCGAATCGACCCACGTGATACATTTCGGCTCGGTCTAGTCCTGAATGCCTCCACAGGCTTCGCCTTCTCTAATTGTCGATTCCGCCGCCCCGCGATTGCTACGCCGCGTGGGTCTGTTCGACGCCACCATGCTGGTTATGGGCGGTATCGTGGGTTCGGGCATCTTCATCAACGCCTATGTGGTTGCGCGACAGGTCCATACGCCGGTGTTGATTTTGGGCGCTTGGATTGTCGGAGGGCTGCTGGCGATGTTGGGAGCGTTCATCTACGCCGAACTTGCCGATCGCATGCCCGATGTAGGTGGGCAGTACGCCTACTTGAGGGAGGCGTACCACCCCGCGGTGGGATTCCTCTATGGATGGGTTCTGTTGCTGGTGATTCAAACTGGGGGAATGGCTGCGGTCACCGTAACCTTCGCGCGATATTTCGCCGAGCTCACCCACTGGAACCTCCCCGAGGGCGCAACTGTGGTGGCGACCCTTACGCTTCTCACGCTGATCAACTGCCTGGGAGTGAAACTAGGTAGCCGAGTGCAAAGCGCCCTGATGGTTCTGAAGATCGCGGCGATCGCAGGATTGGTCGTGGCTGGATTTCTACTGATTCGCGCGCCGTATTCGCTGTCACATCCCGTGACCGACCAGCCAATATCGTTCAGTTTAGCGACCGCCTTCGGAGCGGCCATGGTTCCGGTGCTCTTCGCCTTTGGCGGTTGGCAGACGACGAGCTTCATTGCCGGTGAGATCAGGGATCCACGCAAGAACCTGCCACGGGCGCTGCTGATCGGCGTCGCCGGAGTGATCGCTCTCTACGTGACCGTGAACATGGTTTACGTACGCGCCCTGGGAGCGACCGATTTGGCGAATACGACGGTGCCCGCAACAGCTGCGATGCGGCTTGCCCTCGGCGGTCGCGGTGCAACTCTGATTGCGCTCGGCATAACGGTTTCTACACTCGGATTTCTCAGCCAGTCGGTGCTGACCGCGCCAAGAGTGTATTTCGCCATGGCTGAAGACGGAGTGTTTTTCCGAAGCGTAGCCTCGGTGAACGCGCGAACTCGCGTGCCGGTCGTCGCCATCGTTTTGCAGAGTATTTGGACGGCGGTGGTGGCCTTATCAGGGAAGTACGAGCAGATTCTGAACTATGTGGTCTCGATGGATTTCCTGTTTTTCGGTCTGACGGCCAGTTGTTTGTTCGTGTTTCGCCGGCGAGAAAAATTGCAGGGAACTCGCACCGCCGGATATCGCGTTCCCGGACATCCGGTGACCACAACGATTTTCATTTTGATTTCCTGGGTGGTGGTCGCGAATACGATCTACAAGTATCCTGCCAACAGCCTGCTGGGGATGTTGATCTTACTGTTAGGTCTGCCGGTTTATCTGTTATGGCGCTGGCGACAATCGGGGGTTCGTGGATGACGGAGATTCGTACGAGGGCCGCTTCGCCCTACATGGAGTTCGCCAAGCTGCGATCGGAGGCGACCTACAACCTCGCGACCAGTGGAGTCATGAGCTATCCGCTGGCTGAACTGCCCGTACGCATCGAGGATCTCGAAATCAACGGCCCGACCATCTACGGTTACCAGCCCTTGCAGGAGCGGCTGGCGCGCAAGAATGATGTCGCGCCCGAGTGCGTGGTGGCATCGACAGGCACTTCGATGTCGAATCACTTGGCCTTGGCGGCCACGATTGAGCCGGGAGATGAAGTACTGATTGAGCAGCCGACCTACGAATTGCTGTTGAGTACGGCGCGCTATCTGGGCGCCAATATCCGCCGCTTCTCAAGGCGATTCGACGACGATTTTCGCATCGATCAGGAGGAAGTAAAGAAACGGATTACGCCCCGCACGCGACTGATTGTCCTCACCAACATGCACAACCCGAGCGGGGCACTGATTCCGACTGAAACGCTGGAAGCGGTTGGGGAGATCGCGAAGAGTGTCGGCGCGCGTGTGCTTGTGGACGAGGTTTACCTCGAAGCGATTTTCGATGAGCCTGTGCGGTCTGCCTTTCATCTGGGAAATCATTTTTTGGTTACCAGCAGTTTGACCAAGGCATACGGGCTCAGCGGCCTGCGTTGTGGATGGATTTTGGCGGAACCGGAACTGGCGCGACGCATCTGGAGGTTGAACGATCTTTTCGCGGCAACTCCGGCACATCCTGCGGAACTGCTCAGCGTGATTGCGCTCGATAATCTTCCAAAAATAGCGGCACGGGCGAAGGGGTTGATCGATGTAAACCGGCAGAAGCTGAACGCCTTTATGGATTCCCGGCGGGATCTGGAATGCTATCGACCTCCCTTTGGAACAATTGTTTTCCCCAGGCTGCGGCGGGGGAACGTGGACGAGTTCTGCGAACTGCTGAGAAGCAAGTACGATACCAGCGTGGTTCCAGGCCGTTTTTTCGAGATGCCGGAGCACTTCCGGATCGGGATCGGTGGGGACCTGGCGATGACCCGAGAGGGGTTGGTGCGGCTGGGGCGTGCTCTGGATGAGTTTGGGGCGAATGCCGGGTGACCGGCCGGGTAGCGCTTTGAAAGGCCGGATTTTGCTTAATTTTCATGGTAAAAATTGCAACGCCTGCATTCCTGACGCATCTTAAAGGGGTCGCATCTTGGCCATGCGCCGAAGAAATACTCCCGCGTGAGTGGGGCTCGCGCTGGCACATGGGAACCCTATCCCGCTCCGAAAATTGCCGAGGAGATTCTCATGCCCGAAACCGTGATCGAAAAGGCAGCAAACCTGACCTCGGAACAGATGCGTGATTTTTATTCGGAAGTGCGTGGCGTCAGCGCGCGCATCACCCAGCCGCTTTCGCCGGAAGACCAGATGTTGCAGTCGATGCCCGACGCCAGCCCGACCAAGTGGCATCTGGCGCACACCACCTGGTTCTTCGAGACATTCATCCTCAAGCCTAACGTCAGCGGCTACCAGGTTTTCGATCCTCGGTTCACCTATCTTTTCAATTCTTATTACAAGTCATTGGGAAAACATCCCTATCGCGGAGCCCGGGGACTGATGTCTCGGCCCAGCCTCGAACAGGTGCATGCTTACCGTTCGCATGTCGACGACGCGATGGTGAAATTCCTCGAAAGCGCGCCTGCGGATGTGCTGGAGCTGATCGAACTCGGATTAAATCACGAACAACAACACCAGGAATTGATTCTCACCGACAGCAAGCATGGATTGTGGTCGGCCCCACTGCGGCCTGAGGCGATCGCGACCGAGCAGCAACTCGGCGCCCCGCCAAAGCTGAGCTGGGTAGACGTGGAAGACGGGATTCAGTCCATCGGACACGACGGCCGCGGTTTTGCTTTCGACAATGAGCTGCCACGCCACGAAGTGTTACTGCGACCTTTCCGAATTGCCTCACGTCCCGTGACAAATCTGGAATACCTCGCGTTTATGAACGACCAGGGCTACAGCCGTCCTGAGTTGTGGCTTTCGGAGGGTTGGGACACGGTATGCCGCGAGCAGTGGGATGCCCCTCTTTACTGGGAACGTCATGAGGATGGCTCGTGGTGGCAGTTTGCCGGCGGACGCATGAAGCCGGTGAATCCTGCGGAGCCGGTTTGTCACATCAGCTTCTTCGAAGCCGATGCCTATGCCCGCTGGAGTGGCAATCGCCTTCCCACCGAAGAAGAGTGGGAGATCGCCGCTGAACGCATGCCCGTGAGGGGAACACTGCTGGATGACTATCTTTTCCATCCCCAGCCTGCGAAGGGGGACGGGATGCAGCAGGTCTTTGGCGACGTGTGGGAGTGGACCGGGAGTGCGTACCTGTCTTATCCGGGGTTCCGTCCAGCGCCAGGAGCTGTCGGAGAGTACAACGGCAAATTCATGTGCAACCAGTTTGTACTGCGGGGAGGCTCGTGCGCGACGCCGGCCAGCCATATCCGTGCGACCTATCGCAATTTCTTCCCACCGCATGCGCGGTGGCAATTCTCTGGCCTAAGGCTCGCCAATGATCGCTCGTGAAACAGTCGCCATACCCTCATTTGCTCGAGAAGTAGAAGAGGGAATCAGCGGTTTCCCCAAGACGCTTCCGTGCAAACTTTTCTACGATGCCACCGGCTCGGAATTGTTCGAAGAAATCACCCGGCTGCCTGAGTACTACTTGACGCGCACTGAGCTTGCTATTCTGCAGGAGCACGCGGCGGAGATGGTGACGGCGGCGGGACAGAACGTGACGGTGGTCGAACTGGGCGCTGGCACGGCAGCCAAAACCTGCACGCTCTTACACGCGCTGGCGCGGCGCCAGATGCGCGTGGGATTTTTTCCGGTCGATATTTCTCCTGCCGCGCTGAGCGAGGCACGGGAGCGAGTTTCCGCGCAGTGTCCGACTGTCGCGGTGAAGCCCGTGATTGCCGATTTCGGGGAAGGGTTCGGTTTCCTCCGCGATATTCGGGGACGGAAGCTGGTGCTCTATCTCGGATCGAGCATTGGGAACTTCGATCCGGAATCCGCGGTGAAGATGCTGAGCCAGGTTCGCCGCGAGTTGGCACCCGGAGACGCGCTTCTGCTGGGAACCGATATGGTGAAAGATCCTTCCATTCTGGTTCCTGCCTACGACGACTCTCAGGGAGTCACGGCAGAGTTCAACAAGAACGTTTTGCGTCGATTGAATCGCGATCTGCAAGCCGACTTTGATTTGGATTCCTTCCGCCATGTGGCGCTTTGGAATCCGATTCGCTCGCGCATGGAAATTTATCTGGAAAGCCTGCGAACACAAATGGTGACTCTGCACCTCTTACAGTTGACCGTACGAATTCATGCGGGAGAACGCATTCACACCGAGAACAGCTACAAGTACACGTTGGCGATGGTGCACGATATGCTGTCCGAGGCAGGATTCAAACTCGAGCGCACCTGGTTTGATGAATGCAAGTGGTTCGCGCTGCACCTTGGGCGGGTATAGTTCGCGCCCAGTTCATGCACGAGCGAAGTCGATGTAGCCGTGCTGCGGATCGGTCCTGATCAGCTTCACTCGCAGCTTGTCTCCTACATCGGTTCCCTGAGCTCCCTGTGCCAGTAGACCCTCTACGTGCGGTTGCAGCACGCGCACAAACGTGCCTTTGGGCGCGGCCCCAGTGACTACTGCATCGAAAGTTTGGCCGATCCGGTTGCTCATTGCCACTGCGGCGATACGCTTCGACATGTCGCGCTCCACCTTCCGCGCGGCATCCTCTTTCAAAGTGCAGTTGTTCGCGATTCCCGCAAGCTCGCTGTCAGGATAGGGCGGAGCTTGATTGTCGAGCGTGGCTTTAATGATGCGCTGGGTCACCAGATCAGCGAAGCGCCGGTTGGGTGCGGTGGAGTGAGTGTAATCCTGGACAGCTAAACCGAAATGGCCTTGCTCTGGATCGCCGGGGCGTTCGAGGACATATTCGCCCGGGCCCATCAGTTTGATCACCGCCAGCGAAAGATCCGCAAAACGATCTGGGTCGATCGATCTGCGCTTCAGCAGAAAATCATTCAACGCTTTCGAATCAGGATCGCTCGGAAGCTTGTCGCCAGTCTCTGCTGCCAGAGCGACGATTCTGTCCCAGCGCTCGGGGACTTTCACGATTCGTCGGATCGATGAGATCTTCTTGGTTTCAGCCATGCGCGCGACCACGCCATTGGCGGCAATCATGAAATCTTCGATGAGATCGGTCGCGGGATTTTTCTCCTGACGGGCGACATCGACAACCTTATCGTTGAGAAGAACCGGACGAACTTCGATGGTATCGATGTTGAGCGCACCGCGGCGGAATCGTTCACTTCTTAGCGCCTGGGCAACCTGATTCTGCAGTTTGAGTTGTGCTTGCAAATCGGGTGAGGCAGCGACTTTTGGCGGCATGGGTGCGGTCCCGGCAACCCAGTCTCCTATCGCGTTATAAGTGAGCTGCGCTTTGTTGCGGACGAGCGCGCGGTAGATGTCGCTCGATTGCACCTGTCCGTTCTCGACGAGAAATTCAATCACGATGCTTAGACGATCCTGACTCTCGAGCAGGGAGGAGAGTCCGGTCGAAAGCGCCTCGGGCAGCATAGAGAAATTGCGAATGCCCGTGTAAACCGTTGTAGTTTGCTGCGCCGCGTAAGCATCAATCGGCGTATGCTTTGGGACGAACACGTCCACGTCGGCGATCCCGATGAGGACCTTGATCGTGCCGTCAGATAGGCTTTGGGCCACCTCGATCTGATCGAGATCTCTGGAGGTATCATTATCGATGGATGACCAGAGCAGGTCGCGCAAGTCGCGGACGCCGTTGCCCGGGACTGCCTGGGGCGGGTGAGCCTGAATCTGAGACAATTGTTGCTGGGCGTCGGAAGGAAAGCCGGGTTGAAATCCGCGAGCCTGCATGACTTGCTTAGCGGCAGCCTGCAGATCAATAGAAGGCGTAGGATGATTGGCAAGCATAAGATCGGAAAACACTGTAGGCTAACATGAGCGGCGATTGGTGGGAGTGGACCCTAAGGTCAGGAAATATGACATTTTAAAAATGTCTACAATTTCCTGGATTAGGGTAACTTTATACTGGGGTTCGGCATCTTCTTAAGGGACGAATGTCTCTTCCGCAAGGTGTTCGCGGGCGATTCAAGCCAGGATTGCAAATAGAAGTTGCAAATAGAAGGAAGTTGAAATTCCTTGCGAAAGGGCGTTCTGTCATAAACACATGAGAATTGCGGGTGTAGGTACTGCGTTTCCTCCGAATTATTACAGCCAGGAAGAGATTTCCGCTGCGCTGAAACACCAATGGGCGGGCAAACTTGATCGCCCCGAGGTAATCGATCGTCTGCATTCAAATGTGGGTGTGAAAAGCCGGCATCTTACGTTGCCGATCCCCGCCTACCAGGATCTGACCACCTGGGGTCAGGCCAACAATACCTGGATCGAAGCAGCGCAGGATCTTGGCGAGAAATCGCTGTGTAGAGCATTGAATCAATCAGGATTTGCGCTCGAGGACTTGGGCGCGATCTTCTTCACTTCGGTCACCGGAGTCGCAAGTCCTTCGATTGAAGCTCGCCTCATCAATTTGATGGGGCTTCCCACGCGCATCAAGCGCATTCCGATTTTCGGATTAGGGTGCGTCGCAGGCGCAGCGGGCATCGCGCGAGCCTCCGATTATGTGCGGGCTTTTCCCGATCAGGTGGCGGCCCTGGTATCGGTAGAGCTTTGTTCTCTCACCTGGCAGCGCGACGACGTGTCTGTGGCCAATCTGATTTCCTCGGGTTTGTTCGGCGACGGCGCTGCTGCGGTGTTAGTCAGTGGGAGTGATCGGGAGCACACCGGTCCCGCGGTTTTAGCGACTCGATCGAATTTTTATCCCGGCACCGAGGGAGTGATGGGCTGGGATATTTCCGAGAATGGGTTCCGAATTGTTTTATCCCCCGATGTTCCGAAGATGGTGCACGAGCACCTGGCGGCGGACATCGATGAGTTTCTCGCGGATCACGACTTGAGCCGGAGCGACATCGGAACCTGGATCATGCACACCGGCGGTCCAAAAGTGTTGGAAGCGATTACGGCGGCTCTGGAACTTCCCGAAGATGCGTTGGACGCATCCTGGGAGAGCCTTAGCAAAGTAGGGAATCTTTCTTCAGCGTCTGTCCTCGTAGTGCTTGAAGAGTTCATGACCAAGCGGCGTCCCCAGCACGGTTCCTTGAGCGTGTTGGGCGCAATGGGACCAGGATTCTGCTCAGAATTGGTTCTACTGCGCTGGTAGTGGGGGACGCGAGTTTCGATGACTCATACCGATGTTTTCATCATAGGGGGAGGCCCTGCGGGGCTTGCCGCGGGGATTGCTGCGTGCCGTGCCGGATTTTCCGTCATACTCGCGGACTCGGCCAGGCCCCCGATCGATAAAGCCTGCGGCGAAGGCATAATGCCCGATGGTCTTGCCGCGCTCGCCGAGTTGGGCGTCACTCTGCCGCCGCAAAGCACATCCGTTTTTCAAGGCATTCGATTCCTCGATTCAGAGAATTCGGCAGAAGCATATTTTCAAAAGGGACACGGTGCCGGTGTTCGACGGACAGTGCTGCATCCATTGATGGTGGAACATGCTTCGCGATCGGGTGTCTCGATGCATTGGGGAAGCCGCGTGACGGGTCTGACAAAGAATGGAGTGCAGATGGACGGCCGGGAGATCTCGTGCCGTTGGATCGTGGGTGCGGACGGCATGAATTCACGGACGCGCGCATGGACCGGTCTCGAGCAAATCTCGCAGAAAAAGATTCGGTACGGATTCCGACGGCATTTCGCTGTCGAACCGTGGTCTAAATTCGTGGAAGTTCATTGGACGGCCAGGGGACAGCTCTATATCACGCCAGTTTCCGACAAGGAAATTTGCGTTGCGCTGGTTACCCATGACCGCGAGTTCCGTGTGGCTGATGCCATCTCCGCTTGTCCTTCGGTGCCGACTGCCCTTCGCAATGCAGCGTCTTCCAGCCGCGAACAGGGAGCCTTTTCTGCAAGCTTCCGGCTTAAGTCCGTCGTGCGCGGTTCGTGCGCGCTGATTGGAGAAGCATCAGGCAGCGTGGATTCGGTCACCGGGGAAGGAATGTCACTCGCCTTTCGCCAGGCTTTGGCGCTGGAGAAAGCACTGCGCGAGAACGACCTGTCGCTCTATCAAAAAGCTCATCGAAAGATTATGGGTCTTCCAATGATCATGGCAGATCTGATGTTGCTGATGGACCGACAAGAGGGCTTGCGCCGTCGCGCTCTAAGCGCTCTGTCACGACGTCCAGACTTATTCAGCCGCATGCTTGCGATTCATGCCGGGGGTGCGTCTCCGCTTGCGATGGGCTTGCGTGGAACTACAGTGCTCGGCTGGCATATGCTTACCGCCTGAATTGTTGACTTCCATGAAAATGGTTATGGGAACACTAAGGATGCGTGCCGGACTTGCCGCCCTAATCTTTATCAGTTTCGCAACTCCCTCATTCGGGCAGGAAGATGTATTCGAGCTGGATCCCGCAAAGACGACCGTCAATTTCACGCTCGACGCGACCCTGCATTCCGTTCACGGGTCTTTCAAGGCGAAGGGCGGCACCATTCGTTTTGATCCTCAGTCCGGAACGGCGAGTGGGAAGATCGAGGTAGACGCGACCACCGCGGAAAGCGGCAACGACAGCCGCGATCACAAGATGCATAAGGAAGTACTCGAAAGCGACAAATATCCTGAGATCAGTTTTTCACCGTCGAAAGTTGTCGGAAAGATCGCGTCGGGCTCTAACCTGCAAATTCAAGGAACCTTTCGCATTCATGGCACCGATCATTCTCTCACCTTGTCGGTTCCCCTTGCGATGAACGGGGACCAAGTCAGCGCGAAATTCCATTTTGTGGTTCCCTACGTGGAATGGGGAATGAAGAATCCGAGCACTCTTATGTTGCGTGTAGGCAAGGAAGTGTCGATCGATATCGTGATGGCGGGGCATCTCAACGAGGTTCCCTCGAAATAGGGAACTGTTGAATGCGAGCGAGTTCTTTCTGGATGTCAGCTTGCGTGGGCTTTTCGCGCAGGCCGGAACCGAATCGGTAGTAACCGACCTGCGCGAATGTCTAGTTCAGGTCGGCAAGAGTGATCGAAGAAAATCCACCTTGCGGATTCGATAACCCAACCACGGTGCGATTCTGCAGCGAATTGAAAGTCAGCGTTCCGCTGTCGATGAAGATGTTGTTGGGGAAGCCCGGCTGCGTGAAGAAAATCACGTAGGGGCCGGCCGTCTCGGTGATGTAGGACGTGGCACCACCCAATTGAACATTCGAGGCGGTTGCCGGCACACTCGTTGGATCGGTGCCGCTCGGAACCAGGTAGATGTCTGTAGCGCCTACGCTCGCGGCCGCGTTAATAATGCGCACCTGCGCATTGCCTGAAGCCGGGGCGGTCTGGTTATCCACGTATTGGACGCCTTTGATGTTGTTCAAGAAACCTTCCAGGATGTAGGTATTGTTTGTTCCTCCAGCGATGTTTACGGTGGGCATTAGAGTGTTGTTGGTGGTGCCAACGGGTTGGAATTGCAGCAGGCGAGACCCGGAACTGACTGTCATGTAGGCAGTACTAAAGCCGAAGCCGAGGCCGTTGATTACGGTTTTTCCGTCAATCAGTACGTTGAACGCCGGAGCGTTCGGCGATGCATTGATAAAACGAATCTTGGAGTTTCCGCCTCCGCCACACCCGACAGTCAGCAACCCGACTGCGACCAGCAACACCACCGCACACAACGACAACATTGTCCAGGAGCGCTTCATTCGCGACGCCTCTCAAAGAAAAAAATTTTGATGGATACAAAAACGCTGATGCCAGTTATAACGCTCGGAGTTGCCGGGACCCCAGATTTTTTGTAAAGACTTGTAAACCCCGGACCAAGTCAAAAGTTGGTCTCTCTATTGCCGAACCAGCATGGCCAAGCGCGGAAACCGGAAATGCCCGGCGGCATCATCGATTACATTGACCTGGCAAGTATAGAAGCCGGGCTTCAATTGTGACAATGGGACGTCGAGTTGAAACACTGCGGCTTTGCGGTCAGGCGCATTCAATTGCGTAGTCTCGACCAGCGGCGTTTCATAAGCCTGATTCTTTCCGATAAAGAACGCAACGTTGGTCAGTACGCGGATTCCCGGCTTAATGCCTGCAGTGCCCGCAGAGTGGGCGGGGTCATAGACCTCGTAATAAAGGTAGAGATGTTGCCCGCTTGAGAAAACGTGGGTCACGCTCGGAATCACCTCTGAGCCGTCGCGCACAAGCGGATTCTCGGTCTTCGCTTTCCCCGCAGCCTGCAACTGGCTGGCGAGAATCACGGAACTCATTTTCAGTGGCTGCGTCTTGAGATCGGGAATCGTCAGATCAGTTTCGAACGATCCGATCCGCCCGGTTTCGTTCTCGCGGACCACGAACTTCAGATGATAGCTGCCCGGCGGCAACACGAATCCATTGCCGTACTGCACATTCTTGCGTTGCACCAGTTCTGACGTGTTCAAAGATAGTTTGACGGTATCTCGAATCTGGCCGACGGGGTGCTTGCCCGGATCGAGTACCACTCCCAACACATCGAGAGTCGCTTTGTCCTGGTCACTCTTGCGAGTAAACGGAATCTCCTTGCCCGGCACCACCAGAGAAACGGGCACGTAGAAACGGTTGTCTCCCAGGCGGAAATATCCGGTCGAAAGATAGACAGGCAGATCGGTGGTCGGAAGGTCGGAAGAGAGTTCCTGCTCCAACTGAGATTCGCGATCGTCTTGTGTGGAATGCTTGAAATCAGCGGGAGCGTAGTAGCCGCGGCGGAAATCGAGCTTGATGCCCGGGCGATTCACACGAACCGTGATTTTCCGGTAGCGACCATCGCGCGCAGCGTTGTTGCTGTGGTACCCGAGAATGTAGTAGCTCGAAGTATCCTGCTGCACGCCTTTGAAGAGCTGGCTGAAGTCGTTGGTGTCGAGGAATGCGCGTCCTCCGGTATCGCCTGCCAGCGTAACCAGCGTTTCCTGTGTGGTGAAGTTGGAATTGTACGAATTCAGCTGCGCTTGTCCGGAGTAGGGAGACGTTCCTCGCAAGCTGGCGCTTTGCGCTTCGCCTCCGGGGACGATGGCTTGCAATCCCCGGCTATCGGTCGTGTAGATCGATAAATTCGCACGCACCGCAGCATTGATCGCTGATCGCAGCTCCGACTGATTTTCGATACCGGTCCGGTCCATTCCACTGGAGAAATAGATCAGCGATTTCTTCTGATCCACCTTCGCCAGTTGATCGGCCAGCGACCGCAGAGCCTCAAGGCGGCGGTCGGTATTGAAGATGTTGTACTCGGTGTCATCGGCGGTGAAGGAATTCGCCGAATCGGCTGTGCCCTCGGTGGTGCCGGTGGTTCCTTCCGCGAATCCTTGGCCAGCGCTGGGATTTAAGGCGGTCAAGGCTTTCGTCAGCAGAGTCTTGTCGGAGGTGAAATCCTGATTGATGCTCAGCGAATTGCCCAATGACACGATGGCCACCAGGTCGGCCGGAGCCATCTGCTTATCCACGTAGTTTTGCGCCGAGGTCACGGCGCGCTCGGTTTCATCCGGCTCCATCGAGGTGAGATCGAAGAAGAAGATCATCAACCGTCGATCTTTGAATGCGGGGTTAGGCGTGGGCGCCGAAGTCGGAGCGGGCGCTTTCGGTGCCTTTGACGGGCTTCCCAATAATTCAACCTGCGAGTTGTCGACCGCCGCCATGGCGTCGGTGTTCTCCAGATCGAATGACGCAACTTGCTGCGGCTTGTTGTCTTCGAGAACTGTGAAGTCCTCCCGCCTCAGGTCCCGGACCAGGGTCCCGTTCTTGTCATGAGCAGTGACATTCACCAGGACGATTTCCGTCTGCGACCGAAAGACGTATCCCGTAGAGGCGTCCTGCGAAGGAAGGACCGGGCAAAGCAATGCGATTACCAGCCCGAGAGCGAGTGCTCTTTGGCACCAATGAGCCGTTTTGAAGTTGGCATTCATACGCGCTCCCTAGAAGCGGAACCGAGCCGTCAGCAAAATGGTTCGCATCGCGCCGACCGCCGTGACTCTGCCGTAGGACGGGGAAGTCACAATGGTGTCGATCGTCGTAAACTGCGGCCGGTTGAATACATTCGAAGCTGACGCTCGAAATTCCAACGTCCGATTCTCTTTCAGCGGAACCACCTTGGTGATCGCCATATCCACCAGAAGGGTTCCAGGTCCTTCGATACTGTTGCGCCGCGCATCTCCGAATACGCCGGCGGGAGGCGTTGTAAACGCGGCCGTGTTGAACCATTGATTGACCGACGGGTCCGGCACCGTGACTGGCAGGCCGGTCGCTTGCGCGCGTAGAGTGCCGTTGATGCCTCCGCTCACGTTTTCGATGTTGCCCAGAATCCGCGGGCTAAAAGGAAGGCCCGACGCGACCGTCCAATCACCGCTCCATTGCCAGTTGCCGAACAGATCGCGCAAAACCCCGGGCTGCGCCAGCCAGGGCTTATCCTGGCCGAACGGCAGTTCAATCACATAGTCGCCGGTAAACCTGTTGCGCTGGTCGAAGCTTGAGAGCCCGCGCTCTGCCGCCAGATCGAAAGCATTCTGCGCGGGGATGGAAGTCCCGCCGCCAATGGTGGAAGCGTTATCAATCGACTTCGACCACGTGTAGGTGCCTCCCACCGAGACGCCATGCTGCAGCCTTTTTCGCAAGCGTACCGAGCCCGCCTGCGCCGTGGAACTTGCCAACGAGTCCTGCAAAAGAAAGGCCTGAACATTGGGAATGCGCGTCCCGCTGAGCGTGCTGTTGGGCGCGTCTTCAATATCGAGGCGTGTGCCCTTCGTGCCGGTGTAATCAAGGTTCAAAAGCAATGTTGGCGTAATTTCCTGCTGCACATCGAAATTCCAGATCTGCAAATATCCGAGCCGATAGTTTGGATCCGCGGCATAGCTATTCGTCACCAGATTCGGCGGCAGCACATCGCTGAATCCAAAACTGAGCGGGGATGTCCCAGGGTTCTGTACATTCGTCTGGGTCACCGAGAACGGAGGCTGAAATCCCAACTGTTGGACGATTCCTGATAACGCCGTCGTGTTGTAGTTGATTCCGTATCCCGCGCGGAATACCGTTTTCGGAAGCGCTTTCCATGCGATTCCTAGACGAGGCGCGAAGTTATTTCGATCGGGACGAACCAGCGTGGTCGGGAATCCATCCTGTCCGGGCAATACAGGCGTCGCCGTCGTGAAACTCGGATTCAACGCGAGATTCGCAATGCGGTCGTTGACCTCCGAGAACGGAGACACGTACTCGTACCGCAAGCCCAGATTCAGGGTCAGGTTGCCGCGGATCTTCCATTCATCCTGAACGAACAGATCCCATGAATTGCCGCGGAAGTGGTAATTGTTGTCACCGAACTGCACCGAGTTTTGCTGTGGCAATCCGAGCAGGAAGTCGGCAAGATCGAATCCGGTATTAGGCGCTGCCACTCCACCGACGACATTTGCGGTATTGAGTCCGGTGAAGATGAAGCTACCACGCGAGACTCCGTCGGTCTCCGTATTCAGTTCGACACGCCGGAAATCGCCACCCCAGCGCCAGGTGTGTTTGCCGCGGTTCAAGATGAGCGAGTCGGAGAAGGTCCAGGTCTGATTTCGTTGTAAGAGCGGATTCGTATCCTGAATGCCCCCGAAATTCGTGAATGACAGATTCGGCAAGCCCCAGTCGAACGGATTGGTGGAAATTCCCGTGATTCCCGCCAGGCCCGCGACATTGGTATTGAACGCGTAGAGATTCTGCGTCGACACACGGTTGCGGTTGAAGTCGATGCGGAAGGAATTAATGAGTTTACCGATGCTTCTCGTATAGCCGATGGGAATGTCAAAGCTTCGCACCGATGTGTTTCCGCCAACGGATGGGAACGGATTGGTCAAGCCGGTTTCCGTGCTGTGATAATGGAATCCTACGTTGATGTTGTTCTGCGGCCCGCGCCGCCGCGGCCCCATCGAAGTATTGCCAAAGCTATGCACCACCCGCGCATTCAGATCGTCGAGATTACTGGTGGCTGAAGTGACGAAATGAAAGTTCTGCACCGTGCCCGGAAGACTGGGCAGCGGAATGTATTTCAGCAAAGCCTGTGCGGTCGGACTGATCGTGGTCACCTGATTGCCGCCGCTGGTGCCCGGACCGAAAAGCTGCACAGGGGCCGTCGTGGATGGGTAGAACGTCTGCGAGAAATCTCCCGTACGCTCGAGTTGCGTGGGCACCGTCGAAAATGCGTCATACGGATTGTTTGAGCGCGAACCGTTGTAATTCACGAAGAAGAATGTTTTCGTGCCGCCTTTGTAAATTTTCGGGATGTTCAGCGGTCCGCCAAGCGACGCGCCGAATTTCTGCTGCAGATATCCCGGCTTGGTCGTTGGCTGCCCAGTCAATGAGTAAGGCGAAGCGTTCAACGCGTCGTCGCCGACGCTATAGTAAACACTCCCATGCGGACGATTGATGTCCAGCCGTCCTCTTCCTCCCCCGAACAAAAATCCACCGCCACTTCCTGGGCCTCCTCCGCCGGGCGGAGCGCCGAACGCCGCCCCTCCGCCCGCAGGCGCTACGGAATTCGGCGCCCCGGCCAGAGATCCGCCTCCTGCACCCTGCTGGTCGCGATACTGCTGCATGCGTTGCTGCAGTTCATTGCCGCTCAAGCCGAACATGTTTGGGCTGGAATTGTTGCCCGAGACGGCGATCGATTCGGTTGCAGTGTCGGGAGCGACTCCGGGAATCGGCATTCCTTGCGGAACAATCTGATCGTTCGAACCTCCGCCCGATGCATCCATGCCCGCTTGTGCCTGGAGTACTCCGAGGCTCTGAAAACCGCGCCCCCCGCCGGCGCCATTGCCTGCCAGTCTTCTCGTATCCGGCGCGGGCGTCTGCTGGCTGCGTGAGATCAAGACCAGATCGAAGTTTCCCTGTCCGCCCGTGGCGTCGACGAAGACATCATGGGTGAGCGGCGCGAAGGCGGGCATTTCGACGGTCAGCGGGTAGTGACCCGCCGCCGGAACCTGCAATGCATAACTGCCGTCGAGATCGGTCCAGCCGGTGATTTTATTTCCGCTGACGGGATCCGTCGCCGTGACCTTGGCTCCGGGGATCGGAGTACCTCCGGACTTCACAAATCCGCGGATAGGCAGGTTCTGAGCAGGAGCCGTCTGCCCGGACGAAGCGCCGGAGAAAACGAGAAGCATCAGGAAAACTGCGAACGACGAAAGTGACCTCATGAAAACGTCATCCGAGAATCACTTGCAAGGTAGCCGAAATATTGAGAAGGGCGCACAAATCTCTTCCTGGGAAGATAACCGCGAGGAAATCTTCTGAGATCATCTAGTTTGCCATAACTCTTAATTGAACACGCACAGGCGAGGGCTAGGGTAAAGAGGTTGTAAATCAGAGTAAAGTTACGTAAACGCCTTTTCAACTGCCACGAGCGGAATGTGAGGACCTTAAGGCCGGGCAGCGGTTTGCGTCGGCGTCGCCTGCGGGGGCTGGGTCGATGTCATCTGGATTTTGTTCAGGCTCGATGCATCCCATCCCCCGCCGAGAGCCTGAATGAGTTGCACACTTGCCGTCATTCGCCGGGACAGGATTTCCACCGCTACGCGCTCATCCGACAGCGCGAGTTCCTGCGCCGTGGTGACTTCCAGATACGTTGTTACGCCGCCTTTGTAGCGAGTGGTCGATAAATCGAGAGAGTGTTGCGCGGCGGCAACGGCATCCTGCTGGGTCTTCGCTTCCTGCTCCAGAATGCGGAGGGCCGCGAGATTGTCTTCGACTTCCTGGAAGGATGTCAGCAGCGTTTGCCGATAATTGGCCACGCTCTGGTCATAGGCTGCCTTCGCCTCGTCGGAGATGGCGCGGCGCCGGCCCACATCAAATGCTGTTACCGCGGCCGATGCACCTGCGGAAAGAAAGCCACTGGGGCCGGTGATCAGATTGGTGATGGTGCTGCTCTCAAACCCGCCCGACCCAAAAATATTGAATATCGGAAAATATCCTGAGCGGGCCACTCCGATTTGCGCATTGGCTGCTGCCACCCGCCGCTCTGCCGATGCGACGTCGGGACGCCGCTCCATCAAATCCGAAGGAACGCCCGCCGGAATCACCGGCGGAGGCGCATTCCAGGGAGCAAACGCAATGCTGAACGTCGATGCCGGCTCACCCACCAGCACCGCCGCAGCGTGCTCAAACTGTGCCCGCGCCACGTCCAGGTCAATCATCTGCGCGCGAGTGGTCTCTAGAATTGTTTGCGCTTGTGCGACGTCCACACCGGACGCGACTCCGCCCGAGTACCGGTTCTGCGTCAGCTCAAGTGCTTTCTGATAGGCATCAACCGTGTCTCGGAGCAACTGCTCCTCCGCGTCGAGTGTTCGCACCTGGAAGTAATCGACGGCCAACTCAGCGTGCACGCTCAGGCTGACATTCTCCACATCGCCCGCGCTTGCCTGCGCGTTGGAGCGGGCTTCCTCAACCGTTTTTCGAATGCGTCCGAAAAGGTCGGGTTCGTAGGAGACGCCTACGACTGGAATCTGCAAGTCGGTGTAGACGGGCTGACTGGTAAAAACGCCGCGATTCTGGGAAATACGGTTGCGCGAACCCGAGGCCCCCGCAGTCACCGTGGGGTAATAATCTGCGCGGAACTGTCGAACCATCGCGCGGGCTTGCTCGAATTGCGCCACCGACGCCTTCAACGTCTGGTTCGAGACGTTGACTTTCTCTTCGAGCGCATTCAGCTGGGGATCTTGATAAATCCCCCACCACTTGCCTTTGGCAATCTGATCGCTCGGCTGCGCCGTCTTCCATCCGGGAGGTTCTTCTTTGTATGTAGGAGGTACAGGCGCCGTTGGCCGCGCATAGTGTGGGCCGACTGTGCACCCACTTAGTAAGGCGAGCCCGATCAGCGTTATCGAGGACAACCATAATCTGCTGCGCATGCCGACCATCAGTTCGCGGTGCCTCCCTGCGCTGCGCCGGTTGGTGCGGCCGGAGCGATCACCCTAATTTCCTGTCCCGCTTCAATTGAATCCGGCGGATTCACGACGATCGATTCGTTGCCGTCGAGTCCCGCGATCACTTCAACTTCATTGCCATAATCGTGCCCCAGCGTGATCTGTCTCAACTCCGCGTGCTTGCCGTCTTTCACTACGACGACTCGAAGACCTTCCTGCCGGAACAGCAGAGTGTTTACCGGAAGGGTGAAGGTGGAAATCGTGGTGGGCAGTTTCAGGTGCAATTCTGCATAAGCCCCGCTCAGCAGAGTGCCGGACGGATTGGGGACATCAACTTCTACGAGCAGGGTACGGGAGACCGGATCGATTGCTTCGGCCGTACGCACCAGTTTTCCCTGGAACCGTTTACCGGGGAATTCCGACAGAACAAGATCAGCGGTCAAGCCGACTTTGGCGGCCTGCGAATAAGCTTCGGGGACGTTGACATATACGCGCAACACTCCCGGCTGCGCAATCTGAAACAAAGCTGTCTGCGAGCCGCCTGCACTTCCGGAGTTGATCAGGGCTCCGATATCGGTATTGCGAACGGTAATGACTCCGTCGAAGGGCGCGTAGATTTTCTCGAAGCCTTGGAGTTGTTCGAGTTGCCGGACGTTCGCTTGATCGGCTGCGACTACGGCTTTATCGGCGTTGTAAGCGCCTATGGCGTTGTCAGTGTCCTGCTGCGCCACGGAATCGCTTTTCAGCAAGCCTTGAAAACGGTTCGACGTGATCTCCGCCAGGTGCAGGTTTGCTTCCGCAGTCGACAAGTTCGCGCGCGCTTGCTGCAACTGCTGGTCGACTTCGGGAGTTTCAATTTCCGCGAGGAGTTGGCCTTTTTTCACGTGCACGCCGATATCCGCATACCAGCGCTTCAAATATCCGTTAGTGCGGGCGAAGATAGGAGAGCTGATGTAAGGCTGGACATTCGCCGGCAGAACAACTTCTTGCGACGGTGCGGTCTTTTTGGGCTGAACCACCGAGACCGCAGGAATCGCCAACTGTTCGGTTTCCCGCTTTGCCGTCTCCCTGGCTTTCACGCGCGGGAGTACGCCAGAGATATATACGATCGCCGCGATTACGATCGCCAGCACCGCGTACAGCCATCGCCGTTTTGGTTTCGATGGCTCCGGCTTTTTCTCCGCGAGAACGGCCTCCGCCGCGTTCTGCCCTTCCAAGCTGTCTTCCTCTTCCACACGCATAAGAATGACTCCCCGATTAACTAGCTCTGATGATGGTGGTTATCCTTCCGATTCAACTTCCGCGCGTCTCATCCGAATCCCATGCAACACGCTGAAAAAGACCGGGACGAAGAACAAAGTCGCGACCGTAGCGAACATAAGACCACCGATGACTGCGCGGCCCAACGGCGCATTCTGCTCGCCGCCTTCGCCCAGTCCTAAAGCCATCGGCACCATGCCGATCATCATGGCCAACGCTGTCATCAGCACTGGCCGGAAGCGTGTGAATCCCGCTTGCAGTGCCGCTTCCACTGCGTCTTTGCCTTCTTCCAACTGCTCCTTGGCGAAGCTCACTACCAGAATGCTGTTCGCCGTCGCCACCCCCATGCACATGATCGATCCAGTTAGTGCGGGCACGCTTAGGGTCGTCTTGGTTATGAATAGGAACCAGGCAATCCCTGCCAAAGCTGCCGGCAGTGCAGATATGATGATGAACGGATCCAGCCACGACTGGAAGTTCACGACGATTAAGAGATAGACCAACAGGATCGCGAAGGCTAACCCGCCCAGTAGGCCGACGTACGAAGACCGCATAGTGTCAACCTGACCGCGCATCACAAGTTCCGTACCACGAGGCATATCGTTGGCCGCCTCATGTTGTTTGATAATCTTATCGATGTCGCCTGCCACGCCGCCCAGATCCCGGCCCTGCACTGCACCGAAAATGTCGATTACGGGAGCAATGTCGTAGTGCGAGATCACACCCATGCCAACTCCGCGGCGGAACGTGGCCAAATCCGCGAAAATCTGCGGCGGGGCATTGGGACTGGTTCCACTTACCGGGATGTTTTCCAGATCTTGCAGGCTGTTGAGCCGATACTGTGGCGTCTGCGTTGCGATCGAGTAGGTGACCCCGTTTTTCGGGTTCAGCCAGAAGGCTGGCGACGTTTGGAAACTGCCGCTGAGGGACACCAGCAGATTCTGGGCGGCATCCTTCTCTGAGTATCCGACCTGTTGCGCCCTGGTGCGGTCGACATTGATGTGTAAGTAAGGTTGATCAAACGTCTGCTGAATGCGCAAGTCCGTGGTGCCCGAAACGTGCCGCACCTGGGCAAAGAGCTTGTCAGCGAACACGCGATTCTCCGCCAGATTATAGCCGCGAACCTGCAAGTCGATCGGCGCCGGCAAGCCAAAGTTCAGAATTTGACTAACGATATCGGCGGGCAAGAACGCGAAGGTCACGCCCGGAAACTCCTGAGCGAGTTTCAGGCGCAGGTCATGCACGTACTCGGCGGTGGGACGATGTTTCTCCGATAGGCTGACCAGAATATCGGCGTCGCCCGGCCCAATGGGCGCAGAGTTACTGTATGAGAGATTGATGCTGCTGTAAGGCAGGCCGATGTTGTCAATGACGCTGGAAATCTGATCAGGCGGAATCTGCTCGCGAATGGATTGTTCCACCTGATCGCACAGCCGCGCTGTCTCCTCGATGCGAGTGCCCGTGCGCGCGCGCAGGTGCAACTTGAACTGTCCGGCATCCACGGCCGGGAAAAAATCTTGCCCGAGCCAGGGCACAATCAGAGCCATGGAAGCGGCACAAACGACAACAAAGGCGATCAAAAACAGCTTGCGGTTTCCCAGGCAGCTCTGGAGCCAGCCATGGTAGCGCTCACGAAACCGTTCGAACGCCTCTTCGAACTTCATCTGCCAGCGCACCAGCGGATTGCGACTGGACCCCAGATGCCCGGCTTCTTGCTCGTGCCCGCGCAGCAAATATTTCGCCATGGTGGGGACCAGGGTTCGCGAAAGCAGGTATGACGCCAGCATGGCGAACACTACGGCTTCTGCCAGCGGAACGAACAAATAGCGAGCTACGCCGGACAGAAAGAACATCGGTACAAACACAATGCAAATGGCGAGCGTGGAAACGAAGGCCGGGACTGCGATCTGAGCGGCGCCGTCAAGAATCGCCTGCTCGATTTCCTTGCCCTGCGCAATGTTGCGATTGATGTTTTCGATTTCTACGGTCGCATCGTCCACGAGGATGCCGACCGCCAGCGCCAGGCCGCCGAGCGTCATGATGTTGATGGTTTCGCCCAAGGCACTCAAGGTGATGATGGAGGTTAGAATCGCCAGAGGAATCGAGACGGCGATAATCACGGTGCTACGCCAGCTACCCAGGAAGATCAGAATCATCAACCCGGTTAAACACGCGGCAATCGTTGCCTCTTTCAGCACGCCGTTGATCGAGGCCCGCACGAAGATGGACTGATCAGCCAGCGGTTCTATGTTCAGATCGGGCGGAACGGATTTTCGGATGTCCGGCAGGATTTGCTTGATACCGGCGATGACATCGAGAGTAGAAGCGTTTCCGGTCTTCTGAACGGTGAGCAATGAGGCGCGCTGCCCATTCACGCGGACGATATTCGTCTGAGGAGGAAAGCCGTCCCTTACCCAGGCAACATCGCGGATATAAATCGTGTTGGTCCCAACCGTCTTGATCGGCAGATCGTTCAGTTCAGCGATTGTTTTGGGGCTGCCGTTGAGGTCGACCTGGTATTCGAACGGCCCGATTTTCGAAGTGCCTGCGGGAAGAATCAGGTTCTGTGCGCTGATGGCGTTCACCACGTCCGACGGCGACAGGCCGCGAGCCTGCAGCGCAGTGGTGTTGAGGTCCACTTGGACTTGACGCTGTTTGCCGCCATATGGGTACGGGACGGCCGCGCCTTGCACCGTCACGATCTTGGTACGAATAAAGTTCAGGCCCAGATCGTTCAGTTCCTGCTCCGAAAGGGTTTTTCCCGAAAGCGCTAACTGGAGGATTGGAACGCTCGAGGCGCTGTAACTGATGATCAGAGGAGGAAACGTTCCCTGTGGCAAACTGCGCAACGCGGTTTGTGAGATTGCGGTCAGCTGCGCAATCCCTTTCTCGACATTGGCATGAGGCTGAAAGAAAACCTTGACCACCGCAATCCCGTTCAACGACTGCGATTCAATGTGCGAGATGTCGTCGACCGTCGTCGTCATGAAGCGCTCGGTTTGCGAAACGATGCGGTCCGACATCTCTTGCGGATTCAGCCCGGTGTAGTTCCAGAGAACGCTCACGACCGGAATATCGATATTCGGGAAAACATCGGTAGGAGTCCGGAGAATCACAATCGGACCCAGAATCAGGATCAGCAGCGAAGCGACCACGAAGGTATAAGGACGCCTTAATGCAAGCCTTACAATCCACATAACCGAAACCCCTTACCAACCCCAGCGGGCCCCACCGGACTCCCGCATGCAAGAAACACTACCCACGTTTAGGAAGACAACGATCCGCTAGAACTAAAGCACGACCAGGACCAATCTCGGCGCCCCAGTAAGGAGCGAGCTATCTGTTTGTTATTAAATGCCTTGCATTCAAATGAGGTTGGGTCCCAAGTTGGCGTTGACGATGGTAGTGTCTATGGTTCGACACCGTTCGACATCAAACCCTCCCCTGCCATTCCCGTGTAGACGAAACAGATTCCACACGGTTACCGATACCCTAGTTGGGTTGTCGCGGAATGCCTAGGCGGCGCATTTTGTAGATGAGCGTGGTGCGCGGAATCCCAAGCCGTTGCGCGGCACCTTCCGGTCCCCCGATCACCCATGCACTGGCTTGCAACGCTTCGGAGATATGCTCGCGTTCAGCGGCTTCCAGGGTCAGACCTCTTCCTGATTTCTTGTTCGCGAGAGGTTGCCGCAGTTCTCCGAGAGGTGGTTCCAGAACTTTTCCGTCCGAAAGAATCACGGCACGCTCGATGAAGTTTTGCAGTTCGCGAATATTCCCCGGCCACGGATATCGCAGCAGCGCTTCAATCACTTCCGGAGGGATTTTCTCAATGCGCTTGTTCATGGCCTGCGCGTACTTCGACGCGAAGTAGTTCGCGAGCACGGGAATGTCTTCGCGACGTTCGCGCAGTGGCGGAATCACGATGGGGAACACGTTGAGGCGATAGTACAGATCGGCGCGAAATTCGCGCTCCTCGACCATCTTGGCAAGATCGCGGTTGGTTGCGGCCACCAGACGCACATCAACGTGAATCGAGCGCGTGCTTCCCAATCTCTCGAACTCCTGTTCCTGCAAGACGCGCAACAACTTGGGCTGGAGTTCGGGAGGAATATCTCCAATTTCGTCGAGGAAAAGAGTTCCTTTATGCGCGAGCTCGAAGCGCCCGATCTTGCGCGCGATGGCCCCTGTGAATGCGCCTTTCTCGTGGCCGAAGAGCTCGCTTTCGAGCAAACCGAGGGGGATGGCCGCGCAATTCAGCTTGACGAAGATATTGTCTTGCCTGGAACTCAGGTTGTGTATGGCGCGAGCAACCAACTCTTTTCCTGTACCAGTCTCGCCCTGCACAAGGACTGTGCTGCCGGTAGGGGCAACGGTTTCCGCTTGCCGCAGTACGCGCTGCAGCGCAGGACTTCTGCCCAGAATTTCCTCGAAGCCGTGCTCGCTGCGAATCTCGCGCGCCAGATAGGTGCGCTCCTCCACCAATTTTTCCTTGGATTCGCTGAGTTCGCGATATTCCAGGGCATTCTCGAGTGCGATGGCTACCTGGATGGAGACTTGGCTCAGGAACTCGACATCCTCCTTACTGAATGCATTGGGACGGCGGTCGAGCAGGTGGAGCACGCCAAGCGTGCGTCCCGGGCGAATGATGGGAATGAAGCATCCCGATTGAAATCCTTCGCCGGCGTTGACTTGCGTCGCAAGCTCGTTGAGCGTGGTCGGCGCGGTGTCAAAGACCAGAGGCTTGCTGGTGCGAAACGCAGTGCCGGGGCTGGAACCTTCAATCGAAAGAATCATTTCCTCGCGCAGGAAGCCGCGTCCATGAGGAAAGTCGAGCCCATACACCCGCAGTTGTTGCTTATTCGCTTCGGGAAGAGACAAGCAGGCCGCATCGCATTGCATGGCATTGCGTACGCTGGTCGGAATCGCTCGAAAAAGTTCCGAGAGCGCGAGATTGGAAACGACTGCGTTGTTGACCGCGAGCAGCAACTTCAGGCGGTCGCGCTCGCGAACAACTTGTTGCTGGAAGGCTTGGGCATCTTCGTAATTCAGAGCATTCTCGACCGCAATCGCCACTTGCGCCGCAACTCGCTTGGGAATTTCGAGATCGCCTTCGTTATAGGTGTTTGGTTCCGCTGCACCAATCGTCAGCGTCCCCAGTTGGCGGCGAGGAGTGGTGAGGGGGACACAGATTGCGGAGTGCACCCCGTAGGCATGAAAGGAATTCATCGCTCGCGGGAACCTGGTGGCGTGCTCGGTATTGCTGAGTACGATCGGCGTCTGATTTTTCCAAACTTCTCCCGAGAGCGAGTCTTGCATCGGGAACTCCATGCCGGGCTTCAGCGTCCCGCTGGCCGAGGCTTCCAGGGTGCGCAAACGCATTACGTTCTGTTCCGGGTCCGGTAGCACCAACGCGAGGTAAGTGAAATTCAGAATGGGATGGAGACGGCGGGTTAAATCGTGAAACAGATCTGTCAGGCTGCGGTGGGTCGCTACGGATTCCGTGACTTCGAGCAAAGCAAGGTACTGGTCCCGCGAGGGTTCGGTCGTCTTTTGCGCCGTAGACATGCAAGCTCCGAGGCGGACCAAATGGATTGCGACAGTTTAGATGATCCGTGTGTCGATCGGATGTCGAATATTCGACACATGGTTAGTTCCAGTTGATCCCCTGCCGGGATCGCAGCAATGTAACTGCAGATTCTAAAAGAGATATCTATGCTTTGATTGCACTTGGGAGTTGGAAAGAGAGTTGCAGTCCCCTTACGTCGGCATTGTGGAGAGTGCTTTCGTTCACCCGACCCAGCGGGAAAGGGAGACATGGAGACGCGCAGGTTAGGCAACACAGAAATGAAAATCACGCCCGTCGGTGTGGGCGCATGGGCGATGGGCGGCGCAGGTTGGCAATGGAGTTGGGGCCCTCAAAATGACAGTGACTCTATCGCCGCGATTCAGGCCGCCCTGGATTTGGGCATCAACTGGATTGATACGGCCGCAGTCTACGGACTCGGCCACTCCGAAGAGGTAGTGGCTCGCGCGCTCCACCAGCGCAGTCCCCGGCCCTACGTATTTACCAAGTGTGAGCGTGTCTGGAATGAGCGAGGGGAAATCGGTGGATCGCTGAAAGCCGAATCGATTCGCCGGGAGTGCGAAGCCAGTCTTCGCCGTCTGAAAGTTGATGCGATCGACCTTTACCAGATTCACTGGCCGCAACCAGATCAGGACATTGAAGAGGGCTGGGCGGAACTGGCGCGCTTGAAGGAGGAAGGCAAGGTCCGCTATATCGGCGTCTCCAATTTCAGCGCTGACCAAATGCGGCGGGCGCAGGCGATTGCTGCCATTGATTCGTTACAGCCGCCCTACTCCATTCTGTCGCGTGAAATCGAGAAAGAGGAACTGCCGTATGCAGCCGCGAACCACATCGGCGTGATTGTGTATTCGCCGATGTACTCGGGTTTGTTGTCAGGAGCGATGACGCGGGTGCGGATTGCGAATTTTGCATCCGACGATTGGCGGCGGCAGAGCATCAATTTTCAGGAGCCATTACTCTCGCGAAATCTCCGCCTGGTTGAGTTATTGCGGGAAATCGGAAAACGGTACCGGCGCACTGCGGGGGAGGTTGCGATTGCGTGGACCTTGGCGAACGCCGCGGTCACGGCCGCGATCGTTGGGGTGCGCAGCGCGGAGCAAGTTTTCGGCGTGATCGGAGCGGCGGAGTTCCGGCTAAAGAGTGGCGAGATCGCAGAGATCGAAGAGGCCCTGCGTCAGGAAGTCCCTGCATGATTCAAAGTTTGTAAATCATTGTAAAGATTGTCGAATCTTGTTGCGCGCACCCGAAGAATCCCGCAAGCTTTTAGTGTAAAGTTTAGGGGTCGGGTGGGATGAACTGTCATCCAAAATGGAGCGATTCGCCGTGCCTTGCCTTCCCGCGACCTGCCTGACGCGGGTGATGGATCAATCGAACCCAAGACTGGGTCTGTACGTCCAACAAGAGTGGATATGAAGAGAACGCTGTTAGTGGGTGTGTTACTCGCGGTGTGTGGTGCGTGGCTGGGGTGCGGTAGTTCCGACACCAAATCAACCGTCCGTGCGGGCGGTGCTCCGCCTGCGGTGCCCGTTTCTGTGTATACGGCCGAGCAGAAGGATATGCCGGTCTATCTATCGGGATTGGGATCGGTCACGGCATTTAACACGGTCAACATCAAGAGCCGCGTGGACGGCGAGTTGGTCCAGGTGGCTTTCAAAGAAGGCGAGACAGTCAAGAAGGGCGACCTCTTGGCCGTCATCGATCCGCGTCCGTATCAAGTGCAGTTGAGTATGGCCGAGGCGCAATTATTCAAAGATCAAGCCACCCTTCGCGACGCGCAACTGAACTACGAACGTTTCAAGGGATTGCTGCAGGATTCGGGCGCGATGTCGCAGCAACAAGTGGACACGCAGAAAGCGCTGGTCGACCAATTGGAAGGCGCTGTCCGATCGGATCAATCGGCGGTCGACAATGCCAAGCTGCAACTTACGTATTGCCACATCACGGCACCTGTGAATGGGCGCATTGGCCTGAGGCTGGTGGATGTCGGGAACATTGTGCACGCCGCCGACACCAATCCCATGATCGTGATTACACAATTGCAGCCGATTGCCGTGATCTTCACGCTTCCCGAGGACAATCTGCAGGCAGTCGCTCAGCGGATGCACCAGGGGCAACTAGCCGTGGACGCTTATAGCCGGGACGACCAGACCAAACTGGCGAGTGGAACGTTGCTGACGATCGATAACCAGATCGATCAGACCACGGGCACGGCGCGTCTGAAAGCGATCTTCCCCAATACGGATAACGCGCTTTGGCCGAACCAGTTCGTAAACGCGCGATTGCTGCTCGACACGAAGAAGAACGCCATCATTATCCCAGCGGCTGCGATTCAGCGTGGGCCGCAAGGTACGTTTGTGTTTGTCGTCAAGCCCGACAAGACGGTGGAAGTGCGCAACGTGACCATCGCTATCACTCAGAACAACCGCACCGCGATTGCGAGCGGAATCGCTCCTGGCGATGTGGTAGTGACCGATGGCCAGGACAAGTTGCAGGCCAACAGCAAAGTAGAACCGCGCGCCAGCACGCCTTCCAGCAAACCGGCCCAATCCTCAGGACAGCCATGAGTCCGTCGCGGCTTTTCATTCTTCGTCCAGTAGCGACGACGCTACTGATGGTGGCAGTGCTGCTGGTGGGGTTGGTGGCCTACCGCCAACTTCCGGTGTCCGCCTTGCCGGAAGTCGATTACCCGACGATTCAGGTGGTGACGTTTTATCCGGGCGCTGACCCGGACGTAATGGCATCATCTGTGACTTCGCCACTGGAGACGGCAGTTCGGGCAGGTTCCCGGACTGAGCCAGATGACCTCGACCAGTTCGTTTGGCAGTTCGGTCATCACCCTGCAATTCAATCTCGATCAGAACATCGACGTCGAGGAGCAGCAGGTGCAGGCGGCGATCAACGCGGCGACCACATATCTGCCGTCGGATCTCCCAAATCCTCCTATCTACAGTAAGGTCAATCCAGCGGACTCGCCGATCCTTACGTTGGCGATGACCTCGGATACATTGGCGCTCTCGAAGGTCGAGGATCTTGCCGATACCGCGCTGGCGCAGAAGATTTCTCAGCTGCCCGGAGTGGGCCTGGTCTCGATCAGTGGAGGCCAGAAACCGGCGGTTCGCATTCAGGCGAATCCCGTGCAATTGGCGTCTTACGGATTGAGCTTGGAGGATGTGCGCACGGCGCTAGCCGCAGCGAACGTGGATCAAGCCAAGGGAACGCTCGACGGGCCGCGGCAATCGTACACCATCGGTGCGAACGACCAACTGATCGCTGGGGATCAGTACAAGCCAATCGTCATCGCCTACCGCAACGGGTCTCCGGTGCGCCTCTCCGATGTAGCCAACGTTACCGATGGTATCGAGAATACGAAACAAGCAGCGTGGATGAATCTAACCCCTGCCGTGATCGTGAACATCCAGCGACAGCCGGGCGCGAACATCATCAGCGTGGTGGACCGGGTGAAACTGCTCCTGCCGCAGTTGCAAGACGTCACTGCCCGGCCGCGGTACACGTGCAGATTCTGACCGATCGAACCGAGACGATTCGCGCGTCGGTCAAAGATGTTCAGTTTGAGTTGATGCTCACCGTCGCGCTGGTGGTGATGGTGATCTTCCTGTTCCTGCGGAATTTTTACGCCACCATTATTCCGGGCGTCGCCGTGCCGCTCTCGCTGGTCGGCACGTTCGGCGTGATGTACCTGCTGGGCTACAGCCTGAACAATCTGTCGCTGATGGCGCTGACCATCTCCACCGGATTCGTGGTGGACGATGCCATCGTCATGATCGAGAACATCGATCGTTTCCTGGAGGAGGGCGATTCGCCGCTGGATGCGGCCTTGAAAGGCTCCGGGCAAATTGGCTTCACGATCGTCTCGCTGACCGTTTCGCTGATCGCGGTGCTGATCCCCCTGCTGTTCATGGGGGACATCGTAGGCCGCCTGTTCCGCGAATTCGCGGTGACGCTTGCAGTCACGATTCTGGTTTCGGCGGTGGTGTCACTGACCCTGACGCCGATGATGTGCGCCAAGCTGCTCAAGGCCAAAGATTCGTCGAAAGAGAGCTGGTTTTATCGCAAGTCGGAAGCGTTTCTATGAAGGCGTGATCGCGTGGTACGGCCGCATGCTGAAGGTGGTGCTGCGACACCAGACCACGACCTTGCTGGTGACGCTCGGAACCCTGGTGCTGACGCTATTCCTCTACGTCGTCGTTCCCAAGGGCTTCTTCCCGGTGCAGGATACGGGCGTGATTCTCGGCATCTCGGAAGCGCCGGAGAATATTTCCTTCCCCGCGATGGCACAGCGTCAGCAGGCGCTCAGTGCAATCATCTTAAAAGATCGGCGACGTCGCCAGCCTGTCTTCATTCATCGGCGTCGATGGAACCAACGTCACTCCGAACAGCGGACGCATTCAGATCAACCTGAAACCGCGGGATCAGAGAAGCGATACGGCGTCTGACATCATCCGGCGCCTGCAACCGGAGTTGGCCAAGGTCGAAGGCATCACGCTCTACATGCAGCCGGTGCAGGATCTGACGGTCGAAGATCGCGTCAGCCGGACGCAGTTCCAGTACACGATGGAAGACACGGACGCCAAGGAGTTGGCGACCTGGTCAGCCAAGCTGGTGGACAAGCTGAAGACTCTGCCGCAGATTCGGGATATCGCCAGCGACCAGCAGAACAATGGGTTGCAGGCGAGTCTGGTCATTGATCGTGACACCGCGTCGCGGCTGGGAATTCTGCCGGCGGCGATCGATAACACGCTCTACGACGCATTCGGCCAGCGGCAGGTGTCGACCATCTTCACCCAGCTGAATCAATATCACGTCGTGCTGGAGGTGGATCCGCAGTTCCAGCAGAATCCCGACTCGCTGAAGAGATCTTTATGTGAAATCGGGTACTGGAATGCAAGTGCCTTTGTCGGCCTTCTCGCACTTCGAGACCAAGAATGCGACGCTGGCCATCAATCACCAGGGGCAGTTTCCGGTGGTGACCTTGTCGTTCAATCTGGCGCCGGGCGTATCGCTGGGCGATGCCACCAAGGCGATCGCGGCGGCCGAACAAGAGATTGGAATGCCCCTCAGCATTCACACCGCGTTTCAGGGCACGGCCGCAGCCTTCCAGAATTCGCTCTCGACGCGAGCCGTGGCTGATTCTGGCTGCGATCATCACGGTGTACATCGTGCTCGGGCGTGTTGTACGAAAGCTACATTCATCCCATCACGATTCTGTCGACGCTGCCTTCGGCCGGTGTGGGCGCGATCCTGGCGCTGCTGATTACTGGAAACGATCTCGGCGTGGTGGGACTGATCGGCATCATTCTGCTGATCGGCATCGTGAAGAAGAACGCCATCATGATGATCGACTTCGCGCTCGAAGCGGAGCGCGTGGAGAAGAAGCCTCCCGAGGAAGCCATCTTCCAGGCATGTTTGCTGCGTTTCCGCCCGATCATGATGACGACCATGGCGGCGCTGCTCGGCGGTCTGCCGCTGGCCCTGGGTCGGGGCACGGGTTCGGAATTGCGTCATCCGTTGGGCATCACGATTGTCGGCGGACTTCTGGTCAGCCAGTTACTGACGCTGTTCACCACTCCGGTCGTCTACCTGTGGTTTGACCGGCTCGCTCACCGGTTTGAGCGCTTACTCCATCGGCAATCCGTATCGAAGAGCCGTCGGCGGGAGACTGAGCATGAATATTTCGGCTCCCTTCATTAAACGTCCGATCGGAACGTCGCTGCTGACATTGGCATTGCTGATGTCGGGCATCCTGGCGTTTAATTTTCTGCCGGTCGCTCCTCTGCCGCAGGTGGAATTTCCCGTCATTCAAGTGTCGGCCGGACTTCCGGGAGCGAGTCCGGAGACCATGGCGTCGGCGGTGGCGACGCCGCTGGAGCGTCAGTTCGGACGCATCGCCGGCGTGAACCAGATGACGTCGACCAGCCAGCTGGGATCGACGAGCATCGTGTTGCAGTTCGATCTGACGCGCAACATCGATGCCGCGGGACGCGACGTGCAAGCGGCGATCAACGCGGCGCGAAGCCAGTTGCCGTCCTACCTGCCCGGCAATCCGACCTATCGCAAGGTGAATCCGGCGGACGCGCCGATCGTGATTCTGGCGTTGACCTCCGACACGGTCACACTGCCGAAAATGTACGACGCGGCCGACTCGATCCTGGGGCAGAAGATCGCGCAGATCAATGGCGTGGGGCAGGTGTTTGTTGGCGGCGGCGCAAGGCCGGCGGTGCGCGCGGAAGTGAATCCGATGCAGCTGAACAAACTGGGCGTCGGACTCGATACGGTGCGGACCGCGCTAGGTTCCGCCAATGCGAATCGTCCCAAGGGACAACTCGCCGACGACGTGGACGCCTGGACGCTCACGGCCAACGATCAGTTGATGCAGGCCGACCAATATCACAGACGTCATTGTCGCCTACAACACTCAGAACGGAGCGGCGGTCCGGTTGGGAGATGTCGCCGACGTGCAGGACTCGGTCGAAGACATTCACAATGTCGGCTTGGCCAACGGAAAGCCGGCGGTTCTGATTATCGTTTTCCGGCAACCGGGCGCGAACATTATCGACACCGTCGATCGCATTCGGGCGGAGATGCCGCGGTTGCAGGCGTCGATTTCTCCAGCGATCCACCTGGCCATTATTCTTGACCGCACGGTCACGATCCGTGCCTCGGTGCACGACATCGAAGTCACCATCCTGCTCTCGATCATTCTGGTGATTTTCGTCGTTTTTCTGTTTCTGCGAACGGTCCGCGCCACCATCATTCCCAGCGTGGCCGTGCCCCTGTCGCTGATCGGCACGTTCGGCGTGATGTATCTGCTCGGGTACAGCCTCGATAATCTTTCGCTGATGGCGCTGGCGATTTCCACCGGCTTCGTGGTGGACGATGCCATCGTGGTGCTCGAGAACATCACCCGTTATCTGGAAAAGGGCGTGGGACCGATGCAGGCAGCGTACGTGGGCGCGCGCGAGATCGGTTTCACCGTGCTCTCGATGAGCACTTCGCTGGTCGCGGTGTTCATCCCGATTCTGTTGATGGGAGGCATTGTCGGACGGTTGTTCCGCGAATTCGCGGTGACCCTGAGCATTGCGATCGGCGTGTCGCTCATCGTGTCGCTTACCACCACGCCGACGATGTGCGCCAAGCTTCTCAAGCCGCTCAGCGAAGAAAAGCATGGATGGTTCTACCGTGCGAACGAGCGCGTCTTTGACGGCAGTTCTGCGCGTTTACCGCGTGCGGTCTGGAATGGGTGCTGCGGCTACCAGTTCGTCACTCTCTGCATCACGCTGCTGACAGCGGCGTTGAGCGTCTATCTTTACATCGATCGTGCCCAAAGGATTTTTCCCGCAGCAGGATACAGGGCGATTGATCGGGGTCGGTGCAGGCGGCGCAGGATATCTCATTCGGGGCGATGCGCGCCAAGATGGTGCAGTACGTCGACATCGTCATGAAGGATCCCGCGGTCGAGAACGTCATGGGCTTTGCCGGCGGCAACACGGCGATGAACCAGGGCCGCATGTTCATCACCTTGAAGCCTCTGAACGTGAGGAAGATCTCCGCCGACCAGGTGATTGCACGCCTGCGCGCGCAAGCTGGCGGTGGTTCCCGGCGCGACTCTCTACATGCAGAGCGCGCAGGATTTGACCATCGGCGGACGCCAGAGCCAGGCGCAGTATCAATACACGCTGCAAGGCGAAGATCTGACCGAGTTGAACGAATGGGCGCCGAAGCTGCTGGCCAAGCTGCGCACCCTGCCGGAATTGCGCGACGTCAATACCGATCAGCAGAATAAGGGTCTGGAATCGAGCGTGGTCATCGATCGTGACACGGCGTCGCGCCTGGGAATTGCGGCGGCCGATATCGACAACGCGCTCTACGACGCCTTCGGACAGCGGCAGGTTTCCACCATGTACCGGCCGCTGAACCAGTATCACGTGGTGATGGAAGTGGCGCCGCAGTTTCAGAAGAGTCCTGACGCCTTGCAGGCGATCTACGTGCGGTCATCCGGCGGGCAGATGGTGCCGCTTTCGACCTTCACGCACTTTGGGCCATCGAACACGGCGCTCGCCGTTGCACCACCAGGGACAATATCCGTCGGTGACATTATCGTTCAATCTTGCGCCGGAGTCTCTCTAGGACAGGCGACCGAGGTGATCGACGCGGCCGAGCGTTCGATCAGTTTTCCCGGCACGATTCATGCCAGTTTTCAGGGAACGGCGGCCGCCTTCCAGGATTCGCTCTCGAGCGAGCCGCTGTTGATTCTGGCGGCCCTAGTGACCGTCTACATCGTGCTGGGCGTTCTCTACGAGAGCTATATTCATCCCATCACGATTCTTTCGACGCTGCCTTCGGCGGGCGTCGGCGCGCTGCTGGCGTTACTGATCAGCAAGAATGAGCTGAACGTGATCGGCATGATCGGCATCCTTCTGCTGATCGGCATTGTTAAGAAGAACGCCATCATGATGATCGACTTCGCGCTGGATGCGGAACGCAGGGAAGGCAAGAATCCGCTGGAAGCGATTCACGAAGCTTGCCTGCTGCGCTTCCGTCCCATCATGATGACGACGATGGCGGCGCTGCTCGGCGGTCTGCCACTGGCGCTTGGTACGGGCACGGGTTCGGAATTGCGGCGTCCGCTCGGCATCACGATTGTCGGCGGATTGATCGTCAGCCAGATGCTGACTCTTTTTACGACTCCGGTCGTGTATCTCTACATGGACCGCATTCGTTCCTGGGCGAACCGTCGTCGTGGCGTAACGACGGGCGCACTGCCCGATATTTCCCCCAAACCGACTGGGGCGGATTGACGTACACTAGCCGGAATTCACGACGCGGAAATTATTGTTGCCCACTCTGAATGAACATTCCGGAGAACGTTTTTCTCTGATCGACCAAATTCTCATCGCCATTTCCTTTGGAATCGTTACGGGCCTGATTGAAGGCGCGGGCCTGATGCTCTTTCAGCGCCTGAACTGGGCGTCGTGGGGACCGATGATCCACGTTTCGGGGCCGATCTTCTGGATCTCTCCGCTGTGTGACGCGATTTTCTTTTCGATTCTGACAATCGTGGTGAGTCTCGTCTGCGGCTTCGCTCCGCGGCTTCGGACCACAACGGTGCTGATGTTCTTGCTGTCGGCATTGGCGGCTTACGATTTTCTGACCCTGACCGCGCGCCTCTATCACTGGAGTTGTTTCCTGTTGGCGATTGGAGTGGGCGTGGCGTTCACGCGTTGGGCTTCCGCTCGAGAAGAAACCGTGTTGCGCCTTGGCCGAAGAACCGTGATCTTTGCCGTGGCAGCCTGGTGCGTTGCTTTGCTTGCGGTGCAAGGTGGAAGGTTGATTAAGGAAAAGCGCGAACTCGCTCATCTGCCACAAGCCTCGTCCAGCACGCCTAATGTCCTGGTAATCGTGGTGGATACGCTTCGCGCCGATCATCTTTCTTCGTACGGCTACGCGCGCTCTACCAGTCCGAACATCGATCACATCGCACAGCAAGGTACGGTATTCGAAAACGCAATCTCAGCGTGCTCGTGGAGTCTGCCTTCGCACGTCTCCATGATTACGGGGCTCTATCAATTTCAGCACGGTGTGACCAACGTCCAGCCGATGCCGGTGTTTGATTCGAGCGCACCGAGTTTTCGAGGAGCACTCACGCTGGGGGAGGCATTGGAGCGCCGCGGTTATCGCACCGGAGCTTTTTCGGCGAACCGGACGTGGTTTTCGCACGATCTCGGTTTCGGGCGCGGCTTTCTGCACTTCGAAGATTATTTTCATTCCCCCGCGGATATGTGGGTGCGCACGCTTTTCGGGCGAGAATTTTCGCGCATTTACTTGTCACGATCGGACCATAGCAAGCCAAAACGTCTCTTGCGGTGGCTGGGCTTCGATTCCTTGCTCGATCTGGACGACGAGGGCGTGGGCCCAAACGGAGGCGCGCCGGGTGTCCGTAAGCGAGCTTCTGAGGTCAACCGCGAAGTGCTGCGCTGGGTTGATGCGGATCGCCGTCCGTTTCTGGTGTTCCTGAATTATTTCGACGTGCACGAACCTTACGGCAGTCCGTACGGTTATGCGCAGCCGTGGCCGCAAAAATTGCCAATCGATCAGTACGACGATGGCGTGAAGTATGTCGACGATTCAATCGGAAGTTTGGTGGCGGAGTTTGAGAAGCGCGGTCTTATGGGGAACACGATGGTCGTGGTTACCTCCGACCACGGAGAGGGATTGTGGCAGCACGGATTGCCCACCCACGGCGAGGCTCTTTATCGAGAGCAGATCCACGTGCCTCTGATTTTCTGGTATCCGGGCCATGTTCCCTCGGGACTGCGAGTTTCGGCGAATGTGACCAATGCGGCGATCCCGGCAACGTTGATGAGTTTGTTGGATGAGGGCGGCAATCAGTTTCAGGGTCCGCCGCTGAATGCGTTGTGGAAAGAAGGTAGGAAATGCGGCCCAATGGCCGAGTCCGTTGTCTGAACTGGCGCAGGATAAGTACCTGCCGAAGCAGAACCGTCAACCGGAGAGCAAGGTGCCGACTGCTAATACAGGCGCGATGCAATCGTTGACCGAAGGGCGATGGCAATTCATCAAGCACACGAAATATGGCGCGCAGCTTTATGATTGGGCGGAGGATCCGGGAGAGCTCAACGAGCTGAGCCAGACTTCGGGCGGCCGTGACGTCGCGGGACGTTTGTCCGAACACCTGCGCGAAACGGTATCCGGCGGTCCTCGCATCGCTCAAAAGTAGATTTTCGGCACCCTAAGATTGCACCTGTAAAGAGCTAGTCTCCTGCTGGTACACTGGAGGGAACCCTATTCCAAGGAGACAGCATGCATTTCAATCTGCTAGCCCTCTATGCCGGGCCCGATCAGGTGATGACGGTGACGTCCGGCTTGGCCAGCCTGGTAGGGCTGCTTCTCATCTTCTGGAACAAGGTGGTCGCAACGTTCTTCAAGGTGATCGGGAAGTCACGTCCCACGCCCGAAACCGAGAGTTCTGACGCTTCCAAGTCCGCGTCTTCCAAAACTTCCTAGGCTCCATTCTTGCGCAAAAAAGTCATTGTGATCGGTCTGGACGGCCTTGAACCCAGCATTGTCGAAGCCATGCTCGGACGCGGCGAACTTCCCAATTTAGCCAGGATTCGCGCCATGGGCAGCTACTCTCGTCTGGGAACAACCTATCCGGCGCAGACTCCGGTGGCATGGTCATCGTTCATGACGGGAACGAATCCCGGAGGACACGGCATTTTCGATTTCGTGTCGAGAGATCCGCGAACCTACCAGCCCGACGCGGCGTTGAGCCGTTTCGAACGGCCGAAGAGTGTACTGGCCCAGCCGCGGGTCGTGAACCAGCGCAAAGGGGTTCCGCTATGGCAACCGTTGACGCAGGCGGGCCTTCCCAGCGTCGTTCTACGGTGTCCCTGTACATTTCCGCCAGAGGTGTTGCAAGGCAAGATGCTGGCTGGCGTCGGCGTGCCCGATTTGCGCGGCAGCCAGAGCAAAGGAACGTTTTACACGCAGGACCGGACAGTAACGGCGCAGGAAAGCGAGCAGGTGATATTGCTCGATTCCGGCGCCGATCTCAAGACGCGGGTGATCGGTCCGCGCAACACGCGGCAATCGCCCCCGGTTGATACTTCATCCGAGATTCGCGTGCAAGTCGACAAGCCGGGACGACGCTTGCTTATTCGAACCGGCGGCACGCCATCGAAGATCGAGGTCGCGGAAAAGAGCTGGAGCGAATGGGTTCGTTTCAAATTCAAATTCTCGATGTTGCAATCGGTCACCGGGATCGCTCGCTTCTACGTCTGCCGGCTTGAACCGCATCTCGAGTTCTATGTATCGGCGGTGAATTTCGATCCAGCCGCGCCGCTCTTTCCAGTCTCCTCTCCGGGGGAATATGCGAAGAATCTGTCGGAGAACCTGGGTCTGTTTTCGACACTCGGCATGGCGGAAGAACACAACGGTCTAAACAATGGGCGCATCGACGAGGCGGCCTACCTGCAGCACTGCGAACTCGTATTGCAAGAGCGCGAGAAGATGATGCGCTACGAACTAGATCGCTTCCACGAAGGTTTTTTCTTTACTCTGTTCGACACCCCGGACCGGGTGCAGCACATGATGTGGCGCTTCCGCGATCCGCAACACCCGGGCTACCAGCCGGATCTGGCGCGCGAGATGTCGACGCGTGTCGAAGAACATTATCAGCGCTGTGACAAGCTGCTAGCGCCCGTGCTCGATAAGGTCGATGAGAACACTCTGTTGTTCGTCCTCTCGGATCACGGTTTCGGAACTTTCCGCCGCGCCTTCGATACCAATGCATGGCTTTGGCAGAATGGCCTGCTGGCGCTGAAGGACAGCCGCAAACCGGGGGAAGATCTGGGAGAGGGGTTCGCAGCGGTTGACTGGTCGAAAACCTACGCCTACGCGGTTGGTCTTGGCGGAGTCTATTTGAATTTCAAAGGCCGCGAAGGTCAGGGAATTCTGGAAGAAAACGGGGAAGCTGAGCGGGTACGCGCTGCCATTCAGTCAGGACTTCCGGACTCGGCTGATCCGCTCACGCAGAGTCCAGCGGTGCGAAGCGTCTCTCGCAGAGAAGACCTGTATTCAGGCCCCTTCGCGGCCCAGGCGCCCGAACTGCTGGTCAATTTCTATCCTGGATTTCGCGTCTCCTGGCAGTCGGCTGTCGGTGGCTTTGCGAATGAGCTGGTGGCCGATAATACCCGTCGCTGGAGCGGAGATCACATCGTCGATCCAGAATCCGTGCCGGGAATTCTTTTCATGAACCGCCCACCGTTTCAAGCACAAGCCAATATCGCGGACCTGGCCGCGATCATTCTGAACTATCTGGGCGTGGAGAATCCTGCATCCATGAACCCTCCTGCCGACAAGGCAGATGATGCGGAAGGCGAGAAACTGATTCAAGATCGTCTCTCTGGGCTCGGCTATATTTGATTGCTGCTGTTCCACGGTGACGATGAGCGCCGAGCATGGAACGGCACAAAAACAACCGGCGGCTCGCGAGCCGCCGGCAGGTTGAGAATTTGCAGTGATTAGTTTTTCTTCTTTTTGCCGAAGAGACCAGTAAGCGAATTAACCGGGGAATTCCCTGTGTTCGCCCCCGGGATCCTTGATTTCAACTGGTCTTGCAATTGGCTTCCGACCATACCCTGCACATCGGGAATAAATGTCGGGTTCGAGGTTGTCCCCTGGATCGCAAAAGGGATACCAACTCCCTTGCCCCCACCTCCCATGCCCGCCATCTGCGTCAGGCCGCCCACTGCTCCGCCGCCGGCAAGCTGCGCATTCATCTTGTAGTTCAGTGCGCCCGCAGGACTGATGGTGCCCGCACCGGTCAATACACCGAGAGATGGGATCGTGAGATTCACCGCGTCCGTACGAATGCCCTCAGGAGCCACTCTCGCGTTGGTGCTCAGGTTTTGAATCGATGTGTCGGAGCCGGTCTTCGGACCCGATCCTGTGAATTTGGAAAGAGCTGAGAGTTTCGAACCTAAGTCAAACCCCGCCAGCTTCGTATCAGTCAGCTTGATGGGACCAGTGATCACCAGTTTATCGGTGGGACCAACGATCTCAAGGTTGGTCGAGAGGGTTCCGCCCTTCAACGACGAGCCTGAAGGAAGGACGATGCCCATGGCCGGCAACATTGCTTCGAGATCATCCACGGGCATGCCCTGACCATTGAGTTTCATGTTCAGCGAAGTAGTTTCGCCTTGGATCTGATATTTTCCGGTTAACTGCGCCAAGGCTTTGCCGACTGTGATTTCACCCTGTGTGAGTTCTCCTGCTTGCTTCGCCAGATCGTGAATTACCGTATAGGTAACTTGAACCGTCTTTCCCGCGGGCTGCCCTTTGGGAGAGAGTTTCAGTTTGTCAGCCGAGAGCACGCCGTGGGTCTTGGCGTTCTTGCCGTCGGAATTGACGGTGCCGTTGAAGTCGGCGAGACCTGCAATCCCGGAAGCAGGATCGATGAACCCGGACGCTGCCAGGTCGAGCTGCTTGACCAGAATTTTCGCATCCAGCGGCGTGAGAGACGCGTCGGTCGGATTGATGGGACCGGCACTTCCGTCGAGCTTCACATTCCCGCCACCGGGAAGGTTCGCCGTCAGTGTGAAGGGGAATTGCGAAGTCAATGAGAAGTTGCGCACCTCAATGTTGACCTTGTCGTAGATCCGCGGCTTGACCGAAGAATTCGACTGGCTCACGGTGACGCGGCCGTCTTTCACATTGACCTTCGCGACCGAGAGATCCGGGTTCGACGCGTCCGACGATTTCGCCGCAGGGGCTTGGGGCTTGGCGGCGGAGTTTCCTCCGAGGCTCGAGAAATTCCATTTCCCCGACGCTGCGTGGACAAGGAAAATTTCAGGCTGGGTCAGCGTCAGATCGTTCACATGCAGCGCCTTGGAAAAAATCAGCGGCATGAGATCTACGCCCACGTCGAGAGATTTCGCGCGGATGAAAGGAGTCTTGCTGAACGCCGGATCGTCGGAGATCGACAGGTCCTCGGCGGAAACGCTGCCCGACAGAATGGACAGCTTTAGGTTGCCGACCTTCACATCGCGAGCGAGCGCCGAACTGAGTTCCGACTCAAGCTTAGGACGGAAACTATTGACGTCGATGAGGAAAGGAAGCGCAATGAGCGCAATCAGAACCACGGCGACAATGATGCCAACGATGCGAAGTATTCGTTTCATGGGGACGGTCCTCCTTAAAACTCTGTCAGCGTTGCTTTGGTCGGGACCCTGAGCTTGTCGGTAAACGAGGAACAACGTGGCCTTCCAAGTCTATCAAAAATAGACTTATTGCGGCTCCCGAGTTAATTCGGGATCGGGTAAGGGGGACTGATACAGTTCCTTTTGCCGTTGATCGCGCAGGTCAGTCGTGATCTTGGTGACCTGGCTCATTTCCGCTTTCGCTTCTTCTGTTCGCCCCAGACGCTGCAGCACTTGACCGCGCACATAGTGAATGGGGGAACTCTTGGGATCGAGCTTTGCGGCAGCGTCGATCTCAGTCAACGCCTCATGATATTTTTCCTGATTCAAATAGACGCGGGCGAGTTGATAGTGCGAACTGGTAAGCGAGGGATCGAGTCGCAACGCCTTCCGGAAATTTTTCTCCGCGTCCGCGTTCTGTTGTTGCTGCGAATCGATCAGGCCTAGCTGATCGTAGTTGTAGGGCACGTCGGGTTCGATCGCGACATCCTTGAGGAACTCCGCTTTCGCGCGCTCGAAATCCTGCTTCTTCATGTAAGCCATTCCCAGATAGAAGTGAACGAATGGCAGCTTGGGATCGGCGTTCGCGGCGGCGTTTAGTTCCTTCACAGCGTCGTCAAACTCCTCGCGATTCAGATGCGCCTTCCCCATGAAGAGATGGAACTCAGGAGAGTTTTGTCCGGTGTCGGCCATGCGCTCCAGAGCCTTCTGGTCGAGATCGGGGCGGTTGGCTTTATTCGCCGCATTGCTAAGGACGTACAAGTAGCTCAGGTTGTCGGATTCCTGCGGCCACAACGGTTCGAGAGTTGTGGCAGCCTCGGCATAACGAGAGGTGAAAAAGTAGCAGAGGCCCAGCAGATATCGCGGCTGAACCTGGTCGGGTACATCGCGTACCACGGATTCAAAAGGCGCAATTGCCGATGCATATTTCGCCTGACGGTAGTAAACCAGCCCGATGTTCAGCCGGATGCCCGCAATCTTCGGCGCCATCTTTTCGGCTTTGTTCAATCTCTCGAGTGCCTGCGGCCATTGCTTGCGCCGCATGGAGATAACTCCCAGATTCGCATAGGCGGCCGCAGCCTGAGGATCGATTGCCAGCACGCCGCGAAATGCACGCTCGGCCTCGTCCAAATCCCCTTTTTTCAAGGCTGTTTGCCCTTGCTGAAATAGTTGTTGCGGGTCGGCAACTGGCTTCGCGGACGTCACTGTTTGACCCAATGCGAGGCAGCACGAAAGAGTCGACCAGAGCGGCAACGCGCACATGCACAACACGAGTTTGCTTGACAGTCGTTTCACTCTGCTGTTAGTGTCCGCCAGCAAACGCCCGAATTTCAAGCGCGCCGGATTGCTTCGTGGATTCGAGAGCGCAAATTGCAGGGTGAACGCGAAGGAAAAAGAGATCGATGGTCACCATCCGCGATGTAGCCAGGGAGAGTGGCTTCTCCTCCACCACCGTCTCCATCGTGCTCAACAACGCTCCACTCGCTCGCTATATCCCCGCCGCAACCAAGAAGCGCATTGAAAAAGCGGCTAAGAAACTCGGATATCGCCCCAATCTTTTCGCACGCTCCCTGCGCAGCCGCCGCAGCCATACGGTCGGGGTCATGGTGTTTGACATGACCGACCCCTACTGCACGCTGATTCTCCGCGGAATTGAGAATTCTCTTTACCAGGCTTCGTATCTGCCCATTCTCACCGACGTGCACAACGAGCGCAGCCGCTTCGAACGATATCTTGAGATGCTGCTCGATCGCCGCGTGGAAGCGCTGATTGTCCTCGCCAACTGGCTCTTCGTCGACATCGACATTCTGGCGGATCTGGAAAAGAACAGCATACCCACGGCGATGATCGGACGGGAACCGAAGACCGGTTCCATCAGCTCAGTGACTGTCGACAACGAGATCGGAGCCCATTCCGGGATCGAGCACCTTTACGCGCTGGGTCATCGCAAGATCGCTTTCATTCGCGGTCCGAAGACGCTGGGCGACAGCGCGCCGCGTTGGAAAGGCGTGCGCAATTTTGCCCGCACCAGCGGACTGGAACTCGACGAAAGGCTCATCGTCGATCTGCCGGAATCGCGCGATCCGATTTCAAGCTTCGAAGCGGGATACAAGTTGACGGAGGAATTGATTCAGCGTAAGCATCCCTTCACGGCGTTAATGGCGTTCGATGACATGACGGCGTTCGGAGCGATCCGGGCTTTGGCGAAAGCCGGATTGCGTGTGCCCGAACAGTGTTCCGTTATCGGGTTCGATGATATTGCGGGGTCGAGTTTGTACACTCCTCCGCTCACCACAGTGCGCCAACCGATGGAGACCATGGGATCGATGGCTGCCAGCCTGGTGCTCGACGGCATCAATGCTGTCCTGGAAAAGCGGCCCATCGCGGCAGTGCATCGCAAAGTAGTGCCCGAACTGGTGGTGCGGGAATCGACCTGTGGACTACCTTAGAAAGCCCCGTAGAGGTATATTTTCCACCGCGAGCGGCCATTTTTCGCTTGACACCAAATAGGCTCTAACGCACTATTCATACGTTTTAATAAACGCTTTCACGGCTTGTGGGGTTGCTCGGGCGGGCGGTCACAGCCCCAAGTGATTGAAATCACATTGGGCTGTGCGGCTAGCACGATAGAGTCACGGCTCATGCCGGCAATGGGTGTTGGGGGGCGTGTCTCGATCACACGCCGAAGGGGGTCGATCATGAAACGCCGTCTCGGTTTAGCCGTTCTTCTCGGGATCTTCTGCCTGCCAGTCGCGTTTGGGCAGGACACGGCATCCATTACCGGAACCGTTACAGACACCAGCGGAGCGGCGGTGGCGAACGCTCAAGTTGCGGTTACGAACGCTGACAAAGGAATTAGTCGGACCACCACTACGAACGACAGCGGCGACTATCTCGTCGCTGGTTTGCCAGTGGGGACGGTAGACCTCACGGTAACGGCGCAAGGATTCAAGAAGTTCCAAGCAGTCGGCGTAGTCCTGCGCGTGGGTCAAAAGGCGCGCGTTGATGTTCCTCTGCAAGTCGGCGCAACCTCGACGGAAGTCACCGTCCAAGGCACGAGCGTCGCCCAAGTGGAAACTCAGTCCTCCGATCTCTCTGGCACGGTCACTGGAAAACAAATTACGCAGTTGGAATTGAACGGCCGCAATTTCACTCAACTCGCCACTCTGGTTCCAGGCGTGAGCAATCAGTCAGGACAAGACGACGCGGGCGTGGGCGTTGGCGGCAATGTCTCCTTCAGCGTTAACGGTGGAAGAACGGAATACAACAACTGGGAACTGGACAGCGGCGACAACATGGACAATGGCAGCAACACCACGCTAAATGTCTATCCCAGCCTGGATGCTATCGCCGAATTCAAGGTGCTTACTTCCAACTACGGCGCCCAGTATGGCCGCAGCGGTTCCGGAACGGTGGAGGTTGAGACCAAATCGGGCACTAATCAGTTTCACGGCGACGCTTACGAGTTTGTCCGCAACGATGCTTTTAACGCGCAAACTTTTCCGCAGACCACCGTTCCGTCTTACAAGAAGAACGACTTCGGATATACGATCGGTGGACCTGTTTTCATCCCCAAGGTCTACAACACGAACAAGGACAAGACGTTTTTCTTCTGGTCGCAGGAGTGGCGGCGCGACAGGGTGCCCGCGAATCTGGGAAGCGTGGTGGTCCCGTCAGTTGCAGAACGCGGCGGAAACTTCAGCGATCTCTGTCCCGCATCTGGCGAGTTCGTTCGGACGCCAGACGCCAGCTTCCCGAGTCTCCCCGTTTTCTCCGACTGTCCCGCCAGCGGCCCAGGAGTGATAGATCCCGCGAACAGCTTCGCCATCTTCGCCGGCAACCAGGTGCCCGTCGATGCGATTAATTCTCCGGCGCTAGTAGCGCAGATTCCCGCGCCTACCTCGGGCGCAAATATTTGGAACGCAGCCCCTACGCTTCCTACCAACTGGCGCGAAGAACTCTTCCGGATTGATCACAACATCAACAACAACAACCGCGTCACGTTCCGATATATCCATGACTCGTGGGATCAGATCTACCCGACACCCCTCTGGACTAACGTCGGCAATTTCCCTACGATTCAAACGAATTTTACGGGGCCCGGCGTAAGCATGGTGGCACGGCTCACCTCCACGGTTTCTCCTACATTGCTCAATGAATTTGTGGCCAGTTACACTACGGACCACATCACTCTCATTCCCATTGGCGCTTGGCAACGTCCAAGCAACGTCACGTTCGGTTTGTACCCAGGGGCCGACCAAGGCAAGGTAGCTGGCATCAATCTGGGTGGCGGGGGAATCTATAACTTCGGCGAGGACGTTGGTTACCTTCCGAATGGCCCCTACAACTCCAATCCAACCTACACGTACCGCGACAACGTCACCAAGATTGTGGGGAAGCACAACCTGCAGTTCGGCGGCTACTTTGTGGCGGCGCAGAAAAACGAACTCGCAGCGCCAACTATTGCAACCAACGGCGAACTCACATATGACACTAGCAACGCCGCCATCAGTACGGGGAACGCTTTTGCAGATTTGCTCATCGGTCGGGTGTCCAACTTTACTCAGACCAGCGCGCAGCCGAAGTTCTATAACCGTTACAAGATTTTCGAACCGTACTTCCAGGATGACTGGCGCATCACTTCTCGTCTCACTTTGAACCTCGGCTTGCGAGTCAGTATGTTTGGAACGTACCGCGAGCGCTACCACCAGGAATACAACTTCGATCCGTCACACTTCGTTGCAGGTGCGAGCAGTACCGATTACACCACCAATCTCGTCAACGGAAATCCGTTCAACGGCATTGTGCAGTGCGGCGTGACTCCGGGTGTTCCGGTGAGCTGCATGCAAGGTCACTTGTTTAATCCCGCTCCTCGCATTGGCTTTGCCTTTGATCCGAAGGGGGATGGCAAGTGGGCGATTCGCGGAGGATACGGGGTCTTCTTCGAGCATACCAACGGCAACGAGGCCAACGCGGAGTCGTTGGAGCCGAATGTTAGTCCTGCGGTGCAAACAACGAGCATTCTGAACGTCACCAGCTACAACCAGATCGTTCCAACACCGGCAGGCACGTCGAGTCCGCTTGCAGTGTTGTCTATCCCTAACAAGGTGCACTGGCCCTACGTCCAGCAATGGCACTTCGATATCGAACACGAAATTGCGAAGGATACCGTCGCAACGATCTCCTACGTCGGCAGCAAAGGCACGCATCTGACGCGGTTCCTCGATATCAACCAGGTCGTACCGGTTGCAGCGAGCCAAAACCCATACCTGGCGAACGGAGCGCGCGATCCGATTACAGATTGCGGAACACCGATGAACCTGGATCCCGGTGGGGTGCCAACAGATGCTCTAACCGCGAGTGGAGTGCCGGTTCAATACAATGGGCCCGGCGCGAACGGCCTCCCCTCGGGTCCGGCTGTGAATCTTGGAATTGCCTGCGGTGAACTCACTTCTCCAGATGCATTCCGTACGCAATTTCCTGGGATTGGTTCGGTCAGCCGGATTGAGGAGAAAGCTTCCTCCAGCTACAACGCATTGCAAATGTCGCTCCGTCGCAGCGTCGGATCGTTGCAGGTCAGTGCGTCGTACACTTACAGCCACTCGATTGACGATTCTTCTTCTGCTCGCGATCCTATTATTCTCGACACGTTCAATCTCGCTCGCGCTCGCGCGAGTTCCAACTTCGATCAGCGTCACATGCTGACGTTGAGCTACATCTATGATCTGCCTTTCTTTAAGAGCCCGGGCCTCGCTCACAAGCTACTGGGCGGATGGCAATGGTCCGGTATTACCGATATTCAAAGCGGTACACCCTTTAGCGTTGCTAACGGCGAGTTCTCAGACAACGCCGGCGTCAACAACGGAGTTAGTTCCAGTTCAGCTAGTTCGTACGCTGATGTTGTCGGTAATCCGAAATCCGGCACCCCGCGATTTCCGTTTGATGGCTTCGGCCCACTCTCGTACAATCCTGCGGCCTTTGGCCCGCCCGCAGGGCTGACCTTTGGCGATTCGCCGCGCAATTTTCTGACGAATCCCTTTCGTACCAACTTCGATATGGCGTTGTTTAAACACTTCGCCATCAAAGAGTCGATGGCGTTCGAGTTCCGTGCCGAAGCCTTCAATGTCTTCAACCACATCGAATACGCATGGCTAGGGGGGGACCTCGGTTCGGCGGCGTCGAATAGCCCGAACGCAAATCCCAATAGCACCGCAACCTGCTACGTCCAAGTCGACGGGCCTTCGTGTATTCAGCCCACGTCGGTCGGAGGCGGAGGTAATTCTTACTTCCGGCCCGCTGTGGCGCACAATGGCCGCATCCTGCAACTTGGTCTGAAGTTTATCTTCTAAGGAAGATTGGAGCGTGAGAGCAATGGAGGGGACGGGCGGCTACGCCCGTCCTTATTTTTTAGCGGCTGGCTCCGACGGTTTGTCTGGCGCCGCTGACGACCTTGAGCGCTTGCTCCAGGTCGGCGATCAGATCATCTGCGTTCTCAATTCCCACGGAAATGCGGATTAATTGCTCTGTCACTCCCATCTTCTCCCGTTGATCGGCGGCGATCATGGCGTGCGAGGTGAGCAGCGGAATGCATACCAGGGAATCGACTCCGCCGAGACTCGGGGCCAGCGTGAACAGGCGCAAAGCTTCCGAAAGATGGCAGGCATCCTGGCCGGTGCCGTCGACTTCAAAGCTGAGGACGGCTCCTCCTCCGCTCATCTGTTCCAGAGCGACATCGTGCTGCGGGTGGCCTTCAAGAAACGGATAGTTCACCTTCCGCACCTTCGGATGCTTCGCCAGGAACTGCGCCACGCGCAGCGCGTTCAGGTTCTGCCGCTGCACGCGCAGCGCAACCGTCTTGATGCCGCGTAGAAGCAGCCATGCGGCGTGGGGATCCATGTTGCCGCCCAGAGTGGTCCGGGTGTGGTGAATCTGCTCAATCAGATCGCCGCGGCCGGCCATGACTCCGCAGATCAGGTCAGAGTGTCCGGCAAAATATTTCGTTCCCGAGTGCATGACCAGATCAATCCCAAATTCCACGGGACGTTGGTTAATCGGAGTAGCGAAAGTGCTGTCGATCATGGTGATGAGCTTATGGTTCTTGCCGATCGCCGCTACCTTGCGTAAATCCACGACACGCAGCGTGGGATTCGTCGGAGATTCCAGATACAACAGCTTGGTATTCGGACGAATCGCATTCTCGTGCTGATCGTATTCAACCGTGTCGACGAACGTGGTCTCGATGCCAAACTTCGGCAGCCACTGGGACAGGAATTTGATCGTTCCACCGTAGATGTCGCGCTGCGCAACAATGTGATCGCCGCTCTTGAGCAGCGCCATGATGGAAGTCGTAATGGCGTTCATGCCTGAACTAAACACCAGAGCGGCGTCGGCGCCCTCCATTTCCGCAATCGCCGTTTCGGCAACGGTATTCGTAGGATTGCCGTAGCGCGTATAAAACATGTCCGTCGGCGTGGCACGCAGCTGCTGTTCGTTGTCGGTGACTTCGAAGGTTGAAGTCTGGTAGATGGGCGTGGCCAGTGGCCCATTCTTCCTGCTCAGGTCGGTACCACCTCTGACAGCCTCAGTCTCCTGCCGGTGCTGGTGCGGTTTCATGGTGCTCCTTTGAACGGAATGCCCCGGGTGGGCCTCATCGACCACGGGTCATAGTTTCATGCTCTGACTCCAGACTATCCGCGCCGCGCCGGCAGGGCAAGCCTGCCCTCTGCATGTAACCTCACTATATAATCCAGAGACGATGCCTGGACCCATTCATTCTCAAGTGAGCCATTTATGCGCCCGTTAGCCGCGCGCATGAACGTGATGAGCGGCGAGGGCGCCCTCTCCGTTTTTGCCCGCGCCACCGAACTCGAGCGTGCCGGGCGTTCCATCATTCATCTCGAATTAGGAGAGCCCGACTTCCATCCTTCTCCCAGTGTGAACCAGGCTCTCAAGCAGGCGGTTGACGAAGGAAAAGACCGGTACTGTGCTGTGCCTGGTGTCCGCGAACTGCGCGAAGCCATCGTTTCCTATCTGCATGACACCAGGAATCTGGATGTCTCCGCCGACAACATCGTGGTCGCTCCCGGCTGCAAGACCGCCCTGTTCATTACCCTGATGGCGCTGATTGACCCCGGCGATGAAGTGCTGTACCCCGATCCCGGCTTTCCCGGATTCGCTTCCATCACCTTGGGCCTTGGCGGCGTGCCCATTCCCTTCGAACTCGCGGAGCGCAATCGCTTTCAGCCCGATCCCGACGAAATCGCGGCCCGAATTACTTCCCGCACCAAGGTGATGATCACCAATTCGCCCAGCAATCCCGTCGGCGCGGTATACAGCGACGAGGTTCAGCGCCGCTTGGCCGAACTGGCGGTGCGGCACGATCTCATCGTGCTCTCTGACGAAATCTACGCCCGCATCATCTATGACGGCCGCTATGTGTCGATGGGAAGTTATCCCGGGATGGGCGAGCGCACCGTTATTCTCGACGGCTTTTCCAAGAGCTTCGCCATGACTGGATGGCGTCTCGGTTACGCTGTCGCGCCATCCCATATCACTTCCGCGCTGACCATGATGGTCGCGAATAGCTACACCAGCGTGGCCGAATTCGAGCAGTATGGCGCGATTACCGCGCTGCGCGACCCTGACGGCGCAACTCCCCGCATGGTGGGAGAGTTCAAAAGCCGCCGCGAACAATTCATTCGCGACCTCAACCGCGTGCCCGGCTTCCGCTGTCTCACGCCTCCCGGAGCCTTCTACGCCTGGGTGAATATCGTCGAGACCGGCGTCAGCGCGGAAGAGGTTTGCCGCGTTCTGTTGGAAGAAGCGGGCGTGGCTGCCATTCCCGGAGCGGCCTTTGGCGCCGCAGGGCGCGACTTTGTGCGGTTCTCGTTCGCGTCATCGAGCGAGAATCTCCGTGAGGCGGTTGCCAGAATTCAACGCGTCGCGCCGGCCTGGCAAGGAGCCCCGGTGAAATGAAGAAATCCGCCAAAAAGAAATCAACGGCCCGCGCTCTACGCAAGACCGTGCCTAGCAGGAGCGCAAAGAAAGCAGAACTCGGGTACGTCGCCTGGAATTCGATCCCGCTCGAGGACCTCAATCCGCTCCTCCAGCGCCAGTTCGTGGTCGGACAACAGATCATGGTTGCGCGCGTTCTGCTCAAGAAAGGATGCATTGTTCCCGAGCACAGCCATCTCAACGAGCAGGTGACCTACATCCTGGAAGGCGCGCTCAAATTCTGGATCGACGGCAAGGTAATCGTCGTTCGCGCAGGCGAAGTGCTGACCATCCCGCCGAACATGCCGCACAAGGCGGAAGCCGTCGAAGACACGGTGGACCTGGATGTCTTCAATCCTCCACGTGCGGACTGGATGGAAAAGACCGACGCTTATCTGCGAGGCAAGAAGTAACTCCACGAATGACCCATCCAACGGCGCTCGAATCCAGGTTCAGTCGTGGTGAAGCGCAGCTTCGCTGCATTGCCTGCGGCAAGGTGCAAGCAGATGCTGGCGCGAATTTCCGTTGTTCGACTTGCGGAGATCTCCTGGAAGTCTTCTATCAAGGTTGGAGTGGGGACGCTGGCAACGATCTCAAATTGCTGTGGCAGCAACGCAAGTTGTCTCGCGAAGCGGTGGACCAGAGCGGCGTTTGGCGCTTCCGCGAGCTGCTGCCGAGCTTGCGCGGCCTGGAAGATGTGATCACGCTAAGGGAAGGGAACACGCCCCTTTATTCCTTGCCGGGATGCGCTCGGATTGCGGGAGTCGAGCACCTGCAGGCGAAGCATCAAGGGATGAACCCCACGGGTTCGTTCAAAGATACCGGGATGACGGCGGCGGCTTCTTTCGCGCGCCAGAAAGCATTTCAGTGGGTTGCCTGCGCCTCAACGGGAAACACCTCCGCTTCTATGGCTGCCTATGCGTCACGCGGAGGGCTGCGAAGCCTGGTGCTGCTCCCAGAAGGCAAGATTTCCTGGGGCAAGCTTTCCCAGGCACTCGATTACGGCGCGGTGACTTGCCAGTTGAAGACTGATTTCGACGGATGCATGCAGGTGTTGAATCAGGTTGTCCAGCGTGCCCCGGTCTATCTGCTGAACTCGGTCAACCCATATCGCATTGAAGGCCAGAAGACCGCCGCCATCGAATTGATGGAGCAATTGAACTGGCAACCGCCCGACCACATTATTGTTCCCGGGGGGAACCTAGGTAACTCTTCGGCTATCGGGAAGGCCTGCCTGGAGATGAAGGAACTGGGGCTCATCTCCCGACTGCCTAAGATTTCGATCATCCAGGCTGCTGGGGCGAACCCGCTGGTGCGTGCCATGCGGGAGAATGGCGGCCAGTCGATTACGCCGGTGCAAGCGGAGACGATGGCTACCGCTATTCGCATCGGCAACCCAGCATCATGGAAGAAGGCGGTGCGTATCCTTCAAGCCACGGGCGGGACGGTCGATGACGTTACGGAAGTAGAGATTGCCTTGGCGAAAGCGGAAATCGGAGCTGATGGCGTCGGTTGCGAACCGGCGTCAGCTGTGACTTTGGCTGGACTGAAGAAGTTGGTGAAGCGCGGATTCGTGAGGCCTTCCGAGAATGTAGTGCTGATTCTCACCGGGCATCTGCTCAAAGATCCAGAGTTCACGCTCAACTTTCATCGCGGGGAGCTGTTTGCGGGCACGAAGGAAGCCGAGACTCTCGCCGGCCAGCAACGCGCCCCGGTAGTGCTCGATGCCAACGTGGACGCAGTCCTGAAGGTGCTCAACGGACAAGGCAACTAAGAAGTGCTGGGTCCGTCGCTCCGGTAGGCTTGCCACAAATCCCGTATCTCAGAAGCGATCTCAACGTAACGCTCCCTCGTCCCCGCTGCATTGCCGAACCAGTGCAGAAATTCTTCGTAGACGATGGGGAGGACATCCGCCTCGGACTGGCAACCGTTGAGGCGCGGCAGAATGGTTCCAGCCTCGGGCAGATACTCATCCTTATTGTGCTCGAAGGCCATGCCGACAGGATCGTGGCGAAACAGCAGTGCAGCGGTGGACTCAAAGAGCTTCTTGTACTTTTCTCGCTGTTGCAGGTGTTCATCGCGCGTTTTGTCCATATCGTGTTCGTCGCAATCTACCATGTCTTGCCAACATGTAGAATCTCATCCTCAAGCCTATGCCCAAGCGAACTCCTTTTGCCCTCAGCCTGCCCGCCACGTCAGCCAACCTAGGCCCGGCGTTTGACGCTGCGGCGCTGGCTTTCGATCTGTTCCTGAAAATCCGTGCCCGAGCCGCCACCGAGTTCTCCATCAAAGCCAAGGGCAGGGATGCCTCCTTTTGCGGACAACTGGAGAATCACCTGATCCTGACGACGTATCGCGAAGTGCTCGCCGCGGAAGGCAAAGAGGTGATCCCGCTCGCTCTTCAAATCGATAACCAGATACCGTTGGGAAAAGGATGTGGTTCTTCTGCCGCAGCCCGGCTTGCAGGAATCGCGATGGCGGTTCACTTCGGCAAAATGCATTGGAGCGGTAACCGCATCATCGGAGAAGCTTCTCGTCGAGAGCATCATCCCGATAACGCCGCCGCCTGCTGGCTTGGAGGTCTCGCCGTCGCGCGTATAGCTGAAGGCGGCGAGGCTCAGGTTGTCCGCTTTCTGCCAAAAGGGAGGTGGCCGCTTCTGTTGGCCGTTCCCGAGCAGAGCCTTCCCACCGAAGAGGCCCGGCGCGTCCTTCCTTCGCAGTATTCGCGCGCCGATGTCGTGAACAATATTCAGAACTCGATGCTGCTGCTCGGGGCCTTTGTGCAAGGACGCCGTGAGCTTCTGGCTTCTGCGCTGGGAGATCGAGTTCATCAGCCTTATCGCGCTCCCCTGTGCCCATTGCTTCCGGCTCTGCAGAAGATTGCAACGGGCTCGGGGATTCTCGGGTCGGCTCTGAGCGGAGCCGGCCCTTCGGTTCTTGTTTTTGTGGATAGCGGGGCGAACATGAGCCAGACGAAGAACAGGGTGAAGGCACATTTAGCCAGCCAGGGGTTGACTGCTGAACTGATTCCCGCGACTATCGAAAACCGCGGAGCACGATGAAGTTGACCGGAAAAGGCTAGGCAATTCCGCGCATCCGCTTGCGATCGGTTTAAGCGCCAGGCTCCGAGGGTCTTTCAGTGCCCCAGCGAACGTCGCCGCTCGCGGACGGGCAACTGCTGATTCGCGGTTTCGATATCAAACAGATGCTCGTGAAAACTCAGGCGGGGTTCACGCGCAAATCGATCAGGATAGGAATTCAAAGCATGGAGAAAATTTTCGATCTCCTGCTTCACTTCTTGTTCGCGGCTGGCGTCCGAAACATACATAGAGCGCTTCTTCCTCTTCATTTCCTTCTTCCCGAACAGGGCAACACCGAGCACGGCGGCTGAGGCGGAGCCGTCCGCACATCTGAATCCTGGGAAGGAACCGATTGCTGTCCGGCAAACTTCTCGCAGAATTTAGGGGGAAGCTGAAGTTACTTTTTGTTCCCAAAAGTGTAAATGGCACTTCAGTGCCATATGGCCGGGAAGGGCCAAGGAAGCCGGTTTTGGAGGGAAAAGGGACCTGCGGACGTTCCGCAAGTCCCTATGTTTTAGCGGCTGGCGGGCGGGACGATCCCATTCATGCGCAGGTACTCAACCATCTGACCGTAGTGGTCAAAGGGGTGCGAAATCAGCACGATGCCCATCGCGAGCCGGGTGGTGTCTCCCGATCCAAAAGGACTCTTCATCGAGCTCACCGCGTTCTTATCGTCAATGCTTGCCATGGCTTTGTGGGCGTAGGTAAACGAATCCTTGAGGAATTTCATGACGTCTGCCTTAGTCTTCACGGAGTCCGGTCCGTTTTCGCCGCCCGACATCGACAGGAGATTTTTCCCCAAGAATCGCCGCGCCGACAATATAGTTCACCGCCGCCACGTGTTTGATCTGCTGGGCGTAGGTGCGAACACCCTTGAATTCGCCGCTGGTGGGGGCAAAGGAATATTTGTCTTCGGGCATGGCGTCGGCGGCGCCCACGAATTCGCCCTCCGCCTGCTTTAACCCCTTCTCTAAGACGGAACTGACGGTGGCGTGATCCATATTCGCCATCTGAGCCCAGGCGGAACAGGCCAGCAGGACCACGCAGGGCAGAACTAACCTAATCTTTTTCATGAAGAATCTCCTTGAATAGTTTTGATTATGCGTTTGCTTTAGACCCGAGCTAATCTCTCACAACGGAAGGAGCCAATTGTAACTCTTGTGACGTGAGCCGGTATCGCCGAACCGCAAATAGTCCGCCTGCCAGGGCAATGGACGAGCAAAGCAAGGTCGTCGGAACTCCGATGCGGTTGGCCAATCCACCCCATGCCGCGCTGCCCACCGCCATTCCGCCCTGCAGCACCAGCAGATACATCGAGAGCGCCCGCGCGCGGAGCCAGCGAAGGAGACATGGTCTGCGCGGCTACGTTCAGGCAAGCCAGAATTCCGATCCAAGCCGTCCCGCTGGCAAACAGGACCAGCGTCAGCCAACCAAAGCTTTCCACTCTGCCCGCAGCTAACGTCATCGCCGCAAACAGAAGGATGGCAAACATTACCAGCCCGTCCACCGATAACCGGCTGCGCAGCCGAGGAAGTATAGCAGCCCCTGCCAGAGCGCCGAGGCCAAACGACCCTAAGAGTAATCCGTAGCCCGTCGCGCCGTGCCTGCGGGCCAGCAACGGCAACAATGCCGGCAAGGCGCTAGCCGCGATGCTGAAGGCCCCGGTTCGTATCAGGACGCACTGTACCAGTCGTTCTCCGCGCATATAGCGCAGGCCGACGAGCATGGCGTCGATGACGCGGCCTTTTTCGACATGTTCGTAGTGTGGGCGCTTCCAGCGGTAGAGGAAGAAGATCACTCCGAAAAATGACGCGGCGTTCAACAAGAAGGCGATTCCGGAACTGGTGGCCGCGATGACCATTCCACCCAGCGCCGGACCAACAGAGCGCGCGACGTTGAATCCCACCGAGTTCAATGCGACCGCAGAGGCATGTTGCGGCGGGGAAACAATCTCAGGCGTGATCGCCTGCCATGCCGGATCGTTCATCACCGCGCCCAGTCCGAGCACGAAGGTGAACCCTAGGAGCATCCAGGGCGTGATGTATCCAAACAGAGTAAAGACGCCCAACAGGCCGGACGCTAGCACCATCCACCCCTGCGTGATCAGGAGAAAACGCCTGCGGTCGACAAGATCGGCTAAGGCGCCAGCGGGAAGAATGACCAGAAAAACTGGGAGAGTGCTAGCTGCGGTCACCAAGCTGACCATCAGCGGAGAAGTAGTGAGCTGCGTCATCAGCCAGCCCGCACCCATGTTCTGCATCCAGGTGCCGGTGTATGAGATCACGGCCGCGATCCAAAGCGATCGGAAGAGCGGTTCCCGCAATGGCGCCCACGGAGAGATTTGCGTCTCCGCGGGCAACGTCGGGATGTTGACTGACTCCGCCATGCTAATGACTCGCCGCTTCCTCACCGACCAATTGTGCGCTGTCTCCAAAGGGCCACTCGCCCTGCCGCCACGCGCGGAACAGGTAAATGATCAGGCCGCTGATCAAGATCGCCACCGCGTAACGAATCTGCTTCAAGGAATTGGTGCGTGAGAAGAGAACGAAGATAAATCCAACCGATGCAATGAGTGCCGGCAGCGGATAAAGCCACATACGGAACGGGCGAGGCAGGTCCGGCCGCCGAATGCGCAACACGATCAGCCCGACTGCTTGCACGAGAAACTGCAGCAGAATGCGAATGACCACTAATGCCGCGATGATGTCGGCCAGTGAGGCAAAACAAAACAGCATCGCCACACCGCCCAGCGCCAGTAGAGAGACGTAAGGGAACCGATGTTCGGGATGAATCCGTGCGAAGGACTGAAAATAATTGCCGTCGAGCGCGGCCGCGTAAGGCACTCGCGAATAGCCGAGCATTAACGAGAAAACCGAAGCGAATGCCGTCCACATGACCAGGATTGTCGCCAGATTCGCCGCCCACGGGCCGTAAATCTTGCGCATGAAAATCGACACCACGTACAGCTTCTCATTGGATTGGCCCGCTTGTGTAATTTCTTGCCAGGGCACCACTCCCAGGATGCTGACGTTCATCACCAAATATAGACATCCCACAATAAGAATGGATAGCAGCAGCGCCCGGGGGATGGTTTTCTCAGGGTCCTTTACCTCATCGCCCAGGAACGACACGTTGTAATAGCCCCAGTAATCGTAGGTTGCGATCAGCATCGCCGATCCAAGCCCCAGGAAAAAATTGTTCGAAAGTGTAAACGCGCCCGGCGGAAAGCTGAAGGCAAGCGAGGGATCGAAGTGCGTGAGCCCGCTGATTATGATCCAGCCTATTGTGCCCAGAACCCCAGCCAACAGCAATTTCGACAGCCAGCCGATACTGGTGATCCGGCGGTAGAGAAGAACGGTTGCTAAGGCCACGACTCCGATCGCTACAAAACTTGCTCCCGAGGCGAGCCAGCCGAATTGCAAACTGCCAAGGAGCGGAACAGAAAGACTCCAATTGCGCTCGAGGTAGGGATGTTCCAGCGAAGGCCAGAAGTAGGATGCGTACCCTGCGAGCCCCACCGAGCCTGATGCGATGGAAAGAGGAGCGCTGAAAGAAAGTTGCCAGATGAAGAGAAATGAGATGAGGCGTCCCCAGCGCTTGGGTCCATAGATCTCGCGCAGGTAGCGATAGGAGCCGCCCGACCCGGGAAGCGCTGCTCCCAATTCCGCCCAGACGAGTCCGTCACAAATCGCAAAGAAAGCGCCGAGAACCCAGCCCAGCATCGCTTGCGGGCCGCCCATCGCGCTCAAGATCAGAGGGATGGTAATGAACGGCCCCACGCCGATCATGTCGATCATGTTCAGCGCGGTCGCGCTGCCCAAGCCAACGCCACGAATCAAGGACGGTGGGGCGCTACTCGTGGACTGTGTTGAATCCCGCATTAAAGGCGAGTTTGACCTACGGCCAAAGACGAACGACTAACGACTATTTTCGTGTCCTGCGCTCAGCACATTCACATACAACCGGATCGCGCCCGGCACTCCCGCCGGCAACTGGCGGAAGAACGCGTATCCGACATAAACGTAGGTGCCCTTTCCATATGGCGCCCGCAACAGGCCGCCTTTCAGCGGTTGCTCTCCGGGATCGTGAGACGCAAGCAGGGGAGTGAAGTGGCTATCCCAATCGGTCATGAAGTAAAGGCCGCGTTCCTGCACCCATCCGTCGAAATCACGCTGGGTAATCGGATTGGGATAGTGGAACACGCTGTCGCCGGCAGCCAGAACCTCTATAGGTGCGTCTTCAACAGAAACCCGCCCGCGTCCCAGTTGCGCCGGATACGGCGTGAAGTGTCCGTTATTGAATTCGCCGGTGCCGGTGTTGTACTGCGCGACTAGGGTTCCTCCGGCGGAAACGTAATCGAGCAGTTTCTTGTTATTAGCTGCGATATCTTTCTGCGTGTCGTAGGCGCGAATCCCCAGGACGATCGTGCCGTACTTGCCCAGGTCTTCAGTGGTCAGCTTCTCCGCCGGGATCATCGTGACGTTCATCCCGATCTGCTCGAGCACAGTTGGAATGTCGTCGCCGGCCCCCATGATGTAGCCGACCTTCAGATCTTTCGGAACCTTCACGTCCACTACGCTCACGCGTTGCAGAGCGGGTTGATAGTAGTAGAAGGTATCGAGATCTTCCCGAGTGACAATGCTGTAACCCTCGCTGTATTTCTTCTCACCCGCTGCCAGCACGGCACGAATCTGAGCGCGTCCTTCTTTCAGACTGGCCGCATAGATTTTGAAATTGAAATCCTTCTGTTCTCCACGCTTGGTGAGGTTGACCTTCAGTTCAGTCGGTTCCGACTTCCAGCCGGATGGAAGTTCAAGTGAGAGCGTGCCTGTTGGAGCGCTATCGAGATTCGCGGTCACGCTGACTTTCACGGCCCGCCCTTTTCCGTCTTCCACCGGTATCACTTGCTCTCCCGGATCAAGCATGACCGAGAACGCCGGAGCCACGGCGAGCGCTCGTTCTGAGATCGCGCCCACCGCGTCCTTAAACTTGACGGCACAGACCGCCGTTGCCGCGCCAGTATTACCCAACCTGGCCGTGGCATGGACGGGTGGCGGCGGGAAAGGAAGGTTCAGATATTCCGGGTCATCAATCTTGTTAATGCTGTCGGTCTCAGGATCATCGCGATGCCAATAGGGGCGGGTCAGGCGCGCGTCTGCCGGGACAGAAATCCTGAATCGGACAGTCAGCATTCCACCAGTGCCATCTTTTGACATAACCTTCGAAGTCCATCCGGGGGGTAGGTCGAGATGGATCTCAGGCGACTTCAGCGCTGGGTCGGAGCTGGAGAATGTCGTTGTGGCATCGAAGCTCTGTCCGGGGACTGCCATAAACGCGTCTTCCGGGCTCCCCCCCTCTGGCACGTCCGCAACCAAGCTGAACTGGACTCCTTGCGCTAGCGCGATGCCCTCGGAGAATTGCGTGGCTTTCTCTTGGAGAGACAGAAGAAGCTGGCTCTTCGTGTCCTGCGACAAAGCAGATTCTTTGACCTTTACGACCAGCTGTTCGACAGATTTGCTTCCCGTCACCAACGGCGCGACGGCGGACAACGAATCTTTTTCAGCCGCTGCGCTTGCCTTCTGCACTTGTCCTTGGATCTCTGCTAGTGCTGGTTTCAGCCACGGAGCTTCTTTCTCTTCGTCTCCCAACCGGTCCGCCAAGCCCGGGAGAGACGTATCAATTCCGTCAAAGAAATCTTTCTCGTGCCCATCAGCGTCCTTCGGAGAACTCACCACTGAATCCACGAGCTTGTAATACGTGAAACGATCTCCGGGCTCGACCGTCCATCCGCCTGCGCCTTGAGACAGTTGGTGCTTTAGCCCCAGAAGCGCGAATTGGATATAAGACATTCCCAGTAACGGATCGACATCGCCCGTATTCAACCGCAGCGTGTAGTTTTCTTTCGGGCAGCTCTGGGCCATGAAGCCGCAAACATTTCCGATGTACACCTTTTTCGCCTGCCAGGGGCGAAGGCCCTCCTTGATTTGACCGGGGAAGCGCGCGGGATCAGCGGCAGCGCGGAATGCCTCTTGAGTGAGAAGCGCCGATGCCTGGTGATGTCCGTGTCCGTCGCGATCGGTTCCGCTAAATCGGGCGACCAGGACATCGGGACGAAAAGTGCGAATCACACGGACCATATCCGCGAGAGGGATTTCGTGTCCTTGCCACTTCTGGAAAGTCTCGTCCGCGTTCTTCGAATAACCGAAGTCCGCTACTCGTGTGAACCTTTGCTCTACTCCGTAATAGCGGTCGGCGGCGGTTAATTCCAGAGTTCGCAGCACTCCCAGGACGTCAAAAAGATTGCTGCCAACCTTATTCTGACCGCCTTCGCCACGGTTCAGCGTCAGCAACAGAACGCTGTCTCCCTTGCCGCGCGATTCAAGAGTCAACAAGCCGCCGTCTTCATCATCTGGATGAGCCACGGTCTGCATCAGGCGTGCCGTGGTGCTCAGGCGGCGAAGCATCTGCTTCAGGCCCGCCTTTCCCGTGTCGGGGGCTAGTGGCATCAGTGGATCGGTTGGGGCTTGCGCCCAGATTGGAATCGCCACGAAAAAGAAGAGAAGGAACGTAATTGATAATCCTAGGGAAACGCGCCCAAGCCCGCCATTCATCGCATGGGCTTCGGAACCGGTCTTTTGCATAGGTATGGGATTATTCTTCTCGGCGGTGGGAGGCAAGATTTTTCCTGATCGTATGTTCTTCAGAATAGACTGATCCTAGGCACCAAGGTTAGCGCTTTACTATCCTACCTGAGTTACTTCGCGGGCGGCGAACTGGGTGCCTTTACCGCGGCCTGGCAGTCGCTGGCTGCGGTCAGAACCCTATTGAAATCTGGATCGGAGCGCAACTTGGTCAGCAGCGGATCTGACAATAGATTCGAGTAGGCGCAGTAGTTCTCCTCGATCGCCAGGGTGAACATATGCAAGGCCGCCACATTCTTGCCATCGAAGGCAAGAATCGATCCCTGGTAGTAAGCGTTTTCGGGATCAGGCTCAGAAGGCTGGCTGGTCTCGGATTCTTTCGCCATACGATCCAGTTCCGACGGCGGACGCAATCCGAGCGATGCTTCCAGCAAATCACGATGATAGCGTGGTGCCGTGGGCATTTTCTTGACCGCTTCGCGCGCTTCGCTGATCTTGCCTTCGCGTAGCAAGAGAGATGGCAGAACGTAAGCCGCCCATTCAGAGCCGCTGTCGAGCCCAATGAACTCCATGGCGCGTTCGGTCTGGCCGAGTTCCATGAAGGCCCAGGCGCAAGAGCGGAACTGATAATTTCCGGGGTCTAGCTGCAGAGCCTCATCACATTCTTTAATCGAGTTCTCAAGCATACCCGCGTAGCGGTACACGTATCCCAGTACGAAGTGAGCCTCGGCACTCTGCGGACGCCGTTGCACCAGGATTGTTGCCTGCTCGGCCGCCTTCGATAGTTCTCCCCGCTCCACATGGTTGGTAATCAGCTGACCTGCGGCGAATACGCGGTTGGGGTCCAGCGCCAGAGCTCTCTCATAACTGGTATTGGAACGCTGGAACATCGTCTCGCCCCCGGTCGAGTATTGCGCGTCGTAGTAGTAGCGTAGCCCCAAAGCTTCCCACGCTGGCGCGTAGGTCGCATCCGTGCCGACGGCTCGCTCCAGCATTTCGATGGCCTCTTTATTGGGGCCGGCGTCGTGAGGCACAGGGATGCTTCTGAGATACAGATCGTAAGCATCCTGATTCTTGGGACGCGTCCCGGTGTCGAGGTATCCGTTTGCGGCGTTTAGGACCGGCAAGAGCCCCTGGCGGATCTGCGCCGCCAACTTGTCTTGCAGCGCAATCAGGTCTTCCGAATTCGCTTTCAGGTCGGTCTGCCAGAGAACGCGATCGCTGCCGACATCAACAGCCTGCAGTGTGACCAGCAGGTGTTCTCCCTGCTTCAGATAGTGTCCGGTCAGCAGACTGCCGACGCGCAACTCGCGGCCCACCTTTTCTACGTCCACGCCAGGATCGGTGTATTTCTGCGTTACCGACGACGGTCGCACATCGAGCGACCGAGTATGGGTTAGAACATTGGCAACTTCGTCAGCCAGTGCGAAACGGAGATAGTCGACGCTGGGATCGCGATTCAGATTCTGTAGTGGCAGCACCGCAATGGCGTTTTTATTGGCGGTACCAAAGGCCGCCCTATGCCTGTACCACCAGATGCCACCTGATATCACGGCCGTCAGAAGCAGCGCTGTGACTCCAGCAAGAATGTAAGTGAGCTTGCTGTTCGTTCGTTGGAAGGTGTTGGTGACGGCTCGAAGGGGAAGACGCTCTTTTAACGATGACTTTGTGAGCCCCGATTCTGATTCTTTCCTCAGGCGCTGCAAGTCCGCCCGGATGTCGGTCGCGTTTCGGTACCGCTTGCTTACGTCCTTCTCCATCGCTCTGCCGATGATGTTTTCCAGTTCAATGGGCAGAGTCGGATTCAACGTCAGAGGCGACGGAGGTTTTTTGTTCAGTACGGCATCGAGAGTGGTGACGACATTCGTCCCATGGAACGGCTTCTTGCCGGTCGCCATCTCGTAGAGGACCACTCCGAACGAAAACAAATCGCTGCGCGGATCGATGTCCTCCCCGCGCGCTTGCTCTGGAGACATGTAGACGGCGGTTCCGGGAATGACTCCCACGGCCGTGAGCGAATCTTCAATGGGGGTATCGTCGGTTGTCGCCAGTTGCTGCGCCTTGGCCAGTTTCGCCAGGCCGAAGTCGAGGATTTTGACCTGTCCGCCTTCGGTTATAAAAATATTCGCCGGCTTGATGTCGCGATGCACAATCCCCTTAGCGTGCGACGCCGCCAGAGCGTCAGCCACCTGAATCGCGATATCGAGCAACTCGTCAAGCTCAATGGGTTTGCCCCGGATCCGCTGCTTCAGGCTTTCGCCCTCCAGCTTCTCCATCACAATAAAAGGGTGCCCGTCGTTGTCCTCGATGTCGTGGATGGTGCAGATGTTGGGGTGATTCAGTTGCGACGCAGCCCGCGCTTCGCGGACGAAGCGCTCCATCGACTTCTTGTCGCCCGCCATGTTGTCAGGGATGAATTTCAGGGCGACGTGACGGCCCAGACGCGTATCTTCCGCCTCGTAAACCACTCCCATGCCACCGCCGCCGAGTTTTCCCAGCACGTGATAATGAGAGACTGTCTGACCGATCATGAATAGACACCGGTACCTGTCGGCGGTAATGTTAGGCCCCACTTGGGATGCGGTCAACTATAAGCAGGTTGCGACCTTAGGGTGGAAACTGGAGGACGCCTAATCTTCAGGACCGGATATGCCGATCCTAGTAGGTTGTGTGATATTTACGTCTGAAAGCACACATTGGTCTGACCGGTCACAGAAAGGTTTGTGTTATGGACGCAGGCTTTGCCATAGCTCGCTCTCACGAGGTCGAAGACGCAATCCGCCGCCGTGCCGAAAAGCTCTACGAAGAGCGCGGGCGTGTCCCCGGCCACCAGGTGGAAGACTGGCTGAAAGCAGAGACGGAGGTCCTTCGCGAGTTCGAACTCGCCCAGGCCGCGAAACCGGGTTTCGTGGTGGTTCGCTTCGAAGGAGCAGCCTACACCGGCGAATACGATGCGAAGCACTGCGATGGTTACTCGCCGGGGGAATTCCGCGCAGGCGCCCCGGTGGAGGTCCGCTTCCATGCTGGCAATATGTATGTGAAGCGTCCCAACGGAAAAGAACTGGAAATGCGAATCGTCAGAAAGGAAATTGTAAAATAAGGGCCTATAAGTTTTCGTCGTATAGTCCTGCCGACGATCCCACCCACTCCAAATTCTTATTCTGATCCACACCCATCATCAGCCCGCGCCCCATGCGGACGATTGTCATCACGGGCAACAACTCATCCACCCAGATGTACATAATGCGCACTTCGGCCTTCGTCCCGCCAAAAGGAGTCTCGATCACTGGAGCGAAATTCATGCGCTCCTGCAAAATAAATTCCGAACGCTTATTCTTGGCGATCGCCGCTATGTCTTCCTTTCGAGGATTCATGATGACACCCAGCCCGGCGAACGAAAACAATGGTTTCACCACGTAGTTTTCCAGGTCGGCGGGCATTTTTTCCACGCGATCCAGAAACTCCGTCTTCGGCACGCATGCATGCTTCAGGAAAGGAAGAGAATACTTGCTTACGCGGAAGTACCAGTTGGGATGTCCCGCCCACTCGACTTCCAGATCCTCGTTAAACTGGAAGGGTAGTTTCAGATTCTTTCTCACCAATTCGTCCACGATGGCGCGGTTGTAGATGCGGTTTACCGGGATACGCTTTCCGCCGCTTTCGTAAAACAGATATCGTCCGACTTTCTTGATGTCGGTTATCGCAACCGTTTTGACTCCGAGTAAGCGCTCCGTAAGAACAAAGTCCGGCAGCGTCTTCTGATGAAGTGGATCAACTTCCATCAGGATCACGTTTTCAGGATCACGACTGCCCAGAATTGCGCGCCGCAGAAGTTTCTTGTACTCCTCCCAATCCAGGCCTCCGAGCAAATACTTCAAACCGGGATTGAGGTCGAAAGCCTGAATGTAAACCTGTGAAAGCATCGCCTGGTAGGCATAGAGAGAGGGGAAGCCCTGCAATTCCACCAGTTTCGGCTGCAGATTGCCCGCGTCATCGCGCACCAGTCCGAAATCCACCTGGATGAACATCGGGTGCGGCGTCTCACGCGGCACATTGAAGTCAGGAGGAATCGATAAGAATGACGCCTTGCGATATTCCAGGCTGTTGAGTTGCTGAATCAGTTCTTTTCCGTACTGCGACATCTGGTCAAGCAGAGATTTAGGAAAGAAACAGGGCGTTTCGCACAGACGAAACGGCACCGCTACCCCGCAGGACTCGGCCATGCGTTTTTGGAAGGCCTGAAACTTCTCCGCCGTGTAGTTCGCGTTGAACTGCTGTCGCAGGGCAGGAATCATGAAAGTAGCGCCGGCGTTCCGCCGGCCACAGAAAGGTTGAAATTACGCTTCGATTAAGAACTGTCCGCTGCGCATAATCTGTTCTTTGTCGACCCAGATGTCGAAGTTTCTACCGACAACATCGATGTGCGTCGAAGAGTACCACTGTGCCCCAGTATGTGCACCGTACGGATTTCCAAATGCGATGTGGATGCCAGGGTACTTCTCGTCCTGCAAAATCTCTCCGATAATGTCTTTCAACTCGATGTTCGTCCCGATGGCGAATTCGCCGACTAGATCGCTGTTCTCGTCGGTATGCGTGTAGCGCCAGAAATCTTCTTCCAGTTCGCGATTTTCCGAGTGGGCCTCGGTTAGTCGATTCCCCTTCACTTTGATGGTCAGGGGATTCTCCCGCAGATTTCCGAATTTCGCGCACAGCCAATCGCCGACCACACCGTCAATGACAAACGTGCCGTTGACTTCGCCCGGAGTGGTAAAGACTTCTCCGCCGGGTAAGTTGCCCCATTTATCAGGACTGATGATCCCACTGGTTTTGAGCCAGCGGTAATTGGGATTCAGATCGGCCGTCAAATTCGTGCCGGCCGCGGTTTTGGCAGTGATCTGCGAGGCTTTCCGAACCATTTCCACCACTTTGGTGCTAATGCGGTCGACTTTGAGGAAGTCGGCGCGCATGCCTTCCAGCATGATCTGACGATTGATGTTGACCATGTGCGCGTGGCGGATTTTCCTGCGGTTGACGACGTCGGTCATTTGCATGCGCGAGCGCAGCTCATTGGCCTGCGCCTGCACCGCAAAGATGCTGACCTGACTGGTCTCCATGTCGTCGAGAATCTCCGATGGCAGATCGGTCAGGGGACGCGTCGCCAGCTCCTCGAGAACAAACGCGTGGTAGGCGCACCCGAGCTTATCGAGCTCATGCACGATGCTGGCGGCAATTTCCTTGGTCGCCTCATCGGTGATGACCGTGACCTTCTCTGTGGACTGAATGCGCAGGCAGACGTTGACCGCGTTGCGCGCGCCGGGTGTGTATTCAGAATCGAAAGGGAGCAGATTGAGTTGCTGCTTCACTGGACTGACCGGAGCCTTCATTACCCTACTTTTCTAGCGGAAGCCTCAGCCTCAGCCGGAGTCTCGGCCAGGCCCACTTCCGTCTCTTGAATGATGTAATCGACGACATGCTTCAGGTCGCCTGTCTCCTGGTAAACGCGTAGTTGACGGTCGGCGCCTGTCCCGTGCTTCAGAATCTGGTGGACGTATTCCAGTTCTTCGCGCGATCCAAGTTCGTCGACAACGTCGTCCACGAACTCAAGGTATTCGTTCAGTAGATCGCGGACGGGAACTTCCTTCTGCTTGCCGAAATCGATCAACTTTCCTTCGAGCCCGTACCTCGCCGCGCGCCACTTGTTCTCCATCAACAAGGCACGCCGGTAGAGGCGAAAGCCTTGATTCGCGGCATACAACTTGTAAAGCTTTGCCACCGTCGCTTGGATGAGAGCAGCGAGCGCTATGGTTTCATCTACGCGCATCGGAATATCGCACACCCGGAACTCGAGCGTGTTGAAGAATGGGTGCGGCCGAATGTCCCACCAAATCTTCTTCGCGTTGTCGATGCAGTTGGTCTTGATCAACAACTTGATGAAATTCTCGTATTCACCCCAGCTGGGGAAATAATCGGGAATATTCGTCCGCGGGAATTTATCGAACACCTTGCAGCGATACGACTTCAGCCCGGTGTTCATTCCTAACCAGAAAGGCGAGTTTGTGGAGAGCGCCAGGATGTGCGGAACAAAATAGCGGGCGTGATTCATCAAGTGGATCGCGGTTTCGCGATCCTCCACGCCCACATGCACGTGCAATCCGAAAATCAGGTTTGCCCGCGCCACCAGTTGCATGTCTTCGACGATGTTCTTGTAGCGCTCGTCGGGAGTGATCTCTTGCATGCGCCAGTCGGCAAAAGGATGGGTCGCAGCCGAGGCCAACCGTAGGCCGTTTTCTTTAGCCAATTGCACCATGTCGCGGCGCAGCTTCTTGACTTCCGTCTTTGCGTCTTTGATATTGCCGCAGACCGAGGTTCCCACTTCCACGACCGACTGGTGCAACTCGGTTTTCACCCGCTCCTGCAGCAGGAGTTTGCCCTTCTCGATCATCTCCGCGTGGATGTGCGAGCGCAAATCCCGCGTGACCGGATCTACGGTCTGATATTCCTCTTCGATCCCGATCGTGAAAGTTGGCTGCATACGCGAATTCTGCGGCCCCGGAAGGGGTCCGACAAGTATAAACGGAAGGGGCTAATTTCCCCTACCGGCGCTAAGCTTTCGCCTTCTTCTTGGCCGGAGCTTTCACCGCTGCCGCGTGCGGGCCCGCCAAGAACGACGCCCATCGCAGCTCCCGGGCTGGATTTTCGTCGCTGAGAGCCTTCTTGACCGCCAGGTCGGCGACGGCGTTGACCACCCAATCGAAATTCTCGCGCCCGACTGAGTTGACATCCGCATCCGGCGCCGGGTTCATGAAGTCGATTGCGTACGGCACTCCATCTTCCACCGCGAACTCCACGGTGTTCAGGTCATAGCCAAGCGCCCGACACAACACCTGCGAATCTTTCACCACGCGATCAAGCAGCTTCTGATCGGTCGGCGGAGGATTCTTCACATACCTCTCGTGATGCGGCGCTCTCGGATCGTAGTGCATGATGTGAACTTTCTCTTGTCCAATCACATAGCAGCGGAAGTATTCCTTGAACTTCACGGCGCGCTGCAAGGTCATGCAGAGCTGCCCCGATTCGTTGTAGGCCTTGAAGAACTCCTCCGGTGTGTGCACGTGATAGACGTTCTTCCATCCTCCGCCGTCATAAGGTTTAAGAAACGCAGGGAATCCAACGTAATCGAAGACTTCTTCCCAATTCAGAGGGAACATCAGGTTGCGCATCGACTGATCGGTTGTTCCCGGCGGATGCTGATTGTGGGGCAGAATGACCGTCGGGGGGATGGCCACGCCCAGCTTGGTCGCCAGCGCGTAGTTGAAGAACTTGTCGTCCGCGGTCCACCAGAACGGATTATTGATGACAATCGTTCCCGTCAGTGACGCATTCTTCAAGTACGCTCGATAAAACGGAATGTCTTGCGAGATGCGATCGACGATCACACGGTAACCGCTGGGCTCGGCCATCTTCACTCCGCCCAGCTTCACGAACTCTGCGCTCACACCGCCGACTTTCATGCCGTTGATCTTCTCGACCAATGCTGGCGGGAAGGTGTTTTCCATGCCAAAGATAATTCCGATTTTGTTCACGAATAACTCTCCGTCGATACTTTAGAAATATTTCTCCGCCATCCTGATCCACAGCGGCCAATCGTGTTTCGAGTTGTCTCCCCAGACATCGAGCCAGTTCGGCACCGCCTTAGCGTTCAGCATCGCCGACAGCTTCACGTTCTGATCGAGACACATATCCCAATCCGCCGAACCCAACACAATTTTCATCTGCCGGTAGCGGCTTAGAAACCAATCGTCGTTCATGTTCGGCAGAAAATCCACGGGGCAATTGAAGTAGCAATCGTCATCGTAATACCCATCCAGGAATTGATGGATGTCGTACGCGCCGCTCATGCTGATGCAGTGCGTGACCGTATCGGGCTGCTTCAAGGCAAAATTGACAGCGTGGTATCCGCCAAAGCTGCATCCCGTCACTGCCAGTTGCGGAGATTGATTTCTCCAGCGGAGAAAGGGAATGAACTCGTGTAGCAAATACCGCTCATATTGCACGTGCCGCAACACCCGCAGCCGCGGATGCACGCCCTTGTTGTACCAGCTCTCGGTGTCTACGGCGTCAGGACAGAAGACCTGCAGCTCGCCGCGGTCGATCTTCGCGCCCAGCGCGCCGATCATCCCCCGGTCTTCGTACTCGAAAAATCTTCCCATCGAAGTTGGGAAGACAATGAGAGGCAGGCCGGCGTGTCCGAATACCAGCGCCTCCATATCCCGATGCAGTTGATTGCTGTAGCCCTTGTGATATTCGCGGTTCATGTGGCGCGGAGTATCTTACCTGAAGCGACTTGCCGAGCCTACCCCTGCCTCATTTTTCCTGCCTCCCCGTCCGATGTCGCTCGACCGAGAACGTTATCGGTGGATGAACGCGGTTGAAGCTCGACGGCGCTTTTTCGCTGTAAGATGACCACTCGTGCACACTCTTTCCGAAGACGAGGTCCGTCAGCGCCTCGATCCTGCAGCTCTTGTTCACGAACTCGAGTGTGCATTTCGCGACCGTTTCCCCCAGGTCGCCGTTCCCGCCCGCATGCACATTGCTCTAGACGCCGGCATATTTCTGATCATGCCTTGTTACGATCGCGTCGGGCGCGCCCTTGGCATGAAGTTTGTCACCGTGCAGAATCGGCCCGCTCGTTCCGAAGATCGCATTCAGGCGACCGTGATTCTGCTAGACCCTGAAACGGGGAAACCACGTCTGATTATGGGCGCGAAGTACCTTACGGATCTGCGGACCGCAGCCGCGTCGGCTGTCGCGACCAAATTTCTTGCTCGGAAGGATGTCAGGACACTCGGTATTTTCGGTACAGGACGGCAGGCCCGCGCGCATTTGACAGTATTACCCCTGGTCCGCGACTTCGATCGCGTCTTGGTCTGCGGGAAGAACTCCTCGCGTTCAAAAGAATTTTGCGAGCAGGTGGCAGATGAATTGACTCTATCCGTCGAACCCGTGGACCCCGACCGCTGTGCCGCCGAATCGGACGTTCTCTGCACCTGCACCACTTCGCAGTCCCCTTTGTTTGACGGCAAACTGCTGCGTTCGGGCACGCATCTGAACCTGGTCGGAACGTTTCAACCACAGGCTCGCGAGGTCGATTCGTTGACCATCAGACGCGCCCTGCTCGTGGTTGACACCTATGACGCCGCATCAGTCGAAGCCGGAGATATCTTGATTCCCATAGGTGAAGGTGTCATCGAACGTGACCACATGCAGGCGGATCTGCACGAACTAGTGAGTGGATCGCTTGCGGGCTGCTCCCCCGATATCACCGTCTTCAAGAGCGTTGGTTGCGCATTTGAGGATCTGATCGCCGCCGAACTGGTCGCGAAAGGCGTGACCATCCAGTGAACGTGAGTTGTTCCGTCTGAAGTCGTGATTTAGCATCCATACATAGAGGCATGGACTTAAAGAAGCTAGACGCCATCGCTCATAAGCCCCCCGTCGTCCTGGTGGCATTGCTGTTGGTTGCGATTTTCGGTTTTGCCGCAGTCCACCGCTTGGTGAACCGCTTCGAATCACGCCAGGGCGTGCTCGCAGCGCAGCTTTTTTATCGTGGTTTGTCGGAGCAGAGGAACAAAAACTTTGAAATGGCGATCGCTGACTTCCGTGCCGCACTGTCGTTCGATCCCAACAACTACATTTATGAACTGAGTCTGGCGAAGGCGCTGGTCGCGAGCGGCCTTTACGATGAAGCCGAGTCTTACTTGGAGCGACTCGCCGAGCACGCACCTCAAGACGGGGACGTGAATCTCCAACTGGCCCGCTTGGCCGCGCACAACCGCAGGTATGACGACGCTATTCGCTATTACCACCGCGCGATTTATGGGTTGTGGTCCGGCGATCCCGACGGGAACCGTCGCCGCACGCGCTTCGAGTTAGTCGATTTTCTTCTGCAACACGATCAACGAATGGAAGCGCAATCGGAGTTGATCGCTTCGGCCGCAAGCCTGCCTCCCGACCCACAGCTTCACCTTGCCGTCGCCGAACGTTTTCTGCGAGCGCAGGATTATCAGGACGCTCTCGATCAATACCGCCAAGTTATTCAGCTAGACCGCGACAACCCTCTGGCACAGTTGGGAGCAGGGAGGGCGGCCTTCGAGCTCGGCCAATACCGTACCGCAGAACGCTACCTGCAAGCGGCATTCGAGAAACACGCGCAGGATGACGACGCGCGCAGAATGCTTGAGATTGCGAACCTGGTTTTGAGCTCTGATCCAGCGCGGCCCAATCTGACGGGCGCTGAAAGACGGCAACGAATTGTGGCTGCGTTCCAGCACGCCGGCGATCGCGCTTCGCAATGCTTGCAGAGGCAGGGCGTCGATCTGAATTCCACCGTAACCACAACGGATCCGCTACGCGACCTGCGTGCTCGCTGGATGGAGCTGGAGCCAAAAATGCGGCACGGAGCCATGCGCGCGGATGACAGCACACTGAACGATGCCATGGACAACGTCATCGCCATAGAGCAAGTTACGCAGCAACGCTGCGGAGAACCTCAGGGGTTGGACTTGGCTCTGCTGTTAATTGCGCGCAATCGCGAAGGCGCTGAGCAATGAGCACCTTCCAAACTCCCGCTGCCCCGGCCGCGGGGAAATCGGGCAAAGCCGGCAAGGCTCCGCAGTCGCTGCTTCATCTCGCGTTTCGGGAAGAGCGATTCTTCCTGGTTCTCTCGATTTTCATCGGCCTGTTTTCCGGATTGGCGGTCGTCTGCTTCCGCATCGCGATCGACTGGAGCCGTATCGCGCTGCTGGGTCCCGTGCCGCAGCCCCACCAGCTTCGTCTTCTGCTCGCCCCCGTTCTCGTGAGCCTCGTGGTGGCCGTTCTCGTCCTGCACGTTTTTCCCGCGGTTCGCGGCAGCGGCGTCAATCAGACCAAGGCCGCGCTCTACATCTACAACGGATACATTCCGTTTCGCACGGCCGTGGGCAAATTCATTACCGCCGCGCTTGCGATTGGCGGCGGACACTCTTTGGGTCCCGAAGACCCGTCATTGCAAATCGGTGCCAGCCTTGCCTCCGCACTCGGACGATACTTGCGGCTCTCGCGCGAACGATTGCGTCTGCTTGCGCCGGTTGGAGCGGCTGCCGGGCTGGCCGCTGCATTCAATGCTCCCATCTCGGCAGTTTTGTTCGTGATCGAAGAAGTGATTGGCCGCTGGAGCGCCGGCATCCTCGGATCGGTCGTGCTCTCCGCCATCTCCAGCGTCGTCGTTGTCCGCTTCTTTCTTGGCTCAGAACCAATATTTCGAATCCCGGCGGTCGGGTTGATCCGTCCCCAGGAGTTGCTGGCCTACGCTGCCTTGGGCGTGATCGGAGCCTTCGCCGCGATCATCTTCGCGAAAGGCATTGGCTTCTTTCGCCCTCGCCTAAAGGCTCTGCCGCGCTGGACGCAATATTTTCAGCCTGCGATCGCCGGGCTCCTCGTAGGGCTCATCGGATATCTCGGTGCGCCGCAAGTAATGGGTGCCGGCTACGGTTTTATGGATCAAGCCATGCACAACCAATTCACCTGGAAGATGCTGGCGATCCTCGCGATGCTGAAGATTGTAGCCACAACGGCGTCTTTCGTGAGTGGAACTCCGGGAGGAATGTTCGCCCCGACCTTATTCGTCGGCGCCATGCTTGGAGGCGCCGTCGGGGTCGTCGAGCACATCTTTTTCCCGACACTGACTGGCTCGATCGCAACTTACTCGCTGGTCGGCATGGGAGTCCTGTTTGCCGCATTCCTGCGCGTGCCCATGACCTCTGTCTTTATGGTGCTTGAAGTCAGCGGAAACTATTCCATCATTGTCCCGGTCATTGTCGCCAACACGATTGCCTACGTGATCTCGCGGAGTCTGCAACCGACACCGATCTTCGATCTGCTGACCCGGCAGGATGGTTTGGACTTGCCCTCGCTCGAGGAACAGCGCGAAGAGAGTGTTTTGCGCGTCGAAGACGCCATGCAGGTTGCGCCGATCCCGATTTTAGAAGACAACGAGACCGTCACCGACGCGAGCCAGCGCGTGCAAGGCTCCCAGGCCGATCTTTATCTGGTCCGCCTCCATCCCACGGGATGGACGAGCGTGACGCAAGAATTGCTCCGGCGTCTGGCGAGTGAAGGGAAAGGGGAGATGACTCTGGGAACGGCGCTGCCGACAGGCCGGTTGCCTTACTTGCATCCTGACCAGCCGCTGGAAATGGCTCTACGCTACGTTTATCAGGAACCGATCGTCCCGGTGGTGAGTCGAGCGGACTTCGGAAAGATCGAGGGAGTCATCTCCCGTGACGCGGTTTTAAATAAGTACACCGTCGTCAGCAGGGAAGATCACGCTTAGAAGTGTTTTGGCGGAGCGCTCGCCCCACCGCCGACGTGGGGATTCATCATTCCATTCGGCGAGGGCATGCCGTTGTGCACACCCGTGCCCATCGATCCCATATCCCCGGGTGCGAAACATGTAATTCTGCCGCTGGGCGCTACGCGTAACTGCGAAGGGCAAGCCCCGCTGCTCACGTCGGCCGATCCTTGAGCCTGCACGGTGAAGAGCTTTCCATCGGAATTACCCGCGACTCCCACGGTCATGCCAGGCATGTCATAGGCAACATAGAAGGGATGTTTGGCCTGAGCGGCACCCATGGCGCAGATGCTTGCGGCTTTTAGCTGATCGTCCGCCTGCGAATTCAGACGGCCACAATCGGTAGCGGGAGCGCCTGAGAATTCTGCCAGTTTCTGCTGCACCGCATCCGTCTTCGTCACAGACGAAGCTCCCGCAGGAGCCGCCGAAGATGCTGGAGTCGCGGTCGCAGCCGGGCCTGATCCTTTGCTGCATCCGGATACACAAATGGCCAGGAATAAGAAAAAGAATATTCTTTGCATGATTGCTTAATTGTAATGGAAGCACGATTTTTCGGCACGGGTTCCGCGGAATCTGCCCGGTCTTTTTTCCAGCAACGAGCGCGACAAGAATAAAATCGGATATATGCGATCGATGGTTTTATCGCGCACCATGCTGGTAGAGCAATCTCCGCTTCATTTGGAAGATCTACCTATCCCCATGCCTGGGCCGGGCGAACTTCGTTTGCGTATCGTATGCTGCGGACTCTGCCACACAGATCTGCATACCGTCGAGGGTGACTTGTCCCTCCCCAAACTTCCTCTCATACCGGGCCACCAGGTTGTCGGGATGGTCGAAGGTTGTGGTGCTGGTGTCCGAAATTTCAAAGAAGGAGACCGGGTCGGCGTCCCGTGGTTGTACTCCACGGATCAGACATGCGCATATTGCCGGAAGGATCTGGAGAACCTTTGCGATCATGCGCGCTTCACCGGATATCACGTGAACGGCGGCTATGCCGAATTTATCGTCGTCGGTGAAGACTATGCGCTGCCGATCCCGAAGGTTTTTTCCGATGAGCACGCCGCGCCGCTACTCTGCGCTGGGATCATCGGTTACCGTTCCTATCGCTTGGCCGAAACTCGCGAGGGCGAACGGTTGGGACTTTACGGATTTGGCGCATCGGCTCACCTGGTTCTGCAAATGGCGCGTTATCAAAAGAGGGAAGTCTACGTTTTCACGCGAGCCGTGGTTCATCGCGAGCTGGCTGTGAAACTCGGGGCTGTATGGGCCGGGGATGCGTCAGACGCTCAGCCGGAATCGCTTGATCATGCCATCATTTTTGCTCCTGCCGGCGCGCTCGTTCCGCAGGCCTTGCGCGCCCTGCGCAAAGCCGGAACTCTGACCCTAGCCGGAATTACCATGAGCGCAATCCCGCAACTGGATTACTCGCTGCTCTATCAAGAGCGTACCGTCCGCACCATCGCGAACAGTACTCGCAGGGACGGGAGAGAGTTCCTGGAATTGGCGGCGGAAGTTCCGCTCGCCACTGAGATGCGGGTGTACCCGCTCGAACAGGCGAACCAGGCGCTGCTCGATCTGAAGATGAGCCGCCTGGATGCCGCCGCGGCCCTGCAAATCTGATTCGTGCGAAATCGTGGAGGCCTAGCGAGTTGTTTCCTCGTTAAACCTCCATGCCCCTTGGAAACGGAAAGGTTACGCCAGTACGTTGATGCTGCCCGTCGACTTTGCGCTGTCGCTATCGTTGTCATTACTGACCGGCGGCTCTTTCGGCGGTGCCTGCTGACTCTTGAAGTCCGACCTGAACTGCAGGAAAGCCTGTTGCGCTCCCGCCAGGTCTCCCGACTTCAACGCTGTCTGCAATTGCTGGAGGTCCTGTTTGAGGGTGTCGGATACGCCTGTCTGGTAGAGCGCGTTGCCGTTGTGGGCTGCGTGGAAGTCCTGCTTAAACTGCGCGAAAGCCTGTTGCGCTCCCGCCAGGTCTCCGCTACGGAGCGCTTGCTGCAGGGCCTGCATGTCCTCACGCTCCGGTCTCAGATGGCTGCCATTCGTTGCTAAATTCGGCGTTACCGCCCCGATCGACATAGTGTTCCCTTCCTCTACTCGAAATCGGCTGGCCGGCCCATTCCAAGCACAGGACGTCCAGCACTCATTTCCTCCATCGGCCCCCGAGTGGGCGGCCTTAAGGCACGAAAGTGCATGTCGCATCGGTAGCGAGAAAAACGTCGGCAACTAGCAGAAACGGCGTGGCTTATGAAACTAAGGAATTAAAGATCACCTCAGGGACGGCCCAGACAGAAGGCAACAACGGTTTCTCCCCGCTTGCCGCCTCTTTCCTCCATTTGGCTCAGAAGTTTCTCTTCCAGGCCATTCGGGTCAGGAATCATTTCGCACTCTGCGATGTCCTCCGCGCTCGCTCCCTGGAAGCAGAGTTCGCACACCCCAAGGCCCTCCTCCGTGCGCACCGGGGGACCGAACACGCGGCATGTCATGGGACGCGACTCGTACAGGTCGCATAGTCCAGTTGCAGGATCGAGAACTGGGCAAGGTTCATCGTTAGCGAAGTCAGAGAACTTTTCGTCCGCCTGGGGACCTTCACCGAGCACACCTGTTATCGGATCGCCGGGGAAGTCTCGCGATAGCCGCGCGACCGAATCTTCAGCCCGTTTGCTGACTCGTAGCGCACGCTCCGGATCAGCCTTCCGCAGATCTCGTAGACCCTGCTGCAGGCGTGCCGCATCAAGTTGGTTAATGCGAAAAGGTCCGATGCAGCACTGGGTGCATCCGGGCCTGCAGGCGAGCCTCGAGCCGCTCTTGCGCGTTACTGCCGCCAGTGCCGCATCCACGATTTGGATTAAATGGCGATCGCGCGTGGGTGGCCGAATCTTCGCCATATTATTCAGCATAGCGCGAAATTTCGTGCAACCTGTCAACCCGCGAGCAGACTCTCACCGTGGCCGGGAGGCAATTTGATCGGCAGTCACGATCTTTCTTAACGAGCGAGCGGTCTGCGGAAGCCGATAAATGGTTTGAGGAGCGTCGGTTAAAGACGGCCGTTTTTTGCCCGCTTTTCTTAATTTCCTTGACTGTGCTGTTCTGAACGTGTTAATAAGTGCGCCTGCACGCATCTATGTGGGGTGCGTTTTTCCAGGAACTCGTCGTTGATAGAAAGTCGTTGACTCTACACAGGAGGACTGCATGGCCTCGTCCCGTAGGAGTCTCGCGGGTTTTTTGCTGCTCGTTTTTTTCTGCTTAGGAACGTTTCAGAACGCCTTTGCTTTTCCCGCATTTGCCAGAAAATACGGCTTGCGGTGCTCGGCCTGTCACGTTGCATGGCCGGTTCTGAACGACTTTGGCTGGCGTTTCAAAGACAACGGCTACCAGTTGATGAACGACCGGGATTCGCCGATCTGGCAAAACCCGGCGTACTGGCCGGTCACCTTCAGAATAACCCCGAATTTTCATCGCGATAGCACCAACAGGGTTGCAATCGACACTCCCTCTGGTCCGGATACAGGCGAAGCGAAAATCACCTCTAACGGATTCGACCTCACCGGCCTCGACATTCTGAGCGGCGGCACCCTGGAAAAGAACCTCTCTTTTCTGTTGGTCCCCTCCGCCGATGAGACTGGCGCTTTCCACTTTGAATCAGTTTGGGCGCGCTTCGACAACCTGTTGAAGTCCCCATGGTTTAACGTCAGGGTCGGAAAGTTCGAACTCGACAACTTCATTTCGGAGAAGCGGATTATCAGCATATCCGGAAACGGCGGCAGTTATCAGCTCTACCACTTTGAACCGCCGGGCGACAGCAACTTCTCAGCGCAGTTGGGCGACAACCAACTGGGTACGGAGTGGATGGGACACTCGTATAACGATCACACCAGGGTGTCGGCTGCGTTGATCAGTTCCAGCGACGGCAACGTCGATCTGGTGAATGCCAACACCTACAGCGGATACTTCACCGCCAGCCAGGCATTTGATTTAGGTGGTCTCGGCTTGCAGCGTGTAGGAGCCTATGCCTTCGTCGGGCAAGCTCCTACCTACTCGTTGCTCTCGAATGGAGCCCCTGTTCCGGGATCCAGCCTGGGCGATAAGTCCTTCCACCGCGAAGGATTCTTCGGAGACTTCTACCTTAACAAGTTGGACGTTGCCGTCTACTACCAACACGGCTGGGATAGCGTCTTCTTCGGGACTGCGAGTACTCCGCTGACGGGGCTACCGCCAGGCTCGCGCTCACCGACGTGGAACGGCGTCTTCGTAGAACCGCATTACACAGTGAATCCTCAGTTGATCTTCTTTGGCCGCACCGAGTTTGTGCGGATGTCGCAACAAGCTCTCCCGACGAGCAAATCTGACTTCGGCAACCTTAGTGCCTACACGATTGGAGCCCGTTGGTATCCCATTATGAACGCCAGGGATGGCTTTGCGTTCCATAGCGAGTATTCGTTGATCACCCAAGACGGAACCGCTCCCGATGGCGGAAACCTAACCAGCAGTACCCTGTTCTTCGGATTTGATTTCGACTTTTAAGAGGAGGGAGACGGATGCGCATGAAAACACAAAACTGGAAGCTGTGCCTGGGCGCTGCCCTGGTTCTTACGCTCTGTGCTGCCTCTTCCGCACAGTTAACCAAAATGGATGAAGATACGCGGATGAACATGGAGGCGCATGCCGCTGGCCGTACAGGCCACGCCACTGCCGCCAAAGTGACCTATCGCCGATACTGCACCGGTTGCCACGGAGACTTGGGAGATGGAGAGGGAGAAAATGCTCCCTTTATTGATCCCAAGCCGCGCAACTTCACATTAGGCATCTTCAAATGCCGTTCCACTCCGACCGGCACCTTGCCCACCGACGAAGATCTTTACAACACCATCGGACGCGGCTTGGTGACTTCGAATATGCCGCAGTGGATTCCTCTTACCGATCAGGAACGAGTGGATCTGGTGGCATACGTGAAGCACTTCTCGCCCCGTTTTGCCTCGGAGAAGCCGGGCACACCCATCCAGGTTCCCCCGGAGCCAGCTCTCACTGCCGACCGTCTGAAAGACGGGCAGGCTGTGTTTGGCCGCGTGCAATGCTGGAAGTGTCACGGAGTCGAAGGCCGGGGTAATGGACCTTCCGCCTCTACCTTGCAAGACGACTTGGGCGCTCCCATCAAACCGTACAACTTCCACGACGAGACGCGATTCAAATGTGGAACCAGCGATAGTGAGTTGTACAAGATCTTCATGACGGGTCTGGACGGTACTCCGATGCCCTCCTGGTCGGATAACATCAAGCCCGATGAGGCCTGGGATCTTGTGTTTTACCTCCGCTCTCTTCAGCCCCCGGACTCCAAAGAAAAGGCTCTCGCTCACCAGTTGGGCCTGAAACCGGTGAGTACGGCTGCGCCATAGGCGCAGGGTTGACGATCATTAAGGCGGCAACTCGACAAAACAGTTCGAAATAGGAGAGAAAGAATGAAAGCCCGCTACAAACTTGCAGTAACGGCCTCGGCGCTATTCGTAATCGCGTTTGGTTGTTTATATGCGACGCGAGGCGTCAGTGCCGCGGCACAGGGCAAAATCACCGGTACCGTGAAACTCGATGGTACGGCTCCGCACATGAAGGGCATCGACATGTCGAAAGACCCCTACTGTGTGAAGCAACACGAGAGCAATCCGGCCAAACTCGAGAACGTAGTGGTCGGCTCGGGCGGAGGACTTGAGAACGTTGTGCTATACATCTCCGAAGGTCTGAGCGCGACCGAAGGCAGTGCCGTTCCTTCCGAACAGCCTACCTTCGACCAAAAGGGATGTCAGTACATTCCGCATGTCCTGGCGATGGATGCCGGGCAGCAATTTAAAGTCACCAGCAGCGATCAAACCACACACAACATCCACCCAGAGCCGAATCCGTTGGCAGGGAACATCCCCTGGAATAAGTCGCAGCCTCCAGGGTCACCGCCGATCGTGAGCAGCTGGAAAGCGGAAGAGATGATCCCGGTGAAGTGCAACATTCATCCCTGGATGCATGGCTACTTCGTGGTCGTCAAAGGTCCCTACGCAACGACTAACGATAGTGGCTCGTACACGCTCGACGTGCCGCCCGGTTCCTATACTGTGACCGCGTGGCAGGAAGAGTACGGTAAACAAACGCAGAAAGTGACGGTGGCGGCAGGGTCCCCTGCTAAAGCTGATTTCACCTTTAAAGCCAAATAGTCTGCACGATTTGAGCGGGCTGTCGATCAGCGTCGGCAGCCCGTTGCTTCAGGCCGGTTCGAGAAACTTCAGACCTCAAAAGCGAGACACCATGGCGAAATTTTTTGCAGTGACGATCGTTGTGATTGCAATCGCTTCCGCAATTCCCATTATTCTCCATACCTGGGGACCACCGGTTGACATCTCCACGCACGGGGCGCTCATTGACGAGCAAACCTCCGACACAATGGTGGAAGCGGGAGTCTCGTTCTTGGCGGCGCAGTTTGTCCTGGCATTTTTCATCTGGAAGTTTTCTGACCGCAAACCTGGCGCCAAGATCCTGTATTTCCCCGGTGGCGCAAAAGGGCTAGTGGCGGCCGCCTTCCTGCTGGTCGGGACCGAAGTTCTGGCTCTGGGTGTTTTCGGCACAAAAGCCTGGGCAACCATCTACTTCACACCGCCCGCGGCTGATGCTCTTCCGGTACAAGTTCAAGCGGGACAGTTTGCGTTTTACTTCCGCTACCCGGGACCCGATGGAAAATTCGGGCCTCTGCATCCTGACAAGATCGACGAGGCCAGCGAGAACTTCTTCGGCCTCGACACGACGAATGACCCCGACTCGAAAGACGACATCGTCGCCGCCGAAATGGCGATTCCGGCGAATCGTGAGATCCATCTGCTGATGCATTCCAAGGATCTTGGACATTCGTTCTTTGTCCGCGAGTTGCGCGTGCAACAGGACTTCGTGCCAGGTCTCGACGTCTCATTGCATTTCACCGCGACTAAGCCCGGCAAATACGAGATTGTTTGCACCCAGCTTTGCGGCTTGGGTCACTACAACATGAAGGCGTACCTGGAAGTGATGGCGCCAGAAGACTTCGATAAGTGGATTAAGCAGCAGGCAGCATTGCAGTAGCCGGATCCGCCCCCGCTACGCCGCGGTGGACGGACCGTCTCTTCGATGAGGTGAACCAATGCACGACATGTCAGCGCACGCGGCTCAACATCATGCTCCCACGAGCTTCATTCGGAAGCATGTCTTCAGCCTCGATCACAAAGTGATTGGCCTGCAATACTACGGGCTCGCACTGGTAGCAGTGTTTGTCGGAATGGTGCTTTCGTGGATCATGCGAATTCACCTGGGGTGGACTAATTTTGCCATCCCCGGCCTGCAACTGCTTTCCAAGAACGGAGCACCGGGCGGGGTGATGACCCCCGAGTACTACCTCCAGTTGATGACCATGCACGGCACCATCATGGTCTTCTTCGTGCTCACCACGGCTCCTTTCGCGGCTTTCGGCAACTATTTCTTGCCCATTCAGGTTGGAGCCGAGGACATGCCGTTCCCCCACTTCAACATGATGTCGTTCTGGGTGACGTTCGTCGGCTTTCTGGTTCTGTGCTCAGCGTTCTTCGTTAGCGACGGACCGCCTCTATCCGGTTGGACCGCCTACGCCCCGCTGAGCGCGGTGGGTGCCGTTGCCGGACCCGGACAAGGTACAGGGCAGGTCTTGTGGGCGGCAGCCATCGGCATCTTTTGCATTGGACAGTTACTGGGGTCGCTGAATTTCATCACCACAACGCTCGACCTGCGGGTCAAGGGCATGAGCCTGATGCGTCTGCCTCTCAGCGCGTGGGCATGGTTCATCACTTCGTGCATGGGCCTGACCGCTTTCGCCGTGCTGCTCCCTGCAGGCATCCTGCTGATCCTCGACCACGTGGCGGGAACCAGCTTTTTCATTCCCTCGAACCTGGTGATTAACGATCAGTTGCAGGCCCATTCGGGCGGGTCCACGTTGCTCTGGCAGCACCTGTTCTGGTTCTTCGGCCACCCCGAGGTCTACATCGCGATCATCCCCGGCATGGGGATTGTTTCTCACGTGCTTATCACCAACATGCGGCGGCCAATGTTAAGCCACCGCACGCTCATCTATTCCATGGGCGCGCTGGCCGTGCTGAGCTACATGGTCTATGGGCATCACATGTTCGTCAGCGGCATGAACCCGTTTTCGTCGCTGGCGTTCTCTTTCCCGACGCTCGTCATTACGATCCCGTCGACCATTGTGGTAGTCATCTGGATTGGGAGCTTGTACGGTTCGCGATTACGAATCAATTCCGCTTCGCTGTTCGCCCTGGGTTTCATTTCGATGTTCGTCAGCGGGGGTGTGAGCGGGTTCTTCCTGGCGCAACCCTCGATCGATATCATGCTGCACGCCACCTACTTCGTGGTTGGTCACTTCCACCTGGTGATGGCCGTAGCCGCGATCTTCGGCATCTTCTCCGGAACTTATTTCTGGTTCCCGAAGATGTTCGGTCGCATGATGAACGACACTCTGGGCAAGGTTCACTTCTGGCTTACCTTTGTGGGCGCCTACTGCATCTTCATGCCGTTCCACTATCTGGGAATGGCGGGCAACGTTCGCCGCTACCAGGCGTTTGTGGATGACTACCTGCAACCGCTCATTCCGCTGCACAAATTCATTACAGTCGCGGCGATCCTCACCGGCTTGGCGCAATTCATCTTCCTGTACAACCTGATTCACAGCCGGTTCTGGGGAGAGAAAGCCCCGCTGAATCCCTGGGAGGCGACATCGCTCGAGTGGAGCACGCCTTCCTCACCGCCGCCGCACAACAATTTCGGTGCAGACCTTCCGGTGGTTTACCACGACCCGTACCAGTACGGAGTGGAGACCGCCAGCGGCGCCGACTACGTGATGCAGACCTCGCCCGAGCAAATTAAAGGCGGTCACGACGAGGCCTAAGAAATTCGCAGTAAGACCCTGAGGGAGCTGAGTATGGCAACGACGGTCCACGAACCACCGCAGATCGAAACTCTCGAACCGCGCGTCAACGATTCGGGAAATGGAGGCTGGAGGAATCTCCGGCCCACCGACGGCGATCTGCGGGCGGTGCAGGATTACTCGCCTCCTCCGGCGTCGACGGCGATTTGGGTGGGCCTGTTCGGGATCACCATGATGTTCGCCGCGTTTACCAGCGCGCTGATCGTGCGGCAAGGCGCGTCGATGGACTGGCAGCATCTCAGCGTTCCGCCAGTTCTTTACCTCAATACCGTTCTGTTGTTGCTAAGCAGTGTGACCTTGGAGTTGGCGCGCAAACCCATCGCCAGATACATGGGCGGTCTTCGCAGCGAGGTTAAGAATCCGGGCAAGTGGCTCTATATCACGCTGGCACTGGGATTGCTGTTCATCGCTGGCCAGTATCTGGCATGGCGGCAGCTGATCGCCAAGGGCCTCTACATCTGGACGAATCCGAATAGCGGGTTCTTCTACGTTTTGACCGCGGCACACGCGGTGCACATTCTCGGGGGCTTGGGTGGTTTGCTGCATGTGATCCGTAAGTTGAACGCAGGTGTTTTGCGCAGAAGCACGCTGGTAGCCATGGCGCGCTACTGGCACTACATGGATGTGCTTTGGATTTATCTGTTGATTTTGCTGTGGGTCAAGCTCTAACACACGCAACGAAAGAGGAGGCGCTGTGAGCCACGCAGATATAACGGTGCAAAGTCACTCCCCCGCGGGAGTAGTGGGATCTTCGCCGTTCAAGGTCACTTCCAAAAAGATGGCGATGTGGCTGTTCATCATTTCTGACACGATGACCTTTGCCGCATGCCTTTTGGCGTATGGCTTCTTGCGCAACGCTGCGCCCAGCTGGCCAACGCCCTTCAAATTCTCGCCCACCGTAGTGAACGCCATGATCATGACGTTCATCCTGGTGACCAGCAGCCTCACCATGCTGTTGGGAGTGCGGGCCGCCAGGTTGGGTGACCGCGCCGGCGCTTTCCGCCTGACCATGATTACGGCTGCTCTCGGCATTGTTTTCGCCGTTCTCCACCTCCGCGAATGGTTTGGCATGATTGATGAGGGTGTGACTCTCTTCCACAATCCCTGGGGAAACGCGAACTTTGGCGCTGCGTTCTTCAGCATTACGGGATTGCATCTGCTGCACGTCACCGGCGGCATTGTGGCCCTGCTGGTTGTGGGCATGCGCTACAATAGCGGCCGCCTCGATGCGGAAGACATGGAGACGATGGGTCTTTACTGGCACTTCGTCGACCTGGTGTGGATGTTCGTTGTGCCCTTGGTTTATTTGTTGAACGTGGCGCGCTAACCCCGTTCCATCAGACCTTGGCTCGGTAAAACCGGCGAGACTGGAGCAAACGAATATGGCTGCAAGCGAGCAAAGCAGTGGCGGCGTCGGAAAATACATCGCGATCTACATTTGCATCTTGGTGATCGCTGGATTACAGTTCGTGATCGCATATCAGAACATCGACACGGGTCAGGCGCTCACTCGGATGCTGATTCTCGCGTTTGTTGAAGCCGCTCTGGGTATCTTGTTCTTTATGCATCTCTTGGACGAGACGCGTGGGCTCTTGTGGTTTGTGGTTATTTTTACGGTCTCGGTGCTCGCGGGAATGCAGTACGGTTGGACCGACAGCTTCCGCCTCGAACGCGGTGTACCGTACGCGAACACTGGCAAGTAGAGTATGAAGTTAGGGAGGCACTGGCTGTGACGAACCCTGGTACGCACCGAAAGTCGATAAATTTTGCGATAATGTCACTAGTGGGGTTGATGCTGGTGATGATTCCGTTGCCCGCGTTTTCCCAAGGCTGTGCACTTTGCTATACCCAGGCCGCAGCTTCCGGTCAACGTATGATTGAAGCATTAAAGAGTGGGATCCTGATTCTGATCGTTCCTCCCACGTTGATGACCATTGCGATGATTGGCATCCTGTATCACAAGCGGAATCAGTGCAGAGCCGAGGCTTCCGCTGAACTGGATGGGAATTGGTAGTTCAGGACGCAAGGCCCATGGACCCAAGACCGTTGGCAATTACCCACATGACGGAAGAGCAGACGCGAATCACGACCTTAGTCTCGAAACTCCGGGACTATTACATTCTCACCAAGCCAGAAGTGAACCTGCTGATTCTGATGACCACCTCAGCGGGCTACTACATGGGTGGCCATGGCCGGTTGAATTGGCTGGGGATGATTGAGACCGTTGTGGGGACCCTTCTGGTGGCCAGCGGCACAGCGACGCTCAATCAGTACATGGAGCGCAACTACGATTCCGACATGAAGCGCACCGCCGGCCGTCCGCTGCCCTCCGGCAGAATTTCGGCGACCGAGGCTCTAATCTTCGGACTCGTTCTCAGCGTAGCGGGTGGAGTCTATTTGTGGCTCGCGGTGAATCCGCTGACCTCGCTCCTGGCGGTTTCCACCTTGCTGTCATATCTGCTCATTTACACACCGCTGAAGCGCAAGACGCCGCTCTGCACGCTGTTGGGGGCATTTCCGGGCGCGATGCCGACCCTGATCGGATGGGCCGGAGCTTCCGCCAGCTTGAACCTGCAGGCGTGGTTCCTGTTTGCCGTCCTGTTCCTGTGGCAGTTCCCGCACTTTCTGGCGATTGCCCTGATGTATCGCGAGGACTACGAGCGTGCGGGCTTCCGGATGTTGCCGCGCTTTGATCTTGATGGACATTTCACACACGCTGAGATCATCGGCTTTACGGTTCTGCTCCTGGTGACGACGTTCTTCCCGGGATTCTCGCTTGATCACAGCCTTGTGTACCTGGTTGGCATGGCCGCTTCGGGGGCATTTTTCTTGTATTATGGCGTGAAGCTGGTGCAGTCGAGTTCGAGAGCTTCGGCAAGCCATCTGTTGCATGCCTCGGTGATTTATTTGCCGGTGGTGCTTGCGGTCATGATGGTTTTTAAGCGCTAGGGAAGGCCGTCTCGGCCACGGGGCGGTCGAGTGGTTGGCTGGGGAGCCAAGAAGTTGTCGCGCTTCTAGTTCCTGAGTGGGAAGCGATTCATTCTCATGATGCGACTCAGGCCGATTCCGCACATTCTCTGCATATTGCTGGTGCTCGGCGCTGCGAGGTTTGCCCCTGCGCGCGACACCACACACTACGGCGACGGGTTTACGATCGACCTGGACGAGAGCTATGATCGCGTCCTGCAGGTAGTGAAACAGGTCTCGGAAGACGGAGTGGTTCGCGGCACCTCCGAGTACAAGGGATCTGCCGAGATCTACGGCTCTTCCCCAGGCACCTCCTCCACTGCATTTCGCACCCCTCCAGCCCCGGGAACCGTTCTCTACAAAATTCGCAAGGATACGATAGCCCCAGAGCACTTCTACCAGAGCAATGACGTCGGCACGTTAGCCGTCCGCTATGTTGTGAAGGCGCTGGGACCCAAATCGACCCGCCTGAACATCGACGCGATCTTCCAGGAAGATAGCCATCATCACTACCATCCCTCTGATGGCACGGTAGAGAATGCCGAGTTCCTGGCAATCTCTGACCAGATCAAAGACATTGACGACAAGGAAGCCAAAGATAAGCAGGACGCGCTGTACGCCGTCGAAGAAAAGAAAATGGTGGCCCTCCTTGCTCAGCTGGATCAGGCTCGCGCCGACCTGAAAACAGCTGATGCAAAAGAAAGGGAACTCTCCAAAAGAGTTAGCGCGGTTTCCGGAGGCAAGCCTGGGCGAGTGAAAACCACAACCGCCGATCTGAAGGCGCAGCCGTACAACGAGTCGAAGACCGTCGGATCGCTTTCCCAAGGAGCTGCCGTCACCGTATTGATGCAGACGCGCTCCTGGTATCGCGTGCAAGCCGCCAGCGGAGCCCAAGGATGGGTCTACCGCTTGATGCTTGAGGTCCCGCAATGAAATTCCTCATCCGGTGCTCTTTGCTCCTGATTGCAGGAGCCCTGGTCTCGCCCGCTCAAACCAAGCGCGGCGTGGTGGAACGCGAATTCCCTTTCTCGCTGCCCTCCGTCAAAGCCGCCTTGGATAACATTGGGGCCTACACGGGGAACCGCTTACCCTCGATTGAAGGGTTCGCCGAAGTGGGGCGCATCAATTTGAAGGACTACCAGCGTCCCTATTACGAGTACAAGATTGAGCTTGATCCAAGGGGCGACAAAAAGGTCATCGTTCGTGTTCAAGCAAATGTCTCCGCCTGGTACACCGGGCCCGACTTGCCCGAGGCCGGTTATCGCAACCTCGAATCGACGGGACGCCTGGAAAACGACCTGCTCGATCGCCTGAGCGACTACCTGCGCGACAAATCAGCGGACGCAGCCACACTGACCCAATGGATCGCCACGGCGAAGCAGCAGAAGGAAGACACCGATCGCCGCATCACAGGCCTTCAGGATCAAATCAAGAAGCTGGAGAATCCGCACACCGTCGAGGTGAACTACGCGTCCGTCACGCGGACGCATGTCACCATCGTGAACTCGCCCGACGAAAACGCGCCCGTCCTCCTGCGTCCCCAGGTCGATGATGAATTCGAAGTTCTGGAACGACGGGGCTCGTGGATCAAGCTTCAACTGGAGAACGGTGTTACCGGATGGGTGCGCGCCGCCCAGGTGCAAACCGCCGCCGGAGCCGATGAGTCCACCCTCGCGACCAAGAGCAAACCAGCGCCGACTCCTGGATTCGAAGTGATTCGCGAGAACACCGACGACTTCTCCGGCGAGTGGACGCGGCTTAAAGGCAAGAAAGCTCTTTTCATCTGGGCCAAGCCTGACGGTTCGGCCATGAACCGGCCAACAGGGAACCGCTTGCAGTTCGTTCAAAGTGTCTTCACCGAACGCTACCAGGAAATGGCTCACAGCTCTGAAGCCGCGGCGGAGGGAATTGTCGTGATCTTCGTCGATGAGCGTGGCGGAGTTGCCGCCGCCAGCATGGAGGACATTCGCTCGTGGGTAGAGGGAGCTCTGAGCCAGTCCGCGTTCCTGAAAAAATGTTCCCTCGACCCACCGGGCGCCTTCGGAGAAGCCTCTCCGAGCGCTCCCGCTAAGCACCCACAACACTCTGAGGTTCACCCGCGAACGATGGCGTCGCCGTCCGGCTAGGCCGTATTCCTGAGCCCGCAGGGGCGCAATTCGCTTGGCAGGCAGATTGCCATTACTTTCGTAATTTGTTGCTGTCACGAAAGATGACTACCCTGTCCCTAATGCTGGGGGGAGTGCGGATGTTCCGCCAGATCTACATTGCGGCGCTTTTTGTAATTCTATTGACCGCGGCCTATCAAGGCCTGGCCCAGAGCGGTTACCAAGTTATTTCCGTCACGAATCCAGGAACCATCAGCGGCACTGTGAAGTGGTCGGGTCATCAGCCGGCCTCACTGACCATGCCGATTGATAAGGACGCTGAAGTTTGCGATCCCGATTCGCACAAGAAACGAGATCTGCAGCGCCTGGTCATCGGCTCAGAGGGTGGAGTCGCGAACACGGTCGTGTTCCTCAAGAATATCTCCAGCGGGAAGGCGATGGACATTCCCGAGCCGCGGCGCTTTCTCGATCAGAAGCACTGCGAATACGAGCCCCACATTCTCATCGTGCCCGAAAATGCCGCCTTGCAGATGAAGAGTTCTGATCCCGTTTTGCACACGGTTCACATGGACGGCGCAGCGACCTTCAACCTGCCATTTCCCTTCGAGAACCGCATCACTACCCGCAATATGCCGAGCGCCGGCCTGGTCAATCTGAAGTGCAACGGTGGGCACGTTTGGATGAACGCGGAACTTCTCGTCGTAACCCATCCTTATTACACGGTGACTGACGAGGATGGAAGATTCAAGTTGACCGACGTCCCCCCGGGCGACTATGAACTCGTCGCGTGGCACGAGGGATGGCAACTGTTGCGCCAGGAAGCTAGTTTCGACGTGCTGACCGAGCGCCGCATTTCGCGGCCAGTCTTCAGTGATCCGCGCACTTGGGAAAAGAAAGTGACTATCAGTCCCAACAGTTCGTCAGTCGTGAACTTCACCATCACAGAAAAGTAGTTCCTGGGCGGACTATCTATCCAGGCAAGCGGCGCAGCCCTGCCAGGGCTTCCTGAGCCTTTCGTGCGCCGCGTCACATCCTTCAAGAGCGAGGCCTCGCTAGAATGACAGCGACTCCAAGGAGGACCCCACCGCCATGAGCACAATTGTGACGCACATGCAGGATTTTGTCGGCACCATCACCCTTTGCCACGAGAAGGTCAATCCTCTGAGCAAGCAGGTGATCGATGATCTCTGCAACGCTTTGGAAGCGATGAAGTCCGGTCCCGTGAACGTCGTCATCGTGCGCGCGGCCAAAGGGGCGAAAGTTTTCTCCGCGGGGCATGATGTCCGCGAATTGCCTACCAACGGCCGCGATCCCTTGACCTATAACGATCCGCTGCGGCAGGCGGTGCGGGCGATCGAAACCCATCCCGCGCCGGTGATCGCCATGGTCGAGGGTTCGGTCTGGGGAGGCGCTTGCGAGCTGGTAATGGCTTGCGATGTGATTATTGCGGCAACTACGTCTACCTTTGCCCTGACGCCGGCAAAGCTGGGCATTCCCTATAACCTCTCTGGAACCCTGAACTTCTTGAAAGTAGCAGGTATGCATTTGGTGAAAGAGATGTTGTTCACCGCGCAACCCATTGCGGCGGATAGGCTCGCCACGGCAGGTGTCATTAATTATGTTGTCCCGCCGGACCACTTGGAGGCTCTGACCATCAGTGTTGCACAACGCATCACCGAGACGTCCCCTCTAGTTCACCGCATATTAAAGGAAGAGCTGCGCGTGCTCGCCAATGCACACCCGCTGAACCCCGAAGCTTATGAGCGCATTCAGTCGTTGCGGCGGGAGGTGTATGACAGCGAGGACTATCAAGAGGGCATCAAGGCTTTCTTTGAGAAACGCAAGCCGGTGTTCCAGGGAAAGTAGGTCGGAATAACGATTTCCACCGCGCGAGGCGCTATTTCGTCCTTTTCCGGTGACGGCGATCACAGACGAAAGTCCGCCATCCGTTCAAAGATGATCAGGCTCGGCCCTAAAATATGTAATGCGGTTTCTTATACCGTTCACCCACTCACTCCCAGGGCCGAGTAGTTCTTCTGGACTCCCGAGCCATCGGCAGTAATGTATCTCCCGGCGATTGCAAAACAAAGGTAGGAGCATTGGCTATGACGGAACCGATCAAGATTCTGATCGTTGACGACGACGCAGACGTATTAATCGCTCTGGAAGGAATGCTGGAAAGTGAAGGCTACAGTACCGCCACAGCCTGGAGCGGACGGGAAGCGCTGATCCTGGCGGACCGCATCCACTTCGACTTGCTCCTGGTGGACGAACATCTGTCAGACCTCGACGCGGCGGCCTTGTGCGAAGAGTTGCTCCGCCGCCAGCCCGCGGCTCTGCCTTTCCTGCTGCACACGCGCAAGGCCGGAACGAGAAACCTGACCTCGGACTCCCACCTGAACATTTGCAAGTGGGAACACAATGAATTGAAAGCCCAAATACGGCGTTGTCTTGCGAGCTGACAGTAGTGGACACTGCGAATCTTTTCGATCAGCACGCATCGCTTTCAAGCCATTCCGCATCGGAAACCAAACTGGATCTGTGGGAACTTGTCGACGCGTCTGCGAACGCCACGGAATCCCTGCGGGACTGGCGGACTCCTCCAGAGGACACGAGCGCGCCGGGGATTAGAGGTAAACTATGACCGCAAAATGCGCGAACCCATCCTGCGACCAGCCCTTTCGCTACTTCCGCACCGGCAAGATTTATCTGATCGACGCACCCAGCGCGAAATCATCGCTCAATTTGAGAAGACCGCCCGAATACTTCTGGTTGTGCGGCGAGTGTTGCCGGATCATGCGGGTGGCACTGGATCAGAGCGGCTCAGTCGTCGTGGAAAGGGAGGTTACGGCGGAAGCCGTAGCCTGATCCGGTCAGGGCTAGTATTTCTCCCCAAAAATTTAACGGGCGTCCCGACTCTTTCGAGTCATGAACGCCCGGGCAGCCCTCCCCCAGAACTGCTCACTTAGGAAGGTACTTCCAGTCCATCCAAATGGGAATGGCACAGGCGTGCCAGCGCATACCCCGAAGGTGCCACTTAATTTCTACTTGTAAGTGTTAGGAAAATAAGAGGTTGTGGAAAACCGGGAGGGGGTTGGGAATGTCACAAAATCCAGAGGCCTGGAAGCTTGCTCCAGGCCTCAGAAAATCGGCGCCTAATTTGAATTAGAGAGGCCGAACGTTCTCGGCTTGCCAGCCCTTGGGTCCTTTAGTGACCTCAAATTCCACGCTCTGACCTTCCTGCAGGCTGCGGAAACCGCCAGCCTGGATGGCCGAGAAATGCACGAAAACGTCTTCGCCACTCTGGCGGCTGATGAATCCATAGCCCTTGGCGTCGTTAAACCACTTCACTGTTCCTTGTTCCATATATCTAGTTGTGTAACCTTTCGGTGTATTTACGCTGGAAGAGAGTTCGGAGGTGCGCTGCAGGACTAGCTGGTTGGCAAGAAGCTGCTGAACGACCGATTCAGATCAAACGCAAGTAAACAATAGCAGATTCCCCCCTCGAAAGATAGGAAATAAACAGCGTGGCCCGGTTACCGCTGTACATACGACCCAAAGTTTATAAATTCATAAACTTGTCGCCTCCGCTGTGACCTGCCTCACAGATTCGCGGTAGCGTACTGGATACGCTGGTATGTAACCGGAAGGAACCGAATCCATGCCACGTCTGATTGAAGTTACTGACCTCATTTTGAGGGACGCGCACCAGAGCCTGCTCGCTACCCGCATGGCAATGGAAGATATGGTCCCCGCCTGCGAGGACCTTGACAACGCCGGTTACTGGTCATTGGAATGCTGGGGCGGAGCCACCTTCGATTCCTGCATTCGCTTCTTAAACGAGGATCCATGGGAGCGCCTGCGCACGTTCCGCAGGCTTCTGCCCAAGACCAAGCTGCAGATGCTCTTACGCGGCCAGAATCTGCTGGGCTACCGGCACTATGAGGATGAGGTGGTCGAGCGCTTTGTCGATAAGGCCGCCGACAATGGCATGGATGTCTTCCGCGTATTCGACGCGTTAAACGACTTGCGCAACCTGCAGACCAGCATTCGGGCCGTAAAAAAGACAGGGAAGCACGCGCAAGGAACGATCTCTTACACCATTAGTCCGGTTCACACCATTGCGGCCTTCGTGGAGATGGCGCAGCGCATGCGCGAAATGGGATGTGACTCCATCTGTATCAAGGACATGGCTGGCCTCCTGAAGCCGCAACCCGCCTATGACCTGGTCAAAGGCATTAAGGAGAAGTGCGGCGCCGACACGCTCGTCCATGTACACTGCCACGCCACGACGGGCGTAACGATGGTATCGCTGATGAAGGCTGTCGAGGCCGGGTGCGACATGGTCGATACCGCGATCAGTTCCTTGTCGCTTGGCCCCGGGCACAATCCGACCGAAAGTTTTGTCGAGATGCTGGAAGGTACGGGATTTACGACCCGGCTCGATCTGGCACGCATTTTCCGCGTTAAACAGCATTTTGCAAAGATCCGCCCACGCTACCGCGAGTTCCTCAGCGACATCACCGGAGTCGACACGGAAATCTTCAAGAGCCAGATCCCCGGCGGCATGATCTCGAACATGGAAAGCCAGCTCAAAGGACAAGGCGCCGGAGACCGCGTCCAGGACGTGCTGGACGAAGTACCCAATGTGCGCAAGGCCTCCGGATATCCGCCACTGGTCACGCCATCGAGCCAGATCGTGGGCACACAAGCGGTTTTCAATGTTCTCATGGGCCAATACAAGGTCATGACTGGCGAGTTCGCCGATTTGATGCTTGGCTACTACGGCAGCACGCTCGGAGAAAAGGATCCCGAGGTATTGCAACGTGCCGCCGATCAAGCGAAGAAGCCGCCTATTACTTGCCGTCCCGCCGACCTACTCAAGCCCGAATGGGAGCATTTGCGGTCGGAAGCGATAGCTCTTGAGGGGTGCAACGGCAGCGACGAAGACGTGCTTACGCACGCCATGTTCCCACAGGTTGCCCCTAAGTTCTTCAAGAGCCGTAAGGACGGTGCAAAGAATCTGGGCAAGGATCCGGCTAAAACGAAAGACGCCGCCCCGTCCGGAAAAACCAACGGCAAGGATCAAGGCGCCGCAGCCTTGACCAGCAGTGTCAATTACGTGATTACGCTGAACGGCAAAGAGCACAGGGTCACAGTCGCGCCGTCGAAATAGCACGGCGAGGAGAAACGAATGGCGACACAGGTAGCGAATCCGGCACATAAGACCATCGAAGAAAAAATTGCTGACTTGCGCGGCCGCCGCGCTGAAGTGCAACTCGGGGGCGGCAAAGACCGGGTGGAGAAGCAGCACGCCGCGGGCAAGCTCACTGCGCGCGAGCGAGTCACCAAACTAGTGGATCCCAAGAGCTTTCAAGAGATCGGTCTCTTCGCCGAGCACCGCGCGACGCTATTCGGGATGGCCGATAAGGAGATGCCAGCGGACGGCGTGGTCACGGGGTGCGCCACCATCGATGGACGCCTTGTGCACCTCGCCAGCCAGGACTTCACCGTCGCCGGCGGAGCTGCAGGCGAAGTCCACTGCGACAAGATTTCAGAGATGATGCACCTGTCTCTCAAGACCGGCACGCCATTCATTTTCATTAACGACTCTGGCGGCGCGCGCGTTCAGGAGGGAATCGACAGCCTCTCGGGCTACGGACGGGTTTTCTATAACAACGTGGTGCTCTCGGGCACGGTGCCGCAGATTTCTCTGATCTGCGGACCGTGCGCGGGCGGTGCAGCCTACAGTCCCGCGCTGACCGACTTCATTATTCAAACCAAGGGCGGACAGATGTTTATCACGGGACCTCAGGTGATCAAACAGGTCACGGGAGAGGTGGTGACAGCGGAGGAGTTGGGCGGACCCGTGGCGCAGATGAACAACTCCGGCGTGGTTCACCTGATCGCCGAAAATGACGAAGAGGCGTTGTATCTCTGCCGGCGTCTGCTCTCGTTCATGCCGGCGAACAATCTGGAAGATCCTCCCCGGCTGAACTACGATCTTCCGCTCGACGTGGACCCCGAAATGACGAAGACCGTTCCCGCAGAGACCAAGGTTCCTTACGATGTTCGCAATGTCATTACGCGCGTCCTCGATCATCAGGACTTTCTCGAGATTCAACCCGGCTTCGCGCCAAACATTATCGTCGGTTTCGGACGCATTCAGGGGCGTCCCATCGGCATTATCGCCAACCAGCCTTGCGCGCTGGCGGGGGCCCTCGACATCAACGCATCCGACAAGGCCTCGCGCTTTATCCGCTTTTGCAACGCTTTCAACATCCCGCTGATCACGTTCGTCGATGTGCCCGGTTTTCTGCCGGGAGTCGCGCAAGAGTACGGCGGCATCATTCGTCACGGGGCCAAGATGCTCTTCGCCTATTCGGCTGCAACCGTGCCAAAGATTACTGTCGTGCTTCGGAAGGCGTACGGAGGCGCGTACCTCGCCATGTGCGGAAAAGACATGGGGGCCGATCGCGTAGTGGCCTGGCCCACTGCGGAAATTGCAGTGATGGGCGCCGAAGGAGCGGCGGAGATTGTGTTTCGTCGCGAAATCAATTCGGCGGACGACAAAGCCGCGCGCCGCAAGGAATTGATCGCAATGTATCGCGAGGCCTTCGCGAATCCTTACGTCTCCGCGGGACGCCGCCTGGTCGACGACATCATTGAACCCGCCGAAACCCGAATCTATCTGGCGCAAGCGCTCGAAGCCTTGCACACCAAGCGCGAGTTGCGTCCGCCCAAGAAACACGGGCTGATTCCACTCTAGGAGCTCGAATGGAGTTCTTAACACAACTCGTGCAGGGCCGCGGCAATCTGGTGGTATTAGTCGCAGTAGTGGTTATGGGCTACGTTGCTGTCTATCTTCTCTTGCAACGAACCCTCAACCGCACCATCGAAGAGCTGCGTGGCGAGTGGGCGGAAGAATTCCGTTCGCTGATGGTCGCAGCACGGTTGGAAGGGAACCGGGAGGACAAACTGAGCCCGTCCGCGGTACCGATTCCTCCGCCCATCGCGGTGTCGCCGCCCCCCGTGGTGGCTGTTGCAAAACGGGAAGAAGTGACGCCTGAAACCTTGCTTGTGATCGCCGCGGCAGTAACGGCATTTCTGGGAAAGAAGGTCCGCATCCGCTCGGCCAAGATGCTCTATTCCCACGAAAGCTTTAACGCCTGGTCGCAGCAAGGGCGCGCGGTCGTTCAGGCTTCGCATAACGTCGCCCAGAGAGTGCATTGAGTCGAGGAGGATCGTCTTGAAGTTACAGATCGCAATTGACGACAAGAGCTACGAGGTGGATGTCGAGATTCTCGAGGACGACTCACTTGTCCGTACGCCGGGTTACCTGCCGCCGCACCCGATTCCACTTACAGTGCCTTCCACACCGGTGGCGTCGGCGCCGAAGCCCGTTCCGACGGACAGCCATGCCGATGAATCCAAGGTCTGCCGTAGTCCGGTTGCCGGAGTGGTCTTGCGAGTAACCTCGCAGCCGGGGCAACAACTGCAGCCCAATGATCTGATGATGGTGTTGGAAGCTATGAAAATGGAGACCAACGTAACCGCCCCGGTCGCCGGCAAAGTCAGAGTGGTCAACGTGCAGGCGGGAGACGCCGTCAAGGTTAACCAGGTTCTGGTGGAATTCGAGTGAAGCACACGTTCCGAAGCCGGCGGTCAACACACGCTTATGATCCCTGGATCACATCGCCGGTAGATCGTTTAGGTCTAGAAATAGAGTAGGCAGACAATCGAGAAAGGGGACCATGAAGTCAGCAGAGAAAGAGAAGCAGATGGTGAAACCAGAAGAAACTCCCAAGTGCAAGATCTGCCATAAGCCGGCCACCCGCTTGGTCGACGGAGACCCTAGTTGCGACGAACACGCTGAACTGGTCTACGAAGACCAGGTGGAGAAGTACACCAAGGAGCACCAGAAAAAAGACGAGTGGCTGGAAGTGTAAGCCAGGAAGCGCTGCGCCAATCAACGCGCTATTTTGCCGGGGACTCCTCGAGGCCGCGATACTTCAACATCGCTTTGGTATTCGGAGGAGCCCCGCGCCATTCCTCATACATTGTGGCGAGATCCTCGGTGTTGCCACGCGACAGCACCATTTGGCGGAAACGATCACCGTTGGCGCGGTTGAGCTGGCCATGCTCGTCGAACCATTGATAGGCATCGTCGGCAAGCATCTCGGTCCAAAGGTAAGCATAATAACCTGCGCTGTAGCCACTCCCCCAGATGTGGCTGAAGTAGCTGGACCGGTAACGGGGCGGAACGTAGCTGACATTGAGGTGGGTCCTGTCGAGGGCCTGCTTCTCGAACTCGTCAGAATTCTGCAACGGAGCCTGCGCAGGAAGGAAGTGCCACTGCATGTCGAGTTCGGCTGCCGCGAGCAACTCGGTCATGGCATAACCTTTATTGAAAGTTTCGGACTTCTTGATCTTCGCGACGAGATCCTCGGGCATGGGAGCTCCGGTTTTGTAGTGCCGAGCGTAATGAGCGAAGACGGTCGGATAAAGCGCCCAGTGTTCGTTGAATTGCGAGGGAAATTCGACGAAGTCCCGAGCCGTTGAGGTTCCCGCCAGCGTGGGGTACTCGGCATTGGAGAACATGCCGTGAAGGGCATGCCCAAATTCGTGAAACATCGTTGTGACATCGTCGAAGCTGATTAGCGCAGGTTCGCCGGGGGCGGGCTTGGGTAAATTGGCCACGTTGTAGACGACCGGCGTGGTGCCCAGCAGGCGGGACTGGCCGACGAATTCCGACATCCACGCTCCGCCGTTTTTGTTGTCCCGTTTGAAATAATCGCAATAGAAGAGGGCAAGGTGCTGACCGTTGGCGTCGAAGACCTCAAAGACGCGCACATCCGGTTGGTAGACGGGGATGTCGTGCCGCTCCTTGAAGGTCAGGCCATACAGCTGGTTGGCTGCGTAGAACACTCCGTTCTGCAACACATTGTCCAATTCGAAATAGGGCTTCACCTGCTCGTCGTCGAGATCGTAGCGAGCCTTACGAACCTTCTCCGCATAAAACTCCCAGTCCCATGGCTGCACTGGAAAGCCGCCCTTCTCAGCGTCGATGACATCCTGGATATCCTTGGCTTCCCGAGCCGCTTTCCCCGTCGCGGCGGGAACGATAGCATCCATGAACTTCAGGGCGGTCTCCGGATTCTTGGCCATCTGGTCTTGCAGCTTCCAGGCTGCGAAGCTCGGATATCCGAGCAGTTTCGCTTTTTGGGCGCGAAGCTGGGCTATGTGTGCAAGAGTGTCACGAGTATCGTTGGCGTCGCCGTGTTCGGCGCGGTTCCAGGAGCGTTCGAAGATAGCCTGACGCGTGGCGCGATCGCTGAGATGAACAAGATCGGGCTGCTGGGTAGTGTTCTGAAGGGGAATGACAAAACCCTCCACCTTCCGGTTCTTGGAGGCTTCCGCGGCGGCGGCAATGCGGGCGTCGGAAAATCCGGCAAGCGCAGCTTTGTCGGTGGTCACGAAGGCGCCGGCTTTGTTGGCAGCGAGAAGTTTTTCGGCAAAAGCATTCGAGAGCGAGGATATTTCTTCGTTCAATTTCCGCAGTTCCGCTTTGTCTGCCTCCGAGAGATTGGCGCCAGCGTGAACGAATTCGTCGTGGTAGCGCTCCACCAGGCGGAGAGACTCTTTATCCAGTTTGAGCGAGACGCGTTGATTGTAGATGGCGTCCACGCGTGCAAACAGTTTGCTGTTGAGGAAAATGAAATCCCGATGAGCCGCGAGTTTGGGAGCCTCGATGCTCCTGACCTTTTGAAGCGTGTCGTTGGTGTTAGCGCCCGTGACCCCGTTGAAGGCCGCCGTGACGCGATCCAACAATTGACCGCTCTTCTCGAGCGCAACCAAGGTGTTCTCGAAAGTGGGCGCTTCGGGATTATCGGCAATGGCTTGTACCTCGGCCTGCTGCTGCGCCATACCAGCTTCGATCGCCGGTTGGAAGTCCTCATCCTTAATCTTGTCGAAGGGCGGAGCATGGAACGGCAGCGTGCTGGCGGCAAAAAATGGATTGGAGGGGCCAAACTCAGGGGCTGTGGCGAATGCGGGATTCGCGGAATAAGCGATTACCATGGCGGTGATGAGGCTCATGAAAAGTATCAGTGCAGTGTTCAAAATGTGAAGTCGAGTGGGGCTGGTCATACTCTGAAATTCCCTCTCACCGATTGTAATCCCCTTGGCATCGAGTGAAACCGGATGCCGTTGGTTCGCTGGGGAACCAGCGAGGCGGCTCATCTGCCTCCGGTTTCGTTCCAGAGGAAAGCAAGTTCATCGGCGGTGTCGTCCACCAGTTGCGTAATCGACACGCCAGAACTGTGTCCCGCCTTCAATTCATAGTGCAGAATAATCGGCCGATCACTGCCCGTATCCTTCTGCATAAGCGCCGTCATCTTTCGCGCATGCAGAGGGGCAACACGTGTATCGGAATCCCCCGTGTTAAACATAATCGCGGGATATTTCGTTCCCGCCTTCACATTCTGGTAGGGAGAGTATTTCAGCAGATAAGGGAACTGGTCAGGCTTCTCGGCTGAGCCGTACTCGGCTGTCCACCAGCGCCCTACCAGAAAATTCTGGAAGCGGATCATATCGAGCAGCGGATACCCACACCAGATTGCGCCATACAAATCGGGACGCTGCGTCATCGCGGCGCCCATCAGCAGTCCACCGTTGGAACGTCCGCGAATCGCAAATCGCGCAGGGGTGGTGTATTTGTTTGCAACCAGGTATTCCCCGGCCGCGAAAAAGTCATCAAACACATTCTGTTTTTTCTCGAACATTCCAGCCTTGTGCCAGTCTTCGCCGTACTCGCCGCCACCGCGCAAATTCGGTTGCGCGAAAAATCCGCCTTGCTCCATCCACCATGCGTATTCAGGATTCCAGTTTGCTTCGAGACTTACGTTGAACCCGCCGTACGCGGTCATTAAGGCCGGAGCCTTCCCGTCCCGCTTCAATCCCTTCTTGGACGCAATAAACATGGGCACTTTCGTGCCGTCTTTCGAGGTGTAAAAGACCTGTTTCACCTCGTATTGATCGGACGGAAAGGGTACCTGCGGCTTGGCAAAAACATCCGTCTTTCCGGTCTTCACGTCATAGTGATAAATCGTGGGCGGAATAATGAACGACTGAAACGTGTAGAAGCCATGGCTCGACTCCTCGAGTCCCTGCATCGACGACGCCGAACCCAGCGTCGGGTAATGAATCTCGCCCACCATCTTTCCGTCGAGATCGTAAATCCGCGTCTGCGTAACCACATCATGCAAGCCCGTAACGAACAGCTTGCCCCCGACAATCGTCACGTCAGAAATAACGTCTTTGCCCTCGGGCACGACCGTCTTCCATTTGTCGGGGCTCGGATCTTTCATGTCAATCTTGACGACCTGATAATTCGGCGCCTTGTAGTCGGTCATCGCGTAGAGGTCGTCTCCCCAATTCACGACATCGAATCGGTTGTCGATCCCATGAATGATGGGCTGGATCGGCGCATCGGGCGTACGCAGATCCTTCGCATAAAAATCGACTCGCGTCGCCGGCACGCCATGGTCGACTGCGATCAGCAAATATCTATCATTCTCGGTGATTCCGGCGCCAATCAACTCCATCTGTCCAAACTTCTCGCCGTTAAACTCTTTGCCAAAGACCAGCGCGTCGGAATCGACCGGCGTTCCGAGTTTGTGGAAGTAGATCAGCGTGCCGTCGGGATCGAACTTGCCGTAATAAAGACCCTGCTTGTCTGCAGTCAAGCTAATGCCGCTGTACCGGGCTTTCGGAAGCACGTCCGCCAACTCTTGACGCTTGGCGACATCGAGGAAGTGCACCGTCTGCTCGTCAGCTCCTCCTTCGCGTACGCCGTAGACCAGCAAGTCTCCGGCTTTCGACACATCATCGATGTGTATGGAGGTGTTTTGATCGGCACTCATCTTGGTCGCATCGATCAGGCGCTCGTCCGTGCCGTGCAGTCCTTTGCGCATGTAGATGGAAGCCTGGTTCTCATCCGGCAGCCGCTTGGTGAAGAAATAATTGTCCTGCCGCTCGACCGGGATCGAATAGCTCTCCACCCGAATCAGTTGCGTCAGGTCCTTGGCGATCCCGGGACGAATCTTTACCTGCGACAGATAATCTTGCGTGTACTTCATCTGCGAATCGATCCAGGTCCGCGTTTCGGGGCTCTGCCCATCTTCCAGCCAGCGATACGGATCGGCCATGCTGGTACCGTTGACATTGTCCGTGACAGGCTTGGCTTCAGTCGGAGGCGGAGGAGGAAGCGTTACGCCATTGCCACCGCGAATCGTCGGGGCATCGGCGGCGAAAACCATCATAGAAAGAAAGAACACAAAAATAGCCAAGCAGCTCTTCATAAAGCAGTCCTCTGTAGAAGTTGTTTTGACCAACGACGAAAGACGAACGGCCAACGACCATCTCACCGTCCCGCTTCCAGATCGTCGGCGGCTTTCCCGATTGCCGCGGCGGCATCATCAATAACCTTCGCCACGCCCGGAACTTCGGCGTCGGCTTCCTTCCACTTCTTCTGATCCATATATTCGCGGACAGCCGCAATCGGCTTGGCGCCGTACCCTGTGTAAGCTCCCGGCGCGTACACCTGATGCCGGAACCACGGACGCTCGGGCAATCCGCGATCTGTCAAAAAAGTGCGCTGAATCTTGATCAGATCGAGGTTCAGTGCATCCATCGCAGGCTGCGAGAGTCCGATCGTTCCATTCGACCACGCTTTCGTCCACGCCGCCTGGTAGCGATCCGCACTGATTTTCAGAGCTTCAATCGAGTTCTTCAGCGGAGCAAAATTCATATAGGGAGGCACCGTCTCCACCGGCGGCGGCACCGAAGTTTTCTTCGGATCGGCTGTCGCGCTGAAGACGCCCTCCTTCAATTCGAGATTACGCTCGGTAATTTCGTCCTGCCTGTCTTTCAACAATTTTTCGATTTCCTTCTCATAGCGCTCGATGGTGTCTGCCTGCCCCGCGTAGTTGAACGGGAGCAGATCGGCTTGCGCCAGTCGCATCACCGCCGTTCCTCCGGTCTGCGCCAACGCGCGGCCGTAAGAGAAGTCGGTATCGTCAAAGTGCGTGTACCAGTAGAAATCGTCGTAGATAGAGTGATACTGATCGCCATCATCCTCGCCGCCGTAGCCGATATTCAAGGCGGACACGCCCGCATGATCGAGAAACGCGGTGTAGTCGGAACCATCCCCCAACGAGCCGATGCGCAAATCCGCCCGCTTGCGTAGTTCACCGCGGTCCTCTGTGTTCGCCCGCTTGATTCGCAGGAGATGCGCACGCTGCCATGCGGAAATTCCTTTCTCTGGATCATTCACATCGCGCGCTACATCATTGATGAAATGCTCCAGATCATGTGAACCAGAAGCATGAAAATATCCGCGCCCGTTGCCATCTGAGTTGATGTACGCGACCGCATGTTTTTGCAGGTCCGCGAGATGCGTCTCCACCCACTCGGTCGAACCCAACAGCCCCGGTTCTTCGCCATCCCATGCGCAATAAATGATCGTGCGCTTGGGAGTCCATCCCTGCTTACGTAGTTCGCCCAACATCCGCGCCTCTTCCAGCACCGCTACCATCCCCGACAACGGATCTTCCGCTCCATTCACCCAGGCGTCGTGATGATTTCCGCGAAGCACCCACTGGTCCGGTGCTCCCGATCCTTGCATGGTGGCGATCACGTCATAGACGGGCTTCAGGTCCCAATTGGAAGCAACCTTGAGATGAACTTTTGCCGGCCCGGGTCCAACGTGATAGGTGATCGGCAACGCGCCGCGCCAATCTTCCGGGGCGACCGGTCCAGCGAGCGCCGTAAGCAGCGGTAGGGCGTCAGCGTAGGAGATCGGTAGCACGGGGATGCGCGTAATCGTCCTGGCATCTTTGATCTCTAACCGCTTCGCGTCTGCGGTAGCTCCCACGCCCGGCGTCAGCGGATCGCCGGGATAATCCGTGTCCATCACACTGCCGCGTTGCACGCCATCTTTCGGACGCCAGCCTCCCTTGGGATAGTCATCGCCGTTGAAATAGCCGTCACCCTTGGGATCGGAATAGATGATGCAGCCGATGGCTCCGTGCTCGCCCGCCACTTTAGGTTTGATGCCGCGCCACCCGTTGCCGTAACGCGCGATCACGATGGCCCCCTTCACCGAAATTCCCAGGCGATCAAGTTCCTCGTAGTCCTCCCGCATGCCGTAATTCACATAAACCAGCGGAGCAGTCACGTCTCCGTCAATCGAATAGGCGTTGTAAGTGGGCAATTGCTCCGAGGTCTGACCCGATGTCGGATCCACCGTCAATACCGGCTCTTGCAGCTTTGCCTTGAACTGCGTGGGCGCCACCAGTTCGACCGCTCTTTCTTTCGGCGTGGGAAATAGAACCTGAAAGGTCTCGATGCGGGCGTCGAAGCCGTATTCCTTGAATTTCCCTAACATCCATTCAGCGTTATCTTTATCGTAAGGCGAGCCTACATGATGGGGACGCGCGCTCAATCTCCGTAGATTCTCGCGCAGGTTGTCAGCGACGATGCCATCCTGAAACTTTTTCTCCCACTCCCGTTCTTGCGTGAAGGCCTGGGTCGAAAACCCATCCAGACGGGAAGTATTCGATGACTGCGCGGGGCTGTAAATGGAAAGAAGGGAACAAACCAGACAGCAAGCCAGCAGACGGCGTGCGTTCACTAGACGTCCTCCAGTAGCCTTCAATTGAGGTAGAGATGCCGCGCGCCACCCACAGTTCGCCCGGCGAGGCTTACTTACTGAAAGAATAACTCAAATCGCACTACGATGCTTTGCTCCCACAGCCACGACGGGAATCTCTCTCGCGAACACGCTATGATAGTTTGCGCGAACGCCGGAACCATGCATATCCCTGATGGCTATCTCAGCCCGTCGACATGCGCGACACTGTATGTGCTCGCGGCCTCGGGTTGGTACGCGGCTCTCCGGCGCATCAAGCGTATTCTTACCACGCGCACCATCCCGCTCATCTCGGTCTTCGCCGCGTTCTCGTTCGTGGTCATGATGTTCAATGTTCCATTGCCGGGAGGAACCACCGGCCACGCCGTTGGAGTCGCGGTCGCCGCCATCGTACTTGGCCCCTGGGGATCGATCCTCGCCATTTCAATTGCCCTTGCCATTCAAGCTCTGTTTTTTGGCGATGGCGGAATTACCACGCTGGGCGCGAACTGCCTCAACATGGCAATCTTCGGATCGTTCGTGGCGTACGCTGTCTATCGCACGATCGCCGCGAACTCAGAGGTTACCTCTCGCCGCCGTGTGCTCGCTGCGGCTGTTGCTGGATACTGCGCCATCAATGCCTCAGCTTTCGTCACCGCAATCGAGTTCGGGATCCAGCCCCTCCTCTTCCATGACATGTCGGGCACGCCGCTCTACGCCCCGTATTCGTTAGGCGTGGCCATCCCCGCCATGATGCTTGGGCACTTGACCTTCGCGGGTCTCGCGGAAGCAGCCATTTCCGCTAGTATGGTTTCGTTTTTGCAAAAGACAGATGTTGGATTGCTTCGCGGAGTAAAGAATCTGGCGCAAGGACCGGAGGCGCCGTTTCCAATACCGGCCTATGAAGCCACACAGAAAAAACTCTGGTGGGCTGTGGCTCTGTTAATGGTGCTTACTCCATTGGGCATTCTGGCGGCAGGTACGGCATGGGGAGAATGGTCCTCAGCCGACTTCGCGAACGCTCACGCTCGCGCGCGGATCGGGGCCGCTTCCGGCAATCAGGCCCCACCGTCATCCGTTCCAGTTGGTCTGCAAAAGCTGTCATCCTTATGGACCGCCCCGTTTCCCGGCTACGCTCCCAGATTTATCAAAAGCCCCGCCTTCGGATACCTCCTCTCAGCCGTCTTCGGCGTGGGGTTTCTCGCATTGGCTGCGCTGGCCGCACGGTCCGTGAGCCGACGAAAACGACAGCCCGAGGCTGGCGCGTGACGCAACATTTTATTCAGTCGACACTGCAAGGCTTCACGCGGGCCCTCTCGAAGGCGCTCTTGTCCGAGCAAGTCGCTAATCAACCGGGCTTGCTGCAGCAATTCGACCCCCGCGTCCGACTCGTTGGCTTGTTGTCTTTGGTTGTTTCGGTAGTCCTCTGCCGACGGCTGGAGATCGTCGCCGTTCTTTTTGTCATCGCTGTAGTGATCGCCATCGCCTCAAAAGTAAGTCTGCTATCTTTGGCCAAGCGCGTCTGGCTCGTAGTCCTGGTCTTCACAGGGCTGATCGCCTTGCCCGCATTGTTCACTACTCCCGGCGAAGCGATTGTGTCTCTTTCCATTCGACATCTTTCAATCACCGCGCAGGGATTGCGAACTGCGCTTTTGCTCATCCTGCGCGTCGAGACTGCCGCGACTCTCACCACCGTGCTCGTGTTTTCTATGCCTTGGACCCATACCCTGAAAGCACTGCGCTCGCTCCATCTGCCCGCTGAAGTCGTCACCATGCTGGCCATGACGCATCGCTATGTGTTCCTGTTGCTCGAGACTGCTAATCAGATGTTTGAATCACGGCAAAGCCGCACGGTGGGAGTGCTCACGGGCACCGAGAGTCGTCGCGTCACCGCCCGCACCGCGGGAGTGCTGTTGAGCAAAAGCATGGAACTCAGCCAGGAAGTCTATCTCGCCATGCTCTCCCGCGGCTTTCGCGGAGACATCCAGTTGCTCACCGACTTTCGCATGAAAGCGCGCGACTACGCTGGACTCGCTGCCTTCCTTTGCGTAGGATGTCTCGCCGCATGGATAGGGAGGTAACCGCTTTTGCCCAGGGCCTTCGAGCTGCAAGACGTACACTTCGACTATGAAGGCATCCCCGCTATACGAGGCCTCTCGCTTCACGTGGATCGGGGGGAGCGCGTGGCTCTGCTCGGTGCGAATGGATCCGGAAAGTCCACGCTGCTGCGGATCGTCGATGCGCTTTATTTCTCGTCGGCAGGCTCGGTGCTTTTTGAAGGTGAGCCGCTAAGCCCCCAGCGCTTTCAGGACGAAGCTTTCTCTCTCGCTTTTCGTCGTCGAGTCGCGCTCGTCTTTCAGAATCCCGATGTGCAGTTGTTCAATCCCACTGTGTTCGACGAGGTTGCTTACGGCCCTTTGCAACTTCGCTGGAAAAAAGAAGATCTTCTGCGCCGCGTCGACGAGATGCTCGCCTTCATGGCCATCTCTCCCCTGAAAGACCGACCGCCCTACCGGCTCTCAGGGGGTGAAAAGAAACGCGTCGCGTTGGCGTCAGCCCTGGTGCTTGATCCCGAGGTCTTGTTGCTCGATGAGCCTACGGCGAGCCTTGATCCGAAGAGCCAAAGCCAGGTTGTCGATTTGATTCAGCAGTGGAAGGGAACTGCAAAAACGGTTATTACCGCTACTCATCAATTGGAAATTGTCGAGGACATCGCCGATCGCGTGGTCGTTCTTGAGGCAGGCACGGTGATCGCCAATGGAACTCCTGCGGAAATTCTGGGTAATACCGACCTGCTGCTGCGAGCCAATCTCATTCACGCTCACCGCCACTCCCACGCCGGAGTGACCCACTCACACCCTCACCTTCACGGCCACTCCCACCACGACCACGATCACGAGCATTGAGGAAGTTCAACAACCGAGCAGGGACAAGAAATATTTGTCAGTTAGTTCCTCAATGAGTCTCTACTCTGTGGTGGATCTTATTTTGTCGACGCCTTCTCCAGCGCGACATCATGTTTCGCCTGGCACTCCGCCTGCGGATCGAAGGTCGCGACCCCGGCTAGCTGATCCTTAGAAGCGCGAAACTCCAACGGTGGCCGCTTCACCTTGGCCGGAAGTCCCGTAAACCGGACCTTCCCATCCACATTTGTGCCTGCTTCCAGATCAAGCCGGTGAAACCCGCCAAAGCCATATTCGATATGTACCTTCACATCCGCCGCAGGCGCCGGCTTTCCGTCCGGAGTCATGACCGTGAGCTCACAAGAACAAGGCCCAGCCCCACCATCCATTACGGGAACAGGCTGCGTTGACTGCGGTTGCGCAGCCACAAGCACTACTCCGGCGGCAACTATGACAAAAACATCAGCGAAGTGACGTAGCCGTTTCATAAGAATGACAGCCATTGTAAGGTTCTGCGCGCTGTCGCGAAGGGCCCAAACGAACAGTCGCGGAGCCGCGAGAGAATACAGTCCGCGGCGCGAGCTGCGGGAGAAACTGTGCGGTTTCTTCTAATAGGTGGAGATGGTGAAGTTGACCGTGATTTTGGCTTCGGTTTCGACCGCCTGGCCCGACTGGTAGTAGGGTTTGAAGCGCCACTGCATCACCGCTTCGCGCGCAGCGCTCGAAAGAATCTGAGGGCCACTGAGGATCTGCAGGTCTTGAATGGTTCCTTCTTTTCCGATCAGCGCCTGCAGGACCACCGAGCCTTGTACCTTCATCTGCTTTGCGAGCGTGGGATAGCTGGGTTCAACCGAATGCGTCACCACTTGTTTCGCGTCAGCCGAAAGCACGACCCGCTCGTTTGCGGACGACACGCCGCTGACGGCCTGCTGCACGGCGGCGGATCCGTGTGACGGAGGCGTGCCGGCTTGCATGTCGACTTTCACCGACGGGTTCACGGTCCTAATGGGCCGCTGTTGGTCTCCGGCAACCACCTCCACATCAAGCGGCGGAAGCGCTGTTCGATTGACAACTGGAGCCGTGGCCTCTTCTAGTGTCGGCACTGTGGGAGCAGGAGGATGAGGCTTGGATTTTGCGTGTGCCGGAGGGGGAGTCGTAGCCCCTGTCTTCGCGTTGTAGGTAAGTGCGTTGTCTTGCGGATTCGCGTCGTCCGGTTGATCGGATGTGGTGGTGGCTTCCGCGCTTTCGCTCGCGGGGAACCAGAACTGCCGGTCTTTGATCAGAACCAGAATGAGCGCCACCAGTAGCAGCGCGAGCGCTGCCAGCATGACCCGCCGCTGCTTGAGTTCCGGTCCCGCCTCCTCCGCCCCGTTCAGTTGCGGCGGATGGTTTCCCTCCAGCATGGCCATAAAACCAGACTCCTGCCCGCGCCCCGCGGGAGTTTCCTGCCCGCTAGTATGCCTCGAAACCACCTCTTAAATCCAGTGAAACCAAGGGTTTTTGCCCTTGTGAGTGAGATCACAATCACCTGTGCCAATTATCACAGCTAACAGTTCTCCCCCGGCAGACACTGTGATGGTGACGCCGGTCACAGGCCTTGGTCCATACAGGCGGTGTCACAGGGGGTAGGCACGTGCTCTCACCATACGGTTTAGACATTATTGAAAGCTGCCTGACCTGCAAGATGCGGGTGGATCGCATCTTCTGCGACCTGCCCACCTCTGCGCTGCAGGCCTTCGAAAACGTTAAATATGCTACCGCGTACCCTAAGGGCGCAGTGCTGTTCGTTGAAGGGCAGGCGCCTCGCGGCATCTTCGTGCTCTGCAAGGGGCGCGTGAAGCTGTCCATTTGCGCCACCGATGGCAAGACCCTGATTCTTAAGATCGCCGAACCCGGCGAAGTGCTGGGCCTGAGTGCCACTGTCTCCGGGAAGCCCTATGAGTTGACGGCCGAGACCATTGATCCCTGCCAGGTGAACTTCGTGAAGCGCGAAGACTTCTTGCGCTTCCTGAAAGATCATTCCGACGCCTGCTTCAAAGTCGCCGAGCAATTGAGCGAGAAATATAACAATGCCTGCCACGAAGTACGTGCCTTGGGGTTGTCCCACTCCGCAGGAGAGAAGTTGGCCAAGCTGCTATTGGAGTGGACCTCAAAAAATGGCGAGGCGGCAAAACAGGAGCCGCGTCTTAAGCTGGCGCTAACTCACGAAGAGATTGCTCAAATGATCGGAACCTCGCGCGAGACGGTTACACGGCTTTTCGCCGACATGAAGAAGCGGCAGATCGTGCAAGCCAAGGGCTCAACGCTGGTGATCCGCAACAAGGCTGCGCTGAAAATGATGGCGACCAACAACTGATGTCCACGCGGGCGTCCGCACGGTACAGCGGTCACCCTGAAAGGTGACTGGTATCACTGTTTTCTCACCTCAGCGGGACTATCACAAGCACATGGAGAGCATGATTCCAGCGAGTTGTCGAGAATGCGTGCTTCGTCCCGATCGTCTTTTCTGCGACCTGCCCGAGAATGTGCTGGAAGCGTTTGATGCCATCAAGTCCCTCAGCGTGTATCCGCGAGGTACGGTGCTGTTTCGCGAGGGCTCTGCCTCGAAGAGCACGTTCGTTCTATGCGAAGGCCGAGTCAAACTCTCCTTATGTTCGGAGTCGGGCAAGCGCCTGACTCTGCGGATTGCGGGGCCCGGAGAAGTCCTGGGGCTCAGTGCATCACTGTCCAGCACGCCGTACGAAGTGACGGCCGAAGCGCTGGAAAATGCCACCCTGGCGTGCGTGAAACGCAAGGATCTGTTGCGTTTCCTGCGCGACCATCGCGAGGCCTGCCTCCAGGTGGTGCACTTGCTTAGCCGGGACTTGCATACTGCCTATGACCGCGTGCGCTCCGTCGGTTTGGGGAGGAGTCGCCGCCCCCGGGCCCTGCACGTACACTAAGTGGCGCCTCCGCGAGGATCACTGGTCCCCATGGGTAAGGCCTGTCTCAAGCTATCCCTGCTGCTCCTGCTGGCCACCTCCGTTGCATGGCCCCAGAAGGCGCAGCCGCCGGAACACGACGGCTCTTCCTACGTTGGCTCAGACACCTGCCAACCTTGCCACGATGACATCTATAGAACCGTCTCCGACTCGGCGCACCAGGCTTTGCTCCAGAACGAGCATCCCGGGCAGAAGGGGTGCGAATCCTGCCACGGCCCGGGCTCGGCGCACGTGAACGGCAATGGCGACGCGAGCAAGATTTTTCGTTTCGGGGACGCCAGCCCTGAGGTGGTGCGTGCGCGTTGCGGCCAGTGTCATCAGAATTTCATGGGGCTGGATGCGGGACACCAAAAGCTGTCGTGCCTGGCCTGCCATTCCGCACATCACTACCAGCAGAAGAAATTCCTGCTCTCCTTGGGGAAGGAACAATTGTGTCAGCGCGGCCACTAGAAGTGAACCGCGGAAACTCCGGTTGTGAGCGTTCGGGAAAAAACCTTTAACCACAGAGAACCCCGAGAACGTTCGCGGATGGGGCTAAGGAAGGCTTAAGCGCCTGCCAACCCGGCACAAAGACCTGCCGAACCCCATGTGATCTTCATCACGTCCCGCCGTGAGAAGACTCATAGCCCGTCCGCCTATTGAACCCTAACAATGGTGACGCAGGTACGGATCGGGAGGTTGGACTGGCATGGAAGCAAACGAGCCGTTCGCACGACGAGGGTGGGGCGGGACACTCCGGTTAGCGCTTTTCACGCTCTTCGCGCTCACAGTGTTCGCCCAAGCTGCCAGTAAGGTTGCTCCCAAACCGACGAGTGACGAGTGTCTAGCTTGCCACGGCGATTCGTTGCTAAACAAGGAAGTCGACGGCAAACGCGTCAGCCTCTATGTGAATCCCGAGGCTTTCAAGAATTCGATCCACGGCGGCATGTTCACGTGCGTGGATTGCCATACCGATCTTAAATCTTCTCCCCATGATGGCACTCCTGCCAAGGTCTTGTGCGCTACGTGCCATGCGGATGAGCAAGCAGTTTACGACCGCAGCTTCCATGCTAAGGCGATCCAAAAAGGCGATGCGAAGGCGGCCACTTGTGTCGATTGTCACGGCAGCCCGCACGAACTGCTACCCGCGAGCGATCCCAAATCACGGGTAAATCATGTGAACATTCCTGCTACTTGCGGCAGCTGTCACGGCCAGAAGTTTGTGATGGAAGCTAGCGGGCACAGCGCGCAGCCTTTTGTTTCCTATGAGGAGAGCGTGCACGGCAAGGCGGTGGCGGCGGGATCGGAGAAGGCGGCGGTATGTACGGACTGCCATGGCAGCCACGAAATTCTGGCGGCGAGCGATCCCAAGTCGTCGATCTTCAAATTCAATGTACCGGCGACTTGTGCCAAGTGTCACAACGCGGTGCAACAGGAATTTGCACAAAGCATTCACGGACAGGCGATCGCCCGCGGGAATGGACAGGCTCCGGTGTGCACCGACTGTCACGGAATTCACTCCATAAAAGCGCACACCGATCCGAATTCTTCCGTTTCGACACAGAACCTGGCGCGCAATACCTGCGGACGTTGTCATGAAAGCGTCCGGCTATCGCAGGAGTTCGGGTTTGAAGGACGCCGCGCTACGACTTATTTGGCAAGCTATCACGGCCTGGCGTCGGAGGTGGGATCGCAGGTGGTGGCGAATTGCGCCAGTTGCCATGGCGTGCACAACATCCTTCCCTCCAGCGACCCGCATTCGACGATCAATCGCGCGAACCTGATCAAGACTTGCGGGCAATGCCATCCCGGGGTGAATGAGAAATTTGTCACGGCGAAGGTGCACGTAGACGCTCCGCTCTCCGCCGACACAGGCAGCGTAGCGGTACGCCTCATTCGCAAGTTTTACCTGGGCATGATTTTCGCCGTGATCGGCGGGATGATTCTGCACAACCTGATTATCTGGAGACGCAAGGCGATTCTGCGCCGGAGAGAAGAGCACAGCCTGGTCACCCGGATGAACCGCAACCAGCAGCTTCAACACGCGGTGCTGTTCACGAGTTTCATTGTTCTGGTGCTCACGGGATTCGCGCTGAAGTTCCCGGATTCTTGGTTCGCGTCTTTACTTGGCATGGGCGAACGAGTGCGTGCGTTGACCCATCGCATCGCCGCCTTAGTGCTGATAGCCGTGGGTTTCTATCACATGCTCTACGTCGCAATGAGCAAGAACGGACGCCGCCTGATCATCGACTTCCTACCCGTTCCCAAAGATATGCGAGACGTATGGCAGACCTTCCGCTATTACCTGGGATTCAGCTTAGAGAAACCCGAGTTTGCACGCTTCAATTACGCGGAAAAGGCCGAGTACTGGGCGCTGGTCTGGGGATTGATCGTGATGGCTACCACTGGAATCGCGTTGTGGGCGAAGATACTGGTCGGCAACCTGCTGCCGCGCTGGTGGCTCGATGTGGCGACGGCGGTCCACTTTTATGAAGCGGTGCTGGCGACGCTCGCAATCGTGGTGTGGCACTTCTACCAGGTGTTCCTCGATCCCGATGTATACCCGATGAACTGGGCGTGGTGGGACGGCAAGATGTCGTTCGAGCACTACCGCGAAGAGCATGGCTTGGATGCGGCCACGCTGCTGGATGCCGCGCGGGCCGAAGCGGACAAAGCCTCGGCGGAGGGGAACGGACAGGCTCCTGACTGCGCCGGGAACAACAGTGAAGGTGTGGAGCAGGAACCGGTTCATACCTGCGATTAAATGAGCTTGGATTTCCCAGAGAGGAAGAGGACAATCACTCTTCCGCGGGAATCCTCATGTATTCGGTCAACGGAGCGGCGCTGCCCGCAGCGGAATGTGGACTAGCAGGTCAGGAATTGGAGGCGAAGCATGAGTGCAGAGGAAGCGAACCCAATACCACGCACGGTGCCGCAGCGATTGCGGGAGATGATCCGGAACCCGATCAGTTCCGCCGGAGTCGCGCTGGCACTGGTGGCGTTGGCAAATATCGTTTTTCTGTTCCTCATCGATCTCACTTCTGCCAGACCCAGTCCCTACATCGGCATCCTCGCCTACATGGTAGCTCCGGGTTTCTTCATCGCCGGGTTGGCACTGATTGTGGGCGGCATCTGGTATGACAGGCGACGGCGCCGGGCCGGCGAGTCCGGCAAATATTTCCGCATCGATTTTAGCGATCCCACGCAGCGCGGCACGTTCGCATTCTTTTTGAGCTTCGTGATTGTGTTCATTTTGATGAGCGTGATCGGCAGTTATCGAGCTTACGAGTTCACCGACTCGGTGCAGTTTTGCGGACAGTTGTGCCACACTGTGATGAATCCGGAATTCACCGCCTACCAGCTTTCGCCGCATGCGCGGGTGGCCTGCGTAGAGTGTCACGTGGGCGCGGGCGCGACTTGGTATGTGAAGTCGAAGTTGTCGGGAGCCCGACAGGTTTTCGCCGCAACGTTCAACACGTTTCCGCGGCCAATTCCGACTCCAGTTCACAACCTGCGCCCGGCGCAGGATACTTGCGAAACATGCCACTGGCCCAGGAAGTTTTACGGTGCGCAACTCAAAGTCTTTTCTCACTATGCGAACGACGAGAAGAACACCCTGCGGCAGACACGTCTGTTGATCAAGACGGGTGGTGGAGATCCCGCTACGGGAGCGCCGGAAGGCATCCACTGGCACATGAATATTGCGAATGAAATTAATTATGTTGCGGCCGACGAGCAGCACCAGGTGATTCCGTATATCCATGTCAAAGACATGCAGGGGCGGGTGACGGAATATTTTGCCAAAGATTCGAAGCTGACCAAAGAGCAGATTGCCACGGCATCGCAGCATCGCATGGACTGTGTCGATTGCCACAACCGTCCCACGCACATTTATGTGCCGCCCGATCTGGCGGTCGATCAATCGCTGATGGCGCGGCGCATGGATGCCAGCCTGCCTTTCATCAAGCAGCAAGCGGTCGCCGCGTTGACCGGCAAATACGATACGACCGACCAGGCCATGCAGGGGATTGCGAAATCGCTGCATGAATATTACGCGGGGAAGTATCCGGACGTGTCGAAAGGCAAAGAGCTGGAGATCCGCAGCGCCATCGACGAGACCCAGGCAATCTATCGTAGAACGACCTTTCCCGAAATGAAGTTAAATTGGCAGACTCATCCCAACAACCTGGGGCATTACTACTTCATCGGCTGCTTCCGCTGCCATGACGGGCAACATGTGAGCCCCGAGGGCAAAGTCATCTCCAAAGAATGCGACACTTGCCACACCGTCCTGTCGCAGGAAGAAAGCGGTGTCGCGACCGCGCCCGTCCCCAAGTTATCGTTTCAGCATCCGATCGACATAGGAGACCTGGCGCAGGTGAGCTGCAGCGACTGCCATACCGGCGGGCAGAGCCCGTAAACTCCCTCGAACCGTGTACTTAGACACGTGATCTGCGTCACAATCGCGGGTGATAACAGTCACGGTGTGCCGGGTCGTGGTTCTCTATGGTTGCACTCAGGAACAGGGGGTTGTTCCCAGGTCGCGGCAAGGAGGCAGCACATGGCGTCGGCAAACGGCAACGGACACGCGGCGGCAGAGAGTAAGGCCCGCCTGGTTTTCTGGGAAGTTACCAAGGGATGCAATCTGCGCTGCATTCATTGCCGGGCCAGCGCAACGGAACTGAGTTCTCCCAGCGATCTGGAAACCAGAACCGCGCTGGGGATCATCGATCAGATCGCCGAAGCGGCGAACCCGATCTTAGTTTTGAGCGGCGGTGAACCTCTTTACCGTTCTGATATTTTTCAACTGGCACGTTACGCCACCGACAAAGGACTGCGCGTCGCCCTGGCCACGAACGGCACGCTGGTCACGAAAGATGTCGCGCGCATGATTGTCGACGCGGGCGTGAAGCGCGTATCGATCAGTCTGGATGGGGCCGACGCGGCTACTCATGATTCCTTCCGCGGAATTCCGGGCGCTTTCGACGCCGCGGTTTACGGGCTGCGCAATCTGAAGTCTCTCGGCATGTCGGTGCAGATCAACATGACCATTGCGCGGCACAATGCACGGCAACTCCCCCAGGTGCTCGAGCTGGCCAAGTCGTTGGGAGCCGATGCACTGCATACTTTCCTGCTGGTGCCGGTGGGTTGCGGGGTCGACATTGCTGCCGAACAGATGGTGGCTCCAGAAGAGTACGAAGAGATGTTGAACTGGTTTTACGACCAGTCGCTCGAAGGTGGAATCGAACTCAAGGCCACTTGCGCTCCGCATTATTTTCGCGTCGTGCGCCAGCGAAGGGTGGCGGAACGGAAATTGGCAGAGGCGGGTGCCGCGCGCGTGCAGGCTCCCGATCCGTCGGCTATCGGTCCGACGGACATGATCATGCCGGGGGGCACCGGCATTTCGCTTAAGCCGAGCGGACATCCTGCAGGAAACCACACCGGGCATCCCGGTGACATGAACGCGATGACCAAAGGGTGTCTGGCGGGAACCGGCGTATGCTTCATCTCGCATGAAGGAGAGGTCTTCCCCTGCGGATACCTGCCTGTCGTCGCCGGTGACTTGCACAAGCAGTCCTTTGGAGATATTTGGAAGAACTCGGCGATCTTCAACGAATTGCGAGATACCGAGAATCTGAAAGGGAAGTGCGGCTGCTGCGAGTTTCGCAATGTGTGCATGGGATGCCGGGCGCGCGCGTTTGCGGCCACCGGTGACTATCTCAGCGAAGAACCCTTCTGCGTGTACCAGCCACGTACGAACACAATTAATATCAGGAAGGCGGCTCCGGCTGGGGTTCGCTGATCGACGGAGCCGTTGGAAATGGAGTAAAAGTATGGCCGTCATTATCGAGTTTCATATTCCTAGTCGTTTTCATAAAGCCCTGAGGTGGATTCCTCTGCAATTGCGCGGAAGAGTGATCGAGTTTCGCTTACCAGGGCGCAAGACAGCCTGATTCTGGAAGCCAATGTGTCAATGCCCGGCCCTAAAAACGCCGGGCGATTTTTTAATGGGGACACGCTAAAAGGCGCCCGGATTTGAACCGGGCGCCTGTTGGTTGTTTGCGGCCTTAAGCAGTTTTCTTGATCGCTCCGGGGAACTCTAGAACCTTCCCGCGCTGCTCTTGGGGGACCCACTTGCTCATCTTCTTCTGAAACCGAACTGGAATGTAAAACTCAATCACCTGGGCCATATCTCCTCCGATCCACTACGGGCACGCATCGAATTCTTTCTCACCGCGAAGCGTGCTCAATTACGTCATTAGATGCGTTTTTGAGCGAAGGGAATAGCTGTCCTTAACCCCTTGCCGAGCCGCCATTTAGAGCGCATCTCCGGTGAAATCGGCCGGACTTGCGGCTGTTCCGAGAGTGGGTTCTGGTAAGATGTTGGCCCAGAACAACATACCTCGTATCGTGGCTTGTGGTTGCGGCAGCGTACTTAGTAACTTTTTGCATACCTGTGCATCCCATGGAAAGCGCCGTTGGGTGCGCGGGTGTAGGACACTACCCCGTAGAGGTGAGATTGGGTTCGAAGACCAACGACGCAAAGTTTAAGAGCATGAGCAGGCGGGAGCTGTTGAAACTCACTCCCATGCTCGCGCTGGGTGCATTTGCGATTCCCAAACTGCGAGATCCCTTGCTCAAGACGGGCCTTGGATTCAGCGATTGGGTTTCGGCGAAACTGTTTCGCGAGGGGCACATGGCCCCGACGTTCGCGGATGCGGACGTGACGCCCTTTGACAAGTTTCCGATCAACGACTACGACACAGACGATCCCGGCGTGGATTTTGACAAGTGGACGTTGTCGGTTGGCGGGTTGGTGCAGAAGCCAGGCGAGTACAAGTTAGAGCAGGTGCAGGCGCTGCCAAAGGTTCGGCAGAACACGCGGCATGTTTGCGTGGAAGGTTGGGACGTGGTGGGTAGTTTCGCTGGCGCGAAGTTGTCAGACTTCCTGCAGGCGATCGGCGCGGATACATCAGCGAAGTTCATCTACGTCGAATGCGCGGATGATTACTATGAGTCGCTCGATATGGCGACGGCGCTGCATCCACAGACTTTGCTGTGTTATGAGATGTACGACAAGCCGCTCACGCGGGAGCACGGCGCTCCGCTGCGGCTGACAATTCCGACGAAGATTGGCTACAAGCAGGCGAAGTATCTGACCGACTTGAAAGTGACGAACGTGTTGCAGAAAGTCGGTTACTGGGAAGACCAGGGTTATTCGTCGTATTACGGATTGTAGTGGAGGCGGGTTGAGCGAAGCAGTCGTGCTGGAGATCGAGTCCGTCGATACCGACGAGATGCCGGCTGTGTACGAGCATCCGTGGGCGGTGCGCTTCTGTCACTGGGTGAATACGGTGGCGCTGTTCGTGATGGTGGGAAGCGGGCTGCAGATCTTCCGCGCGTTTCCCAGCTTTGGGGCGAAGATTCCACAGAAGGATCTTCTGAACTGGCCCAAGGCATTCGCGCTGGGGGGATGGCTCGGCGGTGGTTTGCAGTGGCACCTGACGTTTGTCTGGATCTACGTAGCGACGGGCTTGTTCTACGTGGCATACCAGATGTTCAGCGGGAATTATCGCCAGGTGTTGTTCGTGCCGAGAGACATTCCTGGCGTATGGCCGATGGTCCGGCACTACTTTTTCTTCGGGCCGAAGCCGCCGCAGAGGGAAGCGTATAACCCGCTGCAGAAGTTGGCTTACACGTCGGCGATCGGGCTGGGAATCTTATCGGTGATTACGGGCGTGGCCGTCTGGAAGCCGGTGCAGTTTTCGTGGCTGACCGCGTTGTTGGGCGGGTTTCAGTGGGCGCGTATCTGGCATTTTGCGGTGATGTGGGCAATTTTATTTTTCATTCTTGGGCATTTGGTCATGGTCGTCCTGCATGGTTGGAATAATTTTATTTCCATGTTGACAGGATGGAAAAAAGATCCGGACTATGCACCACGCTAGCTGCCATTGCAATTAAGCAAGGGCATGGCACTGGAAGGAGCGAGTTTGGCTGTGAAAGCGGCCCCCGACGCCGACACGCAGGAACAGGATCTTGTCCGGCGAGTACAAAACGGCGAGCAGGATAAGTTCTATGTCCTGGTGAAGCCGTATGAAAGACGGGTTTATACCGCGGCATTTGCCATTTTGCGAAATGCAGCGGATGCCGAGGAAGTGGCGCAGGAGGCGATTCTTAAAGCGTTCGCCAACATCAGGCAGTTTCGTGCGGAGTCAAAATTCAGTACCTGGCTGATTCAGATTGCGGTGAACGAAGCCCGAATGCGGCGCCGGAAAGATCACGCGGAGATCATGGAACCGATAGGCGAACGCCAGGACGACGAAGGCTCGTACGCTCCGCGCGAGTTCGCCGATTGGCGTGAGCTTCCGTCGGAAGCTTTGGAGCGTAGCGAGGTGCGAGAGATTTTGCTGGAGTCTCTGGCCACGCTGGGGAGCAAGTACCGGGAAGTATTTGTGTTGCGGGATATCCAGCATATGAGCATTGAGGAAGTGGCGGACGCACTGGGGATATCCCGGGCGTCAGTCAAGACACGGCTATTGCGCGCCCGTTTGATGTTGCGGGATCTGCTGGCTCCTCGGATCGCCAGCGGAGGGTTCAGCCGAGTTCCATTCGAGAAGGGAAACAAACCATGGTAGTGGTGCAATGCGAGCAGGTTTGGGAGCAGATTTCCGACTACATTGACGGCGACGTCGATGCCAGCACGCGCTCGGCAATGGATACGCATATCCAGGGCTGCCAGCGCTGCACGTCGGTGCTGAACGGAACGCGCAATGTCGTCAATTTGTTCGGCGACGAGCGTCTGTTCAAGACTCCGATGGGCTACAGCTGGCGCTTGCAGCGGCGAATCAATAGCGACATGGGCGTGCGGCGCCGTACGGTGATTGGATGGCTGGTCGCGACCGCTGCGGTCGCCGTAGTGTCGGGCAGTGTGGTGCTTGCGCAACACCTGGGTGTCAACAATGGTGGAGAGAAATCTCCCATGGCGAATCTGGGGCGCGTTCCGGCGGAACTGGAAGTGGTCGTGACCGATCACGGGAAACTGTTTCACATCAAGGAATGCCCGTTCGTGAAGCAATCCGATCATCCGCATGCGCTGACTGCCGCGCGGGCGCAGGCCGAAGGTTATGTGCCCTGCGTGCGTTGCCTGGGCCAGTATGTTGGACAGTTGGCCGCGAGACTGTTGAATCGCGGCGCGTGGGCGGGGTTTGTAGCTACCAGGTAAGCCTCTTCAAGAAGCGACTTGCGCTCCCGCTGAGATGCTTTCTCCGCGTTTTTCCCTTTCAGCCCGGATTCCGAACCATCCCGATTATTCCCCTCCGGCATTGGGAAAACTATCCTTAGATAAAAAGGGAATGGGATGAAGGGACACCAAGAATTTCTTGCGGAGTTCGAAGCGCTTGCGCGCTCAGGCGCGACCGCCGATGCTCTGATGCAACGGATTTCCAGCCGCCTGCATGAGGAACTTGTCCGTTACAACTGGGTCGGCTTCTACCTGATCGATAGGAACGATGCCAGCGTGCTGGTGCTGGGTCCCTACGCTGGAACCGATACACCTCACAAAAAAATTCCGCTGAACCAGGGATTGTGCGGCGCTGCCGCCAGCCTGAAAAAGACCATGATCGTGAACGACGTCGCGAATGACCCCAGATACTTGATGGGTTCGGAACATACGAAGTCGGAGATTATCGTTCCGTTGATTGTCGGCAACCACGTGCGGGGAGAGTTGGACATCAATAGCTACTTCAAAGACACTTGGGATGCGAAGGAGCAACAATTCGTAGAACGCTGCGCGTCATTGGTGGGGAAATCTTTGTAGGATCTTCCGGGCGGCACTCGCGCCGCCCGGAATCGGCGGGAAGCGCTTAGTTCTTCTTGGGATCGCTGCTCATGTTGTCCTGCTTCATGTCATCTTTCTTCATATCGTCTTTCTTCATCTTGTCTTTCTTGGCCTTCTTCATCTTCTTGTCTTTCTTCATGTCATCTTTTTTCATCGTGTCCTGCTGCATGTTGTCTTGCTTCATGCTGTCCTGCTTCATGTTGTCGCTGGACTGCGCGAACGCCGCCATGGAACCGGCCAGAACACACATTACCATCAGCTTGCTGAACATTGATTTCACGAGAATCTCCTTCGAAGTAGTTAGATTTGAACTGCGGATAGGGGCTCTGACATGGGATGTGGGAGAGCGGGGAAAGTTACACATCCCTTAATGAGACGTCATCCTGAGCCCGAAAGGGCGAAGGATCTGGCGTGAAGCGGCAGTCAGGTAGCGCACGCCAGATCCCTCGCTCCGCTCGGGATGACGTCATGATTATGAAAACGGCTAGCAGGCCAGTTGTTCGCGGGTTAGCTTCAATCCGTTCAGATTGCCTAACACGGTGACCGCGATCGATTCCGTGCGAAAGAACCGATTCGCCAACTCCTTCACTTCCTCGGTGGTGACGCTCTCAATCTTCGCGATCAGTTCATCGAGCGTGTAGAAGTGATCGAAATACATTTCCTGGCGAGCGAGATTTGACATACGGGCGGTCGAGCTTTCAAGTGAAAGCATAAGGCTGCCTTTGAGCTGATCTTTCGAGCGACGAAGTTCGTCCTCGGAAACCTGGTCGGTCTTGAGCTTGTGGAACTCAGCGACTATTGACTGCACAACCTTCCCCGCCGATTCGCGCGAGGTTCCCGCGTAGACCGAAAGGCATCCCGTATCGCGATAAGGACTCAAATCGCTGTAGATGGCATAGGCCAATCCCTGGCGCTCGCGAATGTTCTGGAAGAGCCGCGAGCTCATGCCGCCGCCTAGCAGCGTGTTCAGAATGTAAGAGGCGTGGCGCCGCGCGTGAGCGATAGGGTGCGAGGGCACGCCCACGCAGATCTGCACTTGCTCAAGCGCCTTCTTGTTGCGCATGATGATTCGCGAAACTGTAGTCGGCTCAGTGCTGTGGAAGCCGTTCTTCACTGGCTTCATGTGCTCGAAGTGCTTCGCCACCAGTTGCACAAACTCGCCATGCTTCAGATTTCCGGCCGCGCAAATCACCAGGTTGCCAGGAGAAAATTTCTTGCCATAAAACTCGAGCACCGGATCGCGATCAAATTTCTTGACTGTATCCTTTGTCCCTAGGATCGGCTTGCCCAGCGGATGATCTTTCCAGAAATTCTGGGTGAAGATTTCGTGCACCAGATAGTCGGGATTGTCCTCGTCCATCTTGATTTCTTCGAGGATGACGCCGCGCTCGCGGGTAATGTCGTTCTGAGCAAACGTGGGATGGAGCACCAGATCGCTCAGCACATCGAGTGCGATGGGCACGTGCTCGTCGAGCACCTTCATGTTGAAGCAGACGCATTCTTTCGCAGTGAAGGCATCCATGTTGCCGCCGATCGAGTCAACCTGGCGCGCTATGTCCTCTGCCGAACGGTGTTGTGTACCCTTGAAGACCATGTGCTCGATGAAATGCGAAATACCGTTGAACTGCGGATCTTCGTCGCGCGACCCGGTCTTGATCCACACCCCGATGGAAACCGAACGGATGTGTTGCATCTCTTCGGTGATAACGGTGAGCCCGTTGGGCAGCACCTCACGACGGATGTTGCGCACTTCTTCAACCATGAGTTTTCTTTCTAAGGAGCCACAAAAAGAGCGGGGAGCCGGGTCCATTTAGTATTACACAGCGAGAGGAAGTGTGGTATCCGGTGCGTCTCGCGTTTAGAATCAGTCACTTATGAATGGCTCGCTGGCTCAGCCCGCGCCTTCGTCGAAAATCTTCTACAATCTTAGAACGTCTTCGTTAGATGTGCCATGCAGGCAAAACAGACCACACTTTTAGGCCTTACGCTTCAGGAACTTACCGCCTTCGCGGAGGAGTCGGGCGAACCCTCGTACCGGGGAAAACAGCTATTTGAGGCGATCTACAGGCAGCTGTTGGACTCGGCGGAGCAGATTTCGACGCTTCCCCAAGGTTTCCGTTCCATTCTCGAGGAGAAGGCGATCTCGGTCGGGCTGCCCAGGATCGAGAAGAAATTTGTTTCGAGCGATGGAACCGTCAGATATTTAATCGGCCTCGACGATGGGCAAAGCGTGGAAACAGTTTGGATGCCCGATGGCGACGGCGGCGAAGCCGGAGACGGTAGCGACGCGGAGACCGCCGGCCGCACCTGGGATCGCGCCACCATCTGCGTCTCAAGCCAAGTCGGCTGCGCGGTGGATTGCCAGTTTTGTCTGACGGCATTGCTGGGAATGAAACGCAACCTCACTGCGGGAGAAATTGCCGGGCAAGTTTGCGCCGTGTTGCGCGATCAAAACGCGTTTCCACCAAAAGATCGTCTGAACCTTGTATTCATGGGGATGGGCGAGCCCTTCCTCAACTACGACAACTTCATCAAGGCGGTACGCTTGCTGGTGGAAGGTGTCGGCATCCCCGCGTCGCACATGACCGTTTCCACGGCCGGGATTGTGCCTCGTATTTACGACTTCGCCAACGAGCCGGTTCGTCCCAAGCTGGCGATTTCCCTGAATGCGTCGAATGATGCGCTACGCACGCGGTTGATGCCGCTGAACAAGAAGTGGAATCTGGAGATGCTGGTGAACGCCGCGCGCGAGTTCCCGCTCCGCGGCAGGGAAGTGGTGACATTCGAATACGTGCTGCTGAACGAAGTGAACGACAGCTTGCAGAACGCTCGCGAAGTGGTTGAGTTAGTGCGCGGCATACGGACGAAAGTAAATCTGATTGCGCTGAATCCGGGGCCGGGAATTGACTTTCAGACTCCGGCGGAAACGCGGGTAGTGGAATTTCAGAGAACATTAATTACCGCAGGTGTCCCGGCATTTCTAAGACGCCCGCGCGGACGCGACATCTTCGCAGCCTGCGGACAACTGAAGCGAACAGTAGAAAGCGCAGCGTAGGGTTTCTTCGCGTACTGTGCGGCCGTTCTTCGCGACCTTTGCGTTTTAAGATTTCGATTTAAGAAAAGCCTTTGACCGCAAAGAAAACCTCGCAAAGGTCGCTAAGGAAACCTTACTGACCCTTCTCGAGGATCGCCGCCGCTGCATCGATCTGATTCGCTTCGTCTTGCAATGCTGCCGCTACGCGAACCATCTGCTCATCCGCCTCTTTCCATTTTTTCTGTTCAATCGCTTCGCGAATCCCCGGCATGGTTTTCACGCCATAGCCCGTGTACTGCCCCGGCGCGTAGATCAAGTTCTTAAACCACGGACGCCCCGGCAATCCTTGATCGGATGTCAGCTTGCGTTCACTTTGAATCAGCGTCTGGTTCAAGGATTCGAGGGTCGCTCCGCTGATCGTCAGATTGCCATTGGCCGTGGCTTTGTCGAGCGCCTTCTGATAACGGTCGGAGCTGCGCTTGAGCGCATCGTTAGCATTCTGCAGCGGAGCAAAGTTGAGGTACGGAGGAACCGCTTCGACCGACGGAGGTACCGAGGGCTTCTTCGGATCGGCGGTCGCTGTGAACACTCCTTCTTCGATTTCTTTATTTCGTTCTTTGATCTCATCCTGCTTGGCCTTGATCAGCTTCTGCAATTCGTCCTGATAAGTACGCATGGTGTCAGAGAAATCGCTGAAATCATAGGGCAGCAGATCGGCATCGGCGAGTCGCATTGCCGAAGTTCCAACAGTTTGCGACAAGGCTTTCGCGTAGCTGAAATCAGTGTCGGCGAAATGCGTATACCAGTAGAAATCGTCATAGATGGAGTGATAGATGCCCGCGCCTCCGGCGTCATCTTCTCCGCCGTAGCCCAGGTTCAGCGATGCAATGCCGAGATGATCCATGAAGACGGTCCAGTCGGAACCAGAACCGATCGCGGGAATGCGCAAGTCGTGCCGATCACGCACCTCCGAACGTTCTTCGGGAGTCTTGGCTTCAGCGATACTCTGAAGCTGGCTGCGCTTCCAGACGCTCATGCCTTTCTCGGGATCCTGAACGTCTTTCGCGATGCCGTTGATAAATTTCTCGAGAATGTGTGAGCCGCCCGCGGAGAAATATCCGCGCGTGTTGGAGTCAGTGTTGAGGTAGGCGACAGCGTGTTGGCGCAGTTCATCGGCATGCTGTTCGCCCCATTCCGTCGAGCCCAACAGGCCGGGTTCCTCTCCGTCCCAGACGCAGTAGATGATCGTGCGCTTCGGTTTCCATCCCTGCTTGAGAAGTTCCGAGAACGAGCGCGCTTCTTCCATCAACGCGTTTGCTCCGGACACGGGATCTTCCGCGCCGTTGACCCATGCATCATGATGGTTGCCGCGCACGATCCATTCATCGGGATACATCGCGCCGGGAATCTTTACGATGACATCGTAGAGAGTCTTGATGTCCCAATTGGCCTTTACTTTGAGATGAACCTTCGCTGGGCCGGGGCCGACGTGATAGGTCTGCCCCAGGGATCCGCGCCATTCTTCCGGCGCGACCTGGCCTTTCAACGCCGCAAGCAGAGGCTGTGCGTCACCCCATGAAATCGGCAGGACGGGAATCTTGGTAATGGTCGGAGCATCTTTGATAGCCAGGCGCTTGGCATCTTTCGTAGCGCCGACTCCCGGGGTGAGCGGATCGCCGGGATACATCGGCATATCCATCACGCTGCCGCGTTGTACGCCCTGCTTGGGACGCCATGCGCCTTCGGGAAACGTTTCGCCCTGAAAGTAACCGTCATCATTGGGATCGGAGTAGATAAGGCAACCGACGGCACCGTGCTCAGCCGCCACTTTCGGCTTAATGCCGCGCCACGAGTGCCAGTACTTCGCGATGACGATCGCACCTTTCACTGAGACGCCCATGCGCTCGAGCTTCTCGTAATCCTCGGGAACGCCGTAATTCACGAACACCAGCGGCGCAGTGACATCTCCATCTGCCGAGTAGGCGTTGTAAGTAGGGAGTTGTTCGGCTTGCTGGTTTGATGTTGGATCGACGCCGAGCGCCGGCTCTTGAAGCGCGGCCTTGAATGTCGTGGGTTCGACCAACTCGACTACCCGCTCCTTCGGCGTAGGAAAGAGTACATCGAAATTCTCGATGTGCGCGTCGAGTCCCCACTCCTTGAATTTCGCCAGCATCCACTCGGCGTTATCTTTGTCGTAGGGCGACCCGACGTGATGGGGCCGCGCCGAGAGGCGCTGCATGTAGTCGCGGAGATTCTGCGGGTTCGGCAGGGCTTTGAACTTGTTCTCCCAAGCGCGCTCGGCTTGCGATGACGCTGAGGAATAGCCGCCGAGCGTGCTGACTTCGTCGGACGTAGCGGCTAATAAGAAAACGCAGCCCAGCAGAACCAGAACCAGCTTCGCGCCTGCGCGCATGAAAATCCTCCGTTAGATTCGATATTTTGCCCGCGGTGGCACGGATGATGACAATGCCTCGTGCAACGATCATTTCTGCGGTGCTGTGCATTATAGTGGCTCGCGACCACCGCGCAACCGCAATCTGCCTGCTTGGCAACGAGCAGAGCGCTGGAGTACAGTTTGCGTCCTATGGCAATCCACGGTTGGTCCCCTCGCGTTTCTGCGCTCCTTCTCTGGTTGAGTCTTGTCGTGGCCCCCGCAATGGCAGGCAGTTTCACTATCGAGCAGGTCTTGAGTTCTCCATTTCCCACAAACCTGGTTGCGGCCTCGCACGCGGGGCGCGTTGCGTGGGTCTTCGACTTCAAGGGCGCACGCAATGTTTGGGTGGCGGATGGTCCGAACTTCGCCGCGCATCAGGTGACGTCTTACGGCGGAGATGACGGCACGCCGATCGCGAGCCTGCGAATTACCCCCGATGGCCGCACGCTCGTGTATGTCCGGGGCAGCGAGTTGAACGAAGCCGGACAGGTAGCGAATCCCACCACCGAAGTCTGGTCGCGCAAGCAGCAGGTATTTGCCGTCGATGTGGACGGCGGTGGCCCGCGCCTTCTCGGCGAGATGGGTTGCGACGAAGAAGGCTGTGAGGATCTAGAGCTTTCTCCTGATGGACAATTCGCCGTCTGGGCGGCGAAGAAGCAGCTCTGGATTGCGCCCGTGTCGGGAGCGACGCCGGCACATCAACTTACCGACATTCGCGGAAACAACAGCAGCCCGCGATGGTCGCCGGATGGCCGCCAGATCGCTTTCGTGAGCGATCGCGGCGATCACAGCTTCATTGCAATCTACGATTTCGGACGCGACAATGTGCGCTATCTTTCTCCGAGCGTCGATCGCGACATGAGCCCGCGGTGGTCTCCTGATGGCAGGCGCGTGGCGTTTGTGCGGATTCCGGGCATCGAGCAGAAAACTCCTCTGATTCCAGAACGCCCCGTTCCGTGGAGCGTCTGGATTGCTGACGTTGCGAGTGGTAATGGGACGCTGGTGTGGAAAAGTGGCGATCAAGCAAACGATTCGTTTCCCGAATTGACGGAAGATATTTCCTTCGCATTTCCCACCACCAACACCATTCTGTTTGCCTCTGAACAAGACGGACGGAATCACCTGTATTCCGTATCCGCGAGTGGCGGCAAAGCCACGCTGCTCACGCCGGGCGAATTCGATGTTGAAGACGTTACTGTAGGCTCGGATCGCAAATCGGTCCTCTATTCCTCGAACCAGAACGACATCGAGCGCCGCCACATTTGGCGTGTTTCTTTAGAGGGAGGATCGCCGCTGCAGTTGACCAAAGGCGAGACCATCGAATGGACGCCGGTAGAAAACGCAACGAATAACCAGGTCTTCTGCCTGGGGTCTAGCGCGACGACTCCCGCCATGCCTTATCGCGTCACCCAGCAAGGCAGAGAAATGCTGGCTGCGACTGCGTTGCCTGCGGACTTTCCCTCCCAGCAATTGGTTGTCCCCAAGGTCGTGATCTTCAAGAGCGAAGATGGACTCGATATTCACGGCCAGCTCTTCGTTCCCAATGCACGAACGCAGCGCGGTCCGGCTCTGATCTTCACTCATGGGGGTCCGATCCGCCAAATGATGCCGGGCTTTCACTACATGGATTACTACCATAACGCCTATGCGATGAATCAATATCTCGCGAGTCAGGGCTATGTCGTGCTCTCGGTCAACTACCGCTTGGGAGTTATGTATGGCCGGGCATTTCGCAAGGCTCCGAATGCGAGCTGGCGCGGAGCGGCGGAATACAAAGATGTGCTGGCGGGAGCGAAATACTTGCAGAGTTTGCCGACTGTCGATCCCAGGAAGATTGGACTTTGGGGCGGTTCCTACGGCGGATATCTCACTGCGCTCGGGCTGGCGCGCAACTCTGACATCTTCTCCGCAGGAGTGGACTTTCACGGCGTTCACGATTGGTCGGTGTTCTTGCCACATGAGGGAAACCGGCCCGCCGCACCCGATGCGAAGGAAGCAGAAAAGCTGGCGTTCGACTCTTCCCCCGATGCCGCGGTGGCAACGTGGAGATCTCCGGTGCTGTTAATTCAGGGAGACGATGATCGGAATGTTCCCTTCGAGCAGACCGTCGACTTGGCGCAGCGCTTGCGCGAGAATCACGTGTCTTTCGAGCAGTTGGTGTTTCCCGACGAGGTCCACGGATTCCTGATGTTCAAATCGTGGATCCACGCTTACGGAGCGACTGCTGACTTTTTTGATCGCACGCTAAAGACGGGAAACGCAAATCGTTAATCGAGGCCCGGCGACGGGCCAAGAGTAAGCGCAGCGTTACCCTTAATCAGTGACGCGGACGATTCGTCGGATACCGCGGGAGCCAGTGTCATTGTTGCGATGGGCAGTTCGATGCGAAACAACGCCGCTCCATCCACGCGATTCTGGCACATGATGCGGCCGCGATGCTCCTGCACTATTGCGTAGCAGGTGTTGAATCCCATGGTTTGACTCGGTCCCGCGCCCTTTACTGGACGGAAAGGATCGAATACCTGCCGGGCATCGGTTGCGCCCTGGCCATCTTCGGAGAATTCCAGCAGTACAAAGTTGCCCTGTGTTCCCGTGGTTACACGCAACGTGCCGCCGCTCTCCGAGAGAGTGTGCGCCGCGTTGTTCGTGATGTGCAGGCACACTTGCAAAAGTTGGTTGGAGTCTCCCAGAACCTGCGGAAGATGCTCCGCTAGCTTCGTCTGCAGCCGGATGCTGTGCGCATCAAGTTGCGGCTGCGCCAGCTTCAGCGCGGTCTGCGCCAGAGAGTTCAGGTCCAACAGAACTTTCTGCGCTGGGGCCTGTTTGGCGAAACTGAGCAGACTGGAAACCAAGGTCTTCGTACGGCGCACCTGGTTTGCCATCTTGTCGGACAGGGTCTTCGCCTGATCGTTCAGCGGAGTTCCCGCCAGCAAGTCGGAGTATCCCAACATGGCGGTCAAGGGATTGTTCAATTCGTGCGCCGCTCCGCCCACCAACTGTCCCAGCGACGCCATCTTTTCCGATTGCACCAGTTGCACCTGCAACTTTTGCAGGTTCTCGAAGGAATCTTGCGAACTGCGCAACAACCGGACCAGTTCATGATCCAACAGGTGTTGCTTCAAGAAGACCAGCGCCCCCATCACCAGCATCGTTCCCAACGTGACCACGAGCCGGAACGTGCGCACCTTCGGAGGTGTCACCTCATCGAACCACGACCAGGCCGCGAACATCGGTAACGAGAAGATCGCGATCATTCCGATACGCGCCACCCATACGCCATGATTCACCGAGTTCTGCGCCGGTTCCTGCTTGGGAGACAAGTGCAGAGCCGTGAGACCCACGACCGTCACCCACGCCATCGAGGCCGCTAGCGGAACATCGTAGAGACTACCCGTGTAATAAATATTCTTTTCGATCGCCCAGTTCGCCAGGTAAGAAAACAGGGCATAGGTCACGCTGGCGCCAAACCAGTGGGCGTAAATCGTCCGCCACGAACCCTTGCTGCGAGACCACAGCAACAGCAGCGCACCGAGCAGAACCAGTTTTTCGGTCAGATAAAGCGCGTTCAGGTTGTGCTCGTAGACAGTCTCATCCATCGAAGCGTATTGCCAGGGAATGACGGCAAACAGGTAGAGGTAGACCCACCAGGTCAGCAGCAAGGCGAAATCCAACGATCCCAAGCGGGTCGTGCGTTCGTCCTGTTCCACGTGCGGTTGCAAAGCGAGGGCCGCGATCATGGGAACAATATGCAAGAAGAGAATGACATCGCCCACAAACGGGTTAGGCACATCCTTCTTCAGATAAACTTCGAAGTAGATCCAGAGCAGTTGATAGGTAAACCAAAGTGCCATTCCCATCAACGTCAGACACCAGAACAAGCGGATTCTTCCGCGCGAAGCCAGTACATTGGGTAAGAATGCCAAGGTCCCTGAAAGCAGAAGAGCACCCTGGGTTAGATCGCTCAACGCGATCAGGGCAGTACTTGGACTCATCACCAGTGACGACAGGGCCTGCACCACCACCAGACCCGACATCACCGCGATCCAGACTTTGGAGCTTCTCGACATAAAGACCCGTCTGCCAATTCTAGACATCAAGCTGGGTGAATGAACATTACTTACGTAACCCCCGGTTCTCATTTTTGCTACCATGCCCTAGTAGCCTGCTAAGTTGGGCGAAACGGAAGAGTCACTTGCTCGCCGTGGCAGGGCCCAATAGCATTCTTAACAATCCCCCAGCGGCGTGGTCGTACTCAATTGCCATTTCAAGCGCTTCGACACCGATTTCTCTGGAGGCTGAGAGCCCCTAGCAGTCCCGGCGAAATTCGCCGGATTGAAAGGTGGTTGGCCAGCGCGCGCGTGTTTCTCGCGCTATCGGCCCTGGTCGCCATCTGGAGAGATCCGGGCGAAGTCGGTAACTCGGTCTGGGCCTCTGGCCTGCTGGCGTTTTACATCGCCCAGGGCGTGTTTATCATCCTGCTCTTGCGCCGCAGGCAGCAGTCTACGCCTGCGTTTCGCTTGCTTGTGCACAGCGCCGATGTCGTGTGGCCCGCGCTCATCCTTACGTTTACCACCGGGCAGAGCAATCCATTCTTCCTGTTCTTCGTCTTCGTCCTAGCGGCGGCAGCTTATCGCTGGGGATTGTGGGAGACAGTCGGAACTGCGGCTGCGGAAGTGGTTCTGTTGTGGGTCGAGAGCATTGTGCTTCAGTTGGGCTTTGCCGAGTGGATTAACCGTATCCTTCTCGCGCACCACTGGCCGGTCATGCGCATCGACGCCGCCGACTTCGAGCCCAAGCGGTTGGTCATGCGCTCCATCTATCTCCTGGTCATGGGGCTGCTGCTCGGTTATCTCGCGGAGCAGCAGAAACAATTACGAGCAGAGAAAGCGGTGATCGCACGCATCCTCGGGCGGGCGCGCGTCGAGAGCGGTCTGACGGGAACCCTGCAAGACATCGCTGGCGAATTGCTTTCGATGTACGGAGCCAAGAGCGCGGTGCTGGCCTCGCAGGAAGCCAACAACTACCGCGTATTCCTCGCGGAAATTCGAGCCTCGGAGGTTGGCGCTCCCATATTTCGCTGGCTCGATTCCACCGCGTCCGATAAAGATACTTTCCTCTCCGAATCGCCCGCACATGCTTCGTACGCGTGGCGTGGCGACGGAAGCTCCGAATCCTTTCGCATCATTTCTTTGGACGAAAGTGGCGACCGCCTAAGGAGTGCCCCATCAGATTACGCGGTTCGGCTTTCTCAGCGGCGCGATTTCCGCCGCGTGCTGTCGGTTTCCTTTATTTTCGGACGCGAGTGGTGGGGCCGCATCTTCCTGTTCGATCCCACGCTCACCGGTGATACGGAGGAAGAACTCCGTTTCCTGCAAGAGTTAGTGCGCCAGGTGGGCCCGGCGGTGTATAACGTTTATCTTTTGCGCCGCCTGCGGATGCGAGCTGGCGCAGTAGAGCGCGCTCGCTTCGCCCGCGAGTTGCATGACGGAGCGGTACAATCGCTGATCGCCGTGGAAATGCAGGTCGATGTTTTGCGCCGCCAGGCGGCGACCAATGCCGAGTCCGTCCCCGAAGAACTGGGCCGCATCCAGGGCCTGCTGCGGGAAGAGGTGTTGAAGTTGCGCGAGTTGATGCAGCAGATGAAGTCTCTCGACGTCGACTCCCGAAAGCTGCTAGGCTTTCTCGGCGACGCGGTCGAAAGATTTCAACGCGAGACCGGCATCTCCGCCCGTTTCCACTCCGAGGTCGAAGAAGTAGCGATGCCTCCGCAAGTCTGCCGCGAGCTGGCCCGCATTGTGCAAGAGGGGCTGGTCAACGTACGCAAGCACAGCGGCGCGCGCCAGGTGCTGGTCCGTCTGGGACAAAGCAATGGCCATCTGAATATGATGATCGAGGACGACGGACGCGGCTTCCCCTTCACCGGCCGCTTGTCCCAGGCTGAAATGGAAAAAATCGGAAAAGGGCCCCTGATTATCAAGGAGAGGGTTCGCCTGATTGAAGGCGAGCTCACGATAGAATCAAATCCCGGACGCGGCTCGCGTCTGGAAATCCGTGTCCCGCAAAAGCGGGAAGTTAATTATGGACAATAAGAGACCGCCCATTCGCATCCTGATCGCGGATGACCATCCTATTTTTCGCGATGGTCTGCGCCGCTTGCTTGAAGCGGAGCCTGGCATGAAAGTCATTGGCGAGGCCTGTGATGGCGCCGAAGCCGTGAAGCTGGCCCGTCAACTTAAGCCCGACATTCTGCTGCTTGATCTCGCCATGCCGCGCCATCCCGGCCTCGAGGCTCTGCGCGAAATGAGTTCCGGACAGTCTTCCACGGTGCGCGTCATTTTGCTGACCGCGGCCGCGGAAAAGAATCAGATTGTCGAGGCCCTCCAGCTCGGTGCGCGCGGCGTGGTGCTCAAAGATTCCGCCACTCAGCTGTTGTTGAAAAGTATCTATACCGTGATGTCCGGCGAATACTGGGTGGGCCGCGAGAGCGTCTCAAACCTCGTCCAGTATCTGCGGACCCTGGTTCAGTCCTCGGGCGAAGAGGCCCGGCAGAAGAAATTCGGCCTTACCCCTCGCGAGCTCGAGATCGTCTCGGCGGTGGTTGCGGGCTATTCCAATAAGGAAATCGCCGAGTACTTCAAGATCAGCGAAGACACGGTAAAACACCACCTCAGCAACATTTTCGACAAGCTGGGAGTGTCGACCCGTCTCGAATTGGCCCTGTTTGCCGTAAACCAGGCCCTACCCCTGAAGAGTATTGCTTAACTGGTTAATGGCACTTTCGGGCCATGCCGTGCCACCACGGAGCCATTGGTGACGGGGGAGCGGGGCATTACTATAGCTCTACAAATCGTAACTTGGGGACATTCGCGTTGGTTCACAACTGCGGAGAAACTTGTTCTCAGGTACGCTGCAGAGCGCTGATGCGCAGGAAGGGGAGCCCGTGGCAAGATTGCTTCATCAACTTTGGTCGGATGAACAGGGTCAGGACATCGCGGAGTACGCCGTGATGCTCGCAGTGATCCTGGTAATCGTGGTCGGCACGATTCGTCTGATTGGTTCGAACGCCAACAACGTGTTTTCGCAAGTGGGCAGCTCGATCCAATAACCGGCCGGCTTACCGAGTCAAGCACTCCCCGAGCTCAACCGATTTCCGTCCCGCATTCTCGTAGATATGAACGCGCAAGCCTGAGGCTTGCGCGTTTTGGTTTTATGTGGCGCGAACCAGCCCTGAACGAAGTCGAAGGGGCAGTCGCGGAGCGACGGCAGATGCGTCTCTACTTCACCGGCGCGCTCTGGGCCACCTTGTCCGGACCGCCATTCGACAGCCGCGTCAGGAACGGGAAGAACGGTGTCACCTCGAACGGCATTTTCTCTTGTGCCGAGGTGAGTGGCACCTGCTTGGCCTTGGTCAGTTCCAGCCGGTTCGTCCACGGATCCACTTTCACGCGTCCGCCGAGCGGCAATGCCGCAATCTGATCGGTGCGTCGAGCCTCCAGCTGCGGAGCGTTGTTTAGCAGCGCCGACATGCGCACCGCCTTGCCGTTCCCCATACTGTTCCCCATATGCGGACGAATCAGGTTCTTCAGTTCCGGCGCGCGCTCCTGCAGCGCTTTCAGGAAGAGTCCTGCGTTCCCCAGCTTGTCTTTGTAAGGAGAGTTATTGAGCAGCTCCAGAGCTTTCTTGTCGGCCGCCGCTTCGTCGGCTGAGCTGCGTTGAAAATCGAGCCGCTCGAACGTGTCTTCATCGGGGAAGAACATGCGGTCGTTGAAGGCAAGCTTAGTATCGAGCTTGTGGCCTAGCGCGATGTGACTCAGTTCGTGCGCCATGACCATCGCCAACGACGCTTCATCGGGAAGCACGTCGATCAGGCCGCGGCTCACCACGATCGTATGACCGATCGTGAATGACTCCAGCGGCGAGGTCAGCAATACCCGCGTCCGCACCTCGGGAACGATCTCGAGATTGTTGGTGACGATCAGGTTATTGACGACCGTCTGCAGAACTTTGTCGACTTCGCCTTCCGGTGCAATCAGTCCGATCTTCTGCAGGCGCTCAATGGCGTTGTCCTCGGCCTCGCGCTCCCACATCCGCTCACTTTCCACCGGAGTCGCATCCTGGCCAACCTCGCTCTGATCCTTTGCCTGCTGCGAATCGATCATGATTTGCGTGAATTCTTCATTCTTGCCCAGGTTCTTGATGTCATATCCCCACAGCCGCGTCTGCGCCTTGAAGTGCAGGGTCCCGCTCAGCCGGTATTGCAGATCCGACTCTTCACTGTAAATGTAAGCGGGCAGCCACATTCCGGGGCGCATGTTCAAGCGCCAGCTATCGAAGTGGAGATAGTAGTTATACTTGGGATGCGGCGCGTAGGTGCCGTTGAAACGGACGATGTTGTAGTCCTGGTCCTCTACCCACATGCGACCCAGAAAGCGGCCGCTGCCGGCGTTATCCTTCGGTTGGACATCAATCACCAGGCAACGCACTTCGCCAAGAAACTCGCGGCGTACGAAGGTGAAGTTGTAGAACTTTTTCTGGAAGTCGTCGTCAAGCACCACCATCTGGGCGAATCCCAGCGGCAGAAACTTCAGCGAATAAAGGCTGGTCAGCTTGCTGACGACTTGCTGGCCGAAGCCCGGCTGTCCCATGAACGAGCGGTCGTCGGCCCCGTCCGACATGTCCAGCCGTCCCAGGAAGTATTCATCCTTGGTCGGAACCGTGGTCGAATCTTTGGTGTTCTTCAGATTTTGAATATAGGTTTCCACCAGCGGATGCAGGTGGCGCATCTGCGCGTTAAAAAAATGCTCCCGCTCCACCACTTTGTCCATCACTTGATCAAAGGTGACAGGAGAGGAAGGCACTGGAACACTTAGCTGTTCCGTGGCCTGAGTGCGATCGGTGGAAGCGGCTGGCTGGCTGGGGTCCGCACTTTGCCCTGCTGCAAACAAGGACAAAAACAGTACTGCAACCCACGAAAGAGGAGGTAATTTCAAACTACTCATAATTTCCTTCAACGAAGCTGTTGCTTCAGGCCATTTGAAACACGATGTGCAAAACAGCATTTGCATCTGCGGGCTGGCCATCCCGCGTCGCCGGTTTGAAGCGGATTTGCTCGGCGGCACGAATTGCAGCGTCATCCAGTCCATGTCCGAGGCCCTGGAGTACTTTGTTCACGTGTATTTTGCCAGATGCTTCGAAGACAACGTCCAACAGGACTTCGCCTTCCACGTGAAGCTTTCGTGCCTCTTCGGTATAGACGGGAGTGGGCTTCGAGAGAACCTCAGGCGGTGTGGTACGAGCTGCAACTTCTTGAGGCTTTGCCTTGGCGGTTGAGACCGCTGCCGGATCGGAATCTCCAAATCCTGCCTGGCGCACGGTACCACGCGTGGTGTTCGCGCGCCCGCTGCCATCGCCGGTGGCCGTGCCATCGCCGAATCCTGTGCTGGCCACGACTCCCTTAACGCCGCGCGAGCCGCCCGTGCCATTTCCATTGCCGGGTCCGGTGGGCATATCGAAGCCGCCGACTTGGGCGATATTCACAGGCTTACCGTTGTTGTCGCGTGCGGGAACTCCATTGGGATCGCCAAAGCCGCCCGTTTGCACTTGCGATGGGGCGCGCGCGATCGTAGGCGTAGCGGAACTGCCAGTCGAGAATACGTTGGTCTTCACCAGTTGGCGCGGAATCGCGGGAGTAGCAGGCGGCAAAGGCGCTGGCTTTTCCACAGCAATCTTTACTTCTGGCTGCGGCGCTTCTACCTGCGCCTCGGTCTTCGGCGCGTGCAGCGCAGTCGGTGGCACCGGAACAAGCTTCGCCATCACCGGCGCTTTCAAAACTTTCACCGGAGCCGGATCATGATTCACCGGGACGGGCGTAGCCACTAACTCAATCGCGTGGTAATCGCGGCTCGGCGAAAGCAGCACCTGTGGATGCAGAATCGCCAGCCATCCAAGCGCCAGCAGAGCAATGCTTTGTGTTCCCATACTGAACACAAACTCTTTCCACGGCGGACGCCTATCCGGGAGCATTGCAAATAAGCCATGGTCTGGAGTTGAGTACATAAATGGTCTGATGTTCAGCTACCGGGGATAGCTGCCTTCTTTTTGAATTGAGAATCAACGCAATGCAGGACACTGTTGCCGGCCATAATTAGGAACCCAGAAGATCGGCCGGAGTTTCCGTCCCACAAACGTCGCTCTCTCTAGAGCACGCCTGAGACCATTTCCACTGGCTCAGAACGGAGGCAAATGATTGCCTAGGAGTTACTTAGCCTTACGCCGAAACATGGTATCAGAAGCTAAACCCTAAAACGCAAAGATTTTCACAGTCCAGCTAGGGTCAGAGTACTCCTAAGGGTAGGAATCGGATGTAAGGACTGGGTAAATTCTTCACCGCCGCAGGGGCTTTGAGGCATTGCTATCAGGGCGAAAATGGCACGCTCAGAAGGCCTTATGCGTCGCCCGCATAGGCCGTTCTTCACGAACTTTGCGGTCAAAGGCTTCGTTTTTCCTACGCCAACGCAGATACCCTAGCAGCGCACGATTTTTTCGCTCTGGATGCCTTTGGTGGCATTGCGGGTGTCGACGACCAGCTTCGCTTCTTTCACAATGCGCTGGTAGTCGTAGTCGGAATGGTCGGTGACGATCAGCACGCAGTCGTATTGGCCCAGATTGTCGAGCGGCGCGCAGGTCATTTGCAGGTCGTATTTGCGTCCGCGTCCGACCTTGGGGAAGTATGGGTCGTTGTAGCTGACTTGAGCGCCTTCTTTCTGCAGCAGTTCGATGATGGTCAGCGCCGGCGACTCGCGCAGATCGTCAATGTCTTTCTTGTAAGCCACGCCCAGCACCAGCACCGTCGATCCGTTCAGCGCTTTTTTCTGCTGGTTCAACGCGCTCGCCACGGCCGCAATCACGTGGTAGGGCATGTTGATGTTGATCTCGCCAGCCAGTTCGATGAAACGCGTGCGGAAGTCGAACTCCTTCGCTTTCCAGGAAAGATAAAACGGATCGACCGGTATGCAGTGTCCGCCGAGGCCCGGCCCGGGATAGAAGGGATGGAAGCCGAACGGCTTGGTCGAGGCCGCCGCGATCACTTCCCAGATGTCGAGGCCCATGCGCAGCGACAGCATCTTCAATTCGTTGACCAGCGCGATGTTCACGCAGCGGTAAATGTTTTCGAGCAGCTTGGTCATCTCCGCGGCAGCTGGTGAAGAGACCGGAACCACGCGGTTGAAGATCGCTCCGTACAGAGCCGCGGCGAGATCCGAGGCTTGGGTGTCGAGGCCGCCGACAACTTTCGGAATATCGCGTCGCGCGACCGTCTGGTTGCCGGGATCTTCGCGCTCGGGCGAGAAGGCGACGTAGAACTCCTGTCCCGTAGAAGCCCCGTTGCGCGCGGCTTTCAATCCACTCTGGTTGCCCTTCTCGAGAATCGGCACCATGACTTCTTCGGTCGTGCCGGGATAGGTCGTGCTCTCGAGCACGACCAAGTTGCCCGGCGCGCAGGTGCGGAGCGATGGCCGAAGCGGTGTCGGTGATGAAACTGAGATCAGGCTCGTGATACTCGTTCAGCGGCGTAGGGACGCAGATGATGATGGCGTCCATCTCGGTGATGCGCGCGTAATCGGACGTCGCGGTGAAGCCCTGGCTCGCGCGCCTGCTGAATCTCGGGAGCGGGAATGCGATAGATGTACGACTCGCCCTTGTTGAGCGCGGTGACCTTGCGCTGGTCGATGTCGAAGCCGGTGACGGGGAACTTCTGCTCGGTGTAGAGCAGGGTCAACGGCAGGCCAACGTAGCCCAGTCCGATGACGGCCACGCGCGCTTCGCGCGCTTCAATCTTGCTTTTCAGTTGCGAATAAAGAGTTGCCGGAACCGTGCGTGTCGTCATGATTTTATGAATCTTCGCGAACTAAAATTCTACCATCTTGGCCCGCCGGTTCCGCGCTGCTCCAGACCCGAAGGTAACTAACTGGGGTAGCGGATCCTGCTGATTCTGCATAGCCTCCGTATACTTCCTGTATGCGCAGGGCTCGCTTTTTGCTGGTTGTGGTGATTCTTCTTACTGCCTTCGGAGCGGCGTCGGGCTGGCTGCTGGTCATCGACCGCCCTGAACACGCAGACGTCATCGTTGTCCTTGCCGGAGAGACCGACAAACGCCCGTTGCGTGCGCTCGAGTTGCTGCAGCAGGGATACGCGCCACACGTCATTCTCGACGTCCCGGCCAATACGCAAATCTATCAATGGACCCAATTGCAACTGGCGAAGATGTTCATTGACGGCCTCCCGCGCGCGAACGACATTTCCATTTGCCCCGTTGTGGGCCTTTCCACCCGAGACGAGTCCCACGACACAATTCAGTGCCTGCAAGGTATCCAGGGCAAGAACGTATTGCTGGTCACCTCCGACTTTCACACCCGCCGCGCCCTCGCCATCTTTCGCCGTGAACTCAAAGACCGCAATTTCAACGTCGCCGCCGCCCACGATTCCAACACCTTCGGAGAAAAGTGGTGGCGTCATCGCGAATGGGCCAAGACCGCCCTCGGCGAATGGACCAAGCTGATCTGGTGGGAACTGGTCGACCGCTGGCGCAGCTAAACCCGCATCGGGGAAGATCGATCGGGCGATTCCTATCGCATGGATTCGAACCCTACGATTTGCATCGAGGGATTCGTATCAGGGCACGGCTTCAGTCGTGGCTGAACCACTTTAGTGGTTGGTCGAGGTCGGCTTCGCTGGTAACGTCAAAGACAATTGACTCCACCGATTCAACGGGCTACGATGTCGCTAACCATTTTCTCGTCATGGAGTTTTCGGGATGAGCGCTTCACTGCTCCGCAAAAGCCTTTGCTGGATGATGATTGCTGCTTTTCCCGCGTCGCTGATGGCAGCCGACGCCGGTGCCGCCATGCTCTACGCCAAAGGCGAGGCCTGGATCAACGGCGCCTCGGTTCCGCACTCTTCCGCGGTGTTCCCCGGAGACTTGGTTCAGACTAAGCCCAATTCCGTGGTCAACATCAACGCTTCTGGCTCGAACGTGATGGTGCTCTCTGACTCCATGGTGAAGTTCGAAGGCAATGCCGTTTCCATCGAACACGGAAGCGTGACCATCGCCACCTCCAAAGGCATGGCGACCCACGTGGGCGATGTGACGGTTTCTCCCGTGTCCGCCAAGTGGACGGAATTTGAAGTGACCGATGTCAACGGAACCGTCCAGATCATGGCCCGCAAGGGCGACGTCAACATCAATGACGGCCAAGATACAACCACGCTGGCTCAGGGCCAGCAAACCACGAAAGACGAATCTCCGGAAGCCCACAAGCGCAAGAAGCGCCCAAGCGGAGCTGCCACTGCGGCCACAGGTAGCATCCTCGATTCTCCCATCGCCATCGGCGTCGGAGCAGCAGCAGTAGGCGGCGTTCTAACCTGGGTGCTGGTCCAAGGCGACGACCCAGTCAGCCCCACCCGCTAAAGGATTCACAAGACACCCACCCACGTGGCGACGGACGCCTTCGTGCGAATGTTCTGGGCGAAGCCCCAAAGGGTTCGCTCAACGAACACCCTCTTTCTTCCGGGCAAATCCATAAAACACCGGCACGCCAGCCAGAATCACCAAACATCCCCACGACGAATTCCGCAGATTGCTCGTGAACGTGTAATACAGCAGCACTCCCGAAGCCGCCACAAACAGCGCCGGCACCACAGGGTATCCCCACACGCTATATGGACGCGGTCCTCCGCGCCGGCGAAATACAAACACCGTGCTCGCCGTGATCATGTAAAACAACCACTCCGAAAAAATCGCGAGTGAAAAGAACTGCCGGAAATTCCCGCCTAACAAAAGCAAAATAATCGCCAGCACCGCCTGCGCCACGATCGCGGCCGAAGGCGTATGAAACCGGGGATGAACATCGGCCAGTACGGAAAAGAAATACTTATCCTTCGCGACTGCGTAGGGAACGCGTGCGCCGCTCATCGTGGTGCCGTTTAGAGTCACGAGCATTGACAATGCCATCGCCGCCGAGACCACGCTGGCTCCCATGGGGCCAAGCACCAGCCCGATGGCATCCGATGCCGGTCGCGGTGACGCCGCAATCGCCGAAGCCGGCAGTACATACTGCACTGCCGCGTTCACCAGCATGTAAAGCGCGCCCACCGTGGCCACCCCGAAGATCAACGCGATGGGAATGCTGCGCTCCGGTTTGCGGATCTCGCCGGCTACCATATTCAGGTCGTTCCATCCGTCATACGCCCAAAGCGCCGCCACCAGCGCCAGCATGAATCCAGTAATCCCGCCCTTGGCTCCCGCGAAGCTCTGGGAGAAATGGCTCCAACTGCCTGCCCCGTAACTGAAGCCGATCACTACGATGGCAAGAATGATGCCCACTTTCAGCAGCGTAAACACCAGCTGAAACTCCCCCGCCTTCTTGATGCCGAGGTAATTCAACGCCGAAAGCAGAATGCATGCTGCGATCGCCACCAGCTGCGCGTAGCTGACGGAAAAAGGCGAAGTGATAACGTCTTTCGAGAAAAAAGAAAAGACCGCGAATGTCCCCAGAATTCTCACCAAGCCGGTCGTAATCGTCGCAATCGATGCTGGCTTCGAGATGAAGAATGTCGTCCATGCATAAAGAAATCCGGCCAGAGGACCGTACCCATCGCGAACGTACACGTACTCGCCGCCGGCCTCGGGCTTCAACGCGCCCAGTTCGGCATAGGTCAATGCGCCAAAAAATGAAAGTACGCCGCCCACGATCCATGCCAGATACACCAGTTTGGCCGAGCCCGCGGCCTGCATCATTTCGGCGGGCACAAGAAAAATGCCGCTGCCAATGATGGTGCCGACGACAATGGCTCCAGCATGAGAAACCCCAAGATCGCGCGCCAGCTCGGGACGGGAAGATGCCATGTGGGGATGCAGTATACGTGAATATCCTCGATCACCGCGCGCCGAACAGATGACGATGTCATCGTGAGACCGACACGCTGAAGTCTAGTGCGGACTTACAACACCAGATCAGTTGTGCGGCGATGTTATGATCCTCGTCGACGAATGAGTGTTTCTCCTCCCCTCTCAAACCCGGTGTGCGACGATGCTGCTGCTGGCGGGCGCTTCTATCGACCCGAACTCGACAGCCTTCGGTTCTTTGCTTTCTTCGCCGTCTTTCTCTTACATACGCTCTACCCCGCAGCGACTCAGCTAGCCCAGCAGGCCATTCCCGCCTGGATCCCGATTGCCTTGCGTACGGTCGCTGGCGCGGGGGCCTATGGCGTCGACCTGTTTTTTGTTCTTAGTGCCTACCTGATTACTGAACTTCTACTGCGAGAAAAGCGCGAAAGCGGCACCCTTCATGTCCGCGCCTTCTATCTGCGACGCATGCTCCGTATCTGGCCTTTGTATTTCTTTTTCATTTTCCTCGCGTATTTCGTGCCATATTTCAATCCCGCTCACACCAATCTCCGCTGGAAATATGTGGTCTGGTTCTCGTTGCTCGCCGGAAATTGGAGTGTGGTTGTCTTCGGTTGGCCCGGACGCATCATTGCCCCGCTCTGGAGCGTTTCGGTGGAAGAACAGTTCTACGTGCTGTGGCCGCCGCTGGTGAAAAAGCTATCGCGCGAGAACATCGCGCGCGCAGCGTGGTTCATGATCGTTGTCGCAAACCTCGCCAGAGTGATCGTACTGGCGATGCATGGGGGCCAACCCCAGCTCTGGTGCAATACCTTTACTCGCCTCGATCCCATCGCGTTCGGAGTGCTGATCGCCACTTCGCTTCATGGCAAGGCCACCACTTTAACGGGGATAACGCGATCCGCCTTCACGTTGCTCGGTGTAACCCTGCTGCTCGGGGTCTCTTATTTTGCCGACATCGGAACGGCGAAACCGGTAACCTGGGCGGGAACTCTAATTGGATATCCATTAGTCGCGGCATCCTGCGCGCTCATCGTCGCTGCAACAATCGGATCCCCTGTTGTATTTCTTCGTTGGAACTCACTTCGGTACTTGGGGAAAGTCTCCTACGGGCTGTATGTCTATCACGAACTGGCAATCTTCCTGACAAACAAAATGCTCGGGCAGTTGGTACCGGGAACGATCACACGCACTCTTATCGAGGTCGCCTTGGCATTGTTGATAACCATTGCTATCTCAGCGCTATCCTATGCAGTCCTGGAAACCCCTTTTCTGAAGCTCAAGCGCCGGTTCACCTTCGTCGAATCGCGGCCAGTTTGATTCCTCAACGTTCACAAAAAAGGCTGCCCTTCCTCGGCGATCATTGCGAAGACTTAGCGTCCTTTGCGACTAAGAGCTTTTCCTCGAAAAAATGAAGCTAGCCCCGTACCCCACCGCAACCGTAACGATCGTCCCCGCCGCCACATACCACGTCCAGGGCAATGACGTTCCGAGCCACAAGTAAAGGTTTGTCACGAATCCGCACAGCATTCCCACCATCGCTCCGTTCTGGTTCGCTCGCTTCGTTAGCACACCGAGCAGAAACACGCCCAGCAAGGCCCCGTATGCCACCGACGCAATCTGTAATCCCACCTCGACCACGCGCCCTACGCGATGGAGTGCCAGCACCGCCAACCCGAACAAGGTTAAGGCCCAGAAAAACGTCGCCAACCGCGAGAGCCCCACCTGCCGCCGCTCATCGACGTCTTTTCTCCCGCGCAAATAGAAGTCAATGATCGAACTCGACGACAGGGAATTCAGAGCCGCGCTCAGGTTTGACATCGCCGCCGCCAGAATCGCGGCGATCAGCAATCCCGAGATCCCATGCGGCATCTCTGTCACGACAAATGTCGGATAAATTCGGTCCGCCTTGCCAAAGTGCGCCGACGGCAGCCGGTAAAAGGCGAACAGCATCACCCCGACCATCAGAAACAACGCAAACTGAAAGAAGATGGCCACACCGCTCGCCAGCAGCGCGGCCGCCGATTGCCGTTCGCTCCGCGCCGCCAGCAACCGCTGCACGAACAGCTGATCAGTCCCGTGCGTCGCGGTAGTCAAGAATGTCCCGCCAATCAATCCCGCCCAGAATGTATAGGGAATCCAAACGCTCGGCGTGAAATCGAACACCTGCAACTTGCCCGTGTCCGCCGCTAGCGAATGAATTGCCGTCCATCCCCCGGGTACCAGATGCAGAATCGTGAACACGCCCACCAGCGTGCCGCCAACGTAAATCACCGTCTGCACCACGTCGGTCCAGATCACCGCCGCCAGCCCGCCTTCAAACGTATAGATCAGCGTGAGCGCTGTAATAATCGCGATTGAAGCAATCTCGCCCGTGCCGAGCGCAATACCTACGACAATCGATACAGCGTAAATGCGCACTCCCTCTGCGGCCGCCCGCGTGATCAGAAACAATCCCGCCGTGAGCGATCGCAACCCGCGCCCAAAACGCCGTTCGATCAACTCATAGGCTGTGTACAAATCTCCGCGAAAATAATGCGGTAGCAGCACAAAGCTGATAATCACTCGCCCCACGACATATCCCATCACCACTTGCAGAAACGTCAGGTTGCTGTCGTAGGCCAGTCCGGGAATGCTGACGATGGTCAGCGTGCTGGTCTCGGCTGCCACAATCGACAGGGCGATCGCCCACCAAGGAATATTGCGGTCCGCCAGAAAGTAATCGCGCAGCGAGCGCTGCCGCTTGCGGAAACGCAATCCGAACAAAGTGATCCCCGCCAAGTACAGCGCGATGATCGCGAGATCGAGCCGGTTCAGTCCCATGCCGTGAATCTAGAGTAGCGAGTTTGCGTCCCCGAGACTCCGCGATCTTCATAAGGAACCAAGAATCGCAAGTGCCGCCTCTTCGTTTTTCTGTGCGACCTTTGCGCTAAAAAGCTTTTGATGTAGAACTACTCGGTGACTTTCTTTCTCGGCATCGATGGCGGCGGCACGCAAACCACCTGCGTGATCGGCAACGAAAGCACAACTCTTGGCACAGGTTCCGCCGGAGGAGCCAACATCGTCCGCGTGGGAGAGCAAGCTGCGCGCGAGGCCCTGACCACCGCGATTCGCCAGGCGTGCGCCGCCGCCAAGATCGATCCCTCGCAAATCAAGCGCGTCTGCATCGGCGCCGCTGGAGCCGCGCGTTCAGAAATTCAGGAGGCGATCCGTCGCATCGTTTCGTCTCTCATCCCGGGCGAAATTGAAATCGTCGGCGATACGGTGACCTCTCTCGAAGCCGCATTCGGCGCGGGGCCCGGGGTCGTCGTCATCGCCGGAACCGGGTCCATCGCCTACGGGCGCAACGCTCGCGGCCAGACTGCCCGCGCCGGAGGCTGGGGATTTGCTATCTCCGACGAAGGTTCCGGACACTGGATCGGCCGCACCGCTCTAAGTGCCGCGCTGCGCGCCCGCGATGAAGGCGACAATCCCAAGCTTCTTGCAGACGCCAGCAAGATTCTCGGCGCCTCCACCGTCGAAGAACTCATCGTAAAAGCCAATGCTGCGCCCGACTTCGCCGCCCTCGTTCCCGCCGTCCTTGCCGCCGCCGATGCCGGAGACGTTCTCGCCAATCGGGTCCTCAGTTTTGCCGGCAACGAACTTGCCACCCTGGTCAAAGCCCTGGTGCTGCGTCTTTTCGCCGCCGGCGAGAAGGTACCAGTGGCCATGGTAGGAGGTGTTTTTCGTAACTCTGTTCTAGTGCGCCAGGTTTTCTACAATAGTGTGCGTAGTGCTTGTCCCGCGGCCGAAGTACAGCAGGTGATCGTCGACCCGGTGCAGGGAGCACTCGCACGCGCCCGCAGTGGGTAGGCGCCAAGCGAAGAATGCAAGCCCCGTAGGGGCGAAAGATCAGAATGTCCACCGAAACGACAATTCCCCTCGAAGACGCCATCCGCAGCACCGATGCGGATGTCCTTCACTCCGCTGCCACGGACCCTTCGCTCGGCGAAGACCTCGCGCTAACGCTCCTAAAACGAACCGATCTCCCATCCGAAACCTTCGAAGCCCTCAGCAAAAACGGCAGCGCCATGAAGAGCAGGAAAGTGAAGCTCGCGCTCGCGCAGCATCTGCACACCCCGCGCCACGTTTCGCTCCCCCTGGTTCGGCACCTCTTTACTTTTGATCTCATGAAGATCGCGGTTACGCCGATAGTCCCCGCCGACATCAAGCGCGCCGCCGACGAAGCGCTCATCCATCGTCTGGAAACTATCTCCACCGGAGAACGTCTCACGCTCGCCCGCCAGGCCTCAGGAACCGTGGCAGGCGCGTTACTGGCCGACGCCGAGTCACGGGTCATGACTGCCGCCCTCGAGAATCCCCGTCTCACCGAAGCCGCCGTCATCAGAGCCCTCACGCGGAGCGATTCACCCGCGCCGTTCGTCGAAGCCGTCTGCCGCCATTCGAAGTGGTCCGTGCGCCGCGAAATCCGAGTCGCCCTCCTGCGGAACGCCAAAACCCCAATGGCCCGCGCGGTAGAATTTGCCCGCTCGCTCCCGGTCAACGTAGTCCGCGAAATCCTGAACGGCTCCCACCTCCCAGCCAATATCCAGTCCTACATCAAAAAAGATCTAAAAAAGTAACGCCGGCGTCCCGCCGGCCACTCCGATCCTAACCACGGCAGCACCGCGGTAATCTCGCCTAGATGGATAGCCATACCTACACTTGACCCATGCAGGCATACCTCGACGTCATCGCGGACTGGTCAAGCGCCCACGAACCGTGGCGTCCCGTCGCGCGCCCCGCGCTCGCCGCGTGGCTAATCTTCTACGCCGCATTCCTGCTCTACGCCTTCCACATGCACGGCGCATTTCTCTTCATCGATCTGGCGAATCTGGTCGTCCACGAAGGCGGACACTTGCTCTTCGGATGGTTCGGCCCGACCCTGATGATCTGGGGCGGCACGATCTTGCAGTGGGCCGTGCCGTTTATTCTTGCCGCCTACTTCTTTACCCAGCGTCAGACCAGCGCGTTTGCCTTCTGCTCGTTCTTCTTCTTCGAAAACTGGCTCTACACCGCAACCTACATGGCCGACGCGCGTGCCATGGCTCTGCCGCTGGTTACGGCAGGCGACTCCGACTTTATTGAGCACGATTGGCACACCATCTTCACAAGCCTCGGCGTGCTGCAATACGACACCACGATCGCGGGCGTCATCAGAACACTGGGATGGCTCGGAATGTTAGCGACGGTAGCCTGGATGGCCCGCCAAAGCTGGAGACCACGTACTCGCCGTTAATTCTGCGGCATTTCTTTGCGTGCTTCGCGACCCTTTGCGCGCCCTTTGCGTTTTAAGATTTTCGCCCTCTCAAAAAAGAAGGGGCACGGTGTCCCGTGCCCGGTGTTTTCGTCCAGCGAAAGTTACGCCGCGGGAATTTTCAACTCCTGCCCGACCTTGATCTTGTCCGGATCGTCAAGGTTATTGGCCTTGGCAATCTTCTGATATTGATTGGCGTCGCCATAGAAGTGGCGGCTGATCTTCGAGAGGTTGTCTCCCGACTTCACGATGTACATCTGATCACCCTGGCGCACGGTGATTTCATGTTTAAGATCGGCAAACGTAGGATCGACAGCTTTAATCGCATCCCAGATACGATTCTTGCTGGCTTCCGAGTCCACCGTCGCCTTGATATGAAGTTGCTCCCCCTGAAGGTCCACTGCATCCACTTGCGCGCCTTCCTGCTGCAGTGCGTCGAGAACGCGTTGATATTTGGTCTTGAGTTGATCAAGAGTTGCCATGATTGTTACTCCTCTCGCGTTGGATTGGGCCGGTTGACGGAGTGGCTGGTGAATACATGAAAGCTTCGAGCGAAGCTCCCAGGAGGCACAAAGCCTAGCACAGGACCCGATGACGGGCAATCGGGGAAGGTACTAGATTGTCGATTGTTGATTTTCCATTCAAAACTCAACAATCAAAAATCAACAATTCTCTAAGGCGTCCAATCCGCCACGAAGATGTTGGTCTCATGCGGCACTTTGCCGTTGCGTCCCGAGACCCACACCAGCTTCTTGCCATCGGGACTGAACACGGGAAAGCCATCGAAGCCATCCGTCAATGTGATCCGCTCCAGACCTTTGCCGTCGGTATCAATCGCATACAACTCGAAATTCCCGAAGCCTCCCGTCGATCCCACGTTCGACGAGAAGATTATCCGCTTGCCGTCAGGAAAGAACGACGGCGCAAAGCTAGCCGCGCCTAGATTCGTGATCTGCCGCTTCTGGCTGCCATCGGACTTCATCATCCACAACTCGAGGTACGTCGGACGAATCTGGTTCTGTTTCAGCAGCGCAACATAGTCGTCCGTCTCCTGCCCGGGCTTGGGATGGTGTGCACGATACACGATCCATTTGCCATCCGGCGAAAAGAATGGGCCGCCGTCGTATCCCAACTCGTGCGTCAACTGCTTCACATGCTTGCCGTCCGCGTCCATCGAGTAAATATCGAGATCGCCGTTGCGCAAGGAAGTGAAGACAATCTTCCTGCCGTTGGTCGAAAACGTCGCTTCGGCGTCGTAACCCGGAGTAGTCGTGAGCTGCTTCACGTCCGATCCATCGGGATTCGCCGTGAAAATATCGAAACTCGAATACACGCCCCACACGTATCCCTTGGAATAGTCGGGCTTCGGAGGGCACGCCGCGTCGCCCAGGTGCGTCGACGAATAGAGAATCTTCTTTCCGTTTGGAAAGAAATACGAACACGTAGTGCGCCCCTTACCGGTCGAGACCAGGTGCACATCCGATCCGTCAAGATTCATGGTGAAGATCTGATCGCATTGGTAAGGCTCGCGCGTCGATTGAAAAATCAGTTTCTTGCCGTCAGCGGAGAAGTAGGCCTCGGCATTCTGTCCGCCGAAAGTCAATTGCGTAATGTTCCGCAGGTGCTTTTCTTGTGGCGCGTTGGCCGGATTTGCAGTTTGCGCAGCCATCCCGCTCACCAGCAAAGCTACGCAGATCAGAAGCAGTGAATTTCGTTTCATGGGAAGGCGCCAGTTTAGCAGAGCCCACTAACATCGCGAGAACGTAAGAAACTTCTGCCTGAGGATACGCACCCGACCAACCGCTAATTTCGTCGAATCGCCGACGCATTGCTTAAGCACTGCACGCCGAAGCCGGGTGCCCCGTCCTTATCGCCGCGCCCTTTTTGGCGACAGGGCGGGATCCCACGGACTCCATCTCCCGCAGGCCTTCCTTTGCGATCGTTGCGAACCCTTCGCGAACTTTGCGATTAAAAGCTTTTGACTTAAGAATAGAATGAAGCTTCTTATGCCAGACGAAACGCTTCCGCCCGAACCAACGCCGGAACCGGTCGAGCCGCCTCCCGTCCCCATTCCCTTCGACATCGCCGAAGAATTCGGTACGGCGAAAAAGAATCTCCCTCCGGCAAAGATTATCGTCATTGGGGTCGTGGTTCTTGCGATAGCCGCGGCTATCGTCGCGCTGATCCAGCGTCCCCGCACGACGGGCGCAGGGAAGATCGACAACATCGTCTCGGTAGAGATTCCCAATCAGAAGTCGGTCATGGTCGCCGTTAACGTCTCATTCCAGAATAACGGCGAGAAGGCTTTCTGGATTCACAACATGGAAGCCACCCTCCAAACGGACAGCGGCTCCCTCAAAGATAACGCGGCATCCGCCGCCGACTTCGACCGTTACTTCCAGGCCTTTCCCGCGCTGAAAGAACACGCACTGCGGCCGCTGAAACTCGAAGACAAAATCGCGCCCGGCGGCTCCACCAAAGGCACCATCATCGTCAGCTTCCCCGTAACCCAAGAAGACTTCAACAAAGCGAAATCGCTTCAAGTCTCCATCTGGGCCTACGACCAGGCCGTCCCGCTGGTGTTAAGCAAATAGGTTTTGCTTGTGTGGGGAGGGCGCCCCCGCCCGCTAGTCGCCGAGCGACGACAGGGATTGGTCGGGTATCGAAGAGATGCAAATGTACCGTCGGCGTCCCGCCGGCCACGATGAACCGTGTGGCAAGCAAGCCAGGACGCACTCCTACTTCTTCTGCAGAAACTTCCTTCTCGCCAGATGCGTACTCGCCGTCGGCTTAATGTCGTCGTATTTCATCATGCTGATCGACCCATCCACTTCAAGCACCGCTAATGCGATGTCGTGATAATCCGCAATCCCGTGCTCGCGCATCGCCCGCTCCAACTCATCCATGCTGACGTGCTCTTTGGCCATGTGTGCTTCCATTACCTGGCCATCGTGCACCAGCAGGCTCGGCTCCCCCTGAATAAATTTGCGGAAGCGCCGGTTCGCGCCCGATAGGTCGGCGACAAAATAGTTCATGACCAGCAAAGTCACCGCCGCCACAACACCGCCCAGCAGCGAGGTGTCGGGCCCGGTCATCGCATTTTGTACGGAGTTGCTCAGCAACAGCAGCAAGGTCAGATCGAAGGGCGTCATCTGTCCCACTTCGCGCTTGCCGCTCAGGCGGACGCCGGCAAGCACCACCGCATACACCGCGACGGTTCGCAGCGCAATCCCGAGAAGCGCATGCCCACTGGCAGGAAGCATGTAGTTATTGCGACGGCGTCGGCGTGATGGGCACCGGCGCGCTCTTCGGAGTGCTCAAGTATCCCGTGACTTTACTCTTGTCCACCGACCACACCACCAACTCGAACAGCAGGTGATCGCGCCCGCTATAGAACTGGATCGGCTCGGCCACGTTCCGATCTTTCTTCTCGAAGGTCTTGTCGTCGGAAGTCACGTTCAACGTGAATTTGCTCTTTTTGGGATCTGTCTTCTTCAGCTGTAAGCTCACTGTGGAAACCGGCTGCGGCTTCGCGCCCTTCAGCAGCGTGAACTCGTAATAGTTGCGATCGCCCTTATGCTTGAGGACTTCCAGATCGTCGCGGGTATGCGCAATCAGACCGCTCTGCACGCCCAGGTCGCCAATCGTACTTTCCAGCTTGGCTCGCGTCGCTTCCAGTTCAGTCTTGGTCGAAGCGACGTCGGTCTTAACTCCACCGACATCCGTCTTGACTCCCGAGATTTCGCCGCTGACCTGGCTAATCTGCTCTTTCTGTTCCTGCGCCAGACGCGCCTCGGCAGCCTTGGTCTGAGCCTGCAACTGCGCCGCCCTCTGCGCCAGTTCTTTTTTCGTCATGCCGACTTGCTGGCCTAGCGTCTCCGCCTCGGCCTCGGCCGACTGCATGCGCTTCGAAAGCTCTTCGATCTGCGCCTTGCTGGCCGCCTGATCTTTAGTCGCCTGTTCCGCTCGGTTGCGCAAGTCGAACATGAAATACAGCGACCCGGCCACATAAAGCAGTGCCAGCAGCAATGCAATCCACTTCCCGGTCGTGCTTTCGGTATGGACTTCCGCCATTTCGCCTGGTTCGGCCATTGGGGTTCTCCCGCCTTTAGTTTGTACTTGAAAGTTGTTCTAATTGTTGAGCATAACTCCGAGGGTGTCAATTCTCGTCGTTCCCTGAATGCCAACCCGTTACCAACAGTTACTTCCGTTATGGACGACATGTCCCCAGCGTCCTGATTCCCCTTTATTCCGCTGTACTCTATTCCAAGTCTATCGGCTCCCGAACCATGGAACGTCGCCCACTTACGCGCATCGGCCGCTACGAAGTCATCGAAGAGCTCGGCCGCGGCGCCATGGGAGTTGTCTACCAGGCCCGAGATCCTCAGATCGACCGGCTTGTCGCCATCAAAACCATCGCGCTGCTGACTGAAGACCCAGACGCCGAACAGGAATACCGCCAGCGTTTCTTTCTCGAAGCCCGCGCCGCCGGACGCCTCTCCCACCCCGGCATCGTCACCATCTTCGACGTGGGAGAAGAAACTGACACTCGCTCTCCGTATATTGTTATGGAGTACGTCGCCGGGCAGCCGCTTAGCAAGTTCATTTCGTCGCCACCAAAGATTCCCGCGCGGCGCGCCCTGCGTTATGCGCAGCAACTCGCCGAAGCGCTCGACTATGCGCACGCCCAGGGCGTCGTGCACCGCGACATGAAGCCGGCCAACATCCTGGTCGGCAAAGATGCGCATGCCAAAATCACCGACTTCGGCATCGCCAAGATGAATCTCGCGAACATCACCCATGCCGGACACGTGGTAGGCACACCCGCCTACATGTCTCCCGAACAACTGGAAGGCGCCTCGGTTGATGGCCGCTCCGACCTGTTCTCGCTTGGCGTCATTCTCTATACGATGCTCACCGGACACCGTCCCTTTCAGGGCAATAGCGCCGCCACGGTGTCTTACAAAGTCGCGAATCGCGATCCCTTGCCCGCCTCGGCCTTCGATTCCGCGTTCCCCGCGGAGATTGACTACGTCATCGCCCGGGCGATGGCCAAGGATCCCCATGCGCGTTACCAGACGGGACGCGAGATGGCGCTCGATCTCCACAGCATTCTTCGCGGACAAACCCCGCGCAGCCAGGGAGATCACACGCACAAGAACGTAGCCGCAGTCACCCCCGTAGCTGAATCCACACAAATACATCTGACCCCTAAGAGCGAAGAGACCTCGGTTCGCAGGCTGCTCGCGTTCGTGAAGCAGACCCCGACCAAGCGGGAGGGGTTGGCCGCTTTAGTCCTGGTGTGCGCTCTCTTTTTCGCCAGCCACTACCGGCACGCTGCGCCGAATAATGCTGCGGCTCCAGTTCGGACGGCGCCAGCGGCCCCAGTCGCCGTTGTTCAACCGATACCCGAAAGGCCGAAGGTCGTCGCTCCCAAACCAGTCGTCCTTTCGTCCAACCTAGAGCTTCAGGTCCAACACCACTTGGCCAGCGCGACTCTTCGAGTGTGGAGTGACGGACGTCTCATTTACACCCATGCTCTGCACGGAGAAGCCACAAAGCACTTAGTTGTGTTCAAGAAAGTAGAAGGGACGGACAAAGAAGCACTGAAACTTCCGGCAGGCAAACACAAAATCAAAGTGGAAGTCGAAGCCGACGGATACGACCACTCCAACACCATCGAAGCCACGCTCTCTCACGATCAACCGCAAACACTCGAAGTCCACTGCAACAAAGAAACCCTGGACCTCTCGCTCCAGCGCATACCAAGCGTGGTCGTCCGCGCCGCGCAATGACGTGCCTGGGAAATTTTCTGCCGTCGCTTTCGCGACTGGACGGACGAGGGCGTCCGTCCCTACACGAACAAAATCTTGACGGGATGGATGCGCGTCCTCCATTAGGTCAGCATGACGCGTTCGATTTTGCGCGCCTTTCCGGTAGTCTCGTCGCAATCCACCACTACGGCGCAGAGCCTGACGTCTCCCGTCGCTGGTTCGAATCGGGTGGGCATGCCGTTCAAAAATCGTTCCACCACCAATTCCTTTTTCACGCCGATGACACTGTCATAGGGACCCGTCATGCCCACGTCTGTGATGTACGCCGTGCCCCCTGGCAAGACGCGTTCATCGGCAGTGGGCACATGCGTGTGGGTTCCGACGACTACGGTGACGCGTCCGTCGAGATACCATCCCAAAGAAATTTTCTCGGAGGTCGCTTCCGCGTGCATGTCGACAAAGATGACTTTCGCGGTCGTCGTCTTGAGCAACTGGTCGGCGATGCGAAAAGGATCGTCATTTGAGGCCATGAAGACGCGTCCCTGAAGGTTCATCACCGCGTAGGGAACGCCTTTTTTCTCGCCCTGATAGAAGCCCCATCCCGGCATGCCCGCGGGATAATTGGCGGGGCGAAGCAGTCGCCGTGCCATGCTGTGCTGGTTGCCGTCGGCCATGTGGAAGTAGTCGACGATCTCGCGTTTATCCCAAACGTGGTTTCCGGTAGTGATGACATCGATGCCGAGCTCAAAAAGATCTTCGGCGAGGGCTGGAGTAATGCCGAACCCGGCGGCGGAGTTCTCTCCATTAGCGATGACTAGATCGATGGAGAACTGCTGAACCAGGCCGGGCAGGCGGTCCTTAACAATATTGCGACCGGGACGGCCAAAAATGTCTCCTATAAAAAGAATGTGCAACGGGGCTCCTTGGGAATTGGGTCAGGCCAGAAATGCGAACGAATTTTGATGGTAACACGCGCAAACCAGCCAACCGCGAAGGCAAGAACAGTAATCTCAGAACGTCTTGGGGCACGTCACGATGGAAAAAACCGATGTGGTGGTGCGCCGCAGTACGCGCGGATGGTGGCTGCTGGGCGCTGGGATCATACTACTTGCGATCCTGGGAGCTTTGCTGGTGAGGTGGCGTCTTTCTCCCGTGCTGCGTGAGCGAGCCATCGCCATGCTCAGCGATCGCTTCGAGAGCGAAGTAGAAATTCACGACTTCCATGCGTCTTTGTTTCCTTTGGGTATCGATGGCGGGGACTTGGAACTTCGCCATCACGGGCGCCGGGATGTTCCTCCCCTGATCATTATTGGGAAGTTTCATGCCGATGCGAGTCTGGGCAGCCTTTTTCGCTGGCATCTACGCCAAGTGAAGGTAGAGGGACTGCAGATTCAGATTCCGCCTCATCCGCCAGGACAAGAACAGCCGAAACTGTTCGGCAAACACAAGGAAATCAAAGTGTCGGTGGATGAGTTCATCTCCGACGACGCGAAGCTGGTGATCATTCCTAAGAATCCGGAGAAAGATCCGCACATTTTCGAGATTCATCACCTAGTGATGCACGATCTTGGACTGGGGCGCTCGGCGTCATTCAAAGCTGAACTGACCAACGCGGTGCCTCCGGGAGACATTCAGACCGAGGGGCATTTCGGCCCGTGGGATCGCGATGATCCAGCGTCCACACCGGTAGACGCGGGCTACGTGTTCTCGAAAGCGGACCTGGGAGTGTTCAAAGGCATCTCCGGCATTCTGTCGTCGACCGGCAAGTTCGCCGGGCCTCTTAATGAGCTGGCCGTGAAGGGAGAGACCGATGTCCCAGATTTCACGGTCGATGTCGGAGGACATCCGGTACATCTGAAAACCCAATTCGAGGCGACGGTTGATGGCTCGAATGGAGACACCCTGCTGCATCCGGTGATTGCGGAATTTCTGCGCTCGAAGTTGATTTGCAGTGGCGGCATTGAGAAGCCGAAAACGGGGCATGGCAAAGAAATTAGTCTGCAGGTGGTGGCAAATGATGCTCGTCTGGAAGATCTAATGGCGCTAGCGGTCAAAGGAAAATCGCCGATGACCGGATCGGTGGATCTGAAAACCAAGTTTGACCTGCCTCCGGGGAAAGGCGAGATTGCCGATCGGCTTTTTCTCGATGGACAGTTTGGCATCGAGCAGGGGAATTTCACGGAACTCAAGATTCAGGAAAAGATAAAGTCGCTGAGCCGGCACGGGCAGGGAAAGCCGGACGAGGAAGATGCTGGCAGCGCGGTGACCGCGTTGAAAGGGCATTTCGTCTTGAAAGACGGGTTGATCACGTTTCGTGACTTGAATTTCGGCGTGACTGGCGCCGACATCGATTTGAACGGGACTTATGCGCTCCGCAGCGGGGAACTCGATTTCCGCGGGCACTTGCGATTGACGGCAAAATTGTCACAGGCAACGACCGGATTCAAGTCAGTATTGTTAAAGCCGTTCGATTCGTTCTTTCGGAAGGGCGGGAAGACTGTGCTGCCCATCAAGATTACGGGCACGCGTGATCATCCTTCCTTTGGCTTGAATCTTTAAGGATTCAATTGCGCAGTCTTCAGAAAGTCGTAGTTGCCGGAAGGATTGAGTGTGATTCCGCTGACTCGCCGCGTGTGCACGACCACGTTGTCGTAGTACCACAAGTTGATGTAGGGCAAATCTTCCGCGAGAATCTGCTGCACCTGCGCGTATAACTGCTTTCTCACATTCTGATTGAGTTCGGTCTTGGCTTGATCGATCAGGACGTCGACTTTGGGATTGGAATAAAAGCCGCGGTTGGCCCCGTTTGGGGTGAATTTCGAGGTGTCAAAGACGTATTCGAAGATGTCGGGATCTTCGTTGCCGCCGATCCAGCGTAGCGAATAGAACTGGAATGCGCCGTGGGTGACATCAGAGAAAAAAGTAGCGAATTCGAAAGTGCGGATATCGAGCGCGATGCCGACTTCGTGCAGTTGCTGCTGCAGTACGGCAGCGAGAACTCGGGTGCTGCCCTCCGTCGAAGTCTTCATCGTCAGATGAAAGCGAACACCGTTGACAAGCGGATATCCGGCTTGATCGAGCAGCTCGCGGGCTTTATCGGGATTGAAGTCATAGTGGGGGACGTCTCCGTCGTAGGCCCAGCTTTCGGGAGGCAGAATGCTGTAGGCGGGACGCTCGAAGCCGCGTCCCAGATATTGCAGAATCGGCTTGCGATCGATGGCGTAGGCAAGCGCCTGGCGAACGCGAACATCTTTGAGGATCGGGTCGCGCAGGTTGAACGCCATGTAGCTAAGAATCGTACCGGGGCCGTGGAGAATGGTGAGCTCCGGCTCGCGTTGGAGGGCGACGACGGTGTCGAACGGCAAAGCATTGCTTACGACATCGGCACTCCCCTTGCGGAGTTCCAGAGCGCGAGTGGTGTCGTCGGGAACCACCGCGAAGCGCAAGCGGGGAATCTTGGCCTTCTCTCCCCAATAGTCATCGTTGCGTTCGAGGGCGACTTCTTTGTCCTGCTCGGCGCTGACGAAGCGAAATGGGCCTGATCCGATGGGATGTTGGCTCATCTCTTGCGTGGTGCCGTAGGGAACGATGCCAACCGAACCGTCGGAGAGATTCCAGAGCAGCGGCGCGAATGGTTCTTTCAGATGGAAGACAACTGTTGCGTCGTCGGGCGTGTCAATGTGGTCAAGATAGCCTACGGACTTAGTTGTTCGAACCTTTTTTTGGAAGATCGAGTCGAACGTCCACTTCACATCCCGCGAAGTCAATGGCGCCCCATTGTGGAACTTCACTCCGTGATGAAGATGAAAAACATAGGTCTTGGGATCGGGAGTTTCCCAGCTTTCCGCCAATTCCGGTTGCACGTTGAGGTGATTGTCGCGGGAGAGCAAATAGTCAAAAATCAATTCGTCGATACGCTCGGATTGACCGTCAATTCCGATGCGCGGGTCGAGATTGGTTGGACTCGACTCGATGATCATCACCAGCGTGTTGGGGTCGGGCTTGCTGGAGCAGGCCAAAAGAGGCAACAGCGCGACGCAGCAGGCCGCGAGTAGCGCCCAACGGTTCAGGTTCATCCGCGCTCCGTCGCCATCTGGTGAAGGTTGTTGACCGTTCTCCAGTTGCGAGTGGTGGTGCGCACTGAGCACCATTTTTCAAAGGGAGCGGTGACGAGTTTACTTTTCCCCGCGCCGTTGGGGAGATGGAAGTAGAGGACGTCGTCCTGCCAACGGTATTCGTCATCGCCGCTCGAGACGGCATCCAGTTTCTTGACGTTCGCGGGTTCGGGACAGCCGGATAAGAAGGTGACGTAAAGTCGTTCGGCGGCGATTGCTTTGTTCTTCAAGAACGGATTTCTCTCTATTGCCGACTTTAACTCTTCTGGCGTTTTGGTGATGACCGAAACATCGTGGCCAAACTTTTTCAAGATGACGGCTTCAATCTTCTTCGATACGGTCGCTGTCGACTGTTTCGGAGCTTGAAAGATCAGATTTCCGCTCTGCACATAGGTGCGGACCTGCTCGAATCCGAGGGCTTCAACAGCTTTGCGAAGCTCGTCCATCTTGAGCTTCTTGTGCCCGCCAACGTTGATGCCGCGAATTAGAGAGATGTAGATCGGCATAAGCTAAGGAAAAGAGATTTTACCGAGCACGGCGGGACGTTTGGCGCCTGTCGCTGACGGAACGTTTGACGGAAGCCTGCGCCAGGTCTCGTATGCCATCAGGGCGAAGGCCACGGCTTCTTTCGCCTCGGCAGGCAGGCCAAATTCGTCGGAGATGCGAATGGTGAGCCCTAACGGTTGCAGCGAGTTCGCGAGCATGGCTAGCAGCGTCGGGTTCTTGGCTCCTCCTCCTGCAACCACAAACTCGCGGTAGTTCGCTGACTTCCGCAGCACGAAGTGTCGGACAGCATCACGAATGGAATTAGCAGTGAGTGCTGTGGCGGTCGCGACGATATTTTGTTTGCCTGTGCGTCCGCAGCGACGGAGGAAGTCGGTGACAAACTCGCGCCCAAACTCTTCCCGCCCTGCGGTCTTAGGAGGCTTGCGTTGAAAATACGTTCCCTTCAGGGTCTGCGCTATCGCCGCTTCGAGAACTGCCCCTGAAGCTGCAATCTTTCCGTCGCGATCGTACGGTTTGGAAAAAAGACGCTCGCTGACGGCATCGATCACCATGTTGCCGGGACCGGTGTCGAACGCGATCACCTGTTTTGAAGTCGCGTTCGCGGGAATTGCGGTGAGGTTCCCGATGCCTCCGATGTTCTGCACGATGCGTCCAATGCGGCGATCGCGATACAGAGCGTAGTCGAGGAAGGGAACCAGGGGCGCGCCTTTGCCCCCGGCGGCCATGTCGGCGGGACGAAAGTCAGAGACGACGGGTACGCCTACGCGAGCGGCGATCACTGCGCCTTCTCCGGTCTGCCAAGTGGTTGCGATCTTGCGTCCTAGAAAAGTTGAGGCTTCGCCCTGATGGTAGATGGTCTGGCCATGGCATCCCACAAGTTCGGCCTCTATCCGGAACTTGCGTTGGGCGGCGAGTACGGCCTCTGCATAAAGTTCACCTAGAAGAAAGTTGAGTCGAGCCAAGTCGGCGACACGCGCGGCCTTGGCGTTCATGGTTGCGAGCACAGCGCGCCTGACGTCTCGCGGGTACGGCTGTTCGGAATGCGCGAGCAGCCTGAAGCCTTTGGAATCAGAGATTCGCACGAGTGCGACGTTGATTCCGTCGGCAGAGGTACCGCTCATCACTCCGGCAACGATCATGCTGATTCCTGCCGGTTGATGGTTTCCATGCGAAGCTGCTCGCTGAACTCCCAAAGTTGCCGTGATAACTGGTTGAGCTTGGCAGCGGTGGGAGGGGAACTGCGGCGTTTCAGTTCTTTCGATTTCTTTTTGAAGGCCAGCACGCGCTGCGAGGATTCGGCCACTCTGGCAGCAAACTTGCGATTGCGCTCGGCTTCTTTGATCAGCGCTTCGTGCGCGCGCACGACGTTTTCTTCCTGGCGGCAAATGAGGCAGAGGTCTCCGCCGGCGCGAACGTGTTCGACGGCGGCCTGCTCGATGGGCGCAGCGGCGAGCACGCCTCCCATCTCGAGATCATCGGAGACGACCAGGCCTCGGTAGCCGATCTTCTTGCGCAGGATGTCGGTGATCCATTTTTTCGAAAGCGACGCTGGAGTCTCTTTCGCGGTTACTGCGGGATAACTCGCATGGCCAACCAAAATCATCGGGAGTTCGCGGCGCATGATGCGGTAGGGCGCCATATCTTCTTCCCAAAGTTTCTTCCAGCTCTTGTCGACGTTAGGCAAATCCTGATGCGTGTCGAGATTGGCTTCTCCCAATCCTGGGAAGTGTTTGGCGGAGCCGACCACGTGGGCCGACTTCAGGCCGGCGAGAAATTCGCGTGCGTAAAGGACGGCTTGCTTGGGATCGGCAGAAACGGCGCGCGAGCCGATCACTGTGCGGGAGACTTCGTAGGCGAGGTCAACCACCGGTGCGAAGTCAGTATTGAACCCTACGGTGCGGCAAGAATCGCCAACCAGCTTTCCATGTTTACGGAAGAGTTTGCGATCACCGCTGGCGAAGACTTCGGCCGCGGATGGCGCAGGCGCAATGATGTTTTTCAGGCGATCGACGCGGCCGCCCTCCATGTCGACGCAGGTGAAGATGGGCGTCGAGACCCATGCCTGGCAATTTTTCAGAAGCTGGTAGGTCTGTTCGGGGCCTGTGATGTTGCGCGCGAAGAGAATGACGCCCGAGGGTTGAAGGCGAGAGAGCAACGAGCCGAGATGCGCCGACACCTCAGTGGCCTCGAAGCCGATGATGAGGAGTTGGCCGATTTGGCCGTTGAGGTCGGAGGATTTGGATGATCGTGCCATGGCGTTTAGTCGATTTGCTTTTTCAGTTCCGCAAGCAGGTTCAGAGCTTCGAGCGGGGTGAGGCGATTCAAGTCCACCTCGCGAAGTTTCTCCAGCACCGGCTGCGACAGCGGCGTAAAGATGGTTAACTGCGCGGGTGGGCGGGGGCGGCTTTCATCGCTTTCCAGTTGCGCGGTCAATTGGCGTTCAGCGCTTTCGTGTTCGGCGAGAACCTCGCGGGCACGGTCGATGACTTCATTAGGAAGTCCGGCAAGTTTAGCGACTTCGATTCCGTAGCTGCGGTCGGCGGCTCCCGGTTCGACTTTTCTGAGAAAGACAATGCCTCCTCCCGTTTCTTTCACCGAGACGTGATAGTTCTTCACGCCGGAAAGCTGGTCGGCAAGTTCGGTCAATTCAAAGTAGTGGGTGGCGAACAAAGTCTTCGCCCGCATACGTGCATGTATGTATTCAACTGCGGCCCAGGCGATGGCCAATCCATCGTAAGTGGAGGTGCCGCGACCGACTTCGTCGAGCAGAATGAGCGACCGGGCAGTCGCGGTGTGCAGAATCGCGGCCGTCTCGGTCATCTCGACCATAAATGTCGAGCGTCCGCGCGCTACGTTATCGCTGGCGCCGATGCGGGTAAAGACACGGTCAACCACTCCCAGGCGCGCCGAATGGGCGGGAACGAAAGAGCCCATTTGCGCGAGAATCACGGTCAGCGCGGCTTGACGCAGATAAGTCGATTTGCCGCCCATGTTCGGCCCGGTGAGAATCAGCACGGTGTGAGTCGTTGAGTTGAGAAACAGATCATTGGGGACGAAGCGCTCTCCGCCGCCGATCTCCTGCTGCTCGATCACCGGATGGCGCCCTTCGACGATTTCGAGATCGCCTGAGTCGTCGAACTTTGGACGGCAGTAGTTGCGCAGGGCCGCGATGTGAGAGAGTCCGCTTAAGACATCGACTTCTGCGATAGCCAGAGCGGTTTGGCGAATGCGTTTGGCTTCTCCCGCAATGGCGGTGCGCAACTCGGCAAACAAGCGGCGCTCGATCTCAACGATCTTTTCTTGCGCGTCGAGAATCTTCGATTCGTATTCCTTCAACTCGGGAGTGGTGAAGCGTTCGGCATTGACCAGCGTTTGCTTGCGCTCGTAGTCGGCAGGCACCAAATGCAGATTAGGCTTCGATACCTCGATGTAGTAACCAAATATCGAATTGAACTTTATTTTCAGCGACGAGATGCTGGTGCGCTGACGTTCGCGTTGCTCGATCTGGGCTAGATATTGCTTGCTGTTGCGGCTGAGATCGCGGAGTTCGTCGAGTTCCTGATGAATGCCGCTCTGAATGACCCCGCCGTCACTTAGGGAAATTGGAGGTTCGGGAACGATGGTCTGATCGATTCTCTGGCGCAGGTCGCTCAGTTCGTCGACCGACGAGTGCAGAGTTCGGAGGCGTTCTGCGTTGAGCCGGTCAAGCGCGCCGCGCAACGACGGAATCTTGGCTAAAGATGCGGCGAGCGCGAGCACGTCGCGTGGGTTCGCGGTTTCGAGGGTGACGCGGCTGAGCAGTCGTTCCAGATCAAGAATGCCATCGAGGGCGCGGCGCAACTCCTCTCGGGCGACCGTGTCTTTGACCTGAATTTCGATGGCTTGGAGACGTCCGTTGATTTCGGCCAGATCGACAGAGGGGCGCAGCATCCAGGAGCGCAGCAGCCGTTTGCCCATGGGGGTAACCGTCGCGTCGATGGAGCGAAAGAGCGTGACGCTCGGATCGGTGCCTGCGAACAGGGGTTCGATCAACTCCAGATTCCGAACGGTGACCGTGTCGAGTACCAGGCAATTCTGGCGTTCGTAGAAACCGATGCGGTCGACGTGATCGAGCGTTCCGCGCTGCGTGGAACGCACATAGTAAAGAATGGCTCCCGCCGCAGATGCGGCTGCAGGTTTTCCGGAAAGGCCAAAGCCTTCGAGCGAGAGCACGCCGAAATGATTTTCCAGCAGCGGAATGGCGTGATCGAAAGCGAATATCCAATCGTCGAGCGGGGTTTCCGAGAAGCCGGCGCCGGTGCGCGGGGTAACGGAGTTAGCGCGGCCAGCGTTTTCGAAGAGCGGGGCGGAAGATGCGTATAACAGCTCTTTTGGGCGCAACTGTTGAAGTTCTTCTTGAATGCGACGAAAGGCGTTTTCCCCAACAAATTCGGTGGCGCGAAATTCGCCGGTCGAAAGATCGAGAGCCGCGAATCCGACACGATCTCCGTTCTGAGCGACCGCGGCGAGGAAGTTGTTTTCTTCCGACGTGAGCGAAGAATCAGCCGCAGTGCCGGGCGTAACCACGCGGGTCACTTCGCGGCGCACCAACTTCTTCGCCACTTTGGGATCTTCGGTCTGCTCGCAGATCGCGACCTTGAATCCCTTGCGAATGAGTTTCGAGATGTATCCCTCGGCCGCGTGATAAGGCACTCCGCACATGGGGATAGCAACGCCTTTTTCTTTGTTGCGCGAGGTCAGAGTGATCTGCAGTTCGCGCGCCGCAAGAATAGCGTCGTCAAAGAAAAGCTCGTAAAAATCGCCCAGGCGGAAAAACAGCAGGGCGCTGGGATGCTCCTTCTTGATGGCGGCATACTGCCGCATCAGCGGCGTGGACGGCTCGGTCATGTCCGGCGGCTTCGTGGGCGGATTATAACAAACGACGCCGATCCGCTTCGGCGACGGAAATCACAGTTGACGGCGGCGCATAGCGGTGCTCTCCTACACCCATGGAGCTGCGCAAAGATCCCATCACTCGCTCGTGGGTCATCACAGGAGACGATGTTTCAGAGAAACCTCCGCGTACCGATCCGGTGTGCGCGTTCTGCGCCGAGTCGCCGGTGGCTCCGCAAGTGATTTCGAGCATGGCCAGCGTGGATGGCGGACAGTGGTCGGCGCGCTCTGTGGTGCATCCGACGCCACTGTATCGAATCGAAGGAGAGCCGTCGCGCCGCGCCGATGGCTTGTACGACCGCATGCGTTCGCTGGGAGCGCATGAGGTGCTGGTCGAAAATCCCAAGCATGACCGCCACCTTTGGAAAGCCAGCCCGGCGGAGATCGAACAGTTTCTGATGCTCGCGGCCCAGCGCATTCACGATCTGAAACGCGACCATCGCTTGAAATACATCAGCATCTTCAAGAATCATGGCGGTCTTGCGGGGCAGGAGTTCGATCATCCGATATCGCAATTGACGGCCACAACGTTTGTGCCGCGCCGTGTGCTGTATGAACTACGGTCGGGACGGGATTACTACCAGACCAAAGAGCGCTGCGTTTTTTGCGACATCATTGTCCAGGAAGAGCGGCAGAACCAGCGGGTGCTCGAGGTGCGCGGGGATTACATCGCGACGTGTCCTTACGCGCCGCGCGTGCCCTATGAGACTTGGATTCTTCCACGCACCCATGAGGCGGCTTTCGAACGCTTTGGACTGAGCCGGCCAGGCTCGATGCGCGATCTTGGAGCTCTCTTGCGGCGCACACTGCAGAGGATTCGCACCATTACAGAAGATTTCCATCTTGTGCTGCACACCTCTCCCAACACGCTGCACCGCTCCGAGAGCTTGGGATATTGGAAGACGATCGACGAGGATTATCACTGGCACATCGAGATTCTGCCCATCATCTCGGCGAAGGCGAAGTCGTATACGTTTAAGGAAGTTTATTATTCGCCGGTAACGTCGGAGACGGCGGTGAAGCGCTTGCGCGATGCGGCGGTGGAGGGCTAAAGAGGGTCTATAATGACGTTCCTCTGGGGGACCCTTGAAGCAACTGATCTTCGTTTTTCTTCTGGCCGGTGCTGCGTTTGCTCAAACTCCTACCGCGGAAGCTAAGAGGCAAGTTCTGTGGCAAAAGCTGGAGGCTTCCATCAACGAGGTGGATCGTAACCTTGATGGCGTCATGGGAGTCGCCATCTACGATCTGACCGATCACCAGCAATATTTCCTCCACGCGGATGAAGTCTTCCCTACGGCCAGTTCGATCAAAATTGCGGTGCTGGCAGAACTCTACCGGCAGGCGCAGTCGGGAAAGCTCAAGCTGACCGATGTCTATACGGTGCAGGCTTCCGACCTGGTGCAGGACAGCGACATCATGAATGGATTGACTCCCGGCGTCACCAAGGTGACGCTGCGGGATGTCGCGACCATGATGATTGCGGTCAGCGATAACAGCGCGGCTAACGTACTGATCGATCGAGTTGGCATGGAGAATGTCAACGCCATGCTCGACTCGCTGGGGCTGACGCACACTCGGCTGCGGCGCAAGATGATGGATATCAAAGCGGCGAGCGAAGGGCGCGAAAACGTCGCGACTCCGCACGAGTTCGTGACTCTGCTCTCGGATCTTTACCAGGGCAAGGTGCTGAACAAGCAAATGACGGACGACTTCTTTACCATGCTCAGTACGCACAAAGACGCCTGGATTCCGAAGGATCTTCCAGAGGGATTGAAGATCGCCGATAAGCCCGGGGCGCTTGAGGGAGTGCGCAACGATTCCGGGATCGTGTTCGTGGCGAATCGTCCTTATGTGATCTCGGTCATGACCAGTTATCTGCGGAAAGAGCGGGACGGGGAAGATGCGATCAGCCGTATCAGCTTGGGCGCCTATCAAATGTTCGATCGGCTGGGAAGAGCGTCGGAATATGGGCGCGTGGTCTCGTCGGCGAATGGAAAATAGTCGGTGGTCTTTGGTCATTCGTCGTTGGCGTCCATGGACGAATTGAAAACGGAGGAGTGATTGTGACGAACGACCATCGACCAGGCACCAACGACCGACTTCCCGTACGCCGCATGAAGACCTACACGGGCGGGCAAGGGTACGTTTACCAGTATTACTTTGTAGGGAAGCGTCCTTCGTCCGAGTCTACCGAGTTTGTTTTCGACGTGACCTCCGACCGCAAGACAACTTTCTCGGTCAGCATTTTCCTTCCAAACGACGCCTTGCAATCCTGGACGCGAGCGCATGGCCGATCCCTAACCGAGGCGGAGCAGTACGCCGCGGTGAAGATGCGGTTGTTTCAGGCTTTTGATGAGGTCGAAAACATGATGGCCGAAGGGCGGGAATTGCGGCTGGATGCGTCTTCCCTTGAAGAACTCCTTGCCGGGCTAGGAGTCGCCTAGCGTCAAGGTAGAAAACTCCACAGGGCGCGTGAATGCGTCCATGTCCTTCCCGTGCTTACCCGGGCCGTGTGACCTAGATCACAATGGGGTGTGATATCGCCCGCTGCCTTCAGCACTCGCGGCGGTGCAGACTATAATCACCTTGGCGGATCCGGAGAGGGGTACCGGAACCCAGGCGGGGAATCGAATACCATGTCACTGCTTTGGCTGCGAGTTGCGCTGGGCTGCTACGCTGTGGGCTTGATTTACGCCCTGGTGGCATTGAGCCGTACCAGCGACCTACTGACCAAAGTTGCGTTGCACGCGGCCTACCTCGGAATGGTGTTCCACTTCGTTTCCCTGACGGAGGTGGCGCTCGATTCCGGAGTGATGACCCTGATCCGAGTTCATAACTCCGAGTCGCTGCTGGCTTTTCTGATCATGACTTCGTTCATGATTACTTACCTGATTTACAAGACCACGTCGCTCGGGATTGTGGTTTTCCCCCTGGTTTTTCTGCTGACATTTGTAGCAGCGACGGCGCAACGGCCTTTCACGCTGGATTCTCCAGTCCTTCATAAGGGATGGCTGTTCACGCACATTGCGCTGATTTTTACTGGATACGCAGCGCTGGTTCTCAGTTTCGTGGCGAGCCTCCTCTACCTCATTCAGGAGCGCAGTCTGAAGTCGAAGCGGGCCTCGTCGATTCTGGCGCGGCTGCCCGCGCTCGAAGTGATCGATGAGATCGGATACCGCTCATTGCTGCTGGGCTTCCCGTTCATGACGCTGGGATTGATTGCCGGCACGGTGGTGGCGCAGGCGACGTACGGGCGAGTGGACTTTCTTGATCCTAAAATCTTTCTCTCGATCCTGATGTGGGTGGTCTACCTGATCATGCTGTATACACGCTGGACGGCGGGATGGCGGGGGCGACGCGCCGCCTATCTGGCGAGCCTGGCATTCCTGGCAGCAGTGGTAGCGTGGTACTTCAATACCATTCACAGGTTCGTGCAATCATGAACTTTCAACTCATCGGCGTGAACCACCACAGCGCGCCGGTCGAGGTGCGCGAGCGGTTGGCCATTCCGGAGTCGCGTTTGCCTGAGGCTTTGAAGCGGCTGGTGCAGCATCCCGGAATTGAAGAGGCAATGATCATCAGCACCTGCAACCGAGTGGAGTTGCTGGCCCAGACTAAGAACGGGACTGCCGATCTGCGCGGGTTCCTGCGGGAATACTTTCAGTTTCAGCCGGACGAACTCAGTCCTCATCTTTATGAATTTCACGCGCGGGAAGCAATTCATCATGTTTTTCGTGTGACGTCGAGCCTGGATTCGATGGTGGTCGGGGAGCCGCAGATCCTGGGGCAGATGAAAGAGGCTTATGCGACCGCCCGAGCAGTTGGCGCCGTGCACTCGCAGCTTGATTTGCTTCTGACTCGCGCTTTCGCGGTCGCCAAGCGCGTGCGGACGGAAACGGCGGTCGGTTCTTCCGCCGTGTCGGTGGCGTCAGTCGCAGTGGAGCTGGCAAAGAAGATTTTTGGATCGTTGAACGGCAAGAGTGTTTTCCTCGTCGGCGCCGGGAAAATGAGCGAGCTGGCGGCGCGGCACTTGATCGCCCACGGAGCCGCTTCCATCTTCGTCGCCAACCGCACTTACGATCGAGCTATCCGGCTGGCGCAGAAATTCGACGGGCAGGCGATCGAATTCAGCCGGCTCTACGACACTTGCGATCGAGCCGATATCGTGATCACCTCGACTGGCGCACCCCACGCCATCTTCCGGCGCGAGCATGGAGAGGCTTTCCTGAGCCGCCGCAAGAACCGTCCCATGTTCTTTATCGATATTGCGGTCCCGCGCGATGTCGATCCGGACATGAACAAGGTGGACGGCATCTTTGTTTATGACATCGATGATTTGCAGCAGGCGGTGAGTGCGCATGTGGCCGACCGCCGCAAAGAGGCTGAGCGCGCGGAAGAAATCATCACGAGTGAGGTCGAGCGCTTCCAGTCGCGATTGCAGACCCTGGATGTGGTGCCGACGATTGTTTCGTTGCAGGATCATTTGGAGACAATTCGGCAGGCGGAAATCGATCGTGTGCGCGGAAGGCTGGGGCAACTTTCTCCGGAGCAGGAGCTGGCGGTTGAAACCCTGACGCGCGGCATCGTGAATAAGATCATGCATACCCCCATCAGCACCTTGAAAACAGCGGCGCGCGAGTCGGAGGCCACCACGGTGGTCGATCTGGTGCGGCGGCTTTTCAATCTGCAGGAGAAAAAAGCTGCCAAGTCGGGCGGAGAGTCTGGAGGAAAGAACTGATGGCGCGCCTGCGCATTGGTTCCCGAGGATCCCAACTCGCGCTTTGGCAAGCTCATCACATCAGCGCATTGCTGCGGGAACGCGGGCACGAAGTCGAACTGGTGATCATCAAGACCACTGGCGACAAGATCACTGACGTTGCCCTTGCCAAAGTGGGCACCAAGGGGATGTTCACCAAAGAGATTGAAGAGGCGCTGATCGAAGGTCGCGTGGATTTGGCGGTACACAGCCTGAAGGATCTGCCGACGGAGTTGTCACACGAGTTTGAAATCGCCGCGATCACCAAGCGTGAGAATCCGAACGACGTGTTTTGCTCCACGAAATACAACAGCATCGCCGATCTTCCGAAGCGGGCGAGAGTAGGCACAAGTAGCTTGCGGCGACAGGCGCAACTCAAGGCCGTAAGAGCCGATTTGGAGATTTTTCCCCTGCGCGGCAATGTCGATACCCGTCTGCGGAAGTTGGAAGCCGGAGAATACGACGCCATTATTCTGGCTGCAGCCGGACTGAACCGGTTGGGCAAAACCGAGTTGGTGAAGCAGATTATTCCGGCGGAAATCATGTGTCCTGCAGCGGGCCAGGGCGCGCTAGGGATTGAGATTCGCGCAGGCGACTCCGAAACACGCAAGCATCTGGCGTTTCTCGATGATGCGGCGGCGCGGGCGACGACTACCTGCGAGCGGGCTCTGCTGAATAAGTTGGGCGGAGGTTGCCAGGTCCCCATCGGCGCATCGGCTCAGGCACGGAATGGGCGGATTCATCTCGAAGCCATCGTGGCGCATCCGGATGGGACCGTAGTATTGCGTGAATCACGTGACGGCATTGACCCAGTAAAGCTGGGAGAGGAAGTCGGCGACACGTTGCTGGCGCGCGGCGGCGATGCCATTCTTGAAGAGGTTTACGGCGAGGGATTCGCTGCGCCGCAACAACCGTGAGGCGCGGGGCGAAACGACCGCTGGCCGGCGTTCGCGTGCTGGTCGGACGAGCGCGGCATCAGGCTGGCGCCCTGTCCTCTGGCTTGCGAAAACTTGGCGCTGAAGTGGTGGAGATTCCCTTCATCGAGATTCGGCGGCCGCGGTCCTACAAACCACTCGATACCGCTCTCAAAAATCTGGAAGTTTACGATTGGCTGATCCTGACCAGCGTAAACGGAGTTGACGCTACTTGGAAGCGGCTTGCGAAGCTGCGGCTCAGCAAGAAAGACCTGAAGCACTTGAAGGTAGCCGCGATTGGTCCGGCGACCCGGAAAGCCATCGAGAAGCGTGGGCTCAAAGTTGACGTGGTTCCCGAGGAGTATGTCGCCGAGTCGGTGGTGAGAAGCCTGCGCAGCAAGGTGAAAGGGAAGCGAGTGCTGCTGGCGCGGGCGAAGGTAGCACGCGACGTGATTCCCCGCGAGTTGCGCAGACTCGGAGCGCAGGTGGATGTGGTGGAAGCTTACGAAACCCTTGTGCCTGCCACGTCGCGAACGCGGTTGCGGGCGATGATGAAGAACCCGGCGAAGCGTCCGGGTGTGATTACTTTCACCAGTTCGTCGACGGTCAGAAACTTCGTGGCGCTGGCGGGAAGGATTTCATCCTCAGTTCGGGAGGGAATGACGTTTGCGTCGATCGGCCCGGTGACTTCTGCGACTCTCGCGGAGTTGGGTTTGGGAGCCGACGTGGAGGCGAAGGAATTTACGATCCCGGGACTCGTTCAAGCGATCCTCGTCTCGGCTAGGTTAATCTCCAGATAGACATTCTCCTTGCTCCAAAAAGGCAATCGAGCCAGCCAATATTTTTGCCTTACGGTTTCGCGTGCCCAGGGAGAATCTTCTGCGGGCAAGATGCGGGCGGTTCCAGAGAATTCTGGTCCTGTAATTCTTCCTCTCATGGTGCACGGTGCGACTTTAACCGCCGGATTGTTGCGAATGCGTTTGCATTTGCCGGAGTCCGGACGGCTCATCACGTACAGTTTGCCATTCTGCTCGCCAAACCACACCGGGGTTTGAACTGCATTGCCATTCTTGCGAAAGGTGGCGAGGCTGACGTAGTTTTCTCCTTGAATCTGTGGGGGGATCGCCATGGGCACGATTGTAATGAAACCGGCGGCGGCTAGCACGGGTGGTTCCGGCACATTGCTCCCGAGCACACCAGTGTGTTAAAAGCCTGAACATGCGTAAATGGATGCGCGAGCGCATGAAGCGCCGCAAGAAGCCAACCGAAGCTGCCCCCGAAGCCTCACCCGCTCCGCTACAACCTGCGTATTTCGATGCGGCCGCTCCTGAGCCGCGGGCGCCGGTAGAGCCCGAGGTAGAGGCTCCCGCGACGGAAGAACCAGACTCAGAGCCGGCCGAAGCCGCTGAGGTTGTGGCGGGCGAGTTGGGCGGAACTGGAGATGGACCTCAGCGCCGCCGTCGCCGAAGAGGACGAGGCGGGCGCGGGCGGGGACGTAACGCAACGCCGTCACCGGCTGCTGCTGTTCAGCCAGTTGCGAGTCCGGGCGATGAAGGTGCTCCACTTGTTGCAGCAGCGGCGGCACCTGTGCAGGCGGCACCTGCTGCCGCACGTCCGCCGAAAGGCGTGGTTGTGCTCGCGATTGGTCTGCCAGGGTCTGGCAAGAGTTCGTGGTTCAAGCGGCACAACATCAATCCTCTCTCCAGTGATCTGTTGCGGGCGCTCTTATTTGACGATGCGACCGAGCAGCGCTTCCAGGATTTGGTTTTTTCCAACTTGCGTTCTATGTTGAAGGCGCGTTTGATTGCGCGGCGTCCGTTGAACTATGTGGACGCAACCAACCTCACCCCGCACGAACGTCACGGGTGGATCAAACTGGCCAAGGATTTCGGCTACGAAGTGCAGGCCGTCTTTTTCGATGTCCCAGTGGAAGTGTGCCTGCAGCGCAATCAGAAGCGTTCGCGAGTTGTAGCAGAAGATGTGATGCGGCGCATGTCGGACAAGTTTAAGGCGCCCACCTTTGACGAAGGGTTCTCGAAGATCACGGTCGTGAAAGTGAAGCAGAAGGAAGCGTAAGCCTACTCCTTCAGGTAGGGCAGCAGTTCCCTGAATCCGGCGGCATTTGAGGCACGCAGCAGTTCGTACATGATCATCTCAGTCGACGAGATGATGGCTCCGGCCGCGCGCATCCGTTCCAATCCAATCTTCCAGTTCCACTCCGCTCGCGAACTGACGGCGTCAGAAGCCACGTGCACCAGGTAGCCTTCCCTCAAGGCGCTCAGCGCGGTTTGAGTGACGCAGATGTGGCTTTCCATCCCGCAGAGTAAGACGGTGTTGCGATGTCCGGGCAGGCGCTTGAGTACTGAGCAGAACACGTCGCTGCCGAAGCAAGAGAACATTTGCTTATCGATTGCCTGAGTTTCCGGGAGCAGGGAAGCGATCTCAGGCACGGTGTTCCCCAATCCCTTCGCATACTGCGTGGTCATGAGAGTGGGAATCTTCAAGATCCCCGCGAGGCGAATCAGCAGCTTTGAATTCTTGACCAGCAATTCCTTCTGGAAGATCGGCGGTAGCAATTTTTCCTGGATGTCGACGACGAGAAGCGCGCACTGGTCGGCTTCAAGAGAGCGGCGGGCGATCTCGCTGTAATCGTTGCCGGTGACGGAGATTCCGCCAAGAATCGTTGCCATTGAGGGCTCCTGCGGGAATCTTAAACTGCTTCTGGGGGAAAGAACAGGAGTGTGTGCCGATGCTTGCGTCCTTTCGCGGACGTAGGCTATTCTTTGAACAGCCCCCTCGTTCAACGGTTAGGACACCTGCCTCTGGAGCAGGTTATTGGGGTTCGAATCCCTAGGGGGCTGCCATCTTCATGTTTTCTCTTACCCTCCATAAATGTTTTTTACGGTTGCCTCCCCGCCGGAACTAAGCGATGTGCTGTACAACGAAATCCCTCCACTTCCTCATCTTTTTCTCGGTCTCATGACGACTGCGAAACAAGCAGCTCATGGGGAGGTGACAAATGGCGCTCTCGCATTTTCTTGGGGAAGCCTTTGGGAAGCGCAAGTTCCGGTACGTTGGAGCTCTAGCGTTTTTTGCAATTTTGCCGTGGCTGCATGGTCAGGAGCAGTTCGAGGGATCGCTCGAAAAAGATTCCCGAGTCACGCAGAGCAACTTGAAGGTCGTCACGTGCCAGACAGCCATTCATCCGCTATCCGCTGAGGACCAAGTTCTCTCCGAAGGATGCACAGTCCAGTTCAAGGATGGGAGTGACTTTGCCGCCACGTTGCGTTTTTGCAAAACGTTTGAACAATGTGAGGGAGCGGGAGGGAAGTTCAAAGATATTCTCATTCGAATTCTTCGCAGCAAGAATAAGCTGCAGGCCGAGAAGTGAAGCGGAATGCTTGATCAGCGCCGCTTAAGCGCTTCGAGTTCATCGAGGGTGCGCGGCCAGTCGGATCCCAGGAGGCGGGAGAGGCTTCGATCGGCCAGGACTTTGCCTCCGGTCTGGCATTTAGCGCAATAGTTGGTTTCGTTGTCGGCGTAGCGGATGCGCTGGATTTTTTGCCCACACCTTGGGCAGGGTTCGCCGTAGCGGCCATGCACTGCCATGCCTTTGCGGAAGGCGGTCACTTTTTCAGGGAATGCGGTGGTAGCTTCGGCACCCAGACGGTTGGTCCAATCCTGCATTGTCTTGCGGGTCGCTGCGTAGAGTCGCTCCCACTCTTCAGGTTTGAGCTTGTGCGTCAGAGTGATTGGGGATAATTGCGCTTCGTGCAGAATTTCGTCTGAGTAGGCATTACCGATCCCACTTATGATGCGCGGGTCAGTGAGTGCTCGCTTTAGGGTACGGTTCTCAGCAGTAAGCGCGGCGCGAAACGATTCCAGATCGCTGGAGAAGATCTCGATTCCGCCAGGATCGACAGAACTGAGGCCTTCCTCGCCCCTGAGGACATGCAACGACGCGCGCCGCCGAGCGCCAGCTTCGGTCAGAACCAATGAGCCATTAGGAAACTCAAAAGCAGCTAGATTCTGGCGGCCATTGAGCGCCACACCGCGTTTCTTCCAGTGGAGCCGACCAGCGATCATCAGGTGAAAAACCAGCCAGAGGTCGTTGTCCAAGCCAATGGCGATGCGCTTCCCGATGCGCCGGATCTCGCTGCACAACGTGGCCTTCCACCTCCGACAGAGGCGGTTCAACCGTGCGAAGCAGGAAGGGGCTGGCCACGCGCACCTGCTCCAGCGGTTGCCCCACAATGCGCGATTCGAGCGCACCGATATAGGCCGAGATGTCAGGTAACTCGGGCATCCGCAAATAGAGTGCATGGCGGATTGAGGTTCTGGCAACTATCTTACGGCGCAGTTTTGTAGCCGTGGATGGAGGTCATGGGCGCAAGCACGACGCGTCCATCCTCCTGCCAGTACGCGGCTTTCGACTTGACGTCGCCATCCCACCGATTGGTCTCGAAGTTGATCTTGTTGCCGCTCTGCGATTGTTTGCCGATGACGTAGTCGCCGATTCCGAAAGAGTTCTTCTCGACTTTGTGCCATTGGCCGTCCTGCAACAAAACTTCTTCAATCTTCGAAATATCGATCATGCCATGTGCTCCTCAGAATGGTGTTACCTCAGACCTTAGATGTCCGGCCACGGCGGAAGGAAGCACTGGTTTGAGAGAGTTGCACCGGCGTGGCGTGATAGCAGTCACAGACAGTTGCCCGCTAGAGCCATAGCCTGTAACTGGTATCGAAGACTTGTTGGCGCGCCAGAGAATAGAGAGTTCCGCGCCCAAGAGTTGCATCGATCCGTTCTCAGGGACGGCGGGCTGCTCTTGGGCGTTTTCTTTGCCGCCATTCGCCAAACGGTATCGCTACGGATTCATACTTCAAATTCTCCGTAGGTTCCGAGAAAAGGGAAGGGAGGCAGTGCCGTGAAGAAGTTGATCAATGCTCCTGAAGACGTGGTGCGGCAAGCGCTCGAGGGAATGGAAGCCGCGCATGGAGACCGTTTGCGCGTCAACTACGAACCTTTTTATATTGTGCGCAAAGATGCTCCGGTGCGCGGGAAAGTGGGCCTGATTTCCGGCGGTGGAAGCGGCCACGAACCGATGCACGGGGGCTATGTGGGCAAAGGCATGCTCGATGCGGCATGCCCGGGCCACGTATTTACCAGTCCTACCCCGGACCAGATGTTCGAAGCCGGTAAGGCCGTGAACGGCGGGGCGGGAGTCCTCCAACTGGTAAAGAACTACACAGGCGATGTCATGAACTTTGAGTTGGCCGCCGAGATGCTGCGCAACGAGAATATCGAGGTTGAAACCGTCTTGGTAGACGACGATGTTGCTGTTCAGAACAGTCTCTACACGGCTGGACGTCGCGGGGTAGGCTTGACCGTGCTGATGGAAAAGCTGCTGGGCGCTGCGGCGCAAAACCGCATGAACCTGGCAGGAATGAAAAAACTCGGCGACCATATTCGCGGGTTGGGACGCAGCATGGGTATGGCTCTTACGCCCTGCACGGTGCCACACGCGGGGAAGCCCTCGTTCACGTTGGCGGACGATGAGATTGAAATGGGTATCGGCATCCACGGCGAGCCTGGGCGCAAGCGCGTGAAACTGGCGAGCGCCGACGAAATCACGGCGATGCTGATGGAGCCGATTCTGTCGGATCTGCCCTTCAAGTCGGGAGACGAAGTCCTGATGTTCGTCAACGGTATGGGCGGAACCCCTACGATCGAGTTGTACATCGTCTACCGCAAGGCGGCGGAGATCGCGAAGAAGCATGGACTGAAGATCGTACGCAACCTGGTGGGAACTTACATCACGAGTCTCGAGATGGCGGGGGCGTCGATCACCATGCTGAAAATGGACGATCAACTCTGCAAGCTGTGGGATGCTCCGGTTGACACGCCCGCTCTGCGCTGGGCCTGCGATTAGCGAAGGAGAGCTGTGGAACAACTAACGGTCGAAGCAGCGCGGTCGTGGATCGAAGCGGCCGCGCACGCCATGGCAGAAAACGCGTCCATGTTGTCGGAACTCGACACTCCCATCGGAGACGGAGACCACGGTGTCAATATGTCGCGAGGATTCACAGCGGTTGAAAAGAAACTTGTGGCCACGCCGACGGCAGACTTTGGCGCGCTTTTTAAAATGGTGGGCATGACTTTGCTCTCGACAGTCGGCGGCGCTGCGGGCCCCCTTTACGGAGGATTCTTCCTGGAGTTGGGGCGCACCACCGCTGGTAAGACGCTGTTGACGAAAGCCGAAGTCGGCCAGATGCTGGAAAGGGGCTTAGCTGACATACAGCGGAGAGGGAAGGCCGACCTGCGCGACAAGACCATGGTCGACGCGCTTTCGCCGGCAGTGATTGCATTCCAGGCGGCAGCGGACTCCGACATCAGTGCGGCGGCGCGCGTGGCCGAAGAAACCGCAAAAACTGCCGCCGTAGCTACTCGTCCGCTGGAAGCGCGAAGAGGACGCGCCAGCTATTTAGGGGAGAGAAGTATTGGGCATCAGGACCCCGGGGCCACTTCCAGTTGGCTTTTATTACAGGCGCTGGCGAGCGTCTGCGCCTAGGTCGCAGCGCAAGCCGCGGAGAGCGATGCAACTTATCTTGCTTCTAACTCGCGAGTTCTACATACGCCGCCGAGGCTCTCTTCCGTGGTGAGCCTGGTTCTGGTCTCGCATAGCCGCAAACTGGCTTTGGCGGTTCGAGACTTGGTGCGCCAGATGGCTGGCCCGCAACTGACGATTGCGGTGGCGTCAGGAGTTGGCCAGCGTCATCAGGATCCCGGTACCGACGCCGTTTACATTGCGAAGGTACTAACAAAATCCTGCGGGCCAGATGGTGTGCTAGTCCTGATGGATTTGGGCAGCGCAGTTCTCAGTACTGAAACGGCATTGGAACTGATCGATCCGCGCATGCGCGAAAGCATTCGTCTGTGTCCGGGGCCGTTGGTCGAGGGGGCCCTGGCGGCTGCGGTGCAAGCGGCTGCGAACTCCAGCCTGAATGAGGTCTTCCGCGAAGCGCAACGCGCCCTGGCGGGCAAAGAACAACACTTATGCGGAGATAGGGAGCCTCCTTCACCATCGACTGCTCCCTCGCCAGGAGCCGCCGACGAAATCGTAATTGCGATTAAGAACGAACACGGTCTGCATGCGCGTCCCGCTGCGAATCTCATTCGGCTGCTGGGCAAGTACCAAGCCGACGTTAAGATCACCAACCAGACTTCTGGGCGCGGTCCAGCGCCTGCGCGCAGCATGACAAGCCTGGCACTGCTCGAGATAAACAAGGGGGATCGGGTTCGTGTACAAGCGAGCGGCGCGGATAGGATTGCGGCGCTGGCGGAAATCTCCGCGTTGGCGGCGAACGATTTTGGCGAAGCTGGTGTTGATGCTGACCCCCAACCCGCGCCGGCAACCAGCAATGCTCAAGCAAACCGCGGGATTCCTGCCTCCGACGGAATCGCGATTGGACCCCTGGTCGCGCTGCGCGACCTTCCCATCAACATTCCTCAAACTCTGGCCGAGAATCCAGATAAGGAACTCGAAAAGATTACATTTGCCATTGCGCAGGTGCGAACTGCAATCGCGAACCAGCGCCCGGTTTCGCGCGAAGCAAAGGAAATCATCGAAGCGCAGGCGCTGATTCTCGAGGACCCCGTGCTTGTCGAGAAGTTAAACGGCCTTCTGAAGACGAATGACTGGAACGCTGCGCGCGCCTGGATGGAGGCGAACGCTGAACTGAGTGAGTTGTACCAGGAGATGGCCGATCCATACTTGCGCGCCCGCGCCGCTGACATTCGCGACATCGGACGGCGCGTGCTGCGCGAGCTAGCGGGGGAAGCGGCGACAGCAATCCATCTTGCGCGGCCGTCGATTTTGTTTACCGACGAATTGCTGGCGAGCGATGCCGCGGCCTGCGATTCCTCGATGGTGTTGGGTGTGATTACGAGGCAGGGAAGTCCGACGGCACATAGTTCCATCCTCTTGCGAACACAGGGAATCCCCATGGTTGTGGGCGTGGACTGGTTCGACCAGAAATCGATCGAAGGTGTGACGGTCGCTATGGATGGTGGAACCGGTGAAGTGTGGCTTGAACCGAGTCCCGAAATCATTACGACGCTCTCCGCGAAAAAGAAGGAGCAGAGAACTAAGCAAGAAGAGGCTGCTAAAAGCCGAAGCCTGCCGAGCCTTACCCTCGACGATATTCGTGTCGAAATATTGGCCAACGTAGGCAACGTTCACGATGCCGAGGTTGCCACTCAAAATGGCGCTGAGGGGATCGGGCTTTTACGCAGCGAATTTCTGTTTCTGTCGCGGGCGGAGGCTCCTTCAGAACGAGAGCAGGAAAATGCTCTGCGAGCGATCTTCACGGCGATTCACGGGACCGTCATCGTGCGTACGCTCGATGTGGGGGCCGACAAGCCGCTGGCGTTCCAGCCGCAAGGCCACGAGAAGAATCCATTCCTGGGCGTGCGTGGAATTCGTTTGTCGCTGCGATATCCGGACTTTTTTGTCGCTCATCTGCGAGCGATTCTTTCAGCTGCCGCCAGGCGCGACGTGTGGTTGATGCTGCCAATGGTCTCGGTCGTCGACGAAATCCAGCAAACTCGTGGTTTGCTCGAAAGAGCGCATAGAGAACTGGAGGCCATGGGGCGCGACCACCTCTGGCCCGTAAAATTAGGCGTGATGATCGAAGTCCCCTCCGCCGCGTTGATGGCGGAGCAACTGGCGGCGGAAGCGGAATTTTTCAGTATCGGCACCAACGATCTGACGCAATACGTCATGGCGGCAGAGCGTGGAAACGGAGCCCTTGGCAATCTTCAAGACGCGCTTCAACCCGCTGTGCTGCGGCTGATCAAGAAGGTCGCAAACTCCGCAGCCATCACGTCCAGGCACGTCTCAGTTTGCGGAGACGCCGCGTCCGATCCTGTGGCGGCGGCGGTGTTCGCTGGGCTGGGTATTCGTAGTCTGAGCGTGCGTCCCAAGCAGGCCGCCGAGATCAAAGCCCTGTTCCGGCAATTGAAGTATTCCGAACTCACCACCCTTGCGCACGATGCCTTGCAATGCGTCGATGCGGATCATGTTCGCGCCATCTGCCGAGAATGCTTGACCAAGAACGCCCTCGTCCCCACGTTGTAGAATGAGGAAGCGTTTTTCGTGGGGACCAATGAAAAGTAAACTGCATTTTGTTCGTTCGTTGTGGCTGGCGCTCGTAGCCGTCGTGCTAGTTGTCGGGCTCGCTTGGGCCTCGGAAAGCGGTTGGGAAAAGAAGGTTCCGGAGGCCGACAAGTCCCGGCCCAATCCCGTGGCGAACGATCCTGATGCTGCGGTAGCGGGCGGAAAGCTTTACACCGAGAAATGCGCCAAGTGCCACGGAGAGACTGCCGAAGGCAAAGGCCACCATCCTTCGCTGCGAACGCCGAGTGTGCAACAGGCCACGCCTGGCGAGTTGGAGTGGCTGATTGAGCACGGCGTCCGCTGGCACATGATGCCAGCAATGCCATCCTTTGCCAGTTTGCCAGAGGCCCAGCGTTGGCAGATCGTCTCGTACATCAAATCATTGCCGCCGGCAGCAAAATAGCCCGCCCGGAGAGGGAATGCACGGAAGTGGAAAACTTCTGCACAGAGTCTTTCTCCCTCTACCCACAAGCCGGTAAACAAGGCATCTTAGAAGTCCCATGGTTCGCGTGGAGCACTGATCCGGCGTTTCGGAAGATGCGACCCCCTAAGCCGGAACTGTTGTTGCGAGCGCGGCCTATCCCAATCCAAGTTGACGTTTTGCTCTTGAAGGAGGCACAAAAATGACCGTCGCCCAACTCACCCGGCGATTTCTGCTCGTGGCCGCGCTGGCGACGCTGACGATTGCGCTTTGCGCATCTCCAGCGCTCGCACAAAAAAATCTCGTCTACATCAACGGCAACATTGCTGTCTCGGGCCAGAACGCAGTCATCGTTTTGGTCAATGATGGTACCGGACACATGACGCCGCTCGCGGGTTCTCCGTTCCTCACCGGCGGAACTGGCGTAGGCATTCCTCCCAGTGGTGACGCTGACTGGGATTCCGACGGCGAAGTTGCCATCAATGCTGCGGGGACTCTGCTATACGCGGTGAATGGAGACTCCAACAACATCGCGGCTTTCAAGCTGAATTCCGATGGCAGCCTGACCACGATCACTGGTTCGCCGTTCGCGTCGGGCGGCCCGCAACCCGCGAGCATCGCCTACAAAGACAATGCTCTCGGAAACGGCTCTTCGGAGATGGTGGTTGTGAACAAAGATTCTGATCCCCTGCAGACGCCGACCGCCCCGAATTACACGACCTTCACGGTGGGCGCGGGTGGCGTGCCGACTCTGAATACGGGTTCTACCTTCACCCTCCCTGCAGGCGCGTCGCCGGCGATGGCGTTGATCCGCCGTGGCGCGACCACTGGTTTCATCGGCATCGAATTCATGGCGGGCACGGTCTCTTCGTACAAGCTGACTCGATCTGGAATCATGTCGGTCACCAATTCCGTCTCCATGCCTGGACCAACCCCGGTCGGAGTAGGAGCGGTTCTGCATCCGACAGTGAAAGGCCTTTATTTGACCTTGCCGGCCGATCACCAAGTGCAGGTCTACGGATATGACAGCAATGGGAAACTCGGATCGGTGGGCAGCGCTCAGAACCAAGGTCTCGCGGTTTGCTGGGATGCGGTGAACGCGACCGGTACGCGGCTTTACACGTCTGAAACTGCCTCGGGCACGATCAGCGTGTATGACCTGACCAACACCAAGAAGCCGGTTCAGTTGCAGCATATGGCTGTGAGCGGCACCGGCGCACTGCCGACCCACATGAAGGTCGATCCGACTGGACAGTTCCTTTATGTGCTCGATCGCCTGGGCTTATTGCACGTACTCAATATCGCCAGGGACGGAACCGTGACCGAGAGCCTCACGCCGTATAACTTGGGCTTACCCTCCGGCACCGTGCCGCTGGGAGTTCAAGTGCTGATGAAGTAAGGAAGTTCCGGTTAGAAGAGAAAGGGTTCGGGCGTGAGCCCGGACCCTTTTTTATTTGAACCGACAGCGCTACTTTTAGCGGCCGGGAGCGTTGTCTAGCCTCCGTGCAAAGCGAGGGGAGCGAGAAGACGCTCCGCTACCCTTGAAGTCCTACCCCCGATGCTAGTTCACGGTGAGCATTATGTTCGCCGTGTGGGATACGCTTCCACTGGTGCCCGTGATGGTGACCACGTAATTCCCCGTGGGCGTGCCAGGATCGCTTGGGCCGCCTCCGCCTCCGCTGCTGTTACCCCCGCCGCCACACGCCGGAAGGAAGAACAGCAATCCAAGAATTGCGAAAGCGAGTAATGCCTTCCCGCTACGGCCACGGGCGCATCCACCCAGAAACACGATCCCGAACGCCATTGTGCTAAGCGTATTCCAAAGGTTAAAGGGCGGCGCACTTGCGCGTTTAGCTGAGGCATGAGGCGCTGTGGTGGTGATATCGAGGATGGTGTAGCCCACCCCGTTAATGGTTGTGGGATTGCTCCAGATGCACGAGCTTTCCGAAGGAAGCCCTGAGCACGAGGATGGCGTGAACGGTACCGATCCGCTGTAGCTAGACTGTCCCTCGATGTAGACCATCACAGTTTTCTGGCTTCCTCGAGAAATGGTAAGGGAACCAGGATTCACAAGAACGGCGAAGTCCGTTCCGCTGACTGTAAGGGTTGTATCCGAGAGAGATTGACTGAGCGGATAGTTCGTGTCGCCGCTATATTGCGCATATATCAGTTGGTCGACCTGCGCTGTGACCGTCAAAGACGCTTGCAACTCGAAATTGCCCGAGCTGTCGGTTGTTTGGGTAAGCGTAACCGTTCCAGGGATGGCGGCTTGGCTTTCGGAATCATGGAATGTCACCGATCCAGTCGGATAGACAGTTTTATTGGTTGTGTCCACTAACGCAATCAGTGTGACGCTGGCACCCGGCTGTACGCTTGCCGTCGGGGGGCTGAGGGTGACGGATGGTATCGCATACTTTGCGGTAATGCTGCCCGCGTTCACTTGATCCTGTATAGTTTCCGTCGCCAGCATAGTTGGCACTTAGAGCGTAACTGCCACCGGAGGAGAGGATAGTAGTGATGGTGGCCGTCAATGACGCGCTCGCGGCGAATGAACCTGCAACTGGAGAGTACGCAATGGAACCGCTCAAGGGGACACCATTGGCAAGGAAGGTGACAGTGCCAGTGGGCGCAACTCCCGAACTCTGCGTCTGAACTGTGGTTGAGATTTGAAACGGTACCCCGATAGTTGCATTCCCCGCAGTGATTCCGGACAAGGTAGTGCTTGCTGGGGTGATGGTGTAAACGGCGCCGAGTGGGTTGTCGGTCACACTAAAGCTGTTGTCCCCAGGGTAGGTTGCCGTTACGCCATTCGTACCCCCCGGAAACTGCACCAGTTGATCTTCTGCATATCCCTGAGTGTTCAAGGCGAAGGAACCGCCATCGAGTAGAGAACCATTGTCGATGAGAGCGACCGTGCCAGAGGGGCAATTGGTGCAAGCAATCCCGGAAGATGGGGTCACGTCGATACGCAGGATGTAGGGTGACCCGTAAACTGCCGTCATGGCATGCGGATTCAGGATATGACCTTGCGAGTCAAACGTGATCAGACTGAGATCCATGAGGGCGTTTTCTTTTCCTACAATCAACGAGACCGGAGCGGAATTGCTGCTCCCATAAGTGCTGTCCCCGGGGAAATGAGCTTGGACTGTGTAGGTTCCCCCCGGCAGTGCAGTTGTGGTGCCGCTGCCTTGACCGTTAGCGAGCTTAAAGCCTGCAATTCCTTTTCCAGCCGTCGTCATGAGCGATACTGTATCCGCTGAGGACGTCGGGACTGGTGTTACGCCGATCGTGACAGTTACGGATTGCCCGTGCGTTATGCCAGTCGTGGGGGTGATCGATAACGTTGTTGTACTCGGCGTGAACGTCACGCTACTCCAATTCGTCACCAGGTTATTGGCGTTGACAGAGCCTAAGCCTGTCGCCGCGTCGTAACCGACGCCCGTGCTGTAGCCACTCAGAACGCCATACGGATGTCCCGAGGTATTGACCGTGCAGTTGGGAGTTCCGGCCGCACATGGCATTGCAATAGTGCCCGAGGTGACATCCCGAAAGGACGAGGGCTGACTGGCACGCCAGCTTGTAAAGGACATAGTTGGCTTGACCCTGACGGGAGCCAGTCTTTTGGTTGACCAATCCCATGATGCCCGCGAAACCTGGAGAGGCGACGGAAGTGCCGCCATATGCGGCGAGATCGTAGAAGGCATTCGTGGTGTCGCACATTCCTGAAGGACTTAGGTCGGACTGGCAAACGATGTAGAAGTTGCCGTACAAATCCATTACTGGCGAAAAGTGAAACGTCGGGCAGGTTGCGGGTGCTTCCGTGCCGAAACCGGTCTGCCACGAGGGTTTTGTGTAACCCTCCGAACAACTGTTCCCGGCTGCTGGCTGTTTCCGTTAGTGCAGTTGCTGTTTCCCCCGCTGCCTCCGACGGCCTGTGCGAGGCCAAACCCGATCAGCTGGCGTTGTTGCAATTGGTCTCCGCGTTGGTGCTAAACCGAGCTGGCGAACAGTGCTGTTGGTGCAGGTGTCGTTCCATGTCATCTCCGGTATGTAGCTCGAGGGCCGATTCCTGCGTAGTCGGATCGTTCGCGAACCCCAGTAGGTTTGCGGGTTGCTGGAGTCGTTGAAATCGGTACCGCCGACCGCCACATTGAACGGCGTCGACGCAATGCCATTTACTGCAAGCCCGAGTTGCGCCGCCGGTCCCGGAGTTCTGATCGCAGCCCGCAGAACCACTGTCTCCCGTGGAAATCATGACCGTGATTCCCTGGGCCGCTGCTTGTTCCCAAAGCGCGTTGTAGAACTGCATTGCCGCAGTGCCAAACGCCGAGTTCGACAAGCCCCATAGCTCTCGCTCATGACTGGCGGCCAAGTTGTTGTCGATGATGTATTCCGCGGAAAGATCAATTCCTGCCGTGGTCTCGGTCGATTCGTGAAACAACAAAATCGACGGTGGCGCCTTTCGCCACGGCACCGGACCACTGCACGTCAATATCGGCTTCTCCTTCGTCACCGATAATGCCGGGATCAGGCCCATTCAGAATGATGTTGGGATCGTGAACTGGAAGTCCGAACAAGGAGCGAAAGTCGCGGACGTCCTGAATATTGATATTGGTCTGGCCGACGATAGCAATAGTCTGGCCCGTGCCGTCGATGCCCGCATTCCACAAGGGACAGCACGTTATAAATCGTCGCGAAGTCGTAGGGCACGACTGCGTAACAATTGGTGCCGAGGCAACCGGTGGAACGGGAAAGTGAAATTGGGGGCTCACTGGAGTCAATTTTGGCGAGGTCTTCGACTTTGAGAACACTCCTCCAAACTGATTCTGAGGTTTGCGGGAAGAAGTTATTCAGCGACATCGGCCCAGCCACCACTGGAGCAAGTGCCGCCGGAATCTGCGGATCGCTGGCGTTGGCCCAATGCTGCTCGCCGTTCACGACATAGCTATGAATTGAAGTGTGAAACGCTTGCTGAACCTGTCCCGCGGTCCCATCAAATTCGACGATCGTCTTTCCCTTAGAAACGCGGGTTACCTGGAAGCCATGCAGTTGCAGCCAACTGGTCACCGTTTGCACGTCGGAATCGGCGGGACCGAATTGCTGTCCGAATTGATCGGGAGTAAGCCACTGGTGATAGTTCGGAGAGGACTTATCCTGCTGAGAATCGAGCAGGGTCACGAGCGAGTGCTCCTGCTGCGGGCTGCGTTGCAGGACGAGCATCATGCGATGCATCGGCATGCTCGCGGGCGCCGCGCCCTGGTCAAATTTCTTTTGGGCAAGCGGATGAGTGTTGCCGCGAAGCACGGTGAGATTCTGGTCGTCGACGTTCTGAGTGATGCGTGTGCCCGGACTTTGCGCCCAGACCGCAATAGAAAACAAAGCTACGGTTAAAGACAATCCGACAATGGTTTTGAAGTTACGGCGACCCATACTCGTCCTCCGGCCCAAGGCACTAAGTGGAGTCGCTAAGTTGCGACGCGAACTCCTCTGAACTACGAGACGAAGCAAGCGCAATGACGGATAAGTGTAGACGCACTCGGCTCATCGTCAAAACAAAACTCGAATCCAGCCCTTACGGCTTTGACATGGCTGGCGAACCAGCGGGCGGTAATGTGACTACGGGAGCTGCCAGAATCGTTTTTACCGAGGCGGGCAATTTGTCAGCCTGTGCCAACAGGACGCTGACTTGCCACATCTGCGTGTCGCTCAAAGAAGTCTTAAATCCCGGCATGCCGGTCAGGCGAATTCCGTTGGCGACCTTCCAATAGGTCTCGCCCGCGGGATCGTCTGTCACGCCTTTGCCCTCGAGCAATACCGGAGGGTCAGGAAACATGCCTTTCGCAATGGCGGTTTTAGGTTGGCCGGGCAGGCCGTGACATACGGCGCAGTTCTCCCGATAGACTTGGGCACCGGCGGTGAAGTTCGGATCATCGGCCTGTATGGGCACATTCTTGGGCATTTCTCTGTCAATGACTGCATTCAGAGCCTTGTGCGCCATCATTCTTTCGAAAGGCAAGGGCGCAGAAGCAGTAGACACTGGCATGTTGCCCGAGGTGATGTACGCATATACGACGAGGGGAACGGCCACTAAACCTAACACCAGTCCCACGAGGAATTTCGACACTAGTGTTTCTCCTGTTTGCCGGGGCGGGCCCGAAGAATGTGCTGCTTACACGGTGGCGGCCCTGAGTTCTTCGCTCGCGAATACGACAAGTCAAGGCGTGACCGGGATCACTGCATTCTACAGACCTCGGCCCTAAACTGAAAATAGATCGTTTGGGCGAACAGATTTTGGCAGGAGGCGGAGCTATGCTGCGAATCCTGGTAATAGTTTTCTTCTGGCTGTGTGCGATCGGACTGTTGACGTTGAGTATCTGGGCCGAAGTCAACACTTACCGAGAGGAACCGAAGCGCCTGTGGGCTGACGCGAAGACCCACACCCACGGGTCTATCACGAGGTAAGACGCGGTTAGAGCATTCCCCCGGTTTTGAGGGTCAAAGTGTTGAGGGCCATTTCGAGCCGGGTGATGGCCTCACTCAATTCGGGATGCTCGCCAATCCTCGCACGCAGAGCTTTCAGCAGATCGTGGGCGCCCTCCACATGCTCGACCGCAGGAGGCTGGCTGGGCTTCGGAGGAGTGGGTTCCGCGGACATAAGTCTCTCCTTTTTCTTCACTCAGTATAGACCTAACCACTCCGTTATTCTTCGGGAGGGGTTTGTAGCGCGCTTGCGGTTTGCAGGCCCACAGCCACTTCCGGAAGAATCCCTAAACCCGCGTAGATAGGACGAATCGCCTGGCGAATCGCCGGCAGGCAGAATGCAAACAAGGCGGCCCCGGCGATGCAAACGGATCCAGTCAGCATCACCGTTCGCGGCGCGCCGATCTTTGTGGCAAGGGTTCCCGCCAGCAGGCTGCCGAATGGAGCCATCCCCAAGAATGCCATGGAATAGAAGCTCATCACTCGTCCGCGCTTGTCATCCTCGACAATGGTTTGCAAAATCGTATTGCTGGCCGCCATCTGAACCATCATGGCCCCGCCCACAACAGCATCAGCAGTAATGACAGCCACAGCGTTTTCGAGAAGCCGAAGCAAATCAGGCCCACTCCGAAGGTTGTCGCGGCCATCGGCACAATGCGACCCAGGCCCAGAACGCTGCGCCTCGCCGCCAGAAAAATTGCCCCGGCTAAGGCGCCGACTCCAGAGGCGCCCATGAGAAAGCCCAGCGTATGCGCTCCTCCGTGCAACACCTGCGCCGCGAAGATCGGCATCAACACGGTGTAAGGCATCCCCACCAGGCTGACCATGGCCAGTAGCAACAATAATGATCGGATCGGAACCGATCGCGTGGCATAGCTCCAGCCCTCGCGTAATTCCTGCAAGACAGCTTTCTGAACGCGTGTTGGTGGAGTAGTGGTAAGGCGCATCATCAGGAGCGACGCAATCACGGCGATATAACTGAATCCATCGATCAGAAAGCAGTATCCTTCGCCGACGGCCGCGATGATGACGCCCGCGATTGATGGTCCCAGCAAACGAGCGGCGTTGACCATCGAGGAATTCAGCGCGATGGCGTTCCCCAAGTCTTCGCGGTTCTCTACCATCTCGACGACAAAGGCCTGCCGTGCGGGCATGTCGAAGGCATTAATGACTCCTTGAGCGACGCTAAGCCACAGGATGTCGCTAACCGTAATGATCTGTTTGAGCGCGAGAAACGCCAACGCGAACGATTGCAGCATCGAAAGAATTTGCGTGACCACCAGAGTGCGGTGCCGGTTCCATCGGTCGACCCACACGCCGGCCAGGGGACCGAGAAGGAAGGTTGGAATCTGTCCCGCGAAGCCAATAACCCCGAGTAGCAGAGCTGAATGCGTAAGGCGGTAGACCAGCCAACTGGTCGCAACCCGTGTCATCCAGGTACCGATCAACGACACACTCTGCCCGCTGAAAAACAGACGGTAATTCCGATACTTCAGAGCACGCAGAACGAACTTCCAGCTCAAACCTCGGGATTTGGAGTTGCCCATTGTTCGGACGTGGCATTTCTTCGGTCGGCTCCTGCCTTGAGCATAGTGGGGGCGGCCATCTTCATCAACGTCGGCGCAACGTTTCGGCGAAATCACGATGCAACGTCGCGCTGATGTGTCTTAATTCTGAACATTGGGCCCCCAGCCGCCTCTTCCCAGTAATAAGGTCTCTCATGTATTGTCCGCCTCAATTTCGCGTGAGATAAAAGATCTCAGTCACCTATCGTGACAAGTGCGGCAGCGGCCCTGGTAGGCGGACGATGCGCCAGGAGCCGAGATCGGGAGTTAAGGAGCAGTCATGCCAGTGCGTATCCTCGTAGTCGATGATCACACGGCCATCCGTCGGCTCTTGCGCCGCGTGCTGCAGGAGCAACATCCCGATTGGGAAGTTTGCGGGGAAGCGGCCAACGGAGCGGAAGCGCTCGAGCGGTTTCGCGAGCGCTCTCCCGACCTCATCATTCTCGATCTTGCCATGCCCAAAATGAATGGGCTTCAAGCGGCGCGAGAAATCGCAAAGATGAAACCAACAACCCTCATGCTGCTTCTTACCGTGCAGCAGGTCTCGACGCAATTGCGGGACGAAGCCACCAAGGCGGGATTTCGCGGTGCGGTTTCCAAGAATACGGGAACCGAGGTGGTGAAGGGCCTGGAAGCTCTGCTGCGCAATGAAACCTACTTTAGTTCCGACGGACCCAACGTCGCCGCCTGAAGTTCGGAATCCAGAACAACTTAAAGACGCACTGGTTGCGCGGAATCCGGTCGCGTATATTTGGAGCGCGTTCAGTGCTCCGGGCATGCCAACTCCCAAAGCCAAGCCAGTCGTAACCATTCGCGACCTGGAAACCTTCGACGATCTGCAACAAAGTCGAGAGCGTGGAGCGAGAAGTGTGGGGACTCGCGGACATTGATGTCTTACCCCTGACCACAGCGATCGCCACCCGGGCCGCAGGGAATATCTGGCTGGGCGCCTTCGACAAAGATCGTCTAGTGGGATTCGCCTTCGGTTTCCTTGGTGTTGAGCACGGCCGCGTGATGCTGCACTCGCACATGCTCGCGGTGCTCGACGAATATCGGGATCTCCATCTGGGACTCAAGCTCAAGCTGGCACAAAGGGAACGGACTCTCGCCGCCGGTATTCCAGAGATGACTTGGACCTTCGACCCCCTGCAGAGCAAGAATGCCCATTTCAACTTTGCGAAGCTGGGAACGGTTTCCAGCAGCTACAGGATCGATTTCTACGGCCCTGAGACCTCGAGCGTGTTGCACCGCAATGGGACTGACCGGCTGTGGGTTCGATGGCCATTGGCGAGCCGCCGTGTGTCAGATCGAATCCAGGGCAAGGACCAGCGTGCTGAATGGTTGGATACCCTCTCGCGCTTGTCGCCACTTATCCGCTTTAATGGCGATGGACATCCCGTGAGAACAGATTTGTCCGCTGCGTTGTCACGGCAACGAATCGCAATCGAAGTCCCAGGCGACATCGCCGCCATCGAGAAGAAGGATTTCGCGCTCGCCGTGCGGTGGCGAGAAGAAACTCGCTGGGCCTTCACCGAAGCGATCAAGGCCGGATTTTTTGTCGCGGAATTCTGCCGGACGGTTCGCGGCATGCAAGGGCCGGGAACCTACTTGCTGGAAAAAGGGGCAGCCGAAGAGTTCGTCCCCGAGTTGGCGCGACGCGTTTAGTCGCCGCTCAGCAGTCTCCACGCTTCGTGGCTCGTCACTAGCACGTGCTGCACGCTCTTCACCGCTTTCATGTATTGCGCGCGCTCAAACGCTGAGGGATCGGCGCACCGCAGTTGGCTCATACTGCCCTTCATCTGCGCGACCGATTCATACTCGTGTTTCTCCATCCAATCGATCAGTCCGCGTTCAATGTATCGCAGATGGTTGATTCCGTTGCGCAGCAACGTCGAGCAGAGCATGGTGATATCGGCTCCCACCATCAGCAGCTTAATCACATCTTCGGGCCCGTGAACGCCGCTGGTGGCTGCCAGGCTGGCTTTGATCCGTCCATACAGAATTCCGATCCAGGTTAAAGGCAGGCGCAGTGCTTGCGGGGTGCTGAGCAGGACATTTGGCCGGATCTCGAGTTCGTCGATATCAATGTCAGGCTGATAGAAGCGATTGAACAAAACCAGCCCGTTCGCGCCAGCCTGGTCCAGTTGCTTTGCCATGTTCGCCATGCTGCTGAAGAAGGGGCTGAGCTTTACGGTGACAGGAATGGTGACTGCGGATTTCACGGCGCGCAGTATCTCAATGTAAGTTTGCTCCACTTCGAGACCGGGAACATCCATGTCCGCGGGAATTGAATAGATGTTGCACTCAACCGCATCGGCGCCCGCCTGCTGAATCTGCTTTGCATAATCAGCCCATCCGCCCACGGTCGCGCCGTTCAAGCTGGCGATGATGGGAATGTCTACCGCTTCTTTGGCATGGCGGATGTGTTTGAGATAGCCCTCGGGGCCCAGGCGAAATTCTCCGCCGTGTGGGAAAAAGGAAAGAGATTCCGCGAAACTGTTCGTGCCCGCGTTGAGGTGATGATCCAGTTCCGCAGTTTCCTGCCGCAACTGTTCCTCAAAGAGCGAGTAGAGGACGACGGCCGAGGCCCCCATATCTTCCATCCGCCGAATGCTATCGATTTCCTGCGAGAGCGGAGACGCCGACGGCACCAGCGGTGTCCGCAGTTTCAGACCGAGATACTTCGTGGTCAGGTCGACCATGGAATCCTCCCTTAGCTATTTCGTCGTCTCAGCCGGCACCGGCTCTGTGTCTTCGCGTTTTGCCGCCGCAGCAGAAGCGGTGTCTGGGGGCTTCTCGAACTTACGTTGCGACAGGTACTCGTACATCTGGTAGCGCACGTCAGCATCGTGTTGCGCCAGTTTCCAGAGTTCCTTGGCCTCTTCGGGCTTGCTTTTGGTCAGCATTTTGAAGCGCGTTTCCATGAACAGGAAGTCCTGCACTCGCTTGGTGGGCTTGCGCGAGTCGAGCAGTAACGGATTTTCTCCCTGCGCCGTGCGCTCGGGGTTGTAGCGATAGAGCAGCCACTGTCCGCTTTCCACAGCGGATTTCTGATCCGACATTCCAGTCGTCATGTTGATGCCGTGCGCGATACAGTGCGAATACGCGATGATCAGGCTGGGGCCGTCATAGGCCTCCGCCTCAATGAATGCTTTGAGAGTGTGCTCGTCTTTCGCACCCATGGCGACGCTGGCGACATAGACGCTGCCGTAGCTCATCGCCATCAAACCCAGATCTTTCTTGGGTCCGGGTTTGCCGCTGGCGGCGAATTTAGCAACCGCGCCGCGGGGAGTGGATTTCGAGGCTTGTCCACCGGTGTTGGAGTAAACCTCGGTGTCGAGCACGAGCACGTTCACGTTGCGCCCGCTAGCCAGCACATGATCGAGGCCGCCGTAGCCGATGTCGTAAGCCCAACCATCGCCGCCGACAATCCAAACACTCTTCTTCACCAGCAGGTCGGCGAGGGCAAGCAGTTGTTTCGCGTCTGCCGAATTCACGTTTTGCAGTTTTTCTTTAAGTAGCTGTACGCGTTGCCGCTGCTCGAAGATATCGGACTCATCTTTCTGCGGTGAGGTCAGCAAAGCCGTGGTCAGGCTTTCGCCAATCGTTCCGCTGAGCCGGCCAACCAGTTCCTCGGCGAATTCTTTTTGCTTGTCGATGGAAAGGCGGAAGCCTAGCCCGAACTCAGCATTGTCCTCGAAGAGGGAATTCGACCATGCTGGCCCTCGCCCATCTGCGTTTTTGCTCCAGGGAGTTGTCGGCAAGTTTCCGCCGAAAATGGAAGAACAGCCGGTGGCATTGGCGACCACCGCGCGATCCCCAAATAGTTGAGACATCAACTTCAGATAGGGAGTCTCGCCGCATCCTGAGCACGCTCCCGAGAACTCGAACAAGGGTTCCTGCACCTGCTGCTGCCGGATGTTGCCAACCTTAATGGTGCGCCGATCGAGTTCCGGAATCTTCAGAAAGAAGTCCCAGTTATCGCGTTCGGGATAACGCAATGGAGGCTGCGGCACCATGTTGATAGCCTTCAGCCGGGTTTCCGTTTTGTTCTTGGCAGGACAGATGTCGACGCAAATTCCGCAACCGGTGCAATCCTCGGGCGCCACCTGAATCGTGTATTTGAGTCCGTGCCACTCCTTGTCGCGCGCTTCTGCGGACTTGAATGTTTCTGGCGCGCCCGCGAGATTCTTCGAGTCATAAACCTTGATGCGAATCACCGCGTGCGGACACACCATCGCGCACTTGCCGCACTGAATACAGGTCTTTGTATCCCAAGCCGGAATCTCGAGTGCCAGGTTGCGCTTCTCCCACTTCGCAGTGCCCGTAGGAAAAGTCCCATCAGCAGGGAAGGCGCTCACAGGGAGATCGTCTCCCAGGCCAGCGTAAATCGGGCCGAGAACGTCGCTTTCGAAACGAGGCGCCGTCGGTGAAAACGGCGGCGGCATCTCAATGGTGCTGGTGACAGCCTCGGGTACCTTTACCTCGAACAGGTGGGCCAGGGTTTCATCCACCGCCTTCATATTTTTCTCGACGATCTCTTCGCCCTTCTTTCCGTAGGTGTCGCGAATCGATTGCCGGATGGCTTCGATGGCCGCGTCTCTCGGTAAGACTTTAGAAATCGCAAAGAAGCAGACCTGCAGAATCGTATTCATGCGGCTGCCCATGCCCGCGTCACGCGCTACCTTGTAGGCGTCAATCACGTAGAACTTTGCTTTCTTGGCGATGATCTGTTCTTGCATCGGACGCGGCAGGTGATCCCATACTTCCTCCGCCCCGAAAGGACTGTTCAACAGAAACGTCCCACCTTCGACCAGGGCGCTCAACATGTCGTAGCGCTCGAGGAATATCCACTGGTGGCAGGCCACGAAGTTCGCTTTCGACACCAGGTAGCTCGAGCGAATCGGCCGCGGTCCAAAGCGCAGGTGAGACACCGTCATCGCGCCGGACTTCTTGGAGTCGTAGACGAAATATCCCTGCGCGTAGTTGTCGGTATTCTCGCCGATGATCTTGATCGAATTCTTATTCGCACCCACAGTTCCGTCAGCGCCTAGCCCGTAGAACAGGGCGCGAACCACGCTGTCGGGTTCAGTGGAGAAATCTTTGTCGTAAGCAAGGCTGCTCTGGCTGACGTCGTCCTGAATGCCGATCGTGAAGTGGTCTTTCGGTCGATCGGATTTCAAATTGTCGTATACGGCCTTGACCATCGCAGGTGTGAACTCTTTCGAAGACAAGCCGTAACGGCCGCCAACCACGGTTGAGATCGTGGACCAGCGCGAAGAGCCTAGTTTCACGCCTTCCAGCAGTGCATTGGCGACATCGAGAAACAGCGGTTCGCCAACCGCGCCCGCTTCTTTCGTGCGATCAAGCACAGCGATGCGGCTAGCCGTCGGCGGCAGCGCTTCCAGAAAATGTTTGACCGAGAATGGACGATACAATCGCACCTTTAACAGTCCCAACTTTTCGCCGCGTGCGTTGAGATAGTCGACCGCCTCGTGCGCGACTTCCGCTCCAGAGCCCATGATCACCAGCACGCGTTCCGCATCCGGCGCGCCGACATATTCAAATAGTTTGTAAGAGCGTCCGACGACCTGCGCGAACCGGTCCATCGCCGCTTGCACTTTTTGAGGGCACGCGCTGTAGAAGGGATTGCAGCTCTCTCGCATCTGAAAAAAAACATCGGGATTCTGCGCTGTGCCGCGCATCACCGGATGGTCGGGCGAAAGCGCGCGCTTACGATGCTCGAACACGCGGTCCATGTCGATCATGGCCCGCATGTCGTCTTCGTTCAGCATCTCGATCTTGTTGACTTCGTGTGAAGTGCGGAAGCCGTCGAAGAAGTGGAGGAAGGGAATCCGTGTTTCTAAACTCGCGGCGTGCGCGATCAACGCCAGGTCCATCGCCTCTTGCACGGAATTCGAGCACAACATGGCCCAGCCGGTGGTCCGGCAAAACATGACATCGCTGTGGTCGCCAAAAATCGACAGCGCGTGCGTGGCCACGGTTCTTGCCGAAACATGGAATGTTGCCGGAGTCAGTTCGCCGGCAATCTTATTCATGTTGGGGATCATCAGAAGCAGGCCTTGCGAGGCCGTAAACGTCGTCGCCAGCGACCCGGTTTGCAGGGCCCCGTGTACTGCGCCAGCTGCGCCGCCCTCGCTCTGCATCTCCATCACATGGGGGACAGTTCCCCAGATGTTCGGAACCCGCTCCGAAGCCCATTGATCGGCCCATTCGCCCATCGCCGATGAGGGCGTAATCGGGTAGATGGCGATCACTTCATTCACGCGGTAGGCGACATTAGCCACCGCCTCGTTGGCATCCATGGTCTTCGACTTACGCTTCATGATGTTCCTCACGCTCCCAGTAGGTATGCGGGTAACCCATGGCTAAGAGAATGCGCGTCGAAGGGCACACCCGTCCGGAACGTGGGTCACAGAGGGTTGTGACGCAGATCACAGGGGGACTTCCGGTAGCATAGGTAGAGCGATGGCTGGAAGCCACAACCCGATCCTGCTTTACGACGGCGTTTGCGGCCTGTGCAACCGTTTTGTGCAGTTTGTCTTGAAACGTGACCGCAACGATCGATTCCGGTTCGCCGCGTTGCAAAGCGACTTCGCCGGCGCGATTCTGGCAAGGCATGGCGTGAGCGCGGCCGATCTCGACACGGTGTATCTGGTCCGCGACTTTCAGCAGGCTGGGGAGTCTGTAGCTAATCGTTCGGATGCGGCAGTCGCCGTTCTCTCTGCCCTGGGCGGATTTTGGAGTTTTGTGTCCAGATTGCTCGGTATTCTGCCCCGGCCTCTTCGCGACTGGGGATACAACATCGTCGCCGGCAATCGTTACCGCATATTTGGCAAGTATGACATATGCCCGCTGCCCGACCCCCGAGAGCGCCACAAATTCCTCGATCAGACGTGACCTGCGCTTGTATTTGTTATAGATTCTTGCGTTTGGTATAGATTATTGCCCGCACTCATCACTTGGGGACTCACATGAAAAAACTGTTTTTGCTTCTGCTGTTGGCGTCGTTCTGCGCCGCTCAGGGAACTCCGTCATCAGCGAACATTACTCGCTACACATTGATGCTGGCCGGCAACAAAGCTGGATACGAAACCGTGACGCGCAACGCCGACGGCAGCCTCGACCTCTATTACGAGTTCAACGACCGCGGGCGCGGTCCCAAGATTACCGAGCATCTAGTTCTCGACAAGAATGGCCTTCCGGCCGAACTGCATAACAGCGGCAACGACTATCTCAAGTCGCCGGTCGAGGAACAGTTCTCTGTCAGCAACGGAGTCGCGACCTGGAAGAATCGCGCCGAGCAGGGAGAGAAAAAGTTGTCGGGCAAGGCTTTCTACGTAAGTATCAGCGGTGCCCCGGAAGAGGCCGCGGTTCTTGCTAAGGCCGTTCTAGGCAACGGCGGGCGTCTTCCCTTGCTGCCTTCGGGAGAGGCGTCGATTGAGCATCGCAACGATCTGAAGGTCAATGTGAGTGACCAGACGAGGACCGTTAGCCAGTATGCGATCAGCGGGCTGGATTTCGCTCCCGACCCCATATGGCTCGATGAGAAAGGCGAAATGTTCGCATCCGTCAGCGGTTGGTTCGTGGTCGTGCGCGAGGGATGGGAATCGTCGGTTGACGCCTTGCAAAAAGCGCAAGATGATTTCGACAATCAGCGCATCGCGAATCTCGCGCAGACGCTCGGCCACAAGCCCACCGGTGCGCTGGCTTTCGTTCACGCGAACCTGTTCGACTCAACCTCTGCCACAGTGGTTCCCAATAGTACCGTCATCATCGAGGGCAACAAGATCACCGCGGTCGGCGTCGACGGTAAAGTGTCAGTTCCCAAAGACGCGCAAGTGATCGATGCCACCAACAAAACACTCATGCCCGGTCTCTGGGATATGCACGTGCACCTCGGGCCCAATGACGGCTTGCTCCACATCGCGTGCGGCATTACCAGCGTCCGCGATCTGGGCAACGACATCGATCAGCTGGGAAAGATGCGCGCGCGCTATGAGAATGGAACCGAGATCGGTCCGCGCGTGCTGATGGCTGGACTCATCGATGGCCGCGGGCCCTACGCCGGGCCGACCAAGATCAACGTCGATACCGAGCAGGAGGCGCGTGACAGTATCGACCGCTTCGCCAAACTTGGCTATGTACAGATCAAGATCTACAGCTCGATCAAGCCGGAACTGGTCCCCAAAATTGCGGAGATGGCGCACGCCCACGGCATGCGCGTGAGCGGACACGTTCCCGCTTTTATGAACGCCGAGCAATTCGTCAATGACGGCGCCGATGAGATCCAGCACATGAATTTCATCTTCCTGAACTTCATGTTCGATAAAGTGAAGGACACGCGTACCCCTGCCCGCTTCACCGAAGTGGCTGCGCGCGGAGCCGATATAGATCCGGCTTCTCCCCAGGTGCAGAGTTTCATCCAGCTTCTACAACAACACAAGACGGTCGTCGATCCAACGCTGGTCGCGTTTGAAGGGATGTTCAACGACCGCCCCGGCAAGATGTCCGCGACTTATGCCGCTGTCGGCGATCGCCTACCCGCCCAGATCCGTCGCGGATTCCTCTACGGAGGTCTCGAAGTTCCCCAAGGCATGGATCAACGCTATCAAGACTCGTTCCGGCAAATGCTCAAGATGACGAAGGCGCTTTACGACGCGGGGATTCCCATCGTGGCCGGCACCGACTCGCTCGCGGGATTCACTCTGCCCCGCGAACTCGAACTTTATGAAGGCGCGGGAATTCCGTCTCCCAAAGTTCTGCAACTAGCCACTCTCGGCGCGGCCCGGGTGATGAAACAGGATCAGGAACGAGGAAGCATCGAAGTCGGGAAACTCGCCGATGTCATTCTCATTGACGGCAACCCCGCTGCCCACGTAGGCGAAGTTCGAAGGGTAAAGACCGTGGTGAAAGACGGTGTGGTCTATCAGACCGCCGATCTCGACCGCGCCGTCGGCGTCCAACCAGTCCGCTAGATCCGATTTGCCCAGGAGAGTCGGCCGCGTTTGCCACTCTCCTTCCCTCCGTTGTAAATCACAGACCCTTTGTGACGAGTGAACCCTAAACCGTGACAGTTATCACGGAACGAACCGTTCGGAAACCACGACAATCCCGCAACCTGATCACGGAAAAGTACGAATCCGCGCTCAGGGCAATGGCGGCATCCCGCTCTCGCAGTCCAGGTTTACGGTGGTGACCCTTTACTACAAAATCAATGCTTGGGCCACATTCGCCTTCGAGCAATCGCAATACAAGACTCTGGCCACCCCGGACGTGGGCGCGCTCTACACCATTGCCGGGAAGCCCTCGAATTCCTGGAAGGATAATCGCACGGAATTCGGACCCATCTTCCGCTTCTAGAGAGTCGATTATTGCTCGGGAGGTGAGCCGGCAAATGATAGGATGCCGCTCGCAAGCAACTCCACGGACGCGTGGGAACCATAATCCAGGGAGATCCTGCAGGGTCTCCTTCACGGGAGGGAAAGCTTATGAGTGCTCAGCCTCAAGAACTTCAACGCTACGAGGCATCTCAATCCACATGGGACAGGATTGCCGACAGCCAGGAATTCAAAGATCTGATGGCGACCAAGAAGATCTTTATCGTCCCCGCCTTCGTGTTTTTCATCGTCTATTACTTCGCGCTGCCGATTCTTGTCGGGTATGCCCCGGCATTCATGTCGACGAAGGTGATCGGCAACGTGAACCTCGCCTATCTGTTCGCGCTCTCGCAGTTCTTCATGGCTTGGACGATCGCCTGGCTCTACGTCAAAGCCGCCGGCGACTTCGACAAGCTGGCCAAAGACATCATTGAGAAGGCCGAGAACAACCGGAAAGGCGCATAACTTATGTCAACGCCACTTGTCATGTTCGTCGGGTTTATCGCCATCACGCTTGGCATCACTTATTGGGCCTCGAAGCGTTCCAGCGGAAGCAGCGCCTTCTTCGCAGCCGGCCGCCGCATCACCGCGTGGCAGAACGGAATCGCTGTAGCCGGCGACTACATGAGCGCCGCGTCTTTCCTTGGAATCGCCGGCATCATCGCCTTTCAGGGATACGACGGCTTCATGTTCTCCGTCGGATGGCTGGTGGCTTATCTCACCGTGCTGCTGGTGATTGCCGAACCACTACGCAACGCGGGCAAGTACACCATGGCCGACGTGCTGGCCTATCGCCTGCAAGTCCTCGTCCGGTGCGTGCCATGGCTTCCCTCAGCACGCTCACCGTGAGCACCTTTTACATGATCGCGCAGATGGTCGGCGCGGGTGCGCTAGTGGCCCTCCTGTTGAAGGACTCTGGTATCAGTTATCAGACGGCCGTCATCGGTGTTGGCGTATTGATGATCGTTTACGTAGTCTTCGGCGGAATGCTGGCGACGACTTGGGTGCAGATCATCAAAGCCATCCTGCTGATCGCGGGTACGGTATTGCTCAGCATTCTCGTTCTCGCCCACTTCCATTTCAGCCTCGCGGCTTTCTTCGATGCAGTTGGCCATGTCACCTATCATGACAAGGGACAGGTCGTAGTCAAAGACTTCCTGCAGCCCGGCTTGCGCTACAAGCCACCGTACGGACCGCTCGACCTCATCTCTCTCGGTATGGCGCTCATCCTGGGCACTGCGGGACTGCCGCACATCCTGGTCCGCTTCTACACCGTTCCCGACGCCAAGACCGCCCGCCACAGCGTGGTTTGGGCCATGGTTCTGATCGGCAGCTTCTACATCATGACGACGTTCCTCGGCTTCGGCGCAGCTACCATCGTAGGCCGCGATTTCATATCCACGCACGGCGGCACCAACATGAGCGCTCCGCTGCTCGCGCAAAGTTTGGCTGGAGACGTTTTCTTCGCTTTCATCTCCGCCATTGCCTTCGCCACAATTCTTGCGGTGGTCGCCGGACTTACCATCAGCGCCTCCACGTCTTTCGCTCACGATTTCTGGACCAACGTCATCCACAAAGGAGTCGAACGCAAGCCGGGAGAAGAAGTCCTGGTAGCGCGCATCTCCGCCTTCGTGGTAGGAGCTATCGCGATCTTCATCGCCATCCTGCTGGGACCGACGGCGAATGTGGCCTTCCTGGTGGCGCTGGCATTCGCAGTGGCAGCGTCGGCCAACCTGCCGGTCATCGTGCTTTCTATTTTCTGGCGGCGCTTCAACACCGCGGGCGCAGTCGCGGGACTTGCCACTGGACTCGTAGCCTCGATCGGATTAATCCTGGTCAGCCCCAGTTTGATGGCCGTCGACCCCCCAACGGTGGTTGGCGCAGCCCGCCACCTGATTCAGGCGAAGGCCTGGTTCCCGCTCGAGAATCCCGGCATCCTCAGCATCCCACTCGGATTCCTCGGCGCATTTGTCGGTACCATGCTTAGCCACGAACCCACGTCTCAACACAAGTTCAACGAGCTGCTCGTTCGCTCGAACACGGGACTAGGAGCGGAAAGAGCGGGAGCCGCTTAGTGTGTCCAGTCCGCTTGAGCGGACGGCATTCCCGCCCCGAGACATTCTTCGCTGCGCGCAGTAAAATCGCCTGCGGCGAACCAAAATACAGAGGTGAGGCTCATGGCAGAAGCGACCATCCCCGGCGTCAACATCGATTCCGTTCTCCAGGAACAGCGCAAGTTCGAATGCCCTCCGGAGTTCGCAAAGCAAGCGCACATCAAGAGTCTCGAGGACTACGAGCGCCTCTACCGCGAATCGATCGAACAGCCCGACCAATTCTGGTCGCGCATCGCCAGCGAACTGCACTGGTTTAAGAAGTGGGACAAGGTGCTCGAATGGAATTGCCCGTGGGCCAAATGGTTCGTCGGCGGACAGATCAATCTCTCCTACAACTGTCTCGATCGCCATGTGCAGACCTGGCGCAAGAATAAAGCTGCGCTTATCTGGGAGAGTGAACCCGGCGAGGTTCGCACCTATACCTACCAGCAACTTCATCGCGAAGTGCAGAAGTTCGCCAACGTTCTCAAATCGCTCGGTGTCAAGAAAGGTGACAGGGTTGCTATCTACATGGGCATGACGCCCGAACTTCCCATCGCCATGCTGGCCTGCGCCCGCATCGGCGCGCCGCACACCATCGTCTTCGGCGGATTCTCTTCCAACGCGCTTATCGATCGCATCCATGACTCGCAAGCCGTCGCCGTCGTTACGCAAGATGGATCGTACCGTCGCGGTTCGGAAGTAAAGCTATTTCCCGCAGTGGAAGAAGCGCTCAAGTCCTGTCCTTCCGTGAAACATGTCGTCGTCTACAAACGCACCGGAGGCCAAATCGAACTGAAAGCCGGGCGCGATCACTGGTGGCACGACCTCATGGCCACTGCCTCCGACGAATGTCCCGCCGAACCACTCGACTCCGAGCATCCGCTCTACATTCTTTACACCTCAGGGACAACAGGAAAGCCGAAGGGCGTTGTGCATACGACCGGCGGCTACTCGGTTGGAACCTATCTCACGACGAAATGGGTCTTCGACTTGAAAGAAGAAGATACCTACTGGTGTACCGCCGATATCGGATGGGTCACCGGACACAGCTACATCGTCTACGGCCCGCTGCAGAATGGCGCGACCAGCCTGATGTACGAAGGCGCGCCGAACTTCCCCCAGCCCGATCGCTTCTGGGACATCATCGACCGCCACCAAGTCAACATCTTCTATACCGCGCCCACGGCGATTCGCACGTTTATCAAGTGGGGCGACGAGTGGCCGAAGAAACATAAAATGTCGAGCCTGCGGCTGCTGGGAACCGTGGGTGAGCCGATCAACCCCGAGGCCTGGATGTGGTATCGGGAAGTCATCGGCCATGACAAATGTCCCATCGTCGACACCTGGTGGCAAACCGAAACCGGACACATCATGATTGCCCCCATTCCCGGCGCCATAGCCACCAAGCCCGGTTCGGCGACGCGACCAATCCCCGGTGTGGTTCCCGAAATCGTCACCATGGAAGGCAATCCTGTACCCGACGGCTCGGGCGGCTTCCTCATCATTCGTCAACCCTGGCCCGGCATGTTACGCACCGTCTACGGAGATCCCGATCGCTACGTCCGCCAATACTGGTCGCAAATTCCTGGTGCTTATTTCACTGGTGACGGCGCGCGTAAAGACAAAGAGGGCTACTTCTGGATCATGGGTCGCGTCGATGACGTGCTCAACGTCTCGGGTCATCGGCTGAGCACCATGGAAGTAGAGTCGGCGTTGGTTTCGCACGAGGCCGTAGCCGAAGCCGCAGTCGTGGGGCGTCCCGATGAACTCAAAGGCCAGGCGATCTCTGCGTTCGTGACGCTAGAGCAGGGAAGAAAGCCGACACCCGAACTGAAAGAAGAATTGCGCCGCTGGGTCGCGAAAGAAATCGGCTCCCTTGCCAAGCCTGATGACATTCGCTTTACCGACATGCTCCCCAAAACCAGGAGCGGCAAAATCATGCGCCGCCTGCTACGCGAACTAGCGACAAGCGGCGATGTGAAAGGCGACACCACCACCCTCGAAGATTTCGGTGTTATCGCGAAACTGAAAGAAAGCGACGAAGTTTGAGTCTACCGCCTATCCCGTGGCCCGAAGAGCGGGGCTTTCGGGAACGCGCGAAAACAAAGAAATGTCCCTCATGTACTCTGGCTGACGGACCCCGAGCAGTTCCAGGATCGTAGGCGCGATGCTGGTAAGCGGCACTTTCTCGTCGTGCACGCACGGCAGACGACGGGGATCGCGTATCCACAGAATTCCGTCGGGATGATGCATACCGCTCTTCCGCCCTTCTACCTCGTAAAACATCTCAAAGAACGGCGTCCGGGAATCGGTACCCGAAATTTCAAGGACTGCGGTCCGGTCAAGCGCTTTCTTGATCGGACACGCGACGAAGACGGCGTTACCATCGCGGCGCGTTTCCATGCCCCGCTTGTCTCCCACCTTCAGCGCTGAGAGCTTGCTTTCTATTTCTCTCGCCTCGACGTCGCTGTTGGCATGAAGCCAGAATTGTTCTGCCATCACTGGCGCAACCCGGTAGGGGCAACTTACTCCGGCGAACGCCATCAGCGTGGCGAAATCTTTCGGACGGTAGCCGTGTTTCCCACCAGCATCCTCGTAGACCACACAGGGTTGCTGGCTGAGGGCCGTTGCCAGAATTACGATGGCATCGTTCCCGACTAACTTCAACATGCGCCCCAGCAACTGATCCATCTTCTGGTACCCCAGCAGAATCGACGAACTATACTGCCCCGATGGATCGCTCGGAGGCACCTTGAACAATTCCGGTTCCATATCGCGCCAATACATGTGCTGCATGTGCGCCGTGCTGTTGAGGAAAAATGTCGACAAACTGGGGCGAAGGCGCCGGTAAATTGCCGCGAAAAGGTCGAATTGCAGTTCGTCCAGGATAAAGGCGCGCCGCCAGCGGCCCATTCCGCTGGTTTTCTCCGACGTCAGTTGCCGCACGATGGTGCGGACTGTGTGCAGAGAGATACCGTGTTGGACCATGAAGGTAAGGAATTTCCGGTAGTCCGACCGGGTGAGCGGAACACGATCCCGCGTGTATTCCAGCACATTCTGCTGGACAAAGCGGAAGTAGGGTTGCAACGCTTCGGGATGAGGAGTTACATCCGTTGCCCAGGGATCGGGCAGCATGTAGCCCTTGATTGCCGGCTCGTACCGCATGTTCATACTTGCGCAAATCCACACCGACAGTCCCTCGTCAGAAGCCAGGTCCCAGATGGCTTTTTGTCGCAGCTTGTGACCCTCTGACAGAGAGAAGATGCCGTGCTCGGCATAGTTCAGTCCCGTATGGACGTTTACCCACTGGATCCAGGGTTCGAGAAAGGGAGCTTCTTCGTCGGCGTGACTCGTATAGACTTGCGAGCGGTTGCGCAAGGCACTGAAGTTCGGAAGCTTCCCTTGAGCGCTGAAGCGGTCCATCAGAGAAGGTGTAAGTTCGTTGAATTCCAGAAGGATGACGGGTGCACGCCCTTGCATGAGTATCTCCTCTAATCGAGTCTCGTTCTTTTCTTGATCCCCGAGATCTCCTTACTGGTCCCAGAGCGGCGGCAGTCATTATATACGCGCTCCGCGAATGTGCAACGCACGATGAGAGATTTTCGCATCGCGAAAAACCAGGGGCCCTTCGCGCCATGCCCCGACTCGCTGGCGTCTCTGGCTCTCGGTACCCGCGAGGCTTGATTTCCCGGCATCTTCGCCGCCCGGACTGTGAGCCGATGACACACGCCGGCGTGATTCTCGTCACTGCATCTTGGTCACCGGGAATTCACAATCCGAACACCCGTTCAACCGCGTGCCCGGAAGCATGCGAGAGGAGATCCCCGATGAGCAGCCCCGCTGTCACCGACCAGAAAATCTCCAACCTGCTGGCAATCGACGAAGAGTACGCGTCCCCCGCTATCGTCGCTTCCAACTGCCGCCAACAAGAATTCGCCGAAGACTATCAGCGGTCCATTCGTGATCCGGAAGCCTTCTGGGGCGATTACGCGAAGAAGTTTGTCTGGTCGCGGCCGTGGGAGAGAGTGCTCGACTGGGATGGCGTTCATCACCAGTGGTTCGTCGGTGGCAAGACCAACATCACCGTCAACGCTCTCGATCGCCACGCCAATTCCGATCGCCGCAATCGCGCCGCCTACATCTGGCTCGGCGAAGACGGCACCGAGCGCATCGTCACATACGGACAGCTCTACCGCATGGTCTGTCGCTTCGCGAACGGTCTCAAGTCATTGGGCGTAAGAAAAGGCGACCGCGTGGTGATCTATATGCCGCTCACTGTAGAAGGCGCGATCGCCATGCTGGCTTGTGCCCGCATCGGTGCCATTCACTCTGTCGTCTACGCGGGCCTCGGACACACCGCATTGCGCGATCGCATCGAAGACGCGCAGGCCAAAATTGTCATTGCCGGTGACGTCGGATTCCGGCGCGGCAAAACCGTCGCCCTCAAGCCGATCGTTGACGAAGCTCTCGACGGCCTCGAGTTTGTCGAGAGGGTGGTCGTCTACTCGCGCCGTGCTGCTGAAATTAGCGGCGAGCGCGAAATCGATTTCAACGAGCTGATGAAGTTCCCCGCCGACTGTCCCGCCGAGCCCATGGATGCCGAAGATCCGCTCTTTTTGCTCTACACCTCAGGCTCTACGGGCAAGCCCAAAGGAGTCGTTCACGTGCACGGCGGCTACATGGTCGCAACGACTTACTATCTCGAAACGTTCTACGACGTAGGCGATCAGGACATCTTCTGGTGTACCTCCGACATTGGATGGATCGTCGGCCACTCCTATATCGTCTACGCGCCGCTCTGCGCGGGAGCCACAACGATGTTCCGCGAAGGTGCCATCGACTTCCCCAATCCCGGCACTGCGTGGGAGATTGTCGAGCGTTACGGCGTGACCAAGATGTTCACCGCACCCACGGCTCTGCGCATGTTCATGCGCTATGGAGAAAAATATCCTCAACAGTACGATCTGACTTCGCTGCGCCTTATCGCCTGCGCTGGCGAGCCACTGAATCCCGAAGCCTGGCGCTGGGCGCAAACCTATCTCGCGGGCGATGGCAAGTGGGGATACGTCGTCGACAACTGGTGGCAAACGGAATTGGGTGGACCCGCGCTCGGCACGCCTCCGTCGATGGCGATGCGGCCGGGCAAGGCCGGCGTCCCATTGCCGGGCTGCGAAGCCGATGTCGTGGATGAAGATGGTCATCCCAATCCGCCGGGTGTTGGGGGACGACTGGTCTTGACGCGTCCCTATCCATGCATGCTGCGGACGGTGTGGCGCAATCCCGCGCGGTATGAGCGCGACTGGCAGCAGATTCCCGGCCTCTATGTCACGGGAGATGTCGCGGTGAAAGACAAAGATGGATACATCTCCGTCCTCGGCCGCGCCGACGATGTGCTCAATGTTGCCGGACACCGCATCGGAACCGCAGAAGTAGAAAGCGCTCTCGTCTCGCATCCCGCCGTAGCCGAAGCCGCAGCCATCGGTGTGCCTGATCCGCTGAAAGGCGAGACCATTAAAGTCTTCGTCCAAATTCGCGCCGAGCATGTTCCCTCCGACGCACTGGCTGCTGCATTGATCGAGCACGTAAGAAGGGAACTGGGCCCGATCGCAACGCCGTCAGCTCTTGAGTTCGTGACATCGTTGCCCAAGACGCGCTCCGGGAAAATTCTCCGCCGCTTCCTCAAAGCCAAAGAAACGGGCAAAGATGCAGGAGACGTTTCCACGATGGAAGGATAAAAGAATTGCGTGGGGCGGGCGCCCTCGCCCGCCTGGCCCCTTAGCGGCGAAAGTAGCGCCGGCGTCCCGCCGGCCATGAGAACGCCAGCGGTGGAAGAGGGGCGTCCCCGCCTGTTCCTATTTAGCCCACGGCCAGTGAAAATGAACGCCCACAATCATGTACTCAGGGACGAGAGCGACGAATACGAAATACGAGATAGCGGCGATGATGAGCGCGAGCACGATGGTTCGTTTTCGCAAGCATCACACTCCGTTTTACTCCCCAGCCCCTACCATCACAATCGGCATCGTCGGTGCTGTCGATCCGCTCTCTGGCTCAACCGTAATCGCGAACGCCTTCGCCTCGACCCCCGCAGGCAGCGACGGATTTACGACGGTAGCGCTGCCGTGAGCATCGGGCTTGAAGACTCCCGCAGCAATGGGATTTCCCGTCTTCGGAATCAACCACAACTCATACGCCTTCTGCGAAGGCAGCGCCGGCAGGTTGTTCGCAAGGAAAATCAGGCTCGATCGGTCTTTCAAATAGATCGCTTTGCCCTGCGGCTGCGGGGGCGTCTTCGCGGCCACCAGTGTTACTCGCATCGCATCGGACGCAGTCAAAGTCGAGACCACTTCCTTAGCCTGCTGTAATTCGTTTTGCGAAGAGGACAACTGGCTCTTCGCTTCGACCAAGTCTTCTTCCAACTGGGTGTTCTGCAAAAGCAGGAATACCACGCCCACGGCCGCGGCTGCGGCGATAGCCCAGGGGATCCACGACCACCATCCGCGGGATTGCGGCAGTTCGCTCCGCTGCGGTTCTTTCGCAATCGCGCTCATCAGCCGCTGCTTCGAACGTTGCGGAGGCTTTGGACCCGCCGCCGACATAGCCATCAGCGCCATGTCTCCGCGCAACTGGTCGAGCTCGCGACGGCAGTCGGCACAGCTCTCGAGATGCTTCTCGAGGGACGCCCGCTCGTCTCCCTGCAACGCGCCTAACGCGTACAGTGCGAGATCATCCGCGAATTGTTCGTGTGCGCTCATGCAAATGCTTTGCGCAAGGCCATCAGGCCCGCGCGAATTCTTGTCTTCACGGTTCCCAGTGGCTCGCCGGTTTTCTCTGCAATCTCGGTGTGCGTCAGCCCTTCAAAATACGCCATCTCTAAAACGCTGCGCTGCGGCGGGGGCATCGATCCCAACGTGCTTCTCACTTTTTCCATGGCCCGCGAACGCTCGGCATCGCCCGCCATATCTGGTTCGACGGAAACGATGACATCCTCAATGTCAGTCTCGGGCTGCCGTCTGCGAAGGGAATCGATCGCGCGGTTGCGGGCGATAACCGCCAGCCACGGCGCGAGGTCCCCCCGGCTGGCATCGAACGCCCCAGGATTCCGCCAGAGCTGCATGAATACTTCCTGGAGCACGTCTTCCGCCGCGCCCGTATCCGCCAGCACCCGCAACGCGACCGAATATACGATGGAGGAATACTTATCGTATAAATAGGCCATCGCGCTCTCATCGCCCGAGCGTATCGCCGACACTACTTCCACGTCGGTCGTACCCCCTTTGAACTCAGCGCTGGCCAAGCGGATTCTCTTCCTTTCTGAGTACGCCCACTGCAACCCTGCGGATTGCATCCCGAGGTAACTCTCCACCGATACCAATCTGTTACCGCGATTTGAGCGTACTGATGGACATGGGCCGGGCCGCTGCCGGCCGACGCGTCAACATACCAGCAACCCAGCGTTCGTCACAAGCAATGGGGGAGGAACGCCAGGGTTGCTGGATAAAGTTTCGGAATGAGTGTTGCCACGAGGCGAATGGTGTTAGTGGCATCCTGGCGGTGTGCCCTTCGCCGCAGGGTTTTTTTCGAAAGCCTCGACGCTAGCCTCCGGTCTTGGTCGCCAACTGCCGCTCGCCCGGAGTCATTTGCTTCCACAAGATTTCAAGATCCTGCTGCACTCTCGCGTTCGAAGGATCCTGGTGTAGAGCCTTAGCGAACCAGCGATAAGCGCTGGGCAGATCCCGATCCACGCAGTGTCCCGTAGCATACATCGCGCCCATCAGCGTGAGCGCGCGCGCGTTCGAATGTGCCGCGGCCGCTTTCAGATTCTTCTGCGCCAGAGCGCAATCTTCCGGAACTCCATTGCCGTAAAGGTATTTCTCACCATCCGCGACTAACTTGTCATCGCCTTTCAGAACCGGCGCGGAAGGCGTTGGCACTTTCGGATCAGGCTTCGGTTTTGGCCCAGGCGTCGGCGGAACAACAACAGAGGCAGGTTGACTTGCGTCTGCAGTCGACGACGAATCCGCCTGTGTGTCAGTGCTTGCGGGCGGAGTTGGGCTTTGCTCCTGAGGCTTTGCCTCCGCCTCTTCAGCCGGCTTCGTCGCCGGAGCGCTTTCCTGCGTAACCACCGGCGGAGCAGGGACAGGCTTCGCTGAATCGGAAGGGTCCGGCGTAACTGCATCTTCCGGCTTCGAAGGAGGTGGGTTATTTGGCACCGGCGCGGGCGTTTGCGTCGTCGCGGTCGTCGTGGAAGCCGCTGGCGTCGAAGTCGCTGCCGGTTCTGCAGATGTGCGCTGGTCGCTTTCCCAATGCCATGCAATGACTCCTGCCGCAATGACCAGCAAGGCGAGCGTCAAGTAAAGTTTCCCGTGGCTTTTCGGAGATTCCTCTTCCAGCAAGTAGTCGAGGCTCGCCGGCGGAGCGGGCGCGGTTGCTGCTGGAGGCGAAAGGCTGGGTGCTTCCACCGGTTCGGGTTCCGGCGCCACCGGCGCAGGTTCGGTCGCGCTGGGCGGAGCAATGACTGGCTCTCTACGGAGCGTAGCTCCGCACATCCCGCAGAAGCGGTACATGTCGCGGTTTTCATAACCGCACTCAGGACAACGGATGGTCATAAATCTCTTACCACTATACCGATTTCGTGAGCGCTTAAGAGGTTACCGTTGGGTGTCGTGCAATGGATCAGGCGTCTTCGGTGAGGCTGCGACAGAATTCGCGAAGACGATCGGCTTGCGCGGGCAGCAGGCTGATGAACTCGAAACCGTGAAGGAATCCCATGCGGTGGCGCACAACAGCGCGGAGATCCATGTCGTCTCCGCCCGGAAGCGGCAGTTCCAACGAGACGATCTCTCCGCTGGTTAACTCGGCGCTGGTGACGGCGCCGAGACCTGCGTCGGAAATTTCGGTGCAGCGTCCGTGGACGCGGACGTATCCGCCTTCGCCAAGCACGCGCACAATCAGCGGCAAGTCGGTGCGGAAGCGCGGAGTGCGGCGCTGGTAGGCGCGGCCATCTTTCGAGCGGGCACTCTTGGGAGAAGAAGACGTCATCGGTTGGAGCCTGCACTCTTACCATAACCAATGCCGCGCTTTCTGCCTACGGAGTGGACGGTTACGTAAGTCACGCGCCAATCGACGTAATGTTCCACATGGAACACTTGTGGAAAATATTATAGCTATAAGTAATTCTATGGGAATCGGGAAGCCATTGAGCAGATTGAGGTAGGAGGATTATCGCCCGGCACGCTTATCACAGAGCGTCGTGATTAAGAGAGAAGTGTCGGTGTGCAGACAGCAATCCGTGGACAGGAGGATTGGGAAGCATGGCGCCTTTGTCTAGGCAACGGTGCCAGTTTCGCAAGACCACCTCAGCGATTTGGGGATGTTGAGGTCTATGTTTCGAAGGGAGCGAGACAGGGAACCCGCGAGGCTGCTGTTTGTTGAGACTTTCTTCTCTGAGGCTAAAGCACTGATGATAAACATTTTGCACGTTGACACGCGACGCGTCATCGACTACGCTTGGCCGCTGAATACGGGGCGCGATAGTACGTCGCAAATCGTAGTCGCTGTCCTCCCGATCCGTCGTTCTCACCGACGCTCGTCGGTCGAGAGTCTGACATGAGCTGAAGGCGGCGAGTTTTAACCTGAAAATATGTTGGTTGCATGGGAGACCCGCTTTTGATTAGTGTGCGCAGCGCTTTCTACCGTTCCATCCTCCTGGTTTTCATCCTTGGCTTGGGTTGTGCGCAACAGGCTCGCACCCAGGACGCCGACAGCAAATCGGTTCCAGCTTCCTCGACAGTCAAAAAGGCGACGCCTTCTTCGGACCGCGTGGTCATGAAGGTTGGAGGCGTGCCCATAAAGGAGTCGGAGTTCGAATCGACTATCGGCGACATCGAGCCGCAAGGCGATCCTGACAAAGGCGAGGCCAACGAGAAAGATCGCCGTCGCCTGGGCAATGACTACGCTTCGGTGTTGATGCTCTCGCAAATGGCGGCGGCCAACCATTTGGACTCCACGCCCGAGATTCGCCAGAAGCTTGCAGTCGCCCGCCTGCAGATTCTTTCTGACGCCGAGTTCACCCGGCTACTCGATAAGAACAAGTCCACTCCGGAGGAACGCGAAGCTTATTACAAGGCGCATCTGTCGGACTTCGACCGTGTGCAAGTCCGCAGGCTCTTCATCTGGAAAGTCGGCAACGGCTCGAAGAATACCCACGGGCTTTCTTCGGACGACGCCAAGGCGCGCGCCGCCGCCATCCTGCAGTCCTCGGCTTCGGGAGGCGACTCGATCAAATTGGCGGAAGTATTTAAGGGAAGCGATCAAGGCATCGTGGATGATCAGCCTCTGCCCTTTATCCGCGGCCAACTTCCGGGAAGCCTCGACAAGGCTGCCTTCACTATGAAGGTGGGTCAATGGGTACAAGCCGAGGACACTCCCGACCACCTCATTTTGGTGTATCTGGCGGGGCGCGATCGCCAGCCACTGTCAGATGTGAGTGCTCTGGTCGGCAAGCTCGTGCAAGGCGAGAAGATGGAAAAAGAATTAGACGGACTAAGAAAAAAGACGGGTATTTGGATGGATGAGCAGTACTTCGGTAAGGGCAGTGCGGTGTCGACGGAGCCGACGGAGCAGCGGCGCATGTCCGGCGCACCTTCGAGCTCGGGAAATCAGTAACAATCGAAAAAAGAGGTTACGCAATGAAGATGTGCGACGGACGTACAACACTTAGTTACCTTGCGCTTCCAGTCCTGTTGCTGGTAGCGTTCGCGGTCCAACCGACGCCGGCAGTAGCTCAGATGACGTCAGTGGGAATCGATTGTTCACAAATTCAGGCACTGGGAATTCAGAAGCAAGAGAACCTCGGCGCTGGAAAAGTCCTGATTGAATGCGGACTCGCTCAAGGCGGACAACCGGGAAAGACCGCTAATCTCCCGCTCATGCCGCCGAATATCCAGGTCTCCAACCGTGCCTGCACCAGCGCCAGCGCTTGCACCAAAAGCGAAAACATGGTGTACGCCAACGTTACCAACCCTCTGAACATCGTGGTCAACTACAACGACCACAATGTGGGTCAGTACTCAGGCACGTCGGTCTCAAATGATGGCGGCGCAACCTTCACCGAACTCTCTCCGCCACCATTTGCATCTGGACACGGCTCGAACTTCGGCGATCCCATCGTGATTTACAACGCCAAGCTCGGCAAGTTCTTTGCCGGCGACTTGGTCACCAGTTGCGGCGGTTTCGGCGTTGGCACCTGGAGCTCAAGCGACGGCACGACCTGGGCCGTCTCGGCTTGTGCACACAACGGCGCCAGTGACGACCGCGAGTCTATGTGGGTTGACAACGAGCCCACCAGCGGAACCTACGGCCGGATGTATGTCTCGTACAACGATTTCACCATCGGCCAAGGCGCTCTTGGCGTGGTTAGCTCCGATGACGGCGTGAAGTGGAGCAAGCCAGTGATTGTTAACAATGGCTCAACCTTCATTCGCGACGTACAGATCACCGGTTCGCCGGCGGGCGCAACCCGCTACGAAGGCGCCAACAGCACCGTTTTCATCGCTGGCATGAACGAAGGCGGCGGTGGATGCGCGAACCGCACCAACCTGATGTACAAATCGCTCGACGGTGGCATTACTTGGACAACTGCTACCATGGGCGCTAGCTACAAGCCGATCTGTGATGCACTCTGCAGCAGCAACTCGTACTTTGCTCAGGTCAATCCGATCATCCGCCACATGGGATGGGGAGAGCCCGCTGTTGGACCGAACGGCGTCGTGCATTATGTTTACGCCGGTCTGGGAACCAATGGCGACCCTGGCGACATCTTCTACACCAAGTCGACCGACAACGGCGTGACCTGGTCGGTAGGCAAGAAGCTCAACGGCACGGCGGACGCGGCGTTCAAAACGCAGTGGATGCCCTCGTTGTCGGCGGATGCTGCTGGCGGAGTCACGGCTTCCTGGTATGACCGTCGCAAGGCCACCACGAAATGCACGACGACCAGCGATCCGGGATGCGCCTACGAGCGTGTTCTTCGCCAGTCGAAAGATAACGGCACCACCTTCGGCGGTCCGAAGGCTGTCAGCGGAGTTATCACGCAGCCGACGCAGAACGATCCTTCGGTCGTGAACTGCTACGCGGGTGACTACGACTACGACACCACCCAGAACGGCAACGCGTTCATCACCTGGACCGACGGCACGCGCACGGTCGGAGGAGTTCACGTGCAAGACGTGGATTTCGCCACCGTTCCAATCCCCTAGGTTCAGCTGCAGTTCGGAAACACGAGAAGGCCCTGCGCGAGCAGGGCCTTTTCGATGTTTAGAAGGCACTTTCGGGGAATGTCTCGTCTGTCCTGCCTTTGCTCCGTCTGCCACCTGACGCTCTGTGACACTCGATCAGTCCCGTTCGGTCGCACGATCTTTTCCGCTCCAAAGCGGCCCCTTTCCCCGGTTGACCCTCCCACCAGCGGCTTATAACATCCTTTCAACCGTGGTCCCCAAGACCTTATCGCATTATCGGATTTTGGAGAGCATTGGCGCCGGTGGTATGGGCGTTGTCTACCGCGCGCACGACGAGCAACTGGAGCGCGATGTAGCCATCAAGGTCCTACGCCATGGAATGCTTTCGGACGAGTCTGCGCGCCGGCGGTTTCGCAAGGAAGCCCTTTCTCTCGCCAAACTGAATCATCCCAACATCGCTACTATCTTTGAATTCGGGAACGAAAACGACACCGATTTTCTAGTCACGGAACTAATTTCGGGCGTCACCCTTGACACCAAGCTCAGCGGTGGACCACTTCCTCCGGAAGAGGTAATTGAGCTCGGTGTCCAACTCACCCAAGGATTGGCTGCAGCACACGAGCAGGGCATCGTGCATCGCGATCTTAAACCTGGCAACATCCGGATCACGCCTGATCATCGCCTGAAGATCCTTGATTTCGGACTGGCGCAACTGATACCGCAGCACGATGACCCGAATATCGCTGTCACGTTGACCCGCGACCTTCCCACCACGGCTGGAACGCTTCCTTACATGGCTCCGGAGCAGCTGCGCGGCCAAGCGGCCCACGCGTGTAGCGATATTTGGGCGACGGGCGTGGTGTTGTATGAGATGGCGACGGGCAAGCGTCCTTTTCCGGAAGAGACCGGGCCGATCCTGATCGACGGCATCCTCAATCATCAACCGCCGCAGCCGAGCTCCCTCAATCATCAGATCTCACCAGGGATGGAAAACATCATCCTGAAAGCGCTCGATAAGGATCCCGCACACCGCTACCAGACGGTCCGTGAAATGGAGATGGATCTCGAGCGGCTTACCGCAGGCAAGCGCCCTCTCGCAAAGCCCCGGCGGACTTCGCGACGGTATTGGATCGCCGCCATCGCTTTGGTCGTCACCGGCTTGGCTCTCGGCGTAGCCTATCGCTTCGGAAAAAATCGGCCAATCGAACCTGTGAGTGGCCCGGTGAGGGCGCGGCGCTCCGTGGCCGTGCTTGGCTTCAAGAATCTTTCCACCCAGCCACAACAAAATTGGCTCTCCACAGCGCTCGGAGAGATGCTCACGACCGAGTTGAGCGCCGGGGAACAACTGCGTACCATCCCGGGGGAGACCGTCTCTCGGGTGAAGGCGGACCTCTCCCTGCCCGACGCCGACAGCATGGGAGAAGACTCTCTGAGCAAGGTGCACAAACTTCTTGGCACTGACCTGGTCGTGCTGGGCTCGTACCTCGACATAAACGGCCAGTTGCGGGTCGATCTGCGGGTGCAGGACACCTCGCAGGGCGAAACACTTGCCACGATTTCCGAAACCGGGACCGAGACGGAGATTTTCGCGCTTGTAAATCGGCTGGGTTCCGACTTACGCGAAAAATGCGGTGCGGGATCGATCTCGTCCGCCGACGTGGCCACGCTCGCTGCCTCGCATCCGGCGAATCCCAAAGCCGCTCAACTTTACGCCGATGGCTTAGCCCGCCTGCGCGCCTTTGATGCGCTCGGTGCGCGCGATGCTTTGTTGAAGGCGATCTCGGAGGAACCCGGCTACGCCCCCAGTCACGTTGCTCTCAGCTCGGCATGGGAGACGCTTGGATATGCAGCTAAGGCAAAAGAAGAGATACAAAGAGCGGCTGAGCTTTCCGGCAGTCTGGCACGTGAGGATCGGCTGGAGATTCAGGCCCGCGCTCACGAGATGAACGGCGAGCACGAAGAGGCGGTCAAGACCTACAGCAGCTTGTTCAATTTCTTTCCTGACAACTTGGAGTACGGCCTGGGCCTCGCGAGCGCGCAGATGGGTGCAGGCAATGCCCCTGACGCGTTCCGAACGCTTGACGAGTTACGCAAGTTGCAATCTCCAATGAGCGCCGACCCACGCATCGATCTGAATGAAGCGCTTGCCGCCGACCTCACCGGCGACCCGAAGCGCGCACGCGCCGCCGCGGAACGTGCCAGCAAACGAGCGCTACTGTTGGGCGACCGCCTCACTGCCGCGGCTGCGCTCTCATTGCAGATGAGCGTTCACGAGCAACAGGGAGATCATGCCGGCGCACTCCCTTTTGGCAACCAGGCACGGCAACTGTACGAAGCCGCCGGTAGCAGGGACGGCGCCGCCCGGCTGCAGATCCAGAGCGGCGTGCTCCTGATGAACACGGGCGATCGCGAAGGCGCTGCTGGCCAGTTCCGCTCCGCCCTGGCCACGCTGGAGGAAATCGGAGACGAAGCCTTTGCGGCGCGCGCATTGCAAATGATCGCTCGGTTGAAACAAGAGGACGGTAACCTGAAAGGAGCCGAACCTCTTAACGAGCAAGTAGTAGCAACGTATCGCCGAATCGACGCGAAAACCAAGCTCAGTAACGCCCTCTGGCATCGCGGAGGGCTGATGAAGCAACTGGGGAACTATCAGCAAGCCGAAGCCAGCTTAAACGAATCTCTGGGACTTGCGAAAACCGCCGGGCCAAGATCTTTGATGTCGTCGATCCTTCTTGATCTGGCCGATTTGAGTACGATTCGCGGCGACCTGAAAGATGCTCAAGCCAAATATGACGAGAGCCTGGCGGTCGCGGAGCAGAACTTCAAGGGCCAGGTGCCCTCCATCCAGATGGCGAGAAGTGAATTACAGATGAAACGGGGAGACTTGGCGGGAGCCCGTCGCCTGCAGGAAGAATTGCTCAAACTTAGCGAAGGGAATCAGCAGCAGGAGGACGTTGCTTATTGCAAGTTCTTACTGGCCGAGACAGCGGTGGAAGATGGCCGCGCTGCGGATGCCGAGCCGTTGGCCCGTCAGGCTGCCGACGGGCTCTCGGGACTGGGATCGCTCGACGAGGAACCGTACGCGCTGGGAACCTTGATCCGCAGTTTGCTTGGGCAAAACAAATTGGCTGAGGCCCAACAGATCATGGCCAAGGACAGGGAACTCGCACAAAAGAGTCAGGACGTGCATATCCAGATGAATGTCGCCATTCACTCCGGACTCGTTCTGGCAGCAGCCGGCAAAACGGGCGAAGCGATTACAACTTTAAGCGCGGTGTTGGAACGTGCGAACAAACTGGGATGCGTTTCCTGCGCGCTGCAAGCGCGCCTTGCCTTGGGAGAGATCGAAGTCAAGGCAGGCAAAACCGGCGGACGAGCTACTCTGAACGCCCTGCAAAAAGAGGCGTCCACTCGCGGATTTTTGCTCATTGCTCGGAAAGCTGCGGCCGCCGCAGGCTGAGATAGTGGTTCGGCTGCGAGGATGTCGTTACGATCCAGAGGTGTGGTGGGGTTACGCCCACCTTCTAGAAAGCGCCAGGTACAAAGCACCCGACGATTGGCGCGTTTGCGGCTGCCGTTCTTTACACTTTCCTTGCCAACGTGTTACCCTGATTGGCGTAACGAAGATAAATTGAAAACATAGAGACAGGAGTGCATCAGGTTAGTGCTAGCCAGAGAGCAAAAAAAGTCCCTCATTGACCACTACGCCACGCATCCCACGGATACGGGCAGTCCCGAAGTCCAGATCGCGCTGTTAAGTGAGCGCATTGGTCAACTGACGGAGCACTTCAAAACGCACCAGAAAGATCACGGCTCGCGCCGCGGCCTTCTCATGCTGGTCAGCAAGCGGCGTCGCCTGCTCGACTACCTCAAGACCTACGATTCCGAACGCTACAAAGGCGTTGTGCAGAAGCTCGGCCTCCGCAAGTAGTGTTTCCGGCTCATCTTTTTGCTGCCATGGGGACAGCAGTGCCCAACGAAGGAATCTGCTTGACGGTGTGTTTCCGGCCATCGACGAAAATCGCTACTGGCATTCGCTCATCCAACGTGCAATCTCCCCAGGACGCGCGCGCGTGCCCTCCTGCCCATAAGGAAACAAATCATGAAACAAGATGTATCAGTTGAACTCTCCGGCGGTAAACAAATCTCCTTTGAAACCGGAAAATTGGCGAAGCAGGCTCACGGCTCGGTAGTCGTGCGCATCGGAGACAACGTCATTCTTGCCACCGCTGTCGCGAACGCCGATCCCCGCGAAGGTATCGATTTCTTCCCGCTGACCGTCGATTATCGCGAATACACCTACGCTGGCGGACGCATCCCCGGCGGTTTTATCAAGCGCGAAGGGCGTCCCAGCGAGCGCGAAATCCTGACCAGCCGGCAGATCGATCGTCCCATTCGGCCGCTTTTCCCTGATGGATTTAAGTGCGAAACCCAAGTGATCGCGTTTGTGCTATCAGCGGACACGGAAAATGACCCCGACGTTTGCGGCATCAATGGCGCCTCCGCTGCGCTCACAATTTCCGACATCCCGTTCAACGGCCCGATCGGTGCGGTGCGCGTGGGATTGGTGAATGGGCAGTTTGTGGTAAATCCGACCTACACCGAGATGCGCGAGAGCCTGCTGAACATCATGGTCGTCGGCACCGCCGAAGGCATCGTGATGATTGAGTCCGGCGCGAAAGAAGTGAAGGAAGAGACGGTGGTGGATGCGATTGAGTTCGGCCACACCGAGATCAAGAAGATTTGCGCGGCGATTAACGATCTGCGCGCGAAGGCTGGCAAGAAGAAGCGCGAAGTCACTCCGCCTGAGTTCGATGAGAAGTATTACAACGATTTGAAGAAGCGCGTGGGAGCCGACCTTTCGGACCGGTTGGATACGCAGAAACATCCGAAGGCCGAGAGCCACGAGTTGGTGAAGGCGCTGAAGAAAGAGTTGATGGCGGCGATTCCGGAAGACGACGACGAAGCGCAGGCGAAGCTCAAATCGTATTACGAGACTTTGCGTGAGCGCATCTTCCGCGAGCAGGTCATCAATCAGAAACGGCGTCCCGATGGACGGGCGTTCGACCAGATCCGCGATATCTGGGTGGAAGTCGGCATTCTGCCGCGCACCCACGGTTCGGCGATCTTTACTCGCGGCGAGACGCAAGCCCTGGTCACGACCACTCTGGGCACGACCGATGATATGCAGCGCCTCGAAGGCTTCGAGGGCGAAGCCAAGAAGCGCTTCATGCTGCACTACAACTTCCCGCCGTTCTCGGTTGGAGAAGTGGCGTTCCTGCGCGGTGCGGGCCGGCGCGAGATCGGTCACGGCGCATTGGCCGAAAGAGCGATTTCGTCGGTGTTGCCGAGCGATGACACCTGGCCTTACGCGATGCGCGTGGTGTCGGACATTCTCGAATCGAACGGTTCATCGTCGATGGCGACGGTCTGTGGAGCGGCGCTGGCGTTGATGGATGCAGGCGTACCGCTGAAGGCTCCCGTGGCCGGAGTCGCGATGGGGTTGGTGAAGGAGGGCGAGCAGTATGCCATCCTGACCGACATTGCGGGCGCGGAGGATCACTACGGCGACATGGACTTCAAAGTTGCCGGAACGAAAGATGGCATCACCGCGCTGCAGATGGATATCAAAGTTGGCGGCATCACCGCGCAGATTATGCGCGAGGCGCTGGCGCAGGCACAACGCGGACGGATGTTCATCCTGGGGAAGATGAATGAGGTGCTCGCAGAGCCGCGTGGGAAGGTCTCGTCCTATGCACCGCGTTTCTACACCCTGCAGATCCCGACTGACAAGATTCGCGATCTGATTGGGCCCGGTGGAAAGATGATTCGCAGCATCATCGATCAGACCGGCGTGAAGATCGATGTCGATGACAGCGGCAAGGTCAATGTGGCCTCAAGCGATGAGACATCGGCGGCAAAGGCGCTGCAAATGATCGGCGACATCACGGCGACGGCGGAGGTCGGGAAGACTTACCTCGGCACAGTATCGCGGCTGGCGGATTTCGGAGCGTTTGTCGAAATTTTGCCGGGAACCGATGGCCTGTTGCACATTAGCGAAGTAGCTGAGCACCGCATTAAAGATATTCGCGATGAGTTGAAAGAAGGCGACCAGGTGCTGGTGAAAGTCCTGGCGGTCGAAGGTAACCGCATCCGGCTATCGCGGAAGGCGATTTTGAAGGAGCAGCGCGCGAAGATGGGTGGGGGCGAAAGCGCTCCGACGGATGGCGGCAGCGAGCCCGCGGCAGCTCCGGTGGCTGCCATGACCATCGAAGGTGGCGGGGATTTCGAGGATGAGCCCGAGCCGAACTTCAATCGGGATGACGCGGCTCCTGTAGGGGGTCCGGCTCCAGAGCGTCCGAGCGGCGATCGTGGGCCTGGTGGTGATCGTGGCGGGCGCGGCGGACGTCCCGGTGGTGGCGGTGGCGGCGGACGCCGTCGTCGCGGGGGCGGGGGCGGAGGCGGAGGGCGTGGTGGCCATGGAGGGCACGGCGGGCCCCGGCACTAGAAATCCATAAACGGTTAAGAAAAGCCGCAACCTTGGTTGCGGCCTTTTTCTTGCCGTTGGGATCCCTCGGCTGCGTTCAGGGCAGACTCTGGCGCTACTCTTTTCCCGCAATTCTCTCTTGCTGTAACGTTCCTTGAGTAAAGGCAGCAGAAGTGTGTACATTCATGCTGTTCTTTTCAGGAGACGGCGATGAACAATGTGGCAATCTTGCTCTCGGTGTTGCTGGTCACGGTAACGCTTGCGGTAGCGCAGGAACATCCAGCGGTGACGGCGCAGCCAAACTCGGTGTTTGTCGGGGCGGATGGGAAGTTTGAATCGAATCCCGACACCGCCGTGATTCAGTTTAACGTTGCGGCGCAAGAAGACACTTCGCGCGCGGCTTATGATCACGCATCGAAGAATGCAGAACAGATTCGCGGGATACTGCGCGCGAACGGCATCGATCCCAAGGCGGCGGAAATTGGTTATCTGGCGCTGCAGCCGGTGTATGACTGGAAAAATCCCAAGCATAAGGTGATTGCCTACAAAGTTTCGGCAAATGTGACTTTGAAGCTGAAAGATTTCTCGAAGGTGGCGCCGATTCTGTCGCAGCTCGCGGACACTGATGTCAGCGAGAACCAGTCGATCAGTTACACGCTGGAAGACATCGATGCGGCCAAAAGCAGGGCGGTGGAGGATGCATACCGTCGGGCGCGGGCATCTGCGGACGCAATCGCGCGGGCCAGCGGGCGCACGGTGGGCGAACTCTCGTATGCGTCGGTGGATACGTTTGAGAATGTTCGCGTGATGCAGCCGATGATGCGAACGATGGCAGCCCAGGGAATGGCTGCGGCGGCTCCCGCTCCGACGGAGGAATTTTCCCCGCAGAGCGTGACCGTGACTTCACACGTCAATGCGATGTTTTCGCTAAAGTAGCGTCGGCGTCACGCCGGCCACGGTGCATCGGACTTACTTGACGGGCGGCGGAATACGGGCTGCATCGAGCGGAACCTCGCGCTGAATAACCATTTCGACCGTAGTTCCGGCGTCGAGCTTCACATCATTGCCGCGACTGAGCAAAGCGATGGCAGTGCCCACGGCCCCGCCAATGCCCGCGCCAACCAGTGCGCCTTTCCCGCCGCGGCTCAAGCCCCCGACAACCGCCCCGGTGCCTGCAGCGCTGGCCACGGTGCCAGCTTTCTCTCCGGTCTGGCTATCGCCCTGAATGGTTCCTTCCTGATCTTTTACCGAAGTCTTATCGACGCCCGGAGCGTTCTCGACCGAAGCGGGCAGCATGACGGTGTATCCGCTGGGATAAATCAGAGTAGTGAAGTGCATGAGCACTTCGGCGCGACCCTTAATGTGTCCCGCGCGCTGGATTCGCGAGATGCGGCCCTGGACGTAGGTTCCGGCAGGAATCAACACGCGCCCATTGGCGACGACGGGAAAGGTGGTTTCGGCGTAGACGGCATCGCCTTCGTGGGTCGTCTTCGTCGAGATGGCGTGCTTGAGCGCCAGGGGGACCTTGGTTCCGGCGGGAATATTGAACTCCACTGGAGTTGACGAAGCGCTTGGCGCAGGCGCGGCTGCCTGACCGAACGCCAGCGTAGAAACTGCTAAGAACAGTGTGAAGAGACGCATGCCTATATCTCCTGAACGCAACTGACGGATGGTCGGTAGGATGCGGCGGAGAGGCGGAATGGTTATTCCCTTCGAAACTACGATCCGCTGCGGCGCAGCTGCGTTTCGCGAACGTTGCCCATAAACTGAGATTGCAGGCGCTGGGCGCAAAGCTCGCCGCAGAGGTGCAGGGTTCCTTCCTTCTGAGCGATGTCCTCATCCCACGCGCACAGGTAAAGCACGGGCCGGTTGTATTCGCCGAATGAGGTCCACATCAGCCACCAGCGATCGCTCGAGCGCTTGAGCACTCCGCAATTGGGTCCAGCGCAACGGTAAAAGGGAATTGGATTGGAATTGCCAGACATCCTGGGGATCTCCTTATGGCGCCCATATTCTAGCAAGTAAGGCGGCGGAGTCTTACGGGAAAAAGGACAATGGCCCGATCACTTGTAAATCAGGTACTTTTGGCGGAGTTGCATAAACTTGTCGAGCGATTCCTGCCAATCTTGCGCGATTCGGCGTGGGTCTTGTCCTTTGGAGAGGGCGTCGTAGACCGACTGGTTCAGCAACAGGTCGACGATCTTTTCGAGATGAAACTGGTCTGGATAGAGCTTGTGCAGAGCGGCGGCGATTTCGATTCCGAGTTCAGGCGCATCAAGCGAGTTGCGATCAAGCAAGACGAAGTTCAGCCCGCCACATTTTTGTCCGGAATAGTTGCTGGCAGTGGGAGTGAACTCCGTGGGAACGAAACGGACGCCGGAAATGTTTCTGCCGTTGAGATAGGTGGCGAGTTCGCGACCGTTGATCCAAGGGGCGCCCAACAGTTCGAACGGCGTATCGGTGCCTCGGCCCACGGAGATGTTCGTTCCTTCGACGAGCCCGACGCCAGGGTAAAGCGTGGCTGCGGTCGGGCTGCGCAGGTTGGGGGACGGGTTGATCCAAGTAAGGCCGGTGGAGTCGAACCAGTCGCCGCGCATCCAGCCTTCCATGGGAATCACTTTCAACTTGGCGTCGATGTGGCGTTCGGCGTTGAACATCTGAGCCAGTTCGCCCATCGTCATTCCGTGGCGTACGGGAACCGCATGGTAAGCGTTGAAGTTCTCTCTCCCGGGATCGGAGAGCGGACCTTGCACGAAGGAACCGGTCACGGGATCAGGGCGATCAAGAACGATGACTTCGATGCCAGCCTTGGCAGCGGCTTCGAGGAAATATCCCAGCGTGGTTTCGTAGGTGTAGAAGCGGACGCCGGCATCCTGAATGTCGATGACGACGGCATCTAGGGTTTTCAAGACATCGATCGATGGGCGTCGGGCGGAGTCTTTCGCGCCATAGAGGTTATAGACCGTGATGCCGGTGACAGCGTCTTTCGAGTTGGAGATATCGGTGGTGTCGAGCGTTCCGGTGACTCCGTGCTCGGGGCTAAAAATAGCATCGAGTGACACGCCGGGAGCGTGTGCAAGTACGTCGATAGTGCGCTGACCCTGGGCGTTGACTCCGGTTTGATTTGTGAGAAGGCCGATGTGTTTTTTCTTGTCTCCGCCATTGATGACGTCGAACTTGTGGGCTTCGAGGACATCGATGCCGGTCTGCACAGATCCGTTTCGCACTGCCATGCGGCGAGCCGCGGTTTCGGCCTCGTTGTAGCCGGTGATGCTCTTCCAGTGGAGCGCGTCTTTCTCGCTGGGACTCAGGTTGAGCGCGGCAGTGGCTGCAGTCGCAATCTTCGATCGCAGGGCGATGGCATTCCCGCCACGCGGATGGACTGCGTTGGTGAGGATGATGATGTAAGTGCGCGTGGTCGGATCGATCCACAAAGAGGTTCCGGTAAAGCCCGTGTGTCCGAAGGAACCGACTGGCAGCAGATCGCCACGGTTGGTGGAATAAGGCGAATCGATGTCCCAGCCAAAGCCGCGCAAAACTTGTGCAGACGGCGGCTGCTGAGGTGTAGTCATCTTTTCGACCATCAGCGGCGGCAATACGCTGCTTCCCGACAGCAGAGCCTGGGCAAATTTCGAAAGATCATCGGCCGTTGAGAACAGGCCCGCATGACCAGCGACGCCGCCCATTCGGCGGGCAGTGGGATCGTGGACTACGCCGCGCAGCATCTTGTTGTCTTCGTCGTATTGCGTGGGCGCGATCTTTGCGCGCCAAGTTGCCGGAGGGACGAAACGCGTGTGCGTCATCTTCAATGGCTTGAAGATGTTTTTGTCGCAATACTGGTCGAGAGTGGTTCCAGAGACATGCTCCACTAGCGCGCCCAGCGTGATGAAGTTGACATCGCTATATAGGAACTTCGAGCCCGGCGGGAAGATCGGTTTTTCGGCATAGGCCATCTTCAGCGCTGTGTCGCGGCCTTGCCAGTGGTTGGTTAAATCCAGATCTTCCGTGATGCCGGAGAAGTGTGTCAGTAATTGGCGGACGGTGATGTCCTGCTTATCACTCTGCGCGAAGTCAGGCAGGTATTTCGCGACGGGTTCGTTCACACGTATCTTGCCGTCTTCTACGAGTTGCATCACTGCGGTCGTGGTGGCGACAACTTTGGTGAGGGAAGCGATGTCGAAGATGGTGTCGAGCGTCATCGTCTCTTTACGCGGCTCGAGCGCTCGGTTGCCGAAGGCTTTTCGATAGATGACCTGACCCTCGTGCCAGATGAGGACAACGGCGCCCGGAATCTGCCCGTCGTGAATGGCGTCTTTGACGATGGCATCGACTACGCCGAGCCGCTCGTCAGTAGCGGTGGACCGCTTGGAAATCGCAGCCGCCGAAGAAATCAGCAGAAGCAGCGACACGATCAGACGGAGATGGAGAGCATGCAAAAGAGGCTTCACTTTGATGAGTCCGTGGATACTCCGACTTTACACAACCAGAGCGGGGGTCCTCAATAAGCACCTTTGGGGAGTGCCATTTGTGCCAAGAGCGCGGCTTTACCAGCCTCTGCAAGTTTGCTATAACCCAGCTTCGAGCCTTTTCTGTGAGCCTTTGCTGAACCCAGGTACCAGCATGTCCGTGCGCTTGCCGATTCCCGCTTACGAAGAGCAGGACGCGGTCTTCCGGCGCGCGTTTTCTGTTCTGCAAGATGCCATCGCCCAGCGAGCCTTCCCGGCGGCATCGATTGCCATTACGCATCAAGGCCGATTGGTAGCGTTGAACGCGCTCGGCCGCTTCACGTACGCTGCGGACTCTCCTCTGGTCAATACGGAAAGCGTGTTCGATCTGGCGTCGGTGACTAAGGCGATTGCGACGACCACGATGGCGATGATTCTTTACGAAAGAGGATTGCTCGATCTTGAGATGCCGCTGCTCAACGTCGTGCCTGAGTTTGCGGGAGAAGATGAACGGCGCGGGGACGTCAGTTTTCGCCAGTTGCTCGCGCATTCTTCGGGGCTTCCGGCCTACGAGAAGCTCTTTCTGAAGGCAAAGACCAGAGACGAATTGTTGCAGGCGGTATTTTCGGTTCCTCTCGCGGCCGATCCGGGGACCAAGGCCGTCTACAGCGACATCGGCTTCATCCTGTTGGGACTGGCCCTTGAGCGTCTTGCTGATGAAGCTCTAGACCGCGTCTGCCAGCGTGAAGTGTTTGGTCCGCTGGGCATGACGCGGACGGCGTTTAATCCGCCGAAAGCCTGGCGCGAGGTCGCAGCGCCGACCGCCGATGATCAGGCTTTTCGCCACCGCGTGATTCAGGGGGAAGTGCAAGATGAGAACGCCAGTGTGCTGGGGGGCGTGGCCGGACACGCGGGTCTGTTCTCGACCGCCTCAGATGTAGCCATCTTCGCCGCTGCGTTGATCGAAGGTGGACAGTCGATAGTGCGCCCGGAGACGCTGGCATTATTCACGCGGCGCGAATACTCTCCGCCAGGCACATCGCGGGCATTGGGATGGGATACTCCCTCGTCGCCTTCGCAATCGGGCAAGTACTTCTCCGCGAATGCTTACGGGCATCTGGGATATACGGGAACGTCTTTGTGGATTGACCCGGAGCGCCAATTGTCTGTCACACTGCTGACCAACCGCACCTGGCCCGACTGCAGCAATCAAGCCATCAAGCAGGTGCGGCCTGCGTTTCATAACGCTGTGGTCGAAGGTCTGGAGGCGTCGCGGTGAAGCGAAAGTCCGGCGATCTGAGCAGCCTCAAAACCGAGCAGAGGAACCGCGCTTCGGCGAATCTTGATTTGAAGTCATCGCTCGAGATTGCGCGAATTATCAACTCGGAAGACTCGAAGGTTGCCGGTGTGGTGAAGCGGGCTTTGCCGCAAATCGCAAGGGCCATCGACTGGATCGCTTCTGTTCTTGGTCGCGGCGGGCGGTTGATCTATGTTGGCGCCGGAACCAGTGGGCGCATTGCTGCGCTGGATGCGGTGGAGTGTCCGCCAACCTTCAGCACTCGTCCTGATGCCGTGCAGTTTGTGATGGCGGGTGGAAGAAAAGCGTTGGCGGGAGCGGTCGAGACGAACGAGGACTCACGAGAGTTAGGTGAGCGCGAGATCGCCAAGAAGAAACCAGGGAAAAACGATGTTGTCGTCGGCATTGCCGCCAGTGGCCGGACGCCCTTCACGATAGCAGCGGTTCAGTACGCTCGCCGCCAGGGAGCGAAGACCGTCGCGGTGACTTGCAATCCCAAATCGCCTTTGGAGAAAGCTGCGGATTTGGCGATTGTCGCAGAGGTCGGACCGGAGGTGGTTTCCGGTTCGACTCGCATGAAGGCGGGCACGGCGCAGAAGATGGTTTTGAATATGCTCTCCACCGGGGCGATGGTGCGACTGGGATTCGTCTATGGGAATCTTGATGGTCAATGTGCGTCCCAGAAACAAGAAGCTTGCCGAACGAACCGTAGCGATCGTCGAGAGAGGGTCGAAAATACAAAGGAATGATGCTCGTCAGGCGCTGCGGAGGTCGGGCAACAGTGTTGCCGTTGCCTTGGTGATGTTGAAAGCGAAAGTGAACCGGGCGCTGGCCCAGCGCGCCCTGCGGTCTGCGTTGGGCAATGTGCGGAAGGCGATTGCGCTCGCAAAACAGCCTTAGAAGCTATTCCGGGCGGACGTGGCCTATCGATTTCTGAATCTCGGGACGCTTCCAGAAATTCCCCGCTAGAATAGAAGTGCAGGTTTTCCGGCATTTCCAAGGGTCTATTCAGATATGGACAAATTTGTAATTCGCGGCGGAAATCCTCTGCTGGGCACGGTTCGTGTCAGCGGTGCCAAGAACGCGGCGCTTCCTGCAATGGCTGCTGCCTTGCTGACGGAAGACACCGTCATCCTGGAAAACATTCCTCAGGTCCGCGACATTGAGACCACGCGGAAATTGCTGGCGGCGATGGGGGCCGAAGTCGAACTCGGATACGGACGCGCGCACCACCGCACGACGATTTCCTGCCGCAATCTTTCTTCCCCCGAGGCTTCCTACGAATTGGTCAAGACCATGCGTGCCTCGACTCTGGTCCTGGGGCCGCTAGTGGCGCGTTGTGGCCGCGCTCGCGTTTCGTTGCCGGGCGGCTGCGCGATCGGCGCACGTCCCATCGATCTCCATATAAAAGGCCTCGAACGTTTGGGAGCGAAGATCACGCAAGAGCACGGCTACGTCGAAGCTTCAGCCGACAGGCTGAAGGGAGCCGAGATTGTTTTCGACAAGATTACTGTAACCGGCACGGAAGACCTGCTGATGGCGGCTAGTCTCGCAGACGGCGAGACGGTCATGCAAAATTGCGCTCGCGAGCCAGAAGTTGAAGACCTGGCCAACCTACTAAACGCGATGGGAGCGCGTATCGAAGGGGCTGGCACTCCGACCATTCGCGTGAAAGGCGTCGCGAAACTTCATGGCGCCAAGCATCGCATCATTCCCGACCGCATTGAGGCTGCGACGTTCATCATTGCGGGACTCATTACGGGCGGAGACTTGAAGATCAGTGGGTGCGAACCGAAACATCTCGGATCGTTGCTGCAAAAGCTCGGCGAAGTGGGAGTGAAACTCGCGGTTAGTCCAGATTCGATCCGCGTGATGGGCGACGGTCCGCTCAAGGCGGCAGACATCAATACGGAAGAATATCCTGGGTTTCCCACCGACATGCAGGCGCAATATATGGCTTTGGCAACACAAGCCGAAGGCACGTCGGTGGTGACGGAGAATATTTTCGAGAATCGCTTTATGCACGCGCAGGAGATGGTGCGCATGGGAGCGAATATCAGGATCGAAGGCAGGCGTGCAATTGTCCGTGGGAAGACCCCGCTTAGTGCCGCGGCAGTTCTCGCGTCGGACCTGCGGGCGTCAGCCTCTCTGGTGCTGGCGGCGCTGGTCGCCGATGGAGAGACCATCATCGACCGTGTCTACCACATCGATCGGGGCTATGAGCAGATCGAAGAAAAGATGAAGGCGGTCGGCGCGGAGATCCGGCGCATGGGAGAGATTTTTCCGAAACGGCGCGGCGCCATCGGATAGCAGTCGCCGCAGTTGCCCCTCTAGTGGTGCATGGCGCTTACCAGCAATCCCACACAGCTACTGGCCGCGATGACAAAGAACACAAGAATGATTACGGCTAGAACCGCAATCTGAACGGCTTCGCCCATGCTTCTCTTATTTGACTCCGGTGCATTCAAATCGGTGTAGACGTTCGTTTCCGGCATAAATTCTCGTCCCCCAGATAGGTCAGCTGATAGGGTATTTCAGCGAGGGCTTCTCGGCAAGGAGTCGAAATCCTCTACCACCGCGACGGTCATGTCTTCGACGACTGCGTAACTGATTGACACACAAAGGGATTCGCCTGCAGTAAAATTTTTGCAATTCGGTGACTTCGCGCCGACAACTCAACTTTCCAAGGCGTCGTAGCATCTCCTTACTCTCGGAGATTCAAAGGGAAATACGCCCTTCCCCCCGCAGACGCGTTTCCGCGGTTGCGGCTTCCGAAGTTAAGGAGAAGTTGACATGAGACGTTTTTCGGTTCGTACCCTCTCTCTCGCGGTGATGCTGGCATTGGGGCTCGCAGTTCTTCCCGGAACAGCCGCCGCACAGTACCAGCTATCGAATCTGGTGGAAAATCTTCCTAACAAGGCGCCAAACACTGACCCCAACCTGGTGAACGCGTGGGGACTGGCTCGCTCGAGCACGGGCCCGTTCTGGGTGAGTGACAACGGTACTGGCTTGTCGACCCTCTACGACGGCTTGGGAAACATCCAGTCTCTCGTGGTCACTATCCCGGCTGTGGCCGGCAATACTGGTTCACCGTCGGGCATTGTTTTTAATGGCGGAAAGGATTTCGTCGTGAAGCAAAATGGCCTTTCTGCGGCGGCGCTATTCATTTTCGCGACACTTGATGGGACGATCAGCGGGTGGAATCCCACTGTTGTGCCCACTAGTGCGGTGATCGCGGCGGACAACTCCAAAGAGGGAGCGGTGTACACCGGTCTCGCCATCAGCAGTGGCAAGAACGGAAATTTCCTCTATGCCGCTGACACTGTCAACAATCGGGTCGACGTCTACGATGGCAGCTTCCGCCTGATCAAGACGCTTACCGATCCGACAATTCCCGAAGGATTTTCGGCTTACGGAGTTCAGGACATCAATAGTCAGGTGTACGTTACCTTCGCCAGCACGGGGAACGCCCCCGGAGGATTCATCGACATCTTCACCGAGCAAGGTGGCTTCGTGAAGCGCTTCGCCCAGGGAGGCACGCTGAACCAACCGTGGGGACTGGCGCTGGCTCCAGTAAACTTCGGGCCCTTCAGTACTGCTTTACTGGTAAGCAACAACATTCCGGATGGCACGATCAATGCCTTTAATGCCAAGACCGGAAAGTTCCTTGGACAACTCAAGGATTCCAGCGGCAAGGTGATTCACATCGATCAGTTGTGGGGACTGGAATTTGGCGGCGGCAGTTCATCGAACGGAGCGGTCAACCAGTTGTTCTTCACGGCGGGACCATCGAACTACGCGAACGGAGCATTCGGGGTCATTCAATTCACAGGGAAGTAAAGCAAGAAATGAAAAGCCCCTCGAGTCCGGTTAGACTGAGGGGCTTTTTTACGATTCGCGTTAGGAGCGAATTACCGTCTCCAATAACGACGCGGACCGTAGTAGCCGCGGTAAGCGTAATAGCGCGGGTGCCAGCGCCCACCAACCCAATAGCCCGGTCCCGAATAGGCGTAAGCGGGAGCATACACATAAGGACGAGGAGGACCATAGTAAGCGTACGGACCCGCGACATAGGGCCGTGCAACTACGGGGCCCACTCCAATCCCTACGACGACTCCAGCATGCGCTTGCGACGGGGTCATCACCGTGAGCGCCGCCGCCAGTCCCAACACCGCGAACAATATTGATTTTCTTAGCATTTCCGCACCCTCCGATCTCTAAAAATACAAACCCTTGCAGAGGGCGAAAGTTGTGCGGCGGCCAAGTTCAGGTTCCGAAAGCACTTATGTTCTACGGAATCGAGACGACTGACACGGTTCCATCTGTCATGTTTACGACATAAGCCAAATGCGTGCTGGCATCGTAGTCGAGCCCAAGAGGGAATTGTCCAACGGCAGTTCTGCTTTTTACCGTGAAGTTCGTCGCATCGATCACCGCCAGATCGTTTCCGCTTTCTTCGGTCACTAAAGCAAACTTTGCACCGGGCAAGTACACCGCACCGAACGGACGTTGCAGGCCTGTGACTGACCCAAGCACGGTTCCGCTTGCGGCATCGATCACTTCGAACTTTCCGGCATTGGTATCGACGACGCCGAGGTGATTGCTCTGGGCATCGGCTGCCACTGACACCGCGCCGGTCAGATCCAGTGGCAAAGTGTTCGCGATAGTGTTGGTGCTGCCGTCGATGACCGTGATATTTGGCGTAAACGTGGCCACGTAAATCAGATTGCTTTTGCTGATCACGTTCATTCCGAAGCTGCAATTCGGCACCGAGAGGGTCGTCGTGATCTTGTTGGTCTTGCCGTTGAATACGACAAGATTGTTTGTGGGATTACAGATGTAAACGGAACCGGTCGTCGGATTGACGGTCAGACCAGTAGCGACCCCTGACTTGCCAATCTGAAATTGCTTGACCTGGTTGGTGGCACCGTTAATGACAGAAAGTTGATCAGTCGAGCCAAATACGCCTACGTAAATACGGTTGGCATTCGGGTTGGCTGCCACTGCCTGCGGGAAGCTTCCCACGGCGTCGGTGTTAACCACCGTGTTGGTTGATCCATCGATTACCGAGACCGAGCTGCTTCCGGCATTGCTTACATAAATTAAATCGCTCTTGCGGTCGACGGCGACCAGCGACGGTGCGCTGCCGACGGGAATGGTGGCGACAACGGTTTGTGCAAGTGCGGCACAGTTCAACAGCAGGGTGACGGCAGCAATGACCAGGTTCTTCACGGTGAGGCTCCTTAGCAGCGGAGGAATTTGCAAGGCGCGCAAGCATAGGCCCAGCGCCAAATCAAACCAAGAGTGAAAGGACTTGCAGACTAACGTACTCGGATGCTGTTCAACATCCTTTCGTAAGTCGGCCAGAGCGTTTGAAAATCGGGGTCGGGAGCGATGAATACCAGGTAAAGAATGACTCGAGATTTCCCTTGAAACGCCACCAGCCTGACACGCTCTTTCAGCGGCTTCCCCTTTTCCTGCACGGCCGAAGTTCCAAGCCAATCGAGCTTCCTTGCGGAACGGCCGTTGAGCGTAAAGGCTTGAGGACTGTTCGCGAGCGTCATTCCCGGATTACTCATCTGAATGTCGCTGGTCAGCTCACGCAACGCGTCGTCGAGCTCGTTGCTGCGCGTTTTCGGCTCGAAGCCGCTGATCATGACTCCGTAGGCGATGGTGCCGTTTGCGGATCCTCCATCTGGAGAGATCGAAACTCCGTCACTCGCGTTGCCACCGATCTGCCAGTTCTGGGGATAGTCGATCGAGAAAGCGCTGTGTTGAAAAGTCTTGAAGTTCTGGCTGGTAATGTCCTGGGTTCGCAGGCGAGGCATGTTGGGAAGCGTGGGCGCCGCCACGGTTTGCGGGCCGAGATCGGAGAGAGACCTCTTGGCTGCAAGATATTCCGCGCTGTCCATCGGCTTGTACGTCTTGGCCGGAAAACGTGACAATATTTTGCTGATGTCCTGCGCTCGATTCCCAGGATCGGGGTGTGATGCCAGAAATTGTGGACCGCTGCTACCGCCCGATTGTTCTTTCAGTTTTTGAAAAAATGTTACTGCCGCTTCGGGATTGTAGCCGGCGTCATACATGATCTGAGCGCCGACCATATCCGATTCGGTTTCGGCGTCGCGGGAATACTTCATCATCACTGATCCCGCAGTCAGAGAAATGCCCATTTGACCCAAAGCGCCGGCCCAGCCTCCTACGCCCGCGCCCAGCACGCCGCCCAGAATCGCCAGTGGTATCTGTGCCTTCATGGCGCGGCTCGCCTGTCGAGTCGAGTGGCGCATTACAACGTGAGAAATTTCGTGACCCATTACCGCTGCGAGTTGCGATTCAGAGGCCGCATCGATCAGTCCGGTATGCACGTAAATTGGACCGCCGGGAAGGGCAAAGGCATTGATCGACTTTTCGCGGACCACTTTGAATGTGTAAGGAAATTTGTATCCCGGGGCCTTCGCAGCTAACGATTGCCCCAGCTGATTAATGAACTTCGACATCGGGTGGTCGGGCGGCAGTAACTTAAGTTGCTTCTCGATTTCGGCCACGCCTTGACGACCCAGTTGTATTTCCTGATCGATGGTGTAACGGTTTCCTGATGTAGGGTTATCTGTGACCCGTCCCTTCTTCGGGTCCACGTTGGTATGGCCCAGGTCTGATAACAGCAGGGCGCAGATAACAGTGCCGACGATGTATTGATAAACAGGGGATGTTATTTTCATAAGTAGCTTCGAAATAGGGCAGCATTTTACTCTTCGGCAAACCTCATTTCAGCAGCCAAGGGCATCGGGGAAACCCCTACGGCGCAGGGTGGCGACTTGTGGTACAGTTTTCCCCCGATTGGCATGTCGGAAATGCAAAAGCCTGCGAGTCTCGATCCGTAAAGGAGAATGTTTATGCTTAGCCTGCTGTGGGAAGCGCTCATCGGATTGATTGTTGGCGCGGTGGCAAAATTCCTGATGCCGGGGAAAGATCCCGGGGGAATTTTTATCACCATGGCCATCGGTGTTGTCGGCTCACTGGTGGCCACTTACCTTGGCCAAGCAATCGGTTGGTACCAGCAAGGCCAGTCCGCCGGTTTCATCATGTCGGTAGCCGGGTCAGTGCTGTTGTTGTTCCTCTATCGCCTCATTAAAGGAAAAACCGCGCAAGCCTAGTTCATTGCCCGCGTCCAGGCGGCACGGTCTGACGCGGGATGAAGTTTCAGGGGATCGCCGCGCTCCTCTGGAAGCTCTTATCGCGGCGCGTCGACGGCTGATGGCCGCTCGGCGTTCGTTCGATCCGGGCCCCTGCAAGACGTACTTCTGTAGAGTAGCCAGCCCCGGAAGGTTGTATCCGACGAAGTCGTGATCCCACCCAATGGGTTCTGCCGCTCACAGCGCACGCATCCCCCAAAAGCGAAAGGAGTTCAACCATGGGTGCTCTCGATCTAGTCATGAATGAAGTGCAAAGCCGTTTCGGTATCAGCGAGACGAAGGCAGGCTCGCTGCTTTCCGGTCTCCTGTCGTTTATCACGCAACAGAGTGGCGGGGTCAGCGGTTTTCTTGACCGATTCAAGAGTGCAGGTCTCGGAGACATTCTCTCCGCCTGGACCAGCGGCAACGCCCGCAACATCACCACCGATCAAGTGGAAAGCGTCCTCGGCAGCAGTACCATCAGCAATCTGGCTGCGAAAGCGGGATTGTCTTCCGCCACAGCTTCCTCCGCACTCGCGCTCATGATGCCCAAACTGATTCAAAGTCTCGCCCCAGGCGGCTCCATACCCACCCACCTGCCGGCGGAATTGATGTCGTATGTTTCCGGTCCGACGGCAGCGGTCGCCACCGGCGCTCGGCAGGCCATATACGCCGCGGAGCGAGTTGCGGAAAAGAGCGGCATCAGTCGCTACCTGCTTCCGATACTTGCCCTTCTGGTTGCAGCCTTGCTAGGTCTGTGGCTCTGGTCGCGCGGAACCACCACGACAGCTTTCAATGCGGCGGATGCGGTTCGCATGGCGGGAGAAAAAGCAACCTCTGCCCTCGCCTCGTTGAAGCCGGGTTTCAGCAGCCAGGATCTGGTTGGCGTTCTGAATCTCGATATTATCAACTTCGCCACCGGCAGCGCTCAAGTCCCCGTCGACAATAGTGACTTCCTCAATAAAGCTGCCGTAGTCATCCGCTCGGCTCCTGCGGGCACCGTCATCGAGGTCGGGGGACATACCGACAACACTGGTGATGCGGCTGCGAACCTTCAGTTGTCACAACAGCGCGCCGATGCCGTCCGCGACTACTTGGTGCGGCAAGGCGTCGACGCTTCGACTCTGACCACCAAAGGCTACGGCGACACGCGGCCCATCGCTTCCAACGACACGGACGAGGGCCGGTTCCGCAACCGGCGCATTGAGTTTTCTGTTGTGAAGTGAATGTTCTCTTTCTCCTTCGCCCGGATCGCACGCGATCCGGGCTTTTTTGTGGCTTCTCCAACCCAGTTTCCCGATCGCGAATCTAAGTCAGTAGGAGCAGGGTAGGAATGGTTCCAAGTGGCTGGGTATTACTGAAGGTCACTCCCCGAGGGTAGTTGACCGCAGCTTTGAGGGCTGTAACCCTTGCGAACAGGGGAGTCAAAAGAATGGTGAAGTCGTTGACGGCATTTGGCTGGTTGCGGGACATGGTAATCGTTTTGCTGCTAATCGCCGGCAATCACGTGCGTCAGAGTTCGCCCACGATCGGCATCATGATCATGCTGGGCGCAGTTGTGGTTTTCCTGGAAAGATTCTTGTGGCACTGGTATCTGTCAGGTCTGAAGTTTCGAGAAAACCGCTAGAGGTTCAGGACGAGCTCTTCGCGCTCGTCGAGTAAGCGAAGCGATAGAGTTGCGCGTCGATTTCCCGCCTGAGATCGTCCCAGATATTTTCCGGCATCGACAAGAATACTTTAACGACCTCCGGATCGAATTGCCTTCCCGACCATGCTTTGATTTCCTCGCAGGCTGCGGTGATCGACTGCTTTGGACGATATGGCCGGTCGGATGTGATCGCATCCAGCGTGTCTGCGACCGAAAACATTCGCGAGCCCAGCGGAATCTGATCTCCCTTTAATCCTCTTGGATAGCCGGTGCCATCCCAACGTTCCTGGTGCGAATAAACAATCTCAGCCGCTTCGCTCAAAAACGGAATCTTTTTCACGATCACGTAGCCGCGGTAGCAATGCTCGCGCATGATAGCCACTTCTTCGGGATCGAGTTTGCCCGGTTTGCGCAGGATTGCGTCAGGAATGGCCATTTTTCCAATGTCATGCAAGAACGCGCCGCGAGCGATGACGCGAATCTGCTCGGAAGGCAATCCCATCGCGCGTGCAATTGCGATCGTAAATGCGGTGACTCGCTTGGAGTGACCCTCGGTTTCGGCATCTTTCAAGTCAAGCGCGTCGCCGAGCGCTTCCAGCGTGATGTCGTAAGAGCGCTCGAGATTCTGCATCGTCTTGTGCAATTGCTGCGTCCGCGCAGTGACCAGCGATTCCAATTTCGTCTGGTAGTCGCGATTCTCCAGCTTGAGACGGCGATTCTCAAGGGCTCTCCGCACTGTAGCCAGCAGTTGTTCCCGCTCGAACGGCTTCAGCAGGTAATCGTAGGCCCCGTTACGAATGGCGGCGAGGGCCACCGAAATATCGTGCACCGCGGTGACCATGACCACGGGCATATCGGGGTAGCGCTCTTTGGTGCGCTCCAGCAGGCCAATGCCGTCAAGATCGGCCATCATCAGGTCTGACAGCATGAGTTCAAATTCTTCGCCGGAATCGAGCAGGGCTAAGGCTTCCAGACCAGAGGCGGCCTGGCGGGTCTTGTAGTTAGACGCCGCAAGCATCGAGGTCACAATCTCGCGGATTGGTTCCTCGTCGTCGACTACCAGGATTCGGTCCGATGGCATGTGTAATTTGAGTCTAGAACCAATTCTACCGTAGTCCGAGGTGCCGAAAGTAACCTTCTAGATTCGGAAAACTCACCAAAGGCTCAGGCGGCCATGCTATTAAGAGGAGGAGTACGGGCCTCGATTGGTTGCTATGAATACTTCGATCCTGGGCATCTGGTATGCGGTCGGGGACATTAGTGTCCCTAAGCTGATGGCACAGGAGTCGGCCGCGCTCATCATTCTGGCGGCCTCGCTGCTGGTTTTCCGCACTTTTCGCGAACGTTACCTGCTGATCTGGATACTGGGATGGCTGGCCTATTTCGTCTCGCGCTGGGCGCTTCGCGGTAGCTCGCTCGACTGGTCCCGAGATCTGATTGCGATTTCCCAGGCGGAATTCGTTCTGGCAGTCTGCCTGTTCGCGGCTTCGGTATTTGTTTACACCCACGCCCGAAGGTTGCTCAACGCGTTACTCATCATCACGCTCGTGCTGATGGCGCTCGCGGCCGTTCGAGCCATGTTCTGGCCGCAGATGTTCATGCCGCGGGTCGTATTGGAGGTGGCCTACCGCCTGATCTGCCTGGCGGCCGCCGTTCAACTTATACGTTATCGCTGGGGTCGAGGAGAGATTGGCCCGTGGTTGCTCGCCTTCAGCCTGCTCTTGCTGCATTTGGAGTGGGCTCCGTTGAACGTGCTCATGCCGCCGAGTCTGGGAATGATGGCGGATCTGATTCTCGGAATGAGCATGCTGCTGGTGGTTTTTGACGATTCCAAGATGCGGACCCGCCGGCTCGCGGTCATTAACGCACTGACTACAACAATCACGCGCTCGCAACAGCATGGTCCCATGATGGCCACGGCGCTCGAAGAACTGAAAGGCCTGATGCGCGCCAAGGCTGCCTGGTTCCGCCTTCTTGAAGGTGACAACCTCGTCATCGCCCAACAGATCGGATTGTCCCCGGAATTCCTGCGCGATCGCAGCCTGATTCCCATCGACAAAACCGTGGAAGAAGTGTTGCGAGATGGAGTCCCCACCGTCATCAAGACCAAGGCCGCTTCCGACGCCATGCGTCCGTACTTTAAAGAAGAACGCTTTAACCATGTGGTCATGGTGCCTGTGCTGGGCAAGAAGTCGCCCATCGGGATGGTGACCCTCGGCAGCCGGAGGCGATTCTCGTATGCTCCTGACGATATCGAGTTTCTCGCTACCAGTGCTCATCAGCTTGGGCTTGCAGTAGAAAACCTTCGGTTGGTTGAGCAGATCTTGCGTTCTCACCGGCAGTGGAGTAACACCTTCGATTCCATCCAGGATCTGGTACTGCTGCACGATTCCGAGTTTCACGTGATGAAGGCGAATCGTGCCTTGCTCCAGCGGCTTGAGCAATCGCACTCTGACATCGTTGGCCAACCCTGCGAAGAGGTGTTGCCGCGCGATCGCGGAGAGTGGAAAGCGTGTCCGTACTGCCGGGGAGCGGAAGAGGCTTTCTGGGAGGGCGCCGATCCTTGTTTTGGCGGCTTCTCGATGGTTTCCACTTCGTCTTACACCGAGCAGAACAGCAACCAGCGTGGCACCATTCACGTAATCCGCGACACCAGCGACCGGCGCGTCGCCGAAGAAAAGTACCGCCTGCTTTTCGAACAGGTGCAGGAGGGCGTATTTGTAGCCACACCGGATGGCAAGTTGCTCGATTGTAACGACGCGTTCCTGCGCATGCTCGGCTACGGCAATCGTGAAGAACTCTCGGTGGCAAATGTGGATACAGATTTGTACGCGTCCGCAGAACAGCGGGACGTCTTCCGGCGGGAAGTAGAACTGCACAACTACGTTCGCAACTTTGAAGTGACACTGCGCCGCAAAGATGGCACCCAGCTCACGGCGATGGAGAGCAGTTTCGCCACGCGGGATGGTACCGGAAAGATCGAGCGCTACCAGGGCTTTCTGCTCGACATGACCGAGAAGAAGCGCGCAGAAGATGAGATCCGCCGCCGTAATCGTGAATTGAATGCGCTGAATGCGATGGCTGTGATTGCGACTCAGTCGTTCGATCTTGACGAAATCCTGAACCTGACGCTGCGTCAGGTCATCACACTGTTGGGAGCGGAAACCGGGTCGGTCTATCTCTCTGACACCGACGAGACCACCTTCCGCCGCCGCGCCGGATGGGGACAGCGCAGCGCCGATCGGGCGAAGTTCTCGGAAGTGAAGTTACCTGACTTCGGCGATCTGGTTACACGCTCAAGAACCGAAGTCCTCACGCCTGAATATCTGCCGCATCTGCCACCGGTACTCGCAGATTTCATTCGAGCGGACAATTTGCAATCGTGGATATGGGTATTGCTGTGGAGCAAAGACAAGCCCATCGGCATCATGGGTATCAGCAGCCGCGAGTCGCGCGAGTACACCAGCAACGATGAAAATCTGCTGGTCGCGATTGGCCGCCAGTTGGCCACCACGGTCGAAAAAGTCCGTCTCTACGAAGAAACGTGCCGCGCATACGAAGATCTGCGGCGCACACAGGAACAACTTCTGCAGAGCGAGAAGATGTCAGCGGTGGGCCAGTTGATTGCCGGAGTCGCCCACGAGCTGAACAATCCGCTCACCGCGATCCTCGGGTATGCCCAGTTGCTGGAAAGCGAAGACCTGCAGGATAGAGCCTCCGACTTCGTCAAAAAGCTCTTCAAGCAGGCGCAGCGCACTCATCGCGTTGTGCAGAACCTGCTGTCTTTCGCGCGTCAGCGCAAGCCGCAGAAGCAGCAAGTCGATATCCGCAAGGTAGTCGAGGAAACACTGACGCTGCGGGATTACGACTTAAAGGTGAACGACATTCACCTGGATCTCAAAGTTGATGACGACGTTCCCCAGGTGGTCGCCGATCCGCACCAACTCGAACAGGTGTTCCTCAACATCATTAACAATGCGGTGGACGCAATGCTCGAAGCGGGTGCCGGCGGTACCCTAAACGTGCGGGTCTACACCAAAGATCAGCAGGTGTGCGCCGAATTCCGCGATTCGGGGCCGGGCATTAAGGAACTCAATCGCATCTTCGATCCCTTTTACACCACCAAGACGGTCGGCAAAGGGACCGGCCTTGGCTTGAGCATCTGCTACGGCATTGTCAAAGAGCATGGCGGCGACATCTCGGCCCACAATTCGACCGAGGGCGGAGCGATCGTGGAGGTGCGACTGCCCGCCGCGGAACATACCGCTCACCCCGAGAGCGTTCCCGCCCCCCCGCGCAGGGAATTCGCGATTTCCGGACGTGTGCTTCTGGTCGAAGACGAAGAGGCGGTGCTCGAGTTCGAGCGAGACGTGCTTACCGGGGCCGGGGCTCAAGTGGTCACCCTGATGAATGGCGAAGAAGTGAAGGCCCGACTGGTCCAGGAGTCTTTCGACGCGCTGATCATGAACGGCAAGATGCCGGGTGGCTGCAGTATTCCCGAAGTTTATCGCTGGATCGAGCAAAATGTTCCGGGGATGGAACGACGCCTGCTCTTTACCTTCTCAAGCGTCGCTGAGCCTGAGGTCCGGAGTTTCCTGCAAGAGAAGAACGTACCGTCTCTGGTAAAGCCTTTCGAGGTCGCCGACCTCATAGCGCAAACACGCCGGCTGCTTCCGAAAGCGCAGGCCGCGGGCGCGAGCTAACCGATTCACAGCGTGTCTTTCAAGAGACGCGTAAATTCCTTCAAAGCGTTCTCGTTCCGGCGGTACCAGCGCCACTGGCCAACCTTGTGAGCCTCTACCAGTCCGGCTCGCTTCAGAATCGACATGTGATGCGAGATCGTGGGTTGTGACAGCTTCACGCGCAATTCGATGTCATAGGCGCAAAGCCCGACATCCTTCCCGATGGAACAACCACCGCGCTCTTTGAGCGCTTCAAGAATCCGCCGCCGCGTAGGATCGGCGATCGCATGAAGGGTCCGATTCAGCGTCTGCTCAGGATTGTCCACGACAAGATAGGAATAAACCGCAGATTGACCGATGTCAATGTTCAAGACGACCTAACAATTGCAGTAAAATTCCGAGGTTCGAGGTCGCCCTTATGCTCTTCGAAGGAAGCGAACGCAAACAACGCGAACGACAGATGAAGGAGGAGGGCCGGTTGCCTCCGGGGCAGTCCCTCACCTTGAAGTGGCCGGTGTTGCACTACGGCTCGGTACCGCGCTTCGATCCCGAGCGATGGGATTTTCGGGTGTACGGGCAAGTGGAGACCCCGCTGACGTTATCGTGGAAAGAGTTCAACGCCCTGCCGAAGTTCGAGCACACCAGCGACATTCATTGCGTGACGCGTTGGAGCCGCTTCGACAACCGCTGGAGCGGCGTAGCGTTCCGCGAAATTCTGCGGCGAGCGCGCCCCTTGCCGGCTGCTACGTACGTTCTTGTGCACGCGGAGCAAGGCTACACGGCCAACGTCCCGCTCGCGGATCTGGACCAGGACGAAGTACTGCTTGCGACCCATCATGATGGCGAGCCGTTGTCGGGAGATCACGGTTATCCGCTGCGTCTGATTGTTCCGCACCTCTATGCTTGGAAATCAGTCAAGTGGGTGCGAGGGTTGGAATTCCTGGATCGTGACGCCCCCGGGTTCTGGGAGCAGAACGGGTATCACATGTACGGAGATCCGTGGAAGGAGCAGAGGTTCAGCTCATAACCTACTTTTTCAGAATTGGATTGTATCCGTCGCTGACCAGCTTGGCGCGCATTCCTTCCGCATCTTTGATATCGGAGAAAGGTCCCACCTGCACGTGAAAGAGCTTGTCAGCGGAACCGCCTGCGGTGAAAGCCGGATACTGTTTCTTCTTGAGAGCATCTACCAGCGCCTGCGCATCCTCTTGCTTGCTGACCGCAGCTACCTGTACGAAATAGCCGCTGGTTGACGGCGCGGCCACGGGATCGGCGGCAACCGGCTTTGTCTCTGCTACGGGCGCCGGTGTAACTGCGGCTTTCGAGGCAGGCTCGTTCGGGGTTGAAGGAGTGTCGGAATCTTTCTGTTCTACAGCTTTGTAGAACGTAAGGTTCGAAGGCGCGCTGGCCGGTTTCACGGCGGATGGGCGAACTACCGGGTTCGCGTTGGCAGGGGGAGCAGCCATGTCGGCATTCATGGGCTTGACCGAACTGCGTCCAAGGGAGAAGCCGGTGCCGAAGAATACCGCGCACAACGCGACCAGCCCAAAAAATAAGGCCAGCATCTTACCCGTGCCCAGCGTGATTTCCGTGTCCTGTGACGTTGCCATGTGAACCTCGAGTTAAGTTCCTTGCTTTGCAGCCGGAGGTTGCGGATCTTCAGCGGCGGCTTTCGTGATGAGCCTCTGAATCCCCGGGAAGAAGTCCACCGGAACCGGGAAAATCACCGTGGTGTTCTTCTCCACGCCAATCTCGGTGAGCGTCTGCAAGTAACGCAGTTGCACGCTGACCGGTTCGGTCGCCAATAGTTTGGATGCGTCCACCAGCCTCTGTGCGGCCGAAAACTCGCCCTCGGCGTGAATGATCTTCGATCTCTTTTCGCGCTCTGCCTCGGCCTGTTTGGCCATGGCACGCAACATGCTTTCCGGCATGTCGACCTGCTTGACTTCGACGTTCACGACTTTCACGCCCCACGGGGCAGTGTGGGTATCGAGAATACTTTGCAGGCGAAGATTGATTTTGTCGCGATGCGCCAGAAGTTCATCAAGTTCCTGCTCGCCCAGTACAGAGCGCAGCGTGGTCTGGGCAAACTGGGACGTCTGGTAGACGTAGTTCGATACCTCGACCACTGCCTTGCGAGGCTCGATCACGCGCAGAAAGATCACCGCATTTACTTTTAATGTAACGTTGTCGCGAGTGATGATGTCTTGCGGAGGCACTTCGAGAGCTTCTTGTCGCAAGGATACGCGGACCATGCGGTCAAGGGGGACGAATACAAAAACTACGCCAGGTCCTTTGGCGGCTGGCAGAAGGTGACCCAGACGAAAAATTACGCCACGTTCATATTCGGCCAGAATCTTGATGGAGTTCAGAAGATAGAGAGCGAGAACAATAACGACAATGGCTATGAAGCCAAACCCGATTTCCATCTTCGCCTCCAGGCTTCGTAATGCAAAGCCTTCCTGAGGCGGATTGTATCGTAATTACTGGGGGAAGCGCTGTGCTTGAGCGACCAGGGGGTTGCCGCACTAGATTCGAGACGGCGTGACAGCGGCGCTCTGTGTAGGGTCGACTGTAAGTTCGAGGCCCTCCACCTTGCGCACCACGACCGCCTCTCCAGCAGGCAGCGGCACAGTGGATATCGCATTCCAAATCTCTCCGTGGACGAAAACTTTGCCCACAGGCGAGAGCGGCGTCTGCGCGATTCCGACCTCCCCGATCAAACCCTGAATGCCAGTGACAACCTTGTTGCGGCGGGCTCGAAGGGCAAGGGTCATCAGAAAGACTGTGATGATTCCCACCGGAATGCTGATGGCGAGTGCCGTCAGTAGGTGCACTCGCATTTCGGGGATTGGCGCATCGACCAGCAGCAAGCCGCCGAGCACCATGGTTGCGATCCCGCCGACCGCCAGCACCCCATGGGTCGCAAACTTGGCCTCCAATGCGAACAATACGAACGACGCCAGAATGAGGACCATAGCCGCGAAACGAGTAGGCAACAGGTTCAACGCGAAGATTGCCAGAAGAATGAAAACCACACCGACAGTTCCCGGAACCACGGCGCCGGGATGGTTGAATTCCGCATAGAGAGCAAGCGCGCCAATCGCCAGCAGGATGAAGGCAACGTTCGGATCCATCATGTAGGCCAGAATGTGCTGCTTCAATGTCATGTCATATTGGCGAATCGGTTCGCCGACCAATTGCAGGGAAGCAGTTTGCCCGTTGAAACGCTTGATCTGTTTCCCCTGAATCTGCTTGAACAAATCCTCTTCACTCGACGCTACGTAATCGATCAGATGATCTTTGAGAGCTTCCTGGTCGGTGAACGATTTCGACTCTCTGACCGTGGTTTCCGCGATGTCGACATTCCGGCCGCGCTTCGAGACCACCGATCGCATGAGTGCCGCCGAGTCGTTCTCGATTTTGGTCTTCATCACGTCATCCATTTTGCCGCCGCCAAGAGTGACGGGATGCGCGGCCCCGGTGTTGGTCCCGGGTGCCATGGCAGCAATATCGGCGCTCTCGAGGATAAAAAATCCGGCCGAAGCCGCGCGGCTGCCGCTGGGCGTGACATAAATGATGACGGGCACGGGCGATGCCAGAATCTTTTCGATAATCTCGCGAGTCGAGTCGAGCAGGCCGCCAGGAGTGTTGAGCTCGATCAGCAGCGCCTCATCGTGATTGCGTGCCGCCTCATCAATGGCCCGACCAATGTATTCCTCGCTGATGGGTTGAATAGTGTCGTTTAACACGATTCTTAGGACTTCGGCGTGCGCGGAGGCAGTCACGGTTGCTGCCAGTAACATCAGGATCAGGACGCGTAGCATTTTCATGGATGTGGCAGCGGCTGCGCTTTCTCCGCGAGCTTGGCTGCGACGGCACGCTTCAGGGCCAAGGCCTGCCCGTTGTTTGGATCCAAACGCAACGCCTGGTCCACGTTCGTGGCCGCCTCGTCGGTCTTATTGTCTCTCAAATCGAGCCTCGCCAGTACCAGGAAGGCATCCGCCGATGGTTTCAAGCGCACTCCCGCCTCGGCTTCAGTGCGGGCCTCGGCTGGATTACTGGCTTCGAGCGCGCGGGCCAATCCTGTATGGGCGGCGGCGTTCGACGGCGAAAGCGAGATGGATTCGCGGAATTCCTTTTCCGCTTCGGAGAGGAATCCCTGATTCAGAAATTGTTGTCCTCGATCGGCGTGATACTGCGCGTGAGTCTTGGGATCGGTTTTGGCCAGCCGCTGTTCGGCGGCCTCATTAAGCTTGAACGCCAGTTGCCGGAAGGTGCTTTCCTCATAGTTCGCACGAATGCGTTCGAGCGGCACCCGGGCATTCATTGCGTTCGGCCTCTGCTGAATGTGGTTGGTGGCCTCATTGTTCACGATGTCGAGAAGCGACTTTGCCTCCGCATCATCAGGACGCAACCCGAGAACCTCGTGCAACTGCCTTGTCGCCCCAGCTAGATCGCCTGAGCGATGAAGGGCAACGGCAAGGTTGAAGTGGTAATCCGCGTCGTTGGGGTCGGTTTCACTGGCCTTTTGAAAGTAGTCGACAGCGGTTTTCTCGTTCCGTCGCGACAGCGCCACGCCGAGGTTGTTATAGACCTCGGGCAAAGGCATGCGAGCCGCGACGAATCCGAAAGCGGTTTCCGCCCGTTGAAAGTCGCCTTGGTAGTAAGCGGATAGACCCAGATAAAAATTCGCTGCGCGGGCCAGCGGATCGTCTTGCGGAACTCGCCCAAGCGTTGAGACGGCCTGATCGTATTGGCGCTGCTGATAGTAGGTCTTTCCAAGCTGCAGCAGGGCGTCTGGATAACTTGGATTCAGTCTTACCGCCTCGCGGAAACGCCGGATTTGATCCTGCGGATTTGACGCAGTGACTCCACGCACATAGTTTTCAAAAGCATCCAGCCGAATCGGCGCCGCCGCTGACGTGAATGCCTGTTTAGAGACGGGAAAAGTCGGATGTAGCGTCTTGAGGATATCCCAAGCCAGAGCCGTCTCGACCTCGATCAATTGCACCAGCGGAGCGGATTCCGTGATCTGAGGCAACAGCCTCTCGCGGCGCATATCAAGCAACTGGGCATCCGCCGTAAAGGTTCGTCCATCGAACGTATAAGAGCCAAAGATGACAACGTCGGCATCGATCTGTTCGGCGACGCGATAAATCGTGGCGTGCGAGGGGTGCACGTCGGCGGGAATTCCGAGGCGATCGTAAGCTCGCAAGCGGTCTTCGCGAGTCAGTACATAGAGGTCTGGCGAAACCAGACGCTCTTCGAGTAACTCGGGAAAGGATTCGCTAATCCACTCCAGGCCGGGCGCGCTTGAACGATTCTCGAACGGGACGACCACCACCGTTTGGCCGATCGGACTCGCGACTTGCGCAATCCCGGCGCCGGTGGCGACGGCAAAGAACAGAACCACTGCAATCAGCCGGAGGCATTTCAAGATAGCTCAATTATAGCGACCGCGGGCGTAACCAACGTGATTGAGGCATCAAGCGCGTTTCTTCTCGGCGGCCTCCGCTTCCTCACTGAGCTCCGACCAACTTGGCAGGTTCTGATCGCCAGTGATCAGACGCGCACCACGTTCGTACGTGAAATAGGACCAGGCCCACTGAATAAGCACAGTGATGCGATTGCGGAAGCCGATCAGAAAGAATATGTGAATAAACAGCCACGACAGCCACGCGATGAACCCGGAAATGTGAATCTTGCCGAACTGCGCGACGGCAGCCGCTCGCCCAATGGTGGCAAGACTTCCTTTGTCCAGGTAGTGAAAATCCTTCCGCGCCTCGCCTTGAAGATCACGTGCGATGTTTGCCGCCGTTGCGACGCCCTCTTGCATTGCGACCGGCGCCACGCCCGGTAAAAGCTTGCCTTCTTTGTCTCTCAGTGTTGCCAGATCGCCGATGACAAAAACGTCGGGATGTCCGGGTACGCTCAGATCCGGATTGACCATTACCCGGCCTACTCGATCGATCGGTACGCCCAGCTCTTTCCCCAGTGGTGATGCGGCAACGCCCGCGGCCCAAAGGGTTACGACCGAAGGAATCTTCTTCGCCCCGACGACCACTGCGGCAGGTTCCACATTGGTGACCATCGCGGAGGTATGAACCTCGACTCCAAGACGCGTGAGTTGCTCCTCAGCGCTGCGGGACAAGTCTTCGGGATAGGTGGGTAGGACGCGCGGTCCGCCTTCGAGCAGGATGATTCGCGTGTGCTTGGGATCGATGGTGTGGAATTCGTTTGCCAGCACCTGTCGCGAGATCTCGGCTAGCGTTCCGGCCAATTCCACTCCGGTGGGACCGCCACCAACCACAACGAAATTCAGCGGCACATGGCCTTCCCCGGATGCAGCTTGTCTCTCGGCCAACTCGAAGGCCAGCAGAACCCGCCGTCTGATTTCGAGCGCATCTTCGATCGTCTTTAATCCCGGAGCAATAGGCTCCCAATCGTCGTGGCCGAAGTAGGCGTGACTGGCTCCCGCCGCGAGAACCAGGTAGTCGTAAGGGACTTCATCCTCCGCGACTTTGACCACTCTTCGATTCAGGTCAAATTCGTGGACTTCGCCGAGCAGGACTTCCACGTTGCGCCGTCCACGCATGATCCAGCGAATAGGAGCCGCGATTTCGCCGGGCGAGATTCCTGCCGTAGCTACTTGATAAAGCAAGGGTTGAAACGTGTGATGGTTGCGGCGGTCGATCAGCGTGATGTGAACGGGATGGCGCGCCAAATGTCGAGCGCAAAGCAGTCCGCCGAAACCTGCCCCCACGATTACCACGTTCGTGCCCTTGTTGTTCATCGCGCCCCTTTGTATGATTTCAAGTGCCCCCGAAGCTGGAAGATGCATCTCATCTTCAGAAAGAGCTCCTAACACTCTAGATTCCCAAGATGGCTGCCGAGTCGAAAAGTTTTCCTGAAATTCTTCCGTACCCCGCTACGGCAATACCGGTCAGCGCCGCTGGCCATTGGAGCCTCTGGCTCCAAATAGGCTTAGTTTATGCCTTGATTATCATTGCTTGCTGGACGCCAGAGGGCTTGTTGAAAGTCGGCTGGATGGTTGCCACGGCCGGTACCGCGCTGCTGCTGTCGACATTTGGCCGCTATACGGGCAAAGAAATGGGACTCGGATTTCCGCCTGTGCGAGGCTCGCTGCTGATCCTGGGGTGGGGGATGTTGTTTGCCGTCACTCTCCCGATGATTGGGGTTTTGACCGGGCTACGATTCCCGCCGGTGCGAGTTGTCCCCTGGCACGGCGCCTGGCAATACGCTCTGTGGGCGCTGATGCAGCAATTCGCGTTGCAGTCGTTTTTTTACCTCAGGATGGAGTCTTTGATTGGCAGCCGTCGCGCTGTGGTCGCCTCGGCAATTTTGTTTTCGACTGTTCACCTCCCTAGTCCTGTGTTGACGGTTGGGACGCTGCTCGGCGGATTATTTTTCTGCGAGATGTTTCGCCGTTACCGCACCATTATCCCTCTCGGCGTGGTTCACGCACTGCTGGGCCTCACCATCGCCGTGAGTTTCTCTGACGCTATCCTTCACCGTATGCGGGTCGGCATAGGGTACCTCGCCTTTCACCCTTAGCTCCGCGCGCGATCAGGTAACATGACGCCTGGTAGCGACTTGAATCCTTCGATCGAACTCGGTACGAAATCGAGCTCTGCGGAAACCGTGTGGATTCACTTCTTGCTTCCCTCTGTCACCGATCTGCTCTTCATACTGCTGCTGTTCAGCCTCACGATGGGGGCGCTTGCACCGAGATTGCTGGGTGATGCCGGTACCGGTTGGCATATTCGCAATGGGGACCTAATCCTCCAAACAGCATCCATAACGCGCGCCGACCCGTTTTCCGCCACTATGAACGGCGAGCGCTGGTACGCGTGGGAGTGGTTGTTCGACGCGGCGATCGCGCGCATCCACCAGTGGGTTGGGCTCAACGCAGTCGTCTCTCTTGCGGCGCTAATCATCGCCACCGCGTTCGCCCTGACGTTTCGCTTGTCGCTGCGACGCGGGGGATCGCTGCCGGTCACGCTTTTCCTTTTGGTGCTGGCATTGGGAGCGTCAGCGATTCATTTGTTCGCCCGTCCCCACATCTTCAGTTGGCTGCTGGCAGTGATCTGGTTTCAGTTGCTGGACTCGACGGAGGCCGTTGATGCTGGCAGGGACCGGGGGCTCTTCTGTCTGCCCGTGATCATGTTGCTCTGGGTGAACATCCACGGAGGCTTTGTTCTGGGCTTGGCGCTCTGCGCAATTTACTTCGTGGCCGGATGCATCCGCCTCTGCCGCACAAAAGACCCCGCGGAACGGCAGACGATTCGCGCGTGGATCGCGAAGTTAAGCTTGGCCAGCGTAACTTCTTTTCTCGTGGGGTTGATCAACCCCTTCGGATACAAGCTCTACACCCACGTTTACCAGTATCTCTCCGACCGCTTCCTGATGAATCACATCGACGAGTTCCGCTCGCCCGATTTCCACGGACTGGCGCAGCAGTGCTTCGCGGCGCTGTTGTTGATCGCCATCGTCACTGTCGCGGTGGCTGGAAGGAAACTGCGAACATCGGAGTTACTGGTACTGATTTTCGCCGTCTACAGCGGACTCTACGCTTCGCGCAATCTGCCGGTATCGTCGCTGCTGATGACTCTGATTCTGGCGCCGCTGTTGTCGCAGGCTTTAACCAGTGGGGCGGAAAATGCCTCAATCCCCTCTCGGACGAAACGATTCCTCTCCGCAATCAATGCTTTTTCGGAGCGAATGGCGCGTGCGGAGTCTGGTCTTCGTGGTCATCTATGGCCGGCGATCGCGCTAGTTGCGGGGCTCTTCCTAGTAGTGCAGCAAGGGATGCTGGGGCCGCGTCAGATCATGCACGCTCAGTTTGACGCCAAGCGCTTTCCGGTCTCCGCAGTGAATGCGATTCAACAGCGCGGAATTCACGAACCGATTTTCAGTGAGGACTACTGGGGCGGCTACCTGATCTATCGCCTGTATCCGCAGAATCGAGTGTTCGTGGACGACCGCCATGATTTTTATGGCGATGCTTTTCTGAAGCGTTATCTGAAGATCATCCACGTAGAACCGGGCTGGGAAGCGGCGTTGAAAGAGATGAACCCAAATTACGTTCTGCTGACGAAGGAATCAACGCTCACCAACATTCTGAAAGAAGTTCCGCAATGGAAAGCAGTCTACGAAGACGACACCGCGACACTATTCGAGAGATCTGATCGTTAGGGTTTTCAATCGACGATCAAAAATCGTAAATCGACAATCTGTTTACCGGGTGTCGATGTTGAATCCCAGAATAGCGTTCACCTCGACTGGCTCATCGCCGCGAAATGCGGGGCGAAATTTCCAGTTCGGCAACGATGCCAGAACTTTACTCGTCATCTCTGCTGAGCCCGGCTCAAGCACTTGCGTGCCACGCAGCGAACCAGAGCGATCGAGGGTGCAGGCGATCACTAGTCGCGAGCGCTTAAATCCCGCGGGCAATTCCCCGCGGACATCAACGCGCATTGGTTCCGGAGAAGCTAGTTCCTGCCCGTAAGCATGATGCTCCGAGGTGGGATCCGCGAACTGCATCACCGCAGGCCCCAGGCCCGTCTCGAGATAGATGGTGTAAACCTTATCGCCCTTGAGCGCGCCGTAAAAGTTAAATGCCCCGCCAGAACGTGAAGTAGCAACGACGGTCACTCCTAGACCAGAATGACCACCCGCGGCGCCAGATCGCTCAGGAGGATCTGGCTTCGAGCCGTCCGACCCAAAGCTTCCCAGGGTCACAATGTTGTTGCTGCCGCCGCTTACCGAGACACCCGGGACCGGCGGCTTGCCGTTGGTTCCGCTACCCGCTCCGCCCGGGCCGGGATACGGCGAGATTCCGTTCTTTGCCATCACATCGGAGCCGCGCCCGTCTCCTTGGACAGACGCACCCGAACCTGTGCCCGAAAAGCCGCTGCCCGGACCATTCCCGCGACCAATGCCACTGCCTCCTCCCGATCCGCCGAGCCCGGGCGCGTTTCCGCCCGCAGGCGACATCGCCAGAGACCCCGCCCCGCCGCCGCTTGGTACCCCAGCCTTCGATCCAGGCTGGCTTGAGACCACCACTCCAGTGCCTCCAGGACTGCCGCCTGCGTTGCTGGGTGGCGCTGTAACCGATCCCACGTCGAATGGGCCACCCAACCCGCCTCCTTTGGTTCCGCGGCCCTGGCCGGTCGCTGAACCTAACCCGGAAGCGCTCGGCGGCGGTGGTACCACGGCGGTTCCGTTCCCACCGAGGCCGCCCGCGGATGCCGATCGTCCACCCAGTCCTGCCACTTGTACCGGAGGAGGGACAATCGACGGAGTTCCCAATCCACTGACCGTCTGCCGTCCAGCCACCGCTCCCTCGACCTGAACCGGGGGCGCAACGACGTTCACGCTGCCCAATCCGCTCGTACCGCGCGATGACCCAGTAACCGCTCCGACCTGCACAGGAGGCGGCACGATCTGTTTCCGTAGGTCCCCCGACCCAAAACCGGGACCGTGACGCGCGATGTCCTGGGTGACCTGCGGCGGTGGGGCAACAATCAGGGGCGCAGGCAACGTAAGTTTGGGATTCAGATTCGTGATCTGCTCCGGTGCGGACACTGGCGGCGGCACCACCTGTACCGGATGGTTCCCCGGCAGTGCTAACGAAGGAAGGTCATGTTGCGACAGCGAAGGAGGAGGCGCGACTACTGTAGCCGTAAGCGTCGGAGAAGACTTGAATTTGTCTCGAGCCGCATCCGGCGATGGCGGCACCACTGATTCAATCCCCCGTGGACCGCGGAGTGATGACTTCAGCCCTTCAGCAGGCGGAGGCCCGGGAATCGCCTTGTAAGCCAGCAGGTTCGCGACCGCAGAATCGGAAGCCGGCAGGTTGAGCTTGGGCGCATCCACCACTTTCTCGCGTAGAGAATCGCCGCGTGACACACGAATCGACTGGCTACGATGGTGGGCTTCCTGTCCTCCGGCGAGCCCGCTGCGTCCGCTTCTGGCGCCGCCATTGTCTTCAGTGCGCGGCAGTTCATCTCCCGAGTAGTAGATAATGTCGTATTTGGGTAGGGGCGGAGGCTGTATCGTCCGCAGAGTGGAAAGCTTGGCAGGTAGTATGATCACCGCCGCTAGCAGCGCCGCTTCCAGCACCCACGAGACCAGCATCCCGCGGTAGGGCAATAATCCGGTGCGGGCTTCGCCGGCGAGCCGCTTGGGCGAACGTCCCAGAGCCGGTCCCACCGCGGTCAGGAATTCCTGCCACGGAGAAGACCACTCCACCAGAAGTTTGGGTGCGTCGTTCAAGCGCGGACTGCCTCCAGTCTCTGGCCCATTCCTATCTCGAGTTCATCCCCAACCGAGGTCCCACTCCCTGAGAGGGTATTGGGCGGCAGCTCGAGCACTGACGTAGCGCGCATGCGGACGGGAGCCATACGCCACGGCCTCAGGCTCTTTTCAATGTGCACTATCACTTGCCCTCGATCCAGATAAACCACGTCAATCGGGAACCGCATCGCGAACGTATGGACCCCTCGACAGGGAACGATCCAGAGAGCCTTTCCTGCGGAAAAAGTCGCGGCGTCAGTGCCCATCAGCCCGCGCAGGCGGGACCAATGGGTATTCGCCAGACTCAACTCCGTGGCGAGGTAAGCTCCCCGGGTCCGGTTGAACGCGTAGCCTGTGGAATTTACGGCCGGCATGACTGCTCCCAGGTTCGATCCTTCCTTAACCGTATCAGTGTCCGGTCGCAGGCAGCAACGTGCGGAACAACTGAATGACTGCGGGCCCTAAGGTCACGAAGATGATGGAGGGGAGAACGAATACGACCAGGGGGATGACCATCTTGATGGTAGTTTTGGCAGCCTGTTCTTCTGCGCGTTGACGTCTTTCCGTACGCAGCGAATCGGAGTGCACACGCAGCGCGGTGGCCACGCTGGTTCCGAAGCGATCCGTCTGCACCAACGTGGCGACCAGCGCTCGGATGTCGTCGACTCCAGTGCGGTCCACAAGATTTCGCAGAGCCTCCGCTCTTGGTTTGCCGGCCCGCATTTCCAGATTGACCAGGTGAAATTCGTCGCTTAACTCTGGATGCGCATGATGCAAGTCTTCGCCGACGCGCATCATCGCTTGATCGAGAGCGAGCCCGGCTTCCACGCAGATTACGGTCAGGTCAAGTGCGTCCGGCAGGGCCAGTCGAATGCGGTGCTGCCGGTCGCGAATTAGACGCTTCAGAACAAACCGCGGCAGAAAGAATCCGAAGGCGCCCACACTGACCATGAGCGGAATCGAACTGAACCCCGTGGCCACGATCACCAGAGCCATTCCCAGGACGCCGAGCGCAACCCGGCTGCCCACGTACATCGTCAAGTGGCGTTCTTCGCGAAATCCCGCCTGGATAAGCCACTTGCGGGTGCGGGAAACTTCCGAAGGGGACAGAGGCAGGGCTTTGCTGAGCGGGTCGAGAGCCTGTTCCAGGCGCTCTCTGAAAGCTGGTTTTTCCGGCACCTCCGACTTCTGCCATCCCAATGCACGCAGGCGCGCGCCGATCACCGACGAAGGCGCGTAGGCTGCCGCCCCGAACGAGAACACCGCCAGAACGACGGTCACGAAGATGATGATGGCGAGCGCGGTAACTAGCATGCTTAAACCTGAATCTGAATGATCTTGCGTATCACAAAATAACCGAGGGTCTGCAAAGTAATACCAGCAACGACCAGAACGTGCCCGATTGGGTCGGCGAACAGAGGCCGGATGAAGCTGGGATTCATGAGCAGCATGGTGACGACGATGATCGGGGGCAACCCCATGAGCAGCATCATCGTCAGCCGTCCCTGCGCCGTATACACCCGAACCTGCCGCATGATCTTGAACCGTTCGCGGATCACATACGACAGGTTATCGAGAATCTCGGCCAAATTCCCGCCCGTTTCGCGTTGCAACATGACGGCGGTCACAAAGAACTTCACATCGACCAAAGGCACCCGATCCGTGAGATTCATGAGCGCATCGCGCACCGGAAGTCCGAACTTCTGCTCTTCAAACAACTTGCGGAACTCCGAAGCGATGGGGTCAGAGACTTCGTTCGAGATCATCTCCAATGCCACCGTAAACGCGTGTCCGGCCCGTACCGCGCGGGCCAGGGTGTCAATTGCTTCCGGGAAAAGTTCTTCGAATCGCTGGAAGCGCTTGGTTCGCTTGTAAGAGATATAAGAGTAGGGAAGGATGCCGCCTAAAAGCACCGCGACCCACGCGACCATCGGCGCCCAGGGAGAGGATCCTCCCACAAAGAATGCAGCGATGCCGCAGGTAATCGCTGAGAGCATGCAGATCAGGAGAAGATTGCCCGCCCGAAGATCGATATCAGACTGCGCCAGCAGCAATTGCAGGTTCGAGATGCGTTCCGATCTTCGCAGCAAGTTGTCGAAAGCCGGAATCTTGCTGAGCATCTCGTCGCGAACCAGCGCGAGATCCTCACCGGGCGCGCGTTCTGCCGGTTTTTCAACCGAGGCAAGGCGTTCGCGGATCAGACGGGCGCGGGCGTCGCGTTGATCGATAAGCGATCCAACTGCGAACGCGATTACCGTGACCGCTACGAATGCGAGAATGGCTATCAGGATCGGCATACGCTACGACTTCGCGCCTAAACCTCCATCTGCGATTCAAACAATGCGGGACGCAACCGCAGTCCCCCGGTGGCTAAGCGCTCGGCGAATTTTGGCCGAATTCCGGTGGCACGGAATGCACCCCGTACCTTGCCTGTCTCGTCAATGCCTTTGCGCTCGAATACAAAAATGTCGTTCATCATGATGGTTTCGTCTTGCACGCCGGTCACTTCCGAGATGGTGATCACTTTTCTGGAACCGTCGGAAAGACGCGCGATTTGCACGACCGCATGAATGGCCGACGAAATCTGCAAGCGGACTGCCCGTTCAGGAACATTCAGATTCGCCATCGAGAACATGCTCTCTACGCGAGCAAGCGCGTCACGTTGCGAGTTCGCGTGTACCGTGGTCAACGAGCCTTCATGACCGGTATTCATGGCTTGCAACATGTCGAATGCCTCTTCGCCACGCACCTCGCCTACCACGATGCGGTCGGGACGCATACGCAAGCTGTTAATGACGAGTTGCCTTTGCCGTACCGCGCCTTTGCCTTCGATGTTGGGCGGCCGCGTTTCCAAACGCACCACGTGTTCCTGCTTGAGTTGTAATTCCGCCGCGTCTTCGATGGTGACGATGCGTTCGGAGTTCGGAATGTATCCCGAAAGGACATTGAGCAGAGTGGTTTTGCCCGCACCGGTTCCGCCCGAGATGAGAAGATTCAGCTTGCCCTTGACCATGGCTGACAATAATTCCAGCATGGGTTCGGTTAGGGTCTTGTTTTCGATCATGTTGCGCGCGGTGATGGGATCGTGGCCGAAACGGCGTATCGAGAGGCATGGTCCATCAATCGCCAAGGGAGGAATAATGGCGTTGACGCGCGATCCGTCGGCGAGGCGCGCATCGACCATCGGCGAAGATTCATCTACGCGGCGCCCGACCCGCGACACGATGCGATCGATGATCTGCATCAGATGCTGGTCGTCTTTGAAACTTAATCCGGTGGGCTCGAGCTTTCCTGCGCGTTCCACATAGACCCGGTCGAAACGGTTAATCAGGATGTCGGAGATGGTGGGATCTTTCAGTAGGGGCTCGAGCGGCCCCAGGCCGAAGATTTCGTCTAGAATCTCACGCGCCAGTCGCTCGCGCTCGGCAAAGCTCAGGGGAACAGCTTCGCTGTTCACAGTATTGCGAATCAGCAGGAGCACTTCTTCGCGCGCCGTGTCGTTCGCGGTCCGGCCGAGTTTCTCCAGATCGAGGCGGTCAAGAATCTTGCGGTGCAGGTCCGCTTTTACCTGCTGGTATTCGGTTCTCTCGAAGCTCTGCAAGTTTGCCATGAAGGTCTCTAAACCGTCTTAAACAGCGACCATGCCGAACGTTTCACCTCATCGTCATTGGCCGTCAACGCAGCGGCCAGGCCGCTGAAGCTGCGCGCAATTTCGGTATGATTCTGCTGCATCAAGGGAGTACCGCGATCGATGGCCGCCGACACCGCGAAATACTGGTTCGGAATCTTCCAAAGCAACTTCGCTCCAGCAGCGCTTTCCGCATCCGCTTCATTGAATCCTGGAATCTTGCGAAAGCGGTTGAGCACCAGTTTGACTCGCTCGCGGCCGCCCGTTTCTCCCAAGTATTGCTGCACGCGTGAAGCGCTCCACAATGAAGCGACGTCCGTGTGCGCAATCAGCAGGACGGTCTCCGACAAGTTGCTTACCAGGCGCATCGTCGGATCTATCCGGCTGGAAGTGTCTACCACCACGTAGCGATAGTGGCTTACCAGCATGTCGAACAAGCGCGCAAATTCTGACGTGGATGGCTCGACGGGGGCAGGCGTATTCATACCGGCCAGCAAGTGCATCCCCTCGGGATGCCGCGTCATGAAACCTTCGAGCAGGGAACTGTCGAGGCGATGCAGGTTGCGAAGAGCGTCGGCCACACTGAAAAGCGGCTTCAGATTCATGTGCAATGCCGCGTGGCCCAGCGGTCCAAGATCGACCAGCGCTACGTTGCCATGCGCGGACTGCAGCGCCAGCGCCAAATTTACGGCGATCGTCGTCGCCCCGCAGCCACCCTTCGCGTTCACTACGGTGAACACTTTTCCTCGTGCGGTTTCGCGATGAACTTTGCGCTGTGCGGCAGCCAGACGCACGAAAGCTTCGAGCAAATCGGTAGTGGTGGTGGGACGTTCGATGAATTCGCGAGCGCCTGACCGCATAGCGTTCACGATATTCTGCGGCTGACTCATAGTACCGATGGCAAACAGCGCCGCTTCCGGCATTTCTTGATGCAGAAGTTCCAGCGCTCGCAACGCGCCGGTTCCGTTGTCTTGAGGGATGTCGACTAGAACTACATCGGGCTTCGCCGTCTGCACACGACGCAAGATAGGGTCCGCAGCGGCGACCGGATAGCTGGCGCAGGTATGAACCGTGCGTGCCACGCTGGTACCGTCTACCAATACCTGCAGCACAGCGCGCTGCTCGCCGTCGGCTGCGACGATGACTACGGATAACTCGGGCATGATCCTGCTCGGCCCCCCAGCAACTGCCTGAAACTCAAAGCCAGCCCTCTCATTTGCCGCTCCCCGAGGGCTTCTTTCCGTCGAATTGATCCTTATTGAGAAGCGGTATCGGATACGCCGGGCCCGGCGGAGTTTGCACGTTTGGCGATACCCTCCGCGCGGTGCACAACACCATCAGTTCCGAATTGCTCTTCTGAGCACTCTTGCTCTTGAAAAAATTCCCCAGAATTGGAATGTCTCCCAGCCCCGGGATTTTGTTCACTATATTCGTTACCCGGTTGTCCATCAGTCCGGCAATAACAAAACTCTGTCCGTCCTGCAATTCGAACTCGGTGTCGGCTCGCCGCGTGCTCAACGCCGGGATGGTGAATCCTGAGATGCTGAGAGAGTTCGCAAAGTCCAGCGTGCTCACCTCGGGCACCACGCGCAGGTGAATGTTCCCATTCGGTTCGATTAGCGGCGTGAACTTCAACTTGACGCCAAACTCCTTAAACTGAATGGTCACGGCCGTAAAACCTTGTCCGGGTTGCACGATGGGGAAGGGAAACTCGCCGCCAGCTAGAAAACTGGCTTCCTTGCCGTTAACCGCAATCAGGTTGGGCTCTGCGAGAATCTGCAGTACATTCTTGTTCTGCAGCGCTTCAATCACCGCGCCTAGATGAATATCGGGACGGAACAGAAACAGATTCAGCACGTTGCCGATCGTCTGGTTCGAGTTGAAAGGAGGAGTCACAGCTTGCCCGGTCGTTTGCGTAACCTGTTGCGAACCGAAGCCGCCAAACTGGCCCGTGGTCACGGTTCCGATCGTATTTGCTGCGCCGGTCGAGAAGAAGTTCACACCAAGTTGCGTCATGGCCGAGCGATCGACTTCGGCAAACTTGACCTCTAGTAAAACCTCCTGAGCGCCCACGGGACCGAAGCTAAGCACATTCACTACGTTGTGCGAGTACGCTTCTGCGATCATCCCCGCTCGCTTGGATACATCTTCGTCAGAGACGTGACCTGAAAGCACGATCGCCGAACGCGATGGCGTCACGGTAATCTGCTCATCTGGGAAAACTCGCTTTTCTTCTTCCGCCGCCGCACTGACGTCGACATCCACGCGCAGATCAAAACTCCGCGAGCGTTCCAGTTCGTCCCAGATCAGCAGGGAAACCTCGCCTGGAGAGCGCCCGTGGATGAGAATCTGCGTCGGGCTCACGACCTGGGGATCCGCGATTGTTGGGTCGGTGACCGACACCCGTTTTAGCCGCTCAGTGGTATTGATGAGTAGGGATTTACCAACCAGGACCCGCAGCGGCGCCGCGCCTGAAGATTCCGCCGGAGCGTTCTGAGAACTCGCGGCTGGCCCCTGCGCTTCGGATTGCGCGGGAGCAGCCTGCACGGGAGAAGACGGCGGAGGTGCGGGCGCCTGATCTTGAATCCTGGCCGCCGCAGCGCCGTACAGCAGAATGACAACGACCATTCCCTGCAGCAGCCGTTCAATAATCTTCAAATTCTTATTCCTCCCCATGGGTGGGAGTGCATCTGTCTTAGAACTTGGTTACGTCTTTTTTCTCGCCCCGGATCACTTCGATCTCATAAACCGCCGGAGCCGCAGGCATCATCGTGGTTGCAGCTTTCTTGCCCCTGGGACGAACTGCCGCTACTACGGGGGCGGGTGCCGACACATTCTTGTAAAGCGTGTCCGTCTTCACCGAAGGCAATTCTTCCTGACGGGTGTCCACCGGATTGCGCAATGTTAACTGGATGTGTCCCTGATTGCCTGCCAGCGTGAGCTTCTGCGCATCGTCAGGAGAAACCAGCAGCGTGATGACCGGAGCCGAAGAGGCTTCGCCCGCTGCGTTGCGCTCAAGTTTCTGCCCGGTTGCCAGCACCGCGACATTCTCTAGAACGGTCGTAGTCTGCTGCTCGTTCGAACCGTTGGGATTTCCGGTGAGAAGCACATCCACACGAGTGCCGGGCTGAACGAAGCCCGCGACGGAGACCACTTCGTTGACACGAACCGACACAGCGCGCATTCCCGGTGGGATCAGGGACGGCATACCATATCCAGCGTTCGCGCCAGCCAGTTTTCCTGGTAGAACAAACTCTCCCTGAGCAATCGGCAGCACCACTCCGCGCCCAATCACTTGCGATTTCTGATTGTAGATATGCGGAGGCAAATCCCCGGTCGGGAACCGGACGACTTTAATATCTTTATCCTCGATCTTTGAGCCAACGGGAAGATCGCCAGTCGCGAGGACCACGTCTACTCCGGGACGGTTGTCGGCTGTGGCGCGGCCCTGCAGCTTCTGGTAAACCACCAGGCTCACAAGGGCGCCCAAAGCAAGCGCAACAAAGCCGATCATCAAGAGGCGATTACGGTTCATCGAAATACCTCAAACGAAATCCCTCCGGCAGCCGCCGGTATGTCGTACGTACAACTTCCGTCCCCCTCGCTAGCCGAGTTTGACGGAACAGACCTGTCGAACGCCCAGATCCAACGACCGTTCCCCGAGTCTCAAGCGCCCCTGGAACCAGCCGAAGCTGCAACTTACTGAATCGAACTGGCAACGGAGGAAAAGACGTTATTTGCATTCGTGCCGATGAGCCTGATCGTGCCCACCACGATAACTAGGATCACAGCCAACATCACCGCGTATTCGGCGATGTCTTGTCCATCATCCCCCGACCACAGCCTGCCGAGAATAGCATTCATGTTACCGCCTCCTACTTCAGACCCGTGATGATTACAGGTACTGATCTATGCAATTTTGTGCGCACCTGGACTTGCGTACCCAAGGCGTATCCAGCATCCGAATCAATTGGTTTGAGAAGGGACAGGAGGTGCCCTCAAATCCCCCGCCCATCATACCCTGCCGCGTCCCTTTGGCAGAACGATAAAACGATAATTTGTTGCACACTTTGCGTGGAGTCTACCAAACCGGCCCGGATTAGTCTTTAAAGAGCGTTTCGGGTGCTCGTCGAGAAAGTGGCTCTACTGGATGGAACTGGCTACCGAAGAAAAGACGTTGTTCGCGCTGGCCCCGATCAACCGGATCGTCCCCACAACAATCGCCAGAATTACCGCGAGCATCACCGCATATTCCGCGATGTCTTGGCCGTGCTCCTCCCTGAAAAGCCGGCGCCATGTCAGGTTCATCTTCAACCTCGAGACCGAGCAGAGTGGGGGGAGGTCCACACACAATGATTCACGACTACCTTAAGAAAGAACCGTAAACCACTGATATACATCATACTCCGGGTTTATTTCCTTCAAAAGAGCAATCATTCGAATCGGGCGAAAAGGCTCTCCGAGTGATTACAGAGGTAATCTGTGCCGTGGTTATGGACGGCCGGACCGGGTCAGGATTATCGCCTGCGAATCGACGTAAGCCTCATCCCATCTGTGACTTAGCTTTAAAACGGCGATCAAAGGGGCGTCGGGCGGCAGAATCACCGTTTGTATCCTCCAGTCCCGGATCGGGCGTTCCCAATCTGGGTCCGTTACATAGTAGGTTCTGGCGAAGTCGTGCAAGAAGTCGTCGCCGTACAGATCGGCGCGTCCATCGATAAAAACGCGGTATTGCGGATAAAGCGTCCAGATGAAGTATCCCCCGAAGTTGTAATGGTTGAAGATGGGGCCGGGCGGCCGCCGGGATGCGAGGTAGGTGGCAGCTCCCGCGGGAAAATTCTCCGCTTCCGTGGCCGCCTGGTGTACCACCACGCTGCGGACGCGCACCATCGCGAAGACGAGAAACGAGATCAGGACCGTGGCGTTCATTGCCAGCCGTTTGCCTGAGCGTGGTGAAACCGCATTCGGTTTTCGCATCTGTTCATGCCACCAGCTCTGTGCCAGCCCGCTGAGGATAGGAACCGCGACCAGCACAAACGCCGAAACGTGTCTCACCGAACGCAATGCTCCAGCACCGAACACGACCAGTAACAGCAGATCGCGTGCGCGAATTCTTTTTGGCGAAACCGCGAGGAAAAACAAGATCCCCAATAGCATCGCGGCAAAGGGAAGATACTTTGCTTCGTGAAAATTAGGAGACGCCCACTCTGCGATGTATTTCTGCATCGCCGCCGATCGCAGCGTCTGGACCGGATAGCTGAACATTCGAAGGCCATTCGGATTGATGGGGACGACCGCCAAACAGGCGACCAGGGCGATCCCCAGACTGCGTAGACGGGGACCCAGGCTTGACCACTCCCGAATTCCGAATGCAGCGTCGAGCATCTCGCCGAACAGGAACAGGGCGAGTAGGGCGATTCCCAGGGCGTATTCCGCGTGAAGATTGACCCACAACAGCGTCAAAGGGATTGACCACCATAAGAGACGGGGCCGTTCTTCCGACCCCTCAAGCACCAAGAGAAAAACACTGGCCAGCAGAAGCGAAATGGTATGCGGCCTAACTCCCCAGCTCGGCGCCGAGGCGTACGCTCCCAACACCAACGCGAGGGCGGCAAAATACGGCTTTCCGGGTGAGCGCAGGAACACCAGCATCAAGGTCAACGAAGTGATTGCGCCGAAGACGACGATGAGGCCGCCCCAGCCCGCAACACGATAAATCCCGTACAGCAGTAGATCGGATAACCATTCGTGATTGATCCACGGCTGGCCTTGCCGCGTAAAAGAATAGGGATCTGTGTGGACAAAGGCATGGGCCTGCGCAATCAACTGCCCCGTGCGCAAATGCCACCAGACGTCTGGATCGGTGACGTTACGAGCGGCCATCGCGAACAATCCCACGGCGACCAGGATGACGAAAACTCGGCGGGTCTCGAGCGAAGAAGTCACGTTTCGCTAAGAATCATACCTGAGGCGATATAGAATTCCGGCTCACGGCTTATGAACAAGCGCAGCGCGGGAAAACTGCTGGCGATTTTTCTAACAGGAATGTTCCTGATGCATGCGCTCATATTTTGGAGCTTGCGCGAAAAGATTCGCCAGGGCTATCCGGATTTCAGCATCTTCTATACGGCCGGAACCATTGTGCGTCAAGGATTAGCGGGCCGGCTGTACGACACTGCACTGCAGTTTCAGGTTCAGCGCCAATTTGCGTCCCAAGTCTTCATTCGGCAGGGGGCTTTGCCTTATAACCATCCACCGTTCGAAGCATTGGTCTTCGCCCCCCTCGCCGGATTGTCATATCCGATGGCTTACGTGGTATGGGATCTACTAAGCCTGTCCATCCTCGCCGTACTACCTTTTCTCTTGAGGCCATATGTCCCGCTTCTCCGGCAACACAGCCTCGCTTTCTGGTGGCTGGCGATGCTGGCGTTTTTCCCGGTGTTTGCCGCCCTGGTGCAAGGTCAGGACAGCATTCCGCTCCTCCTGCTGTTTTCTTTGGCCTACATCGCCTTCCGAAAGGATCAGCAGTTTGCGGTCGGGTGTTGGTTGGGACTCGGCCTATTTCGTTTCCACCTGGTACTGCCTTTGATGCTGATCCTGTTGCTGCATCGCAAAGGCAAAGCGCTAATGGGATTTCTATTGGTCGCGGTTGCGCTTGGTCTGGTGTCGGTTGAAGTGGTGGGTTGGAAAGAGGCGCTCCACTATCCAGTCTACGTTTGGGGAGTCGAGAACTCGACCGGCAGCAGTACGAGCCTGATCTCGGCGATGCCAAATCTGCGCGGCTTCGTGCACATGTTTATTCCCTGGACGCCCCGAGTGGAGGTAGGAGTGTCGTTCGTGTCAGCCATATTGCTGCTCCTGGCCTCGGTGCGGTGGGATGATTCATCGCTCGGTCGACGGTTCGACTTGAGTATTTCCCTGGCCACGGTTGCGACCGTCATTCTGAGCTATCACGTGCTCGCCCACGATCTCTGTCTCTTGCTGCTGCCGCTGCTCTTGCTGAGCAACGACTTCTACGAATCAGGGCTCCCCAAGGCCGGGAACAGGGTTGCCATGATAGCGCCAATTGTGGCGCTATTTCTCAGTCCTCTCCTCATGCTGCTCTGGTTTCGTTACGGCGAATTCAGCTTGGTTGCACCCGTTCTTCTGCTTTGGTTCTACGGCCTCTCGCGTGAGTTAGCGAGTGACAGCGGAGGAGCCCGCTTGAAAGCTGCATGAAACCTCCGCGATGGAAATCTCTCGTAGTTGTTTATCTGCTGGGCGTGCTGGCGATGTATGTCACTGTTTGCTGGAACACGCGCCGCCTCGTCGCCGCGGGTTTGCCGGATTTCGCGATTTACTATTGTGCGGGCGCGGTTGTGCGCCAAGGCCTGGGACATCAGTTGTACGACGCAGGGGCGCGTTTCCAGGTGCAACAACAGTTCGCGACCAACGTCCCGTTGTTTCGTGGTCCGTTGCCCTGGACTCACCCGCCGTTCGAGACGCTGTTCTTCGCTCCATTTAGTTCCTTCTCATACCTGACGGCCTATCTTCTGTGGAATGTCTTTAATCTGATTCTGGTTGGGCTCGTGTTGTGGTTGATGTCGCCGTATCTTCCTCAGTTGCGGGCGCGGGGTCCGGCTCTGTGGCTGCTGGCCATCGCATTCTTTCCGATATTCTTCAATCTACTCGAAGGGCAAGACGGAATCGTTCTGCTATTCCTCTACGCGGTCGCGTATGTATTTCTGAAAAAAGATCGGGATGCAGCGGCGGGTGCGTTTCTGGCCGTCGGTCTCTTCAAGTTCCACCTGATTTTGCCGTTCGTGCTTTTGTTGCTCCTGCAAAAGAGATGGAAAGTTCTTTATGGCTTCGTGCCTGTCTCTATTCTCGCCGTGGTGACTTCGATTGCGATCGCTGGAACGCGCGCTTTGTGGGCATATCCGCGGTACGTTTTCTATTGGGAGGACCTCTTAGCCGGCACCGATCGCGTGCCCGCCGGAATGCCGAACTTGCGCGGACTCATGTACGTCTTCTTGCCCGACTGGAGATACGGTACCGCGATCGTTCTACTTTTCTCGCTTGCAATATTCGTTTTCGCTGTGCGGCGCTCGCGCTTGGCCAGTTCGTCGACCTCATTCGATCTGGGTTTCTCGTTAGCGCTTTTAGCTACTGTGCTGGTGAGCTATCACGTTGTCAGCTACGACCTCAGCGTGCTCCTGATTCCCATCTTTCTTCTCGCAAACCATCTGCTAAAGGAAAGGAGCCTTCACCGGCGATCGGCGTTTGTGATCGCATGTGGACTTGCACTCTTGTTCCTGTCCCCACTCCAACTGCTGCTTTCCCTGCAGTACAAGGAATATGCCCTGATGGGATTTGTGCTCCTGTTCTGGATGTATGGGATTGCAGGGGAGACTTTACTCGACAGCTGAGACTGATCCAACTTGCTCTTTCTTCAATCCTCGAACTATTACGACCGCGAGCATCGGCAAATACATGGTCAGCACGGCCACGCGGCCGACCTCGGTAAAGGTGTGCGGGATGTGATACCAGCGCCACAGTCCCGCTCCCCAACTGATGAATACCGTCCAGACGATCTCGCGACGTGATTTTGGAATCAGCCAAAGGATCAGCATGTCGTAGAACCAGCGTTGCGGCATCATCGACATTAGCAACAACAGATGGACATCGCGATCCTTGTAACGCCATAGCGCCAATAGGAGCAGGGGGCCCGGCAAGACCAACAAAGGGATAAACCGCGCGTAGCTGTGAAAGTGCCCAATCCAAAGCTGCGGCCACTCCGGCATCAACGCAAGGGTCACGAGCAGGACCAGAATGCATGCCGCGACGCCACGCTTACTCAAGTTAGTCAAAAATACCGGCAGTCCCAATTGCGGTTTTGCCATGGCTGCGGGGAGCAAGAGTGGGAAGAATGCGCTGGCGAGAATCAGCGGTGGCCATTGCGCCACCAGAAACCCTGCCCAATAGGGATAGGCCATGAAAACCAGCAACCGGTGATAGCCGTGGCGTGAGAGTCCGAAAGCCATCAACGCCGAACTGATGCCGTAGAAAACTCCCCCTGCGACCTCGGGCGGCATCCAGACGAACGGCAGTCCGAAAAGTGCGCAGGTCAGCGGGTACAACTGCATCGGCGTCGCATACGGATCGCGACGTGCAAGCAAATCTCGTGCGGCCGCGATGGCCCATCCAAAATCCGCAGCGCCCTGGTGAAAATGGGCTAGGAGGAACCAACAGAAGATGCCACTCCCGGTTCCAATCGCTAACGAGATGAGAATTCTCTGTCGCACAAGTTCAGTCGCATAAGTTGTAACATGGCTTGCTCGCGCGGGAGCGCGAGATCCCGACTTTGCGTGATCGCTCCACAATCGGCGTTGTCGCGGCGTTGTTGATGGCGGCGAGCATGTGGTTCTATGTGCAGCGGGTGCTCATCCCCTACCAGCAAGGCGATGCGGTCCGTCACGATCGACCCCGCGGAAACCTGTCTGACCTGTATCCGCGTTGGCTCGGAGCGCGCGAACTGCTGCTTCGAAATCGCGATCCTTACAGCGCAGAGGTCACGCGCGAGATTCAAGCCGGATATTACGGACGTGAACTCGATCCCAATCGCCCAAACGATCCGAAAGACCAGCAGGGATTTGCCTATCCGGTGTACGTAGTGTTCCTGCTGGCGCCGACAATTCATCTTCCGTTTGCGGTAGTGCAGGGTGGATTTTTCTGGTTTCTGGCGCTGCTCACTGCGATTACCGTTCCGCTCTGGCTGCGTGCGATCGGTTGGCGTCTTCCTCGAAAAGTTCAGGTTATTCTGTTGGCGCTGACCCTCGGTAGTTTCGCAGTGGTGCAAGGAATCAAACTGCAACAGTTGAGCCTGCTCGTAGGTTTCTTGCTTGCAGGGTCTGCCGCGCTTTTGACCAGTGGATATCTCACGGTCTCCGGCGTATTGCTTGCCTTGGCCTGCATCAAACCGCAGCTCGCGCTCCCACTAGCGGGATGGTTCACACTCTGGTCGCTCGCTGGATGGCAACGGCGGTGGGGCTTTCTGGCCGGTTTCTACACAACTCTTGGAATACTTGTTGCCGCCGGCGAATACGAACTTCCCGGATGGATTGCTCGCTTCCGCCAAGCGGTCGCAGCTTATGGCGACTACACCGGCGGTAGTCGTTCGTTGCTCGATGTTTTGGCGGGCCAAGGCTTCGGCAGAATTCTCGCAGGCCTCGTCATCCTGACGGTGGTCTATTTCTGTTGGAAGAAAAGGAACGAGTCCGAAAGTTCTGCTGCTTTTGCGATTACGCTCGCTCTGGTGTTGTCCGCCACGGTGGTCATCATCCCGACGTTTGCCCCCTACAATCAGGTACTGCTGCTGCCTGCGATTCTTCTGATCGTTCGTTCCTGGGACATGCTGCGGCAGAAAAGTGCCATGGCGCGGACGGTGGCATTTGTTGCCACAGCATTGTTCTTCTGGCCTTGGTTGGCGGCACTCTTGCTTTCAGCCGCTTCCCTCGCTTTGGCGCCGGATACTGTGCAGCAAGGCTGGGCAATGCCCCTCTACACAAGTCTGGGGATCCCCTTAGGAGTGCTCGCCACCCTCGCGTTTCTGTTGAACCCTTGAACTCGTTCGCTTGCATTCCTACCGCCTTGGGCGTTAGGCTTCTCGAACCCATTTCACGGGCATTGGGAGAAGCGCATGACCCTCAAGCTCGACTCTCGAGAAGTCGACGGAGTCACCGTTGTTAATTGTCAGGGACGAATTGTGTTCGGAGAAGAGTCTTCCCACCTGCGTGATTACCTGAAACAGGTTCTGTCATCGACTCGCAAGCTGATTCTGAATTTTTCAGGAGTCAGTTACATCGATTCAGGCGGGTTGGGCACATTGGTTGGCGTGTATTCTTCGGCGCGCTCGGCTGGCGCCGATATTAAGCTCACAGGACTCGGGCAGCGCTTGCGCGATGTGCTGCAGATCACGAAACTAGTCACGGTCTTTGAGGTTTACGACAACGAGCAGCAGGCGATTGCTGCCTTCCAACGCGGGGCTGCCTGAAAAAGATGGCCTTTGCGGCGCCTGACCCCTTCCCGCCTGTGCTTGATCCTGTCATCATTTTGAGCGAGTCGAAATTGCATTAAGGAGCTTTAGCGAAAGAATGGCGTTCTCATCGTCAGGATCGGGATCGGATTCCGGGGGTTCTTCTTCGGGCCTATTTCCCACGTTGATCTTCGTTCAGGGCAACGAGCAGCGCACCATCAACCTCGATCACAGCCCTTACTCCGTTGGACGCAAGGTTGATAAAGATCTGGTCATCGCCGATCCCCGCGTTTCCCGCGACCATGCGCTCATTGTTTCCGAGAATGCCGCTTTCTTCGTGGTGGACCAGGGCAGTAAGCACGGTACGTTCGTAAACGGGGAGCGCGTTCAACGGCAAAAACTGGAGCGCAACGACCGCTTGGAATTCGGCGTTCGCGACGTCGCCTACGTTATTTTTCACCCTCTGCACATGCAGAGCTCAAATACCGCGCGCGAATTCTTGAGTCAGATCTCCGGCATTCATATTTCGACCGAGACCACGGATCTAGAGAAGCTGACTCTTTTCCTCGAGGCTGCCCGCAAGCTGAACACAATCGGCGTGCTGGACGAAATCTTCGTGACCCTGCTCGATGCGACCCTGAAGCTGACGCGAGCCGAGCGTGGCTACGTCTTCATGAAGAATGAAGACGGCAATCTCCGCCTGGCCGCCGGACGCAACTCGAAGGGCGAACCACTCCTCGACGACAAGACCATTTCGCATTCAATTCTCGACGAGACGCTGAAATCGAATTCCGAGTTTGTGATTACCGATACCAGTCAGTCTCTTGATCTCGCGGGACGGCAAAGTATCGTGGCGTACGATCTGCGGACGGTCATCTGTATCCCGCTGCGCAAGCCGCAAGTGCAGGCGACGCGGGATGCCCAGGGTACGGCAACCGGTTCCGGTGAGGTGATGGGCGCACTTTATGTCGACTCCCGCTTTGCCTCGCGCGATATTTCGAGCGTCAGCAACGAGATTCTGCAGGCCATCGCGATTGAAGCGGCTTCGCTCATCGAAAATGCCCGCCTGGTACAGACCGAAGAAGCGGCGCGCCGCTACCAGCAAGAGCTTTCGATTGCAGCAGGAATTCAGCAGCGACTGATGGCTGTCACGATTCCTGAGGTTCCTTTTGCCCGGCTGTCGGGTCGCAACCTTTCTTGTAAGGAAATCGGTGGCGACTTCTTTGACGCCGTTAATACGGAAGACGGACTGGCCATCGTTCTCGCTGACGTGAGCGGGAAAGGAGTTTCCGCTGCACTGTTGGCGTCGACTCTACAAGGGATGATTTACTCCCAGCTCACTGCGCGCATGCCCCTGGTGGAGATCGTCTCCGCGGTCAATCGTTTCTTTACCCACAAGCACATTGGCGAGAAGTACGCTACGGTTATCGTGGCGCGCATCCATCCGGACGGCGAACTCGAGTACGTCAACTGCGGGCATGTTCCTCCGCTGTTAGTTTCGAATCAGTCGGTGAACCGGCCAACTCACGGCAATCTTCCTGTCGGGTTGCTGAAAGACGCAACGTATGAGAGTGACCGTTGCCGCATGAAGCCCGGGGACCGCCTGGTCTTAGTCACGGATGGTGTCACCGAGGCCGAAAACGCCCGGGGAGATTTCTTCGAAGATTCACGTTTGGAGATTGTCGCTGCGAAAAGCAATAACCTCGAAGACATCTTTACCGCAGTCGCGGATTTCTGCAGCGGAACTCCACTTAGCGACGACTGCACGGTTGTCGATCTTCTATATACTGGATAAAGAATTCACGAAGATTTACCAATTGTCATAGTTTCCTCAGATGTAAGTCTGATTCCGATTCTCACTTCTAGAATCACGTCCAGGTTATAGACTAGGTGCAGATATTCCTGTAGTAAATCCTTCTCTGTGGAAAACATTTGCTGAATCCCGCAACTTTAGCGTTGACAGTGCCGTAGTTCCTGCACACAATCGACGACCATTGCTCGGGCAGCCCGCGCTTGGGACAGCAGCAAGAGTGGCTGCGCCGCCACTTGAAAACCAAGTCTAAAGGAGCAGAGTTCAAATGAAGACGCATACTGGTTTATGTCGAGTGATTGGTGTGGTTGCGTTCGTCGGTCTTTATCTAGTCCCAACATTCGCCCAGGACGACAGCGCCCCGGTCGTGTCGCAGGCGAAGGGAATGTATGTCGTGATGCCGCCGCATCTGCGCAATGATGTGGCTCCGCCGGCAGTTTCATTGCAAACTTGGAATGGCTCCTACACCTACAACGGAACCAACTATTCCTACAATATGGTGGGCGCCACGCCTTCGACGAATACCTCCGCGACGATTCCGGTTTTTATCATTCCGGTGAAGATCGTCATCACCAGCAAGCATAAGACCTACACCTTCGATCCCGCTCACGTTCTGTCGAATGGTAAGACCGTCACGAACAATACTGTGGCCTCTCCGATTTTTGATGCGTCTACGACCTACATCCAGGGTGGCGTCAATGTCGGCACCACGCAATACATTGACGCGTTTCAACGTGCGAACTTCTGGGGTACGGTGAAAACCGATACCAACTCGCATCTGTTACTCGGAACTCCCACGGTGGAAGCGGAACAAACCCTCAGTCCCCCTTCAAACTCCGGAAAAGTCGGCACGGTGTTCGGGTTCAGCGCTGGCCAGGTTGATATCAACTGGTTCGACGCGCAACTTCCCAACCTGATTAACAAGTTCGGGATTCAGCCCAACGCCTTTGCCATTTTTCTGACTTACGATGTGTATCTCACGCAGGGCGGTTGCTGCATTGGCGGATACCACAGTTCAGAAGGAAGTTCGAGCAATCCCCAATCGTATGCTCACGCGACATACATTGATCATCCGGGCGTGTTTGCACAGGATGTTTCCGCACTGTCGCATGAGGTCGGAGAGTGGGCCGACGATCCGCTCGTCGTCAACATCAACGGCAACAACACTCCCTGCGGGATTCTGGAAGTCGGCGATCCCGAAGAGGGCTTCTCGAATTACGGAGCCTTCCCATACACAGTTGGTGGCTTCACCTTTAACCTTCAGGACCTGGTGATGCTTCCATACTTCGGCGCTCCATCGAGCACATCAGTGAACGGTTGGTTCAGCTTCCAGGGCAATTCCTCGCTGTTCGTTTGCTCGAACGGCAGCTAGAGCGGCCCCGGCGCACACGAGCCCGCCTCGCCAAGGCGGGCTTTTTTCTGCCTTCCTCATGCTGGTAATTCCCAAGGCACTCTGTCGAGATGTTTGGCGGAAGAGGCGCGTCCACGTTGTATTCTTTAGCGTCTCATGAACTTCACCTTCCTCGACTGGTCGGCGATCGTCGCCTATCTCGGCATTACGCTCGCCCTGGGTCTTTACTTCCGCGGGCGGTCCGGCAAAAGCGTTGACGACTACTTTGTTTCTGGACGCAACGTCTCATGGTGGCTTGCCGGGACGTCGATGGTGGCCACAACGTTTGCCGCGGACACACCGCTTGTCGTCACCGGACTTGTTTACACCCAAGGGATAGCAGGGAACTGGCTCTGGTGGGCTTTCCTGTTGTCAGGAATGATGACGGTGTTCCTGTTTGCCCGGCTCTGGCGCCGTTCCGGACTCCTCACCGATGTTCAATTCGCCGAGATGCGCTATTCCGGCAAGCCCGCAGCTTTTCTTCGCGGATTCCGCGCCGTCTATCTCGGGCTACTGATGAATTGTCTGATCCTCGGCTGGGTGACGAAAGCGATGACCAGCATCGTGTCAGTCACGCTCGGTGTCAGCGATCGGAATGCCCTGGCGATCTGTGTTTTCTTTCTGATCCCGTTTACCGGACTCTATGTCGCTCTGGGCGGGTTATGGGGTGTGCTTTGGACCGATCTGTTTCAGTTCGTCCTCAAGATGGCGATCGTGATCGGCGTTGCGTGGTACGCGGTGTCGGCTGCAGGTGGAATGCACACACTGCTGGCTCGCTTGGCTGAGGCCCGCAGCGCGGCCGGACCGAATGCCGGTGACGCTACCTCGTTTTTCCCGGATTTCTCACGGCCGATGGGGCAAGAAGCATTGTGGACTCTGCCTGTTCTCACGTTCCTTGTGAACATCGGACTGCAGTGGTGGGCATTCTGGTACCCGGGCGCTGAACCCGGCGGCGGTGGTTACATTGCTCAACGCATCTTCGCCGCTCGCGACGAGCGCAACGGATTGCTCTCCGTGCTCTGGTTCAATATCGCGCACTATGCCCTGCGGCCGTGGCCGTGGATTCTCACTGCTCTCAGTGCGATCGTTCTCTATCCCCATCTCGAACATCCTGAGACAGGATATATGCTGATTGTCAGCCAGCATGTTCCCGTTGCGCTGCGCGGTATCGTCATCGCTGGATTCATGGCGGCGTTCATGTCAACCATCGCGACGCAATTGAACTGGGGAGCGTCGTACCTGGTCTCGGACTTCTATCGCCGATTTATCAAGCGCGACGCCGATGAGAAGCATTACGTCAACGTCTCCCGGCTGGCGACAGTACTTCTCGTGATCGCTTCCGCTTACGTGTCGGCCCAACTGGCGTCGATTCGTTCTGGATGGGAGTTTGTACTGGAAGTCGGCGCCGGTACGGGAGGCGTTTACCTGCTCCGCTGGTATTGGTGGAGGATCAACGCGTGGAGCGAAATCTCCGCCATGATCACCGCCCTGGTGTCGTCAGTATTCTTACGATGGGTCGTTCCGTTCCCCGGTTCGGGGCCGGCAGTCTTCGCTAAGACCGCATTGACGACGACGATCGCAACGACCGTGGTCTGGCTGATCGTGACCTTTGCGACCAAGGCTGAGCCCCAGTCTGTGCTGACAAGCTTTTATTGTGCCGTGCGTCCGCATGTGACGGGATGGCAACCCATCGCACAACTCTCGCCCGACATTCCGCCGACCCGCGATCTGGGACGAAACTTAGTCTCGTGGGTTCTGGGATGTGCCATGGTTTATCTGGCGCTCTTCGGGTTGGGCCACGTGCTCATCGGACCGATGAGCGAGGGGTTAGCGTTGCTGATGGGCTCCGCAATTTGCGCAGTCGCACTCTATGCCAACCTAGCCAGGCAAGGGTGGGGCGCTGGTTACTCCACAACTACTGAATAATCCGTTCCCTCCCAGTTATTTTCCACGGTCCAGAAAAAGGTGAAGGCAATCTCCTTTCCCACATTAAGATTTTCGCTGGGCAAATCGGCGACATGAATTCCTAGTCCCGTCTCGCGGGTTTTTGTGTCTTGCGTTGTCTTCCATCCGTCGAAGCTCCAATGCACGGTGGCAGGCGCCAGTAAAGACAGCCGAAACTTCTTTCCCCGTGGCATTGTCCGGCACTTGTTGTTGAAGCGCCATGCGAAATAGACGGACTTTTGTTTGCCACGGATGTACCGCCCTACCGCTTGCGGAGGCTGGTCGAAAATGTTCCCGTCTCGCAGCGACCGCCGCAGTTTGATGTACTCCCCGTGCGCCCAGACCAGCGGACACGCCGAGCCGGTCGGCTTGCCCCGAAATAATTCCCGGTCGGGTAAATCGGCAGTGTCCCAAACCTGCTCGGGGAGTAAACGTCCCCCTTGTGTGGAAAGCTCAATCATCAACAACAGCTCTTCCGCGGCTTTACGGTTACCCGCCAGCAATTCGTAATGAGCCCGTTCGCCGGCCAACAACGGCCACGGACGCCCGATTCCGGTGCCGTCGAACGGCGATCCGTCCGCATGTTCTCCGTAGCCGTCGCCGTTATAGCGGTACCAGCACGGCCCCTGCGGAAGGTTCACTTTCAGCAGTGCATCAATCACTTTAATGGTGTTCAGAATCCGTGGATCATCGGGAGCTCTCAGCCCGAAACGTACCAGCGCCAGGGCGTCGGGACTGATCACGTGACCCGCCGTCGCCTGGTTTTCGCCGGCTGGACGATTCTTAATAGGTACAAAACCTTCGGATGGCGAAGGCGCGCACTCGACTTCGGGCGGCGCAATGCGCACGTAATATCCCTCGACCCCGATCTGTTGCGCCAAGTCTGTTCCCGTGACGTACGTCCAGCGCTCAATATTTTCGTTCCAAGTGTCTGCGGTTTCACGCAAGAATTGGCCCGATTCTTTATGGCCCACTGCATCGGCCAGATCTGCCGCAGCCAGCAGCGCTGTAACTTCCACCGCCAGCGTAAACGGAGAGAATCCCGCGTCTTCTTCCCATCGATCCTGCTGGGTGACCGGCCCGTTGCGAACCAGAAAGCTCGCCGCTTTCTGTACCATCGTCCACCAGCGCGACGGTTCACCCAAAACGAAAGGAGCTAACCGGCGCAGGCTGTCGGTCAACAGAATCGGGAATGCAGCCTCATCCATCTGCAATCCCATCCAGTAGGGACGCCCGTCGAGCCAGAGATTTTGCGCCCAGTGTCCGTCGGCCTCCTGGGTTGATTCGAGGTAATGAAGCACTCGCAATGCATCGAGCTCGGCTCCGGCCGCCAGGAACGCAACCGCCGTCTCCACCAGGTCGCGCGGCCACACCAGGTGATATCCCCCGAGATCTTCGTCGCCTTTGTTAAATCCCCAGGGAATCGAAAGACTCGCGATAACTCCTCCAAGAAAGTCCTTGGACTCGTGGGTTCGGAGGACGGCGGTACTGGCGCGGTAGCGATCGTGCTCGCGCGGCGGGTCGTCGAGCTTGAGTAACTGATCTTGCCAGTTTTTCCAGTGCCAGGCGTAGTGTTCGTGAAGGTCCTCGTACGGCTCGAGCAAAGTGGACCTCGCCTGCTGCCCTGCCTCGGCCCAGATCCCGCCGAACCCCAGCGCGAGCAGGAACTCTCCGCCGCACGCCGCTAAATCGATCTCGCCTGTGAGCGCGACGTTCCCGTTTTCCGCACGGGTATAGTCCCATTCCATTTGAAAGTGCTGCGAGACGTCTTGCCAGCCATCCGATGCCCCGACAAATCCCACTGACATCTTCCGCCACGGAACCGAGCAGGCAAACGCCAGTGCGGAGTTTTCGCGCTCCGCAAACAACATCGGCACGCTTTTGTAGTCTCCGACCCATCCAGTATTATCACGACCCACGTTCGCCAGATGGGGCGAGAGCAGCGCATACAAACGATAGTCGGAAAGCTTCCCCTGAAGCGCCTCGAAGCGAACTTTCTGCAGAACTACATTTCGGTAGGGATCGGTCAAAATCTCTTTCGAGATACGATAGCGACCTTGCAAACAAGTATTGACCAGCCGGTATATGGGCACGCCGGGCTCATAGGGAGCGCTATCGAAAGCGCAGTTCCGTTTCTCTTCGGAGAAAAATCCTTTTCCATCGCTGATCAGAAACTCCTGATCGCGCGTGCACGCCTGATCCACGCGTGGGTAATAGATCTCATTCAAAATTCCGTGGCTCAGCGTGAACCATACTTTGCTGTGTTGGTTCAGCGCCGTGCCCACGCCAACCTTTGCGCTCGAAGTCCAACGGGGGGGGATCCCCGGCCAACCCGGGGCATAGCGTTCCGAATCGCTCAATGACGGCCGTCCTTCATTTTTGTGCAGATGATAACAGTGGACAGATGGAAAAAAGCTGCCCCGGGATTCTACTAAAGTTGGAGACGGGCTGCCCTTGGGAGCGGACTTATTTGGAGGCTTTCATCACCGCCGTGTTGCGCTCGTCAGTCGCGATGATGCGATAAAATTTCTTCAACTCGTCGGCCTCGCTCACAGGAACGCTGAGTTCCTTGATTTCGAACGTTCGCGTATAGCGGACGGTGTTTCCGAGCACTTCGGTCTTCGAGTGGTAGCTGGCGAAGTCATAGTCTACGTCGACTGCAGGCGGGATATCATCGACGACATAACCGGTTGGCACGGTGATATCGAATCGATCGGTGTCGCGTACGGGGCCTGCAAACTCAACCGGAAACTTCCTCGCCTCTTTGGTCTCCATCAGCGCTTGCGACTTGGTTCCCAGGACTCGCGGTCTCACCAGCAGTAAATCACCGGCATTCTTCGCGTAGTTTTCGGTTATGAAGGAGTATGTAAAGCCGAAAGTCTGACTTGTATCCTGCAGGTTAATGACGCTGGCCTTGCTGATGTGAAAACTCGGCAAGGAACCTGCAAGTACGGACTCGATGGGTTTAATCTGTTCGCTATTGTTCGTCACAGTTCGTAGGCGCCAGCGTTCAGAAGCGGCCCGATCGCCCAACCGCAATTCTTCCACGCTGCCCTGCAAATTGCCGGCAGAGTCGATGGTGAACATTCCCGTTCGCTGAATACTGTTGGTCGCTGGCGCTTGCATCGGCAGTTCCACCAGGTCGCCACCATCGGGCCCGGCCAGGAGTCCGTAGTTGGCTTGCAGTTCGCCAGAAATCTGGCCGAAGGGCGTCAGTTGGTTCGTGGGATCGAAAAAGAGAATTCGACCTTCCTTCGGGCGTTCGATGACTGCCAAAAGAGACGGATCCTTCACAGTATCTGGCAAGCGAATCGCCAGGATCACGTGGTTAAAAGGTACTCCTGCAGGGCTGTCCTTGGTGACCGAGCCTCGAGTGGCGTTAATGGCGACGTAGTAGGAATCAATGCCGATCTCATGCAGCATCGAACTCATCAAAGTGGCTTTGTCTTTGCAATCGCCGTAGCGGTGGCTAAATACCTCGGGCGCAGCATGAGGCTGCCATCCGCCGATACCCAATTCAATGGCGACATAGCGGATCTGATGCTGCACGAAGTCAGCCAGCGCCTGCATCTTGGCAAGTTGAGTCGAACGGCCGGCAGTGAGGGTGGCCACTTCTTGCTTGATCTCGGGCGATGCATCTCGCCGTCCCATCGTCAAATTGTTGTACCAGGTCCCCATCTCTCGCCAGTTGGTATAGCTCTTGGAAGAAGCTCCGCCTGGAGGGTAGAAGAACACTACCATTTGTCCAGACACTCCATCGATTGGGGGCATCTCCTCTTCATAGCGGACACCTTTCACATCGCTCACCGCCCATTCGTACGCGCCATTGCCCGAACTGGTGGGCGCCACTTCGGGATGATTAATCCAGAGTGCCTTGTATTCCCAGCCGGCAGGAATCTGTAACTTATAATGGCTCTCCCTTACAGGCATGCGCCGCTGAAATTCCCATGTGTCGCGGAGAACCAGCGGTTCTTCTTCGCTTTCAATTTCATAGCCAACCACATTGCCAGGGTCGGCGGCGGGAATCCGGAGAGTCTTGAATCGCAGGTCGGTGACCAGGATGCTGCTTTCAACGTTCGGCGCAGCAATTTCGACTGCATCCTTGTCCTTCACTTCGTAATCTCGGCCATCCGCCGGAATGCACCAGGCACGCATGCTGGTAATCTTCCGATGAGGACTGAACCATGTCTCGACCGTTCCCAGGTCACGGCCTCCGGGCCGTAGGATCTTGTAAGCGCGGCGTATCGTTGCCTTTGTCTTGTCGGCGGAGATAACCGTGAGATCTTCCTCTGCGTAGAGAAGTACAGCGTCCGTTTTTTCGTCGTGATCGGGCAACGGCGCGGCTGCCGCAGCGTGCATCCATGCGGGAGCATCTCCCGCCGCCAAGGCCCCATGAGCATGGCCGAGGATCAACGTCGCAAAGGCGATCGCAATGAGGAAATTCTTACTTATTTGCGCTTGCAGTGTCCGGTTGAAGCACGACCTGTTGTTCATCTCCCGTCCTCACTACCTGAAAAAAACTCCGCAATGAAGCGTAGTATTTCTGGTCCATCAGCAAAAGATTCAGGTGCAGCATTCGTTGCAGGTGTAGCGTTGTCTTGTTGTCTTCCACCTTCAGCGTGTAACCGACCACGTTTCCGCCTTCGTTTTGCGCCTTCGGAACTGTAGCCACCTGCCAGCCCTGGGGAAGTTCCATGGTTATGTCGTCGACCTTTTCGAAGGGAAACTCGATGTAGATGGGATGAACGCGATTGGCGTGATCGAAGATGTGTTTCTCAGGAGCGCTAAACATGCCCACGGGAACCAGCGCCCGGCGTCCAGCCCCAGCAACCCATCCGGGAATCTTTAGGCGGAAATCCGCGTTGAAGCTGCGGTCGGAAGCATCCCAATCCGGCTTGCTGGTCAATTCAACATCGGACGCCGCGGGTACGTATTCCTTCACTTCATCTTCCAGGAACGACTTGCGCGCCGTGTCGTCGGCGTTTCTCTCCTGCACCCGGCGGTTCAGAGCTTCCAGGCCTGTATAGGTGACCTTTAGCGTTCCTTCCACATCTCCGTCTTCAGAAAGCTTCAGACTGGCCTTGCGAACGATTTGCGATTCTTCGCTCAGAGGAAGCACGGTTCTTACCCAGCTTCCCCCGTCCTTGTCGAGGCGAAGGCCTTGTACGCCGGTCTCAGTCCAGGGCAGCAAACCAAGTGGAGTAAAACGGGCTCCCGGATCGCAATAGATATCTTTTCCGTTCAGCTTCACCAAGACCACGTTGGAATCTAGCTTGTGTGGGTTCATCTCCCCAGGATTGAAGAAATAATGCCTGCGGTCCGAAGCCCACACTCCATAAGCCTCGATACCTGCTGCGCGCACCAGTCCAAGAAAAAGCCAGGTTAATTGAACTCCGTTGCCGAAGCGTTGCTTCCACACATCCTCGACATTATTGATGTTCTTCTCGTTTTCCCGCTTCTCCTCCTGAGTCGTCTTGCTGACTTCGTAGGAGGTGTTCCTCATCTGCTGGACGCGGCTGTAAATTTTCTGCAACTTCACTTCGGGCGTGTCGGTGGGAGAGACAATCTGGGCGACTGCCTGTTCCATTGCTTTGCGCTTTCCGACAAAATTCTCCAAGGAGTCGTTTAGTTTCTTCCCCTTGTTCCTCCAGTAAACGGCAGGATCCTTTTCGTACGTGTCCTCGCTGTAAATGAAATCGACCCGGCTCCTTACTTCATCAGCCGGAGGCATGTAATCCTCGGTCTGGAAAGCAGGAATATTATCTGCAGTCAGATGAACGATGCCCTTGCCATCTTGCTGCGGAGTGGATCCACCGGGAGGCAGGCCTTGCCAGTTCCAGCGCAGATTTATGCGCTCATACGAACTCTGATACGGTTTCAACGAGCAACTAATGCTTTTCGTGAACAGCTCGTCGCTCAGTACCCAGTGAGAGTCATAGATATAGTGCTCGCTGAGATCAATCGTGTAGAAGTACTCAAGAATGCTACCCACTTGCACGCCGGGAAGGGTGAACGTCTTGGCCAGGTATTTCACGCCTTTGGCTTTGACAATGTTCTTCTCGAAAACCTTGCCGTCGAAGTTAGTGATCGCGCCATTCGGGCTGATCGTGCGGGCGTGAATGTTGACAACGTTGGTCGATTCCTTAAGAAACGGAATCTCGATGTCCGCGTACTTGCGGCCTTCCTCGGTAAAGATCTTAATGCGGAAATAGTTATCCTCGTGCGAGGTACGGCCGTTGTCATCGCGGTCGATCCTGCGATAGAGAAGGATTGCCGGCGCTCCCGGTGCGAGCGGTTCCCCAGTCATTTGCAATTCAGCCGACGACGGGGCCTGAAAGCCGTAGTTTTCGAAGGCCTGCGCCCGAACCGAACCGAGATGAATCAGAAGCAGAAGACCTAATGAGGACGATACAGTTGCCAGCAAGCGACGAAGCAGCACGGCAAACTCCTTCCTGATCTCCAGCGTGAGACGAGAGTAAAGCCGGCAAAAGAAGAGGAGAGGCCAGATAACGGTTGCGAAAGCCCGAGCACGAAATTTGCCTCCCACACAGCGCGTTGGTTGGAGACAATACCCTGAGCGGCTCACTAGGTCAAGATAACTCTCGTCCAGGTAGTTAGAAAGAAATCATGCCAACTTAGATAAATTGTTTGCACTTGGCTTTCCCACATTGGCAACGCAGTTGCCCCTCGTGATACGAAAGCCCGTAGTCGCAGGTCAGCTCTTCTCCCGCCTTGATGTTTCTGCGGGCGTAAAATTCGATTCGTCCATAAGCAATGCGGATAAATACGTTGGCCTCGCAGGAGTGGTTCAGGAATTGAAAAGGGCCGCCCCGCACGCTGCCATCAATCGCCTCCCGCTCCGTTACGTCGACGATGGCGATCCGTCTCGCGCCTTGGGCCCGCACGGCGGCTTCCTGGGTCGTAGATTCGTTCCCCGGTAAATTCTCCTAATTTCCTGCGCGCGCGCAAGGGGACGCTGGTAAACAGCCCCTTGCCCTGAATACGGCTCTTGCCGACGCGAAGCGCCGGCGCGGTTGGATTTTTCATGAATGCCTAGGCTAAGGGATATCGTCCGGCAGGACAACCTTGGCTTCGTGTAAAATCACTGAGGCGAGTATTCGATTCGGACCTTTCGCCGGCCCGTGAGCCCGGCGCCAGCCCAGAAATTACTCCCGCACTTTAGAATCCTCAGGATTTCGCTGGGGAAGATTTTGTCAGGAGATGACCGTGAAAATTGCCAAGACAGCCGACCGTAAGAAGGTCATGGACACCACCAAGAGCACCGACTGCCCCAAGTGCGGCAAGCCTACGCGCATTGTGAAGCGGGTAAAGGACCGCGAACGCAACGTCCCGGGAGGGATATTTATCTCCTGCTCGGCTTGCGAATTCTTCGAAAAACTGTAGGCCCACGCTGGTGGCTGGCCCAATAGCTGGCTACCAGCTCGGCACTGCCGTCATTTGCCCCAGTATTGCTCTCGCCTCGGCTGCGGGATCCGCAGCGCCTGTAATCGGGCGTCCCACCACAATGTGCGTCGCACCGGCCGAGATAGCCTCTTCGGGAGTTACCACCCGAGCCTGATCCCCGTGGGAAGCTCCTGCAGGGCGCACGCCGGGTGTCACAATCGCGAAGTCATCTCCTAGCTCGTGGCGGAGCGCGGACGCTTCGCGCGCCGAGGCAACCACTCCCTCGCATCCGTTGGTCAGGGCGAGCGCCGCCAGTCGCAGCACTTGATCCACCACAGTTCCGTGCACTCCGACTTTATCGAGGTCGTTGTGGTCCATACTGGTCAGCACAGTCACCGCGAGCACCATCAAAGCCGGATTCACCGCAGCCGCTTCGGTGGCCGCGCGTAACATGCTCCCGCCTCCGGAAGCGTGCACCGTAAGCATGCTTACGCCGAGCGCAGCAGCCTCTTTCACCGCCGCCCCGACAGTTGTAGGGATGTCGTGATATTTGAGATCGAGGAATACGCGCCTGCCAGACGCCACCAAGTCGCGTACGACCTGCGGGCCTTCGGCGGTGTAGAGCTGCATCCCTACTTTGTAGGTGAAGGCGGAATCACCCACGGCCGCTACGATTTTCCGTGCAGCGGCCGCGGTCGAAACATCCAAGGCAACAATCAGATGCTGGCGTGGATCAGTCACGCCTTCCAGTTTAAGCTTTCAGGATTAATTCGCCAACGGTTGAAGCATGGCGACAGTTTGCGCCTGAGGTACGACGTCAAGGCGAACTCGCTGGATACCCTGGTTCTTGAAGTTCAACGCTCGGGCAGCGTTGTAAGAGACGTCAATAATGCGTCCATCCACGACCGGCCCCCGGTCATTGATACGAACCACGACAGCCCGGCCATTGCGCAGATTCGTCACTTTGACGTACGTTCCCAGAGGAAGCGTCGGGTGCGCCGCCGTCATGTCATACATGTCGTAGGGTTCGCCGCTGGCCGTTGGCTTGCCAACGAAATCCTGGCCGTACCAGGACGCAGTTCCGACCTGATAAGGTTTTTTCCGGACCGGCTTTTGGCTGGCCCCGGGTGTTGCTTTGCCGACAGCATAAGTTCGGGCGTGATCAGACCCTGAGCTGGTTGGCCCTTGAGCCGCCCCTAGGCTGACCACCGATAAAGCCAGCGCCAGTCCATGAGCTAAACGGATTCTCACTAGTCACCTCGCAGTTTCAAAGTCAAAACCAAAATTTTGCCCTCCTACCGACTTCGCCAAGGATTCCGTCATGCTACTGAGCTGAAGAAGGTCAGTCAATCCAGAAATCACGGTAGGAAGGTAATAGTTTAGTAATAGATGATTCACGTAACCTAAGGAAAAACATGAGAAATATGCCGGAGGTCGTGTGATGTCAGTACTTTACATGTTTACATATTAGTAAATAACCGAAGGCCGGGAGTGCGAAAAGTATTTGGTAACTCAATGTTTTCAAGCACTTAGGCCAACTCGCACATAAGTAGCCCGGAATGAATGGGATGCGCGAGCTTAACCGATCGCGAAACCGCCTGACGGACAAATGGCGACGCCCTACAAACCTACCCATCAGTAACCTGCCGCAGCTCGAAACCGGTGGGAGTCTCCGTTCGTTTTCCGATACATTGCTTGTATGGCGCAGGCGCCTCCTGTTGTTCTTACCATTGCCGGCTTCGATCCCTCGTCAGGAGCAGGGGTGACGGCCGACATAAAAACCATCGCCGCCCACGGTTGCTATGGCGTTGCCTGCATATCCGCATTAACTGTTCAATCAACAGCGGGGGTTCGCCGGGTCGAACCGGTTAGCCCTGAACTTATCGCCGAAACGCTTCGAGAACTGACCTCTGACATCGAAATCGCCGCCGTACACATCGGCATGCTGGGATCTGCCAAGGTCGTAAAAATCGTCGCCGAGTTCCTGGCCAAAGAGAAGCTCCCCAATATTGTTCTCGATCCGATTTTTAAGGCGTCTTCGGGCGCCGCTCTTGTGGACTCCGTCGGTGCCAAAATACTGCTGGAAAAGTTGGTTCCCCTCGCAACGGTCGTGACGCCAAATGTGGACGAGGCCTCAGCCCTCTCAGGACTCGCCGTCACGAATCCCGATCAAATGCGCGCCGCCGCCACCAAGCTTCATTCGCTAGGAGCCTCCGCCGTTGTCGTGACCGGAGGCCACCTGGACAAGGCCATCGATCTTCTGAGCTTCACCACCAAGCGGGGTATCGAGCAGGAGTTGTTCAAGTCTGACCGGCAGCGTTCCAACTCAACTCACGGAACAGGGTGTGCCTTCGCCACGGCTATGGCATGCCACCTGGCGCAAGGCCGAGGACTTCCAGAGGCCGTTCTGCTAGCGAAGGCTTACGTAACCGCCGCGATCTCAAATGCCCACCCCATGGGACGTGGGATCGGGCCGGTTCATCATCTCTACCGCATGACCCAGCCGCAACGCCGCACCAATCCGACCGGCGATCCAGAACCTGTCCACTAGCAGGCAGGTTTTTTCGCGATCTTTGCGATCAAAGGTTTTAGAGAAGGGAATACTACCTGCGCAGGATTAGTCTCGGACGCTGGAAGTCTTCTTCAGAAGTATGCCCGCAACAAATGCCGCTACCGCGGCGACCAGCCACTGTAAGCGGAACGACTGAACCGCTTCCCATTCGAGGACGTTGCGTTCGCTATAGACCAGTCCGGCCGCTAAAGCTGCCAGAATGCATCCAATGCCCGCGACGAAGGCGATGAGGGAGGGAAGGGGGAGGCCGAGGCCTTGCTTAATGTTATGCAGTTCGAGATGGCGCGCCCAATGGGGATCGGTAACCGGAATGACCTCGCGGGCTGAGCCACAGATGTGGCAGTACCGCGAGCCGACCATGAACTCCGCTCCGCACCCTTCACAGGCCTGGACCAAAGACGGAGCCATCGGCTCCCTCTGTGCGACCGGAGGGCGCCAGAACTCCTGTTGCGTGTTATGGACGACTTCAGCCATGTTTACCTGCCGATCAATCCACCGCAAGCCAGTGACCAAAAACTTTACCTGCCTAACTCATTGAGGGCTAAGACAGTTCAGATTTCTGTCCGTTCGTGCCTATGAGAATTGCTGGCAAGAATTACCTCGTAACCATGGAAAGTTGGATTATAGAGTGGCGATTTGTTCGATCCGATGCCATGCATTGACGGTTTTGGTTCCTCGTCTCCGCCGACCGCATCAGTTAGACTGAAGGCCAACACACCTTTGGACACGAAGATTCCGACTTTGCGGTTGCAGCTCACAAGCGCTCTAATTCTGAACTTATCTCTGCTCGCCTGTCTTGCTGTCTCCGCGTTTTCTCAGACGACCCCGGCCAAGACCACAGGAGCACTTTCGTTTCGGCCCGCCGATCCGCAGAACGCCGTCGCCTTCGATCACTTCTACAACCTCGAATACGACCGCGCGATCCAGGGATTTGAGCAGGTCCTGCAGCGCCACCCGGATGATCCTTTCGCGGTGAATCATCTGCTGACTGCGGTCGAATTCAAAGAGCTCTACCGTATGGGAGCTTTGAACACCGGCGACTATTCCAACGACAGCTTCGTCGGGAAAATTCATCAGGATCCCGACCCCAAGGTAAAAGAGCAAATCAAAGCCCTGGTCGACCGTGCGACGAAGCTGGAAGACAAGGCTCTGGCCACGAATCCCAACGATGTCGACCTGCTCTACGCACGTGGTGTGACGCGCGCCCAGTTTTCCACCTATACCGCCCTAATGGAGCGCGCCTGGTTCTCTGCGCTACGCAATGCTGTAGGCGCCCGCCGCGATCATGAACGCGTACTCGAACTTTCTCCCGCATACACCGACGCCAAACTCATTGTTGGCGCACACAACTTTGTGATGGGCAGTCTGCCGTGGGCCGTGAAGGCTGCCGTCAGCATGGTGGGGCTGAGCGGCAGCAAAGAGAAGGGCCTCGAATATCTTCGCGAATCTGCCAGCGGCACCGGTGAGACTAGCGTCGATGCGAAGATTCTTCTGGCACTGTTCCTCCGCCGCGAACATCAGTACGACGAAGCTTTGCGGGATATGCGCAGCCTCATTCCCGCGTATCCACGCAACGTACTGCTTGCGCTGGAAGAAGGGAACCTGCTTCGCGCGATGGGACACAACCAGGAGGCCGCGGACGCTTATCGTCAAATCTGGCAAGCGGGCAAAGCAGGCCACTACGCAGGCCTGCACTACGAAGTTGCGGCCTTGAGCCTGGGCGATCTGTTGCGCAGCGAGAAAGATTACTCGGGGGCGGCCGCCGCCTACGACGAAGTGAACGAAGTTGCACAGCCCGATCCCGAGATTGCGCAGAAGGCCAACCTCGGCGCGGGAGAAATGTATGACTTGCTCCAGAAACGAGATCTCGCCCTCAAAAAATATCAGGCGGTCATTGCCAGCAACGCCGACAGTCCGCCGGCGGAAATTGCGCGCAAGCATTTAAAAGAAGCCTACAGGGCAGATTAGGAATGCGGTTGCTGTAGGGACACAGGTCAGCTGTGTCTCCGACTTTAGTCGCGCGATCGTTGTAAAATGTAGTTCGACGGAGGCCCCACCATGTACTGCAACTACTGCGGGAAGGTCATTCAAGACGACGCGAATCACTGCGCTTATTGCGGCAAGCGCGTGGGCAATGTGATGGCGCGCAAGCGCCTGCTGCGTCCCCGGCAAGGACGCAAGATAGCCGGCGTCTGCCTGGGCTTCGCCGAATACTTCGATCTCGATGTGACTCTGGTCCGCCTGGTATGGCTAATCGTTTCGGTCATGACTGGCATCGGCCTGCTCTCCTATCCGATCGCGTGGATCGTTATGCCCGAGGAGCCGTTGAGACTGGCCGCCCCGAGCGGGGAGCCGATCACTACTTCGTAATGTTTTATGGTGCCCTTCGCGAACCTCACCGCTAGACGTCATCCCGAGCGAAGCGAGGGATCTGGCGCGCACCAGCATAGTGCCTCCCCACGCGAGATCCTTCGACCTTGCGGTCTCAGGATGACGTCGGTTTGAACTTTGATTGCGGAATTTCTCCGCGATCTCCGCGACTTAAGATTTTCTGTGTTTAAATCCCATGCCCACCATCAGAAGCGACGATGCCGAAATCTATTACGAAGTTGAGGGTGATGGCCCACCGGTAGTCCTGCTGCATCCCTTTCCCGCCAGCCATGAACTCTGGAACCCAGCCGCGCAAGCTCTGACCTCGCATTATCGCGTAATCCTTCCCGACCTTCGCGGTCACGGCGCGTCCGAATCCGGAGACGGCCCCGCCACCATGGAAAAGCACGCCGCCGACCTGGCTCGCATTCTTGATGATGCCGACGTCGGCCGCGCCGCCTTCGCTGGAGTATCCATCGGGGGATACATCCTCTTCGAATTCTGGCGCCGCAATCGCGGACGCGTCGCGAGCCTCGCCTTCATCGATACCAAGGCCCAACCGGACAACGATCAGGCGCGCGCTAACCGCCTGCAAGCCGCTGCAGACGTTCTGGAAAAAGGCGTAGAGCCCTTCATCGATAGCATGTTGCCCAAGCTTTTCGGAGAAACCACGCAGCGCACGCGCCCCGATTTGATGAACTCCGCACGAAAGCTGATGATGAAGATGTCGCCGCAGGACATCAATCTGGTGCAGCGGGGCATGGCCGAGCGACCGGACTCTGTTCCCACGCTTAAAACGATCAATGTTCCGGCGCTGGTCGTGGTCGGAGACGAAGACACACTCTCCACTCCCGCCGACGCCGAACTGATGTGCGCGAATATTCCCAACGCCCAGATGAAGGTAATTCCCCGCGCTGGCCACTACGCGGTTTGGGAGCAAGCGGAAGATGTAGGGAAAATTCTGCGCCAGTTCCTAGACGCCGCACGGTAACCGATCGAACTGAGAACTGAGAACCGGGAACTGAGAACTGCACTTTGCTACAATTCTCCCGTCATGATCGATACCTTCCTCGTCCCGCAGAAAACCACGATTCACGCCAAGGGGGACGGTCCCTCGGTCGACATCAGCTCGGCTTCGAATCGCGTCTTCTTGTTGACGCTTGATATCACCGAGATCGTGGAGCAGGAATCACTGGATGTCAGTATTCAGGGCTCGCCCGACGGTGCGACTTGGGAGCCGAAAGCGGTGGCGTCATTTCCGCAGAAATTTTATCGCGGCGAGCACCCGATCCTTCTTGACCTGACAGGCCACGCTGCCATCAAATTCGTCCGCGCGCATTGGGAGACGAGTCGCTGGGGACGAGGCACGGAAGTCCCCATGTTCGAATTCAGCCTGGCAATTAAAGAGGTGCCGGCAGACATCCTCAAAGAAGCCACCGCCGAGGCTAAGGCACTCGCCTAGAGAAATTGTCGATTGTTGATTTTTGATTGTTGATTGGAAAACCTGAAACCTTTTACGCGGGGTTTTCAATCAAAAATCAACAATCAAAAATCAACAATGTCTTCCCACCGCGTCCACCCAGCCCGAACCCTCCAGGGTACTCTAAGCCTTCCGGGCGATAAGTCGATCTCGCACCGTTACGCGATGCTCGCCGCGATCGCAACGGGCACCACCCGTCTGGAGAATTTCTCTACGGGAGCCGATTGTGCCAGCACGCTGGGATGTTTGCGCGGCCTCGGCGTGAACTGGGAGCGAAAAGACAATGGGGTTACGATTCAAGGTCGCGGCCCGGATCTCACTGCGCCGACCTCGGCCTTGGACTGCGGAAATTCCGGATCCACCATGCGCATGCTCAGCGGCATCCTCGCCGGGCAGCCGTTCACCAGCCAACTCATAGGCGACGAATCCCTTTCTCGGCGCCCTATGGCGCGCATCATCAAGCCCCTCGAGCTGATGGGAGCGAAAATTACATCTTCAGAAGGGAATCGCCCTCCGCTTCATATTGCTGGGGGATCTCTCAAAGCTATCGACTACGTGATGCCCGTGGCCTCAGCTCAGGTGAAGTCCTCTGTTCTGTTCGCCGGGTTATTCGCCAAAGGTGAAACGCGCGTCGAAGAGTCGTTTCGTACGCGCGATCACGGCGAACTGGCCTTACGGGCTTTCGGAGCAGAACTCCGCCGCCGCGGGAACGAAATCCGCATCGCCGGAGGCCAGAGCCTGCACGCAATCGAAGCTCACATCCCCGGAGACATTTCGAGCGCGGCATTTTTTCTTTGCGCGGCGGCTCTGTTTCCAGACTCGCAGTTGACGCTCACCAATCTGCTCATGAATCCCACTCGTGCCCGCCTGCTCGACATTCTGATCGCTATGGGTGCGCGAATCTCCGTGACCAAGTTGGAAGAACATCACGGCGAACTGGTGGGAACGGTGCAGATCGAAGGCGACATGCTCAAGGGAGCCACCATCGCGGGCTCCGATTCCGTGTCGCTGATTGACGAGATTCCTGTGCTTGCGGCAATCGCACCCTACACCTCTACCGGCATCGAGATTCGCGACGCCCGCGAGCTGCGTGTAAAAGAATCAGACCGCATCGCAGCCATGGCACAAAATCTGCGAGCGATGAATGCGGAAGTGGAAGAACTGGAACATGGATTGAAAATCCCCGGCGGGCAAAAACTTCGGGGTGCAGAAATTCATTCGCTGGGAGACCACCGCATCGCCATGGCATTTGCCGTCGCCGCTCTAAGGGCGGAAGGCGAAACCGTCATTCACGGCGCCGACGCAGCGGTCATCTCGTACCCGGAATTCTTCCAGGCGCTCGAGAGCGTGGCACAACGATAGAACGGTCGCGGCTCACCGGCGGCAGGTCGCCGTATCCTGCGACCGAAGACCAGCGACCCGCGACCGATCCCGCGATCTAGTTCATCTTCTCGCTCTTCCCGTCATACTTTACGTTGCCCGTCGACTGATTGAAGCGGTCGATGTCGGCGTTGGTGTAGGTCCGTGAAGCCTTCTTTACCGGGGCTGCACTGGCCATCAATTGCTTGACACTGTGGGAGCTCTGCCACGACGCTACGCCCACCTCGACGTGTCGCATGTGCTCTTCGTGCATTCCCCCGTGCTCGTGCATTTCACCGCGCATCTCCATCTCGTGGTGCATTTCCATGGCTGCGCCGTGATGTTCCCCAGGCGTCGGGCCGTACCACACTGGCACCGTATAAACCCCGACCGGAGGTGGCGTCACGATTTCCAGCGTTGCGTTCCGCGCTCCAGCTACATTGCCGTAGGTCGCATTGCTGGCACCAACCGGCGAAGGAGATACCGTCTCCAAAGAAACCGAAGGCGTAACCACCAGTGGAACGAAGGGCGCAGCATAAACCCCATAAGGCGGCGCCCAGTTGCTGGCAGTTCCACCAATCACCGTTGCTTGCCCCAGTGCGAATCCGGAAAGCAGAAGAACCAGAGAGAGAGACTTCAGTGGACCCATACTTCCTCCTAGAAACTTCAAGTAAAACTTGAGAGTCGAGGGCCTTCGCGGAGAACGCCTCCAGGATCAAAAGCGAAAAACGAGGATCGGAGGGATGAACTCTGGGCGATCGACCGTGCGACTACAAGCGCATCTTACACCCGGAATGCCTTGTCTGGTGCGGGTTTTCTAGCTTCCCACGTATCGGGCATAGAGACTTCTGGCCACCGCCGTGTCGGTGGTCCCCTTGATAATGGCCCGCCCGTCGGGAAACAAGGTCATCTCGTAGGGATCGTGCCAGAACTTAAGGACGAAGTCGTTGTGCCGCACCTGGCCCAGGGGCTTGAGGCGGGCGCTCATTTCTACGAAATCGAGCGGCCGCTGCCGCTCATGGATCTGTACCGAGTTCCTTCCACAGAGCGTGATGTGAGGACGCCCCTCCCCCGCCAGGTGGGTAAACGCCCGCTCCCCACATGCCCGGCAACCCGCCCGGGGTCTACCCGCCGCCACCTCCACCCGGTCATTCCTCCAGACATCGAACGACAGCAGCGTCCTGCGCAGGCGGTCCTCAGCTCCTACGAGCAGCTTTAATGCCTCAGTCGCTGCCACTGAGGCGGCGAGATTGACGGCCGAGTTCAGAATTCCGGAAGTCTCGCAGGTCTCTACCGCCCCTTGAGGGGCATCGGGAAAGATGCACGCCAGACAAGCGGTCCGGCCAGGCAAGATGTTCAACGTAACCCCGTAACTTCCCACGGCCGCCGTATAGATCCAGGGGAGTCCATTCTTCACGGCAAAATCATTGATCAGATACCGTGTCTCGAAATTGTCGGTGCCGTCCAGCACGAGTTCTACTCCCGACAGCAAAGCTTCGATATTCGAAGGCGTAGCGTCCGCAACCTGGGGTTCCACGACGATTTGTGAGTTAAACAAGGAGATTTTCTTCGCCGCCGCAATCGCCTTGGGGAGAGACTCAGCGGCGTCCGCCTCATCGAAGAGCGACTGCCGCTGCAGATTGCTGGGCTCGACATAATCGCGATCGATGATCCGCAGCGTCCCCACGCCGGCTCTCGCCAGTAAAGACACGATCGCCGATCCGGTCGCTCCGCAGCCGACAATAGCGACCCGGGCTGCCGCCAGTTTCCGCTGTCCCTCGGGGCCGATCCCCGGAAACAACACTTGCCGCGAATATCGTTCTTCCAAAGAGGCCACGACTTCTGCTCCGAGCCTTTATTATAGGTGCGGCCCGATTTGTCCGGTGAACCCGCTGGGACCGGAACGGCTATCGGTCCCATAAGACAACAATTGCCCTACGAAACTTCATCGAAACAGTTAAGCGACCGCCCACGCCTTGAGGGAGCCTGTTTGCGAGTCCGGGGAGTACTGTCGATTGCCATGGCGGTGGCTGCATTGACCTGCACCTTCGCGGGGCAAAATGCCCCGAGCCAGAGCACAACCCAGTCTCTGCCAGCCGCCACCGGAGTGTCTTCCTATCAGGGCCTTAGCGTTCGTGAGATTCGTTTCCCGGGCCTCTCCGCCGTCGATCAAGACCTAATGCGAAAGCTGATCCCCCAGAAGTCCGGTCAGCCCTTCGACCGCGATCTGCTGCGCCAAAGCATGCAAGTGCTGCATGGCACCGGACGCTTCGCCGACCTTCGCGTCGAAGCTGAGCGTAGCTTCGATGGAGACGTCACGCTCACGTTCGTGAGTGAACCGAACTATTTCATCGGCGACATCCGGGTTGTCGGAAATTCATCCCGCCCTACCGCGAACCAGATCGTCAACGCCTCGAAACTGCAGTTGGGCGATCCCTTCACCAAAGATAAGATCGACCGCGCTCATGCCAGCATTGAACAGCTAATGAAGGAGAACGGATACTACAAATCCACTATCGAGGACGAAGAAAAGCAAAATCCTGAGACTCAGCAGATATCGATCCTGTTCCGCATACAGCCCGGCCCGCAAGCCCGCATTGGACGCGTCAATGTCACCGGCAACCCTGTTTACTCCGAGGGGCAGGTGCAAGACATCGCCAAGATGCACCCGGGCGATACCGTCTCTGCCCAGCGCGTCAGCAGCGCACTCGACCGGTTGCGGAAGAAGTTCCAAAAGAAGAATCGTTTGCTCGCGCAGGTCTCGATCACCAATCGGACGTACCATGCCGACACCAACGTAGTCGATTACACTCTCGATGTGCAGCCCGGCCCGACCGTCGATATCGTGGCCGAGGGTTACAAGATCAAACGCAGCGAGCTTAAGAAAAGCGTTCCCGTATACGAAGAAAACGCTCTCGATGACGACTTGCTGAACGAGGGCCGCCGCAACCTGCTCAATTATCTGCAAACCCGCGGCTACTTCGAAGCCAAAGTCGGATTCAAGAAGCACAATGATCCGCAGGGCAATGAGCTTCGAGTCATCTACGTCATCGATGAAGGCGACCGTCACAAACTGGTGAAGGTCCAGATCAACGGCAACAAATATTTTGCCAGCGACTTTCTTTTGCCGCGCATGCAGGTGCAACCTGCCAGCAGAGTATTTTCCCAGGGCCGTTTCAACCAGAGCCTGTTGAACAATGATGTCCGCGGGCTTGAGAATCTTTACCGCACCAACGGGTTCCAGCAAGTCAAAGTCAGCAGCAACGTTCTCGATAACTATGCTGGTCAACAGAACACCATCGCTGTTGAAATCACCATCGAGGAAGGTCCGCAGAGCCTGGTTGGCAGCTTACACATCGAAGGGAACCATGTCGTTGCCGAAGACCAGTTCCCGCCGTTGAATACGTCGCCGGGCCAGCCTTTTTCCGAATCGAACATAGCCGCCGATCGCGACATCCTCTTGAACTACTACTTCAATAACGGATTCCCCGACGCTACCTTCGAAGCAACCGCCAAGCCCTCTCCCGACAAGCCCAACCACATGGATGTCTCTTACAGCCTGAAGGAGGGCGAACAGGTTTTCGTCGGCAAGGTTCTAATCTCGGGCCTTTATTACACCAAGCCGTTCGTGATCGAGCGCGAAGTGAAAGTCAAATCCGGCGATCCGCTAAGCCAGGTCAAGATGCTCAAGACTCAACAGAGTCTCTACGATCTCGGCATCTTTAGTCAGGTCGATACCGCCGTACAGAACCCGAACGGCGTCGAGCCGCAGAAGAACGTCCTGGTCGATATTCAGGAAGCCAAGCGCTACACGTTCAATTATGGAGTTGGATTGGAATTCCAGACCGGAACCCCCGCTGTCGGTACCACCACACCACAGGGCGCTATGGGGGTGAGCCCCCGGGTTTCGCTCGACGTGACCCGTCTTAATTTCCGCGGGCGCGATCACACCGTCACCTTCAAAGGACACGTGGGTCGCCTGCAACAGCGCGCCCTGGTCAGTTACGACGCCCCACGATGGTTCAACAATCCTGACTGGCGATTGACACTAACCGCGTTCTACGACAACACGCTCGACGTGACGACATTCACCTCGCAGCGTCTCGAAGGTTCCGTGCAAGCTGAAGAAATCATCAGCAAAGCCAGCACCATGTTCTACCGCTTCACTTACCGGCGGGTGAAAGCTACCAACATCGAGGTCACGCAAGACCTCATCCCGTTGTTCTCATTGCCCACGCGCGTCGGTATGCCCGGCTTCAGCTATATTCGCGACAAGCGTGATAACCCGCTCGAGTCGACCAAGGGCAACTACACCACCTTCGACGGCGGCTTGGCCGCGGGATATTTCGGTTCGGAAGCCGACTTTAGCCGCGCTCTGATTCAGAACACTACCTATCACGCCTTTGGAAAAAACCGGCCCCTCGAAAAGAAATTCGTCTTCGCCCGTTCCATCCGCATTGGAGTGGAGAACAACCTGGGGAATACATATATCCTCAACCCCGGGGAACCTTGTCCCCACGGCCTCACCAGCTGTGCCGTTATCCCGCTGCCAGAACGCTTCTTTTCGGGCGGCGGCAACACCCACCGCGGCTTCGGACTGAATCAGGCCGGACCTCGTGACCCCACCACCGGCTTTCCCTTGGGCGGATCCGCCGTCTTCGTAAATAATCTCGAGTTGCGCTTCCCGCCGGCGAACTTGCCGTATTTTCAGAACAACCTCAGCTTCGCGGTGTTCGAAGACGCCGGCAATGTCTTTACCGCTGGTCACAACATGGTGAACAGTCTGCTGCGCTGGAATCAGGCGGCGCCATTCTTATGCCGCCAAGCCAGCACGCGCGACGAGTGCGACTACAACTACATTTCCCACGCAATCGGCGTGGGCGTTCGTTACCGGACGCCGATTGGTCCGGTGCGCTTCGATTTCGGGTACAATCTGAATCCGCCATATTTTCCCACTTGCCAGGGTGCCGCTCCGGAGAGCAACTCGCAGCCCACGTCGTCGTGTCCGGCGAGCACTCCGTTTTTTAACGCACAGCGGGTGGGCCATTTCAACGTGTACTTTAGTATTGGACAGACTTTCTGATGTTGACCAAACGCACTCTATTTCCGATTGTGGTGATGCTGCTGGCGACTCTTTTTGCCAGCGCCGGCGAGATTATTGATCGCATTGTGGCTACCGTTAACGGCCATATCATCCTGCAAAGCGACTGGGAAGATGCCCTCTGCTACGAGGCTTTCGTCGCCGGCCATCCTCTCGACCAGATCACCGCGGATGAGCGCAAAGCCGCGCTTGACCGCCTGATCGATCAGGAACTATTGCGTGAGCAGATGGCATCATCCGATTTCGCTCATGCCACCCCGCAGGAAGTCGCCGATCGCATTGCCCAGGTTCGCAATCAATACCCTGGGGCCGGAACCGATTCCGCGTGGCAGGCTCTTCTCTTCCGCTACGGCCTGACTGAAAGCGAGTTCAAGAGCCGGGTCGCGCTTGAACTTGACGTTCTCCGTCTGGTCGATGCCCGGTTGCGCCCCTCGGTGCAGATCGACCCCCACAGCATCGAGAGCTATTACAATCAGGAGTTGCTGCCTCAGCTTCGACAGAAGGGAGCACGGGAAGTTCCTCTTTCCGAAGTGACTCCGAAAATCCGCGAGCTTCTGACTCAGCAGAAAATGAATCAGCTTCTTACTGCCTGGCTCCAGAATCTTCGGGCCAGCAGTGAGATTCGCACCGAAGCTCCTTGGCCCACCTCTTCAGCTCAGACTCGATGACGGAAACCGGCGACAAGCCGAAGCCTCGCAGGTGGTGGCGTTATCTCCTCATTGCCACCGGCCTTGGCTGGCTCTTCGTCGGATTTGCCGCCTGGTACATCAATACCGACTCTTTCCAGCAAATGGTCCGCAAGCGACTGGTGGTGGAACTTGAGCGGATTACTGGTGGCAAGGTCGACCTGGGCAGCATTCATACCGTCCCCCTTCGGCTCCGCGTGGAGGTTCGCGATCTTACCGTTCACGGCACCGAGGGCCCCAATCAAGTGCCCTACGCGCATGTCGACCGTCTGCTCGCGCAGATGAAAATCATTTCCATCCTGGGGACTGAGTTCGGCTTCGACTCCCTCGTGCTCGAAAGCCCGGTCATTCATGTCATCCTCTATCCCGACGGCACCACCAACCAGCCTGAGCCAAAAGAGAAATCGGTCAGCAAGGAAAATCCGGTTGAGCGCCTCTTCGATATTTCCATCAATCGTTTGGAAGTTCGGCATGGCGAGTTCTTGTGGAACGATCAGAAGATGCCGATGGATTTCGTCGTGAACGACGTCTCCGCGGACATGACTTATTCTTTCCTACGACGGCGTTACGAAAGCAACATTTTGTTAGGGAAGGCCGAAACCTGGCTGCCGGACTATCGCCCAATCTCCTGGACCGCCGAGGCGCACTTCACGCTCAACAAAAATAGCGTGGAAGTGAAGTCAATCACCGCCACCTCAGGACGCTCGCGTTTGGTGCTTAGCGGACATGTGGATGATTTTCACCAACCAAAGATCAGCGCCAACTACGATGCCACCATCGATCTGATGGAAGGCGGCGCGATTCTGCGCCAGCCCAACCTTCGTCGAGGCACTCTGCAGACCACAGGACATGGCACGTGGTCCCTCGATACTTTCGCCTCCACCGGAAGGCTGCTGCTGAGAGATTTCGATTGGAAGAACGAACCGGTCGACCTGCGCAATGCGGGTGTCTCCACCGAATACTCGATCACTCCACAACGTCTCACTCTCACCAAGATCGATGCCCGCCTGTTTGGCGGAGCTGCGACCGGAGACGCCGACATCACTAACTGGATCAGCGGGATCAAAGAGACGAAGCCTGCGAAGGGTAAACCAGCCGAAGAGCAGCAGGGTGTCGTTCATCTGCGCCTCAAAAACATTTCCGCGAGAGAACTGGCTACCACCCTTTCGACCCGCGAACGTCCGCTTCGCCGGCTCAACCTCGCAGGCAGCGCATCCGGCACTCTCGATGCACGCTGGCGGGGTTCGCCGCTTAGCTCCGAGACTGCTTTCAACATTGATCTCGCTTCGCCGACGATTGTTGGGCCGACGGATCTACCCGTGAAAGCGCACGCCCGCGGCGCTTATCGCGCTCTTCCCGGAGAACTCGAACTCACGGAATTCAACGCCAGCACCCGCGCCACTCATGTGCAGGCAAGTGGAACGCTTTCTTCGCGCGCGGCTCTGAAGTTCTCCGCGAACACCACCGACCTTTCGGAATGGCAGCCGGTTCTGGCTGCGTTAGGCAGCGATGTTCGGATTCCCATTACCCTGCATGGACGCGCAACTTTCAACGGAAGCGCTACCGGAAAGCTGACCGATGCTACCGTAGCCGGCGACCTTCAAGTCGAAGACTTTGACTCCATTCTTCCCGCCACGGAGCACACCCCGCAAACGACGATCCACTGGGATTTCGTCAGAGCCGACCTGGTCGTTTCCCAGCGCGCGATCTCCGCTCGCAACGGCCTGTTGCACCACGATGACACCTACGTCCGCTTCGACGGGAGCGCCAGCCTTCAAAAGGGCGTTTTTACCGATAGCAGTTCTTTCACCGCACACATCAACATGCATAAGGTGGATGTTGGCGAAGTGCTGACCCTTGCCGGCTACGGCTATCCGGTGTCAGGGACCATGAATCTCTCGCTGCTGGCGGGCGGAACTCGCCTCCAGCCTCACGCCGAAGGCCACGTCCAACTCACCGAGGCTGTCATCTATGGCGAGCCTGTCTCGCATTTCGATTCCGACTTCCATTACAGCGGCGGAGAAGCGCAGCTCAATAACCTTCAACTGGTGCACTACGATGCTCACGTGTCTGGAGGAGCAACCTACAATCCTTCGACTCGCGCATTCCGCTTCAATTTGACGGGAACGAATTTCGATCTCACCCGCATCCCGCGTATCGAAAACACTCGCGTCGCCATCGAGGGACGCGCCGACTTTACCGCCAACGGTTCGGGCACGATCGACCAGCCGGCAGTAAACGCTACGCTCCGTGTGCGCGATCTTACGCTTGACCACGAGCGTGCCGGCAACCTCACCATCCAGGCCGTAACTCAAGGCGCCGACCTCACGCTCAAAGGCCAGTCTGAGTTCGAGCATGCCGAGTTGCACATGGACGGTTCCATCCATCTTCGTGACGATTTTCCGTCCACCATCAGCCTGCACTTCGATCATCTCGATGTGGACCCGTTCGTGCGAACCTACCTCCACGGGCGCGTCGTAGGACACTCGGCCACTGCCGGCGATCTCGAACTGCGTGGGCCTCTTCGCAACATTCACGACATCACCGTGACCGGCAACGTCGTCGATCTTTATGCCGACATCGATAACATCAAGATCCGCAATCAGGGTCCGGTCCGCTTCTCGGCGAACAGTCAACGGTTTCAACTCGATCAATTCCACTTGATTGGAGAGGGTACCGATATTTCCGCGAACGGGTCGGTGGAACTTGCGGGCGACCATCACCTCGACGTGCATGCGCAAGGCAAACTGAACTTGAACTTGATCGAGACCTTCAATTCTGACTTCACCTCATCTGGTGTAGTCACCGTCGATGCCAATATTGGTGGCACCTTCGCCCGCCCGCTGACTCAGGGAAAGGTTCAGATCGACAACGGGTCCGTCGCCTACATCGATCTACCCAGTGCGCTCAGCGAAATCAATGGCACCCTGCTTTTCAATCAGAACCGTCTTGAGGTTCAGACTCTCACTGCGCACACCGGCGGAGGCCTGGTCACCTTCGGCGGTTACGCCACTTCCTATAACAACCTTCTAAATTTTGATCTCACCGTCTCCGGACAAGGGGTTCGTCTCCGTTACCCGCCGGGTGTCAGCTCGACCGCCGATACCGACCTGCATTGGGTGGGCAGTAACCAGGCCTCCACGCTCTCTGGCGATATCACGGTCAACAAGCTTGCCATCACCCCCGGCTTTGATTTCGGCTCCGCGTTAGAGAGCGGCGCGCAGTCGTCCGTTCTCCCCCAAACCAACCCGCTGCTCAACCGCATCAAGCTCGACGTCCACGTCGTTACCGCCCCCGAACTGCAAATGCAGACGGCTGTGGTTCGGCTCTCAGGAGACGCCGACCTTCGTCTCCGCGGCACGGCCGCGAAACCGGTCATCTTGGGACGTGCTGACATCCTCGAAGGCGAAGCCTATTTCAACGGATCGAAGTACCGCCTGGAACGGGGAGACGTTACCTTTACCAGTCCCGTGTCCACCGCGCCGATCGTCGATCTGCAGGCCTCTACGCGCATCCGCGACTACGACGTCACGCTCTCCATCAACGGTGATCCCACGAAACCCAATGCTCTCCACGTGACGTATCGCTCCGAACCGCCCCTGCCCGAAGCCGATATCATCACGCTTCTCGCGCTTGGCCGCACCCAGGAAGAAGCCGCTGCCCTTCAGCAATCCGGCCAGTCTTCCGTCGGTCAAGACGCATCCAGCGCGATCCTTGCCGAAGCCCTCAATGCCACGGTCAGCAATCGCGTGCAGCGGCTGTTCGGCGTCAGCCGCATCAAGATCGATCCCCAAGGGCTGAGTACGACGGAAACCAACCTGGCCCGCGGTCCGCAGGTCACCATCGAACAACAAGTCACGAACAACCTCACTCTGACCTACAGCACCAGCGTTTCGCAGACGAGCCAGCAGATCATTCAGGCGGAATACAACGTAACGCGCAACGTCTCGATCGTCGCCATCCGCGATCAGAACGGCGTCGTCAGCATCGATGTTCGCTTGCGCACGCGAAAAAAGTAACGTCACAGCCTGCCTAAGCGGAGCCGAGGCGTCCCCCCGCCAGAACAGGCGTATCCTGAGCCTCTAATGGTCGCGAGTCCACAATCCGATCCTTTCATGCCAGCGCGTCTCGACATGGTAGAAACCCAGATTCGCGCTCGGGGCATCAATAGCGCGCGCGTGCTCGACGCAATGTCCCGTGTCCCACGTCATGAATTTGTGCCTCTGGCCCGCCGCGCCGAGGCCTACGAAGACCACCCAATCCCGATCGGCGAAGCTCAGACCATTTCCCAACCTCTCATCGTCGCGGTCGCGCTGCAATTTTTATCGCTTCAACCAACCGACCGCGTCCTCGAAATCGGCACGGGCTCCGGATACCAGACCGCTCTCCTCGCGGAACTCAGTCAGCACGTTTACTCGGTGGAACGCCACGCATCGTTAGCCGAGGCCGCGCAGCGAGTCTTGCTCCGCCTCGGTTACAACAATGTCACCATCACCATCGGAGACGGAAGCCAAGGTCTTGCGGACCACGCACCCTTCGACGCCATCGTGGTCTCCGCTGCCGCTCCCCACATCCCTGCGTCTCTATTCGAGCAATTGAAAGAAACGGGACGCATGGTGATCCCCATAGGCCCCGAGGAAGCTCAGCAGTTGCAACTGGTCGAAAAGAAAAACGGCGCCCCCGTCATCACGGTGCTGGAACCCTGCCGCTTCGTGCCACTCATTGGCCAAGAAGCGTACGAAAAGTAGCGCCATAGCCTGCCCTGAGCGCAGTCGAAGGGTCCCGCCGGCCACGCAGAAGCCCGAGGCCAGAAGCCCGACGCCCGAAGCCTGATTTACAATTCGGCTGTGCCCCTCATCCACAATCTCCGCACCACGCTCGAGATGATCAAGTGGGAACACTCCATCTTCGCCCTTCCCTTCGCCCTATGCGGAGCCATGCTCGCCGCCAACGGATGGCCTTCCTCCCACCAACTCGCCTGGATCGTCGTCGCCATGGTCTCGGCTCGCTCTGCCGCTATGGCCTTCAATCGCCTTGCCGATGCTTCGATCGACGGCGCGAATCCGCGCACCGCCACTCGCGCCCTTCCCGCAGGTACGCTGACTCCGGGATTCGTCGCGACCTTCGTACTGGTCTCCTGCGGAATCTTCATCCTCGCTGCATCGCAACTGAACCGCCTCACGTTCTGGCTCTCCCCAATCGCACTCGCCGTGCTGTTGCTGTACTCCTACACCAAGCGCTTCACCCGCTGGTCGCATCTCGTACTGGGATTCGCCCTCGGCATCGCCCCTTCCGCTGCCTGGATTGCCGTCCGCGGCTCCTACGACCCGCGCATGTTGCTGCTCACGGCCGCCGTCACATTCTGGGTCGGAGGCTTCGACGTCCTCTACGCCTGCCAGGATCACGATTTCGACAAGGAAGCCGGATTGCACTCGATTCCGCGCTACGTGGGAATCCCCAATGCGCTCTGGATCGCCCGTGCCTTTCATCTACTGATGTTATTTCTGCTGGTAAGCCTTGTAGTTGCTTTTGGATTGGGAAAACTAGCGATGGCAGGAGTTGCAGCCGTAGCCTTACTGCTTGCCTACGAACACTCGCTGGTCAAGCACGACGATCTTTCTAAGCTCAACGCCGCGTTCTTCACCATGAACGGAGTCATCTCGGTGGTGTTCTTTCTCTTCGTCGCCGCCGATCTTCTACGAAAGTAGCGCTGGCGTCCCGCCGGCCACGGAAATCCGGCTTAGTAGAAACTCAGTGCACCCGATATTCCTTATACAAATCCAACCGGTCCACCACACCTCGAATGATGTGGCTGTACGCAAAATATTCCCCCAATACTTCATCCGAAATGCCGGTGATCGATCTCCGCCGCGCCTCGCGAATCGTAGGCAGATCCCCTTCATTCAAATTCGCGATCGCGCTCTCAATGAACCGGTCCGCCCCCGACACCCCAAAAAATGGCGGACTCTCTTGCACCTTTTTCGTGACCGCCGCCTCCAACTCTTGATCGCGGAGTTTTTCATTCACCTTCAACTCCGGATGCTGCTTTTCGTACGCCTCCTGACGCTCCATCGCCGCGCGAAACTCGGCTTTGTTGTGCGGGAACTGCGCGATATACGCGAGCACTTCTTCCCGGCTGAATTTCGCGGGGCTGGCGGGGGCCTTGTAAGGTTCATACATCCGGTAAGACTGCACCAGTTTCCGCGAATCCTCGGGCAATTCCGCTAGCCCGGAAAACGTGCTCAATGCCTTAAGACTCGCCTCTGTCATGTTCAATGCCAAAAGCAACGCGGCTGTCGATCGCGCGTAAGCCTCTTTGTCCGCCAGAGCCGCGATCAGATACGAATCCTCCTGTTCCGGTGCCATGCTTCCATAAAGCAAGATCCCGCCCATATCCCGATCCAGATCCATGGCATGCTGCGGAATGAACGTCTTCACTGTGGGATACTGCAAGTACCGCGCAGCCAGCGGACCAATATCCACTCCCGCATTCGACAAGCCCAGCAGCAGCCGCAAGTAGCCTGAGGGTTCAACCTCCGCCATGTCGGCCCGCTCTAGGCTTGCCACCACGACCTTGGCCGACTCCGGTGATTGATCAAGGCTGTAGAGCAGGGAAGCCCCGTCGAACAGGAAAAATCCGTCTCGCTTCTCGCCGTTTAGTAACGCGCGCAGGCATTGCACTCCAGTAGGTTTATCGGTCCCCGCCAAGCGCCAGAACGAATCCATTTGCACCGACTTTGCCTGCCGTTCCTTCGGCGTCAACTTGCCGGGAACAAATCCATAGGTCTTCGCCTTCGCTGCATTAATCGCGGCACACGGATCCGGTTTCTGCGCGAGAAGCGGCAAACACACCAGAAGCATCAGACAAATATTCCTCAAGCAACCCTCCGGGGAAACGCCAATTCTACCCCGCAGAGTAGCGCCGGCGTCCCGCCCGCTACCAGAGACTCATCCCGCGCGAGATTTTCTTTGCGATCTTTGCGCCCTTTGCGTTTAAAAGCTCTTGACCCTACCCTAGGCACTTGGCCTGCGATATCATCAACTAGATGGCAACGCACCCGTTCCAGACCGACGACGCACGTCTCCACGCAATCGCCGAGAAAGTCGCCCACAGCAACCGCCTGGATGCCAACGATGCCCTCTCGCTCTACCGTACTGGAGACATCCTCGCCGTCGGCTGGCTGGCTAATTCCGTTCGCGAACGCATGCACGGCGACAAGGCCTATTTCAACGTTAATCGGCATATCAATCCCACGAATGTCTGCGTCGCCGCCTGCCGCCTCTGCGCCTTCGGACGCAAGAAAGACGCGCCCGGTTCCTACACCATGGCGCTCGACGAGGCTTTTGAGACCGCCGCCTCGGGATACACCGAAGCCGTCACCGAATTCCACATCGTCGGAGGCCTTCACCCCGACCTTCCATTCCAATATTTTCTCGATCTCTGTTCCGGATTGAAGCAGCGTTTTCCGCAAGTGCATCTCAAGGCCTTCACCATGGTGGAAGTTGCATACTTGTCGAAGCGCGCCAAGCTGTCGATTAAAGAAACCCTTGAGCAATTGAAAGCCGCGGGCGTCGACTCGCTACCGGGCGGAGGCGCGGAAATTTTCGCCGACCGCATTCGTCACATCATCTGCGATCACAAGATCGACGGCGACCAGTGGCTCGACACCGCGAGACTTGCCCATCAGATTGGCCTCAAGTCGAACGCCACCATGCTCTACGGACACGTCGAAAACGACGAGGACCGCGTCGACCACCTGCTCAAACTTCGCGCCCTGCAAGACGAAACCCACGGCTTCCAGACTTTCATTCCACTGGCGTTTCATCCCGACCATACTGCGCTCGAGCATCTGCCGAAGACCAGCGGCATGCTCGATATCAAGCAGATCGCCGTCAGCCGTCTCGTGCTCGACAATTTCCCACACATCAAAGCTTATTGGCAGATGATGAGCGCGAAGATCGCCCAGATTGCCTTGCGCTTCGGCGCCGATGATATTGATGGCACAGTGATCGAAGAGAAGATCTACCACGACGCGGGCGCAACAACGCCGCAAGGCATGCGCCGCCAGGAACTCATCCGCCTCATCACCGAGGCCGGACGCGAACCCATCGAGCGCGACACCCTCTACCGCCCAGTCACCCGCACAGAAACATCCGTAACAGTCGCTGTGTAGCGCCGGCGTCCCGCCGGCCACGACGCGTTAATCCCATAAAACTGTCATCTTGAGCGGAGGAGCCACGAGCGCAGCGGCGAGGAATCCGTAGTTCCGGTGCCCGAAGCCTGACGCCCGAAGCCGGCATTTTTTACAACTTCCTCTGCTTACCCTTTCCACCCAGCCCCTGTCCAAGTAACATGGTTAGGAGACTCATGCGCGGCTTCTTTGATCTTCTAGCCCAGATCTTCCGCAATCTTTGGGCGCACAAAATGCGCTCATTCCTCACCATGTTCGGTATCGCATGGGGAGTCGGCTCTCTTCTTCTTTTAGTGGGACTCGGCGAGGGCTTCCGCGCTGGAAATAAGCGCAATCTCTCGCAATACGGCGAAAACATCATGTTCATCTTTCCCGGCCGTGCGCCTGCGGTGCAGGGAAACATGAGTTCGGCGCGTACCTACCGGCTGAAATATAAGGACTACGCAGACATCGCGACTGACGCTCCCCACGTCAAAGCCGCGACGCCGGTACTGGTAAAGGACGACACCCACGCGGTCAGTGAATTCGCCACCGCCAATGGACAAGTCACGGGAGCGCAACCGCAATACCGCGGCATCCGATACCTCCCGTTGCGCGATGGCCGCTGGCTCGACTGGCTCGATGAAACCCAGGAGCACCACGTCATCGTTCTCGGCGACGAAATGCGCCGCAACCTGTTCCCTGGGCGTCCCGCGATCGGCGGCTTCATCCTGGTCAACGGCATCCGTTTTGAAGTAGTGGGTACTCTCGAGCGTGTCGGACGGGGTGACGATAACTCTACGAACGCCCGGTGTTATATCCCCTTCTCGGTCATGCGCGATTACTTCCCGCTCACCGGAGAGGAATCTGAGAACGCTATCTCCTTCATCAACTACCAACCTCGCACCGCCGATGAACACCTGCTCGCGCAGGAGGAAGTCCGCAAACTCGTCGCTCGCAATCATGGTTTCGATTACCGCGACGCCGACGCGTTCGAAGGATGGGACACGGTTCAGCAAGCCCAGATGATGGGCCTGATCTTCGATGCCATGAATACTTTCCTTGGGACGGTCGGGATGGTAACCCTCGCTCTCGGCGCGATCGGCGTCATCAACATTATGCTGGTCGCCGTCAGTGATCGCACCCGAGAGATCGGTCTGCGGAAGGCGCTCGGCGCTACAAATCGCAGTATCCTTTTGCAGTTCTTCCTCGAGGGAATCTCGATCACGCTATTAAGCGGCTTGCTCGGAATGGGGTTTGCTGGGGGCCTCATGGCCTTCCTGGGTCAGTTCCAGGGTCCCGGTGGATTTGATCCGCCGAAACTCGTGCCCACGACCGCGATCCTGGCGATCGCTAGTCTCGCTATCGCCGGCGTCATTGCCGGACTCTATCCCGCCCGCAAAGCGGCCATGCTCGAACCGGTCGAAGCCTTGAGACAGGAGTAGCCGTGTTCAAAGACCTGTTACGCGAAGCCTATAGCGCCATGCGCCACAACTGGCGCCGCACCATGCTGACCATGTTCGGTATGGCTTGGGGCATCGCCACGGTTGTCATGCTTCTGTCATACGGGAACGGATTCGGCGTCGCCTGCGCCAACATCTTTGCCAACTTCGGCACCAAGCTCATGATCCTCGCGCCCGGCCGCAGTTCCATGCAGGCTGGGGGACAAAAAGCCGGTGCGCCTGTCCGCTTCACACTCGACGATGTTGACACTCTAACCAATAATCTTCCCCAGATCACTCATATCACTCCAGAGTGCGGCAAGCAGTGCAATATCCAGTACGACACCCGCACCTATCCGATCTATACCAGCGGAAATTATCCTAACGTCGAGTCGATCCGTGCCTTATCTGTCGCCCAAGGCCGCTTCTACAACGCCCAGGACGAGAGCCAGCACGCCCGCGTCGCCGTAATCGGCTCCGATACCAAAGACAAACTTTTTTCCGGACGTAACGCTCTCGGCGAGCGCATTCGCATCGATGGCATCAGCTTCGAAGTGATCGGCGTCCTCGGTGCCAAAATGCAGGCCGGCGACGACAACGTGAACCGCATCATCTACATTCCTTTTACGACCGTTTCCGATCTGAAGGACATTCATTACCTGGATTCAATCTGGTTCAACTACGAAACCAATGAATACGAGCGGCTCGAACAGTCGGTTCGCTATTTGATGGCTCCGCTGCACCAGTTCAATTCCGCCGATCGTCGCGCACTCTACGTCTTCAACCTGATGGACCAGGTGCACCAGTTCGAACTGATCACGCTCGGCCTGAAAATTCTCCTCGGCTTCATCGGCACCCTCACCCTTGGCATCGGCGGCGTCGGTCTCATGAACATCATGCTGGTTTCAGTCACCCAGCGGACCCGTGAGATCGGACTAGAGAAATCGTTAGGCGCTCGTGCTCGCGATATCTTCCTGCAGTTCCTCGCCGAAGCTCTGACAATCACATTCCTTGGAGGCGCGCTTGGCATCATCCTTGCCTACACGGTTGCTCTTTCCGTCGGACGGCTCACACTCTACAGCGCCATCGCCAAAAATGCGGAAGCGGGAGACGTCCGCCTGATCATCGATCCCACCACCCTGATCGTTGCCACCTTCATCCTCACCATCGTTGGTCTTCTCAGCGGTATGATCCCCGCCCTCCGCGCTTCGCGCCTCGACCCCATCGAAGCCCTGCGTTACGAGTAGCGCCGGCGTCCCGCCGGCCAAGACGCCCCATACGCCTTAACCGAACGAAGGAATCTGCTTTTCTTCGCGGTAAAAGGTTTCCAGGATGCCCTCAGGCAACTGCCTGTCAAGGACCCACATCACCTCGCGAAACTTCACACAATTCCTTGACTCCCTCCCTCCCGCCCGGGTGTAGAATCGCCTTGTAGCGAAAGAAAGCTTCACGGGATCCGCTCCCCGTATCCGAGGCGTGCATGAACGTCCACATCAGCTACAAAATCTCCAAAACGCCCGATATCGAAAAAGAAATCACTCATCATCTCGACAAACTACGCAAGCGTCTTCAGGTTTTTCGCCCGGAACTCATCCACCTAAAAGGTGTCATCGAACAGAACTCCCCGCGCGAAGGCTTCGTGGTCTCATTGAACCTGCGCTTGCCTTCTGGTCAGATGGCCGTACAGCACTCTGCCCCGACCGCCAGCACCGCGTTGAAATCCGCCTTTGAAGATCTCCTCCAGCAACTCAACAAGCACAAAGCCCAGCTCCGCAACACCCATAAATGGCCGCGCTGGCGCCGCGTCGAGAATGAACGACCCCAGCCCCAGGTTCCTTTTGAACAAACCCTGGCTGCGGTTCAGCCCGACACCATCTCCGGCGACGATATCCGCCAGTACGTCAACGCCAATCTCGCGCGCCTGGAACGCTTTGTTGAACGCGAACTTTCCTACCGCGAAGCGACCGACCAAATCTCGGCCGACGCTGTGACCAAAGACGAAGTCATAGACGAAGCCATTGCCCGCGCCTTGGGCGACGGAGGCGAAAAGCCTGAGCGCCTCGCGCTGGAGCCCTGGCTCTACCGCCTCGCCCTCCATGCCATCGGCGACCTTGCCGCCAAAAATCACGAGGAAATCCCGGCCGTCCATCTCGAAGATTCCGCCCGCCGCCAGAACGTCCGCGGAAGCGACGAGCCCGTTCTGCAATTTCATCAGCCCGATGAAACCCTCACCGAGGAAAACATCATCCCAGATCGTGGATCGGCAACTCCGGAAGACCTCGCCGACAACGACGAAATGGTTTCCCTTGTCCAGTACGCTCTCGAAGGCCTCGATCGCAATCATCGGGAAGTCTTCCTCTTGCATGGCATCGAAGGCTTCACCGTAGAGGAAATTTCTGCCATTACCGATCGCAAGCCCGCGGAGGTCGAATCTTCGATCTCCATAGCCCGCGATCATCTCCGACGCTCCGCCCCCATTGCCAGTCGTTTCAAAGACCGGGCACTTCACGCATCTGTACCCAGGTAAACCCAATACAGCAAGCAGGAGAATTCGATGATTACCCGCGAAGACATCCGTGAGCTGGCGCAATTCCAGTTTGACGACAAAGACAGCTGTGCTCTCAGTTTTTACTTCCAGCCCCGTCCGCCGCAGAACAAATCGCATCGCGAGGAAGCCATCCTCGCCAAAGATCTGGTGCGCAATGCCATGCGTGAGGCCGAGAAAAACGGCAAGAATGGATGCGCCCGCGCTGACCTGCTGCGTATGTTAAGCGTCGCCGAAACTCTTCACGGACATCAGACCCGCGCTAAAGTCATCTTTGCCTGCGGTGCCAAAAATCTCTGGCGCGAATTTGATCTCCCTCCCGAGCTTCCCGGAAGCCAACTCTTCGTCAACAGTCGTTTCCACCTCAAGCCCCTGGCCCTGTTGCTCGGTGCACAGCGCCGCGTCTGCGTGGCTCTCGTCAATCGTCAACGCGCACGGCTGTTCGATCTTCGTTTGGATGAATTAAAAGAACGGGATGGCATCTATCACGCTGTCCCTCGCCGCACTCGCAGCGACGGCTATGCCGGATATAACGCCGGCCACCATGAGCGCCACATCGCCGAAGAGGCCCTTCACCACTACAAAGACGTTGCCGCTCGCCTGAAGGACGAAGCCGAAAAAGGCGCGTGGGAAAAACTCATCATCGGATGCCAGGACAACCACTGGCCCGAATTCGAGCCGCAACTCCATCCCTACGTGATGCAACGTTTGTTAGGACGCTTCTCCATCGACGTTGTCACCGCTACCAATGATGAAATCCACGCGCACGCTTCCCGTATCCTGGCTGAGTCTCGCGACAATCGTCGCAAGAGCGTTGTCCGCGAAGCTCTCAACCAGGCTAAGAGCAACAACCGCGGGGTCACCGGACTTCGCCGCGTCCTTCGCTCTCTGGAATTAGGCGAAGTACAGACCCTGCTCATGGGCGACAATTACTGCGCCCACGCAGTCGAATGCACCAACTGCGGACACCTCGATGCCCACATTGTCCGCCACTGTCCCGTCTGCGGGCACGCCACTCGCGAACTCGTCGACGTCAGTGAAGCAATCATCCCGGCAGCCATCCGTCGCGACATAGAGCTGTTCTACGTGAAAGACGACGAGGAGTTCGATCGCGCCGGCAACATTGCCGCATTACTACGCTTCCGCGCCGACCAAGCCCGCGGTACCGGCCTGGCGGTAGCCTCATAAAATCGTAGCGCCGGCGTCCCGCCGGCCACGATGCTCACGTAGCGGCGGACGCCCTCGTCCGCCGTTCCGTATGCATCGCACTCTACCCGTTTTAGATTTGTCACTCCGACCCTGAGCGAAGTCGAAGGGGAGGAATCTGCTGTGCTTCTCATCCACGCCCGTTACTTCTTCGCCTTCGCTGGATCATCGTCCGGATTGACATAATTGATGACAAACGGCCCCTCGCCATGCAACTGCAACACCGTCTGCCCACTCGCCTTCGCGAAATGATGCATGTTCTTGGGCATGAGCACATACGTCCCCGCGGGCAGTTCCTGCAGCGCGGCGTCATCAAACTTGTCTCCCATCCCCGCCAGGAATGTCCCCCGCAACACCGTCACGTGTTCATCCTGTGGATGCCAATGCGGAGCAATCTTCGTCCCATCCGCTAGCCGCAGCCGAATCGTATAAATCCCCGCCTTCGCTGGATCTCCCGACAACACTGCGAGTTCCACGCCCGGAATAAACGGATCCCACTTCGATGCCCCAGGCTTGATGATGGTCGGTCCTGATCCGCTCTGGGCGCTCCCCAGCACAGCCCCGATCAACAAGCAAGCCGTCACTATCCATTGCTTCATCTCAGCCTCCTGAAAAAAACGTTCCGGCGAACACTAACGGGAACGCGCGCCCCGGTCAAGTCTGACGTCACTAGAAACCTTGTCATTCCGACCCTGAGCGAAGTCGAAGGGGCGGAATCTGCATTCCCCAACGCTAGAAAGTTTTGTCATTCCGAGCGCCAGCGAGCAATCTGCATTCTCGGTACTCGGTGCTCGGTACTGGGTACTGACAACGTGTTATCCTTCTCGCCGTTTCCACCCAAATCCTCGGAGCCCGTTCATGTCTTTTTCCCGTCGCGATTTTCTCGCCACCACCGCTCTCGGTTCGCTCTCTTTAGCTCTCAATGCCGAGACCACGCCCGCTCCCGGCAAACGCCCCATCATCATCTGCGCCTTCAACGGATTGAACTACATCGACGACGGCTACCAGATGCTTCGCTCTGGTGCCGACACGCTCGATGCTGCTCTCAAGGTCATTCGCGGTCCCGAAGACGATCCCAACGACGACTCCGTCGGCCTCGGTGGACTTCCCAACGAAGAAGGCGTCGTCGAACTCGATGCCTGTTGTATGCACGGACCCACGCGCCGCGCCGGCTCTGTGGGCGGTGTCCGCAACATCAAGAACGTCTCTCTCGTCACGAAAGTTGTCATGGAGCGAACCGGGCACGTCATGCTGGTCGGCGAAGGCGCAGAACGTTTCGCCGTTGCCGAGGGCTTTTCCCGCGAGAATTTGCTCACCGAACACTCCCGCAAACTCTGGCTGCTCTACAAAGAAACTCACTCCGATTGGTGGGGACCCGGCCTCGCCGACCCTACTTGGAAAAAGCGCCTCCCTGACGCCAAGCCGCAAGCCAGTCAACTCATCGAACACATGCAGCAAGTCGCCGCTGATCTCGGCATCCCCGAAGACGAACGCGCCGAGGCCATCCGCAAAGTTCTCCATCCGCCCACCGGCACCATTCACTGTTCTGCGCTCAACGACAAGGGAGAAATTTCCGGCTGCACCACCACCAGCGGCCTTGCCTGGAAGATTCCCGGACGCGTTGGCGACTCCGCCATCATCGGCGCCGGTTGCTACACCGATCAGGACGTGGGTTCCGCCGGAGCCACGGGCAGCGGAGAAGAGAACATCAAAGTCGCCGGCGCTCACACCATCGTCGAGAATATGAGAAAGGGCATGTCGCCCGAAGACGCCGGATTCGATGCGCTGAAAAGAATCGTCCGCAATTACAACGGAGAAAAAGACCGTCTCCTCTTCATGGATATGACCTATTACATCTTAAGAAAAGATGGCGCCTACGCGGGGGTCTCGCTCTGGGAGGGCTACGGGGATACCGGCAAGCCGCACCAGATCGCCGTCCACGACGGCACGAAACGCGCCGAGAGAACCAAGTTCCTATTCCAGGGCTTCTCGCAAGAATGGCCCCCGCGCCCTGGCGCACTCGTGTAGCGCATGTGGGGCGGGCGTCCTCGCCCGCCAAGGAGCCAAATAAAATTGTCATTCCGACCGAAGGGAGGAATCTGCTTTTGCACACCGAGAACCGAGAACCGAGAACCGGGTACTGGGTACTAGGTACTGAGTACTGGGGTATACAACTCTTCCAACACCGCATACGCCCTTCGCAAATGCGGGATCACAATGCTCCCGCCCACCACCAGCGCGACATTCAACGCTTCTTCCTGCTCCGCCCGCGACGCTCCCAGCCGGTACGACTGAATGATGTGATAGTTGATGCAGTCGTCGCAGCGCAATCCCGCCGACACTACCAGTCCCATCATCTCTTTGTACTTCGCCGGAATCGCACCTTCGAGATAAGTATTGTGATCGATGTTGTAAAACCGCTTCACCAGAAAGTTGTCAGCCTTGTCGACGTTCTCATTCAACCGCGACCGCGTCTCCAGAAACCGCCGCGCCAACTCGCTCTTCTCCGCGACCTGCTTCTCCGTAAACAAATAAACCGGCTCTTTTCTTTCGTTGCTCATGGGAAAAGACTACCAGAGTAGCGCCGGCGTCCCGCCGGCCACGATGCTCACTGCGCCCATGTGGGACGGGCGCCCCGCCCGCCAGCCGCGAAGAAACGCTGTCCCCTTAGAACTTTGTCATTCCGACCGAAGGTAGGAATCTGCAGTTCCTACGGAATGAAACAAAAAGGCCTCCCCGCATAGGGAGGCCTGTTTTGACCAACGACGAACGACCAACGACTAAGAAAATCGTATCTTCACATCCGGCCCCTTTTCCAAATGAATGCTGTCAATGAACCGTACCTTGCCCGTCTGCAAGGTCATGATCACCGACTGTGTCCGCGTGCCTTCACCGAAGAACCGTACCCCGCGCATCAAGGCACCATCCGTGACTCCAGTCGCCGCAAAAATCATCTGCTTCCCCGGAGCCAGGTCTTCGGCTTCGTAAATCCTGTTTTTATCCTTGATCCCCATGCGCGCGATTCGCTCTTCCAATTCCGGCTTGTCGATTACCAACCGCCCCAGCATGTATCCGTTCAAGCACCGGATCGCCGCCGCAGTAATCACGCCCTCGGGCGCGCCGCCAGATCCCATGACCGCGTGCACGCCGGTGCCAATCACCGCCGCCGCAATGCCCGCTGACAAATCGCCATCGCCAATCAATCGGATCCGCGCTCCCGCCGCCCGAATGTCCGCGATCAACTTCTCGTGCCGCGGCCGGTCAAGAACGATGACGACTAGATCCTCGACATCGCGCTCCAGCCGCTTCGCAATATTCTTCAAATTGTCGGCCACCGGAGCGTCCATCTCCACGGCATCCTTGCACGATGGGCCCACCACAATCTTCTCCATGTAGCAGTCGGGCGCGTTCAACAATCCGCCGCGCTCCGACGCTGCCAGCACCGTGATTGCTCCCGGCGCTCCGGTCGCGCACAGGTTCGTCCCTTCCAGTGGATCGACGGCGATATCTACCTGCGGCACATCCTTTCCGTCGGGGAATTGAGCCCCGACCTTCTCGCCGATGTACAGCATGGGCGCCTCGTCCCGCTCACCCTCGCCGATGACGATCGTCCCATCCATCGGCACTGTGTCCATCGTGTGCCGCATCGCTTCGGTTGCCACGTGATCGGAAAGCTTGCGCTCCCCTTGTCCCATGGTGCGCGCCGAAGCGATCGCGGCATTTTCCACGACCCGTATAAACTCCAGCGCCAGATCGCTTTCCAGGTTCTCGCCAAAACTCTTCGCGACAGTTCCGTTCTTGGTTTGTGTATTCATAAGGGCTCCGGACAAACGCATGCGAATATACGCCCAAACCCAAATCGAGTGAAGGACGACGGTCACAACCGCCGTGGACCTCATGCAACGCCGCATGTTTAGCGGCCAGATCGCAATATGTCATCCTGAAAATGCAGGGTAATCGTTAACCTCACCCCCGAGCGCTGTGGCGTCGGCCCCCGCGGCGAAAGGCTCTTGCTCGGAACTGGGTACTGGGTACTCGGTACTAATAGCCCGAACAATACTGAAAATGCATTGCATCCCGCCCCGACCCACTCCACTGTCCTCCCCAGGTGAAACCTGCGTCCCGAAAAACCCGCACCACCCCAGGATCCATATCGCCACTCATCCCCAGCCCGTTCGTCTCCGGATTCAGATCAATCGCAATCCCCCAACTATGCGTCGATAGCTTCGCCCCGGTCCGTTGTGGACGGTACATGAAACACCCGCCAAAACTCCGGACCTTCGATGCCAAACCCGCTGCCGCGATATGCTCGAAGACCTCAGAAAAAATTCCCGTCAACTTGCGGTGGCAGCGAAACGAGGAAACAGCCTTCGAATGATCCCAGGAAAGCAGCGGCGGGAAGGGCAGGGAAACCAACGCCAACGACTCCGCCTCCCATCTGGGATCCAGACCCCCATCCGCCCGCACAAACTCTCGCACATCACCAAACTCCGTGATAATCCCCGCCAACCCGACCGGCGGCTGCAAAGACAGCTGTGGGATCTCCAATCCAGCGTTTACTTCTGTAATCATGATTGCCTCCAAAAACAAAGGCAGCCCGAAGGCTGCCAAGTAGCGCCGGCGTCCCGCCGGCCACGATGAATGTTCCTCAAGAAGAAGAACAAGATTTGTCATTCCGACCAAACGCGTACCCGAAGGGGGGAATCTGCATTCCCGGATTTCACGCCTGAAGCCCGAAGCCTAGAGCCTGACGCCCGAAGCCCGACGCCTGAAGCCCGAGCCAGTTTGCTAGGTACTAGGTACTGGGTACCAGTTCTTCTCTCTACAATTGTAGGCGGCTCGTAAGTCACGCCCCGTGCCAACCTCCGCTCCTCGCGCCGCGTTGTCCAAAGCAAGATCGGGCCCAACACATCCGCCACCACCCGCGCCACCAGACCGCATTCCTTCTCCACCTCCCGCCGCACTTCGCCGATCCGATCGCTCACTTCGCGGTTCACTTTGCGAAACTCGCGTTCCATCGCCCATAGAGCCGCGTTGTAGGCAGTCCCCACTTTCTTCATCTCCCGCGCAAATCGCTCGCGCACCCGCGCATCCGGATAATCCTTGTACCGCTTCCATCCCTGCAACATCGTCTGGCAAATTCGGTAAAGGCTCGGGCCATTCCTCTCGAAATCCCTCCGAAACGCCCAATCCAAAAAACGCTTTGAGTCATCCCGCGAGATCGCCGCATGCTGGAAATTGAACTTGAATTGTCCATGAATATCCGCCGGATCGATGCCCTCAAGCATTCTTCCTTCTTTCGACATCTGCGCGTAGAGTGGCGTTCCCGGCACCGGCGTATACAGCATGAACTGGTGAAAATCGGTGTCGTGTTCCACCGCGTGCTCAATCTCCCGTTGAATGTTGTCCGGCGTGTGATGCTCCAGGCCGATGATCGTCGACCCCTGCACCCGTATGCCGTGTTCCCGCAATTGCCGCGTTAACTCTTGTGTGTCGGTCCCCTGCAGTTTGCTGTAGCTCGCCTGAGGAGATTCCAGCCCCATCCACAACCATGACACGCCAAGCTCTACCAACTCTTCCATCGTGTACTTGCGAATTGCATTCGCCGATGCGAATACTGACAATTCCCAACTTTTCCCCGCGGCCTTCATCAACCCGAGCAACTCCATCGCCCTTTGTTTATGCAAGAGAAAGTTCTCATCCATCACGAAGAAGGATTTCACCCTGAGCTTCTTTTCCATCTGGCACATCACGTTGAACAACTGCTCGCCCGAGTCATAGAAGTTGACAAACTTTCCCTTGCCGCCAAAAAACGCGGAGGTCGTGCAGAAGTTGCACCCCATGGGACATCCCACCGAGGGAATAATCGTCGCCGCGGTCGATCCTTTTCTGTCCGGCAACCGCATGCCCATGATCCGCGCCTTCAGCCCCGAAACAATCGCCGGATGCACGATCGGCCGGCCAGCATCTTCGCCCAGGTACTGGCGCATCCACGAGATGCCCTCGCCTTTCACAATGTGGTCGGCATCAATCATGCCTTCAATCCCCGGAATCGCCGCTACGTGTCCGCCCACCACGATCACCGCCTTCGGAGAAAGCTCGCGCACCATGCGGCACATTTCCCGCACTTTGCCGACGTTGACGATGATCGAAGAAATGCCGACCACGTCGTAGTCGTTCTTCCGCAACTCCCGCGCAAATTTCTTCCGCGTGGGAAAATCGAGTACCGTACAAGGCGCCGAGATGTTTGCCTGGATCATCAGAATCCCCCACGACCGGTGAAACATGCGCAGCGAAAAGGCCCCCTGCGCCCGCGTCACCTGATTAAAATAAAGTTCCATAGGGTTGATGCGACGGCTTCCGAATTCGTCGTCTTGCGCATAAGGGCCAAAAACCGAAGTCAACAACACGCGTGCCTGCGTACCTTTCGGATGTGTCTGCATAAGCAGATCGTAGACAGCGCATCCATCCGCGCGATGTGACACGGCGCATACATTACAAAAACATTACATAACGCGGACCTCAGGCGTCAGCCCTCAGACCTCAGACCTCAGGGAATCTCTGTTGATTGTGGTTTCTGAGGTCCGAAGTCCGAGGTCCGACGCCCGAAGCTTATAATCGTCAGTTCCCTTGGAGGATGCTTGGCCTACGACGATTTACGCGACTGGATTGCCGCGCTCGACCGCGCCGGTGAACTGAAAAAGATTCGCACCGAAGTCGATCCCATTCTCGAAATCACCGAGATCACCGACCGCGTCTCAAAGTCGGGGTTCGCGGGCGGGGGCCCCTTCGGCTCTCGCTCAGGGCAGGTCCGCGCCACACCTGGCGGGAAAGCGCTCCTGTTTCAAAACATCAAGGGCTATCCCGGATCGCAAGTCCTGATCAACCAGTTCGGTTCTCCACGCCGCATGAATCTCGCTCTCGAAGTCGACAGGCTCGACGAAGTGGCCGACCGCATTCGCGCTTTCATGGACGTGAAATCTCCACAAGGTTTTCTCGACAAAGTCAAAATGCTTCCCATGCTGGCCGAGATGGGCAAGTTCTTTCCCAAGACTGTGACGACCGCGCCTTGCAAAGAAGTCATCAAGCGCGACAATTTCTCACTCCTCGACTTTCCCGTCCTGCAATGCTGGCCGAAAGATGCGGGACGCTTCATCACCCTACCGTGCGTCGTGACTCGCGACCCCAACACCGGCAAGCGCAATGTAGGCATGTACAGGCTCCAGGTTTATGACGGGAAAACCGCCGGCATGCATTGGCAACGTCAGAAAGTCGCCGCTGAACACTATCGGGAAGCGCTGAGAGCTGCGAACTCGACCACTGCTGTCGATCTGATGGCCCGCACCTCGGGTGGTTCTCAACTTACCGACAATCTTCCCGGCGGGAAGATGGAAGTTGCCGTCGCTATCGGTACCGATCCCGCGCTTACTTTTTCTGCCATCGTTCCCGCGCCTCCGGATGTGGAGGAATATCTCATTGCCGGATTCCTGCGGCAGAAGCCGGTTGAGTTGGTGAAGTGCGAGACCGTGGACCTCGAAGTTCCGGCGAACGCCGAAATCATCCTCGAAGGCCATGTGCATCTCGATGAGTTGCGCACCGAGGGACCATTCGGCGATCACACTGGCTTCTACTCGCTCGAAGATCTCTATCCCGTATTTCATGTTTCCTGTATCACCCACCGCAAAGATCCCATTTACGCGACCACCATCGTCGGCAAGCCTCCCATGGAAGACGGATGGATGGGCAAGGCCGTGGAGCGCATCTTCCTGCCGCTCATGAAGCTGACCATCCCTGAGCTGGTCGACATCAACCTGCCGCTCGAAGGCGTGTTTCATAACCTGATGATCGTTTCCATCAAAAAGTCTTATCCCGGACAAGCGCGCAAAGTGATGAACGCCATCTGGTCGCTGGGTCAGGCTATGTTCACCAAGTGCATCATCGTGGTCGACGAAGACGTCAATGTGCAGGATGTGGGCGAAGTTACGCTAAAAGCTTTGAACCACATCGATCCCGAGCGCGACATTCAATTCACTCTCGGACCGGTCGATTCGCTCGACCACGCCTCGCGCCTGCCCAACTTCGGATCGAAGATGGGCATCGACGCCACGCGCAAATGGTCGAGCGAAGGGTTTAACCGTCCCTGGCCCGACGAGATTCTCATGGACAAGAAGACCAAAGAGCTTGTCGACAAGAAATGGAAAGAGCTCGGGATCGATTGATGATTGTTGATTTTTGATTGAAAACCCACGCCGATTTCCGATTGCCAATTTCCAATCGACGATTTCTTGAAACAAGGATGTCAACGGATGACGGACGTCCTCGCCCTCGGCTCCGCAGTCGCGTAAGAGCAGCGTTTCCCCGCACTGGGTGCCGGGCTAACATCTGTCGTCCCTTCGCGACTAATGCGCACAAAAAAGCGCAGGTTCCCTCCCTGCGCGCCCCTTTCCCGAATTGGCCCAAAATACAAAAGGCGCTGGCACGGGGCCAACGCCTTCTTCCACTCTATAAGTACAGTATAGCATATTGCTAAGGTAAAACCGGACAAGTTTGCGAAAATATATTCGGGTTGTTATGTGGGATTTAGGGGAAAAGAGGGCGTTTTAGGGGCTTGACAAGAAATCGGACCTCGGACCTCGGACCTCAGACTTCATGCCCGAATTCCCATTTCGGTAAAGGCCTCGCCCTGTCGCGAGAACGCGACAAGGACGGGGCGCCTGAAGATAAGTTCAGAGATGGTGGTCAGACCCACCTTTGCAAAAAACGCAAAGGTGGGGCACCCCTAACTCTTCTTAGTGTTTTGGGGCGTAGTGTTCGCCGAAGAAGTCGCCCTGGTTCCACGTCGGGCGGCTTGGGTCCTGGCTGATGAAGTAGCCCGTCAAGAAGGCGAATCTGGCGAACTGGGCTGCGGTTTCGAAGTCCAAGCCCGGTTGCTGCATGTCGTCTTGTGGTTGGTGGTAACGGGTTCGCTCCCAATTGGCGAAGATGGCGTCGGGATGGAGATTCGGATTGGTGGATTTGCCGCCCGGTGTGGGCATGACCGCCGGGATGCCTTGCTTCACAAACGAATACTGATCGCTGCGGATGAAGACGACTTGCTCGGGAGCGGGGTCGGCACTCTGACTCAGGTGCATGCGTTCGCAGGCGCGACGGATTGCGCTTTCGATTGAGGAATGTTCGGCGCCGAAGGCCACGATATCGGCGAGCGGCCAGAACATGGGATCTTCGTCGGTGTTGACGTCGGCGACGATAGCGCTCTTGGGGACCGTGGGATAGTGCGCGAAATAATCGGAGCCGAGCAGTCCCGCTTCTTCGGCGGTGACGGCGAGAAACAGGATGGAACGGCGCGGGCGGACCTTCATGCCGCTGAAAGCTCGCGCCATCTCGATCAGGATGGCGGAACCGGAGGCGTTGTCGAGCGCCCCGTTATAGATGCTGTCTCCGTTGACGGGAGCGCCGATGCCGAGGTGATCGAGGTGAGCGCTATACACCACGTATTCAGCCTTCAGCGCGGGATCGCTGCCCTCAAGTTTGGCGACAACGTTGGGACTTTTTACGTCGTCGAGTTTGGTTACATTGTGAATCTTCGCAGTGACCGGCAGGTCGAAGGACATCGGTTTGCCCGTTTTCAACGCGGAGTAGACTTGGTCAGCCGTGTGGGGACTGCCAGCGAAGATCTGTGCGGTCGCGCGCATGCTCAACATCGCATTGCCCTTTAATTCCGGGAAATAGCTATTAGGAGTTCCTTGTTGATCGAGCCAGCGAAATTGGGGAAGCGCAAGATCCCTCACCTGCTCGCTAAAGGAATACAACTGTTCCATCCTGGGGCTATCGAGAGTGATGATGCCGACAGCGCCATGGGCAGCTGCGTTCGACAGTTTTCCCAGCGATGAGGAGTAGTGCGCCTTCATGGACGATTCGAAATCAGGCGCACCTGACATCAGCGCGACAATCTTTCCCTTGGCATTAATGTCTTGGTAGTCGTCATAGCCCTGTTCCGGTGCGGTGACGCCGAAGCCGACGAAGACGACTGGGGCTTCCACGGAGGTGTCGGGGCGAACAGGATCGCCGCGAGTGATGTAGTCCTCGCGGTACGTCAGAGTTTCTTCTTTGCCATTGCGAACAAGAGTAAGGGTCGTCTGAGTTTGATCGGGGTGCATGGAGCGGAAGGGGACGTCTTGAAAGTAGGTTCCAGCGTCGCCGGCGGGTTGCAGCCCGAGAGCCGCGAACTGGGCAGCCATGAATTTCGCTGCGATAGCGTACCCGCGCGTGCCGGTGCCGCGGCCTTCGAGTGCATCGTCGGCGAGAAAAGTCATATTGGCGCGTATGGCTTCGGGACGGATGGTGGCCATGGCGTCATCGAGGGCGTTGTTCCCGGCGGAAGCACTGGACCACAGAGCGACAGTTATCAGCAGGACAGAGAAATTGCGGATCATGGTTATAGATTCCCGTAAGCGCCTTGTTCGGGCGCGTCAATTTTGTAGCTTAGTGTATTCGGCTTTGGCTTGTTTGAGGATGGGGATATCAGGGTCGGCCTCTTTCCAAAGGTTGAGGAATTCTTTGTAGGCGGCTAGAGAACGCGCCCGAGCCGCGTCGGCTTCGGCGCCTTGCAGGGTTTGCGCTTGCAAAGCGTTGGCACGCGCGGATCCCAGACGAGCCAGCGCGCCGGTAGGACAATTCCAGACAAGGCCGTTGTGATCGAGAATCTTTTGAAATTCCGCAGCGGCTGCACTGCCATTGCCCGCCGCGAGATAGGCGTTACCACGCACGTAGGCGGAATAAAGGCAGGAGAGGTTGAGCGCGAAGGAGATCTGACCGAATTCCAGCAGGCCTGCTGATTGCAACGCGGGCTCAAGAGCAGCGACAGCGGAGGAGTCTTTCTTATTCAACGCGAGTTGTGCACGAATAGCTGGGAGCCACAATGACTGCACCTGGGTGCCGAGCGGAGATTCTTTGTCGAGGCCATGTGCAAGCGAGTTGGCCGTGGTGGTGTCTCCGGCCATGGCGGAAGCGAGAGCGGCCTCCACGCGGACGCCTTCGCTGGTGGAATTGAGTTTGAGGCCGTCGGACACAGTGCGGCGAGCGTCGGCGAAATTTCCGAACATGGCCTCGCGCAGGGCGGAATTCTCCAACCAGACGGCGGCATTTTCCTTGCTGTCGTTGCGCACGGAGGAGTCTGCGGCTTTCTGGGTTAGATCCCGCGCTTCGCGGAGACGCCCCATGTAGGCTGCGGTGTCGGCTTCAAGGCTAAGAGCGTAGTTTTCCGAATCAGGCTTGCTCTTCAACCAGGCGGAGTGCTGAGACATGGCCGCGGTATCGCCCCTGAGGAAAGCAATGGCATAAAGACCGATGCGTCCGAGACTGTCTTCAAGATTCTTAGCCTGCGCCTGTAGGAGGATTTTCTCGGCGTCGTCGAACCGCTGCAGAGCCATTAGAGAATTGCCGAGATTCTCGTAGTCGGCGCTTTTGTCGCCTGACATGGCAAGCGACTGGCGAAGCATATCGGCCGCCTTGCTCCATTGGCCCTGGGCGGCGTAGATGTTGCCGAGATTGTTGTACGCGCTGCTATGGCTCGGATAGTTCTCGATTTCTTCGCGATAGGTTTGCGCGGCTTTATCGAGTTCTCCTGTGACGCCGCTGTAGTATTCGGCGTCAATCATCAGCTTCTCGCGTTCGCTGGCGTTGTTGCGAAGTTCGAAGGCGCGACGGAAATACTGAGCGGCGCGTCCAGTTTCAGCCTCGACGAGGTAATCCTGACCGACGGCGAGGTAGGCCATGGCGAAAGTAGGATCGAGTTGTATGGACTTCAGGTCATAGGGAAGGGCCTGACCAGGATCCTGTTTGACGGCTCCGAGACTGTACTCTTTGAGCGCTTCGAGCGATGAAGTGGTGGCCTGCGCGAGGGGGACATCGAATTTTTGAACGGTGGCCAGCGACTCTCCGAGTTCGCCACGTAACTTGGAGGTGGCTGCGCCGAGTGTGTCGAGCACCTTCTCTTTCGATGAAGCAGTGACTTGCTCTTGCGCGAGGACGTCGCCGGTTTGACAGCTCACGGCTTTCAGGGCGAGAACATATTCACTTCCCAGACTGCCCACCGATCCGGCGATATAAGCTTTGCTTCCGGCGCGTTGGCAGAGGTCACGGGCAACTTCGGGAGTAAGACGAGTTCCGGCGGGGAGGGTCATTAGCTTTAAGGTTCGTGATACGTCGCCGTCAGAGAGGACATTGAGAAAAGGCGATTGCCGTAGGGAGACGGTAAGCGCCGTCTTGAGAGTGTCGTCAAAGACGGGATCGCCAGTGCTGTTGGAGAAATCGGCAACCGCGATGGTGTCTTTCGCGGTGAGTGTTTTACTCCGATGCGAGCGGTAATAGAATCCGCCAGCGAGGAGGGCGACGAGCACCAGTGCCGCAACCAGATAGGCGAATGTACCGGTGTGCGCGCGGAATGGAGAGGCTTTAACGGTCGCGGCCAGTGCGGCGGCTGTGGAGGAGTGCGTGTCCGTGTCGCGCTTCAGGCGCTGCAGATCGGAACGCATGTCGGCGGCGTGCTGGTAGCGAAGATCGCGATCCTTTTCCAAAGCCTTGCAGATGATGCGCTCGAGTTCGGGAGGAATGTCGGGGTTCAGGCGCACCGCCGGAGTGGGCGCGGCGTCGAGTATAGCTTTAAAAATCACCGCGTTGCTCTCGCCGCGAAAGGGCAGGGAGCCGGTAGCCATCTCGTAGAGTACGGCGCCGAAGGAGAACAGGTCGGTGCGGGCGTCGAGTTCGCGCGCGCGAGCCTGCTCAGGAGACATGTAGGCGACGGTGCCGAGGGTGGAACCGGGACTGGTGAGATGCGGCTGAGCGGTTTCGGTGGCACTGGTGAAAGCAGTCAGCTTTCCCGATGAACCGGGACCGCCAGCGACCTTGGCCAACCCGAAGTCGAGAATCTTCGCGTGTCCGCGTTTGGTGACGAAGATGTTGGCGGGCTTGATGTCGCGATGCACGATGCCTTCGGAATGGGCAGCGTCAAGGGCGTCGGCGATCTCGATGGCGAGCGAGAGCAGGACGTCGGTGTCGAGAGGCCGTCCGCCGATGCGATGCTTGAGCGTCACGCCGTCGAGAAACTCCATCGCGATGAAGGATTGTTGTTCGTGGCTCCCGATTTCGTAGATGGTGCAAATGTTGGGATGATTGAGAGCCGAGGCGGCACGAGCTTCTCGCCGGAAGCGTTCGAGGGCCATGGCGTCTTGCGCGACGTCGGGAGGCAGAAACTTGAGGGCCACGAAGCGGCCGAGAGAGGTGTCTTCGGCCTTATATACAATGCCCATGCCGCCGCCGCCGAGCTGTTCGACAACGCGGTAATGCGAGATGAGTTCGCCGATCACTGGGGGAGTTCCACAACGGGCCGATTCATCTTAAGCACGGGGCGTAAGGGCGTCAACGTTTGCAGGAAGGCTTAACTGGTAGACGGTGTAAAGGGACAAGAGGCGGGCTCTGCGAAGAGAGAGTCTCTTCGATCAGTTCGCACCGGCGATCATGCGTGAGGGGCGAACCGCAAGTGGAAGGAAGGCCACCGCCAACATCAAGACGGCGAAGATGTACATGGTCGGCGCTCGTGAACCGGTGCCTTCGTGAACCTGGGCGACGAAGAGTGGACCGAAGACGACTGCGAGGGCGGCCACGGCTTGCATCATTCCGAAGACGGCAGCGATGTGGTCGGAGCCGAAGCAATCGGCCGCGAAGGCGAGGAGGGCGGCCTGGCAGCCTCCGTTGGCGAAAAGGATGAGGAATAGCAGAACGGTGAAGACGGGACTGTGAGTGGCGGCCAGTATCAGCAAGAGAAAGCACTGGAGGATGAGAAGCACGAGCAAGAGGCGCGGGCGGCTGATGCGATCGGAGATCCAGCCGCTGAGAAACTGTCCTAGGGGGTCGCCGAGTACGAAGAACCCTATCATGCTCGCGCCCGCGCCCCCGATCTCCTGCGCCATCGGCATTCCCTCGGAGAGCAGCGAGATGCTCGTTCCCACACTGACGAAGAGAATGGCGCAAAGGGCATACCACTGCCAACGCCCGAGGGCTTCGCGCAAAGTGAAACTGCGTGCGACTCCGGGTTGGGTAGGAGCTTCTTGCAGGAAGCGTCCGGCAACAAGTACGGCGATTAGCGAGACGATGCCGAGGACGACAAACCCAACCGAGATGCCGAACACGTTCATCAACCCGCTGATGAGCGGGGAGAGGATAACCGCGCCCAGGCCGAACGCGGCGCCGGTCAGGCCGGCAACGAACCCGCGTTTGTCAGGGAACCATTGAAGCAGCACGGTCACGGAAACGATGTAGCCAAACCCGAGGCCGACGGAAGCGAGAAAGCAATAAGTGAACAAGAACCAGACGAGGCTTGCTCCGAACGATCCCGAGAAAGCGGAGAGGAAGATTCCGCCGCCGTAGAGGATTGCAGATGTTGACGCGAGTTTGCGCGCACCCGATTTTCGCAACCACAAGCCTCCGATGAGGCAGGCGACTCCGAATGTGAGCGCGGAGGCGCCGAACAGGATAGAGACCTGCGAACTGGCCCAGTGGAACGCGCTCATCAAGTGACCGAGCGACGAGCCCCAAGCGTAATAGGCGCCGAGCACGAGTTGCATGAAGACGGCGGCCATGGCGATTCGTCCGCGCGACTGGTTAGCGACCTGAGGCAGAGGTGGAACGATTTCCTTCGGGCGCTCGGCTTTCTTCGGAGGCTCAGGAGTGGCAACGGGCGGCTTCGATGGCGGTGCAGCGGGAGCAACCTCAACTTTTGGAGCGACAGGGATTTCCCCCCGAGGGGGAGCGACGGGCTCCTCAACGATAACAGGTGGAACCGGCTTGACCGCCGGCGGAGGTTCAACCGGAACCGCGGAACTGGACATGCGCGCGAGCAACAGCTTCACGGTGTCGGCTAGCAGGACCAGATGGCGTTCCATGGGCTCAGTGAGGGCGTCGAGCCAATGCTGGCTGGAGATGTAGTACTCCATGGAAGCCGACGGAGAAACATTTTCGATGCGCAGGGGGAGAATAGGAAGGCCCCGACTGACGCCGCGTTCCACTTCGCGAAGCACTTGCGGAGACTGGTTGGCACCGGAGGAAAAGACCAGCACAAGGATACGGCTGGCGTGAATCGCGTTAATGATCGAGGCTGCGTATTCTTCGCCGGGTAGGACGTCGCGGGGGGCAATCCAGCATCGGATGCCGCGCGACTCGAGAGTGGCGCAGACAGCGTCGGCGGTCGGCTTGTCCTTCGACGAGTAACTGATGAAGGCGTCGTGAGCCATAGAGGGGCGCGCAGATTCTAGCACGCGGGTACGAGAGGCTGGAGAAATCGGGAGCAGTCCGGGTGAGGGCCTGCTCCCATGGGGTAGGGTGCCTCCGTAAAGGCCTCATGAGAGCCGTTAGGAGGTCGTGGAACTGGAGCAAAGTTAGCGGTGCGCGGTGGGATGGGCAATACTGCGAAAATACTAGAGAGGTTCTTGCAAGAAACAGATGCCCTTCGCGAATGCGGAAGGGCGTCTGCTCGAAGCAGTACGTGCTTCATCCTCCGGATTGGACCACGGGCAAGAAGACTTCGAATACGTTGTCTAGAAATCTGACGACATGATTCCCTTCGCCTCGACGCACTCATAGGCACGTCCGCTAACGAGGCTCTTATATTCTTCAGATCGTCCGCTCGGCCATTCGATCGACAGGCGATCGGCGTGGTCCAGCTTCCCAACTCCAAAGGTGACCGGGAGCTCGGATTGGGATAAGTAACTCGATCCGCCTTTTACGTAGCGCGATTGAGTGATTCCTCCGCAGGTGAGGTGGACCGCAGCGCCGATGGCGTCGCGGTTTGACTTGGTGCCTACCAGGCGAATGCGAATGCTGCGATTGCCGGCCGTTTGCTCGTTGCGGTAGAGGTAGGCGGGGCCGTTGTTGGTCGTAATGAGCAGGTCAAGATCTCCGTCGTGATCGAAGTCAGCGTAGGCGAGCCCGCGTCCGACCTTGGGGTCGGCGAATCCTCCTCCGGCTTCGGCGGCGGCTTCGCGGAATTTTCCGTGACCGTCATTTAGAAAAAGCTGCGGGGCTTGGGCGTAGCCGACGTTGCGAACATTGCGTACGGTGTCGTCAATGTGTCCGTTGACGATGGCGAGATCGAGAGATCCGGTGAGACCGGCATCGAGAAAGACACAGCCGAAGCCCAGCTTGTCTTTGGAGGCGATGCCCACACCGCTGGGCGCGGCGATATCGGTGTACGTGCCGTTGGCCGAGGCGCGGTAGAGGCCTACCATTTCGTTATCGAAGTTGGTGATCGCGACTCCGGTTGAGCCGGAGTTGTCGAAGTCGGCCGCGTCGACGCCCATGCCGGCGCGGGCTTTGCCTTCAGCGCTGAAGGCGATTCCGGCGTCGACGGCGACATCTCTAAAAGTTCCGTTGCGCTGGTTACGGTAGAGCTTGTTGGGCTGAGTGTCATTGGCGACGAGAAGGTCGGGCCAACCGTCATGATCGTAGTCGAGCATGGTCACGCCCAATGACTTCGAACTGCTGTCGAAGATGCCACTGGTCGCCGTGACGTCTTCGAAGGTGCCATCACCGCGGTTGTGGAAGAGCCAGCAGGTTTCTCCGTGATAGGCCTCGGGAGTGCAGTAGGACTTGTGCTTACCGTCGAGGCTGCAGAAGACGTCGTGCTCGGCGGACCACTTCACGTAATTGCAGACAAATAGATCGAGCAGTCCATCGCGATCGAAGTCAAACCATAGCGCGGAAGTGCTGAAGCCCTGACGTCCACCGAGACCGCTGGATTGAGTGGCGTCGACAAATGTGCCTTTCCCCGTGTTCCGGAAGAGGCGGTTCTGGCCGACGCAGGTGATGAGGATGTCAGGGAAGCCGTCGTTGTTGTAGTCGCCGACGGCGACGCCCATGCCATAGATTTCGACGTCGAGTCCGGCATGTTGCGTGACATCAGTGAACGTACCGTTGCGATTGTTGCGGTAGAGACAGAGCGCAGTGCGGGTGCGCCTATGGCCGGGCCAGTCCATGCCGTTGACAAGCAGGATGTCTTGCCAGCCGTCGGCGTCGTAATCGAGAAAGGCGCAACCCGAGCCAAGGGTTTCGGGGAGAAGTTTGCCTCCGTAGGCGCCGCTGTTGTGATGGAAATCGATTCCGGCGGATCGAGTGACGTCGACGAAACGGAAGGGAAGAGGCGCTGCGCCGGCATCGAAGCGGGCAAACGCTGATGCCGAAAGCAGTCCGGTCATGCCTGTGAGGAAGGACCGGCGATTCACGGGAGGTTCACCAGCCCGTTGCGGATGGCGTAGACGACGAGTTCGGCAGTCTTATGAATGCCGAGCGCGTTCATGATGTTGGCGCGATGCACGGCGACGGTATTGGCGCTGAGATTCAACACGGTCGCAATCTCTTTATTAGATTTGCCGTCGACAATCATCTGAAGGATTTCGAGTTCCCGCGGAGTGAGCGCGGCGTCTTGCTCGCCTTTGAGGGTGGCGGGGCGATTGAGTTGGGAATCAAGAACAGTTTCTCCGGCAGCCACGCGGCGGACGGAGGATCCCAGTTCAAGATCGACTGCGTTTTTCAGGATGTAACCACGCGCTCCGGCGTCGAGAGCCTGGCGCACCCACGTGTCCTCACTGTGCATACTGAGCATGAGCACCAGAGTTTCGGGCCGGGCGGCCAGGATTTTGCGCGTAGCATCGAGACCGTTCATGTTGGGCAAGGCACAATCCATGACAACCACCTTGGGCTGAAGCTGCGCGGCGAGCTTTACGGCTTCTTCGCCATTACTGGCTTCGCCGACAACCGCGATGTCAGGCTCGTCTTCGAGAATGCGGCGGAAGCCCCGGCGCACCATGCTGTGATCGTCGACGAGAAGAACGGAAATCTTATTCGGCATGGGCCTCTACTTTGTCACGCGGAACCATCAGTCGCACCAGCGTTCCCCCGGCTTCAGGCCGTAGAAGTTCAAGGTGTCCTCCTAAAAGTTCAGCACGCTCGCGCATGGCGACTAGACCGATCCCGGCCCTCTTAGTTCCGGAAGAAAAGCCTTGGCCGTGATCTTCCACTTCGAGTTCCAGCCGTGCGGGTAGAAAGCGCAGCCGCACCCATGCTTCTTTTGCTCCCGAGTGACGGGCGACGTTATTCAAGGCTTCCTGTAACACACGATAGACCTGGATTGCGGCGTTGCCGTCCACTGAATACGGTTTCCCTAGTTTCTCATAGTGAATTCTGGATCCGGTTTGCTTTTCGACGACAGGTAGATACCAGTCGAGGGTGCTTTCGAGTCCGGCCTCGTCGAGCATGACGGGGTGCAGCGCCTGCGAAAGAGTGCGCACTTTGTCGAGGCTGGTTTGCGCAATCTCGGAAATCTCGCGGAGGTCGGCGCGCAGCGGAGATCCCTCGGGCGCGTGATTGCCGGCGCGGCTCAGCATGGAACCCATGGCGGTAAGAATCTGTCCGAATTCGTCGTGGAGTTCGCGCGAGATGTAACGCAGAGTCGATTCTTGAGTGGAGATGAGCTTCTGCGCCAGTTCACTGCGTTGGTCCGAGAGTTCGGCCACATGGGCAAAGAGGCGACGATTCGAGCGGATGAGATAAAGACTGGTGAAAAGAATCGCGATGAGAGTCGCCGTGAGGAAGAAATAAACCTGGCGCTGAACGCGGTCGTAAATTTGGGAAATGCGTAGCGTCGCTTGCTCTTCACTTTCGTTGTTTTGAACCAGCAGGCGCGACACGGCGGTGCTGAGGGCGGTTTGCCGGGCTTGCAGAGAAAGGCGGATTTGATCGGCCGCTTCTTTCTGTTTGCCGTCAGCGGCGAGGGCGAACGTCCGGTCGACGGCATCCCAGAATTGGCGAACCGAGTCTCCCAAGTATTGCCTCTGTTCGGCCGTGCGGTCGGAAGCAGCGACTTCGCTCTCGAGACGAAGCGCGTTATCGAGATCGGCGCGGATGCGTTGGAATTGCGACGCCCACGCTGTCAGGGGATAAGGCTCGGTGTTGTCGAGCATGTCGCGCATGGCTAGCGCGAGGGAGTTGAGATCATTCTGGATGCGGATCAGTTGCAGCGAGTCTTTGCGGTTGCGGTCGACGAGAGCGTGTTGCAGTTCGCGCAGGCCCGAGATTTGGCGGGTGATGTAAAGGGAATACACCACTACCGCGGCGAGAGTGATGATCAGGCCGAGGATGAGTTTGGATGTCGGAGAGTTTCCGGACACGTGGACGAGGATATAACGCGGGGCGGGGAAGGACCAAAGTCGGCGGCCCCGGAAGGGGCTGGAAGTGTACCGCAAAGCTCCAACAGCCGTACCCTGATACAAGTCAGCGGCCCTTGCTGCGCATCGGGAAAGAACGAGGCGTCCGTTCCTATGCGATCTCTACCATTGCGCGCGGATGTCGCTTGACGTGCCTCCGGCGGCGGGTATGTAGCACTTCAGGGTGTAGTCCATCACCATGCGGTCGGCGTTGAAGCGCCAGCCCAGAGTACGAATGGTGCGCTTCATGCGCGTGATCCAGCCGCGGGGCAAGCCATCGCGGTCGCGCTGGTAGAAGAGGGGAATAACCTCATCGCGAAGGGCGCGGTGCAGATCTTCGGCGTCGCGAGTGTCGTGCACGCTCATGTTGGAGTGCGTGCGGCCTTTGCCGATCGCAAATCCGTTCATGCCGTCGTAGGCCTCGGCCCACCATCCGTCGAGAACCGAGAGGTTCAAGCCGCCATTCAGCACCACTTTTTGTCCGCTGGTCCCGGACGCTTCCATGGGACGCCGCGGGTTATTGAGCCAGACATCGACGCCTTGCACGAAGTGGCGTCCGACATTGATGTCGTAGTCTTCGACGAACACGAAGCGGTCTGAGAACTCCGAATCACGCATCAGCTGCGCGATCTGTTGCAGCATCTGCTTGCCGGGTTCGTCGTGCGGATGGGCCTTTCCCGCGAAAACAAATTGCACCGGACGCTTGGGGTCGTTAACCATCGCGGCCAGGTTCTGAATATCGGTCAACACGAGGTTGGCGCGCTTGTAAGTGGCGAAGCGGCGCGCGAAGCCGATGGTGAGCGCGTCCGGATTCAATGCTATTTCGAGTTTCTCAAGAATGTCGCGCGGTTCGCCACGGCGCGAGGCTTGCTCTACAAGTCGTCTGCGGACGAATTCGATAAGGCGCGATTTCAGGCTGAGGTGAGTCTCCCACAACTCGCCGTCGTCGACATCTTCAATGCCCTCCCACATCTTGGCTTCGCTTGAATGCTCGCGCCATTCGGTGCCGAGATGGCGTTCATAGAGGCGCGACATCTGGGGAGCGAGCCACGAAGGGACATGCACCCCGTTGGTGATGTGGCCGATGGGAACTTCGTCTTCGGGCTTGCCGGGAGAGATGCCGGTCCACATGGCGCGGGAAACTTCTCCGTGAAGCGCAGAGACGGCGTTGGCGCGACGGGAGAGCCGAAGAGCGAGCACCGTCATGCAGAAAGTTTCCTGCGTGTTGTTGGGATCCTGGCGTCCAAGTCCCATGAGGTTGTCGGCGGATAATCCTAAAGACTCGCGGATCACGCCCAGATGTTCTTCGACAAGATCAGCTGGGAAGCGATCGTGTCCGGCGGGTAGCGGAGTGTGGGTGGTGAAGACGACTTCGCGAGAAACGCGCGGGGCGGCTCCGTCGAATCCGATGCCCTCTTCCTCCATGCGCGTGCGAATGGCTTCAAGAATCGCAAAGCCGCTGTGTCCTTCATTCAGATGGAGGACACCGGGGCTGATGCCCATGGCTTTCAGGGCGCGGAAACCGCCAATACCGAGCAACAACTCTTGCCGAATACGAGTGCGCGCATCGCCGCCGTAGAGGCGCGAGGTGAGTTCGCGATCTTCAGGAGCGTTGCCTTCGACGTCTGAGTCGAGCAGGAACAGATCAATGCGTCCGACGCTGACACGCCAAACTTTGGCATGGATGGGGCCAGAGCGGGTGTCGATCTGCACTACGACAGGACGGCCGTCAATGCCGATAGCGGGCTCCATTGGAAGCTGGTTAACGTCGGTCTCGAGATACTCCTCTTGCTGCCAACCATTGATATCAAGGCGCTGGCGGAAATACCCCTGGCCGTAGAAGAGGCCGATGCCGACAAGAGGGATGTCGAGGTCGGAGGCGCTCTTAATGTGGTCGCCGGCGAGCACGCCGAGGCCGCCGGAATAAATGGGCAGAGACTCGTGGACACCGAACTCGGCGGAGAAATACGCTACGGGGCGAGGGCGCAAGACGCCGGCGCGACGACCTCCCCAGGTGCGTCCCGCTTCCAGATATTCGCGAAGACGACGGTAGTCGTAGTTGATGCGGCTGTGGAGCACCAGTTCGCGGGCGCGATGCTCGAGCTTGTCGAGAGGGAATTCGTTCAATAGCGAAATAGGATTCTGGTTGAAGTGGCGCCAGCGCACCGGATCGAGATCGAGGAACAGGTTGGCCGAGTCCTGATCCCAGCTCCACCACAAGTTGCGCGCAATTGCCCACAGGCGTTCTTGCACCGGCGCGATGAAACGATCCAGGTTGCGCGCCTCGCTGACCACTGGTGCGACCTGGGCTGCGGCTTGGCTCAACGTGCGAATCTCGTCGTCAGTGAATACGCGAGGCTCCACGGTTTGTACCACCAGCACCCCTTGCAGTACTCCACGGTCAATCAGAGGCACTCCGAGGAAAGACTGATAATCATCTTCCCCGGCTTCTTCGAAATACTTGAAGCGGGAATGATTGCGTGCTTCCTCGACGGCGACGGGACGCACCTTCTCGGCGACGAGACCGACCAAGCCTTCGTGCACCCCCATACGCAGATGACCGACCGACTCGCGGCGAAGACCTAGCGTCGCGGCCAGCACGAGGTTCGCACGATCCGGTTCGAGCAGATAGGCGGAGCAAACGTCGGTGCCAAAACGCTTGGCAATCAAAGCCACGACGTTCATGAGGGTCTCAGCCGCTTTACCGCCTTCCGGGGTTAGGCTGTCGACTTCCTCGAAACTCAAAACATTCTTCGCATCGCGTGCGGAAATTGCTTGCATATCTTGATCACTCTTATTTAAGTCGAGGCCCTGAACCGCCATTCATTCACACCATTTCCTGAAGAAGAATCGTGAATCTGGTTAAAGAACTATACGCAGCCTATGGCCTATATCGTCAACTTGACATTTTTCGATCGGGTGCGATGCGTTCGCCGCGGCACAAATTGCTCGGTGACGAAAAAATGGACGACATTCCATTGGCGACGGTCAAAGATGATTCTCTCGCGAAACTGCTGCGACACACGGCGGCGCCTCCACGCAAAATGCTGATCGGGTGGATCGAAAAAATAAAAAGCGTGGCATAATCCGCGTCTGACCTAGATAAGATGCGGCCTTGCCGCTCTTGTTTGTATGGAAGTGTATGCCGATTGGGAAGCTCGGCGCGTTTACAGCCAACCCTTGGTGCGCGCGATGCGGGCGGCTTCTACGCGGTTGGCAGCGCCGAGTTTGCTGATAGCTTCGGAGAGGTAGTTGCGCACGGTGCCTTCGGAAAGGCTGAGTTTGGCGGCGATTTCACCGCTGGCGACACCGTCCCCGGCGAGACGCAACACTTGGCGCTCGCGATCGGTGAGAGGGTCGGGTTCTCCCCAGGATTCAGCGGCGAGTTCCGGATCTACTACGCGCAGGCCTTGCTGCACGCGGCGCACGGCTTCAGCGAGTTCCTCGGCGCGCATGTCCTTCAGCAGATATCCCAAAGCTCCGGCATCGAGAGCGCGGCGCAGGTAGCCGCTGCGCGCGAACGTCGTCAGGATGATCACGCGGGTTCCGGTTTTTCTGCGCTGAAGTTCGGCGGCCACATCGAGTCCGGTCATCTCGGGCATTTCAATGTCGGTGATGAAGACGTCCGGTTTCAGGGCGAGGACCTGGTTAAGGGCATCTTTCCCGTTGCGTGCCTGAAAGATGACCGAGATATCTCCTTCGATCTCGAGAAGAGCCGCGAGCGCGCCGAGCACCATGCCCTGGTCTTCGGCGATGCCGACACGGATCGTTTTACGGCTGGTCTTGGGCGAAGGATTCACTGGGGGCCATTCTCTGCGGACGCGGTTAGCGGAAAGCGGATGGTGAGTTTTGTGCCCGCAGAGGTCTCGCGCTCCAGCGTGCCGCCGAGGGCTTCGATTCTTTCGCGCATGCCTCGCAGGCCGTTGCCTTCAGGCCGACAGGCGCCGCGACCGTCGTCTTGAATTTCGAGCACACAGGTGCCGTTCTGCGGAGCCAAGCGGAGGTCGCAAGTGCGGGCCTGCGCGTGGCGGACCACGTTGGTGACCGCTTCCCGCACGACCATGGCGACGACACTTTCTTGAGCGGGACTGAGCCCGACAGCGGCAGATTCTGATGTGACTTTAAGGCCAGCGGTTTCGAGCGTCGCCTTGGCACGCTTCATTTCTTCTTCGAGGCCTTGCTGACGGTAGCCGCGAATGGTGCTACGCACTTCAGCCAGCGCTTCGCGCGAGGTTCGCTCGACGTCGCGAATTTCGGCTTTGGCTCGTTCTGGATCACGATCGATGAGTTTCGAGGCCAGTTCTGATTTCAAGATGATGACCGACAGGGTGTGTCCGAGAACATCATGCAGATCGCGGGCAATGCGTTCGCGCTCGGCGACTTTCGCGAGATGCTCGATCTCATCCTGAGCTGAGCGCAGCCTTTTGTACATGCGCGAGCGCTGCGCGAAGTAAATGTTGCTCGCGCAGATCACGCCGGCCATGCCGACGGAATAAAACAAGAACCATCCAGATAAATGGAAGGCCCACCAGGTGCCGATGGCTGCGGCGAAAATCACGCCGAGGAGCTGAATCGCCCGCGCTTCGGACTCAACCACGAAAGGTAGGAGAGCGGCCGCGTAGATGAAGAAACAAGTGGCGCCGCCATTCCAGGGAGCGTAGGCCACGCCGCACAAGACCATCACTCCCAGGTCCACCAGATCCCAGGGGCTGCGCACCCAGAAGACGGCAAAATAAAGCGCCAGGAAGACGACCGTGCCGAACCCGGTGGCCAACCAGCGCTCCCATCCTGCGTGGTTCAGAATGGGGTCGAGGAAGAAGAAACCGAAATAGGCGAGCCAGATGTAAGGCGCCCAGCCGTTATCACGATTCGTAGGAATAAGTCTCATCGCGCGAGTTCGACGTTTCCTTTCTTTCGGGCCGAGCAGCGCAGCATCCAAAGTGCCAAGAGAATAAGACAGAGGGGCAGCACCGCGGTGAACAGGTCCAGTCTGCCAGACACCGTCAGAAGAACCAAGCCTAATGCGACCAGGCACCATCCAGCCATTTTCTGGTTAGCCATACATTTTCCCTTCGTCGCGCTGAAATCCGATGCGAGCAATGCCGAGACAAATCAAAGTAAATCCGATCAGCACTTCCCAATGCTTCCATGCAGGTTCGCCTTGTCCCGCACCAACAATTCCCAGAGCGAGTTGCGACAGATGATACGACGGAAGAAATTCTGCAATCTGGCGCATAAGTTTGGGCAAGAACATCAGCGGCACCCACAATCCGGAACAAAAGGACATCGGGAGATAGATCATGTTGATGGTGGGCGGGGCGGAGTTCGGGCCGATGAAATATCCGAGAGCGAGTCCCATGGCGCAGAAGGGGATGGATCCCGCCAGAAGCACCCCAAGAAGCTCGAATGCGTCGACGACGGGCATGCGCACTCCGCCGAAAGTGACTCCCAACAACATCAACAGCACGACAACCTCCGCGCTGAAGATCATGCTCATGATGACTTTCGCGGCGAAGTAAATCGAGGGAGGCATGGGGCTAGCGCGCTTGACCTGTAGCCATCCCAGGCCGCGCTCAGCGGCGAGACCCGCGGCGGTGCCGAAGAGCGATGCTCCCATCACCCCGAAGGTGCCGTAAGTCGCGATCAGGTAGGACGCCATGTTGATGTGATCTGGCCCCCGCCTTCCCAAAACCAAGCCGAAGAGGACATAGAACATGACAGGGAAGAAGACGACTGCAACGGAATACATGCGCAGACGAAAGTTCTTCAGAAATTCGTATTTCACTTCCTTAAGCAGAATACGGAACGTCTGGTTCAATGGCCTGCCGACGTTCTCGAGTGCCACAGATGCTGTTGCCATCGTAAGACCTCTCTATATAGTGCGATTAGTTGCCGTTGTTCGTGAGCGCCAGGAAGGCATCTTCCAAACCAGCGCTGGTGACCTCGATTTGCGATATCCCCAAGTCGAGCGCCAGCAGTTCGCGGAGTACGGGTTCGGGCACGGCGGTCTGGATTTCGAGCGCCTCGCGGTCCTGTCTCACGTCGAGCACGCCCGGAATCTGCCTTACCAGGTCAGGATTGAGCCGGGTCACGCAGCGGATACGACGTCCCGCCGTCTTCGCTTTGATTTCGGCCGGCGTGCCTTCGGCGACGACTACGCCGCGATTAAGAACGACGACCCGATCGGCCAGAGCGTCGGCTTCCTCGAGATAGTGAGTCGTGAGTAGCACGGTTTTTCCGCGCGCGACCAGTTTGCGGATCTGTTGCCAGAGGGCGCGGCGCGCTTCCACATCCATGCCGACCGTGGGCTCATCGAGAAAGAGAAGGTCGGGATCTCCACACAGCGCAAGAGCGAACAACACGCGCTGGCGCTGGCCGCCGGAGAGTTCGCCAAACAGACGGTCCTGCACTTCGCGCAGGCCGGCGAGAGACCAGAGTTCATCGGTTGGCAGCGGACGGGGATAGTAACTCGAGAACAAGTCGATGTGCTCGCGGACACGCAGAGTCTCGGGCACCCGCGCAACCTGTAACATGGCGCCAGTTCTCATGCGCGAGGCAGGAAGGATCGGGTTCCCACCGAAGACGTTCACTCGCCCCGCATTGGGCTTAGCAAGGCCGAGAAGCAGTTTCACCGCAGTGGTTTTACCAGCGCCATTAGGTCCTAGGAGAGCCAGTAGTTCGCCGGCGCGGACCGTGAGGTCAAGGTTATCGAGCGCCCTTACTTCACCGTAAGTCTTTGTGACGCCCTCCAGGCAAGCAACGGCGAGAGAACTTGCGTCTGCAAGCTGCGAATCGGGGCGTTCGTCTAATGTAGCAGTCATGAGTTACTCCGCTGCCGGATTCGTCTCCGGTTGAAATGATCATCTTCCACAGCGTCCTGCAGCGTCAGTGGAGATCATCACCCAGTTGCGATGACAAATGTCATTGAGGGCTGCGAAGCATGGCTGGGCGGAGGTCCGGTATAATCGCACTCGCATTTGTATGCGGCAGTTTCGGTTAGGCGGCTCAGGACGGATCCCCTGCGAGCGTTGATCCCCAGCCGTGTGGGTGGGCTTCCTATGCCGCAGTGGGCGGATGCTGACAGGGAAGTGAGCCTTGTTTCACACAATCAGACGCGAACGAGGTGAAATGCAGATTCGGCCGGGGATAGAACTGGCAGCGCTTACCGACTTGGGATGCCAGCGTGAGAATAATGAAGACCGCTATTCCTATTGGGAGCCTTATGCGAACGAGCAGTTCGCGGTAAAGGGGAGGCTGATCAGTGTGGCCGACGGAATGGGCGGCTACGAAGGCGGCCAGGAAGCCAGCCGGATCGCCATTGAGTCGGTAGAAGAAGCGTACGCCGAAGATCCTGGAAACGAAGTTCAGTCGGCGTTGCTGGCCGGCTTTCGCGCAGCGCATCAGAAAATCCAGAGCTATGCCGTGAGCCATCCCGCACTTGAGGGGATGGGAACTACTTGTACGACCGTCGCGTTAGTGGGCCGACAGCTCTATTTCGCGCATGTTGGGGACAGCCGTTTGTATCTGGTGAGGGATGCGTCCATTACTCGTCTAACGCAGGATCATTCTTATGTCAGCCGGCTGGTGGCACACGGTGTCATCAGTTCCGAAGAAGCCGAGTTTCACCCGCAGCGGCATATTCTGACGGCCGCCCTGGGTGCTGGCAGCGAGGTTGAGCCCGACGCCCCCGCCGCTCCCTTGGAGTTGCGCTCCCGAGACCAAATCGTGCTTTGTACCGACGGTTTGTGGGGTGTGGTTGGCGACGAACAGATCAGAAAGGTTGTTGCCAGCCAGAGCCCGGAGGAAGCCTGCCGGGAACTGGTGCAGATGGCCCGCGACCGCGGCGGCCCGGACAATATTACTTTGCAAGTGGTTCGAATCGACTAAAGCCCCGTGTGATCAAAAACTGCTTTCAGGTGGAAAATCCCTGCACATATTTTCCCACCCGCCCGTTCCTGATTCCTACAAATGATTGAAAAGATTGAAGCCTGACTTCGGGCGTCAAGAGGTGGGACTGGCACCAGGATTGCTATTCCCCTTTATGTCAATAATGGCTATTAAAACAATAGACTTTATGGAGTCACGGGGCTAGGATGAGGATCTCGCAGAAGGGACTCTATGCGATGCAGGCGATGATGGTGCTGGCGCGGCGCTATAACCAGGGCGCGATTCGCATACGCGACATCGCCTATGAAGAAGGACTGCCGGAGAAGTTCCTGGAACTCATCCTGCTGGAATTAAAGAACGCCCGCATGGTGGAAAGCGTGCGCGGCGCGAAGGGCGGGTACCAGCTCCGCCGGGCGCCCTCCGAAATTGCCCTCAGTGAAATCATCCGCTTGATCGACGGCGCGCTCGCCCCGTTTGGCGATGCCGAGCAATTGCGCAGTTTGATCGACCGCGACGCCGAACACCGCGCGCTTTACCAGACATTTCTGGCGGTGCGCGATGCGGCCGCCAAGATTCTTGAGAATACGACCCTCGCCGACATTATCGGACGGGCCCAGTCTGAACTTTCCCGCCCCGCAAAGACAAAAAAGAACAAAGAAGAGGTAAGCGTGATTCCAATGGTGATGCATGCGCATGGGAACAGAGGAAAAGATGCGTAAACTCTTGCTCGTTCTGGTCAGTCTTCTGGTGGCGCATCCAGCCTCGCTGTTTGGGCAGGGAAGTGTCATTCGGGTGGGAGCCTTTCCCAACATTACCCATCCGCAGGCCATGGTCGGCAAAGGCAATGGCTGGTTCGAAAAGGCGATGGGTCCGAACGTAAAGATCGAATGGAAAACATTTAACGCCGGGCCTTCCGCCATCGAAGCGTTATTCGCGGGCGCAATCGACATGACCTATGTCGGTCCCAACCCCACGATCAGCGGCTATGTACGCTCGAACGGGGAAGCCCTTCGGGTGGTGGCGGGCGCTGCCAGTGGCGGAGCAGCATTGGTGGTGCGCAACGATTCCGGCATCAACAAGCCGGAAGATTTTCACGGCAAGAAGGTCGCTTCGCCCCAATTGGGCAACACCCAGGACGTCGCGCTACGGGCGTGGTTGCTGGCTCACGGCATGAAGTCGCTCGACAAGGGTGGCGATGTGCAAGTGATGCCGATGGCGAATCCCGACCAACTCACGCTATTTCTGAAGAAGCAGTTGGATGCGGCATGGGCGCCCGAGCCGTGGGCGACGCGTTTGATTCATGAAGGCAACGGGCGCCTGTTTCTTGACGAACGCGACCTGTGGCCCGACCGCCAGTTCGTCATTACGAACCTCATCGTCAGTACGAAATTTCTGAACGAACATCCGGATCTGGTGAAGAACTGGATTCGCGCCAACGTCGATCTCACCGTCTGGATCAACGGGCACCTTCCCGAAGCCAAAAAACTCCTGAACCAGCAGATTCAGACGGAGACCGGGAAGGCGTTGCCGAGCGACGTGGTAGACGAAGCGTTCACACGGATCGAAGTCACCTACGATCCGCTGCGCAATTCATTGTTGACCTCCGCGAAATCAGCTTACGACGCGGGTTTCCTGGGCAAGCAGATGCCCGACCTGTCGCGTCTCTACGATTTGACTCTGTTGAACCAGGTTCTAGTGGAGAAAGGGAAAAAGGCCATCCAATGACAGCCGCTCCGCAAACTTCCTTTCCGAGTAACTTCAGAAGTCCGGCCCGCCGCACGCGAGGAGCAGCCAGTGCGGCTGTGCTTTCGCTTCACCAACCGCAAGTTGGGGGAACGCCCAAAGTCTCGCTGAACGATATCTCGCTTAGCTACGAGACCACCAAGGGGCAGCGTTTGCTGGCGCTCGACCGCATCAACCTGAAGGTGAACCCCGGAGAGTTCCTTTGCATCGTCGGGCCTTCCGGCTGCGGAAAGTCAACGCTGCTGCACTTGATTGCCGGCTTGCACCAGCAGACCTCGGGCAACGTGCTCGTGGATGGCAAAACGGTGGAAGGGCCTGGAACCGACCGCATCCTCATCTTCCAGGAACTGGGTTTGTTTCCCTGGCTCACGGTTGCTGACAACATTGAGTTCGGCATGAAGATGAAGGGCGTCCCGAAAGACGAGCGCAAAGAACGAATCGATTACTACCTGCGGCTGGTGCACCTGTCGCAATTCAAGAACAGCTATACGCATCAGCTCTCCGGCGGAATGCGGCAGCGAGTGGCGCTGGCGCGCGCCTTGGCGACGGAACCGGACGTCCTTTTGATGGACGAGCCCTTTGCCGCGCTCGACGCGCAGACTCGCGACTTGCTGCACGACGAGTTGGAGCGCCTCTGGGCGGAGACCGGGCGCACCATTATTTTCGTGACTCACAACGTGCGCGAGGCGATTCGTTTGGGAGATCGCGTGGTTCTGTTTACGTTTCGTCCGGGAAGAATCAAGCGCGAATACCAGGTCGATCTTCCACGCCCGAGACAGCTCGAAGACATCTCGGTTGCCAAGAATGCCCGCGAGATTCTTGATGACCTACGCGAAGAGATCAACAAGTCGTTAGAGGAGCAATACGGCCATGAAGCAGTTCTTTAGGCAGGCGATTTTCTATACGGTGTTAATCGCGGTCTGGGTCATCCTGGCGAAGACGAAGGTGTGGCCTCCGTATGTGTTTCCCACGCCAACCGGCGTGTACGACTCGCTGCGCTCGGGCTTTGCCGATCACAGTTTCTGGATTGCCATCGCGGTCAGCATGAAGCGCATGCTGATTGGCTACAGTCTATCCGTAGTCCTGGGCATGATTCTTGGGTTGGGCGTCGCCAGTAACAAGTTTCTGGAAGAGACCGTAGGCGGATTGCTGGTGAGCTTACAGAGCCTGCCCAGCATTTGCTGGCTGCCTCTTGCGGTTCTTTGGTTCGGGCTCACGGAGAAAGCAATTCTGTTTGTGGTGGTCATGGGCTCGTTGTTGTCGGTGACGATCGCCATGGAAACCGGACGCCAACAGATGCCGAAGATTTACGGCATGGCGGGACGTAACCTGGGCGCCAAGGGTTTCAAACTGTTCTGGTATGTGCTGCTTCCGGCGAGTCTCCCGTTCATTCTGTCAGGCCTCAAGCAGGGATGGGCTTTCGCCTGGCGCTCGCTGATTTCTGGAGAAATGATTTTCGTCAGCCTGGGCCTGGGCCAGTTGCTGATGATGGGCCGCGATCTGAATGACATGAGCCAGGTGATCGCGGTCATGTTGCTGATCATTGCCATCGGCTACATCGTCGATGGTCTGGTCTTCAAGACGTTTGAGCGCCGGTTGCAGCGCAGATGGGGATTAGCGCCGGCCAAGTAGTACGTAGAACGATTCGTCCTCCCCGGTTTCCCGCAGTCGATTGATTTAGGTAGTTACGGTTATGGGAAATCCCGGTTCGTAATGACTAGCGTTTCAATAGGGTTTATAGGGATGTCCAGAAAAGTGATGTAGTGTCGCAAAACCCAAAAGGAGACCCAAAAAGCAATGCAAGCCAGTCGCAAATCACTCATCGCCACGGTTCTGTTGTCCTTCGCGGCCGTGACAATCTATGCCCAATCCTCCCCGGCGACCACGCCCAAGGCGAAGAAGGCATCCACCAAGGCAGCAGTCATCACCGCCCAGGATGTGAAGGAACTCAGGGACGCACTCACCGCGCAGCAACAGCAGATCCAGGAGTTGCGCGAAGAAATGCGAGGTCGGGAAGCCGCGTTGCAGCAAGCGCAACAACAGGCCCAGCAGGCGCAGCAGCAGTTACAGCAGGCGCAGTCGGTAGCCACCGACGCGCAGCAGAAAGCTGCGGATGCCGAGAGCGCTGCCACTGCGCAACAAGCCACGGTTGCCAAACTGAGCAGCGACCTCACGGATGTAAAGGACACCCTGACCAATTCGGTCGTCGTGTCTCAGGACGAGCAAAAGCGGGTTTCCGCGCTCGAGAGTTTTGCCTCGAGATTCCGCTTCAACGGGGATGTCCGGGTGCGAGGCGAGAGTTACATGCAGGACAATATTCAGGACCGCAACCGCGCCCGTGTCCGCGTGCGCTTCGGGTTTGACGGCAAGTTGAACGAAGACTTCATTGCCGGAGTTCAGATCGCCACCGGAACGTTAGGTGATCCGACGACGACGAACGAGACATTGACGGGCTTCTTCGATCGCAAGACGATCGGCCTCGATAAGGGTTTCATTACCTACAATCCGGTGAGGCACCGGTGGCTATCGGCGACGGGAGGCAAGTTCGCCTATCAATGGCAGCGCACCTCGGTCACGGGCGATCCCGATCTGAATCCGGAAGGCTTCGACATCAAGGCGTCGTTCGATCGCGAAGGGCCGGTGGTGAAGAACTTCACGGTGCAGGCCATCAACTATTTGTTTAACGAGGTCACGTCGGGAACTGACTCGTACGCGCTCGGCGGGCAAGGACAAACCAGATTGCAACTTGGGCCGTGGACGGCGACGCCGTCTTTCCTGGCTGTCAAGTGGCAGGGCACGAGCGCGATTCTTCAAGCCAGCGCCTTTAACGTTCAGGCGACGACGACCGGCAGCACCGGTACAACTCCTGCTGGCCCGTTCCCCACGCCCGGAGAAGGTCCGGGTTGCGCCAAGGGATCCGCAGGCAGCACCTCGTTGCCCAGCTACGCTCCTTGCGCGTTTGGACCGAATGGCATCACCAACGCGGTTTACACTGATTCCACCGGCAAGCCGCGTTTCTGGTCGGGCTTCTTCTACGCCGACTTCATTCTGAACAACCAGTTCAAAACTGGACTGCAGCGGTTCCCGGTGAATCTGTTGCTGGAACTCGAAGACAACCTCGATGCCGCCAGCCATCCACTGAATACCAAAGGCATCGTGCAAACGAATTTGGGCTCGCAGAACAAGTCGTACGGAGTGGACGTTAGCTTGGGCCAGGTGAAGAACCGGAACGATCTGCAATTCGGCTACGCGTGGTTGCGGCAAGAGCAGGATGCCGTGTTAGCGTCGTTCGCGGAAAGCGATCAGCGCGCACCGACGAACATTCTGCAAAATCGCATCTATGCGCTGTGGAAGCTCCGGAGCAACACTCTTGCCAGTTTCACGTTGTGGCATGGACGCACGCTTAACACGTACCTCGAAAACAACGCAGCGCTCGCGGCCAAAACCATCACCACGGCAGGTCAGAAGGAACCAAGTTTGAACCGGTTCCAGTTCGATCTGATTTATACGTTCTAAGTATGAGAGGCTAAAGTTGGAATTGCCGGCTGGCCAGGAATGGGTCTCCTTCCGGCCAGCAATTCTGATCTCGATAAAAGTGGAGGCTAGAAGGCTAGTGATCTCACGGCGAGAGTTTGTCAGGACAACTTCTTTGGCGGTGGCGGCTGCGAGTGCGGTCAATCCATTACTAAGTTGGGCCGCCGACGCAGCCACTACCGTGCCCGGCAAAGACGGCATGATTCTCCGATCATTTCGGTTTCTCGATCTGGAGATGCCGCCCGAGTACGCCAACTCGTGGATCACCCCTGTTCCACATTTTTTCGTGCGTAATCACATGCACGAGCCGTCGACGCTCGACATTGGGACGTGGAAGCTCAGCGTTAGCGGCGAGGTTGAGAATCCGCTCACACTGAGCGTGGCCGATCTGCTCAAGTTCGAGACGCACTCCGTGACCAACACGCTCGAATGCGCGGGCAACGGACGCGCGTTCGAAGATCCTCACGTCCCGGGCATTCAGTGGGGGAAAGGCGCGGTGGGAACCGCGAAATTTAGCGGACCGCGGCTCCGAGATATCCTGCAGCGAGCGGGAGTGAAGCCTACCGGCAAACACGTCATGTTTCATGGATTGGATGAGGTCCCCGGCAAAGTGCCGCCGTTCATCCGCAGCATTCCACTGGAGAAGGCGCTCGACGGCGACACTTTGGTCGCGACTCAAATGAATGGCGCGCCCTTGGCGAAACATCACGGATATCCCGCCCGCGCAATGGTTCCAGGGTGGATCGGCGCAGCCTCGTGCAAGTGGCTCGCGGAAATTAAAGTGTTGGATAAAGAATTCGAAGGCAACTTCATGAGTCCGGGATATCGGCTGCCCAACCAGCCGATCAAGCCGGGCGATGCAGTGAAGCCCGAAGATACCCACCCGGTGACCGCGCTCAACGTGAAGTCTCTGATTTCTGCGCCAAGCGACAGTTCCACGGTCAAGTCACGCTCGCTGAACATCCAAGGCGTGGCTTGGGCTGGAGAGGCGGAGGTCGTGAAAGTCGAGATCTCGACCGACGCGGGAGCCACGTGGAAGACCGCCGACTTGGGAAAAGATCAAGCCAAGTACACTTGGCGTCTTTGGAGTTATCGCTGGAAGGCGCCGAAGTCGGGCGACTACGTCATCATGTCGCGAGCCACGGATAGCCAGGGACGCGTCCAGCCGGAGCGCGCGCCGTGGAACCCGAGCGGCTATCTGAACAATTCCATCGATGAGGTGAAAATTCGTGTCGAAGCGTAACGTGCTGAAGGCCGCTCTGATGCTGCTCGCTGCGCCTCTGATCTGGGCGCAGTCGAACGAATTGCCGCCGGCGCCGGTACAAGCCAAAGTGGCTACTAGCTGCACGGAGTGCCATGAATCGCGCATCATCGTGCAGCAGCGTTTGAGCAAAGCGGCATGGACCAAAGAAGTCGATAAGATGGCCAAATGGGGCGCGCTGGTCGATCCGGAGGACCGAGATTCCTTTATCGATTACTTGAGCACGAATTTCCCGGCAGACAAGCCTGCCTATGTTGCGCCGAAGACGGCCGCGCAGAAGGGGAAGTAGATTATCCAGCCATCTCGAGCACAGCGCCATTTTTGGTCGCGAGTTCTTCTGCTCCAGCGCCGGTTCGAATCATCAACCGCGCTTCTGCCAGGCTGTTGTTCGCCACGTCGAACGTTCCAGAGCAATCCGTCTTGAGATAAGGCAAGCGATGGAGCGATTCTCCTGTGCCATCGACGCTGGCTTCGACCTCGTTCCCGATCGAATCAGAACACGTAAGAATCCAGCGCAGTATCTTTGAGTCGCGCACTTGTTTGTCGAATTTCCGAAACACGTACCAGCGTCCGCGATGCCATAGCGCGGCTTTGCGGAACTGTAGACGTAACGGCATCTCGTAAGTTAGAGCCTCGAAGCTGCTGATGTCCCCGTCACTTTGAGGGAAACAGGCGTGGGTCCATGTCCACTGATTGCGATGACGGTAGCCACAGTTGTGTCCCTGTACGCCCCAACCCAGAGGGTCGCCGCGGAATTGTTTCCCGTCGAAATCGATTTCCCCTGAAAACACCGCATTCGAGTGGGGTGTTCGCGAGAATCCGATCCATCCTTTGTCGCTGAGTGTTATGTGCGCGGTTGAGCGATAGCGCAGATTCCAGGCAATGCGGTGGCCGTCGACTTCGATGTGCCCGGTGCAAGAGTCTTCGTTGATTCTGTTTTCGCCGATCCCGAAATGAAATGGACTGCCGCCGCGTCCACTAAGTTGTAGTTGGTCCAGGCCAAATCCCTGAATAAAACTCTGCGGCCGTCCACTACGAGGAAACCACGTCGCCCACACCTGCACTGGCATCCCGGTTGAATTTCCCGGGCATCCCGCGCGGCCCGGGTTCATCAACAAATAACGAAACCACCAGGCTCCGCTGTTGTCCGCCAGTCCGAGGCGGAGAAACCAGACCTCGTAGCGACGGCGGACACTGAGCTTCGAGAAGACCGCGTTCAAGTTTTTCACAGCCCTCACAGGATATATGTCACATCGCCAGAAAGCAGTGATTGCTACGCTCGATTCTGGAGGCCGCTTTGGTTGTCCTGGTGGTCGGGGGCGCGGGATACATCGGAAGCCACACTGCTCACGCGCTGCGGAGCAGGGGCCACGAAGTCATCGTCTACGACAACTTGTCGACGGGACACGCAACCCTGGCGTCTGGTTTTGACCTCGTTGTGGGCGATGCTGCCGATTCGTCGAAGTTGAGAAAGATCCTTCCGCGAGTCGATGCGGTCATGCACTTCGCTGCGTGCGCTTACGTGGGCGAGTCGGTGGTTCATCCCCGGAAGTATTTCGAGAATAATGTCCGCAGCGGCCTGGCTCTGTTGCACGCGGTGCTCGATTCTCCGGTGCGGAAGTTTGTATTTTCCTCAAGCTGCGCCGTGTACGGAATACCCGAGAGCCTGCCCATCACGGAACGCAGTCCCCGCTTTCCCGTGAATCCTTATGGGGCGTCGAAGCTCGCGCTTGAAAATGCTCTGGAAGCCTACGATCGCGCTTATGGCCTGCACTTTGTCGCGTTCCGATATTTCAATGCAGCCGGAGCCGACGAACAGGGAAGAGTTGGGGAGCTGCATTTTCCCGAGACGCACTTGATTCCCTGCGCCTTTGAGGCGCTAGCAGGAGAGCGCGACTCCGTGGAGATTTACGGTAACGACTATCCCACGGACGATGGGACCTGCGTGCGCGACTACGTTCATGTCAGCGACTTGGCCGAAGCGCACGTGCTCGGATTGGAGTATCTGGAGCGCTGCGAGTCAGTGGAATTGAATCTCGGCACGGGACATGGTCATTCCGTGAAAGAAGTGATCGCAGCCATTGAGCGCGTCACCGGGCGCGCGGTTCCAACCCAGTTAGGGGCGAGACGTCCCGGAGATCCGGCAGAACTGGTTGCCGATCCCAGGCTAGCCGAAGACTTGCTGCATTGGACTGCGCGTCGTTCGCTCGATGAAATCGTTTCTACCGCATGGCAATGGCAGCAGAAATCTGCTGGTGCCGTTCATAAACTTTCCAAGCAGGAACGAATTCCAGCCTAATCGTCGTCGCCGCCGTCGCTGGCGATGGCCTCGAGATCAGTCAAGAGCGGACTATCCTTCGAAAGGAATTCTACGTGGCCGCACTTGGGGCAGACCAGCATGGCGTGCGCGCGGCTTATGCCGTAGGGCAAGAACGTAAAGCGAGTGGGCCGATACTCCGTCAATTCCGTGTTGCACCGCAGGCACGAGATGGTGGGTTTTTCTCGCAAGGAGAAGATTCCGGAAGATACGTTCTCCGGACTGGTCGGCTGGGGTTTCATAAGCGAATCCTTGGATCTCCGAGGGTATGGTCACAATCGAACCGTATTCTCACGGGCAATTCTTCTGCCATGTGAACACCTTCAGATGCGAGTCCGCAACCCCTGATCAAACAAAACATATAGGGGGTACCTTGGGAATGGCGTTTGAGGTTCTTGAGCTCCCACGAGCGCATTCTCGTCGAAGGCTCCAGCGGAAAAATGTGTAGCCAACTGTCATAGTTGTGCAAATGAATGCAACGAATGCAAATCGAGCAAGAAGGGCTTCTGTAATTTCCTAACAAAAATAAGGCAGAACTGAATCAGCCAAGTGGCAGGCGGAGTGCACGGTTGGTTACGGATTTCCATGCGATCCGTGGGGGATCCCGAAATTCACCCAGGGTAGTTTCAGACCAAGTCAGGTTAGCAGTCTCCGGGCGTGGGTTGTGAGATGGAGAAGGGATTGAGCCCTTCCCTCGTTTTGCCTGGCCAGAAACGAAGTTCAACCCAAACTTCACACAATATAAGGGGGCAGCATGAAGGAGCTTGCGCGAGGGATGAGAAAGCTGTGGCGCGGATGGATGATATCGATCGCGGTAGTTGTTCTAGGGGCAGGATCAGCGGTTGCTGTGCAAGGACAAACAAACGCGGTTTATTTGAACGCCAACATTGGAACCGTCTCCAATGCGAATGTGGTCTTAGGCTATAGCAACGACGGTAGTGGGAATCTGACCCCTTTGCCTGGATCTCCTTACCTCACCGGGGGAACCGGTTCCGCTCCTGCGGCGGGAATGTCGCTGGGATTGCAAACGGATGATGATCAGCAGGTCATCGTGAACAAAGCCGGCACGGTGTTGTTCACCGTCAACGGTTTTAGCAATACGTTAGCAGTGTTTACCATCAATTCCGACGCGAGTCTCACGCCCGTGGCGGGTTCGCCCTACACTTCGGGCGGTCCGCAGCCGGCGAGCTTGGGATTGTTCGACGGAATCTTGAGCAACGGGAACAGCTTCCTGGTGGTCGTAAACAAAGAGAGCGACCCCAATCAAATTAATCCCAAGGCCCCAAACTTTCAGACTTTTACCGTAGCCACAGATGGCACGCTGACGCACAACACCGGTTCGCAGGTGACACTGCCTTTCGGAGCGACGCCGTCCCAGGCGGCAATCGGCCAACAGCACCTCGTGTTCGGCATGCAATTCGCCGGTGGCGGAGTGGTCGGGGTACCGTCCCAGATTTATTCCTATCGGATTAGATCGAACGGGACGCTCAAGCTGAACAATACCGTCCAGACGCCGACCGGGAATGTATTTCTCGGCGAGGTGGTGCACCCGACGCAAACCATTTTGTATGCCGCATTGCCCGCAGATAGCCAGATCGCGGTTTATCAGTACAGCGCCGCGACGGGAATCCTGACCTACCAGACGAGTGTGGCGAACCCAGGTTCGCTAGCTTGCTGGCTGGCGATTAATTCCACGGGAACCCGTCTGTATTCTGGCGAGAGCGCAAGCAACTCGATCACGGTCTATGACTTAACCGCTCCCCTGCTTCCGGTTCAGTTGCAACACCTCACGCTGACGCCGACCACTACGGGGAGTTCCGTGACCAATATGCGGTTCGACCCAACTGGACAGTTCCTTTATGCGATTTCGAATTCGCCGACCACCTCGTCGTTGCATGTGATGAACGTGGCGAGCGACGGAACCATGACGGAAACTCTCTCACCGATGACCTTGCCCGTACCCAGCGGAAATTTCCCGATTGGGCTGGCGACGTTGATGAAGTGAAGTTACTCTAGTGATGCGAGCCGTCTGCGGTTTCCCTGTACCGAGACCTGCAGACGGCCCTATAATTAAGTCCTTCGAAAGCCCGCATGGAGCTATTACTTAATCTAATCTGGGTTTTGTTGGCGGTCCCAGCCTTCTGGCTGTGGCGGCGCGAGGCTCTGCCTTCGCACCGGAGCCGCTACCTGAGCCCCGTGCGATGCGTCCTGGCTCTGGGATTTATCCTGCTGTTGCTCTTCCCAGTAATTTCGGCGACTGACGATCTCCGCGCGATGCAACCGGAGACCGAGGAATGCCCCGCCGGACGGCGCGCTTGCCGTAGCGCCGAGAACGAAAAAGGCCACGCCCCCAACATGGGGACGGCACCGGCGCTGGTCGGTATGTTCGTGGTGTTTGCGCCTGCCGACGAGTTTCGCGGCCTAATCATTCGTTCCGGCAGTCAGAAGCCGGTTGCGGTCCTCCGCGGTGCAGCAACTGGACGCGCTCCTCCCAACTCCCTCCTTAGCTAGTCCTTGAATTCCTCGCGCCGTGTGCGGGGAATCTCCGTTTTTATCAACAGCTGAAACAGCGCTCCAAGTGGGCGGTGAGTGCATTTGTTTTTGAACCCAGGCGCCCGACACGCCAGGCGTAGCGACGGAGCTTTTCATGCGAAAGTCAGTGCAGCGCTGTTTCCTTTTGGCGCTGATCCACTGCTGCGGAGCCCTTGCCGCAGCTCAACAACCTTTGACCTGGGAGCAGGTCCGCGCTCGCTTCGAGCAACAGAATCCGACGCTGCAAGCGGATCAGTTCAACATTGAGGAAGCCAAAGCTGACGAAATTACCGCCTACCTGCGTCCCAATCCAGACCTCACTCTTTCGGTAGACGGAACCCAGATCGCTCCCGCCAACGGTGTTTGGAAGCCTCTTGGCGGAACCTTCGAATCGCCCGGGATCAGTTATCTGCACGAACGGCGCCACAAGCGCGAACTGCGCCTGGAGAGTGCCAAGAAGGGGACCCTGATTGCCGAGTCAGACCATGCCGACGTGGAGCGGACTCTGCTTTTCAACCTGCGCAACGCTTTCGTCTCAACTCTGCAAGCAAACGCAGTCGTTCTGCTGGCCAAAGACAATCTCTCTTACTACGACCACGTGCTCGACGTAAGCCGGGAGCGGTTCAAAGCCGGAGACATCGCGCAGGTCGATTTAGATCGCCTCGAACTGCAGCGGGTACAGTACGAGTCGGATCTGCAGACGGCGATGGTGAATCTGCGCACTGCCAAGATTCAGCTGCTGGCCTTGCTCGACGATCATTCACCGGGGGAGCAGTTCGAGGTTACAGGATCGTTCGATTTCAACGACCAGTTGATGCCCCAGGAAGAGTTCCGTAAGACGGCCGTTGATACGCGTCCCGATCTCAAAGCCGCTGTTGAGGCGGTGGACAAGGCTCAGACCGATCACAAACTGGCAGTCGCGAACGGCTCGACTGATCCGACGATTGCCGGGTGGTACACCCACAACGGATCTTTCAACAATCCCGCGGCGCTCAACACCCTCGGCGTCAGCGTTAATTTTCCGCTTCGCATCTTCGATCACAATCAGGGAGAGAAGCTGCGCACACAACTCGACGTGACCCGCAACCAGAAGTTGCTGGATGCCACGCAGACGCAAGTTTTCAGCGACGTCGATTCGGCCTATGCAACCGTCGACAGCAGCCTGGTGCTGCTGCGTCCCTACAAAGCCAAATATCTACAACAAGCGGTGAGAGTGCGCGACACGGTTTCGTTCGCCTACCAGCATGGCGGCGCGTCGCTGCTCGATTTTCTCAACGCACAGAATGACTACCGAAGTATTCAACTGAATTATCTGAATCTGGTTGGTTCCTACTTGACCGCCGCGGCTCAGTTGAATCTTGCAGTGGGTCGGGAGGTAATCCAATGAACCGGCATTTCCAACATTTCTCGAGTTCAAGGGCGAACGCCAAAGCGGCCTCAGGCTGTTGCCCTTGGAGAGGCACGGCAGAGACACGCCCCTCTGCCGTGCTAACTTCAAAATCATTTCATCTGGCTTCGCTGGGCTTGCTCTTCCTGCTCGGCGCGATGCTGATTGCCTCCGGCTGTTCACGCGATACGGAAGCCTCGGCCACCAAACAGGAAATCACCCGCGAGCCCGGAGTGTTTGATATCGATCATCCGGAACTGTTCAAGCTTGCCAAGGTCGAAACCCGTGATCTGCCCACGGAAGTGACTGCCAATGGAACCGTGAGCCCTGACGTGAACCGGACGATTCACGTGACCTCGATGGGTTCGGGCCGCGTGATGGAGCTGAAGGTTCGCCTCGGAGACCAGGTCAAGAAGGGACAACTCTTGATGACGGTGTCGAGTCCTGACCTTGCAGGCGCCGTATCCGACTATCAAAAGGCTCGCGCGGATGAAGACCTGGCGCGCCGGGCGCTCGATCGCGCGCAGTTGCTCTACGACCGCGGCGCGCTTGCCGCGAAGGACCTGGAAGCCGCGCAGAACGCCGAAAGCAAAGCCAAAGTCGACGTGATGACGACCGAAGAGCATATCCGCATTCTTGGCGGCGATCCCAAGAGTCCCGGCGGCCTCATTCCCCTGCGCGCCCCAGTCTCGGGAACGATCGTCGAACAAAACGTTGCTGGCTTCGAGGGAGTCAAGAGCCTCGACAATACTCCTAACCTGTTCACTATCGCCGATCTAAGTCAGGTATGGGTGGTCTGCGATGTGTTCGAGAATGATCTGGGCGAAGTTCATATCGGCGATCCCGCCCAAGTTCGATTGAACGCTTTTCCGGACCGCATATTCCATGGCAAAGTCGCTGACATTTCCCGCGTGCTCGATCCCAACACGCGTTCGGCAAAAGTGCGAATTGTGCTGGCGAACGGCGATGGAGCGTTGCGGCCCGGCATGTTTGCCGTTGCCAACTTCTGGTCGCGCAAGACGGTGCAACGGACCGTCGTGCCGACGACCTCCGTGATGCGATTACATGACAAGGATTGGGTTTTCGAAAAAGAGGCGCCGAACCGTTTCCGCCGGATGGAAGTTCATGCTCTCGGCACCGCGCCAGATGGGTTCACACAACTGCAAGATGGCGTGGCACCCAGCGAGGAAATTGTCGCTAACGCACTTGAATTTTCCACCGCGGTAGCGGAGCAAGGTAAATGATTCGGTCCCTTATCGATTTCGCACTGCGAAATCGAATCGCACCCGACGGAAGGCGAGCACGTAGACTAGTGCGAGAACATTTTCTGGATGCGGATGATGGAGTAGTTGTTCTCTGCGTTCTTCATGCAATAGAGTCTAACTTCTCAATTACTTTATCTCCTAGGCTTCTGGTTTCAATCAATTGATGAGCGCGCGAAATCCATATCTACTTCATCTGCGTACCAATGCTAGTTCAGTTTTTTGACCGATTGCCCCTTCACAGAATGCACAAGGCTGGACAGATTGTGCATGAATCTGCACAACGGCAATCGAAAAGCACGAAAAGATGTTGTTTCTGCATGACGGTGATTTGGCCACCAACCTGCACCGCAACGGATAGAGGTTCTGTGCCTGATCGACACCCCCCTCCTGCCTTTTCCGAAGGGCAGGCCCGGTCGGGATCACAAACATTCAATCGATGCCGGCGGGGCAGGTGGCAAGGCTCCCGATGGCGAAAAGGTTACAGAGGCGGGTTTCCGCTATGTGGCCAACGCTTGCAGTGAGAAGAATTCCAATAGGAGGATGAGCAAGTCATGAGCATGTCACAAGCAGGCCGCAAACTGTCGCGGTTCCGCCCAGGTCTTCTGCTGACCGCTATCTTGATGGTAGGCACCGCCGCCCTCGCCCAGGTGAATGCCGTCTACGTCGAGAGCAACATCGGCCAATTGCCCAACAAGAACTCTGTCTATGCCTTCAAGAACGACGGTACCGGGAAACTCAGCCCGATCACCGGTTCTCCGTTCAAAACCGGCGGCTCCGGCGTTTTCGAAATGAACTCGGTCTTCTCCCCCGGCTTCCAGGCCGACCAGGAAATCGTCGTCAACTCCGCGGGCACGCTTTTGTTCGCGGTCAACGGCGACACCAACACAATCACCAGCTTCGCAATCAACTCGGATGGAAGCCTTACCAACCTGCAGAGCGCAGCCTCGAACGGGCAGGATCCGGTGAGCATCGGCCTGGATGAAAACAGTCCCGCTGGCCCTCAGATCACTGTCGTAAACCAGGCGGATGATCCGTTGCAGACCGGTGGCATTCCGAACATCACCAGCTTCACGGTAGATCTCACCACGGGCATTCTGACCCCGGTTGCGAACTCGACGGTCAACTATCCTGTGGGATCTCTGCCGGCGCAAGCGCTGGTCAGCCCCAGCGGAAAATTCAACTTCGTCGTTCAGTTCATGGATGGCGGTCTGTTGACTTCTTATAACGTGGGCGCAGGTGGCTTGCTCACCGTTAACAACAGCATGGTTCCCGTGCGCGGTCCGGTGTTCCTCGGAGCCACTGCCCACCCGAAACAGCGCGTTGTTTATGTGGGCATGCCCGCTGTCAATCAAATGGGTGTTTACACCTACAACACCGCCGGCCAACTGGCTCTAGGTAAGGTTATCGTCAACCCGGGATCCCTGATCTGCTGGCTGACGACCGATGTCGCCGGAAACCACCTCTACACCATCGAGACTGGCACCCGCACCATCACCGTCTATGACATCAGCGGCTCCAACTACTTGAAGCCGCTGCAAACGCAGCACGTCACCTTGAAGGCTGGCACGGACGAGCCCACTAACGTGAAGATCGATCCGACCGGACAGTTCATGTATGTGCTGGGACTTCAACCCAACGGCCAAACGCCTGGGAACTTCCTGCACGTGCTGAATATCAGCAGCACCGACGGTTCCTTGACGGAAGTTCAAAATCCGGTCAAGATCCCGGTTCACGCCGGCGAAGTGCCGCAAGGTATTGCTGTCGTAATGAAGTAGCCTCGAATTATCTGGCTGTGAAGGGGCGGGAGAAATCCCGCCCCGTTTTTATTAGCGGGCCGCTAGTGCTGTGATTTTCGCTGCGGTGCGATTAAGTCCTTCTTCCAGATCGCGCAGATGGCGCTCCTCCGTCAGGTAGCTGATCACCATCATTCTCAGCGCACTTTGCCCTCGAACCAGGGTGTCAGAAATCCAGAGCCGCCCGTCCCTCGTCATCTCCTCCACAATCTCCGCATGAACGTCGCTCAATTCTCGGGAACCAAGCTGGGAAGCCTTCCACTGAAAGGTCACGATCGGCAAGGTTGGCGAAACCACGAGGTCGTAGTGGGTTGAGGTGCGAACCCAGTCGGCGAAGTGATGTGCGAGCTGAAGCTGGCGGTCGATTAATTCCTCGTAGGCCTTGCGGCCGTGCACGCGCAGAGTTAGCCACAGTTTGAGCGAGTTCATGCGGCGCGTCCATTGCGTGCTGATGCGGGCGTTATCGGGAAGCGTGGCGCCTCCCGCTTTCGGCATATAAGGCGCCGCTACCGAGAAGGCACGCTCCATAACCTCCGGATGATTGGTGAGAATGAGTCCGGCAGCGAAGGGCACTGCTAACCACTTATGCGGATCGACAGTGATCGAGTCGGCCAGCTCAATGCCGTGCACCAAGCCGCGGTGAGCATCGGAAAAGATCACGGACGCGCCGTAAGCGCCATCCACATGCAGCCAGAGACCGTGCTCGCGGCAGACTTCGGATATTGCCACAAGATCGTCGACCATGCCGGAATTGGTTGTGCCTGCAGTGGCGATCACGCAGAACGGTTTTTTCCCGCCGCGGATATCTTCAACGACTGCCTTCTTTAAGAGTTTGACGTCGAGCCGCAAACTGTCATTAACCGGAATTCTCCGAAGCGCTTTGCGTCCAATTCCGAGTAATCCCGCCGACTTGTCGAGCGAGTGATGCGACTCCTCAGAGGCGTATGCGACAGGCTGTGCGCCGATCGAAGCAATGCCGTCTTCGACTGCATTGGGAAACTTGTCTGCCAGCGCCAAGGCCAGGCCGCTGAAGTTCGCTTCGTTGCCCCCGCTGGTAAAGGTTCCGCTGAACGAGTCGTTCCAGCCGACTCGCGACCCAATCCACTGCACGGTCTGCAACTCGATCTTCGATGCCAGCTGCGAGCGCGCCAAGGTGGCCAGCTGCGGATTCAGCGCCGCCGCCAGAGCCTCGCCCAGCACTCCCATGTAAGTGGGCGTGGGATTCATCAAGCCGAAGTAACGCGCGCTGGGCACATGAAAGCCTTTATCCACCATCGCGCGGCAGACCTCAGCTAGAACGTCTTCGGGATCTTCGCCTAACTCAGGCAGGGTGCCATCCAGAGTCCCATAGGTGCGCTGATCAGCCGGCAACTGGACAGGACGGTCGGGCAGGGAAGAAAAGAAGGCGTCAATCTGATCGATGAGCTGGTAGCCCAAGCGGCGGCGGGTCGCGGAATCGAATTCGAAGCTCATGGCGGTATTCGATTCCAGTGTGCGGAGAAAGAAGCCAAACTTCTATACGGAAATTGCGGTCAAACCGACTTTCTCTAGGGCTTCGACTCCTCGGGTTGATCTTCGGCGACTCTTTCCGGCCGCAGCAAAGGAAAAAGGATAACGTCACGAATGCTGGTTGAGTTCGTGAAGAGCATGGTCAGGCGATCGATTCCCACGCCCACGCCCCCGGCTGGCGGCATTCCGTATGACAGCGCGCGAATGTAGTCTTCGTCCATCTGATGAGCTTCATCGTCGCCGCGCTCGCGCTCCTTCAGTTGCTGTTCGAAGCGGTCGCGCTGATCGACTGGATCGTTGAGTTCACTGAAGCCGTTCGAGATTTCCATCTGCCCGGCGTAGATTTCAAATCGCTCCGTCCACTCGGGCTCGTCGGCCTTTTGTTTGGAGAGCGGCGAGACTGCGGTTGGGAACTCGTAGATCACCGTCGGCTGAATCAAGTGATCTTCGGACGTGGCCTCGAAAAGATTGGCAATGGTCTTTCCCATCGGTTCTTGGGCATCGTAGGCGATGTGGGCATGAGCCGCATTGAAGCGCTCGACCAGACCTTTCACGCCTTCATGCGAGGCAAACTCGGGCATCTCAGGTTTCGGCCCAGCGTTCTCGGGCCAGAAATGAATGATCGCTTCGCGCATGGTCATCTTGTGCCACTTCGCCCAGTCAATCGTGTGCTCTCCCCACTGGTTGGTCGTCCCGCCGTTGACGTCTTTCGCGGCTTGCTCGATCAGTTGCTGCGTCAGTTCCATCACCACGCGATAGTCGGCGTAGGCCTGGTAGAACTCGAGCATCGTGAATTCGGGATTGTGGCGTGTCGAAATGCCTTCGTTGCGGAAGTTGCGATTGATTTCGTACACACGATCAAGACCACCCACAGTCAACCGCTTCAGATAAAGTTCAGGTGCAATTCGCAAATAAAGATCGACATCGAGCGTGTTGTGATGCGTCACAAACGGCTTGGCCACCGCTCCGCCTGCGACGGGATGCATCATCGGCGTCTCGACTTCGATGAATCCCCGCGCATCGAGCGAGCGTCGCAGCGACTGCACCAGCTTGCTGCGCTTAATGAACACCTCACGCACTTCAGGATTCACGAAGAGATCGACATAACGTTGTCGGTAACGCTGCTCGACGTCCGTGAGCCCATGCCACTTTTCCGGCAAAGGTAGCAGATCCTTGGAGAGAAACGTGATCTCCTCCACGTGAATCGAAAGCTCCCCGGTGCGAGTGCGGAAGAGATAGCCGCTGACGCCGATGTGATCTCCCAGATCGAGCAGCTTGTAGAGCTCGAACGCGTTGTCGCCGACGGCATCTTTCTTCACGTAGATCTGCAACCTCTCGCCATTCTGCTGCAGGTGGGCAAACCCAGCCTTGCCCATGAGGCGGATCGCCATGATCCGTCCGGCGACACGAACCGTGACCCGCGAGGCTTCCAGTTCCTCGCTTGTTTTCGCAGTGTATTCGCCGAGAATCTGGGGAATCGTATGAGTGAATTCGTAGCGGCGAGGGTAAGACTCCTGGCCGAGAGCCTCAATCTTCTTCAGTTTGTCGCGCCGCAGCTGGTAGATTTCGTCGTCGAGTGCCAAGGATGTCCTTCGAGAGCGAGAGGTAAACAGTGATTATAAACAAACGCGATTTCTCCGTTCCCGCTGGTAGTCCTTGAAGACGGATGCAGTCCGCAGTAATATTGCCGGCTCGCATTTTTCTTGAAGTCGAGGAGCGGATGCCCCAGAACTACGTTCCTATCTTTCTATTCGTCGCCTTGGTGGGAGTGATGCTTCCTGTCACTCTGTTGGCAGCGAAGTTGGTGCGCCCCAACAACCCCGGCAAGGCCAAATTAATGCCGTACGAGTGCGGCATCGACCCCGTGGATAATGCCCGCGGACGCTACACCGTCCGCTTCTATATTGTGGCCATCCTTTTCGTGGTCTTCGACGTGGAGACCATCTTCCTGTTTCCCTGGGCCGTGATGTCGAAATCCTTCGGCGTCTTCGGCCTGGTCGAAATTCTCATCTTTCTTCTGATTCTGGTGGTGGGATACATCTGGATCTGGAAAAAAGGCGCGCTGGAATGGGTGTAACGGCGCGCAATCCGTTGACAGCGTAGTAGCAAGCTGTTAGAAGTTAACGTTCTTCAAAAAGCCTTTGCGTCGCCGGAGGTGTGTAGCTTCGCAGCTATGCCCGAGGAAACCAAATCGCCTACACCGCAGCCGCCGGGCGGTGAGCAGAAACCGGCGGCGGAGAAGACTTCCCCCGCTCAGTCCTCGGCACCCGCTATTCCACCCAAGGCCCCGTCCGTTGAAAAGCCCGCTGCGCCTGCAAAGCCCGCAGGTCCAGTGCCCATGCCGTGGGATTCGCCTTTAACGGCCCGGCTCAAAGGACAATATGGCTCAGGCATCGCGGAAGCGAACACTTATCTCGGGCAGAACTACTTTGTCGTCGATTCCTCGCTGATACCTGAGTTGTTGCAGATCCTGCGCGACCAAGAGAAGTTCGACTACTGCGTCGATCTGACTGCGGCGCATTATCCCAATCGCGAGAAGCAGTTCGACGTGATCTGGATTCTCTACTCTTTCGCGAAGAACGAGCGCATCCGCGTAACGGCAAGAATCGCCGATGGGGCGTCCGTTCCAAGTTCGACTTCCATCTGGCCGACCACCAACTGGCTGGAGAGGGAAGTCTTCGACATGTTCGGCATTCGTTTTGATGGACATCCTGACTTGAAGCGCATTCTTCTGCCCGACGGGTGGAAGGGTCATCCTTTGCGCAAAGAGTACGGCATCATCCAGCAGGATCAGGAGTGGGTACAAATTAACCTCGGCATCGAGAGCGGCCAATGACGGACCCGACCACATACATCTCGCATCTCGAACTCGGCGAGCCCGACCAGACCTATCTTGATTCGAACGAACTCATCATCAATATGGGCCCGCAGCATCCGGCAACGCACGGAGTGCTGCGCGTAATTCTGAAGCTCGACGGCGAAAAAGTTTTAGGCACGGAATGTGTCATCGGATACCTGCATCGCGGGGTAGAGAAGATCGCCGAACATCGTACTTACACGATGTTCAATCCCTACGTCGATCGCATGGATTACGTCGCTGCGGTTTCGAACGGACTCGGCTACTGCGAAGCGGTCGAGAAGTTGATGAACGTTGAGGCTCCGCCGCGGGCCAACTACATCCGCGTCATCCTGACGGAACTGAATCGCCTGGCGAGCCACCAGCTCTGGCTGGGTACGCACGCCCTCGATATCGGCGCGATTACGCCGCTCTTTTATCTGTTCCGCGACCGGGAAGAAGTTCTCAAGATCTTCGAAAAATACTGTGGCGCGCGCCTGACCACGCACGCATTCCGCATCGGCGGATGCCAGTACGAGACCTACGAAGGTTTCGAGCGCGACGTGGAAAAGTTTATCGCCTTCGCGAAGCCGAAGATCGATGAATACGAAACCCTGCTGACCACTAACCGCATCTGGCTTGAGCGTACGAAAGGCGTCGGCAAAATCACTGCAGAGCAGTGCAAAGCCCTGGGAGTAACCGGTCCTGTGCTGCGCGCCAGCGGCGTCAAGTGGGATCTGCGCAAGGCGCAACCTTACGCGGCCTATCGCGATGTCGATTTCGAGATTCCGATTGGCACTAACGGTGACACCTACGACCGGTACCTGGTGCGTATGGAAGAGATGCGGCAGTCGCTGCGCATCCTGGAACAGGCGGTCGCCAAGATTCCCGAAGGCCCGATCATGGCGAAGGTTCCCAAGGTGATCAAGCCTCCGGTCGGCGAGATCTATCATTCGATCGAGGCACCCAAGGGAGAGTTGGGATACTTCATCGTCAGCGATGGCTCGACGCAGCCGTATCGTGTGCGCGTGCGGCCTCCGTCGTTCGTGAATTTGCAGGCCCTCGACATGATGGTGCGCGGCGCGCTCGTCGCCGACGTCATCGCCGTCATTGGCACGCTCGATATTGTTCTGGGTGAGGTGGATCGGTAATGCTCGATTACATCACCTCATATCTGAAAAGCACGCAGACGCCGGGGCAGGCAGGGAACGTGCTGTGGGCCTTCGTCTACATCCTGCTGATCTTCGGCGGACTCTCAGTCGCTGTCATTGCGATGAACTGGCTGGAGCGCAAAATTCTGGCGCACATGCAGATTCGCCTCGGCCCCATGCGCGTCGGTCCGCACGGCCTGCTGCAGCCCATCGCCGATGCCATCAAGTTGCTGTTGAAAGAAGACATCATCCCGTCAGAGGCCGACCGCTTCGTTTTCTGGATCGCTCCGTTCATGGTCGTGCTCACGGCCTTCACGGTCTTTATTGTTGTGCCGTTCGGTCCGACGCACGCCGTGACCGACATGAATATCGGCATCCTCTTTATGCTCGGCGTCTCGTCGCTTGGCGTATTGGGCATCGTGATGGCGGGATGGGCCTCGAACTCGCACTATCCGCTGATCGGCGCGTTGCGATCGAGCGCGCAGATGGTCTCCTACGAAATCGCAATGGGATTGGCCGTGATTTCCGCGGTCGTAATGACCAGCCTCAACACCGACGGCATCGGCACGTTGAGCATGATCGGCATCGTGCAGGCGCAACAGGCGCAGCACACCTGGTTTGTCTTCAAGTTCTTTCCGCTCGGATTGATTGCTTTTGTCGTGTTTGCCATCGCCATGGTTGCCGAAACCAATCGCGCGCCCTTCGATCTGCCTGAAGCCGAATCCGAGTTAACTGCCGGATTCCATACCGAGTACAGCGGCTTCCGCTGGTCTCTATTCTTCCTGGCTGAATATTCGGCAATGATCGCGGTCTCGTCGATTGCTGTGACGCTATGGCTCGGCGGATGGATGCGTCCGTTCACGACCTGGCTCAGCGGAGACACGTGGGATCTGGCATTCTCGCTGATTCCCGGGCTGTCATTCCTGTTTCTCGCGGCGATGGCCTTCTATAGCACTTCGCGCATGCCGAAGCATCCGTACTTTCGCATTCAGACGATCGGCCTCGCGGGATTCGCTGCGGTGTTGGGATTGATTGGAATCGTGCTCTTTATTCCTCCGGTGCGTGATCGTATTCAAGACATCTTCTGGTTCTCGGCCAAAGTTGCGGCTTTCATGTATCTCTACATCTGGTATCGCGGAACTTTCCCGCGCTACCGCTTCGACCAGTTGATGAAGGTGGGATGGAAAGTGCTGTTGCCGGTTGGGCTGGGAGTGCTGGTGCTGACGGCAATCGCGGGGGTGCTCTCCTAGATATGCAGCCAGTAGCCACAACCTTTTTCTTCTATCTCTTGTCAGGGCTTGCCATTCTTGGCGGGATACTGGTAGTCACGCGCAAGAATCCCGTGCACTCTGCGTTGGCACTGATCCTCACGCTGCTCGCGCTCGCCGGGCTGTACCTGATGCTCTACGCGCCGTTTGTTGCCGGCGTGCAAATCATTCTTTATGCCGGCGGCATTATGGTGCTGTTCCTGTTCGTCATCATGCTGGTGAATATTGACCGGTCGATGAAAGAAGAGCAATTCAATAAGCAATGGATTGCCGGCATCGTCGCCGCGGCTGCTCTATTTGGACTATTCTGCGCGGTGTTCTTGAAAGCGAAAGCATTCTTTCCAGACCGCTTGGCGCAACTACCGGAAGAATCGAACACCCAGCAGATCGGACAACTGCTGTACACCCAATACATGTTCGCGTTCGAAATCGCGTCGCTGCTGCTGCTGGTAGCAATCATCGGCGCGGTCGTAATGGCAAAAAAGAGAATTTGAGCAAGCTAAAGGCTAAGAGCTAAGAGCTGATTTTTATGGCCCCCATAGGCACCATTCATTATCTGATCGTCGCCGCCGCCCTGTTCATCCTGGGCGTGGTTGGTGTGTTGACCCGGCGCAATGTGGTCATCGTCCTGATGTCGATCGAGCTGATTTTGAATGCGGTGAACCTGAACCTGGTGGCCTTCTCGCGGATTTACGGATTGCACGGACAGGCGTTTGCGATTTTCGTCATTACTGATGCCGCCGCAGAAGCCGCGGTAGGGTTGGGAATTCTGATCGCCTTCTTCCGCAACAAAGAAACGGTGAATGTGGATGAGGTCGATTTGTTGAAGTGGTAGGAAGAAGCTTTTAGCTCTTAGCCTTTAGCTGGAGCTAACGGCTAAGAGCTAACAGCTTTGCTTTTATGCTATTTCTCTCAAACATCTGGCTGATTCCGTTGTTGCCCGCCGCTGGCGCGGCGCTCATGCTGTTCTTCGGCAAGAAGATGCCGAAGTCGTCCGTCAACATCATCTGTGTCGGCGTCGTAGTTCTGGCGTTCCTGATGAGCTGCGGCGCGGTCTGGCAGTACTCCGACTACGCACATGACACGCCGGGCAAGCCGTATCAGACGATTCTCTACACCTGGCTTGGCACTGACACGGGACACCTGAACTACGCGACCCACGACGGTGGATTCGCCCAATTCAAGGCTGACGCTGGTTTCCTGCTCGATCCCCTTTCCGCCATCTGGCTGCTCTTCGTTACCGGGGTAGGTATGTTGATCCATATCTACTCCACCGGATACATGGCCCACGAGGGCGGCTATTACCGTTTCTTCGGATATCTCAATCTGTTCATGTTCTCGATGCTCACGCTGATTCTGGCGAACAACTATGTCCTGATGTTCGTCGGATGGGAAGGCGTGGGTCTGTGTTCCTATCTTCTGATCGGCTTCTACTTCCATCGCAAGTCGGCCAGCAACGCGGCGAACAAGGCATTCATCGTGAACCGCATCGGCGACGCGGGATTCCTGTTGGGAATGTTTACCATCGCCTGGTATTTCGGATCACTGAGCTACATCGACGTAAACCGGCTGGCGCATAGCGGACATTTTCTGATTGGCGATCCCATCATCACCGCCGCGACCCTGCTACTGTTTGTCGGCGCTTGCGGCAAGTCGGCCCAGCTACCTCTTTATATCTGGCTGCCCGATGCGATGGAGGGCCCGACTCCGGTTTCTGCTCTAATCCATGCGGCAACCATGGTGACGGCGGGCGTCTACATGGTCGCGCGCTCGAACGCTCTGTTTGTGCTGGCTCCAACCTCGATGAAGACAGTCGCGATCGTCGGCGCGCTCACTGCGATATTTGCCGCGTCCATCGGACTGGTGCAGAACGACATCAAGCGCGTACTCGCGTATTCGACCGTCTCACAGTTGGGATATATGTTCCTCGCGCTCGGCGTCGGAGCATTCGCCGCTGGCGTCTTTCACGTGTTCACGCATGCGTTCTTTAAGGCGCTCTTGTTCCTTGGTTCCGGTTCGGTGATTCACGCCATGAGCGGGGAACAGGACATGCGCAACATGGGAGATTTGCGCGAACGCACGCCCATCACCTTCTGGACGATGTTCATCGGCACGCTGGCGATCGCTGGCATCCCCGGTTTTGCCGGATTCTTTTCGAAAGACGAAATTCTCTGGCAATCGTGGTCGTCGGAAGGCGGCGCTTATCGCCTGCTGTGGTTCGTTGGCTTCATCACGGCTCTCATGACGGCCTTCTACATGGGACGTTTGATTGTGCTGACGTTCTTCAGCAAGCCCCGCATGAGCCACGAGGTCGAGCACCACATTCACGAATCGCCGCGTTCCATGACTGCGCCGCTTGTGATCCTGGCATTTTTCTCGGTTGCGGCTGGATGGTTCGGACTGCCGCATAGCCTTGGCGGCTCCGATCACTTCGGAAAATTCCTTGAGCCGGTCTTTGCTCGCGACGTAAGAGTTTTCCAACAGGAGAAGCCTGGCCAACTGGCTGCCGGCGAAAAAGAAGAAGAACACACCGACCCAATGGAATACGGCTTAATGGGGCTGTCGGTTGCCGCCGCCTTCGTAGGACTAGGCTTTGCCTGGAAGGCCTACAGCAATGCCGGCAAAGACTACAAAGAGCCCATCGACGTCGTCGCTCCGCCCGTTTACAACGTGCTCTTGAATAAATATTACGTCGACGAAGGTTACGACTACGTCTTCACTGGACGCCGCAAGATCGATGGTTTCCGGCTCGGCGTGCTTGGTCTCGGGGGCGCCGCCGCTTGGTTCGATACGAAGGTGATCGACGGCACGGTGAACGGTGTCGGCCGCCTGACGAAACTCACGGGGCGCATCTCCAATTGGTGGGATAAGTGGATCATCGACGGCATTCTCGTGAATGGGCCAGCGATATTGGCGCGCGTATTTTCCTATCCATTGCGCATGCTGCAGTGGGGCCTGGTGCAGTGGTATGCGCTGGTGATGACCGTCGGGTTAGTTGGATTCATGGCGTACTACGTGTGGCATTGATGCGTACTGAGAACTGAGAACTGCATTTATGCAAAGTCACATCCTCACAATCATTCTTTTGACGCCGCTGGTCGGCGCGTTTCTCCTTCTGTTCGTTCCGAAGGAGAACAAAGACGCCATTCGCTGGGTCGCGAATCTTTTCGCCTTGCTGGGCTTTCTGGTTTCGCTCCCGCTGGTGCCCTTGTTCTGGGCGCAGCGCTTCGAGCCCGGCTTCAAGTTTATCGAGGGCATGCCCAATAACTGGATTCCCTCGATCGGCGCCGGTTATTACCTCGGTATCGACGGCATCTCTTTCCTGCTGATCATGCTCACCACGCTGTTGGGAGCGATCTCCATTCTTTCGTCGTGGACCGCGATTGAGAATCGCGTGAAGGAATATTACATCTGGTTTCTGATTCTGCAGACAGGAATGCTGGGCGTCTTCATGTCGCTCGATTTCTTCCTGTTCTTCATGTTCTGGGAAGCGATGCTGGTTCCGATGTACCTGCTGATCGGCATCTGGGGCGGCCCACGCAAGCTTTACGCTGCTATCAAATTTTTCCTGTATACGCTGTTCGGTTCGGTGTTGATGCTGCTGGCTGTGTTGTTCCTCTACTTCCATCATCATCAGGTTGTGGGGAACTTCACATTCGCGATTCCGGAGCTCTATAAAACCGCTCCGATGATTCCATTCCAATACGCCATCTGGCTCTTCCTGGCGTTCTTTCTTGGATTCGCGATCAAGGTGCCGATGTTCCCCTTCCATACGTGGCTGCCCGATGCCCACGTGGAAGCGCCCACCGCTGGCTCTGTGATTCTGGCCGGCGTTCTGCTGAAGATGGGAACTTACGGATTCATCCGTTTCGCGCTGCCATTTTTCCCGCAAGTGGTCATGAGTCCAGCGACTTTGTGGGGCGTGACGACGCGCGGCTGGATGATCACGCTCTCGATCATCGGCATCATCTATGGCGCGCTGGTTTCCCTCATGCAGAAGGACATGAAGAAGCTGGTCGCGTACTCTTCGGTCAGCCATCTCGGCTTCTGCACGCTGGGAATTTTTGCTCTCAGTCCGCTCGGCCTTAGCGGATCGGTCTTGCAGCAGATCAATCACGGCATCTCAACCGGCGCACTGTTCTTGATCGTCGGCATTCTTTACGAGCGGCGGCACACGCGCGAGATCTCCGAGTACGGCGGCATCGCCAACGTCATGCCGGTGTACGCGATCATTACTCTGATCATGTTTCTCTCGTCGATGGGGCTGCCGCTGCTGAACGGGTTCGTCGGCGAGTTCACGATTTTGCAGGGCACGTTCATGGAGAACTGGAAGTGGGCGGCGTGGGCAGTTCCGGGAGTAATTCTCGCCGCGGCTTATCTGCTCTGGCTCTACCAGCGGGTCTTTTTCGGGACGGTTACCAATCCTAAGAATGAAAAGCTGCACGACCTGACCCCGCGCGAACTTCTGACCTTCGCGCCGCTGGTGATTCTGGCTCTGTGGATCGGTCTCTATCCCAAGCCTTTGTTTGAAATTCTTGAGCAGCCCGTCAACCAGCTCGTCTATAACATACGACCTGGCGATTATCCGAATTTGAAGGGCGTCGTGAACGCCTCAGGCCAGCCAGTGACCCCGCAAAATGTCGCTCTGGTCCCCACACCCGTCAAGGAGAGCAAATAAGTGCCGGGCAGCCTGGGACAATACTTCACCCGCACGGACTACTTGCTGTCGCTGCCGATTACTCTGCTCACGCTGTTTGCGCTTGGCATTCTTCTTATCGACTTGATGTTGCCTAAAGAGTGGAAGTCGATGAATGCGTGGATCGCCTTCGCCGGCGTTTTGTTCTCTACCGCCGGCGTTCTGAAGATTCAGCTGCAGTTTGCCGCGCAGCACATTCCCGCCCAGTCGGCGTTCCTGAACACGATGGTTGTCGACCACTTCTCGCTTTATTTCTGGTATCTGTTCCTGGCGGGGACGGCGATCTCCATCCTGATGTCGGTGAAATACCTCGAGATTGAGCACGAGCATCACGGCGAGTTCTATGCCCTGATGTTGTTCGCGGTTGTGGGCATGATGGTGATGGCTGCCGGCTTCGATATCGTTCTGATCTTCATTGGGCTCGAGTTAATGGCAATCTCCACCTACATCCTGGTGGGATTCCTGCGCACCGACCGCCGTTCGAACGAAGCCGCGCTGAAATATCTGCTGCTGGGCGCGTTCTCCTCGGGCATCTTCGCCTACGGGCTTTCTCTGTTCTATGGCCTTACTGGCACAACCAATTTGAGTCTTCTCAACCGCCGCATGGGACAGCTGTTATTACAACACCCAGACATAAAGCCCGTCGCCGTTCTAGCACTTTTAATGACCGCGACCGGGTTGCTGTTCAAGATCGCCGCCGTCCCCTTTCACCAGTGGGCCCCCGATGCTTACGAAGGCGCGCCCACGAGCGTGACCGGATTCATGTCGGTCGCGGTGAAGGCGGCCGCATGGGCGATGTTGATGCGCATCCTGTTCTGGGGGCTGTTCCCGCTGCATAGCGTTTACATCCCGTTCCTGATCATCGTTTCCATCGCCACTATGACCGTGGCCAATCTTGCCGCGCTTACGCAAAACAACACGAAGCGCCTGCTGGCATATTCTTCGATCGCCCATGTGGGATACATTCTGCTCGGCGTGGTCGCCGTGGGTTCGGCGACTCAGCCGGCAGAAGCAGACGGCCTGAAGGGCATTCTTCTTTATCTGATGGTTTACACCTTCATGAACCTGGGCGCGTTCGCCGTAATCACCTCGCTGCGTCAGCGGGACGTGATTGGCGATGAGATCGACGACATCGCCGGCCTCTACTACCGCGCGCCCGTCGAAGCCGTGCTGATGCTGATTTTCCTGCTTTCGCTCGCCGGAATTCCACCGCTGGCGGGCTTCTACGGAAAGTATTTCATCTTCCTCAGCCTGATCGAGAGCGGGCACTACGTTTTGGCAGCCCTCGCCGTCCTCTACGCGCTTTTCGGGTTTTATTACTACATGAAGATTGGCAACGCCATGTTCATGCGCGAGGCGATGGACAAGACCCGTCTGCGGATCAGTCCCGCCATGTGGACTGCTCTGGCGATCACCTCACTGGCCACGGTGTTCATTGGAATTCTGCCCGAATATTTCATTCGCGCCGTCACCTGGTCGCTGCCTCGGTAGCCCTCAAGACAAATGCGGCCGACGGGGAAACCGCTGGCAGATCAAGAGTTTGCACACCCCTCGTGGCATCCAAATTGCTCCTTTCCTCGGCAACCGGTGGGGTTTCCAGCACCGTAAGTTCACTCCCCCAACGTCTTACAGCGCCAGACCGGGCGTGATCTAACCAAAGCTTTGCCTCTAAGAGGAAAGACTTTGCATTGCCCGGCTTCGGTGCCGTTTTGAGCCTAGCGCCAGCGTTCCCAGGGGGCTCAGTAAAGAAGTTGGGCCAGTTCCAAGAACTCAAGCTGTGAGAGGACCGAATGACATTCGTGACGAAGAACCTTCAGCGTAAGCGCCGGTATTGCCTGTCTCCTGTTGGTGGCCGTGATTTGCCTGGGTGTGATGCCCGCCGATGGGCCAGACCCCTGAGCAACAGAAAGCCATTCTCGACAAGGTGAACCGGATCCCAGGGCTCAGCAACATCCAGCATGTGGTCTTTCTGGTGAAGGAGAACCGCTCCTTCGACAACATGTTCAGTCACTGGACCGACGATCCAAATCACACGACCATCAATACGGCGAGTTCAGGGAAGATCTCGACTGGGCAGACCATCGCGCTGCAGGATCTGCCGGACGCAGTTTCGCATGACATTTGTCACGGGTGGGGTTGCTTCGTCCAGGCCATCGATAACGGGAAAATGGACGGTTTCGATCTGCAGAATGTCGGCGCCCCTTGCAACATGAACGGGGACTACGAGTGTTATGGGCGGCAGACCGCCGCGCAGATGGCGCCGTATTTCACCTACGGCGAACAGTTTGCCTTCGGCGACAACTATTACACCTCCATTAAAACCGCAACCACACCGAACCACCTATATACAGTCGCGGCGCAGTCAGCGGGCGTCATCACCAACGCCCCCTTCGGATGCGACTCGCCACCGAACGACGAGCTCGCGGTCGTCGACCCCAACGGCAATCTCAGCACCCAGTACCCCTGCGTCGACATGCTCACGCTGATGGATGAGCTGCAGGCAGCTGGCGTCAGCTGGCGCTATTACGTCGACACGATGATTCCGTTTAACGCGATGCAGTTGATTAGTCACCTGCGTTACGGACCGCTGTGGGTCAACAATGTCCCGGATGGAAACTTCATTCCTGATGTTCAAAACGGCAACCTGCCGCAAGTGAGCTGGCTCGAGGCTACCGGCGAAGCCACCGATCACCCACCCTACAGCTTGTGCTTTGGAGAAAACTACACGGTGAACGCGATCAACGCGATCATGTCTTCGACGCAATACTGGACCAGCGAACCTACCGCCATCTTCATCACCTGGGACGACTCAGGCGGTTGGTATGACAAGGTTCCGCCTCCAGTGCTCGACCAGTATGGATTGGGGAATCGTGCTCCCTTCATCGTGATCTCTCCCTACACCCCCGACGCAAACCCGGCGGGTTCGGTGAGCCATGTGCAGTACGAACACTCTTCGGTACTGCGCTTCGTGGAAGACCTTTTCAATCTTCCCAATTTGACGAATCGCGATTCCGTTTCCAATCAGCTTGCGGCGGACCCGGCCCTGTTCAACTTCAACCAGACACCCAGGGCTGCGCTTCCGCCCATGCCCCTGCAGGCCTGCGTGCCCAACTCCACTAACAACCTGCCGTTTTATCAGGCGCAGCAGGTGGGAGTGCCGAGTCCCGTGCAAACGGTGACTTTGCGCAACTTCAGCACCACAACTACGCTCAAGTTCACAAGCATCACGATCACCGGCGATTCGGAATTCACGCAGACCAATACATGCGCGAACGGCGTTCTGCCCTTGCACAATGAAAGCCCGACCAACTGCACGGTGAATGTCACCTTCACACCGACCAGTGGAGGGAACAAGGCCGCGACTCTGACGCTGGTGGATAACGATGCTAGCAGTCCGCAGAAGATTGCGCTGACAGCAATCGGGACCAACCTGACCTTGAGTCCTTCGCTACTGACCTTTCCGACGCAGTTGGTGTTCATGAGCGGCAGTGCGCAATCGGCTACGCTGACCAACTCAGGCACCGCGCCGGTTACGATCTCGAACGTGCAGGCCAGCGGGGATTTCACTCAGAACAACAACTGCTCGACACTTGCGGCAGGTGGCGGAAGCTGCACCATCACTGTCGTTTTCATGCCGACGGTTGCCGGCACTCGTTACGGTAGCGTCACCATCACCAGCACCGATGCTGGCGGCGCGCAGGTTCTCAACCTGAGCGGAATGGGCACGCAGGTTTCGCTGAATCCTTCGACGCTGACTTTCAATAGCCAAGCGCATTGGCACGGTGAGCGCTCCTCAAATGGTTACCCTCACCAACTTGGGAAACACCGCGTTAACGCTGGCGAATCCCAACTTCGGGTTGCCTGCGATCATGCTCACCGGTAACAACGGTGGTCAGGCGAACACCAATACTCTCGACTTCAAGCAGACCAATACGTGCCAGAGCACCCTGGGTGCCGGGGCGAGCTGCACAATCAGCATCACGTTCACTCCAGTGTTGACGGGCACTCTCATGGCGCAGTTGATGGTCTGGGATAGCGAAGGCGACAGCCCGCAGATCGTCAACATCACCGGCACGGGATCAGCCTCAACCAACAATCCCGCACCGTTCGAAGCGCAATCGCTCTCACCCCGCAGCGCGCTTCCCGGCAGCGGCAGTACGGTAATGACCGTGAACGGCGCTAACTTCGGCACCAAATCAGTGGTGAACTGGAACGGCTCGCCCCTGGCCACAACCTTCGTCAGCGGACATCAGCTGACCGCAACCATTCCCGCCACCGACCTGACTTCAGCCGGCACCGGCACCATTACAGTGAGCACTCCGACCCCGGGCGGCGGCATTTCGGGACAGCAGTTCTTCCAGGTTGCGCCCCTGACCTCGACCGTTAGCTATACCCGAAATGACATCACGGCCGGCAACGGTCCGAAAGATGTCATCGCGGCTGACTTCAACAAAGATGGCAAGCAGGACCTGGTCGTCCTGAACAATATCGACAGCACAGCGTCGATCTTCATGGGCAACGGGGACGGCACCTTCAGTCTCGTGGGCACCATGTGCACCGGTGGATCGATTAACTCGGTCTGCAACGCCATGGGTCCGGTTGCGGGCGCCGTGGGCGACTTCAACGGTGACGGCGATCTCGACCTGGTCGTCGCCAACAACTCCGGAAACAATCTGAGCATGCTGTTGGGGAACGGCGCACTGTCGTTCACACAGGGTCCTTTGGTCACGGCGATCTGGCCTACCGATGTACAGACGGCCGATTTCAACCGTGACGGAATCCTCGACCTGGTCTACCCGTACAGCGTCGGTCCGGCGATTGGCGTCCTGATGGGCGTTGGCGACGGCACCTTCATCGCGGAAACAACCCCGCCGAACACCGGCGCGGGGCCGGTAGCCATCGCTCTCGGCGACTTCAACCTCGACAACAAGGTGGATCTGGCCATCGTTGATACTACTGACAACAACGTGACCGTCCTGCTGGGTCAGGGAGACGGAACCTTCAAGACTTCCGGAGCAAAGCCGAACACAGGTAAGACTCCAGTCGCGATTGCTTCGGGCGACTTTAACAACGACGGCAAAGTCGACCTTGTGGTGGCGAACCAGAGTGACGGTACGCTCACGGTCCTGCTCAGTTCCGGAAATGGCAGCTTCACGGTGGGAGGAACTTTCTCAACCGGAACCGGAACTTTGCCTGATTCGGTGGTTCTGGGCGACTTCAACGCCGATAACAAGCTTGACGTTGCGGTAGGCAATTCGGGCAGCGGGACGGTATCGATTCTGCTGGGCAACGGCAACGGCACGCTGCAAGCTCATCAGGATACGAACGTGGGATCGGCCCCGGCGGGAATCGCCGCAGGCGATTTCAACCGCGATGGAACTCTTGACCTGGCGGTGGCGAACTTCTCCTCCGTCAGCGCCTCGGTTCTGTTGGGCAACGGCGGTACTGTCAACGGCCCGATGGTCAAGGTAACGCCGACCAGCTTGGCCTTTGGCGTGGTCCCCATCGGGGTGGTGAGCACAGGCCAAACGGTAACCGTCATGAACACGGGGACGCTTACGGTCACGTTCACCAACGTTTCAACTACAGGTCCTTTCCAGAGAACGAACCAATGTACGGCACCTCTGGCTCCCGGAGCGAGTTGCACCATCATGGTGTTCTTTAAGCCGAAGGTCATTGGACAAGCCACGGGAACGTTATCCATCACCGATAACGCCGTGGGCTCTCCGCAGACTGTGGCGCTAAGCGGGACGGGAACCGCGGTTGGATTGACCCCTCCGAGCCTGAACTTCGGCAATCAGGCCGTTGGCACGACGAGTCAGCCTAGAACCATCACCGTTAAGAACGTGGCTGCGACAGGTAATTTGAAGATCACCAATGTCACTACCACCGGAACCAATGCTAGCGACTTCGCAATCACCAGCAACAACTGTCCGGCTTCGCTGGCGCCGGGAGCAACCTGCACTGTGATGGTCACCTTCACGCCAGGCGCGCTCGGCAGTCGTAGCGGGAATGTGCAGTTCACCGATAACGGTGGAGGCAGTCCGCAACTTGAACCGCTGACGGGCAACGGGACGTAGAATTACTCTATGTCGCGTGTCGCACGACGAGTCTTACCGCTGTTTTTGTCATTGCTGTGGGCAGCTTCCGTGTGGGGGATCGATCCCTACGTTACGGAAGCGCCCCCGGCACTGGCATTCTCTGAGCTGCCGAAGAATCTTTCTGACGCACTCGATCCCCAGGGAGTGCGGTTGAGCAGTACCGCAAACAACACCAGAACCGCGCTCTGCGACGTCTGGTGGGCTAAGCAGATCGCCGGTCAGAAGGCCGCTGCGGACACTCCTGACATCCTCTACGGCACGCTGAAGCCCGGAACGTTCCTGGGAGTCATCAGCCTGCTGGGATACCGCGAAGACTTCCAGCACCACATGCTGAAGCCGGGCCTCTACACCATGCGTTATGTCCAGCTCCAGCAGGATGGTGACGATCACGCCATCAGTCCTTACCGCGATTTTGTCGTGCTCAGCCCGGGTTGGGCCGACAAGGATCCCGAAGCTGTCGTGCCCCTCGACGAACTCAATAAACGAGGCATGCTGGCGTCACATCGCGATGAGCCTGCTGTGCTCAGTCTGGTGCCGGTGAATCCTGCCTACAAGGCGTTCCCGTGGCCGGTGGCGGATGACCGCGGCTTTTGCACGCTGCAGATTCGTGTGCGGCAGCAGTCCGACGGAAAAACACAGGACATGCCCCTCGCGATCATCCTCGTCCGCCCCATGTGGGAGAACGAAGGCTCGTAGCCCCGCCCGTTGACCATAGAGCCTCAGTGGGAGCAAACTTCCCTAAAGCGCCGCCCGGAGGTCCCCCCATGCGCGCAGTTCTGTGTTTCCTCGTATTCGCCGGAACATTTTCTTTCGGCCAAACTCCCGGCGCCATCTTCGTCAACACCAACCAGACCACGAATCAGGTGTGGTCGTACATCCGTGCGACCGACGGCACTCTTACGTTCGCGGGAGCCTTCGACACCCAAGGGAAGGGATCGGCCAACGAACTCGGTTCGCAGAATGCTGTGATCTTGAGTTCGGGCAATCAGTTTCTCTTCGTCGTGAATGCAGCCAGCAACGAGATCACTTCTTTCTCGGTGCAGCCGAACGCGCAACTGACTTTCATCTCGAAGGTGTCTTCCGGCGGTAAAGCTCCGATCAGTCTTACCGTTTTCGGAAATCTCCTCTATGTGCTGAACTCCGCCAGCCCCGCGCGTATCAATGCCTTTACCATTGGACCTACGGGAGCGCTCACTCCGATTCCCAACTCCAGCCGCCGTCTGAGTGTCAGCGCTCCGAAGCCCGCACAGGTGCAATTCAGCAATGACGGATCGCTTCTTGTCGTCGCCGAACGCATGACCAGCAAACTCGACACATACACGGTCGGCGCAAACGGCCTCGCAACCGGGCCGCTGGTGCAGAATTCCAATGGCGTGGGACCGTTCGGCTTCGCCTTCGACAATGCTGGACACCTGATCGTCTCGGAAGTGCGGGCCAGCGCAGTCTCTTCTTATTCAGTTTCGTCCAGCGGCGTTTTGACGGTGGTAACGGGTTCTTTGCTCGACTTTGGCAAGTCGGCCTGCTGGATCGCGAACACGAACAACCCAAGCTTCCCCACACAGTATTCCTACACCACCAACACCGGGAGTTCGTCGATCTCAGGGTTCAGAATTGCTTCCAACGGAGGCCTCGCTCTATTGAATGCCAACGGCAAGGCATTTGTGCTGCCTGCGCACTCCGATCCCCTCGATGAAGTCATCAGCGCTGACAACAATTATCTCTATGTCCTTGAGGGAACCTACGGCGGCGTGGTGGGATTACAGATTCAAGCAGATGGCAGTCTCGTGCAAGTAACCGCTATTACCGGAACGCCGGCGACTTCCTACGGAATGGCGGGGTACTAACCCTCACCCGCAATCCTTTCAGGGCGAAAGATTCTTCTCGGACAACCCGTCCCGCATTTTTCACCATCTACAGCGCGCACAGTAGAGTCTTGATCCAGATCCGCCGTCTCCGGAGGTGGTCATGTTCGGCATACCCGCTCGTCTGCTTCGATCCCTGTTCGTGACAATTTTCCCCCTTTGCCTGCTTTCCGCCGCCCATGCGCAGTATGGAGCCAGCATAGAAGGCACGGTCAGTGACAAGACCGGGGCCGTCGTATCCGGCGCACGGGTGACCGCCACGGACCAAGCCACTAGTGTTGTCCGCAGCTCCACAACAGGCGCGGGGGGCTTTTACCGCATTCCCGGACTTACGCCGGGCGTCTATACGGTAAAGGTCGATGCCAAGAGTTTTCCCTCAACGAGTGTTGCTGACGTGGAAGTAGCCGCCGAGGCGGCGCGCGGTTTGGACATCTCCCTCGGGACGGCGTCGGAGCAGCAGACTGTCAATGTCACGGAAGAGTTGACCGGGCTGGAGACGGAAAATGCCAGCGTGACCGGGACCATCTCCTCACAGCAAATTGTAAATTTGCCGGAGTTTGGCCGCGATCCCTACGAGTTGCTGCGTCTCACTCCGGGCGTGTTTGGTGACGGCGCTCGCCAGGGAAATGGCAACTCACTGGCGATTCCTCAACAAAACGGCCCCGGCGGTTCCAATAACCAGATTTTCCAGACTGAAAACCAGGTGCAGGCGGTCGCGGACGGGCAACGGGTTTCCGCCAATAACTTCATTCTTGACGGAGTGAGCGTCAACAGTCTGGAGTGGGGCGGCGCCGCCGTGGTCACTCCCAACGAAGAGTCAGTGCAGGAGATTTCCGTCGCCGCCAACAGTTATTCCGCGCAGGATGGGCGCAACTCTGGTGCGCAGGTCAAAGTGATTTCAAAGAGCGGTACCAACAACTGGCATGGCAGCGCGTTCGTCAAGTTCAATGACAAGGGGCTGAACGCGTTCAACAAATTCTACGGTCCCACTAATGTTCCGCTTGCTCCGATTACCTGCGAGGCGGCAACGCCCAGCCAGTTCACCATTACGGCCAGCCACTGTCCCGAACGCGCCGACCAGAAATACCGCGATTACGCCGGCAGTATCGGGGGGCCGGTACTTCACAACCGGCTCTTCTTTTTCTTTTCCTACGAAGGCGTGCGTCTCAATAACACCGTCCCCGTGCGCTCGGTGACCTTGGAAACACCGCAATTCGAGCAGTACGTCATCCAGAACAAACCTGGCAGCATTGCGGCAAAGATCTTCAGCACGCCAGGAATTGCTCCGAGAATCTCCACCATTGTGTCTGAAACCGACTGTTGCTCTTTCAGCCCGCAGAATGTTCTCGGGCAATTTTATCTTCCGGGAAATGTTGCCAATCAGAACCCGGCGCAGGGACCGGGCAACGGACCAGACGGCATCCCAGACTACGGTGTGTTCGACCTCACCGAACCGAATTCGAGCAGCGGCAACCAGTACAACGGCCGTGTCGACTATACCCAGGGCAACAACCAGTTCTTCGCCAGCACCTACATTGTCCGACTCAATAACGTCAATGGAGGCCAACGGCCGATCCAGGACATCACCCTGCAGCCGCACAATTACGCGGGCACAGTGGGATGGACCCGAACCATCGGCGCTACCAAGCTGAATGAATTGCGCGCGAATTTCACACGTTACGATTACAACCAGTTGCTTCCCGTGGGTCAGACCAATTTCGGCATTCCCCAGATTCGGGTTTTTGACTTTGATATTGGCACCTTCGGTTCCAACGATAACCTGCTAGGGGTTACCCAGGACTCGACCACCCCGGGAGCTTTGGCTCAGAACACCTATGGATTGACCGATACGTTCAGTTGGGTACATGCCCGGCATGCCTGGAAGTTTGGTGTTGAAGCCCGCCGCGAACAGAACAACAATGACCAGCCCGGCGCGGAGCGTCCGCAATACCAATTTCACGGATTGTTGAACTTCGCAAACGATGCCTGTTGTTTCTATGAACAAGTCGGAGTCGATCCGACGGGCGGCCAACTGAACGGGCAGCGTTATTTTCACACTGGCGATTACGCTTTGTTCGTACAGGATGATTGGAAAGTTCGTCCAAACTTGACGCTCAACCTGGGATTGCGCTGGGAATACTTCACTCCCCTTACCGAAGCTCACAATATGCTGAGCAACTATGTGTTCGGGTCACAGGGAGTGATCAATGGTTTCGTGTGTGGGCCGGTGTCGCCGCTGGCTCCATGCAGAAATGGTGATCAGCTCTTTTCTCCGGACCGCAACAACTTCGGTCCGCGCATCGGTTTCGCCTGGAGCCCGGGCACTCAGTCGGGAAAAGTCGTGCTTCGAGGTGGATTCGGCATTCTGTTCAATCGGAACGGGGACGTGGTCTTCGACAACGTGCGTCAGAATACTCCCTATTCAGCTTTGGCCACGGCGTGTTGCTTTGACGCAACCGCTCCCATCATTGGTCCGCCGCCCGGATCAAATATCGTCTATAGCCTGGGAGCCAACAAGCAGGCCAACAGCTATCCGGTGAATCCCGCGTTCTCGAACGGAGTCGCGCCCAACGGCGCATTGTGTGCCAGCGCGGGTTGCGCTACCACCAACCCGGTCTCTCTGTTTGGCGCATTGCCAAACCAGCCGAATCCCTACGTCTACGTCTTTTCTTTCCAGACCGAGATCCAGGCGTCGCGCGACCTGGTGTTCACGTTGGGATACCAGGGAAGCCGAAGCCGGAAACTGGTGCGCACCATCGATCTCAATCGCATCAATCCCGGCGACACGTTTGATGGCGTGCAAGACAAATTCCAGCACGACGGTTCAAACACCCAGCCTTGTGGACCAACCAATCCCACTTGTTTCGCGCCGCACCCAACTGGAAACGCGGCCTTCACGAATCTCTACTTTCCGTTGCCCGATGTGAACGCCAGCTTCGATGCCGCAATCTTCACGGCCAGTCGCCGTTTCCGGAACGGCTTTCAGATCAACGCTAATTACAGCTGGAGCCATGCCATTGACACAGCTTCGTACGAATTAGGGTTTCAACAGACCGATCCCGCGAATCCGGCGATTGATCGCGCGAACTCGGACTTTGACATCCGCCAGAACTTCGTTCTTTCCGGGGTATGGGAGTTGCCGTGGGGACGACACGCCCACGGCTTTGTAGGTTCCGTCCTTGGGGGATGGTCGATCAGCGGAATTGTATCGAAGCACACGGGGTTCCCGTTCTCCGCCCTCATCGGCAGTTGCGACACGAACAATGACCGCAACGGTGACGGCTATTGTCCCGATCTCCCTGCGGCTTATTTTGGTGGTGTGATTCAGAGTCCCGGCAAACAACAATGGATCAATGGCGTGTTTCCCAATCCCGCAACCGAGTTCGACACCACCACTCGCGGACCCGGCTGCCGCTGCCGTAACATCTTCAGTGGACCGGGATACACCTCGGTCGATCTGACAGCAGGGAAGGACTTCGCGCTTCCCAAAGTCGGGTTCCTCGGAGAAGGATCGAAGCTCGCGATCCGCGCCAATTTCTTCAACGCCTTTAACATTCTCAATCTGACGCCGTTGATCCCGGCAACCGCGCAAACCGACATCATCAACACCGGGAGCTTCGGACGCCCTTCCGACGGCCTTGCAGGGCGAGTGATCGAACTGCAAGCACGCTTGAGTTTTTAGCCAAGAGCCGTGGGCCAAACAACGATATCGTGCCACGATATAGGCAGTAACAGTGATTGCAGGATCTAGGAGAGAATCCGTACACGTACCCTGGTTATCGCCCAAGTGAGTGCAAGCATGTACTTCCTGCCATCTTGACCGCTTTTAACGCCCGGCCTAGAGTGCGACTAACTTGTTCCACTCATATCGGAGCAAAAGCCGATAAGTTGCCGAACGCCTGCGCGATTTACATTAGTTCCTGATGCCGCGCTCGCGTTAATCCGATGCGCGCGGACACCTCCCCCGGTCTTCGTGTGTCCCCAAGACCAGTAATGGCCAATCACTCGCAGAGGTATGTCCATTCTGCGCTGACGGAGGAGTGTCATGAAATCCTGGAAGCCTGTTTGTATCTATCTGCGCGCCTTGCTGCTGTTCGTTGCTTCTCCATTTGCGATGGCGCAAAGCGCAAATCCTAATTGCACTCTGATATTGCCCAACGCGCCCCTAACCGCTCAGGGATTGGCGACACCGTTTCAGTTGGTCGCCACCGATCCCACGGCGGGGCCCTGCAACGAAGCGAACACCGATCAGTCGGCATTCGTGCAAGCTGCCGTCTTCGATCCGGCAACGAATACCATCTCGGTTTACGACCCGCTGGTGATCGATGTAAATACGCTACCCGTAGTTCCACCGGTCGTGCCGAGCATTCCTGCCAACGGCATCGTCGCTTTGTGGTTTGGATTTAACGGTGACACCCTGACGCTTCAAGCCCCTAAGGGTGTTCTGACTCAGAGCCAGTGCGTAAACGGTACCCCCGGCAGCATCTTTGGACAGTTCGCCTACTGTAACGCGCACGCGTTCTTCCATGCTGCTAGCGCAGCGATCAATGCAGGCAGGCTGCCCATTCCGCCCTTGGGAACGGCCAACGACGGCCAGGCGTGTCCTTCGGTTCGTGACTTTGCCATTGTTGATCAGGATCAGAGCGACAATCTGCCGACCAGTTATTTACTGACGGATTCCGGACTTGCGCAAAATACGAAGGCGAACCTCGCGGCTTTTCCCGGTGCTACGGTGCTCGGCAACCCGAGCGACAACGGACTTCTCGACAATGTGGTGGATGTTGCTCTGGGTTGCACGCCCTGGATGGCGGCTGATCTGGCCGATCCCGGGCAAAAGGTAGCGGCGTTGCCGTTGAACGAACTGCAGGCGCGCGCGTATCAGGCCGCCCCGGTTGCCCTCATTCCGCTGGGTGATCCGATGTCTCTTAATAATGGTACCCAGGATCTCGGGAAGGTGAATGCCTACAGGCGCGGCGTTGCCCAACGAAAGGTACACACCCTGAGGGAAGCCGACACCAGTAGATACTGCCGCGAACTATATCGCATTGCTCCTCCTAGATTTCTGTTAGACGAGGTGCTATTCACGGCGACCGCATCGCCAAAACCCGATGTCGCGAATTCGTTGTTCACGTTCCTGGCGCAGCGTTTTGTATCGAGCTACGACATTCTGGGATGCGCGGCTCTGTTGAACAAAACCGATCCCATTACTGTGGTGACCGACGCCCAGGGTGTGGCAATTTCCGCGACTATTCAAACTGGATGCCGGCACACGCTGTCTGCGTCTGAGGCTCAGGACGTCGTTGCAGATACGCCCGCCCCGGCAACGGACGATTCTTACTGAGGGGGACCAAGTCGTGCGGATGGCGCTAACCCCATGCTACGGACTCGTAGTTGTGCTGACACTGTTGCAAGTCATGTGGGCAGCAACCCCCACTACGAGTCCGCATGGGCCCAAGTTCCTGGTGTGCGAGAAATGTCATACGTCGTCGTCATGGAAGCCGGCGCGGAGCGACGCCGAATTCGACCACGGCCACACGGAGTTCCCTCTGCGCGGCATGCACGTGAAGGTTCCATGCGGCGATTGCCACACGGATCCTATTTTGGCTAACACCGGCAGGCAATGCCAGGATTGTCACGTCGACATCCACCGCCACAAAAACGGCAGCCAGTGTGATGTCTGCCATCGCGTCTACGGATGGCAAGTATCGGTGCATTCGATCAACGAGCATCAGGACCGCTTTCCGTTGATTGGCGCTCATGCCGCCGTGGATTGCTACTCCTGTCATCGGGCCGGAGCCGTCGGGGAATTTAACCGTCAGGGCCTCTCCAATGAGTGCGTCAGTTGTCACTTGAAGGCCTTTCAACAAACCACGGCGCCGAATCACCGGGCCCTCGGATACTCCATGAATTGCCAGGACTGCCACTTCTCGATGGACAGTTGGAGAATCCCCGGATCTTTACTGCCACGGCGGCGGAGATAGACCTGCGAGCGATGAAAGAAGCCATAAAGGCGGTATTGCTAATCACGGCGGTGACGTCCGGAGCCATCACTCTGGCGCTCGGCCGCGACACAGCCGAAGTTCAGTTGGTGCGGATCCGCCGCGTCGATCATCAGGTCAAGATCGAGTTGACCTTAAGCGCCGGAGTCATTCCTGTCGTGACCAGAACGACTGCTCCAGACAGGCTGGTGGTGGAGTTGCCCCAAACTTCTACAGTCGCCGAACAGCACTCAATGACAGTTCACTACGGGAGCGTGGAACGGGTTCGCATCGGCTTGCACCAGACGACTCCCCCGGTTGCCAGGATGGTGGTGGATCTCAACAGCGCCGGGCCGTACGAATTGAACGTGCAGGGAAGTATGATCGCGCTCACCGTACTTCCAGTCGCCCCGAGCGAAACGGTGCGCTCCCCCTCGCCGCCCTCGTGGTTGAAAAAAAGTGGAAGTCGGAAGAGTCAAAAAGTTTCTCCGACCCGGATCTCAAAATTAGTTGTACCGGTTTCCACGCAACCTCAGATAGCGGCGATGCCTTTTGTGGTGACGCCCGCTGCGGCACAAGCGCCCCGGATCAGCTTCCGAGTGAAATATATCGCACAGGGTGTCGCTTATCTTGGCGGAGGAGGGAATGCCGGACTCACGGTAGGCATGAAGCTGACAGTGTGGGACGGAGAAGCTCCTTCCGACGACAGCGCGAATCAATCTGAAGTAGCGGAGTTGCGCGTGACCTCGGTGGCCGAAGCCTCGGCCCTGACAGAAGTTCGCGCCTTCACTCGCGCGGTCAGACCCGGGGATTGGGCGTACTTGTCGGTGGAAGACAGCGCCCGTCTGGAGAGGGAATCGATCCGGCAAAGCGCCGGCAAACTGCGGGCATCGTCTTTGCGCGCCGGTCAGTCCGATGGACTCACTCCCGGTACCCAGCCAGAAAGTGGGGCCGAAGAGAATCGCATGCGAGGCCGCATTGCATTGGACTATTCCGGCATTCGCAGCCACGGGTCGACCGCGGGCGGCAGCAGCCAGGTTGGTCTCGCCTTCCGCTCCGACATGACCAACATCGCCGGCACACACTGGAACCTTCAAGGCTACTGGCGCGGCAGGCTTACGCAGAACTCCCAGCCGCAGGAACAAACTATGCAGGACTATCTCGATCGCACCTACACCCTGCAGCTTTACTACAATAACCCGGAATCGAAATGGTTGGCAGGCCTCGGGCGTCTTTACCTTCCCTGGGCAACGAGCCTCGATACCATTGATGGTGGCTATATCGGACGCCGGCTTGCGCGCGGAGTCATCGCCGGCGGCTTCGCGGGTTCCACGCCTGATCCGGCTTCGTGGCATTACAATCCCGACCAACAAATCGCGGGCTCGTTCGTTAACTTCGAAGGGGGCAGCTATGACCGCCTGCACTATTCAAGCACCAGCGGTTTCGCGCTGAACATGTTGCGATGGAGCGTCGACCGCCCATTCGGCTTCTTCGAAAACGAGCTCTCCTACGGGAAGTACTTCTCCGTGTATCACTCTTTGATCGTGGATTCTCCTCAGGGACTTTCCACCGGCGGGATCAAGCCGGGTGCCGGCATCAGCCGCAGTTATCTCGCGCTTCATGTTCAGCTCCATCCCCGAATCTCCATCGACGTTTATCACAACTATTTTCGCGATACGCCGACGGCCGCAACGCAGCTTGTCGGTACCGGAATCGTTGACAGGCTCTTATATCAAGGACTCAACGTTGGCTTGCGTGTGGAACCCGTACGCCACATCACTTTCTACACAACCCTGGGACAAAGTGGTAAGACCGGAGATGTCCGCCGCAGCTTGAACCAGATGTACGGCGTTACCTGGAGCGACATTGCGCATTCCGGCTTCCGGGCAGATCTCCGTTATTCCAAGTTCGATAGTTCCTTTGCCCGAGGAGACTACCGTCTGTTTTCCCTTTCACATCAACTGGGCGATCAAATGCTGTGGAACGCCCAGTTTGGCACTCAGAGCCTGAACTCGCCGTTCACTGTGAATCACGGTTCGTTTTTCTTCGATACGTCGATTGATACGAACTTGAGCAAGAGGACGTTTTTACAGAGTGGGTATACGATTGAGCGCGGATTGGCGCTCACCTACGATCAGTGGTACTTGAGCCTGGGTTACCGGTTCGACGTGAGAGAAAAAGCGGTGGAGAGCACAGCGCCCCGAGAAAATCCCCCGCAAAGATAGTCAGAGGATGAGGACTTATGAAGCCATCACCCTCCGCAAATATCGGGAACAGTCTTATTGCGGCGTCAGTGTGGTGGTAATGAGTTGTCCGTTGATCAGTCCGCCGTTGCTCCAGGAGCCGTGAGCGATACCCGTCGTTGGCTCCACGGTAATGCCGAAGAAGTCTCCGATGAAGCTGGTGTTGCCGTTGATGGTGGTCGGAGTCACTCTGGCGTTGGGCGCGAACGTTGCCGCCAGATTCTTGGAGTAGGTGGCATAAACGTCGTACTGCGACGTATCGGAAGGCGAGTTCCGCGTATCGAGCCACAGCGTGTGCAGGGTTCCGTTACCGTCCACTGCGGCGGCCGCATATTCACGCTGTCCTGCGCTCGAGTCATTAATCGTGACGGGCGTGGTGAACCCGCCATTGCCCTTAGTCTGTCGTGAACGCGCCACGGCGATCGCTGAGGTCGATCCCGTTTGTTCCGCGTACACGTCGTACACGTAATCGGCTCCCGCGACCGGGCTGACGACCACATTGGGTGCGCTGTTCTTGCGGTAGGGGCAGTTGAAGACCACGTTGGTAAAGATGGGAGTCATCGCGACCGGCGTGCTGAATGTCACGCCTCCATCGGTGGAGACGGCGAGAAAGTGCTGCCGCTCGTTGGCCGTCATGATGTAGTTCTGGTAGGCGATATAGACGGTTCCGTCATTGCCCACGGTGACCATCGACCAGTCGACGGTGGCTTGGCTCGCCAGGTTGATCTGAACCAGCGGGGACCACGTCACGCCGTGGTCGGTGGAACGCGAAAACGCGATGAACTTGGCCTGGCAGGTGGTCAGGGTGCAGCCCGTATAGTGCGTCCATACCACATACACGTTGCCCGCAAACGGCGAAGTGCTTCCAGCGTCAACTGCCATCCAATCTCGATCCACCGATGTCGTGTTGCCCTTCGCTCCCGTGTAGGTAAAGACCGGATTGCAATTGGCGTTCGTCATCGTGATGCTAGGAAGTTGGCCGGCGCACACATAAACGCCACCGGGGTACGTCTGTCGCGAGATCAAATTGCTGTTCAAGCCGCCGGTCGGCTTGCCGGCTTGCGAGGGAGCAAGCTTCAAATACAAGCCGGAGAAATAGACATAGCCGGCGCGATCGATGCCGATGCCGGGGTCGCGATCGACCAACCAGCTGACGCCGTCACTGGTCTGGCCATAGGCGCCGGCGTGTATCGGAACAAATTGATCTGCCCAAGTTTGGCCGCCATCGTTCGAAATCGTGAACTTGCTGACTCCGTTGACCTGGTCGTTACCGGGGCGCAGCGAGTAGTCCGTGATAATGCCCACCAGGTTCGCGGGGTTCACCGGATTGATCGCGATGTTGGTCTCGGCTTGAGGCAGACTCGTCGTTGTAGTGACGGGCGAGCCCACGAGGTAAGGATTGCCGCCGAATCTGCCGGGAACCGATCTAGTTGTAACGGACGGCACCGAAGCCGTCGAAACGCGTTGCGGCGCAAGTTGGATCTCTTCGTCCCCATTTTCCACTGGATCAGGATCGTAGAAAGGTCTCCAGCCCATCAAGTTCAGAGCTGCAAAAAGAAGCAGGACGGACAATGAAAGCAGAATTTTTCCAGCACGTGCGCGTCGCATGACCACTCCTGAGGAGAATTGAAGGAACCCACGTCCCGCATGGGGTTTTACAGCAATCCTGGAACCAAACTGCTCTGGCGCCCGGGGGAAGAACCCACCAGTAAAGCAGGCATATATCCTAGCGTCGGTAGGGAGATTGTCAATGCCCCATTTGGGATGGTGCAATAGATTGCACACGTCTCCAGCGATGCTGCAAAGTCTTGCGCTCCCAGGTGACTTCCTCAGTTCACCGTCTGTGTCAGTACCGGAGACGTGCTGGTCTTGAAGTTCGTGTCTCCCTTATAAACCGCAGTGATCGAATGCGTGCCGCGTGCCAGCGACGATGTCGTAAACATAGCTTGCCCGCTGCCGTTGAGCGAGCCTGACCCAAGCACCTTGGTTCCATCCTTAAACGTGACCGTGCCAGTCGGCGTACCCGTCGTCGATGACTTCACGTTTGCAGTGAACGTGACGGGTTGTCCGAAGGTCGAAGGATTCTGCGACGAAGTCACCGTTGTCGTCGTACTCGCCTTATTTACCGTTTGCTTCACGACCGACGAAGTGTTCGGGTTGTAAAAGCTATCGCCGCTGTAGACGGCAGTCAGATTGTGGGTGCCTGTCGACAGGCTCGATGTCATGAACGTGGCTTTGCTGTTGGTCATTGTGACCGTACTCAGAAGCGTCGTTCCGTCGAAGAACATGATTGTTCCCGTTGGTGCGGGACGTCCGCTGATGGTTCCAGTGGCAGTCACGGTGGCGCTAAGCGTGATCGTCTGACCGAACGACGACGGATTCGGAGTGCTGGTGAGCGTCAGCCGGTTGCCGCCCGTGTTGTTGAAGATCTCGAACACATTCGTGTTCAGCCCCGTCTGCTGATAGGCAACGAGGATGTCTTTCGATCCATCACGATTGAAGTCAGAGGTCACCAGCGGCGCTCCCGACGCGGTATATGCGGATCCGCCGGCGGGATAACTGATGAACGGGTTAAACGTTCCGTCGCCTTTGCCCAATAGAACGTCCACAGCCGGGCTCGCTCCCATGGCCAGATCCGGAATGCCGTCGCCATTAAAGTCGTCCGTAGCCACCGAGTCAGACAACACATCGGCGGCAAAGAATTTGGCGGCCTGGTACGTGCCATTCCCGTTGCCAAGGTAGATGTTGACGCCCTGGCCTTCGGAAACGGCCAGATCAAAGTTTTCGTCTTTGTTGAAGTCGGCGGCGACCAGGCCCTCGGCTCCCGTCGAGGCCGTGCTGACACCAGGTTGGAAAGTACCGTCGCCATTTCCCAACAGTAGCGCAAAGGCATTTGGCTCGACCACGGCGACGTCCATCACTCCGTCATTGTTGAAGTCAGCTGCGACAAACATGCCGTTTCCACACGCCGGTAGAGAAGTGCTCAGCGGAGAGTTGAAAGTTCCATTTCCGTTCCCAAGCAGGACTTTTACCGTACAGTCCCCCGCTGCACTGATGGCGAGGTCCAGATTGCCGTCTTTATTGAAGTCAGCGCTCACAATCCAAACCGGATTTTCTCCGCCGGTACTCAGATCAACCGCATTCTGGAAGGTGGCATTCCCATTTCCCAGGAAGACGCTGATCGATCCGGCAGAAGCATCGCAATTGATGTTCGGCGTGCACTGGTCGGCCACAGCCACATCCATCTTTCCGTCTTTATTGAAATCACCGACGGCCAGCGAACTGGGCGTCAAGCCGGTCACGGGAAAATCAAGATGAGCCTGAAAGGTGGAGTCGCCATTGCCCAGCAGAAGGTTGAGCACGTTATCCTGCTGATTCGCGGCAACCAGATCAAGAAACCCATCACCGTTGAAGTCGGCAGTCGCGATCGACGGCGTCGTGCAATTGATCGCGCAAGTGCCCGGCCCTACCGGGAAAGCACGCGCACCCTGAAAGAAACCGTTGCCAACGCCAAGAATGATGGTGACTGAGCCCACTCCGCCGGAAACGTCGCCCACCGTGTTCACGACGGCCATGTCCAGCTTCTTGTCTCCATTCACATCTACCAGAACCATCGCCGTCGGCGTGACTGAAGAACCGTAGTACACCGGGCCGGTCAGTAGATTGGTACCGTTGCCCATGTAGTCGACAATTCCATTCGTGGTTGGACCGACTCCGGCAACATCCGCAATGCCATCGGCATTAAAGTCGCCGGTCGATACCGATGTGACCTGCGCTGCGTCAATCGAGGATCCGCCACCAACTTGAAACGTGCCATCGCCGTTTCCGATCAGGGTCGTGATGCCGGCGAAATTACCATTGCCGACCGCAAGATCGAGCTTGCCGTCTTTGTTAAAGTCGCCAGCCGCCACCGATACCGGATCAGCCTGGACGGGTGTTTGTAACACTGGCTGAAAGGTTCCGTCGCCGTTTCCGAGAAGAACCGAGATCGCTGAATTCTGCGTGCCGCCCGGCACCATGAGGTCGAGTTTGTTGTCTTTGTTGAGATCGGCCGCGGCGATGGGAAAGGACGCGCTCACCGTCGAAATCTTCGCTGCCTGGAAGGTTCCGTCGCCGTTGCTCAGAAAGATCGTGATGCCGGCAGTGCATCCCACCGCGATGTCACTCTTCGTGTCACCGTTGAAGTCGCCAACGACGAGAGATGTGCATCCCCCGGCCGCCGTGAGAGTGGTGGGAATCCCAAAAGTGCCATTGCCTTTGCCCAAAAGAATGTCGACTGTGCTGCCGTTATTCTGCACGGTGACGAGATCGAGTTTGCCGTCGCTATTGAAATCGGCTAAGCCAACGCCGATGGGACTGGGAACGGTTCCAGTGTTTTTCTTTGGCTGGAAAGTTCCATCACCATTGCCCAAGAGCACACTTACACTGTTGCTGCCCAAGTTCGCCACGGCCAAATCTTGCTTGCCATCGTTGTTAACGTCGCCAAACGCGATGGCCGCGGGACCGACGCCGACCGCAAACTGTTTGCCGGTTTGAAATTCGCCCGGGCCCATAGGCACGGGTGGTCTCACGCCAAAGGCAAGCCCGGCAAAAAGTGTTAGTGAGAAAACAGAGATCAGAAAAGATCCGAACTTCGGCATGGCTCTCCTCGTAGGCAGGCAACCGACGAGCCGGTTCGCGAACGAACCGACGCTCCAGCCGCTTGCTATCGATCGATCAGAGATTGCTTGCGCGCAAAACAGGGGAGGCGCCCCAAAACAGGCATTGGTGGCGGATTATCGGGGACTCCTGCCGCGCTGTCAAGGTGCAACAATGTGCACACGCGGCAGGAGTCTTTCGGCTTCTCGGACAAACGTCTACTGGTTCTGCAAGAGAATCGGTTTTGATCCGACGGGCACCGACGACTTGCTAATGGTGTGGGTGCCGCCGGCGATGTCTTTGTAGTGAATATATTGCGAGCCCACCGTCATCGACTTCGTTGTGCACGATCCGTTCGAGCAGCTTTGCGATGTATCCCAGATGGTCTCCGCCTGGTACCCGCCGGACTTGGTGTAATTGCATGTCCAGATGGTCCCGTTCTGCACGCACTTTCCCGTCGGAGTCAATCCCACCAACCAGTTCTCTACTTGTTGATACGCGGTGCCGGCCTTGGCAATTCCCGTGGAGGCGCTCCAAAGCCCATCGTCGCTGTTGTCCCAGGCGAACCAGTAGTAGCGCACCACTCCTTCGCTCTCCTGCAAAATGTAGTGACGCGCCAGGAAAGCGGCACGCAGGTCGGGATCGGTAAATCCATTTCCGCTGGTGTCTCCCCAGCTGCCCTCAGTGCACCACAGCGGTTTGTTGTTCTGGCCGTAGATGACCAGTTGTGCTTTCAAATTGTCCACCAGCGGAACGATGTCTTCGGGTTTCGGCCATACTCCCCACGTCGTGCTCCAGCTGTATCCGTGGAAGCTGATGATGTCGGCATACTTTCCGCCACCCAGTGCGAGGTAAGGTCCCATCCAGTTGGCCACTCCGTTAATGCCCGTGGAAGGCGACGGAGTCGTGACCACTGCATTCGGGTTGATCGACTTGATGATCCCGTAAGCGTCCATGGCCATGCGCAACATCTGTGCGTTGTTGCCTTGCCAGTATCCGGGGACGGTGGGCTCGTTCCACATCTCCCAGTACTTGATCTGCCCGGCTACGTGGGTCACGATCGCCGTGACGAAGTCCTTGAAGTGCTGATCGGTTCCTCCGCCAGTCGCAGTAACGTCGTTGGGAGGAGCACAAGAGCCGTCAGGGGCGCCTGAGTGGCCACAAACCAGGCTGGGATTCGAGGATGCCCAGTCCGGAACTTCGCCAAACGTGAAGATCAGATCGACCTTGTTCGCCTGCGCTGTCGAAATCCAATTGTCTAACGTCGTGAAATCGTAAACGCCCTGGCTGGGGTTCATCATCTGCCAATAGGTGCCGGTGTCCCATAGACGCAAGCCGGCTACAGTTACGGAGGGCCAATCCACGCGACCGTGCGTGGTCATGGAAAAAAGAGTTGCTGGAACGGGAACATATCCCGGTCGTTCGCTGGTTTGTGAGGACGTCTGCGAATCAAACGAAGTCGCTTGTTCTTGCGCAGGGGCATTCGTGGAGATTGCGATCGTACCGCTCAACAGTGCCACGGCCGCACACAGAGAGAGAGCTTTTCCTTGAAGATGCAAGTGAAACTCCTGCGTGAGATTGGCCAGAGCATTGATCAGAGCACACCAATAGCGCAGCGGACGCGAACCGGACCGCACAAAAGCTGCTGCTATTTGAGGAGGAACTTGGAGCGAAGATAACGGGGATGGGGAGTCTAGGCAATAAGACGAAAGCCTTAGACGAACGCTTTCCCTGTTGTGGAAAACTACTAAGGCTCTCGTCGCAATCGCTACCGGCAGAAAGCCGGCTATTGCGGTGTCAAGGTGGTGGTCTGCAGTTGCCCTTTGATGAGTCCGCCATTTGACCAGACCGGATGGGCAATGCCGGTGGTGGGCTCGACAGTAATGCCGAAAAAGTCTCCGATAAAGCTGGTGTTGCCATTCACGAGCGCAGGCGTTACGCGGGCGTTGGGGGCGAAGGTGACGCCGCCATCTTCGGAGTACGTCCCGTAGACATCATATTGGGAATCGTCTAGCGGCGAGTTACGGGTGTCGAGCCAGATGGTGTCCAGGATTCCGTTGCCATCCACGGTTGCCGCCGCATATTCGCGCTGGCCCGCGGTCGAGTCGTTGATGATGACGGGATTCGTGAATCCCCCGGCGCCTTTCGGCTGAGTCGAGCGCACCATCGCGATGCTCGAACCCTGGCCGTTTTGCTCCGCGTAAACGTCATAGACGTATTCCGCTCCGGCCACGGAACTCACCACGATGTTGGGCGCGCTGTTCTTGCGGTACGGACAGAGGAACGATACCTGCGGGAACAAAGGAGTCATAGCGATCGGCGTACCAAACGTCACTCCACCATCCGTAGATGTGGCCACGTAGTGCATCCGTTGATCGCCCGTCGTGAAGTAGTCTTCGTAGGCAACGTAAACCGTGCCATCGCTGCCCACCGTGACCATGGACCAATCCACGATCGTCTGAGACACACTATTGATCTGAATCGGTGTCGACCAGGTCACTCCGTGATCCGTAGAACGCGACAGGGCAATGTATTTCGTCGCGCACTGTCCTGCAGCACATCCCGTGTAGTAGGTCCAAGTCACATAGACGTTGCCGGAATACGCCGAACTGCTGTTGTCGGTGGCGATCCAGTCCCGGTCGACCGAAGTCGTCGGATTCTGCGTGGTGTCGGTCACGATGGGACGGCAACTGGCGGACGTCAGCTTGGGGATTGGCAAAGTCCCGGCGCAAACATAAACTCCACCGGGAGTGGTCGCACGCGTGATCGAAGGGTTCGCGTGGGCCCGTGCCGTCGCCAGCTTCAGATAGAGTCCCGAAAAATAAATGTAGCCCGCCGGATCGACCGCGACCCCCGGGTCGCGGTCAACCAGCCACTTGATGCCGTCGCTGGTAATGGGATATTTCGAAGATACCGGAACGAACGCCTGCGACCAGGTTGCACCGCCATCGCTTGAAAGCGCGTACTTGCTCGCACCATTCGAGGAGTTGTTCCCGGGCCGCAATGAAAAGTCCGTGATGATGGCTGCCAGGTTCAAGGAATTCGAAGGATTGATAACGATGTTGGTCTCCGCCTCCGGCAGCGTCTTGGTGGTGGTCACGATACTTCCCACCGCGTACGCGTTCCCCGCAAAGACCGCGACTCTGCCTAGATCCATCGACCCTGTGGGTGGAGCAACAATGCGCTGCGGTGCCAGTTGGGCATCTTCCTCTCCATTCTCGACGGCAGCGGGATTGGCGAAAGGCCGCCAGCTCCAGACGCGTAGAGCACTGAGCGACATGAGAAGCGCGCACAACATGAGCGCGCGAAGAACCGTCGAGCGGCGCATAGACACTCCTGTCCTGCGATGGGTAAGACCAGAAATCGCAAAACGCTTTCGGGGGAGAAAGCCGGGACCCTGGGCGATGGGGCATAAGGGAAGACGCGCAATGCCCCACGCTTAGCCGAAGTTTTATCGCAGTCCGAGCGTCAATGTCAATTGTGAATAACCTTGCGCACGGACTCGTTAGCAGCCGGTCTATTCGTCAGAAAATAGCCACCAGATAACCTGCGAGATCGTCTGAATAGCCTGGCAAGGTTACCAACAGACAGCGGGCGTTTGTCCTTTCGCTGCCGGGCCCTCCGCCCGGTGCAAGTTACCAGCACTCCTTTCGTGACCTTGGTTACGGGCATCCACCGGCTTACTCTCCACTTCAGCGCCCACTTTATCGACACATCAGTTCGCATGAGGAGGAACGCCCGTGACCCCCAGACGGAAAGCAGCTTTCAAGCTGCTATTGACGCTCAGCGTCTGCGCGATCTTCGCCTTGCCCGGCGTAGGATCGGCCCAGACCAAATCGCCCACACCTGAATTCTTTTCCAAGCCCGTGTCTCCGACGGGAGGCCACTACACCCTGCTGTCGATGCAGGTATCTCCCACCACCCTCTCGTTGAAGGCCGGGAGCACCTCGCAATTAACGGCCACTGGGATGGGTAGTGACAATAACAAGCACACTGTGACGAGCCACATCACGTGGACGTCGTCCGCCCCCAAAGTAGCCACGGTGAGCAGTGCGGGACTGGTGACAGCGGTTGCCTCCGGCACCGCCGTGATTACAGCTAGCCGGGGTATCAGCGCCACAATTAATGTCACGGTCACCAATCAGGCGACCGGAATCCCTGTCCCCTCCAGCCTCTTTTCCATGACCACGCACGGTCGCGTGGATATGCCGACCGTCCCGGTAGTTGGGTTACGCCTGTGGGATACCGGCACGTACTGGGACCTCATGAACACTGCCCCGGGTGTCTACGATTTCACGACGTTAGACAATTGGATTTCGACAGCGCAGGCGAACAATGTCGACCTGGTCTATACGTTCGGGATGGTTCCGACCTTCGCCTCTTCCAATCCCACCCTGGTCTGCGGCAATTCCGGGGCCCCAATTGGATCCTGCGCGCCCCCGAGCGATCTGAACTCCGACGGCACCGGGACCGACCAGTATTTCAAGGACTACGTGACGGCGATCGTTACCCATGCCGCCGGTCAGATTAAATACTGGGAGATGTGGAACGAACCGACGGTCCCTGGCTATTGGCAGGGCAACAACGCGCAGATGCTGCGCATGGCGCAGGACGCCTACGGAATCATCAAGTCGATTGATCCGACGGCGCTGGTCACCACTCCATCACCTTCGACTGGTATCAACGGCGTCGCCAACTGGATGGGCCCATATCTTGCTCTGGGTGGCGGCAAGTATGCCGACATCATTAGCTTCCACGGATACAACTGGAGCACAACTTTCGGCAAATGGCCTCAGCCCGAGGACATCGTTCCGCTGGTCGAGAACCTGAAAGCGCAGCTGGTAATCTACAACCAAACCAGCAAGCCGATGTGGTGCACCGAGGGAAGCTGGGGAGATACGACCGGAAACGGTTTCACCGATCCCGATTTGCACGCCGCATACCTCTCGCGCCACTACTTATTGCAAGAGAGTGAAGGAGTGGTGCGGTACTACTGGTTCGCTTGGGACAACGGTGGTGACGGACTGTGGAGTGCCTCGACCGGCATGAGCAAATCGGGCACGGCTTACCAGCAGGTTGAGAGCTGGATTGTCGGCACCACGCCCACGGGCCAGTGTGTGCAGAATGGCACGATCTGGACCTGCAACTACACCAAGTCCGGCGGGTTCGCAGCCGAAGCCATCTGGGATACGTCGCAGACCTGTTCCAACGGCAACTGCACCACGTCGAACCAAAGCGTCGGAACCCAGTACTCGCACTATCTCGACGTAGCGGGCGGGAATTTTCCCATCACCAACGGAACCGTTCCCGTGGGAGCGAAGCCCATCTTCCTCGAGAACCAATAAGAGTCTTGGCGTTGATCCTCCCGAAAAGGCCCCAGCCCTGGGGCCTTCTTTTTTGCATGAAAAAAGCCCTCGGTCACGAGAGCTTGATTCGCAATCACGTGGAGAACGGGCATCTCCGTCCGTCCGGTTGGTTCCGCGTATCAGGGTGTGGCTTCAGCCACACCGTACGTCGGTTACGGTCAGACGCCCCTTCAGGGGCTGGGCGGACAAAGCGGCTTTTTCCGCAAACTGTTCAGGCGCCTTCGACGCTACGCCGTGTTGGTGATTCGCGTGGCCATCGCCAGATGATTGATCGCCGACTTCGACAACACAAAATTGTCGATGATCAAAGCGTCCACTCCCGAGCAGAAGTAGCTCCGCATCGCGTCTCTGGGCTTCACCACCAGCGGCTCGCCGAAAAGATTGAAGGAAGTATTCACCAGAATCGGCGCCGGCGCTGAGTCCCCGAAACGCTTCAGAAGCTTCCAGAACGTAGGGTTCGCATCCCGGCTTACCACGTGTAAACGGACGCGGTTCCCCGGCAACAGAAATCCCTCCGGCACGCCGTCTTGACCTGGCTTTGCCGTTGCCAGCGAGTTCATGTAGTGGCACGAAGGCGAAGCTTCAAACCAGCGATCGCAATCTTCTTCGGGAACAGCCAGCGCAAAAGGACGGAACCACTCGCGGTGCTTGATGTAATCGTTTAGATTTTCTTTGACGTAGTCGGCCCATGGCGAAGCCAGCACGCTGCGGTTGCCGAGAGCGCGAGGCCCAAACTCCGTGGCTCCCTGGTACCAGCCCACAATCTTTCCCGCGTGCAGAAGCTGGACCGCCATGTCCAGTTTGCGATCCTCGGTGATCTGCAGCGAGTAGCGAGCCTTGGAATTGTCGAGGGTGTCCTTGATTTCCGTGCGGCTGAACGACGGACCCCAATACGGCCCTCCCAACTTTGCCACCCGCCGGGGCTTTGCCATTGTTCCATGCCAGAGCAGCAAAGCGGCGCCGACCGCCGACCCTGCGTTTCCCGGAGCTGGCGGCACATAAATCTGGTTGGGGCCAAACTTTCTTTCCACGTCCGACACCAGCAGCGAGTTCAGGAACAGACCGCCGCCTAGACAAACGCTCTCCACCTTCTCCCGCTCTTGAAAATATTGGAGAAGGTCAATCACCGCTTGTGCACACGCCTGCTGCACGCTGGCGGCGAGCGACCGGCGCTGCTCGTCCGTGAGTTTTACGGGCCGGGGGATATCCAGTTCTGAGTAGAAGCGATCGGAGAAGGCGAGACGTCCGACCAGTCCGCGGTTGAAGTAGGCGACATTCAAATGGGGGATGGGGGATCCAGGGCGGCGCAGAAGTCTTGAGGAAGAAATCTTTGTAGACGCGGCTCGCCTTCCAGGCTGAGCCATTGCGTCTTGTGCTCGTCTTTCCGCGGAGCGAAACCGAGAAGCTCCGTTACCTGCGAATAGACCCACGCCAGCGAGTTCGGGAAGGCAATGCGTCGCAGGGGACGAATCTTGGTGCCTTCGCCGATGGCGACCAGACCGGATGTCCCATCACCCTCGTGGTCGAGCGTCAGAATCAGTGCGCGGTCATAGGTGGATTGATAGAATGCGCCGGCAGCATGGCAGGCATGGTGGTCAAGGTTAATGACTTTCGCCTTGTCCCCGTGTAGGCGGCGGAGAACTCGCCGGTGATTCAACTCCCGAGCCAGGCGCCCAAGTTCGTTCACTTCGTAGTAGGCGCTGGCCCGCACTGAGATAGGAGACAGCCGCGCGCGCAGTAACGAACGCCTCCAAAAGCCTTCTACCGGCCCGGAGGCCACTGCAACCGAGTCCAGATCGCTCCAGTTCGCTCCAACTTTATCGAGACAGAACTTGATGGCTTCCTGGGGCAAACCGCGCATACCCGACCGAATCAGCTTATCGTTCTCGATCGCGGCAACCACCTCTCCATCACGCAAGAGGGCGGCAGCAATGTCGTGGTCTAGCGACGAAAGGCCCAGGATCAGCATGGATTCCACCCTGACTAGGATTCGGGGGATGTTCACCGGTTAAAGAAACGCGGACCCAGAAAAGAGGGACCGCGTCTCGATTGCTCGTTTTCTACTTCCGCTCCCTCGAAATCAGGAACGGGTCGGCGCTTCCGCGTTCTCATCCACCACGTTGCTCACAGCTACGGTGGAACGCGCCGGAGACACTGGTTCTTTGTCGACGATGAAGCTGCCCATCACCAGGCTGTCCATTTCGCTCTTCGAATAGGTGCTGAAGGCGTTGGCTGGCGTGGTCACGACGGGTTCGCCGCGCAGGTTGAACGACGTATTCAGGATCACAGGCACGCCCGTCGCTTGCCCGAAACGTTCGATCAGGCCGTAATAGCGCGGGCTCTGTTCCTTGAACACTGTCTGCAAACGTCCCGTGCCATCGACGTGCGTGATGGCGGGAAGCGTCGCTTGCGCTTCTTCCTTCACCGGCACGACGTAAAGCATGTAGCGCGCCGGATAGTGATCCATCATGTTGGGCAGTTCAAAGTAACGATCAGCGTATTCCGCCAGCACCGAGGGAGCGAACGGACGGTACGGCTCGCGGAATTTGATCTTCGCATTCACGATTTCCTTCATCTCGTGATTGCGGGGATCGGCAATGATGCTGCGGTTGCCTAAAGCTCGCGGACCCCACTCGAAGCGTCCCTGATACCAACCAATCACTTTTGCATTGGTCAGACGCTCGACCGTGCGATCAAGCAGTTCGTCTTCATTCTTCGCCTGGCGATAGGGAATGTTGTTGGATTTCAGGAAGTCGGCGATCTGTCCTTCGGTGAACTCCTTGCCCCAATAGGCATGATTCATGACGAAGCTGCGTGGCTTGCCGAGGAGCGTGTTGTACGCCCACAGCGCCGCGCCCAGCGCGCCGCCGCCGTCGCCGGCGGCCGGTTGAATATAGAGTCGCTCGAACGGAGTCTCATGCAGAATCCGCGTGTTGGCCACGCTGTTCAGTCCCACGCCACCCGCGATGCACAGGTTCTTCATCCCAGTGACTTGGTGAAGACTCTTGGCCATCCCCACCAGCACTTCTTCGGTCACTTTCTGGATGCTGGCCGCGATGTCGGCGTAATGCTGGTTCAGCTTGCACAGCTCAAGATAATTTCCCGGCGGATCTCCGAAATACTTCGGGAACCCAGTCGATTCGGTGAAGAACTGCAGCTTGGTCGGACGCGGTGTCCCGAACAGCTGGGCAAACTTGTCGTTGTAAGTTTTCGAAGTCGAGTGTTGGAAGCTGAAATAGCTCATGTCGAGCTGGAACGAGCCATCGGCATTCTGATGGATGACCTTCCACACTTTATCGACATAAATGGGCTTGCCATACGGAGCCATGCCCATAACCTTGTACTCGCCTTCGTTCACTTCGAAGCCGAGGAAGGCCGTGAATGCGCTGTAAAGCAGTCCCAACGAATGCGGGAACTCCATCTGCTTGAGAATCTTGATGTCGCTGCCCTTGCCGACGCCGTAAGTCCCAGTCACCCACTCGCCGACGCCGTCGACCGTCAGAATCGCGGCCTCGTCGAAAGGCGAGCACAGAAAGGTGCTGGCTGCGTGCGACAAGTGGTGTTCTGAGAACAGCACGCGCTCTTTGGGGATGCCGATTTCCGCCTGCAAGGTGCTGGCGACCCAGAGCTTGTCGAGAACCCACGTGATCATCGACTCGCGGAATACCTTCCACGACTTCGGATAGGTCTGCAGCACCGTGGCCAGAATGCGGTCCAGCTTGCGGAAGGGTTTCTCGAAGAACACGACGTAATCGAGATCTTTCCCCGTAATGCCCGCCGTCTCCAGGCAATACTGGATGGCGTTCTTGGGGAAGTCGTAGTCGTGCTTTTTGCGCGTAAAGCGCTCTTCTTCGGCAGCAGCGACCAATTGTCCGTCATGCAGCAGTACGGCCGCCGCATCGTGGTAATAGCAGGAAATTCCCAGAATGTACACAGTTCAGTTCCTTTTGTCGGCTCCCACACCTGCACCCGAGCAGCGCCCGGCGTGGAACACACGGATTGGCCCAACCTGCTTCTAGAACAAGGTGTAAATGAACGGTGCGATCACCGAACTCTGCGCCAGAATCAACACCACTCCCAGCAGCAGCACCACAAAAATCATCGGCAGCATCCACCAGCGTTTGTTGCGAGCAAAAAATGAGATCAGTTCTCCAGCAATACCGAAGCGGCGTTGCGCTACTTGTAGGAAGCCCATACTTGCCTTTCCTCCAGAACCAAGATCGGGCCAATCGGCCCCATTCTCATATTCAACGATTTGCCACCTTGATGCTGGTGACGGCTGTCACGATCCGTTCGGTCGAATCGCCTCGAACATCTTGTGAGCGATCAGCTCATTGCCCGTCATGGTGATGTGGCACCAGTCCAGAAACAGCGTCTGATTCGTCTGATCGAAAGTGTTTGTCAGATCGTAGAAATGCGGTTTCTGTTGTCCGTGTACCAGCGCATACACCTGAGGTGTCCAGGCCGCCAGATTCGCTAGTTTCTTCGATTCCCGAATCTGCGTCTCGTCGCCCACCAGCGTCTTGTGGCTGGTATAGATGACCGGCTGCCAGAAGAATGCGTAACCGAATCCGTATTGATGGGCGAGACCCTGCACCGTGTCCATGTTCGCGAAGTAGTTATCCACAGACGCCTTCGCCAGCCCTTCAAGATTGCTATTCGGAACCGGCCGGTCCCCTTTGTGTGCCGCTGATTTTGCCACCAGCGAAAACATCAGTTGCACGGTATTGGTCTGCAGCAGATAGCTGAAACCGCCATCCCGCAGCGCTCGCTGTCCCGCGAACTGGTTGCTGATGGTGTCGTAGTTCATGTGCACGTCGGCTTTACCAGATTGGTAAGGAACGTACGTGTCGTTCGCGCCATCGTAAAAGATCACCATGTTCGGCTTGCGCGATTCGCTCTTCAACGCCAGCATCAACTGCGTGACTTCCTGCGTGCTGACCCAGGCGCCTTCGCCGAAGTTGCGCACGCAAGCCGGTTGACCGGACTTCTCGAAGATCGCCGCCAGTTGCGAAGGAATCGTCCCCCAGTCCGGGGAACCGTTGCCTCGCATGGTTGATCCCCCGAACATCCAGATCGTGAACTGATTCGCATCGCAATGAGAATGGTCCGTTTGGCGCATTCCGTTCTCATCGATGTTCAACGTCTCGCCGTGAAACGGATGACTGCGCCAAACGATGTAAGGCTTGTAATCGTAGACCTGCCGGGAAGCCTTCTCCTCGCGAGCCAGCGCCGACGCCCAACTTTGACCCTGATAAGCCGCCAGGATGCGTTTCCCCGGGGTCTCCTCAAAAACCGAAGACCGTAAGGCTCGCAGGGCTACGAACGAAATCAGTTCCAACGCAATCAGAAGAAACACCGTGACCGCAATCACCGCGAAAAAATTGGTGACCGAACTTGGCGTCCGCGAGGACCCGGATTCTGCAGTTGGCATTTCCTTACGATCGTCACTTACGACTGGCATGAACCCTCGGGAACCTCGGCTGGGGGAGTTGACTAGTGCAACGGTACAACGCTACTGCCGGTGTGCCCACTCCATGTCCATCTTCTCTTCGGCGTGATCCAGCCACTTGTCAGGTGGTGTCTTGATTCGCAGCGGATCGCCAAACCACCGCACCGCCAACCCAAAAGGCAGGACCAGAACCGCGTACATAATGGTCAACAGCACGCGAGCCTGAAAGTTGCCGATGATGTGCGCAACCTTCGTCCAGCCTGCCCAAAAACGTTTTAACGCATTCCAGATTGTCGTAAACACAGGTTTCTCCGGGTGAATTTTGTCTTCATCCACAGGGTTGCACGCTGACTCTCGCTCAGTCAGCGGCAACCGATACAGGCTTGCGTGATACACCCAGCTCGTTGGCGATCCACTCGTAGGTGATCTTCAATCCTTCTTGCAGTTTGATCGACGGTTCCCAACCCAATACTTTATTCAGGCGAGTGTTGTCGCTGTTGCGTCCGCGCACGCCTTGCGGTCCGCTCAGGTTGTGCGCTTTGACCACGCGTTTGCCGGCGATCCCTGCCACCATGTCGACGAGGCCATTGATCGTAATCAGTTCGTCGGTGCCCAGGTTCAACGGCTCCGTGTAGTCGGAAGCCATCAGGCGCACCAGGCCTTCGCAGCAATCATCGACATACATGAATGTACGTGTTTGCTCGCCGTCGCCCCAGACTTCAATCGTGCCGCCGTCTTCAACCAGTGCGACCTTGCGAGAGATCGCCGCCGGCGCCTTCTCTTTGCCGCCGTCGTAGGTTCCCAAAGGACCGTACACATTGTGGAAACGCACGATGCGGGTCGGGAATTTGAAGTCCTGATAGTAGTAACGGCAGAGCTCTTCGGCGAACAGCTTCTCCCAGCCATAACCAGGCTCGGGATCCGCAGGATACGCGTCTTCTTCACGCAATGGTGTGACGTCGGGATTTTTCTGCTTGCCCTGTGCATAAACGCATGCCGAGGACGAGAACAGGAAGCGGCCTACGCTGTTCTGCTTGCTGGCGTCGAGCATTTGCGCGTTGATCAGAATATTGTTGCGGGAAATGTCGGCGTGCGAGGCGGTGATATAGCCGATGCCGCCCATGTCGGCAGCCAAGTTGTATACCTCGTCGATACCCCCGCGCGTTGCCATCAGGCAAGCGTCGGATCTCCGCAGGTCGAGAACGTCGAACTCGTCGCCCGCGCTCGGTTCATACTGCGGTTCCTTGATATCGACCCCGCGTACCCAATGGCCATCGCCCTTGAGACGCTTGACCAGATGATGTCCGATGAACCCACCTGCACCCGTAACCAGGACTCGCTTCTGTGTTTTCATTGAGTTTCCCCGAAAGATGTTCTTACCAGATTTTCAAACTGTGCACTTTACTGTCCAAAACGGGAATCAACTGCATTTGGAGGAGTTTTTGAAGGACTGCGCTAAGTTATTGATACTGCTTGAGTTTCAGCATCTCAAGCGAAACGTTCCAGGCGAACTTCGGACCCAGCACCAAATATCGCCGCCATAAACGTCGTGGTTCCATCACTAGACGGAAAAACCATTCCATTCCGTGCTCCCGCATCCACGCCGGAGCCTGGGTTAACCGCCCGGTATTCAGGTCAAAAGCCGCTCCCACCCCCATCAGGACGGGGACGTTCAGCTTCTCGCGATGCTCATACATCCACTTCTCTTGCTTGGGAGTGCTGAGCCCAACCCAAAGAATGTCGGCTCGGGAGCTATTAATCTTCTCGACAATATCCCGGTCTTCCTCAGGGGTCAGTGCGCGGAAGGGCGGGGAATAGCACCCAGCTACCTGAAATCCCGGGAAGCGATTGCTCAATGTCTCGGCAAGGTGGTCGGGAACGCCTTCGGCTCCGCCGTAAAAATAGTGCCGATATCCTTTGCCGGCGGTTTCTTCGCAAAATGCCATCATCAATTCCGGACCGTACACCCGCCGCTTCATTGAGTCGTATCCACGCTGGCGTCCGGCCCAGACTAAAGGCATGCCATCGCTCACTACCAGATCCGCCGTATTCAGAATCTGTTTGAAGCGGGAATCCTGTTGCGCTTCCATCACGCCGTGCATCCCGGTGACAGCGACGTAGTGGCAGCCTTGCTTTTCTTCGATCCAGCGCTCCATCTCGGCCACGGCGTCGGGAATCTGCACCGCATGCACGCGCACGCCCAGCAACTTGAACGACGCTACCGGATTCACTGCCAGCGTGCTCATGCCGTCACCTCTTGCGGTTGAGCAATCACGCTTTTGTAGATGTTCATCAGCATCGCGTAATTTTTCTCAGCGGTGTATCGATTCTCAAATTCCCGTCGTGCTTCTTTTCCCATCTCACGCAAGCGCTCGGGATGCGACCAAGCCCACTCTACCTTTTCCGCAAGCTCCTGGGGGGATCCGGGAGTGAAGTGCAATCCTGTACGTCCGTCGTCGACCAACTCGTGCAACGCGCCCAACCGGGAAGCAATCACCGGAACGCCGCAGGCGAAGGCTTCCACCATGCCCATGGGGAAATTCTCGTAACACTCGCTGGGCAGGATCATGAAACTCGATCCCTTGACAATTTCCTGCGCTTCGTTCCGCGGCAATCTTCCGCGAAAATCAATGCTGGTGATGCCTTTTTCCTGCGCCAGCTTCCTAAGGCCCGGACCCACGGGACCATCGCCCACCATCACCAGCGGAACCCGATTTCGCAACTGAGCCCACGCGGTGACCAGCGTCTCGAGACCCTTTTCTTCCGAGAGACGTCCGACGAACACCGCGTAACCACCGCCTTGCGTGCGCTCGCCCGGATCAGGATCGACGAAATTCGGTTTGACTTTAATCCGCTCTCCCGGCAACCCGCCTGCGATGAACTTGCTGCGGGCAAAGTTACTGAGAGCGATAAAGCGGTCGATCGATTTGGTATACGTATGCTGTTGCCGGTGTACGGTCAGCATCGCCGCCACGGTTGCGGTAGCCACGCGCGATCCGCGGTAACACCCGTATCGAACCCCGCGCCAAACGCCGTGTTCTTCACACTCTTCGCAAACGTGTCCGTCACGGAAGAAATTTGCCGCCGGACAAAGCAGCCGGTAGTTGTGTAACGTCTGTACAACGGGAACCCCAGCTTCGCGGCACGCCGAATAAATGCTCGGCGAGATCATCATGAAGGTGTTGTGGATGTGAACCAGCTCCGGTTCTTCCCGCTGCAACACCTCCAGAACCTGGCGCCGGCTGTCGTCAGAAGAGATCGTATTCTTGATCAGCGTCAGCCGCTTGAATCCCGAGTAATTCTTAATCTCGTCGTTGGTGCGGCAATAAGCCGCCACCTCGTGTCCCGCGCTTTCGAGAAGTTTGCGCTCCTGCTCGAAAACGACGTCTTCACCTCCCGGCTGTTGGTACTTGTTGTGAACTAGGAGTATTTTCACGGGACTGCATTCTCTCTCGAATCGCATCGATGCCGGGCTGAAGCATGGCTAACGCATCGCCATTGGTAAGATAAAGAACCCCCTCGCGCCCGCTGACGTAATCCATCAGTTCTGATAGACCATCCCACAGGCGGTGATCTTCCAGTTCCCAGGAGTGACCATACAGATGCCAAACTCCGCCTTCGCGAAGCACGCGGTCGAAAAGGCGCTTGCCCAGTTCCACCCAGCCGGAGCGTCCGCCAATCGCGTAATTGTACAGACGCGCCGGGCGTTTCGCCTTGACCGTGTTCTTCAGATAGGTGAACCCACTGTGCGGATACGCCTGAACCGTGGTCGGCATCTGAAATCGATCGAAGCTGGAGCGAGTCGCAAGCATGCGTGTTGTGCGGGCGCCGAAATATCCGGTGTCGGCAAGACAACGCACCGTGGTGGGGGTGAAGTGCCCGCCGGGATAGCAGAACATGCGGACTGGTTGTCCCACCATGGACTCGAGCTGGTTCTTGCACTCGCGCACCACGGTTAGAGTCTGTTCCCGAGACAGGCTGGGCATATGCTCGTGATCCACACCATGAGCGCCGATCTCGAAACCTGCGTCCGATAGCATACGCAGCTCGTTCCGGCTCAGAGCGGGACGACCAAGGTAGGGCTTCACAGGGACGTATAAAGTTCCCGGCACGCCGCGTAAATGCAGCAGGTCGGCAAGCTTTAAATCGGCACGGTCGCCGTCATCCCAACTTGTTGTGACAACTACTCTTTGTTGTGGCATAGGAGTTCTAGAACGACAAACGGGGGGTCCGGGGCTCTAGCGCTCCTTCATTATTTTTTCGAATTCACTTTGCGTGTAGCGGTCGTTATTCCACTGGAAAGCCTTGGCGTTCGCATCGCCCAGCTTCACCGTGTTATTCGCGAACCGGTTGTTCCACTTGCCGAAGACGTCATCGCTGACGTGAGGTGCTGGCTTGAGAATGCCGAGCGCAATTCCTTGGTCTTGCGTCACCACGTTGTCATGCACGTAGAGATTGTGAATCTCGTACGGCTCCGACATGTGATACATCTGCGCGTCCTGCGTGCGGTTCAGTTGGCGTCCTAGAATGCCGGCCCGGCAGTTGGTCACGGTATTTCCGTAAACTTCCACGTCGCGGGATTCGGCCACCAGGATGCCCGCATCTCCATCGTGATGGCCGTATGTATTATTGCCGTCGTTCCAGATGTTGTTGTTGCGAATGACCGCCTTGAAACTGATCTCGTGGAAGATGCCTTCCGTATTGTTTGTGAGCCGGTTGCCCTCGTAGAGAACGTTCTTGTTATTAATGTCGGTCCACAATCCAGGACCGATGTTGTCGTGCGAGAAGTTATTCCGCACGACGAGATTTTCCGTCAGAACAAACTTGGCGCCGCCCGCTTCCCAGCCCGGCCAGTATCCCGCGTAGTTGTTGTTGTAGGTCTCATTGCCTTCGACCAGAATGTCTTTCCCGCTGCCGCCCATGCCACAATCGCCGTTGTGATGGGTCTTGTTGTTGAGGATTTTCCATCCACTTCCGGCGCGAATTCCAACAGCATGATTCCAGCGAATCTCGTTCTGATCGACTACCCAGTTCTCGGCGTTCTTGCCATCGATGGCGGCTTCGCCCGCGGGCTGCGCGTATTTCTCGATGACCAGTCCACGAATCGTAACGTCGCGCGAGTCACCTGAAAATGCCTTCCGAGTGGCTCCGAGTTCAACCTTCTTTCCAGTGGGATCGTCGGCAACATAGATTTCGCCGGCACTTGAATCGGACCACCACCGCCCCGGCCCGAGCTCTTCCTGATGCTGGACTCGCACGATCGGCAAGTCATCGACGAAGACATCTTCAGGAAAAATGCAGAGAGGATATTCCGGCTGGCAGCGGCCGCGATACTCCTTCTGCGCGCCACCCTGGTTGCCACCTCCGCCGCCACCTTGACGACGTTGGCCTCCGCCGCCGGCCGGAAAGCCGAATGGCCCACGGCCACCGAAGCCTCCGCGACCTCCACCCTGTCCTTGGCTCTGGCCGCGCGGACCGCCTTGTCCCCCTTGCCCACCGGGACCGCCACCGGGCACTTGCACCGGCAACCCCTGACGCATGATCGCTTCCTGGTCGGGATTCGTCTGGCCGGACGCAACCCAGTACTGCCCGCGCCGCTGAAACTTGAGAACCTGCGATCCGTTTAGGATCGCTCCGGTGTCACCCTGAAACACGTCGCGGTCTTTGGGGGTAATGGAAACGCCGCGATACAAGCCCGCTTTGAAGTGAAATGTCGTACCCGCCGGATTGCTGTTCACCAGAGACTGAACGTCATCGCCCGGCTGCACCACTACTTCTTTACCGGACGCGGCGCCGAACAGAACGCTGCTAAAAACGAGCAGCAAAAACGAGCCTCCAACTGTGATCCATCGCGAACTAAAAGTCATTACGAAACCACCATGCGTCTTTCTCAGGGTGAGGGGAGTGTTTCGGAAATTAATGCGCCGCTGCCGTCGTCTGTTCGGTCGAAGGGAGCAAACCCGGCAGGGAATCGGTCAACATGTCGGCGACCTTCTGTGTTCCCGGGGGCTTCATGTGCGAAGGGTCTTGAAAGTAAGGTCGCAGATTTGCGTCCGGACTCTCACCCTTCAGCAATGCCTCTTTGCTTCGGAAGATCGCGACATTGTTCTTGTGCGCGTAGTCGCTGAACAATTTTTGGAAGGGACCGGAATCGTCATAGTTGCCGATGCGGCTGTCATATCCGCAGAACAGCAGGAAGACCGGCTTTACGTTGTGAGCCTGCAGATCTTTGACGAAGTCGTCGAGTTGCTTGGTGTAGAGAACGTTCACGTCTTCCTGCGAAAGCGTGGTGAAGTTCGTCCCCGGCACCATGTACTTCTTCATCTTGTCGTAATCGCGGCGCGCCCAGTTCTCGACGATTAAATTGTAAAGAGCGAGGCTGCGCAGTGCGTTCTTGAAGCGCACGCGGGCTGCGAACTGATCTTTGGTCTTGGCATCGCTCGAGACCAGATGTCCCAATCCGCCTTCGTTGAAGCTGTATCCCACGATCACGAGGTCGGGATGCACGCCCTTCTGCCACAGGTAAAGAAACTTCTGATGCTCAAAGCTCACCGGGTAGGCATCCACGCCGCCATTCAGTACAAGGTACTGGCCGGGATACTTGCTGTCTAAATCCATTTGCAGGCGGGCCGGATAGGTGTGCTCGTCATCGACGCCATATCCGTAGGTGATCGAGTCGCCGAGTGCGAGGATCTTCTTAGTGCTTCCGCTCAAATCGACCGGGCCGCCGCGCAACCCAAGTTCATCGATTTTCGAATTCGTGAGCGAAACTTTCTCGGTGTACTCCTGATTGGGCACGGGCGTGAAAAGCAGATCGCCTTGCCGCTCATAGAGCAGGGCGCGGTGATAGCTCATCATGCGCAGGCCGAACTCGGCGGTGATCACGAGGAACAGGATCAACACCAGCGAGCGAAATTGCGGCGAGACCAGGAAAGTCCCGAACGGCTTATTCGGTTTGCCTTCCGCATCAAGCCGTCTGCGGATGAAGGGAATATTTCCCAGAGTCTTGCCGAGAGCAACCACGCTGTAGCACAGATACAGCATGCCAAGCAGCGGGATGAAGTTCAGCCAGTCGTAATGAATCGTCGGAGCGATGCGGCGGTTGAAGATGACCGCGAGCAGCGCCACGATGAACAGTACGAACCTGACGGGCGATGACTCTGTCCGCGCCGGCGCAATGGTTGCCGCCGGCTCTGGCTCCGCGTAAGTTTTTCTCTCGGTAGGCAACTAACGAAACTCCCTGGGATCGTCCCCGGTCTAGAACAAGGTGTAAATGAACGGTGCGATGACTGAGCTCTGCGCCAGGATCAACAGCACCCCGAGCAACAGAACGACGAAGATCATCGGCAGCATCCACCAGCGCTTGTTGCGCGCGAAAAAGGAAATCAATTCGCCCGCAATTCCAAAACGCCGCTGCGCTACTTGAATGAATCCCATAACCTCTCCTGTTTTAGAGATGTAACGAAGTCAAACTAACTGAGGGAACTGGCCCGCTCCAGCCTCGGATATGGCGCATAGCGCAGGCGCACCGCATATCGGCGGCGCATGAACTCCGCGTATCCCAAGGGCACCCAGAACTGCAAGGGTGCGTGCCAGGTTAAGTCGGTGCTGAATACGGTACGGAGGGTTGCGATCATCAGCACCGCGATCGCTTCCAAAGCTAATTGTCGTTCCAGCGGAGATCGCGCTGGATCGAGAACGAATCGTAAGAGATACCACCACGCAACACCCAGCGTGAGCAAGAGTGGTCCCAAGCCCCAGAAGCCGCAGCCCACCAGCGTTTCCACCCAATCGCTGTGCATGCTGGCGATGTTGTTTCCGATCGCGCCCATAACCAGGAATCGTCCGGCGGCATATGCGCCAAATCCGGTGAAGGGCGCATCCTGATATTTCTTCCACGCCAGCGCCCACCACTGCAAGCGTCCGGTGAGGCCTTCCATTTCCTGCGCAGATTGACCGCGTCGCATGTAGTCGATCAGTACGCCGCCCGAACCTGTCACCAGAATCAGCACCACTCCGAGCAGCACGATCGCGACCCCATGTTTAAAGCGGCCCGAGAGCCAAAAGATCAGGACGAGAGCAACAAGAAATCCGCCGGTAGCTGAGCGCGTCTGCGCAAACACCATGGTGATGAATGCGGCCAGGAAAACCCACGTGTACCAGGTCGAAAAGACCCGCTTGAACCCTTTCACCGGGAGAAGCCTCACGAGGGAAACAGCGCAAATAATGGCCGCGTATTCTCCCACGCGGTTTGCCGATACGTCGGGAAACACGCCGCTGATCTGAACCGCGATCGGTCCCGTCGCCGACCCGCCGGTTTCCAGGTTGTGGCTGAGTGCGATATCGGGCCACAGAAGCGCTCCTAACCAGCACATGCCCAGCAGGACGCCAATCCAACTCCAGGTCCAGTCGAACAGACTCTTGAATTCTTCCGGACTGTGTATGGCTGCGATCACCGCCGCCAGCAGGGCTACGTCGACCGCGTATTCGCAACCTTTATAGAGCGTCCACTGCCAGTAGATCGACCAGGTGGTCGAAGTCAGCACTGCGAGCACGAACAACATCAGGAGACCGGGAATGCCGCGAATCCAGGAACTCAGGAATTCCGTGCGGCGCGTGAACAAGCGGAACAGCAGAATGCAGCCCACGACAGTTACCAGAATCAAGCGGACGGCTGCGAACGTGTCTACCGGGGCGGCCTTGATTTCACTGATATCGCGCTTGCGCCAGGTCTGCATGCTGAGGAAGATCAGCAGCCACAGCCAGTGATACCAGTAGAGGTTCTTCACCAGTACGAGGCCGCCTTGCAGCGCTTGCTTGAACGATTTTCCGAAGTAGAAGACGATCGGCGGAACCACCACGAACATCGCGAACACGGCGACATCCCAATACTTGTGGCTATGCTTGTGGGCGATCGAGACGATGGCCATCAAGACCGTGCCGCCAGCGAGTCCGAGCAGAGCGAAGCCCAGCATCGGCAAAGCCGAATCCCATATGCCGTTGTTGGCGCGCGTTCCGTAATTGTTACGTTGATATGCCACTACGATGAACTCCTTCTGGGGCCCAAAAACCTTCTTGCTAGTCTGCGCTGGCGGCGTTCGGCGTCAGGCTGAGATCTTCAACGCCAGACTCGTAATTCAGGCGAGCCAGCATTTTACCTGTCTTCTCTTCGATTCTTAGTAACTGCTCGGGGGTGAGTTGCTCTCTCCAGCCGCCCACCGTGCCCTTCCGCACAAAGCGTTTCTCTCCTTCGGCGGACTTCCCGAGCTGCGGGCTCTTGTCTTCCTTGGCCCGCATTTTCTGGAATTCGTTGTTCTGAATCGCCTTCACGATCATCTGGCGGTCCACGTCGACTCCCAGGAAGTTCACGATGCGCTGCAGATAGGTTTGCGTGTCCTTGCGCAGATCGCGGTAGCGCACTACCAGCAGGTTCCCGTTATTCGCCAGGGGAGAGTCTATCCATCCCCGCACGTGTTCCTGCCACGAGCCATAACCGGTCGCGGTGCCGTTCAGAAAGTCCGTCAGATAGTCATCAAACGTGCCACCGATCCGTCCCAGCGCGTTTTGGTAGGCGTACTCGGAAAGCACCACGTCACGAACATCGCGCACCACGTAGACGGCCCGCTTGTAAGCAGGACGGAAGGGCTCATGGGTTTTGATCAGCCGGCCTTGATTGGGTAGAAGAGGGGTCGCATCGGCGTGCATGCCAACATCGGGAAGCATGCGGTTCACATTGTCGAACCCGGCGTCGTTCCTGGTGAGAGTCTCGAATAACAGGAAGCGCAACCACGTGCTCCCCGAGCGCGGATAGGACGCCACAAACACATCCTGATCTTTCACGCCGCGGTGCCGCGCCCATACCAGTGGGACGCGCAGGCTGCTTTTGGAAAGTTGATAACGAAGTCGCTTGAGCATCGCTTGATTTCCTGAACCTAAAGGTTCCTAGTACCGGTACCAACTCACCAGATATGCCACCCAACTTCCAACCGTGCGGCGCATACTCCGCCACGGAGAGCGCGAGGATACTGCCATCGCGTTTTGTCGTATCGCCTGTGCCATGACGTCCTCTTACGCGGTTGCGAATTCGCTCACGTTGACTTCCGGCGGAAACGCCAGCGGGTAGCCCATTCTCTGCAGCACCCCTCCGGCTTGTTGATCCACCAACCGCAACTGCGCTTCGCTGAACTTCTCGCGCCATCCGGCCACGGCCCCTTTGCGAACAAAGCGGCCTTCTTCGCCTTTGCTCTTCACCAAGGTTTTCGAGGCTTTTTCTTTTGCCTGCATCCTCTCGACCGAGTTATTGGCGATCGCTTCTCGAATCCGATCGAGACTCACCGGAACTCCCAGGAAGTCGACGATCTTGGCGATTGCCGGTTCGGGATTCTTACGCATCTCTTCGAACTTGATGATCAGCAGGTTGCCGTTCCGCGCCAGTGGCGAATCAAGCCACGTCGGCAGGTGCTCCTGCCAGGCTCCGAATCCGCTCAGACGGCCTTCGAGGTACGCCGCTACATATTCGTCGAAGTTCGTCTGGTACAAACCCAACTCACGCTCACGCGCGTACTGCGATAGCACCACGTCGCGAAAATCGCGAATCAAGTAGACCGCCCGCTTGTACTCTTTGCGGTACGGTTCATGCGTTTTGATAAGGCGTCCACCGCTTGGCAGTTCCAACGTCGCCCGCGCCTGAATCCCCATCTCGGGAATCACGAAATTGATGTTGTCGAAGCTGGCCGACTCTTTGGCCAACACTTCCGTCAACAGAAAACGCGTCCACGTATTTCCCGACCTTGGGTAGGAAGCGAGGAAAACATCGCTCTCGTCGAGGCCGCGGTGTCGCAGCCAAATAAGCGGCGCGCGAACCTTGGTTCGCATGATCTTGTGCCGTATCCGCCGGAATCTTGAAACCATAGTGTTCGTCCCAGGCAATTCTGAAAACGAGAACAGTTCGACCACACCCGTCCAACTCAAGGGCCCGAAGGAATTTCTGAGGGGATACTTCGGGGCGCGCGGCCAATAAAGCAAATACAAGCTCGCGGCGGGGAGAATCACTTCGTCGGGGCAGACGAAAGAGTTCTGGAAACGCGCAGGTACAAGCCCTAGGCCGCTCCAGATCCTTTTAGTACCGCCGGAATGGTCCGGTACAAAATCTTCACGTCCAACCAAAGCGACCACTTATCGATGTATTGCATGTCCAACTCCATCCATTGTTCAAAGGGGATGGAACTGCGACCATTAATCTGCCACAGGCACGTAATGCCGGGACGCACACTGAAACGCCGCCGCTGCCAGTCTTTATCGAAGCCCTCGTAGTCGCGCACAGGCAAGGGCCGCGGCCCCACCAGGCTCATCTCGCCGCTCAGGACGTTCAGTAGCTGCGGCAGTTCGTCAATGCTGGTCTTACGCAGAAACTTTCCGATGGGCGTGATGCGCGGATCGTTCTTGATCTTGAACACCGGGCCCTGCGCTTCGTTGAGCTTTTCCAGTTCCTTCATTCTCTGTTCGGCGTCCACAACCATCGTGCGGAATTTGTAGATCTCGAAGATGCGCTTGTTCGTTCCCAGACGCCGCTGCCGGAAAAACACAGGTCCGGGCGAAGTCAGCTTGATCATCAACGCCGTCACCAGCAGCAGGGGAGACAGCCCGATCAGCAACATAGCCGACAGAACAAAGTCCATTGTCCGCTTGACGATGGCAGGCCAGTCTTCGTGGGCCCCAGTCGACGACATGGTGATGACCGAATCGCCGGCGAAATCCTCCGCCTTGGTACGCGCCAGTTTCAGATCGAAAATGCTCGACGGGAAGCGCACGATAATTCCTTGCTCTTCGCACATGGCGGTAATGCGCGCCGCCTGGAAGTAGCAGGACTTCACCGGCAATCCCATGACAACTTCATCGACCACGCTCTGCCGTAACAAATTCGTCAGATCTTCAAATCCTCCGGTAAGTGGATAGCCCGTCTTGCGGAATTCCTCAGTTCCGGCCCACTCTTCATCGACGAAGCCGACGATGCGATATCCCAATTCCGGCTTGGCCTCGAGTTTCCGCGCAAAGGCCACGGCCCGCGGGTTCGTGCCCGCAATCAGGATGCAGCGCAAATTGCGGTGATGCGTGCGCAGACGTCCGAGGAAATAACGCAGCAGCAAACGGCTCAGAATTCCCGGCCCGGTTACCAGTACCCAGAACACCAGCAGGAAAAGACTGTTGACCATGTCGATGTGAAACAGCACCGCCATGGTTCCCAGGATGATGGTCCCGGTCGTATTGGCCTTCACTACATCGAAAAGTTCAGAAGCGCGCGACGATAACCGCTTCGAATGATAAAGACCAAAAGCCGAAAAAATGACGTGCCAGATGACAAGAAACGCCAGGAATAACGCAAGATTCCCGACCTTTACCCGCATTGACAGAAACTGCGTGAACGACATGCCGCCGTGTTCCCGCAACACCGGCAGGGTGGCGAGCGCGAACGCGCACACCATTAGCGCCAGGTCGAAGAACTTAAACAAATTGACGAGGATCCGTCGACGAATCGTGCCCACAGGAGGTCACCTCTTTGGTGAGTACGTCCTACTGAACAGCAGATTGCATTGGAGACGAACTGGGTTAACGCGTTGCGGCAATGGCCGCGGTGCGCCGGCGCGTCGTGCTCTGCGCCGGAGGAATAGCTTGAACATGGGGTTCGCCGTTTCGGCGTCCCATGCTGATGTACTCGAGTCCCGCTTTTTCGCACTGCTTCCGCCCGATAGATGTTCCGGCCGTCCACGACGATGGGCATTGCCATCGCTTCGCGCATCTTCTTTAAGTCAAGCTTGCGGAATTCATCCCACTCGGTCAGCACCAGCACAGCATGCGCGCCGCGGGCCGCTTCGTAGGCCGATTTGCAGTAAGTCACGCGCCCAGGTTGCTCGGGAAGTTCACGCTGCGTATTCGGCATCGCCTCGGGATCGTACAACCGCAGGGAAGCGCCATCCCGCATCAGGGCTTCGATCACCTTGAGGCTCGGAGCTTCGCGAATGTCGTCCGTCTTGGGCTTGAATGCCAGACCCAGCACAGCAATGGTTTTGCCTGAGACGATCCAAAGCGCCTTGCGCACTTTGTTCAAGTAGATCTCGATGCGATGGTGATTGATGCGCTCGACTTCGCGGAGCAGGGAAGTGTCGGCGCCATGTTCTTCGCCAAGGTGAAGGAACGCGCGCAGATCTTTTGGGAAGCAATAACCGCCGAATCCGATTCCGGCAGAGAGGAATTGCGTTCCGATGCGGGGATCGAGTCCAATGCCTCGCGCCACACTGTCGACGTCCGCTCCCACCGCTTCGCAAATGTCCGACACCATATTGATAAATGAGATTTTTGTCGAAAGGAACGCGTTGGCGGCGTGTTTGATCAGTTCAGCGGTTGTGGGATTGGTTACCACGATGGGACATTGCAGCGGGCCGTAAATGGTTTCGAGAAGCTTGCGAGCGCGTTCGGAATCGACGCCGATCACGATGCGATCGGGATGAAAGAAGTTTTCAATCGCGCGGCCTTCTTGCAGGAACTCCGGGTTCGACGCAACGTCAAACTCAGGCAGCGCATTCAGCGTCGCCGGCTTTTTTTTACCATTCCCGTTGGTATGGCCGTTCGGACTGACGCGCGCGTGACGAACCACGGTGCGCTTGATCCATTGTGCGGTGATCGCCGGAACCGTGCTCTTCTCGACGATCAGCTTGTATCCGTTCAGGTTCGCCGCCACCGTGCGGGCGATCGCTTCCACCTGGCTGAGATCGGCTTTGCCGCTCTCGCCTTGCGGAGTTCCCACGCAAACGAAAAGCACGGTCGCGTCCGCCACCGCTTTGCCCACATCGCTGGTTACCTGGAAACCCTTGCCCAGATGCTTGGTCAGCAGAGGTTGCATCTCGGGCTCGTAGAAAGTGACTTTGCCATCCTGCAGCACTTTCACCTTGCTGGCGTCGTCGTCCGCGCCGATTACCTGCCAACCCAATTCGGCCAGGCCCAACGCAGTTGGCAACCCCACGTGGCCCATTCCCAAGACTGCAATCTTGATCGCTTTTTTCTGGCTCGCCATTTTCACCTGGGACCCTCAGAACTCTGGGACTCGTTTTGGTATTGCAGATTGGCCAAACAAAACTTAACCGCTGGTGCTATGCGGCTTCCACTTCGTATCCGGAAACCCTGATTGCAACCGCCCGCTGAATCAAGTCGACGGAAACCACCAGGCTCAGATCGGGGTTCACGCCCACCAGAACACCCTCGACGCCATCCAACGACCCACCGCGGATGCGAACTTTTTGATTCACGCTCAAGAAAGGATGCGCCGTTATCGGCACTCGCTGGTTCACTAGCGCCTGTACCGCCTCAATCTGTTTGTCGGGGATCGGTGTGCCTTTTCCCTGGTTCCCCACAAAACTCGAAATGCCGGTGGTGCGCAGAATCGAAACTCGTAGTTCGGGAACGGTGAGCGTATTGACGAACAGATAGCCGGGAAACAGTGGGACTTCGACTTCCTTATCGCGATCGCTCCAGTGATGAATCTGTGTGGCGAGAGGCAGGAAGCAGTAGATTCCTTTGTCGCGAAGTTCAGCCGCGGCTTTCTTTTCGTGACGGGATCGCGTCTGCACGGCATACCAACGGGGCCGTTCTATACTTACCGGCGCTTGTTGACGATCCGTAACGCACTCAGTCTGCACAGCTCCGCCCTCTCAGTCCCATTTAGGTCCTGCGTTAGTTCCTTGACTGCCAGCTTTACAGGCTGGTCCTGTTGGGGGGTCCGAAACTTAAACCGTTACAAACGGTCGTACAAATTCTGTGGAATGGGGAAAGTGCGCTTGTTCAGCACAGCACCCAGCAAATTCACATTCGCATTGCGAATGCCCGCGATGACCGTACGCGCCGTTTCCCGCCGCGTCGCGTTCGATTGCAACACCAGCAACATGCCGTCCACCAGCCGCCCGAGCGATAGGGCGTCGGAGGCGCGATTCAGAGCCGGAGAATCCACCAGCACTTGATCGAAAGACTGGTTCAGTTCGGCCATTCTCGCGCGCATCGCATCGGAGCCAAGCTGACCTTGGGCGCTGGCAATTCCAGATCCGCTGGGCAGCACCCACAGGTTGGTGCCCGAGATGTGTTGGGCGAAGTTGTGAATCGTTCCGGGCTCGATAAGAGCCTCCGCCAGTCCCGTGCTGTTCCCGATTTCAAAGTACCGGTGAAGGGAAGGGTTACGCAGGTTCGCGTCCACCACACAGACGGATCCCCGCGTGGTAGACGCCAGATTCTCAGCTGTCGCGGCGCAAACGGAAGTGCAGCCATCGCCCGGATCGATGCCCGCGAACAGAACCGATCGCGGAGCATCCGGAACTCGAAACACGCGCTGAATCAGGCGCGTAATCTCTTCCTGGCCTATGACGCTGGGACGAACCCGGTTTACGGGCACGGGACCCACGCCGGTCCCCCGCTCCATTTCAACACTCTGCAGTAGTTCGAAAGCCTTACTCAACGTGTCCTCCCCCTGGTGCTCGTCGTGAAACTGCTCAGTGTCCGTTCTTCGGCGTACCCGCGGGCTCTTCGTGACCGTTGGCGGGAATCGAAGCGAACACAGGAATATCGAGGTAGTCCTTGACCTCGTCTGGAGTGCGGAATGACGGATCCAGATAATCGACGGTGAGTCCCGTTCCGATGGCCAGGAATGCAGCCAGCACGAAACTCAGCGAAACCAGAAGCAGCGGCGAGAAGGCGGGTATCGCCGGCCACGTCGGGCTTTCATCGAAGGTCACGTTCTGAATGCGGCGGTTGTCGAGCATGTCGGAAATACGGGCCTGCTCGCGCTTCGCCAGATAAAGCAGATAGTTGCCCTCTTCGGCCTTTACTTCGCGTGTTAGATCGTCTTGCGTGACGCTCTTCTTGTTATAGGCCTGTGCTTCGTCGTGGTAAGTCTTCACCGAAGCGGCAATCGCTTTGGCTTCGGCCTGCAAGCTGGGAAGAGTGGTGTGCGACTGCGTCAACTGTGCGACTACCCACTGATAGGTTGGGTTGTTGTCAGTCGTCCATTCGCGCGTGGGCTCGTTCGCTTGCTTCGCGACCATTTCGTTGGTCTGTTCGATCTGCTTTTCGACGTCCTGCACCAGGCGGTAGTTGGGATCGTAGCGGAACATGTAATCGGTCTTGGTGTTCTGCAAGATGTTCAACGTGTTCTTCAGGTTCGAGAGCAGGTTGATGTTCTCGGCCGCTTTATCGGCAGTTTCAATTCTTGCCGGCACCGCCGATTGCTGCGCCTCTAAAGCCGCGATCTGTTCTTTGGTCTGTTTGATCTGTTGTTCAGTGTTACGCAGCGAGGCCAGGAACTGGCTGCCTTGCGTGACCGCGATCTGCGCCTGCGTACCCGCCATCACCGCGTCCTGCTGGCTGGCGAAATCAAGTAGTTTCTGCTCGGCCGCCATCAGACGCTTGCGATAGTTTTCCGTCTGCTGCGCGAAAAAGTCGTAGAGCTTCGGAGGCCGGTTGACGTCGTTGCGCTTGCTCATATAAACGTCGGCCAGGCTCGCCATCACGCAACCCGACTTCACCGGATCGGTCGAAGTGTAAGTAACGGTGATGTTGCTCGCATCCTTCACCGCCGTGACTTCCAGCTTCGACGCCAGCTTTTTCACCGCATCGGGAAACTTGGTTTCTTCGTAGCCGGGGATCAGCGACGTCACCTTGCGCGCCATCCGCGACGGCAGGGAAGTCCCTTCCACCAGCATCGGGCAGCGGGTCACCACTTCGCGCAGCACGTCCTGGCTCATCAGCAACTCGACTTCGCTGTTGATCGCCATGGTCAGATCGTTGGAGGTCGTACGGTCGTTAGTATCTGGAGTGACCGCGGCTTCGACCATGTCGCTGCGGACCATGATTTCCATGTCCGACTCGTAAATCACCCCGAAGAAGAACACTGCGATCAGTGTTCCGAGGGCGGTCCACAAGAAAACCTTCCGCATCAGGTCGCGGCGGCGGAACATGATCGCCACGAAATCTTTCACGATGGTAGAGGGCGGCTTCGCTCCGTTGAAGGCGTTGCCATTGCCGTTGCCATTGCCATTACCGTTGTGGCCGTTTCCGTTTCCGTTATGACCGTTGCTGTGCTGTTCTTCCATGTTTTTCTCCGCTGCGCTGTGTTACTTCAGAGGAATATTGCCGAAGAAGCCGAACTTCACGAAGTCAGCTTCCGGTAACAGCCAGGTCTGAACCTTGGAGATCACGTTCTTGGGGACGTAAATCATGTCGCCCGGCTCAAGATGAATGTCTTCGGAGAGATTCGCCGAATTGAACATTTTCTTGAGATCCACGCGGCGTCCCTCAACCCACTCGTTGTTCATGCGGCGGAACAGAATCACCTGGGAGTGTTTGGCATACGAAGTGAAGCCTCCCGCGAGCACGATGGCCTGCGCAATGGTGGTGTCACCCTGGAACGTGTAGCGTCCGGGATTGTGCACTTCGCCGCCCGCGATGAAGTACGCGGGAACCACGTTGGTCGGCAGTACCGTGATAACCGGTTCGTGCAGAATCTTGCCGTAGTACTGTTGCAAGGCTTCGGTGAATTCGGGAAGGGTCATGCCTTCCGCGTGAATCTGCTGAATGCCGCGCGGGATCACATAGCCGTCAGGCTGAACTTGCAAGTTCTGGTCGTATTCAGGAGTGAAGAGGAAGTTCACACTCAGGACGTCGGTCTTGTTGATGCGGTAGCGCGGATCGCGGGTCTGTAGTTGCGGCACCGATCCTTGTTGTCCGCCGTTGTTCATCGACGGTTGGCTCGTGGCGGGCGCGGCGGGCTGATCGGAACCGCTCATGGCGCTGTTGGCCGCGTTCTGTGCCCCACTCTGCGCGTTCGCCGGCATCGCGCCATTCGTCATTGCGGAATTTTGCAATCCGTTTTGCGGACCATTCCCCGCGGGTGGCTGCTGCGCGAGGCTCAGCGCGGCCAGCAACAAAAGCGACATTCCGATGCGGAATAAACTGCTCAGTCTCATCGGTCATTTCTCCTGAGAATTCTTATGAACGTCCTCTGAAAAAAGTGCCACAGCACGAACCCAAATGCCGGTCACCTTTACTCAGTTTCAATTCTTGGCTGCCTCCTGAGTGCCCACGCTGCTCAGGAAGAATCTGCCCCTGCGCTTTCGACTAAATGCTGACCGAGCATGCCAACGCGACGGCGGCACCTTCACTCTGCCAGACTGGAGAACTCACATCTAAAACGGCTTGTGTACCGCGGACTTACGGCCGGTCACCCCGGTCATGGAGCAAGCAGGCTGCCATTATCGGGATTGGCGCCTCCTCCATCACCACCGTGCAAGCTGTTGTAATGTAAACCGTTTGCAAGCTCTCGCGACTCCTGTGTGAATCTCTGTCCGCAACTTACCGCAACTTTTTGCATAAACTATAAACAGGGTATGGTGCCGTCAGTCACAGGCGAATCGGCTTCCGGAGAAGCAGTTGGGATAATGCACCCATTCGCGCGTCTGCGCGAGCGGTCGGATGACTCGGAGTAAGACTTCTCTATCCGGCTGGAGCGTCCAGATCCCTTGATAGAAGGGGCAATTCGGGTCCACTCACACCTGAGACCGTCACAGGAAGAACCCTCAGCCCCGTACAAAAATGCCTTTAAAAATGCAAGAGAATCGCACAGAACTCCCCCTTCGGGTAAGCTTCCCAGGTTGGTTTGTTGGTTCCCGGGACAACATTCACTCGCAAAACGGGTTCATAGGAACGAATAGTCTGACGGAGACGCTCCCCCATGTCTAGAAATCGATCCATAGCCCGTGTGCAGCTGGTTCGCGCCGGGTTTCTGCTGGCTTTCGCGGTCCTGCTGGGCACTGCCGCACTGTTGGTTGCTTGCGGAGGAGGATCCTCTTCCAAGGCCACCACTCCTCCCTCGGGTGCTCCTAATCAGTTGGGTACTGCCACCGGGACCCCAGTGCCGTCATGTCCGACTTCAACGGCGGGCGTCGTCGGCTCGGCTTGCTACGCGGTGACCATCTCGTGCCCCAGCGTAGCCAGTTATACCGCCGATATCAAAATCACCAATCCTACCGGCACATCGGTTGGGACAGTGATTTACACCACCGGCGGCGGCGGCAATCAACTTTACGAAGATCAGTTCATGTTCGGAAATGTTGCCATCAACAACATTGTTCAAGCCGGCTTTACCGCTGTGCAGACAGACTTCAACGATACCGCGATTGGGAACACCGGATGGCTCGATGGTCCGGGCGGCCCGCTCTTGCTCTCTTGCCGCTGGGCGACCCTGGCGAAATGGGTGCACGACAACACCACGATCCATCCGTCAAACACTGCCTTCTGCGCGACTGGCAACAGCGGAGGTGCGGGCGTCATTGCTTACGCTCTGGCGCGCTTTGGTGAAGATTCCATCTTTGACTTTGTCTTGCCGACCAGCGGACCACCCTTCACCAATATCGCCGACGGATGCCGCTGCAGCCAACAGACCATGCAAACCACGAAGTGCGCGGGAGTACAGGGCACCTGTTATGGCACCGACGCCAACATGTTTCTCGATCCTGCCTACGGGAATACCAATTGCTCGAACCCCAGCGCCACTCCGCAGACTTCGACCTGGTTGGCCGACAGTATTCTTTCCTCCGACAGCAAGTCGGTCTTGAACTACACGACTCCGGTGGAATTCATCTTTGGCGCTCAGGACTTCGGATCAGGTTCGGCGCTCGCCGTTCTTTGGGAGAACGCCATCACCTCGACGAACTCGTTCCAGTGCGTCGCCGATGGCCCTCACAAAATTGCCGACGTGATGGATGGCGCGCAACTGATTGCCTCAGAACTCGTCAAGAACTGCCACTAAACTTTCCTCGCGACGCGCGCGGAACTCCTGTCCGCGCGCGTCGCGTCAATTTTCTTGAAGTCTGTTTCCGCTTTCTTCGAAGCTCCGCTCTGGACTTCATTTTCGGAGATATGCAATTTCTTTCATCTTGACACGGGTGCACTGGAAGTACACACTCGTTAACCCAGAGCCGTTGTCGATGGTCTGCCTGTGCCGTCCCTCCCCTTCTGACGACGCCGTGCGCACTACCATTAGGAGTTTTGAATGAAGCCCAGAATTGGTGTCCCCTCTGCTCTACTACTAGCAGCCGTTGTCTTCGCTTCTCTTCTTGTTCCGCAGATGGCTTCTGCGCAAGCGAATTTGGTTACGCTCACGTTCTACACGCTGACCGCGCCCCACGCTGCGCTCGGCGTCCCTATGCAGTATCAGATTACGTTGACCAACACCGGGCCCACTGCGATCACGATCACTGACAAAGTTAATTTGATTGATCCCAGCAGTAATACTTACAATTTGCTGACCAGCTCTCCGACGCTGCAGCCGGGGCAGGTACTGGGCACGCCCGGTTCGTTCACCACTTCCGCTTTCACCAGCGCCACAGGAGCTTTCAGCCTGCAGGCCGTGACCCTCGATAGCACTGGGCACATCGTGATGACGAAGACGTTGCCTGTCACGGTTGTGCCTGTTCCTGCGAACGGCGTTTACGCCAGCATCGGCGGACGCGGTCCCGACACCGGGCAAGTCGGCTACACCTACGATTTCGAAACAGTCGTGGCCAACCTCGGCGCTTCCGCCATCAGCATGCAGACTCAGAGCATCCTTACTCTGACCGATGGCATCACCACCGAAATCATCAAGCCCGGCGGATTAACAAATTTCAACTCCGGCTCGAATGTGATCACTCCACTCACCGTGACTCCCAGCCAGTTCTCCGCCAAAGCCGGCACCTACACGATGACGGTGAATGTGCTGGATAGCACCGGCGCCGTGCTTGCCACCGATAGTCACAGCTTCAGTCGCGTGACTCTACCCTCGGGATTCCTCGCAACTTTCAAGGACAAGACTGGGTCGGGCGTCGATCAGCCTCGCACCGCGCCCACGCTTCCTCCCGGCTGCGGCTCGTTCCCTGACTTCAACGCCGGAAATTCCGGCGCCGCAATCGCCGACTACGATGGTGACGGATTCGAAGACATCTTTGTCGCGGGCGAAGCGGGCGACAGCCATCTGTGGCACAACAATCACAACGCTACCTATACCGACATGGCTGCCACCGCTGGAATCCCGCTGACTGCCGCGGCATCGGTGAGCGGCTCAACCTTCGCCGACATCGACAATGATGGACATCCTGACCTGCTTCTGCTCGGCGGTCCCCAGGCGTTAAACATCCTGCTGCATAACAACGGCAACGGAACTTTCACCGACATCTCGGCGACTTCCGGACTTCAGGGGCGCCTCCCGGTGAACAACTTCAGCGCCAGCTGGGGCGATTACGACAATGACGGCTACCTCGATGTGGTCATCGTCGACCACGCCGATTGCACGGGCAACAACGCCGGCGTGCATCTCTTTCACAATAACCAGAACCTGACGTTCACCGACGTCACGCCTTTCCTCGGGGCCACCAAGATCAGCGGCCGCGGATTGACCGCGCTCTTCATGGATTTCAACCAGGACGGCCGTGTTGACCTCTTCGTCGGAAACGATCAAGGCACCAACTTCGGTTCCAACGTGCTGTGGCGCAATGACGGCTCCAACGGCAGCGGCGGTTGGACTTTCACGGACGTCTCTGCCTCCAGCGGATTCGGCATCGGCATGGCAGCGATGGGTCTGGCGGTCGGCGACTTCAATCGTGACGGCCAGTTCGACGTTTATGCCACCAACTTCGCCGCCGCACCCAATCCCGCGAGTAACATTCTTTTCGCCGGAGCCTCCTCGGGAGTGTTCCTGCAATCGCAAGGAGATCAGCAGGGCGGTGCGCACGCCAAGCGCGCCACGGTTCCGTGCCATGAGTCCTCCGGGAGGGCAAGCGTCGTCCGTGACGTGGGGCACCGGCTTCTACGACTTCAATAACGACGGATGGGAAGATATTTGGATGGCCGGGTCAGGCGCAGGAGCCAACGGCTGCACCGAGATTCAGGACAACACCACGTTGCTCATGAACCTCAAAGGCATCTTCCTCGATCTCGGGGGCGAAGCCGGACTCAGCGGTCCCAACACCGCTGGTACTTCACCCACAGCCGTGTTCACCGACTTCAACAACGACGGATTCATGGACGTCTTCCAGGCTCCGTCGAATGGCCTTGAGCACTTGTATGCCAACCAGATTTCGCCGGCCAACAAGAATCACTGGCTGCAAGTGAAGCTGGTTGGAACCGTCAGCAACCACGACGGCATCGGCGCGCGCCTGGTGGCTAGCGTGGCCGGGGTCAACCTGATCCGCACCGTAATCGATGGCGGTACTTATCAGGGCAACAGCACGCTGATCCAGCAATTCGGATTAGGTACTGCGACCCAGGCCGACACGTTAACCATTTACTGGCCCAGCGGAATGATCCAGACGCTGACGAACGTCACTGGAAACCAGCGGATGACTATTACAGAACCGTAAGTACAAAGGCGGGTTCCCCCGGGCCCGCCTAAGCTTTCCTTTGTCGAAGGAGCCCCTATGAAGAGCCGAAACGCTTCGCTGATGAGAAGTGCAGGTTTGATTGCGGTGTTAATTGCTGCTGCGGCAACGCTTCTTACTACATCAAGCCAGCTTCCGCCGTCGAACGTGAAAGCGCAAACCACGCTCGGCGGTCCCATCGTCGGGCTCACCAGCGGACAGATGACGCACTTCACCATCGGACAAACCCAGTTCAACTTTCCCTGGGATCCGGTGCATGGTCTGGGAGTTGTCTATACGCAGTTCGGCTGCAACATCTGCCACATCAAGACCAACAACGCGGGACCAATCTCCGGCGGCTTCAACAACAACACCGCGTTCTTCAATACCTTCTTCGGCAAGATCAACAGCGACGGCACCTTCAACTACCTGACGAATGAAGGCGGCCCGCTGTTGCAGAAGCTGAGCGTGAATAAGTTCATCCCCGGCTGCCCGCTGCCCGGCGAAATCATTCCCGTCGATGCCACCGTGATCGCTCGTCGCATGCCGCCCGCTTTGTTTGGCGATGGTTTGATCGATGCCATCGATGACGCCACTATCATCGCGAACGCCGGCCCCAAGGGTTTCGGCATCGACGGCGTGCCCAACATGGTCACCGACTTCAAGGGAACCCTTCGCGTCGGACACTTCGGCTACAAAGCGCAGGAAGCTTCGCTCATGCAGATTGTCGGCGATGCCTTCGGTCACGACCTGGGAATCACCAATCCGGTGCAGCCCATTGAAGATCTGCCGCAGGGAAAATCAATTCCCTTGGCTTGCGTGAAGCGCTCCGTGCCCAACGATCCGCAGGGTGCGGAGACAGTGCAGATTTACGACTTCCTCACCTACCTCGCGCCCGTGACGCCGGGCGCCGGCAATTCCAACGGACAAACTCAGTTCGCCAATGTCGGATGCTCGCTCTGCCATACCCCCAGCTATCCCACGGACCCGGCCGCGATGATTTACTCCGACTTAGCCGGACACTTCAACGGGCCCATCACCGCTTTGAGCAATCAGACGGTGAATCTCTACTCCGATCTGCTGCTGCACGACATGGGCCCCGGACTGGCCGATAAGATTCCATTCGGGCAGGCGACCGGCAGCCAGTGGAAGACCACGCCGCTGTGGGGATTGTCGCAGCGCACGCTGTTCTTGCATGATGGCCGCGCCAAGGATCTGAACACGGCAATCCAGGATCATGGCGGAGAAGCCACCCAAGTGCTGGCAAACTTCAACGCTCTGTCGCCCCAAGATCAGGCGGACCTGATTGCGTTCATCAGCTCGCTGTAAGACCTTCGTGTAGAGCGGGCGCCCTCGCCCCACGCACCAAATCACGTAGCGACGGACGCCTTCGTGAGCCTCCCCTGAGCCTGTCGAAGGGTCCCCGATGCGGAGCGAGGGCCTCGCGAGCGCACCCCCAATTCACCCAAAGTCGCAAACTTCTTCATCCGTCTCGCAGCGTGGCTCGCCTAACGTTCTAGAAATGAACCGTTTGCAAGCCCTCCGTTGGGCCGCTCGCTTGCACTGCTGTTAAACTTGTCCCCGACTTTCGGGCCGGGGGCGTCCCATCATGTTCGAGAATCTGCGCGCAGACATTGCCAGGGCCAAATGGGATCGGGTGGGAACGCTTGGGCAGGGGGCCTATAAGCGTTCAGAGCTGCTGCAAACCATCCGCATATTGATGGCGCAGAATACCTGGTCGGTCATCGCCTACCGCTTTTCCAACTGGGCCACCAAGATTCGCGTGCCCGTGGTCAAGCAGTTGGTACTGCTGGTAGCGATCATCTTCGGGCGCTGGGTGGAACTGTGGAACGGCGTCTTCATCAGCCGCGAGGCCGAGATAGGCCCGGGACTGATCGTCCACACACCGTATGGCATTTGCATTGGCCCCACGCGCATTGGTGCGAATTGCACCGTTGGTACAGGAGTGTTGATCGCGGGTGGAAGCCGTGGCGTGGGCGACAACGTGTATTTTGGGCCGGGCGCGAAACTGATTGGCGACGCAAAAATCGGCAACAACGTCGTCATCCTCGCGAACAGCACAGTGATCACCGACGTCGGTGACAACCTGACGGTCATGGGAGTTCCCGCGCGCATCAAGATTCCGGGCGGCAAACTGCGGCGCTTCCCCCGCCAGCCGGTGCAGAAGAGTTGATCTCTAACGTCCGGGCTGCCAACAAGAGATTTGTATCAGGGTACGGCTTTAGCCGTACCGCAATCCGATTTTTATAACTGCCCCTTTAGGGGCTGACGCAACGAGGACTCACACTTGGACTTTGCATGGAGTGACGAGCAGCAGGATTTCCGGAAAGAAGTCATCCGCTTCGCCAAAACCGAACTCGCGGACGACATGATCGAGCGGGACAAGAACGAAGAGTTCTCCCGCGACCTTTGGGATAAGTGCGCCAAGTTTGGCATTCACGGATTACCCATTCCCCAGGAATACGGCGGCGGCGGAGCCGACATTCTCACCACCGTTTGCGCTCTCGAAGCGCTCGGCTACGGATGCAAAGATAACGGGCTGCTCTTTACCATCAACGCCCACATGTGGAGTTCCGAAATTCCCATTCTCTCGTTCGGCACCGACAAGCAGAAGCAACACTATCTGCCGAAGCTGGCGAGCGGAGAATGGGTGGGCGTCCACGCCATGACCGAGCCGACGTCGGGCTCTGACGCGTATGCCATGCGCAGCCGCGCCGAACGCAAAGGTGGTCGCTACATCATCAACGGCAGCAAGACGTTCATCACCAACGCTCCCATGGCCGACATGATCATCGTGTTCGCCAATCTCGATCCTTCAAAAGGCAAGGCAGGCGTCACCGGATTCATCGTCGATAAAGGCACTCCTGGATTTTCCATCAGCAAGAAACTGCACAAAATGGGACTGCGCACTTCGCCCATGGCGGAACTCGCGCTGGTCGATGTCGAAGTGCCGGTCGAAAATCTTCTGGGCAAAGAAGGCGGAGGCTCGGCGATCTTCACCGCCTCGATGGAGTGGGAGCGCATCTGCATCATGTCGGCTAAGCTTGGAGCTATGCAACGCCTGCTCGAAACCAGCACGAAATACGCGCAGGAGCGTCACCAGTTCGGACAAGCGATCGGCAAATTCCCCAACATCGCCCACAAAATCGCCCAGATGGATATGCGCCTCGAAGCCTCGCGCCTGTTGCTCTATCGCGCCGCATGGCTCAAGAGCCAGGGACGCCATCCATTACGCGAAGCCTCGATCGCGAAGCTGTACATCGCCGACGCCTATGTGCAGACCGCGCTCGATGCCATTCAGATTCACGGTGGTTACGGATACATGACCGAATACCAGATCGAGCGCGAATTACGCGACGCGATCTCAGGCAAGATTTATTCTGGCACTTCGGAAATTCAGGAAATGATCATCGCCGGATTTCACGGAATAAGCTGAAGAGGGTTTCTTAGCGCTCTTTGCAGCGGTTCTTTGCGACCTTTGCGTTAAAAAGCTTTTGACCGCAAGCAGAAAAAGACCGAGTCAAGGGAAACATATGCCATACGTCCTGCAACAACTACTGAGCCAAAGCGCAAAGCTGCATCCCGATAAGCTCGCGATCTCGGCCCGCGGCAAAGGCCTGACCTACCGAGAACTCGAAGAGCGCTCGAACCAACTGGCGCACTTCTTGCGTTCGCGCGGAATCAACAAGGGCGACCGCATCGGCCTCTACTCGCCGAAGCGCGCCGAACTCGTCGCCGGCATGTTGGGCGTGGTCAAGGCAGGCGCGGTCTACGTTCCGCTCGATCCGCAAGCGCCGGTAGACCGCATCAGTTACATCATCGGCAACTGCGGCATCCGTGGACTGATCACCAACGCCGACAGACTCCGCGGCCTCGCGCCCGAAAGCATCCCTTCAGTTGAATTTGCGATTCTCGTCGACAATCAGAAACAGAATTTCAATCACCTGAACTTCGACGAACTCGCCCAATTCGACGGATCGAACCCTCCCGCGCTCGACGCCACGACGACAGATCTCGCTTACATTCTCTACACCTCCGGTTCCACTGGACGCCCCAAGGGCGTCATGCTCACGCATCAGAACGCGCTTACGTTCATCGAGTGGTGCGCCGAGACCTTCAATGTCACGAGCGATGACATCCTTTCGAATCACGCGCCGCTGCACTTCGATCTCTCCGTATTCGACATCTACAACGGAATCAAAGCCGGAGCCACCGTCTACATGGTTCCCGAAGAAGTTGCCATGTTCCCCGCCAGCCTGGGAAAGTTTTTCGAAACCAACAAGATCTCGATTTCTTACGCGGTGCCGTCCGCGCTGATCTTACTGTTGCAGCATGCGAACCTGACTCCCGAGCGCATTCCCCACCTGCGCACCATTCTTTTTGCGGGAGAAGTATTTCCCATCAAGTATCTGCGTCAGCTCGCGGACTTGTTTCCAAAAGTCGATCTCTACAATCTCTACGGACCGACCGAAACCAACGTCTGCACCTACTATCAAGTCAATCGCGAGCGCCTGAAAACGCAAGAGAAGCTTCCCATCGGGAAAGCTTGCGCGAATACCGAAGTCTTCGGCGTCGACGAGCACGACAAGTTCATCGGCAAAGGCGAAGTGGGAGAGCTCTACGTGCGCGGCCCGTGTGTAACTCCCGGCTATTGGGCCGACCCCGAGAAAACCGCGAAGATGTGCGTGCCCAACCGCTTCCAGCCGAACTTCGAAGAGAAGATGTACCGCACGGGAGACCTGGTCACGCCTGATGACGAAGGCGGATACCTCTTCCTCGGCCGCCGCGACAGTCAGATCAAGAGCCGCGGCTACCGCATCGAACTCGGCGAAATCGAAGCCGCGCTGCTGAGCCACGACCACGTGAAAGAAGCCGCCGCGATCGCGATTCCCGACGAGGAAATCGGCAACCGCATCAAAGCCTTCGTCTCGCTGAACGAAGGCGCCAACGGACTGACCGTGGTGCAGTTGCAGCAACACTGCTCCACACGCATTCCGAAATATATGATTCCGGAATTCATCGAACTGCGAGACGTATTGCCGAAGACCTCGACAGGAAAGATCGACCGGGTAACGTTAGCGAATAAAGCCCCGGCAGCATAAAGAATCACGTACGGTAGGAGCTCCGGAGGAGCGGCTGCTAATAGCCCGGCGCTTCAGCGCCGGGGAGAGTGGAACTTTCCGTGAAGTCCCGGAGGGACGACTGAAATTCTCACTCCGACGCGGAAGCGAAACGAACGAGTCCGACTTCGCGGACGGCACCAAGCAGCATTTTGCACTGACCGACTGCACAATGTAGTCTGAATCTTTGGGGGAATAATGGCCGACGTGAAAGAGCAAGTCCGCGAATTTGTTTTGGAAAGCGCCCGCAGCAAAGGCATCAACCAGGTCGCCGACGACCAGTCGCTGATGGAAGCGGGCATCATCGATTCCCTGGGAATCTTCCGCCTGGTTTCTTTCCTGGAAGATAACTTCCGCGTCCGCATCTCCGACGACGAAATTGTTCTCGAGAACTTCCAATCGATCAATGAGATCGACGCCTTCGTCGCCGCCAAGCTAGCCAAAAAAGGCGAAGCCGCCCCCCGCTAGGACTGCTCATGTGGCGCGGGCTCCCTCGCCCGCGTCTAGCCACGAAGAGAGTGGACCGTACCAGTCTCGATTCTGTATCAGGGCATCGCTTCAGCGATGCCAATAGTCGCTTCCGATTTTCGCCTTTAGGCGCTGCGGGCAAACTTGCCCATGGTGAGACGCGGACGGGGGCGTCCGCGCCGCATAGGCTGTTCCTACTCAAAATTCCAGTAATGCCCCTCAATCAAAATCAAAATCACCGCGATCACCACGAACAGGATCACCACGATCCAGAAGTTGCGTTCGAGTTTGCCCGAGCCGCCCTTGCGTTTCATTGTGCGACAGCCTAAGCGAAAGCAGTCTCCTCTGCCAATGCTTTCTGCTACTCTTGCGCCGTGGCCTCCGACGATCAGGAGCGAAAAAATCCCTGGGCCTCCGTGGCTCGCTATTCGGAGATCGGGTTTATCATCCCCGCGGCCGTGTTGCTGGGATTCGTTCTCGGCAAGTTGCTCGATTACTGGCTTCATACGAAGTGGCTCACTGTTAGCGGCATCATCTTTGGCGCGGTGGTCGGCTTTGTGCAGATGATTCGCTCGGCAACCGCCTCATTCAAGGACAAGTAGTGGACGCGGACCTCCCGCCCAATCCTGTGGCCGAACATTTCTACGGGGGAGCCATCCGCCGTATCGTTCGTATTCTTCTGGTGCTCGCGGTCATCACTCCGTGGCCGGTGTGGTGGTTTTACGGAATCGCCACCGCGGCCGGCTTTTTTCTCGGAGCCTTGATTTCCTGGATCAATTTCAAAGCGCTCGCCCGCAGCGTGGAAGGCTTGGCCAGCCGCATTGTCGAAGCGCACAGCCGCGAGCGCGGCGGAACCGTGGTTCTGCGCTTTCTCCTGCGTTATGTGTTGGTTGGAATCGTCGCCTATGCTATATTCAGAGGTTCTTTACAGGCCTTTCGAGGGTTTCTGTTCGGCCTGTGCCTGCCGGTGGGGGCCATGTTAAGCGAGGCGGCATGGGAAGCCTATGCTGCCCTCCGCCGCGGGTACTGATCTACAACTCTGATCGTTCAGGGAAAATGGCGTGGAGCAACTCGCATTCACACAGCTTCTGAATAAACTCTTCGGCGCGCAGGTGCTGGCGCTGTTCAACGCGCTGCATATTCATACCAAGTATCCCCAGGCTCCCATCCGGGACAGTGCTGCCATGGAAGTGCTGGTCTTTCTGCTGCTGACGGCGTTCTTTCTCGCGGTGCGCATGAGGCTGTCGGTGGACTCCCCGGGCGGATTGCAGCACGTGATGGAAGGGATCGAAGGTTTCACCAGCGGAATGGCGAAAGAAGTCATCGGCCATCATTACGAGCCTTTTGTCGGCTATCTGGTGACGCTAGGCCTCTTCATTCTGACGTGCAATCTGATTGGTCTGATTCCCGGTCTGGAATCTCCAACCGCGGTTCCCGTGGTGCCGCTGGGATGCGCGCTGGTGACATGGTTCTATTACCACTATCAGGGAATCAAGGCCAATGGGACTATCGGGTACCTTAAACATTTCATCGGTCCCCAGGATTCGAGCATCCCCTGGATTGTGCGCCTCCTCCTTCCCTTATTACTTTTTCCGATTGAGGTTGTGAGCCACTTGGCACGCGTGCTGTCTTTAACTGTCCGTCTCTTTGCCAACATGTTTGCGGGAGAAATGGTGACGCTGGTGTTCTTCTCGCTGATTCCGCTGGGAATTCCGATTATTTTTGAGGGGCTGCACATCGGCGTGGCGTTTATTCAGACTTATATTTTCATGTTGCTGGCGTGCGTGTATCTCGGCGAAGCGACGGCGCACGAGCACTAGGAACACCGGTAGCAGGTCGCTGGTCGCTGGTAGCGGCGAAACGCTTACCAGCGACCAGCCACCAGCTACCAGCAACCTGGCAGTTGGATCCGTTCAGCGTGAGGGCGTCTGCACGAGGATGACGTCAACCACCCACTGGCGGCAATTCATCAGGAGAGTGCACTATGCGGAAAGTTGTCATGTTGGTATTAATGCTGATGGTCTGCCTGACGGTAGCCATGCCGGCATTCGCGCAGGGAGGCGAAGCGATGGCGCATCCGGCGACGAACTGGGTTGCCATCACTTCCGGTTTCGCGATGGCCCTGGCGGTTGCTCTGGCTGCGCTCGGACAGTCGAAGGTCGCGGCGGCCGCTTGTGAAGGAATGGCGCGGAATCCCGCAGCCCGTCCGGGAATTCAGCTGGCGCTGATTCTGGGACTGGCCTTTATCGAGTCGCTGGTACTGTTCACGCTGGTGATCATCTTCGTAAAAGTGGCGTAAGAATTTCGTTCTCAGTAGAGACGCAGCTCAGGCTGCGTCTTTTTTTTCGGCACGTGTAGCGCGGGCACTCTTGCCCGCGTCTGTCCACGAGGAAGGTTGCGAGCAGCGCCTTGAATCGGTTCTTGCAATGTGCTTCAGGGCATCGCAGCGATGCCCTGATAGGAACCTTGGTACAGAACTCAGGGTGATGCGAATTGATGTGCTTGTGGCTAGACGCGGGCGAGGGGCCCGCGCCACATGAGTGCTCTTACGTTTTCCGCTTGCCTTCCCAGTCTTCGTTTTTCACTTCGGGGGCGCGGTCGACCGATTCCACCAGAACACGCCGCAGGCGGTAACGGCTTTCAAGATCGGTGTTGACGATTTCGAATCCTACTTCGTTCACTCGTGCGCGGCGCAGCAGCACTTGCGCGCGGATGTGACGCACGCCAGTAGAGATGTCGATGTTTGCTTCCGAGCCGACGCGGAGATTGTCTTCTTTCGTTCCCATCCCGCCGCCGAGGCTGAGCTCGCGGATCAACAGGCTCGACTTGCCCCACGAACTGCTGATCGTGGCAGACAGAGTCTTGCGCAACACGATGCGTTCGTAGCGCCGTTGGCGCACCCACGGGCATGCCGGAGCCGCATCGAGAGCGGCGATAGCCAACTCTCCCGCTTCGAGGCCGCTGTCGGCCAGCACCTGGCTGCCATAGCGGGGATCGATCTTGGCCAACGCCTGTGCGGCTGCGATGCGCAGCTCGCGGTGATTCGACCACTTCCACATCTTCTTGGCTTCGAGCAGATTGCGCAGAACCGGAACCGCCTCAGCCTCGCGCAAACGTCCGAGCGATTCGACGGCTTTGACCTGCAGAAGCGGTGAGCGTCCGTGCGTCTCGCCGGCTTCGGCGATCACGATGAGCGGCGGAACCGCGGTGCGGTCTCCGCTCATGCCGATCTCATCGATAGCTTGCGGTAACACCAGGGGGTCCAGGATTTCCAGAAGCTCAAGTAGCGAACGTCCGCGATCGTGCGCAGCGCCGTAAGCGATCTGCCGCACCACCACGTCGTGATAGAAACGATTCCATTCCGGCAAGCGGGCCGGAAGCAATTCCAGCAGGGAAGGCACGTCGAGCCGGCTCATCAGGCCGACAGCCGAGGCCGCTTGGCGTGGCTGACCGGTGCGCAACATGTCGCGCAGTTGCGCCTGTCCCGGGGTGCCGAGTTGCTGAACGACTTCCACCATGCGGTCGCATTCTTCCCGGCGCATGCAGCGGAAGAAGCGGTCGGCCAGATGATCGACCGAGGCTTGCGAGGTGCGCTTGAGCACCTGCATCAAATCTTGCGGCACTTCCGGAAGTCGCAGCGCTTCTTCGATGAATTCCGGCAGGCGGTTTTCCACGCCGATGCGCGGACGCAACTCCTGCGCCAGCACGGGACGCTGCTTGGCCACCACGTCCATGGCCGCACAGACTTCGCTCAGAGCCGTGAATTGTTTGCGGTTGCTGGCTTCGGTGCTGAGGCGAACGAAGGCCGCGCCCAGCAGGCTTTGCAGTTCGGGATCCGATTCCTTGGAGAGCGCATCGCCTATTTTGCGGACGGTGAGGCCCATGACCTCGCCGCCGGCCGCGGCAAACAGGTCGGCGAGCTGGCTGAGTCCGATAGCCGTCTTCTTGCGCGGCTCCGCATCTTTGAGATCGAGACATCCAAAATAATTCTTGAGAATGGCCGAGGCGGCTTCCTTGTCGCCGCGCTCCAGCAGTAGTTCGACGAACTGGCGAACGTTACGCGCCGGAACGCAGGGCGCTTCGTTCGACATCAGCACGCTCTTTTTACCGGCTTCGGGAACTTCCGCCCAGAACATGCGATCCAGAATGTCGGCATGGGATTCGACCAGGATGCCGGCCTTGCCCATCTTCTCTTCCTGGATCTTCAAAATCTGGCGCAACGTGTCCATCTGCCGGCTCATGTGCTCCATCATCTGGTGCACGGCGTTGACCTTGACTTCGCCCTTCTGGAAACGCTCCAGGGCGAAGCGGATGGCCATATGCTCGGCCGCCTTCATCAGCAGCGGTGTGTCGTTTTGTTCGCTCGGGACGTTGGATGCCAGGCTTTCGAGCAGTTGCTGCAGGTTCAGCTTGGTGTTGGGGTCGACGCTGCCGAGTTCTTTTTGCAGAAGTTCGGGCTTGACATTAGGATCAGCGCTGCCGACTTCCCCGAACTTAGTCAGCAGCCGGATGGCCTGAATCACTTCCTCTTCCTGCAGCGGAACCACACCGCCGCTCCAGCCGCCGCCTCCGCCGGTTCCGGTCCCAGTTCCCGTTCCTGTGCCACCGCCGCCTCCACCGCTCATCTTGATGGTGGGGACGCTGCCAATGGGAACGCTACCTTCGCCCCCGCCTCCGCCACTGTGGGCGCCCTCGGCTGCGGCGATCAACTGCAGAAGTTTCTGCGGATCATTCAGCCACTGCTTAAATTCCGGTCCCAGGGTCTGGGCTGCGATCTGGGCTGCGACGGTAACGTCGTTGGTCGCGGGATCGGCGGCTACGAACTTCACTTCGTTAATGCGAATGCTGGCTTGCTTGTTGTCGCCGAACGCTTCCTTGATCTGCTTGACCACGTCGGTCGCTTTCGAGCCGCCTACAGCGAAAGCCCGAACCAGGCGCGCGAACTCGTCAATCGTAACTTTGTTCGAAAAATGAATGCTGGCCAGACCCGCCGTGACTAGAAGCTGCGCAAAGCTGCGCTCGGCCTGCCCGGTCTCGAGCGCAATGCCATCCAGAAGCAGCTTGTTTCCCGAGACGCCCAGCAGAAAACTGCCGTCCTGGCCCTTGGGAAGGCCGTTCTGCAGTTCCGCCCACGTGCTCTCGAACTGTCCCTCGGTGCGCTTATGTTCGAAACCGTACAGGCGAACATACTTCACCAGGATGTTCAGGCTATGGACGAATGCCCGGGCTGAGGAAGCTCGGCTCTCTTTATTGGTGTCGGTAGTAAGAATATGCCACTCCTACACAATTCTGGCTACGCGGTAAGCGTAATGCGAAAGGTAAGTTAGCGCACATTACGGAGGTAATAAGACCAACTTCGGAAGCATCGCGACTTCGGTGCAGCTCGAGCCGGGGTGCGAGCAAAATACTGGCGTAAATCGAGCTTTGCGGCGAGAATGGTGTCCCAATTCCAGATTCTGAGGGATGTGCTTTGTCCTCTGCCGCTTCCGCCTCTGTCATTAAACGACCCGATCCACCTGCGGGACTTGCCGCGTGGATGCAACGCGTGCTCGAGGAGTGCGATCGTGCCTCGGCCGACTTTGCGTCCGATCCGGTGCACGATCTTCGAGTTGCCCTGCGGCGTTGCCGATCGATGGCCGACGGACTCATCGCAATGGACCCCGACCCCGCATGGAAGGACATGAAGAAGGCGGGGAAGAAATTGTTTTCCAGCCTGGGCGAGCTGCGCGATGTGCAGGTGATGGAGGAGTGGGTCCGAAGGTTGGAAGGCGCGGGCGATCCGACGGGGCAATCGGTTCTCGCTTATCTCTCGAGCCGCGAGATCCAACTCAAAGTGGACGCGGCGCAGGCGCTGAAGGAATTTGATCGCAAGCAATGGGCGCGCTGGGGACGGTCGTTACCGCGGCGGGCCGCGAAATTCCGGCACGGAAGCGTCATCTTCAAGCATCTCGCGCTCGAGAAATGGATGGCGGCGCACGACCTGCACCGCAAAGCTCTGCGCAACCGCTCGCAAGTCGCGTTTCACAGTCTCCGCATTGGGCTGAAACGCTTTCGTTACATCGTCGAGAATTTCCTTCCGCAGCAGCATCTCGCCTGGAAAGACGATCTGAAAGATTTGCAGGATCAGCTGGGCGAAGTTCACGATCTCGACGTGCTGTGGGCGACGGCAGTGCGCATTCACGCGTTTCCTGATGCCGAGGCCCGGACGCGCTGGCACAACCGGATTCTCGAAGAGCGTGGCAAGCGGATCGCCAAGTATCACGAGAAGATGGTGGGGAAGTCGACTCTCTGGAATGCGTGGCGCGCCGAGTTGCCGCAGGGCAACGACATCGACGCGGCCGCATTGAGCCGGTTGAGGTTGTGGGGATCGATCTTGGACCCTGATTTCAAGCACGCGGATCATATTTCGCATTTGGCTCTGCAGTTGTATGACGGGCTGCCGGGAAAGAATCCCGGGTCGAACGGGAATCAGCAAGATGAACGCGCGGTGTTGCGGCTGGCGGCCTTGCTGCATGATGTGGGACGTTCGAAGCGCGACAAGGGGCATCATAAGAGCACGTTTCGATTGGTGTCGCGTATGGCGGCTCCGCTGAGTTGGACGGAGCGCGATCTGCGCCTGGTGGCTTCGGTGGCCCGCTACCATCGCGGAGCCCTGCCGCGCACGGGGCAGAAATCGCTGGCCGGGCTAACCGTAGCGGAGCGGAAGACCGTTTTGCGGTTGGCGAGTATCCTGCGGCTCGCCGATGCTTTCGATGGCGAGCGCGACGGGCGCATTACAAATTTAGAAGTTCGCGAACAAGATGGATTTCTGCTGGTCGCGGCTAAGGGATACTCTCCGCGAGATCGTATGGCAGAACAAGTGGCGGCAGCGCGGCACCTGCTGGAGTTGGTGTACAGGCGTCCAGTGATGGTGAAGGCGATGACGGTGCCGAGCTTGCGACTGGTGGGTTAAGCGGACGCTTCGCGTTTGCTCGGACCGGGGATCAATGCGTGAGAACGCTGGTGGGCGAACTTCAGAATCTTTCACTTGGTGCGACGCGATCGGGCCGGGTGGCGTATTTGAGAATCGCAACCCACGTTTTCCCCACGCAACTGTTATTTGGCGTTCTCATACTAGCCTCTTTTGATGCGTTATCATTTGAAGTCAAGATGTCCAACACAAGCGAGGTTTAGGGAAAGCGAAACCGTCGTAAATGAATGCGGAGAACCGGCTAGTCGATCAATTCATCCTTGACCAAATCGATACGATCCCTCATCTGGAGGCTTTATTGCTGGTTTGGGGCAGGCGTCCAAAGGCTTGGACCGTCGACGAGATAGCGAAAGAGCTCTACGTCTCACAGGAACTCGCCTTGCGGGTACTCAAAGACCTGGTCCAGCGGGACTTGCTCGAAGAAACGCCGTCGCCTGCCTCCCAGTACCAGTACAGATCTCGTTCGCTCGAACACGACAAATTAGTGGCGCTTGTAGATGCGACGTATCGTCGCGAGCTCATTCGTGTTTCCGGCATGGTTCATTCGAAAGCATCCTCTGCTGTCCGAGATTTTGCCCGAGCTTTTCGCTTCACGAAGGAGAAAGGGTGACATGGGACCAGCCGTTTATATCTTTGGGACTGTGACCACGTTGCTCTGCGCCGTCCTTCTGACGCGAGGATATCGTCGCACTGGAACGAGGCTCCTGCTGTGGAGCGCGCTGTGCTTCTTCGGATTGGCCGTATCAAACTTGCTTGTATTTGTGGATCTGGTGCTATATCCGGACGTGGATTTGTATTTCTGGCGACTCCTGACCGCAGCAATTGCCATGATGGTTCTTCTTCACGGATTGATTTGGGAAGGTGAGTGAATGAGAGTTGAGGCATTCTTGTTGGGAGTAATCGCGACGTGCTTCGTAACGGCCAGCGTGTTCTTCCTCAAGTTCTGGAAGCGGACCCATGACGTGCTGTTCCTGGCGTTTGCCGTTGCCTTTCTTATTGAAGGGCTCAACAGGTTTGGCACGCTCCAGGCTGCGCGTCTTAACGAGGGCAGTCCGTGGACTTACCTGGTGCGCTTGTTCGCATTTCTGATTATCTTAGCCGGTATTTTGCACAAGAACTACGGCAGCAGTCGATAGGGCAACCATCATGGCCACCCCCCATGCGGATACGAAAGTTGGAATGGCCACCCCCTGCTGTCGTTCTTTAAACGGGGAGCCTCGACTGAAGTCATGATACAACCGTTACGCTGTTCTCCGGAAACGCTTCCGCCACTTCCGTTCACGGCGTATCTCGCGATATCGTTCCTTCATGACCCATGCCCAACTCGTAGCCATGGCGGTGCGTTGGCTGCGCTCCTACCGCTGCGGAGTGATCTTGTCGGAGCAGGCTTGCTCGAGCGGCGAGATGCCCGATGCCATCGGATGGAAGCGCGCCTGTCATTCCGTGCTCGTCGAGTGCAAGATTTCGCGCGGAGATTTCCTCGCCGATCGCGAGAAGCCATTTCGCCAGAAACCGAAATCCGGGGTCGGTTGCGAGCGCTACTATCTCGTCCCCAAAGGCCTGATGCGGGAAGAAGAGTTGCCGCAAGGATGGGGACTGCTCGAAGCGCACAACCGCAAAGTCGAATTACGAAAAGCGTCAGCCCGCGATCTGCGTTCGCAGGCCGGATTCCGTTACGAAATGAATCTGCTTCTGGCCAGCCTGCGGCGAGTGGAGATTCGCATCGAGCCGCAGAGTCTGACCGACTTCCTGAAGTGGAAGAACCGCATGGCCGAGTACAATCGCGGCGCGCTGCCCGAAGGCATTCTCTCGCCGGAACAAGAACCCAATGTCTTTCTCGACCCTGACGCCAAGCTTGAGGCGTAGGCCGCAAAAGAAAACCGGGCTGGTTGGCCCGGCTTCTCGTAGCGTCGAGTTGGATGCGGTTACATCCGAGCGCGGCGCAATGCTGGCGCCCGAAACGTGCCTCTGGTCGCTGTTTGTGTCCAGTACCGGTTTCCCGGATGGCACGTCCTCGCGTCAGGAAAGCATGAGAGCGAGGATGAACGGGTAGAGATGGTGCAAACGTGGTGCCAGGAGTGAATTCATCCGTCGGTGTAGGGGATGCTTGTAAGTGATTGTAATCAATAGACGTGAGGAAGCGATGGTTGCTGTTGTAAGACTCAACAGTCGATCGAAGACCAAAATCTTGCACAAGTTGGAAAGCAGCTTGACCCGCTTGTGTGGCGCGGGCGCCCCCGCCCGCGTCTGACCAAGAGTGCCGCACCAAGCACCGACCAAAACCCAACCAACGGATGATTCGTATCAGGGTATGGCTTCAGCCATACCATAACGTGGCCAACTCGTTCCGGCTTCAGCCGCTGCGTCGTGGTTAGACGGCGGGCGGGGGCGCCCGCGCCACACGAGCACTCTACAAATCCCTTCGCCCTTCCATGGCTTTCAACATGGTGATCTCGTCCGCATACTCGATGTCGCTGCCTACCGGAATTCCCATGGCGATGCGCGTTACGCGCAGGCCGGGGCGGCGCAGATGCTGAGAAAGATATGTAGCCGTGGCTTCTCCTTCGACCGTGGGGTTCGTGGCGAGAATGACTTCGTCGATTTGTCCGCCTTCGACGCGGCGCAGCAGATTCGAAATCCGCAACTGCTCGGGTCCGATGCCGTGCAGCGGCGAGATCGATCCGTGCAATACGTGATAAGTCCCGTTGAAGTGCTTGGTCTTCTCGATCGAAGCGATGTTGGTCGGCTCTTCGACCACGCACACCAGCCGCTGGTTGCGAGTGGCGCTGCTGCAGTAGACGCAGGGATCGACGTCGGTGATGTTGTTGCAGACCGAACACAGTCGCAGGCTGGCTTTGACGTCGCGCACAGCGGCGGCCAGCGCTTCGGCGTCTTCATCGCTCGATCGCAGGATGTGGAAGGCGAGGCGCTGCGCCGTCTTGCTGCCGATGCCCGGCAGCTTCTTCATCTCATCGATCAACCGCGCCATGGGTTCCGCGAACTTAGACATAAAGATTTGGAAGTTTTGTAATCGGGTAATTGGGCAATTTCTTTTGCTTTCAAATTACAAAATTCCCCGATTACCAAATTACAACATTCCTCCGAGCCCTCCCAGCATCCCGCCCATGGTCGATTGCATGGCGTCGTCAACTTTGCGGGCAGCGCCGTTCACGGCGGCAGTGACGAGGTCTTGCAGCATCTCGACGTCTCCTGACTTCACTACCTCAGGGTCGATCTTGATGCCGAGGACTTGCTTGCGGCCGTCCATTTTGACGGTGACGCTGCCACCGCCGGAGGTAGATTCGACGACCGTCTCCTGCATTTTCTTCTGCAGCACTTCGTACTGCTGCTTGGCCTGCGACATCAGTTCTTGCATGTTGAATCCGGTCATAAAAACCTCGGCTTCGGGCGTCAGGCTTCAGAAATGCCGGCGCCTGATATGGACCATTAAGATCAATCGTCCCTAGGGGGACTTGATATTCTCTTCAACTCTACCCGGCGTTGAAACGCCGGGCTATCGGCAGTCGCCCTAGGGGGCTAATTCCTGAAGCCTGAAGCCCGACGCCTGAAGCCGGTTTACCGCTTTTCCCGGTAGTCGATAATCGTCCGAATTTCGGCGCCGAATTTGTCTTTCATGCGGCGGACGACCGGATCCTGTTCGGCGCGGTTACGGCCTCCGCCATTTGATGCTGGACGACTGGCGGCGGCAGGCTGAGCCGAGCCGCCCGAAACTACTTTTAGTTTGATCGCGCGGCCCAGCGCGCCGCTGGCGGCCGCGATGATCAGGCGTTTCGCGTCGGCTCCGAGCGACATCTCAATTACGGTGTTCGACGCTGCTACCTGAATGACGAGTTCGTTGCCTTCGACGCGCCATTCGCCGGAGTCGAGCATCGAGGCCAGCATGCGGTGTCCGCTGAGTGCGTTCAGCACGGCGTTGCGCAAGGTTTCCAGATTAGTGCTTGGTGCGGACTCGACACGCTGCTCGGGAACGGAGGCTGGCGCGGCCGATCCCATCACCACACTTTGTGCAGACGAATTCGCCACCGGGCGCGGACCTGCGCTGGGCGCGTTCTCGACCGACATCTCCGGCTTCGATCCAGTCTTGCGGGCAGAGTCCGCGGCGAAGGGAGAGACGGCGTTCGTGCGCGAAGGGGGCGGCGTGTCAAATCGCTTGGTGTCGGGAACGACCGACGGTTTTCCGCCGGGCCGGGGCGCACTTACGACTCCTGCATCGCTCAGCAACTGCTCGATCGGCAGCAGGCGCTGCGCGTGCGTCATTTTGAGCAGGCCCAATTCGAGGTGGAAACGTTGCTCCTGGCGGTATCCAATTTCGCCGTGGGTGCGCAGCATGATCTGCAGATGGCGCGCCAGGTCTTCTTCGCTGAACAACTCCGCGACGCGTGTGACCCGCTGCCGTTCATCACTGGAAATCTGCAGTAAGGAAGAATCCCCTCCGGCGACCTTGGCGACGATGGTATTCCGCAGAAACCGCACCATCTGCCGGGCAAAGTGCGTTGGACTGTGGCCTTCGCCGATGAGACGATCGACAATGCGCAGCACATCCTGACTCGCGCTTTGCGAGACGGCTTGCATCACTTCTTCCATGACACCGGAAGGCGCAGCGCCAACCAGTTGGCGAACTCCTTCCGCCGTAAGGCGCCCTTCCGACGAGGCAATGGCCTGATCAAGAATCGAGAGCGCATCGCGTACCGATCCATCTCCGGCTTCGGCGACCAGGGCGAGGGCATCTTCGTCGGCTTCGATTTTTTCTCGGCCGATGAGGTCGCGGAGTTGGTCGAGGATCTGTTCGAAGCGTACGGCGCGAAAGCTGAAATGCTGGCAGCGCGACCGGATGGTCTGCGGAATATCTTCCGGTTGAGTCGTCGCCAACATGAAGACTACGTGACCGGGCGGTTCTTCCAGCGTCTTCAGCAGCGCGTTGAAGGCTGCGTCGGTAATCTGGTGGGCTTCGTCGAGAATGTAGATCTTAAAGCGATCTCGGGCCGGACGGTAGCGCGCAGCTTCGCGCAGTTCGCGGATCTCGTCAATGCCGCGATTGGTGGCGGCGTCAATTTCGATGACATCGACGGCATTTCCGGCGCGGATTTCGGTGCAGGATTCGCAGATTCCGCAAGGCTCAGTCACCGGCTTGTCGGAGGACCGGCAGTTCAGCGCCATAGCGAGAATGCGCGCCACTGTCGTCTTCCCGATACCGCGATGGCCGCTGAAAATGTAGCCGTGGGCGGTGCGTCCCTGCTCGAGGGCGTTTTTCAGGGTCCGCGTAACGTGTTCTTGTCCGATGACTTCGGAGAACTTTTGCGGACGATACTTACGCGCCAGAACTTGATAGCTCATGATGGGGAATAGTTGATTATACGGCATGGGGAGGCGCAAAACCTTGCCACGGATTTCGCGGATTCTCACGGATTTTGAAAAATCCTGAAGATTTATCCGTGAGAATCCGCGTAATCCGTGGCCAGATTTTCTAAAGTCCTTGCCGAATGCTCTTGGGACAAGATAGGCTTCTAACGCGGCCGGGGCCTCGGGTCCGGCTGCTGGGAGGCCCTATGCAACTGAGCATCAACACCCGCACGGTGGACGGGATTCTGGTTGTCGATTGCCACGGCAGGATCGTCTTCGGCGAGGAGTCGGCCATGCTCCGCGACACCGTGCGCAAACTGATTGCCGAGAACCAGCGTATCGTGATGAACCTCGGCGGTGTCAACTACATCGATTCGGGCGGGTTGGGAACTTTGGTGTCGCTTTACACGACGGCTCGCAACGCCGGCGGATCGATCAAGCTCGCGAACCTTACACAGCGGGTTGGCGATTTGCTGCAGGTCACGAAGCTGGTCACCATCTTCGAAGTCTTCGATAACGAAGAAGACGCGATTCAATCCTTCCTGAAAGGCGCAGCCGCATAAGCTGCGCCCAGTAGTTTTCTCTGACCTCCGCCTGTGCTCGGTTATTCCGCTATCGCCGCTACCATTCGCCGAATTCCTAAAGGCAAAGTCTCTACCTACGGAGCCGTTGCCAAGGCGGCGGGGTTTCCGCGTGGCGCGCGTCTTGTGGCACGGACTCTGCACGGCGCATATGATTTGCCATGGCAGCGAGTGCTAGGCGCTGGAGGAGAGATCAAGCTGCGCGGAGAGTCCGCGCTCGAGCAGCGTTTCCGCCTGCAGGCCGAGGGAGTGACGTTTCGCGGGCGTCGGGTGAACATGAAGCTGCATGAATTTGTATTTAAGAAAGGCTCCGGGCGGCGGGCTTCGGGCGTCAGGAAAACCTAACGGCATGACTTCAATCGTGCCAGTGAACCAAATCCCATTGCGCTTCGGCGCCTGAGGTCTTCATGTCGAACCTTGTCGAATACCAGCACGCCAGCCCCGACGTCCGCGCCGTCTATGACGACATCATGGCCACGCGCAAGACCGACTGGATCAACAATTTCTGGAAAGCCCTCGCCAACGATCCCGCAACTCTCAAGCGTACTTGGGAAAGCATCAAGGAAATTATGGCACCCGGCGCTCTCGATCCCCTCACCAAAGAAATGATCTATGTCGCCGTCAGCGTCAGCAATCAATGCAACTACTGCATCTCCTCCCACACCGCAGCGGCTCGCAAGAAAGGAATGACTGACGCCATGTTCCACGAACTGATGTCGGTGGTCGGCATGGCCAACGAGAGCAACCGCCTGGCCGCTGGATACCAGATCGAAATCGACGAGCAGTTTAAGTAGCCGTTGCTCGTGTGGCGCGGGCACTCCTGCCCGCGTCTAGCCAAGAGCAAGATCATCGTGCGAGTATTGATCTCTCCATGGCCTTCGAAGAAATCTGGTTCCACGTTCTCCACCCGACTGGAGTGGAGAGCTTTACTCCTGGTCAGACGCGGGCGAGGGCGCCCGCGCCACACGAGCTTTTGAAACTTAGAGTTTCGGCAACTCACCCTTCATGAGTTTGCCCAGATGAGCCGCAGGCACCCGCATGCCGACATAGAAAGCCCCGAACAGCGCATAGACCGCGCTGACTTCGTCAAACCGCATTTCGTAGATCAGCTTCTTAAAGACCAGCGGATCGTCCGCGAAAAGATCGACGCCCCACTCCCAGTCGTCATATCCGATCGAGCCCGTGATGATCTGGCGCACCTCGCCGGCATAACGGCGGCCGACCAGTCCGTGTTCGCCCATCTGGCGAGCGCGCTCTTCGATCGGCACCATGTACCAGTTCTTATCTTCGCCGCGGCGGCGGTCCATGGGATAAAAACAAATATAGCGATGCTTCGGAATCTCCGGAAACAGGCGCGGATGCATCGCCTCTTTCTGGCGCTTCAGCGTCTCTGCGATTTCTTTCTTCCACTCCTCCGAATGAGGTTCGATGCCGCGTTCGGTTAGCGCCTTGTAAGTCTTCGTCGTGGAATCGTAGAGGCCCAGTTCGATAATCGAAAGATACGACGACGTCGGCTCAAGATAGTCGCCGAGGCGTATGCGCGACAGGTGCAATTCGGCCTGGTTCAGTTCGTCGAAAGAGTTGCGGAAGTGGACGAGCATCAGGTCGCCCTTGTGTCCCAGCAAGGAATAGAGCGCGGATTGACCGCCCGCGTTCTGCTCCATCTTGCCCAACACGGACGCGGCCTCGTGCACGATGTCGGTCTTTTGCGAGGCACGCAACTGCCGCCATGCCGACCAGCGAATCCGCATCATCTGATGCAAGACACAATAGCCTTCGATGGTGAGGGGGACGGCGGGCGTTCCGGTTGCAGCACTATCAAGATGCGCAGGACGAGTGGTAGTGGACATAAGCGTTATCTGATCCCGTCCATTGTACAAGCAGTAGCGCCGGCGTCCCGCCGGCAAACCTGGGAAAGCCGGAATCCCACTTTTGTTAAGACGGCAAGGTTTCTGCCTTGGCGCACAAAAAAACATCAGGCGCAAAGCCTGATGTTTTGGATGCCGTTAATTCCCATCTACAACGAGTTGATGAAGCTGATCAGATCCGCCTGGTCTTGCGGCGAAAGGGCGTTGAAATTCGTGATGACCTGGTTCGCTTCCGACGCTGGATAGCTCCCGTTCGCCAGGCTGAAGTGATCTTCGATAGCCTGCATCACGCTGTTATCCCGGCCGTCGTGCAGGTACACATTCCGGAAGGAAAGCCCCCACAGCGGCGCCGTACGCCACTGGTCCCCGTTCGCCTGACCCAATTGAATGCCGTCGGCGAGAAGTGGGCCCATGTGGTGAATCAATAAATCGGAATAGAGACTCACCGTCTGATTGCTGAGAGGACCGATGGGGCCATTTTTGTGTCCGGCGAAGTCGGTGATCACTTTGGCTGCGGGATCAGTGGCATAGCTTGGCGTGTGGCAAAGGTTGCAACCCACATTGGTGAACTGAGTTTCACCATTCGAATTCCCCGTCCCGGGAAGCGCTGGCGCGAGATAAACCAGGAACTGGTACATCTGGATAGTCTCGACGCCGTTGGGATCGTTCAATTGTGTCGTGGATTTCTTGAAGCAGACCTTGGGAACGTTGCAGTTGCCCTGCGGACAATCTTCGGTGGTGATCACAGGGTTGGTGATGCCCGTATCGTGCAGGAAAGCGTTACCCGTGGCGAAGAGCAGGGAAGCGAGTTGTCCCTTGCGTCCGAAGTGCCCGACGCGAGTGACGCCGTTGTAGTCCGTGACCATGTTGGCGACCCCAGTGATGCCCAACCCCTTCGAACCGGAATTGGCCAGGATTGTCGCATCGTCGATCGAATCGACGAGGCCCGCGCCAAACAGCGGAGGCGGTACGCGCTGCGCAATGATGGTCGCGCCGGTGTTGGCGGTGGTTTCTCCAGCCAGTGCGCAATTCGGAATAAACTTGCTGACGCTCAGCGGTTGCAGAACGAAGCCGCCCTTATTGGTCAGCGGATTAAAACTGCCATCGCTATTAAGAGAACCAAAAAACGTGGTGCGCATGGTGTTGTTGTATCCGCCGATCACCGGCTGCGCGTGGCAGTTGTTGCAATTGGTGTTCGTATAGACGGGACCGAGACCGTGCACCGGATCCCATGAGAAATCAAACTGCGTCATTCCTTGCGTGAAGTGCAACAGCTGGCCGCTGGTAAGTCCAGCGAGTGGCCCGCCCAAAGTGGTTTGTGCCTGAACGTGGCTTGCAGGAAGATGCCCGAGCGAAGAAAGAAACATTGCCGCGACGAACAGCGCGAGCAGCACAAAGCCGATTCTTTTGGAGATCGAGGCCGTTCCGCTATGCATGAAAACTCCTTCTCGTAATTCCTTGAGTGACCGCTGAAAACCGAACCGGCGTCAAGTTGCAGCTCTCACCGGCGCGAGCGACACTACCCCCACAGTATGCGCACTGGAAGTGTGGAGTGTGCATCGGTGCTTGTCAATATGCAAGCAATTGCATAGTGTTGTCAGCAGAGACTTTATTCTCATTACTTGCACCTCTGGTCGGTGCCTTCCAGGGCGGCCTTCAGAGGTTTTCGCTGCCCGACCGGGTTGCCCGAACGAATTCCTGGTTGATGGGTCGAGTGGCCGATCTCGCGAATTAAGACTCCCTTCAGGTAGCACGCGTAGAATCAATTCGCTCTTCACCGTCAGGAGGTATTTTTCATGAGGTGTTTCCGGATTCTGGCCGTCTCGATTCTTCTGCTTGCGGCTGGATTGCCGCTCAGTGCGCAGCAATACAAAGTCACCGGCAAGATTCCGATCCCCGGGGATTGGGGTTGGGATTACCTGGTCGCCGACGCGGAAAACCGCGTGCTTTACGTATCTCATGGGACGCAGGTCGAGTTGATCGACCTCGATTCCGAGAAAATCACCGGCAAGATTGACGGCATGATGCACATTCACGGCATCGCGCTGGCGCAAGAGTTGAACCGCGGATTCATAAGCGACGGCGGCGACAACGACGTGGTCGTGTTCGACATGAAGTCGCACGCGGTGGTGCAGAAAGTGAAGGCGGGGACGAATCCGGACGGAATTCTTTACGATCCGGCGACCAAGCGCGTCTTCGCATTCAACGGCAAGAGCGCCGACGCTACCGTGATTGATGCGGCGACCGGCAAAGTGCTGGGCACGATTCCGGTGGGAGGAAAACCGGAGTTCCCGGTTAGCGATGGGAAAGGAAACGTATACGCCAACATTGAAGACAAGAACGAGATCATCAAAATCGATCCCCAAGCCTTGAAGGTGACTGCGCATTGGGCGATTGCGCCTTGCGAGGGACCGTCGGGCCTGGCAATGGACATCGCCTCGAACCGTTTGTTCGCCGTTTGCGACGAGAAGAAAATGGTGGTGGTAGACGCCGGCGCCGGAAAAGTCGTGACCACGGTTACCATCGGAGATGGACCCGACGCGGCAGCTTACGACCGCGACAACAAACTGGTCTTTTCTTCCAATGGCGCGGGCACTTTGACGGTGGTCAAGCAGGAGAGCCCCGACAAGTACACGGTATTGGACGACGTGAAAACTGAAAAGAGCGCTCGCACGATGGCGCTCGACTCCAAGACGCGCAAGATTTACTTGCCAGCTGCGGAATTCGGACCGCCGCCAGCGCCGACCGCCGACAATCCGCATCCACGCGGGAAGGCGGTTCCAGGCTCGTTCCATTTAGTGGTGGTGTCGCCCAGTTAGCAAGAATGACAGGTAGGGTCCTTTGTGGCAGAGCCGCCTAGGGACTCGACAACTTCGCGGTTCGACGACCCTACCTGTCCGCCCCTTTTGATATAGTTACCGGGTTCGGTTCTTCGACGCGAGCCGAACAACCGGAGACCCTTCTTTGTACAAGGCAGTGCAAACTTCCCGTCTCTACGAGCACATCGTCCGTCAAATTGAGGAATCGATTACGCGTGGGGTGCTGAAGGCTGGAGATCAACTTCCCGCCGAGCGCGAATTGGCCCAGCAGTTTGGCGTGAGCCGGACCGCCGTGCGTGAGGCCGTGCGCGTCCTTTGCGAAAAGGGTCTGGTCGAGGCTTATTCGGGCCGGGGAACTTTTGTCACCAACGGAACGTCGCAAGTGATCCGGCAGTCGCTCGACTTGATGATCAAGATCGGGCAGCCAGATGGTTCCACTCATCTCGCCGAGGTGCGCGAAATTCTGGAGCCGGGAATCGCCGCGCTGGCCGCCATCCGCGCCGAAGAGTCGCACATCAGCCAACTGCGCGAAGCCGTTGATCTCATGGATCGTGCCCGGCACGATGCCGATGCCTTCATCGAAGGCGATCTGGATTTTCATCTCGCCCTGGCGGAAGCTGCAGGCAATCCAATGATCCTGTCACTGATCGACTCGATCGTAGGCTTGCTGCGCGAACAGAGGCTAAGAACCTATTACATCGCCGGCGGACCGGAGCGCGGGCAGATTCATCACAAACGGATTCTGGAAGCGGTGGAGCAGCACAACCCCGAGCGCGCACGAGAAACGATGCAGGCCCACATGCAGCAGGTGCGGGAAGATTCAAAATTGCCCACCGAGCCCCCGGCTCCCGACACTCAGTAGATTTGTATCAGGGTACCGCTTCAACCCTAGTAGATTCGTATCAGGGTACCCTCAGTTTTTGTATCAGGGTACTGCTTCAGCGGTACCGTATGACGTTGGTTTTGAATAACCCCTTTAGGGGCTGCATTCGCGAAATCTCGCCCGACGACATTTACGTTGCCAGTCTTCAACCAAAACAAAATCGACGTCATCCCGAAGCGAAGCGAGGGATCTGGCGCGCAGCCAGCGTAGCCTTTTTGTGGGATGATGCTGAGTCACACATCAACGCTAAAGCAATCGGAGGAAGTTGCAGACCGTGGCGGGGATCGCGCCATGTACCAGAGATGTCGCTAGAGCTGTCATGATTGCGCGGCCAATCACCAGAACCGGTAGCATGACAACCACCCAGCCAAGCGGCGGAAGTTGCGCGATGTAGGCCTTCATATCCTGTCTCCTGCAGGTAGATACGGCATGGTCCCCCCGGAAGTTCCGTGGAAGAGGCAACCCTCAGCCAAAACAAAATCGACGTCATCCCGAAGCGAAGCGAGGGATCTGGCGCGCAGCAAGCTGACGTATTTTCCTGATAATGATATGCTTACCGCGTCATGGGAATGACGAGCCTGCTCCGCAAAGTGTTCTTCGTTGACCTTCTTCAGGGTCTGAAAGTTACATTCCTTTATCAGGACCCCAAGGAGATTTACACCGAGCAATACCCCTTGCAGCGTCCGCAGGTGGCCGAGCGGTATCGCGGCGCGCCCCGGCTCAACGTGAATCCCGATACCAATGAGACCATGTGCATTGCCTGCGATCTGTGCGCGCTGGCCTGCCCTGAGCACCTGATCATGGTTTCCAGCGAGCGCAACGAGAGGACCCGCCGCAAGGAACTCACGACTTTCACCTACGACCTGAGCCGGTGCATGTTCTGCGGGCTGTGTGAAGATGCCTGTCCCACCGATGCGTTGGAGTTGACCCAGGATTTCGAACTGGCCAACTACACGCGCGAGGGCGCAATCTGGGATCGCGAAACCCTGGAAAAGGGGCCGCAGCCCACCCAGTACCGGAAGTAATTATTCTTCTGCACAAATCCCTTTCATCGAGAGAGTGAAGACGCATGGGCCTGTTTGACGCCTTCAAAAAAGAAGAAGTGGTCGGAACCAAGATCCTGGTCTGCACCTTGGATGGGGCGCGCTTCCAGTCACTTTTGAATTCCGATAGCCAGCAGTACAAGCGGCTGTATCCGGCAACGTCGGCCAGTGTGTTCGCGGGAGTGCCCGCTCTTACGCAGGCGCTCGGGCAGGCTTACGACATCGTGCACTTTTACGGAGACGTTGCTGCGGACGGCTCGATCACTGGCGGCCTCAGTGGAGCGCAGCTGCTCGACGCCTGTTGCGCCGCCAATGTGAAGCTTCTCTGGATTGCCTGCGATAACAAGCCCGAGAATTACGCCAAGGCATTCGACACGCGGGGCAAGAAAATCAATCTGATTACAACTCTTCGCCGCTTGGGACCGTATTTCCCGCTCTTTCTAGGAAACTTGCTGGAAAAAACTTCAGCGGGAGAACCGCTCGGGCAAGCTTGGGAGCAGTTGAATCCCAAAGGCGGCGACTCAGTCCAGCCGGACACCCCAGAATGCGGCTTCTTTGGCGGCCGCAAAGTTGTGCTGAAGAAATAGCAGGTAGAAGTCGCTGCAACTCTCCACCCGGTCATCCCGACCCCGAGCGAAGCGAGGGCGCAGGGACCCCGACCTTAAAAATGCATTGTCATTCCGACCGCAGGGAGGAATCTGCTTTCCGCCGGCAGCGGCAAGAAAAAGGGTGCCCCATCTTTGTCGCGCCTTTTGCGACAAAGGTGGGACACGCAACTTTCCACCCTGTCATCCCGACCCCGAGCGAAGCGATGGCGGAGGGACCCCACGACAACAAGCGTCACCACTGCGGTCGAAGGGCATTTCCACGATGACGCATCAGAGCAGGGCTTATGTAAGAAATCGAGATTCGTATCAGGGCACGGCTTCAGCCGTGCCGTTACCATGCGATAAAATCCGGGCTTTAGCCCCTGAGGTTCGCTCTTTTCCCGTAAGCTTTTATGAGATGAGATCGCGGATGTCTTGCTTTTCGACCAACGACTAACGACCAACGACCGGTTGGTTTTGGGAAGGGCACGGCTTCAGCCGTGCCGTTACGATGAGGTGAAATTCGGGCTTTAGCCGCTGAGGTACGCTCTTTTCCCGTAAGCTTTTATGAGATGAGATCGCGGATGTCTTGCTTTTCGACCAACGACTAACGACCAACGACCGGTTGGTTTTGGGAAGGGCACGGCTTCAGCCGTGCCGTTACGATGAGGTGAAATTCGGGCTTTAGCCGCTGAGGTACGCTCTTTTCCCGTAAGCTTTTATGAGATGAGATCGCGGATGTCTTGTTTTTGACCAACGACTAACGACCAACGACCGGTTGGTTTGGGAAGGGCACGGCTTCAGCCGTGCCGTTACGAAGCGGTGAGATCGGGGCTTTAGCCGCTGAGGTTTGCTCTTTTCCCGCAAGCATTGAGATCGCGAACGTCTCGCTTCTTGACCAACGACCAACGACGAACGACCAACGACTAACGAACGACCGGTTCCTGCTGCGTCATGCAGTGCATCGCACCAAATCCCCAGATTAAATCCCCGGAATAAATCCCGACGACGTCGCGGTCAGGAAAAAGATCAGCGAGAATATCGAGCGCAACGCGATCGTTAGGATCGTTAAACACCGGAACCAGAACGATTCCATTCGCGACATAAAAGTTGCCGTAGCTAGCAGGCAGCCGTCGCCCTTCGAAGATCACCGGGCTTGGCATGGGAAGTTCGACGATCGCGAGCGACTTGCCATCCTGATCGGTGGCAGCGCGCAGGCGCTGAATGTTGTCGCGCAGCGGTTCATAGTTCGGGTCTTTCGGATCGGATTCAACCACCGTAACGACTGTGTCCGGAGAGACGAAGCGGGTTATATCGTCCACGTGTCCGTGCGTGTCATCCCCCGTGACACCGTTGCCTAGCCAGATCACATTTGTGATGCCCAAATAATCGGCGAAAACTTTTTCGTAGTCCTTGCGCGCCATCTTCGGATTGCGCTGCTGCACTTTGCTGAGCAGACATTCTTCGGTAGTGAGCAACGTGCCGAGGCCATTAGTGTCGATGGATCCGCCTTCGAGCACGACTCTCGCCTTGCCGAATGCAGGCTCAATCACCGCAGCTCCGGCTTGTTTTGCCATGAGGCCGCCGATTTTCTGATCGTGCTGGTAATTGGGATACTTTGCCCAGGCGTTGAAGCGCCAATGGACGCCAGAGAGGGAAGGGCACGGCTTCAGCCGTGCCGTCGAGCTTTCTAAAGAATTCTGGGCTTTAGCCCCTGCGGGTTCAGTCAGAACAAACGTACATCCCGAATCGCGGGTCCAAACTCGATTCGTCGGCCAACGATGGAAGCGGACGTTGTCGCTCAAGGCGTTCGCGAGGTCGAGAGTCTTCCGTGCACGCTTTTCGGAGACGGCGTCGTTGACGATCAACTCGACTCGTTCGTGCCTCGCCAGGTTGCGAATGATTTCCGCGTAGACCCACGGGATCGGCTCGAACTTTCCCGGCCAGTCGTCGCGGAAATGAGGCCAGGCGAGCCAGGTGGCGGCGTGAGGTTCCCACTCGGCAGGGAAGCGGACGCTTGGTTTTGCGGAGGGCGTCATCGGCGATGCGTCAATCCAGCAGCCGGTTGGTAATCAATCCGTAGCTGTCGATGCGGCGGTCGCGCAGGAATGGCCAGTTGCGGCGGATATCTTCAAGCACCTTAAAATCGACATCACCGATCAGGATTTCTTCTTTATCGTGCGAAGCCTCGGCGATCACTCGCCCAAAAGGATCACAGAGAAACGAACCACCCCAGAAATCGAGGCCGGGCCCGGGCGCGGCGTTGCCGCGTATGTCTCCGTTTTCGTGTCCCACGCGATTGACGACCGCGACGTAGACTCCGTTGGCGATCGCGTGAGAGCGCTGAATCGTGCGCCATGCGTCGTGCTGAGCGGCTCCCCATTCTTCTTTTTCCGCCGGATGCCAGCCAATTGCCGTCGGATAAAACAAGATCGGCGTCCCTTGCAAAGCAGTCAGCCGCGCGCCTTCCGGATACCACTGGTCCCAGCACACCAACGTTCCCAGTTTGCCGACGCTGGTATCGAGTGCGCGAAAGCCGAGGTCTCCGGGAGTGAAATAATATTTTTCGTAGTAGAGCGGGTCGTCGGGGATGTGCATCTTGCGGTAAATCCCGCGCAACGATCCGTCGTTGTCGAAGATCGCAGCGGTATTGTGATAAACGCCCGGAGCACGTTTCTCGAAGAGCGATGCGATGATGACGATGCGCAACTGGCGGGCGAGATTCGCAAGAGTCGCGGTGGTCCTTCCAGGAATAGGCTCCGCCAAATCGAAGAGCGCTGCATCTTCGCGCTGGCAGAAATACTGCGTTTGAAAAAGCTCCGGCAGGCATACCACCTCTGCCCCACGTGCCTGCGCGTGGTGAATCTTATCAATGGCGCGTTGCAGATTTTTATCCGGGTCGGGCGTGGCCGACATCTGCACCAGGCCGACGGTGAATTTCTTCGACGACAAGTTTTCGTGCTCCTGCGAGAATTTTGCGATTTAGGATAACAGAGAACTGAACCAGTCCCGAAGCGGCCGCACCATAAAGCCCCGGACCTAAGTTTCGTGCCCTTTGTGGTGGAGAGCTTTTAGCCAACGACCAACGACGAACGACGAACGACCAACGACCGATCCCTCGGCTGACGCCACGCGCGTTCTTCTAGTAAAGTAATCCTTCACATTCATCGGCAATTTCTGGAGGTGGCAATTGAAGAACAGCAATCATGACGGCGCGGGCATCGACCGCAAGCTGCATAATCCGATCGAAGATCGTCTGATCCCGCTTGAGCCTCTGGACCTGAATCAGGTGCACTCGGTCGACGACCTCGTGCGCGCGATGTCGAAGACCGCCTTCACGGGACGCCAGGTCGGAGAAGCCGCCGACGTGCTCGAAGCCATGGCCCGCGACCAGGACTGTTTCAAGGTCATGACGCTCGCCGGAGCGATGACCGTGGCCAAACAGGGCTTGATCATTGCCGAGCTGATCGACCGGGGCATCATCAATGCCATCGTTTCGACCGGCGCCCTCATGGCACATGGACTGGTCGAAGCCACCGGCAAATCCCACTTCCGCTACAACCCCGAGGTTCCTGACGAAGAGTTATACGAACAGGGCTATAACCGCGTGTACGACACGCTGGAACCGGAGCAGAATCTCGACGACGTCGAAGAAGTAATGTCGCAGATCCTCGAGGGATGGGACCACAACGACATCGTCTGCTCCTACAAGCTGAATCACGTGATCGGAGAGCATCTCGCCAAGCATGCCAAAGGATCGCGCGGCATTCTGAAGTCGGCCTACGAGAAGGGCGTTCCAGTGTTCGTTCCGGCGTTCACCGACTCGGAGCTGGGACTCGATGTGGCCCTCAACAATCGCCTACGTGAATCGACGGGACGGCACAAGCTGCGCTTCGATCCATTCGAAGATCTCGAGCACTTCGCAGCCACTTTACTGCGGCAAAAGCGCTTGGGGATTCTGACCATCGGCGGAGGCGTCCCGCGGAACTGGTCGCAGCAGTTTGGTCCGTTCATCGAGTTACGTCATCGACGGCTGGGCGAAAACGTTCCTCTCAAGCGCTATCACTACGGAGTGCGCATCTGTCCTGAGCCCGTCTATTGGGGCGGATTGTCGGGCAGTCCGTACAGCGAGGCCATCTCGTGGGGCAAATTCGTGCCTCCGGCCGAGGGAGGAAGATTTGGCGAGGTCTTCCTCGATGCCACCGTCGGGTTGCCGTTGATCGTCGCCTCGGTGCTGGAGCGGCTCGACAAAAAGGGCAACGGCGCCAGCAAAGCGAAAAAAGAGAAGACGGCGAAGAAGTAGTTATCCTGCGCGTTTGAAGTACTGCACAGCGCGCTCGTGCTTCTCGGCGGCCTTGCGGCTAGAGAACGTCCCAAGATTTTTGCGCTTGCCGGTTTTGGGATCTTTCTTTCTCGAATAAAGCCGAAACTCTCCAGATTTTAATTGGCGAATCATGACCGCTGAGAGGGCGAAAGCGGAGCCTGGGTTGCTCGACGGAACGGCCAGCCGATCCCACAATTAGAAGTCGTGACGCCGGCCTTGCCCCACCATGAGAGTCATCCTGACGCCCGCCTTGCTCCACAGTGAGAAGTCATCCTGACGCCCGCCTTACCCCACAATGAGAAGTCATCCTGACGCCGATAGGCGGAAGGATCTGGCGTGTAGCACTCAGAAGTCGTCTCGTAAACAGGTGTGGGGAAGGGCACGGCTTCAGCCGTGCCGTTAAAATCCGGTGAAACCCGGGCTTTAGCCCCTGAGGTTCGCTTCAGGATGGTCTCAACGAAAAGACGAGCCTGTGGCCCGTCTTTGCTCCGCGCTGGAGTTTAATCGAAGATAAAGATCGCCGCGGCGATCACGGTGGTCCACAATCCGCGCTTGTCCCCCACAGCCGACTGGGTAACGTTGGCGGTGCGCACGATCTTGTTCGAGATGCGGTAGATTTCTTTCTTCTCGTCCCAGGACCGGTCCGGATCGAACTCCACATTCAACGTGGTCGCCAGCATTTCCGCGGCGAGTTCCTCCGCGTACTCTCCCGCCGTGTCTTCGGTCTCGCCGAACGAGTGATGTTCGCTCAGATAGCCGTAGGTATTGCGATCGGCGGGAATGGCGACGCCAATGCTCGCGGCCAGCAGGCGATGCGGTTCGTGCGTCGAATTCTCGGCGACAACCGAGAACACGACTTCGCCGGGATGCAGGTATTTCAAACCCTGCGAGCGGGCAATCAGTTTGCACTGTGGCGGAAAAATCGATGACACTCGAACCAGGTTTTGCGCTGCGATGCCGGCGTCGCGAAGCGCCAATTCGAAGGAAGTAAGTCGCTCCCGATGTTTGCCGACCCCCTTGGTGAAAAAAATCCGCTTGGGGACCATGTCCTTGCCCAATTCGTGTTCCTCCGATGATTCTGTGGTTTAGCGCTTAAATCTAACATAGCGAATTGTGACAGGAGTATGAAAATTCAGGTTCACTTCAAAAAAATGGCGGGAATCCGCTTGGGAGATTCCCGCCTGATCCGGCGCGAAAGGGGGGAGGGCTGCGCCGGGAACTTTTTCGCTACTTGCCAGCCATCACCGAGCTGACACTAATCGTGTCGCCGTTGGCCGTGCCCTTCACGCTGGCCTGTTTGCCGGCGAGCTTGTCGAGCTCGTCGAGCGAAGCTTTATCTTTGGCATCGAGCGTATAAACCTTGTCGCCCACCACCAGCGCGTAGGTCGAGCCTTTGCCGACGCAGGCGCGAGTGCAACTGGCGTTGTCGCCTTCCATCATGTGCTTCTTGCCGCACATGGAATCGCTGACCTCACCCTTAAAAGTCTGGGCCTTATCCGCCGCCAAGGCGGGAGAAAATGCCAGCGCCGCGCCGAGAGCCAGCGTGGCCAATGAAACGCTTAATTTCTGCAAACCCATGAATCGGTCTCCTTATAAGTTTTCAGCCCTTCGGGACGCACACAAACCTTACACAAGAGATTAGCTAGCCACAAGATAGTTACAGGATTTTTATACAGTTGTCCCAGTTTTGGAAACCTTAGGCCAGCGAGAATCTCACACTGCTTGCAGCGGCAATAAACACGCACTGTCTGTCGCGGCATTTGCGTAAGATACGCAATTCCCAACCCCTGTCATCCCGACCCCGAGCGAAGCGAGGGCGGAGGGACCCCACGACAGCCAGCGTCACCGCTGCGCTCGAAAGCATTCCCACGATGACGTGCCAGGGCACGGCTTCAGCCGCGTCGCTAGCGACCAATAAAAATGCACTCTTCACTTGGGTTTCGGGTCGTAGCGAATGGTTACGTCAACGATTTTGTCTTTGTCGTCGAGCGTCTCGTGGATGGTCTCATTCCAGCCTCCCATGCCTTTGAGTTCCTCCGTAGTCTCGGTCAGGAAGCGGTGCGGATAGCTGGAGTCGTAGGGATCGCCTCCGCGCAGCTTCCAGTCTTCCTCTAGGCGCGCGGTGGTCTGCTTGTCCAGACCTTCGATGGTGAGCTCTCCCATCTTGAAGACGTCGCCCTCGCGCACTTCGATCACGTAGTTCACCGTGGATTGCGCATCGTCGAACTGAGGCGTGGGCTCGATATTTACGGCCATGTATCCCTTCGTCCCATAGAGCTTTTTGATGGCGAGGAAGTCATCCTGCAACTGCACGGCATTGGCGGGTTCACCCGGCTTGAGGTGAATCAGCGAAACCAAGCGGTTTTCCGGGAAAGCTTTTTCGCCGCTGAACTGAACCGCGCTCACCTTGTATGGCGCTCCAGGAGTGACGGGAAAAGTCACGTCCACCAGCGTTGGATTGGAAGTTTCCTCGACAACTTTCGCCTGGGGATCGCCGAAGCTGCTTTTCAGATATCCACGTGCCAGATAGATGGGGAGAAATACTTTGTCTTCCTGCACGCGAAGCAGGGAACGCGAGTAATCGGCTCCCTCAAGGCGGGTTGCGGCGGTTTGTAGAGCCTCGACTTCAGCTGGGGATGCGCCGCTGAAATCAGTCTTGCGAACTCGGACGTCAGGCCCCTTGATGGTATAGACGATGGCCTCGACCGGGCCATTCTCGATTCCCGCGCGCAGGTAGTCGACCTTGCCCGAAACGCCGCGCTCGACCATCAGCGCTTGCACCGCATCGGAAGCCCGATCTACCAGATTACCGCTAACCGGAAGGCGGCCGTGAAACAGCGGCACGCGTTCGTGAAGCTGGGCCAGCAGTTCGTCATCGGAATACCAGACAATGTTGTCAAAACGCACCGGGACCAGCTTGTCAGATTCGGTGAGCTGAAAAGTCAGTCTCGTTCCCTCGCTCGAATACTGGTAGTTGTACGCGACGTCGCTGAAGGCTCCGCTGGCGCCGAGTCGCTCGGTCGCGGCTTTGAAGTCGTCATTGGTGAACGTCTCGCCGATCTTCAAACGAGCGGCTTCAATGATTTCCTCCGGCGTGTAGCCGTCAGTGCCCGCGATCTTGACCGAAATCAATTTGAAGGCGGAGGGTGGAAGGTCTTTGGGAGAAAGCTTGCGCGTTTGGGCGAAGGAAGGGATTACCGAGAGAACAACGAGGAGAAAAACCGGGCAACGGTTCACAACGAAGAATTGTAAACCAGAGGACCCCGAGCCAAGCGCGCCGGCGGAAGATCAGGGTCCAACTTTCAACGGTACGGCAACGCTACCGATCCTATCTGCCAGCACATCCCGAACCACGAAGCGCACAGTGTACACGCCGGGGGAAAGTTGCAGAGCGCTCCGGTAGGTCATGCCATTTTGCTGGATTTGCGAAAGGCCGTCGGGTTTCAGATGAGTGTCGATTTTTTGTGACATATCTCCGCTGGCCTCGCCTTTGCCGTTTCGCGCCACCGCCAGGATTTCGACGGACATGTGATTCTGGTCAGTCTCGTCGATGAAGGCGAAGTTCGCAGGCATCACGAGATCAAAGCTCACTTTGCTTTTGCCCGGCTCTTTGCCGGCATCTCGCCCGGACCAAGTTACGGTCACGGGAATTCCGGTGAAGTCCAAGGGAGACACAAGCGCCAGGCGAACCTCCGGACGTCCGGAGTCCGCGTTCGTTTGATCGGGACGAAAGAACGCATTGCGGAAGCGAGCATGAATGCCTTTTCGATTTACGTTGACCGAAAGCTTATGCCAGCCAGCCTTGGTCTGATTACGATCGACGTAGTAACCCAGCATGTAATAGTGACTATCGTCCTGAACGGCCTGGCGAAAGGCTTGCGATAAATCGTTGGTATTGGTGAAGGCCTTGCCGCCTGTGTTTTCCGCAAACAGTTTGAGCGATGTCGTGGTGTCTTGAACCGTCCAATTCGCTTCGGCGGCCTTGTCGAAGTCAGGATCGCCCACTTCATAGGGATGTGTGAATTGGTCGGTGCCGCTGGATGCCTGGAAATTTCCCGCTGCTAAAGATCTAAGGTCGACCGAATAAATGGCGATCTGCGAGTTGTTCATCGTCCTCCACAGACGCTCATAGAGCCCTTGTACTGAGCCGCGTTGCTCGACCGGGCATGCGGGCTCGCACATCATTTTTGTTGGAGAACTCAGCGAGTAGACGAATCCACTGCTGGCCCAAATTAAAGACTTCCGGCCCGGCAGTCCCCCAAAGGCCACCGCAATCTGATTCAAAGCCTCGAGTGTGAGGATCGCCGTATCCTTCCGCTCGGTAGATTCCAGTTGCTTTTCATTTTGTGTCATTGACCGGATCAGCCTACGAAGGACCACGGCCGTGGGATCGCTTCCCGGGGGCGCGTCGACTGCTGCGACAGTCTCGTGCACGAGCGGAGCAGAACCTGCAGGGAGCTGCCGAAGCGCCTCTGCCAGCACCTTAGGATCGTCGGTGAATTCGTGAACCACCGTGATCCCACCCCGTTCCAGCGCCAGCAGGCACATCGGTTCACCGGATTCGGCGGCGCGAGTGAAGAAATCAAATAGGGCCTTGCGGCCGTTCGACAGATCGTTAAATGGGGTATTGATCAGGTCGAGAACAATGATCGTCAGCCGGTGGTAGCCTCCGCTTCCAGGATCGAAGTTACTGAACTGTCCTTTCTCTCCCGCTGTGCGTTGCAGACGGACAGTGTCAGTAGCCACTTCCTCGAATACCGAAATTGCTCGCGGCTTTCCATCTTCTTTGACAACAAAATCGTCTTTCTTAAGATTAGCCACGTGGCTTCCCGAGCCGTCCGTAACAACAGTTGGGATTAGAACCAACTCCGTGGAAGACGTGAACTTCGGATTGACTGCGGTGGTTTGCCCGAATGAAACGGCAAGGAGGGATGCCAAAAGTGAAGGCAGAATCAGATGGCGAGAGTTCACAGGGCTCTCCGGTCGGCCGACTGAAAGTATAGTCCGAAATACAATGGGCCTACGGTTTCGCCGCCACCACCGGATCCACCGTCTTGATCTTCACCGTCGTGTCGATGAAAGCCAGCGCGGCGCGGCTGAGGGCTTTGTCTTTGCGGAAGACGAGAGCCAGATCGCGGCGGATCTGCCAAACAGACTATTATTTCTCGAAATACATAGCTGTTCTTAGCGCTCTTTGCGGATGTTCTTCGCGAACTTTGCGTTCAAAAGCTTTTTTGCCTGCGCCATCAAGGCTTGCCCGCCACCACCGGGTCCACCGTCTTGATCTTGACCGTCGTGTCGATGAAAGCCAGCGCGGCGCGGCTGAGGGCTTTGTCTTTGCGGAAGACGAGAGCTAGATCGCGGCGAATCTGTGCATCGGCGAAGGGAACGGCTGACAAAACCCCGGCCCGAACATCCTCAGAAACGTTGGACCGTGCGATGAACCCGACGCCTACGTCTGCCGCGACAAACCGCTTTAGCAATTCGCTCGAGTCCAATTCCATGGCGTAACGCGGCTTGAGCTTGTGCTCGTGAAACAGATTCTCCAGCGCGTCGCGGGTATGTCCTGCCTTCGGTACGACCAGGGGAAACTTCGCGGTTTCCGCCACGGAGGCCGACTTCATCTTCGCCAGCGGATGCCGCGGCGGAGCGATGATCACCAGTTCGTCACGGTGAATCAGAACTACGGTGAGCCGAGGATCACTGACCGGCAGCGATACCACGCCAAAGTCAACCGAGTTGTCGATCACCGACTCCAAAATTTTCGCGTAGTCGGACCGCTTGATATTGACCGCGACATCTGGATATTGCCTTTTGAACTCCGCGAAAACTTCGGGAAGGATGTGCAGGCATGTGCCTTCGTTCGCACCCACGATGATTTCGCCACGCGGAACCCGCTCGGTTTCGGCGACCGCGGTGAGCACGGCCTTCCGCGATTCGATGGTCTCTTCGGCGTATTTCAGAAACAGCTTGCCGGGGGCGGTGAGTGAAACTTTGCCTCCGGAACGGTCCAGCAATTTCGCGCCTACTTCTTCTTCGAGCGCTCGGATTTGCGATGAAATCGCCGGCTGTGTCCGGAAGCGTTTCTCCGCGGCACGGGAGAACGAACACAAGCGCGCGACTTCGAGAAAGGTCTCGAGCTGATCGAAATCCATGGGAATTCGGAATCATGATACCGCGAAGTGAGTCGCTGGTCTTCTAGGAGGCCGCTGAAAAACTCGGACTGCGCGCGGGTCGCTTCTGAATCAGGCAAAACGAAACCTGACGTCATCCCGACCCTGAGCGAAGCGAAGGTGGAGGGATCTAGCGCGCACGAAAAGCAACCTCAATTGGCCAAGTGCCAATTACTAAGTGCCAAGTCCAGATTTAGCTGGCCAGCTTGCGCAGGAACTCCCGCTCGTCCATGCGGTACTTGAAGGCTTTCCGGCCGTCGATGAACACGACGGGAACTTCGTCGGTGAACTGGCGGCGCAGGGAATCGTCGCTATCGACGTCTACTTCCTGCCATTTGAATCCGCCGCGACGCTCGAGCTTCACCAGCGTTTCTTTCACGATCTCACAGAGGTGGCAGCCTTTTCGTGAGTAAACCACGACCTCTCGGGAAGCGAGCATAGCCGGAGTTTAGCAATAATACAGTGCGCTTTCCAACAATTTTGAAGGAACGGCCGGTCGGTCACGATGGCTGACACTAAGGCGGTACAATCGGTGGCATGAACGAGCATCCCCTGGCAGGGAAGGCAGTCTTGATCACGGGAGCAGCCAAGCGCCTTGGTCGCGCCTCCGCCCTGGCGCTGGCGAGGGCCGGAGCTGACATCGCCATAACCTTTCAACACTCCGCGCGCGAAGCCCAGCATACCGTTATCGACCTCATGGGGTTCGGGGTGCGCGCGGTGGCTCTGCGCTGCGACGTCACCGACCCAAACTCGGTTAAAGCAACGGTGAAAGATGTGGCCAGGGAACTGGGAGGGATTGACATCCTGGTGAACAACGCCGCGAACTACGAGACTGCCGATTTCGACAAGCTTACCGTCAAGCAATGGGACGCCATCTTCGCTTCAAATACCCGCGGGCCATTCCTGGTTTCACAAGCAGCTTTGAAGTGGTTGCGTGAGCGGAAGGGAAAGATCATCAACATGGGATCGCTGGGCGGACTTCGTCCCTGGCCCACGCATGCGCATTACTGTTCCTCAAAAGCCGCAGTACATATGCTGACCAAGGTGATGGCCAAAGCCCTGGCGCCAGAGATCGCGGTGAATGCCATCGCTCCGGGGATGATCGATTTGGGCGAGAAGGCGGCAGCCGCGTTTATGCGCAAGATGGCGAAACAAACTCCCATGAAGCGCAATGGGACAGGAGAAGAAATCGCGGCCGCCGTCCTGTTCTTCGCCACCGCTCCCCATTTCATAACCGGACAGATTCTCGCGGTCGACGGCGGATTGGGGCTGTGAACGGATTTGTCACCGGCTACCGTTTCCTGTATCGTGCGCAGTTTGCATCTCTCATGAAACGAATCTGCATTTTCCTATTGCTGTTTGCACCTCTGCTTGCCTCAGCCCAGGCCCGTCCGGAAGACGGAGGCCACGAGATCGAAGTGTGGAGCGGCGGCGGCCACTCGGTAAGTGGAGGCACCGCTAATACGGGCGTCTGGAATCTCGGGCTGCGCTATGGGTGGATCCTGACCCGTCCCCACGGCCCAGGCTTTCTTAAGGGACGATTTGAGGCGGCCGTCGATGCGGTGCCGGTGTTCCTCGTTTTCCAGCCAGCTAACACCGCTTATGGCTTTGGAGTTAACCCCGTAAACCTCAAGTGGAACTTCGCCACCCGGGGAAGCTTCGTCCCCTATCTTGAGCTCGACGGCGGGACCTTGTTCACGAACAATGAAGTGCCATCGTTCACATCGAAGATCAACTTCACTTCAGGCGCGGCTCTGGGAACCCACATTCTCCGCGAGAAGTACAACTGGAGCGCAGAGATTCGCTACATGCACATTTCGAACGCCGGGCTTTCATCCCCAAATCCCGGGGTGAATACAGTGCAAGTTCGTCTTGGAATCGGTCGGTTCTTTGCGCACGCCAAGAAGTAAGCCTTTGTTAATCAGCACCATACATGGTTTCCCCGACCCCCACACTTTTCTCCCCGGAAATCTTTCCCATTTTGTAACTTCATCCCGCCTTATGCATCTCAACAACTGGTGGGCTCATTAGGGTGATTCTCCCGGGCAGCACACCGGATGGCGCTGCGCAGCGTTGTCCTGCCTCCTTTAGCTGCCGGGTAGAAACTTTGTTCCTTGACCGGGGGGTCCGGGGCTACCTAATGAGCCTTCGCTATTTTTGTTTAGCCTTCCCCCTCCCCCATTTTCCCCGCGAGTTGCAGCTAGTTCTTCCGCCCGATATTCTGCTGACCTATGTCCACGCTCGTCGAATGTGTTCCTAATTTTTCCGAAGGCCGCGATACCTCAAAAGTTGACGCCATTATCGACGCCATGAAGATGCCCGGCGTCTACCTGCTCGATCGCGAGATGGACGCTGACCACAACCGCTGCGTCATCACTTTGGTCGGGGAGCGAGAGCCTATTCAGGAAGCCGCGATTCGCGGCGTCGGTAAGGCTGCGGAGTTGATCGATCTGAACCAGCATCAGGGAGCGCACCCGCGCATGGGAGCCTCCGATGTGATCCCGTTCATCCCCATCGAGGGAGTCACCATCGAAGATTGCGTCGCCATGGCGCGGCACGTGGGTGAGGAGATATGGAAGCGCTATCAGATTCCTGTGTACCTCTACGAGGCAGCAGCCACTTCGCCGGAGCGGCAGAATCTCGAGAACATTCGCCGTGGACAGTTTGAGGGCATTCGCGCCGACATCGCGACCAATCCCGCGCGCAAGCCGGATTTCGGCGAGGCACGTGTGCATCCCACAGCGGGAGCAACCGTCGTGGGAGCGCGAAAGTTTCTTGTCGCCTACAACGTCTTCCTGAACACCGCCGACGTCGACATCGCGAAGAAAATTGCCAAGGCGGTGCGCTTCTCGACCGGCGGTTTCCGATTCGTGAAAGGCGCGGGTTTCCTGGTTCGCGGGCAGGCCCAGGTTTCCATGAACCTGACGGATTTCGAGCAGACTCCGGTCCACCGCGTATTTGAATTTGTCAGGCGCGAGGCGGGGCGCTACGGCGTGCAAGCGGTGAGCAGCGAGATCGTCGGACTGATTCCGAAGAAGGCGCTGGAGTCCGCGGCGGAGTGGTTTTTGCAGGTCGAAAATTTCGACTCGTCGCTTATTTTGGAAAACCGGCTCGATGCGGTGATGAGCGGCAAAATGGCGGTCGGTGGCCTGCGCGCTGGGGTTGAACCCTTCATCGAACAATTGGCCGCGCCCACCGCGACTCCCGGGGGCGGAAGCGCTGCGGCGGCTGCGGGGGCGATGGCAGCGGGACTGGTTCACATGGTGGCTTCGATGTCGCGCGGTAAGAAAGCCTATTTGCAATATGAAACGCAATTGAGCGAGGCCGTCGCCCGGGCTTCCCAACTTCGGGAAGAACTCAAGGTTGCGATCGACGCCGATGCGCAGTCTTATAACGCGGTCATGAAGGCTTACAAGCAGGCAAAAGAAGCGCCGAACCCAAGTGGAATTATTGCGGCTCTGAAAGAGGCAACCAATGTTCCGCTCGGCGTGGCCCAACGCGCGAAAGAAGTCGCCGACATGGCGGAGCGGCTGAAGCCGATTACCAATCCCAATATGAAGTCGGACCTGACAACCGCCGCAGCGCTGGCGCGAGCAGCGCTTGAAGGCGCGATCTCCAATGTCGAAATCAACGTCGAATCGCTCGACGACCAGGCCTTCGCGGCGGGAGCAAGGCAACAAGCGGCCGCGCTCAAGGGCTGATGGACACCAAACAAATAGAGGCCTCGAGGTTGCCGGGCAAGGTCATCACCATCGTGATCGCTTGCATCGTGCTCCTGATCTTCTCCACTGAACTGGTGTGGAGACATCACGCTCAGCGTCTGGCGGTTCGCGCCTGCTTTTCCGATCCCGGACAACTTAAGGAAGGCTCGCGGGTTTATGTAGCTGGCGTGAAGGTAGGCTATGTCAGCCGCATGAGCACCCATCCCGCCGATCGCGATTGCGCCGTGGAAGCAGAGATGGTGCTTGATTCGGCGTATCAGTTCAACATTCCCGCGGACAGCAAGATTTCGCTCGAAACGACGCGAGCGGGAGAAACCTTGGCGGTCATCCATATTGAAGATGCCTCCGGCCCGTCGCTGGAGCAGGGCGGAGTGCTAAAAGCGGTCCATTAATCAGCGGAATTTCGCCCACCTTCAAAACCCCGCCCCATCCCGCATTTTCCCTTCGTGGTGACCTCCGTCATCCGCGCCATCAGGGACGTCGTCGCCGAACTCGAAGAGGGAACCATCCAGCCGCAAGTCGCCAGGACGCGCCTCTACGCCCTGCAAACCCTGCTCGTCGCCATGCGCATGCACGCCGAGAGCGAGGCGCAGCCAGATCCCCCCGCCCTGCCAGGTCGAACGCTCGAACTCGAAGCCGTCGCCAGCGACGCGCCCGAAATTCCTCGAGAGAATTCCGCTAACGCCCACCTCTTCCACCTGCAAACCCTCACCGCGGCTGAACCCGACCGAGCGAAGGAGAACCAACCATGCAGACTGTGAGTTTTGCCAGTCGGCGGGGTCGCATGGTGCCAATACAATTCGTGGCTGCAAGCGGTGCCTGGCTTCGCAGGCGACCGTTCCTAAGTGATCGGCGCGGCCCATTGCAAAGCGACTAAGCCAATCAAAGACACGACAATCGGCACGGCACCCGTCACTTGCGATCGCAGTCAAGAGTCATCGATAGGAGAAGATCATGACACGCTTTTTCACTCTGATATCGGCTGGACCGCTGGGGGCGACCCATGCTTAATAAGTCAGAGGCCCAAAGCAGTGCGCCTGACGAGGCCGCCTCCGTGGACCGTACGGTCCTGCCCGTCCCCGAGCCTCAGTATCCGCCGATCACCGAGCTTGATGTGCACAATGCACAAGCCCCGCCACGGTTCCAGGTGAAAGCGCCGAAAGGCGCGCCCAACGTGGTGGTCATCCTTCTCGACAACTTCGGCTTCGGTGACCCATCGACATTCGGAGGACCAATCCAGATGCCGACGCTGGACCGAATGGCCGAGAGCGGGCTGCGCTACAACAATTTCAAAGTCCCTCCGTTGTGTTCGCCCAGCCGCGTGGCTTGCCTTACCGGCCGCAATAGCCATAGCGCAAACTTCGGCGTGATCTCGGAAATTGCCACCGCTTTCCCGGGATACACGGCGATGCGTCCCGCCAGCGTTACGATGGTGCCCGAGATCTTGCGGCTCAACGGTTACAGCACCGCCATGTTCGGTAAGTGTCATGAGTTGGGGCCGTGGGAATCCAGCGTTGTCGGACCGTTCGACCGCTGGCCCATGTATAGCGGGTTTGAGAGGTTCTACGGCTTCATGGCTGGCGAGGCTGACCTGTTTCATCCGGTCATTTACGACAACATGAACAGGGTGGATGTGCACCCCGGCCCCGATTACTACGCCAGCACCGACATAACCGATAAGGCCATCGAGTGGATGCGTTCCCAGCATTCGCTGGCTCCCGGCAAGCCATTTTTCGTCTACTACTCCGCCATTGGCACTCACGGTCCGTTCCAGGTGCCCGAGACGTGGCGCGACAGGTACAAGGGCAAGTTCGACCAGGGCTGGGACCAAGTGCGGACGGAAACGCTGGCCCGCCAGATCAAAATGGGGGTCGTGCCCCCAGGCACCGATCTTGCCCCCAAGCCGCCTGGGATTCAGGAATGGGACGAGTTGACGGCAGATGAGAAAAAGGTCTTTGCCAGGTACATGGAAATCTATGCCGCCTTTGCCGAGGTGACCGACTACGAAATCGGGCGGTTTCTCGACGAGATTGAGGCCCTGGGCGAAATGGACAATACGCTGATCTTCTACATCACCGGCGACAACGGATCGGTTTTCCAGGGCGGTCCTATCGGTGCCTTTAATGAGTTGTCCGTGTTCAATGCCCAGCCAGAGCCCCTCGATGTTGCGCTGAAGAACCTCGACAAATTTGGCGGGCCTCAATCCCATATTTTGTATCCCAACGGCTGGGCTTTTGCCGGGGCGACGCCCTTTGCCTGGGGCCACCAGGTGGCCTCCTACGGCGGCATCTGTCAACCAATTGTGGTCCATTGGCCGAAGGGCATCAAGGAGAAGGGTGGCCTGCGTACGCAGTGGTACCACATGATTGACATTGTCCCAACTATATTGGAAGCAGTAGGGGTGCCCCAGCCCGGGGTCGTCTATGGCGTCAAGCAGAAGCCCATCGAAGGCGTGAGCATGCTCGACACTCTTAATAACGCCCAGGCCAAGTCGCACCGTACCACGCAATACTTCGAGATGGCAGGCAACCGGGGCATCTACCAGGACGGCTGGTTCGCCACCACGGTACACCGCCCGCCGTGGGAGCCTAAAGCGCGCGCTACGTTTGCCAACGACAAGTGGGAGCTTTACAACGTAGAGCAAGACTTCAGTTGCGCACATGACCTTGCCGCGAAGTACCCCGACAAACTTGAGGAGCTGAAGGGAGTCTTCCTGGAAGAGGCCGTCAAATACAACGTGCTGCCGCTTGACGACCGCGCTTGGGAGCGCTTCAACGCCGCTATGGCGGGCCGTCCGGATCTGCTGGAAGGTCGCACCGAAATGACGGTCTACGAAGGAATGAAAGGAATACCCGAGAATGGTTTCATCAACATCAAGAACCGCTCCTTTGTGGTTACGGCCGACATCGAAGTCCCGGAGGCCAGCGCAGAGGGGGTGGTCATCGCCCAGGGCGGGGAGATGGGCGGATGGAGCCTCTATGTCAAGGGCGGCGCACCCCGGTTTGCCTGGAACTATCTCGGCCGCGAGACCTACAAGATCGTTGGCCCCGCTCGCCTGCCGGTCGGGCGCGTGACGTTGCGCTTCGAGTTTGCTTACGATGGCGGTCTCGGCGCGGGAGGTAACGGTGTGATCTTCGTCAACGGCGAAGAAGTCGCCGCAGGGCGGATCGGGCACACTCAGCCGTTCGCGTTTGGTGCGGAGACGACGGATGTCGGCGAAAATCTCTATACGTGTGTTAGCGACGACTACAAAGTGGGCGATAACAGGTTCACCGGTAAGATTCACAAGGTGACCGTCCAGGTCGGCAAATCCAACCTCAGCGAGGAGGCACAGAGGGCTGTCGCAGAAATGCGTGTCAAGAGAGCAATGGCTGGCTAATCGTGCCGTTGAGGAAACGGGAAGCCGATCTCGGGCTAGAACCCGCGCGGTGTGATTAGTGTTGGCCTGTGCATCAACTGGCGAAAAATCCGGATTACACTCAAAACCCATCCAGCCGGGCTCCAACACCGAGCGGACGCGGCACGTGCGGCGCCAGCAAAAAGCGCTGTCACGCGCCATGCAACCCCCTTCCCGCACATGCCACCCACGCCCACGCCGCGTCCTATCCTCAGCCGCGATGAAACAAACGGACGGGCGCTGCGTAGGCGCGGGTCCCGTCATCGTGCGGGCAAGGGGGGCGCGCCCAACCATTCCACCGCGCGCGGCTACTCGCTTCGCTCGCACGCCGCGCCCGGCCGCCCGCGCCAAGCTACGCATGCAGGCTCAAGCAAACCTCCGCGAAGCACGCCTCCGATCGCGGAGTGATCCGGGCCGCGCTCTCCCGCGTGCAGTGTCGAGAGCACCGTGGTGTCCACAGAATTCAGGAGGGGATAGGTTGGGAAAGGGTTGACTTTTGTCATATGCTCACCAGCGGAAGGGTGTCGAAGAAGGGAACAGAATGTCGCGCGAAAAGGAACTTAAGCAGATTTCCCAGATCTTGTTGGATGAACTGCTCGCCTACCAGAATGTGTTTTCCGAATTGCCTGCTGAGGCAAGTTTTGTGGAGCGGCGACTGAAATACCACCGTCGAAGAATAGCGTCGAACCTACCTTCTGCCTCCAACTTCCAGGCTATCGAGGCCCAGATCGCCAAGCGCGGACTAACGTTCGACTGGAATGACGTTCTGCGCGACTCCGCAGCACGGAAGCCAAAGCGGGTGGTGAATTAAATCCACCGCTGCCCATGCCCGGTTCCGCTATCTAGGCAAGCCCCAGCAATCGACGGCAGAAAGCGTAGATCAAGATGCCAGCTGCCCCAAGCCCCGTCAGTACGGCAAAGATCGCCGTGACTAGCCACACCTTCATGACGAGCGGATATGACCGCCTCTGGCGGTCCTCGTTTTGCTGAATCGCGGCGCGTACACCACTGTGGGAAATCGCCTTATACCACTTCCAGTGCATCCATGAGTTCAGTACCATGCTCCCAATCTCGAAAGTTATGTAGGCGAGAATCGACATGACGATGAGAAGCGCGGAAGCAATCAAAAGCGGCTCCGACATCACCTGCTTTGTTCCACTCCAGATAGCCAACAGGGCGGCGTAGCCGAGACCAAGTATCACCTTCGAGTAGGCTAGAGCCTTGTCATAGCTCGCAGAAATCGCCTTCTCGATCTTCTCAATGTCGGCGTCGGTGGCGGGAACTTGCGGCGGCGGAATGTTCGAATCGCCCATGGCTGGGGATCGTAAGCTGTCCAAAATCGGAAGTCCACCCCCACCCCCCACCCCCACCAACCGCACCTCAAAAGGGTAAAAAAGCACGTGGCCAGCAGCCCGCTGCTCCAGCGGCCGCGTACTCCGGCGATGCCGTCAGACCCCGTAAGGACAAGAATGGAAACGGCCGACTTAACTCCGCAAAACGAAGTCGATCCTTGCTGGGGTTCCGTCGCCCTCGAAACTGACAATCGAGCAGTAGCCTCTTCCAGAAAGGCTCTCGTAAAGCAGATGAAGACGTTCTCCCCGAAGCGTACCGACATTGCTGACCAGTTCACCGGTGTCGACACGACAGCTCGGCATCACAGGCAGTCCCTTAAGCCATGACCCAAAATTCGAAGCAGCTTCCCAGTCGACGGACACAAGTTTGGTCCTCACAGCCCTCGGGCTCAAGGCAACGCCGCTCCCCACGTTCATCACGTATAGCGAATCACCCTCGATGACGAGAGTCAGAGCAGGCGCAATCTGTGCCTCCAGTTGCCGCTCGCTAGCGCACCGAATCCTGCGCGTCTCGTACAGGTACCAGGCAATGCAAATGAGAGTTAGTGAGAGGATGATGAAATTAAGCCAGTCCAGTAGCGATCCGGTGTGCATGCCCGCAGTGTATGCACCCCAACTGTTCGCGGCAAGGGCACGTGGCCGGCAGCCCGCTGCTCCAGCGGCCGCGCCGATCCGCGTCTCGACTCCCAGCATTCCCCGGCGCGGACCGCCTCCGCAGCGGGCACCCGCCGTCCCGACCAGCGCCCGCCCACGCGGCCGCCTCCGGCAAAACCAAGCGGGAACTCACGCCGCGGCCAACACGTAATCTCCACAAGCGAGCATGAGACGCGCAGCGCTGATTCTCGGGATCCTTTTTGCTATCGCCGCAGTGGTCGCAATCGAAACCGCCTGGGAACCCGGCGCCGCCGTCGCGAACGCTCGCGTGTTTGCGATCGTGGCAGCAGCCCTCTCCGTTCTCCTCTCGGATTCGCCATCTCCACGTCGCGAAATCGCTGAAACTGCACCACCAGCAATGGCGCAGCGGCTCTGCCTTCCACCCAACGAAAAGCGCGTTGGGTGGGGCAACCTCGTTCGTGGCAGCGTCGAGAAAGAACGAACGATCAAAGGGTGGGCCAGCGCGCGTGTCCATTAAATATCGACGTCATGGAGCGGAGCGAGGGATCTGGCGTGCGGTGCCTATGAGCGGGAGTCGAGGGGCTGCACGCAAGATCCTTCGCCCTATCGGGCTCAGGATGACGTCTTCCGATTTTGAATCTGTATTGAATGGTCCAGCGTGTCCATTAAATATCGACGTCATGGAGCGGAGCGAGGGATCTGGCGTGCGGTGCCTATGAGCGGGAGTCGAGGGGCTGCACGCAAGATCCTTCGCCCTATCGGGCTCAGGATGACGTCTTCCGATTTTGAATCTGTATTGAATGGTCCAGCGTGTCCATTAAATATCGACGTCATCGATCGGAGCGAGGGATCTGGCGTGCGGTGCCTATGAGCGGGAGTCGAGGGGCTGCACGCAAGATCCTTCGCCCTATCGGGCTCAGGATGACGTCTTCCGATTTTGAATCTGTATTGAATGGTCCGGCGTGTCCATTAAATATCGACGTCATCGATCGGAGCGAGGGATCTGGCGTGCGGTGCCTATGAGCGGGAGTCGAGGGGCTGCACGCAAGATCCTTCGCCCTATCGGGCTCAGGATGACGTCTTCCGATTTTGAATCTGTATTGAATGGTCCGGCGTGTCCATTAAATATCGACGTCATCGATCGGAGCGAGGGATCTGGCGTGCGGTGCCTATGAGCGGGAGTCGAGGGGCTGCACGCAAGATCCTTCGCCCTATCGGGCTCGGGATGACGTCGAGAGGAAAGAGGCAGCAGCCGTGGGACGGATGCAAGATTGCCGCCAGGAACCGTTCTGATTAGAGTCGTTGCACTTTCGTTCAGCCCTGGCTCCCGGGGCTTGGCATACAATTGACTGGATGAAGGTTACGGGCGGCGACCGAACCGCATCTAACTTCCCATGTTTCCTCAGAGGCAGTCTATGAAGAGAGTTTTACTTGGATTCGCGGTCCTTCTATTTTCTGGAGTCAGTGTGTCGGCGATGCCAATGGGCACGCAGGCGCGCGGGGTGATTCCATCTGATATTCAGCAGATTATTTCCGTGGATTATCGGGCGCTTAAGAATTCCGATACGGCGATGCAGTTGAAGAATCAGGTCGAGCCCGACAATTTGAAACAGTTTGAGGAAGCGCTGAAGAGCGCGGGAATGGATCCAGAGAAGAACGTCGAGCAGCTTACCGTGGCCTCGTACCGCAATGCCAAACAGACAGTGAAGATGGTGGGCGTGGCGCAGGGAGACTTTCCCATGAAGGCTTTCCTGAAGCGCATGACCTTGCACAAGACCAAGCCCGTCAAGATTCGCAATACCGACGTGTGGTCCATGGGCGGCGGTATGGATATGGTTTTCCTCGACGAGAACACTCTGCTCTTCGGTGAACGCACGGCGGTGCAGGGAGCGCTCGACGCCCGCGACGGTTATTCCTCGACCCTTGACAGCAACAACACCATCGCCGACATGATGGGCGCGGTGGATGCGGGCACGGTGTGGAGCGTCCTCGACCAGAAGGGAACCCAGAACATGATGCGCTCGGCGCTGGGCGATGCTTCGAGTCTGGGAGATTACGAGACGGTCAAGAAACGCCTGCTCGGCTCGCGCTATCAAATGAATTTCAATAGCGGCGTGAACTTCGATCTCGATGTGCTGACCGCGGACTCAGTAACGGCCACAACGTTGTCAACGCTGGTGAAGGCTGGAGTGCTCTTCAAGAAGATGAGCGCCACTCCGACGGAAAAGATCGCGCTCGATAGCGTGACGGTCGACTCCGACAGCTCCAACCTGCAGATGCATTTCAAGACCGACGATAAAAAGTTCCAATCGCTGATGCACTCGGAATTGTTCGCGGCAGTCTCGAAGTAGAATCGGTCGCTGGCGGCTGGTCGCAGGTCAACAACAAGCCTGGGTGCCCCGTCCTTGTCGCGCTTTTTGCGACAGGGCGGGGCTTTTCGTTTAGCCGCTAAAAGTATTGAAACGCAAAGAATGCGAAGAACATCCGCAAAGTGCGCTAAGAAAATCTGAATCCTCTTTGGTTTTTGAGGGGAAGGTTTATTTCCTCTGCTTTTTTTCTTTCACCCAACCTTCTTTCACGATCTGCCGTCCGCGCGCAATCGCCAACGAATCTTCCGGCACATCTTCCGTGATGCACGACGCGGCTCCCACATACGCCCCGCGCTTCACCTTCACCGGAGCCACCAAAGTTGAGTCGCTGCCGATGAAGACGCCGTCCTCGATGATGGTGGTGTTCTTATTCACGCCGTCGTAGTTGCAAGTGATGGTGCCGGCGCCGATGTTCACGCCTGCGCCGATCTCGGCGTCTCCGAGATAGGTAAGATGGTTGGCCTTCGATCCTTTGCCAAGCTTGATCTTCTTGGTCTCAACGAAATTGCCCACGTGGGCGCCTTCGCCGATCTCGCTCCCGGGCCGCAGATGCGAGTACGGACCAATGATGGCGCCAGCCGCGACCCGGGCGTCTTCCATGATGCTTCCGGGGCGAACCATCACGCCGTCGCCGATCTCGGAATTCTTGATCACACTGTACGAGCGAATTCTGCAATCCGAACCGATGCGGGTCTTGCCGAGAATCTGGACGAAGGGTTCGATCACAGTGTCGGCGCCGATCTCCACTTCGGTATCAATCACGCAAGTCTCGGGATAGTAGATGCTCACGCCATCAGACATCAGTCGCTGGCACTTCAACGTACGCAGACGGCGGTCGATCTCCATCAACTCGGCGCGGGTGTTTCCTCCCAGGACTTCATAAGGATCTTGGGCGGCTATAGCGACGACGCGCTGTTTCGCTTTTCCTAGAATCGCCGCCATGTCAGTGAGATAGAACTCGGCGTGGGCATTCGCCGTGCTGAGTTTGTCGATGTTGTGATAGAGCGGGGCGACGGAGAAGGCATAGAAGCCAGCGTTGATTTCGCGAATCTTGTTCTGGGCCGCCGACAGAGCCTTCTGTTCGACGATGGCTTTGACGTCGTCGCTCTTGGCGCTCTTACGAATGACGCGGCCATACCCCGTTGGATTTTCCAGCTGCGCGGTCAGCAGCGTCATCGCCGCATTCTTCGCAAGATGAAAGTCGCGAAGTTTGGCGACTGTCTCGACGGTGATCATTGGGGCATCGCCGGAAAGAACCAGAACGATATCGTAGGATGCCAGCGCCTCGCGCGCGACCATGAGTGCGTGCCCGGTGCCGCGCTGTTCTTTCTGCAAGATGAATTGAATAGCGGTGCCGGCGACGGCTTCGCGCACGCGCTCGGCTTCGTGTCCGATGATGGCGTAAACATCTTTCGCAGAGACCACCTGAGTGGCCGCGGCGATCACGTGGGCCAGGACGGGCTTGCCTCCCACTTCATGCAGCACTTTCGGATGCTTCGATTTCAGACGGGTGCCTTTGCCTGCGGCCATGATGGCGATTGCAATACGAGGAGTGGAAGTGGTTGTCTTCGGCATGAGCACTCAATATAACGCAACCGGGATGCCCCATTTCTCGCGTCTTTTGCGAGAAGTGGAGCTCTTCAACTTCGTCACAGAGATCAGGGGGATTATTCTTTCCTGCTTTTCATCCGCACGGTCTTGGCCAGTTCCGGCAGCCTTGTAAACGCTGCCGTCGCGCGCAGCCATTGCTTGTGATCGAACGCCGGAGAGCCGCTGATCATCGAGCCCGCGGGGATGTCACCGTGCGTGCCGCTTTGTGCGGTGATGATGACGTTATCGCCCACGTGGCAGTGACCGGCCACGCCGACTTGTCCTGCGAGAATCGCGTTCTTCCCGATCTCGGTCGAGCCAGCGAGTCCTACCTGGGCACACAGCAACGTGTCTTCTCCCACGCGCGAGCCGTGTCCCACCTGCACCAGATTGTCGACTTTCACGCCGGAAGCAATGTAGGTCTCGCCGACGCTGGCGCGGTCGATCGCGCTATTGGCCTGGACCTCCACATTGTCGCCCAGGATGGTTGGCCCCGATTGCAGGATCTTGTACCAGTGTCCTTCGTCATCTTTGGCAAATCCAAAGCCGTCGCTGCCGATGACCACGCCGTTCTGCAGCACGACGTTGTTGCCCAAGCGGCAATCCTCGCGCACCACCGCGTGCGCGTGGGCGAAGAAGTTGTCACCGATGGTGACTCCGCGATAGACCACAACATGCGGCAACAGCACGGCATTGTTCCCGATGACCACACCGTCACCGATCACGACATAGGCGCCGATATGAGCGTTCTTGCCGATCTTCGCGGAGGGATCAACCACCGCCGTGGGATGCACGCCCGGCGCGTACTTCGGCGGCTGGTAAAACAATTCGATCGCGCGCGCGAAGGCGAGATAGGGATTCTTGTTGCGCAAAGTTGCAGTGGCGATGGCGGGGAAGTCATCGCCCACGATCACCGCCGAGGCCTTAGTCGTCTTGGCGGCAGGCGCATACTTCGGATTCGCCACAAACGTGAGTTGGCCCGGCCCGGCCTCTTCGATCCCGGCAACCCCGGTGATTTCTGTATCAGGCGAGCCATTTTCTAGACGCGCATTCAGAGCAGAAGCGATCTGAGCAAGTTTCATAGGAGTATTCCGAGATAACAGGGGATTGTAACGGACGAGGATGCCGTTCCTCCAAAGACGCAGCTTCTGAAAGCTAGCCTGGACGCACGCTCTAGTAGACGTCATCCCGAGCGAAGCGAGGGATCTGGCGTGCAGCGACTGCAAAAATGGAGTCCCGGCGCTACACGCCAGATCCTTCGCCCTGTCGGGCTCAGGATGACGTCGATAGAGAAGATTTATTCAGGTGGTCTCCGCGGGATCCTGTGCTCCTGATCGGCGAACTTCCGCGGACCGTGATCGGAATGCGCTCCCGGCACCGGCAGTTCTCCGATCGACATCCGAATCACCGCGCCCTGTTCGGCCGCAAGCCCATTCGTATTGGCAAAGATCGGTTCATCGAAAACCATTCCCGCGTTCGATCCCGCCAGCGCAAACACCGAGAACGCCTTGCCTCCGGAGTAAGTCGTCGAACTGTAATCGCCCACCATCAATCCCGCGAACGTGTTCGGCAGCCAAGTAGGGGTCATCGGCCCGGCCAAAGTCGTCGGAGCCGTCCAGGTCGTTCCTCCGTCGAGCGATGAGATAAATGCCACGTTCAGCGCGCAGGTCGAGGCGTTGCAATTCGCATTCGAATAGAAGTAATAAGTCAGCCCCAGATGCGCTCCGCTACCGCTGGTCGCTGGATCGATGGCGAGTCCAGGAATGAAGTAGTCGGCGGTGCTGTTGACCGCATCAATGGGAACCCGCGCCGGCGTGGTCCAGATCAGCCCGTCGGTAGAACTGCTGATAATCAGATCATTCGACGCGCAGCCTGAACGAAAGCGACAGTCCTGCCATACCACGTACACCGTACCACTGGCGTCGCCGGCCGCGGCGGGAAGGGGAGACGTCCGCAGATTTCCCGCGACAAGGTGGTCGGAGATAGTCGAAACCGTGACGGGTGCACCCCAGGTGTTGCCACCATCCGTAGACATGAACGAAATGATCGACGTACCGTTGAAGTCTTCGATTGGCACGACGACATTGCCGTTTGGTTGCACGACGGGCTGACCGCCAATGCCGGATGCGAGGCCCAACGTCGTGCGTGCTGGACCCCAGGTCTGCCCCCCGTCCGTGGAGGTGCTCATGAAAATGATTCCGCTATTGCTGGGGTCATCCCACTCGACGTAGCAGTGTCCGTAGAACGGGCTGCTGGCATTGCTGTCGCACGCCACCCAGTTCTTATCAGAGTCCGGAGTGGTGCTGACGATCACCGGATTGCCCCAGTTCAATCCGTCACTCGAAGTGCTGACCGCAACTTTGTCGGTGGAGGAATTGATCGGCAGAGTGGAAATCATCCACACGGCGTGCGACGCATCGTAGGCGACCGCCGCATCGCTGGCCGCCGTGAAATTTCCGCCATTAAACGTCGTGATCCCGGGCAGGGAGCCGTGAGTCCAGGTTGTGCCTCCGTCGGTGGAGGTAGCAAAACCAACATCGGCGCCGCCTCCTCCAAAAATCCTCGCCACTTGAAAGGCGCTCACGATGGTCGATCCGTGAGACCAGGCGTGTGCTTCCACTTCGGTTTCGTGCTGGCTGGTCGAGTTGGTGAAGGTATCGGTGCTCAACTGGGTGAGTGGCACCAGAGCCGGTGGCGCAGTGGTCGGCTGCCGCGGCGTGGATCCCGAGCCTCCGCCGCAAGCGGAAGCAGCCAGAAGGAAGAGAAAACTAGTGGAGAAGGCCAGAACTCGAAAGGCAAACCGCTGAGAATCCACGTTTATTCTCCGAACATCGGAACCTGTCGTACATCTTCTGCCGCGCCGCGCCGCCGACGGGCCGCTCCAATGACCGCTAGCACCGTCAGAGAATCGAGAGCAGTGCGTGGCACAAATATCTTTTGGGTGTTCGATCGCAAATCCGGAGGATTGATCATGAATCCTTCTGCCGTCGTCAAGCTCAGGTCGTTGGGCATCATGCCTTCGACCACTTCGTTGTCTTTGAACTTCAGCCGTACCCAGAGTCCCTCCGTCCGGGGACGGCTGGTGAAGGTTTTCCGGGGAGACTCAGCCTCGCCAAACTCGCGGACAAAATAAACGCCCTTGATGTCTTTCAGTTCGATCGCCACCACGTTGCCGGAAGTGTTCAGCAACTCGAGCTTGCCCTCGTTCACGAAGTTCGATGGCGACACGTACCCGTTGATCGTGTCGCGATCCATCTTGCGCACAATCACTTTTTTGGTTGTGGAAGGCATGCTTCGGCTAAGGCCCTGTCGGACGCGGGTTTCCACCCCATGGCTCAAGGCGATTCTCGCACTTTTCCGGAGAAACCGCTGGTGGCTCGTCCTTCCCTGTAGCCAAAAGGTTAACTATGTGATATTTTGATGTGCTTGCCACAAGCGATCCAAACAGGTATAAGTCTTGTCTGTAGAACCATTTACATGGAGCTGACCGGGGACTCCGTCAGGCCTGGTCTGTGCCCCTGTGGAAAACGCCGTTGACGGCCGGCAAAAAGAGACTCCCGGTTACTCGCAAGTAAAGCATGGCTGATTACATTTACACCATGGAAATCCGGTTGACGCCGGACCAGCAGCGCGGCGTCACCGTCGTCCAAGATATCGCCCGCGCCGCCGGAATGAATATTTACCTCACCGGCGGGGCCATCCGCGACATTATCAGCGGCTTTACCATTCGCGATCTTGATTTCACCGTGCAGGGCAATCCCCTGAAGCTCCAAAAGGAACTGGAGCGCGCCGGGGCGACCATCTCTGCTGCCGACGACGACACCAAGACCTTGTACCTGGTTCTCGCCGGGGGCGTGCGCACCGAAATCAGCATGGCCCGCACCGAGCGCTACGAGAAGACGGGCAAGCCTCCGATCGTTACGCCAGCCACCATCATCGAGGATCTGCGCCGCCGCGACTTCACCATTAACGCCATGGCGCTCTCGCTCAATCCGGGATCGCGCGGGTTGTTGATGGATCCTTTCAACGGCGCTGCCGACATCGAAGCCAAACTGATTCGGGTTCTGCACAACTATGCCTTTGTCGAAGATCCTTCGCGTCTGATTCGCGCCCTCCGTTTCGCCGCGCGCTTCCACTGGCCGCTCGAGGAGCGCACGCAGGCGCGCTTCGAATCAGCGAAAGAAAACAAGTACATTGAGCACATCAGCGACAAGGCCATCGGGCAGGAGATCGAGCAACTCGCTTACGAAGACGATCCGCTGCACATCGTCCGCGTGCTCGAAAAAGAAGACTGGCTCAAGGTTCTCCATCCCCACTGGAACAGCAGCAAGATCGACACCAATGGACTCGCGAACCTGCTGAAAACTCGCCAGCAGATGAACGAGCTCGGCTATAACCCGGACCCGTCCCCCGCAGTGTTGTACTTCCTCACCAGCCGGCTGGCCGACAAAGACATTGCAGACATGCGCAAGCTGATCCCGCGCAAAGATCTGGTCGAAGCCTGGCGCGATCTCGAGGACAACGCGAAGAGTCTGGCCAAGCGGCTTACCGGAAAAGAAGCGGCAACCCCTTCGCGCACTTGGAAACTGCTGTCGGAAGCGCGTCCCGAGATGACGCTTTTCCTCGCAGTCACCGCTAAGCAGCAGGCCGTCGCGCAGAAGATCAAGAATTTCTTCACCAAGTGGCGGCAGGTGCAGCAGAAAGTTCCGCTCATCGAGATGACGGAGTTGCACATCACTCCGCAAATGCCGGAGTACCCCAAGATTGCCAACGATGTATTCATGCTGCTGCTCGACGGCAAGCTGCGCTCGCGGACCGAGATTCTGAAGTTCCTGAAGCCGCTGGCTCCGCCGCCACCGCCTCCGCCGCCACCGCCACCGAAGCGAGGACGCGCGGCAAAGGCTGCCGCGGCGCAAGCCCCAGCGGCCCCGGCCCCGGTTCCTGCGGCAGGGAAGAAGAAGGGGAAAGCGGCGGCAACTCCTGCGCCCGCGCCTCCGCCAGCTCCCAAGCCGGAAGCAGCGCCAGTGAAGGCCAAAGCCGGCCCCGGCAAAACCCAAAGCCGCTGCCAAGCCTGTCCCGGCGAAGAAGGCCGCGAAGCCGGTTAAGAAGCCACCAAAAAAGCATCGCTAAACGCCTGCAAACCGGAATCTGTCGGGCTTCGCCCGAATGGACGGACGAAGGCGTCCGTCCCTACACAAGCTTGCGCTCGAGCGTCCGGCCTCGTGAAACTCCGCGCCAGTCAAGCCATTCAGGCGTATAATCCGTTTATGCGTCGCCTGTGGACCCTCGCAGCGTTGACCGTAATCCTCGCCGTTCCGTCTGCCTTTGCGCAGCACCACGGCGGTTCCTTCGGCGGGGGCGCACATATGGGTGGTTCGTTTTCTCACGGTGCACCCATGATGAGCCACGGCGGAAGCTTCGCCGGCGCTCCTCGCAGCAATGGCGTCACGTTCACCACTTCTCCCCAAAATTCCTTTCACTTCGCGCATGGTGGATTCAGTCACGGCTATCGTCGCCGCTATGGATATGGCTACGGGTATGGCTACGGCTACGGCTATCCTTCCTATGGCCTTTATGGATACGATCCGTTTTTGTGGGGATCGGCGAGTTCCTACGATAATTCGGATCAGTACGCTGAGCAGAACGAACAGCTATCGCAACAGGTAAACGAGCTAGGCAACGAGGTCGCGCGCCTGCGGGATGAACAAGCGATTCGCGCTTATACACCGCTGCCGACGAACCGCGAAGCTCCTCCGGATGCTGCGAAAGCGAACATCTCCGATCCGACCGTACTTGTCTTCCGCGACCAGCATCGTGAGGAGATCCACAACTATGCCGTGGTCGGACGCACGGTCTGGGTTTTCAACGAAGACCGAGCCCGCAAGATTCCTCTTAGCGATCTTGATGTGCCTGCCACGATCAAAGTCAACGACGACCGTGGTGTCGACTTCAACGTCCCGCGCTAATCTTTTTATTTATTTTCCACCCATGTGATGCAGATGATGCATCACTGCGCAGCTCAGGTGTCCAAGCACGAACCAGAAAACTGCCATAAGTACCGTCTTGGTAGTCTGTGTCATCGGCAGAGATTAATCCCATCGGCGACTTCTGTTAAGAGAAAGTTCTGCTGCTTTGCTACACTTCCTCTTCGCATTTCAACTGAGGACACAGACCATGACTGATCGCGGACGGAAAAGCTTACTGGCGGCAACCTGCACGGCGGCTTTGTTGATGACGGCGCTCACCTTGCGCGCGCAAGCTCCACAAGCGCCCAAAACCACCGAGCAGGCCTTTAAGAATATTCGGGTTTTGAAGGGCCGTCCCGCCGATCAACTGATTCCGACCATGCAGTTCATCAGCGCGGCGCTGGGCGTTGAGTGTGAGTTCTGCCATGTGCAGGGAGCGTTCGAGAAGGACGATAAGAAGTCCAAGCAAACCGCACGCACGATGATGGAAATGATGATCAGCATCAACGCCGACAACTTCGATAGCCATCGCGAAGTCACCTGCAACACCTGTCACCGCGGCTCACCGCATCCGGTCGCGACGCCCATGATCGCAAGTGGCGATCCCGCCGTGGAGATCGCTTCCATGCACGAAGAGGGCGAAGCAGAAGCGCAGGCCCCAGCCGGTCCCCCTGCCGATCAGGTCATCGCGAAATATGTTCAGGCCCTGGGCGGTGCCGCGGCCATTGAAAAAGTTTCCACCCGCGTGGAGAAGGGAAATACCGAAGTCATGGGCCAGAAGATGGCCATCGAGGTCTACGCCAAAGCTCCCGACAAGCGCGCCTCATACATGAGCACGCCGAAGGGAGACAGCATTACTGCCTACAACGGCAGCGCCGGCGGATGGCTCGGCAATCCCGGACGTCCTATTCACGATATGAGCGTCGCTGAAGCCGCAGCCGCCAGCCTTGACGCCGATCTTCACTTCGCCATCGATCTGAAAACCATCTTCACCGAACTCAAGCCTGCGTCCGCGGCGAAAATCGGCGACCAGGAAACGTATGTTCTTATCGGCAGCCGCACCAGCCAGCCGCCAGTAAAACTCTACTTCGATCAGAAATCAGGACTGCTCATTCGCCTGGTGCGTTACTCCGACACCATCCTGGGATTGAATCCCACGCAAATCGACTACGCCGACTACCGCGACGTAAACGGAGTGAAGACTCCCTTCCGCTGGACGCTCGCGCGTCCCTCGGGAGCCTTCACCATCCAGATCGACAGCGTGCAGCAAAACGTCCCTATCGACGACGCGAAGTTCACCAGGCCACCAGATCCACCACCAGCCCCGAAACCGGCTGGCCAATAAGTTTGAGGGCGATATAGCGATGTGTGGGACGCGCCCCACTCTTGAATTTTATTGGACGTTACGCCACTTGTTTTCTCTCAATCGGCGGCGGCGCCTGCACCAGTTCCTCGAACAATGAGCGGTAGTGGATCATGGCGGTTCTCAGATCTTCCGTGGTTGCCACGTCTTTTCCCACCCGTAGCGCAATCTCATGCGCGGATCGGTAGTTCTCTACCACGCGGGGATGGTCGACCGAGATGTCGGCGGCCCGCTGATCAAAATCGGCAACGGGATAGCCACGAGTCTTCATTAAAGAGGACACGAGATCATCGGCTTCTGCAACTGCTCCTTTTGGGGAATCGACAAAGCGAGATTGCACGGCTTCCCACCGTTGCGAAAAGCGGGTGTGTTCCGTCGGATCAAGATCGCGTAGATTGAGCTTCTCCACCCGTTTCTCGCGATCTGCCAATTTCGCTTCAGCCTTCCGCTCTGAGCCATGCGCCAGCACAGCGCGATCGTATTCCGGTCCAAACTTCTGCTTCAAGTTCGCCGTGTCGTTCCTGCGTTTTCGTAAGTACATCCAGGCAAGCGCCGCGATGACCAGAATCACCACAGCGGCGAGCGCAATCAATTTCGGATCCATCAGATTCAGGTTCATTGAGACCTCCCCACGTACAGACTTTTGTATTAGACCTATTTCATTGCGACGTTCTATCCACCAACAAACGTCAGTATCAGCGTTTGTTGTGGGGAAAACTGGTCACAATTGCTCTGAATCAGGGGTATGCGAATGTGTAGGCCACCCACCTCAGCGGCTAAAGCTTTTTTTAATGCGCGTTTCGGCACGGCTGAAGTCGTGCCCTTCCGGTTGCGTGACGCAAAATCTGTCCTCGTCCCGCGCTATCGCCGCTTCATGATTCTCTCGAAGCATCCCGCCATACGGCTGCGCACGAGATCAGGATCGAACCCCACGGCTGGAGCGGATTCGACCGCCCCGCGCAGTAAGGGAATCTCTGCGGGCTCGGCGTCCGGGTCGGCGACCGGCTCCGGCACGCTGATCTCCTCCTCAAGCGGAGCCCGCGGGACGGATTCATCCTTCTTCGCCACTGCTTCGTGCAGCAGGTGCCAGGCCTCTTTGTAAGCCGCATATTTTTGTTTCTCGCTCTTGGGCGACAACTGCAGTTGGCCGTTAACGGCGGCGGCAACTTCTGTCGGCAGTATGTACCACACATCCTCGGGAATGACATAAGCCGCAAAGTAATCCACCTGCTCCAGGGTGTAACGCGAGGAGCCACTCGGTGTGACGCGCTGGATGCTGCACGCGGTATCCGCCGCCACTGCGAAAAATCGTTGATTTCACCTGGATGCGCAGAAACCGCCCATTTTCCTCCACCGCGAAGTCATAGCGCGCCGAATCTCCCCAGGGTTTCGACACCCGGAATCCTTCTTCCGCCGCCCGTGTCATGAAACGCATTTCCGCCCATTCCCCGCGATTTTTCGGATCGCGGAACGATTCTTCTGGAGATTTCATAGATAAGTCACCAATAAAAAAGGCGGCCCGGAGGCCGCCGTTCCTTTCTCAACTCTATAATTCCATTATATCACACAGCAATGGGAAAGTAGGACAGCATAGCTAAGAATATTTTCGCTTTAGATACAGAGAGATGAGTGCGATCGTGTAAGTTCTACCTATTGACAAGATTCCGGTTCCAAAAAGGGAATCGCAGGCTGGGCAGTCGCCTGATCCTTCCTGCAACGGGTAAAGAATTGGGGAAGGTCCCGTGAACTGCACCCCTGACGTGAGACAAAGAAACTAGGGACAGTTTTCTTGCGAAAAAGATTGTAAACCGGGGAGTGGGGTCTGGGGCGAGGGGGCGGTTAGCTCCCTCGCCCCAGTCATCTCTGTAGAAGTCTCACCGTTGGCCACGCTCCGCAGCTGTTGTTCGAAAGCGGCTGGCGTTTGATAGTTCAATGCAGAATGCAGCCGCTGATGGTTGTAGGTGATTTCGAAAAACGTCGTCAGTTCGGCGCGCAAGGCGTCCAGATCGCGCCAGTCTCTGCCGTGCACCTGCTCCTGTTTGAGCGTCTTGATGAAGGACTCCGCTTTGGCATTGTCGTAGGGATTACCCACGCGGCTCATGCTCGGTTGCACTCCATGATCGGCCAGCAGCGAGAGATAGTCGGCGCAGGCATACTGAATGCCGCGGTCAGAATGATGAATCAGTCCCGGCGCAGGTTGACGCTCGGTGAGCGCCATGCGCAATGCCTGCACCGCCACACTCGCGCCCAGATGCTGCGCCAGCGCCCAACCGATTACGCGCCGGGAATGTGCGTCTAGCACCACGGCAACGTAAACAAACTCCTCTTGCAAGCGCACGTAAGTGATATCGGCTACCCAGAGTTCATTGAGATTGCGTGTGACCAGACCGCGGGCCAGGTTCGGCCACACTCTCCAGCCATGCTGCGAATCGGTGGTCGCGGGTACAAAGCGCCGCGTGCGCAGGCAGAGCAGATTGTCTTCGCGCATCAAGCGCAGCACGCGTTTGGCATTGACGCACTGGCCGCGTTGCCGCAGTTCCTGCTGCACCCGTCGATAACCGTAGAACCGCCTCTCCACGACGACTTGCTGGATCGCATCGCGCACCGTTGTGTCCGCCTGCCGCGGTGCCGACGCCTCCCAATGCCGGTAGAATCCCGCCCGACTCACGCCGCTCAACTCGCACATTCGTTCCACGCTGAGGCCGCCTTGCCCGGCCCGCTCCGCAATCAACGTGCAGATCGCTTCCCGCCCGCTTTTATGCGCCGCAAGGCTTCGCCGAAAAAATCCAGTTCCAATTCCTGCTGCCCCACCTTGCGCTCCAGCTCTGCAATCCGCTTCCGCGCGGCCAGCAACTCCCCGCGGCCGGATCTCGCTTCCGCTTCGTCACCAGCTTCCGAGACTACCTTCCGCGGCCTTCCCCCGCGCCTATGCACAAGGCCGGCTTCGCCCAGCTCTGCATAACGGTCCTTCCACACGTACAGCCGCTTCCGTCGTATGCCGAGCTCCAGCGCTACCGCACTTACGCTTTCTCCAGCCAACACCCGGCGCACCGCCGCTAATTTCAACTCCGTTCCGTACTCCGGCTGATTCATCTTCTTTCGTGACATGAGTTCTCCTGATTGAGAACTGTCACCATTATCTCTGTCTCAGTTTTGGGGTGCACTCCACCCGTCTGTCCCCGCATTATCCCCGCATTATCCCGCATTATCCGTCCCCGCATTATCCACAGCAGTAATTGTGTCGACGGTTGAAAAACCGGGCCACGCGCCAACAATTAGCTTCCTCGCTGATGAGGTAGAAAGTAGAATCTCTCTAGATCACAACACCGGACTCGCAATGAGAAAATCGTTTTTGATGACAACCTGTTCGGGAGTGCTCGTGTGGCTGCTCCTGACAGCGAGTACATCTTGGGCTCAACTTTCTTGCCCGCCAATGCCTGATAAGATCACGCAAGTAAATCGGGACGTACGCTCTGACGTGGAGGTCGGAATCGGCTCATTGGGGAAGCTTAAGGCTGGCCAGCTTGGCGCAAAGGCTGACGTGGTTGCAAAGAACCTATTCGATAAGTACCCGAACACTGACCGACTTCTCATTGCGCAAATGATGTCAGCCACATATTGCGGGATGATTCGGGACACCAAAACGATCAAGGACTCCGAGAAGATTCGACTGTGGTCCGAATTTTCTGAGCGCGTCTTTAGGTTTGAGAATCCGGCCTACAACCCGTCGGGCCCCTAAAACTGCGCGCAAGACCACATCCGACAAAGCTATCAAACAAGCGTCCGCACTCCCAAGTAACCGCGAAGCGGAGCAAACCGGAGATTCAAAATCTGCTGTGGAAAAGCCAGCCCAAACCCCCAGCGTTATCCCTTCTGGTCAGCAAGGTGGCATCACGGCGGGCGTCGTAAATATTGGGACGCCGCCTCCACCACCACTTCAAATAAAGTGGACGTCGTCTGAAACTGAAGGCCCAAACTCTAACGGCGAATATGAGCGAGTTGTGACGATTACGGTCAACACAGACCTGACGCCGGTATCATTGGCCGTTATCTCCGATGCGCCAGTTAGTAAGTTCCAGTTTGCCAGCAAGAATGGAATGGTAGCCATGAACGTTCATCAATTCACACAGGACACGATGGCCGTTTTCTATTATGAGTCGGCGAAACTGACTCCCTTTGATGAGCTGTACGTCACGATTCGTGCTAAGAAGCCGTTTTCGGTGATTGACGTTAAACTTGCAAAGATCAAGGGCCTGAACGACTGACCAGATGGGAATATGGGCCACCCGCCCACTTGGTAAATGACTACGAAATCGGTTTCTGACCTTGCTAGGGTCGTAGATCGGCGCCTCGACACGATAGAGTCCCATCTCCTGGAGTTCGCGCCCTGACGGAACTTCTGGAGGTGGTTTATCTTACTAGTCTCAGAACCGAGGAAGGCAAACCTCTCCAGGTGCGGATCGTGTTGGTCGATCCGTCGAACTCTGATCCCGACCCTCCCCAACGCGGGTATGCCCGGCCGGATCGCTGGAAGATAATCAAACTGGCTGAGCAATTGCCTTTGACGGTTCCTACCCTCATCAAATTATCGAAAGCCGCGGACCCTTGGAGTTCTTCTCTTGCGGCGTACTACGACGCCGCGGCCCAGTTTTTTGTTTGGGGCTTAGTCGATCAGACCGTGCACTTCAATACCCAGCTCGTGCGCGAATCCGACGCTGGTGGCTATGCACCACCGGGTGTTTTTCAGGTAGTGGCTGCTGGCATAGGCGACCTTTCCGTGTATCGCGAGTTTAGCTTTGTTGCCAGACTTCAACAGGACCGCCTGCTTACACAACAGAACAATGTTTTCTTCGCCGGCCCGGTGATGTCGCGGCTTAGCGAGGGTATCGCGGACCAGTTCGCATCGGTCCGTCAAGCTCTGGATAAGCCGGATCGAAAGAAGGTTAAAGATTGGGGTCCAGGAATCGCCAACCATTGGCTGAGCACCCTTTGTCGCTTACTAATAAGCATTCAAAGATATGGACAGGGTGGCGCGGTGTTAATCACAGACTCGCGAGCCGATCTCAACATCAAGTATAAAATTAATTACTCGCGTCTGCCCAAAGCGCTGACCCGCCTTTGGGCCAGTAAGATTATCGCAGGAGCAGCCACTGAGGTAATCGGGGACCTCCTAGATCGAGACCAAGACTCGCTTCCGATGTGGTATTACCTTGACGAGAGCGTGAAGGAACACGACGCAGAAGATTGCAAGGACGAGATCACAGGTTGCGTGAGATTTATCGCTTCACTTTCGTGTGTCGATGGGCTTGTACTCGCGACCCCAAATCTCTCAATCCGCGGTTTCGGCGTAGAAATCCGTACTAAGAAGGAAGTCGAAGCGGCATATCTTGCGTCAAGCGCAAGAGTGCGTGAAAGCACTCTGCGACAAATCGACCCAAGTCACTATGGCACTCGACACAGGTCGATGATGCGGTATTGCTTCGCTCATCCTGGCAGCCTGGGCTTCGTAATCTCCCAGGACGGAGAGATTCGCGCGATCACCAAAGTTGGGGGAAAGTTGGTGATGTGGGAGAACCTGCAGGTGTTTTCATTTTTCGAGTCGGAGAAATCAGAGCCGAAGAAGAAACAGGAAGCATTTGCGAGTCACGCAGCTTCCCCTGATGCACCTCCGACGACGCTCTGAGTCGACGCCAGTCGTCACGGCGGGCGGGGGGCTGGCCCACCCTTTTGCCGCAGAATTGAAACGAGGTTGCCCCACCTTTCGCGGTTTTCGAAAGGTGGGCACGCCGAACTCAACCTGCAGGATCTTCGGAATTTTCCGTCCTGACAAGAGCTCTTTGCCTACCATTAACAAAACACCGGTCACGCCGGCAGTCCAATTCCCACCCTTCGAAAATCGCGAAGGGTGGGGCAACCCTGATTTGAGATTTGATCGAACGAAGGGTGGGCCAGCCCCCCATAAGCTGAATGATGTGGCGGCTGGCCCACATCTTAACCATTGCAGACCGGGGTGCCCCATTTCTCGCGTTCTTTGCGAGAAGTGGGACTTTTCGGTCAGAGGACCCAGCCGTCAGCTATCAGCCGTCAGCAAAATCAAAATCTTAAAACGCAAAGGGCGCGAAGGACACGCAAAGGGCGCGAAGGGACTGCAGATCCCTCGTCGCTTCGCTCCTCGGGATGACAATGGGTTGGGAGTTGGGATGGCCCGGCAGGCGTTGTGGGTCGCGTAGGGGTGCTTCGACTTCGCTCGGCTACGCCTCGCTGCGCTCAGCATGACAAGAACCCGGCCGTCAGCTATCAGCCATCAGCTATCAATAAAATCAAAATCTTAAAACGCAAAGGACGCGAAGAACTGCAGATCCCTCGTCGCTTTGCTCCTCGGGATGACAATCCGTCGGGGGTTGGGGCAGTCGGGCGTTGCGGCCCCACTTCTCGCAAAAGACGCGAGAAATGGGGCACCCCTGCACCCCGGGCGGTGCTGGTAAGGTATGGGCGGCTCGCCCTTTCTTAACTGGCTTTCTCTGCTGCGTTGTCGTTTCGGAAGGCAGCTTCTCCAGCGTCCGACACCTCGACCCATTTCGGATCAGGCGAGGCCTCGGCTTCATAGTTATCGTGCCAGTTCCACCACTTATACGGTGCAGTTTGCGGATAACCCTCTGGCGAGTCTTCCCAAGTCTCCTGACGTCCGAGCGGGGTGATGTCGAGGTAGCTCCAGACGGTGCCCATCGCCTCGTCGCCGCGGTTGTTGGTGAAGTAGGTGCGGAACACCCGGTCGCCATCGCGGAAGAACACGTTGTGGCCGTGCCATTGATCGACGCCAAAGTCGGCGTCGAAGCTATCGGTAATCGTGTACCAGGGCATCTGCCAACCCATCCGCGCTTTCAGGCGTGCGATGTCGGCTTGCGGCGCGCGCGAGGCATAGACGAGCGTGGTGTCGCGGGCGTTCAAGTGAGCCAAGTGCCCCACCTGATCGGCGCCGAGAGAGCAGCCGCGGCAGGCGTGGTCGGGCCAGCCGAACACTCCCGGCTCGAAGAAGGCGCGATAGACGATCAGCTGCGGGCGTCCCGCAAATAAATCGAGCAGGCTCACCTTGCCCTTTGGCCCCAGGAACTCGTATTTCTTGTCGATCGCCAGCCAAGGCATCCGCCGGCGTTCGGCGGCCAGCGCGTCGCGCGTGCGGGTGAAGGCTTTCTCTTTCGCCAATAGCTGCTGGTGCGCGGCCTCCCACTCGGCCTGCGACACGATTGGGGGAGTTTTCATCGCGGAAAGTCTTTTTGCGTCTTCCTTCTTCGTCGCCATTTCATTTCTCCTCGACATTCGGATTCGGAATGATTGCTTCTGGTTCGCTCTTCTTACGAGAAACTTTCACAGCCAATGCTGCTAGACCGCCGGTGGAAACCGCTCCGGCGACCACTAATCCCACGCTTGCCAAACAGAATGGACACATCACTCACCTCCACAGCGGCCCAACTTGACCGTTAAGCCGCTCTATAGGGATGACGGGCAGGATGGCGGGATTTCGACAGAGGGAAACAAAAACATCAGCCCCGCTTTTCGAGCAGGAACTGTCTGACGGCGGGGTCTTCGGCGAGGCCGATGGCACGGTCGAAAGCATCCGCGGCCTCAGAGGTTTTTCCTAGTCGCTGCAACAGGTGAGCGCGAACCGCCCAGTAGGGCTGATAGCCGGAGACCGTTTTGTCGTCGATGCCATCGAGCACCGCCAGCCCGAATTCAGGACCTTTCGCTTCGGCAATCGCCGCAGCATATCCGGTTTGGGTGCCGATGGTGGGCGAGACGCTGATCAGTTGTTCGTAGAAAAACACGATTGCGCCCCACTCCGTCTGCCCGCTGCGTGCGCGCTCCGAGTGTACTGACTGAATCGCAGCTTCCAGTTGAAAGCGTCCGGCGCGAGTGTGTTTCGACGCCGCAACCAGATGGCGTTCCGCTTCTTCGATGAGAGCAGAAGACCACTGCTTCGAGTCTTGCTTCGAGAGAGCGACGTAGCTACCGTCGGGCCCGCGGCGCGCCGTCCTGCGCGCTTCGCAGTGAAGCATAAGCGCCAGCAGGCCGTGAACCTCGGCTTCTTCGGGCATCAAGTGTAGAAGCACCCGCGCTAGCCAGATCGCCTCCTCGGCTAAATCACGTCCGCGCTGGTCAACCCCGGCCACATCTTCCCAGCCGATTCCGAAGGCGGCATAAATCGCCTCCAGCACCGCGTCGAGCCGCTGCGGCAGGTCGCGCTCGTCAGGGATTGCGAAGGGAATACCTCCGTCGCGGATCTTCGTCTTGGCACGCACCAGGCGCTGCCCCATGGTCGCGGGCGAAACCAGAAACGCGTGGGCGATCCGCGCCGCATCCAGACCCAGAACGCTCTGCAGCATAAGCGGGGTGTGCATGGCCGGATCGATTGCCGGATGCGCGCATACGAATAGCAGCTTCAACCGTTCATCGGGAAACTCCTTCGACTGAGTCATCTCCTTCGACTCCTCCCTGAGCAGCGCCAGCGTGGGCTCGCTCGCCGTGGCCACCTGCTGATGGCGCAGCTGATCGATGATCGAGTGGCGCGCCGAGGTCAGCAGCCAGGCTTCCGGATTCTGGGGCACGCCATCTCGCGGCCACGTCGTGAGTGCTTTGACTAAAGCATTGCTGAGAGCATCTTCCGCACTGGCCACGTCGCGGGTGTGCGAAGAAAGATACGCCACCAGTCGACCATAGGACTCGCGAGCCACTCGCTCAATGGTCCGATGAATGCTCTGCTCCGCGCTTTCACTCATCCTGTAACCCGGCGCAGGTATTCGGGCGAAAGAGGGCGCACTTCAACTGCACCCGCCGAGGCGGCGGGGCAGCGTGCTGCCCACTCCAGCGCCTCGTCAATTGAGGGAAGTTCGAGGATCGTGAATCCTCCGAGTTGCTCCTTGGTATCGGCGAAGGGGCCATCCTGCACACTCCGCTTTCCATCCTTCAGTCGCACCGTGGTTCCGGTCTCCGGCGGTTGCAATGGATTGCCGCCCATGTACACGCCCGCTTCGACCAGTGCCTTGTAGTACGCCCGCCACGCACCCAGATAGGGATCGCTCTCCTCGCCAGTTCGTGCCGCAAAAAGCTTCGGCGTTTCGTAGATCAACAATGCGAATTGCATCACTGTTTCTCCTTGGGGAAGAATTGCCAGATTTTCTCGCGCTCAAATGGATGACGGCTGAGAAGCGGCGTATTCGACAGATTTCACGAAATCGTGGGGAATTTCAAGCAGACGCGGGGAAGTTGCAGCATGCCTCGGTCAAGCCGCCGATCTGGGCTTGGCCCCGTGGTACCCGCCCTTCGCAAACTGCGCGAAGGACGGGGCACCGACTGCAGTAATTGTGTCGGCGTTTGAAAGGCCGGGACACCCGCCTACTTTGCTGCTTTCCTCGCTACAAACTCGACGACGCCCCGATCGCGTACCGGTCGCTCCTGGTGAAAGAGAACATGCATTTCTGGAACCAGGGAAGGCAGCTCATTTCTGCTCAACGGATCGGTACTGACGATGGTTTGCCGCCCGTCCGAACCCCACCGCAGGCTCATCTTGCAAATTAACAGACCGCCCGGCTTCAACGCGGAAACCATCTTGGGGAAAAGATTGCGATCCAGGTGATAGAACAGCACGATCAAATCGAAGCGCGTGGGTTGGAATTCATACTCGGCAGCGTCTCCCACACGAGCGTCGAGTTTGACATTAAGGTCACGAGCGGTCTGAGTGAGTTTTCCAATCGCCACATCGGAAAGGTCTACGACACTAACCTGCCAGCTCCTGCTTGCCAGCCATAGGGCATGTCGTCCGAGTCCGCCTGCTAAATCCAACGCCACACCTGCGTCCGGGAACGATTGATCCACAAATGTATCGTAGGCCGAGATAAAGAATGGATCCGGTTCCGTCAGGGAAGTTAGGCCTTGTTCGTATTTGAGATCCCAATGCGCCCTTTGCTTTTCACTATCCACGTTGCGCGTCCGTTTATTGCCAATTTACCGCAAGGGGTGGCCCACCCTTCCCGGGAACAGAATAAACCAAGGTTGTCCCACCGCTTCGACTACGCTCAGGGCAGGCTCTTGGCGATTTTCGAAGGGTGGGGGCGCCGCTTACGCCATCAATCGAATGATGGGGTACCCCCGCAGCCCTCCCCCGATTCATTCTTTTTCTGTCACTGTTTCACGTAGCGAAGCGCAACACATCCTGATTTGAGAGTCTTTGACTCAAGAAGTTTTAGTTGTAATCTCTCCGGCAGGCTAACATCGTCTAACAACCGCCTGCCTTCTCCTGCAACGATTGGCTGAACCACAAAACGATATTCATCAACCAGGCCAAGCTCTATCAGTTGTGAAGGAATGCTCACACCGCCGACTAAAATATCTTTGCCTTGCTCGTGTTTCAATCTAACTATTTCGTCTTGAAGGTTGGTACGAACAATTTTCGTATTTTCATCTTCAGCGCTCTCCAATGATTGTGAAAAAACAATTTTGTTTATGGAGACAAATGCTTTCGCAAATTCGCGCGATGCTTTTGTCTCAGAAGGATTGTTTGCGACATCAGGCCAATAAGGAACCATCAACTGATAGGTTTTGCGTCCAAAGACCTGTAGGTCCACATCTCGCATAAGCTGCGTATAGTGTTCGAGTAGTTCTTCATCAGCAAATCCTTTGGAGTGGTCGCAGCAACCATCCAGGGTAATGTTGATTGCGTAGATTAGATTTCTCATTTTCTGCTCCATGCACACACACATATATTATCGGGGGTTGGGCCTTGGTCTCTGGCAAAGAAATTGATGAAGATGGAAATTGGTCCACCCCATCCCCGTCTGCAAGGTACGGTAGAGATGCTGGAGTCGCTGGTGCGTTGCATTGGCAGCCGTTCTTGACAATTCTTTAACAACCAGGTGACGCATTGTTGACAAAGACCACGGAACAACCTTGTAGCCTTCGTGGGCCGCTGACCTCCGCTGTTTATGTCTAGACGATCATTTTTCTGGAGACTCTTTTATGCACAAATCGGCTCGTAGCAGCTCCTGTCAGTTGGCGATTTTAGGATTGAGTCTCTTTTCTCTGTTGTTCACGCAAGGTCTCTGGGCTCAGCGACGCCCAAGTCCCCAGATTGGACCGACAGGCGTGATCGTACGCAGCCATTTCGGAGGCCAGATTTTCGGATTCGATATCGATCAAAACGGAACGGAAGGAGTGCTCTCCGAAGCAAAAACAGGTTCGGGAGGGAAGGTACTCGCGGCCGTCGAAACCTTTGATCAGGCTAGCGGCAAGATCCTGAAGGTGGTGAAGAAGACGACCACCATGGACGACTTCATTACCTTGGGCGTGGTAGGAAATTCTGTCGGCCTGATCGAGCATGAGCATGTGCAGGGACTTTTGAACGTGACGCGGACGTTCGACGTCATGAATCCCCTGAGCTCGAACATGTTCACTGGCATGTGGACGCCGCCGCTCAAAAAGACTGACCTGATCAGTGCCGTCAGCCGGAATCAAGGCGTCTCGGGCTCGGCTGTACTTGCCTTTCATAATACAGGCGGGGGAACCCGATTCGCCTTCGGCACCGATGTTGCTGGGAATACTTTCGGTCCGCAGGCTACCCTCACAGACCCGACATTTAGCAGCAGCCCGCAGTTGGCCTACGATGCGATCAACAACGTCGCTGTGGTGGCCGCTTCAAACGGGACGGTAGGAGGTCCGGCTCCGCGGATCGCTTTGGTTAATCTGACAACAGGTCAGGTCACGCAGTTCACCGGCATCCTCGGTCCGCCACCCTTCCATCAGGGATTCGTCAATGGGCTTGCGGTCGATGCTGAAGACCAGATTGCCGTCACCACCACGGAACTTGATTTCAGCGTCGAGTTCTACGACCTGACAACTCAGACCGGATTTAGCGTGATCCTGCCTGGGGCCACCGGCCAACTGCAGAGTGGCTCCGACGTCGAATACGATCGGGTGAACAAGTTGTTCTTCGTCGCGCAATCGGTGTCGAGCACGAGTTCGGGAAGCAGCATTCAGGTCTACGACATCCACGGAAACCTGGTGGAATCGCTGAACGGATTCAGTTTCTCAAACACGTTCAATGTGATCGGTACACACATCGCTTTGAATCCGACGAACCGCACGGGGTATGTGGATGGTCCCGACTCAGGAGTGACCGAAGTACAACAGTTCAGCTACTGAGACCAGACCCCACGCGGCGGATGGCCCACATCGTACTATCACAGACCGTGGTGCCCCATTTCTCGCGTTCTTTGCGAGAAGTGGGGCTTTTCAGTCAACTTTCCGAGCTCACCCCGCTCGAATCTTCATCTTCAAGACGTTCCAGTCGTTGACAACCACCGGGCCGCACTCCCCGCTGGATCAGTCGTCAGTCTTCGGTCGTCGGTCTTCAGCAACATCAAACTCTTGAACCACTGAGGACACGAAGGATCACAGGGGAACTGCGGATCCCTCATCGCGTCGCTCCTCGGGATGACGGGGGTCGGGGGTTGGGATGGCCCGGCAGGGGTTGCGGGTCGGGTAGGGGTGCTTCGACTTCGCTCGGCTACGCCTCGCTGCGCTCAGCATGACAAATATGACAGAGGGCGCGAATGCCGTACGCAGTCGGTGACGGTTGACCTTCGAGTCAAGAGCCCCACTTCTCGCAAAGAACGCGAGAAATGGGGCACCCCGGGCTAGCGCGATCCTGCTGAGACTGACTTCTTCGGAATGCTTTCGGCTTGCGTGGCGATCTGCATTAGGTCTTTAGCCACGCGATCGGTGGCGTGGCGGGCTACCATGCCTGACTCCAGATAATCTCCGAGCACTGGGCATACACCCAACTCCTCGATGGCTTCCAAGTCGGCGACGATTTGCGATGCGCCTTCCAGCGCGTACTTGGCTTTCAGTTCATCCGGAGCTGGCGTCTGATTGATCAGCGCGTAGTCAAAGATGCGTTTTACCTGGGCATGGCGATTCAACGCGCGAATATGATCGGCGGCGGTGAGTCCCAGACTCTCGTTGGCCTGCGTCATCAGGTTGCAGACGTAAACCTTCGCGGCGCTTGATTCGACGATCGCCTTGGCGATCCCGCGTACCAGTAGATTCGGAATCAGGCTGGTGAAAAGGGAACCAGGGCCCATGGTGATGAGATCGGCATTGGCGATGGCGGCGAGGGTCTGCGGCAGCGGTTCAACATCCGGAGGAACCAGGAAGAGTTCCTTGATGCGTCCCTTGCTGGCGGTGATTTTCGTCTCGCCCAGCACCCGGGTTTCATCTTCCATAAGGGCTTCGAGTTCGACGTTCGAAGTGGTCGCCGGGAAAATGTGTCCGCGGGTAACCAGAATCTCGGATGAAAGCCGCACGGCCTCGCTGAAGTCGCTGGTAATGGAAGTCAGCGCGGCGAGAAACAGATTGCCGAAGCTGTGGCCTTCGAGTCCGGAGCCTTTTACGAAACGATGCTGGAAGAGTTTCGAGAGCAGGGCCTCATCTTCGGAGAGGGCAACGATACAGTTGCGGATGTCGCCCGGCGGCAGCATGTTGAATTCTTTGCGCAGGCGCCCGCTGGAGCCTCCGTCGTCACTGACCGTGACTACCGCGCAGAGTTCGGCGATGTTGACCTGCTCGCCTGCACGCGGGGGATGAACGTAGGCTTTCAGTCCCTTCAGCAGGGTAGAGAGGCCGGTACCGCCGCCGATGGCCACCACGCGCAAGCCGGGTTCGCGGATGAACTTTTCCCGCGGACCTTCGGGATGCTCGGATGGCGCCGGCATGGCGAGTTTACAGATTCTCCTCGGAATCGTCGGAGCCGGAATTCAGATCGGCGCCGGGATCGGGATAGAGCAGTTCGGTGAAGCGCGGATCTTCCGCCAGATGCTGGAAGTCGGAATCGTTGCGTGCCTGGAAGCGTAGCGCCGGGTTGATGCGAATGGCTTCGTCCAGATTCCGCAGCGCGTCTTCGACGTGCCCGGTGAGGCAATTCAGAGCGGCCATGCCGTAGGAAACATAGTCGGCCTTCGGCACCTGTTTCGACAGTTTGTCGAGATGCTCACGCGCGCTCACGTAATCTCCCACATTGATAAGGGAGACCGCGTAATCGTAGTGCTCCTCGGGAGTCTTGAACTGAGCGGCCGGCTTCTCCAGGTGCTGGTTGCAAGCATTGAGGTGCACGGAAGCGCGGTCAGTGAGCTCGCGGGCGGGACTTGCAACCACTTTCTGGAAAAAGCCCTTAGCCTTGTCGAACTTGCGCTCCTGCATGGCGCGCAAACCGGATTCATAGCTCTGCACTGCCTGCGTATACTGCGGGTCTTCCGCGACTGCCTTTTTAGGTGTAGCTTTCTGAGCCATCTGTAAAATTCTTCCTGTACTCTTCGTAAGTACTCCTTGTTTGTTAGGCATAACGTATGAGAGTGAGCAATCGTGCCAGTGCGAGCAGGTTATAGGCGGCTTCGCCGACCGGAGTCAACTAGTTGAGCGACGCCATCTTGTCGAGGTCGACCTGCTTCCACTCGCCCGCGATGATGCCCTTGCGGATCTGCGTGGCGGTCTTACCCTTCTTATGCATGTCGTAAGCGAAATACAGCTCCTTCAAGCAGGTGGCGCAGAGGGCGCCGTGCGTGCCCTCAAAGCAGCTATGCAAGCTGTTGTGTCCCATCCGATCACAGTAGCAATAACAAGGTTGCTGGTGAAGGACGACTGGAATCTTGGCCGCGAGTTCGTAAGCATGCGTCTGATAGGGGTACTGCGACGCCTGTCCCCACAGCTGATCTTTGCCCAGGATGGGGGGAAGCTTGTCTGCCTTGGCGGGCGGTGCGGCGTTGTAAGCCGGGATACCGCTGCCTTCTTCCTCCTGTGAGCTTGCCCACGGGGTGGAGACTGCGAAAACGATCAGAAACAGACACGCCAAAATCAGCCCGCGTTTCGCCATAGGTCCGGTTTTCCTTCGGTTGGAGCGTTCCTCCGGCTATTGTACCCCGAATCAGGCGATTGGCAGTAGCCCGGCTGGTTCGGCCGAATTGGATGGGCAAGGCAACTCTGGCAGGCGTAAAGTCGATCGGTATAGTCGTGGCTCGGTATAGTCGTTGCTCGGTATAATCAAGGAGCCCATGGCGGAGCCCGAAATTCCCGAATTATCCAGTCCTATCCCAACGGCTCCCATCCCCGCGCCGCCTAAGATTCTGCCGGTGTTGTCGGTATGGCTGCGCGACCTTGTCATCTCTCTTGCCATCTCGGCGTTCATCATTGTGTTCCTTTATCAGCCGGTAAAGGTTGAAGGCACCAGCATGATGCCCTCGCTCGACGACCAGGAGCGCATTTTCGTCAACAAATTCGTCTACCGCCTGGAGCCGATCGAGCGTGGAGACATTGTGGTCTTCCGGTATCCGCGTGATCCCTCGAAGAGCTTCATTAAGCGGGTGATCGGACTGGCGGGCGACCATATCCAGATCGACGATGGACGCATCTTCGTAAACGGCAAACTCCTGGAAGAAGACTACGTGCCGAGGATCTATGCGGACGAGCGGTCGTACCCGGAACTGATCGTTCCGCCCAACAGCTACTTTGTCCTCGGCGACCACCGCACCATGTCGAACGACAGCCGCGATTTCGGGCCCGTGGATGCAGGCTTCATCTATGGCAAGGCGGTTTTCGGGTACTGGCCCATGGAGAAGCTTGGGACGTTTGCGCTAAAAGCGCCGGGGTTTAAAGCGAACCTCAGCGGCTAAAGCCTTCCGCGCACGGACTCCAACGGCATGAGTGAACTCATGCCCTTCCCGATTCTTCTGCAGAGAGTTCGTTGGAGCAGACGTGCGCGAGCGCCTTGCCGTAACTTCGGCCCCGTGGATGCAGGCTTCATCTACGGCAAGGCGGTTTTCGGGTACTGGCCGATGGAGAAGCTTGGACGTTTGCGCTAAAAGCGCAAGAGTTTGCAGAGGTCCGCATTTTTTCTGGTCTTCCTCAGCAATCCTCTCTTGGCCGAATTCGGCTTGGCTGTTAGAATCTGTAAAATCCACTCCCCCGGAGAGAGAATGCAAGCCATTCTTGCGCTGGAAGACGGCAAGGTCTTCCGAGGCAAAGGCTACGGAGCAAAAGGCGAATGTCGCGGGGAAGTAGTTTTTAATACTTCCATCACCGGTTATCAGGAAATTTTCACCGACCCTTCCTACACCGGACAAATTGTTGTTCTCACCAATCCCGAGATCGGGAATTACGGCACCAACACTGAAGACCAGGAATCGACCCGTCCTTATATTGAGGGACTGATCGTGCGCGAGTTCTCGCGCGTGAGTTCGAACTGGCGCTCGCAGCAGGTGGCTGAGGAATATCTTGAGCAATTCAAGATTCCGGTGCTGGGCGATATCGACACGCGTGCGCTTGGTGCGGCATCTGCGCGATCACGGTGTGATGCGTGGCGTGATCTCGACGCTCGAGACCGATGCACAGAAATTGGTCGAGAAGGCGAGATCGTTCCCCAAGATGGATGGCACGGATCTTGCCAAGGTCGTGAGCACCAAGAGTACCTACGTCTGGGAGACCGGCGAGCGCTCGCACCTGCCGGATGAAGTCGTCGGCGTGAAGGACCAGCCGCCACGGTTTCACGTAGTCGCTTATGACTACGGCATCAAGCACAACATTCTGCGTAAGCTGCGCGGAGAGGGCTGCAAGGTCACGGTCGTTCCGGCGGAGACCAAAGCCGAAGACGTGCTCGCGCTGAAACCGGATGGAGTGTTTCTCTCGAACGGCCCCGGCGATCCTGAACCGTGCACCTACGCGGTCGACAACATTCGCCGGTTGATGGGACGCCAGCCAATCTTCGGGATCTGCCTGGGTCATCAACTCACGGGAATTGCGCTGGGCGGGAAGACTTACAAGCTGAAGTTCGGACACCATGGCGGAAATCATCCGGTAAAGCAGTTGCAATCGGGAAAGATTGAGATCACGGCGCACAACCATAACTTCGCTGTCGATCCTGACTCGCTGCCGCAAAGCGAAGTCGAACTGACGCACATCAATCTAAACGACCAGACGCTCGAAGGATTGCGGCACAGGAACCTGCCGCTGTTCAGCGTGCAATATCATCCCGAAGCGGCGCCGGGCCCGCATGATTCGCATTATCTGTTCAAGGATTTTGTGAAGATGATGGAGGAGTTTAAAAGATAGTACCTAGTACCGAGTACCCAGTACCGAGCGAGGACGGTTTGGGAGGGCGTGGCTTTTCAGCAGCGCCGCGAGCAGTCGAAATAAGACAAGAATCGGCCCACGAGGTAAGCAATTGAGGCTCACAAGAGAACGCGCGACTAATGACGACAAGACTCACATCGCCACGGCGAAATCGTGGGGACGTCGGTCGTTATTTTGCGACGAGCGTTGGGCGCGTCAGTTGATCCTTGTTTGCAGCTATCTTTTGTTAAGCCAAAGTGTTTTCAGCACCACGGTGGTCATAGTTGAGCCGAGCGCCTCTTCGGATTCTCCTAATGTGTGCATCCAAATGAAGTCTGGTAGTGACATGAAAGGAGTGGACCTTGCGATCTATCAGAGGATCGAACATGGCGAACACCTCTTTTGGAACGGTTTGACGGGAGCGACAGGAAAGCTTTGCCCGCCTGCTCTTCCGAATGGGGCGTACCGTCTCTTCGCTTCAAAAGCCACTCGCGATGCCACCCTCAATCTGACGGTAGCCAAGATTCAGGACAAAGTTGTTCCACTCACGATGGAACTGTTAAGCCACGAAGCGCCAAGTGCTGAAGCGCTTATGCGCACAAGTTTGGATCAGGCGCCTCTGCGGGTATGGGTGAAGACGTTCAAGGGAGTTGTGCAAGACAGGTCGACGGCCGTCATTCCGAAAGCGAATATCAGAGTGTGGCGCAGAGAACTTCTGAGCGACAAGCCAGCTTTCCAAACGCAAACGGATCAAAGAGGACAGTTCAATCTGTCCCTGGTGAGTGGCCGGTATGTGGCTGAGATCGATGTTGGAGGTTTCAGACCTTGTGTCTTTGGATTTGAACTGGGTGATCGTGGATGGAATGCGATTAGCCTCACCATGACACTCGCTGGAACACCGCAACTCGACACCGATTTCTCCGAGCTTGAAACGAAGTGATTTGGAGCTTTGAAAGGGCGCGCCTTTCAGGCGCGCCGCGAGGTTCTAAACAAAAAGGGCTTTAGCCCCTGAGGTAAGCGGTTGAGACCCACTAGAGAGCACGCGACCAACAATGGACAGACCTACATGGTCTCGACTGAGACGTGGGGTCGGCGTGCTCTTTTTCAGAACGAACGCTGGGCAAGATTGTTCATCGAAGCTCTGTATCACTATCGCGGAAGCGCTTATCTGCTTCATGAGTTCGTAGTGATGCCCGAGCATGTTCATATCGTCATTACACCGTTGACGAGTTTAGAAAAGGCCGTCCAGTTCGTTAAGGGCGGATTTTCGTATCGCGCAAAGAAAGAGCTCGGCTCGAACATGGAGGTTTGGCAGAAAGGATTCTCAGACCATCGCATTCGCGACGCGAACGATTATGCAATTCACAGGATCTACCTGCATCAGAATCCGGTGAGAAAGCATTTGTGTGAGCGCGCGGAGGATTATCCGTATTCATCGGCACACGCCGGTTTTGAATTAGACAGGGTCCCTCAGGGGCTAAAGCCCGTCGCCCTGGGGGCGGCTGTCGGCGCGCCTTAAAGGCGCGCCCCTTCAAATCGAGTAGTCCAACGACGAACGACTGATTTCAAATGCCAAAACGCACTGACATCCAGAAAATTTTGATCATCGGCTCTGGCCCTATCATTATTGGCCAGTCGGCGGAGTTTGATTACTCCGGGACGCAGGCTTGCAAGGCGCTCAAGGCCGAAGGCTTCGAGGTCGTGCTGGCGAATTCGAATCCGGCAACCATCATGACCGATCCGGATTTGGCCGACCGCACTTACATCGAGCCTTTGACCCGCGACTATCTGGAGGAGATTCTTCGCGTGGAGCGCGAGATCTCTCCCACTGGAGGCTTTGCTGTTCTGCCCACCGTCGGCGGACAGACGGCACTTAACCTCGCCATCGAACTTTCCGACAGCGGCATTCTCGAGAAGTACAATGTCCAGCTCATCGGCGCGCAGATCAGCGCTATTAAGAAAGCCGAAGACCGCCTCTTCTTTAAAGATGCGATGCAGAAGATCGGCCTCGACGTGCCGAAATCGGCGCTGGTCGCCAATCTGAAAGATGGTCTCGAGTTCGCTGGAAAGATTGGATTCCCGGTCATCATTCGTCCGTCGTTCACGCTCGGCGGATCGGGCGGCGGCATCGCCTACAACCGCGAAGAGTTGATGGAACTGCTGGCCCGCGGCCTCGATTTCTCTCCGGTGCACGAAGCTCTGATTGAGGAGTCGGTTCTGGGATGGAAGGAATTCGAGCTCGAGGTGATGCGCGACACGAAAGATAACGTCATCATCATCTGCTCGATCGAGAACTTCGACCCCATGGGCGTGCACACTGGAGATTCGATCACGGTGGCCCCGGCGCAGACGCTCACTGACCGCGAATACCAGTTGATGCGCGACGCGGCGATCGCGGTGATTCGCGAGATCGGCGTCGAAACCGGGGGATCGAATATTCAATTCGGAGTCGATCCCCAGACCGGACGCATGGTGGTGATCGAGATGAATCCGCGCGTGTCGCGGTCGTCGGCGCTGGCTTCGAAGGCGACGGGATTTCCGATTGCCAAGATCGCGGCCAAGCTGGCGGTCGGTTACACGCTCGACGAAATTCCCAACGACATCACGCGCAAGACTCCGGCGTGCTTCGAGCCGACGCTCGACTACGTGGTCGTCAAAATTCCCAAGTGGCAATTCGAAAAGTTTCCCGGAGCTGACGAAAACCTTGGCCCACAGATGAAGTCGGTGGGCGAGGTGATGGCGATCGGCCGGACGTTTAAAGAAGCGCTCCTGAAGGGCGTGCGCGCGCTCGATACCGGGAAGAAAGTCGGATCGGAAAAGATTGAGCCTAAGATCCTGACGCAACGGCTGGTGACTCCTCATCCCGAGCGGCTCTCATACGTCCGCTACGCGCTGCGCCAGGGACATACTGTCAAGCAACTGGCGACGATGACTTCGATGGACCCGTGGTTTCTTTACCAACTCAAAGAGATTAACGACATGCAGTTGGAGTTGGAGAAGCACCCGATGGAATCGATACCCACCGAGGTGCTGCGTGAGGCCAAGCGCTACGGCTTTTCCGATGGACGTCTCGCCGGGGTTTGGCGTCTCGACGGTAAGGGAGCGCTCGAAAAAGTTCGGCACCTTCGCAAGAAGCGGGGGATCACTCCGGTCTACAAGCGTGTCGACACCTGCGCCGCGGAATTCGTCAGCCATACGCCTTATCTCTATTCGACGTACGAAGAAGAGGACGAAGCGGCGCCGACCGAGAAAAAGAAAGTCATGATTCTCGGCAGCGGACCGAACCGCATCGGGCAGGGAATTGAGTTCGACTACTGCTGCTGCCATGCGGCCTTCGCGCTGCGCGACGATGGTTACGAAACCATCATGGTTAACTGCAATCCTGAGACGGTTTCGACTGACTACGACACCAGCGACCGGCTCTACTTCGAACCATTGACTCTCGAAGACGTCTTCGCTGTGTACGAACACGAAACCTCTGGCGGCGCGGATGTCGGCGTGATCGTGCAATTCGGTGGACAGACGCCCCTGAACCTGTCGCTGCCGCTGAAGGCTTCGGGCGTGAAGATCATCGGCACAACGCCTGAGTCGATCGACCTGGCGGAAGATCGCAAGCGCTTCAACAAACTGCTCGAAGAACTCGACATTCCACAGGCCCCGGGCGTGATGGTCGCGTCCGTGGAAGAAGCGATCGAAGGCGCGAAACGCGTTGAGTATCCGGTGCTGGTGCGGCCCTCCTACGTGCTCGGCGGACGCGCCATGGTCATCGCCTACGACGAAGAGACGGTCGTCCGCTACATGAAGGAAGCGGTTGAGTACTCGCAGGATCGTCCGGTGCTGATCGATCACTTCCTTGAAGATGCGATCGAAGTGGACGTCGATGCGCTCTCTGACGGCGAGGATGTCGTCATCGGCGGCATCATGCAGCACATTGAAGAAGCCGGCATTCACTCCGGCGATTCTTCCTGCGTGTTGCCCGCGGTCGATATTCCGCCGCACCAGATGGATCGCATGCGCGAATACACCTTTAAGCTGGCGCGCGCGCTGAAGGTCATTGGACTGATGAATATTCAGTTCGCCATCCCGCGCAGCAACGGTGCTAAAGGGAACGGCGACAAGATTTATGTGCTTGAAGTGAATCCGCGCGCGTCACGCACCGTGCCTTACGTCTCGAAAGCCACCGGAGTTCCGATGGCGAAGATCGCGTCACGCTTGATGACAGGACGTAAGTTGCGGGAATTCCTGCCCGAATTCATCGATAGCCGCAAAGATCTCGACACCGGCCGCGGATACTACGTGAAATCCCCGGTCTTTCCGTGGAACAAGTTCCCAGGCGTGGACACTGTGCTCGGCCCCGAGATGAAGTCCACCGGCGAAGTGATGGGTGTGGGCGACACCTTCGGCGAAGCCTTCGCCAAGGCGCAGATCGCGGCTGGACAAAAGCTGCCGATCCAGGGAACCGTGTTCATCAGCGTCACCGATCACGACAAAGTCTACGTCGCCGATCTGGCGCGGCGCTTCGTCGATATGGGATTCAAGCTGGTGGCTACCGCGGGCACTGCCGATATCCTGGATCAGAAGGGAATGTCGGTGGAGCGCGTCTATAAAGTCAAGGAAGGGCGTCCCAACGTCGTCGATCTCATTAAAGGTGAGCGCATTCAGTTGATCATCAATACGCCGACCGGACTTGAGCCCTGGTTCGACGAGAAAGCGATTCGCCGGGCTGCGGTGAATGCGCGCATTCCCACCATCACCACGCTGTCTGCGGCGCGAGCGGCTGCTGAGGGGATCGCCGCACTGCAACGCGGCGAGATCAAGGTGCAGGCTTTGCAACACCTTCATGCCGAGCGTGCGGCGAAGAGCCGCCGGTAGCCTCTATAACCGGTGGTCACAGCAAAAATTGACCTCTGCCCGTCCCCAGTGTAGAGTGCGCAGTCGCGGCTTTCGGCGCGGGTTTTGCACTCCCAGGCACGTTGGAGAAATCATGAAAACCAGACTTGGCTTCGTCGCATTCTTGTTGTGCGTTGCGTTAACCTCTACAGCTTGGGGTCAGTGGTCGTCCGATCCGTCAGCGAATCTTCCTATCGCAAACAAAGGCAATGGCAATGATCAGGTGCAGCCCAAACTCAAGCCGCTGCCGACCAACGGTTGGTGGATCAGCTGGTTTGATTCCGATCCGACGAGTCCGCCGCCGGTTGGATACGATGTGCGGTTGCAGCGCCTGAGCGCCGGAGGCTTTGAACAGTTTCCGCACAATGGAATCCTTATCGCCGATCTGACGAACAGTTCGACCGAGGATTACGGACTCGATATCGATACTTCCAGCAATGCGCTGTTGGCTTTTCTCGATACGCGCGAAGGTTCGAACCAGCAGGTGACGGCGACCAAAGTCAGTCCTGCGGGAAAACAGTTGTGGGGCAACCGCGGCGTTCAACTTACCAGCGACTCTGCTTCTCACGCGGACCCCAAGATCACAGGCACCAGTGACGGAGATGTAGTTGTCGGTTGGACCAGCAACAGCAACGTCGTGTTGCAGAAGCTGGATGCGAACGGCAATCCCTTGTGGGGCACTGGGATCGTGTTCACCCAGTCGGGCGCGAATTACGTATTGGCCGATCTGCACGCGGCCGACAATGGATCGGTAATCGTCTCTTGGGTGACGGGAACGGGTTTCGGCAGCAATCAGCAACTGCGCGCGAACAAACTCTCGAGCACCGGAGCCGTGATGTGGGGGACGGGCAACGTCACCATCTTCGATACCGGCTCTTTGCAGTTCGGCAACTTCCCCTACTTCATTTATGACGGCAATGGCGGGGCGATCTTCGACTGGTACACCAGCAGTCCGACGCTCCAGTGCTACGCGCAGCATATTCTCTCGGACGGCACAGAAGCTTTCCCGCATAACGGATCGGCAGTCTCGACCAACGTCGTCAACGTCAGAGTCTCTCCTTCGGCTTCCTATCGCGCGAGCACTGACGAGACGTTCGTGTTCTGGACCGAAGAAGATTCGAATCAGTTCACCAACGGTGTGTCGGGCCAGAAGTTCGATGGCTCGGGCAACCGGAAGTGGGGAACGACTGGAGTGACAATCGTGCCGTTAGGGGCCGACTCGCAGATCTTTGTCGAGAACGTGCAGGAAGGAACCGGAGCGCTTGTGTACTGGGTCGACCAGGCGAGCTTCACTTCGTCGACCATTCAGGCTACACGGCTGAATGGGAATGGAAAGGTTATGTGCGCAGAGTTCCCGGTATCCACGACCCCTGTCCAACCGTTTGGACTTATCGCGAACATTGCTTCTTCGGGCCTATCGGCGCTGACTTGGGCGGATAGCCGCATCGGCAACAATTCGATTTACGCTCAGAACGTGAATAAGAATTGCACGCTGGGGCCGCACGATTAAATTTGCAGAGTGTGTTACACTTATTCCCATGAGTAATACACTCACCGTCCGTCTTCCTAAAGAATTGCTTGAGCGCCTTCGCCATGTGGCTCGCCGAACCGGACTGCCCGCAGGCCGGCTAGTTCGTGATTCGTTAGAGACCACCCTCGCTCAGGCTGAGACCAATCCCTTGCTGAAGTATGCAGGGGCCATCAAGGGCGGCCCCAAGAATCTCTCTTCGCGCAAGGGATTTTCCAGACAGTAATATGAAGGCAATCGCTGACACTGGTTATCTGGTTGCCCTTTTGCGGCGCGATGACGAGCATCATGAGTGGGCGAGGGATCTGGCGGGGAGGCTAGAACTACCCCTGCTGACCTGTGAGGCAGTGCTCGCCGAAAGCGCGTTTCATCTGAAATCCAGTACCTACGTCCTGGCATTGTTACGAGAGGGCGCTATTCGGGTGGCTTTCGACTGCACCAGCAACCTCGATCATCTCCATTCCCTGGCGGAACGTTACGCCGATCGCAAACCGGATTTGGCTGACCTTTGCCTGATTCGGATGAGTGAGTTGTATCCACGGCACATGGTAATTACCGTGGATGAAGAGGATTTTCGCGTGTACCGCCGAAACAAACGCGAAGCAATTCCCATGCTGTTTCCACCGAAAGGCTGATAGGCTGAGGTCACCATGCTTCTGCAAGGCATTTTTCCCCCGATAACCACGCCGTTTTATCCCGATGGCAAGGTCTATTACAAAAAGCTCGAAGCCAACGTCGAGCGCTATTCGAAGACCCCTGTAGCGGGAATCGTTGCGCTAGGATCGACCGGCGAGGCCATCCTGCTCTCTGACGACGAGCGGCGCGAGGTGTTGAAGACCACGCGCGATGCGGCGGCGAATCATAAGGTCCTGATCGCCGGCACCGGTGTTGAGTCGGCGAGCGAGACGCTTCGATTAACGGAATATGCGGCGTCGATTGGCTACGATATCGCCATGGTGCGCACCCCGCACTACTACAAAGGACAGATGAAGCCGGCCAACATGCTGGCGTTTTATCGTTTCGTCTGTGATCGCTCGCCCTTGCCTGTCATCATCTACAACTTCCCACAAGCCACCGGATACGACATTCCCGCGGAGGTTGTCATCGAACTAGCCGACCATCCCAACCTGATCGGCATCAAGGAGTCGAGCGGAGACGTGGAGAAAGTCCGCAAGATGGCCGATCAGACGCGTCACGTGAAGCGCGCGGCCACCGTGACCGAGACGTTCGATGCGGTAACGCCGCGCATGTTGAAAGCTGAGAGCAATGGACAGGGCGGGGAATTGGTCACGATCGGCGGGGCGAAAGCGTCTTCTACGGCCGTGAGCGTAGTCGGCGGAATGAAGACGCGTCAGAAGGAAGTTGGATTTCAAGTGCTGGTCGGAGCCGCGCAGAAACTCGAGCCTTCGTTGCAGGCGGGCGCCGTGGGGGCCATTCTCGCTTTTGCCGATCCGGCGCCGACAGCGTGTTACGAAATTTATGCCGCCTGGAAAGAAGGCGACGCGGAGCTGGCGCACCTCAAGCAGGATCGCATTGCGAAAGCCGCCGAACGGATTGTCGGTGGATTGAGCATTCCCGGCGTGAAGTATGCGATGGACTTCAACGGCTACTTCGGAGGTCAAGTGCGGTTGCCGTTGCTGCCGCTGACGGCTGATGGCAAAGCCGAGATCGAGAAGTTGATGGAGAATATCCGCAACTAAGGAAGTAATTGCTGTCTCATCTTTTCTGTGTAACATGGAGCAGCCATGGCCACTCGTCGCTCGCTGCTCCCACTCTTTTTTGTTCTCATCGGCTTGCTTGCCCAGGCCAAAGACCAGCCCACCCAAGTGATCGTCTGGCCGGACTCTGGGACTCCGGTAGTCCGCTTTAGTCTCGGCAAATTTAAGGAAGCTGGATCGTTCGGCAGTCGACGAACCTACGTCATCGATATCGTAGCCGAGAACTTGACTCCCAAGCAGATTCCGAACGGTACCTTTTTCTTATACCTGTTCGACAAGAACAAGGTGCGGATCGGGCAGGCATGGGTCACGCTTACGAATGTTGCCCCGGGTCAGGCCGTGAAGTTTCAGGTGAACGTGGACACCTCGGGTTCTCCGGTATCGGCGACCATGGTTGCCACTCGGGACGTACCGAACACTATCTCAATTACGGCAAATTCTGTTCCCCAGGGTGCATCGCTAAAAGTGGACGGGAATGACGCCGGGATCACGCCGAAGTCCGTTCAGGTCGCCGTCGGCAAGCACATGCTCGAATTCAGCAAGGAAGGCTTCAACACCGGACATTTTCCGCTGGAGGTCACGTCCAGCGACGTCTCCGGCGGCAGCGTGAGCTACGAACTGGGAACGTCCGCCCACGACACGGTCGAACTGCGCGATGGAAGCGTCTTAACAGGGGATTTGGAGACTGTCTCTGCTGTAGAGATCGTGCTCAGGATTGGTGGTACGATGCAGCACCTCAACCGGAATCAGGTCAAACGCATTCTCCTCGTCGAAAGAGACATTTCTGCTCAATAAGATATGCGCCCAAAACCAGGGAAGTTCCCCAGAGTCTCTGAGGAGATGAAGGCTTGGTCGGCTGCATTGGGAGCGGAAGTGGCGCAATGGCCGCAATGCACTTCGCGATCGTTCTTTGGCCTTAGCGCGCTTTATCGCCAGGAAAATATTTTCGCGCTGCTGCCGCGAACGCGTGCCATGGACCCAACACATGCGATTGCGTTTAAGCTGGAATCGGCTCGCCCGCGAATCGTAAGCCGAGCCAAGCGCGATGCGCGCATGGGCTTTATCGAGATGCAGAAAAAGCGCTGGTTTACTTTCGCAATCTCCTCTGACGACGACCTGCGCGATGCCTTGAAGTGGCTGGCGGAGGCCTACGAGGCAGCCAAGTGAGAATGTCACACCCCCTTGTGATCTAAATCACCGTCGGGTATAATTCGAACGAACGTTCGAACAATGGCGTCCTCCTCCGCAACTTCGACCCCATCAGTCCGCCGCCGGGCGGTTTTGCCCGCCGAACAAACCCGGTTTGACCGGCGGCTGGCGAAAATCCTGGCCCACGCAACCGATGTCTTCTACCAAAAAGGATATGAAGGCGCCTCGATGCGCGATCTGTCGCGCGCCAGCGGTGTGTCGCTCTCTGGCCTCTACTATTATTTTGACTCGAAGGAAAAGCTGCTTTACCTGATCCAAAAAGACACGTTCACTACGATCGTAGAGCGGTTGCGCGAGCGACTGAAGGAGGTCTCTGACCACGAGTCGCGGGTGCGGATCTTTATCCTCAATCATCTCGAATATTTTTTGGCGAATCAGAAAGCCATGAAAGTTCTCTCTCACGAAGATGATGTGCTAAAGAACGGCTATGGCAGCGAGATCGCCGCGATCAAGCGTGAGTACTACCGCATCTGCGTAGGCCTGCTCGACGATCTTAAGAAGACAAAGGGACTAGAATTCTCCAGTCGGCTGGCGGTTCTCAGCCTGTTTGGAATGATGAACTGGATTTACACCTGGCACAATCCGCGAGTGGACGCCGATGCCGGCGAACTAGCGGCCCAGATGGGCGATATTTTTTTAAAGGGTGTGACCGCAGTCAAGGCAGGGAAGAACGGTAAGCGAACGAATTGATTTTTAGATTTTCAACTATTGCTGAAAAGGAGTTTTACCATGGCGACAACTGTGCAGCCGGCTAGCGGCGAAACCACCAAGACTTTGGTCAACTACCGCGCCGACGGCGGCGTTGCGGTGATTGAGATGTTCGATCCTCCCGCCAATACCTATACCTACGAGATGAACCGGCAGTTGGACGAGGCCATCCTGAAGGCGCGCATGGATAACAGCGTCTATGTGATTGTGCTCACCGGTTCTGGTGACAAATTCTTCTCGGCCGGCGCCAATATCAAAATGCTGGCCAGCGTCGATCCGACATTCAAGTACTACTTCTGCCTGCACGCTAACGAGATGCTGCTGCGGCTGGAACACACCCCCAAGCTGGTGATTGCCGCGTTGAACGGACACACGGTGGGTGGCGGGTTGGAAATCGCCATGGCCGCCGATATCCGCATTGCCCGCAAGGATGCCGGCAAGATCGGCCTGCCTGAAGTCAACCTCGGCGTTCTGCCGGGCACAGGTGGAACCCAGCGTCTGTCACGCATGGTGGGCAAGAGCCGCGCCATTGAACTCATGGTGACCGGTAACACCTTCTCGTTCGAAGAAGCCAAGGAGCTTGGCATCATCAATGACATCTTCGAGCGCGACAACTTCATGGAGAACATCATGGAGTATGCCCGCCAGTTCTGTCCGCCGAACAAGGCTGCCAAGGCCGTGGGACGGATTAAGCGCGCGGTGCAGACCGGTTGGGAGATCCCGATGGAATCGGCGCTGGCTGTCGAACGCGAGAACCAGCAGATCCTGTTCCAGAGCGATGACGCGAAGGAAGGCCTGGCGGCTTACGTTGAGAAGCGGCCGGCAAACTTCACGGCAAAATAGTTCATAGTACTCGGTACCCAGTACCCAGTACCCAGAAACCGGCCAAGGGCGCGAATTTCGATTTGCGCCCTCGGCCGCGACGAAAGAATTCAATATGCCGACGGAAACCAAAGTGAAGATCGAAGCGGGACGCCTTCTCATCGACGGGCAGTGGGTTGAGGGCGCGAAGAAGTTTGACACCATCAATCCCGCGACGGAGAAAGTGTTGTCGCAGATTGTCGAAGCGTCGGCTGCCGATGTCGATCGCGCGGTCGCCGCGGCCCGGAAGGCTTTCGAAGATCGCAGCGGCGCATGGCGCAAGATGTCAGCCAGCGAGCGCGGGCGCCTGATCTGGCGACTGGCCGATCTGGTGGAAAAGAATCTGGAAGAACTTGCGGAACTCGAGACTCTCGACAACGGCAAGCCGATTTTCGAATCTCGTTATGTTGACATTCCCATGGTGGTCGACGTTCTGCGCTATTACGCGGGATGGGCGACCAAGATTCATGGCGAGACCGTCAACAGTTTCGAGAACGCGTTCACCTACACGCTGCGCGAGCCGGTGGGCGTGGTGGGAATGATCATTCCGTGGAATTTCCCGCTGTTGCTGGCCTCGTGGAAACTGGGTCCGGCGCTGGCCTGTGGCAACACGGTTGTCATGAAACCTGCCGAGCAGACACCGCTCACCGCGCTGCGTTTCGGCGAACTGGTGATTGAGGCAGGAATTCCGGCGGGCGTGATCAACATCCTGACGGGCGGCGCGGAAGTAGGCAAGGCCATCGTGCGGCATCCGGGTATCGACAAGATTGCTTTTACCGGATCAACTTCGGTGGGCAAGGAAATTATGCGCGGTTCAGCCGACACTCTAAAGCGCGTGACGCTCGAGCTCGGCGGCAAGTCTCCCAACATCGTCTTCGCGGATGCCGATCTCGACAATGCCGTCAAAGGCGCGATGACGGGAATCTTTTATGGCAAGGGTGAGTGTTGCAACGCGGGATCCCGGCTCTTTGTCGAGCGCAAAGTGCAGGACGAGTTCGTCGACAAACTAATCGCGCGTGCCAACAAGATGAAGCCGGGAGACCCTCTCGATCCGAAAACGCGCTTGGGAGCGATCGCCAGCCAGGAGCAGATGGAGCGCGTGCTCGGTTACATCGAGACTGGGAAAAAAGAAGGCGCAAAGCTGATCTCGGGCGGCAATCGTGTGCCAGTCGGCGGCAACAAGGGATTCTTCATCGAGCCGACGATTTTCGGCGGCGTCACTAACGACATGAAGATTGCGCAGGAAGAAATTTTTGGGCCGGTTCTCTCCGTCATTGGCTTTGACGATGTCGATCATGCGGTCGAGCAGGCCAACGCGAATCCGTATGGCTTGGCGGCAGCGGTTTGGACTCGCGACCTGAGCAAGGCACATCGAGTCTCCCGCCAACTGCGGGCCGGGCTGATTTGGATTAATACATACGGACTGATGGACGCTGCGGTGCCCTTCGGAGGTTTCAAGAATTCAGGCTTTGGCCGCGAACTGGGCATGCACGCTATCGAACACTACACCGAACTCAAAAGCGTCTGGATGAACTTAGCGTAAGAAAAACCGCTCTTAGCTGTTAGCTCTTAGCCTCTTGGCGAAACCCGCCTGGCTAAGGGCTAAAGGCTAAGAGCTGAAAGCTGAGAAAATAATGCCAGGAAAAGTAGCGAAGATCGGCACGTTTAGTGACTGGGTTGGATTGTTCGACGATTGGCGCAAAGAGATTGGCGTCAACACCGATGAAATCGCCAGCTTCAAGTTCGACACTCTCTTTGGCGCCATTGAGACCGACGAAATTCAATTCGGCTCGTTCAAAGGCCGGAAGAAATGGGAAAACCTGCGCCAGGTGCCGACGCAGCAGATGCGCGACGCGCTGATCAACCTGATCGTCTATCAAGGCGATACCGAATTCGCCAGCGTCGAGCAGCAGCGACATCTCTTCGAGATGGCTCCCACCGACTGGGATCGCAAAGCGCTGACGCGGGTCATGATCGAGGAAATGCGCCACGGTTGGCAGATGTGCGCGCTGCTGGTGGATCACTTTGGGTACTCCGGCAAGGTCGAGGCGCAGAAGATGCTCGAGCGCCGCGCTTTCGAGAACAAGCGCTTGCTAGGCGCCTTCAACGTCGAGGTCGATAACTGGATGGACTTCTTTACGTATACGGATTTTGTCGACCGCGACGGAAAATTTCAGCTGCAAATGTTGAAGTATTCGGCCTTTGCTCCGCTTGGGCGCTCCATGTCATACATGCTGCGCGAAGAGGCGTTTCACATGGGCACGGGCAACGACGGGTTGCGTCGCATCGTCCAGGCCGGCGTGATTCCAGCGTGGCTGATCCAACGATATCTCAATAAATGGATCTCAAGCTCTTACGATTTGTTTGGCACCGATCATTCCTCCTCGGCGCACTGGGCGTACGTGTGGGGTATCAAGGGACGCTACGATGAGCCGCAGAATCAAGAACAAGCAAACCTCGACGAGTTGAACGACTACAACCGGCAGCTCTACCGTGACGAAGTTGCGGGCCTTGTGGAGCGGCTGAACAGCTTTCTCAAGGCGGGGGAGCCACGACTGTACGCGCCAAACATCAAGTTCAATCGCAACATCGGACGCTGGGCGGGACAGAAGTTCCACGCGCAGACGGGCGAAGAACTCGATGACAAGGCATACGAGCAGCACCTGAAAGAATTCATGCCGACGGCGGCAGACAAGACGCTGCTGCTCGATATCATTAAGAATGAAAAGAAGTGGATTGCCGAAAAAGAAGGGGCACGCGATCCGCTCGCGACGATCGGCGAGCCACGCAAGTCGGCGATCAACATTTGAGCTTTTTAGCTTTTAGCTCTTGGCTTTTAGCCAAATCGTGCAGAGCGACGGTTAAAGACTGAGAGCCATATATCCCCATGACGACGACCCCAGCTTCGATTCCCGTCGAGCGTGCTTACACGCTTGGCGAGCTTATGGTGGCCAGCGCGGCGCGTGAAATTCGCGACGGAGAAATTGTCTTCGTCGGAATGCGGCTGCCGCTGATCGCATTTGTGGTCGCCAAGAAAACACATGCGCCGATCGGCGGTCGGACTGTTTGAAAATGGCGTGATTCGTTCGACGCCGGCGCCCGAGTTGATTTACACGATGGCCGATCCCCCGAATATTCTGGGCGCTACGCAGTGTCTCGACATGCTTGGAGTCATGAGCGTGCTGCAGTCCGGACGTGTGCACCTGGGATTTCTTGGTGCGGCCGAGGTTGACCGCTTCGGCAATCTGAATTCGAGCGAGGTTCGCGGACCCAAAGGGATGACTCGCCTTCCTGGGTCCGGTGGCGCGTGCGACATCGCTTCGCTGGCACAGCGCTTTGTTGCGTTGCTCGATCACAGCAAGCAGCGTTTGCCGGAGCGAGTTTCGTTTCTTACGAGCCCCGGTAACGGCGATGGGAAGGGGTGGCGTCAAAGAGTTGGTTTACCGCGGGGCGGCCCGTCGACCGTCATCACCACGAAAGCTGTCTTGCGATTCGGAGAGGATAGCGAAGCGTTTCTCGCTTCCGTGCATCCGGGCGTGGACGTCGATGATGTCGTTGCGAATACCGGGTGGAGGCTGCGTGTAGCCGACAATTTAGTCACTACACCGGAACCCAATGCCGAGGAGTTGAGAGCAATCCGCGAGTACGACAAGGAGGGCTTTTGGACAACTTAGGTTTTCGGACGGTGCGTCCGATGACGGCTGCTGCCGACAAGACTAAAGAAGCCAAAGAAGCTCCGGCAGCGACAACCCGGATCGCGCTGACGATAGAGGCCCCAATTGCGCGACTGGTGCTGCAAAATCCGCCGCTCAACGTGATCGATCTTGCGATGATGGATGAATTGTCACAGGCGCTGACTGATCTCGAGGGGCGGCCTGAGATTTCCGTCGTGATTCTGGGCGGCTCAGAAAAGGCCTTTTCCGCCGGAGTCGACGTCGCCGCTCATACGCCCGACAACATCGATGAGATGCTGAGCAAGTTTCATGGCGCGATTCTGAAGCTGGTTGGCTTGAAAAAAGTCACGATCGCGGCAGTTCGCGGGCACTGTCTTGGCGGTGGCGCTGAGTTGGCGATGGTTTGCGACATGGTCTACACCGCTGACTCCGCGACTTGGGGATTTCCCGAGATCAAGCTGGGGTGTTATCCACCTGTAGCAGCCACGGCCCTTGCAGCCCTGATCGGACAGAAGCAGGCGGCAGATCTCATCCTCACGGGACGCAACATTACTGGAGAGCAAGCGGCGGAGATGGGCCTGGCGAATCGCGCGGTACCGGACAGTGAGCTGGATGCCGCGGTGAACGAGACGGTTGAACACCTGACGAAGTTGAGTTCAGCGGCGTTGGCTGTGACGAAGAAGGCGATTTATGCGTGGGATTCGATTCACTTCGATAAAGGGTTGGCCCGCGCAGAAAAAGTCTACGTCGAAGATCTGATGAAGACCGAAGACGCGCAAGAGGGCATCAAGGCATTCATGGAAAAGCGCGAGCCCAAGTGGAAGGGGCAGTAGCGAGTGTCGAAGCTTCACACCATGCGTGACGCGATTGCCGAGTTCGTGCCCGATGGCGCGAGCGTGGCTCTTGGTCTGCAGATGGAGCAGATGATCCCGTTCGCCGCGGGGCAGGAAATCATCCGGCAGAAGAAGCGAGGGCTGACGCTAGTCGGGCCCATCTCCGACATTCTTTTTGACCAGATGATTGGCGGGGGATGCGTGGAGCAAGTCATCGCGGCCTGGGTAGGCAATGTGATGATGGGATCGGCTTACAATTTTCGCCGAGCGGTTGAGCAAGATGGGCTGAAGGTCTTCAACATGACGAACTTCACCGTTGCGCTGGCGCTGCAGGCGGGGGCGATGGGAGTTCCGTTTCTGCCGACGCGCAGTGCGCTGGGCAGCGATATCCCCAAGGGAAATCATTTCTTCTATCAGATATTCTCGCCCTTCGAGCCGAAGGAAATGTTGTGGGCGGTGAGAGCGCTAACTCCCGACGTTACAATCGTCCACGTGCAGCGCGCCGATCGTGAGGGGAATGCGCACTGCTGGGGAAATTTCGGAGTGATGATCGAAGGGGTGCGCGCAGCGAAACGCGTGATCGTCGTGGCCGAAGAAGTGGTCGAACCCGAAGTGATTGCCAGTGACCCCAACCGCACCGCGATTCCAGGATTTCTGGTGAATGCGGTTGTCGAATGCGCTTTTGGTGCGCATCCTTCACCGGTGCAAGGGTATTACAAACGGGACGACGCCTTCTTCCGCCAGTACCACGAGCAGACAAAAACAAAGGCCGATAGCGATGCGTGGCTGGAACGGTGGGTATATAAACTCGCGGATCGCCGGGCTTACATGAATCAATTGGGCGCGTGCCGTGTGGATGAACTGGGCGTGAAGCAACATGCGTACGCGGCTCAGGCGGATTTTGGATATTAGAAAAAAGCTTTTAGCTCTTAGCCTTTAGCTTGGTCTTGCAGCTAAGAGCTAACGGCTAAAAGCTAAGAGCTAGTTTATGGACTTCGAAATCAGTGCCTCGCAAGTGAAAGCCATGCAGAAGCGTGGGGAGAAGTTCGTCCTGCTCGATGTTCGCGAGCCCTGGGAGATCGAGAAGGCCAGCATCGAGGGCAGCAAGCAGATTCCCATGGGCGATATTCCAACGCGCGGCCATCAGGAACTTGATCCCGAAGAGCACATCGTTGTGCTTTGCCATCACGGGGTGCGGTCATTGAGCGTGACTAATTGGCTGCGGCAACAGGGATTCGAGAAAGTGCAATCCGTGCGCGGTGGAATCGACGGCTGGGCACGGACCGTGGATCCGAAGATTCCGTTGTACTAAGAGAGCTCTCAGCCGTCAGCTCTCAGCTTTCAGTAAGACGAAAAGCTAAGAGCTGACCGCTGAGAGCTGAAAGCTTTCTAATGAAAAAAGAACTCATCGAACTTCGGGTGAACGGACGCTCGCATGAACTGGCAGTCGAGCCGAGCAAGCTTCTGCTCGATGCCCTGCGCGAAGATCTGCAGTTTACCGGCTCAAAGCGCGGATGTGACGATTCTTCTTGCGGTGCCTGCACTGTGCTTGTTGATGGCACGCCCATGATGTCGTGCACGCTGCTTGCCGCCAGTTGCGAAGGCCAGGAGATCACTACTGTCGAAGGTATCAGCGAGCATGGCAGCCTAGCCGCCATTCAGAAAGCATATGGCGACTGGGGCGGATCGCAATGTGGATTCTGCACACCCGGCTTCATGATGACGGTGAAACATCTGTTAGCCGAGAACGCCAATCCCACAGAGGAAGATATTCGCGGCGCGTTGAGCGGAAATCTCTGCCGCTGCACCGGCTACAGCCAGATGTATCAGGCCATCAAAGCCGCGATTGAGGCGGAGTTGAAAGCAGTACCTAGTACCTAGTACCCAGTACCTAGTACCCAGACAAACATAAAGAACCGAGACCTGATGTCGAGCCAACGACCAACGACTTACGACCAACGACCAAGCAACGGCTTTTCTGTAATCGGCAAACCGACAGCGATGGTGGATGCGGCGGGCAAGACCACCGGCGCAGGCAAGTACGCGGACGACCTCAGCCTTCCCGGCATGCTGATCGGACGCATCCTTCATTCTCCCTATCCTCACGCCCGCATCAAGAGCATTGATATCAGCCGCGCCGAGAAACTCGAGGGCGTGGTTGCTGTCGTGACGGGCAAAGACGCGCCCAATCCGTACGGCATTCTCCCTGTGGGTCACGACGAACATGCGATGGCGACCGATAAGGTTCGCTATGTGGGAGACAACGTCGCTTGTGTGATCGCGGTTGATGAAGCGACCGCGGACAAGGGTCTTGAGTTAATCGACGTCGACTACGAGGTTCTGCCGGCATATTTCGATCCTGAAGAATCGATGAAAGCGCAGAGCGACTTCATTCACGACAACAAGCCGCACAACATCGAGAAGGACTATCACCACGTCTTCGGAGATCCGGAGAAGGCTTTCACTGAGGCGGCTCACGTGGCGGAAGCGCGCTTCCTCGCTAATGAAGTCACTCATGCCGCGATGGAACCGCACTCCACGCTGGCGTCTTTCGAAATCGATCCGCACACTGGAAATCCCGGACGCCTCACCGTCTGGTCCTCGACTCAGGTTCCTTATTACCTGCAGCACAAGTTGTCGCTTGTGCTTGAAATGCCGATGTCGCAGATTCGCGTGATCAAGCCGCTGGTCGGCGGAGGGTTTGGCGGCAAGAGTGAAGTCATCCCTCTGGAAATCACTGCGGCGGTTGCGGCCCGCGCGGCAAAGGCGCCGGTGAAGATTACCTACACCCGCGAAGAAGTCTTTTGGGCGCATCGTGGACGCCCGCGCACGATCGTCGATTTGAAAACCGGCGTCGACAAAGACGGACACATCATCGCCGTCAAGGCTCGCGTCGTGCAGGATGGCGGCGGCTATTGCTCCTACGGCGTTGTTACCATTCTCTATTCGGGCGCGCTGCTGGGCGCGCTCTACGACATCCCGAATATTCAGTACGACGGCTACCGCGTGTTGACGAACAAGCCTGTGTGCGGCGCGATGCGCGGACACGGCACGGTCAACGTCCGTTTCGCCTTCGAGTCGCAGTTGGATGAACTGGCGTTGAAGCTCAAGATGGATCCGGCCGAGATTCGCCGCCGCAATCTACTCAAGCCTCCCTGCATTACCGTGAACGGCCTACGCGTCCAAAGTTACGGATTGCCGGAGTGCATCGATAAAGTCGTTGATCGCTCGAAGTGGGCAGAGAGAAAAGGGAAGCTACCCAAGGGGCGAGGCTTGGGGATCGCTTGCAGCCACTATGTGAGCGGCGCCGCCAATTCCATTATTCGCTCTGACATGCCGCACTCCACGGTCAACATCAAGATCGATCGCGACGGAGGAGTGGTCGTCTACACCGGAGCGTCCGACATCGGACAAGGTTCCGACACCATGGTCGCGCAGATTTCGAGCGAAGTGCTGGGCTGCTCGTTGGCCCGCGTGAAAGTCATCGCCGCTGACACCGATCTGACGCCAATTGATATCGGCTCTTATTCCAGCCGGGTCACGTTCATGAACGGCAATGCCACACTCCGTGCTGCGCAGGACGTGAAGAAGCAGATTGCGCTTGGCGGCTGCAAGAAAAATGAACTGCACGCCAGAAGACCTGGTGTTTCGCGAGGATGTGGTGTTCAAGCAGGGCAGTGCGCCTCCGGTGGTGAGCGAGGAATCCGAAGAAGTCACCGAAGCGGGCGCTACCGTTTCGGGACGCGTCGAAGGCCAGATTCTGCGCGGCTCTTTGCAGCAGAAGCGCAAAGAAGAAGGCCCGAAAGATTGGATGACCTTCGAAGAAGCGGTGGTCGCGGCGATCGATTTCCACGGCGCTCTGAGCGGCACAGGTTCTTACGCGCCGCCGCCCTGACGCGCGTGGCGGCAAGCACAAAGGCGCAGGCGTCGGACCCTCTCCCGCGTATTCCTATTCGGCACAGGTTGCTGAAGTCAGTGTCGACGAAGAAACCGGAGAAGTGACGGTGCACAAAGTCTGGGCGTCGCACGACTGCGGGCGCGCGCTCAACCCGGTATCGGTCGAAGGACAGATCATCGGTTCCGTCTGGATGGGCATGGGTCAGGCGCTTACCGAAGAGATGGTCTGGAAAGACGGCATGCTGATGAACCCGGGCCTGCTCGAATATCGCAGCCCGTCGTCGGTCGAGTCGCCTGAGATTGAGCCCATCATCGTCGAGAGCATCGATCCCGAAGGGCCGTTCGGAGCCAAGGAGTGCAGCGAAGGCTCGCTGGCGGCGACGATTCCGGCGATCTCGAATGCTATTTACGACGCCGTTGGAGTTCGATTGCACGAATCGCCGTTTACGCCCGAGCGTGTGCTCTCCGCGCTGCGAGCTAAACGGTCGCAAAAGAAAATCGACCTAACCGAAGGCGTCGATCCCACCGCTCCCGCGCGCTTCCGCGAACATGGAGGCTCTCTGTGGTTTCGTGGGAAAGGTCCGGAAAGGCATCCGCTCGATCCTTCGCGGCACGAAAGTCCGGCCGCGGCTGGGGGTGACGATTGAGTCTCCCTCAATTCAGGCTTCTCCGACCGCGCTCGCTGGAGGAGGCCATCGAGTTACTGGCGAAACATTCGAGCCTGCGCGTGTTGGCGGGTGGCACCGATCTGATTCCTTCGATGCGGCAGAGACTGTTCGATCCGGAGTTCGTACTCGATATCCGGCGTATCGCAGAGTTGAAGGGGATCCGTCCGCGACCAAGCGCTGGCGTAGAAATCGGAGCTCTGACTCCACTATCGACGATCGAGCGGTCTGGATTCCTGCGGGAACATTATCCGGTTTTGACTGAAGCTGCGGCCACGGTCGCGTCTCCGGTCCTGCGAAATATGGGGACGATCGGGGGCAACATCTGCCTCGACACGCGCTGCCTCTGGTACAACCAGTCGCTCACCTGGCGCAAGGGATGCGGCTTCTGCATCAAGAAAGACGGCGACCTCTGCCACGTCGCGCCCGGAGGCACGAAGTGCTGGGCTGCATTCTCGGGAGACACCCCGCCGGCGCTGCTGTGCTTGAATGCCGAGGTCGAGATTGCCGGGCCATCGGGCACGCGGCGAATTCCGTTGCAGGAGTTCTATACCGGCATTGGCGATAACTATCGTACGCTGGCGCCGAACGAGTTGCTGACACGCGTATTTCTACCTGAGGCCACGACGGACTATCGGGGCGTCTACCGCAAGCTGCGTATCCGCGGATCGATTGATTATCCGCTCGCCGGCGTCGCGGTTGTCATGAAGCGCACCAACGGACACGTGAGCCATGCCGAGGTTGCAATCACCGCCGTGAATCCGGCGCCGCTGCTGGTGCCGAAAGCCGGCGCGCTGCTCGAAGGAAAGGTCATCGACGAAGCTCTTGCGGAGGCCGTCGGCGACCTCGCGGCAAAAGTCGCCAAGCCGCTCACCACATCAGCTTTGACACCCGAGTATCGTAGAGAGATGATCCGCGTCTTCACCAAGCGCGCGGTGCTGGCAGCGGCAGCATCCGCGTGAAGCAGGTTGGACCAACGACCACAGACGAACGACCAAAGACCAAGTGATTACTGACTGCCACATCCATATTCAGCCGATAGAGATGTTCAAGCCGCATGCGCTTGAACTGATGAAGAAGAAGCGCGCAAATTTCGATCAGATTGCCGAGTTCTGCCGATCTCCGAAGGCGTTCCTGAAACATCTGGACGAGGCCGGCATCGATCGGGCAGTACTCATCAATTACGTCGCTCCCGAAGTGATCGGCTTCACCTCAGGGGTGAACCAGTTCATCGCCGATTACACCAAGGAAAATCCGAAGCGTCTGCTTTCCTGCGGCAGCCTGCATCCCCGGCACACCGCCAACGTTCTTGCCGATATCGAGCAGCTCCTGAAGCTGGGCATTCGGATGATCAAGATCCATCCCCCGCATCAACTCCTGTTTCCCAATGACTACATCACTGGAGTGAAGGAACTCGAGATCATCTACCGCGCAGCAGAGGCAAACGGTATCCCGGTAATGTTCCATACGGGGACGTCGATTTTCCCCGGAGCGCGCAACAAGTACGGCGATCCGATCTACATTGACGACGTCGCCGTCGACTTTCCGAAGTTGAAGATCCTGCTCGCACATGGCGGGCGCCCGCTGTGGATGAACACGGCGTTTTTCCTGTTGCGCCGCCATCCCAATGTCTATCTCGACATCAGCGGCATTCCGCCGAAAACCTTGCTGAAATATTTTCCGCGACTGGAAGAAATCGCGCACAAGACACTATTTGGAACCGACTGGCCCGGTCCTGGCGTGCCGGACATCAAGCAGAACCTCGATGACTTTCGCGCGCTGGGTTTGGATGAGAAACTGAAAGATCAGATTCTGAGCCGGACGGCACTTACGATCTGGCCTGCGTAAAACGGCAGTGGATGAGCTCCGCGCGAGATCCCTCCTCCTTCGCTTCGCTCAGGGTCGGGATGACGTCATTTATAGGAAAATGATGGCAGGAAGATGACCGGCGCTATTTTTCGGAAAACAGGTGTCCCATCTTTTCTTTCTTGGTCTTCAAATAATCCTCGGCATAGCTGCTGGCCTCGACTTCGCAAGGAACGCGCTCAACCACTTCGATTCCGGCATTCTCGAGCGCCGCAACTTTGTCGGGATTATTCGAAAGCAGACGAACCCGATCCACATCAAGGGCCTTTAATACCTGCGCGGGCAACGCGTACTCCCGTTGATCGGCCTTGAACCCCAAGCGTTCATTCGCTTCCACGGTATCCAGTCCCGCATCCTGTAACTCGTATGCCTGGAGCTTGGCCATCAATCCAATGCCGCGCCCCTCCTGCTGCTCGTAGACCAGAACGCCCGCGCCGCTCTGCGAAATCATCGACAGCGCCATCTCCAGTTGCTGGCGGCAGTCGCAGCGCAGCGAACCAAACACATCGCCGGTAAGGCATTGGGAATGAATTCTTACCAAAGGAGGCGTCGAATGGACATCGCCCATCACCAGCGCCACAGCGGTTTCCGGACGCCGTTCCTCGCCAATTTCGCCTTCAAACCCATAAATGCGAAACTTGCCCCAACGGGTAGGGAAGTCCGCGGAAGCCACTTGTCGAACCGAATCAGAACTCACCTGAACATTATAGCGGTTGGCGACGATTGTTCGTTTCGCGCTCGCGGAATGACAAGGGCGAGACATGGCTGCTAAAATTATCAAGCACTCCGAACTTCTCACCCCGCAAGTGGGGCTATAGCTCAGCTGGGAGAGCGCATCGTTCGCAACGATGAGGTCGTCGGTTCGATCCCGACTAGCTCCACCAAAGTTTCAACGACTTGCGGAATCTGCCCTTGGCGCCCACTCCGTTTTGTGTCGTGGTTTGTGTCGTAACCGCTCGTTTCACCATCCGATTTGTCCTTTTCCGGTCGCATAGTCGAGAGAACGTCCAGTGCAGTTCGCTTCGCCTGTATCCTCACGTGAGAATAGTGCTGGAGCATTTTCGCTGAGACGTGTCCAGCGATTGCCATGACGGTGCTGTCACTCGCTTGGGACTCGGCAAGCTCGGTAATAGCATGGTGACGCAGATCGTGGAAGCGGAGCCCAGCCAACGGGCTCTTTACCTTCTTGAGGTCGGCCTTGCACTCCGTCTCGCTGCACGTCTCAGCGGGACTCTGTTGCTTTCCGCACGCGGGGCATTGGATTAGCCGCGTAAGATTCCGCCAGGCCGTTCGCCAGCTCGCCTGAGGCCGCGTAGGGTCGAAATGCGATGCTTCGCAGGCAGGGAAGACATAATGCTCGGTGCGAACCTCCCCGAGGCCCTGGGCGCGCCTGTAGAGCAGGAGCAGCGTATTCCACGCATCCGTGTTAAGCGGGATGACTCGTTCGCCCGCTTCTGTCTTGCTCTTGCGGATCGCGAGCGTTTTTTCAATCAGGTCAATATCCCGCCAGCGTAGCTGCTTGATTTCGCACCCCCGCATGGTCGTATTGAGGGCTAGAGTCGCAGCCCACGCGGCGTTCTGCCACTCGGGACGAAGGGCCGCCGTCTTTAGCAGTCTCAGCTTGCCCTCGTAGCTGAGGGCGCGGCCCACACTCTGCCGCAGGGGCAAGGGCTTGATCTCGTCTGCAAACAGATGCCAGCGCTTCGCTTTCTTCAGGACTCCTCGAATGATGTCCAGTTCGCGATTGATCGTTGCGTTCGCGATACCCCCAGCTTTCCGCTCGCGAATGTGGGCAAGGACGGTCTCAGGCGTGAAACGAGACACTTGCACATCTCCGAGCTTCCTGTTTAGCACTTTCGCCCGCTCGCGCTCCGTCCGAACACTCAGTGGAGCGAGCTGCGGGATTCGATCTTGCAAGAACCGTTCCGCAGCCTCACGGAAGGTGAGCCGGGCAAACTCCTGTTTAGTGGGAGCGAGCTTGCCTGCCTTTGCCTCCGCGATGAGATCTTTTTCCTTCGACTGTGCCTCGCGCCAATCACTCGTTTCCAGGGACTGGCGGAACCGCTGTCCGTCAACAAAGAAATGGGTGTGCCACGTCTTACCGCGCTTTACGAGTGCCATTCTTCCCGCCTTTCTTTTTCGCTTTGGATACATTCGCCGCTCGCCAGCGTGCTACGCGGTGTGCCTCGCGGTGCGCTACCGAGCAGTAATTTTGGTCCGACCGGGTCTGCACAAAGAAGAGCCCACAGAAGGGACACACTCCCCAGCCTCGTCCCGCCACGACTCTCATGAGCACAAAGGTGTGGAGGGCACTCCTCGGGTCCGGGCAATATAGTGCCGGCCGAAATTCCGTGCCGGACCACCACAACACGAGGCGCACCGAATCGAGGGCCTGCGAAAAGTACGTTGACAGAAGCCATTTCTCATCGGCGCTTGATCGAGGGCCGAGTGTGCACAATTCGAGGGCGATCTTTTCCGCCTCGCCAGGCTTGAGATCGCGCATCATTGAAGTCGCTTGCAGCATATCGGGAGGGACGACTACTCCGTCCCTGCGTGCGATGGCTTCGATCAACCTCTTACGAGCGCGAGTGATCGAGAGCTTATCCCTATCGCGGAGGCCGTCGAGTAGGTTGACTAGCGCGGCGAAGACACTCCTTTCTGTATCCCACATCGCTCCCAGGAGTTGATTCTTCGATTTCTTGTCTAGGTCGGCATCCGTCAGAGGCCGGACAGGTTGATTCTCGTGTCCTAATTCCCCCAGAAACGTGGCTAGGCCATGCTGTTCCTTGCGAGCACAAGGAATCAAGACTGGAACGTCTGTTACGGTATCGTTACTACGACGTTGCATGAACAATAGCGTAAGCACTAGCATGAGGACTGTCAAGGAGGAAAAATGGCATCGAGAGAAAAAGAAGTCAGCGCAATCGAGGCGGCCCGAAAACTCGGGGTAGGTCTCGACTATCTCTACTCCCTGCTTTGGACGGGCAAGCTAGCGGGACGCAAGGTTGGCAAACGATGGCGCATCCCCGCCGAAGCAGTTGAAGCCAGGCTAAAGGAGCGGGAGGAGTGATGCCGGACATTCCTCAATTACTCACGTTACTCGCGGTCGCAAACGCCCTATGCGTCAGCCCGCACACCGTCCGAAGCTGGGTGCGGCAGGGCCGATTGCGACCCATTCGCCTGTGCCGCAGGCTGTTGTTTCACCCCGACGAAATCGCGCGGTTTCTGTCAGAGGCGAAGTAGATTCTGGGGGCCGCCACCGGGCGTAGACGACTACAGAAATCGGAGACAAATGACCAGCACCATCGAGAATGCCGCGGAACTGCATGGCGCCTTCGAGGACTTTGAGACGGTAATTGGACGGTGGTTTTACAAGCCAGATTACCAAGCCATGCGAATAGTCTTAGGGACACTCCAAGCGCACTATCTTCAAGCCGGTGATCCCACATGGCTGTTCATCGTAGCCCCGCCTGGGAGCGGCAAAACAACAATCAGCATTATGACGGCAGCTACGTTACCTGAGATTGTGCCCTTGAGTGACTTCACAGAGAACACATTTCTGAGCGGCCTGTATGGCGTTCGTCAGCCCGGCATGTTGGAACGCCTCGGAGAGCCTACCAAGAATGGACCGACTCTCACTACGCAAGGTGATGCTATTTTTCTGGTCAAGGACTTCACCACGGTTCTAACAATGCGCAGGGAGAAGCGCGGGGTAATCCTCGCGCAACTGCGTGAGATTCACGATGGGCAGTTCAAGCGAGATTTCGGCACTGGCGAATCAAAAATATGGCGTGGCCGCGTGAGTATTGTCGCAGCCGTAACTCCTGCACTCGACAGGCACTATTCTATTTTCTCCACGTTGGGAGAACGCTTTCTTCAAGTGCGATCGCACCGGCCTGATTCGTCCGAAGCGGGCAAATGGGCGATCAGGCAGCAAGGACATGAGGGAGAAATCCGGGCCCAGTGTCAGGCTACACTGTCTGGTCTGTTTAGCGGTCTGCCTCGTACAATGCCGATCCTCTCCTCGGAGTTTGAGTCCCGGATCGTTGCGCTGGCGGAGCTAACCGCTATTGCTCGCACCCACGTTTACAGGAATCCTTTCGGCAAGCGCGAGATCGAGTACGTGCCGGAGCCCGAGGCCAATACACGAATCTCGAAAGGGCTCGCTGCGATCGCCAAGGGCATCGCTTCTCTCAATCGACGCGACGAGGTCGGCTCTGGAGATATAAGAGATGCCCTGCGCGTAGGACTGGATTGCATTCCGGACTACCGTCGCAGGCTGCTGGAGGCTGCCATTCGTGGGCAGGCGTCTGAATCGGTGGTGATCCCCCGCACCGTCCGCGATCGTGAGGTCGAGGATCTGAAGGAGTTGGGTCTGCTCGAACCAGGAGGGGTGAACGATCCCGTCACGATTAAATACAAGCTTGCGAGAAAGGCTGAACGGCTGCTCGAGACTGCGGGACTTCTGGCAGGATTTCCTTAAGATGTCCCAATCTGTTCGGGCTATGGCCAAGCTGTTCCAAGGTGTTCGCAGGTAGGAAACCCTATTGATTTGAGCGTAGGGCGAACACTTCGGGACAGCGTGGAATCAGTCACTCGAATTCGAATGCCAAGTGAACTTCTGAATGAAGAAGCACGGAACGATGCATCCGTCTGTATGTCAAGGTAGAATCTCGACTCATGTGTGGTCGATACCGACTCTCCCGTCGCAAGCAGGTGCTCGCGGAACACTTCGGTGCGGACTATGTGGATGGTGAATGGGAACCACGGTACAACGTCGCTCCGACGCAGCAGGTGCCGGTGGTGCGGCAGGACGCCAAGGATCCCGTCCGCCACATCTCGCCGATGCGCTGGGGCCTAATCCCGTTCTGGGCGACCGATGCGAGCGTTGGCGCGCAGATGATCAACGCGCGCTCGGAGACGGTAGCGGTCAAGGCAGCGTTCCGTGAGCCGATCGAGAAGCGGCGCTGCCTGGTCCCGGCGGATAGCTTCTACGAGTGGCAGCGGGCGGGCAAGAGGAAGCAACCGTTCTGCTTCGAGGTCGGCGACGCCGAGTTGTTCGCATTCGCCGGCCTGTGGGACCGCTGGCGCGCGCCGGATGGCAGCCTCGTCGAAAGCTGCACGATCCTGACGACCACGCCCAACCAGCTGCTGGCGGATATCCACGATCGCATGCCCGTGATCCTGGCGCCGGACGACTACGACCTGTGGCTCGATCCGGGGATGCGCGATGCGGCGACCGCCGTTGACATGCTCAAGCCATACGACGCGGCCCTCATGCGGCGGCACCCGATCAGCGCTCGCGTGAACAGCGTGGCGAACGACGATCCTGAGTGTGCGACACCCGTCGCGCTTCCGCTCGTCTCCGCGTCCCTCTTCGATTGAACCGTGCCCGAAGCATCGCCGAAATCCATAGACGAACAAAAGGCGAAACGTGTAGCATGCTTGGGCCATGGCGCGGCGCCCGGACATCGACAAGCGCGAAGACATGCTGAGCCGTGAGGATCTGCAGGCCTTGGGTCAGAGCCTGGCACATCTCAGCATGAATGCCGTGCGCGATTTCTACGAACGCGCCTACAACCGGTGCCGGATCACCGGGCGTGATTTCCCTCCAGCGCGTGCGATCCAGGAACTCGTGCAGGCGTGGAAGCAGCTGAGGAGGTGGCGAAACTGAAGGGGACTGGCTGCTTCCGAAAGCGGTGATTCTGAGTCTGTGGGTAGACCGGGTAGAGCTTCTCCCTTATCGGTGAGTAAGGGAGTGAGTTGAGTGTCCATTCGGTCGTCGGCCACGAAGAAAATCCACGTCCGTCGCACTCCCCGTCCGCGCGGTCGCCACGCTGCTCGGCGCGCGATGCACGTCGAAGGCCTTCTTTCCGTCGCGCAGCAACCGGAAATCGGGTCACATCGCGTGCCGCGTGTCCGTTTAGCGGTACCCACGCGGGGCACGCGCAGCACCATTTTCTGGATCACAGCACGGTTCCCCTTGGCAAGGTCAATGATGAGTGTAATCGGGATGTTACGCCAACCACCGACGACGGTAGTCGTCATTTCGGTTCCTTGCTCCACTTGGTCAGGTCAACGTTGTATTCCCGCAAAACGACTACGTTTATAGTTTCCGCTGGAATTTCAGATGCTGTGTCTTGAGCGCGGTCGGCGTCTGCCAGAACAAACGGCACCTTCACTTCTTCAGGGAACTGGATGAGCTGAAATGCTGACCGATTTCGCGCAAAATCAATCAAGAGCTTCCCGGTTTGAAAGTATGAAGAGATTGGCAGCAGATAAAATGCGTTTTCTCGGTATGGGCCTAACACACGTTCCACTAACGAACCAGAGGGTGTACGGCACAGAGATGAGGCGACCTTCTGCAACTCCACGACGCCATTCTCCCTCTGCAAATAAACACGCTGGATTGGCAGTTCGGCAGGATCATGCGTAACTGCGGCGACAAGCAAGATCGCGCGCTTTCCGAGTTTTCTGTACTCTCCATCGTCTGCCGGAAACGCGATGTCGTCTCGAACGACTCGCTCCGCGGGAGTGGCTTCACTCGAATACTTCTCCGCCATCTGTTCGAGTGCCTTATCAATGCTTAAAGACTGATCACCGAAAGATAACTCATGTTGGGGTGGAAAGCGTTTGGCATATTCATCCACTTTCACTCTCGCGTCAGCAAACCCTAGAGCTGCTGAAAGACGATACCAGTGCAAGGCTTCGTTCGTATCAACCGCTACTCCATTTCCAGCCTCATACATCAGTCCCAAGTGATACTGTGCATTGGATTCTCCTTGTTCAGCAGCCTTTCGGAACCATTTAAGTGCCTCGGCGTAGTCCCGTTTCGTTCCAATGCCCAACAGGGAAAATTCTCCGAGATTGAATTCAGCATCCGCACTGCCCTGATCGGCTGCCTTATGCCACCATCGGATCGCCTCTTTGTCGGAGTGTTTGACCCCTCTTCCAGTCGAGTAGAGATACCCCAGGGTTGTTTCCGCAGCGACATCCCCCTGGCGTGCGGCCTTGGTACACCACTCCGCAGCGAGCTTGTCATCCTTAGTTAGGTATCCCCCCACCATATATCCCAGTGCCAGCTGGAATTGAGCGGCTCCGTCACCTTTCGATGCCTTCCTTTCTACATCGGAGAGAGTCTGTCTCTTAAGTTCTTCATTGATTGTCGTGGAAGCGTTCGGATCGTCAGCACGCTGTGCGTGGCAGAGCGAGACGAGCGCTAAGACCGTCAGCCATAGCACGGTCTGGCAGGGGTGCCTACCAACCGGAGTTCTGTGCATACGTCCATTGTGCCCCAACCGTAGTTGACGAAACCAGGCGATTACACAAGCTTGCGCCGTTTGTTCGCCTTTTTTGTCGTCCGAAGGCCGTGCTCGCAGGGTCAGTGAGCGTGATGGAGATGTTTCGACAGCAAAGCTGCCCTTGTTATCATCGCGGCATGGCAATTGATGATCCCATCGAGGCATTCGAGCAGTGCTACATAAAAGAAGAGCCGACGCTTCCAGCCAAGCTCGCTAGATACGCTGCCGAGTCTGGCTTCAAACTGGCGATTCCTGATGGGGGACTTGCGGCGGAAATCCTGTTGAAGGTGGTGGACGCCTTCTTCGACAGACCGTCTGCGATAGAGCGGGTCAACGCGTTCTTCGAGTTGGTCAGCGGCGAGTTTAAGCACGTAGAGAGAACCAAAGCCAGCCATGAGGATGTTCAGAAGGCGATTCAGTTGGCGATCTGGTACGACAGGCACGAGCGAGACGACGCGAAGCGCGAGCGGTACGTCAAACTTATCGGCAACGCCGTGCGAAGTGACGATCAGATTCAGGACGTAGCGTCGTTCGTGCAGACCATCGAGCAACTGAATGAGCGAGACGTGATCGTAGTCGCGGTGCGAACAATGTGTGTACCCGGCTGGAAGCTGAATCTGCGAAGGCGTGCTTCCCATGAAGTTGCCGTCAACGTAGATGTCAGCGCCGCTCGGCTCTGACGAAAATGAGACTGTTGCGGCATTGCCGCGCCTGACGACACGGGCTGAGGCTGTCCAGCATCGTGACCAGTGTTCGACTCTACCCCTTTGGCCGCTGGCTGCGATTCTCCGGAAGGCGTTACGTATTTTCCTGGCTCAGCCGTGAACACTGCCAGTGGCTGCGCTTGCGCGCCGTGCTCGAAGACAAACTTCAGCGAGTCGTCAAGCGCGCTCGCTGTCGGCTCTCGCCTCAAAAGATGTCCGATCACGGCTGCAGACTGGTCACCGTTTCCACCGACACGGGGACGATATGTCTCGTGGGAGTAGATCACCTGAGGCTGGGCCGACTTGCTTCTAATGTCGTCCCATATCGTGCTCCTCAGCGCCTTGACCACGTAGATGGAGCAATGATCGGCTGCGGTGGTACCGGCACGGTTTGATCGTAGGAGACCGATGCTCGTGGAATTGCCCGAATACGTCCCGTTGTAGGTTCCCTGCGCGAGGCTTCCCATACGTGTCGGAGACCTGAAAACTGCCGTCCTGCTGACCGACCGTGGAAGTACTCACTTCGGCGGTCCGATGTACCGTTTGCTGCGTCGTTTTGAACTCCGTTGCAACCGCCCAAACGATTAGGTAATGCGCCTTCTCCAGCGATAGGCAGAGGCCTGGAAACTCCTTCTGCCCCTTTTTGGCAAACCACTTGGCCTGCGAATCGCTCATCTTCGCGATGAATGAGCCTGGGACCGCCGGATCGTATTCGACGATGCCGAAGTAGTCCGAACACGGAGGCGGCTGGAGCTCTTGGCTTGCGAGAGTGCGGGAATGGCGATGAGCGCAACCGCAGAGATCAACGATCTGGTTCTTCATTACGGATTCCTGTCGCTGTACAGCCTTTCGTGGATGCGACAGGGCCTAACGGTTCTGGGAGGGTCTACATGATGCCGAGGTTCAGCGGAGTGTGGGAATGTTCGTTCACTTGCCCGCGTGCTGGTCATTACAAAAAGGCACTAAGTATCCTTCGGTCGCCGGCATTCCCGGCTTCTCTCGAACAATCGCAAAGCCGTGACCGATGGCACACTCTTCGCCTTCGGTCAGGTCGATCCGAAGGAAGACATCGTTTCCGTTCACATCCTTCACCCGCTCGACAACGTACTGATGCTGTGTTGCACACCCGGCACTGAGCAGAATGATTGCGAAAACGACGCATCCCGTTATTTTCATCGCAGCGGGATTCTACAGCAGGCGTGCGAAGTCATCCACGCCTCGATCTGGCGGGGCGTTCCGAAGGCGGCTTGCGCTTGGGACTCCGCGCACTATAATTTCTGCCGGATTCATCAGTCCTTGCGGGGGACGGCTGCGATGGCTGCGGGTGTAACAAATCAGGCATGGGATCTAAAGGATCTTCTAGGTTGAGTTGCTTTATCCAGAAGCTTCCTGCAACTGGCCCACATATCCGAAGCAGAGAGGCTCGGGTCATGGCATCTAGAAATGAATTTCGCTCCTGGGTAGTCCCATTTGTGGGGAAATATTGCCTACTGACTGTGGTATCTGAAGGGCTGTCTGCCACGCTGCTAATTCGATTAGTGGCTTTTTCTGACGAAGGTATGATGAGTTTTTCAAGATTTCCCGAGGACGATGTGCAGTTGGATTTAGGAAATGTGCGCGAGTTCGATATAGGAAGTGCTTTTTGGGCACCGCCTGAAGTACTCAAGAAGTTCGAGCGATACTTCCAAGCAGGCGCATCCGCACGAATTGACGGGAGACTTCGGGTGACTATTTTATTTGGGGACTTCGTTGTTGACACAGGCTCGGCTCCGCGCTAATGTGCGCTCTAGAGCCATACAGTTAGAAAGTACCATTACGCGCGAGCGCAAAGTTTTAAAGGCTCGGACCGGCATCCGGGCCTTTTCTATTTCCAGACTCTAGCCTACAATCCCCGCTCATGTCCACAAAACTTCTGGCCTTGGGAGCGATCTCCTTGATGCTATTGGGCTGCGACCGCGCGGATCGCCATGCCGCACCCAAGAAACCTCACTATCAGCGATTCGTTCCGGTTCCCCGAGAACCAGCCAACCTGCAGGGTCTGCCCTGGTCAGGAGCATTCGCGCTGGACACAAAGACCGGGCATCTTTGTTGGACATATCGCGTGGAAAACACGACCAATGCCGCGTGGCCAAATATTCCTGACTGTAATGATCTGTACAACGGGGATCCTGATTGACGCGACAATTGACGTGCTACTCCACGCCGCGTCAGTATTTGGAGCCATAGGAGCAATTGGCACGCCACTCCTTCGAGAGCAGACAGCTTCGACGACTCGAAGTGTTCCAACGGTTCTGCAAACTTTTTATATAAAATTTCGCGCGCCGGTACCCGCGTCCTTGCCGACGGCGCCCCCACCCCTCGTCCGCGGACAACTCGCGGCCCGAACCACGCGCGGCGGCGCTGTCCAGGATTTGTGTCGTGACTTGTGTCGTAACCGCCCGATCCCTGCCCGAGTCGGAGGATCTCGGGCGCTGTCGCTCGGGTACACATCGAGGGCAGCGAAGCGCGGGTGAACCCCTATGAACACTGCCTCTCAATGTCATTCGGGATTCTTCAGCTTCGCGTCATCTCGCGCAGAGTTGAGAATTCGCAACGATGAGGTCGTCGGTTCGATCCCGACTAGCTCCACCATAGTTTCAACGACTTATGATATGCGGCCGCTCTTCGTGTGTCGACGGTTTTGGCTCTCAGCCAAATCAGTAAACCCCATCGCCTTGTCAGCGGCTTTCGGCGAGATATCGCACTAGAGCCAGATTTCTCCACCAGGCGAACGGATAGAATAGATCGACAGACCGTACGGCAACGCGAATGACCAAGCAAAAACTGAATATAGCTATGATCGGCTCAGGCTTCATTGGGAAGGTCCATTCGAACGCCTTCCGCCAAGTCGGCCATTTTTTCGACTTGCCTTACGAACTCTGTTTGAAGGTGATTTGCGGACGCAATCGCGCGAAGTTGGAAACGGCGGCGGCACAGTGGGGATGGGAAGAAGTCGAAACGGATTGGCGTGCAATCATCGACCGCAAGGACATCGACGTCATCGACATCGCCGTTCCTAACGCGCTGCACGCGCCCATCGCGATTGCCGCGGCGGAAGCAGGGAAGACGGTGCTGTGCGAGAAACCTTTGGCTACGTCTCTGGAAGAAGCCGAGGCTATGGCAAAGGCGGTTCGTAATGTTCCAAACCTGGTGTGGTTCAACTACCGGCGGATTCCCGCGGTCGTTTTTGCACAACAACTCATCGAACAGGGGCGCATGGGACAGCCGTTTCACTATCGCGCCCTATACCTGAACCAGTCGGGAAACGACCCGTCCAAAGCATCTGGATGGCGCTACCAGCGCAGTGAAGCCGGGATGGGCGCCGCAGGGGATCTGCTCTCGCATTCGATCGATCTGGCGCTTTACCTTAACGGGCCTATTCTCGAACTCATGGCGATGACACACACCTTCGCTCCGGGACGCGATGTTGACGATGCGGCCCTATTAATGGCGCGATTTGCGAATGGAAGTATAGGCAGCTTCGAGGTGAGCCGCTACGGCGTGGGCTGTCAAAATCGCAACGCCTTCGAAATTAATGGATCGAAAGGCATGTTGCAATTCAGCCTCGACCACATGAACCGGCTCGAGTTTTATGACGCTACAGAAGTCCCCAGCCTGCGCGCTACGCGAGACCTAATGGTGACCGGTCCGAACCATCCTTATTGGGAGACTTTCTGGAAGCCCGGTCACACTCTCGGCTACGAACACCCCTTCATTGCTACAGTCGGAGACTTTTTGGGCACGAGGGCGCGACAGGAACGATTCCATTCTGATTTTGAAGATGCAGTTGCCGTGCAACGAGTGCTCGATGCCCTCGAGCGATCCGCTTCGTCGCGGAGTTGGGTGGCGTTAGGCGCTTAAGTGCTGGTTCATTTCAGTGTGACCTTCCCCGTCAGTTCGATCTGTGCAGCCGAACGTGCGACATAAACGTCGAAGTCGCCGGGCGCCACAGTCCACTTCTTGTTCTTAACGTCGTAATAGGAGAAGGCGCGGCGATCAAGCGTCAGCTGAACGTGCTTTGTCTCGCCAGGTTTAAGGTTAACCCTTTCAAACCCTTTCAGTTCTTTTAGAGGACGCGGCACCGGAGCGTGCCGATCGCCAACATACACCTGCGCGACTTCGGCACCAGCGCGACTGCCAGTATTCTCGAGCTCGAAAGCTACCGTGACCGGTTGACCCTCAGAAGCCGCTGAGACTGTCAGATTTTTGTAAGCGAAAGTCGTGTAGGAGAGTCCGTAGCCGAACGGAAATAGGGGCTTGATTCCCGCCTTGTCAAAGTGGCGGTATCCGACGAAAACGCCTTCACTATAGATAACCTTCTTCTCGCCATTTTTCGGATAATAAGTGTCGTGAACGGCGTTGTCTTCCCAGCGCCGCTCCATCGAAATCGGCAGCCTGCCTGAAGGGTTGAATTCGCCGAATAGGATTTGTGCCGCCGCCGTCCCCCCCTCTTCGCCGGGAAACCACGCCTGCAAGAGCGCCGGAGCGTGGTCAATCCAAGCCGTCATATCTACCGCGCCACCCGAGGTCATCACGATCGCGGTGTTCTTATTCAATGCGAGGATCTCATTGATGAGTTCATCCTGAGCTGGAGGCAGTTGGAACAAGCGATCGCTGCTCTCGCCCTCTGTGGCTGTATCAAAGCCCACGGCTAGCACCACGGCGTCAGCTTTCGCCGCGAGCGTCTTTGCCTCGGGACTGATTAGGCTTTCAGGACGCACGATCCCAAAATTTGCCGTCGTTTTGCCCCACCCACTATGGATGTGGTAATCCAGTTCCACCTGATGTGGACCAGCCTCCAGGTTTATGGAAGCCTCGCTCACGAACGCGTACCAGACACTCCAGTTGTCAAAGACGAGTTTCTTGTCGATGTATAGCCGGTAACCCCCGTTCTCCCCAGGACCTTGAACGAATGCGACGTATTTGCCCGGACTGGACGGCGTGAAATAACCCGTCCATCGGATCGATCCATCGATGTCGGTTCCACCTTCTCCCTGGGATGGTTGGTAGCTGACATGTTTGTCGGTACGCGTCAATACGGGAGAACCCGTAAGATTGGGGTTCGTGAAAACTTCCGCCTTCAGGCCTCGCTGCCCGCCGGTGGCCTCGGTTGTAAACTCGGTCTGCTTGGCCATGTCTTGCAGAGTGGGAATTCCCGAGTCGTAATACACCTTCACGCCGCCGCCCAGGTAATTCTCAATGCCTTCCACGTAGCTCGGTGCGGAAAACGGTTTTGCCTCTGCGCTGCCACCACCGCCGACCTGGGCCGGGTAAGCATCCGGACCAATGACTGCGATCGACTTAATTCGTCCCTTATCCAGAGGGAGGAGATTGCCATCATTTTTCAAAAGAACCATGCCCGAGCGAGCTGCTTCGAGCGTGACCCGCTCGCCTTCCGGATTGAGGCGGGAAATCGAGGTGTCAGTTTGATCCCGATCCATCCAACCAAACACAATCGCCGTGCGGAGGATGCGCCGTACTTTGTCGTCGATCGTGGCCTCGGTAACCTTGCCGGACTGAATCGCCGGTAACAGAAGTGCACGATTCAGGAATTTTCCCGAAGGCATCTCGAGATCGAGTCCGCCGTTCGCCGCCTCAACCGTGTCGTAGGTCGAGTCCCAATCGGACATCATGATCCCGCTAAAGCCCCACTCTTTCTTGGCGATATCGGTGTTCAAGTAGCCGTTCTGTGTCAAGTGGACACCGTTGGTGAGATTGTAGGAATCCATTATGGCGCCGGTGTGCGCCTCCTTCACCGCGGCTTCGAAGGCGGGCAGGTAGATCTCGCGCATCGTGCGCTCATCGATGACAGAGTCAATGTTATGACGGTCGTATTCCTGATTGTTGCCCATGTAGTGCTTGACGGTCGCGCTGACTCCCTGGCTCTGCAAGCCCACGATGTACGCCACCGTGGTTCGTGCTGTCAGAAAGGGATCTTCACCGAAATACTCAAAGTTCCGGCCGCATTGTGGAGCGCGATAAATATTCACGCCAGGTCCCAGCATGAAGTGAACGCCGCGAGCACGGGCATCTCGCCCAATCTCGGTTCCTATTCGTTGCGCCAGTGCGGGATCCCAAGTTGCTGCCAATCCAATGCCGCCGAAGACAGTTGCAGGACCGTAGCTTCGAACTCCGATCGGTCCATCAGCCATCTTCAGACGCGGCAAACCGATGTGCTTGATTTCCCGAATGTAAAAATCGTCGACGCCGCTAATCAGGTCGATCTTTTCTTCCAAACTCAGTTGTTTCAGAAGGGAATCGACTCTGGATTCAACGGCCGATTGCGATTGCTGGGCTACCTGGCAAAAAGCCGGCAGTACAAAAACGATAAGAAGAAAACAAATAGATCGAAACTTGCGCGCCATTGGCGAATCCCCCCGTGTGCACTAACGTAAAGTTCTTGGCCGCGTCGCGAGAGCGGCAGGTGCATCGCTGACTAACGGCCTTGGATCAGTTCGACGCCCAAGGTCGCAAGCGCAATGTCCTCAGTCGAAGAAAGGCCGCTTACGGCTACCGCACCCACGACATTACCGTTATTCCAAACGGGAATGCCGCCACCCCAGCCCACAAACCGGAGGTCGCCATAATAGGCGATATCGTGGCCTTTTTCCGGGTGGCGCACTTTCTCTCCGATCTCTTTGGTTGGTTTGCGCTCTCGCGCTGCGGTCCATGCCTTATTTGCAGCGATGCGAATCGAAGAAATTGGAGCGCCGTCCATGCGGGCAAAAGCAATGAGTTCGCCGTGGGAATCGGCCACTGCGACGACCACAGATTTTTCCATCTGCGTGGCCTTTTCCACGATCAGGTCGATAATGTGCTTGGCCTCGGAATACTCAATCGTCTGAGTTGTTCTCATCGGTGGGGGACGGCTGCTGGCACCCGCGCTGAGACGCTAAGTACGACCGAACAGGAATCAGATGGTATCAGCGCAGCAGATCTAGACAAAAGATTCCGGACCAGGCGATGTGCCCGGTCCGGACGGTGACTGCCATTAGAACGAAAGTTTCAGCGCAAACTGAATCAATCGCGGGTTATTGAGCTGCGAACTCACCACGCCGAAACTGTTTGAGTTCCCAGAGACGAAGTTCGTGCCTGGGAAAGCCGAACTGCGGGTGATTGAAGAGATTGAAGAACTCAGTGCGGAACTCAATGCCAACTCTTTCCGCAATCGTGGTTCTCTTGAACACGGCAAAGTCGAAGTTCTTTAGCACCGTCGCTGCGGAGAGATGGGTCGACGCGTGCTTCGCTGCCAAATCCGTAGTCCGGGAGGAGCAGAGAAACAATTGGGGTTGAACCACTGGTTGAGCCTACCGCTCAGGCCGCTACCCTGGGCGTGCGTGTCGCATCCCGTGATCACATTCGGCCGAATATTGGAAACGCCCACATTGAGTTTCTCCAGCGGCGTCGGATTGCCCGGCCCAACTGATCTTCAACGGGAAGCCGCGCTGGAAGGTCGTTACACCATCAACTCCCCACCCTGAAACCAGTTTGCTTGTCACTCCGCTGACGTTGCCCAGGAATCGCTTCCCATGTCCGAAGGGAAGATCGAAGACGTAACTCAGTACCAAGCGTTGCGAAACATCTTGCGAGGACAGAGAGCGTTCGCCGGCGAGATTGTTCCAATCCTGAACCTGTCCTACTCCGCCCGTAGTTCCATTCTCAAGCCAACTGGTGAGCGTGTCGGTATTGCTGAGCAACTTCGCGTTGGTATAGGCAGCAAGCAAAGTCCCTCCGCCCTGGAACCTGCGGGTCACTGAAACTTGCAACGAGTTGTAGCTGCTGCTGCAGCAGCCATAGCCGGCAAGGTTCACGTCGAGTGTATTGCGGATAAGGGCGAACCAACTGGCCGGCAACAATCGTCGGAGCGCCAATGGTTGCATTCGGGCTGGTCCCGGCCAGAGGATTCGTAACAGTTTGCGCAATGGTAACCGGCTGGCTGGCTGCCTCCTGAGCAGCAGCCTGGGCAACAAAGTTATCGCCGATCTGATTAACGTGGGTCGAGTACTGTGGCAGATGTACGCCGTGCGAACCGGCGTAAGCTACGTCGGCAAAGAATCCGAGGGGCAACTCACGCTGGATGTCGACGTTCCACTGCTGCACGTACCCTTCCTTGGGATTCAAATAGGGCGCCAGGGTTGGTGACCCGCTTCCGGCCACGAAGGACGAAGTGTTTCCAGCTCCGTCCGGGCGGTTGAAGGATCGTGCCGGCCGTAAATGGACCTTGTTGAGCACAGGCGAAACTGGAAAAGCTAGTTCCGACTGGCAGCGCTACAGTTAGAGCCGTCCAAAGTGCTGTTGGGAGTAAGGCCTGCGTCCGTCGAGGCCGTGAAAGGTGTGGTCGCCAAATTGACCACGTCGTTGTCCGGGTTCAGAGCGAAAGACACGTAGTTCGGAATCCAGAAGACGCCGTACCCGCCTCGGAACACAGTCTTTTGGTCAAAGCTGTAGGCGAGTCCGACCCGCGGCGAGAACTCCTTCTTGTCGAGCGGCAAATTGTTTCCGGTCGAGTTGCGCCCGGTATTTACCAGCAAGGCATCGCCGTGGCAGGGAGAGCCCACCACACCTCCGCAACCCGTAACCGTTGCGTTGATAGCATTGGGATCCCAGTATGTGAGCCGGTTGAAACGTTCCGACCATGTGCCCTGGAGCTCGTAGCGGAGCCCGAGGTTCAGCGTAAGCTTGTTGTTGAAACGAAAGTTGTCGTTGACGTAGAAGGCCCGGTAGGTCTGGCGGCCTGCAGTCTCGGCAGGCACCTGTGCCACACCCTCGGTCTGGTTGACGAAACTACCTGAATTTTGGGACAGGCCCAGCAGGAAATCGGCGAAGGGAAATCCGTGAATTGGCTCCGCCGGTCAGCGCGTTCTGTGCCGTCCAGCTACCGCTGAATGCAAAGGCTCCGCTGGCGATATTGGTTTGATAAGTAATTGTCCAACCCTAGCTCATACTGCCCCCCCACCTGGATGGTGTGTTTGCCGCGAATCATCGTCAAAGCAGGGGTGACGTTGTATTGAGTATTGTGATCGCCGATAGCGCTATTGCCCTGCGACCTTCCGACGTCGTTAGGGAACGGGAAGGCCGGCGTAGGCGGTGTGCGAATGGCGGAGGCGACGCCGTTGTAGCTGGCGGGCCACCCCAGTTGCGTGAGATCGTAACCCGCAAGGATCGGGGCGCGCGCATACACGAACCGGCTGCCGGAAATGTTTATGTCGAAGATCATCGTCGGAGTGAACGAATGGTTGATGTCAACCGCGAGCGCCTTGGTGTGATAATTCTCGGCGCACCGGTCGAAGCACAAGCCGGTCTTGAACGGGTCAGTCGGTAGATCGAGTAGTCCGAAATAGGTAAACCTGCCAAAAATGCGAGTCGTGCTCGATATGTTCTCGTCGCCGCGGGCTACAAATTCATTGGTATTGCCTCCCGAACTGCTGGCCGATGTGAAATTGTCGGTGATCGCATTTGGCGATGTCGGAGGCACAAAATACTTATCCCAGAGAGTAGTGCCGGCTTTACTGAACTCCGTTGTCGGAATCTGGTTATTGAGGTAGGGAGTGCGGGCACCTGTGGCCGTGACTGTAAACGGATCGTAGAGTTGAACGGGGTTGGGACCGCTCAGCAGTGCGGAAAAATCCCCATTCCTGAACTGCGTGAGCGGCACGGTGGTGGTGAGCACTGACCCCGTGCGCAACCGGAACTGCTCCCAGTTCACGAAGAAGAACGTCTTGTCCTTGATCACCGGGCCGCCGAAGCTGAAGCCGTACTGATTCTGCACGTACGGGGGCGGCTCGTTTGACTGGCCATTCTGGAGTTCCGACTGTTTGAGAAAGTAATCGTTTGAGTTCAATACCTTGTTGCGAAGGAACTCATGTGCTTCACCGTGGAATGCGTTGGTGCCGGACTTGGTGCTCAGGTTTACGACGCCGCCCGAGAACTTGCCCCAATCGGCGCCCAGATTGTTGTATTGAACTTTGAATTCGCCGATCGAATCCTGCGTGGGAATCACGATGGGCAGATTGATGTAGCCGATGTTAAGCGGTTGGCCATCCAGGTATTCCGCGCTCTCGTTCGCGAAAGATCCGCCGACCTGATAATTTCCCCAACTGAAGGGGTTCTGGCTCACCGGTGTGCCGCCAGATCCGCCCTGCGCGACGGTGCCGGGGGAGATCGTAATCAGATTAAAAATGTTGCGTCCATTCAAGGGCAGTTCGTTGGCCTTGCGTTGTTCGACGACCTGGCCCAGTGAAGAGCTTTCCGTCTGCAGCAACGGAGTTTCGGCATTCACTTCGACAGTCTGGCTGAGTTCGCCAATCGGAAGAGGAACATCGATGCGAACGTTCTGCTGCACCTCAACCACCACTGGCTGGCGAGTAAAGTGCTTGAAGCCGTCCTTCTGAACGTCAATGCGGTACTGGCCGGGAATCACGTTCACAAACTGGTACAAACCTTCACTTCCTGATGGCTGCTGGCGGGCTTCCTGTGTGCCGATGTTAGTCAAAGTTACTTGAGCGCCCGGGATGGCTGCACCGGAGGGGTCCGTCACTGATCCAGCGACGGTTCCATAGGTGGACTGTCCTTGTAGAGAGGCACAAGCTAATAGCAATAGCGCTGTCAGCGAGAGAATCGACGTCCAGAATCTAGAACCCGGCATATTGACTACCCCCATCCTCAGAGATGTGTAGTGAAGCAAGCCCTTTAACCCCGAAAATCTCCCCCCACGTGGGGACACAGTGATCCCGTTCACTCCCGATTCAAGCCGCAACCATCACGGCTCACCTGGAGTGCAAACCACCAGCCTCGGTACCAATACTTTTCAAATCGAGCACATCTAAATTTTTAATAATTACGCAAGTGTGGCGCAGCTTGCGCCATCTCAATACCGTTTGTCAAGATAAAAATATCGATTTTCTACGGGATTATTATGGTTTTTGGGATCGGTTATGGTTTAATGGCGGTGCTTCTTGACGGTCCCCTTTTGTGCAGTCGATTCTGCGCATTCCGTCGATCCGGAAAATGTTGCTCCGAATACAATCTGGTGCTGCACGGGAAATGGTTTAAATGAAACCGGGCAAGGGAGAAGGCTCGACGAAGAAACACCCTCGCGTGACTCTAAAAGTTGTAGCCGCCCACGTGGGGCTCACACCTGGAACCGTATCTGCCGTCCTGAACAAATCGCCGGCGTCCTCCTCTGTCCCGCAACACACGAAGAATCGCATTGTCGCCGCCGCGCGGGAACTTAACTACCGTCCGAATTTTTTCGCGCGATCGCTGCGTGTAAAGCGAACCTTTACCGTGGGAGTTATCGCCCAGATAGGCGATGCTTATGGATCGATGGTGATCAGTGGTATCGAACACTATCTTCGCCAACATGGTTTCTTTTTCTTGATCGCCGATCATCGTCATGATGAGGAAGTGTTAGAGACTTACTCCCATCTGCTTGTGGAAAGAGGCGTCGAAGGCTTCATCACGGTTGACGCACCCTTGACTAACCCGTTGCCGCTAACCTCTGTTGCTCTCGCTGGGCACCGTCGCGTGAAAGGTGTCACGAACATTGTGCTCGATCACCGTCGCGCGGCTTGGCTGGCTTTGAAGCATTTGACCGAGTTGGGGCACACGGAAATTGCGGTGATGAAGGGACCGCCGGATAGTTCCGATTCGGCGGATCGCTGGCAGGCTGTGCGCGATGTGTTCGTGGAACTCGGCATTCGATTTCAGCCTGAGCTCGAGGTTCCGCTCAAGGGCGATTGCAGCACGCCAGAATTGGGATACCCGTTTACCAAGCAGTTGCTGGCCAGGCACCGGCGATTCACTGCCTTATTCGCATTCAACGACAACTCCGCGATTGGCGCGATCAGCGCCATTCACGATTCTGGCTTGCGAGTTCCGGACGACATTTCCGTGGTCGGCTTCGATGACATTCAGGCTGCGGCATACAGCAACCCAAGCCTGACTACGGTTCGCCAACCCTTGCGGCAAATGGGTGAAATCGCCGCCCGCACGTTGCTTGAGCACATTGAAAACCCTGGGCAAGCGTGCGCGGAAATTCTAATCGAGCCTGAACTCATCGTCCGCAAGTCAACCGCCCCCGCGAAACCGCGTTCGTAGTGACCCTGCGAACCCGGTTTCCGCCGCGACACAACTGCGTTATGGTAAGAGTGGTAAGGGAATCACGGGGTGGTGACTCTCTGCGCGTATCTTTCCTCATGATTATGCTGATGTGGGCTGCGGCGCCCGCCGTGCCTGTTCTCGAGGGCAAACTCCCTGCGGGGTTGGACTTCACCCTGCAAAATTCCCCCACCGCTCAGAAATATCTGATTGAGACCATGCCTGGCGGCGTAGGCCTCTTCGATTACAACAACGACGGCTTGCTGGATATTTTTCTCGTGAATGGCGGGCGTGTGAACAGTCCGATGCAGACGCCGGAAGACTTCGACCGTCACGATCCGCGCTATTGGAACCGGCTTTATCGCCAGAACAAGGACGGCACCTTCACCGATGTCACCGAACACGCGGGCTTGGCAAATGCGGGCGACGGCAACTACGGGATGGGAGTTGCTGTGGGTGATTACGACAATGACGGCTACTCCGACTTATACGTGACCAGTTACGGAAAAAACGTTTTGTACCACAACAACGGCGACGGTACTTTTTCGGACGTCACTGCCAAGGCAGGCGTGGCCGGAAGCGGCTGGTCCGTCTCTGCCGGATTCGTTGATTATGACAACGATGGAAAGCTTGATCTGTTCGTCACCCGCTACATGGAATGGGACACCAAGCACAACAAAGATTGCGGCGGCAACTATCACACGTACTGTCCGCCAGAAGAATTTCCGGCCACGACCAATATTCTTTATCACAACAACGGCGATGGAACCTTTACCGATGTGAGCCAGCGATCGGGTATCGCCGCAAAAAAAGGACGCGGCCTCGGAGTCGCATTCGCTGACTACGACGGTGATGGGTTCACCGACATTTTCGTGGCCAACGACGGTATGCAGCAGTACCTGTTCCACAACAACGGCAACGGTACATTTACGGAACTGGCCCTCGATGCAGGGGCTGCGCTTTCCGAGGATGGCAGGCGGCTATCAGGGATGGGTGTAGTTTTTCAGGACTACGACAACGACGGCCGTCCCGATGTCATGGTGACCGAGTTGCCGCGGGAAATTTACAGCGTCTACCACAACGACGGCGGCGGTTCGTTTAGCTATCGCAGTCTCGAAACCGGTCTTGGTCTGCTGTCGAGTGGAAGTTCAGGCTGGGGCATCGGCTTGGAGGACTTTGACAACGACGGATGGAAGGATCTTTTCGTCGCACAAGGACACGTCTTGGATAACGTTGAGCAGATCGATCCCTCGTTGCATTATCAGGAACTGCCTTTGCTCGCAATGAATCACAATGGCAGGTTCGAGCGCGTCGATCCGGGAACTACAATTCCGGTTGCCGCGCGCGGAGCGGCCTTCGGCGATTTGAACAACGACGGCTGGCAGGACGTCGTGATGACCTATCTCGGAGGCCATCCTCAAGTGCTGCTCAACCATGGCGGAAAGGCACATTGGCTAGTGATTTCACTGCGAGGCACACGCAGCAATCGCGATGGCTTCGGGGCCCGTGTACAAGTGAACGGACAAACGCGTTTTGCAACTTCGGCCGGAAGTTATCTGTCGTCCAGTGACAAGCGACTTCACTTTGGACTTGGGACGGCGGAGCACGCTAAGGTGGAAGTGGTGTGGCCGTCGGGAATTCACCAGACCGTAAATGACGTTCACGCCGACCAGTTTCTCGAAATTCGTGAACCGGAGAAGCAGCCGTGATTTGCGCACTCTTAGTCTTATGGTTCGCGGGGCAGGCTGTATCCGCGGAGGCCGCTCAGCACATGCAGGCGGGAATTGAAGCGGAAAAACAACGACAGTTTGCGGTGGCTGTCACGGAGTATCGCGTGCTCACGGAAATGGAGCCAACGTACGCGGACGGCTTCGCCAGCCTCGGCCAAGCTTACATGGAGAGCGGAGATTACAAATCTGCCGTTCCGCCCCTCAAACATGCGTTGGAGCTGAATCAATCTCTGATACCAGCTCACCGCTTGCTAGGTTATGCATTGCTCACCCAAGGCTACGCGGCCGAGGCGATTCCGCACCTCGAACGCGCCGAGGATAAGACCGCACTAGGCATAGCCCAGATACAAACCGGACAACTGCCGGAAGCGGTCGCAAATCTGCAAGCCGCTCTTGCAGCGCAACCCAACGATCCTGATCTGCTCTATTACCTGAGCCGTGCCAGCGGGTTGCTGGCCAAGCAATCGATCGACGCCTTGTTGGCGGCTTCTCCGGACTCTCCCCGCGCCCATCAAGCGATGGCAGAAAATTATTTTGTGTTGCGCCGGATGCCAGAAGCGGAGAAGGAGTACCAGGAAGCGTTGCGGCTGCGGCCCAATATTCCCGAGGTTCATCTTGAACTGGGCGAAGTGTACGCGGGTGCTTTCCAATGGCCTAAAGCGGAAGCAGAGTTCCGCGCGCAAACCAAGTTGCAACCGGGGAACGCCGAGGCAGCCTACCGGCTGGGTATGGCGTTGCTCGAGCAAGGCAAAGCCGCTGAAGCACGAAAGGAACTATTGCAGTCGGACCGTTTGCTGCCAGACATGCCAGAGACTCTTTACGCCTTAGGGAAATCCGCTTCACTCGAAGGTGACGCCGCTGCCGCAGAGAAAGCTTGGACGAAGCTCCTCACCGTCGAGAAGGAAAGTCCGTTAGCCGCACAGGCGCATTTCGGGTTGGCCGGCCTCTATCGCAAGCAAGGAAAGACAGCGGCAGCCCAACACGAAATGCAGGAGTTCCAGAGACTCCAGAATGGATCGAGTCAGGCCCCGGCCAAGCCAGAACAGCCGCAGTAGATGTGGTGTCGAAGGCACTAACTCGTGGGCGCGGATGCAGCGCCGGGCAATACGGGGAAACCCATCACCTTAAGGTCGGTCCTGAGTTGCTCGATGGATCGGAACTGAATCGTATGAATGCCCAGCGCGCGGGCCGCTCGGATATTGGTTTCGCGATCATCAACGAATACAGTCTCCGAAGGCTTCACACCCAATCCTTGAAGCGTGTGTTGATAGATCGCGGGATCTGGTTTCACAAGTCGCACATGAGCTGAGAATGTCTTAAATGTAAATCTGCTCATCCATTCGAACTTTGTCTGGACATGCGCCGCCAAGTCAGCAGGCATATTGGATAACAGGGCAGTCTTGATCCCCGCCTGGCTCATGTTTAGCAGCCAATCCACCATGATCGGATTTGGATTACTCCACATGGCGATCTCCCATGCGGCGAGGTTTTCAATCTGTTCGGCTGCGAGGGTGGTGCGCGTTTCCCTGGCAAAGTTCAACCAGTAAGCCTCAGGAGTGAGGTCGCCGCGGTCGATAGCGTCGCGGCTCGCTTCCCATAACTTACGAAATGTATCGAGATCGAGGGCGAAGATGTCTGCCAGGCGTCTGAACTCGTCGGCTGTAGGCCGGATGCAAAGCACTTCTCCATAGTCCAGAATCACTGCTCTCAGGTTTGAAGATGACATTACACCTCACTCTGTTTTCTTATCATCTCCCGCCGCGCGATCTTTCGTCCAATGTTGGCGGACGCAAAGGGCGGCGTATACTGTGCGAACTTTAACCGTTTCATTTCCGCGAAGCAGCGATGCATTCGCGCAGAGGACGCCTCGTGAACGTCGTCAGTATCGGTGAAGTGTTATGGGACATCGTTGGGCAGCAGGAATATTTGGGCGGCGCCAGTTTTAATTTCTCGGCCCACCTGACCAAACTGGGGCACACAGTCTCATTCATCAGCGCCGTCGGTGCGGACCCGCGAGGACAGAAGATCCTCGACAGGATCGCGGAACTGGGTATTGCAGATCGTTACGTGCGCATCGATCCGGAGCACGCCACAGGCATCGTAACCGTCAAGGTCGACGCTGGAGGGCAACCCACTTTCGTTCTTCAGCGGCCAGCAGCGTATGATTTCCCGCAGCTAACTGAGCCGCAATTCCGGCAGATATCGTCGCAGCCAATCGATTGGATTTACTTTGGGACTCTCCATCAAATGAGTCCGGTCGCAAGGGACTTAACCACAAAACTTCTGGATCGCATTCCCCATGCGCTGCGTTTTTACGACATCAACCTCCGGCCGGATTCTTATACGCCTTCACTGGTGCGGGAGCTCATGGCCTACGCTACGGTGGTCAAGCTGAACGACGCCGAGGTTATACAGATCTCGGAGATGTTCGAACGGCCATGCGAGTCGCTGGAAGGCTTCTGTCGAACTTACTCGGCAAAGTTTGGTTGGAAGACGGTTTGCGTCACACGTGGCTCGGAAGGCTGCGCCCTGCTCACCGGAGATCAATATTTCGAGGCTGACGGCTATCGTGTAGACGTTGCGGACACCGTTGGGGCAGGCGACGCCTTCGCTGCGGCGTTACTCCACGGATTGGGTAACCGGTGGCCCGCACCTCAAATCGCGGACTTTGCCAATCGCATAGGAGCGTTGGTTGCAAGTTCGCGGGGCGCAATCCCGCCTTGGACGCTCGAAGAGGCCCGCGCGCTCGAGAACAAAAGTCGTCGACTGGAGTCGGCATGAAGATCAATGCAAGCTTGGCGAAGAGCACAGCCGTCGCAGCTTTGGGCGGACTGCTGTTCGGATTTGACACCGCGGTTATCTCAGGCACCACCGGCACACTCACGCAGACTTACAACCTGACGCCAAGGCTGTTGGGAATCACTGTGGCCAGCGCGATATGGGGAACCGTGGTGGGGGCAATGCTGGCGGGCATTCCAGGCGAGCGTTTCGGTCGACGCGACAGTTTGCGATGGATGGCGATTTTGTACTTACTCTCTGGCGTGGGTTGTGCCGTCGCATGGAGCTGGGGATCGCTGGTCTTGTTCCGGTTCATCGGCGGCCTTGGGATCGGCGGCTCGTCGGTATTGGGCCCCATGTACATCGCCGAGGTAGCGCCGGCAAAACTTCGCGGGCGATTGGTAGGACTATTTCAATTCAACGTGGTATTCGGCATTCTTCTGGCCTATTTCTCAAACTATCTGATCGGACTCTTGCACTTTGGAGCAGCAGAGTGGCGCTGGGAGTTCGGGGTGACGGCGATCCCCGCAGCGCTTTTCTTTGTCCTGTTGTTTACGATCCCCAGAAGCCCGCGTTGGCTGGTGAAGAAAGGGCGTGTCGACGAAGCGAGAGATGTGCTGCGGATAACGGGGGACGAAAATTACGAACACGACCTGCAAGCCATCGTCGAGTCCATCGATGTTGAACAAAAGCAAATGGCGGAGCGTTTGTTCTCGCGAAAGTATTTGTTCCCGATCTTCCTGGCGGTCAGCATCGGCATGTTCAACCAGCTTTCCGGCATAAACGCGATTCTTTATTACCTGAACGATATCTTCGCCCAAGCTGGGTTCACCAAAGTTTCGGGTAACCTTCAGGCGGTAGCGGTGGGCGCCACTAATCTGGTTTTCACCATGCTTGCGATGTCAGTGATTGATCGCATTGGACGGAAGACTCTTTTGCTAGTCGGCTCGGTGGGCACTGCCGCATGCCTCGCGGGAGTGTCAGTCATTTTCTTCACCCAGCATCATCAAAGTATCTTGATATGGCTGCTGGTCGGATACATCGCCTTCTTTGCTTTCTCGCAAGGCGCCGTCATATGGGTCTACATTTCTGAAGTATTTCCCAACAGCGTCCGCGCCAAGGGTCAGAGCCTGGGAAGTTTTTCACACTGGTTCATGAATGCGTCTGATCTCCGCGATATTCCCGCTGATGGCGGCTTCTTCCGGCGCCTACCCGTTTGTTTTTTTCTCAATCATGATGGTTGTGCAGTTTTTCGTAGTGTTATTCGTTTATCCGGAAACGAAAGGTTTCACCCTGGAAGAGATGCAGAAAGAACTGCGCATCGCATGATTGATCGCGCGTTGGAGCTCTGATATGAGACCGATTTATCGTCGATTCTTTCGCAGTCTTGCCCTGGTTGCAGTTCTTCTATTCTCCGCTCTCTCAACGCTGCCGCTTGAAGCTGCGGAACCTGCCGCACGAGAGCTGAACCAAGGCTGGCAATTTCGTGCCGCCGGAAATACGGACAAGGCTGACGTCGCCGCATGGCATCCTGCCGAGGTTCCAGGGGTCGTGCACACTGACCTGCTGCGCAATCATCTGATCCCGGACCCCTATGATCGCGATAACGAGTTTCGCTTGCAGTGGATTGGCCTGACCGACTGGGAATATCAAACTACTTTTCAAGTCGAAGCGCCGGAGCTCCGGCACGATCACGCCGATCTTGTCTTCGATGGTTTAGATACCTTCGCCGACGTCTACCTCAACGATCAGGAGGTTCTGCACGGCGACAACATGTTCCGCCGTTGGCGCGTTCCCGCCAAAGCCCTGCTGAAGCCTGGCGCCAACACACTACGCATCGTCTTTCACTCGGCGGTCACAAAGATGCTCCCCTACGTGAAGTCGCTACCCTATGTTTTGCCCTCGATTTCGACGCACAACTACGGCAACGAAGAGAACCTGGCAACCGCCCCCTACACCCGCAAGGCCCCGTATCAATACGGCTGGGACTGGGGCCCGAGATTTCTTACGGAAGGAATCTGGCAGCCTATCCGGCTTGAGACATGGGACGCCCTGAGAATTGAGAATCTTCACATCCACCAGCAGAAGATTGGCACGGAGATGGCCAGTGTCACCGCCGAGTTGGAGATCGAGGCCAGTCTGCCCATGACGGCCACTCTCACTCTGGCCCACGATGATATGTCCTCAGCTCAGGCGTCGGATGGAAGCCAGGAATTGCACCTGGATGCGGGAATGAACCATGTTTCGTTTCCAATTCGCATTGTGAGCCCGAAGCTGTGGTATCCGGTGGGATATGGGCCTCAGGGTCGCTATCAGTTTTCCGCGTCAATCAAGACCGGTCGGGAGCTCGCAGCCCGGGCTTCGGTGAGGACAGGTTTGCGCTCCGTGGAGTTGCGCCGCGCTCCGGATCAATGGGGCAAGAGTTTCGAATTCGTCGTCAACGGCATTGATGTTTTCAGCAAGGGCGCAGATGTCATCCCCTTCGACAGCTTCCCCAACCGGGTCACTCCCGAGATCCACCGAAACATTCTTCAATCCGCGCGCGACGCACATATGAATATGGTGCGCGAATGGGGAGGAGGTTATTACGAGTCCGACGACTTCTACGATATCTGCGATGAACTCGGGATCATGGTCTGGCAAGAGTTCATGTTTGGCGGAGACATGGTTCCCGGCGACACCCCGTTCCAGGAAAGCGTTCGCCAGGAAGCTGGCGATCAAATCAAGCGTCTGCGAGATCATCCCAGCATTGTCGTGTGGTGCGGGAACAACGAGGTCGAAACCGGCTGGTATCACTGGGGCGATCGCCAGGAATTCAAAGAATCGATTTCGCCGGAAATCCGCGATCGTGTCTGGCAGGATTACACCATCCTGTTCGCCGACATACTCAAGAGCGCCGTCACCCAATACACCGATCCGGTGCCTTATTGGCCAAGTTCGCCCAGCGCGAACTTCGAAGAAATTCCTGACAACCAGCACAACGGCGACATGCACTACTGGGCGGTGTGGCATCAACAAGCCCCGGCAACCGACTACACACTGCAGTTTCCGCGCTTCATGACGGAGTATGGATTTCAATCTTTTCCCGAGATGCGCACCATTCACGCGTTCGCCAACCAGCCCGAAGACTTCGACATTCGTTCTACCGTCATGCAGGCGCATCAAAAGAACAAGGGCGGGAACGAGCGCATTTTGACTTATATGTTGCGCGAGTACAGTCAGCCCAAGGACTTCGCTTCATTTGTGTATTTGAGCCAGGTACAACAGGCGGAGATCATCAAGATTGGCGCCGAACACCTGCGCCGGCAGAGACCTCGCACCATGGGGTCCTTGTACTGGCAGTTAAATGATTGCTGGCCTGTGGCCTCCTGGGCCAGCATTGATTATTACGGCCGGTGGAAGGCCCTTCACTTCTATGCTCGTCGTTTTTACGACGATGTCCTGGTTTCGCCTTTTCTGCACGACGACAAGGTAGACGTGTACGTCGTCTCGGATAAGCTTCAGCCCCTGTCTGGCTCACTCCACGCCCGGCTGCTCGATTTTTCCGGGAACGTCTTGCTCGACCAGAAGAAGGACATTCAAATCCCGGCGCAATCAAGCGCGACCTATCTCACGCTTGATAAGGGCGAACTGAAAGCGAAAGGTGATCTTCATCGAAGTTTCCTGGTGTGTGACCTGGAGGTTGGCGGAAAGCGGGTTTCGCGGAATCTACAATTCTTCGACGTCACCCACGCTCTCGATCTACCCGTCGCGCCAACTGTCGAAAGCGCCGTCAGCAAGACCAGCGGAGACTATGTCGTCACCCTGCGGTCCGCGAAGCTTGCACGCAGCGTCTACTTGTCGTTCGGCGATCTCGATGTCAAAGTTTCTGACAATTTCCTTGATCTACTCCCGGGCGAGTCGGTTACGGTGACACTCAGGTCCTCCGCCACACTCGATGATCTCAGGAACTCCCTGAAAATCATGACGCTTACACAGGCTTTCAAATGAGGCTCCCAGAGCTGCGAACTTCTTTATTTTCTGATGAGCCGCGACGGCCAGATGTCTTCGGCTTCGCAGGTTGCGTATCCGACGAACGCAGATAGTTCTCGATAGCGCCGAAAAGGGCCTTGGCTTTAGGCGAGGACCAAGGTATCTTGGCCGATACCGAACGGGGGCCTGAGGCAAGACGCCGACCCCCAACCGGACCTCCGAGCAAAGCTCCTTGTCTCGGATCCGTCACAGATCCAAGTTTTCTCTGGGGGACGCCAGCCATGCATTCTTCCCGTCGCCTGCTCACAGTTCTGGTCGTAGTGTTGCTGATTTCTTTTCTTTTGTATTTTCCTGCTGCGGCGACGACTGTCGACCCTCCAGACACATTGTCTCCTGAGGTCGGAATGGTCACGATTCCCGGTCCCTTGCGGGCTTTCTTGCGCATGGCCGGCATTAGTCAAAAAGTGACTCCAGAACAAGTCTTACCCTTGCTGGCTCGCAACGTTTTCGTCCAGGGGTATTACGGCGCGGCGGACAAAGGTCGCCAGACAGAATTTCTAATTCTGCTCATCCGCTATGTGCAGCAAGCGAGAGAACTCTCGGCGCTGGCCGGGCCCGATGGCGTCATTCTTATCTCGAACTGTGAGCAAGCACCCGCCCTCCTTCACGTTCTCGGGTACCGCGCGCGGCCAGAGTGCGGACAGAAAGATACAGCGTTGGTAACCGCCGATCCGGAGAGAGCATTTCTGACGATTGATTCGGGTTTCCCGTTGAGTGACCTTGAGGAAGCCCTTCAGGGCGGCAAAGCATTTTCCTACAAATTCCCGTCCTCGCGGGTTCCAGTACTATTCGGGGAAAGCGAATGGGTATCGGTCAATCACGCAGATGGCCGAGGGCCGCAGAGCCTGATCGACAACTTCTTCAGCGATCCCTTGCTGGCGCGTCTTTATTGGGCTATGTCTAAAAGCGATCCCAATACCGCCGCCGCATTGCGGCAGCATCCCGGTCTGAAGCGTCTTCTCCCGGTTGCGTCCGTGCTTGATTTCTATGGAACCCAAATTTGTATTCGCTCTGGACACGTCGTCGTGCCCGGAGGGCTGAGAGCGGAGCCTGAGTGGAAGTCTGTTGTGGGCGTGAGTCCTGGTGTTCCAGACGAATTCATTCCTCGCCTGCTAGCGAAAGATCGTGGATGGCTGGCGGCATTCTTTGATGCGCTGTTGCGGATCAGTCAGGAGCAGCAGGCTCACTTTACGCAGGGTAAGAATCTTCAGCGTTATTACCAGGCGTTTTGGAACGCCGACCCTTCGGAAAATGCTGCGCGTCCAACTTTCCGGCCGGCCGGGGATCTTCTGCTTTTTCTCGCGCGAACGCGATGGGAACCGAACGGAGAGCCTCTGGTTCCGGGGAATCTGCAGGTCTGGGCACAGATCTTGCGGCAGAAAACTGATTCCAAAGTCGTTCGTGATTGGGGCAAACGCGCCGGCGGTTGGGACGATCCCCAGGAACTGCTCGAAGCCATGTTCGCATTTTCGCGACAGAAGACGCTGAGCGGACCTTTGCCGATGTATCTCACACTAAGCGAAATCGATAGCGGGCGTCCTCCCGGCAAGCGGATGAGTTCGCAAACCGTCCTGCTCCTGTCGAGCAAGTTCGTCCATTTGAGCGATCAATACCGGATATTCTCCGAGTTCAGCGACTTGGACGATGGGTCTATCGAGCGCTTTATTAGCGTTGTGGACAATCTCAGTAGAATTCCCAACCACGCGCTGCGCGGCGATGCCATGGGAATCTTCCAGGCCAATGTAGGGCTCTGGCAGATACTGGCTCGCCAGGCTCAGATACCGGCCGCCGAGCAGAACGACTCATGGATGCACGTGGTCGGATCTTTTGCGGTGGTCAATTCTCCGACTCAACTTTTTGAGGCTGGCCAAAATTCTCTGGGAGCGATCGTACGCGCGGCGGGCGGCAAGGCGAACATGTCCCAGGATGAGATCGTCGAACTGCTGGCAGGGCCGCCTCAAGCCAGTGCCGAAGGCCGCCGCATCCACGATGAATCGGCGGCTCGCATTCGTACCATCCTCAACGACCAACGGCTGGTTTCTCTTGATGCCTTGTTTGTATTAGGAAATGGTCTGGATGCCATGGCACGAGGCCGTGAGAGCGGGGACGCTCTCATCTCTCGTGCCGGAGAATTGCGGGAATTCGAAATGCCGCGCCCCATCTTTACTCGCGGTGAGAGAACGGAATGGGCAGTCGGCATCTATAACAATCGTCACACTGATCTGGAGATGCGGACCGACGTCGGGAAAGTCATCAAGTCGCCCGCCTCTGCCGAGCAACTGGAAGCTGCGCGAGGTCAACTCACTCCCTTCCTTCGCGATACCCTGGTCGGACTGAACTACGCCTACTACGAGCCTCCGGGTGCCCAGCTTCTACACTACAATCCGCTTTTCATTCGCTCCCATGATTTCTCTGGCGACACGATCACGGGGTTGGAGCATCTCTGGCAAGCTCCTCGCTTGTTTGGCGAAGGTTCTCCTGCTGGCGGTGGTGCGCGTCTAGTCGGATCCCTGGCAGACTTGCCCTATATTCTGGCGGAAGTGGAACAGGATTTTATCTCTCCAGAAAATGTTCAGGCGCTCATCTGGCGGGAAGTGGTGCCCGGTCTGGTCGTCAGTTCAACCCTGCCGCGCTGGTGGAGCGTAAGCACGAACGAGCTGCACGGGGTCGCCTTGTACCAGAAATCTGGAGAGGAACTGTTGACCGCCTCCGTCGGGAACCAGGAACTCCGAGAACAAGTGATCAGTATCCTTTCGGACCGCATGACCTCTCAGCTGCTTGAGAAATTGCAGCAGGCACAAAGCTCGGGGCGTGTGGCGGACGTGCTTCTGCAAATTACGCCAGCCGATACGTTTTACCTGGCGGCCGAATTTCGCCGGAGATCTACCCATGCCGTCGATGTAGGGCCCGCCAGCGTGGAATTGGAACGTCTGTCTTCCCGCTATCCGGCGGAACTCAGCTGGGAGCGCCTGTCTCAAGACTTTGGTATCCCTCACCCCGTCTTATCGCAGAGATATGCATCGGAACTGTTGAACCTGAAACCGCTTCCCGCGCTATCGGGCTATTCCAGCCGCCTGATGGCCGAAACCTGGGATTCCAGCAACCTGTATTGGGCCCGATTGGCGGACGAAAAGGGCTATTCGCCTGTGACCCTGAACCTGCTTGTCCCGCAATTGACGCGACGCATGATCGAAAAAATCTTTGCCACGGATCAGGAGGATTGGAACGCGATCCTTCGCGCGATGCGCGAGACCGGGGAAGAGTTTCGTCAGGGCAAAATCGTCTCGCTATCTGCAAATAGCGCGGCACCACAGAATTAGTTCAAATTGGAGACTTGTCGTCACGAGTATCTCGGAGGAGAAACGGATCCATGGCAAAGAGATGCTTCCTGGTGTTTTGTCTGCTCTGCTTCGGCTTTGGCAATGGGACCGCAGCTCAGGACACCGAGCCACACATCCGCGTTTTTGTGAACCTGGTCCAGCTGAATGTAGCCGTGACCGACAGGAAGGGGAACTACGTTACTGGTCTTCCACCCCAGGCATTCTCGGTGACTGAGGACGGCATAGCTCAAACGATCTCCACTTTTGCCGAGGGTAACGAGCTCACGCGCACTCTGGTAGCCAATGCTCTACCGGGAAGGCCTCAAGGTGATTCGGCGCCTGCCTCGCCTCAACCCGCATCCGCGGATGACCCGGCTGAGAAACTCGGCTCCCTGGTTGCGGGGGCCAACGTATTCATACTTTTCGATACCAGCAACTACATGTATCGCGGATTTGTGTTTGCCCAGGATGCCATCGCCGATTTTGTCCGTTCCCTGGAAAGCGCCGATAAACTGGCTTTGTATTCCTATAGCCGCGACCTTTCGCGAGAAACTCAACTGACCTCTGACCGCTCCCAGGTTTTGCGCGGCGTGCGCACCACGGTCGCAGGAGATGACGCGGCGCTTTACAACTGCCTGTTGTTGACGCTGCAGGATGCTGCTCAATATACGGGCAAAAAAGTAGTGGTAGTTTTTTCGAACGGTCCTGACAACGCGAGCGTAGTGCCGCCCGAGGATGTCGCGGAGTTGGCGCAATCCGCCGGCATCGCCATCTATATGATCAGTACGCAACAAGCCAAAATCGAGCCCGTATCGACAGCTGTGTTTGAGCGTATGACCGCCGCCACCGGAGGCAAAGCGTATTTCGCCAAAAACTGGAAAGACGAACACCGAGCCTTTACGTCTATTCGCGACGACCTGGCCCATCTTTATTCGCTTAGCTATTATCCGCAACCGAACCCCAACACAGGTTGGCGAACCATCACGGTAAAGCTTTCAGGGGAGCACATGAAGAGCTTCCATATTCGAACCCGCAGCGGATATCGACCACAGTCTCCTCAGTTTTCCAAGTGACAACCCTGCGCGCTATATTCGCGTAGACAACACATCTAGTCGCACTCGGTTCGATTTCGCCTAAGAAATCGCTGCGTCCCGCTACGTCCATTCGTAAGTTCGCCGTCGCCGCTAATCGGATTACTATTCTTTTAGGACCGCGAGGAGGTGCGCGTGAAGAGTGTCAGTGAACGACGGGAAAGCCGCTGGGTATGTGAAGTATCTCCCGAGAAGCGGGTGGTTTCGGTGAAGTTTGGGGAACTTCTTTCTGTTCGCGACGTAAGAGATTATGCTGCCGCCCTGATCGCTAACCCATTGTTCGAACCCGACTTCTCAGAGATTGTCGATCTCACCGACGTCAAAGAACTCGGACTCAGTTCTGAACACGCCATCCATCTGGCCGATCTGGTAGACCCTTTTTCCCTTCAGGCAAAACGCGCCTTCATCGCGAAAAGCAGGGTTCAGATGCATGCCGCGCGCCTCCATCAGATTCTTCGAAATGGCGAGCAGAACATCCGCATCTTTTCTTCGCTCGCGGAAGCGCAAGCGTGGTTGAAGGAGTAATCGCAACAGTTTTTACCTCTCCGTAATCTCGTTGTCACTGTACTGCAATGGGGAGTGCCTACAGTTGTCCCGACTTTCCAAACTGGCGGAAACCTTCATGACGAACCAGGTGGGCCCTATTGCATTCGCACTCTCCCTTCTTATCCTGATGATCGTGCTCGGCGAAACGGTTTACGCCGTTGGCCATTACCTGCTGCGCTGAGGATTCGCGGCGGCGGCATCACTATCGCCTGTGATCTAGATCACAGCCCAAAGTGACGACTGCCCCGAACATGCCTGGCATGCCTTCTGGGGACATGCAGGTTCGTCTAGTCATTCAGTCGGTGCCCGCCCCGGGAAAGCCCTCGCCGCAATACCGTGTGGTGGTCTACCCTGAGCGGACCGATTTCCGTGGCCCCCTCGTCTTTTCGTCGCGTGAGGATTTGCTGAGCCGCCTATGTTTGGCGATACCCCAGTTTGACACCAGTGTGGTGCGCCACTCTGAGGGCGAAGCGCGAATCTTGTTTGCAGGGACGGTAGATCTAGCCGAGGCCCAGATTGCCCGGCTCTATGGAGGATAAGGACAAGAAATAAGAAGCCCCGGCATTTGCAGGAGGCAAGCGTATCTCGCCGGGGCCTCAGTGTGCAGGCAAGAAAAATCGAGAACTCTAGCTGGCGATCAGTTTCTTCCGAACTAATCCTGCCAGTCCGATCAAACCCGTGCCCAACAAACTCAGAGTGCCGGGCTCGGGCGTCACAACGGTTGCGCTCCCGCTACTGATCCCGATGGTGCCGTGGAAGGGTTGCTTCGACGAGACCGAGATCGTGAGCAGCTGTCCGGAAACGGTTTGACCGTTGCTGAAGGTGCCGCTGATGGTGCCAGAGACGGTGTAGTAGTAGAGCCCGCCGCTGGTGATTCCCTGGCTCAAGGTGCTGTTGCTGGTAAATGTGCCGGTGAACAGGACCCCCGCGGGTAGGCCGCCGGTTCCATTCGCCGTAATCACAATCGATCCACCCGCGGCGAAGGTAGCGTTCCCCATGCCGCCGGAGATGCGAGCGCCCGTGGTGAAGGTGATGGTTCCGAGATTGCTCCCGGTAATGATGCCCCCGCCGTTGTAACCGCTAACCGAGGTCAGCGTGCTTCCGATTGGACCTGTGGTGATGTAACTGTTTGTAGGTGTGCTCAGCATTCCGCCGGAGTACCCGAAATCCACTGTGCTATTGGCGAAGGCGGCCAAGGGCAAGCACAGCATCAGGGTGGCAAAAAGCAGCACTTTTGATGTGGACATGTCTGCGGATCTCCCTTCCTGGTTTTCCTGGAGTAGCCCTTCATCGCCCGGGGAGGAGAGACTAATGCTGCAGGCTTACCCATGTAGCACCTCGGTAATAGCATTTAAGTTTCCATTGAATTAATACCTATATATTGCTGAAATAAAATGACTAAACGTATGCACTCCCGTTTCGGGATAAATGTAATAGGCAAACACTTGCACTCTTTTAGGGTCCAATAGAGTAAGAAGCAAGTCCTTGTCCCTGTCAGGCTTCACGCGAATGGAAATAGCGGGGAAGTGATTTCTGGGGATTGGGGAAAGCGCTCGAGGGGTCGGCGGACTACCGCGAGCGACTCGCCTGTTACGGATTACATACTGTCGGCTTTGATGTGGGAACTAGGGCGCCTCTCTTGAAGTGACGTCATCCCGAACGGCGAGAGCCGTGAGGGATCTGGCGCGGGCCAATCATGTACATACCCCACGCCAGATCCTTCGGCCTCTCGGCCTCAGGATGACGTCGGAAAAAATTGAGATCGCTACTACAAAGTGCCCTTCAACGTGTACACCACGCCGTTAAACGAACCGTTATACCCCGCGCACCAGATCTGATAATTCCTGCCCGAATGCTTCGAGTCGCACGATGACATCTCGGCCCCGGTGCTGATGTCGAGCGTCCACGTCTGGCCGCCATCCGCGCTATAATACATCCCGCCGACGCCGGTGTAGACGTTGCCGCCCGCGGCCCACCCCACCTGCGGAGTGAGAAAGTTGATCTGCCGGATCGGCCACGCGTCATCGAGAGTTCGCGCGCTCCAGGTGTTACCGCCATCGGTGGTGCGATGCACCCAGCCTTCGACATTGGGAGAAATCTCGCCGCCGCCTACCCATCCTGCTTTGTCATTCACAAAGAATGTCGGACCGTCAAAAACCGAATCAATGGGAGGTCCGCAAGTCCACGCGCTACCGCCGTTCGTACTCGAGCAATAAGTGATTCCCGAAGCTCGCGCGTGCAAGTTTGGCAGCAGACTGAATTGATTTCCAAACCAACCGCCGTTGGGATCTACCGGCGCGATCTGGGTCCAATCAGTCGCGGTTTGCCCACCGTCGGTAGTAACATGCACGGCATTTGGCTGATCGAGATCGAGACCGTCCATCACCAGGCCATCCTTGGCGTTAGCGAAGCGCGTGCGATAGGACCATCCTGTCGTCGTTAGAACAATGTCGCTGGTCCAGGTCGTGCCACCGTCCTGGCTCCAGCGAATGATGCCTTCGAAGTTCGAATCGTTGAAGCCGGAGATGACGACTTCGTTGGCGCTCAGCGTGGTTACTCCGAACCAGTAGTAGGGAAAACCCAGATTTAGAATCTCGGTCCAAGTCGTTCCCCCATTGGTGGTCTTCCAGACTTGGCCCAGTTCCGCAGCGGCATATCCGATCTTTGGCGTCGGGAATGAAATGTCGTGGATCACCGCCCCGGTTAGCGTCGCTTGCAACTTCCAGGGGTTCGTTGTCGGAGACGTTTTTGCCCTCGCCGATGCGGAGGGAGTGGGCGCAGTACGATCGGCGCCGATTTCGCGGCTCTTTCCTTGAACGGGAACGCGCGCTGCCAAGTGCTGGGTCGACTGGGCAAAGGCAAAAGATGCAAAGACAAGCAGGACAACGGCTGGGAAGAGCTTGCGCATAGGGGCCCTCCAGGGCGGCGAGATTATACAACGGATGGCGCGTCCCCCAGGCGGAGCCCGCATTTTTGTTGGTCGCTAGCGGCACCTCTGAAAGCCGTGCCCTTCCAAGACCGCGAATGCAACCCCTAAAGGGGTAATTCAAAACGACCGACTTGCGGTACCGCCGAAGCGGTCCCCTGATACGAATCTGGTTCCGGCGACCGGCGACCCGCGACCTAGTCCACGTGCTCTCCCTCTGAGGCAAACGACGTTTCCGGCGGCGGCAATTTGTCGTCGCCTCGTGCCCAGAACACATACAACGCGGGTAGCAGGATGACGCTGATGAAGAGCTCAACAATCAGTCCACCGACCACCACAATCGCAAAAGGACGTTGCGAATCGGAGCCGATATCGTGGGACATGGCCGCAGGCAACAATCCTAGCGTCGCCACCAGCATGGTCATCATGATGGGACGCAGCCTGAGCGAGGCGCCTTCCTTTACCGCCTCGCGCACTTCCATGCCGCGCGTGCGCAATTGATTGATGTACTCCAGCATGATTACGCCGATTTCGACCGAAACGCCGATCAGCGCGAGGAAGCCCAATCCTGACGACACCGAGAAGTGCGTGCCAGTGGCCAACAGGCTCAAAAATCCGCCGAGAGGCGATAAGGCCACTACGGCAAGGATTAACCCGACCCACTTCCACGATCCGAATGCTGAGTAAAGAATGAACGACATCAACAGCAAGGTGATGGGGACGATGAATGCCAGCCGCTTGTTCGCCCGCTGCTGGCTTTCGTATTCGCCGGTCCAATCAAGGTGATAGCGTTCCGGAAGTTTCACCTTCTGATTCACTTCATCAATCGCCTGCCGCACAGTACTGCCCAGATCGCGCCCGCGCACGCTGTATTTGATCGCAATGTAACGTGAGTTGCCTTCGCGATAAATCGTCGAGGCGCCATCGTCGATGCTGATCTTGCAAAGTTGTCCCAGCGAAACGCGCTCACCTGAAGGAGCCACCAGACGTATGTTCGAGATGTCATCAATCGTGCGCCGGAAAGGCTCTTGATAGCGCAGTGTCAAGTCGTAGCGCTGCTCGCCAATTAGGACTTGGCTTACTGCCTTGCCGCCCACCGCGGTCTCGATCGCATCTTGAATATCGGCGACATTGATCCCGTAGCGATTGGCTGCCGTGCGGTTAATCACCAGGTTCACATTCGGCTGGCCGCGCACCTGGAACGTGCCCAGATCGGCGACTCCCGGAATCTTCGACATCACGTCCTGAATCTCATCCGCTTTTGCTTCGAGCGTCTTCAAATCGGTGCCAAAGAGTTTGACGGCCAGTTCACCCTTGACGCCGCTGACCGCTTCTTCCACGTTATCGGAGATGGGTTGCGAGAAATTCCAATACACGCCTGGGAACTTATTCAACTCTGTATCCATGGCTGCGATCAGATCGTCTTTGCTTTCAAACTGCTTGCGCCATTTCGCGCGGGGGAGCAGATCGACAAAGAATTCTGTGTTGTAAAACCCGCTGGCATCGCTACCGTCATCGGGGCGTCCGACCTGGCTGACCACCTGCTTGACCTCGGGAAACTCTGCCAGGGCGCGCCGCGCTTCGTTCGCGAGTCGAATGCCGGATGTTGGCCCGGTGCTCGGGGCTAGCGTCCCTCGCACCCATACCGCGCCTTCGTCAAGATGCGGCAAGAACTCTGATCCGATGATGCCGCTCAGGGCCAGGAATAACATCAAGGCCAGCGCCGCGAGGCCCAGTCCCAGCGTCATCTTCAGGTGGTCGAAGCACCACTCGAGGGTCTCCGCATAGCGTTCCTGCACGAAGTGCAGGACTGGATTCTTCCACTCCTTCACGCCACCCTGGAACAGCAAGCTGCACAGCACCGGAGCGATAAACAATGCGAACAACAGCGCGCCGAGCAGCGCGAAGGCGACCGTCCACGCCATGGGGCTGAACAGGCGCCCTTCGACCCTCTGTAATGTGAAGATGGGCAAGTAGGCAACGATGATGATGATGCGCGCGAAGAAGACGGGCTTCTGCACTTCATGGGCGGCGATGGCAATCGTCTCCATGAACGACTTCTTCTTGTCGGCAAATTCGGTGTGGCGAAGAATGTTCTCCACCATTACTACCGAACCGTCGACCACCATACCGAAGTCGAGCGCTCCTAATGACAGCAGGTTGGCCGGGATGTGCCGCAGGTCGAGCAGAATCGCCGCAAATAACAGTGAGAAGGGAATCGTGATGGTTACGACCAGCGCGCTGCGCACGTTCCCTAGGAAGAGGAAAAGAATCAGCGTGACCAGCAGCACGCCATCGGTCAGATTGCGAAGCACCGTGTGCGTCGTGTAGTGAACCAGGTCGCTACGGTCGAGGTGCGGAATCAGTTTCACTCCCGTGGGCAGTCCGTGATCGTTCAACTCCTGCACCTTCTGGTGCAGTGCATCGAGCGTAGTGTCGGCCTCTGCGCCTTTGCGCAACAGAACGATTCCTTCGACCACATCGTCATCGTTGATGACAGTTCCATCTTCTTTGCGGATCGCTTTTCCCAACTGTCCAAGGCGAACCTTCGGAGCCTGCACGACATTGCCGATATCCGTCACGCGAACCGGAGTGCCGTTCTGCACTTTGATGACGGTGTTAGCGATGTCTTCCGTGCCCTGCATCAGTCCCACGGCGCGGACGTTCAATGCCTGTTCACCGCGCTCGACGAATCCTCCTCCGGCATTGGTGTTGTTCGCGGCAATCGCCTGCTCCACCTGCGCCAGCGTCAGCCCATACGAGACCAGCTTTCCCGGATCAATCTGCACCTGGTATTCGCGGGTCGGGCCGCCAAAGGGATTTACCTCGACAACATTGGGCACCGACTTCAACTGGTTGCGCACGTACCAGTCGTTGAGAGTCTTCAGTTCCATGGTGTCGTACTGCGGACTGTGGCTCTCGAGCGTGTAGAACATGATCTGCCCGGTCGGACTTGAATCCGGGCCCACGTTCGGTGCCACCGCGTTTGGCAGGCTTACCTGCTGAAGCCGGTTGAGGACTTCCTGGCGGGCAAAAAATGTTGTCGTCTCGTCGTCATAAATGATGGTGATCACCGACAACCCGGCCAGCGACGTCGAGCGCAGATGCGTCATGTGCGCCACGCCGTTCAACGTGACTTCGAGCGGGATGGTGATCTGCTGTTCGACTTCTTCCGCCGCGTGCCCCGGCCATTGGGTGATGATTTGCACGTAGGTGTCGGCTACGTCGGGATAGGCCTCGATCGGCAGGCGGTGGAAGGAAACGATGCCCCAGATAAAGAGAAAAAATGCGAGGGCCAGGATCAGAATGCGATTACGCAGGGAGAAATCGATCAGATATCGAATCATGTTTTAAGGGCTTGCCCGGGATCACACTTCAGCGCACCGCTCGAAACGAAACCGTGCCTCCACCGTGCATCAGGCGGGTGCCGGGAACGTATCAAGATCCGCGCAGATTGATTGCTTAGTTGTTTTGTGAGGGCTACGCTCTGAGCGCGAGACGGCAAAACGCGACATTCTGCAAATCAGCAGAATCGCGCTCAAGACAACGAGCCGTCACGCCCAACCGACGTGCAAGCATGTTGTCATTCACGAGGGTTTGGCGTCAACCGGATTCTTCTTCGCGCCGTTTGCGTTTAAAAGTTTTTTCTATCAGAGACAACGATTTTCGCCATGATCACAGCCTGGCCCACGTGTCGTTGCGTGTGGTCAGCGACGTGAACCAGCAAGCCTCCCACAGTAGTTGGCAGGCCTTTCTTTCCGACGGATCGCTTTTGTTCCAAACTAGACACATCGATCGCTCGAATGCGTGCAACGCTTCGTGAGAACGCTGCCGCTAATTCCGCAGAATAATTCATCATGCGACGCGGGAGCCTCCAATTCCGTTTCTAACCCAGCCAACTGTTCTCCAGTGAGCGCGCTCCCCTCCGCATAGGTCAGGAGGCGATCCAGACTTCGCGCAATATGCCGCAGATGAAACGCGACTGGAGCCAACCCCGATGGCCGGGCGTGCAATTCGGCCTCGCTTAACGGCCCGCACCATTTCTCTAGATCTTCCTTGGCAAGTTCGAGCGCATGCAAGACGGCCCGCGGTACTGCCGGAACATCGGTCAACGTTCCTCGCAGCCAGGGTTCAGGGATTTGGGTTCGTCATTCCGTCGAACTATAAATCAGACTCGCCGGGTCGTTTCGGGAGTTTACTCATGCCGCATCGAGTCAAGTTGTTTTCGGCCTGAGCCGCTGCGGTTCGCTCTTGACCAGTAGCGAACCTCAGGGGCTAAAGCCCGTATCAATCGACGATCTTACGGCATGAGTGAATTCATGCCCTTCCCAAGAGATGTCGAATTGAGAACTCCTTTAGCACAACGGAGCGAACGCCCTAACCCAATCCCCTCCCTTGACAGCCGCTCCCTGCCAAGACAGACTGAGCAAGTTCCTCCCCTATCCTTTACTCGGGATCGGTGTCTAAGGAATAAGGGTACGGCACAGCATGTGGAAGCGCAGGTCACTCTCGTCGGGACGGCTTTTGGTCGGCTTCTGCGCTTTGCTGGCGTCGACGTTGCTGGCCCAAACTGACCCCCAGACGGCCGCGCCTCCCGCCCCGCAAAACGCCACCGGACAGTTCAAGCTCACCGGATCGGTCGTCAACGCTGTCACTGGAGACCCCATCCGCCGCGCTCTGGTCCAACTCGAGGGCGAGTCCGAACGTTCAGCCTTGACCGATTCCAACGGACACTTCGAATTCGTGGGCCTCCCCGCCGCACAAGTCAATGTGACGGCTCGCAAGCCCGGCTTCTTCGCGCAAGAGGAACTGGAAGGCGGCTCGCCGGAAGTGAAATCGATTCTCGTCAGCGCAGACACTCCGTCAGTCGCGGTAAAACTCACTCCTGAGAGCATCATTTACGGTCGTGTCGAGGCTCCTGATGGCGAACCGATCGAAGAGATTCCCATTCGCGTGATCTCGTCGCACATCGTGGACGGCCGCAAGCGCTGGGAGCCCCGCGCCAACAGCATGACCAACGAAGACGGAGAGTTTCGCGTCGCCAACCTGCCGCCCGGCGTCTACTACGTCGAAGCTGGACCCGGTGCCAGCTTCCGCATGCGCCGCGCCCGCCGCTTACAGGTCGGCGAAGAGGGATACACCACCGCCTTCTATCCCGGCGCGACCGACCCTACCGGAGCTTCGCCCATCGTGCTCACTCCCGGCCAGCAGCAGGAAGTGCACTTCGCGCTGAAGCCCCAGCCGGTATTCAAAGTTTCCGGCATCGTGAGGGGTTATTTTGCGAACATGGGAGTCGATCTGCAAATCGTCGACAAACTAGGCGAGCAGCTCACGGTTCCCATCCAGTTCAATCCCGAGAACGGGACGTTCGATACCAAAGTTCCCGCCGGAGATTACACCCTTCGCGTGCGCGCCCAGGATCCGAAGCAGTCCGCAGCCGCCGATGTTCCGGTCAGCGTCGCGGGAAATTTGAGTGCAGTGCAGATTATTCTTGGCCCTGCGACTTCGATTCCGGTGACCGTGCGCAGGGAAGCGAGCGACTCCGACAATGTCAGCTTGCGGACTGGTGAACCCGTCGCCGTTCATCTCAGCTCCAGCCAGTCTCCCTTCAGTTCACTCGATTTCTGGTCCGCTCCCGATCCGCAGAAAGATCACCCGCTCGCCATCCACAACGTAGATCCGGGCAAGTATTCCGTGGAAATCGTCCCTAGCGGGTCGTGGTATGTGCAGTCTGCCAGTTGCGGCAGCACCGATCTGCTACGCGATGAACTCGCAGTTCCCGCCGGGGGTCAGTTACCGCCAATCGAAATCACGTTACGCAATGACGGAGCCACGCTCACCGGGTCTGTCCAATCCGATGGCAGCCCGGAAAAAGGAACCGTCGTACTCGTGCCCGAGCGCGGCTCAGCGGCCCAGGCCAGAGTCGTCTCGGCAGCGCAAGCCGGAGAATTCCGCTTCGATCACCTTGCGCCCGGAGACTACCGCCTGCTCGCCTTCGATCGCGTCAACGACCTCGAATATCGCGATCCCGAAGTGTTGAACGCCTATCTCTCGCGCGGCATCCATGTCAGCCTGCAAGCCAATGGACAGTCGAGCACTAACGTCGAATTGATCAGGGTAGAGAAGTGAAGCGAAGACTCCATTGCGGATTGATCGTCGCCCTACTGACGATCTCTGTCGCTGCCCAGCAGCCATCCAAGCAGGCGGCCCCGGCGCGCCCGCACTATCGCATCTCGGGCACCGTCGTGAACGCCATCGGAGGCCAGCCGCTCTCCCAGGTCACGGTGTTCATCGCGGTTCCTGAAAATCCCAACGACACTGAACAGGTGACCACCGGAGAAGATGGCCGCTTCGTCTTCGAGAATGTCGCGTCCGGCAAATACGCCATGAGCGCCCAGCGTCGCGGATTCACCCGCCAGTCGTACCAGCAGCACGAACTCTATTCCACCGCCGTGGCTGTTGGACCGGGAAAGATTTCTGAAAATCTGGTGTTCGAACTGAACCCCGACGCTTCCATCTCCGGCACCGTGACCGACGAAGAGAATGAAGCGGTCCGCAACGGGCGCGTCATCCTCTTCAAGAGCGGTCTGCAGGACGGCAGCCAGTCGGTGCGCTTTGCTAATCAGGTGCAGCTCGACGACGCCGGCCACTACCGCTTCGATCACGTCGATCCAGGAAAATATTACGTCGCTATTCTCGCCCGTCCCTGGTTCGCGCAATACGTGCAGCGCACGGGTCTGCGGGAACAGTTCACCAACGGTGAGGTTGCGCCAGCCCCGCCTCCTCAACCGCTTCGCCCCGAGCTCGATGTCGCCTACGCGACCACGTTCTATCCGCAGTCGACCGATCCCAATGGCGCGACGCTCATTACAGTGGGGCCCGGGGACCGCTTCGTCGCCGACGTAGCCCTCACCTCGGTGCCGGCGCTTCATGTGCGGGTTGTGAATTTGAACGACGCCAGCAACGTGATTCTGTTTCAACCCACATTCGACGGAATGAAGATGCCGCTCTTTGCCGACACCGACGAGGTCTCGCCCGGCGTACTTGAAATCAACGGCATCGCCCCCGGGCACTACATTCTCAACCTGATGTCGCGTAACGGGGACGTCTCCGATCGCCAGGATCGCGAAGTCGATCTTGCCGGAGATCAGGAAATCGATGCCAGCCGTCGTCCCGCTTCAGTGGTAAACATCACGGGCAAAGTTCATCTGGAAAATAATCAGAGCCTGAACACACAGCTCGCCTTGCGCTTTCGCAATATCGATACGGGAGACAATTTCGGAGAGCCAGTCTCCGACAAAGGCCAATTCGAGTTTCAGCACGATCTCGCTAAGCCGGGAACCTATGAAGTCGCTCTGATGAATCCGGATGGCACCATCGCGGTTCGAAGCATCACCGCCACTGGGGCTAAATCCCTGGGCCACACCATCACGCTGACCGGAGGCAGCTCAGTTCATCTCGACATTCTGGCATCGCGAGGACTGGCCCGCATTGACGGCACGGTCATGCGCGACGGCAAACCCTCGTCTCAAGCCATGGTGGTGTTAGTGCCACAGGATCCTGCGAATAACCGCGTCCTCTTCCGCCGCGATCAGAGCGACAGCGACGGTACTTTCTCCCTGCAAAACGTCGTGCCCGGAAGGTACACAGTGATTGCCCTGCAGAATGGATGGGACCTGGAGTGGCAGAACCCCGGGGTGCTGGCCCCGTATCTGAAAGACGGCCAACCAATACTGGTAGACACGCCGCGAACCTACGAAGTCAAAGTAACCGCAAAGTAGCGCCGGCGTCCCGCCGGCCACGGAAAACTTTCTTCCATCCGAGCCCGAAAGGGAGAACGATGCGGCGTGAGCTGGCTGCGAACTGGGTGCACGCCAGATCCCTCCCCGTTCGCTTCGCTCACACTCGGGATGACGTCATCAAAGAGTGTTTGTCGTACAGAACGGTCGGTATTCTCTGTTTCCTACCCCCGCGCCGCCACCCTTGGCGGCGAGCACACCGAATCAAACCACCGGCTGATGTACACCTGCGCATGCGCTTCTCCGCAGAAATGCCGCGCCTGTGGCCCGTTCGCCCGCTCGATATTCCATTTGTGAACGGCGAGCGTCGCGTCCCCACATTCGATCACGAACCAGTGAATCGGATTCGCTTCCACAATCCCGCAAATCTCACATTGAAACTCTTTCAGTGTGCTCATAGTCCAGAAAATGATCCTTTCCCAAGTCCAGAAAATTATAGCTGCTCGCCGGGTTCAGTTCTCTTCACGCCCATGTACTAATTCACAATTGCAAAGAGGGCGATTTCGGAGTAAAAATCTAGCCCATCCCGTCCCATTCGGAGGCTGCCAGTGAAGGACCTCTACGCGGTATTGATCGAGAAAGAAAAAGAAGTCCAACGTGTGCGTCAGGAAGTCGAGGCGCTGCGCAACGTCCTCCCGCTGCTGGCAGAAGATCCTGGGGAGCCAGCCAAGCCTTTGCCAAGCCAAAATAACAAATGGCCGATCGAGGTTACCGGAGCCCGCTAGTCCAGTCGCACTTTTTTGCATATTGACTCTCTCCACTGGCCGGAGGAAAATCCTCCCGGCCCGCTGGTACGCCCCCCGCGCGGAGTCCTTACTCCAGGAGAAACACTATGCGCGTAGTGCGATGCAGCCTTGCTTTCGCTTTTCTTTGCGGAGCGCTTGCCTTTGCTCAAACCACGGGATCCATCTACCTCAACACCAACCAGACTGCCAACGAAGTCTGGTCTTACACCCGTGCCACCGATGGCACGCTAAGTTTCGCGGGAAGTTTCCCAACCCAGGGCGCCGGATCGAACAGCGGCAACCTCAGTTCACAGAACGCGATCATCCTTAGCCCGAATGGAAAACTGCTGTTCGTGGTCAACGCCGGCAGCAACGAGATCACCAGCTTCTCAGTGAAATCGGGTGGGCAGCTTACTTTTGTCTCAAAAGTTCCCTCTGGAGGAACCTTCCCCGTGAGCCTTACTCTCCACGGCAGCTTTCTCTATGTAGTAAATGCTGGAGGCACCGCCGCTCGCATCTCCGGATTCAAGTTCAACTCGACCGGGATGATGAAGGCGATCGCTAACTCCGCACGCAAGCTAAGTTCGGCACTGCCGACGCCCACACAGATCGGATTCAACTCAACCGGAACCCTTCTCGTCGTCACCGAAAAGGGCACCAACAAGATCGACACCTACACCGTGTCCCCGATCACCGGCCTCGCCACCGGCCCCAACGTCCAGAACTCGAACGGCCCCGGCCCATTCGGCTTTGCGTTCGACAATCTCGGACACCTCATCGTGTCGGAAGTCACGAAAAGCGCGGCTTCGTCCTACTCCGTCTCTTCTTCCGGAACGCTTACGGTGATTACCGGATCGCTGATCGACTTCGGCAAAGCTGCCTGCTGGACGGTCAATACCAACAGCAAGAAATATCCCACGCAGTACTCCTACATCACCAACACCGCCGATGCGACCATCTCCGGATTCAGCATCGCAGCGAACGGCGCCATCTCGTTGCTCAACGCCGATGGCCGGACGTTCGTCCTGCCCACGGGAGGCGATCCACTCGACGAAGCCCTCAGCTCCGACAGCAGCTATCTGTATGCGCTAGAAGGCAGTTTTGGAGGCATCGTGGGCTTCCAGATTCAGACCGACGGAAGCCTGGTCCAGGTGACAAACCCGCTGGGCACGCCAACATCGTCCTACGGCATAGCCGGGAATTAAGTAGCGCCGGCGTCCCGCCGGCCACGGAGAACTGGACGAATGTGGCGCGGGCGCCCTCGCCCGCGTCTGACCAAGAGCGGAATCCCAGCGTCTAGTCCGCCCTGGCCACCTCAACAAGACTTTTTCCATTGGTAAGTGAGCTCTACAGGAAACAGTCTTGGCCTTGGCTAGACGCGGGCGGGGGCGCCCGCGCCACACAGGCAACCGCGTCCGAAAACGTCTTCAGAAAAACAGACAATTTTTTGACATCTCTCCCGCCGAAAGCATCCTATAATCGCGCTAATTAAGGGGCGTCTTATGAAGTGCTTTCTCCTGGGCTCCTGCCTGGTACTTCTCCTCGGCGCATCCAGCCTCGCGCAACGACGAGGCCCCAGCCGCGGAGTTCCCTCCGCTCCTCCGCCTCCGGGCGTCAACACAAATTCCGGCGGCAGCCTGTTTCTCAGTGGCAAGGTCGTGATTTCGGACGGAGGCGAGCTGACCGAGCCCGCAGCCGTACAAAGCACCTGTCGCGGGCAGAAACACACCGAGGCCTATACCGACTCTCATGGCAACTTCAGTTTCGAAATCGGCCGCGCAGTCAACTCCAACGCCGCAGGACTAGCCGACGCTGATACTTCATGGAACAGCAGTAACACCAGCCGAACCCGCGACATGGGAGATTGCGATCTAACCGCGTCGCTCGCCGGATTTACCTCCGATTCCATTGGGCTCGCGTCGAAAATCGCCATGGGCCAGAGCAATGACGTCGGACGCATCGTCCTTCATCGTATCGAGAAGGTCGACGGCCTGACCATTAGCGCTACCACCGCCGCCGCCCCGGGCTCCGCACGTAAGGCTTACGAGAAGGGACGCAAAGAAGAAGAAAAGCAGAATTGGGATCAGGCGCAGCAGGCCTTCGAGAAAGCGGTCACCATCTATCCCCGCTACGCCGTCGCCTGGTGCGAACTGGGACGCGTGCAGCAGGCCAAGAACGATCCTACTGCAGCCCGCCACTCGTTCACCCAGTCCATCTCCGCCGATCCCCAGTACGTCAACCCCTATCGCGGACTTGCCCAGCTGGCCGCTATGGGACGCCAGTGGTCAGAGTTAGTCGAAGTCACGACCAAGTTGCTCGCGTTAAATCCCGTCAACTTTCCCGACGCCTGGTTCTTCAACGCGCTCGGCTATTACAACCAGCACATTCTTGAGTCCGCTGAAAAGAGCGCGCGTCAGGGCATTCACATCGACGCCGATCATCGTCTGCCCAAACTGCAGTTTCTTCTGGGAGTGGTGCTGGTGCGCCGTCAGAAATACAGCGACGCCGCCGAGCACTTGCGACAATTCCTGCAACTCCAACCCACTGGCCCTGACAGCGACCTGGCCAGAAAGCAACTGGAGGAAGTCATGCAATTGTCCGCCGCCAATCCATAGCTGGACGGCAGGCAGGTGAGCGCGGGAATTACCTGGATCCGCGCCAAGATTAGAAACAGCGGTTCCGCGCCATCGGAAGAACCTTTCCTGTTACGGGAATTTTGCGGTTATCCACAGGCCTTTTGTGTGCAATCCGCTTCACAGTCTGCTAACATTCCCCACCCTAAGGCTAAATATCTCTAGCAGTATCGCCAGTTTAGAGCCAGAAGTCTGGAAGGATAACTGCACTGGGATTGGTGTATCTCCCCCGTTTCATGCCTTCCCAGGCATAGGTTCTGTCGTAGGAGAGCACTGTGGGCTATGTGGCAAGACGACCCCGTAGGGGTCGGTCCAGCCGATCGCGCCAGCGTCGCAGGCGTCTCGTCGTTTCCATTATTTTTGCTTTGCTGGTCGCCGCGGGATTCGGAGCGTTTCGCATCGCCTCCACTCGCGAAAATTCCTCAGATCTCGACGCCCCATCGCAATGGACCCGCGGCAGCGCCAGCAACCGCCTTGCGGGACTGGCCGCCTCGACCGCCGTCGGAACCACGCCCCAAGTACAGACGAAACGCGCCGTCTACCCGTACTCCGTCGTCCCCGGAGGCGTGCAGTCTCCGGAAGATCTTGCGCGAGCCGCGGCGCGCGACAAAGTGGTTGCCGCGCATTATGCGGGATTCGATTTCAAGCGCGCCCGCATCATCGAGTTGAAGCAGGCTCAACTCATGTATCTGTCGTATCGCATGCGCGACAAGATTTACTGGACCTCCAAGCGCATCAAGCTGCATGCGGGAGAGACAGTCATCTCCGACGGAAGGATGATCGCCCGCACTCGCTGCGCGAACCAGGTTTCGGAATCGGCGAAGAATGCGGTGTCACCGGAAGAGCCACCGGCCGAGAAGTTCGATCAGCCCTTCATCGCCGACGGCGGCTCGGGCATGCAATCGCCATTTCCTGGAACCTTTGAATCCGCCCAGCACGCCCTGCCAGCGTTCAACGGAGCCGGAGGCACCGCGCCACTCAGCAGCAGCTATCTGTACGGCCCCGGCGTGGGCGGAAGCTATCCTCCGGTCTTCCCGCCACCACTTCCCGGTGGAGCTGCAGCCTGCAATACGATCTTCCCCAGTCGGGAAGAGAAGGGCGGAGGTTCCGGGATAGAAGACACCACGGTCAAGCCGAACTGCCCCAAGCATCCAGGAACCGGCAGCGGGCCACCGCCACCAGTGGTCCCCGAGCCCGGCACGATCCTGCTGTTTACGTCAGGCGTAGCCGGAATCTACCTGCGCTACCGCAAAGGAAAAACGTAGTCCTTGCTTTTCTTAGCGCCCTTTGCGAAACCTTAGCGCCCTATGCGTTTAAAAGCTTCTGCCCTGTTTAAGCGCGCGACTCCGCAACATGACCGAAGTTCCTCTGAAATCCTTGGCGGCGCTGCTAGAATTCAAGTTACGCCGCTGTCATGAAGAAGTTCCCCAGCCTCGTTGGTGTTCTGCTTCTCGCATTGGTGTTTTCTGCCCAGGCCAAGAACACCATCGTCCGCAAAGTTAACGTGCTTACGGGAGCCAACGGCACTGAACTGGAAATCTCGACCGACGATCCCGTCACGCCGAGCATTCAGGTCGTCACCGGGCCCGATCGTCTGGTCATCGACTTTCCCAACAGCACGCCGGCCAGCAGTTTGCGCAATCTCGCGCTCGCCCGCGGCGAAGTCACCGGAGTCCGCGTTGGACTTTTTTCCTCTGCGCCCCCAGTCACCCGCGTCGTCGTCGACCTGAAGATGGCGCAGAGCTATCAAATGTTTCCCTCGCACAAGAGTGTGATTGTGAAACTGGGCCCGCCGGAAACCGAATTCGAGGTCGTGAACGTGCCTCCGCCTCAACCCGTGGTTCCGCAAGGCCCGCGCGTGCGCGTCTCGTTCAGCAATGGATTGTTGAAAGTCTGGGCGGAAAAAGCGACGCTCGCCGAGGTGCTAAACGAAATTCATCATCAGACCGGAGCCGATATCGCGATCCCCTCCGGCGCCGAGCAGGATCAGGTGATCGCCAACTACGGCCCCGGCCCCGCCGAACAAGTGATCGCCGCGCTGCTCAACGGATCCCGCTTTAATTTCGTGACGGTGGGAGCGCCTGACAACCCAGCGAAGATCAGCAGCGTCATCCTGATCCCGCGCACCGGAGGCGTGACGCCCAGCAACGTCCCCACCCCATACCAGCCGCAACAACCGCAGCAACGCCCGCCCCAACCACCTCCGCAACCGGTAGAAGCCGACGCCCCCGACCCACAATAGCCCATCCACGTTTGTCATTCCGAGCACCGCGGAGTCTGCAGTTCCGGGAAGGGCACGAGTTCACTCGTGCCATAAAGACTTCGTTGCTTTAGCCGCTGAGGTCTGATCGGCAAATGAAAAGCCCACCCCAGCGGCAGAAGCCGTCGCGATCTGAGGCGGTTGTCCAGCCGGGGAGATAGTTGACATTTTAGACCGGGGACATAGTTGACAGATTTTGATCCGGGTTTTGGGGATGGGGTGCAGGGGAAGGGGGCGGTTCCCCTTCCCCTGCATCCTCGCTGTCGAAGTCTTGTGCTGGGGTGAGTCGGTGCAGGGTTCGGGTGTGACTGTCGAACCGTCCCAAGGCAAACCGAGCAAAGAAAATGGTGTACCAGCGCTCATCAAGGGGTTGCAGAGCGATGCGTTCTCCGACCAGAGTTTTACTCACAAACACTTCTTCCTCTTTCCAGAGAAACTGTCCGCTGGGATAGACGCGGCGCACCCGCATCGCGGCGCCGTATTCAGGTTCGGGGAGGCGCGCGGGAAACGGGCGCGGCGAGCAGTGGTAGCAACTGGCCGGCGTGCGCATGGCGAGCGCCTGGTGCGGACGCTGCTCGTTGTACTCACGGCGAAACTGATCGAAGCGACGTTGTTGCGCAGGGCGCGTGCCCGCCATCGGGCTCATCGTCTCCTGCTGCAGCGTCAAATGCATGCGTTCGTGTCGTCCGTTCTGTTCCGGATGTGCCGGCTGGATGCGCTCCGGTGCGATGCCCAGCTTCATCCACCACACCGCCAGCCGCGACAGCCCGGCCAGCGTGCGCGCCGCAAAGGGCGCGCCGTTGTCGGTGCGGATCGCTTCCGGTAAACCGTATTCGCGAAAGGCCGCTTCGAAGATGGCCTGTACCCGCGGCGTATCGGTCTTGTCCACCGCCTGGCAGCGCAGCAGATAGCGCGAGCAGGCGTCGCTGATGGTCAGCGGATCGATGCGTGTGCCGTCCTGCGTGCGCCGCCAGCCTTTGAAGTCTCCGCACCACACCCGGTTGGGCGCGCTGGCCTCAGCGAACGGTGCCGTGTAGGCCTCCATCCGCCGGCGTTTCTTGCGCGGAATCGCCAGACCTTCTCGCCGCAACAGCTCGCCGATGGTGCTCGCCGCCGGCCATTTCCGCTCACTCCACTGTCGTTCCAGAAAAGCTTTCAGTTTGCGCCCGCCCCAGTGCATGTGCGCCTGTCGCAGTTCCACAATCTCCTGCTCGATGTCTGCGGCCGTCTGGTTGGGATGGCGCTGCGGCGCGCGACTGCGCTCCTCCAGCCCACCCCATCCCCCTTGCTCATACCGAGTCAGCGTGTTATAGCCCGCTTGCCGCGAGATACCGTGCCGGGCACACAGTTCGGTCATCGTCCAGTTTTCCGACAACCACTCCTCCACAAACTGCTTACGCTTTTCCACTACTCCGCTCACTTTCCAAGGCATGCCTTGTTGTAGCTGCCTTCGGTGAACGGACCAAACTGTCAACCATCTCCCCGGTCTGTTTTGTCAACCATCTCCCCGGTCCGGACCGCGTTATCGGCACGACTAAAAGTCGTGCCCTTCCCGGTTTTCTAAATTCGAAACCGACGAATGCACGACAAGGACGAGAGAAATGAAAGGCCAGGAGAACGGGAAGGGCACGAGTTCACTCGTGCCGTAGAGTCCAGCGATTTTAGGCTTTAGCCGCTGAGGGCTGCTCTTATGCGTGCCTACTGCGCCTGAATCAACCGTACGGGCACCGAAGTAGCCGCCCCCTGAATGGCCGCGCCCGTGGGAGCGTTCCCACACCCGGAGACGTTGAGCACGGTGACCTTCATCGAACCGTCAGCGTTCACCATGTCGACGAACACTTGCAGGTAGCCAATGATGGTGACAGGGGTGCCAGTCTGTGGAGTGGTGAGCCCGTCATAGAGAGGAATTGTAATAACCGAGTCACTGTTCATTACGATATCGTTCGCCTGCACCGAAGTCCCTACAAAAGGATTATTTGGCCCGGCGGTGAAAATCGCCGGGAATTCTTGAATGATCGAGTCCTGTCCTCCTCCTGGATTCTGGTGAATGAGGCACTGCCCACCTGTCGCCGCTGCTTGTCCCACCCCATTCGGATTTAACGTGTAGTCAACGCTCGCTGGCTGCCCGCAGGCCAACGTGGAAGCGTTGCAGCACTCGAGATCCTGCTGAAAGCCGCCGGATGATGTGGAACAACCTGGGCAGAGATGAAGGGCGGTGGCCGGAAGACCAAGAGGATAATATTGTCCAACCGCAGGCGGGCTTGGTGTGCATCCAGCCGTGATGCCGCAGTTAGCCTTCAACATCATGACGATCTGGCCGATCACTCCGCCGGCGCCAGGGCGCGAGATCGCTCCCGTAACCGGATTAACCAGAGTGTTACTCACGCCGTCACATACACCGGTTCCGGTACTTGTCGGATCGCAATTCGGCAGCAGAATCGGCTTCGGGCACCTTGGCGCGATTGGAACTACTGTTCCACTGGTGCTCACGCTGCCCGCATCTGACGGGTTATAGGCCTCCGCCGTTGCGGTGGCGCTGACCGATCCCAGCGACGGGCCCCAGATGCGCGAGAAAAATGTCGGCAGGCCCGTCCGCTGCAGGTTCACCATCACCTGCGGATTGATTCCAAACGCGCCCGGGCACGTTCCGATCGAACCTTGATTTGGAAAGTTCACGGCAATCATTTGCGCCGGCGCTCCGGCGATGTTGTTCTTCTGGGCCACCGCTTGCGCTTGAGTCGTTACCAAACCGATTGCCGCATTCTGTAGGGCCGCATTGCATGGATCGGCCGTGACTCCCAGGGTCACCAGCATCTGCGCGCCGGCGAGCGCTCCTGAATCGGCCGCACGCTGTGCCTCCGCGCGCGAAACGTACAACGTAACTACGTCGATCGCCAGCGCCGACAAGCCCAGCATCGCCACCAGCGATATCGCCACTAGCAGAATGGTTTGTCCGCGTTCTCCCTGGCGTGATGTTGGTCGGTTCATGGTTTTCAATCCAGATTCGGCGCGAGCGCGTCGGTGGGAATTTGCGTTACGCCGGCGTAGCTTGCTCCCGGCACCAGCAACTGAATCACGCTATTAAAGTGCCACATGAACGGATAAGAAATCGTGACCTGGGTGCAAATCACATCCACCTGGTTCGCATTCACGGTGGTCTTGAACGAGTAGGCGCGGTTCACGGTGAGCGTCAGTTGGCCGGGACAGCCTCCGTTACCTTGCCCCCCACCGGGCATATAGGTCCAGGTTAGAGTACCCGTTGATGTTCCCGTATATGTGTTCAAGCCGCAATCATTCAAACCTGACGACACCAGATAAGCGTCGACCACATAGCGCACGGCATCGATCGTGCCGCCGGCCTGAAGAGGATTTCCCGTCAGATCGCTGGTCGGAAGCCCCGCTCCGAGTCGTGCTCCTTCGCGGACTGCCCCGTTCAACTTCAACTTGATATTAAAAGCCTGTCCGAAGTCGAAGATGCCCACCACAAATACCACCAGCAACGGCAACGCCACGGCGAACTCCACCAGTTGCGATCCGTCGCTGCGATGGAAGAGGCGCATCATTGCTCCGACTTCGCCTGCACTTGAGTAGGCAGGTAAATCTGTTGCAGGTTGAGCGAAGTAAATGGCAGGTAAGCTTGGTACGGATAACGGAACGCGACGGAAACTCCGCACGAGCCGGGAGTAGTTGCTAACGGATTCAGCTGCACGTTGAACTGCACGCACACCTGAGGCTGTCCCGCAGAAACCGTGGCACACTGCACCTGCTGCTGGCAACTCAAGTTCCCGCAAGTACAGAAAGACGGTGTCACCGGGCTTACCTGCGTGGGGTCGAGTTTCGAGGCCTGCAGCGCTTTCGCGACCACCGTGGCAACGGGGTCGGCATTCAACGAGTAGTCGACGTTCCCGCAGAGAGCGCAGCTGCTGGTGGCCGCCTGGCGTGCCGCTTCGCGAGCGGCGTGATTGATCGTCGCGTAGATGTTGAATGCGCGTCCAAACCAGAAAATGCCCAGGAATAACAAAAACACGATCGGCATCACCAGCGCGGCCTCGGCAATCTGCGAGCCGCCGCTTCCGAAAATAATCTTGCGCACGTGTTTCACAGCACTCCCCACAATTGACGGACGGAAAACAAGACCACCGCCGCCGCCACTGCTACTCCGAACGGTATCTTCAACGACTCCTTGCTGTCGAGTGACACCTCAGGACCCGGCAGGTGGAAGCTGAACAGCGATCCCAGAATGTGCAGGATATTTTGCATCGTCTGCTTCACCCTGCCTTTCCATACAATCAGCGCCAGCGCCATCACACCCGCCATCGCAACCGTAACCAGCAGCACGTCGAGCAGGTTGCTGGGACCGAGAAACGCTCCCAGCGCGCCAATCAGCTTCCAATCGCCTGCTCCCAGGCTGCGGATCAAAACAAACGGCAAGAGCAAGAGTAATCCCAACCCTGCGCCCAGCAGGGAAGCCTTGGCTCCGCTCCAGCCGGAAACTGCCGTATTCGCAATCACTCCCACGAGCAGCCCGGGCACCGTCAGCCAGTTGGGGATACGGCGCGAGCGCCAATCCATGACGCCAGCGACGATGGCCAAGGCGACGGCGAGTCCAATTATGCCCGGTTTCATGCGGCGAGGGAACAGAGTTGAATGTCGAGGATGATGCGCGGATTTTCACACAGCGGCGGGGGAAGCGTCAACGGAGGGCCACTCTGACGTCATCCAGAGCCCGAAAGGGCGAAGGATCTGGCGTGGCTCCAGTGCGAACTGGATGCGCGCCAGATCCCTCCTCCTTCGCTTCGCTCAGGGTCGGGATGACGTCATCAGTGAGGATGTCTCGACGCCGGGATGACGTCATCAAGAAAACATAGGACCAACAGAAAAGGCCCGGTTGCCCGGGCCTTCGTGCGGTCGGTAACCGGTTGATTTAGCGTGGCATGTCGTGAACCTGGGCGCGCTCGGCAACGATCTTGCGGGCGTTTTCCGCCAGCGCCTTCGCCTGCGGCATCAACTCAAGTCCTTTTAATACTTCAGGATCGGTCTCAGCCTTCACCTGCATTCCCAATTCCTGGCCGAATGCGTCGACGAAGATCTCGCTCTTGACGTTCGAGCGGAGCCAGTCGTTGTTCTCCAGCAGATCGGCTTCGGCGTAGGGAATCTTCTCGCTGTCAAGAAACTTGCGGAAGTCCTGCATGGTCGCATCATCCACTTCGAAGGTCTTGGTGGGATGGTGATTGATCATGTAGTGCTTGGCGAAGTTGAAGAAGGCGTAGTGCTGCAACAACGAATCCTGGAAGCGGTTGCTCTTGGTCGGCGGAATCTTGACGTCGGGTGTAATGCCGCCGCCGCCGTACATGGTGCGTCCGCTGTCAGTGAGCTTTACGTCTTTGTTGTTCGCGTTGTCTTCGTTGTTGTCGCGGTTGAAGTAGTAGTCGTAGAGCGAGACGTTCGAATAGTCACGCTGAATCAAGCGTCCGCTGGGCGTGTAGTACTTGGCGGTGGTCAGCGCAAGTCCCGTATTCTCAGACAGCGGATACACGGTTTGGACCAACCCCTTGCCAAACGTCACTTCGCCGACAATCAGCCCGCGATCATGATCTTGAATCGCTCCGGCAACGATTTCAGCCGCCGACGCAGTGCCGCGATTGACCAGAACGACCAACGGATATTCTTTCCCGCCATTGCCGCGCGTCGCGACGTAACGCTTTTCGGGTGAAGAGCGCCCGTGATGCGAGACGATCAACTGTCCTTTGCGCAGGAACTTGTCGGCGGTGCCGACGCCTTCACTGAGCAACCCACCGGGATTCTGGCGAAGATCGAGAATCAAGCCCTTGAGGTCTCCCATTTCGTCGAGAGCTTGCCCGACTTCGTGCTCGGTGGTCTCGTTGAATCCGGAGATGTGCATATAACCGATTCCCGGACGAATCATGAAGTGCAGATCGACGCTGTAACGGGGAATCTCGTCGCGAACCACAGCGAAATCAATGGGCTTGTCGCTGCCTTCGCGAAGAACAGTGATGTGAACCGTGGTGCCCTTGGGACCTTTGAGCAGGTCGGCTACGTCCGAGGTGCTCATGTTGTCAGTGTTCTTGCCATCGACCGCAATGATGATGTCGCCGGGGCGAATGCCGGCGCGATACGCAGGCGTTCCCGCGAACGGCGCGATGACAATAACTTTATTGTTGCGCGGGCCGACCGTCATGCCCACGCCGTAATACTTGCCGCGCTGATCTTCGCGCAGAAGCGCGTACGACTTAGGATCAAAGAAATTGGAGTGCGGATCGAGCACGTGCAGCATGCCGGGAATCGCGCCGTTGTAAATGGCTTTATCGGGATTCACGGGCTCGGCGTAGTTCTGCTCGATGGTGTCGTAGACCTGGGTGAATTGCTTGAGGCTGTCGCGAACATCAGAGTCGCCGCTGGGAGCCGCGGCGGGATTCAACCGCTGGCCGAAAACCACGCCCAGAAAGCCACAGGTGACGAGAATGACAACAACGAGGAACAGCGAGCGACGAGAACTACCAACCATCGTTAATTTCCTTCGGCTGGGGCGTAGAAGATCCCTGCCGACTGCGTTTGAGCGCAGTATAACACGCACCCAAGTGGTCTGAAACCGCCCAAAAGTGACCCGGAAGTAACCATCAGGATCAACAGTTTCCAATACTTAGGATGCGTCCACTGGGCATGAGGGTTCGGGGTTTTTAAAACCTCCGGTGCTGGCATTCGCGGAATCGCATCGCTGCCGCAAAAAGTGCGGCAAAGATCGGGCACCCGGCCTTTCAGATGGGTACAATGACGCGATGTTTGTTGAACGATTACCTTCGGATTGGCTGCACTGCGGTTCCCGCAGTATCATGGGGTTATGAACCTCGGTCTCCCGGAGATGATCTTTATTTTTCTGATAGCCCTTATCATCTTCGGGCCCAAGAAGCTGCCGGAGATCGGACGCCAGATCGGCAAGGCGCTCAACGAGTTCAAGCGCGCCAGCAACGAGTTTAAAGCGCAGATCGAAAGCGAGATTTCGAACATCGACGTGCAGAATGCCCGGGATGAAATCGAGAAGGCTAAACAACAGATTATGGCGCCGCTGGAGCCTCCGATAGGGACGGTTGCCAGCGCTCCAACTATTGAGCACGAGCTTCCACCACCTCCGGTAGTCGAAAGCCCTGAAGTCAATCCGGTCGTCAAGGCTCCTGATGCCTGAAATTGCTGCGGAATTGCCACCCGGCGGGAAGGCGCAAGACGCCATGCCCGCCATGAGCTTCCTCGATCACCTCGAGGAGCTGCGGAAGAGGCTCGTCTACTCGATTATCGCGGTAGCCGCGGGCTTCTTTCTTTGCTGGGGATACGCGGAAAACATCTTCGCCCTGATGCAGAAGCCGATCATGGACGCCCTGCATCGCAACGGCATGCCGGAGAAGCTGGTTTACCTGAATCCGACCGAGCCGTTCAATTTGTATTTGAAGATCGGATTCATGGCGGGGTTGTTTGTGGCTTCGCCGGTGGTGCTTTACCAGGTGTGGCTGTTCATCTCGCCGGGGCTTTACCGCAATGAAAAGAAATATGTGTTCCCGTTCATGTTCTCAACCGTCAGCCTGTTTCTGGCGGGAGGCATGTTCGGCTACAAGATGGTTTATCCGGCCGCTCTCGATTTTCTGATCGGATACGGCAAACAGTTTCAGCCGATGATCACCATCGGCGAGTACACCGATCTTTTCCTGACGATCATTGTCGGATTGGGCGCGATCTTCGAGATGCCCATCCTCGTATTCTTCCTGGCTCTAATGGGCATTGTCAGTCCGGGTTGGATGTGGCGCAATGTGCGCTACTCGATTCTGGTAATTTTTGTCATCGCGGCCGTGCTGACGCCGACTACCGACATCATGAACATGTGTTTGTTCGCGCTGCCCATGATTGTGCTGTACGTGTTGAGTATCGGAGTGGCGTGGTTGGTGCATCCGAAACAACGCAGGGCGCGGCGGGAAAAGGGTGCGGGCGGGACGTAGAGCGCGGGCCTCCGCCTCGCTTCGCACGGCGTCGGGATGGCAAGACTTCTGGATTTCTGGCATTGATCATGACCACACGAGCAAGAGCCGGCGTTGCGTCGTTGTTGCTGATGTTGTCTGGGTTGGCCGCGTGCAGTCAGGAAAAGCCGGCGGAAACTCCGAAAGAAACCAAGTCGTCGATGGTGCTGCCCAACCTGGCGGAGGCGAACACGCCTCCTGCGAGCATGGGGACGCCGCCGTCGATTGATGGAGCGCGGGCCTTGCAGTACGCGAAAGAGGTCGCAGCGTTCGGGCCGCGTCCTATTGGCAGCACCAATCACAAGAAGCTCGAAGACTATATCTATGCTCACCTGAGAGGCGATCAGGTGGAGGATGACTATTTCATGGCAGATACGCCGGCGGGAAAATTGCCCGTGCGAAATATCATCGCCAAATTTCCCGGGACACGCGATGGTGTGATCATCATTGCCGGGCACTATGACACGAATTATCCCCTGAAGGATAAGGGCTACGTGGGCGCCAACGATGGTGGCTCTTCGACCGGGCTTCTGCTCGAATTGGCGAACCAGTTGCGCGGCAAAAAACGTGATGGATACAGCGTCTGGCTCCTATGGACCGATGGCGAAGAGGCCGTGAAGGAATGGAGCGGCGACGATAATACCTACGGCGCTCGGCATCTGGCGGAGAAGTGGGAGAAAGACGGTACGCTCAAGCAGATCAAGGCGTTTCTGCTGGTGGACATGATTGGTGACGCGGATCTGAACGTGGAGCATGATTCCTATTCGACGCCATGGCTGGAGGATTACGTCTACAAAGCAGCGCAAGGCATGGGATATCAGTCGCACTTTTTCGCGCGCACGATTCCAGTCGGAGATGATCATCTTCCGTTCGTGCAGCGTGGTGTGCCTTCGGCCGATCTGATTGATTTCGATTACGGATACAACAACGTCTTCTGGCACACGCCGCAGGACACGGTCGACAAGTTGAGTGCGAAGAGCCTGCAGATCGTGGGAGACGTGGTGTTGGGGACGGTGCAGTTGCTGGATCGAAGCTCAGGCGTCGGAGCTCAGACCTCGGGCTCTGGGCACTAGGCTTTAGGTTCTGGGCATCGCAGCATCGTACGAATTCCTTGATGAGCTAGGTGTGCTCCAAGCGAACACGGTCCCTCGACTCCGCATGGGATGACAGTTTTGTCTGAGGTCCGAGGTCTAAGGTCCGAGGTCTGCTTCTAGCCTTTTCTTCTCATTTCATTTCTAATTCAGCTCGTATGCGAACCTTGCGGGTTGTTTTGGTGAGTGCGATCGGGCTGTTGTCTTCCTGTCTTGCTTTTTCTGGTGCTGCGGATTCCCATGCGGATATTTTGATTCGCGAGGCGATGAAGCCTTCTCCCATTGGACAGAATCTCGAGCGACTTACCGACGCGATTGGTGGCCGGGTGACGGGCAGCCCTGCGATGGATCGCGCCGTCCAGTGGGGCGTCGACGCGTTCAAAGCTGCGGGCGCGGACAGCGTACATACTGAGAGTTTCACGATTCCGGCTTACTGGACCGAGGGCGCGACCGAAATGAACGTGGTGGCTCCCGAGTCTTTCCCGGTGCGGCTAGTTTCGATTGCATGGGGACCGGCGCTGGCGGCGCAGCATCACCTGCGGGTGGTCGATATCGGCGCGGGGAAGATGGAGGACTTCGTCCGAGCGGGCAACATTGAGGGCACGATCCTGCTGGTGCCGCAGGGTGAATTGAAGACCTGGGACGATCTGGACAGCGAGTACGACAAAGCGCGCGAGGTGATGGTGCGGGCAAAGCGCGCGAAAGTCCTGGCGATCGCGTTTCAATCGACGCGCCCTTATGACCTGCTCTACCGGCATACCCACTCAGAGCGCGGCGAGATTGAAGACATCCCTATGGTGATTGTGGGGCGCGAAGATGCCGGGCGTATGTCGCGCTTGCTGAGGTCGGGACAGGCTTTGTATGCGGACCTCGCGATTCCCAATCACGTTGGCGGTCCTGCGACCAGCGCGAACGTGATTGCGGAATTGAAGGGCAGCGAGAAGCCAGATGAGGTAGTTGTGCTGGGCGCGCACTTGGATTCCTGGGACCTGGGCACGGGTGCGCTCGACAACGGCTGCGGATCGGCGCTGGTGATCGATACCTTGCGGACGATCAAGGCGTCTGGGCTGCGCCCGCGGAGAACCATTCGCTTCATTCTGTTTTCCGGCGAGGAAGAAGGACTGTTGGGATCGCGGGCGTACGTCACCGCGCACCGCGCGGAGATGGACAATATCGATGCCGTGATTGCCTTCGACGATGGCAACGGACGCATGACCGGGTTTTCGCTGGGCGGGCGCAAAGACATTGCAGGCGAGGTCAAGAATCTGATCGCGCCGCTCAAGGGCTACGATGCGACCGGCCTTACGTTCGACCTGACCGCCGACACCGATCACTTTGATTTTCTGCTCGAAGGCGTCCCTACGCTCTATGCGAACCAGGCGGAGGCGAACTACATCATCAACTACCACGCCATGTCGGATACTTTCGACAAAGTTGACCTTCCGGAACTGAAGAAGCTGGTGGCGGAGTCGGCGGTATCAACGTTTGCCATCGCCGATGCGCGGGAGCGCGTAGGGCGGCGGTTGCACCGATCCGAAGTGGAAAAGCAACTGCAGGAGTCGCACATGGATGAGAGCATGAAATTGACCGGGGCGTGGAAAGCGTGGGAGAGCGGAGAGAGAGGGAGAAAAAACTAGATTGTTGATTGTTGAATTTTGATTGTTGAATTCAAGCCCGGCGCTAGGTAGCAGTGGAATTCAACAATCAACATTCAAAGATCAACAATCTCGCTTGGGGCGTCTTTGATCATCTTCTGGGTTCTCTTCAACCTGTTCGTCGCGGCGATGCTGGCGCTCGATCTGGGCGTATTCCATCGTTCCGGGCGCGAGGTGAAGTTTCGCGAAGCGGTGATCTGGAGCGTGATCTGGATCGCGCTGGCGGCGGCCTTCGCCGTGATCGTGTACTTCTGGCACGGCCGCACGGAATCGCTCGAATTTGTAACCGGCTATATCATCGAGTTATCGCTCAGCGTCGATAATCTCTTTATCTTCCTGCTGATCTTCCGCTATTTCAAAGTTCCTCCCGGCGACCAGCGCAAGGTTCTGTTCTGGGGCATTCTCGGCGCGCTGGTGATGCGCGCGATTTTCATTCTGCTGGGAGTGTCGCTGATTTCGCGCTTCCACTGGATCATCTATGTTTTCGGGGCTTTCCTTGTTTACAGCGGGGTCAAACTGATTTTTCAGGATGCTGAGGATGTGCATCCCGAGAAAAATCCTGTGCTCCGCGTGTTCCAGCGCTTGATGCCGGTGAGCGATACGTATGAAGAGGGCAAGTTTCTGGTGCGGCGTCCGGGACTGATGGCTACGCCACTGCTGGTGGTGCTGGTGGTGGTGGAGACGACCGACGTGATTTTCGCCACCGATTCGATTCCGGCGGTGCTGGCCATCACCTTGAATAGTTTTATTGTCTATACCTCGAATGTGTTCGCGATTATGGGGCTGCGCTCGATGTACTTTGCGCTGGCGGGGATGATGGAGGTGTTTCACTACCTGCATTACGGATTGTCGGTGGTGCTGATTTTTATCGGCGGGAAGATGCTGGTGTCGCACTATTACCAGATACCTACCGACGTGGCGCTGGGCGTGGTAGGAGGGGTGCTGGCGGTTTCCGTTTTGGCTTCGTTGGTGTTTCCGAGAAAAGAAGAAGCATAGTGCGCGAATTCCCTGCAGCGCCAGTGGTAGATGATAGCGACGTTGTTAGTTCAAATTGTCAATCGACAATTGGAAATTGAAAATCGTACTTCGTAAATCGTACTTCGTAAATCGTACTTCGTAAATCGTACTTCGTAAATCGTACTTCGTAATCGTACTTCTAAATCGTACTTCGTAAATCGTACTTCGTAAATTATTCCGCTTCGAAGCGAATCTTGTTGTTCTGCACGATTGAGTGTTTCAGAAACCTGGCGTCGTTGTGGGCGGGGAAGTCGGTGCGGTAGTGGGCGCCGCGGCTTTCTTCGCGGGCCAGGGCGGAGCGGGCGACGAGCGATCCGGCGAGGCGGATGTTCTGGGCTTCGTAGGCACGCCGGGTGTGTGGGTGAGCCACGCGCGGAGCGACCTGATCCAGGTGATCGATCGCGCGCTTCAGGCCTTCTTTGTCACGAACGATGCCCACATCCTTCCACATCAGGTCCTGCATTTCTCCAATCAGAGTTTCTAATCCGGCATCGACCGGTCCGTTCGAATAGCTCGCATTTTTCGGGGCGGCGGGCTTCTTCGGAGCGTGTTTCAGTTCATCGCGCATGAGGCATCCGGCGCGGGCTCCGAAGACCAAGCCCTCGAGCAGGGAATTGCTGGCCAGGCGATTGGCGCCGTGAACTCCGGTGGCGGCAGCCTCTCCCGCGGCGTAAAGACCGGGCACGGTGGCGCGTCCTTCGAGATCGGTGCGCACTCCGCCCATCGCGTAATGCGCGGCGGGGCGAATCGGGATCAGTTCGGTCGTGATGTCGATGTTGTATTCCATGCAGGTGGAATAGATACGCGGGAAGCGTTTCTGCATGTGTTCCGCATCAAGGTGCGTGAGGTCGAGATAGACGACCGGATCTTTCGCCTTGGTAGTTTCGAGTTCGTGAACGATGGCGCGGGCGACCACATCGCGAGGGGCAAGTTCTCCGAGAGCATGATACTTGGGCATGAAGCGGTTGAGTTCCATGTTGCGCAGGTAAGCTCCCTCGCCACGCAGAGCCTCAGAGAGCAGAAAGCGCGGGGCCTTCTTGAGATAGAGCGCGGTGGGATGGAACTGGACGAACTCCATGTCGCTCACCTCGGCTCCGGCGCGGTAGGCCATGGCGACGCCGTCGCCAGTGGCGACCGAGGGATTGGTCGTGTTGCGATAGAGTTGGCCGAGGCCTCCGGTGGCGAGGAGAACGGAAGAGGCTAGCATGGTTTCGTGCGTCCCCTTGTCGCCGATCAGGTCAATTCCCGAGACGCGCCCATTTTCGAGGCGCAGTTCGGTCGAGAATTCGAACTCACAGACAGAAATATTCTTGAGCGTCTTCGCCTTAGCGTAGAGGGCGCGGAGGATTTCGCGTCCAGTAGAGTCTCCGTGAGCGTGCAGGATGCGGTCGCGGCTGTGCGCGCCCTCACGGGTGAATGAAAGTCTGGTGCCATCGCGATCGAATTCCGTGCCCCATTGAATGAGTTCGTCGATGCGCATGGGACCTTCTTCCACCAGCACTTTGGCGGCGGCGACGTTGCAGAGACCGTCTCCTGCGACCAGCGTGTCTTGCAAGTGGATGCTGATTTCGTCTTCGTCGCTGAGCGCGACGGCGATACCGCCCTGGGCATAGTTGGTGGCGGAATCGGAGACTTCGCGTTTGGCGAGAACGACGACGCGCCCTGCGGGAGCGAGTTCAATAGCGGCGCGCAGGCCCGCGACTCCGGCGCCGACGACCAGAAAATCTGTCTCTGGCGGTGCACACTTCATAGGCAGAAAAATGGTATCACGCTGCGCGGGTCGGAGTGTCGGCCCCGAGCTACGTTATGATGAAGGCTCATGATCCGAGTGAAGATTGCGGTCGAGCCGCGTTCGTATGAGGCGGTGATCGAGAGTGGCTTGCTGGTGCAGGCGGGCGGCCGGCTGCGCGAATTGTTAGATGTCCACGAACGTGTGTTTGTGGTGACGGTTCCGCCGGTGCGCAGGAAATGGGGCAAGACGTTGATGACGTCGCTCAAGGCTGCGGGGATTGAGGCGAAGATCGTCGAGATGGCGGACGGCGAGCCGGCGAAGAAATTGGCGACCGTCGAAATGCTGGCATCGAACCTGGCAGCGCACGGCGCAGATCGCAACTCTATCTTGCTCGCGTTCGGCGGGGGCGTGGTCGGCGATACTGCGGGATTGCTCGCGTCACTCTACATGCGGGGCGTCGGCGTAGTGCAGATTCCGACAACGGTGCTGGCGCAGGTGGATGCGTCGATCGGCGGGAAGACCGGCGTCAATTTGAAGGCTGGCAAGAATCTGCTGGGCACGTTTCATCAGCCGCGGGCAGTGTTGATTGATCCCGCGGTGCTGGCGTCATTGCCAGACCGCGAGTTTCGCGCTGGCTTGTATGAGGCCTTGAAGTGCGGGGTCATTGGGAGTCCGGAATTGTTTCGGCGGTTTGAGGATGAGAAAGACAAGATTCTGAAGCGGGATGCAGCAACACTCGAGTGGGTGATTGCTGAGTCAGTAAAACAGAAAGCGGTGGTAGTGGCGGCGGACGAGAAAGAGTCGGGTCTGCGGCAGGTTTTGAATTTCGGACATACGATTGGGCACGCGCTTGAGGCCGAGACGGCATATCGAGGATTTCTGCATGGAGAGGCGGTGGCGTGGGGAATGGTGGCCGCGACCAACGTCGCGCTGGCGATGGGCAAGCTGGGCAGCGTGAACGCTGGGCGAATCGCCGACGCGGTACTGGGGCTGGGCGAGTTGCCTCCAGTCAGAGTGAAGCCGACGAATGTGCTGAAACGCTTGCAAGCCGACAAAAAGACGAAAGACGGTGTCGTGCACTTCGTGCTCCCCTGCGAGATCGGGCAAGTGGAGATCGTGAAGGGAGTGCCGGAAAAGGTCGTGCTGGATGCGATTTCGGAGTTGAAGAGCTTATCCGGTAGAAATTGATTGCCAATTTTCAATTGCCAATTGAAAACCTTGAGCGAATTGGCAATTGACAATTGGAAATTTGATTGGGTGAGCAAAGCAAATCCGTTGTGATTGGTGCGTCTCCTGAGGGTGTGCGGGACCGGGATGCGGCTGCGCGCGCGATTCGCGAGATGTTTACGTCCATCGCGCCGCGCTATGACCTGCTGAACCACGTGCTCTCATTCAACGTCGATCGCCTGTGGTGGGCACGGGCGGCGCGGAGCTTTGCGGAGATACTCCAGCGTCCCGATGCGCAAGTGCTCGATCTTTGCTGCGGCACGGGAGATATGACATTCGCGTTGCGGCGCCGGGCCGGTCAGTCGGCACAGATCGTCGGCGGGGACTTTTCTCATGCCATGTTGCAACGGGCCAATCTCAAGGGACGGGGGACGTCGTTGCGCTGGGTTGAAGCCGACGCGCTGCATCTGCCTTTCAGTGAACAGCGATTTGATCTGGTCACCTCGGCGTTCGGCTTCCGCAATCTGGCGGACTACGACGCGGGGTTGCGCGAGATTCTGCGGATGCTGAAGCCCGGAGGGGAATGCGGCATTCTCGATTTCGGAGAGCCGCGGGGCGTGATGGGGAAGTTGTATCGCATCTATTTCAAGCGCGTGCTTCCAGCAGTGGGATCGATGATTTCGGGAGTCAAGGGTCCGTATGCTTATCTTCCGGCGTCGGTGGAGCGGTTTCCGGAGCCGGAGGAGATGCTCGAACGCATGCGGCGCGCGGGGTTTCGGGAAGCGGCGTGGACTCCTTACACGTTCGGGATTGCCGGGTTGTACCGAGGGAAGAAGTAGAGCCAGTGGAATAATCGTGCGCGCTGATTAGTTCAGGAGAGCGCAACCAAAACCTTTTAACCGCAAAGGTCGCTAAGGGAAAGCCGCAAAGAAATCAATAAGAACCAGCACCTACGATCTTCCTGCCGCTTTCAGCAGATCCCCCAGCTTCCTAATGTCGTCTGAATTGGCATCGCCGATGACAAAGTAGCGCAGGCCGGACTCGCTCCAGGTTTCAAGATTGAACGATTGATTTTTGTCGGCGCCCGAGCCCGCGCTGAGTTCACGATCCTGAAAGATAAAGACGGAGATTTCATGCTTGCGCACTTGATAGATCAAGTGCGCTCCGGGAGCCTGTCCAAGGTATGTGACGCGTCCTCCCACTAACGTGAAATCGGTGTTCTGCAGTTCCGGCAGGTTGAAGGTGAAGGGAAGTTTTCCCTGGAACCACGGCTTCACGGTATGGCGGTCCGTAGAAATGACGTCGACCGGATTAGTGCTCGCGAGTGTCGCAACGTGCAAGTCGGCGATCTCGCTGTAGGTCTGGCGTTCCTGCATTCGCATTTGCCCGAAGTAGGTGACGAGCCATCCCGCCAGGAGCAGCGTGGCGAACACAGTCGCGGCGATTGACCAGATTCTCCATGGCGAGGTCTTCGGGCGGGTAGCGATCTGCCGCTGCACTCGCCGGAGGAATTCTTGGCGCGGCTGGAAGCGCTTCCCCGCGGTCTTGATCGAGCGCTTGAGTTGCACGCGATGCAGCACCTCGGCGGCGCAATCGGTGCACGTCTTCAGATGCGCATCGAGATCAAGCATCTCCTGCGAGGAAAGCTCTCCGTCGAGATAAGTATCGAGTTTTTCGGCCCAGGAATCTGTCATTTTCTTTTCAGCTTCTGTTGCAGCATCTCTCGTAAGGCTTTTCGCGCGCGCGATAGCCGGGACATCACGGTTCCAATCGGGATCGAAAGCGCCTCGGCAATTTCCTGATACGACATTTCTTCTACTTCATTCAACAAAATGATCTCGCGGTAAGGCAGCGGCAAGTTTTCCATTGCACTCTGCAATATCTGTTCGTGCGTGCGCTCGATCAGGATGGTCTCCGGCGTGCCCGCGGCTACCGGCATGGCCGTGTCGTCCTCTTCATCCAACGGAACCGTGGCGCTCGCCGCTAAACCGGTGCGCGAGGTCAGGAACGTGTTGCGCAAAATGCGATACATCCAGGCGCGAAAGTTGCTTCCCGGCTGGAAGGATGCGAAGCCGCGAAGCGCTTTGGTGTAGGTTTCCTGCACCAAATCCTCCGCCTCTGACGGGTCGCGCGTCAGCCAGTGGGCGAAGTTGTAGAGCTGGTCAAACAGTGGCATGGCCAGTTCTTCGAACGTCGCGGCTGTCACGCGCTCTTTCCCCACCTCCATAGAGTAAACCGGCGAGGCGCGACTTTATTCCCGGTTTCTAAAGAAATAAATCCAGGACCGGCGTCCCCGCTTGCCGGTCGCATGTCACCGCCCGTGTCAGATGGCTTCAAAGCAGATACAGGACTATAGCGACGGTCAACTGAAGTGGATGATCGATCACGGAATATTTCCTTCCGGGTGCCGGCTTCGAGCGGCATATTTGACGATGATGAGATCTGGCAGATTGTCGTGTTTCTGCGGCACCTGCCGGCGAAAGGAAGCTTGGGGGATCCGGAGGTGTATGGGGGAGGCTGAACGCAAGGTCACTCGACTCCGCATGCGGATCGCTTCGCGATCTGCATGCTCCGCTCGGGATGACATGGGTAAAAATTAATCTGCGGCGGAGCCTTGGGCTATTGATTGCGACTGGTGAGCAAAGCTGTCGGCGAAGGCGTCGGCGATGGAGTAGCGAATGACTTTCTCGTATTCCGGTCCAAGAAATTTCTTCAGGCGCTCGGTGTTCATGGTGTATTCCCCGGTCATGTAGGGCAGCGCTTCCGGCGGAATCGCCGAGACGCCCGATTTCCAGAGAAACTGCAGCACCATCCGCATGGCCGATTTTCCGGGAACTCTCACCAACTTTGCTTGCGCCATTTCGATGCAGCGGCCGAAAGTCAGGGGCTCGCCGCGTCCAGCCAAATTCAAAATAGTCAGTCGTTGGGCTTCGGGCTCGGACTTGCGGACGAGATGCGCTATCAGTCGAGCCGCATCGTCGATGTGCACGAATTGGATCTTGTTGTCGACGTACTTCTTGCCATACGGCAGCATGCAGGAGAGGCGCCGGCCCTCATTGCGCATTCTTTCTGCGCGTTTCGAGCGGCCGTTGGGAGTTCCGCGAAAAGCCCCGAGCAAGTAATTTTCCACGCTGGCCCCGGCAAAAATATGCGGACGCAGCATGTAGGCGCTACACCCGCGCAGTGAGGGCGCGCGCTGTTGCACCACGCGATCACACTCCATCTTATGCACGGCGTAAGGCAGCGTGTGGGCGCCGAGAGGGAAGTCTTCCGAGACCGGACCCGGAAGGTCGGAACCATAGGCAGCAACGCTGCTGGGGAAGACAAATTTTTGCACGATGGCGCCGTCGCGATTGGCTTCGGTGATGGCTTCGAGCACGCGGGCGGTTCCGGCGACATTGATGTGCCACATGCGATCGACGTCGAGCACGCCGGTACGCACCGGGTCGATCACGAAGGCGAGATGCACGACGGCGCATGCTCCAGACTCTTTCAAGAGCAGCGTCAGATCCCGGCAAGATGCTTCCTCACCTAGATCCATGGAAACGAATTGTCCCGCGAAACTGCCGGTTGGCGGTTTCAAGTCAATCCCGAGGACTTGAAAATCCGCCAACTGCGGCAACAAACGCTGGCCGAGATTGCCGGCGATGCCGGTGACCACGACCGTGGGCTTCGTACCCGACATTACTTCGGCTCAGTCGGTGGAGTGGTGGCGGGCGCTTTGCCGGGCATCTTCCCGGGCATGGGGTGTCCCATGCCGGGCCTCATGCCAGGATTTGCCTGCTCGGGGCCAAAGTAGTCGTCGTTCAACGTAGGCTGGGCGGCCTGTTGCATGGCCTCCATGGAGTCCTGCATACGCTGTGCACGCAGGGTGCTGTGAATTTCGTCCTTTGCCTTATCCAGTGGAACCGTGTCGTGTTCCCCCATCTTGTAGACGAAGAAACCGGAACCGTCGACAATCAGAATGGAAACTTGTCCGGTCTTCAGGTCGAAGGCAGCAGCGTGCGCGGGTGGCAACGCGGTGCGCCGAATCTTGCCCATGTCGGTGTTCGGTGCTTTTGCCTTGAGTCCGGCGGCTTCGAAAGCTTCGCCTTGCAGTTTGTCGAAGTCTTCTCCGGCCGCGGCGCGCGCCTGAAGTTTCGTGGCGACCGCTTTCATCGATGCTTCGGCGGCGTCTTGCCGCGCTTTCATGGCTTCGTCGCTCAATTTTTCTTTGGGCGGCTCCATCTGCTTGTTCTTGGGGATGAACAGGCGATGCAGGTTGGCTTCCTCGAACTGCGCCTGGTTCTTGTTGTAATAGTCTTCGATATCTTTGTCGGGAACCTGATCGGCCTTCTCCTGCATCGAGCGCTGCAGTTCCTGCGCCAATACCTGGATGCGGCTGATCTTCATCATCTCTTCATAGTTCGGGCCCTTGTCGAGTCCCATAGTTTCGGCTTCATGAGCCATCATCAGACCGCTGGCATAACGGCCAGCAAGTTGACGGCGGCCTGCGGCCGGCATGGTGGGGGCCACGGCGTTGACGAGTTTTTCAAATTCGGCCTTGGTTATCGTGGTCTTGCAATCGCCGGCTGCGCTTTTGTCAGCGGGAGGGTTGGCGCACATGCCGGGAATGGTAATGACGACGGCGTCTGGGCTGACTTTCGATGGATCTGCTTTGGCCGTCATATCCTCGGTCATCTGAGCGGCGGCTGGGGCTGCTGGTTCTGTTGGCTTCGCTGCCTGCCCAAAGGCCGAGGCCCCGAGCAAAAGCAGACATACCAACCCACGATGCGTCATAATTGGAATTCCTCCAGAAGAGTTCGAAGTAACTGAAAATCCTAGCACAGAGCGGCGGCGGCTCCCGTCACAGCCAGTCCGCAAGGGGAGAGACTTGGCGGACACAGTGTTGAACAGCGATAATGCGCCCATGCCGGCGACGCCAGCGGTCTACAGCTCCGAGTCTATGCGTGCGGAGAAGCGAGCCGTGGCAGGCAACTCCGTGCTGGCGGCCATCGCCATCACCACACTCAAGATTGTCGTCGGTGTGACTACCGGCAGCCTTGGCATTCTTTCGGAAGCAGCCCACTCCGGGCTGGATCTGATCGCCGCTATTATAACCTTCTTTTCCGTCCGTGTATCCGACAAACCCGCCGATGTGGACCACCAATACGGTCACGGCAAAGTCGAAAACTTTTCCGCGTTTCTTGAAACCGGATTGCTGCTATTGACTTGCGTTTGGATTGTTTATGAGGCGATAAAGCGCCTTTTCTACCAACACGTGGAGATTGAGCCGAGCGGGGCCGCGTTTGCCGTGATGTTCATCTCGATGGCAGTGGATTGGTGGCGTTCCCGGGCCCTGGGACGGATCGCCAATAAATACGATAGTCAGGCGCTTGAAGCCGACGCACTACATTTTTCTACAGATATCTGGTCGAGCGGCGTGGTGGTCGTAGGCCTGCTTCTGGTCTTATTGGGCCGAATTTTTGGGATTGCATGGCTCCGCAACGCCGATCCCGTGGCGGCGCTGTTCGTGGCCGGCGTCGTGACCTGGGTCAGTTCGAGGCTGGCGCGCAAAACGATCGACGCCTTACTCGACGCGGCCCCTTCGGGTGTGCGCAGCAATATTATCGCCGCGGTATCGGGAGTGGAAGGGTTGCTGGAAGTGGATCGGGTGCGAATACGGCGGGCAGGGAACCGCTACTTCGCCGATCTGTCGATCGGGTTGGCACGAAACGTGACTTTCCAGCGTTCCGAACAAGTGGCGGAAGCGGTAACCGACGCGGTACACGGAGTGCTGCCCAACGCCGACGTGGTGGTGCATTCCATTCCCCGCGCTGTGAACACAGAAAACATCTTTGACCGGATTCGTGCGGTTGCAACCCGCAACAACTTTAACGTTCACGACGTCAGCGTGCAGGACCTGAACGGACAGTTGCACGTGGAGCAGCACCTTGAACTCGATGAGCGATTGAGCCTGAAAGACGCCCATGACCGGGTTACTGTGCTGGAATCGGAGATGAAGAGCGACGTGCCGGAAATCTCGTCGATCCTCACGCACATTGAAAGCGAGCCGGCAACGATTGAGACGGGCGACGAGATTGTGCGCGACGCGGCGCTCGAGAAGAAGTTGAAGAAGATTGCCGGAGAGTTTCCCGAAGTGCTCGACACTCACGATTTTCAATTCAAGCGCGTGCGCGGACGACTGTATGTATCGTGCCATTGCACAATGTCCGATGATCTGCCGCTCACCCGCGTTCACGACATTCAGACAGATCTCGAAATCCGCTTCAAACAGGAAGCGCCGGAACTATTTCGCGTGCTGATTCATCCCGAGCCGAGCACCGACAATAGGCGCTAACGCGAGTCCTCCTAAGCCACGGCGAAAGAAAGAATCGGCAATGGGCAGTTGGAAATCGAAACTCTTGTTTCATAAATTATTCCTCGCAACGGGAGCGTCATGACGGAAGCCAAAGCGCTGTGGACGATTGGACAGCAGTTCGTTGGGGAAGCGACTAGCGGGCACGCCGTCCTCATGGACGGCGACAAAAAATCGGCGGCGAGTCCGATCGAATTGGTCTTGATAGCCTTGAGCGGTTGCACTGGATTCGATGTGGTCAGCATTCTCCGCAAAAAGCGCGAGCCGCTCGAAGGCCTCGAAGTGCTCGCCAAAGCGGAAAGGGCAACTGATCCGCCGGCCGTTTACACGGAAATACATCTCGTCTATCGCGTGCGCGGGAAAGTCTCACATAAAGCTGTCGAAGATGCGGTGAAACTTTCCGAAGATAAGTACTGCTCGGTAGCCGCCATGCTGCGCAAGACCGCGAAGATCAGCTACGAGATCGAATATGTAGAATAGGTCGCCGGTGGCCGGCGTTGTAGAGACGCAGCTTTGCTGCGTCTTCGTTGCGCGGATAGAGAGACATAGCTGAGCTATGTCTCTACAAGGTGATAATGGAATCTGACAAGAAAATCATCGTGTTTACCCAGCCGGGTTGACCGCCTTGCCACGTCGCCACGGCCTACCTCTCGGCGAGAGGAATTGCTTTCGAGGAGCGCGATATTCGCCGCGATCCCTCCGCGATTCAGGATCTGGTTTATAAATATGGCAGCCGTTCCACGCCCACCCTGGTAATTGGGGAGGAAATCATGGTGGGATTCGATCCCCAACGGCTCGACCAAATCCTTGGCTCCTAGAGCCCATCCCGCTCGCGGATATTTCTACATCGCCGCTGCCACCTTCATGTGGGGCGTGTCAGCGACGTTGGGACGCGCCGCCTTTACCGGGCGTCTTCTTTCCAGCGCGTCGTTGCAGCCGATCGATCCGCTGATTCTTTCGCAGAGCCGCACCACGCTTTCGTTCTTCGTCTTGCTGCCAGTGCTGTTTCTGAGCCGTGGACCACGTCGACTGCGCCTGCCCAGTGCCGACATAGGCCGCCTGATGCTTCTGGGAGTGCTGGGCGTCGCGGCCTCGAATTACTTTTACTACCTGGCGATTCAACGAACCAACGTAGCGATTGCCATCATCGTGCAATACACGGCACCGGTGTGGGTGCTGTTGTACATGGTGATCCGCGGATTGCAGCGGGCCACGGCGCAACGCGTGGTTGCGGTAGCGCTGGCATTGACGGGAATCGTTCTGGTCATCGGCATTGTCGGATCGGGCAGCGTGCGCCTCGACACAGTTGGTGTGATTGCCGCGATGTTGGCGGCATTCTCGTTCGCCTTCTACAACGTCGCCGGACACAGCCTCCTCGAGCGCTACGACCGTTGGACCGTGCTTCTGTACGTAACGGGGAGCACAGCGTTGTTCTGGATCATCGTGAATCCTCCGTGGAAGATCGCGGCAGCGCATTATTCCAGCGCCGAATGGATGTTTCTGATGGTCTTCTCGCTGGTGTCGGTGCTGGTGCCGTTCTCTTTATACTTCGCGGGACTGCAGCATTTGGAACCGACGCGAGCAATCGTTGTGAGCTGCCTGGAGCCGGTGTTCTCGATCTGTGCTCGCGGCCGATTGCGCTGGGAGAAGTCATGCGTCCCTTGCAGACGGTGGGAATTGTGCTGGTGCTGGCGGCGACGCTGGTGGTGCAGATGCCGGACGGGAAGTCGCCAGGGACGGTGGTCGAGCCGATCGAGTAAGCAAATTCGAAACGATGGAGGAAGGCGTCGCCCGCCCGTCGGCTGTCGGCGGTGTTGGTGATTTGCGATAGCCGTGACGTGGGGACGGGGTGGTTCCAAAGAGCCAATAACGGGTTAGATCGTAGCTGCCAAAAGACCGGGTCAAGGAGTGTAATGGCGAGTTTTCATCAGTGAAACAATTGGCTTATTGATTCCTGAGCCCCAATTTTGAAAGCGGGACATCAGGCATTGCCTTTTCTTGCCGCTTTTCCTCTTCTTTTTCAGAGGCCTGAAGCTGATTCAGAAGGTCAATAGCACGCTCTTTCTTACCCTCAAAGCTTGCTTTGACGCTGGAATCTGAAAAGAACAGTTGATTACCTTTCAACCCCATCATTCCATGATTCGCGGCGGCGAAATCGTAGAGAGCGGTGGTCGCCTCAAGCCACTGTTTTTCCTGTGATGATGCTTTCGCAAACTCCTCATTAGCTTCCTTTCGTTCCGCCTCAAACGACTCCAAGTATGCGGGATCGACTTTAGACATTCTTGCCCGAAACTCATTCATGGCCGCTTGCTGCTTGTCGGCATAACTGAGGTCGAAAGACGCAGCCGTTTCCACTTGGCTCTTGACTGACTGGATGACGTTCTCATTCTCAAACGACTCGGCGGAATAGAGCGCTGGCGTTATGGGCTTGAGCCGAGAAGCGGCAGCGGTTTGCTCACGACTGTTTTGAAGTCTCGTCCGTAATAGCTGCACCAAGATAGCTCTACTCTCAGGCCTAATGGCGCTGACAGGCGTCGATGAAACCGCCTCGTTCAAGATTTCATGGCTGAAATCTAGGTCTTTATGCAGAGCGGCCCAGAGGCAACAGCTCGCTCCCAAGGCCAGAATTACTGCAGTGACGACAAGTCGGGTGGGCGTTGTTAGCTGAAGGCGGCGGTTCTTGGCTAGGATGCTAGTTAGGAGAACCGCATTGAGAATGAGGAATACAATCGGTGTGGCTTTAAGTGTTGTTTCGCCACTGATCTCTCCTCTGCCGTGCCAGAACAGCCAAAACGCAGCGGTCACGTTTGTAACAATGACCATTAACCAGTCTCGAGTTCGTTGGCTCATTTGAGTCATTGCGCCGAATTATATGTTCTGATCACCGCGCCTGTATGATTTCTGACGTAACCTGTTTACACCGGCGATTTTGGGAGCCTGATGAGCGATGCGTCCTCCCTCTTCGGCTGCTGGCGGCACAATCATCTGCCGCCCCGGCTGATGGGCGGGGACGTCCATCCTTCATCACGTTAGCTCTTTTCCCTTGGTCTCCGGCAACTGTGTCGCACAAAACGCCGCGAGCAGGAACCCTCCTGCGCAGAGAAAGAATGCCCAACTCAATCCCTTCGTCTGCCCGACGCGTCCGATGACAAAGGGCGCGACCGAACTCATGGCACGCGCTCCGTTGTAGGTGAAGCCGAGAGCGCGGGCGCGCACACTGGTGGGGAAGATCTCGCTGCCAATGAGCCCCGAGCCCGAGAAATATCCAGTGCCAAAGAAAGCAAGCACAGTTCCGACCACAAGCAGAGCCCACGGATGCCGCGCCATGGCGTAGAGCGGAACCAGAGCCGCCGCGATCAGCGTGTAAGTAACGAAGGCCTTGCGGCGTCCCAGGAAGTCGGCGACCCATCCGAAGCTGAGGTAGCCGGGCAGCATGCCTACGAGATTCAGGACGAGCAGAAGAGAAGTGGTCTGCATGATGCCGAAGCCACGTCCGCCTTGTTCAAGCGGCAACGAAAGATATGGAGGAATCCAGGTGAACAGTCCCCACCACGCGAACAGGCAGAAGAAATTCAAGAAGAGCAGGGCGAAAGTAGATTTGGTGTAAGGCGCTCGGAAGATCTGGCTGAATGGCGCTTTCGCCACTGCTTCCTGCTCTTTCCACATCCTCGATTCCGGAACGTCTTTCTGAATCCACAAAGTGATCAGCGCAGGAAAGATTCCGACGAAGAATACGACTCGCCAGTTCGAGAACTGCAGCACCACTCCAGCAACCAGCGCAGCGAGCGCGTAACCGACGGCCCATGAGCTTTGCACGATCGAGATGGCCTTCGCCCGCAATTCCGTGGGCCAGGTTTCGGCGACCAGCGTCGCTCCGGTATTCCATTCGCCGCCCATGCCCAGCCCCAGAATGAAGCGGAACACGGCCAGCATGAAAATCGAAGTCGAGAGGCCGGAGGCGAACGAGCAGACAGAATAGGTGATGATGCTCAACATCAGCGCGCGCTTGCGTCCGATGCGGTCGGCCAGAAATCCGAACGCTACGCCTCCGATGCCCGAGGCCAGAAGGGTCAGCGTGTTCAGCAGGCCGCCGGTGGACTTGGTCATCCCCAGATCGCGCATGACGTGCGTCAGCACCAGCGCGTAAAGCATGGTGTCGAACGCATCGAGCATCCACCCCAGCGAAGCCGCGAGCAAAGTACGGCGTTGCGCAGGAGTGGCGTCAGAGAAGCGAAGCATCTGGGGGATTGTCAATAATCAGAAGACGGTTGGCAAATGCAGGAGGGAAAAATTGGTGGAGGCGGCGGGAGTTGAACCCGCGTCCGAAAATGTTACTGGTCAAGAGACTACATGCTTATTCGCGTTCATGCCCCAGGCATTACCCTGGGACGTTCGCGGGCGACGCTCAGAACGGACAAGAAACGCCTACCGCTAGCCTGTGATCTTAACCTCCCTGCCCAGACGTAGCAGAGAAGAGCAGCCCCCTGTGTGACGCTCGCTCACCGCCCAAGGGCGAAGCGGTGGAGAGCGGCTGCCTAACTAATTAGGCTGCGTATGCCATTTGTTGATTGGCAATTATCATTTTGCTCACGATTACGGGTGTGTGCACCCCGGCATGCCTCTTGGCCGCAAGCATCTCCGTCGAAGCCGTGACGCCCCCACTGGTGGGATTGGCCTGTAAAGATCCACTTCCAATCTAGGGCTCGCCTGATGGGAAGTCAAACTGTCTATTGGATGCGGACGAGGGTACGGAAGTACCACGAAACCGGGCTTCGGGCGTCGGGCTTCAGAAGACGCGCTACTGCAGTTTCAAGGCAGAAGAGGCGCTGCCGACCCTTCCGCTGATAGCGTCGAGCACCACGAAGCGAATGCTGTAGTCTCCGGCAGGCAGTTTCAGGGAGTTGTGATAGGTCATCCCGTTACTGCGGATTTGCTCCAGGCCCTTGGCATCAAGATGGACGTCGACCGTCTGCCCGATGCGTACGGGATTCGCGCCCTCCATCCTGGCTTCGACCACAAACTCTACTTTCATATGATTGCCATCGTCTTCTGCGATTTCAGCGAAGCCTGGGGGCAGGATCAACTCGAATGACGCTTTTTTCTTTTCGGCAGAGACCTCCGTCCACTTGCCCTGGATCGGAATCGCGGTGAAGTCAACAGGGGACTGCAAGGCCACCCCCAAGTCCTCGCGTTCCACGCCGCCGCTTAGCACGCCGTTGGTTAGAAGAAATGTATTGCGCGCGCGCACGACCATTCCTTTTTGCTCGACCTTGACTTGCAACTTGCGCCATCCGGGCTTCTTGCCCTGGCGATTTAAGTAGTAGCCAAGCATGTAGTAGTCGGAATTATCCTCGACCGCTTCGCGGAAGCCACGCTGCAAATCATTCGAGTCGAAAAAAGCGCGACCGCCGGTGGCGTCTGCGAAATTCTGCAGAGTCGTCAGAATCTCCTGTTGCTCTTTATCATCGCGCATCAGGATGTCGGTGTAAGGATCATCGCCGGTTGGTTCCCATGGCAGGTGCTTGGTTCCGGGCTCGTCTACGCCGTGGAATTTGGGATTCGTCAGATAGCGCACATCAATGGGATAAACCGCAACCTGCGCCTGGTTGAGCATTCTCCAGGTGCGCTCGTAGGAATCGATGACCGAACCCAGCGCTGGCGCAGTGTCGGTTTGCGAGATGGAGAAGGGAAACCCGGAACTAACCCACAGCAGCGCTTTCCGACCGGGAATTCCAGCAACCGAAGCGGCGATGTGCTGAAAGGCCGCCAGCGTCGCCAATATGGCGGCATGGCGATCGAAGGCCTCCATCCTGGCTTTGTCTTCGTTTTCCATGTGGGCAAGCATACGGAGTATCCCCGAGAGAGGATCCCCGGGAGGAGGTCCCTGCGATGCCGACTGTACTTCTGCCAACGAGGGACTGGTACCAGTGAGCCGCTTCAGGGCCTCTGCCAGCACAGCCGGATCCCCGGTGAAGTCATGCACCACCGTTAACCCATTGCGCCCAATAATCACCAGTTCGGTTGGCTCGCCGGGATCGAGCGATTGCGCCAGGAACTTCAGCAACTCCATTCTGGCACTCGTCTGCAGCAAGATCGGAGTGTTAATCACGTCGAGCGCGACGATCACAAGACGCTTGGGGCGGCTGTCGGTCTCAAGCACATTGCTGAAGTGCCCGGCGGGCACAGAGCTGCGTTGCACTCGAGTGGCCGAGGTTTTGAGTTCTTCAAAGACGGCGACCTTCTGGGGCTTGCCGTCTTCCAGAACGACGAAGTCGTCCTTCGTCAGGTTGGAGATGTGCTTGCCCGACTTGTCAGTCACTACCGCTGGCACAAGGACCAGCTCAGAGCGTGAACTGAATTTCGGGGCCTCACTCTGCGGAAAAAGATCGCTGGAAAAGAGGAGCACAAGCAGAGTGGTACTGCAGGCCCAGCGCGAAAGCCCGCGAAGATTCATGGAGGGATTGTATTCTTTCAAGGCGGTATATGCCCAACCCTCGTGTTCGCTTGGCGTGCGAAGTTTGCCCGCGTGCCCTGCTAACTTTGCATCCCCAGGAAGCGTCCTACATCTGATCTAGCTGCGTGCCTGTAGAATATAAGCGGGATGGTGGCATGAATTGGGTTACCAGGATCTGTCGGGGGTGTTGCCGGTGAAGGCGCAGTGTCTTCCGTTCAGCCAGATTCCCCACACCACCAGGCTGTTTTCAGACTTTGTTTCCAATTCCCCGAAAATTCAGCCTTTTTATCCCCGGTCGGCGAACTTTGGCGAATGGGTGAAGGATGAAGCCGGGAAGATTCGCTACGACTCCGAGCGGCGCCAGCGCGTAGCCTCCATTCTTGAGCGACAGAACCGGTCCTGGGGAGCGTCGGAGAAGGCGCTCGAAAACATCGCCCGCTTCCGGGCCGGGGCGTCCGCTGTCGTAACCGGTCAGCAGGTAGTGCTATTCGGAGGGCCGGCGTTCTCGATTTACAAAGCTCTCACTGCGGTGAAACTCGCCGAGCAGGCGACGCGGGCCGGGGTGGACGCGGTGCCCGTGTTCTGGTTGGCGACCGAAGATCACGACCTCGCCGAAGTGAACCATGTTTCGATCCCGGGAGCGAATGCGGAACTGCACACAATCAGTCTGTCCACTCACAGTATCGCCGATGCTCCCGTAGGACAAATTGCGTTTGGGCGCGAGATTGAAGTCGCTGTCTCCGAAGCTGTTGGATTGCTCGGGGAGACCGAGGTCGCCACGTTTTTACGCGAGTCCTATCGTCCGGGTGAGACCTTCGGCAGCGCTTTCGCAAAACTGTTTGCGCGCCTGTTCGCCCATTGGGGCGTGGTGCTGCTCGATCCCATGGATGCGGAGTTTCACCAGATCGCGAAGCCCATTTTTCGAGCCGCAATCGAGCGCGCCACGGTACTCGACGATGCGCTGCTGGCACGGGGCAAGGCTTTAGAGAGCGCGGGATATCACCAGCAGGTCAAAGTTACTCCCTCTTCGACTTTGCTGTTCGTAATCCGCGATGGCGTGCGCACACCCATCCATCGCAAAGCCAACGGGGCGGAAGCAGTCTTCTTGATCGGAGAGCAGAAAGTTCCGCAGGCTGAACTGCTGCGGCAGATCGATACCGCGCCAGAAAATTTCAGCGCCAATGTTCTGCTGCGTCCGGTGATGCAAGATTGCCTGCTGCCTACCTTGGCCTATACGGGTGGCGCCGCTGAGGTCGCTTACTTTGCCCAGGGTGCGGTCGTATATCAGGCTCTGCTGGGGCGCGTAACGCCAGTACTTCCAAGGTTTAGTGCCAGCGTGATAGAGGCAAAAGCTCAGAAGTTACTTGAGCGTTACCATCTTTCGCTGCCCGAACTTTTCGGCGGAACGGAGCGCCTGCGGGAGCGGCTCGCCGTCAGGGTGCTGCCTCAGGAAATTCAGAGTGCGTTCGATCAAGCGGACACTGCAGTGACGGAATCACTTTCGTCTATTCGAGGAGCGCTTGGCCGCCTGGATCCGACCCTGGTGGAATCGGCGACCCGTGCCGGTTCGAAAATGCAATATCAGCTCAACAAATTGAGGTCTCGGGCTGGCCGTGCTGAGTTACGGCGCAACGAAGTTTTATCGCGGCACGCCGAGTTGCTCGGCAATGCTCTTTATCCCAATAAGAGCCTGCAGGAACGCGAGGTCGCGGGAATTTATTTTGTGTCTGCGCATGGACCGGAATTTATGCGCGGTTTATACCAGACCATTCACACCGACTGCCTCGATCATCAAGTGATTTCTCTTTGAGCCTTCCGTGGCCGGCGAGGACGCCGGCGCTACTCTAATTGTTCTTCCAATTCTTTCAGTGATTCCACGCGCGCGTAACTGGTGTCGCGATATGCGCCTGAGACATCGAGCAGCATGGCCTGCATACCCGCATTGGTCGCCCCAACGTAGTCGACGGCATAGCCGTCGCCGACGTAGAGGCTTTCTTCCGGCAACGCCTTCAACCCGCGCAGAGCAGCTTCGAAAATGGCGGGGTGAGGCTTCTCGTATCCAACAATTCCCGAGTCAGTAATCGTTCGGAAGCAATCGGCAATGCCGCACACGGTGAGCACATCCTCGATCTTGCCATCGGCATTCGAGATGACCGCGATTTGGTATCGACGCCCGATCCGTTCAAGAATCTCGCGCGTTCCCGGCGGAATGATGCACCAGTTGGCGGAAATGCGAGTGCTGTCGGTGAGTTGGTTTTGCAGAGCGTCATCATCGATGCCAAGTTCGGCGAGCAAGTGGAAGTAGAAGAGATGCCAGAATCCGTGATCGACGGTTCCGGTGCGCATTTGTGAATCGAACTCTTTCTTAGTCTTGCGCTCGATGCCGTGCCATTGCGCAAGCGTTGGCTCAACTCCGCGAGCGCGAAGAGGGGCGAGAATCACGTCGCGATTGGGAAACAGAAGAGTATTGCCAACATCGAAGAAAATAACAGTCGGCCTGCGGGTCATACGCACATTGTAAGAGGAGAGTGCCCTCTATGTAGAGACGCAGCTTCGCCACGTCTCTCTGCTGCACAAAATTCTGTGGCGGAAATAAACGGGAAGGGCACGACTTCAAGTCGTGCCGCTGGGGCAAGGTTCGCGAGGGCTTTAGCCCCTGAGGTATGCCTTAAATCCGACAGCCAACGAATCTGATTCTTCAAGGTTCCAACTCAAGACGGTCGGTCGTCACCTTTTCCACCGCTTCGCGCGTGTACGACAGTGGAAAGTATTGTCCGTGATCCCAAAGCGGCAGCAGATCCGAATAGTGCTTGCTTCCGCGTTCCCCGCTCTGGCCGGGTGTGTTCACAGCGAGCGATTGGTCCCAATCGGCGGTATCCAGAATCTCGCGATAACTGGCGCCGGAAACTTGTTCAAACGAATCGTCGAAATATTCGGTTGCGTTCACTGTGTAAGAGTCTCCAGGACGCGGCACTGGGCCGAGATCGAAGCCTGCTCCTGAATCTGCCGCGCGATCGACAGGATGCCGAAATCTTACTACGTGCAATTTTCCCCAGGCCCACTTCGCGGAATCAGGGCCTTCGAGTTGAGTGAGTCTCGCGGTCGCGGTTTTCAGGCTGTCGAGCAGAATCTGGTCGCCGTCGGCCGCAGTCATTCCAAATATCTGCGGATTCGCGAGTACCCGCAATAGGGTCGCCGGAGTCCACTGGGAATCGAGCAGACTCCACAGGCTCTTGGGAGCAGCTTTATGGATCACCCCTCGGGTCGTCTCGCCCAGCCAGATTTCATACAGAGCCGCAGCCGCCGACTCGCGCGTGACCACATCATCCCACTGCAGCAGCAGTTGAGCCGAGGAATCCGGCGCGGTTCCGACCGCCTTGCGTAAAAAGTCCATGAGTTGTCGTGCGGGAAGCGAGACCACGTCGGTTTGTAGCTTGCCCATATCTTCCAAATCCAGCTTATGGCCGGAATCGCGAGCGCCCGCGAGAACGCTGGTGATCCGTTGAATACGGAATCCGGGTGCCCATTGATAGCCGACCCTGTAGGGATAGTTGTCCGGAATAATCTTGTGATTCGCGCTGGCAATAAATCCCGCCGTCGGATTGAACGAGTGCGGCAGCTCCGAAGCCGGAACAAACCCTGACCACTCAAATCCACCCGCACCCGGCACCGGAAGCAGCCCGGTCCAATTCTTACGCAACGGAGCGAGGCCGATGGAATGCTCTCCGATGTTGCCGTTGTTATCGGCATACACGATGTTCTCTGACGGCACTTTCCATCGCGGCATGGCAGCTTCAAACTCCTGCCAGTTCTGCGCGCGATCGACCGCCAGAGATCCCAAATAGCCCGCGGTTCCCGGTTCCGCCCCCACCCAATGCAAGGCCAATGCACGCTTGCCGTCGGACCAGAGCACCGGCCCATGACGAGTGAACTTCAAGTCAACGCTCGCATCCGGGCCTCCCCGGATGGCGAAGGTTTCCTTTTCAATCCGCATCTTCTCCCAGCCGTGATCGGTCTTGTATTGCGTGGGATCAGACGGATTCAGTTCCTCGAGGTAAAGATCCTGCTGGTCGAGACCGAAGATGGTGAAGCCCCAGGCGATGTGCTGGTTGTGTCCCAGCGCAACCCCGGGAAGACCGGGTTCGCCGGCGCCAATCACGTCCCATCCCGGAGCCATTAGGTGCACGATATAGCGCAGCGAAGGCTCGGCGATCACGCGATGGGGGTCGTTGGCCAACAGCGGCTTGCCGGTCTTGGTCAGCGAACCAGCGACCGTCCAGTTGTTGCTTCCTTCCAGCAGATATGTCGGGAATTCGATGCGCGTATCGCTGCCCACAAGATTGCGCAGCAAAGCGGGAGACAGCCCCGCAAACTCTATGCCCGGGACCGGGTCGAGCGTAACAGCGGGATCGAAGTCGAATAGCTGCGAAGCTTTTTCTGTTCCCACGGCAGCAATGGCCTGCGCATGCTGGAGTTCATCCCACGAATTGCCGGTCATGGAGAAGGCGGCCATGCGATTCAGGCAATCCTCTGGCTTCCACGGCTCCGGTTTGAACCCGGCGATCTGAAATTCGAGTGGCAGATTGCCGGCGCGGCTCGCGATGAAGGCGTTAATACCTTCAGTGAAAGCCTCAAGAATCTCCTTCGTATCGGGCGAGTAGCTTTCGTACTCCACTTTCATGTCACCGCGATAGCGCAGGAGGCGAGCATTGACGTCGCGAAGAAGGGCCGAAGGGCCGAGGATTTCCCCCAGACGTCCCTGACCCGAGCGCTTCCACAATTCCATTTGAAACAAACGGTCCTCAGCGGCCACAAAACCCTGCGCGAAAAACAGGTCGTGCTGGTTCTTCGCATAAATGTGAGCCACTCCCCAGCGATCGCGCAGCACTTCCACCGGTTGTTTCAGTCCGGGAGCCTTTAAATTGCCCCTGAGAGTCGACGGAGTTTTTTGCTGGGCGCCGGAAAGAATCGCTGCAGTGGCGAGCAGGAGGGGGATCATCCATTTCATCGGAGGGCCATTCTACCTCATCAAAATGGCCCCATGCTCTGACTCTAGGTCCTTCGGAGTTAACCCCTTGCGCTGACTTCGTTCAAGGAAAAAGGTAATATCGTAAGGTTTTGGGCAACTTTTCGGGCTCCGGCGATTCCAAGTGAACGATGACGCTACCGGCAAAACCGATGGCCATTTATGGCAACGTGCTCGCGCTATGGATGCTTCGCCTCATCGGCTTGCAAGCTGCCTGGGTCTCGGAATCATGGGATAAGAAAAGCAGTGCCTATAACCTGCTCTGGATCGCCGTCTTCGGCTTCGCCACCCTCAATATTCTCGCGCTGGTGGGGCGGCGTTTTGAGCCCAACCGCAATCGCCTGAGTTTTGGAGAGACCCTTGCCATCATGGTGGTGATCATGTCGATCACTTTACTCGGATGGGAAATGCTCTACGTTTTCCACGTCCTGCCGATCAAGTTGGCCCCCCGCTGAACGTTTGGAGTATCATTTCGGCATGGGGAAGAATGCTCCAGCCTTCGAGGTGACCTGCCCGTGCTGCAACGCGCTGCTGAAGGTGGATCCCGCAATTCAGGCGATAATCGCACACACCGCCGTAGTAAAGCCGAAAACCTTCAACGACATGGAAGAGGCGGCGCGCGCCATGAAGGAACAGGACAGCCGCCGCGACTCCATCTTCCGTCAATCGGTTGAAGCTCAAAAAAACGCGTCAGATCTGCTCGAAAAGAAGTTTCAAGAGGCTGTCAAGAAAGCCAAAGAGACTCCCGATACTGGCCGTCCGATCCGCGAAATCGATCTCGATTAGTTATTCCAGAACAAGAGTATTTTCAATCTGGGCCTCGGGAAATTGTCGTCGCGCACTTTTCATGTTACGTCCGTGCGCAAGAGACGTAGAATGAAACCGCAAAATGGCAGCGCCTCCCCTCCTCCTCGGCCACAGAGGTATTCGTGTACTCCGCACGGCCCCGGAGAATTCTTTTGCCGCTTTTGACGCGGCGCTGACCCAGGGATGCGATGGGTTTGAGTTCGATGTCCGCGCCACAGCGGACGGCTCCCTGGTGACAATTCATGATCCAAAGTACCGCGGAGTCACGGTCGCGAAAGCGCGTCGATCGCGCCTCGCGAATCTTCCGCTGCTCTCCGAGGTCTTGAGGAAGTACGGCGCCCGCGGTTTTCTCGATATCGAACTCAAAGTCGAAGGCATGGAACGGGAGGTGCTTCAGCTTTTACGGGATTACGGGCCCGAACGCGGTTACGTGGTCTCATCTTTTCTGCCTTCTGTCGTTCTCGAATTGCGTGCTCGCCGCAGCGGCATTCCTCTAGGGATCATTTGCGAAAAGCCTTTGCAACTGCGGCGCGGATTCGAACTGCCCGTGGATTACATGATTCTTGCGCAATCGGTGGTTCGCGAAGATCTAGTAGAGAAGATCCACGACGCGGGAAGAAAGCTGTTGGTTTGGACGGTGAACAAACCCGAGATCATGCGCCGCCTTGCCGCTTGGGAAGTCGACGGAATTATTTCCGATGATCCAGGACTGCTGGCGCGGACGCTATCCCGGCAAGGCGATAGATCCGAGATGCCCCCGGCGAAGCGCGTCAAGCAGGCTTCCGCAAAGGCGCAGAGACATTCGCAAAAAAATGGCGGCGGCTAGTCAGCGGCAGCTTCGAGAAACTCTCCGCCACGCGAGGGTTTGCGCAAGAAAGCGGCGCGTTCATTTTCAAAGCCTTCCAACTCTGCCGCCGTTTGTCCTTCGTTCCATCCCATAACCGTCGCGATGCGCAATGCGGCGTCGCGGCTGCAGGCTTGCGACCAGCAACTGCCCAAAGCGACCGGCACGCGGCGCAACAAAACATCGGCCAGGGTAGCGGCGCATTCGCTGTTAAAAGCGTCGGCCACCTCGGCCACGATATGCTCGCTGTGGGGACACAGCGGCGCGCGCATCTCAGCACTGCTTAGGGCCATGCGCGCGATGTTCAGGGAACGCTTGCCGTGCCATTCGACCACGGCACGAGCGGAACTCTCGCTGATTCCCCCAGCCTGCGCGATTTGCAGTACCCATTGATCGAGCATCGGATCCAGATCTTCACTCTCCCCCATCGCCACGGTCGCAGACACAGTCGACTTGATTCCGAGATAGGCCGCGCATTGCCGCGCCAGCTCCGCCGCTGTCGTCAGCTTGCCGCCGATGATCGAAACCATGTTAGCGGCGCCGTCGTCTTTGTGGTCGTGAATAAAATGTTTGCGGCTCACCGAGGACATGTCCGCTTTAGGTGAGAAGGGTAGCGGACGCACTCCCGCGAATGAGTAGCGGATATCTTGCGCGGAGATCTTCACCTTGGGAAACAGATGCAGGAATGATCGCAGCAAGTATTCGATTTCTTCGCTCGATGGCTGCGTCTTGGCGGGGTCGCCGGCATCGGGCACTTCGGTGGTTCCGACCAGTACTTGATCGTTCCAGGGAATGACGAAGATGGGACGTCCGTCGGTGGCTTCAGCGTAGACGGCCGCATCGGGTGCTCCCGCAAATCGTGGAAGCACGATGTGCGATCCGCGAACGCCCCCCACCATGGGATTTTTTGTTTCGACGCGCGAACGCTGGCACAGGCGATCGGCCCACGGGCCGGTGGCGTTGACGATCCACGTTCCTTCTACGCGCTCTTCCTTCCCGCTGAGCAAATCGCGCAGCAGCACGCCGGTTGCGCGACCGTGGCGCACGTCAACGGCAAGCACCTGCGTATGATTGCGGGCAACGGCTCCCGCTTCGATGGCTTCGGTGAGCCACTCGGCAACCAGGCGCTCGGGGAATTCGCACTGCGCATCTTCGAAGCTGAAAGTCGACCATTTCCGTCCAGAATCGAGCAGCCGCTCGAGCTTCAGTTGATCCATCTGGTTGTGCTCGGCGCCAAGATGCGTCCCGCCCATGCGTCCGTAGAGCCACAGGCCCGCGCGTATGCTCATCGCGCTGCGCTTGCTTTTCTGATCGAGGGCCAGAAGAAAATGTACGGGATGAGTCAGGTGCGGCCGCTCGCGCAGCAATCGTTGGCGCTCGCGCAAGGCTTCGCGGACCAATCCGATTTCCCCATGCTCGAGGTAGCGCAGTCCGCCATGAATAATTCGTGTGGAGCGGCTGGTTGTCCCAGCCGCGAAATCGTGCTGTTCCAGCAGCAGCGTGCGCTTCCCGGCGCGGGCGCACTGGCGCGCGATGGCAACGCCATTGATGCCGCCACCGATCACGATGACCTGAAAGCGTTCGCCTTCCAGCCATCGCCGGGTTGGTCCGGGGAAGTTCATGTGCTCTTGGATGCCAGCGCCGAAGACACGATTCCTGACACTCGCCTCCCTTCCAGAGTCGCTCCAGACAAGGGTTTCAGGAAGATCACGAGAGTGCAACCGGGTAACCGTCCAGATTCGGGTAACGTTACTGGCATTCCGGATTAACCGTCCTTTAATCTTGGCCGTCTGGATTTCAGAACCCGTCATTGCTCCTCCTCGCACCCCTCATTTACAGTGTTTGCATCCATGTCAACGACTGGAGAGCGTTTCGAGAGAGCGGTGTCGATCATGGCGCGGCTGCGCGGGCCGGGCGGATGTCCCTGGGACCGCGAGCAGACCTTTGATTCGATCAAGCCCTACACCCTGGAAGAAACCTACGAAGTCCTCGAAGCCATCGACAATCGCGACTGGTCGGAGCTGCCAGGGGAACTGGGTGATCTGCTCTTACAGGTGCTCTTCTACTCCCAGATGGCGAAGGAGGATAAGACCTTTTCCATCGATGACGTGCTCGACCGTCTGTCCAACAAACTCGTCGATCGGCATCCTCACGTCTTTGGCGACGTGAAGGCCGAAACTTCGTCTGACGTCTTGCGCAACTGGGAAGCGCTCAAGGCGGAAGAGAAAAAGAAACGATTGGCGGCCGGGGGCGGCAAGAAAGCCAAGGAAGAAGGCCAGCCCGAGTCGGTTTTGGCGGGTGTCTCAAGCGCCATGCCCGCGTTGCTTGAAGCTCACAAGCTGAGCTCGCGTGCGGCTCATGTCGGATTCGACTGGCCCGACATGGACGGCCTCTTCGACAAATTGCACGAGGAAACAGAAGAGCTCTTCGAACTGTTGAAGAAGTTTCCCGAACCCGGCCCGCAGCCCCAACATCGCGGAATTGCAGGCGCAGGACGTCCGCAAATTCCGGAAGACTTGCGCGAAAAACTCGAGGGCGAAGTCGGCGACATATTTTTCGTCATAGTCAACATCGCCCGCTATCTCGCCATCGATCCCGAATCCGCGCTCAAGAAAACCAACCGCAAATTCAAGCGTCGCTTTCAGTGGATGGAACAACAACTGCGCGCCTCGAACCGCACTCCGCAACAGGCCTCGATGGACGAACTCGAATCGCTCTGGCAACAAGCGAAACAACAAGAGGCCGAAGCCCGGTGAAGGCCGATTCGCTGGTCCTGCGGAAGTGCGAGGGCCTCGACGAAATGCGCGCCTCCGTGATCCTACAGAAAGAAGTCTGGAACTTTACCGACATCGAGCTCGTCCCGCTGCGTATTTTCGTGGTCGCGCAGAAAGTCGGGGGACAGGTCATGGGCGCCTTCGAGGGCAAAGACCTGATCGGCTTTGCCATGGCGATTCCGGGATACCGCAAGGGCCATGCTTATCTCTATTCGCACATGCTGGCGGTGCATAAAGAGTATCGCAACGCCGGCGTCGGACGTCGCCTGAAATTGCTGCAACGCGAAGACGGCATGGCCCGCGGCTTCGAATTGATGGAGTGGACGTTTGACCCGCTGGAAATCAAGAACGCCTACTTGAACATCGAGAAGCTCGGAGCCATCACCCGCCGCTACAACGAGAATCAATACGGTATTACGTCGTCCCCGCTGCAAGGCGGACTGCCGACCGATCGCCTGGTCGCCGAATGGTGGTTCAAGTCGAAGCGGGTAGAGAACGTGGTGCATGGGGAAGCGAAGCCTCGCTTCGAGACCCTCGAAAGCATTCCAGTCCCAGCGCAGATCTATGAGTGGAAGTCTTCTCCTTCTACGCGCCAGCGCGCAGAGGAAGTGCAAAGTCGCAATCGTCAATCATTCGTAAAAGCATTTTCCGGAGGCCGTGCCGTGCTGGGCTACGAACACGATCAAGCCGGCAATGGCAAATTTTTGCTGGGGCGCTGGGACGAGACGTGGGAGTACTGAGTGTTTTTGGGAAGGGCACGACTTCAGTCGTGCCGCAGGAAGTCAAAAGCCTTACGGCTTCAGCCGCTGAAGTTTGCTTGCGGAATCAAAGCGAGCCTCAGGGGCTAAAGCCCATCCTGATCGAACAGCTCATGGCACGAGTCAAACTCGTGCCCTTCCCAGATTCGCTAGCGAAAGCAGATTCGTATCAGGGCACGACTTCAGTCGTGCCATATTGACCAATACCGTGCCCCCTTTAGGGGCTGTTAGAGCTAAACCAAAATGAAGATCGAAGCCATTACCCTCCGCGAAATTCAAATGCCGCTCGTCCACTTTTTCGAGACGAGTTTCAGCCGCCTCTACCACCGCCGCATCGTGCTGGTCACCGCACATTGTGACGGCGTCGACGGATGGGGCGAATGCGTCACGGGCGAAGATCCTTATTACAGCAGCGAATGGATCGAGAGCTCGTGGCCGACGCTTAAGCACTATCTCGCGCCAGCAGTCATCGGAAAAACCATCTCTGCGGGACGCGACAGCGCCGCGCTGATGGCGAGAGTCCGTGGCCATCGCATGGCAAAGGCCTCAATCGAGAATGCTCTCTGGGATGCCGAAGCCCGCCAGAAACGAGTCCCTCTCTGGAAACTCCTTGGAGGCACACGGCGTGAAATTCAATGCGGAGTTTCCATCGGCATTCAAGACACGGTCGAGCAGCTTCTCGACAAGATTCAAACCGAACTGGCCGCCGGATATCGCCGCATCAAAGTCAAAGTCAAGCCGGGCTGGGACGTGAACGTCCTCGAAAAAATTCGCTCGCGCTGGGCTGACATCGTGCTGAGCTGCGACGCCAACTCGGCCTACACCCTCGATGAGGTCGAGCACCTGCGCAAGTTCGATCAATTTAATCTTCTGATGATCGAGCAACCGCTGTGGAACGACGACATCTTCTACCACGCCCGCCTGCAGAAAGAGCTGCGCACCGGCGCTCTGTCTCGACGAGTCGATCGAGAGTGCGCGCGATGCCGCCGCCGCCATCGAAAGCGGCGCGTGCCGCATCATCAACATCAAAGTCGGACGCCTCGGAGGCTTCACCGAAGCCCTGAAAGTTCACGACGTCTGCCAGGCGAATAAGATCCCGGTCTGGTGCGGAGGCATGCTCGAATCCGGCATCGGCCGTAGCCACAACATCGCCCTCTCGACGCTCGAGAATTTCCGCCTGCCGGGAGACGTGTCAGCCTCAAAGCGCTATTGGAAAGAAGACATCATCGAGCCCGAGGTGGAAGTCTCACCGCAGGGCATGATCCCGATCAGCGATGCGCCCGGTACGGGCTACAAGATCAGGGAAGACTTGATTGAGAAACTGACGGTGAGGAAAGAGATGATCAAGTGAAGACGGCGGGTCGTGGCGCTTGAGCGGCTGCTTTGAACAACCGACAGAAACAGGCCATCATGGGCTAAACTTATTCGCGTGAAAAAGTCACCAGTTACTTCGGCGAGGCGGTACCATCACATCGGAATTCCCACCACCGAGCGTCGAGAAGGGGAACGCCTGATCAAGGGCCGTGCGACGTTCGTGACCGGATATGAAACCAGCGCCTACGGAATCGAGTGGATGCGGTTCGAACCTGAAGCACTGGTCCCTGACCTTGTACGTACGGTTCCGCATGTCGCCTTCGAAGTGGACGATCTCTCCGCTGAAATCGCCGGAAAAGAGATACTGATTGCGCCCAACTCACCCTCACCGGGCGTGACCGTCGCTTTTATTGTCGAGAATGGGGCCCCAGTCGAGTTCCTTCAGTTCGATAAGAAGTGAAGCTTGAAAACCGTCAACGGGGTTGTGGCGGATCGTTCGCGAAAAATCTCGATAACGTCGGCCATGGCAGCTGCGATAGATTCTGCATACAGTTTGTAATGCATCGTACAAACACAAGTCGTCTCGCGTACCGACAAGGCGTCCCCTTCGAGTCATACTTCTCCCACAGGCCTTAGATATTGCCCCCCACGGGCTCGCTACCAAAGGATCACGGATGGAAACAACGGTGCGATGCTGCTATTGCGTATCAGGTCATGAGTTCAGCCCGATGGTCGCTCATGTGGACGGCAGATACATTTGCAACCAGTGCGGCCATACCGCCAGTCCGGGTGATGGCACATATCAGTGCCACTGCCAAAGATGTGCGAAGCTGAATGTTCCCAGCACGCCGGCTAACCGAGCTCCCACCATCACCAGATGACGAAGTCTCGCCCTTTGCGGTCGGTTTGCACCTCCAAAGTCACTCGGGCATGGAATGATTACACTCGTCTCCACCCGTGGGGGAACTGATAGAGCATGGCAAAGATCCGGATACCGAAGATTGGTGACCGCGTGGCGGCCTCAGGACAGAATGGTTCATTCGTTGTGAGTAGCGTGGATAACGACCGCCGCACCGTGGAATTGAAGCTGAAAGGCGAGGGTTTGAATCTCAGCACAATACCGTGGCGAGCGTTGATTTTCCTGAGCCGCAACAATACGAGCAAACCGCAACCCGCACTTCGCGTCGTCGGAGAAACTGCTGAGCCGTAGCGCACGCATCCTCAGTCAAACTCACCCAGGTCGACGCAGCGGCCGACCCTTGAAGACCGTCAATGGGGTTGTAGCGGATCGTAATATGGTTTCAACAGTTATGCTCGAACAGTCCATTGTGTCGAGAGTTCCTCGTGAGCTCGTTCAAAACACAGCTTCGACTCCGTAGTCTCTCTCGAAGCGCCTCCGATCATCAGGTGTTAGAACGTGTCCCAAAACGCCGAGCACAGGTGGGCCGCATCAAAGTTGGATTCGACCACCGGCGTCGGTGGTATCAACGATTGGAACTGGCCGGCAGCCGGACTAAATGGAGCCCATGACGGTTCGTCAGGGGAATTTGGGTTTCCGGTCTTCGCAAACTGCGTCCAGTAGCTGACCATCGCCTTGGAAAGCTGAAACTGCTTCTGCGAAAGCGGGTTCGGCCCACCCCCAAAAAGGTCAAGGCCATCAAACAGGTATTGAAGCTCCGCGGTATGGTATGCGCCCAACGGAAACGTCAGTAACCCGCCGAAGAAAGATTGAGCCGGAGGCGCGTCCTCATCGTTGAACTCATAGGCGTAAGTGGTTACAAATTTCGACAGCGACTGATTCGCTTTGAGCGCTGGACAGCTGAAGATTCCGTCGGTACCTGATGCACCCAGTGCTTCGCCGCCGGATGGGTAACTGGAGTACGGATACAAGGCCAGGACCGGCGGCCCCAAGTTTGACCCCCATTGAGCCGTAACCGCTGCCTCGTACTCTGCCGAAGTTAATATCGGGCTCCCCGAGAGGTCGTAATTCGCGGCAAACAGTCTCCATTCGTCGTGGTTAGTACCCGAAATCACCGGCACTCGATTGAATTGGCCGCTGGCAAATGCCGCGTCGATCGTCTGTGTGAGCAGTGTCCCGTCCACGAACGGGAAAATGGGGAATGGCTCCTGCGCGACCATCGTGGAGGCGTCCACGGCGCGCAGGCACGAAGACTCCTGATTCGTGCATCCGACACTATCCGCAATCGCGGCGCCCGAGGGCACAACTGCGGTGCCGATCGTCTCCCCTTCCGCCAGCGTAACAACGTAGGGGAAGTAATCTTGGAATTCCCAATACGACCCGCTCTCCGCGATTGCACCGCGGAACAGCCCAGCTGCAAGGGGAGAAGCGAGTTGGGCGTAGACGCTCTGTCCGCCGGCGGATTCACCAAAGATCGTTACTTGATTCGGGTCGCCGCCAAAGTGCGTGATGTTCCTGTAGACCCACTTGAGCGCGAATTGCTGGTCCATGAACCCATAGTTGCCCTTGAGATGATCCTCTGCGTCGATTGCGGACTGGGCGAGGAATCCCAAGTAGCCCAGGCGGTAATTGATCGTGACGACAATCACTCCTTGTGTTATGAGCCGCACTGGGTTGTAGCCGTCGCCGCCCCCAATTTGAAGTCCGCCTCCATGGATATAAACCATCACAGGCATGCCATGCGCCTCGTCATGCCCCGAATCGGACAAGGGTGTAAAGACATTCAAGAACAGGCAATCCTCACTGCTAGACCCTCCCGGTTGTGCGCACTCACTACCGAATTGGGTTGCCTGGAAGATATGTCCGGGAAAGGACCCGTAACGTTTCGGGGGTCTCCACCGCAGAATTCCCACTGGAGGCGCGGCATACGGGATGCCAAGAAATTCGTTCATGGTACCGATCCGTAGCCCAACCACGACGCCGCTTTCCGTGAGAGCAGTTGGACGATCGTTGGCAGCTGCGGTCGGTGCTGTGCTCGTTGCGACTACGCAGAGAGATGCTGCGACAAGCAAGAGGGTGGGGCCAACGCCGCAGCATTGGTGCTTCTTTGCGTCGATGTTCTTCATGGCTGGCTCCTACTCAGAAAAGGCATTTTCCGTTGATTCCGCGCTGGGAGCTTCGGCGGCGGCGATTGTGGGCCCCTGTGGTTCTCAAAGCCCAAGCTGTGAAAGGAGACCGATGGGAACTATGGGCTGCAGAGAAGGCCCCCCACATTTGCGCCACAAAGGATGTGCTCTATCCAGCACTGATGTCAAGCGAAACATTCTTGGCGCAGAAACTGGAAACGCGCTGAGTGGGTACTATTTTCCGCCGGGTGACATCTGCTGAAGACCGATCAACGTGGCGCGCCACGTCCCGACGAGGAAGACAGCGGCGGCTGCGACATGGGAGCATACGAGCGTCAGACGGATTAGCTGGACCCCCCGTTCAGGGATTGATGTCGTAACATCCCGATAACGCTGGTTGACCCTGCAAGCACGGTCTTCGAGCGGCAAAAATGGTCGGAAGCACGTCACCACGCGCAGGTGTTGGCCGCCGGCGATATTTAAGGAGTTCACATGGCTATTCTGAGAGAGTGGCGCGCGGAAATACGCCGTGCCCTGAAAAAAGAGTATGTGCAGTATGTAACGGCGACTGGACTCGCCGGATACTTGCGCACCGAGGGAAACCTTGGTGCGGTGATTGCGACGCGCGATCTCGATTTGGAAAGAACCGAGATTGTCACCCTCAGTTGGTGGAAGGACGAGGCGGCCATCAAAGCCTTCGCCGGTGACGATATTTCGCGCTCCCGGTACTACCCCGAGGATGACCGGTACCTGCTGACGCATCCGGAGTTTGTTCAGCACTATGAGTCGACCGACCCAATCCCATAACCGGCATGGCGAACGCGAACTCAAAGAAGGAAAAACGTCGAGTGGGCTGTTGGCGTAACATCGCGATAGCACTTATCGACCCAGATTGTGGCGAATAAAAAACGCAAACCTGTGATCGCCTGGTTGCGTCACCTGTGGCTGCGCTTTGCCTCCGTGGCACAATTGCCAACTGCTACAGGCCGGCAAGATATCCAACGAACAAAACCGCCAAGGTGCCATCCAGAAGAGCGACGGCTGTCATCGCGGCCGTCCGTTTCACGGGTCCGAAAAAGATCAGCACAACGATAACTAACTTCTCGATGATGGCAGCCGTTAAGATCGGGACGCGAGTAGCGGGGACGTACGCGCAGTACACGGTCAGCGCGCAGACCACAAAGAGCAATGCTCCCCAATGCCGGATGAGGAAAATGTTCAGGGCGTCAGGACTCTGGGCTCCGAATGCTAATTGCGCAACCAGTTTGGGAAAAAGAGCGACAGCAAGGCTACCGGCAGCCGTCCCGATCCCTGAAATTATGAGTATCCATCCGATGGACGATGCCAACATTCCGTCCTCCTGCGAAGCCGCAATCAGGATAGTGAGCGAACGGAGAAGCGGAACTGGCAAAACTAACGAACTGATGGAGTCACAAGGGTGATCGCCGCCGAAAAAGCGGTGTCAGGTCCTGACTGGCGTAACATCGCGATATCGCTCATTGACCAGTGGTCAAAACGTGCTAACGCCTGGTTACAGCAGTAATGCCTCGTCAATGCTAGCGTGACTCTATAATTTTCTTCATGTGGCTACCCCTGAGGTTTTCGGCTCTGTTGTTGGCAACGCTTGCATTGTTATATTCGGCATCCCCCGGAAACTCGATGGCACAAGGCAAACCCGAGAATGCAAATCGCACGCCCCATGCCGTTCTAACCAGACTCTTTCCCCCGGTCTACCCGCCACTTGCACGGCAAGCCATGATTGCCGGAGACGTGAAGCTGAATGTGACAATTCATTCTGATGGAAGCATCGAGTCTGTCACAACCATCGGTGGGCATCCGATGTTGGTACAGGCCGCACTGGACAGCGCAAAGCATTCCCAGTTCGAATGTCTTGGATGCGCCACATTGAATGGCAGTGTGTCACTAACATTTTCCTTCCAACCGTCGCGGGAAATGAATCCCGACCCATGTTGTTGCACGTTCGATCCCTCCAAACCGACGAACGATGCTGCTCCCAAATCGACGGTGACCCAGGCGGAGGACCATATCGTCATTGCAACCACTGCACCGCCGCCCTGTATCTGCCCGGATGCTTGCAGCCTTGCTCGGGCCGAGGCGCATTCAAGATTTCGCTCGGCAACGTGCCTCTACCTCTGGAAATGCGGCAAGCGCTTCATTAGCATTCAGTGAAGCTGGTTATCTGTCGCAAATCTCGATTACATTCATTGACTCTGGAGTGCACCCTTACGGATGCAAAAACAGATGAACAGCCACCGCGAGCTTATTCTGATGCTTCATCTCCCCTGCGCCAGATGTCGAGTGCTTCGGCACCGCGGGCGAGCAGACCGAGGGTAGGAGTTTTTTCGGGTAAGGCAGGAATGATCAGATCTCTCGTCTCCATAGGTCCCTGATGTCTGGCCCGCACGAATAGACTTGTTGGCGATGGTTTTGTAGGCATAGCCATTCATCGCTACCCCAACCCTGCAAAGCGTTTTCTTGAGCTGAACCGCACCCAGCCAAAATGAGTCTTGCCGTTAGGAACTTGAACCCAAGATACTTGTTGCTGGCGTTTTGCCAGTAGCCTCGGGCGGGTCAAGAGCCCCAGGTCCCATTCTCGCCAAAACTTTCTTTCCTAATCTGGCTTCCAATTGAATGGAGAATCCATTCGACGTTTCTGCGGTCGATCTCCGCCATTTCCGGGAGCTTTGCCTTGAGCGACAGAACCAAAGACTCGTCGAAGAAGGCCGTACGGGGAATCTCACCGCTGATGTTGAACAGTTCTTGGTAGGCACATGCGAACGCTTCAACACCCTCTTTCGACAGCAGCGCAGCCTCGCGGTAAGCCTCTATGACATCTCTGCCGCTCCGATAATCCGCCTCATTCTTCGCCCTGTCTCCAGCAAGAGCACGCCAATAGCGGTTCGCTAACTCAAGGTTCGCGGGACTCCGTTTTAGCTCTTCCCGAAGGTCCGAGATTTTCGGATTTCGCTGCTCCCATTCTCCCATCGTTACTACATTACAGAGGCCCAAGGCGGGGAGACAAGGTCGATTGATGCAATCGCCATAGCACTCACGGTCCGAGGTCCGGCGAACAGGCGGGCGCTAACTCGCGCTAACGCCCTCCACGGCGCACCCGGCCTCGACTACTTTCTCGCCCTACTGCGTCACTGCCTGCAACAACTGCTGCTGGTTCGGGTTGAAGCGGCGGTCGCCGGAATAGATGGCTCGGATCCTATGGTTACCCACCGTCAGGGTCGAGGTAGTGTAGATAGCTTGCCCTGAAGCCAATGGGACCGTCGCCAATTTCGTGGCACCGTCCACGAATGTGACCGTTCCGCTCGGTGTTCCCACCGTCTTGAAAGTGGCGGGTACGGTAGACGTGAAAGTTACTGTCTGTCCGAAGCTCGAGGGATTCGAAGAGCTGGCAAGAGTCATCTGTGTACCGCCGCTGTTCAACAGAATGCTTACCGAGTTGTCAGCCACCGCCAAATCCGAGGCTCCATCCCCGTTCAGGTTTGCTACCGCGACCGCATTGGCGCTCTGACCAAGCGGATAATTCGCCTGGGGTTGAAACGTTCCATCCCCATTGCCAAGCAACACGGTGACTGACTTCGCCACGTCGGCGTAGTTGCTAGTGACCACGTCTAGCTTTCCATCGCCATTGAAATCGCCTACCGCGATGCCGGCGGCGTCGCCCGAAGCATAACTGACGGGTGTCTGAAACGTACCATCGCCGTTGCCCAGCATCATCCACACCAAGCCCGTGCCCTGCTTGCAGTACATGCTGGTTCCGCATTCGTCGGCGACTACCACATCCATCTTGCCGTCGTGATTGAAGTCTGCCACGGCCACGGAAGGTCCATCGGGAGGGAAAAATCCGACCCCGTACGTCAGATAGGGCTGGAACGTCCCATCACCATTCCCCATCAGCACACACAATTCGCCGAGTTGATTGCCCCCCATCGTCGCTATATCCAATTTGCCGTCCCCATTGAAGTCCGCCACGACTACAAAATCTGGAATCCATGTCGCGTAAAGTGCCGGTGCTTGAAATGTGCCGTCACCATTGCCCAAGAGCACATAAACATTCGGTTGGTTTCCCAATGCGGTCACGGCCACTAAGTCAAGTTTTCCATCGTTGTTGAAATCGCCGGCCGCCAGGCTATCGGGATAACTGACCGTAGTATTGATTTGGGGCTGGAAGGTCCCGTCACCTCGGCCCAACAAGATGCTAACAGGGCCGTTGTTGCTGTTAGTGTTGGCGACCGCCATGTCCATCTTGCCGTCACCGTTGAAGTCTGCAACCACTACGGAATGCGGACACAGCCCGGTGTCATAGTCCACGTGAGTTTGAAAGGTTCCATCGCCATTGCCCATTAGGACGCTGACCGTGTTGGAGTCACAATTCGTGGTCACCAAGTCGATCTTGCCATCTTGGTTGAAGTCACCTATGGCTATGTCACTAGCACCGCCTCCGGTGGCATAGTCTGTGTGCGGTTGAAATTTTCCCGATCCCGCCTGCGCTGAGGGAGCCGCGAGAACTAACAGCACGAGTGTTAAAAGGCTCAGTGCTGGCAGCACAGATAGAAATCTATTGCGTTGCATAGAAGCTCCTTTTTACCGGAAAGCGATCCATCCCTGAAACAGCTCAGATTGGGTTCGAGGAATCGGTAGAACGGGGGCCGATGCGGATGGATGGTGTTTCGGGATAACGGTACAGAGGATGGTGCGGCTCGTTAAAGGACAGGCGTCACAGTGCAGTGTGCCGAATTTGTGGGAGACCGTTTCCGGTGGAACCCTATCGCGAAATTGCGGTCTTGCAAGCACACACCCAATGACGCCTGACGAAAGGACGATTAATCTCCATGGACCGCCTCACGCCGCAGCCTTGTTTTCGCTTTTAGCCTGCGCCTCACAGCCGCGCCCCTCGTTCAAGAGTAGACTTCTGTCCCAGGAGCACACCATGCGAGCATTTTTCCTCACGGTCATCCTGTTCTCGTCCTATCTATCGCACGCCCAGCTTGACGACATCCTCAAGAAAGCCGGCGACACTCTCAATCAGCACAGCACTGCGGGACTCAGCAATGACAAGATTGTCGCGGGTCTCAAAGAAGCCCTGCAGGTGAGCACCGGTAAAGCCGTGGCTTTGACTGGCAGGCCGGACGGTTTTCTCAAGAATCAGGCCATCAAGATTCTGCTGCCGCCCAAATTAGAGACCGTTGGCAAGGGCATGCGGATGCTTGGCATGGGCGCGTCCCTGGATGAACTCGAAGTTGGCATGAACCGCGCCGCCGAGCAGGCCACTCCCGAAGCGAAGGCGATTTTCATCGCGGCGGTGAGGAAGATGAGTTTCGATGACGCACGCAAAATTCTTTCCGGCAGCGACACCGCGGCCACGGATTACTTCAAGCGCACCAGTTCCCAGGACCTGACGACCGCGTTCTCTCCCATCGTTCAGCGTTCCATGGAGCACGTCGGAGTCGTACAGCAGTACGATCACGTGCTGGCGACGGCGCCCGGAGGCAGCGCCCTTGCCGGACAATTCGACCTCAACAAGTATGTGGTCGGAAAAACGCTCGACGGCCTGTTCCTGATGCTGGGTGAGGAAGAGAAGAAGATTCGCAAAGATCCTGCCGCGCAAACTACTGCATTGCTGAAGGAAGTGTTTGGCAAGAAGTAGCTTGCCGCACGGCCAATCCTGCCACCGTCCGCGCACAAATCTCATCCGGCGATCCCGTCGCGGCCACCGTCAGCAGCAATCCCAGCTTCTCGTAGAACTCAATTAACGGCGCGGTGCTGCGCTCGTAAGCTTCCAGCCGCACTTTGATTGATTCCGGACGATCATCTTCCCGCTGAAACAGCCGGCCTGCACAGCGGTCGCACACATTCGCGGTCTTCGACGGACGCTCCGTCACATGAAACACCGCTTTACAGGTTTCGCAGGTGCGGCGCCCGCTCAAGCGCGAAACGATTTCGGTTTGTGGCAGTTCATAGTTCACGACTGCGGTCAGCGCGAGCCCCTCGTCCTGCATCAGTTGCTTCAACGACTCGGCCTGGCCCAGCGTGCGAGGAAATCCATCGAGAATGAACCCTCCGCTGCAATGCAGGCAGCCGCTGCGCTCGCGAACCATCTCCCACACCGTCGAATCGGGCACCAGGTCGCCGCGGCGCATGTATTCCGCGGCGGCTTTCATCGCCGGGCTCGGTTCGCACTGACTTTTGCTAGCCGCGCGAAAGACGTCTCCCGTGGAGAGGTGGCAGGCCCGGAGCTGTTGATGCAGCAACTCGGCCTGGGTGCCCTTACCGACCCCGGGCGCGCCGAGCAGCACCAGCCGGTAAGGATTCTGAACACTTCGCACAGGCCCGCATTCGGCGGACGGACCCTGTATCCAGCGCGCACGGTCGTTGGCTGTGGTCATGAATGGAATTTAGGCGATCGGAGAGAAGATGGCGGTGACAATTGTCACATCAGGCTGGGAGCGCTGCCGTCCCTGAAGGGACTCGAATCGTTTTTGCGCTCCCACCCGGCACTCACGTGCCGGGCTAACATCTGGCGTCGCTTCGCGACTAGCAGCAGGTATCGGCAAGGGTTTTGAGGTTTGCTTTTTCTCGGTACTGGGTACTCGGTACTGGGTACTGGGGTTATTTCTGCGCGATCTCCGCTTCCTGCTTCTTCAGCAGTTCGACTCCTTGCGCAAAAGTCAGATTCGACGGCGCGGGGCGGAAGTCGCTGTAGATCTCCGTCGACTTGATGTTCAGGCTCTTGAAGAACAGAACCTTGCCGGTGAATGACAGGTCCATACGCGAGATTTCCCAGTGATTGTCGCCCACGTCCGTCTGTTGCACGACGAAGCGTCCGCCCTTATCGAGGTGCCCCAGGATGCCCCATCCAAAGCCCACTTCCTTCATCAGTGTTCCGTCTATCTTGGCAATGCGGAAGTAATTGGTATCGATCAGGATGTACCCCGTCATGCCGGTGAGAACTTGCTCGGTGTGCGTCGGTGGGCTGTAGTTTGGATTAGGACGGAACTTCAACCGAACCAGTTCATCGCCGGGACGGCCAAGTCCTTCGGCGCCCGGTACGGTTCCATCCGGCTCGTAGAGAAACGCGTCCGGCAACGCCTTCATAATTCGGGTGACGTGCTCGGTCTCTTCTTTTTCCTGCTTTTGTTTCTTGCGCAGTTCCTCGGGACTTTCGGCAAATCGTTCGATGCGGGCGATCTCATCGTGACGCTGCTGCGGCGATAACGGCTTCCCATTGATCTCAATCAGGAGCCCGGCCGTTGCCTCCTGCGTTTCCACCAGCAACTTGGTCTGCGAGCCTCCGGGGGTCTTCTTGAGATCCTTGAACATGTAGTGGACATTGCCATCGTTGGAGTTGATCTCGTTGTTCACCGTGCGGCGAACCAGTTCTACGGCGGGAATTTGCGCCTGGTCCGCTCCGGCGCAGGGAAGGGCGAAGAGGATAGCCAGAATCAATCCTAGCGAATTGCCGAACGCGGCCGTTGGTCTCAGCATGCCCAAGCCCAATTTAAGACGAGTATTCACCGATCGCCGTTGCATGTCCAACACGATTTTCGGGCTATGACCAGCGGGATTCCCCGGGATGATTTAGAATCACTTATTCCGCTTGCGCCCCGCGACCGCTGGCTCAAGGAGGCTTCATGGATACGCCCAAGACGGGGGAGTTTGCCCACATCGGTAAGTCGGTGATTATCAAGGGAGAACTCTCTGGTAGTGAAGACCTCTACATCGACGGACAGGTGGAGGGCAACATCGAATTGGCCGGAAATCAACTAATCATTGGTCCTAATGGCCAAGTGCGGGCCAACGTCAACGCCAAAGGCGTGGTCGTGCAGGGTAAACTCGACGGCAATATCCGTGCCAGCGACCGCGTGGAGTTGCAAAAGTCCGCGATCGCCGTGGGAGACGTGGTTTCCAAGCGCATCTCGATCGAAGACGGCGCCTATCTGAAGGGTAAAGTCGACATTCAACGCGACGGGGCCAAAGCCGAGTCGGCAGCGGCTACCGCAGTCGGGGCGGGCAAAACTCCGGTAACTTAGATCGGCAAGAAGCAGGCTGGATCTGAAATCTTCGCACGATATAGTAAATTTGCGGTGTTCGTGAATCGGACGCCTGGAAGTGCAAATGGCATCCGTTACTAATGGCTTCATGAAATTCTTTCGTGGTTCCGGACCCGGCCCTGACGGGCTGACAGCGGAATCGGCAAACAAACGGCTCTCACGACGCTCGAGCGGGTTAGGCGAACTGGCCCGCACCTTGGCGTCCGACGAGTCGCTCTGCGTTTTGGATATTGGCTCAACTTCCCCCACCAATATTCGTTATCTCACCGAGCGCGGCCACAAAATCTATAGCGAGGATTTGCTGATTGCGTCGACCGACCCGGCGCTCATCGCCAAAGATGAGCAAGGGAACTCGATCCTCGACAGCAAGAAATTCCTCTCCGAGAACCTGGTCTTCCAGGCGGCTCAGTTCGACGTGGTGCTCTGCTGGAACCTCGCCGACTATTTGGATGAGAGCCTGGTCAAGCCAACGGTGGGAAAACTGTGGTCGGTGCTCAAGCCCGGCGGGATGTTACTGGCTTTCTTCCACACCAAAGAAGCTGGACCCGATGCTCCCTGCTATCGCTTTCACGTTGTGGGCAACGATCTGCTCGAAATGCAACCCATAGGCGGACGTCGCGAAGTACGTCGCGGACCCACCGGGGCAGTACATACGTCCGTCGGCGGGGGATTCCGCCTGCAGCGCGTGTTCAACAACCGCCACATTGAAACGCTTTTCCGCGATTTCGCCTCGATCAAGTTTTTCCTGGCGCGAGATAACGTGAGAGAAGTGCTGGTCGTCCGCTAAACCGCTGTCGTCGTAGAGACACAGCTTTGCTGTGTCTCCGCTCACCACAAATTTTTCGTGGGCCCCCAGACGCAGCGAAGCTGCGTCTCTACAGAACGATAGATCACACTTCCGCCAATTCTTCTTCCAACAATTGCTTGTTATACAGATCGCTGTAGTAGCCGTTCAGCGCGAGCAGTTCGTCGTGCGTTCCTAGTTCCACGATCTTCCCCCCGTGCAGCACCGCGATGCGATCAGCATTCCGGACGGTAGAGACGCGATGGGAGATGAACAACGTAGTGCGTCCCTGCATCACTTCGCGCAGGTGATTCAAGATGCGGTCTTCCGTCTGGGTGTCGACGCTCGAAAGCGCGTCGTCGAGAATCAGGATGCGGGGGTTGCGAATAAGAGCCCGCGCGATCGCAGTGCGCTGCTTCTGTCCGCCGGAGAGTGTGATTCCGCGCTCTCCCACCATTGTCTGGTATTGATCGGGAAAACCTTCGATGTCGGCCGCGATGTTGGCGGCTGCGGCTGCGGCTTTGATCTGTTCGTCGGTAGCGTGGTCCACTCCGAAGGCAATATTCTCGCGCACGGTCTCGCTAAACAGGAAAGTTTCTTGCGGCACGAATCCGATGTTCTCGCGCAAGGTCGCCAGCGAATACTGTCGGATGGGCTTGCCGTCAATCAGCACGCTTCCCGGAGCCGCGTCGTAAATTCGCGGGATTAAATCCACCAGCGTTGTCTTGCCGGACCCGGTTGGCCCCACGATGGCAAGGCTGCTTCCCGATGGAATGCGCAGGTTGACGTTGTGAAGAACCTGTTTATCTCCGTAGGAGAAATTCAAATTGCGGAACTCAATCTCTCCCACAATCGCCGGAGCGCCATGGCCGTTGCTGGCCACCGTCAGAGCTTCAGGACTGTCCTGAATTTCCGGTTTTTCGGTGAGAATCTCGTTGATGCGCAACATCGAGGCCGTACCGCGCTGGAAAATGTTAATCACCCATCCCAGCGCGATGACTGGCCAGGTGAGTTGCACCATATAAGTGTTGAAGGCGACAAACGATCCCACTGTCATGTGACCTTGCAGCACTTCTCGGCCGCCGAGCCAGAGCACCAGTACAATGGCCAGTCCCAACATGGTTTCGAGCGTCGGCCACAACATGCCCATCAAACGGACCAGTTTCAAGCTGCGGGCAATGTATTCCTCGTTCGAGCGCTCGAATGATTCGATCTCGGCTTGCTCCTGCACATAAGCGCGAATGACGCGAGCGCCGGAAAAATTCTCCTGCGCGCGCGCCGAGATATCAGAAAACATGGCCTGGATCCGCTCAAAGCGCTCGTGAATCTTCCTCCCGAAGTACTGCACCGTGATACTGACGATCGGTAGCGGCAGGAACGCGTACATCGTCAAGTGGGGGCTGATCGACAGCATGAACACCAGCGCCCCCGCGGTGAACACGATGGTGTTGGCCGAATACATGATCGCCGGGCCCAACAGCATGCGCACCGCATTCAAGTCATTGGTCGCCCGGGCCATAATGTCGCCCGTACGCGTCCGCTGGTAAAACGAATATGACAAGCCTTCGAGGTGGCGGAACAGGTCATTGCGAAGATCGAATTCGATTTCGCGCGAGACGCCAATCACCACCCAACGCGTCAAGAACTGAAAAATTGCCTTCGTGCCGGCCACCGCCAGAAGCAAAAGCGTGTAGGTCAGCAGCTTTTCGCGGGTGATGCTGCCGTGCAGGCCGTCCACCGCCCGCCGAATCACTTGCGGGAAGAGAATCCAGATCCCATTGTTAAGGAAAACGCAGACGGTCCCCGCCACGTAGCTCCAGCGGTACTTCTTGATATACGGAAATAGCGGGCGCAGGCTTTTCAGCAGCATGTTGAAGTTCTAGATGAGATTTTACCAGTGACCGGTGCAGCTTTTTGCATCTCAGTAATAAGGATCTTGGGTCCTTAGTCGTTCGTCGTGGGAAAATCCCTACAGCGAAAAGGGTTGAGTTTGGCCAACGACCAACGACCAAAGCCCAACGACGGGCTCCGGCAGTTTGCTCTTGTCCGCTATTCCTGATACACAAATGAGTACACTTTACAGCCTCTAGCTGCCTTTTTGCGGGGTCCGAGGGCTTCTGCGGCCCGGAGAAGGAACAGGGAGAACAATACCGATGAAGTTTCGTTGGATGATGGGTGTTTTGCTTCTGATGTCGCTGGGGATTTTGATCGCTTGCAGCAACAGTAACATCACTTCGTCGTCGACGATTGCAAACATGATTTTCACCAGCCAGGGAGATATGTCGGTCCTGTCCTATCAGGTGAACTTGGGCAATGGCCAATTGACCCAGGTGGGCGGTGAGATCCCAACCGGTGCCAATACCATGCCGGTGGCGATCAAATTCACGCCCGACGGCAAGTCGGCTTTTATCGTCAACAAGGGTGTACCACCAGGCGGCAGCGACAGCATCGCCACCTACAGCGTGAATGGCGACGGATCGCTGAGTTCTTCTGGAGCGAACGTTGCTTCTGGAGGCCCAAGCCCGGCGGCGTTAGCGATCGATCCCAGTGGCAAGTTCATGTTTGTTGCCAATCAGGGCGTAGGCGGCATCAGCGGGACCAGCAGCATTTCGGTATATACGATCTCAGGCTCCACGGTGAGTCTGGCGAGCACGACTCCGACCGACGACTTCGCTACCGCTCTCGAGGTGTCGCCTACTGCCAACTTCCTTTACGTCGCTAACAGCGTCGGCGCCCTACCTTTGTTGCAGGGAGAAGTCACGCAATATTCCTTCGATTCCACCAGCGGGGCGTTGACCAAGGTAGGCAGCTATATAACCGGAGGAACTACTCCTGCCGGAGTGGCGATTAACAAAAAGGGTTATCTCTACGTTACGAATTTCGGCTCGAACAACATCAGCGGTTTCATGATCGCTTCGGACGGTACCCTGGCTCCCACTCCAAAGTCTCCATACACGCTCGCGACGGGCGCCGGACCGCAATCGATTGTGGCGGATCCCGTTGAGGATTATCTTTATGTCGCAGATTTCGGTTCAAACCAGGTGTCTGGCTTTGTCGTCAGCGCCGCAAGCGGGGAACTCACTAACATCAATCCGAACGCCGTATCGACCGGTGTAGGACCAGCCGGGATTGCTATGGACCCAACCGGAATTTACCTTTTCACAACCAATATTGGTTCCCCGTCTTTGAGTGTCTATCACTTGGATTTCATGACCGGACAGCTGGGTGCGATTCAAATGGATTTCCCGGCGCCTGGGCAACCGTCGGCGATCGCCCTTCATTGACAGTGCGAGAGAATCTCTAGGTTGGCACTTTCAGGATTAAATACCCACCGATCAGGGCGAACAAAAGATCCGGAGACCACGCCGCCAGCATCGGCGGTAACTGGCTAATATTGCCCATCGCTTCAAACAGCCCCGAGACGGTCCAGTACACCACCGCCACTCCCACTGCAATCGCGACCCCGGTGATCGCACCTCGCTTGCCGGCGGAAAGCGCAAAGGGAATCGCGAGCACGGCCATCACCAGCGCGATCACGGGATAGGCAAACTTCTTCTGCAGTTGTACCCGCAAACGCACCACATCGAACCCACTTTGTTGCAGATCCCAGATGTAGCGCCGCAGCTCTTCGTAGTTCATTTCCGAAGACTGCTTCACTTCTTTTTTGAAGTACGCCGGAGGTTCGCTGAGCGCCGGGAATGTGGCCACCTCGAAGGTTCGGTAGTCCTCGATGGCGGGGCCTTGCAAATCGCGCTCCCAACCTTGTGTGCAGACCCACCGGTTCAGATGATCGTCCCATTGGGCGCGCTCGGCATAAACCCGGCGCGTAAGTTGGAAGGTTGCCGGATCGAACTGGAACACCGCAAGGCTCCCGAACTGATTCTTCTCTGAATCGAAGAGCTGATAGTAGTAGATATTCGAATGCTGCCCGAAAATCCACTTGCGATCTGGATTGAGATAGGTCTGCGCAGGCTTGCCTTTGATCTCGTTGCGTAGCGCGTCCTGCCGCTTGTTAGCGTGGGGCAGGTAAAACTGATCGAAGAAGAACAATCCCAAAGCTAGCAGCGCCGAGGTCAACAGCACTGGAACAATGATGCGATAAATACTGATGCCCGTCGCTTTGATGGCGGTAATTTCATTCGATCGCTGCATCAATCCGAAGGTGATCAGCACGGCCAGCAGAATGCCGAGCGGCGCAATGTTGTAGAGAAAATACGGCGCAACATTCACCAGGTATTCCCCAACCACCAGGGGAGAAACCTGATTTCGCAAAATATCTCCCAACAACTCGAAGAGCGTGAAGATCAGCAGCAACATGATGAACGTCGCCACTATCATCACCAGGTAGACGAGGAAGTCCTTGATGACGAGGTCATCCAGAATCATGGGGAAGCGGGCACTGAAAACCCTGCGCCGGCTTGAGGCGCGCGCAAACGCGTCTTCCGGGCGCGAACGAAACAGCGCTCCGCCTTCAGTCAGCGTGGTTTTGAACGGGTTCCGCAGGCGCAATGAAGCCACCTCAAACGGCTTGCGCTCGGCTCTCCATAGCAGAAAAGCACCGGCCGCGAAGAACAGCAGGTTGGCCAGCCAGACTCCAATGAACGGTGAGACCCTGCCCTGGCGCGCCAGAGAAACACCGACTAGAGAAAACGAATAGTAGGCAAACACCAGCAGGATCGTGAGTACGAATCCGGAAGACTTCCCGCCCTTCTTCGACGAGAGCCCCAGCGGAATGCCGACCAGGGCCAGCACAATGCAGGCCGTCGGCAAGGCGAAGCGCCGGTAGAGTTCGATGAAATACCAGCGCCGGGTGATCGGATCGACCTTCCGCGCGGCAGCCGGCAATTGCAAAGTCGGCAACTCAGCAATGGGCGCGGGCTCCTGGTCCGACTGTTTGTCGGTCGAGGTCGCTTGAATCGGAATGTCGGTCTCATCGAAAGTGGAAATCTGGTAACGATCAGTTTCCTTGGGATCCGTCTCATGCGTCGATCCGTTGCTCAGGTGCAGGTGCAGCGTGTCGGGCCCCTGGCTGACCAGAATGCCTTGCTGCGCCAGAGTGATTCGCGGAGCCCCGGGAGTGCTGATATCCGCGATGAATACGCCCTTCCAGATTGCCGCTCCCTGCGCGCTCTTCACGTCCTGCACGTAAAGCACAAGCTTGGGAAATCCTTCATAGAACACTCGCGGCTGGATTTCGAAAGACGCCTGTGAAGTTTTCAGGCGATCCTGCAGCTTGGCGAGAGCTGCTTGTGAGAGTGGTGCGAGGTAAACGCCATTCGCGACAGCCACGATCCATGCGGCGATGACGAAGATCGAGATGATCCGCAGGAACGACCAGACTCCGATACCGCTGGCGCGCATGGCGGTGATTTCGCTGTCGGCAGCCAGGCGGCTGAGTCCAATGAGGATGCCCACCAGCACGCCCATCGGAATGGTGTAGGTGAGGGCGACGGGGACGGTGAAGAAGAAAATCTCAGCCACGCTGGGAAGCGGAGCGCTATTGCGGACTACCAACTCCAGAATGCGTCCCAGGTCACGGGTGAACAGGACGAACGTGAACACCGCGATGCCGATCAGCGCGGCGCCGGTAATCTCGCGCAGGATATACCGAGTGAGAATCCGCATGGACGAAAACTAAGGTGAGTCTAGCACGCGCTGGCGCAGGATTTCCCATTCGGGTTCAGCTCACGCCGCTCTTTGACCGGCCGCAAGCGCCGCCGTGCTAAGGCACATATCGCGGCCGTGCACCGCGCACGTCTGCTCTGGCTCGTGGGCGTCGCGGCGCAATGACCGAATTTGCATCAGCGTTCCGCCGACCATGGCTTTTCCTAGTAACGGTTCGATCAGCGGATCGCGCACGCTGGCACATGAGTAGATCGCGACAAACGTCACCACCCTTGCCGCGAACCCCTCCGGTTCCCGCGTGATTTTCGCCATCACTCCTTTGCCTAGCGTCGGCCCCATCGGCACAGTCAGCGGCAGAATCATCCTTCCGCTCATCCCTAGGCGATCGAGCCATCGCGGATGCGGATGGGTCACGCCCGCATTGATCAGAACGGCATCGCACTCTCCGGGATCAAGCGCCGCCCCGTCTCCGCTATGAACTTCGACATTCGCGTAGCCTGCGAGGTTGCACTTGGCGCGATCAGCCAGATCAGGGTCCACCTCGCTGGCGACCACGAAACCTTCTTTTCCTACCACCTCTGCCATGATCGCGGTGAAATAGCCAACCCCGCAGCCCAGGTGGAAAAGACGATCACCCACCCTGAGCTCCAGCGCATCGATCCAATGCGCGAGTGAGCCCGGCTGTCCGTTGTTCAGATCGCGAGTAGTATCGAGCGCGATTGGCACGTTGTGATAAACGTGGCGCGGATCAGCGTCTGCAGTCTCGGTGTAGACTACAGCTCCCATCCCGATATCCGCCGAGGCAATCTTCCACGGGCCCGGGCCAAGAAACTTTTCGCGAGGGACGCGCGCGAACGCCTCGACCAATGCACGTGACGTGATGTGCGCAGCCAATCGAATTTCTTCGGCGAAATAGCGCCGGCATTCCTCAATCGTCATACCCGCAAAGTATGGCACGATGGAAATGCCCAGCCAAGCGGCGGCAAACTCTTGCACCTTGACGCCCGCAGGGGACGGTACCATAATGCTTGGGACCTAGGGTTGTGTCCTTCCCCGTGCCGTCATTCGGAGGCGGCTGCCTCATGAATTCTCTGCGCTACATCTCTCTCGCCATCCTCCTTTCCTTCTCAGCCCTCACCCAAGCGCAGTCGAACATTGGCACTTTGAAGCTGACGTTCACCACCGTCGACGTGCCGGGGGCTGCCGACACGAACGTTTTGGGCATCAACACCGCTGGAGATCTGGTGGGTGATTACGCCTCGTCGGACATCGCCCCACCTCACGGTTTCAAATACAGTGGCGGCGTTTTTACTCTGTTTGACTATCCCGGCCAGTACTGGACCGTTCCCGCTGGCATTAACGACAGCGGCCTCATATCCGGATCAGCATACGCGGCGGACGGAACCAACGTTCTGGGATTCCTCTACGACGGGACTTCCTTTAGCAGCATACAGGCACCCGGCAAGGCCGCCACGATTATTTATGGCATGAACAGCTCGGGCGAACTGGTGGGCGGAGCGGGGACTACGCTAAGTTCGACAAAGGCTTTCGAGTTAGTTGGTGCCCGATTCAAGAACATCTCCCCCCCGGGGACATACCTTTATGCTTATGGAACCGGAGTGAATAATCTTGGGGAGATCGTCGGCTTCATTTTGAATGGTTCGGATTCCAGCGGCTTTGTCTACAAGAATGGGAAGTCGCGGTCGCTCGTTTTTCCCGGGCCAACGATCATGACTCTTGCTATGGGTTTAAACGACGGTGGAGTTATCGTCGGTTGGTATGAGGGATGTTCTCCCGCTTGTGCCGACCACGCGTTTGTCATGATGAAGGGCAAATACTTTTCCTTTGACTATCCAGGCGCGATTGGAACTTTCGCCGATGGAATAAGCGCGTCAGGGCAGATCGTTGGATCGTACACTCTCGATGGTTCCACTTTCCACGGATATGTGACTAACCCGATTGAGGCGGCATCCAACAGTGCAGGTGGCAACAACCGATCGCTAGCAGCTTATTGTGTGAGAGACTCAGTTAACGGCAGGTGAGCGATATTCGTTCACCTGCCGTGAATGGGTGACACGGTCTTATTGCTGTATCCAAGGCATCACGAATGGCGACCCTGGTTTGATGTGGTTGGGATCTTTCCCAATGAAGATCACCAGTTGATTGGCGACCTTCTGTGTTCCTGTTGCCGTCGGATGTGTGTGGTCACCCCAAAAATCCGTAAAGTCCAGTGGGTCACCATATCGAACATCCCCAAGGTTACCGCTACAACGTGAATCGAACCTGGTCATGTAGTCACACCAGTTCAACCCAGTGCTAGGGCTGATGTTTACCCCGCTGGCCCAGATATACGGACCCCAATCCACCCACGGGGCACTCTCGGGGTAGCGAACGTCCCCTGCGTAGTCGGTTGTGGTCCGGTCAATCTGAGCGACGATGGTTCGCTGCACGGCAAAACCGTACTCGTATGCGTAGGGCTCGGGCATCAAACAGTGCTGAGTCGTCATGGGCTGACCGTTGGCGTATCCGCCATAGATGCGGCTGGTGAGAAATACCTGCTGAATATTGGGATAGCGGGGCTGATTTGTGGAAACACCGTTTTGATCCATCTTGCAACATTTCAGGTAACGCAGAATGCGCCCAAGAAATTGCTCTGCCATGTATGCGTCTGGCATGGTAAAGCCAGTCGCACAGTAGACTCCCGACAGATCGCATTTTGGAAAGCTATCGGAACTCTTTAAAAAAATCGCCTGCACTTGGGCCTCGGTATAGCCGTTCGTCTGTAGGTCGTTCTTTATCCGGATGTAGTTGCACTCGGGGTAGAAATCTGTGCTGTTGGCGTACGGGCAATCATGCGAAGCGTACCACCCTGCGGTGGTGGGATCCCCACTTGGCAAGAAATTGCGAAGTCAATGCGCCGACATGTGAGCCTACGAGCGCAGTCGCAGGGCTGTAGACCTGGTATAGGAACGACTGCTGGGTCACTCCGTCCCCTCCAAAATTCGTCACCTGATTCCAGGCGTGGAGAGATGTGTTTGGGTTGTTCAAGTTCGGGCACGAGGTCGAACAGGGTTGGCCTGGAAGGGCGTGCATCTGCTGCCCATGAAGCACTTACTCGGCTTGTCAAGCAATTCCAAAATTCAGACACCACTCTTTTGTGTGCGCTTCTTTAGCGCCTAGTTCGACCACCCGGCCAAGCGCGGCCTTGCACTCGACCCTCGATTCATAGCACAATACGCAGCTCTCTTCATCACAATCTGCGTTTCTGGGGATCATACAAAGAATGCTCTTCCGACGAGTTGGTTTGCCCCTCGTGGTTCTGCTCTTAACCCTTGCCTGTGTAGCCGCCCCGCCCGACGATCTCCAGCAAGCGACAGATAACCTCGCCAGTTCGGTTCTGACCGGCCCGGCGATGGGCACCCTGCGCGAACTGACCGACGGTTTCGGCGGACGCCTTACCGGCTCTCCCGCCTATGAGCATTCGGCGGAATGGGCTGCGGCGAAATTTCGCAGCTACGGCATCAAAGATGTTCGCCTCGAGCCGTTCACCATCCCCAACGGCTGGCAGCGTGGATACGCGCGCGCGGAAATGCTGGCGCCGCTGCGCCGTCCCTTGCATGTCGAATCCCTGGGATGGGCTCCCTCGACCCCGACCGGCGGAGTCGAATCGGATCTGGTTGTGCTCAATGATTTCTCGGAGACCAACATTAAGAACTCCGCCGCCCAGATAAAAAACCATATCGTGATGGTCGACGCCAGCAAGCTCTACAAAAAAGATCGCATGAAGGCGTACCAATTGTTGCAGGCGGCGTACCCGCTCCTGGCCGACGAAAAAGCCTTAGCGGTGATCTTGCCTGGGCGCGAGACCAACAACATTCTCAACGCTCACTCTCCGGGATGGCACGCCACGGTATCGCGCTTACCCATGGTTGATCTGGGAATGGAAGACTCCGATTTGATTCGCCGCACCATGGCGGCACCCAAAGGCGCTGTCCATTTGAAGCTCGACGTGCAGAATCAGGTCACGGGGCCGACCACCGTTCATAACGTGATTGCTGAAATCAAGGGCAGCGAGCATCCCGATGAGTGGATCATCATCGGCGCCCACCTCGATTCCTGGGACTTCGGAACCGGCGCCCAAGACAACGGCACGGGAACCGTGTCGGTGCTGGAAGTGGCACGGGTATTCGCCAGTATGGGCCACGCTCCCCGCCGCTCCGTGCGTTTCGCTCTTTGGGGTGGAGAAGAGGAGGGAATCATTGGCTCTTACATGTACACCCAGGCTCACTTGAACGAGCTGGATAAGTGCATCGCTGTCATCAATACTGACAATGGCGCCGGACATCCCAAAGGTTGGAAGGTCGAAGGCCGGAAGGACCTCCTGGAGGCCATGCGACCCATCAGCGAGGGTTTGCTGAAAGACCTGGCCGCCGGCGATCTATCGCTTGAGACCACCTACGACACCGACCACGGCCCGTTTATGCTGCACGGCATTCCGGCCCTCGATCAGGAAGTCGACGAAACTCCCTATTTCCTGGTCCACCACAAGCCTGCCGATACCTACGACAAGGTCGACCCGGTGAACTTTAAGACCGATGTTGCGATCGTGGCGGTTACGGCCTATGCCGTGGTGCAGAACCCAAACCCCATCGCCCCCCACATAGATCACGCGGCGGTGGGCGAAATCATTAAAACCGCTGGACTTGAAGAGGAATTAAAAGAGGCGGGGGTGTGGCCGCAATGACCAACGGTCACGGAAACAATTGCGTAGAGAGGTGCAGAAGCTACCCGTCCGAATTTCAGACGTGCCGCTAAGCTCACTATTTGCATCAAAGGCTGTTCGGTAATGAACGTGCAGTTACCGAATGAATTTCTCGCTGTCGCGGGAAACATTTAATTTCGTCCAAAAAGGTAACAGGACTCTTCCCCCATGAAACGTCCTAGATTGCTTTGTGTGGACGACGACCCCGGCATCCGTGAGTTCTACGAGACATTGTTCGTGACTCACGGTTACGAAGTGGTGTTGGCTGGGAGTGGTCGTCAGGCTCTTAAGATCTTTCGCACCCGCGGCTATCACATCGACGCGGTCATCACCGACTACGACATGCCCGAGATGAGCGGGCCAGAGCTGGCTGTCGAGCTTAAACACTCGAATCCAGCCCTGCCCGTAATCATGGTTTCCGGATCGCGGCCCGTGGTGGAAGAAGCCCCTCATTTTGTGGATGCGGCCCTTGCCAAAGGTGCGCCTATTCAGCAGATACTGGACGAGATTGAGAGACTTCTTGCTATCAGTGCCCCACCCTCAACCTGGTCCGGCTACGTTCGGCTTGGGGAAGCGTTGGCCGCCGTCGTCGGAGCCGTTCTCCTGGTTCATCGCGTCTGGAAGTGAGGCTAAGCCGTAATCAGCGATTCCAGCGCGGTGCGGTTCGGGACAAACAGAGTTGAGCCCTTGAGCTGGATCAGATGCTGTTTCTTGAATCCGGCAAACAGTCGCGTCACCGTTTCGCGGGACGTTCCAATCATCTGCCCGATTTCCTCGTGCGTCATGGCCAGTTTCATCTGGCAACTCGGCCTTGATTCCGTGCTCTGATCGAGCCATCCCACCAGTAAGCGCGCCAGTTTCTCGCTGGCCGATTCCGAAAGCATCAGATTACGAATCTCGCGGCAGGTGGAGTTGTAATTAACGCTAAGTTGCTGCGTCACCCAGAGCGCCAATTCGCCGTGGGCCCGCATCAGTCGTAACAGGTCGCTTTGGCGAATGAAACTGACATCGCAAGGCTCCAGGGTTTCCGCCGTGGCTTCGTATTCGCGGTGAGAAATGGTTGAAGCTACGCCAAGCGCCTCGTTCCCGCCGGCAACATGGAGAATCAAAGTCCTACCATCACTGGCGCACACCGACAACTTAACCTTGCCCCGAACGACCGCATAAATACCCCGTGCCTGCTGGCCTTCGCCGAACAGGATGGCGCCGGTTGGGTAGCTGTTGGTCATGGTGACCATTTCCAGTTCGCGCAAAAGGGCTGGAGACAATCCCTGAAAGGTCTTTTCCGCGGCGCTGAGGTTCTCGAGCTTGGTAGTTGGCGTTGCCATTTTGATTCTCCTCGCCTAAGCAAAAGGCAACTGGCGCACCAATCTCATCCGCCCGGCCGCGAGAGTCGATTGTCTGTGTAAGTCGAACAAAACAAGCGCTGGAGAGAATTGCAATCGAAATGGAGTCCAGCCAACGGCCGTTTTCCCCGACCCGGAAAAGCGTCATTTAACACAGCCCTGTGTGATCTCAATCACCACGGGAGCGGCAGTAACGTTGTAGGGAGGGTACTTCGGTTTATCCCAGAGCTGCGTCCAACGTATTCAGAAGTGTGGCCCGCGTGAATGGCTTTTCCAGCAAAGCAACTCCTTGGCCCAGGTTTTGATCCCCGATAAGCTCGCCCGTATACCCCGACATGAACACGACCTTGAGCGAAGGATGCGACTCGCCCAATCGCGCCGCCAACGCCGGGCCGCTCAAGCCCCTCATGACCACGTCCGTGAGCAATAAGTCGATTCCGTTTTCATGCGCTTCGACGCACTCCATCGCTGCGTTTCCGTCGACCGCCTCCACCACATCGTATCCGTGCTCCTCCAGCAGCTTTCGGGTCATCTTTCGCATGATGTCGTCATCTTCAACCAGTAAGATCGTGGTTTTGGCGCGCGCCGGCGCAACCGTTTCAGCCTCGTCCTGCGAGGTGATTCCCAGCTTCTGTTCAGCGTTGGGGAGATAAATCTTGAAAGTGGTGCCGCGCCCGACTTCGCTGTACACCTGAATGTGGCCGCCGCTGTGCTGCACGATCCCGTAGACCGTCGCCAAGCCGAGCCCTGTTCCTTTCCCCACCTCCTTGGTGGTAAAGAAAGGCTCAAAGATGCGGGACGCCGTCGCCGCATCCATTCCGGTTCCTGTGTCGCTGACCGCCAGCATCACGTAACTCCCCGGTTTTATGGAGCCGTGCTGCGCGGCGTACACCTCGTCCAATCGCACATTGGAGGTTTCCAGAATAAATCTGCCGCCGCGCGGCATCGCATCCCGGGCGTTCACCGCGAGGTTGATGAGTATCTGATCGAGTTGTCCGAGATCTGCTTCCACAATGGCGGAGGTAGAGCGCGGTAAAACCGCGATCTCAACGTCGTCCCCCATCAACGGGCGCAGCAGGCGCACGGTCTCCTTCAAGCGTTGGTTCAGATCGAGGATCTGCAACTGCACTTTCTGTTTCTTGCTGAACGCCAATAGTTGGCGGGTCAGGGCAGAGCCCCGGTCGACCGCCTTGCGGATGTTGGCGACGTACTCTCCAGACTCCGCAGCGCCGTCGATATGGGAGCGCAGCAGTTCGGTGCAGGCCGTAATAATGCCGAGAATATTGTTGAAGTCGTGAGCTAGTCCGCCTGCCAAACGCCCGATCGCATCCATCTTCTGCGCTTGTCGGATGTGCTCTTCTGCCTGCTTCTGCGCGGTGATGTCGCGCGAAATCGCCGAAGCGCCCACCGGATTTCCCGCTGCATCGCGAATCGGAGAAATGCGAATGGAAACATCGACCTGCCGTCCGCTTTTGGTCACCCGGACTGATTCATAATGCTCGATACTCCCGCCCCGGCGCAGACGTTCCAGAATGCGGGGGATCTCGTCAGGACGATCTTTTGGCGCCAGCATGCTGATCGATTTCCCGATCGCTTCTTCGGCCGTGTACCCGTATAGTTTTTCGGCGCCGAAATTCCACGTAAGAATGGTGCCATCGAGATCCTTGGCGATGATGGGGTCTTCCGACGAGTCAACGATCGAAGCCAGACGCCCGCGGTATTCTCCGAGTTCTTGGGTAGTCCGGCGATTGAGTTCTGCGTGGGCGCGCCGCAGATCTTCCTCAACGCGTTTGCGGTCGGAGATATCGCGGATGGCGCTGAGCACGAGAATTCCTTGTCTAGTCGAGACCGGGCTTAAGCTGATCTCCACTGGGAATTCCGTCCCGTCACGGCGTCGACCGTAAAGGTCGAGCCCTGCCCCCATTCGTCGGTTCTTGGGTTCCGTCGCGAACTGATCCCTATACTGGTGATGGTCGGGACGATAGCGCTCCGGCACCAGCACTTCAATTTTCTGGCCCAGCAGTTCTTTTCGCGAGTATTGAAAAAGCTCTTCGGTCTGGGGATTGATCTGGACGATGGTGCCGTCTTTATCGACGGCGACGATGGCATCGGGAATTGCCGCCAGAAACTCTTCGGAGACAAGAGTCCCAGCCATCCCCTTGAAGGCACGTTGTGAGGTCGACGGACTCTTTTTTCGCGAAGCTCCCACGCATTCCCCAGGCACGATCCGTGCCACTTACTGTATGTCGGATTGAATGGCAAGTAAAGCCAGGCTTGCGCTGGGTGATAACATCTTTTCATCCTACACATCAAAATGTTCGCTTTCGCGGACCTTAAGTGTCAGGAGTCGAGGTGATTGTGCACCCTGCTTTGACACGGCGCCCTTGTACGCGCGCCGCGATCTGCCTTCTTATGCTGGCGGCCCTGGACATCAGCGGCTCCGCGCGAGAGCCTGTCTCGGGAAAGGGCGATCCATTGCTCGCGACCATGCAACAGGAATTGCACCGCGCTCAACAGAACCTTGGCAAACTCGATCCCGCTCCCTATTTCCTGAGTTATTCCGTCTACGACGAGAGCCTTACGCTTGCGGTGGGAAGTCAGGGCTCTCTATTCACTTCCACCCACCTTCGCAAGCGTTCCGCCAGTGTGATCGTCCGTGTCGGCAGCCCCGCCCTCGACAATACGCACGGCGAGAATCGTACATCTGCCATCAATTCAGGAACGCTGCCTCTCGAGAATGATTCCGACGCCACAGCGCGAGAGTTTTGGCGCCTTACCTACGAGGAATACCGCAAAGCCTCACGAGCCTATTTGAACGTCAAGACCAAGACGCAGGTGAACGCCCAGGAAGAAGATACATCTGCCGATTTTTCACAAGAAACTCCCCAGTCTCATGACGAGGCCACTCGCGCCGAAAATACGCCCGAACAGGCAGCACTGGAAGGTCTGGTGCGCCGTTACTCTGCGTATCTCCGCAAGTATCCCGAGATTTATTCATCGACGGCGGTCGCGACCGCGCAGAAGTCCCTGCGCTATTTTGTTTCCAGCGAGGGCAGCGTTGTCGTGACTCCCAGTACGGAAGTGCGGCTTTTCATTGAAGGCTCGACCCGTGCCGATGACGGAATGGACTTGATCCGCGTCGAAACGTTTCAGGCCGAGGCGCTCAATCACCTGCCATCGGATTCCGACATCGCGCTGCGGGTTGAAAAAATGGCCGCCGATCTGAAGGCGTTGCGGTCCGCGCCGCTGGCCGAACCCTATGACGGTCCCGCGTTGCTGTCAGGACGCGCAGCTGCGGTCTACTTTCACGAAGTCCTTGGCCATCGCTTGGAGGGTCACCGCCAACGCGGCGAAAAGGAAGGCCAGACTTTTACCAAGAAAGTGAACCAACAGGTTTTGCCTCCATTTCTCAGCGTTGTAGACGACCCCACTCTGGCGACTCTGAATGGCACCGAACTGGCTGGTTGGTATCAATATGATGACGAGGGAATGCCTGCAGAGCGGACCGTATTGATCAAAGACGGCATTCTCAAGAGCTTTCTGATGTCGCGCATGCCCATCAAGGACTTCACCCGATCCAACGGACACGGGCGGGCGCAGTCCGGAATGATGCCTACCGGACGACAGGGCAACTTGATCGTGAGCTCTACCCAGAACGTAAAAGACTCTGATCTGCGTCAAAAACTCATCGACGAAGTGAAGAAACAAAACAAGCCCTACGGACTTTACTTCGAGGATATTCAGGGAGGTTTCACGCTTACCGAACGCAGGATGCCGCAGTCATTTGAGGTGCTGCCGGTTCTGGTGTGGAAAGTCTATCCCGATGGGCGTCCGGACGAACTCGTACGAGGAGTAGACATCGTCGGCACTCCCTTGGGCGCGCTGAGTCGAATCATGATGACGGGAGATAGAGTGGCAGTGTTCAACGGAGTCTGCGGAGCTGAGTCGGGAAGCGTGCCGGTTTCCGCGGTTGCTCCCGCCATGTTGTTCTCGGAGATCGAAGTCCAGAAACGGGCGCACTCTCTGGCGCGACCTCCAATTCTTCCTCCTCCGGGTTTCGAAAGTACGCCAGCAATGCAAACCGTGAAAACTGGAGCGCAGAAATGACGCGGTCGCCTTTGAAGTGGTGCGCATTGTTACTCCTGCTTTCCGGCTTGGCTTTTGGACAATCGAGCAAATCGACAACTGACGACGATTTAGTGTTGCAGGCGATGCAGGCGGAAATGCAACGCTCCAAAACGCAACTCAAAATGGAGGGGATGAGTGCGCCCTACTACATCGATTACCGGGTAGTCGATTCCGACGAGTTTGCCGCAGAAGCGGCATATGGCGCGTTGCGAACATCACTGCGCGCGCGTTTTCGATTTCTACGCGTCGTGGTTCGAGTCGGCGACTACAAGCAGGACAGCTTCTTTGGAGAGGGTGAGGGCGACGTGGAACTGATGCCCCTCGACGAAGACCTGCTGGCCCTTCGCCATCAACTCTGGATGGCCACCGATAAAGCTTACAAATCGGCGAATGAGGCCCTAACCGCGAAGCAGGCCCAGCTCAAGCAACTGACGATTGACCAACCGGTGGACGACTTCTCCCGCGCAGATGCCGTTCAGCATCTTGATCCGCTCGTGAAACTCGACTTCGATCCAGCGCCCTGGCTCAAGATGCTTCAAGACGTTTCTGGAATCTACAAGAGCGATCCAAAAGTTGAGAGCTTCGATTCCTCGCTCAGATTTCAAGCCATCAACCGTTATTTTCTTAACTCGGAAGGCACCGTTTTGCGGGGTGGCCGAACCTTCTACGAGGTCTATATTTCGGGAAGCACGCAAGCGGATGATGGCATGCGCCTTGATCGCTCCCACAGCGAAGTCGCCGCCGAACTCAAAGATTTGCCCTCCCCAACGAAAATGATGGCAGAGGGCACGAAGCTGCTGGGTACGCTCAAGCAGTTGCGTGAGGCTCCGCTGGCTGACGAGGAGTACCGCGGTCCGGTGCTGTTCTCGGCTGATGCCGCGTCTTCAGTCTTCATAGATCTGGTGGGGGAAAACGTTCTTGGCCTGAAGCCTCCTCTTGGACAGCCCGCCCGTACCAAGGGTGCGTGGGCCACAAGTTATCAGAGCCGCGTTCTCCCTGATTTTGTTTCCGTCATCGACGATCCAACTCAGTCCTCGATCGACGGCAAGGTTCTATTCGGGCACTACGAATTTGACGACGAGGGAGTGAAAGCCTCCACCGTCTCGCTGGTCGACAACGGAAAACTCGTGAACTACCTCTTGGGCCGCGAGCCCATCCGAGGCTTTCCCACCTCCAACGGTCATGGCAGGGCCAAGCCGCCCAGTAACTATCCTGGACCGAGCCTGGGAAACCTGATCATTCGTTCGTCCGAAGGGGTTTCGCGCGACCAATTGAAGAAAAAACTGATCGAGCTATGCCAGCAGCGCGAATTGCCATATGGCTATTACGTGGAGACGCTGGGTCCGCAGAAAACTCCCCGCCTGCTCTACAAGGTGTGGGTCAAGGACGGGCACGAGGAATTAGTTCGCGGCAGTATTTTTGGCGATCTTGATACTCGGACACTCCGCAACGATCTCGTCGCCACTGGGAATGAAATGGAGGTCGCGAACTTCGTGTTGAACGTACCTCACAGCATCGTCAACCCGGCGATCCTGTTTGACGAACTGGAAGTGAAACGGGCAAACCAGAACAAAGAGAAGCTTCCGGATTACCCACCGCCGCCCCAGTCTACTCAGGCTTCAGGAAAATAGCCCCGAGCGGAGGCAGCGTCAGGTTCAGTGAGTAAGGCCGCCCGTGCTCCGGTTCGACCTCAGCCATGCAGCCACCCGCGTTTCCCATACCGGTTCCAGCGTATTCTGCTCCGTCGCTGTTCAGCAGTTCCCGCCAATATCCCCCCGTCGGCACCCCCACCCGATATTTCATACGCGGAATCGGAGTGAAATTGCATACCACCAGGACGGTCTCCCTGGGATTTTTGCCTTTCCGCAGCAACGAAATCACACTCGTACTATTGTCATTGCAATCGACCCATTCGAACCCCTTGGGATCGTTATCGAGTTCGTGCAGCGCCGCTTCTTCCCGGTAAACGCGGTTCAACTGCTCCATCCACAATTGCATCCCGCGGTGCACCTGATATTGCAGGACGTGCCATTCCAGGCTGAGATCGTGTCCCCACTCGCGCACCTGCCCGAATTCGTCCCCCATAAACAACAGCTTCTTCCCGGGCTGCGCATACATGTACGCAAACAACAAGCGCAGGTTGGCGAACTTCTGCCACTCGTCACCCGGCATCTTGCCGACCAGTGAACCCTTGCCGTGCACAACTTCATCGTGCGAAAGCGGCAGGACGAAATTCTCGGTGAATCCGTAGAGCATGCGGAAGGTCAGCAGGTTGTGATGAAACTTACGGTGAATGGGATCGTGCGAGAAATACGCCAGCGTGTCGTGCATCCACCCCATGTCCCACTTCAATCCAAAGCCCAGCCCTCCGATATAAACCGGCCGCGACACCATCGGCCACGCCGTCGATTCCTCCGCGTATGTCTGAATATCGGGATGCTCTTTATAGGCCTCCAGATTAAACTGCCGCAGAAAATCAATCGCTTCCAGGTTCTCGCGCCCGCCGAACTGGTTGGGGATCCATTCGCCTTCCTTGCGCGAATAGTCGAGATAAAGCATCGACGCCACGGCGTCGACCCTCAAACCATCCGCATGATATTTGTCGAGCCAGAACATCGCACTCGACATCAGAAAGCTGCGAACCTCGTTGCGCCCGTAATTGAAGATGTGTGTCTTCCAGTCGGGATGGAATCCCTTGCCGCGAATCCGAATGCTCGAACAAGTGCGTGCCGTCGAAGTACGCGAGACCGTGTCCGTCGGCAGGGAAGTGCGACGGAACCCAATCGAGAATCACTCCAATGCCATGCTGATGCAGGTAATCCACCAGGTACATGAAATCCTGCGGAGTGCCGAAGCGCGCGGTCGGCGCGAAGTACCCCGTCGTCTGGTATCCCCACGAACCGTAAAACGGGTGCTCCATGATCGGCAACAACTCGACGTGGGTGAATCCCATGCGCCCCACATACTCTGCCAACCGCGGCGCCGTCTCGCGATAGGTTAGCGGGCGGTTGTGCTCTTCCGGCACCCGCATCCACGATCCCAAATGCACTTCGTAGATCGAAATCGGCGCGCGCAGCGAGTTCTTCGCGCCCCGCTTTGCCATCCAGTCCGCATCCGCCCATTGGTAGTCCAGGTCCCAAACCACGGAAGCCGTTCTCGGAGGTTTTTCGTGGAAAACTCCAAATGGATCAGCCTTATCCCCAATATGCCCATGCTGTTGCGAGGCTATGCGAAATTTGTAAAGCGATCCCTTACCAACTCCCGGAATAAATCCTTCCCAAATGCCCGAACTGCCCCTCGGGTACAGTTTGTGCGCCCCCGGAGTCCAGTGGTTGAAACTGCCGATCACCGACACTTCGCGCGCATTGGGGGCCCACACGCCGAAACACGTCCCCGCCTCTCCCGCGTCAGTCGTGAGATGAGCTCCCAGCTTTTCGTGCATGCGGTAATGGGTGCCTTCGTTAAACAGATGCAAATCTTCCGGACCCAGGAGGCTAACCTCTCTGCGCACTGAAGCGGAGGTGGTGGTCTCAATCTTCATCTTCGTCTCAATCCAGACTTGGGAAGGGCACGCCTTCACAGCTTGCTGAAAAAGTCGATATTCGTATCAGGGTATGGCTTCAGCCATACCGCAACTCGTCTACTCCCAGAGGCCCCTTCAGGGGCTGGAACGAATAAGGCGCTTGTTCCGCAATCTGCTTCAACTGTGGAGTACCCTGCAAAAAATAAGGGCTTCAGCCCCTGAGTAGTCGCCCTTCTCTCCAAATTACCGAGCAATACCAGTTGTAGTGTACCGGAAGCGGTCCCACTTTTCCCCGCAGCGACCTTCGTTCCACATCGCTTGAGCGCCAGCATGGTATTCTGCCTATTCACCCCGTCACGGCGTTCTCGGGGGAGACTGTTCTCGATGCCTGTCCTGCGCGTCATTGTTCTGTGGCACCAGCATCAACCCTTTTACAAGGACTTGGTCACGGGCGAATACCGCCTGCCTTGGGTCCGCCTCCACGCCCTCAAAGACTATTACGGGATGGTGAAACTGCTCGATGAGTTTCCTCATGTCCACCAGACTTTCAATCTCGTCCCCTCGTTGATCACTCAGATCCAGGATTACGTAGCCGGAACCGCCCAGGATCCATTTCTCCAGGTCGCCGCCAAGCCCGCGAAAGATCTGACGCCCGACGAGCGCCGCTTTGCTTTGCAGTATCTGTTCCAGGCCAACCCCGTCAACATGATTGGCCGCTATCCGCGATACCATGAATTATGGGAGCGCTTTCGCGCCACGGGAGATCACCCCGATCGCGCAGAAAAATACTTCCAGCCGCAGGATTTCACCGATCTTCAGGTCCTGTCGCAGATTGCCTGGTTCGACGAGTTCTTCCTCGACGAGCCTGAGGTCGCTGCGCTGGTGAAGAAAGGGCGCAACTACTCGCTCGACGACCAGCGTTTCGTGATCTCCAAAGAGAAAGAGTTGCTCGGGAAAGTGCTGCCGGCCCACGCCGACGCGGCCAAGCGCGGGGGCATTGAGATCTCCACCTCGCCCTTCTACCATCCGATCTTGCCGCTCGTCGCCGACACCAACACGGGAGCAGTCTCATCCCCGGGATTGCCGCTTCCCCAAAATCGGTTTCGCCATCCTGAAGACGCCCGCGAGCAACTTGCTCCGCGGCCTCGATCTCCATCAAGAGGTCTTCGGCGTTCGTCCGCGCGGTGTCTGGCCCTCGGAAGGCAGCGTCTCTGAAGAGGTCCTCGGCATCGCGCAGAGCCTGGGCGTCAAGTGGATGGCGACCGACGAAGGCGTGCTCGGCCGCAGCCTCGGCATTTTCTTCTCGCGCGATGGCGAGGGCCGCTTGCCCGCCGCGCAGGCCGAGAAGCTCTATAACATTCACCGTTTCGAAAACGCGCAGACCGCGATGCACCTGATTTTCCGCGACCACACCATCTCCGATCTGGTGGGCTTCGTCTACTCCGGGATGCCCGCCGGCGAGGCTGCGCAACATCTCATCCAAAACATCAGGGGAGCCGCGCAACCCATTCTGGAAAAAGGCCGGGACGCAGTGGTCTCCATCATTCTCGATGGTGAGAACGCCTGGGAATACTATCCCCATTCGGGGCGCGAATTCTTACGCCGATTTTACGATGCCCTGCAGAAAGAGCCGGATATTGAAGGAGTCACAGTTTCAGAGGCTATCGAGCGCCACAAGGATCCTGCAAAACTCACGTCCCTCGTCCCCGGCTCGTGGATCAACGCCAACTTTAACGTGTGGATCGGCGCTCCCGAAGACAACAAGGCCTGGGACTATCTCAGCCACGCCCGCAACTTCTACGAGCAAGCCGCCGCCCGCGCCAACGAGGCGCAACGTGCCCTGGCGTTCGAAGAAATCCTGATCGCCGAAGGCAGCGACTGGAACTGGTGGTATGGGCCGGAACATCACTCCGCCAACGACCGCGAGTTCGACGAGCTTTACCGCAAGCATCTTTCCAACGTCTACCAGGCGCTGCGAGCCACACCGCCCGACTATCTCGCGCAACCCATCATCGGCGGCGCCGTGCGGCCGTCATTCATTCCGCAAACTGCCTACATCCACCCTCGCGTTGCCGGAGACATGGTTCGCTACTTCGAATGGATGGGCGCCGCGCTCTATACCTCCGACCGCCGTTCCGGATCCATGCACGGCAAGCAATTTCTGATGGACTCGGTCTACGCGGGAATCGACTCCACTAACGTCTATGGCCGCCTCGATTTCGCAGGTGAAGTGCCGGAGATCGATTTTGATTTGATCATCAATCTGGAATCGTGGCCTGACCACGCGACCCGGCCGCGACGCGCTTTACGTCTGGATGGGGAGGTCCGTCAACAGAAATTATCGGCGTGGAGTGTCAAAGTAGAAGACGAACACACGGCGCTAGCAAACTCTTCCCAACCTGCGGAAGCCTACGCAGCCGTGCTCAAGAATTTCGAATTCAAGATTCCGCTGTCATGGCTGCTCGCCGCCCCAGTGAGTTCCGCCAAGACTGACACGAAAAGCGGCGTCACCCGCAGACTACGTCTGCGCTTCAGCCTCTGGCAGAACGGTCTCCCGGTAGACGCCTTGCCGGTCGAAGGATGGATCGAACTACACCTGCTCAGCGAAGACGAACTCGCCGCCCTCGCGTAGGAATCGATGAATGACGGTCGCCCCCGCCAGTCCTCCCCACCAGACGTCATCCCGAGGCCGAAAGGCCGAGGGATCTCGCGCGCAGCATCGATGATCTGAAGGGACATTTACGCTTTCAAAATCGTAATGTTTTCCAGCTTGTTGCGGAATCCGCCGTCAAACGTGACCAGCCGCAATCCGGCCAGGGATGCAAACGCAGCGAGATAAGAATCGCGACCAATCTTTGGGAGCCGGACGCCTGCTTCGCGACAGATGCCGGAATGCCGGCTCAATGTTGGCAGGTTCTTCCAGAAGGTAAATGCGATCGTCCGCTTGCCACTGATCGTAGACGCCCCAAGCCGCCGCTTGGCTCAGCACATCGTCCTTGCCCATGACCGCTTCTGTCGTGAGCAAACGCAACATGCTTAACTGCGTGAACCGGCAGAAACACAACCGCGCGTCGTCATCCAATTCCTGAAACCATTTTCGTGCGACGGAATGATGAACGTGGCCTTCGTAGTTCAGCGCCAGCCACACGTTTACATCAGGGAAAAGGAATGATTTCGAAGATTTTGACATTGTCCAGCCGAACCGTTCCCGGCCTTTTCGATCGCACGAGAGGCACCTTGACACGGCGAGTGCGGCGCTTCGGTTCTCCCTGCAGTTCGACCTCTACGCTACGGAGAATGAGTTCTTTGACCGGGCGTCCCTCGCTGGCCGCTTTGCTCTTGAGTTCCCGATAGAGCGAGTCCGGAATATCGATCGTAGTCCGCACATATCAAGTCTGCCATATTTATGGCTGGCTGTAAATGCGCAGCAAAAAGCCGGAGAGATTCATCTCTCCGGCTCAAACCTGCAAATGTTCAGAACCTACTGCCCGGTCGTCTCACCCGTTAGCGCCAGCGGACGGCTCAACTCCAACGTCAACTCAGTTCCTGAAGGCAAAACTGCCGAGCGATGTTTTACCAGCCAATGCGTCACCGTCGCACCCGCACCGACAGCGCCGCCGATCAGTACGCCCGGACCGCCGCCGATCAATCCACCGAATAACATGCCTCCGCCGGTGCCCGCGCCCACCTCGACTAACGTCATCTTATCGTGGCCGCTGCCCTTGAATTGTCCTTCTACGTTTACGTCGGTCCCACGGCCAAGGTTGGTGTCAACCACTGGCGCGTTCAGCATGAAATGTTCGCCGTTGGGCAGAATCAGCGTCTCCGGAAACAGTCCAATCGTTGGCTTACCGGCGATCCGCCGCGGTTCGCTGACTTTTGTGACCCGTCCCTGTACCGTCGCGCCTGCCGGAATCACCGTCTTTCCGCCAAGCACCACCGCTTCCATCACTTTTCCGGAGAAGGGATCCCCTTCTTTATTCGAGAATGTGCTCAGAGTCGTTTCCAGTTTCACTCTTAACGCCGTGCCTGCGGGAACAGAAATGTTGTTCTGCGCTACCGCCGCCAGCGTCAGTAAGATGGTGCAAAGCAGTGCTGCCAGTTTCTTCATTCGCGCCTCCTGAAATTCTCTGTGTCTCTAAATCTGCTATCTCTTTAGAGCGTCAATGACTCTCTCGATCGGCGCTCGATCCATCTGGCTGTCGCCGCGATAGATGTATGCCAGCTTCCTGTCCTGGCCCACGACCAGCGTCGCCGGGTGCGCAATGTTGATCGCATCAGTTCCGAAGCCGTGATACAGCCCGTAAGCCTTGGTCACCGCCCGGTCTTCATCCAGCAGGAAGGGGAAACTCACCGCATGCTTCTCCAGAAACTTCGCCGGCTTCCACACTCCATCTGCTTTTTCCGCCGCGATGTAGACCAGTTCCGCCTTTGCCTGCTCCATCTCCGCCACCAGTGGCTCAAACTGGGCCATGCGTTTGACGCAATTCGGTCACCACGTTCCACGCAAGAATTCGACAATGACCGGGCCGCGAGTCAATGATCCCGACAGCGACACGATCCCATCCCGGTTTGCTGCCGGAAGCAGGAACTCCGGAGCCCGGTCACCGACTCTTAATGTTTCGGTGTGATCTAACATCTGTTTTCGACTGTAAAGCAGCTGCGATGCGGGAACAATAAGCGAAGACGAAAGGGAACCAAGCGAGATACCAGCAGAAAGATAGTGTAGAGTGGGCGCCCTCGCCCGCTTAGTCGCGAAGCGACGCCAGAAACAAGCGCGCCTGGTAAGAGCCTGGGTGAGAACTAGCAATTCAACCCTAGGGCGGAACTCGCAATTCTTGAAGCTCCGTAGGAGCGCCTGCCAATAGCCCGGCGCTTCAGCGCCGGGAACCGAGGGACATTTCATCAAGTCCCGGAGGGACGACTGAAGTTCTCGACACCGATTCCCTTAACAGAACCGCCGCATTGTGACGTCCGACCCTGACGCCCCGAGCATCCTCCGATATAATCGCGTGTTTCGGAGCACCCCATGGCCAGAACTTATACCGGCACCGGATACCTCACCGGTCGACGTCTCACCTTCCGGCCCGATGCTCCGACAATCCAGGTTGATGACGATACAAAATTCATACTCAATAAGGACGACAAACACGCCATGATCAATATCGCTGACGTCCACGCCCGCGAAGTACTTGATTCCCGCGGCAACCCCACCGTCGAAGCCGAAGTCACGCTACTCAGCGGCACCGTCGGCCGCGCCATCGTCCCTAGCGGCGCATCCACCGGAGAACACGAGGCCGTCGAGCTGCGCGACCAAGACACCAACCGTTTCCAAGGCAAGGGAGTTCTGAAGGCTGTCGAAAATGTGAACGGAGAAATCGCCGACGCCCTCGCCAACCTGGATGCCTCCGAGCAGCGCGTCATCGATCAGAAGATGATCGAACTTGATGGCACGCCCAACAAAGCGCGCCTGGGCGCCAACGCCATCCTCTCCGTCTCCATGGCTGTCGCCCGCGCCGCTGCCGCCGAGTACGGCCTACCGCTCTATCGTTATTTAGGAGGAACCGCCGCCAACCTGTTGCCCCTTCCGATGATGAACATCCTTAATGGCGGCGCCCACGCCGACAACAACGTCGACTTCCAGGAATTCATGGTGATGCCGGTGGGCGCGCCCTCTTTCTCCGAGGCTCTGCGCTGGGGCGTCGAAGTGTTCCACACGCTGAAAGGTGTCCTCAAGAAGCGCGGATACAACACCGCCGTGGGCGACGAAGGCGGCTTCGCTCCTTCGGTGAAATCAAATGTCGAAGCCATCGAAGTCGTTCTCGAAGCCATCACGCAGGCTGGATACAAGCCCGGCGAGGAAATCGCCATCGCCCTCGACCCCGCCGCCAGCGAGTTCTATCAGGACGGCAAATACGTCTTCAAGAAATCCGACAAGTCGGCCAAGAGTTCCGACGATATGGTCCGCTTCTGGGCGAAGTGGGCGAACGATTACCCGATCGTCTCGCTCGAAGATGGCCTGGCAGAAAACGACTGGGACGGCTGGCAAAACCTGACCAAAGAACTAGGCGACAAAATTCAACTAGTCGGCGACGACATCTTCGTGACCAACATCGAATTCCTGCAGGAGGGAATCGACAAGCACGTCGCGAATTCAATCCTGATCAAAGTCAACCAGATCGGCACGGTCAGCGAGACCCTCGACGCCATCGATCTCGCCCGTCGCAACAACTACACCAGCGTCATCTCCCACCGCTCCGGCGAAACCGAAGACGCCTTCATCGCCGACCTCGCGGTAGCGACTGGCGCAGGCCAGATCAAGACGGGCTCCGCCTCCCGCACCGACCGCATCGCCAAATACAACCAGCTGCTGCGCATCGAAGAGGCACTGGGGGATTCGGCAAGATTCTTAGGGCTAAAGGCGCTGAATTACAAAGGATGAAAAGATTAGTGGTTGTATTCCTCTGTGACTCTGTGTCTCTGTGGTGAAAAGAGCTCAGAGTATAATCCGGGTGAACACTATGACAGAAACTGAAATCATCTTCTCGGTTCAGGAATCGCCGGAGGGAGGATACGAGGCCCGCGCTCTCGGACATTCGATTTTCACCCAAGCGGACACTATGGATGAGCTGCGGCGAAACGTGCGTGAGGCCGTCCATGCCCATTTCGATCCGGGGCAAGCCCCCGCTGTGATTCGTCTCCACACCGTGAAAGACGAGGTCATCCCAGTTTGAGGCTCCCTCGTGATCTCTCCGGTCACGATCTCATCCGCCTTCTTCGGCGGTATGGTTACGAACAAACCCGCCAGGTCGGCAGCCACATTCGCTTGCAATCGACACTTCGCGGACACGCACACAATCTGACCATTCCTGACCATCGTAGCTTGCGGATTGGGACTCTCAGTTCAATCTTGGCAGATGTAGCCGCTTAGTTAAACGTTGACCGTTCACAATTGGAGCAGGAGCTCTTCGGAAAATGACGCCCCCCAAACCGCTCATCCTAATCATCCTCGACGGCTGGGGATACCGCGCCGAGACCAAGGCCAACGCCATCGCGCTCGCCCACAAGCCCACCTACGACCGCCTGCTGCGCGAATACCCAAACACCCTGATTCACACTAGCGGCAAGTTCGTCGGCCTGCCCGACGGGCAGATGGGCAACAGCGAAGTCGGACACCTCAACATCGGCGCCGGCCGCATCGTTCACATGGACAGCACCCGCATCGAACTCATGATCCAGAACGGCGAATTTTTCACCAACCCCGTCCTGCTCGATGCCATGAAGAACGCCCGCGCAGGAGGGCGCCGCCTGCACCTTTTCGGCCTCCTTTCCGACGGAGGCGTCCACTCTTACCAGACGCATCTGTACGCGCTCCTGCGCATGGCGAAGCAAAATGGCGTCGACCGCGTCTTCGTCCACGCTTTCATGGACGGACGCGACACTCTTCCCACTAACGGCGCTGGATACATGGAACAACTCCAGCAGAAGATGCGCGAGTACAACACTGGCAAAGTCGCGACGGTCAGCGGCCGTTACTATGCGATGGACCGCGACCGCCGCTGGGAGCGCATCGCCAAAGCCTTCAACGTCATGGTCTACGGCAATGGAGAAGCCGCGAAATACGTCGACCCGGTGCAGGGAATCAAAGACTCTTACAACAAAGATGTCACCGACGAATTCATCGTCCCCTTCGTCTGCGTCGACAATCGCGGAGAGCCGCTGGCCACCATTCGCAACGACGATTCCTGCATCTGCTACAACTTCCGCGCCGACCGCGTTCGCGAAATCACGCGCGCTCTGGCCCGTAACAGCGACTTGAATGCAAAAGGCGGAACCGATCTTCCCGGCGCTGCCGACCTCGACGCAGTCATCCCTCGTGACAAGGTTCCCAACAACCTGCACTACGTCTGCATGACCCAGTACGACAAGAATTTCTCGCTACCGGTCGTCATTCCTCCGGAATCCATGGCCAACATCCTCGCCAACGTCATGGGACAGACCAATCTCCGCAACCTGCGCGTCGCCGAAACCGAGAAGTACGCCCACGTCACCTACTTCTTTAACGGAGGCGTCGAGCAACCCTTTCCCGGCGAAGACCGAGTCATGATCCAGTCGCCGAAAGTGGCCACCTACGACCTGAAGCCCGAGATGAGCGCCGCCGGAATCGCCGACGCCGTCGTCAAGGCCACCGAAGATGGCACGTTCGATGTCATGATCGTGAACTTCGCCAACGCCGACATGGTCGGCCACTCAGGAAAGATCGAGCCCACCAGTAAAGGCCGTCGAGACCGTCGACGCCTGCCTGGGCCGCATCGAGAAAGCCGTCCGCGCCAAAGGCGGAGCCATGCTGATCACCGCCGATCACGGCAACGCCGAAATGATGATCGATCCGGCGACTGGCGGACCGCACACCGCGCACACCACGAATCCGGTGCCGTTCATTGTTGTCTCGGAGAATGGAAAGCAATTCACCCTTAGACCCGATGGCTCGCTCCGTGATATCTCGCCGACAATTCTCGGTATGCTCGGTTTACCCGAACCCAAAGAAATGACCGGACACGATCTGCGCGTACCTTTGAAGAGCTGAGTTCTTTGCGCACTTTGCGGAATTTCTTTGCGACCTTTGCGTTTTAAGATGTCATGAAACTGCTTATCGTCCTCCGCCACCCTTTCGAACTCTGGAACCCTCCAGACTGGGTTGCCGAACGCCTTCGCAAGGAGTTTCCCCGACTCGAAGTCGTCCACCTGAAAGACTACGCCGGCCTCGACAAAGAGATTCAAGACGCGGAAATCGTCATTGCCTGGTCGCTGCGACCAGAACAAGTTAAATCAGCCAGAAAGTTGCGTTGGGTGCACTCCACCGCAGCCGCAGTTCATCAACTGATATTTCCAGAGTTAGTCGATAGCGACATTGTTCTTACCAATGCTCGCGACGTCCACGGTCCAGTCGTAGCCGAGCACGTGATCGCACTCATGTTCGCGTTGGCCAAGCGCATTCCCCAAGCCGTCCGCTTTCAACAAAGGCATGTCTGGGGACAGACTGCCCTCTGGGAAACACAGCCGCGCCCCCGGGAAATTGCTGGAGCCACAGTTGGCCTGGTTGGACTCGGCAGTATCGGAAGCACCGCGGCCCAGCATGCCGCCGCTCTCGGCATGCGCGTAATCGCTTCGCGCGAACATCCTGAAAAACCCAAGCCACCGAACGTAGAAGCAGTCTTCTCGCCGGACGACCTTCATCTCCTGCTCGGCCAGTCCGATTATGTCGTCCTCGCCGCCCCCGTTACGCCCGGCACGCAGCACTTGATTGATGGCAACCGCCTCTCCCAGATGAAGCCCGACGCCTATCTCATCAACGTAGGTCGCGGATCGCTCATCGACCACGCCGCCCTTGCGCACGGCCTGCGCCATCAATCCATCGGAGGCGCCGCTCTCGATGTCTTCGACAAGGAACCTCTGGCCGCCGACTCTCCTCTCTGGGATCTCGAAAATCTTCTCATCACTCCGCATACCGCCGGCCTGACCGAAAAACTCTGGGACCGAAACTACGCCCTGATCGCCGAAAACCTCCGCCGCTACTTGGCCCACCAACCATTGCTCTCGGTCGTCGACAAGAAAAAGGGATACTGACTGACCCGCGGCTTTCCTACATCCTCGAGACCCTTGGAAACAATGTCGTCATCCTGAGCCCGACAGGGCGAAGGATCTGGCGCGCTGTGGCAAGAACCTATGCGACGCACGCCAGATCCCTCGCTTCGCTTCGGGATGACGTCAGCGTGAGAGGAGACCGGGATGACGTCACGATGAGAGGAGAGGAAACGGGGTCGCGTCCCTACAGACTACCTCCGATAATGCAGTCATCCTGAGCCCGAAAGGGCGAAGGATCTGGCGCGCAGCACCGCAGACCTCCATTGACACCCAACCCCTGTCCCCATACGATTTCCGAACGGCCTCTTCCATGATCGGGCAAACAGTCGCGCACTACAAAATTATCGGCAAGCTGGGGTCCGGCGGCATGGGTGTCGTCTACGAGGCCGAAGACCTCAAACTCGGTCGCCACGTCGCCCTCAAATTCCTCCCGAAGGACCTGGAGAACGACCAGCAAGCGCTCGACCGCCTGCAGCGCGAAGCTCGTTCCGCCTCCGCCCTCAATCATCCCAACATTTGCACGATTTACGAGATCAACGAATTCGAAGGCCAGCACTTCATCGCCATGGAGTTGCTCGAGGGCATGCCGCTCGATCAAAAGATCAGCGGCAAGCCTCTCGCAGTGAGTCAACTTCTCGACCTGTCTATCCAGATCAGTGACGCGCTTGACGCAGCTCACGCGAAACACATCCTGCACCGCGACATCAAGCCGGGAAACATTTTCGTCACCACCCGCAGCCAAGCCAAGATCCTCGATTTCGGACTGGCGAAGCTCGCTCCCGGACACAAAGCTCTCGAAACCGACGACGCCACCGCCGCTACTCTGTCGACTCACCTCACCAGCCCCGGCATGGCAGTTGGCACCGTCGCGTATATGTCTCCTGAGCAGGCGCTGGGAGAAGATCTCGACCAGCGCTCCGATCTCTTTTCGTTCGGCACGGTACTTTACGAAATGGCCTCAGGCGTCCAGCCCTTTAAGGGAGCCACTTCCGCCGCCATGTTTGACGGCATTCTTCATCGCGCGCCTGTTCCTCCAGTACGGTTGAATCCGAGTCTTCCCGCGGAACTCGAGCACGTCGTCTCCAAATTGCTCGAGAAAGATCGCGATCTCCGCTATCAGAGCTCCGCCGAACTGCGCAGCGATCTCAAGCGGCTTAAGCGCGACGCGGAATCCGCCCGCGTGCCCATTGCCACCTCGCAAGCCGATCCGATTACCGGATCCGTCGCGCTACCGGCCTCGTCGCGCGCGACCAAGGTGCAAGCAGCAGGCGAGCGCAAAGTCTTTGGCGTGCTCTCACTCATCGCCGTCCTGCTCCTCGCAGGCGCAGGCTATGGAGTTTACGCTTTCCTCCATCGTGCCAAGCCCGCGCCTTTCCAGAGCATGAACATCACCAAGCTCACTGATACGGGCAAGGCGTTTATGGCGTCGATTTCTCCGGACGGAAAATACGTCGTTCACGTGGCGCAGGACCACGGCCAGCAAAGCCTCTGGATTCGTCACATCGCCACGGGCAGCAATGCGCAGATCCTTCCCCCAGCCGATGTGAACTACACGGGAGTCACCTTTGCGCCTGATGGCAGCTACATCTATTTCGTCCGCATAGAGAAAGACAATCCTTCGGTCGGCCAGCTCTATCAGGTCCCGGTCCTCGGGGGGACGCCTAAACGCATCATCACTGACGTCGACTCGCACATCAGCTTTTCGCCCGACGGTCGCCGCTTCGCTTTTCGCCGCGATGCCTCCACCAACGGTTCAAGCACGATTTTGATTGCCCACGCCGACGGCACCAGTGAACAGAAACTCGCCTCCGTTACCCAACCCACGCTATTTCAGGGAGCGCCATCGTGGTCCCCCGACGGAAAACAAATTGCGACGATGCGGGTGCTGGGGAAAGAAGGCTTAGGATCGTTGGTGGCCATCGACGCGTCCAATGGCGCCGTTTCTGAGATCGCACCCGCCTCTCAAGTCGGATTGGTCACGGATGCTGCCTGGCTTCCCGATGATTCCGGAGTGCTCGTCTCTTACGCCAATCAGAGCACGCGTTGGGATCGCCAGATCGGCTACGTCCCTTACCCCACGGGGCAGCTTCGCCGCGTGACCAACGACCTGAATCATTACTCCGATTCGTTCAGCGCGACCCATGATGCGCGCTCCCTCGTAACCGTCGCCAGCGAATCCACCAATAACATCTGGGTGATGCCCGCCGATGCTCCTGCTGCGCAGGCAACGCAAATCACTACCGGAGAAGCGGAGGCTTTCGAACTCGACTGGACCCCCGACGGCCGCATTGTCAGCGTGCCCCACAGCGACGGCTTCGAGCTGAATTCTTATAAGTCCGACGGCAACGACAAATCCGTAGTTTTCAAAGACGAGTGGCCGGGACAGAGTCTTTCCGTCTGCGGCGACGGCACCCACATCATCTTCATGTCGCTGCACGCCGGCAATTCCGTCAACATCTGGCGGATCGATGCAAACGGCGGCAACCTCATGCAACTTACGCAAGGATCTCTCGACCAGTCCGCCTCCTGCTCGACCGACGGCAAATGGTTCGTCTACTCCTCCAGCGATGGAGGCAAGTTTACCGTCTGGCGTGCCAACATCGACGGCCACGGAGCGCAGCAACTCACCGACATCAGCAGCTATACCCCTGCCATTTCTCCCGACGGCAAGTTCGTTGCCTACTTGTACGGCGAAGGCGCTGCTGCCGCTTTCAAGTTGAAGTTCGCCGTCATCCCATCCACCGGAGGCGCTCCCCTTCATCAGTTTGACGTGCCGCCCGGAAAAGAGGGCGACCTTCGCTTCACACCCGACGGCCACGGCATCGCCTATGCCGTGACGGACGATCACGGTGTCGGCAATCTCTGGGTGCAATCTCTCGCAGGAGGAGCGCCCCGGCAGATTACCGATTTCAAAGCCGACCGCATCTTCGACTTCGCCTGGTCGCGTGACGGGAAACAACTCGCCGTCTCTCGCGGCCGCGTCAACCGCGACGTTGTCCTCCTCACCGACACAGCGAAAAATTAGATTGTGTGGCGCGGACGCCTCGTCCGCGAGCGACGGCGAAGCCGAGCCGGCCCTGCAGCTTCTTTCCCCCGCAACTACCCGATGCCCCTGATTCTGTTTCTCCCCGAACCGCCGTACCTTTGCATCGTGTGTGAATACATAGGAGGAACAACATGGCTGGGAAAAATACCGCCGTATTTGGCATTTATAAGCATCGCTCCGATCTCGACAACGCGCTGCTTTCCCTTAACGATCAGGGATTCCGGAACGAAGACGTTTCCGTTCTTCTGCCCGAGAATCTGGGCTCGAAAGAACTCGCAACCGTGAAGGCGACCAAGGCTCCCGAAGGCACCGCAACCGGTGTCGCTTCCGGCGCGGTCGTTGGTGGAGCTCTGGGATGGCTCGCCGGCATCGGCGCTCTGGCAATTCCGGGCATCGGCCCATTTATTGCCGCAGGCCCCATCGTCGCCGCCCTCGCCGGCATCGGCGCCGGCAGCGTGGTCGGAGGACTGACGGGAGCGCTAGTGGGGATGGGTATCCCCGAGTACGAAGCCAAGCGTTACGAAGGACGAATCAAAGACGGCGGCAGCCTTCTATCCGTCCATTGCGACGACTCCGAGTGGGTCAAGAAAGCCAAGGCGACCCTCGAATCTACTGGCGCGGAAGATGTCTCTTCCACCGGAGAAGCCAGCGCCGACTTCGGCAAAAGCGATCGCCCGCTCCCCCGCACCGGCACGTACTAAAAAGAGTGTTCCGCCGTCCCCTCGCTGTAGAGACGCAGCTCAGCTGCGTCTCTTTCCGCTGCTGCACCTTGGTAACTAGAGCGCAACTCCCGTCAGCGAGAAAATAGAAGCTCCATGAACCATGCGAGCATGGCTAGCCTTCGCAAGAAGGCATTGCAGATCTACGAGAAGACGCGGGTACGGGCCGCCAAAGTGCCGCTCACTGGATGGGTGGTAGGTGGTTTCGTCTGTTTCGCGGCTCTTCTGATGGCCCTTCACACGGTCATGAGCGCGAAAGACGCAACCCTTCGCCTGAAGGTTCAGCACGGCTTTCGCAGCGCACAACTGCAAGTCTGGATTGACGACGACGTGGCCTACTCTGGAAAGCTGACCGGATCGCCTAAGAAAAAATTCGGAATCCTTCCCGACGCGGTGCAGGGAACGCTCTCCGAGACTCTGGAAATTCCTTCGGGCAGTCACAAACTGAAAGTGCGAGTGACCTCGGACGACGGCAATATTCAGGAAGATGCGACCACCGCCGACTTCGCCCGCAACACCCAGCGCACGCTTTCGGTGGTGGCACGACGTAGCGATGTCGCCCTAAGTTGGCAGGGAAGCACCGCCAGTGCCCCGGATCCTCCGCCTGCGAGTTCAGGATGGTTCGCGCGCTACGCGAGCACCTTGATGCTGACTGCCGCCGGCTCCATCATTTCCGCTCTCACCGGCTACGCGATCCGCGAACTCCCGGGCCACATCCGCGCCCGCCAAATCTCGAAAAACTAATCTCTGTCATAAACTAGATTTGTCATCCTGAGCGAAGCCGGAAGGAGCGAAGCGACTTCCGGCGCAGTCGAAGGACCCCTACCGAGCCTGTGCCACCAACAGCGTATCGATCAAAGTAGCGCCGGCGTCCCGCCGGCCATGATGCTCTGCACCACCCTCCGATCAATTCGTAAACGTATTACAAGCCGACATATTCCCGCTACTAAACCCCGCCTGAAACCACTGCATCCGCTGCTGCGAACTGCCATGAGTAAACGACTCCGGCGAAACCCGGCTTCCGCTCATGCGCTGAATGCGATCATCCCCGATCGCGGCTGCTGCATTCAGCGCCTTCTCCACATCGCCCTGTTCGAGAATGTTCCTCTGCTGCGTCGAATGTCCCCAAACTCCCGCTAAACAATCCGCCTGCAACTCCAGCTTCACCGACAAATCATTCGCCGCTCCCGGATTCGCCCGCTGTGCCTGCCGCACCTTCCCATCGATCCCCAGCAGATTCTGCACATGATGCCCAATCTCGTGCGCCAGCACATAGGCTTGCGCAAAATCACCCGAAGCCCCAAAGCGATTCTTCAATTCGTCGTAGAAGCCGAGATCGATATACACCTTCTGATCTGTCGGGCAATAAAACGGTCCACTCGCCGATTGCGCAAAGCCGCATCCTGAATTCACCGCGTCGCGGAACAAAACGAGCTTGGCGTCGCGATACGGCACTCCCGCCTGCGCAGGAAGAATTTCTTTCCACTCTTTCTGCGCATCATCCAGCACAAACGAAACGAACTGCACCAGCGGCTGCTCTTTCGCATCCTGCGCGGGGTTCGGCTGGCTGGTCGTCGTGGTCGCCATCCCGCCCTGCGTAGTGTTCAGCAGCGAAAAGAAATCCTTCTTGAAGACCACGCTCAGAACGAAAAGGACGACGATGCCGCCCAGGCCCAGGCGCATCCCGCCGCCTCCGCCCGCACTGGAGCTGCGTTGATCTTCGACGTTGTCACTTTGTCCACCAGGCGTCCAACGCATAAGTCACCTCTCCCGGATGCCGATTCGCCCACGCGAATCCGGCGCGATGTCACGTTCTTGTTGGGTAGGAACTCCGAACTGCCAGAACAAATCCGGCGGGACACTGGAAACTCGGCTCAGAATTATGACCGCATCAGCCGCAAATCGCAACCCGAGCCACGCCGTTTTGCGATAATAGCGTCGGAGCCTCCGATTGCCTCGATTTCTCTCGCTACTCCTCTTAGGATTTCTCGGCATTTTCTTCTATCAGGTTCCGCGGCCGAGCCCGCCCACGTTCTACAAAGACGTTCTTCCCATCGTGCGGCAACACTGCCAGACCTGCCATCGTCCCCATGAGATCGCGCCGCTTCCGTTTGTTACCTACAAGGAAACCAAAGATTGGGCCGATCAGATTCGCGACGCTGTCCACTCGAAGAAGATGCCGCCTTGGTTCGCCGATCCCTGCTGCGGACACTTTTCGAACGATCCGTCATTAACTCAGCAGGAAATCGACACCCTCACCGCTTGGGCCAACGCCAAGGCCCCCGAAGGCAATTTGCAAGACGCCCCGCCCGCGCCTCATTGGACTGAAAGCTGGAACATCGCTCCGCCCGATCTCGTTCTCACCATGCCCAAGCCGGTCGCCATCCCCGCGCATGGAGATATCGAATACACTTACGAAATTGTTCCCACCAATTTCACAGAAGACAAATGGATCCAGATGTCCGAGATTCGCCCCACCAGCCGCTCTCACGTCCATCACGCGGTCCTTTACATTCGTCCACCGGGCTCTCCCTGGCTGCGTGGTGCTCCAGTTGGCACGCCGTTTACAGCATCAAGCTTAGGTGACGAGCACCTTCGCCACGACTCCCACTCCACAACCAGCGACATGCTACTCGTCTATGCGCCCGGCAGTTCGCCCGATCACTGGCCCGACGGCATGGCGAAATTCGTCCCGGCCCATTCCGATCTCGTCTTCCAGATGCACTACACCTCAAACGGAAAAGCGGCCAGCGATCAAACCAGTGTCGGCATTGTCTTCGCGAAATCGAAGCCGCAGCAGCGCGTCGTCACCCTGCAACTCGCCAATGACCACAACGCGATTCCCATTCCCCCTAACACCGACGACTACCGCGTCGAGGTCCACGGCACCATTCCCAACGATGCCATCCTGCTCAGCTTTTTCCCTCACATGCATCTGCGCGGAAAGAAATTCGAATACGACATCGTCAATCCCGACAAAACCATCGATCCCCTGCTGAAGGTCAATTACGATTTCTACTGGCAACTCAGTTATCGTCTCGCCGAACCCCGCCTGCTCAAAGCCGGAACCGATCTTCGCGCCGTCGCCTGGTACGACAATTCCCGCAACAACTCGCACAATCCCAACCCCAACGATCCGGTCCAATGGGGAGACCAGACCTACAACGAAATGATGGTCGGCTTCTTCGACTTAGCCATTCCCGCCGACGTCGATAAGTGGCAATTTTTCATCCGCCACTAATTAAGACTCGTTTCCGAGAAGTTCGCACAAGAAGCTTCGTATCAGGGCACCGCTTCAGCGGTGCCGCAAGGTGTCGTTAAGAAAAGCCTTTAGGAGCTGTCTCCCCACCAATCCAACTCTCGCCCTCCTGCGTACCTAGTCTGAAAGCAACAAACACTCTCAAGGAGATTACGCAGTGAAAAAGACATTGGCGATCGTACTTCTGGCGCTAGCCACCTCCGCTCTGGCGGGCTCGAAGAACCCCATGGTGGGTGGACAGGAAATGTATCCCACCAAAGACATCATCGACAACGCGGTCAATTCCGCCGATCACACCACTCTGGTTGCCGCGGTAAAGGCGGCTGGATTGGTCGACACTCTGAAAGGCCCCGGTCCCTTCACCGTCTTCGCTCCCACCAACGAAGCCTTCGCGAAGTTACCCGCGGGCACGGTCGACACCTTACTGAAGCCTGAGAACAAAGACATGTTGACGAAGATTCTCACTTACCACGTGGTCGCCGGTCGCTGGGGCGCTGCGGAAATCAAGAAGCAAATCAAAGAAGGTCACGGACAAGCCACGCTGAAGACCGTCAGCGGCGGAACTCTGACCGCTATGATGCAGGGCGAGAACATCGTGCTCAAAGACGAAAAGGGCGATATGTCGATCGTGACCATCCCCAACGTCTTCCAGTCCAACGGAGTCATCCACGTTGTCGACACCGTCCTCCTGCCCAACTAACACAACTCGTGTAGGGACGGACGCCTCGTCCGTCCCCCGACGCGAAGCGAGGGAACGGATAAGGAGAATGAGAAGGGCGCGATTTCAATCGTGCCAATGCAGAACAAAACCTCAGGGCTTCAGCCCCTGAGGTTTGCTTTTGGGGATACTTACAGTATCGCCCTCACCACTCCGCCATCCGCCCGCAACGCCGCCCCATTCGTAGCCGCCGACAAGGGACTGCATACGAACGCTACCAGTTCGGCCACTTCCTCCGGCGTCGTAAATCGCTTTAGAAGGGAACTGGGCCGCACGTTGGTGAAGAATTCCCGCTCGATCGTGGCTTTATCCGTCTGCTCCTTAGCCGCCATCTGATCAAGAAATCCGGTCACACCTTCCGACGCTGTCGGACCCGGCAACACCGTGTTCACCGTTACATTGGTCCCACTCGTTGTCTCGGCCAACCCGCGCGCCACCGCCACTTGCGCCGTCTTGGTCATGCCGTAGTGGATCATCTCCGATGGAATCTGCACGGCGCTCTCGCTGGAAATAAAAACAATGCGGCCCCAGTTGCGCCGCTTCATGCCGGGCAGATAATGCCGGCTCAATCGCACGCCACTCAACACGTTGACTTCGAAAAAGTGCATCCAGTCCTGGTCGGAGATCGCCTCGAAGGGCTTGGCCTCGAAGATTCCCAGGTTGTTCACGAGAATGTCTACCTCCGGAAAGCGCTCGATCGCCTCCAGCGCCCCCGCCGCAGTTCCCAGGTCCGCGGCCAACCCGTCCACCTTCTGTGCGCCCTTCAGTTTCTTCAGCGCCTCATCTACTCGAGCTTGCGTGCGCCCGTTCACAATCACCGACGCGCCCTCTCGCGCCAGAACTGCCGCGATGGCGAACCCGATCCCGGCCGTCGATCCAGTCACGAACGCGCATTTGTTTTCCAGTTGTAAGTTCATGAGCATTCGATGCAAACACAGCCAAACAAGTAGCGCCGGCGTCCCGCCGGCCAAGATGCGGTCTGCAGATTTGTTACTGCATCCCCAGCAAAATCCGGTACAGCAACAACCACCGCTGCACATTCGTCGTCATCAGGAAATTCTCTTTCACATGCTCCCGCCCGCTTTTTCCCAGCCTTAGCGCGAACTCCGGGTGGGTCAGCAAATACCGAATCTGATATGCGCACCCCTCCACCGAATGCACCAGCATTCCCGTCAGTTTGTGAATGATCTGGCTCGGAATCCCGCCCACCGCTCCCGCAATCGTCGGCTTGCCCTTCCACAGCGCCTCAGTCACGGTCAGCCCGAAGCCCTCTTTCAACGACTTCTGCACCACAATCGTCGACGCACGCTGCAACGCGTTAATCTCCAGCGCGCACCAGGGTGGCAGGTTCAACACGATGATGTCAGGATCATCTCCCACCTCCTGCATTACTTCTTGCAGGACGATCGCTCCCTCGGGATCGTCGCTCGCTCCTCCGCCAGCCAGCACCAGCTGGAAATCAACATACTTCTTCGCCAGCTTGTAGGCCTGTACCACTCCCACCGGATCCTTCAGCCGGTCGAAACGCGAAATCTGCGTCACGATCGGACGCGTGCGGTCGACCCCAAAATCGTCGCAAACCTTTTGGACGAAACTCTCTTCCAGGTCTTTGTTCTTTTCAGAAAGCGGATCGATGCAGGGATAGAAAAGATACTGTGGAATGCCCAGCCGGCGCGCAAAGGCAGGAGACGAGAAAATCGCCGCATCAAAGCGGTCGACCATCGGACGCAGAAATCCCCACACATCCGGATTCGGATTCGACAGATCGATGTGACAGCGCCAGATCCAGCGCTGGCCGCCGCTCGCCGGTTTGGAATTGATCAAGTCCAGCGGCTGCGGGTCATGAATGACAATCACGTCTTCGTCGAACCGCATGCGCAACCGGTTCTGTTCCCCATAGGCGAGAAACACCTTCTGTGCGTCGCGCGTCAGCGTGTACCCGTCACCGTGCAGCGCGTTGTGGAAGGCCTTGGTCACCTCGAAGAAGTCATTCCCGCCAGTGATTACCTCCCAGCGAGTATTCACTTCCACTTCACTGAGCAGCGGTACCAGGCGGTTCAGCATTTCCGCCACGCCGCCTCCCACCGCTGTCGAGTTCACCATCTTCACTGTCTTGCCCTTTAGCGGTACGGCGAGCCGACGCAGTTCTTCGAGCTCCGGACGTCCGATGATGGGCTCGTAGTCATCCAGCTTCGGCGGCGGCTGAGGCACCGGAGGCACCTCAGAAATTCGTGGTTTGCGGCGCGCATCGCGTCTGGGCGTTGCACTGGGAAGAACGGGCGAGGTGTGCTCCTCCGTCCTGGCTTTGATACTTTCGATATCCCGTATCTCGCCCATAGCTCCTCGGTTTAGTTGACGGCGCGTTGAATGATGCGGACGATCTGCTGGCGCACGCCTTCCAGGGTTGATGTGTAAATGTCGATGCGATTCAGTTCAGCCGCCACCGGAGCCATCCCCAACTCGCGGTTCAGCCAAACGGAGAAATCATTGGACTCCAGCTTCAGCCGCAGTCGGGCCTCGATGAAGTGGTAGTGGATCGAATGCAGACCCACTTGCTCGAGTGCCCTCAAGAATTCCTGCAGGTTGTTGGCGACGAACGTGGTGGGCTGAACCACGGTGTCAGACGCGCAAAAGTAAAACGCCTGCCGCGCACTGCGCGCCCCCGCCAAGGGATTCTGTTGCAAGTATCCCTGCAGAATTTCCACAATGCGCTCGCGCAGTTTCGAAATCGAGGTGAACTCCCTCACGTCCAGGCTCGCCAGTTGCTCCGCCAGCCCCACCTCGTTGCAATCCACATAGGTCCAGTGCGCAAAATCGTTGGAAAACCCTTGCTGAATAAAGTGATGCTCTTGCAAGGTCCGGAAGGTGTGCTGAAAAATCGATTCGTCCGGGCAACTTCGCATCCCTTCCAGCAACTCATTAAGATTCACCGCTCGCTCGCGCCCGATTCTCAAAAGGTGGGCTGCTGAGTTAAAGTGAAATGGGGTGTGCGCCTGCCTGAGGACGCCAGTAGGAGTCGTCTGCGTCGTCATTGCTATCGCTCCTCCTTCGCAAAGGTCATCTGTTCTACTTTGATGTCAGGGGGATCACTGGGTTGAGGTTCATTGCTATCGCTACCGATTTCGACGCCACCCTGGCCACCGACGGCTTCGTCTTCCCCGAAACCATGGCTGCCCTGGGGGAGGCCCAGGCCAGCGGACGCACCTTGATCCTCATCACTGGACGCGAACTGCAGAGCCTGCAAGACGTCTTCCCCTCGTTGGACATCTTCGATCTTGTGGTCGCTGAAAATGGAGCTCTTCTCTACCAGCCCGCCACCAACCGCGAGCGTCTGCTCTGCAAATCCACTCCCAACGGTCTGGTTACAGAACTGCGCCGCCGCGGGGTCAAACCGCTATCTGCCGGCCGCTGCATTGTTGCTACTACCGTTCCCCATGAAACCACCGTTGAGAAAACGATCCGCGAACTCAAACTTCGTTGGGACATCATTATGAATCGCGAGTCGGTCATGGTGTTGCCTCACGGCATTAACAAAGGCACAGGTTTCGCAGCCGCGCTCGCCGATTTAGGCTTATCCGGAACAGCGGTCATGGGAATCGGCGACGCTGAAAACGATCATGCCTTCCTCAAGATGTGCGGACTCTCTGTTGCCGTCGCCAACGCCATTCCCGCGTTGAAGAAAGAGGTTCAGTTAGTCACAAAAGCGGAACGGGGCGCAGGAGTCGTCGAAGCCATCAACCACTTGCTCACCACCGATCGCTAACTTAATGGAAGATCGCAAGGGTGCCCCACCTTTGCGTCTTTTGCAAAGGTGGGTCTCAACCCCGCGAACCCGAAGCGAAGCGAGAGCGCCTTTGGGTGCGCAGCGCTTCAGCGCTGCGGTGAGACACTCTTCAGACCGCGCTTTAGCGCCCGAGGTACTTCCACCGTTTGATCGTCACGCCACCGACGCCCCCCGGCTCGCCGCCGTCTCCGCCGGAGCATCCAACCTTACCGCACACAAATCCGCAATCAAATTCCCCGCCCAACGGTAAATGTTGTACTCCTTTACCTCGCGTCGCATTCTGCGCATGCGCTCCGCTCGCTCCTCCGAAGGCATCTCCAGCGCGAACCGGATCGACTCGGCCGTCTGCTCAATGTCATACGGATTCACTAACACCGCGTCGGGCAATTCCCGCGCCGCTCCCGTGAAACGGCTCAGCACCAGCACACCTTGCTCGTCGTGCCGCGCCGCCACGAATTCTTTCGCTACCAGGTTCATTCCGTCGTGCAGGGAAGTCACCATGCACAAGTCGGCCGTGCGGTAATAACGCTGAATTTCCTTGTGGCTGTGCTGCCGCTTGAGCAGCACAATCGGTTTCCATTTGCTGGTCTGGAATCGACGGTTGATCCGTTCCGTCTCCGCTTCCACTTCCACCTGCAAGTCGTGATACCGCTTGATCGTCGACCGGCTCGGCGCTCCGATCTGCACAAACACAAACTTCCCCTGGTACGACGGGTACTTCTCCAGCATCCGCTCAATCCCCAGAAATCGTTCCAGAATGCCCTTGGTGTAATCGACCCGATCCACTCCGACACCGACGTAAGTTGCTTCCACTCCGAGTTCGCTCAGTATCTCCCCACGCTCGGCATAAGGAGACTCCTCCGAATCCTTATCCGCCTCGACGAAGTCCACACTGATGGGGAACGGCTTCACTACCGTCCGATGATCTTCGCGGTTTACCGCGAAATGCTCCCAGTCGATCCGCGATTCCAGCGTGCGGTCCACCGTCTGCAGAAAATTCGTGCAGTGAGCCTGAATGTGGAAGCCAATCAGATCCGCGCCCAGCAAGCCGTCCAGCAACTCCTTTTGCCACGGACAGATCGCGAACGCCTCCGGGTTCGGCCACGGTATGTGCCAGAAGATCGCGATCCTCGCATCCGGACGCGCCCGCTTCACTAGCCGCGGCAGCAGGGCGAAGTGATAGTCCTGCGCCAGCAGCACCGGCTCCTCCGTGCCACGCATCTCTTCGAGCACCGCTTCAGCAAATTTCTCATTCACCTCGCGGTAATACTCCCAGTCGGACGAGCGGAAGATGGGGCGCGTATGCGCGATGTGACACAGCGGCCACAATCCTTCGTTCGCGAACCCGTAGTAGTAACCGTCTTCTTCTTCCTTCGTCAGCCACACCCGCCGCAGCGTGTACTTGCCGTCATCCGGAGGCACGCGCAGCCGGTCATATCGATCCACTGTCTCACGGTCTGCGTCGCCGCTCCCGTGCGCCACCCAGGTTCCATCGGAGGCGCGCAGCACCGGTTCCAGCGCCGTCACCAGTCCGCTGGCCGGAACCATGAGTTCAATCTCTTTGCCTTGATGGATGTGGCTGTACGGCTCGCGGTTCGACACTACAAACAGCCGGCTGCCATTCAGCTTGCTGCGAATGTGTACCGATAGCCGGTCCGCGGTCCAAATCGATTCCGCCGCGTCTCGCAACTCCGCTTCTTTTTCCGCTGCTGTGCGCGCCGCGTGCAGGCTCTGGGCAAATGTCACCATCTCCTTCGCCAGCGGCTTCAGCAGGTCGATATCCGGCAAAGGCGTGCGCGACGAGGCTCCCACTCGTCCGGTGCGCAGGGCGCGCATCCATTGGGCCGCGCGTGCGATCGGGCCCGTCAGGCTCCATCTAACGATGAGCAATGTGAATAACGCAATAATCAGCACTTGGATCAGTACCCGCAGGAAACTGACCCGCCAGATGTGGCGCGTCTGCACGTCGATATAGTGCGCGTCATGAACGATGACTAACGCGCCGTCCACATCGGTCTTGTCTTTGCCGTGCAGCGGCAGCGAATAGATGTGCAGCGACGCCCCGTCCTGGTGCACGAACTGGCTCTGCGGACTATTGCTCACGATCGCCTGCGCCACCGCCGGAGGCCGCGCGCTCAACGATTGCGGCAATCCCGACGATACCGCCAAGGGCTCGCCCTTCTCGTTGTAAATCCCGACGCCGATCAGGTGCTCGCGATGCGAGAAGCGGTCGACAATCTTCAGCAGGTCGCGGGTCGACTGCTTAGCGACGAAGGGTTCGACATTCGCCGCCAGGCTCTCGCCCAAACCCTCCGTGTTGCGCTCTAACTCCTGCCGCAACCCGCGCTTCTCGGAGCGCACCTCGTTGTACGACGACAGCAAAGACACCAGGGTCACGCCCAGGATCAGCGACACAATCAGCCGTACGCTTAAAAGTCGCATTTCACCTCCAGGTATGGGTGCAAGAGCTCGGATTGCCGAGGGCCGCTCACGCTTCGCTCTCCTCCAATTTGCTGGTGCGGACTCAAGACCTGGGACCGCTGTTAGATGCTCTTACTGTGGCGCGCTTTGTATGGTTGGTAAGTTGAAATCTGCAAGTTCAGTGCCGTTTAGGAGGTCACAAACTCACCGTGCTTTCAACGGCTTAGAACACACCCGTGAATGTCACACATCGTGAAACAGGAAAGAACTACTCGGCCCACCGGGAACCCCTAGGATACCTCTATCCTAACATCTCGCGTTAGGCCACGCCTTCGAAACCATTCTCTCGCAGGATACCGTCGGGCACGTCGAGATCCGCCACCCTCACCTGTTCTCCAGGCCGGGCGTTCGCGAGCTGCGCGACGGCGACGCCGATCGATTCCGCGTCCACACCCAGACACCGAATGACCTCTTCCACCTCGGCGATCGCGTTCGGATTGAAGGGAGGCAAAGCCGCTCCAGTCCCAATCCCGCCGCGCTCGTTTGAACTGCGCACGTAGGAAACCTGGATTCTTCCGGTGTTCGTCTTGTTCAGCGTGATCAGAACTTTCATGGTGCCCCGCAGAATTATTTTACCAGTCGCCGGTCACTCCACCGAACCAGAAGCGAAACCGTCAAACCGATGCAAAACAAGAGAGGCAAGAGCGCATTGACCCGCGTCCAGAGCGTCGGCGGATGCCGCGGCGGAGGCACGTGCGTCAAAGGCAGAACTAAGTATGTCATCACCACGTAGACCAGCGCGCCAAAGAGCAACCCGGAAATCACCGGACGCTCGCGCAGCACCGCGATCTGCCGGCTGGCGAGATAGAAAATCGCAGTCCAGGTCAGCGCGATACAAAAATGAATTACCACGCCCAGCGCGACCGACGTGCCGCCCATCTGAAACGACTTCATCCCGATCAATCCGCTGGCGATGTACTGGAAAATCATCTTCGGAGTGACGCCGCGAAAGTGGTTGTAAATGATGTTCTCGCCAATATCGAGCGTGCCCGCGATCAGGCCGATCCAGAGCCAGGTAAAGAGCGAGAAGGGAAGCGCGCGCGTCACGATTGATGTCAACCATGCCGGCACCGATTGTACTCGACCCCGCAAGGCCGGGTGGCCCACACATTCGCGTTCTGTGCGAATGTGTGGGGTCACGAAGCTGCCTGCGCCACAACAAAAATCTCGCCGGGTGCCCCATTTCTCGCGCCTTTTGCGAGAAGTGGGGCTTCGTCGCCTAAGGAAGAATCCGGGTCGCTTTTCGAGGCTCGTGTCGTCGCTACGCGACTTGGCGGGCAGGAGTGCCCGCCCTACACAATCGCTATCGCCGCTTCAGCATTCTCTCGAAGCATCCCGCCATACGGCTCCGCACGAGATCAGGATCGAAGCCCACGGCCGGAGCGGCTTCGACCTCGCCGCGCAGCTCGGGTATCTCTGCGGGCAGGGCGTCAGGGTCGGCGACCGACGGCGGCACGCTGATCTCATTCTCGGGCGAAGCAGGCTCAGGCGAAGCAGGCGGAGCGGATTCATCCTTCTTCGCTACCGCTTCCTCTAGCAAGTGCCAGGCCTCTTTGTAGCGCGCATATCTTTGCTCCTTGCAGTTGGGCGACAGTATGTATCCGAGTAGTCACGCCGAGCACAAGTTCGGCTGGCAGAATGTACCAGACGTCTTCGGGAACGACGTAAGCCGCGAAGAAATCCACTTGTTCGCGGGTGTACCGTGGCGTGCGGTCTTCGGGTGGGTTGGATGATGCACCTATATCCCTTCCCCGAGCGGGATCGGTACACGGTGGACTTGACCTGTATGCGCAGAAAGCGTCCGTTCGGCCTCGACGGCAAAATCATAGCGCGCGGATTCTCCCCAGGGCTTCGACACCCGGAATCCGTGTTCGGCAGCCCGCGCCATAAAACGCATTTCCGCCCATTCGCCACGATTTTTGATGGTGTCGAACGGTTCTTCAGCAGATTTCATAAGATAAGCACCAATAAAAAAGGCGGCCCGGAGGCCGCCGTTCCTTTCTCGACTCTATAATTTCATTATATCACAAAGCAAAGGTAAAGTCGGACAGCATAGCTAAGAATATTTTCGCTTTAGATACAGAGAGATGAGTGCGATCGTGTAAGTTCTACCTATTGACAAGATGTCCGATTCCAAAAAGGGAATCGCGGGCTGGGCAGTCGCCTGATCGTTCCTACAACGGGTAAAGAATTGGGGAACGTCCCGTCTGGTCCCCGCATTATCCGCATTATCCGTCCCCGCATTATCCGCATTATCAGGTGGAGGTAGAGGTCGAAGAAGGGAAATAGGAATTGCGGGCCATTGCGCTTAGTGGTGCTGCTAAGATATCCGTAAGTCCTCTGATGACCAATGCACATGGAAATTCCAAGGCCGAGCCGATGGCACCGCGCTGTCATTGAGCTTCTGGGCTGGAAAATTCGCGCACATTCTCGGCTTCAGCGGCAATTCGCGGCGGATACGCCGGATCAGCTAGTGTGGCACCGAAAACCGCTGAGTGTTTTCTTCCTGTACTGCTTTGTAGCAATCTTGGTCTACTGGGCATTTGAAACACCTGCGCCCGGAAAATCTGTTACAGCACTAGCTGTAGCGGCAGCCGCTATTACCTTTCGTGGAGACCTGCGCGGTAAGGAAAAGTTGGCATGGATGCTTCTGTTGTGTGGCTTCTTGTCCATCGAGTTGACGTCCATAAACACTGAGCGGACCCATAGCGAGGAAGACCGGGCTTCAGCAAGAGAGCGGGAAGCCAAACATTTCCAAGACATCGCTGATGGCATCAAGAAGTCGATAACGGATAGCGATACAAACTTTACGCATTTAACAAAGGCTAGCAATCTTCAATTTCAGGCGACCATGGGTCAAACGCAAAAAATGTTGGGACTTCAAAAGTCGGCAATTGATGGGCTGGTAGAGCAAGTCAAGTACACAACCGGGGGTGATAGTTTTTGCGTAGCGGGGATAGGCGGAATTACCGGCGATGAGGGAGTCGCTAGTATGCGCCAAATCGGCAAGTATCCGCTACGAAGTGTGAGCGGCTGGTTTAACGACCTAGATCAGTACAACGATTGGGTCATCGATAATCCCGGCAAGAGCTGGGACCAGTTTCCAGGCCTCAGATCATATGTGTTGGGAGACATAGCGGTGGATGGCTTCCGAAATCTCGGTCCGGTAAAGTTGGATCTGAGCGGTCGAGATACATTTGATTTTTCTTTCTCAGCGCTGAATGGATATTGGGACGAACGCGTCTATGCACGTAGGGTGAACGGGAAATGGCTGCAAGCGACGCAAGTCTTTTGGATTGATTTCATACATCAACCCACATCCATCTGGAACAAGCCCAGACTGATTTGGGAAAAGATTGACCCGGATTATCCCAAGATTGATGGCAAGCCTGACTTGACGCAAAAGCCTCAGAAGGCCCCAACCAAACGTTAGTCATAAAACAATAAAGACCGTAGGCGGCAAAGGTGTCGGCAGCATCACTCCCCACACATTCCTAAAAGGCGCAAATAATTCCGCACCCTTTGAAAATCGCGAAGGGTGGGCCAGCCCCCGCATCCTTACTTTACCGGTATCTGCTTGTCAGCAGGAATAAGCGGGGGATTTTTAAGCGCTTCCTCGACATTGTAGTAGTACCAGCCCAATCCGAGATCAGCCGACTCGGCGTCAACGTCGTTCCAGACCTCCTCCCCTTGGTACACCCCTAGGAATAAGTATTGCGGCATCGTGCTTATCTGCAAATGCCCGGCATCGTCGTAGGCAAGGCGAGTCGGTTTGCTTATGATGAGGCTACCCGACGAGCCCGGATAGTATTTGAAATCAAGCAGGAAGGCGTCCAACCCGTTGAAGTGCATCCCAATCGGAGTGTTTAGGACTCCTGTTTTGAGGACCGGAAGCTTATTAAAGGTATCGAAAAATCCTCTGGGGTAGCCGATCACTAGGACATCGTCTCCGGGTTGCGCTTGGAGGAATTTGGCCTCTCCCGGAAAGTGGTCCGAACTGGTTCCGTTATATTGCAGTATCTGAGCCTGTTGATTCAGCAATCTTGTCATCTCTGCGCTGAGCTTATCGGTTACCTCTACTGCTGCTACGTCAACCTTGCCGTCGTGGCAAAGGTGAAGCCGTTGACCTAGCTCAAGCTGATTCAAGGTCAGGACGTGCCATTCCACATGATTATCCTTCGCCATGCGTATCGCGTACTTGAATTCGGTCAATTGTTTCAGTCTTCCGGGTTGAATGATGTGCTTGGCGGTGATTACATAAATGTGCTGAATACTGACCCAATGGGGGGCCTGATCTTTCTTGTCATCTTCGGCGAACACGAAATAGAAAAATCCAGAACCTCCAGCGCCATGTCCGTTAGAAAAGGTCACTTCTACAGGTGTGGTTAAGCCCGTGAGGTTTGCTGCGTCGGGGGACGGTGTGGGCGGCGACTGCTGTCCACTGCAAATGACGCAAATCACGAGAAGTAGGGCAAGCTGGCTTGTCAGTCGAGCCATTTGTCACCTTAGTTGGGTGCAATCAAGATTTTGACGACATCTCCGAGCTGCAGTTTACTATCCTTCTTGACGCCTTCGAGTCTGACCTCTCCATTGTTGATGCTCACCAAGCGTCCCGTCATTCTTGAACTATTGCGAAGCCATAAAACGTCGTCAGTGGACGGATTGAAGTCAGAACCTTCCAGAATCGAATGCGTCGCGCCTTCAGAACCAGTGGAGAGCTTAGCCTGTCTCTTGCGCTTGGCCGACAGGCTGGATTGTTGAGCAGAGGCGTCCCTAGTTGAAACTCTTTTTTCGTAAAAGATACTCACGTCTTTTGGCGGCTCTCCGGAGTTGAAATCTCGCGAGTTGATTTCGACGGTCTGCACTTCGGCTCTGTCAATCGTAATAACCTTCGCCCCGCTTCGGAATCTCGCGGTGACAGAAAATGTGCCGTCTTGGTAGCTCGTTCTTCCATTGATCTCTGAGTTGTCGCGCAGTGTTAAGGTGTCACCCCATCCGAATGGCGTCGAGCATGCCAGTGACATCGTCAGGAATAGACCGAGTTTCGTCATATCACCTCTTACGTAGTCCGACCTGTATTCTCAGGGACTGAACTCTGGAGTCTGGGAAACTGCAGACACGAAGATTCGGGGCACCCGGAGCGTTCGCATCGGCGTCAATGGGAAGAACAACAAAAATGTGACCGTTCGACCGTAGCAACAGCCGATAATTGGATTCTGCCAAGTCGCAACCGGTCGGGCCACTGGTGAGTGACCCTTCTAGAATTACGTACGGCAATCTTGTTGTCGGTACGTACGAGTCTCGGTGTGCGTTATCACGCCCAACAGCTATCGCGTGGCTGGAAGTCGCAAAGACCCCAATAATTGCGGCGGGGACCAAAAATGCGATATTGGTCAAGAGCCGTTGCGTTAGTCCGAAATATCCCAGGGCCAGGATAACAAGACCTACGATGACGAGAGTAATTATGAAAGGTCGCCCCTGGATGACTGGGATGCAGTGGATCAGGACGTCGTATGAGGACAGGCCCAGATCGTCAGCGGACAATCCAAAGCCTGAGAAGTAGCCAAAAAGGTAACTCCAGCCTATTAGGAACAAGAGGGCTCCCAGAAACACAGAGATTTCGGCCAGCCTCTTGGCGAAGTCGAGAAATGTATCGAGTGTTTTGGCCTCTTGTTCTTTTGAAGGGCCCATAGAACTTACTCTAGGGCTAATGAGTATCCGAAGGCAAGTGGCGGGTGGGCGGGTGGCCCGGATCTTACTATCACAGGCCGGGATGCCCCATTTCTCGCGTTCTGTAGCAGTCGTCAGCCTTCGGTCGTCAGTCGTCAGCCTAGACCCTTGGCGTAAGGATTTCTCGTGCGAATTCCTTTCGAGGTTTCTTGCTGGTGTAAGCGGGCCCGGGGTCTTTCGACTTCGCGGCGGGTCGCTTCGCGGACCCGCTGCTCCGCTCAAGATGACAGAGTAGTTGTGGGCGTCAGCGAGGCCTAAGAAAACTTAGGCGGGTGGCCCATTCATCTGCGTTCTTTGTGGATGGATGGGGGCACGTAGAAGCCTACGGCAAGGTTACTCGGTAGTGCAGGCCGCGTCGTAACCGCCACACATTCGCAGAAGGCGCGAATGTGTGGGCCACCCGCCCGCTAGAGAGAGCGTCACAGGGTCATTGAGGGTAACGAGGCTCGCTTACAGGAACGCCCGACTCAGGCTTGGCGGTAGCACGCGCTGCTCCTCTAGCGAGCAGTCCCAAGGTGAGTGGTTCGTTGGATGGCATATCGTTCGCGGCTGAATCGGCCACATCTTTGGGACCCGAAGTCTTGCCCGCAACGATCTTCTTATTCGGTACCGTCTCGTAGGCGTATCCGGTCAAAGTCGCCCTAGATCCATCTACTCGCACACGTGCCCATCCGTAGTGAATAGTTCCACCCGTGGAAAAGCGGAGGCCGAGATAGGCCCCATTCGTGCGAAGCCATGGACAATAAGCTCCCCCCCGGCTACTGGTGGTAAATGCATAGGCCATTCGAAGAGTCCCATGTACAAATGGCCTGAGTGCCCCAATTCTGGCGCCAGCCGGGGCCGCCTGCGCACACGTACTGCCTTTGCTGTCGATGTACCAAATGCTGTTTGTTTCCCCAGACGGCTCGATCAGTAGGCCCGATTCTGAGGTTCCTAGATTGACGTGCCCTCGCATGAAGGCATCGAACTGGAAGTCCACGATTCCATCATTGTCCAGATCTAACGGGACTGTTGGGCCGTTTTGCACGATGTCCACGTGCGTGGGTGTGAACACGATCTCGGCTTGGCACGGTGAAGCGAAACCCAAAATTCCCATTCCAATTGCGCTTGCCGGGGCTGCGTAAGCCAGCAGTCTTTTTTCCACTACTGCGCCGAGCTGGGTGACTCTGGTTGCGATCTTCTTCTGCGATTTCTGTCCAGACATGGCTCTCTCCCGAGGAACAAAATTGGGGCCCATTGCCTGACGATCAGGGTTGTGGTGCACATTGTCTCTCCGTTCCCGACGCTACGCAACACCATAAACCTTGTGGTCTGTGCCGCGAATGGCGGGTGGCCCACATCTCACCATTACAGACCGGGGTGCCCCATTTCTCGCGTTCGTTGCGAGAAGGCAATCAGTCGTCAGTCGTCGGTCGTCAGTCGTCAGCAACTTCAAATTCCTGAACCACAGAGGACACGATGGATCACAGAGGAACTGCGGATTCCTCGTCGCTTCGCTCCTCGGGATGACAATCCGTTGGGGGTTGGGGCGGCCCGGCGTTGCGGCCCCACTTCTCGCAAAGAACGCGAGAAATGGGGCACCCGGCATGACAGGGTTAGTAGTCGTCAGTCGTCAGTCGTCGGTCGTCAGCAACATCAAATTCTTGAACCACAGAGGACACGAAGGATCACAAAGGAACTGCGGATTCCTCGTCGCGTTGCTCCTCGGGATGACAACCTTTTGGGGCAGGGAGGGTGCGGCAGGCGTTGCGGGTCGGGTAGGGGTGCTTCGACTCCGCTCGGCTACGCCTCGCTGCGCTCAGCATGACAGGGCTAGTAGGCGCTACTCTTCAGTCGTCAGCAAACAAAAAAACCCCGCTCCGAAGAGCGGGGTTGGTGTTACTGAAAGCTGACAGCTGAGCGCTGACAGCTTCTTTTAGTACATGCCTTCCATGCCGCCGCCGTGTCCGCCGGGCATGGGGGCGCTCTTCTTGTCTTCCGGAATGTCGGCCACCAGTGCTTCGGTGGTGAGCATCAGGGAAGCGATCGATCCGGCATTCTGCAACGCGGTGCGCACGACCTTCGTCGGATCGAGCACGCCCGCCTTGACCAGATCTTCGTACTCTCCGGTCAGGGCGTTGTAGCCGAAGTTGTTGTCCTTCGAGTCATTGATCTTGCCCAGAACGATGGCGCCTTCTTCTCCGGCGTTCTCGGCGATCTGACGCAGAGGCTCCTGGATGGCGCGGCGCACGATGTTGACACCGATCTGCTCGTCGCCTTCCAGCTTCAGCTTGTCGAGTGCAGGGACGCAACGCGCCAGCGCCACGCCGCCGCCCGGGACAATGCCTTCTTCGACAGCCGCGCGCGTCGCATGCATCGCATCTTCCACGCGGGCTTTCTTCTCTTTCATTTCCGTCTCGGTCGCGGCGCCAACTTTAATGACGGCCACGCCGCCCACCAGCTTCGCCAACCGCTCCTGCAACTTCTCGCGGTCGTAGTCGCTCGTGGTCTTTTCGGATACTTGGCTACCTGCGCGCCGAGGTCGTCTACGCCGTCATGTGTGAGGGCGCCTTGCACCTGGAGGACGTGCTGGTGCGACGCACGCGGCTGTTCATCGAGTCGGCGGATTCGGGTGTTCCGGCGGCCGCCGACGTGGCCGCGATCATGGGGCGGCTGCTCGGCTGGAACCGGCGGCGGCGCGCCGCCGAGACGCGCCGGTACCTCGACCTGGTCGAGGCCGAGCGCGTGATGCCCGCGGTGGATTCCGTCCCGGCGCCAGGCCTGGCGCTCGCCGCGGCGAGATGAAGGCGCAGGGCTCCCGGCGGCTGCTGACGTTCCGGCTGGACCAGGAGCGACGGCAGCAGCTTCGGGCCCGGCTGGCACACGAGGGCCGACAATGTCCGAGGTCGTGACGCACGGGCTGCGCCAGTATGTCGCGCATGCGCGGCATCGCGCCGCCGCCGTCGGCGGCGCGGACAGCGGCACGCCTCAGTTGCCGGAGCGGGTCGCCGCGCGGCTGCGCGAGCTCCGCTCGTCTGGGCGTAGCGAGGTGCTGTCCGGGACGCTGGCCGCGCTGACCGAGGCCGGCTGGCCGCTGCGCTCGCTCGCCGAGGCCCTGGGCATTCGCCGGCAGGCGGTGCAGGCCCGGGTCCGCCGCCTGGCGCGGGCCGGGCCCCGTGACCTCCGTGACC
>CAWDJF010000006.1:0-684234 GCA_963802575.1 Terriglobia bacterium | reverse complement strand
GGTGGCGCGTCCACCGATGATTGCGGAGAAAGTGCCGTTGAAGGTTTGCCCGGGTCGGCGCGAAAGTCGGAGTTGGCATTCGCCGATCCCGAGAAAGTTCCAGCGGAGCCGTTGGCGGTGATCCGCGCGATTCCGTCGGTCTCGATGAAGCTGGTGTCGACGCTGTCGAAGCCGAGGGCGTAGTTTCCGCTAAAAGATGGAGCGCTGGTACCCTGGGGTTGAGCGGTACCGGCACCCAGAGCAAAGAGATCCATTTCTTGCATGGCAACAGGGTTTCCGTTGCCGGTGAGATAGAAGATCATGCTCGGTCCGGTGCCGTTGGTGCCGAAGGTGGTGTTGACGACGACACGTCCCGTGCCCGTGTTGTCGACAGCGTAGGTGCCGGTAAGAGTGTCGGTGATGACGGTGCCGCCCAGGCTCTCGTCGATCAGACCGTTGTTGAGGTTGCCCGCGCCGTCAGCGGTGATGACGCCGGCGTCGGCTCCGTTGCCCAGGAAGTTGTATCCCGAGAAGCCGTAGACGAAGTTGCCAGTGAAGTTGGAGTTTGCGGTAAAGGTGCCGGTGGACGAGCCTTGGGCGTAGGCGGTGCCGCCGGTGACGCCGTAACCGTCGTCCTCAACCAGTTGAATGTGGTTGGAATCGACGATGTAGCCATCGAATTGCACCGAGTTGGAACCGAGGTTAAGAACGATCGCGACTTTTCCGAAGGCGTCGGGTGAAGAGGTCATGAAGTCAGGGGACGACACGAAGCCGGAGAGCGTCTGTTGCAAAGTGACAGAGCCGGCATCGTCGGTGTCAGCGACACTGCCGGTGCCGGAAATGGTTCCAGCCGCTGGGTTGTTATCGATGTTGAAGACGCCGCCGAAGCTCAGCGGGTAGGCATTGGCGAGGTCGGCTCCGAGAACGCAGAAAGCATAGCCGCCCGTCGGGGCTGCGGTAGAGGTCTGCGCTTCCATAGTTCCGCTGGAGGTGGCGGAGGCGTCGAACTGGGTGATCATGGCCTTCGAAGAGGAAACCATGACGATGGTGAAGGTTTCGACCCCGCTGACTCCGATGCTGGTGTCGTTGGTGTTAAGGGTGATGGTGCCGATGCCATTGGAGGCGATGGAATAGGTGCCGCTGGCGATGGTGTCGGCGTTGACGAGAGCGGCGTTGTCGTAGGTCTGTTCGCCGGCGGTGATGTGGCCGTTGCCGTCCGCGACGAGCACGCCGCCGACCTGATAGTTCTCGGCGCCGCCGTAGCTATTGCTGCCGGCAGCATCTCCACCCAAAGCCAGGAAGGTGAAATTGCCCTTCAAGCTGGCGTTGGAGAATGTGGCTGGTGGATTGGAGCTGGAGCTACCGCAGGCGACGAGCATCGAGATTGCTGCGAGCAAGATGGCGAGAAGTGTGAGACGTGTTTTCATTGCGCACCTCCTGCCATGGAGGTCTTGGGCGCGTGATGGTTGACGTTTTCGGTTTTCGGCATGATGAGGAATCCGTGTTCGTTGCGGACGGTGATGGTCTGGCTTCCGACGACCAACTGGCGGGCCAGGAAAATGTTTTTGCCGGCCAGGTTGACGTAGCCGCCGACGACGATGACCTGTGCGTTCGCGTGCAGCAGATTTTCGGTGACCTGTTTCGGCAGGTAAGAGCCGACATGGACGTCCTGGGTGCCGGTCGTGGTGGCAACCGTCAGGTGCATGCCGAGCGGCGATCCGGCGGGCGGATGCGCGACGACTTCCTTAATCGTGCCTTGCAATGTGACTTCGTGGGTGGCATCGAAAGCGGCCAGCCCTTTGCGGTTCGCGGACTGCGCGCCGGCCGGTAAGGCCAGCGCAAACGACAACGCGACGATCGCCGCTGCCGTGTTCCGCAGATTTGTGAGTCTGGACAACATTGTGAATCCTCCGTTTGCTTCGACTAACAGAAATGTTGGGTGGAGCTTAGCTCCAAGACAGATGGGCCCGAGTGAGAGTTGCGAGGTCATCGTCGCATGGAGACTGGAAGGATCAATCCCGAAACAGGAGGCTAGTGGGTACGATGGTAATCAGCTGATGGTGCGGGTGCCATGAAGAATGACGCGTGTACGTACAGAAGAATGCCCCCGTCTCGCCGCAAAAAGCGGAGAGAACGGGGCATTTGATGACTAGCCCTCGCTTCGCCTCGGGGACGGACGAGGCGTCCGTCCCTAGGCGAGCGATTTAGTTTCTAGCGGTGAGACATGGCCGGCTCGCCGTGGGCTTTCATGCTGGCGAGGCGCTTGTTGATCTCGTCCCAGTTAACAACTCCCCACCAAGCCGCGAGGTAATCGGGGCGGCGGTTGTTGTACTTCAAATAGTAGGCGTGCTCCCAGACGTCGTTGCCGAAGATGGGGAACAGGCCTTGCGAGATGGGGCTGTCCTGGTTGGGCGTGCTGATGATTTGCGCGTCGTTGCTGCCCGGTTTCGAGACTAGCCAGACCCATCCGCTGCCGAACTGTTTGACGCCGGCGTCGTTGAATTTAGTCTGGAAATCTTTGAAGTTGCCGAAGGACTTCTTGATGACCTCGGCGATGGCTCCGGTAGGCTCACCGCCTCCGCCTGGTTTCATGATCTTCCAGAACATGGAGTGGTTGGAGTGGCCTCCCGCATTGTTGCGGATGGCGCCGCGAATATCTTCGGGAATGGCATTGAGATCGCGCAAAAGTTCTTCGGCGCTTTTCGAACCGAGTTCGGGATGCTTCTCGAGGGCGGCGTTGGCGTTCTTGACATAGGCCCCGTGATGCATGTCGTGATGCAACTTCATGGTCGCGGTATCAATGACGGGCTCAAGGGCCGCGTAGTCGTAGGGCAGTGGGGGTAGTTCAAAAGCCATGATTAGGTCCTCCAGGCTGTTCAGATGTCAGATTTCATCCGCAGGATTCATGCCGGGACATTATACCCAGTACCTAGTACCGAGTACCCAGTACCCAGAAAAAGCAAAAGGTTTTAACGCAAAGGTCGCTAAGAACTGCCGCAAGGGTCGCTAAGGAAAAACCTTTTATTTAGCTATTTAATGTCTTTCATGGCTAGCAGTGAGCCGTAGTCCTGGCCGGAGGGGGCCACGGCGCGGGCTACGATGCCGTTGAAGCTGTCGTGGAATTCGGGGTACTTCGCGACTAGAGCTTTCATAACTGCCATGTTGTCCTGAAACGCTTTGTTGGTATCGGCGATGTCTGTAGCGCGATACTTAACCACCAAATCGAGGTCGTTGCCCACCAGCGTAGGGAAGAGGTCGATTACTTCATATGTCTTGCCGGCGCCGGGATTGTTGAATTGCTCGCCCGGTTTCGACGGCGGTTTGGCCGCGGTTGCCAGAGCGACGAGATTTACCGGATGGTCAGCAGCCGGCAGAGCGGATGGCTTGATCGCTTGCGACTCATCGTAGAGTTTGTCGGTGGCCTGCGTGCTCATGAATGGCACAGGCACCATCAGGTCGCGTGCCTCCAGGAAATAAAACCAGGCGTTGAGAGACTGGCCTTTGGCTTTGAATTCGCGGGCGCGGGCGGCATACCACTGGGCGTCGTGTCCTGCGACCTGGGTGGCCTTGGCATAAACTCCGCCAACTTTCCAATCGGTTCCTATCTGTTGCAAGACGAACGAGAGCGCTAAAGCGCCTTTTGGCGAAGCAGCGTCGATGGTATCGATGGCATAGGTCCCCGGCGGCAGATTGTTGAGGACGAAGACGGCGCTGTCGGCGGTTTGTCCGTTGGATCCGAAGACTCCGCAGAGAAATTCGGCGCGATCGAGCGGAGCAACGCCGTCCGCCTTGAGCAGAAAGGGCGGTCGCGGAGCGGGTTGGGCGCCGGCAAGCTTGTCCTGATTGTCTTTTATGACGGCGGCGATACCGGAAAAATTCGCGGCTAGACTGGGAATCGCATTTTGCTGCAGCGAGGCTGAGTCTCCGCGAGCTGCCATGACGAAGTAGCGATTGGAGGCGGCGAGGATGCCGTTGTGCGTCGCCTCGTCCATGTCGCTGGTGGTCAGGCAGGATTGGGCGATCAAGGGAGACGAAAGAGTGAGCAAAAGAAGCGGCGTCAACATCGACGGCATGCGCCGGAAAGCTTTCATGGGAGCGGTCCTTCCGTCTTACCGTGACTTTGCTACACCTTACGATGCCACTTATGGGGGTGGGGCTGCAAGGGCGGAGGGGCGGACCTCGGACCTCGGACCTCGGACCTCGGACCTCGGGCTTCGGGCTTCAGGCCTCAGGCTTCGGGCTTCAGGCCTCAGGGTTCGGATATCAGATGAGCTTGTGTGAGGATTTCAATCGTCCCTCCGGGACTTGATCTCGTGTTCCACCCTCCCCGGCGCTGAAGCGCCGGGCTATTGGCAGACGCTCCTACGGAGCTTAGGGATTGTGGGTTTTGTCCCACCGCGCGTCTGAAATGCCCGTTCTCACACAGGATCTTACGTGCCGGGCTAATTTCTTGGTGGCGATTCGCGAGTCGCCATGAGCTGACCTCAGGGGCTAAAGCCGTCCGTTTGGGACTGTGATGGCACGAGTGGAACTCGTGCCCTTCCCCAGAAATATCGATGGGGTCGTTGCGCTACTCATGAGCTTTGGCCTTTCCGTGGCCGGCGGGACGCCGGCGCTACTGGTGACGCTCTCGGGTTCTCTGTCGGAGATCTGGTCTATTCCATTTCGAAGGCGATGAATTGCAGGCCGCCGTCGCGTTCGATTTGCATGGCGACGGGGTCTCCGGGTTTGAGGGCGCGGAGGGCGGTGCGCAGCGTGTCGAGCGAGTCGATCGGCTTCTGGTTCATGAAATGGATGACGTCTCCTTGTTGCAGTCCGCTTTCCGGGCTGATGAGTTCGGCGGCGCGGGCCAGAACGATGACCCCCGAGGGAATGCGGAAGTCCACGCCCAGTGAGGCGCGCAGTTGATCGGTGACCGAGACTCCCAGGATGCCGAGGCGCGAGATGATGTTGGTTTCGTGGTTGGTGAGGTCGGCGAGAGAGTCCATCTGATCTTTCTTTTCGAGGACAGGAATTTCCAGCGTCTTCTTCTCTTTTCCGCGCAGCACCACCAGCTTCAGTACTTCGTCAGTCGGGTGAAGATAAAGAGCAGCCGAGAAGGCGGGCAGAGTTTCGATGCGGCGGTCGTCGGCGGAGAGGACGATATCCTGCAGTTTTAATCCCGCGGTTTCGGCCGGTCCCCCGGGGAGGACATCATCGATGATCACTCCCCAGCCTTGGGGAAGACCCAAGCCCTCGGCGAGGTCGGGAGTGATTTCCTGCGCTCCAGCCTTGATCTCGACGCGGTGGACATGTCCATACTTGCGCAGGCTGTCATAGACAAACTTCACGACGCGGGCGGGAATGGCGAATCCGAGGCCTTCACTGCCTCCACCCTCGGAAAGAATAAAGGTATTGATGCCGACGACGTAGCCGTCCATGTCGACGAGCGGGCCGCCGCTGTTGCCGGGATTGATGGGAGCGTCGGTCTGCACGTAAACCATAGGTTTGGCGGGATCGGCCTGACGGGCGACGGCACTGACGACGCCCATGGTGGCCGAGTTCTGCAATCCCTCAGGGCTGCCGATGGCGAAAACCAGTTGGCCTTGATGAATGCGGCGCGCGTTGCCGAGGGTGAGCGTGGGCAAGTTGGTTTCGTTGATTTTGATCAGGGCGAGATCGCTTTCCTTGTGGATGCCGATGAGCTTGGCTTCGACGATATGGCGCTTGCCGGCAGGAGTAATGTCGAGCGGGGAATCGCCGGGAGGCAGGGGCAGCAGGACGCGGATGCGCTGGGCGTTTTCGACGACGTGGGCGTTGGTCATGATGTATCCGTTGGGATCGACGATGACGCCGGAGCCGATGCCGTGCTGACGAGCGACGAACGCGGTGTCGTTACGACTGGTGCCCTCGACCGGACCCAATCCGGTGACGAGGACCTGTACGACGGCGGGAGCAACTTTCGCGACCAGTCCCTCGAATGCGCCGTTAAGCTGCTGCAGGACCGCGGGAGCTTCGGAGGTCAGGGTGGTGGCGGGAACCTGCTCCTTGTTGGGAGCGGGTTTGGAGTCTTGGGCGAAAGCGGGGGAGGCGAGTAAGAGAAGCAATAGGATGCGAGCGAGCATGAAGAAGCTCCTGAGGATCGTCGAGACTTGGATGAGTATTGTGCCAGAAAAGTTAGTACCCAGTCGCCAGTACTCAGTACCCAGGGAAAGCGGATTTTCGATTGTCGATTTTCGATTGAAAAGCAAAGGCAAAACAGCTCTTTGGCGCAAACATCGCTAAGGAACCCGATCCGTTGAAGGTTCGGGAACTGAGAACTGAGAACCGAGAACTGGGTCATGGTGCACTTTGGGTCCCGGTTACTCTCGTAACGTTCCGGTTCTGGCGAAGTTGTGGTGTAGTGTTACCGAAGTGACAAACGTAACGGCCGGGTCGAGGCCGGAGCGCGGTGGGTCTTTGAAATCAGCAGATAGGTTTTGGAGCGGGAGAGGGTCCACTTCACACGTTCTTCCTTCATTATCATGTTGGTAACCAGGCCTTTGTGGCCCATGTTATCCGTGATATAAGGGGGCGCTGAGAAAACGGCCCAACATAGGTAGGGATTCTGTATGAAACTGGCTATTGCAAAGAACCGAGGCCAGCAAGAAGGAGGTCCTGTGTCTGAAGCACGGACTGGAAAAAGGTTTCCCCTGGAATTGCCGATCAAGATACATGGGGCGGAAGTCACAGGCGAGGCCAGCGGAATCACTGGCAACCTGAGCGCCGCCGGAGTTTACATTCGGGCTGATGCAAGTCTGGATGTGGGCTCGACCGTGGAGTTTGAGATTGCTTTGCCGCCGGAGATGACCGGGGCGAAGGACAACGTGGTGATTCAATGCCGGGGCCGGGTAGTGCGAACCGACGAACCGGCATCGGGCAGCAGCCCGAGCGAGGCCCGGGGCGTGGCCTGTGTGATTGATTCCTATGATTTCGTTCGCCACTCGTAGAGCGAGGTGCTGAGGCAATGTTGAAACTGATTCTGGCCGATAATCAGGCAATCTTCCGAGCGGGGATCGCCAAAGTGCTGGCGGTGGAAGACGAGATGCGCATTGTGGCCCAGGCACAGACTCCTGAGCAGATGTTCATGGCGCTCGACAAATTCCGTGCCGCCGTGCTCGTAGTCGCGGGCGGATTCCACTCCGACTTCAACTCCATCCTGCAAAACGCAACCAAAGCCAAGACGCGCGTCGTGGTGCTTGCGGATACGGGCGAGAGCGCGCAGCGCTATATGGGCGCGGGCGCCAACGGCGTGGTCTATCGCAACGTGACCAGCGCGGCCTTAGTCGACTGTGTGCGGCGCGTGGCTCGTGGCGAAAACTGGGTGCAGGATATCGCGGTGCCGAGCGAGCTGACCGAGAACGATATGGTTGGGTTGCGGGTGCGCGATCGCCTGACCGCGAAAGAGCTGCGCATTGTGGCTCTGATCGTGCAGGGATACAAGAACAAAGAAATCGCTTCGCAACTGGGCACGACCGAGCAGGTAATCAAGAATTACCTGCGCAACGTGTACGACAAAATCGGCGTGTCAGACCGGTTGGAACTGGCACTGTTCACGATTCACCATCGCATTCTGAACGAAGCTGCGGCGGCGACGGCGGCGGCGACTTCGCCGATGCCGGCGCAGGGTGCGGGCGTGGGTTCGTAGGATTTTCTTTTTTCTCAGGCCGCCCGAGTGGGCGGCCTTTTTGTTTGCGCCGTCATCCACAGACAGACGTCATCACGAGCGCAGCGAGGGGTCTGGCGCGGGGAGCAACGGTACCGCGCGCGAGATCCTTCGCCCTTTCGGGCTCAGGATGACGTCGAACCAGAGGATGGGCCGACCTGTCGTCGCTCCGCGACTAGGCGGGCGAGGGCGCCCGCCCCACACGATCTGCTCTTATCGTTTGTAGCCAATTTTTCTTAGGAATTCTTTTCGGGCGATTACATCTTGCGGGCCTTCGATTCCCTTGGGACAGCTGCCATCGATCACGCCCATCACGCCGTAGCCTTGTTCGGTTTTCGCAACGACCACTTCCACCGGATTCGCGGTAGCGCAGAAGATGCCACACACTTCCGGGATGTTCTGAATCGTATTCAGCAAATTGATGGGGTAGGCGTTGCGCAGGACGAGAACGAAGACGTGTCCGGCGCCTAGCTTTTGCGCGTTGTTGATGGCGGTTTGGCGCAAGTCATCGTCGTTGCCTTCCGAGCGCGTGAGGCATGGGCCGGACGCTTCGTTGAAGGCGAGTCCGAACTGCGCTTGCGGGACGGTGTTGACTACCGCTTCGTACATATCCTCGGCAGTTTTCAGGAAGTGGGCTTGTCCGACGATGATGTTGGTGTCGGCGGGGAATTCCAGGCGCACGGTATCGAAGCTAAGCATGAGGCCTCCAGAGAAGAAGTCATGATAACGCGGGCTAGGCGGCTGTGCGTTTGGGATCAGTCTGCGGAGCCTTTTTCGGTTTCGTTTTCGGGGGAGCCTTCGGCGCGGTGGTCTTGGGCTTGCCCGCAGCTTTGATCGCGTTCAAATGAATCACAGTAGCTGCGGCGGTGTAGCGGACTTTCCTCTTGCGGTCGGACATGGCGGCTTCAATTTTAGGGAGCAGGGCCGGCTCTCCGCGTTTGCAGATGGCTTCGAGAGCGGCGACGCGGACGATCCAATTTTTATCGTTGGTGGCCGTGACCAGGGCATCGGCGGTTTTCGGATCGGGATCGGTGGCGAGGGCCTGGGCGGCGGCGGCACGGACCGGCGACGGATCGCTTTTATGCAGCATGCGAAAGGCGTCCCATCCGGCACCGGCGAAAGGAACGAAACCGATGCCTTCGCTGAATCCGATCTTAGCCATCTCCTTGGGATCTTTCAGAGTATCGAGTTGCTTGGCGACGAATCCTTTGCTGTCTTTTACTTCTCCGGTAAGAATCGCGTAGTAGATGTCATAAGCGCTGCTGTCTTTCAACTGATTCAGAGCGTGAGCGGCGGCGACGACGACGGCGATTTCCTTGTCAGAGAGAACCTTCTGCAAGTCGGGAATCGCGGTAGTAGCGTGCATGTTGCCAAGCGCGGTGCATCCGGCGACGCGAACGTGGAGATCGGGATCGGCGAGCGCGTGTTTGGCGAGATCGAGAGCTTGCGGATCGTCGGGCAAAAGGCCGAGCACGCTGACTGCAGTAGCCCGATCAGCCGCGCCGCTGACGACGGCGGAATTCAGGATGTCCCAGGCCTTGTCTTTTCCCGTCAGACTGGCGGTCGTGAAGCTGGAAGTGGCGTAGAAAAGAACCGCCAGCAGGGAGCTGGCGGTAGCAAAGCGTCTGAGGGATGCGGACATAAGAAGATCACCGTGCCCGGGACTTTTTGCTGGGCGCTTTCTTGGCTGGGTTGGGAGAATCTTTGAACACGCGGGCGAAAATTTTGTCGATGTTGGTGAGCTGGCGCTTGAGATCGAAAGCGCGCTCGATCTGTGCCGGCGGCACGCGTCCGGTAATTTCTCTGTCGGCCAGCACCAGTTCTTTGAAGTTCAGTCCTTGTTTCCAGGCGTTCATGGCGTGAGTCTGCACCAGGCGGTAGGCATCTTCGCGCGACATGCCGTTTTCCACCAGGTCCAGCAGCAGTTGGCCGCTGAAGACCAGTCCGCGGGTGGAGTCGAGATTCTGCTGCATGCGCTCGGGATAAACGAACATGGTGTCGATGATGTTGGTCGTCTTCTGAAGCATGTAATCGACCAACGTGGTCGAGTCAGGAATGATGACTCGCTCGACCGACGAATGCGAGATGTCGCGCTCATGCCAGAGGGCGACGTTCTCAAATGCCGCCTGCGCGTTCGAGCGGACGATGCGAGCCAGTCCGCTGATCTGCTCGAGCGTCACCGGATTGCGCTTGTGCGGCATGGCCGACGATCCCTTTTGCTTCTCGCTGAAGAACTCTTCAGCCTCGCGGACCTCGGTGCGTTGCAGGTGGCGCAGCTCGGTGGCGATCTTGTCGAGCGTGCTGGCGATCACTGCTAACGTCGCCATATATTGCGCGTGGCGGTCGCGTTGGATGACTTGAGATGAGACCGCGGCCGCTTTCAATCCGAGGCGCTCGCACATCTTTTCTTCGAGTTCGGGGCTCAAGTGGGCGAAGGTGCCGACGGCGCCCGAGAATTTTCCGACGCGCATGTCTTCCATGGCGGCGCGGAAGCGTTCGATGTTGCGTCCGGTCTCGGAATACCAGTTGGCGAGCTTGAATCCGAAAGTGATGGGCTCGGCATGGATGCCGTGGGTGCGTCCGATCTGCGGCGTGTCTTTGAATTCCCAGGCGCGGCGTTTGAGGGCGTCCGACAGCTTCTGCAAATCGGCGGCAATGATGGCTGAGGCCTCTTTGATCAGCAACGCTTGCGCGGTGTCGACGACGTCGTTCGACGTCAGGCCGTAGTGGAACCAGCGCGCGGGCGGTCCGACGATCTCGCTGACCGAAGTGGTGAAGGCGATGACGTCGTGCTTCACCTCAGCCTCGATCGCGTGAATGCGGTCAAGCTTGAAATCGGCCTTGTCGCGGATGGCCTTCGCGGCGTCTTTCGGCACCATGCCGGCTTCGGCCAGAGTTTCCGTGGCTGCGATTTCGACTTTCAGCCAGTTGCGAAAACGGTTTTCTTCGCTCCAGATGCGGCCCATTTCAGGGCGGGTATAGCGTGGGATCAAGGCAGCGCCACCTCTCCAATTCGTTGGAAACCGGGAACCGAAGATTCTAAATGCATTCCGAGGCCGGTGACCAGCGAGGGTCTTTGGGGCAGGCGGGGACAGACGTTTGGCGGCAACGATATATCGTGATACGATGTACGTGGGAAGTATGGTGGCGATACGATATAATCCGGCGGATGGAAAAGGCTCTGACCTCATCCGATTACCAGGCACTGGCGGAATTGCGCTACCAAATCCGCCGCTTCCTCCATTTCAGCGAAGAGGCCGCGCGCGTTGCGGGCCTCGAACCGAGACAACATCAGTTGCTGCTGGCGCTCAAGGGGTTGCCCAAAAGCGTGCGCCCGCGCGTCGCGGAACTGGCGGAGCGGCTGCAGATCCAGCATCACAGCACGGTCGAACTGGCCAACCGGTTAGCCGTCGGCGGATATGTGCGTCGTCGTCGGGCGCCGGACGATCGCCGCGAAGTGCTGCTGACACTAACCCCCAAGGGTGAGAGGGTGTTGCGCGAGTTATCGCTGCATCACAAGTCAGAGCTGGGAACGCTGGGCCCGGCGCTGCTGAGCGCTCTGCGGCGCGCCATGGAGAGCGCCGGAGAAGCGTCGGCAACAAAATCAAGGAGACCAGGTTAGAAGAATATGGCGGAAGCAGGCGCACCCGGAAACAGCACGCGCGATGCTCAGGTAAGGTTGGGAGTCAACGGTGCGGCGCTTCCGGAGAAGGCGCAGTTCCGCATGGTATTGATCTCCTTCCTTGCGGGGGGCATCGGTCTGCTGGCTGGCCTGGTCGCCTTTCTGCTCTACCGGCTCATCGGTCTATTCACTAACCTCTTCTTCTTCCATCGTTGGTCGTTCGACTTTACCAGTGCCCGCCTGAACACTCTCGGACCCTGGGTCATCCTGGTTCCCGTGATTGGCGGAATCGTGGTCGGATTCATGGCCAAGTATGGCTCCGACAAGATCAAAGGGCACGGGATTCCCGAAGCCATGGAAGCGGTGCTGATCAATCGCAGCCGCATCCAGCCGCGAGTCGCGATCCTCAAGCCGATTTCGGCGGCCATTGCCATCGGCACCGGCGGTCCATTTGGCGCCGAAGGTCCCATCATTCAGACGGGCGGAGCACTCGGTTCGCTCATCGGGCAAGTCGTCCATACCACGGCTTCCGAGCGGAAAGTTTTGTTGGCGTGTGGAGCGGCGGCGGGTATGTCGGCGACATTCAACACGCCGATTGCCGGCGTCATCCTCGCCATCGAACTGCTGTTGTTCGAATTCAAATCACGGTCGTTCATTCCGCTCGTCATCGCCAGCACGCTGGCGACCGCCGTCCATATGCAACTGCTGGGCGCCGGACCCATGTTTACCGTCAAGGCCATGGACTTCGGCATTCCGCACGCACTGCCTTTCTATCTGGTGCTGGGCGGGCTTTGCGGACTGGCCGCGGTGGCTTTCAGCAAGCTGCTCTATTGGGTGGAAGACCAGTTCGAAAAACTGCCGGTCGACGAACTGTGGTGGCCGGCGATCGGCGCTTTGGGATTGGGCATCATCGGCTATTTTGTGCCGCGCGTTTTAGGTGTCGGTTACGACACCATCAGTGACATCCTGAATGCGAACCTCGCGATCAAACTGCTGTTGGTCGTGATGATCGCCAAAGCCGCGGCTCTGGTGATTTCACTCGGCTCGGGAACCTCCGGCGGCTTGCTTGCCCCCATGTTCATGTCGAGCGCGGCGATGGGCGGAGCGTTCGCCATCGGGGTCGACAAACTGTTTCCAGCGGCAAATCTCTCCGCGGGAGCGTTCGCGCTGGTGGCCATGGGAGCAGTTTTCGGCGCGGCTTCGCGGGCGACCTTCACCTTCATCATCTTCGCCTTCGAAATTACTCGTGACTACAACTCGGTGCTTCCGCTCATGCTGGTGAGCGTGATCGCCGACGGCATCGCCATGCTGTTGATGCCCAAGGCATCGATCATGACCGAGAAGCTGGCGCGCCGTGGCCTGCGCATTCATCAGGACTACGAAGCAGACGTGCTGCAGCAGGTGTCGGTGTCGGAGACCATGGATCGTGATGTCCCTGTGGTTCCGGCCGGCATGCGCGTGGGAGAAGTCGCCGACCGTATCGCGCGTCGCGATCCCGCGCTCGCTCACCAGGGAATGATCGTGATCGACACTGACGGTAAGCTGGCGGGCGTCATCACGCGCGGCGACATCCTGCTAGCGCTCGATCAGGATCCGCAAGGGAAGATGACCGTGCTCGAAGCCGGAAGCCGCAATGTGATTGTCACGTATCCTGATGAAGTGCTGCACGAGGCGTCGGAAAAAATGCTTCGCCACGATATTGGGAGACTGCCGGTGGTGGATCCCAAGGATCCCGGGAAAGTTGTAGGCTATCTCGGCCGCAAGGGAATCATGGCGGCGCGCCTACGGCGGCTGGAAGATGAGCACCTGCGCGAGCCTGGGTGGATCAAGAGATTCTCTTAGATTTTTGATTGTTGAATTTTGATTGTGAAGTAGCGCCGGCGTCTCGCCGGCCACGATGAAGATTACCGCACAGTAGGAATATGCGCATTGATGAGTATTCGGTAGTTCTGACGTCGCTCCGCGACTGGCGGGCGAGGGCGCCCGCCGTACACTCCCGGGCGATTCGTCGTGGCCGGCGGGACGCCGGCGCTACTTAAACAATCAACAATTTCTTTCTATCTCTCCGACTCAATGACTGTGGAGTTCGCGTCTCCACTATCCACTCCAATGGTGGCGAATTTCGATCCGTTGATTACGTACATTACACGGCTTGTGGCTGACGGAGACGTGACACTCATGGTGCCGCGACCGGTGGAAGAAACTGTGTAAGTGGCGGCCACCGCCTGCCCCGACGTGTTGCCGGAGGGCGTGCTCTGATCCTGCGTACCGGTAATGTTGGCCGAGCCATCCAAAGTCAGCGCGCCAGAGACATTCGGGGCTGCCGAGTTGGTGTTGTTGGTCGTGGCCGTCACGAAGGAACCCTGGATGGTGGCCGCGCTAAAGGTTCCGGAATTTCCTTTCACCTGCGGCTCGAGCAAGCCGGTAAGTGCGTTGCTGCTCGAGGTATCGAGGAGAAATGCCTTGTTAGTGGTGATGGTGTAGAGCACGAACGAAGAAGCAGGAGAACTCGAACTGGTAAACGAAATCGTGCCTGTGCCGTTTGCTTGCACGGCATATGTGCCGGCGAGCGATTGCTGCGACAGAATCGTCCCGGCATTGTTTTCGTCGAAGACGCTGGTGGAGGTCAGGTTCCCTGCGCCGTCGGTCGACAGTAGTCCCACGGAAACGACGCTGGCGGAAGAAGCAGTTCAGCCCGGTGAGATTGAAGACGCTGTTTCCGTTGAATGAGCTGTTGCTGTAGATATTCACCGCTTGACTTGATCACCAAGCCACCAATGCGCGGGTTGGAAGCGCTGACGGGATCGGTCGAGACGATAAACAATTCGCTGGCCGAGACCACATAGAAGCTGAAGTTGAACGTTCCGACCGTGGGCACAGTCACTGCCATAGTGCCGTGTCCGTTGGAGGCTACGCCGTACGTGCCGCTCAACGTGGGACTGGAGGTATGGGTGCCGGCATCGTTTACGTCGACTGCGCCGCTGGTCACTGATCCATTCGGCGAAGCGCCGTCGGTGGTGAACAGCGCGGCCGCTCCTACACGCTTGCCCGCCTGATCGCTGCCGATCAGGCCCATGACAAATGGTCCTACGATGGCGCTGTTCGAGAAGGCGGTGGAATCGCACTTGTCGATGACACCGGAGCCGCGCGTGCCGGTGAGATCGGCCTCGATGAAGAGCGTTTCTCCGCTGGAACCGACAGCTATATCGTATGACGATGTTCCGCCGGTGGTGGTCAGGCTCATCGTGCCGCGGCCGTCGGATCCAACTGTATAGATTCCGGTGAAAGCCAGGCTCTGCGGTCCAGTCGAGCGGTTGACGTCTTCCACTCCCGCGCTGATGTTGCCGCTTCCGTCAGAGGTGAAAATCCCGGCGGAGTAAACCGCGCCGCCCCCATCGGTTCCGGCGAAGCGGAAGGCATAAGTCCCCTTGAAGCGGGAGTTGAGCGACGAGACCAGCGTAACCAGCGCGGTGCCAGACTGGCTGGGCTCGGCGGTGGAGGTTGCCCGGACGGTCACGGTAGTGGGGTTCGGAAGGGCTGACGGGGCGGTGTAGAGCCCTGTGCTTGAAACCGTACCGCAGTTGGCACCGGCGCAGCCGTTGCCGGTCACGGTCCAAGTTACGGGCGAAGTGGGATTTGGCTGCGCCACGAACTGCTGCATGCCATTCAGCGCAACGGTGGCGGAACTGGGCAGCACGGAAACCAGGATGTCGACGATGCGTACATTGACGTTGCGGAACTGCTTCGTGTCAGCCTGCGAAGTCGCGGTTACGGTGACCGTCGGCGGCATGACCGGTACTGCGGGGGGCGCGGTGTAAAGTCCGCTCGAAGAGATGGATCCGCAGGCCGCGCCGGCGCAGCTTGTGCCCGCTACGCTCCAAGTCACAGCCTGGTTACTGGTGCCGCTGACGCTGGCGGTGAACTGCTGGGTGAGGTTTACACCCACCGTGACAGGGTTGGAGTTGGGCGTGACGGTGACATTAATCTTCTGCGGGCCCGAAGAACTTGACGAGCCACAACCTGTGAAGATCGCGATCGCGAACAAACCCACCGCAAACAGCTTTTTCATACACCGTCCTCAATAGGCACAGGCCGTTAGAACCGGTCCCAGAGCCGGATCTTTATGCGCTAAACGTGATCTTGGCAGAACAACAGAACTTAGACAGCCGCAGCGCGGAGCCCAAGCGGGGCTGTTCTAAGTGCAGTCCCAATACCAAAAGCATGAGAAATTGGCGTGGGGCTGAAAGTACCTGATTCTACAAGACTTCTTTGGGTGTTGGGGGTGTTTTGCCGGGTTGGCGTGGGGTGGAATCGGCGCAAGTCCTTGCACACAAAGGGGAAGGCTGCCTGATCCAGTAGCAGTTTCAGTGCTGGCCGGTTTGAATGATCTTTTCCTGGCTGGCGGCGGGTTGCGCGGGCTCGGGCCGGGCCAGCTTCTTTTCCGCGGCGGCGATCAGGGGGCGCAACGTGTCGATGGTGACGCCAAGCGTGCCGCCGGAGAAGCCGTCGATGTAAGCGGCATTGATGCCAATCACTTCGCCGCGCGAATTGAACACCGGGCCGCCGCTTCCGCCATGCGCGGTGGGCGCGTCGTAGATCAGTTTGTCGCCAACAACGTCGCCGAGGTGTCCGCAAGTGGCTGAAGGACGAATCAACGAGAGTGCGGCCAATTCGCCTGCGGCGCCAGCGTCGTCATGACGATAAGCGAGTTTGTCGTAAACCGCTGGCGGAGACTTCGCCACCATGCCAAGTACGCCCATGGGATACCCGACCACGGCGACCAGCTCTCCTGGATTCGAAGGAGCTTCGGCAAGCGGCAGAGGCCTGAGATTGTGCACATCGGGCGTATCTTCCACCTGAAGAACGGCAACATCACCACGGCCCGAAAGCACGGTGGGCGTGACATTCAGCGGCGTGGGAAATCCGGGAAAGTACGCGAGTAGCTTCTCGAGCTGCGGCTTCGCGCCCTTTTGAATCAGCGCGTCAGAGTCTGGATCGCCAAACCAGGGTTCCGCGACGTGGCGGTTGGTGGCGAGTAATCCATCGCCAACCACGAAGCCAGTTCCTGAAATGCGCGCGCGCAGAGCGGGTTTCTGGTTGGGGAATCCGACGTTATAGATGCCAAAGATGTAGCAAATGGAATTGCGGTAACGGTTTAGCACCATCACCGGCATAGCCTGTTCTTGCTTGATTTGCTCGACCTGATGATGAAGCTGCTGCACCTGGTCTTTGAGATTGTCGTCGCTGGGCTGGGGCGTGTAAAAGTGGACCATGAAACCGGTCCCCACAATCAGGGCTACGCCGAGGACTCCCTGCATCATTCGCGACCAGATGGTACAAACCGGCTCTTCTTCCAACGGCTGCTGTTGTTCGCTCATGGGCAATTGGCGCCTGCCAATTCACGGGGAGGAAGTCCGGCCAGGCTGAAGCTATGGTGCAGCCTGGTAGGGATTTGTTCCACGGTACGGAGGGCGATGACCCGGTGGGGGGCGAATGCGGGGCGAAACCTACCTTTCGGTAACTCCTAGACGCTTGGCCATTTCCTCGTAAAGGAAGCCTTCGCCGACGCGGTAGGGCTGTACCCATTCGCCATTTATGACAAATTGCGGAATGGCGCGCTTGCCGGTCTGCTTGATGACTTCATCGGCGGCGCCGGGAGTGGTTTCGATGTCGATGTCTTTGAAGGGAAGGTTGTGTTTCTCGAGAAAGCGCTTGGCGATGCGGCAGTCCGGGCACCAGAAGGCGGAGTAGACGGTGATATCCATGTTCAGGTAAAGATTTTAAACGCAAAGGGCGCAAAGAACTGCCGCAAAGTTCGCTAAGAAAACCTAAACCCGTTCGAGTTCGTGCTGGGTTAAGTCGTTTTCTACGTTTCCTGTATTCAGCGTTGTGGCCGGTTCGAACAGGATGACCGAAACTTCCTCTTCGGCTACCGGGCGATGTTCGAGGCCGCGGGGGATGACGATGAATTCCCCTTCTTCGATCCAGACCTGGCGGTCGCGGAAGTCCATGCGAAAGCGGCCTTTGACGACCAGAAACATCTCGTCTTCGTTGTCGTGGTGGTGAAAAACGAACTCGCCCTTGAACTTCACCAGCTTCACTTGCTGCCCGTTAAGCTCGGCGGCGATGCGGGGCTTGTAGTGGTCGTGGATCTGCGAGAACTTCTGGGCGATGTTGATTTTGTCCATGGCGGCCTCGAGTCTAGCGAGCCCTCGTTTGGATTCGGGGCTGACGCCATAAGTCGCAAAAGAAGCGGGACGTGCGACGTCGCACGCCCCTCCCGATCTGATTCTTCTCGCGTTTTCACATTTTTCCTTCGTCGGTAACTTGAGAGTTACGCTGCTTTGCCTTCATCGGCAGACGGGCCGTAAATGGCCGGGACCGACGCATTGTTGAGGCGCAGGTAGACCGTCAGTTGTCCGCGATGGTGGGCCAGGTGGTTGAAGGTCTCGCTGATGACCACGTAGCGGGGCTCTTCCGACATGACGTGCCCGCCGGCGAGAAGCTTCCAGGGCTTCATCAGATGCTCGTCGTTGGTGCTTTCGAGGGCTTTGCGTCCCTTGGCGACCGCTTCCTCGAGGGCCGCGAGTAATTCTTTACGGGTCTTGGGAAGTGGAGGGCGCTCGCGTCCGGCGGCGGGGGCGATATCGAATTCGTCGCTGTTGATGATGATCTCGAGCCAAGAGGGCATGGTGGCGCAGAGATTCGCCAGGTTGCCGAGCGGCATTGACTTCGCATGAGGCGTCCAGTCATTGCGTCCTTCGGGGACGCGTTCGAGGGTTTGGCGTGTGCCCGGGACTTCGCGTTTCAGTTCTTCCAGCAACAGATCCGTCAATTTCATGATGTCTCCATGAGGGCGGTTGCCCTTGATCTCGGGAAGAGAATAAAAGGTCATATATGACATATCGTGTCATAATTGGCGGATTAATTTTGAGAGGTGAAGTTGAAGTCGGAACGGCTGCTGTCAGCGTTGTTATTGTTGCAGGCACACGGGCGGCTCAGCGGACGGGAACTGGCCGAGCGGCTGGAGGTTTCGGCGCGCACCGTGCATCGCGATATGGAGGCGCTTAGCGCTTCAGGCGTGCCGGTGTTTGCGCTGCGCGGGGCGCAGGGCGGATGGCAACTCGATGAAGGCTGGCGCACGCAGGTGCCTGGGCTCGATGAAGTCGAACTGCGGGCGCTGCTGATGTCACAGCCGCGAATCATTGGAGATACCCGGCTGGCTGCGGCGGCCGAGCGGGCGCTGGGGAAACTGATGGCCGCGATGCCCGGAGGCATGCGCGAGCAGGCGGTGTCGATCCGGCAGCGGCTGTATGTGGACACGTCGGCATGGCGGGGGACCAGCGAAGATCTGGCCTTGCTTCCGGTGGTGCAGGACGCGGTGACGCGCGACCGCAAGTTGCGGATTACCTATCGCAAGCCGCGCGGAGAGCAGTCGGTGCGGGTGGTCGATCCGCTGGGGTTGGTGGCGAAGGGAAGCACGTGGTACCTGGTGGCGCAGACTTCGGCGGGGTTGCGGACGTTTCGCGTGTCACGCATTCAGGCGGCGAAGGCGTTGGAGAAAGCGTGCGAGCGCCCCGCGCATTTTGATTTGGGCGAGCACTGGCGGGCCTCCACGGAGCGGTTCAAGGAAGAGCACTGGCGAAAGGTCGAAGTGACGCTGCGCCTGTCGGCACAAACAGCCGACGGCATGAAACGCTGGATGACGATGGAAGAGATTGAGAGCGGAGACGGGTGGGAGATGGTGAAGATGAGGTTCGATCATCCCGAGGAGGCGGCGTTTGTGGTGCTGGGGATGGGGTCGGGGGCGGAGGTCGTGGAACCGGAGAGTTTGCGGGAGCGGGTGAGAGAAGAGATCGGGAGAATGGCGGCTTGCCAGCGATTTTGAATGTTCTCATTTCGGAATAAGGTACGCATCGGGAATTCCCCCATCCAGCGTGGCCAAAATAGCTGCGTGCTCGGAGGCCAGCTTGGCGAGGTGGCCGTCGGTCGTTTGGCGGGCAGTTTTGACCCACGAGGGAAGCTGCGAGATGTCGTGATTGTCAGCAATAAAAGTGAATCGGGGCAGAGTGGACTGCTTCATCCGCATAAGCAACGCACGCGCTTGCGAGAGGGCGAAGTTGTAAGCGGGAGCCTGAACGAGCACGCGCACGAAACCAAGCTCAGTGATGGAGCAAGAGGCGAGCGGAGGGAAATCTTGCTTCCGCAACCAACGGGCCATGCGATCGTGGAACTCGTGCTGGGCGAAGCCGAGTGCGACGAGTGCATTGACGTCGAGAAGGTAGGTCATAAACCGGCATTAGGGAAAGTTGGACAATATTTCTGCCACTTCTTTGCTGCTGAGAACGGGTGAATCGGGGCCCACGGTAAGAACGGGAAGTCCGGTAGCGGGATCGGTCACGATTCGAGCCTGCCGGGAACGCTTCGTACGAGGGGTGAGCACAATCCGGCCGTCCTCGATGCTGGCGTCGAGGGGATCGCCTTCGCGAATCCCAAGCCGTCGGCGCAATGGGCCGGGGAGAACCACCTGTCCCTTGGTGGAAACCTTGGTTTGCATGGTAAGAATATCTTACCACTTAATGGCTCTTGACCGCAGCACCCATCATGGTATATATCATAATATATACCATGCCAATGACAGCCAAACTCTTTCGCAATGGACGAAGCCAAGCCGTTCGCTTACCGGCGGAGTTCCGATTTGAGGGCTCTGAAGTCTTTGTGCGTAGGGATCCAGCGACCGGAGATGTGATTTTGTCGCGGCGTCCGGAGTCGTGGCAGGACTTCTTCGAACTGATGAAGACGGTCGAGGCTCCGAGTGATTTTATGGCCGACCGGAAGGATGTTCCGCCACAGAAGCGGGATTTGTTTTAAATGCCCGTCCGCTACCTGCTCGATACCAACACTGCCAGCTACGTCATCAAGGGAAATTTTCCGCGGGTGCGAGAGCATTTGCTGAAAGTACCGATGGCCGAAGTGGGAATCTCTTCGGTCACAGAAGCCGAACTGCGCTTTGGCGTGGCGAGGATTCCGGGCGCGCGAAAGCTAGCCGTTGCCGTCGAGGAGTTCCTGTTGCGTCTGGAAATTCTTCCATGGGATTCGGCATGTGCGCGACACTACGCTGAACTGCGAGCCTCGCTCGAAGGCGTCGGGGAGCCGATGGGCAACATGGACATGATGATTGCGGCGCAGGCGCTGGCTGCGGATGCGGTGTTGGCGACACATGATCGCGTGTTTCGGAGGGTGAAGAAGTTGAGGGTCGAGGACTGGAGCAGATGAGCGTCGGAATGATTTATCTCAGAAAGGTGGCCGGACGAGTGAGTATCGATCCTTCACCCAAAAACAAAAGCCGCCAGTTTTCACTGACGGCTTGAATGCTAGGCGGACAGGAGTGTCCGCCCTACATTACATTATGAGTTTTCGTACAGCAGCACTCCGGCGGCTTCTTGCGAGTCGACTGGACGGTAGTAGAGCTTGTCTCCGTCGAGGAAGACTTCGATGAATGCCGGTCGAGTCGTGATGGTTCCCTGAATCAGCGCTTCCGAGAGCGGATCTTCGATGTACTTCTGCAGCGCTCTGCGCAGCGGGCGTGCGCCGTAGCTGCGGTCGGTGAGCGTTTGCGCGAGGATCCACTTCTTGGCTTCGTCGGTCACGGTCACCGTGATCGATTTCTGCGCCAGGTTCGTGTTGAGCTGCGTCACCATAAGTTCGAGAATCTGGATCAGATCCTGCTCGCCCAGGGCCAGGAACAGAATGACTTCGTCCAAACGGTTCAGGAACTCCGGGTTGAACGTGCGCTTGACTTCGTTCTTCACCAAGTCTTCGACCTTTTCCGAGATCATGTCTTCCTTGGACGACTGGAAGCCGAGACCTTCGCGGCGCTGCAAGTGGCGGGCGCCGATGTTCGAAGTCATGATGATGACCGTGTTCTTGAAGTCGACGGTGTTGCCGAGTCCGTCGGTCAGGTGTCCGTCTTCAAAGACCTGCAACAGGATGTTGAAGACGTCCGGATGCGCTTTCTCGATTTCGTCGAGCAGGACGACGGAGTAAGGCGCGCGCTTCACACGTTCGGTAAGCTGTCCGCCCTCTTCGTAGCCCACGTATCCCGGAGGCGAGCCGATCAGCTTCGAGACCGAGTGCTTTTCCATGAACTCGGACATATCGAAGCGGACCAGGGCCTTTTCCGTGCCGAACATGAATTGCGCCAGCGTGCGGGCGACTTCGGTTTTGCCGACGCCTGTCGGTCCGAGGAACAGGAACGAGCCGATGGGGCGGTTCGGGTTCTTCAGTCCAGCGCGGCTGCGGCGGATAGCGCGAGCCAGGGCGCTGATCGACTTGTCTTGCGAGATCACGCGCTTGTGCAGCTCTTCTTCAATGCGCAGCAGCTTCTGGGTTTCTTCTTCCTTGATCGAGGTGACGGGAACGCCGGTCCAGCGCGATACCACGTCCTCGATGTCCTCCCGACCGACAACGCCGGTGGAGGACTCATCGAGGTGGTATTTTTCGCGAAGGGCGCGCAGGTTCTCGCGCTCTTTGCGTTCTTCGTCAGAGTAGAAGCGCGCCTTCTCGAACTCGTGGTTCGCGATGGCGTTCTCCATACGGTGGACGATGAACTTAATGCGTTTCTGGACTTCGGTGATCTCTTCAGGCAGCGAAGTCTGGCGCAGCTTTACGCGGGCGCCGGCTTCGTCGATCAAATCGATAGCCTTGTCCGGAAGGAAACGATCCGGAATATAGCGGTTCGAATGCGACACCGCGAAGTTGATGGAGTCGTCGGTGTAGGTGACCGCGTGGAATTTCTCGTAGCGGTCTTTGATTCCAAACAGAATCTTAGTGGCATCCACCTCGTTCGGCGGCGGGACTTTGACAGCCTGGAAACGCCGTTCGAGCGAGCGATCTTTTTCGATCGACTTGCGATATTCGCCCGGCGTGGTAGCGCCGATGCACTGAATCTCGCCGCGGGACAGAGCCGGCTTCAGGATGTTGGCAGCGTCGAGCGAACCCTCGGCCGAGCCTGCGCCGACTAGCGTGTGGAGCTCATCGATGAAGATGATGGCATTCTGCGATTCCATCAGTTCTTTCATGATGGTCTTCAGACGCTCTTCGAATTGTCCGCGATACTTGGTGCCGGCGACGATCAACGAGAGATCGAGGGCCAGGATGCGCTTGTCGGCGAGGAACGAAGGAACTTCGCCGTCGGCGATGCGCTGGGCCAATCCTTCGACGATGGCGGTTTTGCCAACGCCGGGCTCGCCGATCAGCACCGGGTTGTTCTTGGTGCGGCGGCAGAGGATCTGGATGACGCGCTCGAGCTCGCCTTCACGGCCGACTAGCGGATCGAGTTGGGTGTCCATGGCGGCCTGGGTCAGGTCGCGGGAAAACTCGCTTAAGAGGGAACTTTCGCGCTGGCGCTGGGGTTGAGCTTTCTCCTGGCTGGTGCGGGCGAGTTCCTCCCGAATGGTGGAAAGGCGCAGGCCACGCTCGTGCAGGATTTCGGCCGCAAAGCACTTTTCTTCGCGCAGCAGTCCCAAAAGGAGATGCTCTGTACCAATGTGTTTGTGCGATAACCGTTCGGCTTCTTCAGCAGCATAGGCCAGAACGCGCTTGCATTCGTTGCTAAGGGGCAGATCCACCGAAGTGGAGACCTTCTCACGAATGGTCGTATGTCCTTCAATCTGCTTGCGAATGGACTCGACCGAGGCGTGAGAGCGCAGGAAACGATTAGTCAGGGCTTTGTCTTCGCGCAGAAGCCCCAGCAGCAGGTGCTCGGTCTCAATATAAGGAGACCCGAACTGGCTGGCTTCATACCGCGCGAAAAAGATGACGCGCCTTGCTTTCTCCGTATAGCGTTCAAACATATAGCCCCTTCTCCCCTGAGGCTTCCAAGGAGACTTGCGGGTCAAAACTTGCGGCCCTCTCCAGCGGAACCCCTTGTCCCCACCACATTATGCAATCACGGTGCCAACGGCTCCAAATGCGAAATGGCTTGCTTTTGTTGCTGTATGACACCCCGCGTTTCGCCCGTCCGTGGCCGAGTGCAATCTGCTGCACTAAAACCACGGTGTTTCGTACATTCCGTCACGTAGACGGCAAATTGTCAATTCCACCAACATGCTATGCCGGCAATGAAGCCGGCACGATCTCTTCGATCACTCCACGTTGTAACCGCAACACGCGATTGCAGCGTCGGGCGAAGGCAAGATTGTGGGTAGCGATAAGAGAGGTTAACTGGTAGTCGCGATGGAGCCTGGAAATCAAATCGAAAACCGAGTCCGCAGTCTTGCCATCAAGGTCCCCGGTAGGCTCATCGGCCAGCAAAATCTTAGGCTGAGTGATGAGCGCGCGAGCCAGAGCCACTCGTTGCTGTTCTCCCCCGGAAAGTTCGCCGGAGCGATGATGCGAACGTTGCTCAAGTCCTACTTCTCGCAGCCACTGCGTAGCTTTTGCTTCGGCTTGCGGCCAGGTCTGCCTTCGGATCAGCAGCGGCATGGCCACGTTTTCCAGCGCCGTAAATTCCGGCAACAGGTAGTGGAACTGCCATACGAAACCGATCTCGCGGTTACGAAAATCGGCGGCGTCATTTTCGGAGAGCGAATTTAATCGCAAGTGGGCGCAGTATACGTCACCTGCGGAAGCGCTATCAAGAGCGCTGAGGATGTGCAAAAGGGTACTCTTTCCGGCACCCGATTCGCCAACGATGGCGACCATTTCTCCCTTGGCTACGTGGAACGATAGATTTTCAAAGAGCACGAGATCCGACTCGCCGGAGCGAAAAGTCTTCTTGAGACCCTCAACCCACAACACGTTTTCTTGAGTACTTAGATGCAAATAGCAGGCTCCTCGGCTCAAAGCGGGGTCTGGATGATACTCCATTAAAACACGTAGAAGCTCCGCGTGTTCTAATTCCCGATCCGGGAAGCTCTGCTGAAAAGACTGTATACCCAATATTTATCAGCACAATGTGACTATGGTCACAGATATAGGGTATGGCGGAGTACGGTGGTACCGCGAGGGAGAAGTCGGAGGGTGTGGGGAAATTTTGACAGGGATTTGACAGGAGGAGCTTTCAACGCGCTCTTGGAATCGCGTTTAAGGCGCGAAGGTCCCGCCCTGTCGCAAAAGGCGCGACGAGGACGGGGCACCCTCGGAAGTCTTTTGAATTTCCAACTTTTTTATTCGTAGCGGAGGGCTTCGGCTGGGAGGATTCTGGCTGCCGACCATGATGGGTAAAGCGTTGCGATTAACGAGACGCCTACTGCTACCACCGCGACCAGCAGGCCGTCGATTGCGCGGGGGGCGAAGGGGACGTAGTCGATGGAGTAGACCTCTGGGGCGAGCGAGAGCAGGTGGTAGTGGCCTCCGATGTAGGAGAGGGCGTAGCCGAGCACGAGGCCGATGGCGGTGCCGATTACTCCGATCAGCAATCCCTGGGCGATGAACAGGCGGCGCACCTGCGATTTGCGCGTGCCCATCGACATGAGGACGGCGATGTCGCGCGTCTTTTCCATCACCATCATCGTGAGGGAGATCAGGATGTTGAGTGCGGCGACCAGGACGATCAGGCCGATGGTGATGAACGTCACGATTCGTTCCAGCTTGAGGGCGCGGAAGAGAGCTTTGTTCTGCTCCATCCAGTTGGTGGCCATGAAGCCGGAGCCGGCGGCTTGTTCGAGTTGCGTGCCGATCTGGTCGGCTTTGTAGATGTCGTCGACCTTGAATTCGAGGACCGAGACGAGGTCGCCTAATCCGAAGAGGCGTTGCGCGTCGGAGAGGCGGGTGAAGGCCCAGGCGCTGTCGTAATCGTAAAAGCCGGAGTTGAAAATTCCGGCAACGCGAAAGCGGTTGTATTTAGGCACCATGCCGAAGGGAGTGAGTTCTCCTTGTGGGCTGGTGACGAGGACGACCGAGCCGACAGTTGCGCCGAGTTCGTTGGCCATGTCTTGTCCGAGGATGATGGGCGGCATGGCGGCGATGCGGTTCTCGGCGGCTTCGAGGGAATCGGGAGATTGGTCGGGGGCTGGTTGGTTCGTATCGTTTGACGATTCATCGAGCGCGTCCGGCGATCCTTGCTTAATCGCGTTCAACAGGTCGCTGACTTTGCGTTCGTAGGAGGGAATCAGTCCTTTGAGGACGGCGCCGCGGGCGCGCGGTCCGCGGGAGATCAGGACTTGCTCGTAGATTTCAGGGGCCGCGGCGACAACGTGAGGTTGTTTGGAGAGACGATCGAGCAGGGGACGCCAATCCTTGATGCCGTCGCTTTGAATTCGCAGAAGGTTCACTTGCGAGGTCGAGCGCAGAAGGCTGTTTTGCAGATCCTGACGGAATCCGTTATTGATGGCGAGGGCGATGATGAGGGAAGCGACTCCGGCGGCCACGCCGAGGATGGAGATGGCGGTGATGACGCCGATGAAGGCTTGGCGTCGTTTGGCGCGGAGATAACGGGTGGCGACGAAGAGTTCGAAGGTCATGAATGCGGTCGCCGGGGGCCGGTCGCTGGTGGCGGGAACGCCGCTTTCAGCTGTCGGCTTTCAGCTTTCAGTGAAAACGTGATTATAGCGGGCGGGGGATGATGGCTGGGACTTGCTTGCGATAAACGTGATAGTCGTCTCCGAAGCGGGCTTCCAGTTCGGTGTCTTCCTCCCTGATCATGACTGCGCCCGTAAGGATTGCGAAGGCCGTCAGCGCGAAACAAACCGCGAGGCCCGTGCCGATGCTCCAGGCCAGCATCTCGCAGAGGTGGGCCAGGTAGACGGGGTGGCGGACGCGGTTGCGGATGCCTGTGGTCACCAATCGTGTCTCGGGATAGTTGGGGCGGAGTTCGGGGAGGCCTATAAGCTGGTCAGGGCTGAAGTTAACTCTTGAACGAAGATAGAGTTCGATACCGATGGCAAACAACACAACAGCAGGGATCAAGGGCCAGCGTGTTTGATACAGAGCAGTCTTGCGCCACGGAGCGGTTACGAAACCTGCCAGAATCCACATCGCCACCCAGATCGGAATGAGGATTCGATACGGGGAAGTGCGCCGCGTACGCCAGTAATCCGCGCGGATATGAACGATCAGCCAGAAGGATGGGATGGTGGCATAAATCAAGCAAGCGGCCCATCCCCAGGCATAGAGTACGTGCATGGTGGGATTGTAGCGGCGGGAGAGTTGGCAGAGGAAGTCCCTCGGGCGCTAAAGCGCTTTTTAATAGGACGTGTGGTTCGCAGCGGTGAAGCGCTGCGCCACCCAAAAATCATGTCTTTGCACTCGACAAGCAAACCTCAGCGGCTGAAGCCGTAAACCTTTTGGCTTCGTACGGCACGAGTGAAACTCGTGCCCTTCCCAAGACGTTGGCTAAGTCGTCCCAGATCGGTCCGCTTGGGTAATTTCCGGTTCATCGTTTATTCTTCTTGGTTGCCCCGATCCTAATCATTCTGCGCCGTGGACCAGCTAAGAGCTAACGGCTAAGAGCTAAAAGCAATCCTATGAAAACTGGCATTATTGGCCTGCCGCAGGTGGGCAAGACATCGTTGTTTCGCATGTTGACCAAGGCGAACCTTTCCGAAGCCGCTTACTCGAACCCGCGCGAGGCGCATGTGGGTGTCGCCAAGGTGCCCGACGAGCGGCTGGACAAGCTGGCGGCGCTCTACAACCCAGAAAAGCTGACGCATGCGTCGGTGGAATACGTCGACGTCGGCGCGATCGGCCAAGAGGCGCTGAAAGAGAGCGGCTACATTGGGCATCTGCGCAACGTCGACGCGCTGGCGCACGTGGTGCGGGCGTTTGAAGACGATTCGATCCCGCATGTGGGGGCGATCGATCCTTTGCGGGACATCAAGAATGTCGAGTTCGACTTGATGGTCAGCGACCTGGGGCAGATCGAGAAGCGGCTGGAGCGGCTGGAAAAAGATCTGAAGAAGATGAAGACGCCCGAACTGGAGAAAGAATTCGATCTGCTGACGCGGGCGAAGGCGCATTTGGAGACCGAGCGTCCGCTGCGCGAGATGGAGATGACTCCCGAGGACAAGAAGCGGCTGAAAGGTTTCATGTTTCTCAGCGAGAAGCCGATTTTTTATGTGCTGAACGTGACCGAGAGCACCTCGTTGGGCAAAGAGCTGGAAGAAGCCGTGACGAAGTACAAATTGACCGAGGTGGCGTCGCGTCCGAATGCTTCGGCGGCGGCGATTTGCGGCAAGGTCGAGGCCGAACTGGCCGAGATGAGCGACGCCGATGCGGCCGAGTTTCTGTCGAGCTACGGATTGAAAGAGAGCGGGTTGGTGCGGCTGATTCGCACGACCTATGCCTTGTTGGGATTGATTTCGTTCTTTACCGCTGGAGAGGACGAGTGCCGGGCGTGGACGATTCCGGTGAACACGCGGGCAGTGAATGCGGCGGGAGCGATTCACTCCGATCTCGAAAAACATTTCATCCGCGCGGAGACGATTCGCTGGGATCAGTTGCTGGAAGCGGGATCGGAGGCCAATGCGCGCGGGAAAGGCACGCTGCGTCTTGAGGGGAAAGACTACATTGTGCAGGATGGGGATGTGATGCATATCAGGCATTCGGGTTAGTCAGTACCCAGTAGTCAGTACCCGGTACCCGGTAAAACCAGGCTTGCTGGACGCATGGTGTTTAAACCTTGTAGGCTCGATCAGCATCCACATCGATTTGCAGTTTTCTTTTCAAGGTGCTGAGTACTAGGTACTAAAAAATGCATCCCATTCTTCTCAGCATTTTGCTGGGCCTGAGCGCGGCGGCGGCCAATATTTTTGGCGGCGCGATTATTGTTCAGAGGCGCTGGGAGCGTTCCTACCTCAAATATTTTGTCGCGCTTGGGGCGGGGTTCATGCTCGCTACCGCGATTGTGGAAGTTTTCCCTGCGAGTCTTGCGTTGAGCGGGAAGAATGCGCCGTTTCTGGTTCTGGTCGGTTATCTCATCATTCATTTCTTTGAGCACACCGTCACCCCGCATTTTCATTTCGGCGAAGAGACGCATGCGGATGCGTTCGTTCATCATCACCGGACTTATTCGATTCTGATCGGGTTGATCATCCACACGTTTTTCGACGGGATTGCGATTGCGTCGGGATTTATCGTTTCTAATTGGCTCGGATGGATTATTTTTCTCGCAGTGTTTCTGCATAAGATTCCCGAGGGATTCACGATCGCATCCGTGATGCTGGCAGCCGGGCAGAGCCGCAAGATCGCCTGGGGGGCGTCGGTGCTGTTAGGGATCGCGACGTTGGCGGGAGTGCTGACGATGGCGCTGTTTCGGCATCAGGTGAGTTATGGATTGCCGCTGGCGGCGGGAGTCACGATTTATGTCGCGGCGTCGGATCTAATTCCGGAAGTGAATCATGAGCCCGGAGTGGCGATGGCGTTGGTAGTTTTTTTAGGTGTTGGGATGTTGTTTTTGTTGGATCGGGTGGCGCATGTGCATTGAGAGCAGTACCCAGTAGCCAGTACCCGGTAGCCAGTACCTACAAGCCAGTACCCACAGTCAAAGTTCAGAGTTTAGGGAATTGATTAGGCCGTTCATGATGCGGCCGACTTCGTGGACGGCGTTTTGCGAATCTGTGGATTGAGCATCGGGGAGGTAGGTTAGCCTCTGAGCCAGCAGCAATTGGGTTTCGAGTTCGGCCAGCGAGCCCGCTGCGTGACGCAAGAAATGCAGGAATTCGCGCTTGTTGAAGTGAGCTTGCCCTTCCGCGATATTGCTGGGAATCGAAACGGCCGCGCGGCGGATCTGATCGCTCAGGCTATAGACTTCCCGCTTCGGAAAACCATCCGTGGCCTTGTACACTTCCAAGACAAGATCCATGGCCTTCTGCCACACCACGAGATCCTTGAAGTGTTGGGCCATCTGGGTACTCGGTACTAGGTACTGGGTACTGGTTTAGTCCACCGTGTGCTTCGCGGTGTAGCCTTCGCGGGCTACGACCAGGTACTTCACGTCTTTGCCCTTCTGGTCGCGCATCTTGAGTGGGCCTCCGTCGGGGGCGACTACTTCCACCTTCAGTTTGCGATAGGAGCCGTCGAGCTTGGGGTTCGTCGGATGATAGGTCAGCACGTATTGATTGCGGATGTCGCCGATGATCTGGTGGAATATCTCGGGTAGCTCGGCGTCGAAGCGGGGGAAGTACGCTCGCCCTCCGGTCATCTTGGCGAAGGTATTCATCTCGTTGTCGGCCTGAAGGTAATCCATGTTATTGACCGGAATGCCGGCTCCATGGGGCGCCGCGCCCCCGTGAGACTCGTAATAGTTTCTAACCGCGAATCCGACGCTGATGGGGAAGATGGTGACGTCTTTGGTGGCGCGGATCTTCTTCATCGCCTGATCAAGGTTGAGTCTGCTGAAGGTGTCGACCCCGGTGGTGACCAGGATGACGAACTTGCGGCCTTCGATGCGGTCGACGCGATCGAGTGTGTCGTAGAGCGCGTCGAACAGATTGGTCTCGGCGAAGCCGGGGATGCGCAGTGTGTTGACCGCAGCGGCGACTTCGCGTTTGTCCTGAGTGAAGTCGGTGAGGATGTGGGGCTTCATGTCATAGGAGATGACCGCGACCCAATCTTCTTTCTGCAGCTGCGTGGCGAAGACCGCGGAGGCCTGCCAGGCTTCGTACATGAAGGTGTAATTGGTGGCCGCGAACTCCACGAGCAGAACGGCAGTGATGGGGGCGGGCGTCTTCTCAAAACCGGTGACGATTTGCGGGACGCCGTCTTCCGAGACACGGAAATTCTGCTCGGCGAGGTTGGGAATGAACTGTCCGTCTTTGGTGGTCACAGAGACAGGAACCGTGACTAGAGGCACGTCGACTTTGATCGAGTAGTCAGGCATATTCTCGATCTTTTTCGGCTTCTCGGGCGGAGGCGGCGGAGGCGGCTCGTCTTTCTTCTTGGGGATGGCGTAGGGTCCGGTGTCGCTTTGTGGGCCACCGGCCTCAGGCGGAGTCTCTTGCTTCTGCGAATCTTGCGCGGCCGCCGGAAAGGCTTGCCAGACAAGGACTTCCAAGGACAACACGAGCAGCGCCACAACTTTCAGGCAGGTGCGGAACCGATGAGAACGATGCGAAAAGTGAATGGAAAACATGGAACCTCGCCGAAGAACCCTGTGCTAGTATAGACGCAAGGCTTCGCGATTGGGATGTTTAGCCGCAAACCCTCCTCTGTCCCGGCAACCCGGGAGATACCTCGCGGAGTGCAGACTTTAGGTGGGTCGTGGGTTGACCTGCCGGGATGAAACATGAGACGTACCCTCTTCGCCTGTATTTCCCTAGTGCTTTCCCTGTTCCCCCTTGCGATTTTCGCTCAGACCAGCAAGCCGACGGAAACGATTCCGTTGAGCCAGATCCACGCCGGAATGAAGGGCGTGGCTTACACGGTGTTCCAGGGGACCAAGCCTGAGGCCATGGATCTGGAAGTTCTGGGAGTTTTGAAGAATACCAACGGACCCAAGGGAGACGTGATTCTGATCCGCTTGACCGGGCCCAAGCCTGAGTACACCGGCGTGGTCGCGGGCATGAGCGGTAGTCCGGTTTATTTCGATGGGAAACTGGCGGGAGCGCTGGCGTTCCGCATTGGCGAATTTTCGAAGGAGCCGATTGCGGGAGTGACTCCGATCGGTGAGATGCTCGAGATCAATGCGCTGGATAAGAGTCCTGCGGGCGATTCTGCTTCGGCGAATGGAGCTGTCATCACCAATGCCAAGACGTCTGGGCCGGGAGTGTCTGCAGATCCGATACAGAACTTTTCGAATTATCTGAAGCCGATTGAGACGCCGCTGGTGTTCAGCGGATTCTCGGAAGATTCGGTGCGGATGTTTGCGTCGCAGTTCGCGGCGGCGGGAATAACTCCCGTGATGGGCGTGGGCTCGGTGAGCGACGTGAAGCAGCCGGAGCCGCTGGAGCCGGGATCGGCGGTCAGCGCGGTATTGGTGCGCGGAGACATGGATATCGCCGCGACCTGCACGGTGACTTACATGGATGCGACGCATTTGCTGGCGTGCGGGCATCCGCTGATGCAGTTTGGCGCAATCGATCTGCCGATGACCAAGGCGGAAGTGGTGGCCACACTGGCCTCGCCCCTGAATGCTTTCAAGATTGTGAATGCCACTGAGCCGGTGGGTGCGTTCGTGCAGGATCGGCATACGGGCATCATGGGCGAATTCGGCAAGACGCCGGATATGATTCCGGTGACGCTGACGATTCGCGGCGGACCGACCACGAAACAGTTTCACTACGAAGTGCTGAACAACCCGAAGCTCAGCCCGGTGGCGATGATGGCGACGGTGTTCAACGCGCTGCACGGCGTGAACGAGTACGGCGAAGAGATCACTTACCGGATGAACGGGGATATCAGCCTTAACGGGTATCCGGAAGTGAAAGTGCAGAACATGTTCGCGGCGGCCGATGGCGGGCAGCCTGCGGCAGTGCTGGCGGCCGTGGCGGTGGGCGAGCGCTTCACGCGGATTTACGACAACCCTTATAACGTTCCCGATGTGCGCGGGGTGCAGTTGGATTTCCAGATTTCGCGCGACCGGCGTTGGGCGCGGCTGGAGACGGCGCGCACCGATGTGACGGAAGCGCGGCCGGGGGACGAGATAACGATTGAGACGGTGCTGCGTCCTTATCGCGGGGACAGCATTGTGCAGCAGATTGCGGTGCGCATTCCGACTTCAACCTCGCGCGGGCCGCTGCGAATCCTGGTGAGCGACGGAGATACGCTCGATCGCACGCGACGCGCAGCTCCAACGTTGGGACGCAAGCTGGACCTGGCGTCGACCGTAGCATGGCTGAATAAGCAGCACGCCAGCAATCGGGTTTATGTGTCGCTGCTCGAAGCCGATCCGGAAGCAATGGTGGCCGACAAGGTGATGCCGACGTTGCCGTTTTCCGTCATGAACGTGATGGAAGGGATGCGCGGCACGCAAGATATGGTGGTGCTGGGCGAGTCGTCGGTGGGCGAGTCGGCAACGGGACCGCTGGATTACGTGGTGTCGGGCGCGCAGGTGCTGACGATCAATATTAAGTGACGTGGGCGGCCCTCAGGCGCTAAAGCGCATCGATTCCAGGACGCTAGCGGCACGACTAAAAGTCGTGCCCTTCCCGGATCGATGACGTAAGTCTTCAATGTTTTGCTCACACGCTGCTTGCGGTTACCTCCCCGTGATACCCTGATTTTTCCGCTGAAACTTTGCCTTGCGAGGTTCGAACTTGCCGATTTGTGCACGGAAACTCTTTATTTTGCTGACCTCACTCTTTCTTTTTTCCAGCCTGACGTTCGCCGAAGGCACCCGCACCTGGGAACAATCAAAGTTTGAAGACCTGGCCAAGGGAACGGCCAAGGGCGTGGCCATTCGCAGCGCTGGCGGTTTGGAACTGGCCCCTTCGTTCAAGGCTCTGGCAACGACGCCGTCGACCTATATCTGGACGATCGCGGCCGACGGGTCGGGAAATCTGTTTGCCGGGGCGGGTTCGCCTGCGCGCGTATACATGATTACGCCGGACGGCAAGTCGACGCCGATCTTCGAGCCGCAAGAGTTGCAGGTCCAGGCGCTGGTGATGAGCAGAAGCGGCGTCTTGTATGCGGCGACAACGCCGGATGGGAAGGTTTATCGCATTGAGCGGCCCAGTGGCGCGGACGCGAAGAATGCGAAGCCGGGTTCCTCGCAGTGGAGTGCCTCGGTCTACTTCGATCCGGGAACGAAATACATCTGGGATCTCGCGCTTGATGACACAGGCAATCTCTATGTGGCGACCGGAGACAAAGGCGAGATTTACCGGGTCACTCCAAACGGACAGCACTCGGTATTTTTCAAGAGCGATGAAACGCACATTCGAACGCTGGCTATCGATCCCAAGGGAAATGTAATCGCAGGCTCTGACGGCAGTGGATTGGTGTACCGCATTTCGCCGAGCGGGGAAGGATTTGTTCTTTACAGCGCTCCCAAGAAAGAGATCACCGCGCTGGCGATTGATGCTGCGGGGAATATTTATGCGGCGGGAGTTGGGGAGAAGCGTACGGGAGCACCGGCGCCGATCATGCCGGTGACGCCGTCTCCTACGCCAACACCGAGTCCGGCAGCGGGACAGACGGGAGTTGTCATCACCAATGTCACGCCGATCAGTGGAGGGGGGATTGGTGGTTTTCCTGGTCCCGGCGTGGGCGCGAGTGGGGGCTCGGAGATTTATCGCATTGCGCCGGACGGTTCACCTGACCGCATTTGGACCTCGCGCGAAGACCTGGTCTACGCGCTCGCGTTCGATGATCGCGGACATCTGCTGGCGGGGACCGGCAATCGCGGGCACATCTTCGAGATCGACGGCGAAGATCAGTTTTCGGACCTGCTGAAGGCCAGCGCCAGCCAGGTGACGGCGTTCGCCAAAGCGCCGGGTGGAGGGCTGTACGCTTCGACCAGCAATCTGGGCAAGGTTTTCTTGCTGGGCGCGAGCCCTGAGTCGGAAGGAACGTACGAGAGCGACGTTTTCGATGCGCACATTTTTTCGCGCTGGGGACGCGCGGAATTCCGCGGGGTGGGCAATGTCGAGTTATTCGCGCGCAGCGGGAATGTCGACAATCCTGACCGCAACTGGAGCGCGTGGAAGAAAGTTGATTTGCAGAAAGACGCGCAGGCCAGCATTCCTCCCGCGCGTTTTGTGCAGTGGAGGGCTGTCTTGCACGCTGGCCCGACTGCGCCGCGCCTGGAATCGGTTCTGTTGAATTATCTTCCGAAGAATGTTGCGCCCGACTTTGACGATGTTTCGGTGCAGGTTGGAGTCCGCTACCAATCGCTGCCGAAATCGCTGGATACCATGACGCCTCCGGGAACTGTCACGCAGCACTTCGACAGTCCGCCGCCGACCACCCGCGATCGGGATTCGATCGGGGTGAAGTGGAGCGTGCACGACGACAACGACGATCAGATGGTGTACTCCGTCTTTTACCGCGGCGACGGCGAAGGCCGCTGGCTGTTGTTGAAAGATCAGCTGACCGACAAGTTCTATTCGTTTGACGCGTCATTGGTGCCGGATGGCGGATACACGGTGAAGGTGGTGGCGTCGGATGCGCCGTCGCACTCTCCCGGACAGGCGCTCACGGCTGAGAAAGAGAGCCAGAGATTTGAGGTCAACACGACTCCGCCGCAGATTCAGAATTTGAGCGCGGCGATTGAAAGCGGCAAGATTCGCATCCGGTTTCAGGCCGTAAGCGGCTTCTCAGCAGTCAAGCGCGCGGAGTTTTCGATTGATGCGGGCGACTGGCAGTTTGTCGAGCCAGTGGGACAGCTTTCGGATTCGAAGACCGAGTCCTACGATTTTCTGGCTCCGATTCCCACGCCGCAGAACACGTCAGCAGCTGGGCTATCGGGTGCAGTCGAGCATGTGGTGGTGGTGCGGGCGATGGACCGCAATGACAACATGAATTCGGCGAAGGTCGTGATCCGGGCGAAGTAGTTATTCGGCGGTCTCGCCCTCGAGAGCGGTGAGCATCTCGTCGTCGACATCCCATTTCTTGAGGATCTTGAAGATTGTTTTCGAGCCGAATCCGGCGCGGGTGAGCTGGCGGTAAATTCGCGCGGCCTGTTTCTGATCTTTTGGTTTTTGCAGACGCTTGCGGTGCAAGAAGTCACGCGCCTGCTTTTCTTCGCTTACCTCGTCATAGAACGATTCCACGGCCTTTTCGATCACCTCGCCGTGGACTCCTTTTACCTTCAGATCGGTGACGACGCGCATGCGTCCGAACTTTTCGTTGTCGCGACGGATGGAGGTATAGGCCGCGGCGTACTTGGCGTCGTTCAGGTATCCCTGATCTTTCAGCTTTCGGATAACCAGTTCGATGAGCGTTTGTCCGTATTCGGTCTCGACTTCGACGCGCGGGCGCATGAGGCGCTTCAGTTCCGCTACCGAGCGCATGCGGCGGCCGAGCGCGCCGATGGCGTAGGCGTAAAGCTCTTCTTCGGTGTCGAGTTTGCGCGGGCGGCCGAAGGACATAAGGCAACGTTACCGCAATTGCGGGGAAATTGCAGTGCCGCGAAACAGGGTATGGCTACCTGCGCAGCGCCTAAAGGCGGTCGGTTGTCGTCAGTAAACGGCATCGCTGAAGCGATGCCCTGATACGAAGCGTTCGCTGGCCGTCGTCGCTACGGGACTGGCGGGCGAGGGCGCCCGCCCTACATGAGCAAGAAAAAAGGGCGCGCCTTGGCGCGCCCAAGCTAGGGGGCAAAATTCTTAGCGTCCGCCGAAGCCTTGTTGTTGCATGGCGTTCCGCGAGATGTCGCTGGTCGACGAGATGCCTTGCATACGCAGCTTGAAGTCGTCGGCGTTGGAAGCGTTTTCGAGAGCGGTTTCGTAGTTGATCAGCCCGGCCTGGAAAAGATCCCAGAGCGACTGATCGAAGGTCTGCATGCCGTATTGCGAAGTTCCCGCGGAGATGGCGTCGCGGATGGCGCGAGTTTTTTCCGGCACCAGCACGCACTCACGGATGTAGGCGGTGTTGATCATGACTTCGACGGCGGGGACGCGTCCGTCACCGTCGCAGCGTTTGACCAGACGCTGGCTGACGACTGCGCGCAGAACTGCAGCCAACTGCAAACGAATCTGCTTCTGCTCGGGCGGAGGGAAGATCGCGATAATACGGTTGATGGTTTCGACCGCGTCCAGGGTGTGCAACGTGGAGAACACCATGTGCCCGGTTTCGGCTGCGTGCAGCGCGGTGCCGATGGTTTCAAGATCGCGCATTTCGCCGACCAGGATGACGTCGGGATCCTGACGGAGAGAAGCGCGTAAGGCGGCTCCGAACGAAGGCGTATCGACTTCGACTTCGCGCTGGTTGACGTAGCCTTTCTTGTCGCGATGCAGGAATTCGATCGGGTCTTCGATGGTGATGATGTGCTCGGCGCGGGTTGAATTGATGCGGTCGACCATCGCGGCGAGCGTGGTGGACTTGCCGGATCCGGTGACGCCCGTAACCAGGATCAGGCCGCGAGGCATGTCGCAAATCTGCTCAACCACTTTGGGTAGATAGAGTTCGTCGAGCGCCCGAATCTTGGTGGGAATGACGCGAAGGACGAGTCCCACTTGTCCGCGCTGCTGGAAAACGTTCACACGGAAGCGGCCCAATCCGGCGACGCCGTAGGCCATATCGATTTCCGTGGTCTCCTTGAATTTCTGTTTTTGCCGTGCCGACATCATGCTGAACGCCATGGTGAGCATGTCTTCGGCGCTGATACGGGGCTGGTCGGTGAGCGGAACCAGTTCGCCATCGATGCGTAGATGCGGATAGTTTCCCACTTTCAGGTGCAAGTCGGAACTACGGCGCTCCATGGCGATACGCAGCAGATCGTCAATATTCATCGACACGTTCCCCCGAAGGACTATCATCGCGCGAAACGTCACCTGGCCCAAGATGACCTAGGTAACGGGACCTTTGGCGGGGAAAGCTTGCCGGCTGGCGATAGCGGAAGGAGTTGACTTAGTCATCAGACTTAGTCCACACTAGGCGTATGGAAGTGAATGTTCACGAGGCCAAAACGAACCTTTCGCGGCTGCTGAAGCGCGTGGAAGCGGGGGAAGAAATCACCATTTCGCGCGCGGGCAAACCCGTGGCGCGCTTGATTGCGGCCGCGCCGAAGGGCAAGACGCGTCCTATGGGAATGGACAGGGGCAAGATCTGGATGGCTGATGATTTCGATGCGCCTGATCCAGAACTAGAATCCCTGTTTTATGCGCCGCTGGACTTAGGCCCAGCCCCGCGGCTTAAGAACCAACCAGTACGTAAACTCAAGAAGAAGAAAAGAGCGTGAGGTATCTTCTCGATACCGTGGTGTGGGTGTGGAGTGTCTGGGAACCCGACCGCATTTCCCGCAAGGCACATGAGGTAATGAACGATCTCGACCAAGAGATCTTTTTGTCAGCAGTGACGGCTTGGGAAGTGGCTATTAAGTCGGGGTCTGGAAAATTGGCCCTTCCTGAAGCGCCCACCACCTATGTGCCTCGGCGAATGATCGAGCAAGGGTTAAGACCGTTGCCGGTGTCGCACCAACATGCGCTGGCAGTGTTCAATTTACCCAATCACCATCGTGATCCGTTTGATCGGTTGCTCATCGCTCAGGCCAAGATCGAGAACATGGTGCTGATCAGTTCCGACAAGCTCTTTGAGCAATACGACGTGCCACTGCTCTGGGCCGGGCGATAAAAAAGCCGCCGGGCTGGGCGGCTTTAAACTTCAACAAAACCTCTCACAACGAGTTCTACACGCTCACTGGCTGTTTCGTGCCCACCGGCACCGGCGTGAGCCATCCGAAGCGGTCTGATTTTTCGCCTCGGATGATGGCGTAGAACTCTTTCTGCACGGCCTTGGTGATGGGTCCGGTGATGCCGTTGCCGACCGTGATTTTGTCGACCGAGCGGATTGCGGTGACTTCCGCGGCGGTTCCGGTGAAGAAAGCTTCGTCGGCGAGGTAGAGCATTTCGCGAGGGATGCCTTGCTCGATCACCGGGATTCCCAACTCCTTGGCGATCTTCAGCACCGAGTCACGGGTGATGCCGGGTAGAACCGAGTTGCCCAGCGGCGCGGTTTGCAGCACGCCGTTGCGCACTACGAACAGATTTTCGCCCGAGCCTTCACTGACGTATCCGTTGGCGTCAAGTGCGATGCCCTCGACGTATCCATTCAGGATCGCTTCCATCTTGATGAGCTGGGAGTTCATGTAGTTCGCTGCTGATTTTGCCATTGCGGGCAGAGTGTTGGGGGCGATGCGGGTCCACGAAGAAACACAAACGTCGACGCCCTGTTCCGCATCCGATCCGAGATATTTTCCCCAAGGGTAGTTGGCTATATAGACCTCGGTGGGCGAGTTGAAGGGATTCACGCCGGCTTCGCCGTATCCGCGAAGAATGATGGGGCGGATGTAGCAGGGCCAGATGCCATTGTTCTTTACTACTTCGACAGTGGCGGCGACGAGTTCTTCGCGGGTGAAGCTGACGTCGATGCGGTAGATCTTGGCGGAATCGAGAAGACGCTGAATGTGTTCGGCGGCGCGGAAGATCGCCGGTCCGCTGGGCAGGGCGTAGCAGCGAACGCCCTCAAATACCGAGGAGCCATAATTGACGACGTGCGACATGACGTGCAGCTTGGCGTCGTCCCAGTGGATCAGTTTTCCGTTGTGCCAGATTTTTTCCGTCTTCTGAATTGCCATGCGGGCTCCTTACCGTCAACTTCTTTGATGTATGGTCGCAGCCAAGGGGCTTCTAAAATTCCGTGCGCATTCCCAGGCTGGCAGATCTTCCGAGCGACAACGTTCAAGGGCAGGGCACAGGACGAGCTAAATTAGCAAGAATTATAACCGAGGCGGGAACCGGTTCGGGGCAACTTTACTGTCAAAGAGCAGTTAAAAAATTCGGAGCTACCAGACCAAGTACCAGCGGTGCGGGTCAAGCCAGTTACTGCGGATCGCGTAGTACTCGTTGACCGGACGGTCGTCTTGGAGCGCGGTCGCCTGCGGGGCGAGGGCGATCACCTGATCGATCGAAAGTTCGGTCTTGAGAACGTCGGCGAACTGGTGCTCCGGATCGTGCTCCGGCCCCCATTCGACCATGTCTGTCGCGGCTTCTGCCGGAAGCTTTGCGGCTAGCTCGGCTGGAGTGAGGTCAGGAATCGGTTGACGACTCGCCAGGAAGTGATATCCCCAGCCATTCAGCGAGTGAAAGACCCGAACGTAGGGGAATGATTCCTTGATCGCACGAGCGACGGAGGCGCGTACGACCGAATCGCCGAAGGGTAGCCACTGCTGCAGGATTCCATCGGCTCGCAGATGCTCGCGGGCGGTCGCGTAGAACTCTTTCGAATACAGGAGGCTCGATCCTGCGGCTTCGACTGGAGGCGGCGGATCGAGCGTGATTACATCGTACTGATCTTGCGTGCGCTCAAGGTAGCGACGGCCGTCGTCGATCACTACATGGGAAAGCGGTGAACTCAGCAACTGTGGGGCTGCGGGATTGTAGTAGCTGAAAACGCGGGGGACGCTGGGCACCAACTCGACCGCAGTGGTGGAAATTCCCCAGGACATCATTGAGCGGTAGGTGGTTCCCATGCCGAAGCAGATGACCAGCGCCTTTTGCGGTTTGTGATCAAGGAAGGCAAGCGGCATGTGCGCCATGATCTTGGTAATGGGCGTCAGTTGCGTGATGCCGACTCCATTCACCAGCAGGCGCCTGCCCATGCCAGAGCCAGTAGCGATGATCGTGGCCGTGTTGTCGCGGACAACTTCGGCGGGTTGAAAGCGATCTTCGAAACTTCGGCTCTCGAAAACAACGACTATGGCTAAGACTGCCATCGCGTATCCGATGGCGCGTTGCCGGAATGCGGGAGTCTTCGCAGTTTCGCCCAATGTTCCCAGTGAGGCAGCTACCAGCAACCATGGCGCGGCGTAGACAAACAACACCCAACGCTCGCTCAGATGGGGCAACAAGATGAATCCGGAGAGCAGGGGGCCGAGAATGCATCCGGCGACGTTGACTGCGTAAGCGGTTCCCGCCTGCTCGGCTTTGCCGCGTGACCAGCGATCCACCAGCATCGGCGTGACGAAGCCCAGAACTGCGGAGAGCGGAGCGATTCCCAGCAACAGGCGCTGCATGCGCGAGAGATCAAAGTGCGGGTCGGCCGCGGCCAGAGGTATGAGGACAGAGACGCCGAGAAGCCCCCAAATCAACGCGCCCGCTTCGTCCTGCTTCCGGCTCCAGCGGCGATAGACTTGGGAGCCGAGGAATGTTGCGGCGAGATAGACGGCGAGAATCGCGGCAAATGCGTAGACCAGCGTTCCCAGGTATGGAGTGAACTGGCGTATCCAGACCACTTCGACGCCCATGCCGGTCAGGCCCGTAGCGAACAAAAGCGCGAGCATGCGACGGTTGCCCGGCTTCGCTGAGTCGATCGCCACAGGTTGCTCGGGCGATGCTGCGCCAATGGCGGAGACACCAATGGTCAAGGCCATCGCCGATAGGGCCAAAATTCCATTGAGCGCAGCGCCAATCTTCAGCGTGCCACGGAATCCGTAAAGCTCAATCAGAAATAAAGGGACGATTGCGCCCGTGACCGCTCCTAGGACATTGGCGAGGTAAAGGAAGCTGAACGACCGCTTGTCTTCGCCGTGTGACATCTGCTTGATGGCCAGCATCGCGACCGGAATGGTGGCGCCCATGCACGTGCAGGCAGGAACCAGGACGATGGCGATCCATGCCCCTGACGCCAGGTAATAGCTGGCGGAGGAGACTAGTGAAATCTGCTCGAGAAGATGGCGTCCGAATTTCAATTCGTAGGGGACGAGCAGAGCTGAGAGGCCGATCAGGAATTCGGCCAGGGCATAGAGACGCAGAGCCGGAAACTGAATGTGCTGGCCGTACTTGCGGATGAGCCAGCCGCTTCCCCAGGAGCCCAGACCTAGGCCGGCCATGAAGGTGGAAAGGGCGATGGAGACGAAGGCGCTGGTGACTCCGAACGAAGCCATCGACAGGCGCAGCCAGACCAGTTCGTAGAGGATGCTGCAAAATCCCGAGATGAAAAAGAAGACGAAGAACCAGGGCATTCGGACTCTCTTAATCACACTTCTGATTGAAGAATTGATGAGACCACAGAATGGGGGGAATCGCCAGAGTCGGGTGGGCGGATGAAGGACCTTTGGTAACCGGGATTGGGATCAAGTCACGCTGAGCGTAGCGCGGGATTTTGCGCGAGTCGCCCGAAGTTCTATCTCAGTGCACGCCAGATCCTTCGGCCTATCGGCCTCAGGATGACGTCATGGTTGCAAATGTTTTCTTTAGTGGCTCGCGGCCGGGGCGATTCCATCTGCAGGCGTTAGTCCCGCTCTGACTACGTCTCCTACTTCATCTCCGCGGAAGTATTGGCCTTTGGCGGCGCGCATTTCGGGCATGGCCGCGTAGGGCTTGCTGTAGTCATTATTCGCATTCCAGAACAAGAAGCCAACGCCGCCTTTGGTCTTCGAGGTCAACACCTGGGTCTCAATGTATTTCGGAGAGTAGGTTTTGGTTCTCCATGCGAAAGCCTGCAGCCAGGGACGAATCGTCACGCCGCTGCCCTTGGTGATCAACTCAAAGCGCGCCATCGATTCGCCGATGAAATGCTCAGGCGCGTCGCCGGGGTGGTCGTAGCCATCCATGCCAAAGAAGTGCGAGGGATAAATCATGGGCGAAAGCACATCACAGTGCTTCGCCATCGCGACAATGTCCTGGCCGGTGTGGGCCAGGTCAACAGGACGCTGCCACGCCATTATGCCGAATACGTCGAGCGACAACAGAACGCCAGTGGGATGCAACTCGGCATAAGCATGTTTCAGGAAGTCGGCGATGACGTCGGAGCGGTGCCAATCGGGATGGGCAGTCTGAAAGGCGAAGGTCGCATCTTTCTGATCGCCTTCGGCGGGGAAGCGCACGTAGTCAAACTGAACTTCATCGACGCCGGACTCGGCGGCCTTCTTGGCCAGCGCGATATCGAAATCCTGCACCTTCGGCTGCGAAGGGTCGGTCCAAACCAACTTGCCGTTTTCCCGCCAAGGTTGTTCCGTACGGTGCGACTTTACGGCTAACTCGGGATGGGTGACGACCAACCGCTCGTCGCGGAACATCGCGACGCGGGCGATGGCGTGCATCCCTTGCGAGTGCAAGAACTTCGTGAACTTGGGCAGGTCGCGGATGACCGGCTTCTTTCCGCCAGCCAGCGCATTTTCAAAGGGAATGTTGATGGTTCCGTCGCTGTCTTTCACGTCGAAGACCACTGCGTTTCCGCCCACTTCGCGCCAGCGGCGGATGATCTTTAACCCACGGTCACTTCCCGCCATGACGCCAGTCAGATAGACGGCGCGGACTTCAAAATCTTTGGGAACCGCCACTGCCTTTTCGACAATGGGAGCATCTAAAATTCCCGGAATCGTCAGTTGCTGGCCCGCTTTCAGAAACGTGCCTTGAAAGTCGCCGTTGGTTTTACGAATGGCTTCAGCAAGTTCACTCGTGGTGAGGTAAGAAGTCTTGGAAATGTACTGTCGGGCGACGGAGATCACGCTATCGCCGCGCTTCGCGACATACATCGCGCTTCCCGGAGGCGCCACCAGCGGCGCGGGAGTCTCTGGCGCGGTGGCGCGCACCGGTTCCGATGTCTTCGAAGTCCTGACAATCAAGGGCGTCGAACTCAACTGGGCAGCGGCGGTTGAAGGCGTAAAAGCGATTTGACGGATCACGAATCCGCCAGTCAGTAGAAGGATGCAGGAAATGGAAACCACGCTGAAGCGACGCAAGGTTTTCTCCGTGAAGTGAACTCTGTCCGGATGCTAACCTCGCGGTTTTGGGCCTGCCAGTTACGTCAGGTCACAGCCACGTGGTGGGAACAGAAGCGTCTCGCTGGACCAGAAAACTTCCCGGTTGCGCAAACAATTGCCTTTTGCCCGAACCTTCCTGCGGGGACAAGTGCTTCCCTTGGAAGGCTATCGGCATCTAAGTCTAGTAAGAATGCGGACGTGCGGACAGGTGGTAGGATGGCGAACGGTTTGCTCTAGTCCTATACGTTAAGGAATTGAGGGATTGACAGAATTTGTCATTCCTCCCGTTGGCGAACTGGCAAGCGCTGTCCGCAGTAGAAGGGCCCTAGAAAGGAACCGGGCCAGACACTATGAAAAGCGTGCTCAGCACCGTTCTCGATCCCACCCGTCGCAGTAATGATGCCCGAGAATTTGACAGCGCCTTGCGCCGCAAAATCGTCGGTCAGGACCAGGCCGTCGACAAGGTCGTCGAAATTTACCAGATGTTTCTGGCCGGGCTAAACCCTCCCAGTCGTCCCGTTGGCAACCTGCTTTTCCTCGGACCGACCGGGTCGGGAAAGACCCGGGTGGTTGAGTCGATGGCCGAGTCGTTGTTCGGCGATGCGCGCGCCTGCATCAAGATCGACTGCGCCGAGTTCCAGCATTCACACGAAATTGCCAAGCTGATCGGTTCGCCTCCAGGCTACCTCGGACACCGGGAAACCCACCCGTTGCTCACCCAGGAAGCCTTGAACCAGTGGCACACCGAAAAGCTGAAGCTCTCGATTCTGCTGTTTGACGAGATCGAAAAAGCGTCCGACGCCTTGTGGCAACTGCTACTCGGCATTCTGGACAAGGCTACGCTTACGCTCGGCGACAACCGCCGCGTTGATCTTTCGCAGTGCATCATCATCATGACCTCGAACCTGGGGGCCAGCGAGATGAGCAACCTGGTCGACGGGGGGCTCGGCTTCGCGCAAAAAGTTGTTCAAATCGATCAGACGCTTGATGACAAGATCAACCGCACTGCCATCGACGCGGCTCGCCGGAAATTCACTCCGGAATTCATGAACCGCATCGATAAAGTGGTGGTGTTCCGCACGCTTCGCCCGGAGCATCTCGAGCAGATTCTGGAAATCGAGCTGGGCATGGTGCAGCAGCGCGTGTTGATGGCTTCGCCGGCGAACCAGTTCGTCTTTAATTGCACGCCCAAGGTGAAGAACTTCCTGCTGCATGAAGGCACCGATCCCAAGTACGGAGCTCGTCATCTGAAGCGCGCGATCGAGCGCAACATCGTTTTCCCGCTGGCCAACCTGGTTGCTACCGGGCAGGTGAAGCTGGGAGACTTTATTCGTATCGACATGAGTCCTGAAGGCCGCATTACGTTTATCAAAGAAGCGGAAGGCGCCATGGTGCCAATGCTTCTGGAACGTTACGGAGCGGCTGCGGCGGTGCCGATGGCGGCGCGCGCTGCGCGTCCTGCGGCGAATCGTCGCGAATTCGGGGCCACCGGAACTCTCGACAGCAAATAGTTTTTTTCTTTACTCCTCTTCTCCAGCGCCGGGTTAAAGCCCGGCGCCTTTTTTTTGTTTTCTACGTGAGTCGTAGTCATCCCTTTCTTGCCTTTGTTGGCCCGCTTTGTCTACAGTTCTAGCCACGGAGACGACATGAATTTCTCGCGCCCGGTTGCGCTGTTTCTGGTTGGTTTATTGCTGGTTCCTTCTTTGCCGGCGCGGGTTACGCCTACGCATGGCATCGATCTTTTTTCTGCTCAAGAGGAAGTGCAAGCGGGACAGCAGGCTGCGGCGGAGGTCCCCAAACAACTGCCAGTTCTTCCTGATTCGAGTCCACTTTCCCAATACGTCTCCAGTCTTGGGCATCGTCTGGCGGAGCACGCGCCGGGTGAAAAGTGGCCTTACAGCTTTCACGTGGTGAATCAGAAAGAGATCAACGCCTTCGCTCTTCCGGGAGGGCCGATCTTCGTGAACGTCGGCACTATTCAAGCTGCCGACAATGAAGCGCAACTCGCCGGCGTGATTGCCCATGAGATTTCGCACGTGGTGCAACGGCATGGAACTCGCGCGGCTACTAAGCAGATGGCCGCACAACTTCCATTGGCCGCTATCGGCGGAATTCTTGGCGGAGGCACGCTCGGACAAATGACCGACACAGGGCATTTCGTTCGGCATCGGATCTTATTTCCTGAAAAATTCGCGTGAAGCCGAGAAAGAAGCTGATCTTCTCGGAACTGACATCATGTATGACACGGGGTATGACCCGCACGCGATGGCGCAGTTTTTCGAGAAGATCAAGCAGCAAGGCGGATCGCCCTCCATGCAATTCTTGAGCGACCATCCGGACCCGGGGAATCGCGTGGAATATGTTTCTGCCGAAGTGCGGACGTTGCCCTCGAAGCAGACATATTTGGCCGACAGCTCTGACTTCCGGCTGGTCAAGCAGGAAGCAGCAGGGATGAAGCCAATGACTGCGCAAGAAATTGCAGCCTGGCAAAAGAGCGGCGCTGGAGCCAGTGCACCGGCGGTGATTGGGGGGAGCGTTTCGCCCTCGCCAAGCCAGAATCTCCGGGTTTTCAATCACGATGACTATCAGATTGCTTATCCGGACAACTGGCAGCTCATCGGCGATCACACCTCCGCGGTCACCATCGCTCCGCAGAATGGAGTGACGCAGAACGCGGTTGCCATCGGTGTCATGATCAGTGCCTACCAACCGGAAGAACCCAACGCCAGTCTCGACAACAACACACACGCGCTGCTGGCGTCGTTGCGGCAATCAAATCCTGACTTGCGGCAGATCGGGAATGACGAGGTGATTCGCGTCAACAATGCGGAAGGGAAGTCGGTAGAACTGATTGGATCGTCGCCGATCCAGCAAAATGGCAGGCCGATTCAGGAGCGGGACTGGCTGGTAACGACGCGGCGCAGCGATGGAGCGCTGCTCTACCTGGTGTTTATTTCTCCCGACAAAGATTCGTCTTCGCTGAGACCGACGTTCGAGCAGATGTTAAGAACGTTGAAGGTGAAATAGTTATCCATGTGGCGCGGGCGCCCTCGCCCGCGTCTCACCAGGAACACTAAAGCGTCGAGCGTCGGATTGCTTGCCACCTCAGGAATTCCTTTTCCTTGGTCAGAATCGCTCATAAACCTACGTTGCCTACTTCTGGTGAGACGCGGGCGAGGGCGCCCGCGCCACACGAACAATTCTTACCAGACTGTACAGCGCTTGTCTGGGGGACGCATCATCGGGGAATCGTCTTTGCATTGGAATGCTTTTTCGAATTCCGGGGTGTTGGCTAGCGGGCCGATGACGCGGTATTTCGCTACCGGATGCGGATCTACCTGCATCATCGATCGTTGTTGCTCGATGCGGATCTCGTCCCCGCGGAATTGTCCCCAGGCGATAAAGAACTGCTGCTCGGGCGTGAATCCGTCGATGTTCGCCGGGCGCGGCTTGCCCTCGAGCGATTTTTCATAAGCGAGATAGGCGATCTTCACGCCGCCCAGATCGCCGATGCTTTCTCCCAGCACCAGCTTGCCGTTGTGATGGACGCCGGGTTCGATAAAATAACCCTCGAACTGATCGGCCACGCACTGTCCTCGCGCCTGGAACTTCTTCAGGTCGTCGTCGGTCCACCAGTTGTTCAGTTTTCCCGTCGAGTCGTACTGCGCGCCCTGATCGTCGAATCCATGCGAGATTTCGTGGCCGATGACCACGCCGATCGCGCCGTAGTTCACCGCATCCACGGCGTGCACATCGAAAGCCGGAGGTTGCAGGATTCCTGCGGGAAACACGATCTCGTTCAGCAACGGGTTGTAGTAGGCGTCGGAGGTCGGAGGCGTCATGCCCCAGCGTCCGCGATCGACGGGCTTGCCGATGGTTGAGCGATCGTCTTCCACGAAAAATCGGCGGCCATTCATCGCATCTTCAAAAAATACGTCGCGCCGGATATCGACGCTGCTGTAATTCTTCCACTTGTCGGGATATCCGATCTTGGGATTGAAGGTCGAGATTTTCACCAGCGCTTTCTGCTTGGTGGCATCGCTCATCCAGGTCAGCGAGCCGATGTCGTCTTTCATGGCGGCAAGCAGATTGTGAACCATCTCCTGCATGCGCGCTTTGGCTTCCGGAGGGAAGTATTTCTCGACGTACTTCTGGCCTAGCGCCTCGCCCAGCAGCTGATCGTTAGTCTCGACACAACGCTTCCAGCGCGGCTTCAGTTCGCTTGATCCGCCGAGAAACTTTCCGTTGAACGAGAAATCTTCTTCGACGAATGCGTCGGAAAGATACTCTGCCGACTGATCGAGCAGATGCCACTTGAAGTAGGTCTTCCAGTCATCAAGCGAAGTCTCGTGCCACTGGCGGTCGAATTCCTTGATGAACTTTGGCTCCTGAACGTTCAAGTCGACGTTCTGGGGGAGCTGTTTGTGCTGGAAGTACTCCGGCCAGTCGAGATGCGGAGCAAGCGCCTGCAGTTCGGCGAAGCTCATCTTGTGGTCGGTCACTTTGGGATCGCGAGCCTCCGCTGGGGCGATGGTCGCTTCGGCAAACTTTGTCTCCATGACTATCACGGTCTGCGCACCGGCCGCGGCTTTGGTGTCGTCCCATCCGGCAAGCTTGAACGTGTTGGTCACGTGCTGTTTGTATTTGTCGCGTGCTTCGGCGAAGCGCGGCTTGGTGCCGAGGTAGTAGGCCTTCTCGGGCAAGCCCAGGGCGTTCGCGGAAATGTCGGCCATGATCATGGTGGGCGCGTGCGGGTCCTGCGAACCGGACAGCGCGAACGGAACAACGATGAGCATGTCCTGCATTTGCATCATGACTTTTTGCAGGTCAGCCATGTTCTTCGCGCCGTCGATCTGCGCGAGGTAAGGCTTCACAGGCTCGATACCGCGGGCGTTGACCTTCGACTCGTCCATGCACGCGCCGTAGTAGTCGCCGATCAACTGGTCGGTGCTGCCCTTGGGCGCGCTCTTATCCTGCATGGCCTCGTCGAGGATAAGCTTCAGGTTGTCTTTGTTGCTTTCCCCGGCGGCCCAGCGGCGGCTCCAGCGGGTCATGGAAGCGGGAATGGGATTGTTCGCGCGCCACGTGCCGTTGGCGAACTGATAGAAGTCGGTGCAAGGATCGGCCGAGCGATCGATGTCGGAAGCTTCAATTCCTTTGGTCTGGGCAGTTTGAGAGATGGCGAATAGAGATGACAACAAAATCAACAATAGAGCTTTCAACACGCGCATGAGTAAGCCTCTTGGAAGATTGCGATTCAGCAAACTGGCAATTCTAGCTGAGGAAGAGGGATTTCGTATGTGGTTGGGACAGATGTTGAGTGTTTCAAAGCGGTTGCAGGTCGCTGGCCGCGGGTCGCAGGAAGTCTTAAATCGCTGTGATCGTAGTGAAACTACCGGCGGCCCGCGACCTGCCACCCGCAAGTGCCCTACCCACCCTGTTTTAGTTCCACCAAAACTTGGCGAGCGATTTCTTTCAGGGTGTCAAAGACGCCGGCACCTTGGAAGGCTACAGCTTCGATGACGGGTTCGTTCTTGCGGCGGAGTTCCTTGGCGAGAGCGGGCACCGGCATCACGTTCGGCAGATCGCGTTTGTTGAGTTGGAGGACGTACGGAATCTTCTGGAAGTCGTAGCCGTGTTCCTTGAGATTGTCCATCAGGTTGTCGAGGGCCTCGACGTTGGCGTCCATGCGCTCCTGCTGGGAATCGGCGACGAACACGATGCCATCGACGCCGCGCAGAATCAGCTTCCGGCTGGCATCGTAGAAGACCTGTCCGGGAACAGTGTACAGGTGGATGCGCGTCTTAAAGCCGCGCACCGATCCCAGATCCAGCGGCAAGAAATCGAAGAACAACGTACGTTCCGTCTCCGTCGCCAGAGAGATCATCTTGCCCTTTTGTTGTTCGGCGGTCTTCTGAAAGATGTACTGCAGGTTCGTCGTCTTACCGCCCAGCCCGGCGCCGTAATAAACGATTTTGCAGTTGATCTCGCGGGCCGCAAAGTTGATGAAACTCAAAGGCCTTCCTCAAAATCCGCGGTAAAACCGCGCAGGAAAATTTGGCTGATTGCTGCTGGTTTTATACCACATGGCCCAGCATTACCGGCAGGTTACCAGGGTTACTAGCAATGCCACCCTGGGAACGTGCCGCTATCGCACCGGCGGCAGGGGATAGTAGCCATCTTTGGCGAACACCTTCACATTGGGCAAATCTACCCGCACTTCGATCTGGCGGTAGGTACTGCTGGGGGTCACGCGGGTGGTGTAGCCCAACGTATACAGATTGCGAGCGTCTCCCAACGCCTTTACGTACGCGGCTTCAATCGAGTTACGCTGGTAGTCATTGGTCACCTCGCCGCCGGTGGCGTTGGCGTACTTGGGAAGCAGATCGGTGTAGCCGAATTTCGGCAGGTGGAACTTCACTTTGTTGTATCCCGGGATTGCGGCTTCTTCGACGCCGATTCCGTATACCAGAATGCCGTTGGCCAACAATACTTTGAGCACGTCTTTGTAGCTGGCGCGGCTGCCCCATTCGCGTCCATTGCTGATCACGAAGATGATCTTGCGCCGCGAGCGGTCGCGTTTGGCCAGATCACGCGCCGCGGCGAGGATCGCGTCGTTCAGCACGTGCGCTTCTTTGGGAGGCGTGTAGACCGTAGGTTGTCCGGGGTCGATCGGATATCCATTCACGATCGGCCCGCCGGGTCCGAGTGGTCCGCTGGTGACCGGCGGGCCATTGTTCCGGCCTTTGACGGTCTTCAGTTGGTCGAGGGTGGCCGTCAACTGCCTGCCAGCCATGGCAAAATCGTCGGCTCGCGAGTAGTTATTGCTGAAGGTGTAGACCGCGACTTCATCGTAGCGGCTGAAGGCTCCCTCGAGTGCGCTGTAGGTCTCATTCACTCTCTGCAGGGCAACGTCCGCCAAGCCCGTGTCGATCACCACGGCTGCGGAGAGCGTAAAGGGATCACTGGTGAAAAAGTTCAGCTTCTGCTGGATGTTGTCTTCGAGCACGGTGAAGTTCTTGAAGAGAAGTCCGTCGACTGGCCGACCGTCGGAATCCAGGACGCGCACCGGAATCATCACCTGGTTCACGTTGGTCCTGATCGTGAAGTCTTGCTGGCCGGCGCTCATTCCCTGATTTCGGTCGGCGGTAGCGCCGCCCTGGGGCACCGTGTCCATCTTGAACGGGGGCTTGGAGGTCTCAGTCGGAGGCGGCGGGTTCTGCGGCTCTGCCGGTTTTTCCTCGCGCGCAGGAGCCGGCGTATTGCTCCCCGGAGGCGTTGTGGGCGGAAGATTGGGAAAGTTCTGGGGAGGCTGGGAGGTCGAGGGGGCGTCAGGAATCTCTTGTTTCTGCTGATCTTGGGCCGATTGTGCCAAGCCTGTGCCGAGTGCCAGGATCCCCCACACCACGACCAAGGAACTTGCTCGTGCAATGCCTTGTAACACGGATAGCCTCTGCGCCTCGCGGCGACTCTTTCTCGATATGGACCCTGGATTTGCCCCAGCTTGGCGCATCTAACGGTTCGGGAATAGACTAACAAAAAACCACGAGAGAATCTTTCATGCATAAAGCCCGTGTTTTTCAGATCCTCGGCGCCGCCACTGCGCTCCTTTTGGCGGCCACTGCGCTTGTTGCCCAAAGCAATCCCGCCCCGGCGCAACAGCAGGAGGATCAATCGCTTGAGACGCTGAAAGTCAACGTGAATGTTGTCCAGCTGTTCTTCAACGTCAAGGACAAAAAGGGCGGACTGATTCCCAACCTCACCAAGACTGATTTCGACATTTTGGAGGACGGCAAGCCGCAGAACATCAAGTACTTCGCGGCGGAGTCAAACCTTCCATTGACCCTAGGCATTCTCATCGATTCGAGCGGCAGCCAGGCCCGAGTTCTGGATATGGAGAAGCAGGTGGGAGGGAATTTTCTCGCCGAAATTCTGCGGGATAAAGACCTCGCCTTTGTGATCGGCTTCGACGTAAACGTCGACCTGCTCCAGGATTTCACCAGCTCCGTGCCCGCTCTGAAGAGGGGTATGGATAATGCGCGCATCAATACGGGCGGGGGCGGAGGCGTGATCCCAGGCATGGGCGGAGGGCCCGTTCCCACCGCCAATGGCCCACGCGGCACGCTGCTCTACGACGCCGTTTACCTCGCCGCTCATGATGAACTCGCGCAACAGGTGGGACGTAAGGCGATGATCTTACTCACCGACGGCGAAGATCAGGGGAGCCAGCTCAAACTGACCGATGCCATCGAAGCAGCGCAGAAATCTGACAGCATTGTGTACGTCTTGCTCTGCGCGGATCGTGGTTTCTACGGCGGCTTCGGTGCCGGCTATTCCGGCGACAGCCAGATGAAAAAGTTGACTTCGGAGACGGGCGGCCGTGTCATCGAGGTGGGGAACAAGTACGACAAGCTGAAAGAAGCCTTCGACCAGATCTCAAAAGAGCTGCGCAGCCAGTACAACATCGGCTACAGCCCGAGCAATGCCAAGCTCGACGGCACCTTCCGCAAGGTCGAAATCCATCCGAAAGATAAGGACTACAAAATCCAATCGCGACTGGGTTACTACGCGGTGGCGAAGAGAGATCAGGAGTAACCTTCCGCCAGCCTCCGTTACCTCAGAAGAAACGGTTTTACTTCGCTGACCGGACCAGGCCGTCCCCGATACCGTCCTGAACAGAGCGTGTGGCGCGGCGACCCGCCCGCGCCTTTGCGGGATTTGCGGCTAGGAGCGATCTCTTAACCGAATCACAAATTTCAGTCCCGACCAGACTTCATCCACCGCGCAGACTTTCACGTCCACGAGTCCTGCTTCGAGGCCGATATTCCGTACCAGGTTCTCGTCCAAATCCGAAGCCACGCCCGAACTCTTCTTCGGCCAACTCACCCACAGCATTCCCGCTGGAGCCAGTTGCTTTGCCACTTTCGGAAACTGCTTTTTCAACTCCGCCCGCTTCGTGACGAAGATCATGGCGAAATCGAGCACACTCTTTTCTTCTTTGCAGGCAGCCAGAGAGGTTTCCAATTCTTTGCGTACATTGGCGGGCATCTCCACCAGCATGGTGCGAAAGTTTTCCTTGATGCCCAGCTTTTTGGGGAGCGGCGTTCCTGAGTATCCGGCCATGAGAAGAGATATTACTGCTTGGGGGCGTAATACCCGTGGCGGCTGCGTACCTTCAGGTTCTTCTTGGTATCGAGCGAGGAAATCTCGATGGTGTGGAACAGTCCGTCGGCCTGGAAGTTCGCGGGCTTGTAGGAGAGCGCGTACTGGCTGCGCAGTTCGTCCTGAATTTCAGAAAAAGCGTTGGCGACGTCGGTAACCTGGAAAGGGAAGAAAGCACGGCCTCCGGTGGCGTCGGCGATCCGTACCAGCACTTTGTCGCCGCGTTGCGTTGTGCCAGTCACGTTGGTGCTGATGGTGTAGACGATGACCTCGGCGCGTTCCGCCATCTCAATGGCTTCCTCGCGCGTCACATGGCTCTGGTTGTCGTCGCCGTCGCTTAGCAGAATGATGGCTCGACGGACCGGACCTGCTTGCCCTGATTTCATCAGCTTGTCGCGGCAGGCGAAATAGAGTGCGTCGTACATCGCGGTTCCACCGCCTGGACGCAGCATGCGAACGCCATGCGAGAGATCTTCCGTGTTGTCGGTGAAATCCTGCGTGACTTCGGGAGTGACATCAAATCCTACGACAAACGCCTTGTCGTATTTCGGACGGATGGTTTGATTCAGAAACTCAATTGCCGATTCCTGCTCGAACTTGAAGCGGTCGCGCACCGAGTTGCTGGCGTCGACCAGCAATCCTACTTGCAGGGGAAGATCACTTTCAGTGTGGAAGCTGCTGATCTCGGCTGCGGGACGGTTGTCATCCATCACCCTGAAGTCGTCCTTCTTGAGGTCGCGCACGTAGTGACCGTGCTTATCGGTCACCGTAAATACGACGTTGACTTCGTTGACAGTCTTGCGGATGGTGGTGGCCGCATCGTCGTTCGACGGGGGAGGATCTTGTTTGGGAGGGTCGGTCTTCGTCGCGTCAGTCTTGGGAGCATCCGCGGACGGCGCGCTTGCGGCCTTTTCGGGCGTGCTTGCCGCGGGCGCGCTCTGGGCAAAGCCGGGCAGCAGGACTGCCCACACGAAGAGAAGCAGAAGTGAAATGGGACGCAAGACCCTCATTGGTTTCACTCATTATATCCGGAATCGAAAATCAGCCGAACTTCGCGATCTACTTAGTCTCGACCTTGGCAACGGAAGTGGTTTTAAAGGTGACCACGGTTTCGGCCGGAATCAGAGCCGCGGGGCCGCTGCCCTTGCCGATCGATCCGCTCGTATCAATGTCCGCGGGATTCGAAGGATGTCCTATGCCAGCAATCGTATCGGAAATGCTGCCGGGACGATTCCGCGGACCCGTCCTGCCATGACCCTGCCGCGTGTAGGTGGTGGTCGTGAAGTTGTAGATCGCGTCTTTGGTCTCAACTTCGGTGAGGCGAATGATGAGCAGACCTGAAGTCTGACCTCCGTTGCTCGAATCGGCGCTGTCGACGCGGCCGCGAGCGGTTGCGCCTTCAGCGGCAATGGTCTTGCCGTTGATCACGAGGTCGCGATCGAGAGTCGCCTCAAAGGAATCCCCGGGCGTCACGCTGTCGGAGTTGAGGGTGGTCTTGATGCGAACGGTGATTTTGGTGCCGCGGGGGAGATCGTCGGCGGCGAGTGCAGGCAGTACAGCCAAAAGCAGCAGGAGAGTAAAACTTTTCAGGATTCGCATGACTGGCACACCCCGTTTCAGTCAAGTCTACCGCTATCGACCGCGCACCGGCTGAGTTTTGCCGGCAGCGAAAGAGCAACGCCTCCGGGTCTCGACTCCCGGAGGCTCCCTCACTCTCGACGTTTTTGTAAGACTTCCGTCCTACCCTCGCCAAGAGAGCTTACGAGGTTAGAACTTGGCGGGGGCGGGATGGTTGCCTTACCCGGATAGACGGTTGCGGGTCGCGGGTGGCCGGGGACGATTAACTCTGTTTTCCCAGCTTTTGTGCGGCCCAGCGCGCATGTTCGGCTACCACAGGGTCATCATCGGCGGATAGCTTGCGCAACTGAGGTAGAAACTTTTTTTCGCTGCTGTTGCCCATGGCGATGACTGCGTTTCTACGCATCCCGGAGAGCTTGGTGCGCCGAATCGGAGATCGGCGGAACGTCTTTCGGAACTCGTCGGGCGTCATCTCCGCCAGCCAATCGAGGGCTGGGTTCACGAGCCCTTCCCGTGGTTGGAACTCCGGAGCTGTTGTCGCTGGAGCTTTGCGATTCCAGGGACAGACATCCTGGCAGATGTCGCAACCGAAAATGTGGCGGCCCATTCCGTCGCGCATGTCTTCCGGGATCGTCCCCCGCTTTTCGATGGTGAGATACGAAATGCATTTATTGGAGTCGAGTTTGTAAGGCTCGATGAGCGCGTCGGTGGGACATGCCGCAATGCAGCGCGTGCATGTTCCGCAGCGGTCGGGAGCGGGTAGATCGCAGGGCAACTCCAGCGAGGCGACGATCACGCCGAGGAAGAGCCACGAACCTAACTTCTGGTTCAGGATGCAGGTGTTCTTGCCAATCCACCCCACGCCCGCGTATTTAGCGTAGATGCGCTCGACAAGAGGTCCGGTGTCGACATAGCAGCGAGACTCGAAGTCATCATCCGTGACAGCTCCGCGCAAGCTCGTTTCCACGACGCGCAGCTTTTTCAGCACCGCTTCGTGATAATCCTCGCGGCTCCAGGCGTAGCGGGAAATCCATCCGCGGTCGGCGGCGGTTGTTTCGGTCGAGTACGGTTCCGCGGTGTTGTAGTTGATGGCGCAGACAATGACGCTACGCGCCCACGGGATGGCCGATCGGAGCGAGGCGCGCTTCAGTTCTCCTTCATCGTTGCGCGCCTCCAGGTATTTCATTTCCCCGGCGTGACCTGCGGCGATCCAGGCGGGGAAGTGCTCGAGCTCCGGGAAGTCTTGGACCGGAGCGATACCCGCGAGTTCGAATCCGGCATCGCGGGCGGCTTGTTTCACGAGTTCGGCGAGCGGGGGCATGAAGGGTCTGGCTAGTTTAGCGTGGCCGGCGAGACGCCGTCGCTACTCGTCACTGGGCCTTGTGACCTAGGACACAGCCAGCCGGGTTGGCGGTGGGCATCCTGTATGCGGGTAATTCCCAAGGAGGGGGCGCGATGATGAACCGTCGTCAGCGCTTCAAGATCGAGGCGGTAAAGCCGCCCAAGCAGGATCCGCAGGCGCGCGTCCACAACTTCAACGAGGTGTCCCAGGCGTACACGCCTGAGATCGCCATGGAGCAGGCGCAGCGCTGTCTCTATTGCGATCACGCGCCTTGCAGCAAAGGATGCCCCCTGCATAACGACATTCCCGCCGCGCTGTTTCTTCTGGGCCAGGGAGACTTTGTCGGGGCCGCGCTCAAGTTCATGGAGACGTCAAACTTTCCAGACGTTTGCGGGCGCATCTGTCCTCAGGAAAAACAGTGCGAGGGTTCTTGCGTGATCGTGCCGCGCAATCCCGCGGTGTGCATCGGGAAACTTGAAGCATTTGTGGTCGACTATGTGCGCCGGAACTACGGCTACCCGCTGCGCGAAAAGGCCCCGTCCACCGGAAGGAAAGTCGCCGTTGTGGGTGCCGGACCTGCCGGGCTCGCAGTGGCGGAAGAGCTGACCGTGAAAGGCCATGAAGTCACGGTTTATGACATGTGGCCGTATCCCGGCGGGCTTGCTGCTTTACGGCATTCCCAATTTCAAGCTCGACAAGGAAATTGTTTTTTCGAAGATTGAATACCTGGAGAAGATGGGCATCCATTTTGTATGCAATTACCGGGTCGGCAAAGATCATCCGGTGGAGGATCTGTTCCGCCAGGGGTTCGACCTTGTGTTTCTCGGCTATGGGGCCATCAAGGGCGGCGAGATGAAGATTCCGGGGGAAGACGTTTTGAAGAACGTCTATCAGGCCACGGAGTACCTGGTGCGCGGGAACGTGCCGCCTGAGTTGCTGCCTGAATTTTGGAGAAACCTGGAAGATCCCAAGCCCAACCACACGGGTGTGACGCTAGTCATCGGCGGCGGTGATACAGCGATGGATTGTGTACGCACGGCGCGGCGCCTGAATTCCGACGCCAAAGTGTATTGCGTCTACCGCCGCAGCGAAGTCGAAATGCCCGGACGCTACGAAGAGCGCATAAACGCGGTCGAAGAGGGCGTGCAGTTCGAATGGCTGACCGCTCCCGTGAAATTCATCGGAGACGAACAGGGCAGAGTCAAAGCGGCGGAGTGCATCCGCATGAAGCTGGGGGAACCCGATGCGAAGGGGCGCCGTTCTCCGGTGCCCATCGAGGGATCGAACTTTGTCATCCCTTGTGACACGGTCGCCCTGGCGATTGGGTACAGCCCCGAAACAGAAGTGCCGCAGCACACGCCCAACCTCAAGACGACGAAGTGGGGATCGATTCTGGTAGAGACAGAGGAAGTGGGAGTCACGTCGCGCGAGGATCTGTATGCTGCGGGCGACAACGTTCGAGGGGCGGATCTTGTGGTAACGGCGGTGGCATCGGCAAGAAAGGCGGCTGCCGCGATGCACCTGCGCTTGATCTCGATGAAATGCAGAGAGTCGCTAGCGAGTCAAGCGAACCCCAGCGGCTGAAGCCGTCGTCCACCGTGGCTTCTACGGCACGAGTAGAACTCGTGCCCTTCCCAAAACCCGTGGCTCTCCGGATCAAGACTGCGTCAGAAATTTGCGGTTTTACTCGGTACTGGGTACTCGGCACTGACAACTACATCCCGAGTTTCTTGACTTCCTCGTTGTAGTACTTGCGGTAGAGGATATCCCATTCCTGGCTGCCTTCGAGGATGGTGCGTTTCTGGCTTTCGATTTTGTGGCGGGCCGAGAGGTCGATCTTCTCTTCCTGATTCAACAGATCTTCAAGGAATTTGCGGACTTCGAGGCGGATGGTATTGCGATCTTCGACGAAATCAAGTTCGTCCATTTCGGCCAGCGCGTCGGTGACGACGTGGGCGACCTTGTTGACTTTGTCGCGGCTGACTCTCACAGCACCGCCTTATATTTCCGCACCAGTTCGCTTTTTACCTTGCGGAACATTTCCTGATAGTTGGCGCCGCTTTTGCGCATTTCCTCGGAATAGGCTTCGAGAATGACGCGCACCTCATCGTTGATGCGGTCTTCGAGGGTGAACTCTTCCAGCATGGAAGCGTGCACCTTCTCGGTGACCTTCGCCGGTTCCTTGGTCTCGATGAGTTCACCGGCAATCAATTTCTTGGTGACTTCGCGGGCCAGGTAGCCCACATATTCTTTGGAGAGCAGCATAGGGCGGATCAAATGTCCTGTGCGAAACAGATAGTTTAGCACAAGCAGCAGTCGGCACTCAGTCGTCAGCATTCAGGCCGCAATGCTTCATTTCGTAAATCGCGAACCGGGGGCCCGGGCGCGTATCGGGCGGTCCGAAAAACTAGTAGCCGTCCGGCAAAAGCCTTACAATGCAGTGTGAGATATATGTCTTCTCAAGTGGATGATTTGTCCGGCCTGAAGGACGATATGGTCGCCTTCATCGAAGGTCACGGCATGCGCCGCTTCCACGGGTACGTGGATTATGAAGAGGTGCAGAGCGTGCTGTGGAAGTCGGAAGACAGCGCCGATGGCTGGAAAGATTTCGTGGAACTGGCTAAGGCCGCTGGCGCCCCTTTCCTGACGATGGACTCCTGGTCGCTGCAGCGCGAAGAACTGGACGAGCTCATCCAGCGCCTCTCGAACGCCGAATTCACCAACGACGAAGATCTCGAAGATGCGCGCTGGCTGCGCACCTACTCGGGTAAAACCGGATTCGTCCAACTCGGCTTTGCCAACCATGGCATCATGATGGTCTACGAAGCGTCCACGGAATGGTACGACCGCTACCAGCGCCTGGTGGAATTCACCGAAGACTTCGGGGGAATTCCCATCGACGAACCCGACCAGGACGAGGAACTCTGAAACTATTGAGACATTGAATCATTGATTCATTGGCGTTTAGTGATTCAATGATCCGATGATTCAATGACTCAATTTGCCCTCCATGCGCTGGATTTTCAAATCTTCCGATCCCACAGAGGTGGATACTCTCGCGGCTGAGTTGAGAGGAAATTTGGCGCTGAATTTGGGCGATGCAAGCATCGCATCGACCGTCGCCCGGTTGCTGGCGCAGCGCGGGATCTCCGAGCCCGAAATTGCTGCGCGTTTTCTCGCGCCGGCGCTTTCCCATCTACATTCTCCTTACGCCATGCGCGGGATGAAGGCCGCAGTCGACCGCCTCGACGCGGCTATCGAGCGCAAAGAGGGAATCCTCATCTACGGCGACTATGACGTCGATGGGACCACCGCGATCGTCATTCTCAAAACTGCGATTGAGCTTTGCGGAGGCGCGGCGGATTTCCATGTGCCGCACCGCATCCGCGAAGGTTATGGCATGAAAGATGATGTCATCGAGCGCGCCGCCGCGGCCGGTGTGCGTCTCATCATCAGCGTCGACACAGGGATTCGCGCTTTCGCGGCGGCGGAAACCGCGCAGCGGCTCGGTGTCGATCTTATCGTGACCGATCATCACCTGCCCGGGTCAGGAAGGCGTTCCGACCGCGCTAGCTGTGCTCAATCCCAATCAGCCCGACTGCGGTTATCCGTGCAAGGCGCTGTGCGGGGCGGGTGTGGGCTTCAAGTTGGCACAGGCGTTGATGGAGCGGCGGCTGGCGACTCCCGACCAGTCACGAATGTTGACTTCGTTCATGAAAGTCGTGGCAATCGCCACCGTCGCCGATGCCGTGCCGCTCACGGGAGAGAATCGAGTATTTGCCAAGCTGGGTCTGGAAGCGCTTCGAAACCCGGTGAACGCCGGCTTGCGCGCTCTGATCGAAGTGGCTCAGGTGGGCGGTGCGCGTCCTTTGAGTTCGGGAGAGGTTGCCTTCCGCATCGCACCGCGTCTGAATGCCGCAGGAAGAATGGACGTCGCGAAAGATGTAATCGAGTTGTTCAGTGTGAGAGATGCAACCCGCGCCAAAGAGATCGCCAACCACCTCGATCAGCTCAATGCCGAACGACAGGAAGAAGAGCGGCGCATTCTGGATGCGATCTATGCGCGTGTGGACGAAGAGCCAGCGCTGCGCGAAGCCTTTTGCATGGTCGTCGACGGTGACGGATGGCATCGCGGCGTGATCGGCATCACGGCGACACGGGTTGTCGAAAAGTACGGACGTCCTGCACTGGTTATTTCCCGTGATGGTGACGAGGCGCACGGGTCCGGACGCTCCATTTCCGCGTTTCACATGCTCAACGCGCTCGAGTCGTGCGGCGAAGTCTTTCACCGCTTTGGAGGACACGAACACGCTGTCGGATTCTCGCTGCCGGTCTCGCGGCTCGCCGAGCTACGCACTCGCCTCGATGGCTATGCGCGCGAGCGGCTGACGCTGGCAGACTTCGAGCCCAGCCTGAAAGTGGATGCCGAGATTACCCTCGATCAAGTCACGCCCGCACTCTATCAGGCGCTGAGCCGACTGGAGCCATTTGGAATGGGCAATCCCGAGCCGGTGTTCGCGGCGAAACATGTTCGCCTAATCGCGCCGCCGCGCATGATCAAAGAAAAACACGTCAAGCTCAAGCTGGGGGTCGCGAGCACCAACGGATGGCGGCCGGCGATGGATGCCTTGGGCTGGCACATGGGAGAAAAAGTCCAGCAAGCGCAATTGCTTCCCGGCGATTCGATCGATGTAGCCTTCACGGTTGAGCACAACGACCATCCCGAGTGGGGAGGGTTGGAGTTGTCGCTGCGAGACTTTGTTCCCTGCAAAATGGCGACGTAGAGCCGAGATCTCTGCAAGCGATCAGGGAATGAATTCGAAGGCGACTCCGCCCACCGTGTCTCCCGCAGGTCCGCCCCAGAGGGTGGTTCCGAAAAGATGGCCCGCGGCATCGATCGTCGGACCCGCCGAAGGATACGCTCCATCATTGCCTCCGGTGAAACTGTAGAGAACGGTCTCTGTCCATCCACCACCCGATTGCGGAGACAGCTCAAAAATCGTGCCCGGATTAAACTTGCCGCCGCCGACCGATGTGCCGAAGAGATTGCCGCTTTGATCGAAGACCAGGCTGTTCGGATTGGCGCCATCACCGGCGCTGAGGCCAAGGAATTGATGCAGGATGGTTTTGCTCCACCCATTGGCGGCGTCCAATTCGAAAGCCGTGCCCACGCTCGCGGTGCCGCCTTGCTGCGTGGTGCCGTAGACGTTGCCTGCCTGATCAAGGGTGACGGGTCCAAACGGGTCGTTCCCGTCGCTTCCGCCTTTGAAGCTGCAGAGAACTTGTTCGGTCCATGTGCCTGCGGTTTGCGTGAGTTGATAGACCGTACCTTGATTGCTGGCGCCGCCGGCGTAGGTGGTGCCGTAGAGATTCCCAACTGCGTCAAAGACGAGTGGAGCATAGGGAGTGGCTCCGTCGGGCTTGCCGGTGAAGTTGTGCAGCACCGTCTCTTGCCAGGCGCTGCCGGAGGGAGAGAGTTCGTAGACCGTGCCTTGTCCCTTGCTGCCGCCGCCGATGGTCGCACCGTAAAGATTGCCGGCGCTGTCGATGATCACTCCGGCGAATGAAGTCCCACCGTCAGCGCCTCCCGTGAACTGGTGAAGGATAGTCTCGGTCCACGGGCCCTTGGTCGAAGGAGTCAGCTTGAAGACGATGCCGCATCCCGCCGCGCAGGACTTTCCTTTCAAACCTCCGTTCACGGTTGTGCCATACAGGTTACCTGCGCCGTCGAAGACCGGAGTAGCGTGAGAACCGGAGCCGTCTTTGGTGCCACCCTTGAAGCTGTAGAGAATCTTTTCCTTCCACTGGCCAGCGCCGGCCGGTGACAGCTCGTATACAATGCCGGCATTAAACCTGCCTCCGCTCACCGTAGTGCCGTAAGCATTGCCGGCCGCGTCGAACGTGAGGCTCGAATAGAGAGTGTTGCCATCGTTGGCCACACCCGGAAGTTCGAAATCATGAAGGGTTTTGGGCACGTTCGCCGCCCACGCGCTTGCGGACAGGATGAGCGAGAGAATGACAATCAATCGCGACGACGATGTGGGAGGGTAGTGCATGAGTGGCCTCCGGCGCGGCAGACAGGTTACGGGCAGGGGAAGTCTACGATTGCGGTGGTGGTGAAGTTGTCAAGGATTTGTAAGATCTCAGGAGGCGCCCCTCTAATCCATTAGACTAGAGATCAATGCCCCTCAAGATTTCCAGTTTGCGGCGCTGGTTTGCCGTGGGCGCGGTCGCCGTCGTGTTGATGGTGTCGGGAGCATATTTCTATGCGCGTTACCGGGTGACGAACGCATTGAAAGAAATGCCAGGGAAAATTGGGATCGAAATTCAGCAGAGCGCGCAGGGATTCACCATCTCGAAGTCAGAGCAGGGACGCACTCTCTACAAGATTCAGGCGAGCAAGGCGATTCAATATCGGCAGGGCGGGCGAGCCGAGTTGCATGATGTGGCCATCACTCTCTATGGCAGTGACTCCAGCCGCTATGACCAGATTTATGGCGCGGCCTTCGACTACGATCCGCAGTCAGGCGACGTGACATCCAAGGGCGAAGTGCAGATCGACTTGCAGGCAAATCCTGAAGGCGGGACGGGGCCTGATCAGGCTGCGCCGAAGGAGCTGAAGAATCCCATTCACTTGAAGACCACCGACCTGGTGTTCAACCAGAAAAGTGGAGACGCACACACCAGCGCCAAAGTAGAGTTCCGCGTGCCGCAGGCGAACGGGTCGGCAGTGGGCGTCACTTACACGGCGAAGACAGGGCTGCTGGATTTGCGTTCGCAGGTGCATGTGGTCTTAACGGGGAGGACTCCGGCAACGCTGACTGCGGAGCATGGGACCATCACCAAAGAACCGCGGGTCGTGATGCTTGATCGTGCGCATTTCTTTAACGCCACCGACAAATCAGAAGCAGAGCAGGCGAGGTTTTATTTGCGCCCTGACAATTCGCTCGATCACGTGGTCGCGACGGGAGATGTGCAGATCGACACCTCCGGCAAGCAGATGACGCACACGCGCTCGGACCAGCTCGAATTGGTCATGAGCGATGACACCAGGAACCAGACCCTGCGGACGGCAGTGCTCACGGGGAATGTGCATTCGGAGATCGTCAGCGACCAACCCATGCAGGGCGATGCCGGCAAAGCGGTTGTCGACTTCGTGGGGCAGAACGTCATCAGCAAGGTGCAGGCATCGGAAAATGTGAAGATGCTGCAGCACCAAAAGCCGAATCCACAGAACGCGAACGCGCAGGATAGCGAGTTGTCGGCAGCGGCGGTGGACTTTTTCCTGGCCGACGGGCGGCGGTTGAAAAGCGCGCAGACACTGGGGCCGGGACAGTTGACGATGCGGCCGCTTGCACCTCCGGCGGGGCAACAGACGGTGATTACGGCAGGGAAGTTTGATGCCAAGTTCGATGACCTGGGACAACTGGCTTCGGCACACGGTGCGCCCGATGCGCGGATTGTGAGCACGAATCCCGGACAGCCCGACCGGGTCAGTACCAGCGAGACACTCGACGCTACGTTTCATCCCGGTATCGGCATTGAGACGATTACGCAGCAGGGAAACGTCACGTATGTGGATAACGACCGTAAGGCCTGGGCCGATCGTGGACGCTATACGACTGCGGACCAGATGCTGGTGCTGACGGGATCGCCGCGAGTAGAGCAGGGAGGCATGACCACTACGGCAAAGACGATGCGTATGAACCGGGCGACGGGCGATGCGTTTGCCGATAGCGACGTGAAAAGCACCTACAGCGATTTGAAGCAGCAGCCGGGCGGGGCACTGCTGGCATCTTCCGATCCGATTCATGTCACATCACGAAACATGACAGCCCATCGGTCTCCTTCGGTCGCGCTCTATACCGGCGACGCGCGGTTGTGGCAGAACGCCAACGTAGTCCAAGCGCCGTCGATCGAGTTCGATCGCGATCACCGTTCTGTCATCGCTCATGACTCGGCGACGCAGCGGGTCTCGACTGTCATGTTGCAGGCCGACAAGAATGGCAAGAACACTCCTACCCTCATCACGTCGGGACGGTTGACCTATCAGGATGAACAGCGCAAAGCGCACTTTGAAGGAGGCGTGGTGGCGAAGAGCCAGGATTCGACCATCACGTCGGATGTGATGGACGTATTTTTGAAACCCAGAGCCGCTTCGGGAGATCAATCCAAGAATCAGGCGCTGGGACAAGCGGAGAAGTTGGACAAGATTGTGGCCACGGGTCAGGTTGTAATCACGCAGCCGACGCGGCGAGGTACGGGCGACCAGCTGGTGTACACGGCGGATGACGATAAGTATGTTCTTTCGGGCGGTCCGCCTAGCATTTTTGATGCCGAACGCGGCAAAATCACAGGGGTTTCGTTGACTTTCTTTAGGACGGATGATAGGGTTTTGGTGGAAGGCAACGAAGCCTACCCTACCGTCACCCACACGCGAGTGGCACGATAAATGCACACGCTGGCCACCGACGAAATCGGAAAATCCTACCGTGGCCGCAGGGTTGTCAACGGCGTCAACCTTCGAGTAAATCAGGGCGAAGTTGTTGGTTTACTTGGTCCTAACGGCGCCGGCAAGACCACTTCTTTCTACACCATCGTGGGCCTGATTCCTCCCGACACAGGCCGGGTATTAATCGACGGCGAAGACATCACGGACGTGCCCATGTATCTGCGGGCGCGCCAGTATGGCATCAGCTACCTGCCGCAAGAGGCGTCGGTGTTTCGCAAGTTGACTGTAGAAGAGAACATTCTTGCGGTGCTTGAGGCGCAACCGATCTCGTGGCATGAGCGCCGCGAGAAGATGGAGAAGCTGATTGACCAGCTGGGCCTTGAGCATATCCGCCAGAATCGCGGTTATGCGCTGTCAGGCGGAGAGCGCCGCCGGGTCGAGATCGCACGGGCGCTGTCGATCAATCCGACGTTTATTTTGCTGGACGAACCGTTCTCAGGGATTGACCCGATAGCCGTACTCGACTTGCAGAAGATAATTTCTGATCTGAAGGCCAGCGGGATCGGAGTACTGATTACCGATCACAACGTCCGGGAGACGCTGTCGGTGACAGACCGGGCGTACATCATTAATGAGGGGCGGATTTTCCGTCAGGGGACTCCGGAACAATTAGGAGGAGATCCGGAAGTTCGCAGGGTCTATTTAGGCGAGAGCTTCTCGCTGGTATGAGTGCGGCCAGCCCCTAAAGGGCGGTGAGTGGCGGGCCGATGCGGTACGGCTGAAGCCGTACCCTGATTCGAAACAGGTAGCCTGACGAATCAGGTACGCTGATACGAGCCGGTAGGTAGTTTGCATGTTGAAGATAGGCAAGAGCACTAAGGTCACCACCGATTGGCAAATGTTGGTGCCAGAGATGCTGGGCAGTTGCTTTAATCAAGTTGTAAAGATTTTGTGTTCATATTTGGAGCGGACGTTTTCGGCTGGCAGGTTAGGCCCAACGCTCCCGAAGGTTGATTGATCGAACCATGGTGCTGTTGCAACCCAAGCTGCATCTGAAGGTTTCGCAGAGACAGATCCTGACCCCGGGGCTGGTACAGATGGTCAGCGTTCTGGCGCTCAACAAGCTTGAGCTCCGGGACATGATCACGGCCGAGATGGTAGAGAACCCGGTGCTGGAGGAACTGGAGGATTCGGTTCCTCTGCTCGATGACGTCAACCGGCGCGAGGAAGATCGAGAACGCGATCGCGTCACTGCCGCCGAAGAAGCGCCCGTCCCTGCTGAGGAAAAGAAAGATCCCTTCGAAGAAATCGATTTTGGCTCCTTCTTCCAGGAGTATCTCGATCCCGGCTATCGCAGCCCGGGCGAGATGGAAGAGGTCGAGCGGCCTTCGTTCGAAAATTTCCTGTCAAAGCCCGGCAATCTGACCGATCACCTGATGTGGCAACTGGGCGCGGTGTCGATGCGTCCCGAGGTGCACGATGCCGCGGAGCTGGTCATTGGAAATCTGAGCGAAGACGGATATCTGATCGCGAGCGATGAAGAGTTGATGGGGGTTGAGCCTCCCGCTCCTCCTGAGATCGATGCAACCATCGCCGAGAATTTAGTGAAGGAAGCGGCGGCGCTGGGGCTTTCCACGGCGGCAGACGAAGCGGAACCGGAATTGCCCGAGATTGACGAGATGGAACTCTCGCCGGATTGGCGGGTTGCCGACACTCCAAGCCTGCAAGTGGACGCGGGCGTGGCAGCAGCGGTGGCACCGGCGCCGGAAGCGGTTGTTCCTCCGCTAGCAGTTGAAAAGCCGGCGCGCGCGCCGCAACCGCAATTCAAGCCGAACTTCACGCTCGCCGATTTGCACGAAGCGCTCGAGATCGTGCGTCAGTTGGATCCGCCGGGCGTCGCTTGCCGCGATCTGCGCGAGTGCCTGCTCTACCAGCTTCGTTATCATCAGAACCAGCTTCCATCGCACAAGAATGGCAACGGCGACATAGCGCAAGTTCTTGCGGATGCGATTGCCGTCGTCGATCAGCATTTGCGCGCGGTGCAATTGAAGCAGCACAAAGAGATTGCGAAGGCGATTGGGCGTCCGATTGAGGCGGTGCAGGCCGCGCTCGAATACGTGCGTACGCTCGATCCGCGGCCTGGCTTGCAATACAACAAGACGCAGCCGCGGCTGATTGAACCGGACGTCGCTTTCGTAAAACACGGCGACGAGTGGCTGGTGATGATGAACGACGAGGACGTGCCGCAGCTTCGCCTGAACCCTGCGTACAAGCGGCTGCTGACTCGCGACACCAACGACAAAGACACGCGCAATTATGTGAAAGAGCGCTACAAGAGCGCCATCCAGCTAATCAAGAACATCGAGCAGCGCAAGCAGACGATCATGAAAGTCTGCTATTCGATCGTGGCGCGGCAGCAGGATTTCCTGGAAAAAGGCATTGATGAACTGAAACCGATGATGATCAAGGAGGTGGCCGAAGAAATCGGCGTGCATCCTTCCACCGTGAGCCGTGCGGTGGCCAACAAATACGCGCACACTCCACAGGGCGTATTTGAGCTGCGTTATTTCTTCAGCGAGAGCGTCAACGGGCCCGAAGGCGGCAACACTTCGTTGCTGATTCTGAAGCGGCGCGTGAAGAAGCTGATCGAGGAAGAGGATCCCTCCCGGCCGTTAACGGACGAGCAGATCACCCGCATTCTGCAATCGCAGGGGATCCAGGTCACTCGCCGCACGGTTGCGAAGTACCGGGAAGACATGCGCATCCCGAGCACCCACCAGCGCAGAGTGAAGAAATAGAGAAGTAGCGCTCGGCGTTACGCCGGCGCTACGGCAACACCGGTTGTGCCCATATTTTTAACCTGAACTTTCCTGGAGGGCGCACAATGAACGTGGAATATACCGGCAGGCATTACGAAGTCACTTCCGCCATCCGCAAAGATGTAGAAACCGGTCTCGCGAAAATCCGCAAAATTCTAGCCGATAAATTTGAAACCAAGGTGATCCTGGCGGTGGAGAAGCACCGTCACAAAGCAGAGATCACGATTAGCCCGCGCAACGGTCCGCTGGTTGGGGCCGCGCAGGCGGGCGATATGAAAGCCGCGGTTGGCGAGGCTCTCGATCACCTGGAAAAACAGGCTGTCCGGTATAAGACTCGCTGGCGCACCAAGAAGCGGCAAGCGGGACGGAAGTTCAATGGCAACGGAGCGGAACCGATCGCTGAGCTGCAGCCTGCGGTAGGAATTACCGAAGACACGGCGGTGCCGATTGTCGTGCACAAGTATCCGGCGGTGGCGAAGACGACGGAAGTGCACCTGGTGAGGTCGGATGAGGCGGTGGCGATGCGTCCCATGACGCTGGAAGAAGCGATTAAAGAAGCGCACTTCCGGGACCGGGACGTGTTTGTGTTTCGCGACCCCAAGGGGAAAGTCATGGTGCTGCACCGGACGCGGGATGGGAAGATGGAGTTGATTGAGGCGCCGTGAAAACAGCTCTTAGCCTTTAGCTCTTAGCCCTTAGCTTTTTCGGGCACGCTTTTGCGTGCCCTTTCCTTTTTTGGATCAGTTCTTTCTTAGCAAGGCGGTCTGGCTGTGGCGGATGGTTGGGCGATCCACCACGGTGAAACCGGCTTGGGCTGCTTCCTGCAGTTCGTTGTCAAACTTTTCTTTCGATACGTGGCCTGAGGGCTCTGCCAACAGCAGTTGTGCTCCGGACTTCGAAGCCTGGGCAGCTTCGACGAAGAAGCGGGCGCTGTCGGGCATTTCGTGGACCATGGCAAACGCCAGAGTGAAATCCACTTTGCCGGCGTCGTCGGTCAGTCCCAGAGAATCTTTCGGAGCGACACGAGCGTCGACGCGGTCGGCGAGGCCCGCCTTGGCGATCCGGCGCTTAAGGCTTTGAATCATTCGGGGCTGGATATCGACGGCGATCACGTGGCCCGACGGACCGACTTGGCACGCCAGTTCTTTGGTAAAGAAGCCCATGCCCGGGCCGGGCTCGAGCACGGTCATGCCCGGACGAACGTAGGGCGCGACAACTTTGGCAGGATCCTGCATCAAGCGCCGTATGGGGGACGCCAAGAGGTAGCCGAGCCACCAGGGACAAACGCGTTCGCTCATATTATTCATCATAATCTTCCGCGCCCAGGCGTGCGCCACCGGGGGGCGAATGGTGATTCAAATTCCTGATCGCGGTAATCAGGAAAGACTTGGTTTCGTGACGGGTTTTCCTCTGGTATAGTTCGCAGCACTCCCCGGAAAGCTTTGGCTGGAAAGAGTCCCAGATTTCGGGCGCGACTCGAGCCTATGGGCCGGATCATCATTTTATTTCTCAAGCGGCTATGGCTGCCCGTGCTGGTGTTTGCGGGCTTCAGCGCGCTGTGTGTCTTCGTCTACATGCGGCTCGAAGGCTTGCGGGCGATTGATGCGTTTTTCTGGATCTTTCATCCGCACGGCATTGAATACCGGTCGGTGCACAATGCCACCAAGATATTTTCCATCTTCGTTTACGTTGCGGTGTTTGCCTTTCAAGTGTGGATCGCGGAACGGGTGCTGGTCACGATCTTCAGCCGGCATGGCATGGAGGCCTGGAAATCGATGGTCAACGATATTTCGATCGACAAACTCAATAATCACTTCATCATCTGCGGATACGGGCAGGTAGGGCGGACGGTGGTTGATCAACTGCGCAAGATGAAAGTGCCTTTCGTGCTGATTGAGACCAACGAAGGGTTGTATCGCGAACTGCTGAAGGATGGGCTGCTGGTGATTCAAGGTGATGCCAAACGCCACGACGTACTGCAGACGGCGGGCATCGAGCGGGCATGCGGCATCTGCATCGTCATCGATAATGACGCTGACAACCTCTACATCACCGTGACAGCGCGGTCTCTGAATCCGAAGGCGAAGATCATTACGCGTGCGGGGCAGCAGCGGTACGCGAATGCGATCAAGAACTCGGGAGCGGATGAAGTCGTCATTCCCGAGTACGAGGGCGGATTGATGACGGGGCGCATGATTCAGAAATATTATCCGGTGAACACCAACCTGGAGTAACACAGCAGCGGTGGCGACTTCTCGCGGGCAAGAGTGCCCGCGCCACACGTTCAGTCCCGATGTGCCGTATCGGGCGAGAACGCCGGCAAGCAGACCGCGATGTACTCCGCGCCGCCTTCTTCCGGTGTCGAATAGCGGATCCATTCTCCCTTGTGCGTGATGACAGCATGGCCCGCGGGAACGTCCAGCTTTCCGCCTTTGTGTTCCACACGCAACATTCCTTTCAGCACGACCGTGAACTCGTCGAATTCGGGAGTCTGTCCCGGCTCGGCCCAGCCCTGCGGGCTGCGCATGTGGGCGACGCTGACGGCGCTGGTCTTCGAGTTGACGCGTCCGATGTATTCGTCGATGAGCTTCGGTTTATTTCCTGCGGCAGTGATGCGTGTGGGTTGGGAGATGAGAGTGGGCATTCGACAATTGTATGGAGTCCAGCCCCTAAAGCGGAACGGCGAGGAGATCGTTTTGCCACGGCTGAAGCCGTGGCCTGATACGAACCGGAGAGTCGGCCTTTGCTTCGGGAACCCTTCGACTGCGCTCAGCGCAGGCTTACGAAGGCGCCCGTTGCTGCGCGAGTTCTTAGACCGACATGGCGCGGGCGCGGTCTACCTGGGTGGCATTCATTTTCTCGACGGCTGGATACGATAGCGGAATGGTAAGCGTGCGCTCGGGTGGCAACGTGCCGGATTGCACCGCTTTTACCAGCAGCTCCAAAGCCTGGCCGGAGTTGGCGGGAACAATGACGGTGGCGGCGAGCAGGCCGTTGCGTACCCAGGCCTGCCCGGTCTTGGGCATGCCGTCGCAGCCGATGAACGGAATGCTGAGCCAGCGATCGCGCGCGTTGCTCTGGGGAAGTTCCTGGAAAGCTTTTCTGGCTCCCATCGCCATGGAATCGTCCTGGGCCGCGATCACATCGATCTGGCTCTGTTGCGAGGTGGAGAGGCGCAACCATGAACTCACGGCACGGTAGGCGCTGATCTCGGTCCATTGGGCCTTCATGAGCTTCACCTGCACGTCGACCGGCTTGGTCTCGTACATCCCAGAGGTTCTTTGCTTGGCGGCGGGACTTTCGGAGGGTCCTTGAACGTAGAGAATGGATCCGCCTTTCGGGAGCAGGGCGCGCAATTGGCGTCCTTGAATGCGTCCGATTTCTTCGTGGTCCGAAGTTACGGCGAAGAGAGGAACTCTGTAGGTGCGGCGGAATTCGGCGGTGTAATCGACGTCGCGATTGAGAACGACCCAGCCGATTCCGGCGGCCGCGGCAGCGCGAGCCACTTGCGGCAATGCGGTTCCTCCAGCGGGCTCGAAAACAATTCCATCGGGATGATTCCCGGAGCGCGATTGGATGATGTCGAGCAGTTGCTGGCTCTGCTTGATGGCGTCATTCCCCGCGTAGATGATTTCGAGTTCGAAGCCCAGCCGGCGCGCCACTTCCTGCGCAGATACCGCCTGCTCGATCTGGTAATCGTTATCGTCGGTGGTGAGAGACAGCAGAAATTTAAGTTTCTTCATGAGCCAGCACGCCTTATTCGTGATCATAAGCCCAAAGCTGCGAGTTACGGTGGTGACTACGGTAACCAAAGGACGTGGCTTGGCGGCGTGCGCTCCCGGAATGGGAGACGGTGGTAGAATCCGTCGCGAGAAGAGGTGCCCCATGCGCAAAGCACTAATCGTTTTAATAGGGTTAATCGTTGTTCAGGCTCAAGCGCAGGTGAAGTTATCGACGCACTGGGAAGAACTGACCGCTGCCGATTTTCGCGCGGCGATTCACCAGTCCGGCGGGACCTGCCTGCTTCCGTTCGGAATTCTGGAGAAACATGGACCGCACCTTCCCCTGGGCACCGATCTGCTCGATGTTCGCTATGCTGCGTTGCAAGCCGCAGGGCAGGAGTATGCGGTGGTGTTTCCAGAATATTATTTTGGACAGATTTTCGAGGCGCAGCATGAGCCAGGAACAGTCGCTTACAGCAGCCATTTGCAGTTGGAGTTGCTGCAGGAGACGACCGATGAGATGGCGCGCAACGGCTGCAAGAAAGTCATCATCGTGAACGGGCATGGAGGCAACGAGAATCTGCTGCCCTATTTCGCGCAGAGTCAGTTGGAGAAGCCTCACGACTATGTGGTCTATGTGATGAGGATTCCGGAGGCACCCGCAGGTGGTCCCGCGAAAAAAAGCAACATCGTGAACTGGCATGCGGGTGAAGATGAGACCGCGAAGATGCTGGTGGCGCGTCCTGATCTGGTGCACATGGATCGCGCGGCCACGGAGTCGGGCGCGGACCAGGGCCGGGCGAAGTTGCCGGACGATCTTTACACCGGCATCTGGTGGTATGCCCGCTTTCCGAATCACTATTCGGGAGAGGGTGCGGCGGCGACGCGCGAGCGCGGAGAGTTTGAGATGAAGGGATGGATTGAGTCGATTGTGAATTCTATCCGGGCGGTCAAGAAAGATGACGAGAGCTTGAAGTTGCAGAATGAGTTCTTTGAGAAGGTCAAGAGGCCGTTGGAGACGCGGCCGTAATTTGAGCGCTCGGGGATACTTCCCAGTCAATGGGTGCAAGCACGATTCTTAGCTACGGATGTCTTTCGAGAACTAGAATCGGAGCGATTCTACAGGGGGACTAATGAAATATTGGATGCGAATCGTTTTGATTTGCTGTCTCATCACCGTCGGAACTCTCGGGACTCGGAATGTCAGCCAGGCACAGCAGGCGCAATCATCTTCTTATCAGGCGCTCTCCGACAAATTCTTTGATTTGCTTAAGCAAGGTAAGACTTCCGATGCGGTCGACTTCATGTTCGCAACAAATCCCGGATTGCAGAAGATGACTGATGAACGGGAGCAGTTGAAATCGCAGTTTGCTTCGGTCGGCACGTTAATGGGCAACTATGTTTCCCATACCATGTTGGTGGAGACCAAGGTTGCGGGGATATTCGTTTATCAGCACTATTTCGTTGCTTATGAGCGACAACCCATCTCGGTGCGGCTCAAATATTACAAGCCCGGAGCGACTTGGATCTGCTATGGCTTGCAATTTGATGCCAAAATTGCCGACGAAATACAAAGTCAGTCGGACGAGAAGCTCACGATGGATGTGAAGTAGCTATGAGGGCGGCCACTCTTTCCTTATACTTCCCATCATGAATCGGCGCGCATTTTCGTACATGCTCACAGGCGCGGCGGCATCTGCTTGGTTGCCCAGACGACTCCTTGCCGGGCAAGCGGTGGCCAACCCGCCCAATGTTTCCGAACAGGCCGCCAAGTTGTATCGCAGCGCGCTCATTCTGGATTGCAATTGCGCCCCTCCACTGGAAGAAAAGCTGCCGCTGCCACAATCCGATCTTGATATGGCTCGGAATTCCGGCGTGAACGTTCTTAAGTTCTCGCTTGCGGGCATCAACGAAGGTTTCGCAGATACGGTAGAAGATATTGCCTGGATTCAGCAGTTGGTCGAGGTTCATCCTGCATATTTCATGCAGGTGAGAGTGCCCGGCGACATGCAGCGTGCGAAGGCTGAGGGAAAGATGGGGATCATTCTCAGCTTTGAGAGCGCCGACATGTTGGAGGGAAAGGTCGAGCGACTCGAACTGTTTCGCAATCTCGGTGTCCGCGTGATGCAGCTTTCTTACAATCGCAAATCGCCCTTTGCGGCTGGGGTCATGGAACCGAACGGCGGCGGTTTGACTCCGCTTGGTCATGACGCCGTCAAGAAGATGAATGAACTCGGCATTGCGGTTGATTTGAGCCACGCGAATGCTCAGACGACGGCCGATGCGATCGCGGCTTCGTCGAAGCCGGTGATCATGTCGCACGCGGGCTGTAGTGCCATTCATCCTCATCCGCGCAATAAGACTGACGAACAACTGCGAGCGTTGGCCGACAAGGGTGGTGTGATGGGGATTTACGACCTTCCGTATCTGGCGGCACCTCCCAAGCAGCCGACGGTTGACGACTACATGGCGCACATGGAGCATGCGATCAAGATCATGGGGGAAGATCACGTGGGTGTTGGCAGCGACGCCTCGATCCAGCCTTTCGATACAAGTCCCAAGGGCATGGCCGATTTCGAGAAATCGGAAAAGATGCGCCAGCAATCGGGACTCGCCGCCCCGGAAGAGGATCGCCCAACCTACGTGGTTGGATTGAACACGCCGCGCAGAATCGAAGTCATCACCAATGAGTTGCTCAAGCGAGGATATTCGACGAGTGCGACGGAGAAAGTGGTCGGCGCCAACTTCGCTAAAGTGTTGGCCGAAATCTGGACCTAGTCACGCGCTGGAACAGGCATCGCTGCGGTGCCCGAGTTCCCCTTCGGTCGTTGGCGCAAACAACCATTTCGCTCACGGACGTTGCGACTGCGTGTGGCGCTTGGTTAGATGCCTTCACCGAAGATGATGATCTGCACAACCCTCTCCAAATCAGTTACTTAGCAAGTAACTTGGGTAACGTTGGCCACCTTCTGGGCGCGTGCTACGCTCGCTTTACAAGTAGCAATGTCAGCGTTTTCCGAGGGATACATGCGTCTGCGCTACGGTGGCTGCGCGGTGGTGTTGTTGTCCTGTTTGGCGATTCCTTGTGCGGGCGCGAGTGCCGGCGCCTCGGGGCACAAAATTATCTCTTCGCAGTTTCCCGTCACCACATCTTCCGCCGTTGCGCGCAAGCGGTTTGAAAAGGCCATGCAGGCGCTGGAATATTTGCGCCGGGCGGAGGCTGTCGAGGATCTACGCAGCGCGGTAAAGGCCGATTCGAATTTTGCCCAAGCTTACATCCTGATTTCTGATTTGAGTCACGATCCTGCGGAGAAGCAGGAAGCGTTGACCCGTGCCAAGGCACTGGCGCCGCGCGCGAGTTCGAGCGAGCGATTGCTGATTCAGTGGCTGGCCGGAGTACAGGAAGATGACTATGTTCCGGCGATCGCGGCAATGAATGATTTGCTGGCGCGGTATCCGCAGGACAAACGTCTTCTTTTTCTGGCGGGACGGTGGTTGATTCATCAGGAGCGCTATTCGCAGGGCATCGTGATTCTGGAACGAGCGGTCACGCTCGATCCGAACTATCCCGCAGCGTTGAATGAACTGGGGTATGCCTACGCCTACAGCGGCGATTTCGAGAAAGGTTCTGCGGCGATGGAGCGATACGTCGCGCTCGAGCCGGATCAGCCCAACCCGCACGATTCTTATGGCGAAATCCTGCGGCTGGCGGGAAAGTTCGATGCGGCCCTGGAACAGTATCGGATGAGCATTCGCGTGGATCCGAACTTCGGGTCGGAGTTGGGAGTTGCCGACACTTACGCAGTAATGGGCCGGGAGCAGGATGCGCGCGAAGAGTATGACCGCGCAATCGTATTTACCAATAGCGAGAGTGACCGCGTCGAGTACGAACTGCAAGCCGCGACCACATGGATTCGCGAGAACAATCGCAAGCAGGCCGAGAAGGCTTTAAAAGACGTGAGCCGTCATGCGCACACTGCGGGGCTGGCGGTGCTGGAAGCCGAATCGCATCGCTTTCTGGCGATGTACGAGCCAGACTACAAAGCTGCGATGAAACAATTGCAGACAGCGCAGAGCGCGCTCGACGATGGCAAGGATGTATCGAAGGGCGCTCGGGGCGATGAGCAGGCGCGAATTACGTCAGTGCGCGCACAGCGAGCGGCGGACGCTGGTGACATGGAGGGCGCCGCGATCGCGGTTCAGCAACTGGAGAGCATGGCGCAAGGCAGCCGCAGCCAGATAATCCAACTTTGCTATCACGCGGCTGCTGGAGCGACACTGCTGGCGCAGGGAAAGGCGAGTGACGCAATCCCTCATCTTGAGGAAGACAACGCCAATCCGGTGGCGATGCGTTTGTTGTGGAAGGCCTATACAAACACAGGCGCCACCGCGCAGGCTAGTGCTTTAGCAACCAAACTGGCGGGATGGAACGAGCCCACACTGGAACAAGCCTTAGTGGTGCCGCAATTCCGCTCCAGCCTGGTCAGCCAGGCGGGGCAGCCGTAACGGATCATGCCTCGGATCCCCATCTTCAGACTCGGACATTCGGCGGATGAAATTACACCGCCTCGCCTTACCCGCTATGCGCCTTCGCTGACTCTTGAGGGGTTGCAACCGGGCGTAGACAATCTGCGCCATGACGTCCACCTCAGCCCGCGATTCATTGAGCAGGCACGAACGCATCTGGCGCGTTTGATCGCGCGCTATGGGGATGTCGATGGACTGCTGGCGGCGGAGAATCCTCAGAGCGGCGGCGGAAACCACTTCATCGGATCCGGATCGCTGCCCAAGGCGCGGAATAAGAGCGAGCCACAAGATCTGAAGCCGCTGCTGGCCGAGATTCACACCTCGGCGTTGAACCGGGCAAAAGCCGACAGCAACGTTTTCGTCGACATGCTGGCACGGGTCGCGGTTCTCAAGTTTCTGAGAGTGGAACTCTCAGCCCAATTCGCGCAGCTGCTGGAACGCTGCCGCATGATGCTGAAGAGTTACGAAGGCTTGCGGCAGCAGAAGGCGATGGAGTATCGCGAGCGCGTCGCCGCGTTTCAGGTCGCGAAGAAAATTATCCTGCGAAAGACGGGGCAGGAGCTGTTCCGCACACTGCGCGAGATCGAGAAAGAAACGCTCGCGCGGACGCGACGGTCGCTCTTCGGGAACCGGTGGGAGGAACAGTATTCGCTCTTCCTGAATCCGCTGATCTTCACCGAAGATGGACGCGACGCCTATCTCAATGCCGAGTCCTACGTGATGTTCGGCAACTTCGATCGCGATCCCGACCGCTTTCAGAATGTCTGCCAGATTGCGACCGAGTTCCTGAAGTCGCTGAACCTGGAATCGTCTGACGAAGCCGCGCTCGATTCCTGGCTGTGTGTTCCCGAAAACGCGCAGGAGTTGGTTGGGGGAGGAAGCCCGGATGAGTCCACGGCTGAAGGACGAAGCCAGAAGACTCGTCTCGCGGCATGGACGACCTTGCTCGAAGATGCCGGGGTAATGGATTACGTTATCGCTTCCTACGAAGTAGTGCCTTTGCTGGCCGAATATTCGCCTCGTATCAACGCACAACAGCTTAAGAACGCGCTGGTTTCGCGCGAAGAGCGCGATCGCGTGGAGAAACTGATTGCCGATCACGGGCGGCTTTCGCCTGACAGTTTGTACGCGGCTGCGGGACGCGTGGCAAGTTGCCGGTCGGCCGACCGGGCGAAAGTGGCGGGACGCTTCCTGCGTGACTTTCTGCGATACAACCGCGACCTGAAGCGGATGGAAACGCTGAACGGAGTGATGGACAGTGTCAACCTGATCGGCAACGCCAAACTGCGCGAACTTTCGGCGATGAATGGAACGCTCTACGACTTTCTATTGTCGGATGAGCACAAACCAGCGGAAGAGAAAGTGGTCCGGCACGTGGTGGTAAAGGCCGATGTGCGGGACTCGTCGCGGCTGACGCGGTCTTTGATGGAGAAGGGCCTGAATCCGGCGTCATACTTCAGCCTGAATTTTTACGATCCTGTGAACAAGTTGCTAGCGAAGTATGGAGCGAGCAAAGTCTTCATTGAAGGCGACGCGGTGATCCTGGCGCTGGTGGAGCGCGAGGGCGAACCCAGCTTGGCGGTAAGCCGGGCGTGTGTGCTGGCACGCGAGATGGTTGAGATTGTGCAGGGCTATAACCAGCTTCTCGAAAGGTCCGGACTGCCGGGGTTGGAACTGGGGGTCGGCGTGTCGTTCCAGGATTGCGCGCCGCTGTACCTGATGGATGGCGAGCAGCGCATCATGATTTCCGATGCGCTGAATGAGAGCGATCGCTTGTCTTCTTGCAGCAAGCGCTTGCGCAAGGCGATGGAGCCGCGGAAGGTTCCGTTTCACGTGTACGCGATTCAAACCGTCAGTGATGCGGACGCCGGGGAAAATCCCGACGACTCTCTTATGGCTTATAACCTGAACGGGATTCGCATCAGCGAGGCCGCCTTCCAGAAGTTGAAGCAGGAAATTTCTCTCGATCCTTGCAATCTCGAATTTCCCAAACTGTTTGGCTCGGAAGACTACAAGCTGTATAGCGGGATGGTTCCAGTAGGGAATGACATCTTCCGCAGAATTGTGGTCCGGGCGAGCAAGATGCCGCAGATTGATCCTCGTGGCTTCGCGCTACAGAAGTGGACGGAGCGAGGCTACTACGAAGTGTGCGCGAACCCGGCGGTCTATGCGGCGCTAGAAAAAAAGAGCGCGGCCGCTAAATAGCAGACCTCGGACCTCAGACCTTGGACCTCAGCTAAAAACTGTTTCTTGTCCTTATCGGCCGGAAGGGAATGGCTACTACCGCTTCCAGGTCTACCGGGTTACCATTCTTAGTGGCGGGATAGAAACGCCAGCGAATGAGCGCAGAGCGCGCGTACTCGTTCAAGCGATCATCGGCGCTGCTGAGAACCTTCACGCCATCCACCGAACCGTCGCTATGAATGACGGCGTAGAGCGTGACCGTCCCGGCGACGTTCTGACGCATCAGCTCCGTAGGATAGGCGGGGTCTACCTTTTGGCGGGCGACGGGCGCGCTTAAGTCTCCCTTTTGCGAGTCTTTCATTTCTGCAAAGTGAATCACCCAGCTTCCTCCGGCCGAGTTGAGGTTCGGCATATTCAAGCTCATGGAATAGAACTTGCGGTCGCCGAAAACCTTCTTTTCTTCCTGCGTAACTTTTTCCGGAGAAACCTCGCGGGCGGAACTCACTCGCGGCGGAGCTGCACTGGCGAGAAGACGAGAGTCGCTGGACGATCGGCTCGCCCCGTCAGAGTGGGAGCCATTGCCGCCGACGCTCGAAGTCGCAGAATCAGGTCCCTTTCCGACATAGATTCCGGCTGGCCCGTTTCCGGAGCCGCCGTTCGAGCCTGCATCGCCTGCTCCAGATTGAAGGTCAGGTGTGCCGGGCGCGCCGGGCTTGCCTTGTGGAGTCGCGGCGAAGGTGCCGCGGCGGTTTCCTTGTGGCATGGATGCAGCTGCAGGCGCGGGACGAACACTGAGCGCGATCAACTGCCCGCCGCCGCGTCCCGTTCCAGTGCCGCCGATCGAGGGCGGAGGAGGGACAATGTTCGGGGAACCGCCAATGGCTGCACTGGAGGATCCTCCTAGGCGATGCTGCTCGGCCATGGGTAGCTTGGGGGCAGGTCCGACCACATCTGCGTGACCGATGTCGATGTCCGACTGACGGATCGCGGCCATCTGCACGTTTGGTGGAGGAGCCACGATGTTGGTCTGGGGGGCGTCGACGCTTCGCATGCGAGAATCGGTGCTCACTTCGGGCGGCGGGGCGACTACGCTTGTCGGCAACTCAGGAAGCTTCATGTCTGACGGTAAGCGCTGGGTCGCGGCCATGGGCACGGCGACCGTGCTTGGCGCCCACGCAACAATATTCGGCATCGGGACATCGTGATTCAGCTTTAGCTTCGGCGGGGTCACGATGGTCTGCTGGGTGTTATCGGGGTCGGACGGAACGGAAATGATGTCTTGCTTGGCGTACGCGGGCTGACCCTTCTGCGCACGATAGGAAATCCGCCGCAGCGTGTTGACTGGAGGGAGGTATTCCGATTCGGGGTAATAAATTACGTCAGAGCGGTTGAAACTCGACAGGTTCGTCAGACGGGGGCGGTTCCCAAGCAGTTGCCATGATCCCCAGAGAATGACGACGGCCAGAACATGACAGAAGACGGATTCCGCAAAGCTTTCCCAAGGTAGGCCCCGAGCAACGAAGACATCTGGCCAGAAATCCCCCGGGCGTGAGGTGCTTGAAACTGGTTCTTCGGGCTGTGTTTTCAGCAGGCTGGCAAGACTCTTGTGCCAAGGCTCCAGTTGCACCAGGAACTGGGGTTCCGGAAGGCGGGAGCTAGCGGTGAATTCTTCGGATTTTCCTTGTCCAGAGCCCGTTTTCATCGGCCCTGCCGCCATGGCAGGAGTCTTCGATTATAGCCTGCCAGCAGGGCCTTCCCAGAATGGGAAGTTCCAAGGAGCGGCCGGCATGATTTAATTGGGTTTACCTTCATTCATCCGCGAAAGCAGGGTTATTCATGAAAAAGCTGGTGCCAATTTCTTTGATGCTGTTGCTGGGGAGTTTACTGGTTCTTGGGCAAGCGAAACCGAACCCGACGCCAGCGCCTGATGCCTCCTCAAATTATTCGGGGATGTACAGCTTCTTGCAGGACGGAGAGTTTGTGCAGGTTTCAGTGGAAGGAGCAGGGCGCGTGACCGGATTTGTGTCTCGTTATGGAGATCAGGAGAGCGATCGCGGCGCTTTTCTGGATCAGTTCTTCAAGCAGGGTAAATTGGACGGAAAAGACCTAACGTTCACTACCGAGACGGTGCACGCTGTCTGGTACGAATTCAAAGGAACCGTGGAGCGGGGAGCGGGAAAAAATCCCGGAGATGAAGCCTATTTCGTTTTAAAGGGCACGCTCACGGAATACACGACCGACGTGAACAAGAAGACCACAGCCAAAGTCCACGACGTCGTGTTGAAGGAATTTCCGGAGGACGTGAATCCTGCTCCGGCTGCCCGAAACTGATCAGGCGAGTTTCGTTCCACCAGAGGTTCGGCGCGCCTCGGAGAGTTTCTTTTCCAGCCAATCGCTGTGTCCTGCTTCGAAGTCGACAAACTCGCGGTAGAACGACTTTAGCTCGGCGTCTTCTGTGATCTCGCTGAGCCGGTTGTAGTAGCGGATGGCATTTTGTTCCGCAGCCATCGCGATTTCCAGAGCCATTTCGCGAGGGGAGCGTCCGACCTTCAGCTTGCTGATGGTGAAGATTTCGCCATTTTCGAGGTGCGGCACTTCGATGAAATCGGAGATGTCTTCTTCGGTTACCGCACAGGGGCGCGTGCCATAGCGGTCAAAGTAGCGCTTCTGCAGCATGGTGCCGTGCTTGCGCTCTTCGGTGGCCATGTCCCAGAAAGCGGCGGCGATCTCAAGAGATTCGGGATCGCGAAATTCAGCAAACATTTCCGCAAACTGGTGGTAGATCTCGGCGTTGCGCTCTTCGATGAAGATGGCCACGTGCAGAGCTTCCTGGGCGCTTAACGAGGCGAAGTCGCGCTTCATAACTCCTCCGTTCACTTACGAGAGCATAGCGTCTCGCAACTGTCTTGGATAGGAGCAATGCGGGTAGGAGACGTTCTTCTTCCCAAAATGGTAAACCGGAGTGCGCGCGGTTAGAGGCTCGTGGCCGGTTTCGTTTTTAGCGCGCGCTCTGTCTCAATGCGCTGGATCATATCCCGCAGCCAGTTCTTGACCGCTTCCTCAAGCTCATGCTGGTTGCACTGCCGCTCCATGGTGTCGACGGTCTCTCCATCGCGATTGAGAGGGATGTGATGACAGGGCACGCCTTCGTTTTGCCCTTCAGCAGGTACAAAGTCGGTGAGCAGGCACTCGCCGCAGGGGTGAGGACGTTCAGGATCGTTGAAGTTGATGCAGGAGAGAGAGTCCTGAAAGACGGAGGTCGGCTTCCACGGCGTTCGCACCGAGCGGCCGTAACCGCCCTGTTCGAGAAAGGTTAACTCGAACTTGAGGACTTCGAGAATGTCACGTTTATCAGTAGACACGATGCACCTCCGCGGGCGGCAGGGCCGCCACTCCGGCATGCTCCCTATTCTCGGGCTGGGTGCACATGGATGCCGTGACCGTTCTCACTGGAGTCGGTGACGAGCATCACAAAGCGAAATAGTTCCCTGGTAAACACTTAGCAGTGATCGCGGGCACAGCCCGCACGGTCACGGGTTGCTAAGGTCGCAGTCGGAGGTCATACAGTGGAAAAGAAATACACGTACCACACCACCGCGCATTGGACGCTGCACAAACGGGGCATCGTCGAGGCCGACAGTTCGATTCCGCGCACGATTAATTTTGCGGCTCCGCCGGAGTTTGGCGGCGAACCCGGCCTGTGGACTCCCGAGCACCTGCTGCTTGCGGGAGTTGCAACCTGCTACGTGGCTACATTCCGGGGAGTTTCAAAAGCGTCGAAGCTGGAGTTCCACGGGCTCGAAGTCGAGGTCGAGGGCACGATCGAAAAACAAGAGGGCGGGCTGCGTTTTACGAAGATTATCCTGCGCCCGGTTGCGACCATCCATCGTGAAGAGGATCGCGAACTCGCGGGCCGGTTGCTGGAGAAGACCGAACGCGGCTGCCTGATCGCTCGGTCGATTCAGGCCACGTTCGTACTGGAGCCCAAGATTTTAGTGGAAGCGCCGGTCGGTGTGTAGCGTCAGCGGGCGGCGGAACGGCTTTGCGTGGCTGCAGACGCATCGATTTCGCGCTCGATGATAGTCAGCGGACGCCGCTTGACCTGTTTGTAGATTCGCCCCAGATATTCCCCGATGATTCCGAGGAATAGTGCGTTCAAGCTGAGCGAGCCCAGAATCAGGATGATGATAGTGGCGAAGCCCGGGGGCCAGTCGGCGCCGAAGAACAAGCGTCCGGCGGTGTAGCCGATGATCGCGATAAGAGTAAGGACGGAGACTGCGAGTCCGAGATAGGTGGCGATGCGCAGTGGAACCACCGAGTGGTTGAGAATGCCATCGAGGGCGAGGCCCACCAGTTCTCCGAAGGAAAACTTGCTTTCGCCTCTGGTGCGCTCGCCTCGGTCGTAAGGGATACCGATCTGGCTGAAGCCCAACGACGCCACGGTACCGCGTAAGTAGGGCTGAGAGTCATCGAGAGTTTTTAGTTCATCGAGCACCCGGCGATCGACCAGACGGAAGTCTCCCGCGTCGAGCGGAAGGTCGTCTTCACTGAGCGAATCGATCAGGCGATAAAAGAGGCGCCGGGTGGAGTTCATCATCCAGCCCTCTCTGCGCGAACTGCGAACCCCGTAGACGACGCGATAACCTTCTTCCCATTTCTTGACGAACTCGAGAATCAGCTCGGGAGGGTCCTGCAGATCGCAATCGATTTGCACGGCGGCGTCTCCGCGGGCGTTGAGGTAGCCGGTAAGGATGGAGCGCTGAAAGCCGAAATTGCGGGAGAAGCGAAGCGCGCGGATGCGATGGTCGCGCGTGGCGAGACGCTCGATGGCGGAAAACGATGAGTCGGTGGAGTGGTTGTCGGTGAAGAGAATCTCGAATTCGTAGCGGTCTGAGAGCTGGGCCAGCACCGGTTGCAGCGCATCGTAAAGCGGCTCGATGTTCTGCTCCTCATTGAATACCGGCACGAGAATGGTGATCAGCTTGTTAGACATGCTTTTCACCCAGCACTGCGTATTGTGCTCCGAGGGGAAGCCAGGCGAGCCACGGTTCCAGCGGACGAAGTCTCGCCAGCGGACGTGGCATGAACACGATGTAGTCGCGACGCAGCAGCGTGAGTCCCCCAGACTCGACTAGAGATTGCGCTTCGGTGGAACGCAACAAGATCGCGTCCTCGTCGAAGGGACAGCGATCGACCGTGCGGCGTGTGAGCGGGTTCGCGGGATTGTGCTCAATGATGGCGAGTTTGCCGTTCGCAGCCAGCCGGTCCGCCAATTCTTTGACAGTGGCTTTACGCTGATCGGGAATTACATGATGCATCACATTGGCGACCACGATCAGATCGTAGTCATGCCCGAGGTGATCTGAATCTGAGGTGAAGACGCCCTGTCCGGTCAGGGAGTGATCGATGCGTGCGACGCTTTCCCGTGACACGTCGAATCCATCGAGCCGCGACTTGGGAAGATGCTTCTTGATGAAACGGGACAGAAGTCCAACACCACAACCGAAATCCAGAATCTTGCCGGAAAATCCAGCCCCGAAAATCCGTGCCAGATAGCGCGCTTTGTACTCAGCAAAGTAGCTGGAATCTTCGCCGGAGACAGCAATACTCTGGTCGAGCACGCGTTTGTAGTTTCCGGCGAATTGGTCAAACTGCATTTTGGTGTTCACGGTTCCGCAGGGCTGCCACCATGTTGCGGATGCCTTCGATCAGATTCATTTTCGGACGCCACGAAGTAACGTGCTGAAAGCGCGTCGGGTCTCCCACCACCCACATCGGCTCATCGCTGCGATAAGGCAGCTTGCCCCATTGCAGCAGGCTCTGGGGCTTGTCCATCAATTTAGCGGCGACCTCGCCGACCCCGCGAATGCGCACCGCATGCCCGGAGCAGACATTGTAAGCGGCAAAGGGCTTGAGTTGCTGGGAACTAGCGGCGGCGAGGATGGCTTCGGCAACGTCGTCGACGTGGAGAAGATCGCGCTGTTGCTCGCCGCCGGTCAGGTCGACCGGGCGATCCTGATCGAGAGCTTGGATGATGGACGGCAGCAACCGGTGTGGCGCCTCGCCCGGTCCGAAGACATTGAATAAACGCAGAGCGGTGAAGGGAATCTTCAGTTGCAAAGCGAGAGCTTGTCCGTAAATCTCAGCCGCAGCTTTGGCAGCGCCGTAAAGCGATGTAGGACGAAGTGGCTGATCTTCAGCGATGGGCTGGCCGTCTTTTGCCGGGAAGCCGTACTCCGAGCAGCTTCCGGCGTAAAGAAACTTCGTTGGCGGACGATCGGAAACGGCTTCGAGCACGTGCGCGAGGAGTTGCACGTTGCCGGCGATCAGTTGATCGCGATCACGATCGTTGATTTGCACACCGTAAGAGGCGAGATGGACGACGGTATCGTATGAGACTCCGCTTAGCGACGTTCGCAATGCCTCGGGTGAGAAGGTTTGAACCTCGATTGCTTCCAGTCCGGCGAGTGGGGGCAACTTGGTGAGACTTCCTCGGCGAATCAGGCAATAGACGGTGATGTTTTCCGCATGCAGAAGGCGAACCAACGCTGAGCCGATCAGTCCGGTGGCGCCGGTCATAAGAACGGAGCGCGGCTGCATCATAAGCTCGCCGCCTCCGAGAAGAGCTCGATTTGCTCTGCGAGGATGCTCGACGCCGAGTTCGCATCGTCATAGAACTTGCGGTACCAGTCGACAGTCCACGACAGGGCTTGGTCGATATTCAATATAGGTTGCCAACCCAGCCGCGTGCGGGCTTTGTTTGTGTTCAATCGCAGAAACTGTGCTTCGTGGGGGGCATTTTTCTTGGGCTGAATCTGCAGCTCCCCCTTTCCCCACTTTGCGATCGTGTGTTTTGCCAGGTCGCCCACTGAGATCGCGTCTTCATCGCGCGGCCCAAAATTCCATGCTTCCGCGAAGTCGCGATTCTCCCAGAGGTGTTGCGCGAGCATGAGGTATCCACGCACTGGTTCCAGTACGTGCTGCCACGGGCGCACGGAGTCAGGCCGGCGGATAACGATTGGCTGGTTCGCGATAATGCCGCGCACGATGTCGGGAACAAGACGGTCTTCGGACCAGTCTCCGCCTCCGATCACATTACCCGCTCGGGCCGTTGCCACCCGAGCGCCGTTCTCTGGGTTGAAGAATGATTGACGATAGGCAGCGGTTACCAGTTCCGCGCAGGCCTTGCTCGAACTGTAAGGATCATGTCCACCAAGAGCATCCTCTTCGCGATATCCCCAAAACCACTCACGGTTTTCGTAAGCCTTGTCGCTGGTTACCACGACCACGGCACGCACCGAAGGCGTATTGCGGATGGCCTCGAGCACATGCGCGGTTCCCATCACGTTGGTGGCGTAAGTCTCCACCGGCTCGCGATAGGAGCGGCGCACCAGCGGCTGCGCGGCATTGTGAAAGACGATCTCAGGCGAATGCTGGCGGAAGATTGAGGACACCACCGAGGCATCGCGAATGTCGCCCAGCACTGAAACCATTCCACAGCCCAGGCAGATCGAGTCGAAGAGATTTGGTTTCGTGTCGGGAGGAAGCGCGAGTCCAATCACGTCGGCACCCAACGATTTGAGCCACGAGCTGAGCCAGCCGCCTTTGAAACCGGTGTGTCCGGTGACCAGGACTTTCTTCCCGCGATAGAAGTCTTCAAACATCACGCGACTTTCCATGGGGCCTTGCCGCTGGCCCAGAGCGATTCGAGGAGTTGTTTGTCACGCAACGTGTCCATGGGATGCCAGAAGCCGGAGTGACGGTAAGCCATGAGTTGTCCGTCGGCGGCGAGGCGTTCCAGCGGTTCGCCTTCGAGGGTGGACTGATCACTGGCGATGTAATCAAGCACCTTGGGCTCAAAGACGAAGAAGCCGCCATTGATCCAACCTTCGCCAGTCTGAGGTTTTTCCGCGAAGCGGGTGACGCGATCGCCGCTTAATTCGAGACTGCCGAAGCGCGCGATGGGCGAAACCGCGGTGACGGTAGCCAGCTTGCCGTGGCCGCGATGAAATTTCACCAGAGCCTGGAGATCGATGTCGGCGAGTCCGTCCCCGTAGGTCACCAGAAAAGTTTCGTTTCCCAGAAGATTCTGCAGCCGTCGCACGCGGCCGCCAGTCAGAGTGTTTAGCCCGGTGTCGATTAGTCCCACTTGCCAGTCAGGAACCGTCGAGTTCGCCACTTTGCACGATCCATCTTTCAAATTGAGAAAGAGATCGCTGTTGTGGATCCGATAATTGTGGAAGTACTCTTTTATCATCTCGCCCTTGTATCCGCAGGCGATGAGGAAATCGTTGAAACCGTGGCTGGCGTAAAGTTGCATGATGTGCCACAGGATCGGCTTGCCGCCGATCTCGACCATGGGTTTCGGGCGAGCGGAGGTTTCTTCGGCCAGACGCGTGCCCAGCCCTCCGGCGAGAATGATCACTTTCATAGAATCAACGCGCCGTCGGCCGGCGCGGTTTGTGTTTCAATAGAATCAGCGTATCTTGCAGGCAATCGTACCAAAAATCAATGATTCGAACGATTCGCTCGGTGCTTGCGCTGCCGCAGGCTTATCAACTGTTCTGGAATGTGATTGGCGGCCCGGCGCGCAGCCGAACGCTGGTTACGGAGTTCATCCGCCCCAAAGCCGGAGATCGCATCCTTGAGATCGGCTGCGGTCCGGGGACGATTGTGCCTTACCTTCCCAAGTCGGAGTACATAGGGTTCGACGCCAGCGCTGACTACATTGAGCAGGCTCGCCGCCGCTTTCCTCAGGCGCGATTTGTCTGCGAACGGGTGAGCGAGTACAGCTTGCCCGAGCGGTCGTATTTCGATTCGGTGCTCGCGCTGGGGATTCTGCATCACCTGGATGACGCGGAATCACTGAAGCTTTTCAAGATCGCTCATGAAGCCCTAAAGCCCGGCGGGAAACTGGTGACGCTCGATGGCGTATGGACGAATAATCAATCCTCTGCGGCGAAGGCGCTGCTGGCTCGCGACCGCGGAGAGTTCGTGCGCAGCGAAGAGGGCTATGTGAAGATGGCGTCGCAAGTCTTCGACAATGTGAAGGCCACGGTTCGCGACAACATGCTGCGAATTCCCTATACGCACGTCATTCTGGAATGTATTCGCTAGGGGCGCCAGCGGACTTCGAACGGGCCGATCAGCTCTCCTTGAGGAAAGCGCTCTCTCAACGCCATTATTAGATCGGAGGACATGGGCGGAGAAAACTGCGTCTTTCTCATGATCGCGACGAGCTGAACGTCATGGGATTCGATCGTTGCGAGAACTCGTGCGGCGTGACTCTGCGGATCATCGTCGAAGAAATCAAACATCGTTCGTGTGGGATTGTGCTTCCCAGAAAGAAAATAGACTTCCGGACAATCGGGGGCGGCATAAATATAGGGACTCGCACCGGCATGTTCTTGTATCTCGCGGATCAAGCGCTCATATCCATGCGCTGCCGGAACATCGATGCGGAGTCCACCGGCCCGTGGTAATCGCAGTACCTCGGTCTCGGGGTCGGGCTGATAAAAAAAGCCCATGGAATAAAGGAATCCTGGAGTAAAGCGCAATACGGCGAAAGCAACGTAGAAGGTCAGTAACAGTCCGAGTGTCCATCTCGAAGGCCTCTGCGGAATAGAGAAAAGCGCCGCCAGCGACAGCGCCAGCAACGGTGCGACGTAACAAAAATAAATTGGAACCGAAAAGGGCAACTGAATCAGGGTGCAGGTTGCAGTGATCGAAAGCAGGAGCATCACTTGCTGACGGCGCAGGCTGTCGGGTTGTGAATTTCCGATTACGAAGGCCCCGACGATCGCAGAGAAGGAAATGAGTAGAAGCAGGGGAGCCCAAGCGAAGGTGTAGATCTTCGATTCTGTCTTGGAGACGACTAGCACGGCAAGCAACGCGGTCCCGATCACAATGTATGCGACCTTTGAACGGATGCGACCGAAGTAAGCAGTGATCAACAAGCCGGTAAACGCGATCACGCCCAGAATTTTATTCAGACCGAAACCGATCGGCTTCTGTGAGGCGAATGCGAGGCGGCGGCCGGGAAGAATAAACACGCCATAGATAAAATCGGAGGTTGCCCCGGCACGCACGTAGATGATCAAAAAAAGGAGTACGGGTACGCCGGCTCCAAGAGCGAACGGCCATACCTCCTTGAAAAGCATGGGGAACCGGCGGCTGAATGATCCGGGGATTCCGCCCATTTCGCGCGCTAAACACAGAACCGCCAGCGAAAGTCCGGGTACGACGAACTCCGCGACCGCTACCGTGGATAAGTCGTGCCGCACAACCAGGAAGAGTGCGGCAATAAATAGAACCAGACCGAAAGCCACAAAAGCCGAATAGAGAGTCGGGCTGGGGCGTTGTCCACGAGGATCCTCGAGACACTGTTCCTGCTGACGAAATACTAGAAAGAGCAGCACGCCGGCCGCGAAGTAGATCCCGGAGATCTTAAATAGAAAAGAAACTCCGCAGCATAAACCGGCGAGGAGGATCCATTGGCGAGAACCTGCGTCAAGGTAGCGCAGAAGAGCCACTATTCCGAACGTTGCGAAGAAGAGGTTGTACCAGGAGGGAAGAGCCGCCGTGTAGTTAGGCAGTCCCCACGCGACGGCGAGCAGCGTCACCGCCCCAGCGCCGAAGTCGCTCGCGAAACGAGAAGCAATCCGGTAAACCGCAGGCACCCACGTGAGAAAGAACAGAAACAACACGATGCGCGGGGACAGGAAGTTATCGCCAAACAAGCGGAAGGCGAAGGCGTTTAAGTAGGTCAACCCTCCGGTATAAACTTCATCGAAATCGCGATGAGGAAGCTGTCCTTCCAGAACGCGCTCGGCGCTTTGTCCGATCGTTCCCTCGTCGTGTGGAACCCATCCGCGCTTGAGCAGTGACGCGGTGTACACACCGCTCACGACCCAGACGACGATCAGAACCAGCCACCAACTCCGCGATGCGCGCGCAGGGGCGGGACGAGAGATGGCTGGGTGATCTGAATGCACGGACCAGCATCGCAGAAATTCGCTCGGTTTGAACAGAAGAAGATCAGCGGTGAACGCGAAGTTACTGGCCGGCGCGGAGGGGAGAAATCAAGAGGCGGCGTGCTCCCTTTTCCTTGGCCCCCGCTTTGTCGTGCTTGTAAGAAAGGTCGAGGGACCCTTCGCTGCTGGGAGCGGCTTCCGCCAGCGTTGCGGCCAAAGATCGGAAGGAGCGGCTGATGTCCTCGTTTGCCTGAAACACGACCGGCGTGCCCTTGTCGATTGACGGAGCGATGGCCTGATAATTGTTCGGCAGCTTCCAGAGAAGCTTGGCGTTGGTCGCGGTTTCAACGTCTTCGTCAGTGAATCCGGGAATCTTTTTGTAGCGATTCAAGACCAGCCGTACACGGTCACGTCCGGTGCCTTCTTCGAGGAAGGTGCGAAGGCGGTTCGCGCTCCAGAGAGAGACGACATCGGTCTGCGCGACCACTAACACGGCGTTTGATAGATCGCACAGGAGGCGTGCGGTGGCATCAATTCGCGCCGAGCAATCGACGATTACGTAGCGGAAGCTTGAAACCAGCAGATCGAAAAGGCGCGCCAGTTCGGCCGCTCCCGGTGTCACGTTCATGGGCTGCTGAGGCCCGGCAAGAAGCTGTAATCCGCCCTTGCAGGGAGTCAACAGACCCTCGAGCAAAGAAGCATCGAGACGGTGCAGGTTCTGCAGGGCGTCCACGACACCGAAAGACGGTCTGACGTTCAGGTGCAGAGCGGCATGGCCCAGGGCTGCGAAATCCACCAGCAGCACGCTGCCGTGAGTTTCCTGCAGAGCGACAGCCGTGTTCACTGCGACGGTGGTGGCTCCAGCGCCGCCTTTTGCGTTCGTCACGGTAAATACGCGGGCGCGTCCAGTGGTGGAGCGCACTTTTCCACGAGTAGCCGTAAAGCGATTGAGCGCGTCTGCTAAGTGCTCTGACGTGGCGCTGCGCTCGATATATTCGCCCGCGCCCGCCCGCATAGCGGCCACGATCGAGGGAGGATGGCTCATCTCTCCGACGGCGAAAATCGCAATGTCGCTGGTGGTGGCGCGAATCAGTTCGATGGCGCGGATCGCTCGCTCGACGTTGCCGGGGTCGATATCGACCAACACGACTTCGGAGCGCACGTCCTGGATTTGACGCAGAATCGCATCAGTCGCAGCCGCGGGAAATCCGATGTGACTGAAGACGTTGCGGCCCATCTGCGTCGCTTCCAGCCGATGCTGGAGCAGCCCGAGCCGTTCTCGGTCTTCTGTCAACAGACTGACCGCTATGCCATGCATGGCTGGCGCCTCATTCGCGTCGTAGGTAAAAGCATGTTACGAACAGATGACTGTCGTGCCAAGTGACCTCAGTAACCTTGATTGAGGGCACCAATTCCGCGTCACGGGATCGAAGTGGAGGTACGACAGAACCATATTTAGCGGATCCCGGAGCGCGACCGGGCATGCCGCTGGTGCCCAGCTATTCTACGCAAAGCGGGGCAGGTTGGAAAGCGGAAGCTAGGCGAGCGGGGCTGTGCGCGGCCTCTGGGGCCGGGTGGCGACGTCCAAGTCGTCCCTGGAGTCTCCATCCTGTGTTCCAGAGTAACGTTCGATGGCCGGGGCTGCCGCCTCCGGAAGAAACTCGTACCCCTCCAGTTGCACGGCGACGGCGCATTTTGAGGCTGCCGCGGGGGGGCAAACCCTGACGACTTTACCCTTGCAACGTACCCTCATATTCTCCGCTAAGGTGATTTCGGAGGGCATGACAAGAGTCAGCTCTACGGCATCGCCGAGAGTCACGGGAAAATCGGTGTAGAAGAGAGCGCCGCGCGCGCTGAGGTCCTGGGTGAATCCCGCACCTTCTTGTTCGGGCTTTGCCGTCAGGCGCACCGAAACTGGCAGGTGGAAGTCGAAACGCTGGGTCGAGCGACGTTCAATCTGAACCTGGGATGTGGTCATAACCTCTCCGCGATCTCACGGGCCGAGAGCTGACCTGCACGCTTCGGGAATGGTCTTGTGTTCTTTGCTGGCTAGACCGTACCCTTACTATTTCCGGCCTGACTCGATGGCAGGTAACTCTACCGCAGCCCGACCCATCTTGGAAGTTACAATTTGGTGACGAGAGAAGGGCTGTAGTTTGATGAAGTTAGACTCGATTTGCACACCGCCTCGCGAGACGGAAAAACAGCCATAGGAAGTGAAAGTGTCCGATTCAAGTACTGCGGGTTCTGCTGGAGTCGCGCCTTCGCAAGGGCCCGAAGCCTCCGGAAATGATGGATTGCCTGCCACCCTGCGCGCACTCAAGCACCGCAATTTCCAACTGTTCATCAGCGGACAATTGATTTCGCTTATTGGCACTTGGATGCAGAACGTTGCTCAGGCATGGCTGGTCTATCGCATCACCGGGTCGTCCTTGTTGCTGGGTGCGGTGGGATTCGCCAGCCAGATTCCCGTATTCCTTTTTGCCCCCCTGGGCGGCATCGTCGCCGACCGCTACAACCGGCAGCGGGTGGTGATCGGAACCCAGGTCGCCTCCATGGTTCTGGCTTTCATTCTGGCTGTCCTGACCCTTACCCATCTAATTCAGGTGTGGCACATCTTTGTGCTGGCGTCTCTGCTCGGAGTGGTCAACGCCTTCGATATTCCGGGGCGGCAGTCATTTCTGGTCGAGATGGTGGGCAAAGAAGACTTGATGAATGCGATTGCCTTGAACTCGTCGATGTTCAACGGGGCGCGCATCATCGGCCCGGCAATCGCCGGAATTCTCGTGGCGAAAATTGGCGAGGGTTGGTGCTTCTTCGCCAACGCGGTGAGCTACATCGCGGTCATTATCGGACTGTTCCTGATGCGGGTGCAGCCTCGAAGTTACGTGCCGCCCGCCGGCTCTCCTCTTGAACACATGGTAGAGGCCTTCCGCTGGGTGCGAGCCACGGGGCCCATTCGAGCGCTTCTCTTGTTGCTGGGACTGGTGAGCCTAGTCGCGATGCCGTATACGGTGCTCATGCCAGTGTTCGCCGCAAAAGTGCTGCATGGCGGTGGACAAGAATTGGCGACATTCCTGAAGGCGAAGGATCTGGGCGCGGTGCGCCTCGGTGTGTTGATGGGTGCCACTGGCGTGGGCGCGCTGCTGGGCGCATTGACGTTGGCTTCCCGCACCGGAGTTCGCGGGCTTGGCCGCTGGGTGGCTTATTCCTGCGGCGGCTTCGGAGTCTCGCTGGTGCTATTCGCCGCTTCGCGTTCCTTCTGGCTGTCGACTGCCCTGCTACTGCCCGTCGGATTCTGCATGATGCTGCAAATGTCTTCGTCCAATACCTTGATTCAAGCCATGGTTCCGGACGCCATGCGGGGTCGAGTGATGGCGCTCTACTCGATGATGTTCATGGGCATGGCTCCGTTCGGCGCCCTGTTCGGTGGTGCTTTGGCGGATCGTTTGGGAGCTCCAATGACCATAGGAATCGGCGCCGTGGCGGGGATTGGCGGCGCCTTCTGGTTCGGCTCGCAGTTGCCGAAGATTCGTGTGGAAGCGCGAAGGCTCATCGTAGAGCAAGCTGTCGCCGGTGGAGAACCATCAGGAGCGATGACGTCGCAGATAGTGGAAGAGTAGCGCCGGCGTCCCGCCAGCCACGGGAAACTTGCTGGCTATTCCGGCATGTTACGAACCCAAACCCAGCGCCAATTCTTGAGCCCTGCTTTCGCGGGATTTTCCGCTACATACCGAACTACGCGTTCAAGGTCGCCTTCATTCCGGACGAGATGATCGTAATACTCACGTTGCCAGAACTCGCCTGTGCGTTCAATCAGGCTATTGATTTTCTTTGCGGTATACGACTTCCATGAATGAAATACAGAAGCCAAATCGATCAACGGAAAGACGTGCACGACTACGTGAACGTGGTTTGGCATGACGCACCGGGCGTGCAATCGATACCGGTCGCCGTCGAAAAACTGGAGCGCATCGGCCACTATCGACGCTGCTTCTTGTTTTCTCAAATGGCAAGCTCCTGCGCCACTGTCGAGATATCGATTGATGTTTGCGAAGCGCGATATGTGACGTTCTTCCGCGAGGGCCAGCTCTCTCCCAGCTTGTTTCGCAGTGAGGATGACGCTCTCGCGTTCAGATTCCAGTCTCTCCAAAACTTCGCGAGGGATCGCGTCTGCGAGGCAGAATGTCACGAAATAGATAGAGTCGGTTTTCTCCCAGTGAGGAAGATATCCACGCGTGCGTACCGCAATTTTTTCTTCCACACGCCTCACCGTGGCCGGCGGGACGCCGGCGCTACTCTTGCAACGCGTTACTCTTGGGATAGCAGGGCTTGGTTCTCGAGTTCCATGCTTGCGGGCGTGGCGGGTGTCGCGGTCTTTCCGTATTCAAAGCCGCGATCGAAGGCTTTGAGATTTAACTCGCGGAAACTGGACGGGACCGAGTCGGCCACCGCTTTACGCACGGCGTCGGCTTCGAGCAGATTCGTGACCGCGGTGAAGAATCCGACCATCACTGAGTTCAACACCATCCGCTTGCCCAGTTCTTCGGCGATGCGCGTCGCGGGAATGCTGAAGACTTTGACGTCTCCCGGCAGATCGGTAACACGAACCAGGTCTTGCTCGATGATCAGCGTGCCGCCATCTTTCAATTCTGGCGCAAAGCGGTTGAATGCCTCTTGCGACATCACAACCAGAATGTCGGGTTTGGCGACGTAGGGATACAACACCGGCGAATCAGAGACGATCAACTGGGCGCTGCAGGCGCCTCCTCGGGCCTCGGGGCCGAAATTCTGCGTCATGGTGGCGAACGCGCCCTGGAAGATCGAGGCCGCTTTGCCCAGCACGATCGCCGAGAGTATGACTCCCTGCCCACCAAATCCCGCCAGCCTGATTTCCGTTAGCTGCATACCGTTGTCTCCACTTCTTCCTGTTCTACGAAGCGATCGCCGAGCGATTCGACAAACTGTGCATGCATGATCGTCTGATAATCAGGGCGGTCACGATCCACAAATTTGCCAACGATGATTTCTCCGGTCATCGTAAGGCCCACTTCGCTGGTAGGCGCACCGTGTTTCACTTTGCTCTTTTCCTTGTAGTACTTCATGGTGTCGAGCCCGTCGCCCAGCTTGTTGCGCCGCTGGTAGAGAGTTGGACATGGAGAAATTACTTCGATGAATGAGAAGCCTTTTTTCTGGAAAGCCTCTGAGATCGAACGCGCTAGTTGGCGCACATGGAAGGTGGTCCAACGCGCGACGTACACCGCGCCGGCCGCTTCGACGAGATGAGGAAGATTAAACGCCGGCTCGAACGTTCCATAAGGCGACGTCGAAGTGATCGCATGGCCCGGCGTAGTGGGAGCCGTTTGGCCTCCGGTCATCGCATAAATCAGATTGTTCACGCAAATGACTTTCAAATCGATGTTGCGCCGTGCCGCGTGAATCAGGTGATTGCCGCCAATCGCCGATAAATCGCCGTCTCCCGAATAGACCACGACATTAAGCTTCGGATTCGCCAGCTTCAGCCCCGTGGCGAACGGAATCGCGCGGCCATGCGTGGTGTGAAACGAGTCAAGTTTCACGTATCCGGCGACGCGTCCGGTACAGCCGATACCTGAGACCAGGGCGAGGGAGCCCAAGTCGATCTTCGATTCGATGAGGGCGTGCGCGAATGAATTTACCGTCGTCCCGATGCCGCATCCAGGACACCAGATGTGCGGCATGCGGTCGGTCCGCAAGAACTGTTCAACCGGATTTACCAGGTTCACCAGGTCGCTCATCGGCTTGCCTCCACGATCGCTTTCAGAATCTCCTGCGGTTGATGGACGCTACCGCCCGCGTGGGAAACTGGCAAGGTCTTTGCCTTCCCGCCCGCGGCGCGCTCGACTTCGCGCACCATCTGGCCGAGATTGAGTTCCGGAACCACGAATGCTTTGACGTGATCGGCAAGATCGCGAATCTTATTTTCGGGAAAAGGCCATGCCGTGATCAGTCGCAGCTTCCCAACTCTCAAGCCTCGGTCGCGCGCCATCTCGATCGCACGTTGGGCAACCCGAGAGGTAATTCCGTAAGAAACGACCACCACGTCGGCATTCTCGAGATTCTCTTCTTCGAACATCGCGATCCGGTCGGTGGCGTTGCGAACCTTATTCTGCAAGCGCCGGACCAGCTTGTCCTGCGTCTGCGGCGTCATGTTGGGATAGCCGCGCTCGTCGTGGGTGAGTCCGGTCACGTGGAAGTTGTAGCCCTCACCCGCGTGCGCCATCTCGGGCACCATGTCACCATTCGTGCCGTACGGAAGGTAGTCTTCTGCTGACTTGCGGGTGTGTTTACGAGGAAACACTTCGATTTCATCCGCTGGAGGAATCACGACTTTCTCGGTCATGTGTCCCACGACTTCGTCCATCATGAACATCACCGGGACACGAAATTCCTCCGCCAGATTGAAGGCTTTGATCGTCAGGTCGAAACATTCCTGAGGAGAATTGGGGCAGAGCGCGATGATCTCGTAGTCTCCGTGCGATCCCCAGCGCGCCTGCATCATGTCGGCCTGCGCGGGAAGTGTGGGAAGTCCGGTGGAGGGGCCTCCGCGCTGCACATCAACGAATACGCAGGGTGTTTCGGTCATCGCCGCGTAGCCGATGTGTTCCATCATCAGCGAAAAGCCGGGGCCGGAAGTCACGGTGAATGCCTTGGCGCCACCCCACACTGCGCCTTGCAGTGTGATTGATGCGGCGAGTTCGTCTTCCATCTGAATAAAAGTTCCACCTACAGTCGGCACGCGCGAGGCGAAACGCTCCACTATTTCGGTCGAAGGGGTTATCGGATATCCGGCAGCGAAGCGTGCTCCGGCCGCTAACGCTCCTTCACAACACGCATGATCGCCGTCGATGAAATGCGTTCCAGTCAGCACGCCTTTGGGATCAGCCTTCACTCTTCACCTCCTGGGCCGCAACCGGCGCGACCTTGTGGCCGTGGATGGCGAAGTCGGGGCAATACATCCCGCACAGATCGCATCCACTGCACTTCTCTGGATTCACAACGTGCGGCGCATGGTAGCCCTTGGAGTTGAAAGCGGAAGACAAAGCCAGCACTTTCGTGGGACAGAACTCCACACAAAAGCCACAAGCCTTACAACGCTCGACGACGATGGAAACGCGTCCTTTTGCCACGTAACCCCCACGAGCAGGAGCCATCTAAAGCTCCTGCCATGGGAAAGATTATGCGTCGGCGAAGTCTCACCAGGGTGTGACGGTGGTCACGGACTGCAGTGAGGTAGGGCACATGGAGGGGCCCTCGGGGATCGGCTAATTCCAGTTCAGAGCAGCCCCGCGAAACGGTACCGGCGTGAGCGTGAGAATCAGCAGGATGAGTCCGAGCAATGCCAACAGCCACCGCGAGCCATGAATCGCCGGAAACTCCGGCGCCTGACGCTGACGCCACGAAATAATGTTCATGGCAGCAACCAAACCGGCCCACACGCGCCACCCGACATACTGTCGGCCCAGGAAAAGCAACACGAAGACGGTGATCCATGAAATGTAGCGGTGTGCTCGGGGCCAGAGCGCGTAGACGATGTGTCCACCATCCAACTGGCCACTCGGAAGCAGGTTTAGCGCAGTGGCAAACATGCCCACCCACGCAGCGACCGCTGTGGGATGAAGATAGATGTGGGCCAGAGGCAATGACGATATGGTCAGGCGCGGCGCAACCACCGCGAGCAGACGATGGACCAGCTCAAAGATGACAGGATAGCCAAGATAAATATCGGACTGAGCCGCCCCCGGCGTCAGTGGTTTTGACAGGCTCAGCGAAACCAGCAGAACCGAGACCGCAACGATAAATCCGGCAATCGGCCCTGCGATGCCGATGTCGAATAGCGCCGCGCGCGAGCGAATGGGTGACTTGATGCGAATCACTGCTCCCAATGTCCCAATCAACGTGGGTGCGGGGATAAAGAAGGGGAGCGTCGCGTGGACCTCATAATAGCGGCAATAGAGATAGTGCCCCATCTCATGCGCCAGAAGAATGGACAGAAGCGTCAAAGAGAAGGGGATGCCCAGCAACAGTCGGGAGGGCTCTGCGAATACCCACTCAATGGGGAAGAACGGAACGAAACCGTTCCCCTCCGTCAACGGCGGCAGATTATGCAGGAAATTGAATTCCATTCGCGAGCCCACGATCAGAGTTGTCACGATCGTGAGTACGAGCAACAATCCGTGCAGCCAGTATCGCGGCTTAGGAGGCCGCACGTAAAACACTTCGACTGGACTGTAGTACTCGATGGTGGAAGACGGCGGCGTGGAGGGATCAGACATCGGTTTCTGGGATCAAGCTTGCCTGTGGCGAAGATCAGGGCACACGGGCAGCGCCGCCCGGTTCTCACCGCGTCGAAGACTTCGTCTACTCGATGGACTGCAACTCCTTGCCCGGCTTGAAGCGGACAGCTTTGCCCGGCGGAATCGAGACTTCCGCACCGGTGCGCGGGTTGCGTCCGATGCCGGTTTTGCGAGGACGAACGTTGAACACGCCGAATCCGCGCAATTCAATCCGGTCGCCCTTCGAAAGGGAGCGCTTCATGCTTTCGAAGACGGTTTCCACGGCCAGTTCGGCCTTGGTCTTGGTAATGCCGGTCTTGTTCACCACTTCGTTGATAATGTCGAGCTTAATCACAGGCGGCACCCCACGTCGGAGTCAAAACAGTGCACCAAGTCATTGATGCTAAGGGACATATGAGAGATTGTCAACGGCAGGGTATCTCCCGTAATATGGCCTCACCCTCATTGAGATGCCCAGACCCAGCCGGGAAACTCATTTTGTAATTTGGTAGTCGGGTAATTTGGCAATCTGGAGTCCCGAAGCCCAAAATACAAAATTTCCAAAATACAAAATTACCAATTCTTCCAAGGAGTTCCATGCTGAAGAGCGACCGCTGGATCCGCAAGATGGCCAAAGAGCACGACATGATCAACCCCTTCTCCGAAAAACAGGTGCGTGAAGGCGTGGTCTCTTACGGGCTTTCTTCCTATGGCTATGACTTGCGTGTGGCCGACGAATTCAAAATCTTCACCAACGTCAATTCCACCATCGTTGACCCCAAGCATTTCGACGAGAAGTCGTTCGTCACGGTGCGGACTGATGTCGCGATTGTGCCCCCGAACTCCTTTGCCCTGGCGCGCTCGGTGGAATACTTCAAAATTCCCCGCGACATCCTGACCATTTGCGTGGGCAAATCGACGTACGCCCGCTGCGGAATCATCGTGAATGTCACGCCGTTCGAGCCCGAGTGGGAAGGTTTCGTCACACTGGAGATCTCGAACACCACGCCACTCCCGGCGAGAATCTACGCCAACGAAGGCCTCTGCCAGATCATCTTTTTCCAGGGAGACGAAGTCTGCGAAGTCAGCTACGCCGATCGCAAGGGGAAATATCAGTCACAGAAGGGAATTGTGCTGCCGAAGCTGTAGGAAGCTGTCAGCTCTCAGCCGTCAGCTTTCAGTGACACCTTTTGCGAATGGATGCTGTTGGATATTCAGAAGGCCCTCGGATCAAGCCGTTACCGAGAGCTGACGGCTGAGAGCTGACAGCTATTTCTTCGCGTTCTCGCCTTCCTTGTACATGTACTTGATCGCCGGCTTGTAGACCATGATATTGGGCTCTCCATTGCGGATCAGCTTGATGCATGCCTTGTCGTACCACTCAATGGTCCCGTGAAGTTCCTCGCCGTCGCGTAGCACCACCACCATGGGTGTGTGCGCTTGCATTTGTTTCTGATAATAAAAGTTTTCGGCGTTGGTCTGTTCCGGCGGAGCGACTTTCTTGCCGCCAGCCATCGGCCGCTCATTGCGCTCGGGACGTTCCGGGCGGTCGCGGCGCTCGCCATTGGCGGCGGGAGCGTGGTTGTGATCTCCGCGGTTGAGGGACGGGCGGATCAGCTTGCGGTTGGCGAAACCTTCGGTTTCAGAGGGCCGATCGGCAGGCATCGAAATGGCATCCTTCATGGCACCACCTGTAGACACGCTTTGTGTTGCTGACCACAATTTTGAGCCGCTGGCATTGTGGGTACGAAGGCGTGAACTTTCACCTACCGTAGCACAGCCATGTCGGGGATGACAATCCTCAACTCAAGGAACGAAAGAGGTTGCACAAAAGGGCAATTTCTGCTTCGGGCGCGACGGAACGTGGCCTCAAGCCTTTTCCAAGGCGACCGCGAACGCATCCAGCGATAAGGAGCGCAGAAGGTTCCGCCGCATGCCTCGTTCCACTTCTCCCAATTGATGGGCGGCCCGCGCGATCCACTCAAACTCCGCCGCGTCCTTCAGGCGCTTGAGTTCTGGCTCGATGTCAGTGTTCCTTACCAGTTCCGGCGTGCCTGAGTTCAGGAAAGTCAGATCCTGCAGCAGGGAATAGAGGCTTCGCAGCAGCCGCTCAGTTTTTTCGCGGCCTTCGGCGCCCGCGCGGTAGGTCTCCGTAATCTTGAACAACTCGGAGTGGTCCGCGGTGCGCAGAGCCGAATGCAGAATTGCCAGGGCATGTGAGCGAGCCGCTGTGTATGCCGCGAGATCGAAACCTAGTGCGCGGCCGACTGCGCCTTCTGACAGCCGCGCCACCAGGGCTTGCTGCTTAGCGTTCCAGTCGGGCCGCCGCTTCGCGAGATACGCTTCGATCTCTTCGACGGGAAGCGCAGCAAGCGTGATGATCATTGAGCGCGAGCGGATGGTCGCCAGCAATTCGCCCGCATTCTCCGTGAGAAGAAAGATCGTGGCAAAATCCGGCGGCTCCTCTAGCACTTTCAGCAGCGAGTTCGCTGCTTCTTTCATAAACGCCGAGTCGGTGAAAATGAAAACCCGCTCTTTACCCTCGGACGGGCGAAAGTAAATGTGCTCGATGACCCGCCGAACCTGGTCCACCTTGATCATCATTTGCGGCGGATCAGGAGGGATGATCAGCACATCAGGATGCGTCTGTACGAAGAGGCGCGTTTCTTTCTTATCGGTCTCGCGCAGGTTTTCGCGAGCTTCTACACCTTCGGCCACGCGAGCCGCGAGATCTTCCGACTGCGCGATGCGGACACAGTTCGCGCACTTGCCGCAGAAATCGGGAAGGCCGTCGGTCACGATCGGTGACAGACAATTCATGGCTTTTGCCAGCATCAGCGCCAGCGTGTACTTTCCCGAGCCGCCGGGACCGGCAAGAATTACTCCCTGGGGAAAGCGGTTCCGCGCCAGCATTTCGCGCAGGCGATGGACCACGTCCGCATTGCCTTGAAAATCTGGAAATCCCATAAGACGCATTCATCACTCAGCCACTACGCAGCTTGTCTTCTATGACGTCATCCTGAGCACGCAAGGGCGAAGGATCTGGCGTGCGGCGGGACGACCGTCGCTGCGCGCCAGATCCCTCGCTCCGCTCGGCATGACGTCGATCTTGTTTTGGCTGAGTGCTGAGTGCTTTTTCACGCTGTTTTCGCCAACTTCAATTTCCGTCGCACGATTTCGACAATCTTCTTGTGCGTATCCGCCACCGGGCCGCGTGCATCCACCAACACGACACGCTGCTTCTCGCGCGCCGCGAGAGCCAGATAGGCGTTGCGGACACGTCCAAAAAATGCCCGATTCTCCTGCTCGAATCGGCCTTCGTCATTTTCTCCCTTGCCGCGCGTGCGATTACGGCGCCGCGCTCGCTCAACACTGTGGGCGACATCGGAATCCATGAGGATGGTGAGTTCCGGTTGCAGATTTCCGCAAAGAATGCGATGCAACGCCAGCACCGGAGCCGAGCCCAGCTTGCGCCCTCCTCCCTGGTAGGCCTCGGTCGAGTCGGTAAAGCGGTCGCACAACACGATCTTTCCCTCGGCGAGCGCGGGACGGATCACCTCTTGGATGTGCTGCGCGCGCGAGGCAAACATCAGCGCCAGTTCCGCCATCGGCGACAACCCGGAGGTCGAGGTATTCAATAGCAGCTTGCGAATTTTTTCCCCGGTCTCGGTCCCGCCAGGTTCGCGCGTGACCACCACGCTTAGACCTTGGGCTCGCAACGTAGAAGCTAGTTTCTCAAGTTGCGTGCTCTTACCGCAGCCGTCGAGCCCTTCGAAAGTGATGAAACGGCCGCGATGAGTCGCCACGGGCAGAATGATAACAGGCCCCATTGAAGCCTTTGCCAGCCCGCGATTATGCCTCACGAATCCCCGCGAACAGATCGGTCTCGGCGACGACCGGAGCGAACTCTACCGACGCTGCCAGATGAAACTTCTCCTCAGGACCAAACTTTTTCATGGTCTCCTCGACGCGCGAAAACAACGGGGATTGGCTGGTGTGAGCCTTAAAGGCGTCGATCTTCGTTTGCAGGTAAGGGCCAATATCAATCGCTGTGGTGGGCGGTGGCGACGTGATGGGTTGACGGTCTGGCAAAACCACTCCGGCCGTGTGGAAGTAGAGTTTTCGCACACGATGCGGTTGCACGCCATCCTTGAGTTGATCGGGATAACGATTGCTGCGGCCCGCCCACTCAAAAGCAAGAGTGGCGAATACCGAAGCCATCGAGTGATCGGTATGCCCTGTGATGCCGCCCTCGGGACCAAACGTCAGCATCACCTGTGGACGGAATTCGCGCACGTGATAGGTGAGATCGCAGACCACGTGGTAAAGATCCTGCCTGTAGAGATTGCCGTCGGGATAATTCAGTACCAGGCCGCGCGACACTTTCAGGATCTCGCACGAAGCCGCGAATTCCTTGCGGCGTATAGCGGCTAGCTCGTCATCTGATTTCGCGGGTCCGCGATTGGTGGCAGCCTGCCCGGGCGTGAGACAGATGACGCAGGTTTCGACGCTACGATCGTGATAAAGACGGAGAGAGCCGCCGAAGCCTCCAGCTTCGTCGTCAGGATGCGCAGTAACCACCATCATGCGGAGCATGGGTTTGATTCTAAATGGATGTCGAGTCGCGCGCGAAGTTGGGAAGAACGCAAAGCGATGCCGAGTCTGTATTTCTTAGAGCCCTTTGCGAGTCCTTAGCGATCTTTGCGTTAAGAAGCTTTCACCGCTTCTTCTTCCAGCATGAACGCCAGCACTTCCTGCGGAACCGGCGCGTTCCATACCGGAGCAAACGACTGCCGGTGGAGCGGAGAAGGCCCGTGCTCCCGCAGGGCCGCCAAATGCCGCGGAGTGCTGTAACCCTTATTCGACGCCAATCCGTAAGCCGGAAACACCGGGTCCCACTCGCGAACCAGGCGATCCCGCTCGACTTTGGCGATGATGGACGCGGCTGCGATTGAAGCCGAGAGCGCATCCCCGTGAATGATCGACCGCTGGTGCAGATCGCAATCAAGCTTTACAGCGTCAATCAGAAGATAGTCTGGAACAGTCTGTAGCTGGCGCACGGCTTCCAGCATAGCCACGCGCGACGCCTGATAGATGTTGATCTGATCGATGCGTGCCGCATCGACGGCTGCTACCGCCCAAGCCACGGCATGTTCGCGAATGCGTTCGGCCAGAATCTCGCGGCGCTCGGCCAGGAGGAGCTTCGAATCGCGCAAGCCGCGCACGCGATATCCGCGGTCGAGAATGACCGCAGCCGCCACGACCGGCCCAAAAAGCGATCCGCGCCCTACTTCGTCGACCCCGGCGACCAGCATGGCCCCGGATTCCCAAGCTTTCTTCTCGAAGCGCAAAGTACAGCGCAGCGTCTTCAGAAGGCGCAGCTTTGCGGCCGAAGCCGAGATCTTCGTTTCCGCAGCGGGTTTGGTTTTTCGAGGCACGAACCGGGAGTTGAAACCATCATCGCCGACAGCTTGCCTGTGCGCAACTGTGAATTGCCCGGCTGATAGCAAGTACCTGTCATTGCACCAAATTCAGGTAACGTTACTTGGTCGTGACTGTCGTAAATTGAATCGGTCGTTAGGACACTGTACTTTCGATTCTGTCAGCTATCGGACGTTGGAATGATTGTGATCGAACACACAGCTAACGACCCCCTTGACCGCCTGGATAAGCGCATCCACGTAGCCTTGCCGATTCGGGTTACTTATTGGGACAACGAGAAAAGGCCCTGCCTCGAGATGGCCTGCACCTACGACATTTCCGCTCGTGGAGCCCGTGTGACCGGCCTGCGCGGCGTGAAACAGGCAGGGGAGATCATTGCCGTCCAGCGTGGCTTGACCAAAGTCTTTTGCCGCGTGGTCTGGGTCGGCGAGAACAACTCGGAGTTGCACGGCCAGGTCGGGATTCAGACCGTGGAATCCGAGCGCATGATGTGGGAAAGCGAACTGCGCGATATGGATGAGATCTACGAACGGCTTCAGCGCGAAGGTGGCTTGCATTGTATGAATTCAGGCGCTGGAAACAGTCACGGAAACCGCCGCCGTCACCAACGCTTTTTCGTACAGGGCATAGCGGAACTACCCAGGCTTGAAGCCAATGCTCAGACAGAAGTCGGTCTGAAAAACCTCTCCGAACTAGGCTGCCTCTTAGAAACCAACCAAGGTCTGACGCCGGGCACGGATCTGAAACTGGTTTTGAATGTTTCGAATTACGACTTGAGCGTGAAGGGAAAAGTGCGGCACAGCGTCCAGGATCTGGGCGTGGGAATCGAGTTCCGTGAAATCCGCAAGGGAGACCGCCAGGTTCTCCATTACCTGCTGCGCAAGCTGGGAGAACTGCAGCAGGCCGCGCAGGCGCTCCAACCCCGCGAAGAAATTCTGTCGTTCTAGAAGAGGTTTGCTTCGTATCAGGACACCGCTTCAGCGGTGCTACAGAACGAATTCTTAGAACCCCTTTAGGGACTGCCTCTCCGCTACAACTATTTCGCGGCGACAGCAGCTTCCGGACGCTCGCGTTCCACGTCCTTCAAGCGAGCAGCCTTGCCACGCAATGCGCGCAGATAATACAGCTTCGCGCGGCGAACCTTCGATGAGCGGATCAACTCCACCTTATCGATCACTCGTGAATTGACGGGGAAAATGCGCTCCACGCCGTGTCCAAAGCTCATCTTGCGGACGGTGAAGCTGGCCTGGGCTCCGCGTGATTGCGAGATCACGACGCCCTCAAACGCCTGCAGGCGTTCCTTGTCGCCTTCCTTGATTTTCACGTGAACGCGAATCGTGTCTCCCGGAGTGAACGCAGGAAGATCGGTGCGTTTGGTTTTCGCCAGCAGTTTATCGATGATCAGGTTAGTCATGATCTTGTCCCTTCTGAATCTCGTTTGCCCGTGATCTGGGCCAGCAGATTTTTGTCTTCGTCGCTCAAGCCCGTCTTCTCCAGAAGATCGGGCCGGTTGCGCAAAGTCTTTTCTAAAGCTGTTCGCTTACGCCAGCGGCGGATCTCATCATGGTTGCCGGACATCAGCACTTCCGGAACCGCCATCCCGCGAAACTCCGCCGGGCGCGTGTAGTGCGGATAATCCAGCAATCCGCCCGATCCACAAGTGGAATTCGGACCATCTCCGGCGCTCGCTTCCAGCGCGGTAAACGATTCCTGCTGCGTCGAAGCCGCGTTCCCGACTGCACCTGGGATCAGCCGCGTGACCGTGTCCACGACCACCGCCGCGCCCAGTTCGCCTCCGCTCAGCACGTAGTCGCCGATCGAAAGCTCGCGATCGGCAAGATACGCGCCTACGCGTTCGTCGACGCCTTCGTATCTTCCGCAGATCAAAACCATCTGATCGAGCGCCGCGAGCTCTGCAGCTAGGCTCTGATCAAAACGCCTGCCCTGCGCCGACAGCAGAATCACGCTTTGCTTCGCCCCACGTTGTTCTCGAGGAGCCACGCCCAGCGTTTCAATACATTCAAAGATCGGTTCCGGCTTCAGCACCATTCCTTCGCCGCCGCCGAACGGGCGATCATCCACAGTCTTGTGGCGATCATGTGCAAACGCCCGCAGATCGTGTACTTCAATCGTTGCCAGGCCCGCCTCGCGCGCCCGCCGCACAATTCCGAAATCCAGCGGCCCGCGAAAGAAGTCGGGAAAGATCGTTAAAATGTCGATCTTCATTGCGGGAAACCGGTCGGTGGTCGCAGGTCGTTGGTCGCGCGACCTGCCACCGGCGATCCGCGACCGCTATTGTTTTTTCTGCTGCTCTTTCTCCTCCGCTGTCAGCGGAGCGTCCAACTCCAGCAAGCCTTCGGGCAATTGCATGCAAATCTGCTTGCCCTCGAGGTCGAGCTCTTTCACGTACGCTTCCGCGTAAGGAATCTCGTGCTGCTTCGCTCCTGCCTGCACAATCAAGAGCGGCGCTTCGCCCGCGCCAAACGTCAGGTGCCGCACAATGCCAACTTCGCGGTCGCCGTCAAAGACCGTACACCCAATCAGGTCGCTGACGTAATTCCATCCCGCCCCAAGCTCGGCCCGCTCTTCCCGCGGAACCTGCAACTCCGAGCGAATCAGCGTTTCCCCATCCGAGATCGAATCGATCCCGGCAAACTTCAGAACCAGCATGCCCTTGTGGGGCCACAGTTCTTCAATCTTCAGCGCCCGCCGCGATCCGTCTTCCAAAAGCGCCGAGAGCTGCATGCCTTCGCGAAACCGGTCAGGGACATCGCTATGCACCTCGACCGCAACTTCGCCGCGCCGTCCCTGGGTTTTCAGGACGCGCGCCAGGGTGATGAACTCGTCCGCTATTCCAGAATCTCCAGCGTGACGCGCTTGTGAAACTTCGTGCCCGCCGCCACCAGCAAAGTGCGCATGGCGCGCGCGGTGCGTCCCTGCTTGCCGATGACTTTACCCACGTCGTTTGGCGCGACCGTGAGTTCGAGCACCAACCCTTGCTCGCTCTCGATCTGGTTCACCGAGACCTGGTCAGGATCATCGACCAAAGACTTCGCGATCTGCTCGATTAAGGCCCGCATGTCCCCAGTTTGCTCGCTCATGTGCGGCTCCTGGTGCGAGGACTGAATTTTCCCGTGGTATGCACTGCGCGATTAAGCAGCGGAACCGGCCGCGGCCGGCGCCGGCTTCGACCATATCTTGCTGACCCGGTCCGACATCTGTGCGCCTTTCGACACCCAGTACTCGATGCGCTCGCGCTTCAGTTCAATGCTGGCAGGATTGGTCCGGGGATTGTACGTCCCCACCACTTCGACCGACCGGCCGTTGCGCGCGCGTTCCTTCTCAATCACCACCACGCGGTAATACGGTTGTTTACGCGCACCTGTGCGCGACAGACGAATCATTAACACAGAGCTCTGCTTCCTTTCCTAATTCCTTTGGAGGGAGTAAGACAAACCATTATTTTTGCAGAATTTAGCGGGATTGGCAAGGGGGGATCGGTTAGCTCTAAACCTCCGCCATCTTTAGCGAAGTGCCTATCACCCAACCTCTGTCATCTTGAGCGAAGTGGTCGTCCGCGAAGCGGGCGACCACGCAGTCGAAAGACCCCGCGTTTGCTCGTGCCACCACCGGCCTGAAAGGGAATTCTCTCACCGCCCAGATTTCTTCCGCACTTTGGCGCTAACCTAGGCGGAGGAACCCTCGATCCAGACCTTGGTCAGTTCGCCTCCTCCCGTCGCCACGCAGAGAGAGATCGAGAACCTTGAGCCAGCAGCCCAAGCGTCGGCAAGACAGCCTGAGAATTACTTTGCGCGCGCGGTAGTGAACTGGTGTCGGAAGTCTGTCCTGCCACGATCGGCGTGTTCGCCATCGTTTCGTAGGCGTATCCCGTTATCTCTGCCCGAATCTTGCAAAGGTGGAGAATTTTTATATCAATCCGTGCCCAGCCGTAGTGGACCTCGCTACCAATGGTGAAGCGAAAACCCAGGTACCTGCCGAGCACGCCGTGATGTTTCTTCCCATCCCAGGGGCCGCGACCAAAAGAATCGCGCTCAGCTTCGGAGGCTTGCAGCATCCGTTGACCGCCGAGAAAGGGACCCGCTGATCCAATTTGCGCCCCGTCGACCAGCGCCGACGCGTACGCGTTCGTGCCTACCGCTTGATTTGCCGAACCATTTCCCAGGACAGACACAACTGCATAGATAACCTGGACCGAGGTGTTAGGAATATTCGCGCCAATGCGATAGCTGCGAAACCCGGCGAAGGTGAAGTCAGTAATGCCATCGCCATTCAGATCCAGAACCGTGCGCGGGTACAAATGAATAGCAGCCGGAGTGTATACGATCTCGGCCTGCGAAGCGGAAGCTAAGGTCAGAACCGCGACTCCCGCCGCACCAGCAGCAGTGGCATAAGCACGCAAGTTACTTTCTAGTTTGGCACTCAATTGCGTTATGAGATGACGGTTTGAAGGCGTTTGAGATCGGTGAGAAACCATGATGATCTCCTAGTGGATGAATTTTGGGGCCGGGGTAACGCGAGAATACGAAGTTAAGCGCTATTTATCTGGATAAGCGCACACTACTACTGAAGTCTGACGGCGCAATGGTGCTTCAGTCCCAACCGATAATCAATCTAAAACGGCAGAAACCAACCGCTGAAAAGATAAAGGTGTCCCGTTTTGAAACTCCGGGTGGCTGGTGGCCTACTCAAGCCTGATTTTGGCTTGAGTGGGCGGCTTGATATGCGACTGGCCCACTCCACCCTGGAATAAACCGCCTCAAATGCAGTTATCACCATGGCAACCTTGTGCTTACGGAGGATCCTTTGTGCCCAGTGCCATCGCCCTGCCTCTCTCCGGCCTTTTCGTCTTTCTCGCCGGATTCAATGTCTGGATCATGTTGAGCGGCCGCGGAACCTCTCTCGAGACTCGCACACGGTGGGCTCAGGCGCACAGAATCGCAGGCTATACCTTCATTTCTCTATTCGTGATTTTTTGTTACTTCATGCTCTCGCGCATCAAGGGAGAAGCCGATGAACTTCCGCCTCGTCTCATCCTGCATATGGGGCTAGCCCTGGTTCTTGCTCCTCTGCTGCTCGTAAAAGTGACCGCCGTCAGATATCAGCAGGCCAGCTTGGGCGTGCTCACAGCCTTGGGAACCGGAATCTTTTCCATCTCATTCACCGTGGTCGCTGTCAATACAACGGTTCACTATCTCCGCGAAGCCTCGCCCCACAAGGTGCACACGATGACCTCAGTAGCTGTGATTGCTGCAGCAATTGTGCTCGCGACCATTTTGTTCTTAAGGAACCGGTGAAGTGACCGGCGGATTCTTGCACCAAGTGAAACGAGAGAAAATTCACATGGAGGAAAAGCAGGTGATGTGAGACCACTTGGCGATGAAGAAGAACTGGCTATGTGGAGCGGGCGCCCTCGCCCGCTGCCTTTGACGTCGATGTCGATCTTGTCTCCCCTGCTGGATGAACCAGGACCGGTGCGCATCAACCAAGGTTGGGGAAAGGTTTCGTTTCGCCAGCATGTAGCATGAGAGGAGCCAAAGGCTATCCTGTCGGCGGTAGTGGTACCCGCCCTTCGCAAACCACGCGAAGGACGGGGCACCAACAGGAGGAATTGTGTCGGCGGTTGAAAGGCCGGGCCCCGCGACAAACCCGAGTTGTACTTCTGCGATGACGTGGCCACCCGCCCGAGACAACCCTTGTGATCTAAGGAGTACGTCCAAAGATGTAGACGCCATTCACACCAAGTGTCGTTCCGCTGATGGCTATGGTGTCGCCATCAAGGGAAACTGAATCGGCAAAGCGATCCCCAAGCACCTCGTCGGATCCAGTGAGCTTGGAATTGAACATGGAAGTCGTCTGCCATCCTGCAGCAGGCTTGAGGTAGACAAACGCTTCAGGCAGAACGTTGCTCCCAATCACATTGGGTGCTCCAACCAGCAATCGCCTACCCTGCAGCGCCACTGAGTTACCCGCATAATAGTGGGGTCCCGGAGCTGTCAGCTTCGCGGTTTCAGTCATGCTGATCCAGCCGCCCGGTGGTGCAACGAAAATGTACGCTGCACCAACCCACGCGTGGCCGCGTACCGTAGCATTAAATGACCCGGCTACGAGCGTGTTTCCCGCGATGGCTACTGAGCAACCGAGTGTGTCGTTGCTGACGCCGTCGGAGGCGGTCAGCTTGGCCGTTTCCGTCATGTTGGTCCAGCCACTCGACGGCTCAACGAAGATGTAAACCCTGCCTGGCAAGAGCGTAGGTCCGCCCTGCATGGCGCCGACGGCAATCGTCTGGCCTTGGACTGCCAAAGCGTAGCCGGCGAGACCACCGGGAATGCCATCGGAGGCGGTGAGCTTGGCAGTCTCTGTCATGGGACTCCAACCAGCGGACGGCTTTACAAAGACGTACGCTGCACCGGCAGTTGTGTTGCGAGTATCAAATGCTCCGGGTGCACCCACTACTAGCGTGTCGGCTGATAGGACGACTGCGCTGCCAAACTGATCTAACGCCGCGGCGTCGGAGTTAGTCAGCTTGACTGTTTCGGTCATACTGGTCCAACCGGTCACTGGCTTTACGAAAATATAAGCCGCTCCTGACCCGTCGTACGGGTAATTCTGCGGTGTGCCAACCACTATGACATCTCCGTAGATAGCCACGGAATTTACGTAGTCTCCAGCGGCTCCATCGGAGAAAGTCAGCTTCGCCGTTTCGGTCATATCTGCCCAGCCGGTCGCCGGTTTCACGAAAACATACGCTTCGTTTTCGCCAGTTGCCACCACGGTGTCCCCACTGATCGCAACCTGGTGTCCCCATGGACTGAAGGACATCATCCCATCTGACGCAGTCAGTTTTGCTAGCTGCACAACCATATTGGCCGGCAACTGATACTTAACCGGTGTTGACGCTGCGTTTGCTACTCCGGCCGATAAAAGGACGATGCCCACGGCGAGCATCAGGCTTTCGAGTTTGAAGACTCGCCGGATGGCTGCGCATCTTAGATCTGTCATAAAGTTCTCCCGTCTGTAATTGTTTTATGTCATGAACGGATAGCTTTCAGGGCCTGACGCGGAGCCTGGGACGCTCCTGCGGCAACACGTCGCGATGAGTGTGGCCCAATCAATGGATGGGAACAATGTCGCGCGTCACAGCAAGAGGTGATCGGACTGGTTTTGGGCGCGAACCTGGGGATGAAATTTGTCGCGCTTCCACGACTTCAACATATGGACGACGAAGGGCTGATTAGATAACCGTGTCGGCTCCCAGCCGCCGAGTAAACTTGGTGCGCTCAAGCAACCAGGGGTCGGAGGAAAGGAGCCGGGCACATGAAGATTGTAGGTTGTGATTTACATACGCGCTACCAGCGGATTGCCATGCTGGATCAGGAGACGGGCGAGTTCATCGAGCGCCGGTTAGAGCACGGGACGGGAAATGCGGGGACAGACGGGACGTTTTCTGCCACTTAATTAAGCGAAACGTCCCCGTCCCGTTCCTCCATCTTTTCATACTCTTAGCTATCATGACGCTCTTGTATAGACCTTAACGTATAGACCTGTCCGCCATGACAAGATGTTCCACGTGGAACACTTCTCAGTTTTGCATGGGTTGAAACAGACGGTGGCTAGCGCGACGGTCGCTTGAACATCCAGGCGCCCGCCGCCCCTACCACACTTATCCCCGCTAGCACGTAGCTGACAGTCCTCCACGCCCCGCCCTCCAGATACAGGCTGAGCACCAGGACGCTGATCAGTGGGAACAGGATGATGAAGCGAGCAGGTTTCACGTTAGGTTCGCGAGAATCTCTTCCGGTTCTGGACGCTCCATGTAGTCCGCATTGGCCGAAGCATACCGCACCGCGCGGTCGCGGTCGAGGATGTACGTGGCCGGAATCGGCAGCTCCCAGCTTTCGTCTCCGTTGGCCAACGGCAAGTTCAGCATCGCCCGCCGGTAAATCGCCTGCTGCTCTTCGGGGACGCGATACACCAATCCAAACTGCCGCGCCACCTGATTGCCGGGGTCACTCAGCAAAGAAAAGCGCGGCTTGTGCTGATCGGCCATGAAGTAAGACTGTCCGACGGTCTGCGGAGAGATCGCCACCAGCGACGCGCCGGCTTCCACGACGCGCGGAAGAATCTGATTCATCGCCTCAAGCTGTCCGCAGCAAAAGGGATCCCAACGCCCGCGCAAAAAGAAAATCACCAGGCGACCTTTACTGAGTAAGTCCGCCGACGAAATCAATTTTCCGTTGTGATCTTTCAATTCAAACGCAGGAGCTTTGGCGCCTACAGTAAGCGCGCGCTCGACGATGCCCGAAGCGATGAGATCGGAGACCACACGCGCATGAACCGCTTGAATGTCGGCGGGAACGTACTGGGCAATCAACTCCCTTCGCTCAGCAAACTGCTCGCGCAGCGAGCGCGTATCGGTACCGGGAGTCGATTCTTCGAGAGAGCGCCATTTCATAGAGCGGACCTCGGACTTCGGACCTCAGACTTCGGACCAAAACCGACTTGCCGAGGTCCGAGGTCTGACGACCGAGGTCCGCTACATGGGAAATTTCATTCCCGCCATGCGCCTTGCGAAGCTTGGCTTGCCCATTTGCTTGAACATCTTTCGCATTTGCGCGTACTGGCGGAGGAGGTTGTTGACTTCCTGAACGTTGGTGCCGGAGCCGCGGGCGATGCGCTTGCGGCGGCTGCCGTTGATCACTTCGTGATGCAGGCGCTCATGCGAGGTCATCGAGTTGATGATGGCTTCCACGCGATTGAGTTGCTTTTCATCGACTTTGTCGGCGTGCTTCTGCAATCCTGCAAACGGGCCGATGCTTGGCAGCATGCCCATCAGGCTTTGCAGCGATCCCATCTTCTTGACCTGGCGCAACTGGTCGCGGAAATCTTCGAGCGAGAATCCGTCGCCGGTGAGCGCACGGTTGGCCATCTCCTCCGCTTTTTTCTTGTCAATCTGTGACTCGGCTTTTTCAATGAGCGAGAGAATATCGCCCATGCCCAGGATGCGCGACACGATACGGTCAGGGTGAAAGGGCTCGAGCGCGTCGTATTTTTCGCCCACGCCGATAAACTTGATGGGCTGTCCGGTGACCTGGCGGATCGAAAGCGCCGCGCCGCCGCGAGCGTCGCCGTCCATCTTGGTGAGGATGACGCCGGTCAGCGTCAGCTTCTTGTGGAACTCGTCGGCGGAGTTGACCGCGTCCTGTCCAGTCATGGCGTCGGCCACGAACAGGATTTCCTGCGGGTTGAGCAGCTTCTTCAGCGACTGCATCTCGTCCATCAGTTGATCATCGATGTGCAGACGTCCAGCGGTGTCGACGATGAGCACATCGCATCCGCTGATGATGGCTTCTTTCTTGGCCTCTTTTACGAGACGTTCAACCGTCGCGGTATTGGCTTCGGTAACCTGGCCTTCGTAGATGTTCGCCTTGATGGCTTGCGCGACGACCTTCAACTGCTCGCGCGCCGCGGGACGGTAGACGTCGACCGAAACGAGAAGGGGACGGTGTCCGCCATTCTTCAACCAGTTCGCGAGCTTCCCCGAGGTGGTGGTTTTGCCGGAACCTTGCAGGCCCGCCATCAACACGACAGTCGGAGGCTGCGAGGCGAACTTGAGCTTGGCCGTGTCTTTGCCCAGAGTCTCGACCAATTCATCGCGGACGATCTTGATGACCTGCTCGCCGGGAGAGAGCGCGGTCAGCACCTGCTGTCCGACAGCGCGTTCCTGGATGTGATCGATGAGTTGTTTGACGACTTTGAAGTTGACGTCGGCTTCGAGCAGGGCCAGACGAATTTCGCGCAGGGCCTCCTGGATATTTTCTTCCGAGAGGACGGCCTGTCCGCGGAGGCTCTTGAACGCGCGCTGCAGTTTTTCCTGAAGATTCTCGAACATAGGCGTAAGGGCTATTTTAGCAGGCGGGAAAGCTCTTAGCTTTTAGCTCTTAGCTTTTAGCCCTTAGCTCTTAGCCTGAGGCTCGTAGCGATCGGGCTGGCTAACAGCTAAAGGCTAAGAGCTAAGAGCTGAGCGCCACCCAATCTCCATCCTGCGGAATCGCGACCTGCTGAATCACGCGTGCGGCCTCGAGTTGGAAGGCGAGATCGGCTCGTGTGAGTAGACAATGGTTGATGGCTTCCATGTGGACCGCGACGATCTGCGACTTTGGGGAGCAGCCTGGCAGGTCTTGATGACATCGTCGGCGGTCATGGTGATGGGATCGCCTTCCAGAAACTGTGCCGCCCCGGTGTTCACGACGATGACATTCGGTTTGTATTTCTGCAGTGTCGTCTCAACCTCGCTGCACCAGATGGTATCGCCTGCGATGTATAGGGTGGGCTGTCCTGCGGCTTGCAAAACAAATCCCGATACTGGAGCCATCGCTTTGCCAATGTCGCCTGTGCCATGCTGGCCGCTGGTGCGCGCGATCTCGATTCCTTTCCAGTGAATGGGATCGCGAATCGTCTGCACGTTTTCGAATCCTTGCGAGCGGAACTTGGTCTCGTCTTCGGGCTGTCCAAAGAGAGGGACGGTTTTCGACAGAATCTTCGCGGCAGTCGAGTCCCAGTGATCGCTGTGAGTGTGGGTCACCATCACTGCGTTCACGCCGGCGATCACTTCGTTCGCGGGCATGGGCAGCCCTACTAGAGGATTGTTTCGCGGATTGGGAGAATTCTCGATTGCCGGCCGCGCGCCGGCGTCGTCGAGCATGGGATCGACAAAAATTTTCTGCCCGTTGTATTCGAGTAGCAGCGTGGCGTGGCGAATTAAACGTAGCTTCATAAAATCTAAACCCGTATGACAGACTGCTTGCCGAGGGTAGGGGTCCTTCGACTCCGCAGTTGCTGCGCTTCGCGTGCAACTGCTGCGCTCAGGATGACATTTACGAAAAGATCTCTTTCGCCGCAATCACCGTGTTGCAGTGAATCGTCACTGTGTCTTCTACTTTCTGCGCGTAGCCGCCCGCGAATGTCACCATCACTGGAATGCTGCGTGCTTTCGCCACGCGAAACATCAGCTCATCGCGGCGTTTTAGTCCTTCGATAGTCAGATTCAATCCGCCCAGTTGATCTTCTTTATACGGATCAGCGCCGGCGATGTAGCAAATCAGTTCGGGATCAAACTGACGGAGTCCGGAACTCAGGGCATTGTCGAGCCATGCCAGGTAATCGTCGTCGCCGATCTCGTCGGGCAGATCGACGTCGATCGAAGACGGCGGCTTGATCGCGGGATAGTTGTTTTCCTGATGAAGCGAGATGGTGAAGACGTCGCCGTCGTGTGCGCTGCGTAGTTTCGCCGGAGCGGCAGTGACGGTGACAGGCCCCGCGGAAGGCAGCGGCTTCGAAGGCACTCGCACTCCGGCAAAAATCGCAGCTGTGCCGTTCCCGTGATGCACGTCGCAATCCACCGTCATGGCTCGCGTAATCTTGTCGTCGCGCTGCATGCGGCGGATAGCGACCGCTACGTCATGGATCATGCAGAAGCCCTCACCGTGATCGGGGAAGGCATGATGAAATCCTCCGCCGATGTTGAACGCGACCTGCTCGTTCAAAGCGAAGTCGGCAGCCAGCATCGATCCTCCGGCCGCCAGCCAGAAGGCGCGCACGAGTTCTGGTGAGTAGGGAATTTCCATCTCCAGTTCTTCGCGCGCGGTGAGCGTCCCAGTCTTCAGTTTATGTACGTACTGCGGCGTATGTACTAGAAGAATGTCTTGATCGGAAGCCGGCTGCGGCTTCACGAAATCTTTTGGATCGGCCACTCCGGTATCGAGCAGCGCTTTGCTGGATGCGCTGGTACTTCTCGGCGGGGAAGACGTGCGAGCCGATGGGGAGGTAGTAGTCGTCGCTATAGATGAGCTTGAAAGGCAGCATTCAGCACTCAGCCGTCAGCACTCAGCCAAACCCAGTATCATACGCTCACATTTGTGATCGTGAGAGGTGGTGCGCTCCAAGCGTAGAAACTCCCTGACGCGGCTATATTCTGTCCGCCATCGGAATAGGGGTCCTTCGACTCCGCAGTTGCCGCGCTTCGCGCAGCAACTGCTCCCCTCAGGATGACAGAGCTATTTAACGTTTCCTTGAGTTTGGTGCGACCGGCGTGACTGCGCCTCGGCGCACTGGGACGATGGCGCCTTTCGATGCGTCAGTTGCGGCGTTGGCGCGCGACAGCACTTCTTCCTGGATGTACTTTACGAAGTCTTGAATCTGGCGCTGCATTTCTTCCATGCGTTCGCGCATTTGCAGGATGATGGCCATCCCGCTGATGTTCACTCCCAGATCGCGGGCCAGCGACAGAATGAACTCGAGCCGCTGCAAATCTTCATCGGTGTAGAGGCGGGTATTGCCTTCGGTGCGCGACGGCTTGAGCAGGCCTTCGCGTTCGTACAGGCGCAGCGTTTGGGGATGAATCCCATACATCTCGGCGACCGCCGAGATCATGTACGCGCCTTTGGATTTTCTCTTAGTCACAGGGTCCTTCGCTTCGCTCAGGATTTCGCCTGCGGGCTCCCGCTGCGCTCACGCCCGCAAAGCGGCTCAACTTGGTCATTGCGACTATTTATAGCAGAAAGAAGAAGGCCACGGATTTCGCGGATCAACACTGATAAATCCGTAAGATCTGCGTGAATCCGTGGCTGCTTTCTTTTAGACGGCTGTCTGCGGCTTGTCTTCTATTGGGGCCCAGCCTTGCGGCTTGAGGGCCTGTTTCACGAAGTAGACGACCACTCCGGCGGCGATCAGGATCATGCCGAAGGTGAATGAGCTCATGCCGAGAACCTGCTCGCTCTCGCTGCGAATAATTGAGAAGCCGAGCAGCAGCATGGGAGCGATGCCGACGGCTATCGCGCCGAACATGCCTCCCGGCACGCGGAAGGGACGCGGCAGTTCGGGCTCGCGAATTCGCAGAGCGATCAGCGCGGCGAACTCAAGGCCAAGGCTCACGCCGTAGAGCAGAATGTCGATCGTTACCAGGCGTTCAAAGCCCAGTCCCAGGCAGCACGCCCAGCCCACCGCGCAAACGGCTATCGCCACCCATGGGGCGCGCGTCTTCGGATGCAGCTTGCCGAACACTTTGGGCAGCATGCCATCCTGCGCCATGGCCAGCGGCAGGCGCGAGTAGCTCATGACCAAGGCATTGAACATGCCAAAGCCGCTGATCATTCCTCCCAGAGCCAGTCCGACGCGGAGCAGCGGGCCGCCCATCAGTCCGGCGACATCGGCCCAGAAGCCGGTCTCCCAGGCGCTGGCCGGAAGTCCGGTCATCCACATAGCGGCCACGGGAATCACGTAGCTCAATCCCACGACTACCACCGCGGCCAGCATCGCGCGCGGATAGGTCCGCTGCGGCTTCTCGACTTCGGTGGCGATGGTCGAGGCGTTGTCCCATCCCATGTAGTTCCACATGCAGATGAGTACTCCGCCGAGGATGTCGACCGTCGAATTGGTCGGCTTGGTCACGGCCGTTGCCAACGCGCCAAACTTGAAGGGAGCGATCATGACGATCGCGACAAATGGCGCCGACAAGGCGAAGAACAGCCAGAGGGAGGTGGTCGACACCACTTTCACTCCGGCGATATTCAGCACGGCGCAGGCGATCACCACGGCCAGTCCTACCATCACGCCGCGGTTGCCCTCGGCGAACCAAGGGAACAGGCGATTGAGGTAGAGAACAAAGAGCGTGGGATAGATGGCCATGTCGAAAATGGACGCTACCAGCGAGAGCCAAGCTTCCTGAAATCCCCAGAAATTGCCCATGGCGCGGCGCACCCAGGCGTAGTAGCCGCCCTCGAAGGGCAGCGCGCTCGAGAGTTCGCCGATCATGAAGGCGGTGGGCAGGCTCCACAGAACGGGAGTCAGCAGCAGGATGAGGATCGCGCGGCCGTATCCGGCGCCGTGGACGATATCTTCCGTGCCATAGGTTCCGCCTGACACCATGAAAAACGTCGCGGCCACCAAGGGCCACAAGGTGAGGCGAACCGATTTCTTTTTGCCGGGGGACACAGCGAACAACGACTTAGCTTGGGTGGGTGCGGTAGCTGTTGCCAATTTCTATGTCTTCCTCCTCAAGCGACTCACTCTCACCACCTCGTCTCCCTTGTGTCGAGGCTCCCGGGAGAACCGCGATTTCCCGGGCATTTCGGCGAAGTTAGTTCGCAATTTTGAGATTACGTTTTTTTTCCACAGATGCAAGAAGTTTTTGAATATTTATGCAAATTTTTGTGAAGGGTGGAGAGTACGGAAGTAATGAGTTGCGAGTACCGAGTACCGAGAGCGGCGATCAGCCCAACATCTCTGCTGCCGTGAGCGCATAGATCGCCGCGCATTGGGTGATGTTGCGGATGGGAACGAACTCGTTGGGCCCGTGGGATACCGTCAGTAATCCCGGGCCGTAGGCGTAAGCGGGAATGCCGCGAGCCGCGTAGAAGCGGGTTTCGAGCAGGCCGGGACACATCTCGAATGCGGCTTCCTTCCCGGTCAAGCTCGCGATGTGACGGGACAGAATTACGCCCAGCGGATCTGTTGCGGGAGTCGCGGCCGCGGGTTCCTCCTGAAGGGTCTCGATTTCGAAACCGTCCAGCGCATCGAGCAATCGAAGCTTTTCTTCTTCCAGGTTCTCTTCGGGATTGAGGCGGCGGTCGATGGTGAAGGAGCAGAAGTCAGGCGTAACGTTGAAATTGGTGCCTGCCTCGACCCGCCCGCCGAGCATCAAAATCGACTTTCGCGCCGCCGCTGGAGCAATGTTCTGTTGAGTCTCGCGAAGCTCGACTTCTTTCTTGAGGTCGAGAAGCCGGGTCATGGCCGGCACCGAGCGCTCGAAAGCGTTCAGCCCTTCGAATTGGCGTCCGACATGGGCTGGCTTTCCGCGCATGGTGGCGCGCAAAGTAATGGCTCCGCGGTTAGCGTTCCAGACCACGCCGCCGGTGGGCTCTGGCGTCAGCATACCGACGGCGTCTTTGCCCAGAAGTCCGCGTGCCTTGAGATCGCGAGACCCGCGCGGGCCGGCGGTTTCCTCATCGGGGACGAGGACGATTCCTATCCGGCCGTTCCTGAGAAGCCCTTCGTCGCGGGCCGCGGCGGCGGCATGAATCATGGCTGCCAAGCCGCTCTTCATATCCGACGATCCACGGCCGAACAGATTTGCGCCTTCGACCCGCGGCTGAAACTGATCACGGCTCTGCGCCGGAACTACATCGAAGTGACCGCTGAAATAAAGTGTTCGGGGGCCCGTTCCGGCCGACGCGACGACGCAGGCGCCTTCGCGCCTCACGTCCTGAAAGCCGAGCCGATTCAATTCTTCGAGCAGAAGGCGGGCGCATTCCTCATAGTGGTTTCCGGGCGGATTCTCGGAGGGAATCGCAACCAGCCGCTGGGTAAGATCGAGCATCGCCGGCTCGGACAGCCGTTCGCGCAGTCGGGAAGGCTCTGGATTCCGGGTCTGCACTTCGCTAATTCCTTTCGAGGGAGGGAGGCGAAACTAGACCTTGCTCCATAGCTCCGCGCGCGGATCTTCTGGGTTCAGCTTGGCCAACTCGCGCAGCAGTTCTTTGGTCTTCTCGTCGCGAGGCATGGGCACGGTGACCTTGACCTCGACGATTTCATCGCCGCGGGTGCCTTCCTTGGTCGCCGACGGAACGCCTTTTTCCCGCAGCCGCAGCTTCTGGCCGGACTGCGTTCCCGGAGGAATCTTCAGTAGTGTGCGACCATCGATAGTGGGAACTTCGATCTTTCCGCCCAAAGCGGCTTCGGTCGCCGTGATCGGCACGGTGATATAGATGTCGTCGCCGTCGCGGCGGAAGACCGGGTGCTCGTCGGTGCGAATGATCGCGTAGAGATCTCCGGTGGGGCCGCCATGGATGCCAGCGTTGCCTTTTCCGGGGATGCGAATCCGCTGGCCGTCACGCGTGCCGGGCTTGATCCTGATTTCGAGCGGTTCGGTGCGCTCGATCGTGCCCTCACCATGGCAGGTGGGGCAAGTGGAAATGTTCTTGCCAGTCCCATGGCAGCGCGGACAAGGTACGTTGAACTTCATGCGCCCGCCTTGCTGGGTGACGGTGCCCTTGCCGCCGCACTCGGGACACGTGCCGGGCGATTCGATGTAGCCGTTCCCATGACAGTTGGTGCAGGTATCGCGCCGCGTGATATTCAGGCGCATTACGCCGCCGCGGATCGCCGTCCAGAAGGGAACATGGACCTGGTACTCCAGATCCGATCCGGGTTCGGGACCTTCGGGTTCGGCTTGACCGCCGCGTCCGCCACTGAACATGCCGGAGAAGATGTCGCGAAAACCGCCGCTGCTCCCGCTGCTCGAAGTCTTCTTTCCCCTTCCGCCTTCGAAGAGATCAGAGAAATCAAATCCTCCGAAATCGAAGTGGACGTTCTGCCCCCCGGGGCCGGGTTGGCCTCCACCTTGAAATCCTTCAAAGCCGCCTGCACCGGGCTGTCCTCCGCCACGAGCATAGGCATCGGCCGTTGCGGGATCGATGTTGTCGGAGTAGAAGCCGAGCTGGTCGTAAATCTTGCGCTTCTTGGGATCGCTCAGGATGTCGTTGGCTTCAGAGATTGCCTTGAACTTCTCCTCAGCCGACTTGTCGCCGGGGTTGACGTCAGGATGGTATTTCCGCGCCAGCTTGCGGAAGGCCTTGCGAATCTCCTCCGCCGAAGCCGACTTCTTGATCCCTAGCGCGCCGTAATAATCTTTTGTCTGCGTCGCCAAATCTCTGTCCCTCGGTACTACTTACTCTCCACAATGGGCGTGGCCTGCCAGGCAATTACTTTCCATTGCCCGTTTTCGTGGAGGAACGTTCCAGTATTTCGATAATAACTTTTCTGCGGCTTTCCGTGATCGGTTGTATCCACCACCAAGCGGAAATTCATCACCGCAACATCGCCCTTCTGATGCACCAGAATGTCTTCGGCATCATAGTGGTCCATCGGTTCGCCGGGCTTGGGAGCCTCGACGTTCTTGAGGATTGACGCTCGGTCGATCACGACGCCAACGCCCCGCGTATAAATGACGTCCTCATCAAAGAACCGCTCAAAGGCGGCCTTGTCGCCCTTGGCGGCTCCATCGAGAAAGTTGTGCAGGAGGGTGGTGAGTTCCTGTTGGGTGTTGTTCTGTGTCTGCGAGAAGGCGACAGCGCTGGAGAGAACGAGCAAAACGACGATTCGCTTCATCATTTTTTTTTACCCTTGGTCACGCTGAGAAAGGCTCTTTCTCGATAGCGTCGGGATCAAAATTCCCTGATGTGTCCATCGTTGTTCAATCTATCCGGGGTCCTTCGACTTCGGGTCGGCTGCGCCTCGCCTGCGCTCGGGATGACAAGTGTTTGTTTCTTCTGTCACCCGCGAAGGGATCGTCCACGAAGTGGACGATCGCGCAGTCGAAGGATCTTGCTTTTAATTCTGAATATTGTGCCGGTCTTTCTCCAGAATTCCGAAGCGTTCGTACTTTGCCGCGTCCACATACACGGGGATCGCCATCACTCCGGTGCTGGTCGGCTTCACTACGAACCACTTCCCTTGGTCTTCCGCGAAGTTCAAAAAATATACCTGACCATTGACTTCAAATTGCAATTTCAATCTCCTTTGGTCCTGAAAACAAGCGCGGGCAAAATGCCCGCGCCCTTTGGCCCTTACTGAAAGGTGACAGCTGATCGCTGACAGCTTATTTCTTGTCTTCGACGTCCACGTACTCGGCGTCGATCACGCCTTCGTCTTTCTTGGCCTGACCGTTGCCGCCCGCGGACGGTCCGGGCTCGCCACTCGGGGCTGCGCCTGGCGCGCCTTGCGGTTGCGAAGCTTTGTACATTTGCTCCGCCAGCTTGTGCGAGGCGTCGGTCAGCTTCTGCTTTGCCGAGTCCATCGCCGCCTTGTCGCCGCCTTCCAATGCCTTCTTGGCGTCGGCCACTGCGTTTTCGACATCGCCACGCTCCGAGCCTGAGATCTTGTCGCCGTGCTCGCGCAGCATCTTGTCGACGCTGTAAACCATCGAGTCAAGCTGGTTGCGCGACTCAATCTCTTCGCGCCGGGTTTTGTCTTCGGCCGAGTGCGCGTCCGCGTCCTTGGCCATGCGTTCGACTTCTTCCTTGCTCAGACCGGAAGACGACGTGATCGTGATCTTCTGATCCTTGCCCGTGGCCATGTCTTTCGCGGTTACGTTCAGAATGCCGTTGGCATCGATGTCGAACGTCACTTCGATCTGGGGCACCCCACGCGGAGCCGGGGGCAACCCGGTCAGGTGGAACTTGCCCAAGGTGCGGTTCTGCGCCGCCATGGGGCGTTCGCCCTGCAGCACGTGGACTTCGACCGAGGTCTGACTGTCGGCTGCGGTCGAGAACGTTTCCGTCTTGCGGGTCGGAATGGTCGTGTTGCGCGGAATCATTGGCGTCGCCACGCCGCCCAACGTCTCAATCGAGAGCGTCAGCGGAGTCACGTCGAGCAGCAGCAGGTCTTTTACTTCGCCGCCCAGTACGCCACCCTGAATCGCCGCGCCGATCGCAACCACTTCATCGGGATTCACGCCGCGATGCGGCTCTTTCCCGAACAGTTCTTTCACGATCGCCTGAATTCGCGGCATACGCGTCTGTCCGCCGACCAATACGACTTCGTTGATCTTCGAGGCATCGACGCCGGCGTCCTTCATGCACTGCTTGCAAGGACCAACCGAGCGCTGAACGATGTCTTCCACCATCGATTCCAGCTTCGCCCGGGTCAGTTTCTTGACCAGGTGCTTGGGACCGGCGGCATCGGCCGTGATGAAGGGCAGATTGATTTCCGTCTCCATCGTGGTCGAGAGCTCGATCTTGGCGCGCTCGGCTGCATCCCGCAGACGCTGCAACGCCATCTCATTGCCCTTGCCACGCAGGTCGAGGCCTTCGTCTTTCTTGAATTCGTCGATCAACCAGTCAACGATGCGCTGGTCGAGGTTGTCGCCGCCCAGGTGAGTATCACCGTTGGTGGCCTTCACTTCGATCACGCCTTCGCCGACTTCGAGAATCGAAATATCGAAGGTTCCGCCGCCGAAGTCATAGACCGCGATGGTTTCGTCCTTCTTCTTATCGAGTCCGTAGGCCAATGCTGCCGCCGTGGGCTCGTTGATGATGCGTTTGACGTCAAGGCCGGCAATCTTGCCTGCGTCTTTGGTGGCCTGGCGTTGCGCGTCATTGAAGTACGCCGGCACGGTGATGACCGCATCGGTCACTTTCTCACCGAGATAGTCTTCCGCCGCCTTCTTCAGCTTCTGCAGAATCATCGCCGAGATCTGCGGCGGGGTGTATTCCTTCCCCTGCGCCAGCACGGCAACGTGATCGCCTGACTGCACGACCTTGTAAGGGACCATCTTGATTTCTTCCTGCACTTCGTCGAAACGGCGTCCCATGAACCGCTTGATCGAATAGACCGTGTTTTCGGGATTGGTAATCGCCTGCCGCTTAGCGACCTGCCCTACCAACCGCTCGCCGGTCTTGGTGAACCCGACTACCGAAGGGGTAGTCCGCCCACCTTCCTCGTTAGGGATGACCTTGGGCTCGCCACCCTCCATCACCGCTACTACGGAGTTGGTGGTTCCCAAGTCAATTCCAATAATTTTGGCCATATCTGGCTCCTCCTGAAACTTATAAGTGCTTTACAATCAATGCAATTGTGATTGTTGACGATCGCATGATAAGACTTGAGTCAATCGTTGTCAAGGAATTAGATGTGGTTTAAACGCATAGGGATGCAGGGATTTCAGGATTCTCTGACGGCGAGTAAGCCGATTGTTTTGTTTTAGTTGCCGGACACTTCACGCTTCAGCTGCGCGGATTCCGCGGCTGGGCGGGCGAGGGCGCCCGCCCCCATGGCTCCGTGTCTATGGCTCCGCTACCCCTCGATAGGTTACTGCTCCCAGAATGCCTCCAATGATCGGCGCGACCCAGAACATCCATAGCTGACTGAGTGCGGCCGCTCCAGCGATGAGCGCCGGTCCCGTGCTTCGTGCCGGGTTCACGGACAGATTCGTGATCGGAATGCCCACCAGATGAATCAGCGTTAAGCCCAGGCCGATCGGAATCGGAGCGAAGCCCGGGGTCACGCGTTTGTCGGTCGCGCCCATGATGATGAACAGGAAAAAGAATGTCAGCACCACCTCAGCGGCGAAGCATGCCATCAGCGAGTATCCGCCGGGAGATCGGGTTCCATAACCGTTGCTGGCAAATCCTGCGGCCACGGAAAAGCCTTCCTTGCCGCTGGCGATGAGCAGCAACATACCGGCCGCTGCGATCCCTCCGAGAACCTGGGCGACGATGTAAGGAATCAATTCAGCGAAAGGGAAGCGCCCACCGAAAGCTAGACCAATCGAGACCGCGGGATTGATGTGGCAACCGGAGATATGTCCGATGGTGAAGGCCATCGTAAGCAGAGTAAGTCCGAAGGCGAGAGCTACTCCGAGAAAGCCAATGCCAAGTTGAGGGAAAGCGGCGGCGAAGATCGCAGCGCCGCAGCCTCCGAAGACCAGCCAAAAAGTTCCGAAAAATTCCGCAGCAGCACGTTTGGTGAGACTCACGGGGACCTCCGTCAGGGGAGAAATGTGGAACGGGGCCGTGGCTCCCCACAAGAGCCAAAAGTTGCCGATGATCTTAGTCGATTGAGGTCAGCAGCAGTGTAAGAAAATATTCACAGCTTCAATCGTAGGCTTCGTAGATGATCGACTTCCTGTCCCAGCCCAGGTCTTTGAGCAGATCACGATTGGCAGTAATCATTTTCTTCAGTCCGCAGATGTATGCATGCATGCCGGTGCGCTCGCCCACGATGCCGGGTACGTGCTCCTGGACGTATCCGCGCAGGCCCTTCCAATTTTCATCGCCGCGACTGAGCGTTGGCAGGTAGTGAAAGTTGTCATGCTTTGAGGCGAGATCGAGAAATTCCTGGTGATAGTAAATGTCTTTTTCGAAGCGGCTGCCAAAGACCAGCCATATCTGATGATTATCGTGCCGCACTTCACTGGCGTGAAACAGCCACTGCAGGATTGAGCGGAAAGGCGCAATGCCGGTGCCGGTGGCGATCAGAATCGTGTCGCGCATGGGTGGACGCAGGATGAAGTTGCCGAATGGGCCTTGGCACGCGAGTTCGCTTCCTTCTTTCATGTCGCAGAGGAAGTTCGACATGAATCCATCCTGCACGCGGTTCAGGCAAAGTGCGAACTTGCTGGAGTCATCCGGCGCGGAAGCGATCGAATAGGCGCGGGTGATCTCTTCGCCGTCGGGCTTGTAGGCTTTGAATGACAGCCACTGTCCGGCTACGAATCCGAAATGCGATACCGAAGGCACCACGAACTCAAGGTGCTTGGTGGCCTCCGAAAGTGCCAGAGAGCGAGAGAGTTGGGCGGTATAGGTCTGAAGAGCCATGCTTTTTGGATGATAAATCGTCCGATGGGGTCGCAGGAGCTTACAGATCGGCGTACTGTCGCATGCGGAATACTCTGTGTGTGTTAATTTGTACGTACGAGAAGGTACATTCGATGAAAAGAATGAAGAAAGCGTCCAAGCCGGCCAAAACACGGAGAATACGGACTCAGCGGGTTGTGGTAGAAGACAAGCCGAAAACGGGATGGGAAAGGGTAAAGTCATTCTACCGGCCCATCAAACAGCCAATTACGGTGCGGCTGGATGCAGACGTGATCGATTGGTTCAAGAAGGGTGGGCGGGGGTATCAGACTCGGATCAACCGGGCGTTGCGGGAGTGGATGGAGTTACAGAAGAAGAGGAGATAAAGCCCCTGCTGCCGGCTTTTCGGAATCCCACCTTTGTCGCAAAAAGCGCGACAAAGATGGGGCACCCGGGGTTCGTTATTCCACCGTGACTGATTTGGCGAGGTTGCGGGGTTGGTCTACGTCGCAGCCACGGCGGACGGCGATGTGGTAGGCCAGCAGTTGCAACGGAACGATTTCGAGGATCGGCAGCAGTTCTTCGGGAGCGGCCGGAACATAGATCACGTGGTCGGCGGCCTCTTTGATTTCTTCGTCTCCCTCAGTGGCGATCGCGATGACAATTCCGGATCGCGCTTTCACTTCCTTCAAGTTTGAGCAAGTCTTCTCGTAACGGGTCATCGACAGCTCGTCGTTTTTGTCGCGAGTGGCGATGATCACGACCGGAAGATTTTCATCGATGAGAGCGTTGGGCCCATGCTTCATCTCTCCCGCGGGATAGCCTTCCGCATGGATGTAAGAAATTTCTTTCAGCTTCAGCGCGCCTTCCAGAGCGATGGGGTAGTGGATACCGCGTCCTAAAAACAGGAAATCCTGCGAACGCACATATTCTTTTGCTAGGGCTTCGCAAGCCTCGTCGTGGGTCAGCAACTGCTCGAGCTTTCCTGGAATGAGCGTGAGTTCGTGGACAGCAGCTTTCGCTTGCTCTGGGGTCATTGCTCCGCGCACTTGCGCGAGATAGAGCGAGAACAAGTAAAGCGCGGTCAATTGCCCAGTAAAAGCCTTCGTGGAAGCGACGCCAATTTCTGGTCCCGCGTGGGTGTAGATGGTTCCGGCGGCTTCGCGCGTGATCATCGATCCGACAACGTTGCAAATGGCGAGCGTCTTTGATCCTTTGGCTTTAGCTTCGCGCTGCGCGGCGATGGTGTCGGCGGTTTCTCCAGACTGTGAAATCACCATGGTAATGGTGTTTGGCCCGACGATGGGGTCGCGGTAGCGCCACTCGCTGGCGTAGTCGACTTCGACAGGAACGCGGGCGAGACGCTCGATCATGAACTTGCCGGCTTGTCCGGCGTGCCAACTGGTGCCGCAGGCGGCGATATTGATTTTCTGCGCGGCCCGGAATTCTGCCTCGGTGATTTCCATTTCGTCGAGAAAGATGTGACCGGTGTCTTGCGAGATGCGTCCCAGAGTGGTGTCACGCACGGAGCGTGGCTGCTCAAAAATCTCCTTGAGCATGAAATGCTTGAAGCCACCCTTTTCGGCCATGATCGGATCCCAGGTCACGTGCTGCACCTGGCGAACGATGGGGTTGCCATGGAAATCGGTGAGTTGCACGCCGTCCGGTGTAATGACCGCAAGGTCTCCGTCGGCGAGGAAGAATAAGTCGCGCGTGTGATAGAGAATCGCGGGGACGTCGGAAGCCACGAAATACTCGTCTTTGCCGAGGCCGATGACAGCGGGCGGCCCATTGCGGGCAGCGACGATTTTGTCGGGGTCGTCAACGCAGATGACGCTAAGGGCGAAAACGCCGGTCAGTTCGCGGACCGTTTTGCGCACGGCTTCTTCGAGGGAAGGACGGTGTCCGTTGCCGGTCTGAAAGAGATAGCGCTCCACCAGATGCGCAATCACTTCCGTATCCGTCTCGGTAGTGAACTTGTGGCCTTCCTCGATGAGTTTCTTTTTCAGCGACAGATAATTTTCGACGATGCCGTTGTGGACGACGACGATTTTGCCGGTGCAATCGCGATGGGGATGGGCGTTCTCTTCGGTGGGGCGTCCGTGGGTGGCCCAGCGGGTGTGGCCGATACCGTAAGTGCCGTCGAGCGGCTTGAGGCGGATGACCTCTTCGAGGTTGCGCAGCTTGCCTTCCGCGCGGCGGATCTGGAGACCGGCGCCGTTGCCAGCGACCGCGATGCCGGCGGAGTCGTAGCCGCGATATTCGAGGCGGCGCAGACCTTCAATGATGACCGGGACGACGCGCTTTTTTCCAACGTAGCCGACAATACCGCACATATGCTCTCCTGGTTCGGTGGGCCTCAGGGGATAAAACCCAAAATCTCTTGACGGCGAATGCAGGCCAAAGGCCCCGCACCACTTTTGTTTCCGCCGACGCTATTCTTCCAACCACCAGGGGCTAAACTCACCGTGGCCGGCGGGACGCCGGCGCTACTTTCAACAGCCAACGATGATCGGCGGGACAGCGGCGCTACTCTTCCAGGGAAAACCGGAATTCTTCGATGACCGGGTTGGTGAGCACTTCGCGGGCGATGCGCTCGACCTCCGCCTGAGCGTCGGTTCGGGTTAACCCTCCATTGAGTGTAATCTCGAAATACTTTCCCTGACGCACCTCTTGCAAACCCTGGTAACCCATCTTTTTAAGGGCACCTTGGATGGTCTTGCCTTGGGGGTCGAGCACACTCTTCTTCAGCGAGACGTAAACGTAAGCTTTCATGGGAATTAGCGCCATTATACGTCAGGAAGATTGGGTGGGAACTAGGGCAGGCGGGAAAGTTGCGCGTCGAGGTCGGCGAGGGCGCTCTCGAGCATCTGCCGATGGGCCGGATTTTTGGCCCGTTGTAATTGTTGAACGACGTTCTGACGGGAGAGTGTAAGTCCCTGCCTTTGCCGCTGCTTGATGGCCTCTTCCGGAGAAAATGACTGCTTTGGAGGACTGGACGACCTTGTCGCTTCGTCCTGCTGTTGCTCGACCGCCTTGCTCTCCCATCCACGAGCCATAGTCAAAATTATACGAGGAATACTGACTGAAAGGTCAGGATTCGGATGGACCGTCATGGAAAGTGACAAGCTCCGTTCTGAAAACCGAACAGGGAAAAAAAGTATCTTGACGCAAGCGAATGTGGGCTTACTATCCTCGCACTACTGGCCGAAGGGAGTGGTCTGCTTTTTCGAGGGGGAAGCGGACCCGCGATGTGTTGTGCATGGCCCCTAACCGTTTCTTTGATGGTGACGCCGATTTACGACGCTACGAAGCCCTGCTGGAGATGGCGGACCTGATGGTCCACCACGGCAGCCTGCCGGAGTTGTTTGAAGAACTCAGCGGGCGGCTACGCGAAGTAGCGACGTTCGACTTCGCAAATTTTTCCCTACACGATCCCAAGCAAAATCAAATGCGCCTCCATATCTGGGCGGGTGCAGAAATGTCGCTGCCCGTGGAGATGGCGGTCCATGACACACCTAGCGGTTGGGTGTGGGAGAACCAGCAAGCGCTGATTTTTCCGGACCTGGATGTCGAAAGCCGGTTCCCGATGCTATTTACCATGATGCGTGAAAAAGGGTTGCGCTCTTACTGCGTATCGCCACTCACAACCGCACAGAGGCGCCTGGGAGCACTGGGACTAGCGAGTTTGCGGCCGAATGCATACGGAGAAAAAGATGTCCGCCTGTTGCGGCGGGTAGCAGGACTAGCGGCGCTCGCCATCGAGAACTCATTAACCCGGCAAGCTCTGGAAGAGGAACGAGAGCGGTTGCACACGCTGCTGGAGGTAAACCGCAGCCTGGTTTCCAGCCTCGATATCGACTCTTTACTACCGACTATTTCGTCGAGGGTAAGCCGCGTGCTGGCCCACGATTTTGCCGGAGTCGGAATTTATGATCCCGAAAAGCCAGGAATGAAGGGATACGTTCTGGCCGCGCCCGAGAGTCATCTTCTGGGCGCGAGTGGAGAATGGATTCCACCGGAGCAGTCGATTTCCGCAAAGGCGTTTGTTTCGCGAAAGGCGGTTTCCTGGGACGAGCGGGACCTGGCGCAGTTGGGCAGCCGCTTTGCCGACAGGCTGCTGCGTGCGGGAATTCGATCGATCTTATCTATTCCTTTACTAACGCAGAAGGGGTCAATCGGCGTGCTGAATATTGGGAGCAAACAAAAGCACGCGTTTTCCGACCGCGATCATGACTTGCTAGCGCATGTGGCGGCACAAATCGCCATCTCGCTCGACAACGCTCGTGCTTATACCGAGATCGCCCAGCTAAAGAACCGTTTAACGGAAGAGAAGCTGTATCTGGAAGACGAGATCCGCACGGAGATGAACTTTGAAGAGATCGTCGGGGAAAGTGCTCCCCTGAAAAGGGTTCTAACGGAGGTAAAGACCGTCGCTCCCACGGATTCGACGGTTCTGGTGCTGGGTGAGACGGGGACGGGGAAGGAATTGGTGGCCCGGGCGATCCATCGCATGAGTTCGCGACACAACGCCAGCTTTATCAAGCTGAACTGTGCGGCCATCCCCACCGGCTTGCTGGAGAGCGAGTTGTTTGGACACGAGAAAGGCGCATTTACGGGCGCAATTTCGCAAAAGGTGGGACGGCTGGAATTGGCGGACAAGGGCACGCTTTTCCTGGATGAAGTGGGAGAGATTCCCTTGGAATTGCAGCCCAAACTGCTCAGAGTGTTGCAGGACCAGGAGTTCGAGAGACTGGGGAGCACGCGGACAATCAAGGTAAACATTCGATTGATCGCAGCTACGAACCGAGACCTGATGAAGAGTGTGGTTGAAAAGCAATTCCGCAGCGACTTGTTTTACCGGCTCAACGTTTTTCCCATCGTCGTGCCGCCGTTGCGCGATCGTCCCAGGGATGTTCCGCTCCTAGTCAGGTATTTTGTACAAAAGTTTTCGCGGCGGATGAACAAGGCGATCGAGACCATCCCAAGCGAAGCCATGAACGCGATGCAGCGATGGAAGTGGCTGGGCAACGTGCGCGAACTGGAGAACTTCATCGAGCGTTCGGTGATTTTGACAGAAGGCTCGGTGTTGCGAGTTTCCCTGGCGGAATTGACGTCCACGGAGGGCGATGAGCAAGATGTCATACTCACCCGGGTGGAGCGGCAGCATATTCTCCGCATTCTAAGGGAGTGCGGAGGAGTGATCGCAGGTCAGAATGGGGCGGCCGTACGGCTGGGTATGAAGCGGACGACGCTGCAATCGCGAATGTCCAAGTTGGGAATCAACCGCGCCGATTACGAGACCTGACGATAATTCGGCAGTGCGCCGTTGGCTCGGCGAATGGACTCACCCGTACTGGGATTGAGTCCCTCATTTGAAACCTAAAGGCACCATTGTTTGCAGCGCCTTGCGACGCCGAGCTGGATTGGTGGCCTGCCTGCACAGGTCCTAGCGGACAAGACCGGATCCCTGAAGGCGGCTGATGTATGGGTGCTCTGGTGGAACAGATACAAGGTAGAAGCGAGATAGAAGCGGCGGTGAACCCAGCCCTGAGACTCACCAGGTTCGCTTCGACAATGGGCGGGCTTATGGCGAGTGCGCCCGCGAGCGCGAGAGCCGCAGGGCCGGTCGACCTTTTGTTGCTTGGAGAGCGCTGGCAATCGTACGGCGACACGCAGTCGGGTTGGGAACTGATTCGCGCTCTCAAGTCGCCGAATGCGAAGAGGCGTGCCGCGGCCGCGGACTTGTTGGCAAAGACCCGGCATTTGCGACTGCCAAGCCGCTCCGAGAGAGTGCCGTTGCCCCCGGCGCCTGCAACTTGTGAATTGAGGGCTGACGGACTTTCAGAGGTTTCGATGAATACTCCTTATGGACTCGAGATTATCGACAGTTGCCTGAACTGCAAGCTGCGGAAAGAACATTCGTTCTGCAACATGTCGGGAACGCTGCTGAAGACGTTCAGCAGTGCCAGCCATCCTGGTACTTATCCCGGAGGGGCAGTGCTTTTTGTAGAAGGGCAAGTTCCGCGAGGTGCATTCTTACTGTGTTCGGGTCGGGTGAAACTTTCGACGACCTCGCGTGATGGCAAGGTGTTGATCCTGAAGATTGCCGAGGCGGGAGATATGCTGGGTTTGAGCGCGGTGATCTCTGGCACGGCGTACGAGGTGACGGCTGAGACGTCGGCGCCCTGCCACGTGAACTTTGTGGAGCGTTCGGCGTTGATCGATCTGATCGGCAGGAACGGAGAGCTTGGCTTGCGCGCGGCGGAATCGTTAAGCCGAGAGTTTCAGTCGGCATACCGCGACATTCACGATCTGGTATTGGCCCGATCGTCGGCAGGGAAGTTGGCGAGACTACTGCTGTCATGGACTCCGGGCGACGTACAGGCAGAGAGAGAGATCCGGATTCGCTCGAGCCTGACGCATGAAGAAATGGCGCAAATGATTGGATCGTCACGGGAGACGGTGACGCGCCTGTTGAGCGATCTGAAGAAGAAAGAGTTTATCCGCTTGGAAGGTTCGACGTTGGTGATCCGCAACAAGACTGCACTGGAAGCTCTAGCTGTCTGAACGGTGCCCCCTGCGGCCGGAACGATCCTCCTCCGGCCGCGCTTTTTCGCATTCCCTAGAAGTGAAAACCCAGTTCCGCCGTGAGTGCACGCGGAGTGACATAGTGCGTGCCGCTGAAGGTGGAAAGGAAGTTATAGAGGGCATACTTGTTGGTCAGGTTGATGGCGGTGAGCGTCAGGCTCCACTTGTATTTTTCCTGGTGGAAAAGATTGTCGTCTCCGATCGAAAGATCGAAGAGGTGACGGGGTTGAATGCGAGGCGGATTCTTGTCGTCATTCTCCGTGCCAGGGGCGGGGATCTTCACCAGGTTTGAGGTTAGTTGGTTAGGTGCACAGCTGGTGAAGGGCGTGGAGAGCGTGGGACGAACGCCGCCGCAGGTGAGTCCCGATTGGAGTTGCTGATCGGCCGTGAGTCCCGTGAGGTCGACCGGAGTTGTGGTGTCAGTGGCGAAGGGGACGGCTCCGGCGACGAGACCGCTGTCATAACGCCAGTTGAAGCCGAACCAGGGACCCCGCGCCCACGGCTGATATTGCAGGTGAGTTGTTAGATTGAACTTTTCGTCGTGATCGATCCGGAACGGAGTGGAGCCTCCTGCTGCTGCTACTGAAGGAACGGCTCCGGCTCCTCCAATCTGAGGAGTGAAGAAGCGGGCAGCTACGCTCGAGAAGACCGCAAGTGCCGAGAATCCGTGGTAGTTTGGCACGCTCACGCGCCCAGCGTAACCCGGAATCTTCGATCTGTCCCATTCGATGGGAAACGTGATTGGAGTGTTACCGAGAACGCTGAAGTCATAGGCGTTGTGGGTATATTTCCAAATGTACTCGCCCGAGAACACGACATACTTGCCGAACGCTTGCTGCAGGCCCGCGTGGAACTCGTTGCGCCAGCCCGGAGCAAACGGCGTAATCCCTGACACCGTGCAGCCGAGAAGAGGATTTAAAACCGGGTTGCCGCACCCGTTGTTGGAGAGCACCAAGTTCTCGTTAAAAGGGGTTTCCAGCACCCGCGCATAGGAGACGCGCAGGATGGTGTTCGTTTTCTTGATGTTGTAGGCAACGCCGAGACGTGGCTCAAGTTCCTTGTGCGTGGTCAAGCCGTTGTAGAAATCGCTGCGCAGCCCAAGATTCAAGGCCCAGCTTCCTTTGGTGATGTTGTCCTGCAGGTACAGCGCGAGTTGCTTGACATCGGTATGACCGTTAAAGGTGAACAAGCCGCTCGTAGATGAGAGACAGCCGTCGCTGCCCGAGGGGGTTGGCCGAGTTAAGTCAAAGCAGCCTAGCAGGGAATTGAAGCCGGGATTCGCGACGAATGGCGTTGGATAAAGAAACGGGTTCGTGCTTGTGGCTCCTGCGCAATTACCCGGATCGTTTACTCCCGGATTCCCAACAAAGACGGGAATGCCGTTGGCATCGAGGCACGGGGCGTTTAGCGTCGGATCCACGATTCCGAGGTGGTCATTCTCATTCAAGAACGTCTGCTCATAGACGGCTCCGAGCTTGAGGTTGTGAATTCCCTTGACATAGGAAAGATCCGAGCGAAGGCCGGCATTGGTCAGGGTTCGATCCTGAGCCACCGTTTCCCTTTGAAGATTGACAGGTCCCAGATCTGCGAACGGGTTGCCGCTGGGGTAGTAATTGTATGCGTCACGGCGAACGAAGGCGCCCAGAGTAAAAACGGTATTGTTATTGATCAGTCGCGTCCAAGACGGCGCGATGTCAAAAGTGTTGATTTTCGAGCGCTGGTCGGTCGGTCCAACGATATTGCCATTGGGGTCAAGACCCCCATTTGCCACCACGACGCCGTTCCAAGGCGTCGCCAGCTGCGCATCGAAGGGATTCGGAGTCTGAAACCACGAGCGAGTGTATTGGAAATTCAAGTGAACAGAATCAGCGGTCGATAGCTGGTAGTCAACTCGATCAAAGAAATTCTCCTGATTTCCTTTGTCGTGCATGACCACGAATTCCGGCGGGTCGAGGAATCGGCCGCTATTCAACCCGTTCGCGGAGAAAAAATTTCCCCAGTTCTTGCCCCCGTACGCAAGGTTGAACCCAACATTGGAAGTGCCAAACGATCCGTAGGAAGCGACCAAGCTACCGTGAGGGGTTGTGACGCCTTGACCCGAACGCGTCGTAACGTTGATGACGATGCTGGTCTTGTCTCCATATTCGGCAGGCGGCGCTCCCGAGATGACTTCCATCGACTCGACCGCATCAACCGGAAGCTGATTGGAGAAAACCTTGCTTTGTTGATCGGTGATGGGCTGACCATCGACGGAGAAAGAGTTTTCGGCATGGTCTCCCAACCCATGAAAAAGGCCGTTCGAATCAGCTGAGATTCCGGGGGTGGCGAGCGTCACCAATGAACTTAGCGACGAAGACTGGCTCTCAAGAGGAAGTCTGTCGAACAGGCCGCGATCAACGTCGGTATGGAATGTCGGATCATTTTCGAGAAGATCGGCTCCCGACGCTTCGACGGTTACGCTTTGTGAAGATCCGCCCACTTTGAGATTAACTTTGAGGTCAACAGGTACGGAGGATCGAACTTCAATGTCCTCCGCGAAAAGAGCAAAGCCCTCACCGGTGACGCTTAGATGGTAGGGATTGAATGGGACGTTAGGGAAGCTGAAGTCCCCTCGATTGTCCGTGGTGGTGGATCGGTCAAAGTGGCTTACCGGGTTGTGTAATTCAACTGCTGCATTGGGAACGACAGCGCCAGAAGGGTCTAACACTGTGCCACTAACCGATGCAGAGTTGGACTGCGCATGTGCCAAAAGACCAAGCATTGAACAAACAAATACGACCAAAGCCGAATGAGCCGACCTCTTGAAGAAAGCCAACATTGATTCCTCCGAAATAGAAAAGGGTTCGACAGCCAACTGAAACGATGTGGTGATTTGTTGGGAGGACCCTAGGCTGCCGGCGGAGGACGGATGTAGAGAGAGGAAGAGAATCCCAAAGCCTTAGGCGCGGCTTCCGCGATGACAATACGGACGGTACGAACAAAGACAGTTAGCGGACGATATGTGAGTTGATGCAGAACCCCAGCGTGGGCAACCGCACAGACCGAACATTCGTGACTGGGAAGACGAGAGTCGTCAGAGTGGACGTGATTCGCCTGGACAAATCCGATGAAGCCCACGAACAGCACGCAGAGCAGGGCCAAAGCCCTGAACCATGCCGTGCGATCGTGTGCTTTCGTGCCGCGAATCAAACTGGAACTACCCCACAAGATTTCATCAATTCTACAACTTTAACAGGGTCAGAAGGTCGACTAAAAGGCCATGAACGACGGATTAGCGTTATCGAGGCCGGTCCCCAAGATACGAGTGCGATGCCGTGTGAAGTCACGAAAGTTGCCAGCAACATCCCCTAAAGTCCGAAAAGTTCGCGTAGCCGCTTGGTTTGAGCACGGCTGACGGGGACCTCCGTCTGCTTTTTGTCATCCATGCGCAACTGGTAAGAGCTTTTAAACCAGGGGACGACTTCCTTGATGCGATTGATGTTCACCAGGTAGGAACGATGCGCCCGCCAGAACAGATTGGGGTCGAGGCTCTCGAGCAACTCTTCGAGAGTGCGGCAGTTCGATTGGCCCTCCATGCCGTTGGCACCGGAGGTGACGACCGAGATGACACCATCCTCGATGGAGGCGAAACAGATTTCTTTTTGATTTACGAGGAACAATCGGCCAGTCGATTTGAGTAGAACCTTGGCAGGCTGGGAACTCTGCGACTCCAACATGCGGACCAGTGTTTCGATCTTGTCGGACGACGCAGCGCTGCTTTCCATTTTCGCTTTGGCTTTCTGCACCGACTGGGCTACGCGCTTCTTGTCGAAGGGTTTCAGCAGGTAGTCGACGGCGTTGACCTCGAAGGCCTTGACTGCATATTGATCGAAAGCGGTTGCGAAAACGATTTTGGGTAGAGGGACTTTCTTGTCGAGCAGCTTCTTGATGACGCCGAAGCCGTCGAGGCCGGGCATTTGGACGTCGAGAAAGACGAGATCAGGATTGTGCTCCCGGATCAGGTTAACTCCCTCGACGCCATTTTTTCCCTGGGCCACGACATCCACGTCGCCCGTACCTTTGAGTAAATAGGCGAGTTCGTCCCGCGCCAGTTGCTCGTCATCCACGATTACCGCAGATAAAGACATGGATTCTCCGTTCGCACGCCGCTATAGGGAGTATAGGGACTGGGCGGGAGGGGGGTCAATTTAGGCCCTACGCGACATTTTCCAGGGCGAGTGCCATGCCCATGCCACCACTGACGCAGAGCGTTGCCACGCCCCGTTTGGCCTTGCGCTTGAGCATCTCGTGAAGAAGCGTGACGGTGATTCTGGTTCCAGTGCATCCGATGGGATGCCCCAGCGCAATTGCCCCGCCATTCACATTAAGCTTCGCCCGATCGAAATGAAGGTCACGATCGCAGGCCAATACCTGTGCTGCGAAGGCTTCGTTCAATTCCACGAGATCGAAGTCATTCAGACGGAGGTTGTGCTTCTTCTCCATCTTGTGCAGGGCAGGCACGGGGCCGATGCCCATGATTTTTGGATCCACGCCAGCGGAAGTGACAGCCATCACGCGAGCCAGCGGTTTCAGATTGTTCCTCTTGACGAATTCCGCGCTCGCAAGGACGACGGCGGCGGCTCCATCGGTGATGCCGGACGAGTTGCCTGCGGTGATGGTGCCGGTCTTTGAGAATACGGTTGGAAGTTTCGCCAGTTTTTCCAGATTCGCACCGACAAACGGATGTTCATCGGCGGAGAAAGTTTGGGTGCCTTTTTTGCCCTCGAGAGTTACAGGAACCAGTTCCTCTTTGAATTTCCCAGCTTCGATGGCGACTGCGGCGCGACTCTGAGAGGTGAGCGCGAACTCGTCCTGTTCGTCGCGAGTGATCTTGTATTGTTCGGCGAGCACTTCGGCCGTTTCGCCCATCACCATTTTCGCCATCGGGCAGAAAAATCCGTCACGATACATGCCATCGACCAGTTCCTGGTTGCCAAGACGATAGCCCCAGCGCGCGCCGTCGAGGTAGTAAGGCAGCCGCGACATCGATTCCGTCCCGCCAGCCAGCACGCATTCGAGATTTCCGACAGCGATTTCCTGATATCCGAGCGCGATCGATTTCATCCCTGACGCGCAGGCTTTGTTGACGGTGTAAGCCGGGACTTCTTTGGGAACGCCGCTGCGGATAGAAATCTGCCGAGCAGGATTGGGTCCGCCGCCGGCCTGGCGAGCATTGCCGAAAATCGTTTCTTCGGCTTGGTCGGGACGGACTCCGGCGCGCTCCATCGCGGCCTTGGCGGCCACAGTGCCCATGTCGGCAGCGGTCTGCGAGGCGAGCGAGCCTCCGAATTTGCCGATGGGCGTGCGCACCGCGGAAAGGATGTATACGTCTTGCAAAATCTCACCCCCACAAAACTTTTAGTCTAGCATCCATGCGGGCGCGCTCGTCTACGGTGGCCCCGAGGCATTACACTGAAATCTCCATGAACTACATTTACGGCATCAATGCCGTTGCCGAAGCGTTGAAGGCGCGCGGGCGTGCGTTTGAGTGGGTAGGCGTGGCGAAAGAGCGCCACGATTTGCGCTTGCAACGTGTGGTGGACGAATGCCGCCGCAATGGCGTCGCCGTCCGTTTTCTGACTCGAGCGGAACTCGATCGCATGGCGGGAAACAATGCGCATCAAGGCGTAGTCGCCGTCACTTCGTCTAAGCAATACAACGAGCTCGATGATGTGATCGCGGCAAAGCGCGGGGAACATACCTTGCTGGTGCTTTTGGATGGAATTGAAGATCCTCATAACCTGGGAGCGGTGTTGCGCACGGCGGACGCCGCAGGAGCAGACGGCGTCGTGATTCCAGAGCGCCGCGCCGTCGGTGTGACGCCAACCGTGATTAAAGCATCGGCCGGAGCAAGCGAATATCTTCCCATTGCAAAAGTGACAAACATTGCCCGCACCGTGGAAGAGTTGAAGGAAAAGAACATCTGGGTCGTCGGGCTGGATGAACGCGGCACGAAGACCTACGACGAACTCGACTACAACATGGACTGCGCGATCGTGCTGGGCGCCGAGGGCAAGGGGGTGCACGACCTGGTGCGCAAGAAATGCGATTTCCTGGTGTCGATCCCTATGCTGGGGAAGATTTCGTCCCTGAATGTGTCGGTGGCCGCGGGGGTGGTGTTGTACGAGATCGTGCGGCAGAGAAGGAAGGGGCATCGGGCTTCAGGCGTCGGGCTTCAGGGAACCTCATGAAGCGATTTGTTTTGGGTGTGGTTCGAGTCCAATTCATTGTCTTGTGCCTGCTCTATTCTTCCCTTGGCATCGCTCTCGATCGTGAGGCGTTCACTTTCACCAACTACGATTTGGGTGTGCGGGTCGAACCGGAGCAGCAGCGGTTAGGCGTGCGGGGAAAGATCACGCTGCGCAACGATTCTTCCGCTCCACAGAAAAACCTTTCGCTGCAAATCTCTTCTTCGCTTAACTGGCGGTCGATTCAGGCGAACGGCAAGCCGGTTCAGTTTGTCTCGCAGCCCTACGCCTCGGACATCGATCACACGGGCAGCTTGTCAGAGGCGATCGTCACGCTGGCGAATGCGATTCCTCCGAAGGCAACGGTCGAATTGGAAGTCGGCTACGAAGGTGTCATTCCGCTGGATGCCACGCGGCTGACGCGCATCGGGCTGCCCAAGGAAGGCGCGAAACATAGCGATTGGGATCAGATCAGCAAACCCTTTACGGCGGTGCGCGGAATCGGCTACGTGGTGTGGTATCCGGTAGCGACGGAGTCGGCGAGCCTTTCGGAGGGGAATAGCGTCTTCGAAACCGTGGGCAGGTGGAAGGCGAGAAACTTCGACAGCGCGATGTCGGTAACGTTCCAGGCCACTCCCGGGCAGCGGCTGTGGTTCAGCGGAGAGCCGGTAGCAGCATCGAAAGACGCGACAGACGAAGAGAAGACGTCGGCTTTCCACCTAACGCGCTTCGGAAACGAAGTACCGGCGTTTGCGATCGGCGACTACGAGGAGTTGCAAAGCCAGGGCTACACCAGCATTGCTTACCTTGCCGGGGACGACAATGCTGCGAAAGATTATGCGCTGGCGGCGGAACTGGCGTCATCATTTGTGACGGATTGGTTTGGACCTCCGAAGGAAAAAGCGAAGGTCGTGCAGGTGAGCGACCCCCAGGCCGCGCCCTTTGAAGACGGGAGCGCGTTGTTAACGCCACTGAGCGCCAAGACCGACGCCCGGCTTTTGCAGATGACGGCGGTGCATCAGTTAACGCATGCCGCGTTTCCTTCTCCGCGACTTTGGATCTACGAAGGCTTGGGTCATTTTGCGCAAGCTGTCTATCGCGAGCAATTGGGAGGGCGCGCGGCGGCGATTGAGTTCATGGGCCTGTACGGCGCTGGAGTCGGGGAGACCGAGAAGTCGATTGAGGAGGCAAAGAATCCGAATGCGGCGACGGATGAGTCGCTCATCCGGACGAGCATCCCCGAGTTATATCGCGGCAAGGCGATGTATGTGTGGTGGATGTTGCGTGACATGATTGGTGAGTTGCCCCTCAAGAAGGCGCTAGCGGCGTACCGTCCGGACGAAGACAAAGATCCGGCTTACGTGCAGCATCTCGTGGCGGCGGAGACGAAGCGCGATCTGGAGTGGTTCTTCGACGATTGGGTTTATCGCGAGCGAGGCCTGCCGGATTTCCGCGTGGAGTCGGCGTTTCCTCGGCCAACCGTGGGTGGAGGGTACGTGATTACGGTGACTGTCGAAAACCTGGGGAATACTGGGGCTGAGGTTCCGGTTACGTTGAAAGTCGGAAGCCTTGACGTGACGAAACGGTTGGAAGTACGGGCGAAGTCCAAGAATTCAATTCGAATCGAAGCTCCTGCAGCCCCGCAGCAAGTCATCGTCAATGACGGCAGCGTTCCGGAGAGCGATTTGAGCAACAATACGTTCAAGGTTGAAGTGCCCGCTAAATAGGGCCATCCAATGACCGAGGAATTCTTATGAATGAAGCCGAACTGAAGAAACACATCGAAGCAGGAGACAAGAGTCCGAAACAGATTGCGGCTGCGGTGTCGGGTTTGTCTGAAAAGGTTTTGCGTTTCAAGCCGGCGCCCGATAAATGGTGCATTCTCGAGATTCTTGGTCATCTTGCCGATATGGAAGTGCTCTACTCGTATCGCATGCGCCAGATGCTGGCTGACAGCAAGCCGGTGATTTCTCCGATCGATCAGGATGCGTGGGCAAAGAACCTGCACTACCTGAAGTCTTCACTGGTGGAGTTGGTAGCATTTTATGGAATCGCGCGTCATGCCAACCTGCAATTGCTGCGCAAGTTGAAGCCGGAAGATCTGGAAAAGTCAGCCTACCATCCCGAACGCAAGGCAGATGTCAAAGTTGAGGATCTGGTGCGAATGATGTCGGTACATGGAGAGAATCATCTCGAGCAGATTGAGCGCTTGAAGAAGGCCGCGGGAAAAATCACGAATTAGTGAAGCGGATGAGCGCTTCCAGTTTATTGGCCGCGGCACCGGAGTCGATGGATTTTGCAGCCAGGGGGAGCGCGTCCCGAAAGTGATCGGCTCTTCCTGAAGCGACTAGAGCCGCGGCTGCATTCAGCAGAACTACATCCTGTCTTGCAGATTTTTTCCCGCGTAAAACTTCGCGGATGATGGCGGCATTTTCCGCAGCATCTCCTCCCGAAATCTCTTCCAGGCCCGAGCGCTTCATTCCAAACTCTTCCGGAGTCACTTCGTAAGTTCGAACAACGCTTTCTCGCACCTCAGCAATTCGCGTGGGACCGGTGATCGTGATTTCGTCGAGGCCGTCGAGTCCGTGGACAACGAGGGCGCGATGCAGTCCCAGCATGCTGAGTGCTTCGGCGACCTTCTCGACCAGATCGAGGGAGTACACCCCGACCACTTGCGCGGAAGCCTGCGCGGGATTCGTCAACGGTCCGAGCAGGTTAAACACAGTTCGCAAACGAAGCTCGCGCCGCGCCGGTTGCACATATTTCATGGCGGAATGCATTGCGGGCGCGAATAAAAACGCGATGCCGACTTCCTCGAGGCACGCCACCATACGGGCCGGAGGCAAATTGATGTTTACGCCGAGCGCCTCCATTACATCGGCCGATCCGCATTTTGACGTCACGCTGCGATTGCCGTGCTTAGCTACGCGCACCCCCGCGCCTGCAACGACGAGCGCAGTTGCCGTCGAGATGTTGAAGGTTCCGCTGGTGTCACCACCTGTGCCACAGGTGTCGACGAGTGCGTCGCGTCCAGTGCCGCTCACGTAGAGGCTGGAATCTTCGTGTATGGGGAGCGGAGCGGCGGCCGAGCGAATGGCTTCGGCGAAGCCCACGATTTCTTCAACGGTTTCTCCCTTCATGTGCAGAGCAACGAGCAGGGCGGCGATCTGAGCGTCGGTGCACTGTCCAGTGAGGACTTCCGACATGACCGCGCGGGCTTCTTCGCGATTCAGCGATTCGCGGTGATTGGCGATGCGATGGAGGGCGTCGAGGATCATTCGGGCTTAGGGTAGCATCGTTTTTTGTCTTGAGAATGCTTGGATTGTTGCAAGGCGTTCGATCACTCCTCCGTGTGACGTGATTCGTTTGCCCTATCAGATGCCCTTCTATAGAATCAATGGTTTGCTGCCTGCTGTTGGAAAGCCGCAAGCCAAAGGCCCCTCCGGGATCCGTGATTGCTAGCCAGTTGGATTTTTCCAGCGACTAACGACTGAGTTTGGAAATCATTTATGAAAATTCATGAGTATCAGGGTAAAGCCATCTTAAAGAAGTACGGCGTAAACGTGCCGCGCGGCCACATGGCGACAAGTCAGGAAGAAGCCGAGAGCGCGGCGAAGGAATTGCTCTCGAACGGCGCCAGCGGCGTGGTCATCAAAGCGCAGATTCACGCCGGCGGCCGGGGCAAGGGCGGCGGCGTGAAGATTGCCAAGTCGGCCACCGAGGCGGGCGAGATTGCCGGCAAAATGCTAGGCATGAAACTGATCACGCATCAGACTGGGCCCGAAGGACGAATTGTCCGCCGGTTGCTGATCGAAGAAACATTGCCGATCGAGAAAGAGCTTTATCTCGGCATCCTTCTCGATCGCGCCGAGGCCAAGCCGGTTTTCATGGCGTCGGCGGCAGGCGGAATGGACATTGAGCAGGTTGCCGCCGAGAAGCCCGAGGCAATTTTCAAGCAGCACATTGATCCGGGCATGGGCCTCGAACCCTTCCAGGCGCGGAAGATTGCATTTGGTCTCGGACTAAAGCCGCAGCAGATCAATCCCGCAGTTCAGTTCTTGACTGGTCTGTATCGCGCGTTTCTCGATACCGATGCTTCGCTGGTCGAGATCAATCCCTTTATCAGCTGCACCGACGGACGCTTGTTCGCTCTCGACGCCAAGATCAACTTTGATGACAACGCGCTGTTCCGGCATCCGGATATTCGCGAGTTACGCGACATCACCGAAGAAGATCCGCTCGAAGTCGAAGCCTCGAAGTACAGTCTGAACTACATTAAGCTCGACGGAAACGTGGGTTGCATGGTGAACGGAGCCGGACTGGCGATGGCGACCATGGACATCATCAAGTACGCCGGGGGTATGCCTGCGAACTTTCTCGATGTTGGCGGGGGCGCCAATGCCGAACAAGTGACGCACGCGTTTGAAATCCTGCTCAGCGACAAGAATGTGAAGGCGGTGCTGATCAATATTTTCGGCGGTATCCTGCGCGTCGACACCTTGGCGAATGGAATTGTCGAGGCGGCCAACAAGACTCATATCCAGCTGCCGATTGTTTTGCGGTTGGAAGGAACCAATGTCGAGAAGGGCCGCGAGATCCTGAAGTCCTCGGGGTTGAGTTTTATTGTTGCGGACACGATGAAAGATGCGGCGGAGAAGGTAGTCGCAGCTGCTAACAGTAATTAGTACCGAGTGCCGGGCACCGGGAAACATCTAAAGAAGAGAGTCATATATGGCAATCCTGGTTAATAAAAATACGAAAGTGATTGTGCAGGGATTGACGGGGCGGGAAGGCACGTTTCATGCCAAGGCCTGCGCGGAGTATGGGACCAAGGTCGTCGGCGGAGTGACGCCCGGCAAAGGGGGGACGACTCACGAGGGCTGGCCCATCTTCAATAGCGTGCAGGAGGCCGTAGATAAGACTGGAGCGGATGCTTCGGTCATCTTTGTTCCACCCCAGTATGCCGCGGACGCCATCATGGAAGCGGCCGATGCCGAGATCGAATTGATCGTGTGCATCACCGAGGGCATTCCGACGCTTGACATGGTTCGTGCCTGGGAGTTCTTGCAGAACCGGCGCTCGCGGCTGATCGGTCCAAATTGCCCGGGAATTATTTCGCCGGGCAAGTGCAAGATCGGCATCATGCCGGGGCACATTCACCGGGAAGGACCGGTTGGCATTGTCTCGCGCTCGGGCACATTGACCTACGAAGCGGTCTATCAGCTAACAACCCGCGGTATCGGACAATCGACGGCGATCGGCATTGGCGGCGATCCGATTATCGGCACGAACTTCGTAGATGCGCTTGATCTGTTCAACCGCGATCCGCAGACTGAGGCGGTCATTATGATCGGCGAAATCGGCGGCGATGCCGAAGAAACCGCGGCGGAGTTTGTGAAGTCGCACATGAAGAAACCCGTGGTTGGCTTCATTGCGGGACAGACCGCGCCTCCGGGACGCCGCATGGGGCATGCGGGCGCCATTATTTCCGGTGGCAAGGGAACTGCGGCCGAGAAGATTAAAGCGATGGAAGCTGCTGGCATTCGGGTGGCGAAGTCTCCGGCTGAGATCGGCGAGACGTGCGTGGCGGCCATGGGAGTTACAGCGAAGGCGTAGCCAGCACCGAGAAAAATTCAACGACGAACAACCAAGGACCAATGACTAACTATGAAGACTCTGCAACGCACTCTTACCATCGTTAAACCTGATGCCGTGAAGAAGAATGCCATCGGCGATATTATTGAGCAGTTCGAGAAAAACAACTTCCGCATTCTTGCCATCAAGATGCTCGAAATTTCGAAGCATCAGGCCGAGCAGTTTTATGCGGTGCATGCGAGCCGTCCGTTCTACAACTCGCTGACGGATTTCATGTCGAGCGGGCCGATCGTGGTTTTGGCGCTGGAGAAGGAAAACGCTATCGCCGATCTGCGAAAGCTGATGGGAGCAACGAATCCTGCGAATGCGGAAGAGGGAACGATCCGCAAGAAGTGGGCGAGCAATATTGAATTCAATGCGATTCACGGCTCGGACGCGGAAGATACCGCGCGCTTTGAGTTGAGCTTTTTCTTTGCAGGATACGAATTAGCGAAATAGTTCTCAGTTCTCGGTTCCCAGTTCTTGGGGACCGGGTTCCTGAGACTTCCCAACGGAGCACGTTTCTTATGCCTCTAGTTCAGGTAACCATGCTGCAGGGCCGCACGGCCGATCAGAAACGCAAGATCGCCAAGCGCATTACCGACACCATGGTGGAGGAAGCAGGCGCGAAGCGCGAGGCCATCGTGGTGACATTCGTAGAGGTTTCCAGAGAGAGCTACGCTTCGGGCGGCGTGTTGATGGCCGATAAGACCTAGACGACTATCCCAGCGGCTCGTACAAATTTCCCTCGGTGCGCTCGGCGATTTTAGGGAGTTCCTTGCGAGCGTATTGCAGGAAGTGCGGCGCGGCGCGGTGTGCTTCGAGCGCGGCGTCATCTTTGTAGAGTTCGTAGATGAAGAAGCGGCGCGGCTCGGTTTTGTGGCGGTGCACCTGGTAGGTCACACAGCCCGGCTCTTTTCGGGATTCTTCTGTAAGCTTCGAAAAAATTCCTGCTACTTCTGTTTCGTGGCCTACCTTCGCCATCCAAGTCACCGCTAGAACTACCATCGTTCCACTCCGTCCGCTCCTCGATTAGTTGATTCAGCTCTTGTAGTTGATTCAGCTCTTGAGATCCGCAATCTTGAGCTCGCTTGCGAAGTCTTTCGTCACCATTGTTTGTTCCCGGCCCGGTCCCGTCGACACCATGCCAATGCGTGCCCCGCTTTCCTTTTCTAAGAACGCCAGATACTCGCGCGCGGCCTTTGGCAGCTTTTCGAGTTCCGTAATACCTTCCGTCGATGTTCGCCAGCCAGGCATCGTCTTATAGATGCACTCGATCTGGTCGTAGCCGCTCGCTTGAGCTGGAATTTCGGCCGTCTGCTTGCCGTTAATCTTGTAAGCCACGCAGATCGGGATTTCGGTCAACTCGTCCAGCACGTCAAGCTTGGTGACTACCAACCAGGAAATGCCGTTAATCATGCCAGCGTAGCGCAATAGAGGCAAGTCTAACCATCCGCAACGGCGAGGACGTCCGGTAACGGCGCCGAACTCATTGCCGCGGGCGCGAATCTGATCACCGACGGCATCGAGAGCTTCAGTGGGGAAGGGACCGCCTCCCACGCGAGTGCAGTAGGCCTTGGTGATTCCAATCACCGTGTCGATCGCGGTAGGGGCCACGCCGGTCCCGGTGACCGCGCCGCCCGAGGTTGCGCTCGAGGAGGTCACGAACGGATAGGTCCCATGATCGATGTCGAGCATGGTGCCTTGTGCGCCCTCGAACATGACCGACTCACCGTCTGCCAGGGCCTTGTTCAAAAAAACGGCAGTATCGCAAACGAAGGGCGCGATCTGCTTCGAGGCCTCGGCATATTCGTGATACATCTTGTCAGCATCGAGCGGCTCAGTGTTGAACAAGGCGTGCGCGATCATGTTCTTCTCGTGCACCGCATTCTCGATGTGAGTCTTAAGCAAAGCGAGGTCAAGCAGATCGGCGACGCGCAGGCCTCGGCGTCCCATTTTGTCTTCGTACGCGGGGCCGATGCCTCGCGATGTGGTGCCAATCTTGACGCGGCCCGGGGCGTTCTCGGCGGCGAGTTCAATCATGCGGTGATAGGGCAAAATCACCTGCGCACGGTTGCTGATGAAAAGATTGCCGTCGATGGCGACGCCCATCTCGCGCAGCTTCGAGATTTCCTTCAGCAGCGCGATGGGATCGAGAACCACACCATTGCCAATCACACCGCGACAGCCGGGGCGAAGGACTCCCGAGGGAATCAGCTGCAAAACAAACTTTTTGCCATCGATGATGACAGTGTGTCCGGCGTTGTGGCCTCCGGCATAGCGAGCCACGATGGGGAAGCTTTCCGACAGGACGTCGACGATCTTGCCTTTGCCTTCATCGCCCCATTGGGCGCCTACGATAACCGCAGTCTTACCCTTCTTCAATGCCAACTCCGAGGAACAGAATGAGCGGTCGTCCTCGACCGCAATGCGGGGTCGCACACACCCTTGCCGCAGGTAAACTGCGCGGCTGCTGAATGACTGGGGTAAACGAAGAAGATGTGTACCCCAAATGATACCTTGCGAGGCTGTGGACGGGCAATCGCTCGCGAGTCATTGGTCTTTGGTCGTTCGTCGTTGGCCAAATGCAACCGGCTGACGATTAATGACAGTCGACTGTAGACTGTTTTCTCATGCCTGAACTTCCTGAAGTAGAAACCATTGCTCGCGGGCTCGATAAGCGGGTTACCGGCGACCAGATTGAATCCGTATGGCTAGGTTCCAAGCCTGAGCCATTGAAATCGCCGGCCGGAGAAATGGTGCGCACTCTCGAGGGAAAGCGCATTGCCGGCGTGCGCCGCGTGGGGAAACACATCGTTTTCGATCTTGACGGGGAAGGTCGCACAGGGAAGAAGAAAGCCACGCCCCTGTTCACCAAAGCGCAGTGGATTGTTCATCTCGGGATGACTGGACGAGTGGTGGTTAGCGAGCCGGGAGCGGAAGTGTCGAAGCACACTCATGCCATCCTGGAACTAAAGTCGGGCAGGGAATTGCGGTTTGTCGATCCGCGACGCTTTGGACGACTAAGCGTAACGCAGGGATTCGAGGCTCCGGGAACGGAACCGCTGCAGGTAGAACTCGAAAAATTCGTCCAGCTATTTAAGGGACGCAAGACGCCGATCAAGAGCGCGCTGCTCAACCAGAAGCTACTGAGCGGTGTGGGCAACATCTATGCCGATGAGTCACTGTTCCGTGCGGGGATTCGTCCCCGGCGACGAGCAGCGTCGCTGACTCACGAGGAGTTGAGGCGCTTGTATCTGGCGGTGCAGGAAGTGCTCAAAGAGGCCATTGCGCTGGGCGGGTCTTCGATCTCCGACTACGTTGACGCCGATGGCGAAGAAGGATTTTTTCAGTTGCAGCACCGCGTCTACGGACGTGAAAGTGAGCCGTGCCTGGTCTGCAAAACGCCCATCAAGCGCATCGTGATCGGCGGACGCAGCAGTCACTATTGCGCGAAATGCCAGAAGTGAGGGAATTGTTGATTTTCGATTGTTGATTGTCGAATGCGAACTACCGGGTGCCAGGCGTTCTTGTTTTTGAATTCAACAATCAAAAATCAACAATCAAAAATGAACTACCGCGCCGTCACTTTTTCCATAACCTTCTTGAAGGCTTTGAGAAATGTATCGTTTTGCTCGGGCGTACCGATGGTGACGCGGAATGCGGTAGGTATCCCCCACGGGCCTAGTGGCCGAATAATCACTCCCTCGGATTGCATGCGCTTCGAGAACGCGCCGGCGTCTTCTCCGATATCGCAGTAGATGAAGTTCGCCCAGGTAGGAACCGGACGGTAGCCGAGTTCTGCGATGCCATCGAGCAACCGGCCCGCCTGCGTGGCATTGTTTTCGAGAGCCTTGCGGGTGTGAGCTTCGTCCTCGAGTGCCGCCATGGCGGCGGCTTGAGCGACTGTGGAGACCGAAAACGTCGTGCGCATCCGCGCGAAATAGGACATTAACTCGGTGGGCCCGACGCCGTAGCCCACGCGCACGCCCGCGAGCCCATGAGCTTTGGAGAACGTGCGCAACACGACGACGTTACGTCCCTGGCGCACGTAGTCGAGAGAGTGCGAACAATTCAGGCCGCGCGCTTTAGCGAAGTGTTGCGCGAAATCGAAGTAGGCTTCGTCGAGGATGGTGATGACGTTTTCCGGGACTCTATCGAGAAAGCGATCCACTTCCTCAGGCGTCACCAGGGTTCCAGTGGGATTGTTGGGATTGGCGAGGAAAACGATTCGCGTTTTGTCGTTAATTTTGGCTGCCAGGGCGTCGAGATCGTATCCATCGTTCTTAGTCTCGACTTCAATCAGTTCTCCGCCGGCTGCCTTGGTTGCAATGGGGTAGACGATAAATGAGCGCTCACTGGTCACCGCGTTGAGTCCCGGCGACAGCAGAGTGCGCGCTATGATTCCCAGCAAGGCAGTCGATCCAGCGGTCACGACAACTTGATCAGGCTTGATGCCATGTCGTTTGGCCAACTCGTCCCGTAGTTCTCGGGCATCGTTGTCAGGATAGAAATTGCATTCGGTGAGGACGGACTGCATTGCCTGAATCGCACGGGGTGAAGGGCCGAAGGGAGCCTCATTGGAGGCCATCTTAATGCAGGTCACACGGCTCTCCTGTTGCGCCTGGCGCAGCGATTTGCCGGGAGTGTACCCGCCCAATCTACGCACATGTTCGGGTACAAGCTGGCTGAAGTCGCTCATCGTGGCGTCATTTAAGAATTATCATGCCAGCAAAAATGTGTCACCCGACTGATTGGTCGGTCGAGGAAGATTCCCAATGTTCAATTGTCGATTTTCAATTTGCAGGCATGACGGCTTACCGAGGGTCTCGACCAACGACTAACGACCGGTCTTTGCGGCTGCTTTCACTTTGGAAACCTCTTGCGGCGTCAGCCGGCGAAATTTTCCAGGATGAACGTCAAGTTCAAGTGGCCCGTAACGGACGCGCTTGATCTTTTCCACGTGGTGTCCAATTTGCTCGAACATGCGGCGAATCTGCCGGTTCCTACCCTCCGTGAGGGTGACTTCGTACCAGGGGTTGTTGGCTTCGCGAATGACACGAATTCTGGCTGGCGCGGTCTTTACACGCTTACCTCGGTCGGTGGCGATGGATACACCGGCGCGTAACTTCGCCAATCCTTCTGGCTCGGGGGTGCCCGCAACCTTAACCATGTAAGTCTTGGGAACATGCGATGCGGCCTTCATCAGGAAGTTGGCGAAGTCGCCGTCGTTCGTCAGCAGTAGCAGGCCTTCGCTCGCGTAATCGAGGCGGCCGACGGGATACACGCGAGCGCCCACGCCGTGTAGCAGATCCAATACTGTGGGGCGATGCTCGGGGTCTTTCAACGTGGTCACATATCCCTTGGGCTTGTTCATCAGCAAGTAGATGTGACGCTCAGGACCCTTTAGAAGCTTGCCGTTGACGCGAATGTGATCCTGCTCGGGATCGGCTTTGCTGCCCAGTTCCGTCACAATCTGGCCGTTGACCGAGACCAGGCCGCCCGCAATGAGTTCTTCGGACTTGCGGCGCGAGGCGATTCCGGCAGCCGCGATGATTTTTTGCAGACGTTCGGCGGGCATGGAATTCAGACTAACAGAAGAGGCTCGATGTGAGTTTACGCCGCGGGATCGTTCTGCCCAGCACCGTGCCCCTCGGCGTCGACCCCCACGGGATCTTCCTCTGTGGTAGCGGAAGGCTCGCCGGGATTCGCCGAAGCAAGCACGGCGGCTTCGTCGGAACCCTCCGCAGCTGCCTCCACCGGCAGCAGATCGCTCTGGAACGATTCCGCGACCAGCTTTTCGAATTCCTCCATGCTGGGCAGTTCGGTAACGTCTTTCAAGCCGAAGCGCAGCAGGAATTCCTTGGTGGTCTTGTAGAGGATGGGGCGCCCGATGACAGCCTTGCGTCCCGCAGTTGTGATCAGTTTGCGATCGAGAAGGGTGGCAATGACGCCGTTCGAATCCACACCGCGAATCTCGCTGATCTCCGGCACCGTCACAGGTTGTTTGTAAGCGATGACGGCCAACGTTTCGAGCGCAGGCAGCGACAGGCGAATAGGCGGCTTCAGGCTTTTCGCGAAAGCGCGCACTACGTCGTGCTGCTCGGGCTTGGTCGACATGCGGTAGCCGCTGGCTACCTGTCGGATTTCGATCCCGTGGTCGGCCCCGTTGTAATCGGCGACCAATTCCTCGAGCGACGCCCGCACGCGCGACTTGGCTTCCGCATCGTCGGCGACGCCTTCAGCAACCAGCGACTCTTTCACCAGGTGAAACATGTGATCGAGCGTGACCGGCGTTTCCGCCGCGTAGATAATGGCTTCGAGTTTGGCTTTAAGACTCATGTTGGTCGTTAGTCGGTGGTCATCGGTCGTTGGCCAAAACAGTTAATTCCAACGACTTTTTATCTCCAGTCGTCTCGCACGGCTGCTTGCTCCGCCATGACTGCTTCAAATCCCGTGTGCTTGCGAAGCAAGATTTCTCCGAACAGGTGGTCTTGCCGCAACTGGATGGCTTGCAAGCGCACCAGTTCCAGCAACGCAAGGAACATGCACACGAGCGCCGTTTGCGAACTCACATTGCGAAGAAGCTGTTTTAGACGCACTGGCCGATCTTCGAGGGCCAGCCGGCGGCGCAGGTAGTCGATCATCTGGCCCACAGTAACCGTCTCCTCGTCGACCTCAATCACGGGACGAGTGCGGGCGCGATCCAAAATCTGTTGGAAAGTTTTAACCAGATCGATGATGTCGGCTGCGAGTTCTGGCTCGGTTCCCTCCGCGTCAATGAATTCTTTGAGAGCCGGATTCGAGAGCACTGCGTCTTCAATCTGCTGCTTCTGCAACAGCATTTGCGCGGCGGACTTAAATTTCTCGTGCTCGAGTAGCCGGTTGACGAGTTCCGAACGCGGATCTTCTTCCCCCGGCGGCGCCAGCGGGTCACGCGGCAGCAGCATCTTTGACTTGATGTGAATCAGTACCGCAGCCATGTAGATGAACTCGGCCGCGACATTTACATCCAGTTCTTTCAACTTCTCAACGTAGGCAAGATACTGCGCGGTAATCTTCGCAATCGGAATGTCGTAGATATCGATATCCTGCTTACGGATCAGGTCAAGCAACAGGTCGAGCGGGCCTTCGTAGACCTCTCCGACGCTCACCGAGAAGGGAAAGTCGTTCTCTCGGCCGTATTGTTTCGTGTCGGCGAGCGGAACCGGCAATGTGCCTTCCGCGACGGTTTTTGATTCTTCCGGCATGCTAGTTACTTTGAACTCTTGGGCGCCTCGTACTCCAGCGACATGTGCATCGCGTCGCGGACTTCTTCCATGGTCGCGCCGGCGACCTTGCGCGCCCGCGCCGAGCCTGACTCAAGAATATCCCAGGCGAGGCGCGGATTCTCCTCGTATTTTTTGCGCCGCTCCTGCATGGGGTTCAGGATGCTGACCAGGGCGTCGGCGGCCCAGCCCTTGCACTCGATGCATCCGATGCTCGCCGAGCGGCACCCCTCGTTAACTTTGGCAATGGTCGCGGCATCGCTGAAAATCTTGTGCAGGTCACCTACAGGACAAACGTCAGGGTTACCCGGATCGCTGCGCCGTATCCGTGCGGGATCGGTGACCATGGTCTTCAACTTCTGGCGCACGATAGGCTCGGGGTCGGTGAGCATGATGGTGTTTCCGTAAGACTTCGACATCTTGCGGCCATCGGTACCAGGCAACTTCGCAGCAGGCGTCAGCAGAGGCTGTGGCTCGGGGAATACCGAGGCGCCGTTCTTGCGCGTGTAGAACATGTTGAAGCGGCGCGCCACTTCTCGCGTCAGCTCTACGTGTGGTACCTGGTCTTCGCCGACCGGGACGAAATCGCCTTTGTAAATGAGGATGTCGGCAGCTTGCAGCAAGGGATATCCCAGAAAGCCATAGGTGCCCAGATCTTTTTCCGTGATGTTCTCGCGTTGCTCTTTGTACGTAGGCACGCGCTCGAGCCACCCCAGCGGTGTGATCATTGAGAAAAGCAGGTGAAGTTCCGCGTGCTGCGGCACGTGCGACTGGATGAACATGGTGCAGCGCTCGGGATCAAGCCCCGCGGCCAGCCAGTCAAGCAGCACTTCGAGGGAATTCTCTTTCACCTTCGAGGTGTCGGCGTAGTCGGTGGTCAGCGCATGCCAGTCGGCGACGAAAAAGAAGCATTCGTACTGATCCTGCATGCGAACCCAGTTGTCCAGAGCGCCGACAAAATTTCCCAGGTGCAGTTTGCCGGTGGAGCGCATGCCGCTAAGCACGCGTTTGCGATGATTTGAACGAGAAGCCATCACCCTCTCACGAGAAAGTAATTAAAGAAATTCAGGAACGGACGGATCAAAGCGCTAATTAGCCCGCCACCTAGGTACACCAGCGCTAGCAGGCCAATCCAGCCCGCCATGTCGTACACCTTCCCAATCGATTCCGGCAGAAAATGGCGGATTACGTGACTGCCATCCAGGGGAGGAACCGGGATGAGGTTGAAGACGGCCAAAACTACATTGATGATCAACAACTCATAGATGAAAAAGCACAAGGGCACCAGAAGCGAGTCGGATTGCTGAGAGACCCATCCCAACGGCAGCCCAAAAACGATTTGCGATCCAAACGCTGAACTGTGCTTTATGACCAGCAGAACCACGGTTGCACCCGCAGCGACGATGAAATTGCTGATCGGGCCGACGACGGCCGTCAGGATATCGTCGAGAACCGGGTTCTTGAAGTTCCGCGGATCGACTGGAGTCGGTTTCGCCCAACCGATGACGGGAATGTGCGCAATGGCGGCGATCAGCGGCATCAACACGGTTCCCACGGGATCGATGTGCTTAAGGGGGTTCAGCGAAATTCGGCCTAACATGCGTGCCGTGGGATCGCCGCGCCGGTTCGCCATCCAGGCGTGCGCCGACTCGTGAACGCTGATCGCGAACAGGAAGACGATCAACTGGAACAGGATGTCAACGTATTCCAAAGGCATGCAAAGTTGGCTTCGATACTACCATGCAAGCCGCGGACTTCGTGAGGTTTGAGAGCAGCGGCCTACCTCGCTAGGGCTTCTGGAAGGCTTTCTGTAGCTCCTCCGGGGCAATTGGTTTGACCTTAATCGGCTTGGCGGGAATGCCCCCAACGATGTGGTACGGCGCAACCTCTTTTGAAGCGACCCCCATAGACCCGACCAGCCCATGCTCTCCCACTTTCACGCCACTCATCACCGCGGCGTGATAGGTGATGCGCGCTTTCGGTCCGATCTCGGTTTTCTCGTTGTTCACGATCATGCCGTCGTTCAGGTCATGGGCGTGCGAATAAATATTGGCGTAATCGGAGACCGAACTGCCCTCGTGAATGATGATCTCGCCGCGATCGTCGAGCAGAACATATTTATGGATGGTGCAGTTGTCTTCGATCGTAAGGTTGTATCCGTAGGAAATCTCTACGCCGTGAAAGATCTTCACGTTATTGCCAAGATGCTTCAGCACATGACGCGCGATCATGGCGCGCACTCGGTAACCGAGCCAATGATTCAGCCCTATAGGCGAGCGGTCGTACATCATCCAGAACCATATGAGAGGCTTGCGCTCGGCATACTTCGCGGCATCCACATCGCCGTAGTATTCGGGCTCGAGCGAGGCGTTGCGAGGGTCGAAAGAGTGCACTAGAGCCTGCTCAGCCAGAGGCGTCGAGGGACTCGGTGCACTATATGGGCGTCCGAGATAAAGCTCGTGCAACGTGTCGCGCACCACATCGCTACGATGGTTAGGATCGCGCTTCATAAACTCGCGGTCGAGGTTTTCGATCCATCCAAGAAATGTTTTTTCCGCGGCAGAGGTGGGGTTGATGACGCGATATTCGTATCGGGGCATAAAGCGCCTGGTAAAAAGGCAAAATAAACCATAGCACAACGATGCATACCTGCCGGGGCCTTGACGCGACAGATGCTTTATAATTCGCGCCACTCCTTTGACTACTCTCGCCCGGAAGCTCCGCGTAGTCGACTACTTCACCCTGGGATGGGGAACCATGGTCGGGGTCGGCTGGCTGGTGGTGATGGACGACTGGCTGCTGCGCGGCGGCGTGCTGGGCGGAATTCTGGGCTTCGCCATCGGTGGCGCCCTGCTCCTGCCCATTGGCTATGTGTACGGCAAGCTGGTGACGGCCATGCCCGATGCCGGCAGCGAGATTGCCTACACCGCCAAAGTCTTCCCGCGGGCCATCAGCTTCGCTACCGGTTGGATGATGATTCTCGCCTACTTCATCGTTTGTCCGTGGGAAGCGGTCGCAGTGGGCCGAATCGCGGCATACATTTTCCCCGGCCTCGATTCCGTACAGCTTTATCGCATCGCGGGACGACCGGTTTATCTGCCGCACCTGCTGATTGGTTTGACTCTGACTGGATTGTTGACGGTGCTGAATTATCGAGGCATCCGGTTCAGCGCGACCTTTCAGAATTGGACCTCGTTCGGCACGATCGCTTTGTTCGTGGTCTTTGTAAGTTTCGGAGTCGCGAAGGGATCGCCGAACAATCTGCCGCCGCTATTTACGCACAGTCCTTTTGTGTCGGTCTTGCTGGTGATGCAGATCGTTCCCTACTTTATGACGGGATATGAGTCGGTGACGAAGTCGGCGGAGGAGGCGAGTCCGGAATTTCGCTCGCGCGGTTTTTTCAAAGCAATCTGGATGGCAATCGTCGTGGGAATTCTCTTCTACACGATCGTGATCGCCGCTGTCGGATACGTCGCGCCATGGAAACAGCTGACTGGCGAAAAATTCATGACTGCGGTGGCCTTCGAGCACGCGGTCGGATCGAGATGGATCGTCAGCGTAATCCTGGCCTCAGCGTTGCTCTCGCTGTTCAAAGTATTCAACGGGAATTTCATTGCCGCCAGCCGGCTGCTTTTTGCCATGGGGCGGCGCGGGCTTGTCGATACGCGAGTTGCCGATGTGCATCCGCAGAATCAAACACCGGCGGTCGCCGTACTTTGTGTCGGGCTCGCCACCGGAGCTTGTATGTTTCTTGGAGACGCGATCCTGGTACCCATCTCTGAAGTAGGCTCCGTCGCCTGCGCTACAGGATGGCTCGCGGCCTGCGCCGCATACTTCGCGATGAAACCGACGCGAGGACAGCGCATCATCGCGGCGACCGGAGCTGTCATCGGGCTGGCGATGATCCTGATGAAGGTGGTTCCCGCGGTCCCAGGGCACTTCAGTGGTTGGGAATGGCTGGCGCTCGGAATATGGAGCTTGATCGGGTTGGCACTGTCGCTGAAAGGCTAGGGAACTATGCACGCAATAACGAAAAGAGTCTTTTTAACTGTCCTGCTACTCGCAAGCATTTCGCTCTGGGCACACGCTCAAAGCTTCGATCTTGTCATCACCAACGGCCACATCATCGACGGAACTGGATCCCCATGGTATTCCGGAGATATCGGTATTCGTGACGGAAAAATCGCCGCGATCGGAAACCTGTCCGGGGCGTTGCGATCACGCACCATTGACGCTCACGGAAAAGTCGTTGCCCCGGGATTCATCGACATGTTGGGGCAATCGGAACTCACAATTCTTGTCGATCCGCGCCTGCCTTCGAAGATTTATCAAGGCATTACGACGGAGATTACTGGCGAGGGCGGCTCGGCGGCCCCGCTGAACGACGCCATCATCAAGGCCGATCAGTCCGGCTTTGATCACTACCACATCACTCCCGACTGGCGAACCTTCCGGCAATACTTCGCACGGCTGGAAAAACAGGGGATGGGCATCAACCTTGCCTCTTACGTCGGGGCCACGCAGGTCCGCCGCATGGTTCTTGGGGACGAAGACAAGCAGCCCACTCCAGAGCAGCTCGAGCAGATGAAGGAACTGGTGCGCCAAGCGATGCGCGACGGCGCCGTCGGAGTCTCGACAGCGCTTGAGTACGCTCCGGCGCCCTATGCGAAAACGGATGAACTGGTCGCTCTTGCGGGGGAAGCATCGAAGTTCGGCGGCATCTACGCTACCCACATGCGCGATGAGAGCAACTCGGTCCTGACCGCGATTGACGAAGCGCTGCGCATCGGGAAAGAAGGCCATATCCCGGTTGAGATCTGGCATATCAAAGTGGCGGGAAAGGCGAACTGGGGGCGCATGCCCGAGGTCGTCGCGAAGATCAATGCTGCTCGCGCTCAAGGCATGGATGTCTCTGCCAATACTTACGCCTACACCGCCTGGTTCAATAGCATGTCAGCGTTCATTCCTCCGTGGGCGCACGACGGCGGCGACGCCAGGTTAATCGAGCGGCTGAAAGATCCGTCAATGCGGGCGCGCATCCGCAAAGATTTGAATACGCCGTCGAACGATTGGGACAATGAATGGGAGGAAATCCCTGGCCCCGAAGCTGTGCAGATCGGCATCGTGGAGAATCCAAAACTTGTACCGCTTCAAGGCAAGCGATTGTCGGAAGTGGCTGAGCTTTGGAAAGAAGATCCGATGGATGCGCTCTTTGATTTTCTTATTCAAGATAATGCCGCGACGGGGGTTGCCGTGTTTGGGATGTCGGAACCTGATGTCGTGCTCGCCCTGCAGCAGCCGTGGGTTTCTGTTGATAACGACTCGTCCGGAGCTTCTCCTGAAGGAATTTTCGGAACCGAACACCCGCATCCCCGCGCCTACGGCACATTCCCGAGAATCCTTAGCAAGTATGTCCGTGAGGAGCACAAGCTGAGTCTGGAGGATGCGACCCGCAAGTTTTCAGCTTTGCCTGCGCAGCGTATGCGGCTGACCGACCGCGGCGTGCTGAAAGCAGGGATGTGGGCCGACGTCGTGATCTTCGATCCGGAGACGGTGAGAGACCTGGCGACTTTCGAGAATCCGAACCAACTCTCGCAGGGGATGGAATATGTTTTGGTGAACGGCGTCCCCGTGATCGATCAAGGAAAAATGACGGGAGCGAAGCCGGGAAAGGTGCTGCGCGGGGCGGGTTATACCCCCTAAGGCTTAAGGACTGCCTCGGTCTCCTGGATCGTGGCTGGCGCGACCCGCGGACGAGTAAGCGTTCCAGTGATGTTGAAGCCAGTGGCGCCGCTGCGCGCCAGCTTCAAATCCAGCGTTTGCCCGAAAGACGCCGTGCCGCTTAACTGATAAGTGCCGGTCGGTGTTTCCAGTTTTCCGTCACGAATTTCAAATATGCGATCGTGCAATACGAGACGTGCGCCCAGATGTTTCAGGTGCAGCGGACCCGCCTGTTCGCCCAGTTCGATGTGCGGCAGGGCGCCATCGCGCGCTTCGACTTGCAAGGTTGCGTCCGCCGACGAAAACAGGTCTGCCGCCGATAACCCCGAAGTTGCCGCGTGATAATCGGCAGAAGCCGTTCCCGTAACCCATCCGTCGTGCATCTCTTCCGCGAGTTGACCGAGCGCGAAGTGATCCAGCTTTCCACTTCCGGTGTAAACCGGAGGCTTGGCGAGGAAGTTTGCTTTCCACTCCCCGGCGTGCTTTCCGCCCAGCATATCGGCACGCAGCTCAGAGGCGATCACAGTGCCGTTTTCAAGAGAGAGGTTCGCGGAGATCTTGGTCGCGAGCAAGCCACGTATCAGCAATTTGTCGGCGGAGATGTGCCCGGCGGCGTGAACTCGCGCCAGATAAGGCGCTCCTGCCGTCGAGTCAGTGGTCAGAAAACGGTACCAGGGACGCTTCACAGCATGCGGATTGAGCAACTGGTTGAGCTGATCAGTGCTCAGCTGGTCGGCGTGAAGATCAAAACGGATCAGGCAAGTAGCGGGAATTCCACAAGGCCGTGGCAGGGTTAGCGATCCACGCCAAGTGATGGTGCTTGTCGAAGCTGACAGACTCTGCACGGTAACCAGATCGTGATCGAGCAAAATGCTGGCGGATGCAATTTCCAGCGGCGCGTTCATGCCGCGAACCTCGGCTCGAACCGACTGAAGTTGAGCCTTTCCCGTGACTCTGGGCGCGGCGAAACCGGACCATGCGCCTGCGAGCTGGAGATCAAGTTTGGCGCCGCCCTCTGCTGCCACGCGCGGCACGGGCAGACCTGCAAGCCGTGCGAGTTGTAATACTCGTTGAACCTGACTATCGCCAGTAATCTTCAAATCGTACCCCGAACGAGCGATCCATCCCTGGACCAAGGCTGGACTCGGTTTACCTAGCGAGATTTCCAAGGGTCCGAGTTCGATCCGATTCGCAGGAGGAGCGAGAACTATCGCTTGCTTTGGATGTCGCAAGTCCTTCGAGGGAGCGTCAGCCGAGGTTGCGGAAAAAAACGAAAACGGAATGCTATCGAGAGCAAGCGATGTGTCAGCGCTCGCCGATTGCAACTGCACGGCGGCGGTTTGCCCTCCACCGGACCACGCGAATCCGCTTTCATCGCGATCGAGGCGAACAATCGCATTCACCTTTCCAGTAGCGATCAAGTCTTCGGGGACATCTCGCTTGATGTGCCGCAAGACCGTGGTCAGAGACTGAGCCGGCACATCCTGTGCTGTTAAAGCCAGATGGAACGCAGGTTTCCCCCACGCCGCGTAGGCTGTGCCATTCAGCGCGAGTGCACCGTCGCCCGCGGGGGCCCGGCACAAAATGTCGGAGAATTGTTTTTCTGCGGAGTGGTAGCGGCCATCGCATTGTGCGGCCAGCCGCAAACTGCCGCCACCCACTATGTCGGACCGGCGGAAATCTTCAACGAGCCCTTCTGCGTGGACGCCCATATCCGCCGGTGTCCCTGTCACGTTGGCTGTCAGGGTCACTCCCCCGCGCCAGCCCTTGTCGTTTCCCGCGATCAACTTGGTTAGCTGCCCCAGCTGCGCGTGATTCCATTCCAGGCTGAGTTGGAGCGGCGTTTGCCGAAGCGAGTCCGCTCGTTTCCAGGTCCCGCTGACTCGTAGTTGACCGGTGTCTGAAAGACTGAAGTCGGTGCGCACCGGTTGGGCCTTCAGACGCATTCCCCACGAATTTTCCGATTCCTGCCAAAGGCTGAAATCGGCGTTGGTCAGCGCGTAGGGTTTTTTCTCGGGGCCGATCTTGACGTTAATCCGTCCCTGAGCTGCTTCGATGTAAGGGAATTCCGGGCGCGTCTCGTTGGTGGTCTTGCCGGTAGGAGCGACCGGATTCTTCTGCGCACGTTCGAGAAGGTCTTCCAGGTTCCAACGTCCAGCGCCGTTCCGCACCAGGTTAAGGCTGGGTTCGGTCAGGCTGAGACTGGCGATCTCGAGACGCCCCCGAAACAGCGAACTCACTCGCAATGAGGCGGTGACATCATCGGAACGCAACATCGGTTCGGCACTGAAGGCGGGATCGTCGTAGACAACGAAATTGCCCAGGTCGAAGCCAGGTTGAGGCAGAAGGTGTAGAGTGACCGATCCGATCTCCACGGGCCGGTTAATCGCTCCGCTAATGGACCCGGCAATTCGACTTCGCAAACGTTGTGCTCCCGGCCGGACCAGAAATAGCCCCAACAGGATGACAACCCCTATTAACAGCAGGCCGCGTCTGGAACGCAGAAAGCTCAACGCACCACCCTGAAAGTTCGCCGCCAGCGAGTTTCATCGAAGAAGTGAATCACCACGTGCGCCAAGAAGCCGATCCGCTGGCTGAATTCTTTCTGCAGATACTGGTGTTCCGGAGTTTCAAACGACCAGTAAATAAACATCGGACGACCGATAACGTTTTGCCGTGGGATGAATCCCCAATAGCGGCTGTCGTAGCTCACGTCGCGATTGTCGCCCATCGCGAAATAACTATCGGCCGGAACGACGATATCATCGCCCTGGATGTACTGTTTCATCGAAGCTTCCCAGTCGGGGAAAAGATTGTTGAATTCGTTAGGCGCGACGGAAGGGAAGTTATCTCGATAGGGATCGTAGGTTACCGGGCCAGAATGAATCACGTAGGGTTCGTCGAGCTTTTCCCCATTTCGATAGACCACGCCGTCACGAAGGTGAATATGATCCCCCGCGACGCCGATAATGCGCTTCACGACATACAGGCCCGGTTCCGCCGGGGACAGGAACACAACAATATCCTGGCGCTTTATGTCGCGATAGGGAAGCAGCGGACCCAGCCAGCGCGTGGGCGGCGCGAATTGTTCGCGGTTTACGAACACGTGATCACCGATCAGCAGGGTGTTCTCCATGGAACTCGAGGGAATCTCGAAAGCCTGCAAGATAAACGTAATGATAAAGAGTCCGGTCACCAGCACGGCTGCAAGCGATGCCAGGAACTCTACCGTGGTTTCACGCGGTTTTTCTTCTACTTTAGTTTCTTTCTTGGCCACCAGAGGTTGCCCCATCCTGGGTGAGCATGCACCCTTAGTTGACTAATCGAAATGTGCGGTCCCAGCGAGTTATCTGGAACAAATGAGTGATCGCGTATGCGAAGTGGAAAAGTTTATCACCGGGAGCGGGTGCGCCAGGCATCTCATCGTCCACATCGCGCACTGACCAGTAGATCAGCAACGGCCGTCCAATAATATTCTGACGCGGCACGAAGCCCCAGTAGCGGCTGTCTAAACTCTCGTCCCGGTTGTCGCCCATGGCAAAGTAATAGCCCTCGGGCACGATTAGCTGGTCGTCCTCCACCAGTTTTCGCATAAGCTTCCACCACTGGCCTTCCAGCCCGGGTTCCAAGACGTCCAACTTCGGAAAGTCGTCACGAAAACTATCATGCACCTGCGACGTAAAGCGAACATAAGGCTCGCGCAAGGGTTTGCCATTGATGTAAACCTGCCGGTTGATCAGGCGGAGGTGATCGCCGGGAACTCCAATCACTCTTTTCACGAAATGCTCAGTGGGATTCACCGGATACTTGAAGACGATGATGTCTCCGCGTTGCACCGGGCGATACGGCATAATGTGATCCCAAACGCTGTTCCCGCCGTAACGAAACTTGTCAACCAAAAGGTAATCGCCGATGAGGAGTGTGTTCTCCATCGACTCGGATGGAATCTGAAATGCTTGAACGATAAAGGTAATCACAAAGACCGCGATGACGACTGTCGCCAACAGCGATTGCAATGACATGGACCAGTCGGCCTGCGGTTTGACGGTGGCTCCCATACGGATGTGACTATTCTAAACTGCCGCTAGGCTGGACTCTTGCGGGAGGTCTTATTCTCCGGTCCCGGTGGCAAGGTTGCCAGATACTCGAGAACCTGTCGCGCTGCGCCCTGCTCGGCATTTTTCTTCGTGGAGCCTTCGGCTCGGCCCACGAATTCAGGCTTCGTCTGGAATTCACCTGTCTGCAATCTGGCTTCGACCGTGAAGGTTTTGCTGTGCTCCGGTCCTTGCTCCTTGACGAGGACGTAGAAAGGCTGGGAGCGTCCGGCGGCTTGAAGCTTCTCCTGCAGAGCGGACTTGTAATCGCTTACGGGAAGACTGGTGCCGTTGGCGGCGATGAGCAGTAACTCCGGATCGATGATGCGTTCGAGCACAAAGCGACGGGCGGGTTCCATGCCGCCATCCAGATACATCGCGGCTAGCACCGCTTCCAGCGAATCGACCAGCAACGCGGTTTTCCCACGGCCCCCGCTCTTCTCTTCGCCGCGCCCTAGCCGCAGGTAAGCCCCCATGTCCAACTGTTCGGCCACCCGGATCAGATGTTTTTCGCTGACCAGGTGGGCCCGCAGCTTGGAAAGCTCTCCTTCGCGGAATTGGGGAAAGCGCTGGAACAGCGCTTCGGTAGTGACCAGCGAAAGCACGGCGTCACCGAGGAATTCCAGTTGCTCGTTGTCCCCGACCTTTGCTGGATCAGCGGGCCTCAGCGCCTCCTGCTCGCGGGCTTGCGAACTGTGGGTGAGAGCCTGTTCAAGAAGCTCACCACGCTGAAATTGGTAGCGAAGGCTTTGCTCTAAGAGCGCACTGTCCCGTGGTTTCATGATTGAGAGAGACGGCGGAGACGTCGAGCCTCCGCCGGCGGAATGCGGTCCCAGCGATTTTCTTACTTCTTCGGTGCGGCCGGAGGCGTACCGCCCGTCAGTTGCGCCAAACGATCTCGTTCCTGTCGTGCCATTTTACCCGCAGGAGTGCTGTCCTGCGTCAAGTCTACTGCGTGGTTCGCTTCTTTCAAGGCTTCCGGATATTTGTTCTGCTTGTCGAGGCAAAGCGCAAGGCGGAGAACCGCGATCGGATCCGGCTGCGAAGGATAGGCATCGATCGATTTACGATAGAACCCTTCCGCCTCCGCATACTTTTCCCGGTTGTACTGAATGGTGCCCATGATCGCGTAAGCAGACGAGCGCAGGAAACCTTTGTAGGCATCGATCTTGTCTTGCGGAGTGCCTGCAGGAACCGCAATGTCAGTGTCAACTGTTTCGGTTGCATGCTGCGCCAGCTTCATGGCTTCGTCGAGCCGCTGATCTTTATCGAGATCGGTGTCGCGGGTACGCTCGGCGAGCACTTCGGCCACCCCAACCAGTGCCTCGGGATCATCCGGATCGATCTTCAGTACTTTGCGGCCGGCTTCCATCATGTCGTCGCCGTCGTTTGCCTGTTGGTAGCCGCGCATGGCGGTCTTGTAAAGGATGATGCGCAATTCGCTTTCGGGGAACTTGGTCGCGAAATCATCAGCGGCCTTCGATAGCGCGTTCGGATCCTGATTGGCCGCAGCCGCTTTGTAGGCGTCGAATTCGGGCTGCGTCTTGGCCTGCGGAGGCCGTTTCCCCTGGGGTTGCGCAGCGGGTTGTGCCGCTCCCGACTGGGCCGGTGGCTGGTCTTTGCTGGCGGGTTGCTGCGCGAATCCTATCGCCGCCAGCGCCAGCACCACGAGAACCATCGTTACTCGCTTCATGAATGTCTCCTTAGATTGCGATCCTCAGATCGTCGATCACTAATGCTCAAAAACGAACCTTACTGAGAATGGCTGGGCGGTTCGTAGGGTTGCTGCATGCCATGCTCGGCGGCCTTCTTGGCTTCCGGTAGTGAAGCTCCGGCAGTCAGGGCAGCACGATATTGATCAAGGGCAGCAGCACGATCTTCCTGCAAATCGAAAATCCTTCCCAGATAAATATGGGACCAAGCCACCACCTTAGGCTCCTGGGTTGATTCCAGAGCCTTTTGAAAATAGGTTCTCGCGCCCTGCATGTCGCGATTCATGGTCGCGATCTGAGCCAGAATGAACAGCGCGCGGCCCGGATCTTCACTCTTCTCATCCAAAGCCTGCTGCGCCAGCTTCCCGGCTGTCGTGCTATCGCCTGCGTACAGCTTTTGTTCCGCCGTACTCAGAAGCTTTCCTTCCAGCGGTCGCGACAAATGCAGCAGCTCAGGGTCGGCCTTCTTGGCAAACTCAACTTGCGCCGCGCGCTTCTGCTCTTTGTTCAGGTCAATGTTGGTCAACATCTGACCGTAGGAATTTCTCAGTCCCGCCGGGTCTTTCTCAAACTGCTTCAGGGCATCGAAGAAATACTGGGTGAGGACGAAACCCTGCTCCATCGAGGTCTTCACTGCGCTTTCTTTCTCTGCCTCAGTGGGCTTTCCCGGAGCGGTGCGCACTTCAATCGCGCGAATCAGGCTCTCGGTCAGGAGCAGAGAAATATCATCCTTGAAGCTCTCATCCATCGGAGCATTCTTGACGGGATCCAGCAACGGTTCCAGACGCTTCGCGTTCGTCGGATACTTCAGCGCCAAGGGATCGAGAAGGTAGTGCAAATAGGTGTGGCGAATCTCGTCCATCTTTAGCGATGCGGAAGCCCCCGGCGAGATCACAACGTAGTAGTCGGCAGCATAGTTGCGCGCGTTGGTTTGTCCGGATGCGCCGAGCGGATCGAGGTAAACCGTGAAGCTTCTTCCCAGATAACCCGCTGAGGGAAGCTTCAGGTATACCTCGGTGTCGAAAAGCATTTTGGCCAGCGGTTCATGATAACGCTCAGTCAAGCCGTTATAGGCGTCTTTATGCCGCTGCCAGACCTGTTCCATCGCGGCCGTCTGATAGAACTTCTGCAACAGAGGAAGAATTCCCTGCACGTAACTGGCGTCGGGCGGAAGGTCCGCTTCCCGTCCCTTGATTGAAAAGGCTGGTACAGGATTCGAATAGAGCGCCAGTGAGACGTACTGCGACAAGGTCCGCCATGCCTCCGGCTGCTCGTGGTCTTTGTAGAACTGGCACATCACTTGGGCCGAGGCCTTCGCGTCCGGGGAACTGTCGGCAGACTTGGTCAGCTCGTCGCGGATCTGTTTGCGAAGCGGATCGGAGAGATTCAGGTCCTGATCATATCCGCATAGATTCATCGCGCCCAGGATGGTAAAGAGAGTTTCGCTGGTGTCGAGTGTGACCTTTTGCGAGCTTTGCGCGGGAGACACTTGCGCCAGACACACGAGCAGGGCAATACCCCACGAGCGTCGGAACCAGAGAACCAGGAAAAGCCTCCTGCTAAGGTCAGATGTTTTGCGGATTACCGATTTAGTTTAAGGGCTTTACCAGCGGAGGGTCAAACCCAGAGGGACCACAATGCACCGCTGTCAAGTCAGCCGGGGACGACTACTTCTATCCCTTCACGCTGATCTTGGAGAACGACAAAACCGCGCGTCCCGAAGTTGGACGTCCCATCGAAGTGGCGGGCTGGAACGTCGTGAAAATCAGCATGTTCTTGACCCGTGGCAATAGTTCTTTCGCCTGAGCGGAGTCGGAAAGGATGCGGTAATCCTGCACGCGACCGTTCTCGTCCACATAAGCTTCGATCACCAGCGAGTCGTCGTTAATGGAATCGAGCGTGGTGCCAAATGCCGTCTGCTGCAATTGAGGCGCGGTGTACAGCATCAAGGGCACATCATCGTTGTCAGCCTGCAACGGCAACGCCAGCGATCCGATCAGAAAAGCGAAGATGCCAACGGCGGCAACCAGTCCCGCGGTTACGGGAACCGCAAACGCATTTAGTGCGTTCTCCATCCGGACTCGAACACTCTGCCAGTAAGATCCTCTGCGTTGCGCGGCCTCGCGAGAAATTGCCAGACGTAAATTCAAAGCCAAATCCGACGGAGCCTTCCGGCGTCCCGCTTTCGCGAGCAGTTGCTGAGTCTGTTGCAATAAAGCGTAGTCCCGGTTGCATCCGGCGCAGGACTCAAGATGCTGAGCCAGGACGTGCATCTGGGCACCGCTCACGGCGCCATCCAGATAGGGTGAAAACAACGTTTTGGCCTGGACGCACTTCATGACATCACCTCAACTTGCCTGCCATCAGAAGAAGTCCGGGAGCGTCTCTGTACTTTCTTTTCGCGCTCCTCGGGGGCCTGCAATCCCAGTTGCTTACCGGCTTCGCGGATAAAGGGCACCAGGCGCTGCTTCAATGCCTCGCGTCCCCGCGTGAGCCGCGACTTCACGGTACCGAGTGAAACCTCCGTGATTTCCGCTATCTCGTCGTACGACATTTCTTCCAGATCGCGCAGGATGACCGTTGTGCGGTAGGGTTCCGCCACCTGTCTCAGTTCCTCTTCCACCCGGGCCCGAACCTCTTCGTGCACGGCACAATCGAAAGGCGATTCACTGTCATCCACCAACATGTCTTTAAGGCCGATGCTCGTTTCCGCTTCGCCCTCAAGTGGCATCGGTTCGATCGAAGTCTCCTTCGACTTGTGCCGGAACCACCAGCGCCGGCGGTTCGAAGCCTCATGAATGGCAATCCGGTAAATCCAGGTCTTGAGACTTGATTCGCCGTGGAAGTGCTTCATCCCGCGAAAAACTTTCAAGAATACTTCCTGCGTCGTATCGGCCGCGTCCGCTGGGTCGGAGGCCATGCGATACACCAGGCTGTAAATCGGCTGGTGAAACTCTCCGATGAGCCATGCGTAGGCCTCTTCTGATCCGGCTTTCAGCTCGGCTACAATTGCGGATTCTTCCGCCCGAATTCCTAACGCGCTTGCCAGTTCGCCCAAGGTGATTGCTCCCGCCATAGCTCTCATGGCGTCACCCCCATTATAGGTAAATTTCGCGCCGCCGAGGTGGCCGAAAATGACCTCACCAAGCCCGAACTCAAATAAGGCCTTATCTACATAGACCCCGGTACGGTGTCTAGAGTTCCAGAAAGGAATTCACGTGCTTTCAGGAGGTTAAGGGCGCGAAATTCAGGGCATGACTGGCATAGGACCGTGTTCCGCCGGAAATTCGACGAAAGCGTCGGGTGAAACGGGATTCCGGCAGCATGATGCCTGAAGCCGATCTATTGCGGCGGGGCCTGCGGAGGCGGCTGCGCCGGAGGGGTCGTCGTGCTCGGTTTCTTCGGCGCAGGCTTCTTCTTTGCGGGTGTTTTCTTGGGTGGCTCAGTGTCGTCGACAATGGTTTTCTTCGGCGGCGTGACTGGAACTGCCGCTTGCGCATTGTGCAGGTCGGTTCGCAGGCGCGCCAGTTCGGCTTCTTTGGCGGTAGCGAGCGAGTTCATACGATCGGCGAAAGCACGCCGTGAACGCTCCATCGCGCTTAAATCATTTTCCAGAGATTGGAATTCGTCCTTCGATCCAAAGGCCCCAGCCGATTCCACCAGCGATCCGAAGACATCATAAAGAGCGTCGAGGTTGCGATAAAGTTTGAACGTCGCGGCGAGATCTTCGGGGTTCGCGCGCAGGTTGCCGATCATCTCCGGCAACGCGTTCTGCAAGTTGCGTTGGATTGAATCGACGTTCGCGAGACCCTGCTGCTTGGTGCTCGAATCTGTCTTCCATTTCTCCACTCGTGTCTTGGCGAGGTCGGCCTGCGTTGCCTGCGACGTCTGCTCGAGTTGCGAAAGCAGCAGGTTCAACTGGCTCATCGAGGAATAAGAAACGGGAGGAGAATTCTGGGCTGTGTTACTGGGCGCGGTTTGTGCAGTCGCTGCCGCCAGCAGCAGTGGCAACGCGGATAGGCGTCGGAGACGGAGCAGGGAAGTGAAGTTCATTCGATGTCGTGAACAGCATACTGATTTTCCCATTTTTCGCAAATCAGGATGTATGGGAGCGTCGGAGTTTGACTATCCTACGCGGGTAGGCGAGAATTGATTTTCGAAAGAATCTTCAAGGTTTGCCCGCCGAACAGTGGGCCTGTGGCGCAGCTGGGAGCGCGCTTCCATGGCATGGAAGAGGTCGTCGGTTCGATCCCGACCAGGTCCACCAAATCTCAAACACTCAATGGAAAACTGCTTGGCTGCGCGAGGCCGAGCGTACTGACGCTCGACTGACGCTGCAATCGAGTCGAGAGGAGCCTCCACACCAGATGGAGCAGGACCCCCCTGTTTATACACCTCGTGTAGAGTGTTCCTCTCGATCAATTGCAGGGGACGGTCAGGCGTGCAAACCGCCCCTATCTCAATATCTCTTTGAACCTCGCCTACTCGTTAGTGATTGTCACTATGGTCCCGTCCAGCTTCGTGATCTTGACGCTGAACTTCTCGTTGTAGCAATGGGCCCGGTCCTGAAGCATGCTGAGAGCAACCGCTTCGCCCAGCAGCATCGAGTAGTCGGTGTCGGTGCGCCAGTGAATGCCCGCGCCCACGCCATGGCCGAAGCTGGTGTTGCGGCAGAGTTTGTTAAGTTCGCTGTTCACGGTGATCTGACCCGCGTCGCCACCGGTATAGGGCTGCAGGGATAGACCATCACTCGACGGCATCTGAGGATTCGGGATCACCCAATTGCCATCGAAGAAGAACTTCAACACGGTGATGGCCGCGCCGCCCGCTGTGCCGTGACCCGTGGGATACGACGGGTGAGCCGGCGAACCTTCGGGGAACGCCTGCGACAGGAAATACGTTCCATACTTGCTGAAGCTCTGCGCCAAGGCCTGGGAGTTCAGAACGTTGGCGTTCGGCTGTGCCTGCAGCGGGCTGCCAGTCAGGAGTTGGTTTACCAACCCTGCGCCCCACTCGGGACGATGGGTCAGGTGCACGATCCACTTCTGATACCACACTTTCTGCAATGCCCGAGCGGCCACTTCGGCGATCGTCTGCTGAATATCGGGACCACCCCAGGTGCAGAATGCGTTCTGAGTTCTGGATCCGACATACGGGTTACCGGGGTTGGTTGGCGCTCCGAACGTGCCTAGGGCTAACAATGCATTCAAATATTCCTGATACAGGCCGTCGACGTGCGTTAGGGCCGCCCAGCCACGAAAATCGTGCAGGTAGCGCGGAGTCGGATCGCTCTGGTTGCGAAGTCCGGTGTCGATTCCATTTTGCACCTGCAGGAACGTGGTCGGATCCGTCATGTAGTCAACGTTCTGCACGTAGGTGGTGAATTGCATAGGAATTGCTTGCTGGCCGAAACTGGTGGGAGTAATCGCGAGTTGCGACACGTACGGCCCCACCGTCTCGCCTTGGAAGTTGCCACGGAACAGCAGCCCGGTTGTCACGTTTCCGCTTCCGTCTCGCGGGCCACGGTAGGTCGATTGCCCGGTTAGCTCCGCAGCAGCCGAGGCAGCCGTCGCGCTGGTGCCGTAGTCCGTGAAGGCAACGTCGCGCAACAGCGAAGCCCAGTACATTTCGATCAACTGGGCTCCGTAGGATGCGCTCGTGACGGTGTCAAAAGGAGGCACGAGCGGTGGGCTCAGTGGATCTCCCTTGGCTGGAGCATTGCCCCACTGAACGCAATCGAGAGCTTCCAGGTCGAACGCATACGCCGCCTGGGGACCGTTTAACGTGCGCGTTCCGCCAATGATGATCGCTTCATAGTCACTATTCTTGGCGCTCAGCAATGCTTTCTTGAAAGAGGCCCACGCCGTCAGATCAACTTTGCAGATACCATCCTGGAGCAGAGGCTTGCTGTAGCTTCCAGACTTGTCGCTATAGAGCTGCTCGTCGCCGTTGCCCAGCTGCGGAGCCGGACCAAGTGCGGCGTCCTTCGTCGCCGTACCGATGCGGAGGCTTAGAGCCCTTTGAACTCTTGTATTCGTGATGCCGTTGGCCGATGTGCCCGATCCATTTGAACTCGCACTCGCTTCGGCTAACGCCTTGGGCACGCTGCCGATCACACCGGCCGCGACCGTAGCCGCGCCGAGCTTGGTCAAAAAGTTTCGGCGGCTGGTTGAATCGATTTTGCGTGATTGGATCGTCGTTGGGTTGTCTTCCGGAAAACCTGATGGCATGCCTCCACGGGGGGTCTTATCCATGATTCTCTCCTTTTAGTTTTCTCTAGGGATGGGGGGTCTAAATCACTTGTCGCGCTCTCACCATGCACGTTCTGATCCAGATCCGATGAAATAGATCGTGATCCGATCTATAACAAGTTCACTCCTGCAGGGTGAATGACTTGGCGACGGCGAAAATCTGAAGCCCGGTTGCGCGCTGGACTTCATCTCGCACTGGATGTGCAAAATACTGCGACACGAAGAACAAAAAGGTGCATATCTAACTGAAAATAAATGAGATATTTATATCGTATAACGATATTTTATGACACACATCGACGGTTGCGTGGTGAAGAAAGCAAGAAGAATGAGGATCTCGCTTCCAGCGGCCAAGCCGGATATCAAGAGCACAGGGACCCGCGTGTTGAACGCGAGTGAGAACTATCAGTGAAGAAAAATCAGCAGGATGGCGGGGGACGACTGAAGCGACTCTCATCCGGCAGGATTTGTAAGGCTGGTATTTCCGTGCTCCACTCTGCGAGTGGTTCCACCGCCAAGTGTGGAAGAGGGATTACTTTCGGTGGCGGTGCGGCCCAGTGCAGGGCATCACGTTGAAGACATTGCCACCCTTCCAGCGGGCAGCCGCACATCACCGAAACGCGCTCCGCTACTGGCCGTTGAGAGAAGCGATGGGTCAGGTGGACGACGAGCGAAAACGCACTAAAGCAGACAACCAGCGTGATCCATTGGCGGTGTGTGCGAATTGTGGTCCGAGGTTGTGTCACCGGGTGCCGGTATCCGCGAAGACGTGGCAAGGCCCTTAGAGTCTATAGTCTGAAAAATCCCGGTCAAGGAGATAAAAGACTCTCAACCTTACAGGTTACTGTACGATCCATCAAACCCTTACGAATGAGTAGATTAGCAAATCCAGGTCGACGATGAACGACGGGGTCTTCAGAGTAACCCACGTCAATTCGTGACCGCACAGACCTCACCGGTGCTTAACTCAAAGAGAACGATCCAAACGCAACACGCTAAACGATTGTCCCGATGGATGGTCGTTACTTGGGCACGAATCGCCGCTCTTGAGTGCGAAGGCGAGGCCCTGTTTCAAATACGCTTCGCCTAGCGACGTGGTGTGGCGAGGTCCTCGGTTCTATCCTGACGAGGTCCACCAATTTGTTCTTCTATTCTTCCGTTGTCGTCTGCTATGAATGTTGCTTCCATGCAGAACAGGATTCTTCGGGTAGCCTCCAGTTTTACCAGTACTCCTCTCGCTAAAACCCTTCGGCCTTCGATGGGCAACGCTGGCATCGCCGACGATTTTCAATTTGCGCAGTACGCGCAGATGACCGAGGCGATGTTGGGCCTAGGATCTGATTCTGGCGAGGTTATCGGGACGATCGTCCTCGTGCGCGTAGAAGATTGGTTGCGCGACGACGTGAAAGCTCCGTCTTTCGTTTTCTCTCCCGAGGTCGCGGAGAAGGTTCGTCAAACACTGCGGACCCGCGTAGATGAATTCGCGAGTCAACTCGGAGCGCTGGCTCGTCGCGGGAAGCCCGTGTGGTTTCTCGCCTGCCCGTCCGATGGCTGGATCGCGGACAAATACAAACTCGAAAGCCTCTGCCGGACCCACACCAACCTTCTCGCTGTTCGAATTCGGAATCTGAAACAAGTCACGGTGATTGGCTGGCCTACTTCCTGGCCTGCGGATCCGAATGATCGCAGCTCAGACCGGCTGGGTCAGATTCCCTACACACCGGAGGCATGGCAACGGCTCGGCGAAATCTTGGGGCAACATGTGGCGCGAGGTTTCGAGGGGAAGACGCAAACGGAACCCTCCACGGACCCCAGCGGATCGGCGGAACTGGCTGCCTACCTCGCTGGCCTTAAGGTGTGCATTCGCCTGACGCCCGGGGAAAATAGCGATCGCGCGCACGTGGATCGCCTGCTTCGCACTGCCGCAGCGTTTTCTCTGACAGGAGAGAATCCCGATCTGTCCGATGCCGAGGTCGACGCAGTACTTGATCCCACCAGATGCCTGCTGATCTCGGTGTCCGATCGCCTTTCCGATCACGGGCCCTCCGGTCTGGTCGCTTATCATGTGCATGACAGCTCTTTGGTCGTGGATGCGATGGCTTTGAGCTGTCCTGTACTTGGAAAGCAAGTGGAGTACGCGGTGGTGGCGGCTCTGGCGGATTTGGCATCCCGCCGTGGGTTGAAGAACGTGATCTTCGAATACCGTCCGAGCGCACGCAACCAGCCAACTGTGACCTTCCTTCATTCCCTGACGGATGCCGAGTCCGACGAGAGGTACGTCCTGCCTGTCGAGCTTGCCGAAGGCAGAGTCCGAGCAGTCGCTCCCGCTCCCGGAGCATGGACAATAGAGTTACCATCGTACCTTCCCCCCTTGAACAGAGAGTAATAGAATGAGTACTCCCCCGTCGGAAGAGATCGGCTTGCCCCGCATTGCGCGCAATAATTGAGGGCTAATCACAATGCTCGGCAGTTAAGGCCAAGATCGCGCCAGAAGTGTCCGCCACCTGAGACGCCATGTTGAGTCCGCAGTCCGATAAGTCGTCGCCCGCTCCGCAAAGCCCCGTAGTGGTTTACGGCGCCGATCACAATGCCGACTGGCAGAGTGAGAAGCTGAAGGCCAGCTTGAGCCATCTCGGGAACGTATTGGACGCCGGCCTGACCGAGCCCCGGCCCGACAACTACGTCGATATGAGTTCGCGGGTCTGTAATTTAACTTTGTTTCACAACGCGATCGGCGTGATCATTTGCGGCACCGGGATCGGCGTTTCCATCGTTGCCAATAAACATCGCGGCATCTACGCCGCCCGCTGCGTAAGCACTGTCGATGCAAATGATTGCAAGGTGATCAACAACGCCAATGTGCTCTGCCTCTCGGCCAAGACCGATGTCGAAGAGAACGTGCACATCATCGAGGAATTCTTTGCCACGCGGTTTGAAGCAATCGATCGCCGCATGGACCGCGTCCGCCGCATCGCTCGAGTGGAGAGCCAGAATTTCTTGCCCACCGGAGTTCCGGTGCAAATCGCGCTCCTGTGGCACGGCAACCAGGGAGACACCGCCGTGATGACGCAATATCTCAGTCCGACTGGGGCGTTCCTGGCATGTGATCCTAATCTTCTTCCGGAGGGGCCAATCTCGCTGACGCTTTCAGAGCGAGGGCTCTTCAAAGTGAATGCCCACGTGGTGAAACGGGACGCCGCCGGAGTGGCTGTCGAATTCACGAGCGGCCCAGAGGAGTTTTACCAGGCCTTGTCCCGAATTCTCGCCAAGTGATCCAAAACGAAAGGTGCGAATGACTGTTCAAGAACTTTACGCTGCGGTTTCTCCCATCGCTGTTCAGGTTTTGCAGATTCCGCAATTCGACAGCTCGGTGACCATGAACTCGACTCCCGAATGGGATTCGCTCAGTCACGTGCAATTGCTCAGCGCGCTCGAGAAAAAGTTTGGTATCGAAATCAGCGCGGACGAAGCTTTCAAACTTACATCCGCCGACAAGCTTGTGCGTTATCTGCACGACACGTTAAAGGGGAAGCAATGAACGTCTCCACATTGCCACTACTGCCCCACCAGCAGTCGAAGAGTCCGGTGAACCTGCCTTACGCCAATTTTCACGAGTTGCTGAAAGCCAGGACGCAAGCGGCTCCTTCGCGGGAATTTCTGGTTTTTCCAGAGAGCGATCGAAAATATACGTACCAGCAATTTTATGAATTGAGCCTCGCTGCTTCCGATTGGTTAATTGCAGATGCGGGAACGACGACGTGCATCATCTTTCGCAACACGCCCGAGTTTCTCGCCATCTTCTTCGGAGCTGTAGCTCTCGGCATGACCGTTGTGCCCATCAATCCTGATTTAGCGGCCCCCGAGATTCGCTTCATCATCGAGAACAGCGATGCTACGACGGTCTTCTACGATCCTGAGTTGAAAAACAAACTAATGCCAATGGCTGCCGAGATGCGCGATGTGCGGTTTCAGCCTCTGGCGGATGTCGCCGAGTTGCCGCGAGTCAATGTGGCCGAGGCGGAAGCACGATTGCCCAAGGTCGATCCGACGACGCCTGCCGCCATCATCTATACCTCGGGAACCACCGGCTATCCCAAGGGTGTCGTGCTAAGCCACATGAATTTTCTGGTCGATGGCATGGGCATGGCGGAGTGGTTCCACTTCAGCCCGGAGACCCGCAGCCTGTGCATTCTCCCGTTGTTCCACAACAATGGACTGGTGGTCTCGCTCACCACCACGTTGTGGGGCGGCGGATCGATTGTCATGGTCGATCCCAAGGCCAGTTTGCGTTCGTTCTGGGCCCTGGTGCAGCGCTACAACGCCACCTTCACCAGCGTGATGCCTTCGATTCTCGCCGCCATTCTGGCCATGGGTTTCGATGGCCGCCCTGGACTGCTGCAGGGAATCATCTGTGGCGGGCAGCTTTTGCCCTTGAGCCTTGCGCAGAAATTCGAGGCGAGGTTCGGCGTTCCTATCTTTGAAGGCTTCGGCTCGACGGAAGCGACCTCTTATTCCTGCTTCAACGCCTTTCCCGCCGACAAGCGCAAGCTTGGCTCCGTCGGGACTGTTCTACCCATCAGCGACATGAAAGTGGTCGACGATAACGACGTTGAAGTGGCTGACGGTATCGAGGGCGAAATCTGTATTCGCGGCGCCAACGTAGCCATTGGATATCACAAGCTTCCCGAGTTGCAGGCGCATCGCTTCCGCAACGGTTGGTATCACAGCGGCGATTTCGGCCTGCGCGAAAAAGATGGACACTACTATTTCCGCAGCCGCAAAGACGATCTGATCGTCAAAGGCGGAGAAAAGATCTATCCAGCGGAAATTGAAAACGTGCTTTCGAAACATCCCAACGTCACCGAGTCCGCGGTCATCGGAGTGGATGATGCGATTTTGGGGCAGGAAATTTGCGCTTTCGCGTTGCTGAAGGACGTCAACGCCACTTCCGAATCCGATTTGCTCAAGTACTGCGCGAAGTCTCTGGCGCGCTTCAAGCAGCCCAAGCGCGTAGTCGTGATCAACCGTCTCGAAGACATGCCGGAATTGCCCAAGGGACCGACGAAGAAAATTCTCTACCGCGTGCTGCGCGACTACTACCTGCGCCGGCTCTCTAATAGCGAGGATCCCGAGAATTTGAAGTGGGTGCTCGGTTCGCAAGGGGCAGGCTAACCGATGCAGAACATCGAACTCACGATCGTCGCCGAGAATGCCGACGAGAAAGCCCTCCACAAGTTCGTAGACGATCTGCAGCGCCTGAAAGATCTGCCCACGTCAAAGATTGACGTCAGCCGCCGGTCGGCCACCGCGCTTGAATTGAAGATTCGCTATCCGCTGGCCATCTTCGATCACAGCGTGAATCAATTCCTTGCGGTGCTGTTTGGCGAGATTCCCTTCATGCGCGCTTTCGGTCAGGCGCAGTTTGAAGATCTTGATCTTCCCGAAGAGGTTTACAGTTGGTTCGGTGGACCAGCCTTCGGCGCATCTGCGGTGCTCGAAAGATTTGGCGCCTCGCGTCCGCCTCTGCTGATCGCCATTCTGAAGCCCTCGCTCGATCTGGATGCGTCCCTCGAAACTTTTGAGGCTCGCATCGCCGGACCGCTCGCGGGAGGCTTTCACGCCGCAAAAGACGACGAGATGCAGGGAGACTTCCGCAACCTGCCTCTTGAGACGCGGCTAGCGCTGGCTTCGAGAAATCGCCGCTACATTCCCGCGGTCAATCTCGATGACGTCAACGCCTTTCGCGAAGTGTTGAACCGCTCCGAGATTGGCATGGTGATGACGAATCCGACGATCATGGGCTTCCCGACGCTGAATCAGCTCAGGAAAACTACGCGCGTACCGATCCTTGGACATCTGTCGATGCAGGGAATCTACGCGACCTGTTTTACTCACCGGATCTACGCGTTGCTTCACCGGCTGTTCGGCACGGACGCATTCATCAGCCCGATCGGAAACACGCATTACTACCGCGCCTCGAAAGAGGACGAAGCTGAGATGGTCACCACGTTCACCTCAGAGCTGCCAATCGCCAAGACCCTGCCGATGCTGACGGGAGGAGGAAGCATGGAGAATCTGGTGAGCATCATGGCGCCCTATGAGGCCAGCAAAGCGCCGTATGGCATTGTGCTGGGCGGACTGATCTTCAACTCGCAGAAGGGCCCGGAAGACATGGCGCGCGCCGTAGTTCAGAAAGTTACGGCGGTTCACGCCGGACGGTAGGTTTCCGTGGCTTCCGTTCCACCCTGCGAAGGAACTCTCTAATTCGGATGAACCATGATGTTGCCCGGTGATTTGGACAAAAAGATCGCGGAACTCAGTCCGGCGAAGCGGGCGCTGCTTGAGCGTCTGCGCAAGAAGGGAGCGATCGCCGCGCCTCCTCCCATCACCGCGCGTTCCAAAGATTCGACTATTCCACTCTCGTTCGCGCAGCAACGCTTGTGGTTTCTCTATGAACTCGATCCAGCAAGCACGCTATACAACGTTCCGCGCGCTCTGCGTCTGAAGGGTGCGCTCGACATCGCTGCCCTGCAGGAAAGCCTGAACCAGCTTGTAGGCCGCCACGAAGTCCTGCGCACTACGTTCGCTATGACGGCGAACGGGCCGGAGCAGAGGATTGTTCCGCATCTGGCGATTGCTCTGCCTCAAACCGACCTAAGTGACACGATGCCACCGGACCAGGAATCGGCATTGCGAAATCTCGCTCTTGAGGACGTCAAGAAGCCCTTCGATCTTTCCAGTGGTCCGGTCCTGCGAGCGCGATTGTTTCGCCTGGGCGATCGGGATCACGTATTGTTGATCGTCCTGCACCACATTGTCAGCGACGGGTGGACCGGCGGAATCTTTTTCGACGAACTGGGTGCCCTTTACAACGCGATCACCGAAAAGAAACCAGCGTCTCTCGCCCCGTCGCCGCTTCAGTACGCCGATTACGCGATCTGGCAACGGAAATGGTTGCAGGGCGAGGTGCTCGAAAATCAGCTCGCCTACTGGCGATCACAGCTTCGGGGCACGGCCACGGAATTGATCTTGCCGGCCGATCACCCTCGGCCTGCGCTGCCCACCTATCGCGGATCGACCAAGGCCGTTCTACTTGGCGACTTGTCCGAGAAGGTCAAAGCGTTCAGCCAGAAACATGGCACAACGGTCTTCGTAACCATGCTGGCGGCACTGAAGATCCTTCTGTTCCGCTGGACTCGTCAGGCCGACCTGGTGGTTGGAACTATCACGGCCAACCGCAATCAACTCGAAACCGAGAACATGCTTGGCTGCTTCATGAATTTTCTCGCGCTGCGTTCCCCATTTTCCGAGGAAAAAACAGCCGCGGAGATTCTCGAACAGGAAAAACAGACTGTCCTCCAAGCCTACGCCCACCAGGAATGTCCCTTCGACAAACTGATCGAGGAAATCAATCCAGAACGCAAGCTGAATGTAAACCCGCTTTACAACGTCAGTTTCCAGTTCCAGAATTTCCGTCCATTCGAGTTTGCCGGCAGCTCACTCGACGCTCGATTTGTTGATCTGAAAACCGACGTAGCCTTCCTCGACCTCAGATTTATTGGAGAAGAAACTGCTGAGGGTCTGCGTCTGGAGTGCGAGTTCAGCACGGACTTGTTCGAGCGAGAAACCGTTCAACTTCTTCTGAAAGATTACGTAACCACGATTGACAGGTTCATAGCACATCCGGAAGCGGCCATAGATTCTTACGCGCTGTCTTCTGCCCTCGCTGAGAGAGCCGAGCGCACTCGCAGACTGCAACAGAAGCGCACGATTGCCATCGCCGCGACATTCACCGCGGAGCCCCTTCAAGAATCGCTTGCGTTTTGGATGCAAGAACTGGGCGTCAACTCCGCCGTCAAGTTCGCTCCGTACAACCAGGTGTTCCAGCAGTTGTTGAATCCGACGAGCCTTCTGGCGACAAATCATGAAGGGGGCACGGTTGTACTGGTTCGCGCGCAGGATTTGCTGAGTTCCGACGCTGGAACGGTCGAGCAGAATCTGCACGAACTCACACGCGCGCTCGAAACCTTCGTAAAGACTTCAGTCTCTCCGCTTCTGGTCTGTGTCTGTCCTTCTTCGGCAAGCGCAAATGGTGACGAAATCGAAGCGCGATTGATTGCCACTCTCTCGAACATGCCGAATATCAGTCTCATCACCCCGGCCGATATTCAGTCAAAATATCCAGTCGAGAACTACGAAGACGCTTACAGCAACAAGCTTGGGCGCATTCCTTACACCAGCGAGTTTTTCAACGCGCTGGGAACCTCGATCGCTCGCAAGATTCGCTCGATCGAGGCCGAACCATATCAGGTCATTGTGCTGGGTGTCGATAACGTACCTCTCGATCGACATCTTCAGGAATTTGCGGTCGCGCAAAGCGACGCGGGCATGTTGCTTTGCCTCACCAGCATGCGCGCTGAAGAAGATGCTTACTCGGCATTTAGTGCAGAGACGCCGTTGCGGCAGGAGCATTTTGTAGCCTGCAGCGCCTCTCAACCATCGGCTGCCCTCGGTATGAAGGCTCTTTCGGATGAGTTGCAGGTTGGCCTCGATCGGTTCATCTACATCGACGACAACGCGGCTCACTGTACTGAAGTGCAAGCGGCCTGCCCTCAGGCTCTTTCGCTCCTGTTGCCTCGCGACACTTCCCAGATTCAAGGCTTCCTCGATCATGTGTGGGCGTTCGATCGGACGGAGACTGCCGAAACTCACAGAGCATGGATCGTCCCCGCAAACGGCGCTGTGATAAATCAAATCGCGAATGAGTTTCGCGAAGTTTCGAAGATCTCCCACGCCATCGAGTCGAAAAAGAAAAATCGGGTCGCCTCCAGCGGCTCATTTGTTGCTCCGAGCACTGAGATCGAAGAACTGCTCGCCGGCATCTGGGAGCGCTTGCTCCACATGGAAAAGGTTGGCATTCACGACGACTTCTTCGCGCTCGGCGGGCACTCTTTGTTGGCTACACAACTGCTCGCCAGGCTCCGCCAACAGTTCCGCGTTGAACTTCCGTTGCGCTCGATTTTCGAAGCTCCGACGATTGCTGGTCTGGCGAGCTTAGTTGACCAGCAACTTCGCGCCGGCGAGGGACTAAGCGTTCCGGCGATCCTGCCCGCTTCGCGAGATCGCCGATTACCGCTCTCCTTCGCGCAGCAACGTCTCTGGTTCCTCGATCAGTTGGAGCCGGGCAACACCACGTTCAACCTTCCTCAACTCTTCCGCATGAAGGGCTCGCTGGAGCCGTCGGTTCTCGCTCGAAGCCTGAACGAAATCGTCAGACGCCACGAAGTACTGCGCACGGTGTTTGCCGTTGAGGAAAACGAGCCGTGTCAGGTGATCAGGGCTGAACTCGAGATTGAACTGCCAATCTTAGATTTAACCTACCTGGCTGAAGCGGACCGCGCCGTCGAGGTGCAGCGCCTCGTGATGCAGGAGGCGAAAAGCGTCTTTAACCTGGCCACCGGCCCGATCGTTCGCGCAAAAATATTTCGCTTGAATCCCGCTGAACATTGGCTGCTCCTCAACACGCATCACATCGCTTCCGATCGTTGGTCGATGGGATTGTTCTCCGAAGAACTGGCAGCCCTTTACAAAGCATTTACCGATCGCCAGGCCGTCTCCTCTGCCGGAACTCACCGTTCAGTATGCCGACTACGCTGTCTGGCAACGCGCACTGGCTTCAAGGCGAAGCCTGCAAAAGCAGTTGGGCTACTGGGAAGAACAGTTGCGTGGCGCTCCGGCATTGCTCGAACTCCCAACCGACACTCCTCGCCCTCCGTGCCGAGCTTACCGCGGTTCGATTCGCACCTTGGTCCTGCCTTCTGAATTAGTCGCGAAGGTTTCGGATCTCTGCCAGCGCGAAGGCGTCACCCAATTCATGCTGTTGCTCGCGGCTTTCGACACGTTGATGTTCCGCTACACGGGGCAGGAAGACATCGTCGTCGGATCGCCCATCGCCAACCGCACACGAGCGGAAGTCGAACCGATCATCGGATTCTTCATCAACACCCTCGCGCTGCGAGCGCGTCTCTCCCGCGATCAAAGCTTTTCTCAATTGCTATCGCAGATACGCGGCATTGCGCTCGAAGGTTACGCGCACCAGGATCTTCCTTTCGAAAGACTCGTCGAGGAATTGCACCTCGAACGCAGCCTGAGCTATAACCCGATTTTTCAGGTGATGTTTGCCCTGCAGAATGCTCCCATGCAGGCGTTGGAACTGCCGGGAATCCGTCTGGAGCGCGCTCCCATCTTCACCGGCACTTCGATGTTCGATATGTCGTGGTACACCATCGAAGTTCCGGAAGGCCTACTGCTCAGAGCGGAATACAGCACCGACCTGTTCGAAGCGTCGACGGTCGATCGCATGCTCGAACACTTTCGCAACATCGTCGAAGCTGTGGTCGCTGATCCTCAACTCGCGCTGAGCAGAATTCCTCTGCAAGATCTCGCCGAGCGCACCCAGATTCTGGTCGACCGCAATGCGACCGACAGCTCCATTCGCCGACCAGTGCATCCACTCGCTGTTTCGAAAAGCAAGTCGACGAAACCCGGAGACAAAGTCGCGATCACCTTTGGAGATCAGCAACTCACCTATGCGCAACTGAACGGCGCGATCAAACCAATTGGCGCACTTCCTGCAGAAAGCTGGGAGTTGGTCCCGACGTGCTCGTAGGCTTGTGCGTCGAGCGATCGCTCGAAATGGTGGTGGGTCTTTTGGGAATTCTGAAAGCGGGTGGTGCGTATATCCCGCTCGATCCCGCGTATCCCAAAGACCGTATCAGCTACATCCTCGAAGACGCGCATGCGCCGGTACTCCTCACCGAAGCAGTCTCTCTCCGATGCCTTCTCCGAGAGCACGGCGAAGCTCGTCAACGCTTGATTCCGATTGGAGTCGAGATTGCAGCGGAAAGCGAGGCGAATCCCGCCAACGTAACCACCACTCATCACCTCGCCTACGTGATCTACACCTCGGGCTCGACTGGAAAGCCCAAGGGAGTGCAACTCGAACATCGCAGTGTGGCCAATTTCCTCGAGAGCATGCGTCACGAACCGGGGATGAACGCTGACGACGTGCTGCTCGCAGTAACCACGCTCTCTTTCGATATTGCGGGCTTGGAAATCTATTTACCTTTAACGATCGGCGCGCGCGTTGTCATTGCCAGCCGCGAAGAGACCATTGACGGACGTCTGCTTCTCGATCGCATGCAGCAATGCGGAGCCACGGTAATGCAGGCAACACCTGCCACCTGGAGGATGCTACTCGATGCAGGTTGGCATCGTAGCCCTAATTTGAAGATCCTTTGCGGAGGCGAGGCTCTCCCCCGCGAGCTGGCAAATCAGATCCTTCCACGTTGCTCTTCGCTCTGGAACATGTACGGTCCGACCGAGACAACCATCTGGTCCTCGGTGTTGAAAGTCGAAGAGGGCGGCGCGGGTACTGTTTCGATCGGGCGTCCGATTGCCAATACGCAGATGTATGTGCTCGACCGCCACATGGCGCCAGTGCCCGATGGTGTGGCTGGTGAACTCTATATCGGCGGCGATGGTCTGGCGCGCGGTTACTTCAACCGGCCAGAGTTAACGGCGGAGAAGTTTGTTCCCGATCCCTTTCGTCGTAAACCGGGCGCCCGTCTTTACCGCACTGGTGACCTGGCACGTTATCTGGCTGATGGCACGATTGCGTTCCTTGGCCGTTCCGATTTCCAAGTAAAGCTTCGTGGACATCGTATCGAACTTGGCGAAATCGAAGCAGCGCTCACCCAGCACGCAGACATTCGCCAAGCGGTCGTGGTTGTTCGTGAGGACAAACCGAACGACCAGCGCCTGGTTGCATACTTGGTCGGCGAGACGGTCGAGGCGTCGGATCTCAAGAACCATCTTCGCGAAACACTACCCGACTACATGATTCCTTCCGTCTTCATGACCCTGGAATCTTTGCCGCTTACGCCCAACGGCAAAATTGATCGGAAGGCTCTGCCTGTTCCTGAATACCAGCGCGATACAAGCGCCGATTTCATCGCTCCCCAAACTGCTCTAGAGCGCGATCTCGCGGGGATCTTCGGTCAGGTGCTTCACCTTGAAGAGGTTGGCGCGACCGATGATTTCTTCTCGCTCGGCGGACACTCTTTGCTGGCGACGCAGGTCATTTCACGAATCCGCCAAGCCCTGCAAGTCGAGTTGCCACTGCGAACGATCTTCGAAGCTCCGACAGTCGCGGGTATCGCGTCACGAATCGAAAAACTGCAAGGTGCTGTTCCTGCTTCCGATGCCGGTGCGATTCCTCGCGCCGCCCGCAACGAGCCGTTCCGGTCTCGTTCGCGCAACAGCGCCTCTGGTTCCTCGATCAACTGGAACCCGATAATCCGTTGTACAACATCCCATGGTCGCTGCGGCTAAGCGGATCGCTGAACGCCGAAGCTCTCGAGCGCAGCATTCATGCGCTCGCGGAACGTCACGATACGCTGCGCACAACTTTCACAACCGTTGCGGATCAGCCTGTGCAAGTCATCGCCACACAGTTGCTTCTGCCATTGTCGATCGTCGATCTCAGCGGGCAATCTCCCCTTGAACAGCAAGAAGAAGTAGAACGCTACGTTCAAAGCGAAGCGAAGCGTCCTTTTGATCTAAAGAAGGGCCCGTTGCTTCGCGCCAAGCTCTTGCGCCTTTCTGATCACGAACATGTTCTGTTGCTGAATATCCATCACATCATTTCCGACCGCTGGTCGATGGGCATCCTGTCGAAAGAATTGGCCGCGCTGTATGCGGCCGAAGTCGAAAGCAGACCCTCCACTCTGCCAAGCCTGCCCATCCAGTACGCCGATTTTTCGGTGTGGCAGCGGCAATGGCTGGAGGGTGGGATTCTCGGGAAGCAACTCGACTACTGGAAGCAGCAATTGAAAAATGCGCCTCCCGTGCTGGAGCTGCCGACCGATCGGCCACGGCGCGCGGTGGAAAGCTTCCGCGGAGCGGTGTCGACGATTGAGATACGCCGTGCGACAGCAGAAAGCCTGAACGCGCTTTGCCGACAGCATGGCGCGACTTTGTTCATGGCGCTCCTCGCCGGTTTTGAGGCGCTCCTCTCGCGTTACAGTGGACAACAAGACATCGTCGTGGGCACGCCGGTCGCTGGCCGCAATCGCGCCGAGATCGAAGGACTGATCGGCTTCTTCGCGAACACGCTGGCGATGCGGCTGCAGCTCGCCGATGATCCGAGCTTCGAGTCGTTGCTTCTGCGGGCAAAGGAAGCCGCTCTGGGCGCTTACGCCAACCAGGACATCCCTTTCGAGAAATTGGTCGAAGAGCTACGTCCGGGGCGGAGCCTCAGCCATAACCCGTTGGTGCAGGTGTTTTTCGTTCTGCAGAATGCTCCGCTCGAAGCGTTGCAACTCAAAGGCCTCAGCATAGCAACGATCGAAGCTGACACCAAAACGGCTAAAGGTGACTTGTTCTTTTCGATCGTGGAGACCCCGTCCGGGCTGCGCGGGCGGATGGAGTACAACACGGACTTGTACGACGAGGCGACGATTGGGCGCATGCTGGAGCACTACCAGGTGCTGCTCGAAGCCGCTGTTGCCAATCCTGCATTGCCCGTTTCCGAGTTGCCTTTGCTCACTCGCAGTGAGCGCCAGCAGTTGGTCATCGACTGGAACGCCACCGACTTCGACTATCCTCGCGAGCTTTGTCTGCACGAGTTGTTCGAGCAGCAAGTCGAGCGCGCGCCTGACGCGGTTGCCTGCGTGCATGACGGCTACTCGCTGACCTATGCCGAGCTCAATCAGCGCGCGAACCAGCTGGCACACTTCCTCAAGCAGCGCGGCGTTGGTCCGGGACAGCGCATTGGCCTCTACGTCGAGCGGTCTTTGATGATGATGGTCGGCCTGCTCGGCATTCAGAAGTCAGGCGCGGCTTATGTGCCGCTTGATCCGTCGTATCCGGCCGAACGTCTGCGTTTGACCCTCGACGACGCACAGGTGCCCGTGCTTTTGACCCAGCAGTCGTTGTCATCGTCCATGCCAGAGCATCAGGCGGAAGTCGTCTGCCTCGATTCTGACTGGGCAAAAATCGCCGCGCACAGTACCTCGAACCCCAAGAGCGGCGCCACTCCGGAAGACCTGGTCTATGTGATCTTTACCTCGGGCTCCACGGGACGTCCCAAGGGCGTGCAGGTGCCGCACCGGGCGGTCGTCAACCTGATGACGTTCATGGCTTCCGAGTTGCGCATGGGCCCGGACGACGTCTTTCCTGCGCTGGCTTCGTTTGCCTTCGACATGTGCATTCCCGAGCTCTATCTGGCGCTGGTCTCGGGCGGACGTGTCATCATCGGTGACAAGCATCTGGCAGCCAACGGAGAAGCGCTGGCCGAAGTGCTGCGCGCGACCGGCGCCACGATTGTTCATGCCACGCCGACGACCTGGAATCTGCTGCTTGAAGCCGGATTCACGGGCAAAGGCCTGAAGCGCGTGATCGGCGCCGAAGCTCTGCCGCGCGAGCTTTGCACGCGCCTGCTCGAGGCCGACGCCTCGCTCTACAACTTCTACGGACCGACGGAAACCACCGTCTGGTCGGCCTTCCATCACTTCCGCTCGCCCGAGGAACCGATCGTTGTCGGACGTCCGCTGGCGAACACGCAGATCTATATCCTCGACGCGCATGGACAGCCGGTGCCGGTCGGCGTGCCCGGCGAGATTCACATCGCGGGCGACGGCGTGACTTGCGGCTACCTGAATCGTCCTGAGCTGACCGCCGAAAAGTTCGTTCGCGATCCCGTTCTCTTCGAACCCGAACGCGAAGATGTACCGCACCGGCGATCTGGGCCGCTTTCTGCCCGACGGACGCATCGAGTTCGATGGCCGCATCGACAATCAGGTCAAGGTTCGCGGCTATCGCATCGAGTTGGGCGAGATCGAGACGGTACTGGGACAACACCCTTCAGTTCAGGAATGCGTGGTCATCGCGCGGGAAGATGTCCCGGGCGACAAGCGACTTGGTCGGATACGTGGTGCCAGTGGCAGGCCAGTCACCGAACGTGACTGAGCTGCGCGCGTGGGTGAAAGAGCGGGTGCCGGAGTACATGACCCCGGTCGCCTTCGTCACACTCGAGCGCTTTCCGTTGTCGCCGAACGGCAAAGTCGACCGCAAGAACCTGCCGGCGCCCGACTACGTCCGGCCCGAGTTGGGACGCGCCTATCTCGAGGCCCGCACTCCGGCGGAAGAAGTGATTGCCGGCATCTGGGCCGAGGTGCTGAAGCTCGATCAGATTGGCATTGAAGATGACTTCTTCGAGTTGGGCGGGCACTCGCTGCTGGCAACACAAGTGGTCTCCCGCATCCGGCAAGCGTTTCAGGTGGAGTTGCCGCTGCGTGCCATGTTCGAAGCACCCACAGTCGCAGGACTGGCGGAGCGCACCGAAGTTCTGCAGCGCCAGAAGCAGGGACTCCAGTCACCGCCCATGACACGGGTCTCGCGTGATGAGCCTTTGCCGCTGTCGTTCGCGCAGCAGCGCTTGTGGTTCCTCGATCAACTGGAGCCGAACAATCCGCTCTACAACGTGCCGCACATTGTGCGCCTGCGGGGAGCGCTTGACGCCGCGGTGCTGGAAAAGACCTTGAACGAAATCGTGCGCCGGCATGAAACCTTGCGCACGCGCTTTGACTCGATCGATGACCAACCGGTGCAGGTGATCGTGCCGAGCCTCACGCTACCGCTCTCGATCACCGACCTGACCACGCTGCCCGAGAGCGACCGCGAGACCGAAGCCCGCAAGCGGGCGATGGACGAAGTCAAGACACCATTCAACCTGTCGACAGGACCGCTGCTGCGGGCCTCGCTGATCAAACTTGCCGACGACGATCATGTGCTGATTCTGAACACGCACCACATCATCAGCGACCGCTGGTCGCTGGGCGTGCTGTCGCAGGAACTGGCGGCATTGTACGAAGCATATCTCGCAGACAAACCCTCGCCGTTACCAGACCTCGCGATCCAGTATGCGGACTACGCGGTCTGGCAGCGTCAGTACCTTTCGGGCACAACACTCGACCAGCAACTCGACTACTGGAAACAACAGTTGGCCGGCGCTCCACCCACTCTTGACCTTCCCACCGACCGGCCCAGACAGGCGATCGAGAATTTCTGGGGTGGAGTCTACAAACAGCCGTTGCCAGAAGACCTCGTCAAAGACTTGCGTCTCTTAAGCCGCCGTCACAGCGCAACGTTTTTCATGACGCTGCTCGCGGCCTTCCAAACATTGCTGGCGCGCTGGTCCAGTCAGGACGACGTCGTGGTTGGCACCGATCTTGCCAATCGCACGCAGGTCGACACCGAAAAGCTGATCGGATTCTTCGTGAATGTTCTTCCCCTACGCACTCGTTTCGCTGACGGCGCGAGTTTCGCAGAGATCCTAAAACAGGTGCGTGAAGCATCGCTGGGTGCATTCGCGCATCAAGACCTACCTTTCGACAAGTTGGTTGAAGAACTTCGTCCCGATCGCAGCCTGACGCACAATCCGCTGGTACAGGTTTTGTTCGTCATGCAAAATACGCCGCAGATGGTCAAGGAATTTGGCGGATTGAAATTGGGGCCGCTCGGGGTGAGCAGCACGTCGCGCTTCGATCTGGTGCTGTTTATCAACGATCCGGACGGCACGCCCTACGCCACGTGGATGTACAACCCGAATCTGTTCGACGAAGCGACGATCGTCCGAGTGGCCAGTCTCTACCGGGTACTGCTGACGGCGGTTGCGACCGATCCTGGAACAAAACTAGAGGCGTTGCGAGAAATTCTCGCTGACGCGGAGAGACAGCAACGTCAGGCCGATCAGAAACACTTCGAAGAAACCAGCCTGCAAAAACTGCGAAACGTAAAGCGGAAAGCCGTGACCAGATTCGAATAGCGCCATCTTCTTACCACAGGCGGCACGGCTCCTTGTTCACCATCCGGCTGTCTGCCTTGCATTGATACGCCGCGGCGAACCCCGGCATATTGCCGACTACCCCGTTTACTCGCCACTTGCCGGGAGAATGAGGATCTGAGCGAGCGAGGACGTGCGCGGTCTTATCCGTGACATTCATGCATCGCCACTGCGACCATCCCAAAAAGAAGCGTTGCTCGGGCGTGAAACCGTCAATGCTGTGCGCATCGCTTTTCTGTCGGCTTTCAAATGCCTTGTAGGCGAGTTGCAGCCCACCGTTGTCCGCGATGTTTTCCCCGAGGGTTAGTTCGCCGTCCACCTTGACATTGTCGACCGCTATGTACTGAGAGTATTGCTTCACGAAGCAGGCGGCGCGCTGCGTGTAATTTGCTGCGTCTTGCGATGTCCACCAGTTGCGCATATTGCCTTCACCGTCAAACAAGTGTCCCTTGTCGTCGAACGCGTGACTGAGTTCGTGTCCAATCACGCCTCCGGCCAGACCGTAATTGATCGCATCATCCATGTGGGGATCAAAAAAGGGAGGCTGCAGAATTCCAGCAGTGAAGACGATGACGTTGAGAGGATTGTCGTGATAGCCCTCCACTCCCTGCGGAAGCTCATAGAATTCGTCACGATCGACGGGTTGCCCGATCTTCGCCAGCTGGCGCCTGAATTCGAACTCCTGTCCGCGAAACGCATTGCCAAGCGCGTCTCCTCGCTTTACCTCGAGGCGAGAATAGTCGCGCCAATGGTCGGGATAACCGATCATGACTCGCAGAAGATCTAATTTGTTGGTTGCTTCCCGCTTGGTCGCGTTGCTCATCCATGGCAGGTCGGCGAAATCCGTGCTCATCGCTTTTCGTAATTGATCGACCATCGCGAGGACGCGTTGCCGGGTCTCGACAGGGAAGTAAAGTTCGACGTAGCGTTTGCCGATGGCCTCTCCTAAATCGCGCCCGGCCAAATCGTCGCATTGTTTGCTGCGCGACTCCTGGACCTTCACGCCCCGGAGATCTGCCCGGTAAAAATTGAATTCCGCTTCGCGAAATCGTGACGGAAGCGCCGGTGTCGCCAGCCGAATGAGTTCCCATTGGAAGTAATTCTTCCATGCCGATAGCGGCGCGTTTTCGATCAACGTGTTTAACGTTTTCATGTAAGACGGAACGGCGACGTTCAAGATTCCGTCAGGCTTGTAACCAATGGCGCCGAAATATTCCATCCACGGAAACGCGGGCGCGAGTTGCCCCAGCTGGGCAGGAGACATCTCGTGATACCAGGCTTTGCGATCGCGACGCTCCGTGGGCGACAAGGATGCCGTTGCCAGCGCAGTTTCGATCTGAAGCACATCATCGGCTGCGGCTGCCGACTGCGTGGTGGATTTGCCGGTCAACGCGAAGATCTGCTCCAGATGCGCGTGATAGGCCTTTTTCGCACTTGCGGAATCCGGCTCGCTCGAAGTGTAGTAGCCCGGTTCTGGCAGGTTTAGTTGACTCTGATCAATATATGCGATGACCTCAGACGCGTCGCCCAAGCGCTGATCGGGGGTAAAGGCGAATAAAGCGTCGCTCCCTAATTCGTGCAAGTGTGCAACTTCCCTGGCCAAATCGTTTCGGTCATGAATCATGCCGATTCGCTCCAGTTCCGGGCGGATCGGATCGAGATTCTTCCGCTCAATGGACTCTTCGTCCATGCAAGAAGAGTAATAGTCGCCAATCCTTTGTTCGTCGGCTGAGCGCTTGGTTGCGGGATCGGCGGCTTTCTCAAGGATTCGTCGAATCCGTTGATCGTTAAGCTCGCGCATTTGCTCGAATACTGCCCAATAGGAGCGGTCTGCGGGGATCGGGTTCCGCGCCAGCCATCCCCCGCAGGCGAATTGATAGAAGTCCACACAAGGGTCGGCAGATCTATCAAGCGCATTGATATCGAACTTGAGAGCTTGCTCAGGGTCGGATTGGGCCGATGCGTTGAGAGGAAGAAGGTAAGTTAAGAGCAGCAAAGTAAAGACGGCGCGTCGCATGTGCTATGCCTCGCAACCAGCTTACGCAAGACTGCGTCGCAGGTCTTTCACGGGCTTCACATTCTTGTACGGAATTCGCATCGTACCATTCTTGCTCGACGAAACGCGGATGGCGTCATCCCAGTGTGGGTTTTGAATACGCGTGCGAAATGGGATTGGCTGCTGAATCCGGCTTGGGCGGCAAGGTCACACAGACTCAAATCTTCCTTGCGCAGTTGCTGGCAACAGAAATCAATTTTTCGCTGGCGAGCGTATTCCCCGATCGTATAGCCGAAGTGAAAGTGAAAAGCTCGTGCCATATGGCCAATGTGAACTCCAGCTTCAATCGCCAGCGTTTCCAGTCTCGGTAAATTGGCGAATTCGGCGTCGATGCGTTCACGGATCCGTTGAAGCCAAAGCGGAGGGCGCTTTTCGAGCGAGGCGAAGCGTTGCATCTCGCACGCGAGTTCCATTACAAGGGCTTCGACGGCCAACGGCGACAAGTCATCTGCCAGAGCAAGCTCACGTCTGACCCGTGTTGAAAAATCACGATGGTTCGGCATGTGCTTCGGCCCCGCAAGGTTTCCCACGACTGCCGCAATTGGTTGCAGCCACGATGTCGGCATTTCCACCATCAGACAGTGCGCTCCGGTTTTGCCGATTCTGTCCCTATGGATTTCTCCAGCCGGACGATAAAGAATATTGCCGAAACTGCAGTCGAACTGCTTTCGCGAGAATTCTTCCGTATAGCCTCCGCGGAATACCGACGTGAAGCTCGCAGTTTCGTGCCAGTGGAAAGGAGTTTCAAAAGATGGGCTGTAGTAAGACTCAGCGACGATCAGCGAACCCATTTGATGTACCGACCTCAATTCGCCAAAGTGCGCTCCTGGGGCGAGTACCTGACGATGTTTGGATTCAGCATTCTGCTGCATGGCCAAATCATCATTTGGCAGGGCGCAGCCGTCAAACTCTTTTTGCGGACCCGTACGCTTTTTACAACTGTTTACAACAACTTGACATTGTGGAGGTGACATCCGACCCGGTGCGGCGTCTATATTTATAGTTCGCAGAGAAACTGGAAGAGGATCATATGTTTAGCGTGGGTATGGATCGCAGCGAAGATGTGGTCGTATTGCGGTGCCGGGGAAGAATGGTGCGCGGAGATGCCACGTCCATCCTCCGCGACGCTGTCACCAGCCAGCGGAACACGAGAATCATAGTGCTTGATCTCTCCGACTTGCAGGCCATCGACGGCGGCGGCTTGGGAACGCTCGTTTTCCTTTATTGCTGGACAATCGACAACGGCGTTCAGTTGAAGCTGGTGAATCCTTCGCAGATGGTTCAAGAAATGCTGGAACGCACTCGGCTGAGTGCGCTGTTCGAAATGTCGACGGTGGAAGAAGCGCTGACAATCCTTCGCAGTCCAGAGTATTACCACCGCGAATGCGCGATTGCGTCCTGAGAGGGAGCTTACGGTTTGATTTCGATCGGAGTGCCGTCGGCCACGGCATTCCAGATTTCATCTATCTCCTGATCGGTGACGGCGATGCATCCGTCGGTCCAGTCTTGGGTGCGATGCGTCGCTCCCAACCATCCGAAGCCATTCGGTAGTCCGTGCACCATCACGTCGCCGCCAGGAGAAACTCCCAACTTTCGGGCACGCTCTCGGTCCTCTTCGCTGGGATAAGAGATGTGGATCGAGCGGTAGTACTTGCTTTTCGCATTGCGGCGATCGAGGATGTAGCTTCCCTCAGGCGTTTTGTGGTCGCCCTCTATTCGTTTGGGGCCGATAGGATCGCTTCCGAGCGCGATCTTGTATATTTTCAGTACCTTATCGCCGCTCATCAGCGTCAGCGTTCTTTCTTTCTTCATGACAATCACACGGTCGGCGCGGGCATCCGCAGGGAGCCTGTCATCGACCGTTCCAGCCATCACGGAAAGCAGCACCAAAAACGCAAACAAATGGTTGGCCACGAACCGGATTATAGACGCCGGGCGGTGCTAGGCTGAATAGGTGAGTGTGTTAAAAGTCGTCCTCAAAGCAGTATTGCTGTTTGTCTTGCTGTCGGGCGCGATGGTTTGGGCGCAACCGGCGCACGGGGCCAAAACCTGGTCGGTTCATTGGCAGCCCGCTCAATTCGTCAACGGCTCCCCAATCTTGTTTAGCGTAACCGCGCCAGTGACGATGCAATCGCTCTCTGGAACCTGGTTGGGGCACCAGGTGTATTTTTCTTTCGACGCCAACAGCAAAACCTGGTACGGCATTGCGGGTATCAGCCTTGAAACTCCTCCGGGGCGGTATTCCCTAGCTCTGACCGGGACGTCATCGAAAGCCACGCGACTGACTTTTGAGCGAGAGCTAACGGTGGGAAAGGCAAAGTATCCGAGCGTGGCAGTGAAAGTTGCCAAGAAATTCACCGAGCCAGACCCGGAGCAGATCAAGGAAATTAATCAGGATAAGACCATCAAAGAAGATGCTTTCAAGCACTTTGAGCCCGATCGTCTGTGGACCGGCGATTTTCGTCCGCCTGTGAATGCTACGGTCTCTGACATCTTCGGCACGGGCCGTACATTCAACGGAAAGGTGCAAAGCCGTCATCAAGGGCTCGACTACGCGGTTCCTTCCGGAACGCCGGTAGCGGCGCTGAATCGCGGGACCGTCTTGCTCGCTCGTCCGCTCTACTTCGAGGGAAATTGCGTGGTTATCGACCACGGTCAGGGATTACTCAGCCTCTATATGCATATGTCGGAATTCAAAGTGAAGGAAGGCGAGCAAGTCTCGCGCGGCCAGGAATTGGGACTGAGCGGAGGTACGGGCCGCGCGACGGGTCCGCATTTGCATATCGCTGTCCGCTGGCAGGGAACTTATCTGAATCCCGCGACGCTGCTGACTTTGAAGGTTCCTTAGAGCCTTTGTCCCATCGCCTTGCCGCCGCGTGGGCCCGGATTCGAGCGCAACGATTCCCGCAGATCGAGATTGCGAATCAGACGATGCAGGTAGTTGGGATGAACCCCCAGCAGACGCGCGGCATCGGTGAAGCTGCCCTTGGCTTCGTCGAGTGCACTGAGAATCAACTGCTTCTTAAGATCCTTGACGGCCGTATGGTATTTGGCCGCGGAAATTCCTTCGGGAGGGTCCTTCTCCAAGAAGGATTCCGGTAGGTCCTCTGGTTGCAACTCTTCAGAAACACTCAGCACCAGCGCCCGCTCCATCGCATTTTCCAGTTCGCGCACGTTGCCGGGCCATTCATGATTCACCAGGCAGGCCAAGGTCGCAGGAGCGATTCGCTTGGGCTTGATCTTGCACTTCTTGGTGTACTTCTGCACGAAATATTCCGCCAGCATCGGGATGTCTTCGCGACGCTCGCGTAGGGGCGGCATCTCGAGCGCGACCACATTCAGCCGGTAATAGAGATCCTGGCGAAACGTCCCTGCTTTCACCGCCTCTTCCAGATCTCGATTGGTAGCCGCGATCAAGCGGATGTCGACCGAGATAGGCCGTGTCCCACCCACGCGCTCAAACTCGCGCTCCTGCAGCACGCGCAACAACTTCACCTGCAGCAGCGGAGCCATCTCCCCAATCTCATCGAGGAAGACTACGCCCTGGTTTGCGACTTCCAGCCGACCCTTTTTCTGTGTGACCGCTCCAGTGAATGATCCTTTTTCGTGACCAAAAAGTTCGCTCTCCAGCAAGCCTTCAGGGATGGCCGCGCAGTTGATCGTCACAAACGGCTTGTCTGAACGAGGACTGCTTCGGTGAATGGCGCGCGCGACCAGCTCTTTTCCCGTCCCGCTCTCGCCCTGGATGAGCACCGTAGCATCGGTTCGAGCCACGCGCGAGAGGAACTGGTACACCTCCTTCATTCGCGGGCTCTCTCCGACCATGTTGTGTTCGAGATTGATTTCGGTAGTGAGCCGCAGGTTCTCCTGCTCAAGCCACTGCAAACGGCGGGCGTTGTCTAACGCTACCGAGGAAATGCTAGCGATCCCCGCGATGAGTTGCATATGCTCTTCGTCGAATCGCCCCCCAGCGCTAGTAGTATCCAGATAAACACAGCCAATGACTTTCTCGAACAAGGTCAGAGGGACGCACAACAGCGAGCGAACATTGGAGTTCACCAGGCTGTCTACGCTCTTCAGGCCGCCGCTGCTGGGCACGTCCGCGCCCAGAATCGCTACCCCTTGCTCCACGACTCTTCGTGTGATGGTGCGGCTGACTGGCACAGGTTGCGTATTCGATGAACGCCTATGGCGGGCAAAAACGGAGACGAAGCGATCTCCATCCTGAGGATCGAGCAGAATCACCGCGCGCTCAGCCGGGGCAACTTCAAAAATGAGACTCAAAATCTTGCCCTGCAACTCTTCAAAGTCGCGGATCGAGTGCACCACCCGGCTGACTTTCAACAATGCCGCTAGATTTCTTCCCACCCGCGAGGCCGTCGGTAACTCGCTCAGCAGCCGGTCAGGCTGCAGGTAGAGGACGTCCTGGGGACGAAGCTGAGCTGTCGCATGGGTCAAACTATCTTCGAATTCAACTACGCCGGAAGATGGCTCTTCAGCTTCTTCCTGCACCAGAAAGATGAAGACGGAATCGCCCGCGGACACCTGGTCGCCGTGCTGCAGCCCCGATTCCTTAATCGCAATCCCGTTAACGAAGGTGCCATTGCGGCTTTCGAGATCACGAATCGAATAGCGGTCACCCGTGCGCATGATCACGCAATGCCTGCGCGACAGGGAGGGATCGCTGATCGACAGTAGATTGGCCGGATCACGCCCGACCGGAACTTCCGCGCTGGACAGGGCGAAACTGGAGTCTTTCAATGGCCCTGCGATCACTAGCAACCTTGGATTCACGTACGCCCTCGCCCCTGAGCCCCCGAATGTGTTTAGCACACTGCGGGATTCAATGCATAAGATTTATGGACATTGTCCAATATCCGAACAGATAGCACTCTATCCGATCAGATAGTGATTTGGGTGGTTTTGGGAATGCAGTTTCTAACTAACCAACTCAAAGACGCCTGAAAATTCAGAAGGTTAGCGATCCTCGTAGTATTGGCGACTCACGTGCTTTTATTTCAGCGAGCTGAACTGGCAAAAGCGATGGGGGAAGCGCTTTCAGCAGTTTCGCTGGCTCGCTCATCGGGAATCTGGGGGACCCCCTCATCAGATTCCCGATTTTTTTGAGTAACCTATTACCCCGCAGCCGCCGAAGGCTGTAAGTACCCGGGCGCTGCCCCATCTTGCACCGCAACCCCGTCCCGGAAGGTGACCGTCCTCCCAGAAATCGCTGGGACCCGTTCCCCGGGAACCAGAATCCCCACCAGATTTAACGGATCGGCAGCGGAGATGGTGATGGTCTCGCCGGTGAGAGGCATCTTCCGCGTAGCGCGCAACGACTCGACCGCGACGGGAAGCGCAAACTGCTCCCCGAGGAACCCGTCGACGAAGCGCCCGCCGCGAATCTCGCCCCGATCCTCCAAACGCCGGAATCCCATCTGCATTTCGCGCCACTTTGGCAAATTGGCTTCGCGTGCGAGCAGATCGCGGAAGACGATGCCGTAGCGTTTCAACAGCATCCAGCAGTTAGCTTCCACCGCCCGATTGCGGTCGGAGGCTGGATCGGTATACAGCAGGGCCCAGCGTCCGGAACTGTGGCGAGGCCGCGATGTGCGTCCGCTCCCTTGGCCGGCCCGTCGCTTGGGATCGATGAGAGCGCGCAGGTTGTCGAAGCCGTCGGCGGTGACGACTCCGCCAGCCACAAGTTCCCAGAGAGCCGTTTCTACCTCCGCTTTGAGCTTGCCTGTGCCTCGTACAATGTCTGCGAAGAACGAGGCTCCGCGCTGCTTCAGGAAGTCGAGGACCTGCCGCGCTCCCGGACTCAGCCCTCGCGACTCGGGCTGCTCTGCCGAGGGATGGTGAGGCGTCATCCAGTCCGCTTCTTCGCGCACAAAGAATGTGATGGGAGCAACGCTGGTAGGAATCACCCGGCGCTTTCCTGCCGAGGAGTCTTCCAAAGTCGCGGGATGAGGCGAAAGCCGTCCCCACCCAACCGCCCCAGTCAGGCAAAGTTGGTCGAGCCATTGTGGATCGTAATTGAGAATCCTTCGGCTGAGGATTTGCCGCTCCCAGGCATTCGCCGGAATTTCAAACCCCTGCATCTGGCGCAGCACCTCGAGCGTCGCCCGTTCGCCTTCCACTTGCGCTCCCGGAGCCACGTGCTGCCAGCGCAATAGCCATCGCATGAATTGTGCTGCCGTCACTGGCTCAATCTGTTTGCGAAGTGTTGCCACGGTCAGCCGGTGAATGCGCGCCAGAAGCCGCCGCTCGCACCATTCGGTTTCGTGTTCGTGTGGAACGGGCACATGTGGCGCGGGCACTCCTGCCCGCGAGGCGTCGCCGGTGAAGTTTCCTCGCAGAATACTTCCGCTGGCTTCCATCCGAAGCAAAGCCTTGTCAATCTCGGAAGCCGGCAGTCCCAAAAGCTCACTCAACCCGCTGGACGTAACGGGGCCCAAATGATGCATCCAGCCACTGACAAGCGTGAACAGGGTTTCGTCGTAAGAGGGGAGCCCCTCCTCGATTGTCGGTAAAAGCCGATCGAATTGCGCACTAGGGAAAAGAACTTGAAAACTCTGCATCCGTTCCGCAGCCACGAAGTAGCGCCGGCGTCCCGCCGGCAACTCGACACTCGCCACGGCAGCTCGCCCGTTACTCTGCAATCTCTCGAAATGAAATGCCCAGGCCGTGTCCACGTAGGAGCGGACGCCTGCCCCCATCGCATCAGTCGGAAGTGCCAGAAGCGTATGCAGTACATCGTGCAACTCGTCCGCATCGCGAACATCCGGCCACGCCTCTTCCCGCACCTGTGCAATCGCCGCCGGATCAAGCTTCCCAACTTCCTCCAGCACCGACTCGGGCAGCATCCGCCGCATCTCCACGGCCCGCGCCCTGCGTTCTTCGAGCGGAGCATCGTCCAGGTATGCATACGGATTCGCGTTCAGAATCTCGTGCGAGAACTGCGAAGGCACCGGCGTATCCACCGCAATGCAGCGAATCTTGCCCGAGGCCATCCCCCGCAACAGTTCTTTCAAGCCGTCCAAATCCATCGCCTCGGTCAAGACATCTTTCATGACTTCTTTAACCAGCGGATGATCGGGAATCTTGATGTCCCCCTCGATGTTTTCCTGGCAAGCCGCGACGTCGGGGAAGACCGAGGCCAGAAGGTCATCGGAACGCATACGCTGAATCTGCGGAGGAACCTTCTTTCCTCCCTGAAATCGCAGCAGCGCCAGCGCTCGATTCGCATCCCAACGCCAGCGCGTTCCAAAGATGGGAGAGGCCAAGGCCGCCTGCTCAAGAATTTCCTGCACCGTCTCGACCGCCAGGAAATGAAACACATCGGCGAGAGGGAAGCTATGCTGCTCGGCCAGCGCGATATTGAGGCCATTGTCGGTGGCCGCCGCCTGCAGTTCGAAATTGAATCCCCGGCAAAATCGCTTGCGTAGTGCCAGGCCCCATGCCTTGTTGATCCTGCCGCCCAACGGCGCATGGATCACCAACTGCATCCCGCCACCTTCATCAAAGAAGCGTTCAGCGATGATGGTCTCTTGAGTAGGCACCGCGCCCAACACTGCGCGTCCCTGCAGAACGTATTCGACGGCTTGTTCGGCTCCGGAGTCATCCAGGCCGCATTCTTCTTTCAGCCAAGCGACCGTCTCGGCCACTTGCGGAATGGCCTGCGAGACGCCGATGGGCGTGATATTCGCCAGCCGATCGCTGATCTCCTGCCGCAAATCGCCAACGCCAAACGACAACTCCTGCGTGCGCGCGGGAGCTTCGCCCAGCCAGAAGGGAACGCTCGGCGGAGCGCCATGCGCATCTTCCACCAGCACGCGTCCCGATTTTCCCTCGACCCGGCGAATGCGCCACGAGGTATTGCCCAGCAGAACGATGTCTCCAGCATTGCTCTCTACCGCGAAGTCTTCATCGAGCGTGCCAATGACCGTACCTTCCGGTTCCGCGACGACATTGAACAGTGCCGTCTCCGGAATCGCCCCGCCGCTGGTAATCGCAGCTAAACGGCTTCCGCGACGCGCCCTCAGCCGGTGATTGATGCGGTCATGATGGATGTAAGCGCCATAACGCCCTCGCTTCGCCGCAATTCCCTCCGACAACATTTCAAGAATCGAGTTGTAAGTCTCCCGTGACAAGTTGCGATAGGGATAAGCCCGCCGAACCAAGGCGAACAACTCATCCTCGTCCCAACCAGAATCGGCATCATCCGTAACGCCGGTGTCCCGCCGGCCACTCGAGGCGGGCCCCGCTGCAGCGCAAGCCGCCACAATCTGTTGCGCCAGAATGTCGAGTGGAGACTCCGGAATCATCAACCGATCGAGTTCTCCATGCTTGATCGCCCGCACCAGAGCCGCGCATTCCAGCAACTCATCGCGGGTGGTGGTGAAGAATCGCCCTTTCGGAATCGCACCTCGCCAGTGGCCCGAACGCCCCACTCTCTGTAGCGCTACAGCAATCGCCCGCGGAGAGCTAATCTGGACCACCAGGTCTACCGTTCCGATATCAATTCCCAGCTCTAGAGAAGCAGTGGCGACCAGGACTTTTACTTCTCCATCTTTCAATTTCTTTTCCGCGTTCAGTCTCAATTTGCGCGACAGGCTGCCATGGTGCGCGGCTACGTTGTCTTCTCCGAGCCGCTCTCCTAGGTGATGCGCCACGCGCTCCGCCAGCCGCCGCGTGTTGACGAACACCAGCGTCGACCGGTGTTGCTCGACAAGCTCCACCAGCCGGTTGTAAATCTCATCCCACATTTCGTTGGTCGCGATAGGGCCGAGCGCGCTTCCCGGAACCTCCACCGCGAGATCGAGCTTGCGTTTGTGTCCGATATCGACGATGACCGGGTCGGGGCGTCCATTTCCGGTAAGGAAGTGCGCGACTTCTTCGATGGGTTTCTGCGTCGCCGAAAGGCCGATCCGCACAGGAGGCTGATGTGTCAGCGCTTCGAGCCGCTCCAGCGAAAGAGTCAAATGGGCGCCGCGCTTGTCATCCGCCACGGCGTGAATTTCGTCGACGATGACGGTCTCGACATCTCGCAAGATCGCCCGGCTTCGTTCCGCTGTCAGCAGAATGTACAACGACTCGGGCGTGGTGACCAAGATGTGCGGAGGCCGCTTGAGCATGGCGCGCCGCTCATGCATCAGCGTGTCGCCAGTACGCACCGCTGTGCGAATCTCCGGCATCAGTAAGCCGCGTTCGCCCGCCATCTGCAGAATTTCACCCAGCGGCACTTCGAGGTTTTTCTGGATATCGTTGCCTAGCGCTTTCAGCGGGGAGACATAGAGAACTTCGGTGCGGTCCTGCAAATGTCCCGCAAGCGCCTTGCGCACCAACCGATCAATGCAAGCCAGAAACGCAGCCAGCGTTTTGCCCGAACCTGTGGGCGCCGAGATCAACGTAGTGCGGCCCGCCAGAATATGAGGCCAGCCTTGTTCTTGCGGCTCGGTGGGAGTTCCAAAGCGCCGGACAAACCACTCCCGCACAAGTGGGTGAGCCCAATCTAGCGAGGAAAACGGGAGGGACATCGCACCCTGTATTTTACCGGGGAGGTAGTAGTTTCGCAAATTGTTCGCCTGTAAATTCTTTAAGCCAAAAGTTCTCAGGTTTTCCTCAGGTTCAGACGTGGGCAATCTTCGAAGGGGAAGTTGAGTAAATCGCGCGAACTCATTCAGCCGTCGTACTGTCCTCACTAGATCGGGCGAAAGAGCACGGCTGTCACGAATCTTGACAGGCGTTTCCTTTTCCACAAAAAGGCCGCGCGTGTAACTTTCCTTTAAAGAAAAATTCAACTCCGGTTCACCTTGCTCGCGCCGGAAAGCCCGAGCCTGAAGCCTCGTTTGGGGACAAAACAGGAAAATTTTTCACCGGAGGAAGCAAGATGCAAACTGGAAGCGCTTATCGAGCCTTCTGGCAGAAGATGGGGCTGGGAGCGGCAATGCTGTCAACGCTGGTAAATTTGGTCGCGCCAGCGGCTGCCGAAAACAAGCCTCTCAAGGCCAGGGACACCGCCACTGCCACACCTATTCAACACGTCATCGTGATTGTGGGCGAGAACCGCACCTTCGATCATCTATTCGCCACCTACCAACCCTCCAACGGCCAGACCGTTTCGAACTTGCTTTCCAAAGGCATCGTCAACGCCGACGGAACCGCGGGGCCGAATTTCAGCCTGGCCGCTCAAGATAATGCCAAGGTATATGGCATCTACCAACTGGCTCCGCAGCTCAAGAACCCGTGGAAGCTGCTGCCTCCTGAGAACACGCAGGGCACGCCGACCAATCCCAGCGATGCACATCCTGCACCCTTCCAAACCGTGGCCGCCGCGCAGCAGGCTGAACCCGGCTTACTGGCGAGCGACTATGTTCTGCTGACGACTGGCGCCAGCGGACTCGCCCAAGGCGTCGTCGATACTCGCCTGAAGAATGTCTACAACCTGGCGAATGGACCGTTCCAGCTCACTCCCGATATCGGCTACGACGACTACGCCGGCAGCCCAGTGCATCGCTTCTACCAGATGTGGCAGCAAGCCGATTGCAATGCGCAGAATGCGACCACCAGCAATCCTAGCGGCTGCTTGCAGGACCTGTTCCCGTACGTTGAAGTGTCCATCGGCGCCGGCAGTAACGGTTTGCCTCGCCCCAGCGGATTCAACTTTCAATCCACTGCGGAAGGCTCCATCTCCATGGGCTTTTACAACATGGCCCAGGGAGACGTCTCGTACTTCAAGTCGCTGGCCGACACCTACGCCATGTCCGACAACTATCATCAACCGGTGATGGGCGGAACCGGCGCCAACAGCTTTGCGTTGGGCTCAGGGGACGCGGTCTGGTATAGCGATGGCAACGGCAACGTGGCCACGCCTCCCAGCAACGAGATCGAGAACCCCAATCCGCAGCAGTTGACCAACAACTACTACACCCAGGATGGATACGGCGGCGGCACCTACAGCAATTGCTCCGACAACACACAGCCGGGCGTTAAGAATGTGCTGACATACCTCAACTCATTGCCGTACAAGCCCAATCCGAACTGCGCTCCCGGCGCCTACTATCTCCTGAACAACTACGCTCCGGGATACTTCGGAGATGGATCGGTAAATACCGGAGAGTTTGTTATTCCTCCCGCCGTGGTTCCCACGATCGCCGACTCGCTCAACGTCGCGAATATTTCCTGGAAATACTACGGAGATGGATGGAACCTTTACCTGCAGGATCCGACCTACTCCAACCCCTTCACCGCCTACTGCGACATCTGCAACTTCACGCAGTATGAAACCTCGATCATGACCAACCCGACCCTGCGTCAGGATAACGAGAAAGATGTCACCGATCTGTACAACGACATCTACAACGGCACCCTCCCCGCCGTTTCCTACGTGAAGCCGTCGGGCTTCGTGGATGGCCACCCGGCTTCGTCGAAATTTGATCTGTTCGAAGCCTTCACCAAGAAGATCATTACCGAAGTGCAGGCCAACCCTGCGCTGTATGCAACCACCGCGATCTTCATCACGGTTGATGAAGGCGGCGGCTACTATGACTCCGGATACATCCAGCCACTCGACTTCTTCGGCGACGGCACCCGCATCCCCTTGCTTGTGGTTTCTCCCTTTTCGACGGGTGGAACGATCTCGCACAGCTATGCGGACCACGTCTCCATCCTGAAGTTCATCGAATTCAACTGGGGACTGTCGGCGATTTCCGGCCGCAGTCGCGACAATCTGCCTAATCCAGTAGTCGGATCGGATCCCTATGTACCGACCAACAGCCCGGCCATCAGCAATCTGACTGACCTGTTCAACTTTGGTGGAGCGAAAGCGAAACACTAAGCTCAGACCGGCAGATCAACCGGCCTCCGTGGGGATCAATAACCCTGCGGAGGCCGATTTCTTTTACGAATACGCGAGGGCCTAAACCCGAGCGGGCATCGGACGCGAGGAGCCACGTGTAAAATCCCTTCATGTCGAAGAAGCGCGCCAAGAAGATCAAACTCCTGCTGTTCGATGTGGATGGGGTTCTAACCGACGGCAAACTCTACATCTTTCCCGCCCCTGCCGGAGTTCAGCAATCGACCCAGGAACACGCTGCCAAACACGGAGGCAAAGGCGGATTCGGCCTGATCAGCCATGACTATCTCGAAGCCAAGGGCTTTCACGCGCACGACGGCACATCGATCTCTCTAGCTCGACTCGCAGGCATCAAGACCGGACTCATTACCAAGCGTATCTCCGAGACCGTCGCTCTCCGCGCACGCGATCTGAAACTCGAACACGTGCATCAGGGGATTCAAGACAAGTTGACGGTCTTCCGCGAAATTCTGAAGCAGGAAAAACTGCGCCCTGCGGAAGCCGCCTTCGTAGGCGATGATGTCATCGATCTTCCCGTCATGCGCAACTGCGGGCTAGCCGTCGCTGTAAAGAACGCACGCAAAGAAGTGAAAGACGAAGCTCACTACGTCACCCCTCACGCCGGTGGAGACGGCGCCCTCCGCGATGCGGTCGAGTACATCCTCAAAGCGCAAGGAAAGTTCAAGAAAGTCGTTGACGAATACATCGGCGAGAGAAGTCCGAAAGGTGTCTAGGGGATTTTCTTAGAAGCTTTTTGCGGTCTGAGGTCTGAGGTCCGAAACTAAAAACCCACCGGTTGTCTGCTTGGGGCGTGCTCGGGTCGACAACCGATGGGTTCTACCGTTTCTCCTTACTCACCCTGTTGTTTTCAGGAGTTATTTGTAATCCTAAACCCAACCAACTCAAAAATGTTTCGCTTCCTCCCAATTTTTTTTGGGGCGGCTAAAGTATTGTTTTCGCTGGCTTTATTCGGGTATCCCCAACGGCCGCGAAGCCATCAGCGCGGTGAATCGGGGGTCCTTGCGCATTCCTGTGAACTCCTGATCCTTATAAACCTCCTCGATCCCCTTGTAGCCGTCCTCCATGGCCTTGCGCAACGCTTGCAGGCAACGGTCGTTGTCGCCTGCCTTGGCCCAGAGCTTGGCCAGCACGTAATCCCAACGCGCCCGGTCATCGGGAGACGCGATGTGTCCGGCTATCCCATTCTTCGATACGCGATCGAACACGTCTGGATCGAGTTGCACCGCCTGGCTATAGGCCGCCATCGCCTGCTCAAATTCCTTCTTGGCGAAATACGCGGTGCCGAGATTGCTGTAAAACGAAGCAGAATCCTGGTTGATCTTAATTGCCTTCTGATACAAGCTGATCGCCTTGGAATACTTTTTGTCGTGATAGTAGATCACGCCAAGATTGTTGTAGGCATTGTCGTAATTGCGGTCCTTCTTGATGGATCGCTCGAAATACTGCTTGGCTTCGTCGAAATGATGCATCTGCAGTTCGGCGATGCCCGCCTTGTTGTAGACGCGCGCATTGTTGGCATCTTTCTTAAGCGCGGCGCGATAGAAGTCGACGGCATCCAGATAATATTTCCCGGCGCGCAACTCGTCGCCTCGCTGCTCGAGTGCGTCCGGCGTAGACGCCTTATCCGGAGCCTCTGCCACGCGCATCTGCGGCAAGCCCACCTGTACTTGTTCCGATTGAGAGACTTCAGCCTGCAGACGCAGGCCACAGAGAAGAAACAGCGCCAACGTGCCAACCACGTAGATACGACGCATACCCGGCACCTCCTGCGGACGCTCGGGACAAAATCGTTCGGCCTTGTTTTCCCAACCGCCGCGACCGTCTAGTGGGGGCCGTTCCCGCTGTTGTCCGGCGGAGGCGACGGCGGGTTAGACGGTTTGTCGTCTTTAAAGATACCTACAAATTTGCCCAAAATGCTCTTCTTTTTTTTGCTTCCGTCCGGATTCGTTTCCTGCCCCTGGCTAACCTGGTTTTGACCCGGCTGCGCCGGATTTTGACCGTCCTGGCCCTGGTTTTGGCCGGCCTGAGGCGGAGGAAGCACCTTGTCGCCCCCCAAGCCGAAGATCTTCGAAAAGAATCCTTTCACCCCGTTCGGTTGGTCGCAGGTTTGGTTCGGCTCAGTCCCTGCAATGAAGGCTGCCGTGTAAGTCTCAGGACAGGCTGGAGTTGCGAGCAGATTGGTGGCCTTGTCGAGTTGTACATCGACCACCCCCGTGGGCTGGAAGAAGGGCTTCACATCCGAATATTGCGGCAGAGCCACGGCTTTCTTCATGAACTCAGCCCAAATCGGGGCTGCGGTTTGCGCGCCGCTCAGCCTGATGTCGCTGTAATCGTCGTAGCCGACCCAAACGATACATAACAAGTTGCTGGTGTATCCGGCGAACCATCCGTCGTGCGACGTGCCAGTCTTGCCGGCGGCTGGAGCCGTGAATCCGCGCGCCCGAACCGGAAACCCGGTGCCAAAATTCATCACGCCTTCCAGCATGTTGGTCATCACATAAGCCACACGGGGATCGAGCACCTCGCGCTTGTCCGGCTTGAGATCCATCACCACGTCGCCGTTCGAATTTCTTACCGAATTCACCCACTGCGGCGCGATGCGCGTGCCATCGTTCGCGAACACCGTATAAGCCGCTGCCATGTCCACCGGAGTCGCGTCGTAAGCGCCCAGCGCCATCGCCGGAGTCGCTTTCACGGAAGCGATTCCCGCCTGTTTCGCCAGATCTGCGACCTTGTCATAGCCCACTTCCTCCGCCAGTTTCACCGTCGCATTGTTCAGCGACAGCGCGAGCGCGTAGCGGGCCGTGACGTCGCCGTGATACTCCTCTTTGTAATTTCTCGGTTCGTAAATCTGGTCACCGTATGCGAATGTCGTCGGTGCATCGGTGACTAGCGACGCTGGCGTAAACACTGGATTGCCGCCGTTGATCCCGGTATTCATCGCGGCTGCATAAACGAACGGCTTGAAGATCGATCCTGTAGGACGCTTCGCTACCGCGTGATCGAGTTGGCTCACGCCGTAGTTGCGTCCGCCAACCAGCGCCAGCACCTCTCCGGTGTGCGGATTCATCGCGACCAGCGCCACCTGCGCCTGCGGCCCCGGCTGTACCGTGGTCTCGTACTTTCCTTTGCCGACCTTCACCTTCTTGGTCCGCATCTTAGTGACCTGGTCATCTACCAGCTTGATTCCTGCTTCCACCGCCTGCGCGGCGGCCTTCTGCAAGTCCGGATCAAGCGTGGTATAGATGCGGTACTGCTGGTCGTTCATCTCGCGCTCGTTCAGCCTGTTGACCAGTGTGTCGCGCACCAGATCGACGAAGTAGGGAGCGTCGCTCGCTTCCACATTCGGCGGCGCGAGCTTCAGCGGAGTGGCTTTCGCTTTCTCCGCATCTGCCTTGCTGATCGCGTGGGTCTCGAACATGCTGTCAAGCACCAGATTGCGCCGCTCAAGAGCACGTTCCGGATGCCGGTAGGGAGACAGCGCGCTCGGTGCCTGAATGATGCCCGCAATCAGCGCCGCTTCCGGCAGGGTGATGTCTTTCAGGTTTTTATTGAAATACGCGTGTGAGGCTTCGGCAAATCCGCTGATGGTGAATGAGCCGCGCTGTCCCAAATCCACCCGGTTGGCGTAGAACGCGAAGATCTGCTGCTTGGTGAACTTCTGCTCCAGTTCCATGGCGATGACCATCTCCGCCATCTTGCGCGTGACCTTCTTCTCCGGACTCAGGAAGAAAGCACGGGACAACTGCATGGTGATGGTTGAGCCGCCTTGCTCATGCCGCTGGTGAGTGAAGTCGATCCACGCCGCTTCCGCGAGTCGGACAAAATTCACTCCGCTGTGCTCGAAGAAGCGCCGGTCTTCAATGGCCGTGACCGCATCCACCATCACCTTGGGAATCTGGTCGTAAGTGACGACTTCGCGCTTGGAGCGCTGCCCCGCATCGAACAGCGATGTGATCAACTCGGGTTCTAATTCATACGCATCAAGCGAGCCCGAGTTCCCGGTGATGCTGGCGATCTTGCCACCCTGAAAAACGATACGTGCCGGCTCAGGGCTGTGATAGGAATCGGGCCCGGGCTTTACTTCAATCCCACCGCTGATCAGGCGGAAGCTGCCCATTGGCGCTTGCGAGTCGTGGTCGCTGTATCCCGCGCGCCGCAACTGCGCCTCAATTTCGCGCGCGTCCATCTTTTCCCCCACACGCACCGTCGGAGGGATGGAGTAGATCTTGGCCGAATTGCTGAACACCTGCCCTTTGAACTTCTCGTCGATAATGCGGTCGTACTTGACATAGAAATAGGACAGGGTTCCGCCGATGAGGACGGCCAGGGTGATGAATGCGAGAAGCGCAACCCGAATCACCGGGTCGCGAGGAAGCACCTTCTTCCCGCTGCTTTTCTTGCTTTTCGGGATCTTTAATTTGATGGCCACAAATGTATGGACGGATTGCCTCTACTCGCTTAGACGGCCGCGCATGCCCCCGCCGTTATCCGCACGCACAAATTCTCTTCGCACGATTCGAGAGAATCTTGTCCCGTGCCTTCAGAAAGGGATTACCGCTATTTTAACCTCTGACGAGTGGCTTTGCTTCGTGGCCAAAAAGGTACGCCGACCTCCGCCTAAATCGGCGGAGGCCGGCCAGTTCCAAAATCCCTAACAAGCGCCTAGTCTGTGACGGCGAACGGATAATCTGAAACCACCAAGCTCGGGCCCATGCTGAGCGCCCCAGTCGATGGATTGGCCAGAAGCACCGTCAGACCTGAGGCTGTGGCGCAGAACATTTCCCCGCCACTTTGCTCGAACTTGCACTGAGTGGCTGCCGGCAGAGTTGTGAATGGCGACCCCGGTAATGCAGTCAAATTGCCCGTGGTCGTATCCATCTGATAGCCCTCTATGGAAGTAACCGTTCCACCCGGAGTACTTCCGGTCAAGTAAACGAACTTTCCGTTCGGGCTGATCGCAAAATCAAACGGCGCCGCGGTGGTGGCGAAGGGTGACCCGGCGACCGGAGTGGGTACTCCGGTCGTCTGATCGATCGAGAAAACGTAGATGTGCTGATCGGTGGCCGAGCCTGCATCTTGGATTTGCTGAACTCCCAGCAGGAAGTTGCCGCTCGAGTCTGCGTGCAGTTGCGCCACCCCCAGGTTGAAAGGGGCTCCAACCATTTCTGTCAGAGTTCCAGACGAGTCAAAAGTGAAGCCGTCCATAGGAGTGGAAAAATTTAACTGTCCGGCGTAAAGAAAGCGTCCTTTTCCGTCTACGGTAAGGCTGTCTGCGGAAAACAACCGAGCGGGATCGGTGAAGGGTGAGAATGGGGACTGCGTCAGCGATCCGTCGGAATTGATTTGAAAGCTGGTGATCGATCCCGTGCCCTCGGCCCCTACAAACAGGAATTTGCCCAGAGGATCGGCCACCGCGGTATCCGCAGTTGCGCCTGTCGGCGTAAGCAGAAACGGACTTCCCGTGATATTCGTGAGGGCTCCGGTGGAATGATTGAGCGCTAAAGCTTGTACGCCGTTTATATCGCCGAACGGCAAATAGACGTACTTGCTATTCACTGTCGTCATGTCGTCGATAACGCCGCCCGCCAGCGCTGGAGGCGTCACGCTGGTCACCGTGGTAAATGTTCCATTCGTGCTGTAGTTCGCCGTCTGCACGCCGGAACCCAGATAAAAAGCATAGGCCGCAACCGGTCCGCCGCCGTTTACCCCTGAGCCGCAAACCGTTCCGCCCGTGTTGACAGATCCGCCTCCGCTGCCGCCACTAGAGGTCAAGCTGGTCGTAGGACACCCGCCCTTTCCGCAGCCCACCAGAAACATGCCAGCCACGAGGGCACAAACCGCAAACAGCACTCGGGTAGTCGAGGTCATTCTCATCTCCAAATGGCGCACTCGCTGTGCCGTTACACAGGCATTTCGCAGGAGGAACGTCTGGCGCAATGGTAGGTGGTTACCGAAACACCGCACAAGGTTACGAACGTAAGTGGAGGGTGACAGCCCAGATGCGGAGTCGACTACGAACCAAGGTTTCGTGAGGATTGCGAAGGTTGGCAAAGCCAAGCCCGTTCCTAGAACGGGCTCTTGTTCTTGGTCGAAGGATCGAATTGAAGGTCTAAAGGATATCCCGGCAAGTCCACGTGAACCACATATTGCGTCTCGATCATCAGAGAGCCCTGACCCACTGCTCCCATGCGATGCACTTTGATCTGTTCCCGAGTCACAGGGATTTCAAGATCTTGCGCCTTCTTGAATACTTCGTCGCGAATATCGCTTTCGGGCCGGGTGTTATAGGTGTTGATCATGGCCTCGGTTTTCACCGCATCTTCGAACTGGTAGTTAGACATGTAAGGGGGGATGAGCTCCGCGCCCAAGTACACGCAAGCCACAATCACAAAAATTCCGACAACCATTTTGATCGAACCCATAACTCGCTCCCGCTTCCAGCCGCGCGTTATGGGCTCCGCTCAGTGCGCAGGCCTTAACCGCTGCTCGAAGTATTCCGTAATTGAAGCGATGCTAGCATCCTGCATTTCCCGGGTCGAGCGTTGAACGACTTCTACAGTACCTTCGGTAACTTTCTTGCCGACGGTAACACGAAAGGGTATGCCCACCAGGTCAGCGTCTTTGAACTTCACCCCCGGCCTTTCGTCCCGATCGTCCAGAAGTACTTCAAATCCGGCAGCTTCCAGCCGCTTGCTGATATCCAGAGAGGTGTTCATCAGGGACTCGTCCTTGACATTTGTAGGCGTGACCACGATCTCGAACGGCGCAATCTGTGGCGGCAGCCAGAAGCCGTTCTCATCATTCGACTGCTCGACCAGCGCCGTCAGGATGCGCTCAATGCCGATCCCGTAGCTCCCCATGATGGGAGTAACCTCTTTGCCATTACGATCGAGTACCCGCGCCCCCATAGACTCGGTGTACTTGTATCCCAGCTTGAAGATGTGTCCGATCTCTACCGCCGTGTCGATGCGGAGCGGCCCGCCGCAGTTGAGACAATCCTCGCCCGCCGCCACGCTGCGCAAATCGGCGTACAGCGTCGGCTGGAAGTCGCGACCCGGCGTCAGATTCTTCAGGTGATACTCCTCTTTATTGGCTCCGCCTACGAGATTGGTGCGTCCCTCCAAAGCCTTATCGACCACCAGAATCGGTTTCTCGGCTTCTTTCAAATCCTTCGCCCACTCGATCCCGGTTGCACCGAGATATCCCGCCGGAGTTCCGAAGAATTGCTTGATCTCTTCCTCCTGCATTGGACGCGGCTCTTTGCCTCCAAGCGCTGTCGCAAACTTGGCCTCATTCAGTTGGTGATCGCCGCGCATCAGGGCCACGATGGCACGAGTCTTCGTCTTCCCGGTCTTGGCTTCCTTCTCTTCAGCCATGTAGGCAAGGGTCTTGATGTTGTTTTTCGAAGAAGTCCCCAGAAACTTGGAAACATCTTCGATGGTCTTCATCCCGGGCGTATGCACTTCAAGCGGCTTGCCGTCGCCCTCAGCCGCCAGATCGTCGACTGATGCGAGCTTCGAAGCAGCCTTCTCCAGATTCGCGGCGTAGCTGCAGCTTTCGCAGCTCACGATCTGATCCTCACCTGCCGGCGTGCGCACCATGAACTCGTGCGATTGCGATCCGCCCATCGCTCCCGAATGCGCCTCGACCACCATGTACTTCAACCCGCAGCGGTCGAAAATTCGGCAATAAGTGTCGTAGTGCTTGAGGTAAGACACATCGAGCCCCGCCGCATCGATATCGAACGAGTATGCGTCTTTCATGGTGAACTGCCGCACGCGCAGCAACCCTCCCTTGGGCCGCGCCTCATCGCGAAACTTGGTCTGAATCTGATACCAGATCTGCGGCAGTTGCTTGTAGCTGCGCAATTCCTTTCGCGCGATCTCGGTCATGACCTCTTCATGCGTCATGCCCAGACACAGATCGGCGCCTTTGCGGTCTTTCAGGCGGAACATGTTGTCGCCCATCACGGCCCAGCGCCCGCTGGCTTCCCATATCTCCCGAGGATTCAGCGCGGGCAGAAAGAATTCCTGCCCAATCTTGTCCATCTCGTGGCGCACGATGCCCATGATCTTGTTGAGCGACCGCTGCCCCAGAAAAAGATAGGAGTAGATCCCGGCCGCAAGCTGGCGAATGTATCCGGACCGTACCAGGAATTTGTGGCTGGCGACCTCGGCATCCGCCGGGGCCTCACGAAGCGTAGGAATAAAGAGTTCGGACCAACGATGCATAGGGTTTTGAGTACCTTGTACCGAGTACCGAGCGGCAAGAGCTCGCAGCACTCAGCGGGGAATTCATGATTGTAAATGATGAAGAGATCTCTCGCAGGGACGGCCGTCTCAGCTGTCCAGCGAGCGATGCGAGCGTGAACAACCCAGTACTGGGTACTAGGTACTGGTGAGCTGCTTCAGAATTTCCTTCCCCAACTTCTGCGTCTCACCAAAAAACTTCTGGTACTCGACAAACAGCCGGTTCATCTCCAGTGACTTGTCCGCGGTGAGTTTCTTACGCAGAATCATGTCCCGTACATGCACGGGATTGGGCAACGTAGCTTCTTCAGTCAACTCTTCCAGCGCGGTCGTGGGATCATAGTGATACATGGGACACCATTTCGTAAATTGGTAATCGGGTAATTTGGAAATTATGAAATTATCCGATTACAAAATTACCAAATCTCCTACATCATCTCGGTTCCCCACAAATCATGCAGGTGCACGATGCCCGAAAGTCTCCCCTTGCCGTCAACTACGACTAATGACGTAATCTTCTTCTCTTCCATCAGGGCCAAAGCCGTGGCTGCAAATTCGCTTGCCACGATGGTTCGTGGGTTCTCGGTCATGCAGTCAGCCGCCGTCAGATCGAGTACGTCTTTACCGCGCTGTTCGAGCAACCGCCGTAGATCACCGTCGCTGATTACGCCCATCAGCTTGCCGTCATCGACTACCGTCGTGATCCCCAGCTTCTTGCGCGACATTTCGTAGATCACGTCGGGCATCTTCGTTTTCGGACCGACCCGGGGGATCGCATCCCCGCCATGCATCAGTGCCTCGACTCGTGCCAAACGCTTTCCCAGCTTTCCACCCGGATGCAGGTTGGCGAAATCTTCTTCTTTGAATCCGCGTTTCGCGGATAGAGTCATCGCGAGTGCATCGCCTAGAGCCAGCATAGTCGTCGTCGACGCCGTCGGCGCCAACCCCAACGTGCAGGCTTCTTTGTCCACCGAACAATCCAGCGCCACATCCGCGGCCGCCGCCAGAATAGAAACCTTTGCCCGTGTAGAGCGGGCACTCTTGCCCGCTGGCTTTAGCCCCTGAGGTCCCCCGCACAATGCATCCCCCGTCAAACTGATCAAAGGCACGCGCAGGCGCTTGATCGTCGCCAGCAACCGCAGAATCTCTTCCGTCTCTCCGCTCGCCGAAAGCGCCATTACCACATCGCCGCGCACCACCATGCCCAGATCGCCATGCACCGCTTCGACGGGATGCATATAAAGCGCCGGCGTCCCCGTGGAACTCAAAGTCGCGGCAATCTTGCGTGCGATGATCCCGCTCTTGCCCATGCCCGTGACGACGACGCGCCCGCCGCAGTCATAAATCAACTCGACCGCCCGCGTGAAACTCTTCGCCATCGGACCCGCAATGCGATCGGCCAGCGCCCGCAAAGCATCCGCTTCAATGCGGACCACATTCTCACCAATGTTCTTCATGGGAAACAGAGGATGTTAGCACGGAGATTCGGTCGCAGGTGGCTGGTCGCCGGTCGCAGAACCGTCAATCCAGCAGCCGGCGACCAGCGACCGATTCTAAAAATGATCATCTACGATTCGCACCGGCGCGCCCAATCCCTTGGCCTGGATGATCTTGTCCCACGGCCCGCTCTGCCAGTTATCCTTTTTCTTCTCCGCCAGAATCCACGGTGGCAGCGTGATCAGCAGATTGCGCGCGATCGACTGCACATACGGTTCATACAACGATCGCAACTTGGCTAATTTCTCATCCGCATAATCGTCCGTCCGCAAACGCAGCCCGTTGGCCGCCAGCGTCTCGCGCATTCGCTTCTGCTCTTCCGGCGTCAATCGCTCATACGAATGCGGGTCGTAGTGCGCATTCACCACCTGCGCCAGATCGACGGCTGCGTGCCGCGCCATGGCAAACGTCAACTTCGCCTGGTCGGGACGAATACCATCAATCCCTGCCAGTATCAGCGACGTGATGTCGAGCATCACCGTCAGGGCCCCCAGCCACGACTGGTTGCTGTGTTGCGAACGGAAGAAACTCAGCACCGGGTAAGAAAGATGATTGGCCAGAAGATCTGCCGACCACCGCTCCCAGTCGCGAAAAATCTGGTCGAGCACCAGTTGATCGGGACAACATCCCAACCGGTTCAGCAACTCCGTCGCCGTCGGAGGCGAGCCTGCCCGCGAATCGAGCATCGAAATCTCCAACTCGCGCACCGAAAACGCCTGGTAGATCACCGGCAGATAACCAATCACGACACCCAGGAATGCGAACCCCATGCCCGCTTCGAAAACCGCCAGCGCTCGCGCCGGTCCGTTGGCGGGAACAATGTCGCCGTACCCGAGCGTAAAGAACGTCTCTCCGCTGTGATAGAGGAGCAAGCCGAAGGTAATCGGCTCACCCCCGGTCTTGATGTGCTCGCCCACTCCGTACTGCAGCATGGCGAAGCCCAGAATCAATCCGCAAGCCCAGAACACCAGCAGCATGATGACCGACAACGGCCCAAAGTAGCTGAGAAAGCTTTCTCTCCGGTTTGGCGACTGGATGCGTTGCGCGAGTCGCAACCACGGCACCCAGGTGTTGCGGTAGAACCATGCGGTCAACCGGAAGTGCCGTGTCACTCTTCGCGGCAGCACGATGGTCTCAAACGCGTCCAATAGGACGAGAAAGATGACAACCACTCCGAGGATCGCCAGAAGAATCATGTTGAAACGTCAGATGAGATAGGGATGTTAGCAGATTCAGAGCCTACTTTAGCGTGTCGCTGCGGTAAAGCTGAGATCGCACCGCGGTGTAAGTGAACACGATCGAGCGTCCGTCGGGCGTGACGCCGGGCGGCGCATTCATCGGCATCAATCCGATTTGTTCTTTGGGCTTAATCGTCTGCCACAACTCATGGTTGCCAGTCTGCAAGTCTACGCGGTAGATCTCAATACCACCCTGCACCTCGGCAAAGGTGAAGACGTGTTGGGAATCCGAAGCCCAGGCGAAAGCAAACTCGTCCCTCCCCAATTTTTCGCTAACAGGAATTTCTTTGCCGCCCTCCTGGCCCAGCATTTTAATCAACGGCTTTCCGTCTACGACGGCGATATATGACTTTCCATCAGGAGCGATAAATGGCCAATCCCTTCCATCCATCAGAAATTTTGGCGGACTGCCGCTGGTGTCAGCGATATAAACGCCCGGCCCGTGCGCGGATTCATTTCCCCGCATGACCACGTGCTGGTCGTCGCCGTAGAAATGCGCCCAGGCTGGCTGGAAACCATCCCAATGCATCACGCGCGGCTGGCCCGCGCCCACCGGGACGATCTGCACCCTTGCAGCAGGATCCCCGGGCATTACAACCATTGCCCATTTTCCATCCGGCGTAATATCGGTGCCGAAGCCGCCCGAGCCAATGCGCGTAGCCGGAGATCCGTCACTTTTCCTGACATACACGCTATAGCCATTACCCGAGTTCCCTGACTCGTCGGTGAAGAGAATCAGGCTGCCGTCATCGGAAACCCGAGGACCGTAGCTGAAGTCGAGCCATGTCAGGTCGCGTTCCTTGTCCGAGCCGTGTTCCACCAGCGACATACCCACGTGTCGATCGCCCGAAACCATCAGACTGCGGCCGTTAGCCGCGGTATCGAGAATCGTCGTCGAGGACGTCCCGCAATACATCGTCCGAGTCTTTCCCGACAGGGTGCTCGCATAAATGCAATATTGTGGACCTGACGGCGACCCCGAATACCAGACTTCCTTGCCCGAAGGCGACCAGGTCAGGCCTTCCAACGATTCCCATCCGGAAGAGAGCGTTGTCACGTGGCCGGCGGTGTCTACCATAATGACGTCGCCCCGGTCATCACTCGCGCCGCCGGGATGACGGAAAAGGGCAATCTGTTTTCCATCTGGAGAAACTCGCAGATCGCTAAGCCAGTTATCGACCGCGAGCAAAGTCTTGCCGATGGGATATTGCACTCGCCACATCCCCTTATCCCGATCGAGAACCGCCAGGTTGTTGCCGTCAGAAGACCAGTCGGCGTCGAAGACGTTGTCGAGCAATTCGCGCGGCGCTCCGCCGCCCAGCGGGACAGTCGCCAGCGTTCCATGGGACTGGAAATGAACAAGGCGATCTGGCCGCACCAGTACCGCAATCTGGCCTTGTTTCGAGATCGAAAGCAGCAATGCCCCGTGAAGTCCCGCTGAAACTGGCTCGGGATATTCCTCGCGGATCACATACGTGTCAGCCGCCTGGCCGTTGAGCAAGCCGCTGTAAACCACAGACTTTCCGTCGGGCGCAAAGCGTCCGCGGATCACGTTGCCACGGTGAAATGAAACTTGCTCGAAGGTGGGCACCGGGTTCGGAGCCGGCCGTAGAGACCAAGCAATGGCAGCTCCAGCGGCCAGTGCCAGCGCGGCAAGTCCCGCAATCGCTGCCCGTCGCGGTGCAGCCGGCTTGGCTTGAATCGCTGGCTGCGCGCCCGTCTTCGACGTGCTGGTCCCGCTCAATGCATCCAGCGCGAACGCCAAATCTTTCGCCGACTGGAAACGCTGCTCGGGCCGCTTCTCAAGGCAGCGCCGGATGATGCGCTCCATCCCCGGCGACACCGGATGCGTCATCTCGCTCAGTTCCGGCGGATCTTCCTTGAGAATGGCGGTCATGGTCTCGGCGGCAGTATCGCGGCGGAAGGCACGCTGTCCAGAAACCATTTCGTACAACACTGCGCCGAAGGCAAAAATGTCAGTCCGCGAATCTACTGTTGCGCCCCTCACCTGCTCGGGCGCCATGTATCCCGCGGTGCCCATCACCATTCCGGCTTGAGTGGGCGATTCCTCAATCGTTGCCGAAGTGGCTCCGATATCGCTGGTCGCGGAAGGCCACTTCGCCAGGCCAAAATCAAGAATCTTGACTCGTCCTTCTTTGGTGATAAAGATGTTTTCCGGCTTCAGATCGCGATGCACGATGCCTTTGTCGTGCGCGGCCGACAATCCTTGCGCGATCTGCATTCCGTAATCGGACGCCTTGCGCGCCGAGAGCGGACCTGTCAGCAATTCCGCGCGCAAGCTGTTGCCGTCGAGAAGCTCCGAGACGATGAACGGCGTTCCGTTCTGCTCACCGATATCGTGAATCGCCAGAATGTTGGGATGATTGAGGGCGGCTACCGCCCTCGCTTCCTGCTCGAAGCGTCGCAACCGGTCGGCATCGCGGGCGAACGATTCCGGAAGAATTTTGAGCGCTACGTCTCGACCCAGGCGGGTGTCCCGCGCGCGATACACTTCTCCCATGCCACCGGCGCCAATCGCGGAGACAATTTCATAAGGCCCGAAGCGCGTGCCAGAGGAGAGAGCCATCGATGGGCGCCATTATATATGCAGCTTCGAAGCGATAGGATGTTGCAATGATCTGGCGCTATCTCATCGAAGGTCCATGGCTTGTCTTCGTGGTGTATTGGGCCGTGGGGAGAGTCTTGAATGCCCGCCGCACGGTGCAGACCGAATCGTCCGCATCGCGTTACGGAATTCTATTGCTGGAAGTTCTGGGGTACATTCTGCTTTTCAGCAACGCCTGGCATGTTGAGCTCGGGCCGCTCGGTGGCGCCGTGCTGCCGGAAAGTTACGCTCTCGGAGCCTCGGGAGTGGTTCTTACCTGGATCGGCATTGCCATTGCTCTCTGGGCGCGCTGGCATCTGGGGCAAAATTGGAGCGCCCGCATCACTCTCAAAGAAGGTCATGAACTGATCCGCACCGGCCCGTATCGATTCTTTCGCCATCCCATTTATTCCGGGATCGATCTGGCCGCGATCGGCGGAATGCTGGCCATCAATCGCTGGCGCTGCGTGCTGGGAGTGATTCTGATTATTGTTGGCTACTGGATCAAAGCGAGGAGGGAAGAACGAATGCTTTCAGCCCAGTTTGGACCGGCGTTCGAAGAGCATTGCCGCCAGACGGGATTCTTGCTGCCGAAGTTGTAGCTAGGGCGTGACGTGCGCCGCTCTCACCGCCGCGTGCACTGCCTGCAATTCTTTCAACACCCCGCGCAACTCGCGTGAGTCGAGCGCATTCGCCCCGTCGCTCTTGGCCTCTTTGGGATTGTCGTGCACTTCCATGAACACGCCATCGACACCTGCCGCGACAGCCGCTCGCGACAGCACCGGGATGAACTCAGGCTGTCCGCCGCTCACCGCGGGACGATCTTCGTCTCCATGCGATGCTGACGGCAATTGCACCGAATGCGTCGCATCAAACACCACCGGCGCAAACTTCCGCATGATCGCCAGCGAGCGCATATCAACCACCAGGTTGTTGTAGCCGAAACTCGATCCTCGTTCGGTCAGGAATACACGGTCGTTCCCCGCATCGTGGCATTTCTCGATGGCATGTTTCATGTCCCACGGAGACACGAACTGGCCTTTCTTTATATTCACCACGCGCTCGCTCATCGCCGCCGCGACGACTAAATCAGTCTGCCGACAGAGAAAAGCCGGAATTTGCAGAATATCCGCGACCTCAGCAACTTTCGGCACATCCGCCACTTCGTGCACGTCGGTGAGCACCGGCACATGCACCTCGTCTTTCACCTTTTTCAGGATGCGCAAGCCCTCGGTCAACCCCGGTCCGCGAAAGCTGCGGATCGAGGTCCGGTTCGCCTTGTCGTACGAAGCCTTAAAGATGAAAGGGAAGTTCAGCGAACGCGTGATGCCCTTGATGACCTCGGCCATGAACAGCGCGTGCTTCTCGCTCTCAATCACGCACGGGCCCGCAATCAGGAATAATCCGCCATCCCCGATGCGAATGCCTTCGACTTGGAAGGAAACCGACATTTATCTAATAAGCGTTGTCATCCCGAGCGAAGCGAGGGATCTGCTTTTTCATTGGAACGAAAACAAAGCAGATTCTTCGCTTCGCTCAGAATGACAATCAATTAAAGAGTTATCTCTTCCCCACCTTCTCCGGACGATGAAACAACTCCACCTCGGCTGCGGCCTTCTCCGCCCGCCGCTTCAGCCCATGCTCATACGCCGCGCCCACAAACGTCTTGAATAACGGATGCGGCTCCAGCGGCTTCGACTTGAACTCAGGATGGAACTGGCAACCAATGAAGTGCGGATGATCCGGTAACTCCACCATCTCGACGTAAGTTCCGTCCGGAGTCGATCCCGAAATCCGCAGCCCGCCCGCGGTCAGCGTTTCTTCATACTCTCGGTTGAACTCGTAGCGATGCCGGTGGCGCTCGCTGATCTCGGTCTGGCCGTAAATCCTGTGAGCGAGGGTCCCCGGCTCGATCTTGCATGTCCAAGCTCCCAGCCGCATTGTGCCGCCAAGCTCTTCTACCCCGCGCAACTCGCGCAGTTTATAAATCACGCGATGCGGAGTCGCCGGATCGAACTCGCTCGAATTGGCGTCCGCCAATCCGCACACATTACGCGCGAACTCAATGCACGCTGTCTGCATCCCCAGGCAAATTCCAAAATAGGGAACCTTCTTCTCCCTCGCATAGCGGATCGCAATCAGCATCCCTTCGATCCCGCGTTTGCCAAATCCGCCCGGGACGAGCAATCCGTCGTAATCCGCCAACTGCTCTTCGTAAGTCTTGTCTCCGGTTTCGAGCCCCTCGGCTTCCACCCAATTCAGATTGAGTTTCAAATTGTGAGCCAATGCGCCGTGCACCAGCGCCTCTTTCAGCGACTTGTACGAATCTTCGTACTCGACATATTTTCCGACAATGCCGATCGTCACTTCGGCCTTCGGGTTGTAGACCCGATGCACGATCTCTTCCCAAGCCTTCAAGTCGCGATCCTTGGCTTCGAGCCGCAAGTGCTTCAGCGCCAGCGTGTCGACGCCTTCATGCGAGAACACCACCGGCACCTCGTAGATCGACGCCACATCCTTCGCGGTGATCACCGCCTCTTCTTCCACGTTGCAGAAAAGCGCGATCTTCCCCTTGATATCTTTCGAGAGAAAGCGGTCCGTCCGGCACAGCAAAATATCCGGCTGAATTCCGATGCTCAGCAACTCTTTCACCGAGTGCTGCGTCGGCTTGGTCTTCAACTCCTGCGCCGCCGCAATAAACGGCACCAGCGTCACGTGCATAAACAAAGTGTGGTCGCGTCCCAGTTCCTGGCGCATCTGGCGGATGGCTTCCATGAACGGCAGCGACTCGATGTCACCAACCGTGCCACCGATTTCGACAATGGCCACGTCGACATCCTGCGCGACTTTCTTCATCGCCGACTTGATTTCGTTGGTGACGTGGGGAATCACCTGCACGGTCTTGCCGAGATAGTCGCCGCGCCTTTCCTTGGCGATGATCTGCTCGTAAATTCGTCCGGTGGTCCAGTTGTTATCGCGAGAAAGTTTGGCGTGGGTGAAACGCTCGTAGTGTCCAAGATCGAGATCGGTTTCGGCGCCATCGTCGGTGACGAAGACCTCTCCGTGCTGAAACGGAGACATTGTTCCCGGATCGACGTTCAAATAGGGGTCAAACTTCATCAGGTTGACCTTCAGCCCACGGCTTTCCAGCAGGCAGCCGATGGAGGCCGCCGCCAGTCCTTTGCCCAGTGAAGACACCACGCCGCCAGTTACAAAGATGTACTTCGCCGACATCTGTTCCTCGCTCTAAATTGTCTTGGAATTTTGTGCAGGCTGGGGTGCACGATTGATTATGCCAGAAAAGTTCGGAGATGGGAACAGTGGAAAAAATGATCGTGATCGGAGGCTAGAAGGGAAACAGAATTCCTTTATCTTTCAACTTCTCGAAACGCTCCGCGACGAATTGATAAAGTCGCGCCGGACGCCTTCCCCCACGTCGATAATCCCGCAACGGCTTCAAAATCTTCAGCAACCCGATTTTCCGCCTGAAATTTCGCTTGTCCAGCTTCTTCCCCAGGATGGCCTCGTAAACCTCCTGCAATTCGGTGAGCGTGAACTTCGCCGGAAGCAGCTGAAACCCCACCGTGGTGTACTCCAACTTGTTGCGCAGGCGCTCTACCGCATAGTGCAGAATCTCGCCGTGATCGAAGGCCAACTCCGGAACTTCGTCGACTTTCCACCAACGAGCCTCAGCCGCGTCTGAGCCCGCAGCTACCCGCGTCCGCTCCGACGAGATCAGCGCGAAATAAGCCACCGTAACTATCCGCTCCCTCGGATCGCGTCCGGGCTCGCCGAAAGAATAAAGCTGTTCGAGGTAGACGTCATCCACGCCAGTCTCCTCCCGCAGCTCCCGAAGCGCAGCATCGCTCAAACTTTCTTCCTCGTGAACAAATCCCCCAGGAATCGCCCACTTCCCCGCAAACGGCGGAATTCCGCGTTTGACCAGCAACACTTCTAGCGCACCCGCGCGGATACTGAAAATGACGATATCAACGGTGACTTTCATGCCTTGCTCAGCTTACGACAAGCCGCGCTCGTTGTTCCGCAGCCCGTATCCGCGCGATCGCGCCCGAGTTGAATTTCAGGAAGTCAGCTTCCATGCCGTCGCTGAAGATGATTCCCCCGGACGGCATCAGCGATTCGAGTGATATTTCCTCTCCTGCCTGCAGCAACCCCGCCACCATCCCGGCCTGCGAATGCCGGCTGAGAAATGGTTCCCGCACCACATACAGCAGTCGACGGTCCTCCCACGTAAGGCGAATACTTTTTCCGGGCTTGCCTCCAGCGAAAGCGGAAACGCCGGCAGCCATATTAAAGACGGACGAGACCCATCCCGTCGACCCTGCGCCGGTCGAAACCAGCACCCCGCTCGAGGACTGCACTTCTGACCGCTCTCGACATTTGATCCGGTACAAAGCCGAAACGTGGCTATGGGCTCCGAGAAAAAGGTCATTGAAGGCTAGCAGGCGCTGTCCGTCATTGAGCGTGACTTCAGCGAGCGTCACCTCCCTCAATCGCGCCTTCTCTTCCATCACCCGCACTACAGCTTCCCGAGCTTGGTCAGGTAAGAAGGGCAGCAGCACTCCATCAAACCGCTCCGGCTCGGGATTTACCGCGACAATTGGTTGGGCACCCACGTACTTCGCTGCGTTCGCCACCAGGCCATCCTGTCCCAGCGTGACCACCAGGTCTTCTTTCTGAAAACGAAAAGTGGGTACCAGACGCCGATCCACCAATTGTTGTGGCATCTCGAATTCCAGGGACTGGCGGAGTTTCTCCAGCGCCCGGTGGTAGGCGTCGTCTTCGCGCTCGTAGTCGGCAAAATCCGCGCCCGAGTGCTCGATATAGAACTTCGCTTGCGACCTGGTGTTGAAGCGCTCCACCAGTTCCTGCAATCGCGTCTTCCTCGTGACCATGACCAGTTTCTTGTACATGCTACTTTCCTGTTGTTCCGATCAGAGATCGCAAAAGATCGGGAGAGACGTTCAGCTCTCCAATTTTCTGCGCGTTATCCGCCATCTCTTGAAACGCCAGCGCGATCATGGCTCTCGGATCGGCCCCCTTGCCGCCCAGCATCATCAGCGTTTTCCAATCGAGTTCGCGTAGGGGTTTCAGCGTCTCGGTCAAGGCGTAGGCCCGGCTGTCTGCGTCTTTCCGCTCGTTTTCCACGCGTCGTTCGATCAGTTGCGCGCGTTGCTGCTCGACCGCGATCTCCGCGGCCATCTGGGTTTCACGAATCTGCCGCTTTTTGGTTTCCACCGCAATTTCCGTGTTGAGTTCGCTCTCTTTGATCAGCCTTTCCTGCTCCACGGCTGCGTTGCGGCGGGTGTAGATGGCCTCATCCGCGTGTCGCTGCAAGTCTTCCCGAGCATCGGCCTCAAGCGCCCGCGCCATTTCTGGAGTCGCTTCGATCGCCAGCAGAGACAGGCTCAGTATCTCGACCCCCAGCGTCAGAATCGCTTCCGAAGCTTTGAGCTTTGTCAGCACTTCGCTCGCAACCTCATCGAAGCTGGTCAGAGCTTCCCGCAACGTCATTTTCTGCGTGATCGATCGGCTGAGCGTCTGTGTCACATGCACGATCCGCTCCGCGAGTTTGCGCGGATCCTCCGACGCGTACCGCAGATGGTGATCCACACTAAAGTCCAGCAGGGCAGCCAGACGCTTTGGATCGGAAACGCGGTAGGTAAGTTGGCCTTGCAACGTGATGGCTTGGAAATCCGCCGTCGCCTCCTGAAATACGAAGGGCACGTCGGTGCTTGCCATTGGAACCGTCACGATGGTCGAAGTTGGAGCCCAGTAGAAAAAGGAAAGACCAGCGCCCTCTCGCTTAATTTTCCCAGCCTTGTACTGCAGCACGTAAGTTGTCGGCGTTACTTTGATGAAGTTAAACATCGTCCACCTCGTATAGTGTCTGTCAGACACGATAATAAGTGTATAAGAGACACTATGTCAAGCAAAAAAAAGCCCGCTCCCGGTGGTCCGCTCAACTGTTCTGTCAGCTCGAGCGAAGTAAGACGAAGCCGAACGCCGCCGCAGCATGGATGGCATCGAAAGGCATTTCTACGGTGCCCATTACAACAATTAGAATTGCGACTACGAGATGCCCGCCTTCGACTCCACTCTCCGCCTCCACGTCTATCGTCACATCCTCCGCCACGAACGCGCCCCCTCGGTCGCTGAAATCGCGAAAGCGCTGAAAGCCCCACTGAGAGACACCCGCGCCGCGCTCGCCCGCCTCAGCGAATCTCACGCCTTCATGCAGCAAGACAATGGAGAACTCTGGCGCGCCGCCCCTTTCTCCGCCGTGCCCACGCCGTTCCCGGTACGTGTGGGCAAGAAATCCTGGTACGGCAACTGCATCTGGGACGCACTCGGCATCTCCGCCATGCTCGCAAAAGACGCCGAGATCGACTCCACTTGCGCTTGCTGCAATCTCGCGATGCCGCTCCATGTCCGCAGAGGCAAGCTGAAGGAAAAAGCCGGCATCGTCCACTTCGCCGTCCCAGCCAGCCGTTGGTATGAAGATGTCGTCTTCACTTGAAGAACCATGCTCCTGTTCCGGTCGGAACCTCACATCGATCGCTGGTGCCAGCAATGGAATCGTCCCCGCGGCGCCACCATGACACTCGCCCAGTGTTGGCACCTCGCGCAAGAGTGGTACGACGACCGCCTCAGTCCCGACTGGCGTCCCAAGACCGCCGCTGAGGCCCAGGCCGCCTTCACCCGCACCGGATTGACCGGAGAATTCTGGCAGCTTTCGCGGTAAACTGGCCGCAGCAAGCCGCGTCTAACTGAACCATGCGCCGGATTTCTTTCATCCTCGCAACCTGCTTGTTCGGACTGTTGACGCTCGTCCATGCACAGGAACTCGCCAAGCGCCTCATCCTCAAAGACGGCTCCTACCAATTGGTCACCAAGTACGAAGTGCAGGGAACCCGCGTACGCTACTTGAGCGCCGAGCGCAATGAGTGGGAGGAAGTCCCCAACGATCTGGTCGACTGGAAAGCGACTGAAGCGTTCGAGAAAGATCGAGCCGCCGGCAAGCCCGCCCCAGAAGCGGTCGAACTCGACAAAGAACTTGCCGCCGAGCGCGCCGCCGAAGAAGCCAACTCCCCGCTGGTCGCCCCCGGCCTGCATCTACCCGACGATGGCGGCGTCCAGTTGCTCGACACGTTTCAAGGACAGCCCCAACTCGTCGAGCTCGACCAGAATGGCGGCGAAGTTAACAAAAACACAAAGGGCAATATTCTGCGTGCGGCCATCAATCCCATCGCCAGTTCCAAGCGCACCATCGAGCTTCCCGCACAACACGCCAAGAATCAGTCGCACGCCGCCTTGCCGTCCGTCTACATCAACATCGAGTCCGGAGGCGCCGCTCCCGACATGGGTTCAGGCCATCTCAAAGACGACCGCCCCGCCGAGCCCGAACTGCCGTGGGATCGCTTCAAGATCGTCCGCATGCAGGCCAAGGGCGACAAACGCATTGTGGGAGACGTCAAGACCGCCGTCTACGGCAAGAGCAAGCAGGAAGGAAACTACGTCGACACCAACTCGCAGCAACTCACCGGAGGCTGGGTGAAAGTCACGCCCAAGACTCCGCTCGACCCCGGGGAATATGCTCTGGTAGAAGAGTTGGGGAAAGAAGGCATCAATCTCTACGTCTGGGATTTCGGCGTCAACCCGAACGCTCCCGCCAACCATGTAGTCACGAAACCTGACGCCTCAGCCCCCACGCCTATGCAAGACAAACCCAAACCCCTGCAAAAACGCCAGTAACTCTCGTGGCCTAAACAAAATCACATAGCGCCGGACGCCGTCGCGAACTCTGCGATCAAAGGTTTTTGCTCTTACGGGGAATCACCGCAGATCGGAATAGTGCTTCACGCCCGATGGCTTCTTGGCCTTCGCCGCCACCGGGCGATTGTTGAAGTGAATCACATAATCCTTCGCCACAATGTCTTCTTCCGGATTACGCCCGCGCCGCGACTTAGCCTTGGCCGCGAGCTTCGGCTCCGGCGCCAGAGGCTTGATCTTTTCGGGCTCGACCACGGGTATAGCCGCGCTCGCCGTAGCCGGCGACACCATAGATTCATTCGCAGGCCGGGTGTCAGGAGCGAACTTTCTTACGGTCGAACCCAGTACCAGCACTGAAACGGCCGCCACCGCGGCCATCCCGCCCAGCGTCGCGGTCTTCCGGAACAATCTCTGATTCGCCGCCAAGCCCCTGCCCCAAGCAGCGAGGCTCTTGCCGGCACCAGTCCACCAGGCAGGTTTCGCCGCGGGCGCAGGTGCCTTCTTCGCAGGCACACTCCGCACTTGAGCAGAAACCGTCGGCACAACCTTCGGAACGTCCACTGGCTTCGCGGCTACCACCACCGGAGGCTCGAGCTCCGAAGCCGCCAGCTTCTCCGGTTCTTCCATCGCGACGGTATCTTCCAACTTTTCTTCGACCACATGTGTTGGAGTCGCGGCCGCCATCGCAACTACGGGAGCCAAGGGCGCTGCTGCCGGTTCTGAGAATAGCGGGACCACCTGCATCGACCGACGACCCTCGGTCAAAGCTCCGGGAGCCACAAAGACGCACAAATCCTGCGCATCGGGGATGTTTTCCGCATGATGCAAAGCTGCTTCCGGCTCGCACTCCTCGAGGATCACTTCGAGATCGACGGGATCGGCAGAAATTTTATCGCGAGGGACAATCTCAACCACAAAGCCGCGCGTTCGCAAATCCTCCGCCAGGGAATGAGCGTCTTCCACAGCGAGTGTCTTGATTCTTGCCGACGGCATTCGGGCCCCTAAATCGACAGCAACGGTGAGAAGGCTGGTTAAGGGAAAAACGGGCGAAGCGCCCGTCCCTCCGGCGTCGCCGCCGGATGAGTCAGTTTACTGCAATCCCAGGTCCAGAGCCAGAATTCTCCATAGGTTAACTAGTTAGATAATCCCGTAGCAACGGACGCCCCGTCCGTTCCCGAAGCCAGGGGGCCTGTTCTCGGAACCCGTCCCGCTGCGCTTTTTCAGGAAACCCGAGCCTTTCTCTGATGCGCCTTTTGCGACAAGGGTGGGATTTGGTACAACAAAATCATCCCGTCAAAGCAGCGCATAGGAATGGTCGCGTCAACTGCTCAAGAGCTCCGGATAGTTTTTCTCAAGCCAACCGATGACTTCGCGCCGCAGCTCGGTTGCAGTTCTGACTGCCAACTCCAGTTCCTGAAGCGAGACGTTACCCGCCGTATCGTAACTGGTTGCGTTTCGTTTTTTCGACAAAGCCTTCATCCGCTGAATGAGTCTGGCGTCGGCCTCGATGGTAAGTTCGAGAGACTCAATTGTCTTCATGTGGTGACCCGCCTGCACAGCCGTGCGGTAACCGGACGCCCGCAGCGCAATGCCAGCACACGTCCGCGCCGCGTTAAAGGCCGCTTCGAATCGCCGATCCTCCGACACGCCGGCAACGTCCGCATCTTTCAAATCCCGATCGACAATGGTCAGCAGGCCGCGGATTTCATCAACGCTACTAGGTTCGGCTTTGAGCCACCCGTATTCCGCCCATTTTTCTAAGCTCACCCTCGTCTCCGATCAGAAAAATCTTTTTCCCTCGCACAACGGAATTAAGAAAATGATTTCCGGTCGCGAGCTTTGACTTAAACTCTACCGGCGAATAGACCGTTGGATTCACCGGACGTCCAAGCGAAGACTCAACCCCGTTCACACATCCGAAAACCTCTTCCAGGCTTATTCCACCGACCACGAGCAGATCGATATCACTTTCCGCTCTTTCCTCCTGTCGCGCCATCGAGCCGTAGATGAAAGCCGCCGATATGCGGTCGGCGATCGGCGCCAGCCCGGCACGCAAAACTTGAATCGCACCGAGTGTCTTTGCGATTAGTGCACGCAGTTCAGGGAAAACGGGATGATCACGATTGGCGCGGTAGAAGACTTGATTCCCCACCGTGGAACGACCGATAAGCCCGAGGCGCGATAGCAGATCAAGTTCGCGCTGTAAGGTGCCGGGGCTGACCTTTGCTAATCGCCGCGTGATTTGCCGATAGTAGAAAGATTCCTCTGGATGGCCATAGATCAGCGCTAGTAGCTCCCCGCGCCCCTTTCCGAACAACACATCCGCCAATGTAACAGGCCTTGCTCTCATAATGAGAGCAATTGTATGCATTTTGAGAGCAATGTCAAGGAAATCGCGGCGAAGATGGACTCCACAAACTAACCCACGTTGTCTTTCCTAAGCCCGACGACCGACGCCTACTTGTACCCCTCCATCACCTTCGCCGCCCGGTGCAACGCCGCCGCCAATTCCGCGATCTGCTGTTGGGTTCTTTCCACATCGTGCTTGTCAATCGCCTCATTTACTCCTGGAATCACCACCGCCGCATACCCCGTGTACATTCCCGGCGCATAGATCGCATGGTGATACCAGGGACGGTTCGGCAGTCCCTCGGGAATCAGGAGCGCTCGCTCGATTTCCAGCAAAGTCGCATTCAACTTCGCCGGATCGCTCGGAGGATTTCTCTCCTTCCCCAGAATCTTCGCGCCGGCTTCCTCAAAATGTTTCGCCGCCTCGCTGGCTTCTTTGAACGAAGGAGACTTATCGCCAAAGCTGTTCAATGCCTTCTTTTGCGCCGCATCGATGTAAAGGGCAATCTCTTTTCCGTATTCTTCATAGTCGTAAGGCAGCACATCGGCGTCGGCCATACGAATGGCCTCCAGGCCATAAATGCGTGCCATCTCCTGCTCGTAAATGAAATCCGGATCGCCGAACTTCTTGAACCAGTTGAAATTGTCGAACACCGAGTGATACACGCCGTACGATCCGCTGGAACTCACATCCGTCGAAGGCACACCCAGATGTTGCAGGAACACGCTGTAATCCGACCCGCTGCCCAGATCCCCAACCGGAGCATCGGACTTTGCTTGCGCCACCGGAAGCCGTCGGCTGTCGCCAATCGCCTCCGTCGGGCCCTTATCTTCCATACCCGGCAGGCTGGCTTTCATCCAGACTTCGTACACGGTTCCGCCCTTCGGACTCGGCACCGCTTTCGCGATATCGCGAATGAATTGCTTCAGGCTCGGCACCGACGAGGCGCCAAACTTTGAACCTGACACAGCCACGTCCATGTTGAAGTACGCAGGAGAGTTGCTTAACTCTTTCGCGAACTGCTCGCCCCACTCGGTCGATCCCATCAACCCAAACTCCTCCGCATCCCAGCTGGCGAAGACCATGGTGCGCTTGGGCTTCCAACCCGACTTCAGCAATTCGCCAACGCCATGCACGCTCTCAAGCATTGCGGCGGTGCCGCTATTCGGATCGACCGCCCCATAAACCCACGCATCACGATGATTTCCCGCCACTACCCACTCGTCGGGCAGTTGACTTCCACGCACGCGCCCAATCACATCCCACACGGTTCGATACTGATAATCCTGCTTCAAATGCATCTTCACCTTCGTCGGGCCGGGGCCAACGTGATAGGTGAATGGAAGTGATCCCTGCCAATCGCGCGGAGAATCAGGGCCGCCAAGGTGTTGAAGAATCGGCCACGCATCGGCATACGAAACGGGCGTAGTCGGAATTTTTGGCATTTGCGCCGATTGATCGGGCGGCGTGCGCTTCGATTCGGGCAAATCGGGCACGGAAGCGATGCCCGGCGTGGTCGGATCTCCTGCAAATTCAAACATGTAGCCAATCGATCCGCGTTGTGCGCCAGTATCCGGCCTCCACGGCCCTTGCGGATATTTATCTCCGCGCCGCCAACCGTCGTCGGCGGGGTCGGAATAAATAATCACGCCGGCCGCTCCATGTTCTTGCGCTACAAAGGCTTTCACTCCGCGGAAGTTCTGGCCGTAGCGCACCAGCACAATTTTCCCGCGTACATCGATTTTCATCTCCTCCAACTTCTTGAAATCATCGGGGGTGCCGTAGTTCGCGTACACCACATCGGCCTCAACATCGCCTGACGGAGACATGCCGTTGTACGGCATCACCACGCGCGCATCGTCCTGATAAGGATCGTCTTCCACGTGCTCGCGCGTTGGGCCATGCATCTTCACGTCGGCCGGAGCGGTCACATCCACGCTGATTTCAACGGGATAATTGATCCAGATTTTGTATTCGACAATTTGTGTATCGAGTCCCGCGTCGCGAAATTTCTGTGCGACATAGTCCGCGGTCGCTTTGTCTTCCACCGACCCAGCAATATGAGGCGCTTGCGTCAGCGTGCGCAGATGCTCTTCCGCCAGCTTCGGATCCGGCACTGCAAGAAACTTCGCCTCGTCTTTTAACTCGTCTGAAGAATTACGGAAACCAAAGAGGGTGGAGTCTCTCATGTCTGGGCTGGCGCCCTGTACTGCACTGGAAAAGAAGAAGATCGCAACCAGAAAAACCGGGATCAGGGATTTCATCGGGCTCCTAAAGGGTTCATTTATAAACTTCGCAGTGCCGCCAGAGTTTCTGGGAGATCGGGCTTCTGGTCGACGGAATAAATTCGTTTGTAACGCACTTTGCCAATCTGATCGATGAGAAACACGGCGCGTTCGCTGGCTCCGGAAAACGGTTCGCTTTTTCGCAACACGCCATATTGCTCGCACACCTGGCCATGCGGCCAGAAATCGCTGCACAGAAAATAATCAAACGGTCCGATGTCGCGCTCCCATGAAGTGATGTTCATGATGGAATCGACAGTGATGCCAACCACTTCCGCGTTGTGCGCTTTGAATTTCTCGCGCTCGACCTGGTAGCCAATCATCTGCTCGGCGCTGATCTTCTCCCAGTTCGAGGGATAGAACGCAAGCACGAGATTTTGCTTCTGGCTGTGCTCGCGGAGATGGAAGCGTTGCTTCACACCTCCGATGAGGACGGGGAGATCGAAGTCAGGAGCCAGGTCGCTGCAGTCGAGCAAGACAGAATCCTCAGAGAATCTTCCCATTTTGGAACGGGAATGGAGATTTTACTCCTCCGGTGGCCTAGGGTGGTGAAGAGTGGCTTTGCTTTCATCATATTAGCTTTAAGTTGTTGAAAACAAGGCTAGGACTTTCTTGCCGACGGCAGGACGTAAATTAAAGGTTCAGCCCGACTCCCAGGATGCCCTTAGGAAGCGTCAGGATGCGCTCTGGCGATGCTTGAGTGACAGGATGACCTAGAAGGTCGTCCGGAGGGCGGAGGCCCCTAGGCGGCCTTCCAGCGCGATTACGGACTGTGTAAGGTTTACACGCATATAGCTAAAAGATATTGCGTCGAGAACGGACGAAGGCGTCCGGTGCTATCCGGTTCTATTTACGGATTTGGCCGGTGCCGATTACTTCGTATTTCGTGGAGGTCAGTTCGGCCAGGGCGAAGGGGCCGCGGGCGTGGAGTTTTTGCGTGCTGATGCCCATCTCAGCGCCGAAGCCAAACTCAGCCCCATCGGTGAAGCGCGTCGAGGCGTTCCAGTAGACCGCGGCGGAATCGATCTGGCGCAGAAATTGCCGGGCATTCGCTTCGTCGCTGGTCACAATTGAGTCGGAATGTTTAGTCGAATAGTGGTTGATGTGAGCGATGGCGTCTTTTACGCTTGGCACGACTCGCACCGCCATACAGAGGCGTAGATATTCCTGTCCCCAATCATCTTCATGGGCGGGAATGACTTGGGCGCCATCAGCGAGGCGGCGAGTCTCGTCATCGCCGCGCACTTCGACTCCCGCGTCGACGAGTCTCTTCACGATACGGGGAACATAGTCGGCGGCGATCTTCTCGTGCACCAGAAGTTTTTCGGCGGCATTGCAAACGGACGGGCGCTGCGTCTTGGCATTGATCACGATGTCGTCAGCCATATCGAGATCGGCCGATTCGTCGACGAAGATGTGGCAGTTCCCCGCGCCGGTCTCAATGACGGGTACGGTTGCGTTGTCGGCGACATAGGAAATCAGTTCGGGTCCCCCGCGCGGAATGAGCACATCGACCAGTCCGCGCGCTTTGATCAGTTCCTGCGTCGACTCGCGCGTGCTCGCGTCGAGCAACTGGATCGCGCCTTCGGGCAATCCGGTAACGCTGGTCAGAATTTCTACCAGGCACTGGTTGCTCCGCTGAGCTTCTTTGCCTCCGCGCAAGACGATGGCGTTGCCCGTCTTGATCGCCAGGGCGACGGTGTCGACCGTAACGTTGGGGCGCGACTCGTAGATGATGCCAATCACTCCGAGCGGAACGCGCAGCTTGCGGATGCGCAGGCCGTTAGGGCGTTTGAACTCTGCGAGGGTTTCGTTAATGGGGTCGGGAAGATTGGCTACATCGCGGACGCCGCGAGCCATCTCGCGCACGCGCCCATGATCGAGAGTAAGGCGTTCGCGCATGGCTCCCACCAGGCCGGAAGATTCGATATCGGTACGATTGGCTTCGAGAATCGATCGAGCCTCGGCCTCGAGGGCATCGGCCATGACCAGCAGGATGGCATTCTTCTGCGAAGTGGAGAGCTGTGAGAGCAACGGTGCCGCGGCTTTGGCGCGTAGCAATTTTTCGCCGGTCGAGAAAGAGCTCATAGCGTTGGTGGCTGTCACGAAGACTGTCTCTGGGGAGGGAAGTACGTTCCAATCTTGCGTTCGATCGCCCAGGGGATTGCATGGGCGTGGCGCCCGTTAACGATGGCCACATGCACTCCCGCTTCGCTGGCAGTTTTGGCTGCGCGTATCTTAGATCGCATTCCCCCCGTCCCGAGTTTTCCGTGCCCGTTGCATAAAGCTTCCATGTCGGGGGTAAGTTTGCGGACGGTCCGCATCAGCTTGTTTCTCTTACCGTTAGGGACGTAGAAGCCGTCGACATCGGTCAGCAGCAGCAGCCAGTCGGCTTTGACTGCGGTTGCGAGCAGGGCGCTGAGCTCGTCGTTGTCGCCGAATGCCCCCACCAATTCGCGGACAGAGACGCTGTCATTTTCGTTGACTACCGGGACGACACCTAACTTCAAAAGCTGGTGCAGGGCGTTCTGCAGATTCTTGTAGCGCACGGGAGAAGTGAAGTCGTCGCTCGATAGCAGCAATTGTGCCACTACTTTTTTGCCGAAGAAAAGTTGCTCGTAGGTGTGCATCAGAAGGCTCTGGCCAACGGCCGCGCAAGCTTGCATCAGGGGCACGCTGGAGGGCTTCTCGCCGAGACCCAGGTTCGACATGCCGGAGGCGATGGCGCCGGAGGAGACGATCAAGTACTCGTGGTGCGAGAGATCGAGCTGGTCGATCAGCGCGCGCATGCGGTTGTTATCGATGCGTCCACCGGGCGCGATCAGGCTGGTGCCCACTTTGACGACGAGGCGCATGGGAGGATTTTAGCAATTTGTCCGCCAAAGACGCGGTCGCCGGTGGCCGGTCGCGGGTCGCAGGGCCGGGATCTATGCCCTACATCATCCTTAGACCGTCAGGTCGAAGCTTCTGGCGCGTGACAGGTACCGATACGGTTCGCGCGCCCGATCCTCCTCCTCGCCTCGCTCAGCATCGCAATGACGTCAGAATTGAAGAAGCCCATACGTACATTAAGTGCAAAAGATTTCATGGTGAATTGACAGTAGTCCTTTCTTCTCCGTTGTGGTGATGGCGATGACGTGATAAAGTCCCGCGCGCTTCAGCTTCTGCCCGGAGGATTCCCGTGAAGTATTCAAAGCCAGCACTCTTTCTTCTTGTCGTCCTCTTCGCCGGCCTCGCCCACGCCGGTTTTCTTCCTGGGAAGGGCTATCAAGTTCCGGGCACGCCGGGGACAGTGGTAGCGGCCGATTTGAACGGCGATGGCAAGATGGATTTGCTTGTTGGTATTACGGGCGTGGTTGTTTTTCTGGGGAATGGCGATGGCACGCTGCAGCGGCCAATCGTGTTGCCGTTTTTGTACGGCGGATACTATCTGCCGCTTGCCGACCTGAACCACGACGGCATCCTCGATATAGTGACCGGAGGCAACGGCCAGCCTGCGAATCTTGCAGTCCTGCTCGGCAAGGGGAATGGGCGATTTCAGCCGCCGGTCATGTACAACGTGCCGAATACCAATGTGATTTACGCGGCAGTGGGTGATCTGAACGGCGATGGAAATCCCGATATCGTCGCGAGCACTCTGCAGACGCAGACAGTGAATGGCTTTGCGGTTTTGTTGGGCAAAGGGGACGGCACGTTCGGAACGCCCTCCACTTATAACGGGAACGCTCCTGAGCAACTGGTGCTCGCCGATTTCAATGGAGATGGACATCTGGATGTGGCGGCGTCCGACCTGGGCAAAGTGGACGTGTCGTTGGGGAAGGGAGATGGCACGCTGGGGCCAATGAAGACCTATTCCGCCCAGGGGCCGGGGACGATCGTGGCGACGGATGTGAATGGAGACGGCAAGCTCGATCTCGTGACCACAACTACCGGAGGAACTTCTATTTCTATCGAGTTGGGAAATGGCGATGGAACCTTCAATCCGCCGAGCTTCTCTTACAACACCACGACTCGAGTGGGGGGCCTGGCGGTGGCAGATTTCAACGGCGATGGCATTGCCGATATCGTCTACAGTTCGGCGACGAACGCCTTTGTGCTTAGCGGCGTGGGCGATGGAACCTTTGTGTTGGATGTAGGCCCGCTGCCGGTAGGGCAGCTTCCGATGGGAGTGGCCGCGGTGGATTTGAATGGCGACGGCCACATGGACTTCGTGGTCACCGGCCAGAACAGTTCGAACCTGGTGGTGTATTTGAATGACGGGAAGTAGAAGTTTGGAAGCCCTTTGCCCCAAGGCAAGTGAAGATCGAGGAGATTAGCAACGGCAGAAGCCGGCGCTTGATCTTCAAGTTTCTGCACAGTCTTGTCCCCGGACAATCCGATAAACTGGTGGCATGCCTGCCACCGATGCTACCCAGCGTTTTTCTTCTCGTGTCGACAATTATGTTCGCTACCGGCCTGGATATCCTGCGGAAGTTCTCGATCTCCTCAAAAAAGACTGTGGCCTGACCTCGGAAAGCGCCGTCGCCGACATCGCTTCCGGAACTGGCATTTGGACACGGTGGTTGCTGTCGAATGGCAACCCTGTGTATGGCGTGGAACCGAATACAGAGATGCGCAAGGCGGGCGAGGAATTCTTGAAGAGCTATCCGCGATTCACCAGCGTGGCCGGCACGGCGGAGGCGACGAATCTGGCCGATCATAGCGTCGATCTGGTGACGGCGGCACAGGCGGCGCACTGGTTCGATCGTCCGCGAGCACGGCGCGAGTTTGTACGCATTCTGAAGCCTGGTGGATGGGTAGCGCTGCTGTGGAACGAGCGGCTGACGGATTCGACGCCGTTCTTGCGGGCGTACGAAGAAATGCTGCTGAAGTACGGGACCGATTACAAAGAGGTGCGGCATGAAAGGACCACGGCGGAGATTAAGGACTTCTTTGCGCCGGCGGCGTTTCAGGAACGGGTTTTCAAGTTCGAACAGCGTTTCGACTATGAAGGGATCGAAGGTCGATTGCTGTCTTCGTCGTATACGCCGCAGCCGGGCCAGAAGAATTACGAGCTAATGCTCGAGGAGATGAGAAAGATTTTTAATCGGCATCAGCTGGATGGGCGGGTTGGTTTGGAATACGACACGCGGGTGTTTTATGGGATTTTAGGTTGTTGATTGTTGATTTTTGAATGCAGATTGGTTCACTGCAGAGGTCGCTAAGAACATAAAGCAAGTCAAAAGCTTTTGACCGCCGAGGCCGCCGAGGTTGCGCAGAGTTCGCTGAGAGAACCGGCGGGTGCGGTTTTTCAATCGAAAATCAACAATTTGTTTGGAGGTTTTCTGCCTAAAGAGAAGTCATTCCACATGTCTCCCGAAGAGTTTCGCCGGCATGGCCACGAGGTGATCGACTGGCTGGCGAATTACTTTGCGCGCATCGAATCTTTTCCTGTGCTCTCGCAGGCGAAGCCGGGAGAGATCCGGGCTTCGCTGCCGAAGGATCCGCCGGGGCGGGGAGAGGACTTTTCTGCGCTTCTGGTGGATGTCGAGAAGGTTATTTTGCCGGGCATCACGCACTGGCAATCCCCGAATTTTTATGCGTATTTCCCCAGCAATGGCTCGGGTCCGGCGATTCTGGGGGACTTGCTTTCTTCGGGATTGGGCGTGCAGGGAATGTTGTGGGCGACGAGTCCTGCGTGCACGGAACTCGAGACGCATGTGATGGATTGGCTGGCCGGAATGCTGGGCCTGCCGGAGAAATTTCTTTCGTCATCCACCGGCGGAGGTGTGATTCAGGACACAGCTTCGAGTGCGTCCCTTTGTGCGTTGCTGGCGGCGAGGGAGCGGGCGACGGGATTCGCGTCGAACGAACGTGGATGCAATGGGAAGTTGGTGGCGTATACGTCGAGCCAGGCGCATTCCTCGATTGAAAAGGCGGTGAAGATCGCCGGGTTGGGGAGGGCGAATCTGCGATCGATTGCGGTCGATGAGAAGTTTGCTATGCGGGTGGATGAACTTGAGCGCCAGGTCGCGGAAGATCGGCGCGCGGGATTGATTCCGTGTTTTGTGTGCGCGACGGTAGGGACGACTTCGTCGAATGCGATGGATCCGGTACGTGAGATTGCGCGCATCTGCCGCGAAAATAATCTTTGGCTGCACGTGGATGCGGCGATGTCGGGGACGGCGGCGTTGTGTCCGGAATTTCGTCACATTCACGACGGCGTGGAGTTGGCCGATAGTTACGAGTTCAATCCGCACAAGTGGATGTTCACGACCTTCGATTGCGACGCGTTCTGGGTGGCGGATCGCAAGGCGCTGATTCAGGCGTTGAGCGTTTTGCCGGAGTATTTGAAGAATCAAGCGACGGAATCGGGGGCGGTGTTCGATTATCGCGACTGGCAAATTCCGTTGGGCCGGCGTTTTCGCGCGCTGAAGCTGTGGTTCGTCATTCGACACTATGGCGTTGAGGGATTGCAGCATCACGTGCGCGAGCATGTACGGCTGGCGCAGCAGTTCGCCGAGTGGGTAAGAGGCGACAGTCGATTTGAAGTGGTGGCGCCAGTACCGCTGAATTTAATTTGCTTCCGCATGAAAGCTGGGGATGAAGCGAATCAGAAGTTGATGGACCGGCTGAATGCGAGCGGGGATTTATACCTTACGCATACGCGGTTGAATGACAAGTTGACGTTGCGGTTTTGTGTCGGGCAGACGAATACACGGGAGCGGCACGTGGAACGGGCGTGGGCGAGGATTCGGGAAGAGGCGGGGCAATAGTCGTCAGTCTTCAGAATCGGGCGTCAGGCTCCGGGCTTCAGGAGAACCTGGAATCCACCTTCACGTTGCATGACAATCGGCTGTCCGACTCCCATCTTTGCCGTAATGGGCCCGGCGATGGGCGCCCCTGGTTAACTACTGATGGCGTGTGTTTGGCACTTCGACTCCGCCGTCGATCTTGGGGATGCCGAAGTGTCCGCCGAGATGCGAGAGGTCGAGCGGGCTGATCGAACCCGAGACTACGAAAAAATCGACTTCATTGGCTCGCGCCATCAGAATGGCGACGTTGGTGATGGCGTTGTGGTCGAAACGTATCCAGAGATCAGTGACGCCCGGACCGCCGTTCTTCTCATGGTTGCTCATTAACTGTTTCCAGCCGGCCGCGTGGTAGTCGTCGTTCATGGCGCGGAAGGTCTCAGGGTCGTACATGCCGGGCTCGGCGTAATGGTAGCGGTGGACCGAGACTCCGCTGACTCCGGCGACGACACGGCGAAGGTCCTCGTTGTCCTGGTCGAGCTTCGAAGCAATGACCAGCATGGAATGGTCCAGGGTGAACTCGGTCTTGGAGGAAGCGTTCTGCCGAAGCGAATCGACCTCCCGGGGCATGAAGTCCTGCTCTTGGGCCTGGGACAATCCGGCTGTGGAAATCGCAATCAGGGTTGCAAGGACGATGTGGGAAAGCCGCATGGGGCACCTCTCTCGATGGATGGATGCGTCATGGCCCCACTTCTAGAACCCCAGATCGTCAATTCGCAATACACCGGAGGTAAATCGGAGGTCATCTAGTAAGTTGATGAATCGCGAGGAGATATTGAAGAAGGTCAACCCGGGTTTTGGCGTAAAAATTCGGCATTCCTGAGGTTGGTTCGGGGGAATGGCGAGAGGCGACACGGAATCGCCTGCTACAATCTGGCTTCCCCCTAACAATTGAGAGTCGATTTTCGCGCGATTTGCTGTGTGTGAACAATCGTCCGATCTTGAGGTGCCTGTGCGCTACTTCGCGTGTCTGCTGCTTCTACTTGGAATTGTGATTCCCACCTTGGCCGAGGATGGGGGAGACGGTCCCGCCAACGAGAAGGCGAAGAAGTCCTACAAGCAGGGTCTTGATTTCCTGCAGGAGCGAAACTACGAGGCTGCGCTCGACAGTTTCAAGAAAGCCGACAAGCAAGACGATGGGCACTGCCACTCATGCCAGCAGAAGATGATCCGCTACGGAGTCGAATTGCGCGATTGGAAGACCGCCGAAGCCGCGGGGCAGGAAATGATCGCCGAGGCCCAAGGCGCGAAGGAAACCGCTCTGGCACACTACCAGTTGGGCCTTATCCTGCGTGACGAAGGGAAGGACAAGCACAAGGACGAATGCTTTACCCGCGCGCACGATGAGATGACCAAGGCGCTGGCGGCGGCATCGAATTTTCCCGATGCGTTCTTCTCCGACGGACTAATCCTAGCCGACCTTAAACAGGACGATGCGGCGAAAAAGCAGTTTCAGCAATTCGTGAGCATGCGCTCCGCGGACGATCCCTTTCGCCAGCGCGCATTGCGCTACATTGACGATCCGGAACTGGCGCGGGCGAGGATGGCTCCGGCCTTTGCCATCACGACCACCGATGGGCAGCGCGTTTCGCTCGACGATCTGAAGGGGAAGGTGGTGCTGATCGACTTCTGGGCCACGTGGTGTCCTCCGTGCCGGGAGGCCTTGCCGCACGTGCGTGAAATTGCGCGCAAATTCAATGGCCAGCCTCTGATAGTGCTGAGTGTGAGCCTCGATGACGATGAGCAGAAGTGGAAGGACTTTATGGCTAAGAACGAGATGACCTGGCCGCAATATCGCGATGGCGGGTTCAACGGTCCGATCGCGACCATGTTTGGCGTGCATGCGATCCCGCAGACATTCACCATTGATGCTGACGGCATCCTGCAGGATCAGCATATTGGGGATGCGTCGATTGAAGGCAAACTGAAGAAATTGATTGCGCGCGCGCAAGGGGCGAAGTAGCGATTACTTCTGCGTGGATGTTTTCTGCGGATCGACCCACTGAAATAACGGTGCGCCCCAGGCGCCGATCGCCAGCAAGGCTCCGAAAATCACGATCGCGTCGATGCTCTCCCGGTTCTGGCGTCCCCAGTAATCGAGAGCGTCGAGATTGAGCCAGATGGCGAACTCATCGAGCGTGAGCGCCGCGCCGATTCCATAACTCAACGACAATAGGCGGCTCATGAAGAGAGAGACGGGAGTGTCTCCAGTGCCCACTTCGGCGAGCGTGGCGTAGCCGGTGATCAGCAGCAGCAGAATTCCCCAGACGAGATGGTGAATGTGGTGTCCGCCCATTTCGACGTAGCTGAATGGCCCGATGTGATGGGTGATCGAGGCGACCAGCAGGCGCACCGCGACGAAGGTGAAGAAGAAGCTGATGGAAGCGAAGAAGAGGCGGCGGCGCGGGCGGTCGGGGATGCGCTGGTGGATGATGTGTCCGAGTTCGGTGAGATGCATCGTGAGCAGGATGATCGCAACGAGCAGAATGATGAAGATCAGCAGAATCCATTCGCCGGAGATGTGCATGGGGCAAGTTTTTATCACATTCGCCGCCGTTGACGGCCACCTCCTGCGCTCCTTATGATGTCCGGACCTTTGCTGGTGCACGCCAGATCCCTCCTCCTTCGCTTCGCTCAGGGTCGGGATGACGTCTTCTAAGAGCGAGACGGGACTAAGGAATGATTGTCGGAAACTACGGAGTGAACGAGATTCTGCGCAGCCTGCCTTCGGCGGCGAGCGCCACGTTTCTGGCGTTGTTCCCGATTGTGAATCCCTTTGGCGGGGTGCCGATCTTTTATTCGCTCACCACTGACTTCGACAAGAACGAGCGCAATCACACGGCACTGAAGACATCCGTATATGTGGGATTGATCCTCGTCTTCTTTTTATTCCTGGGACGTTTTGTGTTGAGCTTTTTCGGTATCTCACTGCCAGTGCTGCAAATTGCGGGTGGGCTGATCGTAGGGAACACAGCGTGGGGCATGGTGACGTCTTCGAGCCGCATTACACCGCTGGAAACCGCAGAGGCCAGCACGAAAGAAGACATCTCGCTAACTCCCATGGCGATGCCTCTGCTGTCGGGGCCGGGATCGATTGGGGTTGTGATGGGACTTGCGGCGCACACCGACTCGATGATGGCTTACTTCGGAATGGTGATTGGGATCGCGGCGGTAGCGCTGAGTGTGTATCTATTCCTGCGATTAGGCGGACCGCTGGTGTCGCGGCTAGGCCCGGGAGCCACGGGCGCGATCAACCGCATCTTCGGATTCCTGATTCTGGCAATTGCGGTGCAGTTAGTGTGGGACGGGATGGCGGATTTCAAGTAAATTCAGGTTCAACTGAATAACTCCATAATAAGTGGCGCTGGGACCAAAACAATTGACTGAGTGAGGTTTGCGGACTACGATTCCCTTTCCACTTACTCCTTGAGGAAAGTGGAGAGAGGTTCGGTAGCTACTTCGTGTCGCACTTCGTCCTGGGCTCCTGGTCGCAAGAAATGGTGCGCCGGCCGCGTTCTGCAGCGTGCGCGGTGCTTACGGTTTTCGCGTTGCTGATTTCTGCTCCATCCTCGAAGGGGCAGACTTCCTACCGTAACTCTCTGGTTTCACGCGCCTCCCACCCGCTTTCCCTGGAAACGCCGATAAAGCTGGATCCGCCTTACCGCTTCCTCGGATGGAAATACTCGTTCAAGCAAGGCCCAAAATACGCGGCCCGGTTTCAACGCCCCCGAGCGGATCTGGCGATCCCACAACCTAAGGTTCCTCCTTCGCCGGAATTGCCACAGACTGTGCCGAAAGCTCTGTTGGGATCGGCGACAGCGGGTTTGCCGGGATTTCAGCTAAGACCTACAATTCCCGCCGGATTGTTGCCAACCGGCGTGGCTACGGCTGACTTCAATGGAGATGGCCACATCGATTGGGTGGTCGCCAATGGCGGTGACAACACAGTGTGGGTTTACCTCGGAACCGGAGGTGGAGGATGGCAGTTGCCCACGATTATCCCGCTGCTGGGGTTGGCCCCGGTATGGGTGGTAACGGCCGATCTCAGGGGAAATGGCGTCTCTGACATCATCGTCGCGGAAGCTGACAGCGGCACTGTTGGTGTACTGCTTGGCAAAGGCGATGGAACGTTCGCGCCAGAAACGGAGTATTTCCTTAACGAGTCGCCGCTTTCGCTGGCGGTGGCCGACTTTAACGGAGACGGCAAGATTGACATCATGGCTGGGGTATATGCCAATTCCGTGGATGTCTTTGCGGTCCTCCCCAATGTTGGCAATGGACAACTAGGATCGCCAATTATCTCTACCGCTCCCACCTATCCGGCTTTGGCGGTGACCGATATTTCGCTGGGGGACATTAACGGTGACGGAGTTCCCGACGCGGTCATTTCTGCCGGAAGTGCTTTTGGCAATGCGCTCCTCTCCTTTTTGGGTCAAGGAGACGGCACCTTCGTGCCGGGACAAGTGGTGGCCTCGACGATTTTCGATGCCTACTACACAGCTGCGCTCGGTGACATCAACGGAGACGGATGTAAAGACATTGTGACGACCGACGCGTTCGGCTATGCGCTTACGTATCCGGGCAGCTGCGATGGTAACTTTGGACAGCCCACTTACTTCACCTTGGGCGATGTGGCTCTGTCTCTGGCACTCGAGGATCTCAATAACGATGGGCATCTGGATATCGTGGCGGGCAGCGTCTATCAGGATCCGGTTGGCTATGGAGATACGGCAGGCGACTTGCTTTCGGTAATGTTGGGCGATGGCAAAGGAAATTTCGGCCAGGCGTCGGTCTATCGCGGGGAGCCCTTTCTAGTGGGGTTAGCCTTTGCCGACCTGAATGGTGATGGATATCTCGATGTGGTCAGCGCCAACCAGAATACCGACTCGGCTTCGGTCTTTTTGAACGACGGCAACGGTGGTTTCGGTGCGCCGAACGGTTACGCGGTCGGGTATAACTTCGGCGTCGTCAACTCCCCAGTGACCGGGCTGATTTCCACAGACCTGGATGGAGACGGGAAGAAGGACCTCGCATTGTTAGAATTGCCAGCGAGCAGCCCGGGTAACTACCAACTGACGGCGTTGCTTGGGCAGGGGAATGGGCGATTCGGCCCCTTGGCGCGGTACAACACTTATTCCACCGACTTCTACACACCTGGAGATTTTGTCCTCGCCGATTTTCGCAATACGGGGCATCCAGACTTTCTCTCTATCGGTGCCGGGCCAGCCTTTTCGTTTTCCACCTCCTACATTTCGTTCGCGCCGAATAACGGCGATGGCACTTTCGGGCCGGCGGTGAATACTAATCCGCCTACCGCCGACCAGATCCTGGCTGTTGGCGACTTTAATCAAGATGGGAAGCTCGATTTCGTCGCTATCGGGAACGGAAATAGTTCGAACGTCGTGGCGTTGAACGTTTTTCTGGGAAACGGCGACGGAACGTTTAACCCTTCTCCTTCTGTGTACTTCGGAGGAGGCACGCCTCGCTTTCCGGTATCGGTGTACGCAGGCGATTTCAATCACGATGGCAAGCTCGACATCCTGACATGGCTCTACTACAACGTCGTGCCGTTTTCGGCGAACGATGTCTATGAATTTCTGGGAAACGGCGACGGCACATTCCAAACCGCGGTCAAGATTTTCAGCAACTCCGACCCGATCACAATGGCCGATGTGAATCGTGACGGGATGCCCGACTTAGTGACGTGCAAGGATCCAGAAGCAAATTATCCCTCGAACGATCAGCCCCCGGTAATTTCCGTCCATCTGGGCCAGCCAGACGGGACGTTTTCGCTGGCGCACACCTATCAGCCCTATGCCAGTTCATTTGTTTATCCTTCTTATCGTGGCACTGCCAACGGGGGTGGCGGAATGTGCACAGTGGCGGACTTCAATGGAGACGGGAACCCGGATGTAGCGGTATTTCAACGCGTCACCGGGGGGCCCATTGACCGTTATGTGCAGTTCCTGATGGGCAACGGAGACGGTTCGTTCACACCCACGTATGACATTTACCGCTTTCACAAGCTTTCATCTCCTCAATTTGCATTTGATGTGAACGGCGATGGCGTGGCTGATCTCGTCGAACTCGATGCAGCCTATTCATCATTCGACTACTTGCCGGGCGGCAATGGAGCACCCTTTCAAATCGGGTTGTTTGCGAGTCCAGCGGTCGGAGTCGGAGAGCTGCAGATCACTCTTGATGTGCCCTCGGCCAGCAGTACCACGGTTACCCTGTCGGCAAGCGATCCGAAGATTACGATTCCCGCAACGGTGACGATTCCTGCCGGGTCTGTCAGCCAGGTTGTTGATTTTGGATTTGCTGCGGGGTTCAATCCCTACAAAGTGTTCTCGATCACTGGCACTTCGAACGGTCATACCGCGACGACCTATGGAACCGAAGATATTGGACGCGTAGCGGTCGGCGTGGTTTTAGGCTTGAATCTTCCGAATCAGGGCATCATTCCGGGACAGAGCAGTGGGGACTACGGTCCGAGTTTCGGGAGCATCGGCGGTTACACCACGACGCTGACATTTTCTTGCTCGGGTCTTCCTCCGCAAGCGCAATGCAACTTCAATCCGGATACGGTGTATATCGATCCCAGCGGAGGAGGGTTGATTTCGCTGATTGTAACGACCACGTCAGCGATTCCTCCAAAAAACTACAACTTCAATGTAGTGGCGACGGACGGCGCGATTACGGTGACCACGCCGGGCACGCTTGACGTGATTCCCAATGAACCCGATCTCGGGATTCAGGGAAACATCAACCAGAATGCGGCGTCGGTGGGAAACGTGGGAATGGTCGACTTTTATATCGACAATAATGGTCCTGCGACCGCCGACAACGTCCAGTTCACGTATGCGGTAGCCGGTCCGGTGCAAGTCGTTTCTCCGCAATCGGGATGTACGATCACCCCCCCGGTTTGCAATCTAGGATCGATTCAATCCGCAGGCAGGGCCGTGGTAGCGATCAGTGTGATGCCGAATTCCGTAGGAAACGCGAGCGTCCAGGCTTCGGTGTCAGAATTGGAAACGGACATCAATCCAGCGGATAACTCGACATCCGTTTCGTTTTCCACGAATGATTTTTCCATGCAGGCAGTGAATACCAGCGCGACAATTGCCGCTGGCCAAATGGCCGACTACACGCTTAACTTCGCGACAGTTGGAACCTATTATTCCGGTGCGATTTACGTTTCGTGCAATGGGCTGCCGGCAAACTCGTCGTGCTACGTCGTGGGAAGTCCAGTATCGCTCGGACCTACACCGACCGCGTCGGCGACACTTCAGATCACGACCTCGGCAAGAAGGCAGGCGGAAGTCGGAGACCGTCACAGCGGTTTATATGGGTTGTTGCTTCCAGTTATGATAGTGCCGTTTGGCTTGGTCTTGAATTGGCGGCGGCAACCTCTGCGATGGGCATGGTTGGTGACAGGAACCTTGATGGTTGCCCTGCTGATTTCGTGCGGTGGGGGAAGCGCAGGATCAAGCGGAAGCGGAGGAGGTGGTGGAGGTGGAGGGACTGGTGCCGGCACTCCACCCGGAACCTATAGCGTGGTTGTACAGGGCACTTCTGGAACCGATGTGAAAAGCGTCAATCTGACTCTGGTCGTGCAATAACAGGTAGCATTTGCTTCGCGAATTGCCATTTTGCGTTCACTTCAGCGTGACCAGCTTATCCACCAGTTCCGAGTAATCTTTCTTTTCCAGGCCGTGGACTTGCTTGTTGTACTCGTCCACTTTGCTCGAATAGTTCATGGAGCAGAACTTCGGTCCACACATGGAGCAGAAGGCGGCCGTCTTGTATCCCTCTTCAGGTAAGGTCTCGTCGTGCATGGAGCGCGCGGTCTCAGGATCGAGCGAGAGCGCGAACTGCTTCTCCCAATCAAATTTGTAGCGCGCATAGCTGAGAGCGTCGTCGCGGTCCTGCGCGCCGGGACGTTTGCGCGCAATATCGGCGGCATGGGCGGCGATCTTGTAGGCGATGATGCCGTCTTTCACATCTTTCTCGTTGGGCAAGCCGAGGTGCTCTTTGGGAGTGACGTAGCAGAGCATGGCAGCGCCGTGCCATCCGATCATGGCCGCGCCGATGGCCGACGTGATGTGGTCATAGCCGGGAGCGATGTCAGTCACGAGCGGGCCCAGCGTGTAGAACGGAGCCTCGAAGCAAAGCTCTTTTTCCTTGTCGACTTGCTCTTTGATCTTGTCGAGCGGCACGTGGCCGGGGCCTTCGATCATGACTTGCACATCGTGTGCCCAAGCTTTTTTCGTGAGCTCGCCCAGCGTGGCCAGTTCGGCAAACTGGGCTTCGTCGCTGGCGTCGGCGATACAGCCGGGGCGCAGGCCGTCTCCCAGAGAGAAGCTGACGTCGTGCTTGGCGAAAATCTTGCAGATGTCGTCGAAGCATTCATAGAGGAAATTCTGCTTGTGATGATGGGCCATCCACTGCGCCAGAATCGCGCCGCCGCGGCTGACGATGCCGGTAATGCGCTTTGAAACCATCGGCAGGTATTGAATCAGGACGCCGGCGTGAATGGTCATGTAATCGACGCCCTGCTCGGCCTGCTCCTCGATCACTTCGAGCATCACGTTCGCCGTGAGGTCTTCGATGCGCTTCACGCGCGAAATAGCTTCGTAGATCGGCACGGTGCCGATGGGCACAGGCGAGTGGCGCAGGATGGCTTCGCGAATCTCGTGAATGTTGCCGCCGGTGGAGAGGTCCATCACCGTATCGGCGCCGTAGTGCACCGAGGTGTGCAGCTTCTTGAGTTCTTCGTTGATCTCCGAGGTGACGGCCGAGTTGCCAATGTTGGAGTTGATCTTGCAAAGCGAGGCCACGCCGATCGCCATGGGCTCGAGTTCGGGATGATTGATGTTCGCGGGGATGATCATGCGTCCGCGAGCGATTTCGTCGCGCACCAGTTCCGGGGAAAGCTTCTCCTTGTGTGCGACATAGTTCATTTCGTCGGTGAGGACTCCCTGGCGGGCGTAGTGCATCTGCGAAAAATTGCCATCGCGGTTCTCAGACCTGCGGCGCAGAAGCCAGTCAGCGCGCGGCTTGGGAACGGATTGTCCATTATTGCCATTCGTGGAAGTCATGATTGCAGGCACCTCACCCGGGGATTCTCGAAACCTCGATTATACGCTGGGCTGAAGCCGGAAGAATCCACCACAGAGGCACAGAGACAGAGAGAAACCAGGAAATTGGAAAATCAATTCTTTGCCCGCCATTGTTCGTCGCCCAACATTCAAAGATTCCCTCACCGGTGTTTTTCCTCCAAAGGTTTTCTCTGTGTCTCTGTGCCTCTGTGGTGAAAGCCTTGCCGCGCGCTTGCTCTCAGCCTAGAATCGCGGGTTCGGGAAATGAGGTCATCATGCGTGACTGCCGTCTTCTTTTCGTCTGCCTGTTTTTGTCTCTTGCCGCATTCGCCCAGACCACGCCGCCGGCTTCCGGTTTCAGCATCGACAACATCGATAAAACGCTCGATCCCTGCGTCGATTTCTTCCAGTACGCCTGTGGCAATTGGCTGAAGAAGGCCGAAATACCCGCCGACCTGCCACGCTGGGGCAGCTTTGCCGAATTGCACGAACGCAATCAGGCGGAGCTGCGAGACATCCTGGAGAAGTCCGCCGCCGTCACGCCCAACCGTCATGCCATCGATCAGAAGATCGGCGATTTTTATTCGTCCTGCATGGACGAAAAGGCCGCGAATGTGGCGGGAGTGAGCGCGATCAAGCCGCTGCTCGACGGCATCGGCTCAGTGCAGAACAAGGCGTCGCTCATCGATGTCCTCGCCCACATGAGAATGGTTGGCGCCAGCGCGCTGTTTCAATTTTCCTCGGCGCCAGACCTTCACAATGCCGACCAGGTGATTGCCTCTATCGATCAGGGCGGCCTCACGCTGCCTGACCGCAATTACTACATCCAGACCGACGCCAAGATGGTGGAGATGCGCCAGCACTTCGTCGACTACGCGACGCAAGTATTTACGCTCGGGGGGCAAACTCCCAAACAAGCCGCCGATTCAGCGCAGACCGTGTTGCGCATCGAAACCGCGCTCGCCAAGGCTTCGATGGACCGCGCCGCGCGCCGCGATCCCAAGAATCGCGATCACAAGATGACCAAAGATCAGGCCATCGCGCTCGCGCCAAATTTCTCGCTGAACCGCTACTTCACCGATACTGGTGCTCCGGCCTTCACCGATCTGAATGTGGTGAATCCTGACTTTTTCAAAGACGTGAACGGCGTGATCGAATCCGAATCGCTCGACGCGTTGAAGACCTACGCCGAGTGGCGCGTGCTCGACACGGCGGCCCCATGGCTCTCGCAGCCATTCGTCGATGCGAATTTCAAAATGCAGCAGCAACTCACTGGGCAATCGCAGATTCAGGATCGCTGGAAGCGCTGCGTCGATCTCACTGACCGGTCGCTAGGAGAGGCGTTGGGCCAGCGTTACGTCGAGACCAACTTCAGTCCGGAAGAAAAGCAGCGCATGGTGAAGATGGTGAACGCGCTTGAAAAGTCGCTCGATGAAGACATACAGACGCTGTCCTGGATGTCGGATGAAACCAAGAAGCAAGCCAAGGTGAAGCTGGCGGCGATCCGCAACAAGATCGGCTATCCCGACGCGTGGCGCGATTACACGCTGTTGACGGTGGAGCGCGGCGACCTGATAGGAAATTTTGCGCGCGCCAACGAATTTGAGGCGAAGCGACAGCTCGCGAAGATTGGCAAGCCGCTCGACCGCAAGGAGTGGGGCATGACCCCGCCGACGGTGAATGCTTATTACAGCGGCTCGTACAACGAAATTGTGTTTCCCGCCGGGATTTTGCAGCCTCCATTTTTCGACAAAAGTATGGACGACGCGGTCAACTTTGGCGGCATCGGCGTAGTCATCGGGCACGAACTCACCCACGGCTTCGACGATTCGGGGCGCAAGTTCGATCCGCAAGGCAACTTGCGTGACTGGTGGACTGACCAGGACGGCAAAGAGTTCGAGAAGCGCGTGAGCTGTGTGGCCGACGAATACGGCAGCTTCATCGCCGTCGATGATCTGAAGTTGAATGGACGCCTCACGCTCGGGGAGAATACGGCGGACAACGGAGGAGCGCGCATCGCCCTGGCTGCATTGCGCGAGATGATTGCTGCCGATCCCACCGGGAAAGCCGCGCAGAAGATCGAAGGCTACACGCCTGAGCAGCGCTTTTTCCTGGGATTCGGACGGGTATGGTGCGAGAAGCAGCGTCCAGAATACGCGCGCACGCGGGTGCAGACCGATCCCCATTCTCCGGGAAAATATCGCGTGGATGGCGTGGTGCAGAACATGCCGGAATTTCAGCAGACGTGGAGTTGCAAAGCCGGCCAGCCAATGGTGCGCGAGAATGCGTGCCGGGTGTGGTGAGCAGTTCCCGCCATTAATTAAAGACGTCATCCCGAGAGCCGGCGTTTTTCAGCCGGCCGAGGGATCTGGCGTGCAGCATCTGTGACCCCACGCCAGATCCTTCGCCCTTTCGGGCTCAGGATGACGTCAGGCCTCGCTGTGCTCGCTCAACGGACGAGGCGTCCGTCCCCACCGAGCAGAGACGGTTACTTGAATCCTTTGCGGCGCTTTTCGCTGTAGCGGTGCAAGGCATCTTCGATGACAGGGTAGGCTTCCCCCGCGGGTCGAATTTCATCGACTTCCACCGCTTTCCCTTCCAGTTGTTTGTAATCCTGAAAGAAGCGGCGCAGCATGATCAGCCGGTGCGGAGGCATCTCGCTGGCCTCGTGATAACTGTTGAACTCGGGATCTTCGGTGGCGATGGCGATAATCTTGTGGTCTTTCTTGCCGCTGTCAATCATGGTCATCAAGCCGATGGCACGCGCGTGAATGATGGTCAGGGGCACTACAGGCTCCTGGCACAACACCAGCACATCGAGCGGGTCGTCATCTTCGGCGAAGGTCTGCGGGATGAATCCGTAATTGGCGGGATAATATACGGCCGAATAGAGAATGCGATCGAGCTTGATCAAGCCGCTGGCCTTGTCGAGCTCATATTTCACGCTCGAGCCGAAAGGGATCTCGATGACAGTCTGGAATTCGTTGGGAAGCTTGTCGCCGGGAGTGACGTCGTGCCAGGGGTGGATCATAGAATCCAGAATATCAACGTGGGAATGGTTTGAAAAACTGGACAGAGCGCGCCCCGATACTGTCCTTTGGGACATCTTGACCCTTACCGAGGCAGAGCATAGAGTTTAAGGGTGGGGCGAGGTGCTTGATGTCCAGCGAAAGCAGCAAATATCTCAAATTCGGCGGGGCGACGCTGCTGATCCTGGTGTCTCTGGGCTACTTGGCGTATACCGGGGTGCAGGAGACCAAGAGCTACTACGTGACCATCCAGGAGCTGCAGGGGATGGGTAATACCGCTTACACCAAGCGGCTGCGGGTCGCGGGCAATGTGCAACCGGGATCCATTAAGCGCACAGGCACCCACGTGGAATTCATCCTGGTGGAGAAAGACCGCACTCTCAACGTCGATTACAACGGCACGGAAGCGCCTCCGGATACCTTTAAAGACAATTCTCAGGCCCTCGCCGAAGGCAGCTTCGGACGCGATGGCGTTTTCCACGCCAAGCAATTGCAAGCCAAGTGCGCATCGAAGTACGCGCCTGCGCCCGGCGCGACCACGCCAGGCACCGAGCAGCCAAAGAGCATGACCAAGCTGCAAGCTCCCGTCATAAAGTAGCGCCGGCGTCCCGCCGGCCACGGGAAACTTTCGAAAACGGATTCGTTCCTAGTTGGTACCTGGCATCCCCGTGGCCGGCGGGACGCCGGCGCTACTTGCTACCGCTTCTGCGTGATATCTTTCCTTCGAGTGGGCGATCCCATCATCGTCGTTAGCAATCTCATCAAACAATTCGGACGCTTTGCCGCATTGCGCGGTGTGAGCGCGAGCTTTGACCCGGGACGCCTGTACGCCATTCTGGGCGACAACGGAGCCGGGAAGACCACGTTGCTTCGAGCGCTGGCCGGACTGACTCCTTCTACACGGGGAACCATCTCCATGCTGGGCTCGACCAACCTGCGTGATGTTTGCCGCGAGGTGGGATACATGGCGCACCCGTCGCTCCTCTACGACGAAATGAGTGGCACGGAGAACCTGCGCTACTTCGCCAAGCTGTATGGGATTCAAAGCGACGAGCGTTGCGCCGAGGTGATTCGCGCGGTGGCACTTGATCCCGAGCTGGCGCGTCCTGTGGGGCAGTACTCGCAGGGCATGCGGCAACGAATGTCGCTGGCGCGGGCACTGCTGCATGATCCAAAAATCCTGCTGCTGGATGAACCGTTCTCGAATGTCGATCTGCGTTCGGCTCGCGAGATGGTGGGATTGCTCGCGAAGATGCGGGATGCGGGGAAAACGATCTTCGTCGTCACTCATCAAGCTGCCCTGCTCGAAGGCGCGGCCGACGAGTTCGTGTGGATGGAGTACGGACAGATTGTGTCTAGGACAGCCCACTTCCAGCCAGTGGAGGCACAATGAGCACCGTGCCTCCAGGCATCACCCGCGCGACTCTCATCAAAGACCTGCGCCTCGAATGGCGCTCGAAAGACGCCATCAACTCGATGTTGTTTTTCGCGTTGCTGGTGGTGGTGGTGTTCAGCTTTTCGTTTGATCCCGATGCTGAGGAATCGCGGCAGATCGCGGGAGGACTGGTCTGGGTGGCCTTTCTCTTTGCTTCTGTGGTAGCGCTGAACCAGACCTGGGCGCGCGAGGTGCGCAACCAGGTGATGGACGCTTACCGCGTCTCGCCCGCCCCGGCGAATTCGCTGTTTCTGGCGAAAGCGTTGGGGAATTTCATTTTCGTGTGCGTGCTGGAAGCTTTGATGACGCCGCTGTTCATCATCTTTTACAGACTGCGCGCGCTTGGTCCCGCGTGGGAGCTAATTCCTGTAGCCGTCTTGGGCACTTGGGCCCTGGTGGTGAATGGCACGTTCTTTGCAGCAATGTCACTGCGCACCCGCAGCCGGGAAATCATGCTGCCGCTGTTGCTGTTCCCGATTTCGATTCCAGCGATCCTCGCGATGGTGAATGCCACGTCGGCAATTCTATTGGGCGGAGAAGGTCCAGACACGTCGGCGAAGTTTTGGATTGTATTGCTCGCCGCCTACGATGTGGTGTTTACTACGGGCTGCCTGCTATTGTTCGAAACAGTGCTCAACGCGGAATGAAAAAGCTCTTTCCACTCTTCGCGATCCTGACGGCTGGACTGCTCAGCTACGCCCTCTACTTGGCGCTAGTAGTGGCTCCCACCGAGCAGACCATGGGCGACGTTCAGCGTATCTTTTACTATCACGTGCCCTCGGCCTGGACGGCCTTTCTTCTTTTCTTCATCAACTTTGTTGCGTCGGTGCAGTATCTCGTTCGTCCGCGTCCGTTTGCGGACCGGCTGGCCAAATGGGTGGCCATCGCGATCGGGATCAGCGCCTGCATCGGAGCCTTTGTCTTCCCCTTGCCCGAGGGAGTCGAACCCGGCTCTGTGGCAACGACTGGCCTCGCGATCACGGGGATTTATTTCCTGATCCGCAAGTATTTTTCCGAGCAGGGAACTGATGCGCTGGCCGTAACCACCGCGGAAGTCGGCGTAGTTTTTTGTACGATCGTCCTGATCACTGGACCGCTGTGGGCGCGCCCGGTGTGGGGCATCTGGTGGACTTGGGATGTGCGTCTGACCTCGACCCTGGTGCTGTGGCTGATTTACGTCAGTTATCTGATGTTGCGCCGATTCTCCAGCAGCGGGCAAACTGCAATTCTCGCGGCGTCGCTCAGCGTCTTCGGAGCGCTCGACGTGCCGCTAGTTTATTTCTCTATCTGGATCTTCCGCACCCAGCACCCACAGCCCGTTATCGGCGGCGGTGGATCGATCGATCCCCGCATGCTGCACGTACTCTTAATCAACTGGATTGCCTTCCTCTGCTTCGCTTACCTGGTTTGCTGGTCGCGCTACCGGTTGGAGATCGTGAAGCGCGAAGTCGAAGAATCTCAGGCCATGCAGGACCTGCTCGAACCACGGGGTACGCGATGAACTATCTCTACGCCGCGTATGCGGCAACCTGGATTATTCACGTCGGCTACCTGACCACCCTGGTCCGCCGCTATTCCCGCCTGAAGCGTGAAATGGAAGAGCTGAAGAAGAAGTAAGAAGCGTCGTTCGTCGGTAGTCTTTGGTCGTTGGCCAAACCGGTGGCTGCTGGGAGGTCGCAGGTCGCCGGAACTTCAACATCTTCCGGCCACCAGCGACCGGCGCGCCGCGACCGATTTGCTTTTGGCCAACGACGAACGGCGAACGACCAACGACCAACTCAATTCCCGAATCTTAGGAAATCCGGCCCCGGCTGTGATCGCAGGAATTCATATTCTTCGATCATCGCAGCGACTCCATTGCGGGATGCGGGTAGTGACTCGACCCGAATGACGCGCGCGACAAAGCGCACCCGCACCGAGTCGGTCAGGGTGACGTGGGGCGGAAAGGTGAGAGTGACGTCGATGCGCGCTCCCGGCTCGACCGGACGATCAAGGTAAAAGTAGACTCCCCGGGCGCTGACATTCTGGGTTTCGGTGAACAGTTCTTCCGAATCCGTCTCCGAGACTTTGACGGCAGCCGCCAAGCGCATGTCGAAGCGCCGGATGGTGCGCCGTTCCTGCGGCGGTTGATGCATTCCGATCTCGCTTCCCATTAGCATTTCACGCCAAACAGAACTGCACCCGGCTGCCTCTCGAAAGGCAGTGGAAATTTCCCAAACTGATCTGGCTACGATTTTCGACCAGACTACCGCCTCGCGTGCCCTTTGCAACGCCAAAAATCGTAAGGAACTACTTCTGTTACTAACGCCGGTGTGTCACCCCACAAAAGAAAGGGGAGGGCAAGGGGAGGAAACTTGAAGTGGAGGAGAGCCCTAAGCTTTCCGCGTGAATGGAGCAATCGTACTGCCAAGTGCGAACAGAGAGGAAAGACTCACGCTTTAACCTGAAATGAGCGACTTGCGATGTCTTCCGCTTGTCAGAAATGGCAGCGGGATGAAACAATTTGCCGAAAAGCTGAGGTTGCACTTCGCAGTCGGTGGTTCGACCTACAATCATGGCGCGGCATCTTTTGCGCTCGCGCGTCGCATCTCAGCAGGGGCAGAGTGGAAGTGCGCCCAGCTTGACAGTCGATTCACCAGATGTTTAAGTAAGGACTTAATTTTTCGTCCATTTCTGAATGACAGAAACGCGAGCTGCCGCGCCCGTGTGCGAGGCGGCCTGTTGTTTGTCTGCCGTTTCTTTTCCTCTTCATGGATTGGGAAACTCGGAGGAGCTTGTGAGATTGATCGGTTCTGGGTTGGCTCGATATGGTTCGCGGATTCGCGTCGGAATTGTTCTGACGTCGCTCGTGGTCGCGGGAGCTCTTGCCCTCAGATTAGACACCAGGTCGCCCCGTCAAGCCGCCAGTCACGAGATTGCCGCTCCATTCGCCTCGCAGCCCACCGCCACGGCCATCAAACAGGCTCGCGCCCACTTCGGCCAGCTTCCCATGGTTTTCGAACCCAACCAGGGACAGACCGATTCCCAGGTCAAATTCCTCGTACATGGAAGCAATTACGGGCTCTTTCTTACCGCCAACGAAGCTGTTCTCGCCCTTCATAAGTCGCCGAAAGAAGTTTCCGTTCTCCGCATGGCCCTCGCCCATGCCAACGCGAATGCGCAGATCCAGGGCGCCGACAAGCTTCCCGGCAAAAGCAATTATCTGATCGGCAACGATCCCACCAAGTGGCACCGGAACATTGCACAATTCGCCAAAGTGCGCTATCAGGATGTCTATCCGGGCGTCGATCTCGTCTACTATGGAAATCAGGGACGCCTTGAATATGACCTCGAAGTCGCGCCCAACGCCGACCTGCATCAGGTCGCGATGCAGTTCCCCGGCACCCGCAAGTTAAGCCTCAACCGGGAGGGCGAAGTGGTGATCGCGACGGGCGACGGCGACGTGCGCCTCCAGGCGCCGCAGATCTATCAGAAGGTTGGGGACGAGCAGCGCCCGGTCGAGGGACGCTTTGTACTGCGCAGCGCGAACGAAGTCGGCTTCGAAATCGGAAACTATGACCGCAGCCGCACGCTGGTGATCGATCCTGTGCTGGTCTACTCCACCTATCTTGGCGGCACCGGAGCTGAAGCATGCTCCGCAATTTCTGGGACCGGACTTCCGCAGTCGCGCTGCCCGGCCATCGCCGTCGACGCAGCGGCGAGCGCCTACATCGCGGGCTCGACCACATCGACGAATTTCCCTGTGGTTCCGGTTGACACTTGCCCTCCGACGAACACGCCACACGCTTTCCAGTGCGCTCTCGCGGGTACCGCCAACCTCTACGTCACCAAACTTGACTCCACCGGATCGGCGATTCTGTATTCCACCTACATCGGCGGCAATGGCGTCGATCTGCCCGGCGGGATCGCGATCGACGCTTCCTTCAACGTCGACATCACCGGCACCACCACTTCCAGCAACTTTCCGACTTTGCTCGGATTTCAGAACACCCCCGTATCGGCCGGCTCGCACGCCTTCGTGACGCAACTGCAGAACGGTGGCACGGCGTTGAACTACTCCACCTACCTGTCAGGCAACGGAACTGAGACTGGCACCGGCATCGCCATCGACTACCGCTCGCATGTCGTCTACGTCACTGGCACGACCACTTCGAGCAATTTCCCAGTGTTTCCGAATCCCGGAGCGTTCCAGACCGCGCCAAAAGCCACCAATCAGTTTTTTCTTACGAACATTGACACGACGCTGGCGGGAAACCTGAGCTTGCTTTATTCGACGTACCTGGGCGGCAGTTCGCCCTCCACTGGAGTTGCTCAGGGGGGCGGCATCGCGGTGGATATCAATAGCACCACTCCTGGCGTCTACATCACTGGCGGAACCGACTTTGTCGACATGCCGGCGACGAATTCCTTCCAGCCTTACAAGGCCGCCAAAGATGTCTTCCTCGCGAAGTTCACTTTCTTCCCCAAGCAGATCAACAGCACTCCGACGCTGACTTATCTGACCTACCTCGGCGGCAGCGGCGATGACGTCGGCATGGGAGTCACGGTCGACAATTCGTTTATTGCGTACGTGACCGGTTCGACCGACTCCACCGACTTCGGACAACCGACGACCACCGGAACTCCAGCCTTCCAGGCAACCAATGGCGGGGGGACCGATGCCTTCGTGGCGAAGGTCCAGCCGTGCACCGTCAACTGTTCCGCGACCAGCACCGTGCAGTTGCTCTATTTCACCTATCTCGGCGGTTCGGGCACCGACGTAGGCACTGACATCGCAGTCGACGGTGTGCAGGGCGCTCGCGTTACGGGCTACACGAATTCGTCGAACTTGCCGATCATCAACCCGCTTCCGACATTCGGGGGCGCGCTCAACGGCGGAATGGACGCTTTCGTGGCTCGCATCGACACCACCGCCACTTCTGCGACCGCCACCAGTTACTCGTCCAGCTATCTTGGCGGCGCCGGCAACGACGCTGGAACCGGAATCGCTGTAGATCCGACCAGCAACGTCTACGTCGCGGGTGAGACGTCTTCTTCGAATTTCCCCACCGTGACTCCGCTGCAAGGCGCGCTCTCTGGAGCGAGTGACGCATTCATCAGCAAGATCGGTCCGAAGGTGAGTTTCACCATGGTGGCGCAGGGCCCCGGATCGCAGACCGGCGTCGGCAACCAGGTCTCGTTCGTTTACACCATCACCAATACTGGCGACGCGGTTTCGGGAGTGACCTTCACCGACTTCGTGCCCGTTTCGGGTGCAACCTTCGCCGGAACCAGTTCCAACGCCTGCGGCGGAGTTTCCTCCGGCGCAGTGACCTGCAACCTGGGAACGTTGAACTCAAACAGCATTACTACGATCAGTGTCAACCTCATCCCCACGGTTCCCGGCGCACTCAGCAACAGCGCCCAGCTAACGACGGCGGCAACCAGTGGAATCGTGGCCAGCGCCGGCGCCAGCGCCATGGTCAGCGATTTTGCCGTAACTATCAGTCCGGCCAGCCAGACTGTTCCCGCGGGATTGCCCGCCGTTTACTCTGTCACCGTCAGCACCATTCCGCAGAACTCTCAAATCAACACCAGCATCTCGGTTGCGGTAGGTTCTGGACTGCCTTCCGGATCGACCACGAACCTCAGTACCAATCCGATTCCCAGCTTGTCCACCGGAACCGCCACCACCACGCTGACCATCGGCACCACTATGCGCACGACGACCATTACTGGGAAGCTGAGACGGGTAGGACCGGTCTATGCCTCATGGCTGCCCATCTCAGGATTGGCGCTGCTCGGTTTGGGGATCGGGGGCAAGATCTCGCGCCGCAGAAAATGGCTCGCGGGATTGTGCGTAGCCGCAGTGCTGGTGATGGTCGGACTGCAAGCCGGATGCGGATCGAGCAATCAGACCTCGGTCACCAGCGGCACCCCAGCCGGCACCTACACTCTGACGGTGACGGCGACATCAGGAAGCGTCGCCCACGCGACTTCATTCACGTTGGTTGTGCAGTAACGCAAGTCAGAGCGAAGCCAGTTTTCCGAGCGAAGCGAGGAGGCTGGCGCAGTCGAAGGCCCCCTACCTTTCCCGATGCTGTCAGCAGGGCGACTACACCCCAGGCCGGGATTCTCCCGATTGAATTTCGCGTCCAGTTTGTGTAAGTTGAATGGCCTCACCGGGTCCGGTCCGCAGTTGGAAAAAATAACAAAATAGAAAATCTTAAGAGGAGATGTTTCATGAAGAAGTTTCTGGTTCTGAGCCTCGCCTTGAGCTTTGCGCTGCCGGGCTTTGCACAAAAGAAAGAAAACGACCGTTTGGAGGAATCGGCCTCCGTGCTGAAAGAAATTCTGGGCATGCCCGAAGGCATTCCGCAGGACTTGCTCGATAAAGCCGTATGCGTGGTGATTTATCCCTCGGTCAAGAAGGCCGCATTCATCGTCGGAGGCAGCTACGGTCGTGGAGTGATTACCTGCCGTTCCGGGCAGAACCTTGATGGACGCTGGAGTGCGCCCGCCATGTTTGCCCTGGAAGGCGGCAGCTTCGGTTTCCAGATCGGCGGACAAGCCACTGACTTCGTCCTGCTCATCATGAATGAATCGGGAGCCAACTCGGTGATGTCGAGCAAGGTAAAGCTCGGCGCCGATGCGTCAGCCGCCGCGGGCCCGAAGGGCCGCGATGCCTCCGCCGAAACCGATGTTGTGATGAAGGCGGAAATCCTCTCGTACTCGCGGGCCCAGGGACTCTTTGCCGGTGTCTCGCTCGAGGGTTCGACCATGCGCTCTGACGACGGTGCGAACAAGTCGCTGTACGGCAAGGAGCTGACCGCGAAAGAAATCGTGCGCGAAGGTAAGGTTGCGGTGCCAGCCGCCGCCAAGCCCTTGTTGGCCGAACTGGAAAAAGCCACACCCAAGCACATCAACAAGTAGTTGGAATCGTACTCGTGTCACCCCTTGGTGACGTCATCCCGAAGCCGGCGCTTTCTGCCGGCTGAGGGATCTGGCGTGGAGTGTTGTTGCGCTGGTGAGAGCCAGCCGCTGCACGCCAGATCCTTCGCCCCGCTGGGCTCAGGATGACGTCAGGATGAGATGGTTGGATTTCCGACAGCAGTCCGCGCTAATTCTTCAAATCAGCAATCTAAAATCTGAATTCATCGTTCCGAGGGTTGCTCGGTACTAGGTACTCGGTACTGAACTTCCCCCCTACGCGCCTGCGGACAGCCGGTGATGGCTCTTGGTCTGCGCGATCCCATACTGCCGGATCTTATATAGCAACGCCTTATAACTGATCTTCAACGCCGCCGCCGCCTGTTTCCGGTTCCAGTTGGTTTCTTCGAGAGCGCGGGTGATGGCTTCGGCTTCCGCTTCGTCCTTCGCATTACGGGCTAGCGATTTCAATCCACCTTCGCCTTCGCCACCGCCGTGGGGTGCGCCGTCGACGCGCGCGCCCGTGCCGTCGCTCTTAGGGTGCAGTTCCTGGATCGCCAGCTTATCGTCGCCCAGAATCAGATACCGCTTGATGAAGTTGCTAAGCTCGCGAAGATTGCCAGGCCAGGGATAATCCAGGCACGCCTGCATCATCGTAGGCGACATGGGCAGCGGCGAGCGGGCGTAGTGCTCCGACATGCGCGACATGAAGTGCTTCAGAAGAATCGGAACCTCTTCCTTGCGGTCGCGCAGAGGGGGAAGCGTGAGCGTGAAGGCGTTCAACCGGTAATACAAATCTTCGCGCAGGCGTTTGTTGGCTAGCGCCTCGGGGATGTTGATGTTGGTGGCGGCCAGTATGCGCACGTCCACCTTGATGACCGACCGGCTGCCCAGCCGAGAGAATTGCTGATCCTGCAATACGTGCAAAAGCTTCGCCTGCAGTAGCGGCGGCATCTCTCCGATCTCATCGAGCAGAATCGTTCCCTTGTTGCAGAGCTCGAATTTGCCCGGCTTCGGGTGTGTGGCGCCGGTGAAGGCTCCTGCCTCGTAGCCGAAAAGTTCGCTCTCGAGCAGGTCCGCCGGAACGGCGGCGCAATTTACTTTCAGGAAAGTCCGATGCGCGCGCGGCGACAGCTTGTGAATCAATCGTGCGAGCACTTCTTTTCCGGTTCCGCTCTCTCCGAGCAGCAACACCGGGATGTCGACGTTCGCGACTAGCGCAGCCTGCGAACGGATCTTGCGCATCGCTGGACTGGCAGCGACGAAGAACACATCGTCGCAAAGCTCTTCCACTTCTCCCGGATAGTTCTGCTGGTTGGTCCCGAGGCACTGATCAATCACCGCATCGAGTTCCGCCTTTTGAAACGGCTTGGTGATGTAGTCTTGCGCCCCAAGGCGGATCGCCTGCACGACTTTGCGGGTGTCGCTCACGCAAGAGAGCATGACGACCTTTACGCCCGGGAGACATCTGGCGCAGTTGCTCCAGCGTCTGCAAGCCGTCGATGCCGGGCATCAACAGATCAAGCAAAACTAAATCCGGCTGCATGCCTTTCTGCACGCGCTCCAGCGCTTCTTCTCCCGTGCTCGCGGTTTCGACCTTGTGATCGTCTACTTCCAGCAGAGTCCGGATGTAGCGCAGCATTCCCGGTTCGTCATCGACCAGCAAAATGTTGGCCGTATCACTCATTTGTTTTTCCCTTTAGTGGCCGTGCTGAGCGGGGGTTTCAGGGGAAGGATAAATGAAAACTTGCAGCCCGCCCCAAGCTCGCTCTCTACCCAAATCTTACCGCCCATGCCGTTCACCAAGCGGCGTGCAATGGCCAAACCCAGGCCCATGCCGTCCGTTTGATTCTCGTTCCGCGGCAGGCGGAAAAAATCGTCGAATACTTCAATATGGTACTCCGCCGGAATGCCCGGTCCAGTGTCGGAGACGCTGACCTTTACCGAGTTCGGTTGCGCCATCGGCTGGCGACGACGTTCGCTCGGAATCTCCGGCTTGCTCACGCTGCGGCGTTCCCACATGTAAGGCTCGGCATGCAACCACACCGTGCCCCCTCCGGGTGTGAACTTCGATGCATTCTCCAGGAGGTTCGAAATCACGCGCTGCACTTTCGGAGCGTCAAAACAAAACGCCGCCAGCTTGTCGTTGGCTAGAAAATAAAGCGCCAGGCCCTTTTCCTGAAAGCGGCTCGACCACAGGCGGCAGACTTCCGAAAGACACGCGTTCATGTCACCGTCGATGTACTGCATTTTCATCTCGCCGGTTTCAAGCACGCTGAAGCTCAGAAAGTCCTGGATGAAATGCTGCAGCCGGTGACCGCTCGAGCGCATGTCGCGCAAAACTTCGCGCTGCCGCTCGTTGAGCGATCCAAGCTTCTCACTTTGCAGTAGTTCCACATATCCGTTGAGGATCGCCAACGGTGTTTTCAAGTCGTGCGCGGCCGACGCCAAGGCGTTGGTCGTGCGCAGAAACCGTTCCCTCAGTTGGGTGTATTCCTGCAGCAGATTGTGGCTGCATTCAGGATCGGGGCAAGTGCCTGAGTTTTCAGGACACAATTCCGTCCCTGTGGCCGCCTTCACCTGCGGTAAACACGAATTTTCTGGCACAGTCGCCATAGCTGGAAACGCGTGGTTTGATGGCGCGGGGAGGGGACCGATCAACCCATCGGTCTAGATGATTGCTATTGCGGTGATGGTAAGACACGGAAGGTGGTGTGTCAACGGAAAATGCCATCTATTTATCACTGTAGGGAAAAAGCTTGCAGTTGTAACGGATTCAGTTTTAGGCATTAAGCGGAAGTCACGGGCGCAGAAAAAGCGAATCCAGCAACGGCAAGTCTCTGCGTCTGTACGGGTGTTCTCTCCGACTTCCATCAAAGGCCCCTGCTGCCACACCTTGCTGTCTTTAGCACCGGAGGAGTTTGGCCCCTAAGGTGCGGTAAAGAGAGGGTTAATTCTCGTTCCTCGAGGGCAAATTGAACCGACGGAAGCTGGAAGCTGAACGACGGAGCTGGCCACGTTTGCCGCTGGCAATCCCCGTATTTGTCCGCAGCCGCGATGAGAAGGGCAAGGAGTTCCTGGAGTTTGCCACCGCGCTGAACATTAGCGCGGGCGGCGCGCTGGTCGCCGTGCGCCGCTCATTGCCGCTCTCCGCACAGGTTTTGCTTGAGATCCCGAGCGCCCCTCTGGCTACCACCAATTCCTTTCCCAAAGCTTCGCGTAATTTGCGCGCGCGTACAATGCGGGTAACCCATGCGGAAGGTTACCATCTGGTCGGCCTTAAATTCTCCCGCCCCCTCCTGCACCACAGTACCAACTCCCACACGGTACGAAGGAAAGTTGCTTCTTCGGTGTGAAAATGTTTTCATCTGGTCGAACCAGTCTATGAGCCGGATGTCCACGGTCCGTTGAGCTTCTGTCCGGTGCTTACAAATTCCTGTAAGCAGCTCATAAAACATGGCTTAACTGTGATTTGCAGGGGGTCGACCTACCCCAGCCCGGTTTGGTGCTCGGGGTGCACAGGTTAGGGTCGGGTTTTAGGAGAAGATAGGCCACACGATGCCCACAACTACGAGTCCCGTCAGTTCCCTGGTGCAGTCCCTCGGCGAGATGCCTCCCGAGTCTATTGTCTTTGGTCGGTCTGACGCGATGCTGTCCTTGCGCGAGCGCCTCGACAAGGTCGCCAGCGCCAACGTTCCGGTACTGATTCAGGGCGAAAGCGGCACGGGGAAAGACATCATTGCCCGCATGATCCACGGCTTCTCTCCTTGGAAGACGGGCCCGTTCGTCAAAGTGAATTGCCCCGCGATTCCTGGAACCCTGCTCGAAAGCGAACTTTTTGGATATGAAAAAGGCGCATTCACGGGCGCCTACGGCTCCAAGCCCGGACGCGTGGAAATGGCGCACCGCGGCACCCTGTTTCTCGACGAAATCTCCGAACTGGATTTGGCATTACAGTCGAAACTCCTGCAGTTGCTGCAAGATGGTCAGTTCTGCCGCATCGGTGCGCAGGAAGACAAGCGCGTGGAAGTTCGCGTCGTCTGCGCCACCAACCGCCAACTGGAAGTCGAGATCGAAAGCGGCACCTTCCGCCAGGATTTGTTCTATCGCATCAACGTCGTGAATTTGCGTATGCCGGCGTTGCGCGAGCGCCGCGGAGATATTCAGGATCTGGTCACCTATTTCCTGGAATACTACAACCGCAAATACAACTGCCGCGCCAAGACGATTTCGCCTGATTTAATGCGGGTTCTCGAGAAGTATCACTGGCCCGGAAACATTCGCGAGCTGGAGAATCTGGTCAAGCGCTATGTCATTCTCGGGAACGAGGATGTAATCTCGAGCGACTTAGTAGCGCGGGAGCAGGAGTACTTCAATCCCGACATCAATCTGGATGGCCCGATCTCATTGAAGAAGCTCACCCGGCAAGCAGTGCGTGAGCTGGAGCGCAAGGTCATCCTGAAAGTTCTGCAAGCCAATCACTGGAACCGCAAGCAAGCGGCGCGGGCGTTGAGCATCAGCTACCGGGCTTTGCTCTATAAGATCCGCGATGCGGGCTTGCCGCCAAACCGCTCCACACGGCGCCGTCCGGACGCGATGGTGAATCAGGACGTGGCCGCCGACTAGCTCGCATCTCCGACAACTGTTAATTTTTTCCACAAAATTGGCCCTTTGGGTCAATTTTTTCTGTATATATCTTCATACATGTCAGCAGTTTATCTCGCCACCCCGAAAGTTTTGGTCCTCTTTTGGTGGCGGATGTGGAAGAAACTTGACACTTTTTGTCAGCGAAAACAAGTGTCGTATAAGTGTGCAGAATCTTGCGGTACTCTTGGTCACGAGTTGAAATTTTAAGTTTAGGTACCTGTTAATTCAATAGCTTGCAAACACGACGCTTTGGTATCAGGGGTGCTTTTACACAGGGCGTTACCGAGCAAGCGATTGCTTGACACTTCGTCGTCGGATTCCCCCCCGGCCAGAGTGACCGTAACCTTCCTAGGAGGCAGTAAAGAGTATGGGCAAGAAAATTCTGTTACTCGCGGTTCTGGCACTGGCGCTTCCGATCGCGGCCTTTGCCAACAGCGGCGTGGACTTTACAAATAGTGGCGGCACCCTGTCGGGAACGAACAGCGGACTTTCGCTGAGCGGTTCGACCCTGGCTGCCGTCAACGGGCTCAATGGGGGCGGGCTGATCACTGGTAATTTGGGTAGTGTCACCTTCTCAACCGGAGCACTGTCGAGCGGATCGCTGCAAATGGGCGGCACGTTCGCGGCTGGCGGCACTTTCACAGTAACCGGCAACGGCACTAACGGCATCCCGAACGGCACCCTGTTCACGGGAACGTTCAGCGGACCGGTGACCTGGCAACTTGTAACTCTGGCCAACGGAACTCACAACTACATCCTGACCGGCGTGCTGACTGGCACAACGATGAGCGGCTTTTCGACCAACGGCGTCACGGTGCAGCTGACGATCAACACGGGTAAGGGCTTCTTCAACGGCTCAACCACGATCTCCAGCGGCGACACCAACATCGTCGTTCCCGAGCCGGGCACACTGTCCCTGCTGGGCACTGGTCTCATCGGCCTGGCTGGCACGATTCGTCGCAAGATGAAGGCATAGTTCGGTTCTGTTTCTGTATCTCGTTTCTTCTCTTCTTCCACCCTGCCGCATCCAGCGGCAGGGTTTTTCTTTGCGTGGTCTTTGACCAAACACCGCCACGAAATCTGGTAGTGTTTCGCGCATGGAAAAGCCCCTGCTGATCGTTATCGATATGCTCCAGGATTTCCTGGAAAGCTGGGAGCCGGCGCGAAGACAACGACTGGTTCGCTCGATCAACGAACTCGTGGGCATGATGCGGGGCCGCGGTCACAGCGTTCTCTGGGTTCGACAGGAGTTCGAGCCAGACCTGCGCGATGCCTTCCCTGAGATGAGGGCTAAGGGGATCCGCAAAACGATTAAGGGGACGCCCGGCTGCCAGATGGTTGCAGAACTCGACGTCTTGCAGACTGATGCCGTCATCATCAAGAAACGTTATAGCGCGTTTTTTGGCACGACTCTCGACGAGACGCTGGCTCAGCTTCAACCTGACGCCATTATTTTGGCCGGGGTCAATACGCATGCGTGCATTCGGACAACCGCCATCGACGCCTACCAGCGAGACTGGAGCGTCATCCTTGCCTCGGACTGCATCGACTCTTACGATCGGGAACACCATGAAATCTCGTTGAGGTACATGAAAGACAAAGTGGCGGCCGTGATGAGCAACGAAGAGATCAGCGCAGCGCTCTAATGTGCGAACGGGAGGATGGCGATGAGATTACAACGGTGGGCCTTGTTTTTCTTGCTATTTACCGTGGGAGCAGTGGCGCAAGTCCGATCCTCGGCAAAACCGAGGGTGGAAGATCAGCAGAAGTTTGCTGCGGAGATGGCGAAGATCCGCGACACCTGGGTCGAGGAGTTCAACGCCAAACACGCGGACAAAGTTGCCGCCCTCTACGCTCCAGAAGCGGTGTTGATGCGGTTTGACGGCTCGGTACACGGGCGTGATTCGATTCTGGCGGAGATCAGCCGGTCGATCAACGGTGGCACGCACGGATATTCCCTGAACAGCCTGCATTGCGAGCAGTCGGGGGACCTGGGCTACGACACCGGCGCCTACAATGTCACGTTACGTGACCGGGTGGTGGAAGGGAATTACTTGGTAGTCGTGAAGAACTTCAATGGACAGTGGCTGATCGTGGCGCACTCGAGCGTGCCGAATCCAACCACGCCATGATGGGTCTAGAACCCCCGCCCTATCGCAAAAAACGCGACAAGGGCGGGGCACCCTCGGAGCATAACCAATATCTACGAGAGTACCAACTCAGCGCTGCGGTCGTTTTCCGTGAGTTCGATGCCCCAGGTTTCTCCTCCGCCGACAGCTTCGACGCCTACCTGATATTCGGAACTGCCTTCGAGTTGCCTCACCCACACCACGCGGCATTGAAAGCGGCGCTGGCGGTATTGGATGGTGATGGTCTCTCCCATCTTCAGCAAATTGCGAATCGCTCCCAGGCGCGCGCCGAACGGAGTGATGTCGAGCGTGTGGGCCAGTTCATTGACGCTGTTGTTCGAGACGTCTTTCGTCCAGATCTTCAACGGCAATACCATCTTGATGCGTTTGTGGCGACGTTTTCCGTCCATAGTCAACCTAGTTTCTGGATGCCTTCTTCGGGCACCGTAGTGTCGGTCGCTTTGCCAGTAAGATGGTGCAGGCTGGCTGCCAGCGCGAAGTTACCGTAGTGGGGGATAGAAGATCAATAAAATCAAATAGTTACGGATGCGGGAATTGGTCTGACCGCGCCGAAAATGGGGTGGGTTGCCTCGAGGGTCGCGGACGATGACAAATAGTGTCAAGCGGGCCGTCAGGAACCAGGTGATGCAAAATGCCTTTTCGAGCTCCGCAGTAGCTTCTCTCACCGTCCTGCCGTTGTCCCGGATTACCGAGGCTTGGGACTGCATTCGGCGATCCGTGGTCGATCGATTCTTGTGGGCACTGGGCTCGTACAATCCGAGTCCCGAGCGAAAGGCAGAACGCGCGGCCCTAGAATCCGCCGCGATATTCCTGACCTGCAATGTCGATGACTGAAATTCCAACTGCGCGCGACGTTTTGTTGGTCTCAGGGATCAGAGCCTTGGCATAACCAAGCGCGTATCCCTCCTAGTTGCGTTTGATAAATTTGTTCAATTCCCATTTGGCAATTGCTTCCGCATGCACTTCATCGGGGCCGTCGGCCAAGCGAAGGGTTCGGGCATTCGCCCACGCGGCCGCAAGGAAGGTGTCCTGGGAAACGCCGGCACCGCCATACGCCTGAATGGCACGATCCAACACGCGCAAGGCGACGCTGGGCGCAACCACTTTGATCATGGCGATTTCCGAACGGGCGGCTTTGTTGCCAACCGTGTCCATCATGAACGCTGCTTTGAAGGTTAGCAGGCGCGCTTGTTCGATTTCCATGCGAGACGCTGCAATATCGGCGCGGATGGTGCCTTGTTGGGCGAGCGGCTTGCCGAAGGCGATACGGGACTGCACCCGCCGACACATGGTTTCAAGAGCACGTTCGGCGACTCCGAGACAGCGCATGCAGTGATGGATGCGACCGGGTCCCAGGCGGCCCTGCGCGATTTCAAAACCCCGTCCTTCGCCCAACAAAATGTTCGCAGCCGGAACGCGGACGTTCTCGAAGAGGATTTCAGCGTGACCATGCGGGGCATGATCGTAACCGAAGACCGTCAGCTTGCGGATGATCTTTACCCCGGGCGTTTCCATCGGCACCAACACCATAGATTGTTGTTTGTGCACCGCGGCGGAGGGATCTGTCTTGCCCATAAAGATAGCCAGCTTGCAGCGTGGATCGCCGGCGCCGGAGGCCCACCACTTATGTTGATGCTCCGCGAGCTTGCGAACTACGACCCGGTGGATGTCATTACCCTGAGGAGAGATATTGCGAGCCGTTTGCTGGCAGCCGAACGCTACTTCCGTTCCTGACGCTCCGCTAGCAGCGCACGATTTTGTCGCTCTGGATGCCTTTGGTGGCATTGCGGGTGTCGACGACCAGCTTCGCTTCTTTCACAATGCGCTGGTAGTCGTAGTCGGAATGGTCGGTGACGATCAGCACGCAGTCGTATTGGCCCAGATTGTCGAGCGGCGCGCAGGTCATTTGCAGGTCGTATTTGCGTCCGCGTCCGACCTTGGGGAAGTATGGGTCGTTGTAGCTGACTTGAGCGCCTTCTTTCTGCAGCAGTTCGATGATGGTCAGCGCCGGCGACTCGCGCAGATCGTCAATGTCTTTCTTGTAAGCCACGCCCAGCACCAGCACCGTCGATCCGTTCAGCGCTTTTTTCTGCTGATTCAAGGCGCTCGCCACCGCCGCAATCACGTGGTAGGGCATGTTGATGTTGATCTCGCCAGCCAGTTCGATGAAACGCGTGCGGAAGTCGAACTCCTTCGCTTTCCAGGAAAGATAAAACGGATCGACCGGTATGCAGTGTCCGCCGAGGCCCGGCCCGGGATAGAAGGGATGGAAGCCGAACGGCTTGGTCGAGGCCGCCGCGATCACTTCCCAGATGTCGAGGCCCATGCGCAGCGACAGCATCTTCAATTCGTTGACCAGCGCGATGTTCACGCAGCGGTAAATGTTTTCGAGCAGCTTGGTCATCTCCGCGGCAGCTGGTGAAGAGACCGGAACCACGCGGTTGAAGATCGCTCCGTACAGAGCCGCGGCGAGATCCGAGGCTTGGGTGTCGAGGCCGCCGACAACTTTCGGAATGTCGCGTCGCGCTACCGTCTGGTTGCCGGGATCTTCGCGCTCGGGCGAGAAGGCGACGTAGAACTCCTGTCCCGTAGAAGCCCCGTTGCGCGCGGCTTTCAATCCACTCTGGTTGCCCTTCTCGAGAATCGGCACCATGACTTCTTCGGTCGTGCCGGGATAGGTCGTGCTCTCGAGCACCACCAACTGTCCGGCGCGCAGATGGGGAGCGATCGCCGAAGCGGTGTCGGTGATGAAACTGAGATCAGGCTCGTGATATTCGTTCAGCGGCGTAGGGACGCAGATGATGATGGCGTCCATCGCGGTGATGCGCGCGTAATCGGACGTCGCGGTGAAGCCCTGGGTCCGCGCTTGCTGAATCTCGGGAGCGGGAATGCGATAGATGTACGACTCGCCCTTGTTGAGCGCGGTGACCTTGCGCTGGTCGATGTCGAAGCCGGTGACGGGGAACTTCTGCTCGGTGTAGAGCAGGGTCAAGGGCAGGCCAACGTAGCCCAGTCCGATGACGGCCACGCGCGCTTCGCGCGCTTCAATCTTGCTTTTCAGTTGCGAATAAAGAGTTGCCGGAACCGTGCGTGTCGTCATGATGAAATCGTTGAAGTCCCCAAAATTCTAGCATGCAGAAAAGGGCGCGCCTCCCGGGCGCGCATTACTTTAGTCAGGGCAGTTCGCATTGTCATGATCCATGTACTTCCGTGTCCTTAAGGTTTGCGTCCCCGGGTGATCTAGGGAATACCGCCCCCAGCCAGTACTGTTCCAGCATCAGGTAGGTAAATTTCGAAATGTAGGAACATCAATGTCCTGTTTCCCAGCGGTTCTCCCCGGGCGCCGGGGTTCCCGGCGGCTTTCGCTTGTCGCTTTTTCGCTCACTCTTCTGACCGGCCTTCTTGCGAATACAACGAACGCGCACGCGCAGGCTGCGGCCCTCACCGACAATACAAGCAACTCCGCCACGTATGACGGCCCCGCGGAACTGCCGTTGGTTTACGTGCTAAGCGCGTTGTCGAATACGCCGGCTCCAGGGAAAAAAACCACCGTCAACGCTGGCGGAGACTTGCAGGGAGCGCTCAACAGCGCAAGCTGCGGTGACACTCTGATGCTGCAAGCCGGCGCCACGTTCTCAGGGGTATATACGTTTCCGAATAAGGGTTGTGACAATGCTCATTGGATCATCGTTCGCACGGCATCGCCCGACACGAGTCTTCCGCCCGAAGGAACTCGCATCAGTCCTTGCTATGCGGGAGTCGCTTCGCTGCCCGGACGGCCGGCGTTGAACTGCAAGTCGACGAAGAATGTAATGGCCAAGATCCAGGTTTCGAGCACCGGACTCTCAGGTCCCATCATCTTTGCGAGCGGCGCCAGCCACTACCGGTTGTTGGGTTTGGAAATTACCCGAACCGTGGGCGGGGGAATCGTCTACGCGCTGGCTTCCTTGGCAGCCAACAGCACGGCAAACTATATCGTGTTTGATCGCCTTTGGATCCACGGAACCGCGCAAGACGAGACGCAAAAGGGAGTATCCCTCGGCGGCAGCGGGAATTTTGCGGTCGTGGACTCTTACCTCAACGACTTTCACTGCATTACGATTTCCGGCAGTTGCACCGACGGCACTGCCATCACCGGCGGCACCGGTGATTTAGCGATGGGGCCGTATAAGTTTGACGACAATTTTATTGAAGCTTCAAGCGAAAACATTATTTTTGGAGGCTCCGAGGCAACCAAGACTCCGGCCGACATCGAAATCCGTTACAACCACTTCTATAAACCTCTGATCTGGTTGAAGGGGCAGAAGGGGTACGTCGGAGGCAGTAACGGGAATCCTTTTGTGGTCAAGAATCTCCTCGAATTAAAGAATGCGCAGCGCGTGCTCTTTGAAGGGAACATTCTGGAATACAGCTGGGGCGGGTTCTCGCAGTCGGGCTATGCGATCCTGCTGACCCCGAAGAATCAAAGCAGTGGTGGACTTAACGTGTGCCCACTGTGCGAAGTGACGGACGTCACCATCCGCTACAGCACTATCAGCCATGTGGGATCGGGCCTGCAAGTGGCGAACGGGCTGTCGGACAGCGGAGGACCGCCTCTGGCCGGAGAGCGGTACAGCATTCACGACCTCACGATCGACGACATCAATCCGACGCTGTATGTCGGTACGGGAGTCCTGGCTCAGGTATCGATGGGGCTGGGAGTACCTACGCTGCAGCAAGTGGATTTCAACCACATCACCGGGTTTCCCCCGAGTGAACTTCTTAGTGTTGGGGATTTCACTTCGAGCGAGCCTAAGATTTCAAACTTCAGTTTCAACAACAGCATCGTGAACGCCGGGGCGTATCCGATCTGGTCAACGGGAGGCGGCTCGACGAACTGTGCTTTCTTTGACAAGCCGATCACCACGTTCGCGGCCTGTTTCAACCCTTATTACTTCACCGACAACGCGTTGATTGCGGTGCCGAGCAATTCGCCTTCGTCTTCGTGGCCGGTGGGAAACTTCTTTCCTGTGAACACTGCTGCTGTGGGATTCACGAACTACAACAACGGCATCGGCGGAAATTATCAACTCCTGTCCACCAGTCCGTACAAGAACGCGGGTACGGATGGTAAGGATATGGGAGCTGATATCGTGACCATCAACTCGCTCATCAAGAATGTTTACTAGAAGGCAGTCGGGTAGAGTGTGAAATAACCGCACGTCTTCTCAATACATTCAGTTGCTTGCAATCGGGGGCCAGCGTGGCATACATGCTGGCCCCGATTGACAGATGACGCAAGACGACTAACAATATTTCAACGCTGCTCGTGATCTGTCCCCTCCAGTTTTACGGAATGAGCTTCAATTCCACTTGGATGGGTTCAGAAAATTCTCTGCAAATGCTTCCCGGGGATCCCCATGCGATGGCGCGAAGTTCTGCGTGGATCAGTCGAGGCGTTGAAGGTGGTTAATCTTTCCTCCTGCCGACTGGCTCTGCAAAAGCCGGAATACTTAAGACCGTACCTTTCCTTTTGTGTCCGAAAATATGACGAGTTGATTGGGCGAGGACTTCCTGCGCGAAGCGTACTCCATGAGTTGGGACCCTCCGACGTGGACCTTGTCACCATGCCCGCTCGTTTTCAAACCGGAGGAGGAACGGACCCGCGCGAAATCTTGACTCTGGCGGCCGTGACACGCCTGCTGCAGCCCAGGCGGGTGTTCGAGATCGGGACATTTAACGGCCGTACCACTGCAATCTTCATTTTGAATTCGCGTGCGGGGAGCGAGATCTTCACCTTGGACCTCCCGCCCGAAGGGAACCATCTGAAGGGATACCTCTCGACGGATATCGATCTCGTAAGGGATCGGCGCCCGGAAACCTTTTTGACCAAAGCGGGGTTGTCTGGTCGTTACCGGCAGATTTATTGCGATTCGATGCAGTTCGATCCTGAACCTTTTCGCGACACGGTCGAACTTGGATTCATTGACGGGGCTCATGCCGAGGAGTTCGTTCGGAACGACACCCGAAAAATGGCCATCATGATGTCGCGCCGCGGATATGTCTTCTGGCACGATTACGGGGGGCGAGGTTCTTTTCAACCGCTGTCGAAGTATTTGGAGTCGCTGCCGATCGAGATGCACCGAGTCCCGGGGACCTCCCTGGCTTGGACTACTGCCGCCGAAATCAAGAAGCTCGCCCCGCAGCCGGTGAAGTCTGATCTTCTCGAAGATATGAAGTTGCGAGCAGGCTGAAAGCTTCCGCGGCTTTTACGACTTCAACTGCGAGAGCGCTTTCTTCACATCGGCCGCCGACGAGTAGTTGGGATTGATCTTCAGCACCCGCTCCAGATGCTGGCGAGCCAGGGCCGGCTGGTCGTCTTTCTCATACGCCAGACCTAAGTGGTAGTGCACCGTCGGATCGTCGGGAGCTTTGTTCTTCTCCGCCAGCTTGAGCGATTCCTGGAAGAGATCGATGGCTGATTTGTACGCGCCCTTCTGGTAGTAAACCCATCCCAAGGTGTCCGCGGCATTCGGAGAATCGGGCATGCCGCGGCGTCCTGTCTGCGCGAGCGACAGGGCGACGTCGACGTTGCCTCCGCTCTGCAACAGGACGTAAGCCAGGTTATTCGAAGCCAGCGGATTGTCGGGCTTCAGGTCAAGCGCCTTCTGATAAGCGGCCTTAGCGTTCGTCCAATCCTGCTTCGATTCGTACAACTCTCCCATCAAGATGTAGAAGCTGATCTCACGAGGATTGTCCTGGAGCGATTTCTGATAGGTCGCGATCGCCTGATCGGTCGATCCGTTGGCGACCTGCACCTGGCCTAATTTCAGCAGCGCGTCGGAGTTACTTTTGTCGAGTTCGGCGGCCTTACGGAAGGCTGCCTCAGCGCCGGTGTTGTCTTTCTTACTCTGGAAGAGCGCAGTGCCGAGCAGATCGTAGAATCCACTGTTGTTGGGGACCTTGGCGATCTGGGCGTTGGCGGCAGCGACTGCTTTGTCGACCTGTTTTTCGGCGATGTAGCTGTTCATCAGTCCGCTGAGCGCGTCCGTGGAGGTAGGATCTTTGTCGAGGCCGGTCTGGTAGGCCTTTTCGGCTTCCGCATACTGTTTTTGCGTCAGGCGCAGATTGCCCAATTGCACATAGCCGACGGCGCTTTGCGGCGCAATCTGGATCGCGTGATTCGCGTCCTGCTCAGCTTGGGGGAACTGTTTGCGGTTGATGAAGGAGACGGCGCGTAAAGCGTAGCCGTCAGGGGAACCGGGCTGTAGCGCGATGATCTGGGTGGCGCTCTGCTCAAGCGATTCCATATCGCCCTTACGCAGAGCGACAGCGGCCAGCGCGCGATGAGCCTCGGACAGATCGGGACGCAAGCGGATCGCGTCACGCCATTCGTTCTCCGCTCGGGCCAGGTCGCCTAACTGATCGAACGCGATTCCGAGATGGTAGTGCGCGATCCCGTTATCAGGATCATTCTTCAGCGCGTTCTGCAACGTATTGGTCGCATCGTTGAGCTGTCCCTGGCGAATCTGAATCTGGCCGCGGAAGATCATGGCCTCGGTATCGTTTGCATTCGCTTTCAGAATCTCGTCGTTCAGCTTGCCCGCATCATCGAGGCGGTTCTTCAGGATCAGCAACTGAATGTAGTTCTTCTTGGCTTGCTGATCCTTGGGATGATCCTGATAGATGGACGCATACTCGCCAGTGGCTTTATCAATGTCGCCGGTCGCGAAGTAAAAGTCGCCCAACATGCGATAGCCAACGGGATCGTCCGACAGATCTTTCTTCACCTGCTTCAGGAAATCTTCGGCTTCGGTTTTCTTACCCTGCGCCATGTAGAGCCGGGCGAGGGCGGCGCGCGGATCGGGATTTTTGGGCTCAATCTCAATGGCATGCTTAAAGGTCTGCTCTGCCTCCGGATATCGGCTGCGAGCCTGGTAGTAGCTGCCCAGCGCGAGCTGGGCGTTCATTGCTTTGGGACTAATCTCTACCGCTTTCTTGAAATCAGCTTCCGCGGTGTCAGGCTGGTTGCTACGCATGTAGAGCAGACCGAGATTCAAGTAGGACTCGTAGAGCTCAGGGCCCAGCGCGATGGCCTTCTGCATTTCCTGAATCGCAGAGGGAATTTCGTCTTGTGCAGCCAGCAAATTGGCGACCGCGACGTGCGTCTGAGGGTTGTCGGGCTGCTTCGAAATAAGGAGATCGGTTTGTTCCCTTGCCTGCTTCAGATCGCGTCCGGCGATGAGCAAGTTGGCGAGATCGATATGGGCCGGGTAATTGTCGGGCTGTAATTCGAGCGTGCGGCCAAGTTCCTGATAAGCGCGGGTCCACTCTTGCAGCTTTAAGTACGTCAGAGCGAGTTTGTAGTGTCCGTCGCCGAAACGCGGATCAACTTGCACGGCATTGCTGAACTGGATGGCAGCCTCGCGGTATTTGCCCTTGTCGAAGTAGCGTTGACCGCTCTCCATGTATTTCTGTTTGCGCACATTGGGATCGCGCGAGCAGCCAACGGTGACGCTCGCGATCAGTCCGAGAATAATGATTAGACGGATGACTACAGAATGCTTCATTCTAATTCTCCCAATGTGTCAGCGGACTGCGCTCCATCTTAATATGCGCAGCGCTGATTTACGTTACCGCCCTGTGAGCGCCACTCGAAAGTTACCGCCGTCATGCCCGGAATGGAAGTCGTCGGTGAAAACAAGAACAGGTCAACGGGGGACATAACGGTCAATGATCGGGTTCACGTTTCCGGCGAGCGAAGTGAGCCGCTGCTGAGCGGCGTCAATGGTTTCCCCGTGCCGGAGAGGGGTAGTGACGCGAATCAGCGAACCATCGCTTCGGTTGAGGCGCATCGAGTCGGCCACCAAATAGAACTTGGCCCAATATTCGCTGGCGACAGCCCGGTCATGAGCCAAGTACCAGTAGAGCACCAGCATGCGGTCCTCGCCCTTGGCGATGACATAGCGGTTGGCGGGAAACGGCGCCCGTCCCGGTAATGAGAGCGTGACGCGGCTCGACTCCACCGGAGACCAGCCGGCTCCGGGCAGACAGTTCTTTGGCGAGTGAATGCTATCGCCGCTGCGCTGGCTCGGAAAATAGGCGACAAATAGATCTACATACGACTGGGAAGGAGCGGGCTCGCGGTAGACCCGTAGCAAAAAATCTCCCGCGCCCAGAATGTCGAGAATTTCCTGCGGGATTGTGATGTCCGTTCCCACCCATGGCCCCAATTGATGCGGCAGGGAAGTAAGCGGCTCACGTTGGGGGACCGTCTCATTTGCACTCCGGGCGTGCAGAAACAAGGCCGTGGTCACCAGCAACAAAGCAGCTGAAAGAAAGCGCCAGTACGATTTCATGTGGCTTTCTGTCTCGCAGGCCACACCAGCAACAACAGGTGATGTAAAAGGAAGAGCAGGCCAAGCGAAACGACAAAGATTAACCAACCGGAGAAGGCGTGGAAAAACCCTTCGGCTTTATCGGGGTCCCAGTACTGCACCAGCAGTCCAGTGCCGACGATGCGCAGGCTGTTGGCGACAACCGCGATAGGGATCGATGCAAACGCAAGGACGGTGCGCATCCAGTTGCGGGGTTCCATCAGATAACCGTAAATGATAGCCAGCGTACCCAGCGAAAGAAGCGAGCGGATTCCGCTGCAAGCTTGCGCAACTTCAAGTGGCATCGCCGGCAGATTGATGATGTTGCCTTCGCGTAAGACCGGCACTCCCGCCAGCGGCAGCACATTCGCGGCAACCTTCGAGGCCAAGATCTGCAATGGAAAAGTGATCTGATTAAAGATGATTGCCGGGATCGGAATCATCAGGAGCAGAAATGCCCATGGGAACAACACCGCGCGGAAGTAGTGCCAGCCAAGAAAGAAAATCACCAGACCGGCGATCACCACCAGGAAAGAGACGCGCGAAAGAAAAAGCTCAGCGCCTAGCGATCCCACCACCAGCACGGCCAATCCAAGAACCGTAATGGGAAGTCCCCAGAAAGAAGGCTTCCGCGACAAATTCAGCAAATGCGCGCGATCCTGCCAAAGAACAAAGAGAGAGAACGCAGGCACAAAAAAGCCATGCGAGAAATTCGGGTCGGTCCACCACTGGTTCGCAAGCCGGCTAAGGATCGGGAAATACAACCACCCCACCAGCAGGGCGAGAACGATCCCCTGCCAGAAAGCAGGGCGTTTCTCGACAGAGCGGCGCACAGGCTCAGACAAGGTCACGACTTCAGCAGTATGGCTCACAGGCAAAAGTTAAGGGGATATTGTGAGCATATGCGAACTTGAATCCGGGCGCAATCATCGCGTCGCAGACTTGCGGTAACCCGCTGAGAGGGAAAATGGTTTCCAACTCCGGGCCAGCCCATATAACCAATCGAACGGAGGAAGTGGGCATAAGTTTTCCCAATGAGCTCTGGCCTACTGATCAACAGGTCGGTCGGGCTACGATCGCTATGTCCATTATTGGTACCGGGTTGCGGGAAAGCTTACCTTTCCAAGCCGGAAGTAACCGAGATGGTGTTACCCCAGAAAGGGTAAAAGTTTTCCACTTTCTTCCCTGTTGGTATAGGTTAGAGGAAGTCGCCAGGCCGCATCCGATCCCCTCAAATTGGACCTAAGCCACTGAGGATATGCGACTTGTCTAGTCTTTGGGGAAAGCTGGAGAAGATGGTACTGACCTTGCTCCTAGAGTGGCTTCACGGTACTTCGGCATCGACTTCCCCCAAGCGCGACAAGGCTAATCATGGAATCAGATCTGTTAAATCATAGCGATCCCGATGTTTCGGCAAGTGACGGCAAAGAAAGACTTTTCTTGCCCGGGGTAAGTCCGAGCATGATGCCGGTTGAGGTCGTAGTCCGAGAGTTGGCCCAGAACGAAGTCCCCGTGTTGCTGTTGGCGGAGGCGGGGGCCGGCAAACGGACCGTTGCCCGGCGCATCCATGAAGCTTCGGCTCGGCGGGACGAGGGCTTCCGAATGGTGCTTTGCTCGGAGCTCAGCCCTGAAGTCTTCGACGACCAGGGGGTCGAAGCGCTGTTTTGTCGGGGCACGGTATACCTGGAAGAGATTAGTGACTTAGGTACCACCTCCCAGGACAAGTTGCTGGAAGCGCTTCCCAAAACAGACGAAAATGGGAACGGCGCTAAGCGCGCGCGTTTGATATGCGGAACCTCGCGCGATCTGGAAGCCGAGGTTCGCTCGGGACGATTCCGCGAGGATCTTTACTATCGGATCAGCGGTGTGTGTTTGCGTGTGCCGCCTTTACGCCTGCGCCGGGAAGATGTTCCGTTGTTGATGGAATTTTTTCTGGCGAAGTATGCGCGAGATTTTCACCGGCCGAAACCATTGTTGAGCGCGGAGACGCTGCAGTTGTTTCTCGATTACGGCTGGCCGGGCAACGTGCGCGAACTGGAAGACGCGGCCAAGGCAATTGTGGCTCTGGGGGACGAGGCATTGGCCATGGGCGGACTCCGCGCCATGCTGGTGAAGTCGGAGCGTGGGGGCAATGGGGGACCGGTTTCCCTGAAGCAGGCAGCGCGTGCCGCTTCGCGGGAAGCGGAAAAAGAACTAATTCTAAAAGTGCTGACTCGCACTCGCTGGAATCGCCGGCGAGCCGCGCAGGAATTACAGATCAGCTATAAGGCCCTGCTCTACAAATTGAAACAAATTGGGTACGGGGAATACGGAGCCTCGTAAACACACCCAGGAGAAGCGAATGAAAAAGTTGGCAGTGATGACCGGGTTGTTGCTTGCGCTGATGACCACTCCGGTCTGGGCGCAGGACAACATGAACGGAAAAGACAAGAAGACGAATGCGCCCATGGGCGGGGCCAAGGATGCAGGCGCAGTGGCCGGACCCGATTACATCATCGGCCCGGATGACGTTCTCCATGTCTCGGTGTGGAAAGAAACCGATCTCACCAGCACTCTTCCGGTGCGGCCAGACGGCAAGATCTCCATGCCCCTTCTCGACGACGTGCAGGCGGCGGGCTTGACGCCGATGCAACTGGCGAACTCGCTGACCGAGAAGCTGAAAAAGTTCATGTCGGATCCGCGGGTGACCGTCGTGGTCACGGCGATGAACAGCCAGAAGGTCTATATCCTGGGCGAAGTCACACACACCGGGGCGATGGCACTGACACCGAACATGACGGTGCTGCAGGCCATTGCCAGCGCGGGCTTCACGCAGTTTGCCAACACCAAGGGAATTTATGTGCTGCGCACCGAGAACGGAAAGCAGCGGAAACTCCCGTTTAATTACAAGCAAGTGGTGAAGGGCGAGGCCATGGACCAGAACGTCCTGTTGCAGCCTGGCGACACCATTGTGGTCCCGTAAGGAAAGATTGATGAAACTTCGCGACTACATTTGCGTTTTTGTGTTCGTGACGCTGGCATTCGCCACAGTTGCGGCCCAGGACAGCGGGCAGCAGCCCCCGGACACCGGGCAGCAGGCTCCGGACAGCGGAACCCCATCGTCGAGTGCTCCGGCGCCAGCCTTTGGGCAGACCGGCGCTGCGCCGCAACAGAACGTGGATAATCCCCCTATCTCGGGGCTGGATCTCCCCAATCTTGATCCGAACACATCCTCGCGCAGCTTTTTCATTCCTGGCATCCACGCGAGCGAAGCGGTCGATACCAATATCGGCAGTCAGGTTGGAGGCTCCGCGATTCAGGGAGTGACCCGCGCCCTAGGCAGCCTGGCTTTGCAGAAACTCTGGAGCCGTTACGACGTTGGCTTGCAGTATGTTGGCGGCGGCGCTTACTACGGCGGCCAGCATATCGGTTGGACACAGTCCCACACTCTTGACGGAGATCAGCGTTATCTATGGCGGACGGGACAGTTTGCCTTCCGCGATTCTTTTAGTTACCTGCCGGAAGGCGCATTCGGATTCGGATCTTACGGGGGAAGCGGTGCTTTAGGAGGAGTCGGGGGCCTGGGAGGCGGTGGCGGCGGCATCACCGGTGTGGGCCTCGGTGGCGGCGGCGGTGCGCTGCTCGGCGGCGGCGGTCAGTTGGGTTCTCTCGGTCAATCGCCTCGCATCAGCAATGTGTCGATTGCCGATATCACTCAGTCGATTTCGCCACGTTCCTCCCTAACTTTTGGCGGTTCCTTCGCACTGGTGCATTTCATCAGTGGCAGCAACACCACGATTGAGAATGGAGTTCCGGTCACCTTCTTGAACAGCCAGCAGGAAGGCGGACAGGCCGGATACAACTACCAGATCAATCGCAGCGACCAGGTCGGCTTTTTGTACGCCTACCAGTCGTTTCACTTTCCTACGTCCATAGCGGGTGACTTCCGCACCCACGTGTTCCACATTCTCTATGGTCACAGGATTTCCGGCAGGATGGATTTGGTGCTGGGCGGCGGACCGCAGATCACCGACATCACCCAACCGATTCCCGGCACAACTTTCAATACGTCAAACAGCAACATCTCGGCGAGCGGGCAGGCACTGCTTCGCTACCGTTTCACCCACACCAATTTGGCGGCAAGCTACAACCGCTACAACTCGAGCGGATCAGGGTTCTATGGTGGAGCGAAGACGAATCTGTTCCGTCTGACGGCAAGCCGTCCTTTCGGACGCAACTTTTCCGGTACAGCCGATGTCGGCTACACCACGAACTCGCGCATTCTGCCGGCGACCGCAGGCACTGTGGGTGGGCAGTCTTTCAACTACCTTTATGCTGGGGGATCGCTCCACCGCCAGTTCGGACGTGAATTCAGCGCCTTCGTGAGCTACGTATTCAACAACGAGAGATTTGACTCGGCGTTTTGCGGAAATACTCCTTCTTGCAACCGCACTTCGCGGCGGCAAGTGGCGCTATTCGGAATTGATTGGACGCCACGTCCGATCCGGCTTGACTGATTTTTTTGCGGCCGTTCCCAAGGGAGTGGCCAGAACGGGAATAGCATGATTGAGAATCGCGATTTAACGATGGACGATTATCTGGCGATGTTGCGCCGGCGGATGAAGGTCATCCTGATTCCGACGCTGCTGGCGCCGTTGGCCGGTTTCCTGATCTCTTACGCCTTTCCTCCGAAATACACTTCGCAGTCGCTGGTGCTGGTGGAAGAGCAGAAAGTGCCGGATAACTACGTCAAGTCGGTGGTCACCGAAGATATTACCCAGCGCATTGCGACCATGCAGCAACAGGTGCTCAGCCGGAACCGGTTGCAGCCGATGATCGCGAATCTGCAATTGACCAAGAAAGGCAAGAGCATCGATGACATTATCGATGACATCCGCGCCAATCTTACCGTCGAGCCGGTGCAGCCCGATATTACGGCCTCGGCCAAGAAAAGGCCGGGACAAGGCACTGACCTTCCCGGCTTCTACGTGAACTACACCGCCGACAACCCGCACGACGCGCAACAGATTTGCAGCCAGCTGACTTCCATGTTGCTGGAAGAGAATCTGAAGATCCGCGAAGGCGTGGCCCAGGGCACCACGGAATTCCTCACGGGCCAGTTGGATAGCGCCAAGAAGAACCTGGACGATCAGGACTCCAAACTGGCGACTTTCAAGAAGCAGTACATGGGCCAGCTCCCGGGCGACGAAGAGAACAATCTCAAGCTGCTGATGGGACTGAACTCGCAGCTTGATTCCAACACTCAAACCCTGAACCGGGCGCAGCAAGATAAGACCTACGCCGAATCCCTTCTGGCTCAACAAGTGGCGGCTTGGAAGTCTTCTCAGAACTCTACCAATCCGCAAACGATGCAGCAGCAATTGGCCGCCCTGCAAAGCCAGTTGATCACTCTGCAAGCGCGATACACCGACGACTATCCCGATGTGATCAAGACCAAGGCCGACATCGCCGAGGTCAAGAAACAGATCGATCAGATGAACGCGGCAGCGGCCAAGCCTTCCACTGACAACAACGATAAAGTTGGCCTCGCGGAGCCTCCGGAGTTAAGGACGCTGCGAACGCAGGTTCACCAGTACGACGCTGCGATTGAGCAGGCGACGCGCGAGCAGAGCCGGATCAAATCGCAGATCAGCCTTTACGAGGGCCGCGTAGCTCTCAGTCCCGCGGTGGAAGAGCAGTACAAGGCTCTAACCCGCGACTACGACACGGCGCAAAAGTTCTACAACGACCTTCTTGCCAAGAAGAGCGAATCGGAAATGCAGACCGACATGGAGCGCCGGCAACAAGGCGAACAGATGCGGCTGCTGAACCCGGCGAGTTTGCCCGATTCTCCGAGCTTCCCGGTGCGCTGGATGTTTGCGGCCGGCGGCGCGGGCGGCGGGTTGGTCATTGGCCTGGCTCTGGCGATGTGGCTGGAACTGCGCGACAAATCGATTCGTACCGAGCAGGATGTAATCGCGATTCTGGAGTTGCCGACGCTGGTTTCAGTGCCCTGGATTGGCGCGCAGCCCAACGGAGTCGACGGCAAAACTGCAACCGAAGACAAGCGGGAAAAGGTAGAGGTCTAAGACCCCATGTACAAGGAATTCTTCGGACTGCGAGCGAATCCGTTTAACGTTAACCCCGACCCGCGCTACCTGTTTCTGACGCGGCACACCGAGGAGGCGTTAGCTTGCTTGACCTATGGCATCCAGAGCCGCAAGGGCTTTGTGCTGCTGACGGGTGAGGTGGGAACGGGAAAGACGACGCTCATCAACAAGTTGCTGGAGTGGCTGCGCTTGCAGCAGGTGGCCACGGCTTTTGTCTTCAACTCGAAGATGAACGTGCCCCAGTTCCTCGACTACATGATGGCGGACTTTGGCATTCCCTGCGAATCGCGGGCGAAGAGTCAGATCCTGCTGCGGCTCTACAACTGGCTGCTCGACCGCTACCGGGCCGGTGAAACTGCGGTGCTGATTGTCGACGAAGCGCAGAACCTCTCGGACGATGTGCTGGAAGAGATCCGCATGATGACGAATCTCGAAACCTTCACCGAGAAGCTGCTGCAAATCGTGTTAGTGGGGCAGCCCGAACTTGAGCAGAAGCTGAAGCAACCGCATTTGCGCCAGTTGCGCCAGCGGCTCACGCTGCGGGCGAAGACACATCCGTTGTCGCTCGAAGAGACCAAAGCCTACATCGCGCAGAGGTTGAGAATCGCGGGCTCGAACGGTCAGCAGATTTTCGATCCCGAAGCGCTGGTGGCCATTCATCGTTATTCCAACGGAATTCCCCGTGTGGTGAATTTGGTTTGCGAACACTGCCTGGTGAGTTCGTTCGTCGATCAGCAGAAAGTGATCATGGCCAACGTAGTGGATACCGTGGCTCGGGATTTCGATTTGAGCGACAGTACATCGTCGGCGGCCATGACCGTGGCTCCCCCGGCGTCGTCGTCCAGCGACAAATTCGATTTAGTGGAAGCCCTGAAAACGCTAGCAACTCTCGCTGACCGGCTGCGCCAGTCAGAACAAGACCTCCCCAAGGAAAGGAAACTATGAGCAGAATTCACGAAGCACTGAAGAGGGCCGAACAGGAGCGGAGTGCGGGCCAGGGGGGGCAGCCGGATCTTCCGGTTTCAGCCAGCACTGCGGTCGTGGGCGATCCGATGGGCGCGCCGCCGTCCGGCATTGTCGGGCACGCGCCTGTCATGCAGGCAGCCATGCCGGCCATGGGCACGCCTTTCACCTTTGACACGCTGTTGGCCCGCTGCTCGCAGATGAACTGGACTCCGGACTTGAAGACCATGTTGTTCTTCAACTCCGAGGAGCAGGGATTCGGCACGGAAGAATTCCGTACCCTGCGTTCGCGCCTCTACCAATTGCGGGAGCGGCAGCCGCTGAAAAAGATTCTCGTCACCAGTTCACTGCCCAAGGAAGGCAAGTCTTTCGTGGCGGCGAACCTGGCGCAGGCCATGGTGCGCCAACATGGACGCCGTGCGTTGCTGATTGACGGCGACCTGCGCGGTGCCCGCTTGCACTCAGCGCTCGGCACCTCCGCCACACCGGGCCTTGCGGAATACCTGATGGGCGAAGCCGACGAATTCTCGATCATCCAGCGGGGGCCGATGGAGAACCTGTTCTTCATTCCTTCCGGGCGCGCGATCTCGAATCCCGCGGAACTGGTTGCCAACGGCCGCCTCAAGTTCCTGATGAACCGCGTGGAATCGCTGTTTGACTGGATCGTGCTTGATTCGCCGCCGGCGGTTCCGGTGTCGGACGCCAGCCTGCTGGCCAACTATTGCGATGGCGTGTTGATGGTGGTGCGCTCGAATGCGACCCCCTTCGATATCGCCCGCAAAGCGCGCCAGGAATTCCGCGACACGCACCTGGTTGGAGTGGTGCTGAACGGCATCGATTCCGACTCTGCTTCCTACACGCGTTATTACTATGGCGCCTACGGAAAACCCGATGGCCGCGGGGAACCGCAGAGGTAACGCTTGATCCGCCTCTTCAATGTTTATTACCCGGTCCGCACCTTGATCCTTCTGGTGGGGGAGGCCCTGATTATCTGGACCTCGTTCCTGCTGGGGACGGTCCTCCAATTTCGCGAGGACAGCTACCTGGTATTGAACTTTGAATACGGCTACTACAAGATCCTGATGGTGACGCTGGTGGTGCTGGTGTTCTCGCACTGGTTCGATCTCTACGAACCTTCCAGCGTTAACGCACGGTGGGATCAGGTTTTCCGGCTGTTGCTGGTGTTGGGCCTCGTGGCACTGGCCCTGGCTGCGGTCGGCTACGTATTCCCGCATTTCCTTCCCGGCAACAATTCTGCGCTGGCTGGACTGGTCATTCTGACAGTCGCTCTCTTTGGTTGGCGGACGGCGTATTCCTGGCTTTCGCAGCAGCCCTATTTGCGGGAGCGGGTCTATGTGGTTGGCACGGGAGATCGCGCGCAACGATTGGTGCAGGGCTTACGGGCACGGTCGGAACTGGGAATCGAAGTGGTCGGGTGGAGCGGCAACATCGACGGAGCGGTGACCCGCGAAGCAGTCGCGTCGCATTTGCTGGACTGCGTTGCGGGACAGAATATCCATCGCGTGATCGTCGCGATGCCCGACCGTCGCGGCACGCTTCCGGTACAGGAACTGTTGCATCTCCGACTGGACGGAGCCAAGATCGAAGAGGCCACCTCGTGGCTCGAGAAAATGTCGGGCCGCATCGAAGTGGAGAATCTCTACCCCAGTTGGCTGGTATTTGCCGACGGATTCCGCTTCAGTGCCGGCTTCATGATGATGAAGCGCGCGCTCTCGTCACTCGCCGCGTTTGTGCTGCTGGTGGTCGTGCTTCCCGTCATTCCTTTTGTATGTCTGGCGATTAAGCTCGATTCGGCCGGCCCCATCCTTTACCGGCAGAAACGCGTGGGACGGGGCGGCGTGACCTTCTACTGCTTCAAGTTCCGCACCATGCGTCAGGATGCTGAAGCCGATACCGGTCCGACCTGGGCGGGCGACAACGATCCGCGTATCACTCGTACGGGAAGATTTCTTCGCAGTTCCCGGCTGGATGAAATCCCGCAGTTGTGGAATGTCTACAAGGGAGATATGGCGTTTGTCGGACCGCGCCCCGAGCGGCCTGAGTTTGTCGAGTGGCTGACGCGCGAGCTTCCTTACTACCCCGTACGTCATGTCGTACGCCCGGGAATCACCGGCTGGGCGCAGGTTCGCTACAAGTACGGAAATACCGTGGAAGACGCGAAAGAGAAATTGCAGTACGACCTGTACTACATCAAAAACGCCTCGATTGGATTGGACCTGCTAATCATGTTTCAGACGGTCAAAATCGTCCTGTTGGGGCGAGGCGCGCAATGACATGGGTGTTCTGGGGAGGCGCTGCGATCGTTTTTTACGCGTACGTCGGGTACGCAGGATGGTTGTGGATTCGCAGCCGGCAAAAAGCCAAGCCCGTGATGCGCGCAGCGTTTGAGCCGAAGATTTCGATCGTGATGGTGGTACGTAACGAGGCCAAGATTCTGGAGCGCAAGCTAAGGAATCTTCAGGACCTGCATTATCCCGAGGATTGCGTCGAGGTGGTCGTAGTTTCCGACGGATCAAACGACGGGACGAATGAAATTTTGTCGAAGTACAAGCAAAACTCGCGGGTGCGCAGCATTGTAACTCCCGAAGCGCGGGGCAAGGCGTCTGGGCTGAACGAGGCGATCGCGGCCGCGCGAGGAGAGATTGTGGTGTTCAACGACGCGCGGCAGAAAATTGAGCCCGATGCCATGCAATTGCTCATGGAAAATTTCGCCGACAGCACCGTGGGTTGCGTGAGCGGAGAGCTGATGCTGGGTGATCCCGACTCTGGCGAAGCCGTGAAAGGCATGGGCCTGTACTGGAAATTCGAGAAGAAGATTCGCGAGATGGAATCGGATTCGGGATCAGTGGTCGGCGCGACCGGAGCCATTTACGCGGTGCGCCGCGAACTGCTGGTCACGGTGCCGCCGGAGACGATTCTCGATGATGTGTACATCCCGATGAATGTCGTGCGCCAAGGATATCGCGTGGTTTTCGACCCGCGGGCGCATGCCTGGGACGTAGCCGATCAGGGGACTGAGCGTGAATTTAACCGCAAAGTGCGGACGCTGAGCGGGAACTACCAACTCCTGCAGCTGGCGCCTTGGATCTTGAGTGGATCGAATCCGCTGCGCTTTGAATTCATCAGCCATAAGCTGATGAGGCTGATTGTGCCGTTTGCTCTCGGCGCGACGTTGGTGGCCTCGATGGTGCTCAATCATCCCATCTACCGGATGGCGCTGGTTCTGCAACTTGCGTTTTATGCGCTGAGTTTTCTGGTGGTGGCGCAGATGAAGAGCGGCCTGCTGGCTCGCATGGCAGACGCGGCTTTTACGTTTGTGGTTTTGAACACTGCCGCGGTCGTGGCGTTCATTAATTTTGTTACGGGACGGAAGGCTGCATGGAACCGTTAGGACATTGGGACGCAAGGAATAAACCGGTGACCAACGCAGTCCAAAAACCGGCTTGGGCTGGTGTGAAGAGGCTCAAGGAAAAAAAGAGCATCGCCTACTTGTCCCTCATTTTCTTCGCGTTCTTATACTTCGTGCGTCCCCAGGATTTTATTCCAGGGATGGAAGCGCTTCCGCTGGAGAAAATTGGCGGCGGCATAGCGATGCTGGCGTTGATTTTCAGTGTGCTGCCCAAGGAGCGCGGCAAGATTCCGATCGAACTGAAAGTGCTTTTGCTGCTGTTGGCACAGATGATCTTGACCATTCCGTTTGCGTACTGGCGCGGCGGTGCGTTTGACGCGGTGTTCACCAAGTTCTCCAAGGGTGTGATCATTGCCTTGTTGATCGGTCTGATTATTTCATCGGTCTCGCAGATGAAGACGGTGCTCTATATTCAGGCGGGATCGATTGCGTTTTTCGCGCTGGCTTCCGTTGCCGCCCATCACACTTTCGGCGGCCGCCTGTACGGAATTCAAAAAGGAATTCTCGAAAATCCGAATGATCTGGCCATCAATGTGGCGATTAACTTTCCTTTGTGCATGGCCTTCATGTTCGCCGCCAAGGGAGCAGTGCGCAAAATTGTCTGGGCAGTCCTTATGATCGTGATGATGTATTGCGTCCTGATCACCTATTCCCGCAGCGGAATGATCGCGTTGGTGATTACCTGCGTGATTTGTCTGTGGGAATATGGGGTGAAACAGCGGCGGACTATGTTGCTGATGGGTGCGGGGTTGTTCGGCGTGATTGCGCTCGCGGTCTCGCTGAGTACTCCCCACTTCATTGCCCGATTCAAGAGCCTGACCCAGGGAAACATCGAAGGATCGGGGGATCGCGGATCGCTGGAAGCGCGCGAGGAATTGTTGAAACGCAGCGTCTCGCTGGCGCTGCAGCATCCCTTGTTTGGGGTGGGCCCGGGTAACTTCCCGGTGCTATCCGGAGACTGGCACGTTGCGCATAACAGCTACACCGAGTTGGCCGCCGAGGCCGGTTTCCCGGCGTTGTTCCTCTTCTTGTTGATCTTTGCACTGAGCTTTCGCAAAGTGGCAGCGACCCGGAAATTGCCCGGTTACGAGGCCGACGAAAACATAAAGCTCTGGACCAGCGCACTGTGGGCTGGACTGGCTGCCTACCTGGTGGGCTCGATGTTCGCTTCAACTGAATATCTTTTGTATCCCTATTTTCTCGTGGGATACGTGTGTGCACTGTACCGCATCGCCGGCAAGCCGGTGGAGACGGCGGCACCTACAACGAATGGTGGAAAGAATGGAAAACTCAAAGCCACAACAACCCGAACGAGCGAATATGCCTGGAGTCGATAACCGCGTTCTACGAATTCTCCGCTGCCTGAGCTGTGAAGGCAGGCTGAGGGAAGAAGGCGAAGCTCTGCAGTGCATCGAGTGCGGACGAAGCTATCCATTCGTCAACGGCATTTACCGCTTTGTAGACGCCCAGCATTACGCGGGCAGCTTCGGCTTCCAGTGGCATCTCCACGCCAAGACGCAGCTCGATACCGAGCAGAGCCGCCGTTCGGAAGGCGCCTTCCGCCGACGCACCGGTTTCCGTCCGGAGGATCTCGCGGGCAAACTGGTTCTCGATGTCGGTTGCGGCATGGGCCGCTTTGCGGAGGTGGCAACGCGCTGGGGAGCTCACGTGGTGGGCATCGATCTGAGCCTGGCGGCCGAAGTCGCTGCCCGAAACCTCGCCGACCGTTCGGCATCCATTTTCCAGGCAGACGTTTTTAAACTGCCATTTGCGCCCGAGAGCTTTGACTACATCTACAGCATCGGTGTACTGCACCACACTCCGAATTGCGAACAGGCGTTCAAGGCGCTGCCGAAGCTGTTGAAGCCCGACGGAAGAATCGCCGTCTGGCTCTACAGCAGTTACAACGCCTGGTACAAGATGAGCGATGTCTATCGCAACGTGACCAAACGCATGTCGCCGCGCTTCCTGCATAAACTTTGTTACGGAGCGATTCCACTCTACGGAGTGCATCAGGTGTTGCGGAAGATTCCCGGCATTGGCCGTCCCATGAGCGGAGCCCTGGCTTACGCGATTCCCATGTCGTTCAATCGCGATCCGCAATGGCGGGTGCTCGACACGTTTGACTGGTATTCACCCTGGTACCAGTCTAAGCACACCTACGAAGAAGTGTTCCGCTGGTTTGAGAGCTGCGGGCTCGACGATCTGCGTGTGATCGAGCAACCGATTGCCGTGCAGGGTCACAAGCCGGCTTCCGGCCAACCGCTGAGAGACAGGACCGAGCAGGAGGCCGAGCAGTGTGCGGGATAGCCGGCATGGTCGCCCGCCAGGGCGAAGAAGTCACCACCTCTGACGTTCACCGCATGTGCCAGACCATCGTGCACCGCGGACCGGACGACGAAGGCATTTACGCGCGCGGCCCCGTTGGCCTCGGAATGCGCCGCCTCAGCATCATTGATCTTTCCGGCGGCAAGCAGCCCATTCATAACGAGGACAAGAGCGTCTGGGTCGTCTTTAACGGCGAGATCTACAACTTTCCGGAACTGCGGAAGGAACTCGAAAGCCGCGGACATCAGTTCTACACCCACAGCGATACCGAAGTGATCGTTCATCTCTACGAAGAGATGGGCGCGGACTGTGTCAAGAAATTGCGTGGCATGTTTGCCATCGCGCTCTACGATGAGCGCAAAAACTCGTTGCTGCTGGCGCGCGATCGTCTGGGCAAGAAGCCCCTGCACTACGCGTTGCACAACGGCCGCTTGTTGTTCGGCTCGGAAATCAAGACCATGCTCGCAGTGGCTCCAGAACTGGCGGAAGTCAATCTGGAAGGCGTGCTCCAGTTCTTTTATTTCGGATACGTTCCCGATCCTCTGACAGCGTTTCAGCGCATTCACAAGCTGCCGCCAGGACATCTGTTGGAATTCGCGGGCGGAGAAATCAAGATCCGGCAATATTGGGATGTGCCCAATTACGGCGCTCATCCTCCGAAATCCGAAGAAGAATGTCTTGAGGAACTGGAAAGCAAACTACTGGAAGCCGTTCGGATCCGCCTGATCAGCGATGTCCCCCTGGGGGCGTTGCTCAGCGGCGGCGTCGATTCTTCCATTGTCGTGGCCTTGATGGCGCGGGCCAGCAGCGGTCCGGTCAAGACCTTCTCGATCGGATTCCGTAATCAGGATTTCAACGAAGCCGAATACGCGCGCATGGTCGCGGAGCGTTATGGCACCGATCACCACGAGTTAACGGTCGATCCGAACATCGGTGAAACCCTGGAAATGTTGTCAGGAATGATGGAAGAGCCCTTCGGCGATTCTTCGATGATTCCGACGTACTACGTTTCTAAGCTGGCTCGCCAGCACGTTACGGTCGCGCTCTCGGGCGATGGCGGCGACGAGTTGTATGCGGGATATGACCGCTACATCGTGAACCTGCGCCGCAGCCGGTATGGCATCCCCTCGTGGATGGGACGGCTCTACCGCGATCACGTGTATCCAGTGTTGCCGCAGAATGTACGCGGACGCAAGCTGGCATGGAACATCTCGCTGCCTTCGCGGGACCGTTATCTCGATGGGCTCTCGTTTCTCCCTGCCCTTGATCGCGAACGCAGCCTGTTCAGCGATGAACTGCTGAGCGAGGCCGGACAATTTACCGATCCATTCAAACGGTTCGAGGAGTATTACGACCGTGCGCCCGCGGCTGACACGCTGAGCCGCTTGCTCTATCTCGATACCAAGACTTACCTGACCGCCGACATTCTGGCAAAAGTCGATCGCATGAGTATGGCGACTTCACTCGAAGTGAGAGTCCCCATGCTCGACCAGGAATTCGTCGAGTGGACTGCAGGGTTGCCGATTGAATGGAAATTTCGCAACGGGACGCGAAAGTATTTGCTGAAGAAGCTTGCGGAGCGTATCGGCATTCCTCCCGCTCTGTTGCACCGCCGCAAGCAGGGTTTTTCCCTTCCTCTGGTGCACTGGATGCGCGACGAGATGAAAGACGGCCTGCTCAGCATTCTGACGGAGCCGCGCACGTTGCAGAGGGGTTACTTCAAACCCAACGCGGTTCGAGCCTTGCTCGACGAGCACTTCCGTGGATATCGCGATCATGCGGGGGCGATTTGGCTGCTGTTGGTTCTGGAACTCTGGCACCGTAATTTCCTCGAAGCGCGGGGAGTCGATTCCCCGAGCTTGATCGCTGAAGTGGCAGGTGCCGGGAGTTCGTCGTGAAGTCAGCAGGCCCACACGACCTGCCTGAGAACCCGCGTCCAGGTTTGTTCTTGATGGTGAATTCTTTGGAGCGGGGCGGCACGGAGCGGCAGTTCGTCACCCTTGCGCAGGGATTGAGCGGTGGAAACCTCGAAGTGAGCACAGGCTGCCTGGCACGCCGCGGAGAGTTCGTCGATAATGTGCCTGCGATAAAAGAATTCTCTCCCGGCCGCAGCTTATTTAAAGGCCAATCGATTTTGATGCGAGCCTCACTGGCTCGACATTTGCGACGGCAGCATATTGCTGTGGCTCACGCCTTCGATTTCTACGCTAACTTGATGCTAATCCCCGCGGCGCGGCTCGCACGGCTTCCAGTCGTAATCGGCAGCCACCGGCAGTTGGGAGACTTGCTTACACCGCTTCAGTTTCGCGCCCAAAATACCGCATTCCGTGCCTGTGACCGGGTGGTGTGCAATTCGCGGGCTGCTGCGGACCGGCTGAAGCAGGCAGGGGTTTCCGCAGACAAGCTGGTCGTCATCCCCAATGCGCTGCCCAATGAGGCGTTCGCGGAACCGGCTCCAGCGCTTCCTCGCGAGTCTGGGAAGGCTTCGTGTGGGCATGGTGGCGCGGATGAATGACCGCGGCAAGAATCACGCGACCTTTCTTCGCATGGCGGCTCGGCTCGCTCCCAGACATCCGTTGGTGCAATTCGTATTAGTCGGAGGCGGACCGCTGCGTGCGGAACTGGAAGCGATGGCTGGAGAGCTGAACATTGCGGACCGCGTGCTATTCCTCGGGGATCGTTCTGATATTCCTGCTGTTCTGGCTTCCCTGGATGCAACCGTGCTTCCGTCACGCTCGGAAAGCCTGTCGAATGTCATCCTGGAATCAATGGCGGCGGGCGTTCCGGTCGTAGCATCCAATGTGGGTGGAAATCCGGAGTTGCTCTCGGATGGACAAACGGGTTTTCTCACCTCAGACGACGATGCCGCGCTGGCCGGAGCGGTCGAGAAGTTTCTGGTAGACGAGGAACTAAGAAGAGCTTGCGGGAAGCGAGCGAAGGTGGAAGCAAGTTCGCAATATCAGTTAGACACAATCTGCAAGAAGTACGAACAGCTTTATCTCTCGACTCTCGCGCTGAAAACGGGACATCAAGAATTGAGAAAGGCCAGAAGCCTGGCATGAAGACGGACTCGATCCAAAACCCGAAGAAGCGGATTCTGCAGATCGGCAACTGGCCTCCGCCGGTGTGCGGCTGGAGCATGAGCCTGGTCGGATTGCGCAAAGAACTCAACGCCCGCGGCTGGGACTGCCAGGTGATGAACCTGAACGAGAACCGCCGGGTAAAGAGTCTCGAGTACATTGATGTGCAGGACGGCTGGGATTATTTCCGCAAGGTTCTTCACTGGGTGCGGCGCGGATACGCAGTGCACGTACGGGTCAACGGCGATACGAAGAAAGGGTACTTGCTCGCCCTGTCGGCTCTAATGCTGGCCCGAATGTGGCGCCTGCCGGCGTTGCTGACTTATTGCGGCGGGCACGAGCAGAATTTCTTTCCAGCGCCGAAAGGATCATTCAGGCATGGAGCTTTTTCTTTCTTATTTCGCACTGCGACTCGCATCTACTGCAACAGCGAAGCCGTCAAGACGGCGATATTGACGACGGGAATTTCGCCGGACAAGGTTGTGCCGATCCCGCACTTTTCTTCCCAATACGTGCAATTCGATCCCGCGCTGCTACCGGCCGTAGTGGACGACTTCTGCCAGAAACACGATTCCGTGTTTTTCATGTATCTCTGTTATCGCAAAGAGTACATGTTGGAATTCCTCGCCGACGTGATGCGCAGATTCCGCCAGTCGTTTCCCCGAGTTGGATTTCTGCTGGTAGGCACAAGCGAGAGGGAAATTCCGCTTCTGCGTGAATTCTTCGAGCGCGAGCAATTGACCTCGGCAATATGCATCACCGGTTCGGTTCCTCACGATCTGTTCCTCACACTGATGAAGCGGTCGCTGGCTTACATTCGTATGCCGCTCACCGATGGCGTCTGCTCGTCAGTGCTCGAAGGGTTGACGATGAAAGTGCCGGTGCTGGCGAGCGACAATGGCACTCGTCCGCCCGGAGCCGAACTCTGGAAACCGGGTGACAGTGAGCGCCTCTTGGCCCTGTTGACGAAAGCGGCCGAACGGCGTGAGGATTTGGTTGCGCGAATTCCGTCGGTTGCCGTGGATGACAACGCCGGCAACCTGGCCGATGACATCGAGCGCGTCTGCTTGGGCGAAGCAGCAACTCCCATCGCCAAGAGCGTCGCGATTCGGGAAACACGGGCGGCAGATGGCCGTTGAAGTCCGAGTGGACGAGGGCGCGAGGATGGAAAAAAAGGCACCCGTAGCCGCCGGTCTGTCACGCGCAAGCACGCGCGGCAAAGCTCCAGTCTTTGTGCTCGGTTCGGTTCGTTCCGGCACCACCTTGCTTTATCACATGCTGTTATCCTCGGGCGGGTTTGCGGTTTACCGCACCGAGTCGCATGCCCTCAATCTACTGGAGCCGCGCTTTGGAGATCTAAGCAAGTTACAAAATCGAAAGAAACTGATGCAGGCCTGGGTCGGTAGTAAGCTTTTTCAGGTCTCGGGTCTCGACGCCTCAGTGATCCAAAGAAAGGTACTGGAGCAATGCAGCAACGGCGGAAATTTCTTGCGCGTTGTCATGGAAGAAATCGCTAGTAACCAGGGAGTCGAGCGTTGGGCCGACTGCACGCCCGAACACCTGGCGTACCTGCCCCGCATCAAGGAAACGATTCCTGACGCACTTATTATCCACATCATTCGCGACGGGAGGGACGTGGCACTCTCGCTAGAAAAGCAAAAGTGGATCAAGCCTCTGCCCTGGGATCGGACTCGCCCGCTGATGGCCGGTGGCGCGTACTGGGACTGGATTGTTCGCAAAGGGCACCGAGACGGTCGCCAGTTAGGCGGGGACTATTGTGAGGTGCGATTCGAGGAATTGACCGCCAACCCGCAAAATGTGCTGGCGCAGTTGAGTAAGTTCATCGAACACGATCTGGATTATGACCGCATTCTCAAGAACGGCATAGGGTCGGTAAGCGAGCCGAATACATCGTTCGCGACAGACGCAGCATTCAATCCGGTGGGAAGATGGCGGGAGTCGCTATCGGTAGAAGATTTGGCGCAACTGGAAGCTATGATCGGTGACACTCTAGAGGAGTTGGGGTACCCGTTGGCTTCGCCCAATGCAGTAACTCATCCAGACACTTACCTGAGGGCTCTTCGGGGCAGTTATCGGAGTTACTTCAACTTCAAGCTTTGGCTCAAGAGTCAGACGCCTGCAGGACGGTTTCTGGTCACCCGAGACTTGTCCTGGCTCTAACCCCACTTACTGTACTCCGGCGATCGCTTTGTTGACGGCATCTATGTCGGCACCGATGTCGGTTTCCGTCTCGAGCCAGCGTCCTTCAGCCTGCTGCCCGGCAAGATGTGATAGTCGCCGCCATTTCCGCCGCGGAAGTCCGCAAACTTTGCGTCGGGGACGTTCTTCAGCGAGATATTTCCTTTGGGCCAGCCGCCGCCCCCGTTGATGAGCGCGTTGTGGTCGAAAGTGCAGACGGTGAAACAATTGGCGAGAATTCCGGTCGGGGAAGTGCGGTCAGCCTGACCCGCGCAATTCTTCAGCGGACCACCCCCAGTCGAACGGATGGGTTTTTCTCCCACAGTGAACAAGCTATTGATAACTGAAAGGCCCGTCATATGTTGCCCGTTCACGGGCCCACCGAGCACCAGGAGAGAATCAGGTGGAAAGGCAGTGATGTGATCGAACTTCACATCGCGAAGTGGGGGGACAGGAGCGTCGCCCAGCGTTTTGTCGGCGGAAGACATGGAGATTTGGGCAAAGATCCCGAAGCCTTTGGCGGCGGTTCCTTGAATGTCGTCTACCACAACGTCGTGGATGCTGTAACGCTCTCCGGCCTTGGGAGCGGCGCCCTGATCCGAAAGGCCATTTCCAATCTGAAAACCACTGGCCACATGGCTCATCCGGCAATAACGAATTGTCACGTCAGTAACCTGGCACACTGGGCAGGTATTTTCACCTTGATTCTTCGGAGTAAGAACAATTCCGAAACCAGTCTGGGTGAATCCACCCCAGGAATTCTCAAGTACGTTACCCTCGAACAGAACGCGCTGGGCATTCTTGAGCTCGAACAAGTTCTTCACGATGTACGGTCGGCCGTTCGGAGCTCCGACGAATTGGGGGTGACCCGGTCTCCAGGTAGGCGGCTTGTATAAGTAGTTGTGGCGGATCTCAATATCCGCAGGGGTTACAGATGCGCCCCCACCCCCGAGGATAATGCTCTGGCTGGCGGCTTCCAGAAAATTGTTTACGATCTTGTAGGTTCCCTGCGGTTGGTTCCCGGCCCCGCCTGCGATAGCCTGAGCTTCCACACACGCCCCAGTAACAGCAACACACTTGAAGTCAGAAAAAAACGAGTCGACGATGGCTACGTAAGTCTCGCCGCTCAGTGCGATTCCGCGGTTGGTTTCGTCGCTGGCAGTGCCGTGCAGCCAGACACGATCGAATATCAGGTGATCGGATGCCCCCCCTTTTTCGTTGGAGACTAAGTTGTAAATAATGCCTCCGGGCTCACGAGTAATTTCCAATCCCACAAAGCGATAGTGATTGGCGCCATTTTGTAACTCGATGGGTCCACTTCCACCTTTGGCGGCGAATGCAATCCTTGCTAACACATTCTTTGTAGAGTTACATCGAAAGGCGGGCCTGTCGGGGAGGGCTTCCACTCCGGCATAACAAGGCGATAGCCGCGTTCCCTCGGCGGGTAAGTCGGTGTCGGCGGCGCTGGTTCGAATGACAATCCAATGAGCGTCATCGCACTGTTTTGCCGGTAGGCGGAAGAATCCGTGAAAGGTCACTCCCGCCTGCAACTGAATGGTATCTCCACAAGAGGCGCGGTTCAGAGCGTCCTGAAAGCTGTCGCCCTCCTTGACCTGTAACTGTTTGCCGGGAGCAGGCGTATCGGCAACCGAACTTTTGACGTAGACACGAGGTAGTTCCGCGGGTCCGTCGAAACCGGAACGATCACTTCGGCTCTCTTGCGCCTGGCTCTGGGGGGCATGCAAAAAGAAGACACAAGCGCACAGGAGCGAATACTCGACGAACCTGGAGATCCTCATGAAGAGTCACCAACCTCGAGAAAATGATAGCACGCAGGCTCGACCGCCCTTTCACGCAGCCGATGGCTGGCAGTATGCCGATGTGGTGCCGGCATGGCATCAGCGCATCCGTCGCCTTAAATCGTGTTCCATCGCTCGGGCGATTTGCGAGTGGCGCAAGGCTTAGCGCCTTCCTCCAGCCCGGATGAACAGACCGTGTGGTTCACTGTGCGGAATCTGATTGACTGAGAGCCGATTGGCTGGTCCTTTATTAATGTCTGCGTGGTCTGATAAAATCTATTTGCTTTTTCCACCGCTATTGGTTAAGTCGCCATTCGTCACGAGCCACCGTCGTAAACCCCCTTTTAGGGGCATAGAGGCTTCTGAAAATGCATATCCCCAACCGCGGGCCCGGCGGAGTCATTCCGGGCCAGAGTAAAGCGCCGGCAGTGTCGCGCTTTGCGGCCGTTCTGGATGCACTCCGACGAATCAATCGCGCACCGGAGATTCTCCGCTGCATGCGCCTTACCACGCAGTGGTTGCCGGTCACGCTGGATTACCTCAGGTTGCGCAGCTTGGCATACCCCTACCGTCTCTCGTTGCGGCACCTGCCCGCAGTCTTTCTGAAAGAACCGGACGATGTGAGGACGTTCTGGCAAATTTTTCTGCATCGCTGTTACCGGGTCAAAGAGTCCGATCGAACGATTATTGACGCCGGGGCAAATATCGGGCTGTTCACGTTGTATGCCTCGCAAAAAGCGCGCGAGGCAAAGATCGTGTCGGTTGAGCCCTTTCCGGAAACCTTCGACCGGTTCTCTCAGTTGGTGCGAGACAATCAACTGGGGGACCGAGTGAAGCCGCTGATGTGCGCGCTGGGCGGTTCCGAGGGAGTCCGTATGATGCTCAAACGCGGGCCCGCGCCGAGCCCGCGCAAGCAAGTATTCCACTTAAAGCCTGGACAACCGGCCTTTGAAATCCCGACGACCACGTTGGCACACATCGTCAACAACGTCGAAAGCGAAATCGATCTGCTCAAGATGGATATCGAAGGTGGAGAATACGAAGTCATCTTGAGTACACCCCAAGACGTGCTGCGGAGGATTCGCCGCATCGTGCTGGAGTATCACGGCGACGTGAAGCCTTATACGACCGAAGACTTGCTCGCTTATCTTTCCGAGGCAGGTTTCGAACTGCGCTCTCGCGTGCAAGACGCCACCAAGACAGGGTTAGTCGAGATGGAGCGAACGGCTCTTGCGGAGTCGGCGAGAGCGGCTTTGGTGGCGTAAAAGGCAGCTCACCATTCTGTACGCAAACGCGCCGAGACCGGCAAGCTCAGCTTGCCGGTCTCGGAGGAAGCGTCTTTCGTAGGAGACCTCAGTAGACCCCGGCCGTCAATGTCTGAATCATATCGATATCAGCTCCCAGGTCCTTGCCATCGGTTCCCGCATTCTTGTAAGGGCTGGTGGACAGCAGATGATAGTCGCCGCCGTTGCCGTTGTTGTAGTTCACGAATTGCACCGCCGCGACGTTCGCAGGGAATAGGTTCCCCGCTGGCCAGGACGGAGCCGGGCTATTGTTAGGCACGGCGATAAGCCCGTTGGTGGCAAATACCCAGTTCGTAAAACAAGCAGTGATGGTTGTATTCGGCTGGTCGTGGTAAGCGCAATTGCTGCTGCCATCCGTGCCTGTGCTCCAAATGGGATACAGGCCTGCGCTCACCAGGCTGTTCGTGAACGTGAAGTTCGGCATCTGTGGGCTCAGCGTCGTGTTATCTCCCATCGAGAAAAGTGTGGTCGGCGGGAATCCCGTAATGTGATTGATGCTCACATTTTGTAAAACTGGCACTCCGTCTCCCATGGACACCTGTGCAAGCTGGCCAGTACCTGCGTACTTAACGGGATCGATGTCATCGAACACGTTGTCGTGGATGCTGTAACGTTGACCATCCAAGGGTGCTCCGCCGGTGTCAGACAAGCCATTCGCAATCTGCATTCCCGCGCCGGCATGGCTGGCGGTGTTATAGCGGATAGTGACATCCGTGACTTGGCATATCGGACAGAGGTTGCCGGAACTGCTCGACTGGTTCTTTGGCGTGATCAGTATCGAGAATCCAGATTGTGAGAAGCCGCCCCACGTGTCTTCAAGAATATTTCCTTCGAACAGAACCCGCTGGGCGTTCTTCAACTCCAGGTGATTCTTGACAATGAAGACCTCTCCCACAAATCCGGGCTGTCCTTTCAGCCATGTTAGAGGCTTGAAGAAGTGGTTCAGCCTCATTTCAATGTCTCCAGGAGTGTAGGTGGCTGAACCGCCGCCGAACAGAACCCCCTCTCCAGAAGCTTCCAGGAAATTGTCCACAATCTTAAAGGGACCCTGAGGAGCGCTGCCGGTTCCGCCTGTGATGGCTTGGGCGTCACCGCAGGCCCCAGTGATGGAAATGCAGTGGAAGTCGGTGAAGTAGGAATCCACCACCGCGATGTAGTTGCTGGTGCCCAGGATAATGCCGCGATTAGTCTCATCGAGGGCGGTTCCGTGCATCCAGACGCGATCGAAGTAGATGTGATCGGAAACTGCTCCCGACACGTTCGAGGCCAAACTGTAAACCACGCCTGAACCCACGGTACGGGTCATCTCTATGCCCAGAAAGCGATAGTGCGTGGCGCCGGCAGCGAACAGGATTGGGCCGTTGCTGGGGCCGACGAACGACAATTTCGCCATCACGTTCTGGGTGGACTTGCAGTTGAGCGACGGGCGGCCCGGCAGAGAGGAGACGCCGGCATAACATGGCGTGATGCGCGTTCCCTCGAGCGGAAGACTGGAGTCTGAGGCGCTCGTGCGAATGATGATCCAGTGGGCATCGTCACAGCCCTTTGCGGGCAAAGTAAAGGCGCCGGTAAACGTAGCGCCTGCCTGAAGCGAGATCGTGTCTCCGCAGCTCGCGCTATTGAGCGCGCTCTGGAAATCACCTCCGGCATTTACCGGGATCGTTGTGCCTGGAGCGGGAGTATCGGCGAGCGAGCTCTGAATGTAGATCAGAGGCAGTTGTGCGGGACCGTCGTATGTTCCGGAGCCCTGCGTCGAAACTGGAATCGCCAGTGCCTGGTTGGCGGTCGTCGAAGAAGAATCTTTTACCTGGGCCGTGAACTGGAAGGTTCCCGATTGCGACGGCGTTCCTGTGATCGCTCCGGTGGAATTGTTGAGTTGCAATCCGCCAGGCAGTGCGCCCGTGGAGAGGCTCCATGTATACGGCGTCTTGCCTCCGGTGGCGGCGAGCGTTGCTGAATACGCATTGCCAGTTGTGGCAGCGGGCAAGGACGTCGTAGTCACGCTCAACCCACTGGTGCTCGCAGGCGAAACAGAGATTGCGGCCGAACCCTTCGCCGTGGGATCCACGGTGCTGGTCGCGGTGATGGTTACCGCTGTGGCGGCGGAGACGGTCGGCGCGGTGAATAATCCCGTCGTTGAAATCTGGCCGGAGGACGCAGACCAGGTCACGCCGGTGTTGCTGGTGTCGCGCACGGCAGCCGTGAATTGCTGCGTCGCTCCAGAGGTCATCGAAGCACTGGCCGGGGAAACCGTCACGCTGACAGTACCGCCCGTTCCTTTCACGACCGCTACCGTAAACCGATGGTCGCCATAATCACCCTTGGCATCGCTGGCTGAGATCGAGACTAGATAGCTGCCCACGGTGAGAGCCGTGCCACTGATCGTGCCCGAGTTCGGATCCAGCGAAAGCCCGGCAGGCAGCGTTCCATACACGATCCCGAACTTGTAGGGAGCGGTGCCGCCAGCTACCTGAATTGTGCCCGTATAAGCCAGTCCGATCGTCGCCGCAGGCAGCGATCCAGAAACCGTCAGGTGCCCGGCGACCTGCGTGTTGCCCGGTTCCTTCGAGTTCTTGATGGTTGTGCCGGACTGTTGGGCGGAGGCACCTTGCGCCAACCCGCAGGAACTTGCCAGCAACGTCAACGTGAAAATCGTGGCGACAAGTACAACGGTTGACGTTTTGGAAGCGAGCGAAGAGGCTTTCCGGTTGGTGGCTGTGAACCCTGCGGTTAAGGGGGACATGAAACCATCCTCGTGACGAGATGTTGGGGACCACGTTCGTCCTTGATGGCACTTTAGTGGGGGTCTACTAAAAGGGAACAGATACCGGTGGGTCAATGACCTACACGTAGGTACATGACCCCAGGGGAGTAGCGAACTGTGTACCTGGGACTTGTCCTTCGCGGACGAATGGAACTCGGAATTACTTGCTTAGCAGAGCAGCGCGTAACTTGTCGTAGGCCGTGTTACCCAAAAACCGTTTGGCTAGGCCTTGCACCTGCTCGCGCAATTGCATCCGGCGCAGACCCTGGCCCCGGCACAGGTTGCGGAAGTCCGCCGTTCCGAAGCCGCGCATGATTGCGACTCGCGTTAAGGAGAAGCGATCGGACGAAGATGTATTTCGCCCCACCCGGCTGGTGGCGACTGACAGATAGCCGCACTGCTTCGCGGTCTCGACCACTTGCGGACTCCACCGGCCGCCGGGACAAGAGAAGTGCTCGACCTTGCGTCCAATCATTTCTTCGAGCTGAGACTTTGAATCTGCCAGCTCCCGCTTGAGGTCAGCGGCGTTGAGTTCGTCGAGATAGGGGTGGGTTAACGAGTGACTCCCGATTTCGAAACCCAGGTCGCTCAGTTCTCGTACCTGTCCGGGCAACATGTAGCCACGCGTGCCCAGGAATCCCGTTGTGACGTAGAAGGTCGCGTTGAACCCCGCATCGTGCAGGATGGGAGCGGCGGTCAGCAGATCGGTTTCGCAACCATCGTCGAAAGTAAGTACGATCCCTTCGCGATCCGCAGCAGAAAAACTCTGTGTCACATTCCGAACAGGAAGGCCTGCCTCGCGAAGAAATTTGATCTGACTGCGAAAGTCTGCTGCAGGCACGATATAGCGCACATAACCGGGCTCCGACTGGCAGAGTTGACGCTTTGGCAGTTCCAGTTCGTGGTACATCAGAAACAGATTTCCGGCAGACATTAGAAAATTCTCCGCAGATGGGCCTTAAGTGATTGCGGTACGGGGATGCCGAGGCGGTCGAGTGCGCCTTTGGCATTCTTGAGGAAGCGCCACATGAAATAGGAACGATCGTGAGCTTTGCCAAATTCGGCGAGCAGTTCGGGCGGAACGACGCCGCTGGAGGGCAGTTCAATCTCGCCTTTCGATCCACGAAATGCACCGCGAGCGAGCGCATTGATGATGTTCGCGTCATCGTTGGTGGCGCAATCGGCTTCGACGAATAATCCGCGGAATTGTTTCTTCCAGTGCAGATCCTGGCCATAGAACGCATGCATTCCGGGCTGACGCTGCTGCACCCGGTTAAGCATCGCGAAGGTGCCGGGGCGTGGTGCATAGCGGCCGTCGTATTTGGAGTTCCAGATCTCGATTCCTTGCGGCAGAGTTTCGAATCCTTCGATCCATTCGAAGAATTCGTCCTTGGGGTGAGCGATAACGGAAACCGCGCCCTGACCGTCGACGTGGCGAATTACTTCCTGAGGGTCGGTGGAAGCGGCAAGCTTTGTCGCGCCGTAGCCGAGAATATGCATGCGCTGTTCGCATCCATATTCGAGTCCCGCCACAAAGCGAAATTTTGCGTCGGAGCGGGCGTGGCATTCTTCAATGTACGCGGGCAAAGTGGTGGAATCGAGATGCTCCGCGTGATCGGTCATGCAGACGAACGAGCAGCCATCGGCGAGATAGATCTCCCGCAGCTCGGCGAGCGTGAATTCGCCATCCGAGTAAGTGCTGTGTACGTGGAGAGCGCCTTTCAACATCGGTGTACTATCTCCCGCCAGCGGTATTCCACAGCCGCTGCGCGAAGCTGATCCAGTCGCCGAACTCTGGCCTTGGATCGTCGAGGGTGAAATTGTCGTGCAGTGTGCCGGGTACTGGTGTCAGCTCAGCCGCGAGCGTCTGCAATTTCCCGGGATATGGTCGAGGATAACCGACTGGCGCGCCTTTCCACACCTCAATCAGGTGACGAAGGTCCCCCAGAAACCAGCGGCAGCGAAGGCCGACGCGGTAGTCGGAAACCGGAGCGACGTCGCCGTGCTCGGCCATTTGCGCCAGGAGGGCGGGGAATTCGACTCCCGCATAGCAGGCCAACGCTAGCGAGTGCCACATGCGTCCATTGACTTCCATGAACACCGGGGGCTTTCCGGGCTCATGACGAAATTCGACCATCGCTGCTCCGTGCCAGTTCAGGGAACGCAACATGGCCAGCCCCGCCTGACGGATTTCAGGCTCCGGCTTCACGCTCTCGCGCAGGGCGCTGCCTGACCCCGTGGGATAAACGTCGCGAATGCGGCGGTGCGCAAATTCGGCGCGCAACTCTCCCTGGTGCAGAAGCGCGAAGTAGCCAGCTCCATCTCCATCGACGAACTGCTGCACCAGCACCACGCTCGATCGCTGACTGATGTCGGCGTAGGCAGCCATGAATTCCGTTGCGTTGCTGGCGTAGAGCGGACGTCCGGTGGTTCGAACTGACTTGCCGGAAAGCTCTTCCGAACTGCGAGGCTTGAGCACTACTGGATAAGGCAGCGTTGGAGCGGCCTGCGCAGCTTCCCCGGGGTTCGAAATCACCACCGTAGCGGGGACCTTGATGCCAAGAGAACAGGCCAAGCGCGTAGTTTCGTCCTTGTTGCAGGCGCGCAGCAGATCGCGGTGCGCGGGGAGCACCATCAACGCCCCTGCGGCACTAAGTTGGTCGCGCTGCTCGGAAAGCGGCAAAGTCGTCGCTTCAGTCATGGGAAGGATGAGCGTGCCGGGTTGCTCGCTCGCCTTCTTGATTAAGGCTGCGACGAACGCGTCGGCGCCCGCTTGAGGTCGCGGATACTGAAATGTGCCTTTGCAGTGGCGAGACCATCCGGCCTTCGACCACGAAGAAGATTCGCCGACAAGGACCTCGTGCCCAGCGCGAGCCAACGAACGGACTGACGCGACTGCCTGGTTCTGATTGCCATCGAGCACCAGAACTCTCATGGCCTCACCGCGGACGCGGCTTTCTGCTTGCCTGGGTTTCCGGCGCAGGCCATTTGCAAGACTTCGGCGAAGCGCTGCGCGATGTGTGACCAGTCGTACTGAGCGGCAAGCTTGGCAGCGGCATCTTCGTAACGGCGTCGCAAGGCAGCGTCCCGCAAGAGGTACAGAATTCCGGTGGCAAAACTCTGCGCGTTATCCGCGAGCATGAGATCGCGTCCATGCTGGACATCGAGTCCCTCGGCACCGATCGAGGTTGAGACCATCGCCTTGCCCATCGCCATGGCTTCGAAAATCTTGAGGCGCGTACCTCCTCCGATTCTGAGCGGAACAACGACGACGGTCGCATCGCGCAGGTGATCGGAGACCGATGGCACGGTTCCTGTCACGATTACCGTGTCTGATGCGAGGCGCTGCACACGAGCAGAGGGATTGCGGCCGACGATCTCGAAGCGTGCCGACGGAAATTCAGCCAGAACATTGGGCCAAACCTCACGACAGAAATACTCGACGGCATCGACGTTCGGCTCCCAGTCCATCGATCCGGTGAAGACAACTACGGGCGAGTCTCCCAGCGCGGATGCGACCCTCTGATACTTGCTGGTGTCGACTCCGGTGGGGACGACGCTGATCGCGCACGTGCTATCCATGGCCAGCATCTGATTGCGATCGTGCTCCGAGACGGCGATCACATGATCGAACTTCCCTAGAGCCTCGCGTTCGTAGCGCGCCATCTTGCCGGCCTCGATCCGGTAAGACAATTTCCGGACAGGATTGGTTTCTCCGTCGGCCATGCGCTGCCAGAGCGAGCCTTCCACATTGTGCTGAAAGAGAACCACGGGCACCGGGGTGCTCTCGGGAAAGTTCAGCGACGCCGAGAGGAAGTCGCAGACCGCGACATCGCAACGGCGTTCCTGAAGCGCTTTCGAAACGCTATGCCGCACTTGAGAATCGGTGAACTTCGAGACCGCATAAGGTGCGCTGGCAGGCAGGTGCAAAAGATAATCGATCGACTGGCGCAGGGTGGAATCGGGTGCCGCGGTGTAGATCACCTCAGCGCCCGGAAGTTGGCGAACGATGTCGGCTTCGTAGGCAGGGTCTTTTTTCCCGCCGTAATAGGAGAGCAGCGTGACCTCGTCGGTTTTCGCCAGCTGAGCGAGAATGTTATAGGAACGAATCTTGCCGCCGGTGTCGACGGGCAGGAGTTTTCCGGCTTTGACCCAGAGGATCTTCATGACAGCGGCCTACCAGCAGATCCCTTCGTACTTGTCGACTCCGCCGAGACGACGTTTCTTCTCGACATTCACGAGATCGATCACGATCTGGCCCGGCTTGAGGCTGCGGCGCAGGGCTTCACGATCAACCCCACGGGTTCCGATCACGACGACTTCTGCGTCTTTCACAACCTCTTCCAGATTGGCGGAGAGCAGGGAACCAATGTGGGGAATCACATCCTCGATGTACTGGCGGTTCGATCCGATCAAACGTCCGAGCGAGACGTTGTCATCCCAGATCCGAATCTGACGTCCTTCTCCGAGCAGACGCTTCACCAGTTGTACTTGAGGGCTCTCGCGCAGATCGTCGGTCGCAGCTTTAAAGCTCAAGCCGAGCATCGCGATTTTCTTCTTCCCGGTCTCGAGAATCATTTCGACGGCGCGTTCCAAGTGCTCATCGTTGCTGAGCAGGATTGATTCAAAAAGCGGCAGCTTGAGATCAAGTTCCTTGGCGCGGTAGTTAAGCGCTCGCACATCCTTCGGCAAGCACGATCCGCCGAAGGCGAAGCCAGGTTTCAAATAGCTCGGTGAGATGTTGAGCTTGGTGTCCGCTGTAAAGATTTCAACTACCGACTCGGCATCGACGCCAAGCTGCTTGGCCAGAGTTCCCACTTCGTTGGCGAAAGAGACTTTCACCGCGTGCCAGGCGTTGCAGACATACTTGGTCATTTCCGCCGAGCGAAAAGAAGTTTCGAACATGTGCCCCGGAGCCCAGGCATAAAGCTCGCGCAACATCGCGCTATGGGATGGATCCGCCGCGCCGATGATGGTCATCGCCGGCTCCAGGAAATCAGCAACCGCAGTCCCTTCGCGCATGAATTCCGGATTCACGCAGACGCCGAAATCTTTACCGATTTTCTTCCCACTCGCTTTTTCCAGCGCTGGTACGACGATGGTTTCTGCGGTCCCAGGCAGCACTGTGCTTCGCAGAACGACCAAGTGAAACGTATTTTTCTTCTTAAGGGCGGTGCCAATCTCGCGGCAGACGGGCTCAATGTGTCCCAGATCGAGCTTGCCGTTTCGCAGGCTGGGAGTGCCCACGCAAAGGAAGGAAATCTCGGTCTTCAACACCGCTTCCTCGGAGTTGCTGGTGGCGTGCAAACGGCAAGCTTTGTGGCACTCTTCCACGAGCTCCGTAACCCGCGGTTCAACAATCGGGCTGCGACCCGCTTCCATGGCCTCGACCTTGCCAGCCGACAGGTCGACGCCAATCACAGAATTGCCCTTATGCGCCAGACAGGCGGCAGTGACTGTTCCAACGTAACCAAGACCAAACACGCTAATAGACCGACTCATGCGAAACTCTTATCCTCAGAAGAATATTGGCGGTACCAGACTAAGGGCAACCAGAGGGCCGAACCCAACTGTATGTCCGGCTTCCGAGTTCGTATTAAACATTTGTTTTCAGGTATTTGGAACGTTACTAACGTTTGTTTCGGAACTGCTTCCCACATCCCCTATCCGGGGATGCAAGGCTTTGCGCAACGAGACCTTCGTACGCATGGTATGAGACGGGACACCGTGTTTCTATTTAACATGAATGGTATACCGTAGAGGAAGGCCCGGTTGGGAGCGTGGTCCTAAAGTGCGTAGAATCATATAGATAAATGCCAGCCGCACGAACAATCTGGGCAGAGCGATGGAAACGCCTTACGGCGATGGATCGGGCGGAATTCCTCGACCGGTTGCGTCAGCAGGCGATGATGCGTGTCGACGGGCTACGGTACCGCGCCGGAATGGCATTCGGCGAGGCGGCGGCCGATTTCCCCAACAAGCCGAAGAGATTCTTTTTCGCTCCGCTGTCGGTTTCCTCTTTGTGCTCAGTTATGAAGAATCGGTTGCCGGGTGAGGCCGACGCGATCCTGCGCCAAGCCGGGCGGATTTGCGAGCACCGGTTTGATTTGCTGGGATACGAAGGTTTGAACTATGGCGCGCGGATCGACTGGCACAGCGACCTGGTGCACAAGAAACAGGCGCCGCGAGAAGCTTGGCACAAAATCCGCTACCTCGATTTCAATGAGGTCGGAGACAGCAAGATCACATGGGAATTGAGCCGCCACCAGCATTTTGTAACCCTGGCAAAAGCCTTCCGGCTGAGCGGCGACGTCAAGTTCGCGCAGGAGATTTTTTCGCAGTGGCAGGACTGGCACGCACAGAATCCTTATCCCATCGGGATCAACTGGGCCAGCAGTCTGGAAGTCGCCTTCCGCTGCCTTTGCTGGATATGGACTTATTTTCTGCTGGAAGATTCTCCGGTAATGCCGTCAGGATTCCGGCACGAGTGGTTACGGTCGCTAAGTATCGGAGGACGACACATCGAGTGTTATCTCTCGACATATTTTTCTCCTAATACGCACTTGCTAGGAGAAGGCGTTGCGCTGTTCTTCATAGGGACGCTGTGTCCGGAATTGCAGAGCGCGAAACGCTGGCAGCAACTTGGTTGGAAAATCGTGATGCAGGAAGCTGAGCGGCAGGTGCAATCGGACGGTCTCCACTTCGAACAGTCGACTTACTACCATGTCTACGCCCTCGACTTCTTTCTGCATGCGGGGATTTTGGCGAACCTGAACGACTTGCCGGTACCGCCTGCATTTGACGCGACGCTTGAAAAGATGCTGAACGCACTCTGCCTGCTCACTCGCGCGGGCACGGCGCCGCGATTTGGGGATGACGATGGCGGTCGCTTGTTCGATGCGCGGCGAAATCGCCCGGAACATATGATTGACCCGCTATCCACTGGTGCAATTCTGTTCGGAAGAGGAGACTTCAAGGCGATCGTGGGAGATCTGCGGGAGGAAACTCTATGGCTGTTAGGCGAGCAAGGCGCTGCGGAGTTCGACCGCATTCCGGTGAAGAGACCAGACTTGAGTTCCGCCGCGCTGCCTTCCGCTGGACTCTACTTCATGACCGGCCATGAACAGCAGTTAGTGCTTGATTCCGGTCCACATGGGGCCTCGAGCGCCGGCCATGGCCACGCCGATGCTCTCAACATCTGTCTCAACGCGAAAGGTGTGCCGCTACTGATCGATCCCGGGACCTGCGAGTACGTCGGTGAAGAGCGCAGACTGTTCCGCGGTACGGCTTCTCACAATACTCTGGTGGTCGATGGAAAAGGGCAGGCGCAACCGAAAGGCCCGTTTTCATGGACACGCCTTCCTGCGGTTCGCTCCGAAGGCTGGATCACCGGTCAAACATTTGATCTGTTTGCTGGCAGTCATGACGGCTATCGTCCCATGATTCACCGTCGTTGGGTGTTCTCGCTGCGCTCAAAAGTTTTTCTGGTTCGCGATCTTGTTTTAGGGGAAGGCGAGCATATGCTGGACCTGTTCTGGCATCTCAACCCGGGTCTTCTGGGCAAGGACAATGTTTTCGCTGAGCATCAAGGCAAGCATTCTCTGCAAATTTTGAGCGTGGAAGAAGATGGTTGGAGCCGCGAAGTGCGGCCGGGTTGGTGGTCTCCGGTCTATGGAAAAAAAGAAGCCGCCCCGGTTTTGCACTTCAGTACTGTGGCCAAGCTCCCCGCAGAATTTGTAACCTTGTTAGTGCCCGGCGCGACAGAGTCCAGAGCCGGCAGTTTGACCAGAATAGGGCATACGGACCCGCGCGCCTACCTGTACGAAACGGCTGGCGAAAGGCATGTCATGGTATTTGGCGGGCGAGGAGAGTCATGGACGATGTCTCCTTGGGCCAGCGACGCCGAGTTCATGTATGTAGGGCAGCAAGGAGATCGAAAGAGTCTCATTCTTTGCAATGCTCATTATCTGGAGCTGCGGGGAAAGAAAGTGGTTTCCTCGGCCTCGCCCATACTGCGGTGCGAGATACTAATGGATGAGCACGGTGTGGAGGCGGTTTGCTCGGATGAGAACACCGTGATCATGAAGGATGCGATTCGGGCGTTGTGGACGGAATCTGATACGGATTCCACCATGCCTGCTTCGAAAGGGACGGTTTCCTAGTATGTGCGGTATTTGTGGAATGTTCTATCCCGATGCGCGGGAGCGCGCCGATCGCGGTGTGCTTGCCCAGATGAACGCGCAAATCGTGCATCGGGGACCCGACGACGATGGCTTTTTTGTTGAGGGAAACGTGGGCCTCGCCATGCGCCGGTTAAGCATTATTGATGTCAAGACCGGACATCAACCTCTCACCAACGAGGACGAACGAATCTGGATCGTTTACAACGGCGAGATTTATAACCACCAGCAACTGCGCACTGATCTTGAGGCGAAAGGGCATCGCTACCGCACCAGGAGCGATACTGAGACCATCGTCCACCTCTATGAAGAGTACGGTCGCGATTGCGTCCAATATCTGCGCGGGATGTTTGCCTTCGCGATCTGGGACCGTCGAGATCGCAAACTGTTTGTGGCGCGCGACCGCCTGGGCATCAAGCCTCTCTATTACTTGTACGACGGTAAGAAGTTTCTCTTTGGATCGGAAATCAAGACGATCCTGACCTATCCCGGCGTCAAGGCCGAGTTCAACCCTGCAACGCTGGCAGAATACCTTTCCTTCGGATACATTTCGCGCGAACAATCGATGTTCCGGGGAATCAAGAAACTTCTGCCCGGTCACACCCTCGAACTGAACGAACGCGGCGAAATGGCGATCAAGCCTTACTGGGATATGCCGTTCGGGGAAGAAGAAAAAGAACGCCGTCCGGCCCAGTTTTACCTTAAGAGATATCGCGAGTTGCTTGAGGAATGCGTGGCCAGTCATCTGATGAGCGATGTGCCCTTGGGCGTGTTCCTCAGCGGCGGACTGGATTCGAGCGCGGTCGCGGCCTTGACGACGAAGATTCGCAAGGAGCCGATTGAAACTTTTGCAGTCGGCTACGGAGAAGACGCTTTCAGCGAGCTTCCATTTGCGCGGCAAGTAGCGGAGCATATCGGATCGAAGCATCACGAAGTGCGTTTGAGCCGTGAGGAATTTTTCGGCAACCTGCCGCGGCTGATCTGGCATGAAGATGAACCGATCGTCTGGCCCTCGAGCGTTTCCCTTTATTCGGTCGCTCGCCTTGCACGAGAACGCGTCACCGTAGTCTTGACCGGTGAGGGCAGCGATGAGACATTGGCCGGATACACGCGCTACGCGTGGACATTGTTGAATTCGCGTATGGACGGCGTTTACCGGTCGGTGACTCCTGCATTTCTTCGCAGCCTGGTACGAAAAGGAATCGGCGCGGGCCCGTTGGGAGCGACGCTGCATCGCAAGCTCGAACACACTTTTCTGGTTCGCGATGGAGCCTCGTGGCCATCGTTCTACTTCGATAATTTCTATTCGGCGTTTTCGACTGCGGAGGAACAGAGCCTCCTGACTGATCAGGCCTTGCACGCTGCGGATGATGCATACGCTGGATCGATGTCTTATTGGGAACACTCCAGCGGGGACCTGCTGCATCGTCTGCTCTATACCGATATTAAGACGTACCTGGTCGAGTTGCTCATGAAGCAGGACCAGATGAGCATGGCGGCTTCGATTGAGAGCCGGGTGCCCTTCCTTGATCATGTGCTGGTCGAGTTCACCGCTCAGATCCCGGCGGAGTACTCGATCAGAGGGCTGGCGGGAAAACACATTTTGAAGTCCGCGGTGGAAGACTTGTTGCCGCATTCGATTGTCTATCGGAAGAAGATGGGATTCCCGACTCCGTGGGCGTACTGGCTCGCGGGTCCGCAACTGGACGATCTGGAGCGCATGCTGCTTGAGCCTCGAACCATGGACCGCAAACTGTTTCGGCCGGATGCGATCAAGCGGCTTTTTGCCGAGCATCGCGCCCATCATCGCGATCACGGAAATCGCATCTGGCGGCTGCTGAATCTGGAAACCTGGATGCGCGTCTTTATCGATAACGAAGTCCCTGCTCCGATGGAGTTCCGGCAAAAGCTGGGCGCAGCCATCGGATAAGACCGCCCTTCACTGATATGACCAGTTCATTTCGAGGCGCCGTGCTGCAAGTGCTCCGGGCAAGCGGAGTATTCCGCATGGTCCGCGACAGCCGCTGGCGAAGCGAACGGCTGCTCATTCTCTGTTATCACGGCATTTCGCAAGAGGACGAGCACGAGTGGCGCCCTCGGTTGTTCATGCCTCCGAAGATGCTCGAGGAGCGTCTCGAACTCCTGAAGAGCGGACGTTACAACGTCGTTGGTTTAGGCGAAGGTTTGCAGATGCTGCGTGCGGGAGAACTACCAGCGCGAAGCGTCGCGATCACCTTCGACGACGGCTGTTATGACTTTTATGCCTGCGCCTATCCCCTGCTGCGACGTTACGGCTTTCCGGTGACGGTGTATCAGACTACCTACTACAGCGACTTTCAACGGCCGATCTTCAACCTGATTTGTTCCTATATGCTGTGGAAGCGCCGGGGCCAGGTGCTGAACAAAGGCGAAGAACTGGGGTTGGCGGCACCTCTTGACTTGCGGACGGAAGAGAGTCGGCAGGTGATCGTTTTCACTCTTGTGTCTCGGTCGGAAAAGGAGAATCTTACCGGAACCCAGAAGGATGAACTAGCTTCGCGGCTAGCGGCGATGCTTGACATCGACTATGAGGCGCTGGCGCGCAAAAGAATTGTCCAGCTCATGACGCCGGCCGAGGTTGCCGAACTGGCATCGCAGGGAGTCGATTTTCAACTGCATACGCACCGTCATCGCACTCCCAAGGATGAGGCGCTGTTTCACAAGGAAATTCTCGATAACCGCAAGTGGCTGGAGCGCGTAGTCGACAAACCTACGGAGCATTTCTGCTATCCCGCCGGCGACTATGATCGTCAGTTTCTTCCGTGGTTGCGTACGGATGGAGTGATTTCGGCCACGACCTGCGATTCCGGCTTGGCTACTGTCGAGAGCGACCTGTTGCTGCTGCCGAGATTTGTGGACACCACGGCGCGAAGCACGGCCGAATTTGAGAGCTGGCTCTCGGGTGTGGGAGATCTGCTGACGTTTCGAAGGGAAGCGTCACAGCATCGTTTGCAGATGGCTGGCTTTCCCAAGGGTGCGTAGCCGGTTGCTTACTGGCGGCTTGAGCCAGCCGGCAAATGCTCGCCGACGATGGCGAGCAAGGGATCGCGCAACAGCGGGCCACACGCGATAAGCCCTGAGAGCAGCGGGTTTCTCCGGTTTCCCTGGAGCGGCGCGTTATCAAGTGTGCGCACATAGCCTCCGGCACTGTCGACCAGAGCTGCGCCGGCCGCGACGTCCCATTCGTTCTTCGGGGTAAGCGTGAAAGTCACGTCCGCCAAACCTGCCGATACCAAAGCTAACTTGTAAGCGACAGATCCCATCGGCCGGACTTTGAAGGACGGATTGTCGAAGGCTTTCCACTCGCCGCGCTTCACTTCGCTGCGGCTGGCGAGGATGAGCGCTCCCTCTAGACTCGTCTTCTGGCTTGGCTTCGCAGGCTTTCCGTTGTAGGTGACTCCACAATCGACGGCTCCCAGAAACATCTCATTGGTGATCGGGTTGCAGATTCCCCCCGCGACCGGACGGCCGTCTTCGACCATCCCGATGGAGACACAGAACTCGGGAATTCCGGCGACGAATTCGCGCGTGCCGTCCAGCGGATCGACCACCCAGACGCGGCGCTTGTCGAGGCGTGACAGGTCGTCGACGCTCTCTTCCGAGAGCCAGCCTTCGCCGTCGCGCAGCAATTCTTTGTGTAAGACCGCGTCCACGGACTTGTCAGCTTCGGTGACAGGATCGTGCCCGGCTTTGTATTCGGCTTCAATGGCTCCAGCAGTAAAGCGGTTCAGCACGACGCGGGCAGCTTCCAAAGCAGACTGGATGCGCTGCAGGATATCGGCGTAAGAAGAATTGGTCATGAATGATGTCTCGAAAGAAGGTCAGGCCAGCAGCATGCGCGCCCCGGTCGCAAGCAGTACTGTGCACAGTATACGTCGCAGCCATAAGACGGGAACGCGGGTACTGAGCTGAGAACCCAGCAGTCCACCGGGAATGGATCCGATGAGAAGGGCAGCCACAAGGTGCAGGTCGATGTTTCCCATGCGCCAGTGCAGGAGGCTGGTAACTCCGGTGAGCGCGACGGCGTGCACGATATCGGTTCCTACCATGACTTTCGGCGGGAAACTGTAGAAAAGAAGAAGGAGCATCATGATGATGCTGCCCGAACCCACCGAAGTCATTCCCACGAGGAACCCGGCAACCAGGCCAATGACCGACATGCCCATGAACGACTTCATGGTGGGGGCGCGGTTCGCCATGTGATCTTCAATGCGGGACTGGAACAGCAATAGGGTTGGAATACAGAGAAGCAGAATGCCTACAGCGGAGGTGATGAAAGAGTTGACTCCGCTGCCGTAGACGTCGCGAAGGTGCTTGAGAAAACTGACTCCCAGGATAGAGCCCGGAATGCTGCCGACGGCCAGGGCGAGAACCACCTTGCGCCGTACCGTGCCTTTGCTCAGATGAACCCAGCTCGATCCGATCTTGGTGACGAAGTTGAACAGCGCGTCGGAACCGACGGCGATGATGGGAGGAATTTTGAGACCAAAAATCAAAAGGGGCAGCAATAATACGCCGCCCCCTAATCCCGTAAGGCCGATTAAGGTACCCACCACAAAACCGATCAAGATTTTGATCGCAAAATCCATGGCAGAGTTTTCAAAATCTCCTTAAGCCGGTTCCCCGAACTGCTTACGCCTGATCTTTCGCACCGATGAAGCCTTCGCGTTCGAGATGCAGAATGATCTCTTGCGCGGCTTCTTCGGGTGAAAGTTCGCCAGTGTTGATGACCACTTCGGCGTCCTTGGGCTCTTCGTACGGATCGGAAATGCCCGTGAACTCCTTGAGGATGCCGGCACGCGCCTTGGCATAAAGTCCCTTGCGGTCGCGTTGCTCGCAGACATCGACCGAGGTCGCGATATGCACCAGGATGAAACCGCCGTGGGGTTCGACCATCTCGCGCACCGCTTTCCTCGTTGCATCGTAGGGAGCGATGGGCGCGCAGATGGCGATACCGCCGTTCTTGGTGATTTCAGAAGCGACATAGCCGATACGGCGAATGTTGATGTCGCGGTGCTCTTTCGAAAAGCCGAGTTCCGAGGAGAGATGTTTACGAACAAGATCTCCGTCAAGAATCGTGACAGGGCGTCCGCCAGTCTCCAGGAACTTGGTCAGAAGCACATTGGCGATGGTCGACTTGCCCGATCCCGAAAGACCGGTGAAGAAGATGGTCACGCCCTGCTTATGGCGCGGCGGGAAGCTGCGACGCAGTTCCTTGACGACCTCGGGATAGGTGAACCATCCTGGGATGTCTCCGCCTTCGTTCAGGCGGCGGCGCAGTTCGGTGCCAGAGATGTTCAGGACGCGCGAGCCATTCTTGACTTCGTTGTCAGGGATGTAGCGGTCTTCGTCCTCGAGGTACACCATCATGTTGAAGGGCACCATGGTGACGCCGATATCCGCTTCGTGCTTCTTGAACAATTCCTGCGCGTCGTAGGGGCCGTAGAACGGCTTGCCGTTGGTATCGTTGCCGGGGCCGGCGTGATCGCGTCCTACGATGAAGTGCGAAACGCCATGATTCTTGCGGATCAGGGCGTGCCAAATGGCTTCACGAGGTCCGCCCATGCGCATGGCGAGGGGCAGTAAGGACAGTTTCGCCGTACCTTGCGGATACTTCGAGATCAGCAACTGATAGCAACGCACGCGGGTGAAGTAGTCGACGTCGCCGGGCTTCGTCATGCCGACCGAAGGATGAATCAGAAGATTTGCTTCCACCTGCTTGGCGGCGCGGAAAGTAAGTTCCTGGTGAGCGCGGTGCATGGGGTTGCGGGTTTGAAAGGCGACTACCTTGCGCCAGCCCAGACGGGCGAGTTCGGTGCGCAACTCGGCGGGAGTCAACCGCAGTCCGCGGAAGTCGTAGTGGGAAGGCGCTTGCAGTCCTTCGATCTTGCCGCCCACGTACCACGGATTGCCACGATTCAGCAGATAGTCGACGCCGGGATGGGCGGGGCTGGTAGTGCCGAAGACTTGCTCAGCTTCCGCTTTACGGTCGGGCTGCCAGATGTCTTCGACACTCAGGACGGCGAGCATTACGCCTTCCCCATCCCGCAAGGCGACTCTGCTTCCTGGAGTGAGGGTCTTGGCGAAGGCTTCCGTGACATCGAGAGTAATCGGCATGGGCCAGATGACTCCGCGGGCCAGGCGCATGTTCTTGCAGACACCTTCGTAATCGGCGCGGGTCATGAAGCCGCGCAGTGGCGAGAATCCGCCGCTCATGAGCAATTCCAGATCGCAAACCTGGCGGCCGGTCAGATCCCAAGAGGGCCATTCCTTCGAGTGGGCTTTCAGTTCAGCAGCCCGTTCAGGTTGAGCAATGAGGTTAACTAGTTCTCCGCCGTGCGGCGCAATGAGATGGCTTGTGGAAGCAGTCAAATCCGTGAACCTCCCAGGTTCGTGTATTTCTTCTTGCCTATGGGCCTGGATTTATTTCCAGACAACCAGAATATGACGGGTATCACGCTTGCAGAAACTGAGGGGAAGACGATGCCCCAAAGCCTTCCTGCCAGATTACTACTGACGCATAGTTCGACAAAAGTCTTAATGGAACCAATCTTTTTCCATTGAAAGGCACTGCAATTTACATGCCTTCGCGCACCCGTTTCTTCTTTTTCTAGAGTAAAGGAAACAAAGGCTATAAGAGTTATCAACATTCTTCGTCAAGACGCAAGCCGCCCAGTGTGCAAATGTTTGCGATAAAGATGCTGTTCCATCTGCAAGTCGTTGTCTACGCATTTGAGGGCTCCCGGATTACGTTGGTTTCGCTCCAGGAGTCGGTTTTGCAGCGTCTTGGCCATCTTCTATGTATATTGATTTCAATGGGTTAGTGGGCTCTCCCGGTCCTGATGGCGATCGTGTTGTGAGGTAGAATCGGAGAGTCCCTAAGAGCCGCCAAGCATGAGCAAGAACTGGATAAAAAAGGGTCTCCTGAGCAGCCGGGCTATGAACCTGGCGGGGAGGCTGAAAAGGCCCAGCGCCGCGATTCTGATGTACCACTCAGTCATGGACGACCCTTCGCGGGAAAGCCAAACGCTGGGTGGCATCATCCATTCGACCGCGGTATTTACGCGGCAGATGGAACTGTTGGCTCGGGAGTTTGTCCCCATCAGTCTCGACGACTTGCTCAGCGCACTCGCCAATGGCCGCCCGCTTCGTCCGCGCTCGGTGGTCGTCACCTTCGATGACGGGTACGCCGACAACCTGGAAGTGGCCACGCCTATCCTGAACCGCGTAGGCGTGCCGGCAACCTTTTACATAACGGTAAATTGCGTGGAGAGCGATACCCTGCCATGGCCGAGCCGTTTGCGGTACGCCTTCCATACTACCAATAACATATCGTGGAACGATAGAAATGAAGTCATCTGGCCGCTTAGCGATTTTGGGGAGCGCGACCGCGCTTTTCTGAGCGCGTCCGACCGTTGTGCGCAACTGGCGGGAGAGCCGCAGTTCGCGTTTGTCCGGCAAGTAGAAGAGGATCTGACCGCGGGACCTCCGCAGCCCTCGCAGCGGTTGATGATGACCTGGGATCAGGTCCGTGATCTGGCGAAGAACGGCCACATCGTCGGGTCGCACACCTTGACGCATCCCAACATGGCGTACGTCGATGCGAGTTCCGCTAAAGAAGAGTTGACGGATTCCAAGCGGCAGCTGGAGACAGTTCTACAAAGCCCGGTTGTCCATTTTTCTTATCCGTGCCCGGCTCTCTCGCCGCACTGGAACAAAAGCACGCGGAAAATGACCGAGGAGGTCGGATATCGAACCGCAGTGACTACGACCGGCGGCCCGGTCACGCAACAGGATGACCTGCTGACGCTGCATCGCGTACGCCCCAGCAAAAACCTCGATGGGCTTCATTGGAATCTGGAGTGCACATTCCTGGGACGGACGATGTGAGCAGGCAACCCGCGGCGAGGCGAGACGTTGGCTAGAATCCTCGTGCTCGACGGCCATGCCGCCGCCGCTTTAGCTTTTACCCGCTCCCTGGGACGAGCCGGCCATTGGGTGGCGGTCGGCGCGAACCGCGGAATCTTCGCCGCCGCCAAGTTGTCCAAGTATTGCCGTCTGAATTTTGAGTACCCGGTCTCGACCGATGACACGGCGGCATTTGCTGTTTCGGTCGCCGAGTTCGCTACGGCGAACAAAATCGAGCTGATCGTGCCTGTGACCGACTGGACGACGTTGCCGCTCGCCCACCATCATGAACAGATAGCCTTCCCTTGCCCGGTAGCATTGCCCAATCGCGGCGCACTGGAATTGGCATCCGACAAATATCGCACGGTGGAGTTGGCCCGCTCGTTAGATATCCCGGTGCCGGCCACCTGGCTGATCTCATCTCCCCAAGAGATTGAAACGCTGCCTCAGTTAGACTTCCCGGTCGTAGTTAAAGATCGCTTCTCCGTGCGATGGCTCGACAATAAGGCGGTTTTCGGCTCGGTGGCCTATGCCTATTCGCGCGAAGAGCTGGAGAACCGCGTTGCAAACCGCCTGAAAGCAGCGGGGGACGTGCTCATTCAAGAATTCGTGAAGGGAGCCGGGATCGGATTTTCCTGCTTCTCGCTGGACGGCGAAGCGAGAATACCCTTTCAGTGGCAGCGAATTCGCGAAACGGACCCGCGTGGCTCGGGCAGCAGCGCGCGCCAATCGGTTGGGGTCGATCCTGTGACGGCAGAGTCGAGTGCGAGACTCATTCGGGCCGCGGGATTCGACGGCATCGCCATGGTGGAATACAAACAGCCTGCGGAAGGCGGCCGCAGTGTGCTGATGGAAATCAATGGTCGGCCTTGGGGCTCGATCCAGTTGGCGATCGCCAGCGGCGTGGACTATCCGCGATATGTGGTCGACTGGTGGTTGTCGAACACTAAACCGCCCAAGGACTTGGATTTCAAGACGGGGATCACGTGCCGGCGCATGGCGGGAGAGTTGACCCATCTCGAGAACCTGCGGAGAGGGACACCTCCCGGCTGGCCGATCAGTTATCCGAACCTCTGGAGCAGTCTGGCGAAGATCGCGGTCCCGTGGTATCCCGGCCTGCGTTATGACGATTTCGCCGGCGGCGATTTTCGGCCCGGCGTGGCCGAGATCGCGAATTGGTTTCGCATCCGGCTTAAGAAATGAGTTAGCGGTTCGTGGAAGCGCTGTGCTGCAATGCCGCGCTTTCAGTAGGGACCGAACTCTGGACGAGTTCATAACCGAGACTGGTCATCGTTGCGCCCCACGCGGATTCGATCATCGAAACAGCTTTTTGAGAAAGAGTCGATTTCCATCCGCCCGACTTGGCGGAACGGACGAACGGCTTATCGAGCCGCGTCTTTTTGGTTAACACCCACTTGTTGCCCTGTTCCTTCTCGAGCGCGCGCATGCGTTCCGGAGTGCTCAAGTCGACCGCGCGCTGGATTTTCTCCGGGCTGGCGTCAATTTGCCGGAAGGAGCATTGGCGCAGAAAATCCGCGACCCGCAACAGCTGTGCGTGGGGCTCGGCCTTCATGTCTTCGTAGCGAAGTATCAGGAAGGTCGGCAGCCCTTGGCGGAGAGTCAGCCAGCTGATGACGCTGTCCTGCCAGCATCCCCAGCGGCTGTCGAATTCGGCCGCGAGGAAGCGCGGGATGAAATCGTCCATCGCGTAGTCTTCGGGAATATTTCCCGCCTTGACGTTGTGGTGGAAGAAAGATACAGCCACGTCGCGCGGATCGCGGACGATATAGATGACTCGCTTGTAATGCGGTTGGAAGCATTCGTGGCTTTTCAGGATGCGAGGCCGCTCCAACGCGCGCATTTTATGATCGGCGTTGAAATAGATTTCCGGGATTCGCGATTCGATATTTACGAAGGTGGTGGGCTCGTCCTGGTAAATCAGATTGCTGATCAGAAATCGCGTCCAGGTATTGCCGGAGCGAGGATAGGAGACGACGAAGACATCGTCGGGAAATACCGTCAGGTTCCGTCCCGCCAACTGCCGGCCGGTCAAGACGCGTCCAGCACCGCTAAGCACACGGGCAACGCGATCGATACCGTCTTTTGGTGTTCTCATGAAGTCACCGATAGTGGGCCCAAAACTGAATCCTGCGCACCTTGGCCGGAAACCGTCGTTATAGGATACCCGAGAGTTCGCATCAACCCTCCCCATTCCGCTTCAAGTTGAGTCACTGCTGCGGGCGGCATCTCTGATTTCCATCCACCGGCGCGTGCTTCGCGAACGAAGGGTTTGTCCTGCCGCGACTCTTTGGTCAATTGCCAGTCTTTAGATTGCGTTTTTTCCATCTCGCGCATTTTGTCAGCGGAGCTCAGGTTGACGGCGCGCGCAATCCGCTCGGAAGTGGCGCTGACTCCAAGAAAGTCGGCGACCTTATGCAGTTCGCGAGCGGCGTCCTCCAGCATGTCTTCGTAGCGCAGTAGCAGAAACTTGCGATTGTGCTGCATGGCCAACCAACTTGCCACGTTATCGTGCCATGAGCCCCAGCGCGGATCTGCCAACAAGCCGGAACCAAATGTGCCGCTCATGAACAAGGGAACGAACTCTTCTATCGGACAACTGTCCGGAAGCAGTTTGACCTTTATGGAATAGTGATACGCAGAGACCGTAACGTCCCGCGGATCACGGACGATGTAGATGACCTTGCGGTAGCGCGGGTCAAAACAGTCGTGGCTCTTGAATATGCGTGGGAGGCGCAACAGTTGACGATCGGAGAAGATGTAAATCGACGGAATGAGCGTTTCCACGTTGCGAAATGTAACCGGTTCGTCTTCGTAAATCAGGTTGCCCAGCAGAAATCGAGTCCAGGTGTTGCCGGATTTGGGGTAGGAGACGATGAACAAGTCATCGGGAAGCACAGTCATCTGGCGCCCCGCGGGCTTGCGGTGAAGCAGGAAATCCCGCGTCGTCTTCAAATGGGCGACAATCTGCCGAATTCGTTGAACAGAATTCATCGTAATCTTTCCGGCGTCACGGCCGGACGCAACTGGCTCAACGGATCGCTCCCGCGCCGTGAGCGGTCGCCATATGATCGACCGGCCATAGGCTCTTCACCAGGTTGTGAACGCAGGTGTTCAACAGCGCGTAGCAGCGGCGAACTTCGTCCTCGCCGCCGAAATAGGGATCGTCGATCTCGCGATAGCGTTGGGCACCTTCGGCGTATGCGCTCATCATGAAGATCTTGTGCTCGGCGTCGGGAAAACGCGCCAGTAGTTCTGCCTTGTTCTGAAAATCCATGGCGAAGATAGCGTCCGCTTTCTTCGCGAGTTCGTCAGTCATTAATTGCGCACAGTGATGATCGAGCGAGAGTCCGATTTCGCGGCCCACCAGTTGTGCGCGAGGATGGGCTTCCCGGCCTGCCAGAGCATGCATACCGGCGGAGCAGACGTCGATGTCTTCCTGTCCGTGTTCGACGAGAGCACGTTTGAACATTCGTTCTGCCATGGGACTCCGCATGATGTTGCCATGACACACGAAGACGAACGAGCGGGCTCCGGCGGGCACGGTGCGGCGATTCTCGAGAGCGATGCCCATAGTGTCGGCGGCGCGCAGGCGCGCATAAATCGGTCCCGCTTGTGGCCCAAGCCGATGATAAATGCCGCGATCTTGCATTAGACGGCGAGGTACCAACTTCCTCACCAGCCATTTGCCGTCGGCTGCGGCCCAGCGGCTCACGGTGTCGGCGAGTTCGGATAGCGCGGGACGCGGGTCAGACCACGACCACATCGCATCTTTGATCGCCGGCGAAAAATCGAGCGGCACGTCAAATAGAGTCCGTGCTTTCGAAATTGCCGGGCCGACTCTACTTGACCGTGTGGTCATCACGCCATGCATGCGATCGACGTAGCCCGCAGTCCAGCGCCAGCGAGTCCCCACGCGATAGGACTCCGGAATCTCGGGATGAATGTTGTGAGCGATTTCCCACGCATAGCGCGGAAAATCCAGGCCAGCAAGAATGGGCAGGGAAGAGGTGCCCCAGAAGCGGCCATTGACTTCCATAAGGGCGACGCGTCCGGTTTTGCGCTCGTAGCGAAATTCGACCATGGCCGGGCCTTCCCACTCCATAGCCCGAAGCAGATCGAAAGATGCCTGTGCGAGCGCCGGCTCAACTTCTTCCGCAATCGCCATAACCGCGACACCGCCGGTCGCAGGCGCTTCTTTTAGCCGCCGATGTTGAAAGGTGGCCAGCGCGATTCCCTGGTGCATGAGCATCTCGATGCCCACGCCCACGCCGGGGCAATATTCCTGCACCAGCATCGGACCATGTTGATTGGCTGTGAGAAACGCCACCAGTTCAGGACCATTCTGGCAATAGGCTACTTTGAAGGTTTGCGCGTGCCGCTCGGCGGGCTTCACCACGACCGGAAACCGCAGCTTCCCGGCGAGAGGTTCCAGATCCTGATGGCTCGATACCGTGTACGAGAAAGGAACTTTAAGACCGCAGCGATCCGCGATGGCAAGTGTTTCCGCCTTGTTCAGAACCCGCTCGACAACCTGAGATGGCGGACATCCAGGATGAACAAGATTCTTGAGCAGGAAGTGATGCCTGGCCACGAGCGCGAGGGAGGTATCGCTCGTCGGAATCAGCATATCGATGTTTCGGTTCTTGATGAGATCGCAAAGCGCCTGAATGAGTTGAGGATCCTTGTGCGGCAAGCGATGAGAAGCGCGAATCGCCTTGGAGTGAAGCGCGCGTTCTCCATCAAGGAAGAATGCGACCTCGACGGGAACATCGATCCGGTGGAGAGAGCGCGCGATCGCGATCGCGATCCGCGGCGCCGCGCCCAGAATCAATACCGGATTGTGTTTCGAGTTCGGGCTCATCTCACTTCGCTAAACATGCTGTTCGTAGGTTTCCACCAGCTCCACTGCTTCTGCCTCACCTACCATAGTGCGCGAAACCTCACGCACCTGCCAAGCCCTGCGCGTCCATATGGCCCAGGCTAGGCCGACGCAGTACACCGCCATACCCACCACGAGTTGAATCAATAACTGTGTGTAGTGGTGCGCAAACCAGCGATGCCGCATGAGGAGCAACACGGCCGCCATCGGGGCGGTCAGGGCCAGCGGCAACAAAAAGGCATCGCGCAGATAAGAGGTGAGGCGCAGCTTCAGCAGGCGGCACAAGTGATGTGGGAGGAAGAACAGCATGGTGCAAGTGAGGGGCAGGGCCGTACCGATCGCGTCCCCCATGATGCCGTAGGGACGCACCAGGGCAATGCTGAGGACCAGGTTCGCCACGCCCTCGGCAAGTGTCACCATGGCCAAAGTTTTGTGCTTTGCCATGCCGTAAAGGATTCGTCCTGAAGCCGACTGGGCTAGCATCAGGGTAGAGGGAATCAGCAGCACTAACAGAATGGGATAGCTGGTGGCGACATACTTAGCGCCAACCCACGCCTCAATGACCGATTTCCCGAGGATGATCAGAATCGCGGTGATGGGAAATATGATCAACGCGCATGCGCGATTGCCGGCGATGAAAATTCTCTGCAGGCCTTTGAGGTCCCCAGTCGCGTCCGAATGGCTCGACATGGGCACGAAAATCTGTGCCAGACTGCTCACGACTTCGCTGGCGTAGTCGACCAGACGCGATCCGATAGCGAAGTAAGTAATCGCTGCCGACGAGAGAAAACTTCCGATCACGACCGCGTCGGTCTTGAAGCGTAACCGGCCCGCCACGATGATCATGAAGGTCGTGCCACCGTAGTTGGCAATTTTCTTTAGCGTCGCGCGATCGACATATGAGCGTCGAAATTGAAGCGGTAGCAGGTGAAAGACAAATCCCGCATTGATCAACGCCGTGACCAACGGAAGTCCGACGGTAATGAGGGCCACGGTCAGCAGTCCTCCACCATGCTTGAGCGCGATCAGGATTAACAGGGCCCGCAGCAGGATGGAGGTGGTGCTGGTGAAGTTCAATACATAGAAGCGCTGCAGGCCTTCGAGAATTCCGCCGAAGACGCCCATGGGAAAGCCCAGCGCGACCGAAGCCCCTACCATCAGAAACAGCCAGCGAGCAGTGCTGAGGAAATCCGGGGGCACGCGGAAGATCGAACTGACGAAGAATGCGCCGACTCCGGTGAGCAGCAGGCACAACAGGCCGACGGCGCTGTAACTGAACATCGCCGTGTTGATCAGGCGGTTCAGTTGCTCATGATCGTCGACAGCGGAATATTTCGCGACATAGCGAACAATCGAAGAACGAATTCCGAGATCGAAGAGGCCATAGTAGCCGGTAACGGAGAAGATCAATACCCAAAGACCGAACGCCTCGTCTCCCAGTCGATGAAGAATATAGGGAGAAATGAAAATGCCGACGAGAACGTTGATCCCCAGCGCAAACCAACTGGAGCCCACATTCTTAAGGATTTCGATTTTGGAAAACTTCTTCATGACGTGCGGGGCCCGACTACCGTGTCACCTCGGTCGTTCCGACTGCGGCGGCGGCGACGAATTCCGGCGCGATCGTCAGATTCTCGAGTTGCCAACGTTGCGCGTCAGAGGCATCCGGCCGCGTGGCCAGAAGGGACGCGGTGTCCTCCAAAGAAACATCGAACTGGTGCAGGGGATGCGACAGTCCTTCTCCCAGGGCCTTGATGTAGGCTTCTTTGCGGGTCCAGATTCGGAAGAATGATTGGTGTCGCCGGGCCTCTGGAACTCCGCGAAGCGCCGCGCGTTCGAAGGGCGAGAAAAATCGTTCGGCGATCTCGTCAGCTCGAAAATCCGAGCGGAGGCGCTCGATGTCTACGCCGATGCGGTTACCGCGCGTGAAACCAAAAATGGCCATACCTTCGGTGTGAGAAAGATTGAAATCCAGCTTTTGGCCCTCTCGCAGGCCAGGTTTGTCGTATTTCGAGTAGTGAAATGCGATCTCGCGAGGAGAAATTCCTAGATAGCCTGCGAGCAGGAAACGCAGAGTTCCGCGTGTCAGCACGTATTGGGCGCGATGTTTTTCGAAACGAAAGCGGGAAGCTCGCTCAAGCTCATCGGGAGAGAGAAGGTCGCAGAGAGAGTGCGCTGACGTCGTATCTTCCAGTGGCAGGGTCCAGATATGAACTTGGTGGCGATCCAAGAGTGGCACGGCCGACCCGGGGTCGAGCTTGCGGATCGTGAAGTCCATGGTTCGCTCGGCCGCCGCTGCCATCTACTGCGTCCTTTCGATAGGCGCCCCATCGTCCGGATCATTGTCGTTCCCGTTGTTCACGGCATGCCCGTTCGATTGAGCCACACGATTCACGCAGGTTGCGAGTTTTTCTCCCAGAACACGGACATACGGTTCGCGCAGAATCTCCAAGTGATGGAAATCGATCTCGTGAATTTCGACTCCACCCTGGCTGCGGGCGCCCCAGCCCATTTGTGGATCGTCGACGTAGTAGAAAGGCTGCTTGGGCCGCTTGAACAGGGCTACTGGAGCCTGGAAGCGCCGTGGAGTAAAGTTTTCAGGCCAATACGCTTCCCGCCAATCCGTGCGGGGCGCGGCTTTGCCGGTCGCCGTTTCTACCTTGTTGCGTGCTGTCCGCTTATAGGCCTGAAGCTGTTCACTAAAGCTGAGTCTGCGCAAAGAACGCAAGCGCTGCTGGTAGTAGAAGAGGCGCCAGCGCCATGGGTCTTGAGAGTGTTGCAAAACCCAGGTATCGAAAATCGCGAACAATCCAACTTTTTGCCCTTGGGCTTCCAACTCGAGAACCATTCTCTCGGCAATCTGTACGCCTTCGCACATCCCGCCGATGCAGTAGGGGCCTTGCGGCTGCACGGCTCGCATGGCCGCGATGTATTCCTGCGAGAGTTGCCGTAATTCGTCTTCCGTAAAAGGACGCCGTTCGACCACCGGAGCGTGTCCTTGCAGCTTGTAGAGAGGCTGGTCCGCGCCCATGTGACGCGCCAGCAGCGCGTATCCGAGGCTCTCGACGCCGGGCGAGGCTACCGCGAAAAACGGCAGTCCGCCATTACCCGCCTGAATTTCCATCACCACGGGATCTGGATTGGATTCCGACCCCTCGCGCAACAGCTGCGCCAGAGACTCGACCGTCGCGCCACGGAACAGAGCGGAGAGCGGAATCTCCCGTCCAGCAACTTTTTCAACTTCCGCCAGCAACCGTGCCGCCAGCAAGGAATGTCCCCCGAGGTCGAAGAAGTTGTCGGTAACGCCCACGGTCGGAATGCCTAATACCTTCTGCCAGATTTTCACCAGCATCAATTCGAGCTGATCGCGCGCGGCCACCGATCCCTGGGTCTGTATTTGCGACCAGTCAGGCGAAGGCAATGCCCGCCGATTTACTTTTCCGTTAGGAGTAAGCGGCAGTGCGTCTAACGTCACGAATAGTCCCGGCACCATGTACTCGGGCAAGCTCCTTTTTAAGTGCTCGCGCAGGTCCGCTGTGACCGCGTCTTGTCCCGGCTTTGGCACGACGTAGCCGACCAGTCGCTTATCGCCAGGTCGATCTTCACGCACAATGACCACGCCCTGCTGAACGCAGGGATGCTGCACCAGTACCGCTTCAATCTCTCCTAGTTCGATGCGGAAGCCGCGGACCTTTACCTGGAAGTCGGCGCGCCCGAGAAACTGGATGTTGCCGTCGGTAAGATATTTGGCTAAGTCTCCCGTCCGATAGATGCGCTCTTCGGGCCGGAAGGGATCGGTCAGGAATTTTTCGGCGCTGAGTTCTGGACGCTGCCAGTAGCCTCTAGCCACGCCTTCTCCGCCAATGTAGAGTTCACCCGGCACCCCAATCGGCACGGGGCGATTCTGTGCATCGAGTATGTACATGGTGGTGTTCGCGATGGGGTGTCCGATAGGCGCCGTGTTAGCCAGCGTGCTGGTGACGCGGTAAATGGAAGACCAAATCGTCGTTTCCGTGGGGCCGTACATGTTCCACAATTCGGCGCAACGCGAGAGCAGTTGGTCCGCAAGATCGGAAGAGAGCGCTTCGCCGCCGCAGAGTGCTTTCAGCCGAGGGCTACCCTTCCATCCCGTTTCGATCAGCATGCGCCAGGTGGCGGGAGTCGCCTGCAGCACGGTGATGGCGGAGTTCTCGAGCATCCCCATCAGCGCCTTACCGTCAGACGCCTGGTCACGCGTGGCTAGAACAATGCGGGCCCCGGTGATCAGCGGCAGGTACAGTTCGAGCCCAGCAATATCGAAAGATAGAGTGGTTACCGCGAGCAACCTGTCTTCCGTTTTCAGCCCTGGCTCTTTGGCCATGCTGATGAGGAAGTTGGTCAAGTTGCGATGCTCGATCTGCACGCCCTTCGGTTTCCCCGTCGAGCCTGACGTGTACAGGACGTACGCAAGATTCGCAGGATTCGCGACCGGCGCCGGATTCGCAGCACTCTCGTTCGCGATCACGGGCCAATCTCCGTCGACGTATACCGATTGAGCAGAATGTTCAGGCAGCGTTTCCGCCAAACTCTTCTGCGTCAAGAGAAGAGGAGCTTGCGCGTTCTCCAAAATAAATCCGATGCGGTCTTTCGGATAAGAAGGATCGAGCGGAACATAAGCAGCCCCTGCCTTGAGAATGCCGAGAACGCCAGCCACCATGTCGAGCGAACGCTCTACATAAATGCCGACTACTACATCCGGTCCAGCGCCAGCTTTTCGTAGATAGTTCGCGATCTGGTTGGCGCGCTCATTCAACTCACGGTATGTGAGCGTTTTTTCCTGACACTCGACCGCCACGGCGTTCGGAGTCGCGCTCGCCTGCTGCTCGAAAAGACTGGTCACGCACCGTTCGCGAGGATAATCGGCGTGGGTGCGGTTGAATTCAACCAGAAGTTTGTTCTCCTCCGCATCGGTCAGCAGAGGAAGGTCCGCGATTTGCTGCTCAGGATCGGCTGCGATTGCGTCGAGCAACCGCCGGAAGTGTGCCATCATGCGGATGACGGTAGCTTCGTCGAACAGATCGGTGTTGTAACCGAAAGTCGCTTTCAGGCCGTTGCGTCTTTCCACCAGCGTGACCGACAGATCGAATTTTTCGCTTGCACCCTCCGCTTGGAAGGGAACCGGAGTCAGGCCCGGCATCTTCCATTCTTCGCGGGGCAGGTTCTGCAGTGCGAACAGAACTTGGAACAAAGGATTGCGGCTCAGATCGCGTTCCGGCTTGAGGTCCTCCACCAGGCGCTCGAATGGGACTTCTTGGTGCGCGTAGGCACCCATCGCCGTCTTCTTTACCCGCTGCAAGAGCTCCGCAAAACGTGGGTTGCCGGATACATCAGCACGAAGTACCAGCGTATTCACGAACAGTCCGATCAGCTTTTCGGTCTCGGGACGATTCCTTCCCGCGATCGGCGTGCCGACGACCAGATCATCCTGTCCGCTGTAGCGCTGCAACAGCACGTTGAATGCGGCAAACAACGTCATGAACGGAGTAACTCCGTAGCGTTGGCTGATCTGTTGCAAGCGCTGCAGCAAGGGCAATTCGAAGACGACGGTGCGGCTGCGTCCCCGGAAGGTCTGCATTGGGGGACGAGGACGGTCGGCGGGAAGTTCGATGCTCGTCGGAGCTCCCGCAAGTTCCTCCCTCCAATAATTCAACTCCTGTTCGAGGGCGGGGCCTTGCAAAGCCTGGCGCTGCCAAGCGGCGAAATCCGCGTATTGAATGGTTAACTCGGGAATTTCACAGCTCTGGTTTTGCACCTTCGCCTGGTAATACGCTGCCATTTCGTGCAGGAATGTGCCCGCAGACCATCCATCAAACACAATGTGGTGCACAGTGATCAGCAGAACGAAATCCTGCTCACCCAGACGCAGTAGTTTGATGCGGAGAAGCGGGCCGCGAGTGAAATCAAAAGGCTTGCGCGCCTCTTCCGCAGCCAGACGCAACGCGCGCTCTTCGCGCTCCGCCGCAGGCTTGCCGCTGATATCGATGACCGTCAGGTCAAGGTGATTGAACGGCAGCACTCGTTGTACGGGCTCGCCATCTTCGCTATGAATCTCGGTCCGCAAAACTTCATGCCGGAGCACGACCTCGTTGATCGCGTGATCCAACGCCGCGATGTCCAGCAATCCATTCAAACGCAGGCTGATAGGGATGTTGTACGCAGCACTTCCCGGCTCCAAGCGATCGAGGACCCAAAGCCGTTGTTGCGCGAACGATAACGGAAATGAAGACTGCGGGGCCTGGGGGATTCGTGGAAGCTGGGGGATGATTGATTCCAAAACTCCACTGTCTTGCTGATTTGCCATTCCTAGTTCCTTAGCCAACTGGAATATCGTTGGATGCTCAAACAGGCTGCGCAAAGGTAGACGTGCCCCGAGCGTTTTCTGAATTCGCGAAACTACCTGTGTGGCGAGCAGGGAGTGGCCACCAAGTTCGAAGAAATTCGAATGGATGCCAATCGGCGAAGTATGCAAAACTTCTTCCCAAATTCCGGTAATCGCCTTCTCGATTTCCGTTTGGGGTGGAACAAAATCTTCCGCTGGCCCGCGTTCCGGAGCGGGCAGCGCCTGGCGGTTGATCTTGCCATTTGGCGTCAGAGGCAACGCTTCCAGCGTGACGAACGCCCCAGGCACCATGTACTCCGGCAAACTGTCTTTCAGGAACGAACGCAACTCGGCTGCCGTAGGCTCTTGCCACGCTTTCGGAACAACATATCCCACCAGCCGTTTATCGCCTGGAACGTCTTCGCGGACGACCACAACTCCCTGTTGAACGGATGAGTGTTGCGCGAGAACGGCTTCAATTTCTCCCAGCTCGATGCGGAAGCCGCGCACCTTAACTTGGAAATCGGTGCGTCCTAAATATTGGACATTGCCGTCGGGAAGATAGCGCGCCAGGTCCCCCGTCTTATAAATGCGCGCGTCGTCCGCTGCGCGGAAAGGATCAGCGATGAACCGCTCCGACGTCAGGTCGGGACGATGGAAATACCCTCGGGCCAAACCGTCTCCACCGATATAGAGTTCCCCGACCGCGCCCATGGGAACCGGTTGCCGCTGCGCATCGAGGATGTACAGCGCGGTGTTGGCCATGGGTCGGCCAATTGGGGCTACTGAGGCCAGAGGAGACTTCACACAGTATAGCGTGGACCAGATCGTGGTCTCGGTCGGCCCGTACATATTCCAGAGTTGGCGGCAACGCGGCAACAACTGGTTCGCAAGCTCGGGAGGCAGCGCCTCACCACCGCACAACGCCGTTAGCGTCGGCGTTCCGGTCCAGCCAGCGTCGATCAGCATGCGCCAGGTCGCTGGCGTGGCCTGTATCAGAGTTGGTTTGGATGTTTTCAGAAGCTGCAGCAGTTGCTCGCCGTCGGCCGCCTCGTCGCGCGAGGCCAGTACGACCTTTGCCCCGGTGATCAGGGGCAGATAGAGCTCGAGGCCAGCAATATCAAAAGAGAGAGTGGTGACGGCGAGCAGGGTATCTTGCGCCCTGAGCCCGGGTTCCCCCTGCATGCTGGTCAGGAAATTTACCAGGCTGCGATGTTCGATCTGTACACCTTTGGGCTTTCCCGTCGAACCTGAGGTGTAAAGAACATAAGCCAGATTGCGTGAGGCAGCAGGGCTCTCGAAATCCGCGCTTTCTTCGCGGCAGATCGTTTCCCAATCCGTGTCGAGTTGAATGGTGCGCGCGGAATGATGCGGCAAAGTCGCGAGCAGTGACGATTGCGTGATCAGAAGCGGAGACTTTGCATCTTCAAGAATGTAGGCGATGCGGTCTTTGGGATAAGCAGGATCGAGTGGTACGTAAGCGCCGCCCGCCTTGAGAATGCCGAGCAGCGCGACCATCATGTCGACTGAGCGTTCGACGCAAAGTCCGACCAGCACTTCTGGACCGATTCCCTTCTTTTGCAAATAACGCGCTAACTGGTTCGAGCGCGTGTTCAGCTCGGAATAGCTGATCTGCTGTGTTCCGGAAACCACTGCAATCTGTTGAGGCTGCCTGTTCGCTTGCTCGGCAAAAAGCGCGGGAAGCGTCGTCTGCGGATATTCCGCCGCCGTCGCATTCCAGTCGACCAGCATCTGCTCGCGTTCTGCGCCGCTGAGCATTGGCAATTCAGAAACAGTTTGCTCAGAATCGGCGATTACGCCTTCCAATAGAATCTGGAAGTGCTCGACGAATCGGTCGATGGTCGCGGCATCGAACAGATCGGTGTTGTACTCGAACGCCGCTCGCAATCCGTCAGGTCGTTCGGAGAGGATCAGTGTCAGGTCGAATTTCGAAGTGCCGCTTGTCGCCGGAAAGGGATCGACCGTGAGCTCGGCCATCTTCTGTCCGGCTGTCGGCAGGTTCTGCAAAATCATCATCACCTGGAATAGCGGATTCCGGCTGAGATCGCGCACCGGAGCCATCTCTTCGACGAGTTTTTCGAAGGGCAGTTCCTGATGTGCATATGCGCCCATGGCGGTGTCGCGCACTGTGCGCAGTAATTCGCTGAATTTGGGATCAGCGGAAACATCGGTTCGTAGGACTAGCGTGTTGACGAAGAATCCAATCTGCTTTTCGATCTCCGCACGGTTGCGTCCGGCGATCGGCGAACCGACAACGATGTCAGTTTGACCAGAATGCCGGGCGAGCAGCACGTCAAACGCGGCGAGCAGAGTCATGTAGAAGGTGACGCCGTGCTTCTGGCTCAGTGCCTTCAGGCCGTTGACGATGCTCGTCGGCAAGAGCACGGCTTTCTGCGCGCCATGAAAAGTTTGGATCGCCTGTCTGGGCCGGTCGGTGGGAAGGTCAAGAGTGGGTGGAGCGCCGGCCAACTGTTGTTTCCAGTAGTCGAGTTGCTGGTCGAGTGTTGTGCCCGAAAGGTACTGACGCTGCCAGACCGCGTAGTCCGCATACTGGATCGCGAGGTCTGGTAACGGCGAGGGTTTGTCTGCGAGATATGCTTCGTACAATGCCGCCAGTTCCTGCGACAGCACTCCCAGCGACCAGCGGTCGCTGATGATGTGATGCGTGTTCAGAATCAGCACATGATCGTCGTCGGCAAGCTTGATCAGCGAGGCCCGCAGCAGCGGTCCGGTTGACAGGTTGAATGGTGTCTTGACTTCGTCCATCGCCCGCTTGCGAGCTTCGTCCTCGCGTTCGTTCTCGGGGAGCGAAGTGAGGTCGGTGACGGCGAGCGGCAGCGTCAGCGCGGGCGCGATCACCTGCACCGGTTGGTCATCGATCGAGTCAAAGCGCGTGCGCAAGGTTTCATGGCGGCGCACGATTTCGTTCAAGGTCTTTTCCAGCACCGCGGCGTCAAGCGCTCCCCGCAGGCGCACGATGTGCGGCACGTTGTAGAGCGGATTGTTCGGCTCCAGTTGATCGAGGAACCACAAGCGCTGCTGCGCGAACGAAAGCGGCAAGGGCTCGTCGCGCGAGACCCGTGTCATCGGCGGTGACTGCGAGTCCCTGCTTCTGGCGCTGCAGGATTTCGGTGCGCTCCGCCAGTCCTGCCACCGTCGGGGCTTCGAACATGGCGCGCAGCGGCAACTCCACCTGAAACGCCTGGCGGATGCGCGAGACCACCTGGGTCGCCAGCAGCGAGTGTCCGCCCAGCTCGAAGAAGTCATCTTCAATGCCAACCTGATCGAGCTTCAGCACCTCGGCCCAGATGCCGGCAATCACTTCTTCCGCCGGAGTGCGGGCTTCGAGATAGTCGCGTCCCAACTCGGGCCGGACGTAGTCGGGCGCCGGCAGGTTCTTGCGGTCGACTTTGCCGTTCGGCGACAACGGAAAGCGCTCGAGTGTGACGAAGGCGACCGGGGTCATGTACTCCGGCACCCGCTCTTTCACCCACGCGCGCAGTTCGGTCACGTTCGGTGACTGGCCGGCCACTGGCACCACGTATCCGACTAAGCGCTTGTCGCCCGGGACATCTTCCCGCGCGATGACCACGCATTCCTGAACGGAGGGATGTTGTCCCAGTACCGTCTCGATCTCGCCCAACTCGATGCGATAGCCGCGAACCTTGACCTGATTGTCGATGCGGCCATCGAAGTCGATGCGTCCGTCGGGCAGAAAGCGGCCCAGATCGCCGGTGCGGTACATCTTCGCGTTCGGGTTCGAAGAGAACGGGTCATGAACGAACTTTTCAGCGGTCAGCTCAGGACGATTCAGGTATCCGCAAGTCACGCCGTCGCCCGCGATGTGAATCTCGCCGGGCACGCCGACCGGCACCGGCTGTCCATGCGCATCGAGGATATAGATCTGCGTGTTCGCCAGCGGACGTCCGACAACGATCGGTTCCTCGGGCGAGCGGAAGTGATGGAAGGCCGACCAGACGGTGGTTTCCGTCGGTCCGTAGAAGTTGTAGAGCGAGGCGTCGGCCTCGAGCAGGCGCGTGCACAACTCGCGTGGCAGAGCCTCGGCGCCGATCACGCGCTTCAGGCCTTTGCCCGTGAATCCGGCTTCAAGCAGCAGATTCCAGGTCGTCGGCGTGGCATGAACAATCGTCGCGCCGGTCGCGCGCAGCACTTCGGCCAGCGCTTCTCCGTTGGCTGCCAGATGCTTGTCACCGATGATGACACGTCCGCCCGAGACCAGCGCCAGATAGAGCTCGGGAATGCACATGTCGAAGGCAAACGAAGCCAGCGCAGGAAAGACGTCGTCCGGGCCCATGCGCAACTCGGAAGCCATGAACGTCATCAGGTTGACGACCGCCCGGTGCGGCACCTGCACGCCCTTGGGACGTCCCGTGGAGCCCGAGGTGAAGATCACATAGACCAGGTCTTCCGGAGTGGCGCCGCTCTTGGGGTTCGAGGTACTGTGCGCGGCGATTTTTGCCCAGTCAGCATCGAGGCAGACGACTTCCGCCTGATGCTCTGGCATGGACGATGACAACGACTGCTGGGTCAAAAGCACGGGCACCTGTGCGTCATCGAGGGTCAAACGCAAACGCTCAGCCGGATACGACGGATCGAGCGGCACATAGGCCGCGCCCGACTTCTGAATGCCGAGCAGGCCGACCATCATCATCAAAGACCGCTCGACGTAGAGGCCAATGCGCTGTCCCGGACCAACGCCGCGCTGCTTGAGGAAGTGTGCCAGCTGGTTCGCGCGCTGATTGAGCTCGGCATAGGTCAGCGACTGGCCGTCATGCACGCAGGCAACCGCGTCAGGCGCGCGCTCAACCTGCTGTTCGAACAACTCGTGCAGACAAAGCTCGCGAGGATAGTCGAAGTCGGTGGCGTTCCAATCGACCAGCAACTGCTGGCGCTCACCGCGCGTGAGCAACGGCAACTCGGAAACTGGCAATGCAGGATTGGCGACCGCGGCTTCAAGCAGCACCTGGTAATGCTCCAGCATGCGCCCAATCGTCGCCTCGTCGTACAAGTCCGTGTTGTACTCCATCCGCCCGCGCAGCCCGGACGGGGTCTCCACGAGGAACAACGAGAGATCGAATTTCGCAGTGCTGCCGGCAACCTCCAGCGGTTTCAATTGCAATCCGGCGAGCTCGAAGGCCTGTCTTGGCGCGTTCTGCAACGAGAACAACACCTGGAAAAGCGGATTGTGACTCAGGCTGCGCTCGGGACGAAGTTCCTCGACCAGTTTCTCGAAGGGAATATCCTGGTGCGCGTACGCTCCCAAAGCGGATTCCTTCACCCGCGATAGGAGATCTCCGAAGGGCATGCTAGCCGGAATCTTTGTGCGCAGCACCAGCGTGTTGGCGAAAAATCCGATCAGCCCCTCGATCTCGGCGCGATTGCGGTTGGCAATCGGAGTTCCTACCAGAATGTCTTCTTGCCCGCTGTATCGCGAGAGTAATGTCTGGAACGCGGCCAGTAGCACCATGAACGGCGTCACGTTGTGCTGACGGCTCATGTGATTCAATCGTTCAGTGAGCTCCAGAGGAAGCGCGAGCGATTTGACCGCGCCGCGGAAACTCTGCACAGCGGGGCGAGGTCGGTCGGTCGGCAAATCGAGACTCGCGGGCGCTCCCGCCAGTTGCGTCTTCCAGTACGTCAACTGCTTGTCAAGATTCTTTCCTTGGAAATGCCGGCGCTGCCACACTGCGTAGTCCGCGTACTGCAGCGGGAGCTCAGCCAGCGGAGAAGGCTTTCCGTCGCGAAAAGCTTCATAAAGGGACGCCAGTTCCTGCACAAAAATGCGCCGCGACCAGCCGTCAAAAATGATGTGGTGCAGCGTGAGCAGAAGGACGTGCTCATCTTCCGCCAATTGCAGCAAACGTGCCCGCACGAGAGGGCCGTTTTTCAAATCTAGTGGCTGCTGCGCCTCGCGCGCCGCCATGGCTTGCGCTTCGTCGGCGGCTTTCACATGTGAACGGAGATCGACCACCGGCATCGGGACGCAGCGAGCCGCGCACACTTTCTGGACGGCCTCACCGTGCTCTTCCGCAAAAACTGTGCGCAGGATTTCATGCCGGCGAACAATCTCGCTCAAGCTGCGCTCGAGCGCCTGTACTTCGAGCTGTCCCTTGATTTGAATCGACCAGGCGACGTTATAAGACGCGGAATCGGGCTGGAGCTGATCGAGGAACCAGAGACGCTGTTGCGCGAAGGTGACCGGGAACACGTAGACTTGTTCCGCGTTCGCGTCGGGCGCGCCCGGCGCCATTTTGGTTCCGTACTGGCTATCGCTTTTCATGTGTACAAAACAACCTTCAATTTCTGATTCGCGAGGAAACTTCTACGCGTGAACCCCGGCAGCTTGGTCGAGTTGCGCTCCATCGACCATGTCACCCAGTGCGACGACGATTTTCCGCGGACCGACATACGGATCGCGGGCATGAGCCACGAGCATATTGTCGAGGCTGATCATGTCGCCCTGCTGCCATTGAAAGCGGACAGCATTTTTCTCATAGACTTCGCCGACATGATCCATGACTGAGTCTTCAATCGGAGAGCCGTCGCCGTAGAAGACGTGCCGCGGCAAGTCGTCGCGCTTGAAAATCGACAGTAGCGATTGCCGCACTTCCGGCTCCAGGCAGTGCACGTGATGCAACTGCACCTGGTTGAAGAACGACATATCTCCAGTGACCGGATGTCTCAACACCGCCCGGCACTTCTGGCGAATACGCAATTCATCTTTGCCATGCCACTCGCAGGTCATGCCTGCCTGTCGGCAAGAATTTTCAACGATCGACTTGTCTTCGGTTCCGAAGAAGCGTTGCCAGCTGACGTCCAGCCCTTCGGAGAAATTGCGCAGATAAGTCAATCCCTGCTGCTCGAACTTCTGCCGCACTTTGGGATCGAGTCCTTGATAAACCTTGCGGCAATCGACCACCGGCGTAGCTCCGCCTTCCTTGGCCACGGTGACGCAGAAGAAATTAATTTTGCTGGGCCAACGGCTCATGTGCGAGCTCTCGTTGTGGTAAAGAATTGACTTGTCTTCCGGATAAGGAGTCGATGTGTAGACCTTTCCGGCGACGCCTTCGCGGGGCAGGTCCCCGTACTCGGAGTAGAGTTCGCGGCAAATGGAGCCGGCCACGCGCTCAAAATCCTGCGGGTTCCTGAGGCCAAAGCCACGGAACAAGACGCCGCCGTGTTGCCCGAGCTTTTGCTCGATGTAGTCACGATTCGTGCGCGCCCAGTCGGCCAGATCGACCTGGTCCGCGGCCGGCTCCATCACTAGCGGCAAAGCTTGCTCGCCAAACTGGCTTTCCTTCACAGGATTGAAATTAGCGAGATCGACAGCCTTGCGGCGGATCGCTCCCAAACTCTTTTTCGGTGAACTCGCGGTCTTATCCACAGCTATCTCCTTCGAAACTTTAATTGCCCGCACGGCCCGTGGGACCGGCGGCAGCCACCCGGCTTTCGCCCGATCTGGTCTCATTCTCTTCCGCCATTGTTTTTGCCATGCAGGCGTCTAGCTGCGCTGCCAGCAATCCCACCAGCGGTTCGTTCATGATGTCGCGGCGGGAACGCAAGCCGCCGCTGCCGATTTCGTAATTTTCCAGCCTCGCTGCCAGGCCGTCCCAACCCATGTTGGGATCGTCTTCATAGAGGCCCCGCCCGCGAAACAGAGTGATGGTTCCCGAATATGGCTTGGGGGCGTACCTCGATTCTGTCGTGTTGATCATGCGCACTACGTACATGGTGCGCAACGATTGTGGAATCGGAAGACCGAGCGCCAGAAACAATTCGCAAGTCCCCATGTGCAGGCGCGAGCGCAGCGTCCGAACGAGCGACCGATATCGCCATCGAAACGCATCCATGAGTGAAGAGCGTGCGCGAATCGACCGCTCCGAGGGAGTGGCTTTGTTCTCATGATGCGGAATCAGGCGGTGAAAGCGTAGAGGCGCGCTGAACATGGCAACCAGGACCGACTGCTGCCCTTGCTGCCGAAGCTGCTGCGCCATTTCGAAAGCCACCACGCCGCCGAAACAGTAGCCTCCGAGAAAGTAGGGACCCATCGGCTGTACTTTGCGGATTTCCGATAGATAGTGCGTCGCCATCTGCTCGACCGTGGTGCGACTCACTCGGCGTCCATCGAGGCCCTCGGGTTCCAAGCCGTAGAAAGGTTGATCGAATCCCATTTCGCGCGACAGCCGGTGCAGAAATAGAGTGCTTCCCGCCCCACCATGCACGCAGAAGAATGGAGGTTTCGCACCCAGCGGCTGAATCGTCACCAGCGACACGTACGCAGGCTTAGAAGAAGCGTCGCGCAGTTCTTGCGCGAGTTTCTCGATAGTAGGAGCGCGGAACAGAGTCGCCAAAGGCAGGTCGTGACCGAACGCGTGCGAAATCTTGGTGAAGAGCCGGGCCGCCAGCAATGAGCGTCCACCAAGATCGAAGAAGCTAGTCTTGACCCCAATCGGACGAATTCCCAGCGTCTCTTCCCACAGTGTCGTCAGCTTCAACTCCACCGGATCACGTGGGGCGACATAGTTCACATCGGAAGCAAAGTCCGTAGCTTTCGGTGCTGGCAGAGCCTTACGGTCCACTTTGCCGTTGGGTGTTAAGGGCAATGTGGCCAGTTGGACGACCGCCGAAGGAATCATGTAATCCGGCAATTGCTTGCGCGCATGCTCGCGCAACTCCGCCGAACTCACGGTGCTTTCCGCATCGCAAACCACGTAAGCTACCAGCCGTTTGTCACCGGAACTTTCTTCGCGCGCCATGACCACCGAGCGCAGAACATCAGCATGCTGGTCGAGCACCGCCTCAATTTCTCCCAATTCGATGCGGAAGCCGCGAATCTTTACCTGATGATCGAGGCGTCCGAGATATTCGACGTTGCCGTCTTCGCGAAATCGCGCCAAGTCTCCCGTGCGGTACATACGAGCTTGTGGGAGCGCACTGAAGGGATCGGGCACAAACTTCTCCGCCGTCAGTTCCGGACGCTCGAAATATCCGCGCGCAAGCCCTTCGCCTCCGATATAAAGCTCGCCCTCGCTGCCGATGGGAACCGGTTGCCGTGTGTCATCCAGAATGTAGAAGGTGGTATTGGCAATCGGCCGTCCGATGGGGAGAATGCGTCCTTCATCTCCTTGCACCCGATACACCGACGACCAGATTGTGGTCTCGGTCGGGCCATACATGTTCCAGACTTCGCCGCACCGCGCCACCAGTTCGTGCGCGAGTTCTGCTGGCAATGCTTCTCCGCCGACTAACACTTTCAGGTTGCGGTCGCCGCGCCATCCCGATTCGAACAAGAGCCGCCAGGTTGCCGGAGTCGCCTGAATCAACGTGGCTTTCGACTTCTTGATCAGTTCCGACAACAGGCGCCCGTCATAAGTAGCTTCTCGCGGAGCAACCACGATCCGCCCGCCCGAAAGCAGCGGCAGATACATTTCGAGTCCGGCGATGTCGAACGACAACGTGGTTACTGCGACCAACACATCTTCCTGCGCAAAACCTGGCTGCTTTTGCATCGAGCAAAGAAAATTCACCACGCCGCGATGCTCGAGCTGTACACCCTTTGGCTTCCCCGTCGAGCCCGAGGTGTAAATCACATAAGCCAAATTGCGTGAAGTTACATCCGATACGGCCGCATCCGTGCTTTGCCCATCAAGCGCTTTCCACTGCGGATCAAGGCAGATGGTTTTAGCGGATGTCGGTAACTGCTTCATCAGCTCAGTCTGCGTAATCAACAGGCGCACATGAGCGTCGTCAAGCACGTGCTGGATGCGATCCGTGGGATAGGCGGGATCGAGAGGAACGTAGGCTCCTCCGGCTTTGAGGATTCCCAGCAGCGCCACAACCATTTCGAGCGATCGCTCGAGGCAAACGCCGACGAGGGTCTCGCGGCCTACGCCCCGCTGCTGCAGAAGGCGAGCCAACTGATTTGCCCGCAGATTCAGCTCTGCGTAGGTGAGCGACCGCTCCCCAAACTCAACCGCAACGGCCTGAGGTGAACGCCGCGCCTGGGCCTCGAGCAGCTGGTGGACGCACGCTTCCCGAGGGTAGTCCGCCTCGGTGCGGTTCCACTCGACGAGCGTCTGCTCCAAAGCGCACCCCTGCTCAGTCTCCGCCATATGGCCAGATCCGTTCACGTCTGGGGTAAAAATGTGCATTTCCTCTGCCAATGTGCCTGCGGCTCCGGGACTCCCCGGCAGTATGACTCACGGACAAACTTCCTGAATTCTTTAACTTAAAAGACGTTGAGCCTGTTGGTTCATCGGCGGGGGAGCCGATAGGTGCAAAGTTTTGCAACTTTCAGGCGGACCGTTCGGACGGGGAATTCTCTTAGCCGAGGGGAGGTGACAAGGTCCGATCCGATTCTATGTCGCTTGTGCTGCTCATTCTCCAATCTTTGCCATCCGTGGGCGTTTGTAAATCGTTCTAGGAACTGCGCGCACGGTAGGCTTCGCGGGCCACCGGAACGATAGCGGGTTCGGCGCTTTCGGACCCATCCTGCTGGGCCCCTTCGATCGCCTGGGCCAGTCCACTGATCGTAGGTTTTTCGAACAAAATGCGCATGGCCAGTTCGACATGAAACTTCTCTCGAATGCGCGAAACAATCTGCGTTGCCATCAGCGAATGTCCACCGAGGTCGAAGAAATTGTCTTCGGTACTGACCCGGTCGCGTCGCAGGACTTCTTGCCAGATGGAAGCAACCAATTCCTCGGTGGGCGTTCTGGGAGCAACGTAGGCTTTGGTCTGTGCCTGCTCGGGTTCGGGCAGCGCCTGGCGGTCGATCTTGCCGTTGGCATTCAGCGGCAGCTTCGCCAGCAGCATCAGCGCCGTCGGAACCATGTACTCCGGCAACTGTTCTTTTAAGTAAGCTCGTAAGCCGTCGGTGGTCAGATTCGCATCACGTGCGACTACGTAGCCCAGCAACCGTTTCTCGCCGCGTTCATCCGGCCGCGCCAGCACCACCGCCTGCTTCACTCCCGCGTGTTGCGATAAGACCGTTTCGATTTCTCCGAGCTCAATGCGGAAGCCGCGTATCTTGACTTGATCATCCGCCCGTCCCAGAAACTCGACGTTGCCGTTGGCCAAGTAGCGCGCCAGATCGCCGGTGCGATACATGCGTTCATTGGCGTCCGGTGACAATGGATTCGGTAGGAAGCGTTCCGCTGTCCGCTCCAGTTGGTTCAGATAGCCAGAGGTGACACCGGCTCCGGCAATGTAGAGTTCGCCAATCACGCCTTCAGGAACGGGCTCGAGATGCTGGTCGAGGATGTAAACCTGGGTGTTCGCAATCGGCCGTCCGATGGGAATGCTCGCTGCCTGTGCGTTCTTCCAGTCGTAGTCCTTCAAGCGCAGCGTCAGCGAACCGACTGTGGTTTCCGTCGGCCCGTAGTGATTGAAAATCTCGCACGCCGCGTTGAGTCCGAGAATCTTCTCGACCAACTTCGGCGTGAGCGTCTCCCCGCCGGTCAGCAAATACTTGCGTGGCAGGATCTGTTTCGCCTGCGCAGAGTGCAGCAAGGCCTCGAGATGCGAAGGCACAATCTTCAGCACGTCGATAGGATGCTTCTGGGTGTAGCTGGCCAGCCGTTCAGCATCGGTCGAGACGTCATAGGCGATCACGTGCAGGCATCCGCCCGAAACCATTGCCGGATAAATGCAGGTGTTGCCCAGATCAGCGGCGATGGTCGAAACCGTGGCGAAACTGAGGCCTTCGGGATGCTTGTCGAGTCCCAGCCGCTGGGTGATGAAGTGGCTGTAGTTGACCAGATTGCGGTGGCGGACACCAACTCCCTTGGGCACGCCCGTCGAACCCGAGGTGTAGATCACATAGACCAGGTTGTCGGGCGTAGTCTTCGGGTCAGGATTCGTGACTGGCTGCGAGGACCAGAGCTTCTCGTCGCGGTCGAGGGCGAGCGTCTTGCCCGGGAACTCGGGCATCTGCGCGAGCAGCTTGTTTTCGGTGATGAGTGCGACGGTTCCTGAGAGCTGTTGCGCCAGGCGCGGCTTGGGATTATCAGGATTGAGTGCGACATAGGCGCCGCCGGCTTTGAGAATGGCAAGCAATGCCACCATCATCGAGGCCGAGCGATCCACGCACAGTCCGACGAGTGAATCGGGACCAACTCCCAGCGTGCGCAGGTAGTGAGCCAACTGGTTCGCTTGTTCGTTCCACTGGCGGTAAGTCAGTTGTTGCTCGCCCGAGACCAATGCCAGCCGATCGGGCGTGCGCGTGGCTTGTGCTTCAAACAGCTGATGGAGGCAGCGATCCTGAGGATAAGCAGCCGCGGTCTGATTCCACTCGACGAGCAGTTGCTGCCGTTCGGACTCCGGCAGCAGAGGCAGACGGCTGACAACAGTCTCAGGCGCGGCCACTGCGGCAGCCAGCAAAGTCTGGAAATATCCGGCGATGCGCTCGATCGAAGCCTGCGCAAAACGCGCCGCATCGTAATGGAATTCCAGCGTCAACCCCGCTTCACCGCGCACCGCCATCAGCTTCAGCTTGAAGCCCTCCACTGCGGTCGTGGCGCGCTCCATGCGGAACGTCGCCTTCTTGAACGCGTGAGCGGGAGAGAGTTCCCGAAATTCAAAGCCCACCGGCAACTCGACTTCCCCCGGAGCATAGTGTTCCTGCCACTCGGTTGCCTGCTTGACCGCATCGCTCGTCGATTGGAGCACTTCGGAGAAACGGAAATCGCCGTCAAACCTCGCCGGCACCGGCAGAGTCTTGCCGATGTTTCCCATCGCGTCCTGCAACTCTTCGTATTCGCGCCCATCCAAGAACACGCCGACCGCAAAATTTGCAATGCCAGTGAGTCGCCACACCAGTGATTGCCAACCGCTCAATAAGACATTGCCCACCGGAGTATCGTGCTTAGCTGCGATGGCCTCGGTTTGCTTCAACAATGCGAGATTGAGCTGTATAGTCACGCATCCATCGGCACCAGATTCTTGCGTGGGATTGCGAATTTCTTTTGGGAACGCGAGCGAATCCGCAACCGCAAACTTCGTCCAGGTTTCTCTGGCTTTTTGCGCGGCTTCGTCCCCAGACGCGAGCAGTTCGCTCTGCCACTGCGCAAACTGGACATAACGCAAGGGCTCGGAATTCAGCTTTTCAACTTCGCCGGCATAGACCGCGCCGATTTCCTGAACCAGATTCCGCAGTGAACGGAAATCGCTCGATAGCGCTGGCAAACTTAGAATCAGCGTCCAGCGGCTGTCCGAGAGTTGCGCCAGAGTCGCATGGACGACAGGCCCAGCTTCAAGATTCATGCTGGCAGTCTGTGCCGTGCGAACGATTTCCGTGATTTGTTTCTCAGGAGAGGCGCTGCGAAGATCGATTCTTTGCCACGCCGGCTCCAGGTTTTCCTGAACTACCTGGAAGGGAACCTTCATCCCCGACTGGCGCACAAACACGGTCCGCAAAATTTCATGCCGGGCGATTACCGTCTGCAGCGCTCCGCGCAGATCGGCTTCTTGCAGCGCGCCATCGATCTCGACCGCACAGACCATATGCTGTTGCCGCGGCCACGACCAGACATATTTCTGCTGCGGAGAAAGCCAGAAGCCCGCAGTCGACTGCTTTTCCATCTGCTCCTACTCCTTCTTGCCTGTCAGGCTCGCCGCTTTAGGCTCGATGGTCATCAATTTCTTCAGCTGCGATTGCTTGCGCTCTTTCTTTTCCGCATCCGATTTCTGACGCTCTTGCGCAGTCAAGAAATCAAGCGCTGTCAGCCGGCTGTCCGGTTGCGCGACGGCATTGCCCAGTAAAGTTTCGAACTGTTTAGCGACGCGCAAAATCGTGCTGCGCTCGAAGAGGTCCGTACTGTACAGCCAGTCACCGCTCAGTCCCTCGTTGCTCTCCACCATAAAGACCGCAAGATCAAACTTCGAACGCGTAATCGGCGTGGGGAACGGAAAAAGCTTCAGTCCCGGCCATCCCTGCTTCTGTCGGGGCGTGTTTTGCATGACGAACAGCGCCTGCACCAGCGGATTGTGCCCCAGGCTGCGCTCCGGCTGCAGTTCTTCCACCAGTTTGTCGAATGGCATGTCCTGATGCGCATAGGCGCCGAGCGCGACTTCTCGAACACGCCCGAGCAAGTCGCGGAACGTGGGATTTCCCGAGAGATCGGTCCGCACGGCCAGAAGATTGATGAAGAATCCCATCATCCGCTCGGTCTCGGTCGTCGTGCGATTGGCTACATCAGTACCGAGAACGATCTGCTCCTGGCCTGAGTAGCGCGACAGCAATGTCTGAAAGCCCGCCAGCAGCGTCATGAACAATGTGACGCCTTCCTGTTGACTGAATTTCTTCAGCGATGCTGCGACATCGGACGAGAGTGGGATTGATTCGAACGCTCCCTGAAATGTCCGCACCTCGGGACGCTGCCGGTCCGTCGGCAGATCGAGCAATGGAGGCGCGCCCGCTAGCTGCTTTTTCCAGTAATTGATCTGCTTTTCGAGAACTGGTCCCTGAAACCAGTTCCGCTGCCACGCCGCATAGTCGCCGTATTGCACAACCAGTTCCGGAAGCGGCGAGGGCTTACCGGTTGAGAAGGCCTCGTACAGCGCGCACAACTCGGAAAGCGCAATCGCCGCCGACCAGGCATCGCTCACGATGTGATGCATGGTGAGCAGCAAAATGTGATCTTCGTCCGACAATCGCAGCAGGCGTGCACGCACCAGCGGACCCTTCGACAAATCGAAGGGCCGTTGTGCTTCTTCGATTCCAAGCCGCCGGGCTTCCGCCTCGCGCTGCGGTTCCGGATGCGACGTGAGATCTTCTGGGTGCAGAGCGATCGTGATCGACGGGGCAATGATTTGCACCGGATGCCCGTCCTTCACCGCGAAAGTGGTGCGCTGCGACTCATGCCTGCGGAGAATCTCGTTGAGCGCCTTCTCAAGCGCGCCAACATTCAGCTCGCCTTTCATCCGCAACGTGCGAGGAATGTTGTATAGAGGATTGTTCGGCTCCAGTTGATCGAGCACCCACAACCGCTGCTGCGCGAAGGAGAGCGGCAACGCCTGCTCGCGCGAAGCCCGAACGATAGGAGGAGTCGCCAATCCGTCTTCCTTGCGGCGCACATCGCCGATCTGCTCCGCGAGGTCAGCCACAGTCGAATGCTCGAAAAGCATGCGCAACGGCAGCTCGATATTCAGCGCCCGCCGCATCCGAGAGATGACTTGTGTCGCCAGCAGCGAATGTCCGCCGATGCGGAAGAAGTCTTCGTACACACCAATCTGCGGCAGCCGCAGAACCTCAGCCCAGATAGAAGCGACCAGTTCCTCAGTGGGCGTTCTGGGAGCAACGTAGGCTTTGGTCGCGGCTTGCTCGGGTTCGGGCAGCGCCTGGCGGTCGATCTTGCCGTTGGCATTCAGCGGCAGCTTCGCCAGCAGCATCAGCGCCGTCGGAACCATGTACTCCGGCAACTGTTCTTTTAAGTAAGCTCGTAAGCCGTCGGTGGTCAGATTCGCATCACGTGCGACTACGTAGCCCAGCAACCGTTTCTCGCCGCGTTCATCCGGCCGCGCCAGCACCACCGCCTGCTTCACTCCCGCGTGTTGCGATAAGACAGATTCAATTTCTCCGAGCTCAATGCGGAAGCCGCGTATCTTGACTTGATCGTCCGCCCGTCCCAGAAACTCGACGTTGCCGTTGGCCAAGTAGCGCGCCAGATCGCCGGTGCGATACATGCGGGCGTTCGAATCTGGTGAGAATGGATTCGCTACGAAGCGTTCCGCTGTCCGCTCCAGTTGGTTCAGATAGCCAGAGGTGACACCCGCTCCGGCAATGTAGAGTTCGCCAATCACGCCTTCAGGAACGGGCTCGAGATGCTGGTCGAGGATGTAAACCTGGGTGTTCGCAATCGGCCGTCCGATGGGAATGCTCGCTGCCTGTGCGTTCTTCCAGTCGTAGTCCTTCAAGCGCAGCGTCAGCGAACCGACTGTGGTTTCCGTCGGCCCGTAGTGATTGAAAATCTCGCACGCCGCGTTGAGTCCGAGAATCTTCTCGACCAACTTCGGCGTGAGCGTCTCCCCGCCGGTCAGCAAATACTTGCGTGGCAGGATCTGTTTCGCCTGCGCAGAGTGCAGCAAGGCCTCGAGATGCGAAGGCACAATCTTCAGCACGTCGATAGGATGCTTCTGGGTGTAGCTGGCCAGCTGCTCAGCATCGGTCGAGACGTCATAGGCGATCACGTGCAAACATCCGCCCGAAATCATTGCCGGATAGATGCAGGTGTTGCCCAGATCAGCGGCGATGGTCGAAACCGTGGCGAAACTGAGGCCTTCGGGATGCTTGTCGAGTCCCAGCCGCTGGGTGATGAAGTGGCTGTAGTTGACCAGATTGCGGTGGCGGACACCAACTCCCTTGGGCACGCCCGTCGAACCCGAGGTGTAGATCACATAAACCAGGCTGTCGGGCGTAGTCTTCGGGTCAGGATTCGTGACTGGCTGCGAGGACCAGAGCTTCTCGTCGCGGTCGAGGGCGAGCGTCTTGCCCGGGAACTCGGGCATCTGCGCGAGCAGCTTGTTTTCGGTGATGAGTGCGACGGCTCCTGTGAGCTGTTGCGCCAGGCGCGGCTTGGGATTATCAGGATTGAGTGCGACATAGGCGCCGCCGGCTTTGAGAATGGCAAGCAACGCCACCATCATCGAAGCCGAGCGATCCACGCACAGTCCGACGAGTGAATCAGGACCGACGCCCAGCGTGCGCAGGTAGTGAGCCAACTGGTTTGCTTGTTCGTTCCACTGGCGGTAAGTCAGTTGTTGCTCGCCCGAGACCAATGCCAGCCGATCGGGCGTGCGCGCCGCTTGCGCTTCAAACAGCTGATGGAGGCATCGATCCTGGGGATAGGCCGCCGCGGTCTGATTCCAATCGACGAGCAGTTGCTGCCGTTCGGAGGCAGGCAGCAGAGGCAGACGGCTGACAACAGTCTCAGGCGCGGCCACTGCGGCAGCCAGCAAAGTCTGGAAATATCCGGCGATGCGCTCGATCGAAGCCTGCGCAAAACGCGCCGCATCGTAATGCAACTCCAGCGTCAACCCCGCTTCACCGCGCACCGCCAATAGCTTCAGCTTGAAGCGCTCCAGATCGGCAATGACGCTTACGAAAGAAAAAGAAACGTCGCCGTACGATTTCTTGCCATGAGCCTCGCGGTACTCGAATTCCAGCGGCAGAACCAGGCTTGCCGGATCGGGCAATCCTTCCACCTTGTTCCAGGCGAAACTCTCCTGCCACTTGCCTGCTTCGCTCAGAGATCGTTGCGCCTGCTGCAGGACCGCGTCGAAAGGTCGATCTGCCTTGATCAGAATCTGTACCGGAAGCGTCTTCGCAAAAACACCGAGCGCGTCTTCGAGTTCCTGATACTTGCGCCCATCGAAGGCGCATCCCATGGTGATGGCTTCGCGTCCCGTCAGCCGCGCGAAGAGCAAAGACCAGCACGCCACCAGAAAATCCTGCGGAGCAACACCCTGCTTCTTGCAAGCGCCTTCAAGTCGCCCCAAGACGTTGGCATCCAAAAGAAATGAGCAGACCTGCGGGATAAACGTCTCCGTGGCAGCTTTGTTTTCGAAGGGAAGTGAAAGCGATACTGCTTCAGCGAGATCGAGTCCCCGCAACGAATCGCGCCAGAAATCCCTCCCTGCGCGGGTGTCCTCGGACTCCAGCAGTTCGTTCTGCCATTCGACCACATCCGCATACTGCATGGGATCTTCGCCAGCAGTCTTGCCGGCATACGCGGCGCCCAGTTCCGCGAGCAAGTTGTGCAAGCCGCGAATATCCGCGCATAACCGGGGCAAACTCAAGATCAGAACCGAGCGGTCCGCCGCGAGCTCCACCAGATGCGCATTGAGAGTTGGCCCGTTTTCAAGATCGAACTGTGACTGGCGCACTTCGTCTCTCAGGCTCTCCCAACCGGTCGAACTCCCCGTATTCCAAGCAGGCTCGACCATTTCCCGAATCACCTGGAAAGGCATCTTCAATCCCGCTTGACGATGAAAGACAGTACGCAGGATCTCGTGACGCCGAACCACTCGGTCCAGGGCGCTGCGCAAGCGCGACGCTTCGACCGAACCTTCAATCGCAATCGCGCACACCGCGGCGCCGGCGCAGCCCTCGCTGGTTTGCTGCTGCGCCCACACTCGTTCCTGTTGTGCGGACAGTCGAAATCCTGCCGTCACATTATTTTCCATCCCTTATCCCGAGCCTCGAAAGGTACGTGATTGTCATTCTCCCAAGCTTCGTCGCTTCGACGCATGTTACTTTCGTGACCACACTGAGTCTGTTACGCATCGCTCCACGCGAGTGGGCAACAATTGCGTGATTGATTTCCAGCCCGGGGGAATGTGGCTGGCGGTTCGATCTCCTAAAACCCGAAGGGGAACTCTCGGGCAAACGGGGCCTGTAACGGGGAAGAACGTACAGCTCTCATGCAATCGCGGGTCCATCGTTCGCTAGGTCCGGCATTCGTAACTCATTTATGATCAACAACATGAGTCTGCTGGGCGGTCGCAAAAATGCAAAAGTTTGCACATTCTTCGATCTATCTTGGCAAACCTACACCCTCAAACTACCCAATAGTCCAAGCAGAAAACTTCTCCCAAAAGGGAATTGTTTCCCCGTTAGGAGGAATCAGGCATCCGCCGCCTGCTCCAGATACCAGCGGTGCTTCAGCACAAACGCTCCCGTCGGAGGAACCTTGCCGGTCCCGTAGTAGTCCGATTCGATCACGTTAATCTGCGCCGCATCGTTGATCAAGTCCGCTTCGGCGTTCCCGATGTCGAGCCACAAACGCAACGTGTAATCGCCAGGCATCAAGGTGAGGCTGGGAATGTCGCAACTGAACACCTGTCGGACCGACGCGCTCCTCGCTCGAGCGATTCGGTTCGAGCATGCTGTGCGCGGTGAAGATTCGCTGCCCGAAAATGTTGTTGAAGCCGAGGCCGAGATTGAAGCTCGACGTCGGGGTGGGCAGATCGAAGTACACACGCACTTTCAGGCGCGCGCCCATCTGCAACCCTTCCACCAGTGGCCGGTCGCCTTCGGTATAGAACTCAATCTTCTTGAGGAATTTCCCGCCCATGGAACGCCGGTCGGAAGCTCCGCTGAGATCGACGATGTGTCCGTCGGCGTTGAGCGTGCCCGCCAAGCTGTTCAGGTAGCGGTGGACTGCGTCTTTCGAAGTTCCATCGAAAACCAGCTTGCCTTTCTCGAGTACCACGCCGCGCCGGCAAAGATTCTCGACCGCGGCCATGTTATGCGAGACGAAAAGGACGGTACGTCCGCCGCGGCTGACTTCGTTCATCTTGCCCAGGCATTTTTTCTGAAAGGCCACGTCGCCGACCGCGAGCACTTCGTCGACAATCAGTATCTCGGGATTCAGGTGCGCCGCCACCGCAAATGCCAGGCGCACATACATACCGCTCGAGTAATGTTTCACCGGTGTATCGAGAAACTTCTCGACTTCGGCGAAGGCGACGATCTCATCGAACTTGGAAACGATTTCAGTCTTGCGCATCCCCAGGATGGCCCCATTTAAAAAGATGTTTTCGCGACCGGTCAACTCCGGATGAAATCCCGTGCCCACTTCGAGCAGGCTGGCCATGCGCCCGCGAACCTTGATGAATCCGTCGGTAGGATCGGTGATGCGCGAGACGACCTTCAGCAGAGTGCTTTTGCCTGCGCCATTGCGCCCGATGATGCCGACGACTTCGCCTTCGGCCACGTCGAAGCTGATGTCGCGCAGCGCCCAGAAGCGTTCGTCTTTCACGCTTTGTTCGTTTCCATTCGATCCGCTGAGCGCGCGTAGAGGCGCACTCATCGTCCGCTGCATCAGCTCGCGAAAGGTTTCAGTCTTCTGAAAGGCCCGGCCCAGCCGGTATTCCTTCGACACGTTTTTGATTTCGAGGATGGGCGCCATAGTCAGATGATGTCGGCGAAACGGCGCTCCATCCGCCGGAAGATGAAGAGTCCAGAGACGAAGAGCACCACGCTTACGCCGAGAGAAACTCCCATCACCTGCCACGAGGCGTCGCTTCCCAGCAGGCAATGGCGGAAGCCAAGCACCACGCCCGCCATGGGATTCAATCCCATCAGCAACTGCCACTTCTGCGGAATGTAGCGGATGGGATAAATCACCGGTGTCACGAAGATTCCCATCTGGATCAGAAACGGCACCGCATACTTCACATCGCGGAAGCTGACGTTCAGTGCCGAAAGAATCAATCCGATTCCCGAAGCAGACAGCACTGCCGCCAGAATGAAAATTGGCAACAGGAAGACGTTGGTCGTGATCGGCCAGCGGTAATAGATCATCAGCACGCCGAGCAGAGCCAGGCTGAAACATAGGTCGAGCAGCAAAGCGCCAGCCGCCCCCAGAGGAATGAACACGCGGGGGAAATAAACTTTCGACACCAGTTGCTGGTTGGTGACCAGGCTGTTGCTCGATTGCGAGACGGCGGTCGAGAAAAAAGTCCACGGCGCGAGGCCCGCGAAAGCAAACAGCGGATACGGCGGCCCATCGCTCTTCACTCCCGCCATGCGATTGAACACGAAAGTGAAGATTGCCATGGCGATCAGCGGTTGCAATACCGCCCAGAGTCCGCCGAGCAGCGTTTGCCGGTAGCGGATCTTGATATCGCGCCACACCAGGAATGCCAGCAGCTCGCGGTAGAGATAGATCTCTTTGAAGTCCACCGGCTGCCAGCCCTTGCGGGGCCGAATCGTCAATTCAAAAGTAGATGCCATGAAATCTCTCAGGAGTGCGAACCGCCCTGCGAACCCTCTGGAGAATCGGCCGACAACAAGCGCTCGGCTTCCTCATCCGACACCCCGTCCAGTTCCTGCAGCAAGCGCGCCATTTCTTCTTCTTCGCTCTCGGCCGCCGGACACTGTCCGAGTTTCTCCGCCAGTCCGACTACCGTCGGACTCTCCAGAAAGCTGTGCAGCGGCATCTGCACTTTGAAGGTGCTGCGGATGCGCGAGATGATCTGCGTCGCCAGCAGCGAGTGTCCGCCCAACTCGAAGAAGTTGTCGGTCACACCCACCCTATCCATCTTCAGCACTTCCTGCCAGATACCAACCAGTTTCTCTTCGTCGGGATTGCGGGGAGCGACAAATTTGTGTTCAGTGGGCGCCTGATGCTCCGGCGATGGCAGGGCTTTGAGATCGACTTTGCCGTTTGCCGTAAGCGGAATCTCATCGACCCGAACGAAAGCAGAAGGCACCATGTACTCGGGTAGTTGCTCTGTTAGCGATCGCCGCAGATCTTCCGGTGCGAGCGCTTGCGCCGATACGAAGTAAGCAGCTAAGCGCTTCTCTCCGCTGGGATCGTCGTAAGGAACAATGGCCGTCTGGCGAATTCCCGCGTGCTTCCGCAGTGCGGCTTCAATTTCCGCTGGCTCCACGCGGAATCCTCGAATCTTTACTTGATGGTCAATGCGTCCCAGGAATTCGATGTTTCCGTCAGGAAGAAATCGCGCCAGATCGCCGGTGCGATAGAGGCGTTCGGTCGAGTCTTTCGAAAATGAGTGCGGGATGAAACGCTCGGCGGTTTGCTCCGGCTGATTCAGGTACCCTCGTGCGAGTCCTGCTCCGCCAATGCACAGTTCGCCTGCAACGCCCACTGGAACCGGCTGCAAATTGCGGTCGACGATATAGACCTCGTCGTTGGCGATAGGTTTGCCGATGGGAACCGTTGCCGGCGTCCATGCTTTTACATCGTTTTCCGCGACTGCAAAGGTGCAGCAGCCGACCGTCGCTTCTGTCGGTCCGTAGTGATTCAGAACCGCGCACTTGCCTGCCTCGCGAATGCGCTCGATCAAATGCCAGCTCGAGGCTTCTCCGCCCAGCACCAGGTGCTTGCGCGGAAGGACCGCCGCTCCCTCCGGAGCATTCAGCAACGTGCCCAGGTGCGACGGCGTGATTTTCAATACGTCGATGGGATGTTTCGCGACATACGCCGCAAACAAATTCGCCGCCATCGCCATCTCGAATCCGATGACGTGCAGGCATCCGCCGGAAATCAGGGCAGGGAAGATGCAAGTGTTGCCCAGGTCCGCGCTGATGGTCGATACCGTGGCGCAGTGCAGTCCCTGGTTTGCCTGCTCCAGTTGCAGTCGCCGCCGGATGAAGTGGCTATAGTTCACCAGGTTCCGGTGGCGCACCGCGACACCTTTCGGAACTCCCGTCGAACCCGAAGTGTAGATCACATAAACCAGGTCTTCCGGACTATTCATGACCTGCGGATTCACGCGCGGCTCATGCTGAAATAACGAAGCATCGCGATCGAGGCAGATGATTTTGCCTTCAAACGCGGGAAGATTCTCGATAAGACTTTTCTGGGTGAGGATAACCGGAGCTTTGGTCTCGACAAGCTGATGCGCGAGCCGCGCCTTGGGATTGTCGGGAACCAGCGGTACGTAGCATCCGCCGGCCTTGAGAATTCCGAGCAGTCCAATGATCATCTCCGCCGAGCGCTCCACGCAGAGGCCAACCGCCGTATTGGCGCCCACGCCATTCTTGCGTAAGTAGTGCGCCAGTTGATTCGCCCGCGAATTCAACTGCGCGTAAGAAAATTCCTGCTCGCCGCAGCGCAGCGCGGGACGGTTCGGATAACGTGTCGCCTGCTGCTCAAAGAGTTCATGAATGCACTTGCCGCTCGGGAAGTCCGCTTTCGTTTGGTTGAAAGCCGAGACGACCTGTTGACGCTCCTTTGCGTCCATGGCCGTGAGCGACGACACGGCCGCATTTGGATTAGCCACTGCACCGGCCAGCAGCGTGGCAAAACGTCGGGCCAGAGTCTCCACCACATCGCGCCGTATCCGCGCCGGATCGAATACTAGTTCCGCCTGCCAATTCCCGGAGTCCACCAGGCAACGCAATTCCAGCTGAAACCCATTCACGTAACTGCGCTGCTGGAAGACCGAGAACGTCACGCCGCCCGCGGATTTTGCCGCGGACTTCTCTTCCACGCTGAAGCCCGCGGGCAGAGACTCGCCCTCGTCGAGCGTGAAGTAATCCTGGCGCGAGACCGCTTCGGATCGCGCGCGCTCGGTCTGCGCCATCAATTCCGTCAGGGTCGGGTCGGCATCGAAGTTCGCATAGACAGGAAGCGGTTTGGCAAAAACGCCGAACGCCGCTTCGAGTTCCTCGTGGCTGCGACCGTTGCTGACAAATCCCACCACCACTTCCGCCTGTCCGGTCGTTCGCCACAGAAACGTTTGCCAGCAGGAGAGCAGAAAGTCAGGGGCATCGACGGCTCCTTGCAGGTAGCTGGCAACCTGCGGCTCCACCGCGATGCTTACCGTTTCCGCCTGAAATTCCCCGGCCGTTTCGGGCTTTAGGGCGAAGGGTAAAGACAACGCCGGAATCTGCGCCGCCTTGTATCCGGCCCAATACTCTTTTCCCGCATTCGATTCTTCGTCGTCCTTCTGTTGCAGCTCATTCTGCCACTCGGAGTAGTCCGCGTATTGCAGCGGATCCGCTCCCTCGGGCACTTCCTCTCCGTAAAACTGGACCAACTCGGAAACCAAATTTTTCAGCGTGGCGGGGTCGGCGCAAAGCGCAGGCAGGGTCAGCACGAGGATTCCGTGATTCGCAGGCAAAATCGCGAGAAAGGCGTGCAACATGCCGCTCTCGGCGGTCAAGTCCAGTTTCCCCGCCGCCAGCACGGGAATCAATCTGGATTCGAGTTCCGCAGGCGCCACCGTGCGCAGATCCACTTGTTCCCACTTTGGCTCGGCATTGCCGTGGACGACTTGCAAACCGAACTTCAATCCCGACGGACGCAGAAATCCCGTCCGCAAAATTTCATGCCGCTCGACTACTTTCTTCAGGGCAGCCCGCAACTTCTCGCTATCGAACGGTCCTTCCAGACCCAAAGCGATCTGCGAGGCCAACGGCTGGCCTTTTTCCTGCAAATGCCAGATGCGTTTCTGCTGCGGCGACAACTGGAAACCGACAGGTTCCTGCATATGCGCTAATCTACTCCTGATGGCTCACCGGTCAGTGACCACCGACACCAATCCCTGCTCGGGTGCCTACGTGTTTTTCTCACAATTCACGACACCGGACACCATTACTTTGGTTTCTGCCGCGAAGGCAAGCGGCTGCCGTAAGCTGACAGTTTAAGCCAGTTTCGAAGAGGAAATGTTGTTATGAGTGGGGCGGCTGGAGCACAACCCGAAACGGAACCGGTCCTGGAACGGCGCAAGCCCGACGATCCCCGCCTGATCTCGTTCACCCAGCGCCGCTTATGGTATCTCGACCAACTTACTCCCGGCTCAGGCGTTTATAACGTCCCATACGTCAGCCGGATCAGCGGACCGCTAAACATTGAAGCCTTCCATCAGGCCCTGAACGCACTCGTAGGACGCCACGAATGCCTTCGGACCGTCTTCCTCGCTCCTGGAGGGAATCCGGTCCCCGTTGTCCTGAAGAAGTGGAACGTCGAACTCAAGCATTACGATCTCCGGAGTCTGCAGGGAACTGAGCAGGACGCGGAAGCCGACCGCATCGTGAAGGTGGAAGCATCTCGTCCCTTCAACTTCGCCCGCGAATTGATGCTGCGTGCCGCGCTGATTCGTCTCGCCGAAGACGAATTTCTCCTGGTCCACGTCGCCCATCACATCGCCACCGAATTCGGCTCCACGCAGATCATGTATCAAGAGCTATCGCCCCTCTACGCGGGCTTTCTCGCGGGCAACGCTGTGACGTTGCCCGAGCCTCGCATTCAGTACAGCGACTTCGCGCTTTGGCAGAATCGGTACTTGCAGGGAGAAAGACTCGAAGAACTGACGGCTTATTGGAAACAACAACTCACCGGAGCAGCCCAGCTGAATTTGCCAACCGACCGTCCGCGCCCGGCGATTGCCAGCCTGCGGGGCACGCGCTATCCGATGATCCTGTCGCCGCAACAATTCAAGGACATTGCCGCATTAAGCAAGGCCAGCAACACCACTCCATTCCGGGGAACCTGCGCCGCGTTCAACGTGTTTCTCAAGTGCTGGTCCGGCCAGGATGACATCTCCGTCGGTTCGCCGGTTTCGCCCAAGTCCAGCCGCCGCCTCGAAGGTGCCATCGGATTTTTCGTGAACACGCTGGTTTTGCGCAGCGACCTCTCCGGCGATCCCACGTTCCGCGAGCTGATGCAGCGCGTCGACAAAGTTGTGCAAGGCGCTATCGACCACGCCGACCTGACCTTCGACAAGCTGGTCGAAGCCTTGAAGCCGCCGCGCGAAGCCTCGCGCATGCCGCTCTTCCAGGTCAACTTTCGCATTCTGAAGGCGGCGGTTCCGGCTCTTGAGCTAAAAGATCTGAAAATCACGCCACCGCGATTCGTCGACACCGGCACCGCGAAGTTCGATCTCGCCATGGAACTCGAAGCGGCTACCGGACAAACCGGTTTCTTCGAATACAGCACTGATCTCTTCGATCAAGCGACGATCGCGCAAATGGCAAAGGATTTTGAAGCTGTCTTGATGGCTTTGATGGCTGAGCCGGACCTGCCGCTTTCAAAGCTTGCGGCGTTAAGCGAGATCAGTCAACGTGTGCGGGAACGCCGTCGCATTTAGGACGACCGGCTGTTCGGAGTTTCGGGTGCACCCTGACGCGCAGTCTCCGCGTACTGCCCCTCCGCCACAGGAACCGTCATTGAATATTTGAGCAAACACCAGAGCGCGCGTACGCCGTCTTTCCAGCCAATCTTCTTGCCTTCTTCGTAGGTTCTGCCCCAGTAGCTGATTCCGACTTCGTAAATCCGCAGTCGCCGCTTTGCCACCTTGACAGTAATCTCGGGCTCGAATCCGAAGCGGTCTTCTTCGATAGGAATCGACTGAATGATTTCGCGACGAAAGACCTTGTAGCAGGTCTCCATGTCGCTGAGGTTGACGTTGGTCACGCAATTGGAAAGTAGCGTGAGCGCACGGTTGCCCACCGAGTGCCAGAAATACAAAACGCGATGGGGCGCTCCGCCCAGAAATCGCGAGCCGAACACCACATCTGCCTTGCCTTGCAAAAGAGGCTCAAGCAGCGCCGGATAGTCCGACGGATCGTATTCGAGATCCGCGTCCTGAATGATGACGTAGTCGCCGGTAGCTTCCTGAATGCCGCGACGCAGCGCGGCGCCTTTTCCCATGTTGTGCGGCTGCAGAAAAACCTGCATCTGGGGATGCCGCGCCTGAAGCTCTGCCAGGATCTCCCGCGATCCGTCTTGGGAACCGTCGTCGACGCACACCAATTCGATGTCGATCTCGACCGCGAGAACGCGTTCTACAACGGCGCGCAGCGTATTGCGCTCGTTGTACACGGGCATGACCACGGAGAGTTTCATGGGTAGATGGAGCTAGTTAGTGTAAGGCAAATCGGTGAAATTTGTTGCGAAGCCTGTGCATGTGCAAACTTTTGCGCCTGGTGGCCTGGGTAACCTCTAATGAAACTGCGGTAATCCCATTCTTTCTAATAGTTAGACGCATTACGCAAGCCTGACTTTGGCAGGTCCATTGCATCTGTAAGCACGAGAAACCGGATAACCTGGCCATTCTTCTCCCCTTTTATGGCCGATCCGCAAAAAAGGGGCTTTTCCAGAATGGCGTTGAACTTCCATCCTGTCGCACAAAAGCTTGCGCTGACCGCTCTTTTCCTGCTGCTTGCGACCTGTTTCGTAGCTTCCGCCCACGCGCAAGGCATTCATACCACTCTACGTTCGCAAGCCAATCCTTACGGGTTTTACCAGAGCTATGCCGGAGTCTGGGGAGACGGCAACTACGCCTACATCGGTTCCGAGCGGCGCAATGGCGTTCTGATTTACGACATCACCAACCCTGACGCGCCCGTGCTTGCCTCCTATTACGGGCAGAGCGGTCCCATCGATATGGAGGACATTAAAGTCCAGAACGGCATCGGATTTTTTGCCGACAACATGGGCAGCGGCCTGCATATCGTGAATGTTTCTGATCCGACCAATCCGCAATTGATTTCGCAAATCACTTCCGCCAACGGCGGATACGACAACACCCACAAAGTTGCGATCTGGCAAAATTTCGTTTTCATCCCGCAGAACCTGACCGCGCCCGCGCTGATCAAAGTTTTCGATGTCACCAATCCTGCGCTTCCTGTGCTGAAGACAACCATCACCGCCACCGACCCGCAGTGGGTGAACGACATCGACATTCAGACCAACTCGGCTGGCGAAACTTTGATGTACACCGCCGGATGGGGAGGGAAGTGCGATATCTGGGACATCACTAACATCGCCACCCAGTCTCCCGTTCTTCTGGGATCATTTAGCGCCGGCATTGATGGCAGCAGCGCCTCCGCCACGGCCGATGGAAACTATCTCGCATACAGCACGAAGAATCCGAACGGCACGTCGTTTGTCACCATCTACAACATCAGCAATCCCTCGAGCGTGACCGTTGCCTCGACGCTCACTATGAGCGCTCTCGGCATTGACGCCGTTACCCCCCACGATCCGAAAATCATGGGCAACCTGCTTTACGTTTCCTGGTTTCAGGCGGGCACGCTGATCTTCGATATCACCAATCCCAGCAGCCCGGTGCTTGTGGGCAGTTACGACACCTGGCCCGGCGCGGTGAATGCCGGACAGCTTGACGGCAACTGGGGCGTTTATCCCTATCTCGGACAAGATCGCGTTCTGCTCAGTGATCGCAACACCGGCCTCTACGTCATCGACGCGACGGGCGTGAATTCGAGCGCCGCGCTCTACAACTTCAAACTCAATCCTACGTCCGTTGTGGGCGGCGCGAATTCGATTGGAACTGTCTATCTCGTCGGAGTTGCACCCTCCGGCGGTGCCGTCGCCAACCTTTCGAGCAACAACTCGCTGGCTGTAGTTCCTCCCACCGTAACCATTCCGGCCGGAGCTACCAGCGCTCCCGCCACGGTAACCACCAGCGGCGTGTCGACCAAGACTACGGCGAACCTGACCGCCTCCTTCGGCGGATCGAACATCACCGCCGTTCTCACGCTCACGCAGGAAATTCCCAAAACGCTGACATTCAGTCCGACCTCTCTCGTGGGAGGCTTGACTACCACGGGAACTCTGACTCTCGGCGCTCCTACAATTTCTGACACCACCGTCCCTCTGACAGTCGTCAGCGGGGCCACAGCGGTAGCATCCATTCCCGCATCCGTGACAGTTCCCGCAGGCAGTTCGACCGCGACGTTCAGTGTCGTGACCAACGCGGTTACCGTCTCGACCACCGTCAAAATTTCCGTCGCGCTCAATGGCACCACGGTGACCAACACTTTCACCGCGACGCCGAACCTGCTCACCTCTCTGAAATTTTCGCCAACCTCGGTGATCGCCGGAGCCACCAGCACTGGCACGGTAACTCTCACCGCCCCGGCTGTTTCAAATATTTCGGTGACACTGACCGTGACCAGCGGAAACTCTGGCGTCAGTTCGATTCCCGCATCCGTCACGGTGCTCGCCGGTTCTTCGACTGCGACCTTCCCGCTCGTGACTGCGAACGTTTCTACGAAGACGACCGTTCAGGTCTCGGCCATCGCCAACGGGACTACGAAAACCGCGTCACTCACCGTGACCGCCAATACGCCGAGCACTTTGAAATTTTCTCCGACCTCGGTGATCGCAGGCGCTAGCAGCACGGGCACTGTGACTCTGGTGGCCGTTGCTGCTACTGACATTCCGGTCACTCTCACCGTCACCAGCGGCAACTCCGCTGTGAGTACCATCCCCGCCTCCATCACTGTTCCTGCTGGCTCGATCAGCGCAAATTTCACCGTCGTCACGGCGAACGTTTCCACCAAAACCATCGCGCAGGTTTCGGCCACCGTAAACGGTGTCGCCAAAACTGCTTCGCTGACCGTGACCGCGAACACGCCGAGTTCATTCTCGTTCTCGCCGAACTCAGTGATCGGAGGCGGGAGCAGCACCGGCACCGTGACTCTGGCCGCAGTCGCTGCCGCGGACATCTCCGTCACTTTGACCGTGACTAGCGGAAGTTCTGCAGTCAGTTCAATTCCGTCGTCAGTCACAGTTCCTGCCGGATCGACGAGTGCAACCTTCACTCTGGTCACCAAAACTGTCTCGGCCAAAACCACCGTACAGGTCTCCGCCGCCGCCAATGGCGTCACCAAGACGGCGTCCCTGACGGTGACCGCGAACACACCTACATTGCTGGTCCTAAGCCCTGGCTACGTTGCCGGTGGATCCTCCGTCACCGCCACTGTGACGTTCGGTCAGATTCTCGCCAGCGATACCCTCGTGACTTTGACGCTTGTGACCGGAGGTTCTGCCATCGCCGCGATGCCACGCAGCTTCACGGTTCCCGCCGGAAGTTCCAGCGGAAGTCTGAACCTGCTGACGAATCAGGTTTCATCTACGACGTACGTTCAACTTTCCGCGACTGCGAACGGTGGCAGCACGGCAGGAATTTTGACCGTCCAATAATCCTCTAGCAGGCAGCGCGACCTCGGCTCGCGACCCACACGGCCAGCGTGATAGCAATACCGGGAAAAAGTGTAATTACTTCCCCCTCACTCCCACGTTGCGGCAATTTTGTCCTAAGGTGTTCGCCTTAGCACTCAGTCACGCTCTTGTCACGAAATCGTCGCCCTGCATTTATCTTTCTTTTCAGCTCCGGGTGGCATTGCATAAGTGTGCACCCTTAGCGGCTGCGGCGCATCCTCGGTGGGTCGCGGCTCTGTGGAAATTGCTGTTCAATGATCACAGCTTTGTTCCCTGAAACTTGGCAGTGTGAATGCTATGAATTTCGGGAGAAGCATCAGCCGTCTCTCACAGTTCATATAAATGGCTTTTTGTAGAGCCAGCCGTAGGTTGACTCCTGCGCGGAATGGTCGGCGGCGCCACCGTCACATTGGGGGGGGAAACGAGCATGAAGGAGAAGCCTGTCCGCCTAGGGCCTCGCGAGCAGCAAATTGCGGAACTCTTACTTCAAGGTTGTGACAATACGGAAATCGCCCGGCAATTAAGAATGGCGAAGCGTACGGTCAAAGCGCACTTCAATCGCCTGTTTTTGCGGTTTGGAATCAGCGGCGGTATCAAGCGGGTCAAACTCGCCACACTCTTATATCGGAGGCAATTATGTTCGGAAGCGAACGTTACGGAAAGCGGATTCCCAGCGAACGAGAACAGCGAGTCATCGAACTTGTCGCCCAGGGACTCAAAAACCGTGAAGTCGCCGACGCCATTGGAACCACCGAGCATGTCGTTAAAAACTATCTACGCGTCATCTATGACAAGCTCGGGCTCTGGAACCGCGTCGAGCTCGCCCTCTGGTACGAAGCTCGACGACACGAAAGCGCTGCCCACGCCTGAAGTCATGGAGCTTTGGGAGCGTAGCATTCTGAACCTCGATCCGCACACGATTCGAGGACGTCATCCAGTCGAGCAATAGAAGTTGATTTTGGTCGCTTGTCAGCGGCAGCCGGCGGACTCAAGCTGCCGCAGTTTCTCGCCCGCCGTGGGCTCGCCCTTTTGCGCCGCGGCGGTGAGCAGCAGCCGGGCCTGCGCGCAGCTCTTTGCGACTCCGTCCCCACTCATGTAGAGGTTCGCGAGCAGAACGTCCGCCGTCGTATTTTGTTTGGCAACAGCTTTCCATAGCCACTTTGCAGCTTCGGCGGGATCGCGCGTTCCGTGCTTTCCCTCCAGATATCCCTGCGCAAGGTTCAGCTCCTGCGCTCCGCCTTCCACTACCGCGTTCGCCTGTCCAGCAAGTGCCGCATCTTGCCGCGGAGCATCGCCCACCACTCGCGCAGCCTGAATTGCATTCGCTGTTGCGACCGAGGGCTCCACGCGCGCCTTCTTCCCGACCGCGGGCTCGCTTGGGGCCACCGCCGGTGGCGGCGTCGATACCGTCGGCGCAGGAGCGGGAGTCGCCGCTTCGTTTGTCTGCGCAGTCTGCACCGGAGCAGCTGTCGCTGCTGGCGCGTTCGTTGCAGGACGGTTCGCCACCCACTGCAGAGTCCCGAACGCCGCTGCCACCAGCACCACCGCAATCAAAATGTATTTCCACTTCCCCGAAGACTCTTCTTCGGGATCAGCCAAACGGCTCAGGCTTTTTTCACGCAGCCATTGCAGGTCGCTTTCTTCCGTCTCTTGCAGAGGTGTAAACGCAGGCTCGGGTTCGCGGCGCGGCTCAATGGGTGGTATCGCGGCCCGCGGCGCTTCTGGCACTGGTGCATCCGCCGATCGCAACGGCCATCCGCACAATCCGCAAAATCTCTGGTCGAGTTCGTTGGGCTGCTGACAGTTCTTACAAATCAGACGGGGCACCACTGGGTTCACCGAAGGAATGTTTTGCTGAAGCCGCGGCGGACGAGGATCGGTCTCCGATTCGAGTTCCCGCAGCAGATCTACCACCGCTTGTTCCCGCTTTTCTGGGGGACTCGTGAAATAAACCTGTGCCCAGCGGCCCAGATTCTTCCCCAGCGTTGGATTCTGCATGGGATTCAATTCCGGGTTGGGTAGTTCAAGCTTTTTGCTTTTATCCCAAGGCTCCGACACAGTGCTCTCCCCACATAGCGATCCCCTTCATTGCACTCCGGGTCTTTCCAGTTGTCAAACCCCAGATGGAACAAAATTTTGCTGTAGGAATCAGGAATTTACTAATCGCAGGGATGACGGAAGGCGGGTTCGAACTGATCCTGTTGGGCTTCCCGCTGTGTGCTGAATTTGCCACGCTCGGTCTTGCCATACAGGTCCGCCCCGGGACAGTAATAAAGAGCGGTGCGCTCATCTTCCCAAACCCGGGTGTCGGGATTGCCGTGATAGGCCGGTGACGGAGGTGGCTCCGCCAGGCCGAGCTCGACCAATGCTTTTTCGAAAAGGTTTAATTGCGGAGGTGCAGGATTTTTTCCCCGACGTGCGGCGCCAACCGGATCCGAGTGCGATCCCCAGCCGGCAATCACCGCGAACAGCAGAACCGCCGCGGTTGCCAGATACAGATTCGCACGGTGCTTCGCCAGCCAAATTCTCCTGGGAGGCGTATTGACAGAATCCAGCCATCGTCGCGTCTGCGAAGCGGAACTCCATGGCGATGCCGTGACGACTCCGGTCTTTTCTGCGGCTGGAAGAACCAGGACGCTGTCTGCTGAAGCCGTCTCTAAGGCGAGCACATCTTCTTTCGATTCCGCTGGAGCGGCGGCGTCGGCCGATTCCTTGCGTTCGAGTTCTTCCGCCGCTTCATTCTTTCGAATGTCTGCCGCTTGCTTCAAATGCCATAACGAAGCCCACTTGCTTTGCAAATCTCCGCTGGCCGCGACTTCACTGGGCCGCGGCGCGCCGCACAATCCGCAATACGATTCTTCGTCCTCAAGTCGATGCCGGCACCCGCGGCAGACGACGGGTGTGTCAGGCACGACACGGGACTCGATTGCGAGTTGCCGCGGCAGATTCATCCACGCCGGGGGGTTCCACAGCGATGCGCTGCAGTTGCGGTTTGATTTTCTCCAGTGCCTCGATCATTGTCGCGCGCTCGGTGGCCAGCGCCTGTTTCCATTCCAGTTCGGCCGATCTTGCGATCGCGTCCGCCCATAGGCCCGTCATTAGCTGGCAAGTGCGAACATCCTGCTCCTGGAATCCGTTCTTGTTGCTGAAACGAAGCTCCACTACGCCCGCGACTTTTCCATCGTGAAGTGCCGGCACCGAAATGAAGGACTGCACACCCGCCTGACGGCACAACTCCGCGGGAATGCGGCGATCTCTCTGCGCATCCAGAGATTGAACCGCTTGTCCTCGCGCCAGACAGTGAGCCGAGAGACTGGCGGCCGCCGCGATCGGCATACCTCCATCATCGGAAGCAATTCCGGTTGCCGACTGGTAGATGAGTTCGTCTTCCTTCAGCAGTCCGACCGCGGCACCGTCGGCGCCGGTAAATTTCTGCACTCGGCTCGAGATCAGCGACGCTGCCGACTGCAAATCAATCTGGTGGGTCTGAATCAGGCTTTGAATTTCCACCAGGTCGGAGAGCGCCTCGGTGTAATCGGGACGCGATGGCTTGGGGTGTAGGTTTTCGTTCTGCTCTTGCAGAACGTAGGCTGCCGCCAGCAACTGTTGGAACGTTTCACGGTCCAGCACAGGCTTATCCTGCGTGGTCGTTCCATTTAGCTTTACGTCGGCTGGCACGCGTAACCCCCGGCCTAGTGGCCCAATGTCCCCCATTGTAGTGCAATTCGTCAACCAATTTCCTGTGGAGTGGTCTGCAGGCTGTTGATACTGAAAGCTTTGCGCTTAGATGCGAGCGGCCATCCGGGCCCCAACCCCGGAGTGTGCAAGAGTTTGCACCTTTGCGGTCGAACTCCTCCGCGAGAAACGCCAAGAAGTTTAGGGGGCAACCGGGGAAAGCTCGTCCACTTTCGCCTCGCCACTCTTCTCGTGGCTGAGGTAGTAGTGAACCGCGGGAGTGATCACCAGCGACAACACCATCGACACCAGAATGCCTCCGATGACTGCGATCGCCAGCGGTTGCAGCATCTGCGATCCCGCGCCAATCGCGAAGGCCAGCGGCAGCATGCCGGCAATTGTCGCCAATGCCGTCATCACAATCGGACGCAACCGTCGCCGGCTGGCTTGCAGCATCGCTTCCTCCGCGGATAAACCAAGCTTGCGGAACTTCTGATCGGCATCGAGAAGCAGAATACCGTTTTTCGCGACAATGCCCACCACCATGATGATACCCATGAACGACGACACGTTGAATGTCGTGCGAGTGATCAGCAGCGCGATGAATACGCCGGAAGTTGAAAGCAGCGCCGAGGCGAGAATCGCCAGCGGCGCGGCAAACGATCCGAACTCGAACAACAGCACGATGAACACCAGCACAATCGCGAGGATAAACACCGATACCAGATCGCGGAATGACTTCTGCTGTTGCTGGTAGATGCCGCCGTACTCGACGCGAATACTCGCTGGCATGTGTAGTCCTTCGATCGCCTTCTGCACCGCGGCAACCCCAGTCCCCAGGTCAACGCCTTCCAGACGCGCGGTGATCGAAACGTTGCGTTGCAGATTCTCTCTGCGGATTTCCGTCTGCGGAGGCAGTTCAGTGATCGTCGCCAGCGCTCCGAGCGTCGCGGTGTGCCCACTGCTACTGGTCAGCAGCGTGTTCTTCATCGCATCGAGTGAAATGCGGTTTCCCACGGGGAAGCGAACACGCACTGTGTAAGGCCGGTCATTCGAAATTACGGGTGTCGCCGCGGGCTCGCCTTCGAGAATTGCTGCCGCGTCGGTGGCCACTTCTTCGGGAGTGAATCCGGCGCGTGCCGCCACACTCGGATCTACCTGAAAATTCACCGCCGGACCGCTGATCGTATTCTCGATTCCATTCAGCACATCGACGACGCCGCTGACCTTGCCGATGGTGTCTCCAACTTTGACAGCCCAGGTTTCGAGCAGCGCCGCATTTTCCGAGAACAACTTGATCTGCACCGGCTCTGGCTCGCTGGTCAAATCGCCGATCATGTCCTGTAACACCTGCACAAATTCGACCTTCGCCGCCGGTTCCTGTTGCGCGACTTTCGCGCGGATGTCTTCGATAATTTCGTCAATGCCGCGATCGCGATCCTTCTTCAGTTTGACGAGAATGTCTCCGCGATTCGCTTCCGTCACGGCCGCGAGTCCCAGCTCCAATCCAGTGCGCCGCGAGGTGCTCTCCACTTCCGGCACGGCGTTGATGATGTGTTCCATATCGCTGACGATGCGGTTCGTCTCCTGCAGCGACGTTCCCGCAGGGGTGTAGTAGTCGAGCGTGAAGCCGCCCTCGTCCATCTCAGGCATCAGATCAGAGCCCGAATACCGGTAGCAGAAATAAGACACCACGATCAGCACGACGCTCAACCCCGCTAACCACAACGGTTTTTCGAGCGCCCTCCGCAGCCAGCGCTGATGGAACTCCACAATTCTGCGGAAGAACGGGCCGAGCGAAGCTTCTTCCACTGCCAGCAGCCGGTCTACGGACTCCTCTTCCGACTCCGACGCGGGAACCTCGGCGCCTTTTTTCTCGCGAATGAAATATTGGCTGAGGTTCGGAGTCCAGGTCAGCGCCAGCGCCAGCGAAGTAAATAGCGAAACCGCCATGGTCACGGCAAGGGCGCGAAAGAAAGTTCCCGTCACTCCGGTGATCGTAATCAGCGGCAGAAAGACCACCACCGGCGTCACCGTCGATCCGATCAGCGGAATCGTGATTTCCTGCAGCGCACTGTGCACCGCTTGCAAACGGTCTTGGCCAGCATCGCGATGCAGAACAATGTTCTCGACCACGACGATGGCATCATCGATGACTAACCCTACCGCCGCCGCCAGACCGCCCAGCGTCATCAGGTTGAAGCTTTGCCCCAGCAGCTTCAGCGCGATAAAGGTGACCGCTACCGTCACCGGAATTACCAGGCCCGCAACAATCGAGGTTCCCCAATCCCGAAGGAACACCACCAGGATGATCGACGCGAGCACCAGTCCCAACAGAATCGCGTCACGCACGCTCTTGATCGAATCGTTGACGATGATCGACTGATCGTAGAACGGCTTGATCTGCACACCCGGCGGCAGCGTCTTCTGAAGTTCTGCCACCTGCGCATGAACTTCATCTGCCACCTGCACGGTGTTGCTGTCAGGCTGCCGGTTGATATTCAGCAGCACCGCGGGCTTTCCGTCCGCCGTGACGATGGTGTAGATCGGCTTCGTCCCCGGCGTCACCGTCGCCACGTCGCCCACTCGGACCGGAATTCCCGCCTGCGTCGTCTTGATCACCGTTGCCGCAATCTCTTCGGGCGTCCGGACCTGCCCGCTGATCAGACCCAGCACCAACTCGTGATTCTGTTCGAAGAGTCCCGGCGAATCGATCAGGTTCGTCCGCCGCATCGTCTCCAGAATGTCAGGAACCGTGACATTCGCGATCAGCAGCTTCGCGGGATCGGGAATGATATGGAACTCCGGCTCCTGCCCGCCCTGAATGACGACCGTCGACACTCCGTCCAGCCGGTTAAGCCGCGGCTTGATCTCATAGGTCGCCATCTCCCAAAGCTTGGTCTGCGGCACATTGTCGGAGGTCAGGCTGTACCCAATGATCGGGAAGCTGGCGAACGTCATGCGGTGCGCCACCACCGTCGCGGTCGGCGGCAATTCGTTCTGCACGCGCGCCAGTTCGGCGTTCACATATTGCAGCGTCTGGAACATATCAACGTCCCAGCTGAAGAACAGATCGATTTCCGCCGACCCGCGGCTGGTAATCGAGCGCACTTCCTGCAGCCCGGGAACGCTATTCACTGCCTCTTCCAGCGGACGCGTAATCGTCACCATCATCTGGTCGATCGGCATCACCCCGTTATCGACGGCGATCAACACGCGCGGAAAATTCGTCGTGGGAAACACCGAGACCGGAATCGTGAAGGCGAGATAAATTCCCGCCACCGCCAGTGTCAGGATCACGAAGATGATCGGCTTCGAGTAGCGCGAGAACCAGAAATCGGATGCCGTAGGCTTCACCGGCGTCCTCCTGCCGGTCGCGCAAAAAGACTTGGGGAGCGCCCGAGCTCTGGTGAGCGGTTATTTCTTGTCATCGTCCTTGTCATCTCCGCCCTTGCCCGCCGCGGGCTTTGCACCGCTCTTGTCGTCAGCGCCTTTATCCGCAGTCTCCACTTTGATCTTCGTGTTATCAGGCAAACCGTACGAGCCCGAAGCGACAACGCGGTCACCCGCCTTCAATCCATCGACAATCTGAATCTGATCACCCTGCCGGATCCCTACCTTCACTGGGGTCTGATGTGCCTTGTCGTCTTTATCCACCAGCATCACCGTGGTCGCGCCATCGTCTCCCGTGAGCAGCGCGATCGCTGGAATCGCCAGAGCATCCGGCACCGTCTGCGCCGTCATCGAAACCTGTACGCTGGTCCCGGGCTTCAACTTCTCTTTCGTGTTCTTGGCTTGCACCCACACTTCTACGGTCGTGCTGTTCGGATCAAGCGCTGGACTGATAATCGTCACTTTCCCTTCGACCGGTTCTTCTTCCCCCGCCGCCACAATCGCCGCCTTGTCGCCAACCTTCAACGCTGCCGCTTCCGGTTGAGGAATGTGCGCCTTGGCGATGACCTGCGAAATGTCCATCACCGTAAGCAGCGGCGTGCCTGCCGCCGCCATTTCTCCCGGATACAACGGACGATCAGCGATCACGCCGCTGATCGGACTGTGAATCTCCGAATACCCCAGCTGCGCCGCCGCTCCCTGATACTTTCCCTTCGCCGATGTCAGTTGTCCCGCGGCTGACTTCAGCGTTTGCTGCTTCTCCACGGCCATCATCGCGTCCAGATGTTTCTGCGCGATCTCATACTGGTTTTTCGCATTGGTGAAATCGACGCCCGCCTGATCCAGATCCTTGCGCGGCAGCGCGCCTTCTTTGAACAGCTCTTGCCGGCTGTCGTAGACCTTCTGCTCGGCCTCATACATGCGCTTGGCCGCGTCTACATCGAGTTGCGCTTTTTGAATATCCGCAGGAAGGCTGGCTGCAGTAGTGGTCTCATAAGCGGCCTGCGCTTGCTCATAATCGCCGCGGTTCTGTTCCGCCGCAGCCGAGAGATCGCGGTTTTCGAGCACCGCCAGAAGTTGTCCCGCCTTCACGTGGCTCGCCCGCTGGATGTAATACTTCTCCACCGGAGCACTGATCTTGGGAGTGATCGCCGACTGCTGCAAGGGATAAAGAATCGCCTGCGCCACAATGGTCCGCTGCAGCGAAGTCTTTTCGACGGTCGCAACTTGCACAGGGACGACCGGCTCTTTCTCTGCCGGTTCCTTGGAACAACCGACAAAAGACAAAGCCAAAAGGGAAGCCGTCAAAGCCAGACCCGGAAGCCCGAAGCCCGAAGCCCGAAGCCCGGACTTTTGCTGACCGCTGAAAGCTGACAGCTGAGAGCGAATTTCCATTAGAAGTTTCCCGTCAACGTTTGCAGCGTGGCCAATGCCACCCGGAAACGTGCCTGCCCGTCATTGAAAGCATTCCTCGCTTGCGTCAACGTATTCTGCGCATCCACCACTTCGAGTACTGTTGCTTCGCCGCCCTGGTAGCGCAGGGTGGTGAGCCGCAAGCTGTCGGCCGCAAGTTCCGCCGATTGATTCAGCGACTCCAATTCCTGCCGCGAGGTTTGCGCTTCTTCGTAAAAGTTGTGGAGCTTCGCCAGCAACTCGCGCTGCGTGGCGCTCAATTCTACTCGCGCCTGATCGCGCCGCAGGGTCGCCTGCTTAAGCTTGCTGCGGTTCGATCCCCAATTCCATACAGGGAGTTGCAACGTCGCGATTGCCGAGTAACCCAGGTTGTGAAGGTCCAGGCCTGTTACAGGATCGAATTGACGGGTGGCAAAGTGAGTGGCGTCGATGCCGTAAAAATAATCCACGCTCAACGAGGGCAGAAATCCGTTCCACGCTCCCGCCACTTCATCCTTCGAAGCTCGCAGCGTTTCTACCGCTGCGCGCAATTCTGGATTTTTGTTTGCCGCCGCAGTCTGTACCTCCTGAAATGCAGGCAGTGCTTCCGGCAACTGCAGGTCGTCCACTACCGTGAAGTTCTCGGTGAAATCCGGGAACACCAGCACTGATAGCTCAAGCCGGCTGCGGTTCATCTCGAGCTGCGCTTCCTGCAGATCACGATGTTGTTGCTGCTGCTGAATCTGTGCCTTGATTACGTCCGAGTGCGCCACTTCGCCGCCTCGTTCCAGCTTCTGGCTGATATCGAGAAAGCGCTGCGCCTCGGAGTCGGCCCGTTGCGCGGTCGCATACTTTCTTTCCGCCACCGCGAATCCGTAGTACGCCTGAACCACCGTGACGACCAGTCCGCGCGCCGCGATTTCCGCTCGCGCCTTCGCCGCCGCCTCCAAAGCCTGGGTGCGCCGGAAGTCCGCGAAGTTCTGCAATGAAACATCCTGATGAACATTGCCCTGGCTGACATATTCATGCACGCTGTTGTTGGCGATGTAGCGTACGAACCCTGCTCCGTTGCCCTGTGTGTAAAGGAATGAGGTGTTGTAATTCACGTTCGGCAGCAGCGCCGCGCGGCTCTGCACTTTGTCTTCTTTGGCGACGCCGTAGTCTGTGACCGCCGAGTGGTAATCGGGATTGATTTTCTTGGCGCGCTCCAAGGCATCCTGCAACGTCAAAGTTAGAGGAGCGTTGTCTGTGGGCTGCGTCGTTCCGCCCGAGACCGTGTTCTGGCTATTGGTTTGCGCCCATACGCCGCCGCTCAGAGCCACCGCCAGGATCCCGGCATAAAGCGGAAACGATCGCCGGCGTGTCATCGAAAGTGCCAAAAACAGAGGTTTCATAAGCTCACCAGGAATCCCAAAGAGAAAGGTATTTTGAAGCACAGCAGATTAAGCAAACCTGAACCGCCACAGCGCCTTCAAACGCCGAAAATGCGGGTCTCTTCAACCGTAGAGGTGCCTACGAATCCCCCACCGGAAGCTCTACCGTCATGCGCGTGCCCAATCCCGGCTCGCTATCCACCGCGATTGCGCCACCATAAGCTTCGACCAGAGCCTTGGCGATGGCCAACCCCAATCCGAAGCCACCGCTGCTTCGGGCGCGCGATGGATCGCCACGATAAAACCGTTCGAACACATACGGCAGGTCCGCTTTCGGGATGCCCGCTCCATGATCCTGGAACATCACCCGCGCCGGGCCACCGTTATTCTTCACCACTGTGACTTCCACCGAAGCGCCCTCGGGACTGTAGCGCACCGCATTCTCCAGCAGATTGACCCACACCAACTGCAAGTCCTCGGGATCGGCGCGGAACATCACCGCTCCATTCGTCATCAACTTCAAAGTGGTATGGCGTGTTTCCGCAAGCGGACGAATTCGCTCCACCGCCTCTTCGCAAGTTGCGCCCAGATTCACCACTGGCAGATCGCGCCGCAGCGCCCCGTGTGCCCATTGTTCCGCGCGCGCCAGGCGCAACATCCATTGCAGCAGACGCTCCAGACGCTCCAGATCTTCCAGGCTCTGCTCCACCCCCAGGCGATATTCTTCCGAGCTTCGCGGGCGATGCAACAACGACTGCAATGTCGATTTCAACACTGTCACCGGAGTCTTCAATTCGTGCGCCGCGTTTCCCAGAAACTCTCTTTGCTGCGTGAACGAGCGCTCCAGTCGCGCCAACATCGTGGTCATGGATTGTGTCAGCGGCCGCAACTCCGAAATCTGCTCGGCCTCTTCCGGGACCTGCAGCTTCCACTGATTTGCGGAAACCAGTGACGCCTGCGTCGCCAATTCCTGCAGCGGCAACAGCCCGCGACGAATGCCCCACAGCGCGAGCAAGCCCGTAATCACCAGCAGCAACAGGCTCGCGCCAGCAATAAACACTCCCGCCTCGCGCACCTGTTCCCGCATGCGCAAAGTGGGAGCCGCATACACCACCGTCAGGGTTATCTGCGGCAGATCGGGTTCGCGGTCCAGAATCGGCAGATGCGCCAGCCTGACCGCGCGGTAGGGAACATGTCCAGACTTGAATTTCCAGTAGCCAGGTCCAGTCGGCGCCAACTCTAGACCGGCAGGCCAATTCTTCGATCGGGTCAGAAGGCCGCCGTTCTCGGTCCAGACCGCAAACAGGTCCGGATGCTCTGGATCCAACGAATCTGGCACCAGGCTATCGTCGAAGTACACCTTCCCGCTGTCGTCTTCCGTATAGCGCACCAGCGCTGCCACGCTGGTCGCGCGGGACTGCATGCCCAACTCCAGCGTGGAAAGCAAACGCCGGTTGGTGTAATAAATCCCGGCAAGCAACAACCCTGCCGCCAGCAAAGCTTGCGACAAAATGACGGTCGCGATCAGTCGCCTTTGAATGGAACTTCGCAGCATTCCTTAATCCTGTAGGATGTAGCCCTGTCCCCTCAGGGTATGAATCAGCTGCCGCGCCGATCCATCATTCAATTTGCGCCGCAGTCCCGAAATGTAGACCTCGATCACGTTGCTGAACTTTTCCCAGTTGTAGTCATAAAGATGCTCGAGCAACTCGGTCTTCGACACCACCGCGCGCGGACGATGGGCCAGATACTCCAATACGCGATACTCCATCGCTGTAAGCGTAATCGGTCGCCCGCCTCGCTCCACGGAGCGGTTCACCGTATTCAACTGTAAGTCTCCAATCACCAGCACCGGAGATGGCTGCCCTTTGCCGCGCCGGATCAGAGCCTTGGTGCGCGCCAGCAATTCTCCCAGATCAAACGGTTTGGTCAGATAGTCATCCGCACCCGCATTGAGCAAGGCGACGACTGACTCTTTATCGTCGCGCGCCGTGACCACTAGCACCGGCGTGTGCTGCCCAAGCTTGCGGATGCGTTTCAGCAACTCCATGCCGTCCATGCCCGGCAGCATCAGGTCCAGCAACAAGAGATCGTAGACGTTCGATTCCGCCAGGAACAAGCCCTCTAGGCCATCGGGTGCGACATCGACGGCATACCCCGCGCTCTCGCGCAAGCTCAGCGCGATGTTCTCCGCCAATCGGGTCTCGTCTTCCACGATCAATACGCGCATAACAGCTCAGACCAACTTTGAATCTTGTTCCGGATTTTGGCGGCGCAGGGGCGACTCAACTGTCGCCCGCATTCCAAAGTTACTCACGGTCTACCTTAACCCGGCCTGAATCCGTTTGAAAGTAGAGGAGTTGAGCCCACGAAACCCAGAACGGGACTCTCAGTCCCATTCCTGAAGCTTGGTTACACAGGGTCAGCCTCGTGGTCCGTCTCCAAACGTAAGCATTGATTCGCTTTTCCCGCAGGCGAAGCTTTGGCGAAACACTTGCTTCTTCTTGAGACGTGCCCAAGCGGCATCGAGGCGAGGAAAGAACGATGACCAGTCTTAGCGAAATCAAAATTACTCAGCGCGACGAGCAAGTTCTCAAACTGCTGGTGCAAGGCTGCAGCAATAAGGAAATCGCAACCCAACTCAATATCAGCCCGCGCACCGTCAAACAACATCTCCGCACGCTTTTTCTGCGTGCCGGAATCACCGATGGCCGCAAGCGGGTCAAATTGGCGACAGCCATGTTTATGAAGGAGCAAACAGAATCATGCAACCACGTGATCGGTTAACCGCAAAAGAAGTGCAAGTCGCAACCCTGGTCTGGGAAGGTCTTACCAACCGCGAGATCGCCGACGTGATCGGCACCACCGAGCAGGTCGTCAAAAATTACTTGCGCAATACCTTCGACAAGCTTGGCGTCTGGAGCCGTCTCGAACTCGCTCTTTACATCGCCGCTCACGGCGGCCCGAGCTGGACCGAAGAAATCGGCCTAACTCAGGCTGTAGTCTCACTTGCAGGGTAGGGGATACGCCCTATTCCCGGCGTTCGGGCCGGGTTATCCACAGGCGTCGAAGTGAGCGGTGTCACATGCGTCTAAGTTACAGCCATGTTAAAAACTGGAACAGTTGGCGGGTTGAATTCGTCTTGCCGCAACTCACGAAGTGAGTTGCACCATTTTCGTGACAAGCGCTGTGGACGACCTGCATGTCATTGAATTCACGTGACCTCGCCGCGAGGGATAGATGTTGACGAAGACCTGCACTGAAGGTAAATACGCCTTCGTCGTTTTCTTCGCGAGGGACTCGCTGATCTGGCCGCAAGTGATTGCATGGGCAGCGTAGTCCACAACTTAGCGTTGGAATTGTTCCCCCTATGTTAACCGCTAAAACGAATGCGCCCGCCGTCACCATTCTGATTGTCGACGATTCCCCAGACATGCGACGCTACCTGCGTCTTTTGTTGGAACTTGATCGCTATCAGGTCGAAACCGCCGAGGACGGCATCGAAGCCCTCCGCCGTCTCAAAGAGGGATACGTTCCCGACGTCGTTCTCCTCGATCTGCAGATGCCGCGGTTGAACGGACTGCGAACCCTGCGCCGCATCCGCAAACACCATCCCAATTTGAAAGTCATTATTTGTTCTGCGGAGGAAGATCCGCGTAAGTTGCGTCTGGCAGAAGCGCTGGGCGCCAACGCGCATGTAAGCAAGCCGGTTCGCCATCTTTATCTGTCAGCAGCCGTCGAGCGCTGCCTCGGACTGCAACCACCTGCGCCGCCATCGCATGCAAGCGTCTTCACCCTCCCCACTCCAACTGAAGCAGTGAATCCGGGACGCGAATCGACGCACGAAGGTGGCGCGGGCGTTTCCGCCCGCGTCTGACCAAGAGAAACAACCAGTAGTGACAAAAACCAAAACGGACGTCATCCCGAAGCGAAGCGAGGGATCTGGCGTGCACGACCGGCGAACCATTCGACGTCGGGGCAGGATGACGTCAAAATGAAAGGGGGGAATTGCCCGCGCCACACTTGCGTCTCAAGACCTACATGGGCAACCTCGTGATGCTTTGCAGAAATTGCCTGAGCCGCGCCGTATCTTCGGGGGCGATTTCGCTGAATTCGATCCCCACGCCAAACCCGGGCCGGCTGCTCACCACTTTTCCTTTTACGATAAGCTTTTCGTCTCTTACCCACAGAACGATCTTGAGTTTCGTGCCCTCCTTTAGGGGCATGGGCATTTCCACGAAGCATCCGCCCAGGCTCAGGTCGGACGCCTTCCCCCAAACCTTTGTGCTGTCGCCCTCGGGATAAAGCTCCACCGAATTCAGGCACTTCAGCCGCGGATGCTTCCGCCGTTCGCTGCCTTTGGAATGGCGGCCATATTCGTCTAAACCCGGCGCTGGAAGGGGGAAGTCCCAGAAAGGTCTTTCGGGAGCGACATTCTGCAGCCCCACCTGGCCCTCTGCGGGAGTCCCCGCCCCTCCCGCCCACTTCACGCAGAATCTGCCCTTGATTGTGCCGTACGCCAATCCGACAATCTCTCCTGATTTGATCTTCGCCCGCACGCCGGAAAGCTTTGCGCCCTCGCGGCTGACATTCACAGTCGAAACATTCTCAGAGAAGGGACGTCCAGCAGTGTCAGTCCCAAAGATGCGGACGGGGACCGTGAGATCTTTCCGTGGTTCCCGGCGTTGACCCATACACTTCGGCAACTTCCTTTCGAAGATTGCGTGCACTGGCTCGAAGTAACGAGATGGTACCGCAGGTGGGGATGGTCACACTAGTGATCACCAACATCCCTGCGCCCAAGTGGGCAAAACGCTGCAAAAGCTTGCACGCAGGCCGCTATGTCCGCCTCAAGCCACCTGCAACCCGATGTGCCGCAATGACTTGCTGCGCTGCACTCGGTATTTGAATTGCATTTCCCACCTGCGTGGTCCCAGCACCCTCGGCCCTTGCCTTTGCCGAGTGCGGAAAATCCGCGAGGTAGGCAATGGCTTACAAAGAAACGTTTTGGATGGCATGTGACTCGACCGAGCAACTCCGCGCTGAGTACGGGCCATTCCACACCCGCGCCGAAGCTGAAACCGAAGCCCGCAAACTTGGCTTCGGATACCTTCTGCGCTATGAGCACCTGATCGGCGACAACGAAGACATCCAGGAAGTTCGCTGCATTTTCATCGAATTGACGCAGGCCCCCGGACCGCGCCTGGTGCGCAAGTTGCACACTCGCTGCGCCTCCTGCGGAGAGTCTGCCGTCCACGACGAACACTGGCGCGCCGAAGTCTGGGCAGATATTCACGAATTCGAGCACACCCGCCACCGGGTTCGCCTGTTCGAACAAACGCGCGCGGAAGGGCTGAAGGAGATCGGCGACTGGCGCGACACCTGCGCGTGACCGGGTTGATCAACCCCTTACGGGGTATATCTCTCTGCCCATTTCTGCTATAAATCCCTGCTGAAAGCCTATGACACTTGTCCTCTCGCTGATCCTGTCGCTCATCCCTTTGCTAGGCGTTGTTTGGATTGCGATTTACGGTTCCCTCACCACGGTTGACGGCCTCTTCATGTCGCTAATCTTGCTGGCGATGTCAGGCATTCTGATCCTGAATGCGCTGCTTGAACTGAAGAACAAGTTTCGTCCTTCGACCAGCGGATCTGCCAGCGCTTCTCGTGGAGGCGGAGGCCTCGTCCCCGGGCTCATTCAGCGCGGACGCGTCGCCAGCGTGCAGTTCTTCGAATCCCACGTCGGCCAGCCGAATAAGTCGATTGTCATGCTGGAAAGCGCGCCGAACGCCTCGCACATGGTCGTGGTCGAGGGCGATGTCCGCAACGCGCTGCCCGTGGGGCAGAAGGTGGAGATGACTCTGCGCAAGGACGGCAGTTCGAACGTTCTGGTGAATGTGAACTACGCCTGACGGCGCATTGTTTCGGATCTTGCCAGTGTTACCAACGTAATCTCCCGCCGCGTTTGCTGGTTTCCCGTCTGCTCCAGTCATTAGAAAATTGTCTTTGATGCCGGAAGCGTGTGTCCGGAGGGAGCCCATGCCAGGCAGTAGCCCTGAAGAGCAGGCAGTTCAACCATCGATGCTGGCGCGCGCCGAAGAAATTCAGCGGCAGATTCAGGATCTGTCGGGCCGCGATCTGCAACTCTGGTCCATTGGCGCGCTGGTGATTCTGGTTTTGACGGGAGGCCTGCTTTCGATTCTGCTTCCCAACGTAATGTGGGCGCAGCGCGTCATCCGCATCGAACACGCTTACCTTCCGCAACTTTTCTTCGGACTGGTCAGCCTGATTCTGCTTTGCAACATTTACCTGTTGGGACAAAAACTAACGCTCAACGCTACCCGCCGCGCTCTGATTCGCGAACTGGTGCTGAACGAACGTCTGGAGAACCTCTCGCTGATCGATCCGCTGACGCAGTTACTCAACAAGCGGGCCGTGAACGAACTGGTTCCGATTGAAGTAGCGCGTGCGAACCGCTTGGGCAGCAACTTGACGTTCATGGCCATCGATCTCGACGGATTCAAAGTCGTCAACGCGAAGTTTGGATCGATCGAGGGAGACGGTGTGCTGCTCGACTTCTCGAAGATCTTGAGAACGGTCTTCCGCGGCGGAGACATCATCTTCCGCCAGGGTGGAGACGAATTCCTGATCGTGATGCCGGAAACCAGCGAGCAACAGGCCGACTATCCCGTGGAGCGGCTGTTGCGCGGCGTCGAGCAATGGAACCTGACCCACAAGAAGAGCTACGAGATGGCTTTCACTTACGGCCTCTCGGCCTACGTGACCGGTGCCGACTACGCCGATGCGCTCCGCGTAGTCGACCGCAAGATGTACCAGAAACGGCACAACCTCGTGCCGGTGTTCTAAGCAACCATCCTCACAGTGTTTGTGTGAGCGTCTCAAACGAGGGGTGCCCCATCCTTGTCGCGTTCTTTGCGACAAGGGTGGGAATCGATGGACTCGGCGCATGCAATAATTCCCGGCGATGACTCGAACCCTCAGCGTCGCCGCCTTATGTTTCCTAACAATCTTTCATGTCACCGATACTGCGAAGGCCCACGCCTCCGACTCACCCCAATGGCGAGCCGACCACCACATCCATCTAGCATCGGCTGAGCTGTGCCGGTTGGTCGGAGAGTGCCTGCCTTCAAATCATCCGCCTGCGGTGTATGCCTCGGACGCGGTCCACGCTCTCGACGAGGCGCACGTTTCGAAGGGCGTGATTCTCTCCTGTGCTTACCTGTACGGCCTGCGGTCACTTCATCTCACGCCAAGCGAAATTGCTGCCGGGACGCGGCGTGAGAACGAGTTCACGGCGGCGGAGGTGACAAAGTATCCCGCGCGCCTGGTGGGATTTTTGTCGGTCGATCCGCTGCAGCCGTCGGCCATCAACGAGATTCGTCACTGGCGAGGCAGTCACGAGCTCATTGGACTGAAGCTGCACTTCACCGCATCCGCTGTGCACATGAAGAATGCGGACGAGCGCCGCAAAGTCGCTGCAGTGATTGCCGCAGCCGCAGCCGAGCATCTCCCCATCGTCATTCATATTGGAGGAGGAGTCTTCAACGCCTCTGACGCCGAATTGTTCATTCGCGAAGTGCTGCCGAGCGCGGGAGACTCATGGGTCCAAATCGCGCACGCCGGCGGAGGCCTGCCTCTTCATGATGGAAATCACGTAGCCGTGCTACGTACGTTCGCTGATCACATCGTGAAGGACGATCCACGCACCCGGCACGTGTTGTTTGATCTTTCCTACGTGCCCGCACCACACGAAAGCGCTGCCGGGTTGACTGAACAGATCCGGCGGATCGGCATCAAACGTTTTCTCTTCGGATCGGACTACAACGTACTGACGCCGGAGCAAGAGATCAAGAATCTGGGCAAGCTGGGATTGACGAAAGAAGAGTGGGATTCGGTGAGAGACAATTGCGCGCCGTGGACGTGCTGAAAGGGGACCAGCGGCTCATATCTGAGATTTCCACAAGTGTTCCACGTGGGAACATATCGTCACGACGGCTCAGTCTATACAGAAGCGTCATGACAGATAAATCGAAGAAAGCAAAGCGCAAGAAGCCTTATCGAATTTTAAGCACGCCACTTATGTCTGCTTCGCGAAACTGCAATCTTGTGGGCTTGAAGCGGGGGACCCTCTGTTGTAATTGACCTTCACTTCCCTCCAACCTAACATTCCCGCAATGCGTGCAGACGAGTGAAACAAGCGAACTACAAAGTGCTCTACGACGGGCAGTGCGAGATTTGCCAGGCTTGCGTGTCATGGCTGAAGGCTCTTGATCGCGCGGGAAAGACGACTTGTCTGCCCATCAGCGCGGAAGTCCTAACGACGGTGGACTCTCGTCTCAGGATGGAGGGGTGTCTGCAGCAGTTGCACGTCGTCGCTCCCGATGGTGAAATTCGCGTCGGCTGGGATGCGGTGGCTTGCTTGGCACGATTGTTTCCGTCCACTTGGCTGGTTGGGGCTGCGGGCCAGCGATTTCCGTTTAGAAATGTAGGGAGAGGGCTCTACGGGTTCGTGGCCAGGAACCGATATTCGCTCAGCAAATGTCGAGGCGGCGCATGCCAGGTGGCGAAACCGGAAGTGGTTCGCAGACAAGCGCGACTCGGCGCATTTTGGTCGTGCTACACGTTGGGTTTTTTTATCCGATTGCCTCTCGTGCTGTGGGCCGGGATCCAGGCTGCCGCGCACCGAACCAGTCTTTTTGCTCGAACCTATCATCGGCGACTCGATTTGCTGAACAGCAAGCTCACGATTTTATTTCTCAACGGCATGTTGCCGAACACCGTTCCTCTCCTCTTTGGTGAACTATTCACAACAGTCCTTTACGACGGAGTAGCTATCGATCCTGGCTCGCCCAAAATGCGACGGTCGCTGGGCCGGCATCTTCGGCAGCGAAAACCGAAGATCACGAAAATCATAGCTACCCATGCGCACGAAGAGCATGTCGGAAACCTCAATTGGTTGTCCGGGATTACCGGTGCTCCCGTCTACGCATCGGAGATGACCGCCCGGTTCCTGACTCCGTTCAAGAAGCTTCCATGGGTGCGCGCCATGATCATCGGGCAGCCTCCAAACCTGAAGCAGCCATATCACTTGCTGGGCGACAGCGTCGATGCCAAATCCGGCAACTTGCAGGTCATCGCAACACCCGGTCATTGCGATGATCACATCGTTCTGTACGATCCTGAGGAGAAACTGTTGTTGGCAGGCGATGCCTTCATGGGGAGCTATTTTGCGACCCCCAACCCCGACGTGGACAGCCGAAAGTGGTTGGTGAGTCTTGAGCGATTGATGGAACTCGACATCGAGATTCTGGTCGAGGGACACGGTCACATCCACACATTGCGGGCGGATATTCCCGATGTACCCGGGGTTGTCATTCGGCAGGATCCCAAAATTGCGATATCACAAAAATTGGAGTATCTGCGCTGGTTGCGTCGACAGATTGAGGCCGGGTTTCAGGAAGGGCTTCCTATCTGCGTAATCGAGGCAAGTTGTTTTCCGTGGGGAAGGCGACATTCCTGGGAGAGTTGCGCCACCGACGAATGCATCCGGCTGTTGAGCCTCGGACATTTTTCCCGAACCGAATTAATTCGAAGCTTTGTTCGACTGAACGGCGACGAACTTCCGACGGTCTATGAAGTGCGCATGTCCGGAAGTGAGTGACCTTCGAGCGATGAGATGGATACACAAAGGCTGGCCAGATGATTGGAAGTGTTCCTGAAATTAAGAGGAGAGCGTGACTCGCCTGACAGCCGTTCCGCTTCGGCGGAGTCCAAGACAGGGAAACGACAAAAACCTGAGCCGCTCTCCTACTGGTCTGACTGTGCCAACATATACCAAGAGCAGAAAATCCTCCATCAGGTATTTCCCGCAAGTGAATTGAAAGAGATGCCTAGGGGCGGAATACGGCGAATGCAGAGACGGGATAGGGTGGAATGGCCTCGGGCACCTAACATCGGCCCCATGGCCCGGTCACACGACGCAAGCGATTTCTTCAGCTGGGCTAGCGGGTCGGCACGACCTTCGGATGAAAATCGGGTAGTGTTACTGTAACATTACCGAAAATCGTCGCAACTTGAAAACGCGCCTCGCCACCCGCATAATGCAGCGATTGTTTCGGCCCCCTTGTTCTCTTAGCCAGGAGGCTTCTGTGACATCCTCTCAAATACTCACCTCAACACTGGTGCTGGCAATTGCAGTTTCTTTCGCCCAAGGCCAACCTGCGGGTGGGGCTTCCGCCAGCCAATACAAAACCAAGATTTTCAATTTCAACTCAACGGATGGAGCCCTTCCGAAATCAGAATTGATTGCGGACGCCTCGGGGAACCTCTACGGAACGGCGAGTGGCGGAGGCGGGATTACGAATTGTGAAACGGGATTCGGTTGCGGCGTGGTTTACGAGTTGTCACCCACGGCACAGGGTTGGAAAGAGACGATCCTATACACGTTTTGCGCCCTGTCGAAGTGTGCGGACGGCGCAACACCGCTTGGACCGCTAGTGTTCGACTCGGCTGGAAACCTCTATGGAACCACCTACGGCCAAATTGATCTGACAGGGAGCGTGGTATTTGAATTGACTCCTACCGCCAAGGGCTGGCAGGAGACTGTGCTGCACACGTTTTGCTCATTCTCCAACTGCGACGATGGGGTCATTTCTCGGGCAGGGCTGGTGATGGATGCAGCAGGCGATCTCTACGGCACAACCTACAGCGGTGGCACACACGGGAGGGGTGTCGTTTTCGAATTGAGTCCTGGTACGAGCGGTTGGACGGAAACGGTGCTCCACAACTTCGCTGCTGGTCAGGATGGCGCCAATCCAACGGCAGGCGTGATTTTCGATGGAAGTGGGAATTTGTTCGGAATGGCGCCTAACAATGGTGCAAAAGGAAAAGGGGTGGTGTTTGAGCTAGCGCCCGGTGCAAATGGGTGGACCGAGAGCATTATCTATACCTTCACTGGCGGAACCGACGGCGGCGTGCCCACGGGAGGCCTGACGTTCGACGGCACTGGCAATTTGTATGGCACGGCCGGTGTTGGCGGAAATCTTTCGTGCAAACTTACTGGGTTGAGCGGCTGTGGCGTTGTCTTCGAATTGACTGCGGACGCGGGCGGCTCGTGGACACAAGCCGTGCTGCATTCCTTTTCCGGCGCGGACGGAGTAAGTCCGGATGCAGCCGTGATTTTCGATTCTGCAGGTGTCCTCTATGGTACGACTGGAGAGGGGGGACGAAACCTCTGTCCGAATGAACCCGGCTGCGGAGTTGTATTCTCTCTAACCCCGAACACGGACGGGACCTGGAGTGAGTCGGTCTTGCACACTTTCTCCGGCAAACGTGATCAATCCCTCCCGCAAGCTCCGGTATTGCTGGACGCCAACGGAAACATCTACGGAACGGCAGGAGGAGATCCTCAGTATGGGAATGGTGCGGTATTCGAGCTAGTAAAAAACTGAGACCAAGCAACGGGCGCGACTGCTTACGCTTGGCGCAGCAGTTCGGTCCGGTACTTTGGGGCTAGCGCTTCAGCTTTGGCTCTGAATTTTGCTTGGGCCTCGGGATCAAGTTTGGGTGGGGGCGTGGTTCTCGTGGCGACTGGAACGCCTACTTCCGCAAAGAATTCTTCTTGTCCGGCGGGGGAGCAGATGCAGAGCAGGCGTGCGGGTTGGCTGCCGGCGTTGTGAAACTGGTGCGGGGCGTTGGCTGGGATGTGGATGGTTTCTCCTGCTCTTGCCGCTGATTTCGTGCCGCGGAATGTGGCTTCGATCTTGCCTTCCAGAACGATGAACGATTCCTCAAAGTCGTGACGGTGCGGAGGCGGGCCTCCGCCGGGCGGGATGTGCATATCGATCAGGCAGAAGCGTCCTGCGGTGTCTTTGCCGGAGAGAAGAATGGTGTAGGTGTCTCCCACCAATCCGATGTGAGGTAAGTTGGGGTCGTTGGAGCGGGCAAGCGCGAGGGATCTGGCTGGATCATCGGGTGGGATCGGCATTGGCATTCTCTTTCTTTCAACATTTGGGTTTACATCTGAATTTGTTTCACTGTACGCACGCGGACGACGGCGTCCGCGCCACATGGCTTGCTAGCTTTTGGCAACTAGACCTTCTGCCGCGGCGCTATCTAATAACCAGACTAAGCGGCCGTTGGTGGGATGGACTTGGGCGGATGGTAAGTCTTTGCGATTTTCTCCCAGGATCTGGCGGACCATTGGTTCCTTGTCTGGTCCGTTGGCAAGAAACGTGACACAAGCGGCGTTGTTCAGGACGGGAAAGGTGAAGGTGATGCGGTAAGTCTTGAACTTCTCCACCCAGTTCGCGACGACAATGCGATGCGTTTCAGTGGCGGCAGAGGAGCCGGGGAACAGGGAAGCGGTGTGTCCGTCGGGCCCCATGCCCAGAAAGATGAGATCGAAGCGCGGGAACTCTCCGGGGTTGAGCTGGAAGAACTTCTGGATGGTCCGCTCGTATTCGAGGGCAGCGGCCTCGGCGTCTCTGAGCTCGGTGTGCACACGGAAGACGTTTTCCGCGGGGATGGGGGCTTTCGAGAGCAGAGCCTCGTTCACCATCCGGTAGTTGCTCTCGGGATCGTCGGGCGCCACGTCGCGCTCGTCGCCGAAGAACAGATAAATCTCTTTCCAGGGAATCTCGGGCATAGTCGAGAGCAAGGCGTAAAGGGTCTTGGGAGTGGATCCGCCGGAAAGCGCGACGGTGAACTTGCCTCGGGCCTGGATTGCAGCCTTCGCCAAGGTGAGGAACTCCTGTGCGGCAGATTGAAAGAGCGCTGGGGGATCGGGGAAGGTGTGAACTTCAGTCGGCATATTTAATGAAGATGTGTTGTCTGGTCAAGGGGACTCGTTTTTTGGGTTCGAATCGCCAAGACCTTGGTGCCGACATTTTCGTATCCCACCCTAACGTAGGATGAGGCACCCTCGCGTGTCAGGAGCCCGATCTTACCGAGGCGCAGCGGGCGGCCCCTAACAACGCCGTCTTGTCATTGGTGATGACACGCACCGGCATGGATTCCATCAGGGTTTGCATTCTGCCTTTGGCGACGAACGACTGCATGAATAGCGGTCCGGCCAGCTTGGAGAGTAACTTTGGCGCGATGCCGCCCCCGAGGTAGACGCCTCCGGTGGCCATGAGTTTGAGCGCGAGATTTCCCGCTTCGGCGGCGTAGAGCGAGACGAACAGATCGACCGCCTGCTCGCACAGCGCGCATTTCCCAGCCAGAGCGGCCTTCGAGATGCAGGCTGCGGGATCGGACTGCAGCATCTGATCGGCAAGCCACTGCGGTTCTTCGCCGCGTCCCGTATCGCGCAAAAACTGGTAAAGGTTTACCAGGCCCGGTCCAGAAACGGCGCGCTCATAGCTGACGTGTCCGAAGCGGACTTGCAGGTGGCGGAGCAGTTCGAGTTCGAGTTGATTGCGGGGCGCGAAATCGGCGTGCCCGCCCTCGCAGGCGAAGACCTGGTGCTGCTTGCCGTCCCAATACATGCCGGCTTCGCCGAGTCCCGTGCCGGCGGAAATCACCGCTTGATTGCCGGCGGGATTTCCTTTCACTTGATTGAGCGCCACTACGTCAGATTCCGCGAGGATCGGGATGCCCCAGGCGTTGGCCTCGAGATCGTTGATCAGCATCGCCTTCTTGATTTTCAATTCGTCCGCGAGGTGCGAGGAATCAATGACCCAGGGAAGGTTCGAGGTTTCGACCTTACCATTACGCACGGGCCCGGCGACACCGAAGCACGCGGCATCGGCGCGCACGTTTGTGGTGTCAACGAACTTGGTGACGATCTGATCGAGGCCGGAATATTCGCGGCTAGGGAAAACCGATGCGGCCACCAGGCGGAAATGGCCGTCCATAACATCGAAGAACGCCAGCCTTGCATTCGTTCCTCCGATGTCGCCTGCCAATATCATTTCTCGAAATTCCTCCAGTGGCGTCCATCGCGTTCCAGCAATTCTTCCGACTCTCGCGGTCCCCAGGTGCCGGCGGCGTAATTGGGAAAATTGCGCGGAGGCAGCGCTTTCCAAACATCGAGCGCCGGGGACACCACGCACCATCCAGCTTCGACCATATCGGCGCGCTGAAACAGCGTCTGATCTCCGATCATACAGTCATGGAGTAAACGCTCATATCCGGTGCTGGGTTGCTGCCCAAAGTAGTCAACGTATTCGAAGTTCATGTCGACTGCGCCCAGGCGCATGACGGGGCCGGGAACTTTGGCGGCGAAGCGCAACGAGATGCCCTCCTCCGGCTGGATGTGCAAGACCAGCTGGTTGGGCATGAGGTTCTCGACCGGCGTGTCACGAAACAGGACAAACGGGGCGCGGCGGAACTGAATCACGATATGCGTGTTGCGCGCCGGCATGCGCTTCCCGGTGCGGAGATAGAAGGGAACATCGGCCCAGCGCCAGTTGTCGATCAGCAGCTTCATGGCGACGAAGGTTTCGGTTCGCGACTCAGGCGGAACGCCAGCTTCGGCACGATAGGCGGGGACGGTCTGGCCTGCGCAACTGCCTGCGCCGTATTGTCCGCGTACGGTGCGAGTGAGCACTTCTTCCGCGCTGATGGGCTGGATGGCGTGCAGAATCTTTGCTTGCTCGTCGCGCACCGAGTCGGCATGGAACGAGATTGGCGGCTCCATCGCAGTCAGGCTGATGAGCTGCATGATGTGGTTGGGCACCATGTCGCGAAGCGCTCCGGCCTGGTCGTAGTATCCGCCGCGCTGCTCGACGCCCACGGTTTCGGCCACCGAGATCTGCACATGATCGATGTATCGACGGTTCCAGATGGGCTCGAAAATTCCATTGGCGAAACGGAATGCCAAAATGTTCTGGACGGTTTCTTTCCCCAGATAGTGATCGATACGGTAGATCTGTTTTTCGTTGACCACGCGCAGCAATTGCGCATTCAGCGTTTTGGCGGAATCGATGTCTCTGCCGAACGGCTTTTCAATGATCACCCGCCGCCAGTGCTGGTTGTTTTCTTCCATCAGGCCATTGGCAGCGAGTTGCTCGACGATCGGTCCGAAGAAGTCGGCCGAAGTGGCGAGATAGAAAAAATAGTTTCCGTGCGTGGAGTGGTCGCGGTCGACTTGCGCGAGCAAATCCTTCAGCTTGGGATAAACGCTCTTGTCGTCAAAGTCCGCCGTGACATATTCCAGTCGGCGCAGGAACCATTCGCTGAGATCGGGATCAAGATTGGGGCCGACGAATTCCTTGAGGTCATCTGAAACTCTCTTGCGGAAATCGTCGGTGGTCATCGCATTGTGAGCGACGCCGACGATGGCGAATTCGCGCGAGAGCAACTCGTACTTTGCGAGATTGTAGAGCGCGGGCACCAGCTTGCGCCGGGTCAGATCGCCGGTCGCTCCAAAAATCACCATGACACAAGGATCGCCGGGCTTGCCGATTCCTTGCGACTGCACGACGGGCGTCACCTCTGCTTGAACCATTCGCTACCTCTCGTTTGTGCGTGCGACGGAGATCTTAAGCTGTCTTCTTCTGCAGGGTACCCGGTTCCACGTGACCGCCAAATTTTTGTCGCATGGCGGAGAGAACTTTCTCCGCAAAAGTATGTTCCTGACGAGAACGGAAGCGTACGAAGAGCGCGGCCGAGAGAACGTCGACCGGAACGGCTTCTTCGATGGCCGCCTGAATCGTCCAACGGCCTTCGCCGGAGTCTTGCACGAATCCACTATATTCGGAGAGCGTGGGATTTTCCGCCAGCGCCATCGCGGTCAAGTCAAGCAGCCATGAACTGATGACGCTGCCGCGGCGCCAGACTTCGGTGATGTCGGGCAAGTTCAGGTCGTAGCGATGTTCTTCCGGTAATTCCTTGCTGGTCGCGTTGCGGAAGATATCGAGGCCCTCAGCGTAGGCTTGCATGATGCCGTACTCGATGCCGTTGTGCACCATCTTCACGAAGTGTCCCGCCCCCGAGGGGCCGCAGTAAATGTAACCTTCTTCAGCAGTGCCAGACATTTTTTCTCGCCCGGGCGTGCGGGGAATGTCGCCGCGTCCGGGAGCCAGCGTTTTGAAGATGGGATCAAGTTGCTGCACGACGTCTTTGGGACCGCCGATCATCATGCAGTATCCGCGCTCGAGTCCCCAGACTCCGCCGCTGGTGCCGACATCGAGATAGTGAATGCCTTTAGCTTTAAGTTCTGTGGAGCGTCGCACGTCATCTTTGTAATAGGAGTTACCGCCGTCAATGAGGATGTCCCCGGGCTGCATTTTCTGCGCAAGAGCCTGAACAGTTTTTTCGGTGGGATCGCCCGCGGGAACCATGAGCCACACGATTTTTGGCTTGCCCAGTTTGCTAACGAAGTCGTCGAGCGAAGCGGAGGCGATCGCGCCTTCGCCGCTCAAGTGCTTTACGTTGTCGGCGCTCAAGTCGGTAACCACGACCTCGTGACCTCCGCGCATGAGGCGGCGTGTCATGTTCGCGCCCATCCTGCCTAATCCCACCATTCCCAAACGCATGTTTTCCGCTCCTTGCCTTGGTACTTCTCGGAAGAGACGGGCATGGACGCCCGTCCTCCAAAATTATTTGTTCCTTGAGATTAACCTAGTGCCTGTTTGAACGCAGCCGCCAGCTTGGCCAAATCCGTTTTCAGGTCTTTGCCGAGATGCACTCGCAACGCGCGGCGTCCGCGATCGGCGAGGACCTGGAAGTCCCCCCGGGCCTGCGCTGCCTTGACCACGCCGAAGGTATACTTCTGCGCGGGCACCGGCAAGTCGGCGGCGTCATCGCACGTGACTTGCAGAAACACGCCGCTATTCGGACCGCCCTTATAGGCCTGTCCCGTTGAATGCAGAAAGCGCGGACCGAAACCCAGGCAAGTGGCGTTTTTCTTTTTGTCACGGAGCGTGTTGCGCAGATTTTGCAGCACGGCTTCGTGGGCCTCGTTCATCTCGATATAAGCGAGCAGTGCGAAGTAATCGCCTGTCCCTAAGCGGTTGAGATGAGCGCGCAGGTATCCGACGAGCGATTTGTCGTTGCCCACCGCTTTGGCGAGAGCGTCGGCATTCTTGGGATCGGTGAACAGCTTGATGCCTTGATCTTCGAGCACAGGCGATTCGGCGGGAAGGGAACCGTTCTTCTCGTATTGCGTTGTGAGTTCGCGTGTGACGATTTTGCTGGCTTCGACGTCGGGTTGATTGAAGGCGTTGATGCCGATGATCGATCCTGCAACCGCGGTAGCGATTTCCCAGCGGAAAAATTCCTGACCGAGATCGTAGGTATCCGCGATGGCGATGCGAACTACCGGATGTCCGGCTTTTTCGAGGGCGGCGACTCTCGCGTCTTGTGCTGCGTCGGGTGCGGTTTCCAAACGCACATACGCGAAGACGCGGTCGTTGCCGTAGACCTCAGGGGCGCCGGTGGATTCCTTGTCGACCGGAATGATGCCTTTGCCTTGTTTGCCCGTGGATTCGGCGAGCAGTTGTTCGAGCCAGGCGCCGAGATCGGAAATGCCGGGCGAGGCAATGATCGTGACTTTATCGCGGCCACTCTTCGCGGCGGTCCCGAGAATCGTTCCCAACACGACTCCCGGATTTTCTGTGATCGGAACGTTGGCGGCACAGGCTTTCACCATCTCTTCCGTGCGCTTGAGGAACTTCGGCGTGTCAACGCCCATTAGCGACGCGGGCACCATGCCGAAATTCGAGAGCGCGGAGTAGCGTCCGCCGATGCTGGGCAAGCCGTGGAAGATATGGCGGAAGTGATCGCCCTGCGCGACCTGTTCCATTTTCGATCCGGGATCGGTAACCGCGATAAAGCGGCTGCCTGCTTTGTCGGCGCCAATGGTGTCTTTCACGCGCTGGTAGAAATATTGTTTGAAGATGTTCGGCTCTAGCGTGGTGCCTGATTTGCTCGAGACTACGAAGAGCGTTTTCGCCAAATCAATCTTGTTTTCGAAAGTCTTGATCTGCGCGGGGTCGGTGGAGTCGAGCACGTATAACTCGGGGAATCCCGCGACTTTCCCGTAGGTCTTGCGCAGCACTTCGGGACATAGACTCGATCCGCCCATGCCTAGCAGCAAAATGCTGGTGCAGCCTGAAGATTTGGCTTCTTCCGCGAGATCGCGAAAGGCTTTCTCGTTTGCGATCTGTTCTTCGGTCACCCCCAGCCAGCCGAGCCACCTGTCTTCATCGGTGCCGGTCCAGAGGGAGGCATCGTGTTGCCACAGGCGGCGCACTTTTCCGGACGCGCGCCAATCGTTGATTGCCGTTTTTACCGCTCCAGCCAGCGTATCCGGCAACGCATACTGCTGGCGGCTAACTTTTGGGCTTGTGTCTGATTTCGAACTCTTCTCGACCGCTTCCAGCAATTTGTCGAATGCGTCGGCGAAGAGCTTGACGCCATCGTCGGTGAGCTTGTCGGTGACTTCATCCATTGAGATGCCGAGCTTGGCGACGGTCTGCATCGTCTTATGAGCGTCCTCGACATTTTCAGCGAGCGTTGGACGAGGATTCCCGTGATCGCGAAAGGCGTCAAGGGTCGCCGGCGGGATGGTGTTGACCGTATCTTGACCGATGAGGTCTTCCACATAGAGCACGTCGCTGTACGCGGGATTCTTAGTGCTGGTGCTGGCCCAGAGCACGCGCTGCGTCTGCGCGCCCTTGGCGGCAAGGTTCTTCCAACGGTCCGTTCCGAAGATCGCGAGATATTTCTGGTAAGTTTCTTTGCCGTTCGCGACCGCAACCTTGCCCAGAATGCTCTTGAGTTGCTCCTGCTTGGCGGGATCTTTTTCTGTCTTTAGGCGCTCGCCAACGATCTTGTCGATCGAGGAATCGATGCGGCTGATGAAGAAACTGGCTACGCTGGCGATCTTACTGACATCACCGCCGTTTTTCGCCAACTGCTCCACACCGGCGATGTAAGCTTCGGCGACTTTCTCGTAAACTTTCTGCGAGAAGAGCAGAGTCACATTAATGTTGATGCCTTCGCTGATCAATTGCTGGAATGCCGGGATGCCTTCGGTGGTGCCGGGGACTTTGATCATCACATTTTCGCGTCCAACTTCTTTCCACAAGCGGCGCGCTTCCGCGAGCGTTCCCTGGGTGTCGCGAGCGAGATAAGGCGACACTTCAAGACTCACGTATCCGTCGCGGCGTTTGGTACTGTCGTACACCGGGCGCAGCATGTCCGCGGCATCTTGAATGTCGCGGATGGCGAGGATCTCGAAGCGCCCCTTGGCGTCGAGATCGGTGCGCGACTTCAGTGACTTCAGAAGATCGTCGTAGTCGTTGCTGTCGGCGATCGCCTTCTCGAAGATCGAGGGGTTCGAAGTGATTCCGCGCAGCCCGTCTTCGTCGATCAAACGCTGCAGATCGCCGCTGGTGATCAAGTTGCGGCGAATGTAATCGAGCCAAACCGACTGACCGTATTTCTGCAGATCTTTCAGATGGTTAACGCCTTTTGCGTTTTCAACAACTCCAGTAGGCTGCATGACTTCTCCTTCAAACTGCGTCCGCCGGGTTTCGTTGACGACTGAAGACCGACGACGGACGACTGTTATTTCGATTTTTCGATAGCTTCCCGGGCGGCTGCGACCACATGTTCCTGGGTAAAGCCGAATTTCTTGAGCAAGTCTTTCAGCGGGGCCGAAGCTCCAAAACTTCGCATGCCGATCGAGATTCCGGTTGGCCCAACATACTGCGACCATCCCAGCACGGCGGCCATTTCGACCGAAACCCGCGCCTTCACGTCTCGAGGAAGAACTTCTTCTTTGTAGTCTTCGTCCTGATGTTCGAACAGATCCCACGAAGGCATACTGACTACACGAGCTTTGACGCCTTCCTTGGTGAGTTGTTCGTAAGCCGCGACGCAGAGCGAGACCTCGCTCCCCGTGCCCATCAGAATCACTTCGGGTTTTGCGCCCGAAGCGTCAGCCAGAATGTACGCGCCTTTCGCGACTCCGGAAGCGGGAGCGTATTTTGTGCGATCGAAAGTGGGCAGAGGCTGGCGCGTGAGCACTAGCACGGATGGCTCGTGGCGAAGCTGCATGATGACCTTCCATGCTTCCACCACTTCGTTCGCGTCGCCGGGACGCATCAGCATCAGTCCAGGAATGGCGCGCAACGATGCCAACTGTTCAATCGGCTGATGAGTCGGACCATCTTCGCCGACTCCAATCGAGTCATGCGTGTAGATGTAAATTGGCGGAATTTCCATCAGCGCGCCCAGGCGAATCGTGGGACGCATGTAGTCGCTGAAGTTGAAGAACGTAGCGCTGAAGGGACGTAGTTTCGATAGCGCCATGCCATTTACGATCGAGCCCATGGCGTGCTCACGAACTCCGAAATGGAAGTTACGTCCGGCGTAGCTGCCAGCCTGGAAGTCTCCGGCGCCGTCGAACTTCAAATTCGTCTTGTTGGAAGTGGCGAGATCGGCAGAGCCCCCCACCAGCCAGGGAATATTCTGCGCCAGAACATTCAGCACTTTGCCGGAGCTTTCGCGGGTAGCAATGCCTTTGGCATCGGCAGGGAAGGTCGGCAGGTTCTTGTCCCATGCGTTGGGAAGCTCGCGGTGTTGCATGCGATAAACCTGGTCAGCGAGCTCCGGAAATTTCTTTTCGTATTCCCCGAACAGCTTCATCCACTCTTCGCGCAGTGCGTGGCCTCGTTTGCCGATGCCATCACGGAAGTTTTCCCGCACTCCATCCGGCACAAGGAATTTCGCGTCTTCAGGCCAGCCGTAGTTCTTCTTTACCAGCCTGACTTCGTCGTCGCCCAACGGTTCTCCATGAGCGGCATTGCTGTCCTGTTTATGCGGAGAACCGTAGCCGATATGCGTGTTCACGATGATCAGCGTTGGCCGGTCTTTGGTATCGATGAACGTGTTATACGCCGCGGCGAGTGCAGGAAGATCGTTAGCATCGAGTACGTGGGTGACATTCCAACCGTAGGCGGCGAAGCGCGTCGCTACATCTTCGGAGAAGGACCACTCAGCCGGGCCGTCGAGCGTGATGCGATTGCTGTCGTAGATCCAGCAAAGATTGGGAAGTTTGAGATGCCCTGCCAGTGACGCGGCCTCGGAGCCCACGCCTTCCATCATGTCGCCGTCTCCGCAGATGGCGTAGACGTTGTAGTTGAACATCTCGAAGCCAGGCTGGTTGTAGTGTTCGGCGAGCCATTTTCCCGCGATCGCCATGCCCACGCTATTGCCAATCCCTTGGCCGAGCGGACCAGTTGTGGTCTCAACCCCTGAGGTGACGTGATATTCCGGATGTCCGGGCGTGTTGCTGCCCAACTGGCGGAAGTGCTTGAGGTCATCGAGCGTGACTGATATCTCGCCTAGGCGTTCATATTTTGCATTCACCGCGCGCACGCCCGCGAGGTGGAGCAATGCGTAGAGGAGCGCTGACGCGTGACCATTCGAAAGCACAAAACGGTCGCGGTTAGGCCAAATCGGATCCTCGGGATCGAAACGCAAGAACTGTTGCCACAAAGTGTAGGCAACCGGGGCGAGGGCCATCGGAGCGCCCGGGTGTCCTGAGTTCGCCTGTTGCACGGCGTCGATCGCCAGCGTGCGGATGGTATTGATGCTTAGAAGATCGAGTTGCTTGCTGCTGAGCACGGTTTGCTCGCTTGCCACCATGGCGTCTCCCTTTTTGATGACGTGCCGCCCTTTGGTTCGTATGATTCCACGAGGTGGATCGTTGAAGCACGTTTCGGAATACCCGAGAATTCCAGTGATCTGGAAGTTTATCAATTTCTTGGCCCACGTGCTTTGCGGGGCAGGAATTGATTCGATTTTGGCGAGAGGATCGCGTCCTCCATAGTTGGATGATGAGAGGCGGCGGGAGATTCAGGGCCGGGCGGAAAAATCAGCTGATAGCTGCAGGCGAGTCTAACGCTTCATTTGCGCCAGATATCCGTTCTGACTGCGATAGCCTTTGGTGGTGGTTTCGACGAACTTCAGGAACTGACGTAGGGTCTCGCGTGACACCGGATCCATTTCTTCAAATCTGACGCGCACGCCAAAGCAAGGGCTGCTCTTAGTCACGATTCCGTTCAGAATCATGCCCTTAACCCAAAGCTTGCCACTTGCCACCCACAAACCGATCTCGGCGTTGACGCCCGTAGGGACGGGCGAAGCGGTTTCAACGAAGCATCCGCCCATGCTGGTATTCGAAAGATTGCCCCAAATGGGGGTGGTCGTGCCATCCAACTTCAGTTCGACGGCGACGAAACACTTCATGCGCGGAAATTGACGGCGATCTTCTCCCCAGGAGGGAGTAAAGATGTCGGGCTCAAAAGGTGGAGCGGGCGCAGGATAGCTGGGGACGGCTTGCACCGTTTGGGCTGCCGAGGATGTGGTCGATGTACCCGCCGCAGCTGCCATCGTGGCTTTGCCGCCTTTGATTTTTCGCATGGCTTCGAGCAACGCTTCATCGCGCTTGTCGGCGGGAGCTTCGCGGTAAGCCTGCAACAGCGTTCCCAGATGGCTAATCAGATCGGGATCGGCTAAAAGCTTGGTCCAGTCCGCGCCGACAGCGGTCGTTTTTTCATCGCCCATGGGGTGAAAGACACTCCCTCAAAGTCCCGGACACTCGTCTTCAGTAGAGTGACGGAAGCGGCCCAGAGGGACAAGATGACCATGGTTACTGTCTTCAGTAACGTTGCGTGCGGTTACGATGGGCAGGAGAGGTTCTCCTAAGTTGTTGAGATTACGGTCTGAGCGCAACGGGTCTTGACACTTTGCGGTTGGCGAGCACCGCGATCATGCTCAGGCCGCTGATGGTTAACGGAAGCCAGACCTGTGCAAGCCAGGGTTGCGGAATCAGAAAGAGCACATCCATTTCCTTCAAGGTAGACGGCCAGCGGACCGTAGCCCAAAGTCCGCAGTAATAGGTCGCGTCCCAGAGGGCGAAGGTCCAGAGGAAAATCCCCCAGCGTTCGCGGGATCGGGCAGCGCTTAACAGCGAGACAGCCAACAGGACTAACAGAGTTGCACCTTCACGGATGACTTCAATGGTCAGCAGGCTCTGGGGAAATTGATTGATGGATTGCGCCTGCTGGTAGGCCTCGGGAGCCATGCGCTGCACGTCGGCAAGCGTTCCGTGATATGCGGGCAGAAGTCCGATCGCCGCGCGAAGATAGACGACGACGGCGGCTTCGACGAATCCGAATCCGGCCGCGAAGAGGGCTGAACATGCGAGCTGCTGCCACGAGAGTTCAAGGCGCTTGCGGCGCCAGATTCCGAAGGCGAGAAACGGTACGACCCACAGCAGGTTGACCCACCAAGGCTGTGCGCGGAGTTGAAACTTCTCACCCACAAAAGAATTCTAGTCGTTTCGCCAGCCGCCAACGGTACAGCATTCTATGTAGAGAAACGTGGCCTGATTGCGCACGTTACAACCAGGCCGCTATTTGTCAGTCTTCAAAGCTCCTGGCGCCGCCCCTCAAGCGATTAGTGACGACCTGCGTCCACACCCACTTGATGACCCGGGCGTCGTTGTAGCAGTAGCCCAGATTATGGTTCAGCGTCGAGAAGCAGTGGCGCTGGCATGTCTTCTTCATCGCCTGTAGTTGCGGCTGATCGAACTTCGCATTGTCAATGTTTCCCCAATCGAAGGTCGACGAATACATGGGGAAGCAGGGAGCCACCGTGCCATCGGTGCGGATGATCACGTTGTTCTGTCCGGCGCGGCAATTCCAGTCGGCGAACTGAAGATTACCCTGGGCGTCCTGAACAATTCCCGGCGTGGAAGCCAGTTTCGCCGCGATGTTGCCGTTGTTCCCGGTGCCATCGCCGTTCCATCCGTATTGTTTCAAGTCCAGGCCCGACGACATGCGGACGAACGCCTTCATCTCCTGCAGACGCTGCACCGAGTTCACCATCTGATATCCGGCTTTGTTTTTCTCAATAATCCAATCGATCAGACTGTCCACCTCGCGCCAATCCTGCGGACGGATGTACGTCGGATTGTCGTAGAGGTGTTTGAAGTGATCGTCCTGCTCGATCATGGGAGTTTCGTTGATGTGATAGTCGGTTGCCAGACGATGCGCGTGGGCGTACTCGGTCAGCTTCTTCACGTCTTCATGATTGTTGCGGCAAATGTTGATGTTGAAGAACACCATGTATCCGTACACGTATTGCTTGCGCATCAGATATTCGAGATGTTTCTGGCCGGGGACGAACGCCTTGGGCAGACTGGGTTTCTCGTCCCAGGCATCGAGCGCGAAGTTGAAGATCGCGACTCCGGCGTCGGCCAACCTATCGGTAACCTCGGGGCGCAGTAAACGTCCATTGGTTCCGACATAAATCCAGAAGCCCTTCTTGGCCGCGTAATAAACAATTTTGTGGGCTACTTCCGGGCGCAGCAGAGGTTCGCCGCCCATCAGAGCGAGCACACGGCAACCGTGATCATGCAGCCAGTCGATGGAGCGCTTGGCGACATCCTCAGTCATGCCTTTGACCTTGTTGTTGAAGGCCCAGCAATACCAGCAGTCAAGGTTGCATTTGTAATCGACGAAGAGATAGGCGGTGATTGGGTGAAATTCGCCGGGCATCACGCGGGAGCGCATGTAGGGAATCAGCCAGCCGCGGACCTTTCTCCAGACCTGCGCGCTGGTCCAGTCTCGTTTCTCGGGCGTGATGGTGGGTCCAGGATCCTTAAGCAGTTCGGGATACTGGGGGAAGACCGGCTCGGGCAGAATGGCTCCCTTGGGTTCGGCGGGAGACGGTCCGGAGGAACTGGAATTTACAAGAAGGTTGTGGATGTCGACGTCGATGCGAAATTTTGTGGGCGCTGCGCTTGCCATTGCCTTTCTACTCCGAATTGTGGAATTTCAGGTAATGGAGATGTCTTTCCCACTGAGGTGGTTTCACATTTCTCAAGGGCAACGTTAATAGCCGTGACGTATCGCCTTGTACGCAAGCGTACTTAGTGAAAAAGATTGCGCACTGCTTCGCTAAAATTTTCATCGATTTAACACTTTTCTGCTGAAGCTGTGCTTTAATGCCAAGGACGTGGCTTCGTCTCATAACAGGACATCAAAAATTATGAAGCGTGTCGTCTGCTTTCTTCCGCTCCTTCTCGTCGTCGTGTGCAGCGCTCAGAACTCCAAAACCACCAGTGCAGGAAAGGCGCCAACATTCCGCGGCTCTCCTTACATTGTTGGCCGTATCAGCGCTCCTACCAGCACCACTCCCGAGGCTGAGGAAGTGAATGCGATGGATCCCAATAACTCTTCCAACTTAGTGGGAGTGATTTCGGACTACTCGCTGCGGAACGTTTCCGAAGGAACGACGAAGTACGTGGTGACTAACAACGCTGGCGGGACCTGGACTCAGAGTTTTGTTCCCGTGACCGGCATCTTCCCCACAACTAGCGATGGAGTCCAGTGGCTCGACAATCGCGATCCCGCTATTGCCATCGATAAACTGGGAAATGTGTTCATCGCCGGGGTTTACGAATTGTTGGCGAACTCCAAGACCCAGCCGGGAGTTTCCCGGCCCCATCCGCCCGCAGGGATTTACGTTTGCCAGGGCACGTTGCCCTCGGTGGCGCTCACGAGTTCCAGTTGCCGTCCGGTGTTTACTACTACGACGTCGCCGAATCCGTTTTCCGAAGATAAACCGTGCGTGGTGACCGACAACAGTTCGTCGCCGAATTCAGGAAATGTGTACATGGCATGGCTGCACTTTGTGGGATGTCAGGGCTCGACCTGCCAGACGAAAGTACATCGTCTTTTCGCACTCCAACGATCACGGCGTGACTTGGTCGGCGCCTTTGCAGATCAGCAAGCTGAACGCGGATGTGGAATGGCCGCAAGCCACCGTCGGAAACGATGGCACGATCTACGTTTCTTTTCAGACGATCACGAACGGAAACCTGGCGCAGCACTGGCTCGCGACATCGACCAACGGCGGACTGACGTTCGGTACGCCCCAGCCCACCACTCCTGTCTATCAAGACTTGATTTTCAACTCCACGTATCGCAAAAACAGCGGACCGAACGTGGTGGTGAGTTCCGTGCCAGGCGCCGAGTACGTCTACGACGTTTATGCGCAGCAGAAGGGCTTCGGCAGCCAGATTGTTTACGTTCGTTCGATCCAGCCAAAGGGCCTGGGGGGCTTCACAGCACCGGTGGCCATGAACGATTCGCAATCAGGTCAGAGGTTATTTCCAGCAGCAGCCGTCGATAACAACGGCACGCTTCACGTGGCGTGGTTCGATACGCGCAACTCACCGATCGTCTCGAAGTACGACATCTATGCGACCTACAGCAAGGACCTGGGATCGACCTTCGCGCCCAACGCTCGCGTGACACCCGCGCTGATCACTGCCGGCACGTTCATCGGCGACTACGCGGGGATCGTGGCCGAACCCACGAGCGGAGTGGCGCATCCGGTCTGGACCAGCGGCGGACTGAACAAAGGTTCGTTGCAAACGACTACCTTAACGGTGCCGTAGGTTCTGCAGTCTTCATACCATAGGCTTTCCGTCACTCCAATCCAAGAATCCGTTTTGCGCGTACACCGTTTGTGACACGTACGGTGACAGGCGAAACGGGGCAGCGATGCAAGTTCTTTCAGAGAGACTTCCTTCTCGCTAGTAATTGAATGCGAGAGTGAGGTACCTTCTTTGCACCCTTCTCACCCCTTCAACCCGCCCGTTGTCTCAGGAAACAGCGGCCCAATGCCCGTGATGATTCACATGGCGACTTAAAACCGGCAGCGCAACCGAGGGCTTCGACCTAAAGGAGGCAAGCAGATGACACTCGCAAAAACCAGCCGTCCGTCTTTACACTTCTTCCTAGTTGGGTGTTTGTTCGTGATCGTGTGTGTCTTCACGGCGACCACGTTCGCCCAGCAGAATCTCGTCTATATTGATGGCAACATCACCACCAGCGGACAGAACGCGGTCATTGGTCTAGTGAATGACGGCACCGGGCACCTTACACCTCTTCCTGGTTCTCCCTTTCTTACCGGTGGCACCGGCGTTGGACCGGCGGCCGGGGGAACTGATGCGACGTGGGATTCCGATCAAGAAGTCGTGATCAATGCCGCGGGAACGTTCTTGTTCGCAGTCAACGGCGATACCAACAATTTCGCTGTCTTCAATTTAAACGCGGATGGCACTCTATCGGCGATCCCAAATTCCCCCTTTGCCTCGGGTGGTTCGCAACCCGCCAGCTTCGCTTACAAAGACAATGCGCTGGGAAATGGGTCGTCAATGATGGTAGTGGTCAACAAGGCCGCCGATCCTCTGCAGGCTGCCGCATCTCCCAGTTACACAACGTTCACCGTCAATTCCGCGGGTGTTCCTACGCTGAATCCGGGATCGAGCTTCACACTTCCCACGGGAGCCGCGCCCGGCCAGGCGATCATTCGCCGGGGAGTGCCCTCCGGTTTCTTCGGCGTTGAATTCATGTCGGGGAAAATCTCATCCTACAAATTGAATCGCAGCGGAATCTCGACCACCACCAACTCGCTGACCGTTCCGGGACCGAAGCCGGTAGATGTCGGCGCCGTGCTCCATCCCACGGTAAAAGGAATGTATCTGGCGCTCCCCGGTGATGCAGAGATCGCCGTCTACAGTTACAACACGGCCGGAGCCCTAACGTTCTTACGCACCGTTGCCAATCAGGGCATGTCGGTCTGCTGGCTTGCCGTGAATGCGGCGGGCACGCGCCTGTACAGCTCAGAGCCGCTGTCGAGTTCGATCAGCGTCTATGACCTCACCAACCCGAAAGTGCCGGTTCAACTCCAGCACATCACGGTGAGCGGAACCGGAGCGACTCCGGCCCACATGCGTCTGGATCCGACTGGAAAATTCCTCTATGTGCTCGACCGGCTGGCCGTCTTGCACGTGCTCAACGTAAATAGCGACGGGACCGTCACCGAGAACCTCGCCCCCTTCAACCTCGGCCTGCCGACCGGCACTGTCCCACTGGGATTGGCCGTGCTTTCGAAGTAAGCCGTGCTGCACCATAGACTGCCCGCGATGCAGACATCGCGGGCATTTTTCTAGAGCGGAGAATCCACGATTGAATCGTTTTAATTGTTGACATCCACCGCCACGCCATAATTCAATACGCGGGAATGTCTTCCCCTACCACGGGCACAACCACCTCCGCCGCGCCGCGCCTTCGGCGCTCCCTTACTCTTTGGGACCTCATTCTCTACGGAGTCATCGTCATTCAGCCGGTGGCGCCGATGTCGGTATTCGGCGTGTTGAGCGACCGCGGCCGCGGGCACGTGGTCACGGCCATCCTCATCGCCATGGTGGGCATGCTTTTCACCGCCATTAGCTACGGACGTATGGCCCGCGCGTATCCCAGCGCCGGTTCGGCGTTCACTTACGTCGGTCAGGAAATCAATCCCGCGCTCGGTTATGTCACCGGATGGAGCATGGTGATGGATTACATGCTCAATCCCATGATCTGCATTATCTGGATCAGCCAGCAGGCGCACGTGTTTGCTCCCGGAATCTCGTATTGGATGTGGACTATTTTTTTCGCCGGGCTGCTGACGTGGTTGAACATTCAGGGCATCAAGACTTCCGCCCGGGTCAATTCCGCCTTGGCCGTAGGGATGGGCGTGGTGATTGCCATCTTTTTTGTCGCAGCTGCACGCTACATTTTTGGGCATCCCCATGACGGTGCGGGATTCTTCACCCGGCCTTTCTACGATCCGGCGACTTGGAACACGAAGGCGGTGCTCGGGGGAACCTCAATCGCGGTGCTTACCTACATTGGATTCGACGGCATCTCGACTTTGTCGGAAGAGGCCGAGAACCCGCGCCGTAACATTTTGCTGGCGACGGTGCTCACTTGCCTGGTGATCGGCGTTCTCTCTGCCATCGAGTGCTACGCTGCGCAACTGGTCTGGCCTGCGTCACGGCCGTTCCCGGATGTCGACACCGCATTCGTGCACGTTGCCGGGCAGGCCTGGGGACCATTGTTTGCCATCGTGGGATTCACCCTGCTGGTGGCAAATTTTGGCTCCGGCATGGGCGCGCAGATTGGCGCCGCCCGACTGCTCTATGGGATGGGACGCAGCAGCGCCCTGCCCAAGTCTTTCTTCGGCGCGGTCGATCCTCACCGGCATGTTCCCCGCAACAATGTGATCTTCGTCGCAGCCATCGCGCTGGCAGGAGCACTTCTGGTGAGTCTGGGAGTTTTCAGTTACGGCCTCGGTGCCGAGATGCTTAACTTTGGCGCCCTCATCGCTTTCATGGGCGTGAACGTCGCCGCCTTCCTGCGCTATTTCGTGAAGGGCGAAAGAAAGCTCTCCAACTTCGTTCCACCCGTGGCAGGCTTCTTTATCTGCCTGCTGCTCTGGCTGAATCTCAGTATGCACGCCTGGATTGCTGGCTCGGTCTGGATGGCGGTAGGCATTGCCTTCGGTGCCTGGAAAACCCGGGGCTTCCGCGGTAACCTGATCGATTTCGAATTGCCACCGGAAGAGTAGAACTGCGTACATCCACTCGCGAAAGACACCGAAAGTTGCGTCTTTATTCTGAGATTGAATCAGGCTTCCGTTCGTCTGCGTAAGGTGGAGATGCAGACCATCACGGTAAACGCCGCGATCGCGATGCCAGCGATAGCCCACGAATCCCAGATGAAATTCGTTTGGAGGGGGACCGAGTATTCCCCAGGAAACAAGCGACGGAACAGGGCCGGCGCTACGAAATAAAAATAAAAGGGCAGGATCAGAAGACATGAGGCAATTGCCAGGACGCCGCCAAATCGAGGATTCAAGAACGTCAACAGTAGCGCCACTAGGAAAATAAAACCGGCGATATCCGCCATCTCGAACAGCGGCCCAGTGAGACTGCCGCCCCTGAATTCTGAGGCGCCGATCGAATCCAGACGGACCCACAGCACGATGCTGCACGAGAAACAACTTATGAGCTGCAACCAGGCAGACTTCGCGGGCACCTTCATCTACTCACTTTACATTCCAACCGCTCAGTTCCACCACTGGCTTCGCCGCCGCCCCTAACTCCGCCGCGCGGTAGGTCGCGGTGATCTCGCGCTTCTCGCCCGGCAATAAGGAAACGTAGTTGTCCTGCCAAAGAACCGGCAGAATCTCTTCTCCGCCGGCCTTATTTACCTTTAGCCGAACGAAGAATGCCAGGCTCTTGCTGGGATTCTCCAGCGTCACGTGCGTGATCTCTTCGGCGCCTTTACTTTCACTTCTGCTCGTCACATTCAACTTCACTTTGGGCAGCTGCGATAACGCGGTGTAATCCGCGTAAGAAGCCGTGGGCGTCGTCCACCAGTTTGATTTGTCCCAATCGAGCGTCTCGGGCTTTGAGGAGAGCCAGTAGAAATTCGATCCCACTTGTTTGCCGCTCGCGTCCTGCAGACGCAGCACCAGAAAATATGTGGCGCTCAGGTCTGAGATATCCGGCAGCGACAAAATTTTGTTTGTACTATCGGCCGCCGCATCGACATCGACTTCTTTCGAGAACTTCTCTGTCATGTCGAGATTGAGCACCTTCGCAGTCAGCTTCAATCCCTTTGCATCTTCGTATTGGCTGCTCACCAGCCAAACAGAATGGTCGTCGTAACCATAAATCGGATGCAGAGGTTCCATCGCCTTCTTCGCGCCGAAATACGTTCCGCCGGGCCGCAAATAATAGTCATAGAGGTGCCAGATCATCGAAGGCCAGGCGTTGTTCAACATCCATTGGACCACGCCGGTCGAGGTGTATTTATTGCGGCTGTAGGCCTCGTACATCGCGCGAATGCCTTCGTATCCCTGAAGCTGCGACTTGAAGGCGTAGTCTTCCACACTCGTTGCCGTTCCGTAACGCGCATTCAGAGCTTCAGTGAAGACATGAACGTCTTTGAATACGCCGCCGCCCGCATGAAAATTCCAGACCTCGTCGATCGGCCACTGGTGTTCCTTGGGGATCATGGCGCGAATGCTTTCAATCGGAGGAACCGCCGGGCCGGGACTGGTCTCGGAGTTGAATCCGTAAGCGCCGCCGCATCCGCCGGGATTGCAATCGTGCTTGTCGCTGGGAACGTCTTTGAGCCAGTAGGAAGGAGCGACATATTCGTAGGGTCCGGTCATCTTTACGCCACTGTCGCCTGTAACCGCGGCAGTTTTCGCGGTTGCCGACGACACCACGGGATTCGGCCACAGCATCTGCTTCTCAATGTCGAGATACATCTGCTCAACATCAGGCGGCGGTGGATTATCGCTGCCATTCATCCACATCACCAGGCTGGGATGGCTGCGCAGGCGGTACATCTGATCGCGCAGGGAAGCCTTGGCGATTTCGAAATCCTGCGGCTTCCACCTGCCCCAATGCTCCCAGTGATCGCAGCAGCACCATCCGGCGATCAACAGGATTCCTTTGCGGTCGGCAAGGTCAAAAAATTCCTGGGTCTCGAGCTTGCCTTCGAGACGGACCGTGTTCAGCCCCATGTCTTGCACGTAATTGAGTTCGTCTTCGACGCGTTGCGAGCTTTCGCGCAGCATCATGTCGGGAGACCACCCACCGCCGCGAATCAAAATCTTTTTTCCATTGACGGTAATGACACGGCGGTCGGTTGCAGTCAGTTCCGAATTGATTTCGCGAATGCCAAACGCACTCTGGCTGCGATCCGAAACCGCGCCGTCGATCTCGAACTGCAAACTCAGTTCATGCAGTTCGGGTTTGCCCATCTGCGCCGGCCACCACAAGCGTGGATTGGGCACATTCAACTGCGGAAACTTTGCCGGATCGAATGTGATGTCCTTCGACTCGCCCGGCCCGAGGTCGACCTCCTGCGAAAACTCGATCTTCTCGATCCGACCTTTCAACGTGCCTTTCACCGCATGGTTCGCCGTATTCTTGACCACCGTTGAAACCGTCAGATGAGCCTGATCATTGGCTGGCGAATCGACTTTCGAAACCACCGTGGGATAACGCACCGCGACCGGCCCGCTCGTCGTGACCTCCACGCCGCGCCACAACCCCATGTTCTTATCGGGAGGAGCCGGATTCCAATCGACGAAAGTGATGGCGAGATCGGTCTCCGTCGGGGCCCACACTTCCACCGCCAGCACGTTGGCCTTGCCCGGTTGCGCCGCCGCCGTGATGTCAAACTCGTAAGTCCGCCACGCTCCAGCGACATCTTCTTCGCGGGCGACGGCTTTACCATTCAGCCAGATGTTGGCGCGATAGTTGAGGCCTTTAAATTTCAACCAGACAGTTTTTCCCGCGAAGTCGGCGGGCAGCGTGAACTCCTTGCGGTACCACCACGGCACCGCGAAGGGACTGTCGGGCTGCATCGGAAAGTTCGAGAAATTCCCTCCAATGGGATAGCTCACCCCCGGCAGGGAACGCAGGTTCATGCCGTACATCGGGTCGGGATAAACCTTCGCCTTAACGAGCGCCGCGGCTACGGTCGTCGGAACGCTCACTGCGTACCAGTCTTTCGGCTGATACTTCGAGGTCGAGATCTCTTCCCCCGACTGATCGACCTTTGCCGAGGACTGCAAAGCCCATCCCTCGCGCAATGCAATCGCGGCATGGTTTTCCTGCGCGTTTAGAAAGCACGAACCTAGCAGAAGGCAGAGACCCGCGAGGCCGATCTTTTTCATTCGGAAGGACCTGAAATGGATTTAGAGAAACGATTCAATGGCCGATTGTACGCGAATTCGTGCAACGCACAAGCATAAGCCTGCTCGGACCGACCCGTCGAGCGACCGGGTCTGACCGGCTAGTTTATAATGATGGATTCTGCCTGTTAACTCTGGAGCGATAAGAACATGATTCGATTTTTGCAGACCCCTGGCCCGGTGAAGAAGATCATTCTCAGCACCATTCTTCTGGTGTTTTGCGGGGCCATGGTGATCACGCTGATCCCCGGCGGGCTCGGCAACGGACTCAGCTTCGGCGGCGGCCCCGGCGTTGGCGTCGTAGCCAAGGTCGGCAGCGAAGACGTTACCCGCATCGAGGTCGAGCGCCAGGCCAAACAAATGCTGCAGCAGCAATTTCCGCGAGGCAGCGCCATGGCCTCGCAGTTGCTTCCTTACTTCGCCAGCCAGGCGGTGCAGCAATTGATCATGCAGAAAGCGGTGCTGAGCGAAGCGCAGCGCATGGGATTGCGCGCCACCGACGAAGAGTTGCGCGACGAATTGCAGCACGGCCGCTATGCCGCTACTTTTTTCCCCAACGGCAATTTCGTTGGCCAGGATGCCTACGAAGAGCGGCTGCAGCAAGCGAATCTGACGGTTCCCCAGTTCGAAGAGGGCGTAAAAGATCAGATCCTGTTCGACAAGTTGCGCGGCCTGATCGCTGGCGGAGCGACCGTCACCGACGCCGAAATCCGTCAGGAATTCCAAAAGCGTAACACCAAGGTGAAGTTCGACTACGCCGTCCTCAAGAAGGACGATCTGCTCAAGTCCATCAGTCCCAACGAAACCGAGTTAAAGGCTTTCTACGAGCAGAACAAAGCGACCTACGCGAACTCGATCCCCGAGAAGCGCAAAATCAGCTACGTGCTGGTCGAGAACGCCAGGCTGGCGTCGGAGGCGCAGGTCTCCGATTCCGAGATTCAAAGCTACTACGATCAGCACCGCGACGAGTTCCGCGTTCCCGAACAGGTGAACATTCGCCAGGTTCTAATCAAGACTCCGCTGCCGGGCCCTGACGGCAAGGTCGATCCCAAAGGATTGGACACTGCCCGTCAGAAGGCCGACGACGTTCTCAAGCAACTCAAGGCCGGGGGCAAGTTCGAGGATCTCGCCAAGAAGTATTCTGAAGATCCCAGTGCCAAGGACGGCGGTTCCGTAGGATGGGTCAAGCGTGGCGGCTTCCCGGTTCCAGACGTCGAGAAGGCCGCGTTCTCGCTGCCCAAGGGCGGCACCAGTGACGTGATTAACGCCGGTTATGCGTTTGTCATCCTTCATGTCGACGACAAGCAAGATGCCCACGCCAAGACGCTCGCTGAAGTGAAGGGCGATATCGAGCCGATCCTGAAGCAACAGAAGGCTGCGCGCGCCGCCGAGAACCAGGCCAACACGTTGGTGAATGCGGCTCGCAGCGGCGGCCTCGACAAGGCTGCCGCGTCGAAGGGCTTGCAGGTTGTGAACGCCGATTTCATCGCGCGCAAGGACGCTCTTCCCGGGATCGGTGCTTCGCAACCATTCATGGACGCTGTGTTCAGCGCGAAAGAGAAGGCTCCGGCGGACCTGGTGCAGTTGCCACAGGGATACGCTATCTACGAAGTCGAGGCGGTCAAACCTCCGCAAACGCCAACTTTCGACGACATTCGTAGCCGCGTGGAAACCGAATTCAAGAACCAGCGCGTTGCCACTTTGCTCACGCAGAAGACGCAGGAGCTCTCCGATCGCGCCAAGGCGTCGCACGACCTGAAGAAGGCCGCCAAGGAACTGGGCGCCACGATGAAGACCAGCGATCTGGTGATGCCCGACGGTCAGGTGCCTGACATCGGTTCGATGACGGGTGGCGGATCGGTCGCATTTACCATGAAGCCGGGCGATATCAGCGGTCCGATCGACAACGGCAATACCGGCGTCGTCCTCGCGGTGACTGACGAACAGGAGCCCACCGATCAGGATTTCGCCGCCAAGCGAGACCAGATTCGTGACTCGCTGCTGCAGAAAAAGCAGGATGATCTGTTTGCGCTCTTCGTGGGCAATCTCAAAGATCAGATGGAGAAATCGGGGAAGATCAAAATCAATCAGGATGAGATGAAGCAGCTCACCCGCGGCGCACCCGGAGGCGACGAGGGCGAATAGCGGCTGGTGAGTTTAGAGTTGAGCAGGCATGCCATTTCCCCGCGCCACTGGAATTCTGCTGCATCCCAGTTCTCTGCCGTCGCGCGGAGGCATCGGCGACTTTGGTCCGGCGGCCTACGAGTTTGTTGATTTCCTGGCCTCTGCCAAGCAAGGTTTGTGGCAGGTTCTCCCGCTCGGCCCGCCTTCGATTGGAAATTCTCCTTACTCTTCGATTTCCGCTTTCGCTGGGAACCCTCTTTTCGTAAGTCTCGAACGTCTGGCAGAGCGCGGTTGGCTAGACGCGGGACGTCTGACCGCGACCAACGCGGAATCCGATTGCGTTGAGTATGGCGCGGTCCACGCCTACAAGACTCCTTTGCTCGCCGAGGCTGCGCAGAATTTCCTGACTAGGGCCTCGGGCACTCCGCGTAATCGCTTTGAAAGCTTCTGCGCCGAAAATAATTGGTGGCTGCACGACTTCGCGCTTTTCGATGCTCTGCGCGAACGCTACCAGCAAAAGCCGTGGAACGAATGGCCGAACGAATTGGCGCGCCGCGAGACCAAAGCTCTCGAGCAGGCACAAACTGAACTGGCTGACGAAATCGCCGTGCGCGAAGCCGTACAGTTTTTCTTTGAGGAGCAATGGCACGCTCTGCGTTTCTCGTGCGCACAGAAGTCAATCCGCGTCGTGGGCGACATCGCGATCTTCGTCGCTTACGATAGCGCGGACGTCTGGGCCCATCGCGACCTGTTTCGTCTACGCGACGATCTCAATCCCGATGTCGTCTCCGGCGTGCCTCCTGACGCCTTCAGCGCCACTGGACAGCGTTGGGGCAATCCGCTCTACAACTGGGACGCCATGCGCGCGCAAGGCTACCAATGGTGGATACAGCGGCTGCGCTGGGCCGCGCACACCTGCGATTACATCCGCCTCGATCACTTTCGCGGCTTTGAGCAGTTCTGGGAGATTCCCGCGAACGAGCCTACGGCGATCAACGGGCGCTGGGTCGATGGCCCGAAAGACGAACTCTTCGATCGCCTGCGCGATGCGCTCGGCGGCCTGCCCTTCTTCGCCGAAGATCTGGGCTACATCACGCCCGAGGTGCACGCCCTACGCGAGCGCCACAATATTCCCGGACTCGCCGTCCTGCAATTCGGTTTCAGCGATCCTGGAGCTCATATTTACTTACCGCACCGCCTCACCCGCGATCGCGTCATCTACACCGGCACGCATGACAACAACACGACGCTGGGATGGTGGGCCGACGCGCCCGAGCACGAGCGCAGCGCGGTAGAGGCCTATGTCGGACCGTGTCCCGACGGGGTGAATTGGGCCTTCATCCGGATGGCGCAGGCCTCGGTGGCAGACTTGGCGGTCGTCCCTGTACAAGATATTCTCGGGTTAGGTACAGAGGCCCGGCTCAACAAACCCAGCATTCCCGACGGAAACTTTCTCTGGCGCCTGCGGCCGGGAGCATTGACGCTCGCGATGGGCGAGCGCCTCGCCCGCCTGGCCGAAATCACCGACCGCGTGCCGCAACCGCTGCCGGTGCCACCGTCACAAGACTTCGCAGCGTAGCGCCAGCGTCTCGCACGCCCACGCGCTTTGATACCGACTTCTATCTATTGCGTGGCTGCATCGGAAGCATTACGTTAATCGGGTGATCTTTCCCCGGCGCAGTGGAATCCTTCTTCATGTCACGTCTTTGCCTGGCGTCCACGGCATAGGCGATCTTGGAGACTCCGCTCACGAATTCGTCGAATTCCTGGCCGCATCAGGGCAGAAAATCTGGCAGGTCTTACCGCTAAATCCCACCGGATACGGCGATTCACCTTATCAATGCTTTTCGGCATTCGCCGGAAACCCGCTGTTCATAAATCTAGGAGCCCTTCGCGAGCAGGGGCTGCTGTCGGCCCTGGACTTGGCCAATGCGCCGGATTTTCCAGACGACCACGTTGCGTACGATCGAGTCATCTCCTTCAAACAGGGACTCCTACACAAAGCTGCCTCGGCTTTCTTTGCAGATCGAGCTGAGGCAGACCGCCGCGATTTCGATTCCTTTTGCCAAACGGCCAAGGAGTGGTTGGAGGACTATGCGCTCTTCATGGCGATTAAGAAAGTCCACAATAACGTGGCTTGGGTCGATTGGGACCCGAAGGTACGACAACGGGACCCTGCCGCTCTGCAGGAATCGCGGACCCGATTGCAGGGCGAGTTGGATTTTCACAGGTTTGTCCAGTTCGAATTCTTTCGGCAATGGGAAAAGGTGAGGAGTCTCTGTGGTCGCCATGGCATTAGCATCATGGGCGACATTCCGATCTATGTCGCTCACGACAGCGCAGATGTGTGGGCGCATCCGGAGTTGTTTCGCCTGGATGAGCGAGGGCGGCCCATTGCCGTTGCCGGCGTCCCGCCCGATTATTTCAGCGCGACAGGTCAGTTGTGGGGCAATCCTCTTTATCGGTGGGATGTTTCTGCGTCTTCCGGCCACCGTTGGTGGATTGAACGCTGCCGAGCATCGCTTGAAATGTTTGATCTCGTGAGGCTGGATCACTTTCGCGGTTTCGAAGCCTACTGGGAGGTTCCGGCTGGGGCTGCCACTGCCGCTGAAGGAAAGTGGGTCAAAGGCCCCGGCGCGGAGTTTTTTCGAGTGCTGCAAGCTGAATTGAAAGAGCTGCCATTTGTTGCCGAAAATCTGGGTGTAATTACTCCACCGGTGGAAGCGCTTCGCAAGAGCTTTGGTTTCCCGGGAATGAGCCTTCTGCAGTTTGCCTTCGGAACAGATCCTCAAGGCCCGAGCTTCCGTCCGCACAATTATTCTCGTGATCTGGTCGCGTACACAGGCGGACACGACAACGACACTACGCTGGGATGGTGGAGAAGCGCGGGAGTGGGCGAGAGCACTCGAACCGAACACGAGATTCGCGAAGAACACGATTTCACTCGCGCCTACCTGGGATTTCAAAATGAGGAGGTCAATTGGATATTCGTTCGCACCGTCCTGGCCTCCGTGGCGAATACAGCCATGGTTCCGTTGCAGGACGTCCTGGGCCTGGGGAACGAAGCCCGAATGAATTTGCCGGGTACTGTGAGCGGAAACTGGAGGTGGCGCTATAAGAGGGATAGCCTCACGAAGGAAATTCGTGAAAAATTACTGGCTCTAACAGTTCTGTACGACCGTTGAAGTCGTGCACTCGTCCGGCCTGGCGATTGCTAAAGCGGCGAGAGTTCATCTTCGTCCTGCTCCTTCTTGCTGCGAACGAACTTCTCTTCCAGGAAGCGCCGTGCCAGTTCGCTGCCACCAGTGCCAAAGGCGATGGCCAAGCCAAGCATCAGGGCCCCGAAAGCAAGTCCGAAGGCGATCAGCATGGTCTGTTCCGCAACACCTAACTCCTCAAACACCACGGACAGTACGAAAATCATGATGATGGTGCGGACGGCAAGGCCAAGAAGTCGAGGGGATGGAACGTTCGCATTGACCGCACCCAGCAGGGCGGCGCGGGCAAAAAAGCCGGCAGCAAACATTCCGAAAAACAGGATCAGCACGGCCGCGAACAGGCGCGGCAGAAAAAGAAAAAATCTTGCGATCTCCTCTTGCAGGCCGAGGATTTGCAGCACGCTCACTCCGAGCAGAAGGAAGCCGAACCAAGTGACCCAAAAGACGAAGCGGCTCAACACTTCGGTCGCCGACGGGAGTGCGGCTTTGCTAAGCAGTTGAGAAGCGCCTGCGTTCTCTGCCAGCCGGTCGAAATTGATCAGCCGCAGAAGGCTGCGCAGAATAACTTTGACCAGATATGCGATCAGCCATCCCGCGAACGCGATTACGAGCATTACGATGAGACGAGGAAGGTAGTGGGCGAAGCCCCTGGCGAGGTCGTGCACCGCCTGGCTCAGTTCACTGGTAATCATTTCCCGCATGTTAGCCTCACTCTTTCGATTTCCATATCTCTAGCAAATATGGTTTCAATCGCTCGAACTCAAGGCATAAACCTTCGATGTTGCGCGCGACGTCATCCGCGGAACTGTTGCGATTCTCGACGACAAACGTGAACACTCTTCCGCGAAACAGCGGCGCGAGCGCCTGAATAATATGATCCCGATTGATAACAGATTTCCTATAGGCGGCGGCAAACTCGTAGACCGTCCTGACCCATAATTCCGCCGGGTAACGAAACTTCTCTTCGCCCAAGCCGGCGATTCGGTTCAGCTCCGCCACAGTGGAAGGGGAGAGAATCGATTGAAAGACGGATTCCAATTCCGAAACGCCCTTTACAAACATGTCTCGCAGGCGCTTGCGGTTGACCCGTAAGGGATCCAAAAGCAAATCGAGATCACCCCCGGTAGTGGGTACGTCCTGAGAACCGGAAACCGTGCTCCACACATCAAAGTCGGACTCCAGGGCGGAGAACAACACACCGGCGGATTGTCGCAACGTCGGTACCAGATCCGCGGCGCGGCGTTCAACCGGATTCTTGTCTCCCAGGAAAGACTGGCAGATGCGGAATCCGCCGGTGACGGCCGCCAGACTCAGTCGAAGTTCTGTCCCGTTCTCGCCGATTCCATCGTTCCACCGATTCTGGCTAAGGAACTGGCTTCCCAGACGGCCGGAGAATCCGAACTCCGACATGTAGGCCTCGCGGATTCTTGCGCCGTAGAGCGCGCGAACCATCGGGTACAGAAGATTGGTGGTTAACAGTCCGTCAAACTTGTGGCGGCGATAGGTAGGAGAGACGAGATCGAACCCTTCGTCATATATGGGACGGAGAAGATTGGAAATCCATTCCGGGGTGATATTTTCCGATTCGGGGGAGACTACGACGCATGCCTTGGCTCGAAGCAGTTCGGCAGCAGCCAGAATCGTCCGCAATGCAACTCCGCTCTGCGGGGTGCTGGCGTATTTCGTGCTAATCGCGTGCAGGGTACGCAGCGCATACACACTGGAAGCCGGACGCACATCATTGATAGCGAGGCCGATGATCAGTTCCCGAGTGCCGTCGCGTGACCCCCCGTCGGCATTGATGATGACGGCCCGCTCCCGGGGAAAACTGTGCAGGATGCCGCTTTGAATGGTGTGCACGATTGAGCCGACACTCTTGGCGTTGTTATGAGTGGGCAGGCCGACCAGGATATCGACCTCGCCAACATTGATGAGCTGGCGGAGAAAATCATCGGTAAGAAAGTTTCCGTCTTCCACTTCAAGATTCCGTGTGATGTTGGTGACTCTCAGGCATAAGACATTTCTTCATCGCTCGCGGTCGCCTAAACTCGTCGCAGCCGAAACCAGTATGCCTGGTAAGGCCCCAGCGTCAGCAGATATGGCAGGTCGCCCACGCGCGGGAAGAGATTGTTGCCAAACATCTCGATCAGGACATTTCCCTTGTAACGCTTCAAATCGAGCTCGACCGCCTGGGCAGCGCTAGAAAGATTGTTGACGATCAGGACGGTCTCGTTGCCGAGTCGCCGCCAGTACGCCAGTATTCTGTGATTGGCGGGATAGAGAAACTCAATCGATCCCCTGCCGAACACTGCACTGGATTTCCGAACTGCTATGATGCGCCGCATCCAATGAAACAGAGAATGTTCGCTCTCTTTTTGAGCCGCGACATTTACGGCAGGATACCCATATACCGGATCATGAATAATGGGAGCATACAGCCTTTGCGGTTCTGCTGTGGAAAACCCAGCGTTCCATCCTCCACTCCACTGCATGGGAGTTCTGACTCCGTTGCGATCGCCCAGGCTAATGTTGTCGCCCATCCCGATTTCGTCTCCGTAATAGATGATCGGGGTGCCCGGCAGCGACATCAGCATCCCGTTCATCAACTCGATCCGCCTGCGGTCATTATTCAATAATGGCGCGAGCCTCCTCCGAATTCCCAAATTCAGCCGCATAGTTTTGTTCTGGGCATAGGTGTCATACATATAGTCACGTTCGATGTCGGTGACCATTTCCAGCGTCAGTTCGTCGTGGTTGCGCAGAAAGAGCGACCACTGGCAGGAGGGCGGGATCTCTGGAGTTTGCTGCAAGATTTCAGTGATGGGCTTACGGTCTTCGAGCTTAAGCCCCATGAACATCCGGGGCATGAGTGGAAAATGAAACGCCATGTGAAATTCGTCGGAGTCTCCGAAATAAGGACGAAGGTCCGCAGGCCACTGATTGGCTTCGGCTAGCAGCATTCGTCCGGGGAAGTATTGATCCAGTCTTCGTCGGAATTCCTTGAGAATTTCGTGGGTTTCCGGCAAGTTCTCACAATTCGTGCCCTCACGTTCGACCAGATACGGCACCGCGTCAAGCCGGAAGCCATCCACGCCCATCTCCAGCCAGAACTTCATCACATTCCACATCTGTTCCCGCACTTCGGGATTGTCATAGTTGAGATCGGGCTGATGACTGAAAAAGCGATGCCAGTAGAAAGATTTCGACGTTGGATCCCATGCCCAGTTTGATTTCTCGGTATCCAGAAAGATGATTCGCGTTTCCTTATATCGGATATCGGTGTCGCTCCAGACATACCAATCGCGACGGGGATTGTTCTGAGAACTTAGCGCTTCCTGAAACCACGGATGTTGATCGGAGGTGTGGTTCAACACCATTTCGATGATGACCCGGATACCGCGCCGATGAGCCGAGTCTAGAACCTTGCGGAAATCCTCCAGTGTTCCGTAGCTGGGGTGTACCGAATTGTAGTCCGCGATGTCGTAGCCATCATCGCGAAGGGGCGACGGGAAAAATGGCATCAGCCATATCGCGTTGATCCCCAGTTCCTGAAGGTAATCGAGCTTTTGTTCAAGCCCGAGGAAGTCTCCAATCCCATCGCCGTTGCTATCGTGGAATGTGCGGACATGAACCTGATATATGATCGCGTCCTTATACCAAAGCGCATCTTTATTTATGCTCAACCGCTTTCTCCTGGAGACACTCCATAATTCTGACAAAAAAGGCCAAAACGCAGTTTAAATGAAGTGAGGCCTTCAGCCCGCCACGGATAAGGTAGAGTTCTTAGACAGCGAAGCGTTCCACCGTCCGACTACGTCCTCGCAAAGCCAAGCTCGGTACCGGGGAAGAAACCTAGGAGAAGACCGCGATGACTACCTCATCTGTTAGAAAACATGCTGGCCCTGGACCAACCGGTGACCAGCCTCTCGTCCCTGAGCCCACGTTCGCGGAGCGCGCTCGCACATTGGTGTACTTGGGCCACATTGGTAGTCTCTCGACCCTGTCTCGAAAACAGCCGGGGTTCCCTTTCGGATCCCTGATGCCTTACGGGTTGGACGAGCACGGGCGGCCGATCTTCCTTATCAGCACCATGGCAATGCACACTCAGAACTTGCAGGCCGACCCCCGTGCCAGCTTGTTTGTTAGCCAGGAGGGCACAGACAGCGAACCGCTCGGAGCATCGAGGGTCACACTCGTGGGAAATGTTGCCCCGATACCGGCCGCCGAAATAGCCGAGGTTCGAAAGCTCTACCTTGCAAGTCACGCCAACAGCAAGTATTGGGTAGACTTTGAAGACTTTTCGTTTTATCGCATGAATGTGGTGGACGTTTATTACGTGGGTGGTTTCGGAGTGATGGGCTGGGTATCCGCCACTGACTATGATCGCAGCCAACCTGACCCTCTTGCCGGGTCGATGGCGGAAATCATTCAGCATATGAACACAGACCACAAGGATGCGCTCGTCTTGCTTGCCCGGGAATTTGCCCGCATCGACTCACAGGAGGGAACGATGACCGCGGTCGACCGCCTCGGATTCCATGTACGTTTGAAGACCCAGGACGGCATTCGCGGCACTCGCATCGCATTTCTGCGAGAAGTAAGCAACCCGGCCGAGACTCGGAAGGTCTTGGTCGAGATGGTGCAACAAGCGCGATCGCGAGCACAATAGTCTTCATCTGCATGCCAGTGGCAAACACATTAATACCGATTGTGCGTTCGCACGTTGCCAGCCGGTTCGCTCCCGCCATTGTATAATTTCGGACCTGTCTGTTAGCCCACGGCCGGTCAGTGCGGCCTTCTCAGAACACACTTTTTGCCACAGGTATTTTCAAACCAAGAATGAAAGCACAAGGAGAAACTTTCATGCCCATTATTACGACGAAGGACGGTACAGAGATTTTCTACAAGGATTGGGGTACGGGCCAGCCGCTTTTCTTCCACCATGGCTGGCCCCTTTCCGCCGATGATTGGGACGCCCAGATGATGTTCTTTCTGGGGCACGGTTACCGGGTGATTGCCCATGATCGACGCGGGCATGGCCGTTCTACACAGACTGCGACTGGCAACGACATGGATACCTATGCTGCCGACGTTGCCGAACTCACGAAAACCCTTGATCTCAAGAACGCGATCCACATCGGCCACTCCACTGGCGGCGGCGAAGTGACGCGCTATGTCGCGCGGCACGGGAAAGGCCGGGTCGCCAAAGCGGTACTCATCAGTTCCGTTCCTCCGCTGTTGGTGAAGTCGGAAAAGAATCCCGACGGCCTTCCCATGGCCGTGTTCGACCAGCTTCGCGACGGGACGGCATTTCACCGCTCGCAGTTCTATCAGGACATAACCATGCCGTTTTATGGCTTCAACCGCCCCGGGGCAACCATCTCGCAGGGCATTCGAGATAACTGGTGGCGGCAGGGAATGATGGGAGGGATCAAGGCTCAGTACGACTGCGTCAAGGCCTTGTCTGAAACCGACTTCTTCGACGACCTCAAGAGTCTCGACGTCCCGGTGCTGGTGATGCATGGCTTGGACGATCAAATCTGCCCGTTCGAAGCGAGTGGAGCAAAGTCCGTGAAGCTTGTGAAAGACGGCACGCTTATAACCTATCCTGGTTTTCCGCACGGGATGCCGACAACCCATGCCGACCAGATCAATGCCGATTTGCTGACGTTCTTCAAGGCCGCTGCAGCTGTGGCTGCTTGAGTTATTCCCCGGCCTTCACATTCGCGAAGGCCGGGATCACTTCTTTACCTCGTCAGAACCCAAGTGTCAGAAGGTCATAGCGGCAACCCACTCAGCCAACCTGCATCTTAAGAGTCTGTCGCGGCAATCGCTGTGCTTCTCGGAGGACGCATGCAAAGTGTCGTGGGAGTCTTTAACAATCAGACGGCAGCTCAACAAGCGATAGAGACCCTGGTCACCCAAGGTGTCGAACGCGATTCGCTTACGTTTGCCAGTATGCAATTGTCGACCGGGACCGAAAGCGCAGACCGAAAATTGCAGGCCATTCCCACCACTGACGCAGAAGGTGATGGTATGGGCACCAGCGTCGGCGCGGTTATTGGCGGAGGAATTGGCGCGAGCGCTGGGCTGGCGGGAGGCGCGGCTGTGGCCAGCCTTCTCGTTCCTGGCGTCGGCACGATCTTTGCCATCGGGTTGGGCGCTGCGGCGCTGCTGGGGATCGGAGGCGCGGCTGCAGGTGCAACCGCAGGCAAAGCGGCAGAGCATGCGCTCGATATCGGCGTTCCTAAAGACGACCTGCGCTTGTATCACGACCTTTTGCAACGCGGCCGGTCATTGGTCATCGCCAATGTCGAGAGCGATGATCAGGCTTCGATTGTGAAGGAGGTGCTTCGAGCCCAAGGCGCTGAGGATATCGACGCTGCCCGCGGTGAACTCGGTCGGACGGCGTAACAATTTTTTCAAGAAGAAGGATCTGCGTCCCCCAATCCTTTGCTCGAATTGTGAACCCCATGTTACAAACGATGAAGAAGTTTCGCGCACGACTCCGATTCGTGTATATGACTGAGTGGGGAATCTTTCGTGACCGATCCGATCATCCAGGCGCGCGCCGTCGAGAAGTTCTATACCCAGCCGGATGGCAATCGCATCCAGGTCATCGCTCCTACTGATCTCGAAATCGTTCCCGGAAAAATCGTAGCGCTCCTCGGCCCATCAGGATCAGGCAAATCGACACTCCTGCGCATGTTGACGGGTCTTTCCCCAACCTCGTCAGGACAGGTTTTGTGGCACGGCCAGCCGATTGACGGACACATGCCGAACGTCGCCATCGTGTTCCAGAGCTTCGCGCTGTTTCCGTGGCTCAACGTGCTCGAGAATGTCGAAGCGCCCCTTGAAGCCCGCGGCATGAGCGCCATCGAGCGCCGCAAGCGCGCCTTGAAGATGATCGATACGGTGGGCCTCGACGGCTTCGAGAGCGCCTATCCGAAAGAACTTTCCGGCGGCATGAAGCAGCGCGTAGGCTTCGCCCGCGCTCTGGTTGTAGAACCCGAAGTCCTGTTCATGGATGAGCCTTTCTCCGCACTTGATGTCCTCACGGCCGAGAACCTGCGCAGTGAGTTACTCGAACTGTGGCTCAGCAAAAAGATTCCCACCAAGTCGATTTTTATTGTTACTCACAACATCGAAGAATCGGTTCTCTTGGCAGATCGCGTGATTGTGCTGGGGAAAAATCCGGGCCTCATCCGCTCCGATTTCGAAATCACCATCCCGCAATATCGCGACCGCAAGGCGCCGCGCTTCGTGGACTACGTCGACTACATCTACAAAGTCATGACCCAGCCCGACGTGGAGCACACGTTGCCGGCTACGGGACAGTTCCCGGTAGCGACCCGCGTCAAACAGAAGTATCAAATGCTGCCGCACGCACGTCCCGGAGGAATCGCCGGACTGATGGAACTTCTGCACGACCACGGCGGCAAGGAAGATCTCTACAGCCTTTCCGAACAGTTGGCGATGGATGTCGACGATCTGCTTCCCATCGTCGAGTCCTCGGTGATGCTGGGCTTCGCCAATCTCAAGGAAGGCGAGGTCGAAATCACTCCCGAGGGCGTGGCCTATGAGGACGCCGACATTCTCACGCGGAAAGTCCTCTTTCGTGACGCGGCGCTCCGCCATATCGCGATTCTGCAGTTGATCGACCACGTGCTGCACGCTAAGTCCGATCACTCGATTCCCGAAGAATTTTTCCACGACATTCTCGACGAGCATTTCAGCCAGGACGAAGTTAAGCGCCAGTTCGAGACCGCCATGAACTGGGGACGCTACGCCGAAATCTTCGACTACGACGCGGAAAAAGGACGCCTTGTGCTGGCGGAACATACTCCTGAAGCCCATCCGGCGGCCGCGCAGCCATGAAGCGCAACGGAAGTCTGACCGGATTCTCTCCTTACCGCTTGTGGTCACTGCTGCCGCGCGTCGAAGTCTCACATCTGCCCGACCTGCTGATGTTCGCTGCCGCCATCGCCATTTTCTACGGCATCTTGCTCGTCGGACGCACCTGGCTCGGCCCCTTCACGCCGATGCGTCGAAATCTCGCGTAGCCCCTGGGCGCTGCCGATGTACGCCGGCTTCTCGCTTCTCCGCATCAGCGCCGCTTACTTCCTTAGCCTTGCCTTCACTCTTATCTACGGCTACGTGGCCGCCTACAACCCCAAGGCTGAGCGTTTTATGATTCCGCTTCTCGACGTGCTGCAGTCGATTCCGGTGCTCAGCTTTCTGCCAGGAGTCATGCTCGCCATGGTCGCGCTGTTTCCCAGCCGCCAGCTCGGCGTCGAACTCGGTGCCATCCTACTTATCTTCACCGGACAAGTCTGGAACATGGCCTTCAGCTTCTACGCATCGCTGAAAAGCATTCCGCGGGATATGCGCGAAGCCGCCCGTATCTACGGCTTCAGTTGGTGGCAGCGCTTTACCGAAGTCGAATTGCCCTATGCCGCGATCGGGCTCGTCTGGAACTCCATGATGTCGGTCGCCGGCGGATGGTTCTTCCTCATGGCCTGCGAAATGTTTGTCTTGGGCTCGCGCGACTTCCGCTTGCCGGGTCTCGGTTCCTATCTGCAAACCGCCGCCAGCGCGGGAGACACGCGGTCTATCCTCTGGGGAGTGGCGACAATGATCGCGGTGATCGTGCTGCTCGACCAGTTCGTGTGGCGTCCCGTAATCGCCTGGGCGGAAAAATTCAAAGTCGAACAGGTGGAAGCGCAGGATCTCCCCGGCTCGTGGGTGCTTGACTGGTTGCAGCGTTCTAGGGGACTAGCACTCTTGCGCAAGCGTGCTTTGCGGCCCATGCGCGAGTCTTTGATGATGCGTTTCGCCAAGCGTCATATGACCAAGCCCACGGAAGAAGCACCGAGCCCCGCGAAGATCTGGCTTCTCCGCATCGTCGGCGTGGTTCTCCTTGGCTTCATTCTCTATGCGGTCGTCCGCGTCATCATGCTGCTCACTGGACTCACGCACGTCGAAATCAACCAGCTGGGTGCAGGCCTCGTCGCGACATTCCTTCGCGTCGCCGCAGCGTTGGTCATCGGCGCCGCTTGGACCATTCCCGTCGGAGTCTGGATCGGCTTCAATCCTCGCCTCGCTCGCATCGCGCAGCCGCTCGCGCAGATCGCCGCGTCGGTCCCGGCCACGGCGTTGTTTCCGGTTGTCCTGCTGATTCTGATTCGGCTGGGTGGAGGGCTCGGCATCGGCTCGATCGTGCTACTGCTGCTGGGAACGCAATGGTACATCCTGTTCAACGTGATCGCAGGAGCGATCGCCATCCCCACCGACCTGAAAGAAGCCTGCACCGTCTGCGGCATTCACGGCTTCGATCGCTGGAAGAAACTGATCCTGCCGGGAATCTTCCCTTACCTGGTCACAGGGATGGTCACTGCTTCCGGTGGCGCCTGGAACGCCAGCATCGTCGCAGAGTATTTCCAATTCAAAGGGCAGACTTATACGACAACCGGCCTAGGCGCTCTCATCAGCCGCGCCACCGATCAGGGCAACTTCGATCTGCTGATCGCATCGACCATCGTGATGGCCGCCACGGTGGTCACGGTGAATCGTCTGGTGTGGAGAAGAATGTACCGCCTGGCAGAAACCCGTTTTCGTCTTGAGGGCTAATAAAAAAGCCGGGATCCGAAGATCCCGGCTGCAGTTGGTGGTTGCCCGGATAAACTCGTGTCTAAGTGTGGCGCGGGCACTCCTGCCCGCGGCCGTTGCTTTTGACTCTCCTATCGGCCGAAAGCGACGAAATCTTTACGCGCTTCGCCGCGGACGCAGCGTCAAGTCCCTCACCTGCGTCAGAATGCTCGACATCTGCATGCCATTCAATTCGGCCACGAACGGCAGCAGCTCCGCGACAAACGGATCTTGCATGAGTTCACGCACTTCTTCCTGACGAGTGCGCTCGCCACCGCTCAGCAAATCAGGCACACTGACCTCCAGGGCTCGCGCCAACCGCTCCAGTGAGGAAAGGGTCGGGGTGGCTTTTTCATTCTCAATTTTGGAAACGTAGGTCCGCGGCACGGACATGCGCGTCGCCAGTTGACGCTGGCTCAGGCCGTTGCGCAGACGAAGCTGCCGGATCGACGACGCCAGGTTCAAATGGCCTCGTCCAGTACCGGGAATTGGCATCATCTGTGGCAGTGGCGTTGGTGCAGCCGCGACCGGCTCGTCTTCATCCAATGAGCCATGGCAGCGGCGGCAAAGATTGTTAGTGGTACGAAATTGGACCAGCAGGCAGCGGTCGCATCGGACAACTTCCCTGGAGTCTACCGGGGCAAGTGTTGTAGCCATCGAGATTGGGAGCGTGCCAGAGCGGGCAGGCCCTGAAATCTGTACAAGATTTCAATCTGCAGCGTAATGTGCGGGATGCACCCTGTGGAAGTCAAGTAAAATCAAACATCATCTACAGCGGAAACTGTAGCCATCCTTAGAAAACAGGGAAGAACCATGACAGATCGCGATGTCGCGTGGGGGTTACTAACTGAGTTCACTCCATCGGAAAGTTTGCGGAAACATGCGCTCGCTGTCGAAGCTTGCATGCGCGCTTATGCCCGCAAGTCGGGCGCAGACGAAAATCTTTGGGGAGTCGTCGGCCTGCTGCACGACTTCGATTACGACAGGTATCCCAGCCGTGAAGAGCATCCCTACAAGGGGAATGAAATTCTGAAAGAGCGCGGATACTCCGATGAAATTCGCCAAGCCATCATGTCGCACGCTGAATACACGGGAGTACCGCGTGTGACTCCGATGGAGAAGACGCTGTTTGCCTGCGATGAACTTGCGGGATTCCTCACCGCCTGCGCCTTGGTCAAGCCCGGCAAGTCGCTGGCCGAAGTCGAAGCTAAGTCGGTGAAGAAGAAGATGAAAGACAAAGCCTTCGCCAGAAGCGTCAATCGCGACGACATCGTAAACGGCGCCGCCGATATAGGCGTGGACCTCGAAGAACACATCGCCTTCTGTATCGAGGCCATGAAGGGAATCGCAGGGGAGTTGGGGTTGGACGGCAGCGCCGCGAAGGCATCGTAGTCTCGCGTGGGGGGACGTACACCGAGTTCGTCTTGCCGCGGCAATTTGCGGGTTTTTCTCTGTGTCTCTGTGGTGAAAAGCCCCTACCTTAGCGCCTCGGCCACCTTCCCACTCGCAATCAGCTCGCTGATCCGCGCGAAGTCCTGATACATGACCCGGTCCTTGTCCATCGTCGGACACACCGATCGGATCGCCGCATGGGCCGCCTGGCAACGTTTCGAAGTCTTAAGCGGCGCTAGAAAGTCGAGCGCCTGCGCCGCGGCCATGGCCTCAATCGCCATCGCGTTGCGCGTGTTCTGAACGATACGCGTCAGCTTGAGCGCGGCGCCCATTCCCATCGAAACAAAATCTTCCTTATTGCCCGAAGTCGTAATCGAATCGACCGACGCCGGATGCGCCAGTACTTTATTCTCACTCGCTAGGGCCGCTGCCGTGACCTGTGGCATCATGAATCCGGAATTTAAGCCCGCGCCGGAGGCAAGGAACGGCGGCAAGCCTTCGTTCAACGACGGGTTCACCAACCGTTCCAATCTCCGCTCTGAAATGCCTGCGAGCGCGCTCAACGCAATCCCGAGGAAATCCAAAGCGAAAGCAACCGGCTCGCCATGAAAATTCCCGCCCGAGATTACATCGCCTTCACCATCCGACGCTTTCGGATTCTTCACAAACACCAGCGGATTATCGACGGCAGAATTCAGTTCCGTCTCCATCACCGCGCGGCAATGGGTCAAGGTATCGCGCACCGCGCCGTGTACCTGCGGCATGCAGCGCAGCGAGTAGGCATCCTGCACCCGCGTGCAATCGCGATGCGATTCCCGAATCTGGCTGCCCTCGAGCATCTTCCGCAAGTTCGCCGCAGTCTTCAACTGCCCGGCGTGCGGACGCGCTTTATGAATGCGCTCGTCAAACGCCACATCCGTTCCCCGCAGAGCGTCGCAAACCATCGCGCCAATCACATCCGCGGAATCGGCGAGCGTCTCCGCCGCGAGCAGCGCCAGAATCCCCACCGCCAACATCCCTTGCGTGCCGTTAATCAACGAAATCGCTTCTTTCGCTTCGAGCACCAGCGGCTTCACCTGCGCCGCGCGCAGTGCGTTCGTCGTGGGAATGCGCCCGCCCTTGTCGTCCAAACATTCGCCTTCGCCAATCAGCGCCAGCGCAAGATGCGCGAGCGGCGCCAGATCTCCACTCGCTCCCACGCTACCTTGCGACGGCACCATGGGAGTCACGCCGCGATTCAGCATTTCGCAAATCGTATCGATCACGATCGCGCGCACGCCGGAGCAGCCTTTGGAAAGGGAATTGGCGCGCAACAACATCATGGCGCGAGTTTCGGGGATCGAAAGCGGATCGCCGACGCCCACGGAATGCGAGCGCACCAGATTGACTTGCAATTCGCGAATCTGCGGGCCGGCAATCTTAACGTCACTCAGCTTGCCGACGCCGGTGGTGATGGCGTACGAGACTCTGTCGTCCGCGACCAGCTTGTCGACCACGGCCCGCGCCCGGTTGACTGCTTCACGCGCCTCGGCCAGCAGTAGTACAGGACGCCGCTCGACCGCGACCTCGCGCACCGCCTCCAGCGTCAAGTCGTTTCCGTTAATGTGAAGAGCTTGCAAAGGAACTCCCAGTAAACGATCGCCGGTCGCTGGTCGCCGGCCACCTGCCACCCGCGACCGATGATTTCTACCTCCCGGCCGCACTCCGGAAAATCGTCATGTACTTCTCCGGGATTGCCGTAATCTTCATCTCGCGATCGATCACGATATGCGTGGTCTCACCTTCGGCCAGCAGCGTATTATCATCCGCCCGCAGCAACTCGTATCCAAAATGCACCATCGATTCACGCGCGTTCTTCAAATGCGTGCGCACGATGACTTCATCATCATACTTCGCGGGAGCCTTGTAGCGGCAGCGTGCATCGACCACCGCGATAAAAAATCCGTGCTCGCGTTCCATGTCGCGATAAGTCAGGCCAAGTTGGCGCATGAACTCCACGCGTCCCACCTCGAACCAGATGAAGTGATTCGAGTGATACACCACGCCCATCTGATCGGTTTCGGCGTAACGCACCCGCACACGTGTCTCGCAAACCCGCGGCTCGCTCACTGTCCGCTCCAGCGCGGCTTGCGCTTCTCGAGAAACGACGAGACTCCTTCGCGAAAATCAGGGGTTGTACGGATGCGTGCATTCTCTTCAATCGCCGCAGCGAACTGCGCATCGAGTTGCTTGTCGAGATAGCCGTTGATCAGCTTCTTGGTGACGCGCACCGAGGTCGGGCTGTTCTCGCTAATCTGCGCCGCCAACTCGCGCGCCCTCGCCATCAGTTGCTCGGAAGCGACCACTTCATTCACCAATCCATAGCGATGCGCCTCAGCCGCATCGAACAAACGTCCCGTGAGCAGCAGATCGCGCGCGATCTTGTGTCCCACTTGCCACACCAGAATCGCAGACACAATGGCGGGAACAAATCCGATACGCACTTCGGTATAGCCAAACTTCGCTTCGGGAACAGCGAGAGTGAAGTCACACATGGTGGCAATGCCAGTGCCCCCGGCGATGGCTGCGCCATTCACCGCCGCAATGGTCGGCAAAGGGAATTCGTAAATCCGGCGGAAGAGTTGCGCCATCCGCGCCGAGTCTTTCAGATTTTCATCATGCGTCTTGCCCAGCAAAGATTTGAGCTCGTCCAGATCCATGCCCGCACAAAACGCCTTGCCCGCACCGGTAATGATGACGACTTGCGCTTTCGAACGCTCAATCTCATCGAGCGCCCCCAGCATCTCGCTCACCAGCGCAAAGCTGACGGCATTGCGCTTTTCAGGGCGGTTGAGCGTGATCAGCGCGACCCCACCGTCGTACGCCAATTCTAGAGTTTGATATCCCATTTCTAATTTGTCGTTGAGCGCTGAGGTCTGAGGGCCGACGTCCGAGGTCTGAAACTTAATCCGCTGCCGTCGCCCCCGCGTAACGCGCCCCCATCTGCGCAGTAATTTTCAGAAGCGTATCTAGAGGCTTCAGCGCCGGCAATTCCGCACCGCGCTCTTGCAGAACTTTCAACAGTGTCTCGGTCGGAATATTCCCCACCAGAGCGTCCTGCGCAAACGGACAACCGCCGAGTCCTCCGAGCGCCGAATCAAACCGCCGGCATCCCGCGTCATACGCCGCCAGAATCTTCTCCGCCGCCTGCTCAGGACGGCTGTGCAGATGCACGCCAATCTCGAGATAGTCGAACTTCGTGAGCACCTTCCCCACCAGATCGCGAATTTGCGCGGCGCTCGCCATACCCACGGTGTCAGCGAGAGAAATCATCTTCACGCCGTAAGACTCCAGCAGATCGATGGCATCGACCACCTCGTCCACATTCCACGGGTCGCCATACGGATTTCCGAACGCCATCGAAATATAGACGACGGTATCGAGTCCGCCTTCTTCGCCCTTGTTCTTGATCTTTTCCAGTTCGTCGATCGCCTCGTCGAGCGTCTGACGCTGGTTGTTCTGCAGGAAAGTTGGCGACACCGAGTAAGGAAATCCCAGCGTCCGCACGGCATTCGTATTAATCGCCCGCTGCGCCCCTTTCTCATTTACCACAATGCCGATGATCTCGACATCGTCCGGTGGATCGAGTTCCTTCAACACTTCTTCCGAGTCCGCCATCTGCGGCACGGCCTTCGGGGACACGAACGATGCCGCATCAATATGCTTGAAACCTGCATTGATCAAGGCTTTCAGATACTCCACCTTGATGTCGGCGGGAATCTGCCCCTTCAATCCCTGCCATGCATCGCGCGGGCACTCAATCAGTTTTACGGATTTGCTCATACTCTCTGGGAGATTGAATCGCTGAGATTGAATCATTGAGACATTGAGTCATTGAATCATTAAAAAACAATGACCAATGTCTCAATGATTCAATGACTCAATCAACTACGTCTGCAGCACCCCAACCTTAAACTCCGCCACATCGGGATTCAGCGCCGCCGCCTCGAGCGCCTGCGTGATCGCATCCCGGGTCTCGATGGGATCGATAATCTTATCGATCCACAACCGTGCCGCTCCATATCGCGGGTCGGTTTGCTCGTCGTAGGTTCTCTTGGTCGACTCGTGCAGCTCTTTCTTCTCTTCGTCGCTCAGTTTTTTGCCGCCGCGCTCCAGTTGCTTCACTTTTATCTCGACGAGCGTCCCCGCCGCCGAGTCACCGCTCATGACCGCGTAGCGCGCCGTCGGCCAGGCAAACATAAATCGCGGATCGTATGCCTTCCCGCACATGGCATAGTGCCCGGCGCCAAACGATCCCCCGACGATTACCGTGATCTTTGGCACTACGGAATTCGACACCGCGTTCACCATCTTCGCTCCAGCTTTGATGATGCCCGACCACTCCGCGTCGCGTCCCACCATGAACCCGTTCACATCGTGAAAGAACACCAGCGGAATCAGATTCTGATTGCAGTCCATGATGAAGCGTGCAGCTTTTTCCGCCGACTCGGTATAAATCACGCCACCAAACTCCACTCGCTTGTGACCTTCGTGGTCGGTCTGCTGCGCATGCAGTTTCTGGTTGGCGACGATACCAACCGCGAAGCCGCCAATGCGGGCGTACCCGCAGAGTATTGTCTTGCCATACTCCGCCTTGTATTCATCGAAGCGGCTTCCGTCGACGATGCGCGCCAACACTTCCCTCATGTCATAAGGACGCGCCGGCGACGAATCGTAAATTCCGTAAATTTCTTCTGCCGCGAAGGCCGGAGCCTCAGGCTTCTTGCGATCCCACGGAGAGAGCCTGCGGTACCCCCACTTCTCGACAATCGCGCGAATCCGCGCCAGGCACGCTTCGTCGTTCGGTTCGCGGAAGTCGACTGTCCCGCTGATCGCCGAGTGCATAGCCGCACCGCCCAGTTCCTCCGACGTATATTTCTGCCCGATTGCCGCCTGCACCAGCGCTGGGCCCGCCAGGAACAGCCCGCTGCCATCAGTCATCAACACGTGATCGCACATGACGGGAAGATATCCGCCGCCGGCGACGCACATGCCCATGATGGCCGCAATCTGCGAGATCCCCATCGCCGACATCACTGCATTGTTGCGAAACACTCGCCCGAAATCGTCCGTATCGGGAAAAACATCTTCCTGCAAGGGCAGGAAAACGCCCGCAGAATCGACCAGGTAAATCGTAGGAATCCGATTTTCGATGGAAATATTCTGCGCGCGGATGACTTTCTTCGAAGTCATGGGGAAAAACGCCCCAGCCTTCACCGTCGCGTCATTGGCAATAATCATGACCAGCCGGGTATGGATGCGCCCTAATCCGGTGATCACTCCCGCGGAGGCCGCCCCGCCCCACTCTTCATACATCCCGTAAGCCGCGTACATCCCCAGCTCAAAGAAACTGCCGGGATCAACGAGGCGCTGAATGCGCTCGCGTGCGGTCAGACGTCCCTTGGAGTGCTGGCTCTCGATCGCCTTCTGCCCTCCGCCTTCGCAAATCTTTTCGCCTTCATTCCGCACCTGAGAAACCAGGTCGGCCAGAAAACGCATGTTGGCCTCAAAGCGCGCGGATGTTGGATCCACCTTGGAAGTCAATACGGTGGAGGTCGAAGGGGCGAGAGTCTCGGTACGGTCAGCCATGGGTCGTAATCCGCAAACAGACTACGGTATATCAGCCGCGCAGAAAGGCGCAAACCCGCGACGTGAAGTCAGGGAGGACGAAATCAGAACGCCGAAGTAAAACCCTGCCCACAAGAAACAATTTGTCATCTTGAGCGAAGCGAAGGATCTGCTTTCCAGTGCATGGCCTCTAATTCGGTGTTCTTGATTCTCGCCACCGCCTCGGCCACCGGATCCTCCACTAGCGCATCCACCAACCCAATCCGCCAAGCCTCGACCGCGTGAATCTTCTCCGCCGCCACAAACATTTCCAGCGCCTTCGCTTTGCCCACCAGTCGCGGCAGCCGCTGGGTTCCACCCCAGCCGGTAATCAATCCCAGGGCCGCCCCGCGATGTCCAAACACGGCGTGAGGCGACGCGATCCGACCATGGCAGGCCAAGGCCAGATCGAGTCCTCCACCCATGCAATACCCATGAACCGCTGCATACACCTGGGCAGGGAAGCGCTCGATCGCGTTCATCAGGGCCTGCCCCATCTTCGAAAACTCGTACGCCGCAGGACCGGTCAATGCCGCAATCTCATGCAGATCTGCCCCGGCAGAAAAGAATTTTGGATTCCCCGTGATGACCAGAGGGCTCGCCTCCGCAGCCAGCTCGGATACTGCCTCCGTCAGCGCCAGCACACACTCCCGCGTCAGCCGGTTGGTCGGATCTTCCGAATACAACTGCAGCACGCGAAGGTCGTGTAGGATTTCGATCTGGTAGAAACGCATTGCCCTTAAGCTCTTAGCTCTTAGCCCTTAGCCAAACCTGGAAGGTCAGGAGCTAAGAGCTAACGGCTAAGAGCTTTTTTCAATCCACCGCTCCAAACGGCAGCCATCCTCTTCCAGTAAAAACGTCCCCACCCCGAAACACTCTCCGAAGATGCGCCCTGACTGCGGGTCGCGCGCCGCCCTTGTGATCCATTGCTCGCCCACGCGATACTGCGCCGCCGTGAACCACCGCTGCGGCAGCACTTCCACCAGCCCGGCGTGGGGATAAAACACAAACAGCGCAAACGCCGGATCATCGTTGCTCATGGCTTTGTAGCTGGTCGGAACAATCAACTCTTCGACGGTCGCCAGCTCCAGAGGCACTTCAATCTTGTGGGTACCTTCGCCCAGGCTCAGGGGCACTTCAAAATCCGCAACCGGCTCCGTGTGCGCATAGATGCGATCGGCCGACTGCTTGAACCATCCCGCAATCTCCGCCAATTCAAATGCCTTTAGCGTATCCGGATCAAAACACGTCAGCCGCAAGCCGCGGCCCTCAGGACACCAAACCCCCAAATTCGATGGCGGCACGAGAAAGGGACGGCAATACGTATTTAGCGCCAGCCGCGGCTTCGAAGGCTCCTGCTCCAGCGCCAGCGTGACCACATAAGGCAGCGGCCCTTCATCGCCTTGGTGAGTCCAAACAAACCGTTGCCCCGCGACCGAAGTCAGCGCAGGGAACGTCTTCCAATACCAGGAAGAAGGACCAATGGTTTTCGAGAGAGTATCGCGGAGAAGTGAGGTGTTGATCTCTGACATCAGCCGGCTGCCGGAACGCCGCGCGGCTTCACGTTGCTGCGAATAAATTGGACAATGTTGTCCATCGCCGTGCCCGGCTGAAAGATTGCGGCCACCCCGCCCTTCTTGAGAGCCTCGACGTCCTGGTCCGGAATAATGCCGCCCACCAGCACCAGCACGTCGTCCATCTTGTTCTGCTTCAGCAGGTCCATCACTCGCGGAACGATCGCATTGTGCGCGCCCGACAGAATCGACAAACCAATCACGTGCACATCTTCCTGCAGCGCGGCATTGACGATCATCTCCGGCGTCTGCCGCAATCCGGTATAGATCACTTCCATCCCGGCATCGCGCAGGGCCCGCGCAATCACCTTGGCTCCGCGATCATGCCCGTCGAGTCCGGGCTTGGCCACCAGTACGCGAATTTTCGCTTCATCCGCCATAAGTCAATTTAACCACAAAGGACACGAAGGGTCACGAACCAAGCAGAAACCAAAAGACGTAGAGGACCCGGTGCTGGTTCAGTTCCTCACACACCGACGTCATCCCGAAGCGAAGCGAGGGATCTGGCGTGCACCATAAAAATCTTGCCACTGCGCGCCAGATCCTTCGCCCTATCGGGCTCAGGATGACGTCAGAGCAGATAGTCACAGCGTCTTGATGTCCAGGCTCCTCCACAAATACCAACACGCCACACTGCGATACGGCTCCCAGCACTTCGCGATCTTCTCCATCTGCGCCGGTTTCGGAAGCTTGCGCTTGCGGTAATGTTTGCGCATCGCCATCTGAATCCCTAAATCCCCCGTCGGCAACACATTCGGACGCCTTAACGAAAACATCAGAAACATGTGCGCCGTCCATCGCCCGATGCCCTTGATCTTCGTTAATTGCTCGATAACTTCGTCATCCGACATCTCGCCAAAATGCGCAAACTGCACTTCGCCCGATTTCGTCTTCTCCGCCAGATCGCGCAGATAGCTGAGTTTCTGCTTCGACAATCCCGCCCCGCGCATCTGCGCTTCCGACAATTTCAGGATGCCCTCGGGTGTCAGCGGCAATCCAGTCAGATCGGTCAGCCGCTTGAAGATGGTCGCCGCCGCCTTGCCATGCAATTGCTGATAGACAATCGCCTCGGCCAGGCTGGCAAACGCCGGATCGTCATAGTTCATCCGGTAAGCTCCCACCTGCTCAATAATCAACGCCAGTACCGGATCGCAATTTTTAAGATGAAGAATGGCTTTCCGCATAGGTCAAGTAGCGCTGGCGTCCCGCCGGCCACGATGCCTTATTTCTCCTGCTCCCCCGGCACGTGGCAAAAGCTCCCCTGCACCTCGGTCGCAACCCACATCACGTGCTCCCAATGTCCGCCAAATCTTTTCAGATAATCAAACTTCTGGAGCCGCACCAGCAACATCTGCATCCCATCCGGAGACGACCACCCGCACTCCGCGCTCTGCCCGTCTTCAAACACCGTCGGATTCCCGCATCGATCTACCAAATGCGTTCCCGCTGGAAGCAGTCCCCACTGCTTGTACGCGTCGTCGACCGCATTGCGGCTCGTGGCGCGCAACTCCAGCCGCCAGGAATCGTGCCCCATCGTCACCGACTGCTGCAAATCTTTCGCGGCCTGGCGATCCTCCTGCCAGCGCCAATCCCGCGATTCGCACTTCACCGGCTCTGACACTGCCCTCGGAGCGAACGCCGGCACCGCCTGGCAACTCTCTCGCGTCACCGTCGTCTTAGGATCTGGCGCGTTCTTCTTATCCGATGACACCACCGTATCCACCGTGTACGTAGTCAGCAGGTCCGCGGCCAGCCAATTCCCGTTTCCGATAGACGTGCCTTGCGAGCCATCGTCTCCCCAATGTTTCGCGATCGTAGAAAAAACTTTTGTGGGATCGCTTGCCAGCGCACTGGCCTGTTCCGCCGCCGGGTTCCATGACTCTGTCGAACACTGAAACTGTCCGCCCACCGGAGCCTGCGTGCGTTCGCTGGCCACGACCGACACCTGCTCGATCACCAGCAGATGACAGCAGTCTCCATGACCGAATCCCACAAAAGTCTTCTGTCCCGAAGCCCGCCCCGGTTCAACGCCCGCAAAAAATCTTCCCGTGAACGTGGCCGACACCCGGTAATAATGGCAAGCCGGCCCGACGCACGCCCTCAGATCGGGCAACAGCAGCCGTTGCAACATGATCTTCTGCGCGAACTGGTCGTAATCCGCATTCTTGATCAGCGGCGCCGCCTGAATAAACCGGTGACCGACTTCGACCCCGGCATCGGTCTTGGGATCTCCATATTGCAGCCACACCCGCCGCGCCTGTGCCCCGCACGATGTCACCTGAAGGCTGAAGTCTTCAAAGTCGCGGTTCGCCTCTCCGTGGACACGAATGCGCTGCCCGTCATAGGGGCTCGGATTGCGCACTAAATCACAAAGAGAAACTTCCCGCGGAGGCAATTCGAGCTGTGGAGAAACCTGTCCACACACCGGCCCGGCGGCCAGCAAGAGAAACCATAACGAATTTCGCAGGACGAAAAAGAAATCCAGCTCAGCACGCCCCATGAATAAAAGCCATTGTAAATCGAGAATCGTTTCTGATGCGGGTGCCTCGTCCCCTGAGCCGATCCCCACGTGTTGGCTGAAGGCTGAAGCCCGATGCCTGAAGCCCGCTCTACTTCGGCAACTGAAATCCAATCTTCTTCTGCGGTCCCTCGGGAGGCGTCATCAACTCCTTGATCGCATCAATCAATTCCTGGATCGCCGTATCGTGCGTCTCCAGGCGTTCCTCCAGTTCCCCGATTTTCGACGCCAACTGCCGGTTATTGGCCAGCATCTCGCGCAGCCTCACAAACGCCCGCACCACGAAAACACTCATTTCCACGGCCTTTTGGCGAGTTCAGCACCAGTCGCTGCCATAATGGCCCCATGCTCGGTAAAAGCGTAAGGCAGGTGGCGCCTACCGCCGTGCCCTGAACTTGAGGTCGCAATTTGCGACCTCAAGATTTCATCCTCGTTCGCCGTAAGCTGGAACATAAAGTCCGCGGGAAAGCGCTCCTGGTTGCGCTTTATCTGCTCATTGAGCCGCTTGACGCTGACCCCATAAAGCTCCGCTAAATCGCTATCCAGAATCACCTTCTGCTGGCGGAGGACGAGAATTCGAGATTCCACCGGAACGGTTAGGGCCTTTGTTTTCGGCATACTTTTCCGAGTTTACCGGAGAGCCCCCATCTTGAGGTCGCAAATTGCGACCACAAACTTGAGGTCACAATTTGCAACCTCAAGTTTGAGATCACAAATTGTGACCTCAAAATTCGCCCTCTGGATTCCACAACGCCCTTCGTGTTTTACTCGATGACGCATTCACAAAACCGGGTGCCCCGTCCTTGTCGCGGTTTTTGCGACAGGGCGGGGATTTTGTCGCCGCTATAGATCAACCGGGAAGGGCACGACTTCAGGCGTGCCGTCTTCGTCCAGAGAATTTTTGCGTTTTAGCGCCTGAGGTTGGCGCGTCACTCATCACGAAAGGCCTTCATGATCACGATCGTCTCCGGTCTCCCCCGCTCTGGCACTTCGCTCATGATGCAAATGCTCACTGCCGGAGGCATGACTCCCGTCTCCGACGGCGAACGCCGCGCCGACATCGACAATCCCAAGGGATACCTCGAATGGGAGCGCATCAAGCAACTCCCCAAAGACCCCACGCTCATCAACGACGCCGAAGGCAAAGTCGTCAAAGTCATCTCGCAACTGCTGCTGTCTCTGCCCGCGGGACACGACTACCGCGTCATCTTCATGCAACGCCCTTTGCCCGAAGTCATGGCCTCGCAGGACGAAATGCTGCGCCGCCGCGGAACCTACGACGCCTCCATCGATCCCAGCGCCATCGTCAACGCCTTCCGCGACCACCTCTACAAAGTCCATAGCTGGCTCAGCAGCCAGCCCAACATCGCAGTCATGCGCCTGTCCTATCACGATGTCTTGAAGCAACCGAAAGAAACGTCAGAGACAATTAAAGAATTTCTGGGAGTATCGTTGAACGTAGAAGCCATGACTCAACAGGTCGACCAAAGCCTCTACCGCCAACGCAAAAAATAAACACGAAACAATGTGGCGCGGACCTGCCGTGAGCGTAGTCGAAGGGGCCGCCGCCCGCGACGGGTCCGATCGAACTCGTAGTCAACAGATATTGCCGGCACCACCCAAACGGGGGTGTGGGATTTCACGAACCCGGCCCGAAAAGCTGCTGCTGACAGGAATCAGTTCGAAGCAAGCCAGGCGTAAAATTCATGCCATGATCTTCCGTCGCTGCCTCCTACTCCTAGTGGCCGCATCCACTGTTTCCGCGGCGCAAAGCAAGCACTCCTGGGCCAAGGTTCACCAGCAGGATGAAGCCAAGTGGGCGCAGCAGACCGGTCTCGATCCCTACATTGTCCATCAATTGTGGCGTAAGGCATCGCGCGTCGCGAACGCCTCCGACGACGACTCCCGCATCCAGCTCCTCGACGCCGCTCACCTGGGGCGCGATCACATTCTTCTCGTCACTTACTCTGGCGCGGATTACTGCCTCAGTCTCACGGTGTTTGTCCAGACCAAGGGCTATCCGAAGATTTGGACACAGGAGCGCACGCCCGAGGGCACAGGTTTTTGCGGAGGGGACGTAAAGGTTTCGGCCCAGTCCGGAACCATCGTCGTGTCGATGCCAACCAATTCCGGCGGCGCAGACGTTCTGACGAACTATTCCTACGAGTGGAACGGAGAGACCTACCGCTTTACAGGGCAACGCAAGACGTCTCGTGATGCGTCGGGTGAAAGCAACTGAGTCCATCTCACACTGATCCCCTGAGCGCGGAGTCCAAGGGATGGCAGTCGTTCAGGAGGTTTTCCTCTGACGCCACCACAATGAGGAGTGCCCCATCCTTGCCGCGCAGTCTGCGGCAAGGGGGGATTCTATGAATGAATCCATCTGAGAACTGTGCCTCCCAAATCACGTATGACGGCACTTCGGGCCGTTTGCTAGGATATTGGGTCCAATGACTTACTCAAGTAAGGCTCCGTTAATCCTGCTTCTGACCTTGATCGCTACCTTTGGTCGGTCCGAAGACGGGAAGAAAGAGGCGCAGGCTTTGCTGGATCGCACCAGGCAGCTCTCCAACATCCGCTCGGACGGCGCACCTGCATTCAAACTCACCGCTCAGTTTAAGATTACCGATCAGCAGGGCACAACCACTCAGGGTTCCTACCAGGAGCTGTGGGCCAATCATGCCGAGCGCAGACGCGAGATCAATCTCGAAAACACCCAATTTGTTGAGGTTATTGAAGGACATAAGCGCTGGTCGAAGGACAGTTACGATAACCGGTTCGGTCAGTTGGAATCGATCATCGACTTTTCCTTTTCCGATGCGCGGTTCAAGAAGCTGAAAAAGCTCGCCGATCGGCAGGTGGAGGGAATAATTGCCGAGTGTGTGGTCACCGACCCCAACCCGCGTGGCGGTAAGTCGGCTCTCTGCTTTGATAAGACCTCCGGCTTACTCGTGGAACGAATCTATCCCTCCGCCCTGCACGACAAATTCGTAGACGAAAACTGTGAGTATTCTGACTACCAGAAATTCGCTGGGAAGACGTTCCCCCGTTCGGTAAGCTGTTTCCAGAGCCAGCGGATGACACGGGCAGCGACGCTAGAGCTGTCGCCTCTCACACCGGACGCCACAACCTTCGCTCCTCCGCCGGATACGAAAGAATCGGTGAATTGTCTCGACAGCCCTGTCGTTCCACCCAAGCCTACGTTCACGCCTGACCCAGACTACCCCAAAGGTCAAAGCCAACCCGACCGTCCCGTTGTGTTGTGGATGGTGATCGGCACCGACGGAAAGCCGCGTGACTTGAAAGTCGCGCGTACCGTCAACAACATCTTCGATAACGCCGCGTTGGAAGCCGTCAAACGCTGGACCTTCCAGCCCGCCTCCTGCTTTGGCCAACCCGTGGCAGTGCAAATAAACGTGGAAGTCAGCTTCCGCAAGTATTGACGGTAAGTGCTTCGACCGACCACCGGTATTCTCCCTCAACCAGCTTCACAAACAGTGCGCGATCCCGGACTTTGCGCCAACGGAGACCTGCCGCTTGAAAGGTTGCGAGCGAATCCATCGCTCGCGCTCCGCGCAATCGCAACTCCGCTCAGGATGGCAGCAGCAAGGTTTTCAATGCGACAATCAACAATCGTAAATCGACAATCCTAAGTGATGCTAACTTCCGTATACGTCCCATACACCGCGCGAAGCGCCTCGCAAATCTCACCCACGGTCGCGTAAGCCCGTACCGCGTCAATGATGTAAGGCATGGTGTTTGCGGGAGAAATCTCGCCATTGGTCCCCGCGCGCGGCTCCTGCGCCGCGGCTTTCTTCAGAGCTTCTAACGCCCGATTCACGGCTTCCTGAGATCTCCGCGCGCGCAACGCTTTCAACTTCGCCGATTGCGACTGCGCCACGCTTTCATCGATATACAAAATGTGCGGAGACCCTTCTTCAATCACAAACTCATTCACGCCCACGGTAATCTTTTCATTGGCTTCGGCGGCGCGCTGGTACTGGTACGAGGCTTCGGCGATTTCTTTCTGCGGATAGCCGCGCTCAATCGCCTTGACCATGCCTCCCATGGCATCAAGCTTGTCGAAGTAATCGAACGCGCCCTTTTCCATGTCTAACGTGAAGCGCTCCAGGAAGTAAGACCCGCCCAGCGGATCAACCGTCTGCGTCACGCCGACTCTCATACGCAATGATCTGCTGCGTACGCAATGCGATCCGTGCCGCCTCTTCGGTCGGAAGCGCCAGCGCTTCGTCGTAAGAATCGGTATGCAGCGATTGTGTTCCACCCAAAACGGCTGCAAGCGCCTGAATCGCCACGCGCGCGATGTTGTTCATCGGTTGCTGCGCCGGCAGCGATACGCCTGCCGTCTGCGTATGAAAGCGCAGCAGCCAGGTGCGCTGGTTCTTCGCCTTAAACCGATCTTTCATCAGGCGATACCAGATCTTGCGCGCGGCGCGGTACTTGGCGATCTCTTCGAAGAAGTCGTTGTGCGCGTTGAAGAAGAAACTCAACCGCGGACCAAATTCGTCCACATCGAGTCCGCGGCGGATTGCCCACTCGACGTATTCGACGCCGTCGTAGACAGTAAATGCTAATTCCTGCAACGCGGTAGAGCCGGCTTCGCGAATGTGGTATCCGGAAATCGAAATGGTGTTGAAGCGCGGCGTATACAACGATCCGAACTCAAAGGTATCAATCACCAGCCGCATCGAAGGCGCCGGAGGATAGATGTACTCCTTCTGCGCGATGTATTCCTTCAAAATGTCGTTCTGAATCGTGCCCGAGATTTTGTTCCACGACGCGCCCTGCTTCTCGGCGACGACTAAGTACATCGCCCACAACACCGACGCGGGAGAATTGATCGTCATCGAGACCGTGGTCTTCTCCAAGTCAATGCCGTTGAAAAGGATTTCCATGTCTTCCAGGGAATCGATGGCCACGCCGCACTTGCCCACTTCGCCTTCACTCGCTGCGTGATCGGAGTCGTATCCCATTAACGTCGGCAGATCGAATGCCACCGACAATCCGCTGCCGCCATGTTCGAGCAAATATTTGTAGCGCTGGTTGGTCTCTTCCGGCGAAGCGAAGCCGGAGAACTGCCGCATGGTGTATAACTTGCCGCGATACCCGGTGGAGTGAATGCCCCGCGTGAACGGCGGCTGTCCGGGATATCCCAGATATTCTTCGTACTTCCAGTCTTCGGGGAGATCGGCCTGCGTGTACAGGCGATTGATGGGGACGCCCGAAAGCGTGGTGTAGCGCGCGTTGCCGTGTTCGTCGACATTGACGCCGGTGGGCGCGCCAATCGGCTTCTCAGAGTTTTTTCCCAGCGTCGGCGCTAAAGTCTTCTCGGCCCAATCTTTTTCGCTGGCCGAGGGATGGCGTCCCTCAAACACATCGGCAATCGGACTATCGGCAACCTGTTGCTTCTTATCAGCCATGTTCACCCCACCTGAGGACCATGATAAGGCATAGCCAGCGGAGTCGGGAAACTCAAAAGCTTTAACCACAGGGGGAACAAAAGGGACTAAGAGACTAAGGAAGAAGCCACAGGTCATTCCCGGCGACGGCTCATCTCCCATGCCTTGGCGTACTTCCACGAGACGTAGACCGAGTGATAGAGGTGCAGTAGCAGGCCTTCGCGTCCGTCGAGGAAGCCGAGGCGGAAGATGTAGTTGTAAATAAACGTCGCGATGGGACGGACGACGATGTCGATGACGCTGAAGCCCCGGTATCCCTTAGCGACGGCCATCTCCGCGCCCAGCGTCGAGTATCGGTTCATGTGTTCGATGTAGTTCGAGAGCGTGGGATACGCGTGGTGGAGCAGGGCATGCTTCAGCGCATTCGCGGGCCAGGCAATTTTTGCGTCTTCATGAACCAGACGGTCTTCAAAGAATCCAGCTCCGCGGCGAAAGAGGCGAAGCTTGCGGTCGGGATAGAAGCCCCCGTGGCGAACCCATCGCCCAAGAAAGAAATTCTTGCGCGGGATGGAGTAACCGAACGCGAAGCGATCGTAGGGAACCCCACTGATGTGATGAAGATGGACGATGGCGCGTAGACGGTCTTCCGCATCGTCGGGGATGCCTTGGCTTTTGTCGCGGTTATGCTGCTCAACGATTTCGGCGGCAATTTCTTTGGCTAGATCTGGTTCGACTTCTTCATCCGCATCCAGACTCAGAATCCAATCGCCCGTCGCTTTGTCGATCGCGGAGTTCTTCTGGGCGGCGAAGCCTTTCCAGTCTTCCACGAAGACTTTGGCTCCGAAACTCTTGGCAATTTCTACCGTGCGATCGGTGGAACCGGAGTCGACTACGATGATTTCGCCCTGGCCGTTTTCGATGAGCGGCTTCACGCTGGCGAGTGTGCGTGGCAGGTTGGCTTCCTCGTTATAGGTGATGAGGACGACCGAGAGGCTCACGCTCGGCTCCTTGCGCACACCGGCAAAAAGCGAGCGGGGCAGGGCCCCGCCTGAACGGACGAGGTGTCCGATCCCACATGAGCCGTTGCGAAGCGCGGAGTCACGCCGACGAGGATAGCTGGTTTTGGGGTGCTCGGGAATTGCTTGGTGGTTTCCCGGCGTTCTCGATATTGGAGGACGTTTGTTATCAACGTGTTATCTTTAAGTTATTGAAAACAAAAGAACGGGATTTCAAGACGAACGAACGATTCTGGCTCTGGCCGTCGTCTGCGATGCTATTTCTTGCCACCTGGGAGCCTTCAGGATCGATCGCTAGGCGCTCGAACAGGCCCAAGGGTCATCCGAGGGTTGGCGATGCGCCTGAGGGCTTCCTGTGCGGAAGTAAGCTTATAGTTATAATTGTCCCGTTTCGGGAAAGATTTGTATTAGGGCACGCCTTCAGGCGTGCCAATGAGAGCAACCCAGCACCGCCTTTAGGCGCTGACAGAGCGGCTAAAGCCGCTCCTTGCCCAAGAGTCGTAGCGGTATGGCTGAAGCCGTACCCTGATACGAACCTCGCGCATTCGCGCCCTAGTGCAACCCGCCCCACACTGGCTCTAAGGCAGGTTCCCCTTCGGTGGTTCCGGTTGCGGAGGGGGCGTGGTCTGGCCAGGTTGTGGGGGCATGACCGACTGCACGTCGGAACGCGGAGCGATGAACGGGACGCTGGGTTGATGTTCGACTTGGCCGCGTTGCGCGTCGGCCATGACAATTCCGGCGTGGTCGAGCAAGAGTCCCGTAGCGCGATCGAGTTCCACCTGTGATTTTTCGTAAGCCGCCATGGCCGAGACGAGATTCGATTCGATCTGGGTCAGCGTGCTTTGGTCCTGCAGAACTGCCGTCGAGGTCGAAACTCCAGCGGCAAGCTTTTTCTGTTCGGCATCGAGCGTCTGGCGCGCGAGATCCACTGCGGCCTGGGCGGAGTCCACGGCGGCGCGGTTCTGTTCCACGTCGAATTGCGCATTGCGCACTTCGATACGCACTTGATTTTCAAGTTGCTGCAAGCGGACCTGGGCCTGGCGGTATTCGAGTTCCGAACGCACCTGGTTGGCCTGCGCGGCGCGATTGCGCAGAGGAATATTCAGCGAGAGCCCCACGCCTTTATCGGGGGCGACCGACGTCACGAGCTGATTCAAGGTCGAGCCGTAACCGACCGGGCCTCCATTGCGGAAGGGCGGAGCAGCTCTGGTCTTGTCATAGCAAAAGCTGTTGTTAGTGGTGCCGGGAGGGCAGATCGTGACCAGTGGGTTGACGTCTCCACCAATCCCGTTGCCGCCGTAGTAAGCGAACAGATTCAGCGTGGGCAGCATGGCGTTGCGCACGGCTTTGTTGTTGAGATCGCGGCTGCTGAGGTCGATGCGCGATTCCGAAAGTTCGGCGCGATGCTGCAAGCCATCGTTGATCAGATCCTGAATGGGGACGATCGGCTCCTGCTCTGGCAGTTTGATATCGGACGTAGGAATGACGTGCGCGCCGCCGATCACCGGATCTTCGAGATTGCGGCTGAGCGCGTTTTTCATCAGCAGTTCCTGCAACTCGAGATTGGTGCGGGCCAGGGTCAATTGCTGCTGATCGGTGGCGACTACGGATTGCGCGCTGACCACCTGGATGGGCGGCAGAGTTCCGAACTGCACTTGCCGTCTGTTGTCGGCGAGGGTGCGCTGGGCGAAGGCCAGGGCCTCCTGCTGCACGCGGACGTTCTCGTAGGCGTAGACGAGGTCCCAATACAGATTTTCGATCTGGTCGACGGTCGTGATGACTTGCAGACGGAAGGCGACGTCAGAGATCTCGCGATTGTTTTTGGCGATGCGGATGAAGCGCGTGTTGGGCAGGAATCCGAAGCCCTGCAGCAATTGCTGCGTGACGCGGAATTGGAATCCCGAGGCGATGAAGGGCGAATATGTCGTCGTCGGATTGTTGCTGGTGATGTGAGAGTTGTTGAATCCTCCCGTGATGTTGGTGCCCCAGTGCAAGCCCTGGGAGTAGGCGAAGCTGGCGGTTCCGGTGTTGGTGTTGATGATGCCGGTGGGAACGGGGCTGAAGATGCTGGTGGATTCGGTGAAGGAACGGTCCATTTGCACGGTGCCGGTAATGATGGGATCAAAGCTGGTGATGGTCGATCCAATGCCGAGGGTGGAGCCGACCAAACCGTTGGTGCCGGTGCCGGCGCCGCCGGCGGCGATGCTGGTTCCTCCCGTGCCAGATCCGACAATGCCGCTAAGGCCGCCGGTGCCGCCGCCCGGTGTGTTCTGAATGACGCCGGTATTGATGCCGAGAATATTGGAGCCGGCTTCGGCGCGCAGGATATCGGTGTCGGCGATATTGAGGTTGTAGCGCGCGAGCACCAGGTCGAGATTGTTTTCCAGCGCGAGAGCGACGGCCTCGTTCAGCGAGAGCAGGATGTTTCCGTCCTTGAGCAGTTCCTCCATGCGCGTGGTATTGACCAGGTTGGGCGGGGGAACATGCTCGGGCCGGTAGGGCGCGATGATGGTGGGAAATTGCGGACGCGGCTTGGAGTAATCGTGGGTGACGTATCCCTGTGCGGTGGGGGCCGAACCCGGAGCGGGTTGCGGCGTCGGCGGCAGGGGCGCATTCTGCGCCGAACCGGCGACGGCGAAGATCGCGATGAGCGCGATCAGTTTGGAATGAGAAGAGAGCATGGTCGTTCTCCTTGCAAAGATTGCTGGGCAATCTTGATCTTCGAATTTGACATTGGATGCGAAGCAAAGATTTTGGAATATCAAAGTGATTCAATATTGCTATGGGGCTGCCCGGACTTCCCCCAAGCGCTTCCTCTGCACGCGGGATCCGTCGCCCTGCCGGGCTCACGATGACGTCGTCGAAAAAGGCAATCCCGTTTCGAATCGGCCCCACACCTTAGAGTAGCGGCTGGGAAGCCAATCTATCGCCGGAACATTGTAAAGATTTGTTTGGAGAAGAAAGAAAATCCCCGTCCTTTCGCCGCTTAAAACGCGGCGACCAGGACGGGGCACCCGCAGTTTCGTTACTGCTGGGGCTGCGATTGGTCGGGCTTGGGCATAACTGATTCGGGATTCGCGCGCGGCTCGACGTAGGGCACAGCGGGCTTGTGCACGACTTGGCCGCGCACGGCTTCGTCCATCATGATGCCGGCGTGATCGAGCAGCAGGCCTGTGGCGCGGTCGAGTTCGACGCGCGATTTTACGTAAGCCGCTTGTGCCGAGACCAGGTTCGACTGGGCGGTGGCGAGTCCAGATTCGTTTTGCAGGACCAGGGTGGTGGTGGAGGCGCCGAGATTGAATTTCTTCTGCTCGGCGTCGAGAGACTGCTGTGCCAGTGCCACTGCGGCGCGGGCAGCCTGCACCGCGGCGCGATTCTGTTGCACTGAGAATTGCGCGTTGCGCACTTCGATGCGCACCCGGTTTTCAATCTGCTGCAACAGCATTTCCGCCTGGCGATATTCCAGTTGCGAGCGCACTTGCAAGGATTGCGAAAAGCGGTTGCGGATGGGAATGTTCAGGGTCACACCCAGGCCCTTATCGGGTGCGGTGGAGTTAACGAGCTGGTTCAGGGTGCTGCCGTACCCAACGGGATTGACGGGCGGAACGGTCTGCCCGCCGAAGGACGGGTTAAAACCCGAACAGAATCCCTGCTTCTGCAGATCCGGGGTTTGGTTTATGCAAAGGTTTGTGGGGTTTTGCGCGCCGCCAAGGCCATTGCCGTCGTAGTAGGCGAAGACGTCGAGGCTCGGCAGCATGGCATTTCGAATGGCCTTGGCGTTGATCTCACGATTGCTGAGGTCGATGCGGGATTCCGCCAGCTCCGCTCGATGGGAGAGTGCTTCGTTCACCAGGTCTTGCGTGGGAATGACCGCTTCCTGTTCTGGAAAGTGCATGGTGGAGGTAGGGATGACTTCGGCGTCCGCCAGAGTTGGGTCCTCGAGGTTGCGGCTGAGAGCGTTCTTCATCAGCAACTGTTGAAGATCCAAATTAGTTTGCGCTTGAATCAGGCTTTGTTGGTCAGTGGCGACGGTATTCTGCGCGCGCACGACTTCGATGGGGGCGAGGGTTCCGATCTGCACCTGGCGCTGGTTATCGGAAAGTGTTTTTTGCGAGAAGGCGAGTTCTTCCTGCTTCACGCGAACATTTTCGTAGGCGAAGACGAGATCCCAATACATGTTTTCGATCTGGTCGACGGTGGTGATGATCTGCAGGCGGAAGGCGACGTCAGAAATCTCCCGGTTGTTCTTGGTCAGGCGGATCAGACGAGTGTTGGGCAGGAAGCCGAACCCTTGAAGGACGTGCTGCGTGAGCCTGAACTGAAAGCCGGAGTTCAGCAATGGGCTGGCGCTGGAAAACGGGCTGTTCGTGGTAACGCGGTTGTTGGTGAATCCGACCAGCATGTTGGTGCCGGTTTGGAACCCCTGGTTGTATGCGAAGTTGTAGCTGTTGGTGTTTTGCGTGGTGACCGGGATACTGAACGAACTGCTGGAAAGAATATTGTTGCGATCGAACTGCACGGTGCCGCTGACGATGGGGTCGAAGCTGGTGATCAACGAACCTTGGCCAAGAGTCGAGCTTACCAGGCCGTTGGTGCCAGCGCCGATGCCGCCGGGAGCAGCGGTCGTGCCTCCGGGGCCTGAGCCCACGCTCCCTCCCAGGCCGCCTACGCCACCGCCCGGGGTGTTCTGCACGACGCCTTGATTGGCGCCAAGGAAGGTATTGGATCCAGCCTTGGCGCGCAGCACGTCGGTGTCGGCGATATTCAGGTTGTAACGCGCGATGCCGATGTCGAGGTTGTTCTCGAGAGCCAGGGCGACCGCGTCATCCATGGAGAGAAGGATTTTTCCGTCACGCAGCAGTTCGTTAATGCGCGGCGTGTTACTCAGAATGGGAGGCGCAATCTGCCGCGGCATGTAGGGCTGGAGCACATTGGGGAAGGCGGAGCGCGGCTTGGAATAATCGACGAGTTCGAACTGCCGCTGGGGGCCGGCCTGGGGCTGGGGCGCGTCGGGCGTCGCTTGTTGGGCCAGGGCCGGCGCCGTCGCCAGCATAGCCAGGGCAGTCAATCGGAGGATGGAAGTCATTCGAGACAAGGGCATTCGTTCATCTCCACGCATAAGGGTTGCGTTATCTGAAAAAGGGCGAAATTGCCGAATCACCATATTTGGTACGCAAGGGATGCGAGCCGAGTTTCATAATTCTGGCAGGCCCGCGGTTCGACACCGGTCGGCTTGCTCCGTGAAACGTGGGAAGTGCAATAGTATAGCTGACCGGAAGGCTCTACTAACCAAAGCCTCTGTGCGTTTCTCGATACCCTCATGCGCAATCTCAAAGTGACGCTTGCCTACGATGGTTCGGAGTTTTCCGGATGGCAGGTGCAGCCGGACGCGCAGACGGTCCAGGGCACGCTCGCCTCAGCTATTGGACGGGTCACGGGCGAAAAGGTATTGCCGCAGGGATCGGGAAGAACGGACGCGGGCGTTCACGCGCTCGCGCAGGTGGCGTCGTTCCAGACCGAGTCGGTGATTCCGCTGGAAAATCTGGTGGTGGCATTGAACGATATTCTGCCGGGAGCAATCCGCGTGCTGCGGGTGGAGGAAGCGCCGGCGGAGTTTCACGCTCGGCATTCGGCGAAGGCGAAGACCTATCGCTACCGCATGTATCGCGAGGGGATTTGTCCTCCGTTTCTGGCGCGCTATGTGTGGCATTATCCGTATCCACTGAATGAGGGGGCGATGATGGTGGCGGCAGGGCTGGTGGTGGGCGAGTGGGATTTCACTTCGTTTGCCGCGGTAGACGAAGAGAAGAACCGCGAGGGGGGGTCGAATGTGCGGAGGATTTTTTCTTCCGGATTTGCGCGGGAAGGGGAAGAATTGATTTATACCGTGCGAGGGAATGGGTTTCTCCATCACATGGTGCGGAATCTGGTGGGGACGTTTGTGCTGGTGGGAAAGGGAACATGGAAGCCGTCTGATATTACGAGGATTCTGGAAGCGCGGAGCCGCTCGGCAGCAGGAGCGACAGTAGCAGCGAGCGGGCTGTATTTGGTGGAGGTAGAGTATTAGTTTGTGTGGCGAGGGCGCCCCCGCCACATAGGACAAGATGGCGACTGAGACCCAAATCGCGCTGCGTAAAGTTGCGTCGGTAAATCCGGCGACCGGGGAAGTTCTGCGCGAGTGGGAGTGCGCGAGTGCCGGAGAGGTGCAGGCGGCGGTGGCGCGGGCAAGGGCGGAACAGACGGCGTGGAATGCGATTGGCGTCGAAAAAAGAATCGATGTCCTGCGGCGCTTTCAGCGCTTGGTGTACGAGAAGAAATCCGACATTGCGCGGCTGATCTCGCGGGAAGAAGGCAAGCCCTATGTCGAAGCGTTGCTGACCGAAGTGCAAGTGGTCTTGGACGCGGCCCGGTTCTGTGCCGACAACGCTTACGGCTTTTTGCGCGACGAGCATGTTCCGCACGGAAATCTGGCGATGAAGACCAAGTCGGGGCGCTTGCTGCGCGAGCCGCATGGAGTGATCGGGATCATCTCTCCGTGGAATTATCCGTTTTCGATTCCGGCAACCGAGAGCCTGGCAGCTTTGGTGACAGGGAATGCGGTGGTGCTGAAGCCGTCGGAGCTGACATCATTGTGTGCTTTGGAACTGGCATCGTTGTTGCATGCGGCGGGTGTTCCTAACGACGTGTTGCAAGTCGTGGTCGGAGATGGCGCGACGGGCGGAGCTCTGGTGGAGTCGGCAATCGACAAGATGGTGTTCACGGGAAGCGTAGCGACGGGGAAGCGTATCGCACAGGCCGCCGCTGCGCGACTGTTGCCGGTGGTGCTGGAATTGGGCGGGAAAGATCCCATGCTGGTACTCGACGATGCCGACATCGAAGTGGCATCGAGTGGCGCGGTGTGGGGAGCGTTCGTCAACGCGGGGCAGGCGTGCTTGTCGGTCGAGCGCTGCTACGTGCATCGCAGTCTGTACGCGGCCTTTATCGACGCCTGCGTGCGCAAGACGAAGCAACTGCGCGTAGGAAACGGGATGGATGCGGAAATCGATATGGGGCCGCTGATCCACGAGCGGCAGTTGCGCAATGTCGAAGAGCAGGTGGCGGACGCGCGGGCGCGTGGGGCACGGATCATGACGGGCGGAGAGCGGTTGCCGAATCTCGGCGCGAATTTCTACGCGCCGACGATCTTGATGGATGCGACCCACGAAATGCGAGTCATGCGCGAAGAAACGTTCGGTCCCCTGCTTCCGATCATGGCGTTTGATTCGGACGACGAAGCAGTGCGGCTCGCCAATGATTCTGACTATGGGCTGGCGGCTTGCGTCTGGACGCGGGATCGGGCCCGGGGCGAGAGATTGGCCGAGCGCATTAATGCCGGGACCGTCATGATCAATGACACGATTTCGTGCTTCGGCATCAGCGAGGCTCCGCACGGCGGAGTGAAGGCCAGTGGCATCGGAAGAACGCATGGACGCTTTGGACTGGAAGAGATGGTGCGCGTGAAGTATGTGGACTCGGACCGCGCGCCGGGGATGAAAAAGGTCTGGTGGTACGGATACGGCGAGAAGTTTGCGCGGCAGATGGAAGGGTTCGTGGATATGCAGTTCGCAAAGGGATGGGCGGCGAAATTGCGCGGGGCGGTGAAAGCGGCGGGTGTGATAGGGAAGGGGAAAGTGTAGGAGCGTCCTTTTATGAATGACGTCATCCCGAGAGCCAGCGTTTTTTGCTGGCTGAGGGATCTGGCGTGGATTATCAGATAATCGAAGGCATCGACACTGCACGCTAGATCCTTCGCCCTTTCGGGCTCAGGATGACGTCAGACTACTAAACGAGGATCTCCAGATGACATCAACTTCGGATTCGGGTCGTGAGTTGTTCCGGCATGCTTTGGCGGCTTTGGCTTATCGGGCGGGGAAGGTTTTGCGCGACGCGCCGGAATCTTTCGCGGGTTTTGCTGCGGGCGATGGCGGGCGTACGGCTTCGCAAATCCTGGCGCATCTCGGCGATTTGATGGAGTGGGCGTTGTCGATGGCGGAGGGCAGTCAGAAGTGGAAGGACTCTTCGCCACTCGACTGGAAGAACGAAGTGAATCGGTTCTTTTCGACGCTTAAAGCTCTCGACGACTACATGGCGTCTGACAAGGAGATTCACGCTCCGTTGGAGAAATTATTTCAGGGTCCGGTGGCCGATGCGCTGACACACGTAGGGCAGTTGGCGATGATGCGGCGCATGGCGGGCACGGCGATGCGTGGGGAGAATTATTTCGCAGCTGAGATTTTAGTGGGGCGAGTGGGTATTGAGCAGGCCGCGCCGAAGCGGTCGTTCTAGTTTGTTCAGAAGACGTCATCCTGAGGCCGTTCGGCCGAAGGATCTCGCGCGAGCCGGGAGTGGTGATCTCCGCGCCAGATCCTTCGCCCTTCGGGGCTCAGGATGACGTCTTCGTGAGGATATGTTCCGTCACCTCCTCGTGCGCTTCGAGTAAAATAAACTCTGCTAGGCACAAATCCGGCGGCTCGCTTGCCGCAGCGATGAGGATCAACTCTTTGGCCACTACTTCGACTCTTCCCAACCACAAAGTCAAAATGAAGAAGGTGGGACAGCGGGCTTGCAACGAAAAAGACGCGAAGGGCAAGTTCTGCGGCGGGCATTTGAAGCGCTGGTACTACACCACTGATGCCATCGAAGAGAAGTGCGGCGACGTGGAGAAGGCGTTTGGCAAGGATGCCGAGGTTTATCGCTGCGAGAATTGCAAGACGTTGTATGTGCCCAACCCTGAAGATGTGAGCGGGATGAACGTCGCTGGCAAGGGGCAGATTTCGCAGTTCGGGTTGACGTTGCCGGGGAAAGAAAAATAGCTGAGAAGAGAATGAACGTATCGGAACTGATTTACGACTGGAACCGGATTCATCCGCAATCTTTGCGGCCTGCGGGACACGTGTTGTTGAACGACGAGACTTTACGCGACGGGTTGCAGTCGCCTTCGGTCCGCGATCCTTCGATCCACGAAAAAATTGAGATCCTGCATTTGATGGAAGCGCTGGGGATCAATGCGCTCGATCTCGGTTTGCCGGGAGCGGGGCCGCGGGCGGTCGAGCATGTAACGGCGCTGGCGCGCGAGATCGTCAATCATGGGATGAAGATTCAGGCGAACTGTGCAGCGCGGACGCATGAGAACGACATTCGTCCCATCGCCGAGATCGCGCAGAAAACCGGATTGCGGATCGAGGCAGCGACGTTTATCGGGTCGAGTCCCATCCGGCGCTACACGGAAAACTGGACTGATGATTTTCTGCTCGAGACCACCGAGAAGGCGGTGAAGTACGCGGTGTCGCTGGGGCTTGATGTGATGTACGTAACCGAAGACACGTCGCGTTGCGATCCCGAGATGGTGAAGCGGTTGTATCGCACGGCGATCAATCACGGGGCGCGGGCGATTGTCATCTGCGATACGGCAGGACATGCGACGCCGATGGGCGCGTTCGCGCTGGTGCGCTTCGTGATGGATGAGGTAGTCAAGCCCTCCGGCGTGAAAGTGCGCGTGGATTGGCATGGTCACTGCGATCGCGGACTGGCGATTGCGAATTCGATGGCGGCGCTGGTGGCCGGAGCGGATTGCGTTCATGCCTGCGCGCTGGGAGTGGGCGAGCGTGTCGGCAATACACAGATGGACCAGATGCTGGTGAACCTGAAACTGATGGGCATTCCGCCGTGGGATCATCAGGACCTGACCAAGCTCAAAGAATATTGCCAGGCGGTCTCGCGCGCGACGGGCGTGCCGATCCCGGCAAATTATCCAGTGGTCGGGGAAGATGCGTTTCGCACGGCAACCGGTGTGCACGCAGCGGCCGTGATCAAGGCGTACCGCAAGAATGATCTGGAACTGGCGAATACGGTGTACTCCGGCGTGCCTTCGCATGTGTTTGGGTTGCAGCAGATCATTGATGTCGGCCCGATGAGTGGAAAATCAAACGTCCACTTCTGGCTTGAGCGGCATGGCTTCACCATTACCGATGAATTGGTGGATCGGATTTTCAAACTGGCCAAGGAATCTGATCACACGTTGAGTGAAGCGGAAATTCTGGGGTGCGTGCACGCGACGTCGTCGGCCGATTGAAAATCCTGACATGTTTGATGATGTCATTCCCAACGCCTGGGATCTGGCGTGATGGTCGAGCGCGCAGATGATGCACGCCAGATCCTTCGCCCTATCGGGCTCAGGATGACGTCTCTGTAAGGGGAACGTGTCTCAAATCGGCCGGGCTTACCTCTCCACACCGACGTCATCCCGAAGCGAAGCGAGGGATCCGGCGCGTGCCGCATGAACTCTTTTTCCCAATTCGCATCGGCGCAGCCGAAGTGGCAGTCTTCACATAACTGTCTCAAATTCAGAACATCACTTTCGCGGTAACTGTTACCGCCCTGCCGTAATCGCTGGTCCCGTCAAAGCTAATCCCAAGTTCTGCCAAGCCGTTGTAAGATGACGAATTAATCCCATGGCCCTCAGTTCGCGCGCGGATGTGTCGGAATCGTTTCCTTCGGTGCAGCAGGAGATTACGCGGCTCTCGGCGTTGCCCGAGGTTCGCTCGGCGTTCGCCTGGTTGCGGGCGCAAGAGCCGCAGTTTGCGCACTGGCAACTGGAGGCCGCGCGCGTTCCCGCGCCTCCGTTTGGCGAGACCGCCCGGGGGCAATGGTTGCGGCAGCAGTTCGTCGAGTTGGGATTGGAAGAAGTTCGCATTGATGATGTCGGCAACGTGTTTGGGGTGCGGCGCGGATTGGGTAAACGCTATGTCTCGCTAAGCGCGCACATGGATACGGTGTTTCCGGCGGGCACGCCTTTGAATATCCGCCAGCAGGGAAGCCGGTTGTATGGGCCGGGCGTTTCCGACAATGGCGCGGGACTGACGGCGATGCTGGCGACGGCGGCGGCTCTGCGCGCAGCGAAGATTACGCATCATCTCCCGATTCTTTTTATCGGCAATGTGGGCGAGGAGGGCGAAGGCGATCTGCGCGGGATGCGGCACATCTTCTCGAATGAGAACAAAGACAACATTGTCTACAGCCTGGTGCTCGATGGAGCGGGCGCGGACACGATTGTGGCGGAGGCTCTGGGCAGCCGGCGTTTCGAAGTCATCGTGCGCGGGCCGGGTGGACATTCGTGGAGCGATTTTGGAGCTCCGAATCCAATTTTGGTTTTGGCCAGGGCGATTCAGGAGTTCGCGCATACTCCGGTGCCGGCGACTCCCAAGACCACGTTCAATATCGGCGTGATTCGCGGCGGGACTTCGGTGAATTCGATCCCTGAGTCAGCGAGCATGCGCGTGGATATCCGCTCAACCTCGATGGCCGAGATGGAACGGCTGGAGCAGATTTTGCGATCGGCGCTCGATCACGCGATTGAAGACGAAAGTGTGATGATCGAGCGGAAGCAGACTTCGCAGCGGCGACCTTTTGGCTTGAGTTGCGAGATTGTTGTAATCGGGAATCGTCCGGCCGGCGAGTTGGATAACAATGCGCGCATCCTCCATGTGATTCGCGCGGTCGATTCGCATCTGGGGAATGTGGCGCAGGTGCAGCGGGCGTCAACCGATGCCAATATTCCTCTTTCGCTGGGACGGGAAGCGATTGCGATTGGCGGCGGGGGCACCGGCGGCGGAGCGCATACCTTGCAAGAGTGGTTTGACTGTAGCGGACGTGAGTTGGGGCTGAAACGGATTCTTTTGTCAGTGCTCGCGCTCGCAGGAGTTAGCGCATGAGGATAAGCTTTAGCGGGGATCGTGGAATCCCACCTTTCGAAAGCCGCGAAACGTGGGGCTCCCTGGTTTTGATCATTGGGATAGCTTTTTCGGCGGTGGGAATGATGCACGCACAGGATCAGCCGGCGAAGCCTAAAGCGGACGCGATTTTTGTTCACGGCAATATCTACACCGGACTTCCCATTGCTTCGGCGTTCGCGTCGACGCGTCGTGCTGAAGCCATGGCGGTACGCGGCGACCGCATTCTTGCGGTGGGGAAGACCGACGAGATCATGAAGTTCAAGGGGCCGGAGACCGAGGTTGTGAATCTCGATGGCCACTTTGTGATGCCCGGCTTCAACGACGCACATCTGCATCTGGCATCCGCGGGATTCGAACGGCAGACGGTGAACCTGGTGGGGACCAAGTCGTTGGAGGAATTTCGCGATCGTATTCGCGCGCGCGTAGCGGCGGCTGCGCCGGGAGAATGGATTCTGGGCGCAGGATGGGATCAGACGTTGTGGCCGGTGAAAGAATTGCCCAGCCGCTGGGATGTGGATGAGGTCACGACCGATCATCCGGTGTTTCTGCAACGCGTCGATGGGCACATCGCGGTAGCGAACACCCGGGCGCTGCAACTGGCGAGCATCACCTTGGCCAGTCATGATCCTGATGGCGGGCATATCGATCGCGATTCGACCGGGCAGCCTACAGGAATTTTGCGGGAGACGGCCCGCGAAGCGGTGCAGATCGTCGTTCCCAAGCCGACGCACGAGCAGCGGCGGCAGGCGATTGAAGCAGCGCTGCGGGACGTGGCACAGAATGGAGTGACCTCCATCCAGGATTTTTCCACTTGGGAAGATTTTCTGGTTTACGAGGAGATTGAGCACGATGGAAAGTTGACGGCGCGAATCTCGGAGTGGCTCGAGTTCAGCGATCCCGTGCAGACCTTGCAGGCGCACCGGGCGGCCCATTCGCAGTCCGACAACATGTTGCATACCGGCATGCTGAAGGGATTCATGGACGGGTCGCTGGGATCGCACACGGCGGCGTTGATGGAGCCGTATGCGGATGATCCGAAGAACTCCGGGTTGCCGCAGTACGAGCAGGCCAAGCTCAACGAAATGGCGAAAGAGCGCATCGAAGCCGGATTCCAGATGGGATTTCATGCCATCGGGGATAAAGGCGTGCAGATGGCGCTCGATGCGTATGCGCTGGCAGAAAAAGACGCGAAGGAGAAAAAGATCAAAGCTGCCAATGGCGGAGATGACTACCGCTTGCGGATCGAACATGCGCAGGTGACGACCCCGTTGCAGATTGCGAAGTTCAAAGAATTGAAAGTGATTGCTTCCATGCAGCCGAGCCATGTTTTGACCGATATGAATTGGGCGGTCGAACGGTTGGGCGAGAAGCGGGCGGCTCACTCCTATGCGTGGGGCGATTTCCTGAAGAAGGGCGTGCCGCTGGCGTTTGGGACGGATTATCCAGTGGAACCGGTTTCTCCTTTTCGCGGACTTTATGCTGCCGTCACGCGGACCAGCGAAGACGGGAAGAAGCAATACTTTCCCGAAGAGAAGCTGACCATGGAGCAGGCGATTGCGGCGTATACGACTGGGTCGGCATTCGCGGAATTTCAGGAGAAAGAAAAGGGCTTGATTGAGCCTGGGATGCTGGCTGATTTCGTGGTGCTGGATCACGATATTACGTCTCTCGCTTTTCCGAAGATTCCTGAGACCAAGGTTCTCCGGACCGTGGTTGGGGGGAAGACTGTTTACGAGGCTAAGTAAGAAACTTTTCTCCGCCGAGTTCGCCGAGAAACGCTTTTAATCGCAAGGACGCGAAGAACTGCCGCAAAGGCCGCAAAGAGAACTCTCGCAACACTTTTCCTGTCGATCGCGTCTAAGAATCAGGCGTCTGTCCTGCCGATACGATGACCCCGAGCGAACGGGTATAATCTTCAGAGCGTTGACAGATCCGGAGGAAGTTTTTTATGGATGAGCGCGGAAGCGCTTTTTGGGTGCGTTTGAAGGCCAATCGCCTCGCGTACTCTCTTACGATTCTGGCCACATTGGCCGTCGGTATTCTGATTGGAACGGTGGTTTCCCAGGGTGTAAAAGGGCAGGAAAGCAAGAAAGGGTCGGACGCGACTCCGCTGACCGTGCCCTCCCCGCAAGTTCTTTCGAACCAGTTCTCGCAGATTGCCAAGCAACTTGAACCAAGCGTCGTCAATATCAATACCGAGTCGATGATCAAGAATCCGCACCAACGACGACGTGCTCCGGGCGGAGAAGATGACGATCAAGGCGGTGGCGGAACTCCATTCGACGATTTCTTTGACCGCTTTTTTGGCGGACAGGGTGGGCAAGGCGGGCAGGGTGGTTCGATCCGCGAGCGCTCGCTTGGCTCTGGCGTTATCGTCGATCCCAAGGGCTACATTCTCACCAACCGGCACGTAATTGAGAAGGCGGACCGCATTCGGGTGAAGCTGCAGGATGATCCCGCGGGCTCTGTGGGACACGATGCCAAGGTGATTGGATCGGATCAGGAAACCGATCTGGCAGTGATCAAGATCGATGTCGATAAAGCCCTGCCGATTGCAAAACTGGGGAACTCTGACAGCATGCAGGTCGGCGATTGGGTGCTGGCGATTGGCAGTCCGTTTGGATTGCAGGAGACGGTCACGGCCGGCATCGTTTCGGCGAAGGGCCGCGACATCGTGCCCAACCGGCAGTTTCAGTCGTTCATTCAGACGGACGCGGCGATCAATCCCGGCAACTCTGGCGGACCGCTGGTGAACATGGCGGGAGAAGTCATCGGCATAAATACTGCGATTCTGACTGACACCAATGCGTATGCAGGCGTCGGCTTTGCGATGCCTTCGCTCACCATTCGCGATGTTTATAACCAGCTGATCGGTCCCGATCATCGCGTGGAGCGCGGTTCGATCGGCATCATGTTCAACGCGCAGGAGAACCCTGCGATTGCTCGCGTGTATGGAACCGGCAGCGGAGTAACGATTTCCGACGTGACGCCGGGCAGCCCAGCAGAGCAGGCGGGATTGAAAGTCGGCGACACCATTGTTTCCGTCGACAACAAGCCGGTAAAGAACGGCAGCGAACTGGTGGCTGACATCGCCGCGCGCAAGGCGGGATCGAAGGTCACGATCGGCTACATCCGCAATGGCAAGAAGCAGGATGCGTCGGTCACGGTGGCCGATCGCGCGAAGCTGTTTGCCGCACGGTTGGGCGACGATCAGGAAAATAGCGATCAGGGTGGCCCGAAGGAGAGCAAGCTCGGACTGACGGTGAAGGCGCTCACGCAGGAGATGGCCGATAAGCTCGATGTTCCGGCTGGGAAAGGCGTGATCGTCGCGGATGTGAAGGCGGGATCGTTCGCCGACGACGTAGGTCTGACTCGCGGCGACATTATTCTCGAAATTAACAAGGCTCCCGTGAACAGTGAAGACGAGTACAACCGGGTGACCTCCGCGATGAAGAGCGGGCAGGATGTGGTCTTCCTGGTACGCCAGCGGGGCGCCGGACGGCAGGACGGAACCATCTTCCTGGCCGGTACACTTCCGTAACCATAAAACCACACCTATGGGAACTGGCATCGAAATAGGGAATGGGCGATGATTTCGATGTCAGGTCTTGTTTCGGACGCGAAGGATGTTGTATGATCGCGCCCTTTGCTGGTAGGGAAGTCGCCGCAAGGGACACGAAATTAAGCAGATAACGATTGGCGATTATAGGCTCAAAAACGGTGAAAGGGGTGAGCGTGGCTTGCGCTCTGCTACTAGGCTGCGCCTTGGCGTTCGGCCAGAGCAGCACGACCACGACTCCCAAGAAGACCACCCACAAGTCCTCCAGCCACAAAAAGACCGCGAGCACGTCTTCTACGAAGGGCAAGCACTCCAAGAAGAACGCCAGTTGGAAGCGAAAAGGGCAGCAGAAGATCGATCCCCAGCGCGCGCGGGAAATTCAGGAAGCGCTGATTCGCCAGAATTACATGACAGGCGAAGCGTCAGGCACCTGGGATGACACTTCGCAAAAAGCCATGGAAAAATTCCAGGCCGACAATGGCTGGCAAAGCAAGATGGTTCCCGATTCGCGAGCGCTGATCAAGCTTGGATTAGGCCCCGATCACCAGCATCTGCTGAATCCGGAAAGTGCGATGACAACGGCACCTCCGATCTCCAATCCGATTGAACCAAAGAGCGACGTCCCTCCGCAGAAGTAGTCGTCAGTCTTTAGCCTCAGTCAAAAACATTCCCGCCGCGAACTTAGGGCGCACCGTGCAGGACAATCTCGGACCGCAGAGTGTAAGCGCCGGGATCTGCCATTTTGAAGTCCTTCGCCCAATCCAAAGAAACGTGATCGTATTCGCGATCACCCGAGGATAGAGTCACGAGCACCGTTTTCGGCCTCAGATCGCACTTGTACCTGCCTAATCCTAGAATGGGCGCGCCGCTCTGGGTGAGGAACGGAATCTGCATGCGGAATGAGGCTGCTTCCAGCTTCACTTCGCCCGATTCGCCATTCTGATCTTTCGCGTGTTTCGAATAAACCAGTTGCACTCGTACGGTGGCACCACGAGGGGGGCGTTCGACCTGACCTTTCACCACGGCGTAGAGGATTGGGCACTGAGCAGGCGACAGGGTAGCGCCGATGAATCCGTAAGTAGAAACAAATAGGATTCCGCTGGCGACGGCTTTGAGAATGCGGAGCCGCATTGGGACACTCTAGTACGACTTCGAAATCATGCCATGAAACCTTCTTCGCGCAAAATCGCCACGGGCGGGCCACTCATCCGTTGATTTAGAGTCGAAGGACGGTCCAAGCACCGGGAACCAAAAGCACGGGGTTCGGATCGCCGCGCTCGTCATTGAAGATTCTTCGACCAGCAGGCCACAGAGGGTTGAGTTGAAGGGACAGAGACAGTAGCCCGCGTTCTAGCTCTTCATGAGCGGATCGGGGAAGTAAGGCAACGGCTTCCCTTCGACCACCGCGCGCGGATTGGCGTCAAGCAGAGCGTCGGCGAGGTCTTCTCCGTACTGCTCGGCGACCGCCTGGCGAGCGCGCGAGAGGATCGGTTTTCGGTGTTCGGTGTCGTGCGCGTCGCTGGCCAGAATGTGGACGGCGTCGCGATCCATGAGCCATTTGGCGGTGCGAGTCACGCGCTCTCCCCATTGTCCAGTCAGGGCCGACGCCGTCATTTGCACCACGCATCCTTGCTCTGCCCACTGCAACACTCGCTGCGGAGTCTGCTGCAGAATCGGATTGCGCTCGGGGTGAGTGAGGATCGGAGTAATCCCTTTGTCTCCCAACTGTGTGAAGCATTCGTTGATCTGCAGCGGCACGCTGTAGTTGCTGAGTTCAACCAGCAAATAGCGGCTGCCTTCGATGGTGTAGCGGTCGGGATGGATGAAAACGTCCTGCAGATTGTCGTAGGAGAGATGAAAGTCGCATCCCAGGCTGATTTTCAGGGCGTCGCCCACTAATCCGCGAAGGTGCGCGACCAGACTTTGCAGATATTCACGATCGTAATGGTAGCGTTCGTTGGCATGAGGCGTGACTACCGTGTGCTCGATGCCATCGGCGGCGGCCATACGGCACATAGCCAGGGAGGTCTCCCAGTTCTTGGGGCCATCGTCTACTTCAGGGAGGATGTGACAGTGGATGTCGATCACAGTGCGTACAGCGATTTAAGCAGATTTTGCGGGAAACAGCCATGAGCTTCCAGCTCTGGCATTGGGATGAAGTTCCATCGCTCATCGGTTCTTGCATATTACGTATTCCTACTTCATAATATGAATCATGAAAATCGGAGAACGTGGTCAGGTCACGATTCCCAAGAATTTGCGGGAAAGGTTCGGGCTCGGGCCAGAGACGGAAGTTGAATTCCGCGTGGTGAGGAACGCTCTGGTCTTGGAAAAGAAGGCCAAGCCTTTGGACTTGAGCAAATGGAAAGGCAAGGGCCGCCGAAGTTTTCAGGAATTGGGTTACGGGTCAGTAGACGATTTCATCGATGACATACGCGGCCGATGATTACCGCCATCGACAGCAACATTCTGCTCGACATCCTTCGTCCCAATGAACAGTTTTACGAGGGCGCTACACGCGCTCTGGAGCAGGCTTGGGCGTCGGGCTCGCTGGTCGTCTGCGATCTGGTTTACGCAGAGATCAGCGTCCACTTCGTCTCGCAGATGGAGTGCGACGCCTTTCTTGATGAATGCGGCATAGGGGTAGAAGCGTTAGGCCGGGAAGGCAGTTTCCGGGCAGGGCGCGCCTGGCGAGCCTATCGCCGTCGCGGGGGAAAACGCGACCGCATTCTCACGGATTTTTTGGTAGGGGCGCACGCCGAAGTGCAAGCTTCTCAGTTGATCACGCGTGACCGAGGGTTCTACCGTGAGATGTTCCCATCGTTAAAAGTAGTCGATCCCAGCCATGGGAAGCTATAGACATCCGAAACCGCAGGGGCCTAAAGCTTTTAACCGCAAAGTTCGCAAAGAACGGCCGCGAAGTGCGCCAAGAAGACAAGAACCTCTCGGCGATCTCGGCGTGCTCGTCGGTTAAATGTTCTTCCCGTACCTCTCCTGCATGAAGTCGGCGATCCCGGCGTAGGCGCTGGTCAGCGTTTTTTCATCCGGCAAGAAGACGATGCGGAAGTGTTTGGTGCCCGGTTTCTGTCCGAAGCCGGAGCCGTGGACGACCAGCACGTGCTTCTGCAATAGCAATTCTTTTACGAAGACGTCGTCGCCCTCGGGAATATCGAGTTTGGGGTACGCATAGAAGGCTCCACGCGGGGAAACGCAACTGACACGTGGCGTCGAGTTGCACCAATTCACCGTCAGGTCGCGGCGGGCGCGCAGCTTTTTCTTCACTTCGATCAGGTGATCTTGCGGTCCTTCGAGCGCGGGTTGGATCGCGTACTGCTCGGGATGATTCGCGCACAGGCGCGCACGCAGTAGTTTATTTACCCCTTCGACATAAGGCTTCACCGCTGCGGTTTCTCCGCTGATGATCCCCCAGCCGATGCGCCATCCCGGTGCGAGATAGTTTTTCGACAAGCCGCCGAACGTCACCACCGGAACATCGGGCGCGACCGAGGCCAGCGAGATGTGCTGGTCATCGTCCATGATCAGCTTGTCGTAGATTTCGTCAGCAAAGATGACAAGGTTATGGCGGCGCGCGAGTTCTGCAATGTCTTCGAGCATCTTGCGCGTGCAGACCGATCCAGTCGGGTTATTGGGATTAATCAGCACAATGCCGCGCGTCCGCGAGGTGATTTTGCGCTTGATGTCGTCCAGATCGGGTTGCCATCCGTCTTCTTCGTTCAGATAGTAAGTGTTCAGTCCAATGTCGAGCTTCGCTAGAACCGCCGAGTAGAGCGGATAGTCGGGGCAAGGCGTGAGCACGTCTTCGCCGGGATTGAGCAGCGCGGTCAGGCAGACATCGACACTCTCGCTGACTCCCGAGGTCACGAATACATCCTGGATGTTGGTGATGCCTTTGCGCGCGGCCTCGCCGCGAATCGCGTCGAGCGCTGATTTGATGCCAGACGAGGGAGCGTATCCATTCTTGCCGTCGCGCATGGCCTGGTAAACGGCCTCAATCAGGTGCGCCGGAGTCTGGAAGTCGAAGTTGAGGGGATCGCCGATGTTGAGCGGCAGAATCTTGTGTCCTTGCTTGACGACTTCGTCGGCTACGCAGGCCAGGTCGCGGATGGCGTAGCGAACATTTTCCAGGCGGGAAGCGGCGGTAATTTCGCGGGATTGGGTGAGCGGCATGAATATGGCTCCGCCTAGATTCTACAGAACTTCACCCACCGAGACACAAAGGCACAGAAAAAACGCAATAAAAAGGGCATGCAAGAGATTTCGCATGCCCTTTCCTTCGGTCTAAAACAGCTTCTACTTGTTGCCCGTGTTCGGATTCAGGAAGAGCGTGCCGTTGGTGCGGATCTTCGTGAAGTTGAACATTTGGATGATGGAGTTGGCGATGGCATCGAACGAGCCCTGGCCGATCCGTTGTCCGCCGAGCCAGTTGTCTTCGACAAAATGGATGATCGAAGTCTGATCGGTTACCGAGTGATCGACGAAGTTCTGCCGCGCCCACGGAGAGACGACCATCAATGGCAGGCGAGGACCATAACCGCAGCGGCCAAGCGCATGCGGGTTCGCGGTCGGGTTGTAGCCAGGCAGGGAAGTGGCCGCAGTGCCACAGGCGTTCGGACCAGTCAGTGCGTCGGCAGTTCCGGTCGAGGTGTTGAAGATCGGTCCCATCTGGTGATCGTACCAACCGTCCGAATCGTCATACATGATGACAACGGCCGTGCTGCTCCAGGTGGGCTGAGTCTCAAGGAAGTTGATGGTATCGACGAGGAAAGTCTGCTCGTCGAGAGGATCGGAGTATCCGGCATGGCCGTCTTGATAGGCGGGCGCCTTCAGAAAACTGACTGCCGGGAAGTTGCCTTCGGAAACGGCAGCGAAGAAATCCTGGATGTCGTACTGATGGTTGGCGGGACCATCGAATCCGATTTCGGCGATCGAGGCCGGGCGCGTGTGCGCGCTGTTCGCCGTGGAAGCGTAGTAACCGAACAGCGAGTGGTGCGGGATGTAGTCAACCACGGTTTGGCCGGAAACTGGGTTGACCGTGCTGCGCGAGCATCCGGTTGAGCCGTTCGGATTCACCGCCTGCAGGTTGAAGCCGCCCATAAAGCCGCCCCAGGTCACGCCGGCCGCGCTCAGCAGGTTGCCGATATTCTGTCCGCCCATGGAACCTTGCGCGCGAGTCGGGTTCGAGCAGCTGTCGCCGATCGGATCGGCGTCACCGATCATGGTGAGCGAGCCGTCCGCGCCGCCGTTGGTTTCGTCTCCAGTTCCGTTCAAGGTTGAGGTCACGCCGTTGGTCTGGCCGGAAACCAGGTTCAGCAGGCCCGGCGTCGATGGGCCAAAGGTCGTGCCGAAAGAATTGTCACTCATGGCGAAGAACTGCGCATAGTTCCACATTCCCGTGACCGTGTTGCCGTCGAAATATCCCATGACTTCGTTGGCGCCGAAGCCTCCGTCAACCGGGAACAGATCCATCAGGCCGTCATCGAATGCCTTCTGCTCGTCGGTGTATCCGTGATCCTGATCGGTGGTGAAGGCCTGGGAACGATCGAGGCGGAAGGGATTGGAAGCGGCCGCGCCATTGGCCGGGTTGAGATTGGGATTGAAGGTCAGCAGGGCGTTGTTGAGGCCGTTAACCGCGGGGGTGTTGGGCAGGCCGACAAACTTCGGTTCTCCCCCAGGATTGGTGGCGACCGGATAGGTTCCGAAGTAGTGATCGAAGGAAACGTTTTCCTGGAAGATGACCACCAGGTGTTGGATGGGTGTAGCAGTAGGCGCGGTGGCGCGCCGGACCGCGGGTTTCGAGGCGGCGAGGCTCGGCGCTACCGCGGTCAAAACCGCAGTAGCCAGGGCCATGATCTTCCTCGGAGCGGATGAGCGTGTTTGGAACATCGTCAAGATTCCTCCGTCAGTTTTGTCGTTCGATAAATCCGTGTTTGGACTTGTCAGTCACGCAAGATGACACAACTCGCTACAGCGTAGACGGGGAATGTGTCAGGAATGTTCTTGTACGATTAAAGGCAGGTTAATTCCGGGCGAAGCTGTGGAAAGGGCCACTGGCACGGGTTTCGGCGGGTGATCCTCGAGGTTCACCCGGTGTCGAAGACAATACGAGCATCTCCGGACTAAAGTTCACGGTTCCTCAGCGGGCAATCAGGATAATCAACCTGCGCATAGGCGCGGGCATTTGCGGAGCGAATTCGCGGAAGAGATTTCCAGCCGCGAAGAGTCCGAAGCGAATCGTGGCTCGTTGACCTGCGTGGGTCACGTCATTGAAACCGGAAGGGAGGTATGCGTTGCCGACAAATCCGCCGGCCGCGGCTCCTACGAAATTCGAAAGAGCGGGCATGCAATGTCCGGAATCAGAGCGATCCACAAATGCAAAAGCGACTGCATGCGCGCTCCTTGCGAAAGCGTTGTGACTGCTTGACGGAACGTAGCGCGGATCTTCCCGGGTAATGACTCCCGTTACGAAGCGCGCAGTTTGAAAGCTGACACGTTCCGTGACTGCGTCTCCGTAGTTCCTGCCGAAAGCCTCGGTGCCTTGTCTCCATTCCAGCGGATAGCGGGTCGCGCCTTTCCCCGGAGGATTTGCCATCCGCAGGCCGGCGCGGAAGGCAGGCGCGGTGAGGGCGCTGGGATTGAAGTAGGTTTCAGTCAGGTAGTAATGAAATTTGCCGCCCACACCGAATCTAGTTTGCGCCCGTGGTGCGCTGAGGGATGGAACATTGTCAGACGCGTCCTGACCAGTCTGGTAAGTTGGAGCCTCTGGAAGCGGTGTTGCGGAGTCTTGCCCGAAAGCGCAAACCGCCGGAAGTATCAACAGAGCAAGAAGGGCAAGGGAAAGCGCGTTCTTCATAATTCCTCCTGATGCGACAAGATCTGAATGGCCGACGCCAATACCTGAGTCCTTCTGCTCCTTTTCGACGCGCGCACCGCGACAATTGCCGTTGAAGCCGCAACGGCGGCGAACATCACGGCCGCGGCAGCGAGGGTCTGAGCGTCGGGATGCATTACCGATTGACCCCGCAACGCTTGCCAGAGCAGCAGCAAGACCAATCCCAGGTACGCCAATCCAAACGTGAAGACGAGACTCAGCCGATCGTTGGCGGTAAGTCGGGCAAGCACGCCTCTTCGTCGGATTAACAACCAACCCAGCAGAGGCAGGACTTGTAGCGCGTGCAAACCAGTGAAGTGCGCGGGTCTCAGATCGCCTCCGACGGTGCTCCACCCGAGGATGGGAAGGCCTGGGCCTCCGTCGGCGACTCCAACGCTATGCGCCCCCACAATGAGCGGACGGTTACCGCTTGCCAACGCAGCGGCCTGTTCGGGCGTGGGCGTCACCATGAAAAAGGCAGCAGCCATACCGACTGCCGAGATGAGTACTCCCAGACGCAGCGACCACGCGAAGGCCCGATCGGGCATCTGCTGCCGTAGAAGCATGATTGCGAGCAGAAGATTCATCGTCCACACCAGCACGATGAACGAACCCATCGCGAACCAAAGAAACGAATCGAACGGCGTGCTGATGTTGAAGTGGCTGGTTGTGCCGCGTGCTGCCTGGGTGATGATGACAATCATCTCCACCGTGAGGCTGACGACCGTGACGTTGGCTGCGAGACGAACCAACCGAGGATGGTTCTCGACAAAGCCCAGCAGCCAGACGAAGGTGAAGCAATAAACGCTGACTGAGATAGCGAACTTGGCGGGCTTGAGCCAGGCTGGGGCACCCGGGATGACGCGGGGGTCCACGAATATGCCGACCAGGGTGACAAGAAATGTCACCAGCATGACGCTGCTCAGGATCGTCAACGGGCGATTGATATTCCATGCGCGTTGGAGCGCGCGCCACAATCCTTCGACGCGGATGCGCTCTCTCGATCGGACCATGCGGTAGGAAAGAAATCCAACCGGTCCCAGCATTAGCGTCAGGAACAAGACAGGTGCCATGAGCCAGGGGTTGACTCCGCGCTCCCGGCTATCGAGATAAATCCAACGTCCCATGAACAGATCGAAGGCGAGAAAGTGCACCCACGCGATAGTCGCGCCCGCCGGAGTTCCCAGCAACGCCGCGATTCCGTTGAGCGTTGGCTGCGAGACTGCGGGCCAAATCTCAGCCAGACGCGGGAAGACGAGAGCGGCATACAAGCTTGCCGGAGCGGCGATGACCAGCGGGGATCGCAACAGGCGCGCGGTCCATCGCCAGCGGGGAAGCAGAATCATGAGCGCCCAGAAGGGCATTACCAGAAGGTTGCTGAACCGGAAAAGTGAATCCATAAGGCCTCCTCACCAGCAAGCCAATGTTGCTATTGTCCACATCGTAATATTCAGATGTTGCGCGTGTCAACATGGTTGCAGAGAAATTTTCTTTGCGGCTGTTGAATGTTGCCCGTGTCAACACTGGGACGTATAATCGTCGCGGACCATGCCCAGGAAGCCCTACCATCACGGACATTTACGAGAGGTCTTGTTGCAGGCGGCAATCCGGCTGATCGGCGAGGTCGGACCCGCAGGCTTCACCTTAAGGGAAGTGGCCCGGCGCGCCGGAGTCTCGCACAATGCTCCCTACCGGCACTTTCCCGATCGAGAGAGCTTGCTGGCGGCGGTGGCGGCGCAGGGATTCCGGGAACTGACCCTGGCGATGCGGGAAGCTTCCAAACAGGAATCGGGCGCGCTTGAAAAATTGAAGCGGGCGGGTCTTGCTTACATCGAATTCGCGTTGCGCCGGCCGGAACACTTCGCGGTCATGTTCGACTCGCCCGTTACCAAGGACAAAACTCAGGGCTCCGCAGAAGCCGGAGAAGAAGCGTTCGGGACCTTGGTCACTCTGGTCAAGGGCGCACAGGACGAAGGGCGATTGGCCGCCGGCGAGACTCTTCAGCTAGCGCTTCTCGCGTGGACCATGGTCCACGGAATCGCCAAGCTCGCGACCGCCAAGCGGCTCCCTTACAAATCCAAAGCGCAGATTCTCAACTTCGCCAGTTTTGTGATTGACCAATCGCTGCCGGCGCGCGGGAAATAAAGCCACGTCATGGCCCACGGCTTTAGCGGTTCTCGGTTTCTTTGAAATCGGCAGATACCTGGCCGCCATAATGTTTGACCACGGTCGCGGCCACGCGCCCAATCGTATCGTGCAGCGATGAGGTCGAACCGCGGTGATGCCCGGTGAAGACGACCAAGACGATCGGTTGGTCTTTCACCCAGAGAACGCCGGCGTCATTGGCGATGAAGGGCTGCCCGTCGCCGGTTTTGTGTGCGATGCGGATGTTCTCGAGATAGCGCGGAAAGCGGTCGTTCACCTGCTGCTTTTCCATGATGCCGAGGATGAGATCGCTGGCATTTTTCGAAACCAGTCTTCCGGTCGCCATCAATTCGAGAAGATGCCCGATGTCGCGCGTGGTGCTGTGGCCGAAGTAAATCCCGGCGTCATAAATAGTGTGGCCGAAGGCATCCTCGACCTGCTGATCGGTGAATTTGTCGAAGGGAAATTTCACGGTCTGGTCGCCGCTAGCGTGTTTGTAGGCAGGATCGAGCGTGCCGAGCCAGGTGCGATCCCAATCGAGATCGGAGAATTGAATCGAAGTGTTCGCCAGGCCGAGGCTGTGCGCGTAGGCAGTTACGTCGTCGCGTCCGACTTTGTCACCGAGCACGTCGGTGGCTTCGTTGTCGCTGATGATGATCATCAGCGTGAGCAGGTCTTTCACGGTGGGAGTCAGTCCGGGATCGAGTGCGTACAGCACTCCCGAGGGCAGGCGTTCGTTGGCGGCGGTGAGCGGGATACGGTCCGAGAGCGAGAACTTGCCCTGCTCGATCTGGTGCATGAGTTCCGCGGCGATGGCTAGTTTGATGACGCTGAAAGTTTCAAAGACCTTGTCGGAATCGAGCGCGATTTCATCGCCGGTGGAGAGATTTTTCATGTAGATCGACATGTCGCCAGGGAAGGGTCGGCGAATCTGTTCCAGTTGAGCTCGCAATGCGATGAGCGAGCGGGCGTCGGAGGCCGGGGCCTGTGACCCGAGTCGTGGTGGAAAGATTGCAGCCAGGAGGAGTGTATACAGCCAGAGTCTTGAAGTCATAAGGCACGTTCCGTTGGTGGGTGTCTTATACGGTAAAAGCGATATCGTTCAGAATTAGGTACAGGAAGCCGTTCTCACCCGGGCTACGGTAGGCCCCTTTCGCACCCATGATGCGAACCGCTACCGCAGTCATGGCCCAGCCGACCTCTTCATCGTCAGGAAGGTATGGCTCTTGTAGCTCAAGCAAATTTTCGGCGATTCCAAAATCTCGTACTTTCTTTACGGGTTCGGAAACGTTGTCAGGGATGAACCCGTTGGCCCAGCTCCATAGCCAAGTTCCGGGAGACTTCGAAGTGCTGCCGGCCACGAGGATTGATGCGATGACTCGGGGAACGGCATCCTCAGAAAAGATCAGCGTTCCACTCTCCAAATCGTAATCATATCGTTGCCACGAAGTAAGCCTGAAAGTTGCTCTGCATGACTCATTCATGAGCGTGAGGTCTTTGAGTGCCTCATCTTTGAATTGTGAGAATTGTTCGGCGGTCACGCTGGGAACGCTCCTGATTGTTCAACCTGAATAAACCGGTTCTAGATATTCAGGCTCGACGTAGATGCTCTCCATGTAATCTTCAACCCCCACGATGTGCCCGACGTCGAGTTGAATGAGTGGATAGGGTAACCCTTCCACATTTTGAAATCCCTTCACCGTGAAGGTTTTGCCCATGCAGCCTTGGAATAAGGTGAGCGTTCGGAATTCTTCACTGTCTTTTACGTCAGGCGGGATTGCTATCAATCGGACTCTGTCGCCGATGCGCATTTGCACTTCTCGATTACGGAGCCAGTGCCGTCCGCCGAAGCGGAGTCCAACTCCTCCACCTTGCTTACCCTGCACTGACGTGCGGGGCCTAATATCCGCCTTTTGCTGGGCGACTCCGAGATACGGCAGAACCAAAGGTCCTTCGACGCGCCGAATCGGTTGCTGCGCAACCGATCCGGCTTGCTCGGGATGACAAATCTTAAACGAGAATGAAATCAGCCGTCAGAACCGAAGTCCTGACGGCCGAGGTCTGAGGTCTGACGCCCGCCCTACTCCCCCGTATCGATCTGCGCTCTCTGCAGCTTGTCGGAGTAGTCGACGTAGATCGACTTCCACTCGGTGTAGAAGTCAATGGCGCCGATGCCGCCTTCGCGGTGGCCGTTTCCGGTAGCTTTCACTCCGCCAAAGGGTAGATGAACTTCCGCGCCGATCGTCGGCGCATTGATATACGTGATGCCGGCATAGAGGTCACGCATCGCGACGAACGCTTTGTTCACGTCTTTGGTGTAAAGCGCGGACGATAGGCCGTACTCTATGTTGTTGGCGATTTCGATGGCGTCTTCGAGGCCGTCACAGGGGATGATCGAAACCACCGGTCCGAAGATTTCTTCCTGAGCGATTCGCATCTTGGGATCGACATCGACGAATACCGTCGGCTCGAGGAACCATCCGTGTTGGTAGTCGCCTTTGTCGAGGCGGTTGCCGCCGGTCTTCAGCTTCGCACCTTCCGCTTTCCCGATCTCGACGTAGCTGAGGTCGGTCTTGAGCTGCGCTTCGTTGACCGCGGGGCCCATATCTACGCTCTCGTCCAGTCCGTTGCCGACTTTCAGAGCCTTGGCACGCTCGACATAACGCGAGATGAACTCGCTGTAGACGCCCTTCTGCACGATGATGCGACTGGTCGCAGTGCAGCGTTGTCCGGTGGTGCCGAAGCCTCCCCAGAGTCCGCCTTCGATGGCGAGGTCGAGGTTAGCGTCGTCGAGGACGATCATCGGATTCTTGCCGCCCAACTCCAGCGAGCAGTGCTTGAAGCTCTTGGCTGCGGTGGTGCCGACGATGCGTCCAACTTCGGTCGATCCAGTGAGCGAGATGGCTTTGACGTCGGGATGTTCCATCAGCGGGCCGCCGACTTTCGATCCGAATCCAGCGACGATGTTCACCACACCCCGTGGCACGCCTGCATCGGCCAGGGTGCGCACCAGGTTATAGGTCGAGAGCGGAGTATCCTGCGCGGGCTTGATCACGCAGGTGTTGCCGCAGACGATAGCGGGCAGCAGCTTCCATGACGGAATCGCCATGGGAAAATTCCACGGCGTGATCATGCCGCAGACGCCGAGTGGGGTACGTACGGCCATCGCAAACTTGTTGGGCAACTCGGAAGGTGTGGTCGGGCCGAACATGCGCCGGCCTTCTCCCGCCATGTAGTAGGCGGTGTCGATGGCTTCCTGGGTGTCTCCGCGAGTCTCTTTCAGAACTTTGCCCATTTCGCGGGTCATGTCGCGGGAATATTCTTCCTTGCGTTCGAGCAGCATTTCTCCAGCGCGATAGACGATCTCAGCGCGCTTGGGTGCGGGGACCAGACGCCACTTGGCGAAGGCGCGCTTGGCGGCTTCGACCGCGGCGTCAACATCGGCCTTGCCGGATTTTTGGAAGATGCCGACGACGTCTCGAGTATCGGCAGGGTTGCGGTTTTCGAAGGTCTCTCCGGTCGAGGCATCCACCCACTCGCCGTCGATGAAATTCTTGTAAACCTTGGTGCGGGTCGCGCCGCCGACAGAGGTCGGCTTGGTCATAGTATCGGTAGCCATATATGAGTTCTCCTGGGAAAGTCTCGGAACCTTCTATGGTACAGAGGGGCTTGAGTGCTGGGCAAGTGAGGGTCTCCCGCCAAGATCTTGAATCGCAGAGGCCGGAAGAATTGCGGCCGAGAACGCAGAGACCCGGATTCCGTTCCGCGAATCGAACTGCCCTATTACCTCCGTAATCTCTATCCTCATGACCCAAGTTAATCAACGGCCACTTCTCGGTTAAGCTTGTGATAGTGTTGAAATTACCCCATATTCTCTAGTTTGGCTGGAGCCAGTGGCCTCGGTCTCTTCAAAGAGCAAGCCCGGAATCCACATTGCGTGGAAGACTGTCACCTACCGCAGCGTTGTGCTGATGGTAGTGGCGGTGTTATTGGCGATTTTCGTCAGCATGCACTTCGCATTCCCGCAGTTCACCGACGCCGGTATCAAGGCGGCCGAGAGCTTGGGAACGCGCGCGCTCGAAGCCGTCGCTGGAGCGGCAGGCACTCCGGTGAAGTCGAGCGCCATGAACTCCCAGCAGGCGCACATCACCGCGCTGGATGGGACGGTCCGGGTCAAAAAGTCGAGCAGTAACAGTTGGGTCACGGCCGATTACAGCGTGCCGCTGGAGAAGGGTGACGTGATCCAGACCGGCTCCGAGGGCATGGCCAAGATCGTCTTTAACGACGGCACGAATTACACCGTCAAGCAGGACTCGCTGATCGTGATCGAAGAGAACTCGGCCAACGAGCAACAGCAAACGAATGTGGCAGTTGCGGTGAGCACAGGTACAGTGGACTTGACCACGGCAACGTATTCTCAGGGTTCGAAATCGCAGGTCATCGTCGGCGGAGCCACGGCTTCGCTGGCGCCTGAGAGCGCGGCCATGGTGCACAACGACCCCAAGGGCGACCAGCACGAGATCCTGGTGAAAAAAGGATCGGGCGACGTCGTGCGTAATGGAGAAACCGTTCGCCTGTCGGACTGGGAAAAAGTAAGCTTCGAAGGCAAAGAGCCTAAGATGGAGAAAGAAAAGGAGATCGGTCCGCCGACGCCGATTTCTCCGGCGAACATGATGCCTATTTTCGTGGCGGGCGATCCGAAGCCCATTGAGTTTTCCTGGACCAAGATGCCGAATGCTGTCGGCTACCGACTGCGGATTTCCAAGAACCCATATTTCTCGTCGATGATCGTCGACCGCAAAGTGGGTACAGCGGACGTGGAAGTCTCAGGCCTGGCCCAAGGCGCTTATTACTGGCTGGTGCAGTCCTACGATGTTGAAGGGAAAGAGTCAGTGGAGAGCGAGAAGAACCGCTTCACCTTGATTCCCAAGGGGAAGGATTCTGACGCTATCAGCTTGGATGTGGACCCCTTCATTCAACACGGGCACGTTATCGAATTGACCGGGAAGACCGAAATTGGGGCCCGGGTGATGGTGAATGGCAGGGAAGTGCCGGTGGTGGGGACCGATGGCAGCTTTCATTTCTTCACTTCACCGTTGCCGCAGGGTGAAAACGTGATCACGGTCACGGCGCAGGACTCCAAGGGTGGCGTAAATACGCAGCAGAAGAAAGTTGTGATTCAGTGAAGGCAGAACTCGGAGCAGGACAACCGAAGTGCAAGAACCTTCGTGCGCGGCAGGGACGGATCATATCTCATAGAATAAAGATCGTCTCGACTGTCACAGGGACATGGTAGACCGGGCGCGTCCCGGAAACTGACAGTCAAGAGAGAGAAGTTTTCGTATGTCATCAAACGGATTTCACTCCAACGCGTCACGCATGCACAACCTGCGGTCGCTGTTCAGCATTTTCTCGAGCGACCTGGCCATCGATCTCGGCACCGCGAACACTCTGGTCTACGCGCGCGGCAAAGGCATTGTGGTCAACGAACCTTCGATCGTCGCCATCAACAAGAACACCGGCGAAGTCGAAGCCGTCGGCAAAGAAGCGAAAGAGATGCTGGGCCGCACGCCGGGCAACATCGTCGCTATCAAGCCGATGAAAGACGGCGTGATCGCCGACTTCAAAGTCACCGAGAAGATGTTGAACTATTTCATTCAGAAGGCGCACAACCGCAAGATGCTGGTGCATCCGCGCATCGTGATCGGCGTGCCTTCGGAAATCACCCAGGTGGAAAAGCGCGCGGTCATGGATAGTGCCTATCGCGCTAAGGCCAGTGAAGTGCACCTCGTCGAACAAGCCATGGTGGCGGCCATCGGCGCGGGACTTCCCATCACAGAGCCGAGCGGCAACATGGTCGTCGACATCGGCGGCGGCACGACCGACATCGCAGTCATTTCCTTGAGCGGCATCGTCTATTCGCGTTCCGTGCGCATGGCCGGTAATCAGATGGATGAAGCCATCATGAATTACCTGAAGCGGAAATATAACCTGCTGATCGGCGAGCGCACCGGAGAGCAAATCAAGATCGAAATCGGCAGCGCGTATCCGCTCGACAAGCCGCTGACCATGGAAATCAAAGGACGCAACCTGATCGAAGGTGTTCCCAAGACGATCACGGTCGATGACAGCGAAATCCGCGAAGCCTTGAGCGAATGTGTTTCGACCATCATGAATGCGATTCGCGTGGCTCTCGAACGTACGCCCCCCGAGCTTTCCGCTGACATCAGCGACCGCGGCATCGTGTTGACCGGAGGCGGCGCCCTGCTCAAGAATCTGGATAAGCGCATCCGCGAAGAAACCGGGCTGCCGGTCTCAATCGCCGACGATCCGCTGTGCAGCGTGGTGCTGGGCACCGGCAAGATGCTCTCCGACTTCAAGCTGCTCAGGAAGATTTCGATCGAGTAAAACAGTACCCAGTACCTAGTACTCAGTACCCAGAAAAACCAACCATGCGGGACTTGAGTAGAGCGGTGGATCAGACCATGTCGGATGCAATCTACACTGGGTACTGGCAACTGGGTACTGGGTACTGAAGTATGGAATCCGTATTCGGCCGCTACCGCAATCTGACCATCCTGGTAGGAGTGTTGTTCCTGCAGGTGCTCGGACTGGCGGTGCAGATCAAGCGTAACGTCGAAAACGAACCCACGCGCCTCATCCGCGTCTGGACGGTCAGCGCCGTCTCGCCTTTTGAAAAAGCCATCGTCTGGGTCGAAACCAGCAGCGGCAATCTCTGGCACAACTACTTTTACCTGCGCGGCGTGCGCCAGGAAAATCGCGATCTGAAAGCCGAAATCCAGCGCCTGCGGATCGAGCAGGTGCGCATGAGCGAAGACGCGGGACAGGCCCGCCGCCTGCAAACTCTGCTCGGCTTCAAGGAACAATTCATCTCGCAAACCAAAGCGGCCCAGGTGATCGGGTCCAGCGGTAGCGAGCAGTCCCGCTCCATTTACATCGATAAAGGATGGCGCGACGGCATCCGTCCCGACATGGCCGTCATCACTGCTGACGGAGTTGTTGGCAAAGTGCTTCGCGTCTTCGGACAGAAGCCGCTCGAAACGTCCACTTCAGAAGTCTTGCTGATCAACGATCAAAGCAGCGGCGTCGGCGCGATTCTCGAGAAGTCTAGGTTGCAGGGCATCTTGCGAGGCTCGGCTGCGGGCGAAGTGGTTCTCGAAAAAGTGATGGCCGACGAGCAGGTGCAACCCGGAGAGCGCGTGCTGACCAGTGGCGGCGATCAGATTTTTCCTAAAGGCCTGCCGGTGGGCACCGTGGTGAAGTCGGTGCCCGGCTCCGACCTGTTCCTGAATATCAAGGTCAAGCCCTCCGCGGATTTGAGCAAGCTCGAAGAAGTACTGGTCATCACCAAGATGGAGGACAAATCCCCGGCGACGACCGAGAACAGCAATATGCGCGCCGTCGATATTCTGGCGCAGCGCTTGCCGTCGGTGCCCGACAAGCCCGCGGAAGATCCGACCAAGACCGGCGCTCCGGCCGCGGGAACACAACCTCCCGCCAAGCCCGATGGCACGACGAAGCCCAATACCGTTTCAGCCGGATCGCAAACCGCGCCGAAACCCGCGACCGCTGCTCCGCCGCTGGTTAAGTCGGTCAACGAGCAGAAAACTTTGCCGCTAGTGAAGCCCGCAACAACTGGCGCCCCCGCAACTCCGGCGGCCAAGCCCAAGGTTGCTCCGCCAACGCCGCAGACTGATCCATCGCAGCCGCCTCCGTCGGAGGACAAGCCTCAATAGCGTGCCCATCACTTACACATCGCAGGAACAGGTAGAGGTTTACCGGTTCGGCATTCCGACGGCGATCCTCGTCCCGTTGCTGGCGCTGTTTCTACAGGCGTTTCTTCCGCTGCGTCTGCATTTCTTTTCCGTCTTCGATCTGCCGTTGTTAGTCGTCATCTTCTTCGCCGTCGCGCGCCGCAGCCAGGTCAGTGGTATGTTGACCGGCGCCGTGATTGGACTGCTGCAAGACTCACTTACTCACCGTCCCATCGGTGTCTACGGGATTTCAAAAACCGTGGTGGGATACGCCGCCTCCTCGCTAGGCGTAAAGATCGACGTCGAAAACGCCGGCACCCGCTTCTTAGTAACCCTCTTCTTCTATGTGATCCACGAAATCATCTACTTCTCGGTAGCCCGCTGGCTGCTAAGCCTGACGCTGCAATGGAGCTGGCAGCACGAACTAACGTCAGCGCTGGCGAACGCAGCGCTTGCGGTGGTGCTTGTTCGCGGGGTTGGATAAGCTGAAGCAAAGGGCTTAAAAGCGGACCTCGGCTTCGGGCATCGGGCTTCGGGCGTCCGGCTTCAGGTCGTGTGCCTGCGATGCTTGTCTAAATTCTTCCATCTCTAATCCGCTGACGTCATCCCGAGCGCAGCGAGGGATCTGGCGTGCAGTGCCGATAAACAAGGGCAAGCTACGAGGCAAATCCTTCGCCCTTTCGGGCTTTAGGATCACAACGCGACGAAGGCGCCGCACATCCCCAATTTCGCCAAACCCGCTCACAACCTGGCGTATTCCGCTTTCGCCTGTTTCAGGATGGGCACGTCGGGGTCGGCATCCTTCCACAACCCGAGAAAGTCTTGATAGGCGGCACGGGCTTTTTGAGTGTCGCCTTGCATAGCATAAGCGCGGGCCAGGCCAAGCCGCGCGACAGCGCCCAAAGGAAAGTTCACGACCAGGCCGCGGTGGTCGATGAATTTCTGAAACTCCGTGGCTGCGCGGTTCCCGTCGTGGAGCATCAGATAAGCCTCCCCCCGCAAGTAGACAGGGCACATGACGACATTGAAGGGTAGATTCTGTCCCAGTTCCAGGGTGCCGCCGAGATCCAGGAGTTCGATGGCGCGCTTCGGATTTTTTTGCTGAAGGGCTATTGCCGCGCGAATCGTGGGAGTCCAATACTCCCGCACCATGGTGGATTGAGGCTGCATCTGGTTCAGTTTGACCGTCAGTTCCTCTGCACCGGCAACGTCTCCGGCGCGAGCCAGAGTCAGGGCTGCGACGCTTAACACGTTTACGTTCATCGCCAATCTGGTTGCGGCCGTGGCCTCGGTTTGTCCCAGTTGAATGTTGCCAAACTCGACTTCGAGCAGAGCCTCGGCCGCCTGGTATCCAGCGGCTGTTTCTTTGGCATCGTTGCGCGTGGCCGAGTCTATGGCTTGGCGCGTGAGTTTTCGCGCGTTCTCCACTTTTCCTCGCCACGCTTCGGTGTCGGCTTGCGCAGCCAGCATGGGATCTTCCCAGCCGGGCTTGCCCGCCGAGGCCACGAGAAGCGCCGCCATTCGCGATTCGTCCCCTTGCAGAAAAGCCAGTTGGTAGCGGTTCAAGACGAGAAGCTCGCCCTCCACCTTGCGGTCCTCTGCTTGTTGGTACACGACCTTGGCCTCTTCAAACCGGTTGAGGTTGGTATAGGTGGCGCCTAGATTGACGTAGTGAACGTAGTGCACTCCGGGGACCGCCGGAGTCTCCAGGCATTGCTGCAGGGCTTTCTCGTGATCGCCGAGAAACATGGAAATGGCCGCCGTGTCCATGCAACGATCGAAAGGTTTGGGATAGGTGCGATACCAGAGATCCAAGACCTGCGCCTGCTTTTCCAGTTCTCCGGTGACGTTTCCGTAATAGTTGGTTTCGATACCAAGGCGCTCGCGCTCGCTGGCTTTTTCTCGTAACTCGTAAGCTTTCCGTCCATATTCTGCAGACCGGGCGGGCTCGCCCAGATTGCTATAGATGGAGGAAATCTGCGTAAGCCACCGCGAAATTCGGATCCAGTTCCACGGCCCTCTTGAAGTAGGGAAGGGCGGTGGTCTCCCCCTGCTCGTAACGGGTTTTTTGCCCAAGACTGTAGGCCTTAAGAGCATCCAGGGATGGCGTAGTCGCTTCCTTCAGTGGGGTGGCGTACTTCGCAACCGAGCCGAGTGACTCGCCAAGTTTTGTCCGCAAACGGATGCTTGCAACGTCGAGGGCTTTGAGTACCTCTTCCTTGCCGGTGGCTCGCTCCTGAACCTCGGCCAACATCTCTCCCGTATCGCAGTTGACGGCCTTCAGTCCGATCACATACTGGTTGCCTAAAGCGGCCACGGAACCGTTCAGCATGGCTTTGCTCGCGCTGCGGACACACACTTCGCGAGTCACTTCCGGAGTCAAGCGCTCGCCTTGCGCTTTTCCCATCAGCTTCAGCGTGGCGTTCACCCTGCGGTCGGAAACTAATTCGAGAAAGGGCGACTGCTCAAGCTGTACCGCCAACCCTTGTTTCAGAGTGTCATCGAATACGCTGTCTCCAGTGGAGTTGGTGAAGTCGGAGAGGATGATCGTGTCCTTGTCCGTCAGTTTGGGTGCGGGGCGCCAGCGGGAGTAGAAGAGGCCTGCGACAAGCGCCGCGGCGAGCAGGCCGGCGACGGCAACCCATGGTCTCCAGCTCTTAGGCTTGGAGGGTGGGCCGTCTTTCCCGATGCTCGATGACCTGTTGCTGTCCGGCGAGTCAGCGGCCGCGATTCGCCCGCTCTCCGTGCTTCGCTTCAAGCGCAACAGCTCGGCGCGTATCTCGGAGGCGTGCTGGTAGCGAAGTTCGCGTTCCTTCTCTAGTGCGCGATCGATAATGCGTTCCAGGTCCGGGGGAATGCGCGGATTCAGTTGTGAGGGAGGAAGCGGCGGGCGGTTCAGAATGGCGTCAAACACCAATCCTGTGCTCCCGCCGCGAAAGGGCAGAGTGCCAGTCGCCATTTCGTAAAGAACGATTCCGAACGAAAACAAATCAGTGCGCGCGTCGAGAGGCTTGGCCCTGATTTGCTCGGGAGACATAAAGCCGGCGGTGCCGGGTGTCGCGCCGGCGCGGGTCAGTCGGTCATCGAATGCGGCCGTCTCCCGGTCTGAATCAGGAGAACGGCCCTCCGTCGGACCGGACGCGAGCTTGGCCAAGCCAAAATCAAGTATTTTTGCGTGGCCCCGCTTGGTGACAAAAATATTGGCAGGCTTGATATCGCGATGAATGATTCCGGCGGTGTGCGCCGCGTCGAGCGCGTCAGCCACTTCGATCGCCAAAGCGAGCAGCATGTCCGTCTCGAGCGAACGACCGGCAAACTGTTGCTCGAGCGTCATCCCGTCAAGAAATTCCATCACGATGAATGCCTGGCCGTTCTGGTTGCCGATTTCGTGGATGGTGCAGATGTTGGGATGATTCAGGGCAGAAGCGGCTTTTGCTTCCCGTTGAAAACGCCCCAGTGCTTGCGGATCCTTCTCAACATTCGGTGGCAGAAACTTAAGGGCAACGAAGCGGTCGAGACTTAGGTCTTTGGCCTTGTAGACCACACCCATCCCGCCGCCGCCTAACTTCTCGACGATGCGGTAGTGCGAAATCGTTTCGCCGATCAATCGTGATCCCGCCTAGTGTGCGAGCCATATTAGGTTTCAAACCATAGAGAGTCAACGGAACGCAGAGTATAGGCGTTCAAGAATTGAACTCCTGACGGTAGAGACGCAGCTTCGCTGCGTCTCAGGAGCACCGCGAATCCGATTTCCTGGGAAGAAGACGCAGCGGAGCTGCGTCTCTACGAAGAAGAGGTCTTATGCTCAAAGCCTGAAACGTTAAGTTCTGGTACCCATCCCTTCCAACAATTCCTTCCACGGGCAAGGCTCGTCCTTAAACTTCTGCACCGCTGCCCGGCCGTCGCGGACCCAGACGATTTTGAACTTGGATTGATGGCCGTCTTGCTGGACGAACAGGCCATCTCCGCAGCGCAAATCGTGCTCGATGCCGGTGATCAGTGCGCCGCTCGTGCTCAGGCTGCGGGCCGTGGCGTCCTGGGCGAACAGTTCGCCGTGAGCGTTCACCCCTGCCACTCGGACCTGGACCTCTTCCGGGATGCGCGGTTCATGTCGTTTCTCCATCTTTGCGATGATGGACGAAGTCAGATTTTCTTTCAGTGCCGCGAGAACGTTTCCGCGAAACTGTCATTACGAAAGTCATGCCTAAGCCATTGGTGTCTCGATTCTGCAAACCCTTCCCACACTTGTGCGGGGTACAATGAGCTTTACTTCCCGAAAGGAAATTTCAGCCTCAAGGCGGTTGCCGAGGTCTGACGCCCGAGGTCTGAGGTCCGATTTCCGATGTTCGGTCGCGACGAAAAAGTTTCGCCCATCCGCTTAACCGCGGTGCAGTACATCATCCTGGTCATCTTTTTGATTCTGGCCTACGGATTATGGCGGCTGCAGGTGGTGCAGAGCGACTTCTACGCCTCGCTGGCGGAAAAAAACCGCGTCCGCAACGTTCCCATCCTCGCGCCGCGCGGCAAGATTCTCGACCGCGAAGGCCGGATGATCGTCGATAACTACCCTTCATTCACGGCACTTCTGTTGCGCGATTCCACGCGCGACCTGATGGCCGACTCCGACCTGATCGCTCATGGCCTGCATATTGACCCTGACGAGATGCGCGAGCGAATTCGCAAATTCGCGTCCATGCCGCAGTACCAGCCGATCTATTTGAAAGATGACATCACGCCCGACGAGTTGGCGTTCATCGAGTCGCACAAGAACGAGTTGCCGGAACTGGAAACCATCATGGCGCACCGGCGCCTGTATCCGCGCAACGGATTCATGGCGCACTTGATCGGATACGTCGGCGAAGTCAGCGAGCAGATGCTCAACCAGCCGCGCTGGGAATTCAATAATCCGGGCGACGTGGTGGGACAGTCCGGTGTCGAGCTGCAGTACAACGACATTCTGATGGGCAAGAACGGATTCCGCCGCGCCATCGTGAACAGTAAAGGTAAAGAAGTTGGACGTCTCGATGAGACTCCGGCGGTACCGGGAAAGCAACTCAAGCTGACAGTCGATTTGGATCTGCAGATCGCGGCCGAGCAGGCGCTCGAAGGGAAGAATGGCGCGGTGGTGGCGATGGATCCGCGCACCGGTGAAATTCTGGCGATGGTAAGCCGGCCAACTTTCGATCCCAACGACTTCGCGGTTCACATCTCGAAAGACGAATGGAACGAACTCGTTAACGATGAAAATCACCCGCTGCTGAACAAGGCTATCCAGGCCCAACTGGCGCCGGGATCGGTGTTCAAAATCATCATGGCGACCGCGGGATTGCAGGAAGGCATTGCAGAAGACATGCATGTGACCTGCAACGGCGGCGCGACGTTCTACGGACGCTACTTCAAGTGCTGGGTGCTGGCGGAGCACCGTACGCATGGCGTGGTGGAAATCAGCAAGGCTATCTATCAGTCGTGTGACGTATTTTTCTATACGCTGGCCGAGAAGTTGGGCATCGACCGCATTGCGAAGTGGGCCACCCTGCTGGGACTGGGACAGAAAACGGGCATCGATTTACCGCAGGAAGTTTCTGGCGTCATGCCGTCAGAAGAGTGGAAGATCCGCAACTTCAAGCAAAAGTGGTACGCCGGTGAAACAATTTCGGTTGGTATCGGACAAGGCGCGGTGGCCACGACGCCGATTCAGTTGGCGCGTGCGATTGGCGGTATTGCCAGCGGCGGAGTGCTGTACCGGCCGCATGTCGCATTTCCTGAACAACTGCCGCCGGGCAACATCGTTCCTATCGCGAAAGATAACGGGGAAGTGAAGATCGAGATCGATCCCAAGAACTGGGAGACGATTACCGATGCGATGGCGAATGTGGTTTCGCCGATCGGCACGGCGAACAGCGCGCACTTGCAAGGCATCGATTTTGCCGGCAAGACGGGAAGTGCCCAGACCATTTCGAACGCGTTGAAAGCGAAGATCGCCAACGGCAAGACGAAATTCAAAGACAACGGCTGGTTCGTCGGAGTAGAGCCGCGCAGAAATCCCGAGATTGTGGTCTGTGCACTATTAGAGGAAGGTGAGCACGGATATTTGGCCGCGCGCGTGGCGTCCCAAGTGATTAAGGCTTATGTAGAGAAGCAGAGGCGCCAGCCCACGAAGATGGCCAACAACGGTGGCAAGGCGGAAGTAGGCGCCGTCTGGAGTGCTCCAGCCCCGGACGGCGACAAGGAGACTCTGCACGCAGGCCGCTTCACGGTGGACGCCGATAAGAAGAAGTTACCCGTCGCTTCAGCGGCGCCAGGAGTGAATTAGTTATCCAGTACCCAGTACCCAGTACCCAGTACCCAGTACCCAGAAAAGGCAAAGTAGGTTTTTTTGGCCAACGACCAACGACGAACGACGAACGACTAATGTCCAGATACGTATCATTCCGCGATTTCGACTGGGTGCTGTTCATCTTTGTGCTGCTCATTTGCGGCGTGGGAGTGGTTCAGATTCATAGCGCTACCGAGCACACCAAGTTCGCCGGCGCGCACATCAAGCAGATTTATTGGGTGGTGGGCGGCGTTGCCGCGATGTTTCTGGTGAGCCTGCTCAATTACCAGGCAGTGCTCGATCAGGTTCACTGGATGTACATTGCGTCGATCGCATCGCTGATGTCCGTGATGATCTTTGGGCAGAAGTACTTAGGAGCAAGGCGCTGGATCAAACTGCCCGGCGGACAGCACTTCCAGCCGTCGGAATGGGTGAAGTTGATCCTGATTCTCGCGGTTGCGGAGTATTTCGCCGATTTGCACCAGAAAGAGTTGTCGTGGCCGGGACTTTTTTAAAGCCGGGGCGATTGTCGGCATTCCGATGCTTATGGTGTTGAGGCAGCCGGACTTAGGGACGGCCTTGACCTATCTTCCCATCGCCATCATGGGCCTGTTCCTGGGCGGATTGCACTGGAAGCAGGCAGCCATTGTCATCCTCGCAGGAGGGTTGATGATGCCGCTGGCATGGCATGTTTTGAAGCCTTACCAGCGCGAGCGTTTGGTGAGTTTCATGGAGCCGGAAGCGGACAGTCAGGGTTCCGGCTATCAGGTGATTCAGTCTTTAATTGCAGTGGGTTCGGGGGGAATCTGGGTAGTGCGGAGGGGTCGCAAACGCACCTTGCTTTTCTTCCAGTGCCACAAACCGACTTCATTTTCGCGGCATTGTCGGAAGAGCATGGATTTGTCGGCGCGCTGGGAGTATTGCTGTTATACTTCATCGTGCTGATGCGTTTGACCCAGAACGCTCAAACAGCGCCCGACCGCGCTGGAACGTTCGTGGTGATGGGTGTGGTGGCTGTGCTTAGCTTCCACATACTGGTCAACGTCGGCATGGTGGTCGGTTTTATGCCGGTCACAGGAATTCCCCTGCCATTAATGAGTTACGGCGGGTCTTCGGTCCTGTTCATGTTTCTAGCGCTGGGCATTGTAATGAATGTCAGGATGCGCCGTTTCGTGAATTAGCAGGGAGAAGAAGGCAGGGAGGCTGGCCGCACTTGCCATACGCGGCTAAACCAAGATTACGATCACCCTCGCGTTAAGAGGGTATTTACCGGCTGAGGCAACGGTAGGCCGGACAGGATTGAAGCTACGGCGTTAACGGGCGGGTAAACGGCCCCTCTATATTGAGGGGATTTGGGAGAGCGGTCACAAACCTCGTTGAGCGCACACTGCGATAAGTGGGAAAAGATTCCTAAGCTTGTACGACGAAGCAGGTCGCGGGCTAACCCCGAGGCCCCAGTCGTGCCCTACCCGGGCGAGCTATCGCTGGCGTCAGTCCTTCCTGTCTCGCACTGTCTCCGATCCGGTGAATTTCGCGGCCGTGGAACGGCCCGGAACCGGAGTTTCAATGACAAGAGAATTGTTCGTGGTTCCACCCCGCATGAAACGAAGTGGGGTTAGTTGAAGACGACCTGCTCGCGGAAATCTACCTCGAGCGCGAAAACGAATACACCCTGGGCAGCAAGGTCGATCTACAAAGGACGAGTGACGCGCGTGCTTCCCGGCATGCAGTCGGCGTTCGTGGACATCGGCCTTGAACGAGATGCGTTCCTCTACGTTTCCGACTTCATGGAAGTGGAAGAGGGAGAGGAAGTCGAGGACGTACCCACCAACCGGCCGGTGATGGCCGAACCCAGATCAGAGCAAAGATCGGAACAGAGGTCCGAACAACGAACGGAACAACGTCAGCAGCCTTCGGCTCAACCCATGGCAGCGGCAACGCAGCCTCTGGTAATTGAGGGACCGGACTTTCCCGAGGAAGGCGAAGCTCAGGTAGAAGAGCAAGCCGAGGCCCCCCAAGGCAATACGGAGAACGGCGGAGATCAGCAAGAAGGGCGAGGAGGAAACTGGCGCAATCGCCGGCGCCGTCGCGGACGCCGCGGCGAGCGTATGCCGGAGTCGAAGTTTGCGCGTCCCGCGAACCGCAGCGCGAGGCTGCGCGCCCCGAGCGCCCCGAGCGTAACGAGCGGCCAGAACGGAGCGAACGACCGGGAGCGCAGCGATCGCGGAGATCGTGGGTATTACGGTCCGCCGCCGGGATATCAGCCGATGCTGTTGCCGGGAGAGTCGATTTCGAAATACGCGCGCATGGCGCAAAAGGCAGCCGCGCCCGCGCCTTACGGTTCGCAAGGACAGGCAACCGGAACGCAGCCCGCACGGGTTCCTTCGGTGGCCGAGAATTTTCCGGAAGATGAGCCGCTGTTCGCAGATCCTGAGGAGCAGGTTTCTTCCGCGGCTTCGGTTGTTGAGAGCCGTACGGTTATGCCGGCTGCGGCCGAGGCTCATGAGACACCGCGTGAAGACGCATGGGATCGCGAGCAGAAACGGCTTCATGAAATGAACGTGGCCGCAGTTTTCGGCGGCAGCGAAGTTACCGAAGAGGACGACGATCAGACGGAAGAGATACTGACGGCGATTCCGGAAATTTCGGATCGTGCGCCGGAAGCACCTACGGCCTCTGCCTCAGCCTTCTTCAGGAACCATGGAAGAAGAAGAGATCGAAGAGGAAGAAGCCGATCTCGCGCACTACGCGGAAGATATCGACGAAGACGACGCTTTCGAGGAATTGGAAGAAGAGACGCATGCGGCGGGAGATCTCCAGGAACAAACGACGCACGAGATTGCCGCGTCCGTTGAGCCTGTAATCCAGGCCACGACTTCGGAACCAATCGTGGAGGGCGTTGAGTTGGACGAGGCCGCCGCCGAGGCCGAGGCAGAAGAAGAAGAGGAAGCGGAAATCGAAGAAGCGCAAGCCGAAGCCGAAGCATTGCTCGACGCGGAAGCGCGCGGCAACGGATCAGTCGATGCTCGCGTGGAAGTAAGAGCGCCAGCAGCGACTGCAGGCTATACGCAGCGCGCCGGGCGTCCAGCATTCGATCGTCGAGGCGGAGGAGGGCAGCGTGGACGCCGTGGTGGACGCCGCTTCCAGCGCCAGCGCGCACCGCAACCGGTGCCGCAAATCAGCGATCTGCTGAAAGAAGGACAGGAAGTGCTGGTCCAGATTGCCAAAGAACCGATTGGCAAGAAGGGTGCACGCATTACCAGCCACATCGCGTTACCGGGACGCTTCCTGGTCTACATGCCGACCGTGAATCACACCGGTGTGTCGCGCAAGATTTCTTCGGAAGAAGAGCGGCAGCGGCTGAAGCGCATCATTCTGAGCGAACGCGAGAATGGGCACGGTGGATTCATCGTGCGCACCGCGGCGCAAGGAGCGAACGAAGAAGAGCTGCGTGCCGATATCCGCTTCCTGAAAGGGTTGTGGAACGAGATCAAGAGCCGCTCCGAAAACGGCAAGGCTCCGGCGCTCATCTATCACGATCTGAATGTGGTCGAGCGCGTGTTGCGCGACCAGGTTACGTCTGACTTCTCGGCGATTTGGGTCGACAACGAACAGGAATACGAACGCATCCTGCGTTTCGCGAACCGCTTCCAGCCAGCCTTGGTTCGGCGAGTAAAGCTTTACACGAAAGAGACTCCGCTATTCGATCAGTTCGGGTTGAAGGATGAGATCGATAAGGCGCTTAAGTCGAAAGTCTGGCTGAAGAGCGGCGGATACATCGTCATCAACCAGACCGAAGCTCTGGTGGCGATCGATGTCAACACCGGAAAGTATGTCGGCAAGACTTCGCGCCTGGAAGACACGATCGTCAAAACCAACGTGGATGCCATCAAGGAAATCGTGCGGCAGATACGGCTGCGCGATCTGGGCGGCATCATCATCATCGACTTCATCGACATGGACGAGCGGCGCAACCGGCAGAAAGTGATGCAGGCTCTCGAAGAGGCGCTGCGTAGCGATCGAGCTCCATCGAAGGTTCTGCAGTTTAACGACTTTGGACTGGTGGCGATCACGCGCAAACGAGTGAAGCAGTCGCTCGGAACGCACGATCGGATCGCCGTGTCCGTATTGCCAGTCAACCGGGTTCGTGAAGTCGGTGACCACGGTGTGCAACGAAATCTATCTTGAGATGCGAAAGATCGCGAGGCATCTGGAACATTCTGACGTGATGCTGCGAGTGAATCCAGAAGTCGCCAAGGTGCTCAAAGCCAACAGTGGCAAGGCACTGATCGAGATGGAAGAGATGACCAAGAAGACCGTAATCGTGAAGAGCGACCCCGCGCTGCATCAGGAGCAGTTTGATATTACCTAGCTGTCAGCTATCAGCTCTCAGCTCTCAGTAAAGGCCGGGCGTCGCGCCCGGCTTTTGTTTTCGGTATCAGACCGGCACTTCAGTCAGCCAAACAAAATTGACGTCATCCCGAGCGGAGTGAGGGATCTGGCGCGGATCGTAACAGCGTTAAGGTCGTGCACGCCAGATCCTTCGTCGGCGTACGCCGACTCAGGATGACGTCTGAAACTGTATGATTCATCCCGAGCGCAGCGAGGGATCTGGCGGGGTGAGGATTGGTCTCCGCACCAAATCCTTCGCTGCTGGAAACTTGCTCAGGGCGACATCGTAAGGAATAGACGCGCGTCGGCGACGAATGTCACTTACGGTTCGTAGACGGAGCTGCCGTAGCCTTGTTGGCGGGCGGCGTCTTGCATTTCAGTTAGTTTTTTCTGCGCAGTGTCGAGTTGTCCCTTCATCTGTTCAACTTCCTGTTGCTTTTGTTTCTGGCGTTCGTTCCATTCGACGCATCCCGCGACGCAGTTTCCTGGCGCGAACTGGATGGACTTGTTGAGGTCGTCCATGTTTTTCTGCAACGAATCGACCACGTTCTTCTCTGCTTGAATCTTCGATTTCCACTCGTCCGCCGACAATTTTCCTACCGGCGTGGAGGCCGGAGAATCAGAATCGGCATGATCTTTGTTGTCAGACGCCGACGAGGTCATGTCAGAAGTGGTCTGCTCCGGCATTTCGTCTTCGGTGATGACTCGAGCGGGCTTGGTCGCCGCAGGTTTCGCCTGCGCGTCGCCAGGCTGAGCGTCTTTTGCTTGTTGTTTCTTCTGCCGCGCCTGACGTGCGACATCGCCCAACGATGGCTGGTCTTGTGCGTATCCGGTGGCAACGAAAAGCACGGCTCCGGCGAGCACGAGGAGAAAGGTTCGAAGTCGGTTTTGCATGGAAACTCCCTAAAGGACGTTTGAGGGAGGCGGTCAGGAAAAGGATAGCTGGGAAGACGCGGGGGACGGAGGTTACGTTAGTGCAGGGGCCGGCGGGGGATCGAGCTGAGCGTTGACGCCCGGTTTCGATAGTTATCTAGAGTACGTCGCTCAGAATCGTTAAAATTGTGGCTATGAGCGCGGTAGTGGGATCGTCCAGCAATCGCAAATCGGCAGGGCAACTCATCTCTATAGCTGCGGCAATGAGCGTGGGCTACTTCTGCATACGCAACCTGCGCTTTACGCACGATGGACTCAACCTCATCTTTCTTTGTGCGTTCCTCCTGACCCCGTTCTTGGCTGTCCGGCCTGTGCTGCGGATGGGCAGGTGGCCTAAACTGCTCGGCACGATATTCCTCACTCCACTGTTGTTGCTCTCATTGTTGCTGCTTCTCTTTTCCGCCGCATGCGGAAACTTCGGACGCCACTCGGAGCTTGTCCGCGATTTGAGTACCGTACAACGAGGACGCTACTCGGTTCATCTCGTCAGCGACGCCACAGGAGGCGCACTCGGACCGCATGGTTTAAGTGTTGAACAGCGCATGACCGTCGCTCCTGGTCTTTACTTAGTTAGATACCTGGACTTCCTTGATGGGGCCTATGAAGGAAGCCTCTCAGCGGAAGCGTCGGGCAAAGTAGGGCTGCATATATCTAAAGGAATGCCATTGAGTCGCTGGGAACACGGAGGTGACAAAGTTTATTCACTCAAGCCCTGCGTCCACTTCTGGCCACGTTTGGGAGAATTGACGCCGTAAGTGTCAATTGGCGAAACATCTCGACTACACTCAATGATTTTCAGGGATCTCAGAATCAGGGAACCAAATTAGCGACGAAAAACGTTCCTAAAGAGCCAGTCAAGGAGCGTCGGAAGGGCTGCGAATACTGCCAAGACGATTTCTCGGCCCAAATACGCCATATAAGCAAAACCTATTCCGGCGAGTAGGAAAAACAGGCCGAAGATCGCAATTCCGATGCGCTGAACGGTCGTCGCATCGCGAGAGCCATTCCATAGAAGGGCGTCCACGCTACGCCCATTTCTCACTGTGTCCGGCCAGACTAAGTTTCTTTGTCGTTCCCGAACGTTGTCCAGGAAACTACTGCCCTTGGGCTTTTCCTTTTGGAGCATTACTACCTCAGCCTTGGTCCACCGCTTTCATTACCGTGTCGCAGTGTACTAGATCGTGGCGTGAATCAATTGGTGAAAAATCGCTACTACACTCATTATCATTCCGCGGAAGAGCCGCCACCCTTGTTAGCCCCGCCCCTTCCTCGCTCGTCTCACTTACTGCTACTCTTTTCTGAATCCCTGGGGAATTCCTTACCATTGAGGTCTATGCGGATGAAACGAACGCTGCTGCCGGTGTCTTTGTTGATCCTCGCGTTGTTTGCGGTTGTTCTGGGCATGATTCGTGTCAAACCGGTCGAGGCGCAGGGTCCCGCCGACTGGCCGCAGTGGGGACGCACGGCGCAGCATAGCGGCTTCAGTCCGGCCGTGGGGCAGAGTCCGAATACCCAGCTGGCAGATATCACGTTCGATCCGTTTGTGACGCAGGAACAAGCCGAGTCCGGCGGAGATTTACTGGCCCACGGCTAGGCGCGCCTTTGGTCAACGGAAGCAAAGCGATTGGCGCGGCATACACTCCCGGTGGCCCTGGGACGGGATGGTAAGATCTACACCGAAAATGACGGCGACATGTTTGTCATCGGCCAGTAAAGCCTAGCGGCCGTCATCATTCCAGTGGGGAGTGGCGTAGATGGCGACCGCGAGCATCATCATCTTAAGCAAGCAGGGAACTCAACCTCCGGTCACGACTGTGAATGGAAGTCCCGTGACTCTGTTTTCCTTCACTTTGCCCGGAGGCTCGCTGGGAGCGAGCGACGAAATCTGGGTGCAGACCGCGTTCAAGCACACCACCGGGAGCACGAGCACCGCGTACAGCTTCGCGTTCGGGACGGCGGCAGCCGTGGTGAATACCTCGGCAGGCGCGGGAACTTCGGGTTGGGACGTTCATGTCAGCAACAACGGGGCGACGAATTCGCAGATCTGGTACCAGCCTCCGGGAAGCAATGCCAACGTGTTTCTGGGGCCAGGCGTGGGCGCGACTAGCGCGGTGGATACCACGCAGAATGTCACCATCGCGATCACAGCGAAAGCGGCGAGCAATACCGACAAGATCACGCCGGAATATTTCGCGGTGTACTTGATACGGCACGGATAAGCAAACGCTGGTGGAGGCTGGGCAACGTTCTGACACTTATGTTGCGCTTGGAAATAGATTTCGCGTTCGGCGCAAATGCCTGATCCAGATAATCAGCAGAAGCGCGCCGGTAACTGGAAGAAGCAGGAAAAGGATCCCGGACAATATGTCGAACCAGCTAAAGCGAAATTTTGAGTAGACGGTGTAGATCGGCTGCAGGTTCGGTTCGATGCCAAGGCCGCGTGCGCTCTGAGTAAGCCCGTCGTAGCTCTGAAATTTCATCTGTTGGCCCAGTTGCGTGTCCAAGAGGAAGTAGCCGTCGACTTGGCTCTTGTCGTCACCGAGATGTTCAAAAGATTTGCTGTCGGTCGCTCCCAAGATGTAACGACCTGCGATCTGTAGGCTCCGAACTCCGGCGATGGCATCCTGTCGCTCTTCGACGGCGGATTCTGGCTGGGTCTTTGGGTTGTACACCCAGCCCTGATCAGTGACGTCGATCATCATGATCTGGTAGCCGTTGGGAAGAGGAGCATGCCAGGTGTCGCCCAGGCCTAAGTCGCGATGCAATAGGCCTTCGTTTACGACTGCTTGAAAGACGAATACGGCCGCGCCCCAGCCTAGGCAAAGAAAGGGGAATAGAGCTGTAGCGATGATGACGGCGCGGCGGCTCTTCTGGATACCTCGTGTCAGCAGTGCAGCGATAGATCCGAGCGTGACTGCTGCGATCGCCGCGGCGACAATGCCTGCGATAGCCCAGAAGAACAGAACGAAACCTAAACCCATGATGGCTGCAGTGTAGCGGCCGCACTTGCCAGCTGCAATGGGAGCATGTCGGGCGAAGGCTTCATTGATTGAGGCGAGATTGTTACGGTTATGAGTAGCGCCGCCAGGAAACATCCCGGCGGCGCCTTAACGTTCAGATGGCCGGCGGGACGCCGGCGCTACTCTAGTTCTCCCCTGCCGGGGCGCTGGATCCCCACATGGCTGACGATCCCCACATGGCGCTTGAGCCCCACATCGCGCTTCCCGCCCAGACTGTGCTGAATCCGTTTTCAGTGTTCGATCCCCACATGGCTGACGATCCCCACATGGCGCTCGATCCCCACATGGCGGAGTTCGAAGTCACGAACTGAGAATTGCCCCAGACCGCCGAGCTTCCCCACATGGCTGAGGTTCCCCAAACTGCAGAGGGATCGTTCGACATGTACACGTTGCCCGTCGAGGGATCATAGTTCGCCGTAGGCGACATGGCGCTGCCCTTCGCAACATCGGTGCTCGCCATCGCTGTTTCGAGATCGACGTATCCGGCGCCGATGGTGAAGACGTCGTACTGATCGGTGTAGGTGATTCCGCTGGTCGGATCGATGGTGCTGCTGGTTGCCGGGAACGATTTCCAGGCAGTCTTCATCAGGCGCGCCTTGACCTGATCAGGCGTAAGGCTCGGACTCTTCTGTAAAAGGTCGGCGACCGCTCCACTCAGAACGCCTGCGGCCATGCTGGTGCCGCTCAGAGTGAAGTACGCAGACGAAGAAGCGCTGCTGCCTCCATTCATGTAGAAGCTGTAAGGAACGCGGTTGCCGGGATATTGGTTGTAGAGCGTGCCCGCTTCTTCGGTCGAAACCAGAAGATTGCCGGGGGCAACAATGTCGGGCTTCACGATGTGATCAATCGCCGTCGGGCCTTTCGAACTGTAGCTGGCGACGAGATCGTCTACGCGCGTCGGCGTGCCCATCGTTTTCATCGCGCCGACGGTGATCACGTAAGGATCGTTGCCGGGCGAGGTGACGGTGGCGTAGCCGTTCGTGGGCTGGTAGCGTCCATTATTTCCGGCCGCGACCACCACCACGATGCCAGCCTTCCAAGCGGCTTCCACTGCCTGGCAGACCGGATCGAGCTTATAGCTCTCGTATACCGGGCGGCCGAGGGACAAATTCATGACACGAATATTGAAGAGCGGCTTCAGCAGGATCGCCGTATTGATGGCGGCGATCACTTCGCTGTCGGTGCCCGCGCCATTCTGATCGAGTACACGCAAGTTAATCAGGTTCGCATTCGGCGCGATCCCTTTGAAAGTTTTCGAATACTTCGATCCCGTGGAACTGGCGCCGTTGCCGGCAATCAATCCGGCGATGTGGGTGCCGTGTCCGTACTGGTCCGTCGCGCTCGAGGTTCCCGGAACGAAGCTCTGGTTCCAAACAACGCGCGACAGGCCGAGAAATCCGCCGTTGAGGTCGGGATGGCTGGCGACGCCGCTGTCGATCAGGGCGATGCCGATGCCGGACCCGGTGTAACCCGACTGCCAGGCGGTCTCGGCGTTGATGGCCGGAGCAGCATTGCTCAGAGTCGGCGCCTGGGCGCGATCAAGACTGATATAGCGGACGTTGCTCTGGTTCGATAGCAGCAGAGCATTGGTCAACGGGATATCCGCCACGACCGCGTTCACCAGCGGCAGCTGGCTGACAATTGAGCCTAGCAGGCTGAGCAGATTCTTAAGGTCGAGCAGGCTGGGTGCCTGGTTGTACTGCACGACTACCCGGACCGTCCCCGAGGTCTTGGTCAACAAATCAGGGGACAGCTTGGTGTTGTCGGCGCTGGCCAGGGTCACAGCCGCCATTACGAAAACCACGAGCCACTTTCTCATCACGCATTCTCCGAGGCCATAACTGGCCTGCTCTCGATGCAAAGTGAGGGAGGAACACGAGTATTAAGGCAAGTCTTTGGCCGAATTGAAGTCCTGACAAATCAACAAGATGCGGCACCGATTCCCGAAATGGGAAGGACAGTTTGTCCGGACAAGCTGTCTTCCCGAGGACAGAGTGTCCACCGCGGCTGGAGTGAGACAAACGAGTCGTGGGGCACCCTTGAGCAGCGCGTATGTGGCTGGAAGAAAAAGGGTAAACGAAGGTAACGGACGGTTCCCGTTTTGAACGGACAAAGCTCGAGGGTGTCGGGGAAAATCTAGGGAGATGTCACCATCCATGACACGGCAGTTGGGGGCCAACCTGTTTATCGCCGCAATGGCTGCGGCGGCGGCAGGTTGTTTCGTGCTGGCATTTCTGCGCTGGCAATCGAGCGATCCCCTCAAGTTTGCCTGTTACCTGCTGGTGGCGCTGCTGGCTTCGTCGTTGAAAATCAAGTTGCCCGGCATCAACGGGACGATGTCAGTGAACTTCCTGTTCATCCTGCTGGGCGTTTTGGAATTGAGTTTCGCGGAGACTCTGGTTATCGGTTTCGCCGCGGTGCTGGTGCAATGCTACTGGAGATCATCCCGGCGGATGCAGCCGGTACATGTGATCTTCAATCTTTCGCAGTTGCCGGTGGGAACCGCGGTCTCGTACGGCATTTATAAGCTCACGACCACGCGTTTGCTGCACGGGCCGGGCCCACTGGCGTTGCTGATCGTCGCCATCACCTACTTCCTGTTCAACACGCTGGCGATGGCCGTCATTATCCGGCTGACTGAGAACAAGCCGATCATGAGGGTTTGGTCGGAGTGCTACTTCTGGTCGTTCCCGTATTACCTGGTGGGGGCGGCGATTGTGGGAGTGGTGAATTTCCTGAACCGGCAGATCGGATGGCAAGCATCGTTGCTCGTATTGCCGCCGGTGTATTTGATGTACCGCTCGTATCGTCTCTATTTGGAGAAGCTTGAGGACGAGAAGCGGCACGCGGAGCAAGTCTCGAGCCTGCACTTGCAGACGATTGAGGCGCTGGCGCTGGCGATTGAGGCCAAGGATCACACGACGCACGAGCATCTGCAGAGAGTTCGCGTGTACGCCATTGAAGTCGCCAAAGAACTGGGGCTGAACGAAGGCGAGATCGAGGCGCTGCAAGCGGCGTCGGTGCTGCACGACATCGGCAAGCTGGCGGTTCCGGAGCACATCATCTCGAAGCCGGGGAAGCTCACGCCGGAAGAGTTCGAGAAGATGAAGATCCATCCCATTATTGGCGCGGAGATTCTCGAGCAAGTCGACTTTCCGTATCCGGTAGTGCCGATCGTGCGGGCGCATCACGAGAAATGGGATGGAAGCGGCTATCCGTACGGCCTGAAGGCAGAAGAGATTCCGATTGGCGCGCGCATTTTAGCGGCGGTTGATTGCCTGGACGCACTGGCGTCCGATCGTCAATACCGGCGGGCGTTGCCGCTGAACGAAGCCATGGGCCGCGTGGCGCAAGAGGCAGGCACTAGCTTCGATCCGAAGGTGGTGACGATCTTGCAGCGGCGGTATGTGGAATTGGAAAAGCTGGCTCATTCGCAGCCTGCGAAGGTACCTGCGAAGTTATCGACGGATGTGAAGGTGGAGCGGGGATTGGCTCCGGCCGCGGGATTCGCGGAATCGGAAGCTACGGTGCAAACCATCGAGCCACGCGGAGATTTCCTCGCCAGTATTGCGGCTGCCCGTCAGGAGGCGCAACTCCTGTTTGAGATGAGCCATGAAATGGGCACGTCGTTGAGTCTCGACGATACGCTGTCGATGCTGTCGGTGAGACTGAAGCGTCTGGTGCCACATGACTCGATGGCAGTGTATGTCCAAAAGGGCAATACGTTGACGCCGGAGTATGTGAGCGGAGATAACTTCCGACTTGTTTTCGTCGCTGAGAATTCCCATCGGCCAGGGACTTGTCGGGATGGGTGGCGCAGAACAAGAAGCCGATCTTGAATGGCAATCCTTCGGTCGAGCCGGGTTACTTGAATGACCCGACGAAGTACAGCACGCTGCGTTCGGCGCTGGCTGTGCCTCTGGAAGGAGTGGCGGGCGTTGTGGCCGTGTTGGCGCTTTATCGGGCGCCGGCGGATGCCTTTACCCGGGACCATTTGCGAGTGTTGCAGGTCATCGCGTCAAAGTTGGGTTTCGCGGTAGAGAACGCCTTGAAATACCGGGTCGCGGAGGATTCGGCGACTACTGATTTCCTGACTGGGCTTCCCAACGCGCGTTCGTTGTTCATGCATCTGGATGGGGAAATCGCGCGCTGCCGGCGGTCCGACGAAACGTTGGCCGTCTTTGTTTCCGACCTGAATGGATTCAAGCAGGTGAACGATCAATTCGGACACTTGCAGGGAAACAAGCTCTTGCAGATGTTTGCGGCGGCCCTGAAGACATTTTGCCGCGAGTATGATTACTCGGCGCGCATGGGCGGAGACGAGTTCGTGATCGTGGCGCCTGGCCTTGGGAACGAGGCTACCGCCGAGATGGTGCAGAGGTTGCACTCGATGGTCTCTCACGTTGGTCGAGAGATTTGCGGCGCAGACCTGGTGTCGATCAGCATTGGACAAGCGTTTTATCCCGCCGACGGTGATGGCGCGGAAGAATTGCTGGCGGAGGCCGACCGTAGGATGTATGCAGCGAAGAGCGCGCACTATGCGTTAGAACGCACGGCAGCGTCATCGACGGTGACGAAAGCCAATTAGAAGCGAGGGTTTAAGCTCCGAGAACCCGGACGGCCTGCTCGGAGCGCTCGCGAAGCTTGCCCAGTGAAGTCTCAACCGCCTCCGCGAGTTCCATACCATTATGCTGGTGTGCGAGCGCGATCAAGCGCTCTGCTTGCTCCGCAAGAGTGCGGGCCACTTCCAACAGCACGATCAACGAATCGGCGTGAAGCTTCCACAACGAGGTGGAGTTTTCATTCCGCTTGAGTTCTTCGAGTTCGGTGGTCACGCGGCCAAACACCGCCACCAGCCGCAGCAGAGCGCGAGCCGTGCCGGCGCGAAGGCTCTTTTCTTCCAGATAGTCCGCGCAGTACGCTTCGACCTCGGCAGGAGTCAGTGCGAGGTTAAAGAAACGCATGGGGACGATCTGCCGGAACTTGGGATCGGCGACGCGTACAAACACGCGAATCGATTCCTCCACCTTGCGCACCTTGGTTTCTTCCGTGGAAATCTGAGCGGGAGTTACGGCGGCGCGCAGGGCGTCCACATCGATTTCAGGACGCCGGGCCAGAGCAGGCGCCGCTGCCGCGCCGCCGCGTCCGGTTCTGACCGGCGGTACCAGCGTGGGACGGGCGGTTCGCCGGATCGGCGGACGCCGCTCGAGCGCTTTCTTCAGCTTCGAGACACGATGGAATTTATCGAGAGCGGTACCGTAGTCCGACCTAAGCAGTTCGCTCTCTTTGAGCGAGGCTACGTGCTCGACGGTGACGTCTATGCCATCCACATTGCCGAGAATGCTGCCGCCTTGTTCCTCCAGGGCTTGCGCGAAGTTCTTGATCTCGGAAGCTGCGCCGTGGAAGAGTTCGTCGAACTTCTTTCCAAAGGCCGCGTTGTAGGGAGCGATGGTCGCGAGGACGCTAGGGTGGTAGAACGACATATCGAGCGAATGCTTCAGTTCGCGCACGCGTCCGATAATGCCGGAGTCGAGCAGAGCGTTGAGATCCGTGAAAGCCTCTGCTTCTTCTTGTAACGGATCGAAGCGGCGCAGAATCTGCACATGGTCGTCGGACAGGCAAGGCACGTCGCTGTCAGCGAGAATTTCGATCAGCGCGATTTCGAACGGCGATAAGGGTAACGAACCGTCGAGGCCATAGCCGCGCCGCTCCCATTGTCCGGGCACCCGGGGATGGCAGTAAAGGAACGTAGCCACCAGGTCGGTTTTGTCACGATTGGTGTCGCTAGACTCCTTACGTCGCACCAGGTAGCGCAGCATCGCTTCGGCGATTTCGGGGTCGGTCTCGGTGGTCAGCGCGCATCGCAGCATCGCCGGTGTAATGGCCATGTCGAGCAGCGTCAGCCAGCGCCGCATGCGGGTCAGGGTGATGTGGACGTCGCCGTCGCTTTCCTGCAGGGAGATCGCTTCAAGTCCTTGTGGCACAGGGACTTCCCCTTCGAGAGGGGCCTGCAGGAGCTTCTCATAGAAGCCCTGGACAGTGGCCAGAATGGCAAGTTCCCACTTCGGATCCTCGACCAATCGCTTCTCCTGCGAACGATCCCCAGCGACGCGCAAAAAGGGTGTATCCCTAAGTAAAGACCAACATTAGGAGTTGCACAAGACTCTCTGAAGACAGGACACCAAAGTCACCAACATCGGTGGAAGGGAATCCAAGCCGCTGCGCCGGAATCTCGGGGAGGAGATATTCGCGACGCAGCGGCGTCGGGCTCATTGCTGTTGCGGGGAGCAGTATAGTGAGTAATTACAAGTATGTCTATAGAGATGATTGTTAGTCGAAAACCACGGTCTTATTTCCATACAGCAGGACTCGGTTTTCGATATGCCAGCGCACGCCCCGCGAGAGGACGACTTTTTCCAGATCGCGGCCCTTCTGCAGCAGGTCGTCGAGCGAGTCGCGGTGGGAGATGCGGATAACGTCCTGCTCGATGATAGGACCATCGTCGAGCACCTCGGTGACGTAATGGCTGGTGGCTCCGATGAGCTTCACGCCGCGGGCGAAAGCCTGGTGGTAGGGCTTGGCTCCGATGAAAGCAGGCAGGAACGAGTGGTGAATGTTGATGATGCGGTGCGGATAGGCGGCTACGAACTCGCTGGAGAGAATCTGCATGTAGCGCGCCAGCACGATGAAGTCAGGAGCGTGCTGCCGGAGCAGTTCGAGAATCTTCTGTTCCGCCTCGCGCTTATTGTCCTTTGGTACGGTGACCGTGAAGTAGGGAATGCGATAGAAGTCGGCGACGGGCTGACTATCGGGATGATTCGAGATGATGGCGGGAATCTCGCAGGCGAGTTCTCCGCTCTTGTGGCGATAGAGCAGATCGACCAGGCAGTGATCGTATTTCGAGACCAGGATCGCCATTTTCGGACGGTAATTTGACTGAGCCAGGCGCCACTTCATTTCGAACTTCTCGGCAATGGGAAGGAAATGCTTGCTGAAGTCGGCGAGATTGATGTCGAAGTCCGCGGGATCGAACTCCACGCGCATCAGAAAGAGATTGGAAGCTTCGTCGGCATGTTCGTCCGCGTGGAGGATGTTGCCGTTGTGGCGAAAGATAAAGTCGGAGATGGCGGCGACTACGCCTTTGCGGTCGGGACAGGCGATGAGCAGGATGGCGGAATTCTTCATGGTAGCGCCGCCATCTTGGCGGCTGTTGTTCGAACGATGCTGCATCGTGGCCGGCGGGACGCCGGCGCTACTTTTTCAGATCTTTCAATATTTCTTTCGCTGCGTTGGCACCGGAACCTCCCGTCAATCCTACGCCGGGATGGGTTCCTGATCCGCACAAATAGAGGTTCTTGATGGGCGTGCTGTAACGCGCCCAGTCGAGCAGCGGACGCATGGTGAAGAACTGATCGAGGGCGAGTTCGCCGTGGAAGATTTGTCCGCCGGTGAGGCCGTAAGTGTCTTCGAGATCCTGCGGGGTGATGATCTGGTGGCTCACGATCAGCTCCGGGAGGTTTGGCGCATACTGTGCCAGAGTCTTGACGACGGTGTCTCCCAACGCGACACGCTGGCTCTCCCAATCACTGCCTTTCAGTTTGTAAGGCGCGTATTGCATGTAAATCGACATGACGTGCTTGCCGGCTGGGGCAAGCGAGGGATCGGCGATCGACGGGATGGCGACTTCGAGATAGGGCTGGCGAGAGAAGTTGCCATACTTCGATTCATCGAAAGCACGCTCGAGGTAATCGATCTCCGGACCAATGTGGATGCGTCCGCTGAGCATGTCGCCGCTTGCGGCACTGAGCGCTGAGAAGTTGGGGAGTCCGGAGAGCGCAAGATTCACCTTTGCCACCGTGCCCGGCATGCGGTAGTGCTGGAGCTTCATCACGAAGTCGGGCGTGAGATGAATGGGATCGACCAGTTTCAGCAGCGTGCGCTTGGGGTCGGCGTTCGAGACGATGGCTTTCCCGACGATTTCTTCACCATTCGACAACACAACGCTGGTCGCGGCGCCGTCTTTCACACGGACTTCGATGACTTCGGCTCCGCTACGAATCTCCGCGCCGGCCTGAGTTGCGGCGGTGGCCATCGCTTGGGTTATCGATCCCATTCCGCCCACCGCAAAATTTGCTGACCCTGCGGGATGGCAGTCTCCAGCAGCGCGCAGCAGGAGCACCAGGCTGCTGCCTGCGGACCACGGGCCAAGAAAAGTGCCGAAGATGCCGCGAGCAGCGATGGTGGCGCGTAGCAGTTCGGTCTCGAAGTATTCGGCGACGAGATCGGCGACCGCCATGGGTCCCCATCGCAACAGGCGGTACATATCCTTCTTGCCGAGCTTGCGGATGGCGCGTCCGGTCTGGAGCATGCCCCACAGGTCGCCTTTGCTCGGTTCATCGATATTCGGCGGGGCCAGGGCGAGCGCTTCGCCAATCACTTTGCCGATCTTCGCGAGCGATTCCTGGAACTCGACGTAGCGAGTGGCGTCTTTCTTCGAAAACTTGCCGATCTCTTCTGCGGCTTTGCGGACGTCGTTGTAGAGAACGAGCGCGCGGCCATCGGGGGAGAGGGAAACTGTACTGACATCGGGAGTAATCAGCTTCAGCCCGTGACGGTCGAGCTGCATGTCACGAAGGATGTCAGGACGAATTGGGCCAGCGGTGTGAGCGAGGATCGAGCCTTTGAAGCCGGGATGAAATTCCTCGGTGATGGCTGCGCCACCGGGCTGCCCGCGGCGCTCGAGGACGAGGGGCTTGAATCCTGCTTTGGCCAGGTAGAAAGCGGTGACCAGGCCGTTGTGACCGCCACCAATGATGACGACATCGCGCGTGTCTGCCATGGTCTAGGCCGCTCCCTTGACGTCTTTAAGAATTTCGAGCGCGGCCAGGCGTCCATTGGCGCCCATGATGCCGCCGCCCGGATGCGTGGCCGATCCGCACATATAAAGGTTCTTGATCGGAGTGCGGTATTGCGCCCAGCCCGGCACGGGGCGCAGGAAAAACAATTGTTCGAGCGAGAGCTCTCCCTGAAAGATGTTGCCTTCAGTCAGTCCGAATTCACGCTCGAGATCGAGCGGCGTGACGACTTGCTTATGCAGGATGATGTTCTTGATGTTGGGCGCGTATTCGGCGATGGTGTCGATCACGTTGTTGCCGAAGGCTTCTTTCTGATCGTCCCAATTCAACCCGGCGCGCAGTTTGTAAGGCGCGTACTGCACGAAGCACGACATGATGTGCTTTCCCGGAGGAGCGACCGAAGGATCGGTCAGCGTGGGAATCACCATGTCGATGTAAGGACGGCGCGAGAAATTGCCGTACTTGGCGTCGTCGTAAGCGCGCTCCATGTACTCGACGCTGGGCGAAATGGAAATCGCGCCGCGCAGGTGAGCGCCGGGGCCGGGCATGCACTTGAAATCCGGAAGAGCATCGAGCGCGAGATTCACTTTGCCCGACGAGCCGCGGAATTTGTAGCGGCGAATCTCCTCGAGGAAGTCTGTCGGCAGGTTGCCGTCTTCGATGAAGCGAGTGAACGTCAGGCGAGGATCGACGCTTGAAGAAACGACGTTGGCGAAAATCTCATCGCCATTCTCAAGAACCACACCCTTGGCGCGGCCGTTCTTCACAATGATTTTTCCGATCGGAGCTTTGGTGCGAATCTCGACACCGGCTTCGCGAGCCGCATCGGCAATGGCATTCGAGATAGCGCCCGTGCCTCCGCGAGAAAATCCCCAGGAGCGGAAAGCACCGTCGATTTCTCCCATGTAGTGATGGAGAAGAACGTACGCTGTGCCCGGCGAGCGCACGCCGAGAAATGTTCCGATGATTCCCGACGCAGACATGGTGGCTTTCAGCACGTCGGTCTCGAACCACTGATCCAGGAAGTCGATGGCGCTCATGGTCATCAACTGCACCTGGTTATATTTGTCCTCACTGGTCATGTCCTGGAAGCGGCGTCCGATGAAGAGCAGCTTCATCAGTTCTTTCGGATTCAGGGTCGCGGGATCGGGCGGGACCATGCTCAGAATTGGCTTCACGAAGCGGCACATGGCCTGCATCGCCTTGCCGAATTCGTCGTAGGCCTCGGCGTCGAGCTTGGAGTGGCGGGCGATCTCGCGATGGGTCTTGCCGTGATCGTTCACGCGCCAGAGATAGTCGCCGTTCGGCATGGGCGTGAAAGTGCCATCGAGCGGAAGAATCTCAAGACCATGGCGGGGAAGATCGAGGTCGCGAATGATCTCCGGCCGCAGCAGGGAGACGACATAGGAGCAGACGGAGAACTTGAATCCGGGGAAGACTTCTTCGGTGACAGCGGCGCCGCCGAGCACGTAACGGCGCTCGAGCACCAGAACTTTCTTTCCGGCGCGGGCCAGGTAGGCGGCGTTGACGAGGCCGTTGTGGCCTCCGCCGATGACGATCACATCGTATGAGTTAGACATAGAAGCTTTTAGCCTTTAGCTGTTAGCACTTAGCTTGCCGGGAGAACACACTACTTTACATCTCAGGCGATCAGAGGCCGCTTGGAAGAACTGCCCAACGCAGAATGTCGGTCGACAATGAGGTCGTCATGAGTTCTCGACTGAAGTGACTCGTCATTCTACCTAGAAGCCCGCATTTTGTCTCGAAGATTGCGTATGCGCTGACTTGCAGTCAAGTTGCTGAGGGGTGGCGCGGCTGCATATAATCCGGTCTCCGGCGAGATGCAGTCGAACTGCGTCTGCTGTTGTTCACCAGGAGCCAATCGTGCCCGTAGGAACCGCATTTCACGAGAGAACGTTTCCCCTCTGCACCAGCCTCAATTACCGCGAATGGTCGGGTTACTACACGGTCAGCGTGTATGAGGTGCATCACGAGCACGAGTACAACGCCATTCGAAATGCTTGCGCGTTGATCGACATCTCGCCGCTCTACAAATACTTGATCAGCGGCAAGGACGCGACCAAACTGGTGAACCGCGTCATCACTCGTGACATCAACAAGCTGAAAGTCGGACAGGTAATTTACTGTTGCTGGTGCGACGAGCAGGGGAAGGTGATTGACGACGGCACCATCACGCGGCTCGCGGAAAACAAATATCGCTGGACGGCCGCCGATCCCAGCTTGCGCTGGTTCCGGCAGAACGGCCTGAACATGGATGTGCAGATCGAAGATATTTCCGAGAAAGTTGCGGCTCTGGCATTGCAGGGACCGACCTCCGCGAAGCTGTTGAAGGCCGTGGCCGAAGCGGACATCGCGAATCTGAAATATTTCCGTATGACTTCCGGGAAGATTGCCGGCGTGCCTGTCGACATCTCTCGTACGGGCTATACCGGCGATCTGGGCTATGAGGTCTGGATTCCGTGGAACGACGCGGTCAAAGTTTGGGACGCGCTGATGGCAACCGGCAAACAGTTTGATATTCATGCTGCCGGAATGCTGGCGCTGGACGTGGCGCGCGTCGAAGCGGGACTGTTGCTGATCGAAGTGGATTACACGAGTTCCAAGAAAGCGCTGATTCCTTCGCAGAAGTACTCGCCATTCGAACTGGGTTTCGGGAAGATGGTGCATCTGGACAAGGAGAATTTTGTTGGCAAGCCCGCTCTCGCGGAGGATGCGAAGCGCGGCGTGGCGCGACAATTGGTCGGACTGGAACTGGACTGGACCGAGGTTGAAGACCGCTACGATAAGTTTGGACTATCACCGGCTGCACCGACGCAAGCTTCGCGCGTGCACGTGCCGGTTTATGCGGGCGACAAGCAAGTGGGGAAGGCGACGACCACCGCATGGTCTCCAGTGCTCAAGAAGTTGATTGCGCTTGCCAGCGTTGAGACGGCGCACTCGAAGATCGGAAACAAGCTGCAGATGGAAATCACGGTCGAGTCGATGCGCCAGAAGGTTACGGCGAAGATCGTGAAGATTCCATTCTTTAATCCGGAACGCAAAACGGCTGTGCCGGTTTAGGTCTTTCACTACAGAGTCACAGAGAAGAAGGATCTTTGGGATCTGTGGTTTCTAGTTCGTTTGTGAGTTGAGCTTTAAGTCCTCGGGTCGCGCTTTCAAGCTCGGCTTTTGCGCGAGCGATTTGGCCCAGCACTTTTTGCATCTGCTTCGGGCCCAGCACTAGAAACCCCAGGCCAAGGATCAGGATTAATCCGCCCAAACCCAAAATTTCACCCCTGATCCTGACGTTCGGCGATCGCGACGGCCGGCTTCTCTTCCTCTTTCATAGCGGATTTGAATCCGCGTATGCCGTCTCCGATTCCTTTACCCAATTCAGGCAATTTCTTAGGACCGAAAACGAGCAGAGCGATTCCGAAGATCACCAGCAAATGCATCGGTTGGAACAATCCTTCTAACATAGCTACTCCTTCACTGTCGATAAGAATGCGGGCGCCGCACGAATAGTGCGGGCGCCCGCCTCAGCTCGTTACTCTCCGCCGGACCGCAGCGTCGGCGTCTTCGGCGAGTTCGCGCAAGTAGGCGAAGAACGCCGGCGACTGGCCGATGAAGAGCCCGTCAGCAGTCAACGCCTTTCACCGCCCCCATGGCCGCTCCCTGCGTGGCCGTGGGACGAATGATCGAGCATGCCGGAAGCTTCTTGCTGAGGAACACCGTCGGTTCAGGCATGATCAGGTTGGTCTGAAACTCTTCGCCGCCGAACGGAGGAGAATTCAGATCGGGGAAAGTCACTTTCACTCCTGTCACCGGATCGACGACGTTGGTTAGCTGCGGAGCATTGCCGGCCTTGTCTTGCCAGGTCTGGAAGTGAGCGATTTCGACTCCGCCAATGCTAAGCAGGATGCGCAGAACCTCGACATTGGTGACGCGCTGCGCCAGTTGCGGGTAGAGGCTGCTTCCGCCTTGCTCGATGAAAGCAAAGTGAAAGCCCGCGGTGTTGACGATTGCCTGAAAAAAGTCCGCATGGTTCGCGTCGTCGTCGGTGCGAGGAATTGCCGGATGCTGATTCACTGCCAACGTCGGGATGGCCTGCGGGAACGTGTCCCCGAAATCAGGATTTTTCGAGCCATCGCGATAGCGCGCCCAGAATGACGTGTCGACGCGTGAGCTGCATCAGGTTGGTCAGATCGCCCGAATTGATTCGCGCCGGTCGCCTTGCTGCTGGGCAGTGTGCGGAACTGATCGAGGTTGACGCCTTTCTCGCCCTTAGACTCAAGGTAGGCGTTGATGAAGACCTCGTGAGTCAACTCGTCTTCGGTGTTGTCGTGAATGTATTGCGACATGTCGCTGTCGAGGGGCAGCAGGTCTTGCATGTAGAGCGAATTTCCTCCGGTCGGTTTGGCGGGATATCCGGGGATCAACTTGCTGGCCAGGGTCGAGACTTCGTCGTCCTGCACTCCTCCGAATTCCTGATATTGCAGCCAGAGATCGCTTTCGATGATTTCGGCAGCTGCCAGGAACCTCAGGATCGCCGCATCGCCTTTGGAGATCTTGCCGGAACCGTGCGTGTCCGCCTTGAGGCCCGTCGGAAGCAACGCGCCAGCGGACAAAGCGACTCCTGCCATGCCGACGCCCTTGAGGAACGAGCGACGCTCGAAATTGCGTTGCAATTGTGTGGTCAGGTTCTCTGTTTCTGAATCCAGAGATTCGGCTGGCCGAGTGCAGAGAGAGATCTTCCTTCTTCATAGTCCTGTACTCCATTTCGCATAAGGGTTGGTCCGCGATCGCCCTGGTAATGCGATCGACCGTGAGCACAGCGTAGAAGGGGACGCGCTGAGCGTGTTTGCAGTCTGTAAAAGAGTTGTCTTTTATTGGAGACGAGGACGAACAAAACGTACGAGGGATGCTTCGTTAAGAGAAACGCTCGACACTGGCCGGCGGGATGCCGGCGCGACTCCTTCTTTTGCCGGACCAGTAGAGCCAGGCGCCGATTGCCAGCAGGACGATTGATCCTCCGACTACCTTCAATACGGCCAGAGGCTTATTGGGATCGTCGGGTTGAGGAACAGAAGAGAGAATGATGGTGAGCGTGGTCGTGATGAACCCGATCACGGCGACCAGCTTCGCGACTCGCCGTCCTCCCGGCACGCGAATGATCTCCGGTCCGGCTGGCTGGCTTTGTAACTTGAACATGGCGGCGAAGACGTAGAGATAGGGGATGAAGTAAGTGATGACAGTCATGGCTGCCATGACGTCATAGGCACCTTTGACGCTGGTTCCAGCTTGTCCGAGAAAAATGAAGATAGCGCCGATGACACCTTGTACCAGCAGCGCCATCCACGGCGTTTTCCAGCGGCGATGCAACGCTCCGAAGATAGGAGGCAAAAAGCGGTCGAGACCGGCGACGAAAGGTAGACGCGCCACGGCCGCGATGTAGGCTCCGCAAGCGCCAATGTTGCTCAGCGCGATCAGAAAGGCTGCTACTGGAATCACCGCGCCGTAACCAATGCGGCTGGCGGTCTTGGCGATGGCTTGCATGAGCCCTTGAAGATTGCTGACTTCCGAAGCAGGCAGCGCGAGCAGAACTCCGACCGTCCCGATGATGTAGCAGAAAGCGACGGTGAGTCCCGCGAAGAACAGAGCCCAGGGAATGGTGCGGCGGGCATTCTTGATCTCCTCACCCATGAACGAGGCGGTTTCGGCGCCTCCAAAAGCAAAAAACAGCAGCGGCCAGAACGCAACGATGTCATTGAAATGCGTGCTGGGAGTCATGGTGTGAACGCTGAATGTGTTCGCCGATCCGAACCGATGGTAGGCGATCAGTCCCATGACGACCACGATGACGGCGGGAATCCACATTGCGACTGCGCCGACATTGTGCAACCACTTGCCTACGTCCAGTCCCACAACATTCATCAATGTGGCAACCGTCAGGGTGATCAGGGAGAAGACAATGTAGAACGTCGCGTTATTCGACAGATGTCCCCACTGCGCCTCCCGCATGTAGATGACATTGCTGGCGGCGAAATAGAGGACGGCCGGGAAGTAGGGAAGATTGCTGGTCCAGTAAGTCCAGGCCGACATGAAGCCGGAGAAGTCTCCGAAAGCGTGTTTCGACCATACGTAGAGTCCGCCTTCGTTGGGGTAGCGCGACGAGAGTTCAATAACCGAGAGCGCGAGTGGCGTGTAGAACAACAGCCATGCAGCGATCCAGATGACGATCGAGCTTGGTCCTGCAGCGGCCGCGGTAGCAATCCAGCGCAGGCTGACCCCGGTGACCACGTAGAACAGCACCAGATCGCGGAATCCCATGACGCGTTTTGGTTTGTTGGGATCTTCGGCTTCGGCGATCGACACACCGGGCGCGAGGAGGTTGGATTGTTCTGGCGGTTCGGCCGGTAAGTTGGGTTCAGGCAAGCGTATGTCCTGAGGTCATCACAGCGATCGAAAAGCAGTCACAGATACCATTCGACGCCCACGAGGGCAAGCGGAATCTCTAACGCTTGCTGCTTCCCATGATCGAACCCAGCACGCCGCGAATGATCTGGCGGCCGACGGAACTGCCAATCGATCGCGCAGCGCTTTTCATCATGGCGTCAACCATGGAATCACCGCGGCGGCCCGCGCCGGTACCGAGGGACGGGAGATTCGCGTACCAGGGTTGACTCGATGGCTGAGGCGGTTGGCCCGGTGCGGCCGGAGGTTGCGCGTTGCGTCCCTTGAGACGCTCGTATGCGGACTCACGATCGACCACCTGCTCGTAGGTTCCGTAGAGAACATCGTTGCGAATCATCTGCTGCCGCTGATCTGGTGTAATCGGGCCGATCTGGCTGTGCGGTGGACAAACCATAGCGCGCTCAACAATTCCCGGGGTGCCCTTTTCATCCAGGAAAGAAACCAGCGCCTCGCCTACCGCCAATTCGGTGATCGTAGTTTCGACGTTCAGCTTCGGATTGGAGCGGAATGTCTGCGCCGCGGCGCGAACATCTTTCTGATCTTTGGGAGTGAATGCGCGTAACGCATGCTGGACGCGGTTGCCGAGTTGCCCGAGAACGATCTCTGGAATGTCTGTCGGGCTCTGAGTGACGAAGTAAATTCCTACTCCCTTGGAGCGAATGAGGCGGACGACTTGCTCGATCTTCGACTGCAGAGTTTGCGGCAGATCGTTGAAGAGAAGGTGCGCTTCGTCGAAGAAAAACACCAGCTTTGGCTTCTCGGGATCGCCGACTTCGGGCAGTTTTTCAAAAAGCTCAGAGAGCATCCAGAGCAGGAACGTGGCGTAAAGCTGTGGTGAAGCGAGCAGTTTGTCGGCGGTGAGAATGTTGATGATCCCGTGCCCGTTCGAATCGGTCTGGATGAGGTCGTCGAGGTTGAGCGCCGGCTCGCCAAGAAACTTGTCGCCGCCTTGCTGTTGCAGCGAGACCAATCCACGCTGGATCGTGCCTATGCTTGCAGCGGATATGTTTCCGTACTGCGTCTGATAATCCTTGGCCGAAGTGCCGACGTATTCCAGCATGGCTTGCAGATCTTTCAAATCAAGCAGCAGCAGGCCATTGTCGTCGGCGATTTTGAAAACCAGCGTGAGCACACCGGTTTGAGTGTCATTCAGATTCAGAATGCGGCTGAAGAGCAGGGGACCCATCTCTGAGACTGTGGCGCGCACTGGGTGCCCTTGATCGCCGAAGACGTCCCAGAACGTGGTGGGCGAGCCGAAGAATGCGAAGTCTCCCAGTTGGAGCTGCTTCACGCGGTCTTGAATCTTGGGATTACTGTTTCCGGCCTGGCTTATGCCTGAGAGATCGCCTTTTACATCGGCTGCAAATACGGGCACGCCGATCTGGCTGAACGACTCGGCCATTACTTGCAGAGTGACGGTCTTGCCAGTGCCGGTGGCTCCGGCGATCAAGCCATGGCGATTCGCCATTGAGGGAAGAAGATAGAGCGGTTCCGTGCCTTTCGCGATCAGAAGCGGAGACGGCATGAGGGAGAATTCTCCTGTGGTCAGACAGTCGATTCTAAAGAAAGCGCGCGCGCAGGGCTAGGTGATGTCGGGATAGTTGGAGGAAAAGAAGTCGGAGCGGGTGATGAATTTGTCGTAACACTCGGTGCAAATCCAATCGCGCCCGTTGGTGTATCCCGTGGCGTGGTCGGGAGCGTCTTTGGAGGCGAAGAGCTCCCAGCCGCAGATCGAGCAATGATCTTTAGTCCAACCCTCTTTAATGAGGTCGAAGTGCTTGGCGTCTTCCGCCAGGACGCTGTCAAAAGAAAGGCGCTGGGTCTTGCGGTGGATGACAACATCGCGAGGCGCCCATGCGCGCTTTTCCCAATGCCATGAAATTTCACAGAACGGTTTGGCGGAACGGCGGATGTAATCGGCGTTTCGGGGTTTGCCGTGAAGTTCGACGGTGTCGACGAAGACGGTGCTGCGGTACTCTCTGGGAGAAACGCGGTAGGGTGGATCGGTGGGCCTCGTCTTTTCAGTGGCCGAGGGGGGCTTGGAAGCCTCTTCGCGGAGCGTTTGTGGATTGAAGCCGCAATCACGCAAGAGCTCCGCAGCGAAACACTTCTCTTCACGGGCGAGGCCCAGCAGCAGATGCTCGGAGCCGATATGGCGATGAGCTAAGCGATCCGCTTCTTCTTCGGCATACTTGAGAACTCGCTTGGACTCATTGCTAAGCGGAAGATCGACGGCAGTTGGTAACGCCTTTCGTTTTTCGCTGTGCTGGTCAATTCGCGAGCGCACCGCTTCGTAACCTCCCGGAGGTTTCAGGAACCGAAACGCGAGGCTCTTGTCCTCACGAAGAAGTCCCGAGGAGAAGGTGCTCGGTCTCAATGGCGGGCGAACCATATTGGCTCGCTTCGTATCGCGCGAAGAAGATGACGCGTCGAGCTTTCTCTGTGTAGCGCTCAAACATAGTCACTCCGCAGGGCCTTCGGCCGTCCCTCCGGGACTTGATCGGACTCTCGGCTTACCCAGCGCTGAAGCGCTGGGCTATTATCGCGACGCCCTTCCGGGACTGATTCTTACACGCTTGTTGCTTGCGTGGTGATCAGCAACAATCGCATGATTCCGGTTTATTCCGTCTCGTACGTTCTGCGATCTTTGCGTGAGCTTCGCTCAGCGCCCGGACGAGGCGTCCGGGCTACGTGGCCTGTGCCTTACGACTGGCTCGTTTCCAGTACAAATATCCCGGGACCCCGGCTAGCACGATCGTTGTGCCCCAAAATGCCTCTGTGGGCCGCGTGAAGATCGTATTTAGCGTCCAGGCAGCACCGATTAGAACATAAATCGCCGGAAGAATTGGATAGCCGGTACAGCGATAGGGGCGCGGGATCTCGGGCCGCTTCCAGCGCAGAATAAACATGCCAATCACGGTCAGAGTGTAAGAAAGCACCATCCCGTAGATGACATAGGTGTAGAGCTGATCGTAGCGTCCGCTTACTGTGAGCACGCCGGCCCATATGCTCTGTCCGATCAAACTGAACGCGGGCGTGCGCCATTTGGGATGAACCTCCGCCATGCTCTGGAAGAAGACTCCGTCTTTCGCCATCGCGAAATATACTCGTGCTCCCGAGAGCACGCAGCTAGCCATTGCTCCGAAGCAGCAAACCGCGATCATGGCCGAGAGCCAAGCCCCGGCTGCCGGAGAAAATAGCGCAACCGCAGCGGCGTGAGCGATAGTTTCATGCTTCGCTACTTCCGTGAGAGGCATGGCGTAAACGTACGTCATGTTCATGGCGACGTAGATTGCTCCAACCACCAGAACACCGAGCACCATGGCGAGCGGAACATTGCGCCGCGGATTTTTCACCTCTCCCGCAACCCAGGTGATGTAGACCCATCCGTCATACGCCCAGAAGACTGCGATCAGGCCGACACCAAACGCTGACAGAAATTGCCCGGAGGTAAGGCCCATGGAAATGCCACCCGCCGCGCTCGCGCTGAAGTGCGACCAGTTGCCCTTGCCGACGGCGAATCCCAGAACGACGAACGCCGCCATGGCAACGAACTTCGCCCAGGTGGCAACATTTTGCAGAAGCGCGCCCCAGCGAAGGCCCGCGACGTTGATCCAGGTGACGATCGCGATGAAGATTAGCGCCATCACGTGTGCCCGAGTGACGACGACACCGGCCACAGCTAGGACCACATGATCCTGCGAAATGCCGGGAATGATGCCACCCAAATACACTGCCGAGGCCACCGAGAGCGCGGCAATGCTGCCTCCATTGGCGACACTGAAGAGCATCCAGCCATAGAGGAATGCGGGCAAGTCTCCATAAGCCTCGCGGAGGTAAACGTACTGTCCGCCGGAGTCGGGAAACATGGAGCCGAGTTCGGCAAAGGCGAAGCACGCGCAGAGCGAGATCAGCCCACCCAGCACCCAGACCAGCAGAAACCAGACGGGATGCGGTAAGGGCCCGGCGATGTCTTTGGCGGTGAGGAAAATCGAGGAGCCAATGATGCCGCTCACCAACAACAGGACTGAGTCGAGCAGGGTTAGCCCTCGAACCAGGTCCGTCGTCGGTTCTGATTGCGCTGCTGGGACAGGCTGCGTGATGGCTGTCGTTTCCATGTCTTAACCCATCCCCAGTTCGTCGGGAGACTCGAGCGGCGTACCGCAGCGGCGGCAGATGACCGCGGAGCAATCTCCGCAGGTGAGGGGATCGCTGACTTCTTCGGCGCAATTGGGGCAATAGAGCGGCTCGGGCTTGGGCCGGGGCTGCGTAGGTTGAGCCATTTGGATGGCAAATGTAGCATATCTAGGCACCCACAAGGAGAATCTGCTTGTCCGATAAACCACTGACTCCCGATGAGAGGCTGAAGCAGGAATTCAATCGCTGGGCCGACGAAGGTGAAGGCGAAAAGATGGAGCGCCATCACTTGGACATCACTGAGAAGACCATCCGACTGATGGACCTGCGTTCCGGAGAGCGTGTGCTCGATCTGGGCTGCGGCTCGGGATGGGCGACGCGGTTGCTCGCGCGCATAGTGGGAGACGGGCCAGAAGGCTTTGGCCAAGTGGTGGGCGTCGATGTGTCGGATGAGATGATCCGCCACGCGCGCGAAACGTCGAAAGATTTCGAAAACGTCTTGTACGTTTGGGGTTCAGCGCAGCAGATTCCATGGGAAGAAAATTACTTCGACAAGGTTCTTTCGGTCGAGTCGTTCTACTACTACGCCGATCAGGATCGCGCTCTGGCGGAACTGTTTCGCGTGATGGCGCCGCGAGGACGGTTGTTCATTCTGATCAATCTCTACAGAGACAATGTTTACTCGCTGCAGTGGGTCGACAAGCTGAAAGTGCCGGTGCATGTGCGATCGGAGGCGGAGTATATCGAGCTTCTGAAGAAGCACGCTTTCGAAAACGTTGAGGCCCGCCGCATTCCCGATGACACCCCTACTCCGGACGACTACCAGACAAAGTCATTTCACAGCCTCGACGATTTAAAGGCGTTCAAAAAGATGGGGGCGCTGCTGCTGATGGCTTCGAAGCCGGATTTGAGGACGCCCGCGCCCGGGTATGCGATCTATTGAAGACGGAGAGCTGCGCTTATCGCCTTGTTCGGAATTTCCCTCAATACAGACGTCATCCCGAGCGGAGCGAGGGATCTGGCGTGGGGGCGTGAATAGACGGCAGTCGAAGCGCTACACGCCAGATTCTTCGCCCTGTCGGGCTCAGAATGACGGCAAGCTGTATTTCTATAGGTTGTCATCATCATCGTCGTTGTCTTTGTCGCGATCGGAGGCGCGTTCCTCGCCGAGATTGCGGGCGGGGCTGAGGGCGCGGTTGTCGCTGGCACGACGGATTTCTATGCTCCCGTTCACGTTGCGCATTTCGATGCGCGTGCCTCCACCCCCCAGTTCTCCGTGCAGGTTATGGCCGACGTAGCGGCGGTCATAAGTGGTCAATCCGAAGTCATTCTCGATTCCTCCGTGAACGGTGGAAGCCTCGATCTCCGCCTTGGCATCGGAAGGCAGCGCCAACTGCAGGCTTCCATTCACAGAGCTCAATTCCATGGGCGAATTGGGTAGTCGTGCGAAATCGGCGTCAAGACGCCCATTGATGGTAGAAAGTTTGACGCGTCCAGAAAGCTGCTTTGCCTGCAGATGCCCGTTAATACACGATGCACGCACCTCGCTGTCCACGCCCGTAATATCCAGCGCACCGTTGATGAGCTTGACTTCATCGAGACGAACAGAGCGCGGCACCATCAAGGTATATTCCACGCTCGCCGGGTTATTGGAATCGTCGTCGGTAAAGGTCTGCGTGCGATCGGGATATTCCGTGTGGATAGAAACGTAATCGCTGCCTGCGCTCACCTCGATTTTTGCCTCGTCCAGGCGTTCTTTGGTTCCCGCATATTTCACAGCGTCAACTTTCACCTGGTTGCTGTCCCATCCGGTGATGTGAACCGCGCCATTGATGTTGGAGAGGTCGATGTGCCCGCCTGCAGAAAGCGTGTAGGTCTGGTGAAACTCCTCGGTGAAGGCACCGTGATGATCGGAGGCGTTGCCCTCCGCAACCATGAATAGCAGTGCGCAAAAGCTTCCGAGGGTAGCTCCCGACAGAGTGGCGAGTCTGCGTTGGCGGTTCATACATCCTCCGTTCGACATGGCTTGGACGGGGCAGGGAGGAAATCGTGAGCGCTAGAGGAGAATGAGGCCCATGCGAATGCCTAAGGTAACCGCCTCGGTGCGCGAGGAGGCATTGAGTTTGTCGAGAATGGAGCTGATGTGGAATTTCACGGTGTGATCGGAAATCCCTAGCTTGACTGCCATTTCGCGGTTACCCAGTCCTTCCGCCAGCATGCGCAGGACTTCAATTTCGCGAGGCGTCAGGTCGTCGGCCACCTCGCTGTCCTGGTCGGAGGGCGTCCGTATCTTCGCGACTAATTCCTGCATGATCTCGGGATCGAGCAAGACCAGACCCGCATGGGCTGCCCGCACGGCGGCGAGGACATCTTCCATGTCGGCGTCTCGGGGAAGAACGGCTTTAACCCCCGAGCGAAGCGCCTGAGCGGTCCATCGGGCGTTGGGTTCGTCGATCAACACAACAACGGGAGCTGCCAAGGCTTCATCAATGGGCTGAGACGGATCTGCATCGATCAGAATTACGTCTGGTTCCAGATCGCGAACATGCTGAATCAGATTGCGGGTGCTTTGCAGGCTGCCAACGAGCTTCAATGCCGCCGTATTGCGGATAAGAGTCTCGAGCCCGGCGCGGCGAACACCGGAGGCAGCCGCCAACAGCACGCGAATGACGCTGCCTCCGTTGCGCTTGCTCATTGAGAATTACCTCGCAGGACGTTCTCCCAACGTGAGCGACACGTCGGCGGGAGATCCTCCGCGAAGCACCGTGGCTTTAACCGTGTCTCCAATTTTTGCCGAGGCCAGCAGGTCCCGAATATTGTCGGTATCGAGTGCGGGCTTGCCTTGTAATTCGACGATCACATCGCCCAGAACGATTCCAGCTTTCTCCGCCGGGCCCGAGGGCTCTACGTGCAGCACCATCAAGCCTCCGTTGGCCGGCGTCTTCAACTTGCCACGAAGAGCCTCTGACAACGCGACGGGCTGCATGGCGATCCCAAGATAAGGACGCGCGATGTGTCCTTTCTGCAGTAGTTCGTCGACAGTACGGTTGACTGTAGAGACGGGAATGGCGACGGCGCGTCCGCGGCCGAGGCCGTTGGTATTGACGCCGAGCACCTTACCTTCGACGTTGACCAGCGGGCCACCCGAGAAGCCGGGGTACAGATCGAGAGCGAGGCGGATGTTCTGATCAACCTTTCCACCGCGCCAGGTGCGATACTCGCCGCTGAGTCCACCGACGATTCCAGCGCTGGCAACGAGGCTCGCGTTGCGCGTGCGCCCCAGGGCGAGCACCAGATTCGCCAGTTTCAGCGTCGACGGTTCGCCGAATTGAGGAATGTCGACAGCAACGTCTTCCTCGAGCTTTAAAACAGCCAGATCGGTTCCGGGATCGCGGCCAGCAAGTTTTGCCGAGACGCGTTTGCCGTCGGGCAGTAGAACAGTCAGATCCTCTTCCCGGCGGACGGTGTGATCGGCGGTGACGATGACTCCCTTGCGCCAGTGAATCCCACTCGAAGGCAGCCGATGCCGGGCACGAACCGTGACTACCGAAGAACCCGCTTTCTCAGCCGCAGCCGAGAGTCCCTGCGAAAAATCAGACAGTACAGACATTTCAGTCTCCTAAATTGAACAACAAGGCAATCATGCGTGAGCCGAGAAGATCGCGAATCTGCGGAATGGGTAGGGAGGACCTCGCTGAATGGCTAGGCCGTCTGTTTCTTGATTTCGGCCTGCGAAACGGCGTAAACGATCAAGATTGCAAGCTCCGGTTCTATCGGATGGCGATAGCGCGGGTGTGGAAAGACGACATAGTAGATTGCTGGATAGCACAGAACCAGCCAGAGAAAAAGCCACGCGCCCGGACGCCGCTGGCGCAAGGCGAGGTAGAGTCCAAGAAAGGCGAACAACGACGATGCCAGAAAAAGCGAATTCTTTACTTCCGGCGGAGGAAACACCGAGAGTTTCGGAATGCCGGCCCAGTAGTAAACAAATTTCTTGAAGCTGACCCAAGTGAAACGCGCCGGGTCTCCTTTGATCCACGCGACGGCTTCTTCCTTGCGCGTTTTCACATAAGCGATCTCGCCGAGTTGCTTGTAGCGCCGCATCTCATAGACGTTTTGGGTAGGGTGAAGGTATTCCTGCCATGTGCCGTCGGCGCCGGGGCCGTTGCCGATTCTCAGTTCAGCTCCAAAGTTCGACCGAATGAAGATGAACCGCCCAAACGTCCGGTCATTGCGGATGAGCCAGGGCGTGATGCAGGCGACAAAGACGATTGAAGCAAGAACTACTCCGCCGAGAGAACGCTTGCCGAGTTTCCAGCGGCGATACCAGATATAGAGCCCTGACGCAGGCAGGAATGCGAGCAGCGACGTGTTGGTCAGAGCGGCCACGCCCCAGAGCAGTCCGAATCCGAACCAGGGTTGCCAGCCTTCGTTTTCTTCCATCACCAGCGCAAGCCAGAACAGTAGCGCCAGCAGGAGTGCGGCGAGACTGGTTTCCCACACCCAACGCGTACACCAGTACGTGACGTTCGGCAGCAGCGCCCACAGCCATGTGGTCCAAACCGCCGTGGTCTCGTTGAAGCATCGGCGCGCGATGAGGAAAATCGGAACACAGGTCAGCGCAGAAAAAATGCTATTAATCGTGAGCAGGAGCAGCGCCGATGCATGCGTGTAGACGCCCGTGAGTTTGAAGACGCTGGCAATCAGAAACGGATAGAGCGGAGGCTCCCAGGCCGTCGGTCCAGTTGCCTCATTGAATGGATTCGAGAAGCCTTGTCCTAGTGCGAGCGAACGTCCGATGCGTCCCATCTCCCAGCCGAAGCTGAAGTTGTCGTCGAAGGTCTTGAATTTGTAGGTATGGCCGATGACGATGATGCCCACGCGGAGAGCAACCGCCAGAAGCACCATCCAAAAGAAGGAGGCGCGCGCCCCTATCCACCACCGGCGGAAGGGACTCTGAGATATCATGATCGCGGCATCAGCCATGCGGAAGGTTCAGTGTACCGGATTGCGAATGTAAGACGTGTAGGGACGCTCTCGTCCGTCTGGCACTTCAGTGCTTTTCTAAAACAAGTTTGAAGGTCTGATAGTCCGGTTCGCCAAAGAGCACGAAACGCACTCGCCGGACGGTGCTCCCGGGATGCTCCTTTGAATATCCCCGCACGGCACCAATCATGACTTCCGCACATTCATCGACGGGGAAAGCCGCGACTCCGGTTGCCAGAGCGGGGAAGGCGATACTTTCGAGCTTCAATTCCTCCGCGCGCAGCAAGCTGTTGCGCGTCGCATCGCCAATAATGGCCGCGCTTGAGAGCGATCCTTCGCGTTTGGGCACGCGCGCATCCTCGGGGCGGTATCCCATGGCGGCAGCGTGAATCACACACCTGTTCGGCAAGCGTCCAGCGGTGGTCACCGCTGCCTCGCCTAGCTTGATCGGACCCTTGGCTCGGCCTTCGCGGTCGATCTCACCGCCTCCGCGGCGATAGATTGCGCCAGCCACCCCGGATCCCAAGATCAACTCCGTATTGGCGGCATTGACGATCGCGTCGACATCGGGCTGCTGCGTAATATCGCCCAGGACAACTTCGATTCGCATAAGAAAACTTCGGCGAATATTTTAGGGCAGAACCCGGCAGGAAAGTTAAGGCTCGGCAGGATCGTGTTAAGGGCCCGTTGGTGGTGAACTTCGTGCTGAAGAACTCTTCAATAATATTGCCCGCGCCGTGGCGCCAATCCCGATGAGCGCTGCCTCAAAGGTCAATGTCGCTCCTCGGCGACCGCTCGCCGGGTAGTACAAGTTTGACACGCTCTCAACCCCGACCTAGACTGAAGAGCTTCATCGCCACGCACTTGCTGGGGGACTCTCCATGGGTTGGATGCAGAATAAGTTCGAAAAAAACTTCCTGATTACCACGGTGGACTACGTCTTCAACTGGGCGCGGAAATCGGCGGTTTGGCCGATGACCTTCGGCCTGGCGTGCTGCGCCATTGAGATGATCGCGTCGTCGACCGCGCGCTTTGATATCGCGCGCTTTGGTTCGGAAGTATTTCGTCCCAGCCCGCGGCAAAGCGATCTGATGATTGTGGCAGGAACCGTGACTTTGAAGATGGCCCCGGTGGTGAAGCGTATTTATGATCAGATGCCGGACCCGAAGTGGGTGATTTCGATGGGCGCTTGCTCATCGGTTGGGGGCCCATTCAACACCTACGCGGTCTTGCAAGGCGTCGACAAAATTGTTCCCACGGATGTGTACGTGATCGGATGTCCGCCCCGACCCGAGAACCTCTTCTACGCGCTGCTCAAACTTCAGGACAAGATCGACCAGATGTCGCTGGCGAAAAAGCCCACCGCCGTTCGCCTCGACCCCAACATGGTCGAGAATTTCAAGCGTCAGGTCATGATCGCGCAGACGCTGCAGCCGAAGTAGCATTCAGCACTTGGCATTTGGCACTTAGCCATTCCAGGTCTTTGCAAGCCAAATGCTCAGTGCCAACTGCTAATTGCTGCCCACTAGGAAGGGCCGCCGTTGTCGGCGGCCAAAATAGCGGTGATTTAGGGTGGAAAACGAGGATGTAAAGATTCAGTTTCGCGTCTGCCGCCCGGCAGACTAGCGAATCAGCAAAAGTCCCAGCAGCGCAACCACGCAAAAAGCAGCTAATGTGATTACTGTAATTCGGTCACTGCCTTCGAATTTTTTCCAGGACTTGAGCATAAGCTGAATCCCTTGTTGTGAGCCCAGTCTGCGTCAAGATGCCCTGGCGCACAATGGCTACATTGTGGCGTTACGGGTGTAACACCACCTTCGAGCCAGAGACGGGGCTAAATACATGATTGACAACGACCGCAGAAAGAGGACGTAGTAAGCTGCGGGGGAGCGTCGAGGGCTTTGTACGATGAGTCCGGTCACACATTTTCTAACCGGCTGGGTGCTGGCAAATACCACGACCCTGAACCGTCGCGATCGTGCGCTGGTGACCCTCGCCGGCGTCATTCCTGACGTGGACGGTCTGGGAGCCATTGCCGACCTGCTCACGCGGCACTCGGAGCACCCGCTGGACTGGTTCGCGCGCTATCACCACTCCTTGCACAATCTGGGCTTCGCACTGCTGGTCGCAGTTGTTGCCTGCGCGCTGGGCAATCAGCGAGGAAAGGTCGCAGCCCTCGCCTTCGTGAGTTTTCATTTGCATCTCTTGGAAGACGTTCTCGGAGCCCGCGGTCCCGATGGCTACCAGTGGCCTATCCCGTATCTCATGCCGTTTTCAAGAAGCGTACAGGTTATGTGGCATGGACAATGGGCGCTCAACGCGTGGCCCAACTTCGCCATTACTCTTGCTCTTCTCTTCATAACGTTCTATCTGGCATGGCAGCGCGGTTACTCGCCATTGGAGATGATCTCATTGCGCGCAGATGCGGTTTTTGTGGATGTACTGCGCAGGCGATTTCCGCGACCGTCGATAACCGCGTAGGTCGACCCACTCGGCGGACGAGGGCGTCCCCGGGCTAGGTGAGCTTTCTACCCCAGGAATTTCCGGAATTCTGCCGGTTGATCTTCGAAGCCGGGGAAGACTTGATTGAGAGACTTATTTCCCAGGTGGCGATAGACAGCTTCGCCCAGCACCCTGCGGAAGTCTGTGGTCACCGCCAGATCGCGGCCCTCATAGAGTTGCGACTGGTCGAGGCCGGGCCAGCGTCCGTAAACCTTGCCGCCTTTTACCGGGCCTCCCATGACGAACATCACGTTGGCATGACCGTGATCGGTGCCGCGATTGCCGTTCTCACGGGCCGTGCGTCCGAACTCTGACATGGTCACAACGACCGTGTCTTCGCGGAGATCGCCCAAGTCAGTCCAGAATGCTCCGAGTGATTGCGAGAATTCGCGAAGCACGTTGGCGATCTGCCCGTCGGTACTGCCTTCGTTCACGTGATGATCCCAGCCTCCGATGTCGGCGAAGGCGACCTGCACCCCCAAGTTGGCCTTGATGAGTTGTGCGAGTTGCTTGAGGCTGTCACCGAAGCGTCCGCGTGGATAGTCGGCGCCAGCAGCGGGAGTGTATTTTGCGGGATCGGCCGACTTCAGCATTTTCACCGCATCGAATGTTTCCTGTCCCGTGCCATGCAGAACCGAATCCACCGAGTGCGCGTACATGGCCTCGAAAGTATTTGAGATCGGCGTGGCATTGGGGCTGCGTCCGCCAACTCCAAAATCATTGATGTTGTTCAATGCCACCGCGGGTTCCGAGCCTGAAAGAATGCGCGGCAGGGACGGTCCCATCGCGATCGCCCGGAACGAAGACTTGTTCGCCGGGTCGGGCAGGGAATGCAGGCAGCGATTCAACCATCCGTCATCGGTGGCCTTAACGCCCGGCGTGCCCGATTCCATGAAGTCCTGCGCGTCGAAGTGCGAGCGCGTCGGATCAGGAGAGCCCGCCGCATGCACGATGGCAAGGTGCTTCTGCTGCCAAAGCGGCTGGAACGCCGACATCGAGGGATGCAGTCCAAAGAACCCGTCAAGATCGATGACCGACTTGCGCGGGATATTGATCGACGGACGCATCGCGTAGTACGCCTGCTCGCCGTGAGGCACGACGATATTCAGACCGTCGGCCGCGCCGCGTTGAAAGATGACGACCAGGCGCTTGTCCTTTCCGACGAGCGACTCGGCACCTTGCGCAGCGCGAGTGAGAAACAAAGGAATCGCGGCAGTGCCGACGACCGCCAAACCGCTGTTTCGAAGAAAAACGCGACGGGTAATGGACATAAAAAACCTGCTCTCAGCCTTCAGCTATCAGCTTTCAGTAAGGCCTACCTTCGTTGAAACTCGGGCGATCCTAGCAGCAGCCCTGCGATTCCACCGATATTCGGCGCGCGTGCGGGGTCGTCTAATTTGCGCTGGCTGACTTTCGGATCTTCCAGGCGCGCAGCAATTGTGTCGTGCGTTTGTTTCGAGACTTCGCCTGCTAGAAGATCATTCTCCAGCGTCGCAAGACTCTGCGTTGGCTCCTGAGGAATCGCAGAAGTTCCCAGCATGCGACTGGTGTCGACCCGTGTACCCTTCACTTTGCCTGCGGTCAGAGCCATCGCGAAATTCATGCGGCCGAGAAGCGCGGCGGAGTTTACCCAGGCATCGGCTTTGTTCGAGTATCCGGTCGGCGGCTGCATTCCGTAAAGCGGCATTCCCAGATTCTGCAACTGGCGCGCGATCGGCATCGGATCAGTGACATCGGCTCCGCTAGCGCGCAGTGCCGAGACCACGAACTCCAGAGGCGTTTTCACCTTGGCACGATACGTGTCTTCCGACCAGAACTCCGGCGACTTCAGCATGGTTGCCATGACTTCGCTGATATTCCCATCTTTCTTGAGGAACGTTTGCGTCATGCGATCGACCAGCGCCGGGGGTGGCGTGTCGGAAACAAAGCGTACCGCGAGCTTGGTGCATACGAATTTGGCGGTCGAAGGATTGTGCGCGAGGATATGCAGAACCTCCATGCCTTCCTTTTCGCCATTCGATTTGATGCGGTGTCCGAGGACGGTTTTCTCTCCCGGTTCATGCATCCGTTCTTCGAAAGTGAAGCCGCCGCCTTGTTTAGGCTGCTTCAAGGTCCATCCAGTAAAAACGCGGGCAACTTCAGTGACATCTTTTTGCGTGTATCCGCCGTTCACACCGAGCGTGTGCAATTCCATCAATTCGCGCCCGTAGTTCTCGTTCAGGCCGTTGCGCTTGCCCTTTGCCTGCTTGGTCGAAGGATTTCTCTGGTTATAAACTCGCCGCCAATTCTTGTTGGCTTTCTTTGGGATGCCATTGGCAACATCAGAATTCGGGCCCACGCTCAGCCAGTTATCCAAATAAAAAAGCATGGCCGGACTCTGCGCCGTAGCCTTCAGCAAGTCTTCGAATTTCCCCAACGCATTGGGGCGAATCACGTCGCGTTCATAACTTGTCAGCAGATAACGATCCGCACCTTTGCCGATGAAAACGTTGAAATGGTTGAACCAGAAATCGGTCATCACTTCCTGCAACTGGCGCTCGCTGTAGGTAGCGCGCAACAACTTGCCGGAAACCAGTTCGTCGCTCACGACGGCTTGCGGATTATTCATAGCTTCTAAGGCTTCTTTTTGCTGCGGCGCCATCCCCTCCGTGAATTCATCGCGCTTGCTGCCTTTCAACGATGCAGACAGGGTCCGTTGCTCTTCAGCCGGCATCTTGAGAAATGCTTTCATCCGCTGATCAGGCGGCAGATCGAGCAACTCTTGTGCCTTTGCGTCGGCCGCCAAGCGGTCTTCGCGCCGGCGCGCTAGTTCTTCGTCGCTTATTTTCGGTTGTTGACTGCTTGCATCGGTGTCAGTGTTCGCTGCGTCAGCCTTCTTCTCCTGTTTTATCTCGATGCGCTGCAGTTGCGCTTCGTAAATCGCGCGCTTCATCGGGTCGGAAGGCATGGACTGTTTGCCCTGCTCGATCGCTTTAATCACCTGGGGAGGAGGGAAATTCTCGGCGATCTCTCGCGTGTCCATCCGCAAAGTGCGGTAAGGGGCGAGCCTGGCATCGAGAGCGTTGTCATCAATCTTGCCAGGATGAAGTTGCTCGTCGATCCACTTATCGATGCCCGTTGCCAAAACACGGTCGACGTCACCGGGCCGCGGACCGAACGTCAACCGGTTCAGCACGTGCAATGCACGATGCTGATCCGTCATCTGCGACTCTGGGACGAACTTCTTGGTGCCGAGCGCAAACTGAGCAATTGTCAGGGAAGCGAGCAGAAATCCGAGGGTAACTTCGTGACGTCTTGACCGCATGGATACCCCGCTACCAGACGTGAAAGATCCTAGAATTATGAACCCACAATCGCAGAAAAGTTGCTCGAAAGGCAGCTTTCAGCGGTCAGTTCTCGACGGTCAGTAAGCTCCTAAAGTATTGTAAGAACAGGTCTTACTGAGAGCTGACGGCTTACAGCTAGGTCAGGAACAATCGCCCGTGGCTCATCTTATGCTGTAGATTCGCCGCCAGTTGGTCGATATCACCGGGAGCTATATCGACGGGGCGATTGAGCAGGGGAGTGCGGTTGCTGCCCACGGCGTCGCGACGTATTTGCACCAGCAGCGCCTGCACCGCATTCGGATCGAATTTCTGAGGCGCAAGCCGCACGATCTCACTCAACGTGCTGCCCACAGAGATGGGATCGCGATAAGGACGTTCGCTGGTCATGGCATCAAAGGTGTCAGCGAGACCGATGATACGCACCGCCATAGGCACGTCGTCCGTTCCGAGACCGTCGGGATAGCCGGAACCGTCAGCGCGCTCGTGGTGCCAGCGCACGATCTCTGGGATGCGCGGCCAGGGAAATTGAACCCCGCTCACGATCTGATGTCCCACCACTGTGTGATCGGCCATCTCCCGAAACTCGTCAGCATCGAGCACGGTCGGCTTGCTGAACAAGCGCTTGTCGACGGCAACTTTTCCGATGTCATGCAAGTATCCAGCAGAACGAAGCGCGGCGACGTCTCCGGGTTCCATTCCCATGGCCTCGCCCATTGCGGCTGCGTATTTCCCCACCCGGATCGAGTGCCCGTGAATGTTTACGTGCTTCACGTCGATGGCGGCGGCAAAAGCTTCGAGCGCGGTGTCGTAAAAACCATGCAGGGAAGCGAGCAGGCGCAGATTCTCTGACACGCGCTGTGACAGCGTCTGACTCAGGGTGTGATTCTGAATCGCAAGAGCGACGTAGTTGCACAACAGGTCGAGAGCCGCAAGCTCTTCGCCATCGTAGGGCACATCGCCCTCACGCGATCCCAAAGCAACGACGCCTACCAGTTTGCCAGCCACTTTCAATGGGGCCAGGCAGCGGAACAACTCCGGCGCAACGTTTCCGTTCGAAGTCAAAAAAGTTTCGTAGGCTCCGTGGACAAGAACCACTGGATCGCGCGCGGCCGTCAAAGCGTGCACCTGTTTCGGTAAGAGCGGAATGACGGCAGGATCGGGCATCAACGCGAAGCCGTCGGAGGCAATGGAGGTCAGCAGAGAGGGCTTATCAACAAAAGTGAACAGGACGGCTTCGCAAGCGCCTGAGGCTTGCAATATCGCCGAGACCATGGCGCGCGCGGTTTGGGAAAACTCGCGCTCGGCCGTCATCTCGGGACCGAGGTCGGAGAGCGCCTCCACGGTCCGCAATAGCCGCCGGAAATTGTTTTTCTGCACTGCCACACTGGATGCGAGCAGAAAACCAGAGCAGGTAGAGGTTAACACGCCGATTCCGCGCGGGAAGTCGGGCGCTGTTAGCTAGAAATGTTCCTTGAGTTCCGCAAAGGTCTCAACAGTGAGCAATTGCTGCGGAGGGCGCGCCTCCGACACATCTTCGTGTTCCAGAATCCAGGTGTTCCCGTGCGGAACGAAGACTGCGTTCAATCCCACAGCCAGCGCGGGATTGATATCAGACTTGGGACTGTTTCCAATCATCCAAGTGGAGCTATTAGAAAGACCGTACTTGGAAACAATGGCCTCGTAAGTCGGCCTATCTTTCTCCGGAACAATTTCGACCGCGGAGAAGTATTTTTTCAGCCCAGAGCGTTCGACCTTCCCAGTCTGTTCGATTATCGCCCCTTTCGTCATCAGGATCAGGCGATGACGGCTCTTCAGGTGCTGCAGGGTTTCGTCCACCCCGTTTATGACTTCGACCGGATGTTCGGCAATGGTGTGCGCGAATCCGTGAATCGTCTCGTGCAACGCGGGAGTAAGAGGCTCGACCGCTAACTTTTCAAACGTCTGGACCAGCGCGTGAGCGAAGCTGTGCAGACCGTACCCGTGGGTCACGATGCACTCGCGCTCCACGTCATTCAGAACCTCGCGCACTTGCTCTGGCGAAAATTCATGGTGATTGAGAAAAGATATGAAGCCGGAGATGGCGCGCTCAAAGTAGATGTTGTTTTCCCACAACGTATCATCGGCGTCGATGAGCAGCACTTGCGGCGAGGGGAGATTCACGAACAACATAATATCCGTGAACTGTATCGCCGCGCGACGCGCACGCCAAAATCGTTAATGTGGAAAACCCTCTGCTAAAATCAAAAGCAATGAATATTTGGACTTCGTGGTTGTCTTTACTAGCCATTGTTCTTATGGTTCCTCTTTCCTCGGCGCAGAAAACTCACCGGTCGATGTCGGGCAGCGCGGCAAAGGGTGCCGTCGCCTCCGGTCTGACAGTTGTTCCTGATTTATCGGAGCGGCTGGGCAAGTGGCGCCGGGTGCAGATGCCGTTCGACTCCAGGGGATTGAGCGCGCGCGAAGTGAAGATGGTCAACAAATTGGTGGATGCTTCGGTCTATCTGGAAGAAATCTTCTGGCGTCAAAGCGACCCTGAAGGCCTGTCGCTCTACCAGTCGTTGGCGGCGAGCACCAGTTCAAAAGATGAGATGCTGCGAAAATATCTCTGGATCAATGGATCGCGATACGACCTGTTGGAGGAGAACAAGCCCTTCGTCGGAACTGCGCCCATGTATCCGGGAAGAGGATTTTATCCGCACGGACTGACGCAGCAGCAGATTGAAGATTACGTCAAACAGCATCCCGATAAAAAAGAAGAGATCTACAGTTCAACCACCGTTGTTCGTTGGCACAACGATCAACTCGTAGGCTTGCCCTATCACATCGCCTACCGCTCGTTCCTGGAACCAGCAGCCAAAGATCTGCGCGAGGCCGCCGAACTCAGTAGCGACACGGCGTTCGCGAACTTCCTCCGGCTCCGCGCGGATGCGTTACTCACCGACGATTACTTCAAGAGCGATCTCGCCTGGGTCGATCTCAAGAATCCCAAGTTCGATGTCATTCTCGCTCCGTACGAAACCTATCTCGATGGCTTGCTCGGAGTGAAAGGCTCTTACGGCGCCGCAGTGCTGATCCGTAATCAGGAGGAAAGCAAGAAGCTCGAGTTGTTTGAGAAGTATGTGCCCGAAATTCAGGATGCGCTACCGCTGGCGCCGGAAGGCCGTCCTTCGAAGCATGGCTTGGAGACTCCAATGGAAGTAATGGACGCTCCTTACCGCGCGGGCGACTTGCGTCACGGCTATCAAGCAGTCGCCGACAACTTGCCCAACGATCCGCGGGTGCATGAACAGAAGGGCAGCAAGAAAATCTTCTTCAAAAACTTCATGGACGCTCGCGTGAATTACATCATCGTTCCGCTGGCTCAGTATGTGATGCGTCCTGAACAGGCGGCCAAGGTCACGGGAGATGGTTATCTTCTGGGAACGATCATGCACGAGATGGCCCATGGCCTAGGGCCGGCGTTTGCGCGCACGGCCGCTGGAAAAGTCAGCATTCGAGAAGCGATTGGCCCAGCCTTTAGCGGACTCGAAGAGGCAAAGGCCGATACTGTGGGGATGTTCGGCTTGAAGTGGATGGTAGATCACGGCGCAATACCCAAAGAGAAGCTGGAAGAGTTCTACGCGTCGTATGTCGGTGGGTTGTTCCGTACCGTACGCTTTGGAATCGGCGAAGCCCACGGCCAGGCGGAGATGATGGAATTCAATTACCTGGTCGAGCGCGGCGCATTGAAGCGGGAAGTTTCGGGGAAATACGCGATTGACTATACGGCGATGCCCGACGTAGTTGCCGACCTGGCGAAGGAACTTCTCGATATCGAAGCGAAAGGCGACCGGCAGCGTGCTGAAGACTGGTTTAAGAAATACGATGTCATGCCTGAGGAGTTGAAGATATCGCTGAAGGCCGCGTCCAGCGTGCCTGTGGATGTCGATCCAATTTTCTCTTTCAAAGAAAGAGTGCGGTAGGAGCTACTGCTTCCGGTAAAGTTCTTCGCGCTTGAACACTGGGATATCTTTACCACGAACGTGTTCGATGGCGATGACTTCACGAGCCATGCCGTCTGGTGTGCTTGTCCGCTTCAGGCGCCAAGTCTCAGCCAGGTCCCCGGCACTCGATCGTTGGCGCACCACCAGAACCTTTCCCTCCCAGCGCGCCGAGATCGATCCGGTCGGAGTCGTTTGTTCCGTTTCATCAGGCGTGACGCTGTAGGACTCCTTCGTCTGCCCGTCCGCGTATTCAGCGAGGTCCGTAAAGAGCAAGCGCGTACCTTCCTGGACGATCGTTAAGGTTGCGATGCCCGATCGCGTCAATTGCTGTTTGGATTGCTGTGAGGTTAGCTTCCACGTCCCCGTCAGATCCGGCGGAGCGGGTTCAGCGCCGAAAGCGGCGCGCGAGAGTAATACCGCAGCGATCAGCAGGGAAGAAAAGCGCATACCGCGAAAACTATTCGACGAAATCAACCTTTGCTTCGAACGGGATGATACCCGCCTTATGTCCCATGTCGAGCAGGCGCCGCACGGCTTCACGGCCGTCGGGCCCGTAATCGAGCGTGCGCTCGTTCACGTACATGCCCACGAACTTGTCGGCGAGCTGCGTATCGAGGTCGCGGGCAAACTGCATCGCATAGGCGAGCGCTTCCTCGCGATGATCGAGGCCGTACTGAATACTCTCGCGCAAAGCTCCGCCCACGCTCGACATCAACTCAGGGCCCAGACTGCGCCGGATTGCATTCCCACCCAGAGGAAGCGGCAGTCCGGTGACCTGATGCCACCACTTGCCGAGATCCACGATGCGATACAGTCCCGACTTCGCATAGGTCAGCTGACCTTCATGGATGATCAGGCCCGCCTCGTATTTGCCTTCGAGCACCTGCGGAATAATCTGATCGAAGGGTACAACTTCAGTTTCGATTCCAGGCGCAAACAGTTTCAGCGCCAGGTACGCGGTGGTCAGCGTTCCGGGAACAGCAATCCGTTTCCTCTTGATGTCATCGAGCGAGAAGGCCCGGGTAGAGATGATCATCGGGCCATAGGCGTCGCCGACGCTGCCTCCGCTCGGAAGCAGCGCGTAGGTGTTCTGGATATAGGGATAGGCGTGAAACGAAATCGCCGTGACGTCGTACGCGCCATTGCCCTCACGCGCTTTGCGGTTCAGGGTCTCGATGTCGCAGAGAGTGTGCGTAAAACGCAGTCCCGAAACGCGAACTTTATTCGTGGCCAGTCCGTAAAACATGAACGCGTCGTCGGAATCAGGGCTGTGCGCAATCGAAATTTCGCGCACCTGCGATGCATTGCCCGTAGACGAAGAAATTTCCGGAGACGCCGTGTCCATCCTGCCCATGACTAAACCTTTCGAGCACGCTGCCAGCCGGAAACGATACCGGACGCCAGCATGATCTTGATGATTTCTCCGAATACGAACCAGTAGAGTCCGAAGCGGAGAGTGGTGGCGATCGAGTGCGTTAGAACGTACAGCCACGAAAGCCCGCCGGCGAACAAGAGAATCTCAGCCAAGGTCGAGGCGATGGCAGCTCGGGCGAAGGTTCGCTTGCCGTTCTCGAACATCCATCCGGCCAGCGCAGCCACGAACGGATAAGCCAGCAAGAAGCCGCCTGTTGGTCCCATCAGCTGAGCAATCCCGCCGGGTCCGGCCGGGTTGAAGACCGGCATACCGGAAGCGCCCTCGATCAAATACAGGACCAGCGCCGCGAAAGCGCGACGGCGTCCGAGGGCAAGCCCCACCAGAAGCACGCCAAAATTCTGCAAGGTGAGTGGGACCGGAGTGAAGGGAAGCGGCAACGTAATGCGGGCGCACAGCGCCACGAACAAGCTGGCACCGACGACCAGCGAAATTTGGCGCACCACTTCAAATGCGGGATGATGACTATCAAGTGCCTGAACATTCAGTCTGGTCATATAAACCCTCCAACCGAACTAGGAAGACCCGCCCGAGTCTTGATCGTGCTCAAGGCTCTCCTGGGAAGCAGCATCAGGCTTCATGTGGCGGCGAACACGAAGAAAGAACGCGATTCCCACCCAGAACACGAGTCCCGTGCTCACGGCCAGGATCAGGAACCACCAGATCATCCGCACGATGCTCTAGCATACCAAATGAATCGCGGCGCGCGGTGACGTACGACACATTACGGATGGGAAGCCATCTCATGCTCGACTTCGTCGGCCGTATGGGGAAGGGCGGCGGTCAGATTGATCAGCTTCCCGTTGGTGTCCACATAAAGGATGTCTTCGATGCGAACTCCCAGCTTTTCCTCGGGAATATAAATTCCCGGTTCGATGGTGAAGACCGTTCCCGTCCCCAGTGCGACGTCGTAGTCTCCCTCATCATGAACATTTAATCCAACATAGTGCGACAAGCCGTGAATGAAGTATTTTCCCAGCGGCTGCCCGTGCATATCCTTGCCGTGCGAGTTGATGTAGTTGTAGGCGACGTCGTAGAGCGAGTCTTGCATGTTGCGGCGCAACCGCGACTTGCCTGACTGGAACGCAGCGATGGCCGCCTGTTGTGCTCCCAGCACGATGTTGTAGATCTCCCGCTGTCGATCGGTGAATTTGCCCGTGGCGGGAAGAGTGCGCGTGATGTCTGAGGCGTACATGGAGTATTCGCCCGCGGCGTCGATGACGACCACATCCCCAGACTGGATGGTCCCGTCATCGTCCGAATAGTGCAGAACCGTCGAGTTGATTCCTGATCCCACGATCGGCGCATACGAGGGGCGCTCACAGCCGCGCTTGCCCCATTCGTATTGCAGCAGCGCAGAGATTTCCCGCTCGGTGATTCCCGGCTTCATCGCGTGCATGGCCGCCAACTGTGCGGCAATCGACGCATTCGTGGCTTTGCGGATGAGTTCGATCTCGCCGGAATCTTTGTACGTTCTTAAAGTTGCCGAGCAAAGGGCGCACATCCTGGTAGGAAACTGCCAAGGGGAAGGCGTTCGCACGTTTCAGCCAGTCCAACGGAATGGAAGAGACGGAATTCTCGCCAGGCGCGGGAACGTCGGTGAACACGGTCGCACGGCCTTGCGGAAACAAATGAACTAGCTCCGTCCGCAGGTTGTCCAGCACTTCGACGCGATCGAATCCGGTGATCTTTGAAGCGTCTGGATTCTCAGGACCCAGCTTTGTCCCGGTCCATTTTTCCTGAGAGACGTTGTGCGCAGGAAGAAAGAGAATCTCGGTATAAGGACGCGCCGCCGTCTGATCTCTCGCGGCCACAGCAGCGGCGATTACCAGGGCTGCGCCGGGTTCCTTCCATCCCGAAAGATAATAAAAGTCGTCGTCCTGGCGAAAGCCGTAAAGGTCATCGGGCCCATCGGCTTCCACGGGAGCGAAGAGCAGCACCACTCCTCCGGTCGTCTTCGCGGCCAGCGCCTGGCGCCGCGCGCGATAGTCGGCGTTCGGTTGACGGTCGAGAGCCAGACCGAATTGTGGGAGCAGCAACAGCAGCACGACCAGGAGCTTGCGCATGCTTAGACTCCGACCGGAAATGGTTTGGTGTGATTTTCCGTGCTTAGCGAGATCCCGCTGAATCTACCCTGCAGCAACGACATCAGACCCGTATACCAGTAGCCCACGACAAACAAAAGCAAGAATGGCACGGTCAGAAAGTTCTCATTGTCGATGGCGTAATAAACCGTCAGCGCGAAGTAGGTGCCAATCAGCAACTCGATCCACGGCACCCATCCCAATCGCCTGCGATATTTGTTCGCGGCCACTTTGTCTTTCCGGGTTTCCACATTATATTTCGGGGTCCGCGCAAAGGCCGTCTGTTTTCCCACCAGGGCTTCCAGAACCGCACGCGTATTGGTGACGGTCAGCCCGATTCCCAGCGCCATCAGGAAAGGTAAGTAAAGCAGAGATCGAAACCACTTCCCGGGAAACAGTTCCCGCTGCGAAACCAGATAAAAGCTGGAAATCGAAAACGTCGACGCTATGAACAGCGGCAAGTCGATGTAGAGCATCTGAAACCATCCCTGATAGAAGCGGATGATCATTGCCGGCAGCAACAGCACCGAAAGCACAATCATTAAGGGATAGCTTATGTTCGCCGTCAGGTGATACCACGCCTCAAGCTTGACATGAAATGGCTGATCGCTTTTCAGCACGCGCGGCAGGATCTTCTTTCCCGTCTGGACCAACCCCTTCGCCCAGCGCGCCTGCTGCGTCTTGAACGCGGTCATCTCGACCGGCAACTCCGCGGGACACTCAACATCCTGCAAGTAAATAAACTTCCACCCCTTCAACTGCGCGCGATAGGAGAGGTCGGTGTCTTCGGTAAGCGTGTCGTGCTGCCAGCCCCCAGCTTCCTCAATCGCAGCGCGTCGCCACATTCCCGCAGTGCCGTTGAAATTGAAGAAGACATTGCTGCGCGCCCGTCCCGAGTGCTCGAGAACAAAATGCCCGTCCAGCAGGATGGCTTCGACTTCGGTGAGGAAAGAATAATTGCGGTTGATGTGCGTCCATCGCGTCTGCACCATGCCGATTTTGGGATCGGTGAAGTGGTGAATCGTTCGTAGCAGGAAGTCTTCAGGGGGAACAAAGTCGGCGTCAAAGATCGCGATGAACTCGCCCCTCGAGGTCTTCATCCCTTCCTGTAATGCACCAGCCTTAAATCCCTGACGATTCTCCCGATGGTGGTAGGTGATTGGAAATCCCTTGGCCGCGTAGTGCTCAACCAGACCGCGCGCGACCGCAACCGTCTCGTCGGTCGAATCATCCAGGACCTGTATGTCCAATTTATCGAGCGGATACTGCAACCGGCAGATCGCATCCAATAACCGCTCAACTACGAACTGCTCGTTGAAAATCGGAAGCTGGACCGTGACCCGCGGCAGTTCTTCGAAACGCTTGGCCGGTTCGGTCGTCCGGTTCTTCTTGTTTTTGTAGTAGAGATACACCAGTACGTACCGGTGCATGCCATACGAGGCCAACAGAATCAGAACAATGAAGTAGGGAATCAGCAGCGCAGTATCGAATGCATTCGCGTGATACAGCCCCTGGAACGTCTTGTCGAGAAAATGCTGGCGGAGATACTGTCCCAAGCCGCGCGAAGCCGCAAACAAGGCATAGGACGGAATGAACGGGCTACTCAGCGGCGCTCTCCTCTGGACCGGTCAGAACGGGCAGTGCAAACAGTCATTGTAACTGAAGGGAAGCGCGCGTCACGGTTCCTGCGCGGGCGCCGAAATCACCTTCATCTGCAAGGTCTTCCGGCCATTTTCCTCAAGGCGGACGTTTTCGCTCGAGCCTTCATAAGGTTTGAGGAATGCCGGATCGAAGTAGACGCCTTCTTCGAGGCTTTCGAACGCGAAGAGCCTGTAGTCTCCGGGAGTGAGTCCTACGAAAATGAAATGGCCGTGCTGGTCCGTCAGGGTTTTCTGGTAAAGGTCGAAGCGGCTGGCATGTTCGCCCGTTGGGACTGCAATGACGTTTGCGTCCGCGACGGGATGGCCGTCCGAGTCAGCGATCTCGCCGGCAATTGTGGCGGCCCCAGCACCGATGAGGATCTCCAGCGCATAGGTTCCGCCTCCGCCGAGAGTCAGGCCAGAGTTGACGACCTCCGTGCTCCCGAGTTTCGCTGATTTCAAATAGTAGTCCGGCAAGCGTGTGGCGCCTTCTACGAGCACCGAATAGCTTCCCGCGGGAACCCTTTTAAAGTCGAAGGTGCCGTCGGCTTTGACAGGGGCAAGGGTCTGTGCGGCTGCCAGATCTCCGATGAAACTGCCTCCCTTCTCAATGTTGGAGGGCTGCAGGAGAATCAGCAGCGTGGACGGGTCGATCGCATGAACCCCTTCGACTTTTACGGATCCTCGTACCCGGCTCCCTTCGAGAGCAACTATCCGCACGCCGTCGATGTCACCGTTGGTAACCTCGAGTGCCTGCTGTGCGAGCAGGGAAGACTCATGTTCTTCACGGACAACGAACAACGTATACGATCCCGCCGGAATGTGCGCAATGTCGAACTTTCCGTCTTTATCCGTTTGTGCTGCTGTGAATTCCATCTGTTGGCCGTTCGGGTGAACCACCAGGTCTACGTTTTGAGCCCCAGCAATGCTGCCCCGCACGTGGAACGTAGGAGCGCGAGACAAATTGAAATTTACCGAGGTCTCCTCGCCAGCGCGAAGGCCAAGATAGACAGCCTGGTTGCGATCTACAGTGCCGGGATAAAACGCGGGTACATATGCCATTTCTTGTTTCGGCGGCGTGCCCGGCTTTGCCTTCGGCTCGGGTGTGCTTGAAAGATCAGGGGTCGGATTCGCCGCTATCATGTACCGGCCTGGTAAGAGATCGGGGATGCGGTACTCTCCCAGGTCGTCGGTTGTTCCCGCCGCGGCGACTTCCAGGTGCCGCTGACCAAGTTGGTAGGCATACCTCAAAACCGACACGTCGATGCGCGGCATGGGATCTCCGTCTTCATCGAGAACTTTTCCCACAACCACGGCGGCAGGAAGCATGTGCAGAACGACATCTGAAATGTCTTTGCCGGGCTCGAATGTGAGCGCCGTTCCTGCCGAGCGCTGGTGTTGCCTGTTTATTTCGACGAAACCTGAGCGCTCGACAAAAGCGCGATAGCGGCCTGATGGAATCGCCTCGATCCGAAAATGGCCTTCAGCGTCGGTGATTGCACTGTATTCCTTGCCTTCAGCCATTGACTTGTCAGACAGAATTTGAACGGTAGCCTTCCTGACGGGAATATCGCCCGGATCCCGCACCACACGGCCCTCGAATGTGCAGTCTTGCGATTCGCGGTTCGCCGGGGATTGCGCGAGCGCGGGAAATGACGCGAGAAGTAGGATGAGCGGCCAGATTTTCATGATGGTGGGCGAAATTAAGTCGGCAGGGGATGGCGACAGAGTTATTCTACCGCGCCAGGCAAATGGACGATTCATTCAAGATGTACGGCTGGTGCGGCTAGTTCAAGAAATATTGCCGGTACAGCGTATCCCTCTGCGCCGGCCGGAACCCCGCATCACGAATAATCCTGCGCAACTCTTCTTCGGTCGTGCAGTTGGTCACGCCCGCGGCTCGTACTACATTCTCTTCCAGCATCACCGAGCCCACGTCGTTTCCGCCGAAGCGCAGACCCATCTGGCAGACCTTCAATCCCTGCGTGACCCAGCTCGATTGCACGTTGAGGAAATTGGAAAGATAGAGCCGCGCAATTGCGAGTGTCTTCAGATATTCAACGGCGGTCGCCTCATCCCAATGACGCCCGCCGAGCGCCGTGTTGGCTGGCTGAAAACTCCATGGGATAAACGCCGTGAACCCGCCCGTCTCTTCCTGCAACTCATAGAGCTTTTGGAAGTGATTGATGCGGTTTTCGTAATTCTCGCCCACGCCGAACATCATGGTCGCAGTGGTTCGCATACCTAGCTGGTGGGCCGTGCGATGCACGTTCAGCCAATCTTCGGTCAGGCACTTCAGGCGCGCGATCTTATACCGGACTTCGTCATCCAGAATTTCCGCTCCACCGCCCGGGATCGAATCGAGCCCGGCGTCGCGCAGGCGCGCAATGGTATCGCGGATCGAAAGCTCGCTGTATTCGGCGATCGCAATAATCTCCGACGCCGAATAGCAATGCAGATGAACCCTCGGAAAGCGCTGCCGGATGCCTTGCAACATCTGCTCGTGCCAATCGATTTTAAGATCAGGATGTAAGCCACCCTGCATCAACACACCCGTCCCGCCCAGCTCCACCGTCTCGCGAATCTTATCGTAGATGGTCTCGAATTCGAGGATGTAGCCCTCTTTCGCAGCCGGTCCCTTCAACGGACGGTAAAACGCGCAAAAGGTGCAGTATTCGGTGCAGAAGTTGGTGTAGTTAATATTTCGGTCAATGATGTAAGTGACCACACCTTCTGGATGCAACTTCCGCCGCACCGCATCGGCTTCCATGCCAATGCCGATCAAATCGTCAGATCGGTAGAGATCGAGAGCTTGCTGTTTGGTCAGGGACATAGGCTGCCACAACGGCCAGTGATAATTCTAAAGGACAGACCTGGGATGCTCCAAACCGGGCTAGTCATGCCCTAGCCAAGGCGCGGTAGCGCAGGTACTGCGACAAGGCAATGATCCCGCCTATGACCGATAGAGCAATCAAGATGAACAGCGCCGGCTTGTAATACTTCGAGAAGAACCGGGTGATTGCGGTCCCGTAGAGGACTCCCAGTCCCGCCAGTATGGTGAAACGAATGCCGCGCCCCAGCGCCAGTGCGCCCAGAAATTTCTTTCTCGAATATTGCATCGCGCCCGCTGCCAGCAAGAAGGGCACAATGGGAAACGGCGGCGGCAAAATGGCGGGGACCGCGACGGCCCAAAATCCCCACCGCTCAAAACGCTTGTAAACTTTCCCGATTCGTCGTTTCCCGACTCGCCTCTCCAAGGCTCCCTTGCCACCCTTTTGCGCCAGGCGATAAGTGATGTAGCCACCCAGCACGGCGCCCACAGTAGCCATTCCTGCGTAGTAGAACCACAGGCTGCGGTTGTGGGCCGATAACCAGACCGTCAACACATCCACGCTGCCCGGCATCGGGATCAACGAATTGTCAGCAATCCCCAGCGCAATCAGCCCCGGGCCTCCGAGGTGATGAAGCCGTTTCGACAGGGAAGTCGCTGCAATCAGACGTACCGGTATCCACATGGTGGTGGCTTTAGAGACTCACTTTCCGATCGAGGTGGCACCAGTAAAGAATTTTTCTACGTCGCGACAGCCCTGGCTGCATGGGTGAAGCGCAAAGCGGGAGCCGCAGGCAGCGCGCCGCACTCTACCCCGTAATGGTAAAAGAGCTGCATTCCCTCAAGGCAGGCGGAGTCGAGGGAATAGTAAATGTTCTCGATGAGATAGCTTTTTACCGAAGCTTCGCTGAGGCCCAATCGCGGCCCCCATTCTTTAGCGATGAGCTCGACATTCGAGGGAAGCAGGCCATGATCGCGGGATCTCTGGAAGATCGCCGCGAGATCGAGGGATGCGCCCGCATCTTTCATCGCCGCCTGCCGCGACGCCCAGAATGCAAACACAAACGGCTTCCCGGTGAAGCGAATCCACTCCTCCGCCAGATCGTAAGTCACGTATCGTGACCGGTCGATCTTGAGGGCGGGGTCGCCAATCACCAGGCCAGCATCATGCGTCTCCAGCATGGTGTCGATTGCAGGCGCCATCGGCGTGAACTGTCGCTCTCCGCCCCACCAGCGCGCGAACAGTATCTTGGTCAAGGCCACCGATGTCATTGACGAAGTATCGAGGGCAATGGTCTTGATCTTCTCGATCGGCAGCTTGCTGACCAGCAGAATCGATCGCACCGGACGGCGGGAAGCAATGGCCACTCCCGGAAGAATCGCCAAATCGGGAACGCTGGTGTACGCCGCAGCCGGAATGATGCCGATATCCGCCGTCTCCGTGCGCAAAGCCTCGGCGCATTGGGACGGCAGGGTGTAGGAAATCTCAAAATCGCGCCCGACATCGCCGTGCTCAAAGTCCCACATCAGGGGCGCGGTGTTCAGGTAGGAAATCGCGGAAATCCGAAGACGTCGCATGCTGTTGTTCGATTCTAACAAAGCTATGTGTCGCCTTCCCTTGACACGGTTTTGCCCGCCTGCCACAGTCCGCGGTTAGGCATTTCTTGGAGGTTTTGTGGCGCAGACGATAGCGACATCGCTTGAAACGGGCTCGGGACATGCTTTGGAATGGCTGGCCCTTGCCCTGACTCCGGGACTCGGCGCAGGCCGTGCCCGCCGCTTGGTCGAGTATTTCGGAGGAGTCGAAGCCCTCTTCCACGCCTCCTTGACCGAACTCGAAGCAACCGGAATTCAGACTGTTTCCGCGCAATCACTGGGTACGGGACGGTCGCTCGAACTGGCGAACGACGAAATCGCTAAAGCCTCAGGCGCACAGGTCAATGTGATCTCACTCGATGACTTGGCTTATCCGTCGCAACTAAAACAGATTTACGATCCTCCGCTGGTCCTCTATGTGCGCGGCATTGTAAGCGTCATTGCGCAGCCGGGAATCGCCCTGGTTGGTACCCGCCATCCCACTCCCTACGGCACCGGCATGGCCGAACGTCTGGCCTGTGACCTGGCGGCGCGCGGATTGGTGATCTTCAGCGGCCTCGCCCGTGGCGTGGATACCGCGGGGCACCGCGGGGCCATCGCCGGCAAAGGGAAGACAGTCGCCGTCTTTGGCACTGGAGTTGACCAGATCTATCCCAAAGAGAATTCGCGTCTGGCGGAAAACATTCTGGCTCTGGGCGGAGCGCTGATCTCCGAGTTCCCCATGAGCACGTTCCCCGCCCCGCAGAATTTCCCGATTCGTAACCGGATCATCAGCGGTATCTCGATCGGCGTCCTCGTCGTTGAGGCGGCCGAATATAGTGGAACGCGGATTACCTCGCGCTGCGCGCTTGAGCAAAATCGCGAAGTTTTCGCGGTTCCGGGCAACGTCACCACCAAGAACGCGTGGGGTCCCAACACCTTGATAAAGCAGGGAGCTAAGCTGGTGGCGACCTGGGAAGACGTATGGGAGGAGCTGCCTACCGATCTTCGGCTGGCGCTCGAACCCAAGGGCGGCGATGAATCTTCTGCCGGGCAGACCGCATCTCTTTTCCAGGAACCAGAACTGGCGCCGCACGAAAAGAAGATTTTCGCAATCCTCAAAGCGGACGAATCCACCCACATTGATGAGATTGTTGAACGCCTGGAGCCGACGCTCTCGTCGTCAGAAATCTTCGCGGCCTTGTTCGAACTGGAACTGGCCGGGAAAGTGAAACAGCTGCCGGGGAAGAATTTTGTGAAAAGCTTTTAGCTCTTAGCTCTTGGCTTTTAGCTTGGAGCTCGTTCGGAGGTTCCTTGAGAAACTACCAAGACTTAATGGTGTGGCAGAAGGCACATCGACTCACGCTCGCTGTTTATGTGGCCACTCGCCACTTTCCAGGAGATGAGCGCTTCGGGCTCACCAGCCAACTGCGACGCTCGTGTTCTTCGATTGGAGCGAACTTGGCCGAAGGGTGTGGTAGAAGGTCAGACGGAGAGATGGCGAGGTTTGTCCAAATCGCAATGGGATCTGGGTCTGAGCTTTCGTATCACTTCCTACTTGCTCGCGATCTTAAGTTCTTACAGGAAGACGAATATGCAGCCTTAAGCACGAATCTAAATGAAGTGATGCGAATGCTCTCGTCGTTATCGGGGAAACTGAGGAAGCCGCCTTCAACCGAAGTTTTTCAAGCCAAGAGCTAAAGGCTAAAAGCTAAGAGCTTGGACGGGGAACTTGTTGACTTCATCCGATTCGTGCTAGCTTCGAAACCATTATTTGATCGACCGAGGGAACATTGTCTAAAGGTTTAGTCATCGTAGAGTCGCCAGCCAAGGCGAAAACGATCCAAAAATATCTGGGGAAGGGTTTCACCGTCGAGGCTTCGCTCGGCCATGTGAAAGACCTGCCCAAAAGTACGCTGGGTGTCGATATCGATAATCATTTCGATACGGAGTACATCGTCATCCCCGGCAAAGAGAAAGTTCTAACCAGGCTGAAGAAGTTGGCGCTTTCGGCCGACAACATCTATCTGGCGCCCGATCCGGATCGCGAAGGCGAGGCCATCGCGTGGCATTTGGCCGAGGAACTGGGGAACGACTCCAAGGGCAAGAAGAAAAAGAAGGCAGACGACGGCAGCGAACGCATCCGCCGCGTCACCTTCAACGAAATTACGCAGCGCGCGGTGCGTGAAGCCTTTGAGCATCCTCGCGACATCGATCAAAATCTGGTCGACGCGCAGCAGGCCCGTCGTGTTCTCGACCGCCTGGTGGGATATCAGGTTTCACCGCTGCTCTGGGACAAAGTCCGCCGTGGCCTCTCCGCCGGGCGTGTGCAAACCGTCGCTCTCCGCCTGATCGTCGAGCGCGAACGCGAAATCAAAGCCTTCCAGAAGGTCGAGTATTGGACGATCGACGCTCACCTCGCCGGACCCAAGCCACCTGCATTCGACGCGCGTTTCCTTGGCAAAGGCGAAGAAAAGGTCGAAGTCCATAACGCGGAAGAAGCAGAACAAATTCGCGCCGCTCTCGAACAAGCGGACTGGCTCGTGCGCAGTGTCGATAGGAAAGAGCGCCGCCGCAACGCGACTCCTCCGTTCACCACTAGCAAGCTGCAACAGGATTCCTCGCGCAAGCTGCGTTTCAGCGTGAAGCGCACCATGATGATCGCGCAGCGCCTTTATGAAGGCGTGGAACTCGGCGAAGAAGGATTGGTCGGCCTCATTACTTATATGCGTACCGATTCCACCCGCGTTTCAAACGAAGCGCTGGCCGAGGTGCGCGACTACATTAAGACCCAATACGGCGAACAGTATCTGCCCGAGGCGCCAAACACCTTCAAGTCGAAGAAAGGCGCGCAGGAAGCGCACGAAGCCATTCGCCCGACCGCGGCCATGCGCCATCCCGACCAGATCAAGCAATACTTAAAAGAAGATGAATACAAGGTCTACAAGCTGATCTGGCAGCGCTTCATCGCGTCCCAGATCATGCCCGCAGTCTTCGATCAGACCACCGTCGATATCGACGCCAAGTCTGGTTCAGGCGTGTTCTGGTTCCGCGTGACCGGTTCCGTGCTGAAGTTCGACGGCTTCCTCAAAGTTTACGAAGAATCCAAAGAAGGCAAAGACGAAGAAGACGAGGAACTCAAGCACAAGCTGCCGCCGCTCGAAGCGGGACAGAAACTTACACTGCGCGAACTGAAGCCCGAGCAACATTTCACCGAGCCGCCTCCGCGCTACAACGAAGCTTCGCTGGTCAAGGAGCTCGAAGAACGCGGCATCGGACGCCCGTCCACGTACTCGGCGATTCTGAGCACTATCCAGGAGCGCCAGTACGTTCAAAAGCTCGGCGGGAAGTTTGTTCCCACAGAAATCGGCTTGGTGGTTACCGATCTATTAGTCGAAAACTTCCGCGACATCTTCGATGTGCAGTACACCGCGCGCCTCGAAGAAGAACTCGACGAAATCGAGGAAGGCAAAGAGACCTGGACTGACGCGCTCGCCGAGTTCTACAAAAAGTTCCTGAAGGATCTCAAATACGCTGAGAAGCACATGGAAAACATCAAGCGTATGGAGAAACCGACGGACGAGAAGTGTGAGCGCTGCGGCGCGCCCCTGGTGATCAAGTGGGGCAAGCACGGATCTTTCTACGCTTGCAGCACCTACGACAAGGAAAATCCGGAAAGCTGCACGTTTACCAAAGAAAATCCCATCAACCTGCCGGACCTCGATTCCGCCGATATCCAGGAGACCACGCAGGAAGAATACTGCGAGAACTGCGGCCGCGTGATGGTTCTGAAGCGCGGACGCTTCGGCCAGTTCATGGCCTGCACCGGATATCCCGATTGCAAGACCACACGGCGTCTCGATCAAGGCAAGAAGGTGCCAGACATTCCGCTCGATGAGCCTTGTCCGAAATGTGGCCGCAATCATGATGATCCGCCACGGACGGTACGGCGAATTCACCGCTTGCAGCGGATATCCCGAGTGCAAGTACGTGAAGCAGAACTTCATCGGCGTGAAGTGTCCTCTGTGCAGCGAGGGTGAGCTAGTCGAAAAGCGCGCTCGCAAAGGCAACACCTTCTATGGCTGCTCGAATTACCCGAAGTGCAAGTTCACTTCGGCCAATAAGCCGATTCCCGAAAAGTGCCCGAGTTGCGGACACGAGTATCTGGTCGAGAAGATGTTGAAGTCGGGCCCGGTGATAGCGTGCCCGAATAAGGAATGTGAGTACGAGCGCGCTGCTCCGGGAGAAGCCGCGGCAGCCGGCTAGCGTCGCGAATATTTTGCAACCGTTCTCTGTTCGAGTAACTCTCATCGCTAGTAGTGTGTCTGTTTTTCCCCGGAACCAAATCAAAGTATTTTTGGAGGGCATTATGTCCGAGAAGCCGACTACCGCCGATGCCGAGTTGATCCTCAAGATGTACGACCTTCGCCGTGAAGCGGAAATGCGCAAAGCCCGCAACTGGCTGCTGACGCAGTTCTGGCCGAATGGAGCGGATGATGTAGTTAAGATTGCGGGTGCGTTAGGTACCCAGGAAAATGCTTGGATGCGCCAAGTCACTGGTTACTGGGAGATGATGGCCTCCTTCGCCGATCGCGGCGTCGTCAACCAGGAGATGTTTCTCGAACCTAGCTTCAGCGGCGAGATGTTTTTCATGTTCGCCAAAGTTCGATCGTTCTTGCCCGAACTGCGTGAAAAGCTCCAGGCTCCGACGATGTTTCGTCATATAGAGAGCCTGATCAAGAGCTCCAAGAGTGCGCAGGAATTTCTGGCAGCCACTGAAGTTCGTGTGGCCAATCGGAAGAAGGCCATGGCCGAGGCGGCTAAAGCTTAGGTGAACCGGTCGCAGGTTGCAGGCGGCAGGTGGCAGGTTCGTTTATTGCCACCGGCCACCCGCGACCGGCGGCCGGTTCTAAGAGATGTACTCCTTGATGTACTCGTCTTTGGACGCCGCCAAATCCTTCGCGTCCCCATCAAAGATAATCTTTCCTTCACGCAGAATCAGGAAGCTCATGCGAACTTCTCCGCGCGCGCCCTTGGGGAGCGGTTGCATCTTGTTCGTAGTGCGGTCGAAATAGTGAGTCGCCATGATGAAGGCGTCCTGCAAGCGGTGTGTCACCATCAACGCACTGGTCTTGTAAACATCGCGCTGCTTCACAATCAATTCCACGATTGTGGTCGAGGTGACGGGATCAAGCCCTCCGGTCGGTGAATCGTAAAGCAGGACCTCAGGCTGGGTAATAATCGCGCGCGCAATCGCGACGCGCCGCCGCATGCCTCCAGACAACTCTGAAGGAAACAGATCGACCGTGTGCTCTAGTTCGACGAAACTCAGCACCTCACGTACCCGTTTTTCGATCTCCTCCTCTGGTACGTCGCGTTCTTCCATCAAACGGTACGCGACGTTCTCACGCACGGTAAGCGAGTCGAATAGCGCGCTCTCCTGGAAGACGATCCCCACGCGGCGACGCAACTCGAACAGATCGTCCTCGTTCATCTGAGTAATGTCTTCGCCCAGCACAATGATGCGCCCGCTATCGGGTTTGAGCAGGCCCAGAGCCAGTTTCAGGATGGTGCTCTTTCCCGATCCCGCGACACCGAACAGGGCTTTGGTTTCACCACGGGGAAGATGGAAGGAGATTCCATCGAGCACAGTCTTGTCTTCGAACGACATCGAGACGTCCTCGAAGACGATGACGTTGTTCGATGCGGATGTGCTGCTCGCCGCAGGTGCTTCCACTGGCAGAGAGGGAGTCGACATGCTTAGGATCCCAGAACCACCATCAGGAATCGGGTCACGAAGACGTCCACTACGATGATCAGAATCATCGACGCCACCACGGCTTCAGTGGTCGCCCGTCCGACACCCTGCGTGCCGCCTTTTGTCGACAGTCCGTAGTAACAGCCGATGGTTGCGATGATAAAGCCGAAGACAATCGGCTTTGACAGTCCCATGAAGACGTCGGAGTACACCAGGGTCTGCCAGGCATTGCTCCAATACTCGTGAGAATCCAGGCCCAACAGTCCGCTGGCGACGAAACTGCCGCCCAGCAGCCCCATAAAGTCGCCCAGAATGGTGAGGAAGAACAGCATGATCACGGTCGCGACCATGCGAGGAGTGACCAGCTTCTTCGCGGGATCGGTGCCCAGCGCGCGCATGGCGTCGATCTGCTCGGTCACGATCATCGACCCGAGTTCGCTGGCCATGCCGGAGGCGTTCCGTCCAGCCACCACTAGACCCGCCAGAACCGGACCCAGTTCGCGCACGATGCCGACGGAAACCAGTTGTCCGACAACCGTCTCAGCGCCAAACCTGCTGAGCGTGGTCGCGCTATTCAGTGCCAACGCTGCACCTGTAAAGAAGACCGACGCGAGTACGATTGGCAACGACCCAAAACCGATCAGGTCGGCCTGCTGCATCATGTCGGCGATGTACAAGGGACGGCGAAATAGGTTGGCAACCGATTGCGCCGCCAGCATGGAATACTCCTGGATCGACGCAACCTTTTTTTTCGCAAACTCAAGCGGTGAGGTGAACTCGATTGTCAGATCGCCATCAGCCATCCGTCGCTCCGACTGAACTCATCGCAATATAACAGAAAGCTTTCAGCTGTCAGCTGTCAGCTTTCAGAAAAGGGAGCTTGGGAATGGTGTTGAGTGATGAGTGGGAAGTGGAGATTTTCCGCCCCAACGTCGGGCTGAGTCTACTTGCGATAGCATTGCGGCTCGTTCTCTTCGCAATCCTCTCCAGAATCGTTTATCCAGATCGACTCTTGAATCCGAGTTTTGTGCGGTTCCAAGAAATTAATTTGGACGAAGTCGCCTCCTCCACACCGATCCGTAGGTTTCAATAATGGCGAAGCTGACGACGTGCTCAATTCCTTTGAACTGAAATTCGCGCGAAATACTCGCCTTCCCGCATAGGTTCTACAAGAAAGTGTCCGTGCTGATCGGTTCGGGCGGTCCTTACGAGTGTCCCGCAACATTTCACATTGCTGTCCGGCGAGAAAACAGAAAAGGGCTGTCGAGTGACGCGTTTCCCATGAACTTTCACCTGACCAGCGAAACAGTCGATGGCTTCAAATCCCGTCCCCACGTACTTCTGAGCCTTTGCCCAGCGCGGATAACTGTCTTCCATTCGCATTTTTTCTTGGGCGATAAGGGGCGTCGCAAACAGTAGGAGCGACATGAGAAAACGAGATTTCATGGGACCAACCTCCGCGCTGGGATGTCCCGGAGCAAGCCTGGAGCCCAGAGCCCTGCCTACTCCCGCGTCTTCTTCTTAATCTCAATATTCAACCGCTTGATTTTCTGATTTAGGGTAGAAAGCGGCACGTGGAAGCGCTCCGCGGCTTCGGTCTGATTCCAGCCGCACTTGTCGAGCATGTCGATGATGATGTGTCGCTCGCACTCTTCCATGATGTCGAACAGCGAAGCGTCCGCGCGATGCTCGAGGATGGGGAACGCCGTTCCTCGTCCCGCGATCTGATCGGGCAGCAAATCCATCCCGATGTCCGGGCCCGACGAGAGCACTACCGCCCGTTCCATGACATTTTCCAGCTCCCGCACGTTGCCGGGCCATGAGTACGCCAGCAGAGGCCTTAAAGCCTCAGTAGTCATGCGCCGGCGCGAGCGTTCGTTCTCTTGAGAGTATTTGTCGAGGAAGAAATCCACCAGCAAGGGAATGTCTTCTTTCCGCTGGCGCAGCGGAGGCAGGTCAATCGTGATGACATTTAACCGGTAGAACAGATCCTCGCGGAACTTGCCGTCTTTCACTTGCTGCCGCAGATCCACGTTGGTCGCGGCTATGATGCGCACGTCGACCTGCAGTTCGTGGACTCCGCCCAGATGCATGAACTTGCGATCCTGCAGCACGCGCAGAATCTTGCTTTGCGTGTCCATGCTCATAGTGCCGATTTCGTCGAGAAACAGCGTACCGCGGTCGGCAATCTCGAACAGGCCTTTCTTCGACGCTATAGCGCTGGTGAAAGCGCCCTTCACGTGCCCGAACAAAGTCGATTCCAGCAAGTCAGCGGGCATCGACCCAGTATTCACCGGAACAAATGGACGATCCTTGCGGGGCGAATTCAGATGCACGGCTTTCGCAATTAACTCTTTTCCGGTCCCGCTCTCGCCTTGCAGAAGAATGGTCGACCGGCTTGGCGCCACCTGCGCCACCAGATCGAAAATCTTCAGCATCGGTTCGCTCTTTCCCACGATGCTCTCAAAGTTGTAGCGCTGCTTCAGCGCGCGCTTGAGTTGGACGTTCTCTTCTTCGGCTTTGTGGCGAGCTACGGCCGCCCGCACGTCGGCGAGCAACTTCTCGTTGTCCCATGGCTTCTGGATGAAATTCACCGCTCCGGCCTGCATCGCCTTGACGGCGTTTTCCACGGTGCCGTACGCGGTGATCATGATCACCGAGAGCTGCGAGTCCTGACGATGCAGATCGACGAGCAGCTCGAGCCCGTTACGGTCGGGAAGCGCCAGGTCGAGCAGCACCAGATCGAAGCTGCGTTCTCCGATTCTTACCAGGCCTTCGTCGGCCGTGCCTGCGCACTCGACGCTGTAGCCTTCCATCTCGAGTAGCGTCTGCAGCGATTCGCGAATCGCTGCTTCATCGTCGATGATCAACACCGATCCCACCGTGGATGCCGACGAATCGTTCAAGTTCCTTTGGGGGATCACAACAGCTTCAGACATTTACAGCCTTCCTGGTCAGGGGGAAATCGAGATAGAACGTCGTGCCTTCGCCCGGACGGCTCTCTACGCGAATCTTTCCCGCATGCTCTTGGATGATGCCGTAGGTCACCGAGAGGCCCAGGCCGGTGCCCCTATTTTGCTGGCCCTGCGGCGCGGTCTTGGTAGTAAAGAACGGGTCGTAGATGCGGGCAATATGTTCCTGCGCAATACCAGTGCCGGTGTCAGATACCGTCACACTCACGCCTTCTCCATTTGAGGTCGAAACGCGCAGTGTGCCGCCCTTTGCCATTGCATCACGTGCGTTCAGGAACAGGTTCAAAAACACCTGCTGCAACCGTCCGGCATTCCCGTGAATCAATGGCAGGTGATCGCACAACTCGTCCTGCACTTTGATTTTCGTGGTCTTGAACTGGTGCTCGAGCAGCGCCAGCGTATCGCCAATAATCTTGTTCACGTCGACATCGGTGAATTCTGTTCCGCTGGTGCGCGAGAAGTTCAGCAGGTTGTTGACGATCTCCGAGGCGCGGAACGTCTGCCGGGTGATCTTCTCCATCAGACTGCTCTTCTGCGGATCATCCTGCAACTGCTTCGAGAGCATCTGTGCATAGGAGGAAATCACCGCCAGCGGAGTGTTCACTTCGTGCGCCACGCCGGCTGCCAGCAATCCGATCGACGAAAGCTTGTCGGCCTGCGACAGCTGCGACTCCAGTTCCATGCGCTCGGTGATGTCATCCATGATGATCAACCGCCCGATCACGTTGAACTTTTTCGTGACCAGCGGCGCGATGGCGACATTCACGATGCGCCCTTCGCCCGTAGGCGTGCCCAAGCGGAACTTGTAGAGGTTATGAATCCCGGGATTCTGTCGCACCCGGTAGAACTCCTCAACGAAGGCCGCCGGGAACACTTCGCTCAAAGGGCGTGTCAACGCCTGCCATCGCGGCAGCGCGTACATCACTTCCATCTGCGAGTTCCACGACTCGATGCGGTCCGCCAAGTCCACCGCCAGCACGCCGACGTTGATCGACTCGACGATGTTCTCGTTGAAGTCTTTCAGCCGCTCGTACTGCTGGACCTTCTGCTCAAGCGACGCATACAGCCGTGCATTCTGAATCGCGATCCCGAGATATCCAGCGAGAGTTTCGAGCAACTCCACATCTTCGCTGGTCAGGAAGTCGCCCTCAATCGTCTTGCCCAAACCCAAGACTGCGATTACGCGCTTCTGCGCCCGGCAGGGTATGTAGTAATTGAAATCAAGTTTGCGAATTGCGTCTTGTGCGCTGCGATCTTCGCGTGGAACCTGATGAGTATTGTCGAAGAACAAATGCCCAGCTTCCATCTCGGGCCTCGGCGCACTCAAGAAGCTCAGGTCCATTCCGGCGGTCTGCGACATGCCGAACGACTTCGCCACCACGAAACGGTGCGGAGGTTCGCTGGCTGCAAGAAACACTGCCATGCGATCGACGAGCAAAGTGCGTGACAGCCGGTCGACCAGGGAACTGAGCATCTTGTCGAGATCGGTCTCGGAGCTCAGTTCACGTCCAAACTCAATCAGCGTCTGGCGATAGTCATATCCGCTGCGATAGAAGAACTGATCGACGCGTGCCTGAATCCATTTACGCACCGGGTCGAACAGCAAGGCCGTGACCACGATCGCCAGAATCAACCCGTACGGGCCCGAGTTGGGAATCTGCGCATGTACCAGTTCGGCCACGCCGGCAATGACCGCGAAATACGTCGCGACGATCAACCCGGCCGCCAGGGTGTAAACCATGCCACGCTTGAAGATCAGGTCGACGTCCATCAAGCGGTAGCGGAAGATGGCGTATCCAAACGTGAGCGGCAGAAGTCCCAGGGACAACACTGAGACCTTCATCGCGGTCGTGGCCAGCGATCCGGTCAGGTAGGGAATCACATAAAACAGCGTGAACGGCGTGATCGCCAGAATGGTTCCCCGGGTCACCCACTTCAGTTGCTGTCGCAGAATCGGCGTGCTGGCTCGCCGGTAGCTGTTCCAGAGCACTCCGGCGGCGGCCACGAAAAACGCGGCCAGATAACCCATCTGGAACCGATCAAGGTTGAAGCGCAGATGCTCGCTCGCCTTCAGATTCTCAAGTGCGAACAGGAAAACGCTGAACAGCAGAAGTCCGGGCAGGTAGATCAGCGGAATCGCCCAGTTGTGCTTGCGAACGAAATTGCGCTTCTCGGGGAATGTGAGTACGAAGTGCAGAAACAGCGCTGGCTGCAACAGCCACGCCACTTCATTACCCCAAAGGATTACCCAATCGAAGAAGTTGAACTTCCCCGTGTAATGGAATGAGTAAAAGACGAACGAGACCAGGCAGAAAACGTAGAAGTGAGTCGAGCCGGGCGCAGTCCAGCGCCGCAGCAGCACGTAGATCCCGATCCCCAGATAGATCAGCGCTATGAAGCGCAGCCAGTTGTAGAGCGATTTATCGGTGGGAACCGGAATCACCACCGCATCCAGCGGCACCGAATTACGGATCACCGAGTATGTCGTTTTCGACCACACGCCCGAGCGGTAGAGTTCACGCGTCACCGCGCCGACGTCGGGCACGGGTTGCTGGTTGACTGCGGTCAGCCGGTCCCCGGGGCGAATGCCGCCCTTGTCGCCGGGCCCCATGGGTTCCACACGATCAGCGACCAGCTTCGCGTCGTGCTCCACCCACCACACGCCGTCACTCGGAACTGGGAAATCGCGTTCTTTCTGGAAATTAACCCAGGCAAGGGAAGCCGCTGCTACCGTTAACAGGGCCAACAGCACAGCGGTAAAACGGATTTGGAAGTCCCTGTTCATGGGCTGGCCGGGAGGGTCCGGCAATCGCAGCAAATTACCCCGAACAGAGTTCTGCACGTTCCGTGCCACGACCTGAGACATAAGGAGACTGCCAACCAAACGCAAATAAAAGACTTGCAAGATTATAGTGCTGGTATGACCGCGGGCCTACGGATTTTAGAAGCTTTCTGTGGGATTTAGTAACTGCTTAAGCCTGATGATCTTAGCGATGAAACATCTACAACCAGAAACATTGTGTGAACTTCACCCTGTTTTGCAACCTGGTGACTTTTCTCATGCAAGACCTTGCACCGCCAAGCCAGACGCCCCGGCCTTCGGTAGAATTGAATTCATTCCTTATGTCCAACACCGAAGAAATCATCCAGCGCGAACGTCAGTTTTTGCTCCAAACCTACAGCCGTTACCCGGTCGTGATGAACCGAGGCAAGGGTGTCTTCCTCTACGATCTCGATGGCAAGAAGTATCTCGATTTCGTCGCCGGCCTGGGCGTCAACGCCCTCGGCCATGCCCATCCCCGCGTCGTGAAGACCATCCGCGAGCAGGCTGCCAAAGTCATCCACCTCTCGAACCTCTACTACAACGAATACCAGGGACGCCTCGCCGAGAAACTCTGTCAGCTCTCCGGGCTGCAGCGCGCCTTTTTCTCCAACAGCGGGACTGAAGCCATAGAAGGATCCATCAAGCTCGCCCGCCTCGCCGGACACCGTTCTGGAGGCGAAGCCAAGTCAAAGCTCGTGGCTCTCGAGGGCTCGTATCACGGACGCACCTTTGGATCGCTCTCGCTCACCGGACAAGACAAATACCGCAAGGGATTCGAGCCGCTGCTCGACGACGTGAAGTTTGTTCCACAGAACGATGTTGAAGCGTTGCGCTCCGCAGTTACCGCTGACACCTGCGCGATCGTGCTCGAACCTATTTTCGGCGAAGGCGGCGTCCGAGAATGCTCAGTCGAATTTCTGCAGGAATGCCGGCGCCTCGCCGACCAGCATCGCGCCGCGCTGATCTTCGACGAGATTCAATGCGGATTGGGACGCACCGGAAATCTCTTCGCCTTCCAGACTCTCGGAGTAACTCCAGACATCGTCGCTATCGCCAAGCCGATCGCGGCCGGCATTCCGCTCGGAGCGTTTCTTGCGAAAGAAGAATTCGCCTCAGCCATCTCTGCGGGACAACACGGCACCACTTTCGGTGGAGGCCCGCTCGCCTGCCGCGTCGCTCTGGAATACCTGGCAATCATCGAAGAAGAAAATTTGCTCGAGAACGTCAACCGCGTCGGCGGATATCTGCAGCAACAGTTACAGGAATTAGTTACGAAATATGCCGCTGTCGAGGAAACCCGCGGTCGTGGCTTGATTCAGGGGCTTCAACTCAACATCCCGGCTCGCCCCATCGTCGAACAAGGCCTTGGGCAAGGCGTCCTCTTCAACAGCACACAAGATACGGTTGTGCGTTTCCTTCCGCCATTTTTGCTCGAAGAAAAGCATGTGGACAAAGGCATTCGCGTGCTGAAAAAACTGCTGGGAAAAAAGAAATCGAAATCCGCAGCGGCGTGAAAAGGGCGCCGCGAGGTTTGTATCAGGGTATGGCTTCAGCCATATCGTTAAGAAGAAATGATCGGCGTTAGCCGCTGGGCAGCCCCTGAGGGCGGTCAAGAGACAGGTCAAGCCGGCACGCCTGAAGGCATGCCCTGATACGAATCAGCACGCACAAAAAAAGAGGGAAGCCGAAGCTTCCCTCAAGAAGCGACAGAGGCGATATCAATTACATAGACTCCGGCAATGACAGAAAAGTTGTCTGAGACCGCAAGAAAGCCCGTGAAAATCGAAGCAAAGACCGCTGAACAGAAAAACCCGGTAATCGAGGAGAGTTACGTCTCATTTGATGGCGCCCGCATGCGCTACCTCCGCGCCGGCTCCGGACCGCCCCTGATCCTCGTCCACGGCCTCATGGGACATTCCTTCTCGTGGCGCTACGCGATGCCGGTTTTCGCCCAGAACTTCACCGTCTATGCAGTCGATCTTCTCGGCGCGGGATACTCCGACCGTCCAGTCATCGACCAATCCCTTCGCGCCAACGCCGAGCGCCTCTTAAGGTTTCTCGACGAATTTGGCCTCGGCCAATGCATCCTCCTCGGCTCGTCCCGCGGAGGCGGCGTGGTCATGCGTGCCGCGGCCCTCGCTCCGGATCGCGTGGAGCGAATGGTTCTGGTTTCGCCGATCAACCCCTGGTCGCCTCACGGAAGCCGCATCGCGCCGGTTCTGAGTCACCGTCTCATCGCTCCTATAGTTCGTCGCGTCATGCCGCGAGCACGGAATCTCTACCCTCTAATTCTGCGCCGCCTATACGGCGACACTGCTCGCATCCGGCCCGGAACCCTCGAAGGGTATGCGGCTCCCTACAAAATCCCAGGCTCCTTTGAACATGAGATCGGCGTCCTCAGCACCTGGAATCGTGATCTTGAGGAACTTAAGTCTCAGCTTCCCCGCATCGCCCATATCCCGACGCTGTTGCTGTGGGGCAATCGCGACGCCGCCGTCTCTCCCGCCTCCGCCGAGCCGCTGCGAAAAAATTTCAGCAATTGCCGCTTCGTCATGATGGACGGCATCGGCCACATCCCTTACGAAGAAGTACCCGACGAATTCAATCGCATCGTGAACGATTTTCTCTTGGCCTCCGGGAAGTGAAACCGCGCTTCTGATAATCTCCAGTAAAGTGATCTCGACCCCGTACTCTTCATGATCCAATCCATCTTCGATGCCATCCGCGGACACCTTACTGACCATGGCTATTGGACCGTCGCCATCGCCCTGATGCTCGAGAACATCGGCGTTCCCGTCCCCGGGGAAACCATTCTTCTGCTCGCAAGTTTTATCGCTTACTCCGAGCATCGCCTCTCGTTGCCTTACATCATTCTGGTGGGCGTGATCGCGGCAACCTTCGGCGACAACGTCGGTTTCCTGATCGGTCATCACGGTGGACGTCCGCTGCTCGACCGCTATAGCAGCTTTTTCCGCATCAAGCCCGAGACCGTCACCCGCGGCGAAGAACTCTTCGAGCGCTACGGTGCATGGACGATCTTGGCTGCCCGCTTCATCGCCGGCCTGCGCATCCTCGCGGGACCGCTCGCCGGAGTCCTGCGCATGCATTGGCGCAAATTCGCGATCTTCAATTTCCTTGGAGCCGCCCTCTGGGTCACAACCATCTCTACGATCGGATACTTCTTCGGCAAGCATTGGGAAAAACTCATGACAGTCATGAAGGATGTCAACCTGATGCTCTTTGCCGCCGCGGTCGCCGTGGGGGTAATCTATTGGCTCAAACGCCGGCGCAAATCATGACGCTAAAGGGTGCCCCGCCCTTGTCGCTGCGGGTTTTGCAGCGACAGGGCGGGAATTTCGATTCCACCACTAAGCGATAAAAATCCCCGCCCTGTCGCAAAAACCGCGACAAGGACGGGGCACCCGATTTCAGCACGCTGCATGACTCCCGTCACATTGCTCCCGTGCTTGCCCCGATGCTACCCTCGCTTTAGCGGTCCCCATGTCAGCCTCAGCCTCAACGATTCCCGAGAAACCGTCGACCCTTCAGCGATTCGCCCACCGGCTGCACGTCGATATCCCCGAGGTGTGGCTGCGTTTTCTATTGGCGTTGGTGGGTCTTTGCCTAGCATTTGCGGCGGCGCTTTTCTCTACGGTCTCACGCGAGTCCGGAAATCTGTGGGCGACTCTCGTTCTCGCGTCCGCCGCGCTGGTGCTGGCGACTCTCGTGGGACTCACCACCGTCCCCTATCTCGCCCGCCGCGTCGCCGCCGCCCGCATTCGCGACGCTTTCGATTACGACGTCACCCGCGCCGGAATCATCTACGTGCTGGTCGTCCTGATGATCGGCATTGCCGCGCTCAACACCGGCAATAATCTGCTTTACATCGTTGTGGCTGCAATGCTGGCGGCGATTCTGGTTTCGGGCGTGGCTTCGGCTTTGGTGTTGCGCGATCTCGAACTCGATGTCCGACTGCCCGAGCATGTGTTTGCCGGACGCGCCACGCAGGCGCGCTTTCTGGTCAAAAACGCTTCCCGCTGGCTGCCCTCTTTTTCGGTGAACGTGATCGCCTCTAAAGAAGGGACGCGACACGAAGCACTGGCGCTTGTCTCCCGCCACGTTTAACTGGCCTCCGGGACGTCCTAAGGAAAAGCAATGGTTGCATCTGCCCGACCGCCAGTTGCGGCGCGTGGCCGATACGAAGGCGCCGGGCATCTTTCAGGGGGCGGCCTATTTCCCCTACATTCCCGCGGCCGCTGAACTGGCTGCCGAGCTTGAATTGAAGTTCGATCGTCGCGGACGTTATCGCGAAGAGAGCTTCGGCCTCTCCACCCGCTTCCCGTTTGCATTCCTCGCCAAGACCCGTCGCGTTCCGCTGCGCCGCGAGATCATCGTCTATCCTCCGGTTGAGCCGACCGATGAATACTTCGAAATACTTCCGATGATCACCGGCGAGTTCGAAACGTTCGCCCGGGGACGCGGCTACGATCTCTACCGCATTCGCGAATATCTGCCCGAAGATTCCGCGCGCCATGTGGACTGGAAAGCCACGGCGAAATCGGGATCGCTGAAAGTGCGCGAGTTCAGCCGTGAGGACGAGCGCAAGCTGCGCATCGTCTTCGACAATCCCGCGCCCGGAACCGTCTCCGAAAGGACCTACGAAGATGCGGTCGCGCTGGCGGCCTCGCTGGGATGGCACTTCAGCGCCGGAAACACTGAGGTTTCCTACGTCGCCCCCGGCTATGAGGGAGGCGACGACATCTACCACTTTCTCGCCCACCTGGCCTTGGTCACGCCCCAGGCCGCCCGCTCGGTCATCGACAGCCTGAACGTCTCTGAGGACTACAACATCATCCTCACCGCCCGCCCCCGCGGCTCGGTTCCCACGGCCCTCTGGAACTGCTCGTACTTCGTGTTTATCGGAGAGAAGCAGTCGTCGGTTGTCACTCTTCAGCCAAATCCTTTGGCCGCGGATCTGCGCGGATTGTCACGGATCTCTGAGAAAAACTTCAAAAGCCTTTAATCGCAAAGGTCGCTTAAGGTTGCGCATAGGTCGCGGAGAAAACCGGCCGCGCGACCTTCCCATGTCCATTTTTTAAGACCTATCCTTGAAATCCGCGTAAATCCGTGGCGGTTTTGCCTTTCCTGACGATGACCACTGAAGACTGACGGCTGCCCTCCTACAGCCCTATCCGTATACCCCCATTTTTCTTGCTTCCGTGCCCCGGGTTTCGTCATATACTCGGCGGCGCTGCGCCTTTTCGGGAGTTGGGGTGAAAATTGGGCCCCGGGGGTGTGAAGATGTCCATTTTCGACCTGATCAAGGGTCAGGAAACTTATCGCGCCGAGGCCGAGCAAACGGTGCTTGAGGTCGCGCGGGCAATGGTCGATCGCAATATCGGCGCCGTGCCGATTCTGCGCGACGGTTTGCTCATCGGAATTTTCTCCGAACGCGATCTGCTCAAGCGGGTCGTTGCCGAGGGCCGCGATCCTCGAGTCACGCTGCTCTACGAGGTCATGACGGAAGACCCCCTGACGGTCTGTCCGGGCGAGGAACCTGCCACCTGTCTGCACCTGATGCGGCGCCACGGGTTCCGTCATCTTCCCGTCTGCGAAGGCAAGCAGTTGCGTGGAATTATCTCGCTGCGCGACCTGCTCCTGCACGATATCGACGAAAAAGACGGTGAAGTACGGATGATGCGCGCCTACATCCAGGCCTGTCCGGACATGTAGGTTCCCGTTTTCGCGAGCCTCCTCCTTCGCAGAATCCCAGGGAAATCCCCATCTGCTCACGCCTCCCGCAGGTAACGTTACTTCCGGTTACTTCAGTACATTGACCATTGGTTGGGGGCTGCATAATCTTCACAGTTGGGAACGGATTTCGAGGGTGTAGTCTGTCGACCGGCCGTCCCTGGTGCCTGGGAAAACAGAGGATGAATCCGAAACTCGACTTTGCGTTTAAGGCGCTCTGGATTGCGCATCCGGTGCTACAGGGCATGGTGGCGGGCGCCCTCTACTGGCGCAAACTTCATCGCTCATTTCCCGTGTTTTTCGCGTACATTCTTTCGCAAATCGCCGTCTTCGCCATCGTTTTCCCGCTCTACCTTTACGGGAATTATTCCATCTTCTTTTACGTCTATGCGACGTGCATCGGCATCAGCGCCGCCATCGGTTTTAAGGTCATTTACGAAGTCTTCCTAGACGTCTTCCGTCCATACCACACGTTGAAGGACCTAGGCTCAGTTCTTTTCATGTGGGCTGGACTCGTCATGCTGCTGGTCGCAGGAGTGGTTGCGGCCTCGAGCGCGACCAACGAGCAAGGACCGCTCTGGCAAGCCGTGATGACCGGACAGCGCTGCGTGCGCGTCATCCAGGTCGGCCTCATTATGTTCCTGCTGGTGTTCTCGAAGTACTTGGGCGTGTCGCGTCGGCAACATAGTTTTGGGATTGCCCTGGGTTTCGGATTTTTTGCCAGCGTTGAACTGATGCTCGTCGCTCTGCGGGCCGGCGGATATGTCACCGAGAACATCGCCAGCATGGCGAACATGGCCGCCTACAACGCCACAATTCTCATATGGCTGAGCTACCTTGTTTCGAAGAGCCCGGCACGGGAAGTTTCCGGAACCGTGCTGATGTCGCAGCGCTGGGATCAGAGCCTCACTGACTTACAACATCCTGTCGCACCTGATTCGCTGATCCCCATGTTCGAGGGCATGGTCGATCGCGCTCTTTCGCGCACGCACAACGACCCTGTCTCCGAAGAAGCCGGGCAACTGGTGTCGCGCATGTCGTCGATCTCGGAAAGTGCTGATCCACCCTTCCTGCCGCACAATCTCTCCTCCAAGCTCTGAGTTCGCCACTGTCTGGTTTTTAGACAACTTGCCGCTTTCGTTCCAAACTGAAAAAAGTTCAAATGTAGTTGAAAATCCTGGAGAAAAGCGCGTTGTCTCACTCTGAGTCACGCTTATTCAAACGATAAATTCCTGACTTTTTGAAAAACATGGCTAGACACATACAGTACTCACTGTATAATTCCCGCCCGTGAGGGTTTCCGCTCCCAGGGGACCCGCACTCAAGGAGAAAGTCCATGAAACGTGCGGTCAGGATGTTGATCCTGATGGTAGGTCTGGTTTGCACGTATGTGGCGGTCTCGACTCCGATGTTTGCTGCAGCGGATGGCGGACCGATACTGTGCAACCCAAAGACAGGCTGCCCGAAATAGGCAGCTTCACCGCAGTGAAGTACTCGCCGCTCAAACGCGGCATAGAGACCCAGTTGGGCTGACAGTTGCGAAGTGCAATGTCAGCCCTCTTTTTTTGTCATGCGACTTTGCGTTTGGGATTTAACCCCTGTTGCAACTCCTGGGGACTCGTAACCGCCGGCTGACAAGCAAAATTCGAACACACCACTGCCGCTGACTTTCCGTCTTTCACGATCGGCAACTGAGGAATAGTTTCCGCTAGCGCGCGCGGCAGGTTCTCAGCCACAGCTTTGTTTGATTCCAGCTTCAACACTGACTTATTCAAAGCGAACGGGGCCACTGCGGCACGATAAAGCTCGTGCGCCACCGAATCCTCACCTAACACCACGACCTGAGTATGCGGCTGCGAAAACTGCACCGCGGCGATACCGTAAGTGGCAGCAAAGATGCCATATTGCCCCGCCATTCCGGTCAGCACTTCCAACGTTTGCTCCGCTTTGTCGCGATAGCTAGCGTCATTGGTATAAGCATGCATCCGCACCAGCGCGATCGCGGCCGCGGAATTTCCCGCCGGCGTTGGCGAATCCTGAAACGGCTTGCGCCGCGTGCCTAATACTCCGAGAGTGTTCTCTGTTTTCTCCGTGTCGAAGAATCCTCCCGATACCGGATCGAAGAACGCAGCAATCATCTTGTCGGCGATGCGCTGCGCAAAGTGGAAGTAACTCAAATCGGCTGTCGCCTCATAGGCGTCGAGGCAGGCAATCACGGTAAACGCATAGTCATCGAGTACGCCATGAATCTCACGCAGTTGGGCAGCAGCGTCGGAATACGCCATCACGTGCAATAACTGCTCAGGACGCCACGCTTGCGACAGAATCCGGTCTAGCGAACGCAACGCAAAGTGGCGCGCATCCGCGAGATCCAGTACCTTCGCCGCTTCGAGATAGGCCGACACGCACAGCGCATTCCATCCCACATACATCGTCTTATCCACATAAGGCGTGGGACGCTGCAGCCGCGCGGCGTACAACTTCTGCTTCGCGGAATCGAGTAACTCCTGCAATCGCGCCAGTGGAAGATTGAGCCGCTTCGCGATTTCTTCGAGCGAAGCCCGCACGTAGAGGACATTCTTAGCCGGATTGTGGTGCATCTCGCCGACTTCGTTGATGTCGTAATAAAGTGTTGCTACGCTGGCTTCTTCTTCCGTCAGCACGGCCTTCGCTTCTTCGAGAGTCCAGGTGAAGTAGTCGCCGTCGTCGTCCATCGAGTAATCGGCGTCCTGCGATGCGTAAAACCCTGCATTGGTGCGGTCGCTAAGCCACTCATCCATCCAGCGAATGATGTCGCGCGCAACGCTGGCGAAAAATTCCGAGCCCGTCGCCTGATATCCGTGGACATAATTCTTCAGCAGTTCCGAATTGTCATACGACATCTTCTCGAAGTGCGGCACCACCCAACGCTCATCGACCGAATAGCGATGGAATCCTCCTGCTAACTGGTCATACATGCCGCCGCGGGCCATCTTCTCGAGTGTGAAAACAAATGCATGGCGCAAGTCCTCATCGCCGGTGCGAACATATTGGTCGATGATCAGATCGAGCATCCCCGGATGCGGAAACTTCGGCGCGCCGCCGAAACCGCCATTCTTGTCATCGAACATGGCCATCGCCGACTTGACGATCGCATCGATCACCGACGGCGAAAATGTCGCACTTCGTCCCGCAAACGACTCGGCCTGTCCGATCGCGCTCTCCACCATCTTCGCCTGATCGATCACATCGGCATTTTTCTGGTGGTACGCGTCCGAGATCGACAACAGCACGCGCTTGAAACTCGGACGCCCGTAGTGATCCTCCGGAGGGAAGTACGTTCCGCCATAAAACGGCTTGCCGTCAGGCGTGAGAAATGCCGTAAGCGGCCATCCGCCCTGCCCGCTGATCGCGCTCACCGCCGCCTGGTAACGGCTGTCGATATCAGGACGCTCATCGCGATCGACCTTCACCGCGATGAAGCGCTCGTTGACGATTTGCGCAATCTCAGGACTGTCGTACGATTCACGATCCATGACATGGCACCAGTGGCACCACACCGCGCCGATATCGAGCAGAATGGGCTTGTTCTCGCTCGCCGCCGTCGCGAACGCCTCCTCCCCCCACTCATGCCACCGAATGGGCTGGTGCATTGCAGAGCGTAGGTAGGAAGAAGAAGCCTTGGAGAGGGAATTGAGGGAGGCAGTCATGCGTTAAGTGTAACGCGGGTCACCGTCGCGGGTCGCCGCTGGCAGGTCGCCGCAATCGGCGTTTATGTGGGGCGGGTGCCCCGCCGACCCGCCAGTTGCGGAGCGACGACAGGAAGCCACGACAAACAAACTTCGGTTCGCGTGATTTTTCCGGCGACCCGCGACCGGCCGCCCGCGACCTACGCCAACTTCCTCGCGATCCCACAGTACAACTCGACCGCGTCGGTCAACTGCTTTTTCTCCACATACTCGCCTTCGGTGTGCGCCACATGAATCGATCCCGGACCCACCAGCAGCGGCTGTCCCCAGTTGCTCAGCGCAGGAATATCAGTGGTGAATGCCGCCACCATCGTCGGCAGACCCTCTGGAGCTCGCAACCGCACAAACGGAATTTCCAAAGTGAATTCAACCCGAGCCAGATCCCCGACGGTTGCGACAATTTCCCGCCGAAGCTGATCCGACGGACCCACCAGCCGGTACAGCAACTGCGCCTGCGCCCGATCGGGAATCACGTTGGGCGCGCGCCCTCCCTCAATGAGCCCGATATTCAGGGTGCACGGGCCAATCCCTGGCTCACTGGGCAACTTCATCGCCCGCAACCGCGTCAACGCCTCAATCAATTTATCGATCGCCGACTCGCCCAGTTCCGGATACGCCGAATGCGCCATGCGCCCCGAAGCGATTACCTCCACTCGCAGCGCACCCTTCGACGCCAGCGCAACGTGATTCTCCGTGGGTTCTCCATTCACGAGAAACTTAGAACCGTAGGCCTGTTCATTCGCCACTTTCGCGCCCAGGCTATCGCGCTCCTCGCCCACCAGAAACAGCAGGCCCACGTGAATGCCTTCCGCGCGCAATCGCAGAGCCGCTGCTATCTGGATGGCAATGATTCCCTTGGCATCGCACGAGCCGCGTCCATACGCCCGCCCGTCATCTTCGCGCGAAGGAATGAAGGGAGGCACCGTGTCCATATGGGTCGAGAACACAATCGCAGGCTTCAACTCCCCAGGCCAAGTCGCCCACACATTGAATCGCGACCCTTCGACCGTCACTTTCCGTGACTCGAATCCAAGCCTGCTCAACTCGCGTTGCAAGAAATCTCCAACCGGACCCTCGTTCCCAGTAATCGACTCGATATCGACAAGTTGACGGGTGAATGCGACGACGTCCATGCGGAAAAGAATAGCATTCAGCATTCAGCACTCAGCCAGCTGCACAGCTTTACCGCTCTTGACGTCATCCTGAGCCCGCGAGGGCGAAGGATCTCGCGTGTGGCGAGAATGCCTCTGTTGCGCGCCAGATCCCTCGCTCTGCTCGGGATGACGTCTGTTTTGTTTTGGCTGAGCGCTGAATGCTGAATGCTGAGTGCTGAATGCTGAGTGCTGAATGCTGAATGCTGAGTGCTTATAATGAGTTGTGCCCGTCCAGAACTCCGCCATCCGCTCCCTCTTCCTCGAGGGCCCCGCGGGACGCCTCGAGGCCTTGCTCAACGCGGGCGACGACCACGCGACCCATGCCGTCCTGGTCTGCCATCCGCATCCGGTTTTCGGCGGAACCCTGCACAACAAAGTTGTCTTTCATACGATGAAGGCACTGAACGGCTTCGGATTTCCCGTACTGCGATTCAACTTCCGCAGTGCCGGACTCAGCCAGGGCGAGCACGATCACGGGAACGGCGAGCGCGAAGACGTGAGCACTGCCCTGAATTGGCTCGATCAGGAATTCCATCTCCCTCTGATCTTTGCCGGATTTTCTTTTGGAGCCGCAGTCGGCCTTCCCGTCGCCTGCGCCGACGAGCGCGTGAAAGCCATGATCGGCCTCGGCCTGCCCGTCGCACCCATCGACGATCGCGCCTACAACTTCGATTTTCTCCAAACCTGCACGAAGCCGAAGCTGTTTGTCAGCGGCACGCGCGACCAGTTCGGATCACCCGCACAACTGCGCCAACTCGTAGACACCGTCGCCGAACCCAAGCAACTCGTCCTCATCGAAGCCGGCGACCACTTCTTCGAAGGCCGCCTGAAAGAATTGCGGGATGCTATTGAGGTATGGGTGACCGCGTTGCAGCTTCAGTGACACCGGACGGCACTCACGCGCAATCTCTATAATCAATCCGCCCAATGAACCGCGAACGCCTCGCCCTCGACATGCGCGTCACTGCGCGCCATCTTTTCGAACACGCCCTCTCGGAAGCCAGCATCGATCGCGCATTTCAGCGCCACGTCGAGTGCGAGCGCGGAGTCCTCCGCGTCGCCGAAGACCTTTTCGACCTGAATACCTACAGCCGCGTCTATGTGGTTTCCATCGGCAAGGCCGGACACACCCTCGTCAACGCCCTCGAAATGCAGGCCGGCAGTCGCTTCGAAGGCATCGTCGCCAGTTCGGTTGCGCCTGCCACTCAATTGCGCGGCTTCCGTTATTTCGAAGGTGGACATCCCACGCCCAACGAGGAATCCATCCGCGCCGCCGAGGCCATGCTGAAATCGCTCAGCGCCCAGACCGCTTCTTCGCTTGTGATTTTCATGATCAGCGGCGGCGGTTCCTCCATGGCGGAGAAACCTCTCGACGACGAAATATCTCTCTCCGATCTGATCGCCACCTACAAGGTCCTGGTCCACTCCGGTGCTCCGATCGCCGAGATTAACGCCATTCGCAAGCATCTCTCTGCCGTGAAAGGTGGACGCCTCGCCCGCGCCGCTCAGCCCGCCCAGCAAGTGTCATTGTTAGTGTCGGATGTCCCCGACAACATGCTCGACGCTCTTGCTTCGGGACCCACCATGCCCGACTCGACCAGCGTCGAAGACTGTTACGCGCTCGCCGCGAAGTACGAGATGCTCGAACTATTCCCGCAATCCGTGCGCGAGTTGTTCCAGCGCCGCGCTCTGGAAGAAACGCCCAAGTCCGATGACCCCGCCTTCCATCGCTCGCGCTGGTGGTCGATCTTGTCGAATGCCTCCCTTGTCGAGTCCGCCCGAACGATGGCGCTCGATCAGGGATTTACCGTCACCGTCGACAACTCATGCGATGACTGGAACTACGAAACAGCCGCCGACTATCTCTTGAACCGGCTGCGCGAGTTGAGGAAAGAATCAGAACGCGTCTGCTTGCTGTCGGGCGGAGAAGTAACTGTGAAGGTCGCCAACGGCGGCTCCGGCGGACGCAACCAGCAGTTCGCGCTCGTCTGCGCCACAAAAATTGCTGGCGAAAAAATCACGGTGCTAAGCGCAGGAAGCGACGGCATCGACGGCAACACTCAGGCCGCCGGAGCGGTCGCCGATGGCACCACGCTCGACCGCGCCAAAGTCAAAGGCCTTAGTGCCCAGGCTCATCTGGAAACCTTCAACGCGTTTCCGTTCTTCGAAGGTCTGGGAGACGCGGTCATCACCGGCCCCACCGGCAACAACCTGCGAGACCTGCGAATTCTGCTGAGCTATTAGGAAGAATCCAAATGAAAACCGCAGAGGACGCCGAGGACGCGGAGCTTTTCTTAACACGCTGTGTCCTCACTGTGTCCCCTGCGGTCTCGGTCTTCCGGCGACCGAAGACCGGCGACCCGCGACCGGGTTTTCTACGCCGTCTTCTGCATCTTCTCCGCGGCCTTTCCGAACGCCTCTTCCTGCGCCTGTTCCATCTCTTCCGGCGTCATGATCTTGATCCGCGACCCCAGCGACCAGAGGTGGCCAAAGGGATCAGTAAACTGCCCGTAGCGATCGCCCCAAAACTGATCCATGAGCGGCATCTTCACTTTCCCGCCGGCCCCAACCGCCTTCTCCCATGCCTTGTCTACATTCTCGACATACACATGAAGACTCACGGATGTTCCGCCGGATTGTGGACCCAACGATCCAAATTCGGGGAACTCATCGGCCAGCATCAGCTTCGAGTCGCCGATCTGCAGCAGGGCGTGCATGATCTTTCCGCCCGGCCCGGCATGTTTGCCCAGCAGTTGCGCGCCCAGCGCCTTCTGATAGAACTCGATGGCCTGTTCTGCGCCCTTCACAACAAGATGAGGAGTGAGAGTATGGAAACCTTCTGGAATGGGGGTAACTTTTTCCGTCATAGCAATCTCCTTTGTAGACGGAAATTCTAGTCCAAGCGGCGGCGGAAGTTGTGAAATCGAGGTTAAAAAAAGCGCGTCATGCCTTCCGGTAAAACTACAACCCGGTCTTCGATTCCGGCAGCTTTGGCCTCTTTGTCCAGCAGTTGCAAAGGCTCTTCCATGGGCTCATGCGACAGCCGGAAAGTTCCATAATGCATGGGCACCATCCAGCGCGCATTCAGATCAAGGAATGCCCGAATCGCGTCTGCAGGATCCGCATGCACATTACGAAACGTCTCCGGATTGTATGCCCCGATCGGCAACAGCGCGACTTGCGGAGACAAACGCTGCCCAATCTCCTTGAATCCTGAAAAATAAGCGGTGTCGCCGGCGTGATACACCGAATGCTTGTTATCCCTGACCACGTACCCGCCATATCCGCGATGCGAATCTTTAATAATGCGAGCGCCCCAGTGCCGCGAAGGCACGTGGGTCACGGTTAGCGCGCGATGTTTGTAACTGTTCCACCAGTCAAGTTCCACCACATCGCTGAAACCGAGGTCGGAAACAAGGTCAAAGACGTGATGCGGAACCACAATTGCCGGAGCCGAGCCTTTGCGCCGCTTCGTCAATTGCACAATCGCCCGCAGTGAAGGACGGTGCAAGTGATCGAAGTGCGCATGCGTCACCAGAACCAGATCGATCGGCGGCAGATCGCGCAGATTTACTCCCGGCTGGCGCAGCCGCTTCAACACAAACAGCCAGCGCGCAAAATTCGGATCGATCATCACATTCTGTCCGCCCATCTGCAGCAGAAAACTGGCATGCCCAATGAATGTCAATCCCAACTCGCCGTTGGTCGCCAGTCTGGGCTTGTAGCTCTCACCGGTACGTGGCGTGACCACCGAACGCCGCACCAACCGCCCAAACTGTTGCGCGCGCTTCCGCAGCGCCGGATTCTTCAATGTCGAATTGATCATCGATGGCCGCATTCAATCGCTTCCACTACACAACATGCCGGAGAGGACTCTGCTCCCCGGTACGATGGCTTCTGCAATGACGGAAGTGGTACCGCTATTCTAGAACAATCCCCTCCGAGATTGCTTGACCGTCCGGATACACGTCAGTTCTAATCGCATGTAGCACTTAGGAGAGATTGCCGCATGCGGGTTGCATTCTTGGGTTTAGGAATTATGGGCCGTCCCATGGCGGCCAACCTGGTCAAGGCCGGACACGAAGTCACTGTCTGGAACCGCACTCCCGGCAAAGACGTCGAGGGCGCAAAGACTGCCGCCTCTCCGGCCGAAGCCGCTCGCGGCGCTGAAGTCGTTTGGATGTGCGTCTCCGATACCAAGGCCGTCGAGAATCTTCTCTTCGGTCCCGGGGGCGCGGAAAATTCCCTGACCGATGGCATGGTCATCATTGATTCCAGCACCATCTCGCCAGCAGCCACGCTGAAATTTGCCGAACGCGTGCGCGCGAAAGGCGTCTCGTACGTCGATGCTCCCGTCACGGGATCAAAAATCGGCGCCGAAGGCGGCACCCTGATCTTTATTGTCGGTGGAGACGAAGCCGTCGTCGAAAAACTCAACCCGCTGTTCAATGCCACTGGCAAAGCCGTCTTCCGCATGGGAGATACCAGCAAAGGCCAAGCCGCCAAACTCGCGATGAATCTGCAAATCGCGATGATCTACGAAGGCTTCGCCGAAGCGCTTACCCTCGCCGCTAAACTCGGCGTCAGCGCCGAAACCATGATGCCGCTGATTCAAGCCTCGATGGTGAAGTCGGGTGTCGTCGAATACAAAGCTCCCTTCGTGCTCAAGCGCGACTTCTCGCCCAACTTTCCGCTGCGACTCATGTACAAAGACATCAAGCTGGCGTTAGACGCGGCCCGTGAAGCCCGCGTAAAACTGCCCGGCCTCGAGACCGTCGAAGAAATCTACGAAGTCGCGGTCGAAGACGGACATCAAGATCTCGACTACGCCGCCACGATAACGCTCCTCGAAAAATGGGCCGGAGTCGAAGTCAAAGGCGACGCGGCCTAATCTCACAACGCAATGACGTCATCCCGAGGCCGAAAGGCCGAGGGATCTGGCGCGGGCTATCGAGACTTCAGGCACCGCACGCCAGATCCTTCGCCCTCGCGGGCTCAGGACGACGTCGTTGGGAAGTACAAGGGACTTTGGATTTCCCCTCGTCCCCTGAGGTTTTCATTGATGTAGTAATCCGGTTACCACCGTAACGTCCTGTCACGCCTCTATTACACAACTATTACACGCAGCCTGCTTCAATCTTGATAGCGTAAGAATCCAATTCAGTAGATCGTCCACGGGGAAATCTAATGCAACTGGAAGCGCTCGAGCGCAAGGCCGCCGCCAACAACGAAATCAACTGGGTCACCGCCACCTTCATGGCTCTGTTTCACATCGGAGCCGTCGTCGCACTTTTCTTCTTTAGCTGGAAAGCTCTTTTCACGTTGCTCTTTCTCTGGTGGGTTGCCGGAAGCCTCGGCATCGGCATGGGCTACCATCGCCTGCTGACGCATCGCGGATACAAGACTCCCAAGTGGGTCGAATATTTCCTGACGGTCTGCGCCACGCTTGCCCTCGAAGGCGGGCCGATTTTCTGGGTCGCCACCCATCGCATTCATCATCGCTACTCCGATCACGAAGGCGATCCGCATTCCCCGATCGACGGCAAATGGTGGGCGCACATGGGCTGGATTCTCATGGGCAAGTCCATGCATCACGACACTACCACGCTGGCCAAGTACGTCCCTGATCTAGCGAAAGACAAATTCCACGTCTGGATCACCAAGTATCACTACGTCCCCATGATCGTGCTCGGCCTCGTGCTGCTCGCGATCGGCGGACTGCCGCTGCTGCTCTGGGGAGTCTTCCTGCGCACGGTTATCCTGCTGCACTGCACCTGGCTGGTGAACTCGGCGACGCACTCCTGGGGTACGCGCCGCTTCGTGACTCGCGATCTCTCCACCAACAGCTGGTGGGTCGCGCTGCTGACCTACGGAGAAGGCTGGCACAACAATCACCACGCCCATCCGGTCTCAGCTCGCCACGGCCTGCGCTGGTATGAGATCGACATGAACTGGTACGGCATCTGGACGCTGAAAAAGCTCGGTCTGGCCAAGAACATCTACTCGGTCAAACTCTCAGAACTCGAAAACCAAAACGAACCCGCTGCCGAAGAAATGCAAGCCGAACCAGAACTAGCCTCGGTCTAGAATTGGAGATTAGGAGTAAGAGACGTCATCCCGAAAGGCGGCGCCTTTCAGCCGCCTGAGGGATCCGGGGTGTACCACCAAAACTCTCGGCCACTGCGCGCCAGATCCTTCGCCCTACCGGGCTCAGGATGACATTTACTAAAGTGACTACGTTGCGTGTGGTCCTTGTCGCCACGGTTTTTGCGGGGAAGCTGCAACCGCTATCGGGAATTCGTTTCGGTCAGCCGCGGCCACGCGGCCTGAATTACGATGGTCGTAACCAGGGTTAATAGAAAGCATGCCATCTGCGGGTGACCCGGCCACATGATTCGCCCGAGGCCGAAGAACCACATCCCTAACCCAGCCGCACTTCCTATCAAAGAAGCGATCAAAGAGATTTTCAGAGTTGTCACGGATCGGCCTCCGTTATTTAGATACGAAAAAAATGCCAGTCTTGTTCCCTCTGCTGGGCAGCATAGTCCCCAGAGTCGAAAACCTCCAAAGCCGGGGGTTCGCGGCGCAACCTCTTTTCAATTCTCCACGAGAAGCATCGGCCAGGCTCCGGGGTCTACAAGATCACTCCACGATTAAAAAACATTGAGAGGTTGCGCGAGGATTTAAGTATAAGATTGCCAGGTTCTGCGGCATCGAAAAGCTCAGGTCTCTTTTTTGCCGCCATCCAAAAGGACGATGAAATGAGCGGTTCCGTTACTGCCCCACCGGTTCGCGGCCAGTCTTCTCTTGTCCGGTGGAAGATCGTGGCTCTGGCATTACTGCTTCTCGCCGGTGGCGAGTTTCTTCTCGCCGCCCATTACTTTCACAAGTGGACCGATGGGACGCTCGCAGCCTCAGCACCAGGCTGGAAAAAATCTACTACGATTCCGAAGCCTGGAAGCAGGCGTCATGGCTAGGCGTACCTTCCGAGCAGACGCCGAGTGACAACTGGACCATGCAGGAGATCATCACCGAAATTCGTCCCGATTACATGATCGAGACCGGGACATTTCATGGCGGGACGACACTGTTCTACGCCGGCGTGCTGGCCCAGGTGAACCCGTCGGGCAAGGTCATCACGATCGACATCGAGCCGCATGTGGAGGAGGCCTCCAAGTTTCCATTGTGGCAGGAACGAGTCGAGTGGATCACCGGAAGTTCGGTGGACCCAAAGGTGACGGATCACATTGCACAAGAAGTCTCGGGTAAGAAGGTCCTGGTAACTCTCGACTCTCTGCATACCAAGGAACACGTTCTGAAGGAGATGGAGATCTACTCCAAGCTCGTGCCACCCGGCAGTTACCTCGTGGTGCAGGACACGAACATCAACGGCAATCCAGTGCTGCCCGGTTTTGGTCCCGGGCCGAAGGAAGCCGTAGAAGAGTTCCTCAAGACCCATGACAACTTCATCGTGGATCACAGCCGGGAAAAATTCCTGACCTTCTATCCCGGCGGCTGGCTGAGGCGCGTGCGATAGTGATGGCTGCGGTTGGCCCACATATTTCTTCGCCTTATGTATGCCATGGTTGCCCCATCCTTCGCGGTTTTCGAAGGATGGGAATTCGACCGCTGCCGCCGGAAGTTTCGGCGAACGAGAATACGCGAATAGTGCTTTTGATTCACTGCATGAAGGCTCGGCCAGCCCCCAGTAAGAGACGTCATCCCGAAAGGCGGCGTATTTCAGCCGCCTGAGGGATCCGGCGTGCAGCACCGAAACTCTCGACCACTCCGCGCCAGATCCTTCGCCCTTTCGGGCCAGGATGACGTCGTCATAGGTGAATGGGCTGGCACTTGTTCTAAAGGCCGCCCCGCGATAACCTCTCCGCCAATGACACACCCGCTTGCGGCGCAAGAAGAAGCAACCATAAAGGCCTTCATTGTTCGGGAACGGCGGGAGAGATTTCTCGAACTCCTCGCGAACCCCAAACATCGTCACAAAATTACTAACTCCCTCGCTCATCCGCATCCGGCTTGGTTTGATTCTCGCTTTGTGAAATCGATCCCGCCTCCACAGAATCACGCGGCGGACATTGTGAAACTGCTGCGAACAAAAGGTGCCGGAACTTCATGCTGGGTGATCTCAGAGGACAAGAGGTTCGACGCCAAAGAGATGGAGCTTGAGGCCGTTCTCTCGGAAATAGTTGGGTATGGGATGGGAACAATTGTTTGTTGCATACCCGGCAAGCTCGCTTTTGTGGAAAGTGAGAACGGTAGGTTCATTCTCGAAAAGTGATGGTTTACCGAAGTCCCTCGGATAGTCCGGAGTACCCCGATCATCCGCAAAGAACGGGGACGAATGGCTTATCCACCCGGGGCAGTTACAATTGATTCGAAGTTGGCTAGTCGGTACTCAGTCGGGGTGAGCTTTGCGTTTCTACACAAAAGAAGAATGTGAAGGGTGGCTTCGCGACCGGGACCGCTCGAAACCGGATACGGTGCCTGAGACTCCCGTGGAACGGATCTCTTACCCGCCTGAACCCCACAGAATTTTCGCCATCGCTCACTGGATTGCACGCTCGTTGACGTTCCGGATGCCAACACTACTATGGATTACCGAATGGAGTATTTGGCCCAGCAGCGAGAATTGGCATTTGTATTACAAGCTGCGTCACAGCTATGGAGACGTCCGACTGCTTCATGAGGCTCCCGGGCACTTGTTTCTGGCACACGAATCAGAAGACCTCGCGTCTTTCCTTCAGGTGGCCATCTTGAACGGTTGGGGCGGCTACATTTTGACTCATGCCGACTACGTGAACGCTTTCTTTAGCCATGACGAGTACATCGATTTCTTCGCCAAACTCGATGACAACCTAGGAGAGGTACGCAAAGAATTTGGAGACGAAAGATCAGATCGACTTCGGGTTCCACCCAATATGCGACCCCAGTGAACTGCTGGCCGTAATTCCTCCTCCTCTGCGCTAAAATCCCCTAATGCGCATTACCAGCCGCCGCAAGGCCATCGCCTTCTTCCTTACCCTGGGAGTCGGTCTGGCCGCCGTCGCCGTTGCGGTCGGCATGGGCTGGGTCATTCTCAACTGGCAGGAGGGCATCAAGGTCTTCCTCGGCGTCATCTTCTTCGGCGCCATCATCACTGGCATCATTCTCAATACCATCTTTCTCGTCCGCGAAATCCGCCGCAATGAGCAGCACGACAGCTTCATCAACGCCGTCACTCACGAACTGAAGACGCCCATCGCGTCGATTCGCCTTTACCTGCAAACCCTGCAACGCCGCGATGTCGACGAAGCCAAGCGCAAAGAGTTTTACCGCCTCATGCTCGACGACACTGACCGCCTTCTCGGCACGGTTGAGCAAGTCCTCAAAGCTGGACAAGCCGGTCTCAAGAAGACTTCGCTCATGCGCTCGAACTTCGATTTCGCGGATCTCGTCCAGGACTGCGTCGACGCCGCCCGCACCAGCCATCACCTGCAGGCCGAGGCTCTGCGCTTCGAGCGCACCACCAACGGCGCCGGGGCCGACGTCCTCGGAGATCCCGAAGAACTGCGCACCGCCGTCTCCAACGTCCTCGAAAACGCCATCAAGTATTCGGGAGAAAAAATCGACGTCGCCGTCCGCGTGGAGTTGCCCGACGAAAAGCATGTGCTGATGAGTGTCCGCGATCAGGGAGTAGGAATTTCCGAGCCCGAGTTGAAGCGCATCTTCAAGCGTTTCTATCGCGTCCCCAACCGCGCCGTCTCGAGCGTGAAGGGAACCGGACTCGGCCTCTTCATCGTGCGCGCCATCGCCAAAAAACACGGTGGACGCGTCTTCGCCGAAAGCCCCGGCGAAGGCCACGGCACCACGGTGGTCATGGAACTTCCCCGGAGTGCGCAATGAGCCGCGTCCTTATCGTCGAAGACGAAGCCCACCTCGCCAAGGGTCTGCGCTTCAATCTCGAAGCCGAAGGCCACTCCGTCGAAGTTGCCGGAGACGGCGAGAGCGCACTTGATCTTCTTCTGGGAAAGCGTCAGGAATTCGACGCTGTCGTGCTCGATGTAATGCTGCCCGGCAAAAATGGATTTGAAGTCGCTAGCGCGTTACGAGCCGCCAAACAATTCGTTCCCGTCCTGATGCTCACCGCGCGCGGCCGTCCCGAAGACGTCCTGCAAGGCTTCGCCTCTGGTGCCGATGACTATCTTCCCAAGCCTTTCGAGTTGGCGATCCTGCTTGCCCGCTTGCAAGGCCTTCTCCGCCGCCGCGAATGGGCGCGTCACTCTCCCGAACCCGCAAAGACCGAAGCCGAAGCCGCCGACTACGACACCTTCACCTTCGATGGACGCACCGTCGACTTCGGCAAACTCGAAATCCGTCAGAACGGCGAAAGCATTCAACTCACGCTGATGGAAGCCGAACTCCTGCGCCATCTCATCAAAAATAACAACCGCATCGTCTCGAGAAAATCCATTCTCGAAGAAGTCTGGGGATTGCACGAAGATACCGACACACGAGCCATCGACAATTTCATAGTCCGCCTGCGCCGCTACATCGAAGATGACCCCTCCAAACCAGTTCATCTGCTGACGGTCAGGGGCGTAGGCTACCGCTTCATCGCCGAACCCAAATAAAAATCCGAGGGTGCCCCGTCCTTGTCGCCGCGCTTTTGCGGTGACAGGGCGGGGATTCTAGGTTTGGCATCCCTTCCAAAGTTGTTCGGCAAATAATAAGAGCCCCGCCCTGTCGCAAAGAGCGCGACAAGGACGGGGCACCCTTCAGATGTGGGTTACAGGGAATTCCTACTGATGAGACGTCGAAGCACCCTGCGCCAGCTCGCGCAGCATCCCTACAAATCCGGCCGCAGCTTGCTCATCGGACAAGGAATCCAAGGGAATCGTCGCCTGCAAATGCGGAGAATCGGGATGGAACCTCACCGCGAGAAGCTTATGCCCGCGAGAGGTCATCAAGGTGTTGACCACAGGCGAGAGCTCCTGCGTCCATTGCGTCCGCGTGGTCAGCACCACCGGACCCGGACGCGTAATCGTCCACTCTCTCGAACTGTCGGCGTGAATGTCCTTGTGCGTAATCCAACGATGCCGGAACACTTCCAGACGGAAGTTCGGGGCACAATCCAGATCCGCCTCAAAGGTCAGTGTTTCCTTCTGTTTGCGGTAAATGCTAAACAACCACTGGAAGGGAACCGGGCGCGGCAGCAGACGTACCGTAACCCGCGCATTATCAAACCAGTGCGCCACAAATTTAAGTTGTACTTGAAGTCTTGACGATCCCCGCCAGTGGGTCTCGACGACGCGTCCCCGGCCCGAGCAGGCCGACTCTACCCAGCGAAGCGCGGCCGCCGCCTTCTTGTGGTTGTAATGCAGGAAGCAGGCATACCAGATCCCGAACATCCCGCCTACGCAAAGCGCGTCAATAAGGATTAGGCGCCCCACAAGCTTCTCTGATGCGAATACTACGACTGAGGGTGCAACTCCGGCAACCTTTTCGTGCGCGATTCTTACGCTTTCTCTAAGTCCTGCGGCCTCAATCGAAAGGCGGCAGTCCTTCATTCCTTGCGGCTACAATACCCCGGTGAAATTTCATCTGCGGGACTTCCACGTTAAAGATTTCGACACGCTGTGGAAAATTGACCAGCAGTGTTTCGCGCCGGGCATCGCCTATTCCCGCATGGAGTTGAAGTTTTACATGAAGCGCCGCGGATCGTTCACTCTGGTGGCCGAAGCCGACGGCGGCGCGTCCATCGCGGGCTTCCTCGTCGCCGAAGCCAGCCGCAAGAACATCGGACACATCATCACCATCGATGTCCCGCCTGAAGCCCGCCGCTTTCGTGTCGGCTCCCAGCTGCTCGAAGCCGCCGAAGAGCGCCTCCTCGCTGCCGGATGCCGCGGCGTCGTTCTCGAAACCGCCGTCGACAACACCGCCGCTCTCGCCTTCTACAAACGCCACGGCTATTTCGTGGTCAAGACAGTCCCAAACTATTATTCCAACGGAGTCGACGCCTTCGTGTTGCAGAAGGAACTGAAGGGGTCACACCCGAGTGTGAAGACAGACTAGTGTGAAGATAGAATCGATCTGAGAATCGAGTCGCGAAGCGACGCCAGAAATTAGCCCGGCACGTAAGTGCCGGGAAAGCAGCAACGGAACCAAGAGTCCCCTTCAGGGGACGACATACTCCAGACCCATGAAGATCGCCATTCAGGGAGAACTCGGATCCTTCAGCGACGAAGCCGCCCGCCGCATGATCCCGAAATGCGCTGTCGTCCCCTGCGCTCGCTCCGCCGAAGTCTTCGATCGCGTCGAAAACGGCACCGTCCACGCCGCAGTCATTCCCATCGAAAACTCGCTCGCCGGATCGGTTACCGAACACTTCGACCTCCTCCTCGCCCGCGACGTCTTCGTGCAGCGCGAATTTCAGTTGCGCATCATCCACAACCTCATCGCCCCCCGCGGCGTGAAGCGTTCGTCTCTTCGCCGTGCCTATTCCCATCCCGTGGCTCTCGATCAATGCCGCGACTTTTTCAAACGCAATCCCTTGATCGAAGCGGCGCCCTTTTATGACACCGCCGGAAGCGTGAAGCACGTGATTGAAGCGAGCCTGAAAGACAGCGCCGGCATTGCCAGCCGTCGCGCCGCCGGAGTCTACGGAGGCAAAATCCTCGCGGCTGGCATTGAAGATGACAAACGCAACTTTCACCCGCTTCTTTCTGATCCGCAAAACCCGGCGCATCCTCCCCGGCGCCGACAAAACGTCCATCGCCTTCCGCCTGAAAAATGTCGCCGGAGCATTGCACCAAGCCCTCGCCGCCTTCGCCAACGGCAACGTCAGCCTGAGCAAAATCGAGTCCCGCCCCATGCGCGGACGCCCCTGGGAATACGTCTTCTACGCCGACTACCTCCGCGGCCACGACAAGCAGGCACAATCGCTGCTCGAAGACTTGGAGAAATCGGCAGAATTCGTGAAGGTACTGGGCGTCTATCCCTCCGCCTAATCCACAACCACGCTGTCGGGTCTGGAGAACTTTAAGGCGCCACGGATTTGCGCGGATCCTCACGGATGAACACTTGAAAATGAAAACCGCAGAGGACGCCGGGGTCTTGATAACAGGCTCCTCGATTTTTTCATTCAGGCCAAAATTGCTCTGATGCCAAGTACCAGATACCAAGTGTTTTAGCTGAATGCTGAGTGATGAGTGCTGGAGGCTAAATGCTAAGTTCATCCATCACACCCGCCGGTGACTACGCACACCGCATCCCGCGCGCTAACGTCCTACCCTGAAACCAGTCGTCGAAAGAGAGGACATATGCGTATCTTCAGATTGATCGCCTTGGTCGCGCTTTGCGTGCTGGGCGCCAGCTTGCTGCTCCAGGCCGGACAGAACAACATGGGCATCGCCGATACCCGTCAGATCAAGTTCGACAGCCCCATGTGGATCGGCAGCACGCTGCTGCCAGCGGGCGAATACAAAGTGCAGCACACCATGGACGGCAACAATCACATCATGGTGTTTAAACAAGTGAATGCCAAACAGACCCCAGTTGAGGTCCGGGTGAAATGCTCGCTGGTGCCGCTCGCCGCCAAAGCCGACCAGTCGCAACAGATCTACGTGCTGAATGCCGCTAACGAGCGCGTCCTGCACGAGCTGGTTTTCCGCGGAGACACGGCCAAACACGTTTTCGGAGAGTAAGGTCAGATCTCAGCCCTCGGACCTAGGTCTTGGCCCGAGGACCTCGAGTGCCCCATTCCTCCGCGCCGTTTGCGGAGGCGGGCATTCCTGAAACTAAAACCGCAGAGGACGCAGAAGACGCCGGGGTATCAGGAGTTTTCCTTTTCCATCACCCCGCGTCCTCAGCGTCCCCCGCGGTTTTGGTTGGATAATCTTCGGTACCGGTGGAGGTCCCGGACAGTACAAAATCCTCTTTCTCCACAGCCGCTTAAGGACTAGAATCCATCGTTCTACCTCGAAACAACGCCGCTTGCATCTTTATAGGCCCCTGCATCATCAAAACTTGAGCGAAACACACTCAAGGAGACATATGGCAGAGAAGTCGCGCTCCGAGCGCACCACCAAAGCCAAAGAACAGCCGCCGGAAGAAGTCGTAGAAGTAGAAAAAGATCGGTCTTTGCCGATCCTTCCCGTGCGCGACACGGTTCTTTTCCCTCACGCCGTCCTCCCATTGACGGTAGGGCGGGAAAGCTCCGTGCAGTTAATTAATTCCCTGGGTGAGGACAAAACCATCGTTGTAGTCGCGCAGCGTGAAGCGCGCGTCGACTCCCCGCAACCGAGCGACCTGTACACCGTCGGCACTTTGGCCGTCGTGCACAAAGTCGTCAAGATGCCCAACCAGAGCCTGTTCGTATTTGCCGAAGGCCTGGAGCGGGTGCGGTTGGTTGAGTTTGCGCAGCTGACGCCCTTCATGCGCGCCCGCGTCGATTCCGTTCCTGAAGCGATTCCGCCCAAGAGTTCGGAAGTCGAAGCCCTGCAACGCAATGTCCTGACCCTTTTTCAGCAGATTGTTGCCGGCTCGCCGACGTTATCGGACGAGCTTTCCACCGTGGCCATGAACATCGAAGAACCCGGCCGCCTGGTGGATTTCATCGCGTCCTCATTACCGTCTTTATCCACGGCCGATAAGCAGGACACGCTCGAAACCACCGACGTTCGAGTGCGCCTCGAAAAAATCAACCAGCACCTGGCCAAAGAACTGGAAGTGCAGCAGCTGCGCAACAAAATCCAGTCCGAAGTCCAGGACCGCGTGCAGCAGACGCAGCGCGAATATTATTTGCGCGAGCAGATGAAGGCCATCCAGAAAGAACTGGGTGAGCAGGATGAAGGTGCGCGCGACTCTGAAGACCTGCGGCAGAAGATCGAACAGGCCGGCATGCCCGACGAAGTCAAGAAAGAAGCCCTCAAAGAATTAGGACGTCTTTCCCGCATGTCGCCGATGGCTGCCGATTACGGAGTCACCCGTAACTACATCGAATGGCTGGCGGTTCTGCCCTGGTCGAAAACTTCGGGCGGAGACGTTGACATCGTCAAAGCGAAAGAAGTTCTCGATACCGATCACTACGACTTGAAGAAAGTTAAAGATCGCATTCTCGATTATCTTTCGGTGCGACGTCTGAAGCCGACGATGAAAGGCCCTATTCTTTGTTTTGTTGGGCCTCCGGGTGTCGGCAAAACTTCATTGGGCAAGTCGATCGCACGAGCCTTAGGACGCAAGTTCGTCCGCATCTCGCTCGGCGGCGTGCATGATGAAGCCGAAATCCGCGGACACCGCCGCACTTATATCGGCGCATTGCCAGGCCAGATTATTCAAGGCATTCGGCGCGCGGAAACCAAAGATCCCGTATTCATGCTCGACGAAATCGACAAAGTCGGACGTGATTTCCGCGGCGATCCCGGTTCCGCGTTGCTCGAAGCGCTTGATCCGGAACAGAATTCGACCTTCCGCGACAACTACCTCGACGTGCCGTTTGATTTGTCGAAGGTGTTGTTCATCACCACGGCGAACATGCTCGATCCGATCGCTGAACCTTTGCGCGACCGCATGGAGATCATTGAACTGCAGGGCTATACCGAGGAAGAGAAAGTTCACATCGCGTTCCAGTACCTGATTCCGCGCCAGATTGAAGAGAACGGAATCACCGCGGACCAGATTGAATTTCCGGAAGCGGCGATTCAATCGATCATCCGCCATTACACGCGCGAAGCCGGCGTTCGCAACCTCGAACGCACCATTGGCACGCTCTGCCGCAAGCAAGCGCGGCGCATCGCCGAAGGCAAGACTGAAAAGCTGGTCGTGACGGATGCGATCATCCAGGAATTTCTGGGTGGAATCAAAATCCGCAGCGAAGGCGAAATTGCCGAACGCACGAAGCGCGCTGGCGTAGTCGTCGGTCTGGCCTGGACTCCTTCAGGCGGCGACATTCTGTTCGTCGAAGCTAGCACCATGAAAGGCAAAGGCGGATTCACCATCACCGGCCAGATTCAGGACGTGATGCGCGAATCAATGCAGGCCGGACTGAGTTGGGTACGCTCGAATGCGGAGCAGTTGGGCATTCCCGAAGATTTCTTCGAGAAGCACGACATCCATATTCACGTGCCGGCGGGCGCGATTCCGAAAGACGGGCCCTCGGCCGGCGTGACCATCGTGACCGCGCTGGTCTCGCTGCTTACCAATCGCCCGGTGCATCCGTTGACCGCGATGACGGGAGAAATCACGCTAAGTGGAAACGTTCTGCCGATCGGCGGTATCAAAGAAAAAGTGCTGGCGGCAAAGCGGGCAGGTGTGCAGCGCGTGATTATGCCCGCGGAAAACAAAACCAACGTAGAGGAAGATCTGACTCCGGAACAACTGGAGAACGTCGATATCCACTACGTGACTACCGTCAACGAGGTGTTGGCTCTGGCGTTGCCTTCGTCGGTTCGCGAAGCCAAGCGCGATGAGGAAGTACGCGAGAAGGTCCTCACCGAGCAACCGGTCGCTTAATTCATCAACCAAGAGGACGCGAAGGACGCAGAGGTTTTGAAAATAATTCCTCTGTGCCCCTAGCGTCCTTTGCGGTTTTCATTCCCGTTTCGAAATGGCGCCGTCATCTCGGCAGAGGTGTGGCGGTCGGACCAATTGTGTATAGCATCGAGCTATTGTTTGATTCAGGAGCGATTACAGCCCTCCGAAAAGCAAGAATGGCCTTCGGGTGGTCCCGGGTATCGCGCATCGCGCTGCGGGCTCCGGAGCGCAAAGAAACGGCATTCTACGCGAAGGTCGAACCTTGTTTTCGAGGCTAAAAAGCGCCTCCACGAAGAATCAACAACTTAGCTCGAAGCTGTCTCCTTTATGAGCAGTTCAGCAAAACTCCCACAGTGTGGTCGGTCGGATAAAGCACCAGGATGTCAGGTTTGCCGTCGTTGTTGAAGTCTCCTGTGTAGACGTAGTAATTGGTGCTCAACACCGTGTACGCCTGCGATGTGAAAACGCCGCTCCCATTGTTGACGGCGATACTGATGCGATTGCTGCCTGAGCCGTCGCTGGTCACCAGATCCTGCGAGCCGTTGCCGAAAATGTCGAGGGCCGCGATCGAGAGTGGGCTAGTCGGAGTTGATACCGAGGTCGGGCCGGTGAAGGTGCCGGTGCCGGTTCCGAAGAAGATGTCCATTCCTGCGCCGCCGGGAACCGCGACGTCGAGCTTGCCGTCTCCATTCAGGTCGGCGATGGCGATGGTCTGCGCCACGCTGAGCGATCCCGTGTAGGTCGCCGGAGTCTGGAAGGTGCCATTTCCTTTGCCGAGCAACACCGTGATGATCTGGCTATTGTTGTTGGTGTTTCCGCCGTCGGAGACGAGGTCGAGTTTGCCGTCAGCATTCAGATCCGCAACCGACAAGGCAGTCGTATACCAGGGAAGCGGCGTTACGACTGTCGGCGCTTGCAGAGTGCCGTCGCCATTGCCCAGAAGCAATTCGATGTCAGCGGGAGTACTGGCGTAAGGTCCGGTGGTGACCGCAACGTCGAGTTTGCCATCTCCATTGAAATCGCCCGCGACAATAGCAACGGCTGGCTCGACCGTGCTGATCTGATGCACGTTGCCAAAAGTTCCATCCCCATTTCCCAAGAGAACGGCCACGATGCCTGCGGTGTTCGACGTGTTGAAAGCGATGGCGAGATCGACCTTGCCATCTCCGTTGAAATCGCCCGCAGCCAGGGCCTCGGGGGTTGGCGGGCCATGGTAGGCCTTCACTTTCGAGAAGCCGCCGCTTCCGTTCCCGAGAAGCGAATTGATATTGAGGGCGAAGCTTTGGGTGGCCGACCCGATCATCGCCAGATCAAGCTTGCCGTCGTGATTGGAATCGATAATGACAACCCGGTTGGGGTTTCCAGTGTTGGTATCGACTTCATTGAAGCAAACGGTTTGGGCGAAGCAAACGGCGCAGAGAAGCAAGAAAGCGGCGAGAGAAACAACGATGCGCTTCACGAAAAACCTCCGAAAAAAGTTGAGTGCTGGATCGGATCGTCTTGGTTTTACGAGCAGTTCAGCAGCACGTAGACCCCGGTGCTGCTGCCGCCCTCGTTATAAGGGAAGAGCACATCATTTTTGCCATCGTTGTTGAAGTCGCCAATTTGGGGAATGCCTGGGTCGTCGGGAACGCTCATATATTGCACAGAAAAATTCTTACTGCCGTTATTCACGGCGATACCCAGACTGCCGGTGTAGACCCCGGCCACGAGATCCTGCCGCCCATTCCCAAAGATATCGATCGCAGATACGGCGCTGGGAGAAAGGAACATCGAAATCGAGTTCGGCCCGGAAAGCGCGCCGGTACCGGTTCCGTAAAAGACGTCGAGGCCGGGCGTGGCCGGGGTGACTACGTCAAGATTGCCATCGCCATCGAGGTCCGCCAACGCAATCGCGCTCGGCTTCTGGTTGGTTCCATCGGCGTAGGTCACGCCTGATTGGAACGTACCATCGCCATTTCCTAGTAGCACAGTGAGCATCTGATTGGCACCCGTGGTGTCTCCGCCGACCGTCACCAGGTCAAGTTTGCCGTCATGATTGAGGTCGCCCGCGGATATGGCAGGAGTGTAGTAGGAAAATGTAGTCTCTATAATCGGCGACTGCAGGGAGCCGTCGCCATTGCCGAGCAGCAGTTCGATGTCGAACGCGTGGGAGAAATCCTGACCGGTGGCAACGGCCACGTCGAGCTTGCCATCGCCATTGAAGTCGCCGAGTACCAGGTGATCTACTACACGTTTCGTTAGTATATTGTGCGCGTTCCCGAATGTGCCGTCACCGTTGCCCAGAAGAACACTCACAACGCCAGCAACACCCGTGTGTGCCATAAATCCAATGGCGAGGTCGGGATTGCCATCCCCATTGAAGTCGCCGGCCGCAACCGCATAGGGCGTGCCCGGACCGGTGTAGGCTTTCAAGGCACTGAATGTGCCATTTCCTTTTCCCAAATAGGATTCGGTGAGGTAGGCGTTACCAACCTTGCTGTGGGCGAGGAGGGCAAGGTCGAGTGTGCCATCCCGATTCGAATCAAGGATGGTGGCCGCTTCGGGAAGAGTGGTGGCGATCCCGGTGGAATTAAAGCACACGGTTTGCGCGGACGCGGCTGCACTCAGCAGCAACAGGAAGAGAAAACCAGGCTGAAAATATTTCACGAGAATCTCCGAAAGAGCTTGACGGATAGGGTAGAAGAGCGCGCGACATTCTGCGTTGGCGTGGTCGCGCTGTCAACCCGCCATGATTACTGAGTACTTTTGTCTCCAATACTGAGGATTGCCCTAAGCCGTCTTGCGCTCGATTGCTGCAGAAACGTGTAGACGCGTCAGCCGTGCTAACTCTTCCAGCAGCTGCCTGATCAGTTTCTTGGAATTTTCATCGGTCAAGTTGCCCTGCTCGTCGAAGCGCTGGTGAGCCTGCGGGATCATCACCTCGGGCTGGTTGACGGTGTACATGTTGAGGAAGACGAACATCTGACGCAAATGATATTGAGCCCGCGCCGTTCCCAAAGCTCCCCCCGAAGCCCCCATGATGGCAACCGGCTTTCCATTCCACGCGCTGTCGCCGTAAGGACGCGAGGCCCAATCGATCGCGTTCTTCAGCACGCCTGACACCGAGTAGTTGTATTCCGGCGTGACAAACAGCACCGCGTCGGTGGCGCGAATGGCCGCTTTCATTTCGGTGACGACGGGCGGGGGAGTTTTTTCAAGATCCTGGCTGAAGAGCGGCAGCTCGCCGACCTTGTCCCAGATTTCTATCTTCACGCCTTCAGGTGCGAGTTGTTGCGCGGCGCGCAAGGCGGCGCGGTTGTAGGAGTTCTTGCGCAGGCTGCCGGCTATGCCAAAAATAGTGACTGGACGATTCATAGGTTCCTCCAAATGAACTGCGGGATTCGATTCGTATAGGAAGCAGGTAGATGCAATTTTCGATAATAGGAAGTCCCGTCTTCTTTCCTATTCCAACCTTCCCAAAAAAAACCAACGTCATCCCGAGGCGAAGCGAGGGATCTGGCGCGCACAACCTGCGAACCACTCCACGCCAGATCCTTCGCCCTTTCGGGCTCAGGATGACGTCAACGTAGGGCTACGAAGCGATTACGCGTGGCCGGCGCTGGTCAGGGCTTCGATGGCTTCATCGAGGGTCTTGAATTGCAGGAAGAGCGAATCGACGCGGGTGACTTCGAAGACTTTTGCCACGCGTTTGTTGACGCCCACCAGGGCGACGCGGCGTCCCGCTTTGTGACGCGAGACGAAGGTGCTGACCAGCGTGCCGAGTCCGGCGGAATCGATGTAGGGCACTTCGGTGAAATCGAGAATCATGGTGAGCGCGTCTTCTCCGCGCACCGCGTTCTGGAAGGGCGACAGCGTCTGCGTGGTCAGCGGCCCTTTCAGACGCAGCACGCCTTGACCGGGTCCGGCTAACCGCTCGATGGTCAAGGGTTCGGAAAGCATCGGCACATTGTAGGGCACGAGGGTGGGCAGGGCAAACGGGGAGGAAATCAGACGACTAAGGTCGCAGACTTGCTGCCACCCGCGACCGGCGGCCTGCCACCGGTTTTCATTTCTTTCGTGAGCACGCGGCCGCACGATAGACTAGTCACGACTATGCGTGTGCGCGTCTTATTCTTCGGGATGCTGAAGGACTGGGTGGGACGGAGCGATGACTCGCTCGATCTTCCTGAGGGTTCTACTCTGGGCGACCTGGTGCAGCATTATGAGACGCGCATTCCCCGGGTACGGGATTTTGCTGCCTCGATCGCCATGTCGGTGAATCAGGAATATGCCGGTCCTGAATCGAGACTGAAGTCGGGCGACGAAGTTGGTTTGCTTCCCCCGGTGAGCGGCGGTGCCGGGCGCGCCAGCATCGTTCGCGACCAGATCGACAGCGAAGCGATCCTGCAGAGTGTCAAGCGACCGGAAGATGGCGCGGCGGTGTTGTTCGACGGCGTGGTCAGGAACAATACTCGCGGACGGCGTACGCTTTATCTCGACTACGAAGCCTATGAAGAAATGGCTTTAAAGCAGATGGAAGTTCTGGCCGAGCAGGCCATGCAGCAGTTTGGCGTGAGGGATGTCCGCATCGTCCATCGTCTCGGCCGATTGGAGATTGGCGAGACCAGCGTCTTGATCGTGGTGGCCTCGGCGCATCGGGCGGCTGCCTTCGATGCCTGCCGCTGGGTGATCGATACGCTTAAGAAGACAGTTCCCATCTGGAAGAAGGAGCATTTCGAGGATGGGACGGTTTGGGCCGACGGTGAACCTTTTCCCGCGGAGATTCGTCGGGCCGAAGGCATTTCCACGGAAAAGTCTGCATCTAAGTGATTTGTTTCCCGATGAAAGCCCTGATTTTCTTCTTGATGTTCACGGGGACGGTTCTGTGCCTGGCGCAGGCGCCGAGGCCTGTGCCAAAGCCTCCGTCGGCGCCTCCCGCTGAAGACGCCAACAGCACAATTAAAGTTAACGTCAAGCTGGTCAGTGTTTTCACGACGGTCACCGACGGGCATGGGGCTCCGGTGCCCAGCCTGCAGAAAGACAATTTCCACGTTTTCGAAGATGGCCGCGAGCAGAAGATTGCGGTCTTCGATAAAGAGTCGGCCATCCCCTTGTCGATCGTGATGGCCATCGACACCAGCCTGAGCACTAAGAAAGATCTCCCGCTCGAGTTGAGCTCGGCGCGGAGGTTCGCGCACGCTATCCTGCGTCCGGTCGACGCGCTCTGTCTTTATCAGTTCAGCGAAATTGTCGAAGAGGTCACGCCCTTCACCAGCGATCTGAAGCGGATTGATACCGGCATCAACCATGTGCGGCAGGGATCGGCCACGGCGCTGTATGACGCGCTCTATCTCGGCTCGCGTGCGCTAGAGACGCAACAGGGAAGAAAAGTGATGGTGGTGATCACCGATGGAGGAGACACGGTGAGCCGGGTGGACTACAAAGAAGCGCTTCGAGCCGCGCAAGAGGCCGAGGCGATCGTCTATAGCGTCATTATTGTGCCGATTGAGGCAAGCGCGGGGCGCGATACGGGCGGCGAACATGCGCTGATCCAGTTATCGGAAGACACAGGCGGCAAATATTTCTATGCGGATTCGATCGCGCAGATCGATACGGCCTTTCAAAAGATCAGCGACGAGCTGAGGACGCAGTACTTGCTGGGTTATTACCCGTCGCAAAGACTTTCGGAATCGGACTTCCGCCGGATTGAAGTGAAGGTGGATGCGATGCCCGAGGATGCGGGATATAAGGTGCATCACCGGACCGGGTATTACACTTCGAAGTCGCACTAGGGGATTGTGGCTTCGGCGAAGTCGGGAAATGAAAACCGCGGAGGACGCCGATATCCGGAAATGAAAACCGCCGAGGACGCTGAGGACGCCGAGGTTATTGAGGAAAAACCTTAAAATTCACTGCGTCCCCTGCGTCCTCTGCGGTTTTGGTTTGACGGCGCTCGCGTCGCGAACGGCGCCCGTTGCCACGTAAGTCACGGCTGCGTATAGAATGTTGGCTCTAACAATCTTGGACAGTCAAAAGTTCGGGCAGCGGATCGAACCGGTTGGTCTGAATCCCCTGTTCAGTTGAGAGACTATGCGCGCTCCCTGCCGGGAGACTGGGAATGGAGTGCGCCGCGGAAAGGGAATGATTTTGAATCCTGCTCTTCGATTTCTTATGAGAACGCGGTTCTTTCTAATACTCGCTTTCCTGAGCGCATTATTTCTGGGGCAACCCATCTGGGCGCAGACCACCCTGGCGACAGGCAGCATTCAGGGCAGGATCACCGATCCGCGGGGTGGCGCGCTGAATGCCGTCAAAATCACCTTCACCAGTAAGGCCACCGGCGCGGTTCGCGAGCGCAGCACCAATCCTTCAGGCCTCTACACTTCCGGCGCGCTCATTCCCGGCTACTACGACGTCAAGCTGGAGGCCAAGGGCTTCCAGACGGAACAAGCGACGATTCTGGTGCAGGTCGGTATTACGCGCGGACTGGACGTGAAGCTGTTCGTGCGGGCCGAGAACAAGGTGCCCATTCCGCAAACCGATGTCCAGATTTATGGCGAGCAGCCTACCGTGCAAGGTGTGATCACGGCGGCGCAGGTCAATGGCTTGCCGGTCAACGGACGCAACTTCGCGCAGTTGGCGACGCTCGAACCCGGTGTGCAGATTCAGGATGGCAGCCTTTTGTCGGCGACCAAAAACGGCACGACTGCCGTTTCTTTTGGCAGCCGGTGGGGAAGGTCGGGACTGGTTTCGGTGGACGGCATCGGAGTGGGCGACGAAAAGGCGGGCGGAAGCACGCAGAACATCCCGCTGAGCGCGATTCGCGAATTCAATATGCAGCAGGCGTTTCTCGACCCCTCGACCGAGTTAACGGGAGCAGGCACCGTGAATGTGGTGACGCGCTCGGGGAGCAAGGAGTATCACGGGCAGGGGTTCTACCTGTTCCGCGATCACAAGGTTGCGGCGGCGTTACCCGGGGGCAACGACAACCCTTTTCAGAAGAATCAGTTTGGGGGAAGCTTTGGCGGTCCGCTCATTCAAGACAAGCTCTTCATCTTCGTTGCTGCCGAGCGAATACACCAGAACTTGACGATGCCGGTCCTGCCAAACGCGCCGTTCACCCAGCTGGCGGGCAACTACAACGCTCCCTTGCGCCAGACCGAGGGCAGCGGGCGGCTGGATTGGCTGATCAAGCCGAACAACTACCGATTCTTCTATCGCTTTTCGTACGACGGCAATCGCGCCACGTTTGCCACACTTCCTACCAGCTTTCAGCCCGTCACCAACGTGAGTGCGACTCCTACGCAGACTTTGGGGTTGGACTTCACCACCGGCGTTTACACCCACAGCCTGCGCTTCGGATACATGAAGTTTCACGACCACGTTGCCGATGCGGTGACGGGGAGCAGCGTTTTCAATCCCGCGCCGCAGCTGGAACTGGCGATTGGGAACGATCCGAGCTGCCGCACTCCGGGCGTCAATCAGTTCTGTTCGGGGCCGAGTCCTCTGGCGCCGCAGGTGGCCATCCAGTCGAATTACGAGATCAAGTGGGATGTGGGTCGGGTCTATCGCGGCCATCTGGTGCGATTTGGCGTGGGTTACAGCCGCGTTCAGGTAGGCGGATATTCAAGTTATCTGGGAGCGGCTCCGGCCGTGAATGCACTGGCGGGGACCGATCCGAACCCACTCGACTACCTTGCGCAGAATGTGATTCTGGGGAACGGGCAGGGATTCGCATCCGAGAAGTCGGCGTTTGGATTTCCGGGCGGAGGATTCGGGCCCGACAACCGGTTGCTTGCCTACGCGGGCGACTCGTGGAAGCTGCGGCACAACATCACGCTGAATTATGCCTTGCGGTACCAGCGCGACACCGCAAGAACCGATAGCGACCTCGCGGCGGTCTCGGCGCTCAATCAGTACGGGCCGGGTTTTGGCAATCAGGTGAAGCAGTCCAACATGAATTTCGGTCCGCAGGCGGGGATTGCGTGGGATCCGACTGGCAACGGGAAGACGGTGGTTCGTGGCGGCATTGGGTTGTTCTACGAAAACAATTTGTGGAATAACCTGGCGTTCGATCGCGCCGCGCGCGTGGCGAATGGGCAATTCGGACTGACGCAGCAGGCCTGCATCAACGGTGTGGCGCAGACGTTCACGCTGCCGGGTACCAGCACTCCGATCACGCCGACGTTCTGCGGACAGCCGGTCGGCACCGTGGAGTCGCAGATCGCGCTGCTGCAACAGCAGTATCAAGCGGCGACGTCGAACAATGCGGGAGCTGGCAATCCGGGATACATCGGGAACTCGCTGACTTCGACGATCAATGGGACGCGCACGGCTCCGTTGTTTCCCCAATATCAGACTCCGCGGACGACGCAGATCAACATCGGCGCGCAGCATGAGTTACGGCCGGGAACGGTGATCAGTATCGACTTTATGCATAACGTGGAGACGCACACGCTGCTGGGTGTGGATGTGAACCACGTGGGCGATGCGCGTTACCTGAACACGCAAAATGCGCTGAATGCGATTACGGCGACGCTGGCGGCGAACGCTCCCAGTTGCTTGCCTGCGGGTGGAATTGTGGCGGGCGCGATTTCGCAGACGGCGATCAGTTGTTATCTGGCGCAGGTGCCCAATGCCAGCATCGGAGACTTCGCGGCGAACGGGCTGGATTCGGGGAACTCGTTTTGTGGTGGCGCGCCGTGCCCGAACGCGGCGTTCCCCGGAGTAAATCCGAATCTTGGCACCAACCAGATGCTGTTTCCCAGCGGACGTTCGGTGTACAACGGCCTGCAGATCAAGTTCAACCAGAACATTGCGCGTCCGGGCAAGATGGTCAGCGCCATCAATATGGTGGCGGTATATACGTTGTCGAAGCTGCAGTCGACCGCGCAGGACAGCGACTACGTGAACTGCAGCGACGGACAATGTTCAACCTACGGCGTTCTTTGGACCGAACGCGCTCAATCGCAAGCATCAGCTTTCGTTTGGAACCATACTGCAGCTTCCGTACTCGCTGCATTTGAGTTTGATGTCGCACTTTTACGCCGCGCTGCCGTCGAACCTTTTGCTGCCGACGACCGGCAAGCCGGGAGGGATTTTTGTCACCGACGCAACTGGCGACGGGTCGGGCGACGGCAGTGTCGTATATCCGCTGGGCGATCCGATACCGGGAACGAACCTGGGCGCCTTAGGCGGCACGTCGTACGGCAACAACATCAACAGCACGATTCAGCTTTATAACGCGCATTTGGGGGCGACCCCCGCGGGAGCAGCGCTGATTCGGGCGAACATCTTTAACTTTGGCCAGTTATCAGCGCTGCAAGGCGTAGAGCAACCGTTGAACGCGGCACCCATGGGACAGCAGGGGCTGAGCCCGCTGCGCAGCACCGACATCACCCTGGACTGGGATTACCGGGTGCGCGAGCGTTTTGTAATCACCCCGAGCGTTTCGATCTTCAATGTGTTCAACTTCGCGAATTTCGACGGAGCGAACAATCCGCTATCGCAGATTCTGAATACCTCGGGGAACGCCAATCCTGGCGCGTTGAACAGCACTACCTATGCCCAGCGCAATTCGGACAGGATTGGGCTGGGGAGCGGCGTGTTCAGTTTGGGGTCTCCGCGGGTGATTGAGTTCGGGTTGCGGGTGAGATTCTAGGCGGCGCGTGTGCTCCCGATGACGCATCCTGAGCCCACCATTACCTCCTTGCAGCGTCGATCCGCGCCAGATCCCTCGGCTGGCTGCCGGCTTTCGGGATGACGTGAACTAAGGGGATGCGTTATCCGCCCGTCCCCTCCTGTGCAATTTCCGCAAACTTGCCCCGTGTAAAATGCCTGCATGCCTTTTCACGGACAGGGAATGCCCGGTGCCATGCGTAAAGGACGCTCGGTGCCTCCGGAGGAGACCTCGGAGGAAGCTGCGTACCTGAAATTGTTGGGGGAAAAACAGAAGCCCGTCAGCATCAAGTTGTCGGACGGCGAAGTGGTGCGCGGCTGGATCGAGTACTACGACAAGAACATGGTTCGGCTCACGCGGGAAGACCAGCCTAATCTTTTCATCTTCAAGCACGAGATCATGTACATCGCCGAGGACGGCGGAAAGCGGAAGTAGCGGAGCTTTCTGTGCGCGCTCCGCGAGTCTCATTTGCGCTCTCAGCACCTAAAAGTCTTTGAACGCAGAGGACGCACAGAAACGCCGCGGAGATCGCGGAGAACAGACATTCCCTGATGACCACGCCTAACAATTCCGGCGAGTTCGTTCCCGCGATGTCTGAGATCGCACGCGAGGCCGGCGTGTTGTTGATGGATTACTTCCATCAGCATGTGAAGGTCGAGTACAAGGGCGAAGCCGATCTGGTCACGATTGCTGACAGGAAATCTGAGGCGCTCATCCTCGAGCGTCTGCGCAGCCGCTGGCCTTCGCACGATGTGGTGGGAGAAGAAGGCGCGCGCATTGAGACCGGCAGCGACTACCGCTGGTATATCGATCCGCTGGACGGCACAACCAACTTTGCACACGGCTTCCCCGTGTTTTGTATTTCAATGGCCCTGGAACACAAAGGGCGGCGCATCGCCGGAGTGGTGTACGATCCGACGCGTCCCGAGTTGTTTTCCGCGGAGCGGGGAAGCGGCGCGTACCTGAACGGCGAGAAGATTCACGTTTCGAAGACTGCGAAACTGGCCGAATGCCTGGTGGCGACCGGATTTCCCAGCCACAAGCGCCACAAGAATCCCAACATTTTTTTCTATCATCAGATCACCTTGAGGACTCACGGTGTAAGACGGGCCGGGTCTGCAGCGCTCGATCTGGCTTCGGTTGCGGCTGGACGCTTCGACGGGTTCTGGGAGTTCAATCTGAATCCTTGGGACACAGCGGCGGGGGTGCTGCTTGTGGAAGAAGCGGGCGGCAAGGTGAGCGATTTTCACGGCGGCGAGTTTCAGCTTAACAGCCGCGAGACCGTCGCCACCAATGGGATCGTGCATGACGCGATGCTGAGTGAGTTCGAGGCTGTATTTGCGGGGCGCGGGTTGGAGCCTTTGCCCGATCCGCGGGCGTTCCGGGGATAAGAAAGCCTTTAACCGCAAAGGGCGCTAAGTTATGAGACGAATGCTCGTCGTTGTCGGATTGATTCTTGCCGCTGCGCTGGCTTCGGCGCAGAAGGGTCCTGTTGTCGATCCCGCTTATCAGGCTTCGGTCGAAAAGTGGAAGGCCGAACTGGCGGAGGACCTCAAGCAGAACTGGCTGCCTCTGGCGGGATTGTTCTGGCTGAAGCCCGGGGAAAATACCTTCGGCTCAGACTCGGGGAACGCGTTTGTGCTGCCGAAGAATTCCTCTCCCGCCAAAGGCGGCAGCTTCGTTCTGGAAGGCAAAGACGTGTCCGTAAAGTTCGCGTCCGGAGTGACCGCCACGATCAACGGCAAACCGGCGACCACGGCGAAGACTCGACTCGGACCGGACGGGACATCCGAGTGAGATCGAATTGGGAACGCTGCGCATGCACGTGATTCGAGCGCGGTGACCGCGTCGGCATTCGCGTGAAAGATCTCGATAGCCCGGCGGTAAAGAATTATCGCGGCGCAGAATTCTTTCCGCTGAATCCGGTGTTCAAGGTCACCGCGACCTGGATTCCCTCGGATGGCAAGAAGACTGTCGATGTTCCCAATGTGCTGGGGGATATCACTCCGACTCCGGTGGCTGGCGAAGCTCGTTTCAAGATCAACGGTCAAGAGATCACTTTGCAAGCACTGGGCGGAGATCCTAAAGAAGGACTGTTTTTCATCTTCAAAGATCTGACCAGCAAGACGGAGACGTATCCTCCGGGAAGATTTTTGCAGACCGATGCCGTAGCGAATGGGATGGTCGTGCTCGATTTCAACGAGGCTTACAACCCGCCGTGTGCTGTCACGCCTTATGCAACCTGCCCTCTGCCGCCGAAAGAGAATCAGTTGGCGGTGGCGATTCCGGCAGGCGAGAAGTACGTTCGGAGTCATTAGAGCGGACTTCGGACCTCGGACCTCAGCCTTATGGCTGCATTGTTGATTCGTACCAGGGCACGCCTTCAGGCGTGCCATTTGTTGCTGTTGCCTCTCGCCTTTAGGCGCTGGCATCGTCTTGCCACAGCGCCTGAAGGCGTGCCCTGATACGGAACCCGGGGCTTCAGACCTCAGACCTAACTTACGCGTTACAATAGATGCACTGGGGATATGGCATGCGTCCTGCGTCGGCGCGCTCCCTTAATTTCACACAGGGTTCTCTCGTGAACAATTCATTGCTTGACCGGAAGATTGAAAAGCGTCCTGAGCAAGTGCGGCTTAAGGGGCGCATCTTGTTTCTTGACCGAAGACCCGGCGTTGATTCGCCGGCAGCTGGCCGGCGAAGATCTCGCGTGGGACACCAAGCATCCGGAAAATAATCCCAAGCTGCGCGATGACATTTCGACCGACGAGATCACTCCCGCGCATCTTTGTTTCTATTTCGATCAGACGCTCGGCGAGATTCCTTATCTCGGGCTGAAGTGCGGCAACGAAATTCCCATCCAGCGCGGAGACGTGAAGCGCGGCGGATTCGTGGCGGCGGTGAGCGGCAAGCGCCGGGGCAAGGGATCGAGCCGCGAGCAGTCTCCTTATGCCGAGATGTGCGCCGGCATCAAAGTTGTCATCGCCGAAAACATCGAGCGCATTTACAAGCAGAATTGTCAGAATTTGGGCGTGCTGACCTCCACCAATTTCTCGTTGATTGATCGCATCCGCGCCGGCGAAGAGATTCCTCTCTCGGAATTCACCCAGGGCGAAGATGAGATTACGCGGCAGGTGATCGAGTACGGCGGGCTGTTCCCGTTCAACGTCGCTCGTATGCAGGGCAAGGTATTTCTTCCGCCGATTGAGACCAAGAAGCGTCCCATGACCGTGGCGGAAAAGATCTTCGCGCGGCATATGGTTGGGGCCGACGGCAAGGTCGGAGTCGAGGCCGTGAATCCCGGCGACAGCGGATTTACCCGCGTCGATCTGCGTTTTAGTCACGAATATGTGACGCCGATGGCAGCCATTTTCTATGAGCAGTTCGTGGGCAAAGATGTTCCGGTGAACGACGCGTCGAGCATTCGCTTCTTCCGCGATCACCTGACCTTTCTCGACGAAGTGATTTCCGAAGAGAAAAAGAAGATGGGGCTGCTCGACCTGGCGACGCAGCTCAAGTTCAAGCAGCAGGATTTCGCCAAGGCCCAGGGCATCAAGCTGCACGGGGAGTTGACCGATCGCAAAGGCTCGGAGGGCATCTGCCATTCGGTGATGCTCGAGTCCTACGCGCTGCCGGGGCAGGTAAACGTCGGCTCGGACTCGCACACTCCGCACGTGGGTGCGATCGGCTGCGTGGCGTTCGGCATTGGCACGACCGATGTCTTCAATTCGTGGATCACGAAAGATGTGCGGGTGAAGGTTCCGGAGTCGGTGAAGATCATCATTCGCGGCAAGAAGCAGCCGAACGTCACAGCGAAAGATTTTATTCTGAAAATCCTGGCGCTCGACTACGTGCGCAGCGGCAAGGCTCTGGCCAAGGTGATGGAGTATTCCGGGGAGGCGGTTGAAGCCCTGAGCGTGGACGAGCGCGCCACCATGGCGAACATGGCGGCCGAAATTGGCGGCTTCACTGGAATCGTCGCGCCTGACCAGAAAGCAGTCGATTTTCTGGTGGAGCGGCGTGGCATGAAACGTGACCAGGCCGAGGCGATGATTGCCGGACTGCAAAGCGACCCGAATGCCCAGTATGCCCAGGTCATCGAGCTGGACGCGGCTGAGATTACTCCCATGGTGGCGACTCCGGGCGATCCCGGAAATGGGAAGTTCATCCGCGAGTTGAATACTCCCGTGCCGGTCGAGTTGGCTTACGGAGGCACCTGCACCGCGGGCAAGAACGAAGATATGGATATGTACGCTGCCGTACTGGCCGACGCGCTGAAACACGGCAAGCGAGTGGCTGATTCGGTGAAGTTCTATATCCAGTTCGGATCGCAGGAAACCCGCGAATACTGCATACGCAAGGGCTATCTTGAGATTTTCCAGAAGGCCGGCGCAATCGTGATAGAACCCAGTTGCGGGGCCTGCATCAATGCCGGGCCGGGGGTGTCGACGCGTCCTGATCAGATTGTGATCAGCGCGCAGAACCGCAATTTTCCGGGACGCAGCGGTCCCGGGCAGATGTATCTGGCATCTCCGCTGACAGTGGCGGCAAGCGCGGTGGCCGGGTATATCGTGGAATATCAGCCCAGCGCGGAACGGGAACTGGTTGGGGCGTAGTTCGCGGTTTTCACTGCAGAGTGCTGTACGGTGAGAGGCATTCTTGCTAGAATGTGCGGTTCTTAAGAGTTCCGCACTACGTTTAGGGAGACAAACAACTCATGGCATATGTAATCGCAGAACCCTGCATCGGGACCAAAGACACCGCCTGTGTGGATGCTTGCCCGGTGGACTGTATTCATCCCAAGAAGGACGAAGAAGCGCACGCGGGCGAAGAGATGCTGTATATCGATCCCGTAGAGTGCATCGACTGTGGAGCCTGCGTGCCGGTGTGTCCGGTGTCGGCGATTTTCGCGCTCGACGATCTGCCGGAAAAGTGGAAGGCGTTCACCGAGCGCAACGCGGCCTATTACGGACGGTAGCTGTCAGCCGTCAGCTCTCAGTGCAAGATCAAAGGCGCACGTGGCGGGTCTCCGCCGTGCGCCTTTTTTATTTGCATTCTTACTGAAAGCTGAGAGCTGAAAGCTGATGGCTCTGAAAGAATCAGAAGCGCTGGTGTTACGCACGTATCCCTTGCGGGAGGCGGATCTGCTGGTGACGTTGTTCACCCGGCAGGAGGGCAAGGTGCGCGGCGTGGCGCGTTCGGCGAAGAAATCGAAGCGGCGCTTCGGCGGCGCGCTCGAGCCGCTGACCTACGTCAAGGCGCTCTATGCCGACAAAGAGCGGCAGGAATTGACGCGGCTCGATTCCTGCGAAGTGATTGACTCGCCCATGTCGACCGAGGTGACCTATCCGCGGGCGGTTGCCTTGGCGCATGTCGCCGAACTGCTAGACGAATTGCTGCCCGACCGAGAGGCCAACGATGCGGTCTTCCGGTTGGCACTTTCCGTGACGCACGCGTTAAAAGGTCCGGAAATCTGGATGCCCGTCACCTACTTCGACCTGTGGATGACGCGTCTGATGGGCTATCTACCCGATTTGACCGAGTGCATCGTGTGTGGACGTAGTTTGAACGGGAGCCGAGCCTTCCATCACGTGCTGGCCGACGGGCTGATGTGCATCGACGATAAGCGGCTCGCGTCGTCTGAAATTTCTGCCGATTCGCGTGGGCTAGCGGCGAAGATGTTTCGCGCTCCGGTAGAGACCTTCGCGGGAGTTACCTGGCCGAAGGGGCTGGGAGCCGATCTGCGCAAATTTCTGATGCAGATCTTACAGCGGCATATTGAGAAGAAGTTGGTGACCGCGGGGATGCTGGAGAAGCTCTAGGGGGGGTTATGTAACTTATAGGTTACAATGAAAGATGAAATCGATCTGCGGCGCTATACAGCTGCAAACGGCCGAGATATCTTAGGGCACTGGTTGGAGAATCTGAAGGATCTCCGCACACGAGCCAAGATCACGGCTCGCATCGACCGACTTGCACTAGGGAATTTCGGCGATTGCAAGTCTTTACAGAATGGCCTGTCGGAACTCCGAATTGATTGGGGCCCTGGATTTCGGATTTACTACGCAATGCTCGGCAGGCGGCGGGTCCTGCTGATTTGCGGCGGTGACAAGAGTCGACAAGCATCCGATCTCAAGAAAGCACTCGAGTACCTGGAAGACTATCGTCAGAGGGAACCATGAAACGCAAAGCCAGCGTATCTCACGATGAAGCCACGGTTCGGGAACTGCGCGACAATCCAGAATTTGCCGCCGAATATCTGAGAGCGGCAATCGAGGACGACTCCGAACCGAAGGTGCTCCTGATTGCCTTGCGCCGAATTGCGGAAGCGCGCGGAGGCATTGCCAAAGTTGCCAAAGCAGCCGGTATCCAGCGCGAGGCGCTTTATCGTGCTTTGTCTGAGCGAGGAAATCCACGCCTTTCCACTCTTGTTGCCGTAGCAAAGGCTGTGGGCTTAAAGCTCACAGTGGAAGTCGCGCAATAGTGAACACAGCAACGACCCCAGATCCCAGTTCATTCCCGGCTGCCTTGCTGACGTCCCCCCACTCCTTCCATTACAATCACTGATTAACCCTGAGCTCCCGAACAATACAGTGAATCCAGCCAAGCCCAATCCGCTTACCTTTCAGGAACTCATCCTTCGTCTGCAGACGTTCTGGGCCGAGCGCGGATGCGTGTTGCAGCAGCCTTACGACGTCGAAGTCGGCGCGGGCACGATGGCGCCCGAGACGTTTCTGCGGGTGCTAGGGCCGAATCCCTACAAGGTGGCGTATGTGCAGCCGTCGCGGCGTCCGGCCGACGGGCGTTACGGCGAGAATCCCAACCGGCTTTTTAAGCACACCCAGTTACAGGTGATCCTGAAGCCTCCGCCGGAGAATGTGCAGGAGCTTTATCTGGAATCGCTGGGAGCGATCGGCATCGACCTGCACCAGCACGACATCAAGTTCGAAGAAGACAACTGGGAATCTCCAACACTGGGCGCGTGGGGCATTGGATGGCAGGTGATGCTCGACGGGCTCGAGATCACACAGTTTACCTACTTCCAGCAGTGCGGGGGAGTCGATCTCGATCCGATTTCGGCGGAGTTGACCTACGGCCTCGAGCGCATCGCCGCGTTTCTGCAGGATGCTGACAGCATTTATGACATCGTGTGGGCGCGCGACCCGGTCACCGGGCATACCATGACCTATGGCGACGTGCGGCTCGCGGATGAGTTGCAATTTTCCGTGTACAACTTTGAGTTCGCCGATGTGGAGAAGACCTGGAAGCATTTTGATCTGTGCGAGTCCGAGTGCAGAGAGCTATTGTCGCGATACGCGGGGAATCAGAGTCCGCACCTTGTCGCAGAGGACGGCACAAAGACAGGGCATGCGGAATTCGACAAGCGGCGGTTTCCCTTGCTGGCCGCCTACGATCTTTGCTTGAAGTGCTCGCATCTTTTCAACATTCTCGACGCGCGCGGGGCGATTTCTGTCACGGAACGTGTCGGCGTCATTGCTCGAGTGAGGGCGCTTGCGGTGGGAATTGCCAAGGCCTGGGTCGACCAGCAGGCTCCGGCGAGCGAATCAAAAGACGAAGAAGAACCTGCGGACCAGAAAAAGCCTAGAATTAAGAAAAGAGAAAGATGGCCCCGGTGGGGTCCTAAGGCTCAGTCTTTTCAACCGCGAGTCTCGTTTCCTGTGACGCGGCTCACATTCGATCCCCGGGAATATCTGCGAAAATAGGGTGTCTTCCGCATGCCTGACTTTCTACTCGAAATCGGTTGTGAAGAAATCCCCGCGCGCATGATCGACGCCGCGCAGGCGGACCTAGCCACGCGTGTGGGCGAACTGCTGGCGCGCGAGTCGCTGGGTAGCGCCGCAGCCGTCTCTGCCCTGTCTACCCCGCGCCGCTTGAGTGTGAGCGCCCCCGTATCGGTATCACAGGCGGATGTGACCGAGCAGGTGAATGGTCCATCCGTGAGCGTGGCCTTCAAAGATGGACAACCGACTCCGGCAGCGCATGCCTTTGCCAAAAAGGCCGGGGTCGATGTCTCGCAACTCTCGCGAGTGACCACTCCCAAGGGCGAATACCTCACCGCTCAAGTGACCAAGAAGGGAAGAACGGCGTCAGAGATTCTGGCCGAGGCTTTGCCCAAGGAAATCGCGGCGATTTACTGGCCCAAGAACATGTACTGGCGGAAGCCAACCGAGAAGTTTGTGCGTCCCGTGCGCTGGCTGGTGGCAATGCTCGATGGGCAGGTGATTCCGCTGGAGTTTGACGGGGTACATGCCGGAAGTATTTCGCGCGGACATCGCATATTGGCGGATGGCGCGGTCCAGATTCCAGAAGCCACAGCTTACATCGAGACCTTGAAGCAGGCCAAAGTTTTAGGACGCGAGGCGCGGGAATACCAGATCCGCAAAGCGCTCGACGCTGCAACCCGAACCATTCCCGGAGTACGCTGGCGCGACGATGATCCCTTGCTCGCGAAAGTCGTCAACCTGACGGAATTTCCATCGGTGATCCTGGGCAGTTTCGAAGCGGAATTCCTCGCGCTGCCGGAAGAAGTTTTGGTCACGGTGATGCGTGATCACCAGAACTATTTCGCGATCGAAGATGCAGATCATAAGCTGCTGCCGAACTTTCTCGCGGTCCTTGAATACCGATGGTGATGCCGCAAGGCATCATTCGCCACGGCCACGAGCGTGTGCTACGCGCGCGCTTCAACGATGCTCGTTTCTTCTGGCAGACCGATCAGAAGCACTCCTTGCGCGAGCGTGTGGAGTTGCTGAAGAACGTGACGTTCCAGAAAGATCTGGGAACATACCACGAGAAAACGCTGCGTATGCAGCGGTTGTGCAGTTGGCTGTGCGAAATCGTGAGGCAGCACGGCATGGCCATTCGTCCCGGCGTGGTTCACAAAGCCGCGTACCTCGCGAAAACGGACCTCACGACCGAACTCGTAAAAGAGTTCACCGAACTGCAGGGAATCGTCGGCGGACTCTATGCGCGGGTGCAGCAACTTGATTCCGAGTTGCCCGAGGCCACGCGGTTCTATATTGCAGACGCGATCTACGATCAATACAAACCCGAGTCGATGGAAGACTCGGTGCCGCGTTCGGTTGAAGGAGCGGTGCTCTCGATCGGCGACAAGGCCGATAGCATCGCGGGGATGTTCGCGTTGGGCTTGATTCCCAGCGGCTCGAAAGATCCTTTCGCCCTGCGGCGGCAGGCCAATGGGATCGTGAAGATGATTGCGGAATACAAGTTGCCGATTCCCCTGACGCCTTTGTTTGTCGATGCGCGCGAGGCTTATCGCGGGTCGGAAGCCGAGAAGAAGTTTTCGGCGAAGGTTGATTTCCCAAAGGCCGTCGCTGCGTTCTTCCGCGAACGGTTGGAATTCTATTTACGCGAGGTACAGGGCTTCCGCTATGACGTGGTAAACGCGGTGTTGGCCGTGGGCGCGGACGACGTAGTGGATGCGGTGGCGCGGGCACAGGCGCTGAAGGAAGTATTTTCAATGCCGGAGTTCCAGTCCATTGCCGCGGCCTGCAAGCGCACCCGGAACATCCTGCGCCAGGCGGAAGAGAAGAAGAGTGAGATCGCGCCGGGCTTTGAATCGATGGCGGGATGTTCGGCTGAGGAAAAGACGCTGGCGGAGTTCATTGAGCGAACCGTCCCGAAAGTTCAGGAGCAGCAGAAAAAGAAAGACTATCGCGGCGCGTTGCTGGCGCTTTCGGCGGCGCGCGAACCGGTAGACGCGTTCTTCGACAAAGTGATGGTCATGGTCGATGACGAAAAAGTCCGCGCAAACCGGCTGGCGCTGTTGCAGAGACTTTTGAGTGAGTTTTCGACGATCGCGGATTTTTCGGAGATTGTGACTGAAGGGAAGGCGTAACCCACGTCGCTTCGCTTCGCTCGAGGCGACAAAGATTTATGCATTGGCCGGCGGGACGCCGGCGTTACGAAATTCACCAGTAAAGGACTCATATCATGGCGACAACCACTATGCCCGGTACCGAGATCGAAAAAACCGACAAGAAATCCACCACCAAATATGTTTACTTCTTCGGCGGCGGCAAGGCCGATGGCAACGGCAAGATGAAAGACGATCTTGGCGGCAAAGGCGCCGGCCTCGCTGAGATGACCAACGCGGGCCTTCCCGTGCCTCCCGGATTCACCATCCAGACCGAAGCTTGCCGCGAATACATGCGCAACAACAAAGTATCGGTCGAAGTCGATCGCCAGATGGAACAGGCGCTGAAGCAGCTTGAACAATTGCAAGGCCAGCGCCTCGGCAAGGGCGAGAATCCCTTGCTGGTCAGCGTGCGCTCGGGGGCGAAGTTTTCCATGCCCGGCATGATGGACACCATCCTCAACCTCGGCCTCACCGACGAGAGCGTTGAAGCGCTCGCCAAGCGGAGCAACAATCCGCGTTTCGCGAACGATTCCTACCGCCGTCTGATTCAGATGTTCGGTAACGTCGTGCTCGAAATTCCGAAAGAAGCCTTCGATGAAGTGTTCGAGGCCAAGAAGAAACAGAAAAAAGCCAAGCTCGACACCGATCTCGATGCCAAGGCTTTGAAGGAAGTCATCGAAGACTATAAGAAAGTTGTCAAGAAACATGCCAAGCAGGAGTTCCCGCAGAATCCGCAGGAGCAGTTGGTGATGGCGAGGGACGCGGTGTTCCGCTCCTGGCAGAACGATCGCGCCAAGCACTATCGCCGCATCAACAATATCTCGGACGATCTCGGCACAGCAGTTAACGTGCAGGCCATGGTCTACGGCAACCTCGGGGAGACCAGCGGCACGGGCGTAGGCTTCACCCGCAATCCTGCGAACGGCAACAAAGAGTTCTACGGAGAATTCTTGCTGAACGCGCAGGGTGAAGACGTGGTTTCCGGTGTACGTACACCGGTGCACATCCTCGAACTCGAGAAGATCATGCCCGATGTCTACAACCAGCTGCGCGAAATCACCACGCGGTTGGAGAAGCACTACAAAGACATGCAGGATTTCGAGTTCACCATTCAGGATGGCAAGCTCTACATGCTGCAAACTCGCAACGGCAAGCGTACAGGACTCGCCGCCGTTCGCGTGGCGTTGCAGATGGTGGACGAAGGGCTGATCACGAAAGACGAAGCCATCTTCCGTGTCGATCCCAATCAACTCTACGACTTCCTGGTTCCGCGTCTCGATGAAAAAGGGAAAGTCGAAGTGCTGGCGAAAGGTCTTCCAGCATCGCCGGGAGCCGCCGTCGGCCAGATCGTCTTCACCGCCGATGAAGCGGTCGAGAAAGCTGGACACGGTAAGGATGTCCCCGTGATTCTGGTGCGCTCTGAAACCACCCCTGAAGACATTCACGGCATGGAAGTGGCCAAGGGCATTCTGACTTCGCGCGGAGGCATGACCAGTCACGCCGCTGTGGTTACGCGTGGCATGGGCAAGTGCTGCGTGGCTGGAGCAGGCGATATCGAAGTCAACGAAAAGGCTCGCGAGATGCGCGTGAAGGGACAGGTGTTCAAAGCAGGCGATTGGATTTCGCTCGATGGCACCACGGGTCGCGTAATTAAAGGCAGGCTCAACACCCTGCCGCCAAAGCCAGACGATCCGGAAATGTTGAAGTTTATGGCATGGGCCGATCCGTACCGCACGATTGGCGTGCGCGCGAATGCTGACATTCCGCGTGATGCGATTCAAGCGAGGGCGTTTGGGGCTGAAGGGATTGGGCTCTGCCGCACCGAGCATATGTTCTTTGGAGAGAAGAAAATTCCGCACATGCGGGCCATGATTCTCGCCAACAACGAAAAAGATAGGCGCGCCGCGCTGAAGAAGTTGCTGCCCATGCAGCGGGAAGATTTTATCGGTGTCTTCCGCGCGATGGACGGTTTCCCGGTCACTATCCGCACGCTCGATCCGCCACTGCACGAATTTCTCCCCAGCCGCGAAAACCTGATGGTCGATATCGCGACTCTGCCCTACGCCGACACCAAACAGAAGAAAGAACTGGTTGAGAGATATCGCGACTATCGTGTGAAAGGCGTCGGCGACTTGAAAAGGGTCTTGCCCGAACTGTTGAAGCGCGTCGAGCAACTGCACGAAATCAATCCCATGCTCGGGCATCGTGGCTGCCGCTTGGGCATCACCTATCCCGAGATCACCGAGATGCAAGCGCGCGCCATCTTCGAAGCCGCGGTTGCGGTTTCGAAAGACGGAGTCAAGGTTTACCCGGAAGTGATGATCCCTCTGACCGCCACATTGAAAGAGATGGCGAACCAGGGAGCGATCGTGCGTCGCGTGGCCGAAGAAGTCTTCGCCGAGAAAGAGCATCGCGTCGACTATCTTGTCGGCACCATGATCGAGTTACCGCGCGCGGCTTTGGTGGCCGATGAGATCGCGAAAGAAGCCGAGTTCTTCTCATTCGGCACCAACGATCTCACGCAGACCACCATGGGCATTTCGCGTGACGACTTCAACAAAGTCCTGCCGACGTATCTGGAAGAGGGAATTCTGAAGCAGGATCCCTTCGCCGTCCTTGATCGTGAAGGCGTCGGACAACTGGTCCGCATGGCGACGGAGCGCGGGCGCAAGACGCGTCCCAAGCTGAAAGTAGGAATCTGCGGAGAGCACGGCGGAGAGCCATCATCCGTGGAGTTCTGCTACCAGGTGGGACTGAACTATGTTTCGTGCTCACCCTTCCGCGTGCTGACGGCCAGACTGGCGGCCGCCCAAGCGGCGGCTAGTGACAAACTGAAAGTGGAAGGTGGAAGAACGAAATAGATTGTTGGAAAGACAGCCGAGGGCTGATGCCCTCGGCGTTTTTTATTGGACTTTTTGCAGCCGCCCCATCAATTTCTGCGCAAGATTTTCTTCTGACTCCGACCAGAGCAACCGGCCGCTCGCGCCCGATTTCTTTTCCACGCTGGTAGTGAAGTCCACCAACTTTTGCACGTTCTGGCGCACGTGTTCTTCGTTCTCTGGCGTCAAGCGCACGCCTTCTTGCAGAAAAGGCGAATCGAGACCGAAGTCGACTTGAACGTGTCCGTCCTGCTTGTAGGTTTCCTCGTCGAACTCGGTGCCATGCACGATGAACTTCACTTGCGACGGCTGCAGCACCCATTCCTTCTTATCCTCGATGAACATCCAGAGATCCCAGTGGGCGTCGAACACGTAGGCGTAGTCGTCGTGCAGCAAATCAGAAGCGATCAGCACGGCCGCTTCGGGAGTGATTCCCGGACGAAAGCGTTCTTCAAAAATGGTAGCTTCGTCCCACGAGACGGGATGCATCGCGAGATAAGTAATTCCAGGTTTCGTCGAGGAGAAGGGAAACTGCCGCATCACTGCCAGCGCATGGGGAAGCATCTCTTCGCGCTCAAAGTCAGAAAACCAGAGGCTTAAATAAAGAGGATCGGGCATCGCTGGAGGTTTAAATTGCAATATCATTAGACCATTCTAGATGCTCGCACTCGGATGAACGTTGCGAAGAAACGCAATCGATGCAGGGAACACGAAGCTTTGACAGCCAGCAGCAGCGCTGCTAACATCAGAGATTCAAACGAGATGCCTGCCTTTTGATCGTCCCCGTCGTCTAGCCTGGCCTAGGACATCGCCCTTTCACGGCGGTAACACGGGTTCAAATCCCGTCGGGGACGCCAACAAAACTGAGGATATCGAAAACGGATCCAAGGTCGTCAATCGAAAGGCCTTTACCTGCTTCAAAGACCCTACGTTTTATCCACCAAGTTAGGCCCTCATGGAACAAGCCATTCTGAAGTTCACATTTGCGATGAATATTCCCTTCGCGCCATTCGTGCTCGGTTGATCACCTCAGCCTGTTGAATCAGGTCTGTGTAGTTTGATTTTTCAGCATCCAGAGACTGCCCAGCAATCCACGGCGAGTTTCGGATTGCATGCTACTTCGTTGAATCATGGCCACGCGAATCGCTCGGCAGCCTGCGCGCGATTACCCGAATGACTATGGCTGCCAGCCCCCTCCAAGTGCCCTATAGAGTTGCACGAGGCTCTGATACTCGTCGCCTCGCGCCTGGGCGAGCGTGAGTTCGGCGGAATAGAGCGATCGCTGGCCGTCTAATACTTCGAGGTAGGTGGTAATGCCGCCGCGATAACGTAGGAGGGACGTACTGACGGTATCCTGCAGGTCCTTGACCGTGGTCTCCTGCGCTACCCGGACTTGGTGGAGTTTCTGATAGCCGATCAAGGCATCGGAAACATCGCCGAAAGCGAGCTGAACGGTTTGCCGGTAAGCGATGAGAGCCTGCCGGTCCTGCGATTCAGCCAGATGGAGATTTCCCTTCAAGGCGCCACCCGTGAAAATTGGTTGGCTCACCTGAGCGCCATAAGACCAGATTCCGGCCTGCGAGCTCATCAAGCTGGAGAAGAGACTGCTTCTTCCGAAGACTCCGCCGCCAGAGCCAGTTAGTGCGATTTGGGGAAAGAACTGGGCCTTGGCAACTCCAATTTCAGCGTTTGCCGCGATCAAGTTTTGTTCGGCCTCGCGAATGTCGGGGCGGCGCTCGATGATGGTGGAGGGCAATCCTGGCGGCACTTCTGGCGGGAGTGGTTGCTCGATCAGAGGAAGACCGCGCCCCACATCCTGCGGGTAATTGCCCAGCAGAATACTGATGGCGTTTTCCTCTTGAGCGATTTGCCGCTCTAAGTCAGGTACCTGTGCATTCGCGGTGTCGAGGACTTGCTGAGCCTGGAGAACGTCCAGCTTCGTGGCCACGCCGTGTTGCAGGCGCAGGGTAGTGAGTTTGACCGAATCGACTTGTGTCTTGACCGTCTCATTCGTGATTTGCAGTTGTAAGTCAAGTTGCAGGAGCGCGAAGTAGTCGCTTGCAACATCGCTGACGAGCGTCAGTATTACCGTTTGTCTGGCGGCATCGGTTGCGAGGAGCTGGGCGCGTGCCGCTTCCGTCGCGCGACGCAAACGGCCGAACAAATCCACCTGGAAGGCGGCATCAGCCGCCAAAGTCAGGAAGTTGAATGTGCTCCGGGAATTGGAGTCTTTTCCCCCGACGAAATTGCCGTTGGCTTGGACTTGAGGAAACAGGTTCGAGCGTGTGATGGCGAGCGCAGATCGAGCGGCGTTGATGCGCTCGGTTGCAATTTGCAAATCGTAGTTTTGCTTGAGGGCGGTGCGAATCAGCTCTTGCAACTTCGGATCCTGGAAGACCTGCCACCACGGTAGATCCGCATAGGAAGCGGCTTGAGCCTGAAGCTGGGGATTGGCTTGCAGATCGCGATACGTGGTCGGAGTCTGAACCAACGGACGACTGTAATTGGGTCCGACTTTGCAACCGGCGAACAGGCCACAGATCAAGACCGCAATCAGCAATTTTGTCGGCTTCATGGTGCGCAGCTCCACGTGTTTTTCCCACTCCTCGTGCTAACGGAAATCTCAATCTCCAGGCGCCGGGCTCGGCGTTGCCGGCACGATCCCGGAAGCGGGTTCCTTGCCGGCGCCGGACCATTTTTCCACCACATAAAAAATAGCCGGCACGAAGAAGATTCCAATCGCACTGGCGGCGATCATTCCACCGATCACTGTGGTTCCCATGATCTGTCGAGCCACCGAACCAGCGCCGCTTGCAATCCATAGGGGGACGCAGCCGAGAATGAACGCGAAGGAAGTCATCAGGATGGGCCGCAACCGAAGCCTCGCGCCTTCAAGCGCGGCTTCCGACAGCGATTTCCCATGCTCATACTGATCCTTGGCGAATTCGACGATCAGAATCGCGTTCTTGGCCGCCAGCCCAATCAGCATGATGAGCCCGATCTGCGAGTAAACGTCGCTCTCGATTTGAACCATGAAAGGAGGCAGGAACGCACTCAGGATCGCGCGGCGCAGCCACAGAATGAAAAAGGCTCCAAAGATCGCCACGGGCGTACTGAGCAGGACGCTGAAAGGCAGCGACCAGCTTTCATAGAGCGCGGCAAGAATCAAGAAGACAAATAGCAACGAAAGCCCGAAGATCAGGGAAGGGGGCACACCTTGCCGGGCCTGCTGCTCCTGAAACGACATCCCGGAGTAGTCGAAGCCCATTTCACGCGGCATGGTCTGCTTGAAAACGTCTTCGAGAGCGGCGCTGGCCTGATCGGCGCTATAACCGGGCGCTGCGCTGCCGTTAATCTGCGCCGCACGATACTCGTTGAAGCGCATGGTAAATTCTGGGCCGAGGCGCGGCTTCACGGTGGTGAGGGTGGATAAAGGGACGTTTTCACCCTTGTTATTGCGAACATAAAACTGCCCGACGTTCTCTGCTTTGGCGCGATCCTCGCCTTCCGCCTCGATGTACACCTGCCACTGGCGGCCGAAGCGATTGAAATAATTGATGAAATAGCCGCCCATGAAGGCCTGGATCGTGCGATAGACATCGTTCAGATTCACACCTTGCTTCAACACCTTGTCGCGGTCAACCTCGACAAATTGTTGGGGGACGCTGGGCAGAAAAGTCGTACTCAATCCGGCAAGTTCCGGCCGCTTGTGTGCAGCGTCGAGGAAGGTAGCGAGATTTTTTGTGAGGAACTGAACGTCGTTGCCGGCACGGTCCTCGAGCACAAACGTGAATCCGCCCGACGTACCGACGCCGGGAATTGCCGGCGGGGAGAAGCTGAAAGCAATTGCCGCGGGCAATTTACTCAATTGCTGGTTGAGATGCGCTTTGATCGCTTGAAATTGCTCGGCGCTGGTCTTGCGATCGTCCCAGGGTTTGAAGGTCACGAAGAAGAATGCGTTGTAACTGGTACGAACAAAACTGAGCAAACTGAAGCCCACGATGCTGCTTGAGTATTGAACGCCTGGGGTGTTCCTCAGAATGTTTTCGACGTCGGCCACAACTCGCGTGGTGCGTTCCAGGGAAGCTCCATTTGGCAGTTGCAGGTTGATGTAGGCGTAACCTTGGTCCTCGTCAGGCAGAAAGCTTGAGGGTACGCGACTCGCGAAGAACGCCGCGCCGATGCTGAAACCAACAAGCAGCACAATCATGACGAGAGTCTTCTGGAGCAGCACTCCGCTCCACCGGACATACTGATCTGTGCCCCGCTCGAACATGCGGTTGAACCAATCGAAGAATCTCCTCAACAGGCCGTGGCTGGGCTGCTTCGGGCGAAGTAGAAGCGCAGCCAGCGCCGGACTTAGTGTAAGAGCGTTGAACGCCGACAGCAGCACGCTGATCGCAATCGTCACCGCGAACTGCTGGTAGAGCCTGCCAGTGATACCCGGAATAAATGCCGTGGGTACGAACACGGCGGAGAGAACGAGAGCGATACCAACAACCGGTCCGGATAATTCCTCCATCGCTTTGAGTGCGGCGGCCTTCGGCGTCATTCCCTCCTCGATGTGCCGCTCAACGCCTTCGACCACAACAATGGCGTCGTCGACTACCAGACCAATGGCCAGCACTAGACCAAAGAGAGAAAGCGTATTGATGGAAAAACCAAACAGAGGGAACAGTACGAATGTCCCGACAAGAGAAACGGGAACCGCAAGGAGAGGAATCAGGGTTGCACGCCACCCTTGTAAGAACAGGTAGACAACGAGAATTACCAGCACGAGGGCGATTACCAGGGTTTCAACAATTTCCTTCATGCCCTGCGTGACGGCTCGTGTCGTATCCAGCGCAATGACATAGTCGACGCCTTCCGGAAAACTCTGCTTCATTTGCGCCATCAACTTCTTTACCCCATCGGCGGCATCGACTGCGTTCGAACCGGGCAACTGGTAGACGGCAACAAGAGCTCCTGGCTTCCCATTAAAACGGCCAGCAATGCTGTAATCCTGTGATCCCAGTTCGATTCGAGCCACGTCGCGGACGCGGACGATCCCGCCATCGGGGGTTTCGCGAACAACAATACGGCCAAATTCCTCTGGCGATAGCAGACGCCCTTGCGCGAGAACTGTGTAGGTAAATTCCTGCCCTTTCGGTGCGGGCTCGCCACCCGCCTTACCCGCCGGGTTCACAGTGTTTTGTGCCTGAATGGCGCTGACGATTTCCGGAACGGTGATGCCGAGCTTGGCTAACTGGTCCGGTCGTATCCAGAGGCGCATCGCATACTGGCCCGCACCGAACACCTGCACGTTTCCTATGCCCTTTGAACGCGTGATCGGATCGACGAGATTGATAAATGCGTAATTCGCCAGAAAGCCGGCGTCATACGTTCCACTCGGTGAGTAGAGTGCGAACAGCATGAGCGGCGCGGTGACCGACTTTCGAACCGTGACCCCATAATTCGTGACGTCGAGGGGAAGCTGAGACGCGGCCTGAGTCTCGCGCGCCTGCGTCAAAATAAAGTCTGTATTCGGATCGCTTTTTACGTCGAAGTCCACGATCAGAGTGGTATTCGAGTTCCCAGTGGCGTTCAGCGAGTACATGTAGTTCATGTTGTCCACCCCATTCATCTGCTGCTCGATGGGAGTGGCAACCGCTTGCTCTAACGTCTGGGCGTCGGCTCCAACGTAGGTAGCGAGGACTTGAATCTCGGGCGGAGTAATGTTGGGAAACTGCGCGACCGGCAAAGTCAGGATGGTGAGTGTACCCACGAGCACCAAAATGATGGAAATCACTATCGCGACAATGGGCCGGTTTATGAAAAATTTCGACATCGGATTATTTTCCCTTGCTTTCCCTGTCGAATGGCTTGGGGTTTACGAGCGCGCCTGTGCGCACTTTTTGTACGCCTTCAGCGACGACCTGTTCGCCGCGATTCAGTCCGCCGGCGATAATCCACTGCGAGCCAACACGGTCGCCGACTGCGACGGTTCGAATGCTGACCTTGTTGGCGGTGTCCACCACTGCAACCTGGTAGCCGCCCTGCAGTTCTGATACTGCCCGCTGCGGAACAAGAAGGGCGTCATGTTGGGTGGAGATCACCGCGCGAACCTTGGCATAGCCGCCCGGTCGCAGAACGCTTCCGGGATTAGGGAACAGTCCTGCGAGCCGAATTGCACCGGTGCTCTCGTTGACTTGGCGATCGGCAAAGTAGAAGCTGCCCTCGTGGGGATAGGTTGAGCCGTCCGCCAAAATCAGTTCGAGGTGCAGAGCCTTCCCGGCAGCCTCGCTACTAGGTTCCGTGGGGAAACGTTTTCGCCAAGCCAGATATTGAGGTTCACCGACGGTGAAATAAACTTTGATTGGGTCGACGGTCGAAACAGAAGTGACGATTCCACTGTTTGGCGTCACCAGGGCGCCAACCTGGAGCTGAGCTTGTCCCGCGATGCCGTCAATGGGAGCAACTAGCCGCGTGAACTCCAGATTAATCTTCGCGGTTTCAACGGCAGCCTCGTAAGTCTTGATTTGCGCCTTTGCCGTTTCCACAGTGGCGATTGCCGCAAGGTTATTCTGGACGGCATTGTCAAGATCCTGCTGGCTGGCCGCCTGCTCCTTCGCCAGCGGCGTGTAACGGGCGACATCAAGTTCAGTTCGGCGCTGCACTGCCTGGGCATTCGCCAATGAGGCCTTGGCTTGTGCCAGTTGGCCTTGGGCTTGGTCAAGCGCGGCCTGAAACGGACGTGGGTCAATTTGAAAAAGAAGCTGACCTTGCTTGACGAATGCGCCCTCTTGGTAACCTTGTTTTGACAGGTATCCTGTGACTTGCGCCCTTACGTCGGCGTTGACCAGTCCGTCGAGGGTGCCGATCCATTCCCCGTAAATCGGAACATCTTCCTGCTGGACCTTGACCACCTCGACATCCGGCGTGGCGCCCGGCGCCGCCCCCAAAGCATGCTTTGATGGGCGAACAGCTCCGATGATCAGCCCAATCACGATCAAGCAAAAGAGTCCGCCAACTAGAAGTCTGCGATTCGAGATATTGATCATGCTCATCTCCGGCAGCCTGCTCCCACTATCGAGGAGTGATCTTTCGCTGCTTCAGCCGGCCGATGCCATGTCTTGTGGCGCGCTAATCCCGCCGATTTGCCATGACATCGGTCAATAAAAATCGAGGGCAACCGCTCGCGGAAGAACTTCGAGCAACCGCTTTGATGAGCAACCTTGCACGACGGACTCAAAACAAGCTCCATGCCAGTTGCGCAACTCATGATTGGCTCTTCGGTTCTGTTACCTGCCCCAATGCTGCGGTACAAAACTGTAATCCATTCCGGTACGGTTCGAAAGTGAACTGGATGGCCGGGTCCATTTCGAGTTTCTCGTCCGCGGTTTGCTTATGAGGATCTGTTGCATGGCCGAATCCTACTGGGCCGGAGGCCCAACTGAAACCTGCTCTATCGACGACAATGTCACCCTAAAGGTCGCTGAGGGGCTCTATTCTCCTCCAGGGAAGGCAAAAGGGTCAATTGCGTTGCCCCACCCTCCCGGTATCAACTCATTCTGGGAAAGCCAAAGCGCTCAAAGGAGCGTTGACCAGAGCCAACGGCCACTCAAGAGCGGCAAGAGGTCCAGCCGTTCGTCGGCAGAGTCTTGGAGAGGTCGAGAAACATTCCGCATCGCAGCGATTAGCAGATGGCCGACCTAATCCGGAGGACCAGTGTCAAGATACTGAGGTAGGCAGGCGCCTGGCTCATTTCCAAGCTCAGCTCACGCCCACGTTGCGCCGAGCATTTCAGTTGCGGGATGTCGATGGTCTTTCGATCCACCAAACTGCACAAATTCTGGGAGTACCACACGGAACTGTGAAGGCCCAATTGGCACGTGCCCGGAAAAGGTTAAGGAACTTGATGCGGCGAGCGCTCAGATTCCGAGCCGCGCCTCGGACGCATCGCGCTACACGGTCAGGTTTAAGGTTGTCCCGTCGGGGACGCCAGATTAATTCAGCCGACTGCTCGATTGAGCCGGATCTGAGTGCTCATCGCACCGAAGTTGCCAGCCCAAGGGATGAAAGTCCGCGATTGGGACGTCAACCGGCGCACGACAGCCTAGCCACCTGTACCGCGCGATTTGTCATTGCGTGGCTGCGAAGCTTCTGGTCGTTTGCGTCTAATTGAGGGCACAAGTTGCTCATCCATCGCAAATCGGATGAGATCGGTGTTTGTCTCCAGATCGAATTGTTTCATGATGCGATATTTGTGATACGCAATTGTGCGTGGCTTAAGTCCCAACGCGACGGCCGCCTGCCGCATAGTCGATCCCTTGACAAGCAGCTGCAACACCTCGCGTTGTCGCAGAGTGAGGGTTTTTGAGCCCTGTGTTGGCTTCTCAGCGCACATGGTTTGGTTCGTCTCGGATTCGGTCGCAGCTGAGGAGTCGACCAATGGAGACCACATCCCGCCTTCATGAATATTGGCCATGGCGGTCTCTACAGCAAGAGAGACCGCGGTCAACAGAAACCGTTACTTGGAGCCCGCACCCCACGCAATGACGATTCCACTCTTCAATCGGAAACTATTCTGATTGTTGTTGTTGGTACAAATATTGGCAGGACAGCTGTTGCCAAAGCGGGTGTAGAGATATTCGGCCTGGACGGGGCGTAGGGAAAACTTCTTGGTCAGCCTGATGTCAAATCCTCCGCCCGCCGTCAGGGCGAAAGCGTTCTTGGAGTACGTGTTCCCGTTGCTGAAAGCGTTGCAATTGGTCGAACTGCTCTTGCAACTCAGAGAGATGCGCATCCCGCCGAAGTTGACCTCGAAAAAAGGATTTAACTTGCCCTTTCGGAGGGTAATCCGCGGCCCGAACAGATAGGTAAAGCCGTTCCCGTCAATTTTGGTGCTGATCTGTGCAGGGACGGTTTGGCCGAAATACTTGCAGCCACCCAGGTCAGCTGCGATGCCGATCAGGCTGCTGAGGTTATAGGCGAATGTGCCCCCGCCGCCAGCACAGTTAAAGCTCTGCTTGATGCTGGTGGTTCCATTCGAAAATGAGACTGGGGTGCGGATGTACATGAACGCCGGCGATGTTTCAACTTTTGGGTAGTCCTGAGCCATTGCTGCGCCGACCGTGAACAATATCAAACCCACCAGAACAAAGTATTTGCGCATTTCCCTTCTCCTTTTCGATTGAGATCAGGTTGAGAATCAGCGGAATGCTCTTCCAGGAACGATTCCCTCGACAAAATTTAAGGAACTCTCTTTGACGTGCATACTGGCAAAAGTGACAGGCTTTGTTCATTACTTGGCCGGCTCAGTACATAAGGCAAGAGGCAAGCAGTGAAAATCAAAGAACGCGATCGCAAGGTGGGACTGCCAGTGGCATTTGTGTTGGGTGCTCCGAGACCACTGACACTTTTGCCAGTATGAAGTGAAAAGCCATCCGGCTAACGTCCAGTTGAAGTGCCGTCTTGTCAACATCCAGACTGCCCGAACCCAATTCCCGCACCGGTCAAACGATCTCGCACTATGTCGTTTTGGAAAAACTCGGGAGCGGTGGCATGGGTGTGGTTTACAAAGCCCAAGATACGGAGCTCGGGCGGTTTGTCGCTTTAAAGTTCCTGCCTGAAAATCTGGCCCGGGATCCGAATGCCCTCGAACGCTTTCGCCGCGAGGCGCGGAGAGCTTCTGCGCTCAATCATCCCAACATCTGCACCATCTACGAAATTGGCACATACGAAGGCCAAGCGTTTATCGCGATGGAGTACATGGATGGAGCGACGCTGAAAGAGCTAATTGGCGACGGCCCGCTGGAAATCGAGACACTGCTCTCTCTGTCCATTGAGGTTGCCGACGCGCTTGAGGCGGCGCACAGCGAAGGTATCATTCATCGGGACATCAAGCCCGCCAACATTTTCGTTACCAAGCGAGGACATGCCAAGGTCCTCGACTTCGGTCTGGCCAAGGTCACTCTTTCGCCCAACACTGCAAGCCAGATTGCCGCGCAAAAGACTCAAACGCTCTCGTATATCGGCGACGAACAACTCACCAGTCCAGGGACAACCACAGGAACCGTCGCCTACATGTCGCCGGAACAAGCACGGGCTAAGGAGTTGGACGCCCGCACCGACTTATTCTCGTTTGGTGCGGTGCTGTACCAGATGGCGACCGGTAAGTTGCCGTTCCGTGGAGACAGTTCGGCGATTCTTTTCGATGCCATTCTAAACCGCGCTCCGGTCGCTCCTGTCCGTCTGAATCCCGACCTCCCAGACAAGCTGGAAGGCATCATCAACAAGGCGCTCGAAAAGGAACGCGATCTGCGGTACCAGCACGCCTCCGAAATGCGAGCGGACTTGCAACGGCTGAAGCGGGACTCCGAGTCGAGCCGGATGCCGGTGGCACAAGAAGAATCAGAATCCGTTGGGATCCCAATTTCACCTCGCCACCCGTCGAGTGCCAAACAAAATGCGGTCTCTTCCACCGTGGTTCCAGAGGTGGCGGAGCAACATCTGGGATTACGGAAGAGGGCTTGGGTTCTGGGTGTAATGCTGGTGGTCGCCGGCCTGGTTGCCGGTATTATTTACATCAGGTCTTATCGTGCCACGACCCTGACAGCGAAAGACACCATTGTGCTCGCCGATTTTACGAATACGACGGGCGATGCAGTGTTTGATGAAACCCTGAAGCAAGGCTTGGCCATTCAGCTTGAACAGTCGCCCTTCCTGAGCCTCGTTTCCGAACCGCGCATCCAGCAGACCCTGCGATTGATGGGCCAGTCGCCCGATTCGCGGGTCACGCCGGCGATGGCCCGAGAACTTTGCCAGAGAATGGATGGATCTGCGGAGCTTGAGGGCTCGATCGCGAGCTTGGGTAGCGAGTATGTTTTGGGTCTCCAGGCGACGAACTGTGCCACGGGCAGTTCCTTGGCGAAGGTGCAGGTTACAGCCGACAACAAGGAGCACGTCCTCAAAGCTCTCGACGCGGGTGCGATCAGCTTACGCGAGAAGTTAGGCGAATCGCTCAGCACCATCCAGAAATTCGAGACACCGGTTGAGGAGGCCACCACCCGCTCGCTCGAAGCCCTGCAGTCCTACAGCCTCGGACGGAAAATGATGACGGTAAAAGCGGACTATCTGGCAGCAGTCCCGCTGTATCAAAAGGCCATCGCCGAGGATGAGAATTTTGCCATGGCTTATGCCTCCCTTGGCACGGCCTATCACAACCTCGGAGAGAAGAACCTCGCGGCAGTGAACACGAAGAAGAGCTTCGAACTGCGGCAGCCGGTGAGCGAGCGGGAGAAATACTACATCGAGTCTCATTACTATCACTTCGTCACGGGGAACCTGGAGCAAGCACGCAAAGTATATGAACTTTGGTCGCAGACCTATCCACGAGAATTTGTGCCGCCGGCCAACCTGGGGGTGCTGTACCAGAACCTCGGGCAATATGACAAAGCACTTGAGGCTTTCCGGGAAGCCTCGCGCCGCGCACCGTATGATGCCCTGACCTACAGCAATCTCGCGATTTCCTATATTTGTCTGAATCGGCTGCAGGAAGCTGAGGCCACCGCCGAAGAGGCCCAGGCAAAGAACTTCGATTCCGCCGATCTGCATCTCTATTTGTACGAGTTGGGTTTCTTGCAACACGATGCGGCGCGGATGACGGAGCAGGTAACGTGGGCAACGGGGCAACCGCGACAGAAAAGTCTCATGTTGTACTACGAAGCCAACACGGCCGCCTATTCCGGCCAGCTCAATAAGTCCAGAGAGTTCTCCCGGCAGGCGGTGGCGTCCGCCGAAGTTGCGGGAGAAAAGGAGAGGGCGGCGAGCGACGAAGCCAACGAGGCCTTGTACGAGGCGCTCTTTGGGAATGCGGCGGATGCCCGGCGACTTGCCACTTCTGCGACAGCGCATTCGATCGGGGTCGACGGCCAGTATGTGGCGGCGCTGGCCTTGGCGATGGCGGGCGACTCTTCCAGGGCGCAAGGAATTGCGGATGAGCTGGTGAAACACTTTCCTGAGGATACGATTGTTCAATTCAACTACCTTCCCACAATTCGCGCCCAGCTCGCTCTCAACCGCAACGACACAGCCAAGGCTGCTGAGACGCTGGAGGCCGCAGCGCCGTACGATCTGGGTGCCGCCGCCGGCACCACCTTCTCGACCAACATGTATCCGGTTTATGTGCGGGGGGAAGTCTATCTGGCCGCGAAAGAAGGTGTGCGGGCCTCAGCAGAGTTCCAACGAATCGTTGATTGGCCTGGAGTCGTCATGAGCGAGCCCATCGGCGCACTCGCCTATCTCGGTCTTGCCCGCGCTTATGTTATGCAAGGCGAAGTCTTCCAAGCCCGCACTGCTTATCAGAATTTCCTTACGCTGTGGAAGGATGCCGACCCCGATATTCCGATTCTGCAAGAAGCCAAGACCGAGTACGAGAAGGTGCAATGAAGGCTCGGGATGCGCACCGCGCGTGCCGAAGATAGGCCCTCGCTGTTCGGCACATCTACCGGGGTGTCAATCGACCCTGCAAACCTTCACCGTCGGGTTCTGATAGGGGCATTGCAGATTCGGGACGCCGGGTTGCGTTAGCACCACCCAATCCAACCCGTACTGAACATGTAACCTGCGAAAATCCTGAACCTGAAACCCTTGCCAGTTGTCTTGAGCCTCCACTTGCGCAAGCCATTCTTCCGCCATGGGAGGAAACATAGTGACGGCGCCGGCGTCCGAGACGCGATCGGCCAGCATGCTCCGCTGGGCAACAGCGCGGAAGGAGTTCTCATCTTCCCCAGGGATTCGCATGTAGTAAGGGTCGAGCGCAAAGATCGCGTCGCCTGGGGTGTTGTCCCGGACCCATTCGAAAGCCTGCACCCACGAATTCCGGGTCCCAGAACCTGGCCATTCGATGTGGGCACTAGCCGGAAAAAGGACTCTTTGTGCGTAAAACATTCCCGTGCACAACGGCAAAAACAAAGCTATCCACCGCCACCAACGATTCTTCAAAACGTATTCTTGCAGCAGGGCGCCGGAAAGCAAAACAAACAGGAGATAGACGAGGTAAAGACTGCGCATTGGTTGCAACCGCGCCACGCTTTCGAAGCGGGCAGGAACGGAGACAATTAGGGCGGCGATCACGAAGATGATCTGATAGAGCACGAGCGTCCGGGTAATCAATTCCAGTTCCTTCTTCTGCATGGAGCGAGCAATCCGGCTGAACCACCAAAGAATCACGATTGGACCAACCACGCCCAACCATTCGTACCAGTGCCAGAGCGTCAGGTAATGGTAGGAGTGAGTTATGGCCGCCTGGTGATAGGCATTCGAGGGTAGACCCAGAAAGCCCAGGGGTAACAGGGATGCGCCCATCACCCGGTGGGATTGGTACCTTTCTACGCAGAACAGCAGCACACAAAAGGAGATGGCGAAGACGGTCATCAGAGGATGAATGACCGTCCCGAAAAGAAGCAACAATGCAGTCGTAACATACTTTCGATCGAGCAAATACACGATGGCCAGGATGCCTGCGAAAGCCGCCAGATTTCGTGGATTGAGGTATTGATCCATGATGTAGAGGGCAGTCCCGGCGACTGGCAGGGTCAGAAGTGCAGCAACCAGAGCTGTGCCTGCATAGCACGCAGTCCTGCGGGAGAAGCACTTTCCGGCCAGTTCCAAGCAGGCAAACAGCAGCAGAAAAATGGAAAGCAATTGCCAGAAGAACAACGCGTACTGAAAGGGCAAATGGCTTACGCGAACGGAAGCGGCGATCAAGTCAGGAAAAAGTGTCAGATGGCCGTGTGATTCAAAGAACTGGGCATTGAAAGGAAACAGTCGCGGATTCAAGACCTTTTCCACCCCAGGAAGATAGATCGCGGAGTCTTCGGCCCAGGGGTGGTACCCATGTACAAATAAGGCTCCCAACGTCAACAGAACTAAAAAAAGGAGGTCCTTACCCTTCAATCGGAATCTTCTTTTTGTAATGCGCGGGGCTCCGATTTCGCGTTGCCTTAGCCACTCCCCAGATCGCGCCTGCTTCACCGCTATTCGACTGGGTTGCGCCGGGGGAGCATAAAGATTCAACGTGCAATCCGGGAACAGCAGCGCGGTCTTGCCTCTTGCTGACAGCCAGAACATTAGGTTGGTCCTCAAGCGAGTGTTGGAGCATAGTTTCCTGGGATCCGCATGGTATCTCTCCATTCAGGAAACGTTTCTCGACTGCTAGCCGAGTGCATCGGCTTATACTAGGCCAAAATCAGACGTGGCGTTGTTCCGATCCTCCTGACTGAACGACTTCTTCTGGCTCTTCCGCGCATGGCTCGGTTGCAATTGCACCTCTTCTCGATGCCGCGTAGCATCTACAGCAGTATGGCCACTACTGCGGAGACGAAAAGGCGTCCTCCCAAACTGGTTTTTGGGGAAATTTTCAGCTTCGCCTATGACACCTTCTGCAGCAACAAGGTGCGTTTTTCTCTCACCGCGTTGGGAATGGTCATTGGCACCGCTTCCCTCATCCTGGTGGTCACAATCGGTATGACCGGCAAGCAATACGTCTTAAACCAGATTCAATCGATCGGCGCCAACATGATCGATGTTGAGTATCAGGGTGGAGGCGAGGACACTACGCCCGATCGTCTGACGATTGATGACATGCATGCCGTGCTGGAACGCGTATCCGGGGTCGTGGCTGCTTCTCCGGTCGTTCCCCTCGACTATCGGATTCCCGTCGGGTATGGCAAGGAGCGGGTTGTTCGCGTACTTGGGGTTCTGCCCGAATACCGGGTCGTGCGAAATTTGGTAATTGTTTCGGGAAGATTCATGGACCAACAGGACGAACAGGCACGCAACAAAGTCGGCGTGATCCAGCAGACAATGGCAGAACAACTCTATGGATCGGTAGAAGAGGCCGTGGGGAAAGTCGTCAAGTTAAGCGGACTTCCTTTTACCATTATCGGTACGTTCCGGGAGCGAGTGGATACATTCGGGCAGTCGGAAGTCACCGACAACTCGATGGTGATTCCGTTCAGTGTGAGTCGATATTTTAACAACACGCAATACGTCCAGCAGCTCTACTTCTCGGCGGCCGATCCCTCGATGGTGGTTTCCGTAACAGAACAAGTCCGTGAAGTGATACGATCCCGCCATCGGCCAGAATCGAACTATACGGTTCAGAATCTCACCGCGTTGCTCAGCGTGGCCGACCGCACCGCGAATGCTCTAACCCTGGTGTTGCTTCTGATTGCGGCAGTGACGCTTCTGGTAGGCGGTATCGGCATCATGAACATCATGCTGGTGACAGTCACGTCCCGAATTCACGAAATCGGAATTCGTAAAGCGGTGGGTGCGACCAACGCAGAGATTCGGTTTCAGTTCCTGTCGGAGGCAGTTCTGATTTCTCTGATGGGCGGAATAGTCGGGGTCGTAGTCGGATTGGCGTTGCCATTCTCGCTACGCTATTTTACCGATTACCGCGTCCCCATATCAGGACTCTCGGCGATTCTGGCCATCTTCTTTTCCGCATTGGTAGGCATTCTGTTCGGAACGGTGCCAGCCTCGCGCGCCGCCAAGATGGACCCAGTGGAGAGTCTGCGATACGAGTGAGTGTGGTTTCACTTCGAACTAGGCCCTCTTCGAGAACTTGGGCGTACCGGGAAAATCGAGTAACATGAATTTTATGATGCGTATTTCGGAAGGTGCCTTTCACGCATGAAGTCTTCTTCCGGTCTGCACTTCAAAACCTACCTGTTGATCTCTTTGATGGTAATCTTTGGCCCACTTGGCAATGTGCTTCTAGGCAAGGGGATGAAGGCGATCGGCGCGGCTAGCATTATCACACCAGCGGATGCGATTGACCTTCTTTCCCGCGTCCTCACTTCGGGCTCGATTTGGCTGGGCATCGGATCTCTCATTACCTTTTTTGTCGCTTACATGCTGGTGCTCTCGTGGGCGGATTACAGCTACGTGCAGCCAGCTTCTTCGGTGGCCTATGGCATGGTTGCCCTTTTGGCTCACTTCATGCTGCGCGAGGAGATCACGCCGATACGTTGGACGGGAGTGCTATTGATTTGTCTCGGCGTCCTGGTGGTTGGACACACACCTCCCCGTACCACGGAGCCAGGCTAAATGCGCGAGTTTGTTTTATATCTTTTGGTTGTTGGCGCCGGGACGGGAGGCGAGCTATGCGTCACGCGCGCCATGAAGACGGTAGGCGAGGTGAAAGACTTTCGCCCCGCTGCGCTGCTCGGAGTTATGACTAGAGCGTTACGGGTTCCGTGGATGTGGGCCGGGCTGACCCTCATGGGGACCGCTTTCTTCGCTCTCCTCGCGGTGCTATCGATGGAAAACGTCAGTTTGGTGGTTCCGGTTACAGCTCTGAGCTACGGTGCCGGCGCATTGGGTGGAAAATTCTTTCTCGGCGAACAGGTCACGCCGAGAAGGTGGGCGGGCGTGCTTCTGGTTTGCATCGGCGTCGCCCTGGTGATCGTGGGTCGGCGGTGATTTACGATGGCTACGTTTTGGTAGGGCGCGGCTTCAGCCGTGCCAATCACTGGTTTCTCAATAGGGCAATGGCCACGATGTTTTGATGTTGCATCGCCCATAAGAGCGTATATAGCATGACGCTTTGAGATATACGGGAGAAGAGGTACAGACACGTGTGTGGCATCGTCGGCTTCACCCACAAGCGTTGGGTACCTGATCCCAATCGCATCCGGAACGCCACCGCTACGCTGCTTCACCGCGGGCCAGACCAACAAGGTGTGTTCCAGTCGAGCGTTTGCTCGATGGGTGCAACGCGGCTCAAGATTATCGACCTCAGTGCCGGCGACCAACCTCTTCTGTCGGACGATGGCGACGTAGCCATCGTATTCAACGGCGAGATCTACAACCACCAGGAATTGCGAGTGGAACTGGAAGGACTGGGCCACCGCTTTCATTCGCACTGCGACACGGAAACTGTTCTGCGAGCATTCCTCGAATGGGATGTGGATTGTTTGACGCGGTTGCGAGGCATGTTCGCTGTCGCGCTGTGGACCCAATCGACGAAGCGTCTGGTGCTGGCGCGTGACCGCATGGGGATCAAGCCGCTTTATTTTGCGCGGCGAGGCGACGAACTGTTCTTTGGCTCCGAATTAAAGGCCATTCTGGTCCATCCGGAGATTGAGCGTCGACTGAGTTTGGACGGCCTCGATTGCTTTCTTTCGCTGAACTATGTGCCCTGTCCCTGGACTCTGGTGGAGGGCATCGAAAAGCTTCCTCCAGGGCGCTGGCTGCAGTGGCAGGATGGCAGACTTTCCTCCGGTTCTTATTGGCGCTTGCCCTTCGGGATTGCCCACGATTGGACGCTGGAATCTGCCCTTGAAAAATTGGATGATCTTCTAAAGCAATCGATCCGCGAGCACTTGATTTCTGACGTACCGCTGGGTATGTGGCTGAGTGGAGGCATCGATTCCTCTACGATTTTGCACTACGCGGCGACCGAATCCCGCGTACCGCTCAAAACCTTCTCGATATCATTCCAAGGGCGGAGTTTCGACGAAACTACATATATTCGCGAGGTCGCGCAGAGATACCAAACTGAACACTACGAACTGGATCTGAATCCGGAGGTAGATCTGAGAGGTGCGATCGAGCAGTTCGCCTACTACTCGGATGAACCCTCTGCAGACGCAGGGGCGCTGCCCGTCTGGTTCCTTTCCAAGCTGAGTAAGACCAAAACCACCGTTAGCCTGAGCGGCGAAGGGGCGGACGAACTTTTTGGCGGTTATGTCACGTATCGAGCGAACCAGTTTGCTGCTCTAGCCCGGCGATTGCCGAGAGGGACTCTTCAAGGTGTATCCAACCTACTGCGCTACTGGCCAGCGTCTGACGAGAAGATCAGCCTCGAGTATCGTCTGAAGCGATTTGTCGAGGGCTCTCTGATGGCTCCGGACCGAGCCCATGTCTATTGGAACGGAACCTTCTCCGAAGCTCAAAAAGCGTCTATGTTGCGCGTGGCGCTCCCACCCGCTCTCGACGGCGTTCTAGGTGCACTGCGTGATCGGTCTGCGGTAACCGATGACCTGGTGCCGTACCTGTGGTTCGATCAGAGGTATTTTCTTCCCGACGACATTCTGAACAAAGCGGACCGTATGAGCATGGCGCATTCGCTAGAGGTGCGACCACCATTCATGGACCACCGCATTGTCGAATTCGCCGCCTCGCTGCCCGCATCTCTTAAGATTCGTGGTTCGCGACAGAAAATTCTCTTGAAGGAATTGATGCGGGGTAAGCTGCCGGCTTCGGTCCTTCAACGGAAGAAGATCGGATTTGACATTCCGGCGCATGACTGGCTTCGCGGTTGTCTGCGCTCGTTGATGTTGGATGTCCTGACGGGGGGTGCGTCCGATTACGCGCAATTTTTCAGGCGAGATGTCATCGAGGCGCAGATTCGAGATCACTTAGAGAAACGAGTCAATATTGGATATCACCTATGGGGCCTGATGGTGCTGTTTCTGTGGATGAAAAAATGGGGAATTCAGGCAGAGGCTTCCCGATCGACGAGCGCCTGGGTGCCGGAAAAGACCGGTACCTATACCTAGGCGTTCTGCTGGTCGCGGGGGCCATTTACCTGGGTTGCATCGTATCTCCCCCATCTCTCATGGACGACGTGGACGCGGTGCAGGCACAGATCGCGCGGAACATGCTTACGTCCGGAGACTGGGTGACCGCACGACTGGATGGCGTAGTGTATTTGGAGAAAGCACCGCTGGTGTACTGGGCCATGGCGGTTAGCTACAAGCTCTTCGGCTCGCACGACTGGGTGGCACGCATTCCCATCGCTTTGTCGGCGATTGCGCTCTGCTGCTTGACCGCGGCCATCGGGGCTTGGGCTTTCGGCAAGCGGGCAGGATTCTATGCTGGGCTGTGCATGGCCACATGCATCGGGCTGTTTCTATTCACTCGGGTTCTGATTCCGGATGTCATGCTGACATTCACAGTCGCCTTGGCCATGTGGGCGTTTCTTCGGGCTCTGGACGAGGAGGAACCTCATCCGCGCTTTTGGGCTTTCGTGCTAGCCGCGAATCTGGGACTGGGTCTCCTGCTGAAGAGTTTGATTGGAGTCTTATTTCCGCTAGCGGCCGGCCTAATCTATCTTGGGCTCACTCACCAACTCTTTTCTGCGGCCTCGTGGCGGCGATTGCGTCCTTTCAGTGGCTTCCTCACCGTCGCGCTCATTGCCGCGCCCTGGCACATTCTGGCCACGCTTGCGCAATCCACCTTACTTCGCTTGGACCCTGCACAGCGGCCCTGGGCAGTATCACGGTTTTTTCTGGTTTTTCTTCATTAACGAGCAATTGCTGCGTTTTCTGAATTTGCGCTATCCGCGGGATTACAGCACCGTGCCGCGCCTTTATTTCTGGTCGCTGCATTTGGTGTGGCTGTTTCCCTGGAGCGTGTATCTTCCATCCGTCGTTAAGCTCTCTTTCAAGCCGGTTGATCGCGCTGGACGGGCGCGGCTTCTGGCGCTCTGTTGGGCGGGCTTCACGTTGGTATTCTTCACCTTCTCTACCACGCAGGAATACTACTCGATGCCTTGCTATCCGGCCCTTGCCCTCCTGTTAGGTTCAGCTATGGCAGCAGGGGGCGAATGGATACGGCGCGGAACACGCGTACTTTCAGTAGTCGCGGCGTGTGCGGGACTGGTGACCCTAACCTTGTTTTTTCTCAGCCGCAACCTGCCCGCGCCGGGAGACATTGCGCAAGCCCTGGTCCAACATCCCGGCGCCTATAAGCTCTCATTGGGGCACATGCAGGATCTCACGCTGGCATCGTTCGCCTATCTTCGGGCGCCCTTGCTGGTGGCTGCGATCGCCTTTTGCCTGGGCGCATTGGCGACCTGGAGATTCGCTGACCAAAGAGCATTTCTGGCCACCGCGTTGATGATGGTACTTTTCTTCCATGCGGCCCGCCTTGCCATGGCCGTTTTCGATCCATATTTGTCCTCGCGGCCACTGGCGGAGGCAATTCTGAAATCGCCGGACGGGACGCTGATTGTGGACCATCATTACTACACATTTTCTTCCATTTTTTTCTATACTAACCGTACCGCTCTACTTCGCAACGGCCGCTTCAACAATCTGGAATATGGGGCCTACGCCCCCGGCGTACCCGATGTGTTTATCGACGATTCGCAATTCAAAGATCTCTGGCTTAAGCCGGGGCGCTCGTACATCGTGGCGACCCAGAGTGTGGTTCCCCAACTGCAGTCGATGGTGGGCGCGGCGCACCTGAACCTGGTCGCGGCGAGCGGCGGAAAGGTCGTACTCACGAACTATCCGATTGATAGTCGTCGGGGGGATCCCCCAAAGACGCCCATCGCATTTTGAAACATTTGTTAGTTTTGACAGTAGATTGAAGAGCGCGGTCCCGATAACTGTTCAATTGGTTGTCATTCGCGCGAGTCGGCTCGAAAGCGGACGACGGATGTTTGATATTCAGGATTCAACGGTTGTTCATGGAGGAGGTCAAATGAGGACTGTCGTGCTTGGGGGCGACGGCTACTGTGGTTGGGCAACGGCTTTATATCTGTCGAAGAAAGGGCATTCGGTCGCAATCGTCGACAATTTTTTGCGCCGTCAATGGGACCACGAACTTGGCGTGCAAACCCTGACGCCGATCCTTCCGCTCGCAGATCGTCTGAAGGCTTGGCAAGAGCTCACTGGGAATACCATCGAGCTCTTTGTCGGCGATGTGACCGACTACGACTTTCTCTCCTCGGTCATCAAGGCTTTCGAACCGGAGGCAGTGGTCCATTTTGCCGAGCAGCGTGCTGCTCCTTATTCCATGATTGACCGCAAACACGCGGTTTTCACACAGGTGAACAATGTCGTAGGGACGCTCAATTTATTATTCGCGCTTCGTGAGTTCCGGCCCGATTGTCACCTCATCAAGCTCGGTACCATGGGTGAATATGGCACCCCGAATATCGATATTGAAGAGGGCTACATCACCATAGTGCACAATGGGCGAAAAGACACCGTGCCGTACCCCAAGCAGGCCGGATCTTTTTACCATCTTTCGAAGGTGCACGACAGTCACAACATCATGTTCGCCTGTAAGGCGTGGGGACTGCGCGCCACCGACCTCAACCAGGGCGTCGTCTATGGAACCATGACCGATGAGGTGGCCATGGGTGAAGCTCTCATCAATCGCTTCGACTACGACGAGGTCTTCGGCACCGTGCTCAATCGCTTCTGCGTTCAGGCCGCCATTGGACACCCACTCACGGTGTACGGCAAAGGCGGCCAAACCCGCGGTTTTCTGGATATTCGCGACACCGTGCGATGCGTCGAGATTGCGTGTTCGAATCCGGCGGCGCAAGGTGAGTGCCGGGTGTTCAACCAGTTCACCGAACAATTTTCGGTTTTAGACTTGGCACAAATGGTCCAGGCCGCTGGGAAAAAGCTCGGTCTGTCGGTTGAAGTCGATCACCTCTCCGATCCGCGAGTGGAGGCAGAGGAGCACTATTACAATGCAAAACACTCGAAGCTGATCGAACTCGGTTTGAAGCCGCATTTACTTTCCGACTCTCTGTTGGACTCGCTGATGAATGTGGCGTTGAAATATCGCGACCGTATCGATGCAGGGGTGATGCTGCCGCGGATAAACTGGCGGCAGCCCTCTAACCAGTATGGAGCTAACACCAGTCGAGAACCCGTGCGTCTGATCGAGTCTTCTCTGGAGATCGTGGGCGGGTCTGCAGGAAAGGACAACGGAAAGCGCCGCACTGCGCGAAGAACGCGCGCAGTGAGTTGAGCTTCAACTGGCTCAGGGCAAATCGGGAGTGACGGGCACGAGCCTTCCATCGCGGATGTAGTATTCGCCATCCCGCCAGCGTATGCTTCTGCGCGTAAAACTGGTCAGCCAAATGAAAAAAGCCAGGGCGTCCCATAGCGGGATCAGCCCTAACTTCTTCCAAAGCGAACCCTGCTTTAAGCCCCAAATGCCAACCAACCAAGTCATAGCAAATCGCAGGATGAGGTACGTGCCGAGATAACCGAGCGCAATTCCTGCCGAGGGGTGGATTGCAATCGCTGCCAAAGACCAAGGCAATCCCTGAGTAAGAAGCAGGCCGAGGTGTCCCCATGGCCGCATATGACGCATGACTACGATCCAGCGCAGACGTTTATGGAGAAGGTCGTGCATCGACCCGTAGTCGGCAACCGTCGAAATAATATAGGGCAAAAGTTCAACTTCGTAGCCTTGTTCGGCGATGAGGCGGCCCACCAGCAGATCATCGGCGGGACGATTTGCAATCGATTCGTAACCGCCGAATCCGGCCAGGCGCGTGCGCGTGGTGGCGATGGTCGTCCCTAACGCAAACTTCACTCCGTCAAGCTGACGGGCTACCAGAATGCCAGCATAAAAATCGGAAAACATGCCTATCGTCTGCAGGTTCTCGGTGAGTGTTTTCTCTTCGATCGACGCGTAAAAACAGGTCACAGCTCCGATCTTCGAATCGGTCAAGGGAGCTACCACAGTGCGCAAGTAATCGGGTCGCACCCTCACGTCGCTATCGCTAATCACAACGACTTCGTGTTGCGCTTCGCTGACGAGGCGGGCCAACTTGACCACTTTGTCGTTCGATCCTGTTCGGCCTGAACCGAATAAAATGCGAATCCGACATTCTGGAAAATCACTCATTAGCTTCTCCAGGATCGGAACGGCTGGGTCATCTTTTTCACCAACGCAGAAGAGCACTTCGTAATCCGGATAGTCTTGCTTGCAGAAGCTAGCGAAGTTTTCGTAGGCGTCAGGGTCGAGCCCTCGGATCGGTTTCAGGTTGCTTACCGGCGGAGTGAAGTCATGATCACCGGCGCTTCGGCGCGCGCTAAACCGAAAGAATTGCCATGAGCTGTACAGCGCAATGAAGTAATAGATGAACGGAATGGCTGCAACCGCAAGAAGTACGTATCTGACTGTCTGAATCATCGGGTTCCCCGCGTGCCTGCCGATGACACTTAGAAGGCCGCTATCTTTCGGACGCAAGCGTTACCAGAGTTATACACAAAAGATCTGGCATTCGGGATCAGGAATCTCCCACACCTTGTCGAGCATACAACAGCCTCTCGCGTTCAAAACTGAGCAAGGCAATCGGAGTCATCCCTCTTTCTTTCCATGTTCGAGTTGGTTCAGGGCCTCCCTGGCAGGCGAGAAGTTCTTGGCCAGGGATAGCGCGGCGCGGTACTGTTCAGTTGCGGCTCGCTTATCTCCCTGTCGTTCTAGAATCGTTCCCAGAAGGTAGTGGGCTTTGAACACAGGAGCATCTTCCACCGTCGCACCGGATGAAATGTACCGGCGCAGCAACTGGACGGCTTCCGGAAGGTTACGCCCTGAATTGACCAATAACTCCGCCGAGCCCAGCAGCAAGTCAGGACGATTCATCTCCGGGGCAGTCGCGTGTTTAATGGCGGCCTCCATATCATCCAAACGTCCTACGTGCCGATAGAAGTGGGCTAGGTTTAGCCATGTTCCCGCTTTGCCTCCGCTTACCTGGATGGCAATGCGATACTCATTCTCGGCTGTGACGTAATCCTTCTTCTCTTCTGCGATTCTGGCCTTTACTCGATGGCCTTGGGCGGGATCGAGACTGGCGATTTCTTGCGCCTGCGCTTCTGCCTTATCTTTTCCGCCGCCTACGATTCCCGGAGCCTCCAAGTAGAAGTCGGCTAGATCAGCACGTGCGTCGACGCTCTTGGGGTTGAGGTGCACGGCAGCCTCGAACTGGTTGCGCACCTTGCCCGCAAGGCGAGCGGCAGTGATGAAATTGGAGTGACCCGCCTTTTCTCCGTAAATTCGGCCCAACCACGAATGGTAATCGCCATTGTCTGGGCGGAGTGAAACGGATTTCTCGCAAGCCGCAATGCCCGGATCCCATTCGCCGAGCATAAAGTAAGCGCGACACAGGAAATTGTAAGATTCGGCGTCCTGCGGTGAGCTGTTAATTCTAGTTTGCAGCAACAAAATCGCATCGTCCACGCGGCCCTCCGCCAAGAGAGTTCCGACCGTTGGATCCGAAGTTGCCAGGCAAGAGTGAAAGGCCGCACCGGTTAGGACAGCTACGCACAAAACTTTTCGCAAATCGATCATCATGTCGTATTGGTGTCGGAAGATGTGGCGGCGAGTTTCAGTCCAAAATCTTCGCGCAGCTCCAGCGCGAAAGCAAGTCGTCCAAATTTGTCCAGTCTGCCATTTTGATCGCATCGTCAGGGACGATCGGGGAACCGGTGAGCCTAGACCTTGATAACATTTGCGGCAGAGTCAGGCGCGTCTCCGCTGATGTTGTCGAGAAACGTTGATGACGGTACAAAAAACAAACTTCCGGTAACTGCGTTGCTGAAATCGAGCAGACGATCGTAATTGCCAGGAGGACGCCCCACGAACATGTTCTGCAGCATCGTTTCCGTGATGCGCGGAGTGCGGCTATAACCGATGAAGTAGGTCCCGAACTCGCCGTATCCCGGGCGCCCGAAAGGCATGTTGTCTCTCAGAATCTTAAGTTCCTTTCCGTTTTCTTCGATCGAAGTGAGCGCATTGTGCGCGAATGGCGGCTTCTCGGCGTCTTTCAGTTCGATGTCTGAGAGTTTCTTGCGGCCAACAATTCCCTCCTGGGTCTCAACCGGCAGAGCATTCCATTTCTTCATGTCGTGAAGATATTTCTGGACGATGACATAGCTGCCGCCCGCAAAGGCTGGATCTTCGTTTCCGACAATTGCAGCCTGTTCTGCCGCACCGCCTCGCGGATTTTCTGTGCCGTCGACGAACCCGATGACATCGCGATCATCGAAATAGCGGAAGCCGTGAACCTCGTCGGCAACCGAAACTACATCGCCGATGCTGTCCATGATCTGTGTAGCCAATTCAAAACAGAGATCGGGGCGTTTGGCTCGAATGTGAAACAGGATGTCACCGGGGGTGGAGACGGCATGGCGGCTATCTGAGCGAATCTCGCGAAACGGATGGAGCTCGGCGGGGCGCGGAGATCCGAAGAGTTTGTCCCAGGCGTCGGAACCGAATCCAACGACGCAGGTGAGACCGGCTTCCACGTCTCGAAATTCGACAGCCCGTACCAGCCCCGCGAGGTCCGCGCTGAATGATCGTAGCGTCGTATAGTTCCCCTGTTCCGGGCGAATGCAGACAACCAGAAAAATCGCAGCGCGCGTAAGCGGGCCGACCACGGTTTGCGGAAGAACGATCTCGTTTAGTTCCTTGGGTGTGTCCATGATCTCGACCAATGCTCCTGTTGACGCCGACGCGGTTCTCCGCCGCATGACTCACCTTGCAGGCAGAAAGGGTAAGATGGGCTCACGCTCGCCCAGCGAACTCCCGATTCTCCGTTGAGACCTTCACTCGCTCTCCCACCTTGATGAAGAGGGGAACGCGGATTTCAAGTCCCGTCTCCAGCCTGGCCGATTTCGTCACGCTGCCGCTCGATGAATCTCCGCGCACGCCGGCCTCAGTGTAGGCAACATTCAGTTCAACGAATATTGGAAGCTGCAAGCCGATGGGATTGCCGTTGTACTTGCGCAACTGGATCAATGCGCCTTCGATCAGGAGATCCAGCGCATTCCCGACCATCTCTTCGGTCAGGGTGAGAGTCTCATAGCTTTCCTGGTCCAGAAAGTGCGAACCAGCGCTATCACTATAGAGATACGAAGCCGGGACCGACTGCAAATCTGGCTCTTTGAATTTGTCGCTGGCCTTAAATGTCTTCTCAAAAACCGCGTTGGTGAGAAGGTTGCGCATCTTCAGGCGCACCAGCGTCTGGCCGCCACGTGCGGTAGGCGTATTCACCTGTGCTTCGAGGCAGTAGAAGGGCGTGTTTTCGAATTCGAACAGCGTCTTGCGCTTAACGTCGATGGCATCAATCAGGGCGGCCATGAACACCTCAAAGTCAGGGCAGTACGGGAAGTGAATGCGAACCTGACCCAAATTCCGCCTTTAGTATAAGGTGTTCGGCCGAATCAGATGAAGATCACAATGCCCGCTTCGGTTGCTGTTGCGCCATCTGAGTTCACTTGACCACCGTCCAGGACTTGTCAGGGTTGTAGTCTGTCATTTGTTGGGCGAGGTCGGTAGTTTTTTCACCCAGGTCTTTTTGATAGATCGTGCCATTCTCGTTCACGAGAAAAGTCATAACGCCGCTAGAGCGATAATCGGCGGGGTAGGCGACGAAGGCGAAACCGCCAGTCATGTTGCCATCGACAATGTAGTTCTTAGCCCCGCCTTTTGCGTTGGGCCCTTGACCTTTAAGCATGCGGTAGTAATAACCATGATAAGGAGAGCCCTTCGCAGTGCCACCGTACCCTTCGTAGCTGGCTTGCGCGAGCAGCGGGCCTGCGGGGCTGGGAGTTTCTCCGTCGTTCACTTCCCAATACAGGCCGTTCTGCTTGCCTGGTTCGCTCATCAGCCGTTGCGCGTAGATTCCGGCGGGCAGGCCGTCGTGTCCGGCGGCAGCATAATCGCGCTGTGCAGCCACAGCGCCTTTGCATACTGCAATAGCTGCGAGTTCGTTGGCGCCGATGCGGCGGTAAAGGATCTCCTCTTTTCCGGCGGCTCCGTCCCAATACCATTTGTCATTGGCATGGACCAAGGGGATGGGAAAGGGCCAGCTGTCTTTGCCGATATTGAGCGTTGACTGGCCGGGAGCAGACTCGCCGAGGGAATGCTTGAGGTCATAGCGGGCGACAAAGCGGTCGCCCGCTGCCTTATCAGCGACGGTATCGCTGGAAGTGATGATGTCCTCGCTGCCGGGGCCAAGGATGGCGAGGAGGTCGGACGTATTCCCGTCACGGACTGCTTGGATAAGGGTAGTGACTGCTTCCTTCGACGAAGAGAAGGTCTTCTGTCCGTCGGCCTGAGCGCCTGCATTCGGCGGCGCAAGAGTTGCGAGGCCGAGCAGGGCCGCGAGTAGGGCTGATTTTCGGACGAGACGGAACTTTTCGACATTCTTCATGACAACATTCTCCTGGTGCAGAATTGCCCGGTCGATATCGATGGTGCCAGCGACGGCATCCTAGCGGCTCCTGCCTCCTCGTCCTCCGCCTGCGGGCGCGCCCATGCTGGAACGGCCACGACTGCTATCGGCGCGATCGGTCCTGGCAGTTCCGCCGCTGAATGCGCCAGCGCCGTTGCCGCGATTCTGCGTCGGCGAACTGGGCGACGGCCGCGATGTCGGAGCCGTGCTACCAGTCGCAGGACGAGTGGCGTTGGCGTAACCGCGATCGCCTCCGCGATTCGTAGGCTGGGTCGCCGGAGACGTGCCCGTGCGATTCGTAGGCTGAGTTGTCGGAGACGTGCCCGCCCGATTCGTAGGCTGAGTTGCCGGAGTCGCGCCGCCGCGATTCATTGAGCCGGAATTGCCTGTGCCAGGACGAGTGTTCGCCGCACTCGCATTCCCTGTACGGTTGGTTGCGGGAGCACCGTTGCTCGGGTTGGCGCGATTCATGTTGGTTGGCTGGTTCGCGGGGGCAGCGAGCTGCTGGTTGCGAGGCACCGCGTTCGCCATCGAAGAACCGGGTTTCTGGTTGCTCGTGGATGGACGAGCGCCCTGGTACGTGTTGTTGCCTTGTCCTGCGCGGTTGTTGTTCAGAGTGTTGACGTTGGGATTTCCGCCAGCACGATTGTTCGCCGGCAGTGTGCTGGCATTGTTTGCGGGCAGCGTACTGGGGCGATTTTGGTTATTGAACTTGTTGTAATAGTTATTGTTGATGTTGATGTTGATGTTGTTATTGACCTGGGTCCACCGGTAATTGGGGGGCGGGTGATATCCATAAGCCGGACGGTAGCCCGGATACACAGGACGGTAAGGCGGCGGGTAGTAAGGACCGCCACGGTAGTAGATGCTGCGATAGCCCCATGCCGGATAAGGGTAATAGTGATTGTTGCTGCTGATGGCGGCGCCGATCAGCATGCCCACTCCGAACGAGAGTAGCCCGATGCCGGCGGCAGTGCCGGTGCTCACGCCCGTCGATTGCGGAGTGGTCGTGGTTGTGACCGGAGCAGAGACTACAACGGGAGGAGGAGATTGGACATACACTGTGACCGGGTTGTACTGCGGGACGTAGACAACCTTCGGATCGGTGGGCTTGATCTCGACATATTGCTGCCCGTTTTCGGTTTTGGTGGCAACGGTCATCTGCGGTGACGAGACAAGGTTCCCGACCTTCTGTGCCTGGCCACGTTTGCGCTGCACTGCCTCCATCACTCCTTGTTGGTCTGACTGAAATGCTTGCCCCAGTTGAGTGGTCCAGTCCATCTCCTGACACATGTTGTCGACGACTTGGGGAAAATTCATGAGGTATTGCATGCTTGGACCGAAGCCTGCATCCTTGGCTGCGTTGACCAGCGAGTCGCCCTTTAGGTTTTGGTTCTGGAGGATCCAGTTTCCGCCATCGAGTACTTCCTGCGGAGTGGTAGAAGCCGTGAGAACCTGAGCAAGAAGTTGGTCGGGATAAAGAGCGATCGGTGCGACCAGGTCATCGAGACTCAGCGTGGCGGCTTGGGTGGGTCCGGCATCCTGGGTTGGCGGCGCGGCTTGGCTTGTGTCTTGGCTTGCAGCCGGAGTCGCATCTTGAGAGGATTTACAGCCAGTGGTCAGACTCGTTACGGAAAAGATGGCGGTCAGCAACAGAGCCGTAGGACCTCGTAGAACTGGATGCATGGCAAACTCCTTTAGGACAATCTCGCGCTCGCGATTGTTGCTTCACCGTGCGACGTTGACCGCCTCAGAGTTCTGCGAGGAGTCTTATTCTTTTTGGCCAACCGGAGCGGAAATGTGCGGATCTTCCCGAAATACTGGTTAATTGCCCTCGATGCTGATCTGCCCATACCACGTTTCGACACGTGCACTTCAGGGGCAGGCGGTTTCGAACCGGTCAGCCCGCGCGACCTAAGCCTATGCGCAGGCGAGCCCTGGCAATACTGGCAAATCTGACAGCACCGCCCGGGACGGGCAGGAGTCCGCTATACGCGCCCTGGCAGCCAGCCGCTCGACTAAAGCGATCGGGCCAGCGCGGACAACTGTCCGCCTGGCCCGACTGGCTTCCTGGAGCACGATGCTATTCGTTCAGTAGTAAGTGAAGTTGAAATTGTCCAGATAGGTTGTGTAGGCTTGTTGTTTAGAGTTCCCGTCGAGTTGGAAATTCACCGTGATGCCATACCATCCCGGCTCCGAGAACGGTGGATAATACCAGTTCAGCGTGTTCTTGACGCCGTTCAGTGTGATGGACTGGTAGAGCAACTGGTTGTCGGAGGTCCGCTGCACCTGAATGATCAAGTGGTTCCAGGAATTGTTCAGGGGGTAGCAGGCAATTCCCGTCGGGACCCACTTCGCGTTTACGTTGTCCCACACATCCCATTCATTGCCGCCGCCAGTACGGCACTCGTGTCCCCAAGTGAAGCCAAGATTATTAAAGAACTGGTTGACGTCGAATTCCAGCGCCTGCGCCGTTTGCAGGTTTGTGCCGTAAAAGTAAGCGTCATACGTGTAGTTATGGAGAGTCGGCACCAAGGTGTGGCTGGTGTCAGGCAATCCCTGGGACGAGAAGTCGCCGATCAGGTGATTGTTCCACAGCACGTCGGCATACGGTTCGATGCCGCCGATATTGAATTGCATGGATTTCCCGCTCAGCGACGGAGAACGGATTCCCTGAGTCGAGGACCACGTCACCGAAGAGCCGCACGAGCTGCAGTCCTGGTAGTCAGGGGGAAGTTGTCCGTATCCTGTCCAACCGACGCTGTTTTGGAGGTTCGAGAAAGTTTTCCCGGTGCCGGCGACCGTGATTGTTACGGGCGTGACAGCGGCGCCGCCGCAGTTATCCCACTCCTCGACCACCGTGTTATAAGTGCCAGGGCTCAGGGTCAAGTTGGTGTTCATACTGCTTCCATTGACTACATAAGCCAATTGGTATGGAGCGGTGTAGATCCCCATCGAGCCAACCCCCTTCGAACAAGTGCTGGTGGATGCGGTGGCCACAAAGTTCACAGGAGATCCAACTTGACTGTTATTGAGCGGGGAAGAGACCCAGACGCCGGTGCCGGCGGTTACGGTGATCGTGACTGGGGTGGTAGTCGCGCCGCCACAGTTATCCCACTCTTCTACTACGGTGTTATAAGTGCCGGGATTAAGAGTGAGTTTCGTGTTGAGTGAGGCGCCATTTACGACATAGGCGAGCTGAAAAGGAGCGGTGTAAATTCCCATGGAGCCGACACCCTTAGAGCAGGTGGTGGCGGTTGCCGTGGCGACGAACTGAACTGGCGAGCCAACGGTCATGCCGTTGCTCGGTTGACTTACGCTAACGGTAGCGAACGCGGCGGACGCGAAAAGCACACAGACACACGCGAAGCAATACGCCCTCATGAAGCCCTCTCAGATTGTTGATTTGGCTGGAAAGCCAAGGAACTGCAAGGGTCGTGCGTGCAGTAGGGACGGACGCGAAGCACAAAGTCCCCAAGCCTCCGCCTGATTGCGTGTCTTCAGCGGATGTTAACTCAGAGGCTAATACAGTGTCTTCCCCCGGTCAATTAGGGGAAAACCTTAGATGCCACTCAAAGGGTTTACGGCTTTGGTGCCACAGTCGCGAGAAATGTTATGCGAATACATTTCCGAATCGGTATTCGCGTGTCATTTCTAGATCATTGGACTAGTTAAGTAAGGCAGGCGAAAAGAAGGGGCGGACCCAAGGCTGAGTCCGCCGCGAGGTGCCTCTTCACTCTTTCGACTTCAGGTGAACTTACTCCTCACAAGGGGCATGGCCGCAATCGCACGCGATCTCGACTTCGTCGGCTCCCGCATCGCTGCACAATTGACTGCAATACTTCTGATCAGAGGCGACCATGCACTTGCAGGAAGGGTGCTCACATTTTCTGGTTTCCGTACTCATAGTTTTTTCCTTTGCGCGTGATGAACGTAGGTGATGGTTGCACTTGGATGCGTGGCGTTGCTCGGGGTTGGTCTCGAAATCAGCCGAACCACTCGGCTTCTTTCATCAGGCGAAGCCACTCGCGGTGTTCGTTCTCAAGAAGAAGCTCGCCCTTCCACATGTAGCGGACGATGTCTTCGGCGCGGAAGTCGTCTCCCTGCCCGAGCGCAACTTCCATTTTTGAGATCAGTTGTTCGAGCGCGCGGTACTTGGCGCGGAAGCGGGCTGTGTTGCGTGAATATTCGAATGCCGAACGCAGCAGGCGTATGCCTGAACCCAGCACTGGCAAGGTCGCGGCGCCAACGATCAAAAGGTTAAGACTCCAGAAATGAAAGGATTCCTTGGCGGCATTCGGGTTCGGCGGATCGGCGTAGTGACGGTATCCGGAGATTGCAAAGTGAATGAACGCCAACAGAATGCTGCTAAAGAATAATAGCGGGGGCAACAATCGCACCCACGCGTCGACCGAGCTTTTCTTTCGCGACTGCGTGAAGAAATATTTAGCCTGGTTCGCAAGACGCTGCTTTACGTAGTGATCGGCCAACTCACGCAACTTCGGCTCGACCTCAAAGTCTTTCTTCACTCGCGGCGGATCATCCGGCACCGGATCTTCCTGCATGAACTGTTCCAGGTCGTCTTCGTCCAGCCTCTCGATCCTGTGTACCTGCTCTTTGAAGTCGTTGAGACAGACTCCCATGGCGTCCACTTCTCTCCCCGCTGCCGCTAGCCGCACCAGCACGCGATACTTGGCGAAGCGGCAACGTTCTGCGCGATGACGCTCCAGCAGCCACTTTGGCATCCATGCCGCGAAGATCGCGATAATGACGGCCGCCAGCGCGAGCATTGCGAAGGCCGATTCTGCGAGCGCACCTCCCATGGTTTCCTTATTCAGGTAAAGCTCAAAGATCGCGACGATGACCGCTGCCGTTCCGCATACGGCAGACAGACCCACCGCCCAGCGATGATCGTGCAGCCCCTTCTTCGCCTCAGCGTCGGCCACGCGATAGATGTTCAGGAGATCTTTTTTCGGGGGACCGAAACCCGGCGGAAGCGACGGCCATTCTTCCATATCGTCGGTGGAATAGGAATCTCCCGGTGCACATGGGGCAGGCGGATCGATGGTCTCGATCCTGCACCCCAGAGCGACTGCCGCCTTCAAAGTTTGTTCGACGGTTTTCCGATCCACATCTTTTTCCGATTCGCTGAGTTCTTCGTACCGAACCAAGCCAGGATGCTCCTTCTTCTCGTCGTTGCGTTCCGGACCGTACTTCCATCCGTTCTGCATCCGTTCCTGCGACCACACTTCGTGATTGTTCTGCGCGAGGTTTTCGATGCGCTGATTCAGCTGAGGCGGGAGCTCGACACAGGAAGTGTCGATTGGCTTCGGCTCGTAGTTTTCCGGGTCGAGATCATCTTTCACGAGGCGCTCGCAGGGACTACGAGTTTATCCTGTTTCATGACCCGCAGCAGTCCCCAGAAGATGGCCGCAAAGAGCAGGCTGCGGATGACGGCGAAAATGACGGAGGTGCTGTTCAGCATCTGGTCAGGAGCCTGGCCCGCGCCAAACATACGCAGGAAATTCGCAAAAAGCGGCGTCAGAACTTCGGTGCTCATCGCTCCCATGAAAAGAGCGAACAGCATGGGCTTCACTCGAGGGACGGCCCATGCCAGGCCAAGCAACAGAATGAAGTTATTGAAAAAAGGTACGAGCACAAACTGCTGAAATTGTTCGCGATAAATCAGGTCGCCCCAGATAAATGTGGGCAGCATCGAGTAGAAGGGAAGCGCCACTACGGTGGCGATTAAGCCTCCAAGCGCCGCCGCCTTCCAGGGTTTTTGCATCAGGCGGAAGAGGACCAGCGCGGCGATTGCAAACAGGCTTCTCTCTGCAATTACCAGTTGCCAATACACTCCGGTCACTGGAATTTTGCTGGTTGCGCTGAGCCAGATGAGATAGGTCAGTCCTGCGGCGACGTTGGCAATGATAAAGGCTAAGGCGCGTAACCATCCTATGGAAGAACCGCGCGCGCCGATCAACTCGGCGAAGCTCTGTGGTTCTGTCATGACCAATGACGGAGCGGGAACATAAGGCGCGACCTGAGGTGCTGGCGGGACAGACGCCGGCCCAATCGCCGTTGCAACAGACGTCATCAGATTCTGCGGGACTGCGGCGACACTTGTCTGCGACATGCTGGCTAGCTTGGCTTGACCAGCGCCACGCAGTTTCGCCAATCGTCCAAAGATTCCGCTTCTGATCCCCGCGAATTCCGCTCTTGTGATGGCGACCTGCTTATCGTCAGCTTTGCGCGTCATTACCAGTTGGTGATAGGCCAAGGCGCCTCGCGTTGCATTGGCGAACCCGAGCACGCAGATCGCGCCGACAATCAGCCCAGACCAACTGGTGTAGTACTGCGCAAGCAGGGGATTCTGGTATCCGGGATATTGAGTCTGATATTGCGCGTAAGCGTTGACGGCCGCCTGCATCGAGGTCACCGCCATCAGATTTCCAATCGCACCCAGCGAGCACAACACCAGTCCAATGATGGCCGCCGGCCTTCCCATCTTCTGAATGCCAAAAGCAATTGGCGCGAAGATCACCGCAAAAAGAAGTGGGTTGTTCCATCCCATGGCCATGACCGGCACGGTTCCCACTAAAGAGGTTAGAAACAGCGGCGCCAGGAAACTTGCCGCAACTAAAAACACCGCCGTCCAGATTCCCAGCGAGGCCGCGAAGCGCGCCGAGCGGTCATCATAGATGTCAGGCCAGAAAAGCTTTTTCCAGAGAGGAACCGGCCCGGTCGGCGTGACAACCGGTCGCGGCAGAATCACCGGGATTTGCGTGCTCGATTCCTCGGGATCCAGTTGTACCAACTCGACGCGTTTCGCCATCGCGGTAAATCTGGGATCGCTGCGCAACATGGCGAATCGCGGTTCGGTTTGCAGGCGCACCAGACCTCCCGCGCGCGCGTCAACCGCTTTATTCAGCCATTCGAACGCCTGCTCGCGGTCGCCGGTATCGGCGCTGATCAGCGCAATGTAATAAGGAGAAGCCTGCACTCCCAGCCGCACCAGCGCGCGCAACACCGCCAGGAACTTGGTTTCAGGATCGCCGTCATACAGCTTGATGTGTTGAATTCCCGACAGCGGGTAGCGCATGCTCTTGGGAATTTCCGCCTCCTCGAGATACAGCGGAAGCAGCCGCTTGCCGCCATCCGATGCAATCGAAACTTCCTTGGCGATATTCTCCGAGCGCATGGAGCTTCGCGAAACCATCAGTAGCACGATCTTGCAATCTTCGATGGCGTTGACGATCTCTTCGCCCCAGCGCTGCGCGCCGTCGATGCCGCCATGATCGATCCAGACGGCGACGCCCGCCGAGCGGAGCTTTTGCACGATCTCAAGAACCTGCGGCCGCTCCTGGCTGGAGTAGCTGATCATCACTTCCGGGCGCAACGCCCGGCCAGTAGCAATTGTTTCTTGGCTATTCATCGCTGCTCATCCCGGCCGACTCGATCCCAGGGTACTGAGACGCCAGCAAAAACTCGCATTCATTTAGGGGGAGGACCACAGTCTATCCAAGCCCTGCGAGGCGGACAATACCTGACTTACATCGCCGGCTGTCAAGCGCCTCCACGTGCGACTGGACGGGGAAAAGCGTCCGGCGACGCGGGGTTGTACCGCATGTCCGACATTCCCAGCACCGTAATGTCCAGGCTGCCAGTGTTCACGACTGCGTGCGAAGCCGAAGGTAGGATTTCGATGAGCGCCGCGCCCTTGTCGTGGAAGATTCGGTGCTCCACCGGGCTGCCGGCGCCGTTGTCCCAATAGAAAGTCCAGGCATCTTGGTGGATCACCACCAGAATTTCCCGATGCTGAGCGTGGTAGTGATTGCCGCGAATATGTCCCGGCCGGATGGTCGTCACATGCATATCTGCCAGGGAACCCAGAAAGCGGTTCCATACGTCAGGCAGAGAAAAACTACAGCCCCGGTCGTCGCCGGTGTCAGCGACGGTGACAATTTGCACCAGAGGCTGGTTCATGGGAGATGCCAAGTTATACGCCCCTGCCGGCATCCTGGGAAAGTCAATTCTTAGCCTTAAAGACCCAGTTGTGAGATGCTTGCTCGACGTACGTTGTGAACTTTTGAAGGGGCGAACAATGTACAAACACGGATGGGTCTCGGCCTGGTGCCTCGCCGCGTTGCTTGCCTTGCCGTTGTTCGCTAGTCGAGAGCCTTTTACCGTTTCGGAGCCGGCGAGCCCGTTGATCGAAAAATACTTCGATATCTATTTCCGGTTTCATCCCACGGCGGCGACCTCCGCTGGCTTTCATCAGCATGATGCCGAGTTGGAAGACTTCTCGCGCCTCAACCTCGATCGCGAAGCGCAGGCTCTGAAAACCATCCTGCCCGAATTTCAGAGTGCGCTCCAGAAAGCGTCGCCACCGTTCACGGCCGACGATTTACGGTTTGTAGCAAGCCAGATCCGTGCCCGTTTGCTGGAACTCGAAACCATACGGATGTGGCAAAAGGATCCGGACCTTTACGCCAGCAGTCCGGCTTACAGCATTTTTGTCGTCATGAAACGTGACTTCGCGCCGGCGGAAGACCGCTTGCGCTCGGTAATTGCTCGGGAGCGGCAAATCCCGGCGATCTTCGCCTCCGCCCGCCAGAATCTGCAGAACCCGCCTCGCGTTTACACGGAGGTGGCGTTGGACCAGCTGCCGGGGACCATCGATTTCTTCCGCAGCGATGTGCCCAACGCCTTCAGCGGGGTGCACGATACAGCGCTGTTAGTCGAATTTCACTCCGCGAATCAGGCCGTCATCGATGCCTACGGGAAATACGAGAACTTTGTGCGAGAAGACTTGCTCCCGGTTTCCAAGGGAGATTTTCGTCTCGGCGCGGAGAGCTTTCAAAAGAAATTGCTCTACGACGACATGGTCGACATCCCGATCGACCGTTTGCGCCAGATCGCTTACGCTGACCTGCACCACAATCAGGAATGGCTCAAGCAGGTGACTGCGCAGATCGATCCCAAACATTCTTCGCGCGAGGTCGTGGCGAGCCTGCAGAGCGATCATCCGGCCCCCGGCCAGTTGTTGCAGAGCTTCCGCGAAGTGCTCGGTAGTTTGCGGCAATTCATCCAGGAAAAGAAGATCATGACAATCCCCTCGAATGCGGAGCCTGTGATCGAGGAAACGCCGCCCTTCGCCCGCGCCCTTACCACCGCCGCGATGGACACGCCCGGCCCCTACGAAACCAAGGCCAAGGGAGGAATTTTCGAAGTGACGCTGCCCGCTCCCAGTTGGAAACCGGATCACGTGCAGGAATACATGAACGGTTTCAGTCGGGGAACCATCGTCAGCACAGCGACGCACGAGGTCTATCCCGGCCACTACGTGCAATATCTCTGGTCGCTGAACGCGTCCTCGAAAGTTCGCAAGCTTCTGTATTGCGATACCAACAGCGAAGGATGGGCGCATTACACCGAACAGATGATGCTCGATGAGGGATATTCGAACGATCCGCGCGTCCGCGCCGGGCAGCTCGTCGATGCGTTGCTGCGCGACGTGCGTTTCATCGTTGGCCTCGAAATGCACACCGGGAATATGACCGTCGACGAAGCTAAGCAGTTGTTTATCAAAGAGGGATACCAAGTCCCGCCCATCGCCGAGGTCGAAGCGCGCCGCGGCACCAGCGATCCTACCTATCTCGTCTACACATTGGGAAAGTTGCAAATCATGAAGCTGAGGGAAGACTACAAAAAGATGGCGGGAGACAACTTTAGCTTGCAGGAATTCCATGATCGCTTCATGGAACAGGGCGGCATCCCGCTCAAGCTGATCCGCCGCGCCATGCTGGGCAACGATAGCCCGACTCTCTAGCTGCCAAGCAAGCGCTGAACAATCTCCTGCCATTGCGGCTGGCTTCGTAAGGGAACAATTTCCGTCGCGAAGCTCGATGGCGGGGGCGGATTGACTCTGGGAACGCGCTTGGGAATCCCACCGACTTCGCGAATGTAAGTCGGCGCTCCCACCAGCAGACCGATTCGCTGCCGGGGTTTGCTTTTCCTGATCTGCGCAGGCAGAGCAACCGCCTCCGGTGAATTTTCCGCCGCAGCCAACAACACCAGATCATAGAGGTTATTGATCCACAGATTTTGTGCGTCGGTAAGAGTGTTTGCGGTGTGTACTTCGACTTCGTAGTTGCGGAGGATGGTGGCGCGCAGATTCTGCTTGAAGGGATTCTCGTCGATCAGCAGAATCCGCCATGTATCCCGTTGGAGCTGGACCATGCGATCCCTCCGTTTGCCCGCCGAAATTAAAGGCCGGGAGACAGGCCTCATGGAGACTTGTCCCCGAGCCTTCCACGTGGGCAAACTTGCCGATACAAATCCGGCCTGACGAGCGTAACCAACGAAAGTTGCGTACAGGTTTCTGGGTTGTTAAGTCTCGGTAAATTTCCAGCCGAAAGTTGGTGACAATTCCTTGACAATCTGCGGACAATCTCTTGACAAGCACCGTTTTCCGAAGCGGTTATCATGAGTTTGTAATTCAGCGTTTACCGTGACGCCAGGCCAATGAATTCCAGAAGTCGCACTTTTATCGCAAAGCCCAAAAGCCGCAACCACCCCGCCATTCCCAAACCACAATCGGTCAGAAAGAGAGATCGTCCTGCGAAACAGGAAGCGCTCATTCGTGCAGCGACGAAGCTTTTCGCTTCACGCGGCTACGAGCTGACTACCACGCGCGAGATTGCCGCTCGCGCTGGTTGCGCCGAGGGGCTGATCCACCGCTACTTCGATGGCAAGGAAGGTCTGCTGCTCGCTCTCATGAGTTTCCACGCTTCCCGTGAAGTGCGCGAACTCAACGACACCTTGCCACTGGCCGCCACTCTGGAAGAAGAAATTCAGCAGTTGATTGCGTGGGAGGTCGATCGCATGTGGCGTGATCGCGATCTGCTGCGCGCTTCCATCCCGCACGCGATTCTCGATCCGAAGGTCGGGAAATTTGTGAGCCGCGTAGGGCCGCAGCGCCATGCCAAGGCAATCGCCGAACGGTTGCGCCTGTTGAATCACGAATCGGTCGATGGAGAGGAAATCGAAGCCATCGCGCAGGCCATTGGAGCGCTGGGCTTTGTTTTCGGTTTTTTGCGTCCGGTCGTCCTTGGCTGCGACGGCAAGCCAGCGAAGAAAACTGCCGCCTGCCTGGCCAAAGTCCTAACCCGTGGCCTGCAGAGCAGCTAGAGTAGCGTCGGCGTCCCGCCGGCCACAAAGAGGCTTACAAAATCTGCACGATCCAATAGAGTGCCAGCGTCAACACCGCGCTCATCCAGATTCCGTGTCCCAGTCCGACCAAAAAACGGCGCGATTCGCGCGAGTCCCGCTCGCGAATAAAGGCTGACGTCGAAGTGTCTTCTACGAGGTGCATAATCTTCTTGTGTACTTAGATGCCGCTTGCTCCTGAACCGTCATCTACGCTACAGTGCGAAGCCGTTCCCGCCAAATGCTTGCATCTAATAGAAGTATTCGATGGCCGGGAGATGGTTGTCACGAATTTCCGCAATCTTCGTCAAACTTCGGTAATTTGCCCTCTTTAAATCGGTTTGCATCCCGCCATAAATCCGATTGCAACGGCCGCAAACTATTGCACAGTTGCTGAAAATATGTCACCCGAGGACGTTTCCAGATTCGTACGATTAAGAGGGCACGTCCCCGTCACAACTTTGGCAATCCTGCCCTGGATCTCACCCTATTCATATCGCAACGTCGTCGACTTTCGGCGATCAAATATTGTTCCTGCAATCACTTAGCTTGCCGATCGTCTATCGATGCAAGAGCGCGCCCTCCGCTTATAGCGCAGTCTTCTATTTACGTTGTTGAAGTGTTTGGCCCTCCGACTGCATCGCCCTGCTTAACCTCCTCCCGTCTCGTCGACGTGTGTTCGTCCCAGTTCCAGGTTCAATCGAGCTCAAAAAGGTACGCTTGGGGTGAAAGCTATGCGCTTTTCGAGAATCTCTGCGCTTTTTCTCGCGCCGATCTTGCTGGCCACTTCGATATTGGTAGGTTGCGGCGGAGGTGGCGCCGGTTCGACTGGAGTCACCACTCCGCCTCCACCGCCTCAGGCGAGCTTGACCTCCATCACCATCGCGCCGCTGGCTCCTATCGCTGACGCTGGCACGACGACCACGTTCTTTGCGACTGGTCTCTATAGCGACGGCAGCAGCAAAGACATTTCTGCTTTGGTGACCTGGAATTCCTCGGCCGCCACCATTGCGAGCATCACCGCGGGCGGAGCGGCAACCGCCATTGTGGGTGGAAGTTCGAACATCACTGCGACTCTGGGAAAAGTGACGGGCAACGCGTCGATTCAAGTGACGGCCCCGAGCTTCATCACGGTCAATCCGCCGTTTCCCGGGGTCTCGGTTGGCGGAAGCCAGGCCTTCACCGCAATCGGCAGCTTTCCTGACGGCAGCACACACGATCTCACCAACCTCGTTGACTGGACGGTGATGACTACGCCCGGCACGACCGCGCTCAGCGCTTCCGGTGTGGCCACGGGAACTGCGAAAGGCGTGAATTGGATTTGCGCCACCAGCGGCGCTGTCGTGGGCTCGACGTACTTGAATGTCACCGATAAGAGTTTCAGCAACGCGAGTCTTTCGGGCGCCTACGCCTTCACACTAACGTCGTTTCCCGGCACCCGACCAAACTTTGAAGTGGGCAGCATTCTCGCCGACGGAAACGGAAACATCATCAGCGGCGTTGAAGACATCAACGCCAGCTCGGTCTCCACGGCAGTTTCTCTGACCGGGAAGTACAGCGTCTATCCTGACGGACGCGGCACGATCACTCTGACGGGGAACGGCCAGACGCGCACTTTCCGCATCGCGCTGAACGCCAACAGCGCAAACGCCGGAGACAACGACGCGCAACTCGCGCAGACCGACTTGTCGGGAAACGCGATCGGAACACTGGAAAAACAGGACTCCTCTTCTTTCAGTAATGCAGGCATGGCGAACAACAGCTACGTCTTTCGTGTCGGAGGCTTTGACATTTCCGGAGCCAATCGCTCGGCCGTCGGTGTGGTGGCGATGAATTCGCAAGGTACGAATGCGGCTGGATTCCAGGACCTTAATGACAACGGCACCATCACCGCGAATACCGCTGTCACCGAGAGCAATGGAAGCGTCGACCTGACCACTGGCCGCGCCGTCGCCAGCATGGCTGGCTCTCAGTTCGCGATGTACATGGTTTCGGCCAGCAAGATGATCCTTCTCGAAATCGATTCTTCGCTGCCGGCAATCGGGGCAGCGGAAAAGCAAACTGCCACTACTCCTTCCGACGGCGGATATGTTTTCCAGGTGGAAACCGGAGGCACGGCGGGACGCGCGTGGATGATGGGGCAATTTGATCTCGCGGGCTCCTCTGTCACCAGCGGCGTGGAAACCCAGGCCATCGCTGTGGGAATCAACGTGACCGGCGGAAGCTTCACTTCATCTTCTAACGGGCGCGCGACCTTGCTGCAGAACACCGATCACGGTTACCGCAACTTCACCGCCTACGTGGTTTCTCCGCAGAAAATGTATCTGGTGCTGACCAACGATCCTCACTCCGCAAGCGGCATCGCCGAGCTGCAACAGGGAAGTTTCTCCGCTGCTTCGCTTAGCGGCGACTATAGCTTCTCGTCCGCACAAACCGGGCAAAGCAATCTGACGCTCGTTGGCCAAATGGTGGCCGATGGCAAGGGCAATTTGAGTGGCCTGGAAGACTTGAGCCAGCCGGGAAAATCGAATAGCGCTCCGGTAGGCGGGACCTACACGGTCTCGGCCAGCGGGCAAGGATCGATGACGCTAGCCTCTCCTTCGAGCGTTCCGGGCTTCATCTTTTATGTGGTCTCACCCAGCAAAGTCTTGCTGTGGGGAAACCCCAACCCGGATGCAAACGGCGTTGCGCTCGCGCAGTAAGGGAGTGAGGAAGTAAGGAGTAAAAAGTCCTATCCGTTGCAGACGCCGAGGGAAACTACCGCGCCTCGTCTGAAATCTCGTGCATATGCGGCCCATGAGGTTTTGCTGTAAGGTTCTCGAAGTGTTTCAATTCGGGCAGAATCTTCGGGTTACTGCTTTGCCCGGTTGGAATTCCGATTGCCCGTCTAGTGCCACTAGTCGCAACCCTCGGGGCCGCCGTACTCCCCGTACTTTCAATAAAGGTCTTCCAGGCGCCCTAGAGTAGAGAGATTCGTGGCCACCATTTCCGCCGCCCCAAGCGTTCAGCGTCGTATTGCAGGATCCGCCGGCATCGTTATGGCCAGCGTGATGCTGAGCCGCATCCTCGGCTTCCTGCGGGAATGGACTCTGGCCCATCAGGTAGGTTCGAATGCTGCTACCGATTCTTATTACGCTGCGTTCACTCTCCCGGACTTTCTGAACTACCTGGTGGCGGGAGCGTCGCTGAGTGTCATCTTCATCCCCGTCTTCACCAAATACATGACCGATGGCCGCGAGGACGAAGCCTGGCACGTGTTCTCGACTGTGACCACTTTCATGACATTGCTGCTGACCGCCGTCGTCGTAGTCGCGGAAATTTTTGCCCCCAGCCTGGTCAACGTGATTTCCCCGGGTTTCACTCCTGAGGCGAAAGAGCGCGTCGTATTTTTGACCCGCATCATGCTTCCCGCGCAGATCTGCTTTGTGCTCGGCAGCATTCTGTCGGCGGTGCAGTATGCAAAATCGCGCTTTCTGATACCGTCTCTCGCCACCGTCATCTACAACCTCTTCATCATTCTGGGCGGATGGTTTCTTTACTCTCGGATCGGGATCAACGGCTTCGCGGTCGGAGTTCTGACGGGCGCGATCGTGGGGAACCTGGCGCTCCAAATCTACGGCGCCCAGCGCGTGGGAGCCACATTCCGTCCCAACCTGCAGCTTCGCCATCCCGGATTCATCCTGTTCATCAAAATGGCTGTGCCCATCATGCTGGCGCTGTCGCTGTCTGCCTGCGATGACTGGATCGTGCGCTGGTTCGGTTCCTACCTGCAGCCGGCTTCCATCACCTGGCTGAGCTATGCCAAGACTTTAATGCGCGTGCCTCTGACCGCGATCGGACAAGCCGTCGGCGTCGCGTCTTTCCCGCTTCTCACCCAGCTTTACTCGGAACGCAAGTTCGATGAGTTGAACTCTCTGCTGAATTCCACGGTGAAGGGCCTGTTGTTATTGATCGTGCCGATCTCGGCCCTGACCATGGCGGAGAGCTCGATCGTGGTTCACTTCGTTTTCGCCAACACTCGCTTGCACGGCCCCGACTTTCAATCGACTGGTTATGCGCTCGCGATCTTCTCCTTCGCCATGTTCGCGTGGGGAGCGCAATACATTTTTTCTCGCGGCTTCTATGCCACGCACAATACCTGGACGCCCGCCCTGGTGGGCACCGCAGTCATGCTCTTAAGCTTGCCGCTTTATTCGTTCCTGGTACACCGGTACCAATACATCGGATTGGCCGTCGCCAGTTCCGCCGCCATCATCGTTTACATGTTGGCCCTGTTCCTGTTGTTGAACCGCCACACCCATAATCGCCAGGCCGGGAAAGTGATTCTCTTCTTCCTGAAGATCAGCCTGGCTTCTGGGGTCGCCGGACTTGTCTGCTATCGCTTGACTCTGTGGTTCCAGGCGCGGGTGAATTGGCAGACTCGCCCTAACGCCCTGATGCTGCTGATTTTAACCACGGCGGTCGGCGTGGTAGTTACGGTGGGGTTGGCCAAGCTTCTCGGCATCAGCGAACTTGATGCTTATTTCCGCAGGCTCGGGCTGAAGCGCGGATCCTGATTCGATTCCGTCATGGAGTATGTCTGGATTTTTAACACGGCGCCTGTTCCGATTTCGGAAAGGTAGCGCTTTCACAGGCTGGACTTTCCCGCAACCTAGGCTAGAATGTGACCACTCACCGCTGTCTGGAAGCAAGGCTAGGAGAAAGCAAGTGAAAGTCCCCCAAGGCGGTTTCGTCGCGCTTCGCATGTTTTGTTTGTTGTTGTTGCTGGCCGTTGCCACCCTTAGTGCTCCCTTCGCAAAAAAATCAGCGAAGCTGGGAATCCCTCACGACTGGAGCGAAGATCATTTGCTCTTTAGTCGCCAGGCGTTGACCGAACATCCGGAACTGGCGCGTGTGGAACCGCGTCTTCTGTTTCAAATGATGAGACAACGGCAAGCACCTGCAGCCAGCCAAACTCACGCTGCGGATCAGAATGCCGTTCCCGCCTCCGGCGGCCAACGCGATTGGAATGTTTCTCTGGGAACGGGCCACGTGGCCTTTGGGATGTCTCCGGCAAAATACGGACTCGATACCTCGCAGCCCCCTTCCTGCACCAATGACTACGTGCTGTTCGGTCTTAACGTCGCGGGAGTCACCGGCGGACAAGCCAGCCTGGTTGCGTACAACAACCTGTATACCGGCACTGGGGGATTTTGCGGCACCGCTGGCCCCAGCGTGCTTTTCGCCTACAACACTACCAACGCCGGTGGAAAAATCCAGACGTCTCCAGTGTTATCGCTGGATGGCACGCAGGTCGCTTTCGTTGAGAGCGGCACAAACTCCTCCGTCTTTCACGTGGTGAAATGGGCGACTGGAGCCGGAAACGGGACTTCTGCCACTAACTCAGCCGTGCCCGGCACCGGCAACACCGCGACCGAAACTTCGTTGACCTACGCGACCACCGCCACCAACACCCGTTCGTCACCGTGGATCGACTACACCAACGATGCCGCCTACATCGGCGCTGATGACGGCAAGCTCTATAAAATTTCTCCCGTGTTTACCGGCACGCCCGCGCTTGCCGGAGCGCCCTGGCCTCTTACCGTCGCCGCCGGTCGCAAGCTGACGGCTCCGGTTCTTGATCCCCGCACCCAAAATATCTTTATTGGGGACGGTCAGGGATTCTTATGGCAGTTGAGCCTGACCAGCCTTGGAACCAAGAAATCGTTGGCAGTAGGTGCCATGGGTACGCGTAACCCCGGAATCATCGACGGTCCCCTGGTTGATGTGAGCAGTAACACCATCTTTGTTACGTCTTCAAATGACGGAACCAGCGCCGTGGTGGTGCAAGCCGATACCCCCACGCTAACCGAGATGAGCCGCGGCCGGATTGGCATGGGAAGCACGGGCACGCCCGGCACGAATGTCAATCTTTACGACGGTACCTTCAACAACAATTACTACAATAGTCCTGCCAGTGGTTATCTCTTCGCATGCGGAACCGGCGCCGCCGATACCACGCCCTGGCGATACCTCTTCGGATTTACCGGGGTCAAGATGAAGATCACGCCCGTCGGTTCGTCGCAGATCCTGAACTCCACGCGTTCCCGCTGCTCACCGGTTACCGAATTCTTTAATCCCAACATCGGGACTTCCGGCACCGATTTCTTTTTCTGGGGAATGACTGCGGATTGTAGCGGGGCAGGAACCTCGGGATGCATCTTTTCCCGCACCACCACCGACGTCATCACTACGGTGAATGAGGGCGGAGGCACCAGCGTGGTGATCATCGATAACGACAGTACCGTGGGACAGGCCTCTAGCGTGTATTTCAGCAATCAGGGGAATCCCAACGCCTCGGCGGTGAAGCTTACTCAAAATGGCTTGCAGTAAGCCTGTGCGGGCTCGCAGTCCCATTAGATTTTCATCCTTCAGTTAGATTAAGAGAGGCGGGAGCCAATCACTCCCGCCTTTTCCGTGAGTATTTATCGCGATTGCGGAATGCTGTCTTTTGTCCGCATGCGGGATCGAGGTTGCCGTTGCACTGGAGCCGTCGAAAATTCTTAAAGGCCAGCGCCGCCGTCGGAGTTGGTGCGCTGGTGCTGGGGACTGACGGTGTCGTTTTCGAGGCGAACGATCCCCAACTGGTGCGTCTGGAAATTCCGCTCAGCCGCTTGCCAGCTGCGCTCGACGGATTCACCATCGCCCAGTTAAGTGACCTGCACTACGACGAGCACTTTTCGGCCGTGCCAATCCGCAAGGCCGTCTCCATCGTGAACGCTTTGCAACCCGATCTGATCGCGCTCACCGGAGACTTCGTTACCATTCCCGCCTTCAGCGACTATCTGCACAACGCGAAAAAAGGAGCGGCTGCCGCCGAGCCGTGTGCCCTTGCAATCGCCTCGCTCCGGGCCCGTTACGGTGTCTTCGCCATCCTGGGTAATCATGATCACGATTCCGATCCGGATCGTGTGATCGAGGCGCTTGTCGGTCAGGGGATTCAGCTTCTGAGAAATGCTTCTCGCCCGATCGAAGCGGCTGGCGCGCGCTTATGGCTGACGGGAGTGGATGACGTCCTGACCGGTAAACCCGATCTGGAGGGCAGCCTGAAAGGAATTCCGCAATCGGAGCCTGTGATTCTGCTGGCGCACGAACCTGACTACGCTGACCAGGCATCGGCTTATTCGGTTGACTTGCAGCTTTCCGGGCATTCCCACGGGGGGCAGGTGCGCCTACCGTTGATCGGCGCGCCGTTTCTCCCCGACATGGCGAAAAAATACCCGTGGGGCTTGCGCCGCGTCGGCCCCCTGACCCTTTACACGAACGTGGGTCTGGGGACTGTTCGCATCGCGGCGCGACTGAATTGTCCGCCGGAAATTACGTTGATCACGCTGCGCGCAGCAAACAAGAGTTGACGCTTATTCGTTCGCGATCTGCCATCCCTTGTCGCCCTTCATCATTGAGAGCGTGACTTTCGTCGGATCTCCATGATAAAAATCCGCGCCATACTTCTGAATCAACGTCGCGCGATCCCAGGTGTTGAACTCCTTAACCATCGATCCCGAAGCGTCGAACAGATTCCCCAGCTTGTTGGGCTCCCACTTCCAGGTGATATCGACGAATGCCAGCGTAGGATTCACCATATTGACCTTGGTGACGGCGATCAGTTTTCGCTCCGCCAGCGGCACCGAATAAATCTGCGTACCGTCTTTTTCGCTGCCTTTGGTGACTCCAGGGATCTCCTCTAACAGGCGCTTCCCCTGATCCGTCAGCTCAATGGGAGTGATCGTCTTGTAGGTACCTGTATCTTTGCCAATGCGTACCAACCCGGCCTTTTCCAGCAGCCGGTAGTGCGGGTCGTGCGGCTTGTCATCAATGCTCGACTTGATAATGCCGGTGTGAAAGCGCACCGTTGCCGGACCCTGCAGCTTGAGGACGCTCACCGCAACTTCGGCCGCCTCAGAATTAGTGAGGACCTTTCGGCTTTGCAGCACGTAGTAGCCAGAGACGCCCACAATCGCCAGTATCAAGGTTACGATCAACAACAGGGGTACGACCGAGGAATTCCGCTTTTCCATTTCCAGTTCTTGTTCAAACATGGCCACCCTCCCAATGCCCAGCCCTCGCGAAGGCCGGAGACACTACTCATTTTCGACCGGGTGGCTCATAGCAGGCTGTGATCTAACTCACAGGGGAATGTTCACGCGGGCGGGATTATTTGGCTGCGGCGCGGCGCGACGGCGACAAATCGGAGAGGGTTGTGTTTCGCAGCACGCCGGTGAATCTCTTCCGGCGTTCCGCCCACAGTTCGTGAAGAGCGCAGGGATTCTTTTTGCGGCATTGCGCGAAACCCAGAATGCAGCGTTCCAAAGCCTCGCTTTCCCCCATTTGCTTCAGGATCTTATCCAGCGTGATACGTTGCGGCGGCCGGGCCAGCTCATACCCCCCGCGTACTCCGCGAAACGAACGCACCAGTTTCTTCGCCGCCAGTTTCTGCAGGATCTTCCACAGGAAGGGCATGGGGATGCTTTCGGCATCAGCGATCTCTCTCGCGCCACTTAGCTTTCCCCGTTCCTGCGCCGCGAGGAAGGTTAGCGCTCGAATCGCATACTCGGCTGAACGTGAAAACATCGCTCTTTCCCCGAGCGCAGACTAGCTCACGCGGGAAGAAATTTCAGTGATCTCGCGGGAAATGTGGAGTCTTTCGTCCCATTTTGAAAAAATGCCAAACACGAGGTCAGGAGTATACTTCCCATCACACGGGGCAGTCGGACGGAGAAGTTTCTTCGCCTTAGTGCGAGAGGAGTTATCCCATGAAAACGCACCGCGTTCGCGTTGCATTCTTTGCGGCATTTGCACTGATCTTGTTCTCCACTCAGGTACTGCTCAGCTTTGCCGCTGACATGAAGCCGGAAGACGTCGTCGCCAAGCATCTGGATTCGGTCGGCACCGCGCAGGCGCGCGCCGCTGCCAAATCGCGCGTGATGGAGGGCACGGTAGATTACAGAATTCTCGTTGGTGGCGCCGGATATCTTGATGGTAAGAGCGTGCTGGTTTCGCAGGATCAGAAAATGCAGTTCATGATGAAACTGAACAACAACTTATACAAAGGCGAGCAGTTCATCTACGACGGCCACGACTATCAAATCGCCCGCACCACCGCCAATCAGCAACGCTCTTCCTTCGGAGAATTCGTTCAGGTGCAGGGCATCGTCTTGAAGGAGGGATTGTTCGGGGGCGTTCTTTCCACTGCCTGGCCGTTGTACGACCTCGATCAGCGCAAAGCAAAACTGACCTACGCCGGAATCAAAAAAGTCGACGGCGCCGACGCTATTGAGCTGCGCTACACGCCCAAGAAAAACTCCGACGTGGATATCTCGCTGTTCTTCGATCCCGAAACCTTTCGCCACGTTGAGACGGTGTATTTCCTGCGCGTGCGCGCCCAGCTGGGCAATACCAATCCACTCGCGGGTGTCGGCACTTCCACCGGCCCTGCCACGCCCGATTCGGGCACCTTCGGCGATCCCGGTCCAGTCGGCGGAGTTCAAAACAACGAAACCGCCACCGCCCGCCAACAGGAAACCCGCTACCGCCTGGAAGAACACTTCAGCAGTTTCGAGGCGTTCAATGGCCTGACGATGCCGACCCATTACACCATTCACTTCAGCCAGGAACTAGGAAACGGACGCACGACGGTCTCGGAATGGACAATCACTGTGAACAAGGTCATCAACGGCGATGGCGTGGATCCGCATAACTTTCAGATCAAGTAGAAGTTGAAGGGTTTGGTCACTGGAAGTGCAAGGCTTTTCAGCCCAGCCCCGTGGCTGGGCTGTTTTGTGTCTTAACAAAAACCTTGTAATCAGCAGCTTACCTACGAACCAAGCTTGGCCCGGGGATTGCCCCTACAAGTTCTAAATGGCAGGGCGGCTTACCTCTTCTCGCTGCCCTCCAGGGCCGCGACCATGCCATTTCGTAAGCTTTGCTCGATCTTCTCAGTAGCCCTCGTCGCGGTGTGTTCGTGCGCTTCCACCAATCCCGTCTCCCAGCGGGTTTCCGCCCCAGCAGCTTCTCTCACGGACCGAGAACAACGTGTCTGGAAGTCCGAAATCCATGGCTCCGAATTTACTCCCGTCAATCACACCTCGGCGCGCAGCAGCTGCGCCGCGAACCAGCCCCCTGAGGCTCTGGCGACGCCTAACCCGTTGCTCGATCAATTCGATTCAAAGACAAAGCTCACGGTGAGCTTCATCATTGGTACCGACGGACGCGTACACTCCCCGTTTGTCCTCGAAAGCGCGGGCCCCACCGAAGATCGCACCGTTCTTTACACGGTGAGTTCGTGGCGATACCGTCCCGCGACCTGCAACGGTGTGCCGACCGAGGCAGAGGCGAAAGTGGAGTTTTCCAGTCAATAGGCCGCTTTTCGACTAGAATGGCGCTAGCGCAACCGTGGATCAGCACAAACCATCTGGACAATCGAACCCGAGGCCGGCGAACGGGCCTGAGGGCGAACTCGCGCAAAATCCCTCGGTCGACGAGTTCTTCTCCCGCCTGAGCCACAACATGCATCACCCCAAGCCGGGACAGGAAGGCATTGCCGCCGCTCTGCAAGCCATCCAGCGACTGGCTCTGGAGGTCGATTCGGAAGAGGCCGTTGCTTCCGAGGCTTTGGCGGAAGCCCCGCGCGAAGGACGATTTTGCCAGGTTTGCGGTGCCCAGAATCGAACCCAACATCGCTTCTGCGCGACCTGCGGGGTGGCTCTTGAAGATCCGCCCCGACTGGAAATCTCGCCTGAGCCCGAGGCGGAGGTGGAATTGCCCCAAGCGCAGAATTCATCGCTTCCCCTCGGCCAGCATCACTACCACCATCACTATCACCATCACTATTTTTCCGGAGACGGAGCCTCTCCTGGCAACGCCGGCGAGTCGCGGCAGGCAAACCCTGCGCCGGGAAAGCGCGCCCCGCTCACCGGACCGTCGCTCAGCCGCTCCGAAGCCGCCGTCCGCAAACTTACCCAAGATCTGGCGCTGGCCTGCAACACCAAGCAACTCGATGATCTGGTAAGCCTCTATGGCCCCGACGCTGTGGTGCTGCGGCCCAATTTCCCGACTGTACGGGGAAGCTCGGCCATCCGCGAATTTTTCTTTGCCGCGCTTGACGGAGGCTTGGGCGAAGTTGAAATGGAGCCGCTGCGCGTGGAAGTCTTCGGCGAGATCGCCTACGAAGCAGGACGCTGCAAGATGCTGGTGCCCATCGCCATGGGAAAACGCCGCGAAGAGCGTGGCAAGTATCTGATCATCTCCAGCCGCCAGACCGGCGGAGAATGGAAAGCCCTCGCCGATTGCTGGTCAAGCGATCTGAATTTGAACGTAGCCAGCGAATCGCCGGCAGCGCCTCAACGCCCACCCAACAAGCGAAACTAATACCAGGCAAATTCAAGAGGGAAGCGGGAGAAAAGAGAGAGCTAGAGGGTGCCCCACCTTTGCGTTTTTTGCAAAGGTGGGTGTGTCCACCATCACATCTCTCAAGGTTCATTACGAGCTAATCTTCAGCAAATGACCCGAGGTCTCCACCGCTACTACGGAGCGGAACACTGCCACTTCATCACCACCAGTTGTTATCACCGCCAGCCATTCCTCGATTCCGCACCGCTTCGTGATCTGTTACTCCAAGTTCTCGAGGATGTACGCGTACGCTACACGCTCGTGGTACTCGGTTATGTGGTGATGCCCGAGCACTTCCATTCTCTGATCACTGAGCCGCAACGCGGAGATCCCTCGAAGGTAATGCAAGCCCTCAAACAAGGATTCACTCGGAGAGCGGTGCGCCACTACCGCGGCGCGCCCAATCCTTTCTGGCAAGACCGCTTTTACGATTTCAATGTCTGGACCGAGTACAAGCGCATCGAGAAGCTGCGATATATGCATCGTAACCCCGTTACTCGAGGACTGGTGGCGAAACCCGAAGAATGGGCCTGGAGCAGCTTCCGCTTTTATGCTTTCGGAGAGTCTGGACCGGTGAAAATCAACGATTGGGGACTTCTGAAGATGAGGATTACGAAAACTACGAGCTTCGTCGCTTGAGCAAGGACCCACCTTTGCAGAAAACGCAAAGGTGGGGCACCCACGAGGCTGGGGAGAATCTATACCTCGACGCCGAGTTTTCCCAAATCCCTGGTTAGCTGTGCGACGTCGTCCATCTCGATTGTGTTCATTCCTAATTTCTTTGCGGCTTCCAGATTCAGCGCGCGGTCGTCGATGAAGCAGCAGTTCTCCCCGGGCATTTGGGTGATATCGAGGGCCAGCCGGTAGATGCCCTGCTCTGGCTTGCGAAGTCCTACGAAACACGAACTGACGAACAGACAGAAAATTTCTCGCAGGCCAAACTTCTCGATCCGGTAATCGTTCAACTCCGTCGATTCGTTATTGATCGTGGCCATCAGGTATTTCTTTGTCCTGGCCAATCCTCGCGCGAATTCCAGCGCCTCCGGCGACGATTGCGACAGCGAGTACATATAGTCTTTGAAGGCTTCGCGCGTGAAAGGACGCTCGCGGTAGAACACGGTACGGTCGAGATATTCGTCGAGCGAAATCTTTCCCCGCTCGAACGACGACACCACCATCTCATGACGGTCTCCGAACTCGATGGGATCGAGATGAAACTGGGCCAGCGCCCGCTCGCGTTGTGCGCGGTCCCACGCATTGGTGAGCAACACCCCACCCAGATCCCAGAAAAGCGCTTTAATCTCAGGCAAATCTTTCCTCCCGTAGACGCGTCGACAAAGGTGGTTTGTATCAGGGTATGGCTTTAGCCATACCGAGCCGAATCCTCTGCAGGACCGGCTTCAGCCGCTGCAGGCAGCGCCTAAAGGCGAATCGCGAAGCAGTGTTTCCGGCACGCCTGAAGCGTGCCCTGACACGAATCGTTCAGCGCCAGTAGCGCAACTGTCTCGCTCTACCGATGGAAGATGCTGGTCGAGGGATGATAGTTTCGCCAATCGAACCAGTAATCTTTCAGCACCGGTATCGCCTGCAGACATTCCCCTGTGGCCGGACCCGAAACCGCGCAGCCTTTGAAATTCCATTCGCTGCCCGTCAGCGAATCGACCAGCATCCAGGCGCTGTCGCTTTTACGGAAGAGTTCCAGATCGTTTCCTCGCGACTGGCTGACGAACGCGCGCACCGATTTTCCGTCCGGCCCGGCGACCAGCACGACCGGCTCCCCTCCCAAACGATCTTGAACCGGAGCGTTGGCCAGAACCACAGCCAGCGGGTAAGCGCGGCTGGCACCGTTTACTTCGAGGCCCAAGACCACGTCGCGCGAGTTCAGGCCGCTGCCAGGGAAGTCGATCACCGTGGGCAACTTCCCGACTTCCGGCTCCCAGTTGCTCTCATACTCCTTGGCATCTTTGGTGACGGGAGCGAGCACCTGCCCGTTCGGCGACTCCATCTTCCACAAAGCGAAGGTCAGTTCGTCGTAGGGCGCCAGTTCGAGCATTTGTCCGCGAAGTGGCCCGGCGATGGCTTTGCCGCTGACCTGCTGCCACCAGCTTCCGGTTTCGCGATCGGTCATCAGGAAATTCTGATTGTTGATGCCCGCGAGGCGAAAATGCAGAACCCGCCCCGCCACCGTACTTTTCCACACCAGACCGGTGTGACAGAGCGTTCAATACGTCACCACGATGGGAACGCCTTGCACCACGTCATTGACCACGTGGTGATAGGCCATGGCGCGAATGGGATAAGCGCGCGCGTCGCCGCCAAAGCGCACCGCCATCACCATCTCCCCGGAATCGAGCTGGCTTTGTTGCGCCGGCTCAAAACCCGGAGCCGCCACGGGATGGAACATCCATTCAAAATAATCAACTCGCGCCATCACGGCCGCCGCCGTCGCCAGGCACAGACCGACCGCCAGCACGACTTTCTTCCAGCGCGAAACCTGATTCCATAAAGTCCAGGCGAGGATGAAGGCAAGCGCCGCCGCCGGCAAAGTCCCCCAGGGCGCGATCTGCCGCACGCTCAACGCCAGAGAAAGCGCGCGGGGCGATTGATACTTGAAGGGCTGAATGATCCACGCCGGAATCAGAAACAGCAGCGCTCCAGCGATCACCAGCAGTAGAAACAAGACAGATCGTTTGGCTCTAGTCGTCAAAAAATCGCTCCGCAGGGAATCCTCCGATTTTATCAACGGACGCGGCCCAGCGGCTAAAGCCGTCCATGTTGCGTGCCTTATGGTATGGCTGAAGCCATACCCTGATATGAATCCAATCGCAAAGAGCAAAGTAGCGCCGGCGTCCCGCCGGCCACGGGGAACTCTCTGGAGTCGGATCAGGGCATCGCTTTAGCGATGCCGAAGCGTTCCGCCTTCAGTGCTGTCCGTAAGTTATTGAAAAATTGACGCGCGCTTTGCAACTCATGCGACATCAATAATTTGCAATTTTAAAATATCTTATAGCTATACATGCTCGCTGCCACGCGGCTCTGCCCTCTGGCGCGTCCTCGCCCTCCGGCAGGGTTGCCCATTGTCCCAACGGTCCCGGATCGATCCTGGAGCCTGTCAGAGGCCTCTGCTGGCATCCTGGAGGAGGGTTGGAGGCACGATCGCGCCGCAGCGCTCTCGCTATAGCTGATAGTTGCATTTCGCAACAGCAAAGGGAGCCCTCGTCCCAAAACAGAACGCCCCGATCCTGGCTTGCAGGGTCGGGGCGGGTTTCAGGGTGAGTTGTCAGTTTAGTACGGAGTGAAATCCTGCCGGTACGTGACGTTATTCACGTCCTGGAATTCCGGCGTCGCCGGAGGCAAGTTGTTGGGGTTCAGGAACAACGTATCGAACGCGTAGTTACGATATGGAGCTCCGTAGACCACCGTGCAGCACTTAAAGACTCCCGTCGCATACTGCGAGTAGAAGAGGCTGACCAGCGATCCATCGTAGTAGAGGTTCGTGCCTCCCCAGTTCTCGAGATAGCGCAGGAAGTTGTGCATCCCGCCGTCAGTCCCGTAGTCGGAGGCGGCAGCGAAGCTGGTAGGTTGTGTGAAGTTGACATTCTTGCCCGCGGCGATCGCCAGACGGTAGTAGCTCTGGGTCGCGTTGCGAGCCGAAGTGACTGGAGCCGTAGCGGTACCCATGCTGATCGAATCCAGGAAGCTGGCGTAGTCGCCAAAACTGGACTGCCAGTTATTGGAGAGCAGCGTTACCGCGTCCGCAATCACCGAAGCGGCCGATGGACTGGCTACGGGGAATGGGAACGTGTTGGCGTTGTAGTTGCCCAGGATGTAAACCGGATTTTCCGAAGCCACGGTGAATCCGCCGGTGCCATCCGGACGCGTTGGCAGGTTTCCCGAGGTGCCATCGATCAGGCGCAATGCGTGACGTGGTCCCGAGACCTGGTTCTTACGCGCAATCGTCATGCAAGAGATGCGGGGAGCGGCCACTGTGGTGCCGTAAGGGTTTGGAGGAGCGGTGTTGGTGTTGACGCCGAAAGCGTCTCCCACGTGTGCGGCTCCCCAATCGTCAAGGAACCCATTCTGATCGACGTCTTCGGGAGAAGCGGCCGGGCTCAGCCAGTTGTAAACCGGATCGAGCGCGTTATCGGGAGTTCCGAGGGCAACGCCCGAATTGATGGTGTCTTCGAATCCGTACTCACCCGTGTAATCAGGAAGGGGGAGGACATGAGGATCGAGCACCGCTCCGCGGCGGTCGGAGAAATAAAGGGCATAGCCGTTCAAGGTCTGGTTGTCGACCAAGGTGCCGCTTCCGGCCGGCAGCATGTTGCCGGTCAGCCATTTCCGGAGATTGCCCACATCGATTTCGGCGATATTCATGACACCGTTGACGGCGCAGGTGCCGTTGGCCTTACCCGTAGTTGTGTCGCGAATTTCGCCTTCGCGTACGTCATACAGGTTGATGGGATACCAGTTGTACCGCGAAACGGTCGCGCTAGTGCTTTCGACGCCGCTATTGGCGACCGTCTCGTTTCCGTCGCGATCCGCCAACTGCTGCAGGATCAGGATGGCTTCGGGGTGGACGGTATTCGCACCCACGGTAACCGGGGCTGCGATGGGGCTGCGCGCGAAGCCATATTTCAGCCATTCCCGAGTCACGCCGTGCCAGTTTCCGGCTGCGTCTTTGTACTCCACGCGCAACCAGCCATCGACGATCGGCCAGTTGGTGCGGGCCGGATACTTCGGAGGATCGATCTGCTGCGTGTTGGGATCGAAGTAGGTAGTTGCGGCGCTGGTGCTGGCGTAAGCGAAGTGGGTGTTGCCTAGCACGCCGCCGGCTGCATTATAGATCGGCACGCCCGCGGTTCCGTACTGTGCTCCCGCTTCTTCGTTCAGCTGAATGTTGTCAGCATCGCCCATCAGAGCCGGACGCTCGGGAGTGAGCTGCGCCTGGGTGTCAGCCAGCAGGACGCGGATCTGCGCCTTGTTATACAGACGCGATACCGAAATGCTCGAGCCTGCTACTTCGGTGGCTGGCGGTTTGCGAATGATCTGAATCGGCGAAACGCCTGCGCCCACGAAGGGCAGCGACAACACCTTGGCGCCCGTGGCGCCATTCAGGATCCAGCCTGCGTAGGTGTTGGTGGAGAGGTTCGACCAGTTGTTGTTCTTGGTTCCGGTCGGCGGCGGTCCGCCACTGTAGCTGCCTTCGGTCAAAGCCAGATTGCGGCAATGGGTCGCGGGATGGCTGACATCGCAGCCAGCCGTGGCGTTGGGAACGTAAACGTTTCCGCCGTGACTGGTCGCGTTCGCGTTGACTCCATTGGCCAGGGTGTCGCGGACCACCTCGCCCGCGGCCGTCACCTTCGAGTGAAAGATCAGGCTGCCGCCATCGGAGGCGTACAGGTTATGGTTGGTGGCGGCGCGTCCGGCAAAGTCGAAGTCAGGACCGGCGAAGTAGCTCAAGTCGCTGTCAGAAAACACGCCGAACTGGAACACCGGAATTTCCGCGACTTCCACCGTGCGCACCATGCGTACTTCCGAGCCGCTGGCGCGCTGCGCCGTCACGCTCAGAGTCATGGGAATGATTTCCGCCACCAGGCCCTGGTTCGGTCCCGAGGAAATGGTCTGGGTGTTAGCTGCGGCAACACCGCCTACCGTCGGCACGTTAATGATGTACTCGGGATAGGTGACGCCGGGAACCGTGGGCGGAAAACCCTGCAGCGCTTGAATGCTAAGCACGCTGGGCGCCTGGTTCAGGGTATACAGGTTGCCGATGTCGGAGGTCATCTTCTCCATGCCGGCCTCGGCGCCGTAGTAGGACAGTTCGCTTTCCCGGTCGTTGCCGCCGACGCTGACTTCGGTGTTGGTCATGTACATCAAGCCGACCGCGAGACCCGACATCAGCAACAGCAGGAGCAGGGAGGCGATTAACGTAAATCCTTGCGCACGACGTAACTGTGATACACCCATAGCGTTCTCCTCAACTCTTCGAGACCCTAAACAACTGCTCATTGATACCGATCCTTAAAGCTCATATCGCGGGCGCTGACTGCAGTTGCCAGATCGAGACTCTGGAAACCGATCCCTCCACGCAGCGGACTGCGTGTCGAGACCACCAGATTCACCTTGCGAATCTGGTTCGGCGAATCGCCCACTGACATGCCGGCATCTTTCAGGTTCGCTGTCGCGACGCCCGACACATCGTTAAAAATGTCGTAGGAAAGCTGCAAGCCGGAGATGTTTTCCGCAACCGGATTCGGCTGCTGGCCATTGATCTGGCGCATCAAGCGGGGCGGCCCGTCGTCGGCGGTGTAGCGAACGGCGTCGGGTCCGGGAGGAATGTCGATGTAATACGTGATCAGAAGCAGTCGGTTGGCCACCGTGCCCGACCCGCCAGTAATGGCTTTGATGTTTCCGTTTGCCGCCGTCGACTGGTTGATATTCAAGGTGTCGAGATTGCCGAACGTGACGTTCACGTTCGCGCCAGCGGGAGCGACGTTGGTGACTTCGCCGATCGCCGAGCCCACGTTATTGGTCAGCAGAACCAAATCTCCTATCTTCAGTCCCTGCGCCGGATCGTTGACCGCGGTCGGGGGCCACGGAGTGGGCAGCGGACTCGGCAGCGGACTGGGAATCTGGAACTGCACCAGATTACCGGTGGTATTCATAAACACCGCCGTGTACTGGTTGAGCGGAAACGTCGAATCCGTATAAGCAACGCTCACTACATCGGTCGCCGGACCCAGAGCACCGGTTGTGGTCTTCACCGAGAGGCCGACGCCCGGGTTGGGTAAGGCGCCGAAGAAATTATTGTTCAGGGGAAACTGGTTGTTGGTGACGTAGCACTTGGTGGTGTCGCAGCCAAACTTCGATGCAGTGGCGCCCAGTCCGTCCGGCAACTGCACACCGCCCGAGGGAATGCCCGACCCCGCCAGACTGATGTCCTTAGCCATCATGTCGAGCGCGCTACGGCCATTCTGCTGCATTTCCGCCCGCTCGGTGACCATGAAGCTGAGCGTCACTGCCCGGCTGAACAGGCTTACCGCCGAGCCCAGCACGACCAGTCCAATCGCCATGGCGACCAGCATTTCCATCAACGTAAAGCCGCGAATTTTGTTCATCCTGTCTCTCATGTGACGAAGCCTTTTCTCTAGCGGAACGACGAGACGTAAGCCCCCACCGAATACTGCTTCCTCTGGGCGCTGAATTGCGTCGAGGTGTAGGTGATAGTGACCGTGATTTGCCGCAGCGTGTCGTCGATCGCGCCGCTGGGGAGGAACACGTTGGAGATCAGAATCTGGCGCTGGTAGTTATTCAGCGGCATGTAAACGTCATCGCCGGTTCCGAGCACCCCGTCCTGTCCGGAAAGCTGCAAGCAGGTCGAGGGACCGGGGCAGAGCGGATTCGAAACCAGATCGTCGGCGGTACCGTCCAAACCATCGGGCCCGGGGTCTCTGATGACCTGCGGCCCGTCGAGGAAGATGCCCCCGTTCGAGACGTTCTGAATCTGCAGGAAGGTGATCTGCTGGGTGTTGCGCGCGGTAAAGATGCTCTCGAGCGTCGACTGCGCAATCTGCTTCGCCGTCAGATCTTCCTGCGCGTTGTTGGTAGCCGCCAGCGCCACCGTGAACATGGCCAGCATGCTCACCAGTCCTATGGTGAGGATGACGACGGAGATCAGAACCTCCATCATGGTGAAACCGCGTTCTCCGGCTCGCGCCTGCTTACCCGACATCCTGCGATGGGTTGTCATCATAGCTGACTCCAAGTGCCAAGGCCCACTCCGGCCGGCGGATACAGTCGCCAGCCGCGCACGCGTCCCGCAGCTCCGTAGAGGGTGACAGCGCGCGAACTGTAAATATCGTTGTCGCGGGCGACATAAACGATTCCGTTGTTGATGTTGTTGTTGATGTCGCGTGCCGATCCGTCAGGGAAGAAATAGATCTGGTTCAAGGTGCCGCCGGCTACCCCGACGTCGAACTGAATCGCGGTGCCGCCGATCCCCATATTGTCGGGCACAGTCGCGGCGGTGTTGGGGATGCCGGGAATCACCTGAAAGTGCACATCGGTCGGAAGCAGGATTGGAACCTGGTGGTAGACCGCGCCCACCGCTCCCGCATTCATCTGGTTGATCTGCATGCCGTGGCGGCCGACCGGCAGCCCTGGCGGATTGAAGGTCAGCAGGAAGGTCTTGCGATTCTCAATGGCCAGTTCGCGCGCCGTGCGCATCTCTTCGAGTACCTGGTTATAACTGCCGTTGATGCGCGCATCCTTGATCGCCGGGGCCAGGTTGCTGAAGGTGATGACCGAGACCACCAGAAACACGCTGACCGCCACCAGCATCTCGAGCAAGGTGAAGCCGCGCATCCGCTGAGCGGATTTCCCGCGGTCCCGGGTGGGGACTAGCCTTCCATTCATCGTCCGTAACGGAGTCATTACACCTCCACACCGCCACCCTTTTCCAGGGGACGAGAGTGACGCGTTTTGCCGCAGAACAGAGGGAGGAAGGGGGCTCGCAACCTCAGCAAGCATGCGAGCGGGCTGCACTAACCCTCATCGTAAGGAGGGGGTGGGGAAGCGTCAAAGTACTAAAGTCGCGGTGTCCAGCATTGTTCCTACGTAACGTAATTTGCGCAGGTAACTGTGGTCACTTTGGCGTTACAAAGTGGCTGGGAATCGAGCGGATAGGTTTTTAGACCCCGCGCGCCCAAGCCATTCCTTTGCCAGACTTGGCGGCGGGACGGCGGGTGGGCGGCACGTAAGAACAAGAACGCGGATCGAAGTGCTCGGCCAGGCAGGTTGAGCACAGGTGGAGCTGGTGCACCCGGCAATGGATGACGGGAACGTCGCTGCCGCACAGTTCACAGCCACCTCGACTGCGGGGAGCAGGCGCTTGTTCGGCACCGCTGGAATCTGCCTGCAGTTGCAGCATCTGCGCTTTGAAGTAAAGGCCGCCAGCCATGAACAGTGCGCCCATACCAAAAATGGAGGCGCACAGGCCCAGCAGGCTCGCATCGCGATGCTCTCCGAAAGCAGCAGGCAAGCAACACAAACCGACGAACATTATGATCGCGCCGATCGCGATCAACCAGTTGCCCACCCTTGCTGTCATTCGAAACCCTTCTTATGTCTAAGACCTGCTCCGAGAGCCGGAGATGTCTTCGCTTCAGACAGCCCTGAAGATATGCCCCAGCAGCGGCAAACTCCAGATGACGAAAGTCACTGTGGGTAAAAACAACCCCTGAAGCGGTCACATTAGTAACTTGTTGCCTTGGGCACGGCCCCCTAACATGCCTTCATTATGGCGCTCACATCGCTAGTGGTGTGTGCGGACGCGTCGGCTGTCCAAGTGCTCAGCCGTATCCTTTCCGATTTGGGCATCGAGGTCGAACAGTCGAACGAATCGTCCGCGGCGCTTGCGCGTTTGAATGCGCAGGCGTTCGATGCCGTGCTCATCGATTGTCAGGACGAGCCCGCGGCCCTGGACCTCATGACGCGCGCGCGGAACCAGTCCGCGAATCAGACGACCTTGGTCATCGCCCTCGTCGATAGCAGCAATGATGTGCGGGAAGTATTTGCCCGCGCGGCAAATTTCGTTTTGTACAAGCCGATTTCGCAGGAGCGCGCCACCCACAGTTTGCGCGTGGCCCGTGGCCTGATGCGGCGCGAGCGGCGCCGCAACCAGCGCGTGGCGCTGCACAGCGATGCGTCCATTGCTTATGCCAACATTGAAGATGCTCCGGCAACCCTGCTCGATTTGAGCGAAGAGGGTATTGCCATCCAGTCGCAACGGCCCTTGCCTCCGAAGTGCAAAGTCTATTTCCAGTTCAGCCTGCCCGGGCGTGTGACCGATGTCAGGCTTTCCGGAGAAGTGATGTGGCAGGACTCGACGGGGCGCGTGGGAATCCGCTTTGCCGATGTTCCCCGATCTTCACGCAAGGCCCTGACGGACTGGTTGCGTATGAACGCGTCGCAGACGACCGAGCTGTCGACCACGGCGCCGCCACAACCGCTGACCGGTTTGGGTCTACTGTCAGTTTCTTCTTCGGACCGCCGCAACCGCTCGCGCCGCGCCTGCCGTTTGAGCGCCGACGTTTTTCGGCAGGGAAGCGGGGTGCCGGTGCGTTGTGTTTTGAGCGACATCTCTACCGGCGGATGTTACGTCGAAACCACCGCGCCATTTCCCGCAGGGACGGCGGTAGAAATTCTGGTGCGCACCAATGAAATGAAGCTGCGCTTGAAGGGAGGCGTGCAAGCGACGCATCCCGGCTTCGGAATGGGCGTGTCGTTTAGCGTTCAGACCGCTGAGGAGCGAGAGCAGGTGCAGCGGTTGATCGCGTATCAACCGGCCGATGCGCTGACGCGGTAGAGCGGGCTGTTAGCTTTTAGCTCTTAGCCTTTAGCTCCGAGCCTCTGCGAGAGGTTTTCAACGGTACACCCGAAAATTTCTTCCATCCAGGATATTGGGATTTTCGACAGGAACTCTTATAAATCTCGACTACAACGCCGGCCGCCACCGCTGCTCTTTGATTGGGCCAAGAGCTAAGAGCTAAAGGCTAAGAGCTTTCTTGAAATATTCCAGCGACATCTTTAATCCCGTCGCGAGATCGATTTTCGGTTCCCATCCCAGCAACGTTCGCGCCTTGGTGATATCAGGCTGGCGCTGCTTGGGATCATCTTGCGGCAGCGGTTGATACGCGATCTTGCTCTTTGATCCCGTGACCTCGAGCACCTTTTTCGCGCATTCGAGAATCGTGAACTCGGTCGGATTGCCAATATTCACCGGTAGATGCTCGTCCGATTTCGACAGGCGAATGAATCCGTCCACCTCATCGCTCACATAGCAGAAGCTGCGGGTCTGGCCGCCGTCGCCGTAGACGGTGAGGTCCTCGCCGCGCAGCGCCTGCTTCATGAAGTTGGGGACAACGCGTCCATCATTCAACTGCATGCGCGTGCCGTAGGTGTTGAAGATGCGCACGATGCGCGTGTCGACCTTGTAATAGCGGTGATAGGCCATGGTCACGGCTTCCGAGAAGCGCTTGGCTTCGTCGTAGACCGAGCGCGGGCCGATGGGATTCACGTTTCCCCAATAAGTTTCTTTCTGCGGATGTTCCAGCGGATCGCCGTAGCATTCCGAAGTCGATGACGTCAGATACTTCGCGCCATACTTACGCGCGATATCGAGCGCATGAAAGGTGCCGAGCGAGCCGACCATCAGGGTTTCGATGCCATGCACCGTGTAGTCGACGGGGCTGGCGGGGCAGGCGAAGTGAAAGACGTAATCGACCTTGCCGCAATCGAAAGGCTGATTGATGTCGAGCTTTTGAAACTCGAAGCGCGAATCGTTGCGCAGGTGCGCGATGTTGGCTTCGCGTCCCGTGAGCAGGTTGTCAACCACGATGACCGAGTAGCCTTCGGCCAGCAGTGCGTCACAGAGGTGGGAGCCCAGGAATCCGGCTCCGCCGGTGACCAGAGCGCGCGGTTTCGTCATGATGATGTGAATTTCCTCGCGGGAGTGCCGGCATCGGCGGGATGTTTTTCCGGGGTGACCGGGATCCGTCCGACGCTGTAATAGGTAATGCCGTGGGCCGCCATCACCTCGGGATCATACAGGTTGCGGCCGTCGATCACGATGGGGTACTTCAGTAGGTGCGCCAGGCGCGGCAGATCGAGAGCGGCGAATTCATCCCACTCGGTGAGGATGAGCAGCGCGTCGGCGCCGCTGGCGGCGTCATAGGCGTTCGCCGCGAACTTCACCTGCTTGGGCAGAACTTCGCGCGCGCGCTCGATGGCCGCCGGATCATAAGCGGTAATCTCGCAGCCTTCCTGCACCAGCGATTGAGCCAACAGGATGGCCGGCGATTCGCGGATGTCGTCGGTGCCTCCCTTGAAAGCGAGGCCGAGGACGCCGAGGCGCTTGCCGCGCAGTGTCCAGAGCGCGCTGCGGACTTTGCGCAGGAAGCGCTGGCGCTGGTCTTCATTGATGTGCATGACTTCGTCGAGCAGGCGGAAGTCGTATCCGCACTCGCGGGCCACCGAGCGAAAAGCCATCAGGTCTTTGGGGAAGCACGATCCGCCGTAGCCGATGCCGGGATTCAGAAAGCGCGGACCGATGCGGCTGTCGGTGCCGATGCCCTGGCAGACTTGCTGCACGTTGGCGCCGACCGACTCGCAGATCGAGGCGACGGCGTTGATGAAGGAAATCTTCATCGCGAGGAAAGCGTTCGAGGCGTGCTTGATGAGTTCCGCGCTCTTGGCGCTGGTGACGATCAGCGGCGGAGGAATCTTGGCGCGATCGGGTCCGGGAATGGCGGTCGGGCTTCTGGTAGTAAGCAGCCGTCGGTGAGCGGCGCGTAAATCTCCTTCAATACTGCTGCGCAGCGGTCGGTATCGGCGCCGAGCACGATGCGATCGGGATAAAGGAAGTCGGTGACCGCCGTGCCTTCGCGCAGGAATTCCGGATTGGAAGCGACATCGAAGCTGTCGACGGGCGCTCCATTGCGCAGGATGATCTTGCGCACCCAGTCGCTGGTGTAGACCGGCACGGTGCTCTTTTCGACGACAACTTTGTAGCCGTTGATGGCGCCAGAAATGCCGCGCGCGACCGATTCGACATAAGAAAGATCGGCCTCGCCTTGTTCGGTCGGAGGCGTACCCACGGCGACAAAAATGGCATTGCTGCCGCGAACCGCATCTTCAAGATCGTCGGAAAAGGTGAGCGCGTGCCCGCGGTGGCGCTGCAAGCAACTCGGGCAGAAAGTTCTCGTGGATGGGAACCTCGCCCGATTTCAGCGCGGCGAGTTTTTGCGCGTCGTTGTCGACCAAGATGACCTGGTGGCCCATGTCGGCGAAACACGCGCCCGCCACCAGTCCCACGTATCCCGAACCCACCACCGCGATCCGCATTCGAGCTCCCGCCAAGACTCCGTAAAACCCTTACTTTATCAGCTTTCTTTCGCACCACGACATGCCAGGAACTCACTAGGGCAAGGCGGATGCGAAAACGGGAAAGGGGTCGGCGGTCACCTCGCCAGGTGAGCGCGGTCACGGTCTTCGCGGTCGGCGTTGCTCACACTAAGAGTTGGCGGAGGTGCGTTATGCCAATCCTCGTGATGGGCGCGGTGGCGCTCGGGATTTTCGGGATTATCGGGGTCATGCTGTTCACGGCTTCGTCACTCGAGAGGAAGAAGAAATAGGCTTCGGGCGTCGGGCGCCAGGAACCACGCGCGGAAGCCATTCTCCGATTTAGTCTTCCACGAATTTCTTCAATCTCGCCAAGGCGTGATCCCACTTCTGCGCGACGAAGTCGAGATACTCGCGAATCTCTTCCATCGGTTCGGGATTCAGTTCATAGAGGCTTTCGCGTCCCGCGCGTGAGCAGCGCACCATACCTGCGCTTTCGAGCACGCGCAGATGTTTGGTGATGGATTGCCGGGTCAGGCGCGATCCGGTGGTGAGCTCGGAAATCGAGCGAGGCTGCCCAGCCGAAAGCCGCACCACCAGCGCCAGCCGGGTTTGATCTCCCAGCGCGGCAAATACCGTGGCCTGCGTTTCCAGCCGGGCAGCGGCGCGCTTAGGGATGTTGCGCGACATATTTTTCGATGCTCTTGATCTGCTGCGCCCAACCACCGTCGTTCTTGCGGAGAGCTTCCTGGATGCGGTGCGCGGGAATCTTCTCGAATCCGGATTCAGTCACTCGCAGTATCGTGCCCGCGCCAGTCGGTTCCAGACGAAATTCCACCAGGGTCGGTGTCTCTTTCGAATAGTCGACGTTGGGATCGACGGCGTAAGGATGCCAGGTGTAAGAGAAATACGTTTCCGGCTCGATCTTCTGGACGACAGCCTCCCACTTCAGATTTTCATATCCGGGGAAAGTAAGGTGGCCAGTGGAGGCCTGCCCCGCGACGAAAGGGCCGTCGAGTTTTACCTGAAACCACTCGCCGAATTGCCGGTAGTCGGTAAGCGCGCGCCAGACGCGCGAGAGCGGGGCTTTGATTTCGATCTGTTTCTCGATGCGATGTTCCACGTTGTGCAACCTCCAGGTTGCAGGTTAACAGGCGCTGGATAGAAATGCAACCGTATGGTTGCGTGTTACTTCTCTCAAGGTTGACGTCATCCCGAGCGTAGCGAGGGATCTCGTGCGCATCGAGAAGAGGGGAGCTGTGTATCAGGGCGTCGCTTCAGCGATGCCGTGGAAGCACTTCGATTTCCGCCTTCAGGCGCTGGGCAGCGGCTAAAGCCGGTCCCGTGGCGGTTTCGTGCGCTACGGCTGAAGCCGTAGCCTGATACGGACCAAACCCGCTTCGCTTCGCCGCGTGCGCATCGCTTGTCACTTCTGCCAGTGACCTCCATCCTTGCCGCTGCATTCAGGAGGCGAGACACTTCTCGGTGCTCTGCTAAGGCTGTAATTCTTAACGGCACACAATCATCTCCAACTCCGCTCTTCATAAAGGAGGGCTGCATGAATACCCGTAAAATCGTTTCCATTGTTTTCCTGGCTCTAGCCGTGGTGAGCGCCCTGGCGCTCTATCGCGAAAACAATCAACCCGTTACGCCGGTGCCTGCTGCCGATGGCCGTCACGCGATGCCGATCGGCGCCCCGGTTGAAATCAAGGCGCCACTCGGGTTGCCTCCCGTCCCCGTACCAGCCGACAATCCCCCGACGATTGAGACCATCGCGTTGGGCCGGCGTCTTTACTATGACCCGATTCTTTCGGCTGACAAGACGATTTCCTGCGCCAGTTGCCACGGTGCCGCCAACGGCTTCGCCGACAACAAGCCATTCTCCGAAGGCGTAGGCAAGAAACTCGGCGGCCGCAACTCGCCGACAGTGGCGAATGCCGCCTACTTCCACGTGCAATTCTGGGATGGCCGCGCTCCAAGCCTGGAAAAGCAGGCGGAAGGTCCGGTGGCGAATCCGGTCGAAATGGCCGCCACCCTGCCGCAGATTGAACAGAGACTCAATGCCGACCCCAGTTATCGCGAGCAATTTGCCAAGGGCTGGGGGCCGGGACCAATCACCTACGAGATGGTCGAAAAGAGCATCGCGACGTTTGAGCGGACAGTGCTGATTGCCAACTCCCCTTTTGATCGCTGGAAATATGGACACGACGAGAAAGCCATAAGTCCGGCGGCGAAGCGCGGATACATCGTGTTCACGGCAAAGAACAAAGGGAACTGCAGCGTTTGTCACCTGATCGGTGAAAAGTACGCCTTGTTTACCGACAACAAATTCCACGACCTCGGCATAGGCGTGGACTTTGGCAAGTTCGCCGATGATGGCCTCTTCGCGGTCACGCACAAGGAATCAGACCGCGGACTGTTCAAGACTCCGTCGCTTCGCAATGTCGCGATGACGGCGCCTTACATGCACGATGGCAGCGTAAAGGACCTTAAATTGGCGGTTGATCTTTACCTGGGCGGAGGAAATTCGAACGCCAATCTTGACAAAGAAATTCACGCGCTCGACTTCCTTACGGGACAAGAGCGCGCCGATCTGCTTGAGTTCCTGAATTCGCTAACCGGACAGATTCCGCCGGACGTGGGTCCGCCGGAGATCAAGACCGCGCAGAAGTAGTGTTTTTCGTGACGAGCGGGCCGTACTTTTGGCCCGCTCGCAACTGGATGCACCATTAGATGCACCATTAGAAGTTGACAACCACCGGTGTTTCGGGGGAAACTCCGCTCAAACTGGCGCTCACTTCCTATACGTATTGCCGCCAGGGCTATTAACATGGCTCATCAACCCATGTCACGGCCCGACCCTTTTGCCGACTCCGAAAACGACGAGCCGCTGTTCGCCCTGGAGCACGATCCGGAGGAGTCGAACGTTCATCATTTGGCGGCCAAGCTTGCCGATCACATGGAAGGCGCGAGTTCCGCCGATCTAGCACTCGATCTTGTGTTGAATGAAATTGTGCAGCAGGCTCGCCTGGCGACTACGGCCACGGGCGCGGCCATCGCGTTGGTACGTGACGGCGAAATGGTATGCCGCGCTTCAGGCGGAACCGGCGCGCCTGACCTTGGGACGCGACTCAATACTCATCTCGGACTCTCTGGCGCTTGTCTGCGAACGAAACAAGTTCAGCGCTGCGATAACACGGAAACCGATCCACGCGTGGACGGCGCTGCCATGCTTGAGTTCGAGGTGCGCTCCATCCTGATCGTGCCTATCCTTAGTGGGGAAGAGGTGATGGGCATCTTTGAGATTCTGTCGCCTCGTCCGAAAGCCTTCGGCGATCGCGATACGCTTACGCTCGAAGCTCTCTCCCGCAGAATTGTCAGAAATCTTGAGCGGGTCGCCTCTCCGCCAGAGCCGGTTGCGCCGGTGATCGCTGCTGCTTCGGTGACTGTGATTCCGAAGGAAGTTGTTTTAGCGCCTGAGGCGAACCTGGTCTCGGCCACTGTACCTTTGGCCAAACCCGTGTCCGTATACCGCGATTATTGGACGACTGTGCTGACCGCGGTCGTCATCGCGCTGGCGTTGCTTCTAGGATGGATGGTTGGTTATTCGGGATGGCAGCGCGCCATAGCATCACGGGCAAGCGCTGATCTGAGGCCGCCTGTGAGCGACGGTTCTCCTCCGCCAGCGAGATCCTCAGCCGTGCCCGAAAGTCCTGGGAAAGTGAAGCCAGCGTCAAACCTGGCGCACACCAAAGCGGGGAACGATGCTCCCGCTACCGGTGGACTGGTCGTGACGCAGAACGGCAAAGTGATCTTTGAGCTGCCGTCTGATCAAACCGCTGCGTCCACCATCAAGGCGGCGGGCGGAGCCGATAGCGGCAATACCATGACTCTGGCTCCTGAGGTTGCCGACACCTACGTGCTGCGCCGCGTGGAACCCGAATATCCTGAGGCCGCGAAACAATCGCAGGCCCTCGGCCCTGTCATTCTCGAAATTCGAGTCGCAAAGGATGGCACGGTGAAGCAGGCGAATCTGATCAGCGGAGATGCGCTGCTGCTTCCTGCAGCCGTCGCTGCGGTTCGTCAGTGGAAGTACCAGCCCTATGCGCCAGATGGCAATCCGCAGGAATTTCTCACTCGCGTGACCGTCAACTTCAAAGCACTTTAATCTTTCAGCCGAATTGAATATCAGGTGGGCGAGGCGGGACGCGCTCAGGTCCGGTGTGGCGTCCCTGGCGGCGATTGATAGCGTACAGAGCCAGCTCTACGCGGGTTCCCACGCCGAGTTTCTCGAATACGCGGAACAGATAATTCTTGATGGTGTGTTCGCTAAGTCCGAGGCGGTCGGAAATCTGCCGGTTGCTCAGGCCTTCCGCCACCAGGCGCGCGATTTCCTCTTCACGCTTGCTCAAAGGGCGGGAATTCGGATTGGTCTGTGTTTCCATCAGCCCGGGTTGCACCAGCGCATCGAGCACAAACTGCAATTCCGTCGAACCCGCCCAGACCTGGCCTTCGTGTACGCATTGGATACACTTGCAGAGAGCTTGAAACGAGTCAGACCGGCAGAACACTCCGCGCGCCCCGGTGCGGAAAGCTTCGACCACCAGGTTGCGATCCATGGTGTCGAGCAGCACGACCACGCTCAAGTTGGGATGGAGATCGCGAATCTGGCGGATCAGGCGAAATCCGCCCAGCGGATCTTCCGGAAAGCTGGTGCTGATTAGAACCAGATGGTAAGAACTGGTCTCTAGAGCGGCGATCACTTCTTTTGCCGTGACGACCGGCTCCGCGTGGTAGCGTTTACTGCGCTGCAAGGCGTCGGCCAGCAGGCGGCAGCTCATGGCTGCACTATCGGCGACCAGCACCCGAAGTCTCGGATCCGAATTTGGAAGAGAAGCCAAAGTTTCGAACGAAAACAGCGGCTAACAAGCTCGCGAATTTTACGTAAAAACCGCGTCCCCTGCAAGGAGTCCTAAGCCCCCTAAGCCCATTGCTTCCTGCGAAGGACACCGGGTTCCGGCGAATGGCCACAATTCTGATTATCATTGGGCGGAAATCGTTGCCCCAGAGAATCGCTAAGGCGGAGTCTTCGGTCTTATGGTACTTTATCCACTTGTCCGGCTCACCGCGCTGGGGCACAGTGAAAGGGTGCCGGCGGTGCGCGGCCTGGTCTCTTCGGGTACCCCCTCGCGAAGATAACCTTGCATTACGTAAAACATTGCTGACGTGAACGATTCTCTCGAAAAACAGAGGGTTTGGGGAGTTTCCTTCGCAGCGCGAGCCGCGAGTACGCCGTTTCTTATCATGGACCAGCCCGGGAGCCTCGGAGAATCCGCATGTATCTGACCTACTTCGGTCTTCGGGAGCAGCCCTTTGGGGTGACTCCCGACCCGCGGTTTCTTTATTTGAGCGCGGCCCACAAAGAGGCCCTGGCCTCCCTCTACTACGGAATCGAAGCGGGCCGAGGCTTCCTTGGCCTCATCGCGCGGCCGGGGATGGGGAAGACGACTCTCCTCTTTCACCTTCTCGAAAAATTCCGCAGCACGGCGCGCACTGCCTTTATTTTCCAGACCCAATGCACCTCGCGCGAGTTCATGCGGTTTCTGCTCTCCGAGTTGGGATACGAAGGCGATACCCAGGATTTCGTCCGCATGCATGAGGAATTCAACCGCCGCCTTTTGCAGGAGGCGCGTGCCGGAAACCGCTTTATCGTCGTGATCGACGAAGCACAAAATCTGGAGCCCTCGGTGCTCGAAACCGTGCGCCTGCTCTCGGATTTCGAAACGCCTCGCGCCAAGCTGTTGCAAATCATTCTCGCCGGGCAGCCCGAACTGGCTGACAAACTGGCCAGCCCATCCCTCTCGCAGCTGCGCCAGCGCATTTCGATCCTGAACAAAATCGATCCCCTTCCCCCCTGGGAAATCAAGGATTACGTCGAGCATCGCTTGAAAGTTGCCGGTTACGTCGGGGGTCCGCTCTTCACAACCGAGGCCTATGAAGAGATCGGGCGCTTTACCGAAGGCATTCCCAGAAACGTCAACAATTTCTGTTTCAACGCTCTATCGCTGGCCTGCGCATTGCGCCACAAGGTGATCGATCTGGACGTGGTTCGCGAAGTGATCGCCGATCTCGATATCTCGGGAATGGTGACGCAGCCTCCGAAACCCGCGCCAGTTGACGGATTGCGCCCGCCGGTCCAAAATGTTTCCTCCACCCCGCAGGCTCCTAAAAATGGGGAAATCCTGAGTCCCGCTGAAGCCAAGTCCTACATGCAGGAAGTGGCTTCGAAACTGAAAAACTGGCAGGCCTCTCTCGACCAAGCACGACAACCGAAACAAGTTCGCCCGGGGAACTCAAAGCCCGATTAGTCTTTCGACTGTTTAAAACGTCTTTGCTAGAGCGAAACACCAAAGGACACCAGCCATGAGCAAGAATTTCGAGCTGTTACAGAAAATGGGGAAGGAAGATTTTCTCAATTCCACCGCCGCCGGCAATGGGCACTCAGCAGTGAATCCTGTCGGAAACGCAGCGGCTGTCACCCCTCCACCGGTCAAGCCGGGGCTCGAAGAGGTCAGTTCCTTTGTCCAGCAGGTATTCCTGGTGTCGGGGGGCAACGTTCCGCGCACAGTAGTTTTTACCAGCACTGAACCTGGGACCGGCTGCACCTGGGTAGCAGCGCACACCGCCGAAGTTCTGGCAGGACGCATCGCCGGCTCGGTCTGCGTCATCGACGCCAATCTGCGCGAGCCCAGCCTTCATCAGCAGTTCGGCATAGAAAACGGTCCCGGCCTGGCGGAATTTCTGCAGCAGCCGGATCCGATTCGCGCCGCAATACGCGGCACGTCGCTGCCAAACCTCTATGTGATTACCGCAGGCATGGCGGCTGACGATTCCCAGCCGCTGCTGGCTTCCGACCGCATGCGGATGCGCATCCACGAGTTGCGCTCGGAATTTGATTTTGTGCTGATCGACGCTCCAGCCATGAGCACGGGTAGCGATGCCATCAGCCTGGGCAGTCTCTCGGATGGCGTGGTCCTCGTCCTGAAGGCCAACGCCTCACGCAAACAGACCGCTCGCCAGGCTGTGCAAAGCCTGCAGGAGGGCAATGCCAAGGTGCTGGGTGCGGTTCTCAACCAGCGCCAATTCCCCATCCCAGAATCGATCTACAAGCGCCTGTAGCCGTCGATTCGCCGAGCCAGCGCCAAAATACGAAAGGGACCCTGCCCAGGCAGGGTCCCTTTTCCACTTAGCTTCTTTGATTGATTCCTACTGTCGCGCCCGCGGCACCAGTTGCTCAGGAATCGGCGAATACGCCCGAGGCACCGCGACCGTCTTCCCGCCGGGAGCAATAGCCTTCTTCTCCGCCACCGGCGCATCACTCGATACCCCGCCACTTCCCAGGCTATAGGCGTACAGCACAACTTCCACGCGCTTCGAAACGCCCAGCTTGTCGAAAATGCGGAAGAGGTAATTCTTCACCGTATGCTCGGTAAGGCCGAGCCGCTGCGCAATTTCGCGGTTCGACAATCCCTCGGCAACGCAGCGAACCACTTCCTGTTCGCGCTTGGAAAGCAGGGCCGCGCCGCGAGCATCGATCACCCGCATCGGCAAGGCTTCGCCTAATGCCTCGAGCAGGAAGCGCAATTCCTTGCTGTTCGCCCAAACTTGCCCGCTATAGACACAATGAATGCACTTGGCCAGCGACTTCAACGACTCGCTGCGGCAGAACACTCCTCGTGCGCCCGCGCGGAACGCCTCGATCACCTGGGTGCGCTCGGAAGCATCCAGCAACATCACCACCCGCGTTTCTGAGCGCATGGTGTAAAGTTCGCGAGCGACTTCCAACCCTTTGCGCGGATCGTCATCGAGTTCGGCGCTGATCACTACGACCGCCGGCTTTTCCTTGGCGACTGCCGCAATCATGCCTCGCGCGTCAGAAACAGGATCGAGCACTTGAAAACGCTTGTCCCGCTCCAGGGCCGAGGCCAGGAGCTGGCTATTCATGCGTGTGCTATCAGCGGCCAAAACTCGGATAACTTCGGAGGTTTCAGGCAAGGAAATCGCGTGAGCCATAGTGAACCTGGGGTCCTTGAGCCAGAGCCCACAGAGACTCCAGCCCGAATGTTTGTCCTTAACCGTAGGGGATCTGGATAACTTGCACCAGGTCGGTCTTGGTGAACTAATGAAACGAATTGATTGGTAAGACGAAGCGTTCGCTACTTCTGTACTGCAGGACCTACCACTTCAACAGCCACCACCCCAGCGACTGTTCTCCGAGACTTTATTCTCACGTATTAGGACTGTAAATGGCACTTTGGTGCTACAGGGCGGAAGTTTACACCCCAAAAGCCGCTCTGGACATGGCTTTGTACCGTAAAGTGATTTTGAGAGGTCCAACTGGCTGAAAAGGAAAGACTATGGCAATTCGGGTTAACCGAAGGCCAGTTCTTTCGCACGCTGGGCGGCCTTAACGACAGCCTTGATCAGGGTCACGCGAAGCTTTCCTTCTTCTAGTTCCATGATGCCGTCGATGGTGCATCCCGCAGGAGTTGTGACGGCGTCTTTCAGCAGCGCAGGATGGTCCCCCGTCTCAAGCACGACAGTCGCCGCCCCCAGGGTGGTCTGGGCTGCCAGCAGGGTAGCGATGTCGCGGGGCAGGCCAACTTTGACGCCAGCCTCGGCTAACGACTCCAGAATGATGTAGATGTAGGCCGGGCCGCTGGCGGAGAGACCGGTGACTGCGTCCATGTGTTTTTCGTCGACAGCAACCGTGCGGCCGACCACGCGGAACATCGCGCTCGCGGTTTCAAGATGCTCGGGACTGGCGAATTTTCCTTTGCACAAGGCCGTCATCCCCACGCCCAGCACACATGGAGTATTTGGCATGGCGCGCACGACGGGAACTTCCATGCCCGCAGCTTTTTCGATCGAACTGGTCGGAACCGAAGCCGCCACCGAGATGATGAGCTGGCTCTTGGTGAGGTGCGGACGGATCTGCTCAATGACCTCTTGCACCACCTGCGGCTTAACGCAGACGAAGATTATGTCGGCATCGCGCACCGCCGCCAGGTTGTCGATCCCCACCGGCACTCCCAGTTTCTCGCTCAGGCCACGCGCCCGTTCTTCATGCGCCACAGTGGCCTTGGTGAGGCTGGCGGAGAGAAGTTTCTTCTCCAGCAAAGCCTTCAACAGAATGCCGCCCATTTTGCCGGCGCCCAGTACCGCTACCCGATGCTTGGAAAAATCAACGCTCATCAGAAGGCCGCCAGAATAGCACAACACTTTAGGGAAGCCCCGTGCACGGAATGCTCCGTGAGGGCTAAACGATCGGCTCTGTTCCCTTAAAATTGTCATTCCGACCCTGAGCGTAGCCGAAGGGGAGGAATCTGCTTGCGATGGCAGCATCTGCGCGCCTGGCGACAGCAGATTCCTCGCTACGCTTCGGAATGACAATAGGTATGTATGAGGGTATCTACGCCGTGAGACCAAACCGCTCCTGCGCCATCTGCGCAATGGCCTTGCCAATCGGCAAGGAAGCCGTCGCCGCCGGAGACGGAACGTTATAGACATGCAACTGGTTCCCCGAGGCGGAAAACTGAAAATCATCCACCATCGAACCATCCGGACGCAGCGCCTGCGCCCGCACTCCCGCGCCGCCCCGCACTAAGTCTTCCTCTCGAATCTCGGGAATAAGTTTCTGCAAATCCTTCACGAAGGCGCGTTTGCTGAACGAGCGGTAAAACTCCTGAACGCCCTTGCGCCAATATTTCTGGGTCATGTGCCAGAAACCGGGATAGCGGAGCATGCCGACAGTGTCGTCCATATCGAAGTCGGCGGCGTGATATCCCTCGCGCTTGAAAGCGAGCACCGCGTTCGGACCGGCGTCGACACCCCCATGAATCCGCCGGGTGAAGTGCACTCCGAGAAAGGGGAAGCGGGGATCGGGCACCGGATAGATCAGCCCCCGCACTAGAGAATATTTTTCCGGGACCAGATCGTAATACTCGCCCCGAAAAGGCACAATCATCGCTTCCGGTTTCTGCCCGGCAATTTTTCCCACGCAATCGCTTTGCAGCCCCGCACAGTTGATCAGGTACTTCGTCGAGATTGAGCCGCGCGTGGTCTCGACGATGGTTTCTTTCGCACGCGCGCTGACCCCGATCACTCGAGTGCCGGTTTGAATTGTTGCGCCCGCGTCCGGCGATCAGTTCCGCGTACTTCCGGCTCACTGCGGCGTAGTCGGTGATACCCGTGCCGGGGACATGAATGCCGCGAAGACCTCCGCAATGCGGCTCGATTTCGCGCAGTCCGGCAGGGTCGAGCATCTTCAAACCAGCGATGCCGTTGGTCTGTCCGCGTTCAAAGAGCGCTTGCAGCCGCGGAAGTTGGTCTTCACTGGTGGCGACGATGACTTTGCCGCACAACTCGTAGGGAAGGTCGTGCCCGCGGCAGAACTCGACCATCGCTGCCGCACCTTCGACGCACAACCTGCGCCTTCAGAGATCCCGGCAGATAATAAATTCCTGAATGGATGACCCCGCTGTTGTGTCCGCTCTGATGGCGAGCCACGCCATCTTCTTTTTCAAGCACCGTCAACCGCAGGCGAGGAAAGAGGTTGGTGAGACGCATCGCCGTCGATAGTCCGACGATGCCTCCGCCAACGACGACAAGATCAAAACTTTGTTCGGACATGAATGTGACGCGGCCGCCCCCGGCCGCGAAAAGTTGGCAGGCACGCGACGTTAGCGGGTCCCAGAAAGCCGTCCAACGCTACGAATGAAAGTCGTGCCCTTCAGCACGAAATGCGGCCGTTAACAATAGGCATTCTAATACTCGCCGATGAACTCTGATGGCTAAATGCTAACGGCTAAGTGCTAAGAGCTGATCTTCTACTGCACATTCAGTGTCAGAACCGTCGAGTGCTGCACTCCATTCAACATTGCATTCACGGTAATCGAATACGTTCCGGTGGCCGTCGGAGACTGAATGGTCACATTGGCTGCCGAGGATTTTGTCGTATCCGCCTGCGAAACCGCCGAGACCGACACCGTCGAACCGGGCGCTACGGCTGGCGTGGTGTACAAACCAGTCGCGTCGATCGTGCCGTTGGTTGAGTTGCCGCCTGCGGTCCCGTTCACCAGCCAATTCACGCCGAGGTTGGTGGTCCCCGTAACCGTCGCGCTGAATTGCTGGGTCTGGCCGGTAAACAACGTGGCTGAGGTCGGGCTGATCTGTACTCTCACCACCGGTGGGGGAGGCGTGGTCGAACCTCCTCCTCCGCAGGCGATCATGACTCCGCTTAAGGCGACGAGCAGTGCAATTCCGAGCGCCGCGTAACGGCGTCGTTTGGTGGTTTGGCCCAGACCGCCAAAGAACAGACCCACAATCGCCACTCCGAAGGGCAGCAGGATTCGTCCTCCCATGCTGATCAATCGTTTCTGCGCCGCGCCCGGTCCAACTGTCGTGATGCTGAGTGTTACCACAGTCGCACCACTGCTCCCGCTGATCGACACGGGAACGAAACTGCACGACGCCAGCGCGGGCACTCCTGAGCACGAATAGGTCACCGTGTTGCCAAAGGTCGAAGCGCCAACCGGAGTGAAGTTGAGCGAGTAAGTCGCGGTCTGTCCGGCGAGCACCGACTGTGTGCCCGAACTGTTGTTGATGGTGAAATCGGGATTCACAATCAACGTGGTTGGCGCACTGTGCGAGATGTGCGAGCTATCGGTTCCTGCGCCGGCGATGTTGAAGTTAAAGGTTGTGGCGGTCGCACTATTGACCGTTACCGTGAACTGAGCGCCGGCCACGGTCGGGGTGAGGCTCGAGGGACTGACGCTGCACGTGGAAGGGGCGGCGCCGCTGCATGAGAGGTTTACCGGGCTCGCATAACCGTTGATCGAAGTCAGGGCCCCAGTGAACTGGAGGGACTGATTGACGGTCGTGCTTTCTGAGAGCGTAACCGACATCGTGTAGTCCGGCAGCGCGGTCACGGTCAGTGACAGAGTTTGCGTCTTCGCCGCGGGCGCGCCGGCAGTATTCGCCGAGATGGTCACGGTCGATGTCCCCGGCGTGGTGGTGCTCGTCGTGCCGATCGTCAGGGTCACGGCAACCGGTGCCGCCGACGTGGGATTCACCGAGGCCGATGGTGAGAAGTTGCAGGTTGCGCCAGTAGGTAGTCCGCTGCATGAGAGCGTGACCGTCCCACTGAACGATCCCGCAGCCGTCACCGAGAAGCTGATTGGTTGCGAAGTATTTGGACGGTTCACCGTTACCGCGCTCGGCGAAGGCGCCGTCAATCCGAAGTCCACGACATGCAAAGTAAGAGGTGCGTCGTGGGTCGTGACGTTCGTGTCTGAGCCCACTCCGTGCGCGTTGAACGAGTAGTCGCCGGCGACTCCTGCCCCAGTCAGCGTGAACGCTGCACCCGAGGTGGTCGGCGTCAAGTTCGTCGGATTCAGCGTACAGGTAGAGGGTTTAGTCCCAGTGCAACTCAACGCTACGGAACTGTTGTAACCATTTAGTGCAGTGAGCGTTCCGTTGTAAGTTGCGGTTTGCGTGGGGAAGATAGTTTGTGAGGTGGTGTTGAAGCCGAACTGGAAGTCGGGTGTGACAACAAGATTGAAATCCCAAATACCCCGACCGTAGGTCGAAGCCCGCAGGTGCTTACTTCCGCCAGAGTTGAAAATGCGGAGCGCCGTCACCGAAACGTTGGGCAGATATCCCGCCGTTCCGCTGCTCGGCGCCGGACCGACTTCAGTCCAGCCCGCGCTTCCGGTGCTGCTGGCAAAGATGCCGACGTCGGTTGCGATATAAGCCATGCCGTTGGAACTCGTGCTCCCAGAATCGACGACAACGGCATTCGCAGGAGAATCCGGAAGTCCCGTGCCCGAGAAGTCGGTCCAGCTCACGCCCGCGTTCGTGGTCTTCCAGATGTGCGAAACGTGGAAGCCCATGATGGTGACGTAAGCGGTCTGTCCCGTGGCATCGGCGGTGTCGATCGCGACTCCGGAAACTGGAAAGCTGCCCGGATTGATGCTCCCCGTGCGATCGGTCCACGTGGAAGTTCCGCCTGCGGCATTGGTCGTCACCCAGATGTGTCCGCCCAGAGGATTCGTCGCCGAACCAAATCCATCGGTGCCCGCATAAATCACGTTCGAAAATCCGTTCGTGTCTTTTGGGCCGCCGGCCGCCAGCGAACGCACCAGATTGATCTCGTTGCCGCTGCAGGGTGGCACCAGGTTGGGCTCGAAATCGCCCGAGAGCGCATTGAAACTGCCTCCGATTCCCGGTCCGCGCCAAACCCGACAAGTGCCGACAATCAACTCGCTGGTGGCATCCTGCGGATCGAGGATGTAGGGCGTATAAAACGCGCCGTGATCGCCGCCGAGATCGCTCGATTGCGCCACGAGCGGGAAATTCTGCGCCAGGCAACTGAGTCCCGAAGTGCAGCGTTGAATGGTGACATCCGTATTTGCTGTGAACCACTCAGTCGGATTGCTGGGGTTGATCGCGTTAAATCCGCCGTCGCCGGCATTCACATTCAGCCATGAGGTGCTGGTGGTCGCGCTCGCGGTCGCTGGAGAGCCGTTATCCTGTGTTCCTCCGAGAATCGTCTTCGGGTCAGTAGGATGCTGAGAGAATGAAACGAACTGTGTCATCGATCCCAGGGTCTGGTTCAGGCTGTCGAATTGGTTTGTCCCGCCGCAGCTCCCGGTAGCAAGGCCAAGATATCCATCGACCGCTCGGTAGATGCCGCCATCGTTGGCGAAGTACATGATGTCTTTGCCGTTCACGACGTCGAAATCAAGGTCGTGCTGGTCAGGGTGAACTTTCGCAATCGCACTGCAACCGTAAACGTGGGTCAGGTTGAGCCATGATCCCTGGCTGCACGTAGTCGACGTATTTGTGGTCAGCGTGCATTTGTAAAGATTGATTGCGCCAGTGTAGAGGTCAGTTGCGCCCGAGCCATTGGGTACCGCCGCGATCTCAAGGTTGTATGTGCCTTGCGAGGTACCGCATCCAAAAGAATCTCCGCAGCTCGTGATGCCCGCATCCGGAATCTGCGTCCACGACGCGCCGCTGTTTGTGCTTCTCCAGATACCCTTATCAGTTTCGTTATTGTCGACGTACCAGACATACATCTCATTGCGGCTGGGAACCACGGCGATCTCGCCGCGATAGATGGGGCAAAGTGTGGTTACCGACAAATAATTCGCGGGGCAAGCCGTCGTGCTCAATACCGCTCCGCCGGGTTGCGTGGCGAGACGCGTCCAGGTAACGCCATCCGGAGAACTGTAGAAGCCGTGGTAGCGCACCGCCGCAAAGAACATTCCTGCGCTGGCGTTGTAAGTCACCGAAGTCGCAGACGTCGCGGGATTGACCTGCCCGCCTCCGGGATCGGTAAGTTGATGGAAGGTCCAGCTCTGTCCCGCGTCGGTCGAGGTGTAAAGGCCGCGTTGCGTGGAAGAGGTGATCAGCCCGTCGTCCGAGCCGACCGAAGACGTAGCCATGGCCGCCACGACCGTGCTCGTTTGGCCTGATTTCGTGCTGAACGCCATGCGTGCGGCCGCCAGTCCCGCGAATGACAGGCCGGGACTGGCCGTCGAAATCAGGTTCCAGGTATTGCCACCATTGGCCGAGCGCAGGATGCCGAGTCCGTAGTAAGAATCTCCAGAACTGTTCGCCTCGCCGGTCCCGACTAAAATTACGTTGCTAAGTTGGCCCGTGGCATTCCCCGGCTGAATCGCAATCGCACCGACAGCCAAAGTAGCTTGGTTATCGATCAGCGGGGTCCACGCAACGCCGCTGGCGTTTCCGAATCCGCCGTTGGTCGCGTTTTGCGACCGCCACACACCTCCGTAAGCCCCGCCGATGTATACCGTGTTTCCGGTCGTGTCAGCCGGGTCAATGGCCACCGCCGTTGCGCGGCCTGATACCCAGCTGTAATCCTGTTGATCGAGGGGCCCGGTGGCATTCGACGCCAGCGGTGCAGGACCGAGCGCTGTCCATCCGCTCGTTGGGGCTGTTAAAGGCTGCAAGTTGCTTGCGGCGGCAAGACGCGCGGCCCGCATCTGCATCTTCTGCAGATGCGCGCGATACCGCAACGCGGCAGTCGACTCTCCGGGAATCACGCGTCCGCGATAGAACCACAGATCACGCTGAATCGGATGGTCGGCGTCTTCTTCCGCAATCGGATCGTACGGCGATTGCATCTTCGCGCCTTGTCCAAAAAGCGCAACGCTGACCAAAGTGAGAAACAGCACGAGTAAGAGCGAGCGAGTGGTGGCGCGACCAGGGTTCATATAGATAAAGGAGCGCGAAGGACTGTCCGGATAAGCGCCAGTATCTTGACAGCTGGACCGGTCGTCAACGGGGAAGTGGGACTAGTCCTGCCGTCATGTACCCGAAAAGTACCCTAACCTTGTGGCGAAGCCCTTCACGCTGCTTGGTTAGGGGACGTTTTCGGAGTGATCTTTCCTAACTTCACCAGCCTTGCCAAAATCGAGCTGACCGTCCGGCTATGCAACTTCGCGATTTCATCGAACGGCAGTCCCTGTCGCAACTCGTCGCATACTTTCGAATCCTCTTCGCGCGACCAGTACCGGCCCGCGTTCGCCGGCTTAGTCCGCTCCCACTCCTCTTGCTGCGCCAGGGCGCTAAGCGCGCGGTTCAATGCCTTGACGACTTGCGGACGTAATAAGAGCGAGTCGGCACTTACAGGCTCACGGGTTTCCGGATCGATCCCACCCGCCAGGGCACGCACCGTCTGCAACGCTTCCCGAATCTCCATTCGCACCATCTCCTCAGAGAATCGTAGCGAAGCGGAGCCGCGGCTTCTGTGACGAATGAACATCGACGGTGGCAGATCGGCTTTCTCGAGACGTCATGCCGAGCCCGGGGTGCGAGCATCTGGCGGATAGCGTTCGGTTCGTATCAGGGCATCGCTTCAGCGATGCCGATAATGGCGACTCGATTTCGCCTTTAGGTGCTGTTGGCGAATGTTATATTCTGCGGCGTGGACTGGCAGGCCTTCTGGCTTACAATCCGGCTGGCAGTATTGGTGGCGGCGATTCTGGTTGTGATCGGAATGCCCATCGCCTACTGGATTGCCTACTCGCGCTGGCGCTGGAAATTTCTGCTCGAAGCCGTGGTCGGTCTGCCGATCGTGCTGCCGCCAACGGTCCTCGGCTTCTATGTCCTAATCGCTCTCGGCCTGCACAGTCCGCTGGGACGCTGGTGGCAGTCCCTCACTGGGCACACACTGGCATTCACGTTTGAAGGCTTGGTCATCGGATCGATCCTCTACAGCCTGCCATTCGCTGTGCAGCCTTTCTCGGCATCCTTCGCCGCCGTCGATCGCCGCTTGCTGGCCGCGTCGGCCACACTTGGCGCATCCCGCTGGAGAACGTTTCTTCGAGTGATTCTGCCGCTGTCGCTGCCGGGAGTCGTCACCGGAATCGCGCTCAGCTTCGCTCACACCATGGGAGAGTTTGGAGTCGTGTTAATGGTGGGCGGAAATATTCCCGGTGTGACCCGCACGGTCTCGATCGAAATCTACGATCAGGTACAGGCCCTGAATTATCATGCGGCGAACCAGACCGCCCTGGTCCTGCTGGCGATTTCCTTCACCGTGCTGTGTGTGGTGTACGCGCTGAATCGCCGAATGTGGATGGTTGCACCGTGGAGATAGCCGGCCTGCGCGTCGTACTCCGCAAAGTAAACGCAGATTTTGATCTACAAGTAGACTTCACCGCTGCCCCAGGCATCACCATTCTCTTCGGCCCTTCCGGGGCAGGGAAGACCACTGTGCTTGACTGCATTGCGGGCATCGTCGCGCCCGACCCCGGCTCGATCAGCGTCGCCAACGAAACTTTGTTCGATTCCTCCCGCGGCATCAATCTCCCTTCTCGCCAGCGCCGCATCGGGTACGTCTTCCAGGATCTCGCCCTCTTTCCTCACATGACCGCCGAGAACAATATTCAATACGGTCTCGATCGCCTCCCTGAAAAAACTCGCCGCGAGCGGAGCGCTTCGATTCTCGAATCATTTCGCATCTCTCACCTGTGCTCGCGTAAGCCCGGAGAGATTTCCGGAGGCGAGCGCCAGCGGGTCGCACTGGCTCGCGCGCTGGTGACGGACCCCTGCGTTCTACTTTTGGACGAGCCTCTGGCCGCTCTCGACGGCGCCACCAAATCGAAGATCGTCGACGACCTGCGCGCCTGGAACCGGTCGCACGCCATTCCGATTCTCTATGTCACGCATAGTCGTGACGAAGTCTTCGCGCTGGGAGAACGAGTGCTGGTTCTCGAAAATGGACGCATCGTCGCGCAAGGCACGCCCCATGAAGTGATGTCGGCGCCTCGCCAGGAAACCGTTGCCCAACTGGCCGGATTCGAGAACATCCTGGATGCGACGGTTACGTCTACCAACGAATCGCGCGGCACCATGACCTGCAAACTCATCGCCGGCGATGTGGAACTGGAAACGCCGCTGGTTCGCGCCTCCGCGGGAACGCCGCTGAGAATTGGAATTCGTGCGGGCGACATTCTGCTGGCCACGGTTCAGCCCGTTGGCCTGAGCGCCCGCAATCTCATCCCCGGCCGCGTGGTTTCTCTCGAGACAAGAGATGTCATCGTGGAAGCAAAAATCGATTGCGGAGTCGAGATCCGGGTCCATCTAACGCTCGCTGCCCGCGACTCGCTACAACTGCAACCAGGAAATCAGGTCTGGCTGGTCATCAAGACTCACTCCTGCCATCTGATGGCGTAGTGTTTCTGATCTGTATCAGGGTATGGCTTCAGCCGTACCGCTAAAGACTTACTAGAGAACCGGCTTCAGCCGCCGCTGCAGCGCCTAAAGGCGATCGAGAATCGCATCGTCGGCACGCCTGAGGGCGTGCCCTGATACGAATCATCTTAGGGGTCCATCGGAGTGACCCGTGCGTCGTACACCTGCTGCATCTCAATCACTCCCACCCACTGTCCCTGCCGCGCCTCCGAGTACACCAGTTGCCCGCCCAGAATCTGCGCCGCCGCTTCCGCAGGCACATCGCGGTGGTATCCAAAATATTTCGCCTTCCAGCGTTGCCACGTATACCAGCGTTCAAGCATCGGATGCACCGGCTCATACTTCGTCGAGAAGATCAGCGCCACGTCGAAATTGGATCGCGCATCCGCCGCACTCATCACCTGCTCAACCGTGAAATCCTCGATCCGGAACACCCGCATGGGACGCGTCACATATCCCAGATAGGGCCGCGTGAGTTCATCGCTGGCCGGCCACGCAGTCATCACCCGCGACACGGGAAATCGCGCTTCGAGAAAATCCTCAGCATGCTGATGAAGCTCGATGTAATCGCGGTAAGCGAGATTGTCTTCGAGCGTGAACCCATACGGAGGATTCACGAACAATCCCACTACAAATCCCACAATCACGATCGCGACCACGGCATTCCAGTAGCGCAGGCGCCGCCGCAAAGTTGATACCGCAACGATGATGACCAGCGGCACTGCCGGAAGCATGTACCTCGCCAGCACCGCCCCGCCGATCATTGCCATCGCCACCACGTACACCGCAATCACGCAATAAAGCGCAAACTGTGCGGACAAGGCCATCCTGGGCCGCTCGCTCTCGGCATCACGAATCGGCGAACGCCACATTGCCAGCAGCATCGCGATGGTCAGCAGAGAAAGATTCAGATACCCAAATGTCTGCCAGAGGCGCAAAAAAAAGGCGAGCACGATCCGCAGCAGTTCAAGCGTCCCCTGCACGTTGTAGCGAAAGAATTCAGGATTGCCGAAAACAAATCCTGTTTTCGCGTAATGATACGCGTACCACATCCCCAGCGGGACAGTCGGCAGGAGCATCCACAACGATTTCCAACTCCTTGCTGGAGCGACCTTAATTTTCAGAGAGGGACTCAGCACCTCCCAGCCAAGTAAGGCGAGAGGAGCCAGCACCGCTGTTTCCTTCGCCAGCACCGCCAGTGAAAACCACAAGGCGCTTCGCAATCGCTTACCGTCCAGATAGCTATGCAATGCCCAAAAGGTAAGCCCCGCCGCCGCCAGATCCACCTGTGCCAACGAACTCTGCGCAAAGAACACGGGATAAAGTGCAGTGCAGATCGTCGAAGCCAGCGCAACTTCAAAGTTCGTAACCAGCCGCGCCAGCCGGAACACTCCGAGCAGCGAAAACGCCGCCACCACTACCATCGCCGTTCGAGTCACCACTGGCGCATATCCCAGCAACTTCCAGCAGAGCGCGAGATACGCCATCACTAGTGGGGGATGCGCGTTGGAGGGAGTGGAGTGCGGAATCAAGCTTCCCGTCAGCAGCAGATCGCGCGCCGCCGGCACATAGTAACCAGCTTCATCCCAGAAATAGGGTAATCGCAGTAGCGGCACGTGCAAGGCAAACACCGCCACCAACAGCAGCGTGAACACCAATGCTGTACTGGACGAATTCGGTTCGCTGGAAGGATATTCCGCCAAGCGTCAGTGCACCGGCCCGCCGGTCATTCGGGGATCCAGTTTGATCTCGCCGAAGGCGCTTTCGTAGCTGGCAACATTTTGCTGCAAAACTCCCACCAGCGCTTTGGCCTGCTGGGGGCTCAGATACACACCCTGAAAATTCTGCACTTCCATCTGCGTCTCGCTCTGCTGTTGCAAAGTTCCGAAAACCAGAAAGAAGTCCCACACGTTCACCCGCACCTGCACACTGTTGGCGTAGTTCTCGCGATAGTCGGAAGTATTTACAAGTTTGATATTCGGTTGCGTCTGGTTTGCCATAAGGCCTTCAGTGTAGCGGGACTCACATTAGGACACAATCCAGCCTGCCGGAACCCGCGCGACAAACGATATACTGCGGCTCTTCTGGAGAACAATGATGAGAAGTGCGCTGCTCTCCCTGATCCTCCTTTTTGGCCCTATAGCTTTCGCCCAGCAAAACCAGAATCTTCCCCCCATACCGCCCGCTACCACGGAGAGTCCGCGTCCCAAGATCGGCCTCGTTCTGGAAGGCGGGGGCGCGCTCGGCCTGGCCCACGTGGGCGTGCTTCGCTGGTTTCAGCAGCACCAGATCCCCGTTGATGACGTAGCTGGCACCAGCATGGGCGCACTGGTCGGTGTGCTTTATTCCACTGGCATGTCGGGTGACGAAATTCAGGAATTCTTTCGCGGCGTGAATTGGAACCGGGCCCTGCGAAACGCCACTCCTTATCGCGATCGCTCTTTTCGCCGCAAGGAAGACAAGCGCGACTATCCCAACACCATGGAACTGGGGCTGAAGGACGGCATCTCGTTTCCCAGCGGATTCAATTCCGGCCACCAGGTCGGCCTCATCCTCGACAGAGTCGCGTTGCCCTACTCCAATCTCAACAGCTTCGATGAACTGCCCACTCCTTTTCGCTGTGTGGCCAGCGATCTGGTTAGCGCCAAGTCCACGGTCTTCGACCACGGATCTCTTTCCGAAGCTCTGCGTGCCACCATGTCGCTCCCGGCTATCTTCAGCCCCGTGCGCGATGGAGAGCACGTCTTCGTCGACGGAGGACTGCTCGACAATCTTCCCGTGGACGTCGCAAGAAAAATGGGAGCAGACATCGTTATCGCCGTGCATCTGCGCACGAAGCCCCTCGACCCCAACCAATCACTCTCGGTTTTTTCCGTACTAGAAAGTTCGGTCAGCGTGGTTATTTCGGTCAATGAACTCGAGGGGATGGAGAAGGCCGACATTCTGATCACCGTTCCCACCGAAGACTTCACCAGCCTCGATTACGACTCTGCGGAAAAAATCATGACTGCGGGATTCACCGCCGCCGAGGAACGTGGTCGCGTTCTGTCCCGCTTTGCTTTATCGGATGCCGAATGGAAAGACTACCTGGCCCAGCGTGCAGCGCGGGTTCGAAAGGTTCCTGTTCCACAGTTTGTTGAAGTCAAGGGAACGAATCCTGTCATTGCGAAAGGCATTCAGAAAGGTCTCGAAGAGAATGCCGGCAAGCCGGTCGACATTCGCCGTCTCGATCGGGATCTGACCGAAATCACCGGCCTCGGAAGGTTCGAGCGCGCCGGATTTCAGATGATCGAAAAAGACGGCAAGCCCGGACTCCTCGTCAACGCGGACGAAAAGACCTACGCTCCGCCCACCATCGATCCCCTGATTCTGATTGACGGCTCCGATTACGAAGACGTCCGCTTCAGTATCGGCGCCCGCATCACCCTGCTCGACCTTGGCGGTTTCGGCTCAGAATGGCGCAACGATCTGATTGCTGGATCGGAGTATGGCGTCGCCTCCGAGTACTACCATCCGCTTCGCTGGGGCAGTCATTTCTTCGTCGCCCCGCGGGCCTTCGCCAACACGGTTCCGTTTGATATTTACAACAACGACGTGCGGGTCGCCACTTACCGTCAACGCAACCTTGGTGGAGCTCTCGACTTCGGCATCGCCTTCGATCGTTATTCAGAACTGCGCTTCGGATATCAGGCCGAGCATCTCCACTTCAGCCGCCAGATCGGAGCCCAGGATCTCCCGGACGAAGCCGGGCGTCAGGGCATCTCGCAAGTCCGCTATACGCTGGACCACACCGATGATCCCACCGTCCCGCGCCAAGGCGTGCGCATCCAGTCCAACGTCAGCTTCTTCGACGCCAATCCCGGAGCGACCGAGCACTTTCCGCTGGCAGAAATCCGCACCGGACTGTTTCGCCGCGTCTCGAAACCGTCGTCGGTATTTCTGCTCAGCTCCGGAGGAACAACTTTCGGATTCAACGGCGTCGGCTTGCCCCCGTTTTCTTTGGGAGGTCCGGGGAGACTCAGCGCTTATGGCCCAAACGAATTCCTCACGAACCAGTATTTCCTCTTCCAGGCGGGGTACATTCGCCGCATCAGCCAGCTGTCGCCGCTGTTTGGCGATAATGTCTACTTGATAGGGACCTACGAGATTGGCAAGGCCTACCAGAACGCCTTCTCATCGAACAATGAGTCGCGATTGCCGACCGATGTGAGCGCTGCAATCCTCGTGCAAACTTTCCTGGGACCAATCGTGATGGGTGGCAGCGTAGGCGACCGCGCTCACCGCACATTCTATTTCCAGGTAGGAAGATTCTTCTAAGCGTGATCGCAAGGCTCTGTATCAGGGCATGGCCTCCGACCGTGCCGATAAGCGGCATTCGATGGCCGCGCTCGCGGGATTTCTTCCGGTTGCTGGAAGCACTGAACGTGCCCGAAGAGATTGCGCAGAGTGATACCATTATTGAGGCCTGAGTCGTGCGGGGATGGCGGAATTGGCAGACGCACTAGCCTTAGGAGCTAGCGCCGAAAGGCATGCAGGTTCAAGTCCTGTTCCCCGCACCAACCCTCCCTGTTTTTGGGTATTGGAAACGCCAACCTAGGAAATCGCACCAAGGCAATCGAGCGACTTGACTACGTGAACAGCGAAGCGGCGCGAGATTCAGACTACGCGATTGCGAGCAAAATTCTTGATCAATTGAGGAAAGAGTAACCTCAAAGCCGGGCAGGGCGAAACATCCAGCGGGGTCAATGAGCGCTATCGCATTGCTTACAACAATTGACCAGTCGGGCATCCGCCGCTGTCAGGAATTAATCGATTCGGCCGCGAGGCTTTTTTAAGACTCATGCAACGTAGCTGAGACACGCGTCCACACGCCTTCCAATAGCGCAGGCACCCACTTTTCGGCGGGACAGCGGCTCCAACTCTGACTGAGAAAGACGAGGTCACGATTTGCTGCGCCTTTGCTCGCGCTTCCCAGCCCAAGGATGAAGAGCGAGCCTTTTCTAAAGGGACAACCGCCGACCTCGCCGGAGGTTTTCGCCTGGCGTACAACGGTGGGTGGTGCAAAGAGACATTCGTCCGCGGCAGCATCCGTCGTTGTTGAAGATCGAAGCGCTGGGTCGGCAGCAAGTTGCCGCATTTTATGCAGGCCATCAACAATGAGCTGCCGAGCAGCAATTAGCGCGATAACGCCAGCCAGGTCGCCATTCACCATGTAAGCAAGAAGCGTTTTGGCCCGCTCCAGCCTGCCGCTGATGCGCCACCCCAGCATTTTCAGCATATTGGAAGAGCTTGCAGCCTCAAGCACCATATGGGCCGCTGCCAAACTCTCCTCAGTGGCCGTGAACGTTTCCACGAACAATCTTCCGATGCTCTGCTGCACAAGCAGATCGAGCTTCTCCGCAGTTCCGGTCCCTCTGACCCATTCGGCCAGGGGCTCCAATTGAGCGGGTCCGTGTTTCACCTCGTCGGCCTTGACGTTTAGTCTCAACCACAGTTCGTCTTGCGCGGCGGCGCGGCTAGGGTCGGTGCGCGGCAGCATAGTTGGGAATAATCTGCCGTTGAGGGAGAAAATGCGGAGCATTTTCCGGAGAAGCTGCACGTTGCGAACAGGACCATGTCCTATAAAGTCCCGGTCGAACCTTGAATCGTTTGAAATTGTCCGGATCTCTGCCGGATCCGTGACGACGACAATGTCAGTGATGCCGGGAAAATAGGTGCGTTTCATGCTGTGATCACTCATCCGATGCGCCGAAAACCCGCTTGCGGAGAAGAGGGATTTGGCCGACCGTGGAGTCCTGCAATCGTAGGCGCGACGTGAGGGCAAGTCAATGAAAGCCGTGGAGTTGGCGCGGGCTCAAGAAGATGGTTGGCGAAATATCCCGATTTCGCTCATTGACCCGCGAAATGTGTTCTTTACCTTTGGAAAATTCCGGCCTAATTCCGCCATTTCGCGCTGACTGGGCCGTTGCAGTTACGGCTTGTTTTGTAAATGCATCCGCCTCGGCTGCACCAAGCTCGGTTCCACGATCGACGCTGAATGGTCAATGCTTCAAATCGCGTGATACGCTTCTGTGCCTTACCCTTGGAATTTTACTGACCCGGAGAAATACTCAACATGAAAACCTCCGCATTGCTTCTGTTCGGATTTGTGCTTTGCGCTGCCTCGGCCTTCAGTCAGACGGAATCGGAAATTCGCGATCGGATCGTGGGCACGTGGAAGATGGTTTCCGCCGAAGACACCATGAAAGACGGGACCACTCGCCCATATCCTGCCTACGGACCCCACGGTAAGGGCTTCCTCATGTACCAGCGCGACGGTTACATGTGCGCTGACCTGGTGAATCCCGACCGTCCAAAATGGGCCGATCCAGTGCACACGACGCCTGCGGAAAAGGTCGCTGCCGCCGACGGTAGCTTCGCTTACTGTGGCCGCTACGAGATCGACGCCAAGCAGAAGCAAATCATTCATCTGCCGGAAGTGGCCACCGATCCCGGATACGTGGGCTCGCGCCAAGTCCGGCCTTATGTCTTTGAAGGTGGACGCCTGGTCCTGAGCGACGTCGAGAAAAACGATCCCTCCGTTGCCCGCTGGAAAATTGTCTGGGAGAAAGTTCAATAGGTCTCGCCCCTCTATTTCACTCGTTAAGAGATTTTGTCCGTTGACTGTCCGACGCACTTTGCACATCGGAGATTCCTGGTTCTTTTTTCTGGGGGCCCGTTCCCGCATCCGAGCGCGTACACTGGTGGGCATGGCTCAACTATCGACGTCCCCGGAAGACTGGAACGAACGGGCCGCTCTCTTCAACTACTGTTGCCGGGGTTGTCGAAAGCGCATCACCTTCGAAGACCAAAATCTCTACTTTGTTCAAGGCTTCTGCAAGCCATGTTTTGAGGGAGTGAATCAAAAACGATTTGGCACGGACTCCGATACCGCGAAGCGGCTCGAACAGATTCGCAGTCGCTGGGGAGGCTGAGTCGCATGCTTTCGCGCTCTTTGGATTACAAAAATCTTCTGTCTCGCGGTAAGATTGCCGCCTCGTTCTTCCCGGCCTGAATCTCAACCTCACTAGGAGTCGCCGAATGAAACTCAGCCTAAGAATTCTCGTTCCTTTGTGCCTGCTGCTGATCACGCTGGGCTGCAGCAAGTCGGATCAGAAGAAGATTTCGAATGACGCAAACGCTGCGGCGCAAGACACCAAGCAGGCCGCGTCCGATGCCGCGGATACTACCAAGAAAGCTGCGGGCGACGCCGCTCCGCAAGTGAAAGACGGCACCTCGACAGCGATGGACAAGACAAAAGACGCCGGTTCGCAGGCGATGGATGCCACCAAGAAGCTCGGTTCTGACACGGTCGATGCCTCGAAGAAAGGTATGGACGCGGCTTCTGACATGACCAAGCAAGCCGCCGGCACGGTTGCTGACACCACCAAAAAAGCAGCAGGAGCTACCGCCGACTTCGTGAAGCAAGCGGCGCAGAAGACCAAGGAAGCCACCAACAAGGCTGTGCAGAGCACTAAGAACGCGGTGCAGGATAAAACGAAGAGCGACGACGCTCCCAAGCAATAGCCCGAGCGCGCGTCGAACGAGAAGCCTCCCTCGCGGGAGGCTTCTCTTTTTAGCGCAAGCTTTGTTGTGTCTACTGCGGAGGATTCAATCCCTGATAGATCGCCATGCCCGCCATAACCAGAATCATGGCGCCCGATAAAGCGCCCAGCACTTTCAGATAGGGTGCAATGCTATTCACCCGTTTCATAAGCTGGATCTGTTCCTGCTCCATGGCCGATTGGCTCTCGTCCAGGAACAATTGATCGTCTTCGTGCATGGTGAGAGTGCTGCGGTAGATCAGGAGGATGACCAGGATGGCGGTCACAACTCCCCATGCGATCCCTATCCAGAGCAAAGGAGACATAGGCCACCTCGGAGCTGATTTCGAGCCGAACCCGAGCCTCACGCCGGTTGTAGGTGGTTGGCCCCGCAGCCGGATCGGGTAAGGGCCCTGCCGGAGATTATATCCCCGTTGGCAAGTGGCAAACCCTGTGTCTTTCTGATCTTGCGACCCGCACCGCCCAATCGGCATCCAATGGCTAGAAACCCAATTTTGAGGGTGCTTTTCATTTTGCCTTTGCTATAATGCAGGCATAGTCGTTTCAAGGAGATACGAATGGCAACCACCACGACCACCGCTCCCGAAGTCACGCCAAAAGTGGCTCCCATCACCTTGACCGCAAGCGCGGTTGCTAAGGTGAAAGAGATCATGGCGCAACAGAATCCAGTACCTGCCGGCCTACGCGTGGGGGTTGTCGGCGGAGGCTGCTCCGGCTTCTCGTACTCGATGTCGTTCGAGAACGCCTCGGGCCTGATGGACAAGGTGTTCGATATGGAAGGCCTGAAGGTCTTCGTCGACGCCACTTCCGTGATGTACCTGAACGGCTGCCGCGTCGACTACGTCGAGACCCTCGAAGGCGCGGGCTTCAAGTTCGACAACCCGAACGTGAAGAGCACCTGCGGCTGCGGATCCTCGTTCAGCGTGTAACAATTTCTTCGAAACAAGAAAGCCTCATCGGAAACGGTGAGGCTTTTTGCTTTTTGGAAAATAGCAATTGACAATTAGCGCTTGGTCCAGCCGCTCCCGACGTCATCCTGAGCCCGACAGGGCGAAGGATCTGGCGTGCACCATTCGTTCTTCGTCCACGCCAGATCCCTCCCCCTTCGCTCCGCTCAGGGTCGGGATGACGTTTAGATTTAGGGTGGGTCTAATTACTGCGGCGGGTTTTGCGACTGAGGTTGTTGCGGTTGTACTGGCAGGCCTCCGGGTCCTAACTGGCCTCCGCCGAAGTTGCCATTACCGTTATTGAATCCACCAAAGCTGTTCGTGCCATTGGCGCCGTTTACGCCGGGCTGTCCATTCACATTCGGCGCGGCGACTTGCAGCGGAGGTTGTGCGGGAGTGGTGATCAGCCCTCCGCGATCCGTGCTCGGGTCATAGATGAATTGCCACTGGTTGTAGTGGTTCTTCTTGTTGAATTCCCGAATGGTTTTTTTCTTGCTGAAGCTGGTAACGCCAACAATGGGTCCGCCGCCGAAAGTCTGGTTGAATTGCCCACTCTGCTGGTTTCCCGCGGACTGGCCGTTGGGCGCGTCCTGTTCCTGATCCCCATTCAGATTTTGCGGGGGCTGCTGTCCCTGCGCAGCCAGCCCGGCGACGCCTTGCGCCGCGATCAGGCCTTGCAGGTTTTGCCCATTCGCGCCATTGGCGCCAGCCGCAAGAGCTGCCGCGGAAGTCGCGCCCGCAAGCGCGGTCGTGTTGTTGCCGAGCTGCACTTCGCCCAGGTGAAGCAGCTTGAAATCTTTTCCCGTGAGCGGATCCTTGTAACGCTTGCGCAGGAATCGGATGTTGTTCGTGTTCTCGAGATCTTCCAGGCTGGTGGGATAGCGTCCCACTTTCTTCACGAACTTGCGGACGGCCCGCGAGTACTGCACGCCGCGGTGAATCATCTCTTCTTCCTGATCGCGCTTGAGCTCAAACGCCATGTTGTGCGCGAGCGACGCGCCAAAGATAGCCAGCAGCGTGATGAACAACATCATCATCAGCAGGATGTAACCCTGCTCGCGATCGCGGCGACCATGATTTCGGAATTTGCGAAACGTCGGCATTTCCTATCCCTGGGTCAGCGGAATGCTTTGCCGGTTGTTGTTGAGCACGTCTTCCACTTCGACCGTGGTTGGGGCGATGTGCAGGACTTTATAACGGCGGTTCACGATGTCGCCTTCCGACGCCACAAAAATATCTTCACCCTGCTCCAGGAAAACTTTCTTCGCTTCGCCGGGCCGATTCGCGAAACCAAAAAACTTCAAATTGATCGGCGGTGGGCCCGGAGTCGGCGGAGGAGTGTTGTCCACTTTAACGGGTTGCTTTATGGGCGGAGCGATGGGTTTTTGAATCACCACGTCTTGCGCCTCGAAAATATTGCGCCCGTTGCCCTGATATTTCGTGTCTTCGCTGGCCTTGAGCCAGTCGTAGCGAAGCTCAGGATCGAGCGAGCGCGCAGTCGCAATCAGTTTCTTGCTCTTTCCTTTGTTCCTCGCCGCCGCCGCGGGAGTGTCGGTTGCCGGAGCTGCCGCGCGCGGTGACGATCCGCCGGAGCTGAACACGAATTCGCCGACCAGAATCAGCGCAACCACCATCAGTGCGATGGCGATGATCAGCTTCTTCTTGTCTTCGGCTCCGACTTTCACTTAAGCACCCGTCTTCAAATAAGTTTCCAGCTTCATTTGCAGCCTAACGAGTCCCGCCTGAGCGCCGCCCAATTCGACGCTGTCCACCAGAAAGAACAATTTGCTGCGCTCGAGTTCGTTGACCAGTCGGACCAGTTGCAGGTAATTCCCCTCAAAATCGGCATCAATCGCCACTGGACGCAGGCCCACCGGATCGGCATCTTCGATCTTGTACTTGATGCCGCCAATCTTTACTCCGGTTGTCGCCGCTAGTTTTCCCAGGGCATCGGCGATTGCGGAATCTTCGTTGGGCAGGCGACCCTTGTAGAAATCATCGATCTGATCGTGGGCGACGACCACTTTCTTGTCCAATCCGCGCAGCGGTTCGACTTCGCGCGTCTTGACCTGCAACGTCTTCCAGAGCGATTGCATCTGCTCGCCGCGGGAACGCTGCGAACCCACTAACGGCGAGAATAGCAGGGCCGCGGCGGCGATATCGACGACAAGCATTGCCCCGATAGCGATTTGAACCTTCCGGCGCGTATCCTTCATTTCAGGCATTAAGGTGCGCCTCCCGCGCTGACGGTCTTGGGAAGGTCGGGCACATACACGGCACTGATCTCGAATTGCACGTGATCGGAGCCTGTCCCCGATGCCAATTCCGACTCGGCTTGGATGTGCGTCTGCTGAAATCGCTTCGAGGCTTCCATCCTGCGTACCAGTTCCAGCGCCCGATCCCGGGATTCACCCGCCACAATCAGTTTGATTAGCAGTTGGTTGTCCTCGCTCATTTCAGGCTTAATGGAGACGACATGCAGGCGCGCCGGCATCACCTGCTCCATATCTTCGAAGACCCGCGTCCACGAGAACGCCTTGCGTTCAAATAGATCGTTCAGGAACTGCGAACGGTCATGCGTCATGCGATTCTGCGGCAGGTTCAGCAATGCCAGGGCTGCCGCTTTCTCGTCATCCCGCGATGCGATTTGCGCCTCCCGCTGCTGAATTAATCCGTTGTCTTTGTGCGCGGTGATCAGACCGAGGATGACGCTATAGAGCAGCACCAGCGTGATAATCGCGAGAGCCGCGAGCGGCGCGCCCCAGCGCAGCCAGAACTTTTTCAGGTCCTCGTAGGGGTGACTCGCGAGATTGATATCGATGTGCATGCTATGCGAGCAACGCTCCCACCACTCCTGCCATTCTCCAGCGCGGAACCGAGCCCGCGCTCGAACCCAGTTGCGAGGCGCTGATCAGTTCCGCGACCTCCACTCCGGTTGCGGCGCGCAAGGCGGCTAGGGCTCCCCCAGTATCCGAGAGGCCGGCAACGTAAATTCGCTCGATATTCAAGTGATACGTATCCTGGAAAAATACAATCGAGGGGTAAATCTCTTCCGCGAGTTGGTCTCCGGTGATGGTGATCCCGCGGGTGTTCTCGAGCGTGCGGAACAGCAGCAACTGTTGGTTCTCGAGAATCGCGATGCTGGTGGTCAGTGCATCGACTTTTACCACCAGTGTTGGACGGTCGGCGGTAGCGGCTCCCAGCGCGGCAAGCATGGAAGGCAACACCACTCCCGGCGCGTACCCAGCCTGGCGAAAAGCCGCTTCATAGTCTTCCAATACGCTGGAGAGCACCACCGCCGCCACTACCCGAACGCCGCTTCCAGAAGTTTGCGAATGATAGGAGACGCGCGCCTTCTCGACGTCAAACGGGAGCGACTTCTTCAGTCGGAAACGCACTACGCCTTCTGCTTCTTCGCGGTTGGCGGGCAGCGAATCAAAATCGAGCAAGGCGACGCGGACTGCGGCGTCGGGTAAAACAGCGATCACGTCGCGGGTTCTGGCCGACAAACTCCCCAGCGCATCGCGGATGGTCTGAAACACAGCGTCGGCCTGGCGCAGGTTGTTCTCGATCAAGTCGGGAACTACGCTGCCCGGCGCCAACTCGTACGACGAGCAGGATTCCAGAGCCTCGCCGCTTTCTCCGATGCGTCCGGCGAGCACCCGGTCGGCGGCGATTTCGCACGCCAGCACCGGCTTCGTGGCTGTCTTGAAACTAGAATTCATGCTGGAAATGGAACACACTCATCCTACAGATAAAACCTTGTAGAGAAAAGAATTGCAATAGCTGGATGAGCACTCCCGGTCGCGTCTCCCGATTTCGTCCTATCGCATGCTCTCGATGAACGTGACCTTGTTGATCTCCTTCAGCGTGGTTACTCCGTGTCTCACCTTGTCGAGGGCGGATTCGCGCAGGAATCGCATGCCTTCATCGCGAGCGGCGCGGCGGATCTCTGATGTCGGCTTCTTGGCCAGAATCAGTTCGCGGATACGGTCGCTCAGATCCAGCAGTTCGTGAATCGCGCTTCGGCCACGGAAACCCGTGCCGGCGCACTCGATGCAACCTTGTCCTTCATAGAACGCAACTTCCGACCACTGCTTCGGGTCGAGCCCGCTGGCTTCGAGAACGTCAGGCGCGTAGTGCACCTGGGTGCGGCAAGAGTCGCAGATCACACGCACCAGCCGTTGCGCCAGAATGCAGTTCAACGCGGAAACGAAGTTGTAAGGCTCGACGCCCATGTTCAGGAAACGTCCGATCACGTCGACCACGTTGTTGGCGTGGACGGTGGTGAACACCAGGTGTCCGGTCAGGGCGGAGTTGATGGCGATCTGCGCGGTTTCCTGGTCGCGGATTTCGCCAACCATGATCTTGTCAGGATCGTGACGCAGAATGGAACGCAATCCGCGGGCGAACGTCAGTCCCTTTTTCTCGTTCACCGGAATCTGCGTAATCCCCTTGATCTGGTATTCAACCGGATCTTCAATGGTGATGATCTTGTCTTCTTCGGTCTTGATCTCGTTCACGGCGGCGTAAAGCGTAGTGGTCTTGCCGGAGCCCGTAGGTCCGGTGACCAGCACCATGCCGTAAGGCTCTTTGATGTAGCGGCGGAACTTCCGCAAATCGTCTTCGTCAAAGCCCACTACGTCGAGAACCAGCTTGTGGAACTTCTCGCTCATCGATTCTTTGTCGAGCACGCGGAGCACGGCGTCTTCGCCGTGAATCGAAGGCATGATCGAAACACGGAAATCGATGGGACGCTCGGGCTGTCCATACTTCACGCGGAAGCGGCCGTCCTGGGGCACGCGGCGCTCGGAAATATCGAGTTCGCTCATGACCTTGATACGAGAAATGATGGTCGAGTGATGCTCTTTCGCGATCGGCGCCATGGCTTGCGTCAGCACGCCGTCAATGCGGAACTTGATGTTGACCGAATCGTCCTGCGTCTCGATGTGAATGTCGCTCGCTCTACGCTGCAGGGCAGTGAAGATCGTGGTATCGACCAGGCGGATGATGGGGCTGATGTCGCCCTGCGCGGTCAGGCGGTCGATCGAAATGCTCTCGTCGCCCTGGCCTTCTTCTTCCTGGATAACATCGAGCCGGAAGCCTTCGCTGGCGTCTTCGAGAACGCGCTTCGACTGCTCGGTCTTCTTGAGAATCTCATCAATTTGCGCGGGAGTGGAAACCTTGGTCAGGATGCGCTTGCCCAGCAGCAGGCTGATTTCGTCGATCATCATCAACTGGCTGGGATCGGCGATCGCAATGGCAAGTTTCCCCTCGCGCGTCTCTTCCAGCGGAACGAACTTGTAGCGGAACATCAGCTCGACCGGAACCTTGTCAAACAGGTCGTGGTGCAGCTGGAAGTTGCGCAAGTCGATGAACTCGCAGCGATACCGCCGCGCTACATCCTGCGCTTTCTCGAGATCATCGGCATGAGCCGCGGTTAGCCGCCCGCCGTTCTCGCCATTGACGAACACTGATTTCTTTTCCGCCATTGCCATTTCCAGCCTACCTGCAGAGCCCGAAGGCCGAGTCGTTAGTGGATGCCGGATCCCAGCGTAAAGATGGGCAAGTACAGAGAGATGAGCACTCCACCCACGAACACTGCCATCACAATCAGGATTACCGGTTCAATCAAAGCCATGGCTGCGCCCAGCGCAGTCTGCACATCTTCTTCGTAAAATTCCGCCACCGAGTTCAACATCGCCGCCAACGCTCCGGTGGATTCGCCGACTTCAATCATCTCCACCGAAAGATCGGGAAACATCTTCTGATCTTCCAGGCTGCGTGCCAGCGAGCGGCCTTCCTTCACCCGTGCCGCGGCATCTTTGACTCCATTCAGGATGCGCCGGCTGCTCATCGATGCGCCCGCCGTTTCAAGCGAGGGGACCAGCGGCATGCCTCCTTGCAGCAACGTGGAGAGCATGCGCGAGAAATTCGCGACTTGATATTTCAGCCAGATATCGCCCAGTAACGGAAGCCGCAAGAGCACACGATCAAGGGAATCGGCGCCGCTGTCCGTATTCTTCCAGCGCCACAACAGCCCAATCACGACGACGATGCCGACAATAACGTAAGGCGCGTACTGCTGCGCATTGTTGCCCACCGCCAGCATGATCAGCGTGATCGTCGGCAGCTTGGCATTTAAGCTTTCGTACAACTTGGCAAACTGGGGGACCACGTAGGTGATCAGAAATATCAGCATGAGAGTGACAACGCTGATCAGAAGCGCGGGATACACCAGCGATACCGCGAGCTTCTTCTTGAAGGTGAGCGCCATCCGCTGAAACGCAATATAGCGGCTCAGCACTTCTTCCATATTGCCGCTCTTCTCTCCGGCCAGCAGCGTGGTGGTGTAGATCTTTGGGAACGTCGCCTGTGCCGCGAAGGAATCCGACAGCAACTCGCCGCTCTTCACCCGATCGCGCACATTTTCCAATAGCGATCGGAAGCGCTCATCTTTCTGTCGCTTGATGAGCAGATCGAGCGAATTCAGGATTGGAAGTCCGGCTTTAATCAGCGTGAGGAACTGCTGGTTGAAAATCAGAAACGTGCTGGGCTTGACCTTGCGATTCGAGCCAAACTGGATCTTCCCGCCTGAATAAATGCCCTTGGGCTTGACCCAATAGACCAGAAAGCCCTGCTGCACGAAGCGGTCGCGGACCTCGGCCTCGGAATAGCCGTTCTCCACCTGTTGCAACAGGCGCCCGCGTTCGTCCGCCGCTTTAACCAGAAATTCAGGCATTTCAGTGTGTTACGAGCCGTGCTTCAGCACTTCAGTCTAGCATTGTGCCGCTTGCAGCTTTTGTTAAATCCTTGTCAACGGCTAACCCCGGTAACCGGATTCGAAAATCACATAAGTGCAATGAATACTTAAGCTTACAGCTACTGCCCCAGGTCTCCGTCCACCACTTCAACCCCCGCTGGCGGCACAAAGTGGAAGGTCGAATCCCCTACTGCCACATCTTCCTTCTGATCCGTAAAGCGATATTCGGTGACCGAACCGTCCACTTCTTCAATGACAATTCGGGCGATTTTGCTATCGGGCGTCACCTCCAGCAAAACCTGGCTCACGCGGTCAGCCATCGCTTGCGGGACGCCGCGCAAAACCACATCGCCGGGACTCACAGCAGTTACATCTTGCGCAAACGACAAACCCTGCAATTCCTTCTCCAACCGTGTCTTACCCAGAAGAAAGCTCAGCGGAGACCGCAAATCATCAAGCTTCTTCGCCGGAGACTTCCTTGCCTGCCGGTCCCCCGGCAAGTAAAACCACGCGTCCTTGCCGTCGCTTAGGAACACTTTCTCTCTTGGAGAACGATACTCCCAGCGCATCTTGCCGGGTTTTTTTAGCCACAGAACCCCGGCTTCGGTGCGATCCATCCCCCCGCCGCGGTAGATTTCCGTGAATTGCGCCTCCAGGGTGTGCAAATGGTTGTAACGTTGGTCGACGGCCTGGGCAATTGCGTGGACGTCCGCCGCCATCGCCGTAACCGACGCGGCCAGCAAGAGCACCGCCAGCTTGAATGAAGTTGGAATCTTGATCACCCGGCAGACATCCCCACCCCATTCTACCGGATGAAAAGCTGAGTTTCTCGATTGCCATCACTCAATTCCCGTGGCACACTGCGCTATCTCTGGCCGGAGAATGATGCGGACGACCGCCCGGCATGAGACGCCAATATGTCCCGATGCCTGCGCCACATGTTAGTTGCAGCCCTGCTCGCTTACCCTGCATTCTCCCAAACCATTCCCGATAAACCAGCGGAACCTGCACCACAACCGTCCGATCCTCTCAAGGATGCTCAGCATCTCTTGCGAACTGGAAAGTTCGACGAAGCGCTTCAGAAGTATCAACAGATTCTCCAGGCACAACCGAAGTCAGTTGACGCTTATGTGGGAATCACCCGCTCCTATCTGAAGCTGGGCAAGGTTGAGGAAGCGCAGCAGACAGTCGCCAAAGCGAAGGATGTTGTCGTGAGCTCCTCATTGCAGGTGGTCGAGGGCGAAGTCGAATTTCGCCAGGGGAGAATCGGCGATGCCGAGAAGCGATGGGCAAGCGTCATCAACGGAGGCAATGCTGAGCCGCGAGCCTACTTGGGGCTGGCTCGGGTTCGCGCGGCGATCGGGATGCATCGTACCGCCAAGGCCACGATCGACCGCGCTCATGCGTTGGATCCCCAAGATCCAGATATTCAGAGATTCTGGATTGACACCCTCAACCGCGAAGCCCGAGTCAAGTATCTCGAACTCTACTTAGCCGGCGAAAATGACGAGGACACCGACGGCCGCAAAGATACGCAGATTTATCTCGACTATCTGAAGGCACGGGAGAAAGACCCAGACCGGCGCTGTCATCTGGCGAACAAAGTCACCTCCACGGAGACGCCGCTCGTGGCGCAACTCCTCGATCCCCAGCACTTGCGAAGCTATGCTCTAACAGTCGCACTAAATGGCCACAAAACGAAGCTGTTGCTGGATACGGGAGCGAGCGGATTGCTGGTAGACCGCCGTGTGGCGGAGAAAGCCGGGATCACAAAAGTCTCCGACTGGAAGGTCGGGGGCGTCGGGGACAAGGGCAGCTCCGACTCCTACCTGGGCTATGCGGATTCCATCAAGATCGGCGACTTGGAATTTCGCGATTGCGACGTGGAGGTGCTAGAAAAGCGTTCCGTCCTGGGTGATGACGGCTTGATTGGCTCCAACGTCTTTGAGGACTTTCTGGTGGACATCGATTTTCCCCATCAGAAGCTCAAGCTCACGCCTCTGCCTCTACCTCCGAACGCAACCGCGCCCGAGATTTCGTTGGCAACGGACCGGGGCGACTCCGGCCCTCGTTCGGAGCCAACCCAGCCCAACTCGAGCAGCACCGATAAGCCCTTATCAACCGACCTCCAGTTTCAAGATCGCTACATCGGTCCAGAAATGAAAGGGTACAGTCCAGTCTTTCGCTTTGCGCACCATTTGTTGGTTCCGACCAAGATCGGAAATGCTCCCTCAAAGTTGTTTTTGCTCGACACTGGAGCATTCAACAACGCCATTTCTCCCGCAGCGGCGCGCGAGGTCACCAAGGTGCACGGCGATTCCGAAACCTTCATCGAGGGTCTCAGTGGCTCAGTAAAGAAGGTTTACAGCGCCGATAAACTGACTCTCGAGTTTGGACACTTGAGGCAAGCGAATGAGGATATGACTTCATGGGACCTGACCAAACTCAGCGAAGAGGACGGGACCGAAGTCTCCGGGTTTCTGGGATTTGTGATGCTCCATTTGCTCGACATAAAAATCGATTATCGCGACGACCTCGTCGACTTCGAGTTTGATGCCGAAAAATATCGCTGACCTCACCGGATGGCTTCGTAGATCGAGTATTGGTGCGTGCCTGAAGTCTTTCTAAGAACACGCGATTCCGTTAACACGCCTTCCAGAAGCGGATTGTGGTAAAGAATGTGGATTGGCCGCGGCCGCTCGACGAGCGACTTTTCCAGCTTGCCGATCATTTCGCGAAGGATTGTCTCCGATACAGGATTGAATAGGTAGAGAACTGTCGGTTCCGCGGGGAAGACAAAGTCGCGAGCATCTCCGCAAACCGATTCGACAGCGAAACATTTCTGCGCCGGGCTGCGATAGGCCCGGAGATTCTCCTCCGCTGCGTGATGCAGGGCCGGCAACAACTCGACTCCCACAATCTTGCGAAAGGGATAGTCGGCCGCCATCAAAAGCGTTCGTCCTTTTCCCGAGCCCAGATCGACAAACGTAAATTGCGAGAAATCAATCGGCAGGGCCCCGAGCATTTCGTGAAACAAAGCAGGCTCGGTCGGCTGGTATGGAGACAAGAAGTGTCCCAACAACCGGTCGCGCCAGCCGACGGTAGCGCCGGTGGTGTTCACATGAAAATCGAAATCGTAGTCGATGTCCCCATACCGCTGACGGCGTCGGTCGGGCAGAGAATCGCGCAGGAACTCGTAAAGTTCTGTTGCCAAGTGTCGTGTGGCGCGCGAAGCTCCATCACGCGCAGAAGCATCCCTCCACCAATTCAAGAGAGTGGGCCAGAACCTGGGGGCGTCGGACATGCGAAACATACTAGCTGAGGGAGAAGCAACGTTCCTTCTCGATGGAGCTGCTGCGCATCGCATTTTATAGTGACGTCCCAGGTTGCATCATCATTTGTCGGGGGAACAATGGAACCGAGAAGGAAGGCGGGATACAAAACGAGTGCGCTGACTAACTGTCTTGCGCCGGATGCCAGATATGCAAAATCTCAACCGCGTCCGTTTTTACGCGATACGCGATGATGTGCGGAAGTCGCCGATGCAGCAATTCGCGGGTACCTTCTTCGCGTCCCTGACGTCCGCGCAGTGGAAACGTTTTGAGCGAGAGCGCGGCTTTACGGATATCGATGATGGTTGGGCTTGCTAAATGAGGTTCGTGTTCTCTGAGGTAGTCGTAGATATTTTGCAAGTCCGCCGCGGCTGTGGGTGTCCAGCGGAGCCGCATCAGGAATTCAGCATCCGCTGGATACGCGCGTCCATCTCTTCTTCTTCAATGAATTCCTCGCGGTCCGCCTGCGCGATGCCCTCGCGCACGGCAGCGCGAAAGCGAGCGTCCTGCTCAAGCAACCGCAAGACCGCATCCTTCACCAGGCGCTCAGTATCAGTGCCGGCATGGCTGGCAATTTCCGAAAGCTGCGCTTCCTGCTCGGGCGTCAAACGGACTTCCATGGCTGTCAGTCTAGGGAGACGGTTTCAGCCTGTCAACGGCAGTTTCTCTCCCCGCGAGTTCGCGGAACCACTTTTGCAAGAATGCCAAGGTCGGGCACTCGCGATTCGTCTGAGTACTGAGTACTGAGTACGGGGTACTGGGTACTGAGAACTGTTTTAGTCCGTCGGCAGAACTTTCGGCGCCTCGGGCGGCGTGTATCCCGGCGGTAAGCCCTTGGTCACGAATGGGAAGTCGTCAGGCGAGCGCAGTTCTACGTGTCCGTCACGGGTCAGCTTGTAGGGATTCCCCAGCGGATCGACGGGCGTTCCGCGCAGAATTCCAGCGCTTACCAAATCGCCAAAGCTAGCGGGAAGATGTCCCGTCATCTGCTGGTATCGTCCAACCGCGGCCTCCAGGCCGGTGATATCTTGATCGGCTTGCAAGGCGCGCAGATGCGCGGCGGCGTTGTATTTGATCGCCTTATCGTTGGTGGTTTCAAAAGTCGTCGCCCACATCAGGCGGGCGGTCTGCAGGTTGCCCGAACGCTCCGCCATCTGTGCGGCCAGCAGTTTCAGCCATGGATGCGCACCAGCAACTTTGGCGCCGCGCGCAAATGCTCCAGCAGCGTGCTCGTAGTCTTTGAGTTCCATGTAGTAGATAAAGCCCAACTGATAGTAGAGATGCCAATCGTCCGGATTATTGCGAATGCCGTATTCCACCAGATCGATGGCCGCCTGCGGCATGCCTCCGCCATTCGGCGGTTCCGGCGCCAGAAAATTTCCTCCGTACTGGTACGCCACAATCAATTTCGGATCGAGCGTGGTCGTAATCTCGAGCAGCGGTCCCAGCAGGTTGTAGTCTTTCGCACCGGCATGATGTCTTCCGCCGAAGTACTGCACCGCGCGCGTCCAGTAAATGTCGGCCAGCAACCCGTCGTATCCCAGGCTCATGCGTTTGAGCGCCTTGGGAGAAGAGATGTAGAGCACTTCCTCCAGCGTAGCCCCGGTGCGCATCTTGTCGATCTTGAAAAGCAGTAACACCGATCCCGCCATGCAGGCGACAAGCAGTACGCCGGTGACGATGGTGGTTTGGCGAGACGACGTCATTTCAGGTTCCGGCGCTCAAAGATCAGCACTGCGCCGCACAGCGCCATGGTGGTGTAGATCAGCGCGTAAGCCGTGTTGTATACGATCAGTTGTCCCGAGACCGGCTGCTCGTGAGCGACAGAAGTAATCACGTTCAGCGCCGAGAAATTCGGGATCAGGTACGCAGCGCCCGTCGCCAGCCAGCGCACCACGCCGGTGGTCAGGCTGGCAAATCCGCGCAAGTCTTCAGCAAACGTTCCCACCACAAAGAGCGAGAACGCGAATACCGCTGACATGAGCGGCGACGAGAACGAAGAAAAGAGCAGCGCCAGCGACGTGATGATCAAAAACTGCAGCACGATGAAATACAGCGCCGCAAAGAGCCAGCGGTCTGACGCCTGAAAGTGATGCGAGACGTACAGCAGCGCGCCGAAGACGCCGATCGCCATAAAGAACGTGTTCACGATCAGCGTTCCCGCCAGTCCCACAAACTTACCGACAATAAATTCCCAGCGGCGCACCGGACGCGAGAGCACCGTATAAAGCGTGCGCCGGTCGATCTCTTTCGAGACTAAACCGATGCCGATAAAAATCGCGATCACGATACCGAACAGAGAAACTGCGGTCAGGCCCAGGTTGACGACGACCAGGCGTTCGATGTCGATGGAGATCTGCCCCACCAGAATCGACGCCCCCGACATCAGCAGCGCGAAGGCGATCAGGTTGTAGAGCACCCGGTCGCGCACGGCTTCGCGAAAAGTGTTGGAGGCAATCAGTCCGATGCGCGTATTCATCGCCGTACCCCGGCTGCCGCTTCGGCGGGCTTAAGCTTCTGCATAAAATAGTCTTCGAGCGAAGTGCGCACCGGAACGACTGAGATCAAACGCACGCGCTCGCGGCGCAAAGCCTCGATCGCTGCATCCTGATTCGCCTCGCGCAAGATGGCACGAACCGTGTCTCCCGCGACGTGGCACTCTGCGCCTAATGCGCGAAGCGATTGCGGCACCGCCGTCCCTTGCCAGATGATTTCCACGTTGTTCTGGACGCTTGAAGTCAGATCGGCGACGGCCCCCACTCCTTGCAACTCTCCCAGATTGATAATGGCCACCCGGTCGCAAAGGGCTTCGGCGTCCGACAGGATGTGCGTCGAGAAAAAGACTGTCTTGCCTTCCTGGCGAAGCTGATCCATCAAATCGCGCACTTCACGGCGACCCATCGGGTCAAGCCCTGACATGGGTTCGTCGAAGAAAACCACTCTCGGTTCGTGAATGATGGCTTGCGCAATGCCCACTCGCTGCAACATGCCTTTGGAGAACTTTCTGAGCTGTACCGCACCGGAGTCTTTCAATCCCACCCGAACCAGCATCTCGTCGGCGCGACGCGGTCGTTCCTTTGCGGGAACTCCGGAAAGCCCGGCGAAATATTCGAGCAATTCGCGGGCGGTAAGGTAGTCGTAGAAGTAAGGCTGCTCGGGAAGAAATCCGATCTGCGCTTTCATGCGCGGATCGTTGATTTCCATCCCCAGAATCTTCGCCGTTCCGCCTGTGGGAAAAACCAGGCCCATCAACATCTTGAGGGTGGTGGTTTTCCCGGCGCCGTTGGGGCCGAGAAAGCCGAAGATCTCTCCTTGCTCGACCTGCAAGTGCAATGGGCGCAAGGCGCACTTCGGACGCTTGCGCCAAAAGCCTACGGAATAGGTCTTTTCCAGACCAAGAATTTCGATCGCAGCCATGGGAACGGGTGTTTCTTCCCTCAAATTATAAGCGGCGGATGGGCAGACTTGCGTTGGCCGCAGTGGTGCAAGCCGTTACCAAAGTAAAAAGGCCAGGACTCGCGTCCTGGCCCGTTCTGGCTTTGTACCCCTCCCCCGAGGCACTCGCCAAACCCTATTGCTGAGTTGGATAAGCGATGCAGCTCGCCTGATTGTTCGCCGGCGTTCCCCCAGCTCCGTTGTTTACGCTGCGCAGAACTCCATCGGTGATCGTGCAGAAACTCCGTACCCCGGTCTGGTTGAAGGCCACAGGCGCACTGCCCGCGACGAAGATCGAGTTCGTGGCTCCGCCTCCCTGGGCGCTACCCACGGCGACGAATTGATAGCCATTCTTGTTTCCACCCGAGAGGACTGAGTCAAGAATACAGGCAGTCACCGTCGTCGGAGTGCAATTGGTGGCGGGTCCCCCAAGGTTCGTGAGAGCTGCCGCGTATCCCACTGTAGGAAAAGCAGTCGAGTAGGCAACTTCCGCCGTAGCGATTTTGCGAATCGAATTCGCAGCCGATGCCTCGTTGGCGGCGATTCGCGCGCGCAGCAGATTGGGAATCGCAATCGCCGCAATGATCAGAATGATCGCTACGACAATCAACAATTCAATCAGCGAAAATCCTCTGCTCCGCTTCATGGTTTCCTTGAACTGCTCTTCTCAGCTGTTCACTTGCACTTTGGCAGCCAGTCCCTACGCGCCCATGGCCATCCCTTACCGCGAGTGTAAGCACATCCTTATCAATGTCTTAGGTTGCTCCTGCCATGCTGTGCCGGAAAGGCTAAGCGATTAAGCGACACTTATTGTCGTCCCGCTACGACAAAACCTGGCAAGTGGAGTTTCGTTTTGAGACTGAAGTCATGATCAACGACATCGAGGGGTAAGTTTCGGGTACGAGGCTGATGCCGATCCGGGACAAAGAAGGTGAAAGTTTGCCGGAAAAAAGAAGCGCCGGACCTTTCGGTCCGGCGCTTTGGGCTCTTCGCCCGGTCCAGTTCAAACTAGCTAGTTACTGCAGGGGCTGGTAAGCCGGTCCAACGCAGGCGCCGGCAGCTGCAGGCACTGCGCCCGCCGCGCCAGGAGCAAACTGGACTACTGCGTCTTCGTTCGAGCAGAAGTCACGCACGCCAGTCTGGTTGAACGCTGCCGGAGCGGTTCCAGCGGTGTAGGTAAGGTAGAGAGTGCCACCCGCGCCCTGCGCAGCCACCAAACCAAACCAGTAGCCGCTCTTCGCGGTACCAGCGGCGGTCGCATTGGCAAGAACGCTGTCAATCAAGCAAGAATTTGCCTGAGTCGGACCACCAGCAGGGCAAGTCGCACCCACGCCGCCAGGTCCCATCTTTGCCAGTGTGTCGGCATAGCCCCACGTCGGATAAGCCGACTGATAGGTCACCTCGGCTGTGTTGATGGTACGGATCGAACTCACCGCGGACGATTCATTGGCAGCAATACGTGCGCGCAGCAGGTTCGGAATGGCGATCGCAGCGATGATCAGAATGATCGCGACCACGATCAGCAGCTCAATCAACGAAAAACCCTTCTGTTTCCGCATCTCGTTTTCCCTCTTCTCCATTACAAGTGTGGTCTCAGTAGACCCAATTGCCGATTAATATTCGCATTTTACTGACCAGACCCTGAAGTTACCAACGGGAGCACCCTGGTGGGGTAAGCTGCTTTTGTTTTCAGGGTTTAGGCAATCTTTAGTCACCTGAGTCCCGCGCTCCGCCGCTGCCGCTTCGTGGTGGTTGTGTCAGATTTTGTCCCGAGAACTGACAAGATGTGTCACTTTGGGACGCGGTACGCCCCTCTTGAGAACGCTCGGCCCGGGCGGCCTTGCAGGCAAAGATACACAAAACAAAAGCGCCGGACCATTTGGTCCGGCGCTCCGGCTCGAGTACCCTCCCCCGGGTACCAAGCTCAAACTTACTGCAACGGCTGGTAGCCAGGTCCGACGCATGCGCCGATGGCGGCAGGTGTCGCACCAGCCGCGCCTGGAGCAAACTGCACCACCGCGTCTTCGTTCGAGCAGAAGTCACGCACACCGGTCTGGTTGAATGCTGCCGGAGCCGAACCCACGGTATAGCTCAGGTAAAGTGTACCGCCCGCACCTTGGTTGGCATTCAAACCGAACCAGTAGCCGCTCTTGGCTCTGCCGGCCGCGGTGGCGTTGGAAAGCACGCTGTCTACCAGGCAAGAATTCGCCTGCGTGGGACCGCCAGCCGGGCAGGTTGCACCTACGCCGCCGGGTCCCAGCTTGGCCAGTGTGTTCGCATAACCCCAAGTCGGATACGCCGATTGGTAGGTCACTTCAGCCGTGTTGATGGTACGAATCGAACTCACCGCGGAAGCTTCATTGGCTGCGATACGGGCACGCAGTAGGTTGGGGATGGCAATCGCAGCGATGATCAAAATGATCGCGACCACAATCAGCAACTCGATTAAGGAAAAGCCTTTCTGTTTTCGCATCTTCACTCGTCTCCCCTTTGATTTAGGCTGTCGTGCCCAATTGCAGATTCATTTGGCAATCGCCTGGCCATCGCATTGGGAAGCGACGACAAGCAGTGACCTTTGGTTAAAGGCCTTTAACGCAGAGGGATGCGCGGGTTCAGCAGCCTCTCGGTCGAATTTCTGAACACCCAGATGGGATGAGCCACCCTATAGTGACACATTTCGTCAAGTTCGAGTGACGCAAGCCGCTAATAGTTTCGTAAATTCGAAATAGTTAATTTGTTCCATATTGCAACCACGGCCACCTGAGTGCGCCAGACGGTTCTTGACGGATTGTCTTACAATGACTTCCACAGTTGAGAAATGTCATTCGCCAACAAAACTGACTCAGGAATCGTATCGAGGTCGGAATCCCTCTCCATCGACGCGGATATCGCCAACGCTTGGTCTGTACCGTCGCGCTTTTATTTCGACCCGTCCGTCTTCGCCGAAGAGGAGGAAAAGATCTTTCGCCGCACTTGGCAGGTGGTTGGACATCGAGACCAGGTCGCGAAACCCGGCGACTATTTCACCATCGATCTGCTCGGTGAGCCTTTGCTGCTGGTTCGAGGTTCAAATGGGGAATTGCGCGGCTTCTACAACGTCTGTCGGCACCGTGCCGGTCCTCCGGCAGAGGGATGCGGCTCGCGCAAACTGTTCCGTTGTGGGTATCACGGATGGACCTACGACCTCGAAGGAAAACTCATCAGCGCGCCAGAATTCGAGGGCGTACAGGATTTCGATCCGTCTTACTTCACGCTCGCTCCCGTGCGCGCCGAAGAGTGGTTCAATCTCATCTTCGTCAACCTTGATCCTAACGCGCGACCCTTACGAGAAAGCCTCGGCGAGCTACTGCGTCAGGCCGAGAAGTTCGACTTCTCATCGATGAAGCTCTTCGAACGCCGCACCTACGACATGAAGTGCAACTGGAAGACCTACGTCGACAACTACCTCGAGGGATACCACCTGCCCAGCGTGCATCCGGGTCTGAATCGGGAGCTGGATTACAACGCCTACACCGTCGAGCCTTATCCGCGGCATGTGCGGCAGTTCAGTCCGATTCGCGGAGCACAGGCGGGGGATACATCACCTCGACGCTATCAGGAAGCGCGCGAAGATCTAACCACCGACTACTTCTGGGCCTTTCCCAACTGGATGCTGAACTGCTATCCCGACAACGTATCTTTAAATATTGTGTTGCCCATCGATGCTGAGCGCTCGCTGGCGATCTTTGAATGGTATCTACCGGAGAGAGATTTAGGCAGCGCGGCGGCCAAAGCTTCGGTCGAATTCAGCGACCAGATACAGATAGAAGATGTGGCGATCTGCGAAATCGTCCAGAAGAATCTGCGCTCCCGTAGCTACGAGCATGGACGCTACAGCGTGAAGCAGGAAAAAGGTGTGCATGCCTTTCATCGGATGTATGCGGAAGCGATAAAGTAAAGCCGGGTGCCCCATTTCTCGCGTTCTTTGCGAGAAGTGGGGCCTTTGCAGTGAACCTCCAAGCGCTCACACCGCTCGAATCTTCATCTTCAAGACATCCCGTTAATTGATTAACAGCCGGGCCGCGCTCCCAGTTCTCTCAAGTCGGACCCCTAGACAGCCATGCCGTCAATCAGCCGAGCAACTTCTTCTCCAATGTTTGAAGCTGCTCATCGGTGTCTTTTTCGCGGCTCTCAGTTTTTCCTGTGGAGTCCAGTCGCTTCCGCAAATGCTTGCTTGACCGGATACGGGTGCCGTTCACTTCTACATACAGTTCTCGGATCTCTTCAGGCATAACGGGACGCAGCTTCCGCTTTGGTTGGGGAAGAAAGTGCGGTGAATGGCGTCGATATTCTCCGCATATTATGCGGTTAATATTTTGATGAATGCGGTGAATAGGAGCTATAATCTCCGCAGGAGGTGCGGAGAATGTATATCCATGAATTAGCCGAGTGGCCCCATTTTCGATGGAACAACGAGGCTCTCGCCAAGCCTTTGGCGGAAGTCCGTCATCGCCAAGGTCTATTGATCGGCCACATGGGAGCTCTGGGCTTTGACCTCCGCCAAGAAGCCGTATTGCAGACCCTGACCGCCGATGTACTCAAAAGCAGCGAGATCGAAGGTGAAAAACTCGATGCCGAGCAAGTGCGGTCTTCCATCGCCCGACGACTGGGAATGGACACAGGAGGACTCAAGTCAGCGGATCGTAACATCGAAGGCGTCGTTGAAATGATGCTCGATGCGACACGCCACTACGACCAACTTCTTACGGTCGATCGGTTGCTTGCTTGGCACGCAGCGCTTTTCCCAACCGGCCGCAGCGGCATGCGCAAGATCAGTGTAGGAGCGTGGCGCGACGACAGCGACGGGCCAATGCAGGTCGCTTCCGGACCCACAGGTAAAGAGCGTATCCACTTTGAAGCGCCCCAGGCACCTCGCGTTGACAAAGAGATGAACTCATTCCTCGATTGGTTCAACGCCGATTGTGACATCGACATGGTCATGAAGTCAGGGCTCGCGCACTTGTGGTTTGTCTCCATTCACCCGTTTGACGATGGTAACGGGCGCATCGCGCGAGCCATCACCGACATGGCGCTCGCACGTTCGGAAAACAGTTCTCAGCGCTTCTACAGCATGTCAACGCAAATCCGGCAGGAACGAAACGCCTACTATGAGATTCTTGAGCGGACGCAGAAAGCCGAGATGGACGTTACGCCATGGATGGAGTGGTTCCTAGCGTGCCTTGGCCGCGCCATCGACGGAGCACAGACCCTTCTTAGCGCTATCCTCGCCAAGGCGAAATTCTGGGAGCGCATACGTGGTGTCGCGATCAACGACCGCCAGAAACTAGTCCTTAACAAGCTCCTTGACGGATTCGAAGGCAAACTAACGACGACCAAGTACGCGAAACTCACAAAATCATCGCAAGACACTGCCCTTCGAGACATGACGTATTTGGTTGATCAGGGTGTCCTTGTGCGTAGCTCGGAAGGCGGGCGCAGCACGAGTTACACGCTCAATCTTGCTTCATAAGCTCTAGGGCGAAATTCCGCGAGTTCCGTCTTTTCTCATATTTTCCGATCATGATGGTCGTATAGCTGCTTCCGCCATGACGATATGTTCCACGTGGAATATATCGTTGATTTGTAAATTCAGCCCACCTTGATTAACAGACACGTGATGTCGTCATGCTGCGGCGTTGTGCCTACGAACGCATCTACGTCGACCATCATCCGGCTCAAGACTCTTTCTGGCGTGACGGCGGCGCTGCCATCAAGAAGGCTGATCATGCGCTGCTCGCCGTATTCTTCGTCACGCCCGTTCACTGCTTCCACTAACCCATCGGTGAAAATCAGCAGCCAGTCTTCGGACTCGAGCACCACTCGTCCTGACTGATAAGGAGCCTCGGCTTGAATGCCGAGCGGCAATCCGCCTTCGGTGAGGCGTTCGATCGCTCCCGACTTGCGGCGCAGCACAGGAGTGTTGTGTCCCGCATTGATGTAAGTCAGCGCGCGGCTTTCGGGATCGTACTCGGCGATGAAGGCTGTCGTGAAACGCAACCCGCCCTGGCTGTTCAAGCAGGCATAGCGGTTCATCGCGATGACCAGTTCTTCAAGCGAGGTCGAGGTGGCCGACAGCGTCTTGAGGCTGGCCTGAAAAGTGGCCATCAGCAACGCGGCCGGAATGCTCTTACCAGCAACGTCGGCTACGGCGATAAGAAAGCGAGAGCTGTCCGGACGCGCGAAGACATCGTAGTAGTCTCCGGCCACGGTGTTTGCGGGACGCGTCGCGAAGGCGATGGTCAATCCCGCCACGGGGGGAGGAGAAGGAGGCAGCAGCCAGCGCTGGATGTCGCGCGCGATCTCCAAGTCGCGCTTCATGACCACACGGTCGGCGACCTCGAGCATGAGGACGACAAACATCAGCAGGCCGCCGTAGAACCGAAAATCGAATTCCCCAACCACAAGCTCGCCGTTTTCTCCGCGATAGTGGCATCCGCCGGCCGGCATGATCAGCAGAAGAATCGCGAGCAGCAAGAGAACTCGGCGCGCCGGTGTCAGTTTCTCCAGAATCGCCCAGGCAAACTGCTGGAAGGTGTGCAAGAAGCGCCGAACGCGGGTTTCGCTGGGTTCGCCGGGCTTCACATCGCGTGAGTAAAGACGGTAGCTGGCCTTTGCATCGGAGCGGAACTGCGACCAAAGCTGGTTGAGTTCCATGCCCTCGGTGACGCGGCGCCAGAAGCGCGCGAGCTTTGCAGGAGGTCGCGGAGGCGGAGGGGGCGTGGGGGAGTTCATCGCGTGAATCTTTGATTATAGGGGATGGACTATGGGGGATGCGTGGCTGGTCCTTATAAGTGACGTCATCCCGAGCCCATGAGGGCGAGGGATCTGGCGTGCAGTGCTTCGAGTCTGGACTGACGGCAGTCCACGCGAGATCCCTCGCTACGCTCGGGATGACGTCTGATGTGGGGGAGTCTAGAAAAGGGACAGTTGTTCGCTGCTAGTTTGCACCGCGGGATGGCTCTTCCGGCTGTAGCGCTCGTACGAGTTACGAATGCCGTACTTCTCGCGCAGCCGCGACATCAGTTGCGAAATGCGCTGGCCGTAGGTTTTGGGAAGGAACGCTCCATCTTTATACCGTTCGCGATAGCTGGCTGCGAGTTTTGGAAATTCCTGATCGAGGAAGGGAAGGAACACCGCCGCCGAACAGGGTTTCAAAAATAAGGGATTGGCAAAAATGTATTTCCCTTTCGCCTCGGCCACGGCGCGGACCAGAGCTTCGAGATCCTTCGGCGAGTCCGTAATCCCGGGCATCACCGGAGCGCAAATGACTCCCGCATTCACTCCGGCCTCATTCAACTTCTGCATCGCTTCCAGACGCAGATCAGGACGCGGCGCGCGCGGCTCCAGAATCCGCGCCAGGTCGACATTCAACGTAGTGATGGTGATGTTCACGAAGAGCCGGTTATTCTCGCTGATCTTCTTTAACAGGTCCGTGTCGCGGATCACCAGATTCGATTTCGTAACGATGCCTAGCTCGAGACCCTCGTGCCGCGCAAATTCCTCAAGGATCGCCCGTGTGATCTCATAGCGACGCTCGGCAGGTTGATAGGGATCGGTCGCCGTACCCAACGCGATTTCTTCCCCCGGCTTGACTTGCCTTAACTCTTGCCGCAGCAAATTTGCCGCGTGCTGCTTCACGTAGATCTTCTGCTCGAAGTCGACTCCGTCGCGCATCTCCATGAACTCGTGGGTATAGCGCGCATAACAATATTTGCAGGCGAATTCGCAGCCTCGGTAAGGATTGATGGTCCAGGTAAACGGCATGCGCACGCCGGTGCAGCGGTTGAGCAGGGAACGCACGGGAAGCGTGAAGTATTCGACGTCATGGCCCTGCCGCACGGATTCTCCATGCGCCGCAAGGCGGGCGATGCCAACCAGGCGGGTACCGGAATCGGGGAGCAAAGGGAGGCTGGACATATTCGCCTTTTGTTCGCCTACGATACTCGAAT
>CAWDJF010000005.1:0-591978 GCA_963802575.1 Terriglobia bacterium | reverse complement strand
CGAAGTCTGATGCTCTATCCAGTTGAGCTACGGGGCCGCGCGATTAAACTTTAGCACGTTTCCCTCGCAGAACTGGGCTGGCCGGTCGCATCACTCTGAGTACCCGTCGTCTTTCGTTCCATCGTCTTCGAAGTCGTCGTCTTCGCCGTCGTCCTCGAACCCGTCGTCTTCCTCTTCAGTATCTTCTTCTTCGTCGTCTTCTTCTTCTTCCGGTTCTGAACGAAGGTCAAAGGCGAGAGCGGCATTCTCGGGTACAGGTTCTATCTCCCACAGTATTTTGTCCATGGATGAATGGTACGCCGAAAATGAGTAGACGAAGTGGCTGGGGAAGCGAGCTTAGTTGGGAGCTGCGGTTGACGGATCGCTCAGGGCGATGAGCTTGCCCAGCGGGTAGTCTTCCTGTTCGATAGGAACGGCGGGATCGGCGTTGATGACGAGAACCTCTCCCGTGCGCACACCGCGGATGACCAGGTGTTGGCTATCGACGGCGACGACCCGATAGTGTTCGTCGAAGATTTCCATTCTCGTGTCTTCCATACTACTTCGATGCTCTCGCACTCGAACGGGATTCCTTTGAGCACGCACCAGCGTAATCACGTCTCTGGGGTGGTGCCCGGCATACCTATCTTCTTGTATTCAACCCGGAATGACCCGGGAAGTTGCTGACACTCAATTTCATGCTTTGCTCAGCCCTTTGTAAAGGACTCTAGACAATCGGGTTCGGGGCAGGCATAGCGGACGAGGTTGCGCTGGCGGTCAAGACTGACGATGAAGAGGGGGCGTCCGTGCATGTCACAGCGCGGTTGGTCGGGAGTGAGTACGGGAGGCTCGTTGCGTTTCGGATTGACATATCCGACGCGCTCGCCGAAGCAGCGTCCGCAGAATTTGTCGGTGCAGCGAAAGTAGTCGATGGAATAGTCGGCGCTGAAAGGAGCGATGCAGGACTCCATGGTGCGGAAATGCTTGTCGCAAAGTGGGAGAAGGTCGGCCCTCATGGAAAGAGAGAGGATAGCACCGAGGGATTGCGGAAGTCAGATTTAAGATTTGTGGTTTGCCCGACCCGCTGGATGGATGCTGCGAATCAACATGATCTTCTCAAGTCAGACAGCGCGCTGCTTCGCGGGCATGAGCACGATCAATGCGAGCCCGATGATGGCTAGTCCGAGGGATCCGGCGAGCAGGTGTGTGCGTTACCCGACGTCGCGCCTGGATTGCACCGTCATCACTGCCGCGTGGGCAAAACTCGACCAGGCCGCGAAGGCAATGAGGCTACGATGGGCCGAGGGGTTGCGCGCGGCAAGCAACAGGAAGATTCCCAGCGTGACATAAACGCTGAGCATCATCTGCAGGGATTCGTCCAAATTCATGCTTAACAGCGGGTAGGCGGTGGCTAGAAAGAGCAGTCCTACGATCACCAATACCACTTTGAGAGCACGTTCCCGAATCATGGTGTGTCCCTCATGCGAGCTAGATTGGACCCTGATAGCGGCGCATACGAACCGCACACGCGAGAAATGCCGCTGCGACCGCGAGGCCAATCCACAGACCCGGGCTTACCAGGAATTCGCCCACCGTGGTTAGTGTCAGCGGATGCGTCATTGGGCCGCCCGTCGAAGTGAGGTCGGCAGCTCCCGGTCCGCCCATGAGGTGCGCCTGCAGCATTGCGACAAAATGTGAGCTGTTGAAGGCGATCTTCTCGACTACGCCGATTGCCACCAGCGGTATCGCGGCCCATAAAACTACCGCTCGTCGCGCCCAGCCCGAGACGAGCAGCAGCCACGCGTAAAATGGGGCGAACCAGAGTCCGTGAATAGCCACAAGGTGGTAGAGCAGCATCACCGACATTTGGAACCACGGCACCTGTGACCACAGCGGCGCGACGCTCACCCCGCTCACCAGCAGCACGGCCGTATTGATCAGCAGCATAATCCACTGCGTGGCCAGCGTGACGGCGAAGGTTACGACTGGGAGAACCAGCAGCGGAATACTGGCCTTCGACAGGACGGTAGTGGTATCGGAAACCGGCAGCGACTTCCAAAAAAGGATGCTGCGATCGCGACGCTCGCCGTGCAACGCATCGAGGCAATAAAACAGAGAGACGAGAACTTCGATCGCCATGAGGATGAGGCCAGCCATCCTGTAGGGCTGCATCATCCGTTCGAGTTGCTCCATTGGATTGAGGGCCAAGGCGGCGCGCATCTTTTCCGGGGCATGAAGTGTGCCGAGCAGGGAGCCGATCAGAATGAGCCCGGCGACGGGTAGAGGAGCTAGATAGGTGGAGCGGTTCTCCCACAACTCGCGCCGCACGGACCAGTACATGAGCTGCATCGTGGAGGGCCGGACCGGGGCTACGCTCTGCGCCTGAAACGCCTCAGGCATGGTGTTCGATTGTGTGTTCATCTGGCCGCTCCTTGTGCTGGACTCGCCTGGTTTCCCATGATGGCAACGAACAAGTCGGCGATGCTGGGTGTGCGCACCTCGCCGAGCGCCGCGAGTTTCTGACGATCGACGGCATCGAACAGCAGGATGCTGCGACCGAGTGCCTGCCGCTCGTGAATGGGCTTGAGCATGCGGGCTGCAGCGAGCTGATCCGGATTCACCATCACTTCCGCATAACGCGACTCGAATTCTTCCATGCTGCAGGTGAATACGATACGGCCGCGGTTGATGAACATCACATCGGTGAGAACGTCCTGAATCTCGTCGACCTGGTGTGTGGTCACCACGATGGTGCGGCTGCGATCGAAATAGTCGTTTAACAGGGAATCGTAGAACTGCTTGCGATACAGGATGTCGAGGCCGAGCGTCGGCTCGTCAAGCACCAGCAAGCGCGCATCAATGGCCATGACCAGCGCGAGGTGCAGTTGAGTGACCATGCCCTTCGACAATTCCCGGACCTTGCTGCTACGTTGAATGGTGGTCTTCGCCAGAAACCCCTCGGCTTTGGCGCGGTCGAAGCGCGGATGCACGCCGGCGACGTAATCGAGAACCTGCGAGACCCGTATCCAGCGAGGCAGCACGGCGACGTCGGCAATGAATGAGACGTCGCACATGAGTTGGGCGCGCGCGGTCCAGGGATCGCGCCCGAGCACTTTCAATTCTCCCTGATATGGCGTCAGGCCGAGAATCGCATTGAGTGCGGTACTCTTGCCAGCGCCGTTGGGCCCGATGAGCCCAAGAATGCGGCCTTCCTCCACACGCAAATCGACTCCGTCGAGCGCGACGGTTGGGCCGAAGGCCTTGCGGAGCCCGCGGGCTTCGATGATGGTCATGGTTTCTTCTTCGCCTCCTCTGAGGCATTGGAGTTCCCGTTGCTTCGATCCAGCAGTTCTTCGCGAGTCAGGCCCAGCCGCTGGATGGTGGCTTGAACCCGTGGCCATTCATCCGTAAGGAACCGCTGGCGTTCAGCCGCGAGCAGCAGATTGCGCGCGCCGGCATTGATAAACATGCCAAGGCCTCTGCGGCTCTCGACCAAGTGCTCGTCCACCAGTTGTTGATAACCCTTCAGGACCGTGAGGTGATTGACACGATATTCGGCGGCGACGTTGCGCACGGAGGGCAGGGGATCGCCCTCTTTGAGCACGCCGTCGAGTATCATCGCGACCACGCGGTCGCGAAGCTGGCGGTAAATCGGCTGACTGTCGTTCCACTCACGGTCCATCATGGGTTCCAGATAACGATTCGGTCACTTGGTACGTTGCAGGTCAAAGTGGGCGACCACCGGCTTATCCCCTGGCTGCAGGTAAGTCCATTCCTCAATGTGATGATTGGTGTCGATCATGGTGAACTTTGCGTGCTGCATGTGACCGTACTGCAGATTGCCGGTCACGTCGAGAAAATCAAATTCCACCGTCTTGCCGTCGGGAGACATCTTGCCTTGCATCCGCGGACGATTATTCGCGTCGCAATAGTGAGTCAGCAAGAGACGGTCTCCATCGACCACAATCATGGTGATGGGATCGTCGGGCCTTCCACTTCCGGTCGCCTCATGCATGAGCGTGTGCCCCATTGAAGCGGTGCGCAGCGTCACCTGCATGGCTTTGCCCTCAATAGCCGCCTGCGGTGGGACGGTCGACACGCGGCCTTCCCACGAACCGGCCAGAGTTTTCAGTTGGTCGAAGGACTTCTGCGCGTCCGACTGCGCAAGAGCAGCGGAGCCGAGCGCCAGCAGAACAACCACGAACAGCATTCTACGTAGGGATTTCATGTTTCATCTCCTGAAGTTGCGCATTAGTTGACGCGGTGCAGATCCATGTGCGCATGAATGGCCTTGTCCTTCATCATGAAGGTCCAATCCTCGGTGTGATGGTTGGCATCGATGATGGTGATCAACGAATGGTGCATGTGATACGCGGGGTCTCCGCTGATGTCCTTTAGCCCGAACTCGATAGTCTTGCCGTCGGGTGACATGGTGCCGGTCATGCGGGGTCGGTTTCCGGCGTCACAATAATGAATCAGGGTGAACTGGTCTCCGTCGATATAGAACATCGTTACCGGATGGTCGTACTTGGTCGCATCCAGGGGCGTTCCTGCTTCTTGCAGTTCATGCACAAGCACGTTTCCCCTGGAGGTGACGCGCATCGAGACGTGCAGTGGCTTGCCGTCTGACATCTCCGGCATGTCGGGAACTGTGGCTGGGCCTTCCCACTCTCCCGCCAGGCTTTTCAAGGCGGTGAAGGACTTCTGAGCCGGAGAGGGCGCAGTGGGCGTGCTCTTAGCGTCTGATTGGGCAAAGAGAATGGTGGAAAGCAGAAACATCGGAAACAGTAGGCGAAGAGATTTCATCGTAAGCCTCCATGCAACTATCGTGGATTCAGTGACCTAGCTCAATCGCATCGTTCGGAATGAGCAACTGCAACCACGTGATATAGTCATATATATCACTAGTACACACGAAAGCAAGCTATTTCTTTGGGTCATTTCTTCCGGTGTCGTACAGGCGAGCCGAGGAGTGAAGCGCCGGGCGGCGCCAAGCTGGCGGGACAAGCGATCCGCTGGCTGATTCGATGCACCTCAGCCAGCGTTCTCGAGCGACTCGAGTTATGCCGCGTGATGGTCGCGGCGGATGAGGGCGGAGTCGAGAAAGAATCCCAGGCCTACCGCGAGCGGAATCGCGCCGAACGCGGCGGCGGTCCAGGCGTCATATTCCACGCGGGCGATCAGAGCAAAAGTAATGATGTAGCCGATGGACCCGGCGGTGAGCAGGATGCCAGAGCGACGCGAACGGGCGGACTCGGAAAGTTCAGGTTGCATGGGGATGCTCACGCCGCGAGCAATGGCCGCCAGGCGTTCTTCGGTGCGCAGCTTGCGCACGCGGTAGTAGGTGTACATGGCGGCGATGGGGATGCCGAGAGACATGACAACGGCTGCGAGGCCGACGAGTTCTCCCTCCATGGTGGGCTCCTTATTAGTGGCGGTTGCCGCTTACAAGGAAAGATACGGAGCGGGGCGGGGAAAAGTTCCCAGGGATGTTGCCAGCAACCCACGCTTCATCTTGGCCGGCGGGACGCCGGCGCTACTCGAAGGCTTTTCTTAGTTCGCGCCTTAGAATCTTTCCCGAGGCGGTGCGAGGCACAGACTCGACGAAATGAACTTCGCGTGGTTGCTTGTAGCGCGTAAGGCGATCCGCGACGAAGGCGCAGAGCTCTTCTTTCAGTTTCTCGCAGGGCACTTGGCCCTCGCGAAGAACAATGAACGCGGCGGGAATTTCTCCGGCGGCGGGGTCGGGGCGTCCGATCACTCCGCAATCGCGTACGGCGGGATGCTCGAGCAGCAGGGCTTCGACCTCGGCAGGAGCGACAGGGAAACCTTTGTACTTGATCATCTCCTTGCGGCGGTCGAGTACGTAGAAGAAATCATTTTCATCGCGCTTGACGACGTCGCCGGACCAGTACCATCCATCGCGCAGCACGGCGGCGGTAGCTTGCGGCGCCTTCCAGTATCCCAGCATGAATTGCGGTCCGCGCATGACGAGTTCTCCTGCTTCTCCTGCGGCGACTTCTTTGCCGTACTCGTCGAGCACGCGGCAATCGGTTTGCGCAACGGGCTGCCCGATCGAGTCTGGGCGGTAGAGTTCTGGATCCAGATATCCGAGATGAGTGACGGGAGAGGCTTCGGTCATGCCGTATCCCTGGGCCACGAGCGCGCCGGTAAGTTCGGTGAAGCGGCGGGCAAGTTCAGGAGCGAGGGGAGCGGCTCCGCATTTCACCCAGCGCAGAGTGTGATTTTGCGGAAAGAGTCCCGCTTCGGCGGCTTGATTGATGGCGTTCATGGCCGGAGGGACGATAGGCATCATCGTGACCGACTCGGAGGCGATGAGCGACATCAGTTGTGGGGCGTTAAAACGCGGCATCAGGACCAGCGTTGCTCCGAGAGTGAGCGCCGGGTTGAGGGCGACGTTGAGTCCGTAGATGTGGTAGAGCGGGAGGAAGCAGAGCATGACATCGTCAGGCTTGAGATCGACCGCGTGCGGACCGAGAATTTGAAAAACGTTGGCGACGAGATTGAAGTGCGAGAGCATGACACCCTTGGGCAGTCCCGTGGTGCCGCTAGAATAGGGAAGCGCGGCGAGCGTTTCGAGGGACGACTTCTCTTGGGCCGGAAGCGCGCTGCTGGTCGGCCGCAGCAAGTCGGTGAACGGTTGGGTTCCCGCTTTCGGGTTGCGCGTGGTGTAGACGCGTCGCAGGCTGGGCAATCCGGTAAGGTTGACGTCGGCGAGCAATAGGCCATCGCTAATAACAATGACTGCTTCGGAGTTTTCGAGTTGATAGCGGATCTCGCGTTCGCGGTAGGCGGGATTGAGGAGTGTGGGGATGCCCCCGGACAGGGTGATGGCGTGATAGGCGGCGCAGAACTCCCACGAGTTAGGGGAATGGATGGCCACGACTTCGCCGGGATTGAGTCCGGCGGCGATCAGGCCACGGGCGACCGTGCAGACAAGGTCTCCATATTCGCCGTAGGTGATGCGGCGGTTGTTTGAAGCATCGACGATGGCGATCTTTGCGGGATGGCGCTGACAGGAATCGAAGATGAGGTCGTGGAGAAAGCGGTTCTCGGGATCGGCGTAGAGACGGGTGCGCGGCATCGCGGAGATTGTAACGAAATCCGGTCGCCGGTGGCAGGTCGCGGGTTGTGATTGAATATCAATATGGCGAACGATTCAATTTTGAGTCTGGCTCCGCCTCCGGCGGATGTGCGCTTGGCGTATGGCAGCGATCCCAACCAGTCGGGAGATTTGCGGTTTCCTAAGAGCGGTGGCCCGTTTGCCGTGGTCATGATGATTCACGGAGGCTTCTGGCGGGCAAAATATGATTTGGCGCACACGGGACACTTGTGCGCCGCGCTTACGGCGAAGGGGTTGGCCACTTGGAACATTGAGTACCGGCGCGTGGGGAACGCAGGAGGCGGGTGGCCCGGAACGTTGCAAGATATGGGGACGGCGTTTCGCTTCGTGCCGCAGATCGCCAAGCGCTACAACCTCGACTCGTCACGCGTTGTGGTGATGGGACATTCGGCTGGTGGACAGCTTGCCATTTCTCTGGCGGCGCATGAACCGGCGGTGAAACATGTGGTCTCGCTGGCTGGAGTGCTCGACCTGCAGGCCGCCTACGATCAGCACCTGAGCGACGATGCGGTGGTGGCGTTTCTGGGAGGTACTCCTAAAGCAGTTGCGGATCACTATCGCGACGCTGATCCCATGGAGCTTTCGGTGCCCAAGGCAACGCAATGGGTGATCGCGGGAGCGGGAGATGATGTGGTGCCTCCGGACTTCAGCCATCGCTACGTGGAAACGAAAAAGGCAAAGGGCGAAGATGTACATCTGCTGGAGATCTCCGAGGCGGGACACTACGAGTTAATCGATCCGCGAACGGCGGCCTGGGGGAAGGTGGAGGGTGTGGTACGGCACGAGGCGGGTTAGAGTCACAGGAAAGCCGACCCATTACTTGGCAGGCGAATTCGGCCAGGCGTCGATTCGGGCGCGAGCTTGAATAAGTTGCTGGGGAGTCATTCTTGATTCGAGTTTCTTGAGCTGATCCTTGATCTTCTCGCCGTTACGCTGTGCGAGGCTGTACCACATGTAGGCTTCGATGCTATCCCCGGGACGATCTCCCGAAGCGTAGAGATCACCCATCAGAAATTGTGCTTGAGGGTAGTTCTGGTTGGCCGATTTCAAGAGCAGTCGGGTGCCACGCACGGTGTCTTTTGGAACGTCTTGCCCCCCAAAGTACTTCTGAGCCAATTCAAATTCTGCTTTTGGATCGCCTGAATTCGCGTCGGTTTCGAGCCGATCGATTCTTGGATCAGTGTTCGGAGGTGCGCCAAGTCTGAACGACACCTCAACGTTTATCTGAACAGCGACTGGTTGGCCATCTTTGAGCGCAGGTTGGAACGTCCAGCGCTTTATGGCTTCGATAGCCTTTTCGTCGAGTCCCATGCCTATCGAACGGGCGACTCTTATGTCTCGTGGAATGCCGTCAGTGCCGACAACTAACCAGAGGACGCAGACACCCTCATACTTGGCTTCACGCGCTTTCGCGGAATATTCCGGTTCAGGATGCTTAAGAAGTTTCGGCGCGCTGACGCCGTTGCCGACTTTGAGCGGTGCCTGTGGCGCGACATTCCCACTCGCGGACGGCGCGGTTTGAGCAAACAACGAGACGCAGGCCAGGACGGTTAGGGCGCACCCAAGCTTCAACATATTTGATAGTTGTTTATCGTTTGGCGGCGGAAAAGGCAAGAAAATCCGTGGAACGCAATTGAAGAGAGTAACTTGACTGAGCCGAAACCGACCATATCGCTCGGTTAGCGTTATTTCGTGGCGGGAGGCGACCATGAGTCGATGCGGGAACGGGCAGCGGTAAGCTGTTCAGGAGTCATTTTGGATTCCAAGTCGCGAAAGATGTCGTCTTTAACTTTGTGCCCACCTCGCTTGGCAATTCCATACCAGGAGTATGCGCTGATGTAATCGGGAACCTCTTGCTCGGGCCTCGATTTCACCATCTGCTGCGCGAGTTCAAATTGCGCGTGGGCTGAGCCGTGCTGGGCAGCGAACTCCAGCAGCTTCATGCCTCGCGCAAAATCGGCAGCCGTGCCATCTCCGTTCAAATACGCCAATCCCAGCTTGGTAGTAGCCTCCAGGTCGCCCGAGAGAGCTTTCGGTGTCAGTCTCATTATTTCGGGATTCGTGGTGAGTTCAGGATATAGACGAAATGCAACCTCGACATTAACTTTGACAGCGACAGGTATTCCATTTTTTCGCGCAGGTTCGAACCGCCACTTTTTCACGGCTTCGATAGCTTTTTCATCGAGGCCCATGCCGAGCGATCTGGCGACCTTTATGTCCTGTGGAATGCCGTCGGTATCGACCACTAACCATAGGACGCAAACGCCCTGAAATTTTGCTAGGCGCGCTTTCTCCGAATATTCCGGATCCGGGTTGTAAATGACTCTCGGAGCGCTCACGCCGTTGCTGGCTTTGGCCGGGGCCGGTGGCTTCGATTCATCCGTCGGCGCAGATTGCGTCTGAGCTGGCAAGAAAATCGAGGCCAGGGCGACGGCAGTTAGTAAGCCCAGGAGACGCATGGTGGCGTGCATCGAATCGGGATTGTATCAGGTTTGAGCGAAGGGAATCCGTCGCGAGTGTGGTACGGTAGGGGTCCTTCGACTTCGTAAGCGCTCGCTTTGCGAGCGCTTACTTCGCTCAGGATGACAGAGCTGTTATTCGATCAAAAAGCGTCGATCCCAGTGATCTGGGCGCCTATGATTAGCGTGTGGATGTCTTGAGTGCCTTCGTAGGTTTTTACCGACTCCAGGTTCATCATGTGGCGCATGATTGGGTAGTCGTCGGCTACGCCGTTGGCTCCTAGTATGTCGCGGGCCATGCGGGCGCATTCGAGAGCCATCCAGACGTTGTTTCGTTTCGCCATCGAGATGTGATAGTGCTCGGCTTTGTTCTGATCTTTTAATCGTCCTACCTGTAAGACGAGTAACTGGGCCTTGGTGATTTCGGTGATCATCCAGGCGAGTTTTTCCTGCACTAACTGGTGGCTGGCGATGGGTTGGTCGCGAAATTGTTTTCTGAGTTGGGCGTATTGCAGCGCGCAGTCGTAGCAGGCCATGGCGGCGCCAACGCCTCCCCAAGCGATGCCGTAACGGGCTTGATTCAAACACATCAGCGGAGACTTCAGGCCGCCGGAGCCAGGAAGCAGATTCGATTCGGGGATATGGACGTCTTGCAGTGACAGGCCCGAGGTCACCGACGCGCGCAGCGACCATTTGCCGTGGATGTCTTCGGCCTTGAATCCGGGGCGATTGGTTTCGACCAGGAATCCGCGGACTTTGTCATTTTCGTTTTCGACCTTGGCCCAGACGATGGCGACATCGGCGATCGAGCCCGAGGTGATCCACATCTTCTCGCCATTCAAGATATATTCGTTGCCGACTTTGCGGGCGCGGGTGCGCATGCCTCCGGGATTGGAGCCGAAGTCGGGTTCGGTGAGTCCGAAGCAGCCCAGCTTTTCGCCTTTCTGCATCGTCGGGAGCCATGTTTGTTTTTGCTCATCACTGCCGAAGGCGTAGATGGGATACATGCAGAGGGCGGATTGCACGCTGACGAAGGAGCGCACGCCAGAGTCTCCGCGCTCGAGTTCCTGCATGACCAGGCCGTATTCGACGTTCGACATGCCTGCGCAGCCATAGCCTTTCAGGCTGGCGCCGTAGAATCCGAGATCGCCCATGGGACGGACAAGTTCGCGGGGAAAGCGTCCGGCGCGATTGCATTCTTCGATGATAGGGACGAGGTTTTCCTCGATGAATTTGCGGGAGGTATCGCGGACCAGGCGCTCATCGTCAGAGAGCAGCGAGTCGAATTGCAGGTAGTCCACGCCCTTGAACTTGATGGCCATGTGCGGTCTCGTTTCTGGTGCGGAAATCGGGGTGAAGCAAACCTCTCAGGCTAGCAATGTTGGGGGTGGGCGTCAACGTTAGCAGTACCCAGTACCCAGTACCGAGAAAAACCCAGCACCCGGTGCCCCAATACCCAGACCCGAAAAAACAACGCTCATACATTCTCTTGGCCGGCGGGACGCCGGCGGTACTCATTCACTGGAAATTCATTCGGCATTAACGTGGCTGTAACAATTCGACCGTAGAAACGGTTGTTAGCAAAAAACCAAAGGAGGAACACTGGTGATACGTCGAATTGCGCTATTGTGCGTCGCTCTCGCGCTTCCCGCTGTGGGGCAGACCACGTTGAATGGGGCGGGCGCAACGTTTCCTTATCCTATGTATTCCAAGTGGTTCAGCGAATACCACAAGGCTCATCCGGATGTAGAGATCAACTATCAATCAATTGGCAGCGGCGGCGGGATCCGGCAAGTACTGGCGGGAACCGTCGATTTCGGGGCCAGCGACGGTCCGATGAGCGACGAACAGCTGTCGCAATACAAGAATGGAAAACTGTTTCACATCCCTACCGTGATGGGAGCAGTTGTACCGGCCTACAACGTGCCTGGCGTCACTGAAGAACTGAAGTTCACGCCGGATGCGCTGGCGGGAATTTTCCTGGGGAAGATTACGACGTGGAACGATCCGGCGATCGCGAAAGAGAATCCCGGAGTCAAGTTGCCCGGAGATGCGATCGTGGTGCTGCACCGCTCTGACGGCAGCGGAACCACCTACATTTTTACCGACTACCTTTCGAAGGTCAGCTCTGACTGGGCCAGCGGAGTAGGCAAGAACACGTCGGTGAAGTGGCCGGTGGGATTGGGCGGAAAAGGCAACGAAGGTGTGGCTGGCATGATCCGCCAGATGAAGGGCGGCATCGGCTACATCGAACTAATTTATGCGGTGCAGAACAAAATCCCCTACGGAGTTGTTCGGAACGCATCGGGAAACTACGTCAAAGCCAGCCTGGCCAGCGTAACTGCCGCAGCGGCTTCAGTGCCAAAGATGCCGGCCGACTTCCGGGTATCGATTACGAATGCGCCCGGGAAAGACGCGTATCCGATTTCGAGCTTCACCTGGCTGCTGATTCCGGCGCAGTCGAAGGATGCCGCGAAAGGGAAGATCCTGAACGGTTTCCTGACCTGGATGCTGGATGATGGCGAGAAAATGACGGCGGATTTGACCTATGCGCCGCTGCCCGACAGCGTAATCGCGAAGGTGAGAGAAACCGTTAAGCAGGTACACTGAGCGTGACTTACGAGGAGCACGAGGCGCCAGCGAAAGCTGGCGCCTTTTTTCTTGTCGGGAACACCTAGAGGCACGGGCGAGTTTCCGGAGGATGTTTTATACTGAACATTCGGCTATGAAGCGTGCGATCACGATTTTGCTGCTGGCGGTGGGACTGACGGCAGTTGCACAAGCCGTCGAAAGGCCCTACCAGACGGGCAAGATCGTGGACGTGCAGCGGAAGGTCGAAACCCGCGTTCTTTACTACCTCGTTAACACTCCCGTGACCCAGGACGATCCATATTATGAAGTCACGGTGCAGATAGGAAACACGGTTTACCGCGGGCTGTATACTCCCCGGCACGAGAGCGACACGTTGCCGGAAGAGTGGAAGCCCGGGTTCGAGGTTCAGGCGAAGATTGACGGACACCATTTTTATGTAAAGCGTCCGAACGGATTAGAAGTAGAGTTCGCGATCGCCAAGCGCACGGCAGCACCACCGCCGGTAGCGAAATGAAACGATTTTTCCCGTACGGCTATTGACCTTCGTTGAGTAAGGCAATTTCCTCTCAGACTGATTATGGCCCGTCCAACGCTTGATAGTTCCGCGTATTACTTGAATCGGGAAGCCTCGTGGCTGGCCTTCAACCGGCGGGTGCTGGAAGAGGCGCAGGACGAAAGCAATCCCTTGCTGGAGCGGTTGAAGTTTCTCTCGATCACGGCCAGCAATCTCGACGAATTTTTCGAAGTCCGCGTAGCCGGACTGGTGCAACTGCTCGAAGACGGCAACACCGCGGCGGGGCCGGACGGGCTCACCATGCTGGAGGAGCGCGATCTGATTGCGAAGGTGACGCGCGAGTTTGTCGCGGACCAGTACGCTTGCTGGAATGACCAACTTCGCCCTGCGCTGATGGCGCACGGAATTCGCGTGCTGGAGTTGCACGAACTCGACGCGCGGGCGCGAAGCTTTGTCGAGGATTACTGCGAGAGGGAATTGGACTTGCTTTTGACGCCGGTGACCGTGGACCCGGCGCATCCGTTTCCGCGCGTCATCAATAAAGCGCTGTGCGTGGCGTTTCTGCTGCGACGGCGGCGGAGATCTTCGACAACCTATACAGGAGTGGTGACTGTCCCGCGCGCCCTGCCGCGCCTGGTGAGGTTGCCGTCAGAAGGTACGGTGGACTTCATTTTCCTTGCGGACCTTGTCGCCTTTCACGCTTCCCGCATGTATCACGGTTACGACATCGTTTCCTCTGCGGCATTCCGCGTGACGCGCAACAGCAATCTTTATCTCGCCGAGGAAGAAAGCCGCAGCTTGCTGGAGTCGGTGCGAACCGAGTTGCACAACCGGCGCAAGGGAGATGCAGTTCGCCTGGAAATCGACTCGGACGCGGACCCGGAAATTATTGAAAGGCTGCGAACGAATTTCGAGTTGCAGTCCTGGCAGGTGTTGCCGGTGAACGGTCCGGTAAACCTGTCGCGGCTGTTCAATATTTATGAGCAGACGGAATATCCGGAGCTGAAGTTCAGGCCATTCGCGCCACGCGAGTTGCGCCTCACGGCGAAGTCGCAGGACCTGTTCGAAGAACTGCGCCGTCATGATGTTCTGCTGCACCATCCCTTTGATTCTTACGATGCCGTGGTTTCGTTCATTGAATCGGCGGCGGAAGATCCGCGGGTACTCTCGATCAAGCAGACGCTCTACCGCACCAGCGAACACTCGCTGATCGTGCCGTCGTTGATGGCTGCGGCTGCGAAAAAAGAAGTGACGGCGGTCGTGGAATTGAAGGCTCGGTTCGACGAGGCCTCGAACATCCGCTGGGCGCGCGATCTGGAAGACGCAGGCGTGCAGGTGTTTCACGGGCTCGTAGGGTTGAAGACACACTGCAAGTTGTCGCTATTGGTGAGGAGGGATCCCGACGGTGTGACGCGGCGTTACGCGCACCTGGGAACCGGCAATTACAACGCGACGACGGCGCGAATTTATACCGACTTGAGCCTGCTGACCGCCGACCCGGAGATTACCGCGGCGGTGCACGACGTTTTCAGTTTTCTAACGGCGTATGCGGAGCATCCCAACTACGAACCTTTGCTGGTAGCGCCGCTCGACTTGGCGGAGCACACTCTGGCGCTGATTGCGCGTGAGGCGGAGCATGCTCGGCAGGGGCGCCCGGCTCGCATTATCGCCAAGATGAATGCTCTGCTCGACAAGGACGTCATCGCTGCGCTGTATAGCGCGTCTCAAGCGGGAGTGAACATTGACTTGATCGTGCGCGGGATTTGCGCGCTCCGTCCTGGCGTGCGTGGCGTGAGCGACCGCATTCGGGTGCGCAGCATCGTGGGACGATTCCTCGAGCACAGCCGCATTTATTACTTCGCCAACGGCGGCGAGGAAGAAGTCTACATGGGTAGCGCCGATTGGATGCCACGCAATTTATACGATCGGGTTGAAGTGATATTCCCGGTGAAGGACGAATTGCTGCGGGAGCGCGTGCGTCACGAGATTCTCGATGCCTATCTTGCGGACAACGTGAAGTCGCGAATCCTGGAGAGCAACGGGGATTACGTTCGGGCATGGCAGGCGCAAGGCAAGCGCAAACGTCCCATGGGCGGAGCTGCGTTTAGCGCGCAGGACTTTATGATTGGACTGGCGGAGGGTAAGCTTGGGGTCGATGCGATTCCCGAAGTCGCTGAGCCACGGGCGCGAAGGGTCTTGGTCGGAAAGGAACGGTAACGGGACATGGTGATCTACTTCCTGCGGCACGCTAGCGCGGGCGAGAGTCTGGCGAATCCGAAAAAAGACGAGAAGCGCGCCCTGGATAAAACCGGGATCGAGCAATGCGGCGAAGTGGGCCGCGCTTTGACGGCGCTCGATGTGCAGGTGGACATTATTCTATCGAGTCCGCTGAAGCGTTCGGCGCAGACGGCCGCACTGGTCGGAAACGAATTGGGCTACGAGGGCAAGTTGGTGTTTGAGGATGCGCTGCGTCCGGCGGCGACTTTTGCCGATTTCCGCAAGATGTTCGACAAGTACGCCAAGCTGGAAAACGTGATGGTCGTGGGGCACAATCCCAACCTCAGCGAGTTTCTGGGACGCTCGATCAGCGCCAGCGGGTGTGAGGCCAGTGTCGAATTGAAAAAAGGCGCGGTGGCCCGGGTGGAGATGAACCGCAATTCCGGATCGATGCTGTGGTGCATCACGCCCAAAGTTCTGCGTTCGGTTTATGCCGCGGCGGCCGACAACTCCCGTCCGAAAACTTCGCGGAAATAGTTCTTCTCTTTTTCCACCGCCCAGAGTTCCAGATCCACGCTGGAGCGGCGTTTCGCAGTCAACGTCAGAGTCACGCCGCCGTTGCGAATGCGCGCCATTGTGCTTTGCACCGCGCCGCTGCGTCCTAAATGCAAAGCACGCGCCAGACGAAGCAGCAACGCGGATTTGCGAACATCCTCCCGCTCCTCGGGAAGCAGCACCTTCATGGGACCGTCCCCAGGAGTCGGTACCGACTTTCCCAGATAGCGCGCAATAGCCGCGATGCGCCGGCGTTGCTGAGGCGTGTATCCAAGGATCTCAGAGTTGGCGATGATGTAGTAGGTGTGGCGGTGGCGGCCGAATCGATTCACGTAGTCGCCGACTTCGTAGAGCATGGCAGCAGCCGAAAGCCATTCACGATACTCGGGGGGAAGCCGGTGAATCGACTTGAGCGCGGTAAATAGGTAGAGAGCGGAATCACGGACTTCGGTGGCGTGATCGAGATCGACGTGATAGTGCTCAACCGCCGCGCGAATCGAGTCGGCTCGCTCGGATTCAATCTGCTTTCCGGAGCGGGTGCTGCGATCGTATTCCGCCGCCATCTGCGCGAGTAATCCGTCGCGTAAGCCCAGAGGCGAGTAGCGAAAGCCGCGAAGCTGGCAACGATCGAGAATCTCGGTATAGACCATGGCGCCAGCGGGAATAATTTCGGCGCGTCGTGGTCCGACGCCGGGAAGCTTTCTGCGTCCGTCGAGAGGCAAGCGGGCCAGCATCTTTGCGATTCTCCGCATCTGCGTTTGCGAGACGACGGAGGCGCGCGAGCCCTTGATTTTGTAAAGGCCACGGCAGACGGCGGCTAGCGACGCAGCCGTGCCAGAAGTCGCCAGCACAATACCAGGACGCGCGCGCTGAATGCGGGCCGAGATCCGGCCGATTTCGCGTCCGGCAAAACTCTGCAAGCGTTTGAGTTCCGACTTGCGGGGCGGATCGTGCTGTAAGAATTCGTTCGTCAGGCGCACGGCGCCCAAAGGCAAGCTGACGGTTTCGCGGATGTGACCTTTTGCCGAGATGGTTAACTCACAACTGCCTCCGCCCAGATCCATCATCAGGACATTTGAGGAACTCACGCGCAGCGAGGAAACCAGGCCGAGGTGAATGAGGCGAGCCTCTTCCAGTCCAGAGATGATTTCGAGATTCCATCCCGTGGCGGAGCGAACCCACTCCAGAAAAGCCTGGGAATTGCGGGCGTCGCGGAGGGCACTGGTGCCGACGACGCGAACCTGATCAGTGCCGGCAGACTGCACGGCCCGGTGAAAGCGGCGCAGCACCTTGACGGTGTTCGCCATTGCGTCCGGATCGAGCAGGTTAGAACGAAAAACGGAATCACCCAGACGGGTGACTTCACGTTCTTCGTGAATCTCGCGCAAGCGTCCGCGAGTAAGGCGCGCAATCTTCAGACGGACGGAGTTAGATCCGATATCGACGGCGGCAAAGGTCGGCATGGGCGAGCGAGATAGTGTACAGCGAGGATGGGAAAGCGCTCAATCATTTCCGACCAGAGGCCGCGGCAAGCAGTTGGCAAATGGTAGCGGTATCGGTGATCACGGTGTCGCCCATGTGAGAGAGGCTGGCGATGGAATGCTCGGCGGCCTGAGCATTGCCGGCGCCGCAAGCGTCGCGAATCATGATGGGGACGAAGCCGAGGTCGGCGCCGTGACGGCAGGTGGGATCGATGCCAATCTCGAGGGCAATCCCCGCGATCATGAAGCTGCGGATGCCGCAATCACGCAAAGCGAAAGCCAGAGGCGTGCCTTCGAAAGCTGACATGGAGAGCTTGTCGAAGATTGCTTCCTGATTGTTCGGCTGAAGTTCAGGAACAATCTGGAACGGCGGCGTGTCGCGGAGAAACCAAGGCTGAACTTTCTCTGGATCTTCGGTGCGTTGCCACGCCATCGCTGTCCGAACTTGAAACGATCCCATAAGATTCCTGGGAAGCGACATGTGGCGAGTGAAGAAGGTTCGAACGCCGGCCTTGCGAGCGGCACTCAGGATCAGGCTAATTTTCTGAACGATCTGGGGCGCGTCGGCGACCTGGCGCGCGATGCCGACCTGCATGTCGTAAACGATCAGGGCGGTATGGTGCGGCGATACGAGTTCCGGCAAGGTGAGAGGGATGGGCAGGCCTTGGATTTCGAGCATGACGATTACGCCGATTTTCCTGTGAGCTTCTGCGTCGTGCGATCGTAAGGTTCGGCGACGTCTACTGTAGCATCGAAGAGGTATTGCAAGGGCAGGGGAGCGTCGAGCGCGATGAACTGCCAGTCGAGGTATCCGGCCCTGGAAAGCGGGAAGTCTTCGACGTAGCGGCGAGCCTCGTCGACGCTGGCGCATTCGAAGACAATCACGACGCCGGGAACATCGGCGCGGGCGTAATTCTCACGAACAATTCCGGCTTTCCAGAGACGCCAGACATTCGCGACTTCTTCCTGCAAGTAGGGCTTGAGAGTGTCGAGGGTGACGCCGGCCTTGAACGAATCAAACGCGATGATCTTCAAAATATCCTCCTTACCGATTCATAAGGAAATTGCTGGAAGACTGCAAGAACGCACAATTTGGGTAGATACTTCCCCGGAAGTGCGCAATGGGCAGACAGCTTTAGAGTGTTGAGGGATTGAGGCGCTTATGGATTTGTCTTCATGCCCGGTAAAAGTCACCGCTGATGTCATCAGCGGAAAGTGGAAGCCGTTGATCATCGTTGCTTTGAAGGCAGGTCCGTTGCGTTATAGCGAATTGCGCAAACAGGTGTCCGGGCCGACCCACAAGGTGTTGACGCAACAGCTTCGGCAGTTGGAACGCGACGAGATCATCGGCAGGAAAATTTACGCGCAAGTTCCGCCGAGAGTGGAGTATTCGCTGACGGCCTATGGCAGAACGCTAACACCATTGCTGCAGATGATGGCGGATTGGGGACTGCAACACGCGGAGAGGAGAGCAAGAGATAATAGTTAGTTCTTGAACGGGTTGAAGAGAGGGACCCGCAGGGATGTGAAATCGCGTTCGTTCCTCGTGGCTACCGTCAACTGATGAACCCGCGCCGTAGCGGCAATCATGGCGTCTTCCAGAAGCTGATCCGCTTTCCCATCCAACAGGCGCGCCCATTCGCGGAAGCAATCTGCGTCCATTGGGAGTAGCTGATACGAGTCGGCCAATTGGTCGACCCACAGTTCGATTTCGGCAGCTTTGTGGGCGTCTTGACGCCGGGTCAACTCGACTCCAGCCTGCAATTCACCGATGGTGACCGCTGACAGCCGAATCTGGTCGTCCTGTAAGTTCCGTATCCACGAAACTACCGCTCCGTGTGGCTTGGGCTTGCGGAGTTCCGAGACTACGTGGGTGTCGAGCAGATACCGTGTCATTTGAATTCCAGGGTCCGACGGCGGCGCAACCGCCGACTCTCACCAACAGGGAATTCGAAACGAGGGCCAGCGTCCAGCAGCAAATGCTTGAGACCAGGGCGGGCGGAGTGTTGCAGCCGCTTCCATTCGCTGGCCGCCACCAAGACAGCTGTCTCGATACCTCGCTTGGTGACGGTTTGGGGGCCGTGCTTCAGTGCCGCTTCCAGCAGTTCGCTGAAGCGGGCTTTCGCGTCTTGCACTTGCCATGCCGACATGGGGCATTTCCTCGCCTCCATTCTAATGACTAGTCAGATAACTAGTCAACTCTAGGCAAGAAGGAAGGTACGGCATTGGATCTTTATCAGGCTGCCGTTAGCGAAATGGTTGAGCCGGGAATTTTCCGATCAGAGTTGGTAGCAGAGGAGGTTGGCTTCGCCTGGGACATTGCAATCCGAGTCTCCGCAAGGACCTCCACCGCTTTCCGGAACTTGGTTCGAGTCACATTATGAAGCGCTGCCAGCAGCGGGGAATCGGAGGCGATACCGAAAAGTTCCTCGGCCCTTTGCGCCAGCTTGAGCCAGTCGTGCCAGTCGCCGAGAATGTTCTGCATGCGCTTGAGCCGTTCGACCGTGTGAATAGCCACCGGAGTATCTCCAGCCAACTCCGCCAGGTAGCGGGCGCGTTTCCCGACGATGCGATAACGGTGCAGGGTCTTTTCGGTCAGAGGAGCGCGATTGCGGGCGAGCACCTCGAGTTGGCGCAAGGCGATGGCGAGCGGATCCGCCGTCGAAGGAATTTCGTCCTCGGCAGCGCGTTTGAGGCGGCGGCGAAGATCCTGCAGTGTGTCCTTGTCGAACGCCCGCGCCAATTTCTTTTCGCGCTCGCGGCGTTCTTCAGCCAGCGCCTGGATGAGTTCCGATTTCTGCGCTGCCTCGTGGTGAACTTTCAGACTTCGGAGCGAAGCGATCTGCACATCAAGATCACGAACGCGTCCCGCTTTCTTACGCAGCCGCGCCAGCATTTTGAGCAGCTTCCGGTCGTTGCGATTGGGATGTGCGACCAGAGCATCAAGTAGCGCCTCAATGCGGCGTCCATAGGTGCGGAACTTGTGCACGTTTTCGGGCGCAGGCTTCGTCGCCAGCTTGCTTAGCTGACGATTGAGTTTTTGAAATGCAAGACGGCTGCGTTTCTGATCGAGCGACATAAGCGTTCAATTAGAAAAATCAAAACGAATCGCGAGTCTCCCCAAGAAAAACTCAGGCACGATGCAGTGCGAACACGAAGCTCATCTGTCCGGGGAAACAGCGCAGGCATTTTAACACTGCTGTAACACGATTCTGCTAGCGTCTAGGGGATGGCGAATCAAGCCTTAGGAGCGCCTCGCCTGACTGGACCGCAACCCGTTCCCAAAAAAGAGGTTACGGACGAATCGGCGCACACCGCGCCGCTTCTGGAACCGGTCCGAAGCGAAATCGCGGACCGAGTTTTTTCGTGGGCGATGCTCGCTTGCGGACTGTGTGTGCTCGCGCTCGTCGGCCTGATCATCTACGAACTGGTCACCAAGTCACAACTCTCGTGGCATGCGTTCGGGTGGAAATTCTTCTTTCGAAGTGAGTGGGATCCGGTCAACGATCAGTTTGGCGCGTGGCCCTTTGTGTACGGCACGCTGGTCTCGTCATTTCTCGCGCTGTTTCTAGCGGTACCTCTGGCAGTGGGCGTAGCTGTTTTTATTACCGAGATGTCGCCGCGATGGCTACGCGGCCCGTTGGCTTTCACCACCGAATTATTGGCAGCGATCCCCAGCGTGATTTACGGGCTATGGGCGATCTTCGTGCTGGTCCCCTTGCTGCGTGAATACGTCGAGCCATGGCTCGCGAAGTATCTAGGTTGGACCGGGCTGTTCGAAGGCGCCCCTTACGGAATCGGAATGCTTGCCGCGGGAATCATTCTGGCGATTATGGTCGTGCCAATTGTGTCCTCGATTACGCGTGAAGTGATGGTCGCGGTGCCGCAGCAGCAGCGGGAAGCGGTCCTGGCGTTGGGAGCTACGCGTTGGGAGATGATTCGCACCGGGGTTCTGCGGAACGCGCGAGCTGGCATTTTGGGCGGCGTGATTCTGGGCCTCGGCCGCGCACTCGGGGAGACCATGGCGGTCACCATGGTGATTGGAAATCGTCCGGAGATCGCGAAGTCGCTGTTCGCTCCCGGTTACACCATGGCCAGCGTGATTGCCAACGAGTTCAGCGAGGCGACCGGCGATACGTATTTGAGCGCGCTGGTGGAAGTTGGTCTGGCGTTGTTCATTCTGACGATTATCGTGAACATCCTGGCGCAGATTCTGGTTTGGACCGTGACCCGTGGCCAACCAGCGAGGGCCAGCTAATGTCGACCTCAGGAATCACCGCGAGGATGGAGACATTCGGCGCCGCGCCCATCAGCCTTTACCGGCGCACGTTAAACCAGTTGGTGACGCTGGCTGCAGCGGGTGCTGTGGTTCTGGTTTTGACGCCGTTGCTGGCGATTTTCGGATACCTGGTTTATAAGGGCATCGGTTCGATCAACTGGGCGTTTCTCACTCAGACTCCAAAGCCTGTTGGAGAAGCGGGCGGCGGAATGGCGAACGCCATCGCCGGGTCGGCGCTGATATTGGGTATCGCTAGTTTGATCGGCGTTCCCATCGGAATTGGCGCGGGCATTTATCTCGCCGAGTACGGACGCAATCAACTCGGCAACCTGATCCGATTCACTGCTGACGTGTTGAACGGTGTCCCCTCGATTATTGTGGGCATTGTGGCGTACGGGTTAGTCGTACTGACGCAGAGCCACTTCTCGGCGCTTAGCCGGAGGCGTGGCGCTCGGCATTATGATGATTCCGACGATTACGCGCACCACGGAAGAAATGTTGCTGTTGGTGCCTAATGCGGTGCGCGAAGCGGCGTACGGATTGGGTGTGTCGCGCTGGCGGACGACTCTCTCGATTACGCTGCGCACGGCGACTTCCGGAGTGATCACCGGCGTGATGCTGGCGTTTGCGCGAGTCGCAGGAGAAACTGCACCGCTGCTGTTCACGGCATTCGGCAATCAATATTGGAACTGGAACGTCAATCAACCGACTGCGGCCTTGTCGCTGCAGATTTTTACCTACGCGATTTCGCCGTTCGATGAGTGGCACCGTCAGGCGTGGGCGGGTGCCTTGATTCTGATTATCTTGATCGTGCTGGCAGTCAGCGCCGTGCGCTTGGCGGCTAGCCACGGAACGCTCAAGGGAGCAAACTAACTATGGGCGTAGGCATTCAAGTCGACAATCTGAACGCCTGGTTTGGCAAGACGCAGGCGCTGTACGATATCAACATCAAGGTGGCAGCGAACCATGCGACGGCTGTGATTGGCCCGTCCGGTTGCGGCAAGTCCACATTCGTCCGCTGCTTGAATCGCATGCACGAAACGATTCCCGAAGCGCGGGCAGCGGGGAAAGTTCAGATCGGCGAACTCGATGTCTATAACGGGACGTCGGCCGTGCAGATACGGCGGCGCATCGGGATGGTTTTTCAAAAGCCAAATCCTTTTCCCACGATGTCGATTTACGATAATGTGGCCGCAGGTCTAAAGCTGAACGGATTCAGCGACAGGAAGCGGCTGGACGAAATCGTGGAGCGATCGCTGAAGGTTTCCGCGCTGTGGGATGAGGTTAAGGATACGCTCAGAAAGAAGTCTGGGGCCAGTTTGTCGGGCGGCCAGCAGCAACGACTTTGCATCGCGCGGGCACTGGCGGTTGAACCCCAGGTCCTGTTGATGGACGAGCCCTGTTCGGCCCTGGATCCGATTTCGACCGGCAAGATCGAAGAATTGATTTTCGAACTGAAAGAACGGTTTACTATTGTGATTGTCACGCACAACATGCAGCAAGCATCACGCGTGGCGGAATTTACCGGTTTCTTTCTGTTGGGGAAGCTGATCGAGTTCGATAAGACGGAGAAAATTTTCACCACTCCGTCCGATAAACGGACGGAAGATTACATCACAGGCAGGTTCGGATAATGCGTACCCGCTTTCAGCAGGGATTGGACGACCTTCGCGAGAGACTGCTTCGCATGGGAGGTCTGGCCGAGCAGGCCGTTGATCGCGCCTGCCAAGCCTATATTGACCGCGACCTGGCGCGCTGCCATCTGGTGCTCGAGGGAGAATCCCTCATCAACGCAGCCGAGCGCGAGATCGATGAAGTAGCGTTTGACCTTCTCGCCATGCAGCAGCCCATGGCTGTGGATCTGCGGTTCATTCTGGCGGTAACCAAGATCAACTCCGATCTCGAGCGGGTCGGCGATCAGGCCGTGAATATCGCCGAACGAGTGATGGACATGGTCGAACTGCCGAAAGTGGATCTCCCTGTCGATATTCCACGGATGGCAGCGGCTGTGGCCGCTATGGTTCGGCGCGCGTTGGAATCGTTCATCGAAGGAAAGGCGGAACTGGCGCAAGCTGTGCTGGAAATGGATAACGTCGTGGACCGTATGCGGGATGAGGCGTTCATCATGCTGGTGAAGGCCATGAACGAGCGGCCCGAAGTCACGCGGCAAGCGCTGGACGCACTGCTGGTCGCGCGGAATCTGGAGCGGGTAGCGGATCACGCGACCAATATCGCCGAGGACGTCATCTTCTGGGTGCGCGGCGCGGATGTACGCCACAATGCGGGCCAGCTAGAAGTGCCAACGCAAGAGGCGACTACAGACACTCATTAAAGTAATAGATTGAGCGACTGAGCCGGTCAGGACAATGACCGGCTCTTGTTGTTTTCGGAGTAGGATCGGTGGTCCGGGGTAAAGACGCAGCTGAGCTGCATCGCTACGGAGGAAGCCTTGATACGATCTTTTTATTTACTTCTTCTGTTTGTACTTTGTGGTCTCGCCGCGTTTGCGCAAGGTCCCAAGCCTGCGCGCGAAATTTCGCTTCCCACTTCCAAAACGCTCAGCGCGCCGTCCCCGGGACGACTGGGGGCCACTAACAGTTTCCCCGTCACCATTGCGGTAAGTCCGGATGGAAAGTATGCCGCGCTGCTGAATTTCGGATATGGAACGCAAGCAGCTTTGGCGCACCAATCAATCTCAGTCCTAAACTTGTCGACCAACCAGTTGACGGATTTTCCCGATGAGCGGCTCGCTGAGTCTGCGCGCCAGAGTTACTTTGTTGGACTAGCGTTTAGTTCTGACGGTAAGCACCTCTATGCCTCCATCGGCTCGATCACTGATCCCACGGGTGAGAAGCCGAAAGACACCGGCAACGGAATTGCTGTTTACAGTTTTGACCAAGGCAAGATTGCGCCGGAGCGATTTCTGAAAGTGGCTCCGCAAAAACTGGCTGAGGGACGCAAGCCGGCCTTCGGACTGCGCAAAGTGGCTCCGGGCACCTCGATTCCGTATCCAGCGGGAATCGCGATCGTGCGGCGCGACGGGAAAGATCTGTTACTGATCGCCAACAATCTTTCCGACAATGTCGTGCTGCTAAATCCCACGGATGGCGGCGTCATCCGGTCGTTTGATCTGAGCACGCACCAGATCGTGCCATCATCCTTTCCTTACACGGTGGTAGCCAGCAAAGACGGTAAAAGAGGGTGGTGCAGTTTGTGGAACCGCTCGCGGGTAGCGGAACTGGACTTAGAGAAGGGTACTGTCACCCGCTGGATTTCGCTGCTTGAGCCGAAAGATCCCATTGCTCCGGGGTCCCATCCCACAGCCCTGGCGCTGAGTCCCGACGAAAAACTGTTATACGTGGCGCTTTCGAATGCAGACCGGGTCGCAGTGGTCTCGACTGAAAGCGGTGCACTGGAAAGCCTGTTGGATACAACCGCGCCCGGGCAGACATACGGAGGCAGTTATCCGAGCGCGCTGGCGGTATCCGCGGACGGCGAGCATTTGTTTGTTGCCGACGCTTCCCTGAATGCGGTCGCCGTCTTCAATCGTGACTCGAAGGCCGCGCAAGGGCCGGACGGGCCCGTCAAGCAGGCCGCCGGTTTCATTCCCACCGATTGGTATCCCAGCGCGTTGGCGGTCGTCGGTGATGACCTGCTCATCACGACGGCGAAGGGCGAGGGCACGGGCCCTAACCATGGAATAAGCCAACTGAAAAGTGAGAAGCGCCACCGCGAGCATCCGTACATTCCAACGCTGATGTATGGCTCGCTGGCACGTCTGAATTTCGCCGCGGCTGAAAAGCAATTGCCGGAGTTGACGCGCAAGGTGGAAGACAGCAACCTGCTGCGTTCCGACCCTGGAAAGATCCGCTTTCAAAGCGGTGGCAATCCGATCAAGCACGTGATTTATATCCTTAAGGAGAATCGCACTTACGATCAGGTGTTCGGTGATCTCAAGGTGGGCAACGGCGATTCTTCGCTGACGATGTATGGCGCCGACATCACTCCCAACCAACACAAACTTGCGTTGCAGTTCGGGGTGCTCGATAACTTTTACGACAGCGGGGAAGTCTCGGGCGATGGGCACGAGTGGTCGAACGCGGCCATCACTAGCGATTACAACGAGAAGACCTGGCAGATTGGCTATCGCGGCAAGGAACGTACCTACGATTTCCAGGGAACGGTGGCCGACGAGTTTCCGCTGGAGAACGGTGAGCCGGATGTGGACGCGCCTGAGACCGGATACATCTGGGACAATCTGGCAAAGCATGGTGTCACCTATCGTGACTACGGAGAATTTGTGCTGGCGGTGTGGTGCAAGCCGACCGCCGATGCGGAGTCGTTGCCTACGGAAGGAACTACTTCGAAGTTGAACGCCGAATGTCCGCGGCGGGAGATCAAGAAAGGAGATCCGTTACCTGGGAATCTGGGCGATCCGCATGGATCGGCAAGTCCGTGGCCCTGGGGTATCCCCGCATTGCGTTACATGCGGCCGACAAAGGCAAATTTGCGGGACCACTACGATCCCCTGTTTCCGGATTTCAACACGGAGTATCCCGACCAGCTTCGCGCGGACGAATTCCTCAATGAATTCGCGGGTTTCGTGCAGGCCCGCAAAGCAGGCAAGGGAAGCGAGTTGCCGCAGTTCGTGCTGTTGTATCTGCCCGACGATCATACGGGCGGTACGCGCGTGGGACGGGCGACACCGTCAGCATCGGTGGCCGATAACGATCTGGCCGTGGGACGCGTGGTCGATGCCGTCTCGCATAGCCCTTACTGGGATGACACCGCTATCTTTGTCATTGAGGATGACGCGCAGGACGGGGCTGACCATGTGGATGCACATCGCTCGATTGCGCTGTTGATAAGCAAGTATTCGCCCGGATCTGCCGAGAAGCCTTTCGTCGACAGCCGGTTTTACACGACCGTCAACATGATGCATACGATGGAGTCGCTGCTGGGACTGCCTCCCATGAATCAGAACGACGGGTTTGCCCCAGTGATGGCACCTTTGTTCGCGGGCGTGGGCAATCAGCAGGCATACAACGTCGATACCAGCAATCGCGAGAACGGGTTGATCTACAAAGTGAACGCGCCGCGGACGCAGGGAGCGCAAGAGTCAGAGAAGATGGATTTTTCGCGGCCTGACGCGGTGAACACGCAGGTGCTGAATGCGATTCTTTGGAAGGATCGCAAGGGGGATACGCCGATGCCGTCGCCGAAGCACACAGTCGTGCCGGAGAAGGATGGGGACTAGAAGTACCTCAGGCGCTAAAGCGCAATCCGAAAGGTCCGGACAGCACGAGTAAACTCGTGCCCTTCCCACTATCCACTCACACCCGTCTCACTCTACGCAAAGGCTCAATTGGTGCTGGATGTCTGTTCGTTTGTTTCTTGTCCGCTATCGGCAAACGAGAAGTCGTTCGAAACGTTGGGATACTCTTTCCCATCTACTTCCACGTAAGGATAGACAAAGTAATTCAGCGGACCGCCTTCCTGCTTGGGGCTCAGTTCAAGATCGCGTCCCCGGGAAAATTGGACCCGGTTGGCGTCATGGGCGCCGAAGAAATAGTCTTTCTTTTCCGGATGCTTCCAGGCTTCAGAGATGTCGACGGGAATCCATCCGTCTTTGGGTTCGAAGAACTCAGCCCAGCAGTGATAGCCGGGAATCTCGCCAGCATGTTTGTCGGCGGGAAGAGGAAAGCCAATTTCAAATCGAGAAGGAATGCCTTGCGAGCGCGCCATCGCGATGAACAGCGAATGGAAGTCGGTGCAATTGCCTTTTTTGGCGCTGCAGGCGTAGAGCACATCGCCGTGACCCCATCCTGTGCCGGTCTTGTCGTACTTCATGGTGGCAAAGACGTAGTCATAAATGGCGCGAGCTTTGTCCAGCGATCCGCGCTGGCCGTCGGTGACTTTCTTCGCGAGGTCGGCGGGCAGGCCGGTAATCGGGACGAGGGCATCGGGGGCTAGATCGATTTTCTTCTCACGGTCGGTGATCTTGACGTCAGCGAGGTGAGGAGTCGAGACACCAAGCGTGACCCGTTCGCGGCGCATCACATCGTAAACGATCTCGAAGTGATAGTCGGCCTGTTTGGCTTTCGCGGTTTCAGCGTAATAGATTTCATTGCCGTACTTGGCGTCGTGCGTCTTCTTGAGCGGCAGATCGCCATTTTCGGTGATGGCGCGCGCATCCTGGAATGCGTCGGAGTGGGCGGCGGGAAACCAGATGCGTAACTTTTGTCCCGCTGGGACGCTTTTCACAGTAAATGAGTAGCGAAAGGTAAAGTCGCGCGACTCCTGCGCGGAAGCGAAGAGTGCAGTCAGCAACAATAGAACCGGGACGAAGCGTTGGTGAAGCATGGTCAGTTTCCTTTCAGCGCAAATGAGGGCTCAAAACGACACACGGGCGTCTCAGGGGATGCGTCGTCAAGTGAAGCCGAGTCTTGCCGCTGGCATAGGAGAGTGCTCCGCGTTCCAAGTCCGCAGGCGGTTCCACATACGTTAAACCGCGGACACGAAGTTTGCAATCGGGGAAGGTTTCGAGAAGCGCGTTCTCACGATAGAATCGCACGATGTCCGCTGTGATCGAATGCCGCGATCTGCGCAAGACCTACGAAGGTAAGGTCGAGGCAGTGCGAGGTCTGAATCTTCGAATCGAAACCGGAGAGTGCTTCGGCTTGCTGGGTCCGAACGGCGCGGGGAAAACCACCACTATCGAGATTCTTGAAGGATTGCTGGCTCCCACTTCAGGCCAGGTAACGATTCTGGGGCAGAGCTGGCAGAGCAACGAGCGCGAACTCCGCGAACAGTTGGGGATTTCGCTTCAGGAGACGCGGCTTTCCGAGAAGCTGACCGTGCGGGAGACGATTGAACTGTTTGCGAGCTTTTACCGGCATCCGCGGTCGTCCGATGAAGTGCTTGAGGAATTACAGCTCACCGAGAAGGCTGATGCCTGGGTAGGAAAGCTCTCGGGCGGGCAGAAACAGCGGCTGGCGGTGGCGACGGCGTTGGTAGGGAATCCGAAGATTCTGTTTTTGGATGAACCGACCACGGGGCTTGATCCGCAGAGCCGCCGGCAGCTTTGGGATCTGGTGCGCGCTTTCCAGCGCAGCGGAGGCACGGTTCTGCTGACGACGCATTACATGGACGAGGCCGAACGGCTGTGTGACCGGCTTGCCATTGTCGATCATGGACAGATCATTGCCGAGGGGTCTCCCGCGGAATTGATTGAGCGATTGGGTGGACACCACGTAGTCGAATTCTCCGTGAGCGGCAACGGCGTAGGTCACGATGCATGGCGCACGCTGCCGGGAGTGGAAGGTGTTCGCGATGACGATGATGTGGTCTCGCTCACGGTGAAAGAGCCGCACTTGACGATTCCCGCGCTGCTCGATGCAGTTGAGCGTCAGCAGAAGGAACTTCTTCACCTGACCACGCGTCAGGCTAGCCTGGAAGATGTATTCGTCCGGCTTACGGGCCGGCATTTGAGGGAGGCTTAGTGGCGGTTTCAGAACAACTGGTGGGTGTTATCGAAACTGGCGGACCCCCGCGCCAGGTGCGGCATAACGGGCGATGGTCCGGCTACGCGCATTTGCTGGTGGCCCGTCTGCTTGAGATGAAGCGCGAGCCGGAAGTCATCTTTTGGGTATTTGGTTTTCCGATCCTGCTGGCGCTTGGACTCGGAATCGCCTTTCGCAACAAGCCCGCGGACATCACGTCAGTCGCGATCGTCGCTGGGTCGGGTGCGCAAGAGACGGCGGAGATGGTGCAGGCGAAGAATCCGTCGATTCATGTGCAGGTCGCAGACAGCGATGCCGCTGCGCAGGGATTGCGGCTGGGGAAATATGACCTCGTGATGGAATCGGACGGGAAAGGCGGATACACCTATCGCTACGATCCGTCGCGGCCCGAGAGCGTCTTGTCGCACGCGGAAGTCGACGACGCCTTACAGAGTGCATCGGGTCGCAAGGATCCCATACCAACTTCTACCGTCGCATCGAGCGAGCCGGGATCGCGCTACATCGACTTTCTGATCCCGGGACTGCTGGGCATGAACCTGATGAATGCCGCGATGTGGGGCCTCGGATTCGGCATTGTCGATATGCGCCAGCGCAAGCTTCTGAAGCGCTTTGTGGCCACTCCCATGCGGCGCAGCGATTTCCTGCTGGCGCTGATGAGCAGCCGGTTGATCTTGATGCTGGTCGAAGTCGGATTGTTGCTGGGCTTCGGCGTCCTGGCCTTTCATATGCGCGTGCTGGGATCGCTGTGGACCATCCTGCTGGTCGGCATGATTGGGGCACTCTCGTTCGGCGGGTTGGGCTTGCTCACGGCCTGTCGCGCGCAAAAGATTGAAAGCATCAGTGGCCTGATCAACGTGGTCATGATGCCGATGTGGATTTTCTCGGGTGTCTTCTTTTCTTACGAGAGATTTCCCGCGGTAGTGCAGCCTTTGATCAAGGCGCTACCACTGACCGCGATGAACGACGCCCTGCGTGCGACTATCCTGCAAGGGGAACCGCTGCGCGCGCAGGGCGGAAGGCTGCTGGTGCTGGGATTGTGGGGTGGCATCTCCTTTCTACTGGCAGTGAAGTGGTTCCGCTGGACCTAAACAGCGTTTGCAGATAACGTTTCGGGCATGGGCACACCGCGTACGATTGTGCTGCAGAGCACTTTGAGTCCGGAGCAATGCCGCGAACGTCTACGCAGCAATACTGACGAGCGGCGGCGCACTCTTTTTTCGCTCTCCCGCTATAAGGGCAAGAATCCCGTCATTAGCAGCATCGACGGCGATACCATCCAGCTGCAAAAGCGCCGGTATTATCGCAACGACTTTGCTCCCAACTTCTACGGGACCATCCGGCCATGGGGAAACACGGCGCGGATTGAAGGCTATTTTGGTCCGCCGCGTTGGACGGTGATGTTCATGCGAATCTGGTTGGGGGCGGCTATGCTGTTTACGCTTCCGGTCGCGTGGGTATCGCTCCAACGCCTGTTAGACGGGCATTTTGAAGGGGGCATTTACATTGGGGTGGCGTTCCCATTCTTCTTTCTCGCCTTCGGGCTGCTTATGCCCCGCTTCGGGGATTGGCTAGGCCGCAACGAAAAGATTTTCTTGTTGGAATTCCTGGAGACCACGCTGGCTGCCAAGCGGGAAGATTCTCCGTCGGGCAGCGAGACGGGCGCGATGCTCGCAACGTGAGGCGGTACGGTTGTAAGCGAAATCAGCGCGGTGGTACTCTTGATTCCTACCGATGCAACGAGCGGGAGTAGTTCAGCGGTAGAACGCCAGCTTCCCAAGCTGGATGTCGCGGGTTCGATCCCCGTCTCCCGCTCCAATTCTTGGATCACTTAGAGCAGTTGCCGACCGCGGTCTGTGAGCAGTTGTGTTCAGAATCGTGTTCAATGGGCGCGAAGTTTTCACTGAATCCGGCGGGTTAGCGGGTCTGGGATGGTGGGCAGTTCGCCGGCCATCACGTCATGGGTCACGTCGTTCACCAGGCTGAGTGTAGAAGGGTGTATTCGGGGAGTGCCAATCTCAGCTCGCGAGACGTCGTGGGCCGTTCATGGAAGCAACCGCGGCACAGAATGGGTTCCAGCTATCTAAGGTAAGTCTTCACCATATCGATAACCTCATCGGCCGCATGCGTCTGCTCCGAATTCGGTTTCCGCTTCGGGTCAAGCACATGGTGCCGGATGTGGCCTTCCAAGAGTTCAGTCATCAGGCTATTGACTGCTCCCCTTGCTGCGCTGATGATCTGCAATACCTCCGAGCAATCGCGTCCCTCGTCGAGGACCCGCTCAAGAGCTTCAAATTGCCCCCGGATGCGTTTGCTCCGCAAGATCATCTTCTGTTTGTTTTTGATTGTATGACTCATTCGCAAACAAATGATATCATGCGGGAAGCTTGCACTATACCTAGGGGGGTATGTATGATGTGCCATTCGTCAGCGCGAGTTGACTATGTGGCAGCGCATGGCCTTCGTCATAACCGTTGTGCTTCTGGGATTGAGTGGAGGCGTGCTCGCCCTTTTTATTCGTGGCATGCACGCCGGACCGGGCACGGCAGCAGGTTTCTGTTTTGTTTCTGCGCTGGCTGCCGTGCAGGCTTGGCTGGTTGCCTCCGAGATCGCCAAGGCCGGCAGGCTGTGCGGCAACATTCGAAATGCCTGCTATAGAGGAGCTCAAGCCAAATTTCGCGCTGTTTCCCTCGTTGGACTGTGTGCAATTCTGGGCGTCCTTCCCCTGGCATTAATTGGGGCAAGCTCGGGATCCCAAAGCCGATTCGCCACCGTCACGTTAGGTGGTGGGGTGTTTTCCACTATTGCAGCGTTGACCGTGCTGCCTGTCGTCATTGCACGGATCGCTGATTGATATCCGTTTTACTGTCGGTTCCGTCTTAACGCCCGCTCCTTAGGGCACAGTCTGTGCCTGACCATGAAGGGATCGAATGCTCGAGCGTTATCTGGAATATCGCTTTCGTCGCACGGAGGGAATGTCGCTATGAGTTCTTCACCCACCATCGAAAAGTCACCTTCCAGCTCTCACCATCGCAGCGAGACGCCGAAGTCCGCGGAACCAAACAAGCCTGATCCTGGCCCCGAACGCGAAGAACACGGTCATCGAGTCGAGTGGGCAGAGTTGGTCCGCATTGGCTTTGTGGCCTTGGCTGCGACCGCGGTCTGGTTTCGGCTTTGGGAGCCATTTCCGCGCGTCAGTGTAATTGGCATCGCGGCTACGCTGATCGGCGGCTATCCCATCTTCAAGGAAGCCTTCGAGAACACCGTAGAACGAAAGATGACGATGGAACTCTCGATGACGATCGCGCTGCTCTCCGCTTTGGCGATCGGAGAGTTCTTCACCGCTCTGGTCATCACTGGCTTTGTGCTTGGCGCGGAGGTTTTGGAGGGGCTCACAGTTGGTAGAGGCCGGCGGGCTATCCAAAGTCTTCTCGACTTTCTCCCCAGAACCGTCGCAGTCCGCCGTGATGGTCTGGTGATCGAAGTACCGTCTGACCAGGTTCAAGTCGGTGAAACCATAGTCGTCAAACCGGGAGGACACATCCCAGTGGACGGCGTCGTGCTTAGCGGCCGGTCATTTGTCGAACAGGCTGCCATCACCGGCGAAGCCATGCCGGTTGAAAAAATCTCTGGAGATTACGTTTATGCAGGAACGATCAATCAATCGGGGGCCTTGGAAGTCGGCGCCCAAAAGCTCGGCCGCAACACAACGTTCGGCAGGGTCATTGAGGCCGTCGAAAGAGCCGAAAAGTCTCGGGCTCCGATTCAGAAGACTGCGGATCGCCTGGCGGGATATCTTGTGTATTTTGCGCTGGGGGCGGCACTCCTGACATTCATCATCACTCACAATGTCAGGTCAACCATATCGGTCGTGATCGTTGCCGGCGCCTGCGGCATTGCGGCGGGAACTCCTCTCGCGATCCTCGGAGCAATCGGCCGCGCGGCGCACCACGGAGCCATCATCAAAGGAGGCCTCTATCTGGAAGCGCTGGCTGCCGTCGACACCGTACTGTTGGACAAGACTGGCACGCTGACTTTCGGTACCCCGCAGATCCGGGAAGTCATTTCTGCCAATGGTTTCGACGAGCAACAGATCATAGCCGCCGCCAGTATTGCGGAACGCAAATCCGAACATCCCCTCGCCAAAGCAATTGTGGCGCGGGCAACGGAACTCGCCATCCCGCTCGCCGAGCCCGATCAATTTTCGTACACGCCCGGAAGAGGAGTCAGGGTTACCTATAAGAGCGAGGAGATCCTTGTCGGCAGTCTGGCCCTCCTCGTGGACCACGGCATGACGAGGGGATTGCCCGCCAATGGGATAAGCGCGGGCGGGGCGTCGGAAGTCTACGTCGCCCGTGCGGGGCAAGTTCTCGGGAGTATCCGAATTGCGGATGTATTGCGGCCGGAAGCCAAGAATGCGGTTGCGGCGATGCGAAAGATGGGCTTGAGAACTGTTCTGTTAAGCGGCGACACGCAGGCTGTAACTTCATCGGTTGGCCGCGATCTCGGAGTGGACGAAGCGGTGGGAGGAATGCTGCCCGAGCAAAAAGCAAAGCGGGTGGCTGAGCTCCGTAGCAACGGGCGCAATGTCGCGATGGTCGGTGACGGAATCAACGACGCCCCTGCGCTGGTCGAGGCGAATGTAGGCATCGCCATGGGATCGGGAACTGATGTTGCTCGGGAGAGCGCAGATGTGATCCTGATCGGAAGCGATCTCTCGAAATTAGTCGAAACTTTGCGGCTTGCTCGACGTTGCCGCGGGATCATCACGCAGAATTTTGTGGGCACGCTGGTCGTGGACAGCTTCGGAGTGGGAATGGCGGCTCTTGGCTTCCTGAATCCGCTGTTGGCCGCCTTCATTCACGTGACCTCAGAGTTGGCATTCATCCTCAATTCCACGAGATTGTTGCCCCGTGGCCATTCGGCGTAATGAACTGCGGAATGGTGTTGGTAGCGCCATCCAGATTTGCGAGAGCGACCTGCGGGTTCGGGGTGGGATTTTGCGGGCTCGCCATTCCTGGACTGCTACCGCCAGTCGTGGGCTGACTATGGCACATGGCGCAGCTGTTGCCATTGAACGTGGGCCCCAGGCCTGATTCGGCTTCGCCCGCGATGCTTCCTGAGACGGAGTCAATCTCCATGAATCGGCTCATGGCTCCGCTGAAGAAAGCTTGCTCGTTGGCATTCAGAGTTCGGTAATAGCCTCCGGCGCGTGGGCCCGGATCACGCTGCGCTTGCGCGCCAAGCGCAACCAGCACGACCAGGACGCTGAGACATAGAACGACCTTCAGGAGATTCGGGCTTTTATACGCACCTCCGTGCGCGGAGTCAGACACACTCCGTTGAATTAGGCATTCCACTGGGAGGAGCGGCGCGTGGGCTGAGTCTCGAGCATTCGGCCCTTGCCCGGCTGGAGTGCGGGACGGCGCTCGTAGGTCTTCAACGAGCCATTCTGTCCCTGCGGTAGGAGACGAGATCTCCGGTCCGGGATCAAGCTGGTCTACAAAAACTGCCTGGAGTTTGCGTAAAGTAGCCCGGAAACCCGCGCCAATCAAGATGTCCAGTAGTACCTGTCAAAGGTTCGTATCGCGAACATGCGGAAGGTCACGGGCGTGACTGCCCAAAGTCGTGCTTGCTGTGAGAGCGAAATTACGAATCAGGGCTTCGGAGAGAAGACCAGGAAGTAGTCCATTTTGTCGCCCTTCACAAAGTCTTCTTTTTGCACCAGACGGTAGCCGGCCTGTTCGGCTTCGCGTATCACTACGTCGCGATTGACGCCGTGATCTTCGCCATTGCCGTTGCGATCGATGACTCCCACTCTTGCATCCGGTTTCAGATAAGCGCGCAGGTTCGTCAGCAGCGTCACGGGCCGTGACACTTCGTGATAGGTCTTGAGCAAAAGCACGGCATCGACCGAGTGCGGCGGAAGCATGGGGTCGTCTGGCTTGCTGAGCACGGTCTTCACGTTTTGCAGATTCTCTTTTTGCGCTCGATCGGTGATGTAATGGACGGCTTCGGGATTAATATCGACGGCGTATACGGTGCCGCTGTCGCCCACTCGCCGGGCGGCGCGGACGGTGAACCATCCCGAACCCGCGCCGATATCGGCTACAGTCGCTCCGGCGTGAATGTTCAAAATGTCCATGACGCGGTTGATCTGCAGACGTTCGTCGCGTCCGGGCGATTCGAAGATGGTGAGATCCCCGGTGTAAGGCGTACTGGTCTTGCGGCTTTCGGCGGGAGCGGCGGCGGTTTGGGAACGAACCGGCCGCGGGCAAACGATAAGAAGAATGACAGCGAGCAGGGGGATTCGGAACTTGTTCATGGATGCCGGGGCTCCAGCGAGAGTGTCTCTGGCAAGGATAGACGAAATCCGCCGGGTGTTGGTGAGCGCCAAATCTCGTCTGGTTTCATCATCTCCCAGCGGTAATGTGGGCGCAGAGGACCCGTAACTTGCTTCTATTCAGGAAGCCACGTAATCTGCCGTGTTCCAGCTGAAATATGGTTTTTGGGCAGAGAACGAGGGATATGAACTGTAATATCTGCGATCAGCTTGCGGCGGAGATGGGAGAACTGCTGCTCAAGCAGAAAAAGGTTGCGGGCGCGCTTGCGCCGGAAACCCTATCGCCAGAGGAGGCGGAAACGGTTGCCGCATCGCTGCGGACCGCCCGCCAGAAGCTGATCGACCACCTGCGCCTGATTCACGGCTCCGCATAGAATTCTGAATAGAGTTGAGGCGGGTACTCCGCATGCATGCAGACCGCTTCGCGATCTGCATCATTCGTTCGAGATGACAAGCGTTTTTGGTTAATCGGTTTCGCGGAATCTGGCCAGCGAACCTCCCGAAGACGAGCCTCCGCCTTCGTGCTGTTTCTGCCAGTCGTCTTCTTTGGGTACCTGGATCGGTTCCAGCTTTTTCTTTTGTAGTGCTGGATTGATCGCGGGTAATTCCTTCGCCGTGAAATTCTGGAAGTCGGTGATCACATCGTCCAGTTCATGGCCGAGGGAGGCGGCGCGCTTGACCTGGTAATCGGACGGGCGTCCTTCGTAGTTGTTGACGTCGCCGTAGAGCTGTCCGATATGTTCGCGGATGCGCTCTTCGCCGGTGATCATGCCGCCTTCTTTGGTGGCTACGATTCTGCCGCGCAGGCTGTCGCACTCTTCCACGACTTTCTGCAGACGCGCGCGCAGAAGGTCTTTCTCGGGAAGCTTCGCTGCGCGAGCCGAAGCGGAGTCGCGCACGCTTTCAATAGCCGCGGTTCCGTAGCTCATATGCCCCAGCAGCGTGTAGAGCTTCATTGCCAGATCAAACTGCGCCTTGCGATCTTCGACCGTGTATTTGGCTCTGGGGTCGAGCACAACCTTCAGCGGTTCGGTGTAGGTCTTGTCTCCCTTGGTCAATTTTACCGTGTAGGTTCCGGGCAGGACGCGGGGCCCTTGCGATGCTTCAAACAATGCGCTGGCTGCGGGAGGAACCGTAGGAGCCTTCAGCCTCATCGACCAGGTGGCGCGATTCAATCCTCGGCGTTTGCTGCCGGCGACGGTGTCGAGGAGTTTGCCGTCCTGATCGAAGATTTCAATCTTCAGATCGCCGAAGATATGGCGGCTCTTCTGGTAATAGGTGATTGCCGCATCACCGGGCCGGCTGAGTCCGACGAAAGTTTCGTCGCCCTGCGGCCAGCTAGCATCCGCATTGAAGTACTGCGCTGAGGGACGGCCTTCGATGAGCGTCGCTTCTTTCGTCATCAGGTCAGGCGTTAGCGCGCGCAGCGGCGAGATGTCGTCAATGATCCAGATGCCGCGTCCATGCGTCGCCAGAACCAAATCGGACTCGCGCGCCTGGATAACGATGTCGCGCACGGCAACGTTGGGGAAGTTGCTGCCCTTGTATTGCGCCCAGCGCTGGCCTCCATCGACCGAGATCCAGAGACCAAACTCGGTGCCGACAAAGAGCAGGTTGGGATCCACTGTGTCTTCAGTAATCACGTGCGCATAGCCATGAACTCCGCTGGCTTCGAGAGGAAGGGCAGTCCAGGTCTTGCCGTAGTCCGTGGTCTTATAAGCGTAGGGTTTGAGATCTCCGTAGGTGTGGCGATCAAACGTCGCATACGCAGTGCCTTCGTCAAAACGGCCAGCGGCAACGGTCGAGACCCATGAATTCTTGGGAAGTCCTGTGACGTTGCCGACGACGTTGGTCCAAGTCTTGGCTCCATCGCGCGTGATCTGCACGTTGCCGTCATCGGTGCCCACCCAGATCAACTGTCCATTCTTGGGAGACTCCGAAATCGAGTAGATCGAGGTGTGCATTTCGGCGGCAGAGTTGTCGACGGTAACGCCGCCGGATTCTTCCTGCTTTTGCTTTTCGGGATCGTTGGTGGTGAGATCCGGCGAAATGCGCTCCCACGATTGCCCGTGATCGCGCGAGCGGAAAAGAAATTGCGCACCGATGTAGATCGTCCCTTTTTCATTGGGACTCATGTGTATGGGCGTGTTCCAGTTGAAGCGCAGCTTCTTCTCGTTGTATTCGGGGAGGGGCTGAATCGCGCGCGTTTCGTGCGTGTAGCGGTTGATGCGGCCAATGGTGCCGCCTTGGGCCTCCGCATAAATGTAATTGGGGTCGGAGGGATCTTCGAACATCCAGAAGCCGTCGCCGCCGTACATATTTTCCCACTGCGCATTGCTGACGCCGCCGGGATAGGACGAATCGCCAACCCAGGCGCTGTTGTCCTGCAAACCGCCATAGACGTGGTAGGGATCGGCGTTGTCGGTGCTCACGTGATAGAACTGCGAGACCGGCAGGTTCATCTGGTGTTTCCAGCGCGTGCCGCCATCTTCGCTGCGCCAGACGCCGCCGTCATCGGTCGCGTAGACGATGTTGGGGTCGCCGGGATTAATCCAAATGTCGTGGAAGTCGCCGTGCGCGCCGCCGGAGACGAAGCTGAAGCTCTGGCCTCCGTTAACGCTGAGGAGAAGCGGTCCACCCGGTTTGAAGATTTTGTGCTCGTCTTTCGGATCGACGATCAGGTTGCCAAAGTAGAAAGGCCGCCAAATCATGAAGCGGCTCGCGTCGAGGCGCGTCCAGTTATTGCCACCATCGTCAGATCGGAATAGAGCGCTATTCTTTGATTCGATGTTGGCGTAGACCACGTTTGGTTTGCCGGGAGCCACGGTGACGGCGACGCGTCCCCAGGGTTTTTCGGGAAGGCCCTTCGCGTTCGAGCCGGTGAGTTCGGTCCAGTGGTCGCCGTTATCGGTCGATTTGTAGAGCCCGCTGCCCGGGCCGCCGGAGCGAAAGGTCCAGCCTTGACGGCGGAAATCCCACAGCGAGGCGAAGATGGTGCCAGGTTGTTGCGGACTGCTCGACATCAGGCCGCATCCTGTAGAAGCATTCGCACCGGCGAGAACTTTCTTCCAACTCTTGCCGCCGTCGGTGGTCTTGAAGACGCCGCGCTCCTCGTTGTCATCCCACAGATGCCCAAGGGCGCAAACCAGGACGGTATTGCCGTCCTTTGGATCAACGATGATCTTGGCAATGTGCTCGGTATCTTTCAGGCCGACATTGTTCCAATTCTCTCCGCCGTCGGTCGACTTGTAGATTCCGTCGCCGACCGAAACGCTGTTGCGCACCCAAGCCTCGCCCGTGCCGACCCAGACCACGCTGGGATTGGTTTTGTCGATGGCGACTGCGCCGATCGACTGCACCGGTTGGCGGTCAAATACCGGGAGAAACGTGGTGCCGCCGTTGATGGATTTCCAAACTCCTCCGCTGGCGGCCCCGACGAAGACAGTGGTGCGGCCGTCTTTCTCGATAGCGTCAATCGCGGCCACGCGGCCGCTCATGGTGGCTGATCCGATATTGCGAGCGGGCAAGCCGGAGACTGTGGCGGCGTCGAACTTCACCGGCTGTTGCGCGAACGAAGCTGCCGTCAGAGTGAAGAAGATCAAAATTGATTGGAAGCGAGCGCGAGCGATCATCGTTAGAAGTCCTTTGTTCAATCCAAAGTCTAGTAAGGAGCTATTTCTTACCCGAATCTTTCAGGGACGCAGGAACCGCGAAATCGGCCGGGCTGAGGGTCACGTTGACCTCGATCTTCTCAACCGTGATGGTCTGCCATGAACTGGGATCGTTCTTCGGTCCAGATGCGATTGAGAAGGGGAACATGACCCCGTTTACCGGCTTATAGGAACCATATTCGATGGCGTTCTCTTTCATCGAGCCGCGTATGAATTCCTGAGTCTCTTTGCGGATCTCGAGGTAGGTGTCGGGATCGAGGTAGTCGTAGATGATGTCACCGTTCTTCAGGGTGACCTTGAGTCGCAACGCGTCGTCGCCGTCGATGGTGTCGTGTCCCAGAAACTCGACCTTGTTGCCTTTGGCCTGGTAGTTAACCAGAGGTCCATCGAAATCGGAGTCAATCAGCAGGTCGCGAAGATCGTCTTCGCCCATAAGCATGGGATCTTTGCGGCCGCCGAACGGCTGCACTGCCCAGCCGGCGGTGCCGTCATAGGCCTGGATTGCAGTCATCCCCTGAAGCGAGAAAGTTTCCCGCACCATGTTGGGACGCTGGTTTTCCTGCCCGAAGGTGGCATTCACGCCGCCCTGGGTGAACTTTCCGGTGATGCGAATGCTCTTGAGGGCTTGGATTTTGTCTAGGCCGCCCCGCGCTTCAATATTCTTCTGAACCAGTTCGTCGGCGGTTTGAGAAAAAGCACAAATGCTGATAAAGAGGAACGCAAAAACGCTGACCACGCGATGCCGCATGTAAGAGGCTCCTAGGTTTGAAAGACGGAAATCTCCCCAAGAAATCGTACGATACGCTGGAATGGACGGGCAGGCCAGCGCTTTGTGAGCAAGAAAATACAAATAATCGTTCGATGAATCGTTTAAGAAACACTTTCTACCTGTTCAGATTCCAGAAGGGCGTTTATCCTAAACGGTCGTTTTATGTCCGCGACTTGCGCCAATGGGCTTTTTAAAACGCTGGAAGATCCGGCTGCTGCTGTTTTTTGCGGTCGTAGGGCCGGGAATCATTACCGCGAATGTCGACAACGATGCCGGCGGCATCTGGACCTACTCGTCCGCCGGGGCGCAGTTCGGACACATGCTGCTTTGGACCATGATTCCCACCACGCTGGCGTTGATTGTGGTGCAGGAAATGTCGGCCCGCATGGGCGCGGCCACCGGCAAGGGATTGAGCGACCTGATCCGCGAGGAATTCGGATTCCGGATCACGTTTTTCATGATGATTGGCATCCTGATTACGAATTTCGGCAACGTGGTCGCCGAATTCGCGGGGATCGCCACCAGCCTTGAACTCTTCGGACTACACCGCTACTACACGGTCCCCATTTGCGCGGTGATCGTCTGGCTGATCGTGGTCAAAGGGCAGTACAAAAGCGTAGAGAAGATATTCCTTACAGCGTCTTTCTTCTACATCACCTACATTGTCGCTGGCGTGCTTGCCCATCCCGCGTGGGAAGATGCGATGAAGGCAACCGTGCGGCTGCCAAAACTTCAGGAGTTCCGCCACGAAGCCTATCTGTACATGGTGATCGGCGTTGTGGGAACGACGATTGCGCCGTGGATGCAGTTTTACCTGCAATCGTCGATCGTGGAGAAGGGCGTTACGCGAAGACAGTACAAGGCATCGAAGATCGACGTCGTCGCGGGCTGCATTTTCACCGACGTGGTGGCGTGGTTCATCATTGTGGCCTGCGCGGCTACATTGTATGTCCACGGACACCGCGATGTGCGTGACGCGGCCGACGCGGCACAGGCGCTGCGTCCTCTGGCAGGCGAATATGCCTATATTTTGTTCGCCGTAGGACTATTCAACGCCTCGCTTTTTGCCGCTTCGATCCTTCCTTTGTCCACGGCGTACACCGTTTGTGAGGGACTCGGTTTCGAATCCGGCGTTGGGAAGGGGTTCGGCGAAGCGCCGGTCTTCTACTGGCTTTATACAATCCTGATCGCAGCCGGCGCAGGGGTGATTCTGACCCCGAATCTTCCACTGGTAAAGATCTCGGTTCTATCTCAAGTGGTAAACGGGGCCGTGCTGCCGTTCGTGCTGATCTTCATGCTCTTGCTGATCAACAAAAAAGAGTTGATGGGCGAGTACGTGAATTCGCGGTTGTTCAACGTGATCGCCTGGGGATCGACGGCAATCATGATCGGACTGACGGCGGCTTTGGTGTACTGGACGCTGCGCGGCGGAACCGGCTAACGCGACCTTCCAGAGAAGGAGAGGCTGGTACAACTTCTTTCGCGCCGGCTTCCTCAAAAGCCACTATAATCCTTGGCAAGATCCGGGTGGTGGTGGTTTATGCGATGTGCTCTCGCGATTCTCGCCGGAATCTCTCTGATTTCCGGGTTTCCCTGTTCTGCGCAAACCCCTTCTGACAAATCAGTCAAGTCCTATCACGATGGCGGCATTCGTGACATCGACGCCGTCGGCAATCGCAATGTGGGCTGCGGACGCGGCGTGGGCAACTGGTTCAGCCTCGAGAAACAGGTTGCCATGGGAAAGGCCTATTCCCAGGACGTGGAATCTAGCAGCAATATGGTGACGGACTCGGTCATCACCGAGTACATCAACCGGGTAGGGCAGAATATTGTTCGGAACTCGGACTCCGAGGTCCCCTTTACCATTAAGGTCGTCGATAGCGACGCGGTCAACGCTTTCGCACTTCCGGGAGGCTTCTTCTTCGTGGACTCGGGGCTGATTCTCGCGGCCGACAACGAGGCCGAACTGGTGGGAGTGATGTCGCACGAGATCGCGCACGTCGCCGCCTGTCATGCGGCGCGGGAGAACACTCGCAGTCAAATCATGAGTCTCGCTTCCATCCCGCTGATTTTCGTGGGCGGAGGCCTGGGATACGCGCTGCAAGAGGCTGCTGGGTTGGCAATGCCGATGGGCTTTCTGAAGTTCTCGCGGGGCTTCGAGTCGGAAGCGGATTACCTGGGCGTGCAATACATGTATAAGGCGGGATACGATCCGCAGGCGTTCACAGCCTTCTTTGAAAAAGTACAACAGATGGAAAAGACTAAGCCGGGAACGCTGGCGAAGGCCTTTAGCACGCATCCTCAGACGCCGGACCGTATTCGCAAATCGCAGGATGAGATCAACACTCTCTTACCCGCGCGCGATGAATACAAGGTTGATACCTCAGAGTTCGAAGATGTGAAGAGCCGCCTCGCAGCGCTGGAGAACCGGCACAAGCTAAATGGCGGAAAAGAGGCGCAAGTGCCAAGCCTGCGACGGCACGCCAGCAATGACACCGGAACTGCTAACAACAAGAGCGACGATGGAAAGGATGATGGGCATCCGACGCTGACGCGCCACCCGACTACGGATCCGCAATAAGGGGCAGCGCTCGACGAAAAGACTACAGATTCCTCGTCGCTTGGCTCCTCGGAATGACAAGTTCAAAAGTTTAAAGCAGTTTGCCGCTTACCAAGTCTTTGATCAGCTCCAGATCGGCTTCCAGAAAATCGAACGTCGGTAGTTCTTTTCGTTCAGACCAGCGGATTTCCTTGAAGATTTTGTTCTCGATCTGTCCTTGATAGTGGCGCACGGCGAAGAAATAGAGTTCGACAGAGCCTCCATTCTTGTATTCGTGGCGGATGCGCGACACTTCTTCATCAATCCGCGCGTCGATCCCCAATTCTTCTTCCAGTTCCCGGCGAAGGGCTTCGCGGGGCTGCTCGCCGTCTTCGATCTTGCCTCCCGGGAACTCCCACTTCAGGGGCATGGTCTGGTGCCGGGTGCGCTGGCAGACTAGCAGTTTGTTGTCTTTGAGAATGAGCGCGGCCACCACTCTTTTCATGATTGGACCACGCTCGCGCTAACCGCGCTGCGGACGGGATCCACACAACTGGTGAAAGTGAAGGCGAAGGCAGCGAATCCGGCGGAACAGCGAAGTTCGAGCAAGTGATCTCCGAAATCGTGGTTGTCGATCAAGGCATACATACGCGGATGCTGCACCGCGACGTAGCTTTCTTCGCGGCCATTTGTGTCCCGGAAACTGATGTCCTTGGTGGCTTGCTCGCGCGACAGAGGTTTGCCGTCTTGTAACACCGTGACGTCGACGGCGGGGCCACGAGGAGAAGCCATCACCAGATTCACGCCTCCGGCTGAGTACTTCAGCACTAGCCGATGATCTCCGTCACCAACGGCCTCGAAATATTCCGCGGTGGAAGCCCACTGTCCGCTGGCGTAGAAGCGGTGCTCTTGCAGATCGCCGGAGAAGGAATAGTCGGCAATCGAATCCTCGCGGAATCCGCCGTCGTTGCCGATGCGCCCGCGGCGGTGTCCAAGATAGAGTTCCGGGCTCGCGGGATAGCAGACAGCGCCGGTGTGATCTTCTTCTTTCAGCGGGCTCATGATTTGGGGCAACACGATCGATGGGTCTATTTCCCGGAGAAGATCCTGGATGGCCTGCTCAGACTCGACGTATTCACCCTCTCCAAACTTCGCGAAGCGCAGGTAGCCCTCATGATCGAGAAGATATTTGGTGGGCCAGCAGCGATTGGCGAAGGCCTTCCAGAGTTCGTAGTCATTGTCGATGACGATGGGATAGGTGAGATGAAACTCGCGAATCGCGCGTTCCACGTTCGATTCGTACTGCGCGAAGGTGAATTCCGGAGTATGGACTCCAATTACTGTCAGCCCTTTGTCGTGATAGCGCTCATGCCAGGCCTGTACATAGGGAAGCGTGCGAAGGCAGTTGACGCAGGTATAGTCCCAGAAATCAATAAGCACTACGCGTCCGCGCAACTGGCGCAGGCTCAGCGGAGCCGAATTGAGCCAGGCGCGTCCGATTTCTGGCGCCCGGACTTTGCCTTTTTCTACTCGCATGAAGAGATTGCTAACGGGAACTCTGGATACATCTTAGACCCTGCGGCGGTTGTGGAAAACGCTCAGGATGAATTGCAGCTGCCAGTGCATGAAGACCAGAGAGGAGAGTCGGAGCGGGAGTATTTAGAAATTCATCATTGATGCAATAAACGCGATTCGCTTTTACCGCACGCATCTCACTCCAACCGCGGTCACGCGCGATCTTTTCCAGGGGAACGCGGTCGCCTGCGCCGCACCAGGCGGCGATCAGCACATCGGGGTTCCACTCCAAAACAGTTTCGAAACCCTGCTGCGCGCCCGGCGTCCCAAGAAATTCACCGCCGGCTGCTTCGACCAACTCGGCTACCCAAGGTTGAGAAGCGATCAGAGGTTTGCCCCACTCTTCGCAAAACACACGCGGGCGAGGGAAACCGTTGGCTTGCGCACGAACTTGTTCGATCTCGCTCATCATCTGATCGATGACTTGTTCACCGCGGGCGCTCTCGCCAACAACTCCAGCGATGGTTGCAATGTCGGTATAAATATCGGCAAGAGTGTTGGGAGCCAACCCTAGAAAGCGCGCGCCAGACTTGAGGATTTCCGTCACCGCTTTTTCTTGATAGGGGACGGCGGCAATGACGAGATCTGGTCGCGCTGCGAGAATCTGGTCCGTCTTCGCCGTCCAGGAATCGGCAACGATGGCCCGGCCGGAGGACTCCACTTCGGGGCACACATCCGCGCAGTACTTGGTGCACGCGACGACCCGGTCGAGTCGCCCGACGGACGACAGAATGACGGTTGCGCTGGGTTGCAGGCTTACGATGCGCTGGGGAGTATGGGTCGGCATGTCCTAGATTCATTTTATAAGACTCAAAGTCTCAGGCACTGCATGAGTACGCGGGCGAGGGCGCCCGCGCCACACACTCACACGGGTTAGAATTACTCGATGTATTCTTCTCAACTCTTGGATCACTTCGAGCATCCCCGAAATGCAGGGGAAATCGGGCAGCCAGATGCTTCGGTAGAGCTATCGAATCCCATTTGCGGCGACATTCTAAGACTCACGTTGAGAGTGAAAGAGGGAACGATTGTCGAGGCTCGTTTTCTGGCCAAGGGATGCGTGCCCGCGATGGCGTGTGGCTCGGCATTAACCGAACTGGTGCAAGGCCGAACCATCATCGAAGCAGGGCAACTACACAGAGAGGAAGTGGTCAAAGCAGTAGGCGGATTGCCCGAAGCGTCGGGACACGCAAGTCATCTCGCTATCGACGCGCTGAAGGCGGCCCTCAAAAAGATCAGTAGGCGGTGAGATTCACCTCGTCGAGCCAGACGTTATAAGGCTGCTGCGCATAGTTCCCGTCCATCTGGAAGGCCACATCGATTTCCTCCAGAGTCCAGTTCGGTTGGTTGGGATAGTAAGTGTCGACGTTGTAAACCTGATTGCCGACGGTGAGACTGAGGCAATACCCTAAGGAGCGCGTTGAGTTCCCTCAGTTCAAGACACTTTTATCCGAGTTGTTTTTCGGAAGGAACCAGCGGGAAGTAGATGGGCCATCCGGATTCGTTCGCGAGTTCCGCGAGATCAGGATTCGGATTGATCGCGAATGCGTGTTTCGCCTGCTTTAGCATTTCGGCGTCCCAACGGGAATTACCAAATGCGGCATCGGGAACTTTCCCCACCATCGCGCGAATGAATTTGGGCTTGCCTTCGCCCGAAGGCACGCGCAGCAGGCGGTCAGTGATGCGTCCTTTGTCGACTTCCACGTGTGCGGCGATGATGCGGTCTTCCGGAATATCGAAGTGACGCATGGCGGCGCGAATAACCCAGTGATTGGTGGAAGAAACCACCCAGAGATCGCATCCTGTTTGTTGCAGGCGTCCTACCAGAATCCGCATCTCGGGAAAAATCTGCTCGTGCATACGGACATCAAAAAACTCAATCGCCGCGCGGCGCAAGTCAGTTTCGTACATGCCGCGATGCATGGTGACCATCTCACCGCACATGTCATCCTCGCTGACTTTTCCGGCGCGGTACTCGGCATACCGCGGACGCGCCCAGCTTGCGATCTCATCGGAAACCAGGTGGCGCTCCAGTTCCCAATCAAAGAAGGCTGCGCCGGAATCCCCCGACCACAGGGTACCGTCGCAATCGAAGACAGCGAACTTGGGTTCGAGGCGAAGAACGGTATCGATCAATTCCGTGGCATTGATGGGAAGCGCAGTATTCACAGGGGTCTCGTGCTCAGTTTGAATGAATTTGAAGTTTAGAGAGTGCCGCGTATTGTTCCGGCGTGTCAACATTCAAAGCGATAAAGGGATCGTTTATGGCAACGTACTCGACGTACGCCTGGTGCTGGTGCTCAATGTCGCGCGCAGTAGAACCGGCATCGGCTCGCAGGAACGCTTCGACCATCTCCCGTCCGATCAGGAACGGATGACCGTGTTTGCCCTCATATTCGGGGACGACCGCCCACTTTTCTTGGGTGACGGCGATTTCGAATGCACTGTGAAGTGTCTTTAGCGTAGCCGGAGCCACGGGAGGACGATCGACCAGCGTGATCGTCGCGGCGTCGCGGCCCTGGTTCAGCACTTCCTGCAATCCCGTCTGCAGCGAACTGAACTGGCCACGCTCCGGCGCAGGGTTACGGACTAGCGACGCTCCACTCGCGTAAACGATCGGAGCAAGATTCGTCTCATTCTTTCCCACCACAACGATCACCATGTCGTTAAACGGATTCAGACTGCGGATGGCGGCGGAAAGGAAGGTCTCAGAAGAGAATTCCGCGCCGGGGGCCGGAGGAGGCCAGGGAAGCAGCGCCTTGTCGCGTCCCATGCGCGCCGATTCTCCAGCAGCGAGAATCACGGCGCAGAGGCTGGGGGCGCGGCTCATGAAAGATTTCCAAGTGTCGATTTTCGATTGCCGATTGCAACCGGTGGGGGCATCACAGGCTCGAGTCGTCCTTTACAGCTTCTGAAGCGGCGTTCTCGGTCGGCGTTGCGTCCAAACGCTTTCCCTGAAACCAACTCATGTGTGGCAGCGGACGTTCCACGTTGCGGCGCACCGCAATCAGTTCCGCGGTTATTGCGACGGCGATCTCCTCGGGAGTGATAGCTCCAATATCGAGACCGACCGGCGCATGGACACGGTCAAACAGTTTGGGATCGATCCCCTGATTCGTGAGCTCGCGGAAGATCGCGATCGTTTTGCGCTTTGATCCGATCATCCCGATATAACGTGCGGGGGTTTGCACCGCCCAGCGCAAGATGCGCATGTCGTCGCGGTGTCCCCGAGTGACAATCACGATGTAAGACGATTCGCTTGGCGTAAGGCGGGCCATGGCTAGGTCGAAGTCATCGGCGATGACTTCATTGGCGTCGGGGAAACGCTCGCGGCTCGCGTAAGCTTCACGGTCGTCAATCACGGTTACATCGAAGCCGACGCGGCTGACCGTCCTCGCAAGGTTGAGAGAGACGTGTCCAGCGCCAAAAAGATAGAGCGTTGCCGCCGGCAGAATGGGCTCGATAAAGATGTCGAGGGTTCCGCCGCACACCAGGCCGGTATCGTACTTGGGATCCTGATTGAGGTTGAATGTGATGGTGCGCGGTTTTTCGCTTTCCATGACTTCGCGCGCGGCTTGCCAGACCTCGGCCTCGACGCAGCCTCCGCCAATCGTGCCGACGATCGAACCGTCGTCGCGCACCAGCATCTTCGCGGTCTTGAACGACGGGATCGACCCCCGCACATTGACGATGGTCGCCACGGCTCCGCGGCGTCCATCCCGGCGCAGGGCTACGATCTGCTCATAGATGTCCATCCAGTTGATTGTCAGACAGGGGGTGGGGGGAAGTCAAAAGAAGGCAAAGTAAAGCCCCGGATCATCACTCCGGGGCTACTGGCGTTGAGCCAGCGGATTACTTGAACACGGCCCGCGAAGCCAATATGAATCGTCCGCCCGCGACGTCTCGCTGTCAAGGATACGAAAGTCTCAGTTGGGTTTCGGCGACTCTCCAGTCGCGGGCTCCGGCAAATCTCCAACCGTCCAGCTTGCTCCGCCGTGATATGTATCAGCGAAGAGTTCGAATCTCCGACCACATGCTAAGCATTGAAACTTATGAAAAACGCTGTCACCTGGAAAGGTGTTCTGAGAATCTCTTGCAATGGGCGAGTGGCACTGTCATTAAAAAGGCCATTGATTCACGATCTCGATCAATTGGCGGACTATATCCTGATACTCGCGGAGGTCAGAGATGTTGAACCTCTGAGTGAAACCATCGCAGGTGGTGCATGGCGCCATCCAGTTAGTTTGCCAGATATTTCCCCCTGGGATACGTGTTCCAACTCAAGCAGCGGCGCAAGACCACCGGATTGTGCTAGGTTGATCAGTTTCCCTCCGAAGGAGGTTGTCATGAAAGCCATCGTGATGCACGAATATGGCGGCCCGGAAGTTTTGCGCTATGAAGATGTGCCCGATCCCAAGCCGCGTCAGGATCAGGTACTGGTCCGGGTGAAGGCCTGCGCGCTCAACCATCTCGATGTCTGGGTGCGGATGGGAACGACGAAGTCTCCGCTGCCGCATATTCCCGGCAGCGACGTGGCTGGAGAGATCGTTGAAGTCGGCGAGTGGGTTTCGGGATTCAAGCCGGGACAGCGCGTGCTGCTCGCGCCCATGACATTTTGCAATCACTGCGAGGCCTGCACCGCCGGACGCCAGAACGAATGCCCCGAATACAGCGTGCTCGGCAATCGTGTCGATGGCGGCGATTGTGAGTTGATCGCGGTGCCGCCGGTCAACGTGATCCCGATCCCTGACACTCTGGGCTTCAACGAAGGTGCCAGCGTGCCTCTGGTGTTCGTCACCGCCTGGCACATGCTGGTGGGACGCGCGAACATTCGTCCCGGACAAACCGTTCTGGTGCTGGGCGCGAACTCGGGGGTGGGCATTGCTGGAATCCAATTGGCGAAGCTCTTCAACGCGACCGTAATCGCAACGGCAGGCGATGATCGCAAAGCCGAAGCCGCGCGCAAACTTGGCGCCGATTTCGTGATCAATCATTACACGCAGAAGATCTCCGATGAAGTCAGAAAAATCACCAACAAGCGCGGCGTTGATATTGTCATGGAACATGTCGGCAAGGCGACCTGGGAGGAGAGCGTGAAATCTCTGAAGAATGCCGGAACGCTCGTAACCTGCGGGGCTACTACCGGGCCAGATGTCGCAATCGACCTACGCTTTGTGTATTCGCGTCAGCTCTCGATTCTGGGCTCATACATGGGAACGATGGGAGAGTTGAATCAAGTACTGAAGCTCGTCTTCAATGGCAAGCTGAAGCCTGTGGTGGACCGGGCGTTCCCTCTGAAAGAGGCTAAGGCCGCGCACGAGTATCTGGAAAAGAGCCAGATGTTTGGTAAAGTCGTGCTGAATCCGTGAGCGAAGGTTCTCGATGGGTAGCACTGCACTTCTCGTGGTAGATGTTCAGCGAGGAATTCTCGACCTCCCGAACCTCGCCCGCAAGAAAGAAATCGACCATGCGCTCGACCAAACCGTGACACGCATTGCGGACCTGATCGAGCGTGCGCGCGAAGTATCGTCGCCGGTAATTTATGTTCAGCATGATGGCGGTCCCGGCCACCGGTTGGAACCGGGAACCGCGGGATGGCAGCTACGATCGGAAATTTCGCCTCGGTCCGGAGAGTTGATCGTCCACAAGCGCGCTTGCGATGCATTTTTCGAGACGACCCTCGAGTCTGATCTAAAGGCGAGAGAGATCAGGCAGTTGATCGTTTGCGGATGCATGACCCAGTTTTGTATCGACACGTCTATCCGCCGCGCCGTGAGCCTGGGTTACGACGTCATCCTTCCGTCGGATGGCCATATGACAGCCGATACCCGTGCGCTTTCGTTCGAGCAGATCATTGCTCACCATAACTCACTTCTTGATGGCTTCGACGCAGGCGAGCGCGAGGTTAGCGTTTGCCCGGCCTCAGAGATTCGCCTGATGGTTTAAAATACTCATATGGCTCGCGACCTCAATTTCGGCCCGTACGTTGACGTGGAAGACGGCAAGAAAACCGTAAAGGACCTTACCTACGGCAATCCCACTCCTGAAGGTGTGGTGCTCACGACGCTCGATTCCGCCGTCAACTGGATGCGCAAGAACTCCATCTGGCCGATGACGTTCGGGTTGGCCTGCTGCGCGATCGAGATGATGTCGATGGGAGCAGCGCGCTTCGATATCGCGCGTTTCGGCGCAGAAGTGTTCCGTCCATCACCGCGACAATCGGATCTGATCATCATCGCGGGGCGAGTCTCGAACAAAATGGCCCCTGTGATTCGCCAGCTCTGGGAACAGATGCCCGAGCCCAAGTGGGTGATCTCGATGGGGGCGTGCGCAACGTCGGGTGGAGTCTTCCAGAACTACGCGCTGGTGCAGAGCGTGAATCAGGTCATTCCGGTGGATGTGTATGTCCCGGGATGCCCTCCACGCCCCGAGCAGTTGATTTACGCCATCACACTGCTGCAGGAAAAAATTCAAAAAGAGCGCGGAACCATCAAGCGCGCGTTCAACCTGTCGTAGGTTTCTTTGGCCCAGCGCCTGAAGGCGGTCGGAGATGTCTGCGGATCGGCATCGCTAAAGCGATGCCCTGATACGAGTCAAGAACGGGGGCGTCGAGCCCTGACACGAACTGTTACGGCGCCTGGAAGCTGATCGTAATCTGCTTCTGCATCTTCACTGGTTTTCCATCCAACAGAAACGGCGTGTAGCGCCACTGGCGCACGGCATCAATCGCTGCCGCCGTGAGCAGGGGCGGTCCGCTGACTATCTTCACGTCATCCACTTTCCCTTTTTCTCCGATCGTCGCTTGAAGGATGACAGTTCCAGCCAGCCGCATCGGCAGAGCCTGCAAGGGATAAACGGGCTGGACCTTGTGCTCAAGCACACCACCGGTGATGCCCTGGGAGACAGGCGATCCGAAGGCGGGCATCTCGACCGGAGCGGAAGTCAAGGCGGGAAGAGATTTGTTAGCGGCGAAGGCTCCCATGGCTGGAGCTTCGACCGGAGGCGGCGTTTCCCCCGCGGACGCCGGGGCTTTCACTACCTCCGCTGTCTCAAGCGTCCGCGAATTCGCAGACGCCGCCGGCGGTGGGTTTAATTGCTCGACTTCCCGTTTGGCGGCGGCCTGAATTGCTGGGTTGGCTGCGGGCTGTGCGGGCGAAACATGGGCGGGACTAGGCTTCCAGACAATATCGGTTGCGGCCGATGCTGGCGCTGGGGCCGGCGTCGCCGTTGCCGCTTCCACTTTATTGGGCGCTTGCTTGGTTGAGGCGGGGGCGCCGCGCCAGGAATTCCATCCGGTAAATCCCAGGACAAACAGCAATCCGGCCGTGAGTCCAGCCAGGGTGAGGCGCAACTTTCGCGAATCAAACCACGCCCTGATTTGCGGAGCAAGCGCAGTCTTTGCGGAAGCAACAGCGCCCGCGACCACAGCAGGGATCGAAACGCGTTTCCTGGGTTGAGGCAGCGAGGGACGCAAGTCCTCAGCCGACTCGATCACGCCCGATTCCCGCAGGCGCGCGTTCTCCGCCAGTTCCGCCAGGCGGATTAGATATTGCATGTGCTCTTCGGCGAAGGCGTAAGGACGAGTCGAAAAAGCCTCAAGCACTCCCATGGCGCCGCGACGACCGCGTAACGGAACCGCCGCGATCGAGCGGAGGCCCAGCCGCCGGCAGACTTCGGGATCGGCGCGGTAGTCCTTCAGCGTGTCATCGCAGCGCAAGACCTTGCCGGTACGCAGACACTCGCCCGAAATGCCGGAATCGACACTGAGCCGCGAGCCTACCTCCGGTGCCATATCGCCGCTGCGGGCGCGACAGATCACCAAGCCATCCCGGCGCATTGCCAAAGCGGCCGAAGTCGCGCCGGTAAGCGCTTGTGCCGATTCCGCAATGGCACCGAGCACCACCGTGGCGTCATAGCGATCCGCGGCAATCGCCGCACGCAGCGTCGCAAAGATGGTCATCGGATCCGGTTGAGGTCGAGGCGAAGTTTGACGTTCTTCCCGGGAGAGCGCAGGTGTGGGTATTCCCGGCACCCCGGGGGAGGGTGAAGGCGGAAACGGGGTAGAGGCCATAAGGTCGCGTACCCAAATCGGCCAGAGTTGGGATCGATATGGCGGGCTGGAAACCTTTGTTGTAGCGTGTTGCGCCCGAGTGTGAGGCAAAGCGGACCGGTTGTCAATGACAGAGATGGGGCGTTCTGTCGAAAAAACCGGGCCACGGATTCCGTGGATGCTCACGGATCTTTGAACACAATGATTGATTCTCGAGGTTCAGGGAAAACCGCTGCAGACTCCCGCGTGATACAAACAGTGCCATGCCGAGCAAGGCTCCCGATTCTGGCGGTCCTTCGATCGTGGCGCAGGCTCCCTGCCGGGCCGATCTCGCCGGAGGAACCATCGATCTCTGGCCACTGTACCTTTTTCACAATGACGCCCTGACGCTGAATCTTGCGCTGAATATTCAAACCACCTGCAAGATCACTCCGCTGAAAGGGAAGCGCATTCAGTTGCGCTCGCTCGATACTCGAAAGACAGAGCAGTTTCGGGATTTCGATGAATTGCGGCGCAAGCGCAAGTTCCGCCTTCCGCTGGCCGCGCGTCTACTTCAATTCTTCGCCCCCAAAGAAGGATTGCTGATGGAGACTGACTCGGAATCTCCAGCGGGAGCGGGAATTTCCGGCTCCTCCGCCCTGATGATCGCGGCGACCGCGGCGCTGGCCCGCTTCACCAATCGCCACCTGACCCTCGAGCAGATGCGGGTGATCGCTCAGAACGTGGAAGCTCAGATCATTCAGGTGCCTACCGGTTGCCAGGACTATTACCCCGCGCTATACGGAGGCGTGAGCGCGATCCATCTCGATGCTGACGGTATCCATCGTGAGGCCGTGCCCGTCGAACTTGACGCGATGGAGTCCCGCTTCGTGCTGGCTTACACCGGGGCGCCGCGGCAGTCGGGCATCAACAACTGGGAGGTGTTCAAAGCCCATATCAATGGGGACAAGCGTGTTTTCAGCAACTTTGAGAAGATCTGCGGGATTGCGCGAGCCATGCACGCCGCCCTGGGGAAGTCGGACTGGACAGAAGTCGCCCATCTGCTTAGGGAAGAGTGGAAGCTGCGCCGCACCAATATTCCCGGAATCACCACCCCCCTCATCGACAAACTGATCTCGGTCGCGGGAAAGAATGGCGGGGTCGCGGCTAAGGTATGTGGCGCTGGCGGTGGGGGATGCGTGATTTTCATGGTGGAAGAAGGTGCGGCCAGCCGGGTGGCGACGGCCATCGGCGCCGAGGGAGGAAGCGTGCTGCCCCTGCAAATAGCCCGGTCGGGCGTGAGGGTTTTCTAACGGAAAAATGCAGAAAAGCCGAGCTTGACTTTCATGAAACCGAGCTATAATCAGCCGTAGCCCGGCTCGGGGTGTTGCAATGAAGCCAAGGTGTCTACCGGCCCTGTTCGTCGCCTCGTACCTCGTCGCGACTGCCTATTCCAGCGATCCACAGAATTCAGTTCCACCCATGTCGAAGGAAACGCGCATGGATTTGGTGCGCGCGTTCAATTCCGAACTGGTTTACATCCGTTCTCCGTTTCCGATGGGAAAGAAAGGTCTGACGTTGAAAGACGGTCAGGTCACGCCCAAGGGGCCGGAACTCGAGCAGATGATCGCCATGTGGGGTCCGGCGGTCAAACCCGGCGATCAGGCGCGCATCAGCGATATCGTCATCAAAGACAATCGCATCCACTTCGAGATCAACGGCGGCCCAGTGCGGCGGCAGAAGTGGTACCAGCACATCACCATCGTGGGAGCCAGCAGTGAAGTCCCGCTCGCGCCTTCCGATTCACAAGCCAATCCCCGGGGATCGTACGTCGACCTGGTCTTCGATCATTACGTTCCCGACCTGGGCCCGCGGCAACTGAAAGACATGCTGCGTCCCGTCTTCGATTTCGATTCCAAGTCGCCGCTCGATGCCTATCTGGAAACCGTTCCCCCCAAAGTCAAAGAAGCGATCAAGGATCACCACGTTCTCGTGGGCATGAATCGCGAGATGGTCATCTTCGCCAAAGGACGTCCGCCCAAGAAAGAGCGCGAGAAGCAAGGCGATACCGAATACGAAGAGTGGATTTACGGCGAGCCTCCGCAGGACGTCGATTTCGTACGCTTTGTGGGCGACGAAGTCATTCGCGTGGAGACTATGAAAGTGGGCGGCGAAAAGATGGTCCGCACGGAAAAAGAAGTGGACACGAAGCCGCAACCGAGTCTGGCGAAGGCTCCCGATCAAGGGGGAAGCCGGCCGCTGAACTCGCCCAGCCTCCGCAGGCCTGGGGAGCCGGTCGACAACGATTCTCCGACCACGATTCGGCCTGCGCAGCCGCCGGTGCCGATCGACGCGCCGCCGACGGCGCCAGGTGGCGGGGGCCCAGCTTCCGGGCCGCCACACTAAGTCATTGCGGCACCGCGACGGGGAATGAGATGGTTTTGGGAAGGGCACGACTTTTAGTCGTGCCGCAAAGCCCCCGTGTTGATTCAGGTGCGAGTTGCGAAACGCCCGCTTCCCTAATGTTAGCGGCGACACCAAGCCTCAGGCGCTAAAGCGCGAATTCGTTAACGTCGTGATGGCACGACTAAGAAGTCGTGCCCTTCCCAACGAAGTTCACGAACGCATCTCAGCTCGCCGTAAGCCGAATCATTCCTACTTCTTCGCATCCGGACAGACAAACTCTTTCTCCATCCCGGTCAGCGTAATCTCTTTCACCTCGCGCGGTCCCAGCATCAGGGCCTGCGTCATGTGCAAGGTATTATTGTCCGCCACCGAAAACGTCGCCGCAAATGCCGGACGGTTGTCTTCCTGAATCTCGAGTTTCATGGGATTAGCCGCGTCCGACGTCCACGTCGCGATCCGATACGTTTCCACGCACGACGTTTCCAGCAACGTCCCATTCGGCAGAAACACGTAGAGAGATCCCGCCGCCGGCCCGGATGGCGAAGGAGAAAAGCGCCACGCGCGGCTGAAAAGATGAGCAAGTTCGGTACCCGCCGGGGGCGAAGCCGCCTTCGTTTCCGCCGCCGGTCCCGTCGAAGGGTTTGTTTGAGAGCATCCCATTAACCCACTCAAAACAAAAATGGTCGCTATCCGTTTGAAAGAATTCATATTCGTTCTCTCTGACGCACGCTAATCACACCGAAGTGGGGATGCGCAGTCAAGAGCTAAGGCTAAGAGCTAAAAGCTAGCAGCTGACTTGGCGCATCCCTCCGCCAGCCTTTACACTGGATGAGTGAAGATTGCGCTGGGACAGATCAATCCCACCGTCGGGGATTTTCAAGGCAACGCTGACAAGATGATCGACTTCTCGCGCCGCGCGCAAGCGGCGGGCGCGGGGCTCATTTTGTTTCCTGAACTTTCCGTTTGCGGATACCCGCCCCGCGATCTGGTCGAGCGGCCGTCCTTTGTCGCTCGCAATCGTGAATCGGTGGAGCGCATTGCCGCCGATACCCAAGGCATCGCCGTCATCTGCGGATTGGTGACTCCGGCGCAGGCGGAAACCGGCAAGTCGGTCATGAATTCCGCCGCTCTGCTGAAAGACGGACGCGTCGCCTTCCTGCAATCGAAGATGCTGCTGCCTACCTACGACGTCTTCGACGAGATGCGGAACTTCGCTCCCGCTCGCAGCCAGGTGCTATTTCCATTTTGCGGCAAGCAGATGGCCCTCACCATTTGCGAAGACGCCTGGAACGACAAGCATTACTGGAATAAAAGGCTCTACACTTTCGATCCGGTCGAGTCTCTGGTTCATGCCGGAGGCAATTTCCTGCTGAATATTTCAGCGTCCCCGTTCTGGCTGGGGAAGCGTGATGTGCGCCGCAACATGCTGGCAAGCATTGCTCGCAATTACAGTGTGCCTGTAGCCATGGTGAACCAGGTCGGAGGGAATGACAGCCTGATCTTCGATGGCTCCAGCCTGGTTCTGAATCCGGCAGGAGAAGTTATCGCGCGGGGAAAATCTTTCGAGGAAGACCTGATCTATTTCGACTCCGACAAGCTCACCGGAGAGGTTCACGAGCAAATCGAGGGCGAAGAGGCCACGGTGTACGCCGCACTGGTGCTGGGCACCCGCGATTATGTGCGCAAATGCCAATTCAAGCAGGTGATCATCGGATTGAGCGGCGGCATAGACTCTGCGCTGACCGCGGCGATTGCTGTTGATGCCTTGGGTCCAGAGAATGTCATCGGGGTCGGGATGCCGGGTCCATATTCCTCGCAGGGCTCCATCGACGATGCCCGTGCACTGGCGAAAAACCTTGGCATTCGCTTCGAACTCCTCTGCATCACCGAGCCGTTTGAAAGTTACCTCAAGACCCTCAAGAACGTTTTTGCCGGACGCAAAGAAGACACCACCGAAGAAAACATTCAGTCGCGCATTCGCGGCGGTCTGCTGATGGCGATGTCGAATAAATTTGGCGCGATCGTGCTTAGCACCGGAAACAAGAGCGAACTCGGCGTTGGCTATTGCACCCTCTACGGCGACATGGCGGGAGGCCTGGCGGTCATCTCCGATGTCCCAAAGACCCTAGTCTACAAATTAAGCCATTACGTGAATTCGCGGCGGCCAGTGATTCCTCAATCTAGCCTTGAGAAGCCCCCGTCAGCGGAACTGCGTCCTGATCAGAAAGACAGCGACAGCCTGCCGCCGTACGACGTGCTCGACGCGATTCTCGAAGACTACGTGGAAGATTCCCATCCGGCGGAAAAAATCGCCGAAGAGCGCGGCTTTGATCTCGAACTGGTGCGCAAGGTGATTCGCATGGTGGAGCGCGCCGAATACAAACGCCAGCAAGCCGCCCCGGGACTGAAAATTACCGCCAAGGCGTTCGGATATGGGAGACGCTTTCCGATCGCTAAAGCCGATCTTTAGATCATCCAGCACACTTGAAAGGATTGCATGCAACGTCAATTCATCCTGATGGTTCTTCTCTTAGCGACGCTGACCGTCGCGCAACAAAAGCCCGCCGCCCCAGCTCACGCCCCCTCCGCCAAGCCGGCGTCGACCGCAGGCTTACCCTCCGAGGAGGCCGTGAACGGCTTCATGCAGCAGACCTTCGGCTACGAGTCGGGGGTCACTTGGAAAATCATCAGCATCAAGCCCACGTCGGCCGAAGGACTGTCGGAAGTGCAGCTGGTCATCACCGGACCGCAAGGGCCGCAGAGTGCTCGCTTCTACGTAACTGCTGATGGCAAGCACGCCGTCGCCGGCGAGTTGATGCCATTCGGAGTCAAACCATTCGCGGCCACCGCTCGGGAAGTGCAAAAGGGCGCGAGCGGCCCGTCGCGCGGACCGGCCGACGCTCCGGTCACCATCGTCGAGTTCAGTGACCTGCAGTGTCCCCACTGCAAGGAGGCACAGCCAACCCTCGACAAGCTGCTCAGCGAAGACAAGAATGTGCGAGTGATATTTCAGAATTTCCCGCTGCCCAATCATGACTGGTCATCGAAAGCCGCCGCGTACGCGGATTGTGTAGGCCGCAGTTCGAGCGACAATTTCTTCAAGTTTGTGGACAGCGTTTTCGAAGCGCAATCTGACATCAACGCCGGCAACGCCGACGAGAAGCTGACCGCCTTGGCTGACAAAGTGGGAGTCAAAGGATCGGACATCGCCGCCTGCGCCGCCAAACCCGAAACCGTGGCCCGCGTGGAAAAATCCGAAGCGCTCGGCAAGTCATTCGACGTGAACTCGACCCCGACCATGTTCATTAACGGGCGCAAGGTCGGCGGCGGATTGGACTACGACACGCTGAAGAAAATCGTGGACTTCGCCGCCAAAGAGAAGTGAGTACTCAGTACCCAGTTCAATCGCCTTCGGCTGAGGTCTGAGGTCTGAGGTCCGAACTCTATCTTCCAATCCAAATCCGAGCATCTTCCGGGTGCTGGGTATTGGCGATCACGTGGGGCGTAATCACGATCAGCAGTTCGTCGTCGTCATCTTCCTTCATGTTTGACGCCATCACCTGATTCAGTCCCGGCACCTGTGCCAATCCCGGGATTCCAGCCAGGCTCCGCGATTCCGTCCGGTTCACGGCGCTCGCGATCACACCGGGCTCTCCGTTCATCAGCGTGATTCCGCCTTTATATTCGCGATTGGAAATGACCGGGACGCCGTTCATGCTTTGCGTGCCGAGAGCGCGTATCTCCATTTCCAGTTGCAGGCTGACGTCGTTATTCGCGCTGACGGACGGCTTGGCTTTCACCGTCAGCCCGATGTCCTCGTAGTTGAACGACGGGAACGGCGTCTGGAAAGTATTGTTCTGAATGTTCTGCGCGATCGCAGGCGTGTTGAAAATCGGTGCGAAGCTGGCGTTCAGAATCGGAAAGCGTGAACCGACCTTGTACGAGGCCTCGTTCCCTTGAGCCACGTGCAGAGTCGCGTGTTCCAGATGCCGCACCGAACTCTCGTTAATTCCCAACTGCACCATCACCGTATTGAGGCTGAGGCCGAAAAGCGTAAGGCCTCCTCCGAAGGTGGCCAGAGGATTGGCGAAGATCGAATTCTGCCCGCCGCCCATCAACATCGCCAGCAGCGCCGATAACGAACTGGAACCCGCCTGATTGATGCCACCGCCGGAGATCAACTGGTTGATCAGTTGCTGAATATTCTGTCCCCCCAGTCCGGCTAATGCCGCTGCGGGGAGGTTGAAGAGGTTGAACTGGTTGGGCACATGGACGCCAATATTCCGCATCACGGTGTGGCTGACTTCGTAGAGGTTGATGTCCAGCAGAACCTGCGGCCGCGAATCGCCCAGGCTCTCCACAAACCGTGTGGCCGCCTCAATCGTCGGTTGCGGAGCGCGTACCGTAATGGTGTTCGATTGCGGATGCTGGTTGATGAACTTGATGTCGAATACCGTGCGCAAAGTGTTGACCACATCGGTCAGGTCCGTGGGCGTGGTAGCACCGGAAATCCAGAAGGTACGCAAGCCCAGGCGGTCGAATTGCCGGTGTCCCTCGGTGGTGTCGGGCGCAATGATGATTTGCTTCTCGCCCAGCGGAGCCCAAAACGTCTTCGTGACCACGCCAGCGGCGCGCATCGCCGCGCTGAAGTCAACATTCGTGACATCGAAGCGCACCGGATGGCCCGTGACGGAATCGTCGATGGTCGAGGTCAATCCGAAGGCAGTGGCGATCTGCGCCAGCAACGTTTTTGAGTCGCCTTGATAATGAAAATCGGCGCGCACTGGATCGGGGAACGCTTCAAGTTGCCCGGCGGACTCAACCACCGTTGGGCGTGCCTGTTCCCTCGGAGCCCATTCGCCCAGCGCGTCCTGCATTCGCACCTGCGCGAAGTGGTTTTCGGGGTCGACGCGTAACGCGGAACTGAACTCCGCCAATGCTTCCACTTGCCGTCCCTGAAGCAGTTCGTCGTTGCCATTGTGCAGATGCTGCGAGACCAGATCCTGGCGTCCTAGTTCCCGGGCGGTGACGTAGTCGACATTCTTGGGGGCCAATTTCGACGCGCTCTCGAACTGCGCGACCGCCTCCTCGAGATGGTGAGCCTTCGCCAGTTTGATCCCGCGCTGGTAGGCGTTTTTCGCTTGTTTCAGATCCTGCTTGGATGGAGCGCAATTGGGACCATCGGCGGCTCCCTGACCGCAAGGCAGGATGGGCACGCCCGCAGGGGGATCGTCGGCCGCCCAGCCAGAAATCGCGAGGAGGCCAACGGCCAAGATGGGCGTGAAGCAGCGCATGCCCAACGATTGTAACCGCGGACCGTGCCCGGGCCGAGAGCTTTCCACTTGTCCATGTACCTTTAGGTTCACCATCGCAAGAACGCGCCGGGCCGCGGAACTTGCATCGTAAACAGGATTTCGGGTGGTGCAGCGCTTCCCGGAGCTTTAGCGCCCGGTTGCACCGAGTGACAACCTACAGTGACCCCGGTCACTGGACACGGGTTGGAAAGTCGGTAAATTTGGCGTATAAAAGTGAGTTGCGACCGCACGACGCTTTTCCTTCCGTGCAGCCACAACGCCAATATCCAGGAAGCGCGAGCGAGGTACCATGTCCAGCCTCACCACCAATGCTCCGAAAGGGCTCGAGGGAGTGGTCGCCACCACCTCCAGCATCTGCTATATCGACGGAGATCAGGGCGTTTTAGCCTACCGCGGCATTGATATTCATGAGCTAGCCGACAATTCCACCTTCGAAGAAACCTGCTACCTGCTCTGGTACGGCAAGCTGCCGAGCCGCAGTGAACTGCATGATTTGCGCGAACGTCTCGCGGAAGAGCGCAAGCTCGATGCTTCCATCATCTACCGTCTGCAACTGGCGCCCAAGCACGCGCTGCCCATGGACGTGTTGCGTACCATCGTTTCCGCGCTCTCTTTCTACGATCCCGAAGAGAAGAGCAATGACCGAGACGCCAACTTCCATAAGGCCATCCGCCTGACCTCGCAGATCCCTATGGTGGTTGCCGCTTACGACCGCATCCGCAAAGGGAAGCCGGTGGTCGAACCGGATCGCGCTCTCTCGCACGCCGCCAATTTCCTGCTGATGTTGAACGGCAAGCATCCTTCGAAGACGGCGGAACGAGCGCTTGATATCGCGCTGATCCTGCACGCCGATCACGAACTCAACGCCTCGACGTTCGCCGCGCGCGTGACTGCTGCGACTTTGTCGGATATGCACTCGGCAGTGACCTCGGCGATTGGCGCATTGAAGGGCCCGTTGCACGGCGGAGCCAACGAAGCCGTGTTCCGTATCCTTGAAGCGATTGACGCGTCCGGCGCCGATCCCGTCGAATACATCAAAGGCATGCTGGCCCAGAAGAAGAAAGTGCCGGGGTTCGGCCATCGCGTCTATCACACGGAAGATCCGCGGGCCACGCACCTGCGCACCATGTCGCGCGACCTGGGAACCTCGAGCGGACAACCCAAGTGGTTCGAGTTCTCGCACGCGATCGAAGAATTCGTGAAGGCCGACAAGAAACTCAACGCCAACGTGGACTTCTACTCGGCCTCGACCTATCACACGCTGGGCATCGACGTGGACTTGTTCACCCCGGTGTTCGCCGTCTCCCGCGTCAGCGGATGGACCGCCCACGTCATCGAGCAACTCGAAGACAACCGCCTGATCCGCCCCCGTGCGGACTACATCGGGCCAGCGTATCCGCAGAAGTATGTTCAGTTGGATCGGCGGTAGGGAAGTAGGAAGCGCTTTACGGAAGGGCTCCGCCTTCGCGGAGCCTTTTGTATTTAATGCAGTGTGTTAATCAGCGTCCCCGCCGGGTTGTAGACGTTAATCGTGTTTGCTCCGAACGGGATATAAATATTCCCCTGCGAGTCGACCGCCATGCCCTCGCCTTGACCGTAGTCGGCATACTTTATCGTCAGCAAAATGTTGTTGACCGGGCTGTATTTCACCGCGGTGCCGGTATAGAAATAATCGATATAGACGTTCCCGGCCGAGTCGAAAGCGATTCCAGTCGGCCCTTCATCGAACGTATCGAAATACGTCTGAATTTCTTTCGCATGTCCGGTCAAGAGCAGGTCAATGTTGTAGCTGTTGGTGTAGCTCTGGCCGGCTGTCGGTCCCGTCCCGACATAGATGTTTGGACCAAGGATCGCCATGACACCGGGTGCGACGAAGCGGTGATGATTGTCCCGACTCAGCGTTCCGATGAGAACTCCGTCTGCTGTATAGGCGGCGATGTTATTGGTGCCATTATTCGAGACGAAAACGTTCCCGGAAGAATCGACCGCTACCCCTAAAGGGCGATTGACCCGATTCGTGATGGTTTTCGATGTGATTTGGTTCCCGCTCGGATCATAAACCGTGATCGAATTGCTCTTCCCGTTTGAGACGTAAAGATTGCCTGCGGAATCGAAAGCTAACCGATTCGGACCGGACAATCCCTCACTGATCGAGGAGGTCTGCACCAGTGCTGGGTTGTAAATCAGGATCTGGTTGGAACCGTAGTTCGCAACATAAAGGTTGCCGGCGCTATCAAACACCACTCCCTCAGGTGTGTTCAAGGGGATCTGGGCGTGCACGGTTAAGGTCGCGCATACGGTAAGCAGCGCGACGAGCAGGGTGGGCCTTGATCTCATGGTTTCTGTCCTTGGTAAAAAGAGAAGTAATGCTACCTTGGAGCCTACTTCTTCTTCAATTCCTGCTGGACCCGGTTCGCTTCATGATCCATTGCCTGAAACAATGTGTCAGAAACGCTCGAGGCCGGTCTTTCCAGGATGTAAGTATCTAACACGGGCTTGAATCGTCCGATACGAAACACCGCGATGGCGATTTCCAGGTTCTCGCGGTATACGGGGCCCTTCGACCACGAGTCGCTGGCATCGACGCTGGGAACGCGGCCACCGACTGCGATCTGCGGCGGTTGCGGTTCAGACGGATGCTGCCGCGGATCGCGAATCAGTGAGAGCACAACGTAATCGCATTCTTTCAGCTTCAATTCGTCGCCGTTATCGCTGCTCAACTCCAGCGGATATTTCTCCGTCGTCCGCGATTCCATCGCCACGGCGTTGACTTTGTCCTGCTTCAGGCTTTTGGTTAAACGCTCCGTCATGCGCTCGACGAAGGCCGAGGTTGAACTGGCGTTTCCCACGATCGCAACGCAGACTTTGGCTCCGCTCTTGGGTTGCTGGGGGAGATCTTGCGCGGCCAGAGTAACCGCTAGCGCCGGAACGGACACGAGGCACAAACAGGGAAGGCGCATGCTCCACCTCCGTGCAATGTCTCAGTATACCCGGTCTTCGGTCGGATTCTTCGGCTATCATGGCCTGTCCCGTGAATTCGACCACCGAATCCGATTCGACCGCGCGCCGCCGTGCTATACGCGACATTCTTCTCTACGGTCTCTGCGGAGGCGTGCTGATCGCGGTCCTCAAGTGGACCGAGTACCGCTTCCTGGTCGTCGAACATTCGCTCGAAATCTACGGCGCGCTGGTTGCGGCCCTGTTTGCCGCCGTCGGCATCTGGCTGGGACAGACTCTCACCCGCAAGAAACCCGAAGTCATCGTCAAGGAAGTTGCGGTCACCGGCCCTTTCGAGGTCAACGAGGCGCGTGTCACCGAACTTGCCATCACGCCCCGCGAGTTAGAGATCCTCGGCCTCATCGCCAGCGGCCTGAGCAACCGAGAGATCGCCGACCGGTTGTTTGTCAGCGAGAACACGGTGAAGACCCATTCCAGCCGCCTGTTCGATAAGCTCGGCGCCAAGCGGAGAACCCAGGCGGTGCAGATCGGCAAGGAAAACCGGTTGATTCCGTGACCCGAAAGGATGATTTTGCTCCGCAAAACGCAAAATCACCCGAAAGTAGGACGACATCTTTCCCGCCCGCCGCTACTGTGCGCCCAGTGAACGCGGTTTCACACAAGGAGATTCGATGAAAAAGACAGTGCTGACCTTCGGGTTGCTCTCTGGCGCCGTCATGGCAGCCATGATGCTGGCCGCCCTCCCTTTCGAGAACAAGCTCAGCAACGGCAAGGCCGAAATCCTCGGCTACACCACCATCGTGCTCGCGGCCCTGCTGATCTACTTTGGCGTGCGCTCCTACCGTGAGAACGTCAGCGGTGGACAACTGACCTTCGGACGCGGCTTTACCGTAGGCATCCTGATCGCGCTGATCTCAAGCGCTTGCTATGTTGGCACGTGGGAGATCGTCAATTATTATTTTATGCCCGACTTCGCCGACAAGTACGCCGCCCACATGGTCGAGCAACAGAAAGCCGCCGGCGCCAGCCAGAAGGAGATCGACGAGACCACAAAGAAAATGCAGGAATTTAAGGAGAGCTACAAGAACCCTGTATACAACATCGCCATGACCTTCATGGAACCCTTTCCAGTTGACCTGGTCGTCACCCTCATCTCAGCGGCCTTGTTGAGAAAGAAAGGGGCAGCGAGCCCGCCGGTTCTGCAAAGAGCATAGAATCCAAATCCCATTGTCATTCCTCACGAAGTGAGGAATCTGCATTTCCTCCGTTGAACTCCGGGTGCCCCACTTTTGCGCTTTTTGCAAAGGTGGGATTCCGCTGGAGCAAAGCGCCATCGCAACTCCTCACAGGATGACAAAAACTGAGGATTTCAAGAAGAAGCGGAAACCACGGTGCGCCGAAATTCTCCCGGACTCATGCCCGTCACCCGGCGAAACACACGCGTGAAGTGGCTCTGGTCGGCAAAGCCTTTTTCTAAGGCAAGATCCGTCAGGCTTGTCTCCGCCTTCAGCATCTGTTCACACGCCGCCCGGACGCGCAGGCGATGCACATATTCTCCAATGCCTTCGCGAGTGCAGCGGCGGAAAACTCGGGAAAGGTGCACCGGATGCACCTCCGCCTCTTCGCTTAGCTCATCCAGCGTCAACCGCTCGCAGAATTCGCTTTCCAGTTTGTCCTTCACCCGTCGCAACCACGACGGCGCGTCTTTCGCACTCTCCCGCGAGTTGGCGACAGTTCCCAACAGTTCTGCCAGCAGGCTCTCAACGCTCAATTCATCGCACGCACCGCGCGTTTCGCGAAACAACTTCATCGCCAGCCAGAGCAGCTGACCGCCGCCGAAATCCTCGCAAGGCGTCTCCAACCCTGCCAACTGCCGCTGCCACTCCGGCAGAATCTCGATCTCGAAAAACTTCACGCCCTGCGGACCGATTTCATCCTGATGCGGCACGCCTGCGGGACGAAACATGAGGGTGAACGGTCCGAAGAACCGCTCCTCGTGCACATACTGTTCGCGATAGCTTCCGCCCAGCAGCATGCCGAAGAACGGCAACTGGTGAGAGTGCTTGGGGAGCCTCCGCGGGGTTTCGTGGCACACATCAGTAAAGATCGCTCCGCCCAACTCGCGCTTCCCGCCAATGGCTCCGTAGAAACTTCCCGCCGCCAAGGCCTCTCCTTGGTTACCTGCCATGTGCCCCTCCAGGTTGCCTTTGTTCAAGACAGCGTTTCATCCCTCGATTAGACTCCGGTCGTAGAAATTTGATAGTCCTACGAGGTGAAGGTTCAATGCGTATGTGGATACTTCTCTGCATATTGTTCGTTCTGCCGGCCGCGGCCCAGAGCCAGACACCGTCTTATACGCCGGACGGCAAGCTAATGTTCCCTACGGGTTACCGGGAATGGGTTTACCTGACTTCGGGCGTCAACATGAGTTATTCGCCGACGGCGGGCATGGACCACTCCATGTTCGACAATGTCTTCGTGAATCCCGACGCCTACCACTCCTTCCTCGAAACCGGCACGTGGCCTGACAAGACCATGCTCGTGCTTGAAGCGCGGATGGCGGGAACCAAAGCCTCCATCAACAAGAGCGGCAACTACCAGACTGCGGAGGTCATGGGACGCGAAGTCCACGTGAAAGACAGCGCGCACGGAGGCTGGGCGTTTTTCGGCTTTGACGGAGACGGACCGGCCAAGATGGTTCCGAAAGAGGCGTCCTGCTATTCGTGCCACGAACAACACGCGGCGGTCGATACGACATTCGTGCAGTTCTATCCCACGCTGCTCGACCTGGCGACCAAGAAGGGTACGTTGAGCGCGAACTACGTGAAGGAAGAAGCGGCCATGAAGGCCGAACCGAAAGGGAAGTAGAAAGTCAGAATTTGGGTGCCCCACCTTTGCGGTTTTTGCAAAGGTGGGATGCCGCGAACCCTCTCGCTTAGGCTTTCCACCCGAATCCCGTAGAATAGAATCATGCGTCGAGTCTACTTCGACAACAACGCCACCACGCCGGTGCTGCCCGAGATCTTTGAGGCCATGCGGCCTTACTTCGGAGAGCATTTCGGCAACGCCTCGTCCATTCACCATCATGGACAGGAAACGCGCGCGGCCGTCGAACGCGCTCGCGAATCGGTAGCGGCGTTGCTCGGTTGCCGGCCTACGGAAATCGTTTTTACCAGCAGTGGCACGGAAGGTGACAACCTCGCTGTCTTCGGTATAGCTAAGGCCGGAGACCACGTCATCACCTCGACCATCGAACATCACGCGGTTTTAAATTCCGCGAAGCGCCTCGAAGAGATGAAATGCGAAGTCACCTACATCCCCGTGGACGGCAGAGGCCAGGTCGATCCCGACGATGTCAAGCGCGCGCTGCGTCCTAACACAAAGCTCGTCACCATCATGTTCGCCAACAACGAGACCGGAGTGCTGCAACCCGTTGAAGAGATCGGCAAGATCGCCGCCGAGGCCGACGTCTTCTTCCACACCGATGGCGTGCAGGCCGCGGGCAAAGTTCCCATCGATGTCCGTCGCATCGGTTGCGATCTGCTCTCAATCTCCGGACACAAGATGAACGCGCCCCAAGGCATCGGCGCGATTTACGTAGGCAAGGGCGCGATTCTGCAACCGATGCTTTACGGCGGAAGCCACGAGCGCTCGCGGCGCGCGGGGACAGAGAACGTTCCCGGGATCGTCGCTCTAGGGAAGGCCGCGGAACTGGCGAAGAAGGGATTCGACGACGGCAGTGTGGCCAAGATTGCCGCCATGCGCGATCGAATCGAGAAGACAGTCCTCGAATCAATCGAGGCGACAGGAGTGAACGGTGAAGGCGCGCCGCGCGTCCCGAACACGACCAACATCTATTTCGATTTCATCGAAGGCGAAGCGCTGGTCATCGCTCTTGACTTGAAAGGGCTCGCCGTCTCGACGGGAGCCGCGTGCTCTTCGGGAGCGATTGAGCCGTCGCATGTGCTGACAGCCATGGGACTTCCCTCCGATCGCGCCCGCGCCAGCCTGCGCTTCAGCCTGGGCAAACAGAACACGGAAGATGAGGTCAATTTCGCGCTAAGCTTGATACCCGCGACTGTGGCCCGCCTGCGCGAGCTGAGCCCGGTTTACAATAGAAAACAAGCCATTAGCTATTAGCTCCTGGCTCTTAGCTGGACGGACAAGGATGCCCGTCCTCCATCGAAACAAGCTAAGAGCTAAAGGCTAAGAGCTAAATGCTTCCTACGACCATCGCCGTGGCCATGTCGGGTGGAGTCGACTCCTCCACCGTTGCGGCCATGCTGCGCGCCGAGGGGCATGAGGTCATCGGACTCACCATGCAACTCTGGAACCAGCGCCGGCTCGCCGGACGTGAGGGCATGCCTGAGGCGGTGCAGGGACGTTGCTGCTCGATCGACGATGTCTACGACGCGCGCCGCGTCGCCGAGACGCTCGGCATCCCTTACTACGTGGTCAATCACGAAGAGCGCTTCGAGAAGGAAGTGGTGCGTCCGTTTGTGAACGAGTATTTGTCGGGACGCACGCCCATCCCTTGCAGCCTCTGCAACAATCATCTGAAGTTCGATGAGCTGTTGATCGTCGCCAAGCAGATTGGCGCCGAGTCGCTGGCTACCGGACACTACGCGCGCGTCAGCTTCGATGACAACACGGGGCGATGGCTGTTGAAGCGTCCCGCGGACCGCTCGAAGGATCAGACTTACTTTCTGTTCGGACTCACACAAGAGCAACTGAGCCGGACGTTGTTTCCCCTGGGCGAAATGACGAAGCCCGAAGTGCGCGAGCGTGCGCGGCAGCACGGCCTTGCGCTTGCCGAGAAGCCCGATTCGCAGGAGATTTGTTTCGTCCCCGGCGGCGACTACAAGAGTTTTCTCGATGCCTACCTCGCCGAGCAGGGCGATGCCTTGCCTGATACCGCTGGAGAACTCGTCACCGCGAGCGGGGAAGTGATCGGCGAGCATCAGGGCATTCACAACTTCACCGTGGGCCAGCGCAAGGGACTCGGTGTCGCCACGGGTTCGCCGCTCTACGTGATCCAGATCAAGGGAGACGCCCGGCAGGTGGTTGTCGGCAACCAGGAAGATTTGTATTCGAAGGCGTTGCGCGTGCACCGCACGAACCTGATCTCGGTTGAGGACTTACTTGAGCCGATGAAGGTGACAGTAAAGATTCGCCACCGGCACGAGGCGGCGCCAGCAACGATTGCGATGGCGGGCGCAGACGAGATTCTCGTGACCTTCGACGACGCGCAGCGCGCCATTACCCCAGGCCAGGCGGCCGTATTCTACGACGGAGACGTAGTCGTTGGCGGGGGATGGATTCTTTAGAGTTTGCGTTTGACGTGGCCTCTGCTGTTGCAAAACGCAACTGGTAGTTATAGCGGTTTGGAATAGACTCGGAAGCCGACATCCCGCCTTCGGTCATCGCATGAAATGCCATTCTGGAGGCTCTGTAAGCCGCAGGAGCGACGATCGGACCTCTGGCCAGGGCAAAGGGTGTCCGAGACAGCTGATCGGCTCCACCGGGCTGGCAGCAACGCTGACGTTAAAATATTGCTCCCAGATATAATCTTAACCCTTAAAATTGAGGCTAAGTTATTGAGTCTTCATGCAGGGCGATGGAAGGGCGAAAGCGAACAGATTTCGAAACTGCCACACTTAGCGGCTGGCCCGGCTAGAGGCTGAGAGCTAAAAGCTTCCCTCCCGCCACTTTCCACATCCAAGAATCTAGAACCGTTACTTCTTCTGTGAAATTGACGTAGGGAGAGACCGAATGAAAAAGCTTCTCGTGTTTTTATCGCTATGGTTGCTTTCCAGCTTCTTGATCGCTCAGGAAGGGGGCGCACAACTTGTGGGAGTGCCTGCGGGTACCGTGCTGGCGGCGGAGTTATCGAAGTCGATCGATGCGCACAAAGCCAAAGTCGGCGATCCCGTGACGGCCAAGACCACGCAGGACATGCTGGGGGACGGCAAAGTGCTCATCCCGCATGACAGCAAGATCACCGGCCACGTCACCGAAGTGCAGGGAAGGCCCAAGGGACAAAAGGGCGACGCGAACTCGACGATCGGCATCGCCTTCGATCAAATGGAAGTCAAGGGACGCGCCATGCCTTTTCACGCGAACATCCAGGCGATCGCGAAGCCGTTGATCATCAATCCCGCGACCGCGCAACCAGGGGAGCCATCGGGCGGATACGGCGGCAGCGGCGGATACGGCGGCAACAGCGGCATGGGCTCGCCAGCGGCGCGTCCCGCCGGAGCGCCTACTCCACAGACTCCCAATACTGATACGCAGAGTGCGCCGCCAGCCGGTGCCATCTCGGTGCAGAACACGGGCGTGGTGGGAATGAAAGGATTCGAACTGAATGCCAACGATCAGGGATCGGTGGTCAGTTCGATGTCCGAGAATGTGAAGCTGGAGAGCGGGACGCAGTTGATTCTGAAGTCGAAGTAAGAACAGCGCCTAAAGGCGGTCAGAGAGGTGAGCTTAATGGCACGCCTGAAGGCGTGCCCTGATACGAATCCACGCTACACGAATCCAGTTCGCTATACGAATCCAGTTCGCTAGATGAACATCTCGTCTTGGGGGACGGAGGAGTTGTTGTTGTGGCGACGGCGTTTGGCGCCGAGGAAGTATTCCAGGCCTGCGCTCAATCCCTGAACTACTCCGGCGAGTTGGCGCACGGGAGAGACAACTGTGCGGTGCACCATGTCAGTCGTCTCTTCCACTTTGTCCATGGTGCTGTTGAGCAATTCATCTGCACGAATGACTTGCAGGCGCGTCCGGTCGAGAATGTCGTTAACCGTGGCGTCGACGCGCCCTAGTTGAGCTTTGATCAGGGTGCTGGATTCGCTGGTGTTGCCGACAATGGTTTCGATCTTGGGGCGTAGATCGACCAGCATGGATTGCACGGTATCGGCAGTCGGCAAGACTTTGGTTTTGATTTCGGCTGCCAACGATTCGACTTTCTCACCGGTCTTGCGGATCGCCAGGTACATCCCAATCAGGATGCCTGCCTGAATCACCACGGCAGCCGAGGTGACAGCGGTAAAGGCGACCAACCAAGTGTTTGTATCCATGTCTTTGCCCCGTTAGAGACCCGTTGACCCCGAACGGCAGAGAACCTTAAAGGTTCTTGGCGTCGGGTTCGCCCGCGGTGGTTTCCTGATACGCCTGTCGGCCCGCTTCATAGGCCGAGCGGAATTGTTCTTTTTGCTGGCTCAGGACTTCGCGGCCCTTATCGACCCAGTCGTTGGCCTGTTCACGCGCCTTGCGAGCGCGGTGGCGGACGTACTCTTTGCCTTCATCGGCGCGGGCACGAATCACTTCGCGAGTCTCATCGCCGGAACGCGGTGCGTAAAGAACGCCAGCCAGGGCTCCGATGCCCAGACCCGCAAGAAACCAAACGAAACTGTTGCCATCACGGTCCGACATACCAACCTCCAAGAAACAATGAGCTTATTCGGATGGTAGCACCCGTATTGGCGAAATACAATTCTGGGAGGACGTAGTTTAGGGAAGTAGATGCTGTATTGGTCGTTAGTCGGTGGTCGTTGGTCGTTGGTCAAACCCTAACGCAGGCGTCCCGCCGGCCGGGGCTATGGCAAGCCTGAGACCGTGATCGATCTGTGAGTTGCTCTGCCGCCGCTACGCGACTGGCGGGCGAGGGCGCCCGCCCCACGTAGGGTCATCGTTCCCGTGGCCGGCGGGACGCCGGGGCTACGTTTGTCAAGCGGGGCGTTCCGAGAGACAATGGGCGGCAATTGGAGGGCGTGTGTCAGACAGAAAATATCGCCAGCGCGGATATCAGGACAGCGGAGAGAAGCCGAAGTTCGAAAAGTCGGAAGGGGCGCGTCCGGCGAAGAAAGACACGTTCGGGCCGCGCGCGATCCAGATGCCGGGGACGCGCAGCGTGTCGCGCTGCTCGCAATGCGGGACGGTGCTGCAGAATTTAGCTGAGCCGCTGGGGGCGTGTCCGAAGTGCGGATTCGAATTGCACTCGTGCAAGCAGTGCACGTATTTCGATCCGTCGAGCCGGTTTGAGTGCATGCAACCGGTGAAAGAACGCGTGGCGAGGAAAGATGTGCGGAACGAGTGTGGGTCGTACGCGATTCGCGTGATGGTGGAGAAAGAGACGTCGACGCCAGCGGCGTTGAAGCCGCAGGATGCGCGCGCGGCGTTTGATAATCTATTTAAGAAATAATCTGGTCGTTGGTCGGTCGTCGTTGGTCGTTGGTCAAATCCCTCTCAGACAACATTGCCGCAGCGGCTGAAGCCGGTCGGGTTGGATCGTTTGCGGCACGCCTGAAGGCGTGCCCTGATACGAATCTTGGGCTTCGCTCTACTTCTGGGGTCGGTCTGGGGCGGTTCGCCGTGGCCGGCGGGACGCCGGCGCTACTTGTTGGCCAACGACCATCGACCAACGACGAACGACCAACTACGGCTTTTGCGTTGGCCTCAGCAACACTTCACTCACGAACGATTGCGGGGCTTGGGTTACCAGCATGGCTACCACGTGGGCGACGTCTTCCGGTTGCAGCATCTTGCTGTGATCTTTTCCGGCGTGCGGGCTGAGGTCGGTGTCGACCGATCCGGGGCAGACGACGGAGGCGCGGATGTTGTATCCGCGAAGTTCTTCGGCGAGCGAATAGGTAAGGCCATTCAGTCCCCATTTTGAGGCTGCGTAGGCGGCGCCGTTGGGCAGGGCGTTCTTTCCGGCGAGCGAAGAGATGTTGACGATGTGTCCGGAGCGGGCGCGGATCATGATCGGGGTAAAGGCGCGGATCATGTAATAGACACCGCGCAGGTTGGTATTCAGGATTTGATCCCAGGAATCAGGCGGCAGTTGATGCAGCGGGCTGTTGAAGCCTCCGATGCCCGCGTTATTCACCAGAATATCGAGGCGACCGTAGGATTTTTCGACATAAGCAGCCGCGGCTTCGATGGTATGCAGGTCGGTGACATCGCAGGGAAGGACATCGGACTTGCCGCCCTGCTTGGCGATGGCATCGGCAGTCGATTGCAACGTGGACCGATTACGTCCAAAGAGAAGCGTGGTGGCGCCGAGGCTGGCGAGTTTGGTGGCGATGGCTGCGCCGATCCCGCGCCCCGCGCCGGTGACGACCGCAACTTGCTGCGAAAGAGAATTGGTTTGTTCCATTTCGAAATCTGCTCCACGTGCGAGGAATTCAGCAAGGTTGGATGACCGGAGGGCATGCGTGGAACCATCCTGCCAAACGATTTTTGCATCTCACTTATACGGGATGGGTGTGCTCAACAACGCGAAGCTTGCCTTCGCCTCAGTACATACTTATAATCCGACGCACCGGAATTCTACTCTGGCCGCCTTGCAATTTGCGAAGGCGCCGGGTTTGCCGGACCCAACGCATGGGCGGAAAGCTCATGGATCTGATCCACCTGGGTGGGCTGGCGTCGAGCCCGGGCAAAGTTTGTCGTCGCCGATTTCCTGAACAAGTATCAAGGAGCGTTGAATGAAGAAGACCCTGTTATCTATTGTGTTGACGTTTGCCGGGGCGTATCCCGCCGTCGGCGCAAACGCCAGCTCAACCTGCGCAGCCCTCGTCGCAAGCCGCGCCCGCACCGCAGCAGAAGAAAGAAATCAAAGACCCGGCTGAATACAACGCCTACGTGGGCGCAGTGCAGCAACAGGATGCCGCCGCCAAGGTCAGCGGCCTGGAAGCATTTCTGACGCAGTATCCCAACAGCGTGATGAAGGAAGACGCGCTGGAATTGTTGATGGGCGCATATCAGCAGGCAAATAATGCGCCCAAGGTGATCGAAACCGCCAACCGTCTGCTGGCAGTGAACCCGGACAATGCCCGAGCCCTGGTACTGATCGCTTATAACGAGCGGGCTTCGCAAAAGTGGGCGGACGCCCAACAGCATGCTCAGCGCGGCTTGGACGCAGTGGCAAAGATGTCCAAACCCGACGGCGTGTCGGATGCCGATTTCCAGAAGCAGAAGACGAGCTTTACCGCACTGCTGAACGGGATTGCAGGCTTTTCAGCCCTGCAGCTGAAAGATTATCCGAACGCGCAAAAATATTTGCGCGCAGCGGTTGAAGCTGATCCCAACAATGTAGAAAACATTTACCCGCTGGCGCTGGCCTATCTGAGCGCGACCCCTCCTGATTACATCAATGGCCTGTTCTTTATCGCGCGTGCGGCCAACCTGGTACAGGATCCGAAGGCCAAATCAGATCTCACCAAGTTTGGGCACTCCAAGTACGTGAAGTACCACGCTGGCGAGGACGGTTGGAACGAATTACTGGCGCAGACGGCCACGACACCGCTTCCGCCGGCTGGCTTCACCATCAAGCCGGCCCCGACGCCGGCAGAGCAGGCAGCAGCGACTCGTGAAAGGCAAGACGCCCGAGCAGCTTAAGGCGTTGAGCTTCGGGGAATGGCAACTGGTGTTGTCGCAGGGAGCTCCGGAGGACGCAGCCAAAGTCTGGGACGCAATCAAGGGCGTGACGCTGCAGATGGAAGGGCTAGTCATCAGCGCGACGACGGATACGATCATGATTGCGGAGAGCTCGGACGACATCGAAGCGAAGAAGGCTGATATCACGCTAACTATGAATGGACCAATTCCGGCGAAGCTGATGCCGAAAGAAGGCGCGACGCTCGATTTCGAGGGCGCGCCGGCGTCGTATACGCCGAGTCCGTTCATGATGACGATGGAGAAAGGGCAGTTGCTGACGAAGGCGGCGCCGGCGGGGGCGAAGAAGCCTCCGGTGCATAAGAAGCCTGCGCAGTAGATTCCGGGAAGACTTTTCAGAGCCCACGGCTTCGGCTGTGGGCTTTGTTTTTGCTCCCTAGGTGAGTAACTTCGAGATGACGTCATCCCGAAGCGCAGCGAGAGATCTGGCGGGGAGCACCGGCACTGCGCGCGAGATCCTTCGGCCTTTCGGCCTCAGGATGACGTCAGGAAAGGTTGAGGGTTAGCGGATGGCTTTTTTGTCGTAGGCGGCAACACGGGCGCTGCGTGGGGGGCGCTTGACGCCGTCGCGCAGTTGGCGGACGTCGATCTTTAACTCGGTAATCGTGCGGCTGAGGGTGTTGCGGTGCATGCCGAGTTCGCGGGCGGCGCGGCACTGGTTGCCTTTGTTTTCTTGCAGGACGGTCAGGATAAATCGCTTCTTGAATTCGCGGACGGCTTCCGAGTAAAGAATATTGCTTTTGTACATCTGCATGATCAGGGCTTCGAGCTGGTCTCTCACAGGATCTCTCTTTCTGGGTGCAACACGGCTTCAGGCCGCCATCATGAAAAGCGTTATGAAATCTTTGTCCTATTTCCCGGACGCGCCCGGCAAATCGTTTCGCCGTTGACGCAGCAGGTCCAGCCCCTGGTAGAAGCGTCCTCGCAACTCTGAAGGCGCCACCCAAATCGCGGCTCGACCCACCACCTGAAAATAGGGAGCTAACTGCGAGCCTTCCAACCACTTCGAGGTGGGCGTGAACGCGGTCATTCCCATGAGCACCACGGACACGATCAGCGCACCTCGAACCAAGCCCAGTGCAGCTCCTAAAACACGATCAATAATGCTGAGCCCGGCTTCCTTTACCGCCCAGCGGGCAATCTTTCCGGCAATGCCCGCCAGTACCAGCACCGCAAGAAAAATGATCAGGAAGCCTGCAATGTCACCCAACCATGGTGATTTCAAGTTGGGGGAAAACCAAGCCGACAAACGATGGTACTGCCACGCGGCGAGCAGATAGGCGAGGACGAGCCCGCCCATACTGAACGCCGCGTGGAAAAAGCCTTCGGCGGCCGCCTGAACAACCGAGATCAGGATGACCGCCAAGATGATCCAATCCGCACCGCTCATGAGAGCCCCTCACGCGCGGCTAAAAAGCTACACATCCAACTCACGACCGGTGAGCTTCGTGTACGCCTCGATGTACTTTTCGCCAGTCTTGCACGCCACTTCGGGGGGAAGAGCAGGGGCGGGCGGCTGCTTGTTCCAGCGAATTTCTTCGAGGTAATCGCGAACGTACTGCTTGTCAAACGAATCCTGCGCCTTGCCCGGCTGGTAAGTAGCGGCCGGCCAGAAGCGTGAGGAATCGGGGGTAAGTACTTCATCCGCCAGCGTGATTCCGGCTGGCGTGAGTCCGAACTCGAACTTGGTGTCGGCGATGATGATGCCCTTGGTCCGGGCATAATCGGCTGCCTTCTTGTAGATCTTCAGGCTGATGTCGCGCAGCTGGCGGCTCTGCTCGGGATCAACCAGCTTGCACATCTCTTCGAACGAGATGTTGATATCGTGACCGGTGGTCGCCTTGGTCGCCGGGGTGAAGATGGGCTCAGGGAGCTGATCGGACTCTTTGAGTCCCGCCGGGAGCTCGATGCCACAGACTTTGCCGCTTGCCTTGTATTCCTTCCAGCCGGAGCCGGAGAGGTATCCGCGGACGACGCATTCGACAGGGAACATATCGCCGCGCATGACGAGCATGGAGCGTCCACGAAGCTGGTCGGCGTATTTGCGCACGGCCGCGGGATATTGGTCGACATCGGCGGTGATGAAGTGATTGGGCACGATGTCTTTGAGGAAGTCGAACCAGAACAAAGAGATCTGCGTCAGAACGCGACCCTTGTGCGGGATGCCGGTGGCGAGCACGTAGTCGAACGCCGAGATGCGGTCGGTGGCGACAAAGAGCAGACGCTCATTGTCGAGACGGTAGACGTCACGAACCTTGCCGCTGGCGAAAAGCTCAAGATCCGGGAAGTCGGTGTGCAGGAGAACGGAATCGAGAAGTTGAGAAGTCATGTTGGAATTTTACAGGTTGAAAACGTCGCGTATTCTAGCGTGCCAGAAATTTTTGTCAACGACTTCCGTCATGCATGGGTGTGAGCGTTCGCGCGGATTCCGGCGAAAAAGATTGACAGGAATCGAAGTCAGTGAATTCGCTTATTCCGCAATGATTTCGGGCGATTGCGTTTGTGGAAATGCTGAGGACGTCGGAGGATAAAAAGATCTGCGAAAAAACCAGGACGAGTGACTTTGAAGATCGTGGACTCCCGTCTTGGCAAAACACGCAAAGATGGAGCTCGTCTCCAGCGGCGTCATCCACTGGAAATTCTCCCGCGTAGTACAATGAAGCGCAATCTGTAAGAGTCTGTTCACGTGGTTAGCGGCTAGGGGCGGCGTCGACAGTTTACGTTTCTCGCAAGCGTGTGGTAGAGATGCAAGTCCCTTGGCATGGTCGTAAGCTCGCCATCGCAGCCGCTTATCTGCTGCTACTCCTGGTCGCGTCTGTGCGCTGCATCCGAAATCCGTTTTACCAGCTCGACCTTTTGGGATATATGGGGAACGCGCTTCTGATGGAAGACCGTGACCCGGTCGAGATTCATGCGCGCGTTTATGCGGACGCTGCTAGAGACTTGCCGCGCGCCACATATCAGGACATGATGGGCCAACGCGGAGGCTCGGATGATCTGGTGCGTTCCAAGAAGGATCGGGCGCGAGATCCCTGGCACTTTGCCGAGTATCTCCCATTCTTTGCGATCCGACCAATTTACAACCAGGCTCTGTATTTCCTGAGCAAGACCGGGTTGGGGCTCGTGCGGGCCGTCATTTTGATCTCAACGACGTCGTACATTCTGATTGGTCTGATCGTGTTCGTCTGGTTGACGGAGTACGTCGGAGTTGCGTATGCGGCGGCGGCGTCATTGTTGATCATGGTCAGCCCGCCGGTGACCTTTGTTGGACGATTTGCGGGATCGGATGCTCTGGCAACGCTGTTCGCTTTACTTTCCCTGTTTCTGATTTTCGAGAAGCAGAAGCTCACCCCAGGGCTCGCGTTGCTTCTCGCTTCCGTTTTTGTGCGCACCGACAACGTGGTCGTCGCCGGGTTGGTTCTTCTTGCCTGTGTGATGCAGAAGCGAATCAAGCTTTGGCAAGGCGGGGTACTGGCATTTGTTGCTCTGGGATCAGCCTTGATGATCAATCACGCTGCCGGAGACTACGGGATTAGGATGTTGTACTTCAGAAATTTCCTGGGGACGCCGCTGGCCCCGGCGGAGAATCCGGCGCAGTTCTCGGTTCACGACTACACTACCGCCTTTCGCGAGGGGCTTAGCAACGCTGCGGGTGGCGTGCTGATCCCATTTCTCCTGCTGGGAGCCATTGGTTTGGCGAAAGCCGGACCTCCGCGCACTGTGCTCTTCATCACGAGCGCGTATGTGGTGCTTCACTTTGTAATTCTCCCCAACTGGCAGGATCGGTGGTTCTGTCTCTTCTATGTCACGGCTGGAATCGCGGCGGTCAGGGCTGCGCGACGGAGTGGAATCGTCTCAGCGAGCCGATCGCACCGGCGGAACCGCATCCCTAGTGCGGCTTAGGCCGTGGCCCCGAAACGTACTGAAACCAGTTTCGAGACGCCCGGTTCCTGCATGGTCACTCCGTAAAGAACCGGGGCGATGCTCATCGTCTTCTTGCTGTGGGTGATGAGGACGAACTGCGTCTGCACGCTCATTTCTTTGACCAGCTCGGTGAAGCGTCCGATGTTGGCTTCATCGAGTGGCGCGTCAACTTCGTCGAGGATGCAGAACGGGCTCGGCTGATATTGGAAGATGCCGACCAGTAGCGAGAGCGCGGTGAGGGCTTTCTCTCCGCCGGAGAGCAGCAAGACGTTTTGCAGTTTCTTTCCCGGAGGCGAGGCCACGACGTCGATGCCGCTTTCGGCGCTGTTTTCTTCGTCGGTGAGGCGCATGAAGGCGTGCCCGCCGCCGAAGAGTTTCTTGAAGGTGGCCTGGAAGTTGTCGTTGATCTTGTGGAAGGCCTCTTCGAATTTCTGGCGCGAGAAAACGTCGATCTCTTTGATGGTGGCTTGCGTGTTTTCGATCGAGTCGAGCAGGTCTTTGCGTTGGGTTTCGAGGAAGGCATGGCGTTCCGCGGTCTCTTTGTATTCCTCGAGGGCCATCATATTGACCGGGCCCATGGCATCGAGGCGAGTGCGCATCTCGCGGTAGAGCTGATCTTCGGCGGCGAGTTCCTCCCCCATCAGGCGAAGGATGGTCAAATCGGCCATAAGTTCGGCACGCTGAACTCCGAGATCGTTGAGGCAGCTCTCCGACATGTATTGGACGTCGGATTGAAGCTTGGCGAGCGCGGCGGATAGTTCGGCGCGGTGGTCGCGGGCCTGATCGAGCAGGGCGCGGGTCTGGCGAAGCGCTTCGTCGATCTCGGCGAGGCGGGCGCGGACTTGTTCGGATTCGGCTTGCAGTGCCGCATCGCGTAACTCGCTGGCACTGCGTTCGCTTTCGAGCGCGACCAGTTGTTCGGCGAGCTTCTGATTCTCTTCTTCGCGCTGAAGTCTCTCGGCGGCGGAGCTTTCGATTTGCGAGCGCAGCGCGGTGACGCGTTCGCCCATCTCGACGACCAGGGCCTCGATGCGTTGCAGGACGCCGGCCGCGGCCCGTTGGCGTTCTTCGAGGGCAGCGACACGAGCGAGATGTTGCGACGCGCTGTCGGCTGCGACGTCGCGGGCGACGCGTTGCGCGGCGAGTTGGGCCTGTGCGCTGGCGGTGCCTTGCTCTAACTCCACACGCTGAGTATCGAGGGCGCCGATCTCCGCATGGCGCGCGGTGATCAGGCTTTCCTGCTCCGAGCGTTCCAGAGCGAGACGCTGCAACTCATGGCGGCAAGTATTGACGCGCTCGCTGACGCGGGTCATTTCTGATTCGAGTTGCTGCAACAGGTGGCCCGAAGTCATAGCCTGCTTCTCGGCTTCGCGCTTTTCTTCTTCCAGGCGATCGAGCATGGAAGTCAGTTCCTTGATTTCGCGGCCGAGAGTGAGGACGCGCATTTCTTCGTTGCGGAGGGCGGCTTCGACATCGCCCATCAGGCGCAGGACATCGCGCAGTTCGCGCTTCATCGAGAGCGGGCCTTCCTCGCGCTGCTTGCCTCCGGTAACGGTGACGTTGTGGAAACACTCTCCCGACTGCGAGAGGAAAAAGGCGTCGGGATTCGAGAGGGCGAGATCGCGGGCAAAGGCGGGGTCGGGGACGATGTATCCGTCGCGCAACTTGGGCAAAATCACTTCAAGCGATTTGCCGAATCCGTCGAGCACGCGAATGGTGTTCTTCAGGGGCACGATCGAATGATTGGGAGGTGCGGGGTGCGCATTCTCATCGACGACGAAAGAGAACTTCGCTTGCGCATCTTCGGGATGAACCAGGAAGGTAGCGCGTCCATCGACATCGGTGCGCAACAGGCGCAGGCCTTCGTCAGCCGCATCCCACGATTTCACCACGATGTAGTTCAGTTCGTCGCGCAGGAAGTCTTCGACGACGCCTTCGTAACGTCCTTCGACTTCGAGAAAGTCGGCGAGGACACCGACGGGGGCGAGGCCTCCGTTCATCACGCCGGATTGAAAGAGGCGGCGCACGGATTCGGTGGAGTAGCCATGCTCGGCGATGACGGCTTCGAGCGAGCCTTTCTTGCCGAGCGCGGTGGCATACTCGGCGCGCAGTCCGTCGAGATGATGCTTGACGTCAGACTCTTCGCGGCGCTTGGCTTCAAGCGCCTGGCGCGTGTAAACGATTTCGTCGGTTAGTCCGCGGACGCGCTGGGAAACGGTTTCAAATTCGAGTGCGAGTTGGCCGCGCTGGCCTCCGAAGGCTTCGACCTGCGAGTTGCCGGTCAAGAGTTCGGTTTGCAGACGCTGTCCTTCGCGATCGACGGCGGCCATGCGCTCTTCCGCTTGCGTGAGTTGATTCTTTAAGGAAGCGATGGATGCGACGGTCTGCATGATGGCGACGCGAGAGGATTCCTGCTGGCGCTCGAGTTCGGCCAGCGTGTTGGCGGCGGCGGCGGCGTCCTGCTGGCAGTGAACAAGTTCTTGCTGCGCAGCAGCGACGTCGGCCGCTGCGGATTGCAAGACTTGAAGATTGGAATCGCGCTCGGCCTCGAGCGTGGAGAGGCGAGTTTGGGCCTGGGAGAGTTCCGCTTCCGACGCGGCGGCACGGACCAGCAACTCTTCGCAACGCTCTTCGTTGTGACGGCGCTGGGCAACGGCGCGATCGGTTTCGAGCTTGATCTGGTTCAGGCGCTCACGATTTTCGCGAAGCTCGTTCTCGATGGCGTATCCGCGCTGCGTGCGGTCGGTGTTCTCGGACTCGAGTTCCTGCACGACTTCCATCTGCAGGCGCATCTCTTCCGAAAGGGAAGCGATGTTGGCTTCGAGCTGCGCGTTCTCTTGATCCAGTTGAGCGAACTTGCTGGCCAGCACCACGCGCAGCTTGGCGCGCATCTCGTCGCGCAGGCGGGCATAGCGCTCGGCCTTCGCAGCCTGGCGCTTCAGCGAATTCATCTGGCGCGTGACTTCTTCGAAGATGTCGTTCACGCGATTCAGGTTCTGTTTGGCGTCTTCGAGGCGGGCTTCGGCGAGGCGCTTCTTGGTCTTGAACTTGGTGATGCCGGCGGCCTCTTCAATAATGTTGCGGCGGTCGGTGGGACGGCTGCTGAGAATCTGGCCAATGCGCCCTTGCTCGATGAGGGCATAGGACTCGGGGCCGAGGCCGGTGCCCATAAACAGTTCCTGAATGTCGCGCAAGCGGCAGAGCTTGCCATTCAGAAGGTATTCGCTATCGCCGGAGCGGAAGAGGCGGCGGGTGACGGCGATCTCTCCCTGATGGAACTGTTGCTGGTTGAACTTGCGGCGACGAATCTTAAGCACCACTTGAGGTCCAGCGGCTTCGGCTTGCGCGACTTCGGATGCGGGCTCGCCTTCGACTTCTTCAGTTTGGCCGGGCTGCGCTTCTTCGGTGAGGCGCTCGGTTTCTTCAGCGGCTTGAGCACGGATGGAGGCTTCGTCCCAATCGCCCTGGGGCATCTCGTTCTGCACTTCAATCTCGGTGGGCAGGTTGGCGTCGGCGCCGTCGTACTGCTCGGGGTCGATCAGCGTGAGCGAGACTTCGGCCATGCCGGTGGGCTTGCGATCGCGAGTGCCGGCGAAGATGACGTCTTCCATGCGCGATCCGCGCAGGGTCTTGGCCGACTGCTCGCCCAGCACCCAGGAGATGGCGTCGGCGATATTCGACTTGCCGCATCCGTTGGGACCGATGATGGCCGCGACGCCGTCGCCGTGGAACTTGAGCTCGGTACGGTCGCAAAAGGACTTAAACCCGAGAATCTGCAGCTTTTTCAGTTTGAGCAACTTCGACTCCTTGGACCGCGGGCCACGGTGTTTACCAGACGGATTCCCCGTCGTTAGAAAACGATGCCTGATGTGAGCGCTGCCGTCCCCTGGCTGGATAGGGCGGGCACAGATTGAAGCTACTGTACCGACGAAATCCTGCCGGGGTCAAGCATGAAAACACTATATATAGGGTGCCCTTTTGCACAAACCACCTATATTGCACACGCTATGCAGCAAGTCTGCGGGGAATGGGTGAGGGAAGGAGGTCGGAGGGATGGATCGCGAGAGCGGAAGTAGAGTAGCGCTGGGGAATGGGGAATGCAACGGGAAACGGTCGCGGTTTCGCCGGGGCTGGAAAGACACGAGGTTGGTTTTCCCCGATAATCTTTTGATTCGCTTTGCCGAGACGAGGGAGGAATTATGTCGAGCGAGGGAAATGCAACCGGATCAAGAGTAACCCTGCACGCGGTTGCAAGCCTTGATGGGTTCATCGCGAGGAAAGATAACAGTGTCTCCTGGCTAGATGCTGGAAGCGTGTACGAAGCCGGGGTCTCGATTTCGGAGGAAGAAGTTGCGGCCTTCCTCAAAGCCATCGATTGTTATGTGCTCGGCTCTCGCACCTACGAACACGCGCTTGAACTGGGCTGGCCGTATGGCGATATTCCGACCGTGGTGGTGACAGGACGGAAATTGCCTTCGACAAGGAAGAGCGTCGAGTTCTATTCGGGCGATCTCAAGACACTCCTTCATGAGAAACTCGCGCCTCGCTATCGAAATATCTGGCTGGTGGGCGGGGCCATGTTATCCCAGTGCTTTCTCGAACTCGGCTTGGTGGACGAAATCAGGTTGACCGTAGCTCCTATCCTGTTGGGCGACGGACTGCGGCTATTCGGGGACTCTCTGACGGAGAAGAGGTGGGATTTAAAGAACGTGGTTGCGTACAAGAATGGCTTTGTTGAGTTATCGTACTCGGCTCAAGATTGATCCCGGGGTAACCGCGCGGAATTCACTGCGAAGCTTAATGCATTCCTTCAGCCGGCGAGTTACTTCGTGGGGGTCGCCGGCTACGAATCCGGTTGGGCTGATTCGGGAAGGATTCGGAATTCTGCGCCACAGACTCAGGCTTTTTTCGTAGGAGCTCTGGGCTTCGCTCCATAAGCGAGCGGCCTCGGCGCCCGTGGCTCGTCGAGCTTTGATTGCGGAAATGTTTCCCAGTCCTGCGTTGGCATCAGCGGCGGGGTAGAGTGCCGGAACATCCTGACGCTCGACGGAGATCAGCGGGTTCGTGATCTCCACCGCTTTTTGATAAGCGTCAGCCGCCGCCTTCAAGTCTCCTACTTGCACCTGGCTGTCACCGACTTTTGTGTAACTGGTAGCCGATTCGCAGCGTGAGGAATCAAACACCGACCGACCGGCGGGAATATCAAGTAGTGTGGATGCCTTCTGAAAACTCTGCAACGACCCGCGCGTGTCATGCAGCCCGGCCTGCGCTTCTCCCAACCAGATGTAGAACGAGCCCAGTGACACATCGGGCGAGACTTTCTTGTTCTCGATTTGGCTGATGGAGTTGCGCAGCTTCGCCGCTCCCCCGGCAAACTTGTGCTGGACGATGAGAAGGCGGCCCTCGTCATACTCCAGGTTCGCAAGATCGGTCAGAAACAAGGTGTTTTCAGGATCTTTTTTGGCGAGTGCCGTAATCGCAACCGAGGCCTGATGCAAGCTTGCCTCGGTCGCCGGAATGTCTCCTTGCATTTCCTGGATGAAAGCAATCTTGCTCTGCGAAATGGCTAGCTCTCGCTTGATATCTGGATTGGCGTCAGACTTGGCGATCAATTCGAAGATTTGAACGGCAGACTGCATCTGTTGGAGCGCTTGTTGGCGCGATCCGAGAATGCTCAGTTGCTCGGCGAACTGAGCGGTCGAGATGGCTACGCCTCTTTTCGCTCCGTGGTACTCCGGGTTCGTTTTCTCGACGTCCATTCGCATGCTCTGATAGGTCCGAAAGGATTCGAGCGCTTGGGCGCGGTATCCGGCGGCGTTCTGGATGATTGCCAGATTCTGAAATTCGATGGATCGCTCGCTCCTGACCTTGGGATTGGTCCCGTCGGTTTTCATAAGCCGGTCGGTGATCGCCATCGCCTGATCGAGGTTCTGGCGTCCAGTGGGTTCGAGCACTTCAAGGAACGCGATAAGGCGATGACCCATGGCGACGTTTAACTGGTCGATGACGTTGCCGGGATTTGCTTTGGCCACGGCTTCGAACAAGGCGGTTGCCTTGTGATCGCTCACTTCCGAGGCGGTCGTATCGCCGAGATTTGATTCCGTGGTGTTGCCTTGCACCACCGCGAGGCGCTGGTATCCCCAGGCCAATTCACGTTGCAGGTCGGGATCTCCGCCGGAATCCTTGGCCAGGGTGTCGAGATATTCCACTGCCTTGTCGAGCAGCAGTTTGCGCGCGGGCGTGGCCCCGGGAAGATCTTGAAGGGAGTCGTGAACTTCAAAAATCAGGGAGTTGGATAATTTTCGCAGATCGTTGAAACGCCGCTCGGCGCGGGCCTTTTCAGCTCCTGCGATCTGAGCTTGTTTGCGGGCATCGCGTTCCGCGCGCAAGACCAAGCCCACGCCGACGATCAACAGGATGAATGCAGCGGTGGCGGTGGCCACTCCCGCTTTGTGCCTTTGCGCGAATTTGCCGGCGCGATAGTGCCAGGAATCCTTGCGGGCGAGGACCGGGAGACCTTCAAGATGCCGCCGCACATCCTCATCCAGTTGTTCGACGGAAGCGTAGCGGCGTTCCGGCTCTTTGCGCAGACTCTTCAGGACGATATTGTCGAGATCGCCCGCCAGCCGGCGCTGTAACTTCGCAGCGGTGCCTCCGCGGCTGTGGCTCAGATGTTCAGCGTCGAGATGGGTGACCTCTCCGTTGCGCCGGATTTCCTGCGCGCGCAAGACGGCGGAGCTCGGGCGCTCGGGATCGGTCTCGGTGATGGCGCGCGAGAGTTCGTGCGCGACATGGGTGTCTACACGGTAAGGAGAGTGCCCGGTGAGCAGCTGGTAAAGAACGACGCCAAGCGAATAGACGTCAGTGGAAGTCGTAATCGTTTCGCAGCGTACCTGCTCCGGACTCGCATACTCGGGAGTCATGGGGTGTGCGAAGGTGGATTCCGCAGTGGAAGCCGGGTCGACAATCTTCGCGATGCCGAAGTCAAGCAGCTTGGGCGTGCCGTCTCCCGTCACCAGGATGTTGCTGGGCTTGATGTCACGATGAATGACAAGCCTTTGATGGGCGTATTGCACCGCCGAGCAAACCTGGCGAAAAAGTTTCAGACGCTCAGTGATAGAGAGACGATGGGAATCGCAAAAGCTGTCGAGAGGTGTGCCCTCGATCAGTTCCATGACCAGGTAAGGCACGCCATCTTCGGTGGTGCCGCCATCGAGCAAGTGCGCAATGTTGGGATGGTCGAGCCCGGCGAGGATTTGGCGTTCGTTGCGAAAGCGGCTCAGGACCGAAGCTGTGTCGGCTCCTCCGCGCACCAACTTTAGCGCCACTTCTTTGGTAAATTGCCCGTCGGCGCGCACCGCGCGATAGACTTCGCCCATACCTCCGTGTCCAATTTCTTCGCGAATGTCATAGGCGCCGATTCTGCGGCCGACTCGATGAGGAACTGAACTGGTATCTGGCGCGGTATCCTTCAAACTCACTGCCGGAGCATTGAGAAATCCGGTGCCAGCCTCCTGATGAGAGCGGATCAACGATTCCACTTCCCGCCGCAGCTCGGCGTCTCCGGAACAGGTTTGATCGAGGAAGGGAACTCGTTGCGCGGTGTCGAGAGTCAGCGCGACATCAAGGACGTGCATGACATGTTGCCAGCGCTCGGGAGTCATGCCACACCTTCGCCGGCGATTTCGCGATGCAGCCACGCGCGCGCGGTAGTCCAATAGCGTTTCACCGTGGCCGGGGAAATACCTAAAACTTCGGAGGTGTCCTCGATGGTGAGTCCGGCGAAAAAGCGCAACTCGACGATACGGCCCTGTTGCGGATCCAGGGCACTGAGCCGGTGCAGGGCTGCGTCGAGAGCCATGAGGTCAACTGCCTCAAGACCTTGGGGAAGCTGAAGCTCCGGGTCCAGCGTCAGTTTGAAGGAATCCGGCCCGCCGCGTTTTGCCGCCTGATGATTGCGCGCGTGGTCGACCAGGATCTGTCGCATCAGGTGCGCGGCAACTCCAAAGAAGTGAGCGCGATTTTGCAGGTGAGGGGCGTCGTGTCCGGCCAGCCGCAGATAGGCCTCGTGCACCAGCGCTGTGCTTTGAAGAGTGTGATCGTCGCGTTCGCGCTGCAGATAATGGCGAGCAAGTTTACGCAGCTCGTCGTACACCAGAGGCATCAATGCCTCCAGCGCCTGTTGGTCTCCCTGGCCCCAACGCACGAGTAGCTGCGTAACTGCAGTGGAAGTTTCCCGAGGCAAGCGGATTGCGCCCCCAAGCGCTGTCGAAAAAGCCCCTTGGGGCGCGAAGGATAGCCTGTCCGGCGGTAACTGTCAAATACATTGAGGGCAGGCGTCAATCGACCTCGTGCAACAATGGGGCACAAGGCTCGAGAACTTTCTTCTCTGCCTTGTGCCTGTCTTCCCCGCCACTTACTTCTTGCTTACCTGCGTCAGCACCGCGTTGGCGGTCTGCTGGATCAGTGGCGTCAGCACATCTTCTCCGTCGGACTTTGCCTTGGCATTGAGCGAGTTCTCGAGCACTGCCTTGTCTTGCCCGGCCGGGACAAGGTGGTAAGCGACGGTCACATCATCTTTCTGTTTGATCTGTCCGTTGAAGCCCGCGAGTTGGCTCACGGCCTGTTGCTGGGCCGACATGGCGGCTGCGGATGCCGCTGCGCCCGCTGCCTGCGCTGCCATGGCGCCGCCCATCCCGCTGCCCATTCCGGCCATTGGCATCATGCTGGCGACCGGAGCCGCCATCTTCATGAACTTGCCAAAGCCGCCGCTGGTGCTGTGCTTCACTGCCACACTGGAGTAAAGAATGTAATCGCATTGCTTCTGCTGGGCCTCGGCCTGCAGCTGCATTGCGATGTGAGAGTCGAGGGCGGCGATCTCGATGGCCGGTCCATTCATGAACAGCACGATCGAATTGCGGATTGGCGTGCTGTAGTCGCCGCCGGCGTTATTGCCCTGGCCCACTTGCGCTTCGGGAGGAGCTACGCCGATGCGGATTTTTCCGGCCGCTTTCGGTCCCAGCGCCTGCGGAGCCGCGATGGGGGTGCTGCCGGGTTGAGAACCACCCATGCCCTGCATTCCTCCGGTGAATCCCATTTGCCCGGCGGACTTCCATGCAGCCTGTTGTGCCAACGCATTGGCTGCCGCCGCATTGCCGGAGGTCATGGCTTGACGCAACGCGCCGGTGGAGTCGAAGGAAGTTGGTGGTTGAGTCTGGGCCGAGGCAACCGCCTGTACTGGCGCCGGGGCATTCATCTCAGCCGCCGAGTTTACCTGCCGGTATCCCGACGGGACATCGAACAGATCGGCCGCGATTGGCTGCTTGCTCAAATCGGCAACCTGCACAGTCACCATGGTCGAACTGCCGTCGGTGCCTTGAATGGTGATGTTCTCCGAAAGCGGATATCCAGGTTTTCCAGCCCCCGCACGGTGCATGACAACGCGATCATGGCAGCCTTCGCTGAGCCGGATTGGAGGCAATGCCTGCTGGCAGCCGGCCTGGTCCTTCGACAGATCGGCATACCATCCGTCGATCTCGAATTTCTGAGTCACCTGCGTGCAGGCGTTCGAAGAAGATTGCTCAAGGACAGTCGTCTTCAGGTGGCGAGCCTGATATCCGAGAAGCGACTTGCGCTCACCGGTATCGGTGATCGTGCTGCTGACCGTAATGTTTCCGCCGGAATCGGCTGCGGGTGCGCCGGTAATGAGAGCCGCGGCTGCCGCAGCGCTATCGTCTTGCGGATCATTCGCGACCAGGTAGGTCTGAGTCTGTGGATTCAACGACAGGGTGCGCTTGAGGTCGCATTGCCGAATGGTGACCATGTCTCCGCCGGGCGACTGGGTGACATCCCGTTCGCGCGAACCTTTTACTGAAACGTCCGTGGAAGAGACAACGCTTGCGCCGACCGAGATATTTTTCTTGAGGTGAAGGTCTTCGGCTTGTACCGCGGCGGCCAGCGACAGCAACGAAAGAACGAGAGAGGCGAATAGTGATCGCAGCATGGCTAAACTCCTGGAACGTCGTTTCGCGGGAAGCAAATTGCAGGCGCCGCAGTTTCCCCTACCGCAACCGCCTGCCTTTGCCTCTTCTATGGGATAAAGCGGAAAAACGGACGGGATTGGCTCAGGGGCCTGGATTTCAAGGGTTATCCTGTGCAAGCCTCCTCGCGAGGCTGGATTCCTGCTCTCCAATGGAGGCTTCACGACGGTGGATATGCCGGGGCGAGGTCAACCACCGGCATGCTCGTGGGCCAGTACACCCAGAACGGCAAAGTCCACGGCTTCCTCGCAGTGCCCGGAGAGTAGGGCCTCTCGGTCGAGAAAATAGGATGCACTCGTTAACTGTTGAAAATCGCAATACCACTCATCGGCCAATTCTCATTGAGTGTAAACACCGTTCTCAACACTTGACTTCCGGTTTGCCCGTCATCCGGCGGCCAAGCGGATTTGTATATCAATCGGCTGTTACTTGAGTAACCTCGCAGGATACGCGCCAGGCCTGGCCGCTAACTACAATTGGGTTGGCAAACGGTTGCTTGACATGTATGATCGGCGATCGTTGAAGCAAGTAAGGACGGTTAGTTCGCGCTAACAACTTGGCTTTATCCCCCTGTGCGCGTTGACTGTCGTTGAGAACGCAATGAGTCTCTGGCCAAAGACCTCACAATTACACCTTTGCGAGAACAATCCCATGTCCCAATGCAAAAGCTGCTGTAAGGTTCTGTCGTCTTTGCTTCTTGGATTCTTAGTGCTGGCACCATTCGCCAACGCCCAGGAATCGAAACCGCTAGTGCAGATACAACGTTTGCGGACGGAGATGGAAAGTGACTCGAATGCAATATCCAATGGAAGGAACTCATACTCAGCCGGCCTTAATGGCTCGGACCAAATGGACGTGCGGCAGTATCCCAACTCCTCGACCTGTCTTGTGGTGTACGACGATGGCAGGTATTCCTTTGAGAAGAGAGATGAACATACTGTGGGAAAACCCAAGGCTAAATCGGCCGAGGGTGTCTTGTCGGCGGACGATCTTCAGCATCTAAAGGCAATGCTCGACGACGAAGGACTCAAGAAGATCACTGATGTCAAGGCACCAGAGCTACCCTCTGACGCGCAGGTGCTCAAGGAAGCCGAGAGCTTCGACGTGCAAGTGCATCGTGGCGCTGAGTCACAACAATTCACGTTCATGAAAGAACGCTTGAAGACGGGAGCCCCGACGGCGACCGGAGCTGCGTCGGGCAGCATGAGCGGATTGGATTCGTTTTTAGACACCGGAGAACCGTATAAGAAGACAGTTGCCCCGCTTGTGAAATGGTTTGACGAAATGGGAAAGAAGAATAAATTGAAGGAATCGAAACCGCAGTACTGCCAATAAATGAAGAGTCTGGGAGGCCCACAGTTGGTCAAGCGAAGCTCGATGAAGCTTCCGATAACAATTGTTTGTGTTCTGCTGGCAATCAGCCTGGCTGCCAACGCCGGCTCGGACAGACCCGAAAAGGGGGCCGCTCTGCGGGTTCTGCTCTCGGAGGTGCAGCCGGGCTCGTTGGGCAGTGACCAGTACTGCATGTTGGTGTTTGACGACCATCATTTCCACGCTGAAAAAGCGCATCGCAAAAGGGGCAAGGACGAGGAACGCAAAGTCTATCAAGGGCAACTCTCGGATACCGACTGGAACGCCCTTACCGCAATTCTTGACGCTAAGCAATTCCGCGAACTGCAGGTGCCGCCGAGCAGGAAGGTCTTAGTTGTGGAGGATTCGCATCCTTACACAATCAGTGTCTCGCGCGAGGGCGGATTCCAGAATATGGAGTTCTTGACCAAAGAGAGCCTCAAGCCCTACGAGTCAGAGCTGAAGCCCCTGCTGCAATGGTGGAAATCATCGCGAAATCTCCACATCGGCGAGTCGAATGCAGAGGTGGATCGCAGATGCTCTCTTAGCGATGCCGGGGGCATCTTCAACAACTGAACTGATCCAAACTTAGGCCAGTTCTGGGCAAGAATAAACGCCAGCCCGTACCCTTGCTTTGTATAGCCCTTGCTTTTCGACGAGTCTTCCTCTGATTTTCCCTCCTGTGTTGAATTAGTGCCGACGGGCAACCACGCCTTAATCCTGTGCGGTCAGCCGCGAAGAATGGGAGCTCCAAACGGGGCACCTGTGACTCCGCCATCCACCATCAACTCGACCGCATTGACGTATGAGGAATCCTCCGAGGCCAGGAAGAGCACGGCTTTAGCAACATCTTCCGGCTCGCCCCAACGGCCCAGCGGAATGGCAGACGAGAAAAACTCCGCCAGCTTGGCGGACTGATCTGCAGGTATCGAGGCGCGGGGCCCACGCTTCCAAATGGGAGTATTCGTCGCGCCTGGTGCGACGACGTTCACGCGAATATTGCGTGGCGCAAGGTCGGCCGCGATGGAGCGCGCCATCGAGACGAGGCCGCCCTTGGTTGCTGCATATGCGGCAACGCCGGGTTGGCCGAGATAGTTATGTACGGACCCATTAAAGATGACGCTGCCGTTGTCGTTCAGGAGAGGCACCGCTGAATTAACGGTAAAGAAAGCGCCATTAAGATTGGTATGGATCACGTTCTCAAAAATGGCCTCGTCAGTTGAGCCTGTAGGCGTCCGGCCGGAGATGCCGGCATTGGCGAAGACGATGTCGAGTTTCCCGAAATCCTTGGCCAGGTCTGCAAAGAGCCGCTTGCGGTCTTCCGCAACAGTGATATCTGCGCGGTAGCCACGCGCGTTTGGTCCAAGTTCGGCGATCGCTTCATCGAGCGTCTTCTGGTCGCGGCCGGTAATGGCGACCTGCGCGCCCTCCGCAACGAAAAGCCGGGCTGTGGCCAGACCGATGCCACTGTTACCGCCGGTAATGAGGGCCTTTTTGCCTGTGAGCTTCATAACGTCTCCTTTTGGTGTGACCGGCATCGAATATGATGACCGTCATACATGTGATGGGATGACCATATAGATGGAAGGATGCAGAAAAAAATTATGCGCTATCCCGTCGAAGAGACCGCCGATACAGTTCATGCAGTAGGGGAAAGAGAATGGCAAAGGCTGCTAAAATCGATTGCCGGGCGCTATACGGACTTTGCCTGTAAAAATCGCTATGACCTTCCTGCCTCGCGTCGTAATGCTCTCTCGCAGCCGCCAGTTTGGCCGGTATCCAGAGGCCAGATGGGCGAATTGTGCCTTCGGGACGATTCAAGCCTCCATCGCTTTGCTAGTGCTGTTGTCGCTGCTGCATCCATCGCGAGCTTCGGCGGCGAATCCTGACCTGGAGACCGTCCTCACTGGCTCGCGCCAGCGTATTGAGAAATTGGACTACCGCGCGAGCGGGCGACTCACGCAGGTGGACGGCAGTGGAAAGCGCACGAGCTACAAGTTTGTCGGCAAGGCTCACTGGTTTCCCGATGGTCTGCGTCTGCTAATCGAGGTGGCGGGGCCTGGTTCGGAGAAGACAAGCCTGGTTGTGCATATGACCGCGGCTGGGCGCTTAACGATGGAGGCGATACTTCCGGGAGAGAAAACGGCCAGCGTGTTGCCATTCGAACGTTGGAACGACCCGCTCGTAGGAACGGACTTCTCCTACGAAGACATGGTAGAGAGCCAGTTCTTTTGGAAAGGGCAGGAACTGCTGCCATCGGAGAAATGCGGAGCGCGGGATTGCTTTGTCCTTAAGAGCACGTCCGGCTCTGCGGAGCGGACTAACTATGATTCGGTAACCTCGTGGATTGACCGCAGCATTTTGTTCCCGGTACGTGTGGTGAAGACGCTGCACGGGACAGGACAGAAGAAAGAATTCGTTTACTACGGGCTGCGGCAGGTCAGTGGCGCTTGGTCTGCGTCGCAAGTGGAGGCAAAGCTGCAGGGCAAGCCCGGCTCGTCGATTCTTGCAATCGAGGGGGGCTCGGGAAAGGCACATCTTGGACGCAAGGACTTTGACATCGGCCAGTCCGGCGCTCAAGCAGAGAAAGCGAAATAAATCGAGTCGCTTGGTTACGTCTTTGCGAAGCGCAGTGCTATCGCTAGAGGATCCACAGGGTTCGACGTCATGGGACGAGCTCTTTTTCAGACGATGCCGGAGCCCCATACAAGCCAAAGGGCCACCAATTCCAGTCGCCGGCAAGTTGCAACAGTGCCGGCCCGACGATCATCCGCACCACCGTAGCATCAATGAACACCGCCACGGCGAGCGTGAAGCCTAGCATTTGGATCACTAGAAAACTTCCTATGGTAAACGCGGTGAAGACGGCAATCATGATTGCCGCGGCACTGGTGATGAGCCCGGCCGTCCGCGCCAGGCCTTCGATCACCGCTGATCTCTCGGATAGACCGCGCCGCCGTTCTTCGAGGACTCGGGCGACCAGAAAGACTTCATAGTCCATGCTCAATCCGAAGACGATGGCAAACGAGAGAATCGGCACGATCGGGAATATGTTGCCGGTCGGTCCGTCGAGTCCGAAGAGTTTGCTGCCATAGCCCTCTTGAAAAACTAAGACTAAGGCGCCGAAGGAGGCGCCGACCGAGAGCAGATTGAGCAGAATTGCCTTGACCGCCGCAAATAAAGAACGTAACCCGATCAGAAGTGCCAGCAAGCTTCCCAATACGACGCCAAGCACCACCTTCGGCAACCGCTCTTTTACCACCGAGTCATAATCTGAGTCGAGTGCGGGAACGCCGCCAACCAGCAGCATAGCGCCGGGCACGCCGGTGATCGCCGCGACATCGGAGGAACGGACCTCTCGCACCCATCGTATTTGTTCGTTGGGCGTAAGAGTTGCGGTGGGCAGCAACTCAATCAAGGTAGCTTGGCCATCGTTGCTAATGAAACTCTTGCGGATTGGCTCGGGAACATCGTCGACAGCATCCGCTGCGTCAGACATTCCCGTGAGGGTCGGAAGAGATAAGACCTCCTGCGCCCTGGGATCGCTCTGAAAGCGCTCTGTTAAGCGACTGACGGCAAGCCACCCGGCCGGCGAAAGTGGCGGAGACTGGGGCGGCAACTCGAGGATCACTCGGAGCGACTGCACAATACCCGAGCGCCCCATGGCTTGAAGCGTGTGCAGCGCTTGCACCGATTGGGCTGTGGCCGGGAGCGAGTTGCGGTCCGGAAGTCCGGGCGAGATTCTCCGCGCCTGGAATGCAAGGACGAGAAGCGGGATCCCGGCGACAAGAAGAGCGGTCCACGGCCGTCGGGTTACGATGCCGCCCCACCGCACCCACCGCTCACTCGCCGCGCATAGGCTGTCCCGCGTTTTGAATCGTCTGGCTAGAATCCGCACTCTGGCGGCATCGACGCGATGCCCTAGCAGACCCAACACCCAAGGCAGAATGAATGTACACAGCAAGACGCTCAAAACGGTTACTAGCAGGCCAGCTATCCCGATGGAGCGCAGTTCGCTGATGGGCACAGTCAGCAGCGCTGAAAATCCGATTGCCACTGTCGTGGCCGAGATTATTAGCGTCCGCCCCGCTTGCCCGGCGGCAATATCAGCAGCCTCGCCGGGATCATAGCCCTCGGCCAATGCTTCGCGAAACCGGTTCACCATCAGCAATGCATAGTCGATGCCCAAGCCAAGGCCGAGCATGGTAGCCAGATTCTGCACCAGAATCGACAGCTGCAGATAATGCGCAAGTAGCGCCGCCGCCCCCAGCGCCATCGAGATTGACAGTACTCCAATTCCGAGCGGCAATAGCGCGGCCACAAGACTGCCGAAAGCCAGCACCAGCAGCAAGAGAGTCACCGGCATCGCTCGTTCTTCGGCGCGGGTGACGACATCTGCGCTGACCTTGCGAAGATCGAAGTTCAGTGGTGTTTCACCGGTAATCTCCAGCTTGATCTCGGGATATTGCGACCGGAGTTGGCCTTGCATCCAGTCTGCTTTCGCCCTGAGTTTAGGGACCAACGCTTCGACAGGTTCATCGTGCGGGTCCAGCCCGACGATGATCAAGGCCCCGCCGTTGTCTCCCGTGAACAGAGGGTTTGGCCAATCCAGACTGGAGATGGCACCCGACACTCCAGGCACACTACGCAATGAACTGGTTAAGAAGCCCAATGTATCGGCGCCTTTTGCTGAATCCGGATCGGAAATACCGCTGATAACAAGAACCACGCGCTGGGCGTACGGAGACTTGAAACGCTGCGCCAGTTCCTGGCTGACTTTTTCGGATTCTCCGCCGGTGATGTGAACAGCGGTCTCCAGGCGACGTTCGACCTTAAAGGAAAAAGGAACCAGCGCGAGCGCCATGACAAACCCCGACATCGCCAACAAGAATCGGCGACGAGCGGCATCATGGCCAGTCTTCAGGCGTGGCGTTCCCATAGAAGATCCGTGTCGTTTCCTGGTTCGTAGGAGAGCAAGGAAACGACTTCGGCGATCAAGTCCCTCTATGATACAGGGTCAAACTGGATATTCATTGGGCTTCGGCGTGAGCTTGGTTAACGATAGATGTGCGGAACTGCGGCCTAGGCCCTTGTGAATCGAACCTGGAGCTGCTCGGTTCCAATGCACTGTATTCCCACAACAGAAGAGGTCTTTCTCCCGCCAGGATGAAGAGCTCGTGGAGTAAAATTCGTTGCCTTTCGTTTGACGCGCCTCGTGCGTCGACGCTGTTCTATCAGGTAGAAGGCGATTCACGAATCTTCTCGCGCCTGAGAAGGCTGCTATGAAATGAATGCTTTTTGTTTACTCGCTGCTCCTGATTCTCGCCTATGGCCGGTTTATGGCACTAAGGTTCGCGGTGACTACGGTTCCAGATGCGTTGGACTGTATCGCCAAAGTGCCGCCAAGCTGCCTCAGCCGCTCTCGCATTCCAGCAAATCCGACGCCGCCTCGGCCCGATTCGATCAGCTCGTGCTGTTTCTCCAAAGGTATACCTTTCCCACTATCCCGGACCTGAACAACGATGTTGTTGCCTTCCTGATGAAGATGAATCGCAGCCGTGGAACTGCCTGAATGGCGGTGAATGTTGGTTAAACATTCCTGGACGATGCGAAAGATGGTGATTTCCAGTTCGTTCGAGAGCCTGCCCAGATCGTCTGGGATTTCCAGATCTACCTTAATGTTGCTGCGCTCGGAGAATCCATCCACGTACCAGCGAAGCGCAAGGACAATGCCAGCGATATCCAACAGGGGTGGATGAAGCAGGTAGGAAATCGTACGAATCTCTCGCGAGACCTGTTCTACCAGTTCCGCATTCTCTGAAAGAGCTTTGGCTCCGGCTGAATCGAGCTTATGAGACTGCGCCTGCACTAAAGCAAAGTTCATGCTCAGCGCCGCTAGAGTCTGGCCGACACTGTCGTGCAGCTCGCGAGCCAATCGCCTGCGTTCCTCATCTTGCATGGTCTGAAGACGGGCCGCAAACTCCGTTTGCTGCTTCTGTGATGTCAGGTCGGTGATTAGAACTCCGGTTGCCGATTTGTCTCGCGATAGGAGACTAAAGGAAAAATTGGCGGGTATTTGACTCCCGTCAGCGAGTTGCAAGCGCATTTCTCCTGCCTTCGATGCGACCTGATTTTCGCGCAGCAAACGCTGGTAAGCGGGCTGGTCGTCGGAAACAAGGAAGTCTTGCAAGAGTCGCCCAATGACCGCCTCTCGCGGAACACTCAAGAGCTGCGCCAAGCTGAGATTGCAGTAAACGACATGTCCACGAGCATCCAGCATAGCCGCGCCCTGTTGCATTCTTTCAACGAGGGTGCTGTAAGGTAAATCGGAACCCTCCAGCGTATAAACCCGATGGCCCTCGGGTTCCTCAACGACGAAAGCGTCCACGGCTCCATGCCGGATGGCGCGCAACGTCTGCTCAGCCTCTTCCATCAATTGCCTACTACGATCAACTTCAGCCATTTCTTTATTCATATAAACCTCGCCAAGAACCGAACTCTCTGCTTTCGTACTTCATTCCCCCATCGCAACGGGGCGTATCTGCAAACCGACCAAAGCGCGCTCTGTATCGCGAAGGTCACCCACGATCTTGCGCAAAGGTTGGGGTAACTTCCGCACTAATGTGGGGATGGCCAAAATCTCATCGCCTGCCGCTAATTGCGGGTGTTGCATCAGGTCCACGACTTCGATGTTGTACCTACCCGCTAGATGCTCCTCGCATATCTTCTTGAGATTGGCGAAAGCGGTCACCGAACGCGGCGTCTGCCCCGCGACATAAAGACGAAGCTGCCAAACTTCGTTGGCTTCTGGCTCATTCCGTTCTGCTATCTCTCGCAGACTGAGAGGTCGTGCCTCTTTTCCCTTTGCTGACTTTTTCACCGTACTCCCTTCTGTCCTTTTGTTGCGACCCCGTTCTTAACCATGTCGGCATGACGGCTGCGGGCCATGGCTTCGCGATTATCCGCAATCATCTGTTCTCGCGAAATGTCTTCTACGCCCGCGGTTTCGGCCTCCGCCTCTTCCACTTCAAACTCTTTGCGAAGCGCCGCGATACGCGCTTCAAGGGCTTCCCGCTTCCGCGTCCGATCGCGATTCCTGCGCTCGGCCTCCTGCTGGCGCGCAAGGGAAGCGGCCTCTTCTCGCGCTTCCTGAGACAGGCGGGACGATCCGGTGAGCACACCTTCGGGCCCCACGTAAACGTCAAGCAAATCGACTCCCTGTGGGGTCAAGAGGAATTCGCGTAACTGGTTGGAGTGCGCCATCCCACGCGACTTGAGGACGTAGAGGGCCCGGTTGCGCTCGCCGTCCAACTCGATATCGCGCATGAAAAGCCAGGTGTCCACGATCGATGAGATCTCAACGTCGGTCTTTTCCAACGCCGCTCCGCCCGAGGTGAGGTTGGTGAGAAAAGCCGTGACTTGCCGTTGCTTCAGAAAGTCGATGAGACGAATCATCATGCTGTGCGCGTCGCCCCGGCTTCCCGCCTGAACCAGGCTACCCACAGGATCGAGAACCACCACTTTCGGTTGGAATTCCTGAACGATTTTGTGAATGATCGCCAGGTGCATTTCCAGTCCATAAAACGTAGCGCGGCTGGAATGAAACTGTAGCAGTCGTTTCTTAGCCCACTGGTCCAGGTTCAGGCCAATGGATCGCATATTGCGAATAAGCTGGCCCTCGGATTCCTCGAACGAGAAATAGAGGCAGCGCTCGCCCCGTTTGCAAGCGGCATCGACGAAGCTTGCTGCCAGACTGGTTTTGCCGGTTCCCGCCGTTCCGGAGACTAAAATCGTGGTGCCGCGGTAAAACCCTTTGCCGCCTAGCATCGTATCCAAGCGAGGAATGCCGCTCGAAATACGTTCGTCACTGACTTGGTGCTGCAGCCGGAGAGAAGTAACCGGCAAAACACTGAAACCGTCTTCGTCAATTAGAAAAGGGTATTCGTTGGTGCCGTGAGCAGTTCCTCGATATTTGACGACACGCAGACGGCGCGTGGAAACCTGGTCGGTCACCCGGTGGTCCAGCAGGATTACGCAATCGGAAACATATTCTTCGAGTCCGTGACGGGTTAGGGCGCCATCGCCCCGTTCGGCGGTAATGACTGCGGTGATGCCTTTATCTTTGAGCCAACGAAAGAGACGTCGCAACTCTGCTCGCAGAATGCCCTGATTCTGCAGCCCAGCGAAAAGATTTTCGATGGTGTCGAGCACGACCCGCTTCGCCGAAATGGCGTCGATCGCGGCGCCCAGCCTTATAAAGAGGCCTTCCAGATCATAATCGCCGGTCTCGTCAATCTCGCTGCGTTCTATGCGAACGAAATCGATGACTAACTTCTTTTGCTTGACCAACTCATCCAAGTCGAAACCGAGCGATCGGACATTTTGGGTTAGCTCTGGGGCCGTCTCCTCGAATGCCATAAAAACACCGGGTTCGCCATATTCCGTGGCGCCGCGGACCAGGAATTCCATGGCGAGCAGAGTCTTGCCCGCGCCCGCGCTGCCGCAAATGAGCGTGGGACGCCCGCGGGGGAAACCGCCTCCAGTGATGTCATCGAGGCCCTGAATGCCGGTAGGCGCCTTGGGCAGGCTGCGATTCTCTCTGTCCAGCGTACGGGCAGTTTTCGTCATGAGAACCCTCTTTTTCGGCACCTATTTTTTTCTGAGGCGGGAATGGCGGCGAGTCGACCTGTAGACATCGTACTCTGTATCAACATGCAGATTGAGAGAATACCTTATATAAACAGAGGGTAAACTCCATATACAGGGTTCCCTGTAGACCGAGTAGCGGGATGCAAACGCGCTGAGTGCCCCGCAAGAGCAAATTTCGCTCGCTGGCTGCCAGTGCGATTGGCTCATTAAACTGTTGGATTCCCGCCGACTCGCTGAAGGACGATCCTTACAAGCACCCTGCAGGCTCCATCCGGAGGTTTTTGAGTTGATTGATCCGCCGTGCCCGTGGCTATGCTTCGCGCGGCAGGGCGCCGGCGAGAAGCAGAACCGTGCCGCCGAACATCAGGGTATCGAAAAAATAATTCAGGCCCTCGAGGTCGGAGTGTTGCACGATCGCGATCGGCACATAGACGATCAAGATCCCGACGAGCACGACCAGTCCCGTCCATGTTGCCGCCGCTCGTGTTTTCTTGCCGACCAGCAATAGCGTGCCCGTGACTGCGTAAACGGCGGCCGTCAGATAGGTCCAGAAGGCGTGCCCGAACACAAAGCCGGGAGTCACCATCTCCAGAGGAATGCCGGGGACGTGGTCGGCGTGCAGGAATTGCTCGACGCTGTAATAGAGCACCGCAATGGCAATGATGTACCGGGCAATTGTGGTAAGGATGTGCGAGCCCCGCTTGTCGTTGAGGCTCGCGGCTAGCGCCAGAGGGCCGGCGCCGAAGGAAAGTTCGCGCAGCATGAGTGCCAGGGCGAAGCGATTTCCTGGATTTCGTGCCCAACCCGGGGCGTCCATCAGTGAGACGAAGATGAAAAACGTCAAGGCGAGCAGGCTGGCAGCTAGACGGTTCTGAATTTTGGTGACCAGGCTGAACCCGGCCAGGATAAAGCAAGCTCCTATGAAATACGCCCAGAACACATGCCACGGGACCACCTTGGGCACCATCGAAGCGATGATCTTGTTGATGGTGAAGTGTTCAGTCCCGAAGGCCGCGATGGGCGCCGCGTAGAACAGCGGACCGAAGAGAATCAGCTTGTCGAATCCTTGGGCCTTCTGCCAATCGCCGCGAAGGAAAATCGTGACGAGTCCAATGGCAAAAACCGTTCCACCAACAAAATAGGACCAGCGTACTTCGCTGGGGATGGTGACGAGAGCCATGACTGCCGATGGATTCGCCAAGCTAACGCTCATGCTGATACCTCCCCGCTCCGGTGCCAATGTCAGGTCGTTAGACGTAGTGGAGAGGGGAAAAGGTATCAGCACGGAACCGCCGAGGCGGCCGTCGATACGCGAGCATCGCTAAAGAAGCTCGATCTCTCCCATATCGATGGCGACGAGCAGCGGTTCTTTCACAATCTGGTAATCGCCTTCGTAGGCGTAGACGCGACGCTTGGTCGGTATGATGATGCCGTCTACGTTGCGATAATCCGAGGCGTAGTTGAGGCCGGTTGCTCCGCCAAGGATGTCTACGGTGTAGTCGTGGCGGCGCAAAAGACCCTCTGGTCCGAAGCACGAGATCTGTTGCCTAGTGTGGCTCTTTACGCTACCGGGGAAGGTCACCTTCAGCCGCCGCCAGGTTTCTCCCTCGACTCGAATCGAAGATTCCCCCCACGGACTCTCGCCTCTGATCTCTTCGGACGTAAAGCCGTCATATGTGTAGAGAAACGGAGTGTTGAGATAAGTCCACAACGCTTCTCCAGCGAAATAAATTGCGTTGATATCGTTCCAGGGTGTTTCTCTCACTTGCCCGGCAAATGATTCCTCGGGGTTGTCGCGCGCCTCGATCAAAGTTCCGTCGCCGGTTTCGAGCACAATGCGGTAGGGCTCGAACGTCGCGCGCTTGTTTTGTCCCGAAAAATCCACCGAGACGCGTTCGGTGCGCGTTTCGACGGTCAATATCACGTCTTTGAGAAAATCCGGCTTGCCTTTCACATACCAGATCGCGCCAGTGATAGACGCCGCGACCTTGATGGCCTTCACCTTATTCCAGCGGTCAAGACCACCGTGCGCGTCGAGTGCCAATTCAAGTAGTTCAGTCATGGATATCTGGGAAGAGCGCGGTTAGAGAGTCCCCACGCTCTTTCGCAAGAGACGCGAAAGAAGGATGAGCACCCGTCGTGGTTAGGCGGCCGCGCTGCCGGGCTTTCGCATAATTCCTGAGATAGATATTCTCCCGACATAGTTTTGATTGAGATTTGCGCTGCGAAAAATCGCAAACGACGAAGGGGCTCCAGATGTAGGTACGATACACCCGTTTTCGTTCGTATGCTCTCGAGCTTGGGAGCGCAGGTCTTCGTCTTGGTCATTGCATTCGCGCGTTTCAACCGCTCGCTTCGCGAGGAAGAAGCCTGGACGGTTGTCTCCACGTGATTCCGACACGGGGCCGAAGGTCCATAGTGCCGCCTTCGCAAATGAGGTACAATCCCGCCGCTGGAAAGGACAACCCCATGGCCTCTCGTGCTCCTCTAACAAGATATCTTTTCTCTGTAGTGGCGTTCTTTACGCTGACTGCAGCACAACCGATTCTCATCCACGCGTCGAATTGGCAAAAGTTGGCTCCAGCTGTTTCACCTTCGGCGCGCTCTTATTACTCCATGGCGTATGACCCGGTCAGCAAGAAGATCATTCTTTTTGGCGGACAGGGCTCGGCCGGGAATCTCAACGACACTTGGACCTTCGACGGCACGACGTGGACTCAGGTCACAACGGCATCGGCGCCGCCGGTGCGGAACGGCGCGGCCATGGGATATGACCGTCCTACGAAGAAGTTGATCTTGTTCGGCGGATTCAACGGCAAGCAATATCTTCAGGACACTTGGATATGGGACGGCGCCGCGTCCACCTGGACTCAAGCAACGATGACGTCACCGCCACCCAACGCGACAGGGGCGATGGTGTTTTCTGATCCGGTGTCAGGCAATGCCACTATGTACGGCGGATACAACGCCACGAAAGTCATTCCGGTTTCGAGCTTCACCTGGCAGTGGACCGGGACAGCGTGGAAAAAGCTTAGCCCGTCGACGGTTCCGATTCCTAGAGGGTGGGGAATTGCCGCGCTCGATCCACTGCACCACAACGTGGTTTTGACCGGAGGAACGGGCGATACCATTCGCACCGACAACACCTGGACGTGGGACGGGACGAACTGGATGTCGGTTACTCCCGCGACTCAGATCGAGGCTCTGATCGGTGCGGGATACGCCTTCGATCCAGCTGAGAAAGCTGTGGTGGTGTTCGGCGGAGTGGCCGAGACTTGGACATGGAATGGAACGACCTGGGCGCAACTTACGCCGATGAATTCGCCTTCGGCCCGATCCGGGGTGGGGATGGCTTACGATCCGATTACGCGGCAGACGGTGCTGTTCGGCGGGTTGCTCGCAAACGGGCCGATGACGAATGAGACTTGGGAGTTTGTGGGGCCGTAGAGTTTCAGCGCGGATTACCGCTGACTCTGCATGACGTCATCCCGAAGCGGAGCGAGGGATCTAGCGTGGGTGGCTATTCCGTTAGGACTCTGAGGCCCGACCCTGTTTAGCCAATACGGAACCAAAATGGGTGACTCGGTGTCTCTTCTACTCAGCGTCTTTCTGAACGCGAGACTCTCGTGAACGAAGTTTGCCTGTATCCGTGGGATCCCTATAGCTGTGAATGGAGTGCCGAGTACCTATGGAGTTCCATGGATTGGATCGTGCGCCTCGATATCATGCTGCTCGGCTTCCTATTATTTTATGTAATTGTCATCGCCGCCTTGGGCTGTTATCGCTACCTGAGGATTCGTTATCAACTACGACTGTTTCTGCGTGACAGAAGAAGGCTTGAACTGAGTCCCTCCTACCTTGCACTCGGGATCAAGGACCTGCAATCGATCATTACGAGCGCCCCCTTTCTCGGACTAATTGGAGCCTGCGTTGGAATTCTAGGAGCGTTTGGGGGAGGCAGCATGCAGAAGGACGCTTTCCTCAGGATGGTAACGTTGCGCATAGCAACTTCTCTGCTTCCGACTGCCACCGGGTTGGTGGTGGTGACCCTTGCGACCTGGACACACAACCGTCTAGCGTGTTAAGAGAAAGAGCCGAGTTGCAGGTGTGGGGCGCGGCGTACGGCCCAGAGCGGCGAAGTGAACGACCGGGAAGTCTGAGCCGAAAGGACCAATGGCCAGAATTTGCCGGAAAGTGGCCAAGGGGGCGTCGCCCTCGGATCAACTACCGCCGCGCCGTACTGCCGAATTTCGGTTTGATAGCGGTGCCCCTACTCGTTTGCGGCATTTTCGGTTTCATGATCTTCCCATCCAAACGGCCGATGGGTTTGGGAGTCAGGCTAGGGTCCGGGCCGCCGGTCAAAGGGCTCCACGTGTCGCGCGTAGCCGTGAAAATTGCTCCAGACTCGAAAGTGATAGTGCAGTTAGACTCTCGAAAAATCGGCGTTGATGAGCTTGAGGGCGGCTTGGAGAGCAGACTTAAAGGACAAATAGGTTCAACGGTCTGTATAGATGCGGACCCCTAGGTCGCATGGTCGAGTGTCGCAGGGGTGATTGATGCGGCGCATGGAGCAGCCGATTACGTCCTCTTGCCTCAGGCATGTCCGTAGTTCCGTCAGCCGCAGCGAGGGCCCGTGCGTGCGTATCATCGCCGCCGGCAAGAACACGCAAGGTCCTTCGCCTGCGCGGGACATCGTTGCCGATGCCCCGCTTCGCTCAGGATGACAATTATTGAGAATTACTTCCCCAACTTCTCAAAGAACAGGCAGATGCTCTCGATGCCCCGGTGGAAGTTCGGGATGTGGAACTTCTCGTTGGGGGCGTGGAGGTTGTCGTCGGGAAGTCCGAAGCCCATCATGACGCTGGGAATTTTCAGCACATCCTGAAAATCGGTGACGATGGGAATCGAGCCGCCGGAGCGGATGAAGACCGTGTCTTTCTTGAAGATGTCGTGCATGGCTTCGGTCGAGGCTTTGACGTACTTGTTGTCGGTGCCGACGACGCAGGCCGGGCCTTTACTCCAGACTTTGATTTTGGTGTCGATGCCTTTGGGCGTGAGCTTCTTCACGTAAGCGGTGTAGCGCTTGAGAATGTCGTCCGGGTCTTGGTTGGGGACCAGGCGCATGGAAACTTTCGCGGAGGCCTTCGCCGGAATCACGGTCTTTGCGCCGGGAGCGGTGAATCCTCCGGGCATGCCGTGGACTTCGAGCGTGGGGCGCGCCCAGGTGCGATAGAGGACGCTGAAGCCGGGCTCTCCCGTTAGGACTTTCGATCCGACTTCGGTCTTGCGGTAGTGCTCTTCGTTGAAGGGAAGTTTCTTCCAGGCCTTGAGCTCGTCTTTGCTGGGGGCTTTGACCTTGGAATAGAAGCCGGGGATCAGAACTTTGCCCTTCGAATCTTTCAGCTTGCTAATGATTTCAATCAGCGCGAAGAACGGATTGGGAGCGGCGCCTCCGTACATGCCAGAGTGCAAGTCGGTCTTGGCGCCGTAGGCTTCGATCTCGGTGTAGACCAGGCCGCGCAGGCCGACACACAGCGTTGGTAGGTCGGGCGCAAAGAGTTCTGTGTCGCAAACCAGGGCAAAGTCGGCTTTCAGTTTCTGCTTCTGCTTGCGGACGTATTCGGCGATCGATTCGCCTCCGACCTCTTCTTCGCCTTCGAAAATAATCTTCACGTTGAGCGGCAGCTTGCCGTCGTGAGCTTTCATCAGCGATTCGAGAGCTTTCACTTCCATCCAGAGCTGGCCTTTGTCGTCGACGGCACCACGCGCGTAAATGTTGCTGTTGCGCTCGGTGGGCTCAAACGGGGGCGTCTTCCATTCGTCGAGCGGATCAGGAGGCTGCACGTCGAAGTGCGCGTACATCAGAACCGTCGGCTTGCCGGGGGCGTTGAGCCAGTCGGCGTAGAGAAGCGGATGTCCCTTGGTGGGGATGAGTTCGACATGTTCCATGCCGATGCGGCGCAGTTCGCTGGCGACGAATTCGGCGGCCTTCTGTACGTCGGACTTATGTTCTTCGAGAGTACTGATGCTAGGAATGCGGAGAAGATCTTTGAGTTCGTTGAGGAAGCGCTGCTGGTTATCGCGGGCGTAGCTGACTGCAGGGGAAGCCATAGGTGTGTCCCTTTCTCGCGTGTAAAGCGGTCGCAAAGACTCTTGAGGGTGATTGCAGAAAACGCTTCAGTATACTCCGCGCGCCGGTCACGCATATGCCAGTTTGCGGCGGCGACCGACGAAAGCGGCTGTCAAACAAAACAGAGTGAACAATAGGAAACGCAGAGGCTGGGCGCTTTCGGCCGTGGTCCCCATGAAGTCGACGCCCGGGACGTGGTGCATCGGTCCGACATACCACCAGACGGTGTAGAGAGCTTCAAAGGCCTTGCCACTGCCGCTCCAGACGCCAAGTGCGAGCGCAAGGCTCGGGATGAATAAAGCGCCGGCGAACCATGCGAACAAGCCGTTGCGATCACCAGCGAGGAGCAGGCGGATGCCGAGACCTCCTCCGGAAAGGAGTGCGACGATGACCCCGGCGGTCCAGGCCGCTGGCAGTTGGCGCAGCAGGGCATGGTCGGAGGAGAAGATCAGCGACTCCGTCGCGTAGCACGATTCGCGAGATCCCATCTGCGACCAGAGAAGGATGGGCCAGATCCAGGCGGCGACGATGATGCCTTGCCGCGAGGCATCGAGCGGGGAGGCAAGGCAGGCGATGAAGAATCCTGCCGCGACGATGTACCACCACCACGGGTGTCCCTTGAGCATGAGGCGGAGTTCGGAGTTGACGAGGTGGAGGAAGCGGTTGTGCGATCCGGTTCGCGTCAGCGGCGTGAGGTGAGTTGTGATCGGAATCGGAGTAGAGGTTGCTTCGGGGGCTCCGTTGGATGGCGCGGGAAGATTTTTTCTTGCCTTGGGGAACAGTTCGCGTGCGGGGTCGAAACGATGGAAAAAGAGAGACGCGATGAGCGCAGCCAGGACAGCCCACAGGAACCACGAGAGGCGAGCGATGATTTGAATCGCGTTCCACTGCACGCCATTCCACACGAAGCGTTTGGTCGGGGCGGATTCACCGATGTTTAGCGCCGAGCCGCCCTTGTAGGCGGGATCGATTGCGCGGACTCCGGCCTGCATCTGGCTCATGAGCGAGGTAACGCCGCAGAAGTCGCGGAAGTAGAGCGAGTCGTGATGCGGGGTGCCCATTTCGAGCTCAGAGATTCCGCCGCCGGCCAGCAGCGCGGTCCAAAGGAAAAAGTAAATGACGTTTCCCACTCCGCCACGCAGTACAGGCAGAGTCTCAAAGAGAACAGCCAAGGCTGCGGTAAAGGCCATCGCGGGCAATGCGAACAACGCTAACGGCGAGAACAGTGCCCAGAGATCGATGTGGGGATCTTCGGCGCGGAGAAGTTGCATGCAGAGCGCGGCTGTGCCCATCACCAGAACCATGGCCGCGAGGACGGCAAAATTGCTGATTGTCTTCGCTACCGTGTAAAACGCTTTGCTCATCGGCGTCGTCGCAAGAATTTGTCCAACGCGGGTTTGCTGGTCGCGTTGAATGGAATTCTTGACGACGTAGAATCCGACGAGACTGAGAAAGCAACTGGCGACGATGCCCATCAATCCGCCAAGCCATGCGGAGTTGTAGATACCCCGATAGTCGTCGAGGCGAAGCATGATCTTGCCGGTGTAGGCGGCGTATCCGAGATAGACAGCGAAAGCCAGCGTGAGCAGGAAGCTGTAACGGCGCACGCGCTCGAGGAAGTCGGCTTTCACCAGGTGATAGAGCACTCGTCCGCGGTTCACGCGGCGGCACCAGCGCGATGGGTGGAGAGGGAGTACAGGTACGCGTCTTCGAGTGTAGGCGCGACGGGCTGCGCTCCTTGCGGTGGTTCCGAGCCCAGGATGCGCACGTGGACGCCGTCGCTACGGCGCATCGTGTTGCTGACCAGGTGGCGCTGCTTGATGGTGTTCAGCTCAGTGCTCGCTACGACCCATTCCCAGACTTTGCCCTCTACGCCTCGCAAAAGCTCTTCCGGAGTCGCGTGCGCAACCAGCGTGCCTTGGGAAATCAGAGCGATGTCGGTGGCTGTGGCTTCGACGTCCGACACGATGTGGGTGGAGAGGATCACGATGCGCTCGCCGGAAAGGTCGGAAAGCAGGTTGCGGAAGCGGACGCGCTCTTCTGGATCAAGGCCCGCGGTGGGTTCGTCGACAATCAGCAGTTGCGGATCGTTGAGCAGAGCCTGCGCGATGCCGACGCGCTGCTTCATGCCCCCCGAGAAGCCGCCGAGAGGGCGCTTGCGGACATCGTTAAGGTTGACCAAGTTCAGGAGTTCGTCGATACGGCGGCGCGAAGTGGCGGCGTCGAGGCCTTTGACCGCGGCGAGGTATTCCAAGAATTCCACCGCATTGAGATTGGGATAAACGCCAAAATCCTGAGGTAGGTATCCGAGGACGGAGCGCAGCATGTCGGGATTCTTCGCGATGTCGACGCCATTCCAGGTGACGCGACCTTCAGTGGCACGGGTGATGGTGGCGAGGATGCTCATCGAGGTGGTCTTCCCCGCGCCGTTGGGGCCGAGCAGGCCGAGGACGCCGGGAGCGAGGTCAAGCGTGAAATTGCGCAGGGCCCAGACGTTTCCGCGGTAGCGCTTGCCGACGTTGTCGATGGAGAGTTTCATCGTTGTCTTGTTTAGTAACGCATAACAGCGGAAAGAAGTTCCGGGAAAACTGTCGGACTGGTATCTCAGAGGCTAAAGCGCGATTCCCAACGGACTTTGACCCGTATCAGGGTATCGCTTTAGCGATACCGTTACAGCGGATTTTGATTTCGCCTTCAGGCGCTGGGACAGCGGCTAAAGCCGGTCAGTATCCACGCTATGCGGTACGCCTGAAGGCGTACCCTGATACGGATCATTCAGCTTCCTCTGTCGTCACTACGCGATAGGCGGGCGAGGGCGCCCGCCCCACATTTGCGAAGCGCGTGCTGGAAAACGGCGCAAGATCTTGATCCGGCGCGATACCCGTAATCAGTTGCGCCATCACGTGAGCCGTAATCGGAGCGAGCAGGATGCCATCGCGGAAGTGGCCGGTCGCGACGAAGTATCCCGGAATGGCTGTCGCGCCGAGAATGGGCAGATCATCGGGTGTGCCGGGGCGCAGTCCGGCCCACGATTCGAGGACACGGGCATTGGCCAGCGCTGGAATCATCGAGATGGCGGCTCGATGCATGCGTTGAATGGCATCGGCGGTGGTGCGCTTGTCGTATCCGGCTTCTTCGACCGTGGCGCCGATCAGCAGGCGTCCATCGCTGCGGGGGACGAGATACACCTCGGGCGACCGAATCACGTGGCGGAGTTTGGCGGCTTCACCAACCACGGAAAGCATCTGGCCTTTTACCGGGCGGGTCGGAAAGTTGCAGGGCAGGATTTGTCCCGACCAGGCGCCTGCGCAATTCACGACGGATGGAGCGTGATAGCTGGTTCTCTCGGTGCGAACTCCTGCAACCCGGCCTTCGCTGACCAGTACTTCCCGGACGGCCGCGCCAGATGAGACATCCACATCGCGATGCTTCGCGGCTTTGAAAGCGGCGGCGACCAGCGCGCGCGGATCGACGCTGCGTTCTTTCAGGAAGAAGGCGGGGCGGGTAGAGTCGGCGAGGCTGTCCTCCAATTCGACGAGAGGTGCAAGGTCCAGATCTGCAAAGTTCCGCAAATGATCGGGAGCAGGGAAGACCAGCGCACCTTGATCGCGCAGATCGCAGTTCACGCCTGACTCATCCTGCAATTCGTGAACAAACTCGGGATACATCCGCGCGCTTGCGGTGGCCAGAGGCTGGAGCGCCGCAGGTGTCTCGAGCATAAAGTCAGTGAGCATTCCCGCGGCAGCGTAAGAAGCCTCGCGGCCAGGTTCTCCGCGTTCAACGACCAGGACGGTCGCGCCACGCTTGCGCAGGGAGATAGCCAGCGATAGTCCGATGATACCGCCGCCGATAATAATGACGTCCCAAGTCTTCACTCTTTGGATTGTAAAAGACTGACGGTTACTTTCGACCGAGCCCTTTCGGGTACGCCGGATTAGGTGTTTACCGACTTATAATCCCCGCAAGGCAGCCCAGCCCTCCCCAAAAATATTATGCAATCCCAGGAAGCGACGAAGGCGCAGTCTCTCTGGCTCTACAATCCGTGGCTCGACTTGATCGTGGGCTGCGGGGCTTGGTCGGCCCCTTTGCTGTTGCTGACCTATGCGGCTGCCACATCGAGCACGCTCACCTGGTCGGTGGCGTTCTACGGGCTGGCGCTCTTCTTTAATTATCCGCACTACATGGCGACGATTTATCGCGCCTATCACACCCGGGAAGACTTCAACCGCTACCGGATCTTCACGGTTCACATCACCGGGCTGATCGTTCTAACGCTGATCCTGTCGCACTTCTGGTTCAGCGTGCTGCCCTGGATCTTCACGCTTTACTTGACCCTGAGCCCATGGCATTACAGCGGACAGAACTACGGCCTGTTCATGATGTTCGCTCGGCGGGCCGGGGCGTGGCCATCGCAGAACCAGCGGCACGCTCTGTATGCAGCGTTTCTGCTGTCGTACTTGATTCTATTTTTGAGCTTTCACACCGGACCGTCGAACGATCCGCTGTTTTTGTCGCTTGGAATCCCCGGGCACATCAGCACGATTCTGGTGTTGCCGCTTGCTCTCATCTTTATTGCGGCATCGGCCTACGGGCTATCGGGATTGGCCGATCAGGTGGGATGGCGCCCGCTGCTGCCATCGTTAACTTTATTTTCGACGCAGTTTTTGTGGTTTCTCTTGCCAACGGCGTTGTCGCTGGGCGAGCGCTTGCGGGTTCCGCAAAGCCGCTACAGCACCGGCGTGATGGCGGTGATGCACTCGGCGCAGTACTTATGGATCACCAGCTTCTACGCACGGCGCGAGGCCAAGGAAGTTCGGTGGCGTCCGTGGGCATACTTCGGGGTGTTGATCGCCGGAGGCATCGCTCTGTTTGTTCCCGGGCCGTGGCTGGCGAGCAAGCTCTTTCACTACGACTTCACTTCGAGCTTCCTGATTTTCACCGCACTGGTGAACCTGCATCATTTCATTTTGGATGGGGCGATCTGGAAGCTGCGGGAAGGGCGCATCGCGGCAGTCTTGCTGAACTCGAAAGAGCGCGTAGCCTCGGCGGCAAGCGATGCGATCTCGGGGGTGCGATGGGTAGTCGGTCGCTCGGCGGGAGCGCGGGCATTGCGCTGGGGAGCGGTTCTGGGACTGTTAACGCTGGGCGCCGTGGATCAGGTGCGCTACTTCTTTGTCCTGCACGATGAAAACCTGGGATATCTGCAGCGCGCCGCAGCGATGAACTCTTTCGATAGTTCTCTTGAAACCCGCCTAGGAAGGAGGGAACTGCAAGCGGGCCTCACTGACGAAGCGGTTGCTTCCCTGCGAAAGGCGTTCGACGTAAATCCTGCCGCTCCAGTTTCGCGCAACACGTTGTTGAAATATCTAACGGCCAATCACCGCTACGACGAAGCCTACGCCGTGACCACGAAAGCGATTCGCTACTCGCCGAAAGATGCGGACTTGCTCGTCGACCATGGAATTCTGGCGAATCAAATGGGGCATCCCGAAGAGGCGGAGGCGAGCTGGCAGAAGGCGCTCGACGCGGATGCTTCGCAATCGCGTGCGCATCTCTATCTGGCGGAAGAACTGGACGGAAAGAATCAGCCGCAAGCGGCCATCCCTCATTATGTTGCGTATCTCGACGGGCTGGCGACGGCTAAGGAACGTCCTCCGGCGCGGGAGACGATCTCTGTGGTGCTGCGGCTGGCGCAATGCCAGATGAAGGCGAATCGTCCGGCGCAGGCCGAGCGGTCTTATGCTTTAGCGCAGACCATCGCTACACAATCCGGAGAGAAGAAGCTGGAAGCATTCTCGCTGATCTGCTTTGCTTCTTTGGAAGCCAGTCAGGGAAAGAAGGCGGAGGCTCTGCGGTTTTATCAGCAGGCGCTGATGCTGGATGAAGGGTTGAATGATCCGCGCAGCGCGGCGGCGGACTGGTACGGCTACGGGCTCTTTTTAAGAGATGCGGGATTCGATTCGAAGCTGGCTTACGCAGCGATGTTGAAGTCTGAATCGCTCATGCAAGAGGCGGACGATGCTGTGGGCGCCCAGCCGATCGTGCAGGCCCGCTTGGAAATTGAAAGAAGAATGGGCCGCGAAGCGGAGGAAATCCGGCGCAAGCCGGCGGCTACGATTCAAGAGGCGCTCCGCGTGTCAGCTAACTAGATCCCCTGCAGTTTCGTGCCCGCACCACATTCAAGCCCTTACAGCTTAGTCAGGAAGTCGACTACTTCTGGCTGGTTCCAATCCACCGCTCCAATAAACTTGCGCTGCAGAATGCCGTTGCGGTCGATGATGTAGGTCTCGGGATATTTGAAGGTCCCGTAGAGGTCGCTGCTCTTCATCGCGGGATCGCGAACGGTAATCACGTTCACGCCGTGATCTCTCAGGAACTTGTGATAGGCGCTCTCGTCCTCGTCGAGGCTCACCGCCAACACCACCACTCCTTTATCTTTCATGCGCTGCTGCATCTGAATGAGTGACGGCATCTCTTCGACGCAGGGCGGACACCACGTGGCCCAGAAATTCAGGACCACCGTCTTGCCGTGATAGTCGCTGAGGGTGAGTTTGCGGTCGGCATCCTGGACGGTGAAATTGGGAGCCGACGTGCCAATGCGAGGCGGTCGAGTGCCGCTGTAACAGGCGGCCAGTATGAGGGTTGCCAGAACTATGGGAAGAGCGCGGGGTCGCACCTAGCTATAATACCTAATTCAGCCCATGGCGGCGGCAAATCCAGTCTCGGGGCCGGTGGTATCGGTGATCGTGCCGGCGCGTAACGAGGAAACGTCTCTGCGGGCGTGCCTGGAATCCCTGGCCGGGCAGACTGGCATCCTATTCGAGATCATTGTGGTCGACGACGGTTCGACCGATCGTACGAGGGAGATCGCCGGATCGTTTCCATCGGTGAAGCTGATTGAGGCTCCGCCGTTGCCGCCGGGATGGAGCGGGAAAAATAATGCCGTCACTGCGGGCGCGCGGGTTGCTCGCGGGCGCTGGCTGTTGTTTACCGATGCCGACACGGTGCATCTGCCGGCATCGTTGTCACGAAGCGTGACCGAGGCCGAGCAGAACCGGATGGCGTTGCTTTCCTATTCGCCGGAGCAGGAAGTTCACGAAATGCTGGAGAAAGCGGTGATGCCAGTGATTTTCGCGGAGCTGGCGGCAACCTATCGCCCGTCGCGGGTGAGCGATCCGAGATCTTCGGCCGCGGCTGCGAATGGCCAGTATCTACTGATTTCGCGAGAAGCTTACGACGCCGTCGGCGGGCACGCGGCAATCGCCGACAGTTTGCTCGAAGATGTGGCGCTGGCGAAGAAAGTAAAGCAGTCGCGCCGCAAGATCTTCTTCCGTTACGGGGGCGATGCGGTACGCACTCGCATGTATCGCAGTTTTGCGCAGCTTCGCGAAGGTTGGACGAAGAATTTAGCGCTCCTGTTTGCCTCGCCTGTGCGGATTGCCTGGTTGCGTGCGCTTGAGTTTGTGTTGATTGCTGGGAGCGCAACGCTTGGTGTCGTCGCGATTGCGGAGGGGAGGGTGCGAGTCGGCATCGTGCTCGGTTTGTTGGCACTTGTTTTGTACGCATTTCTTTTGAAGCGAATCCGGCAAGCGCATTTTTCCTGGGACGCAAATGCCTTATCGCTTTTCGGTCTGCCTATTTTTTCTTACCTTTTGCTGCGCTCGGCAGTCTCTTATAAAAGAGGGCAGGTGTCTTGGAAGGGACGGCAATACGGAACGGATACGAGCGCAGTAGGAACTGCACTTACTAAGGCCGGCGGGACGCCGGCGCTACGTTAGGACGATCATGGTCTATTTGACGCGCAAAGCCGAGTTTTCTGCTTCGCACTATTATCACAATCCGGAATTCTCGGCGGAAGAGAACCGGCGCATTTTTGGCAAGTGCAATAACCCCAACGGGCACGGGCACAACTACACGCTGGAAGTGACAGTGAAAGGCGAAGTCGATCCGCGGTCGGGGTTTGTGGTCGATCTCAAGGAGTTGAAAGAGATTCTGAACCGCGAAGTGCTCGACGCCATGGACCATCGCTTCCTCAATAAAGAAGTGCCCGAGTTTTTCACCCGCATTCCGACGACGGAGAATCTTGCAATCGCCGTTTGGCAGCGCATCGCTCCGAAACTGAAAGCGGCGCAGTTGCACCGGGTGCGGGTCTACGAGACGCCTGACCTGTTCGTCGATTTTTACGGAGAAGCATGAAGGCCTATCTCACTCGGCGCTATCGCTTCGCGGCTTCGCATCGGTTACAAAGCGATGCCATGTCGGACGCGGAAAACGCCGCGACTTACGGCAAGTGCAACAATCCGCATGGCCACGGGCATAACTACGCGCTTGAGGTCACGGTCAGTGGTCCGGTGGAAGAAAGCACCGGAATGGTCTGTAATCTGGTCGATCTCGACGATGCCGTGCGGCGCGAGGTGCTGGAGCGCTTCGACTTGCAGAACTTGAACCTGACGAAAGAATTCAGCGAAAACATCCCGACGACGGAAAACCTGTGCGAGACCATCTACGATATTTTGCAGCGCAGCTTCCAGCACGCTCATCTGGAAAGGGTCAGGATCGAAGAGACAATGCTGAATTCGTTCGAATACGCAGGGAAAGGGAAAGATTTTGTAATTTGGTGATCGGGTAATTTCGTAATTTAAGCGCCCACTTACAAAATTACCCGATTACAAAATTGCAGAATCTAAGCAGGTCTTATGACACAGTCCGTGGCAACGCCGACGTTGACGAGCGCGAGTTTCGAAGAGTTGGTGCGCGAGATGATTGTGCGTCTGGGAGAAAACCCCGCGCGCGAGGGCTTGACGCGCACTCCCGAGCGCGTGCACCGCGCCTATGAGCACCTCACCAAGGGCTACAAGGAAGATCCGCAGGCGATGTTGAAAGAGGCGCTCTTCACGGTGAATTACGACGAGATGGTCATCGTGAAAGATGTCGAGATGTTCAGCCTGTGCGAGCATCACATGCTACCGTTCTTCGGCAAAGTTCACGTGGCCTACATTCCCAACGGCAAGGTGATTGGGCTCAGCAAGATTCCCCGGCTGATCGAAATCTTCGCAAGGCGGTTGCAGATTCAGGAGCGCTTGACCACGCAGATTGCTGAGACCATTCAGGCGGCTATCCAGCCGCAGGGGGTTGGGGTGGTCATTGAGGCGCGCCATCTCTGCATGATGATGCGGGGCGTGGAGAAGCAGCACTCCGCGGCGGTGACATCTTCCATGCTTGGTTGCTTCCGCGAGGAGCAGGAGACGCGGTCGGAATTCCTATCGTTGATTCGGGCGAGAGCTAACGGGATGTAACTACCGACGCTGGCCTTTCAAGCATAGAGATTCCGGACGATCGCGCTCGCTTTGCTCGGGAACGGGCGAAGGCGCCCGTTGCCACATGGGTCGGAACAATTACAGCAATTGGCAAAATCCTCTACATCCCGCCTCAAGGACAAAGTGGCTCTGGTAACAGGGGCCAACCGAGGGATCGGCTTAGCGATCGCCCGGGCCCTCGCGTCCGAGGGATGCAATCTCGTTCTTACGGCGCGCGATCCGGCCAGGCTCAGCCGGGTGAGAACGGAACTGAAGCGTTACGGCAGGGAAGTGCTGACCGTTCCCGGTGATGTGCGCCAGCCGGACGATGTCAGGCGGCTCTGCATGGAAGCGAAGAAACACTTCCGCCGCATCGACATTCTGGTAAATAACGCGGGCGTTGGTCACCCCAATCGAAGCGTTGAGCAGTTGTCTTACGAAGTGTGGCGCGACGTGATCGATACCAACTTGAACGGCACGTTCCTCGTTACTCACTTTGCATTGCCGTTGATGAAGCGCGGCGGAGCCATCGTGAACAATCTTTCCATCGCGGCGAAGAGAGTGTTTCCCGGCTCGTCTGCCTACAACGCGTCAAAGCATGGAGCTTTGGGCTTGACCGATACTTTGCGCGAGGAACTGCGCCCGAAGCGAATACGCGTGATTGCCCTCTTGCCTGGGGCGACGGATACGGAGATATGGAAGACGCTCTGGCCGGAGGCTCCGCGGAAAAAGATGATGTCGGCGGGGACGGTGGCGGCCGCGGTGGTCGGTGCATTGTGCCTGCCCGCAGACAGCACGTTGGAAGAGCTGGTGCTGCTGCCGTCTGGCGGAACTCTGTGATCCATTGCTTTAGTCCAGAGCCCACCCCACCCTTAGCCCTGGACGTCATCCCGAGCGGAGCGAGGGATCTGGCGCGCACGACCGAGAGCCGAAATACTCCACGCCAGATCCTTCGCCCTATCGGGCTCAGGATGACGGAAGTGTCTCAAAAGTTTAGAGTCTCCGGAACATAAAACGGCCTCAATAGGCTCCATATCGTGATCTGTGCGGGCGTTCGGGCATCAGCTTGATCAGGACGATTCCTGCGAGAAAGCCTCCCACGTGGGCCCAGAAGGCGATGCCGCCTGCGCTGGAACTGGTCGCGGCAATGGAGGTCGCGGTTCCACTGAGGAATTCCAGCACGAACCAGTAGCCAAGAAAAACCCAAGCGGGCAGCCACCAGAAAGTGAAAAAGATGATTAGCGGAACTAGCGTCAGCACTCGTGCCTTCGGGTAGAGGATGAGAAAGGCGCCCATTACTCCGGCAATCGCGCCGCTGGCTCCGATGGTCGGAACCCGAGACGTAGGGCTCAATACGATCTGCAGCAGCGAAGCGGCGATTCCACTCACCAGATAGAAAACGAGATAAGAGAAGTGGCCGAGATAATCTTCGATATTGTCACCAAAGATCCACAGGAACCACATGTTCCCGATGACGTGGAGCCACGAACCGTGCAGAAACATACAGGTCAACAAGGGGAGCAAGGCGCTGACCGGATCAACGTGTGCGGTTCCGCTGACCAGCGCAGTGACGTGGCGGGGAACGACTCCAAATTGGAAGATAAGGGCGTTGAGATCTGCCTTGCTCTGCAGCCCGACCGACCATTCGAAGAGGAAGATGACGGTATTCAGCGCGATCAGGAAGTACGTGACGTAGGGCGTGCTGAAGCGAGGCGTGTCGTCACGAAGGGGAATCATCGAAGATTAATAAATCGGCAGCCGGGAAATTTGGTAACTTACCAGAGGCACTCGCTCGACGGATTCTCAAATTCCCCCGATAGGTAAATTACCAAATCCCCATGAATGGCGTTCTGATTATCGACAAGCCCGCGGGCCTGACCTCTCACGACGTGGTGAACCGGGTGCGCCGGAGCTTGCAGCAAAAGGCGGTTGGACATCTGGGGACTCTGGATCCAATGGCTACCGGCGTTCTTCCCCTGGTCACCGGGAACCTGACGCGCCTGGCGCAGTTCTACACGGCCTCTGAAAAGACCTACGAGGGAACCATCCGCTTTGGCTTTGCGACCGACACCTACGACGCCGAGGGAAGTCCGACTTCCCCCTCGCAAGCAGTTCAAGTGTCACTTGAAGTGGCGAGCGAACTGGCGGGGGGATTCCGTGGAGCCATCGAGCAGATGCCGCCTCCTTTTTCTGCCAAGAAGATTCAGGGTGTACCCGCTTACAAGCTGGCGCGGAAGAAGCAGGAGGTTGTGCTGAAGCCGGTCCAGGTCGAGGTCAAGGAATTCGACATTCTGGCGGCCGACGGCGACCGAGTCAAGTTCCGCGCGCGGGTGGCGTCGGGGACCTACATGCGCTCGGTGGCACATGACATGGGACAGAAGCTTGGTTGCGGAGCGCATCTGGAATCGCTACGCCGTACACAAGTGGCAGAGTTCGATTTGGCGTCAGCCCACACCGTCGAAGAGGTGGATCGGGCGGCACGGCAGGGAACTGTGGAGGAACTGTTTCTGCATCCGCGGCAGCTCTTGCCCGAGTTCCCTTGCGTCACGGCGACCGATGAAATGGCCGCGCGAATACGTAGTGGGCGGACGGTGAACCTACCGGAGCTTTCGCGGAAGCGATATGTGAAGGTGTTCTACGGTCAGGCAGAACTGATTGCGATCGCCTCCCGCGTTGCCGGTAGCCTGTTCCATCCTAAAATTGTGCTAGTGGCCGAACGCGCCCCCCAGCCTGCCGCTGTGGGTGTCCGAGACTGATATTATTGCGGGCATGACTGCCCCAGCGATTGCCATCCAGCGTCCCCAGACCGACGAACACAATCCTTACTACTCGCGATATATCGATCTGGTCCCACAGGGTGACATTGTCGAAACTCTGCGACAGCAGATCAAAGATACGCAAGCGATGCTGAAAGGCGTTAGCGAAGAGAAAGGCAATTCCCGCTATGCCCCGGACAAATGGACGGTCAAAGAGGTGCTTGGACACTTGGCCGACACCGAGCGCGTGTTTGGCTATCGCGCAATGTGCGTCGCTCGCAATGATCAGACGCCGTTGCCAGGATTCGAGCAGGACGACTACGTTCGCTTTGGGCCGTTTCGGCAGAGCCGATTAGGGGACATCATCGACGAATTCTCGGCAGTGCGGCAGTCGAGTGTGCTGTTGCTGAGCCAGTTGGGCGAGGAAGCATGGATTCGTCGCGGCACCGCGAATAACTCTCCCGTATCGGTGCGCGCGTTGGCCTATATTATGGCCGGCCACGAACTGCATCACCGCAGGATTCTTAAAGAGAAGTACGGACTCTAGCACGCCTATCCGAACGGATATTCGACTATCCGATTGGGTCGGATTTTGCCTCGCGTACCAACCCACCTCAACGAGCGATTACCCGCGAAACCTGCTTCGCGCGGGCCTTTCGATGGGGTCCACCCCTAGATAGAGCTGTGGACAAAAACGGCCAGATGGTTGCATCCATAATGACCATCATGGCAAGTGTGTCCATCAACCAGCAGCACGAGGAGGGGTTCGTGAGCGCCAGCAAGTTTTGGTTGCTTCCGAGCGGGGCGTTTCCAAGAAACGCCCTCAAGGGAGACCTGCACACCATGGTCAGCGGAAAACTGGAGGATGGTTCGGCGAGAATTCAGATTTACTGGTGCGAAAGATCGGGAGATGGAACCGCGGGGAACGTCGCACGATGGACCCCATTTCAGCTTGGCGCCAATCAACAGCAGTGCGAATAACCGTCGGCGGCGACACCTCGATCGTGGGAAATCACGCCAAGGGAATGGACTCCCAAGGTGGGAAATTCCAGGATCGAGCGCTGAGGCGTTTGGGAGACGCAGGTGTGCCGCCGATGGATATGCAATGTCCGATAACAGGTATTATGTAAAGCTAGGACGACGGTAGCCCCGGAGCAGCGTTTCGTAAGCCTCCCAATTAATCAGGGTTCGTGGTGGCCGGCGGGACGCCGGCGCTACTCTCTGGCTACATCTTGTATCGTCCCGTGTCCTCGTCACTCAGGCCTTCGAGCCACTTGCGCAGCTCTTCACTGGTGACGCGGTCAGAGACGTTAGCAGCCTGCTTGGAGTTCTTCAGGACTTCGTCTTCCACGTAGATTGGGCAATCCACGCGTAAGGCTAAAGCGAGAGCGTCCGATGGGCGCGAATCGATGCTGATGACTCGGCCCTCCCGTTCCAGCCATATCACGGCGAAAAACGTGTCTTCCCGCAATTCGGTCACAACAACTTTATGAACGTTGGCGTCGAGGCCGACGAGTACGTTCTTGATCAGGTCGTGAGTCATGGGCCGCGGCGTGGTGACTTTCTCGATCTCGAGGGCGATGGCATTGGCCTCGTAAATCCCCACCCAGATCGGCAGAACGGTATCCGTGCCCACATCTTTCAGAATGACGATAGGCATATTGGTGACCGGATCCATCATCAGGCCTCGAATTTTCATCTCCACTTCCATCACGACCCCCGGGGGAATTTACGATTTACGATTGCCGATTGCCAATTTTCGTATGCCGCATTCCCCTACGAATGGCCGCTGGAAACGGGCCATTCATAATCTGCTTATACCACCATTTGGCCTAAAAGGCTGTTTGGAAAACACTCTGTAGTAATCACCGGAACGTAGCTGCCGATGGCGGGTTTGACGTGGTCGGGAGCGGTGAAATTCAGCACCTTGTTCTGCGAGGTACGCCCATTCCACTGCCGGCGCGCGTCGTTACGACCTTCAACCATTACTTCAGCTAGTTGTCCCAGGTGACGTTGATAGCGCCGCCTCTGAATCTCGCGCTGTTTCTGGTTCAAAACCGCGAGGCGGCGGACCTTTTCTTCTTCAGGAATCGCGTCCTCTAACGTGATCGCGGGAGTATTGGGGCGAGGAGAGTATTTGAACCCGAAAATGGCGTCGTACTCCACGGCATCGAGCAGGGCGAGCGTCTCTTCGAAATCGGCCTCGGTCTCGCCCGGAAAACCCACAATCATGTCGCTGGTGAGGCTGATTTCCCTGCTCGCGGATTTGATCCAGGCAACCCGCTCCATGTACTGCTCAGGTGTGTAAAGACGTTGCATTGCGTCGAGAACGCGGGCGGAACCGCTCTGCACAGGCAGATGCACATGATCGCAGAGGTTCGGAGAGGCCTCGATCGCTTCGACGATGTCTTTTCCGAAATCGCGCGGATGCGAAGTGGTGAAACGCACGCGGCGGATTCCGGCCACCTCGCCGACCGCCGTCAACAGTTCCGCAAATGTCTTTCTTCCCGATGGATCCTTATAAGAGTTCACGTTCTGGCCAAGCAACTGAATCTCGGAGTATCCCAGATCGGCCATGTGACGCGCTTCGGCCAATACCGAATCAGAGGTCCGGCTGCGCTCTTTTCCCCGGGTAAAGGGAACCACGCAGTAGGCGCAAAACTTGTCGCATCCTTCGATGATGGTGATGTAGCCGCGATGTGGATTGGTTCGTGAAGTGAATTCGGTTTCGAAGCACTCGTCAGTCTGACGATCGTCGAGACCTGTGACACGGCGGTTCCCTGCCTCGATCTGCACCAGCATCTCGGGCAAGTTTCGATACGATGCCGAGCCGCACACCATCGAAACATAGGGGGCGCGTTCGAAAATCTTCTCACCCTCTTGTTGCGCGACGCAGCCCAAGACTCCGAAACGCTTGCCCTGCTTGAAGTACTTCTTGTAATCGTCCAGGCGATGGAATACTTTTTGTTCGGCTTTATCGCGGATCGAGCAGGTGTTGTAGAGGACAAGGCCTGCCTCTTCAACAGTCGAAACCTGGCGGTATCCCTCGGAAACCAGCGTCCCGATGACCTTTTCGGAGTCATGGGCATTCATCTGACAGCCAAAGGTTTCGAGATAGAACGTTTTTTCCTGATTCTCAGCCATCCTGGGTCAAGTATAGCGCACGCCTACAGGGCGCATTGGACGGCAGCAAGGTCCGGAAATGTCCGGCTCTTCTCTGCTTTTGCTAGCCGAATGGCCTTAGGTTACGTCTATCCTTTCGCAATTCGCCTGAGGAGGCAGCTTTCATGAAACAGATGTTTGCTGTTGCAGTTCTTTTGCTCTCGCTGTGCGCTCTGTCACCAGCTCAGGATAAGGCCGCTAAAGCTCCGGCGACGCTGCGGAGCATTCTGCTCGAGCAGTTGCAAACTACTCACAACACGAAAGACTGGTTCGTCGACGCCAACACCGCTGTGGCTGGGCTTACTCCCGAGCAGGCGAATTGGACTGACGGCAAGGGAAATCACTCGGTCGGCCAACTCACCTACCACCTCGTCTTCTGGAACCAGCAGGTGTTGGCGAAGTTCAAGGGCGAGACTCCCGCAAAATTCGACGGGAATAACGACGAAACCTTCAACAATTTCGACGCCAAGAAATGGAATGAAACAGTGCAGCAACTCGATCAGGTGATGAAGGATCTGGAGAAATTTGTGGAGACAGCCGACGATCAGAAGCTGCAGGCGTCGGCTCCGACGATCGCGCGCATCGGCACTCACAATGCATATCACGTTGGACAGATTGTGTTCGTCCGCAAAGAGCAAGGGTCGTGGGATCCAGAAAAGGGCGTGAAGTAGAATCCGCTCCGTCCTAATTTACTGCATCCCGAAAAATTGAACGGAGAGGCGCGGACGTTCCTCCGCGCCTTCTCACGCATAAATCTTACCGACGTCGCCATCGGGCGTAAGCGAAGTTGTGGACATGCGGCTCTCCCGTTGCCGACGCTACTAGCTCTTGCGATGCAGGTCGAAATGCTCGCTCTTGCTTTGGCCATCTTGCGTGAAAGTCCACTCTTCGGTGTAGTGATTTGAGTCGACGAAGGTGAAGACGGCGTGGTGCATGTGTCCGGCTTGTGGACTTGAGAGGTTGGTGGCGTCGAGAAAGGTGAATTCCAGCGTCTTTCCGTCAGGGGACAGGCTGGCCGACATGCGCGGCTGATTTCCCATCGCGCAGTAGTGAGTCATGAGGAGCCGCGTGCCATCTAGGGCGTACATGCTAACCATGGAGTCGTGAGCGCCGTCGGACATGACCGCCGTGCCTCCAGAGACCAGCGAATAAGTCATGGTGACGGATTGGCCGTCGCTCGTCTTCCCTTCCCAGGTTCCGACCAGCGACTTCATTTTGTCGAACGATTTCTGTGCGTCGGATTGGGCGACGGCAGCGGCAGCGGCGAACACCAACAGCAGGCACATGACGTAGCGAACTGTTTTCATTGTTCCTCTCCTCAAGGTGAAGTTGCCGGCCCGGCCGGCCTTTCAGTGGTTCTATTACTCCTTACCCGGAAATCGTTTTGCGGGTTTGTGGGATTTCTCTTTCGCGTATTGGGTTTCTACGAAGGCCTTGAGGTTGGTCAGACTGCGCTCCCAGAACACGCGGTACTGCTCGATCCATGAATCGACGGCCTTGAGCGGTTCGGGATTCAGCTGGTAAACCCGGTGACGGCCTTCGCGCCGCTCCTCAACCAGATGAGCCCGCCGCAGCAGGCGCAGGTGTCTCGATATGGCGGGACGGGAGACGGGGAACGACGAGGCAATTCTGCCCGCAGGCTGGCTTCCGGCTCGTAGCAGATCGAGCACGGCCCGCCGGGTGGGATCGGAGAGAGCGTGGAACGTAGCCTCCTGCGAATATGTAACCGGACGGTTCCGCATTATGCGTAACTGTACGGTTACATGATTCCTCTTGTCAAGGATTTTTTGAATTTTCATCCCGCTCTAACTTCGGAGCTTTCCAAATCGTAGTAAACTCTGCCGTCTCAGGAGGAAATGGTCATGGCGAAAGAACTGCGTTGTGGAGATGTGGTGCCGGGCTGCGATTTCGTGGCGCGAGGCGATTCGGAGCAAGAGATTCTGCAGCAGGCAGCCGTGCATGCGAGCGCAGCGCACGGGGTGAGCGAGATTACTCCGGAACTAGCGGAGAAAGTACGCGGGGCCATCCGGGACGAAGCTGCTTAGCCCGTGAAGTGTTTCCTAATCGGAGGGTAGGCACTCCGTCGCCTTACCATCCGGCAGATTACTGAACTTGTTGTTTTCGATATTTTGCTTGATCCACTTCTGCAGCGGATCAAGGACATGGAAATTTGTGTCCTCATAGTGCATGACTCCCGCTGAACCTCCCCCTGCCCTAAGATTGTTGCTGAGCCTACCGAAGATGTTTGAAGCGATAATTACCTGGGGCTTTGTCTCGCGCAAGATGGCCACCTTGACCCTCTCCGTATCTTGGACGAAGCCCTGGAACGGATTGGGACGCATCTCAAAGGCTTTTAGCGCCGGGTCGTCGAGCACACCATGCAGGCTGGCAACTTGGGTCTCGCCGAGTCGGCCTTCGACCGATTTGGTTTGCAGGTAGCTACGATATCGTCCGACAGTTCTCTCGGCACGAAATTTCCCATTGGTGTACACCACCACGCAGCTGCGCTCAACAACCCCTCCCCCGACGTGATCCCTGTCGAGGAATAGGATGTAGTTGCCGTTGGGTGGGATCCACGCGCGCGGTGCGGTCTCATCTTGGGCAGGAAAACAACGGTTAGCATTCTCGGGGGCGATCTCCGTGTGCTCCTGTTTCTTTACTTGGCCAAGCCAATCTACGATTGGGCTTAGAGAGTCGCGAAAGGGCTTTCGGCTTTCTGGATCGAGAAACACCAGCTCCTGTACTGAGTTCCCTCGGTAAATGCTGATAGTGAACTGATCATAGGTGCCGCTATTCAAATCAAGATGGACATCTTTTTGTGATAACTGCTGAAGCTCGGGGGTGTTGAGCATCTCCTGCAATTTTTGCAGGTCGGCCCCAGACAAAGATCCAATGTAGACCTTCGTCTGGTTAGGGAAATGACGTTCAAGACGGTAGTAGCCGGAGCGATTGAGGAGCACACAGGCGTCCTCCCTGTCGTACACGCGCTCCATTCGTACCATCACGCCGGTGGCGGATACTTCTTTGGATGGGATCGCCTGAGCATGAAGGAAACAGGTTGTGGCACCAATACAGAACAGGAATAGCGGTGACCGCCAGAGGTGCATAAGCGAAATATAGCTTTGAAATCCAACGAAACCAAGGAGAACTTAGACCCCATTAGTGCTCGCCGTTGCCTGCACTTACTAGATCTAAGAACACCTGATGCACCCGGCTGTCCGCTGACAGTTCCGGATGGAAGGTCGCAGCCATGGCTTTTCCCTGCTTCACGGCGACGGGGTCTTTGCCTTCGGTGGCGAGGACTTCCACGCTCGGGCCGACGCGCTCGATTTTGGGAGCACGGATAAAGACCATCTCGATGGGAACGTCTCCTAGCTTACCTTGGCGGATGGAGCTGTCGACCTGGCGTCCATAGGCGTTGCGACGGATGCCGATGTCGAGTGCGCCGAGTCCCGCTTGCTTGGGGTTCTCCACTTCATTCGCAAGGAGAATGGCGCCAGCGCACGTACCGAAGGTTGGCTTGGCGCGAACGAACTGCTTCAGCTTCTCGAATCCTTCTTCGCCAAGCAGCTTGAGGAATGTGCCAGACTCGCCGCCCGGAATGACCAGTCCGTCGATCTGATCGAGTTGTTCAGGCTTCTTGACGAGCACCACGTCCGCCCCGAGTTCCTCGAGCCGGCGGCGGTGCGCATCGAAATCGCCTTGCAGGGCCAGGACGCCGATGGTCATGTTGCTGCTTCGCCCGGTCACAGTCGTTCTTCCCAAAAACCGGGGCGGCGATGACCGTGTGCGATCGCGATAATTTGCACCGTTGTTTTGCCTTCCCGATAGATAACGGCGTAGGGAAATCTCCTCAGAGCGAACCTTCTGGTGTCAAATTCGCCTGAAGGCCAGCGCTGTGGAGCTTCTGTAATGAGGTCAATCGCGCGGTAGAATTCGGCCACAAAGTTATGAGCAGCACTCTCGCTGCGCTCAAGGTACCAAAGCACGCCAGACTTCAATTCCGCAAGGGCAGCGGGATGAATGTCCAGCGGCTTAGCGGCCGTTGAGGAGAGCGGAGATTTGACGCCGTACCTCCTCAAACGGGATGGGCTTCACCTTACCCGAATCCAACTCCTTGATGCGGCGGGCGATTTCGCGGCTCCACTCGTCTTCGACCGAGATATCCACTTCGTCATCCAAGCTCTCTAGAAGCGACCCGGCCAGTGCGGCGCGCGCTTCTGGCGGCAACGCTAGAGCCTTCTTCAATAGTTCGGAGACGTCGGCAGTCATGACCGTATTTTAGCACCCGTAGTATTAGCGCTTTTTAGGTCGCACCGGGAGTGGAATCGCACCGTTCGAAACCTGCAAAATATGGTCGTTGGCTGTTGCTCTTTCGTCGAGCGCTTTGGCGAACGACCAACGACTATCGACCCAACGACCGGTTTCTTACCAGCCCCGCGTTTGCAGCATATGTGCTTCGTCGATTCCCGCTATGGCCAAGCCCTTCATGGCTCCTTGCAGATCTTCGCTGACCTCAAGTAACACTTTAGGGTCATTGAAGTGCGTGGCGGCCTTCACTATGGCGCGCGCGCGCTTCTCGGCTTCCGCCGGATCGGCGAAGGTCGTTGAATCTTTCATGAAGATGCCCGAGCCAACGAATACGGCTTCCGCGCCCAGTTGCATCACGAGCGAGGCGTCTGCCGGAGTCGCGATCCCGCCCGCGGAGAAGTTCGGCACCGGCAACTTCCCTGCTTTGGCGACCATGCGGATCAGTTCGTACGGCGCACCGTGCTCTTTGGCTTTCGCGTAGAGCTCTTCTTCGCTGAGGACGGTGAGAATCTTCATCTCCTGGACAATTTGGCGGATGTGCTTCACAGCGTGGACGACATCGCCCGTGCCCGCTTCTCCCTTGGTGCGAATCATGGCTGCGCCCTCGGCGATGCGCCGAAGAGCTTCGCCAAGATTGCGAGCGCCGCAGACAAACGGGACGGTAAAGGCGTGTTTGTCGACGTGATGAGCTTCGTCAGCGGGAGTCAGAACTTCCGATTCGTCGATGTAGTCGACGCCGAGTTCTTGAAGGATCTGGGCTTCGGCGAAGTGTCCGATGCGGCACTTGGCCATCACCGGAATCGAGACAGTCGCCATAATTTCGCGAATCTTCTTGGGAGAAGCCATGCGCGCGACGCCGCCCTCGGCGCGAATCTGCGCGGGCACGCGCTCGAGCGCCATCACGGCCACGGCGCCGGCCTTCTCGGCGATTTCCGCCTGCTTGGCGTCGGTGACGTCCATGATGACGCCGCCCTTGAGCATCTCGGCGAGGCCCGTTTTCAAGCGCAGGCTGGTGGAATTTCCGTTGTGTTGCGACATAAGTCCCTCTTTTCACTATGAACTGGGTTCAGTTTACATCCGGTAGTGGCTAGCCTGAAATGTCCATTTAGTCTATTCTGACCATACCATTTATGCCGAAGCAGCCCAGCACCCTGCCGCTGAACCTGCAGCAACCGCCGGCTGGGACGCCACTGTATCGCTGGCTTTACGAGGAGTTGCGGGCGGCGATTCTGGCTGGGAGGCTACCCTCGGGCGCGCGCCTTCCCGCTACCCGTGATCTCGCCCACCAGTACGGTTTGTCGCGTCCCACGATTGTCACGGCGTTCGAACAGTTGCGGTCGGAAGGATATGTCGAGGGCAAAGTGGGATCGGGAACGTACGTCAGTGAAACGTTGCCTGATGCCTTGCTGGATGCGCCGCGAGCGAAAATGGCTTCCCGGGCGCGGGTTCGAAAAACACGCATTTCCGAATATGCCCGCCGCTTGCCGCGATTCGTGCGCGCTGAGGCGCGCCCCATCCGTGCCTTTCGGGCGAACTATCCAGCGCTCGATGCCTTCCCTACCGGCCTTTGGGCGCAGGTTGCGGCGCGACGTTTGCGCAGAACCTCAGTGCAACTGCTCGGCGGAGGAGAAGCGCTCGGATACCGTCCCCTGCGCGAGGCCGTGGCCGAGTACTTGAACACCTCCCGCGGAGTGAAATGCTCGGCCGAGCAAGTGCTGATCATTTCCGGCGTGCAACAAGCGCTCGATCGTGCTGCGCACCTCTTGCTGAACCCCGGCGATCCCGTATGGATAGAGGAACCGGGTTACCCAGGCGCTGCACAGGCTTTTCAAGGCGATCGGCGCACGCGTTTGCCCGGTACCAGTCGACGGCGAAGGATTGAATCTGGAAGAAGGACATCGGCGATGGCCCGCACCGCGACTGGTGTACGTGACTCCCGCGCATCAGTTCCCGATGGGCATGACCATGACTCTGTCGCGCCGCATATCGTTGTTGGCCTGGGCGCGCCGCGCAGGCGCGGTGATCTTTGAAGACGATTACGATTCGGAGTATCGCTACTCGGGACGGCCGATTCCGGCGCTGCAAGGGCTCGATGTCGAGGGCATCGTGATTTTTGCCGGGAGCTTCAGCGATGTGCTATTCCCCGGGCTGCGTCTTGGATATTTAGTCGTGCCTCCCGCGATGGTCGATATTTTTGCTTCGGCGGAATCGGTGAGCACTCACCATCCTCCGCTGATTGATCAGGCAATTCTGTGTGATTTCATCACTGAGGGACACTTCGCACGACACGTGCGCCGGATGCGCGAGTTGTATGCGGAACGGTTGGGAGTGCTGCTGGAGTGTGCTGGGGAAGAGTTGGAAGGACTATTGGAGATTCCTCCCATCGAAGCGGGATTGCGTACCGTGGCTTGGCTAAAAGGAGAAATTTCAGCTGAGAAGGCGGCTCGAGCGGCGGCAGAGCGCGAAGTCGACGTGCTTCCATTAAGCCGCTATGCGTGGGGCCGGACAAATTCCAAAGGCCTGGTGTTGGGATTTGCCGCTGTAGGAACGAAGGAGATTCGGCGTGGGGTCGAGCAGCTAGCGGTGGCGTGGAGAAAACTCTAGCGTGGGCATCTCACCGGATCCCAAAAACCTAGCCGAGCAGTGCTCGGCCTGGACGGGCGAGGGTGCCCGTCCCCACACGAGTATTTCTTATTTTTCCACGAATTTCGCGAACATCTTTTTGGGATCGATGGCGATGAACAGGCCTTTACTTCGGGCCAGAACCTCGCCTTTCTCGTTCACGATCTCCGCCAGGTTGATATGGCGGCGTCCAGTGACCTCGACCTCGCGCGATTCGACGCGGAGCGGTTTGTTAAGCGGCACCGGTTTTAAATAGTCGACCGTAATTTGCGACGTAAGCGCGATCACGTGGCGAAGCTTGTTGACCTTGCCCATAGCCTCGTCGAGGATGGTTGCAATGATGCCGCCGTGGCAGTGCCCCGGCGGTCCAGTGTAACGCTTGCCCAGGCGGAAGCGGCTAACGAAGCAGTCGCGCTCTTCGTCGTAAGTAAACTTCAGGTGCATACCTTCGGGATTGTTCTTGCCGCAGCCGAAACAGAAATTCTTCTGCAGGCGGACGTAGCGGGTGTCGTGGCCGGAGGTTCTCTTCTTAGTCATGAGCCTCACAATTCTAACCCGGTGCCGGGCGCACCCGCGCTGGCTTCGGAACGCCGAGGTGGCTGTCCCTACGTGGTCCTTCTCTCGAGGGCTCAAATCCTGTATAAACAACGGTTCCGCACGGAATGCTTACCGACGACGGTTTTCTTCGTCGAACCTCGTGCGTCACCAGGTATCCCGCACGTTTAATTTCTTATAGAGGGAGTTCCACCTTGAACCGATTCCGCCGCCTCGTGCTCGTTGTCAGCTTGGTCCTCAGCTTCTCATTGGCTGTGCTTTCGCAAACCGAGCCTGCCGCTTCTCCTCAGAAAGAAAGCAAGAAGCAGGAGCCTCCGGTCGCCAAGGGCAAAAAGAATCAAAGGCCGGCGCAGGAGCCAGCGAAGCCTGGCGAGGAGGAGAAGAAAGGTGGCATGAATGCTGACACTTTCAGCGGGCTGCAGTTCCGGGCGATCGGTCCGTCGGTCGCGTCGGGACGCGTCATCGCCTTCGCGGTCAATCCTAAAAACAAATCCGAATACTACGTGGGCGTCGCGTCGGGCGGAGTATGGAAGACGGTGAACGACGGCACCACCTGGAGCTCCGGTCTTCGAGAACGAAGCCTCGTACTCGATCGGATGGATCACGCTTGATCCCAACGATCCTTCAGTCATCTGGGTCGGCAGCGGCGAAAGCAACAGCCAGCGCAGCGTGGGATATGGGGACGGTGTCTACCGCTCCGACGATGGCGGCAAGAGCTGGAAGAACATGGGGCTGAAGAAGTCCGAGCACATCGGGCGGATCGTCGTCGATCCGCGCGACAGCAAAGTTGTTTACGTGGCCGCGGAAGGGCCACTCTGGGGACCGGGTGGGGATCGCGGTCTTTATAAGACGACCGACGGCGGCAAGACCTGGAAAGATGTTCTGACTATCAGCGAGAACACTGGTGTGGTCGACGTCGCGATTGATCCCTCGAATCCTGACACGGTTTATGCCGCGGCCTACCAGCGGCGGCGCCATGTTTTCACGTTAATTGATGGCGGTCCTGAGAGCGCGATTTACAAATCGACCGACGCGGGAGCGACCTGGAACAAGGTAAAGTCCGGCTTACCTTCGGAAGATATGGGTCGCATTGGGCTGGCGGTTTCTCCGGTCGACCCCAACGTCGTTTACGCGACGGTCGAAGCGGCCAACAAGAAAGGCGGCGTCTTCCGCTCGACCGACAAAGGCGCGACCTGGGAGAAGCGCAACGACTTCGATGCGGGCGCGATGTACTACGGACAGATCATTCCCGATCCAAAGAACGTCGATAAGATTTACGTGATGAATGTTTCGCTGCGCGTCTCAGAAGATGGCGGCAAGACGCTGCACAAGATCAACGAAGTCAATCACCACGGCGACAATCACGCCATTTGGGTTGACCCTGATAACACCAAGCATCTCCTCTTGGGCAGCGATGGCGGCGTCTATGAGAGCTTCGATGGATTTGCCACTTGGCAGTTTAAGGCGAATCTGCCGACGGTACAGTTTTACGATGTGGCCGTCGACAACGCGACTCCCTTCTATAACGTATGCGGCGGAACGCAGGACAACTTCTCCTGGTGCGGGCCTTCGCGTTCGAAAAATATCAATGGCATCATGAACTCCGACTGGTTCGTCATCACCGGGGGAGACGGATTCCATGCGGCGGTTGATCCCGAAGATCCGAATACAATTTACGGCGAGTCGCAATATGGCGTGCTGGTGCGCTTCGATAAGCGCACCGGAGAACAAATCCTGATTCAGCCCGCGGAAGGCAAGGGCGAGGCTCCCCTACGTTGGAATTGGGATTCGCCAATCCTGATCAGCCCGTTTTCGCACACGCGGGTTTACTTCGCCTCAAACCGCCTCTATCGGAGCGACGATCGCGGAGACACATGGAAGCCGATCAGCCCTGACCTCTCGCGGCAGATCGATCGCAACCAATTGCAGGTGATGGGCAAGGTCTGGGGACCGGATGCGGTCGCCAAGAATCAATCGACGTCGTTCTACGGAAACATCGTTGCGCTGACTGAATCGCCGAAGGCAGAAAACCTGCTTTATATAGGCACCGATGACGGGTTGATCCAGATGACCTCTGACAGTGGCGGGTCGTGGGCCAAGTATGACAAGTTCCCAGGTGTTCCGGAGAAAACCTACGTCAGCCGCCTGGCCGCTTCTCACTTTGACGCCAACACCGTCTATGCCACCTTCGACAACCACAAGAATTCGGACTTCAAGCCGTACGTTCTGAAGTCGACTGATCGGGGCAAGAGTTGGACTTCGATCACCGCGAACCTGCCGGAGAACGGCCCGGCGCTGGCGTTTGCCGAGGACCCGGTCAATCCCAACCTGCTGTTCGTCGGTACGGAATTCGGTGTGTTCTTTACGGTCGACGGGGGACAGAAGTGGATTCAGCTGAAAGGCGGCATGCCCACGATTGCCATTCGCGACATCGTTGTGCAGGCGCGCGAGAGCGACCTGGTGATGGCGACCTTCGGACGCGGGTTTTACGTGCTCGACGACATCACTCCCCTACGCCAAGCGAAGCCGGAATTGATGCAACAGAACGCAGCCCTGTTTCCAGTCAAAGATCCGTTGCTCTATATCGAGCGCCTGCCGCTCGGGCTTCCGAAGCATGGCTTTGAAGGAGACGCCTTCTACACCGCCGAGAATCCTCCGTTCGGCGCCATCTTCACTTATTACTTGAAGGAGAAGTTGAAGAGCAAGAAGGAGCAGCGGCAGGAAGCGGAGAAGGACGCGGCGAAGAAGAACGAGACGCTTCCCTACCCGACCAACGATCAACTGCGGGCGGAAGGAGAGGCTCCGGCGCCTGAGGTCTACTTCATCGTCTATGACGAGTCCGGTGCCCCGATTCGGCGGATCGAAGGCAACGTGGGCGAGGGCTTTCATCGCATCAGCTGGAATCTCCGTTATTTCGCGCCGTCGCTGGCGGAGGGCGGAGGAGGAGAGGAAGATGAGGACTTCCCTAGTGCCGGAACGATGGGGCCGTTAGTGCTGCCGGGAAAATACTCTGTGCGGCTGTTCAAGAAGGCCGATGGCACGGTGAGCGAGATGGGATCGGCTCAATCGTTCACGGTCGTCGCCGACGGAGCCTCTGGAATCAGTCCTGCGGATCGTGCGGCGCAGGAAGATTTCAATCGCAAAGTATCGCGGCTTTACCGCGCGTTCTCGGGCGCTCTCAGTTCCGCGAACGAGTTGCAGGAACGCTTGAAGAGCATGAAGAAGGCGCTGCAGGATACGCCGAACTCAGACGCTCTGCTCGCGCAGGCCGACTCCATCGAAAAGCAGGATAATGACATTCTGCGAGCATTGCGTGGCGATATCGTCATTGCTGCCCGCAGCGAGAATGTGCCCTCTTCGATTAACGATCGCCTGCAGGGCATCATGGAAGGCGAGCGCTTCTCTATCGCCAAGCCGACGCAAACTCATATCGACGCCTATAACATCGCGTCGGCTGAGTTCAGCCAGCAGTTATCGAAGCTGCACACGCTGTTGCAGGTGGATGTGGTGAACCTGGAGAAAGCGATGGAGGCAGCAGGAGCACCGTGGACTCCGGGGCGAATTCCGGAGTGGCAAGAGAAATAGAAAGCTAAGCCACCGGGGGCACCTCGTGTCCTCGGTGGTTATCGTGGTTTTCTTCCTAGGAACTCGGCGACGCCGCGCTCGCGGACCGTCTCGTGATAATGCAGTACGGTCAATTCCGGGAACGCCCGCAGCAGTTCATTCTGTTCCAGCAAGTGCATGGGATGCGTGGGTCCGCGTCCGAACTTGGGATGCAGGCGCGTATAGGTCTTGTAGAGCAAAAGTCCGCCAGGACGAAGCGCCTTCAGCAGTTCCGGAAAAACCTCCCGTTGAAGATAAAAGAAGACCAGGACCAAATCGTATTGCTTATTGTCGGCGGTGAAGTTGGAAACGTCCCCGACCTCGAAGTCGATTCTGCCGGGAAAATTGCCTGCATTTTCCTGAGCTCTCGCGATTCCAACTTCTGAAATATCAACCAATCGCACGCGCCAGTCACGTTGTGCCAGCCAGACCGAATGGCGTCCAACGCCCCCGGCCACGTCGAGCGCCGACCCTCCTTGAGCAAAAAGGGGATGAATAAACTCTTCATACGAGTCCACAAGGAAAGGGTCAGGCTCCAGCGAGCTGTGCGATCTTTCCTGGTAGCGCTGATTCCACGATGTGCGTTCGTCTTTCATTCCGGACTCGGCGGTCCGGCCGCCCAATAACTGCTGCGCGAGAGAATCGAGGAACCGCTGCCATCCCCCAGTCGAACCTGGATGCGGTGCAATCCGGGGTGCGGATTCTTGGGCTCAAAGCTCAACAAATAGCGGCTATGCAGGTGATTGGTGAAGCGATTCATGAGTTCGTCAAAGCCTTTCTGGGACGCAAACAACTCGTATTCGCCTCCGGTCATCGCAGCAACTGTTCGGGTTGCGTTTTTTCGCATGGCTTGTCGTGCCATGAGAATAGGCGCTAGCAGATCTGCCGGGGCATTCCAGTACGCCTCGTCCCGGTTGCTGCCGCGTTCGGTGTCAAGCACCTGCGAGAGCGATGGCGAGAAGGTGAGGGCGTAAACAACAGTATTGCTCTCGCCGACTGCGGTTACTACCTGATCGATGGTAGAGAAGTGGCTGCCGTGATCACGCGCTTCGCTGATCAGCAACAGCACGCGCTGTCTTCCTTTGGGCAAACGGTTTAGTAGTTTTACCGAGTAGGCGACGGCATCGAGAATGGCCGCACCGTTATCGCCCTCACGTAATTCGCCCAGGGCTTGCTCAATCGTGTCGCCGTTATTCGTGAAATCCTGCGTTAATTCCAGCTTGCTGTCGAACTCGATCAATGCGACCTGGGCTCCCCGCTGGTCGAAAATGGGGCTGAGCATCGACCCCATGCCTCGCATGCGCGGGAACTCACGCTTGGCTCTGCGCCCGGTCTGGACCGCCAAAACAATTGAGACCGGCTCCGCCTCCGCCTCTTCATCGAGATGAACGGGTTGTTCCACGCCATCATCTTCGATGACGAAATCTTTTGCTTCGAGACCATAGACGGCCTCTCCTCGTGCGTTCTTCACCAACGCCGGAACCAGCACGACGTTCGACTCGCTGTGAAATGTCGCTTCCTGCGCGACCACACTGCCAGCGAGAAGACAGATCAGAGCGATCCTGGCTTTGGCGGAACGCATGGTCTTCAATGTTACGATGCGGCTTCAGGGAGAGCTAGAAGTGTTCGACGATCAGACCTGTTGAAATTCTCCACACGCGAATTCGAAATCACAACAACTGGTTGCACCGATCACAGGTAGCTGTGATAAACTTCCGGGCCATCCGCAGATTTCGCGATGGCTTTGCCAAGAACCTGCGGACTTGTGCGGAAAAGACCGACGAGCCTTGGAGGGTTCGTACATGGGCCTCGCGCTAATGGTGGTTATCTGGTTAATCACCTTTATCAGCACTTATTTCTTCATTGCCAAAACCTGGTGGTTTCCGGCGGGAGTCGCCGCGGCGGCGCCTGCCATCGATCGCCAGTTCACCGTCACTTTCATCGCAATGGGAGTGATTTTCGTGCTGGCGCAGTGTTCTCTCGGCTACCTGGCATGGCGCTATCGTGATCGCGGCGCCGCCTCCGAGAAAGTGAAGTACTCGCACGGCAACGTGAAACTCGAAATTCTGTGGACCGACTCTGACGGCCATCCTATTCATTGGCTTGAACTTGATGGGCAGCAACATCTGGGCGGCGGAGCGCTTTGATGCTGCCGGCGCGGGCGCGGTTCCGGTCGAGGTCACGGGCATGCAGTTTGCCTGGTACTTCCGCTATCCCGGCCCGGACGGCAAGTTCGGTGCGACCAGTCCCAAGCTGATTGATCCTTCGTCCGGCAACGAATCAGCGATCGGTCTGGACACGACCGACCCAGCGTCGAAGGACGACGTGGTCACGGGCACGCTATATCTTCCGGTGAACCGGCAAATCGATGTCACGCTGCGCGCTATCGATGTGATTCACAGCTTCTTTATCCCCAACTTCCGATTCAAGCAGGACGCGGTCCCCGGTTTAGCGATTCACATGCACTTCACGCCCACCACAGTTGGCGACTACGAAATCGCCTGCGCCGAACTTTGCGGTCTCGGTCACTACAAAATGCACGGCATGGTGAAAGTGGTGAGTCAGGAAGACTACGACAAATGGTTAGCGACGCGGGAGGCGGAGAAACAGTAAATGGCGACCACAGTACCCGTTCATGCGCACGCGGCTCCTCAGGGCTTCATCCGAAAATACATCTTTAGTTTGGATCACAAGGTCATTGGGATTCAGTACTACTTCCTCGCGCTGACAGCCGTGTTTGTCGGAATGTTTCTGTCGGTGCTCATGCGCGTCCACATGATCTGGCCGACGCTGGTGTTGCCGCTGGTGGGCGATATCAAGCCCGAGACCTACCTCAGCCTGGTCACGATGCACGGCACCATCATGGTGTTCTTCGTGCTGACGACGGCGCCGCAAGGTGGTTTCGGAAATTACTTCCTGCCCATTCAGATTGGCGCGCCTGACATGGCGTTCCCCGTCCTGAATATGCTTTCATTCTGGACGACGTTCATTGGATTCGTGGTGATCCTCGCTGCGTTCTTTGTAACTGGCGGCGCTCCTCTGCATGGATGGACTGGCTACGCTCCGTTGAGTGCGTTAACAAATTCAGGTCCAGGTGAGCAGTTGGGCGCGGATTTGTGGGTCACGAGCATCGCCATCTTCTGCATTGCGTCTTTAATGGGCGCACTGAATTTCATCACCACGGTGCTTGACCTGCGCTGCAAAGGCATGACGATGATGCGCATGCCGCTGACGGTCTGGTCATGGTTCATCACCGCGATTCTCGGATTGCTCGCCTTCGGCGTACTGCTCTCGGCCGGAATTTTGTTGTTGATGGACCGCAACCTCGGCACGAGCTTCTACGTCCCGCTGGTCGTCGTGAACGGGCAGGTCATGGGGCATAAGGGCGGCTCTCCCCTGCTTTGGCAGCATCTGTTCTGGTTCTTCGGACATCCCGAGGTCTACATCGCAATTCTGCCGGGCATGGGCGTGGCATCGCAGGTTCTGTCGACCTTCGCTCGCAAACCTATTTTCGGATACAAAGCCATGGTGTACGCGATCATGGCCATCGGCCTTTTGGGATTCATGGTCTGGGGCCATCACATGTTCATGAGCGGGATGAGCCCTTACTTGGCGTTCTCGTTCTCGTTAATGACGATGTGTATCGGTGTGCCCTCGGCCATCAAGACCTTCAACTGGCTAGGAACTCTGTACAAAGCGAAGATTCGTTTCCAGACGCCCATGCTTTATGCCATCGGCTTCGTGTCACTGTTCGTGTCCGGCGGACTGAGCGGACCCTTCCTGGCTCAGCCGGTACTCGACATTCCGTTGCATGACACGGCGTTCGTACCGGCGCACTTCCATCTGATCATGGGTGTGGCAGCGATCTTCGGCATCTTTGCCGCAACGTATTACTGGTTCCCCAAGATGTTCGGCCGCATGATGAATGAGTCCTTGGGGCGCGTCCACTTCTGGATAACCCTGGTCGGTACCTACGCCATCTTTATGCCCATGCACTACCTGGGTTTGGCGGGCCAACCGCGCCGTTATTCGCAGTTTACGGAACTTGCCTACCTTCAGCACCTGTTGCCCTTGAACACGTTCATCACCTACGCCGCCATTATTACGGTCGCGGCGCAGTTTATTTTCCTGATCAATTTGTTCTGGAGCATGTTCAAGGGACCGAAGGCGAGCGACAATCCATGGGAATCTACGACGCTGGAGTGGACGACGGCCACGCCGCCGCCACACGATAATTTTGGCGGTCATACTCCGGTGGTCTATCACGGTCCGTACGAGTACAGCGTGCCCGGGGCGCCGCGTGATTTCACCATGCAGACCGATCCGGCAACTGTTCCGTCGCACTAGAAATCGGGTATGGCGACCTTGTCTCCAACAGTTACGCTTAAAGATTTGCAGACCGGCCGGGGAGGCCGTGGCGCCGAGCCGCCTATTTCCGGCGGCGGTGGTGGTGACGGCAACAGCAATCCCTCGCCGAATTATGGAGATCGTCTGCGACGGGTGCGGCTGGGGCTGATCGTAGGGCTGGCCTCCATTACCATGATCTTTGTTTCCCTGACCAGCGCTTTAGTCGTGCGCCGGGGATTGCCCACCTTCGACGACAAAACCAGCAGCTATGTGCATGATTGGCTGAGAGTCAATCTTCCCATGACGCTGTTGCTAATCAACACCTTCATTTTGCTGATTAGCAGTGTGACCATGGAATTCGCGCGGCGGCAGATCGCCCGGCAAGCGGCTCTGGCGCCCGTACGCTCGATTCCTGGAGTCTCCGTTGGCGAAGATCGTCCCTTCCCCTGGATTGGCATCACCGCGGTGTTGGGAATCGGCTTCCTGACGGGCCAGTGGATGGCGTGGCGCGAACTTGCCAATCGCGGCTTCAACCTCGCAACCAGCGCCAGCAGTTCCTTCGTGTACCTGCTGACCGCAGTGCACGCGGTTCACCTCATCGGCGGCATTCTGGCACTGCTATACGCGGCGGCTGCGACGATGGTGTTTCATAAGCCGATCGAATCTCGTGGAATCGTTGTGGACGCGACCGCATGGTACTGGCATTTCATGGCGCTTTTATGGATCTACATTTTTGCCCTGCTGGTGATCACCCGATAACTCACACAGGAGACCGACCCCATGTCTGATGTCGCGGTGCAACACGGAATGGCTGACGTTTACGAGCCATCGTTGTTTGGCACCTATTCGAAAAAGATCGGAATGTGGCTGTTCCTGCTCTCCGATACGCTTGACCTTCGGAGCGCTGCTATTCGCCTACAGTTACGGGCGCATCTCGAATCCCGACTGGCCGACTCCTTTTGGCAAAGAGAGCATCATCAACGCCACCATCATGACGGGATGCCTGCTTTCGAGTTCGCTGACGATGGTGCTGGCGGTGCTGGCAGCCCGGCGCGGAGACAAGGCCTGGACCCGAAACTGGATCCTCTTCACCATGTTCTTCGGAGCGGCTTTCATCGTGCTGCACGGCATGGAATGGACCAAGCTGATCGGCGACGGCATGACTCCGTTCAAGAATCCCTGGGCGCCGACCGTGCCACAGTTTGGGGGGACGTTCTTCACGCTGACCGGCATGCACATGCTGCACGTCACCATAGGCGTGATTTATCTAGGCGTGGTCGCGTTGCGTAAATGGTTTCTGCCGATCCTGCTCGCGTTCTGGCTGATTATTTTTCTCGTAACCCCGGCGGACAATGTCTTCCACATCGGAGTGCACGCTTTGCTGATCGGGGCGATTGTCGCGGCGGTCATCCTGTTCTTGAAACCGAAAGATTACGACGCCCACGACGTAGAGATCGCCGGTTTGTACTGGCACTTTGTGGATTTGGTCTGGATGTTCATCTTCCCGCTGGTGTACCTGATGTCCACCAAGGTGTAGCGATTATTCTGAGTCACCGGAGAAGCTATGCACGACGTCACTCACGATGAGGGGAAAGGCCAGTATTTCTGGGTCTGGTTCGCGTTGCTGATTTTGACCGCGGTTGAGGTCGCTCTCGCTTACAACCGGGTCTTCGAACCACTGCGCATGCTGGAAGTCCTGATGATTCTTTCCATCATCAAGTCAGCCCTGATCATTGGCTGGTTCATGCACTTGAAGTACGAGATCGCGGCCATGAAGTGGGTCATGATGGTTTCGGTGGTACTCTGTCTCTGCCTGATGTGTTTGTTTTTCGTCGACGCAGACCGCATCCTCACGCTGGGAGTGAAATGAAGATTCGTCTCGCCATCCTGATCGCAACCATCGCACTGTGGGCCGCCCCCGCCATGGCCCAGGGCTGCGCCATGTGCTATGCCAGCGCAGCTGGAAGCACTAAGGAAGGCCAGATCGCCATCAGCCGCGCGGTGATGATTCTGTTGGTCCCGCCGGTCGGTTTCATGTCGGTGGGAATCGGGCTGGCTTTGCGCTACGGCAAGAAGCGCGACGACGAACAGAACTCCTAGGCCCCAAACGCAATCCTGAATTTCCCTTATAATAGAAAGATTCTGCAGCCACATTTGGGCTCTCTGAGGGCCCTGGGGATGGCTGCAAGGGTCCTTTCTACTGATGTCGACGGAAAACATTGTTGTTCGCGGGGCGCGGGTCCACAACCTCAAGAACATCGATTTTGAAATCCCGCATAACGAACTGACGGTCGTCACCGGAGTGTCTGGTTCCGGGAAGTCCTCCCTTGCCTTCGATACCATCTACGCCGAAGGGCAGCGCCGCTACGTCGAGTCGCTGTCGGCGTACGCCCGTCAATTCCTCGAGCGCATCGAGAAGCCCGATGCCGATGTGATTGATGGCATTGCACCGGCAGTCGCTATCCGCCAGAAAAATACCACCCGCAATCCGCGTTCGACGGTCGCTACGGCTACCGAGATCTACGACTACCTCCGCTTGCTGTTCGCCCGCGTCGGACGCACCTACTGTCTGCAGTGTGGCAATGAAGTCAAGAAAGACACGGTAGACGAAGTCACGGAGCGCCTGCTGGCCTTGGGCGAAGGCACGCGCCTGAACGTGTTCTTCCCTTTGCAGGGAGCGAAATCGATCGCAACGCCCGCCAAGAAGAAGTCCAAAAAAAGTAGCGCCGGCGTCCCGCCGGCCACGAAGCGCTCACGGTCGAAGGGCATCGAGAGCGCCGATGACGTGCTAAAAGCCCGCCTGCTCGATCTACGCACCCGGGGCTTTAACCGCCTCTATCAAAACGGGCAGATATTCGAGTTTTCGACGCCGGAGTCACTGCTCGATGTGAACTTCGCCGAGCCCGTATTTCTTTTGGTCGACCGCCTCGTCGTCTCGGCAGACTCCCGTCCTCGCATGGTCGATGCCATCGAGATCGGTTACCGCGAGTCCGGAGAAGTTGTTTTCGAAACCGTTCCCCGAGACGATCAGCCGTCCCAACGCCTCCGTTTCTCGCAACGCTTCGAATGCAAGAATTGCGGGATTCGTTACGAGGAGCCCGAGCCGCATCTGTTCTCTTTCAACAATCCTTACGGCGCGTGCCCGCGCTGCCAGGGATTCGGTAACACCATCGACTTCGACCTCGATCTGGTGATTCCCGACAAATCGAAAACGCTGAATCAAGGTGCGATCGAGCCGTGGACCAAGCCTAAGTACCGGCCGCTCTTTACCGAACTCAAGCGATTTGCCCGGCAGGCCGAGGTTCCGCTCGATGTTCCCTGGGTGGAACTCGATCCAGAACAACGGCGGTTGGTGATTGAGGGCGAAGGCGGCTTCGGCGGGGTACGCGGCTTCTTCAATCATCTCGAGCGCAAGAAATATAAGCTGCACGTTCGCGTGTTTCTCAGCCGTTATCGCGGATATTCCGTCTGCTCAACCTGCGGGGGTGCACGGCTGCGTCCGGAGGCACAGACAGTTCGGATCGACGGCAAGAACATCTGCGAAATCGGCCACATGACGGTCGAAGAGGCGTCGCGCTTCTTCGAGAACGTGAAGCTGACCAAGCAGCAGGCGGATATCGCCGAGAAGTTGTTGGTCGAAATTCAGGAACGGCTGCGCTTCCTGAATGAAGTGGGCCTCGAGTATCTGACACTTGATCGGCTTTCTTCCACCTTGTCGGGCGGAGAAGCACAACGCATTCAACTTGCGACCTCGCTCGGATCGCGGTTGGTGGGAACGTTGTATGTTCTCGACGAGCCTTCGATTGGATTGCACAGCCGCGACACGCATCGTCTGATCAAAATTCTTCACGATTTGCGTGACCTGGGAAACACGATTCTCGTGGTCGAGCACGATCCTGATGTCATGCGGGCGTCCAATCGCATTCTGGATCTCGGCCCGGGCGCGGGAGAGAATGGTGGAAGAGTCATCGCGACCGGGACATATGAAGAGATTAAGCATAACCCCGCCTCGCTGACCGGACGGTATCTCTCTGACGAGTTGCACATTCAACTCCCCACGGCTCGCCGTCAACCAGGGAAGCAACAGATTAAAATCACTGGCGCGCGGGCCCACAACCTGAAGAACGTCGATCTCTCGATTCCCTTGGGAATGATTGTGGCGATTACGGGCGTCTCTGGCTCGGGAAAGTCGTCGTTGATGCACGACGTGATTTATCAGGCGGTGAGTGCTGCCAAGAAGCAGGCAAACGCTGCGGCGGCGCCTGCGCTCTATTGGGACGAGATTGAAGGAGAAGACTATATCGATGATGTTGTGCTGGTCGATCAGTCTCCCATTGGGCGAACGCCGCGCTCGAATCCCGTGACCTACATCAAGGCTTTCGACGGCATTCGCGACCTGTTTGCTTCCCTGCCCGAGGCGCAGAAACGCGGATTTGGCGCGGGACATTTTTCGTTCAACATTCCAGGAGGGCGGTGCGAGACCTGTCAGGGCGATGGGACCGTCACGGTCGAGATGCAGTTCCTGGCCGATGTCGAACTGATTTGCGAAGAGTGCAAAGGGACGCGCTATAAGCCGCAGGTCCTCGATGTTAAGTATCACGGCAAGAATATTCATGAAGTCCTGAACCTCACGGTCAAAGAAGCGCTGCACTTCTTCTCTGGTGTGCCCAAGATTGTCGACAAACTGCGCGTGCTTGAAGAAGTCGGCCTCGGCTATCTGCGGCTGGGGCAGTCAGCAACCACGCTTTCCGGCGGCGAAGCCCAGCGCATGAAGCTGGCGGCTCATCTTCAACCGGCGGCGCGCGATATCGGACGTCCAGTGAGCGGCTCAGAGCAGCGGCGGCGCATTCGCACGCTGTATATCTTCGACGAGCCGACCACTGGACTACACTTCGACGACGTCAGCAAGTTGCTCTCCGCGTTCCGCCGCTTGATCGATGCAGGCGGATCGATTCTCGTCATCGAGCATAATCTGGAAGTGATCAAGACGGCGGATTGGGTGATCGATCTCGGCCCTGAAGGCGGCGAAAAGGGTGGCTACGTGATTGGCGAAGGGCCTCCTGAGACGATTGCCAAGCTACCCAACTCGTATACGGGAAAATTTCTGGCGCGTATTCTGAACGGGAACGGATCGTCGCGCAGCAATGGACGCAAGTAAACATCTTCTTGCTCTCGTAATGCTAGGGCTTGGCCTGAATACCGGTCACGCGCAGAATTCCGGACAGACTGTTCGCCATCACAAGGTCGTGGTCGAAGATTCTGTCCAGTCGCCGGAACTTGTCCAAGCCGAAACCTCCATCGAGAAAAAAGAGTTTGGCGCAGCTGAACCGCTGCTCAAGACAGTCACGAGCCGTGATCCCTCGAATTACACGGCGTGGTTCGATTTGGGCTTTGTCTACAATGCGCTTGGCAGGTCTGACGAGTCCATTGCCGCATACCGCAAAGCAGTGACTGCCAAGCCAGACGTCTTCGAATCGAACCTCAATCTGGGGCTCATGCTCGCGAAAACCGGGCAGCCCGATGCGGAAGAATTTCTGCGCGCGGCCACCAAACTAACCCCGACCGCCAACGTCAAAGAAGGCCAGGCGCGGGCTTGGCTATCACTGGCGCATCTGCTCGGTCCAAAGAAACCAGATGAGGCCATCGCGGCTTACCGGCAAGCCGCGGCGCTTCAGCCTAATGATCCCGAACCTCACATTGCCTCGGGACTGTTGTTTCAGGAGCAAAACCAGTTCACCGATGCGGCGGAAGAATACAAACAGGCTCTGGCCCTTGATCCTTCTTCCAATGATGCCCTCACTGGCCTAGCTAACATTTACATGCGAGCACAGAACTTCCGGGAAGCGGAGGAAGTGCTCCGTAAGCTGATCGCCCTGCATCCGACGGACGCTGGCGCCCGCATGCAACTGGGACGCATGCTGGCGGCCGCGGGCAAGAACGACGACGCGATCCCAGAGCTACAGATGGCGGTCAAACTGGCCCCCAAGGATAAGGAAGCCGTGCGCGATCTGGCGGATCTTTATGCGACAGCCGGAAAGTTCGATCTGGCAGAAGCCCAATATCGTAGCCTGCTTTCGGCCGACCCCAACAATGCCTCACTTCATCAGGGCCTGGGGGATGCCTACCTGAAGCAAAAGAAGTTTCCTGAGGCACAGCAGGAGTTCTGGATTGCCGTACATCTCAAGCCAGACCTCGGTGTGGCCTGGGGACAGTTGGCGATCGCCGCTGATGAAAACAAGAACTACCCCCTGGCTATCCAGGCTTTAGACACCCGGGCAAAATATTTGCCGGAGATGCCTGTGGGTTACTTTCTGCGCGCAACCGCATATGATCACTTGCGCGACTACCAGAAAGCATCGGAGAATTACCATCGGTTTCTAGATGTGGCCAATGGGCAGTTCCCCGATCAGGAGTGGCAGGCGAAGCATCGTCTGATTGCGATCGAGCCCAAGAAGAAGTGAACCCGATGCGCCTGACGGCCATCTTACTGATCCTCGCGAGTTTGGCGGTGCCGACGCTGTCGTCCGCCAAAGACGAATCCATTCCCCAGTTGATCAGCCGAGCCGAGGCTGCCCGCCTCGAAGATCGTCCGCCGATTTACGCCGAGATTGCCGAACTGCAATTGCGCAATGCCGACCAGCTTTACAACCAAGGCAAGGCTGACGACGCTGAGGCTGCCGTCAAGGATGTAGTCAGCTACTCCGACAAGGCCGCTGACGCTGCGACCAAGAGCGGCAAAAAACTGAAAAACACGGAAATCGCTGTACGCAAGATGGCCGAGAAACTGCGGGATATCAAGCGCAGTTTGTCGTTCGACGACCAGCCTCCGGTACAGGAAGCGATCGAACATCTGGAAGCGCTGCGGACTGAGTTGCTCAATCGCATGTTTGGCAAAGGGGCGAAATGAGGACGCGCCTTGCCACAATTGCCTTCGCTGCAATGCTGATGGCTCCCGCTGCGGCGCAGAGGCGACATGATCCCCTGACCCCGCTCGAGATTGATCAACTCCGCGATGCCGCGCAAGACGCGGACATACGACTCAAACTCTACGTCACCTTCGCACGCGCCCGTTTGGACGCACTCGACAAGGCCCGCGCTGAAGCCAAGCCGGCGGATCGAGGACAAGTCACGCATGACCGCTTGCAAGACTTCCTCGACCTTTATGACGAATTGGACGACAACGTCAATACCTTCGCCGATCGCAAGGCGGATTTGCGCAAGGTCTTGAAAGTCATCCTCGACGCCGACAACGAATTTCAAGCCAAGCTTCGGGCCCTAAAACAGGCGGCCACAGCTTCTCCGGAGGAGATCAAGCAGTATGATTTTCTGCTAGCGAACGCGCTCGATACCCTCGATAGCGCCGTCCAGGACCATCGCCAGCTTTTGAGCGAACAAGAAGAAGCATTCAAACACAAGAAGCCCGCGAAATCCTGAGGCGGTTCCGTGCTACTCTTTCTGGGACGTGAGCGAGCGGCTTCTACAAGTCTTTCAGGAAACCTACCGCGAACTGCGCCCGCGCGCGCCCATCCCCGAACTGACCATCGAGTTCTTCGCCTTCGCCAACGTGAACAACACCATTCGCCTGCGGGAAGGGCGGCTATTGGTACGCCTCTCGGACCTGCTCGAAGGCGCGCCGGAACCGGTGTTGCGGGCGATTGCCCACATCCTGTTGGCCAAGATGTACCGCAAGCCGATCGAGCGCAGCCACTCGACCCGCTACCGGCGCTACGTCTCAAGCCACGACATCGTGCAGAAGGCTCACCTGGTTCGGCAGATGCGGGGACGCAAGCGCATCGACTCCGCCCAAGGGCGCGCGTACGACCTCGACGCGATCTTTGACCAGTTAAACTCGCGCTTCTTCCACGGACTGCTGGCTCGGCCGCAGATGACCTGGAGCCGCGACCATGCCCGCAACAGCTTGGGACACTACGATCCCGCGCACAATGCCATCGTAGTCAGCCGGGTTTTCGATCATCCACGGGTTCCCCGCTGTGCCGTGGAGTACATCGTCTATCACGAGATGCTGCACCTCAAGCATCCAGTAAAGCTCAGGGGCAGCCGGCGCTGTGTGCACTCGCGAGAGTTTCAGGAAGAAGAAAAACAGTTCCCTGATCTGGAGCTGGCGAAGCACTTTCTGCGGCAACTCTGACCAGGGTTTTTCCCGGTTCAACCCCGCCAATACGCCGTGTGATGTAAATCACGGGCTGCTGTGACTTCGTGCGTTGACGGTGCGAGCGGCGGAAGACTATCCTATATAGTTGAAATTGAAATTCATTTTCAAAATGGATCAGGGGTCGTTTCTGTCATGTTACAGGCATTCATCATCACCTTGCGCGAGGGCGTTGAAGCGGCGCTGATTGTAGGCATTACCCTTGCCTACCTGGCCAAAATCAACCGTCCCGACCTCAAGAAGTCGGTTTATTGGGCTTTAATCTCTGCTTTTCTCGGAAGCATTGGCATCGCCATCCTGATGTCCCGAACCCATTGGAACCAGGACATTTTCGAAGGATGGGTCATGCTCGCGGCTGCATTTTTTGTGGTCACCATGATCATCTTCATGATGAAGACCGGCCGCAGGTTGAAGGGCCAGATCGAGGGAAAAATCGGGTTACTGGCGGGAGAGGACGCTTGGTTCGGGCTCTTTCTGTTCGTCTTTCTGATGGTGCTGCGCGAGGGGGTGGAGACGGTCCTCATGCTGGGCGCCGTGTCGCTCAATTCCACTGAATTGCTGAGCTTCATGGGAACCCTGCTGGGTGTGGCGGTGGCGATTCTGTTTGGGGTGATGTTCGTCAAGGGCAGCGTACGCATCAATTTGCAAAAGTTCTTCCGCGTCACCACGGTGATCCTGTTCTTTGTCGCGGCCCAGTTGATTATCTCGGGCCTGCATGAACTTTCTGAGAATGGAGTGCTTCCCTCCTCCAAGCGCGAGATGGCGATCATCGGACCGATCGTGCGCAACGAATCGTTTTTTGTGGTGACGATTCTGGCTCTGGCGGCCTTAATGATCTTATTCGAGGTAAAGCGCCGCCAGCCCACAGCGCTGCCCGATTCTCCCGCGGAACGACGAAAAGCCCTCTGGACTGCCCGCCGCGAGCGCTTCTGGATGGCGTCCGTCTACGCCTCTTCTTTCCTGTTTATCGTGATGGTGACCGCCGAGTTCATCTACACGAAGAGCGTGAGCGCGCTTTCGCCCGCAATGGAGGTGACGTTCCTGAACGGGCAAACCACCATCCCCTTGAGCCAGGTTTCCGATGGCGACCTGCACCGCTACGCCGCGAATGAAAACGGCACTGAAGTCCGCTTCTGGATGTACCGTAAACCCGACGGCAAGATTGCAACTGTTTTCGACGCCTGCGAAATCTGCGGTGCGGTGGGCTTCTACAAGGGGCCGGAAGGTATCGTCTGCAAGAACTGCGCCGCGCCGATCAACGGCCAGTCGGTGGGCATGCCCGGGGGGTGCAATCCCGTGCCGTTGAAATCGGATGTTACCTCGGACTCGATCATCATCCAGGAGGCGGACATCGCGGCGCACGCCAAAATGTTCCAGCAATAGCGAATGTTCGTCCGCCTGGTCTATGAATCCTTCCGCCGCCAGAAACGCCGCAAGCTTTTAGCCGGAGTCGCCATCACGCTGGGAGTCGGCGTGGCTACAGCGATGATCGCCGTAGCGACCGATATTGGCGACAAGATCAGCCGTGAGTTGCGCAGTTATGGCGCGAACCTGGTGGTTACTCCGCAGGAAGACACGCTCGATCTGCAAATCGGCGGAGTCGATCTAAAGCCCCCCAGCGACGGTGCCTACCTGAACGAAGCCGATCTTCCCAAAATCAAAGGGACATTCTGGCGCCACAATATCGTCGGCTTTTCTCCGATGCTGCCGGTGAATGCAACGGTGGCATCCGCCCAGAACGTCGGGTTGCTGGGTACGTACTTTTCGAAGCCCATGCGCTTTGGGACGGATGACTTCACGACCGGGGTGCGCATTACGCATCCCTGGTGGAAGGTACAGGGCAACTGGCCGAAGGATGATTCTTCCGATGTGCTGCTGGGCGAGCGTCTGGCCTCGCGGCTAAGTCTGAAAGCGGAAGACCGGATTGATATTTCCGGACAACCACACAACGTTGTTGGAATTCTTTCGACCGGTGGCGCGGAAGATGACCAGATCGTCGCGCCTCTTCCTCTCGCACAGCAAATCCTGGGAAAGCCCGGCGCGGTCAGACGTATTTACGTCAGCGCCCTGACCAAGCCTGAAGACGCGCTGGGCCGGCGCGATCCGAAAACAATGAATCCGGAGTTGTTCGATCGCTGGTATTGCTCGCCTTATGTGCAGTCGATCGCTTACCAGTTGCAGGAAGCGATTCCGCACTCGCATGCCGAACAGATTCGCCAGGTGGCGCAGAATGAGGGTGCGGTGCTCGCGCGCATTAAAGGCCTCATGCTCCTGATCACGTTTGCGGCGTTGCTAGCATCCGCTCTGGCTGTATCGGCTGCCATGGCAACGGCAATTTTCGAGCGGCGCAATGAAGTGGGACTGATGAAAGCTCTGGGGGCAGGAAGCGCCTCGGTGGCCGCGTTGTTCTTTACTGAAGCAGTGCTTCTCGCCCTGATGGGCGGCATGGTGGGGTTTGCCGCGGGGGCGTTGCTTGCGCGACAAATTGGACACTCGATTTTCGGCTCGCAGATCACCATCGATCCGGTGCTATTCCCGATCATCCTGGCGATCGCCGTGGTGGTGACTTTCGCGGGCAGCGCCGCGGCCATCCGTCGCGCGGTCAAGTTTGATCCGGTCTACGCTCTCAAGGGGGAAGGATGAGTTCGCGACCTTCGCAACTCGCGCAGGAAGTCGCTGGCCGGCGCATGAAAGCCCCCCACACTTCCATGTTCCTACGGATGTTGACGCGGGCGGCCGTCTTGCGACGCGGGCGCGCAGCATCGGCGCTGTTGGCAATGGTGGTAGCGGCGGCTGTCGCGACCGCCATGTTGAATCTCTACGTCGATGTACAAGCAAAGCTGCGCAAGGAGTTTCGCAACTACGGAGCGAACGTGGTCGTGGTCTCGAAAGACGGACAATCGCTTCCGGCAGACGCGTTGCAGACGGTGCAATCGACACTAGCAGGCCGCGGCCTGGCTGTTCCTTTTGCCTATGTCGTGGCCCGCACGAGCGACGGGCAATCCGTGGTGGTAGCCGGGACAGACTTCGCCCAGGTCCGCAAGCTTGACAGTTGGTGGGCGGTGAGCGATTGGCCCACGGCACCACAAGACGCGCTCGTCGGGGCGCGTGCCCTCTCTTTGGTAAGTCCCCAAGGCAAGCAGTTCGATTTGAGCTTTCAGGGACGCACGGGTCACCTGACACCAAAAGGTACCCTGCATACTGGTGCTGCCGAAGACAGCCGCGTCTATCTATCGCTCGCAGATTTCGAGGCATGGACCGGCGTGCAGCCATCTACGATCGAGATCGCCGTTTCGGGCTCGCCGGAAGAAGTGGATACGACTATGAAGCAGCTGGCCGCGGCGTTGCCAGCAACCGACGTGCGCCCGGTCCGGCAGATCATGGAAGGCGAGGCTCGTGTGCTGGGCAAGACACGCGCCACCCTTCTGGCGGCGGCCTCGCTCATCATCCTCACATCGGCTCTCTGCGTGCTTTCGACGCTGATGGGCTGGGTATTCGATCGGCGGCGCGATTTCGCCATCATGAAGGCCCTGGGTGCTTCCTCCAGGCTGATCAATGGATTCTTCGCCGCCGAAGCAGCGGCTCTTGGCGTGGTCGGCGCGATCCTGGGATTCCTGATTGGAATCGGCGTCGCGGCGTGGATCGGCCGCGTCAACTTCGATGCGCCGGTCGTCCCGCGCTTCAGCATCTTGCCCGTGATCGTATTGGGCAGTGTGGTCGTTACGCTTATTGCGTCAATACTGCCGATTTCGCTTCTGCGGCGGGTCGAACCCGCTATGATTCTGAGAGGGGAATGAGAGAGTCCGGGGAATTGCGATGATCAAGCTTAAGAACGTCAGCCGTCTGTATCCCGCGCAAGCTGAAAGCGGCGGCGCGATTCGCGCGCTCGACAGTTTCACGCTCACCGTCGATCCCGGCGAGTGGGTGGCGATCATGGGCCCATCGGGCTCGGGCAAGTCCACCCTGGTCAATCTCATCGGTTGCCTTGATCGTCCCAGCTCTGGCGAGATCTGGCTCGACAACCAGAATGTTGCCAATATTTCCGCCGCCGATCTCAATCGCGTTCGCGCGGAAAAAATCGGATTCGTGTTTCAGCAGTTCCACCTGATTCCCTATCTCACCGCGGTCGAGAACGTCATGCTGGCGCAATACTTTCACAGCATGACCGACGAGCAGGAGGCTCTCGAAGCGCTGCAACGCGTCGGATTGAAAGAGCGCGCCAACCACCTGCCTTCGCAGCTTTCCGGAGGCGAACAGCAGCGAGTTTGCATTGCGCGCGCTCTCATCAATGATCCCAAGATTGTGCTGGCGGATGAGCCCACCGGTAATCTCGATGCTGTCAACGAAGAGATCGTCCTGCGGTTACTGCGCACGCTTCACCAGCAGGGCCGAACTATCGTGATGGTCACGCACGACCCGGTGGTAGCGCGGCTAGCGGACAGGCGCATCGAGCTGCATCACGGCAAGATTGCGGCCCAGGAAGTCTTCGCCATGGCCGACGAAGAGCAGTTCGACGAAGTCCTGGAAGAGCTATGGGCCCTGGCCGAGCACGGCCAACTCGCTGAGATCGCCCTGATGGAAGTGCACGGAGCACTGCCCGTGAGTATCGCGGTCGAAAAGATGGCAGAGTTAGGATTGGTTACGACGGCCGAGCATCCGCCTGAAACTCACGAACACAAACCCTTCGTGAATCCCTGTCATGACGCGCTGAAACCCGCGGGCGTTTCGGTGGGCGACGGCAGCATGGTTGTGGAGTTGACCGATCGTGGACGCCAACGCGCCGCCGATATCATTCGCCGCCACCGCCTGGCGGAACGTCTCTTCACCGATAGCCTGGCGCTTGATAGCGAGTCTGAGATCGAACAGCAGGCGTGCAAGTTCGAGCACATCCTCTCGCACGAAGCCACTGACAAGATCTGCACGTTCCTGGGGCATCCGAAGACTTGTCCTCACGGGGCGGCGATTCCGCCGGGGCCGTGCTGCGCGCGAGGAGTTAAGAACGACTTGTTTAAATCTGTCGTCGCTGAGAAAGCTTAAATATGGTTCGCTAAGAGAATGGATTCCGGATGACCAGTCCAGCGATTTTTCTACCATCCTGCAGGTCTTCGCTGTAAAGCACATCACACTCGCTTGCTATCGCGGCCGCAACAATCAAAGAGTCGTACCAAGAGAACCCTTGTGTTCCAAACAAGCTAAGTGCTTCCAGATAGAGTGCGGGCGAAGAATGGATTGCCAAAATCGGGCGGAAAACGGTGGCGAAATACTGTACTGCCTCGGGAACTGAGATGGGCTGAACGAAACGTCTAAACGCGACGTTGAAGAATTCTTGAACGACCTGATAACTGACAATTCCTTTGCGAGTCTTCAGCGCTTCGCTTATCAACTGGCGCGAACGGCGCGCTTTGGTGGTTGCTGACGCGTCAAACGCGTAAACGAAGATATTGGTGTCGAGAAAGAAGCTACCGCTCATTCATCTCTTCTCGGGTGAAGTGCCGTCCTGGACGCACATGACGAAGCCGATTCATAAGGGCCTCGAACTCTTGTGCGTTGCCAGCCTGCGCGGCATACTGTTCAAGCCATTCGCGAAAGGCGGCATTCAACGTCGTATGCTGAGATCGCGCTATTTGCCGCGCCTGCTCAATCAAGTCTTCGTCTGCGCTAAGAGTCACGTTTTTCATACGGTTGTAGTGTACACTATTTTCGTGTGCACTACAACCGTGGCTGCTCGTTGCCCCCCATCCCTATGAAAAGACCCACCATCGGCGTCTTCGACTCCGGCTTCGGCGGACTCACCGTTCTCAAAGAACTGGTCGCGCTCATCCCCAACGCTGACTATCTCTATTTCGGAGATACCGCCCGGCTGCCCTACGGCTCGAAGTCCGCTGAAACGGTCGCGCGTTACGCGATGGGCGCCACCCAATATCTGCAACAGCACGGAGCCGAGATGCTGGTGATTGCCTGCAACACGGCCACCGCGCTCGCGCTGCCGCAGATTCGCGAGGCTAGCACCGTCCCGGTCGAAGGTGTGGTCGAACCTGGCGCTCAACGGGCTGCAGCAACCACCCACCAGAAGAAAGTTGTGGTGATTGGAACGGAAGCGACAGTCAGCAGCCACGCTTACCGGAAAGCTCTTGAATCACTCGGTGTCGAGACCCACGAGAAGGCCTGCCCGTTGCTGGTGCCCCTGGTCGAAGAGGGATGGATTGACCATCCCGTGACGGAGCAGGTATCCCGTATTTATCTACAGGAAGCCTTCGCCGACGGCTTTTCTTCGGCCGATGTTCTGGTGCTGGGGTGCACACACTATCCCCTGATCAAGCGGGTTCTGCGCCACACCGCACCTGCACACGTGAAGATCGTAGACTCAGCCGAATCCACTGCGCACGTCGTTCGTGCTCGCCTTGCCGTCGAACCACTGCAAACGGCTCCTGGAGAAGAGCACCGGAACACGCCGCGACTGAAATTCTTTGCCACGGATTCGGTGGAGAAATTTCGCCGGTTGGGTAGCCGATTCCTGGGCCATACCATCGATGACGTACAGCACGTCGATTTGAAGGAATAGGAAATGAAAAACGGCCGCGAGATCGCGGCCGTCTGTAGAGAATTAGAGAAAGATCAGTACAGGCGGAAGCTCACTTCCACGTTGATCTGCACCGCTACCGGCTTTCCATCTTTCAGGGCCGGCTCAAACTTCCAATTCTTCACCGCTTCAATGGCTTTTTCATCCAGGCCTAATCCAAGAGTGCGAGCCACGCGAATGTCGCGCGGCCTGCCATCGGGGCCGACCACCAACCACAGCACGCAGACGCCTTGGAACTTCGCTTTGCGGGCTTCTTCCGAATACTCGGGATCAGGAGCGTAGACGGCGCGTGGCGCGGAGACTCCGCCACCCACGCGGAAAGCTCCGCCGCCGATACCGCCACCATGACCGGGACCCACACCGGGGCCTTCGCCGGAACCAACTCCTCCGCCGTTACCCGATCCAATACCACCGCCGGACCCCGTGCCGTTCGAAGGCGGGCCGGAGGGAAGGTGTGACATCGGGTCGCCGAGAGTCGGAATGTTCGCCTGCGCCAACTTAATGTCAGGTGGCACCACCACGGTAGGTTCAACCGCCAACTTTGGATTTGGATTACGTACCACAACTGCGGGAGGCGTAATCTGCTGCATCGAAAACTTGGGAAGCTTTCCCTTGGGCGCTTCCAGTTTGTCTCGGTCACCACCGCCGCCGCCACCGCCGGCTACTGTCTTTGAAGGCGGCAACGCGGGAATATCGTCGGGCGCCACCAGCGTCACTGATTCTTGCGGCTTGATCACCTGCTTCACAACCCGGCCTGCGAGAATCGTTCCGCCGATAATCAGAGCCAGCGCCACCATGTGAACGATGGTCGAACCCAGTACGCCGTTTTTCTTGTAGTCGTAGAAGCCCCAGATATCCTTGACCGGGATCGGCTTCGACGTCAGAACCAGAGGCGCTTGCTTTTTTGGAAAGAAGAAATCGTCGAGATTCTGGAAGAGTGACTTCCAAAGAGGTTCCTCGAAGGTGCTCTTCGACAGCAGCAGATCAAGTTCAGGCTCACCCTGAGCCCCAGAATTCATGCGGGGATTGATGTCGCCAGTTGCCATATTGACCCGATTACTTCATTTCTTCAGGCGCTCCCACCTGAAACGCTTCGTGTCGTTCACTGGATGAGCAAACGTTGTGCCAAGACGCACATTTTCATCGACCGGCCCTCGACTACCCGGATCGCTTCCGGACAAAGGTCGATTCGGCCAATAGACTCCTCACGTTAGATGCGGCCACCCAGTAAACGCGTCTGAGGAAAATTGTACACGCTTTCAGCAATTTTCCGACAGTGCTTTTCGTGTTCCTCCCCGCGCAACCCGGCCAGAGGGCTGGCTCGATGGACGTTCCTCCGCGCCCTCCCTATAATGAAAGAAATCAACTATTTGGGAGAATCCACCCGCGTGCCGCTCGAGCTGAAATCTACCATCAATCTGCCCAAGACCGACTTCCCGATGAAGGCTAACTTGCCTCAGAACGAGCCGAAGGTATTGGCCCGTTGGGAAGATATGCGGATTTATGAGCGGATTCGCCAGTTCCGCGCCGGGGCTCCCGTCTACATCTTGCACGACGGCCCCCCTTACGCTAATGGACCTTTACACCTCGGCCACGCTCTGAACAAGAGCTTGAAGGACTTTATCGTCAAGTCGAAGACCATGGCGGGAATGGATGCCCCCTATGTCCCAGGATGGGATTGCCACGGCCTGCCGATCGAGATCAAGGTCGACCAGCAACTGGGCGGCAAGAAGCTGCAGATGAAGCCGCTGGACGTCCGCATGGAATGCCGCAAGTACGCGCAGAAGTACCTCGATCTGCAGCGCGAGCAATTCAAGCGTATCGGCGTTTTCGGACGCTGGGATCAGCCTTACTCGACCATGGAGCCCGCTTACGAGGCCGTGGTCCTGAAGACTTTTTATGCGTTTTTTGAGAAGAATTTTGTCTACAAAGGATTGCGATCGGTCTACTGGTGCATCCATGACCGGACGGCCCTGGCCGAAGCCGAAGTTGAGTACGAGAACCACACCAGTCCCACGATCTGGGTGAAGTACGCGTTGACCGATGACCCGGCGAAGCTCGACCCAGTGCTTGCGGGAAAGAAAGTTCTCACCGTGATCTGGACGACGACCCCGTGGACGCTGCCCGCGTCCATGGCGGTGGCGTTCCATCCGAAGGAAGAGTATGTCGCGCTCGAGTCGGAGGGAGAGGTGTACATCGTTGCCGAAAAGTTGGCGAGGGTATTCGCCGACAAGGTCGGCCTAACTGCACCGCACACTCTTGCTGAGTTCCCGGGACAGGAGCTGGAGTACGCCAAGTTCGCTCATCCCTTTCTCGATCGCGTGATTCTCGGGGTACTCGCCGATTACGTCACCATGGACCAAGGGACAGGCGTAGTCCATACCGCTCCTGCGCACGGCGCCGACGACTTCAACACCGGCGTCAAGTACAAGATCGAGCTTACCTGCAACGTGGACGCGGCGGGACGCTTGCGTAACGGCCTTCCGGAATACGACGGGCTCAAGGTTTTCGAAGCCAATGCGCCAATCATCGAGTTACTGAAAAAGCGCGGCGCGCTCATGCAACAGGAAAAAGTCGAGCACTCGTATCCGCACTGCTGGCGCTGCCACAATCCGATCATCTTCCGCGCCACTGAGCAGTGGTTCATTTCGATGGAAACACCGATGGAAGGGGGCGGCACACTGCGTAGCCGCACCCTCGACGAAATCAAGAAAGTGAAATGGGATCCGGCGTGGGGCGAAGAGCGCATCTCAAATATGATCGCCACGCGTCCTGACTGGTGCATCTCTCGGCAGCGCGTCTGGGGCGTGCCTATCGCCGTGTTTCTGTGCGAAGGCTGCGGCAAACCGCTGAACGATCCGGCAATCAGCAAGAAAGTGGTTGAGCTTTTCGGTAAGTCAGGCGCGGACGCATGGTACACGCCGGAATCCGACGCCATCCTGCCACCGGGGACGAAGTGCCCGAGTTGCGGCGGTTCCACTTTCAAAAAAGAAACCGACATCATCGATGTCTGGTTTGAATCGGGATCGAGTTACCTCGCAGTACAGGCGGAGGAAGGTTATCCCTGGCCATCGGATCTTTACCTCGAAGGCGGGGACCAGTATCGCGGATGGTTCCATTCTTCCCTGCTCTGTGCCATGGGAGCGCGGGGAACGGCTCCCTATGCGATGGTATCAACGAACGGTTGGACCCTCGACGAACAGGGCCGCGCGATGTCGAAATCGCTCGGGAACACGGTCGATCCCGTGGACATCGCCAAGCGCATGGGCGGAGAGATTGTTCGCCTGTGGGTCGCCTCAGTAGATTTCCGCGAAGACGTAGCCTGCTCGGAACACCTGATGCAGCGCGTGGCGGACAACTATAGAAAAATTCGGAACACGTTCCGTTATGTTCTTGGAAATCTTTACGATTTTGATCCTGAGCGCGATGCCGTGTCCTTCTCCGAAATGCAGGGCCTCGATCAGTACATGCTGCGGCAGACCGCGGCGATGGCCGCCGAAGTCATGCGCTGGTATGACGAGCTTGGCTTTCACAAGATCTACCATCGCGTGAACCATTTCTGCGTGGTAGAGCTGAGCGCGTTCTACTTCGACGTGCTCAAGGACCGGCTCTACACCTCGGCGCCGAAGTCGTTGGCGCGCCGCTCGGCCCAGACCGCGATCTGGCAGATCGGGGAGGCTCTGGCTCGTGTGCTGGCGCCCATCATGACATTCACCTGCGAAGAGTTCTGGCCCTATCTTCCGCAGGTCGCAGGGCGATTGGAGAGCGTCCATCTGTCGAAGTTTCCCGCCGCGGCGGAGATTCTCGGTGGGACGGCCGTTCCAGATGATCCCAAACAGCTCGAAGATTGGACCACCCTGCGCGCGATCCGCGACGAGGTTTTGAAGGCTCTCGAAGAAGCGCGGAACCAGAAACTGATTGGTGGCGGTCTGGAAGCGCAGGTCAAAGTGACTGCTGGAGAGCCCTCGTACTCTGTCCTGGCGCGCTATCAAGATCAGCTTCGTTACGTCTTCATCATTTCATCGGTGATCCTTGAAAAGGGCGCATCAGGAAACGGAAGCAGTGGCGTCAGTGTCGAGGTCAGCAAGGCACCGGGTCTGAAGTGCGAGCGTTGCTATAACTACTCGACCCACGTCGGAGAAGACGCGAACTATCCGACGGTCTGTGAGCGCTGCAGCGCGGTATTGAAAGAACTCGAGGGGAGCGGTGTTCGTTAATCGCGATGCACCCTGTGCTCCAACATTCGAATCTAACAACCATCTGGAATGATTGATTTACACGGTATGCGGAAGTTTCATTTTTTGATCGCACTCTTCGTCCTATTGCTCGATAGGGCGACGAAGTGGGTGATTGCGAATCATCTTGCCCTGCACGCCAATATCCAGGTGATTCCCAATTTCTTTCGCATCACGCACGTGGAGAACCGGGGCGCGGCCTTCGGCCTGTTCGCCGATTCGCCTTCGCAATGGAAGATCGGGATGCTGGTTCTGTTCTCGGTCATAGCCCTGGTCATCGTCTCGACGCTGCTCTGGCGCAACAGTCACACCATGTCGACCACGGGAGTGGGATTGTCGCTGATTCTCGGCGGCGCACTGGGAAATCTTTGGGATCGCCTGGTCAGTGGGAAGGTCGTCGATTTTCTTCTGTTCTACGTAGGGCAGTACCAGTGGCCAGCGTTCAACGTGGCCGATAGCGCCATTGTGATCGGCGCGGGACTGCTGGTCTTCGAGATCCTGTTCAGCAAGACCCCGCAGGAAACGTCCGCCTAGGGAACCACCGGACCCGCTCCTTTGCCGTCTTTCGCTTTGTCGCCGTTTTCACCATCCGCTTTTGGCTTGTAGAACTTGCACCAGGTCTCGAGAACCGCGCTGCGGTAGCGGGAGCGGATTTCGACGATCTGCTGCATTGCTGAGTCGCGTGCCTGGGCGAGAGGACTCTTGGGCGTAGCGGTCTTGCTGCCGGGATAATCGCAAAAGCTTTGCATGGAGCGCAACATCATCATGCACAACATGACATTGGTCGCCAGGCAGTGCATCGCTTGCGCGTACTTTTTGAGTTTGGCCTTGTCCTGGACGAACAGCAGCGTTCCCTTGTCGAAGTAAGTGATAGCAAATCCGGCCCCAGCGAATCGAGTGACGAGGAAAGCGCTCTTGGCGCCCGAGTTTGGGTCAGGAACCGCGATCGATGCCGGGTCGACGTGTTCCCCAAGTAGAACCTCATGCAGAGCGGCTTTGTCTGCCGCCGGCATCACCGGATCGGCGCTGCTGCGCGGCTTGTAGTAACGGATATCGCCGTCGAACTGTGACAGCGAAACAATCACGTGGCGGTCGATCCGGCGAAAATCGGGAGCCGCTAGTTCCTTGGTGAAGCAGGCGTTCTTCAATTCCTCTCCGTATTTTCGCAACACGGCAGAGAGGCCCAGGGGCTTGCCGTCTAGCAGAAACGGTCCGTCTAATTGATTACGTACCTTTCCGATGAAATCTCGCAACTGTGCAGCCGTCAGCTTGCCATGCACTGACATCTCAATCGCCGTCGACCACCCGTAGGGAAATAGATAAGTGGCAGGTCGCGCGAAGGCCCTCGCTCCGTTTGGCGGCGTGATGTCGAGCTCGAACTTCGTGGGCTCACAGACAAAGGGCACCATCAGGAGCCAAGGATCTAACTCGCCGAAAACCGTGGTGTAATACTTCCAAAAGTGATGGTAGGTGCGGGTTTTCTTGCGCAGAGGCCTGATGCGAAACGCCCCGGCCGCAATAGCTTTGCCTTCGAACTGCTGTTTGTATTTGCCTGCGTCGCCCAGAAAAGACACCGGCGGCTTCAGCGAACCGGCTGTCACCAGCGGATCAAGCGTGAGGTGGAAATCGAAAATCCGAATATCGACCCGACGAAATTCGTAAGCCATGAACTTAGCAATCCAGTTGACGGCGGAGCGTTCGCGTCACATACTGTTTGTGCATACGTGCAAAAAACCGGTCCACAAAGACTGATCTATCGGGCTTCGGCCACGGTTCTTAATTGATGCTAAGCGGTTCGTCTCTGTCCTTTTCCGTCTCCACCGCAGGCTTTCCCGTCACTTGACCGTTCGGCCACTGCATTCGTGTGACCGCGGGATTGGCCGTGCCGAAAGATCCATCAGCGCCTCGTGAATAAATGTAGTCCCGCGGTTCAATCTGAAATTTGTACGTGCTCGCTAGCTCGGCTGCGAGAGCGAAGTCTCCGGCCTTTACCGCCTTCCTGATCTCTTCGGTCTGCGAAGCCTTTTGTGGATCTGGAACAATGCGGTTCCAACCCATCAGATATGTATCGGTCGCATCCTGGGCTCCCACGGATCCCTGGAAAATCTGGCCGTTTCCGAGTTGCACGGTGGTCACGGGTTTAGAGCGGCCGACATTCAACCGCAGCAATTTGAGCAGCAGAGTCAAGTCGTCGTCGTCGGTGTGCAAGGCAAGTCGAGTGCGGATGTTGCGTATCCAGCGATCGAATCCGCCGACCAGCATTCCCGCCACGCCGCCCAGCAGCGCGAGATATTCCAGCTTCTGAAGGCTGAGTCCCTCGGTGATGTCGAGTTGTTCTTTAAAACCCGGAAAAACCGAAACCAGAGCCACGAGCAGCAACGACACCAGAACGCTGTAAACCGTCTTATCTCCGAGCGTGGGGCCTTGGATACGCCAGGGTGTCTTCCACGCATCCAATGCGAGCCAGAATAACAATCCCGGAACGATGAATCCCGCGAGCACCAGGGGAACGCCAGCTAGTGAATCCGTGCCCAGAAACGCGCTCTTGATCGGCTTCTCTACCGTCAACACCGAGTGTCTGGGACCTTCTTTGGCGGTCCAGTCGTAGCGCAGATTGAATAGCAGGTTATAGTCACCATTGTTGACAGTTGTGCTGGCCAGGCAAAGATCCTGGGATTGCACCGATTTCGGGTCCTGTTGAGCTGGCAGCTCGCCGATTGCAATTTCTGTGGCGGCCTGGTTGCTTCCCGGAGCACTTTGCATGTCGGTGCACTTTTTGGCATATAAAACCAGAGTGCCGGGAAGAGCGCTCCAACTGAGCTTTACATTCTCCAGATTCTTGTCTGAGGGGTTGGAGACAAACACGCGAATTGGCAGTTGATCGTTTTCGCGCATCGTCTGCCGCTCGAAAGAAATCACTAACTGGGGAGCTGGTGCCTTTTCGGCCTCCGGAGTGGGTGGAGGCGGCGCCACGCTGAATCCCGCGGTCGCGACCAGAATCAGAAGGACCGCTAACGCGGTTCCGCGGTATGAGTACTTCATCACGCATGCGCTCCGAGTAAGTTGAGTGCGCAGTCGAAACAATACTCCTTTTGTTGATGGCGTCAAGTGCGCGGTGCTTTGTCTGATCCCGTTGTTTCACTTACAGGCGAGCGAAGGCAACTTATCAACGTTATGGCGCTTCGTCCATTTATTGAGGTTCGCACGATACGGTGACATTTTCAGGATTGTCCATCCCGAGCGAAGCGAGGGATCTGCATCTCGCCTGTGGCCTCCTCGCCGCCAAGACCGGGCGCTCGGAATGACAATTCTCTTTCGCATGCTTACTGGGCCTCCTTTGGCCCGGAAGGCGTTGAACCGCTCCGCTTCCTGAAAAGTTGACTTCCCCTCCTCCTTCGGGTGTATAACTGGCCCGCAGTACGCCCGAATGGTGAGGTCGGGCGCACCTTCCTATCGACCCTCACCAGGCCCCGTCACTCCGTCCACATTTGAGGTGGGGCATGGACGAACGCGAACTCGCGAATCAGGTGCTGGCCATCCTTGACCAGGCTGCGTATCGCATGTCTGCGCAGCGCATTCTCGCAGTGCATCTTGCAGTTGGAGGCCGCCGCGTCATCGACATCGGGCGGCTGTGCGACGTCTTCCGCGATGTCTCCCGTGGCAGTGTGGCTGAGAGCGCGCAGTTGTTCGTCAAGGTGCTGCCGGTGCACCATCACTGCCTGCAGTGCGGCTGCGACTTTGATGGTTCCAGCGCCGACTGTCCCTGCACCGAGTGCGGGCATCCCCATACCGAATTGAAGGGTGGAGAAGAACTTCGTTTGCTAGATATGGAAATTGACGATAGTGCGGCTTGATTTGTTTCTTAAGGAGGTTCGCCGATGGCTACTGCCCGAGTTCCCGTTCCCATAAGAACTACCGAAGATCTCAACTCTTTCCGGATTGCCATGCGCCAGTTCGATACTGCGGCAGAAAAGTGCGGCCTCGAGCCCGGCCTTCGCGAAGTGCTGCGTCGTCCGCGCCGCGCTCTCTCGCTCTCTCTGCCCGTCAAAATGGATGACGGCACCATTCAGGTTTTCGACGGCTTTCGCGTGCAACACTCGAATGCCCGCGGTCCATGCAAGGGTGGTATCCGCTATCACCCGAACGTGACCATCGATGAAGTGAGGGCGTTGGCATCATGGATGACATGGAAGTGCGCCATCGTAAACATTCCCTTCGGCGGCGCCAAGGGCGGCATTGTTTGCGATCCGCACCGCATGTCCAAGAATGAACTGGAGCGCCTCACGCGCCGTTATGCGTATGAGATTTCTCCCATCATCGGTCCCGACAAAGACATCCCTGCCCCTGACGTTTACACCGACTCGCAAACCATGGCCTGGATCATGGACACGTACAGCATGACCCACGGCGCCAGTTCCCCCGCCGTGGTGACCGGCAAGCCGACCTTTCTCGGCGGGTCGTTCGGCCGCAACGAGGCCACGGCGCGCGGATGTCTGTTCACCATCCGTTCTGCCTGTGAAACCCTGGGAATCAAACTCAAGGGCGCGACCGTGGTTATTCAGGGCTTTGGCAATGCCGGCAGTATCGCGGCCGAGCTATTGGCCCAGGGCGGCGCGGTGATTATCGCTGTCAGCGACACCTGCGGATGTATCCTCAACCGCACTGGACTCGACATCCCGGCGCTGCTCGCGCACAAGGCAAAGACCGGATCGGTCGCCGGGTTCGCGAACTCCGATGCCATCACCGGCGAGGCGTTGCTCGCGTTGCAATGCGACATCCTGGTTCCTGCCGCGCTTGAGAACCAGATCACTTTGGAAAATGTGGATCTGATCAACACGCGCATCATCGCCGAGGCCGCGAACGGTCCCACCACTCCCGACGCTGACGAGGCCCTGCATGAGCGCGGAGTCATGGTCATTCCCGACATTCTTGCGAATGCCGGCGGCGTGACTGTCTCCTACTTCGAATGGGTACAGGACCTGCAGGAACTATTCTGGGACGAAGACGATGTCAACCGTCGATTGGAACGGGTGATGGTGAAAGCCTTCAACGATGTCCACGCGATGGCGAAGAAGCATGACGTCGACATGCGCACCGGGGCGTATATTCTGGCGATTGATCGCGTGGCAACAGCCACGCGCAGCCGCGGCATTTGGCCGTAACCCGCGAGCGCAGATCCTGCGGGGCGCAATGCATCACCTATGCGTGACCTTTGCGCCCCGTAAACAAATTGGTAATTTTGTTATCGGGTAATTTGGTAATTTGACGCTCGCTATAAGGATCAAATTACCAAATTAGAGATTCCAAGATTACCAAATTGCCTACGGGGTTCCGTAGAGTTGTTTGTAGACGTTGGCATTGCGGACGATGGCCTGCACATATTCCCGCGTTTCGGTGAATGGAATGGACTCAACGAATTCCGGCACGTCGCGGTACTTGCCTTGCCCCATCCAATCCTGTACGCGATCGGATCCGGCGTTATAGGCGGCGAGCGCGTACTCGAAGGCGCCAAATTTGTCGACCATGGTGCGGAAATACTTAGTGCCCAGCTGCATGTTCACCGACGGAGTAAATAATTCCTGGGCCGAGTAATGCTTCAGCTTCTCTTGCTTGGCGACACCTTTGCCGACCTTTGGCAGGAGTTGCATCAGTCCGACGGCATCTTTGCGTGAGACGGCATTGGGATTGAACTCGGACTCCTGGCGGATGAGCGAGGCCACGAGATAGGGATCGAGCGCATTGTCGGATGAGAAGCGCTTCAGGTCGGCCCAATAAGGCTTGGGGAACAATCCCTCCCAGTAGGAGCGCGGCAGGCTGGTTAGATCGATGGCAAAGTAATTCGGAACCGCGCGCTTGAGGGTTTCGACGGCCACATCGAAGCGACCTACATCCTGGTACATGCGCGCGATTTCGGGGGCGAGCCAGTTCCCTTTTTCTTCGGCAGCCGCGGCCTGCAACTCTTTCACCGAGAAATCGAGGAGTGCGCCATTCTCCAGCAGTTCGGCTTTTTGCACTCGCAGGTTGTCGGTCGGAACAGGATCCTGCACGACTTTTCCCGTGGAATTGAGCGGCGGAATTCTGTCGAGCAACGCAAGGTGTGGAGGCTCGGCCTCGCTCTTAATCTTGCTCAAGCGTTGCCGCGCCAGTTCTCCGTAATAATAGTTACGGAAGCGAGCCGAGATCTTGGTGTAATAAGCCTGCGCTGTCGGAAGATCGTTATCTTCTTCCGCAAGTCTTCCTCGCCAATAGAGCGCTGCTGGAATTTCGCCAGACTCAGGGTAAAGCGCGATCTGCTTTTCGAATCCTGCCTTTGCGTCGTCGTTCCTACCCTGGCGCAAACTCAGCCAAGTCGCCTTCCAATGCGCGTAGGAGGCCTTTACACCGTTTGGGAAGCGGGCTTGCAGTTCGCGGAAGGAATCGATGGCCTTGTCGTAGTCGTGCCGCAACAAGTAGATGTTTCCCGCCGAAAGTAGTGCCTGCTCAAGCCATGGCGACGTGGGAGAGGCCTGCCGCAGCTGATCGAGATACTGTAGGAAGCTGTTGTCGTCGTCGGAAGAGCGAGCGATCTCTCCCAGATTGAACAGGCGCTCGGCATTGATCTCGGGCGTCGGGCTCGAGATCGAGTCCAGAATTTTCTTCGCCTCTCTGCCTTGCCCTGCGTGCCGCAAATTCGTGGCAATCGCCAGCTGAATCGACGGTTTGTCGGCGGGACTTACCTCATCGAGCAGATCCCGGTATTCGTTTGCCGCGTCCACGTAGCGCTTGCCCTTCGCCAGAAGATCGGCGCGAGTGCGGCGATCCGTGAGCGGCGGGGGAGCAAGCGTTCCCGCCGCTCCCAACTTTCTCAGTTCAGAGTCGGCAGTGGTGGATTCTCCGCTTAGCGGAAAATTGAAATATAGATTGCGAAAGATGGTGACGGCTTTCGCGTTTTGCCCGGCGCCTTCGTAGGCGCGCCCCAATGCGAGTTCGAGATCGACGCGGGTCGGCTGTCTTTCTCTTTCGAGAACGTCAATCGCTTCCTGCGGGCGGGCCTCGCTGAGCAGGGCGTTCGCATATAACACGCGCGCATCGCGAATCAACAACGAGTCGGGATAAGTCTTGTCAAACTCCCCAAGAGTGGCAATCGCTTCCGCCGTTCGTCCCGTCTGGAAATAAGCGTTGCCCAAGTAATAATTCACGTAGTCGCCGATGTCGCCGGCATGTAATTTGGCGCGATTCAGCGGATCGACGGCCTTGACGAAGTCACGATCGAGAGTGTGCGCATATCCCAACACGAGCCAAGCCAGCGCCCCTGCGTCTTCTTTCGCGTGGCGGCTGGCGTAAGACTCGACCCCTGTATAGCCAGCCGGAGTGCGATCCTGCAAAAGCTGCCGCGCCATCGGCTTCAAGCTTGCCGAGGAGACGAAAGCCTGACGCATTCTCTGCAAGCGCGGAGAGGATCGCTTTTTCTTTTGCGCTGTGGTGGCTTTTTTCTTGGCGACCGGCTTTTTTGGCGCCGCTTGGCTATCGTTCGAGGAAGTCGGAGCCGCGGAAGTTTGCGCCGTCAGAGCGCAATCGCTCCCCAGCAGCCCTAGAATCAAAACGGAAATCAGTTGCCGACGAAGTAGTACCACTCTTCTCTAATTATCGCCGAAAATTGGCGCCCATGATGGAAATGTCATCTTCCGCAAGGCTGCGGACGAGTTCGCTGCTGAAATAGTCGGCGCTGGCTGCCGCCGTGTTGCCGTATCGCTTGGTGTAGGTGGAGCGGCTCTTCTCGATGTCTTCCTTCAAACGATCGTACAAATCTTTGTTTTTGCGTCCTTCGGAAACCTTTACCTGGTTGTAGAGCTTGATCTCATCCACCAGCAGGCGGGCGAAGCGCTGCGCCTTGCGGTGAGTATCGGCGTCTTCCGGCGAAAGATGCGCAAATGTGTCTTTTGCCACTGCTGGTGCGGCTGCAGCAGCAGCGACGGCGACTGGCTCAGGCTCCGCTTCTGGCTGCTCGATTACCGGCGGCTTGGCAGCGTGCATGGGAGCATGCCCGGCAAAGGGGTCGGAGAAAGACGAGACAGCCTGCACGGGTGCTGGCGGCGCTTCCGCTCGCTCCACCGGTGCTTCGGCGCTTCCGTCTTTCTGCGCCTGCTTGCGCAGCGAAATGACCTCGAGCCATGCGCTGGTTGAAGTGACGAGCACTTCGAGAGCTGCATCGTCAGTGGGATTCTCGGATGACCCCGAGTCGGCATAGATCAAGGCCGCAACTTTATCCTTCAGCAGCAGCGGCAGAACGATATTGCGATCCTGGGACGGCGCTCCCATCAGGGCGATGAACTCTGCGTCCATGTCGTCGGTGGTTCCCGTATAGGTCAGCCGCGATTGCAAGGTGCGGGCGGCAACTCCCTTGACCACATCGAGGGCAAAGTTCTTCACGCCGTCGTTGTTGGCGAAGCCGCGTCCTTCCCATCCCGTAGCCGCGCCGCCTTTGACAACGAATAGCGCAGCCCGGCCGCAGTATTGGCTGGTTCCGTCAAGAAGTCCGCGCAGAATTTCCTTTTGATTGTTTCCGGCATGGATGGCTGAGATCGACTTGAGTAGATCGCTCGGGGCATTGTTGGCAGCGGCTGGGGCGCTAGCCGCGGCGGTGAGTTGCGGGCCAATCTCCTGAAGAATTCGGTCTGCCAGATCTTCGCGAATCTCGGGAAGATGCTTCTCGAGCACCTTGGAAACCGCCGATTCGACCATCTGCTTGAGCCGGTTCTTGTCAGCCATTGCCACCCGTCCCCATGAACGTGGGCGCCAAAGCGTCCCACTGCGATCTTGGTCCTAAACTTTGATTATATGGTACTTAAATGCACGCGTCGCTGGCCGTTGGTCGTAGGACTAAAGGTATCAGGATGGGCACCCTCCGCTTGCCACGGCCGTATTTATAGCAAACCGGAGGCGAGAGGGAACGTCAAAACAATTACCCGTAACGGCGGTTACCAAGTAGAATACTAGTTCCGTTTGCGCCGGGTTGACTTGAAAATTGTTGCATCGGACTAACAATGAGTGCCATCCAACCAAAGGTAGGTGAGCCCGTCAGTGATGAACTGGCGCTGGTTCAGGCAGCCAAGGGCGGCGACGTCGGAGCCTTCGAAGAGTTGGTCCGTCGTTACGATCGGAACGTATTCCGCATTGCGCAGCACATCACGCAGAATCGTGAAGATGCTGAAGATGTAGTGCAAGACGCGTTCCTGAAAGCCTACGGAAACCTGCATCAGTTCCAGGGCCAGTCAAAGTTTTACACCTGGCTGGTGCGTATTGCGGTGAACGAAGCGCTGATGAAGTTGCGGCGCCGTCGCCCTGAACGCACTGTTTCACTGGACGAAGACGTCAAGACCGAGGATGATTCCCTTCCGCGCGAAGTGGCGGATTGGAGCCCCAACCCGGAGCAGCAGTATAGCCAAGCCGAGTTGCGGGACATCTTGACTCGCACGATTCAAGGCCTTCCTCCCAGTTTCAGGACGGTGTTTGTCCTGCGGGATGTGGAAGGTTTGTCGACCGAAGAAACGGCGGATGCTCTCGACTTGAGCATTCCCGCGGTCAAATCGAGGCTGCTGCGGGCTCGGCTGCAGCTTCGAGAGCGGCTCAGCCGTTACTTCCAGAAACGTGAGAGCGGAGATGCGAAACAGTGAAATGCTCTGAATTCTTGCAAGAGCTAACCAATTATTTAGACGGCGCCATCGATTCCCGCACCAAGGCGGAACTCGAGGATCATTTGGCCTGGTGCCATAACTGCTATGTCGTCTGCGATACCACCAAGAAGACCATCGAGATCTACCGCGACTCGCAGCTCTACGAACTGCCCGACGATCTCCGCACCCGATTGCGCTCGGCCATCATGTCGAAGTGCCAAGGACGCAAGAAGGCAGGGCCCGAAACGGTCTAGTTTGGGCTTCATCACCGGGATTCCCTATAAAGCTATTGCTCAACATGGAGCCTTTTGGCTCCATGTTCACCGGCGATCATCGGTTAACACCAATCTCAGCAATAAGTTGCTGCGGACAGCAATCCGCGGCATCAGCTGGTGGAGTACGTACTTGTCGAACCTTTTGGATGGGTGTTGAATCTAAGTAATTAAGTTTGGGGAGTCCTGGGAAACAGGCGGAAGTTGCGCTCTGGCTGTCGGGAGGAATTATGATCGCGAAATTGTTCAATACCTTCTTCGGTTGCTGGCACAACAACTATAGCTTTCCTATTACTGTTCGTGGAGCAACCCGTCGGACCAAGGCAGCTTCCCTCACCGGCACTTATGTAGTCTGCCTCGATTGCGGCAAAGAATTCCCTTACGACTGGCAGGAGATGAAGGTGGTGGACCCCACGACCCAAGCCAGCGGACGGGTCGCTTCTCTGGCCACCAAAGAAGCCGCGTAAGATTCAGGTAACGGCAAGGGCCACGAGGTCCACTCGTGGCTTTTTGTTTGCTCGCGAGAGCCAAGCGGACGGTGATACTATTCCGAGCGGCTAGCATGACCGTTCTCCGTAGCTCTATTCCCATTCTTGTTCTGCTTTTTTGTGTCTCGCTGCTGCAAGGACAGCAGAGCTCGCTCCATCTCGGAACTATCAGCGTAAGCGGAAACGTTCGTCTCCGCGGTGAAGGCTGGAACTGGTTCTATCAGAACAGTCCAACAACCCGCTATGGTTTCGGAGAAACTCTGCTCAACGTGGCCTTCTCGCAGCATCGTCAGAAGTTTGATTGGAAAATCGAACTTTCCCAGCCCACTCTGATCGGCTTACCCGATGACGCATTTTTTCCTGGAACGCAGATTCCTCTTGGTTTGGGCGCCACATACTTCGTCGCCAACAATTTCAATCGAAACGGGGCCAGTCTCTACCTTAAGCAAGGGTACATTTCTCTCCCCGGGCTCACGCACAACGGCGGTGTCTTGCAATTGGGCCGTTTCGATTTTGCCGAAGGCAATGAAGGCCGCACATCCGACAACACTCTCATGTTCTTGAAGCAGCAGCGCATCGCCCAACGCCTCATCGGCGACTCGTACTGGACCCCCGCCAGCCGCAGCTTCGATGGCATCCATTTTTCTGATGATTTCGGCAGCCAGAACAACGTAACCTTCGTTGCCGCTCGCCCCACCAGAGGCACTTACCAGTTGAATGGAATGGGAGAAGTCAACGTAGATCTTCTCTACGCCTCCTATACGCGCGAGTTTCCGACGCGCAGAACCGCATCTGAGGCCCGCGTCTTCGCAGTAGGTTATTTCGACGAGAGAGACGACGTCCTCAAAACCGACAATCGCCCCCTCGCTGCACGAGAAGCCGACCACGAGCCCATCCGAGTCGGCACCTTAGGATTCGACTACATCCTGAACTTCCCGATCATCAAGATAGGCCGCTGGGACATCCTGGTCTGGGCGGCCGGCCAAACCGGAGACTGGGGGACCCTTCACCATCACGCCGCGGCCGTAACCGCCGAAGGCGGCTGGCAGCCACCCAGAGTGTGGCTGCTGAAATACTTGCGCCCCTGGCTCCGCTCCGGAGCCCTGATGGCCAGCGCCGACGGCGATCCTAATGATGCCAAGCACACTACTTTTTTCCAGATGCTTCCCACCGATCGTCAGTACGCCCGTTTGCCCTTCTACACACTCCAGAATGTCGAAGACTACACAGGCCAGCTCATCTTGCGTCCCTCCGACAAACTCTGGCTGCGCAGCGAACTTCACAAGGTCAAGCTGCATGGACACAATGACCTCTGGTACCAGGGCAGCGGCGCCTACCAAAACACCAGTTTCGGCTTTGAGGGCCTGCCTTCCAAAGCCCGGGGAGGCTTGGCCGATTTCGTGGATTTCAGTGTGGATTACAAAACTGCAACCGGCTTCGGCATCTCCGCGTACGTAGGAGCGCTTTCCGGAAAAGCTACGATGACGAACTCATTGAAAGGTCGCAAAGCGGGAATGACCTACCTGGAATTCAACTACCAATTCTGAAGCGTCAGGGGAACCCTTGGACAGACGGGATTTCGGTCAAAACAAAACCGGCAGCCAAAGCCGCCGGTCCTTGCAAGACTAGTAACAAATTAGTTGTTGTTGTCGTCGGGACGCCGCTTGAGCGTCGGATGATCGTCGCCGGGGGTAGACTGGCCATCCTGGCTGGTCTTGTCAGTCGTCGATGTGCGGCGCAAGCTGGGCTTGTTGTTGTCCTTCTGCTCCAGCACCTTGTGACGGTTTTCAATGGCTGCGAGGCGCGATTTCACATCGTTAAACTCAGAGGTGGTGACGATGTATTGAGGCCGCGCGGGAAGAATTTGCGAAATCTCTTCCTGCGATTTTTCAATCCGGTCTGGAGTTTGCGGGTGCGTCGAGAACGCCTTCGAAAGCGTGCCCGGCTTCTTCTTCTCCTGTGCCTGCACCTTTTCAAAGAAGCTGATGAAGGCCTGCGGATCGTATCCCGACTTGTACATGTATTGCAGGCCGAGGTAATCGGCTTCCGACTCGAAGTTGCGCGAGAATTTGAGGAACGTCATCGGCAGTGCCAGACCGGCCGCCTCGTACCCCGCATAACCAATTCCACCCCCTACGAAGATGAGCGGGATCGTGGCCATGTTCATGATGTTGCCGCGGGTATTCTCGCGAGCCGCATGGCAAGCGGCTACGTGCGCGATCTCATGTGACATGACTCCGGCGAGTTCCGCTTCTTCATCGGCCGCCAGAATCAAGCCAGAGTTCACGTAGAAGAATCCGCCGGGAAGCGCGAAGGCGTTGATTTCGTCGGAGTCGATGACTTTGATGGTGAAGGGGACTTGCGAATCGGAGTTGCGCACCAGGTTCTGACCGAGGCGGTTGATATACTCCGTGACAACCGGATCCTGCACCATCTTCGCGCTCGATTCAACCTGCTGCGAATAGGCCTTGCCCATCGCAATCTGTTTCTCGACGCTGTACCAGTTTCCGAATCCGCGGTTGCAACCGACATTGCGGTTGCCGACCGCTTCCACATCTGTCTTTCCGCCATCGTGTTTTACTTGGTCGGGATCGGCGGGTTGGACGGTCGGGGGTTGCGACTGCGCATTATTGGTGCTGTCATCGGGTTGGCCGCTCGACTTGTTGTCAGCTGAAAAACTGAAGGGCGCTGCGAACAAGATCAGCGCGACCGTTACCGCTGTGATTCGGAACTTCATGACCGCTCCCTTTCCCGTCTTACCGGCGGGGCCTAACCGCGATTATAGCCCTGTTGGAGACACGTTCCCCGGGATTTCTCTGTTCAGTTGGACGCAGAAAGAGCTCGCGGGGTTACCCTCTTTGGATTTCTTTGATTGAGCGTGAACCCCGAGTGCAACCAGCTTGCCTGACTCATCCGCCCTCTTCTGGCCTCCTCTTGGGTTCCGAACCTAAGCTGTTTCGCCTGAACCACATCCCGGGTGTAACATGACCTGTTTCCCTAAAACCGGAGGTGCTCATTGCTGGATCGCCGCGGTTTCCTCGCCAGTTCGGCCGCAGTGGCTGCGGGTGTTGCATTTCGCAATCCCCTGTTTGCGCAGGTGGAGAAGGCCCCTGCTTCCCTTCCCGACGCCAAACTGTTCGACCAGAACCAGGACGCCTATTGGGACGAACTGCGTAAGCAATTCCTGATTCCCGCGGACGAGATTTATCTCAACAACGGCACCGTTGGGTCCAGCCCCGCGCCCGTCTTGCGGGCCATTTTCGACGCTTATAACCAGACTGAGAAGATGGATCAGCAGGATCCCGAGGACTATCCGATTTGGGGATATGCGGCGTGGAACGAGTTTCGAGACCCGTTGGCTGAGTTTGTCGGTTGCCATCGCGATGAGATTGCGCTGGTGCGAAACGCGACCGAAGGCAATAGCTACATCGCCAATGGGATCGATATGAAGGCGGGCGACGAAGTATTGATGACCGATCAGGAGCATCCCGGCGGCGAGCAGCCCTGGCAGCTCAAAGCCAAACGCTACGGGATTGTGGTCAAGAAAGTAACTCTGCCGAAACCGGTGGAGAACCCCGGTCAGGTGCTGAATCTTTTCGATCAGGCAATCACACCGCGCACCCGCGTGATTTTCTTCAGCCACATCACAACCGTCACGGGAGTCGTACTGCCGGCAAAAGACCTGTGCGACCTGGCGCGATCCAAAGGCATTCTCTCCGCAGTCGACGGCGCTCACGTTCCCGGCATGATGCAGCTTGATCTGTCGAGCTTGCACTGCGATCTCTATTCAGCCAGTCCGCACAAGTGGCTGCAGGCACCTAAAGGCTCGGGCTTCCTCTACGTGCGCAACGAAGTCATCGACCGGATGTGGAACACGATCGCGACCGAAGGTTGGGACGAGCCTCAGCTTCGCGCCGAACGTTTCCAGCGCATAGGGTCGTCCAATGTTCCATCGCTTTGCGGTTTGCGCGCCGCCATTCAGTTGGCGAATCAGATCGGCATGCCACGGATCGAACAGCGCCATCGCGAGCTCGGAAACTACATGCTGGCGGAGATGACCAAGCGCGGCGCCGAATCTTGGACTTCTCCCGATCCGAAGATGCGTTGTGCGATCACGACTGTGAATGTTCCTCCTATCCATCGCATGGATCTCGAAAACTGGATGTGGAAGACGCAAAAGATTCGCATTCGCGGTGGAGAGCCCTCGAAGCTGAGGCTATCAACTCCTTACTACCTGCGAAAGAAAGATATTGATCGCTTTCTGGAAAAGTTTGATGATTACAAGAAGCTCAACAAGCTAACCTGAGAAGGGCGAAAATGACTCTCGCCTCGCATCAGCATTTTTGGTATCGCTCTTTTACACTCATCACGCTGTACACACTTTGCATTGGGAGAATGACCATGCGGTGGCCGATTGTGTGCACACTCGTATTTTCTGCCTTGATCCTTCCGAACCTCGCACTGGCCCAGACTGATGTCAACGCCAGCACCGCAGTTTGCACTTTTGCCGACGACAAGCAGATGAGCGTTCGCTACAACCCCGCGAAAGTTGGGAAGGACGACGCCGCGAACGGAAAGATCTGGGTGCCCGGTAATTCTCCGATGGATCTCTTCACCGAAACCACACTTACGTTGAACAACGTCGACATTCCTACGGGCGCGTATCGCTTGTATTTCATTCCCGCGAAAGACAGCTGGACCATAATTGTCAGCAAGAATGTCAGCGCCAACACCGCCTACGATGATAAACAAGACCTGGTGCGCGCTCCCATGCAGAGCGGGAAGTTGCCGCAGGCCGAACCGGAAGTCTCGGTTTACTTCGGACACATCGCGCCTAAAACCTGCGACATGCGAGTGGATGTGGGCAAGATGCGGGTATGGGTCGATTTCGGAGAGAAGTAGTCGCGCGCTGCTCAGCCCCGGAGGGGCGAATGCTAATAGCCCGGCGTTTCAACGCCGGGCAGCGGGGTGGAGAGAGCAAGTCCCGTAGGGACGTTTGTTGCATCCGCACTGCAAGCACGCGGGCGGGGGCGCCCGCGCCACACAATCCGATATTTAGTCGTAGTACTCCAGCCCAAGATGGGTGATCAACTCTTCTCCCATCAGGTGTCTCAACGTGTTCTTCAACTTCATCGACTGAATGAACAGGTCGTGCTCGGGATAAAGCCCGGGCGCGACCATTGGCGACTTGAAGTAGAAGCTCAGCCACTCCTGAATGCCGATACCGCGCAGCTCAGAACTGCGCTGCGCCAAGTCGAGGAACAGCACCAGATCAAGCACGAGCGGCGCCGCCAGAATCGAATCGCGGCACAAGAAATCGACCTTGATCTGCATCGGATAACCCAGCCATCCAAAGATGTCGATGTTGTCCCAACCCTCTTTGTTATCACCACGGGGCGGGTAATAATTAATGCGAACCTTGTGAGTGAAATTGCCGTAAAGTTCGGGGTAAAGCTCGGGCTGCAGGATGTGCTCAAGCACTGACAGCTTCGATTCTTCCTTGGTCTTGAACGAACCCGGATCCTCGAGTACTTCCCCGTCGCGATTGCCGAGGATGTTGGTTGAGAACCATCCGTTCAATCCGATCATGCGAGCCTTGAAACCTGGGGCGAGGATGGTCTTGATCAACGTCTGTCCGGTCTTGAAGTCCTTGCCGCACACGGGAGCTTCATTCTGGCGCGACAGTTCCAGCATCGCGGGAATATCCACGCTCAGGTTCGGAGCACCATTGGCGAACGGCACGCCCTCCATTAGCGAAGCGTACGCATAGATCATTGAGGGTGCGATGTTCTCGTCGTTTTTGGTAAGCGCTTTCTCAAACGACTTCACGGTTTGATGTGCGGCGGTCGGCGTGATGAACGACTCCGTCGATCCGCACCAGATGGTGATCAGGCGGCTGGCTCCTGAGGTCTTCTTGAACTTGCGAATATCGTCGCGGACCTGTTCCGCCAGGTCCATCTTGTTTTTGCCCTTCTTGACGTTGGGTCCGTCGATCTTCTTCACGTAGTTGTGATCGAAGACGGCCTTCTGCGGCTTGATGGTGCTGAGGAACGGCTTCACCTGATCGAGCAGTTCCTTTTCGAGCACGCCGGCCTTGCGCGCGGCGGTGTACATGTCGTCTTCGAAGATGTCCCATCCGGTGAAGACGAGGTCGTTCAACCCGGCCAAGGGAACGAACTCTTTAATCATTGGCGACCGGGCGTCGGTACGGCGTCCCAGACGGATTGTGCCCATCTGGGTGAGCGATCCGATGGGCTTTGCCAGGCCCTTGCGCACGGCTTCAACGCCAGCCACGAAAGTCGTGGCCACAGCTCCCATGCCCGGGATCATCACGCCGAGCTTGCCTTTTGGTTTTTGCAGTTCGTTGTCGCTCTGGGGTTTGCTGTCAGATTTCACACTTTGCCGCTTGGCCATTTGTTTAGGCTGCTTCCTTATGAGTTTCTTGGGATGTATGCAAACAGTTATGTTCTCGTACCGCGCAACGATTTGCAACTGATAGAAGCCAAACGCGCAAGACGGAACGTCAATGGCGTCTATCGAGCATTGGTTGGAAACGGTCTCTTCTCGACCTCATCACAAGCGAAGCGTCTCTACTTACCGTCCATCTCCACCGCCTTCACCGGCAAATCCCAATGCGCCTCGAGAATCTCGAACCTCCGCTGCTCTTCGCGCTCGTAGGTTTCCTGATCGGGCCAGAGTTGCTTCTTTATATCCGTCTCGTCGAACGCGTCATTCGCGACGGACGCATTCTTGAAGACGATGGTGACGCGGTAATCCCAACGCCCGTCTTCGGTAGTGTGGTATCGGGGTTGATCCACCCAGACTTTGAGCATGCGCCCCAGTTCCACTTCTTTCTTCAACAACGGATAGTGATTCTTTTTGAACAGGCGCAGGAACTCGTCAGCGTGTCCCCACTTTGCCTTGTAGTAGTACTCAACCACGAAGGGCTTGTCGGGAGCGCTGGGGGCGGACTGAGCGAACGCTCCGGTCGAGGCGAAGAGGAGCGCGATAGCGATGTAGCGCAGCAAACTTTTCACACAAAACTCCTGAATGTGGAATGCCTGCTTGTACACCAAGCGAGGCGCCGTTGCAAAGTAGCGCCGGCGTCCCGCCGGCAACGATGGACTCTCGTTCCATGTGGCATCCAGGAGCGTCACGAAACAATTCCCGCTGGGGTGGGGGAAGCTGAAAGTCAACTTCTTTGCCACGGACTTACGCGGACGAACGCGGATTAGAACAATGGGTAAGAAAATCGGCGAAATCCGCGGGAATCCGCGCGGAGAAGAAGTTACCGGATGAACAAGGCACGGCCCTGATCTCGGCTTTACCGTGGCCGGCGGGACGCTGGCGCTACTGCGCTAACAGCCATCCCAGGAAGACCACCACCACTCCCGCCAGTACCAGCGTGGCAAACAGCGCAAAGGTTCCGGCTAGTGGCTGCGGTTCGAGGTAACGGCTATTGCGCTTCATGAGGAAGCCCATACGTGCCTCATTCGTGATACAACGTTCTACCGAAATGAGAACCCATGTCTGAACAAATTGCAGTGATCAGCGGCACATCGAGTGGTATCGGTCTGTTGAGCGCCGTCGAACTGGCACGAAAGGGCTTTCGCGTGGTGGCATCGATGCGCGATCTGGGTCGCCGCGATCGTCTTGATCAGGCCGCGCAAACTGCCGGGGTCACTCAACAACTTGATATCCGGCGCCTCGACGTTACCGAGTTTGCCTCGATCCCGCCGTTCGTCGAAAGCATAGTGCGCGATCACGGACGCATCGATGTCCTCATCAACAACGCCGGCTTCGCCGTCGCGGGTTTCGCTGAAGACATGAAGCTCGAGGAAATCCGCCGCCAGTTCGAGACCAACTTTTTCGGCAATGTCGCCATGACCCAGGCTGTGCTTCCGACGATGCGGCAGCAGCGCTCAGGGCACATTCTGATGATTTCTTCCATTGCGGGCCAGCACGGCTCACTCGGGATCAGCAGCTATTCGGCGTCGAAGTTTGCGCTCGAAGGATGGTCGGAATCCCTCCGCATGGAGGTCAATTCGCTGGGGATTAAAGTCGTCCTCGTCGAACCCGGCTCATACGAGACCGATATCTGGACGCGCAACGCTGTGCTGGGCGAGAAATTCGCGGACGGTACCTCCCCCAACATGGCTCGCGCCAAGCGCATACGGGAGATGGTAAAAAAGCTGCGCAAGCGCGACCCCATGGAGGTTGCGCAATTGATCGCGCAGATTGCCGGCGATCCCAGTCCTCGTTTGCGATATTTGATCGGTCCAGACGCGCACATCCAGCTTTGGATGAAACGCCTGCTCCCCTGGAAGTGGCACGAGAAGCTGATCGCCCGCTTTATGAAGATCGATGGCTAGCCCGAGCTAGCCCTGATCCTTTAGCTTCAGCTTCGATTTGTTGTCTTCCAGAAACTCGCGAAGCTTGTCGGCGGCTTCGAGCAATCGCGTCCACTGCTCGTAATAGAGAGTGACGGGGAAACGTCCAAGACCGTAGACGCTGACTCCGCCTTTTTCGCTGACCCGGAATTCCATGCTTCCCGTGCGCTTCGGCCCGGCCTTCTCCAGCTCCGCCAACCGCGCTTTCAGTTCTTCGTAAGTCGGTTCTGCCATGATGACCTCGTTAAGATGACGTTGGACTTCCCATCATAGGGGTATAGCGGCGAATCCGTCGAGTTCACTCGTCACACCGAGGGCGGGGTGTTCTCGAATGGTAGCCTGGCATATTTCGCCTTATCGATTTCAATCACCAGCGCCACGCGCTCCTCAGGGTCTCGGAATGGAAAGGGTTTACCAGTATATTTTTTGGAAATCGGGTCTATGAATTTGAGATCGGGGTCGGGGCGACGCTCGACGACGCGTCCTCGGAGTTGCGCCTCTTCGTAAGGATTCTTGAAATCCACAATCGAGATAGCCACCCGAGGGTCACGCCGGGTATTGCGCGCCTTCAGCGACTTTTCTCCGGTGCAGATGAGCAGGCGTTCTCCCTCTCGTCCGATCCAGACAGGCGCGCTCTGCGGCGATCCATCCGGCAGAACGGTGGAAAGATGCGCGAAGTTGGGACGATCGATGAGTTGCTTCAGTTCAGGCTTGAGTGGTTCAGGCATGAGATCCTCCTTGTGCAAAAAGATGCGGCATTGAGTGATCGAGATTCAGGTTCGTGTTGTAGACGTCATGCTGAGAAGATCCGGCGTGGGGCGGCATGGCATCAAGTGCGCTGCACGCCAGATCCCTCCTGCTTCGCTTCGCTCAGCGTCGGGATGACGTCTTTGTGGAGATGAACGAGCAGGGTTACAGCTTGGCCCTCAGCAAGCTGATGATGTCGTCGGAAGTAATCACGCCAGTCAGCTTGTGATTGTCGTCGACCACGGGCAGGGCCATGAGGTTGTATTTATCGAAGAGTTCCGCCACTTCTTTTTCGTCGACGCCGGCATGGGTCGAGATGAGGGGATCCATGACCAGGGCCAGCAGAGGGGTCGTCGATGGCGCCAGCACCAGCCTGGGTAAAGGTACCGCCCCTGCGAGCGTGCCGCGCGAATCCACCAGATAAACAGTACTAAGGGTTTCGACCCCGCCCTCGAAGTGCCGCAAGGCCTCGATGGCATCCTCCGCGGTGGCTGTGACCGGCAGAGCGATGTAGGACGTGTTCATGCGGCCGGCTGCCGTGTCCTCTTTGAACTCCAGCAGTTCGACAACGTCATCGCGTTCCGCCGGAGCCATCTCTTGCAAGATTTCGCTGGTCCGTTCTTCTGGCAGATCGGCCAGCATGTCGGCGGCCGCGTCAGGCTGCATTTCTTCGACGATTTCGGCGACGCGTTCGGAATCAAGCGACTCGATAATCGCCTTTTGTACCTTGGGTTCGACTTCTTCGAGTGCCTCGGCGGCCACTTCTTCGTCGAGGGTCTCAAAGACTGCTTCGCGCTCGTCGGGCGCGAGCTCTTCGACAATGTCGGCGATGTCCGCGGGATGCAACCGTGCGAGGCGCTCGTGCGAAATCTTGAGCTTCACCCGGCGCGCCGGGTCAGTTTCGATCAGATCGACGAAATCCCAGGGAATGGTGCGCGGGGGAATCTTGCGCAGCAGAGCCTGCAGAGCGAGGAGAGGAACCACTCCCTTGAGCAGGCGTCGCACCGCACCGCGCGCCCCCACGTCAACCGAACCGACCCTGAGCACAGTACGGCTGTTGGTCGTTTCCTGATGCAGATCAACGTCGTTCACACGCACAACTTTGCGCCCGAAGACGTCGATTACCTGCTGGTCGAGCAGATCCCTTTCCAGGAAGAACAGACCTTCGGAAGGTTCCTTGGCTGCCCATTCCGAAGCTGAAGAGGTCGTACGAATTCCCCCATTGATAGAGCTAACTGCGGAGGACGGCAGCATGCGATCCCCCTGCCCGGTACGCACCACGAACATGGCGATGCGGGCGCGGTCTTCTTGCGGCGCCAGCACGACTTCGCGCACCCGTCCGCAGCGTCCCGCGGCGTCAAACACGGGAGAGCCGAGCAGTTCGGTGAGGGCGAGCATGGCCATGGCTTTCTGAGAATACCCAACTGTGATGCGGGAATCCACAACGGTTTGTATGTTTTCGTGACCTTCGGTGCCTAAAAGGAACAGGCGTTGGAAAACGTCGCGGCAAACGTGTGACTGAAGGTCTCGCGTTGACTTTTCCACATGGGAAATGCACACTATCGGATTCGCGTAGACGGACGGTTCTTTTCGCACTCCAGTTCCGACCGCCCCGTTGAGCGAGGGTCTGCACTTCTAATTTCGCCATGACCGAAAACCGGGTCTCCTACACCATGGATTCGACGCTGGAGACTGTCGACAGCGCCGAGCAAGCAGCCAACCGCATGGCGGTGGAGGCCGGCTTTGACGATGAAGAGGTCATGCGGATCTCAATGGCGGTGCGGGAGGCTGCGGTCAACGCCGTGCTTCACGGCAACGCTTATGATCCCGGAAAGAAAGTGAAATTCGACTTCGTCAGGACCAGTCAGGACTTAGTGATTACGATCCGCGACCAGGGCAAGGGGCTGGACCCGAACAAAATTCCCGATCCGTTGGCTCCCGAGAATCTGATGAAGACCTCGGGACGGGGCATTTTTCTTATCCGCTCGTTCATGGATGAGGTGGAAATCAACCCCTCCCAGACGGGCACCGAAATTAAATTGACCAAACACGTCCACGGCTCAGCCGAGGGCAAGGAGGCTTCCCAGTGAGCATGAAGACCAGTACTCGTCAGGTGGATGGTGTAACCATTGTGGATTGCAGCGGCCGTATCACGCTAGGTGAGGGCAGCGTGATTCTGCGCGACACCGTTCGCGACCTGCTCTCCAAGGGGCAGAAGAAAATTCTCCTGAACCTTGGAGACGTCAACTATATCGATAGCTCAGGCATCGGCGAACTGGTGAGCGCGTTCACCACCGTCCGTAACCAGGGCGGCGAATTGAAGCTGCTGAACCTTACCAAGAAAGTCCACGACCTGCTGCAGATCACCAAGCTCTACACCGTCTTCGACGTGAAAGACGATGAAGCCGGCGCGGTGAAAGCTTTCGCAACGAAATAGTCGTTGGCTGTGGTCGATGGTCGTTGGTCAAAAGCTGGCGGGTCGGATTGCGCGTCCGGCCCGAACCCGTCCTGCCGCCCCGAAGTTTCCCTGCCTTATTTTGACGTCATCCTGAGCCCGAAAGGGCGAAGGATCTGGCGTGCAGCGGCACCTACTCGGTCGTCCGACGCCAGACGTCCAGTCCCGGCGCGCCCAGGCTCAGCATCGCTAGCGATGGTCCCGCTTCTCCGGGTACAGCCTCCGTGTTCGTTTTCGCCGCATTTGGCCCCTGGTCACCAGCGAGAATGGCTTTATTGGGCGTGGTCTCATAGGCGAAGCCGGTGAGCCGAATCGTATCCAACTGAATGCCATGGCCCCTGGTCGTGATGCGCGCCCACCCGTAGTGAGTCTCCCCATTGATGCTGAAGCGAAGTCCAAGAAATTTGTTGGTTATCCCTCCGCCGAGATACGCGCGATCACCCTCGACGTTCACAAACGACTTGGCCTTGCTTCCGATCGAATAGTTGAGAGGGACAGCATTGGCATATTGAAAGAAGTTCTTGTGCCCGATGACAGCCGCGGCGGAATTGAGCGGATTTCCCTTAATAGTGATCGCTTGTATCGATGACGACGAGCCCACCCAATAGTTATGCAACGCGAAATCGGGTTGACCGTCCTGGTTAAGGTCGATGGGAAGAATTCCCTGTACGATGGTGACGTTTACCTTCGTGTATACAATCGAGGCGTTCGCCGAGGGCGAAAGCGCCGCGACACCGGCAGCACCCAAGGCGTAGGCCAGCAACCTCTTTTCGAGACCGGCCCTGAGCTCGGGCGAAGAGTTGTAAGTTGATTGGTTTCGACGCGACGACACAGCAAGTCCCATGGCAACTCCATTCGAGGCGGCTTTCCGCCCCTAAATTTGGATGACTCCCGGGGCCCGGTAATGAGCTATCGCGGCTCAGTGGTATCGCGGTCGCGCCAGATGTGAAATCCCGGCGCACCCAGGCTGAGCAATGCCGGCGACTGTCCCGAGTGATCCACGGCATTTACGGCCCTCGCGCTGGGTCCTCGGTCTCCCGCGAGAATTGCGGTATTGGGGCTGGTCTCATAAGCGTAGCCCGTCAACGTGGTCTTGACCACGTCGCCAACGGTCGACACCGTAAGGCGCGCCCAGCCGTAGTGAACCTGTCCGTTGATGTTGAACTGGAAGCCGAGATACTTGTTGGTTGCGCTCCTCCACGGACCGATGGGAGTCTTGCAACATCGGCCGCCCGCTGCAGCCATTTGCGCGGACTGGTGTCCGACGCCGACGAATCCTTTGGGAGAGTTGGGGCCGATCGGCCAGCTCAGTGGAGCGTCCCACGCGCTCAAGGCATTTCCCCGCTGGCGCCCGATTACCGCCGCAGCATTGGACCCGCCTCGCACTCCCAAATTCTGCAAGTAAGTCGATGAGGAATAGGGTACCGTGCGGTTCGAAAGGGTAAAGTCCACGACTCCATCGTTGTTAAGGTCAATGGGCAGCGAACCGGCGAAGATGGTTTGGTTGGTTTTCGTGAACACCACCGACGCCACCGCGGGCTTTGCGCCTGCAGCGACCCCAGCTGCCGCCAGCGCGTAGGCTGCAAATCGCTTGTCCGGTCGGCTCCGACGCTCGGGTGAAACACGGCCATCTCTTTTCTTACCCAGGCTGTCACGATTCATGTCTAACCTCTTTGCCGATACCGGTAAACATCCGTTTCTGCGGAAGCATCGTACTCCTGGGTTCTTCGTTGTTCAATCAGGGCCAAAAGTAAGGAGACGCGCCTGTCACATCGAACGTCGCCAGCCGTCACATCCTACGTCGTTTCTCTGGGAGGAGACTCTATTCGTGGCTGCGCGACTGTTGGCGTCGATATTGTTCGCCTCGCTGTCCTCGCTGCCGGGTCTTGCGCAATGCATTCCCTTCGCCGAGGCTGCACAGCATGTGGGGGAAACGCGTTGTGTGAAGGGGAAAGTCCTCCACGTCGAACAGGGCACGGCCGGAACCACTTATCTTGACTTCTGTCTCGACTACAAGTTGTGTACGTTCACGGTGGTTGTTTTCGCCGGTAATCTGCGGGATGTCGGCGACGTGCGCCAGTTGGAAGGAAAGGATGTCGAAATCCACGGCCCTATCAAGACCTATGACGGCCGTGCCGAGATCATCCTGGAGCGGTACAAACAGCTAAGCGGAGACGCGGCCCGGATTCCGCCCGTGCCCAAGGACTATGACGTAGAGAAGAGGGGCCACTTCAGCGCGGGGAGCGTCCACGCCAGGACCACGCGCAAGACGGCGAAGAAGAGGCAGACCGCGCCGATCCCAACCGAGCAACCCGTGGATCCGATGGCGGTAGAGGATTGAGCAGTACCCAGTACCCGGTGGCCAGTACCCGGTTTCAGCCGTGCCATCTCCAACCTTCACTCGGTACTGGGTACTAGGTACTGGGTACTTTTCTAGACCAGCCCCCTTTTCAATTCTTCCAATGGATACTTCGTCCCGCGCCAGGTCACGCCACCGTGCCAGAGTGTCACCATCATCGAGCGCATCATCGTATAAACGAATAGCAGCGTGCTTACCGGGTGAAGGAAGAAGTAATAAGAAGGCACTCCCGACATGGCGGACATGCCGAAATAGATGAGATACATCGACAGCAGCGCGATCGCGTAGGGCACCTTTGCCCAACCGTGGGCCACGAATACTCCGATGAACGGCATCAGGTTCAGGAAGGCCAGAGCGAAGCACGAGATCAGCGCCCGCGGCCATTGGAATGACATCACCGCAAAGAAATTTTTGGTCAGATTGCGTACCACGCCTAGCGCGCCCTTCGCCCAGCGAATGGATATCAGATCTTCGCCGAACACGTTGCGCTGCGCGTATCCCGCGGTCTTCACGACTTTTCCCAGCTTCATGTCGTCGAGCACCTCGAAACGCAGCGCCTGATAGGTGCCGATCGCCTCGTACACGCTCCGCCGGATCATGTTGAACGCGCCTACGCCCATGTGATCCTTGGTGTCGGGTTCGGCGACTTTCCAGGGACGATGTCCGAAGACAAACAGGGTCTGGAAAAACGCGATCATCATCTTCTCGCCGGGACGCTTCATGATCATGCGGGGAAAGAGCACGACGTGATCGGCATGCTCCGACTCGGCATAGACCAGCGCGCGGCGTAGACGCATCGGGCTTGAACAAAACATCGGCATCGGTAAACAACAGCCAATCGCCGGTGGCCTGCTTCGCGGCAGTCCACATGGCATGTGTCTTGCCCAGCCATCCAGAAGGCAGTTGTCGACGTGGATCACCCGCAATCTGACCGTGGGCGACAGTCCCGGCAGCCACGCGATCGATGATTTCTCCAGTGTGATCGGTCGAGCGGTCGTCGACGGCGATGATTTCGTAGTTGTCGTAGTCGAGCGCTAGCAGTTGGGTCAGTCCCTGCTCGATGGTTTCTTCTTCGTTGCAGGCGGGAACAATGATGCTGACGCGAGGGTTTCCCTGCGGCGTGACGGGATTCTTATCCCACTCCGGCAACGCGACGTCAGTGACCTTAGGCATGCCAATCGCCGCGCCTACGATTCTTGAAAACCAGGCCAACGCCAGGAGGCTGCCGGCGATCCAGTGGAGATAAGTCATCCTGACGGGGCTCCTGCGGGATGTGGTGCCGGTTGTACGTTCGCACCTCTGGTGCGAACCGCATCCCATAAAACAGTATGGCAGAAGAGACGGCCATTGCGATTACCGGCAGGATGAACGCTGCTTGCAGCGAGCGGCGGTCGGCAACGTAGCCCATCATCGTCGGGGATGGCACATCGCCGAGCAAATGAAAAATGAAGATGTTCACCGCAATGGCAGTAGCGCGGATATGCGCTCCCACGGAATTCACCAACGCCGTATTCAGAGGCGAGGTGTTGACCAGCAGAAAAAATGCAGCCACTGCGATGGCGGGAATCATGATCGGACCCTTAAAGAACAACGCGATGACCATCGCCGGTACGCCGAGCGCCATGCTGACTGCAGAAACGAAGTAATAAGAGCCTTTCATGCGCGGCAGAAGGCGATCGCCAAGCCACCCGCCAAAAAGCGAAGCCACGATCCCGTCGACCACCACAATCGCCCCAAAGAGTTCATTGGCTTTCTGCAAGCTGTACCCACGCGCCTGCGACAAGAATGTCGGCATCCAGACTTGTATCCCGCCAAGCGAAAAAGTTCCGGCAGCCATACCCAGCGTCACGAACAGAAACGCGGGATTCTTGAACAATCCCAGGAATCGTTCCCAGAACGACGCGGGCCCGACACTGTCCTGTATGGAGTCGAATTGTCCGCGGGTCGGCTCTGGAAGCAACAAAACCGCAAGTGCGAGCAGAAAACCCGGACCGGCTGCAATGTAGAAGGGGAAACGCCATCCGCATTCTGGTCCCAGTTTTCCGCCCAAGAGATATCCGGCAGCAGTACCCACGGGGATCGCTAAGTAAAAGATTGCGAAAATGCGGCCGCGCTTCTCCTCTGGAAAGAGATCGGCCACGAACGTCGGCGCGATGGTCACGAATGTGGCTTCGCCAACGCCTACCAGGGTGTGGCGAACCAGCAACTCCCAATAGGTGTGGGTCACGGCTGTTAGCAGGGTCAGGCCGCTCCAGAAAATTGCCCCGAGGAAGATGATCTTCTTGCGCGAATAACGGTCGGCTAAGGGTCCGGTGAAAGGAGCCGCGATCATGTAAAAGCCGAGGAAGGCGCTGGTGAGGTACCCAATCTGTGTGTTGGTGAGGTGAAACTCGGTCTGCACCAGCGGTTGCACCGCGAAGAGCACCGAACGATCGATATAGTTCAGCAGATTTAGCGTGGTCAGAACGACCAGCGCGGTCCGCGGATAGAGTTTGGTCGGGGCCATTCAGGCTGGGAATATAGCAGGCCAAAGAATCGCGGCAAAGTACGCCCGAGGTTCGTTACTTCCCTTTCTTCGGTCGCGGCCATCGCGCCACAACCACCGTCGAGATTCCTCCCCGCGGACGGAAATCCCCCTTCACCTCCGCCCACACCGGCTTCGCCCAGCGCACCACGTCTTCGAGCACCTGGTTCACGATGTTTTCCTGGAAAATTCCCAAGTTGCGGTATGACTGCAAGTATTCCTTCAACGATTTCAGCTCCAGACAGTGTTTGTCAGGCGTGTAGCGAATGGTAATCGTGCCGAAATCCGGGAGCCCGGTTTTCGGACAGACGGAGGTGAACTCGGGATTATCCACAACAATTTCGTATCCGGGAAACTGATTGGGCCAGGTTTCGATTTTGGGAAATTTGTTGTCGAGGCCCGCTTCCGCGTGGGCCAACGTATAACGCGGCGATTTAGGCATTCCCATATTGTAACGAGGGCGTGGTTGAAAGCGCGGCTCGGCTCTCAATTTTCTGGCATTTTTTTCAGTCGCGGCGCATCTAAGAGGTTAAGCATTGTCAGGCTTCGGTCATCGTTCTAAGTGATACATTAAGCTGTTCAAGTAATAATCATGGCACCAGGAAACCCCCAGGAAGGCTTGGCCCGCCGCCGCTGGCTCTTATGGACGGCCGGTCTGGCTGTCGCCGTAGTGGTGCTCGCGTCATTCATGTCGCGAGACGATGCAGTGCCGGTGCGCGTCGCCAAAGTGCAGCGTGGCAGCATCCGCAGCGTGATCTCCACCAACGGCAAGATCGAGCCAGTGCAGAATTTCGAAGCCCACGCGCCCATCGGCACTACGGTGAAGAAGGTCCTGGTCAAAGAGGGCGATCATGTAAAAAAAGGCCAGCTGCTGGTGCAGTTGAATGACGCCGAGGCGCGTGAACAAGCCGCACGGGCTCTTTCGCAGATCAGCTCGGCCGACGCCGACTTCAACGCCGTGAAAAACGGAGGAACCCAAGAAGAGGTTCTCACCGTCGATGCGGATCTCGCCAAGGCCAGAACCGAACGCGACGCCGCCCAACACAATCTTGATGCCCTGCAGCGTCTGCAGCAACAAGGCGCAGCTTCCCCCGGAGAGGTCAGGAACGCGCAAGATCAACTGGCCCGCGCTCAAGCTGACGTCAAACTGCTCGAGCAGAAACAACACGACCGCTACTCCAAACCGGAAGTGGCCCGCGTCGACTCGCAAAAAGAAGCGGCCCAAGCGAGCTTTCACGCCGCCCAAGACGTTCTCTCGCAACTCGATGTTCGCGCACCCTTCGACGGTATCGCCTATTCCCTTCCCGCCAAACAAGGGGCGTATGTGAATCCAGGCGACCTGATTTTGCAGGAAGCCGATCTTTCGAAAGTCCTGGTGCGTGCCTTTGTCGACGAACCCGACGTAGGCCGACTCGCGGTCGGCGACAAAGTCGAGGTCACGTGGGACGGCCTTCCCGGCAAGATCTGGAACGCCACCATCAACACGCTTCCCTCCACGATGAAACTGCGTAACACGCGCACCGTAGGAGAGACGACCTGCGTCGTCGACAACTCTGACTTCCGTCTGTTGCCCAATATCAATGTGGGTGTGACCATCGTGTCAGCCGAGCACCATGACGTTTTGACCGTGCCGCGCGAAGCTCTGCGGCTGAGCGACGAGAAGCCCTACGTTTACGAGGTCAGCAACGACGAACTGGTGAGGCGGGAGATCAAGACTTCGATCTCTGATCTCACGAGCGTGGAAGTAACGGGCGGCATCTCTGAAAATTCGCTGGTTGCTCTGAACTCGACCAATTCCAAGCCGCTCAAAACCGGCCTTGCTGTAAAGGTGGTCCCGCAATAATGATGTCTCTCAGAAAACTCCTGGCGGCCGGTGTGTTGCTGCTCGCAACCACCGCAATTGCCGCCGACATTCCAACGCTGCTCGCTGAAGGGCGCATCGACGACGCGATTTATTCGCTTCAAACCAAGCTGACCACTTCTCCCAACGACGCCGAGTCTAACAACTTGATGTGCCGCGCCTACTTTGCGTTGGGAAATTGGGATCGCGGCATTCCCTACTGCGAGAACTCGGTGAAGCTTTCTCCTGACAACAGCCGCTATCACCTGTGGCTGGGACGCATCTACGGAGAAAAGGCCGACCGCGCCAGTTGGTTCACCGCCGCTAGTCTGGCGGGAAAAGTACGCGACCAATTCGAACAGGCCGTGAAGCTGAATCCGGACAATGTCGATGCGCGCACCGATCTCGCAGAGTTCTACCTCGAAGCCCCCGGAATCGTGGGCGGCGGGCGCGACAAGGCCGAGGCCCAGGCCAACGCGCTCGAGAAGGTTGATCCCGCGAAGGCCTACTGGGTGCGCGGACGCATTGCGGAAAAGAACAAAGAGCTGGCGACTGCGGAAAAGGAATATCGCGCCGCCATCGAAGTCAGCCACGGCAGCGCGCTCTCCTGGCTCAACCTGGCGCTGTTCTTCCGCAATCACAATCGCCTCGACGAAATGGAAGACGCCATTCGTCACGCCAGCGCTACGCAAACTGGACACAGCGAAGTTCTCGTCGATGCCGCCGAAACTCTGAACCGTACCGGACGCAATATCCCGACGGCGATCGATCTGCTGCGCCGCTATCTTTCTTCCAGTTCTACGGTGGAAGCAGCGCCGGCCTTCAAAGCGCATTACCTGCTCGGCACGCTTCTGGAAAAAGAAGGGGACAAGCAGGCCGCCGCACAGGAGTATCGCGATGCGCTCGCCCTGGCCAAAAGCTACTCCGCCGCCCAGGATGCTCTGAACCGGTTGAACCGGTAATCTGAACCGGTTGAACCGGTAAGTAGTACCGAGTACTTAGTACCGAGTACTTAGTACCGAGTACCGAGTGAGCGCCTTAGATTTCAGCAGATGATGCAGGTTGGTTTTTTTCTCGGTACTCGGTACTCGCAACCCGGTACTTGTTTACTCCAAACAGGTGAAGAAATGAAATACTCTTCGCAGATTCTGGGACGCTCTTGTCTCTTACTGTTTCAGGCGATTCTTGTGGCTTCTCTTTGTGCTCACGCGGCAGAACCGCTGCCTCTGAAGCGCGCCGTTGAACTGGCGCTCAAGCACAGCACCGTGGCCGTCGCTGCCGACGCCGATGTGCAGCGTGCTCTCGCCTCGTACCACGAGGTTCGCAACCAATACATCCCGCAAGTGGTCGTGGGCTCGGGATTGGGTCAAGCCTGGGGATATCCGCTGAGTCTCGAGGGATCCGCTCCATCCATCTTCAACCTGAACACGCAGTCCGCACTCATCAGTCCTGCGCTGCGCGATTTCGTCCGCGCCGCCAAGATCGACATGCAGGCCACCGGATTTCAGAGCAAAGACCAGCGCGAGCAAGTGATTCAGGACACAGTTGTCACCTACGCGGAACTCGGAAAGTGGCAATCGTCCATCGATCATTTGCAGCAGGAAAAAGAAAACGCAACGAAATCGGAACAGGTGATCGAACAACGCATCCAGGCGGGAGTCGATAGCGAACTCACGCGGAACAAAGCACGTCTGACTTCCGCGCGTATCCGGCTACGGCTGGCGCAGGCTCTGGGCGCGATTGACGTACTTCGCAGCAAACTCGCGCATCTCACTGGACTTCCCGCAGCCTCCATTGAAGCCGATCCCGATTCGCTGCCGGCGCTGCCTGAGATCAAGCAGGAGGACGATCTTCCCTCACGAGCTGTGCAGAACAATCCTGCTGTGCAAGCCGCCGATATTCGTGCCGACGCACAATCCTTCCGCGCCAGGGGAGAGCATCGCTCGCTCTGGCCTACCGCCGACTTCGCCGCCCAGTACGCCCTGCTATCGACATCGCTTGCGAACTACCAGCAGTTCTTCGTGCCACACTCGTTCCAGAACAACAACGCCACGGTCGGCGTAGTGCTGCGCTTTCCATTCATCAACGAAACCCAGCGCGCCAAAGCGCAAGGTGCGAAGGCCGACGCGCTTCATGCCAGGCAAGACGCCCAAGCCACCAAGAACCAGGTTTCGGAACAAACTCTAAAATTGCAGCGCACGGTCGAGCAACTCGCTGCTGCACAGGAAGTCGCGGATCTCGGATACCAGATTGCGCAGGCCAACCTATCGGCACTCAAGATTCGCGTCGATGCAGGCAGCGCAACCTTGCAAGACATGCAAGACGCCAACGACCAGGTAAACGACCGTTTCAACAGCATGCAAGACACAAGCTTTGAACTGGAGAAGGCCCGCATCGCGCTGCTTCGAGCCACGGGGGACTTGGATAACTGGTTGGGGGTGGCGAAATAACGCTTCGCCTGATCTTCGCCTTACTTCTTAGGGGTCATTTTCGCCCTTCGGTGCATCCAAGTACCATTCGCCGCAATTCGATTGGGCGGGAGGCCGGATGGGGTTAAACTGCGGTCAAACACTTGGGGAAGATTCTGCTCGCTAGGGTTCGGGGGAGTGGCCTGTAACCTTGCTGGATACGGGGCTCAAGAGCCGAAAATCACGGAAAAATGTTAGGATAAGTAATTGACACATATGCCTTTAAAAACACTGTTTCTGAATCCTCCATCGTTTGAAAACTTTGACGGGGGGGCCGGTTCCCGTTGGCCCGCCACGCGCGAAATCGAGTCTTATTGGTACCCAGTTTGGCTGGCGTATCCCACTGGTATGCTCGAGGGGGCCCGTCTGCTGGATGCGCCTCCGCATTACATTTCGGCGGACGAGACCATCAACATCGCCCGTGACTATGAGTTCCTGGTGCTCTTTACCAGCACTCCAGGCTTCCCCGGCGACATTCGCCTGTCGGCGAAGATCAAGGAAGCCAACCCCAAGATCAAGATCGCGTTCGTCGGACCGCACGTGAGCGTGCTTCCGGAAAAGTCTCTGCGCGATTGCCCATCCATCGATTTCATTTGCCGCAAGGAGTTCGACTACGCAGTCGTCGATTACGCCAAGGGCAAGCCGCTCGAGGAGATTCCCGGCGTCTCGTTCCTGAAGGACGGCAAGATCGTTCACACCCCCGACGCGCCACAGATCACCGACCTTGACGCCCTGCCGCACGTGACGGACGTCTACAAGCGCGATCTCGATGTCACGCGCTACAACGTGCCATTCCTGCTGAACCCTTATGTCTCGCTCTACACCACGCGTGGCTGCCCGGCGCAATGCACCTTCTGCTTGTGGCCCCAGACGTTGAGCGGACATCCGTGGCGCAAGCGTTCCACCGACGACGTCGCCGCCGAGATGTCGAAGGTAAAGGCCTACTGGCCCGAAGTAAGAGAATTCTTCTTCGACGACGACACCTTCAACATTCAGAAAGCGCGCACCATCGAACTCTGCGAGAAACTGAAGCCGCTGGGCCTCACTTGGTCTTGCACCTCGCGCGTCACCACCGATTACGAAACCCTGAAAGCCATGAAGGAAGCCGGTTGCCGGCTGCTCATCGTGGGTTACGAGTCGGGCGATCCGCAGATCCTGAAGAACATCAAGAAAGGCGCAACCGTTGAGCGCGCGCGCCAGTTCACCAAAGACTGCCACAAACTGGGACTTGTCATCCACGGCGACTTCATTCTCGGCCTGCCCGGCGAGACTCACGAAACCATTAACCGCACCATCGCTTTCGCCAAGGAACTCGACGTCGAAACGATTCAGGTTTCGGTGGCTCATGCCTATCCCGGCACCGAGCTCTATGAATATGCGGTGAAGAACGGCTTCATGGTCGGCGATACCAAGATGGTTGACGAGGGGGGGCATCAGCTCGCACACATCCAGTATCCCGGATTGCCGGCCGACGATATCCTCGACGCCGTGCACCGCTTCTACGACGTGTATTATTTCCGGCCCAAAGCGATCTACCGCATCCTGAGGAAGGCCGCTTTTAACAGTAACGACCGCAAGCGTCTTTACAAGGAGGCCAAGGGCTTCTTGAAGACTCGCGCTATGCGCCACAAGTGGGTGCAGGATAAGCGCGAAAAGGACGAGTCGAACGCGGCCGTCGAGCCCGCAAAGGCGTAGGAACCTAGGGTTTGACCTTTCGTAAATATCTGGTGCTAGCCGGTGTGACGCTTTGTGCGGCTACCGGCGACTCACTCCTCTCGCGCGGCATGAAGGAAGTGGGCAGCATCTCTCTGCGGCATCCTTCCGATCTCATTCTCGCCATCACCAATCCCTGGGTCGCGATGGGGATCGTTTTGCTCCTTGGCTTCTTCGCCTCTTACATGACTGCGCTTTCCTGGGCTGACCTTACCTATGTCTTGCCCGCGACATCGCTCGGCTACGTGCTGATTGCGATCATCGCCAAATACGCGCTGCACGAAGAAGTGACTCCAATGCGCTGGTTGGGCATTCTGCTGATCTCCGGCGGCGTAGGCTTTGTCACTCAAGGGCCGGAGTTGACGCACCCGGCCTCGTCCAGGACGACGCGATGAAATTTGTGTACGAATGGAGCGCGATTCTGGCCATTGTTCTAGCTTCTACCACTGGCGATGTGCTGCTTTCCCGCGCGATGAAGCAAGTGGGGGATGTTGGCGCGTTATACCGTCAGGCCGGACTGTGGAAGGTCATCTCGCGCATCGCACGCACCCCGAGTTTCTTGCTAGGCGTGCTGGCTATGACCGTGGCTTTCTATTCCCTGCTGTTCGGGCTTTCCTGGGGAGACGTCAGCTTGATCGCTCCTGCATCGGCGTCGCTGACGTTCGTCGCCAATGCGATCGCGGCCCGGTTCTTTCTGCACGAGCGCGTCGATCGCCGCCGCTGGATGGCCGCGCTCATGGTAGCTGGCGGAGTGTTTTTGCTGGCCGGATAAGATTGCCGGTGGCTTCGGCTTTAGCCACTGGAGTCAGCTGAACAGCCGCATAAACCCCGCCGCAGGCAGATCCGGCACCAGAAACGCCGCATTCCTCGTCCCCGCCGCTCTCGCCACGCATTGCGCGGCAATGTAACCGCTGCGGACCGCGCCCTCCATGGTCGCAGGCCAACCGGTGGCAGTCCAGTCGCCAGCCAGAAAGACCCGAGGCCATACCGTCTCTGGCTGAGGACGATGTTGATCCACCCCTGGACGCGGCGAGTACGTCGCATGCACTTCCTTGATCACCGTCGACTTCAGCAGCTTCGCACTCCGCGCTTCGGGGAAAAATTCCCGTAGCTCCTGCAATGCGAGCTCAACAATCTCTGCCTTGGATTTTTCTACCAGGCTCTTTGACGAACTCACCACCAGCTCAAGATAGCTACCGTTCAGCTCTTGTCCCGCATCCTCTTCTTCCATCGTCGCGGTACCTCCCGAGCCAGCTTCCGAGCCGTTGCACGACAATCGTCGAGCCGCCACGCGCTCCGGCGAACTCGCTCCCCGCGCAAGCAGCTTCGACTTGTGAAACATCCACTGAATTGTGCGATCGAGCAACACCGCATGTTCAAGATCGGTAATCTGCCGGTCGAACCAAAGATGGATCCCGGTGATCGGAGAAGTCTCGAACCGGCTCAATGTCTGGCGCAAGGGATCGGCCGCCGTCGTCTGCGGCAACATGCGCTCCAGCACATCGAACGGCACAGCCGATACCAGGAAATCGAACGACTCTTCCCCCGAGGCTGAAAGCAACTTCACATTCGCCAGCTCCGCGCGGAAGGAATCAATGCTTGCCCGCAACCGCACTTCCCCACCCCGCGCCGCAACGTAATTGCCGGCGACGCTGTAAAGATCGCTCAAAGGAACCGTGGGGACACCCATCCGTCCAGCCGCAGCGGATTTCAGGAAAGATTCCCGCACCACCTGCGCCGCATACGGCACTGAGACCAGATCGATGTCTTCATTCAACGCGCTGACCAGCACCGTTTTCCAAAATCGCTCGATCGCGCGTTCCGTCTGTCCATGCCGGCGCAACCATTTCAAGAATGATTCACCCGTATCCCGCGGCGTTGCCGGGGCCAATGCCACCATCGCCCCGGCGATCGCCAGCTTGTCGGAGATTCCAAGGCAATCCGCTCGCAGAAACGCCGGCGCCGTATGCAAAGGCGCAGGCAATCCTGAAGGCTCAATCACCGAGGCCCGTCCACCGGGCTCCAGGAACGTCAACCGCTCGTACCAGCGAATCTTGTCTTCGACTCCCAATCGCTTGTAGAAATCCACCAGATTGGTGCAGCAACCCAGCAGCACGTGCTGGCAGTTGTCGACCACTTCGCCGGTGCCGGGATGTTGGTAGGAGGACGCGCGTCCGCCGAGATAAGGACGTCGCTCGAAGAGAGTGACCGCAAATCCGCTATCCGCCAGCGCACATCCCGCCGCAAGTCCAGCCAGGCCGCCCCCGACGACGGCGATTCTGGGAGTTTGTGTAAAGCGCTGGATCATCACGTCAACCGCTTGAGGAAGCCCTTCCCCAGGATGGTGAGCTTCTCACGAACCGTCAGGCTGACTCGGCCGTGGAACACGTCATACTGCTGCGCCGCGATCTTGTCGAGCAGCCTACGGTAAATCGTCGCCAGCACCCACAGCGCCGGCTGGCTGTCTTCATCAATCAGCGGAATCAATTCATCCGCGGAAGTGTAATATTCGCGCGCCCGGTCTGCCTCCATCGCCAGCAAAGTGCGAAAGCGTGCCGCATCCCCAGCCGACCGGAACTCCGCCGCCGAGATTCCATGATTCGCCAAATCTTCTTGCGGGATGTAGACCCGCCCCATCTCCGCGTCTTCCTTCACATCGCGGATAATATTAGTCAACTGGAACGCGAGCCCCAAACGTTCTGCCAGCGGTTCTGCGCCGGGATCGCGATAGCCAAATACGCGAATACAGACCAAGCCCACAACCGACGCCACGCGATAGCAGTACACGTACAGATCGTCGAAGGTCCTGTACTGCACCGTGAGCTCGCCGACTCTGCTTCCTGCACATCCATTCCGGTGCCGTACGCCAACTGGTCGAGAAGCTCCACTGGAATGCGATATTTTCGCTGCGTGTCGGCCAGCGCCAGCAGCACAGGTTCATCCGTGGGCTGGCCCGCCAGTACGCGGTGAAAATCGTTCAGCCAAGTTTCCAGCTTCTGGCGACGATCTCTCAATGCAAAAGTCGTGTCATCGGTGATGTCATCGCAGCGCCGCATGAATGCGTACACCGCGCACAATGCCTGACGCTTGGGCTTGGGCAATACCAGGAAGGCGTAATAAAAATTCTTCGCTGAAGCACGGGTAATGCTGCGGCAAACCGAATAGGCCACCGCCAGCTGCGACTCTGTGGGACCGAATTGCGCGGGAGCGGGTTGCACGGCGGCGCTCATAACAACTTTCCCAGCGCGGCGCGCGCTACCAGGGCCAGCTTCCGTGATTTCGAGATCGAAGGACGCCGTCCCAAAACCGCATACCTCTGCTTCTCGATCACGTTCAGAATTTCTTGTCCGCCGCGGCTGAACAGTTCCAAGTCGATTGCCAGTTCCTTGTCGACCAAACCCGGCAGCGGCAGTCCGCGCTCGAACCAATCTCGAGCCCGCGCCACTTCCGAGCGCATCATTTCGCAAAACGCGGGAGTATTGCGGTCCCCGGCGAGGTCATCTTCGCTGACTCCAAACCGTCGCAGGCTTTCCAGAGGCAGATAGATTCGTCCCTTTTTAAAATCGACGCTTACGTCCTGCCAAAAATTCGCCAACTGCAACGCCGTACAGGTGAAATCGGAAAGTCCCTGCCGCTCGGCATCGCGATACCCGCATAAATACAGCACCAGATGTCCCACGGGATTCGCCGAGTTCTTGCAATAGCCCAGCAAGTCATCAAACGTGGTATAGCGCGTGACCGTCTGATCCTGGCGGAACGCGGTCAGCAAATCGGCAAATGGCTGCTTGGGGATATCGCGGGCCCGCACCGTCTCAGCCAGCGCCACAAATACCGGATGCCGCGGCGTACCCGCATAACAGGCATTCAATTCCGCTTCCCACTGATCGAGCAGGCGCAACGACGCTGAGGGATCGCCGACCTCATCGCCCAGATCATCCGAGATCCGGCAATAGGCATACACATTGAAGAAGTGCTGCCGCAACCTCTCGGGCAGAAACCAACTGGCGACCGAGAAATTTTCGTAGTGGCTGCGAGCCAGGCGGCGGCAATACTCCTGCGCCTCGGGAAGCGATGGAGCGCGCTCCGGAATCGCATACTCCCGCGGAAGCCGCTCCCACCCACGCTCGTCGCTAATGGCCACTTGGTTCATAAAACAGATTGAGTCACTAAGAAAATTGAGTCATTAAATCATTGAGGCATTGAATCATTGAAACACCTGGCACGGGCAGCAATGACTCAATCTCTCAATGATTCAATGACTCAATTTTCTTCAGCTCTAGTGTCCCGGAATAATCGCAGTCTTAATGTCCCCATTCCGGTTCAGCATGTGCCGCAGCACCTGCTGCAACCGCGACAACGGCGCCTCTCCCGTAATGTAATCCGTCGAGCGCACTTTCTTCTCCGCGATCAGCGCAAACGCGCGCCGCACTGTCTCCGGCGTGTGATGGAACGTCGCCTTCAACGTGATCTCGGAATAGTGCAGGCGGTTGGTATCGAGCGTGACCTTGGTACCGCTGGCGCATCCGCCAAAGAAATTCACGGTGCCGCCCTTGCGCACCATGTCGATCGACTGCTCCCACGCGTCAGGACGCCCCACCGCCTCAATCACTACATCGCTGCCGCGCTTTTCGGGCGTGAGCATCCGCACTGCTTCAATGGGGTCTTTCACTTTGGTGATCTGCACAGTTTCGTGCGCGCCCATGCGCTTCGCCGCTTCCACCTGAGAGTCTCGTTTGACGACGGAAATCACATTGCACCCGGTAGCCTTCGCGACCTGCACGAACATGAGTCCGATCGGGCCGCCGCCAATCACGGTCACGGTATCGCCGATCTCCACGCCGGTTTCGTGCAGCCCGCGCAGCACGCAAGCCAGCGGCTCCACCATCGCCGCCTCTTCGTAAGTCACGTCCGGAGGCACGGCCAGCATGTTGGTTTCAACGATCCGCTTTGGAATGCGGATGTACTCGGCGTACGCGCCGTTATTGAACAGCAGGTCTTCGCAAAGATTTTCCTGGTGCTTCGAGCAGTAGAAACACATCTGGCAGGGCGCGGAGTTCAGCGCCACCACCCGCATGCCTTTCTTGAAGCCGCGCACGCCGGCTCCCACTTCTTCAATCACTCCGGCCAACTCGTGCCCAAACAACGCCGGAGGCACGATCATGCGCGCGTGGTAACCACGCTGGTACACCTTGAGGTCAGTGCCGCAGGTCAACGCGACCTGGACCTTCACCAGCACTTCTCCGTCACCGACTCGAGGAATCGGGACTTTCTCAATCTTTACGTCCTCTTTGCCATAGAGGACGGCTGCTGTCATCTTTCCATTCACGCTACTGTTCCTTCCACGAGCTGCCCGGTTGAATCACGATTTTCATAGAGTCCGGTTGGGGGTGAGCAGCCAGATTCAATGCTTCCACGCTGCTCGTGAGAGGAAAACGATGGCTGATCAGGCGCGCCAAATCCATCTCCTGGTCCATCACGAAGCGGACCGATTCCTCTTGCAGCTCTACGGAAGCGCTATACGACCCCAACAGTGTTTTCTCGTCTACGCAAACCGCGGCCGGATCAATTGTCGCCTCGCCGCGTACCGTCTGCGCAAATAACAACACTCGGCCGCCTGGCCGCACTGCATCCATCGCAGTCCGGATCAGGCCGTTTCCGCCGACCGCCAATATCGCGGCATCAGCGCCTCGACCCTCGGTCTGCTCCCGCACCGCCTTCACCGCATCGGTGCGCGAAGCGTCTATCGCGTTCCCCAAGCTGAAGCTTTTAGATATTGTAAGCCTCTGCGGATACAAATCGGAAGTAATTACCCTAGTCCCTGTCCGTTTGGCCAATACGCTCAGTAAGATGCCAATTGGCCCCTGTCCGATAACGAGAATTGTCTCCTCCGGACGCAGGCCCAGCGTATCGATCCCTTTCATGCAGGTATTGACAGGCTCGACAAAACAGGCCTGCTCGTAAGAAACGCCGTCGGGAATACCTACCGTTCCGCGCTCCACGATCCAATCCATCACCCGAACGTACTCGGCAAACCCGCCGCCGCTCGGCTCAAACCCCGCCGTGCACCCGACTTTCTTGTAGGTTTCGCACTGCGCGAAGGTCTTGTGCCGGCAGTAATAACAAGTGCCACAGGGGATGTGATGAAACACCATCACTCGATCTCCCACGCGGTACTTCTCAACGCCTTCGCCGATCGCCGCAACCATTCCCGAAGTCTCGTGGCCGAAAATGCGTGGCGCGGAATGTGATCCGCTGGAGATCTTCTTCAGATCCGTTCCACAGATTCCGCAGGTATGCACTCGCACCAGCAATTCGCCGCGCCCAATCGCCGGCACTGGCACGGTCTCCAGACGAACATCGTCCTTGCCTCGATACACTGCCGCCTGCATCGTGGTCGGAATCGCCGTCTTGCTCTCCAACGTAATGGTTCCAGCTATCGCCATAATTCGATTCGTATCAGGGTACGGCTTCAGCCGTACCGCACCCGCGTTCTCCCGAATCCGCTTTAGCGGCTGACCTGGGCCTCAACTCCTGACGGAACTCTCCAATGACACGCCCAACGCCCGCGCCGCTTTCGCGCTGTCACGGGCCAACCGCATCACCGCCGCCCATCGCCACGGACGCACCGCTATGTGCGCCACAAACCGCATCGTCTGAAACCGTTCCATCCGGCCCGATAAACTTCGTTAACGAGGGCAACGACGTATCGCTCGAATCCGAAATCACCTTGCACGCCAGAAACTTGATGCCGTGCGCCTCAGCCGCTCTACCCACAGCCGCAGCCTCCATATCGATCGCATGCGCTCCGAACGCCTTGGCAAAGCGCGCCTTCTGCTCCACATCCGCGACCGTATCGAATGTGATCAAAATTCCCTCGCCTCGCTCAGCCTTCATGCGACTGCCATCGCCCGCATCAATCACCTGGCTCGGAGTCAACGCGTCTCCCACCGAGAGCGAGGGATCTAAAGCTCCGGCGAATCCCGCTGAAATCACCAGGGCGGGATGGTATAGATTGATCGCCGCCTCGGCCGCTCGTCGCGCCGCTTCGGCTCCAACGCCGCCGCAAACCACGACGTTTCCTTCCTTCTCCCAAAAGCGATAGCTGCGTCCATCCCAGTCGCGCGAACGCTGAGGCCAGTTCTTCACGAACGGCGATACCTCACGCTCCAAAGCCGCCACTATCGCGACTCGCGCGCCGGCCCGCGTGGGGATAGCCGCCTCGGACTCTCGCTCTGAAAGACTAGGCATACCCATTCGCCCGAAACCAATCGACCGCCCGCCGCAAGGCCTCGTCCACTGATCCAGACTTCCATCCCAGTTCGCGCTCAGCCTTGGCCGAGGTCACAAACATCTTCTTGCGACCCATGCGTACCGCATCGAGCGTCACACGCGGCTCCTTGCGGAGCAGCATGCCTGTGAACAACGTATCCACCACGCCGCTCGCCAGCGCCACCACATACGGCAACCGGACCTTCGGAGAAGGCAGACCTGTAATCGCCGCCAGCTTGTCGAGAATCTGTTTCAGCGTCAGATTCTCTCCGCCGAGGATGTAGCGCTGCCCACTTCGCCCTCGCTCCAAAGCCGCAACATGCCCGAGGGCGCAGGCTCTTACATCCACCAAATTCAATCCCGTATCTACATACGCAGGAAACTTCTTCTTCAGAAAGTCCACCACGATCCGCCCGGTTGGCGTGGGCTTGATATCCTGCTCGCCCACCGGAGTGCTGGGATTCACCACTACCACATCCATCCCGCTGTTCCCGGCCTTGATCGCAATCTCTTCCGCCATGAACTTCGAGCGTTTGTAGTGCCCGATCATGTCACTCAAAGAAACCGGCGCGTCTTCGTCGGCACCCGAATCTAGGGGGTGCCCCGTCCTTGTCGCGTTTTTTGCGACAGGGCGGGGATTTCGATTTCCATTCCCGAACCCGATCGTCGCCACGCTAGATGTATAAACCACGCGGCGCACCCGAGAGTTGCGCGCCGCCTGCAAAATAGCTGCGTGTCCCATCGACGTTGGCCCGGTACATCTGCTCCGGATCCGTCACCCAGAGCCGGTAGTCTGCCGCGACGTGAAACACCGCGTCGCACCCGGCCATCACTTTTTCCAGGCATGCCAGATCGCGCAAATCTCCGACGACCCGCTCCCCCTTCAGATCGCGAATGTTCCGCGGATCGCTGGTGGCTCGCACCAGCAATCGCAGCTCGGCCCCCTGCTCCTCGAGCACCCGGGCCACATGGCTGCCAACAAATCCCGTCGCACCTGTAACGAAAACTTTCATGCAAAGCTGTCAGCCGTCAGCATAGCTCAGCAAGCCTTCACTGAGAGCTGAAAGCTGATTGAGCTAGTCGCCCTTGGCGGCCAACACTTTCTTGTAGGTTGTCAACGCGATCAACGGGAAGTACTGCCGGTACATGTGGTACATCAGGTAGAACACCCTCGGGAATCCCGTGCCGGTGTAGAGCGGTTCGTCCCACGATCCGTCTTTTCTCTGCGTGCGCAAGAGATATGCAATGCCGCGCGCCACGCAATCGCTGCGGGTGTCGTTGGCCGATAACAATCCCATAATCGCCCAGGCAGTTTGCGAAGGGGTGCTATCGCCGACGCCTTTCAGATTGGCGTTGTCGTACGATCCGCAACTTTCTCCCCATCCGCCATCAGGGTTCTGTACCATGCGCAGCCATTCCGCCGCTTGCTGCACATAAGGCTCATGATGATCGACGCCAATTGCTTCCAATCCGCGCAGTGCCAGCATGGTGCCGTAGATGTAATTGACACCCCAGCGTCCAAACCACGCGCCGTCGGGCTCCTGCTCGTCGCGCAGGAATTGAATCGCCTTCTTCACCGCGGGATGCTTCTTGTCGTACCCGTAAGCCGCCAGCATCTCGAGGATGCGCCCCGTGATGTCGACTGTCGCAGGATCGAGCATGGCGTTGTGATCGGCAAAGGGAATGTGCTGGAACACCATGCGATCGTTATCTTTGTCGAACGACGCCCATCCGCCATTCTTGCACTGCATGGAAAAAACCCAGTCGATCGCGCGCTGCACCGATTCGCGCTGGTAGCGTCCGTTGGGATGCTCCACCTGGTTCAGAGCAAGGCACACCATCGCGGTATCATCCACATCGGGATAAAACTCGTTGTTGAACTCGAAGTACCAGCCGCCCGGCTGTCCCTTGGGATTCTTGACCTTCCAGTCGCCCGGACTGCGCACCTGCTTCTGCAGAATCCAGTCCGCACACTTCACCATCCGCGGATCGTTGGCCGGCACTCCACTCTCGCCCAAGGCATAGAGTGCATAGGCCGTATCCCATACGGGAGAAACGCACGGCTGCATGCGGAAGGTGTCGCCTTCTTCAATTCCCAGCTTTTCGAATTCATCCAGCGCGCGAATCACCTGCGGATCGTCGGTCGAATAACCCAGACAGCGCATGGCGATCACCGAATTCATGATCGACGGGAAGATGCCGCAGAGGCCATCGCTCATCTCGAAGCGATCGATCATCCACTGCTCCGCTTTTTTGAGCGCAATCGAGCGCAGAGGACGAATGTGAACTCTCTCAAACCAATGCACCAAGCGGTCGAGCACCAGGAAGAAATTGCGCCACGATACCAACTTCTTTGACCAATGCAGACGCATGCGCGCCCTGTCGCGTCCACCTACGAAAAGCTCTTCCACTCCCATTTCGTCGGGAATTTTCTTAAAGGGCTTCTTCGCATAAGCAATCGACAGCGGGACCAGGATCGCGCGCGACCACGACGAAATCTCGTAGATGTTGAACCAGAACCAGTTAGGAAATAGAACGATCTCAGGAGGAATTGCCGGAACTGCGTCGTAATCGTACTGTCCGAAGAAACACAAATAGATCTTGGTAAAGGTGTTGACCTCAGTGACGCCGCCCATCTCCAAAATCTTCTTGCGCGCGCGCACCAATGCAGGATGATCCTTGCCGTACCCGGCCAACTTCAGCCCGAAGTATGACTTCACCGACGCGCTCAGCACCGACGGGCCACCAGGATAGGTGCTCCATGCGCCTTCTTCGTTCTGATGCTCGAGGATGTAGCGTCCAGCCTTCTCGAAGCGCTCCTGATTGCCCGTGCCCAAAAGCGTGTGCAGCACCAGATAATCGGCTTCGAGGGTGGTATCAGCTTCCAACTCGCCGCACCAGTATCCCTGCTCATCTTGCTGAGAGAAGAGGAACTTGCGCGCGCCATCGATGGCCGCGGCGGCGCGGCTGGCAAGATCGTCTATTTTTCCGAAACGTAGTTGAGGATTTCCAGAAGTTGTAGAGGAGGTTTCTTCCATATTCGGCATTTACTCCGCATTCACCGGCGTGGGAGCACTGGCGATGGCTTCCACAATCTCCGGCGGCAGACCAAAGCGAACGTTTTCGGGCATGACCTCAACTTCTTGTACGTTCTCGAAGCCCTTGGTATCGAGGAATTTCACCACTTCCTCCACCAGGCACTCCGGAGCCGAGGCGCCCGCGGTTAACGCGATCGTCTTCACCCCTTCCAACCACTCGGGTTTGATGTTGCGGAAGCTGTCGATTAGATGCGAGTTGCGGCCGAGGTTGCGCGCCACCTCGACTAAACGGTTGGAATTAGAGCTGTTATCGGAGCCAACCACCAGCAACAGATCGGCTTCAGAAGCTACCTGTTTCACGGCAACCTGTCGGTTTTCCGTGGCATAACAGATATCCTGCGCCGCCGGTCCCTTGATGTTGGGGAACTTCTTACGCAGCGCGGCAATAATGTCTTTGGTCTCGTCGAGACTCAGAGTGGTCTGCGTCAGATAGGCGACGCGATTCGGGTCGGCCACCGTAAGCGAATGCACCTGGTCGGGATTCCCCACAACCTGCGTAACCATGGGCGCTTCGCCCAGCGTACCGATCACTTCATCGTGGTCCCGATGTCCGATGAGAATCAGCGAATAGCCCTCTTTCGCGAACTTCACCGCTTCCACGTGAACCTTGGTGACCAGCGGACAGGTCGCGTCAATCACACGCAACTTGCGATGCGCGCTAGCTTCGCGAACTTCGGGAGAAACTCCGTGGGCGCTATAAATCACGCGCTCGCCGTTGGGCACTTCTTCGACGCTGTCGACGAAAATGGCCCCTTTGCCCTGAAGCTCTTCCACCACAAAACGGTTGTGGACGATCTCTTTGCGGACGTAGATCGGCGGACCAAACGCCTCGAGCGCAATGCGCACGATATCGATGGCCCGAACCACTCCGGCGCAAAAGCCCCGGGGCTTCAATAACAGCAGTGTTTTCTGATCTTCCCGCACAGTAATATGCCTGCTCCTAGCCTACACTTTTCCCAGCGGATGGATGCTTCTAAACTACCGGAAAGTACCCATTTGGTCAACGTAAGCCCTAGAAATGGATAGGATTAGCAGCGGTTGGGGAATTGGTGCAGCGAATGGGGCGGTGATGCCACGAATGGGGAGTTCCCACTCTGGGGTGATATCGATAGAATCATGATATTGCGGTGCTATCGCTCGTAAAGCGCCGCGCCGGGGGGTCGATGAAAAAACTTGCGTGCATTGCGCTCGTGGCAGCCGTGTCGTTGCCTGTCTTTGGTCAGGCTACAAGGGATCGGAACCTGGACGCCACCCGCAAACACGGCGCTACGTCGACCGTGCTTCCGGGCCAGACAAACAGTGGCGGGAACCGACAAAAGGACGTCACCTCCCAACTCGACAAGCTCGAGCGTCAGACCGCCAATACCGTGATCCAACCTGCGGCGAAATCGCCGAAAGTCCAGCCCTACAAATTACCGCCCGAGCCCAAACCGGCCGCCGACAACTTTTATCAGCAAAGCCCGCCGTCGCGGACGGGAGTCAAGAACACACCCGGCAGCCGGAGTTTAAAGCGATAGTTACGGTTGGAGAAACCCCTACCCCTCGCCGGTTGATTGAGTAGACGTTGCCTCGAGAATCGATCGCGACTGGTCCCTGCGGGCCGCTCCCATCGGTCCCGCCGCCAGCGGCGCCGTAGAGATTTCCTGCGGAATTCAAGTGAAGGCGGCCCCAACCTTCCATGGGAGGAGTAATAAACTTACCCCGGACTTTCTTCCATTTGACGGCCAGTCCCCAACCAGACACAATGCCGAAGCCTTCGATTGGCTCTGTTCAACAAAATCAGGATTGGCAATGAGAATTATCAGCACGTTCATTTCGCTTGTTCTCCTCGCAGCCGCATTGGCCGCCCAGCATAATCCTGTCCCGACGATCGACGCTCCGGTCTGTCCGCAGGCCGTTGTTCCGGGAGCGGGAGCATTTACGTTGACGGTTCGAGGAGCGAACTTCGTCCCAGGCGCGGTCGTCAACTGGAACGGATCAGCGCGCAGCACGACGTTTGTTTCTGCTACCGAGTTACAGGCCCAGATCGCAGCTTCCGACGCCGCTACGGCTGGAAGTGCGCTGATCACCGTCACCAACCCTCCTCCCGGCGGCGGGCTCTCCAGTTCAAGCTACTGGGACGGTGGAGATCCATCAGCCCGTCTCAAGTGTGATAGTCGGCCAAGCGCACACGTACTCAAGCAATGGCGGCCGATTATTTGCCGCCGATCTGAACGGAGATAGCAAGCCTGATATCGTCTCACTAAATTTCGGTGTAACGGTGCTGTTGGCTAACGGGGATGGCACGTTCACGAGGTCTGCTTCCATACCGATTTCGGCGCAACCCTTGGGTCTTAGCTTCGGTGATTTCAACAACGACGGAAAGGTGGATTTCGCAGTCGTGCTTTACGATAAGGGGGATGCGGTTGTTTCCTCGGCGACGGCACGGGCAAGTTCCGTCAATTGCCAGCGTTTGGTCGCTTCAACTCGCCAGTTCAGACCGCTGTGGGCGACTTCAATCGCGATGGCAATCTCGATTTGATCGTTGCATCCCAAAGCCCATTCACAGGTGCTGGCCCCGAAATTCTTCTTGGCAACGGAGACGGGACTTTTCAGCCCCAGCAGACCATTACCTCGATCTTCTGGCCTTACGACCTCAATGCAGCAGATTTCAATGGCGATGGCATCTGGACTTGGCACTGCTAGACCGAGGAACAAACCAGATCGCTGTGTTGCTGGGGAACGGCGATGGCACATTCCAGCCGCCAATTGAAACGCAGACAGCCTATGGCCAAGTCTTGCCGGGCGATCTCAACAACGATGGCAAGCTGGATTTCGTTATGTTGGGCTCGGGAGCCCCGATACCCGTCGGCATTATGTTAGGCAACGGTGATGGAACATTCCAGCCACCGCAGTTCTATTCCACTAGATTTGATGGACAGGAACCGTTTTTCACCTTGGCTGATTTCACATCTGACGGTGATACGGACGTGCTGTCCTACGGCCAAATAGGTCATCTGGCGGGTTTTCTCGCAGGTCATGGCGACGGCACAATGCAGCCTGTCTCGCGGTTCACGCTTCCGGGGCCGATGTTCAAATTGTTCGCGGTTGCTGAAGATTTCAACTCCGATGGTCTCCTAGATTTCGCGATTGCAGTCGCGAGCGGCACCGAAGTCTTCCTGCAAGCGCCTCAATGAAGTGTGCCAGCAATACGGACAACGAACCTTCGGCACCTCAGCGCTGATTACCTGAGGCTGATGATGAAACGTAACTTGCAAATCGCGGCGGTCGTTCTGCTGCTAGCTAAGTGCCGCCCTGGCCCAAGACTATCTGACCGGCACGGTGAAATCGAGCGACGGTAAGCCTTTGTCTGGGGTCGCCGTATTTGACGACAGGAAAGGGTTAGCCACAACCGATTCCCACGGCGCGTTCAGAATCAGGAGAACCCAACGGGTTTATTTCTTTCGGCTTTCGGGGTATGAGCCGGTCACTGAGGTGCTCGCAAACGATCAGCCCGAACGCAACGTAACGATGGCAGACAGCGCCGGCAAAGCATGGGCCCTCCCAAATTGTGCAGACAAAATTTCCGGAGTCCCGCGGGCTGCATTTGAGGTACACGATCCCTATGGACGCGACGATCAAAGTCACCAACGACGACGATTACTCGATTCGATGGGTCCGATATCCGCACGAGAGAAAAAAGGAGTGGCTTGCACTTTGGGAAGGAGGGACCGTCTCATTGGGACATCCGGCCCCGGGCGATTTTCTCGACGCTGCGAGTTATCAAGAGCGATCGATCACCTTCGAAAACGGGCAAGGTGGCGAGGGCGAGGATGTCCGGGGCGTCATGAAGTCAGGCGGCTTGTGGCGCTGGTCCGGAGGCTTCGGGCAGTTTGCCGAGTATCGCGATGCCTCGCCAGCCGCAGCCGCGTACTTCGACCAGATCATCGACGGAATGTGCAACGAGGGATATCCGGCCGCAGCGAAGAACTCGAACGCAACCAAAGATTCAAGATAGTCCGAACGGTACGAACTCTCCCCAAGTAGCAAAGTTTCGTTGGCGTGACTTGTCTGGGCCAGCGACCGGGAAGGGATCGCTACGCGTAGCGGAATGGCCGCTCTTCGCGACTCGTCCAGAAATAGACAAGGATGATCGCACTTGCGACCGCCGCGTAGGCACACCACAGCGACGTAAACGCGTACCGCTTCACTTCCATTACCACGAGCAGTATCACTAGGTTCGCTGCTCCGAAGACCACCATCATCTTGATCTTCGAGAAAAACAGTGAGCCACAAGTTGCAACCACGTACAGGAACGCCACCGCCGTATTGTTTGTCGCCTGGTTGATGTAGACGATACTGTTTCCCTTGACGTAGAGCTCCAACGGGTAAGCCGTCAGCGCCCACAAAATGTAAAGCGTAGTTGCTCCGCCAAGCACGAGGAACGGCAACATGCGCTCACGGCTTTTCTTGTCAGGCTCGAACCGCCAGACGCTAAGCGGCAGCAAAAAAGGGAGGAGTCCCTGTGCATACAGCATGAACGCGGCGCCCATGTTGTGCGCCACCACGGGAGAAAGAACTCCATCCAGTCCCAGCCAGACGAATCCTTCGATGAACTGATGAATGGCAAACAGAAGGGGCAGGGCCGCGAAAAGGAATTCGCGCCGATGCCTTACCTTGGTCAACGTCACCACGCCGACCGCGCCGAGCACTCCGCTGCCCACGAAATTCGCTGTGGCTGAAAAACACAAGGCTCGTCACCCGGTAGGAATGATAAGACGTTCCGTCACGCAGCACCCTACGTTGTCTCGCGGGGCACTGATTACTCTCTTCACTCCGGAATCGAGAAATCCCAAACTCTCCCCGACGCCGATCCTCCAGATCGATTCCCTCCGTGTGCGCCAGCCATCGTATTGCTCTGGCCCGTGCCCATGAAGAAGGCGTATTCCCCGGGCTTCAAGCCTTCGTCGAGCTTGATCTTATACACCCTGATCCCAACGTGGTCGGCGCTGAACGGGACTACCTTGTCCTTCTGCACTCCGGACTTGCCGCCCCGAATCCCTCCGAAAGACCCAATCTGAAATTCCCTGTGATCGCCTTTCTTGTTTAGCTTGACCAATACGTAATCGGACGAGTCGTCTCCGTCGGGAACATACAAGTAGAACGTCGGCTGGCGGTCCCGCACAACATTTTTCGACGTGTTCCCTTCGATGGTCGCGTCCCAGTGCTGATTCCTCAGCCCGTCGGTAAGAAAACTGCCAGCCTTACCGCCTGTCTTCGTGTTGGTCACGGCCTGGCCCTGAATCAAAATAAACTTGCGTTCGTCGCGCCAGTACACGCCCACCTCAGGCGGAGGAAGGTTCGGATCGACCGAGATCGGACTCGCGCCCGCGACTACGGTCGCTGGCGGAGGAACGGGATTGATCATGACTTTGATCACCGAGTCCGGCACATTTGCGCTTTTCAGCGCCTTCAATCCATCGACGCTGGTATCGAAGCTGACCGCGTCGGGACCAGCGTCGTAAGCCTGGCGAATCTTGGTGATGATCACATCGTCGGACAGGCCCGCCTTAGCCATCTCGATGACATCCTGGTTGGAGAACCGCTTGCGCAGTGTCCCATCTTCCCCGGCGCCCACGACAGACGCTGCTGCCAAAAAGAAGAACAGCGCGAACATACTGGCCGTGGCGCTCCGATGGGCAATTCTCATTGCAGCTCACCCTCCAATACAGATTGCACGCAGTGGTCTGGGCACGGAACGGCAGGGATTATACCCCAGGGTTGCTCTGGTTGGGCGTTGTCCAATGTTCCGTCCAAACAGCGGTGGAGCGATTCGGTTCTGACCTGCTTCCCCCTGCCGTTTTCGCCGCGAATAGAAGAACTCCAGCAGCATCGGGCGAATTGAGGAGAGAAAGTCCCATGATCCATCAAATCTGGGGCACGAGGTTGTCAGTTAAGTTCTTCCACGGTGATGAACACTTCGAACCTGTCGAGTCGCATGGAACATCGGCTTTGTTCGTAATTCAGAACAACCGAAAAATATTCTTGCTAAGTGACCCGTCTCGTTCTAGGATCGCCGCCTTCCCCGTTTCGGTAGTTGGGCCTCCGACAAAATCTGGAGAGAATCTTAATGTCCCTCACGTGCAGGTGTGTCCTGTCAGCGGTGATCGCCGTGTCTTTCACCCTCCCTTCTTTTGCCCAGGCTGCTGCATCGTCGGCAGCCAGTGCAGCGGTGGCTCCTGCGGCAGCGCCGCCCGCAAAACCCGCACCGCCCAAGAAGGCTCCTGACAAGGGACCAGAAAAACACTTCATCGAGTCCTACCCGCTGGCGTCCGGTCGGGTAACAGTTGACGGTGACTCTTGTTACGTCCGGTCAATCACATTTCCCGCGACGAATGGGGCGGATATCATCAAGTTACTGAGCCCTGAACCTGAACCCGGCTTCACGTTAGGGGTGATTTCTCCCAGCAAGCTTGCGATTTACTACAAGACAGCCTCGCCTCCCGACAATGAAAAGCAAAAGGTTCGAGATCACATCAAAGAGTTAGCCACGCTTGACTTCCAAAGCGCCACTGCCGTCCGCGTCCCATCCGGTTCAGCAGACAAAACCGCTGCCCAAGTGCAGGCCACGGTTCCCGCAGATGGCAGCATCGCGATCCGGGCAGTGCGTTCAGATTGCGTCTTGATTCTAAGCAAAGACAAAGTTGATTCGCTCACGGTGGATGGATTTCGGAGAACGATTTCTCAGCGTTATTGGTCGCAGCCCGCCACTCCCCCGACACAACGCCTGTTTTATGTCGATGCAACCACCGTGGCGAAGAAGCTCTCAGGCGCAAGCGACTCGAGCGGCGATGCGAGTGGAAAGACGGCTTCTCCTAAACCCGGCGGATCGTCATCAACGGGCGAGAGTGCCACGGCTACCAGCACCGCCTCTCCAACTGTTTCAGTCAGCGTTGCGCCTGGGAACAGCACGGCGAATTCGAAGACAACCTCGGGCACCGATGGAGCGGATTCACCGGACGCCGGCGCGCCAGCCGATTCATCCAGTACCGATAAGCCAAGCCCCTCCGATGCGAACGCTAAGTCAATGACCGCAGCCCAGACCAAGAGCAAAATGGCGCCTGCTGCGGCTCCCAAACCTCTCACCATGCAGTCGGTCAACGACACGCTGGTCTATTCCAACGAGGACGGCAGCGATCGCGGCATTTTCGAGCGCAACCGTCTGATGGCAGTGCTCGATCTTCCGCGCCCGGAAGTGCTGATGAATATCTGGAGCCTGCAAGCCAGCTCGAACGACTACAAGAAAGTGAACGCCGGGGCCGAGGCTGCCCGCGAACTTATCGCGCACCATAACGATCTGCTGCAGCAAGCGATTGACCTAGGATGGAATAAGTTGAGCCAGCAAATGAAGAACCAGGCGTTCTTCGACCCGCTCTTCTACCGATACGTGACCCGGAGGTTCACCGAAACGGAACTTGAGGTGGAAGGGGCTGCCGCGCAATTCCAACCTTCGAACATATGGGCCGACAAGGAGCGCAACGAGAGACCAAACGCCAGCGCGTTGGAAGCCGAAGTGGAAAAAAAAGATAACCGCTCCCGATGGGGATGGTGCAATCCCAACGAGTACTGCCTCGGATTCAGTCATGCGTTTGACCCGCTTCGTCCGACGTTCACCAATCTCCTGATTGGCATGATCGCGGCCAGTAATCCCTACGATGCCTCGAGCACGACGGTGACGGCCATGGAAGGCCAATCATCAGCGCCGTCGGACACGTCATGCGAACCTAAGAAGATGGGCAAGGAGAAATGCTCCAATCCGGGGATAGTAAACGCATTTCGCGGCTGCATGGAAGACAAAGATCGGCAACTTCGCACCTTCAAAGCGCAATCGGGCGAGGACTGTGAGCTTGAGGACCGTATCCGCATGAGCGAGCAGGTTCTTGCCGGCCAAGAAGAGAAGCTGCAATTGCGCTGCTTCCGGAGGCAAACCGAGGAGAGCTTTGGACCGGCCACGGCCGATCAAGTAAAAGAATACGCGACCACTCGAGCCGGACTGATGCGCGCGGCGGTGGCCGATTTCTTGTTCAACTACAAGTGGGCCACGCAATACCCGCACGACTTCATCCCCTACGACCTGACGCAAAGCGCGCAGGAATTGAACGCCGAATTCAATCCCCTGGTTTTAGCATTCAATCGCGACGTCGCGGCCTTCACCGAAAACCTTCAGGCAGAACTGCAATGCAAATACAGCACCGAGATCGACAAGGGGGACGCACTCAGCTGGTTCAGAAAAGGCGACCAGACGTTCATTAACGACGGCATGCTTTCAGTGCGTGGCATCAGCGGCGTCGAGAGCATCGTTGACACCGTAACGCAGAGCTTTTTCGACGCCACCAACCCGCCCAGCCTGACCGATCTGGTTAAATCAGTTTCAGACGCCGAGAAGAACATCCCGGGCGTATTGAAGACCAACCTCACGGCCAACGAAGCCGCGGTGCTGCTGGGCGCGTTGAACTCAGTGCAGCCAGCGCAGGCCAAGGTTGGACGCCAACTGAAGCTCGACATAACGCCGCACTCCCTCGCGGGCGCATCTTCGGCGGAGCTTGAAGTTAAGCTGACCGCCGAGGAAGTAGGCAATCCGACTCGCTTCACACCCGACAAGAGCGCAGACGATACACTCTCACGCGTCGCAAAACACGACGTTAACACTCGCGTCCGAGTCGAGTCTTTGAAACTGTTTGAAGTCTCAGCTTTTTCGGCGATGCTGCAGCGTCCGCGATCGAAATTCCCGATTTTGCCGCCGTTGGTGGAGGTACCTTACTTCGGCAGCTTCATTGGTTGGCCTTTGCCGGGAGCCAAGGTGTACCACCGCAGCACCGCGATCGTGAGTGCGGTGATTGTGCCCACCGCGGCCGATCTCGCCTTCGGCATCGACTTCGGAGCCGACCGACTGTGCGATCAAGATGGCTGCCATCGTGCCGATTCTCCCAACGATTTCGGAACGTTGCCATTGCGAAACTTTCATCGGGCCATGGTGGAATGTTTCGCCACGGGGGGAGGAAGGCCATATACGGGGCTGCTTTTCGTTGACGGGCTGCCGAAGGATGCGTGCGAGAAGTTGGCTTTATTTCCGCCATCCGATCAGAAAACGAGCCCAGCGCCCGATACGGTGCCTCCAAGAGACTAGCGTCAGACCGCGGATCCTAAGCGAAAGCAGAAATCTCGCGTCGAAATGTGCTAGTCTTTTCTGCGCGCGAAGGGCGCATCCGGTCCGCGGAAAGGACAGAAGTCCACCTTGCTAGTCACAACTTATTTCACGAACTGACTTTCTGCCCGTCAATATGCGGACCTCGGGCTCACGAAAGGAAGTTCGTTTATGCCGGTCAAGCGCCTCCCCTCCAGCCCCAACCTCGAACATCTTAAACATCAAGCCAAAGATTTGCGGAATGAGCACGCGGGTCACGATCTGCGCGCAGCACAGCGGTTGCGGGAGTTTCATCCGCGATTCGCTCGAAAAACGGACGCAGAAATCTTCGATACCGCGCTACGTCTTAGAGATGCGCAACTCGCCATCGCCCGCGAATACGGATTTCCCAGTTGGACCCGACTCAAGCGCCATATTGAAAAGCCCACACTCACTGATCGTCTCGAACTTCCACACCATGAGCGGATCGAAGACGCCACTTTTCGTCGCGCCATTGAGATGCTTGACGCGGGAGATTCCGGGGCTTTGCGCACTCTTCTAATGCAGAATCCAAAGCTCGTGCATCAGCATGTCAGCTTTGAAGGCGGGAATTATTTCCGCAATCCAACCCTGCTTGAGTTCATCGCCGAGAACCCGGTGCGCAACGGAAAATTGCCTGCCAACATTGTGGAAGTGGCGAAAGCCATTCTCGATGCCGGGCCGTCGCAGGAAGCGCGGAACGAAACCCTCATACTGGTGGCGACCGGAAGCGTGCCGCGCGAGTGCCACATGCAGCGTCCTCTCATCGATTTACTTTGTGATTATGGAGCCAATCCCGAGAGCGCCATCCACGCCGCGGCCTTACACCGCGAGATGGAATCCGTAAAGGCTTTGATCGAGCGCGGTGCTGCCATTGATCTGCCGGTGGCAGCCATGCTGGGTCACACGGGCGACGTCCGCCACTTGCTGCCCAGGGCAAGCCCGGAAGACCGCCACCTCGCGCTCAGCCTCGGCTCCGATCACGGCCACGTCGAGATCGTGCGCATGTTGCTCGACGCTGGCGAAGATCCCGATCGCTACAACCCCGTCGGAGGTCATTCTCACACCACGCCATTGCATCAGGCCGCTGCCGCAGGCCACGAAGATGTGGTGCGCTTGCTGGTCGAGCGCGGCGCGAGGTTAGATAGGAAAGACATCCTCTGGGAAGCAACCCCGGCGGAATGGGCGCAGCACGCCGGAAGGCAGAGCATCGAAAAATATCTTCGTGAGCGATCGCGCCAACGCGTGACAGAGCGGCGTAGTATTCTCGACCCACAGGAGTCGCGATGAAGGCATCTGATTTCCGCCGTCTCGCGCTAAGCCTTGAGGGAGCCGAAGAAGGCTCGCATATGGGCGCGGCGGACTTCCGCGTCGGCGGTCGCATCTTCGCTACCCTCGCTTCCGAGAAACAGGGCTACGGCAACCTCATGCTCACACCGGAACTGCAGTCCGACTTCGTGCGCGAATTGCCGGACGTCTTTCTGCCCATTCCCGGTGGATGGGGGAGGATGGGAGCGACGCACATCCGCCTGGCGAAGGCGAGTGAGGACGTGCTAGCGGGGGCGCTGCGGACTGCTTGGAAGCTGAGGGTGGAGAAGAATGGGAAGAAAAAGGGGCCGAAGCGTAAGAGTAGAGCCAAGTAACCCCTCGCCGCCGCGATTCCTGCATCGGCCGACGTCATCCTGAGCCCGATAGGGCGAAGGATCTGGCGAGGGGCGAGAGTATCTTCTCCCCGCGCCAGATCCCTCGCTTCGCTTCGGGATGACGTCATGACTGGATAAACCTCCAGTCCTAACCATTCGCCTTGATCATCTGCTCCGCATGCTTGCGCGAGGTGTCGGTGAGCTTGGCGCCGCTCAGCATTCGGGCGACTTCTTCGGTTCGCTCTTCTCCGGTAATGAGGCGGACGGTGGTGCGAGTGCGGCCTGCGGAGTCTTTCTTCTGCAGCAGGTAATGGTGGTCAGCGAAGGTGGCGATCTGCGGCAGGTGCGTGACGCAGAGAACCTGGCTGGTGCGGGAAAGGCTCTTCAGTTTCTTGCCGACCGCTTCGGCGGCGCGTCCGCCGATACCAGTATCGATTTCGTCGAAGACTAAGGTTCGCTGGGCCTTTCTGGCGCTCCCCGCGGACGAGGGCGTCCGCGCCACACTGGCCTTCAGGGCCAGCATGACCCGTGACAACTCTCCTCCTGACGCGATGTGTTCCAGGCGGCGCAGCGGCTCTCCCGGATTTGTTGAGATCAAGTACACCACCTGATCGAATCCGGTCGCTGTCCAATTCCCTCCTTCGTCGGTGCCGCTGACTTCGATGTGGAAGTGGGTCTTCATGGCGAGGTCGTTGATTTCGGCCTCCACCAGCTTCTCGAGTTTGCGTGCGGCTTCGTAGCGTTTCTTGGAAATCGCCCGTGCTGCACGCAGGTAGGCATCACCCGCTTGATCGAGTTCGGCACGCAGTTGGCGCAGGGTCTCGTCTTTGTTCTCCATCGCGGCCAGCTTCCCGCTAACTTCGTCTCCGAACCTGATGACGTCGTCGAGCGTGGGCCCATATTTTCGCTTCAGCCGATCGATGGCAGCCAAACGGTCCTCTACTTCGACCAGATGTTCGGGCGAGGCATGGATGCCTCCGGCATAATCGCGCAGTGTGGCGCCAACGTCTTCCACGCTGATGCGAGCCGAGTCGAGTTGATTAACGGCGTCATGGAATTTCGGTTCGAAGCGAGCGAGTTCTTCGATGTGCTTTTGGGCGGCTCGCAGAGATGATGCTGTCGAGGTGCTGCCTTCGTAAAGCAGATCGAATGCATTCATCGCGGCGGAATAAATTTTCTCCGCGTTGGCAAGAACCAGCTTTTCGGCTTGGAGGCTGTCGTCTTCTCCCGGCTGAAGCTTGGCTTCTTCGATCTCACGCTTCTGGAAGCTCCACAGATCGAGCAACCGCAGGCGATCTTGTTCGTCGCGCTGCAATTCCTCGATGCGAGCAGCGATTTCTTTCCAACGAGAGAAGGTCTCGGTGGTCGCATCGAGATGGGTTCCTGCGAATCCATCAAGCAGGGCGAGACGCGTTGGGCCGTCGAAGGCAAGGATCGATTCGTTCTGGGCGTGGATGGTAGCGAGATGCGGCGCAAGCTGGCGCAGGACAGCGACCGTCGCCGGCTGGTTATTGACGAAGACGCGCCCTTTGCCCCCGGCAGCAATTTCGCGGCGCAGGATGATGGCGTCTTCGTCGGAGTCGATGCCGTTGGCTTCGAGCGCTTCGGCGACGCGCTTCTCGGCTCCGCCTTCTATCTCGAAGACGGCCGAAATTACGGCTTTGTCGGCGCCGGAGCGAATCACGTCGCTCGATGCCTTGTCTCCGAGCAGGAGGGCTAGGGCGTCGATCAGGATAGATTTGCCCGCTCCAGTTTCGCCCGTCAGGAGATTGAGGCCAGGAGCGAATTCGACTGCCAGGTTATCGACCACCGCGTAGTTTTCGAGGCGCAGTTCGACGAGCACGGGAGATCCTGGGCGCTGAATTTGTTGCGAGAATAGCACGGAATCGGGCGTCGGGCCTCAAGCTTCTGGCGTGGGGAGAGCGGAGATTTTCCCAACCGCACACTCGTTCGTCTCGCAGTACCGATTGCCTTTGAGCGCGTGCACTTTCTAGGGGTAATGCATGGGATTCGCCCCGAGAGCAACCCGCGCCTGTGGTCTATAATCAAAAGCAGGGTTTTCCTAAGAAAAACAATGCATTTTTATCCATGGCTGGCAGCATTCGTCGGCGGCGAGATCGTTGATCTGGTTGGAGAAACCGGTCCTGTCGCTAAAGCAGTTCTTCTTCTGCTCCTGATTTTTAGCGTCATTTCCTGGGCCATCATTCTCTCCAAGTGGAGTTTGTTGCGCCGGGCGCGGGTGCAAAGCGGACGCTTCGTGCGTGCTTTCCGCAAGGCACAGCGCCTTTCAGACGTTGGCGCGGTGGCCGAGCAGTTTCGCCCCAGTCCCCTGGTCGGAGTGTTTGAGGGCGGATTCGAGGAGTACCGGCGGCAGGGCGCGGTTTCGAGCGGAGTGGCGAGAAATCCCGTGGCCATTCAGCGGGCGATGCAGATCGCGAATTCCGAAGAACTTACGCGCTTCGAACGCAACCTGCCCTGGCTCGCGATCACCGGCGCGGTTACGCCGTTCGTGGGATTGTTCGGAACGGTGTGGGGCATCATCGACGCGTTCCACGGACTGGGCACGGCGGGCGCGGCGACTTTGCGCGCGGTGGCTCCCGGCATTTCTGAAGCATTGATCACGACGGCCGCTGGATTGGCGGCCGCGATTCCGGCGGTCATTGCCTACAACCTGATCGGCGCTTCGATTCGCGAGTTTGCGGCGCGCGGCGACGATTTCGCGCTTGAGATGCTGAATGCGGTCGAACGCCCGCAGGCGCAAGCGGCAGCGGCGGAGGTGCGGCGGTAATGGCCTTTACGGCGTCCAACGGACGCACCCAAACTTCTCTCTCCGATATCAACATCACGCCTCTGGTAGACGTTGTTCTTGTGCTGCTCATCATTTTCATGGTGACGGCTCCCGTCTTGCAGTCGGGCATCGAGGTTGCCGTTCCCAAGACCCGCACCGTAAAAGAGATCACCGAAGAGCGGCTGGTGATCAGCATCGATAAAAAACAGCGTGTCTTTCTGGGCAACGACGCCATCAATATCAACGACATCGCAACCCAGATAAAACAGAAAATACGCGACCCGCAGCATCAATCGATCTTCATTCGCGCGGATGAAGATGTGCCGTTCGGCGCGTTCGCGACCGTCATGGACGCGGTGAAGCAATCGGGTATCTCGAACGTCAGCATTGTGACGCAGCCCCTCGATAGCCATGCAAGCAAACGCTGAAATATTTTTTGAACACGACCAGTGGGGCAGGAATCTGGCCTGGTCGGCGGGCTTGCACGTCGCGGTGGTGCTGGCGATCATCGGCTATGCGGTGTTCGCTCCGAGCCATACCGGTTCGGGCTGGGGCGCGGGCGGGGGCGGAGACGCGATGGGCGTGACGCTGGTAAGTACCATTCCCTTACCTTCGCAGCCAGCAGAGACGCAGAACGTGCTGGCAAACGATTCCAAGGGATTGACACAGTCGAAGCCGAAAGAAGAAGTGAAAGAGCCGGACGCGATTCCGATTGCCGATAAAGACGCGAAAAAGAAGCCTCCGAAAAAAGAGACCACTTCAAGTCAGAAGAAGCCCGAACCGGTGGAAGAAGCGAACAACGTCGTTCCCTACGGACAAGGCGGTCCGGTGAGTGGGCCTTATGGAACATTCAGCGCGGGGGGAGCGAAAGGTGGATTCGGATTTACGGGTGGGGGCGGCGATTTTGGCTCGCGCTACGCCTGGTATGTGAAGGTGGTGCAGCAGAAGGTATCGGAGAATTGGCTGAAGTACGAAGTCGATCCGCGAATCTCGGATGCGCAGCGGGTGTATGTCACGTTTGACGTCATGCGCGATGGGCATCCGGGAAATGTACAGGTGGAACAGTCGAGCGGTGTCCCTTCGCTCGATCAATCGGCGGTGCGGGCCATCCAGCGCATTGATACTTTTGGTCCATTGCCTCCCGATTATTCGGGAAATAAGGTTTCAGTGGAGTTCTGGTTCGATTACAAAAGATAGGAGAGCTTTTAGCTATCAGCTCTTAGCCTTTAGCTTGAGGCTCTTTGGAGTCGGGATTGAGTATGCCACGAGGTCGAGTGAAAAAATCGAAATCATATTTCGCTTTTACGTTTGTGATTCTGGCTCTCTGCACTTCTGCGTTTGCGCAGGATTGGATTAAGACTGGGACCGGGTTGGGCGTCGAGAAAGTCCGACTGGCGGCTACCGATTTCAAAGCCTCTACGCAGGATCCGAATAACGGGAACCTGCAGAAAGTATTCAACGATACGCTGTGGAACGATCTCGACAACGCCGGCATTTTCGACATGGTGTCGAAGAGCTTTTTGCCGACCTCGGCGCCGGGGAATCCCGCGGAGGTGAAGTTTGACGTTTTTAGCGCGGCTCCGGTGAATGCATCGATGTTGGCGTTCGGCAATATGGGCGCGGCTGGCAACACGCTGACGGTGCAAGGCTGGCTGTTTGATGTCAAGAACGTGCAGTCACCGCAGGTGCTGGGCAAGCAATATACCGATGCCTCGACGGCAGACGGGGCGCGTCGCATAGCGCACAAGTTTGCCGATGAAATTATCTTCCGTTTAGGTGGCGGCATTGCTGGAATTGCGGAGAGTTCGATTTATTTCATCAGCAGCCGCAGCGGGCGCAAGGAAGTCTGGGCGATGGATTACGACGGCAACAACCAGCACCAGGTGACGCATCAAGGATCGATTTCGCTCTCGCCGCGTATTTCTCCCGACGGATCGCGCTTGGCCTTCAGTTCGGTGACCAAGACCAATTGGGAGATCCTGATGTATTCCGTGGATCTGGGGCGACTGGTTTCTTTCCCTCATTTCGGCGGCGGCAACTATTCCCCGTCGTGGGCTCCGGACGGCACCAAGTTGGCATTCGCCTCTTCTCGGGGTGGAACAACCGAAATTTACACCTGCGACGCCAGTGGCGCGGGTGTGAAGCAGGTCACATCGTCGCGAGGGCCCGAGTCTTCTCCGTCATGGAATCGCAAGACGGGAGCGCAAATCGCGTTTGTGAGCGGGCGCACCGGCCTGCCGCAGATTTACACGATGGACGCCGACGGAACTAATGTTCAGAAGATGACCGATCAGGGATATGCGGTGTCTCCGGCGTGGTCCCCCAATGGGCAATTTCTGGCGTTTGCCTGGATTCGGCACTATGGCCCTGGGGCTCCGGGGGCGCAAGATATCTACATCATGGATATTGCCAGCAAGCAGTGGGTGCAATTGACCCACGACGGCGGGCGCAACGATTTTCCGTCGTGGTCTCCCGACGGGCGGCACATTATTTTCCAGTCAAGCCGCGCGGGAGGCGAACAGCTCTGGACGATGCTGGCGGACGGCACCAATCAGAAGCAGTTGACGACAGCCGGGAGCAACACGCAGCCGAATTGGAGTTTCAAGTAGGGCCCATGCATGATTTCTTATTTCATACAGACCGGGGAGCGGCGGAGAAGTCAACCTGCCCTGCCCGGACTCGATCCGTGCGCCCGAGGGCGCGCGCTAGCGTAGGGAGGATGAAGTGAAGCAGCAGAGATTGAAGTCGATTGCGATTGTGTTCATGGTGGGTGCCGTGATGATGTTAGGCGCCTGCAAAAAGAAAGTGGCCCCACCGCCACCGCCGCCGCCACCGGCGCCAACCGCGCCCACGGCTTCGCTGAGCGCGAATCCGGACACGATTGACAAAGGCGGTTCGACGAACCTCACTTGGCAAACGACCAACGCTACCGATGTGAGCATCGATGGCATTGGCGCGGTGCAGCCCAACGGCTCGCAGAGTGTGAACCCGACGGACTCGACCACCTATCATCTGGTGGCCAAGGGCGCGGGCGGAACCCAGGAAGCGACGGCACGAGTCACGGTCAATGCTCCACCGCCTCCGCCTCCGCCGCAGCCTTCGGCAACAGAAGAAGAGCTGTTCTCGCAGAATGTGAAGGACATCTATTTTGACTATGACAAGTCCGACATTCGGCCCGACCAGCAGGCGGCGATGCAGGGAGATATCGACTTCCTGAAGTCGCATCCGAATATCGCGTTCACGGTTGAGGGCCACTGCGACGATCGCGGCTCGACCGAATACAACCTGGCCCTGGGCGACAGCCGCGCCAACGCGGTGAAGAATGCCCTGGTCCAAGGCGGCGTGAATGCGTCGAACGTGAAGACGATCAGCTACGGCAAAGAAAAGCCGTTCTGCACGGAGGAGAACGAGCAGTGCTGGCAGTCGAACCGGCGCGGACACCTCGTCTATTCGAAGTAAATATCGGGAAGGGCACGAGTTTCACTCGTGCCCTTCCCTAAATGCCGCTCCGGGCAGCCCTAAAGGGTCAAAAGGAATCGCACGACGGTGTCGCTAAAGCGATATCCTGATACGACCCGGCGGCTGCGTGGACTCTATTTCTGGCATCTAATGGAATCGACTATGAGAAACCGATGGTTGGGCATTTTAATTTTGGCGTGTGCAGCAACCGTTCCCTCGTGGGGCGCAAGCAAGGAAATCATCCAGTTGCAGACGCAGGTGCAACAACTGCAGGATCAGATGACGCAGATGAAGCAGTCATTCGACCAGCAAATGGGCGTGTTGCAGCATCTGATCGAACAAAGCACTGACAACGTCAACAAGGTCTCGACGTCGGTCAGCACGCTGCAGACGACGTTGAGCAAGCAACAGACCGACACTGGCGCACACACCGATCAGCTTTCCGGGCAGATTCAATCCCTGAACGACAGCCTGGACGAGGTAAAAGCGCGTCTGAACCGGGTAAGCAAGCAGCTCGAAGATATGCAATCGGCGCAGCAAAGTATCGCTGCCAATCAAGCGCAGCAGCAACAGCAGGCGCAGGCTCCTCCGCCGGACGTGCTCTATAACAACGCGCTCCGCGATTTCAACGCCGGAAAGAATGACCTGGCATCGCAGGAATTCTCGGACTACATCAAGTTCTATCCCAACACCGATCTGGCGGGAAACGCGTACTTCTACTTGGCAGACATCGAGTTCCGGCAGGGCAACTATCAGAAAGCCGCGAAAGACTACGACCAGGTAATACAGAACTTCCCTTCCGGAAACAAAGCTCCGTCAGCCCAGTTGAAGAAGGGGCTCGCGCTGATCGAACTTGGCCAGAAGGACGATGGCGCGGCCGAGTTGCGACACGTGATCCAGCGCTGGCCACGGTCGACCGAGGCGACGCAGGCGAAGGAACGGCTGCGGAAACTGGGGTTACCGTTGACGGCAAAGGAATAAATTACGAAGTACGATTTACGATTGACGATTCGAAATACCGTATTTCAGGTGTTTTCAATCGTACTTCGAAAATCATCCCTTCAATCCTCTCAAACAGTATTTGATCTCCGTGGTCACTTCCTTCACCCGCATCCCTTCTTCGACCAACACTTTGCAGGCTAACGCGGCGCGCGTCGGAGTTCCCTCTCCCAGATCGTAGCTTACGCGACAGTACTGGCAATCTTCGTTCCAGCAGAAGCGCCCATAGGAGATGCTCTCTGGGGCCAGGTATTGCAGGCAACGGAGCAGGGTGTTGTTTTCCGGAACCTCGACTTCGCGGCTCATCAGCGTAATCTTGACTAGCTTGTCGTAGGGGCGGAAAAGGGTGGTGGGCGCGGTCATGCTAGGGATATTTTAGGCCGAGATGGACTATTTCCTAAGCGCTATGGCGGCGTCGGCTGTGATGGCGCGATGTGCGGTGGCGATGCGCGTGGGCACGGTGCTTGGTGGTGCGCCTGTCTACGCGGGTGAGCGCTGCGGATCCGGGCACCTGGGTTTGGGCCCAGGGAGTCGCGGTAAACAGCAGAATTGCGAATACGGCTAAGATCAGGCGCTTCATGAGGGCTCCTATGCTTTTCTGTCGTCGCTACGTGAGTTGGCGGGCGAGGGGTGCCGCTCAACGTTCACAAACCCACTGCTACAGGAATAATTTCAGCTAACTGCGTAGTTAACCTCTTCCTCGAACCGTGGTTTCGCGATACGCTGGGCCTGCAGGCGAACCAGGTTCTTTTCCCCCTGCGCAGAGGCATTTATCTCATGAATGATCACAAAGACCAAGACCGAATGAAAGGCGCCGTGGAGCAGGAAGATCGCGGCCAGCAAGGCAATACTTCGATGCAGGGACAATTGGGGCATCGCGACCAGGACCCGATGTTAAAAGATGCGGATTCGGATTTCCCGGAACCGGGGGAGAGTCCGGAGCATAGCGGTGAGGAAGATGGGAAGAAGTTGGACGAGGTGGCGTGAGGCGGTCGCCGGCGGCGGGTCGCGGGTCGCCGGAATTCGACTTGAATACATCGAGCAAACGAAAAGCCCTCCATGACGAGGGCTTTTGTTTAGCCAGTGACCGGCCAACTGCGACCGGCGACCGCTTTTATCTAAGTTCTTCCATCACCTGTTCCAACACTTCCCTGCCGGGACGGACCGCCGCTTCTGGTAGCGTCGCCAGCGGTTGGTCGGTCATATTCAACAGATCGATGAAGCTGGGAGCCTTGGGGTTGACGTAGAAAACTCCCGTGAGCACTTCGCCTTTTTCGTGCGATTCGTTCAGGCGATGGATGGCTTCCAGGCGATTGGTGGCGTCGTATTCTTCCTCAAGCTTGCGCAGGCGCAGGCGCGATCCGTCATGCATCGTGACTTCGACCGTGGTGCCGGGATCGTACTCTACGTTGATTTCTTCGAACGAGGGCACGAAGCTGACTTCCTGCAAGGGCTCCTCGTGGTCTTTCATGTACTTGTACGACTTGGTGGAACCTTCGTGGTCGTTGAAGGTCACGCACGGTGACACGACATCGAGCATGACCGTTCCCTTGTGGGCGATGGCAGCTTTTAGCATGGCGTGCAACTGCTTCTTGTCGCCGGAGAAGGAGCGCCCCACGAAAGTAGCGCCCAATGTGATAGCCAGCGCACAGGTATCGATCGGAGGCAGGTCATTGATGACTCCGGTCTTCAGCTTCGAACCCAGGTCGGCGGTCGCGGAGAACTGGCCCTTGGTGAGGCCGTACACGCCATTGTCTTCGATGATGTAGATGATCGGTAGATTGCGTCGCATGAGGTGGACGAATTGTCCGATGCCGATCGAAGCAGTGTCACCGTCGCCGCTGACGCCCAAAGCGATCAAGTTGCGGTTGGCCAGCATGGCGCCGGTAGAGACCGAAGGCATGCGTCCGTGAACCGTGTTGAAGCTGTGTGAACGGCTCATGAAGTACGCTGGACTCTTCGAGGAACAGCCGATGCCGCTCGGCTTGATGACGCGCTCGGGAGAGACTCCCATCTCATACATGGCGTCGATGATGCGTTCCGAGATGGCGTTGTGGCCGCAACCGGCGCAAAGCGTGGTCTTGCCCCCTTTATATTCGAGGACGGAGAGGCCGATGCGATTGATCTTCGGAGCCGGTGGTGGCGCGGTGGGTGTGGTCGCCATTTACTTGCCCTCCTGTTTTCGAGAAGCGTACATTTTCAAATTTTGCCAATCATTTTGTTTCCGGGGTGGAAACATCAGCAAGTGGTAAATTGTCGTAAAACCCGATGAAAATCGTCCGCCTTCCCTCAGGGTCATGACAATTCTGATAAGTCCAGAACCCAGGAAACCTCTGCAGCACGTAATCTAATGCCTGCGCCACGGTTACATCGTTCAACTCACCATGTAGGCTGCGCCCGCCGATGGTAAGCGGCCCAGTAGGCATGCCCCAACCGCCCCAGGACCTCGCTGGCCAAATCTTATGGGCCATGAAGTCCATCACTTCAGGAGCGTGCAAGATGTCGTACACCGACCAGTGTGGGCCGTAATGGTCAGAAGGAAACGCTAAATGGTGAATCTTCACCTCGAGCAGGTCTTGCGGGACATCCTCTTCAGCCATGCGAATCGTTCCGTCACGTTCCTGGGTGACCCGCATCTTTGGATCATTAGCGAACATCTCCTGCAGAACATCGATGGTAGAGATTTCGGGGCTTGTAACAGGTCGAGGCCGGGTGAGCTCAGGGCGTGGCCACGCAAGATCGCAGCCACCCCAGAACTCAAGCGATCCCGAAAGGTGCGCTCGGCTTAAGACCTTCTGCACGGCTGGTACAGTCCAATTCTCAGCAAGTCCTCCCTTGTCCTGAGCGGGGCAGTGGCTTGACGTCAAAACAACGAACAAGATCATGAGTTCGCTCAAGACACTCAGGGAACCATCAAGAAGCGGCGTTGCCCGGTTCCGATTCACTTGCCTTCCATGGTGATTAGTTCGTCGGTCACGGAGCGCGCGTCGAGCGGCAGGCCGTGGATGTGAGCGATGCTGCGCAGCTTGGTGACAAGCGCTGGCTTGATGTCCATCTTGAGCAGTTCGAGCATCTGCGCGTCGCGGTTCTGTTCGACGACGTAGACGCGGTCGTGCTGCTCGATGAAGTCGTGAATCTCGCGAGTAAAAGGATAGGCGCGAATCCGGAGGTAGTCGGTTTCGATGCCGTACTCGTTGCGCATCTGATCGCGGCTCTCGATCAGCCCCCAGTGCGAAGTACCGTAGCCGATGATGCCGATCTTCGACTTGCCGGTTTCAACTTCGGGACGCGGAACAAATGAACGCGCGGTTTCGAACTTGCGGTTCAGGCGCTCCATGTTGTTCTCGAAGTCGTCGGGACGCTCGCTATATTGCGCTTTTTCGTTGTGTCCGCTGCCACGCGCAAAATAAGCGGCGGCCGGATGATCGGTGCCCGGCAGCGTGCGGTAGCCGATGCCGTCTCCATCGACGTCTTTGTAACGCGCGAAGCTGCCGAGGCGGTCGAGATCTTCTTTGCTCAGAACCTTACCGCGTTCGATGGGCTTTTCGGGGTATTTGAACGGATCAGACATCCAGTTGTTCATGCCGAGATCGAGATCGGACATTACAAACACCAAGCGTCTGGAATTTCTCCGCCAGATCGAAGGCATCGCCTGCCATAGAGAAACACTCTTCGGCGGAGCACGGGATCAACAGAATGTTCTTGGTATCCCCGTGTGAGAGAAAAGCGGTCGAGAGCATATCGCCTTGCGAAGTGCGCGTAGGCAGCCCGGTCGATGGGCCGACACGTTGGATGTCCCAAATCACACCCGGAACTTCCGCGTAGTAGGCGAGGCCCGCGAACTCAGCCATGAGCGAGATGCCGGGACCGGCAGTGGCGGTCATGGCGCGTGCACCTGCCCATCCTGCACCGACGACCATGCCGATCGCAGCGAGTTCGTCTTCCGCCTGCACGATGGCGAAGGTTGCCTTGCCATCAGGACCGATGCGGTGCTCTTTCATGTAGTCGATCAGGGCTTCCGGCAGCGATGATGACGGCGTAATGGGATACCAGGCAACAACCGTGACGCCGGCGAACATGCATCCCAGAGCAGCGGCGGAATTGCCGTCGATGATGATCTTGCCCGTGGTCTTGTCCATGCGCTGGACGAAATACGGATCGCGCTTGGTAAGGCTGGCAGCGGCGTAATCGTATCCAGCTTTGACGGCGGAGAGGTTCAGATTCGCAGCCTTAGCCTTAGTCGCAAACTGTTTGCGAATCGCCTTCTCAACTTCTGTCATGTCGATGTCGAGCAACTTGGCAACTACGCCGACGTAAATCATGTTGCGCACGAGTTTGCGCAGTTTGGCTTCCGGGCAGACTGGAGCGACCAGTTTGTCGTACGGGACGGCGTAGAAAATCAGGTCGTCGCGCAGTTTGTCGAGGCCGAGAGGCTCGTCGTAAAGAACAGCGGCGCCGGGAGCGAGCGACTTCACGTCTTCCTGCGCTGTCTCGGGATTCATGGCTACCAGGAAATCGATTTCCTTTTTGCGCGCGATGTATCCGTCTTTATTGGCGCGAATGGTGTACCAGGTGGGCAGTCCAGCGATGTTCGAGGGAAACAGATTCTTGCCCGAAACCGGGATTCCCATCTGGAAGATACTGCGCAGCAGCACGGTGTTGGAACTTTGCGAACCGCTGCCGTTCACCGTCGCAACCTGAATGCTCATGTTGTTGACGACGCGCTTGGGCTCCACGCCCCCTGAGGCTTCGTGGAGCGCTACATCCGTTGTGGCCATTCCAGTCCCTTCCTTTGACAGTGGCGGGTTTTGACACTCCCGCGTGGGTTAAGAACGTAAGAAGCGGAACTCGTCATTATACGGCACCTAGGGGTGGGGCGCACGTTCCCGGTAACTGATTATTCACTAGCCATCGACGCGGAAGAACTGCGCCATGTTGCGGAATTTATTATATCGTGAGGCGACCAAATCGGCGGGCGGCAGGCGGTGGATGGCCGCCAGGTGTTGCGTCAAGGCATGGTCCAGAAAGGCGGCGGCAGCTTCGTGATCGGCGTGGGCGCCTTCGGGTGGCTCGGGAACAATGGCGTCGATGCAGCCGAGTTCCGCCAGATCGGTGGCGGTAATTTTCATGGCCTGCGCGGCGATTTCTTTTTTCGAGGGATCGCGCCACATGATCGATGCGCAACCTTCGGGAGAGATGACCGAGTAAACCGCGTTTTCCATCATCAATACGCGATCGGCCACGGCGATCGCCAACGCGCCACCACTGCCACCTACACCGATAACGGTGGTGACAATGGGGACTTTCAGGCGCGCCATCTCGCGAAGGTTGTGAGCGATCGCCTCTCCTTGTCCACGCTCTTCGGCTCCGAGGCCGGGATAAGCACCGTCAGTATCGACGAAAGTGAAGATGGGGCGGCCAAACTTTTCGGCGATGTGCATCACCCGCAGCGCCTTGCGGTATCCTTCGGGATGCGGCATGCCGAAGTTGCGGTAAACCTTCTGCTTGGTGTCGCGCGCTTTCTGATGTCCGATGACGATGACCTCTTCGCCATGAAAGCGGGCCATGCCGCAGACGATGGCGGGATCATCGGCGAAACTGCGGTCCCCGTGGATCTCACTCCAGTCGGTGAACAGGCGTTCCACGTAATCGAGGGTATAAGGCCGCTGCGGATGGCGTGCGAGTTCGGTTTTCTCCCAGGCCGCAGTGTGCGACGCAGCCACTTGCTCGCGCAAGGCTTGCACGCGTTCGTTCAACTGGCGAATCTGCTGGCGGGTGTCTTCGTCCTCGCCGGCGACAGACTCGAGCCGGGCGACCTGCTGTTCGATCTTCTGTAATTCCTTCTCGGCCTTGCTTCCTGAATCCATCTTCTTGCCGTCACCATTCTTCCCGGCCCAGCGAGCCTCAACCATGGAGAGGAGGAACTCGGTGCCGTGCATAGCCAGGGGAGCGTCCGCCCCATCGGGAAAACTCGCAGCCTTCGGACTAATTTTTCTGGAAATAGGATCCCTCATTCACCGAGCGCTCAATCGATGACTCGAACCGCACCCCGGCCGCAGAGTTCTTCTACGCGGGCAATGAAGTTGCGGTCTGGAAGCACATTATAGCCTTCCGCTTCCATCACCACCATGAAATCGCCCTGTCGTTCGACGTCAAACAGGACTTTCGCCTGACCTTTGCGTTCGACGAATAAAGTATGCAAGGCGTCGACAGTGGAGTCGCTGGCGCCCTCTAATGGAATGCGGATACGCAGCGCGCGCGGCAAGGGCACCTTCGCTTCTTCCAGAGGAGTGATGTCGTTGACCGTGATCTTGGGATTCGAACCTTCTTCTACGCGCAGCCCGGCGCGGATGAGCACGGGGACCTCGAGCTTCACTTTCTCCTGCAGCTTGCGGTAGGCCTCGGGAAACACGATCATCTCGACCGAACCTTCCATGTCTTCAAGCGCACCCTGAGCGTAGAAATCGCCCTTCTTCGACTTGACCACGCGAAGGTTGGTGATAATGCCGGCGGTAATAATGTTCTCGTCTTTGCCGGTCGACCTGGTCATCGCCATCAGTTCGGGAGTGCTCAGCGCTCGCAGGTCTTCGAGCTTATCGCGATACTTCTCGAGAGGATGTCCGGTGATGAAGAAGCCGAGAATTTCTTTCTCGTAGCCCAGGCGCTGATGCTCGTCCCAGTCAGGAGTTTCAGGGAGACGGTCATTGTTGTGGTGAACTTCTTCATCCGCGAAAACGCCAAATAGGCCATGCTGGCCGGATTCGGCGTCGCGCTGGGTTTTCTGTGCACGGTCGATGGCTTTGTCGAGGACCGCCATCAGCTGCGCGCGACGGCCCAGGGAGTCCATGGCGCCACTCTTGATCAGCGATTCGAGGACGCGCTTGTTCAACATACGGAGATCGACCTTCTCGCAGAACGTAAAGATCGATGTATAGGGTGCGTCTTTGCGGCCAGTGACGATCGACTCGATGGCGTTGTGGCCGACGTTCTTCACAGCAGCGAGGCCGAAACGGATCGCGGCTCCGTGCGGGGTGAAGTTGGCGTCGCTGACGTTGATGTCGGGCGGCTCGACCGCGATGCCCATCTCGCGGCATTCGTTGATGTATTTCACGACGTCGTCGGTTGAACCCGTCACCGAGGTCAGCAGGGCTGCCATGAACTCGACGGGATAGTGCGTCTTAAGATATGCCGTGTGATAGGCGAGAAGCGCATAAGCGGCGGAGTGCGACTTGTTGAAGCCGTATCCCGCGAACTGCGCCATGAGATCAAAAATCTTCTCGATCTTCTTTGCGGGATAATGTTGCTGGGCAGCGCCTTGCACGAAACGCTCGCGCTGTTGCGCCATCTCCTCGGCTTTCTTCTTGCCCATGGCGCGGCGCAACAGATCGGCTTCCCCGAGCGAGTAGCCGGCGAGCTTGTTGGCGATCTGCATCACCTGTTCCTGGTAGACAATCACGCCCAAGGTTTCGGCCAGGACTTCTTTTAACTCCGGCAATTCGTACTCGATTTTGCGACGGCCATGCTTGCGCTCGATGAAGTCATCAATCATGCCGCCCTGGATCGGGCCTGGACGGTAGAGAGCGTTGAGAGCGGTCAAGTCTTCGATGGAGTTGGGCTGGTAGCGGCGCAACACGTCGCGCATGCCGTGCGATTCAAACTGGAAGACGCCCGAGGTCAATCCCTTGTGGAAGACCTTCTCGTAGGTTTCCTGATTGTCGAGCGGAATCTCGTGCAACTGGATCTTCTCACCACGCGTTTGCACGATGAGTTTCAGCGCATCGTCGAGAATGGTCAGCGTCGTCAGCCCAAGAAAATCCATCTTCAACAGGCCGAGTTTCTCGATGGCGACCATGTCGAAGGCGGTGACAATTTCGTCGTTCTTGGTTTTGAAGAGCGGGACCAGTTCGTTCAGCGGACGCGGCGAGATCACGACACCGGCGGCATGGACCCCGGCATTTCGGACTAAGCCTTCGAGCTTGCGGGCGGTATCGATCAACTGCCGAACTTGCGCATCACTTTCGTAGGCCTGCTGTAGCGCGGGCGAATCTTTAATAGCCTGTTCCAGCTTGATGTTGAGTGTGGTCGGCACCATCTTCGCAATGCGATCGACGTCAGCGTAGGGGACATCCATCGCGCGGCCGACGTCTTTGATCGCAGCCTTCGCGGCCATCGTCCCGAAGGTGATGATCTGGGCGACGTTCTCGCGGCCGTATTTGCGGGTGACATAATCGATGACTTCGCCGCGCCGATTCATGCAGAAGTCGATGTCGATATCGGGCATCGAGATGCGTTCGGGATTGAGAAAGCGCTCGAAGAGAAGCTCGTGCTGCAGGGGATCGATATCGGTGATGCCGAGCGCGAATGAGACCAGCGATCCTGCGGCGGAGCCACGGCCCGGGCCCACCGGGATGTCATGGTCCTTGGCGTAGCGGATGAAGTCCCAGACGATCAGGAAGTATCCGGAGAACTGCATCTGCTGGATGATCGAAATTTCGCGTGCCAGGCGCTGTTCGTAGTCAGTGATGCTGTGCTTGAGCCGTCCTTGTTGCTCGAGAGGTCGCAGCAGTTCGAGACGGCGCGCAAATCCTTCGCGACTGACGTGCTCGAAGTAGCTGTCGAGCGTGAAGCTGGGTGGCACGTCGAAATGCGGAAACGGATTGCTGACTTTTTCGAGGCGCAGGTTGCAGCGTTCGGCGATGCCCACAGTGCGCGTCAGCACATCCGGGGAGTCCTTGAACACCATCGCCATCTCGGCGTGACTCTTCACGAAGAAGTCGGTGCCCTGGAACTTCAACCGGTTGACATCCTGAATCGACTTGCCGGTTTGAATGCAAAGCATGACGTCTTGCGCGTGCGCGTCGTCTTCACAGAGATAGTGGCTGTCGTTGGTAGCGACCAGCGGCAGGCCTAGATCTTTTTCCATCCGGTAGAGGTTGGGGTGGATGCGGTGCTCGAGTTCGAGTCCCTGATCCTGAATCTCAAGAAAGAAATTGTCCTTGCCGAAAATATCGCGATAGGTGCCAGCCGCGGCGCGCGCGGCGTCGTACTTATCGTCCATCAGCAACTCGGCGACTTCGCCCTTCAAACACCCTGACAGGCCGATCAATCCCTTCGAGTGCTCGGCCAGAAACTTCTTGCTCACGCGCGGCTTGTAATAGAAACCGTGTAGGGAGGCCTCAGACGTAATCTTCGCGAGGTTGCGGTAGCCCTCTTCGTTTTCGGCAAGAACCAGCAGGTGGTTGTACGTATCGCCGTCGGGCGGAGTGCGCTCGATGCGGTGGTCGTCCTTCTTACAGATGTAGAGTTCGCATCCGATGATGGGCTTGACGCCTTCGTGATGCGCGGCGTTGAAGAAATGCACCGCGCCAAAAATGTTGCCGTGATCGGTCATGGCGACCGCGGGCATGTTCAGCTCTTTGACCCGGGCGCAAAGCTTCTCCACGTCACAGGCGCCGTCGAGCATGGAGTAGTCGGTATGGAGATGCAGGTGGACGAAGTCAGACATGGGGCCCTGTAGTCATTTTACGTTGTGGGGATTGTAAGCGGAAGCGGCCTGTGAAGAAGTACGGAGTTATCCACAGCGGGTCATGACCGACCATTTAGCCAGCTTTGATCGCCTGCGGGCTTTCCTGGTGCTCGGCGGGGAGGCCACTATCGATGACGCGTCGTACCTTTTCCATCAGACATTCGCGGCCGCCGAAGTCTTGGGGTTCAATCGGGGCGTGGAAGATCACAGTGACGTCTCCGGGCTTAATCGCGAAGCGGCCCTTGGGCATCACATAGTGGGTTCCCACGATAGTTACGGGAACCACCGGCACCCCCGTCTCTTCAGCCAGGTAAAAGGGCCCTTTTTTGAAAGGAAGGAGCCTGCCGTCGAATGAGCGCTTACCTTCCACGTAGATGGTCATGTTGAGGCCGCCGCGAATAACTTCCGAGGCAGCGCGCACCGCCGTGATGCCCGCGTCGCGATTCCCCCGATCGACCGGAACCAGCGATCCCAGGCGCATGGTCTTCCCCAACAAGGGATAACTGAACAGCTCTTTCTTCGCCATGATCGAGGTGCGGCGAGGGATCAGCGGCATCAGAAGCGGCGGGTCGATGTTCGAAACGTGATTCGACATGAAGATGTAGGTGCGGGCCGGGTCGAGTTTTTCCAGGCCCACTGCGCGCACTTTCACTCCCGCCAGCCGCACGGCGTTCCAGGCGCCCCACATCGCCACACGGTAGAGCGCGTTGACATTGCCGACGAGAAACGTCCAGGGGAATAAAAAAATCGCCGCGATGGGGAGAAGGACGGCCCAAAACATCAACATGGCGATCGTGCGGATCACGGTTGAGCCTCTCCTTCGGAATCGCCTCTTAACCAGGCCGCGCGACGAGCCTTCTGTTGCAGCGTGACGTTCTCGACATCTTCCAGGCGAAACTCAACCTGTTCGCGACTGGCCAGCTTCCAGTGTACTTCGTGATCGCCACGGTGGTTGCGAACCCGCAGTCGGATGGTGTCCCCCGCGCGAAGTTGGGCCAGTTCATAAGTGAAGTCGCCGCCGACTGCACGACCGTTCAACTGCAGAATTGAGTCACCGACTTCGAGGCCGGCGCGCCCGGCTTCGCCACCGGAGGGAAGGCTCGTCACGACCGGCGGAGATCCGAAAGAGCGATTGAGAGTGAATCCCGGATCGGCGGTTGTGCTCTTCACTGGCTGCAATCGCAGGCCCACAGTTTTGAAGTAATCGTTCCAGGGAATTTCGTCGGTGCCGGCGACGTATTTCTCGAAGAACGATTTCAGGTCGGCGTGGCTGACTCTTTCCGCGGCTTGGCGAACACCCTCGGAGTCGGCAAAGAACTTGCCTTGCTTGGCGTCAACGTTCATCGCCAGAAACAGATCACGCAACGAGGCGGAACCATGACTCGCGTCGCGCATGGCGAGATCGAGCATCACTCCAAGAAGTTCGCCTTTGTTGTAATAAGAAACGCTTCGCTGCGGCTCGCGATAGTAAGAATATTTTTCGAGCCAGGCGCTAAGACTGGAGGCCTCTGCCGATTGCGTCAGGTGCGCGGGACGGCGCTCGAATGACTCAATGTCACTTGCGAGTTTGCGCAGATAGTTTGGTTCGTCAAGCAGCCCAGCGCGAAGCAGAGCGATGTCTTCTACCGTATTGGTCACGCCTTCGCTGAACCACAGGGCGTCGCAGTAATTCTCTTTGGTGTAATCGACGGGCTCGAGCGATTGCGGGCGGATGCGTTTCACGTTCCACAGGTGGAAAAACTCGTGCGCGGTAACGTCGGCGAAAGCGTCGAAATTGTCCGCGAGTACCTGTGCATTCAGATCGATCGCGGTAGAGTAGGCATGTTCCATGCCACCGCCGCCGGGTTCCTTGGGAAAATGATAGATGAAAGTGTAGGTATCGAAGGGACGGTCGTTCATCCAGTCGGTTTCGGCCTTGACGATGCGATGCACGACCGGAGCCAGCTTCTGCATGTCGTAATCGGCGCCGTCGGCGTCCACAATGATGCGGTAGTGGCCTCCGCCTTCATCGAAATCGACTTCCTGGAATTCGCCGATCTCTACAGGGGAGTCGACAAGGCGATCATAGTTGTCGGCGGTGTAGTTGCCCTCAGCGCTCGCCAGCGATGTAGCGATACGCCATCCAGAGGGAGCATCGGAGAAAGTCATCTTCACAGGTGAAGCGCGGTTTTCTACGCAATACATCAGAATCTCCGCGAGATTGAAAAAGGCGTGACGCTCATTGAACTGGGCACCATAAGGACCCGGCTGGTCAGCGTAGATATCGTAGTCAACTTCAGCGCCAGAACTCGCCCCTTCCAGTTGCCACAGGCTTTTGTTAAGACTGCGGATCTTTAGCGGGTGCCCTGCGGTATTCCTGGCTTCTACCCAGTTCACGTATTGCGAGAAGTCGCGTACTTGGTAGAGTGCATTCCAAACGGGCATCTGCAGTTCACGAACATCAGGGCCAGGCGGGAGTGCGATTTGAACGTGGACCAAATGTGCGGAAGGATTGGCAATCGCAACGCGATATGTCACCGTCTCGGTTTGTGCAGAACAATAAATGCTGCCGAAGTAAACGAGGAGTATGAGCGCTAGCTTTCGCGAGATCACGCTTTAGCCGCAGCCTCCGCCGAACCGCCTTGGGAAGCGCTGCTGCTGATCGCCCGCAGCCTTTGGGGAAGTTTCTCGTAGATACCCCCGAAGCCTCCGTTCGAGAGGATGGCCACGACGTCTCCGAAGCGCATTTCTGGGGCAACGAGTTGAATGATGCCATCCACTTCGGGGACGATACGCGCGCGGTGTCCATGCTTCTGGATTTGCGCGGCCACCATCGCTAAATCCAGGCGCTCCGCTTCGGGAATCGACTCGGACTTGAAGACATTGGCGATCACAACTTCGTCGGCCAGCGCCAAGCTGTTAGCCAGATCGTCTTGCAGGACATTACGGCGCATGGTGTTGGAACGCGGTTCAAGGATCGCCCACAGCCTTGCTCCGGGATAGCGGGACCGAAGCGCAGTCAATGTTCCGGCGATCGCTGTGGGATGGTGCGCGAAATCGTCAATGATAGTGACGCCGTTCACCTCAGCCCGCACTTCCAGTCGTCGCTTCACGCTCTTGAAGGTCTTAAGGGCGGCGGCAATCTCTTCTTTCGAAATGCCGTAGTTAAAGGCGAGCGCCGCCGCCGCCGTTGCGTTCCATACGTTGTATTCGCCGCCGAGAGGAAATTCGAAGTCGGCCCAGGGCTCGCCGTCTTTCAGCACAGACCAGGTGGTGCGTGAGGGCTCGAGGCGCAGATTGGTGACTCGCCACGTGGCCTTGGCCGACGTCCCGTAGCGTTCAACTAGGGGGAAGGCCTTCACGATGCAACGCTCGATGCTTTCGCCAGTATCGAAGGCGATCAGCTTTCCACGCCGCGGAATCAGGTTCACGAGACGTTTGAAGGCAGTTTCCACAGCATCGAGATCCTTGTAGATGTCGGCGTGATCGAACTCTACCGACGTGAGAATCACGCTGTCGGGAAAGTAGTGCAAAAACTTCGGCCCCTTGTCGAAGAAGGCCGTATCGTATTCATCGCCTTCGACGATGAAATACTTCCCTTGCCCAACGCGGAAACTGCTGCCGAAGTTTTCCGCGATGCCTCCGATGAGAAATGATGGTTGCTGACCCGCGGTGTGAAAGATCCACGACAGCATCGACGTGGTTGTCGTTTTTCCATGCGTGCCAGCAACGACCAGCACTTCTTTTCCCTTAAGGAACTCGTCGTGCAGAATCTGCGGCATCGAACAGAAGGGGATGCGCTCATCGAGTACATGCTCCAGTTCCACATTGCCGCGCGAGATGGCGTTGCCCACCACGACCAAGTCGGGCCGAGGTTCGAGATTCTTAGCGGCGAACGGCTGCGATACCGGAATTAACAACGAGGCCAGAAAGTCGGACATCGGCGGATAGGCTGCAGCATCCGATCCGGTAACGCGATGTCCACGCTGGTTCAACATGCCCGCGAGCGAGGCCATTGCCGTGCCGCAAATGCCGATCAAGTGAATGTGTTTCTTCTCAGTCATGATGGATATCAAACCTTCATCGAACGAACCGCCGCCAGAGTTGTCGCGGACTCCAGAATTTTCAGCGATACCTCGTCGTTGCTAACCGCCAGCGACGCCCGCACACCAATCGGAAGCGTTACGTTCTGTCGCGAAACATGGCCGGATCGCAAACCGTAGGCGACCGGAATGTGCAGGTCGCCGACGATCCGCAAAATGACTTCTTCCAGCGTGTATCCCTGATTTTCATGTTGCACGCAATCCAGCATCTCGCCAAAGACGAGGCCACGAACACAAGCTAGTTTCCCCGCCAGCTTCAACTGCATAAGCATGCGATCGATCTGATAAGGCTTGGCCGCGATGTCTTCAATGAAAAGAATTGTGCTGTCGGTATGAATCTCATAAGGAGTGCCCAAAGATTCGACTAGCATCGACAGGCATCCGCCATAAAACATCCCCTCAGCCGAACCGGGCGCGAGCGCCTTCACGCCAGAGTCCGCACCAAATTCCATTTCCCACAACGAGTCACCCGTCACCGCAGAATTCCAGGAGGCAAAGTCGACACCGTCGGTGACCGCGAAATCTTTCGTGAGCATGGGTCCGTGAAAAGTAACCAGACCGGTGGCATCGGTGAAGTACGTGAGCAGCGTCGTGATATCGCTGTAGCCAACAAAAACCTTGGGATTCGCCCTGACCTTTCGTAGATCGATTCTTTCGAGCAGGTAGTTCGCACCGTATCCGCCACGGGCGCAAATAATTGCGCGCACGTCTTCGCGCACAAACATCTCTTCGAGTTCCCGCAGGCGCCGCTCCACCGATCCGGCAAAGTAGAGTTCCTTCTCAAGGATGGAGTCGAAATAAAACGGCTTGTATCCCAACCGCTCGAGGGCGGCGCAACCTGCGTCAAGCCAATCCCGCTTGATGTTGCTGGCCGGGGCAACAATGCCGACGGTGTCTCCTGGCCGCAGTGCGGGAGGTTTAACGCGCGGAACTGGCGTAGTCGAGGGCATCTGGTTGAAATGTTAAATGAAAAACTCTCCGCGGCAGACGAGCTGCGCCGGACCCCGCAGAAAAACCTCTCGCTCCCAACGAACGATTTGCGAACCGCCTCGGGCATTCACTCGCACTGGGGATTCCGCGCGGCCAGTCGCAATCGCGGCCACCGCCGAAGCGCAGGACCCGGTTCCAGAAGACTGCGTCTCGCCTACGCCCCGCTCGAAAAAGCGCACCGCTATCTCATTCTTATTACTATCCATTACAACCTCAACGTTAACCCCTTGCTTGAAGCTTGGATGCCGGCCAATTTCCGCTGCCAGCACTTGCCAATTCTGCGCGAAATCTTCCACAAAAACCACATAGTGGGGGTTGCCCATGGAAACCGGAACGCCTCGCACTTCGCCCGATGCGAGCTTAATTGAATACCCATCCCCAACTTGCGGTTCGCCCATCGCAGTTTCGAATTCGTAGCTAGAGTCGTGATGTGCCGTAAGGGTACAAGTCTTCAGGCCCCCTCCAGTGCGAATGACGACTCGCTCTTTCGATTCTTCTGAGCAAAGATATGCAGCAACGCAGCGGGTGCCGTTTCCCGAAATTTCTGCTTCCGATCCGTCGGCGTTTAGCAGAGTTGCTTTCGCATCGGCTTCAGAAGTCGGAGACAACCACTCCACTCCATCGGCACCGACCCCATTGTGGCGGTCACAAATTCTGCGAGTGAATTCGGCGAGGTCGGGTGGGGCATAGTTTCCATCGATAATCAGGAAATCGTTGCCGCAGGCGCTGGCTTTGACGAAGGGAACGAGCTTAGCCGGAGAACTCACTCCCACTGCACCAGGCCGAGGGCAACCGCCTTCTCAAAAACAGAAGAGTGTTTGAGGGCTTGCAACACCTGCTCATGCTGGCGGCGCTTCCCTTCGAGATCGAACTGTAGGCGCACGTGCTGTTTCGTGGTCGCTAATTGTACGTTCTGCATCATTGAGTGGACCGGCTCAAGCAGGCAATTAACCTCTTGGGTAATTTCTTCGGCGGTGCGTCCAGTCACTTCGTAGGTGTGTATCTCAATCTTCAGATTCGACCACTCCTCTACCCTACCTAGAAAGAAGAGGCAAAGCAAAATCAGACCAGTTGCGAAAATGGAGGTGAGATACAGCCCACCACCAGCAGCCATTCCCACGGAAGCCACCACAAACAGAGTTGCGGCAGACGTGATGCCCGTGACCAGGTCTCCGCGATAATGCAGGATCGACCCCGCGCCGATAAAACCGATGCCGGGAATGATTTGCGCGGCAATCCGCGTGTGATCGCCCAGGTGCTCAACCGCCAACTGATCCGACATGATGGTGAACATGGCGGCGCCGAAGCAGATGAACATATTGGTGCGCAAGCCGGCCGGGCGGTGCTTGATTTCGCGCTCCAACCCGATCAACCCGCCGAGAATGGCCGCCAGAATGAGGCGCGCAATACTCGATCCCAAGACGGATGAGAGGACGTCGCGAAACATGTGCTGCATTTCCGGCATGAAGGTTGTTTGGATTTTATCACCGGGAAACCGCGCCGCTGACGCCTTCCCGCTCACACGGTTAACGCAGAAGATTACCTCTGGATGGGGTTTGTCAGGTAGATCGTCGCAGAAGCCTGTCCGTAGGCGTGCAGCACTTCGATGGTGAACAACTTGTGATTCTTCATGGCTTGCGAAACAGGATCACCTTCAAACGCGACCACGAAATCGGCATATTTGGCGGGATCGGCAAGCGCCTTCTCCCACAAACCATCCGGGTCGGAAGGACGCTTCCACGCCCGATGATCGCTTTCGTTGATGGTGCGCTTCAGGGGGACTCCCGCCTGCTCGAGCGCACCTACGTGGTTTCCCAGATACATCAAGATCGTCGAGTCGGCGGGTAGTTGCTTGATGACGTCAGCGACCTGAGTTTCGAGCGCGATGCGAGTGCGGGAGTTGATCCAAGCCTCGCGGAAACACACCGGCTGCGTACGCCAGACGGCAGCATAACTCCCGGCGGCGAGAGCGATGACGACCACCACGGTGACCAGCTTCCCTAAGGAGTTGCGTGCGAAGCGGCAGCCGAAATAGACGGCCAGTCCCACGAATCCCGCAAAGGCCGGCAAAAGTTCGATTCCGTAACGCACGTTGTAGTAAGAAAACGGCCACCACGCCGGGACGTAAATCGGCACACTTCCGTAGGCGACCGAGAACGCGTAAAACGACAGCGGCGACCACAGCAGGATCAGCGGCCAGACACGGCGATCGAGCAAGATCAGCACCGTGCCCGCTAGCGCGAGCAGAAGCCACGCTTTCTGCCAGTAGCTTTCGACCAGGTTCGTCTCAGCGGCTTTCATGAAGTAGCTGGCCGCCACAGCAAGATTCTTCGTGCCGGGATGCGCCTCAGAACTTTTTTGTTCGATTGCCTGTGCCGAGTAAGGACCGTTGGCAAACTCAAGCGGATTACGGTAGATGATGGCGTTGTAAGCGAACCACAGCATGGGGGCGGCGGCCGAGATGAGAACGAAGTTCCGAAATGCCGACCGCGTGTTTCCCCGGCGCAGGCTCTCGCTGAGCACCACGGCAAGGGCAGCAATCATGACAAGAGCCGCGAGGAACCACCCGTCATACCGGGTGAGGCAGGCGGCTGCAAGACACAATCCGCACTTGATCAGAGATGAGGACGCTTTCGACTCCTCTCGCGGCGCTGGGAACACGATCTGCTGCATGAACTCTGTGAAGTAAACGAGCACCCACAGAAAAAATGCGAGATAAAGCGACTCGGTCATCGCCGTGGACTGCAGATACAGAAGATTCGGATTCGCGGCGTAGATGCCGGCAGCGATCCAGGCGGCGATGCGTGAGCTTGAGTCCGGCGGGAGATTGAAACTGGTGGCGCTGCGAACCAGGCGAAAGATCCCTACTACGCCGAGAACGTAGGCGACCATCGACGGCACCGCCCCCCCTGCCCCCGTTTGCCACGATTGGTTGGAAATGATGAATGGAATCATCAGCAGGTGCGGCAACGGCAGCCATACCGTGCCCAATTGCAGCGGGCTGGCACTACGGGAATCAAAGACGCGGCGAGCGATGTTGATATGCGCCACTGCGTCGCCATAGAGCAACACCTGCGCATGGCGCAGATAGTAGAGGAAGGCCGTCATCGAGGCGCAAGTCGCCAGCAATGCGAGCAGTGAAATATCGGAGTCGCGCTGGCTGACGGGCGCCTTCATCCCAAGTGCGTCAATTCGCGGAAGAGCTGGAAGCGGGCTTCGATTTCTTCTTTGGTCAGCGATTGCAGGCGTTCGGTGCCGAAGCGCTCGACAGCGAACGATCCCATCACGCCGCCGTAAAACAGGGCGCGCTTCACGACTTCGCGGTTGATCTCTCCTTGCGATGCGATGTAGCCCATGAAGCCGCCGGCGAAGGAGTCTCCTGCGCCAGTTGGATCTTTGACTTCTTCGATCGGCAGCGCGGGAGCGCGGAACGGGTGGCTGCCGACGCCAAACGCGCCCTCGCGGAAAAAGATGGTCGCGCCATATTCTCCGTGCTTAATGACCAAGGCTTTGGGTCCCATCGAAAGAACCTTGCGCGCGGCTTTGGGGAGACTGGTCTCGCCCGCCAGCATCTTGGCTTCGCCGTCGTTGATGAGAAGAATGTCGACTAATCGAAGCGTATCGACCAGTTCTTTGCGGGTGCCTTGAATCCAGAAATTCATGGTGTCGCCGCCAGTCAGCTGGACGCCATCCATTTCCAACCGAACCGCAGCTTGCAGGCTGGGATGAATGTTGCCCAGAAAAAGGAACTTAGAGTCCATGAACTCGGCAGGAATACGCGGTTGAAACTTCTCGAAGACGTTCAGTTCGGTGAAGTCGGTCTTGGCTTCGTTGAGATTCTCCAGATACTGACCGCCCCAACGGAAGGTCTTGCCCTTGGCATGTTCGATACCACGAGTATCGACTTTGCGCTTCTTCAAAACGTTTTCGTTTTCCGCGGTAAAGTCTTCTCCTACGACGGCAACGACGCGCACATCGGTGAAGTAGCTGGCCGACAAAGAAAAATACGTAGCCGAGCCCCCAAGAACATTGTCGACGCGACCGGACGGAGTCGCGATGGAGTCGAATGCGATGGAACCAACGGCAAGAATGCTCATGATTTAGTTTTCTTATCCAGGTATTTGTCGAGGATGAGACTAAGCTTTTGACGGGTCGCTGCCGGAATCTTATCGCGCTCGGTCAGGATGGCATGAGCCAAAGCCGAACCGCATTTGCAGGTCCGGCCAGCTGGCATGCCCGCAACCGTTTCGCGAACGACCCTTGCCGCGTTATCTGCGTTCTTCACGAGGACCGCCACCACCTGATCGACGGTGACGTGATCGTGACCGGGATGCCAGCAGTCATAATCCGTGACCATCGCGACCGTGACGTAACAAATCTCCGCCTCGCGAGCGAGTTTGGCTTCCTGCAGGTTGGTCATGCCGATCACGTCCGCGCCCCAAGTACGATAGACGTTTGACTCCGCCTTGGTTGAGAACTGCGGGCCTTCCATGCAGACGTAGGTGCCTCCGCGTTTGCCGGTGACATTAGCCTTCTTGCAAGCTGCTTCAACGGCCTTTGCAAGTTCCGGGCAGACCGGATCGCCGAAAGTGATGTGGGCCACGATGCCGTCGCCGAAGAACGTATCGATACGATGGCGAGTGCGGTCGAAGAACTGGTCGGGAATAACGAAATCAAGCGGCTTGTGTTCTTCCTTCAGTGAACCGACTGCGGACACCGAAACGATGCGCTCGACGCCGAGTTGCTTGAATCCGTAAATGTTGGCGCGAAAGTTCAGTTCGGTAGGAAGCAGACGATGGCCGCGTCCATGACGCGCTAGAAACGCAACTTTGCGGCCTTCTAGGGTGCCCAGCACATACGGATCCGAGGGATCACCGAATGGCGTCTTCTGAGAAAGTTCCCTGACATCGGTGAGCCCGGGCATGTGATAAAGGCCGCTGCCACCGATAATGCCAATTTCCGCTTCCGACAAATGTCCCCCTGCAAGGTAATAAGGTCAAGATCAAACCCTTGATTATACAAGAGCGAAACACGCCAATCGTTTGAGCCGTTACAATCTTTGCCATGAGACACGTTTTCGCGTCCTTGATCATCTCCTTCCTGGCAATCTCGACTCTCGCGCAAACTGCTCCCACATCCGCCACCGTTCCCATCACCCTCGATCACAACCGCATCATCATCGATGTGCGTTTCCCCATGCCGGACGGAAGCAAGAAGCGAGTGCGCGCGTGGGTGGACAACGGCAATCCGGAGATGGAGATCACGGCAGATCTGGCGAAAGTACTTGCCTTGCCCGCCGGTAGCGATACTCCCAAGGACGCGCAGGTCGTGTGGGTGTCGCCGCCTCATGAGATCATCATCGGCGGCCTGACCATTCATCCCAGCCTGAAAGCAGCCAAAACTGTCATGGGCCGTGACAGCATCGCTCCAGGTTCGAGTGCCGAAATCAACCTGCCTTCGACCGTCCTGCGTAACTACGACGTGCTCGTTGATTATCTCAATCGCGAGTTGACGATCGCGATGGCGGGAGCTTTGCATTTCGAAGGAGAAAGCGCGAAAGCCAGGTTCGATCCAGACACCGGGCTCATACAGATTCCAAGCACTCTCGCCGGCAAAAAACAGAATCTCGCCCTCGATCTGGGCGCATCGTGGAGTCTTGTCTCGAGCGATGTAGTCGCAACGCTGGAAGAGGCTAATCCTTCGTGGCCGCGCATGACCGGCGCTGTAGGCTCAGCCAACATGTGGGGCGCGGATGAAGAGGCATCGTGGGACCTCTTACGAATTCCATCCATGCAATACGGACCTCTGACCCTGAGTGATGTTGGCGTAGCCTCTTTCGCACCAAAACAAATGGATTGGTTTCAGAAGCGAGCTGGCGTCTCAACCATCGGATTGATCGGTGCCAATGCCCTGCTCAACTACCGCGTCGGCATCGATTATGCCCACGGCACGGTGTATTTCAAGCAGACGTCCAAGCACCGTCCGCCTGATATGGACGTCGTCGGCCTGGTCTTACGTCCTGAACCGGACGGGCACTACACGATTATCGGAGTGGCCGACTTCGATGGAAAACCGTCGGTTCCCGATGTGAAGCCGGGGGATGTGTTGGTCTCAATCGACGGCACGCCTCCGACTGGAGGAACGATGGGGCAGACGTGGTCATTGCTGGGAGGAAGTCCTGGCGACGTTCGAACCCTGGTGCTCGATCGCACGGGAAAACAGCTTACCGTGCAGGCGACGGTGCGTCGATTTCTGAGTCAGGAGCCAGCAAAGCCGTAGATCTTCTTTGCGCCTTTGACGAGCTTTGCGGTTAAAGACTCTTATTTCGCGACCGGAGTCTTCAATACATCCTGTTCCAACAATTTCGTGCTGGCCTCGTCGAAACTCTCGCTGACGAAAACGATATTGTCCTGGACGTCGATCTCGACTGTTCCTTCTTCCGTCGTCCATAGGCGCTTCCCCGTCATTGAGTCCAACGCTTCGAGCTTGGCCTCGGGCTTGTCGCTACCGGTGCCAGATTCGCGTACTTGTTTGTAGCGCTTCGACAACGACTTCGCATAGATAGCTGCGAACTCCGACGCCTTCTGGGGGTTCGACCATCTGGATACATACAGCAGTCCTAACGGACCCGCGGGATCGCCCTTCAGCCGCGCCGCATAGTAATACCCCCCACGCCACTCAGGAAAAAGATGGTGGGAAGCTTCCTCGCCAGCATATTCGTCGATCAGCACAGCCACATCGAATTCGCCCATCGCGCCTACATCGAAGCGCTCGTAGTTCGCCAGATCCCTTCTGAAATCTGGCATCGGCATTGGCGGAATCTGTTCCCCTGCGAGATAAGTTTGCGGCTCCATAATTTGCCGTGTGTTGTGAGGCGGGCTGATGAGTGTCTGGTAAAACGCTTTGGTCTTGCCCCCTTGATTGAGCAAAGCCGCCTCAAAATCGAGGCCGTAGCGATAGGGAAACGTCAGAGCCTCTTTGAGAAAGATCGGCGCGTTATGAAATTGCACAGAGTCTGGCGTACCCGTCAGCATCCCCTGTTTTAGAGCCTCGACCACTTGGGGAGAATCTTTTACCGTCTGCCCGGTCGGTGCGAGCATGTAGTTCACCAAAGTGACCATTGCTTGCCCCTCGATTACCGCTTGCCGCGCAGTCGTGATCTCGTCATGTTCGATGTCTTCGCTGGTTATGTCTTTTTTCGTATCGAGATCAACGTCGCCTTCTTTCATCCATCTTTCCAGGCCGAACGACTGGTCTTGCAGCGCGTGGGTGAGTTCATGCGCCATGACTGGCTTTTGCTGCTCAATCCCCACCCAATCGAGAAGGTTCACGGTCTTGGTTTTGGGATCGTAGTATCCCGCCACTTGCTCCTTGAGCAGTGCCACCAAAAAGGTCTGCAGATCGAAGTCGCGCGGCAGCAATCCGAATTTCTTCAGCACCAACTGGGATCGGCTCAAGCGCTGCGCGTCCTTGTCTTCGGCCATGTTCTTTTGCAGATAGGCCTCGACTTCGTTGCGGCTGGTGAGACGACGTTTCACTGCGTGTTTAATGGGAAGGCCGGTATCGTCACTGGCAAATTTCAGAATCTCATCGACCTGTTGAAAAAGCTCCTCTGCCTCTTTGGCAGAGATCTTGCTTTCGGGGTAAGCCTCGGGAGCGAGCGGTTTCGTACCGTTCGTCGTGGGTGACGTAGCAGGTGGGGGCGGGGGTTGTTGCGCCACCGTCTTGTGAGCGCAACCTAGCGTGACGCCGAGAAAGATGATCAGCCAAATCAGCGTGAGCGAATCCACGAATTTTCGATAGAATTTCTTGAATTCGGTCATTGAGTGCTTTATGTCAGACACTGATCCTCGCGAGACCGCCGCTGAATGTTTTCGCAAGGCCTACGAGTTGCAAATGGCCGGCGCCTACCAGCAGGCAATCGAGTTCTACACCAAGTCCATCGAGGCCTTCCCTACTGCCGAGGCCTACACGTTTCGCGGCTGGACGTATTCCTTCCTCGGCGATTACGCGCGCGCTATCGCCGAATGCCACGAAGCAATCAAAGTTGATCCGGAGTTTGGCAATCCATACAACGATATCGGGGCTTACCTGATTGAACAAGGAAAATGGGATGAAGCCATTCCATGGTTCGAAAGGGCCATGGAGGCCAAGCGGTATGAGGCGCGCTGCTATCCGCACTTCAATCTAGGACGCGTGTACGAGCACAAACACGACTGGACACGGGCGAAACAATGTTATGCGCAGGCGTATGCGCTCGATAAGAGATATACAGCCGCTCTAGCGGGGATCAGAAGGCTGCGGGCCACGTTTAACTAACTTCTTCGCGAACTTGCGGCCCTTTCTTTGCGGCCCTTGCGTTTAAAAGCTTTTGACCGCAACGATCGCTAAGAAAAGCCGCAAAGAACGCTTTTATTTGACAATCACTCTCGCCACCCACTCGCCCGCTTCACGTGTCCCCAACGCTCCACCAATGTCTTGCGTCGTTCTTTTCTCTCGCACCGCCGTCAGTACCGCCGACTCAATCTTCCCGGCTTCGCTGGTTAGCCCCAGATGATTCAGCATCATGGCTGCTGTCAGAATCGCACCGAATGGATTGGCAATATTCTTCCCCGCAATCGGAGGTGCGGAGCCGTGCACCGGCTCGAACATCGACGTCTTCCCCGGATGAATGTTTCCGCTTGCAGCCATCCCTAATCCGCCCTGCAACCCGGCCGCTAGATCGGTGATGATGTCCCCAAACATGTTATTGGTCACGATCATGTCGAACTGACGAGGATCGCGAACCATTTGCATGCATAGGGCATCGACGTACATATGTTCTGGCGTGATCTGCGGATACTCCTGGCTGACCTCTTTAAACGTACGCTGCCACAGGCCTCCGGCATGGGTCATGGCGTTCGACTTATCGCACATCAGCACTTTCTTGCGCGGAGAGCCGTCGAGCTTTTTATGCCGCTCGCAGTATTCGAAGGCGTAGCGAATGATGCGCTCCACGCCTTTCCGCGTATTGATATCTTCCTGGGTCGCAATCTCGTCCAGCGTGCCCTGTTTGAAGACACCGCCGCCATCGGTGTAAACGCCTTCGGTGTTCTCGCGGATCACGACGAAATCGATGTCTTTCTCGGTGACGCCCTTCAGCGGACAGAGCGCAGCCTCCATCAGCCGCACGGGGCGTACGTTGGCGTACAAATCCATCTTGAAGCGCATGCCCAATAGAATCTCTTTGGCGTGAATATTGGTCTTTACGCGAGGATCGCCGAAGGCGCCGAGCAAAATTGCATCGAAGTCTCGTCCCAGCATGGCAAAACCGTCGGGCGGAACGGTGACTGCGTCTTTCAGATAACGGTCGGCTCCCCAATCGAATTCGGTAAGTTCAACCGGTGCACCGCTTGCTTGGATGGCGTTGACGGCCTGAGGAATCACCTCGCGGCCAATGCCGTCCCCAGGAAGAATGGCGATTCGCTTTTTCGTGCTCACGGGAAGAGAGAGTATCAACTAACCGGGAGTATTGTCATTCGGCGGAGTCCCCGCCACTTCGATTTCGTCCGCTATAATTAAGTATTCAGCCATGAGTGTGGCCTCTTCACAGAACGAGACAGCTACGGATAACACGGGGTTGCGCGACGAGTTCGCGGCCCTGCGATCGGGGTGTGGTGTCTACGATTTAAGTTCCCGCGCGAAGATCTCCCTGCGTGGCGACGATCGTGTGCGCTGGCTGAATGGCATGGTCACGAACAATGTCCGCGATCTTGCGGCCGGCCATGGCCTCTATGCCTTCCTGCTGAATCCGCAGGGACATATTCAGGGAGACCTCTACGCCTACAATCGTGGGGACTCCGTCACGGTCGATGTCGAGCAATCGCAATTGGAGCGGATTCTCGCGATTTTCGACCGCTACATCATCATGGACGACGTGGAAGTAGCGACGCTCAGCGATCTCAGCGCCACTGGCATAGCGGGACCGAAGTCTGGCGATATTTTAAGGATCGCCGGAATCGTTGTGCCGGATCTGGAGCCGCTGCAGTTCGCCGACGCGACCTGGAACGACATCGTTCTCACCCTGGTTCGTGGCGACAATCCCAGCGTCGCCTCTTACGAATTATGGCTGGGGAAAAACAACGCCTCCACTCTGACAGAATCACTCCGCAAGGCGGGCGCGATACCTGTTGATCCGGCCGCGCTGGAGTTCCTTCGCATCGCCAGCGGCATACCGCGGTACGGTCAGGACATTCGCGAGCGCGACTTGCCGCAGGAAACCGAGCAAGCCCGGGCGCTGCACTTCAGCAAGGGATGCTACATCGGCCAGGAGATCGTCGAGCGTATCCGTTCGCGCGGAAGTGTACATCGGAAATTTACCGGTTTCGAAATCCTGGGCGACTTGCCTGCTGCGGGATCGAAAATCGAACTCGACGGCAAAGATGTTGGAGAGATCACCAGCGCCGCTTCGCTGCCGCTCGACTCGTCGGAGCGGAAAGTCGCCTTGGGCTACATTCGCCGCGAGGCTGGAACTCCCGGCAAGAAGGTTCTGATCGGCGGCCGCGAGGCGATCGTCTCAGAGTTGCCATTCCAAAACATTTTCTAAGGACAAACCATGTCTGAGAAGAAACAGGACAGCTTTACCGTAACCGATCGCCGCTTGTTCACACCCGACGGCGAAATGCGCCAAGAAACTGTGGAAGAAAAGCAGACTGCGCCTCCGCCTCCGCCTGTAGAAGCTCCCGCGGAGCCAGCGCCTGCGGCAACCGCGGCTACGCCAGAACCAGAGGCGGGCGCGCAGGAACCTGCGCCGCCTCCACCAACCGCGGCCGAGCAGCAGGAGCAAGCCGCCGCCTACCACAAATCCGCGAAAGAACTGGACGCGCGCGTTGAACTCAGCGGCCACTCCGCCAAGGAGCTGGAAATGACTTTCGAGCGCTTCATGGCGTCACTGTACATGACAGCCATGCTGCAGCTCGGCATGATGCACGAAGAAGGCGGGCAGCCTCGGCTCGACTTGATCGGCGCGCGGCAAACTATCGATACGCTCAGCATTGTTGCCGAAAAAACCAAGGGCAACCTCACTAGCGCCGAAGAGAACTTCCTTCAGAACTGTCTATATGAGCTGCGCATGGCCTATGTCGAAGTGACCAACGCTTTGGCTCGTCCGCCACAAGCCGCGCCAGGTACCGGAACCACGGGACGATGAAGGCGACGCTCACCGTGTTGGGCAGCGGGACGTCGATGGGTGTGCCCACGATCGGTTGCGACTGCGTCGTCTGCCATTCCCCCGATCCGCACGACCGGCGTACTCGCCCTTCGGTAATGATTGAGTACAACGGGAAGACTGTACTCATCGACACCACTCCTGATTTTCGCGAGCAGGCCATCCGTGAGCAGATTCGCTCGCTCGACGCCGTCTTGTATACGCACACCCATGCAGACCACATTCTGGGGATCGACGACCTCCGCCCGCTGAGCTTTCATCGCCGCGACAGAATTCCGCTCTATGCCCGGCCCGACGCGGCGGACTTCCTGCGCAACATGTTCCGCTACATCTTCGATCCGACCTACAAGTATGGCGGCCTCGCGCAGGTTGAACTGAATGAGATCGAAGGACCGCTGGAGCTTTTCGGGGCGCGCTTTGAACCGGTTAAAGTCATGCATGGTGACTTGGAGATCATCGGATTCCGCTTCGGCTCGGCTGCTTATCTCACCGACTTCAGCGAAATTCCCGAAGCATCGTTTGCGCAGTTGGAGGGACTGGAAATCCTATTTCTTGACGCCTTGCGCCATAAACCCCATCCAACCCATTCCACGGTCGAGAATTCGTTGCGCATCGTGGATCGGGTGCAGCCGAAACGCGCATTTTTCACTCATATCTGTCACGATTTGCCGCATGACGCCACAAACGCATCTTTGCCTCCACATGTGAGGCTATCGCATGACGGCATGAAATTGGAGTTTGAGATCTAAAAGGAATTGCCAATTTCCAATTGGCAATTGGCAATTGAAAATCGGAAATACGCGCATGCAGGTTTTTCGAAAGCTCGAAGACATTCCACCAGATTTCGGACCCTCGATTTTGAGTGTGGGGAATTTTGACGGCGTGCACCGCGCCCACCGTTACGTAATCCGGCAAATGGTGGAGCGTGCTCGGCAGGAGAGCGCCAAGGCTGTCGCCGTTACCTTCGAACCCCATCCAGTCCGCATTCTGCGCCCCGATTCCGGGTTGAAGCTGATTACACCTACTCCCGAGAAACTGCATCTGCTCGAAGAGACTGGCCTCGACGCCGTGGTTCTCCTGCCCTTCACACGCGATCTCTCGTTAATGACGCCGAACCAATTCGCGGATGAGATTCTCAAAAATAGACTGCACGCGCGCGAAGTGCATGAAGGTTACAACTTCCGCTTTGGAAACAAGGCCTTGGGCGATGTGACCATGCTCTCAGATCTGGGACGCGAGATGGGATTCGACGTCAAGATTTATCCGGAGATGACTCTTCGCGGAGAACCCGTCTCCAGCAGCCATATTCGCAAACTATTGGGCGAGGGCCGCGTCAACCGGGCGCGTCACCTTCTCGGCAAGCCTTTCAGCATTCTTTCGACGCCAGGCCGGGGACGCGGCTACGGATCGAAATACACCGTACCCACCATCAACCTCAGCCGGTACGAAGAAATGGTTCCACGCGACGGCGTATACATCACCCGCGTGCGCGTTGGGGGAGAAGGTTTCGACGCAGTGACAAACGTCGGGAATCGTCCCACGTTCGGTGCCGAGTCCTTTGCCATCGAAAGCCATCTTTTGAACTTCCATCCCATCGAACTCAATCCTGACACTGAAGTGGAGATTTGCTTCCTCGACCGCCTGCGCGACGAGATCAAATTTCCCTCGATCGAAGCGCTGAAAGAACAGATTGCGAAAGATGTGAACAAAGCCAACCGCTATTTCCGTCTCCTGGCTAAGCCGGGAAACTTGTCAATTCCCAGCAGATAAACCTTCTACACCTTTTTTACAAACGACCTCCATTGCTTGCACTAAAATGCCCTCACCGTCTAGGAGGGTACCTGTGGCAATCGACATGGACAAACTGAATGCTTTTATGGGGCGGTTCGTTGGCGATCTGGGGGCGGCGGTGCACGCCGGAATGGTCGTCATCGGAGACAAGCTTGGACTGTACAAGGCGCTCGCGGCCGAGCCCATGACTTCAGCCGAACTTTCCGCCAAGACTTCAACCGACGAACGCTACGTCCGCGAATGGCTGGCTTCGCAAGCGGCGGGCGGTTACGTCACCTACGATGAAAAAACGCACAAGTTCAGTCTTACCGAGGAACAGGCTTTCGCTCTAGCCAAAGAAGACAGTCCGGCCTATCTGCCAGGCGCCTTCCAGTTGGCGCTGGGTTCACTCGCGGCTGTTCCGCGAATCGCTGACTCATTCCGCTCCGGGGCCGGCATGGGCTGGCATGAGCATGATGACGGCGTGTTTCACGGTTGCGAGAAATTCTTCCGTCCGGGATACGCAGCCAATCTGGTCACCACCTGGATTCCAGCGCTCGAAGGGGTGCAGCACAAACTTGAACGAGGAGCACGAGTGGCCGACGTGGGGTGTGGCAAGGGCGCATCCACGCTTTTAATGGCGAAGGCATTCCCCAACTCCCACTTCTTTGGATTCGACTATCACGACAAGTCCATCGAAGGAGCCCGCGAAACCGCTAAACGCGAGGGCATCGCCGATCGGGTAACCTTTGAAGTGGCCAAGGCGAAAGAGTTTCCCGGCAAAGACTACGACTTCGTCGCGGTTTTTGATTGCCTGCACGATATGGGCGATCCCGTTGGAGCCGCCACCCACGTTCGCAACTCGCTGAGCGAAGATGGAACCTGGATGATCGTCGAGCCATTCGCGAACGACGAACTGAAAGACAACCTCAATCCCGTGGGACGTGTGTACTACTCGTTCTCGACGTTGCTATGCACGCCTTGCTCACGCTCGCAGGAAGTTGGCCTGTGCCTGGGCGCACAATCCGGGGAGAAGCGCATCAAAGAGGTAATCACGGGCGCGGGCTTCACTCGCTTCCGGCGCGCGACCGAAACCCCCTTCAATATTGTTTACGAAGCTCGCCCCTGAGCGGCGGGTAGAATTTCGGCGGTCGAGAGTTCATCCTCGACCGCTATTTTCATTTTGCAGCCGAAGCCGTGCGTCATTGCGTCATCAAATCTTCCACTTCCTTTTCAATCTCTGCCACGGCAATAGGCGTCAAGTTGGCGTGCCGCAACTCTTCGTTGAGTTTCGGTAATTGGGATTGTTTGAAGGAAGTCCATTGCTGGATTTGTTTCTTCACCTGCGCGCTCGATTGGTTGTAGAGCTCGATCGCCTGCGACGGTATCGGCCGGTCTCCGCTTTCAACCACCCTCAGGGAGGAAGCGAGATCGGAGTAGGCTTCTTGCAGTCCTTGGGTTGCCTTGTTGGAAAGAATCAAACCGATTTCCGATTGGGCGTCGGTCAAAGTCTTTTTCAGCCTTGCGTCTTGCGTCTTCTCTTGCGCTTCTCCGAGTTGTTTCTGCACCTGAGTGATCTCAGCGATAGCGCGGCGCGATTCGAGCGTTTCGCCGAAGATCTTCCGGCCCAATTCCAATTGCTGCGCCAGCACGTCGGGGGTCGATGCCGCTCGCGGATCCATCTTCACTTGCAGGGATTGGGTCTGTGTCTGCCCGTCAACAGTGAGGCGCACCTGATACGTTCCCGGCACAGCTTTGGGGCCGCGCGGATTGCGATAGTCAGCGTCCTCGTCGGCGTCCGGACCGCCCGAGCTTCTCCAAGTCAAATCCCATACGAACCGGTGCATGCCGCTAGTCGTTTCGAGTAACTGTGGCTTGGGAATCCAGCGCTCCGCGACGGGCAGCGATAAATGCTTCGTCGTATCTTTACGTTCCGAGGTAAAGCTGCGAACAAGCTGCTGTTGGTTGTCGAATATCTCCAATTTCACCGACTGCACCGGTGCCTTCAAGAAGTAGTCGATCAACGCACCGTTTGGGGGATTCTCCGCCGTTGGTTCCTCGGGCGGCAAAGGAGTTCCTACGAAGGCGTCATTGTCGATGCGAAATGCCACGGCGGGACGATAAAGCCACGCAGCGGCGGACCGCTGCGCCTCGGCAACCTGGCGCAGCGGCGTAATGTTATCGAGCGCCCAGAACGAGCGGCCGTGAGTCGCCACAATGAGATCATCATCGTGGATGACGAGGTCACGAACCGAAGTGACGGGAAGATTAAGTTGTAACGATTGCCAGTGATCTCCGTCATCGAACGAAATGTAGATACCGAACTCAGTTCCGGCGTAAAGAAGTCCTTTGCTTTTGGGATCTTCACGAACGGCGCGCAAGAATGCAGGAGTAGCAATGCCATTGGTGATCGCTTGCCAGGTTGCTCCGTAGTCGCGGGTGCAGATAAAGATACGGGGTCTCATCATCGAGGCGGCTGCGATCCACCGCCGCGTAGGCGACTGCGGGATCGAAACGCGATGCCTCAATCAGCGAAATCCGACTCCAGTCGCTAAGTGCCGGAGGAGTGACGTTCTTCCAATTCTTTCCGCCGTCACGCGTGACGTGGATCATTCCCGTGTCGCTTCCCGCCCACAAAACTTCGCGGTTGAGAGGCGAGGGCGCGATCGTAACCAAGGCTCCGTAGCCTTGGCGCTTGGCATCCGGCAGTGAAGGAGTACCCTGCGTCTTGCCGTCAGACTTCCCTTCAGCGCCGGTGAGATCGGGGCTGACGGTCTCCCAGTGCAAGCCTCCATCCGAAGTTTTCATCACGTACTGCGTTCCGAAAAACATCGTCTTCGAGTCGAGAGGGGAAAGCACGAGCACCGGCGCCCATCCTGCGCGATATTTGCGTTCGTTGATCTCACTGGTAAACGTCGACACCGGCCATGGGCTCACGTCCTGGCTGAACCCAGTGTGACGGTTATAGCGCGCCACACCGCCGTAGCTGCTGGTCAGAAAGACAATGTTCGGATCGCTCGGATCCGGAACCATGTAACCACTCTCGCTACCGCCCGCAGGGAACCAATCTCGCGGAGTGATCTGGCCGTGATCGGTGCGAATGGGAAGCGCCGCGCTGCCGCTATCTTGCTGGGTTCCATAGATGACATAGGGAAACTGGTTGTCGGTCGTTACGTGATACAACTGCGCTGTCGGCTGGTTATACCAACTGGTCCAAGTCTGTCCTCGATCGAGGCTGATGGTTGTGCCCTGATCCGTGCCCAGAACCATACTCGAAGAGTTCTTGGGATCAATCCAAATCTGGTGATAGTCGTCGCCGCCGGGCGCGCCCCGCACAATGGAGATGCTCTTCCCGCCATCTTCAGAACGATAAAGAGCGACGTTAGGCATATAGATGACGTCGAGATTGCTGGGATCGATGGTAATGCTGTTGAAGTACCACGCGCGACCGGTGAGTCGGGAATCGGAGTTCTCGAGAACCCACGTATCGCCCCCGTCGTCGGAGCGATACAGCCCCGATTGCTTGGCTTGAAGCAGCGCGTAGACGCGTTTGCCGTCAGAGGCAACCGCTACTCCCACGCGCCCCCAGTCGCCGTCGGGCAAGCCATGACCCTCAAGGCGCGACCACGATTCGCCTCCGTTCGTTGAGCGGAACAAGCCCGCTGCCGGGACCATCGATGGGGCCATAGGTGCTCCATGGAGGACGCCACGTATGCCACGTTCCCGCGAACAGCAATTGCGGATTGGAAGCGCACATGGATAAATCCGATACTCCGATTTCTTTCCCTTGATCGAGAACTTTCTTCCAGTGCGCACCGCCGTCAGTGGATTTGAAAACACCGCGCTCTTCATTGGGGGCATATACGTGTCCCAAGGCGCCGACGTAGACGACATTAGGATTCTGCGGATCGACCACGATGCGGCTGATGTGGCGCGTTTCGTCAAGTCCCAGGTGTGTCCAACTCTTCCCCGCGTCGGTCGACTTGAAAACGCCCCTGCCGAAAGACAGGCTCGAACGAATATCGCTCTCCCCTGTACCGACGTAGATCGTATTAGGGTCGGAAGGCGCAACTGCCAGCGCACCGATCGAGGCTACTGGTTGGCCATCAAAGATCGGCCTCCAGACGGTGCCGGCGTCGGTGGTTTTCCAAACGCCTCCGTTCACTGAGCCGAAGTAAAAGGTGGTGGAATTCCCGGGAACCCCGGCGACGGCGGCGACTCGTCCACCGCGAAATGGGCCCAGCAAGCGCCATTTCAGGCCGCTCACGAACTCCGACGGAACAGACTGCGCCGCGGTCGTGGCGGCGATGAATATGAAAAACAAGAAGACATCTGCAGGACGAAGACATCCCTTCAGCTTTGGCAATTTGTCAGATCCCCAGTCTGCTATTTAGTTTAGTAGAAATGGCAGAATTCGCCGAGCGTTTCGCTGCCGACTTGAGAAATATTCGGAGGGTGCTCTGACGCAAGACGACGAGACTTACAGAATCAGGCCAATTGCCTTTGTTCGATCGACGCTGCGCGACCGGAAGAATGCGCCTCGGCAAGGAAAAGAAGGAGCACCCGACGCATGGCTCGAATTCCAGCCCGAGATCGTTGAGGGCCTCGAAAGCATCGAGGTGGGGCAGGAAATTATTGTGATCACTTGGTTTCACCAAGCACGCCGGGACGTGCTGAAAGTGCATCCTCGCGGGTGCAAGGACGCCGCTCTCGCGGGAGTTTTCGCCACGCGGTCGCCAGATCGTCCCAACCCGCTCGGCTTACATCGCGTCACGGTTCTCGAACTGGCGGGCAACCGGATCAAAGTCGGCCCGCTGGAAGCCATCGATGGCACGCCCGTGGTCGATATCAAACCCGTATTTACCGGCGCGGCAAATGGGTAATTGGAAACGAACGCGGCGAGAAATACAGAGCGGATTTGTGGTCAGGCTCCCCCAAGTAAGCCTGACCAGCCACGGAGATTAATACTGCATGCAGATGCGCAACTGACGATCAGCCTCGTCAATCGCCTTGATAGCGTCGACCCGGTGCCCGCCGAAATCGTGAGCCGCATGCTCCAGATGATTCTTGGCGTTATGCAAAGCAGCCAGCGCGTCCTCGATCTGAGGGTGCTTGCCCGCCGCAGGTGAGGGCGACGACATCGCCAGCAGCAAGCCAATCACTGCGGCAGAGCTGAAAAGTTTTCGCTTCATCTTTCTCAAGACCTCCGATGAAAATGGGGAATTTTACTGCAAACGGGCAAGATATATCACACCTCGCTTGAGAGATGGGAGTGCTCTTGCAGTGACATCATTAGTGACAAGAGGCTGCCCTAAAGCGCGCCGCCTTCGGGAATTTGCAGGACTTCCGAACTGGTGTCGAGTACTCCCTCCCAGCGAGCAATCACCGCGCAGGCGAGACAGTTTCCGGTTACGTTCACCGCGGTGCGTGCCATGTCCATCAACGCGTCGATGCCGAGAATCAGAAAGATCGGCTCAGTTGGAAGGCGAAAGGTTGCGGCCGTCGCCAGCAACACCACCAGCACCGCCCGGGGGACTCCGGCGACACCTTTACTCGTGATCATCAGCGTGAAGACCATGAATAGTTGTTGCCCCCAGGTCATGTGAATCCCCGCAGCCTGGGCCACGAAGATCGACGCCAGAGAGAGATAGAGAGTCGATCCATCAAGATTGAAGCTGTATCCCGCAGGGATAACGAAAGCGACGATTCGTCTCGGAACCCCGAACGCTTCCATCGCCTCCATGGCCCGAGGCAAAGCGGCCTCGGAGGTACTCGTAGCGAATGCAATGGTGGCGGGTTCCGACACCGCTCGCAGGAATCTTCTAAGAGGAAGTCGTGCGATCAATAAAACAGGAAGCAAAACCAGTAGCAAGAACGCGATCAGGGCCGCGTAGCCCGTCAAAAGGAGTTTCGCCAAAGGCAGCAACACCGAGATACCCAGGTGTCCAACGGTGTACGCCATGGCAGCCCCAATTCCGACCGGCGCGTAATACATCACAATATTGGTGAAGGCAAACATGGTCTCGGTCAGCGACTCCGCGAACTTCAGCATCGGCGCCCGCTTCGGTTCAGGAACGCGGGCCAAGGCGATTCCAAAAAGAATGGCGAAGACCGAGACTTGGAGAATTTGTCCTTCGGCTACCGACTTGGCGATGTTTTCCGGAAAAACGTGCAGCAGGAACTCATCCCAGTGCAATGGCGCAGCGCTGAGAACGGGTTCTGCGCTCGTTTGCACGGTGGTGAGCGACTCTCCCGCACGGCTTATATTGATCGCCCCAACGCCGATCAGGAGCGCGAGAGTGGTGATCACCTCAAAGTAGATCAGGCTCTTGAGGCCGATGCGGCCGACGCTGCGCAAATCTCCATGTCCTGCCACTCCGGTCACGAGCGTACCGAAGATGAGGGGGGCCACGATCGTCTTGATCAGGCGGAGGAATATGTCGCTGAAAACGCGCAGGTGCTCGGCGAATTGTGGACGGTCGACTCCAATTTCGCCGCCCACCAGCATGGCTAGCAGGATCCAGCGGGTCATCGATCGCCGCCGAATGCTGGCTATCAATAAAGCGAGCAGGCCGGCCCAGCGTAGTGCGGACATCCAAGGATGAGGAGTGAGAATAATTGGTAAGGCTGCGCCTGCGACAAAAAGCAGGACGCCCGCTGCCGTCAGGACTGCGTTGCCTGAATCCTGTTTCGGGACCGATTCGTGTGTGGTGACCATCGCCGATCCCGCGAAGACCTGTCAACATCTTCGCGGGAAAGGCGAGGGTATTTGCTTTGGGTTCGTTTGTCTACTTCGCTACTGGTTGTCCTGGCCCGCGCCGATCTGGGTTCCAATCACTTCACCGGCGACGATGATCTCCACGCGCCGGTTTTTCTGGCGCCCGGCAGCCGTCGCATTGTCAGCAACCGGCATGAGTTTCCCCATTCCCTTGGCGGCGATCTTGTCGGCCCTCAATCCCTGGCCCACCAGATAATCGCGTACACCATCGGCTCGCTTTTCCGACAGCGTCTGATTGAATTCGTCGGTGCCGGTGCTGTCGGTGTGCCCTTCGATCGTCAACTGCAGCGACGGATAATTCAGCACGATGCCCGAGAGCTTGGCCAACGCTTCGCGGGCGGCGGGCCTTAAATCAGATTTCCCGGTATCGAACAAGACGTCGCCCATGTTGACGACCAACCCACGCGGAGTGTCGGTCGTGGGGAGAACCCGATTGAACTGATCGAGCAATTTTGCTCGGAGCTCCTGCTTTTCCCGCTCGGCTTGCGCCGCAGCCTCGCGTTGCTGCTGAGCTTGTTGTTCGGCGGCTTCGCGCGCTCGAGCCTGTTGCTGGGCCTCCGCCTGAGCCTGAGCGCGAGCCGCCGCCTCTTGTTCGGTGGCTGCCTGCGCCTCTGCGCGGGCCTGTGCCTCTTTTGCGGCCGCGGCCTGCGCATCCGCAGTCCTTTGTTGTTCAGCCGCTTGGGCGTCAGCGGCGGCTTTCCGTTCGTCGGCGAGTTTCTCTTCCTGTTGGCGTCTCAGAGAAAGAGCTCGCGCATCTTCCGCAGCTTGCACCGCATTTCTCGCGGCCGTCGAGATCGCATTCCCCTGCTTACGCTTTTCGTAATCCTCCGCCTGCGCCAGAGCCTGCTCTGCCTTCGAGAAAGATTCCGGAGCGTACTTGTCCGCCTTCTGCCATTTCGCTACCTGAACCGCGTTTCTAGCCTGCAAAAGATCGAGAGAGAGCGTGGACTTTGAGGGTTCTGAAACTAGCCCCGCGTCCTCGTAGTGGCCGCGCTGCAGAAGCTGTGTATTTATTTCCGTGACCGCGCCCTTCGTGTCGCTGCGCGCTTTATTCGCCAGGACGACCTGTTCGCTGGGAAACACAACCGCGAAATAGGGTTCTGCCGTGACCATCATGGCAAAGTTCTGCAGTTTGGTCGTGACCCGTATCTGGCTCTTGCCGTCTTTTACAACCAGTTGTCCCAGATTGTTGGCTCTTCCCTCCGGGCTAAGCGCCCATAGAACATAAACAAGGTATCCCGGACCGAATTTCGAGGGAGCTTCAAGTCCTTTGAATTCGGCAGCAATGCCTACACTTCCGCCTTGGCTATCCACCCTGGCCTCTCCAACCGCCCGAGGTAAGAGCGCCGTGCCCACAAAATCGACCTTAGTCGCCTTGCGAGCGTGATAGTTGATTGCATCGATATTGCCCGACACGCTGATGTTGATGACGGGTCCGGAAGGCTGCTCCTGCGCAGCCCCACAGACAGCACAGAACGCAACAAGTGTCACTAGCAGAAACCTGGTCAGACGAAACGGCATAGACCACCCCTTCACGCGGTACTTTAGATTTGAAGATCTGTCGGACCTGTTTCGATGTCAGGGGTCACATCTGCCGTTGCAGGCATCTAATAGAAAGCCTAGAATTTTTTAAAGGTGGACATGGGGATGAGATTTCTGAATTATTTCAAGTCGCTGAAGTCGCCGGAACTACGGACGGCATGGATCGTGGCTGTGGCGGCGGACGCCTTGCAAATTGGCGCGCTGCCTTTGTTCGCTGCCGGAGGCGTCTCCCCGGCCGATACGGCACTTGATCTCCTCGTGGGGGCAGCGCTCATTCGTTTGCTCGGTTGGCATTGGGCGTTCCTGCCGTCTTTTCTGGCGGAACTCCTGCCCGGTTTTGATTTGTTTCCAACATGGACCGCGGCTATGTTGTTTGTAACTCACCAGCGCCTAAGTTCCGATGAACCTGAGATTCTTCCGCCTGGCCCCGCTCCCCAACCGCGAGCCTGAGTATCAGGACGTTGACACCCTTTTCCTTCCATTTGTAGACTTCCTGCCACGCTCGGGGGAGATGCAATGTCACGAATCCGATTGCTTGCGGTCATCGTGTTTCTTGTGAGCTGCGTGGCCAGCGCGCAAGAAACCAAAGATCCCATCGACCAGAGCCTGGACATTTGTCTTCAAAGTCCCGCGGGCGCAAGCACGGTTGGCCAGACGGATTGCGCCGCCAAGGCCTACGCTGCGTGGGACGCGGAATTGAACAAGGTATATCAGACGCTGATGAAGAGCCTTGACCCGGCGTCACGCGATTTATTGCGGAGCGCGCAACGCCAGTGGCTGGCCTTTCGCGAATCGGAAAAGAAGTTTCAGACCGCGCCCTGGCGCCAGAAGGGCGGTACGTTGATCGGAGTATCGGTGAACCTTGATAACGTGGAAGCCTTGCGCAGCCGAGTCATGGCTCTGCGCACTTACGCCACGGTGGCAAAGTAAGACGCACTTTTTATGTTCTCAACCAGACCTTCGCGATTTCCGCTCGCTGTGCTTGGCCTCCTGATGTCGATCGTCAGCCACGCGCAAAGCGTCCCAGCCACCTGGAAGATTGAAGTGCCTTACCCCAATAACCCGCTCAAACAGGCGCGACTGAGCGGAGACGCTGTCCACGCAGGCCTGAGCACGAAAGCCGAATTGCAGATCGAATGTCGTTCCGATTCCGACGGGCCGCGGATCAATCTTGTCTTTACTCCAAAACAAGTGCGGTTCGAAGCCGATCCGTTCGAAGGCCCCGGAGGCTTAGGCGAGCGCCGAAAGCTTCGCGTCGCGCTGGGCAAAAACGCATGGTCTCACCATTTCTCGGGCTACTACGTCGAATCCGACTCGTTCGTCTTTTCGTTCGCACTGCTTCCCGCTGAGGCGCGTGAAATCACGTCTTCCGCGCCGCAGCGTCATGCGTTGACCATTACGGTGAGTCCCGCAAAAGAGGGTGCTCCACTCCAATTTGATTTCACCCTTCCCGCCAACGGCGACCCAGTTCGTAAAATGATCGCGCCATGCCTGGGAATTCCACACAAATCATGAAGCGCGCCTCCGACAGGCTGTTGCTGGTCGCCGACCTCACAGGTACGTTCCTGTTCGGCCTCGAAGGTGCGCTGACAGCGATTGCCGGAAATCTCGATCTGCTCGGCGTGCTGGTCTTGTCATTCGCCACGGCGCTTGCTGGAGGCGTGGTCCGCGATCTGCTGATTGGCGACGTTCCCCCGGCTTCCCTTCGCGACTGGCGCTATCCCGCGACCGCGTTTTTCGCCGGTACCCTCGTATTTCTCCTCCATCCCTTCGCGCGCGCAATTCCCATGCCCGTCATCATCACTCTCGACGCTGCCGCACTTTCTTTGTTCGCGGTTGCGGGAACGCGGAAGGCGCTGACGTTTGAGATCAATCCCTTTATCGCCGTCCTGCTCGGCACCATCACTGGCGTGGGCGGTGGAACGATTCGCGACATTTTCCTGGCGCAAATTCCTGCCGTCCTCCACACCGACATTTATGCAACCGCAGCTTTATTCGGATCAAGCGTAATGGTCCTGGCCCGCAAACTCGGATTGCCTCCGACAGTCTCAGCCGTGCTGGGCGGAGTCGCTTGCTTCGCACTCCGCATGGTGGCGGTTCGACAGCATTGGAATCTGCCGAAAGCTTTGTAGGCTTACTCCTCCAGATCCTGGTAGTTCTTTTGCTCGAACGGCGGAGTACATACGCAATAGAAGACCAAGTCGGTGCTGCCAGTATTGGTAATTCGCTGGCGCACGCCCGCCGGGATCAAAACCACGTCCCCCGCGCCAACGTCCTCTGACTCGAGATCGCCCACCTCCACGCGCCCTTTGCCCTCAGCAACGATGTAGCGTTCGACCGTCCCGTTAACCGCATGCCAATGCGTGGTAATGCCAGGCTGCACGCGCGCTCGAGCGACCGAGAGACAATCGTTCGAACCATTGAGGCTTTCAAAGATGAAGCATCGTTCCTCGGTGCGGAATTCTTTTGCCAGGTCTTGTTTCAGAATGATCGGTTGCATCTGCATATCGTAAATGGGCAACCCGGCATAACGCTCACGCCTCCAAGTGCCGGAGGAATTCCATGCCAGCCAAGAAAACTTCTGCGGGACGCAAGAAATCGGGGACACGAAAATACGGGAAAGCCGCCGGCAAAAGCGTCGCCAGCGCCATGCACCGCGAAAAGCGCGGCACGCTTCGCTCTGGAAAAGGTGGCAAAGGCGGGAAAGTAACCAGCCGAGAACAAGCCATCGCCATCGGTCTTTCCGAAGCCCGCAAGAAGGGCGCGAAAGTCCCGAAAAAAGCCGCCTGATCTATTCCACTTCCTGTAGAGGCGCAGCTTTGCTGCGTCTCTCTTCTTGTTCATCCCGTTGTCGCAAAAAAGAGTTACAATCCCCCTCACCGTTGAGGATGGTGCACCGCCAGACGCAGGACGCCGTTCCCGCGCCCTTCCGATCACTGTCTTATTCTCCGCTCCCTCAACGTCTACATCGAGGAGGAACACATGGCTACAGCGCTCAAAATGCCGGCCGACAAGGCCTCCAATTTCGTATCCCAGAAACACAAACTTCTGATCAACGGCCAGTGGGTGGAAGCTGCGTCCGGCAAAACGTTTGCCACCTACAATCCGGCAACCGGAGAGGTCCTCGCCCAAGTCGCCGAGGGCGATCGCGAAGATATCGACCGCGCGGTGAAAGCAGCCCGCGCCGCCTTTGAAACCGGCCCATGGTCAAAACTGAACGCCAGCCAGCGCGGACGACTTGTCTGGAAGCTGGCTGACCTGATCGAACAAAATCTGGATGAACTTGCCGAACTCGAAATGCTCGATAACGGCAAGCCCTTCAAAGTGGCCCGCGCTGCCGACATTCCGCTCGCAGTCGATCTGTTTCGTTACATGGCAGGATGGGCGACGAAGATCGAGGGCACGACCATTCCCCTATCCGTTCCCTACACCCCCGGCACCAAATATCTGGCATATACGTTGCGTGAACCTGTCGGTGTGGTGGGGCAAATCATTCCGTGGAACTTCCCTCTCCTGATGGCCGCTTGGAAGCTCGGCCCCGCACTAGCCACGGGCTGCACGGTGGTTCTCAAGCCAGCTGAGCAGACGCCGCTTTCCAGCCTCCGCCTGGGCGAACTCATTCAGGAAGCAGGATTCCCCGACGGCGTGGTGAACATCGTTCCGGGCTACGGCGAAACGGCCGGCGCCGCACTCTCCGCCCATCCCGACGTCGACAAAGTTGCATTCACTGGTTCCACCGAAGTTGGCAGACTGATTCTGCAGGCTGCCGCGGGAAACTTGAAGAAAGTTTCGCTTGAACTCGGTGGCAAGTCGCCGAATGTCATCTTTGCTGACAGCGATCTCGACTCCGCAATCGCAGGATCCGCCAGCGCGATTTTCTTCAACCAGGGACAGTGCTGTTGCGCCGGCTCGCGACTCTATGTCGAGGACAAAGTGTTCGACAAAGTAGTTGAAGGCGTCGCCGAAAACGCCAAGAAGATCAATGTCGGGCCCGGCTGGGATTCCAAGAACGACCTGGGGCCATTGGTTTCGGAAGAACAACTTAACCGCGTCTGCGGATACCTTGAGTCCGGATTCTCCGAGGGCGCAAAAGCGGTAACCGGCGGCGAACGTCACGGCGATCAAGGCTATTTCGTGAAGCCAACCGTACTGGTCAATACCAATCCAAAGATGAAAGTCGTGCAGGAAGAAATCTTCGGGCCGGTGGTGACCGCGATTCCTTTCCGCAATGCCGAAGAACTCGCCACTGAAGCCAACGATAGTGTCTACGGTCTCGCGGCCGGCATCTGGACCCGCGACATACAGAAAGCGCACAGCCTCGCCGCGAAACTGCGCGCCGGCACAGTGTGGATCAACTGCTACAACATTTTCGACGCAGCTCTACCCTTTGGCGGATACAAGCAGTCCGGCTGGGGACGTGAGATGGGCAAAGAAGTGTTGGAGCAATACACCGAAGTCAAAGCCGTCTGCACAGCTCTGTAAATGCGATGGAGGACGGGCGTCCGCGCCCGTCCTCCAGTAGCGCCGGCGTCCCGCCGGCAACGGTGACCTTCCCTAACACTATTCCCGGGCTTCTTCCCTGCCTTATTCTGACCTCGTCCCTACACAATTACGGAGGCTTCCCAATGGATGCTTCGCAAGCGATTACCGTCTTCTTCTACGGCATCGTTGCTTTATTTCTCGTCGGCACGATTCTCAGCGGGTTTTTCCAGGTGCGCACCGCCGAAGCAGTCGTCATTCAGCGGATGGGGAAGTTTCTGCGCATCGCCAATGCCGGAATCAATTTCAAGCTGCCGTGGCTCGACCAGATCGCCGCGCGCATCGATCTTCGCGTACAGCAACTCGCTCTCGACGTCGAAACGAAGACCAAAGACAACGTCTTCGTGAAGATTCCCGTTTCCGTGCAGTATCACGTCATTCCCGACAAGGTCTATGAAGCGTTCTACAAGTTGGCCAACCCGCGCCAGCAGATTTCCTCCTACGTGTTCAATGTCATCCTCGGGCACGTACCGAAGATGAATCTCGACGATGCCTTCCTGCAGCAGTCGGATATAGCGGTGGCGATTAAAGAGGGGTTGGACGATGTGATGAAGACTTACGGCTACGCGATCGATCAGGCGCTGGTCACCGACATCGAGCCGGACGAGAAAGTGAAAGCCGCCATGAACGAGATCAACGCCGCGCAGCGCGAGCAGGTCGCCGCCAGTGCCCGCGGAGAAGCCGAGAAGATCCTGAAAGTGAAGCAAGCCGAGGCGGAAGCGGAAAGCAAAGCACTACAGGGCCAAGGCATCGCCAACCAGCGCAAAGCCATTATCGAAGGACTGAAGCAATCGGTGGAAGCCTTCTCCGCTGCGGTCGAAGGCACCACCCCGAAAGATGTCATGATGCTGGTGCTGGTCACGCAATACCTCGACACCATGAAAGAAATCGGCGCGCAGGACAAGAGCAATACTCTGTTTGTCTCTCACTCCCCAGGCGCCATCGGCGACCTCTTTCGCCAAATGCAGGATGCGATCGCCGTCGGCCAAAAGGCCGCGAATCCGAACTAACATCAGGCGTGCTCTCCAAACTCCGAGCAAACCGTCTATCAAGCCGATGCTTAAACTTGCCAACATCGCCTTACTTTTCCTGAGTCTTCCCTGTCTCGCACTCGATCACGCTCACTTCATGGAGCTCAACAAGAAGGCCAGCGCCTTTGCGAAGCAGCAGGACTGGAAATCCCTTCGCGAGTCCCTGATCGAAATCGGCAACGAACTGCCAACGCCTACGCCCATCTACATGCTGCGCATGGCGTCGGTCGAAACTCACCTTGGAAATAAAGCAGAAGCGCTTAAGTGGATGGATCGCTACGCCGCGACCGGACTCACCTACGATGTCACCAAAGATGACGACCTGAAACCGCTCGCCGGGGACAAAGACTTCCAGCCAATCGCCGCGCGTATGGATGCGCAATCCAAACCAATTTCTAAAACGGAAATCGCCTGCACGCTTCCTATTGTCGACCTGATGCCGGAAGACCTCACTTACTTGGCCGACGCCAAGACCTTTGTGGTCTCCAGCATCCAGCACCACACGCTCTATCGTGCCGCCCTACCAAAAACTGCCGGAGCCGATTGCGCGCTGCAAGAAATTCCTCTCGAGGCCAGCATCCGCCAGTGGCCGGTAGCCGCCGTCTCTGCCGACGCCAAACGCAAGCTGATCTGGATTACCATCGCCGCCTTCCCCGGCTTCGCAGGTCTGCCAAAAGAAGATCAAGGAAAAACGGCATTGGTTGCCATCGATCCGATGAGCGGCAAAGTGATGAAGCGCTTTGATCTCGCGAGCGGAGCCCCGGGTCTGTTCGGTGATATGTCGGTCACGAAAGATGGAACGGTCTATGTCACCGACGGCCTGGGCGGCGGAGTTTACCGTGTCGCCGGTGACTTGAATTCCGCCAAACTGGAAAAGATTGCCGACGGCCTCTTCTCTCCACAGACTCCCGCGCTAGCCAGCGACGGCAAGCGTATATTCGTTGCGGACTACACTATCGGAATCGCTGTCATCGATCTTGCCGGCGGGAAGGTTAAATATTTGCCGCATCCCGAGAACCTCGCGGTCACCGGACTCGACGGGCTCTTCCTCAGCGGAGATTCACTGATCGGCGTGCAGAATGGGACAGACCCGGAGCGCATCATCCGCCTGCGCCTGAATCCAGATCAAACTTCGATCACCTCGCTGGAAGTCGTCGAGCAAGCCACACCGCGCCTGGGAGAACCCACTCACGCCATCGAAGTCGATGGCATGATCTACGTGACGGCCAATGTGGGCTGGGGTAAGATCGATGACGAAGGCAAACTCAAACCGAACGAGCAATTCAGCAAGCCAATCCTCCTTCGATTCCCGGCTAAGTAAATCCTGATAGTTGAACACGAATACGAATCAAAGCTCTACTGATAAGGTGTTGTCCGGCAACCCGCGACCGGCCACCGGCGACCAATGACCAACGACCAACGACCAACGACCAACGACGAGATCTTCATGGAAGAAGCTCTCCGCGCCGCCCAACGCGCGCTCGACGCCGGAGAAGTTCCCGTGGGCGCAGTCGTCGTCCACCAGGGCAACATCGTCGCTCGCGGATGGAATCGCAATATTACAGACTCCGATCCCGCGGGCCACGCTGAGATCACCGCCCTACGTGAGGCGGGTGCCGCGCTGGGTAACCATCGTCTGGGAGATTGCGAACTGTTTGTTACAATTGAACCGTGCGCGATGTGCGCCGGAGCGCTGGTTCATGCTCGAATCAAGCGCCTGGTGTACGGAGCCGACGACCCCAAAGCGGGCGCGGTGCGTTCGGTGATGGAGGTTCTGAACCACCCAAAACTGAATCATCAGATGGAAGTTCGCTCAGGAGTCCTGGCAGGCCGCAGTGCGGAACTATTGCAAACGTTCTTTAGAAATCGTCGGTAGTCATTGGTCGGTAGTCGTTGGCTTTTCCTGAAGCCCGACGCCTGAAGCCTGACGCCCGCGTTGCGGAGAGGTGCGTGAGTGGTTGAAACGATCCGCCTCGAAAGCGGACATACCTTAACGGGTATCGTGGGTTCAAATCCCACCCTCTCCGCCACATTCTAAAGCACTTACGGGCCATCAAATCACCACAAATCACTGAGGCTTTGAAATGGCCAAACGCACCACCTTGGAATGGGCCTGCGACATCTCGTCGGTGACCACATCCCCGTAAACGTTCATTGTGGTCCTGATGTCCGCGTGGCGCATCAGTTTCTGCTGCACCGCTATGCCAGTTCCTACCGCGTCCAACCAAGACCGGTAGCTGTGCCGCATGGTGTGGGTGCTCAGGTGCCCGATGCCCGCATCCTCCGCTGCCTTGTAGAACACCTGCAAGACGCGCGGATACGACCACGGTAGGCGCCCAAGTTTTGTTGGGGAAGCGAACATCCAATCCTCGGCCGCTGAGAACTGACTTGCCTGCTTCCATGCTTTCAGGATCGCCAGCAGTTCAGCGTCTATGCTCATCGTCTTTTGTGAGTTGGCGGTTTTCACGTCGCCAACGTTCTGACGAACGATGCCGCGTTCCACGCTGAGCCTTCCGTTGAGCCAGTCCACGTCTGACCACTTCAGCGCCAAGCACTCGCTGATGCGTAGCCCGAAGCACACGCAGACCAGCGCCATCGTGCGGAACGGTTCCTCGAGTTGCTGAACGAACTTTTGGAACTCTTCCACCGTCAGGCTCCGCGGTTTCCTCTGCCGTTTCGACGCGCACACGATTCTGACCAGTTCCATCGGGTTGCGTTGAACCGGAAGTTCACCCCGCCACATCGCGTAATCCCACAGTGCCTTTATCAGCGCACGGACGTGAGCCTTGCTCTTGGGTGCAATCGGTAAGGATCGCAACCACAACTCCACCGGCCGCGCCTGGAGACCGGTGATCACAGAACTGCCCCAGCGCGGCAGGATGTGATTGTTGAGCCACGCATTGTAGCCACGGCGCGTGCTGAATCGTTCTGGCATCTTCTCCTGCCGGAATTCCTCAACCAAACAGCGGACGGTTGGCAGTGCATCATCAGGCCGATTCATGACCTTTCGTCGCACGCCTTCGGCCGCCTGTTCTGCTGCTTCCCTTGTTCGGTATTCCTGCAAAGTGCCGATGACCTTGGAGCGACGCCGGCCATCTTCAACCCACAGGAAATTCCATGTTCCGAAACGTTGATTCCAAACTACAGATCCCCGTGCTGCTTTCAATTTCTCCTCCCTTCAGCAGACACGGACAGCGGGACGGATGGTAACACGGGGTTCGCCAGCAATGCAGTGTCGAGGTCTGCGACCCGGAATCGCCAGACCCTCCGCTTCGTTCCTGACAAGGCGAACGCCTGCACTTTGCCCTGGCGAACCCAGAGCAGCAGTGTGCGCGTCTTGACCTTCAGGTAACGGGAGGCTTCGTCGGAAGTTAACCACTGAGGTGGACGTGAGACAGAAGAAGAAGAAAAACTAGAAAGTGCCGCGGTGGATGCCAATTTTCCACTCCCAAGAAACCGCTGTTCGTGAACACGGCGGTCGGCCGTTGGTGCGGAAACGTGGCAGTTAAGAGTTTCGGAGTTCCTACATGCGTCGCGGAATCATGGTGGCGCGACTGCTACGTCCGAAACTGCCTAGGATGAAACTACAACGCTACCCATAAGCATAGAAAGACTTGCAGTGATCTATGTCACGGTCTCAAGTTTAACTTTTTCAGTGCGTTAGGCTGACACGTCACACCATGGCAGGGTTTCAATGGTCGGTCGAATGGAGGTGAACAAAGGAATGAACTGGATCAGCACAGCATACCCTTTACTTTATTGCTCTGCTTTAGTCGGCCAGACGAATAGTACGGTACCGTATACAAAAAGAGAACCTCTCACATTCCGTTGTGAAGAATGGTGTAGCCAATAAGAGAAGAGTGTCTTTCATTTTCATTTTCATTTCTCCCTTGACCCAGATGTCTGGGCCTGGAAGACGCCCACCGCGACCTGGCTGGAGTCGTTCTCGATGAAGAGAACAGTTGAGCCGTCCACCACGTAGTACACGAGAGACAAACCGCCGATAAGCGTTCCGTTTGCGGTCACAGAGATCGAGCCGCTGCCATTCGCAACGGCCTGCGGAATGTAGTTGCCGGTCAACGGTGCATCCGGAACTAGAGTGGTAAGGTCATTTTCATCCAGTGTGCCGGTCATGCTGGCGCCGATTCCGGTGGCATTGAACTGTGCAATGTCGTCGACTTCGGACCAGGCAGCCTCGAAGTTGGGGTTGGCATTGACACCGGAGAGATTCAGCCCGTAGCCCGCTGGGGTAGTGAATGTCGTCGCGCTTTGGGCGTAGGCAGTGCCCTGGGCTAACCCCAGACTGTCATCTTCCAGCAACAGAATGCCGCCGCTGGAAGGATAGGCGGCAAACCCGAACACCGGGTGTGCGATGCCGTTGCTGAAGCCGGTTACGGCCAGTTGACATCGTCCCGCAACAAACGCAGTGCAGTTACCGGCAACGCTTGTCTGTCGGTCGGCGGTGCCAGCATCGTTGTAATCTTCAACGCCATTGCTGAGGCCGCCGTTGGAAGTTGCAGTTGCGTAACCACCGGCGACGAAGGGACCCTTACTAGAGTCGAGTCCGGCAAGCGTAAAGACCAACTGACCGGCGGGAAAGGAAGTCTGCTGCGTGAAAGCGTCGCCGGCAAGAATGAATCCCGAACTCTGAGTGTCGTTCTCGATAAGTTTCAGGTGTGTTGAATCGATCACCCAGACGTCAAAGCCAAACGAACCGAAGTTGGAAGTAAACTGTGCCGTCCCATTAGTACCTTCGGTTAAGACTAAGAAGGATGGTGCGACGAGACTTTCAGGCCCCGCTAAAGAGCCGCTAGAACTACCGTCATCGTTGAAATCCTGAGTGCCCGCGTTGACGCTCCCCGAGGAATCGAGCGTCAATGCTCCTACGGTCCCGAAAAGATTTCCGCCCGGGTCAGCACCGGAAAGAGAGAAGGCAAGAGACGCCAGCGAGCTTTGGGAGGCGCTGCCTTGCAGGTCGAGAGTTCCGCTGCCGGTCCCGTTGGCGTCGAAGCGGGTGATCAGCCCATGGCTGCCTGACGTGAGAACGAAATCAATGCCAAAGCTTCCGACCGCAGTCTTTAGTGTGCCGGCGCCACGACCATCTGGGGTAATGCCATATGTCCCGCTGACCGTTTGGCCGAGGTTCACGCCGGTGTTCCCTGGATCGTTGATGTCAAGCGTCCCTGCCGGAATGCCACCGCTGCCATTGGCCGTTATGCTCCCCACGATCGCAAATGGGACCGCATTGCCTGTAGCGGTGTTCACATCCTTGCCTGAGATGGACACAACGTAGGTACCCCTCAGGTCGCTATTGCTGAAACCGTTGCCGATGGAGCCACTGTTCGAGCCGCAACCAGTTGCTAATGCAAGGCCGGATATCGCGGCCAGAGTCATGAACAAGGGGGGAACACACTTGTAAGAGGTAAGGGATTTCACTAGACGCTCCTGTCTTTGGCGGAATTTCCGGATCGACCACGCGGCAACGACGCAGAATCTTCCGCTCCCGCGGAGCTCGGACAAGGTCGACGAGAACATAAGACAAGTAGACGAAGGCTCACTTCCAAGTCTTTTCCGACCGAAGTGAGCCTTGGGCAAACGGCTTCTCGAGACAACGGTAGGCTTGGCTCGAGGCCTGCACAACTAGGGAAATCCCTAAGAGTGGGAACACTGTTGAAATTGACAGTCGACTCGGCTCCTCACGGGAATGAGAATGCAGAACGAGTGTTCCCAGCGACCTATCTGTTGAAGCGGGGAAACAAAATGACTCGGTTTGCCACTAGGCTGATAATCGGTCTCGTTGTCGGGTAACAGGTTGGGAAGCGGTATAGGGGTAATCTCACTCGTTGCCCGATCGGCACACAACCGACGCCTTATGCAACGCACGGATCTAAGCCGACGCTTCGCCCTCATTTGTCTCTTTAAACGATGCACGAAGAATTGTCTGGCTGTAGCGGCTCTCGGGCTGATCACTTTCCCCCCGGCGTCCCAAGCGCAGGTCAAAAAAACAATTCTCGTGATCAACGAGTTCGGACAGTCCGCTCCTGTTTCGGTGCTGGTGGCCGATCAGATACGTTGGGCGCTGTACTCCGACCACCGTTTCGATGCCCAGTTTTACTGGGAGAATTTGGACGCGGTTGATCTCTCGAATGATGCGCTGAACGAACAGCGTGCTGTGGTTTCCAAGAGATATCTCGGGCAAAAGCTGGACCTGATAGTGCTGGTGGGTCCGGACCCGATCCGGCTCCTGACAGACCGGTCGAGGCCGTTTTACCCCGGTGTCCCGGTGGTTTTCTGCTGCACCGGTCAAGGTCAACCTGGGCAACCCGCCGCCGATTTCCGATCTACGGGGTCGTGGTTGCTATTCGAGCCCGGGAGAACTCTGGATGTCGCCCTACGCTTGCTGCCGGAAACGCGCCAAGTCTTTGTCGTCACCGGGCAATCCAGATTTGACAAGGGCGTCGCAGCACTCGCGAAGGCGGGACTCGCTTCCTACGAGGCTAGGCTTGATGTCACCTACCTCACCGACCTTCCGATGAAGCAACTGCAAGAAAAGCTAAGTCATCTTCCTAGCCATTCCATCGTTCTTTTTCTTACCTTTTTCAAGGACGCGCAGGGGCAGGAGTTCCTCAGCACGACAGACGTCCTTCCCATGGTCGTAGCGGCCTCGAATGCTCCGGTATTTGGTGTATCTGACACCTATCTCGACCGCGGCATAGTCGGTGGATTTGTGGTCAGCATAGAAGAGCAAGGCAAACTCGTGGGCCGAGATATCCTGGCGATCTTGGGGGGCAAGTCGCCAAAGGACATTCCCATCGTGCATGGTCCTAGTTTTTACATGTTCGACTGGCGCGCATTACGACGATGGAATCTAGACGAAAGCAAGCTCCCCGCCGGGAGCACCATTCTGTTTCGCGAGCCGACTCTTTGGAAACGATACAAGTTGATGATGCTCGCAGGGTTGCTATTCATTGTGAGTTTGGCTTTTCTGATCGTCTACCTCCTCTACAAACAGCGGCAGGTCAAACTCGCCCGGAACGCTCCAGAGCAACTCAGCGGCATGTTGATCAATGCCCAGGAAGATGAGCGCCGCCGGATCGCGTCCGAGCTTCATGATGACTTCAGCCAGAGGCTGGCGGTACTGACTCTCGGCTTGGAAACCGCCGCCGAGAACATTCCGGAGGCACCTCAGGAAGCCAACCGTCAATTGCACGAGCTTTCCAACGCAGCCGGCGAACTCGGCGCGGACCTTCACACGCTCTCGCGTCGCCTCCACTCGGCCAGTCTCGAGAATCTGGGCCTTACCGCGGGCGTTAGCGCACTTTGCAAAGAATTCGCCGCTCAACAAGGTATCAAGATTGAAGACAAGCTTGACAGCTTTCCTCGATCGATGGACTCGGTCGCAGCGCTTTGTATTTTTCGGATCGTGCAGGAAGCTCTTCGCAATGTGAAGAAGCATAGCGGCGCACAGAGAGCCCAGGTTATCCTCCACTTAGTGGATAGCACTGTTCACCTGTCTGTGTATGATCAGGGTGTGGGCTTCAATCGCAAGGAGCTTACCAAGAGTGCAGGTCTGGGCATCCGAAGCATGGAAGAGCGCGCACGCTTGCTGGGTGGGCACTTCGAGATTCAATCAGAGCCTGGAAAAGGCACGAAAGTCGACGCGTGCGTGCCGCTGCAACCAAAATTACCGGTATTAAGGGCTTAGTGTGGGAAGAAGCGCCTTGCACAAGCGACTCTAAGAGTTCATCTCACGAAGCGTGGCGGACTTCGGGTGTGACCGAGATGAGCCGCTCCTTGATGGCGAACAAGACAAGATCTGCGTTCGTCTTCAGGTGGAAAGCCGTCATGATGTGGTGCTTGTGGAATTCGATCGTTTTCGTACTCAGGTTCAGGCGCGCCGCTATCTCTTTCATCGAGTGGCCTTCCGCGAAAAGCTGCACAACATCGCACTGGCGCGGAGTCAGATCCTTGGAGAATTGTATGACTCGCGTTCGCTGCTCGACCCAATCGTCGGACCTGAGCGTCGGAGAGACGAAAGACTTTCCGTGCCAAACCTGGTCGATGGCGGTCAGCAGCTCGTGAGCTGCCGAACGCTTGAGAACGAAACCCACGGCTCCCAACGCCAGCGCAGCGGCCGCCAGGTTAGGATCGTCCTGCATCGTCAGGAACACTAGAGGAACCTTCGGGAGTTGCTCCCTTATTCGGCAGGCAGCATCGAACCCATTCAGAAGTGGCATACCGACATCGACTATGATCACGTCAGGCTTGAGTCTGACGGCTTCCGTCACTAGCGCGCGTCCGTCCGTGACCGTACCGACTACCACATAGGTTTTTTCCAGAAGGGATCGGAGCGCATCCAAGAAGACGGCATGGTCGTCTGCGATCAGAAGGGACGGGCGGGCCTTTTCACGGCACGGTGTCATGCTCTCTCCTGTTACACGCTTCTTAACGTGAGCAAATTACAAGAGTTGTCCCGTCTATGAAGTGACGTACGTCACAACGTCCAGTGATCGAAAGGCGTAATACCCCATTTCTCCGCAAATCGAGTCGAAGAAAACGTGACAGGTTGCACGGCAAATAAGCGTTCGCACAAAAAACCTACAAAACTGTTCCCGGCCGAACACTATCCGTGGATCACCAGTTGTCGTCGGTGCGCTGCCAGGTTTTGTCGGGGTTGTAGCGCTCCATCGCCGCGGCGATTCTCACGGTATCCGGCCCCAGGTCCTTCTGGTAGACGATTCCGCTGTAGCTGACGACGAAAGTCTTCACGCCCGTTACGCCATAATCGGCGGGCCATGCCACCAACGCAAAGCCGCCAATCATCACGCCGTTAATCACGTAGTCAAGTTCGCCGTGCCGGGCGGCCGGGCCTTGCCCCTTCAGGAACTTGAAATAATAGCCGTGGAAGGGTTCGCCGCGAGGCGAATAGCCTTCTTCGATCGCTTTCGCAACCGTCTCGCCCACCGGACCTGCCCAGCTTCCATCGCGATTTTTCCACGCCAGCCCATCGTGCTTTCCCGTCGGAGCTAATCGCTCGCTGCGCGTACTGGTTGATGCCGGAGTCATCGTGAATCTCCGAGGCGTATTCCTCTTGCGCCTCCACAAAGCCCCGGCACACGGTAATTGCATCCAGCTCGTTCGCTCCGATGCGCTCGTAGAGGATCTCTTCGCGACCGGCCTTCGCATCGAAGTACCATTTCCCCCCGCTCTTGACGAGTGGAACCGGGAAAGGCCAAGCTTCGTTGCCGACCGTCACAATGGCTCGGGCGGAGTTCTTCGGGTCTATCGTTACCGAAGTCTTTTCGTCGGCCTTGGCGACAAATGCGGCAGCCTGGTTCTTATCTTGGACGGGGTCTGCTGTGGGAACAAAATCCTCGCCATCTGGCCCGAAAATCTCTCTCAAGGCAGGGACATCAAAGTCTCTCGCGCTTTGGATCAGAGCATCAGCGGCCTGCGTCGGCGTGTCGAAGCCTCTTTGTCGTACCGGCGTTCTCGTCGAAGCGGCATTTTGTGCCTGGGGCGCAGCCGGACACGGTGAATCCTAGCAAGCAAGAAATAATGATTGCGCAGGCGGTGAAGGCAATCGTCGACGAAACGCCGCTGGATGATTTTGAATTCATGTTTTTCTCCTCGCTCATGAGTGCTGCTCACCTTCTCCGCCCACCGCCGCCGCCGCGGGAACCGCTCACGCTCGAGGCGCCCCGCTGGCTGCTGGTCCGAGCCGCGCTGCCGCTCGTCCCACTCTTTGCACCAGCGAATGCGCTGTTATTTGTCGCACTCGGAGAATTGGGAACTTGTCGATTACCGACGCGGTCCCCTCCTCCAGTCTGCTTCGCGCCCGTGTTGCTCGCTCCTCCGCCCGAGGGTCGCGAGGGGGGAGCTTGCGCTTCCAGCTCCGCGATTCATGTTGCCGGGCTGCTGCTGGGTGCCTTGTCGAGCTTGACTCTGGCGGGCATTTGTCTGCCGTGCGACCATCGAATCTCCGCGAGCTGTGCCGCCATATTTGCTCGCCGTGGCCTGATTCGAGTAAGGAGTTCCGCCACGGTGCTGCGGATTGTGCTGCCAGGAGTTGCCGCCGCCGGGACGGTTACCGTTATTGATGTTGCCTCTGTTGATGTTGCCGGTGTTGATGTTGTTGTGTCTTATGTAATTGTTGTTGATGTTGACGTTTACATGGTTGTATCCGCGTCCCCATCCGCAGCCCCAGCCCCAGCCGCCGTGGTAGGCCGCTCCGATAGCCACTCCGACTCCAAACGCAATGACAGCCCCAGCCGCGTAATAACTGGGAGGTGGGTAGTAAATCGCAGGATAGGGATAAATAGGCGGACCGTATACCACGACCGGGTTGTAGCTGGGAACATAGACGATTTGCGTGCTAGCCGGTTCGATCACCACAACCGTCTTGGTTTCTATAACCTTCGTTTCCACCTTCTGCTGCTCGGTGGATTTTAGGTTTCCGGCCTGCTGCGCCTTCATGCGCATGCGTTGTACTGCGTCCATCACATCGCTCTGCTGGGCAAGGAATGCGTTACCAAGGTCCGTCGTCCACTTGATACTCTCGACCAGTTGCTTCACGAGGTCCGGAAACGCGGACATGGCCTGGACGCTCGGATCCCAGTCCTCTTTTTGCACCGCAGTCGTCAATGCCTCACCTTTTAAGTCAGAGTGTTTCGCCAGCCATTGCTGGAGCTGAACGAGTTCGAGGGGATACGTGGATGCAGCAAGCACTTGGGCGAGCAGCGGGTCTGGATAGAGCGCGATCGGGGCCACCAGCGAATCCAATTGGTCATTCGGGATCGTGCCAGCCGCCTGGCTCTGCGCTGAACCACCATGCGGCACCGGCTGTGCATACAGTCCAATCTCACCAGGTGCGAGAAGCAATGCGCAAAGAACAGCCACTACTCGAATGGTTTTCGTTGTTGGATTCGAATGCACAGTGCCTCCTAGCACTTCCCTAACCCTAGTTCCTCAAGACAACCCTAAGTCTGGCTCATGTCTCTACAACTAGGGAAATCCCTAAGGGTGAAGTCTCTATGCGGTTAATTTTGCCAAAGAAACTTAAGATTTGTTTTGAGCGGCGCTGCCCGACGCTGCTCCAATCACCCGGCAGAGAGCTTCAAATGACGAAATCTGAGTTCTGCAGGCCCAAATCGGTCTCATCCGATTGAGCTAGGGATATTCCTAGTTGTTGCATTCCAGCCCATGGCGCATTCTCAAAGGAGTACCTCAGCGGCGATCACAATGAATCGTGCCCGTATCTTGCTAGCTGACGACAATGCACAACTTCTTGAAGTGACAGCGAAGATGCTAGCTTCATCATTCGAGGTCGTAGGCACGGCACAAGATGGACAGGAGTTAATTTCTAAGGCATTGCTGCTTCATCCGGACGTCATTGTTGTGGACATCACTATGCCCCTCATGACAGGGATCGAGGCAGCACGCCAGCTTCGAAAGGCTGGGTCCGCCGCGCGGCTGGTATTTCTAACGATTCACAGCGAAGACGAATTCCTTCAGGCGTGCCTCGAGGAAGGAGCTTTGGGCTACGTGATTAAGACTCATATTAAGGACGATCTTGTTCCTGCCGTGAATGCAGCCATGGCTGGCAAGCCGTTTGTCTCTCCCGCTCTTTCGGCGTTCGGAAAGTAACTCGTGAGCTCAGGAATACATGATTAATTGGCGTCCTCCGCCGTCCCGCAGGTGCCGCGGCGACAGCGCGAACCAATGGGTCTTGCATCCAGAAGTACTGCATGTTCGTAGCAGGGAGGAACAATCCCATTCCTCCCTCCGTCCCGGAGGGAAACATGAGTAACGTCACTGACTTTCCTTTTGTCCTCTTCGCTTTCTCCTTCATCGCACTTTGGCTCTCGGCAAGAGGCGGCAGCCTTCACCCGCAAGAAACTGGGATCGTTAGACGAAGACGGAACGGCAGGACTTCAGCGTGATCCAGGGCGCCGCTCTGACACTACTGGGCCTGCTTATCGGATTCACCTTTTCGATGGCCATGAGCCGGTATGAACAGCGCAAGAACTACGAAGAGGCAGAGGCGAATGCGATCGGTACAGAGTATCTCCGCGCCGGTCTGCTGCCTGCCGAAGATATGACAAGACTCCATGACCTACTGAGGAACTACCTCGATCAGCGTGTGCTCTTCTACTCCACCCGCGATGCACAACGCCTGCAGCAAATCGACGCCGATACCTCCCAATTGCAGAACGAACTGTGGTCCACCGTCCAGGCTCGCGCTGTGGCCCAACCGACAATCCTGACCTCATTAGTCGCCTCCGGCATGAACGATGTGTTGAACTCCGAGGGGTACACTCAGGCCGCGTGGTGGAACCGCATTCCACTGGAAAGCTGGGTGCTGTTGGCAGTGATCGCCATCGGCTGCAACCTTTTGATCGGGTATGGAGCACATCGAACTAGCCGGCTGTTCATCATCTTGCCTATAGCTGTGTCTATTTCCTTCTTTCTGATAGCCGACATTGACAGCCCGCGTGGAGGCGTAATTCGCGTGATTCCGCAAAACCTGCTCAGGATCTCTCAAAGCCTGCATACTCGCCAAGCTAACGGGAATTCCAGCAGCGAGGTCCCCATTCCTCAGTGATTATTTCAAAACAGGCCGACCCGGACCACTGGTGCTCCACGCACTAGGGATTTCCCTAGTTGTGCAGGCCTCGGGTCAACAACTAGGGTTGGTCTCAGACAGCATCAGCGACCAGGGCAACATACTCGGCGCGTTGCGAGACAAACGTCCGTGACCTCTCACGCCGAGGGAATGCTGCCGCAGGACCGGTGGGTTTCCACCGCGAATTTGCTCCATTCGTGAAGTGATCGAAAGTCAATTCACCAACACCAAACACTGATAACCCCATGAACATAACCAGAATGATAAAAAGGAGATAGTCATGCCAATTCAAGATCCAAAGGAACTCTTTGTTCAGTTGCTTAGCAGCCTCCGCCAAGGCACAGAGCGGAGTACAAAAATCTATCAGGAACTCAGCAAGCTTGCCGACGACCCTGATGTAAAAGAGGCCCTCGAAGCACGGGCGTTCGTCTCAGAAAACGTCCTGGCTACCCAAGACCAGTGCTTCAAGCTCATCGGCGAAAAGCCAGTGCAGGTCAGTTCACGTCTGTATGACATATTTGCCGAGGATTTTCGAAAGGAACTCACTGAGATCCAAAACCCAACAGCGAAGCGCCTCTTCGTTCTTGTGAAGGCGATTCACCTGACTCACCTTCGCATTGCGGAATACGTAGCGTTGGTCGCGGCAGCCGATGTAACCGGGCACTATGGCGTCGGCGTCCTGCTGGAAAGCTGCCTGGCGGACAAACTGGCGTTTGTTGAACGAAACCGGCGGATGATTCGGAACGCTGTCGAGGCCAGAGTAGCCAAGAAGATTGCTGAGAGAGCAGCCTAACGCTCCCTTGAAGTGATTGAGTCGCGCCGACCCGCTACGTAATCTAGCCCAGCGGATCGGCGCGCGATTTCCCCTCGCTCGCTGCCGTGAGCCCTGATGTTAGCGGAATCCCCTTCTTAACGTGACAACCCGCAAAAGCAGTCACTTGCCAACCGTCGACACACGACTAGGCGGGAGACCATTTCTCCCTGGCCATCTAGCGGAAGCTACTTTGCGTGGGCGGTCTCCCAGGAGCGAACTTTTCGCCTGGCATCATCAAAAATTCGCTGGTAATTGCCCTTACGAACCATGGAGCTCGTTTCCGGAGTCAACGCCTTCCACAAAGGGTCATATAGGTAGTAAATCTTTAGATACTTTTCTTGTGTCGCAGGCGCGACTTCATCGGTCCCGAACAGAAAGCGGTCCGGATATCGATTGATCAAGTCGGCTGTGATTCGAACGGTCTCCGGACTGGAGACGATGTATTTGGCAACTTCATCCCAGGAAATATCAAAATACACGTGCTTCATCGAGGGATCGCTAAGAATCGATTCCAGCATGGCCACATGGCTCTTCACTGGACGAACAACCCGACCAACGCCGCAATGTGCCCAAATGATCAGAGCATCGGGATGACGCTTCAATAGAGCCTTCATCTGAGCAAGATAAACGGGTTCGGCTCCTTCTTTTGGAAAGGGTACATCCACGTCATTGTGGATTAGCACCACCAGACCTGATTCCGCGGCAAAATCCACGATGCGGTCCAAAGCCGGATTCGTGAGGCTGGCCGTTTCCCCTGAGACCTTCGCAGAGACAAACTCCTTGTGAATGGTGAATTCACCAATTCCCGAAAAAACACCCGGAAAGGTTTGCAGGACGCGTCGAATATGATCCACAGCGTACATATCAGCAGGATCGAAGCCGGTGATCATCGGATCAAAACGGGCCTGTTGCTCACGCGAGAGAGAGCGATAAGCCATCGCAATGTAAGCATCCGTGAAAGAGTAGTAGTAAAGAGGCGCGTCGGTCTGCAAATAGTAAGTCGGAGCAAAGTCTCCGGAATTTTGGTAGGACCATTGCTGCTGTAGTGGAATTCCGAAAAGCGCAACTCGCCCGACTTTCGTACCCATGATATCCAGAAAAGCGTGGATATCCGTGCCCTGTTGAATGTAATTTGTCAGATGGAAGTGGGAATCATTGATTTCAGGTTGTTCAGAAGTGGATTGTGCCACTGCCAAACTGCCACTGAGCAGCAGGAATAAGGAGATAAGTAAAAGGATCTTGTGGCTTCTGTGACGCGAAAAGCAGACGATGTTCCACATGGGGAGCTCACTTTCTAATACAGCTCATTAATGCGTACCTTTTCAAAAGTTCAATACCAGGTTCGAGGCGTACACCCAGCCTTTGCTGCCAAAGGCGTATGGAACGGATGTATAGCCCACGGGAGATCTGGACAGGTAGATCATTTCGTTGTTCCACCAGACGACTCGGTTCTTAAATGGGTAATAGTTCGCGCCTGCCCTGGAATCCCATGGATTGCCGTACTTACCAAATATTTTCGATCCTCCAACGTAGACCTGGAAGGACTTGGGTACGACCATCGCGGAGGCAAGCACCTGGAAGCCGTTATTGAAGATCGTTGGCAGCCCTGTGGGGGTTGGATCACGGAAGTTGCTGAGCCAGCGCATGTAGTATTCCCCCTCCAGCGAGAAACCGTGACGCTTGATTCCCCCGTCGAACGAGGTCATTTGGTAGTTGACGTCTGTAACCGTGAGGCCTTGGCCAAAGAGGTTTGGCGTAAAGACGATCGTGCCATCTGAGAGCCGGATCTGGACGTTTTCGAAAGTTTGGGTGTTCGGCTGGCTCTGTTTGTTCTCATCGCTCCGGCTGTAGTGGGCTCCCACCCGGGTAGCCAGCGTGGCGTGATTCTCGTAGTCGCCAAAGCCTGCGCCAAATTCACCCGTGGTCGGCATCCAAACCAGCGCGGTGGCAATCGTGTTGAAGTGATTGGGGAGTTGGTTAGCGTTTACGCCCAACTGACTCAGATTGTTGCCGATCATCGCCTGGTACTTGAGCTTGGGCGTGATTTCTCCCATGGCCCAGATTCCGGTTGTGTAAGAGGGCCGGAAGAACTCGTCTGCGATCTGACGGCTGTCGACGGGCAGCCAGTAGGGCCAGTTGCCCTCCGTGCTTCGCACGCCCGGCAAACCATTGATTCCCGCCGCTAACGTAAAGTGCTTGTTGAATATGTAACGGAGGTTTCCTGCGACGACGACCTGTGCGCCCTGGCCCAATGTGGGGTTGGAGGTCCAGACGTACAAGAAGTAGCGGAACTTCGGGTCGATGATCCACCCGAGGAACTTTACAAAAACCTTGTTAAGCTGCAAATCCTGGCGTTGCTTGACCGTCGAAGTAACACCAAATGAATTCGTGTACCGCGGATTGAGGTCAAGCTGGTTTAAGTAGCGAAGGTACGTGAGTGCGCTGATACTAAGGTCGCCGTACTTGGTATCCGCCACTTTGAATCCGGCACCCGGCGTATAGATGCCGAAGGTTTTCTTCTCTGGCTCGGCGATGGTGTCGCCGCCGCTAATGTGATTTGCCGCCTGTTGTTCAAGAGTCTTCTCTGCCCCCGGCACTGTCGTAATGGCTGGCGCGGTTGCGCCGGCGGACGTGGGTTCTCCTGAATTCTGCTTGGCCAGTATTTGACGCAATGCTGCAATCTGGTCCATCAGTGCTTTGTTCTGCTGCTCGAGTTGCTCATTGTGCTGAACCAGCTGATCGACAGTCTTCAGAACTTCCGCCACGTCCTGTGCTTTGTCCTGCGGTGGAGTAGGGGTTTGGGCGGTCGCCATTGAGACGCCAAGAGCGATCGCTGCCAACGCCGCCAGGAACTTGAGATGCCCAATCATCGGACGCACGTCACTTCCTCCTTTTAAAAAGCGCGCCTGCGAGAACCCTAGCTTCTGCCGCCGCCGAACGCACGACCTCAGCGGGGTTCTATCGCAGACGGAGCGCGGCGCTAGATTCGAGAACTACCTGAACGATGCCTCCGCGAGAGGGGTTGATTTCTTACTACCCTTGGTTTTCTTGGCTGCCGGCGCTGCGGCAGGTGGCGCTGCGTTTTCGTTCAGTTTGACGGAGCGAGGAGAGAAAACGTCTAGCCCAAGCTGATCTGCAATGTAGGCGATCGCGAGCTGCGCCTTCACGCTGTTCCCCGCTTGGTCCAAAGGCGGGGCGAAACCTACAATTGCGCCCTTGCCCGGAACAATGGCAAGTACCGCTCCACCGACTCCACTCTTCGCCGGGAGGCCGACGTGCCAAGCCCAACCTCCGGATCCGTCATAAAGACCGGCCATGGTCATGGTCGCAAGAATCGCCGGGACATTCTCTTTGTTGATCACCTGCTCTCCGTTGCGAGGGTTCACTCCGTTGTTGGCAAGTGTTGCGCCCATCCACGCCAGCTGTTTTGCGGTGACGCCGACCGAACACCCCAAGGTGTAGTTATCCACGGCCTCAAGCGGCGGCGAATAGATCCTTCCAAACTTGCGGAGTACATAGGAGATCGATTCATTTCCTTCGTTGTTCGTCGATTCCGAATGGTAGACATCTTCGAGGACCGTCAGCTTTTCTCCCGCAGCGCGGCTGTAGAAGTCGAGGATCTTCGCCCACTTTGCCGCCTTGTCCGGACCCGTGATCAGGCTGGCAGTCGCGATCGCACCTGCGTTCACAAACGGATTCCCGGTGTGACTTGGCAGGTCCACTACGGCAGCCAGCGAGTTGAAGGGGCGGCCCGTCGGTTCCGAGCCGACTTTTTCAAACACCACATCAGCTCCGAGTTCGTTCATCGCCAACGCCAGCGTGTAAACCTTCGAAATCGACTGGATGGAGAAGCGGACGTCGACATCCCCGGCAGTGAACACCTGTCCGTCCGTAGTCACGGCCGCGATACCGTAGAGTTTTGGGTTGACTTTGCCCAGCTCAGGGATGTAATCGGCATTCTTGCCGTCGGTGTTGGAACTGAATTTTTCATACGCTTGCATGACGAGCGCCTGCACCTGCTCTTTGGTGGGTGCCACCGGACTGACCCTACCTGCTTGTGCGAGTAAGTTCGGACCCACCGCCATCAGGATGACGGCATAGGCCACATGGGCGAGAATGATTCGACGATTCTTCATTTGTTACCTCCAATTAGTTCGAACGAGAAGTTGTATTTGAACCCGAACTGAACTCTGTAATCGTTGTAACTCCAGTGATCGCGTGCGTTCTCGCGCTGGCCCCACTGGAACTCCCCGCCGACCATGACACTCTTGGCGGGATAGTACAAAAGGTTGACCAGGCCATATTGGCCGCGCTTAAAGGAGGAGGCCGGCTCCAGCGCGGTGACGCCGACATTCTCAAGGGAATAACCGATCGCGCTGGTGAACTTGTCGCTCCAGTTGTGATCGAGGAACGAGACCACTCCGTAAACGGGAAGCGCTTTTCCGGCGAAGTTCTTAGTCGGGTTCGTGGTGTCTACAGGGGCCAGGTCGACGGGGGCATCATTCATGTAATTCTCGATGCCGTTGCCGTAGACGTATTGCAGCCGCGCCGTGTCCTTCTTCTTGTTGAAGATCCAGTTGGCACTGGTGTTGACACCCCATCCGATCGCGCTGCCGCTGTTATTGATTGTGGCGGTCGGGGCCAAATCATCCCATTTGATATAGCGGAGCATGGTTGCGACCTGCACGTGTCCATGCTCACCGCTGTAGCGGTAATGTGCAGAGAAATCAGGAGCGGGAAACCGCCCTTTTGTATTGGAGAGGTCGATCCGGTCGGCCACGCTTCCCGCATCGGCGCTAGCGCCTGGGCGCTCCAGCGCAACCATGAACTGCGAGTGGCCTTTGTTGTAGGGAGTCCAGCGCACTTGCACGTTGCGATAGAACACCATCCCAGTCGGCCCCCAGTACTCCAGCGAGTTCGGGAACACGTCGGGATCCATGAACGGACTCCAGGTCTGACCGGCACCGATCTGGCCTAGTTCGCCCCACGCATGGCGAAGCCGGAATGTTGTCTGTCCAGCGTTCGAACCGGTGCCGAAGAGTTCGAACTCAAAAATTGTGTTCAGGTCGCCTAAAGCCGTAGGGGTAGATGTCCTCACTCCGAAGCGGCTCTGCCGAACCCCGGTGTAGTAGTTCCCATCCTTGCCAAATTCATTCTGGAAGGCGGGAAGTTTTGTTGGTCGAACTACGTCAAACCAATTCGGATCGATACTGCCGGCGTTATACCCCGAGTCGAGCATCGTGGCCCCGTAGATCTTCATGGTTGTCCCTTTTAGTGGCGGTTCTTCTTCCTCTGATGGTTGTTCGACTACACCTGGGACAAGCTCGACCGCACCAACTACAGGGTGGGCAGCGCCAGCTGCAGGCTTGGCAGCGAGCTCGGCTTTTATTTCCTGCAGCTCCTTCTCGAGCTGCTCCACCCTCTTCTGCATCTGCTGCATCTCTGGCGTCTGGGAAGCCTGGTCCTGCGCTCGAGCAGTTATTCCGCCGAGGCCTGAGAAGAGCAGACATGCTATGAACGGAATCAGAAGTCCTCGTGACGTTTGTGAGCAGTTGAATTTCATGGGCGCTCGCTCCTCGAACCGTTTTTTGCCAAACCGTACTCGGCATCTTTGAGAACCGAAGCAAGTTTGGACGCTGACTCTCGATCCACCACTGAAGGCAACGGATCGGGATCATGAGTTGTTTCTAGATTAAGGAGCGATCAGCCACAACTAGGGAATTCCCTAGTAGAACGCACGGTAAGTAGATTGCGCTCCTTCATCCTGTGCCCATCCTGAGCAAAATTGCCAATGTGAAGCAGCGCAGAAGCAGTGCAGTAGGTCAGTGCGACTTTACCTGGGCGATGAGAGCAATCTGAGGTTCACAATGCTCAAAGCAAGAGGCGGGATAATTCTCTTTTAAGTTACGCTCGTGGTCCTTGAAGCTCCAGGTCGTTCCGGCACTGGTACTGTAATCATTCGCAGCGAAATCTAGCGGATCGATCATCAAACTTATGCATGATTCACGCAGAAGGATTCATCAAAGACGTTTTTGCATCGAAAGCACGCGGTCTCCTCAGAGTTACACGCTGCAGCGTGGTCTAATTCATAATGAATCCGTCTGCGTCCCGGCCATTAAATTTTCGCCCAAACGACAAGGCAACCGAAACTACACAAGAACTTCTCTTCAGTTCCCTTACTAAGAAGCAGGCTCCCTCACAACTAGGGAAATCCCCAGTAGACTCTGCACGGTCGGAAGAATAATTTTGTAGTTGAGCGCTGTTAATACTGCCAGTTCACAGCTTCCTTGGTTGTCTGGTGAACTTGATAGTGTAGGTCGATGGCCGCGATTTTCTTCCCGTGCCACCCGCACGCTCTTGTCCAGTCTCTTGGAAGGTGTGGAAGGAGAGCGTCACTTGAATCGCCAAAAAGTGCGCCCACAGCGGGTCTCTTTGTTACGCAAGCGCGGGCCGCATTTATGCGTTGGTCCCTGCTTGCTTTCCCTGGTCTTGCTCTTTGGGGTCCCTGCCTGGGCACAACTTGGCAATTCAGCCCCTGCACCACCTGCAGCTCAACCGGAGCTTCCGAAAGACGCTCTTGGCCGCACTACTCCACAAGGTACGGTCCTGGGTTTCCTGATTGCTGGTCGCAAGGGCGATTACGACCTCGCCGTTCGGTATCTAAACACTCGCCTTCGTGGCGGGGGGGCCACGGCCCTCGCTCGTCAGCTCTTCACCGTCCTCGATCGTCGCCTGCCCCCGACGCTCAATCAGCTCAGCGACAAGCCCGAGGGCTCCCGCGGGGATCCGCTGAACCCCGCGCGCGAGCTCGTTGGAACCATCAGCAGCGACACTCAAACGTTGGACATATTCGTCGAACGCGTGGATCGCGGGAAATCTGGGCTTGTGTGGCTGTTCGCAAGCAAGACCCTCGATGCCATTCCGGGCCTATACGAGGAAATTAACGTCGTACCGCTAGACAGCGTTCTCCCTGAGTTCCTGGTGAATACTCGCTTCGCGGGTATTCCCCTGTTTGAATGGCTTGCCGTTTTTTTGGGCATGCCGCTCTTCTATTTCCTCATGGCTCTGCTGAACCGTCTCCTCCGAAGCCTGGTCGGCCGGTTGCTCCAGCGCTGGGACAGGAAGCCGGATCTGTTTGTCTCTGATATTTTGCCCAAGCCGGTTCGCCTTCTCCTTCTGGCTTGGGTCATTCATTGGACAAGCTCCAAGGTCGGCCTTCCTCTGTTCGCGCGACAATTCTGGACCAGCACCGCCACAGTCATTACCATCGCCGCCAGCGTCTGGCTGTTGCTTCTTTTCGCCAGCTGGGGCGAGGCATACGTTAGCCAGTCTTTCGAAAGTCGCAATCTTCCCAGAGCCACTTCGAGGCTGCGCCTCGCCCACTGGGTGGTCAACCTGCTAGTTATCTTGGCCGGATTGCTGGTGACCTTGCACTACTTCGGAGTGAAGCCAACCGGCGTACTGGCTGGCCTGGGCGTCGGTGGCGTCGCCGTTGCACTCGCCGCGCAGAAGACACTGGAGAACGTGCTCGGCGGCGTCTCCCTCCTCTTCGACCAACCGGTGCGTGTGGGTGACTTTCTGAAGGTGGGTGACACGCTGGGGACCGTCAGGGAAATCGGCTTCCGGTCGACCCGCATCCGAACTCTCGACCGATCCTTGGTCAGTGTTCCGAACGGACAGATTGCCAACATGACCCTCGAAAATCTCTCCGCCCGAGATAAGTTCTGGCTACACCCTATCCTCGGCCTGCGCTACGACACCACCTCGCCGCAGATGCATGCCCTCCTCGATAGCATCCGGAATCTGCTGAAGGAATGTAGGCATGTCGAAGCCGGCTCGGTTCGCGTGCGCTTCGTTCGTTTCGGCCCCTCTTCTCTGGACGTGGAGGTTTTCGCATACGTCTTGGCCCAGGATTGGAGCCAGTTCCTCGAGATCCAGGAAGAACTTCAACTCCGCATGATGGAGTGTATCGAGTCGACTGGAATTCAGATTGCGCTTCCGGGGCAGACCATACAGCTCTCCGCGCCAATCCCTTCCCCCGAGACGGGTATGCAGGCATTGCTCAAAACACCGGTTCCGGAGACCCAGCCGGTTAACCCAGCAACGGTCAAATCCGCGTGAAGAAATGAGAAGGAATCCGCTATGACACAAGAAGCGTTACGCTTGCAGGAAGCCAGCAAGGGCAAGTCTAACTGGAAAAAGTGGGGTCCCTACCTCAGCGAACGACAGTGGGGAACAGTCCGTGAGGACTATAGCGAAGGGGGTGACGCCTGGAATTATTTCACCCACGATCAGGCACGCTCCCGTGCCTACCACTGGGGCGAAGACGGCATCGCCGGCAGTCAGCGACGAAAATCAGATCCTCTGTTTTGCCTTGGCGCTATGGAATGGCGCAGATCCGATTCTCAAAGAGCGCATGTTCGGACTCACCAACAGCGAGGGCAACCATGGCGAGGACGTAAAGGAATACTATTTCTACCTCGACAGCACGCCTACCCACTCCTACATGAAGTACCTGTACAAGTACCCGCAAGCGGCATTTCCCTACGGCGATCTGATTGAGACGAACAAGCGGCGCAATCGTAACGACATGGAATATGAGCTCCTGGATACCGGTGTCTTCAATGACGATCGCTACTTTGACGTGTTCGTCGAGTACGCCAAGGAATCGGCGGAAGACATCCTGATCAGGATTACAGTTGCGAACCGTGGGCCGCAAAAGGCCAGCCTCACGGTGTTGCCAACCCTGTGGTTCCGCAACACCTGGTCGTGGGGCAAGAATTCTGACAAACCGCTCCTGGAGCAGAAAGACGGGGCAAGGGACACATCGGTGATTGCCGCTTCCCATCCCGACCTGGGCGCCCGCTATCTCTACTGCGAAGGTTCCGTGCCTCTGCTCTTCACGGAGAACGAGACGAATCAGGAGCGCGTGTTCGGCCAGCCCAACCCCACACCGTATGTGAAGGACGGAATCAACGAATATGTCGTGCACGGCCACGCGGACAAAGTGAATCCGAAGAAGACTGGAACCAAAGCGTGCCCGCATTACCAGTTGGAGGTGCCGGCTGGAGAAAGTCGAGTGATCCGTCTGCGGCTGACGCCTGTTGCCCCAGGCGCGAGTAATAAAGAGGGTGCATTTGGGAACCGCTTTGACGAGCTCATGGCGGTGCGCGTGAAAGAAGCCGACGAGTTCTATGCGTCCATCACGCCGCAGTCGGTGAGCGAAGATGCCGCGATGGTGATGCGGCAAGCACTAGCCGGCATGTTGTGGAGCAAGCAGTATTACAGTTACGACGTCGATCACTGGAGCGAGGAACATCCCGGACGGAAATACCAGGGCCGGAATCGCGAGTGGACTCACCTCGAGAATGCTGACGTTATCTCCATGCCGGATAAGTGGGAGTACCCATGGTACGCAGCTTGGGATCTGGCATTTCACAACATCGCTCTCGCCATGGTGGACCTGGACTTCGCGAAGCAGCAGATGCTCCTGTTACTGGACGATGACTACCTGCATCCGAATGGTCAGCTTCCGGCCTACGAGTGGAACTTTAGCGACGTCAACCCGCCGGTGCACGCGTGGGCCGCGCGGTACGTCTACGAAACCGAGAAGAGTGCTGTGGGCAAGGGCGACCTGACGTTTCTCAAGGAGGTGTTTCAAAAGCTGGTGGTGAATTTCAACTGGTGGGTAAACCGCAAAGACCCCAGCGGGAAGAACATCTTTGGGGGAGGCTTCCTCGGGCTCGACAACATCGGCGTGTTCGACCGTAGTGCCCCGCTCCCCACGGGCGGTCATCTGGAACAAGCGGACGGCACCGCCTGGATGGCCTTCTTCTGCCAGTGCATGTTGCAGATCGCCATCGAACTGGCGATGCACGATCCCGCCTACGAGCCCATGGTGGTGACATTCTCCAAACAGTTCATTTCGATTGCCTCGGCCATGGACCATATGGGGGATGAAAACGAGAGCATGTGGGATGAGGAAGATGGGTTCTATTACGACCTTCTCAGCCTACCGGACGGGACCTCGACCCGTTTGAAGGTGCGGTCACTGGTTGGCCTGTTACCCATCTGCGCTGCAACGGTATTCCACGGGGAGGTCAGGAAAAACATGCCGGATGTTATGCGAAAAATGGCCACCTTCCTGGAAAAACACCCCCAAATGGCGGCATCGATGTCTCTCGAATCTGCGATGAAGGATGGCGTGGGTGGCACGCGCCTGCTGGACTTGATGACGGAACAAAAGTACCGCAAGGTGTTATCGAAGATGCTGGACGAATCGGAGTTCCTGAGTCCGTACGGCATTCGGTCAGTCTCCCGCTACCATCTGGATCACCCCTATGTCTTCACGGCGGGGGGCCAGGAATTTCGGGTGCAATATGCGCCCGCGGAATCGGACAGCGGCATGTTCGGAGGCAACTCGAACTGGCGTGGACCGGTCTGGATGCCGATCAACATACTGCTGGTACGGTCCCTGCTGAACCTGTACGAATACTACGGGGACGATTTCCGGGTGGAATGCCCGACCGGTTCTGGGAAGTTGATGAACCTGTTCGAGGTCGCCCAGGAGATCAACCGCCGCCTGCAGCGCATTTTCGTGCGCGATGCGAATGGCCGTCGCCCCGTCTTTGGCGGAAGCGAAAAGTTTCAAACGGACCCTTACTGGAGGGATTACATCCTGTTCTACGAGTATTTCCACGGCGACAACGGCGCGGGGATCGGGGCCAGCCACCAGACCGGATGGACGGGCACGATAGCCAAGGCGATCCAGGCTTTCGGACACTTAACGACGGCCGATGTTCTTGCGCAGTTCAAGTCATCGAAAGCGGTTCCTGTGGCGAAACCCGCAGCCTAGCAAACGGAGAGATTCCTCCCGATGCTTGACTCTATCTGGAGTGATCCGACGCCTGAGTTGTTGAGAGTGGATGGGATCGAGGCCGTCGGGTCACTGCGCCGTACGTATTTGTGCGAACGGATTCACCGCCGCGATTGCGGCAGAACAGAAAGAAGCGATAACTATGTCCACCTGGCCGCAATATCCCACCTTGTACGAAATCAATACCTGGGTTTGGCTCTCTGAGCTCAGCCTGAAAACTGGAACGTTCGTTGATTTGGGCTCCGTGCCCTCAACCGAATGGGATGCCATCGCCGAGTTCGGTTTCGATGCCGTCTGGTTCATGGGGGTTTGGGAGCGAAGTCCTGCGGGCATTGCAATTGCAAATAAGAACCTGGGTCTGGTCGACGATTTCCGCCGAGCTCTGCCGGATTTTAAGCCAGAAGACAATGTCGGATCGCCGTACTGCGTAAAGCGCTATGAGGTCGACAAACACCTCGGAGGCCCCGAAGGTCTCGCTATTGCCCGGCAAGAGCTGGCGAAGCGAGGCATGAATCTGCTCTTGGATTTCGTGCCGAACCACGTTGCGCCGGATCACCCGTGGGTCACCGAGCACCCCGAGTATTTCATTCGAGGTACGGTCGAGGATGCCGGCAAGGATCCGGCCTCCTACATTGAGGTGCAAGGCGGTGTCTTCGCCTGCGGACGGGACCCTTACTTTCCGGCGTGGCCAGACGTTTTGCAGCTCAATGCGTTTCAGTCTGGACTCCGCCAGTCAGTGATTGAAACTGTCACCAATATTGCGGCTCAATGTGACGGTGTCCGTTGCGACATGGCCATGCTTCTGCTCAACCAGATCTTCGAACGCACATGGGGAAGTCGCGCCGGACAACGGCCGCCAACCGAATACTGGGGTGACGTTATCCCTGCTGTTAAGCGAACGTATCCGAACTTCTGCTTTGTCGCAGAGGCTTATTGGGACCTGGAGTGGGAACTGCAACAGCGTGGCTTCGACTTTTGCTATGACAAACGACTCTATGATCGGCTGGAGCATGACAATGCCGAGAATATCAGGCTTCATCTCTGTGCTGACTTTGCCTACCAAAAGAAGCTGCTCCGTTTCCTCGAGAACCACGATGAACCTCGGGCCGCAGCTACGTTTTCGCCTGCAAAAGAGCAGGCCGCTGCAGTCGCCACATCTTCTCTCCCCGGAGCGAGACTCTTCCATGAAGGACAATTTGAAGGCAGAACGGTGAGGTTACCGGTCTTTCTGGGGAGACGTCCCTTAGAGCCCGTAAACACAGAACTGCAAACTTTCTACGTCAAACTCCTGGCAGCCATTAATGCCCCGATATTTCGCGATGGTGAATGGAAGCTGTGCGAGCGTAACGGATGGCCCGACAATCAAAGTTGTCAAAACCTGGTGGCTTGGAGCTGGGTCAAGGACGACGATCGCCGTCTGATTGCAGTCAATCTCAGCGACAACGCTGTTCAAGCCCGTGTGCGAGTCCCGTGGGAGAAAGTCCGAGGTGAAACCTGGCATTTGATTGACGCCCTCTCGGATGCAAGCTACGATCGCGACGGGAATGAGATGGCGGCGTCAGGGTTGTACATCGAATTACAGCCTTGGAGTTACTGCTTCTTCCAGTATCATCTCGCCGGGCAAGCGATCACGACGAGTCGAGCAACTCCTTCAGTTGCAGCGTGATGCCCGCAAGGGATGAAATCAGGAGCGTCCAAACTTGGCTTACGGCTGATTCGCAAAAATCGTGTCCTCAGTGCGTGGAGTGGCTGACGTTCCTCCATCTAAAATAGCTCGCTCAAGTCCCTTGGTCCACAGAGACTCAACTTGTTATCCGAGAAGGGCTGGCATTGTCGGTCAAGCCTATATGAATTCGCCGCTCTACTCTGCGGTCGTGGCCTGTGTAGTCGCTGAAATTGCCGGGGTGAAATGGAAGCGTTCGGAGTCGAGATGTCGATCCTCGCTCCCCAGAAGCGGCAAGCCTGTTGGCCCTCGCGGATACCAGCGATCGCACCGGCAGGCGGGGCCTTCAATCCTGTGGAGCTACGGGTCCGCTCTCCTCTTCCATCGTTTCCTTCATGCAAGGGCGACTCACTTCGCCTTTTCGATGACCGCCTCGACCTTTCCGTCGCGGATCGCACGTTTGAGCGCGGCGTGGTCCTTTTCGTTCTGATCGGCATACGCGATCGAGAAAGCGGCGATCGCTTTGTCGAACACGTCGCTCTTGCCCAGGTACCCGCTGATCATCGCGGCGTCCCCGGAGCGCGCATGGGAGAGCGCCAGCGAGTAGCCGCAACACTGGGCGAAGACGGTCATCCTGGCCGTGTCGAACGTCTCGACGGCGAAGCTTGATCTTGACGTCCCGGAGCTGGCGGACATAGAAGTGACGTCCTCGCTTACCCTCGGTCCAGCCGAGGAAGATGTCGCTGGCCGGCTGCATGAGCCGGTGGCCGTTCACGACACGCTGTCCGTGGTTCGGGAAGACGCTCTTCCCCGCATAGGCCTCCAGGACCGAGGCGCGCGCTTCCTTGACCTGGAGAATGAGAGGATCTCCTCCGCCGGCCATCAACAGGACCACCGCAGCAGGCGGTGCCGACGCTCCCGACGCCGACGACCTTGATTGCGGCGTCCTTGAGTTCGTAGCGATCGAGCAACATGCGATGGTGCGGCGCCAGGGATTCGCGGTACCGGGCGAAGACGTGCTTGACGTCCGGATGGATCTCCCCGGGGGTGTGACCTTTCCAGTGGAAGATCGACGGGAGCTGGTCTTTGATGACCGGCGACCCGCCCGAATCGTCGACGAGCTTCGGGAAGAGGCCTTCGGAGGTGCTGCTCTCACGCGCCTTCGCCAGGTTCTTGATCGCGCCGCGGCGGATCCCGGCATCCTTGACGCCCGACGATCAGCATCTCGGCCTCGACGGCGAAGTACCACAGGTCCAGCACCTTCATTTCGCCGAACTCGGCCATGTGCTCGCGGTAGGACCTGACACAGCTGAGGACAGCATCCTTGGCGACGGATTCGCTGAGGCCGTTGTCGCGACAGGCGATCACGAAGCTCGCCGCGAGACGCTTGAGGTCCCACTCCCAGGGCGCCGGCAGGGTCTCATCGAGGTCGTTGATGGCGAAGATGACTTGCCTCTCCGGGGTGGCGAGACCCCGGAAGTTGACCAGGTGGGAGTCTCCGCCGCATTGCACGCGGACGCCGGTAGACGGAGTGCCCGCCAGATCGACCGCCATGGCGAGCGCCGAGCCCCGGTAGAAGGTGAAGGGAGACAGCACCATGCGCCCGTGGCGAAGGGGAAGGAGATCGGGGAGGCGCCCCTCGTCGGCCTTCAGCACCAGGCGGACCGGATCGGGCCGGTCGTGTGGCGGCTTCCACTCGGCGTGCGAGATTCGCGGACACTTGTCCCGCAACGCTTTGCCCATCGCCTTGAGTTCGGCTTGCGTGTGTGGCGTCTGGAGGGCCGGGATTTTGTTCATCGGCGGCCGGGACTGTGACGCCTCCAGCACTGCGTGAACCATGGGTGCACTCGTCTTCATACTGGCTAGCAAACTAGGAATAGTACGAGCACCCGATTGGGCTGAGGAACTGTCAATTGCTGACAGCCACGCAATGGGCAGAATGAACATCGGACCCACTCAACTCAGACGTACGTCCCTCACGGCCTGTAACTCCCGACGGTTTACGCGGGCTGCACTGTGCTCTTAGACTCCCTCGTTTGGATGGTTACGTGGTCAAAGATGCTGTCATCCGCCCGACAGTCGCACACCGGAAGTAGCGAAAGGACACATTAGTGAACTGAAACCTCCGCTTTCATAACGCAGCACGGCTGCCGCTATGCTGGGTGCTCGAAGCATGAAACGACTTACAAGCCTTATGACCCGTGCCGACCCCGCCCTCAGCTGTGGGCCTATAGCGGTTTCTCCGTGGAGATTCATGACAGGAGCGAGTTCCGCTATGCAACGAAACCGGGAGTGCATCAGCGTGCGTCGTCTGAATGACAACCATAATCACGATCTGAAGAATCTCTTCAAAAGCGCTGCGATCTCGGCTAGCACTCGATCTGGACTACTCTACGATTTCTATTTTGCTCTTTTGGCGAAGGGGATGCGACCGACCATGGCACGCCTTGCCCTGTCCCGGAAAATGGCCGCGATCACTTTAGCCCTTTAGAAGAAAGGAGTGGATTTCGACCCTAAACAATTGCAGCGGCAATCAGCTTGAGCCTCTTTGGTGAAGCGGCTTTTCCAATCTCTGGGATTCTCGCTGGTGATCGCTGGTCGAGTCTAGAGACGCTCGGTTCGAGGGTGAGTATCAGTCAATGAGGTTGGCCCCGAGTGTTTCGGCACCCAGTCACTTTATTTCACGCTATGCCATCTCGGATAGTCAGAAATAGCCATAGGCCACGAGCCTCCGATAGAACCGTGGTTGCCACTTAAGTACCCGTGTCGCTTGTACAAGTCGCAAGACTCGATTGGTGTCGTCATCGCCGGAAGATGAAGCCCCAAGGGAACGGCAAACAAGCCTGAGGAAAAACCTCGCGAACGAATCGGGGGCAACACTTACGGCAGTGGTCTGGATCTCGAGACAAAACCCTTCTCGGCCTCCGGTCGAGGCGGCACTTTTTTCTTGACATTCCTTTTTATAGAACTCATGGAAGGCTTGTGGCGAGCATGGTTCTCGTGGAAGGCTCATTGACTTCATCTGATTACATTGGCTTATCCTTTGGCGCCGTTGCAGTCGCGGTCTTTACGTGGCAGGGTCTAAATCTAGTTTCCGACGCGTTTTCTGCGCCAATCACCAAGAGCGACAGGAATACAAGCCCAAAAGCCGCCATCCCCCCTGCTAATGCTCCCCGAAGTCTTCAAGTGGATCCCTTTCGCCGATTCGAGCGCATGAGGTCGGACATGAAGGTCTTCATAACATAGCCCTCGTTCCAACTTATTGGCGACCTAACTTAATAGGAAACATGTCACTAGCGATACGACGCCACGACGGGAGCTAGTAAGTAGAGTCTGACAATCTGCACCGACAATCTGCACCGACAATCTGCACCGACAATCTGCACCGACAATCTGCACCGACAATCTGCACCTATGACAGAGTCTTTTATTTGTGAAGCCAGAGCATTCGTGGGTTATACTCTGACTACCGATGCGCTAGATCAGAGCGTTCGAATGACATCGAGTTTACCCAGAATGCATGCGGATTCCGTCACAACCGACCGAATGACTGACGCCGAGATCCTGGACTTCATCGAAAACTCGCGTTGGAAGTTCGCCAAGTCGATGCCGCAGATGCCACATTGGTACACGCTGCGGGATCACGCCGGCGACGTACCCGCGTTTGAGCGGTTCGTCATGCACATTCGCCATCATGGTTACAAGGAACGGTTCGGAAAGGCCACTTACTCATACCTGAACGTTGGCGAGTGGAAGTATTGGACGATGGGGTCGCCGCTCGATCAGACCATCCTGATAAATCGGGCCAAGATCGTGCCGGACCCTGACCGCAGCTTGGCTCAACTTCCGGGACACCCGTTTTCGTCGGCCCAGTCATAGGCACGGTCGCCAAGTTCTACGAATTCTTCCTTGGTGAACGTTCCCAGCCCGATGTACCGAGATTTTAGTTCCCTGCGAATCTGTACCTTGCTCCAACCGGCAGCGTGCCAAGCTCGGCATTCATCAGTACAGTAAAACTCATCGCCTCCGACGAACGGAGCAGTACTGTTGAACTCGATGTTGTAACGACTGCCACAGGCGGTGCAGTGATTCGTCGGCCCGGGCCTCTGCGGAAGCCACGGTATCTGGACCTTCGTCGCGGGTGCCGCCGTTTTCACCGATTCCTCCACCAGTTCCAGCGGTTCCAGGCGCCTCTTGATGCCGCTGCCCACCAGCGTGCCCTGCTCCCTCGCCCGTGTGGCAGCCTTGAAGTCGTAGAGTTTATCTGGTCCCGCGGCAATTCCCGCGCGCTTCAGAAATCGGGAGACGTAACTCGGATCCACGCCCCACCGTCGTGCTATTTCACGTAAAGTGCACTTGCTCATTGCCTAACCCTCCCTGTTGACCACTGTTGACTGGTGTTGACCAACTTTTTACCATGTCTCTAAGAAAAGTTCGCGGTGGCGCGCACCCCGTGCCGCAATGTGCTGAGAGGGACCCGTAAGTTATTTGTTCTTCTACGCTTACATAATAGGCGTAAGCCATGCCTGCGATACGCCTGCCGCTCTGGTTCCAGTTCGGATAGCCAGCGACTCTTGACGAAGTTCTTCCGACGGAATCGCTTCCAACGACTGCCATGCTTCCGTTGTAGCGCCGAACAATCTAAACCGGCGATACGGCCCCTGGTGTTGAGTCCTACGGCAGGCGTTTGGTGGGTGATCGTTCGCTGCACGATAGAATATCGGGCATGCCAGTAACCCCCGAAGAGAACGAGAAGTACCGCAAGTTCGTCAGCGAGAAGGCGCAAGAGATTGGCCTCTTCGATTACAAGCCCGACGACATCATTTGGCATTACACGGATGGACCGGGCTTTCTCGGCATTCTGCAATCATCAAGCATTTACGCAACACAGGTCTCCTCCCTGAACGACCGGAACGAGACAAAATACGCGACTGACTTGTTCAAGAAATCGCTGGCGCAAGTGCTCGAAGAAAAGAAGGACGACGAATTAGCGCGGACCTTCCTGAACAAGGTCTTGGAGTACGTGAAGGACGACCCCGATGCACCGACGCATGGCGCGAGCAAGTTTTTCGTGGCCTGCTTCAGTGCTGAAGAAGATGATCTCAGCCAGTGGGACCGGTACGGGAAGGATAATGGCTACGCGATAGGGTTCTACGCTCGTGGTTTCTGGCGGAAGCCTACCAGCACGGTTTACCGTGTTTCTTACGACCGAGCGCGTCACGAACAAGTATCGAAAGAACTAACCGACGCGACCTTGGCTTTCTACCTTGAGGGGCTTACTGGTGAACGTCTGCAGGACCCGGCGAAGTGGGGTGAGGAGTTCTTCCTCGCGTGGGATGAATGGGTTTACAAACTCGCTCCGCTGGCGAAAGACCCAAAGTGGAAAGCAGAAAATGAGTTCCGTCTGGTACATGAACTCGAAGGCTCGGAGTTTAGGGACGTGCGGTTCTCCCAGAAAAAGACGATGCTCGGAAGGTATCTCCCGATTTCGACGCCGCAGTGGGTCCATCGTCGCGTGCCTCTCTTGCCAATCGCGAAGATATACATCGGACCGGGGAATCATCCTTCCTTCACCAGAGTCAGCGTTGGGCTGCTGTTAGACCAAATGGGATACGTGAACATTCCGGTGGAGGTCACGAAAGTTAGCCTTCAGCGTCCCTGATTCGGATTGTCTCATTGTTACTAATTGAAACATGCGCTCACGTTTAATAACTAAGACGCACACTGCACTCTGCTCTGGCGTCGCTTGCGACGATACACGCGAGTAAGTCAGAACACTGAAACGCCCCTAAGGTACTCTCTGGCGCGTTGCCGGGTGCCGGATGATGTTCCGGGTCACCAGCACCGTTGCTTTGCGTTGTAGGGCCGTTTCCGTGCGTTTGTGTGGCACTCGTCGCTTTGCGTTGCTCCCACTCCGTGGCCGCCTGCGCCCACGTTTGATAGATGGCCGGCAAACCCTCAATGTGTCTCGCGGCGTGTTTCGCTCCCGTCCGAATTGCACGGGTTCGTTGCGCGGCTATCTGTACTCTGTTGGGTGCCCTTGGAACCGCGCGGCAAGTTTGCCGGGGTAGTCCCTCCGCCCGTACCTGGTCGGGATCTTCCCCAAGCCAGCGGCAGGCCCACTCGAAAGTTCCATAAAATTCAGGACGAAGTTCCTCTGGCGGAATCGGACACCCTGGGACGCGGCACCAATCTGTGCGAGCCTGAAGCCATTCGATGGCGTCCAAGGCTTGCTGGGTCGGCGCGCCGTTTTACGTTTTGAGGGCGTCGGCAAAACCGTTTTCAATTAGCGCCCGACAAAAGTGGAGGGTCGGGTTGATATGCTCTGCGACCCGCTCGGTTCGCAGCGCGCGATTCGGGGACAACCGGTATTCGACGTTGCCGGCGACTTCGACGGTAATGGCCATGAACCGAACATGCCGCAGATCGCCCGTTCTCGGCAATATATCAGCGTTTAGGTGTCAAGCGTCGCGTCGACGCCAGTGATCATCGGCTAGGGTCGTGCGTCTTGAGTTTCAAAAACCGCCAGGAAGATATCCTCATTACCCTCGCTTGTGCCGTCGTAGCCCGACGCGGTCATGGGACCATTCCCGAAATCAATGGTGCCATGGAAGGAGCCTGCGAGGGCAACCTGTCCACCCGCATTGTGCACACCTCTAATCAAAAACTGCTGGCGCTCGTCGCCGAAACGTTCGGACCAGAGGGGAACTCCGTTAGGGGCGAAAATCCCCGCATAAATGTCGTTTCCTCCGGCGCCTACCAAGGCTCCCAATCCGAAATCCACACTCCCTTCAAAATGCCCAGCGAGAAGAATGTCGCCACCGGGAATGACTGAAAGGCTATCTGGGAGTGCACGTGCGCCGAAGCTCTTGGACCACTGGAGAATTCCTGACCCATCATATCGAGCAAACAAACAAAGACATTGCATCTTACTTGAGGCTTCCACCGGCAATTTGTTGCGGATAAACCCTGACGCGATAATATCGCCGTTCTTCCGGTCGAACGCAATTGCCGAGCCCTGTTCCGCGTATGGCTCCCCAAATCGCTTACACCAATTGGTAGCTCCATCCCCGCCAAGCTTTGCAAGGAATCCGCAGTAGTCACCAGGGTGTTCCTCTACCAACTGCTCTCCATCAAATCTTATGGAACCCTTGAATACGCCTGTAAGTGCGATGGAGCCATTCCCGCCGCTTGCGATCGATCTCGTTTGCTGCTCATATGGCCCACCAAATCTCCTGGCCCATAAATGTTCACCTTCCGCGGACCAGGATGCCAAGAAAATATCAGTCTGAGAACTCTCGCACGTGATTCTTTCACCACCAAAATCCATTGAGCCGGTGAAACGCCCGGCGACGAGAACTCCGCCATCTTGTGTCACCGCAAGGCACTCTGGGACGTAGTATCCTTCGTCGCCATACGAGCGACTCCATAAGTGATTCCCATTCGCATCAAGTTTCGCTAGGCCAAGACTATATCGGCCCTTGGAAATGAGAGGGCGACCACCAAAATCCAGAGTGCCAGTAAACGCGCTCGCGACAAAAATGGCGCCGTTGGAATCTACATCCACACCCACTGCTACTTTTTCGTCGGAGTCACCGAAGCTACTGCTCCATAGGTGCCTGCCACCTCTATCGAACTTCGCGATGAAAATATTGCTGTCTCCTGCACTCTTCAGGGGTGCTCCCCCGAAATCCACTTCTCCCCAAAAGCTTCCTGCAATGATTAGATTTCCTTCGGCATCTGTGGCTAAGCCATACAATAGTTGCCGGGCTGCATCGCCAAATCTTCTACAGAAACGCAGTTTTAAATGGATTTTTGGTTCGTGCGGGCGCCCTCCCGGAGTACTCGGAGTCCTATGCAATCTGCCTATCTCCCTCGGAAGGTCAACTGCGGCTTGCACTGCAAGATCGCGGCTCGTCTTGAAGCGGTGTACGGTGTGTTTCGCACTGAGTTCCGCCCTCCACCTTTGAAGCTTGCCGAGATTATCTGTATCCCCCAAAGACTTCTCTGTGGCGCCGGATTCCTCCTCGTGCAGGAAGTACACTAGACAAGGAAGGTGAAGTCGTTGCGCCTCACGGTATTCTGCCTCCGAATACGAGATCTCGGCGCCGGGAACAAGGGATCCATATTTTCGACCGACGATGACCAGCAGGATATCGCTGGATCGCACCTCTGCGAGGCAAGTCTCAATTGGTTGGTCGGAGCGTGCCCCAAAGAATTCCATAGAATCGTGATTGAACTGAAGTCGCTGGATCGCATCAAGCACCGCGCCGCGCTCCTCGCTTAGGTCCGAGTAGGTGCCGCACACGAAAACAGTAGGACGAGGAATCATCTGGGCCGTTCGTTCTCCTTCAAGGGCATTGTTTACCGCAAGAGCGTAAACTGTGCCCCAGCCCAATTGTAGAGCTTAAAGAGAAATCAGGCCGCGCCTGGGTTCGGGCCAATACTTCGGATCAAGTGCGACGAAGAGAATGTTCCTGTTCGTCTCTCGCACTGCAGGCTCGAGTTTGTCGTAGACGTCCGTTTGTCTCGCTTTCGCAGCCGCCGAATCCGGTCGCAGTAAGACGTGCAACAGTCTCCAAGCTGAAGCACCTTCCAGAGGAGTAAACCCGACTGGGTAGGCTTCAGAGTTGCCCTTGGTATCGAGAGGCTTCACCATCGCCGAAAGCAACTGTTGTTCTTCGTTTCGGGTCAGCGCTATGAACCCTGAACCAAGTTCCTTGCGCCTGGTCTGAAGCAATTCTTGGATCGTTTGTTGCGACATGGTGGTCTGTTCAGCGGACTTTTCAGATTCAACCGCTGCGGAAATGGGAGTCTCCTTGCGACCGATCAGTTCTGCCCGCAATTGGAATTGCGTCGCGCCTTTCCATTCCGCGATCGCCGCTTTCCAGCGTTTCTCGACGGCGACAGACTCTGTGTAAGGTTCGTAGCCCATCGCACGGGCTATACATGCGCCCAAGAACCATTCATCTAGTTGCGATTGCGGCAGGTCCCACCACCACTCCGAGTTTTCGTACTCATTTCCGGTTGTGGGATCTGTTATGAGGTCCTCAAGAAGTGCGTCTAGCGTTTCCTGTAGCCACTGCTCCGCCGGGACCAGGAAGAAGCGCATTTCGCCGGTCTCGTCCCACGTGGGAGTTCGACGGTCGTATTCGGTTACCTGGGCAAGTGCGCAGCTCCAGCAGTCATCGGAAATTGGATCGTGATCTTGAGAAGAAACGTCGGCGCGAACGAACGTGCACGCAAGGTTTTTGTTAGATTCTTTGTTAGTTCTCTGTTCGGCAACGCGTGGCGTTGGGTTTTGCTCGCCTGGCGTTGGGTTTCTGTCGCCAGGCATTGGGTTTTGTTCACTCAAAGCCGACGCGCTACGTTGGGTTTCAGCGAGTATCTTTTTCACGTCGATAAGATACTGCTCTGATAGGTTCCGACCTCCCTTCCGTGCACCGACGGGATGGATTAGACCATCGGTCTCGAGTCCCCGGACAGATTTTCGGGTTGCCGTGGTTCCGAATCCTGCTTCCTGTGCAAGCTTCGGAATGCTCAGCCATATGTTGGGGTAGTGGTCGCACATCGCCCGCAGGACAGCGCGCTTAGTGCCGCCAATCCTAGGCAGAGACGTTACAAGCTTCGATAGCTTGTAACTCGTCATGTCATCCGTGCGGGGTACGTCTACACGTGGTTTTGCTTTGTGCTCAGCGCTCCCGCTAGGATATTGCCGTGTGTCGGCATTCGATGCTACGGTAATCATGTTAACTCCTGGTCCAACAATCAAGTTTCCAATCGCGCTAGGTTTGCCCCCTGGCGCGTTGGCCTTTCTGCATCAAAAATCGTTGTCGGCCGCTTGTCTCATCTTCCAATCAAATGCCGCCTGCGGCCCGGGTGCTGTCGCCGGGTTGCCTTGTGCCGCGATCGCCGGCACGGTGTTGCACTGAACGAGGCGCCGAATCTCCACATCGGGGATCAAGACGCGACGCGAAAGTTTTACGTGCCCAATCTTCCCGAGTCGCACCCAAAGGCGAATCGTGGATCTCGCCAACCCGAGGCGTTCTGCCGTTTCGTTCACGCTCACCAATCTGTCGCTCATGGTTCTTCTCCCCCATTCCAGCAATACGGCCGATCAACATTAGCTGTCAAACAACTCTTATCAACTCCTGTAAACCACTCATTTTGCTTGTACCAAAGAATGGCGACTGCGGAAAAACTGTGAACGCCTGGACCGGGAACGGCGGGCGTGTTGACGTGTGCCCTGTGGAACTACACGGGGAGGGTCCTGGGGTGATTTGCAAATCATTTCAAATCACCCACCTTGTCTAACATGTACTTTCATTCACTTACGGTGCTGTCCGTGCCGCACTAAGTCTTTTGTTTGAGGGTGTACCTTGGCTTCAAATCCCACCCTCTCCGCCATACTATTTGGGCCGAACAGCCGCGAAAATCCTTCTCCTGTGCTAGGGCAGTCAGAACCTCCCCCAACATCTTCGGGAGGAGACATGGTTCGAAATCCCTTCGAAGCGTTGTGACACTTGGTCAAACCTGGCTACCTAACATGCGGTCCAGATTGAATGCGGCGCTGATCAACGCGAGATGAGTGAAAGCCTGGGGGAAATTGCCCAGCGCCTCGCCCTGCGGCCCGGTCTGCTCTGCATAAAGCCCAAGGTGATTCGCATAGCCCAGCACCCGTTCAAACAGCAACCTGGCCTGAGCCAGCCTTTCGGGATACGCCAGGCCTGCGCGTGTCAGCGCTTCCACAAGCCAAAAGGAGCACATGTTAAAAGTGCCTTCCTCGCCGGGGAGTCCGTCAATACGGGCATGCGGCGGATAGCGATGCACCAGGCTGTCAGTGACAAGGCCCCCGTGACTGGGGCTTTTTAGGATAGCGTCTATGGTGCCGATCATCCGCGGATCGGTTGGAGCCATGAAGAAGACCAGCGGCATAACAAGGAGGGACGCGTCCAGGTCCTCGCTACCGTAAAACTGTGTAAATGATTTGCGCTTCTCGTTCCAGCCCTGTGTCATTACTTCTTCGTAGATGCGGTCCCTCTCGCGGATCCACTTTGCGCGGTCAGCTGGAAGAGCACGCTTATCAGCGAGCCGGATGCCACGATCGAGAGCTACCCAGTTCATGACCTTCGAGTAGACGAAATGCTCGCGCCGGTTGCGCATCTCCCAAATGCCGGCATCCGGAAGCTGCCAGTTCTCGCAGATCCACTCCATAAGATTTCGGATCTTTACCCACATATCGTACGGCGTCGGACTGACATACTTGTTGGATAGATAAAGTGCATCCATCAGTTCGCCGTAGATGTCTCCTTGAAACTGCGAGACCGCCAAATTGCCGATTCGGACCGGGCGGGATCCTCGATACCCTTCCCAGTGGTCCAAAATCAACTCGGGAATATGGGTCTCACCCTCGATCGTGAACATCACCGCACCAGGCGCGTTCCGGCGGGCGTGCTTGGACGCGTAATTCTCGAGCCAACCCAGGAAGGCCGCCGCTTCGTCTCGGAAACCGATGCGCAGAAATGCATAGACGGTAAAGGCGGCATCGCGCATCCAGGTGTAGCGATAATCCCAGTTGCGGACGCCTCCGATGACCTCAGGTAAGCTCGTGGTTGGCGCAGCAATAATCGCCCCGGTAGGTTCAAACGTAAGAAGCTTTAACGCCAACGCCGACCTGTGCACCTGGTCCCGCCAGCGCCCATGGTACGTGCAGCCGGAAAGCCAGTTATGCCAGAATTTCACGGTGCTCCGCAGCAGTTGCTCAGCACCTTCTTTCGACGGCGGAGTGGGAACACCGTCCCTGTCGCTGTTTTCCCCCAGAATGAAGGACTGCGATTCTCCCTCGGTGAGCACGAATTTGGCGGACACCCCACCCTGCCCGTCATCGCTGAGCGGCACCGTAGTTGAAAGAGTCAAGGTCAAGCTGCCTGACTTGAATTTCGCCCCGTTAGTCTCAATCACCGTCTCGTGAGCTTGCCGCCCGTAATTAAAAGCCGGACGGCACGCGACCCAAATGCCCACTGCTCCCCTAACGCAGCGGACGCGGCGGTAAATGCGATGGTACTCAAGGGAGTCGGAAGGCAGCCCCGCCGGCATGAAGTCTTCAAGTTCGACAATTCCGTCTGGGAGCAGGAATCGAGTCACTAAGACATTGGTGGAAGGCCAATAGAACTGTTTGTACCGCACCCCGTCAGGGCCAGCAGCAATTTGGAACCGTCCCCCCTTCTTATCATCTAAAATTGCCCCAAAAACGCTGGGCGAATCAAAGTGAGGACAACAATACCAGTCGATTGAACCATTCATGCCTACGAGGGCGACAGTTCGCATGTTGCCGATGATTCCGTAATTTTCGATAGGCTGATACGACATTGCGTTTCCTGTTGCTTCGAACTGAACTTTACATTGTCTCGATGATTCGATCTAGACGAAGAACAAATTTTACGGCGCTTCGCAGGATGCCGCGCCTGGAAAGCCAGTTGCACCTCGCAATAAAAACGGATTGTCTCACTTTTGTGGGCGTTGCGGCGATCCCGATGACCCACGCTCAGAAAACGAATCTGTCCCGGCTGCGGGATTTAGTGCATCGCAGCCACCCGATCAGAGATACAACCCGCGGCGGATTTGCTCGCGGGTGGAAAACGGTAATAGAATCCCACCGTCTCTGCCATTATTCTTTCCCCACCGCTGCCCGTTTGACCTGGAGCAGCAACCATTCCTCGGCCCGTCCGGCGTCCAGCGGATGCGAAAACAGGTATCCCTGACCAAGATCACATCCCAGCGACTCGAGTTGTCCCAGTTGCAGGGTGCTTTCGATGCCTTCGGCGACGACCTTCGACTTCAGGATCCGCGACATGCCGACGATCAGCGCGACCATCTCGCTTTGATGGCGATCGGTCAGCACGCTTGCCACGATCTTGCGGTCAATCTTGATTTCGTCCACCAGCCAGCGCCGCAACCAACTCAGGGACGAATGATCTGATCCGAATTCGCTCAGGCTGACCCCCACGCCAAGAGTCTTCAAGTCGCCGATAAATTCGTGGGTGCCCTTGGGGTCCGCTAGGGCGGCGCTCTCGCTGATTTCCACGACGAGATTCGCCGGATACAGCTGCGACTGCTGCAGAGCTGCCTTGATTTCCGCGGAGAGATTCTGATGCGCCAGCTGTCGGGCGGAAACGTTCACCGTCATCCGTGCAGCGGCGAGATGGGGAAACCTGGTTCGCCATTCCTGCATCTGCCGACACGCTTCGAACACAACCCACTTCCCCACGGCTACGACAAGCCCTACATCCTCCCCCACAGCAATGAATTTGTCGGCAGAGATAATGCCCTTCTCCGGATGCCGCCACCGCAGCAGAGCTTCAAAGCCGGCGACTTGCCGGGTGCTCAGGTGAACGATGGGTTGGTAGTAGAGTTGAAAATGACTTTTCTCGATCGCAGTTCTCAGCTCAGCCTCCAACTGCAGGCGGTTCGTCGCTTGTGAATGCATGGCCTCGTCGAAGACCTCGCAGCGGGATCCGCCGAGGGCCTTGGCTCGACGCATAGCCGTGTCGGCTTCTTGCAGCAGATCTTCGCCGCGCTCGTGCATCGATGTGCTGAGTCCGATTCCAATGCTCGCCGAAGCCAGCACTTCGCGGCCCTCCTCCGGCCACGGCATCGCCAACGCCGACTGAATCCTCTCCCCCACGCGCAACGCATCGCTGGGATCGCGAATGTCTTCCAGCAACAGCGTGAACTCGTCGCCTCCCAGCCGCGAGAGAAGAGGATCAGGAATGGGCAAACGTCCCTCAGGACGCGCCACCGTATCGTCCTCGCGCAAGCTGGCCTGTAGCCGTTTTCCGATCTCGAGAATCATGCGGTCGCCCGCCGCTTGCCCCAGACGCTCGTTGAAGGCATGGAAGCCATCCACATCTACGACCAGCACCGCATACTGATAATTCGGATTGCGCTTAGCGCGTCCTCGCGCATGTTGCAGCCGGTCGAGAAAGAGGCGACGGTTGGGAAGGCCGGTCAGCGTATCGTGAAATGAATTGTGCTCCAGCAGTTCCTCGGCGCGCTTTCGTTGGGTGATATCCCGGTTCACGATCACCAGCTTCTCCACGGCGCCATGCCGGTTCCTGATGGTGCTGGCAATCGATTCGAGGACGCGCCAGCTTCCATCCTTGTGCCGGATGCGATACTCCAACTTCTTCCCGACACCCGTGCGTTTCGCTTCGCGTGCTGCTTCCAACACTTTGAGGCGGTCTTCCTGGTGAATTTGCGCGAACGCCGAGGTCTTGGCTAGCTCCGACACCTTGTAGCCCAGCACTTTCTCGTAAGCCGGACTGTTGTACAGCCGCCGTCCTTTCGTATCGACCAAGGCAATCATGTCGGCGGCATTTTCTGCGACAATGCGGAACAATTCCTCGCGCTTCGCCGCCTGCTGACGAAAGCGATAAAGGCGCCACTGCTGCCAAGCCAAGAGGATGACGAGAATCCCCACTAGCCATCCACTCCATGACTCCAGATTGCCAGGGAGGACTTCACCCGCGACGGCAGGACGAGCATGGCACACGATCAACAGCAGCGACGCGGAGAGTACACACATAGGCATCACAGCCCAGACATGGGCTTACAGGAAAGTTATCGGCAGAAATAGACGGAAACTTCAGGGCGCTTTTGTGCGTTATGCAACTTGGCCCTCATGGATTGACGGTTTGCACCACCACGTTCGACACATTTGCATTGAAGTTCGTATCTCCGGAGTACGAGGCCCTTACTTTGTATTTGCCGCTTGCCAATTGAGAAGTAGCAAAACTGGCGCTGCCGCTCACGAGTGCGACGGTCTTCTTCTTCGATCCGATCTGGAAAACCACGCTTCCCGTCGGAGTCGACAATCCGGTCAACGATGCCGTAACCGTCACTGTGAAAGTCACCGTTTGACCTTGAACCGAAGGATTGGGCGAACTCGTGAGCTTGGCGTGCGTTGCCGCGGCGTTCAACAAGGCGCTGATGGTGGCGTCCAGGCCGTTCGATGTGACTACGTCCTGCGATGTGGCTCCGCTCTCTGTGAAACTCGCGGCAGCTACCGAGCCGGGTTCTTTACCTGTGGCAAAATCCACATGGGTCTGGAAAGTTCCATCGCCATTCCCAAGCAGCACGCTGGCGTTGTTGGTGCCGTAGTTCGCGGTGACCAGGTCGGGGCTGGCGTCTCCATTGAAGTTCCCGATGGCGACGGCGAAGGTCTGCGTCCCCACGGGATAATCGACATGCGCCTTGAAAGTTCCGTCTCCGTTGTTAAGGAATACGCTCACCGAGTTGGTGCCGTAGTTGGCCGTGACCAGATCTGGCTTCCCGTCTTTGTTGACGTCTCCGGCAGCGATGTTGAGCGGCTCGGAGGCCGCGCTATAGATGACCTGTAACTGGAAAGTACCATCGCCTTTGCCGAGCAGGACGCTCACTGTGTTGCTTAGAAAGTTCGCGACTGCGAGGTCAGCGTTTCCGTCTCCATTGAAATCCGCGGTCGCCACCGACTGCGGCTGGGACTCCGCCGAATAGTCCACCTTTGGTTGAAAGGTGCCATCGCCGTTCCCGAGCAGGATGCTGACGGTCCCGATAAAATAGTTCGTGACCGCCAAATCCTGCTTGCCATCTCCGTTAAAGTCCGCAACTACGACCGACTTCGGGTCGACTCCTGTCCCGTAGTCTTTGTGCGTCTGAAAAGTGCCATCGCCATTGCCCAACAACACGCTAACCGTGGAATCGTAATAGTTGGTCAACAGCAGATCCGGCTTCCCGTCTCCGTTGACGTCTCCCGTGCCAATTCCGTAAGGGCCGTTGCCTGTCGCATAGTCGACGCGAGCCTGAAACGTGCCATCGCCGTTTCCCAAAAACACACTGACGGTGTTGCCTCCGAAGTCCGCCACGGCGACGTCCTGCTTGCCGTCGTGATTGAAGTCCGCTGTGAGAATGCCCTCTGGAAAACCGCCGGTAGGATAGTCGGTCCGGAGAAAGTTCAGAGCTGCGGGCGTAAGGGGAGTGGCGGAAAAAGAACGGTTTGCGGCGATGGCGGCTCCAATCGAACTCAATACCAGGGCAGAAACAATCAAGGCTGTCGCTTTCATAGGTTCCTTTTGGTCGGCTTCGCGAAAGATCGAATTCGAAGTGGCAGGCGCAACGTTCGTAGCAGAAGGGCTGCGGAAATTTAGCGCGGGTCGACTAAAGGTGTCAATGTGAAAGGATTTTCACTTTGCCTGAAAAAGCAAACGCGAGTCGTGGAATGTGCGGTTGAAGTCCCAAGCTTCCCGTGAGTCACGTTTCATGACTCAGGGACGCGAAGTTCCGCATTGTGCACAAAAAGAACGGGGCGCCGCAGCGCCCCGGTGCCTATCGCGGAATGCCTTTAGTGGCGTCCCGCGGACCCTCCAAAGCTGCCGCCGCCGTGGAAACTGCCGCCTCCCATGGACCCACCACCATGGAAACCGCCCACGGAACTCCCACGCGCGACCGCTCCGCTACCGGCAAATCCGGCGTGCCCGACCGGTCCGGGACGCGCAATTGGGGGCCGGTATCCCGGTCCAAACGGTCGCACATGCCCTCCCCAGTAGCCTCCACCCCAATAAGGAGCGTTGAACGCCCAGAATGGCGAATAAAATCCATAACCGAACGGGCTGTAAAAGATCCCCTCGCCCGGAATGAACGTGTAGGCGCTAAACCATGGATTCCAATACCAGCCGCCGCCATACCATCCCGGACCGTACCCATACCCGCTGACATAGCCACGAGCCACGTCAACGTTCGCCTCCGCCAGATACGAAGATCGCAGACTGCTGAAGCGATACAGGTCGCTTGCTTCGAAGGTCTTCTTGTCGAACTTCTGTGCTTTGGAGGGGGCTCCGTTGTCGAGCGAAACTTCACGTCCGCTCTTCAACTTCATCTGGTGGTCGCCGTCGCGAACCAGCGCCTCTCCATCGAATACGCGCACCTGATTCCGGCCGGCGTCAAAGTCATATAAGCCCGGCTTCAGCAGTTGCGTGATAGAACCGTTCTGCAGAACGCGTATGTCGTTGGCTTTATAAAGCTCCGCCACCTCGACCATTGCGCGCCCTTTTGTGATCTCGACCTGCGTGTCGGTCAAATTGGGCGAGATCATCGTGGCAGAGCTGTGATCGTCCAGACGTAGGAATACCCCGGGCGTCAGCAAGACCTCTGCTTTGCCTTTATCCGTTGTCAGGGCTTGGCCCGTTTGTAACTGGGACGAGCCGATAGATTTCGAATTGAGCGTTTCCGCTCCCATCGAAACCTGTCCCTCCACATAATTCAACGTTCCAGGCAGGGCCGAATTTGCGCCGCGGGTGTCTCCCCACCCTGGCGCAGATAGAAGCACTGCCAGGAAGAACCCCGTTACGGCTTTCATCCATGACAGTTTCATATTCATATTGATCATCCTCAATACATTAGATGATGACGAAAGACTTATAGATGCCGCGCGCAGAGTGCTCAAACAATTGGAATTAAGGAGGGTTTAAGAATGGTTGCCTGAGCCATCAGATGTCGACGCGCTGCTCCGCGTGGCGACTGAGGTACCAGCAGGGCGTCGATCCCATGTGAGGAAACAGCGATTGCGCGCAGGTTTGCTGCTGTTCGCCATTGAACACATACTCGACGCGATTCGCCTTCTCCTGAATCGCCAAGTAGCGGCGCACCGTCACGCTACCGGTTGGAGAATGCCGCAGACGAAAGATCGCGTAGTCTCCGCTGTAAAGGAGAACCGCGCCCAAAAGCACGGCAATCGCAATCTTCTTGACCATGTTTTTTCTGGGTACTAGGTACTGGCAACTAGCTCTTGCACCGCACGATGCGCCTGATCGATCGCCGCATCGGTATAGGCCGACGCTCCCGCGTCGGAATTCGCAATTGCAATCCGCCCAAACGGTCTGCGGCCTATCACCCAAGGCTGCTCTCCTTCTTTCCAATCGGGATCGAACAGCGAATTGTATTCGTGCGCGTAGCCATGCGCCCAACGGTTGACGGTGATTCCCTGAATATCCTGCGCAGGATCGAATCCCGCCGGACCCAGCATGCGCGCCAATTGCTCACGTATGTTGCGCTCAAACGTAGAGAGCGGTGTCCGCATCAATTCAGCGCGACCCGCGCGATGCTGCTCTCGTTCCGGCAAGCCCGGCTTGCACGGCGTGCGCAGCATGAACAGCACCATCGGTTCCTCAGGCTTACTAGGGAACTTATACTCTCCAATGCTCACAGGGAAATCGAGCGCAACATAGGGGTGGTAGCTACCTGGCGCAATCACGTCGCGCACCCCCAGTTTCTGAAACGATGTCCAATTGCGAAGCGCCACATGGGTATAGACCAAGGGAGCCTTCACCATGTAAGCGAGCGCATCGCGCTGTTGCTCGGGCAGTTCCGGACACAGATACGGAATCATTCCGTTGTAGCAGGCAAGAACCGAGTTCTTCGCCTTTACGCTTACCAGTTTTCCGCCGCGCATGTAAGCAATATCGACTCCCGGATTTCCCTTCGCATTGCGAGCCTGCACCACGGTCGAGTTCAAGCGAATGCGGATAGGAGACGCTGCCTGATCGAGCTTGCTGTAATCCGCGCGCGCCGTGACGATGTCTTCCATCGTCGTCCCGCCGATCGATCCGGGAATCAACGACCGCACCAGCATGCGCGCGATCGACGCATTGCCATCGGGAAAATGAAAGATGTAGGGATCGGATTTTTCAGTGCCGCGACCTTCAGTTTCCTGCAGTCCCATGCCCTGGAAGCCGGGGAACGGCAAATCATAATCGTCGCCCGCGACGAAGCAGGCCAGAGCCGGAACTGCCTCAATGTGGACTGCGAACAAGTCTTCGGTTTTGGTTTGAAAGAACGGCAAAACCTCAGGACTCAGCTTGACGATCCTGGTCAGGAAATCCGCATAGCTGATCTTGGCCAACCGCGCTTGTTTTTCCTCGCGCGATAAGCCCGGCAGATAATCGACCTTCTCGGTGTAGACCCGTTCGATGTCGCGGCGCGCCGCTTCCGAAAGCGGAGTCTTCGCCAGAAATTCTTTCCATGGCAACGTCCCCATGCCCGCAACCAGTCGATCTTCGCCGAACGTTTCTTTATCGAAGAAAACTCCGGTGCCCAACTTCATCGAGGAATAGAGCTTCTGATCGTAGTACTTGTAAAATCTCTGCGGCTCGATTCCCAGTTCCCTCAGCAGCCCGATCGCAATCTCGCTATACTCCGACGGACTCTCGATCGATTGCGTGCCGCCGTAGCCAAGCACCATCCGTCCGCCCGCCTGAAACTCGTTGCGCTTGGCATGTCCGCCGAAGTCGTCGTGATTGTCGAGCACCAGAATCTTCGCGCTCTTCCCAGCATGTTTGCGGTAAAAATACGCCGCCGAGAGCCCGCTGATCCCGCCTCCTACGACCACCAAATCGTAGGTTTCGCCGGTACTGGCAGGACTACCCTGGCCTTCCCAAAAATCTCCATCCCGCAGCGAATGAGCGAAGGTATAAGTTCCATCATGATTGCCGCGCATGCCCGTCAACGCCGGAGGATAGTAAGAGGCCACCTTCTCGGGAGCGTGCTCAGCCTCGTCAAAGGCGCACGCCGGAAGCGCCAACCCGCCGACGCCGATCGCCACGCCGTTGAGAAAATCCCGGCGCGTGATGGGCCGATTCATCCCCAGTTCCCGATCTTTTCTCTCAGCCATGCAATCCTCAAGTAGCGCCGGCGTCCCGCCAGCCACTGTGAATCGACCAAGAATAAACCCACGGCAAAGCCGTGGGTGTTGAAGCTTGACGCTCGCGCCCTAGTCCCGGCTGCGCAACTTCGACAGCAACCGCAGAATCTCCAGATACAGCCAGATCAGCGTCACCATCAACCCAAAGGCCGCGTACCACTCCATGTACTTCGGCACCCCGGCGCGGGCTGCGTTCTCGATGAAATCGAAATCCAAGACAAGATTCAGCGCTGCAATAATAACCACGAAGACGCTAAACCCAATCCCAATCGGGCCGGCTCCGTAGATAGACGTGAAGTGAACGCCGAAGAAGCCAAGCACAAACGTGGCGAGATAGAACAGCGCGATGCCCCCGGTGGCCGCGACGACGCCGAGGCGGAAGTTGTCGCTAACGCGGATCATTCCCGAGCGGTAAGCCAGCAGTAGCGCCACGAGAGTTCCAAACGTCAGACCCACCGCCTGGATCGCGATCCCCGGAAAGCGCAGTTCGAACAAGGCTGACACGCCGCCCAACACCAACCCTTCAAGCAGCGCATAAAGCGGCGCGGTAACTGGGGCCCAGGTCTTCTTGAAGATGGTAACGAGCGCTACAACAAAGCCTCCGATGGCTCCCACGGCTACATAAGGCGCCATGGTCTGAGGTGCGGGCGCGCTGAGAAATTGCCGCCACGTCCATGCAGCGGTCGCCACTACGCAGATCAACAGAATCCCGGCCTTGTTCACCGTACCCGAGACGGTCATGCTCTCGCCAAAGGTCGCGTTGCCCACTTGAAATGCCTTCGGATTGAGCGCGGGATTCGAAGTTCTCAATATATTCGCCATCGAACTTCCTCCTTACACACCCAGCCAACCTACCGTACCGTGCCCCGGTCCGTCCAATCGGATACGCAATCATTGCAACTCCAAGAAAAAAGGTCGCCGTGCTGCCCCCGAATCCGCCAGCCCACTGGTCTTGTTCCCGTGGCGGAGATGCGCGACCTTTGGCATCTTTCATGCCTACAGGTAAAGTTATGTAAAACTGATTGCACCTGCTTTCCTGCCTGCTTACACTCACCGCGTTGAATGTCTAAGGCTTTCCTGGAGCCTGGACACCCCAACGATGCGCTGACTGCGTAAAGGCTCTGTCCAGAGTTATCTGGACAGGGCCTTTTAAGCAGGAAATATCCCGCCAACGAGCCCGTTGTGTTTGCCCTGCTTTCGTAGCACAATCGTAATTAACCCCAGAGCTTGCCATCCGTTGTAGGCTGAGAGTGACGGCCGGTCGGAGCCGCCAAGAATCGCATGTCCGTCTCGAAAATAGCCGTCTGCGCCGCGCTGCTTATGATGTTGATAACGGCGGTCGCCCAAACCGCGCCAACTCCTCCGGCTACGCCGTCTCTCAATTTCGACCAGTTCACCGAACGCGTCATCTCGCGCGAGGGCGACATCGTCAAGCTCATGCGGAACCTGCATCCTATCGCCGAAACTTACGTGCAAGACACCAAAGCCGACGCCAAGCTCGGCACGGTCCCGATCGGCGATGAATACTTTCTCGGCCAGCTCAGTTTTGACAATGGCTTCACCGAAGTCTCCTATCTAGGTGACTCGGGAATTCGATCGCGCGTAATGAATGGCATGACCGGATTGATTTCCTCGCGTCCTTCTGGCGTGGATTTTGCGCGCACCCTGTTGCTCGATCCCGGCCACCTCGATCGCGAGCACTACAACTTCACGCCGGTCCGCAGCGAAATGCTGGGCGAAGTGCGCTGCATTGTGGTCGACGTTCAACCTCAGCCGCACTCCGGTAACGGACGTTTCCTCGGTCGCATCTGGGTGGAAGACGAGGACTATCACATCGTCCGCATGAACGGCACCTTCGTCGGAGCCCGCGCCGGCACTCACTTCGAGACCTGGCGCCTGAACGTGCTGCCTCACGTCTGGCTTCCCGCGTATTCCTATAGCGAAGAGCCGGACGAGCATTCCAAACTCGGGCCCTCAATCCGCTACAAAGCACTCACCCGAGTCTGGGGATACGATTTGCAACACGCGGGCGATCTCCGCGAATACGCGCAGCCGCTCGCAGATACGGCGCCCGCCGACGCGAAAGGAAAGAAGACTTCGGGGTACGATCTCAGTGGACGCCTCAGCGTGCGTCCGTTTCAATATTCCACCGAGGACAACATCATCGAGCGTCTGCAAGTCGCGGGATTGATGGCGCCCACCGGAGACGTCGATCAGATTCTCGAGACCGTCACCCGCAACCTGATCATCACCAACCAGCTCGATATCAAGCCGGAAGTCCGTTGCCGCGTGCTGCTAACCGCACCGCTCGAGTCGTTCTCGTTCGGACACGTGATCGTGCTCAGCCGCGGGCTGATCGACGTTCTTCCTGACGAAGCCACGCTCGCCGCGATCCTCGCCCACGAACTGGCACATATCGTCCTGGGCCATTCGTCGGAAGACAAGTACGCTTCGTGGAACAGCCTCTTCTTCTCTAACGAAAAGACGCTACAGAAATTTGACTTTCGTTTAGATGTAGCCCAGGAAGACGCCGCCAATCACAAGGCCGCGGAACTGCTCGCCAAGTCTCCGTACAAAGACAAGCTGGCACAAGCCGGACTGTTCATAAAGTCACTGCAAGCAAGGTCTGGGGATCTACCTAATCTGATTCATCCCCATCTGGGGAATGCCTTCGCGGGAGGTAATGAACTGCGGCTTGCCAATCTGACCAAGACGGCGCCCAATCTCGACGTCGCCCGCGTCGATCAGATCGCCGCCCTGCCGCTAGGCAGCCGGGTCAAGATCGATCCCTGGAGCGACCGCGTCGAAATGCTAAAAGTAAAGCCGGCGCCGGTGCGCCTAGCTAGTGAGAAGATTCCCTTCGAGATTGCCCCCGTGTTCCCCTATCTAAAACGAGTGCAGGATGCCCCCTCGCTCACACCGCAGGCGGCAGCACCCGCGCCGACGCAATAAGGAAATCTGTCGAACTGTTTGTTATCCGCGCAAATCCGTGGCCTGATTTGCCCTTACACCACAAAATATTTCGCCGCCGGATGGTGCACCACGATCGCAGACGTCGATTGCTCGGGCTCCAGCAAGAACCCCGACGTTAAGCGCACTCCAACATTCTCTTCTGGCTTGAGCAAAGCAAAAAGCTTCGTCTGGTCTTCGAGGTTCGGACATGCGGGATAACCGAACGAATACCGGGATCCCCGATACTTCTGATGAAACAGATCGCGAATATGCGGCGAATCTTCGCCCGCAATCCCGAGTTCTTCGCGCATCTTCTTGTGCAGATATTCGGCCAGCGCCTCAGCGGTTTCCACGCTCAAGCCGTGTAGATAGAGATAGCGGGTGTATTCTCCGCCTTCGAACAGGCGCTGTGTCTCTTCCGAAGCCTTTGAACCGATCGTCACCAGCGACAGGCCGATTACATCCATCTTCCCCGAACTCTTGGGAGCGAAGAAGTCGGAGATGCAAAGCCGCCGCCCCTCCCGTTGCCGGGGAAAGGTAAAGCGCAGAAGCTCGGGCTGCTTTTCACTGGGTACCGGGTACTGGGTACTCGGTACTGAATACACGACGACATCGTTCCCATCAGCCTGTGCAGGGAAATATCCGTACACCACCTTCGGTTCGAAGACCCCGCTGGCGATAATCTCTTCTTCCAGCTTCTTCTTAATAGGACGGAACTTCTCCTCCACCAGCCGCAGGTAGTCCTCCTGCGAAGCGGTCTTCAACTGCCACTGGTTCTTGAACAGCGCGGTTTCGTTGATGTAAGGAAATAGCTCGCGCAGATCGAAATCTTTCCTAACCTTCACGCCCCAGAACGGAGGCACGGGAATATTGGGCGCATCAGTCACCACCGCCGAGCGCTCCGAGAATACCGGTCCGGTTTCTTCGTCCACGGCTACGGCCTTCGCATACTCTTTCACCGTGCGGCCTTCTTTCAGCCGTGTCTCTTTCTGTCCGTTGGGAGTCGCCAGGTCTTCCATTATGTGCAACCCAGCAAACGCGTCGTCGGCATAAAACACTGCGTTAGCGTACTCCCGCCGCAAATCGTCTTCCACATACTTGCGGGTGAGCGCCGCGCCGCCACAGATCACCGGGAACTCCAGCGCCTGCCGCTGCAAATCCTGGATCACGTACTTCATCTCGAGCGTCGACTTCACCAGCAAACCACTCAGTCCAATCGCGTCGGCTTTATGTTCCTGGGCCGCGCGGATGATCGTGTCCCCCGGCTGCTTGATCCCGAGATTCACCACGCGATATCCGTTGTTGGTCAGAATGATGTCGACAAGGTTCTTGCCGATGTCGTGCACATCGCCCTTCACCGTGGCCAGCACGATGGTGCCCTTCTGCGACCCCGACTTCTTCTCCATCTTCGGCTCAAGGTAGGCGACCGCCTGCTTCATGACTCCCGCCGAATCGAGCACCGACGGCAACTGCATCTTTCGCGCACCGAACAACTCACCCACCGTGCGCATTCCGTCGAGCAAAACGGTGTTGATGATTTCGAGCGGCGAATAAGTCTTGAGAGCGTCTTCGAGAAGATCTTCCAACGTCTGGCGATGTTCTCCCTCCCCGACCGCTTTCTCGCCGTTGATGATGGCAAACTTCAGCTTGTCTTCAACCGACAATGTCTCGACGTGCGCCGTCGTCGAAGACTGCATCTTGCCCTTGGTTCCGGCGAAGTGCTGCATGTATTTCTGCAGCGGATCGCCATCCCCCTGGCGATAAATCAGCTTCTTCGCCAGCTCAACTTCTTCATGCGGAATCTTGTATAACGGATAGATCTTGCTGTAGTTAACGATCGCCATATCCAGGCCGTTATCTACCGCCTCATGCATGAAGACCGAGTTCAGCACCCGCCGCGGATAGGCGTCGAGTCCGAACGAAATATTCGAAACGCCGAGAATGGTCTTTACGTCGGGCAGTTCTGCCTTAATCCTCTTCACCGCCTCCAGCGTTTCCATACCCGCTGTGCGGTACTCTTCCTGGCCGGTCGAGATCGGTAGAGTGAGCGCATCAAAAATAATGTCCACGGGACGAATGCCGTACTTCTTCGTCGCCAGATCGAAGATGCGATGCGCGATTGCGACTTTCTTGTCCGCAGTCAGCGCCATGCCGTCTTCGTCGATGGTCAGCGCAATCACCGCGGCCCCGTATCGCTTGGCCATCGGCAGAACCTGCGAGGTGCGCTTCTCGCCGTCTTCCAGGTTGATGGAGTTGATAATCGCCTTACCCGGGATTCGCTTCAGCGCCTCTTCGACTACATCTGCTTCAGTCGAGTCGACCAGGATCGGTGCGGGTACGCGCGTAGCGATTCTTTCCAGGATCGACGAGATGTATCCCTTCTCATCCTCGCCTACGATGGCGCAGCACAAGTCGAGCATGTGCGAGCCTTCGTTCACCAACTTTTTTGCTAACTGCAGGATGTCGTCGTACTTCTTTCCGCGCACCAGGTTCTTGAAATGCTCCACCCGCGTGGTGGTGTTCATTTCTTCCGCGACCACCAAGGGCTTGGGGTCGAGATCAAGCGGAACGGAAGTGTAAGCGCTCGATGCCGCTCCGACCGCCTTCATCTCGCGCTTGGCAGGCTCAACGCCAGAAACGGCATCTACAACGGCTTTCAGGTGCTCAGGAGTCGTGCCGCAGCATCCACCGACAATGCGGACTCCGTAGTCGATGACAAAGTGCTTGTGATACTTAGCCAGATCTTCCGGGGACAACTTGTAAACAGCGTGCCCGCCTTCGTTCTGGGGGAGTCCTGCATTCGGCAAGACCGAAATGTGCTTGGTGGAATTGACCCCGAGATAGCGGACCGCGTCGTTCATCTCGACGGGACCGGTCGCGCAGTTCATGCCAATAACGTCGACATCCAGAACTTCAAGCGCCGTAAGCGCCGCACCAATCTCGGTGCCGAGCAACATCGTTCCCGATTCCTGCAACGTCACCTGCACTGTCAGCGGCAGGCGTTTCCCGGACTTTCGCATCGCCTCGATCACACCAATTGCCGCTAGTTTGGCCTGGAGCAAATCCTGCGCGGTTTCGACCAGTAGAACGTCCACGCCCCCTTCGATCAAAGCAAGTGCCTGCTCCTCATAGGCAGCTATCATTTCATCCGACTTGATGTGGCCCAACGATGGCAACTTGGTAGTCGGACCCATCGAGCCAGCGACGAACCTCGGATGATCCTTAGTCGAAAACTGATCCGCTGCCTCTCGGGCCAGCTTTGCCGCAGCCAGATTGATTTCTCGTACCTTGTCCGCCAGGTCGAATTCGGTCAGCACCGTGCGTGTCCCGCCGAAGGTATTGGTCTCGACCACGTCGCAACCCACGCGCAAAAAATCGGCGTGGATGTCACGAATAATGTCAGGCCGGCTGAGCACCAACACTTCCGAGCAGTTCTCTTTCCCCCAATAGTCATCGAGGGTGGGGTTCCGTTTCTGGATGTTGGTCCCCATCGCGCCGTCATAGATGACAACGCGTTCCCGCACGGTCTGTAGAAAATCCGTCATTGGTCTTTGGTCGTTGGTCGTCATCCAAAATCTTTACTGATTGTCATTCCGAGGAGCGCAGCGACGAGGAATCTGCTTTTCACTCGGTACTGGGTACTGGGTACTAGGTACTGCTTCATACACAAACGCCGGCCCTCACCAAAAAGGGGACCGGCGTTCATTCTCGTTCGAAATCTTGAAAGTTTTCAGACTCCCGGTACCGGCTGCGCCGGCACATGATCTTCCAATACTTCAGCGGTATTGAACACGGCGTTCGCTCCCAGATGGGCCGGAGCCGCCGCCAGCATCTGTTCCTTGCGATAGACCAGGCTGCTGGCGTTAAACGTCGCCAACTCGAATCCGTGTCCGTGGGTAATCGCATCCGTCGGACACGCTTCCACGCAATATCCGCAGAAAATGCAGCGGTTGTAGTCGATGTTGTAAACCTTGGCGTAACGTTCGGCGCCCGAAACCCGGTTCTCCGCGGTATTCTCGGCGGCTTCGATATAAATGCAATTCGACGGGCAATTCGCGGCGCACAGGAAGCACGCCACGCACTTTTCCAGCCCGTTCTCGTCACGCTGCAGCACGTGCACGCCCCGAAAGCGTTCCTGGAATTTGGCCCCCTTCAGTGGACCCGGTCCATCCGGGTAGTTCTCCACCAAAGTCGGCTGGAACATCTCCCGGAAGGTGATGCTCATGCCCTTGGCGATGGCTGCTATGTTCTCGAAGATCGCCATATCGTCTCTAGTATAGCGGAAGCCTCGCGCTCCCGCAGGCGGGACGCGGCGAGTGGCGTTTCTCGCGGGCCCAAACCCCGTTCCCTCGAATTGAGTGGAGAGTGGTGGTCTTCAGTTTGTTCCGAAAACCGGACAAGACGTCGAAACTCATCCCCGATCCGGTGATCTAGAGTTAAATTGCTCATCCCCGGGGAGGGGGAAGTTTGCATTGGATATCAGGGAACTCGTCGCTGAACTGAAGAGGCAACGTCGCCATCTCGAACGGGCGATCGTCGCGCTGGAAGCACTGGAAAAAAAGAAACGCCCCGAACGTCGCATTCCAGTCTCCAGAAAACTCAAGGTACCGCCGGCACCAGCCAGAAAGACCGGAACCGGTGGGCAACTGATTCCCTTTTCGATCGCGCCCGAATAGACGCGATCTCGGCAAAAACTTCAGTGCGCACGCCCACCCTCGCTGAGTGTCGCGAGGGTGGGCCTCCCCCATCTCCTTGTTTCCTCGTGAACTAGTGACTCCACGAAGGCAACCCCAGCGGGCCATTCTCATCTAAAATCGGAATAGTTGCGTCGCGATCCCACCTAATGGAAATGGCTTCTCTGCAGTATGTCAAGAATCGCAATTCGCGAAGAAGGCACTGGCTTAGAAAATCTATGAGAAATTCGTCGCGTCTTAGAACGCTCGCTTTCGCCGCCTTGTTGTTGCTCACGCTTCCCGCCTTTGCCGCGCTTGGCGGAGATGCAACCTCCGTCACCAACGACCAGCTTCAGATGCAGGCGACCCTGCGCTCCACTCAAAAGCAGGGTTACACCATGCACGAATTAGCCGTTCCCTCGGGCACAGTCCGTGAATACGTCACTGCGCAAGGCAAAGTCTTCGGAGTGGCGTGGCAGGGCGCAACCCCTCCTAACTTTCAGCAGTTCCTGGGCACTTATTTCCAGCAATTTATTGATGCAGGAAAAAACCGTCGCCGCGGAACCGGACCTCTAGTCATCGAGCAACCGGGGCTCGTCCTGTATTCCGGCGGGCATATGCGGGCGTTTTTCGGAAAGGCCTACGTGCCTGACATGCTGCCTCAGGGGGTGACGGCTGATGCGATCAAATAGCTATTCCGCGCTGCGCGCGGTGGGTGTGCTCTCCATCATTTGCGGACTGGCTTTCGCTCTCGCTTGCGGCGGAGGAAGTAGCAGTCGATCGAATCCGATTGTTCCCACCGGTACGAACGTGCAACCTGTGAACCTGAACTCTGGCATCAACGGAAATTACGCCAACGGAGTCTTCACTTCGGTCACAGTCTGCGTTCCGGGAACCTCGACGTGTCAGACCATCAATAACATTCTGGTCGATACCGGTTCCATCGGTCTTCGGCTGCTTTCTTCCAGTGCGGGCGGACAATTCAATCTCACCCTCACCACTGAGAACGACCCGAGCAACAACCCCATCGCTGAGTGTACGCAGTTTCTCGACGGAAGTTTCCTGTGGGGTCCGATTCGCACCGCCGATATCAAGATCTCCGGCGAGACTGCCACTTCGGTTCCCATTAACGTCTTTGGCGACCCCGCATTCACCAACATTCCCGGCAGTTGCTCGAGCAACGGCACCGGGATGAACGACAACAATCTCACCAACTTTGGCGCCAACGGCGTTCTTGGACTAAATGTCTTCGCACAGGATTGCGGCCCCTTCTGCGTCTCGGGTACCACTCCGCCTTCGGCCATTTACTACACTTGCCCGACTGCGGGATGCGTCTCTGCCTTCGTACCTCTCGCTCAGCAGGTGATGAATCCGGTGCCGTTGTTCGCGACCGATCACAACGGATACATCATCGAGTTGCCCTCCATCTCGTCTTCCGGAGCAGTGAGCGCGACCGGATCGATCGTCTTCGGCATCGGCACGGAATCGAACAACGCACTGTCGGGAGTCACGGTATTCCCTCTCGATTCCCAGGGCCTTTTCACTTCCAGCTACAAGGGAACCGGCTACCCGTTCAGCTTTTTGGATACCGGCTCGAACGGATATTTCTTTCTCGACACCACCACCACCGGCATTCCCACTTGCGCCGATTTGCAAAACAACTTCTATTGTCCGTCATCAACCACGATGATTACGGCAACCAATCAAAGTACGGTCAATCCGAGTATCGGCAAGAACGTTACCTTCAGCGTGGCCAATACTGACAACTTGTTCAACAGCGCTAACTTCCTCTTCAGTAACCTCGCGGGACCCAACCCGCAGAGCTTCGATTGGGGAGCCCCCTTCTACTTCGGCCGCAATGTCTATGAGGCGATCGAGGGACAAACTACTTCGGGAGGAACCGGACCGTTTGTAGCGTACTAAAAGAAAACCTGGGAAAAAGCATGCCCCATTTCTCGCCTTTTTGTGTGAGAAATGGGGCTCTTATCATGACCGAATCTATGTGGATCCGTGCCAACAGGTGACCGTGCTCTCGCTCCATCGCGGCGATTCCCGGTTCGACAGCATCTCGATGGCCTCCAACAACTGATCGATTCGCGTCCCGCGCCCCAGGTGAACATTGACACTCACGAGTTCATGGGAGGGCAGAGCGGCTAAGCCCGAGATCACTATCACTGGAAGATCGGGGTCGATTTTTTTCAACTCGCGCGCCAGTTGCGTTCCCAGCATTCCCGGCATCTGGTAGTCGAGCAGAGCGATTTCAAACACCATGCTTCTCGCCTGGTTCAAGGCCTCCAAGGGATCTTCGGCGGCGATCACGGCAAAACCTCTTGCCTCTAATATGTTGGTGAGCAGTTCTCGCGATTTGGGATTGTCGTCCACGTAAAACACCGTTGCTTGCTTGTCCATATTTCCTCCGTGACCGTGATCTGTCGTGGTTTCGGTGAGGAGGCACTAGCGGAAGATCGAACAACGGGTACGATCAGCGCTTCCCTGTCTGTTCATAGAACGGTCAACGCAGCCTGCCTTGCGCGCCAGTTGATTAAAGTTGTGCTTCGATCCGGTAATTGTTTGTAAAATCAAAAATCTCGGCCAAATACTACTTGACACGATCAGGGGACGAGCATGTCACACAGCAACTCTCTGCAAGCGTTTAATCCCGTGCGGCGCGATTTTCTTCGTTACGCAGCCGCTGGAATGGCAACCGCCGCGTTCCCGCGTAGTCTTGCGGCCTTTGCTCAGGCGGCTTCCGGGCAGAAGCCCATGCAAACCATCAACAACGACATGGTTGCGCAGATGCGGGCTTCTGGAGCCACCGCCAAGCTCACCACCCAGAAATTGACCGACTCTGTCTCTGTCATCTTCGGCTCTGGAGGGAACGTGGCCGTTCTCACCGGCCCCGACGGAAAAGTGATCGTAGACTCCGGCTTCGGCACTTCCGCTCCGCAATTCAAGACGGCGCTGGCCGCACTCAGCAACGACCCGCTGCGCGTCCTGATCAATACGCATTGGCACTTCGACCACACCGACGGCAATGAATGGATGCACAACGCCGGCGCTCTGATTATTGCGCACGAGAATACGCGCGCCAGGCTCTCGACTCCGCAAGAGATCGCTGCCTTCGGCATGCATTTCGATGCTGCTCCCGCGGCAGCTCTTCCTCAGCAGACGTTCACCGAAGAGGCGAATCTCTTCTTTAATCAGGAATCAATCGCCCTTCGCTACTATCCGCCGGCCCACACCGACTCCGACATCTTCGTTCATTTCTCGCACAACAACGTCATCCACGCTGGAGACATCCTCTTTAACGGGATGTATCCCCTGATTGACCTGGGCACGAAGGGCAACATTGCAGGCATGATCGGCGCCGCGAACAAAACCCTGTCGCTCGCGGACGGCCAGACAAAAATCATTCCCGGTCACGGTCCCATGGCTGATCGCGCCATGCTTGGGCAGTATCGCGACATGCTGGTCACCGTTCATGACCGCGTCGCGAAACTGAAATCTGAGGGAAAATCCGTCGACGAAGCTGTCGCCGCAAAACCCACCGCCGACCTCGACGCCCAGTGGGGCAAGGGACGCATCGGCAATGACCTCTTCGTGACGCTGGTATACAACACGTTGTAACGAAAAAAAAGAAGCCCCTTTTTCCGGGTCCTCCCGAAAAAGGGGTTTAACCAACTCAGAGCGACTGAATGAACGCCAGCAGGTCCGCTTGATCCGCCGGTGACAAAGCCTTGAACGCGTTGATCACCTGCGTGGCTTCCCCGCCGTGCATGGTGATCGCTTTCGTCAGGTTCGTGGTGCGTCCATCGTGCAAATAGACGGTACGGAACGACAGTCCCCACAATGGCGTCGTCCGCCACTGGCTGCCGCTCGCCATCCCCATCGGAATGTTGTCCGCAAGTCCCGGCCCCATGTCGTGAATCAGAAGATCGGAGTAGAGATTCACCGGCTGGTTGCTCAACGCGAGAATGGGCGGCCCGTTGACGTGTCCCAGAAAGTCGACGGGAATCGCCACATTGGGATCGGTGGTGTAACTGGGATTGTGGCAGAGCGCGCAGCCTATCGATGTGAACAATGCTTGCCCGTTGGAATTTCCCGTGCCCGGCGTATTGGGCGCCAGGTAGACCAGGAAATCGTACATCTGAATGGTCTCTACTCCCGTGGGGTCATTTGGCTGCGATCGCCTGATGCAATTGCCGGGAATGCTGCAGTTTCCCTGCGGGCAATCTTCGGTGAGATCCACTGGGTTGGTGATGCCCACATCGTGGCCAAAGGCTAGGCCCACGGTCTGCACCAACGACGCAATCTGTGCTTTCTGTCCGAAACGGCCTACCCTCATGTTGCCGTTCCAGTCGGGAACCATGTTCACCGCGCCTTGAATCCCCATGCCCTTATTCACGGCGTTGGCCATGATCGCCGAATCGTCGATGTTGTCGATTAACCCGTCACCAAACAAAGGAGGCGGAAGCCGCTTTCCAATGATGGTCGCATCAGTCGGGATAAACTCCCCGACCACGGTGCAGCCTGGAATGAATTTTGCCACGCTGAGCGGCTGGAGTTCCGGTCCGCCCTCGTTCGTCAAGGGATTGAATGTACCGTCGCTGTTAACGGTTCCAAACAAGGTTACCCGGTTCTTGGTGTTGAATCCGCCAGCGACCGGGACTGCGTGACAGTTATTGCAGTTAGTGTTGGTGTACACCGGCCCAAGTCCGTGCACCGGATCCCACGAAAAATCAAACTGCGTCATGCCGATTGTGAAAAGGTTGAACTGGTTCGAGGTTAGTCCGGGCAACGGACCTCCCAGCGTGGTTTGCGCGCGAACCGGCTGAGAATTGAATTTTCCTACGATGAGCAATGCTGCAATGACAATCAGCAGCACAAAAGCCACCAGGCTTGCGCGCCAGGTGGCAGAAGATGTTTCGGTTTCCATGACTGGCTCCTTCGTTTATCCAAGGGCCGTCGCGCTAAGACAAGCGCGGTTAATGTGGTAGGAGACGATGGGCGCAAACTCGTCCGCCTTACAAACGAGCGTCGCATACTTTAGCACAAACTTAGGGCAGGGGGCAGTACATTCCAGTACAGCGTTTCATGGAGGCCGTAGGTCCCTCGCTAATCAGAAGTTACTCGGTGGTTTTCACTGCGAACTTGCCGGACCTCTGGCAGGTTGAATAACCGACAATGTCGTCAGGATTGAAAGATGCCTGGTTCGGCGCAGTTGGGATCGCGCTCTCGCGATCCATGTCCTTCCGCACCCGGTATGTGCGCATCATGAAGCACGCATGATCTTCAACTCCAGCCGCGAACCGCTCGGGCTCACCCGCAACCGGCAGAATCATTTTCGAATCCAGGGTGAGCTTGGCTTGAGCGTTCGTTGCAGGTTGAGGATCGCTGGCGAAGGCCAATCCCGTGGCAGCCAGTCCCAGAAGCGCGACGAAAATAACTTTATCGCATCGCATAAAACCGCCTCCGACGGAGCATTATATCCCCGATTGGATACATCGACCCGTGACTATTGCAACCCCGCCTGCCCCAGCATCGCCAGAAACTGCTGCCGCGTCCGCATATCAATCGATTGCGCCACCAGTCTTCCTTCACGATCGTAGACGAAGCTCTTGGGGATCCCCTCGACCTCATAGAGCTTGTGCACCTTCCCACCGTCAAGTAACACGGGATACTGAATTTTCCGGTCTGCGATAAACGGCTTCACCTTGTCGGCTTCCTCGTCGGAGATCGAAAGAATCACCAGGCCTTGGTCCTTGAAGCGCTCATAGAGAGTCTCCAGATCCGGCATTTCCTTGCGGCACGGCGGACACCAGGTCGCCCAAAAATTCACTAAGACAACTTTGCCGTGTAGTTGCTTTAACGTCCAAGTCTTGCCCTCTAAGTCTTTCAGGGTGAAGTCGACATCCTGCCGGTTCCGATCATCGGCTTCAAGTTTGGCCATCGCAGCGGCGAACTGCGGTGCGTCCAAAGTCGCGTCCACATGTTCATACCGCACCAGTTCCGCGAGTTCCACATAAGGATACGCAGGCTGTCCTTTTTCATCCGGCAAAGGCTGCTCTTTGAGTGTCTGCGCCAGCGTGGTGGCGACTTCCTGCAACGCGTCGTGGCCGAAATCGCCCTCGGTCGATAACCCGGCCAAACCATTCGCGAGTCGCATCTTGTTCGGCCCCGCCGGCAACGCACGGATCTTCAACGCCAAATCCTTCGTAGTCTTGGCGCGCACGTCGTCGGGCAGAGCACGCAACCCGCGAAGCTGCTCGAGGATCGGCTTCTCCTGGTCGCTCCACACCGTCGGCTTGTTTTGTGCAGATAGGGAAAGAACAGCGATGGCAAGAAGTGATGACTAACAAACGCGATTGCCGCATCATGCGCAGGAGAATAGCAGGAGATGTCGACGGGCGCAGCCTCGAATCATTCAAAGCCATCCGCTTGGATTTTAGCGTGTTAGAACGCTCTCAGCCAGATCCACCCAACGACAAGACCCACCGCAGCCAGCGCGTGTTGGACCCAACGAGAATAAGCGTAGTGCCTTTGACCGTATTTCTCGATAAGGCAGGACATCTCGACGTAAGGAGCCAGTCCTCTTCGGAACCATCCTTCTACTTCGACTTCTTCGCCGATGAGTTTCTCGGCCGCTGGCGCGAAGAAGTACTTGGCCAACGGGATTGTCTGGCGGTAGAGGAGAAAAATAATTCCTGACGGATCGCGAAGAACCAGGTCGGTGCTCCAAAAGAATCCGGGCACGCCCTTGCCCACAATCTCGCCCTTAATCCTTACGGCGCGTGGGCGCATCTGCGACACCTCAACGTCCTCGATCAGAGTGCCAATGGTCGAATCCTCGAATTCGCCGTGGTACCGGAAGAGGGTTCTTACCATCCAGAGGACCGACGCAAGCATTAGCAAGATTGCCTTGGTAGCTGGACGCAGGCCGATGTGCAAGAAAGCTAGAAAGTCTGGCGCCCAAACTGTGGCTCCTAGCATGGCTAGTAGAACCACTGGCGCCGCCCACAGGAAAACCTCCAGGGGGAACCCGTCCCAATGTCTTCCCCCACTCTCAGGAAGCGGGTAGTGGATGGGTTGGTGCATGGTTTCGGCATCGCGGTTCAGTTCCCGAACGCGAATCGCCGTCAGAGGGTGCGAAGATCCAAGTTCGTAAATGCGCGCCCAAGGGTTGACCACATCCCAACGCATAACAGCTGCGGCCTGAGCCGGGTTAGCGGCAGCCAGCGCTAACGAACGTCCCGCGCCCAGACTCGAAATTCCCATCACACCGATCGCACCAGGAGACGCCGTTGGCGTTGAACTTCTTTCTTGTCGTCCTTCTTGTAGCCGCGCTCTAACGATTGGCGATACTCTCCTTCGCCACGCGCCATACCGTAAGCTATCTTGATCAAAGCAGATGCCAGCTGGTCGGGCGCGCCGGTAATCTGCGCTGAGTGGTGATCAGCGTAAGCCTCGCGAGTACGATTCAGCAACAACACAACGTACTGACTAACCCAATAGCAGAGGTATGCGGAATACGCGACCGCCCGGAGATTCTTAATGCCCTGCGAGACAACGTAGACTTGATAGAGAAGTAATGGCGCCAACGACGCCAGGGTCATAACCACAAAGTCCCAGTGCTCAATGTGACCCAGTTCGTGTGCCAATACTGCGTTCGTTTCCTCTGGTGTTAAGACATCAAGTAGCGGGCCGTATCCCCGCGTTGCGATCGTTCGGTCTGCTCTGGCTCATCACCGGCGCTGCCATGTTGATCGCCGCCGTTGGCGTTTTGGGATCGCTGGGCCGTCACTCGCTCTCGTTGCGACTCGGAGGAATTTCCGCAGCACTGTTCGGTGTGCTGAGGGCAGGTGGATCATTGACCGAGATCGTCCCTTGCTCCGGTCCGGCTTGAGCGCGCAGCATGTTGATCTCCGGCGGAGGTCTCATCATCCTCGGATTACTTGCAGCCTGGCGTGGTTCATCCGCGATCCCGGCTAGAAGAGCCGTTTAGCCTCGCGGCTGAAACTGCGAAACTCCTACCCACATCACAACCAGCAATACAAAGAATCCGAAAATCATAAATACCGCGCAGCATAGTGAGACCACTGAGAATGCGCCGCGCAGCCATTTTCCGCGGGCAAATGCGCCTAGAAGAAGTGGGATCGCCGTAGCCTCGGCAGCAATCCCGAGCACTACGGCTAACACCACCAGCCAACCATCGGTCCGCTCTACCAGAGTGAAAAAGGACCCACTGGTCTTTACACAAGTCAAAAGAGAGAACGGTATCCAAGCCAATACAGTCCCGATTATGAATTTGCGCTGTTTGCGGTCTTTCACCCTGATTCAGACGCTTCTGGCAGTTTTCGGATAGTGTTATGTGCGCAAAATAAAAAGCCCGCCCCCAATCGGGAGCGGGCATTCTTTCGCACGAACAACGAGATTAAGGCAAACCCGGGCAGGTGTTTTTCTCATCGTTCTGGAAACTCAACCATCCGTTAACCGGAATCGCTGTCCCGGCGCCGAAGTAGTCGATGAAAACCAAGTCTTGCAGGTGGTAAGTGAACGATCCCACGGTGTACGCATGGTCATCGAGCACCAGCGGGTCTCCGTTTTCAAGAATACTGTTATCGAGGCACGGAACCGAGTTGTCGACAAAAGGATCGTCGAGCCACTCGCCGATCTCGTGCGCAGCCGCGGCCGTATCCTGCGAGAAGACTCCCGAACCCTGATCGACCAGCGTGGTGTAAGCATAGGTCTGACCCGCAGGCTGTGACGCATTCGCGCTGTGGTAGCCGCCAATGCAGCATCCGCCTTCGGTCAGATACACATCGTAGTTGATGAAGATCGGAAGGCTGTCGGGCGTGATCTGCGTCAGTTTGCTCAAGAAACCTTGCAGCGCCGCGTCAAAGGCAAAGATGTCCATGGTGCCGACTTTCTTGCCGGCCAGGAACGGATTCGAAATCACCGAACCCTGCGAAGCGGTGACGTTGATGGTCTGCGTCGGCAAGATCGTCGGCGCACCCAGCAACACGTGATAGCTGCTGTTATTCTTCACCACTTTCCAGAAGTTGCCGCGCTGGTATGCGTCGATGTACTGAGTCTTGCCCAGATCGACTCCGCCCTGCACGAAGTCTACGCTCGAACTAAGCAGCGGTGACGAAGTCAGCACCGACTGCGCACTCAGACCGTTGAAATTCGTACTCAGCGTCGGATCGAACGTCTGGTTCCCGTTGCTCGCACCGTACACCATCTTCACGGGAATGACGTACACCGGAACTGTCGTCGTGGTGTTGTTCTTGCGCGGATCGGCGCCCACCATCACAAACGGGTAGCGGACATTTTTGTGTATCCAGGATCCGTTCCATTGCGCCAGCTGTCCCGCCGGAGGCCGGACATTCGTGGTATACGAATGCGGCTTCATGGCTACGAAGCGCCGAGTGGGTTTTGTCGCATCCTGGGAAAAGGCAGTGCTGGCCAGACACACTACCAGCAAGAGAAAGACCAACTGTTGCTTCATTTCGTCTCCTTCAAACATTCAGGGTGAGTTAACGCTGTCCCGCGTCATGGGTCGGAACTTGCGCGCGATCTTAATTGCGCGGGCAAGCTACTACAAGTTCTAGTTGTCAATTCTTTGTCACATTTTCAGAGTGGAAAACGTTTGCAGTTCAGGAAGGCTTTGCCACCATCTTCTGATACTGCGTCGGCGAATAACCAAGGATGGATTTGAAATCATTGATCAAATGCGCCTGGTCGAAGTATCCCAACTCCAGCGCCAGTTGCGCCCAATCCGGCTGAGCTCCAAAATTGAGCCGCTCCATCACTTCATGCAAACGGTACCTGCGGATCACCCACTTCGGGCTGACCCCCACATACTCGTTGAAAATCCTTTGCAACGAGCGCTTCCCCACTCCGGCACAGGCCACCAAGTCATCCACCGTCTTGATCTCAGGTTCATTGAGAATGCGATTCACCAACTGATCGGCTAACGCTGTAGTCTTGCCCGCTTCGGGCATGCGCGCGCGAAAAAACGCACTCGCCGCTTCCACCTTCTCCGCTTCTTTCGCAGAGGAGATCACCACCGCCCGCAACGCCTCGACGTCTTTTCCGAAGACGCGCCTTGCGGGAACCGTGCGATCGGCGAGCGTCGAAACCGCCTCGCCGAGAAACGGACGAAACCCTCCCGCGCGGAACTTGACGCCAAACACCTGCGAGCATCCTTCAATCACGCGCGAGAATTTCCGCGTCTGCACTCCGGAGACTACCGCGCCATCTTCTTCGAAGATCACGTGCACATTGGGATGGGGCAGGTTCTCCACCAATTGCGGTTCACATCCCCGCAGGTCCCACTGAATCATCCAGAAGTGGGCGACCCACGGCGCCAACTCTCGTGGCGGACGCCGCCGCGCATGCCGCAGCTTCCCTTCCGGCAGCGTCCGACGCACCATACCGCGGGCCCGGCCGATCTCGGGGTCGAAGACTTCTTCAATCTCGGCGCCCTGTCGCGTTTTTCCAATCCTCGCCGCCATTGTTTTCTTAAAGTACTCTGAAGGAGACACCGATCATGACTGCTCTTGAAATCCGCAAATCCATCGAAGTCGATGCCCCCGCCGCCACCCTGTGGAAGATTCTCACCGACAACCAATTCATCCAGCAATATATGTTCGGCTGCGTCGCCGACACGGACTGGAAAGTGGGCTCTCCCCTGCTCTGGAAAGGTGCCGCCGACGGCAAGCTCTACGTCAAAGGAAAGATCGTTTCCATCGATGCGCCGCACCGCCTCGCCTATACCATCATCGATCCCAATTCCTCGATCGCCGACATCCCGTCCAACTATCTCACCATGACCTACACCTTAAAAGAGCGCAGCGCGACCAGTTCCCTTCTCGAAATCACGCAAGGAGACTTCGCCGCGGTAGAAGAAGGCGAGAAGCGCTATCAGGATTCGCTCGGCGGAGGAGACATGATCCTGCCGGCGATTAAGAAGCTGGCGGAACTGAACTATCGGTGAAATTTCGAATGTACCGGGCCTGCCTTGGCAATCCACGAGGACGGGATAAGGGCGAGCAGAACGCACAGGCCACCGGCTGCAATCAGTCCTGACGAAAACATGGGCTGACCGGTCCAGTGAACCACGGCCTGAACGCCATGCTCAAGTCTGGCTGCCCCTATCAGCGCAAGAACCAACCCCGCGCCGACGAGTCTTCGGCGGCCACTGGGGTTGACGGTCGTGGAATTTACCTGTGGATTCGGTTCATGGCTGGACGACCGGGGGGAAACGTGGTGAGCGCGGCAGGACTCGAACCTGCGACCTTCCTTAAAAGGGGCATTGCTCTACCAACTGAGCTACGCGCCCACTGCCTTCCAATTTAGCCTAGGAATTTAAAGCAGCCCATTGTCCAGACAACCGCACAATTCTTGCAGGTCGCTCGACTCCATCTGGGCGGAGCCGATCTTCTACTCCGATCATCAAAAGACCCCTTTTAGACGCATGAGTCTAAAGTAGTTATCTCGAATCAAGAGATTTCGAGTTTTTGGCAGCTGCACTGGCTTTCGATTGACATCCACCTATTTCCGGACGATACTCCGAAAATCTCTAGGCTTTGACGATCTTCTCCCCATCTCGTCTCAGCAATACCTGCCTGCAGACCAGTCGATTTCTAGATTCCCTCGGAGGATTTATGACAGCAAGACCACGCAACCCCAGGCCAAACAGAATCTTCGCTTGGATGCTCGTCGCCACGCTGATTCTGTTAGCGGGCTTCGTGCTTCTCCAGACTCACGGCAAGGCCGTCGCCGCCACCAGTCCGGCCGCGACGCAACAACGAGCCCTGGCCGCCTACGGCAATCTGCCTCTGGCCTTCGAACCGAATCAGGGACAAACCGATCCTCGAGCGAAGTACATGGCGCGCGGTAACGGCTATACGTTGTTCTTGACGAATCAGGAAGCCGTGCTCTCGCTGCAGGCGCCCGCCAAACATCCTCGGAGAGTCATGACACAAACGGTGGCACAGGTTACGCCATCGCCCGCATCCGTCCTGCGCGTGCAAATCGTGGGTGCCAACCCTCAATCCCAGATGACGGGATCTGACTTGCAACAAGGCGTGAGCAATTACTACATCGGGAACGATCCCCATAAGTGGAGCACCAACGTGCCGCACTTCGCGCGGGTCGCCTATGCAGGTGTGTATCCCGGCATCGATCTGGCCTTCGCAGGAAATCATCAGGCGATCGATTTCCGTTTCGCGGTTACGGCCAACGCCGACCCGTCATTGATCCATTTGCAGTTCAAGGGCGCCGACAAAACCAATCTGAACCAGGACGGCTCATTGACCATTTCCACGGCCTCACGTGAATTGCAGATCGAAAAGCCAGTCGCCTACCAGAACGTGAATGGCGAACGCAAAGAAGTTGCCGCCAGTTTCGTAATCGCGAAAGATCAGAGCATCGGCTTCGCGCTCGGCAGTTACGACCGCACCCGTGAGCTCATCGTTGAGCCCAGCTTGGCGACAACTCCTGGGATGAAACAAGCTCAACCGGTCGCGGCCCAGACCAGGAATTCGAAGACGCGTCTGATGTATCTCTTGTGGTTCCCAATCGTCGGCCTCGCTCTCGCAGGAGCCGTCGTTCCCCAGCGCCGTAAGGTACTAGCTTCCCTGATGCTCTGCCTCGCGCTTTCCGGCATAGGTGTTCTCTCAGCCTGTGGCGGCGGCAGCAGCAGCGGTGGCGGGGGCGGAGGTGGTGGAGGCGGAGGAGGTGGCGGCGGAGGGACGGGCGCAACCCTCAACTTCGGCACCTACCTCGGCGGTGGTGGAGACGATGAAGGATTAGCGATCGCTGTCGATAGCAGCGGCAACGTATTTGTTGTTGGCCAATCAGCCTCGACCAATTTCCCTGGCTCGCCGGGTTCTCCCGCCGGTCTTCACGACGCATTTGTGACGAAACTGAGTTCCGCTGGTGCGGTCCAATTCTCCACGTTCATCGGGGGAACCGGCGAAGACGCGGCCACGGCAGTGGCGTTGCAAGGCGGCAACATCTTTATGGCAGGCAATACGCAACACGGTGCGACCTTCGCGGCTACCATCAACATAGGGATGCTCGGCGGCCAGGATGCGTTTGTAGCAGAGTTCTCCTCCAGCGGTTCTCTGGTCACATCTACAACATTGGGGGGAACAGGCAATGAAACAGCGCTCGGAATTGCGGTTGACAGCACCCCGAATGTTTATGTGGTGGGTCAGACGAACTCCCCTACCGGCACATTCCCGGTCTCGGCGGGCGCATTTCAGCCCACATTTGGGGGCGGCACCGACGCTTTCATTACCAAGATAGCTTTGGGTAACGCAACCCCCATTTATTCCACATACCTGGGCGGCAGTGGCGGTGACTTGGCGACTGGCATTGCTCTGGATAGCAGCGGAAACGCTTACATCAGCGGCGTTGCCGATTCCGCAGGCTTGGAAACCACCGGAGCCAATTTGTCTGGCCCTGAAGATGGCTTTGTCGCCGAGTTCAGCAGCGCGGGCGCCGAAACCTACTTCGTCTACGTAGGCGGCTCGGGCAACGATGACGCGAACGCCATCGCCGTCGACGCATCCAGCGGCACCGCGTACATCACCGGCTTTACCCAATCCTCCGATTTCCCCCATCCGGGAACGCCTTTCCAGGGGGCGCTCAGCGGCACGCAGGATGCATTCGTAACTCAAATCAATGCGGGAGGCGCGATCGGGTTCTCCACCTTCCTCGGAGGCTCCGGAAACTCGGATGACGGGCTGGCCATCGCAATCGACTCCAGCAAGAACGTCTACGTGACTGGCAACACCGATTCAAGCACCTTCCCCGTCAAAACCGCGATCACGGGCGGCACTGCCTTACAGGGAACGGATGATGCCTTTGTGACCGAAATCAGTTCCTCGGGCTCTTCCGATGTGTTCTCCACTTACTACGGCGGTACGGGGAGCGAAGACTCGTCACTGAACGGAACGCCCGGCGGAGGCATAGCAGTGGATTCCGCCGGAGTGATTTACGTCACCGGCACCACGAACTCAACCTCCGGACTGCCCCTCGCCAGTGCAGCACAGAGCACATTCGGCGGAGGCACGGGAGACGCGTTCGTGTGCAAGATCACGCCGTAAGCACCCTGGGACTATTCATTCCACCGGCCGCTGCGGCGGCCGGTTTTCTTTCACCACTTATGAACTCCAGCCCCCATTGTCATTCCGACGCGCGAGCATAGCGAGCGAAGGAGGAATCTGCTGGTGCAGTGAGTAAAATCAGGAAAGGGCACGACTCGTCCCACATGAGCCAAAGGTCTTACGGCTTCAGCCGCTGAGGTCCGCTCGAAAGCAAACCTCAGAGGCTAAAGCCTTAATGATGGACGGACTCACGGCACGAGTAAGACTCGTGCCCTTCCCGAAGACAGCCGGAGCAGAAAGGATCGCTGGGCAAAGAAGATGAACATGCGCCTCAAACTTTTCCCTAACGCGTCGAGTCGCATTCTCTTCCTCTGCGTCTTGCTCTTGCCTCTCTCTGCCTTCGCCAAAAAGAAAGACACCCTCCCCGTCGTCCGCTGGTCCGATCAGACTCCCGGATGCACCTTCACCCGCGGCGACGATGGCGTCTACCGTTGGGGGCTCTGGACCCCCGACCTCGGCATCACCCTCGCCGTCGATTCCCAGGAACTGGTGCAAGTCACCAAGCGCATCGAGCGGCCCATGCTGCTGAAGCTCACGTTCAAATATCGCGGGACGTCGTCCGTCGACGTGACTACCAACAACATGAGTCTCGAGTTCGTCCGCCACTCGAAAGTCATTCAAACCTCGCTCGATCCCGACGATTTCGCCGCCCGCATGCAGGCCGACGCGCAAACTCTCGAAGACCAGGCGGAACGAAAACTCAAGAAGCATCCCAACGAACCCGCGGACAAACAGGCGCCGCAGCAGAACTACCTCGCCGTCTCCACTGAATTTCAAGACTTCCTCAACAAAAACGCCTTGCGCGAAACCAAACTCGACTCCGGCAATGCCGAAGTCACGGGATGGGTTCTGTTCGGCACAAAAAACAAGTGGATCGGCGAATGGAAGAAGCAGGAAGAGTTTATTCTGCGAATCCCGTTTCCCGACCGCGTCTTCGAATTCCCTTTCAACCTGCCGCCAAGCGAAGGGGATTTGATTCTGCGCAAACGGGATTGAAAACCGGACGTCAGACCTCGGGCTTCGGGCTTCGGGCGTCAGGCTTCCGGCGCCAGGCTATGACCGGGAGAACCGGCTAACCACTGTCCCCTGAGATTCGCCGTAACGGCATCGCTAAAGCGATGCCCTGATACAAACCGAGTAGCGCCGGCGTCCCGCCGGCCCCGGAGATTCGTATCAGGGTATGGCTTCAGCCATACCTCCGCTCTTCCCACGGCGACCGGCTTCAGCCGGTGCCTTTCCCATTTCGGGAAGCTACCCGCCGGGCGGTTCTCTTCCAGCTAAGTGGTTGATTTCCCGTTGGCCGAAATTGCTCCACTGAATTCAGATCAGGACATCGCGCAGAATGCCATGCAGGAGCGTTCTAAGACCCCTAGGCGCGACGTTTGGCAGCAAGAGAGAGGACAAGGGTCGCGCAGCTCCAGAACGGCAGCCTGTGACCTCTTATCGCACATTTACTTTTAGCTATACAGACATTGTCCGGTGGTCAGACCACGGATTCTAGCTCACTCAACTAAGCTTGCGTCACGACTGTAGGCATGCCCGGATATGAATTCCGTTGCCGGCGGGACGCCGGCGCTACTTTAGTCCGAGGTCCTAAGCGATCTGCCGCGATTCCTTTTCCTTCTGTCCGACGTAACGCAGCAGGATATCGCGCAGCGAGACCAGGCCTTTGACGTTCTCGCCGTCGGTGATCAGCACGTGGCGGAACCCAAATTCGCGCATCATGAACAGGCAATTCTCAACCGTCTCGTCCGCAGCGACGGCCTTGGGATTGGAGGTCATCACTTCGGAAACTTTCGTGGTTCCGGGCGCGCGTCCGGCAGCGACGACGCGGTTCATGATGTCGCGCTCGGAAAAGATTCCCACCAGTTCTCCGTTGCGCATGACGGGCACGGCGCCGATGTGATGCTCCATCATGAAGCGCGCGGCTTCGAGAACTGTATTGTCGGCGTCGGTTGTGAGGACTCTGCGGTCTTTCACCAGGTCGTAGATGAGCGCCATGCGAGGAACTCCTTAGAAAGAGGCTTTCTGGCACCGGTTTCCAGAGGCCCACTACCCCTGGGAAGACGAATCAGATGCGCATAATGTACCACGATCGCGGCCTCAGGCGCATGGTCTTCTCCGCGATCTCCGCGGCCTTTCTCAGCGGACTCGGCGTTAAAGGCTTTTGGGTCTGAAATCAATGAAGGACACGATCTGAAGTCGCAGAGAACGCTGAGAACTGCCGCAGAGATTCGCGGAGAAAATCTCCTCAATAAAAACGGCGACCCCAGGTTCGAGGCCGCCGTCTTGTCACCGGTGCAAACTTTGCTAGAAGCGGATTTGCGGACCAAACGTTACGCGCAGATTATTCTGTGCTCCGTTATCGAAATAGATTTCGTCGCCTACTTCGGCGCGCAGTCCGATCGGGCCCCAGAAACCTTCGATGCCTCCGCCGGGATATACAGCGAACTTGGTGTCACCGGCAGTAATGCCATTGATCGCGTTATTGAAACCGTTGGGCGCGTTCATGTTGGTGGTGCTGAAGTTCACGAATCCGACTTTACCGGTCACGAATGCGCGAAACGGCCCTGATTCGGTCTGGAACTTCGGACCAAACAATGCCGTCAGCGGACGCGTACGGCTGTTTACAAATTGCGTGTTGATGCCGTTGTTGAAAGTCGTCGTGAAATTGCGTTTGAAGTCGTACGCCATCTCGGCTTCGAGCTGTACGCTGGGCCGCAGGTTGAAGGCAACGCGGCCGCCCACACCGACAAAGTTAATTGCGGGATCCACCTGACTCAAGCGAAGGTAGTCCGCGAACACACCCGCCTCAAAATGATCTCCCCCGGAATTCTGCGCCATGACTGCGGGCGCAGCAAAACAGATAATGAATAGAGCGAATACAGCAATGCGCTTCATGCGTGAATACTCTCCTGTGGTCGGTCTGCGAACGTCCACACTTCAACCGGTTCACATACGAGAGCGGCGTATGAAAGTCGAGTAGTGGACCGCAAAGTAGGATGCACTTGCCCGGGGGACGGTTGGGTTATGAACGCAGAAGGATTTTTGTTAGTTGCGCAACAGTATGTACAAACAAATAGAAAGCGCGGGTTTGAGCCCGCGCCTTAGGTACTTCGCTGTAGAAATTGATTATCGATTGTTCAGCTTCGACGTTGTGGCTTGCTCTGTCTGATCATCATCCCGCGGAGCGATCGATACGACTGTGTACTGACGTTCCTTATCATCGAGATCTTCTGAACGCAACACCATCTTGTCTTTCTCCAGGCGGAATAGCGCGATGCCTCCAATGGGCAACAACACCGGATGCTTGTCATCCTTGGGACGAATGTGGAAGACCATGCGGTCGGTGCGGAGCACGTATTCCTGGCAGAGCAGTTCGTGGGTCTTCTTGTGCGAGGAGTCGGTGCCCAGCATTTCGCTGGCGACGCCCTGCCCGTCTTTCTCGTCGTAGCCGCACTGCACCGAATTCATTTTCATCAGCACGCCACTCTGGGTAGGTTTCGGATCTCTTCCATAAGCCAACGCAGCCAGCAGGATGCCCGCCACCGCATATCGTTTGCGCATTGCTCGTCCCCCTTGCCAACCACCATCTTTTCGTCGAATGGGGGATTGGGGAAGCTTACGGTGGTAACTGGACTGTGGTAATCAGGCGTCGGGCTCCAGGCGTCGGGCGTCGGGAAATGAAAACCGCTGAGGACGCAGAGGACGCTGGGTTTTGTTATTTTTCCCTCTGCGTCCCCCGCGTCCTCTGCGGTTTTGGTTACACGTCAAGAGTGCCCTTCTGCTATCTTCTTGAGTTTGTTGAATCGCTGCTATTAAGGACGCTTCATGACGGACGCGCTTCGTCCTCGGCCTACTGCTTTCTATCGCTGGACTGTGCTGGTCTTTGTCAGCCTGGCCATGGGCGGCAACTATTACATCTACGACAGCATTAATCCGCTGGAAGGCATTTTCAAAGAACAACTTGGCTTCTCGGCCACGCAATTCGCCTGGCTGAACTCCAGCTACAGCGTCGCAGCGGTGCTGACCTTGCTGATTGGCGGCATCGTCATCGATCGCATCGGAACCAAGAAGGCTCTCACTTTCTTTGGCGGTCTCTGCCTGCTGGGCGCGGTGTTGATGTCGCTGAAGCCAAGTCCCTGGTTCATGATCGGCAGCCGCGCGGTTTTGGGATTGGGCGCGGAATCGATGATCGTCACCGTCACCACGGCGCTGGCGAAGTGGTTCAAGGGAAAAGAACTGAGCTTCGCGTTCGGCATCAATCTGACGATTGCGAGGCTGGCGTCGGTCGCGGCGGATAATTCTCCGACGTGGGCGCACAATGTCTTCTTCCCCAATGGCCCCGGAGGTACGCCCAGTTGGCGCGGGCCGTTGCTAATTGCAGTGGGCGCCGGTGTCATGAGCGTTGTCACTGCGTTGATTTATTGGGGGCTTGAAAGCGCCGCCGAGCAGCGCTATGAGCTGGGAAAAAGAGGAGATATTGACAAGCTAGAGTTCAGCCAGATTTTCCGCTTCAATCGTTCTTACTGGTATGTGGTGGGTTTGTGCTTCACGTTTTATTCGGCGATCTTTCCCTTCCGCACCTTTGCGATCGACTTGTTGAGCAACAAGATCGCGGCTAGCAGCGGAGCGGTGATTACGGAAGCGGTTCGCGTTTCTGCACTCTCAACCGCGGGATTTCTCAACAGCTTGCTTCCCTTCGCGGCCATGATTGCCACTCCGCTGTTTGGATTGCTGGTGGATCGCGTGGGCAAGCGCGCTCTTTTCATGGTGTTAGGTTCGGTCCTGCTGATGCCGGTGTACCTGATGTTGGCTTATCTGCCGTTCAGTCAAGTGGTGTCGCTTCACATTCCCTTTGCGGGGACGTGGAACTTGCCGCTTGTCCCTTTGGTTGCAACGTCAATGATGGGAATTGCATTCTCATTGATTCCGGCGGTGATGTGGCCGTCGGTGGCGTACATCGTCGACCAGGGACGGCTTGGGGACGGCGTACGCACTGATGACCCTAATTCAGCAGATTGGCTTCTTTTTGTTGAACTTGATGGTGGGTAAGGCAAACGACTATTCCCATGCTGGTCTAAAGAACGTGGGCGGGTACGCCATGGGGATGTGGATTTTCTCGGTGTTGGGATTTGTAGGATTGGCGTTTGCCATCCTGCTGCGGGTGAGGGAGACGGGGCCGGAGGGGCATGGGTTGGAGACGATTACGACGGCCTCGGGGGCTTAGGGGCAGGCTTCGGGCCTCGGGCGTCAGGCTTCGGGCATCAGGAAATTACAACCGCAAAGGACGCCGAGAACGCCGAGAGAACATAACAATACTGTGCGTCCCAGCGGTTTTCGATCTTAGATGAAGGGCCTTCGCTTCGGGAACGGGCGATGCACCCGTTGCCCACACTGGGCTCCGTGAGCCGATTGGCACGTAAGCTGCCCCAGGTATTGACGGGATTTGGGGAATACCGATAGGCTCGGTGGGTTACTTTGGTGAGGGGTGTGCGCTAGTTTGCACAAACAATGGATTTAATCATATTTTCCTTCCATAAATGGAAGGATGAATGGTCTGCAACCGATACAACGAAAAGGGATTTATGCCGCATCTGACTTAATGCGGCCGGAAAAGGCAACTTGACGGACGCGCGAAGAAAACCGAACGACGGGCTTTCTGAAGCAGAGGCCATTGAGCGAGCAAAGCAGGGAGATGCGGAGGCCTTTGAGACTCTCTATGACCTGCATAAGCGGCGCGTATATTCGCTATGTCTGCGCATGACAGCCAACACGGCGGAAGCCGAAGACCTCACTCAAGAAGCCTTCCTGCAGTTATTTCGAAAGATCGGGACTTTCCGCGGCGAGTCCGCCTTCTCGACCTGGTTGCACCGCATGGCGGTGAACGTGGTTCTGATGCGGCTGCGGAAAAAAGGTTTGCCAGTGGTCCCGCTGGAAGACACGGTGGAGACCGAGGAAGAGACGCCGAAGAAGGAGTTGGGCGCGCTGGACCCGGCATTGGCCGGATCGCTCGACCGGTTGCAGTTGGAGCGGGCGATCGAGGCGTTACCTCCGGGGTATCGATCGATTTTTGTGCTGCACGATGTGGAGGGTTTCGAGCACAATGAAATTGCCGAATTGGTAGGCTGTTCGATCGGCAACAGCAAGTCACAGTTACACAAGGCGCGGATGAAACTGCGCGAGCTTCTCAAAACGAGCAGAGCTGCAAAAGCCACCAGGCCGTGAGAAGCGAATAGGGACAAGCGGTATCGGGGAGAGAGGTAGCATGACCTGCGCAGAGTTGGAACACGTTCTGCCAGAGATCGTGGACGGCCGTCGTAGCGCCGAGCAGGAAGCGCATCTGCGTTCCTGTCCGGCATGCGCAAGCGTTGTCGCAGATCTGAACGTAATTTCGGAAAACGCCCGAGTGTTACAGGCCTCGGAGGAACCCAGCCCCCGTGTTTGGAGTTCCATCGCCGCCACTGTAGGGCAATGGCAATCAGAGATGGATTTGATTTCCCATGAGGCTCGCTTGCTGCAAGCTTCCGAGGAACCGAGTCCGCGAGTCTGGAGCGCCATTCGAGCGAACCTCGAGCAATGGCAGTCGGAAATGGATATGGTTTCCGCGGAAGCCCGGCAGTTGCAGGATTCCGTGGAACCAAGTCCGAGGATCTGGAATTCGCTGGAGATTGCGTTGCGGCAAGAGGGGCTGATTCGTAAGGCCCATCAAGACCGTCTGGTCACGGCGGGATCGAGGCGTCGGTGGGTTTGGGCATGGATGGCTCCGGTGGCCGCAGCATTATTAGTTGTAGGAACCATGATCTACGAACGCGGAGACGCGCCGATCACGCACGAAATGGCCATTGGCCGTGCTCCGATGGCAGCGGCGACTTTAAGCGAAGATCAACAGATGCTGGAAGCGGTGGCATTGCGCGCTCCTGCGATGCGCAGCGTGTACGAGAACAATCTGCGCAATGTGAATGATTACATCCATGACGCAGAGCAGACGGTAAAAGACGATCCTACGGACGAAGAGGCACAGGAATCGCTGGTAAACGCGTACGCACAGAAGTCGATGGTATACGAAATGGCTTTAGACCGTTCTCTGCCATAATGGCAGACGCGAAGCTGGCAAAGACTAAAAGGGCCAGCGCTTGGGGAGAGAGCCGTATGGATAGCAACACGCGGGCTGCGAGGTTGACCGCCGTTTTGATTGTGGCCGTCGCGATCGTCGCAGTGGGGGAGACTCGCAAGGAATTCCGCTTCCCCGTGGGAGCGCGGGCAAGTGTTTCCATCACCAATCCCTATGGCCCAATCTCGGTCAAGCCGGCACCCGGCACAGACGTGATTGTGACCGCGATTCTGCACTCGGATAAAGTTGAGATCGATCAAAGCCAGAGCGGGGATCGCGTTGACGTGCTTTCCCATCTTCTGCCCGGAGCCGACAACCACAGCGGCCAAGTGGACTACGAAGTCCAGATTCCTTCTGACGCCAACATAACGCTACATTCAGGCACGGGCCCGTTACATGCCGAAAAGCTGCAGGGCGACCTGAACATTGAATGTTCGACGGCGGTGGTGGATGTGCGCGATCTGAATAACGCGCACGTGCACGTGCGCACCATGGATGGGGCCGTCACCTTGACCAACGTGCGCGACGCGCATGTGGACATCTCTTCGGTGAACGGAGCGGTGTCGCTGGTGGATGTCACGGGAAGATATGTTCAGGTGAATTCGACAGCCGGGGGCATTCGTTATGACGGCGACTTCGGCACCGGTGGCGAATATCTTCTCAGCAGCCACTCTGGGGATATCGACGCAGTGGCTCCCGCCTACGCGTCGATTGATGTCACCGCCCGCTCGATGAAAGGGCAAGTGATAAACGATTTCCCGTTGCAACCGAAACACACGCCCTTCGCCATCAAAGTAGGGAGTGCCTTCGCAGGCACCATGGGCAAGGCCGCATCTTCCGTTAAGCTGATCTCCTTCAGTGGTAAAATCCACTTCAGAAAACGCTGAAAACCTTGCCGGACAGGTAGTTAAAGCCTATCCGGGATTCAGGCAGGAATGACACCAGGACGCGCTGGAGCCGGTCTTGTGCAAGCCATTTTTCTGGTCGGCTTCATGGGAGCGGGCAAGAGCAGCGTGGGGCGGGCTCTGAGCCAGCGTCTCGACTGGCCATTCCATGACTTGGACGAGCGCATTCGGCGCCGCGCGGGGCGTTCCATTCAAGAGATCTTTCGCGAGTCCGGGGAAGGCGATTTTCGCCGCGCCGAGCACGCGGAATTGCGCGCGCTGTTGACGGACCTGGGCTCGTCTACGGCCGTGGTTGCTTTGGGTGGCGGGACCTTCGCGCAGAAGGAAAACCTGGAGCTGTTGAAGAAGGCCAGAACCATATTTCTGCACGCTGACGTCGAAGAACTGCGGCGGAGATGCGAGGCGGATGAGGTCTACCGTCCTTTGCTGCGCGATGGAGACCATTTCCGGCGGTTGTATGAATCGCGAAAGGCTAGTTACCTCGGTGCTTCCCTACACATTGAAACCAGCGGCAAAGACGTAGAGACTGTAGTGGCGGAGATTGAGCGGTGGATAAAAGCAGCCCTTAGGCCCTGAGGCGCGTTTTAACGGGGGCTTGATCGAAGCGCTACGCCACCCAAACCCATTTTCTGGAGAGCAACTTTGAAGTTTGAGCGAATGATGATGGCAAGCGTGCTTCTGCTACTCGCGGGAGTGGCGGGCGCGAAGGAAACCCCAGCGCAGGCGGTGGACTCCGGCACGTTCGGCGTGTTCGTCAACGGACAGCGCGTGGCCACCGAGACCTTTTCGGTTCAGCAGGTCGCAGGCGGGAGCGCGGTGACGTCGCAGCTCAAGGCCGAGGGGGGCGCCGATCCCGGGCAGCGTTCGGAATTGAAGATCTCGGCGGGCGGCGATCTGATCCATTACGAGTGGCATGACCTGGGCGAAGGAAAATCGGAGTTGTCGGTGGCTCCGAACGATCAGTTCCTAGTGGAGCACATCACAGCGCGCGCGGGAGAGAAAACTTCGGAACAGCCTTTCCTGATGCCGTCGTCGACCATGGTGCTCGATAACAACTCTTTTGTGCAGCGCGAGTTGCTGGCGTGGCGCTATCTGGGATCGAGTTGCAAGCCTGACAACGGGAAGATGCAGTGCCCGACGGCTCCGGCGCTGTTTGGGGTGCTGGTGCCGCAGGAACGCACTTCGATGAGCGTGAGCCTGCAACTGCTGGGCAAGGAGAAAGTGAAGATCAAGGGAGCCGATCGCGATCTGCTGAAGGTAACTTTGAAGCAGGAAAGCGGCGACTGGATGCTCTACCTGGATGATCAGGACCACTTCAAGCTGATCCGCATTCTGGTTCCGTCGAATAACACGGAGGTTGTGCGGGATTGAGCAGCCCCTGAAGGGGTAAATGAGTGAGCGGTTACGGCACCGCTGAAGCGGTGCCCTGATACGAGTCAAAGGCTAGCCACCGACGGTTTAATATTTTCGCAACAAGCTTCCCCGGGACCGGAATCTTCATCGAAGTTGGGGAGTAAGGGTTGCCGCTCATCGACACAAAAACGACACGGGTTTTATTTACCGCGCTATTGTTCGCCCTGGCGCTGGGATTCCTCTACGTGGCACATCGCACGCTCGAGGCTTTCCTGTTTGCGGTGCTGTTTGCTTACCTGGTTGACCCGGCCGTATCCCGTCTGGAAAGACTGATGCATAGCCGCGGGCGAGCGATCGCGGTCATTTACTTTCTGCTGGTCATCCTACTGGTTACGTTCTTCTTCTTCGTGGGCCCTCAGATTGGGCGGCAGGCACAAAAATTGAGCGAGGCGCTGCCGGCACTGATTGAAAAGATCGGTTCGGGGCAGATCGCTGAACAACTCGGCGCCGAGCACGGGTGGAGTAGTGCGACTCGGCAGCAATTGAAAGGTTTCCTGGTCAATCATCGCCAGGACCTGGTCGATATGGCACAGCGGGCCGGGATCCGCGTGGCTGAGGTGGCGCAGCAATCGTGGCTGCTGATCGTTGTGCCGATTCTGGCAGCGTTCTTTCTGAAGGACGGGCAAATGTTCAGCCAGGTGGTGCTGTCGTTTGTAAATACGCGTCCGCAACGCGAGTTCATGGAAGGGGTGCTGGGCGATCTGAACCAGATGCTGGCACATTTCATTCGCGCCCAATTGACGCTGGCAGCGTTGTCACTCGTGGCTTACATTGCGTTCATGGGAGTAATGCGAGTTCCCTACGCGCTGGTGCTCGGCACGGCGGGCGGCATCATGGAGTTTATTCCCGTGGTGGGTCCACTGGTGGCGGGCTTGCTGATTATGGGCGTGGCGTTGCTGCTGAGCTACAGCCACTGGCTGGGGCTGCTGATCTTCCTGGTGGCGTGGCGGATGATTCAGGATTATGTGGTGTCTCCCCGCATCATGGGAAAGAGCATGGAGCTGCATCCCCTGGCCGCGATTTTTGGGGTGCTGGCCGGGGGAGAGATTGCCGGGGTGCTGGGTGTGTATTTATCGATTCCGGTGATGGCGAGTTTGCGAATTGTGTTCCGGCGCTGGCGCTTGTATGCGGAGAAGAAACGGTTCGGGCCGTTGAATGAATATTCGTTTGGGTCGGAGATTAGTCCGCGGGCGTAGGCCGGCGCCGTCGAGAACACCTCCCACGAAATTGATTTTCTTGCGACGTCATCCTGAGCCCGCCCGGGCGAAGGATCTGGCGTGGGACGTTACATGCACTGCACGCCAGATCCCTCTCCCTTCGCTTCGCTCAGGGTCGGGATGACGTCTTCTTTTGGTTCATCGTGTTTTGGTTCATCGTGGCCGGCGAGAACGCCGGCGTTACTTTCGTCGCTTCGCGACTGAGGGGGCGAGGGCGCCCGCTCCACACAAGCTATGCTCCAGCGGCGGAGGCATCTTCTACTTTGATTCCTCGTAGGAATTCGGCGGCCGTTTCCGGTAACACTGTGTTGATGAACATGCCGGAGCCCAGTTCGAAGCCGGCGACGCGGGTCATGCGCGGAATCACGCTGACGTACCAGTGGAAGTATTTCGCGCCGAAACATTCTGAGGGCGCGGTGCGGATGGTGTAGTTGAAGTCAGGGTTTTCCAATCCAACATAAAGCTTCCCCAACAAATTGCGCAGAACGTGGGCGAGATCATTGATCTCAGCGCCGCTGATGTCGCCGAAGCTGGCCATGTGGCGCAACGGATAAATGTAAGTGGAAAAAGGCGTGGCCGAGGCGAACAGTTCGACAGCGGCAAAATGCGGTGTGACCATCACGATGCGGGTCTGCTCTTCCAGTTCTTCCTGCACCATCTGACAGAACATGCAGTCGCCGTATTCGTCATAGTGGCTGAGAGCCTGCTGCAGGCGCTCGCGCACTTGATGCGAGATGACGGGCGTAGCGACGAGTTGGGAGTGTGGATGCTCGAGGCTGGTGCCGGCATCGCGTCCGTGATTCTTGAAAATGGTGAGCTGGGCGATGCGGGGATCGAGGCTGAGCTCGTTGTAGCGGGCCTTGTAGAGGCGTAAAACGTCGGCCACATGGGCGTCGGTCATCTGGGCCATGCTATGGGAGTGATCGGGAGTCTCGATGATGACATCGTGCACGCCGAATCCGTTGATGGTGCGGCGCGAACGGTGGATAGTACGCGTGGGTTCGAGATCGCGCGCGAGGGCGGCGAAGCGGTTGGGTACGACGCGAACCTGCCAGTTTCCGGACTTGCTCACCGGATAGCGCAAAACCTCGGGTGGCGTTTGGCTCTCGTTTCCAGGACAGAAGGGGCAAGTGGGTACGTAAGGGGCGATGACCTTCGCCTCGTGATGGACGACCAGATCCTCGGGGCGCTTGGCGCGTTCGGTGGCAATGATGACCCACTCTTTGGTGAAGAAGTTCTGACGTAGTTCTGGCATGGTGACTCCTCAGGTTCTCTATCGGCAGAAATCAGGAAGACTGTAGGGACCGACCTCGCTGCGCTCGGTGGACGGACGAGAGTGTCCGTCCCTACGTGGTTCCTTGGCGGTGCGAGCTGAATCGCTGATGTAAAATTCAAAACACACTCATGGAGAAAAAGATCCCTGTAGGAATTCTGGGCGCGACCGGCATTGTTGGGCAGCGCTTCGTGCAGATGCTGGAGCATCATCCGTGGTTCGAGGTGGCGTGGCTGGCGGCGTCGGACCGGTCGGAGGGCAAGACATATTCGGAAGCCGCGCGCTGGCGGATGAAGACCTTGATGCCGGTGAAGGTTGCGGGAATGAAGGTTTCCGCGGCGACTCCCGACGGGGCTCCCAAGGTTATTTTTGCCGCACTCGATGCCGGCATTGCCGCGGAACTCGATCCGCGCTTTGCCGAAGCGGGTTGCGCGGTGATTTCGAATTCCAGTGCGCTGCGCATGAAGAGCGACGTGCCGCTGGTGATTCCCGAAGTCAATCCTGATCACATCAAGCTCATTGAGTGCCAGACCTGGAAAAAGAAGTCCGGCGGATTCGTCGTGACCAACTCCAACTGCTCGGCCATGGGACTGGTGCTGGCTCTGGCTCCATTGCAGCAGCGGTTCGGCCTGGAGACGGTGATGGCGGTCACCATGCAGGCGGTTAGCGGAGCGGGCTATCCCGGAGTGGCCTCGCTCGACATTCTGGGAAACGTGATTCCCTACATCGCCAAAGAAGAAGAAAAGATGGAGGAAGAGACGCAGAAGCTGCTGGGGCGCATGAACGGGTCAGCGATCGTGCCAGGCGACTTCGCCATGAGCGCGCAGTGCAATCGCGTGGCAGTCGAGGATGGGCATACGGAGTCGGTGTCGGTGAAATTGCGGAAGAAGGCCACGACGCAGGAGATCATCGCGGCGTGGCGGGAGTTCCCTCCTGTGCCATCGGAGTTGAATTTGCCCAGCGCTCCGGCTCGGCCAGTGGAATATCTGGAGGCGAATGATCGTCCGCAGCCGCGGTTTGATGTGGACGCGGGTGCGGGGATGACGACGACGGTGGGCAGGCTGCGTCCTTGCAAAGTGCTGGATTGGAAGTTCACGGTGCTGTCGCATAACACGATCCGTGGGGCGGCGGGGGCGGCGCTGCTGAATGCGGAGTTGCTGAAGGCACGAGGGTATATCGGATGAGCGAACCTCAGGCGCTAAAGCGCATTCAGTCTTGCAATCTATCGACACGAGTGGAACTCGTGCCCTTCCCAAGGCGGAGCCGCCGATGATCGTGATGAAATTCGGGGGGACCTCGGTGGAAGATGCGCGGGCCATCGAGCGCGTGCTCTCGATCGTCAAGGCACGTTTGCCGCAAAAGCCGGTGGTGGTGGTCAGCGCAATGGCCAAGGTGACGGATCAGTTGCTGGCGATGGCGCGGGCGGCCGGGAGCGGGGATCGGGAGACAGCGCTGCAACTTTCGCGCGGGCTACGCGAACGGCATTACAACGCTGCTGGAGAATTGCTCGGCACGGGTGTGTTTACGCAGTTTCACAGCGAACTGGAGGCGGACTTCGACAGCCTGGATGAACTGCTGCGCGGGATCGCAGCTGTCGGAGAACTGACTCCGCGAACCTCGGATAACGTGGCATCCAACGGCGAACTGCTTTCGAGCAAACTCATTGCAGCGGCGTTTTCGGCGCGGGGCGTGGACGCCACCATGGTCGATTCGCGCGAATGCATTGTCACGGATAATGTCCATATGAGGGCGGCGCCGCTCTTCGACGAAACCAACGAGCGATTGAAAGATAGGGTCGCGCCTCTGCTCGAACAGGGTCGCGTGCCGGTGATGGGCGGCTTTATCGCGGCGACCAAGGCGGGGGTGACGACGACCATCGGCCGCGGCGGGTCGGATTTCTCGGCGGCGATTGTGGGAGCCGGATTGGGGGCTGAGCGCATCGAAATATGGACGGACGTGGACGGTATGATGACTACCGATCCCAACATCTGCCCCGACGCGCATCGCATCAAGGTCATCAGTTTCGATGAGGCGGCGGAGTTGGCATATTTCGGGGCGAAGGTTTTACATCCGGCGACGGTTTTACCGGCCGTGCAGAAAAATATTCCTGTGTACATTTTGAATTCGCGGAATCCAAGCTGTGAGGGGACGCGGATTGCAGCACGGGCTCCGCATTGCCGCAACAGTTTCAAAGCGATTGCGGCGAAGAAGCGCATTACGATCGTGGATGTGGCGGCGCCGCGGATGTTGCTGGCGCATGGATTTCTAAAGGCGATTTTTGAAGCGTTTGACCGGCACAAGGTCCCGGTGGATGTGGTTTCGACTTCCGAGGTGAGCGTGTCGTTGACTGTGGATTCGAATGAATCGATTCCCGCGCTGGCGGCCGACCTGGCGAAGCTGGCGGATGTGAAATATGAGGGGCGGAAGGCGATCGTTTGTTTGGTGGGCGAAAACTTGCGGGAGACGCCAGGGATTGCGGCGCGGGTGTTTGGCGAATTGTCGGACGTGAAGATTCGGATGATTTCCCAGGGAGCGTCGGAAATCAACCTGACGTTTGTGATTGAAGAGGATGATGTGCCAAGCGTCATTCAACGGCTGCATAAGACGTTTTTCTCGGACCTGGATCCGGCCGTGTTTGCTTAAAAGCTTGAGCCGCTGAGGACGCGAAGCGAAGAAAATCGAATGAACATTTGCGTGTTAGGTCGGGGAAAGACCGGGTCGCTCGTGGCTTCCGTAGCCGAGCAACGCGGACACTTGGTGCGCGTGCTGCATGCCGGGTCGAATGCCAAGGCCATCGGGTTGACTCCGGAATCTTTGCAAGGAGTTGATGTCGTCATTGATTTCACGGGTCCTCACGCGGTGATGCAAAATATTGAAGCTTGTGTGAACTGTGGCAAGAATGTGGTTGTAGGGACGACCGGGTGGTACGAAGAGATTCCTGCGGTGCGCGAATTGGTGACAGGCAAAGGAACGGGATTACTGTACGCCGCTAACTTCTCGGTGGGCGTGAATCTTTTCTTTGAAGTTGCGCGTACGGCGGCTGCGGCGCTTGAGCACCAGTATTTTGGACAGATTTTCGAGCGGCATCACGCGCAGAAAAAAGACGCTCCTTCGGGCACAGCGATCTCATTGCAGAAAGTAATCGCCTCCGCGTCGGGCACGGAGCTGGAGATTACTTCGTTCCGCGAGGGCGACGTGGTGGGCATGCACGAACTCACACTCGATTCTCCCAACGATACGATTTACCTCTGTCATGACGCGAAGTCGCGAAGAGGTTTCGCGGAGGGCGCGGTGCGAGCGGCCGAGTGGCTGGCGGGCAAGCGCGGATTTTTTGACTTCAAGGATGTGTGGAAACAGCTGCCGTAACTTCTTAACCAAAACCGCAGAGGACGCGGGGGACGCAGAGTAACGAAGGCTAAGAAACCTCGGGTCCCTGCGGTTTTCATTGAAACTTTTCACTCTCTCGCTTCGCTCGGGACGAGCGCGGCGACGTAGTCGGATTTTGCAGCTTCGGCGGTTCGCGTTATCTTTAGACATATGCAATTCCGTGGATGCGGTACCGCTCTGGTCACTCCGTTTCGCCAGGACGAAACGATCGATGAAACTGCACTGCGTAATCTCGTAACCTGGCAGATCGAATCTGGCATCGACTTTCTCGTACCTTGCGGCACGACCGGTGAAACACCCACGCTTTCTCACGATGAGTGGCGGCGAGTGATCGAGATCACCGTTGAAGTCGGGGCTGGCCGGGTTCCTATTCTCGCGGGGGCGACGTCGAATGCTACGCACGAAGCGGTAGCGAAGGCGAAGGAACTGGCGGCGATCCCGGGCGTGGATGCCGTTCTGACCGCTTCTCCTTACTACAACAAGCCGACGCAGGAGGGCCAGTATCGACACTTCCGCGCGATTGCCGAGGCCATCGACAAGCCCATCATTCTTTACAACGTGCCGGGAAGAACCAGCGCCAATCTTGAGCCCTCAACGGTGGCGCGGTTGGCAACGGTACCCAACATTGTAGGAGTCAAAGAAGCGAGCGGCAACATGTCGCAGATCGCCGAAGTCTGCAATGTGGTGCCGGACACTTTTCTCGTGTTCTCTGGGGATGACGCCATCACGCTGCCAGTGATCGCTCTCGGTGGGGTTGGAATCATTTCCGTGGCGTCGAACGAAATCCCGCACGAGATGGCGGAGATGACGCGCGCCGCCCTGAATAACGACTGGGAGACGGCGCGTCGCATTCATCGCAAATATCTGACGTTGATGCAGACGAATTTCATCGAGTCGAGCCCCCTGCCTGTGAAGGCGGTGCTGGCAATGATGGGCAAGATCGAGGAGGTGTATCGCCTGCCTCTGCTTCCGATGCGAAGAGACACGCGCTCGCGCTTGCAGAAAGTGGCGATGGAAGCGGGAGTGGTTTCGAAGGCTACGGCTCCAGCGGCCGATGTGGTTGACTTCTACATCTACGAGAACTGGCTGGCGGGACCGCATAAGATCGTGCTGCACCGCTCTAGTTGCGGGCAATGCAATCATGGCAAGGGGCGTCCTGCAGGACACGATGCCAATCATGCGCGCTGGCACGGGCCCTTCACAACACTTTCTGAAGCCCGCGATTCTGCGCACAACATGGCCGGGGTTTTGATTCGGAGTGAGTGTAAATGCATTTAGCAGTACCCAGTACTCAGTACCTAGTACCCAGTTAAAGGCACCGCACTGTTCGCGCAGTTTTACTGGGTACTCTAAACTCTTATGTCTTCCCTCCAATCTGCGATTGAGCGGCTTGCCAACCTGGGCGAGGTTGAGCGCGACCCTGCGGCCCGCCAGATCTTCATGGATTTTCGCGACGAACTAACCCAGGGCAAAATTCGCGCTGCTGAGAAAGTCGACGACCAATGGATAGTCAACACTTGGGTGAAACAAGGCATCCTGCTGGGATTCCGGCTGGGCGAGTTGAGTGAGATGGCACAGGATGCCAGCCTTTCGTTCGTCGACAAAGACACTTTCCCTGCCCGGCGCTTCACGGTGCGCGATCGCGTACGCGTGGTGCCCGGTGGCTCCTCCGTACGAATGGGAGCCTATGTTGCGCCTACCGTCATCTGCATGCCTCCCATGTTCATCAACGTCGGCGCATATGTTGACGAGGGCACGATGGTGGATTCGCATGCGCTGGTGGGCTCGTGCGCGCAGGTCGGCAAGCGGGTGCATCTGAGCGCGGCGGCACAGATTGGCGGAGTGCTCGAACCGGTGAATGCGGCTCCCGTTGTCATTGAAGATGACGTGCTGGTGGGCGGCAACTGCGGAGTTTATGAAGGCACGCTGGTGCGGACGCGCGCGGTGCTAGGTGCGGGGACGATTCTGACGCGCTCAACGCCGCTCTATGATTTAGTGCGGGGTGAGGTATATCGAGCAACTGCGGAGAAGCCGTTGGAAGTTCCTCAAGGCGCCGTGGTGGTGCCGGGATCGAGGGCGGTGAAGAAAGGGCCGGATTGGAATCTGTCGCTGTATACCCCGGTGATAGTGAAGTATCGGGACGAGAAGACCGATCAAGGGACGGAGTTGGAGGAGTGGTTGCGGTAGGTTGTGCGGGTGGGAAAGCAAGTCCCTCAACTGTTTGTCATTCCGATGCGCAGCGAGGAATCTGCTTTACCTGTGGGCGACTATGCTGGTGAGGAAAGCAGATCCTCCCTTCGGTCGGAATGACAATATTGTTATTTGAGTAGAGACGCCCGAGCCATCAGATGGTGACTGTCAGCTCATTGCCTGACACGCTGACTCTGATCTGCGAGAGCTTTTCCGCGACCGCGTCCGCGGCTTTCAGTTCGGTCGCGGGGAACGTTGTCGGTAGAGCGATGGCTTCCATGCCTCCTGCGTGGGCAGCTTCGATGCCGAATGGGGCATCTTCGATGACAAGGCACTCCCGCGGTTTCATTCCTAACAATTCTGCGCCTTTTAAATAGGGTTCCGGGTGGGGCTTGCCTTGGGTCACATCATCGGCCGCAACAAGAACTTTTGGGACGGGCAAGTTCGCCAAGCGTAAACGAGACGCGGCCAGCCGGTGAGTTCCCGAGGTCACGACGCACCAGCGCCCTTCGGGAATAGAGCGCAATAGGTCGGCGGCTCCGGGCATAACTTCGACGCCATCGAGGTCGGCGGCTTCGCGAGCCTCGAGCCTCAGTGTTTCTTGTTCCGCATCGAGATGAGGAGCCATCATGCGGATGACTTCAACACTACGGCGTCCGTGGGCGATCGAGACCGTCTGATCGGGGTCGATCGAATGCTCCTCGGCCCACAGGCGCCACTGTCGGGTTACGGAGCGGGTGGAGTCGACCAGAACTCCGTCGAGATCAAAGAGAATGGCGGCGCAATGAAAGATTGGCATGAATGATGTCAGGAAGTCAGGCGCTCGGAAGAAGCTTCCGCTGTGGCTATCTTGTGGCGCATCTCCAGATGGCGTTGGCGGAAGTGAGCTTGCGCGCGCTGTCCCCAGGCGCGCACGAAGTAATAGTTCAGTCCCGCGCCGATGATGGAACTGGCAACAGGAATGAGGCGTCCTGACCATTTTTCGACCACCTCGGCACTGGCCTGGGCGGCGATGCGTTGAATCACGCGGGGCACGAAACGGTTCACCACTTCTTTTTCCAGAAGCTCACGGCTGATGTCCACTCCGGCGGCGCTGGCGGCGGCGATCCACAACTCAGCGGTCTCTTCTTCGGTGGTGAATTCAAACCCGTAGAGCAGACTTAGCTTTTGAATCGTGCGCAGCGTGATAGCGGAGAGGATGCCGAGATCGGGGACGATGGTGGCGAGTCCACCGATGCCGAAGCCCGCGCCTTCCGCGGCTGCGACTCTCATACCGCTGCGAATCACGCGCAGCGCCAGGTCGTCGAGCGTGCCCAGTTCAACCGAAAAAACACCTTGGAACGTGGTGATGGGAAGGCCGTAGGCGGCGCGCATCTGCAACAGAAAACGGGAAGGATCGACCTTGACGGTCTCATACGCATGATGGAACCCGCGGCGCAGTCCGCTTTCGACAGTACGACGGAGCAGGGATTTGCGGGCTTCGGGCATCTGCTTAAACCATAACGCAGATGGGTGGCCGATCGCTAGTGCGGAAGACGTCGCCGGTCGCGGGTTGCCGGTTGCCGGCTCGGACAATCGAGGCGGCCGTTCCTACGTGACTCTGGCACAACGCTCGGTACTGAGCACTTCTACTGTGCTAGCATCATCTTTCTCAATGCCAACTGGAAAATTGCATATCGTACCGCTGGGCGGACTGGGCGAGTTTGGGATGAACTGCATGGCGGTGCGTTGGGGCGATGACATCATCGTCGTCGACGCCGGCCTCATGTTCCCCGAAGCGGAGTTGCTCGGTGTGGATATCGTCGTCCCCGACATCACCTACCTCACCGACAATCGCAGCAAGGTCAAGGGCATCGTGCTCACGCACGGGCATGAGGATCATATCGGGGCGCTGCCGTGGATTCTGTCGGAGCTCAACGTTCCCGTGTGGGGCACTGAATTTACCCTGGCCTACGTTGAAGACAAGCTGGATGAACACGGCCTGCTGGATGACGCCGAACTGCATGAGATTCGCCCCAATGAGCGCTTCAAGATCGGGCCGTTCACGATTCATCCCATACAGGTCACGCATAGTTTGGTGGATTGCGTGGCGCTGGCCATCCATACACCGCTAGGAGTGCTGATTCACACCGGGGACTTCAAGGTTGACCCGACACCGACGGACAACAAGCTTTTCGATCTGCACTCGTTCGCGGAATATGGGAAAGAAGGCGTGCTGGCGCTGTTTCAGGATTCGACCAACGTTGAGCGAAAGGGGTACACGCCGAGCGAGCGAGCCGTGCGTCGGAAGTTTGATGAAGTGTTCGCGCGGACCGAGCGGCGTTTGTTCATCTCGTGCTTCTCGTCTTCGATTCATCGCATCAAGCTGGCGACGGAGTTGGCATTTGAGCATGGGAGGAAAATCGCGTTCATCGGTCGATCGATGAACAGTTCGGCGGAGATTGCGGAGGACCTCGGCTATCTCGAGATTCCCGAGGGATTGCTGATCCATCCCGGCGAAATGAAGAATTTCCCGCCGGAGAAGGTTTGCGTGATGATCAGCGGCACGCAGGGTGAGCCGATGTCGGCGATGTCGCGCGCTGCGGTCGACAATCATAAGCACGCGAAGATCGAAAAGGGCGACACCGTGGTGCTATCGTCGCGCATCATTCCGGGGAATGAGAAGGCGATTTACCGGATGATCGATCACCTGTTCCGGCGCGAGGCGCACGTCATTTATGAAGATGGGACGTCGCCGCCGATCCACGTCAGCGGGCACGCCAGCCAGGAAGAGCTAAAGCTGATCATCAATCTGGTCAAGCCGAAATACTTCATTCCTATACATGGCGAATACCGTCAGTTGAAGCTGCACGCGGAGCTGGCCGGAAGCATGCACAACTCCGTGGGCAATGTCATTTTGATCGAGAGCGGCGATGTGCTCGAGTTCGATGAACTGGGCGCACGCAAAGTGGGGCGCGTGAACGTCGGGCGGGTGTGCATCGACTCTGGTAACCGCACGGATGTGGTCGAGGATCTGATTATCAAAGACCGGCGGCATTTGAGCGAAGATGGAATCGTGCTGCCGATTATCGCGATCAATAAGCTCACCGGCCGGGTGGAGACGACTCCTGAGATCGTGACCCGCGGGTTCTCTCCAGGCGAAGACGGTTTCATGGATGGAGCCAGGCAGGTCGTCACCCAAACGCTCGATGTATCGAGCGAAGAAGAAAAGGCGGACTATGGCGTGATCAAGGAAAAGATTCGCGCTGACCTGAAGCGCTACATTTCCAAGAGCACGCAGAAGCGTCCGCTGATCATGCCGGTGATATTGGAGATTTGAGCTGTGGCAGCGTTAGAGTAGGATAAAACAAGTCTTGAGGGGGGCCTCCTATGACCATCGAAATCAACCGTCCGGAAATCGAGGCGATCATTCGGCAGCGGCTACATAGCGGAGCGTTCGAGAACGTCGAAGACGTGCTTTTCGATGCCCTCGAGCTACAAAGCGAACGTGAAGTTTGGCTTCAGGAAAACAAAGAGGCCATCAACGCCAAGATCGACCGCGGCTTGGGCCAACTCGACCGGGGCGAAGGCGTGCCGGGGGAGCAACTGCGCACTCGTCTTGCAGCCGATAAAGCAACATGGCTCAAGGATCGCTCTGGCTCGTGAAACCCTACGTCGTCGCGCCAGAGGCGGAAGACGATCTCAGGCAGATTTGGCGTTACCTGCTCGAAGCTGCTGGGCTGGCGATCGCCAACCGGATTCAGGGCGAGTTGGTGGATGCCTTCGAGGGCTTGGCCGATATTCCCGGCAAAGGCCATAAGCGCGCCGACCTCACCGGCAGGGATGTGCTGTTCTTCAGTGTTTATCAATACATGATTGTGTACCGGCGAGCGGAGATGGTAGAGATCGTCGCCGTCTTGCACGGCAAACGCGACGTAACGCGGCTGCTCAAAACCCGGACGTCGCTATGACCCCGGCAACACCAGAGTTCGTTCCGTTTTGCGGACACTCTGTGCGGCTTGCAATTGTCGCAAAACCGCGTCAAGAACGGGCAGATTAAAAGATCGGTAGGTTACCTAACAATCGTTACCCTTGGCGACATCCAGCAAGCCCGCAAGCGACTCGACGGTATTGCCGTCCGCACACCGCTGATTTCGTTTCCGCTGACGGACGATGACCGGCAGCTTTTCCTCAAGCCTGAAAATCTGCAGCCGATTGGCGCTTTCAAACTGCGCGGGGCTTACAACAAAATCGCGTCTTTGACCGACGTTGAGCGGCGGCGTGGAGTGATCTCCTACTCGAGCGGGAATCATGCGCAAGGCGTCGCCTACGCCGCGCGGGCCATGGGCGTGAAGGCCGTCATCGTGATGCCGGGCAATGCGCCTCAGATCAAGCGCGAAGCCACAACGGCAATGGGGGCAGAGATTGTGCTCGTCGGTCCCGGCAGCGAAGAGCGCAAAATCAAAGCCGAGGAACTGGCTGCGTCTCATGGATACATGATCGTGCCGCCTTACAACGATGAGCAGATCATCGCGGGCCAGGGAACGATGGGACTCGAGATTCTCGAAGACTTGCCCAACGTCGAGACCGTGATTGTTCCCGTGGGCGGCGGCGGGATGGTGAGCGGAGTAGCCACCGCGGTCAAGCTGTCTAATCCAAACGTGAAGGTCATTGGGGCGGAACCGGCGTTAGCGGGAGATGCTCAGGCCAGCCTTCGTGCCGGAAAGATCGTGGAGTTCCCTGCCGACCAAGTGACCCAGACACTGGCGGACGGGCTGCGCACACAGAGCATCGGTCCCATCAACTTCGAACATATTCGCAAGTATGTGGACGACATCGTTACGGTGAGTGAGGACGAGATTCGCGAAGCCATGCGGCGATTGGCGCAGAATCCCAAGACCGTGGCGGAGCCTAGCGGCGCAGTGGCGACCGCTGCATTTTTGTTTCATCGCGCGGAGTTGCCTGCGACAAAGATCAATGTCGCGGTGATCAGCGGAGGGAATATCGATCCGCAAACTTTGCGGGAGATTACTGGGTGAGATTTGGCCCCCGTTCCCACCTTTGTCGCAAAAAACGCGACAAAGATGGGGCACCCTCGGTTGGTGGTACACACAAAACGCCTCAGAGTGCATCCAACATGACGATGAAAGCAGTCAGAACCGTTCTGGTTGGGATGGTGCTTCTGGCATCGGCAGTGGCTGCCGATTATCAGCGCGGGGTCATGATTCGTTTTGCGCGCATTTATCTGACTCCCGACAGCAATTCTTCTGTTTTGGGCTCTATCGATCGTGGGCGTGACCTGGTGATTCTCGAGACCACGCCAGGATGGGTCCACGTCACCGCCAACCTTACCGAAGTGAAGACCGTGACGGGTTGGATCGTCGACAAAGGCGTGATCCGGGCGGGCCAGGCCGACGGCGATCGCATTCTGTATGGCGAAGCGGTCGATTCCGAAGATCAAGCCAGCCGTGCCCATGGCCGCAACAATGCGGCGCAGGACGCCATGCATCTTTACTATTGCGTCGCCGAGTATTTTCCCCAATCCCCGTTCGCGGGCGAAGCCATGTACCGGGCCGCGGACATTCGCTGGCAGATCGAGAAATCAGATATCAGCACCCGTCCCTCGGCCAAAGAGAAGGAAGCGTATTTGCGCGAGGGCATGAACGAGCAGTTCATGAAAGATGTGATCAAGAAATTTCCTGGCACCAAGTGGGCGGACCTGGCAGCGTTTCACCTGATCGAGAACAAGTTGTGCGGCGACTGGCAGGGCGACCCCAAGTGTCCCGCAAAAGAGGCGGATTATTACGAGAAGTATGTCAATGACCACCCGCAGTCTCCGGCGGCCGCGGAAGCGCTCTACGACGCTGCGTGGCGGTATTCGGCTTTGATCGAGATGTATAAGACTGACGAACAGCCGAAGAAGTCGGAGGAGTCCAAAGGCAAGGCCATTGCTATTGCGCAGAAGGTTGCCAGCCAGTATCCGCAATCGGATTGGGGGGCGCGGGCCCAGAGATTGCTGTTTTTGATCGGTCAGGGCGTGCCGACGTACGGAAATAGCATCGAATAGATCGCGCCTGAAGGCGATCCGCTCCACCACCGGCACTTTCTGCTCCCACTCTTTTCTGCGATACTTTCCCACTCACCCTTTGGAGGAAGCTTGAACGATTACCTGCTTTCTGTGGTGCTGGGAATTATCGAAGGCCTAACCGAATTTCTGCCCGTCAGTTCGACTGCCCATTTGCGCATCGCGGAATCGCTGCTGCATATCAATCTGGGCGATGGGTATTGGAAGATGTACACCATCGTCATCCAACTGGGGGCGATTCTCTGCCTTCCCATCTATTTTCGGGAGCGGATTGCCAAATTCCTCTCGACTTTTCCCAAGGGTGAGAATGGTGATCGCACGATTTTCACCCACCCTCTCAGCCTGGTGATGATCGCATTTGTCGTGACTGCAGCGCCCGCATTCCTGCTGACCAAAGTAATTGGAAAGCATCTTGAGGACCTCACCATTATTGGGACTTCCCTGCTAGTGGGCGGCGTCATCATGTGGATTGTGGATGCGATGAATGCGAAGTGGGAAGTAGCCGGGCCCGGCGCCGCGGGCAGCCGCATTCATACCTGGAAGATGGAGGCGATGAGCCTGGGACAGGCAATCTGGATCGGCTTCTGCCAGATCTTCTCGGCGGTGTTTCCGGGAACGTCACGATCGATGTCAACCATCGCCGGGGGACAACTGGCGGGAATGTCGCGTGCGTCGGCGCTGGAATTTTCTTTCTTTCTATCGATCCCGACCATGGTGGTGGCGACCCTTTACGATCTACTGAAATCGCTACGCGGAAAAGGTGAGGCCAATCCAATAGGGGTGGCGCAGATCGACACGCACGGATGGATCGTACTGGCCATCGGTTTCGTGGTGTCGTTCATCGTGGCTTACGCGTCGGTGGCTTGGTTCATGGCGTGGGTTCGCAAACACGGGTTTGTGCCGTTCGCGATTTATCGGATTATTCTGGGGATCGTTGTGCTGGCGTTTCTAGCAAAAGCAATGTAAGCGTCTTTGCGCCGCTTCGGGCTGGACGGACGAGGGCGTCCGTCTCTACGTGATTGATTTCAAGGTAGAAGCTAACTCGACAACTTTCGCCATTGTCGGACTGCCCGGTTCTTGGCATAATTACTGGGCTCTGGCCAGTTCTGCCACCAGGTGGGATTTTTGTCTTGCCTGGCGCGAACAGCCAAATGAGGTATCTCAATCAGATTTTTGCCCCGACCAGTAACCGTCGGCTCAATGAGCTGATCGGATTCCTGTTGTGCGTCTCCGCGCTCCTCCTTTTCCTCGCACTGGTTTCCTATTCGCCGCTCGACCCGTCGCTGAATAGCGCCTCGGTATTGACCGGCTCGCGCGTCGCCCGCAACTGGATCGGCGTGGTCGGTGCCATGATTGCCGATCTGGCGCTGCAGGGCTTCGGCATCGGGGCATTCCTGCTACCGGTGTTCCCTGCTGTACTTGGCCTGCGTTGGTTCCGCTCCCGCAAGGTCGCTTCGCCTTTGGCCAAGACTTTGGGCGGGATATGGCTCATCATTTTTGTTCCGGCGTTGCTGGCGCTGCTACCGGGTCATGTACGTTGGATGGGTGCGGTTCCCATGGAAGGTTTGGTGGGACGCGTTGTGGGCGATGTGCTCATCCACTACTTCAACCTGGCGGGCGCTTACATCGTTTGTGCCACCTTCCTCGCCGTAGCGCTTTACCTCTCCACGGCATTCTCCTTCTCATCGTTGCGGCTTTGGGCGCCGACGCGCTTCGCGTTCATCGTGGCTCTGTGGAACCGCTACCAAGACTGGCAGGCGGAGCGCGCAAAGAACCGTATGCAGAAGGATCTGGAGAAACGGCGCGCGTCGAAGCCGACGATTACCACGCAGATGGTTCCGGCGCGGCCTGCAGCGCCTGCTACCCCACGCGTTCCAGAACCCAGGCAAACGGGGATCGATCGCATGGCGGCTGAGGAGCACCAGGAAATCGCGCCAGCGCGAGTTGCGCCTTTGCAGCCGGCCGCAGTAATCCCAAATGTTGAAGTCACGGAACGTGCCGACAGCGCGAGCAAGGCCAAGACGACGCTTCCCCGTATTGCTGGAGGCTTCAAATTGCCTCCCAGCAGCCTACTGCATCGTTCGGATGAACAACAGACCATAGACGCCGACGAACTCAAGTCGCTAGCAGGGGTCTTGACGGCGAAATATTCCGAGTTTGATGTTCACGGACAAATCACGCAGATTAATCCCGGCCCGGTAGTCACGACGTTCGAGTTCAAGCCCGAGGCGGGGATCAAGTACAGCCGCATCACCAATCTGACCGACGATCTGTGCCTGGCGCTCAAGGCCGAAAGCATTCTGATCGAGCGCATGGCGGGTAAGTCGACGGTTGGCATTCAGGTGCCGAATCGCGAGCGCGAGATCATCTGGCTGCGCGAAAACATCGAGTCCCAGGAATTCATCGGCACGAAGTCGAAGCTCACGCTAGCGCTGGGCAAAGATATCAATGGGCGGATTGTGACCGCTGATCTTGCGGGCATGCCGCATCTGTTGATCGCTGGTTCTACGGGCGCAGGCAAAAGCGTGGCGATCAATGCCATGATCATGTCGATTTTGTACAAGTCGACTCCCGACCAAGTGCGGTTGATTCTGGTCGACCCCAAGCGGCTGGAACTTGGTAACTACGAAGGCGTACCGCATCTGTTTACGCCGATCATCACCGAACCCAAGTTGGCGGCCAATGCGCTACGGAATGCGGTGCGCGAGATGGAGCGCCGCTTGAAGTTGCTGGCGGAGAAGGGCGTGCGCAACATCGATCAGTACAACAAGCTCTTCGACGACGAGCCCACTCCCAGCCTGTTTGGCGAGAATGCCGGCGAGGGGCCGATTCCCTACATCGTGATCATCATCGATGAGTTAGCAGACTTGATGATGCTCGATTCGGGCAACGTGGAAGAATCTGTAACGCGCCTGGCACAGATGGCCCGCGCGGTGGGCATCCATCTGGTGCTGGCGACGCAGCGGCCTTCGGTTGATGTCATTACCGGTCTCATCAAGGCAAACTTCCCGGCGCGTATTTCGTTCCGCGTGGCTACCAAGGTCGATTCGCGCACCATTCTTGACGCCAACGGCGCTGAAGCGCTGCTCGGCAAAGGTGACATGCTTTACCTGCCCTCGGGCTCGGCACGCGTACACCGTCTGCACGCGCCCTTCGTCACCGAGAAGGAAATCGCGGCGGTGGTCGAGTTCTGGCGGTCGCAGGGTACGGCGCAATATGAAGAGAAATTCCTGCAGGCTCCGAAGGAAGAGCGGGAGGGTTTGGAACCGGGCGGCGAAGACGGAGAGGAAAACAACGATCCTCTTTACAACGACGCCGTGCGCCTGGTGGTGGAGTTCGGCAAGGCTTCCACTTCCCTGCTGCAGCGTCGCCTGCGCATCGGCTATGGCCGCGCTGCGCACTTGATCGACATGATGGAACGAGATGGAATTGTTGGCGCCGCGGACGGTCCCAAGCCGCGCGAGGTTTTGAAACGCCCTGACTGGATTAGCGAAGTCGAAGAGTCGATGCGATAAACCTCTGCCGCGTTCATCCGTCACAGAGAGCATCAGCGACGCTGCCGTTATACTGTTCCCTTGTCCTCCCCAATCAATCTTCTGGAGCCGCTGCGCCGCTACTGGGGATACGACTCCTTCCGTCCCATGCAGGAACGCATCGTTGCGAGCCTGCTAGGAGGGCACGATGCCTGCGTCGTCATGCCCACCGGCGGTGGGAAGTCGCTCTGTTATCAACTGCCCGCCGTCGTTTCCGATAAGACGACCATCGTCATCTCGCCCCTGATTGCCTTGATGCAAGATCAAGTGGTTCAACTCGGACAGATGGGCATTCCCGCTGCCCTTTTGAACAGCACGTTGGACAGTAGCGAGCAGTCCCGCGTGATGCGGCGGGCACGAGCAGGAGAGTTCCGGCTGCTTTATCTATCCCCTGAACGACTGGCGCGGGCCGACACTATTGGATGGCTGCAACAAGTCCCAGTTGCATTCTTCGCGATTGATGAGGCGCATTGCATCTCAGAGTGGGGACACGAATTCCGTCCCGAATACCGGCAGTTAAGCCGGTTGCGTACGCATTTTCCTGATTGTCCCATTGCGGCTTTTACGGCCAGCGCGACGCGACAAGTGCGTCACGACATCCTGCATCAACTGCAGCTCAAGAACGCCGATAAATACATTGCCAGCTTCCACCGCTCGAACTTGCGTTATGTGGTAAAGCAGACAGACTCGATCTCGCAACCGCAATTGCTGGAACGTGCCCTGCGAAACTATTCCGAAGGCAATGTGATTGTTTACTCGCCCACGATTGCGCGAGTCGAAGAGACCGTGGATTCGCTAGAGGAGCAAGGCATTCCGGCAGTGGCCTATCACGGAAAGATGGACGCCGACGAGCGCCGCCGCAATCAGGAGCGCTGGATGTCGGACGAAGTGCGCGTACTGGTGGGTACGATCGCCTTTGGACTGGGCATCAACAAGGCCTCGGTGCGAGCGGTCATCCATCTGTCGCTGCCGAAGTCGGTGGAACAGTATTACCAGGAGGCAGGCCGCGCGGGACGCGACGGAAAGCCGGCGGATTGCATTCTTCTTTGGCAAAAGCGTGACACGGCGCTGCTCGCGCACTTCATCGATGAAGTCACCGATCCAGCGGAAAAGGATCGCGCGTGGCAGCGTTATCGCGACGTGCGAGCGTTCGCGGAATCGGCTCGATGCCGGCACCGGCAAATCTGCCAGCACTTTGGTGAAACTCCCAAGTGGACCACCTGCAACGCCTGCGATGTCTGCGGCTCGTCGCCCGCATGGCTGGCGGTGCCAACACATAGTACGCGGCGTCTGCGGTCGCGGGTCACGTTGAATCCCGAGGTGATTGCGCGGACGCAGGCACTGGAGCCGGGCGTGCCCGATCCGTTGGCGGAGTTGCGCGATTATCTGCGGCAGTGGCGGCGAAACATCGCCAAGGAACAAGGCGTCGCTGCGTTTATCGTGATGCACGACACTTCACTCGAACAGATCTGCTTGTCTCCTCCCAAAACTCTTACCGACATTCTCAGCATCAGTGGCTTCGGGCAACGAAAAGTTGAGATGTACGGAACGCAGCTGCTGCAAGCACTGGCGGACTTCCGAAACGGCGCGAGGGCATCGGCTGCGCCAGAGCGCAAGATTGCTCCCGCGGTGGAAACCGTCCGCCTCCTTCAGGAAGGGCGCAGCTTCGAAGAAATCGCCAAGCTGCGTGGACGCCAGGTTTCGACCATCGTCAACACGGTCGCGACTCTGGTCGAGAGCGGTGAATTGGCGTTTTTCTCGCAGTGGATCAGCGCCGAGAAGCAGGCGTTGATTGAAGCAGCCTGCGATCGTGTGGGGCTACAGGCGCTGCGTCCTCTCAAGGACGCGCTTCCCGAGGAGATTACGTTTGAGGACATCAAGCTAGTCGTTGCCAGGCTACGTTGGGAGGCGGCTTCGAAGCAGTCCGCTCCGAAGACCGCCTGATTCTCGCCGTTATCACGCCCTCGCTTCTGTAGTAGAATCGCGCCACTTCTGGGGCGCGTCGCCCAGAATCGCTAACCACTTTGGACGAGATCCTTTTCTACGGCGGCATCGTCGGTGTCGTGCTGTTTAGTCCCTGGGTGTTTCTCTGGCGGAGCCACCGCAAACGTGTTCGCCAGCGCGAGGAAGATGAAGCCCGTTGGGGACAGCTCACTGAACGCATCTACACTCTTGAACAGACCGTTCAACAACTGAGGGAGACGCCCGCTCCAGCAGAGGCATCGAAGGTCGAAGCTACGCCGATTGCGGCGCCTCCTCCGGCGATCAAAGAACCGGTTGCGCCAGAACCAACTTCCGTTCAGGCCGCGAAGGAGTGGGTGAAGTCCGTCCCTCCTGGCCTTCCGATCCCGCCTCCTCCGACACCAACACCGGTTTCGCCGCGGCCGATTGCGGCTGAGGAACCCAAGTTCTCGTTCACCGAACGCTACAGGTCTGCTCTGGATATTGAGGAACTTGTCGGCACCAATTGGCTACCCAAAGTCGGCATCAGTTTTCTGGTCCTCGGGATTGCATTCCTACTGGCCCGTCAGTTGACGACGATGGGCCCGGCTGGAAAAGTTCTCGTTGGGTACGTTATTGGCGCCGTGATGCTAGGTGCAGGAATCTTCTCTGAGAGAAAGAGCCGCTACCGCATTTTGGCGCGGGTTGGCATCAGCGGGGGCTGGGCCCTCCTTTTCTGGATGACGTTTGCGATGTACCACGTGGACGCGACCCGCGTGCTGTCATCGCAAACCCTCGATCTGGTTTTGATGTTGGCCGTTGCCGCGGCAATGGTGTGGCATACCCTGCGCTATCGCTCACAGGTAGTCACTGGCCTCGCGTTTATCCTCGCGTTCTTAACTGTCACCATCAGCCATTCGACGGTGTACAGCCTGTCTGCTGGAGCGGTGTTGGCTCTTGCCCTGGTGATCATCGTCGGACGAATGCAGTGGTTTGAGCTGGAACTCTTTGGCATTCTCGCCAGCTATCTGAATCATTATCTGTGGCTGCGACCAATCATTGAGCCCATGCAGGGACACCGGCATCCCTTTCCCGAGTTTGCCGCGAGCGCCGGTTTGCTTTCTCTTTACTGGGTCATCTTTCGTGTCTCGTATGTGTTCCGTAAGCCCCAGAATGCGCGACAGGAGCATATTTCCAGTGCGGCCGCGGTACTGAACACTGTCCTTCTACTGCTACTTTTTAAATATCAGTCGACGCATCCGGAGTGGGCCTTCTGGGCGTTGCTCACGATTGGAGCCGTTGAAACGCTGCTGGGCCAGTTGCCGATCACTCGCCGGCGGCGCAGCGCCGTGATTGTTCTCTCGACGCTGGGAGTCATCCTGCTTCTGGCGGCGTTTCCGTTCCGCTATTCGGGAAGCAATCTTTCTGTGCTGTGGCTGCTCGAGGCGGAAGCCTTGTTGTTGATTGGAGTCTGGAATCGAGAAGTCATTTTCCGCCGCTTGGGATTGCTCGCTTCCGGGTTGGCCGCCTGCCAGATGGTCAGCGTGAACGCCGCCCGCGTGCTCGGCATGCGTATGGACGGAGGCGACGTTCGCAGCAATTTCCCCTTGGCCATGGTCTTTGGAATCGCAGCCGCAGTTTTCTATGCCGATGCCCACTGGATCGCACGCCGCTGGAACGCAATGTTCTTCCATGAAGTCGACAAGCGGCTCACGCGATACCTCTCTTACATCGCGGCGCTCATGGGAGCCATTGGGCTATGGATCGCGTTTCCTGAGGCCTGGACGGCGGTGGCGTGGTGCGCATTCGGGCTGGCTCTCGCCCTTGCTGGCCGCCGGTTCGCGATTTCAGAACTTGAGTATCAAGCCTACGCTGTCGGGGCGGCTGCGGTCGTTCGCGTGTTTGCTATCAATCTGGAAACGACCTCGACCGTGCACCACGTTTCCATTCGCCTGCTCAGCATGGGCGGAGTGGCGCTCTTGCTCTATGCGACCGCGTGGTCGGCGCGTGGAGAATCAGACGAACGGCAAGTCGTTCCTTACTTCTCCGATTGGCGTCTCGTGGTTCGCGATGCCTACACTTGGGTAGCGTCGTTTCTGTTCGCGTTATTGGCCTGGTACGAATTGCGTCCCGTGGGGGTTGCCGTCGCATGGGCAGTCGGCGGATTACTCTTGTTCGAGCTTGGCCTGACTTGCAAATCGCGAGCACTGCGGCTGCAAGGTTATGTCGCATTCTTGGCCAGCTTTGCGCGAATTTTCTTCGTGAACCTCAACGCCTCCGGATTTCCGGGAGAAGTCAGCCCGCGCGTCTATACCGTCGTGCCGCTGGTCTTCGCTTACTTCTACGCCTATTGGCGCCTGAGCGAAACCCAGGATGAGTTGACGCGACTGGAGCGCAAGCTCCGCGCGGCGGAGATTTGCAGTTATCTGGGCACAATTTCAATTGCCGCTCTGATGCGCTTTGAACTCGAAGCGGATTGGGTGGCCGCCGCGTGGGCAGCTTTGGCGTTCGTACTGTTGGCCGTTGCCTGGAGAAGCAGCCGACGCGTGTTCCTGCACCAGTCTCTCTTGCTGGCTTTCGGCGTCGGCTTCCGCGCGAGTCTGCACAATTTCTATCAACGAAGTTACTTTCCCGCTCCCTTCTGGGATAGCCGCCTGGTTTGCGTAGGTGCAGCTATCGTCCTGCTTTTCGCGGCTCTGCCCGTTGCGATGCGGCTTCGCGTTAAGGAAGACATTGAAGCGGACGGCGTGATGAAACGTCTGCTTCACGCACTGGATCGTCGTCCGGAACAGGTCTTTTTCTTTATTGCCGTCGCACTTCTAACGGTTCTGTTGGCGCTTGAGATGCGACACGGCATGGTCACACTGTCGTGGGGCATCGAAGGAGTCGCAGTGTTCCTGCTGGCGCTCTGGCTGGCGGAGCGCAGCTTTCGCCTCACCGGTCTGGGGCTCTTACTGCTGTGCGTCGGCAAGATTTTGATTGTGGACGTTTGGGGACTGAATCCGCGGGATCGCTACCTGACGTTTATCGTGCTGGGCGCGGCGCTCCTGTTGGTTTCGTTCCTTTACACCAAGAATCGTGAGACGTTGCGGCAATATCTATGAAGCGTTGGATCGCATTGACGGGAATTGTGCTGCTCGGCATCGCTGCCATTTGGGTCAGCGAACGCCGTAAGGTGGACGTGCCCGCGGGTCCGGCAGCCGTATTGTATCTGGTCGCCGACACCGAGCAGGAACTCACCCGCATGCCGGTGCGCTTCACTCGCATGTCGGACCAAGAAGAAATCAGCATTGGAAATCAACTCGCGAGGAACTACGTTTGGACTGGACCGGAGGAGAATTTTCCAGAGTTCAAAGAAGTCGAGGCTTACTTAACTCAAGTCGGCTCGCGGCTGGCGCCACAGGCTCACCGCAAGCTGCCCTACAAGTTTCACTACATCCCCGACAGCTCTCTTGTGAATGCTTTCGCCTTGCCCGGTGGACATGTGTTCGTCGGCGGCGGACTGCTGGCGCTCATGGATAGCGAAGACGAACTGGCCGCGGTGATGGGACACGAGATCGAGCACATCGATCACTATCATTGCGCGGAACGAGTTCAGCAAGAGCAGGCGTTGCGAAGAATCCCGCTTGGCGGATTGATTGAAATGCCAGTCGAGGTCTTCGAGGCGGGCTACAGCAAAGACCAGGAACTGGAAGCTGATCGCGAAGGCACGCGTCTGGCGGTGCAGGCTGGATATTCCGCAAACGGCGCCATCCGCATGTTTGAGACCTTCCAGCGCCTCTACCAGGAGTACCAGGCGCGCGCAAAGACTCCCGAAGAAGAGTTGTCAGATGTGGCGCAGCAAACTATCGAGGGATATTTCCGGTCGCATCCTCTGCCTTCGGAAAGGATCGCGCAAGTTCAGAAGCTCATTGCCAGCGAGCACTGGGAACTGAAGCCAGAAAAAGATTTGGCGGTTGCATATGTCTTCTGGACGGCCCGAGCGAATGCCGCGTTAGAGATGCACCGTTATCCGGTAGCAGAGCAATTGGCGGCTGCGCTCGCTGAAGGTGCGCGCAGAACAGCCTCGGGCGTTGGAGGTGCTGGCGCGGGCGCAGTTCGCCCAGGCCGGCTTTGCTGCTGCGTCTGACTCTTATCGAAGGCTTTTGGCATTGAATCCGACCGCGGAAAACGCCAAAGCATACGCCGAGTCTTTAGGCGCTTCCGACCGGCAGACAGCGGCTACGGAGTTCCGGCATTGGACGGCATCCCTCAAACCAGTACCGCCTGCCGGGACGGATATTCTGCAAGCGGGCCTGGATTTGATTGCCGGCAATTCAACGTCAGCTCATCAGTTAGTGATGCAACTTCGCGGTGCTCCGCAGGACGGAAGCGTTCCAGTCTCCCTCGGCGAATTGGGCTGGTGGTTCTATCGCTCCGGCGATTATCCAACCGCAACGGATCTGTTAGGTGACGCAGTGCAACGGCGCCCGGGCGTTCTGGAACTCGAAATTCGGTTGGCCTGGAGCCAGATCGAGCTGCAACGGAACAGCGATGCTTTGCAAACCCTGAGTGCTATCTACGAACAGGTCGGAACCAAGCCAGAAAAGACCATGGCGCGCGCGATGGCCGAATGGCAGGCTCAACTACCGGATCAGGCTCTTCAGGATTTTGGGGCCGCCCTCGCAGGCCAGCCCGAGTGGAGTAACCCGCAATGGGTTACCGCGCTTTATTCAAGCAGAGTCGTCACCGCGGTTGGCCAGATGCAGGCGGAGCGCGAACGCCGGCGCAAGGGGCAGCTGGCCCGTTCGCGGTAGGGACTCCACTTCCCCGGTGCTGCTGCAGACTGCAACACTTCCCGCCTGTGGGCACCAATCGGGCTAACTCTAGCCTTTTCACTATCTGCCCGTTCTAACTCACGCTGCTGCGTGACTTGGGTCACAGCAGGGGCACGTCCATTCGTTGAAACTTGTAACGGTTTTAGATAGCAACTGCTGAAATTCGCTACAAGGCAAGTTTCAGGAGGTTAGCCGGTGGTCAATTCCGCAACAGCTAGCAGCTGCCACGAAAAAGGCCACGGCGTTCATCAGGCCGTACAAATTCTACTTAAAGGAAAGCAATTATGAAGATGACGAAGCTCGCGATGTTAATCCTGACGATCGCGGTGGCCCTGTTCATTCTGATCCCCAGCCTGTCTTGGGCCGGTGATGACGGAGCTACCCTTTTCAAGACCAAATGTGCGGCTTGCCACGGCGTCGATGCCGCTGGGAAACCGGCAGCCAAGATCCCCAGCCTGATTGGCGACGATGCCAAGAAAGCCAGCGATGCGGATCTGGAGAAGGCCATCACCGAGAAGCCGAAGCACGCCGGCGTCTCGAAGACGCTGACGCCGGACCAGGTGAAGATGCTGGTCAGCTACATCCGTAGCGTCCAGAAGTAGATTGGCCGTTCCCGATTGCGCACCGGCGTTGCCGTGGGAGAAATCCGCCCGGCGACGTTTTGCACCCTGAGGGCGTGTCATGAGACGGACCGGCATAACTCGGCGGATCGTGCGAAGCACCGGCCGATCTATCGCCAGCCGGCAGACCGCTCCATGCGCATGGGTCACGGGAACTGCCCGCCCGGGTTCTGGACTGAATAAGTCCAGACCCGGGCACACTTTTTTATTCTCCCGTTCGATAACGACGTGCGCCCTTCCTGACTGTCATTCCCAGCGGCCGACCTTCGTTTCTCTCTATATGCCGCTCGAACGCAAATCCTGGCGGGGTGCGATCCGGAGACAATTCCATGAGCAAGGCGTTGCTATATGACGCGACGGTTTGCATTGGCTGCAAGCAATGTGAGCAAGCCTGCGCCGAGAAGAACAAGCTTCGTTACGACGACACGGTAGCCGCTGAAGAGCGGCAGTCGGACCACAAGTACACGGCTGTACTTACCAAGGGCGACAAGTTTATGCGGCGCCTGTGCATGAACTGCCAGGAGCCCGCTTGCGCCTCGGTGTGTCCCGTAGGAGCCTTGCGCAAGACGGCTGCCGGCCCCGTCACCTACGACGCCGACCGCTGCATGGGCTGCCGTTACTGCATGGTGGCGTGTCCTTTTGGCGTTCCCAAGTACGAGTGGAGCAAAGTTCTACCTAAGGTGCAGAAATGCACCATGTGCGCCGACCGGGTGGCGGCGGGGCAGCAGACAGCTTGCGCCGACATTTGTCCGACTGGCGCCACCAAGTTCGGCGAGCGCGACGAACTGATTCAGGAAGCGCAACAGCGAATTCGGGACAATCCCGGAAGATATGTGGATCATGTTTACGGGATCAACGAAGTGGGTGGGACGTCGGTTCTGCTGCTTTCAAGTGTTCCCTTCGAGCAGTTCGGCTATCGCACTGATTTGTCAAAAGATCCGCTTCCGATCCTTACCTATCGTGTGCTCTCGCGCATCCCGGATTTCGTTCCCCTGGGCGGGATGCTGCTGGGCGGTGTCTGGTGGATTACTCATCGTCGGGAAGAAGTGGCGGCCTTTGAAGGAACACAGCACGAATCCAGCGATCAGAAGGAGAGGAACCGATGAAGGTCAAGCTAACTTTCTGGAAGCTGGTTTTTCTGGCTCTGCTGGCCGCCGGATTCTATGCGACCGTGGTGCGCTTCACGCAGGGACTAGGACAATCCACAAATCTGAACGACCAGTTCCCATGGGGCATCTGGGTTGGATTCGATGTGCTTTGCGGCGTGATGCTGGCGGCGGGCGGATTCACGCTGACAGCCGCAGTCCACATCTTCAACATCAAGCGCTTGCATCCGATTGTGCGGCCGACGGTGCTCACGGCATTCCTCGGCTACCTGCTGGTCTCGGTCGCGTTGATGTTTGACTTGGGGCGGCCCTATCGCATCTGGCATCCGCTGATCATGCGCAACCCGCATTCGGTGATGTTTGAAGTGGCGTATTGCGTGATGCTCTACACGACCGTGTTGTCATTGGAATTCGCTCCCATCGTTCTGGAGCGCTTCAATCTGGAGCGGCCACTAAAGATTATTCGAGCAGTCTTGATCCCTACGGTAATTCTGGGCGTCATCCTCTCGACTTTGCACCAATCGTCGCTAGGGACGTTGTACCTGATCATGCCGGAAAAACTTCATCCTTTCTGGTACAGCCCATTGTTGCCGGCATTCTTCTTCATCTCGGCGATCGCAGTCGGACTGGCGATGACGATCTTCGAATCGTCGATGAGCTCGCGCCACTTCGGACGACAACTGGAATTGCCTATCCTGCAAGAGCTGGGACGCGTGCTGGTGGTGGTTCTCTGCGTGTACGGGACGTTGCGCTTTGAGGACTTGCTGCACCGCGGAATCCTCCGACTCACGTTGGTCCCCGGCTACGAGATGTATTTGTTCTGGCTGGAGATCTCGCTCAGCCTGATTCTGCCGCTGATTCTGCTCGCGCAACGCAAGGTGCGGAGAACTGCCGGAGGGCTTTACGTCGCGGCTGTGCTGGTCGTTCTTGGGTTCATCACCAACCGGCTGAATGTGAGCATTACCGGCCTGGAATCCTCCGCCGGAATGCACTACGTGCCGAAGTGGACGGAAATCGCCGTTACCGGGGCGATTATCGCAGTCGGCTTCGCGCTGTTCGGACTGGCCGTGAAGTACCTACCCATCTTCCCTGCTGAAGAACAGCACCCGGTTGTGGAATTCGACGCAGTTGGGAACACAGAAGCGATGTTGAGTCATGCCGGAGATTGAGCCATCCCGCAGCCGCTGGTCACGCTTCATGCACAGCGTGAGCGCAAAATTGATCACGCTGTTGCTGGCATCGATGGTGGTGATCTTTGCCCTGGTGGGATATCTGAACATCCGGCTGCATCGCAAGGATCTTGAGGCCTCGGTGCTAGGCAGCGCTGAGCGGGTCAGTGACGTCATCAAGCGCAGCGCCACTTATTACATGATGCGCAACGATCGCGAGGGCCTCTATCACGTGATGGGGACAATCGCTGGCGAGCCGGGGATGGTGAAGGTGCGAATTTTCGATCCCACCGGCACCGTTAGCTATTCAACGGACGCGACCGAAGTGAACCATAGTGTCGACAAGAGCGGCGAGGCTTGCTATGCATGCCACGCGCAATCGCAGCCGCTTACCCGCCTGAACCGGCCAGACCGCTTTCGTATCTACCGTCTCGCGGGCGGGCCGCGCGTGCTGGGCATCATCACACCGATCGAAAATCAGCCTTCCTGCTCGAATGCCGCGTGTCATGCTCATCCCGCGAGCCAACAAATTCTTGGAGTGCTCGATACCAATATCTCCCTGGCGAAGACCGATGCTCAACTGGCTGCCGGGAGCCGTCAGATGCTTGCCTACACCTTGTTCGCGGCGTTCACCATTGCCTTCCTGAGCTGGCTGTGGGTGTGGCATGTAGTGGGCGAACCGATTCGCGCGCTGAAGGACGGCACTGAACGGCTTGCGGAAGGCGAATTGGGATATCAGATCGAAGTGCGCTCGCGGGATGAAGTCGGAAATCTGGCGCAGTCTTTCAACGGAATGAGCCTGCAGCTGGAAGCCGCCAACCAAGAGATCGTCGCTTGGGCCAGAACTCTGGAGGACCGCGTTGAACAAAAGACACGCGAACTGAAAAAAGCCCACGACCACGTGCTGCATGTGGAGAAAATGGCGACCGTCGGGAAAATGGCCGCGGTGGTCGCGCATGAGATCAACAATCCGCTGTCAGGCATTCTGACCTACGCCAAGCTCTTGCGAAAGTGGCTGGACCACGGAGACGTTGGCTGGGATAAACGTAAGGACGCAATCGATTGCCTGGACCTCATTGCCGGTGAAAGCCGCCGCTGCGGCGAGTTGGTCAAGAACCTGCTGAGTTTCTCGCGCACGCCTCCCATGAACTTGCAGACTACCGACTTGAATTCCATTGTCGACCGGGCTGCGCGGCTGGTGCAGCATCAGTGCGAGTTAAATGGAATTCAATTGCAGCTGCAGTCGGGACACGATATTCCGATGGTTCGCTGCGATCCATCGCAGGTTGAGCAAGTTCTGTTGGCCTTGATGATGAACGCGATCGATGCGATGCCGCGCGGCGGTAACCTGTGGGTGCGGACCAGCCTTGCAGACTCAACCGAGAAGGTCGCGGTCGAGGTACGGGACGACGGCGTTGGCATCCCAGCAGACATTCTCCCCCATATCTTCGAACCCTTCCTGACCACGAAAGAGAGCGGTGTGGGGCTAGGATTGGCTATCAGCCACGGCATCATCGAGCGGCATAACGGGCAAATCGAAGTAGTCTCGGAACTGGGTAAAGGGACGGCCTTCACCATCACGCTGCCGGTCGAAGCCGAAGCCGAGTTCGCCACTACCGCAGACACGCCGTTCGCGTCCAGGAATACGAGGTGACACACGTGAGCGCACTGGCGAAATTACTGATTGTCGACGACGAACTGAGCGTGCGCGACTCCCTGAGCAAATGGTTTCAAGAAGAAGGATACGAGGTGGGAACGGCGGAGAACGCTAACGATGCGCTGGCCCGTCTTGCCGAGCACAGTTGGGACGCGGCCCTAGTCGATATTAAGATGCGAGGGACCGACGGTATCGAACTGCAGCGCCGGATGCACGAAATCGACTCGGAGCTGATGGTCATCATGATGACCGGCTACGCGTCAGTAGAGACTGCGGTGGCTGCACTGAAGAACGGCGCCTATGATTACGTCACGAAGCCACTCGATCCCGATGAGATCGCCCACCTGGTAAAGAAAGCTCTAGCTCATAAGCACACCGAGAAAGAGAACGTGCTGTTGCGCGAGACTGTGGCGGAAGTCGCTCGTCCCGAAGACATCATCGGACAGAGCGCCGCCATGTCGAAGCTCTTCGACGCCATTGAGACAGTAGGCCCAACCGACGCAACGGTGCTGATCACCGGAGAGAGTGGCACCGGCAAGGAACTTGTCGCCCGGGCCATTCACCATGCCAGCCCTCGCCGCTTCCATCCCCTGGTGGTGATTCACTGCGGAGCGCTTACCGAAACCCTGCTCGAGAGCGAATTGTTCGGACACGAAAAGGGCGCGTTTACCGGGGCCCAATATCGTAAGAAGGGAAAATTTGAAATCGCCGAAGGAGGCACGGTATTTCTCGACGAAATCGGCGATATCAGCCTGAAAACGCAGACCGATCTTCTGCGAGTGTTGCAGGAACATGAGATCGTTCGGGTTGGCAGTAATCAACCGATCAAGGTGGACTTCCGCTGCGTAGCCGCCACCAACAAGGACCTGGAGAAATTGATTGAGGAAGGTAAGTTTCGTCCTGACCTTTTCTATCGGCTCAACATCTTTCGCATTGAGCTTCCCGCGTTGCGGGAGCGGCGCGACGACATCCCCCTCCTGGTGAATCATTTCGTGCACAAATTTTCTCTGCAGATGAACAAGCGAATCAACCGCGTGGCTCCCAACGCCATGGACCAGCTGCAGCAACAGCCGTGGGTGGGAAACGTGCGCGAGCTTGAGAATGCCGTCGAGCGCGCCATGGTAGTGGCCCAGGAGCCCGAGATCCGCGAACAGGACTTCGTGTTCAAGATCCCCGTTCCGAATGGCGCACCCAAGAGTCTGGACGAAATCGAAAAGGCACATATCCTGCGAGTGCTTGAGTCTTGCGGCTGGAACCGCACGCGGGCAGCGGAAGTTTTGGAGATCGACCGCGTCACCTTGCACCACAAAATCAAGAAATATGGCTGGAGCAAACCAACCGTTGAAACTCGATGAAGCTCTTGCAACTGCTCCCGATCGGGGATCTGGACGGCGGGTGGCTGAGGGAACTTGGGCCCGCTCTCGCTGATACCTTCCACATGCCGTGCGAGGTCATCCCGCGGCCGCTTGAGGCGGAATTAGCGTTTCACGGGGAGCGGCAGCAGTATCACTCTTCGGAATTCCTGCACTACATGCAGCGTTACTTGACGCCGGACTCCTGGAGAATCCTGGGCGTAACTGCCGTGGACCTTTACATCCCGATTCTGACTTTCGTATTTGGTGAGGCGCAGATGGCGGGACCGTGCGCGGTGGTTTCGGCGCATCGTCTGCGTCAGGAGTTTTACGGGCTGCCCTCCGACCCTGACCTTCTGCGGCAGCGACTGCTTAAGGAAGCAGTCCATGAGATCGGACACACTTTGAACCTCACGCATTGTGACGACTATTCCTGTGCGATGGCGCCGTCGCATGCGGTAGAGTGGATCGACCTAAAGGAAAGCGCCTTGTGCACGAACTGCTATTCCCAGATCTTCGATACTGCGAAGTGACTCTCCAACCCTGACACCGCCGGGACGCGGGAGCCACTTGAACTCTCGCGTCCTTGCGGTAAGCAATCCGCCCTCGACTCAGGCAATTTTTGCCAGCACATCCTTCAATGCGGAAGGCGGATTCAGCGACCAAGTGCAGGGTCTCTGGTGGCAGCCAACAGTCGCATCCATTCCCGGTACGGCGGCTGGGTCGGTGATCAGGTACGGAACAGGTTTGTTTTGAATGTTCAGATACAGTTGATCCTCCAGTGTTTTGAAGACCTGTTCGAGGGCGACCACGTTCTTGGTCAAAGCCGCCTCCATCATTTGGGCTTCGAATTTGGTCAGGCGGAAGCCATAGGCTTCCGCGGTACCCAACGGATCTTGCAGTAGCAATCTGCGGAATTTGTAATCCACGGCGGCGTTTCCAAGAATGATCAGTAAATTCATATAGTCCTCCTTATTCAGTCGTTATCGGTTCAAGATCCCTGGCTGACTACTGCTGGTTGTGAGTGGTGGAGTTCTGGCTGTCGCGTGTCATTTCCGCGAGCAGGATTTTGGCTTCACGAAGTAACGGACTGTCATCAGCGTACTGCCACATTCTCAGCAGTTCGCGGCATTGCACGATGGCAAGATCCTTGCGATCAGTCTGCCGATAGATTTGGGCCAACTGGAAGTGCGCTAGCGCTAAGTCCGGCGGGAAGTCGTTCTGTAGGATTTCGCCCCCATTCTGGATCACTTTCTCCCACTCCTCGGCCGCCGAGGCGGGATCGTTCTGCTCTTGATGAATACGAGCCAATCCTACGTGGGAGGCAGATTGCGGCAACGCCCGCGCAGCAGCAGTGAATGAGTCCCGTGCGTCGGTCAGCCTCGCTTCCGCGATGTGAATTTCGCCCTCGAGATTGTGGAAGCTGCTGTCGGCCCAGGAACTGGGTGATGACCGGCGCACCTGATCTACGCGGGCTAATACTGAGCGAGCTTTTCGGAGATCGCCCGCCCGCGCGTAAAGAATCCCTGCTTGGAGCAGATCGCTGGTTTGCAGAGTTGAACTCGGAGCGCTCAGCATGTGATCGGCTTGCAGGGCAGCATCGAGGTTCCGGTTTTGGAGGAGCAGAATGCGTCCGAGCAGATATCTTCGAACTAACTGCAAGCCCTCGGTATGTGGGGTGGACTGGAGGTGCCTGCGTAGTTCGGTAGAAGCAATATCCAACTTCCCTTCGTAGAGATCGGCAACAACCTCGTAAAGTTCCTCGAGATCTCGGTCTGCCTCCGGTCCCTCACCGAGACGCACAAAGGCTTTTCTCGCCTCCGAGACGTACCCTTGACCGAGGCGAACCAACCCCAGCCCCCAGTACAGTTCTGGTGTCTTAATCCCGTGTTGTTCGGCTTCCTGGAAAGCGGTGGTAGCCTCATCGTAGGATCCCTGACGCGCCAGGTAGAGAACGATGTTCCGGTAAGCGAGCACAGAAAACGGATCGAGCCGTAGAACCTGCCGCAACTCCGAAATGGCGGCATCCACTTTGCCCACGTCGTAGTAGGCGCTGGCCAGTTCTTCGTGGGCTTCGGCATCATCCGGGTAGAGGCCGACCAACACGCGCAAGGCATCGGCCGCCTCGTCATAGCGCTCCAGGGACGAAAAGTAGAAAGCGTCGATTCTGCGCTGTTCCCGGTCGGTCACGCCTTCCCGCAACTCATGGGCTCGCTGATATTCGGCTACGGCCCTTTCATTTTTGCCGACCACCCACGAGTAGTACGTGCCTAACAACATGTGTGCCATGGCAAAGTTAGGATCGAGCTTGATGGCCTCGGTTAAAAGCGCCGGTGCCCGTTCCAGATTGGCCTGAGCCATGGCGTCCACCGCTTGGGAATAGAGTTGCAACGCGTCAAGCGAAGTCGTAGTGACCTTTGCAAGGGGGCGGCTGCTTTTCTCAATCCTGCCCAGCGATTCTCCCAAGTCTTGGCGTACGCGTTTGGCCAACAGGTCTGCCCGATCAAGGAACTGATCCCGACGATCAAAGCGCTCGCTTTCCGCGAAAAGCAAATTCCCGTGACTTGGGTCGACGCCACGAACGTTGATCTGAAATACGTTGCCCACACGCTCGATGCTGCCGGCGACCAGCACTTGCAGGTTCTCGCGCTGGCAAATCTCGCGCCCCAAGTTCTCATCAATCCGTGCAACGTTCGGCTTCTTCATTCGGGCCAGCACGTCGTAGACTCTCACTCGCGGAAAAACGTTCACATATCGTGATTGCTGTAGGGCAATAGTCAGGCCTTCGCGAATACCGGCATCGGGAATGCTCTCGTCGCCACGACTGTCGAAATCACCAATCAAGACCCACCCTCTCTCCGAAAGAATCGGCGGCGATTTTGTCGTGAAGCGGTAGATGAGGATGACTCCCAAGGTCAAGGTGAGGGAGAGGATCACGGTCCACCAAATCCATCGGCGAGACATCGGGTATGAGGATTCGACCGGGGCAGGCGTTGGATCCAGGCCAGCTTGTATCCGGCGCAAATCTTCGAGCAAGTCGCCGGCGCTCGCATAGCGCTGCTCTCTCTGTTTGGCCAAAGCGCGATTTACCAGCGCCTCGAGTTGAGCGGGCACTCGTGGATTGAAAACACGGATCGAAGCGGGGGTCTCTTTGCGGATGCGGTCCGTGGTGAGGAAGAAGTTGCCAGCAAGGAAGGGATGGTGCCCGGTCAGCATTTCATAGAACATGACGCCCAGAGAAAACACGTCGGCGCGGCCATCTGGAAATTCCTGCAGCAACGCTTCGGGAGACATGTAGGCGGGGGTGCCGGCAAGCGTCGCAGACTCCATCGTGGAACTTTGGTCAGAGCGCGGAAGGTGCTTTGACACGCCGAAGTCTAGAATCTTCACCTGACCGTGTTCGGTCAGCATGACGTTCTCCGGCTTCACGTCGCAGTGGACCAACCCTAAATCGTGCGCAGCAGCGAGAGCTTCCGCGCACTGGGTGGCGATTTCAAAAAACTCGTCGAGGGCAAGAGGAGTCTCCAGTCGTTGCCGAAGGGTCTGCCCTTCGACGTATTCCATCACGAGAAACATCTCGCCTTGTTCTTCCAGCACATCGTAGAGAGCCGCTACATGAGCATCGCAGAAGCAAGAAACCTTCTCCGCTTCCTCCAGGAAACGACGGCGAGAGACATGGTCATTGCGGAGACTGTTGGACAGACGCTTTAGGGCGACGACACGCTTGAGTTTGGTGTCTTCGGCGCGATACACCTCTCCCATCCCGCCCTTTCCCAGTTGCTCTCCGATAAGAAAACGTCCGATCGTCGAACCGGGACGCAGGCCAGCAGGCTGTGGTGCGTTCGCCAGCGATTGAAAAGCCGCCATGGGCGGGTTCCCTCCGGAGCGCCCTGGCTTGCAGGCATTCCGCCCGAGTGCTCAATGAAAGATGAGGCCGCCCGACTTCAACTCAATCGTACGCTCGGGAGAGAGAACGAGACCCAAGTGCCCAGCTAATAATTCATCGTTCAAAGGTCCAAAACGGGAATAGGAGAAAAGAAGTCTGCTAGAAGAGAACCGCTTTCATGCAGAAAACGCTGCCGCCGGACTTCTCAAACTCTGAAGTGTCGAGGATGACTGGCTCCAGCTCTTCCCGATCAAGAATGGCAGTCAGATTCGGGGAGACGTGCGGCGTGATGTAGCGGCCATTGGCGACGATTCCGTTTGCCATGAATGCGACCGCCTCGTCGCGGGAAAGCTCGTGAACCCGGGACCAACCGCGGTGGATTCTTTCGAGTGCTTCCGGCGCAAAGGCTCCGGGATAGATCATTACAGCCTCGCTGTTCAGAGGGCAGAAACAGGTATCGAGGTGATAGCAGTGTTCATCGACTAATTGCAGAGGAATTACCGGGAAGCGATGCTCCTTCATTGCTTCTGCGAACTTGCTGATGGCACCTCGCGTCGACCGGAAACCGAAGCCGGCCCAGATCTTCGAGTGATCGGGCGGCCAGATCACGTCCCCGTGCCCTTCCAGGCATTCGCCTTTCAAATCAAGCGCGAGCACTTGATATCCCCGCTCGCGAAACCATTCCACGTAGAACGGAACTTCTCTTTGTCGAATCAGATAGCGCATTTCGCTGGGGACAATGAACTTGCCAATCTTTGGGCTATATCCGACGAAAACTTGATTGGCGGCAAAGACCATGTCTTCGAGATCTTTTACGGGCGCAATAGTTTCGACTTCGACGCCGGCATCTTGCAGAGCTCTGCGCAGATTGTCCCATTGCTGTTGCGCACGGACCGGATCAATGGGCAGGCGCATGTGGGGATTCTTGACCTCACGCACGTCGAAGAACGTCGGAGGGCACATGAGGACGCGCCGGATCATGTAGGGATGATAAGGGACAACCGAGGCGGCTGTCCCCAAGTGCGTTAGTTTCCCTCGATGACTTTTTGAATGCGCTCAAAAGCCCAGTCAATCTCTTCGCGCTTGATCACCAGCGGAGGCGCGATGCGAATGACGTGGTCGTGCGTTTCTTTGCAAAGAATCCCCTCCCGCTTCAAGGCTTCGCAATACGGACGGGCGGGACTGTTGAGTTCGACGCCGATCCAGAGTCCTTTGCCGCGAACTTCTTTCAGGTCAGGGCTGCGCAGGGTTTTCAGTTTTGCCAGGAAGTAGGCACCTAGTTCGGCCGAACGCTCTACTAGTTTCTCTTCCACCAGGACGCGCAGCGCGGCACGGGCAACAGCACAGCCTAGAGGGTTGCCCCCGAAGGTGCTGCCATGATCCCCGGGCTTGTAAACGCCTAGAACTTCTTTCGACGCGAGGACCGCCGACACCGGATAAAAACCACCCGCCAAAGCTTTGCCAACAATGAGCAGATCGGGAGTAATGCCCTCGTGCATGTAGGCGAAAAGCTTGCCGGTGCGGCCGAGGCCGGACTGAATCTCATCGGTCATCAGTAGGACGCGGCTCTGGCGGCAGATTTCGGCTGCTTCCTTAAGGAAGCCGTCGGGCGGAATCACGATGCCGGCCTCGCCTTGAATCGGCTCCACGAGAAAGGCGCAGGTATTTGGGGTGATTGCCGCTCGCAGAGCTTGCGCATCGCCGAACGGGATAATTTTGAAACCGGGAGTAAACGGTCCGAAGCCGTCGCGATATTGCTCGTCGGTCGAGAAGCTGACGATCGTTACGGTTCTGCCGTGAAAGTTGTTGGCGCAGACAATGATCTCTGCCTTCCCTTCGGGAATGCCTTTGACTTTGTATCCCCACTTCCGAGCTGTCTTGACCGCGGTCTCGACGGCTTCCGCGCCCGAGTTCATGGGCAGAGCCATATCCATTCCGGTTAGGTCATGAAGTTCTTTGTAGAGCAGCGGTAACTGGTCATTGCGGAAAGCGCGAGATGTGAGCGTCACTTTCTGTGCCTGATCCGTAAGGGCTCGCAGAATCTTCGGATGGCAGTGCCCCTGATTGACCGCCGAATAAGCAGCGAGGCAATCGAGGTAGCGCTTGCCCGCGACGTCATAAACCCAGACTCCCTGGGCGCGCTCGATGACCACGTCGAGCGGGTGATAGTTGTGCGCGCCGTACTGATTTTCGAGTTCGACGAAATCCTTGGTTTGCAGCAGCTCTTCGATAGCAGGCATGAGTTCCTCTCTTTTTTATTCTTTTTCTAAAACCATGGTCAGCAGCGCCATGCGCACGTAGAGGCCGTTCGTGGCTTGCTTGAAGTACATGGCGCGTGGATCGTCGTCGACTGTCTTATCCAGCTCGACCGTGCGCGGGAGCGGATGCAGAATCATGGCGTCTTTCTTCATCTTGGGGAGAACCGTGGAATCGATTGCGTACTGCTTTAGCCGCCGAGCATCAGCGATTCGCTCGGGCCGGATACGGGTCTGGTAGACGACGTCGACTTCCCCGATGACGCGATCGATGTCCGACTCCAGTTCGTACTGCACGTCGTTGTCTGCAAGATAGTCCAGGATATCGGGCTTCATCTGCATTTCTGGCGGGCTGACAAAGAAGAGCTTGATTCGTTCGAATTTAGCTAGCAAATAGGCGAGTGAACGGGCGGTACGTCCTTTGTCGAGTTCGCCGATCAGGGCGACACTGAGGCCATCGAGAGGACGTTCGCGGTAGATGGTGTAGAGATCAAGCAAGGCTTGAGTGGGATGCTGTCCGCCTTGACCGTCCCCGGCGCTGATCACGGGCACGGGAGAGACCTGAGCGGCCCGGCGAGCGCCGCCTTCTTCGTGGTGGCGGATCACAATCACGTCGCAGTAATGGCCGATGATGCGGATGGAGTCTTCCACCTGCTCGGCTTCGATTTCAGAAGAGAATGCGCCGGCGTGCTCGGTGGATAAGACGCGTCCACCAAGCCGGTGCATGGCGGCTTCAAAGCAGAAGCGTGTGCGGGTCGAGGGCTGGTAGAACAAGGTCGCGAGAATCCGGTTGTGATAGTCGAGCGTGCCTCCACGGGCGACTACTCGTTCCATTCCACGGGAGCGATTGAACAACTCCATCAACAGCGGAAGGGTGAACTGTTGCGACTCGATGACGTGGCCAAGCCTTTTGGCGGGGGACACCGCCGGTTCTGGTGACGCGATCGCGTGAAGCACGGTTTCGGCCATGTTATCGCCTCCCCACAGAGAGTTCGTCGGGAACTGTCGTGGCCTTGGTGAGAACTTGCTCATCGGGAAGGATGTGGGTTCCGGCATCCCCCGTGACCGCTCTGCTTAGATTTTCGGCAGAAGTAATGATGGCTTCTTTGCCTCCGTCCCGCAGAAAGCGCAGAACGGATTCGATTTTGGGTCCCATGTTGCCAGCGGGAAATTGACCGGCAATCAGGTGCTCCTGCAGTTCGCTTGCCGTGATCCAAGTGAGAGGACGCTGTGTAGGCCTCTTGTAATCGAGATAGACGTAATCGGTATCGGTTGAAATCACAAACAGGGCAACACCCAACTTGGCCGCCAGTAAAGCCGAGGCGCGGTCCTTGTCGATGACCGCTTCGATACCAATCAGCTTTCCGTTCTCGCAAACCACCGGGATGCCCCCGCCGCCACAGGCAATGACCAGGACACCGTGTCCAGTGAGATCGCGAATCACCTCGAGTTCGAGAATGTCGATGGGATCAGGCGAGGGAACAATGCGCCGATAGCCGCGCGAGGCGTCTTCGACGATCTGCCATCCCAGGGTTCGCCGACGCTCTTCCGCTTCTTGCCGCGAATAGAAGGGCCCGATCGGCTTTGTGGGATGCTGCATGGCGGGATCGTTTGCAGCAACCACGGTTTGGGTGAGCATGGCGATCACTGGGGTATGAAGTCCGATTTTCGCCAACTCGTTTACCAGCGACTGCTCAAGCAGGTATCCGATTTCCCCTTGGGAGCAGGCTCCGCAGACGTCGAGCGGCTGGCCCGGAACTTGGCTGGCAGCGCGTTCGGAGCGGAGAAGGGCAGCGCCCACCTGAGGACCATTGCCGTGAGTGATGACCACGGAATAGCCTTCACGAATCAAGATGGCGATTTCTGCCGCCGTGCGCTGAGCGTTGGCGAGTTGTTCAGCGGCAGTTCCCTTCTCGCCCGCGCGAATGAGCGAGTTGCCGCCGACGGCAAGCAGAATGGTCTTCATAGCGAGCTTCGCAACTTTCCATCACTGCCTACGACTTCTCAGCCAGAGTACTCACCAGCGACTCGGCGCTGATTTCCGGCACGGTCACGGTCGCATCCTTCATCAACTCAACCAGAATGGCTTTTTGTGCATGTAGCCGGTTTTCGGCTTCCTGAAAAACCACAGAACGCGGCGAGTCGATCACGTCAGCGGTAACTTCGAGGCCGCGGTGCGCCGGCAGGCAGTGCAGGAAGATCGCATCGCGCTTGGCCAGATTAAACAATTTCGTATTTACCTGATACGGGAGAAAAGTGCGACGTCTTTCATCGGCTTCGGATTCCTGCCCCATGCTGGTCCAAGTGTCGGTGTAGATCACGTCAGCGCCTGAGGCGGCGTCTTCCGGATCGTTGGTGACTACGCAGGATCCGCCCGTTTGCGCGCTGCGTTCGTGTGCCCAAACGACAGCTTCCGCCCTGGGCTCGAATCCCGGAGGAGTCGAGACCCATACATTTGCGCCCAGTTGCGCCCCGGCAAACATCAGCGAATGAGCGACGTTGTTGCCATCTCCAATAAAAGCGACCTTGAGACCGCTAACTCTGCCCTTCGTCTCCCAGATGGTGAGATAGTCGGCCATGGCCTGGCAGGGATGGCTATAGTCCGTGAGTCCGTTGATTACCGGAACGCTGGAGTAGGCGGCCATCTCCTCGACGACGTGGTGCGCGAAGGTGCGGATCATGATGCCCTGTACCATGCGTTCGAGATTCTTGGCGACGTCGTAGAGAGATTCGCGCTTGCCCAAGTTGATTTCTGCCGGAGAAAGATACAGGGCAAAGCCTCCCAGTTGGTGGACGCCCACGTCGAAGCTGACGCGCGTCCGTAGAGACGGCTTCTCGAAAATCAAGGCAAGAGTCTTACCGGCCAGAGCTTTTCCGTATGCGCCTGGTCGCGATTTGATTTGCCGCGCGAGAGCCAGCAGAAAACGAATCTGCAAAGGAGTGAAATCCCGTATCGACAGGAAATCCTTTGTCGTCATTTGAGCGCTCCCACTGGCACTTGTTGGTATTCGTCGGTGAACTTCCCCAGCGCGGCCACCAGTCCGGGCGTCGTCAGTTCCTCAACCTCGTAGGTGACTCGCAGGCTAGGCTTGTCAATTTTGATGATGCGAGCCAGATCGATGGGAGTGGCCACGAGCACCAGGTCGCAAGGAATTTGATTGATGGTCTGCTCGAGCTCGTGACGTTGCATGGCGCTGTAACCCATGGCCGGCAACAGTATGGTCATGTGAGGATAGCGTTCGTAGGTTCCGCGAATCGATCCCACAGCAAAGGGACGCGGATCGACAAGCTCGGCCGCACCGCACAACCGGGCGGCAACGACTCCGGCGCCGTAAGGCATCTCGCCGTGGGTAAGCGTCGGCCCATCTTCCACGACCAGAACGCGCTTGCCCCTTACTTGCTCCGGTGAGGCGACTGAAACTCGGCAGGCCATGTCGACGATCGCAGCGTGCGGATTGTGACGGCGGACGTTCTCGCGAACCCTGGTCACATCCGCGGGGGCGGCGGTGTCAACCTTGTTGATCACCACAACTTGCGCTCTGCGCATATTTACTTCGCCGGGGAAATAGGCGAGTTCGTGGCCGGCGCGATGCGGATCGGCAACCACAATTTCCAGGTCGGATTTGTAGAACGGGGTGTCGTTGTTGCCGCCATCCCAGAGAATGACGTCTGCTTCTTTCTCGGCCTGACGCAGAATCTGACCGTAATCGACGCCTGCGTAGACAACCGTCCCTTTATTGATATGCGGCTCGTATTCCTCGCGCTCCTCAATCGTGCACTGGTGCTTTTCCAGATCGTCCAGAGTGGCGAAGCGCTGGACGGCTTGAGCGGCCAAGTCTCCGTAGGGCATGGGATGGCGAATGACTACCGGCTTCCATCCAAGATTGCGCAATTTCGAAGCGACAAGCCGTGAGACCGGACTCTTGCCACAGCCAGTGCGAACCGCGCAAATGGAAATCACAGGAAGCGAAGACTTGATTTGCGTATGTTCGGTGCCCAACAGCCAGAAATCGGCTCCCGCCGCGACCGCGCGTGATGCCAAGTGCATAAGGTTGACATGAGAGATGTCGCTATAAGAAAAGACAACAGCGTCGACGCTGAGGTCTGAGATAAGCCGCTCCATGTCTCGTTCTTCGAAGATGGGGATACCTTCGGGATAGAGTGGGCCTGCGAGTTCTCGCGGATAGCGGCGGCCTGCGATGTCGGGAATTTGCGTAGCGGTGAAACCGACAATCTGATAATTGGAATCGTTGCGAAATACCACGTTAAAGTTGTGGAAGTCGCGGCCCGCCGCGCCCAGGATTAGCAGTCTTTTCATGATTACGCCCCCCTCACCAGCGAAATCCTTACCTTGCATGTTCACCCGAGAATGGGCATCGAGGCTGTGTCGTTGATCACGTAGCGATGTGACGCTTGCCCCCCGGAAGCGGCAGATCGCGGGCTCTCGCGGGCTCGTGCGAAAACGGAACGAACGACAGGGTGCCGACCCGCTTGCTGTGGTGCCGAACCTTCGTCATGTTCGATTGTGGGAACTTTCGGGAACTCTGAGAACACGGGTAATTGAATGATCCGCGAGTTGGCGTCGTCAAAGTGATTCGGTAAAGAACGTGCAACGGGAGTTCTCTCACTTGCGCGATAACCCGCAAAGGTGCCTATGCTTCACAAATGTGTTAATCCAGCGTGTTCGGTTCCTTTTCTTCGAATGACCGAAGGCAAGCTCTTTGTCGTCCAGATGCCACCCCGGCCTGTTTCCAATGCTCGCGGACTCGATCAAAGGAAGAGCGCGTTGCGCAAGGTGGAACATTACTGGATGTGCGATAACTGCGCTCGCGAATTAACGATCTTCTTCGATGCAGACCGGGGAATGGTGACAGTTCCGCTACCCGGGCTAAGAAAACCAGTTTTGTCGGATCCCGGGGAACCCACGGTGCTGGGGGTTGCAACAGGCACCGGCGCCAGGCGCCTTGCGGAGTAGAGGGGGACCAATGGAAACAGAAAATGTCGGATGTGCGATTTGCGGGCGACAGAAGATGAATGAACGCGGCTGGTTTCTATTGGCGGAGAGCCGCTGGCAGGACAAAATCACGATCCTGCAATGGCACGATCAGCTAGCCAGCCAGCCAGGGGTGCAAAGAGTCTGCAACGCGTCGCACGCGCAGGAACTCGTGGTTCATTGGATGACAACTGGCGGACTCGACTACCCGTTCGCCCTCACGCAGGAGCGGCGGCAAGAAGTGAGACGGTCTAAACGGGTGCAGGACAGCAATGCGGTTGACCTGAGGGGGGCGCGCCAGATTGGGGAACTCGCGATTCATCGCGAGAGTATCCAAAGAATCCTGCGTGACAGCCCACATTCGCTGACCGCGATTCTCGACGCATTGCTCTGCGCGTTGGAACGCACCCATGCGCCATCGGAGGCCTTCGTCGATGTAGAGACCGAGGTATTGTGTGAGACAGGACCTGGGATGGCGTAAGATTTACTGCTTCTTCTTCGGCTGTGAGGGCATGGACTTCTTCCAGTCGCGCCAGTCCTGGTTGACAGCGTCCAGCATCTGCTTAGCCGCGGTCGCGAGCCAGTTCCCTTTCAGGCCGGAAGCATGCCGCCTGATGTTTTTTACTGCAGCGCTGCCAAGATGAATGTTCGCCGTTTCCCATCCCATGGAATACAGCAGCTTCAATTCGTCCCGGTCCGCAGGCAGCGACGCAAGTTCGACGCGGCAACAATGAGGCGACAGTCGCCGGACGATCCACCTACCACGTAGTTGAACAAAGGGATCGCGACTGCGCACAGCGCGGCGGATGATAGCGTAATAAAGAATTTCGCTGGGACCCTGCTCTCCCCTCGCCCAGTGAACGGAGGAAGGTACCAGTGCCTTCGCCTCGCGGGCGATTTTGCCGCCGTTACATTCGGCAATCGCCACCAAACGCTGGTGTCCCAGACTTCCCAGCCCGGCGACACGACGCGCTAGTCGAAAACTGAGTCCGGGCTCGGGCATAAGATGCTCCAGCGCTTCCTTCGCGCTCACCGCAACTTCTTCTCGCACGACGGGCAGCGACTCCATCTTCGCCCAGAAGCGTTCTGGATCACGAAGCTCTCCCAGGGCGATCAGCCGCAGCCACCGGTTCTCTTCTTCGAGAACGAAGGCGCGCCCGCCGCGAGCGAGTGATGCGCGATATCCTTCGAGGATCGCGGAACAAGCCTCTTTCGGCTTCAGTGCAAGGTTTCCAGTTTCGGCTGCGAGTTGGGCGCTTACGGCGAGACGGACCAAATCGTACGAATAAGCAAGGAAGGCAGCTTCGTCAAAATCATTGACACCCCAAACTAGCCGCCCCTCGGTGTCTCGCCAGGTTCCGAAATTCTCGACATGCAAATCGCCCACGGCGAGAACGCGGGGGCCCCTGGCAAGATCAGGACAGACGTCGGGCCAAATCTGTGCCCAGCGATAGAAGGTCGCTCGAAAGAAGGGGAAGATGGCCTCTGCCATGCGCTGGTGCTTGATGCGCAAGTCCCCCTTCACAACTACGGTGTGTTGGGCGAGCCATTCTTCAAACGTGCGCGTCGCTTTGACGATGTTCATCGGCGGTCTGGCCCGACACGATAGAGCCCGCCCGCACACCTGTCAACCGGAATCACTCGGCGTCCCGCCGGAGTCTCCGAGAAGCTAGTTCGCGTAAAACGCCGCGTTCACATCCGCAAACCGCTTCAGTTCTTCCGGTAAATCCTCCAGCGGATGGATCGAATCGGAGGTGCAGACCGGGACGCAGGCGCCGCAATCGATGCAGCCGACGGGGTCGATGTAGAGTTGCGCGACCGTTTCAAACATGGGTTCGTCTTTCCTGGGATGAATGCAATCCGTAGGACAGACGTCAGCACAGAGAAGGTCTTTGATACAGGTGTTAGTGATTACATAAGCCATGAACGTTCTCCGCCATGAAGTAAGTGTTCCCAGCATATCCAGACGCTTCTAGCGGGACCGTGACCGCGGTCACGTGGCTGCGGTTCACGGCTGGTTCGGAGGTCACGGAGAGCTGTGACGGCCGTCACAGCAAGCCAGGTAGCAATCCTCTAAAAGGTACACAACAGAAAAACGGGACCTCATAAACCCAGAAGATGACCCGGCTCTAAAAACCCCACTAGCCGCCCCCAGCGGCGGGGCCGGGTTTTCTCAAACAACCCACCAAGACTCCTAGCGTGTCAGAGCAGACACATCGCCTCGTTTCACCCACGCTCACGCTCATTCGTCGCAAAACTAACCCATGTTGTATCAGTGACATAGCCTTTGGCTAGTCGTCTGCCCTTTGATTCCACGAAAGGTGGACGGCGCCATGAAACTGACGGGAATCAGGAATGGAAAAGTGGGAATCGGGTTGATCGGCGCGATCGCTTGCCTCATGACCCCGCTGGCCGCGCAAGAGGCCGCCCCGAAAAGCACCGGGACTCATCGCGAGATTCTGGTCAGCATTCCCGACCGCAAGTTGGCGATTCTAGAGGACGAACACCCCACTCGGATATTTCCCGTGGCTGTCGGCGCGTCCAATAGCCCAAGTCCGACGGGCGATTTTCACATCGTCAACCGAGTCTCCAATCCAACTTACTACCACCCCGAAGTTGTCATTCCACCGGGCCGCAACAATCCCATCGGAACGCGCTGGATCGGTTTGAATGTGAAGGGATACGGGATCCACGGAACCAACGATCCAAGTTCAGTCGGCAAAGCGGCGTCGCATGGGTGCATTCGCATGCGCAATCGCGACGTCGAGCAGTTCTTTTCGCTGGTGCGCGTTGGCGACGTGGTGCATATCCGCGGCGAACGGGACGATCAGGTGGCGCAAGTCTTCGGCGGAAGCGCTACAGACGCGGCGGTCGCCGAAGCTGAAACCGTGAACGACGCAGTTAGTGGACAGTACTGAAAACGCAATCATTGGAGGAAGTCATGCAACTCGCAATTACAGCTATCGCAGTTCTCGCCGGCCTGGTCTTCTCGCTGGCAATCGCACTCCTGGTCGAAGAGTTGATTTTCGGCAAAGTCTTTCGCCTGTTTTTTGCCCGGCAGGCGGCAGCTCGGATTCGCCCTGGGCAAGGTCGTTAATACAAGGAGGATGTCATGCTGTTCCTGAAATATCTACTGACGTGGGGCGGTGTAGGCATGATGCTGACCGCAGCTGGCATTCTGCTCTACGACCTCTATCGAGAGATGCAGTACCGGCAAGCGGAAGCGGCGGGCGGTCCGAATCCCTTGCCGCCGGTTCCGAAAGTTCGTTGGCGAGGCGCATTGGGGCTCGCGCTTCTGGCGTGGGGGCCGATCCTGATCGCCTTGGGCATCGTGGTCGTACCCAGCGGGATGGCAGGGGTTCGCATCAGCCAAACCAAGGGCACGCTCGCCGGCGCTCTGTATCCTGGCGTTCACTTCGTGACTCCACTCGCGGAAAACGTCGCGCTCTTCGATACGCGCGATCAGCTCTTCACCACTGGCTCGGTAGAGGACAGCAGTAAGGCGGCCGCTGAGAAAGCTCCGAAGTCTGAGCCGCTTCAGGTGCAGGCGAAGGAAGGGTTGCCTCTCGGCCTGGCGATCACCGTGCGTTACCGTCTGGATCCGAAGCGGCTGGATTACATCCAGGCCAATCTGCCTCAGCCTGTAGAGAAGGAAATTGTACCTGCGGTGGTAGCCAGCGTGTGGCGCGAACTGGTGCCGAACTACACGGTGCGTGACGTCTTCGCGGCGAAGCGCGAGGAGGTCCGTAAAAGAGCTGCGGACGCCATTGCACAGAAGCTGGGGTCAGACGGAATCATCGTGAAGGAAGTCATGTTGCGTGACATCCAGCTTCCGCCTGAATACGCCAAGGGCCTGGAGACGCTCTTGCTGAAAGAACAGGAGGACGATCGCATGGGCGTGGAAACCGATATTCAGCAGAAGCAGGTTCGTCTAGCAGAACTGCAGGCCGAAGCGGCGAAGGTACAGCAAGTCAAACAGGCCGAGGGCGAGGCGCAAGTGCATGTGCTGCAGGCCAAGGGTGAGGCCGACGCGATGCAATACACGCTCCCCTTGAAGGAGAAGCAGATCCAGCAATCACGCCTTGAAGCCGAAGCTCGCAAGGAAGCCACGGTCAAGAACGCGGAGGCCATGGCGGAGGCAAAGGTGATCGACAGTAAAGCGGAGATGGAGCGGCGAAAACTGCTGGCCGACGCGGAGGCAGATCGCATCCGTGTGACAGCGGTGGCCGATGCCGGACGGATGAAAAGCGAGGGAGAAATCCTGAAACAGAATCCCTTACTGATCAACAAAATCGTGGCCGAGCGCTTGTCGGACAAGCTGCAGATCATGATGGTTCCATCCGACGGCAAGTTCTTTTTTGCCAACGATGTCCTGCGCAGCATGAACGTGAGCAACCAGGCGAGCCAGGCCGAGGATCTGCAAAAGTAGTTGAAGGCTAACCGGGGCGGCTCCGGTGTCTGTACTTACGCGGGAGCCGCCCCGCGCTAAAAGCCAGACTCCAGACAGTACCGGGCAAGGAGCGAGAGCCATGCCGAAGGCGGTTTATAATTCGACAACTCCCTACATGCCACTCTCGCCGTCACACAGGCTGCGCTCGGCTGGTTTTCTGCTGATGCTGAGCTTATTCGCAGTGCTGGCATCGGCATCGAATTGGACAGCTCCCGAAGAACAGCTGGCAAGGCGGATTGCCGGAACTACGGGGCCGGGAGCAGTCGCTCTGGAAATCACCAACGCCTCTTCCCTTTCCCGTGCTGACTATGACGAAGTTCGTCGCGGCCTGACCACGCAACTCGCCTATCTCGGCTTACGTTTTGTCAATCCGGACGAGGCGGCAGGCTCTGTCCACATCACCCTGTCGGAAGACCTACAGAACTACGTCTGGATCGCCGAGATTCATCAGGGAAATAACGAGTCGTCGGTCGTCATGGTTTCGCTGCCGCGTCCAGCGGCCGCCATTGGAGTTCGCGAGGCCAATCCTCTGACCGTTCACAAGACCCTGCTTTGGTCACAGGACGAGCGAATTCTTGACGCAACGGTGATCGATGGGAATCCCTCGCATCTTGCAGTGTTGAGCGGCGACAAGCTTGATCTCTACGGTTTTCGCGATGGCCGCTGGCAGCCTGAGCAATCCTTCCCCGTCACGCACGCTCATCCGTGGCCTCGCGACTTACGAGGAAGATTGATCCTAAGGCAGGATCATTTGTTCGACGCCCACTTGCCGGGAGTTTTCTGCAAGAGTACAGCGACTGCACCTCTCGGTCTGAATTGTCGCGAGAGCGACGATCCGTGGCCGGTGGGAAGCGATCAATTCCACTTGAGCGCGTTCTTCGCGCCGGCGAGAAATTTCTTTCCGGGCGTGCTGGTACCGGGAGTCGGGAAACAATCCTCGGCTCCGGCCTTTTATTCGGCTGCTACTCTTCCGCGCGACAAGTACACTCTGGCGCTCCTCGCGGGAGTAGATGGACAGGTGCACGTGCTCGACGGAGTTTCCGATCGAGCGGCCGGAAATCTTGCTTGGGGCAGCGACATCGCCAGCATCCACACCGAATGTGGCTCAGGGTGGCAGGTGCTCGCCACGCAGAGCGGTCCAGGTCCGGGCGATACGATTCGGGTTTACGAAATTCCTGACCGGGAGCCAGTCTTGATGAGTGCTCCGTTGGAACTTAACGGCATGATCACGGCGTTGTGGGCAGAGTCAAACGGAAACACGGCAGTCGCTGTACTTCATAATTCGGAGAGCGGGAAATATGAGGCGTATCGTCTTACTGTTAGTTGTGGCCAGTAGTGCGGTGAGCATGGCCGCCACGCGTCCGCATTATGGTGGAACCCTTCGTGTCGCGTTGCGCACGACGCCGATGTCGCTCGACCCGGCAACCGCCAACCCTTTTGACGGCGTCGCGGCCCGCAATCTCTCTCGATTGATCTTTGACCGCCTCGTCGTTCTTGATGACCGAGGATTTCCCCAACCCGCGCTGGCAACATCATGGCAAGCGGAACCGGGAAGCCAGCGCTGGCGCTTCCAGTTGCGCAAGGGCGTGGTTTGCCACGATGGCACTCCGCTGACATCGGATATCGTGGCAGCGTCTCTAAGGACAGCCAACTCGAACTGGAAAGTCTTCCCGGCGGAGGATGGGGTGATCATCGAGACCGATTCGCCTCATACGACGCTGCCGATAGAGTTGACTCTGGCTCGCTACGGAATTGCCAAACGATCAGGGGCCAAGTTGATCGGGACCGGACCGTACTCCATCTCGCAATGGGATCCTGGAAAGAAGCTCACGCTCGCAGCTCGTGACGACTATTGGGATGGACGGCCGTTCGTGGACTCGATCGAGATTGATTTGGGAAAAAATCTGCGCGATCAGATGATCTCCCTCGATGTGGGTAAAGCGGACTTGATCGAAATCGCTCCGGAACAATCTCACCATGCCGCCGCCGAAAATCGCCGCGTAGAGAGTTCCAGCCCTGCCGAGCTCATAGCGCTGGTCTTCGCTCGCGATCCTCAATCGCCTGATGAAGCGCGCCTTCGCCAGGCGCTTGGCTTGAGCATCGACCGCGGCTCTCTTAGCAAGGTTTTATTTCAAGGTGGCGCTGACCCCGCCTCTGGGGTGCTGCCAAACTGGATGACGGGCTACGCGTTTCTGTTCCCTGCGACCGGGGATGCCTCCCAGGCGCGGCAGGCGCGCGGCGATTCCCGGCAGAGCGCGCCGTGGAACTTGAGTTACGATGCCACTGACCCGATGGCTCGAGTTATTGCCGAACGGATCGCGCTCAATGCACGCGATGCAGGGCTCACTGTGCAACCTGCGACGGTTGGCGCTTCGGATGTCCGGCTTGTGCGCGCGCCGCTTTTATCGCTTGACGATCGAACCGCGCTGACCACATTGGCTACGCTGACCGGGTTACCTTCGCCTAAGTTTGCCGGCGATTCGATGGAAGACCTCTATGCTGCGGAGGCCGCGATGCTGAACTCACGGAGGATCATCCCCTTACTGCATACCCGCACGGCCTATGGCATTGGACGGCCGGTGAGGAATTGGTCGGCCGATCGCGATGGCGTGTGGCGTCTCGAGGATGTCTGGCTCGCGGCGGACAAACCATGAGTTTCCGGCGGAAGCTTCTGCTGCTGTTCGCGCTGGCCATCGCGCTCTCGGTTGCGGCCGTGACTGCGAGTATCTCAGTGATCACGCGCCGTGCCTTCGAACATGCTGACGAGCAGCGTACCGCATCCCTGGTGTCAGAATTTCACAATGAATTTCATCGTCGTGGCGAAGATGTTGTGCACCGAGTCGAGGCCATCGCAACCAGTGAGGCAGCCGCACGGATGGCATTGTCTCTGAGTCGCGAGTCGCCCGACTATGGAGCCTACCTCAGCGAGGCCAAGAACCTGGCTGACATCCAGCAATTAGATTTTCTCGAGTTTGTGGATGGTCAGGGAACCATCATTTCCTCCGCTCAGTGGCCGGCGAAGTTCGGTTACAAAGAATCCTCTGTGCCACTAGGTGGTGTGACTCCGAAAGGAGCTTTCCTCAGACAGGAGCCGCTTCCAGATGGCTCTGCGCTCAGCCTCTCAGCCATTCGAGAAGCTGCCGCCGGCGACAGGTCTCTATACGTGATCGGGGGACGCCGGGTCGATAGGAACTTTCTGGCCAGCCTCGACTTGCCCCCCGGCATGCGCGCGTTGCTGTATCAAAACGTTTCGTCGGACTTCTCGGCGGCACAGCTTCAGGATGCGTCCGGCGTGATTCCCCAAGCGGATCGACTGGCGAATCTGGTGAAGCGTGTGCAGCTGGAGAAACAAGAAACAACCGAATTGGTTCATTGGTCTTCGGATGCAGCTTCGGACGAAACAGTCCACGCGATTCCCTTGACCGGACAGAAAAACGAATTGCTGGGAATCCTGTTGATTGGGAATTCGCGCCGTCCCTATATGGAATTGCAGCAACGGATACGTTCTGCAGCGCTGCTGGTCGGGGGTGGGGGGATTTTTCTTGCGATTCTCTTGAGCAGCTGGGCAGCAGCCAAGGTTACCCGCCCAGTCGAACAACTGGCCGATGCTGCCCGCGAAGTCGCTCGCGGAAATTGGAACACACAAGTGGAAGCGACGTCATCGGACGAACTGGGGGAATTGGCGCAATCGTTTAACCGCATGACGCTGGAATTGACCGAGCAGCGAGAGAAACTGGTGCAGACGGAGCGAGTCGCCGCCTGGCGGGAACTTGCACGCCGGTTGGCGCACGAATTGAAGAATCCTCTATTCCCTTTGCAACTGACGGTCGAAAACTTGATTCGGGCGCGCGAGCAAAGCCCCGAGATGTTTGAAGAAATTCTGAAAGAGAGCTCTTCGACGTTGCTGGCGGAAATCGCGAACCTGAAGGCCATCATTTCGCGCTTCAGCGAATTTTCGAAGATGCCGCAACCACAATTCCAGCGAGTACAGATCAATGAAGTAGTGCAGAACGTTGTGCGGCTTTTTCAGGCGCAATTCCGCAGCCCGGAGCGTCCACCGATCGAATGCAACTTAGACTTGGATGCGAAGCTTCCGTCCATTGTGGCTGATACCGATTTGCTTCATCGCGCCATATCGAACCTGGTGCTCAATGCAATGGACGCGATGCCGAAGGGCGGAATTCTGACAATACGAACGCGGCAAAACGGCAATCGGGTCATTCTCGAGATCTCGGACACGGGAAATGGCCTTACTCCCGAGGAATGCGAACGCCTATTTACTCCTTACTACACGAGTAAAGCGCATGGCACCGGGCTGGGGCTGGCGATTGTGCAGTCGGTGGTCACTGACCATGACGGTCGAATCAGCGTTCGAAGCCGGCCGGGCGAAGGCACCACGTTTTCTATCGAGCTGCCGCATAATCTTGAGAAGTTGCGCGCGGAACTGACCCAGAACCCTTCGAACTCTTTCTTGTGAGGAGAAGTTTGTGCCACAAAAAGCGCACCTTCTGATTGTCGATGATGAAGCCAACACCCTGGCTTCACTTTCACGCGCCTTTCGGCTTGCCGGACACGAGGCTACCGTGTGCGACAACGCAGCTAAGGCTCTCGAACTCGCCAAGGCCCAACGTTTCGATTTGATCCTTTCTGACGTGGTCATGCCCGGGAAAGACGGGCTGTCGCTGCTGGAGGATCTCAAAGCCCAGGATGTTTCTGCGCCGGTCGTAATGATGTCCGGACAAGCTCACATCGATATGGCCGTGCGCGCCACCAAACTTGGGGCGCTCGACTTCCTCGAGAAGCCGATCTCCACCGATAAGCTGTTGCTCACCGTTGAAAACGCGCTCAAACTACAGCGGCTTGAATCAGAGAATCGGCAGTTACGTCAGCGTCTTGGCAAGCATGAAATCGTCTGGACCGGCGAAACCATGCGCAAGCTGATGGCCCAGGTAGATCGGGTTGCCGCCAGCGAAACTCGGGTCTGCATCCTGGGAGAGACCGGCACGGGCAAAGAACTAGTGGCGCGAACGTTACATGAAAAAAGTTCGCGAGCAGGAGGACCGTTCGTTGCAGTCAACTGCGCTGCGGTTCCAGCGGAGTTGATTGAGTCGGAATTGTTCGGCCACGAAAAAGGCTCGTTCACGGGAGCGGCTGGACGCCACATCGGCAAATTTGAGCAAGCCGAGCACGGAACATTGTTTCTCGACGAGATTGGCGATATGCCATTGCCCATGCAGACCAAGCTGCTGAGAGTGCTCGAGGAAGGCGAGATTGAGCGCATCGGCGGAGATCGTCCGGTTCGCGTCGATGTCAGAATTCTGGTTGCCACCCACCGCAACCTGGAGTCTCTCGTACGCGATGGCAAGTTTCGCCAGGATCTGTTTCATCGTGTGTACGTCTTTCCCATCCTTCTGCCAAGCTTGCGTGAGCGCAAGGAAGACATTCCCGCGCTGGTCGAGCACTTCGCCTTACAGGTCTGCGAACAAAATAACTGGAAGGCCATTCCGTTCACACAGCCAGCAGTGACGGCATTGCAGGCTTACTCTTGGCCAGGAAATGTGCGGGAATTAAGAAATGTCGTCGAGAGATTGATGCTGTCTGCCACCGGAGGGGTGGTCGACGCAGACACCGTGCACTTCGCTCTCCCCGCTACCATGAATCCCGCCGGGGGTTCGCCTGTATCGGGATCTCTCGCGGAGCGGGTGCAAGGATTTGAGCGCGAGGCGATTCTCGCGGAACTCAAGCGCAGCCACACTAATGTCACGAATGCTGCCAAGTCTCTGGGCCTGGAGCGCAGTCATCTTTACAAGAAGGCCGAGCAGTTAGGCATCGATCTGCGCGCAGTCCGGAGTGAGGCTCCAGCGGAAAAAGATTAGGAGTGACTGCCCTTCATGCATAACTTCCTGAAATGCAGATAAGTCTTTGATCCACGATAACTTGCCCGAGTCATAATCAGAGCTAACGCTTTTCCCAACACAATTGTCGACCGTTCTGTGCGGAATCATTACAATTCTTCACACAGAAAAACTCCCCGATTCATGAAACCAAGTCTATCTTCTCCTCATCTCGTGTTCATATCTCGCAGTAGGAGACACTAGAGAATGCCGGCGCTTTCGTTGCTTAGGATTGGCGGTGCCACTTCGTTCTGCGGGATGGCCTCGGGTCCGCCGGTGGCGGCTCACTCTTCGCGCTAGATTCGACCTCAAACCCAACTCTCCCGGTTCCACTTGAGCAAAGGTTTCCGATGAGTGCTTCGAACGGTTTGTGCTTCATCGAGAATTGTGCCGCCTGCAAACTTAAGGAAAAGGCTGCGTTCTGCAACCTGTCTGCTGAAGCGTTGCGTCATCTGGATCAAATCAGTTACTCCGTCACGTACCCAGAACACTCCCTTGTCTTTACCGCCGATTCGCCCTGTCATGGAGTTTTCATTCTTTGCGCCGGACGAGTCAAGCTTTCTACGGCATCTCGCGACTCAAAGAAGGTCATGCTTCGAGCGGCCGGAGCGGGTGAGGTATTGGCTTTGAGTTCGGTGCTGGCGGGATCGCATTACGAAGTGAGCGCCGAGACCTTGTCGCCCGCGACTGTGCGTCTAATGAAGCGCGAGGATTTCCTCGCCTTTGTGCGCGCGTTCCCCGAAGTCTCTTTCCCCGTATTGAGAGCCCTCGGCCAGGAATACCAGGTTGCGTTGCAAAGCCTGCGCTCATTGGCCTGGTTCCCGACCGCAACGGCTCGAGTGGCACAATTGCTGCTGCATATTTCTGAAGAGGAGCGCCGATCGGAGCTGGGAGGAAGGGTCAAACTGCTGCTCACGCAGGAGCAAATCGCGCAAATGACGGCCACCTCGCGCGAAACTGTTACTCGACTGCTTAGCCAGTTGCGACGGGAACGCATCATCAGCATTCGCGGATCCGACCTGGTAATCCGCAATCGCGCGGCGCTCGAACAAATGGCCTGTTGAAACGAACTCCGGCTTCTTGTGATTCACGTCACAATACAAATGTGATGTACATCACATACGCTTTGTGACAAACACGCGACTCTGGTTCAGCAGGATACTTGCCATGGAAAGATTTACACGGCATCCCCACCTGCGCACCTGCGCACACCGGGCATTTTTTGCGCCTCTGATCTTTAAGCAATTCCCAGTCTCTATCAAACCAATCTCCAGTCAACGAACTACGATTTCGCATCCGCCGGAGGAAGCTCATGCAGAACCTTGTGCAGATTGATTCGGATGAAATCATCCGCCAACGTCTTGAGGCGGAACGAGAGAGACTCAAGAAGCAGTACGGCCTCTCGCGGCCCGATCATTTTCAACGCCCATTTGAGAGGGCCTTCACTGCCGAAGAACGCAAACAGGTAACGATCCTGTTCGGCGGATTCACGTGGAAGCACGAGGATTTGATCCGGGCTGTCTTCCAAGGGACGGGATACACCTGCGAAAAGTTGCCGGTGCCGAACGTCGCCGCTTTCCAGATTGGCAAGGAATACGGAAACAACGGGCAGTGTAATCCCACGTATTTCACGGTGGGAAATCTGGTGCAGTACCTGCAATTTCTCGAATCGTCCGGAATTCCCCGGCAGCAGATTCTCGACAACTACGTCTTCTTTACCGCGGGCTCGTGCGGTCCTTGCCGCTTCGGCATGTACGAAGCCGAGTACCGTTTCGCGCTGAAAAACGCGGGATTCGACGGATTCCGCGTGCTGCTCTTCAAAGACAGCGACGGAATCAAAGCGGCTTCCGGCGAGCCGGGGCTGAAGTTCACCATTGACTTTGGATTTGGCATGCTCAATGCCATGCATCTCGGCGATGTGCTGAACGATTTGATTTATCAGATTCGCCCCTTTGAGTTGAATAAGGGCGAGACTGACCGCGTGTTCCACGAGGCCGTCGACGGACTGTGTGAGGATCTGAGAAATCGCGAGTCGTTCGAAATCGAAAATCGTGCTCCCGAATGGGCGAAGCCCAAATTCAAGAGCAACAAGATTTTGCGCAATACCTTCAACGTCTTTGGCAAGTGGCACGAGCACATGTGGGGTAAGGACTACCTGAACGCCCTCGATACCGCCACTGAAAAACTCAACACCATCGAGGTGGATCGCACCAAAGTTAAACCGGTGGTGAAGATCACGGGAGAGTTCTGGGCGCAGATCACCGAGGGGGATGGCAACTTCAACATGTTCAACTTCCTCGAGCGCGAAGGCGCTCAGGTGGTGGTCGAACCCATTGCCACATGGGTCGCCTATCTGATGTATCAGGCGAAGGCGCATGCCAAGGCGAAGTGGCCGGTGAACCGTCCTTACCGCAACCCGCAGTGGTGGGAGTTGAAGAAGAATCTCGCCAACGACTTCGGACTACGCAAAAAGCTGATGGGAATTGGCATGGGCGAGATCATGTGGAATTTCTTCTATCACCGCACCATCAAGCACCTTGGCGGTATCACCCACCACCTGGTTCCGCAGGAGGACCTGGCGGAGATGGCGCATCCCTTTTACAACCAGTTTGCCCGTGGCGGCGAAGGTCACCTGGAGGTCGGCAAGAACGTTTATTACACCGTTCACAAGCTGTGCCACATGGTGCTGGCGTTGAAGCCCTTCGGATGCATGCCGTCGTCGCAATCTGATGGAGTGCAGTCAGCGGTGATCAACAAGTTCAAGGACATGATCTTCCTTCCCATCGAAACCTCCGGCGAGGGCGAGGTGAACGCTCACAGCCGTGTCCAGATGGCTCTCGGCGAGGCCAAAGTGAAAGCTAAGGCTGAGTTTGAGCAGGTTCTCAATTCGACCGGCAAGAGCCTGGAAGAGATCCGCGAGTACATCGATGAGCACCCTGAACTGAAGCAGCCGTTCTATCATGTGCCGCATCGCGAAGGAATAACTGGTACGGCCGCGCAGTTCGTCCTGCACGTCAGCGATCGCATGGACAAAACCACGCGGTTCTGGAAGCGCTCTCGAGTTCCAGGGATTGCGGTTCCAGCAACAGCAAGCGGCGACTAAGAACTTTGGCGCGCCCCCGATCGGCGGGAACACTGCAATGGTGTTTCCGCCTCAATCCAGCACTTAGCACCACGTGGAAGCTTCTTCCACAGAAAGATTTCAGGGAGATCAAGGGAATGCACGATCACCAGACCAAATTCATGGTGGGGTTGGACGTAGGTTCCACGACGGTCAAAGCCGTGGTGGTCGACGCGAAAACGGATCGGATCCTTTGGCAGGACTACCAACGCCACGAAACCAAGCAACCCGAGAAAAGCCTGGAATTCCTGCGGCGCATGGAAGCCGAAGTCGGCATGAGCAAGCACGATACCCGCATGTTCATGACCGGGTCCGGGGGCGGATCAATCGCCGACCAGATTGGCGCCAAGTTCGTGCAGGAAGTGACGGCGGTTGCCCTTGCTGTCGAGAAGCTTCATCCCGAAGTGTATTCAGTCGTAGAACTCGGGGGACAGGATGCCAAGATTATCGTTTTCAAAGACGATGATGACAGTGGACGAAAGAAGAAGATCCCCTCGATGAATGACAAGTGCGCCGGCGGCACGGGCGCGGTCATTGACAAGATCAATGCCAAGCTCAAGATTCCAGCGGCCGAATTGTGCGATCAGGGATACCACAACATCAAATTGCATCGGGTAGCGGGAAAGTGCGGGGTGTTCGCGGAGACCGACATCAACAGCTTGCAGAAGGTCGGAACTCCGCCTGACGAACTCATGGCTTCCCTGTTCGATGCCATCGTCCTGCAAAACTTAAGCGTGCTGACCCGCGGGCATACGTTGCGTCCACACGTGCTGCTTTTGGGCGGGCCGAATAGTTTCATCCGCGGCATGCGCGAGGCTTGGCAAGCGAACATCCCACGCATGTGGGAGGAGCGCAAGGTTGAGATTCCAGAGGGTGCCAAGCCCGACGAACTGATTAAGGTACCGTCCAATGCCCAGTACTTCGCCGCTCTGGGCGCGATTGAATTCGGCAAGGGCGAAGAAGACTGCATCGGTTGCTACCGCGGCGTCGATCAGTTAGTGCACTACATCGATTTCGGACGCGCGGAAGAGAAAGCCAAATCCGGTGGCAAGGGACTTGTCGCCGAGCCTTCCGAACTTGACCGGTTCAAAGAGAAATACCGCCCCAAGAAATTCATCGCCGCAACCTTCCAGAAGAACCAAACGGTCGCTGGCTTTGTGGGGATTGACGGTGGTTCGACTTCCACGAAGGCCGTGCTGGTCGACGAGAAGGGCGACATCCTGTGCAAGTCATACCAACTCTCGAACGGCAATCCGATCCAGGACACGATTGAAATGTTCGAGAACCTGCGCAAGCAGGTAGAGGCGCAGAATGCCAAGCTTGAAGTGCTCGGCGTCGGCACGACTGGCTATGCGAAAGACATTCTCAAGGACGTTCTGAAAGCCGACGTCGCGCTGGTAGAGACGGTCGCGCACACCGAATCGGCGCTGAAGTTTTACGAAGATCCTCATGTCATCGTTGATGTCGGCGGACAGGACATCAAGCTCATTGTTCTGCACAACGGCCGAGTCAAAGATTTCAAGCTGAACACGCAATGCTCTGCCGGCAACGGTTACTTCTTGCAGTCAACTGCAGAAGGCTTTGGACTCAAGGTCGAGGACTATGCCGACATGGCCTTCGCGGCGCAGGCAATGCCCGTATTCGGCTATGGCTGCGCCGTGTTCATGCAGTCGGACATCGTGAACTTCCAGCGGCAAGGCTGGAGAGCGGAGGAAATCCTCGCCGGGCTGGCTGCAGTTCTGCCCAAGAATGTCTTCCTCTACGTGGCCAGCATTCCAAATCTCGCTGCTCTGGGATCGCGTTTCGTACTCCAAGGTGGAACACAGAACAACTTGGCGGTCGTAAAGGCGGAGGTGGATTTCATCCACAATAGCTTCCGCGCCGCTGGCAAGCAGCCCGAGATTATCATCCACGAACATTGCGGCGAGTCGGGAGCCATTGGGGCTGCCGTGGAATCGCTGCGGTTGTGGAGAAACGGCCTGCAAACCACTTTCGTCGGGTTGGACGCCGTCCGCCGGATCCAGTATCGGACGACGCGCAATGAAGAGACTCGCTGCAATTTCTGCAAGAACAATTGCCTGCGCACCTTCATCGATATCAAGACAACCACCGACACCAGTTTCGTCCCGCTGAAGAAGGTCACCAAAGTTCCGTTGATGGAGAACGAACAACGCCTGATTATCGCCACCTGCGAGAAGGGTACGGTGGAAGACGTCAACGAAATGAAGGGGATTAAAGCCGGGATCGAATCGCTGCGAGACGCTCATCCGAACTTCGTGGATATCGCGTCGAAGGAAGTGTTTAGGCCGCGCAATCCAAAGATTGTGGCCGATCCGATTCCTACGCGAGCCTGGACCAAGTCCGCGAAGGAACGCATCGCCCTAATGCAGAATCGCAAGCAGATTCGCATTGGCATCCCGCGTGTGCTGAATGCCTACGCATACGCGCCGATCTTCAATGCTTATCTCGCGAGCCTGGGAGTGCAGCCGGAAAATATCATTTACTCGGACTACACCAGCCCTGAGATGTATCGTGCGGGCTCCAGCCGTGGCGCCATCGACCCGTGCTTCCCTGCCAAAATTGGCATTCCGCACGTCTACAACCTGATTCAGGAGAAACATCGCAAGAAGCCGCTGAATGTAATCTTCTTCCCGATGTACGACGTCCTGACGACGCCTTTACTGAAGGTCGTCGGCAACAACGCCTGCCCCACGGTAACGGCGACGCCGGAGACGGTGAAGGCGGCGTTCACGAAGGAATCCGACGTCTTCGCGGAGCACAACGTCAAGTATCTGGATCCAATTCTCAACTTCTCTGAGCGCAAGCTATTTGCATACCAGATGTATCAGGCATGGCAGCCGATCCTCGGCTTGTCGGAGGAGGAGAACGATCGCGCGGTCGAAGCTGGATTCGAGGCGCTCAAAGACTATGAGACCAGCATTCGCAAGCGGGCTCGTCAGGTGCTCGACCAACTCGAGCGCGAAGATCGCATCGGCATCGTCATGCTGGGACGCGTCTATCATCACGATCCCGGCTTGAACCACGAAATCATGGACGAGTTCCAGAAGCTCGGCTACCCGATCTTCTCGCAGAACACACTGCCGCTCGATGAGGATATGCTCGATCGACTGTTCGGCGAAGAGGTTCGCGCGGGGCTCATCAGCACGCCGCTGGAAATCACCGACGTGTGGAAGAACTCCTACTCTTGCAGCACCAATCACAAAGTATGGGCTGCCAAGTTCACGGCGCGGCATCCGAATCTTGTGGCTCTAGAGATGTCGAGCTTCAAATGTGGACACGACGCTCCGATTTACGGGGTGATTGAAGGCATCATCGAACAATCGGGCACACCCTATTTCTGCTTCAAGGACCTGGATGAAAACAAGCCATCCGGCTCCATTCGAATCCGGGTCGAAACCATCGATTACTTCCTGCGCCGGTATCGCGATCAGGTTATCGAGCGGCGCAAAGCCCGCGAGTCCGTCGAAGCTGAGCTGGCCGCATACGAAGTGCAGCTCCGCCGGGAAATGCAGCAAGAACCTCAGGAAATGGCCGCAGACTAGCGTTTGGAAACATCGGGGCGGGCCCCCCTGGGACCCGCTTACCGCCTCTTCGTCACAACGCGACATTGGCGCTTCGCTGTGGTCTGACCACCTTATCCTTGATGACGAGAGGTACAGCGAAAGCTGTATTGGTTTTGACCTTTACCCGCGATAGTGTAAAGGCTGTTTCTTCAAGAAAATGGAGTATGTGCGCCATGTTGACTCACTGTGTAAACCCCGATTGTCACGTGGCTCTTCGTTCGTTCGCAGAAGGCCGCCTGTTTCAATTTGAGGTGGTTTCGATATCGGTTGCCGCCTGCGACGAAGCGCGGCTCCCGTTCGATGAGAAACCGAAGCGCGCACTTTCTCACTTCTGGTTGTGCGGCGCGTGTGCATCTAGTTTTTGTGTGACGCTCGAGCCGCTTCACGGCCTCAAACTGATTCCCCTGGATCGCATCCGATCCGAGTCGCCAGACAGTTCTACTCTCGTGCATCAGCCCTCCCATTCCACGCCGCTCAATCAGTGCTAAATCGTGAGGTGGGCAATGCAGGGTTCGACTAGAACTTCCCTTCCGAGACTTTATTTTCCGACGATAGGTTCCTGCAGATTTGCAGCTAGTAAGAATTACACGCTTGGCTTGCGGTGTGTACGGTTTAACTCCTACATATTTAACGAATACCGGGTTTGGCAATCATGATGCACAACATCCAGACTAGAGTATTGAAAAGCACGATCGAAGCTGTGGGCCTTCATTTTTTCTAGCGCGTTTCAAGTGCTGCGGGAGTGGGCTTTACCTGCCCGCTAGGGAGACAAAAGACATCAATACCTCGGAGGTGTTCCTTGGCATTTCGCATTTTCATTGCGGACGATCACGAAGTGGTACGCAAGGGCCTTATATCGTTGCTTGAGGCCCAGCCTGGCTGGGAAGTGTGCGGTGAGGCAGGCGACGGTCGTGAAGCTGTGGAGAAGGCTTTCGAGTTGAAGCCTGATATCACCATCCTCGATATCGGAATGCCAGGCCTCAACGGACTGGAAGCGACTCGTCAGATTCTGAAAGTGAATCCTGACGCCAAGATTCTTGTGCTGACCCTGCACGACTCAGACTCCGTGGTGCGTGAAGTGTTGAACGCAGGCGCCCGGGGTTTTCTTCTAAAGTCGGACGCTGCGCGCGACCTTGTGGCGGCAGCTGAGGCCCTGCGCCGCGACAAAACCTACTTCACCTCGAAGGTCGCCGCGATGGTGCTTGAGGGATATTTGAAAGGCGGAGTCGCCCCGAGCCCAACCCAGGTCACGCGAAATCGCCTGACTCCGCGAGAGCGAGAGATCGTGCAATTACTCGCTGAGGGCAAGAGCACAAAAGAAGTCGCAGTTGCGCTCGGCCTAAGTGTGAAGACCGCGGAGACTCATCGCTCGAATATCATGCGCAAATTGCAAATCCACTCGGTGAGCGACCTGGTGCTATACGCGGTGCGCAACAACATCGTGCACGTAGTACAGCCGGCGATCGAATAGTGCCCTTTTAATTACGCGCATATTGCCCGTCATCGCACGCTGCGATGGCGGGCATTTCTGTTAATGTGCGCCTCCACACACGCCACCATGATCGGTACAGCAAATACAATTCTCCCCTACAGCCTGCACCGGATGTACCCAAACTCCGTTTCAGCCTACGCTCACTCTTGTAATGAGACGGCCGCTGACGCCACCGCAGGGCCAACGGGCCGGACGGCCTGATAAGGAGACAGAGTGAACGACAACAACGCAATCGCGAACTTCAACACTGATCGGGATCTTATTCAGAGAGTGCAGAGCGGCGATCCGGAAGCCTTCAGCGCGCTTTTCTACGCCCATAAGCCCCGGGTCTACTCCGTTTGCCTGCGCATGACCAACAACTCGGCTGAGGCGGAAGACCTCACTCAAGACGCGTTCCTGCAGGTATACCGGAAGTTGGCGACGTTTCGTGGTGACTCAGCGTTGTCGACTTGGCTTTATCGCGTAGCCGTCAACACCGTTCTTATGCATTTTCGTAAGAAGGCGTTGCGCCAGGTTTCGCTCGACGAGCCTTGCCGGCAAAAGGACGGACGCTCCATCCGCCGCGATTACGGAATTCGCGACGAGCAACTCGCGGGCACCGTCGACCGTATTGCCTTGGCACGCGCTATTCGCGAGCTCCCAGTCGGCTACCGAACCATCTTCCTGCTGCACGAAGTGGAAGGCTACGAGCATCAGGAAATCGCTCGCCTGTTGGATTGCTCGGTGGGAAATTCGAAGTCGCAATTGCACAAAGCTAAGCAACGCATTCAGGAACTGCTCTCGTCCGGCCAGGACGGCTCGGCTGTACGACAGACGCTGCCGCGAAGGCAACGTAAAGCCAAGGCTGCGACTGCGGATCAGCGCCTGAAAATCCGGGCCGCGAAGAATAACTTTTCTCGAGAGGTGCAAGCGCTGGCGGCTGAGATCGTTGCTCCGCTCTCGCAAAGTTCCTCTTCGTTAATGGAGGCGGGACTATAACCCGTCTCCATGATTCCCCTTAGCACAATCGTGCCAGACGGTCACACTCCTGAGCTATTGTGGGAATTCTTTGGGCGACCTATCGTGGGGAACTGACTGGCAGTCCAGCAGAAATGCGGACTGCAAACCAAAGCCAAACCTGCAACGCTTTACTCTGGCCAGCTTCAGCAGGTTTGGCGACGGCAGTTAAACTAACGTTGGAGCTGGCAAGTCCCCATGATGACGACAGCAACGGCTGGATCCACCTGGGTGTCCGCAGGTCACATTCGAATTCTTGTAGCCGACGACCACGAAGTGATGCGGCTGGGGATTCGCAACCTACTGGAGGCGAAGCCGAACTGGAGAGTTTGCGCCGAGGCCTGCGACGGCCGGGATGCTGTCGAAAAGGCGATTCAGTTACGCCCTGACATCATCATCATGGACCTCACAATGCCGAATATGAACGGGCTGGAGGCCGCCAGCCAGATTTCCCGTTCCAACCCAGACATTCCCGTAATCCTGTTCTCTCTGCATCTCTCTGACGAACTCCTGAACCATTTTGATGCCGGCAGTATTCGCGGCGCCGTCTGCAAAAGCAACGCGGCCCGCGATCTGGTCGATGCCGTGGAGAAAGTGCTATCCGGAGGAACGTTCTTCCCCTCTCGCATTCCCGTCAACGCCAGCGATTAGTTCAGCCCCTGGCATTTGAGCTATCTACCGACATCAGTAAGGGCGCGCTTGCGAGGCGCAACAATGCGTGCTCGCGGCCACAAGAAGTGCTTTGTCCGAAGAGTGGGAACGTCAAGAGTGGTGAAGCAGGAAGACTTGCCGGCGCGGGCGAGAAGTGGGAGAAGAACCCGAGCGCCGGCAGTTCTTACCGGAAGCCAATTACGCAGCTTTTTTCTGCGCTCTAAACTTCGCCCACCGGGCTTTCTGCGCTGCGGCAATTCTCTTGCGCGCCGCTACAGAGAGTTGCCGGCGAGGCCGTCCAATGGAGGTTACACCGCGTCCCCCGCCGTTGATCCCTCGCAGGGCCGAGATCGCGGCATCTACGCTGTGAAGCTTGCCTTGCAAACGCTTTTGTTCTTTTACAAGCGCGGTCATTACTTGTACTAGATTTGGCATGTAATTCCCCCTCGGTTGAATTCTAGCAAAGTAGAAGCCAAGTGTTACATATTATTAAGTGGGTGCCATAAACTTTTCGCCGCTCACCCATACCCCGCGTGTCGGGAACCAAGTCGTCTTCCCAGGAGTCCCCGTCTGGACTCCCTTCCTGCTGGGAGATTAAACTTTAAAGTGCCGTCATGGGCTTCGAGCGACACGAGTATTTCACGGTTGCGCAATACTAGACTGCATAGTTTTGCGGGAAAAGGGCCGAGACGGATCGTCACGGGAACCGAGTTAGAGACAAGTTGATGATCACTGGAGCGTTGTTGCTGGTCGCCGCGGCGGGGCTGCTTGCCTCCTCGGTATTTGTAGTTCTCACGATCGTTGCCGCGGCCAGTCACCTGCGCCGCCCACCGCAGCCAGCCATGCTCAGCGACTGGCCGGCGGTTACCCTGCTGAAGCCCCTCCATGGCCTGGAACCAGACTTAGAGGCAAACCTGGAGAGCTTCTTTACCCAGGACTATCCCGATTTTGAAATCATTTTCGGCGCCAGAGACCAGTCAGATCCAGCCCTCGCGGTGGTTCGCCAGCTGCATAAAAAGTATCCCAAAGTGAAAGCAAAGATTGTCACTTCCGGCAGCCCGGACCGGCCTAATGCCAAAATCTGTTCGCTGGAACAGATGTATGCACAGGCCTTAACCCCCTATCTGGTCATCAGCGACAGCGATGTGCACGTCGAACCGACTTACTTGCGAGAGGTAGTGAGACCCCTGTTTGATGAGCGTGTGGGAATGGTTACTTGTCTGTACCGGGGAGTTCCTACGGGCGGAGCATGGTCGACCCTCGAGGCTCTGGGTATGTCGGTCGAGATGACCTCTGGCGTGGTCGTGGCCAACATGCTCGAGGGTATGCAATTCGCGCTGGGCCCTACCATGGCAGTCCGCAAAGATGTGTTGGAGAAGGCCGGAGGAATGGGAGCGCTGGCCGATTATTGCGCGGACGACTATGTCCTCGGCAAACGCGTATTCGAAGCCGGCTACACCGTCTTACTGTCTAAGCATGTAATCGACCACGTAGTCATTAACCGCACCTTCAGAGAGTCTGTGTTGCATCAGGTGCGTTGGATGAAGAGCACCCGCTTTTCGCGTCCAGCCGGACACATTGGCGCTGGAGCTACATATGCCATGCCCTTCGGCGTGCTTGGCATGATTGCGGCCGTGTCCGCTGGTCACATTCCGCTGGGTGCAGGTCTGTTCGCCTGGGCGGTGCTGAACCGGATGGTCATGGCAATCGTCGCCGGCTGGTTCGTCGTACGGGATCCGAGGAGTTTGAAGTATTGTTGGTTGTATCCGGTGCGCGATTTCACCGGCTTTTGTTACTGGTGCGCCAGCTTCTTCGGCAATACGATCGTTTGGCGAAATGAGACCTACCGGTTGGAGCACGACGGAAAAATGGTACGTCTGGGCGAGCCGCAATCCGGGAAACCTTCCTCAGGGCCGGTTACTGTAGATAATCTTGCCTGAACTCTCAGCCGCCACAAACTTTTGCGACGGAAGCAGAGAGTCGACCGTCTGTCGCTCGTAAGCAGGAACAAATAGAAAAACCCGGTCCGACGAGTTCCACGCGCGCAAGAGATCCTGATCGTCGAGGAAAATCTTCGGTGCGTCTGGATAGGTCGATCCAAACCACATTGAGGTGGTTCTCCCGTTCACCAGGTCGATGCGGCGCCGCGAATAGAAAAGCAGGGACGACCCAAAAGCCTGATCGCCGTAAATCATAACCTTGTCGGAGGGATGAAGTTCCGGGCCGATACGGTCGGCCATGACTTTCGACGACAGGTAAGGGTCAAATCGATTGAGTGCAATGTGGGCGGCCACCAGAAACAGTCCCATCGTAAAGGCCATCGCCAGGGTCGCCGCACAGTGTTTGCGGCGCATTCGGAGATACACGCTGCTGAGGGGGCCGACGACGAGTGCAATAACGGCCAGTATTGCCGGCAAACGCAGTGCGGCAAAAGACCCCCCCGTAAGGTCGAGCATGTGAGACATAGAGAGCGTGTCTTCCGACATATCGTGCTTAGCTAGCACGCTGCCGATGTCGGAGACAAAAGGCAGGTTACGGGATGTCCAGAGGCCGATGCCGAGAGCTACAGCGGCCGCTAGCGTAATTGCAGCCGTAGTCGCTGCGATTGCGGTTAACCAGCGACGTTTGCCGGTATCCTCCTCATACTCCGCCGTAGAGCTCGCGAGCAACAGGATCAAAGGGAAGTACGCCGGAAATGTGTAGTATTCCTGGCTAGTGGAGAAGGCGAAGAAGGTCAGCACCACACCCGCCCAAATCCAGCAGATGATTCGTGTCCGCGCCGCAAAGCTGATATTGCCAGATTCCCGCAAGGCTCTAAAGTCACGCGGCAGATTGCGAATGGCTAGCGGGAGATACAAACTCCACGGAAATAGCCAGACCAGGTGCAGACTCCAGTAGAGGGATGCGGGAACTTTGTTGTAGTCGACCGGATAGCGCTTTCCTAAGAACCTGAGGAAGTGTTCGTTGACGAAATAGAACCAGAAAAAGTGCGGGTTCCGAATCCCCGCGAGGATGTGCCAAGGAGCGGCAATGAGAAAGAACAGCAGAAGCCCCGAAGGGATGCGGAACTCACGCCATCGTCGCCAGTCGCCCGAGACTGCCACGTACGCGACAGCCGTAATCCCGACGAAAACAAGCGGGATGAGTCCCTTGGTAAGCACCGCCAGAGCCAGGCAGGCATAGCCGGCGTACCAACGCCAAGGTTGCCCGGGATCATCCAACGCGGCAACGAAGCAATAAAACGACGCGGCGATCAACAGGCTGAGAAGCGCTTCGGGAATCAAAACGCGGGTAAACAGGTAGAATCCCGCCGCTGTGGTTACGAATAAAGCGGCGTAGGCACCGGCCCGCAGCCCGAACGCCTGCCTTCCCCAACGGAAGCCGAGTAGCACCGTTAGAAACATCGAGAGCAAGGTGGGTAACCTTGTGGCAAATTCATTGACTCCGAAGATTCGATAGCTGAATGCCACCAGCCAGTAGATCATCGGCGCCTTCTCTAGATAACGAACGCCGTTCATGTGCAGAGTGACGTAGTCGCCCCTGACCATCATTTCGCGCGCCGCTTCGGCGTGCGAGGAATCGGCGTCGTCTTGCAAAGCGGGCGAAAATACTGAGCCCAGATAGACGGCCGCAAAAATGAGAAGAATCGCCGCCCATGCCCCCGCGGGAGAAACTCCACGGGCCGGGCTGATTATCTCTGGAGTCAAGGAAGCTCGGGTCAAAACTTGGCATTCCTGGCAGCCGAGGGTAGCGGCGTTGGATTGGAATTTCGAATCAATCTGCTGGAAGTTTACAAGATCGGGGCGTCCAGGCCAACCACGGGACGCCTCGATCCTACACATCTCAATCAGCGAAAGGTATAACCGATCGTCACGCCATAGCGGGTCGCGTGGTCCGAATTGAATTCCACGTTGTTGCGAATCAGATAAAGGCGTGCTTCAGGCCGCACAAAGAAATCTCCAATGGGGATAGAAGCGGATACCTCCGCCGAAGTCGCCCATGAAGTGATTGCTGCTGGTATAGTTCGTGCAACCGGTAATGTAGTTGCAGGTGTAAAAGTTGTTGTAGAAACGAATGCTCTCCGCACCAATTCCGGCCACCAGTTCCCCAGTTACGTGCTTGGCCAGATGCGGTAACCAGATTCCGTTGAAGTCCCAGAAGAGCGGCCTGTAGGGTTGGTATCCGTTGTAAACTCCCTGGCTGCCTTTCCAGTAGATTTCCCCCTGCACCCCCAGATTTTTCTTCAGCAGAAAATCGCCGCTGAAGCCCGGATAGATGCCGCCACCCTGAGAGGGCGCCGAGTAAACCGTGGAAGATCCGTATGAGGGTGAAATGATGCCGCTAAGTCCGAAGCCAATGTCAATCTGTTGAGCTGATGCCACCCCGAGTAACAGAGAAAAGGAAACCAGAACCGTCCCAATAAACTTTCGCAAAGCGCAGCCCTCCCCAAAAAAGAACGCCACATTTCGAACAGTTTGAATCGCCTAATTGTGGAAAGATGCGAATCAGCCGGCTTTGGTTTGCTCGCTCGCCGAAGGGCATCAAGGCCATCACGACGCCAGAATTGCATTGTGGGCCGTATACAATTAATGTGTTCCTGTATTTTAAGCAAATTTGTTAATGCTCCCTGAGAGCACATAGGGGCTTACGGGGGCGTTGAACGACTTAGGCGACTGTTCTGGGGGAGCCGCAGAGTGAAGATCTCACAAAAAGGACTTTACGCGCTGCAAGCGACGATGATGCTCGCCCGCCACTATCAACAGGGGGCCATCAAGATCCGCGACATCGCTTACGAAGAGGACTTGCCGGAAAAGTTCCTGGAACTGATCTTGCTGGAATTGAAAAATGCGCGCATCGTGGAAAGCGCGCGCGGCGCCAAGGGCGGATACCAACTGCGACGCCCACCTTCCGAGATACACCTGAGTGAAATCGTCCGTTTGGTGGACGGCCCGCTTGCACCATTCGGCGATGCTGGTCAGTTGCGAACCTTGATCGATCGCGATGCCGAGCACCGAGCCCTCTACCAGGTGTTTCTGGAAGTGCGGGACGCGGCGGCGCAGATTCTGGAAAACACCACGATTGCCGACATCATTAAACCACCGGTGGCCGTATCCAAAGACCTGAAGAAACCGCGGAAGAAGACTCTGAAGTCGAACCTGGCGCAGGTCGTGACGCGGCAAAACGTTTGACCTTCGCTCTCTTTTTATTTGAGATTGGACAATCGCCCTTGCGAGACGATACGCCGCGCATCCCTGATTCATTTTCGTCCCATCCTGGATACGGCACGATGACAGCCGTGGAGGCTGGATGACGATTCTTCTCTTCACGATCCTAGTGGCCGCCGGTTCGTTCCTGGCGGGCCTGTTGGGCTCTCTCACAGGGCTCGGCGGCGGGGTAGTCCTGGTTCCGCTGCTCACGCTGTTTTTCAAAGTTGACATCCGCTACGCGATTGGTGCTTCGCTGGTTTCCGTCATCGCGACCTCATCTGGAGCGGCGGCAGCCTACGTAAAAGAGGGATTTTCGAATATCCGGATTGGCATGTTTCTGGAGATTGCCACCACCATCGGCGCGCTTCTGGGCGCATTCATCGCCACCAGAGTGCCGACGCAAGCCATCGCGATTATCTTTGGAGTCGTTCTGGTGTATTCAGCTTACGTTTCGCGCAAGGCGCGTCCGAAGTCCGAATGGCATAATCCACCGGATCCGCTGGCTACGCGACTAGGCATGAATGGAAGCTTCCCTACCCCGGAAGGTCTGCGCTATTACAACCCCGTCCGAGTCCCCACAGGCTTCGGCCTGATGTTTGGAGCTGGCACACTTTCTGGACTTTTGGGAATTGGGTCAGGAGCCGTCAAAGTGCTAGCCATGGATCAGGCCATGAAGATTCCGTTCAAAGTTTCGACGACCACCAGCAACTTCATGATTGGCGTTACCGCGGCGGCGAGCGCCGGCGTCTATCTGAACCGCGGCTACATCGACCCTGGACTCGCGATGCCGGTAATGTTGGGCGTACTTGGAGGTTCTCTGCTGGGTTCGCGCATCCTGGTAAAGGCGGAAACCAAGGTGCTGCGCGTTGTCTTTAGCCTTGTAATTGTCGTTCTTGGGCTGCAGATGATTTACCAGGGAATTTCGGGGAGAATCTGACAATGGCTGTGATCCCTAAGTGGACGGACCAGCGAGTCGAAGTAATCATCGGCAATTTATTACGCACGGGCGTGATCATCTCCGCCACAATCGTGCTGATAGGCGCGTCGATTTACCTGACAAGACACGGCCTGGCCTCGGCCGATTATCGAGTCTTCCAAGGGGAACCCAATGATCTTCGAACCGTGCACGGAATCATTGAACGATCGATCCATTTTAGCGGGCGCGGCATCATCCAACTGGGACTTCTGCTGTTGATCGCAACCCCGGTGGCGCGGGTGGCATTTGCCGTATATGGTTTCGCGGCCGAGGGCGATCGCCTCTACGTTGGATTCACGATCATTGTGCTTGCCGTCCTGCTCTATAGCCTAGCCGGCGGCTCCTGAAATCAGGACTATTCGATCTCAAAACTGACAAACTGATACGGGTTGGCGCGGGTTAAAGTCCAACACCGGTGAGGACGATATAAGACGGGCGGCCGCCGGACACCGAGGTCATGACGCTGACGACGCCCAATCGTGCGCCGGTGATAACCGGCCGGAAGGTGACCTGTATTTGGCAGGTGGCGCCGGCGACGAGCGTCTCGGCGCAGGTATTCGTCTCGTTAAAGTCGATGCCGGACGGAGTAATGTCGACGATCTTAAGCGTACTGTTGCCGGAATTGGTCAGGGTTGAGGTCATGGGTTCACTAGAGATTCCAGTTGCAAGAGAACCGAAGTCCAGCTTCAAGGGCTCAATCTTCATCGTCTCAGTCGACGTCGAACCCGCCTTAAGGCCCGCTCCATCCTGCGCAGCGTTGCTCGACGTCAGCAAAGCAGTTGCGCAGAACGCCAATATCCATGCCCTCATGAGGACGCTCCTCGTGAATGGATCATTCTACCTGCAGGACGACGCCGCGGCCCAGGTTTGACAGCCAGCGGTGAGAGAAATACGATCTTGAGTCCACTGAGTTTACCCAAATGAAAATTCAGAAGGCATCTTCCCGGTCGCGCATCTGGCGATTCGTGCCGCGGGCTGCGCTGATGTTGGCTGCCTCGGTCCTGCTGGTCCGGCGCCTCAACAACAGCAGTCGCACCTGCCAATCCTCAGCGCTACCTCGCAGATATCCAGGCGCTCACTGCTCCCTCAATGGAAGGCCGCGGTGCCGGAACGAAAGGCATCGACAAGGCCGCGCACTACCTCGAAAAACGATACAAAATTCTCGGCTTGAAACCAGCCGGCACGCACGGCTACTTCCAGCCATTCTCGGTAATCACTGGCGCGAAGCTCCAATCGAATAATCACTTCGTAGTGGAGATGGGAAGCTCCAAGAATAATCTGAAGCCGAATCAGGACTTTGTTCCGTTCAGCTTCTCCGCCTCCGGTTCAGCGGGTGGGCCGCTTGTGTTTGCAGGTTACGGCGCTTCCGCCGAGGAATTTCAGTATGACGATTACGCTGGCGTCGACGTAAAAGACAAGATCGTCGTTGTGTTGCGCTACGAGCCAACGGGGTTTTCTGCAAAGAGCGGAAACACCGGTACGACCCAGCATTCTCAGTTGATCACCAAAGCGATCAACGCCAGGAATCACGGCGCCAAGGCGATCGTGCTGGTAAATGGCAAGTTGGGGGACGGCGAGGAAGACTTGCTCACCCGTTTCGGTAGCGTGAGCGGGCCCGAGAACGTCGGGATTCTGTTTGCCCAAGTGAAGAATTCGGTCGCGGAAAGTTGGTTTCAATCCGCAGGCAAGTCTCTCACTGACGTGCAAGCTCAGATCAACTCATCCGACAAGCCCGCGTCGTTTGCTTTCGCCGACAGCCTGCATGCTTCGCTGAATGTCAGCATCGAGAATACTCGCGCGACGGTTAACAATGTGCTCGCATATCTGCCTGGGAAGACGGACGAATACGTCATCATCGGCGCTCACTACGATCATCTGGGTCGGGGAAACTTCGATTCCCTCGCTCCCTCGCAGATCGGACAGATTCATCCTGGCGCGGACGATAACGCTTCCGGAACAGCCGGAGTCCTTGAACTTGCTCGCTTGCTGGCGCCCATGCAGGGCCAACTACGGCGAGGGATTCTCTTTGCTTCCTTCGCTGGAGAAGAGCTTGGGCTATTGGGCTCCGCCGAATGGGTGAAGGAACCCACACTTCCTCTCGACAAGGCCGTCGCCATGCTCAACATGGATATGATCGGCAGAATCAAAGACGAGAAGATCTACATTGGCGGAGTGGGAACCGGTTCTACATTCAAGGCGTTGCTCGAAGAAGATCAACCGAAATCTGGCTTCAAGATCGAATATTCCGCAGGTGGCTATTCGGCCAGCGACCACACCTCGTTTGTCAGCAAGAAGATTCCGGTTCTTTTCTTCTTTTCGGGGCTTCACTCCGACTATCACAAGCCCTCGGACACTTGGGACAAAATCAATTCGGCAGACGCAGCCCATCTGCTTGGACTCGTGTCTGACGTCGGGATTCAGATCGCTGAAGCGCCGGACCGTCCCGCGTTTCTAACGGTTGCTGAGGAGAAGGCACCCGCCGGTGGAGGTGGCCGCGGTTACGGGCCTTATTTTGGCTCGATCCCGGATTTCGGCCAGACGGAAAAGGGCGTGAAGTTTTCCGATGTACGCCCGGGCTCCCCGGCAGCCAAGGCTGGTCTCAAAGCTGGCGACGTTTTGGTCCAATATGGTGACAAACCCATCAACAACCTCTATGACTTCACCGACGCTCTGCGCCGCAGCAAGGTCGGAGACGTTGTGGAAGTCAAAGTCCTGCGCGATGGCAAGCCGGTGACCGCCTCGGTAAAACTCGAACAGCGAAAGTAGTTCTCAAGGCAATTCGAACTCGCGACGCGTCTTGTCGTCGACGCCCACCATCTCCCATTGCGTGAGGGTGACGGGAATCATGCCTGCTCCGAGGAATTGGTCGTGGAAGGTTCCTAGCTCAAACTTGTCGCTTTGTTGCTGGGCGCGGGCCGCCAGTAGTTCCTCGATCTGCTGCTTCCCCGCAATGTAATTCATTCCGTAGCCCGGCTGGCGGAAGTAGATCTCCAAATCGTAGCGGGCCAGGTTCGGGTCCATAAAAGGCACGGTCTTGACCATGTACGCCACAGCTTCGTTGAGGGAGAATTCTCCGCGCTGGATCTTCAGTTCCGCCGGAATCCGCGCGGCCCGGGCTATCTGCGCGATGTAGAAAAGTTCGCGCGTACGAGGGCGGTCTTTCAGTATCCCCGCCTGCAACATCATCTCTTCGCAGTAAAAGCCCCAGCCCTCGATACGCCCGCTGTCGGTATAGGTCGAACGGATCGGCCGTGTGTCGTGCTCGTGCAGCGCAAAATCGAACCGATGTCCGGGAATCGACGCATGAATGTGATCGACCAGTGGATCGCGATATTGAATTTCTTCCCAGAAATGGCGCTTGCCGCCTGGACGTTCAATCCAGAATGCGTCGGTCTTTTGCGGACCGATATAGTCTGGGATCGTCAGAATGTGATTATCCTGGATGAAGGCGCGAATCAACTTCTCTGCGTCTTGAACGCGCGCATAATATTCCTGCTCCGTTTTGGCCAGCTGAAGTTCGGGAAGGTTCCGATTCTTCATCTGTTCGATCTTCTGGAAGGTGCGTGCGCGGCTTAGCTCGGTATCGGCAAGAACGCTGAGGCCATCGGCGGAATACGGCATCAGCCGGACGTGCTTCAGAAACCAGTTGTAGTTTTCAATTCCGACAGCACTGGGATAATTAAAGGCCGTGCGATTTGCGGTCAACCAATCGTGATAGTCACGGACTGCGTGGAGAGCGGCTGCGACGTCAGAAGCTAGATCTGGTTGGTCTTTGCGCGCACGCGCCAGTAGATCTGCGTACCAGCCCAAAGCTCCCTCGGGCGGCGGATTTCGCAATGGCTCGCCTTGTCCGACGCCGTCGTAGTGTTCAAGATGAAAGATCGCGATATCGGCAAGGTCACCTCCTGCTTCCGTCAAGTTTTGCTTTGCCTGGATGACGACCGCGGTGACAGCGCGAAGCTGCGAGCGGAACTCGTCGACCTTGTCGGCAGGAACGGGAATGGTCGTATACGGCAGGCGTTCGAAAAAGTCGGAGTAAAAGCTCGGGTCACGCGACCACGGCCGCACTACCCGGTAGCGGAAGTCGAGATCGTTTAACTCTGTGCGGACAAGCACCCAATCGACCTTCCGTTCCACCGTCCAACCAGCAGGATTGATTGAATGAAAGCGATCTGTCAGCTTCTTCAGTTGCTCGGCGCGAGCCGCTACCGCCGTGGAAGAGAAATCGTGCGCGGAGCCTTTCATGCCTTCGTCGCGCAATTTCAAGTAATCCTGATCGACCTGTAGTAGTTCATCCCAGCCTCGCTCTTGGCCGTAGGAAATGGAAGCGACACTGAGAAGGAGAGTCAAGCTCAAGGCGAATTGGCGCGCAGTTGAATGTGTCCGCATGGTCAGATCTGAAGTCCTTCTTTGGATGTGGCTTGCTCAAATCTGTGGAGTGAGAATTCGTCGAGCAACGGATCTTCGTGACTATTGGCAATCAGATCCGCCATCATTTTGCCGACGGCCGGAGCCAGCATAAATCCGTGTCCGCTGAATCCGGCCGCCAGAAATAGACCCGGGCCGGCCGCGCCAAGAATGGGACGGTGGTCGGGCGTCGAGTCATAGAAGCCCTCCACGACGCGGCGGACAGGTAATTCCGCCAATGCAGGCAGAAACGTTTCACCTGCGCTTAAAGCGCGCTCGGTGAAAGTCAGATTGTCGCTATCCTCCGTTTCCCCGAGCCACCCTAGATAAAAGACGCCATTCAAGAGCTGTTTTCCCGCAAAGCTGCGTTCCAGCGCGACCACGAGCGGGCACATCGCCCTCGCCGCGAAGGGTTCCGTGTAAGCGAGCCGCCGGCGCTCGGGTGTTATGGGAAGATCGACTCCAATGCGGCCAGCAAGTTCGCGGCTATCGACACCCGCAGCGATCACCAGATGTTTGGCGATCCACGAATCACTTGGAGTCGAAACTTTCCAGCCTTCTTCATCCCGCTGAATGCTCGTGACTGCTTGCAAGACAAGTCTCGCACCTCGGTCCCGCGCGATACGAAGCATTCGATTCGTGACACCATCGCAATCTTCAAGGAATCCGTCCTCAGAACAAAACGATCCTCCTAGGATGCCATCAAGCACGAGGCTGGGAACGATCTCATGAATTTCCTCTCGACTCACAATGCGGGACGGAATACCCAGCCGGTTTTGCATTGCGACATTCTTTCGGAAGCGGCCGAGAACTCCCTCGCTCTCGGCGAGAAAAAGATATCCGCTCCGCTCCAGAAAAAATGGCGTTTCCGGCAGCAGGCGTTCGTTGATCTGTTCGAAAAACCTCATTGAGCGTTGCGCCAGAACACACTCTGCTTCCCTCTCGAATTGCTGGCGAATGCCACCGGGGCAAATGCCTGTGGCGCCGCTGGCGACGTGCTTTCGCTCGAAGACGACAGTTCTTTCCACACCTAGTTCGGCGAGGTGAAATGCAATGGAGCACCCGATAATACCGCCTCCGACGATGGCTACGTCCGCGGTCTGCATTTCACTCCGTAGGAAGTTCTCCGAAAATTGCGGCCTTGGGATCAAGCCCTCGCTGACGAAGACCAACCCGGAAGCGCCAGAACAAGGCGCAGGCACCAATCATGACAACCAACCAACTGGTCGTAGACTTCAAATACCACGGCGTTGACGAACGCAAGTCGCCGATCACTTCCACGAGAAGCAACCCGGTGAGCAATGCGATCGTCGCTGCCGCGACTGCAACTTGCATCTTGCGGCCTCGAAGGAATGTCATCTGGCGATAAAGTTCAGGATTTACCGAAGGAAACGTGATTAGCGCTACCGCCATGAGAAGAAAATTTACCAGCATAGAAAGCACGAGCAAATCCACGCCCAGGAAGAAATCTCCGGCTAGATTGCAACCTAGCACACAAAGACTCGCCGCGACGGCGGTGAGCAACAGTGCGTAGTGAGGAATCCGAAATCTGGGATGAATCTGCGACAGTGTCTTAGGGAGAATTCCGTCCCGACTGAAGGCGTAGAGCGTGCGCGAATTGCCCAGCATGACAGCAGGCAGCACTTTTAAAATTGCGATGGTAACGGAAAAAAGGATCAGCGTCCCGAGCCATGGCGGCAGGAGCGGGCTCATCAAGCCTGGCGCGGAGATGTCGTGCACCAAAGATGCACGATAGATGGACTGCCACGATACCGCGTGATAAACGCTCCATGCAAAGGCGATGTAGTACAAAGTAACGCCACCGATGGCGATCACGGTGGCGCGCACCAGATCAGAAACTCGCCTCGCTTCTCCGGCAGCCTGAGAAATGGCGTCAAATCCGATAAATGAGGAAAACAGCACCACTGCGGTTCCCAAGAAGGCCTTGACGGTGAATTGTGGGAAAGCCGATTCGCCCGGCGCCGGAACAAAGCTCGCCGACGGACGCATAAACGCGGCGACCGACATGACGACTGGACCAATAATCGTTACCGCGGCCATCAGCACTACGCTGCGTTCATAAAGGCGAACGCCCAACAGATTCACCAACCAACCCAGCCAAATCGCCAGCAGAGAGATGATGATTCTAAGAATCGGGCGGTCAAGTTCCATCGCAGCCGAAATTCCCAAGGCCGAGAGAAGATCGCGCAGGACGGGAACCAGAAAATATGCCACCACTCCCATCGCCATCGAAAGGCCGAACCACTGCGAGAAGCTGGCGATGAAGCCCGCGAACGGGCTCAGGGCGCGACTTACGCTCACATAACTGCCGCCGGCGCGTGGCATCGCCGACACCAAAGCGGCATAACAAAGCGCTGCGAGCACGGCGGGCACGGCAGCCACCACATATGCAACCGGAACCCACGGCCCGATTCCCGGCTGGTAACGCTGCACCATGAAGGGCAGAATGTTGACCCCCACTCCTACCATCGCCGCTACGCCGGTGGCCACTAGTCCCCCAAGGCCGATCTCGCGCCGTAGGTGAAACGATTCCGGGCGTGCACCTTCCGGAGGTCTAGTCATTCTTGGTGACGCCGGCAGCGGATGACACTTCCGCTGGGAAAGTAGATGGTGAGTTGATCTCCGGACGCCTCGATCCTGCATTCTTCCACGATTTGCGAATCCAGGTTCGTCACGATGGGCTGGTCTCCTCCCCCTTGGAAGGTGTAACGGTGAAAGAACGTCAAGCGGTCGCCTCGCAATGTATATCGCCCACACTCGCCGCTTCCCCAATATTCTCCGGACGTTGCTTGGGGCACGAAATAAAGGGTCGACCATTGACCTGCGGTCAGCAACAGAACACCGGTGACGGCAGTTGAGACGTCACCGCGCGCGTAGGATTGCAGCTGCCAGGCTCCTTCGATCGGAACAGAAATTCCAGCGTCGGTCATGGGAAGGAAGGCGCGGCAAACGGGCCGCGTGCGCGAATTGTATAACAGCAGAGGCGTCCGCCTGGCTAAATCCCAACCACCTGAGCAGGAGTCCAGCCCTGCTCGCGGAGATGTCTGATGCTAAGAGCGTCGTGGCGCTTGGCCAACCGTGCGCCTGAGTTGTCGCGGACCAGATCGCAGTGATAGTACGAGGGAGTCGGTAGGTTCAGAGCGCGCATGAGCAATAGCTGGCGTGCGGTTGATTTCAGAAGATCGGCGCCGCGAACTACCTCAGTGATTCGCATATGGGCGTCGTCTACCACTACCGCCAGTTGATATGCCGGCACGTCATCGCGTCGCCAGACGACGAAGTCTCCGAAATCGTGTCCCGCAGTCCAATCGTGGGTTCCAAGGTGAAGGTCGGTCAAAGCGATCTTCTCGTCATCGGGGACTCGGAAGCGCCAATTCACTCCCGCTGGTTCCTCAAACGCAGCCGCGTCGGTGCGGGAGCGACAGCGTCCGGAATAGAGAGGCTCGTCATCTCCTTCATTCGGCGCGGACGCAGACATGGCGACGTCTTTGCGAGAGCATGTGCACGGATAAATTGCCCCCAGGTCGCGCAGTTGGCGCCAAGCCGCCAGGTAAAGCGCTCGCCGTTGGCTTTGCGAGTAAGGTCCATACGGGCCACCGCAGTCGTCGCCTTCGTTCCAGCGGATGCCGAGCCAACGCAAATCCTCGAGCATCGCATCCACAAACTCCGGCTTGCAGCGTTGGGGATCGAGATCCTCGTTGCGGAACACTAGTATGCCGCCGTGCTCGCGCGCCCGTTTGTAAGCGGTCCAGAAGGTACGGGCGTGCCCGGCATGTAGTAAGCCTGTGGGAGAGGGGGCTAATCGTCCGCGATAGAGATCCTTTGGCACACCTGCATTTTACCGTCCGCGAGCGATGGCTTTCGTTATCATGTCCCTGCCGATGCCACGCTTCGACGTCACAGTTGCCGGAGAACTCAACCTCGATCTGATCCTCTATGGCTTGCCGGAGGAGCTTCCTCCCGAGCGTGAGCTTCTTGCCGAGCGCATGATGCTGACGCTGGGAGGTTCATCGACGATTGTTGCGCACAATCTCGCTGCTCTCGGACGTCGAGTGGGCTTCATTTCCCTGATCGGGGACGATCCCTTGGGTCAGATAGCGCTCGGCTACCTGCAAAAAAGTGGCGTTGATATTTCACGAGTTCAAACCTGTCGAAGTGCGTCGCAAACCGGCTTGACCGTGGTCCTGCAGCGCGACAAGTGGCGGAATATGGTCACCTACGCAGGCACGATCGCCGAACTGGCGTACGAGGACCTCGACTTTGAATACCTTTCCGATTCGAAGCACTTCCATTTCTCGTCATACTTTCTGCAAAACAATCTACGCTCGAGAGCGGTCGAACTATTCAAGAGACTCAAGGAATCGGGGCTGACGACCTCTCTTGACACCAATGATGACCCCGACGACTCGTGGCAGGGCCTAGAGCCGTTGTGGCCCTATGTCGACGTCTTTTTGCCTAACGCGCGCGAGGCGCGGAAGATCGCCGGAACCGATGATCTCGAGGAAGCCGTGAAGCGCCTGGCTGAAAAGGTCCCACTGGTAGTGGTGAAGTTAGGGGAGGAGGGGTCCCTGGCTCAGCGTGGACACGAACGTTTCAAAAGCTCCGCAACTCGGGTAAGTCCGGTCGACGCCGTGGGCGCCGGGGACAGTTTTGATGCCGGATTTCTCTCGCAATATGTTTTGCGCGCCGATCTGCTCACCTGCCTCAAGGCCGGCAACCTGGCGGGCGCTCTCTCCACCACGCGGCCGGGCGGAGTCGAAGCGTTTCGCGATCAAGAACACCGCGAGCAATTCTTTTGCGCCCACGGCGGATAGCCTGCGAGAACGCCGTTACTGACCGGCGGACGCCTTCATTACCATCAGCGCCGGAACATCCTGCTGCTTCACCAGGTTGTTGTAGGCGCTAACATCAGTTGCGACAATCTGCTTCCACTTGGCCGTTTGCTCATCGATGGCTTTGCTTAGCATGTCGAATACTTCGTAGGACTGCTGTGTCGGCACAGAATCTGCGCTGGCAACCACGCCTCCCAGAGCTGCGAGCTGATTATTGAGGCGAATGGGGTAATTCAAAACATCTTGCCCGCTCTTGGCCTTGGTCTGGATTAGCGCTTCTTCGACCTCCGTCATCTTCTTATCGAGCGCCTTGCCCGCATCCGCGATAGCCTTCTCACGGGGATCGTCTTTTAACCGCGTGTTGATGCCGTTGATCTGTGCGCGCAGATCGCGGATCTGATTGACTGTATCGTCGGTCTGGTTGAGCTTCTCCCGAATCTTCATCAGCAGATCGAACTGCTTCTCAAGGTCTGCCTGGCTCACAGTCGAACGGGGATCGGCTTTCACCTCGAGCGGCGCGGTATAGCTCTTACCGAGAACTGTCAGCCGAACCTGATAAGTGCCCGGCAAAGCTTCAGGACCATCGTTGCTTCCCGCCCATAAAGGAGCGTGCGGAACTTTGCTCGACCCCTCATATTTCAGGTCCCATACAAAGCGGTTTAACCCTGCATCGGAGGGTAACTTTCCTGCACTCTTGTCTCGACGGCCTTCGCCTTCATCCGGGCCGTCCTCTTCAGCCTTTTTGGGAAATTTGCGGATGGCTTTGCCGGAGGAGTCCAGAATCTCGAGCGTGATCTGCGACTCTTCGGCTTCGGCTTTCTTATCATCCTCACCGGAAGGCTTCTTCTCGTCCGGTTTCTTCAGTTCGGTCTTCAACCAATAATCGATGACCGCACCAGCCGGTGGGTTCTTGCCGGCATTTCCGGAAGCAAAGGGCGAACCTCCAAAGACGGTATGGCTCGCCGGACCGGGAGTGAACAGATGTACGTCCTGCTGCGCGATGGATTCGGTGTACTGCTCGAGCGGAGTAATGTTGTCAATCGCCCAGAAACTTCGGCCGTGGGTGGCCACGACCAGGTCATAGTTCTTGACCACCAGATCGTTCACCGGCGCAGGCGGCAAATTGAGCTGCAAAGACTGCCAGTGCGTACCGTCGTCGAAGGAAACATAGACTCCCATTTCCGTTCCGGCGAAAAGCAATCCGGCACGGCGAGGATCTACGCGAACAGTATGCACGTAGTTGTTGGACGGAATACCGTCAGTAAGCTTCGTCCAACTCTTGCCGAAATCGTTGGTCTTGAAGATGTACGGAGCGAAGTCGTCTTGCTTGTGGCGCTCCACAGCAATATAGACCGTACCCGCATCGTGGGGAGAGGCCTCGACCATGCTTACGGTACCCCAATCCGGCATGGCTTTTGGCGTTACATTTTCCCAATGCTTGCCACCATCGCGAGTCAGTTGCACGAGTCCGTCGTCGGTGCCAACCCAGATCAAGTCTTTTTGCACTGGAGACTCTACGACCGAGAAGATGGTGTCGTAGACCTCGACTCCCGTGTTGTCTTTCGTGATCGGTCCGCCGGACGCCTGCTGCTTGCTCTTGTCGTTACGGGTAAGGTCGGGACTGATGATGGCCCAGGTCATGCCCGCGTCTGTCGTTTTGAAGAGTACTTCCCCAGCGAAGTAAAGCGTCTTCGGATCGTGCGGCGAAAAAACGATGGGCTCAGTCCACTGGAAGCGATGCTTCACATCGGCAGCGGGCCATCCAATGGGATTTACAGGCCAGGGATTGATTGCCTGTGTCTCTCCCGTTCGATGATTGTAGCGGCTGATTTCGCCGCCGTAGGACCCGGCGTAAACGATCATCGGATCGTTCGGATCTGCGGCGATGTAGCCGCTCTCGCCGCCGCCGACGTCATACCAGTCGGGACGGTCAATCGCGCCGTTGGGACTCGCACTGGCAATCGCAACGGTCGAATTATCCTGCTGCGCGCCGTACATGAAATAGGGAAAACGATTGTCGGTGCTGACGTGATAGAACTGCGCTGTGGGCTGGTTGTACTGCGTGGTCCAACTCGCGCCGCCATTGGTTGAAACCGTCGCCCCGCCATCGTTGCCGTTAATCAAGCGCTGGGGATTGGTAGGATCGATCCACAGGCCGTGATTGTCCCCGTGCGGAGCCGGCACGCGCGCGAAGGTCTTTCCCCCGTCATTCGAACGGTAGATTGCAGTATTCAGTATGTAAACCGAATCGGCAGACTTCGGATCAGCGAAAATGTGCGAGTAGTACCATGCGCGCTGCCGGAACCGATGATCGTCAGTGAGAAGTTGCCAACTGTCGCCGCCGTCATCCGAGCGATAGATACCGCCCTTTTCTGCTTCGATTACGGCCCACACGCGGTTCGGATTTGCACCCGACACAGTGACACCGATGCGCCCAAGAGTCCCTTCGGGCAGCCCGTGCCCTTTAAGTTGTTTCCAGGTGGTGCCACCATCGATCGAGCGATACAGACCGCTACCAGGGCCACCGCTGTCCATGCCCCAAGGAGTGCGCCGTGCCTGCCACATCCCGGCGAAGAGAATGTTGGAGTTGCTGGGATCGAAGGTGATATCGATGCCTCCCGTCTTCGTATCTTTGTAGAGGACCTTATCCCAGGTCTTGCCGCCGTCGTGTGTTCGGAAGATTCCGCGCTCTTCGTTGTCGCCGAAAGGGTGTCCCAAGGCCGCGACGAAAGCGATATCGGGATTCTTGGGATCAACGATCAATCGGCCGATGGCATGGGTATCGCCGAGCCCTGCAAACTTCCACGTCTTGCCCGCATCAATGGATTTGTAAACACCATTTCCGCCGACGATGTTGCCGCGAATGCAAGCTTCGCCGGTTCCGACATAAATCACGTTAGGATCGGACTCCGAGACGGCGATAGCGCCAATCGCAGGCGAAGCATCTTTTTGCTTATCGAAAATCGGCTTCCAGTTCAATCCACCGTCGGTGGTCTTCCACACTCCGCCGGCCGTCGAACCAAAGTAGTAGGTGTCGCTTTGTCCGACAACGCCCGACACAGCCACAACGCGCCCGCCACGATAGGGGCCGATTAGCCGATATTCCAGGCCCTTCCAGGGCCCCTTGGACTCTTTGTCATCGTCTTGATCGGCTTTCGCATCGGTGCTCGCTGCGAGGGCTTTATCGCTGGCAACATTCTGCTTGGACTTTCCCGATCCTGCCGGCTTCGATTGATTCTTCTTCTGACCCGACGCAAAAGCGCTTAGGCACACTACAACTAACAAGACGGCGGTCTTTCGCACGTGACTAGTCCTCCAGGAAAAAGCTCGAAGACGAAGAGTCGATCTATTCCACATCGGCGTCGTCGTCACCGGGCTGTGAATCTGTGGTTCCGCGAATCTCAGGTAAGTTCACTCCACGCAACAACTGATTCAATGCGGGCAGATCAGCACTGTTGATGGCATCGAAGCTCTTTACCACCGTGGTGGCCTCTTGTTCCGCGCTGGCGGTCGCATCCAGTAGAGCCTTGGTCGGAGGAGCGTCGGCGCGCGTCGCGTCCGCATACAGGGTTGAGGCGGCTCCGTTGACTCGAGTCAGCGTAGGAGTCTGCGTAGTTGCTGAAGGCACTGCGCTCTGGAGCACTGCCCCAACTTTCTGATCAAAACTCTTGAGAGCGTCTGCCGTGGAACCTGTGGCCTTGCCCTCGAGCCCCTGCGCTTGCGTACGCATGGAGCGCGCCTGTATGACGGCCTGAGAAGTCCGCGTTAGCAGCGCGGCCAGACGAGTCTCTAACTCGAACAGCTGCGTAAGCCCCGCAGTTGTCGTCTTCACTCGCGGATCCATCACCACCGTGAATGGCTCGGTGTAGGAATGCCCGTTAACAGTGAGCCGCGCCGAGTATTTTCCGGGGAGGGCGTGTGGCCCCTGCGGCTCACGAGGAGTGTCTCCCGGAATCGCGGCAATCGGATACCCGTGCTGCGTTGCAACCGGGTCGGGATAATGCATATCCCACACCCAGCGATGCATTCCAGGTTCTGTGGATAGAACCTTTGGCATGCGAATCCAATATAGAGGGATCAGCTGACTCTTCAATTGCTCTTCGGTTACATCAGGTTTATCCGCGCTGGAGTATCGCCGTACCAGTTTGCCTGCGGAGTCAAGAATCTCGAGCGTTACCGGCCCTGACGCTGGCTTCGCCAAGTAATAGTCGAGAATGGCGCCGTGCGGAGGATTCAAGGCCGTGGGTTCGTCCGGCGGAATCGGCGTGTCAGGATTCGTGTCTCGACGAACCCGGTACGCGTTGCCGGGCCGAAATAGCGTTGCGTCCGCTTGAACGACGCTGGCAGCCAATTGGCGTAAGGGAGTGATGTCATCCAGAATCCAGAATGCCCGACCGTGAGTCGCCACGATCAGATCATCCTCATGGACCCACAAGTCGCGCATCGATGTGTGTGGCAGATTCAATTGCAGTGATTGCCAATGGTCTCCGTCGTCGAAAGATACCCACACCGCATTTTCGGTCCCGGCAAATAAGAGTCCCTTGCGCTCGGGATCTTCCCGTACCGTATCGACCGGAGCGTCGGACGGCAGTCCAGTTGTAATGGTCTGCCAAGACTTCCCACCGTCGCGAGTGCGATAGATGTAGGGCCGGAGATCATCGATGCGGAAGCGGCTCACTGACACGTAGGCTGACGCGTCATCGAAGTGCGATGCGCTGATCTGGGTCACTTTGCTCCAGGGCGTCAGATCGGGTGGGGTGATGTTGTTCCAATGCTTGCCTGCATCGCGAGTGTTCCATACTTGGCCATCATCGGTCCCGGCCCAGAGAGTGCTTTCGTTCTTGAATGACGGTGCGACCGCGTAGATGACCCCGCGCTGCTTGTCGGCGCCTTCCGGAAACAGTTTGCCCACGCTCGGCGGCGCGCCCGGCGCTTCGCGCGTCAAATCAGGACTGATCGTCTCCCAGTTCTCTCCCCCATCCGTTGTCTTGAACAGGACATTCGCGGCGTAGTACATCACGTGAGGATTCAGCGGAGAAAACATGATGGGTTCGGTGCGGTTCGCGCGATACTTCCCGGTGCGCAGAGGAATTGGCGTGATGTTTTGCACCTGCCCTGTGGACCAATGGAATCTTGAGACCTCGCTGCGACCTGCGCCATAAATTACATCTGGATCAAGAGGATCGGGAGCGACATATCCGTACTCAATCACTCCAACGGGATGCCAATCGCGAAACGTGATCTCGCCATCATTGCCGCGACTCAGGATGCACACTGACCCACTCTCCTGCTGGCCGCTACAAACGCGATAAGGAAAAGTATTGGTGACGCCGACGTGATAAAGCTGCGCGGTGGGCTGGTTGTACCAGGAGCCCCAGGTCTTCCCGCCGTTCACCGTCACAATCGCGCCCTGATCACTGACCAGCAAAATCGTGTTGCCGTCGTGAGGATTGATCCAGATGTTCTGGTAGTCATCGCCACCAGGTGCTCCGCGAAAACTGATCCACGTTTTGCCTCCGTCAGTGGATTTCATGGTCACGATGCTGGTGCTGTAAACGACATCCGGATTCTTAGGATCCACCTTCGGAATCGGAAGATCGCCGCCGCCGATTCGCATGCCGGCTCGCGGATCCGTAGTGACGTGAGACCAACTCTCGCCGGCATCGTCGGAACGATAGACCCCAAGTCCTTCGCGGTCTGTGGTAGCCAATGTGGCATAAAGTCGCTTGGGATCACTCGGTGCAATGGCGACGTTGATCTGCACCAAATTCGTCGGCAGGCCCTTGGTCAACGGGTTCCAGGTCTCGCCTCCGTCAGTCGATTTGAAAAGACCGCCGCCTGTTCCATTGAACAGGTTGTTGTCTTCCCACGGACCCTCGCGCGCTTCCCAGAGCGCCGCGTACAAAACGTCCGGATTCGAGGGATCGATCTCCACATCCGATCCGCCTGTGTTCTGGTCTTTAGAGAGTACCTTTTTCCAGGTGTTGCCTCCGTCGGTGGAGCGATAGATTCCGCGTTCTTCGCTGGCGCCATAAGGATGTCCTAATACAGCGGCCACTAGACGGTTTGGATCCCGAGGATCAACCACCAGGGCCGGAATCTGTTGTCCCTCGCGGAGACCCAAATGCGTCCAGGTTTTTCCAGCGTCCGTTGATTTGTAAATTCCATTTCCGACGGAAAGATCTGGGCGATGCAAACCTTCCCCGCTGGCAACATAAATGACATTCGGATCGGAGGGAGCAATCGCGATGGCGCCGATCGACTGCGTTGGCTGGGAATCGAAGATCGGGTTCCAGGTACGGCCATAGTCGTCCGACTTCCAGACTCCGCCGTTCACCTGTCCGATGTAAAAGACATTCGGCTGGTCAGGCACGCCGCTCAGAGCTCGCGTACGCCCTCCGCGAAAGGGGCCAATCATGCGCCAGCGCAACCCCTGATAGGTATTCTCAGGGAATTGTTGGGAAGAAGCGGCGTGGGCAAACACGAGAACTAAGGAACAGGCGAGAATAACGGGAACCAAACGACGCGTAGGAATCAATTGGCAGTCTCCGTGGCGGAAGGAGCAGAATAAATCAAATCGGCAGAAGCGGCGCAACTCTCTTTCTGGAATTTTTGCGCTTCAGAAGCCGTCCCAGGCGGGGACATTCAGGTATGAGCGGTCCAGTTGCGCGACAGAAGCGCATCCCAGCAGCCTGAGGGTCCGCTCCACATCGGCGCGTAACAACGCTAAGGCTCGCGCCACGCCGGCTTCTCCCGCTGCTGCTAAGCCGTAGGCGCAAGCCCGCCCCATCAGAACTGCTCTTGCTCCCAGGCAAATTGCTTTGACGATATCGGTACCCCTGCGAATCCCGCCATCCATGAACACTTCCACTTGCTTGTTCACGGCCGCAACCACCTCTGGCAATATTCTGAGCGTGGGAGGCGAATGATCCAGTTGGCGGCCGCCGTGGTTCGACACCACGATGGCAGAAGCACCCTCGTCAATAGCTCGTCGGGCGTCTTCCCCGGTCAAGACACCTTTCATGACAATCGGACCGCGCCAGGCTTCGCGAATCCAACGCATATCACTCCAAGTAACCGCGGAAGCGGCTAAGGCGGCGGCCACATCAATCAGCGGCATCGGGCCTTGGCCGGGAATCACAATATTGGGAAGATCAGGAACGCCGCCGTCGAGCAAAAAGCCGGCTAGCCAGGAAGGATGGGCCAACAAGTTCGGCAAGTATGGAATCTTCTGGAATATATTTCCGTTCAAGAGTGGATTCATGCCGTTGCGGTAGTCTCGCTCGCGCAGCCCGGCGACCGGCGTATCGATAGTGACCACCAGGGCCGAATAGCCTGCGTTTCGAGCGCGTTCGATGGTGCCTTCGGAAACCTCGCGCCCGCCAATAATATAAAGCTGATACCAAACCAGCCCCTTGGAAGCAGTGCGCACGTCTTCAAGCCTATGTCCCGAGATCGTGGACAGAATGTAGCCCGTACCTGCCGCGCCTGCGGCTCGTGCGGCGCCTTGCTCTCCGTCCGGATGCATCAGTCGGCTGTATCCCACCGGAGCCAGCATTGCAGGAAGGGAGATTTCAGAACCCAACACCGTCGTGCGTAGATCACAAGCAGGCAGTGAGACCGCTTGCCGCGGGCGAAAAGTTACCGTATCGAATATTCTGCAATTGTCGCGTAATGTAATCTCGCTGTCGGCGCCGCCATCGAGGTAATCGAAGACAACTTTAGGGAGGCGCTTCTGAGCTATCGTCCGCAAGTCTGCAATGTTAAGGACTCGCGGAGACGCAACCCTGGACGCTTTGCTCATCAAACTCCTGCCGGCGATAGATATCACCTCACGAACGTCAATCCATGTGGTACGGCGTGCGAGAAAACATAAGCGTAGAGCATCACGATAATGCCTACTATCGATCCCAGAGCAATGGAATGCCAAACCACAAAGCGAAAGATGACGCCTTCGTTGCCCACTTGCTCGGTCGCCGCTGTGGCTATGGTAATGGATTGCGCGTCCACCATCTTGCCCATCACTCCACCGGCACTGTTCGCGGCGCACATAAGCACGGGATCAATCCCCAGTTGCTGCGAAGTGATTCGCTGCAAGCTGCCGAACAGCGCATTGGAGGACGTGTCGCTGCCGGTCAGCGCGACACCTAGCCAGCCAAGAAAAGTTCCGAAAAACGGATAAAACCATCGCGTGCGGGTGAATGCTAATCCCAATACTGCGTCGAGTCCCGCGTATCGAGTTATGTATCCCAGACCGAGCATGAACGATATGGCGACCATGGCGAGCCGCATTCGCACCAGGGTTCGCCAAAATATCTTTAGCAACCGCACCGGAGACAGCCCGAGCACCAGACCGGACACGATGGCAGCAAGGAAACAGGCTGTGCCAGTTGCGGACAGCCAGTTGAAGTCATAGCGGGCGGCTTCCGGAGTCGGTTTCGTGACTACCGGAGCGGATCGATAGATCGCATTGTGCAGATACGGAAAGTCCCATCCCGGCGGACCGGGACGCAAAGTGCCATCCGGCAAGTGAACGGAAAAAGCAGGCGTCGTCGCACGGTTCATTGCCAGTTTGATCGATGGCAAACCCCAAAGCAGCACAAACACAGAAAGAATCGCGAAAGGCATCCACGCTTTCAGGACTTGCGAGCGCGGATAAGTGCGTGCCTTCAGATATCCGTCAAACTCGTTGGCATCCCAGTGGCCTCCGACTTGGTCGTCAATCGCCTGGGTTGGGGGTGGCAGTGGCGCTGGCTTTTCGTCGTATTCAAAGCGCCAAATCTTTTTTGGTTTCCAAAAACGGAGAAATATCAGCAGGGCCAGAATCGATGCGACGCCGCCCATGATATCCACGAGATTACTGTCAACGTGATTGGACCAGAAGTATTGCGTCAGGCCGAACGAGAATCCCACGACCGCGATTGCGGGAAGCACCTCAAAGGTTTCCTCCCAACCCACCATGGTTCGGACCAGCCAGAAAGGGACGATCACGGCGGTAAACGGAAGGATGCGACCGATCATCGCGTTGAGATCGGATTCGGGCAGGCCCGTGACAGCGGCTAGCGTATGCACGGGCGTACCGATCGCTCCCCAGGCTACAGGTGCCGTGTTGGCAATCAGATTAAGGGCGGCCGCGTGAAATGGCTTGAACCCCAATCCGATCATGAAAGCCCCCGCAATCGCCACGGGAGCGCCGAATCCGGCGGCGCCCTCGATGAATGCGCCGAAGCAAAACGCCACCAGTAAGACCTGCAGGCGCCGGTCGGCCGTGATGCCTGCCACGGACTCCTTCATGATTTCAAACTGGCCCGTCTCAACCGAAATGTCGTAGAGATAAACCGCGGCCAGCACAATCCATGCGATTTTTAGAATGCCGAAGGCCACACCGTAAGTAAAACTCGCTGCGGCCAGCAAAAGAGGCATGTGAAAGAACAGGACCGCGACGGTAATCGCGGTAAGTGCTCCCGCCATCGCGCACCAGTGCGGCTTGACTTTGAGGCCGGCCAGCAAGCTAAAAAGCACAATGATCGGAAGAGCCGCGACTGCCGTCGATAACCACCAGTGACCAAGCGGATCGTAAACCTGCGTCCAATGCATAGCGTCCTCCTGGCGGCAACGCCCTCCTGCGGGGCCACAGGCTAGCATGTTCAACATTCTGGAGCCACGTCTTTCCTAATCGCCCGTAGTAAACTCGCTTTCGCCCTCGCCATCAAAGCTGGAAGCAGTGTTGTTCGCGAGGACGGAGGCTCGCATGTCCCGGTTCGCATTGGTCACGTTAGCGCTAGTGTCGTACCTGGCGGTTCAATCTGATGCCCAAGTAAACACTGCTCCCGACACGCCGGAACCGGGCTCCATTCAGGCCATCGCCTCGGCCACGACCGATCCGCACTACGTCTCGCCCTCGGTGGCGTACCTGCCACAGTCATCGACCGTGCCATCGCCGATGGCTTTCCTGGGAAGGATTCCAGGCGCGCCGGGTGAGCTGGTTGGGACAGCCAAAGCCTATGCCTATTGCCGCGCGTTGGCGGCAGCCTCGCCTCGCGTCCGCGTCTTCACCCTGGGCCAGAGTGAAGAAGGACGCGAGATCCTGATGGTCGCGATTGCAGATGAAGCCGGTATTCGGGATCTGGATCGCCTGAAGCAGGCTACGGCAGATCTCGCGGACCCTCGACGTACTGACCCGGCGGCCGCCGAGCAACTAATCTCGCAGTCCCGTCCAATTTACTACTTCAACGCAGCGCTCCATTCGGATGAGACCGGCTCGACCGAGGCCATGCTCGAACTGGCCTATCGTCTCGCGGTCTCCGAACAGCCCATGATTCGAAACATCCGCCAGAATCTCGTCGTGCTGATCAACCCCGTATCAAATCCTGATGGCCGCGACAAGATGGTGGACTGGTTCTATCGTTACCTAAAAGGCAAAACCGACCGTCCTTCTCTTCCTCGACAGTCTCCGCCGTATTGGTCTAAATACGCCTTCGTGGACATCAATCGTGACACGCACCAGCAGACGCATGAGACCACCAAAGCCGTACATCGCATGTTTCATGAGTGGCATCCGACGGTCGTCCATGATTTGCACGAAGGCAGTCCGCTGATGATGACGTGGAACGGCACTGGGCCTTACAACCCCAACATTGATCCCATTACTTACGACGAGTTCCTTGAGCTCAGCTTTCACGAAGTGCAGACCATGACTGCTCTAGGTATGCCCGGAGTTTCCACATGGAACTTCGGTGAGGCTTTCAGCCATCTCTATCTGGATTCCGTAGCCATGAACCACAACAGCATTGGGCGCGGCTACGAAACCTTCGGGAACGGAAGCGCCGAGACCATGAAGCGTGTGATCAGCGCGAAGCGTACTCGCCCCGAATGGTACGACCTGGTGCCGCCTCCACCGCAGTTCCTCTGGTCAGCTCGCGACAATCTCAACTACCAGGAGACGGGAGCGCTCATGGCGCTCGATTACTCGGCGCGCAATTCGAAAGAGATGCTGCACAATTTCTATAAAAAGAATTGGAATTCCTGGCAAAAGGGGGTGAACGAGCTGCCCTACGCGATCCTCATTCCCGAAGATCAGGGCGATCGCATGCGCGTGGCGCAGATGGTAGGCCACCTTATCGCGCAACACATCGAAGTTGGCCGCTTGCAGTCGTCAGTGCACTTAAAAGACGGAGACTTTCCTGCTGGAACTTACATCGTCCGTCTTGATCAGCCTTATCGCAACTACGCGGTTGATCTGCTCACCCCGCAACACTATCCCAAGGACGGTGGCGAACCCTACGATGACGTTTCCTGGGAGTTTCCCGCTCACTATCATTTACAGGCCATCGCGACCGCCGACGTGTCCGTTCGTTCTGCAACTCTGGCGCCACTGACGGAGGCGCCGCATCCGGCAGGCAACATCGCGGGATCGGGGCCTGTTTTTCTACTAAAAGATACCGGGCAAGAGAGTCTACTGGCGGCTCGCTACCGCCTGTCGCGATTCGTGATCAAAGTTGCGGAACATTCATTCACGAGCGGCGGAACCGAATACGCCGAAGGATCGTGGATCCTTCCATCACAAGCAGGCATATCCGATGCGATTCACGGAGTCGCGGCGGAACTCGGCCTCGATTTCTCGGAAACCGCAGCTGAACCTGACGTCCCCAGTCACGTTGAGAAGACGCCTCGCCTCGGGCTCTGGGTGCCCTGGGCCGACACCGATTCCATCGGATGGATTCGTTACATTCTTGACCAGCGCAAAGTGCCATACACCTATCTTCGCGATGAAGACATTCGCAAAGGAAATCTGCGCGACCAAATCGACGTTCTCCTTTATGGCCACGTCGACCTCGAACTCGCGGAGCAAATCGTCGGATTGCCGAAAGCCTGGGGACCGATGCCTTTCCAGAAAACTCCGCAGACACCAAGCTTCGGTACGCCCGCGGAATCTGACGACATTACCGGCGGTATCGGATACGAAGGGCTCGCGAAAATCCAACAGTTCGTGGAGAGCGGCGGCCTTATGGTCACGCTCGGCAGCGGCTCGATGCTTGCCTTGGAGGGTGGCATCGTACGCGGTGTACGGCGATCTTCTGGTGGCGTTCCGCGCAGCAGCCAGGGCGGAGGCACCGAGTCTGCAGCTGCCGCGCAGGAAGCTGCCACCCGCACCCCGGGCGCGCACGTGCGCGTGACGTTCGATCGTCCCGAGCATCCGCTGGCGTACGGCTATCCAGTGGAAACATGGGTGTTCCGGCAGAATTTTCCACTCTATGACGTCCCTCGCCGCTGGTTGCGCATGGCCTATTGCACGACTTGCCTGGACGGCCCCAGCGACCGTACAGACATCGTTATGGAGTGGGGTGCGCAAGACGAACAGCCATTCGTGGTGAGTGGACAGGCGTGGGGAGAGAGTCAACTGATCGGTCGTCCCGCGATTCTGGACACACCCGTGGGTCGCGGGCATGTCATCACGTTTAACTTCAACCCCATGCACCGCGATTTGAATCGCGGCGACCATCGCCTGGTCTGGAACGCGATTCTAAACTGGCAGGCGATTCTGGAAGAAAACGCCACCCGACCTGTTGCTACGGGTCCGGAATAGACTGATACGGCTTCTTCAGGCCGATTGCAGCAGCGGAGGCAGATGGTTCGCCACCCAATTCGTGGCTTGTTCGTATGCGTACCCGATCTGAAGCACCGCGAGGTCGGCGTGATTCTTTCCAATGATCTGCATTCCCATCGGGAGGCCCGCAGGGTTGAAACCGACGGGAACATTGATCACGGGGTGGCCTGACAGCGACCCGCCAATCACTATTTCCATCCACCGATGGTAGGTGTCCATCTTTTTGCCGTTGATTTCCTTCGGCCAATGGGTTTGCGCGTCGAAGGGAAACACCTGCGCGGTCGGCAGCAACAAATAATCGTACGTCTGAAACAGCTTGCCCATTGCGCGATACCATTCCGATCGAGCGACCGAGGCTGCGTAGACCTCGGCTGCGGTGAGACTGAGGCCGCCCTCGATCTCCCATTGCGCCTCCGGCTTCAACTTTTCTCGCTTCGACGGGTCTTTGTAAAATTCCCCTAAGTCTCCCGCCGTCAGCCAATGGCGAAGTGTAAGCCAACTCTGCCACATCTTTTCCGGAGGGAAATCGGGTTGAACCGAGTCAACGCTGCACCCAATTGATTCGAATGCCTTGAATGAACTCTCGCACAATTCCATGATGCGAGGTTCCATCGCGAGATAGCCGTTGTAATTCCCCATCCATCCCAGGCGCGTACCCTTGAAGTCCCGCTTCAACGGCTCGGCAAACTGTGCGGGGTTTTCTTCGATAGCAAACGGCGCTCGCGCATCCGAACCTGCCATCACTGACAACAGCATGGCAACATCGGTAACGCTCCTTCCCATAGCGCCTGCAGTGCTCAACGTCTCGAAGAACAACTCAGCGTCTCCACCTGACGGGACGCGTCCGAAGGACGGCCGGAATCCAATGACATTGTTGAAAGCGGCAGGATTGCGTAGCGATCCCATCATGTCGCTGCCGTCGGCTACTGGAACCATGCGCAGCGCGAGTGACACCGCCGCTCCGCCGCTGCTGCCGCCCGCACACTTTGATTGCGAATAGGCGTTGAGGGTAGTTCCGAAAATCGAATTGTAGGTCTGCGAACCGAGTCCGAACTCAGGAGCGTTTGTCTTGCCGATGATAATGGCGCCGCTTCTTTTTAATCGCTCGACGAACAATGCGTCTTTTTGTGGCACCACGTCGGCTAATGGTGAGCCCTGCGTGGTGCGAATGCCCTTGGTCGCGGCGAGATCTTTGACCGCATGCGGAAAACCATGCATCCACCCTTTGTAGTCCCCTCGGGCCAATTGCTGATCGCGTTCCTCCGCCTGTTGCAGCAATACATCACGGCTCTGCAGCGACACGATCGCGTTGACCTTGGGATTGAAACGCTCGATTTGATCGAGATACGCCGTCATCACTTCTCGACAGGACACTCGCTTTGAGCGAATCAGATTGGAAAGATCGGAGGCGTTTTTCGCCACCACTGGCGACACGGTCCCCGACGCTTCGGGAGCCACGGACCCAAGCTTGCCCAACATAAAGCCTGCAGCAGCGGCCGCAGAGAACTTACCGGTCGTAGTCATAAATTCGCGCCTCGTAACATCGCCCGACGCTTCGTCCTCGATCATCCTTGCGCCTCGCCTCGCTTCTCGCTCACAGTAGCAGACGGGCGATGGTATTACACGGGCAGCAACTCTACCTAATTGGCGGTCACGACTATGTGGCTATGTGGATCGAGACCCGAAAAGAGATAGGAGGCGGATATTCGGCGATCCGGGGCTTTCCTTCGCCAGTATGAATTGGTCTACTGGAGGCAGCGCCGCAATGGCGGTTACTTCGCTCCACTCGAAAGCTTCTGCATCTCGCGTTCGCCCACCTGTTGTCGCCACATCGCGTAGTACAAGCCCTTCTGCGCAACCAGGTCCTCGTGACGGCCAGATTCCACGATGTGACCACGCTCTAATACGTAAATACAGTCTGCATGCATCACCGTGGACAATCGATGCGCGATCAAGATGGTAATCGCTTCCTGATTAGTGGCGACTTCGCGAATGGTGCGACTGATCTCTTCCTCCGTGAGCGAATCAAGAGAGGATGTTGCCTCGTCAAATACCAGAAGCTGCGGATGACGTAGGAGGGCGCGAGCAATTGAGAGGCGCTGCTTCTCCCCTCCCGACACCTTTACCCCGCCTTCTCCGATGAGCGTATCCAGTCCCCGGTCGGCGCGGGACAGCAAACTCTGCGTCGCGGCCTGGTGCAACACTTGCATACATTCTTCGTCAGTCGCATTCGGATTGACGAAGAGTAAATTTTCTCGGATGGACCCCGAGAACAGCTGCGTGTCCTGAGTAACAAAGCCAATTTTCTCGCGGAGCAAATCCAGAGCCACGCGGTCGGACGGAATTCCGTTATAGAGAATCTCGCCTGACTTCGGCGGATACAAGCCAACCAGCAACTTGACCAGCGTCGATTTCCCGGCACCCGACGGGCCCACAAACGCCACGGTGTCTCCCCGCGCCGCGCCGAAGGTAATTTCGTCGAGAGCCAGGACCGAAGAACTCTGATGCTGAAAGCTCACTTTCTCAAAGTTGAGCGTCATTAATTCTTCCAGCGGCTCAGGATTCGATGGCTTCGGATCGCGCGGCGTGTCGAGAATCTTCTGGAAATTCTGCAGCGATACTTCAGTCTCCCGGTAAATATTGATGACGTTCCCTAGTTCCTGCAAAGGAGTGAAGATGTAAAACGAATAGATCATCAACGAGAAGAACTGTCCGATCGTGATCTCCTGCCGGAAGATCAGGTAGAGCATCAGGAACAGGATGCTGGTGCGCAGCGCGTTGACTGAGGTGCCCTGGATGAAGCTCAGGCTGCGGATATACTTCACCTTCTTCAGTTCCAGTTTGAGGATCTTTTCGGTGATTCCGTTTAGCCGATCCACTTCCTGCTGCGCTAGACCCAGACTTTTTACCAGTTCGATGTTTCGCAGCGATTCCGTGGTCGAGCCTGCAAGGCCCGTCGTCTCAGCAACGATCGTCTTCTGGATTCTCTTGATCTTCCGGCTTAGCACTGAACTGATAATTCCAAGGAGGGGCACGGTCACAAGAAATGCCGGGGCAATCGACCAGTGAACGCGGAAGGCATAAATCATGACAAAGACAATGCCAATGACGGAGATGAAAATCACGTTGATCGCTGCGGTAATGAATTTTTCGACGTCACTGCGTGCCTTTTGCAGAATGCCCAGGGTCTCTCCACTGCGCTGGTCCTCGAATACCTGGTAAGGCAGTTCCAATGAGTGCTGCAGGCCGTCGGAATAAATCTTCGCGCCCAGGCGCTGTACGATTACGTTGGTGTAGTAGTCCTGAAAGTTCTTCGCCACGCGCGACACAAAGGCGACCCCAACCGCTGCCAGTAGCAGTAGTCCCGCGCCCCGGATGAACTGTCCCTGCGTGTACTGGTGATATTTCGTGGCGTAGCTATCAATTACATGACGGAAGATCACGGGATCGAGAAGGGAGAAAATCTGGTTCGTCGCCGCCAGCAGCAAAGCGAGCAACACTAGTTTCCAATAGTGCTTGGCGTAGCCGTAAAGAAGCTTCATAGGAACCGGAAGGTATTCCGGCATGTGCTTTAGATTCTGCCTGAAGGCCCCTCGATTCAGGAACAACATTCGTTCCGATGAAGGCATTCTTGCTCCTAGAGGCTCTCAGAGGTTGACCTTCGCGGACACTTGATGTGACACTCGATTCCGGCCTTATTCGATGAGATACGGATTCGTCATTGATAATCGCAAATGCATCGGTTGCCACGCTTGCACGGTGGCCTGCAAGACCGAAAACCATGTCCCCCTGACGGTCAACCGAACCTGGGTGAAGTACGTCGAAAAAGGGCAGTTTCCCAACACCCGCCGCGTCTTTCAGGTGACGCGCTGCAATCATTGCGAGAAGCCTCCGTGCGTAACCATCTGCCCGGTCACGGCGATGTACCAGCGGAAAGACGGCATCGTTGATTTCAGTTCCGACCGCTGCATTGGCTGCAAGGCGTGTATGCAGGCCTGTCCCTACGATTCCATCTACATCGATCCGGATGAAGGCACTGCGGCTAAGTGCCACTTCTGCGCTCATCGCACCGAAGTGGGATTGGAGCCTTCTTGCGTAATCGTCTGCCCTGAGCATGCCATCATCGCGGGCGATCTCAGCGACACCACGAGCGAAGTCGCTCAGTTGGTGGCTCGCGAGACAGTCCGTGTGCGCAAGCCGGAACAAGGCACGCAGCCCAAACTCTATTACATCGACGCCGACGAGGCTGCTATCGTTCCTACCGCTGCCCGTCACGACCTTTTCTATATGGCGTCGCAGCGCAATCCGGGCATCCACGGCGGAGGCGCGATTTACCCTGCTGACAGCCCGCTTTTGCAGAGAGACACGGTCGCGGCATATGACGTTTCCCACGCACGACCTTGGGGATGGCAAGTTCCCGCTTATTGCTGGACAAAGTCCATCGGTTCAGGCGTTCTTGCTGTGCCTGCGATCGCAATGGCTCTCGGACTTTTAGCGCCCGATCGCATGCGCGACATTGCGCTCGCCACTCTCGCGTTGATCTTCACCGCGATCACAACCGTCCTGCTGGTTTGGGACCTCGATCATCCCGAGCGCTTCCTGCGCGTCGTATTCACGCCGCAAAGCAAATCCTGGCTGGCTCGCGGCGCTTTCATTCTCATCGCCTACAGCGGGCTAGCTGGCTTGTTCTGGATCGCCGCCGTAGCGGGCTACTCGACGCGTGCGCCGATCTTGCTATGGTGCACGGTCCTCTTCGGTTTCATGGCCGCTGCATACACGGCGTTCTTGTTTGGCCAATGCGAAGGGCGCGATCTCTGGCAGACGCCTCTGCTGCCGGCACATTTAGTCGTGCAAGCGTTGCTGAGCGGATCGGCAGTTCTCGCTCTACTGCCCAGCTTTCTCGGCGGTTCGCAGCAAACGCTTTCGGTTGCGGCCCACGGGCTTTTGCTCTGCCTTGTTTTGCATCTCGTCATGGTTTTGGGAGAGGTTGCGATCCCGCACACCACCGACAACGCTCGCTACGCCGCGCGATTGGTTACTCATGGGCCATTCAGCAGTGCCTTCTGGGGAGGAGCCGTCACTCTCGGAGGCATTCTCCCAGCCATTCTTCTCTTAGTGGCTGCCTCGAATCCGCTGGTGGTCGGCCTGTCAAGCTTACTCGCACTGGCTGGACTTCTCGTTTTCGAATGGTGTTTCGTGATGGCTGGACAAAGCGTGCCAAACAGTTAGTGTTGGAGACCATGGAGATCTAGATGACCGATTTCAAGCGCGACGGTAGCCATCTTTCGTTTTGTCCGCCAGTCGAGAAGTGGGATGACTGGGTCGAATACGATTCTGAAGCATGGCCTCGCCGCGTGGAAAAGCATTACCAGTTGGTGCCGACCGTCTGCTTCAACTGTGAGTCTGCTTGTGGCCTGCTCGCCTACATCGACAAAGAAACCGGACAGGTTGCGAAGTTCGAGGGCAATCCCAAACACCCGGCCAGCCGCGGCCGCCTTTGCGCCAAAGGGCCTGCAACCATCAATCAGATTCACGACCCCGACCGCGTTCTCTATCCCATGAAGCGGGTTGGCCCGCGCGGTGGAGGCAAATGGGCTCGTACATCCTGGGATGAGGTTCTAGAAACTTTTGGTTCTCGCATTCGCAAGGCGTTTCAGGAAAACCGCGGCGAAGAAGTCATGTACCATGTCGGCCGTCCGGGCCATGATTTCATCATGGAGCGCACGCTTCAGGCGTGGGGGATCGACGGACACAACTCACACACCAACGTTTGCTCTTCCTCTGCTCGTCTAGGCTACCTGCTGTGGCATTACGCCGATCGTCCCTCTCCAGACCATGCCAATGCGCGTTTCATCCTGTTGCTCTCAGCTCATCTCGAGTCTGGGCATTATTTCAATCCGCACGCGCAACGCATCATCGACGGCAAAATGGCGGGAGCCAAGCTCGCCGTCATGGATCCGCGCCTCTCGAACACGGCCAGCATGGCTGATTACTGGCTGCCAACTTATCCTGGAACCGAAGCCGCGGTTTTGCTGGCGATGGCGAAGATCATTCTTGACGAGAATCGATACGACGCGAAGTTCGTCAAGAGTTGGACCAACTGGGAAGATCTCGAAGTCGATGGATTTCGCGCCCAGGGCCAGAGCTTCGAATCGACGATTGAAGTTTTGAAGCGACATTATGCCAAGTTCACTCCGCAATTCGCCGAGAAAGAGAGCGGCATCAAGGCAGACGTCATCGTCAAACTCGCTCGCGAAATCGCCACCGCTGGCAGCCGCTTCGCTTCGCACCTATGGCGAGGCAGCGCGTCGGGCAATCTCGGGGGCTGGCAGTCAGCCCGTGCACTCATGCTGTTGCATGTGCTTACAGGTTCGGTCGGCACCGAAGGCGGCCATAATCTAAACGCCTGGAATAAGTTCGTTCCCCGCCCCTTCAAAGTACCGCCGCCACAGAAACACTGGAATGAACTTCTGTATCCGCAGGAGTGGCCTCTCTGCACGCATGAAATGTCGTTTTTGCTGCCACACTTTCTGAAAGAGGGCCGCGGACGTTTAGAAGCCTACTTCACCCGCGTCTTCAATCCTGTGTGGACGTACCCTGATGGTTTCTCGTGGATCGAGATGCTGCGTGACGAAGAGAAAGTTGGACTGCACGCCGCCCTCACTCCTACCTGGAGCGAGACCGCGTGGTTTGCCGACTACGTCCTGCCGATGGGCTTCAGCTCTGAACGTCACGACCTGATGAGCCAGGAGACTCATGGCAGCAAGTGGATCGGTTTCCGGCAGCCAGTGCTGCGAGTCGTCCAGGAGCGCGAAGGCAAGAAGTTCGACTACACCTATCAAGCCAATCCGGGAGAAGTCTGGGAAGAAGATGAGTTCTGGATCAACCTGTCGTGGGCGATCGATCCCGACGGTTCCATGGGCATCCGGCAGTGGTTCGAATCTCCGTATCGCCCCGGACAGAAACTCACGGTGGATGAATATTACGGTTGGATCTTCGAGAACTCAGTACCTGGACTGCCCGACACTGCGAAAAAAGAAGGTCTGACGCCGCTGGAATACATGCGGAAGTACGGAGCGTTTCAGGTCACCACCGACGTCTACAAACTGAACGAAAAGCCGCTCCCGGCGACGGAACTTGAGGGTTCACAAGCGCAGCCGAACGGGCTCATCACTAAAGCCGGCAAAGCTATCGGCGTCATGATTGATGACGCGCCAGTGGTCGGCTACAACACTCCATCCCGCAAGCTTGAGCTGTTCGCCAAAACCATGGCCGATTGGAAGTGGCCTGAATTCACGCTTCCCGAATATTATCGAAGCCACATTCACCGATCTGCGCAGGAAGCCTCTGTCGGTCAGGCCTCGGAAGATTTCAATCCGCAATACATGCCAACCGTGGACTGGCCGAAGGATTCCGGCGGCGACGTGTACACGCTTCTTCCTATTTTTCGCTTGCCGAACCTTATTCACTCACGCTCCGGAAACGCTAAGTTTCTGTATGAGATATCCCACAAGAATCCGCTGTGGGTGAATCCTACCGACGCAAAGAAGTTTGGCGACTTGCGGACCGGCGACCTGATGAAAGTCCACACTGAAATCGGGTACTTCGTTCTGCACGCCTGGATCACCGAAGGACTCGCGCCGGGAGTCGTCGCCTGCTCCCACCATCTCGGCCGCTGGCGCATTAACAAAGAAGATCAGGTGGAACGCATGTCGAGCGCATGGGTCGATCTGCGAGAGGTCGGCAAGGGCCAATGGAAGATGCGCCAGATAGCCGGCGTGGAGAGTTACGACACTTCCGATCCCGAAACCAAGCGCGTCTGGTGGAGCGATGCCGGTGTACACCAGGACATCACTTTCCCCGTGCATCCCGATCCCATCAGCGGAATGCATTGCTGGCACCAGATGGTGCGCGTAGAACGCGCCGCGCCCGGGGATCGCTACGGCGATATCTTTGTCGACACCAACCTTTCTCACGCGGTGTATCAGAAGTGGAAAGCGCTCGCCCGTCCTGCGCCCGGTCCCGGCGGCCTCAGGAGGCCCTTATGGATGCCGAGAGTCGTGCGTCCCGAAGAATCTGCTTTCTATATCAAGTAGCCTGAAAACCCGGATGGTATTCTAGTTACGAGAAGTTCTACTTCCATCATGTCTAATCCAGCGAATCCTGAAACCCAGCCCAGTGCAGAAGCCACCGAGTCGTTTGACCAGGTTCTCGCGCAGTTTGAGCGCGATCATTCGCAGAAACGAACCGATGGCGGGACGCAACTCGAAGGCACTGTCGTAAGCATAACCGTCGATTCTGTCCTGCTCGACATCGGGCGAAAAAGCGAAGGCATTCTTCCCCTCTCCGCATTTCAAGGCGCTAAAGAGCCGCCGAAGGTCGGAGAGAAGTTCTTGGTTTCAGTAAAGGGCCGCGATCCCGAGGGTTACTACGAGCTCTCTCGGGGAAAAATTGCACGCCCCACGGACTGGCCCGCATTGGAAAAAGCGTTCAACGAAAAATCAGTCATCATGGGCACGGTCACTGGCGTGATTAAAGGTGGCGTCAGCGTCGATGTCGGCGTGCGCGCTTTCATGCCCGCTTCGCGCAGTGGCACGCGCGACGCAGCTGAACTGGAGAAATTGGTAGGACAGGAGATTCGCTGTCGCATCATCAAACTGGACGCAACCGAAGAAGACGTTGTAGTTGACCGACGCGCTCTGCTTGAGGAAGACGAACGTTCTTCGAAAGAACGCCGCTACTCCGAACTTAAGGAGGGCGACACACTTCAGGGCGAAGTGCGCAGCCTCACCGACTACGGGGCTTTCGTCGATATCGGCGGCATGGACGGACTGCTGCACGTCTCCGATATTTCGTGGCAGCGGGTGAACAAGCCGTCGGACGCATTGACCGTGGGGCAGCAAGTTGAAGTGAAGGTCCTGAAGATCGATCGGGAAAAGCAACGCATTTCGCTAGGGATGAAGCAACTCTTGCCGCATCCCTGGGAGGCGGTTCCCGGAAAATATGCCATTGGCGAGCGAGTGCGCGGCACAGTCACTCGCATCGTCGAGTTTGGCGCCTTCGTAGAACTCGAACCAGGGATCGAAGGCCTGATTCATCTCTCCGAGATGTCGTGGGCAAAGAAGCTGAAGAGAGCGAGCGATGTCGTAAAGCCAGGGGAAGCTGTCGAGGCGGTTGTCCTCGGTGTGAATGCCGCTGAGCATCGTCTGTCGCTGGGGTTGAAGCAGACCTTGGGCGACCCGTGGGCGGAAGTACCGCAGAGGTTTGCGGAAGGTTCCGTGGTGGAAGGTCCCATCACCAGCATCACGAAATTCGGTGCTTTCGTGCAACTCGCGGAAGGCGTCGAAGGCATGATCCATGTCAGCGAGATCAGCGCCGGCAAGCGGATCAATCATCCGCAGGACGTAGTCAAGCTCGGCCAGGTCGTCAGTGCACAAGTGTTGGCCATCGATTCGCAAAAGCGACAATTGCGCCTGAGTATGAAACAACTGGTGCCCACGGGACTCGATGAATTTATAGCCGAACATAAAGAAGGCGACGTGGTGACGGGACGCATGGTCGAAGTTGGGTCCGGCCACGCTCGCGTCGAACTGGGAGAGCGGATTTACGCAACTTGTTCAGTCACGCCGCAACCCAAAGCGCAATCGGAAGCCGCGCAGAATTCAGGCAAAGCGGATCTGTCAGCCCTAAGTTCGATGCTGAAGTCTCATTGGAAAGGCGATGCTACCCGTCCCGCGGAAAAAGCTGATGATCTCCGCGCGGGTCAGATTCGCAGCTTCCGCATTACCAAGCTCGAACCGGCTTCGAAGAAGATCGAACTCGAGTTGGCTTGATCGCTGGCGGATTCGTGGTTACGGAACGCTCCTGAAGCTTCTGCCGCAGTGCGAGTGCTTTCCCCATCCGCGCTCCTCAGATACATCGCCGCATAGGCTCGCCACGGCCGCCAAGTCTCTGCGCGTCTCTTCAACTCGTCTGCATTCTGCAGGCCCGTGGCCCGCAGCAGACCGGCATCCCCTGCTGGGAACATATCGGTTTCGCCCATCGTTCGCATGACGATGAATTCCGCTGTCGACTCGTTCATGCCGGGAATCTTTAGCAAGCGATCGAGGAAAGAGTTCGTCTCTACCATTCCTGTGAAGCGAATTCCCCCATCGCAAACCGCCCGCGCCAGGCTACGAATTGTCTGAGCCTGCACTCTCGGGACTCCCAACATCGCGAGATTGCAATCGGTGAAGACATCTGGTTCGGGAAACAAATGCGTCAATCCAGGCGCAGGGGAAAAAGCGCGTCCGAGCGTTTCGCTGATGCGACGTTTCACTCTCGCCGCATCGGAACGTGTGATCTGGTGACCAAGAATTGCCTGCACAGCTAGTTCAAAACCATCCCAACAGCCAGGAATTCGCAATCCTGGTTTTGCTTCTAGAAGGCTCGCCAGAAGCGGGTCAGCCCTAAGGCTGCGCGCAATGGCCGACCAGTCCGCGTTGAGGTCAAACATCAGCCGGATTCGTTCCGTAATGAAGTACAGCGAGCGGGGATCCGGAAACCAGACGTGCACATCGAGTGTGTTGATCTCGTCCCCGAGCGAGACCTCAAAATATCCATCGTTCCCGTTCAGAGAGATCGATCGGCGGTAGCGATCCGAGTCAACCACTTCGACGCCGGGGGTGGCGTGATCAGAAAGAAACTGCAGCATGGCCTTCCAGTGATAAGGAGGCCGATAGCGCAACCTGAACAGATATTGATTCTCCGGCAGGATTGCCGCTTGTTTCGCGAGATTTCGCAATTGGGTCGGAGGACGATGATAGACCTTGCGAATCGCTGCGTTGAATCTTCGCACGCAGCCAAACCCCGCGGCCATGGCGACGTCTTTCATCGGCAACCGGGTTTCGTCGATCAACTTCTTAGCGAAGTGCAAACGTCGCGTTTGCGCCACCGCGCTCGGCGTCGCTCCCAGATGACGAAGAAACAGTCGGCGCAGATGACGCGAACCCACGCCCAGCCGCTCCGCCAGAACTTCGACTCCGCCATCCTCCAAACCACTCTCACCGATGAGCCGCAACGCCCGCGAGACGGTGCTCGGTGTTCCCAACCACGCGGGAGTTCCCGGTGAGCACTCCGGGCGGCAACGCAGACACGGCCGAAATCCCGCCTCTGCGGCGGCAGCGGCCGTCTGATAGTAGCGGACGTTGATCTCTTTGGAAGTGCGGGAGGGGCAAATTGGGCGGCAGTAAATGCCGGTACTCAGCACAGCAATAAAGAACTTGCCGTCAAAGCGCGCATCGCGCGTCAGCCTCGCCCGAGAACAGACTTGCCGGTCCAGATTCATAGCCACAGTCAACTCATCATAGCCATTCGATGCCATAAGACTGGACGTTTTCGGACTATCTAGTCAAGGCGTACCGCCTGCGCATTCCGCGGCGCGTTCGAGGAGCAACCTCTGTTCGCGTGCGTTTCGCGTCAGGGACGCCGCGTGCTGGAACTCCACGCGAGCTTCATCGTAGCGGCCAAGCTTCTTCAGCAAATCGCCGCGAACGGCGGACACAAGGTGATAACTCTCGAGCGCACCAGTAGAAATCAAGGCGTCGATAACATCCAGGCCTGCCTGCGGACCGAGTGCCATGCCGACGGCGACCGCTCGATTCAACTCCACAACCGGCGATGGCTTGATCCGGCCGAGTGCTTCGTAGAGTGTCATGATTCGTGACCAGTCGGTCTCGTCCGCAGTAACCGCGCGAGCGTGGCAAGCGGCAATCTCCGCTTGCAGCACGTAGGGACCGGCGCTATGCAGTTTTCTCGCTCGCTCCAGTGCAGCCATTCCCCGCTGGATCAGAAGTTGATCCCATAGCGCGCGGTTTTGCTCCAGCAACAAGATTGGCTCTCCCGACGGTCTCACCCGAGCCCTCGCTCGCGAAGCCTGGATTTCCATCAGTGCAACTAACCCGTGCACCTCGGGCTCCAACGGAGCCAGTTCTGCTAGAACGCGTCCCACCCGCAAAGCGTCCTCGCAAAGCGATGGCCGCATCCAGTCTTCGCCGGCGGTTGCCGTATAGCCTTCATTGAAAATCAGGTAGATGACCTCAAGCACGGAAGCCAGACGAGTGGAAAGTTCAGATCCCCGGGGAACCTCAAAAGGAATCTGCTTTTCCGAGAGCGTTCGCTTCGCCCGTACAATTCGCTGCGCCACCGTGGCCTCGGGAACCAGAAACGCGCGCGCAATCTCGTCGGTCGTCAGGCCTCCGAGCAAACGCAGCGTAAGTGCCGTTCGCGCCTCGGTTGATAGCACCGGATGGCAGGCGATAAACATCAACCGCAGCAGATCGTCGCCTAGTTCGTCGTCCAGGGCAGAATTCAGGTCGGGCACGGCCATCTCCTTGGCCTCCATCTGGCGGCCAAGTTCCTCGTGCTTGCGTTCTAGCAGTTGGTTACGCCGCAGGCGATCGATGGCACGGTGCTTCGCGGTTGCCATCAGCCACGCCCCGGGATTCTCCGGGACGCCCGACTCCGGCCACTGTTCCAGTGCCGCCACCAGCGCATCCTGTGCCAGATCTTCGGCGATGCCCACATCGCGCACGATTCGCGTCAGCCCGGCAATGAGCCGGGGAGACTCGATTCGCCAAACAGCGTCAATCGCACGATGTGTATCGGTAGCAGTCACAGCTACCGATCACATCATGTTCAATCAGCGAGATCAAGTCACTTCCCTTTGCGGTTGAGCGACGCTTGCATCTCCGCGAAACCAGCGGCCGCCTCTTTCACTTCAGGCGGAAACTCCGACATCTCCTGCACCTGGCGAACTTCGATGATCTCGTTGTCCGCCATCGGACAACGCGTTGCCCACTCGATCGCTTCTTCTTTCGATTTCACCTGGATCATCCAGTAACCACCGACGACTTCTTTTGCCTCTGCGAACGGTCCATCGGTCACCTTGGCCTTGCCGCCCGAAAACGACACGCGTGCGCCCTCGGATGGGGGATGCAACCCGTCGAGCGCAAGCAGAACACCGGCCTTTTGCAGTTGTTCGTTGTACTTCATCATGGCCGACACAGCCTTGGGGTCGGGCATCGTTCCCGGCTTCGCGCTTTCATATCCCTTTGGAATCACCAGCATCATGAATCGCATTGCAAGTTCTCCTTAAGAATCAGTAATTTGGAGACCGGATTTGCTGCCTGCCCAATCCGGGCTCTACTTAGACGTCGATTCGCCTGGGCCGACATCGACATGCTTTACATTAATTTTTTTGCAATTGAAGTACACCCAGACCGACGGCGTCCTGGCAGGACTCTAGTGGGGGGAGGCTATTTCTATCTAACTAAAACAGCCTCAGGATTTCTTCTTCGTGGCCTTTGGCTTTAGTGTTTTTGCGTATTCGAAGCTGGCCTGAAGACGTTTGCTCAACCCTTTCGTGTTCTTCAATAGCGAGTCGGGCACGGTTACGTATTCCTTCATCACAGCGCCATAGGCTTCGAACAGGGTGGTTTTGTACTTCTTAAGAAATTTGTCTCTGTCGCTTTCGGAAAGGCGGATGGCCAGAGTGTTTGACTGGTGCAACAAAGTAAACATGTTGCCGTTCAGGGACGTGTATGGATTGGCATCGCCCTTGCGCTCCAAGCCGGGAATGGTTTTGATCGCTTTCTCGTAGAGCTCAACTCTGTCAGAGTTCGTGCTTTTCTTTGATGCAACCATCATGTCTCGTCGGAAGGCAATCCCGCTCCACTGACTAGGATTCGCCCCAGGCCGGTGTTCGCAGGCTCTTATACGCCGATTACAGCGACCAACTCCTTCACCGCTTCGGCGCTCTTGTCGAGTGCCGTCTTCTCTTCCGGGGTTAATTTGATCTCAATGATCTTTTCGATTCCCTTCGATCCGAGCTTTACCGGAACCCCCACGTAGAGTCCCTTGATTCCGTATTCGCCTTCGAGGTACGCGGCGCAGGGAAGAATCTTCTTCTTGTCTTTGAGGATGGCTTCGACCATCTCCGTGACCGCTGCCGAAGGGGCGTAATAGGCGCTCCCAGTCTTTAGGTATTTGACGATTTCGGCGCCGCCATCCCGGGTGCGCTGCACCAGGCGTTCCACTGTGGCAGCGTCCATCAGTTCGGTCATGGGGATTCCAGCGACTGTCGAATAGCGCGGCAACGGAACCATCGTGTCACCGTGCCCGCCAAGGACAAACGCCGTGACGTTCTCGACACTGACATCGAGTTCGGCGGCTATAAAAGTGCGGAAGCGCGCAGAGTCAAGCACGCCGGCCATGCCGATGACCCGCTCGCGGGGAAATCCGGCCATCTTGTAAGCGGCCTGGGCCATAGCGTCGAGCGGATTGGAAACGATGATCAATATGCAGTTGGGCGAATACTGCACGACTTTGCCGACAACATCTTTCATGATCTTGTGATTGATGTTGAGCAGGTCGTCACGGCTCATCCCTGGTTTGCGCGGCACTCCGGCGGTAATGACCACGATGTCAGAGTTGGCGGTGTCGGCGTAGTCTCCCGTGCCCAGCACGTGTGAGTCGCGCTTCTCGATGGGCATGGCTTCGAGCAAGTCGAGAGCTTTGCCTTGGGGAACGCCTTCGATGATATCGATCAGGACCACGTCGGCCAGTTCCTTGGACGCGATCCAGTGGGCCGCCGTGGCTCCCACATTGCCCGAACCCACGATGCTTACTTTCTTGCGCATGAATGTCCTCTCTGGAAGAAGCAAGGATGATCAGGAAAACTTTCTATTCTAAACCACAGGGCAGTGCGGCGCCTAAAGGCGGTCGGCGCGGCAAATAAGCGGCACGGCTAAACGCCGTGCCCTGACACGAAACCCGAGTACTTGGCGCGAACGCTCACTACACGGCCGCCAACACTCCCGCGTCCATGTTCTCGATAATATGGTTACCGAACTCGCTGGTCTTTACCTTCGTCGCGCCATCCATGAGCCGCTCGAAGTCGTAGGTGACCTTCTTCTGCTCGATCGTGCGCTCCAGGCCGCGTTCGATCAGGTCGGCGGCTTCGGTCCATCCCATGAAGCGGAACATCATCACACCGGAGAGAATCACTGACCCGGGATTGATGACATCTTTATCGGCGTATTTCGGAGCAGTGCCGTGCGTGGCTTCGAAGCAGGCGAAACCGTCTCCGATGTTGGCGCCGGGAGCGATGCCGAGGCCTCCCACCTGCGCGGCACAGGCGTCGGAAATGTAATCGCCGTTCAGGTTGGGCGTGGCTAGCACTGCGTACTCGTCGGCGCGAGTGACGACCTGCTGGAAGATCGAGTCAGCGATGCGGTCATTGACCATGAGCTTCCTCTTCCAGGCTCCTTTGCCGTGCGTGGCATAGATCTTTTCCAGCACGTCTTTCACTTCTGCGTAAACTTCCTTGCGGAAATCTTCGGTGGCGAACTCCAGGCCGGGTTCTACCAGATTGGCGTTCTCTTCGATCGAGATGTTGGGGTTGCGATCTTTGTTGTCGACGATCCAGCTCTCGCGCTCGGTGATGACCTTGTCGCGGAATTCTTCGGTGGCCAGTTCGTATCCCCACTTGCGGAAGGCGCCTTCGGTGAACTTCTGGATGTTGCCCTTGTGCACCAGCGTGACGCTCTTCTTGCCGTTCTCGAGAGCAAACTTGATCGCCATGCGAACCAACCGCTTCGTGCCCGTGATCGAGATCGGCTTGATGCCGACGCCGGAGTCGAGGCGCACCTGCTTCTTACCGCCCTTCAACATGTCTTCGTTGAGGAACTTGATCAGTTTCGCGGCTTCTGGCGTTCCCTCTTCCCATTCGATTCCCGCGTAAACGTCTTCGGTATTCTCGCGGTAAATCCAGATATCCATGCGCTCGGGATGCTTCACCGGCGACGGAGTGCCCTTGTAGTACTTCACGGGACGAACGCAGGCATACAGATCGAGCAACTGGCGCAAGGCGACGTTCAACGAGCGGATGCCTCCGCCCACCGGCGTGGTCAGCGGGCCCTTGATGGCGACGCGAAATTCGCGAATGGCATTGACCGAATCATCGGGCAGCCATGAGTTGAACCTGGCCATCGCCTTTTCTCCGGCGAACACTTCGTACCAGACCACACGACGCTTGCCTTTGTATGCCTTCTCGACGGCGGCATCGAACACGCGGACCGACGCTTTCCAGATATCGCGCCCCGTACCGTCGCCTTCGATGAACGGAATAATCGGGTTATCTGGGATCTGGTACCGTCCGTTGCTGTAATTGATGCGGCTGCCGTTCTTGGGCACGGGCACGCCGTTGTATGAGTCCGCCATCCTGCACCTCCGAATCGATTGGAAAACCGCACAATTATAAAGGGTTCGCATGAACATCGGGAAATGACGCAGATCACAGAAGCTTGTGACGGGTTGCCCACGTCAGCGCCAGTGCCCGCAAGCTCGGCGGAAGGCTTTACAATCGGAACCATGCGCCGTACGGGCCGGGGGCGTTGCTACCCATCTTGTCTTTGTTTTTCACTGGTTCTGCTGGCGCTCTCTTGCTTTCTTCCACAAGCAGGCGCGCAAGAAACGGCTCCGGTTTCTCCGGCGGCGCTGCCTGAGGCTCCCAAGGCAGATGCTCCTCCCCACCGTTTCTGGGATCGCACCAACATCCTGCTATTTTCGGGAGTTGCGGTGTTTCGCGGCTTGGATTATGCATCCACGCGAAATTTCATGGCGCGCGGTCGGGAGGAGATATTGCTTCCCGATGACGTAGTCGACAATTCCGCGGGCTTTGCTAGCCTGGAAGCGGCGGCCACGGCAACCTCGGTTGGCCTTTCCTACTTGATGCATCGCACCGGACATCACAAGCTAGAACGCTGGGTTTCGATTACCCATATCAGTGTGACGGCATTTGGGGATGGACGCAATTACGCGCTGAAATCAAAGCATCACTAGTGCGGGCCTGCGATCAATACTCTGGAGAAAATCTCGCGCACGCGCTGGTATGTCCGCTGAAGTTCAGCCTCCAAACCTTCCGGAAAACTCCGGCGCAGAATTCCAGACGTCATCACCTCTACCGTGCGCCAGACCTGCGGTGTCGTGGGCAAACCTTTAATCGCTCGTCCGGTGACTAGCCGCAGCACGTGATCGACCGTGCGGAAGAGTTCGGCCGAATGATCGAGCGTGGCGGCATCCGGCTTCGAGAGTAAACCTGCCGCTGCGCTTCGCCACAAGCGATCGCGGAGGGAACCTTGCTTATCCTGGATGCGGTTCTTCACCAGCAGAAAACTCGAAAGGAAGTCGATGTCGTAAATCGCTCCGGCGGAGGTTTTCAGGTTGCCCCCAGTTTCGACGGATTCGAGCTTCTCTCGCATCTCTCGCACCGCATCGACGAAACCTGATTCCGCGGCAAAACGTTGAAACAAATTATTGGTGGCCGAAGTCGCGCGTTCGGCGAGGTTGCGCGAACCTGCCACGTAACGGAGCTTCGTATACATCAACGCTTCCCAAGGCTGCGCCTCCTGTGCGCAGTAAACCGCGAGTTGAGAAGGCGTAGTCAGCAACTCGCCTTCACGCCCGTGAGGACGCAACCGGGTGTCGACTGGGAATACCATGCCTTCTCGAGTGTATGCGGCTAACGCCTGCATCATCCGCTCGGCGGATTTCGTCAGAACGCGCCGATCCGAAGTTTCTTCGCAAACGAACAGCAAGTCAGCATCGGAAAGAACATCGAATTCCCCGCTACCGAGGCGACCAAGCGCCAGGACAGCAATCTCCGACGGAGCGCCGGCAATTCCAAAAGATGCGGTGATAGCATCCTCAGCTGCGGCCGTGGTTGCAGCGAGCGAATCGTAGACGGCGCGCGACTCGCTCACGTCACGAGCGCCTGCCGCGAAGACTCGATGTCGATAATGCCGGCGCAACAGTGCCATCTTCTCGCCGTCATTGAGGTCCGACGAGGCCACATAGCCAAACACCGGATCGCGCTCCGCGCGCGCTCTACCGAACGAGCCGTCAAACAAATAGCCACTTCCCTCCGCGACGGCCACTTCAGGCAACTCCGCCAGCGTAGCGATCTCCTCGGGATGGCGGATGAGAATTTGGGTCAGGAATTCGCTTCTCTGGAAAAGTCTCAATGCTAGCGGAACTGCGTCTGCGTGGCGCAGCACCGCCGCATAGCGCTCAGAACTCGTCAGGGCCGAACTGAAGAAGCGGAAGAGATTTTTCTTTTCGACCGGGGTCAAATTGCCGCTCGCAGAAAGTTCGTACAAGTCGGGCGAATCGGCTGCTAGACGACCCAGAATCGCTTCGTTCGACTCGTCGGGAGCGCTCCACGCCGTTGCACTTCTCAATTCGTAGGATGCAGACTCCTGGTTATCGCCCGTTCGCTCCTGCAACCGCATCACGCGGTGATAAATCTGGGCAACCGTCTCCATGCGCAGGCGAATGGACGAGACCAAAGCCTCCGCATCCGTCTCTCCAGAAATCCCTTCCAGAGAGCGTTGCAGGATCGTCAAGTTCTCGATCGTGGCAGGAAGCCGGTGCGTCTGCTGCCCCTGCCGCAGTTGCAGACGATGCTCCACGTGACGCAGAAACACATAAGCGCCCGTGAGATCCTGAAATTCTTTCCCTCCGATGTGGCGCTTGTCATGCAATTTCTGCAAAGCAAACAAGGTTCCCCCAGAACGCAGCCACGGGTCGGCGCCACCGTACGCCCGCTGCAGGCATTGAACCAGAAACTCGATATCGCGGATTCCACCTGGATCTCGCTTCACATCGATGGTGTCAGCCAAATGACGTGGAATCGCCTTGCGGCGATGAGTGGTCATGCGTTCGCGCGCCTGCAGTGCGGTGGCAATTGCGGCAAGATTTGTAGCCTGCGTGTAGATATGATCTTGCACACCGTTGATAAATGCGCGCGCCAGCTCGGCATTTCCAGCGGAAAAGCGCGCCTTGATCAGCGCCTGGAGCTCCCAATCGTGCGCTGCGGTACGGTAATAGTTCAATGCATGACTGAGGCTGACCGCCAGTTCACCCTGGCTTCCCTGTGGACGAAGCCGCAGATCAATGCGAAAGACGGTTCCCTCGCGGGTTACGCTGGAAAGGATTTCAGTAACCTGCTGCGCCAGATGAATGAAATATTCGCGAGTGTAAATGCCGGTATCGTCTTGATCCGAGACTGCTCGGTAAACATAGAAAAGATCAACGTCGGAGCTGTAATTCAATTCGTTGCCGCCAAGTTTCCCAAGCGAGAGGATCGCGAAAGGCAATCGTTGGGGCGAGTCCGGTTTCGTTGTGGCCCGGTATCGAGCGCTGAGTCGTTTCTCCGCCTCAACCAGGGCGGCCTCGATTAGCGCATCAGCAAGAGCCGAGATCTCCGCCGTGGTCTCAGCGAGTGGAGCAATTCCCAGAACGTCGCGCAGCATGATGCGGATATATTCACGCCGCTTGAACCTTGCCAGAAGAAGGGCCGCGTCGATTTCCTTGCAGTGCAAACGCAGCTTCATTAATGCTTGGCGGAAATCCTCGATGGAAAAACTCCGGCCAAGGCTCTTGTCTTCCTGAAACGAGCCCAGCAATTCCGGATTTTGCAATAGAGTCTCGCCCAGATAACGGCTGTATCCGAAGACAACAATCGCGTAATGCGTGAGCTTCTGCTGCCGCTCAAGACGCTGCACGACTTCGCGCGGAGACTCGTCGATAAAGCGCTCGAACAACAGCAAAGCCGAGTCAGGGTCGGGGGAATCGGCAAGCATCGCAGCCAGCCGCGAGGCCAGCCCCGGCGGGACTTTTGTTTTCACTCGCGAAAGGACCTGCTGAGCCCCGGAAATATCGGGGAACTGAGTCTGACCATCCCCGCGGTCACAAGGCGCTTCGGGCTCTTTTGGTGTTCCAGAATGTGGCAAGATACGGCCAATTTAGCATGGGTCGTCCGAACTCGCCGTCGCCAGGCGAATCCCTACCAGACTCTGCACTGTTTCTCGCGCACCATGGCTTGATCGTCGATGCAGTGAAATGCGTTGCTAAACTCCGGCATGTTTGAGACCACCCCATTGGCTCGGTATTTCGCTGGAGAGTGCGGATCGGTCACCGCATTCACGCGCAGTTGTTCGGCAGTTTCGTTAGTACACCAGCCCTGCCCGTAGCCGATGAAGAAACGTTGTTCTGGCGTAAAGCCGTCGATCGGGATCAGCTGCTGTTTTTGGATTTCGCCCTGCCATGCCATGTAGGTAAGAATCAGGCCGCCGAGATCGGCAACATCTTCTCCCAAAGTGAGTTTGCCGTTGATCTTGACGTTGTCGACGACGGTGTAATCCGCATATTGCGTTGAAATGCACGCGGCGCGCTTTTCGAACTCTTTGGCGTCGGAAGGGGTCCACCAGTCGCGCAAGTTGCCGTTGCCATCGAACTGGCGGCCTTCGTCGTCAAAGGCATGGGTCAACTCGTGTCCGATGACGCCGCCAATGTCGCCGTAGTTCACAGCGTCGTCCATCTTTTTATCGAAGAACGGCGGTTGCAAAATTCCAGCCGGGAAATTGATGTCGTTCATTTGCGGATCGTAATAGGCATCGACCGTGACTGGCGTTATCAGCCACTCTCCCCGATCCACAGGTCTACCGATTTTCCCTAACTGCCGGTGGAACTGAAAACTCACCGAGCGCTGAACATTCCCCAGCAGGTCGGTAGGGATGATCTGGACGGAGCTGTAGTCGCGCCAATGGTCGGGATATCCGATCTTGTTGCGAATGAGATGCAGCTTCTCGAGCGCGGCCTGCCTGGTTGCGTCCGACATCCAAGGCAATTGGTGGATATCCTGCTGCATGGCCGCTTCGATCTCTTCGACCATCTTCAGAGTGCGCTGTTTGTCGTCGGGGCTAAACGTCTTTTCGACGTAGGCCTGACTCAATGCTTCGCCCAGATCCCGGTCGACAAATCTCACGCACCGTTTCCACCGCGGCTGCTGAGCTTGCTGTCCCGTCAGAATGGCGCCGAAGAACGAGAAATCCTCATCCACAAACGCATCGGACAGATAGCGCGCATTGGCGTGGACGACGTGCCAGCGAAGATAGGATTTCCAGCTCTCCAAGGGCTCGGTATTAAGTTCGGTTTCAAGCGTTTTGAAAAAGCCTGGGACCACCACGTTGAAAGATTGCGCGTCTGGCAGACCGACCCCGGCGAGGTACACTTTCCAGTTGAATGAAGGAGTCAACAATTGCAACTCAGCGCGGTTCATCTTGTGATAAAGGGCTGCGGGATCGCGCCGCGCCACGCGAGTGAGCGACGCCTTCGCCAAGGCGGTTTCGATGAACAAAGCCGCGCTCGCATTTTCCGCAGCCGCCAAGGGCTTGTCCCCTAGCAGTACAAACATCTTCTGCATGTGTTCAAGATATTTCTGGCGGAGATCTTTGGACTTCTGATCGTCCTTCAAGTAGTAATCGCGGTCCGGAAGGCCCAATCCGCCCTGATCGGCTTCGGGTAGATACTCCGACGAATTCTTAAAATCCTGATCAGCGGTGAAAGAGAACACAGTCGAGGTGGGCAACACCGTATAGACATCGCGGGAGTGAAAACTGCCCAGATAAGCGGCAATCTCGTGAATGGATTTTATCTTGGCAATGCGTTCAAGATCGGGCTGGAGGGGCTTGGCGCCGAGGTTCTCCACGGCTGTTTCATCCATACAAGCGCCATAATAGTCTCCGATCTTCTGGTCGGTCGTGCTGCGTTTGGCGTCGGGCTTCGCCGCAGTCTCCAGAATCTGCCGAAGTAGAATGCGGTTCTCATCCTGCAATTTGGTGGCGACGCTCCAGCGAGTCTGGTCGCCGGGAATGGGATTGGTTTTCATCCACCCGCCGCACGCGAACTGGTAAAAATCGACACAGGGATCGGCCGTGCGATCGAGCGAAGTTGGATCAAGGCCCGGCGTATATGTGGCGGCGCTTTGACCCAGAGAATGAACTGCCGAACAAATTAGGCAAACCGCAACCAAGCCTGGAAAGCGCATCGATCCGCGAGTCATCAATATCTCCGCTGTCCAAAATACTTTCTCACGCCAATCGCGTTATAGCGACCCCAGGGCCCATTCGGTCCCAAGTCGGCAGCACCCAAGTACTGATCGCGAGCGCCGAAGCGCTGGAACAGGAAATGTTGCGTGACGCGCAATTCGAAGCCGCGGCCCAAGTAAATGCCCGCGCCCCAGGAACGCTCCCAACCGATCCCCGCCGGAGACCAGGTATAAAAGGCCTGCGGCACATTCTTCCCGAAGAGAAAGTGCGGCTCCCCAAATAAGAAAAAGCGGCTCAATTCCGTACGCCCGAAAGGACGAACTTCGATATAGCCTGAAAGCATGTAGCGGGCAAACGCGTTGCAAGGCGCATTCGCGCCGCCGTAATCCTTGGCGTTCGCTGCGCAGATGTTGGGATCGATCTCATTGTGCGGGGGGGCAAGATCGACTTGCCCGTAACCCCAGAACGTGTCGCTGGGAAGAAAAAACCGGTCTTTACTGCCGAACGGCCGCGATGTTGCCGGTGCAGGGCTTGAAGGTGGCGCCGCATTCTGGGCGAACGCCACGCCACACAGACAAATCACAATCCACCAAATGCACTTCATTGACCTTCCCCCCAGAGCTCTTCGTTTTCGTCTCCGCCACCTATGCCAGACTTGCAGGGACCGGCGGTGATTGCCGACGCAAGACATCCCCTGATCTGTGGTTGGAGAACGGCCGACATTGTACTCCTCGCTCTCTCCGAAACCGTGCGCAGAGGGACTATCGGGGAAATGCCTGATTGCGGGCTTGGCCCGCGTCAGATATCCTGCCAATGCCACCGTTTGTTCTATCTGCCGTTTGCTCGCTTAAAGGAGAATCTGTGCGAATTTCAGGAAAATTCAGGGGTAGGTGTGTTTTGGCGCTCGGGTTAATGTTGTTAGCAGCGACAACGCTGCTGGCGGACTCCGAAATTTACACCTTCGGGCTGGTTCGGATTGATGGGAAACCCACTCCCCTCGCGTTCTATCAGGGGAAGGTTCTGCTCATCGTCAATGTCGCCAGCCAGTGTGGCTACACTCCCCAATATGCCGGGCTCGAAGCTCTATACGAGAAATACAAAGATAAGGGCCTGATTGTTCTGGGCTTCCCCGCGAACAATTTCGGGGGCCAAGAGCCTGGCACAGACGAGCAGATCAAGACCTTCTGTTCCCGGAAATACAACGTGACTTTCCCCATGTATTCCAAGATCTCAGTGAAGGGAGCGGACCAAGCGCCGCTTTACAAGTTCCTGGTGAAAGAAGATCCCAGCCATACGGGCGAGATCAAATGGAACTTCACCAAGTTCCTGGTGGACCGCAACGGCACGCTGGTGCAGCGTTTTGAGCCGGCCGTGACCCCGGAGGATCCCCAAATGATTGCCGCGATCGAGAAATTACTGCAGGAAAAAGCCACGCAGTAGAGAGCGGTATTTTTCCAGTAGCAACTGAGCTTTGCTGCGTCTTTCGTCCGCGACACAAATGCCGCGGTTAGCACGGAGACGCAGTCGAGTTGCGTCTCCACGTAAAAATTCCAACAGGAACAGGCGAGCCAGTCTGTTCCCAGGGTTGTCTTTCTAGATGTCGTAATACAGCGCGAACTCGAAGGGATGCGGCCGCAGCCGGATCGCATCTACCTCCTTGGTTCGCTTGTAGTCGATGTAGGTCATCAGCAATTCTTCGGTGAAGACGTCGCCTTTCAGCAGAAAGGTATGGTCCCGTTCCAGGGCGTCGAGCGCGTCTTCCAGCGATCCCGGCATCGATGGAACCTTGGCCAGTTCTTCTGGTCCGAGGTCGTAAATGTCTTTATCCAATGGTTGACCGGGATCGATCTTGTTCTCGATTCCATCCAGCCCTGCCATCATCATTGCGGCAAAAGCCAGATAAGGATTGCAACTCGGGTCAGGCGGACGAAACTCCACGCGCTTGGCCTTTGGCGACGCCGAGTACATAGGAATACGGCATGCGGCCGAGCGATTGCGACGCGAGTACGCAAGATTGACGGGCGCTTCGAATCCAGGCACCAGGCGTTTGTAGGAGTTGGTGGTAGGGGCGATCAACGCCGACAGCGCTGGCCCGTGCTTAATCAGTCCTCCGATATACCAGAGTGCCATTTGCGACATGCCCGCATAACCATCGCCCGCAAATAGCGGCTTACCGCTCTTCCATAGTGATTGGTGAGTGTGCATGCCGCTGCCGTTGTCCTGGAAGATCGGCTTGGGCATGAAAGTCACGGTCTTTCCATACTGATTGGCCACATTCTTCACAATGTACTTGTAGAGCATCATGTGATCGGCGGACCGCACCAGCGAATCGAACTTGAGATCGATTTCGGTCTGGCCGCCGGTGGCGACTTCATGATGATGACACTCGACATCCATGCCGCACTCCTGCATCGTCATGACCATCTCGGTCCGCAAGTCCTGATAGTGGTCGGTGGGCGGAACGGGGAAATACCCTTCTTTGAAACGAGGCCGATATCCGAGATTGTGTTCCTTGCGGCCAGAGTTCCAGCGCCCTTCCTCGGCGTCAATGAAATAAAAGCCGTGTTGCTCGCGCTGGTCGAAGCGAACGTTGTCGAAAATAAAGAACTCGGCTTCGGCGCCGAAGTATGCGGTGTCGGCGAGACCCGTTGACGCCAGATATAGTTCCGCTTTGCGGGCAATGTATCGCGGATCGCGGTCATAACGCTGTTTGGTAACAGGATCGATGACGTCGGCGACCATCACCATTGTGGCGACTTCGGTAAAGGGATCGAGCACGTGGGTGCTGGCGTCTGGAATAAGCAACATGTCGCTTTCATGAATCGCTGCCCAGCCGCGGATCGAAGAACCGTCCATACCAAAGCCTTCTTCAAATGAGGCTTCGCTTAATTGATTGATAGGATAAGAAACGTGATGCCAAAGCCCGGGCAAATCGGTAAAGCGCAGGTCGAGCATCCTGACTTCGTTTTTCTTCACAAACTCGAGGACTGTCTTCGGTTCAATCTTCGAATCCGACATGAATCACTCCTGCAAAAATAGAATTGTTATGACCGGAAAATGAAATCACGCGCTACAGGCATTGAGTCACTTCGTTCCAGCATCCGTGTCCGTAAACGCGATTTTAGGGAATCCTGACCGGGGGGTCCGTGATCACGCTCACTGACGGTTGTTTTCCAGACGGCGGATTGAATCTAGGAGTTCTCGCGCCCGCGCGGAAATTGATTGTTTTTATGAGGGCAATAATCGGCCTTTATGTAGAAGAAAGGACCGTGAATTCAGCGAGTTATGCGGTGGAAAATCAGAGTCTAGTTGGCGGCTTGAATACGATTCTGCCAGTGAGACCACACAAACCAGATCAGCCCGGCGAGCAGTGCAACTCCGATAATGGCATCAAATTGGTGGAAGTACTTACCCAGAGAGCGCCAGTTCTCGCCTAGCTTCATGCCGAACCACGCCAATCCCAGGCACCACGGCCACGAGCCAAGGAAGGTGTACAGGTGAAAGCGTCCGCGAGGCATGCGCGCGATTCCGGCGGGGAGCGCGATGAAAGTGCGAACCACGGGAAGGAGCCGGGCGATGAAGACCGCGAGATATCCCCTACGCTGGAAGAATCTATCGGCCCAATCCAGTTCGCGCTTGCTGAGCAGAATCCAGCGACCGTATTTCTCGACTAGCGGTCGGCCACCGAAGCGTCCGATCTCGTAAGCGACCAGCGACCCGAGATTGCACCCGATCGCCCCCGCAGTCGCAGCCCACCAGAGGTTCATACTGCCCTGGTGAACCAGATAGCCGGCGAACGGCATGATGAGTTCCGAAGGCAGAGGAATGCACGCAGATTCGATCGCCATCAGCAGTGAGAGCCCGACGTAGCCGGTGGTAGCGATCACCGAGTTGATGAAAACGAACAAAACTCCAAGGATCTTTTCCGTCATGGAGGGATTGCTGGGAATTTCTGTGGAGACGCAGCTTCGCCGCGGCTTCTGACCACGCAATCAGATTAGCACGGGAGCTAGAACGAGCCTTCTTGGGTGAAGGTGTACCCGGGAAGACCGGCTCCCGAGGCGTTCTTCGCCACTTTCACGCGCACGGTCGCTGCATCAGGAGCAGTGACTTCGGCCGGGCGTAGGACGGCGAATTGCGAGAAGACCTCGCTGTAAACCTTGGTGACCAGATAATCCTGGCCATCACCATCGTTGCGCCACACTTGCCCGAGTTGAATCGACTTTACGGCCATGATCGCCTCAGATTTCAGGGTACCGAGCGGGACAGGCCGAGTCAATTGTAGAGGCTGGTCTGGGAGTTACCAAAGGGAAACCGCAGTCGGGGTACCAGCGGCATCGAGGGAACAGAGCTTCTGCTAACATCGATCTGCCTTTCAGGAGGACTCCCATGGCACGCGGCGTGATGCCCCGCCAACCCGCTAAAACTGGACGTCAAGAAGGGATTAAGGCGAAGATCGCGTGCAGACAGCGCTCGTGTGAAAAATGCCAGCCTTGGGAAGAGCGCCCTCGCCCGTCCAAGCAACGGCAAGAGAGCTGGGAACGCCACAGTTCGCACCAAACGCTACAATCCCACTTCCCCCGAGCGGGTCAGCGAAATCCTCAAGAGACTCGACCAGCAATATCCCGATGTCACCTGCGCGCTGCATCACAAGACCGCATGGGAACTGGTGGTCGCCACTATTCTCTCGGCCCAATCTACCGACGTGAATGTCAATCGCGTTACCCCCGAGTTGTTTCGGAAGTATCCGGCGGTCCAGGATTTTGCCGCGCTGAAGCCGGAACAACTGGAGCCGGACGTTCGTTCCACCGGATTCTTTCGCAACAAATCGAAATCAGTGGTCGGAGCTGCGAAAAAGATTGTTAGCGATTTCGGCGGAAAAGTTCCCGACAACATGGACGACCTATTGACTCTGCCGGGCGTCGCGCGCAAGACCGCTAATGTCGTCCTCGGTACGTGGTTCAAGAAAAATGTCGGCGTAGTCGTAGACACCCATGTACATCGCATCTCGCGGCGGCTGGAGCTGACCAAGAATAACGATCCCAAAAAGATCGAACAGGATTTGATGAAGATCATTCCGCAAGAGAAATGGACGCTGTTCTCGCACCAGATCATCTGGCACGGACGCAAGCTCTGCATCGCGCGCTCACCGAAGTGCGTGGAGTGTCCGCTGGAGAATTTGTGCCACGCAGAAGATAAGACTTGGACCACGGTCGACGTGCACAAAGGCGCGAGGGCCTAATTACATTCTGTCATTAGTGCGGACGGACTCGGGCCCTTGGACTCCGACGGATTCCGCTTCGCGAAATCGAATTTCCGCTCAGCGTGACAGAGTTGCCGCTTTGTTACACTTTCTTTCAGGTGCCTGAGGCTCCTTCATGCGCATTGTTCTTCTCTTTGCTATGGTCACGAGTATGAGTGCGACTGTCCTTCCCCAAACGCTTTCCCTTCCCCAAGCGATCGCCGACCCGAAACAAATTACCAGCAAGCCCAGTGCAGACGTCGAGCAGAATGAACCAAGCCTCTCGATCGATCGCCTCTACATGACGCGGTCGGTGGGCAGCGCTTCGTGGTCGCCGGATGGCAAGACCATCGTTTTCGTCTCGAACATCAGCGGGCGCAACAACCTGTGGCTGGTTCCAGCGGACGGTGGATGGCCCACCCAGCTTACGGTGAGCGACCAGCGCCAGATCGCGCCTACTTGGTCTCCCGATGGAAAATGGATCGCCTACATGTCGGACTACGATGGCGACGAGCAATGGGACATCTTTCTCGTCTCGCCAAAGAGCGGCATGGTCGTAAACCTGACCAAGACACGGGAGATCGCGGAAGAGTATCCGGTGTGGTCGCGAGATGGACGCTGTCTGGCATATACCGTGAAGCCCAAGACATCTTCGGTTTATGAGATCGATGTCTACGACATGCTGATGCGCGACGTGAAGCACGTCACCACGAATACTCCAGCAGACAAGTTGAACGACCATCCCATCTGGTCGCCTGACGGCAAGTGGATCGCCTACACCCAGGAGCAGGCGAAAGGTACCGACTCCAATATTTTCGTTGCTGACGTAAAGACCGGGCAGTCAACCCTGCTGACTCCGCACGATGGAGAAAAGCTCTACCGTGCGGACGATTTCAGCCCCGATGGGAAGCACCTGCTGATCACCTCAAGTGCCGTCAATGGCTACGACAACGTGGGCTTGCTCGACGTGGCTTCGAAAAAGATCGCATGGTTGACGCAAGACAAGTGGCAAATCCACGGCGGCAACTTCTCGCCCGACGGGAAGTCTCTCATCTGGACCGCGAACGTAGACGGCTACGCGAACATCTCCATCCACAACCTGGTTTCCGGAAAGACCACTTCCCTGCCGCTACCCAAGGGCGTGAACGATCTCGCCGGATCGGAGTCGTCCTTCACTCGTGACGGTTCCCACCTCCTCTATCACCACAACGGTGCGACTGCTCCCAGCGATCTGTGGACCTACTCGCTCACGACGGGCAAATCGCAACAGGTGACTCATTCGCTCATGGCCGGTGTCCCTACCGATCATATGGTCGAGCCGTTCCTGGTGCACTATCCCAGCAAAGACGGCAAGTGGACGATCTCGGCTTTCGTCTATGTGCCGTTCAACATGCAGCGCAGCGGCAAAAACGCGGCGATCGTCTATGTTCACGGAGGGCCAGCGTCGCAGAGTGTCGACTCTTTCAATCGCTTTGTCCAATACATGGTCAACCAGGGATATATGGTGATTGCGCCCAATTACCGCGGATCCACGGGATACGGCCAAGAATTCAAGCAGGCCAATCTGTTCGACATGGGCGGAGGTGATTTGGAAGACGTGCTCTCCGCCGCCGACTGGATCAAGCAGACAGGCTTCCTCGATCCCAAGAAAATCATCCTGATGGGCGGAAGCTACGGCGGGTACCTCACCATGATGGGTGTCACCAAGGCTCCGGATGTCTGGGCCGCTGGCGTGCCCATCGTGCCCTTCGTGAACTGGTTCACCGAACTTGAGCATGAAGATCCCGTGCTCCGTGAATCCGATCTCGCAACCATGGGCGATCCGGTGAAGAACAAGGCGCTTTACGAAGAGCGCTCGCCGATCAACTTCATCGACAACGTGAAGGCCCCACTATTCCTGCTGGCAGGGGGGCACGATCCGCGCTGTCCGAAGGAAGAGACGCAGCAAGTCGTGGATTCGATCCAAAAGCGTGGTGGCACCGTGGAGTACAAGATCTACGAAAACGAGGGTCACGGCTTCGCGCGCGTGGAGAACCAGATCGACGCTTACAGCCGCGTGGCCAGCTTCTTGAAGGCCCACGTTCCACCAGCCGACTGCGGTTGCACTCTCACAGAATAGCAAGTTCCAAATTGGACATGGTTGTCCATTAGTGTGAGGTTGGCGTTTGCCGCTGGTCGGCCCGCCTGTTACCATTTTCTGTTTGCTCCTTCGGCCCAACGATTTCTGTAAGACTTTCATCCTCTGCTCGGAGGCAACATGGCAATTAAAGTAGGAATTAACGGTTTCGGACGCATCGGACGCAACGTTCTCCGTACCGCGCTCGCTGATCCCAATCTCGAATTCGTGGCGGTCAACGATTTAACCGACCCCAAGACTCTCGCTCACTTGCTTAAGTACGATTCCATTCTCGGAAATCTACCCCACAAGATCACCGCCGGCCCCGACAGCATTTCGGTCGACGGCAAGACCATCAAGGTTTTCGCTGAGAAAGATCCGGCAAAGCTGCCGTGGGAGTCCGTTGGCGCTCAGGTGGTTCTCGAATCGACCGGACGATTCACCGACGCTAACGAGGCCAAGAAGCACATGCGCGGGACGGTGAAGAAAGTCATTATCTCGGCCCCTGCGAAGAATGAAGATATCACGCTGGTGCTGGGCGTGAATCATGACAAGTACGATCCGGCGAAGCATCACATTATTTCGAATGCTTCCTGCACCACGAACTGCCTGGCGCCAATCGCGAAGGTCATCCAGGACAACTTCAAGATCGTCAGCGGCACCATGACAACCATCCACTCCTACACCAACGATCAGGTGATTCTCGATTTCCCGCATAAAGACCTACGCCGCGCCCGCGCGGCGGCGTTGTCGATGATTCCCACCTCGACCGGAGCGGCCAAGGCTCTGAAACTGGTGATTCCGGAACTGGCAGGCAAACTCGACGGATTCGCCATGCGTGTGCCCACTCCGAACGTTTCGGTGGTTGATCTGGTGGCATTCGTAGAGAAGAAGACGACCAAAGAAGAAGTGAACGCGGCCCTGAAAAAGGCTTCGGAGTCTGGGCCACTGAAGGGATATCTCGCCTACGAGGAAGAAGAACTCGTATCTGCCGACTTCAAGGGCAACCCTTATTCGTCGATTGTCGACGCTCTCATGACCCTGGTGGTCGGAGGGAATTGCGTCAAGGTGATTTCCTGGTACGACAATGAGTGGGGATACTCCTGCCGCGTTCGCGATCTGATCAATTACCTGAGCAGCAAAGGGCTCTAGAAAAACACCGGCAGCCAGCCGGATGTAGGGAGGGCGTTCTCGCCCTCCCACGATATTCACGAGGACAACCAGCATGTCCAAGCTCTCCATTCGCGATCTCTCTATCAACGACCGCCGCATCTTTATGCGCGTGGACTTTAACGTACCCCTCGAAGACGGGCGGGTCATGGACGATACCCGCATCAAAGAAACCCTGCCCACGATCGAGTACGCTCTGCGGCACGGAGCGCGGCTGATTCTGGCATCGCATCTTGGACGCCCCAAGGGCAAACCGAACCCCAAGATGAGCCTGAAGCCAGTGGCGGAGCGGCTGCGCATGCTGCTTGATCGCGAATTGGCGCGCGGTGAAAACGTCGGATTCTGCCCCGACTGCGTTGGCCTCGAAGCCGAAGAGATGGCGGGAAAGCTAGAAAAAGGCCAGACACTGCTGCTCGAGAACCTGCGCTTTCACCCGGAAGAAGAAGCAAACGACGAGAAGTTCTCGAAACAACTCGCTTCCCTCGCCGAGTATTACGTTAATGATGCGTTCGGGACAGCCCATCGCGCCCATGCTTCCACGGTAGGCATCACGAAATTCGTGCAGAAGTCCGCCGCCGGCCTGCTCATGGAAAAAGAGCTCGAATATCTGGGCAAAGCAATGCAGCATCCCGAGGAGCCGTTCATCGCCATCCTCGGAGGAGCCAAGGTCAGCGACAAGATCGGCGTCATCCAGAACCTGATGAACAAGGTCGACGCCCTGATCGTAGGTGGTGGCATGGCTTACACCTTTCTGAAAGCGCACGGTGAGCAAGTAGGCAAGTCGCTGGTCGAAGAAGACAAGGTCGAACTGGCTCGCCAAATCTTGCAGGAAGCCAAGACCCGCAAGCTGAAATTTCTGTTGCCCGTCGACCATGTCGTTGCGGAAAAGATCGACGTCAACGCCGTCACGCGCATCATCGATAGCGGACACCCAATTCCTGCAAACGCGATGGCGCTCGACATTGGTCCGAAGACAATCGAGATCTTCTCCGAAGAAATCTCTCGGGCGCGCACCATTGTGTGGAATGGCCCCATGGGCGTCTTCGAGGTTTCTCCTTTCTCGAAGGGCACCTTCAAAATTGCTCGCGCCATCGCCGACAATCCGGGCGCGCTCTCAATCGTGGGTGGTGGCGATTCGGTCTCCGCAGTCCACGCTGCGGGAGTCGCCGACCACATCACTCACATCTCGACCGGTGGCGGGGCCTCGCTCGAATTCCTGGAGGGCAAGAAGCTTCCCGGTGTCGACGCGCTGAGCGACAAACGGTAAAGATTTTTTCGAAAGGATGTCATGTCCCGTAAGAAATTAATTGCCGCGAATTGGAAGATGTACAAGACTCCCGATCAGACCCGTGAGTTCTTCCGCGATTTTCTGCCGCTGGTCACAGATCACACGCGGGATGAGATCACCGTGTGCCCTCCCTTTATCGACTTGCCGGCGGCCGTGGAAGCAACCCGGGGCTCGAATATCTCCATCGGCGCGCAGGACATGTATTGGGAAAGGAATGGTGCGTACACGGGAGAGATTTGTCCCGACATGCTGCTGGCCGTGGGCTGCACGCATGTGATCATCGGACACTCGGAACGCCGCCAGTACTTCGGCGAGACCGACGATATCGTGAACCAAAAGCTGAAAGCGGCACTCGAAGCCGGACTGATTCCCATCGCCTGCGTCGGCGAGGTACTCGAAGAGCGTGAGGCGGGACTCACGGAAGATGTTTTGCGCCGTCAATGCCTGCGCGCCTTCCACGCCATCTCCGCTAAGAAAGCCGGCAACCTCGTCGTCGCCTACGAACCGGTCTGGGCCATCGGAACCGGCAAGACCGCTACTCCACAACTGGCCGCAGACGCCCACATCCTGATACGCGGCGAAGCTGCCAAGGCGTTTGGTGAGGAGTTTGCCCAAGCGTTGCGCATCCTCTATGGCGGTTCGGTCAAACCGGAAAACGCCAAGACTCTAATGTCCGAGGAAGAGATTGACGGAGCCCTGGTTGGCGGTGCCAGCCTCGATCCCAAATCTTTCGCCGCAATCGTGAAATATTGAATTCATCTACGGCGTGGAAGCAGAAAGTCGGCGAACACAAATTCCCGCTTTAGGTGTTCCCCTTATACAGCAGATAATACAATACTTATCAGTGGCATCCTTCGCGACGAAAAAAGACTCAACAGCCCCGCCTACAATATTTCTCTCGCTCATTCGTCTACACCATAGATGGACGAGGCGCTGAACAAACAGTGGCCGATGGTAGAGCAAGACCAACGCATCTCTGAGGCGGTCTCGCGCGAGCAGTCCCGGCTGCGGAACTTCATTCGCAGGCGGGTGGCCGACCCGGGCGATGCGGAAGACATCTTGCAGGACGTCTTCTACGAACTCGTAGAAGCGTACCGGATGATGAAGCCCGTCGAGCAGGTCACGGCATGGCTTTTCCGGGTCGCTCGCAATCGGATCACCGACCTGTTCCGCGCAAGAAGCCGTGAGGCGTCACGCAACGAGTCCAGGCGAGCTGCGGAAGATGGCGAGGAGCTTCTGCTCGAAGAACTGCTTCCCTCGCCGGACGCAGGACCGGACGCCGCGTATGCGCGCAGCATCCTGCTGGACGAGTTGGATCATGCGCTCGATGAATTGCCGGTAGAGCAGCGGGAAGTCTTCGTTGCCCACGAATTGATGGGTTACAGCTTTAAGGAGTTGGCCGCGCAAACCGGAGTCAGCGTGAACACGCTGCTCTCACGCAAGCATTATGCGGTACTGCACCTGCGCGAACGTTTGCAGGCCATCTACAACGAATTTACGAAACGATAGGACACAACCATGAGAAGGAACTGGTTTTTACGAGGATTAAAATTCGCAGTGTTCGCACTGCTGTTTCTGGCGGTTTTCACGTATGTGGTCATGAGTCTTTGGAACTGGCTCACGCCGGCTCTGTTCGGCTGGCATGTCATTACCTACTGGCAAGCCCTGGGGCTTCTGGTTCTCAGCAAGATTCTTTTCGGCGGGTTCCGTGGCCGTTCGCACGGTGGCTGGCGATGGCGCCGCAGAATGATGGAACGCTGGGAACAAATGACGCCCGAGGAGCGGGAGAAATTTCGCAGCACCATGCGCGCAGGATGCGGCCCTTTTGGCGCTTCCGCCACAGCGCCAAAAGCTTAGAACATTGAGGAGGAAGTAACCGTGCTAAACGTGACCATCGAAGAGTCGGAGAAAAATGTCATCCTGCGTTGCGAAGGCCAAATGGTTCGTGGAGACGAGACCGCGCTCCTGTGCGCAGCCATCGGACACACTGATCGCAATATCGTGGTCGATCTCAGCCAGGTGGATGCGATCGATGCTGCCGGGGTCGGAGCGTTGATTTCCCTGCAGGCGGCGGGCCTCTATCTCCAAGTATTAAATCCTGCGAACGCTATTCGCGAGGCGTTGCGCTTGAGCGGGTTGGACTCCGTGTTCGAAATCTTCACTTCACTGGCAACGAGCGGTGAGCCTTCGGCCGCAGCCTTTGCGCCCGCGATCGCCACGTAGAGGAGCCGAAGACGCGATGGTCCGGCCCGATACATAGAAGCGACGTTCCCCGCTTCAGCGGCAACTCCTGGCCCAGAAACGCATCCTAAGCAATTCGGGCGATGATGGAAGAGTCATCGCCCGAGGAATCCTTGGCGGGAGTCACGAGCAATGCCATTCCAGAACAGCGGGACGATTCCCCAACGCCAATTTGGAAGAACCGACGTGCGAATCTCGGCCCTCGGGTTTGGTGGTCATCACCTGGGCGATGCGCCAGACCAGAAAACCGCTATCCGCATGGTGCAGGACGCGGTGGATGCAGGCATCACGTTCTTCGACAACTGCTGGGAATACCGCCGCGGCAAGACCGAACTCTGGATGGGATCCGCACTCAAAGGACGCCGCGACCGGGTCTTCCTGATGACGAAAACCTGCCCCCATGGACGCGACGCCGCTCTCGCCATCCAGATGCTTGAAGAATCATTAACTCGTCTGCAGACCGATCATCTGGATCTGTGGCAGGTTCATGGAATGGGCTTTGACAACGATCCGGAGCTATTTATCCGTCCCAACGGAGCCGCTGAGGCGCTAACCCGTGCCAAAAAAGACGGCAAGGTTCGCTTCGTGGGCTTCACTGGACACAAGTCCCCCCAAGTACACCTGGCGATGTTGGAGACCGGATTCCCTTTCGACGCGGTTCAGATGCCCCTCAATCCCTTCGACCCAAACTTCGCCACCAGCTTCGAACGCGAGGTTTTGCCCGAGTTGAACCGCCGCGGCATTGCGGCGTTGGGCATGAAACCGCTTTCTGGTCATGGAGATCCCATTCGTCAAGGCGTCTTGTCGGCTGAAGAAGCGCTGCGCTACGCCATGAGTTTGCCGGTTGCAACCACCATCACGGGCATGGAGAATCCCGACGTGTTGCAGCAGAATCTGAAGATTGCCCAGAACTTCGCTCCCATGAGCCCAGCGGAAATGGACGCTCTTCGCGCCCGATGCAAGCCCTATGGGCAAGACGGACACTTTGAGCTCTACAAAGTGTCCTTGAAATTCGACAATCCCGAAGCTCGCATGGCCCACGGTTTTCCGCTCGATTTGGAGCAATCCGAGACCAAAGACATGCTGGGATCCTCAGAAAATACTGGGCACCCGTTTCCACCGCCCGTTTTGTAGGAGTTTTTCTTGAGCAGTCACTTCAATCGCCGGAATTTCTTAAAGGGGGCCGCAGTTCTGACCGCGGCGCCGCTATTGACGAGGAACGACATGGCAGGACAAAACGCGCAAGCAGCGAATACAGAAATGTCCGGGCAAGTTCCCATGCGGAAGTTCGGCAAGACCGGAGTTGAAATCTCTGCTATCGGACTCGGCGGATATCACCTGGGTTCAGCGGAAACGGATCAGGCCGCCATCGAGATCGTTGCCAAATCTCTCGATCACGGCATCAACTTTTTCGACAACTGCTGGGAATATCACGATGGCCTGAGCGAAGAACGAATGGGGAAAGCCCTCAAAGGAAAACGGGACCGCGCATTCCTTATGACCAAAGTCTGCTCGCACGGGCGCGACAAGACCGTCGCGCTCCGCATGTTGGAGGAATCGTTGCGGCGGCTCGGGACGGATCACCTCGATCTCTGGCAGATTCACGAAGTGATTTATCGCAACGATCCTGATCTCATCTTTGCGCCGAACGGAGCAATTGAAGCCCTGCGCATCGCCAAAGAACAAGGCAAGGTTCGCTTCGTCGGATTCACCGGGCACAAAGACCCGCAGATTCACCTGGCCATGCTGGCTCATGACTTCCCTTTTGATTCCGTGCAGATGCCTCTCAACTGCTTCGACGCGCAATTCCGCAGCTTCGAAACTCAAGTTCTACCTGAGGTCAATCGCCGGGGCATGGCGGCGCTGGGAATGAAAAGTTTAGGAGGAAGCGGAGAAATGGTGCGCCACGGCGCCATCAGCGCCGGGCAAGGCTTGCGCTATGCGATGAGCTTGCCGGTAGCCAGCACTATCAGCGGCATCGAGTCCATCGAAGTACTGAATCAAAATCTGGGCGTAGCCGTGAACTTCAAGCCGATGAGCCAGGATGAAATGCAATCGTTGCGTCAGCAGTGCCACGCTTACGCCATGGACGGACGCTTCGAACTATTCAAGACGACCACCAAGTACGATGGCAAGCTCGGACGCGAGCAGCATCAGATGCCTCCCACCAAACAACTGCCTCTGTAGGCGCGCCCCTAAGGCAACAACCCGTAAATGTCGAGTTCATTGGCTGTGGGTACAAACACTTTGCCGCCTGCGATCGTCGGCACGGTAAATTTCAAAGCCAGGCCCGCAGTGTCGCGACTACCCGCCTGCGAACTGTTGTACAACTCCGTCGCGACGTTAGTCGCGTCGTAAGCGTGCAAGACCGACGGCCCACCGTTGCCGTAGTTCGAGTTCTCGATTTCCCAAACGATTCCGTTGGTGCTCCCGTTCGCCGATAGAGACGAAGTCGCGCCATGAACGGAATAGACCACGTTTCCCATCGACGTCGGCTGCATCGAAAGCATTCCGTTGCTCCAACTGAAGGCCTGCAGCACATCGGCTTCGCAATGGTAGTAGACGTAACCGTTCCAATAGACGGGAGTGGAGAATATGTTGTCGAACTGCTGCACTCCGGTTTGCACGGTTTCGATCACATTGTTCACGGTCGGATTGAATGAGCCCAGGTTATCGCGATTGACGACGAAGATTCTGCCGTCCTTGCCACCACCCACAATTTCATGCGGAGTGCTGGACGTATTGTCCGGCATGAGAATGGCGGACCCGCTACCCAGGTCGGCGTCATTCGCTCGCAAGAACGCTTCGTTGTCAGGTTGAAAGAAATCCGCGACCGCCAGACTAGACGACGTAAGCCGCAGGAACGCGTCGTTGTATCCACTGGATGGATCGTTCTGGTCCACGCCCGTGATCAGAAACACATCTCCCGTCTGATCGTTAATCGCTGGCGCTCCGCCGCCACCCCATAGGCCACCACCCGCGCCGTCTGGCGTGTCGTTAAAGATCGCCGTCTGCTTCAGCGTAGTCTTGTCGTGGGCGAGCAACCATCCGTGATTGCAATGACCAAATCCTAAATAGATCGCGTTAGTCGCGGGATTCAGCGCCAAACTCGTGCGCTGATAGCACGATGATTCGAGACTGATAGAGCCACCGACGCTATCCCAACCCGTACCGGAAACGGATCCAGTCACAACGACTGGCCCACCGAATTTCTCCTTGCCGGTTGTCACATCCAAAGCGTGAAGCGTGAACGGCCCGCTGGTCGTCTCCGCCAGCACGTACATCGTTCCAGTGGTGATATCGATCACCGGAGTGCTGGTGATGCCGAGTTGCGGTGAGACGCCTTCCTGATCATTCTTAGGAACGGGTACACCCAAATTGACGCTCCACAACGGTGTGCTCTGCGATCCGCTCGCGTCGAAGGCAAAAACACTATTCGCTTCGGTCGCGACAAATACGACGTTGTGTTTGACACCGCTAATGCTGACCTGAGGCAGATACAACGGCTGCGCGTATACCTGGCCATCAACGGTGTAAGTAAATAGCTTCCCGAACGTGGCTGAATTCACATTCAATGGTGTCAGCGTCGTCTCAGACGTGAACGCCCCGTCGCGGGCGTCGTCGTTATGGTAAGTGAGCACGGCTCCCGGACTGCTATTGATCACGGTGATCGCGCTCTTGGCAACGACCGTCGGGTTCGATGTCAGGCTCGCCGCGATGCTGTGCGCGCTCGTAGCGAATGGCGCGGTGTAGAGACCATTCGGTGTAATCGTTCCTACCTGTGAGTTTCCCCCAGCTGTGCCGTCGACAGACCAGTTCACACTACTCGTCGATCCCTGGGCCGTCGCCGTGAATTGCAAAGTCGCGCTGGGAAGCACCGTCGCTGCCGTTGGAGCAATCGTAAGTGCGCTGACAGTGATCGCGGCACTCGCGCTTAAAGTTGCGTTCGTGGTGCTTGTTGCCGTTATCGTGTGCGATCCAGGCTGCGCCGGGGCAGTATAGAGCCCTGCCGCCGTAACAGTGCCCACACTCGCGTCGCCGCCATTGGTGCCATCGACCGACCAGGTCGCACCTCCGTTGCTGACTCCCTGGAAAGTCGCGGTGAACTGCTGCGTGGCCCCCTCCGCCAGTTGGACCGACGCGGGTGAGATGGAAGCGTTACCCTGCACGGTAACTTGAGCACTGGCGCTCTTACTGGCATCCGCAACGCAGGTTGCGGTAACCATATGGTTCCCTGCAACTGCAGGCGAGGTGTACAGTCCCGACGCGCTGATCGTGCCAGTGGTCGCATTACCGCTGGCGACCCCGTCTACAGACCACATGACCGCCGTATTGCTGGTACCGGTCACCGTCGCCGTGAACTGCTTGGTGGATCCCACTGGCATGTTGGCCGAAGTAGGATTTACCACAACAGTCAGTTGATTGGGTTGAGGCGCTTGAGAAGAGCTTCCTCCGCCGCATCCGGCGAATGTCAGCGCCAATGCCAGAGGCAAGAAACGAAGCAGGCTAAAATCGGGGTCGCTCATATGTGGCGGGTGTCTCAGATGGCACCGATTACTTCGCGGTTGCCTTGCTATTCCGGCTGTCTGGAAGGAAAATTCGTCGAATCCCTAAACAAAACGCCGACCACGCGATAACAGAGGATCGCGCGTCGGCGTTGGATCAGCCGAACAGAGTGTTATTTTGTCCTTAACCGCGGCTCGAAGTTACTTGCTCATCTTGCCTTCCGACTTACAGGTCTTGGAGACATGCTTTAGTTGAGTGACTTGTAGCATGTTCTCGGAATGACCGCCCGAAGCGGAAGAATCAGACCCGCTGCCCGCGGTTCCAGTAACCATCACTTCGTGCCCAACGTGCTCACTGATTTTGGCACTGTCTCCTTGCAGGTCATACGTCTTGCCAGCTGAGTCGGTCAAAGTGAACCCGGTTGCCGATTTCTGCAGGCAGCCTTCAACCTTCATTTGTCCGGAATCTTCTTTTCCCATTTGCCCTTTGCCCATGCTGCCTTCTTGCGCCATGAGCCAGCCGGTACAAAGCAGAAGGCTCAAGACCATTACCAATTTTCTCGTCATAAAAGACTCCTCAGGAACGGATTTCGTCGACAGCTAAGATAGGCGGAGAATCTTTAGGGTTGCCACTCCAGGGGAAACCGTTTGCAACTGTACTGTGCGGAACACAATGCGGGACTCTGTCATCCGCGAACATTACTTGTAAGGGCCGGAAGTAGAAGGACTTTGGCGACATCAGTGCCCCGCGCTTACGCCACCTTTTCCCACGGCCTTCTTGAGCAGAAAGACGATCGGAATACATAGGAAACACATCAGCGCCATATAACGGAAATCGTCGACGTACGCCCAGAGCCGCGCCTGCTGCCGCACCTGCACATTGACCAGGCCATACGCTTTTTGCAACGCATCCGCCGTCGAGAAGCCTTGCGCCTCTAGATAATGCCGTAAGTTCGTGACTTGCTCCTGGAACGTAATGCTGGTCGGAGCGACCGAGTGCACCAGTTCATTTCGGTGCAACTGTTCATGACGCGCGACGATCGTGTTGACGATCGAGATCCCGATACTGCCTCCTATATTGCGCATCAGGTTGTAGAGCCCGCTAGCGTTCCCGATCTCTTCATTCTTAAGTCCCGCCATCGCGGTGGTCGAGAGCGGAACGAAGATGCAGCCGGATCCAAATCCACTAATGATGATTGCCCACACGAAGGACCATTGTGAGATACCCAGATTCACTCGCCCAAACCAAAGGCTGCTAATTCCGAATAGCGCGAATCCCAGGGCGATCAACCAGCGATTGTCGACGCGGGCGGTAAGCAGACCAATAATCGGCATGGCCACGATCGCACCCACGCCGCGCGGACTTACCGCGACCCCTGCCGCCAGCGCGTTATATCCGAGAAGTTCCTGATAAAGCAGCGGAAGTAGCGTAACCAATCCATAGATAGCCGCGCCGAAAATTCCAATCAGCACGCACCCAATCGCAAAATTTCGATTGCGGAACACTTTCAGGTTCACCAGCGGATGATCGTGGCGGAACTGGCGAATCAGAAATAGTACAAACCCGACCACCAGCAGAACGGCCGCGTAGCGAATCCACGTGGCCCCGAACCAGTCGTCTTCCTGCCCTTTGTCCAGAATGATCTGCAAACATCCCAGCCAAAGCGCGAGAAGGCCCAGTCCAATGCCATCAATCCGTCCGGGCTTCGCCTGCTTGATATACGGAGGATCTTCCACCCGCCGCATGATCATGAACACGGCCAGTATTCCGATGGGAATGTTGATATAGAAAGCCCAGCGCCACGAATAGGTTTCTGTCAGCCAACCCCCGAGCGTTGGCCCAAGCACCGGCGCCACCACCACTCCCAGCGCAAACACTGCCATGGCCAAACCGCGCTTGTTAGGAGGGAAACTCTCCAGCAAAATCGCTTGTGAGAGAGGCTGCAGCGCACCGCCTCCGGCCCCCTGAATCGTGCGCGCGATGAGAATCAGCACCAGGCTGGTCGCGGCCCCGCACATGAATGACGAGATGGTAAAAATGATGATGCACGTGATCAGGAACCGCTTCCGCCCGAAGCGCAGCGAGAACCACGAACTGGCGGGCAAGACCACGGCATTCGCCACCAGGTAGCTGGTCAACACCCAGGTCGCTTGATCGTTGGTGGCGGAGAGGCTTCCCGCAATATAAGGCAGCGCCACCGACGCGATGGAAGTGTCGAGCACCTCCATGAACGTCGCCAGCATCACCGATATGGCGATGAGCCACGGACTACCTTCGCCTTGCTTTGCCATGCCTTATCGCTCGCCGGGAGCTCAATATCTCATAGATCGAACAGCCGATACACGCGTGACGGTGTTTGTGCCTGCAGAAGCGTGATCGCGACATTATGCACTGGAATGCCCGTAGTCGTCTTCCCGTCGGTAGTGCCGCGATGCGCGTGGCCATGCACTACAAAATCGGCGCCATGACGATCGATCACTTCCGCTAAACGCGAGGTGCCGAGGAAAGGAAATATTTCTGGCGACTCTCCCACTACCGTCCCTGCGATGGGCGCATAATGCAGAACTACTACGCGCTTGGGAGTGCGCAGTTGCGACATCGCCCGTTCCAGCTTCAGAGATTCATCGATCGAGGTTTGCACAAATGACTTTACCTCGCGTTCGCCGAAGGCGGTCAGCATCCCACGTCCGAATCCGCCTACGAAGCCTTTGGTGCCGGCAAAGCCCACTCCGCCACGCTCGTAGGCCGTCCCGTCAAGAACCTTGATTCCGGCATCCACCATCAATTTCTGCAACTCTTCTTCGTGGCCTGACTCATAGTCGTGGTTTCCCAGCACGGAAACCGTGGGCAGGCGAAAGCGCACCAAGGCATTCAGCAGCGCTTCCATTTCTTCGGGACGCCCGTAGTTGGTGAGGTCTCCAGCAAGAATCAGCAGATCGGCCTCGTCACGCACTTGGGCAAACTGGTCCCGAATAATCGCGTAGCTCTGTGCTGAGAAGTGAAGGTCGGCGGTCGCGGCAATTCGCATGGGTTCACACTTCCGGTAACCGGACTTCTACCGACTGAAGCTTCCGTGCAGCCTTTAAGAGACGCTCACGCTGCTCCCTCAGCAAGTCGTGCAGTCCCCATTCGTTCACATCAATCGCGAACATTTTGTCATCGATCAGACTACCCCGGAAAGCAGCCTCACCGTCCGGTTTCGTAACCAGCGCCATATAGCGGGTCAGAAGATCGCTCCACAATGAAAATGGCACGTAATCGGTGTTGGCCGGATAAACATAGCGGAACAGGATCAAAGCCCACAGAAGGATTTCCCAGTGCTCTCCGACAATCGCCAGGATTCGATCCCACTCCATCTTCCCCTGCGTGCCGTAAATTATGTGCGCGATATCCGCACCATCGAAGCGCTCGCGACGCGTGACAAATAACTTCGATGCCAGCAGTTCTTCCGCCCTCAGAACGCGCGTCTCGACGCCAACAATCTCCGCAGATTGTGACCGCTCGATCCACGAATCATCCACGGCGATCACCCCATTACTCATCCCCGTGATCAAGTCCACGAAGAAATCATCGCGTCTCGCCTTGGCCAGCCACACCGGGTCACAGACCTCGCACTCATAGCCGTGCTCGCGCAGCAGTTGCAAAGCCGGCCGCACCGACTCGGCTGTGAGAAATACATCGAGATCTTTGGTAAACCGCCAGATGCCGGTATGCTGCTGTAGAGCGAAGGCTCCCGAAACCGCGTAGGGAATGCCGCCCGCGTTCAGCACCAGCAGGACTTCGCGGAAGAGCTCCCTCTGGTGTTCGGGGAAATCTGGCGGGGTCGAGGACGTTACCGGCAGTAGGTTCGAAGTATCTTCAGGCACGCGGCTTGGATGTCATCTGCAGACCGAACGGTTGGCACGAATCGAAACATTCCCGGACCCTTGGGATCCACCGGAAAAGCTTGCCCATGATAAGATTATGGACGGTCCAGATGCCGTATGGCACTCCCTTTGCCGCGCCTCAAAGCCAAGGGACAGGACGCCTTCACACCGCATTCCAGGCAGTGATTCCAGTCGCTGACGATGCTTGTGCGCAGGGTTCTGGGCATCGACTGGCTTTCAATGTGCGGAAGTGGTGGAACTGGCAGACACACCATCTTGAGGGGGTGGCGCCGAAAGGCGTGGGGGTTCAAATCCCCCCTTCCGCACCAAGACATTCGATTTCCTGCGGGAATAAAGGAATTCGCCGGGATTCAGTCCGGCCTTAAAAGCATGATTATCCTGATCACGATCATCCACATCATCGTCTGCTTCTTCATCATCATCGTGGTGCTGCTGCAGAGCGGCAAGAGCGGAGACATCGCTGCTGCCTTCGGCGGCATGGGCAGCCAGACCGCTTTCGGCCCGCGCGGCGCAGCCAGCGCTCTCTCAAAGGCGACAACCTGGTCCGCCGTCTTCTTTATGCTGACTTCGATCACGCTTTCGATTTATGCCACGCGGCGCAACGGCCCGAACTCGGTTCTGCAGGGCATTAAGGCAGCGCCGGTGAAGACCCAACCAGCAACACCAGCCACACCACCGCCAGCCCCACAAAAATAGTCGTTGGTCGTTCGTCCTTGGTCGTTGGCTGGCACGGTTTTGACCAACGACGAACGACCAAGGACCAACGACCACCCATGATCCACGAAATCTTCCCCGTCGGACCTCTGCAGTGCAACTGCTCAATCATTGGCGACGAGACTAGCCGCGAGGCCATGGTCATCGACCCCGGTGACGATATCGAGGACATTCTTGCCCTCATCGCCAAACATAATCTGCAGGTCAAACAGATCGTCATCACCCACGCGCACATCGACCACGTGGGCGGAGCGATGAAGCTGCGAGCTGCTACGGGAGCTCCCATTCTGCTGAACCAGAATGACTATGCTCTGCTGAAGATGCTCGATACGCAAGCGGCGTGGGTGGGAATGAAATCTCCGGGTAAAGTCGAAATCGATCAGAGCGTGGAACAGGCAGACACTGTGCGTGCCGGATCAATTACGGCCAATGTGCTACACACGCCCGGACACACCGAAGGCAGCGTCTGCCTTTACTTCCCTGCCGAGAAAACGCTGGTTGCGGGAGACACGCTATTCGCCGGGAGCATCGGCCGCACCGACCTGCCCGGCGGATCGTTCGAGAAAATTATTCGGTCCCTGCATGGAACCGTGCTGGCGCTGCCGGATGATACGGTGGTGGTTCCCGGGCATGGTCCGCTGACCACGATTGGCGAGGAGCGGGAGAGTAATCCGTTCCTGGTGAAACGCTGATTCCATCGGCGCTCGACCACCTAATATGACGTCATCCCGAAGTCCGGCGGTCTTCCGCCGGGCTGAGGGATCTGGCGCGCAGCCCCGAATACTCGCACCGCATAATCGCCCCACGCCAGATCCTTCGCCCTAGCGGGCTCAGGATGACGTCACGATGTGTGAAGAGATTGGCGAATGCTCAATGCTCGCCGTCTTCAGCCTTTCTTCTTCAGCCGCTCCACCAGCGCGCGCAACGTGGCCTGGGTATCGTCGTCCCACCACATGTCGAGGACATCTTCCAGTTCATTCGCGAAGCTGTGCTCGAAGAGTTTCACCAGATCAGATCGCGCTTGCCCCCGCGTCGCCGTCATCGAACTCTTCGGTAGCGCGATTAAACCTTGACACCACTCCACCGCTCGATCGATCACTTTATCCGCGGCGACAATTTCATCCACCAGCCCAATGCGCAGCGCCTCTGGCGGCGGGATAAGCGAACCGCTTACTGCCAGACGCTCGGCTTGATGCGCTCCCACCAACCGGCGCAGCGCTAGAAAAATCACTGGAGGCAGCGTCAGGCCCACCGCCACTTCGTTCAGTCCCAGTTTCCAATCGCCTTCGGCGACAATGCGATAATCGGCGAAGAGCGTGAGCACGGTTCCGCCTGCGGGAGCGTGCCCCGTGATCGCCGCCGCCATCGGCACCGGACACGCGGCCATCACGCACATCATGCTGTAAAAGTTGCGCCACATCGCGGTCAAGCTGGGTTTGTCCAGCGTCAGGAGCAACGGAACATCGAGGCCGCCACAGAATCTTCCCGGACTTCCCGACAGAACCAGCGCACGCGCACCCTGCTTGGGCGCTTGGTCGACAGCTCGCATGAGCGCTTGAACCAGTTCAGGCGAGAGCGCATTTGCCGGAGGGCGGTTCAGCCGCAGCTCGCGCACCGAACCGTGGTCAATACTGTCGATCATTGCTTCCTCATGGGCTGAAATACGGCGAAGACCGCCTGTTGCGGATCGGCGATCACCGCCATTCGCCCAACGTTTTCCATGGTCGTGGGCGGCAACAGGAATCCTGCGCCCAGTTCTTTTGCCTTGGCTGCGCTCAGATCGCAATTGGCCACCTGAAAATAGGGCAGCCAGTGCGGCGGAATCTTCGAATCCTTTTCCGCAGGCAAAATCCCGCCTATGAAGTCCTCTCCATTTTGAATATGCTGGTAACCCGACGCCGGATCGTCGTCGTTATCCGACGTCGCCTTCCACCTAAACAGTTCGCTATAGAACTTTGCCGCGCGAGCCGGATCGGGCGAGGTGAGATCGGCCCAGCACAAAGTTCCGCCCACGCCGGCGATCCCCGTTCCTTTATTCCCCTTAGGCTCCCAGATCGAAAACACCGGTCCGGTCGGATCCTGAATTACGGCCATCTTGCCAAAACTGGCGACATCAAATGGCGGAACCAAAACTTGTCCACCTAGCTCCCCCACGTTTTGAGCGGATGCATCGGCGCTGTCGACGGCGACGTACAGCATCCAGTGCGAAGGCACACCCTGCTCCCGCTGGTCTTTGCGCAGTGTGTAGGCCGCAGCCGCATCACGACCTTCGAGTTGGAAGATCGTATAGACGTCGCCCGGCCCCATCGGCGTATCGTTGGCGCTCCATCCGAAGAGTTGGCCGTAAAACTCTTTAGCGGCTTTCTGATCGCTGGTGGCTAGTTCGATCCAGCAGAAGGCTCCAGGGCGATGTTTTTCGACGATAGGCATAGGCGGGAAGTATAAAGCGTGAGGTTGGGAGAAGGCCAATAGTGGACGGAGGTTGTTTGGATCACGAAAGCAATCGACACGACTCGTGACTACATCGGCTCCGCGAGGCTCATGCTGCGATTGAAAATCCTTCGACACTTTGTAAAGTTTTGCAAAGTTTGTAACGATCTGTTTTCCTGCGCAACTTTCGCCTTCCAACTCCATTCATACTTATAGATCGCCAAAGGAGATTGTTATGTCTAAGCATTCCCTGCTCGTTCTGGTCGCGGCCGGACTGATTACCGCGGGCACTACGTTCGCCGCAGCTCAGGACAGCATGTCGCACGACCAGCAAGCCTCATCACAAGATGGCGGACACATGCATCACGGCATGGATCCTGCCAAACGCACCGCAGAACTCACCAAGAAACTTAACCTCACATCCGACCAGCAAGGCAAAGTACAGAACATTCTGCAGTCCGAGAAATCGCAGATGGAGAGCCTGCACCAGGACAGCTCCATGTCACAACAGGATCGCCACAGCAAGATGATGGATATTCACAAGACGTCGAGCGACCAGATTCGTACGCTGCTCGATTCAACACAGCAGAAAAAGTGGGATGAGATGCAGGCCAAGCGCGAAGAGTGGATGCAGAAACGCGGTGAAGGCGGACAGGACAAAGACCAGAGCGCGCCACCGAAGCAGTAGCTCGGAGCTAGTCGGAGAGCGCTTCGAGCGCTCGCGCAACTCCCTGTCGAAAGATTCCCGGCGGCGTGATCAGGCTTACCACCAGGTATCCGTCCGCCGGGAAGTCATAAAAATGTCCCGGATACACCAGGACCGACTTCTCCTTCAGTAGCCTGATCGCCAGATCTTCGTCTGTTCCGTTCACCGGAACCCGCAGGATCGCGTACCATCCGCCCTGTACATCGAGTCGCTCGCAGGTCTTCTGCTTTCCCAACTGGCGATCAAGTTCTTCTCGGTTCGCTCGCACCCGATCAATCAGCAGTGGCTGAATACTTTTCCGTTGATCGAGCAGCACCGGAGCGGCCAACTGGATGGGAGCATTCATCGAAAGATAGGTATCGGCAATTACCTCCAGCCGCTCCATCGCTCCACTGACTTTTTCGGTCGGACCGCTGGTCACGATCCATGCCAGCTTCATCTGCGGCAACCCCGAAATCTTCGACAAACCGCTCAGGGTAAACGTCAGCGCGCCGCGGTTGACGGCGAACGTCGGCCGCGCCACGCCGTCGTGCGCGTAGTCGAGAAACACTTCGTCAACGATCAGCGAAAGATCGTACTCGCGGCAGAAATCATTCAGCGCCGTCCGCTCCGCGTCCTCAACATATGAGCCCGTAGGATTATTGGGGTGGACAACCACGACGGCGCGCGTGCGGTGGTTCACGGCCTTGTAGAGCGAAGGGAAATCAATCTGCCATCCATGATCGTAAAGCAGCGGATACGGCACCAGTTTTACGTCCTGAAGATCGGCGAGAAACTCAAATAGCGGATAGCTTGGCTTGGGAACCAGGATCTCATCGTCCGGATTCGCCAGCAGCCGGAAAACGTACGAATAGCCTTCACTAGTGCTGGTAGTCAGAACAATTGAGTTAGGATCGACACCGAACTCCGCGTGCTGTTCGCGGTAGTAAGCGGCCACGGCCTGGCGAGCGCTGCGGAGGCCCTTTGGCTGGGGGTCATAGTCCATCACCTCAGGCCGCGCCAGACTGCCGAGAATCGTCTCTTCGTCATAATGAATCTCGGCCCGCACGGGATTCGACGCCGTCAGATCCAGCACTTCAGCGCCCGCAGCGAGCAATTCCCGCTGCGCCTCAGTAAACCGGTTCACGGTTAGCTTCCAATCAGTGCGATGAGAGAACATGAACGAGTCATCATAAAGGATTGTCACCTAAGCCTGTGACGTCCGCCCCTGACGCCCGCCCTCGCCTGCGCAAGAATACCTTCGGGCCAAGCCAGCCCTCTTGGGGGTATAATGACCACCTTTGCGACTATGGAACCCGCCATTCAGTACGAACTCCGCCTAGCCGAGCGCATGTCACGCCTCGGCACTGAAACTGCCTTTGAAGTCCTGAACAAGGCGCGCGCCCTGGAGCGTCAGGGCAAACAGATTATTCACCTCGAAATCGGCGAACCCGATTTCGACACGCCAGCGAATGTGATCGAGTCTGCTGTGCAAGCCCTGCACAAAGGCTGGACGCACTACGGTCCTTCTGCCGGCTTGCCCGAACTCCGGCAAGCGATCGCCGAAGAGATCAGCCGCTCGCGCGGGGTGGACGTGAAGGCCGAAGAGGTGGTCGTCGTTCCGGGGGGCAAACCTATTATTTTCTTCACGATCCTCGCCCTCATTAACGAGGGGGATGAGGTCATCTATCCTAATCCCGGCTTCCCCATTTACGAGTCGATGATCAACTACGTCGGCGGGCACGCCATCCCCATTCGCCTGCAGGAGCAAAAGGATTTCGGGTTTGATGTCAACGAACTGGCTTCGCTGATTACCGACCGCACCAAGCTGATCATCCTCAATTCGCCGCACAATCCCACCGGCGGAGTGCTGACCAAACAGGATATTCGCGACATCGCCGAAGTGATTGGCGACCGCAACATCCTTGTGCTGTCGGACGAAATTTACAGCCGCCTGATTTTCGAGGGCGAGCACTACTCGATCATGTCGGTGCCCGGGTTCAAGGATCGCACCATCCTTCTCGACGGCTTCTCCAAGACCTATGCAATGACCGGATGGCGCATGGGCTACGGCGTGATGCGCGCTGATTTAGCAACCCACATCACCCGGTTGATGACCAACTCGAATTCCTGCACCGCAAGCTTCACGCAGATCGCTGGAATCGAGGCGCTGCGCGGAGATCAGTCTTCCGTCGAGACCATGCGTCAGGAGTTCCAGCGACGTCGTGATTCTTTTGTCGCTGGCCTCAACCGGATCAAAGGCTTCTCCTGCCGCATGCCAAAAGGAGCGTTCTACGTCTTCCCCAACATCACGCAGACCGGATGGAAGTCAAAGAAGCTGGCCGACGCTCTGCTTGAAGATGCAGGCGTGGCCTGCCTTTCGGGCACGGCATTCGGGGATTTCGGCGAAGGCTACTTGCGCTTTAGCGTAGCGAATTCGCTGGAGAATCTGAACAAGGCGCAACAGAAGATAGACGAGTGGGCGAAGCGAAACTTGTGACGAGACTTCCATGGATAACTTCCAGAACAAGCTCTACAAAACGCGATGGGCTCTGATTGCGATCGGTCTGGCCGCAGCAGGGCTCTTCGTGGCTTTTGAAAAGATTTGCCACTAAGAGTCGCGTGGCGCCTTCCAAGAAAAATCCGGCACCTAAGCCAAGCCGTCCGCGCATGCCAGGCTACGGCCTGCCTGAAGGAACCAAAGGTCTCTTACCGTGGACCTGGGCGCGGCAACGCTTGGAGAAGTCTCACAACTATTGGATCGCCACCACCCGTCCGGACGGCTCGCCGCACATGATGGTGATTTGGGGCTTGTGGATGGACGGAACATTTCTGTTCAGCACCGGCGAGAAGTCGCGCAAGGGCCGCAACCTGGTGAATAATCCACGCTGCGTGATCGGCACCGAGAAAGCGCACGAAGCCGTGATCGTGGAAGGCGTCGTCGAAATAAATAACGATCCCAATCTACGCAAGAAATTCAATCGTCAGTACGAGAAGAAATACCAATGGGACATGTCGACCTTCGCCGATCCAGTCTACGTGCTTCGTCCTTACACCGCGTTCGGACTCTATGAGAAGGACTTCCTGGGCAAAGCCACACGCTGGCAGTTCCACGGTCAATGATCACCCCGCCTTGTGACCTCACTCACTGATCGGCGTGCGCCCCCGGTCTAGGCTCACTCTGCGGAGACATGCGCGCCATCTGTTTCCCTGCGCATCCCGCGAGGACGAAGCCCATGGCCATCAAAGACTTCACCACCGGCAACATCGTGCGTGACTACTCGGTCGAAGAACTCAAAGACGCCGCTAAGCTCATGCGCGGCTACGATCTGGTTGCCCTATGCGCCGCGGGCTCCGGACATGCCGGAGGCACACTCTCGATCATGGACATCACGGCGGCGCTTTATCTGAAAGTGGCCGACCACGATCCCAAGAACGCGTCATGGCCCGATCGCGACCGCATCATCTGGTCGACTGGCCACAAAGCGCCAAGTCTCTATCTGGGGTTGGCATTTGCCGGGTTCTGTCCTGTCGAAGATGTTGCTCTTCTCCGCAAGCTTTGGACTCCTTATCAAGGCCATCCGCATTGGCTGAAGCTGCCGGGCATCGAAGTCTCTACTGGATCACTAGGACAAGGACTCAGCATCGCCGTTGGCATCGCCTTGGCAGGCAAGCTCGCGGGAAAGAATTACCGCACCTTCTGCATCATGGGCGATGGCGAGCAACAGGAAGGACAGATCTGGGAAGCTGCGATGGAAGCGTCCCATCACAAACTCGACAACCTGGTCGGGATTGTCGACTGTAACCGCCTGCAGATCGACGGCAAGGTTTCTGATGTGATGAATATTGACCCACTCGACGAAAAGTATCGCAGCTTCGGCTGGGAGGTTCTGCGCATCGACGGCCACGACATGCAGCAAGTGGTCGACGCGCTAGAGAAAGCCAAGGCGGGATGCGGCAAGCCGGTCGTCATCATGGCTGAGACCGTAAAAGGCAAGGGCGTCAGCTTCATGGAAGATCTCGCGGGATGGCACGGTCGCTCTCCCAATCTCGAAGAACTGAAGAAAGCGCTAACCGAACTCGACGTCACCGAGAGAATTCCCTATCAGAAGATGCTCGACATCGCGACGTTCTACCAGGTAGAAGTCGATCGCCGCCTCGATGCCAAGATGCCGAAGTTCAGCTGCAACTACTGGTGGAACTCAACCGAGAACATGAAAGCAAAGATGGAGCCCACCCGCAAAGGCTTTGGCCAGTCGCTGGCGAACAATGGAGACGACGAGCGCATAGTTTGTCTCGGCCTCGATATTTCCGGGTCAATCACTATCAGCGACTTCTATGCCTCGAAGCCCGAGCGCAAGCGTCGCTGGATCAGCATGGGCATCGCGGAGCAATCGGCCACGTCCGCTGCGGCTGGCCTTGCGAAAGAAGGCCTGCTCCCGGTTCTCGGCACCTACGCAACCTTCGCCGCCGCCCGCAATCTAGACCAGATTCGCACTTCGGTATGCTACGGAAATTTCAACGTGATGATCGCTGGCGCCCACGGCGGCGTCTCGGTCGGGCCAGATGGAGCCACTCACCAGGCGCTGGAAGATTTATTCGCGATGACCGGATTACCCAACATGTCGGTCGTGGTTCCTTGCGATTCCATCGAAACCCGCAAGGCGACTGACTACTTGTTACTTCAACACCAGGGACCAAAGTACATTCGCTTTGCGCGAGAGGCTACGCCCATCGTCACCGCTGAAAATACACCGTTTGAATTCGGACACGCCAACGTCATCCGTCTGCGCCACGAATCTCCGAACTTCTCGGAGGCGTTTGAAACCATGTTGAGCCGCGACTACCGCAACGAAGACGAAGACCTCACCATCATCGCCTGCGGTCCCATGGTGCCCGAAGCCATGCGCGCTGCGTGGATTCTGAAGAAAGATTTCGGCTACGAAACCCGCGTCCTCAACCTGCACACGCTAAAACCGATCGATGTCTCGGCCATCCTGCACGCGGCCCGCGAGACCGGCGTCATCATCACCGCCGAAGAACATCAGATCGGCGCTCTGGCTTGGCGCGTAAGCAGCGTTATTACCGAGAGTCCGTTGCTTTACGGCATTCCAGTGATCACCGGTGCGATTGGCGTGAAAGACCGCTTTGGCGATTCCGGCGCTCCTTGGGAACTGATCAAAGAATTTGAGGTCAGCGCCGAACACATCGCGCAGAAAGCGGTGGAATTGATCGGCGTGAAGAAAGCAGCTCAGGAATTGGAGCACGCTTCGTTTGTAAGGCTGTGAGACTCTGCTGGCCCTCACTTCGTTCGGAATGACAACACGATGGTGCGGGAACGTTACTCCGAGATCGTGTGCTCTTCGCTGCCCTGCGCCCGCACCACACGGTCGACAGAATATGGCGCGCGCCGGCTGGGCTCGTGATAGTGCCGTACCTGCATCTCGCCGAGCAGACCGATCGCCAGCATGTTGAACCCCGCGAGCAGCAGCACCGCCGCAAAAATCATGAGCGGTCCGTGTTCAGCCATCACGCTTAGGTGCCGCAGAAACTTCTCGGCGAATAACCACAGCGTGACACCCGTCCCCGCCATAATGCTCATCATCCCCAACGTCCCGAAGAAGTGCAGCGGACGGGAGAGATAGCGCAGCAGGAAGCGAATTGTAATCAGGTCGAAGAAGACGCGGAAAGTCCGCGAAATTCCGTAGTGTGAAACGCCGCGTTCGCGGTTCACATTGCGGATGGGCACTTCGCAAATCGTCGCTCCATGCCACGAAGCCAGGGCCGGAATGAATCGATGCAGCTCGCCATACAGCGGAACCTGCTCCAGAATGTCACGCCGGTAAGCTTTGAAGGTTGTTCCGAAATCGTGAATATCGACGCCGCTCAGCTTGGCCATCAACCAGTTCGCGCAGCGCGAAGGGATGCGCCGCAGCCACAAATTGTCGATGCGCTGCTTACGCCAGCCACTGACGATGTCATAGCCCTCGGCGATTTTCTCCAGGAACATGGGGATGTCAGCCGGGTCATGCTGCAGATCACCATCCATGGCGATGATGTACTCGCCCTGGGCATGATCGAAGCCCGCCGCCAGCGCTGACGTCTGCCCAAAATTACGCCGCAGGCGCACCACAGTCACGCGGCTATCCACAGCCGCGATCTCGCGCAACAGATCGAACGTGCGGTCCCGCGAGCCGTCGTCCACGAGGACGAGTTCAAAGCTCTCGCCATTGACCTCCATCACCGCCTTCAGACGGTCATAGAGCTCGGTGACATTCTCTTGCTCATTGTGCAGCGGGACAACAATCGAATACTTTGGCATGGTGTCTTTTTATTATACCGACCCAAGTCCATTTTCGCCTCCGGAAGCTGCACCTTTGGCCATGTTCGGGAATCAGAAAAGCTAACCCGGAATGTCCTTTGGTCAGGGCCAAACTTGGTACAGTCCCTGTATAGTGGTGATTCCGCAGGAGCATGGGAACGAGGGGGCCCTCAAGACATGGATTCCATACTGATGATCCTGTTCGCCAGTCTAATCTGCACCATGACAGCGCTGACCTTCATGGAAGTCCGGCGCATACGCAAAAAGATCGATCAACGCAGCTCGGAACCGATGCACGCAAAAACAGCCGCCGGAGCATAGTGCTCCGACGGCGGTTGTTTTCCTTGTTTTCTCGAGAAACCGTCTAAAGGCCCGGTCCCTCGGGATACGCCGGCAAATCCGGAGGCCGTGGTGCGAGCTTTTTCGGATTCTCCTGGATCGACTTCATGATCATCTGAATCGCCGTGTCGAGCTGCGTGTCTTTCCCTTTCACGAAGTCCTCGGGACGGTTATCGACAACTACGTCTGGCTGTACGCCTTTGTTCTCCACCACCCACTTGCTGTTCAAATCGTAGCGGGCGAACTCAGGACGCGTAATGTAGCCGCCGTCCATCAAAGGAATGTTGCCGCGGATCCCGCGCACTCCGCCCCAGGTGCGAGTACCAATCAGCGGCCCCAGCTTGTAATACTTGAAATAGTAGCTGAAGATGTCGCCGTCTGAGGCGGCATAGTGGTTGGTGATCGCGAGCATCGATCCGTAGAAGACGTTCGGGGGCACTGTGTTGCTCTCAAAATTTCGCGCGGAACCCATCCCGGAGAGAATGCGGCGCAGCCGCTCAAAGATGAGTTGATCGACGAAACCACCGCCGTTATAGCGGACATCGATGATCATTCCTTCCTTGCGAATCTGCGGGAAGTATTCCTTCACGAACGCATTCAGGCCCGGCGCGCCCATATCGGGGATGTAAATGTATCCGACACGGCCGTTGCTAGCTGCTTCTACCTTCTTGCGGTTCTGCTCGACCCAATAGTTCTCGCGCAGATCCGCCTCGTCAGCAATCGGCCTCACTTGCACTTTGCGGGCGCCATCTTCGGAAGGCTTCGAGTTCACGGTTAGAGTCACCGTCTCGTTGGCCGTGTTCACCATCATTTCGAAGGGAGTCTGCGGAGTTTTCAGCGGACGCCCGTTAATCGCGATAAGGTATTCCCCTTCCTTGACATTCACCCCAGGCTCGGTCAGCGGGGAGCGCAAACCCGCCTGCCAGTTCTCGCCCGAGTAAATCTTCTTGAACCGGTACATCCCGCTGGCACTATCGACGTCAAAGTCGGCGCCGAGTAGTCCAACATTGTTGTGTGGAAGTTCGGGATAGTCTCCCCCGCCTACGTAAGTGTGAGAGTTGGAGAGTTCGCCGATCATCTCGCCCATGATGTAGGTCAACGAGTATCGGTCGGCGACGTAAGGCAGCAGAGCTGCATATTTGTCGTGCATTTTCTGCCAGTCGACGCCGTTCATCGCCGCTTCAAAGAAGTAATCACGCTCTTGCCGCCATACTTCGTTGAAGACGTTTTTCCATTCGGCAACCGGTTCGATCTGAAGCTTCATGCCCGCCAGGTTGAGCGTACCGTCGCCGACCTTTTTCTGCGGATCAGGTTTGGCATCGATGATTCCGTACGTGTGGCCGTTCGCACCACCCGCAGCTTCGTACAGCACTTTACTGCCATCGAACGAGAGCGCGAAGCGCTCGACGTTCTCGATCAGCGTCTTCTCTTTCTTCTCCTTCAAGTCGAAAACGCGAACCGCGGAACTCTCTCCGGGAATCGGTCCACCCAATCCCTGGACCGCGGTGGTCGAGTAATAAATGAAACCTTTCGCGACCAGGAAGGTGCGAATGATGCTGGGATCGGTTGGCAGCGCCACGACCCGATCCTGAATGCCGTCAAGGTCGATGCGGAAGTCCTTCGGCTTTTCTTTTTCCTTGTCCTTGGCTTCCTTGTCTTTGTCTTTATCCTTGTCCGCTTCTTTAGATTCTGCTTTTTTCTCGCCCTTAGCCGAGACCTTGCCCGGTGTCGCCGGGGGTTCGGTCGTATCTTCCTTCTTGATCTCGGTTTCGTCGCTCATCGCCGGGAAGGGCGAAGGTTCGTCCTTGCGCAAGGTCACAACGTAAACGCGAGTGGTTTTAGGATTGGCGAATTCGAAATCAATATTGCCCAGCACCTCGTTGAAATCGCGGTCAGAGAGGTAGTACAGGTACTTCCCTTCCGGATCCCACAGGGGCGCGTAGCTGTTGGTCATGCTGGTCGTAATAGGCGTGCTCTTGGCATCTCCAAGCGAATAGATGTAAACGATCGAATAGCCCGTGTCTGCGTTCTTGTCATAGGCCAGCCATTTGCTGTCGCCCGAGAACGCGTAATTGGTGATCTCGCCGTATTTTCCCTGATCCACCAGGACCGGCTTTTTATCCTTGATATCGATCCACCACAGCTTCAGATCCTTGTCGGCCCACGCCAGTTTCTTACTGTCAGGCGACCACTGCGGACCGAACTTGAAACCCTTGTATCCGCTAGTGATCTGCTGCTCGGGACTTACGCCGTCCTGCGGACGAATGTATATCTCGTCTTCCCCGGTCTTGTCGGAGGTGTACGCGATCCACCGTCCATCTGGCGACCATGCCACTTGCTTCTCGCGAATCGCAGTCGTGCGGGTCAGGTTGCGGACGCTGCCTTCCTTGGCGGGAACCGTGAATACATCACCGCGCGCCGCAAACACCGCGCGCTTTCCGTCGGGAGCGATGTCAAAGTCCGTGACGTCTTTCGCTGCATTCACCCAATGCGGCATCGTCTGGTCGCGTTCGCCGGGCACGTAGACAGTCAACTTCTTCGGCTGCTTCGACTGGAAATCGAAAGTGTAAAGATAGCCACCGTTCTCAAAAATGATCGAGTCGGGACCGAGGCTCGGCCACATGATGTCGAAATCATCGAAATGGGTCAGTTGCTCGATCTGCTTCGAGCCGATGTCATAGCTGTAGAGATTCAAATGATGTTCTGAGCCGCGGTCAGAAGTGAAGTAAATCGTGTTCTCGTGCCACATAGGAAACGTGTCGGTCCAATCCGTGTGTGGCACGTCTTCGCTGGTGGTGTTTTTCAAATCGTAGATCGTGATCGACTGCGCGAGCCCGCCGGTGTAACGCTTCCAGGTACGGAAGTTACGGAAGATCACGTTAAACGCCATCTTGTTGCCATCAGGAGAGAACGACGTCAGTCCGCCCTGATCGACCGGCATCGGCTCCGGCAATCCGCCTTCGATACTGATGCTGTAAGGGCGCTTCACCCACCCGTTCGAAGCATCGCGTCGTGACAAGAAGAGAATCCTCTTGCTGTCGGGAAACCAGGTTACGACTTCGTTATGAACGCCCATGCGGTCGCTGAGCGGCTGCGCACTTCCCTGAAAGAAAGTTAATTGCTTGGGCTGTCCGCCCTCCGCGGGCATCACATAGACATTAAAGTTGCCATCATACTGGCCCGTAAATGCGATCCACTTTCCGTCCGGAGAAAACTTAGGGAACAGCTCGCGTCCCGGACTCGTTGTAAGACGCCGCGCCACTCCGCCGGAGTTCGATGCCAGCCACAAATCGCCGGCGTAGTAAAAAACAATCTTGTCTTTATGAATATCAGGAAAGCGCATCAGGCGGCCCTCCTGCATCTCCTGACCTACGGCCAGACACGAGCAGCCGAGCAGGCACAGCGCGATCCAATTCTTCAAGAATGACATGAGGGCTCCTCTGTACAGACTACTAACGGGAATGTAAGGATAGACATCCACCTTGCGGGAAACGTGCGATTGTATCAGCTTTCGAGCAGCTAGAAACGGGCAGCCGTCACATGCGGCGGCTAATCCATCGCTCATTTTTTCACGGGCCGTGACAAAGAGATACAACGGTCCAACGTTTTGGACGGGCCAGTTTTCAAAAGGTAAGCGAGCGTAAAAACCGGCAGCATCCCCTATAATCTCCCGGTCCTCCACGGAGACTCACTTTGAGCAAGAAGCCCCAAATTCTCGAGGAATCTGGAGTTCCGTCGCGCCGCCGTTTTCTGCAAACCACCTTGTTAGGAACGGCCTCTGCTGCCGTACTTCCGGCCTTCGCAGCCGCGCGCGAGGCCACGCCTGAGTTACCTGCGCAAGAGATTCCTGCATTTGAACTCGACGAGGTGACAGTCGCGGATCTTCAGCAAGGAATGGCCTCGGGCAAATACACTGCCCGATCGCTCGTGGAAAAATACCTGGCACGGATCGACGTCCTGGACAAGCGTGGCCAAACGGTTAACAGCGTGATCGAACTGAATCCCGACGCGCTCAACATCGCCGACACTCTCGATCGCGAGCGCAAAGAGAAAGGCCCGCGCGGGCCACTACATGGAATTCCCGTTTTAATCAAAGACAACATCGACACCGCGGACCTCATGATGACCACTGCCGGATCGCTCGCCATGGTCGGCCCCGCTCCGGCGAAGGACTCCACGGTAGCTCAAAAACTGCGCGCTGCCGGAGCGGTCATCCTTGGAAAGACCAACCTCAGTGAGTGGGCCAACATTCGTTCCAGCCACTCCACCAGCGGATGGAGCGGGAGGGGAGGCCTCACCCGAAATCCCTACGCGCTCGATCGCAATCCCTGCGGATCAAGTTCCGGCTCCGGCGCTGCCGTGTCTGCCAACTTCTGCGCACTCGCGGTCGGAACCGAAACCGACGGCTCGGTAGTTTGTCCCTCGTCTTTGAATGGAGTAGTTGGGATCAAACCGACTCTGGGATTGATCAGCCGCGCCGGCATCGTCCCGATTGCCCACAGCCAGGACACCGCCGGCACCATGGCGCGCACCGTACGTGATGCCGCGATTCTTCTAACCGCACTGGCCGGTCCCGATCCCCGCGATGGGGCGACCGCAGCTAGCGCAAGCAAAGTAGCGGCCGACTACACCAAATTTCTCGATCCCAACGGCCTGCGAGGCGCGCGAATCGGTGTTGCGAGAAAGTATTTCGGCTTTAACGATCCCGTCGACCAACTGATGGCCGATGCCCTCGCCAAAATCAAGAGGCAAGGCGCAGATCTTACCGACCCCGCCGACCTGCCCTCGCATGGCAAGTTTGATGACACGGAATTCACGGTGCTTCTCTACGAGACGAAGGCCGACCTGAATGCCTACCTCGTCGGCCGCGGCCCCGGAACGCCGATGCACTCTCTCGAAGAGATCATCGCTTTCAACGACCACAATCGCGACAAAGAAATGCCCTACTTCGGGCAGGACGTCTTCCTGAAAGCGCAAGCTAAGGGACCGCTAACCGAGAAAGAATACGTCGACGCACTTGAAGCCAACCACCGCTTATCGCGAACCGAAGGCATCGACGCCATCATGGATCAATTCCATCTCGATGCTCTGGTCGCGCCCACGCAGGGTCCGGCATGGCTGACCGATCTGATCAATGGAGACCACGCTGCCGGAGGCTGCTCGAACGCCGCCGCCGTCGCCGGCTATCCCCACATCACGGTGCCCGCGGGATTCATCGACGGGCTTCCCGTCGGCATTTCATTCTTCGGTCGCGCATGGAGCGAGCCGACGTTGTTGAAACTAGCATATTCGTTTGAACAGGCCACCAAGGCGCGCAAGCCTCCCCGGTTCCTGCAAACCATCAAGCTTACCTAGCGAAGCCAGGTAATTCTGCTCACTTCTGCTCATACATAAGTTCACTCTGCTACATACAAACACCCACTAAGAGCGTACTCTCGAATTAGTCTCTTATAGAGACGTCTCTTCTAGCATCGCGCCGCCGTACTAATCGCCAGAACGGTTCCCTGCGAAATCTGACAGCGTGTCCGCTGTGTGAGGAACCTTATGGTGAAGAACGTCGTTCGTACGCCCAAGTCCACTAGGTCTTCCGTTGGTCGCGACGGGGACGGGAACGGAATTCATAACCTGATCCTGTCTGGCCTTCCCCGCAACGAATCTGACCAACTGTTCCCTTCACTCGAATTTGTCCGTCTAACCCTGCATCAGGTCCTGCACGAAGTCGGCGAGACCATCAAATCCGCATATTTTCTGAACGAGGGATTGGGCTCGGTGTTGACCGTTCAGCCAGACGGGAAGAGCGTCGAGGTCGGCCTGATCGGGAAAGAGGGATTCGTGGGTCTTCCCATCATCTTCGGATTCAAGACCAGTGGACTACGGGTCGTCACACAGGCCAGCGGAACTGGATTCCGAATCGATGCGAATACTTTGAAAAATGCTCTTACGAAGTGTCCGGATCTGCAAGCGAAACTGCAACGGTTTGCCATGATGCTCGCTATGCAATCCACTCAAATCGCAGCCTGCAACCGGCTTCACGATGTGGTCGAGCGGCTGGCGAGATGGTTGCTGATGAGTCACGACCGCATCGGCGGCACCGTCCTTCCTCTTACCCAGGAGTTCCTGAGTCAGATGCTCGGAACCCGCCGGGCTAGCGTCAGCGTGGCGGCCAGCGTTCTCCAGAAGGCCGGCATGATCTCATACACCCGCGGGTCTGTGACCATTTTGAACCGGGGCAAGCTTGAGGAAGTGGCCTGCGATTGCTACGAGATCATCCGCCAGCAGAAGAACCGCTGGCAGGCGGAGACCGCGTAATCGCACTCCGCGACCATTTGTTTGTTATCGTGCCAACCTAAGTACGCTAGCGTACAGTGTTCACCCGATTGTGCTTTCCTCAATAGGGCGTAGGGTCGGTTCAGCCCTTCCTCGTTGCGACCGTCGAACTGTACGACGTGGCCCCCGGCCTGCCGCCTGACAAGGGACGAAAGGGCCGTTTTGTCCTTCCAGATTCTCATCGTCGACGATAACGCCTTAATCCGCCGAGCCCTCCGCTTGCTCATTGAGAGCCAAACCGTGCACCAGGTGTGCGGCGAAGCCGAGAACGGCGAGATAGCCGTCGCCAGGGTGAAGGAACTGCATCCCGACGTCGTGATTCTCGACTTACAGATGCCGGTCATGAACGGGCTTGATGCGGCCCGCCAGATCTCCGCGTTGTTCCCTGCCACCGTCATGGTGATGGTGACCATGCACTGCAGCGAACAACTGCAAAGGGATGCCAAGGCCGCAGGAATATGTGACGTGGTGTCAAAGTACGATGAGGTAGGAGATCATCTGCTGGCGTCGCTCGGCCGCGTCCCCGCCCGCCCTTAGTCCCGGCAGCTACTCGTAGCGCAGCGCTTCAATCGGTTCCATGCGCGCCGCCTTGAGCGCCGGCCACAAACCTGCCGATACCCCTACGAAAGCCAGAATCAGAAACGCGGTCAGCATCACGCTTCCCGAGGTTCTAAGAAAGATGTCTCCTTCATGATTCGCCGTCTTGTACATCTCGGAGTAGAGCGGCATGGGTGGAATCGAATGCGCCAGCGCGACCGATAACAACATCCCCAACGCCCCTGCCGCAAACGTGAGCACCAACGCCTCGATCAAAAACTGGAGTGCGATGTCGAAATTGCGGGCCCCAAGAGCCTTGCGTAACCCCACTTCTTTCGTCCGCTCAGTCACGCTTACCAGCATGATGTTCATTACCCCTACGCCGCCAACCCCCAGGGTCAGCACGCCGATAAAACCCAGAATCAACCGCAGAGCGATGCCGAACTGGTTCACTTCCACGGCGTCATCGACCGTGTCCCATTCGGGAGTGGACTTGTCGTCCTTGGGATTGAAATTGTGCCGCCGCGCCAATACTTCCCTCACCTGCGCCAGAGCCGCTTTGTGCAGCAACCCAGTAACCGGTTGGAACACGATCATCTCGGGATCGCGCCGGTCGTTCAGATCGCTCATGCTCTCGAATGGCATGAAAGCGTTCTCATTGTCGGGACCGTTGTTGCAGGAATCCTGAATTTTCGTATCGAGCAGTCCGATGACATCCCAGCTCTGACCCTGGATGGTGACGTGCTCTCCCACCGGGTCACGGTTGCCGAATACTTTGGTCGCCGCGTGTGGACCAAAAATCAGCACATGGCGATGCTCGCTGAAGTCGCTGTCTTCAAAATATCGCCCCTCGGCCATCCTCAGCTTGCGCATTTCGCCGTAGGGATACTGCACCGCTTTGGTCTGCACCGAGATCACCCGGTCGCCATACTTGTAACCAAAAATGTCATCCCACTCGGCGCTGACCGCGCGCACCAGGGGAGCTTCCTCGCGAACCGCCTCCACATCTTCATACTTGAAGTGAATGCGCTTCCCCGCCCGCTCCCCGCCCGCCTGCATGCTGGTCTGCCCTTCCCAGACCATGATCACGTTATTGCCGATCCCGAGCATCGCATTGATGATGCTGTCGCTCGCGCTCTGCCCGTAGCCGAGCAGCAAGACCACCGTTGTCAGCCCCCAAACAATGCCCATCATGGTGAGCACCGACCGCAGCCGGTTTGCCGACAACGACTGCCAGCTCTGCAGGATGAGTTCTTTCCATTGCATGTTGTTATTCCTGGCGCAAGCACTCAATCGGGCTCAGCGCCGCCGCGCGCTGCGCCGGATAGACGCCCGCTGCCACCGTGATCAAGCCAAGTGTCATCAACGATGCCACGATGGCCACAGGCGATATCACCGGATGCGGGATCACATCCGGCAGCGCCAGATGATTGAAGGCGTAACAGATGCTTAGACCCATCGCGAGTCCCAAGGCCCCGCTGATCATCATGAGCGTGGCCGACTCCGCAAAGAACTGGTTGCGGATATCGCGCCCCGTGGCTCCCAACGATTTGCGCACGCCAATCTCGCGTGTCCGCTCCGTCACGGACACCAGCATGATGTTCATCACGCCAATCCCTCCCAGAGCCAGGGTCATGACCGCGACCGCTCCGAAGAACATAGTCATGATGTTGAATATTCGCTCCATCAGCTTCGAGCCATCGAGCGTATCCCAAATGCTCAACGCATCCTTGTCGGTCGCGTCGAAGTGATGCTCGCGGCCCAGAATCTCGTAAACCTGTTGAATGGCTTCTTCGTGGTGATCGGGATCTTTCACTTCCACCACCAGATTGTTGATCCATCCTTTAAAGATGCCCGGCTTTTCCGCGGGAGGAAAATCGCGCGCCATCGAGCCGTACGGAACGAAGAGTTGCGTATTGTCAGGACCGCTGCCGTAGCTGCCATTCTGCTTCTTCTTTTGCAAGACGCCGATCACCGTATACGGCGATCCGTTCATCATCAGGATCTCTCCTACTGCGGGGTTGCCGCGAAACAATTGATCGCGCGACTCTACGCCCAGCACCACCACGCGCCGCTCTTCCTTCTCGTCGCCTTCGTCCATCAACCGTCCTTCCTGCACCGCGAGCGATCGAAAGCGCTGGTACTCGGGCCAAACCCCGCGCACCGGACGCGACGCCGCGTTATAGCGGCTCACCTCAGCCACACTCCGCCGCAATTCGGGGCTGACGGTTTTAATCAGGAAGCCTTGTTCTTTGATGAGTTCGGCGTCGCGCACCGACAGGCGAATGATGCGCCCAGCGGCATATCCACCAGCCTGCGCGCTGGTTCTGCCACCCCAGATGATGGCAAGATCGACGCCGATGGTCTTGAGGTGTTCTTTCTGGTCGCGGCTGAACCCCTTGCCGAGGCCGACCAGAAGGATGACGGACGTGATCCCCCAGATAATGCCGAACATCGTGAGGAAGCTGCGCAGTTTGTGGGCGGCGATCGAACTGACCGTCTGCCGCAACACTTCCCGGATGTTCACGTCCCATCCTCCGCTGGTTAGACCCCGGAAGCGGGAAAACGTGAGCGAGTCTGGCTCGTGTAGAGACGGCGCCCTCGCGGTCGAAAGGCGCAGTCACGGCAATCGGTGATGGAGATCATATGCAAGAGTGAGACGCTCGTCCTAATCTCATTCAAAATAGCCCGTCAGGGAGGCAGATGATGGCAGGCTACATCGCTTCCGATCTCTATGCGGTGCTCGAACAGCACTGCGACAAAGTCAGAAAGCCAAGATCGACTATGCTTTTCCGGCGTGGGGAAAAGGCCCTCGGCGTATTTCTCGTTCTCAGAGGCACGGTTAGCCTGGACTTCGGCGTTGATGGCTCGGCGGCGCTCGCCAGCGCCTATGGTCCGGGCGCACTGGTTGGGTTGCCCGCGACTCTCACCAAGGGCACCTACAGTATGACGGCCACTGTGGGTGAGGACGCAGAACTGGGATTCCTAACCACTGACGCCCTGCTCTCCTTGTTGCGCACGCACCCCGAACTCTGCCAAGGGCTGTTAAGAGTACTGAGTGCCAAGATCGCGCACACGGACCAGGTGACGAAGGGCTTGCTGTGCAAAGAGAGACCATCTGGGCTGCAATCTGGAGTTGCGTGAGGGCGTGCCTGGTGCGAGCCCGCAACGAAACAGCCGACGCCTTTGCCGCGCGCCAGTTCATCCGTCGATTCCTAGCCTCACTCCGAAAGGAGGTTCTCACATGACTGCCGAAGCACATGCCTGGAGCAATATCGATCAAATTCCGGATGTCGCGCTCCACGATGAAATCAAGTGCCGTGCCTACGAACTGTATGAGCAGCGTCGCGCTCCAGACAGCCTCAATCCAAAAAGTGGGCTGCAGGCTGAACTGCCTCGGGTGGTGTATGCAGCAGCTGAGCTTGAGAAATACATGAAGGGTGAGGTAGGGGACACCAGGACCGTTAGAGCGGCGCGGGTTTACCTGTGCGCGCTAAGCTTAGTTATCGGGAACGTAGTGGAAATTCGGCAGTGACCTAGGCAACGCAGGCCGATTCGCCCGACTTTCGATCGTCGGCGAAAAATCGCCATAGCACTCAAAACCCGCCCCTGGGCAGGCCTGCGGGCAATGAGCAAAAGCGCCTGGTTTCGTCACTTGACAACCGTGATACTCCATCCGTGCCGACACCTGTCAATTTAGACAGTAGCGGCTGGTAGGCTATGCCCCCAAAATGGTGATTGGACTGGCACGTTTCCCAACAACAGTCTCCCGCCAGAATGAATTATGAAAGGCATACAAATGACACCCCTTCTTGAAGAGCGCCCCTCGTTGATCGCCTCCGCCTTAACCGAAGACCAGGCGCGCGCAATCGCCGTCGAAGCCTACCTCTACTTCTATCCGCTTGTGACGGTAGACATCACAAGAAAACAATCCGTGAATATCGAACCGGGAAAAGAATTCGGCAAAGGGCCGATGAATACGTTCGTCAGCATCCCGGCGTTTCCCCCTGCCGACCTAAAGGTGGTCGTGCGGATCAACTTCGACACGCTCTATTCCATCGCGTGGCTCGATCTCACCAAGGAGGCGCAGATTGTTTCCGTGCCGAACACGCACGGACGCTTTTATCTTTTGCCTATGCTCGACATGTGGTCGGATGTGTTTGCATCGCCCGGGTCGCGCACGACCGGGACGGAGGCTGGCAATTTCCTCGTCACCCCGCCGGGTTGGAATGGCACCGTACCGGACGGCCTCACGCGCATTGCCGCACCAACGCCTTACGTATGGATCATCGGCCGCACCCGAACGGATGGTCCACCGGATTACGCGGCGGTACATGAGATTCAGGCCGGCCTCACCGTTACACCGCTTTCACGCCAGGGCAAAACGCCGCAGCCGGTGACGGTGACCATAGACCCGACCTGGGACATGAAGACACCGCCGAAGGTTCAGGCGGATACCATGCCCGCGGACAAATACTTCGCCTACGCCGCCGAACTCCTCAAGCTGCATCCCCCGCACATTACCGACGAGCCCATCATCGCGCAGATGAAACGCATCGGCATCGAACCGGGCAAGAGTTTCGACTTCAGCAAGCTCGACCCCGGAGTGCAGCGGGCGCTGATGAGTGCACCAGATGAAGCCCATCAGCTGATGAACTGGAAGTTGCCGACAATCGCTCGTATCGCCAACGGCTGGTCCATGAACACTGACACGATGGGTGTGTACGGCAACTACTATCTCAAGCGCGCCATGGTCACGCAGCTTGGCCTTGGTGCGAACCTCCCAGAGGATGCGATCTATCCGCTGAACCTGTTCGACGACACCGGCAAGCCGCTTGACGGGGCAAACAAATATACGGTCCACTTCGACAAGGGAGCTACGCCGCCCGTGAACGGCTTTTGGTCGATCACGCTCTACGATAGCGAAGGTTTTCAGGTGGCGAATGTGCTGAACCGTTTTGCGGTCAGCAGTTGGATGCCGTTTAAGACCAACCCGGACGGGTCGCTCGATCTTTACCTTCAAAGCGACAGTCCGGGCAAAGACAAAGAAGCCAACTGGCTGCCCGCGCCGAAGGGGGCGTTCAACGTGTGTATGCGTCTGTACGGCCCAAAGTCCGACGCGCTCACCGGCAAGTGGAATCCGCCTCCCGTGAAGAAACAGTAGGCTGACTGTCCTTCCTTTAAGCACCGCCCAAGCTCCTGTTGGGCGGTTTTTTTCATCACCGATAGCCTGAGCGTGTCGGATTGTTGACGTAACATCGATATCGCTCATTGACCAACGGTCAAAACGTGAAATCGCCACCGCCCGGCTCTCCCGCGGTTGGATTATTTCCGATTTACCCGTGCAACCCCGGACCATTCCCGTGCAGGCTGTCAGTTCTGCCAGTTAACGGGGCGACACGGCGCCCATAAACTACACGGGCTAGAGTAGAGTGCCCGTAGTGTCGAAAGCACGGAGTTGCGTCATCCGGCCCGAGTTTGGCGTCTACTCTGAGAGAACAACCATGGCCGACGACAACACTGACGACCTCTGCAAGGACTGCGGTCCGACGTTTACAGCCTTCCTGGAAGGAATGGCCGAGGAAAACAAAAAACAGATGGCACTGAACGCCATGGTCACTTGCCCGACTTGCGGTAAGGTCCATGAATACACGTTTCCCTATCCTCCGAAAGCGGCGATCCCACCCGCCTCGGGTCGCTGATGAAAGGGATTTTTGCTATGTTCCCTGTTCGCGTAACCCTCTGGACGGTAGCCATGGCATATACCGGGTTCATTCTGACCAACCAGGGGCTTCAGACGTTCAACAGCCTCTCAGTCACGGAAGCATTCCTCGGAGCTTTAACAGGATTTTTACTTGCCGTCATGTTCACTCTCCGAGAGAAGCGGCGACAAAGACCTGCCTTTATAGCGCATTCCATTGCACAAATCTTCCCGGACTGGGGCACATCCCACGAATACCGAGACTCACCTCCGAAGCCAAAACATTGATCCCAATATTCTGGGCTGATCGTGCTTAATAATTTGCGTGAACCAAGTCTCAGGTGACGCTTAACGGGGGAGTGGCTGCGCGGCACTTTCACCCGGCCTCGGCGGCCGCGCAGCCGGGTGCTTTGATGTGAAATAGCGCACCGTCACGTCATCCGAGACGTAACTGACTTGTCCGTTGCTGTCCAGCTCACGCTGCGGTGCATGTCTTCGGCTGAAGTGGCGCACCGTCACATCTTGTGTCACGTAATCGAGTTCATTGGCCCCGACCCGCACCCACCGTCCGTCCTCGATTTGCGTAGTCTGCTGCTGGGAGATGTTGTTCGCTAAAACTCGTTTCGCGGGTAAGAGCAGCATCGGCCGCTCGACGGCATCTGAACTCTGTGGCGCTGAAGCCCCGAAGGGCGATACCGAGTGGCGAACTCTGTAGGAAATCCAGAAGGCCATCAGCAACACTACGGCGACCGCCACGGCCGTTTTCCAGTGGCCGTTGTTCAACTGCACTCGTTTCGCCCGCATTAAAACTGCCCAGGCCGATCTCCTGGCCGCCGGTAAGCTCCCGGCCTTTGTAACGAAGTTTCCGCAGGCTGGGCATACCGCACGGTTGTTTGCCGCACTCGACACACCACCGTTGATGAGAGAGCTGTTTAATTGAGATCTAATCTGTCCAACACTCTCCTCGACGGACGACAGATCCGCTGCCAAAGCCTTTGTCTGTTCGGGTCGCCCGGCAAAGGACATCGCCTCCCCGACCAAGCCTGCCATCAATCGATAACTGAGCACCTCTCGACGCCCGAAGGCGTGCGGTTCATTAAAGAGTACGTCCAACACGCCCACGACGGCACGGTCGTGATAAATCGGCAAGATTAGTAGGGACTGTGCTCCTAACTGCCGACAAATTGCCGCTTCAATCCGCGAATCGGTCTGGGTATTCTCGACACGCAGAATCTCGCCGCTCGGCAGGTTGTGCGAGGAAACGCAAAGTGTAGCCACCACGCGTTGCCCTACGTAAGTAGAAGCACTTCCGCTTCCGGCCCGGTAAATCAGCTGATCTCCTTTCAACATACCGATAGCGATTCCGGTGGCGTTGGCGACTCTTCGCGCACGCACGGCGATCAGGTTCATGGCCCCATCCACATCGAGCTTGCCCGTCGCAATCAACCGTTCGAGTTCGACAATGGCAGAGAGCGACTCAGTATCCATCCCACTCTCTTGCACTAGTAATGCGTTGGACAAGATTTTCTGGAAGGATTCGGGATCGGGAGTGGATTGGGCCGTCATACTCGTAGCGCTCCGATTCTAGGGCTGGACTGCTGGGTGGGCTCCGGCGGGCGAGCGGTCAGAACCAGTCCTGAGGCCGCAGACCGCAGTCTCCCATCCAGCGAATGCGGCTGTCAATCGCGATTTCACCTTAGGCCACGGGATCCCCTACCGTTAACCAGTGACCTTTCACTGAGGTGGGATGGTGGCCCCGGGGTGAGTCGAACACCCGACCTTCGGTTTAGGAAACCGCTGCTCTATCCATCTGAGCTACGGGGCCACGGCGACTGCGATCATTTTCTCATATCGGATTATGATGAAACCGAGGAGGTCGCCGTGCCCTTACCCCGCTGGCTTGCCCGCATTAATCTCTTCGTCACCAACCGCGTTCTCGGCCCTCTCGCCAACCACGTCGCGGGCATGGGGATTGTTATTCATGAGGGACGCAAGTCGCGTCGGCAATACCACACTCCCGTGATGGTTTTCCGCCGCGATAACCGCTTCGTCATTGCCCTTACCTACGGACCCCAATCCCAGTGGGTGCAAAACGTCCTTGCCGCGAACGGATGCGAGTTCCTGACCCAAGGAAAGACGTTTCACCTCACCAATCCCGTCATCGTTCATGACGAACGACGCTCCGCCGTACCCGCTTTCGTAAGCTTTGTGCTGGGAATTCTGAACGTCTCCGATTTTCTGGAACTCGGCATCGCCAATGGCGCTTAATGTGCACCCGTCGCGACTCCCGTGGACGGAAGAGCGCCCAATCCTGAGCCGTAGTACTGAGCAATCGCTCGTCGCTCAGTTTCTGTCAGATCGCCCGCGATAGTTCGCATCGGCATATTGATGTCGTTGCTGCGAGTGCCGTGCGCGAAAGCCTCCAACTGAGCGAGGATGTAATCTCCATTCTGCGTGGCCAGCGAGGGCGCCCCCCGCACGTGCGCTACCGGACCGTGACAGGCCTGGCATGGAGGAATGCCCCGCTCTCCATCGCCCAGCGTCGCCAATCGTGCCGCGATGCTGACATTCTGCGGCGCCGATGTCCTCTGCGGAAAGCTGCGATTGTCCTGTGGATCGGCCGAGTCCGGCAGCATTGAGTAATAAGCCGCGAGGTCGGCGGAATCCTGTTCCGACAAAACTCCAGCAATTGTCTGCATGATGGGCGAAACCCGTTTGCCGGAACGGAAGTCTTCGAGTTGCTTCCAAAAAGCCAGGCGATCCATGCCGGCCAGGTTGGGAACCGGAGCGTCCGCACTGAAGCCTTCTTCCCCGTGACAATGCTCGCAGCGACGAGAGATTAGCAACCCACGCAAAGCATCTCCGCCGGAAGCCGCGGCAATGGTGTCTTCGGTCCACGCGACATTCGATGGAATACGAACTGGTGGCTCTGCCGAATTCGCAAAGTAAGCGGCGCAGAGCAGTAGCGGAAACCCGAGACACGCCGCGGCCGCGAGCACCCAAAGTCCACCACTACTGCGCATCACAGTTCACCCTCTCGCCGGGACGCAGGCGGCGAAACTGATCCTGTGGAACCACCTTCAAATGGGCTCTCATCGCGTAATGCCCGGCTCCGCAAAACTCGTGACAAGGCATGGCGTATTCACCCGTCTGGGGAAATTCCAGATTCTGCTCAGTCACGGAGCCGGGCACAACTTTCACTGTATAGCTTGTGCCCTCCACCGTCAGCGCGTGTGCCGCGTCGGCGCTCACCATGCGGACGCGAATCGGAACTCCGGCGGGAACCAACACGCATTGCGGAACGAACACATACTGTTGCGCGATCATCCGCACCACCACTGATCCGTCCGGCTGCTCCGCCGAGCCCAGATTGCTTTCTACAAATTCGCCGTTTAAATGAAGTGTGGCTGGATCAATTCTTCCACGGCCAAGAAACTTCAATACCGGCACGTCTACCATGTACGGGAAGCGAACCGCGATCAGGATGAGCGTGATGGGCAGCACGAATAGCAACCATCGCAGTTTCGAGGAACGCATCTAGCCCCCACAAGTTGGCCTTCACCGGAAGGCCACTCTATTGTCGAGCAAGAAAAACATCTCCCGCAAGCGACCTAGGTCCCAGGCTAAACTAGATAGAGTGTCTTACAGGGATCAGCGTTGCGCAGTTTTTGAGATAAGCCGATTCGCATCAAGACGCGCCTTCAGGCGTGCCGCATCGCCCTGTGATCATGCTTAAGCGCTGGACCTCTCACCCGCGTGCAGCGCGTCACGCCTTCGATCTCCCGTCCGCAGATAAGCCATGTAGGCAACGACCAGCAGGTTCACCAGCAGAATCACAACACGAATCCAGGTCGGCTTGTGAATCAGGTCCCACAACTCGAAAGGCACGTACAGGGCGCCCGAGATCAGGGCCAGCCATTCTGCCCACGCGCGTTCGCGCCACAGTCCATAAGACTCTACAAACCGGAGGAGCGAATAGGCCATGGCCACCATCGCAATCGAAAGCAGATTGGTGTCGGTCACTCGATCCGCCCAATCGAGGAAGACGCGGGCATAGTGACGATCAGGATTGATCCGGAGCAGATAAAGAAGACTGTCGGCGACACCCCAGACATCTTTATGGATGAGCGAGAGCACCCCGAATCCCGCCAGCAGAACCGCCAGTCCCTTGGCCAGTTCGAGCGAAGCCACCGCCCGCAGAGCCCGCAACTGCCGCGTGTGCCGCCGCTCTTCCCCGGTATGCGTCAATGTATCCATCGAATAGAAGACTTTGTCGTAGAGACGCAGCTCAGCTGCGTCTCTTTGGAATTCATGAAGCTTTGGAGAGGACGCGGCCTTCAGCCGCTGAGGTTCATCCCCGCCCCGGTTGCAAAATCAACTGCTCCGCCTCGGTGAATAATCGCCCGCGAATCAGAAACGTACTCACCAGCGACGTAATTCCCGACGCCGCAAAAATCATCGCCAACACCACAAACTGGTAAATCGCCGCGTACACCGGACGCGCCCCCGACAACATCATCCCGGCCATCAATCCGGGAATCCACACAATCCCCAGCGACCGCAACGAATCAATCGCGGGAATCAAACTCGCCTCATAGGACGCCTGCACGTACGGGGCAAGACTGCTCTTCGCTTCTGCTCCTAAGGCTAGCGCGGTCTCGATCTCTCCCACATGCGCCAGCACGTCCCCGCGCAACCGGTTCAACGCCAGCCCGTTCGTATTCATAGCATTCGCGATCAACATGCTGCCCACAGGAACCAGCGCGGTGATTTCGGTATCGATCACGCCCAGCCATGTCATCAACGCTATGACTGACCCTGCTCCACACGCAATCGACCACGCCGAAACCTGAAACGCTCCCGGCATACCTTTCGCCCTTCTCGCCGAAGTCGCGCCCGCCGCCACAATCATGGCAATCAACAGGAAGATCGCCGTCCACCGCGGAGCCCGCAACAGGATTAGCAAAATCGATCCCACCGCGATGATCTGCACCAATCCGCGCACCATCGCGATCAGCACATCGCTCTCCAGGTGAATTCCGCGCTTGCGCGCCAGTAGGATCACCACCATTGCCGCCAGTGCCGCGGCCGCCGACTGCGCGAGCCCAAGCTGAAGTTGATCGTGAAAGAACCACTTAAGCACTGAGCACCTCCTGCACCGCGCCTTCGCGAACAATCCGTCCCGCTTCCATCAGTAGCGCCCGCTCGGCCAACCGCTGGGCCTGCGCCACGTCATGAGTCACCATCACGCATGTGAGCTTCTGATCGCGCACAATTTCCTCCAGCAGAGTCTCGACGCCCAGTTTGGATGCCTCATCCAGTGCCGAGGTCGGTTCGTCCAGCAAAAGAACCAGCGGAGAATTCGCCAGCGTGCGCGCCACCGAAACTCTCTGCGCCTCTCCGCCTGAGAGATTCGCCACGTTTCGCGTTGCGTACCCCTTCAGGCCCACGCGGTCGAGCAAGTCTTCCACCGCTTCATCGGAAAGCGTCTCGCCGCGTTGCTCGGGGCCAAATCGCAAGTTCTCGGCAACCGTCCCCAGAAAAAGAAAAGGACGCTGCGTCACCATGCCCAGCTTGCGCCGCAACTCCCGCGGCTCAATCTGTTTGTAATCGACTCCTTCAACATAAACCGTTCCGCTGGTCGGCTCATCCAATCGGTTCAGCAACCGCAACAGCGAACTCTTCCCCGCTCCGCTCGGACCGACGATAGCGACAACTTCTCCCCTTCGCACCTGAAAGGTCGCGTCCGCGACCAACACTTTGTCGCCGACCACGCGCCCCAGATGTTCGGCGCGGAGAATGGGAATGTCGGAGGTTGATGAGGCAGTCACCGGAGATTACCGGCCCTGGGCCCGCACGCTGGCGCGCAGTTCGTCCACGATCTCGCGCGAGGCTTTGAGAGCGGCGGCATGCTGATCCGGTTCGAAAGAAATCGCTCCCACGCGTGCGTGTCCGCCTCCGCCCCAGCGCTCGCAAATCTTCGCCAGGTTTACGGTCGGTTCCACGGGAGCCCACGGATTCGATCCCACGGAAACCTTTACCCGGAACGTGCTCTGGCTCAATCCCACGCTATAAATGCTCTCCGGATGCAGGTAATACGGCACAAACTTGTTGTAGCCCTCAAGGTCATGATCGGTGACATCGAAAAAAATAGTGCCGTCTTCGCATTCGGTTCTTTCGCGCATGATGGCAATCGACCGCTGATGCCGCTCCAAAAGTGGAGGTAGCAAGGGCGCCACAAACGGCTCTTCCAGAACCTCGCCCAGCGGCTTGTACGCCAGCACAGGAATCAATTGCGGCAGAAATTTCGGGTCCTGAGTCGACTCTATCACCATCGTCAGCTTCATCGCCGGAGCTTTCATCTCCACCGCGGTCTTCGCATCCGGATACATCGCCCCGTCGATCAGGTCGGTCCAATACAACAGGTCCGTCACCGGCTTGCGGTCGAAACCAAACCGTTGCTCCCCGATCATGGCGATAAAGCTGGTACACGATTTGAAGTCCGGATCGTAGAACTTCTGGTTGCTCTGATCCTGCTCGAAGTGCGCGGCATCTGCGGGGTTCAAAAACGCGCTCTCGTGATGATCGAACCACCAGGTAATCTTCGGGGAGCTTGAATATTTGAAGTCGACGATGGCGTTCTCGTCCCCGGTGAAGTCGTCCTCGTTGAAAAGCGCCCCCGCACGATGCAGCAAACCGGAGTACATAAACTCCACCTCGCCGCGAATGCGCTCCTTATAGAAACGCGAGAAGAGTGCCGCCGAACAAGCCCCATCGAAGCAGCGGTCGTGATAAAAGACCCGAACCTTCAAATTCGTCCCCTTCATGGACCGGCGTCAGACAGGCCCCGCCAGCCGAAAAAGTAAAAGTAGATAGGAATGACATCCCGGAAGGTTTCTGTCAAGGAGGCAGAATATACAAGAGGCAAAAAAATCGCGTGGCGGCGGACGCCTCGTCCGCCCCCGAAGCGAAGCGAGGTCCCGCGGAACAACCCGGCAGTGCTGCCCCTACATCGCCGAAGCCTGCTTCTCGGCCAGGTCCCCAATGAATGGGACTTTCCACATCTGTCCCTGGTTAGCCTTGAGCAGAAGGATGATCCACAAAGCAAGGCCCGCTAACCCAATGATTGGCCAGATCAGCAGAGTCAACCAACCCAGGAAAGGAATGGTGGCAATGATGCTCAGCGCGATGCTTAGCGCAATCCAAGCCACTGTCACGAATATGCATTGAAAGGAGTGGAATCGGATGAACTTGTTCCGGTTGTAAGGTGCGACCAGCAAAAACACGATCGCCGGTATGATGGTCACGTAAGCCAGCATTCCAGCGACGTTGTCACTCATCCCACCGGCTTGAGTGGCCATGGTAGCCCCTCCCGCCGCTCCTGCGGCGTGCGCCGCACATAACGTCGTTCCATCTGCTACCTGGGTACCACAGACGCTGCAAAAGGCCATGACATCCTCCTAAGCGAACTCGACCTGGAGCCTGAACATAACCTGGCAGTACGCCCCTGCCCGATGCCGCGCAAGGTATCAGAATCACCCCGGCAAGGCAAATGATTTAGAAAGTGATTGTGACGTCAAGACTAGGCAGGACCAGCCTGCCGTTTAGCCAATTGGCCAATCCACGGTAGCTCAAACAGCTCCCCTTGCAGGGCTTTCACCATCAACACCAGCCACAGAATGAACCAGCCCACGACGATGATGAAAGACGCAAAAATCACTAGCACCTTCCCCATCATGGTGAAGAGAAGAGCGAAGATGACCAGCATCCCTGCCGCCACCAGAATCGATTGCCAGGCATGAAAGCGGATAAAGCGGTTCTTGCGGAAAGGATCGCGTAGCAGAAAGAAGATCGCGGGAAGAACAAACAGATAAGCCAGCGCACCAGCCATGCGGTCAGGGACGCCTCCTGTCTTACCCAGCACCGGCTTCGCCTCTGCCACGGGAGTTCCGCACGCCGGACAATAGCTCCCGACCTCAGGCAGCGCCTCACCGCACTCCGCACACAGAGTCGACATGGTCCCCATTACACCACCGCGCGCCGGTTGTTTTTCTTACGGCAATCTTCGCAAATTCCGTAGATCTGGAAAGTATGGCGCGTGGTTTCGTAGTGATGCTTACGCCCGATCTCCTGCTCCAGTTCCCCCACCTCAGGAGAGAAAAACTCCACCGAACTGCCGCACTCCGTGCACACCATGTGATGATGGCTTCTCCGGTTGTACTGGTGCTCGTAACGCGTGATGCCGTCGTGAAACGCCACTTCGCTTGCCAGCCCGCACTCGGCAAGCAGCTTAAGCGTACGGTAGACCGTAGTAACTCCGATCCTCGCGTCTTTTTTCTTTACCAACTGGTGAAGCTCGTCGGTCGACAGGTGCTCGCGCGTCTCCAGAAACGTCCGCAGAATCGTGTCGCGCTGCTCGGTATGTTTCAAGCCCACGCGTTTTAGATGCCGGAGCAGGATCGCCTGCGCCTCCTGAATCATCTCCCGCGAAATACTGGGCTGATCGTCAATCCGTTTCTGCAACATAAGTAGCGCCGGCGTCCCGCCGGCCACGAAGCTCTCGCCAACAAGCATCATACTGGCCCACCCCAAAACCCGCCAACTGGCAAAGCCTCCTAGTCACCCGACAATGCAATTGTGCTCGCCCCCGCCCTCACCCTAGAATCGATCTTTCAAAGTTATGTCCACGTTTCCGACCGTCGCCGCCCCGCGCCGCATCTCCCTGTTCTTTAGAATTCTCATTTGGCTTGTCGCGGTTATCGTTGTTCTAATTGCCATCGCGAGCGCCATCTTCTATTTCATGGCCCGCTCGGCTTTGCCGCAACTCGACGGAACGCTCTCGGTCCCCGGCCTGTCCGCGCCTGTGATCGTTACCCGCGACAACCACGGTATTCCCGACCATCGAAGCCGCCAACCTCGACGACCTCTTTTTCGCCCAGGGATACGTCACCGCCCAGGACCGTCTCTGGCAAATGGACGGCATGCGCCGCTACGCCTCTGGAGAACTCGCTGAAATCCTCGGCCCCGATCTCGTTAAGAGCGACAAAGAACAGCGCATTCTCGGCCTGCGCGTGGCCGCCCGCAAGGCGCTTGAAGCCTTCTCTCCCGAAAATCGCGCCCGGTTTGAAGACTACGCGCGTGGCGTCAACGCTTACATCGACTCCCATCGCGATCACTTGCCGCTGGAATTCCGCGTTCTGCGCTACACCCCAAAGCCCTGGCTGCCGGAAGATTCCACGACAATCGCCGCCCAGATGGTGAAAGATCTCAACCACGATCCCAACCTGCTGTCGCGCGAGAAAGTCCTCGACAAGCTGGGACCTGAGCTCACCAACGATCTCTATCCCAATTCCTCGATGCACGACCATCCGCCCACCGCTTTCCGTCCTAATCTCGACGGCAACTCAAACTCCGACGAGGAGGATGAAGACGAAGACGCGCCCCCGCCCGCCTCCGTCACGCACAATTACCCTTTCACCGACCCCTTTGTTGTCGGCTCGAACGATTGGGTTGTCTCCGGAGCCCACACCGTCAGCGGCAAGCCGCTGCTCTCTGACGATATGCATCTCGGCCACCAGATGCCCAATCTCTGGTTCGAAGCCCATCTGCGCAGCCGCAACTATGATGTCGCCGGAGTCACTCTCCCCGGCATGCCCTTCGTCGTTGTCGGACACAACCAGCGCATCGCGTGGGGATTCACCAACGTCGAAGCCACCGTCGAAGACCTCTACATCGAAACCTTCAACAGCGAGGGAAAGTACAAAACGCCCGACGGATGGCAGGACCCGCAGCATCATCAGGAAGTGATCCACGTCAAAGGCCAGCCGGATGTCACGGTCGATGTCACCATCACCCGCCACGGCCCAATCGTTAGCGACCTAATTTCCGGGGAAAAGCGCAAACTCGCCTTGCGCTGGACTCTCTACGAAGGCGTCCGCAACCCGTTCTTTAACGTGAACTCCGCACAGAACTGGGACGAATTCTGCCGAGCATTCTCGGAATTCGACGCGCCGGGACAGAACGTGGTCTACGCTGACATCGACGGCAACATCGGCTACCACGCCACGGGAAAAATTCCCATCCGCGCCAAAGGCGACGGCAGTTATCCCGAAGACGGCACCACCAACGACTACGAATGGACGGGCTACATCCCGTTCGACAAGCTGCCTAACATCTACAACCCGCCCTCAGGCGTCATCGGCACAGCTAACGGACGCATCGCTCCCGATGGTTATCCGTATTCCATCAGCGCCCAGTGGGAAGCTCCGTGGCGCACGGACCGCATTTATCGTGTGCTGCAGTCGGGAAAGAAGTTCGCTCCCGCGGATATGCTCGCCCTGCAGACGGATATTTACTCTTCGTTCGATCGCTACGCCGCCGAGCGCTTCGTTTATTCCGTCGACCACGCAAAGAACGCGACACGCAAAGCCAAACAGGCCGCCGACATTCTGCGCTCGTGGGACGGCCGCATGAGCGCCGACTCCGCCGCCCCCACCATCGTGGCTCGCACCCGCGTCCAGCTCACGCGCATGCTGCTTGAACCCAAGCTGGGTCTGTCCGGAAACGATCCCGAAGCGCTAAGTTGGAAGAGTTATCGCTGGGCACAAAGCTCCGTCTGGCTTGAAGGCGTGATGCTCCATCAACCGAAACGCTGGCTGCCCGACAACTACGCCAGTTATGACGACCTGCTTGCCGCCGCAGTCGACGCCGCTGCCACGCGCAATGACGCGCCCGATGATTTGAATGCGTGGAAGTGGGGACCCTACAATCCGGTCGAGATTCAGCATCCCATCTTCGGCAACATCCCTCTTATCCAAAGCTGGTCCGGCCCTGGCATCCAGCCTCAATCCGGCAGCGGATACACGGTTAAAGCCGTCTCCCGCAATCACGGCCCCTCCGAGCGCATGACGGTCGACCTTTCGAACCTCGATCAATCAACTCTGAATCTGGTGACCGGCGAAGCTGGAAATCTCTTCAGCCCTTATTACATGGATCAATGGAAGGCCTGGTACGACGGCACGACATTCCCATGGCCCTTCTCCAAATCAGCCGAAGAAAAAGCCCGCGCCCATCAACTCACGTTAGCAACCAGCAAAGTACGCCTGACCGACAATTGTCATTCCGACCGAAGGCGCAGCCGAAGGGAGGAATCTGCCTTTAGGACTTCGGGTGAAGCCACCCGCAACCGGCGACCCGCGACCGCTCCTACGGATCGACCAACTTCACGTCCATCGCCATGCCTGTAATTACCACCGGCGTATTCAACTGTTCCAGCTGATCTGTGGTGGTGAGGTAGACGTAAAACACTCCGCCCTCGCAGACGTACACCACGTCACGCCCGGTGATCGGAGCGATCCCCGTGACGTCGCCCTGTGCCGGAGGCACGACTACACCCGTAGTGGCCATATTGAAGATACTCAGACATCCCCGCACTCCAAGCGCCGCAGTGCAGTTCTTCGAACCTACATAGACACGCCCGTTCGACGCCATTTCTATCCGGTTGTGGTAGCCGTCGGCAATCGCATAACTGTTCGTCACCACAGGAGTTCCCGTGCTCACATCGACCAGCGTCAAAACGCCGCACGTCGAGACGGCTGTCCCCGAAGGACACAGATTCCCCGGCGGCGTCCCCGCCACGTATAAAGTGCTCCCGTTCAACATCCCGTATGTTGCCGCCGGCACCGGCGCCGTGGCCGTAATCGTATTCGTCGTCAGATCCAATACCGAGATCGAAGCTGTCGTTCCGCCACACTCCGGGCCACAATTGAAAATGTAAGCGGTCGTGTCATCGCTACTGAACACGCCCCACACTGGATTATCGAAGCCCCCCACAAATGTCCGCGAATCGGTGTTGGTCCCAATCAGACTCGGTGCGATCACAACCACATTCGTGGAATTATCGCCAAAGGCCAGCACACGATTCCCGTTGTGGCTGATGTTGACGAACCTGGCGCTGGGCACAGGCACGTTTGCCAGAATCGATGCTGCTGAGAGATTCAGAACGATGATGCCTCCCGGCGGTCCCTGGGGATTTATCTGGGGCGCCGTCGGCACCGCAATGTAGCCGGTACCGTTGTCTGCCCCAATTACCATGCTCTCCGTCGGACCCGGAATCGCTGCCGAGGGCAGATTCATGCCAGTCGGACCCACCGCGGGCCCTTCTCGCGCATTGTCCACAAGTGAGATGGCATTGCTCCCGCTGTCGAACACCATGGTGAACGCCAGGTTTGGGGATTCCGTCATCAAGCTCGGCCCCTGAATACCCGATAGGTTCACCAGAAAGGCCGACTGCAGATCCTGCGTTGCATCGATAATATTCAGAATCGGCCCGCCTCCGCCGGCAGGCAGCGGATGCAAGGGGTTCGACACGAACGCCCGGAAGGTCAAGCCGCTGGTCTGCTGCCATTGGGATTTCCGCTCCCGCCATTGCAGGAAAACATCCCCGCACATGCAAGAAAGATGAGAGCAACTCTAATCGCAACTCGATTCAAGCCCGGAACTCCAAGAGTATGAGAGACAGAGATTTAGATGCGAATTGCGGATTATAGCAGAGAGGTCGTGCGATTTTTTCGCCCGCGCACAGCCGCTGAGGTTCCTCGCGCCTCTCATGACGACGGACGGTACTACATCAGCGCATACAGATTCCCGTCCGCACTTCCCACGTAAATCACTCGGTCCGCAACTACCGGGGACGAAAGAATCGTTCCCACGGCGAGCAGCTTGTTGTATCCGGTCATGATGTCGTCGTAGAAGTCTGAAGCGAAAGCGGACTCGTAGTTCGGGCTTCCGTCCGGCTTCGTAAGCCCGGCACCGTTTTTCTTCTGTCCTTCCGTATCGAAGGTCCATGCGGTTGTTTGTTTCGCGAGGTCGAGCGCGATCAACTTGCCGCTATTGGAACCCACATACAACATGTTTCCCGCAATGGCCGGCGAAGAGAAAGTTGGCCATCCCTGAAACTTCATTTGGAAGACCACAGCGCCGCTCTTCGCGTCGAGCGCGTAGAACAGACTGGAATCAGAAGTCGCGAAATACACCTCGCCGTCCTTCACTGCCGGCGAACTAATGACCCACGACCCCTTATTCGAGAAAACCCACTTCTTTTGTCCGGTGGCAGCGTCAAGTGCGTAAAAGTTGGAGTCGCGGCACCCGAAATAAACGGTCCCATCCATCACCGCAGCCGAAGACTGTACGCCTACCTGGTTGTGCGTGTCCGCATCTTCTCCGGTCTTGAAGCGCCATTTTTCTTTACCCGTTGCGGCATCGAGCGCATAGAAGTAGCTGTCCCAGCTTCCGATAAACACCGTGCCATTCGCGATCGCTGGAGAGGCGTGCACTACATCTCCCGTCTTGAACTTCCATTTCAGCTCACCCGACATGGCGTTCAAGGCGTAAACATTTCCGTCCCCGCTGCCAAAGTAGACCGCGTCGCCCGAGACCGCCGACGACGATAAATAACAATCGAAAGGATCGGGCATCATTTCAGCCGCAGGCTGAGAGCCGTGCAGATGCGTGCCGGCAAATCGCCGTCTCCCCTTGCGTTTTGAATTTCCACTTCAGCTGCCCCGCTACCAGAATCGACCGCGTAAAAGTTCCCGTCGTAAGCAATGAAATAAACCAAGCCATTCGCTACCGCCGGAGACGAGACCACTCGGCTCTTCGTGTCGAATTTCCATTTCTGCGTTCCCGATTCCCGGTCGAGGGCATACAGGTTTCCGTCCGTGCTCCCGACGAAAACCGTCGCACCGACCACGGCGGGCGACGAGTTCACCTGACCACCGGTATGAAACTTCCATTTCACTTGGTTCAGCGTGGTGACTCCTGCCGTGTCATAGACGCCGGTGTGCCGCGCGTCCCCTCGAAACATAGAACCGTCGGCCGAAAACGCAGGCACGCTTATCACCAGCACCAACAGATAACTCCACCGAAGTGTGCAGCGCATATTTGTCTCGCCTTTCTTCGTTCCTCATGGTTCCGGTCACTTACTCGGTCCGAACCCAGAGTCCCCCCGACCGCATAGTCAAAACCCGCGCCAATCTTGTATTCTCAATGCCAATGCCTGCTGACCTGCTAGCCCGGCTCAAGAAATCCCCGTCCTTTGCGACGGTGCCATGGGAACCCTGCTCTACTCCAAGGGAATCTTCATTAACCGGTCCTACGACGAACTCAACGTCTCTCAGCCCGAACTGATTCGCGGAATCCATCACGAATACTTGCAGGCCGGGGCGGAAATCATTGAAACCAATACCTTCGGAGGCAATTCCTCCCGGCTGGCCCGGCACTCGATGGCCGACAAGGTTCGCGACATCAACCTCGCCGGAGCGCGCATCGCCAAAGAGGCCGCCAAGAGCTTTGACGTATGGGTCGCCGGTTCGGTAGGTCCACTTGGCATCCGCATTGAACCGCTGGGCAAAACTTCGTTCGCGGAGGCCCGCGCCGCCTTCCGCGATCAGATCGCCGCGCTCCTCGAAGGAGGAGTCGATCTGTTGATTCTGGAGACCTTCGGCTACCTGGAAGAGATCCACCAGGCGATGCTCGCTGCTCGCGACGTGAGTTCAACCATCCCCCTCGTTGCGCAAGTCACGGTTGACGAAGAAGGCAACTGCCTCGACGGCTCAACGCCAGAAACCTTTACTCCGCGCTTGGAAGAATGGGGAGCAGACGTCATCGGATGCAATTGCAGTGTTGGTCCGGTCGACATGCTCGAAGCGATAGAGAAAGTTCGCGCTTTGACGTCACTGCCTCTCGCTGCACAGCCCAACGCCGGCATCCCGCGTTCGGTCGAAGGACGCAACATCTACCTTTGCTCTCCAGAATATATGGCGAGCTACGCGCGCAAGTTCGTTGCCTCCGGAGTGCGCCTGGTCGGAGGATGTTGCGGAACCACACCGGACCACATTCGAGTGATGAAGCACGCCATGCGCGTGGCCGAGGCACGCGCCAAAACAGCTTCCGGTACCACTTCAGAGCATCAAGCCAGAGTTGTTGTATCTCCAGCAGTTCCCCTCGACCAGCGCTCCCGCCTAGGCGGCAAAATCGCGCGCGGCGAATTCGTCACCATGGTCGAAATTGTTCCTCCGAAGGGAACCGATATTCGCAAGGAACTCGAAGGCGCGCGCTTTGTGAAATCCGTTGGCGTCGATGCCATCAACATTCCCGACAGCCCTCGCGCCTCGGCTCGCATGAGCAACCAGGCACTGTCTTTACTCGTGCAACAGGAAGTCGGCATCGAAGCCATTCTGCATTACACCTGCCGCGATCGAAACGTCCTGGGCATTCAATCCGATCTTCTCGGAGCTTCTGCAACCGGTATTCGCAATCTCATCTGCATCACGGGCGATCCACCAAAAATGGGAAACTATCCCGATGCGACCGCTGTCTTCGATGTTGATGCTATCGGATTAGTCAACATCGTCCATAACCTCAACCGCGGTCAGGACATCGGCGGAAATCCCATCGGACAAGGTACGGCTTTCGTTATCGGCGTCGGCGCCAATCCCGGCATCACCGATCTTGACGAAGAGATCCGCCGCTTTGCCTACAAAGTCGAAGCTGGCGCCGAATACGCCGTGACTCAACCGGTATTCGATCTGCGTTTGCTTGAGACTTTCCTTAAGCGCATCGAACACTGTCGAATTCCTGTGGTTGCAGGCATTTGGCCACTAGTGAGCGTGCGCAACGCAGAATTTATGAAGAACGAGTTGCGGGTTTCCGTTCCCGACGCGATTCTGGAACGCATGGCCGCCGCCAAAACTCCCGAACATGCGAAGGAAGAAGGAATTGCCATCGCCCGCGAGATGCTGATCGCGGTCCGCGACATGGTGCAAGGCGCGCAAATCAGCGCTCCGCTGGGAAAATATTCGTCAGCGGTGGACGTACTCGAAGCCCTCGGAAGCAATCGTTCTACAGCTCTGACGTAGGCGATGTGGCGCGGGCGCCCTCGCCCGCGTCCGACCACGAAGAGGAATGCGAATCCGCGACTCCTCCCGCCAAGTTGACAAATGACGTTTTATCAACTTTTGACTGGACTTTCCGTCCGTTACAGTGCATCTATAGAAGTAGGAGCAAGCCCCTTTGCCAAAGTTTGAAGAATGTCTTGAGCGCCTGGAAAAGATCGTCCACGAGCTCGAGAAAGGCGAAGTGCCCCTTGAAAAGTCGTTAACCCTCTTCGAGGAGGGAATGCAGCTTTCCTCCGCCTGCCGTAAAGAGCTCGATGAAGCGGAAGGCAAAGTGGAAATCCTGCTGAAACATAACGGCAAGCTTCAGGCTGAACCCTTCGAGCCCCAGGCCGAGAAAACGCCCGGCCGGAAATAAGGCGTCGTCACTTCACGTTTGAACGTCCGCGTAAGCAATCGCTTCCCTCGGCGAACGCCCCGCGGCCCCAGCCCGCCCATGACGACGGCAAAAACTACGGGGTGAGTATATGCAGTTTTCCAGTGTTGTTCTCTTGCAAAGTGATACCAGGATCGCTCAGTCGCTAGTGACTTCCCTCTCGAGCTCATACTTTACTGTGCACACGGTTCGTTCCCTCGACGATCTGCGCACCAGCATGGTGAAACATCACACCGATGTGGCGATTCTCGATCTTGAGGTCGCTTCACTCAAGGCGCTGCAATGCCTGTGCCGCGAATTTCCCCACACTTCGATGGTCGGCACGCATAGGCTGGCCGATGAAGAATTGTGGGCCTCGGCGCTAAGAGCCGGAGCCGTCGACGTCTGCCCGGCCGACGACGCCAATGCGGTCCTCGCAGCCGCACTGCGCAATACAGTTCCTTTGCACAAGGCGGCCGCTTAAAAACCTTAACCGCAAAGTACGCAAAGGCCGCAAAGAGGGATGTTTTCTTCCCGGTCTTCGCGGTCTTCGCGATCTTTGCGGTTGAATGTTTTACTTCTTCAACCCGGCGTCGTACATCGCCCCGTAAGACAAATATTGCTCAATCGCGTCCTTGGGATAGCTGATCTCGACCGCTGTTCCTTTCGCCGTCAGCATCGAATTGATCCCGGCCCAATACACCGGAATCCCCAACTTCGTGTACCGCGCCACGATCTGATCGCGTACCGCGGGATCGAAGTGCACGCCATACTGATCGACGAGAGCTTTAATCGCCGCGTAATCCCCTTCGCCCTTGATGCGCATCAATTCCGCCAGCAGCATCCCGACGCCCTGCCGCATCTTCTGATAGTCCTCGACTTCGATGTACGTCTTGCCCTCGCGATCGAATTGCTTGATCGATCCCGGCACCTTGTCGCGTATGTAATTGACGATCAACTGCCGGTCGCGTTCGTGATCTTCCTCGATGGTGTCGCCCTTGAGGATGCGCCGCAACTGCAGCAACGGAGCCATCGCCGCCATGTCATACATCGTCTTGGCAACTTCATCCTGATTTTTCACCAATCCCAGCTCTTTCAATTTCGGATCCCACACGTTCCACAGCCCCATAAGATCGGCGCGGGCTTCCTCCAGTGTCGAAAAATACTCTTTCAAGTAAGGCGCAGCCCCGCCCTTCACCCGAGGGCTCAACTGTCCCGAACCGTGCCCGATGACTTCGTGCAGCGCGGTCAACAGGTCTTCCGCGGCATCGCTGTATTGATCAAGACGGTCGGCGATTTCCGGCGTCGCGGCAAACTCCTTGTGGGCAGATTTCCCGACAGCGTTGTTGATCGCGCGCGTGCTGCTCGTGAATAAAAAGTTCTTGCTGCCGTACTTCTCGTGAATCTCATTCTCGTTGGGCAGGTTATCGCCGATGGTGGTGACGTGAAAATCTCCCGTCTCGATTAATGTCTCAATCGCCTTCACCACCGGAGGCTTAAACGACTGCTTCTTGTACTGGTCAGCCCACGGAGCCTTGGCTTCGAAGTACGCAGCGTTCTGTCCCAGCGCAATCATGGTGTCAGTCAGTGGCTTGTCGGTTACGCTGACAAAGCTCTGCGAACTGCCTTTGGCGCCGCGCGCGTCGCGGTAAATCTCGATGAATCCATTGGCGAAGTCGACGGTGGCATCGTTCTGCACCCAGTCAGTGCCGAATTGCACCCAGTCTTTGTAGTCACCAGTCTGATAAAAGCGCATGAGTTCGCCGATGACTTTGGCTTGCGCGGGATCGGCAAACGGTTGCGCCTTCGCCAGATATTCATTCGCGCGTTTCAGGTAAGTGGCATACAAGCCGGCAGGAATGCTCCCGTCCGGAGTGCCGGCGCGATAAATCTCTTCGCGCACCTTGCCGTCGGAGCCTCGGACCACTCGCGAGTTCAACGGATACTCGTCGTGAAAATCTTTCAGATCATTAAGGCTGAGGCCGGGATAGAACGTGTTCGAACTGGCCTGCACTATGTCGAGTCCGCCTTGCGGACTTTTGGCGGTGATCATGGGCTCGAAAGTCGGGTCGAAAATCGAGCGTCGCAACTCGTCGAGTTCGCTCACCAGTTCTTTCGGAGTCGCCAGCGCCGGCAAGTCGGCGTAGGTGGTCTTGAACCCTCCGTCCGCCTGCGCCGACAGAGCCGACCGCTTGAGCTGTTCAAAGCTGAACTCAGGGATGAACTTCTGCGAAGTATTCTCGTTATGGTTCCCGCGGTTCGCCCAGAAGAGCTTGGCGTAATCTTCAATTTTTTCTCTGGTTTTCGGCTCCATTTGGCCAGAATGCGCGATGATTTCTTCCAGCAGCCTCTTCTGCCGCAATCCGAAGCTTGAGAACTGCTCGTAGATGATGGGATCGACGGCAATCGAAGCCTGCGTCAACCAATAAGCCAATTGCTGCTGCTCCGGAGTCAGCGACTTGAAGCTGCTGGCCTCGACGCGAATGAACCCGGTATTGCCCACGCGATCAACCAGCGAACTCTGCGCCAGGCAGAGAGCGGGAACGAAGAGAAAAATGAGAAGACTTTTAAGACAACGCACAAGTGCCTCCAAGTCCTAAGCAGGAATGAGAACTGGACATGGTACTGAATGGGGCGGATTTGTGAAAGGACGGCTGGCACATCGAAGGCCGGAGGCAGCATTCGATCCAACTGGGGCAAGGTGATTCGTGGCGAGTCCCATACAATAATTAGGTAGCTGGAAACAGATGATCACATGAAAAAAGAACCAGCCTGGATTCGTGTGATTCGACCACCAATCGTCGCCATCGTGACTGTTGGGAGCGCGATTTATTCGCTCTTGTTTGCCTGGTGGCTCGATGATCGCGTCGCACGCAAGTTAGACGCAAGACTGGCGCAGAGGGTTCGGGAGAACCTAAGTTTCTTGTTCACTGAAAAGAACGCTCGAGTTGTTCCCAGCGACGACTACAGGGTGGCGAGGGCGTTCGATCTTTCCGTGGTCACCGTGGCTACCAATGATCTGTACATTCGAGTCATCACCGTTCGTGGTGAATTTGACGTGGAGGTAGCGTCGCCTGACTTACCGCACCGATGGGAAGAGTTATCCAGCGCAATCGAAAGTGCCAAGCTAGGTGAGGGGGCTGGGCTGAAGCAAATGATCGCGAGCCGTCGTGTACCCGCTTATTCCTTCTATCCCGACGTCGAGCGCCTGTTGCGATCCCATTGGACGCTTCTCACCAGATATTGCGGCACTAGCGTTTGAAGGACACCAGTGTGCATGGTTCCTTATCGCACCCGCAAAATCATATGCTCCTCGTCTACATACTCCGTGCCGACCTTTAGTGCGCGCGGCTCGATCCCAAACGCTTCGAATCCGAATTTGCGGTACAGCCGGCGCGCGCTTTCCTGCCCCGTCGCCACTGCCAGCAGGATCTGCTCCAGAGACGGATCGGCAGTCGCTCGCCGCAACAGCTCAGCGATGAGTTTCGCTCCCACGCCCTTGCCGCGATGGGACGCATCCACGTAGACGCCGTAAATCCTGCCCTTGTGCCTGTCCTTCAAACCTTTTTCGCGGATGTAGGTCGCCATGCCGATCATCTTGCCCTGCTCGAAAGCTCCCAGGGTGAAGTCGGGTGCCATGTCGCGCAGTCACGCCGCGAATGATGCGACCGTGGTGGCCTGATGCTCTTCGGCCGCTTTTCCAAAGGACAGCGGCTCCATCTGCAGAGACTTGAGTCGCAAACCCCAATAGGCTGCCGCGTCGTTCTCATTCAGCGCGCGAATTTCCATGCAATTCAGTTTGGCGGATTTCCAAAAAACACGCAAAGCGTAACGGGGCCGAAACATTCCCCCCTCGCATGACGGTTTCCATCCCGCGTTTGCGCATTGCGGAATGGAAGCCCTGTATCCCGCCCTACCAACAGGAGAAACTTATGAAGAACCCGTTCACATCGTGCATCTGCCTTCTCGCCGTCCTCATGATTGCGGCCATCGCGACCCAGGCCCAGACTTACACTCCGCTCTACACTTATCCCGAGACCGACCTCAATACGACCGGCATCATTGCGCCCGGAATCATGTCGCAGGGACAAGACGGCCAGCTCTACACCACCAACGAGTCCAACGGAATCACGAACGCGGGCACGGTCTTCAAGATGTCCCTCACGGGCGTGCCTACCACCCTCTACAATTTCTGCTCGCAGAGCGGTTGCACCGATGGCAGCTTTCCCTACGGCGGCGTGACGCTGGGCTTCGATGGCAACCTTCATGGCACTACGCACACTGGCGGCGCCAGCGCCGCGGGAACCGTCTTCAAGATGACGCCCGCGGGAAAGCTCACGACGCAGTGGAGCTTCGACAATCTCACCGATGAAAGCGTGCCCTACTATCCTCTGCTCCAGGGGCAGGACGGAAATTTCTACGGCGTTTCCTACGGCGAATACAACGGCCAGTACGGCGCGTTCTTCAAGGTCTCCGCCACCGGAACCTTCACCAATCTCTCAGATTTCGATTACACCAACGGAGCCCTGCCCGACCTGCCGGTGCAAGGCACCGACGGCAACTTCTACGGCACCGCTCAACTCGGTGGCAGCAATGGCCTGGGAACAATTTACAAAGCCACGGCGACGGGCGCGATCACCGTACTGCACAATTTCACCGGATATCCCGCCGACGGCAGCCTACCCGTGGGCCAAATAGTGCAGGCCTACGATGGAAACTTCTACGGAGTGACCTACGAAGGTGGACTCTATAACCAGGGAACGGTTTTCAAGATCACGTCCAAAGGCGTCTACACTCTGCTGCACAGCTTTCACTACGCATCGCCCTCGTTCGACGGAGCTCTGCCCCTCGCCGGACTCACCCTCGGCAACGACGGCAACCTTTACGGCGTAACCCAGGTGGGAGGCCTGAACCTTAACACCGGTACCATCTTCGAAATTACGACGGCCGGCGTTGAGACCGTGATTCACAACTTCTGCTCGGTGACGGGCTGCGTTGACGGTTTCTATCCGCAAACTCCGCTGGTGCAACATACCAACGGTACGTTCTATGGCAGCACCTCGGGAAATTCTCTGGGCGGCGGCGTCTTCTACAGCTTCAACACCGGGCTGCCCGCGTTCGCGAATCTGCTGAACTGGAAGAATAAAGTTGGGAAGTCGATCGGATTTCTAGGACAAGGGTTGACTGGCACGACGAAAGTTTCCTTCAACGGCGTCTCGGCCACGTTCAAAGTGGTATCAGACACCTACCTGACGGCAACGGTTCCCAGCGGAACCACCGCGGGCTTTGTGACGATCACCACTCCGAGCGGCACGCTGAAGAGCAACCACAAGTTTCTGGTGATTCCCGCGTTGCTGAGTTTTACTCCCAGCAGCGGGACGGTAGGCACTCCGGTGACAATTACCGGAACCAGTTTCACCGGCGCCAGCAAAGTAGCCTTTGGAGGAGTGAGCGCCACGACGTTCACCGTCAACTCGGATACACAGATTACGGCCACGGTTCCTACGGGAGCCTTGACCGGAAAAATTCAAGTGACAACACCGGGAGGAGTAGCGACCAGCGCGACGAATTTCACGGTAACGCCGTAATTGTGAGATGGGGAATTCTGGGAGACCCACTCGTTCGTAAACACCGCGAATGAGTGGGCCTGCCGCGAACTTTAGGCGCTCGGAGTCACGGCGAACAGTATCCCGAGAACAATGCCAACTACGATTCCCACAGCGATCAAGAAAATGACTTTAGTTCTAGTGTTTGAGGGCAGCGGATCTTTAGAAGTGCGATAGTCTTCATAGAGCTAACCTCGGTCCAAGAATCGCGATCGTCAGGGAAGGTTGGGGCTACAGCTTTCCCACCGTGTTGGTACCAAGCCCGACCCAAATGTTTGCGCCATCAAAGGCCACGCTTCCACAGGAGAACGGGAAGGTGCCGAGGATCGTGCCGTCGCTCGCGCGAAGCTTGGTCAGACTCGAACCCGTCGACCATATATTGGCTCCGTCATAAACCAGCCGGCCTCCGGACACGTTGAACTGGCCCTGCAGATGACCGTCGCTGGCCCGTAGCTTCGTCAGGTTGTCGCCCTCGGCCCAGATGTTTTCTCCATCGAAGATGAGGGCGGTGGGGGCTCCTCCTACGGCGAACGTTCCTAACACCTTGCCATCGCTGGCGCGCACCTTTGTCACTGTACCTGGATAGGAGTAACTGTTCGTCCAGATATTCACACCGTCAAAGGCCAGCGCGTTTGGTTGTACTGGGACGGCGAAAGTCCCCAGCAGCGCTCCGTCGCTCGCACGCAGTTTGGTCAGACTATTTCCTCCCTGATTCGCGACCCAGATATTCGCTCCGTCGAAAGCAACCGCTAACGGGTCGACACCAACCGGGAACGTTCCTATAACCTTGCCATCGCTCGCGCGCACCTTGATGACGCTGCCAAGTTCTCCCACGAACAGGTCCGTCACCCACATGTTCGCTCCATCAAAGGCGATGCCGGTGGGTTGCTGCCCGGCGTTGAAAGTTCCCAGCAGCGCTCCGTCGCTCGCTCGCAGCTTGCTGCCTTTGCCACTGTCGAAGTCGACGGCCCATAGGTTTGCTCCGTCAAACGCCATGGCCGAAGCGCCGTTGGGCAGCTTAAAACTCGCGGCCAGGTTCACGTCATACCAGTGCAAAATGGCAATTTGCAGAGGATTCTTAGTGGAAACGTTCACTCCGGTGTTGCCCTGCCCCAGGGCAGTTGCACACAGGGTGAACGATGCAACGACGGCGAGCGTGAAAAACTTACGCACGAATCTCATCACAACACACCTCCTTGAGGGCTTTGGATGTTGGATTCTGAGCCTGCTTCGGGTGCGTCCCCGAGACCCTCGCCTCAATCAAGAAGGTCGTTCCAGCGGAGTTGGCTGAGGTGAGTGGCGCCGAGAACAGGCCACTCTTAAGAATTAGTCCTTTGCACGGTCACCCACAGTGACAAGAGTCACCGCGATTCGTGAGGTGCAAATTTGCGGCGGGAACAGAGTTCGATCTGAGGGGAGAGAAAACCGCCGTTCGAATTGGATCCACGATTCGCCTAACGCGTCACTTGAGCAGGCCGCGAAGCCCTCTTCTCGTCCGTAGTAGCATCTACGAATGATCCGGATACGTTTTGCTCTCCTTGCAACGCTATGGCTGTTGGCCTCCGCCTTCGCCCAAGCCGCCTCTCGCCCTCGCTGCTCCGACCTCGGTTTGAAAATTGGCGTTCTCCCCGCCGGCCCCCTGGACGCCATCACCGACGTCGCCGGCGTCGCGGTCGGTCACACGACCATCATCCGCGGCGATGACTTGCGCACCGGGGTGACCGCGATCGTTCCGCATCCTGGCAATCTCTATCGCGAAAAAGTCCCTGGCGCGATTTTTATCGGCAACGCCTTTGGGAAACTTGTCGGCTCGACCCAGGTGGAGGAACTAGGCGATATCGAAACCCCAATCCTGCTCACCTCGACGACAAGCGTTCCCCGCGTGGCGGATGCGCTCATCACATACATGCTGGCGCTGCCGGGCAACGAGGATGTCCTCTCGATCAACCCGGTGGTCGGCGAAACCAACGACGGATACCTCAGCGACATTCGCGGCCGCCACATCACTCCCGAAGATGTGTTCAACGCCATCAAGAGCGCGAAGGGTGGCCCGGTAGAAGAGGGCGCCGTCGGCGCGGGCACAGGCACCGTCGCCTTCGGATGGAAAGGCGGCATCGGAACCGCGTCTCGCCGACTTCCGGCCAAGCTTGGCGGATACACCGTCGGCGTTCTCGTGCAGACGAACTACGGAGGCATCCTCCAGATCGCCGGCGCTCCCGTGGGGCAAGAACTCGGTCAATACTATCTTCGCGAAGAAGTACAGCAGCCCGGGCCGGTGAAAGATAAGGGCAACGGATCGGTCATGATCGTCGTCGCCACCGACGCTCCGATGGAAGCGCGCAACCTGAAGCGTCTCGCGGCCAGAGCTTGGCTGGGCATCGCTCGCACCGGAAGCTCCGCCTCGAACGGCAGCGGAGACTATGCTATCGCCTTCTCAACCGCTCCCGAGGTGCGCGAGCACTCGCAAGACAAAGCACTCACGCGGCACATCGAAGTCATGACCAATGACTCCATCTCTCCGCTATTTGAAGCGGTGATTGAAGCCACCGAAGAAGCCGTCTACAACTCGATGCTCCGCGCCACCACCACAACCTCGCACGGACACACCGTCGAAGCGCTTCCCATCGACAAGACAACGGAAATACTAAAGAAGTACGGGGCCATCAAGTAAGATTTCTTGTTCTGTCATCCTGAGCGGAGCGAATGTTGCGCGAAGCGCAGCATTCGCGGAGTCGAAGGACCCCTACGGACCACGGTCGAGGCGTGAATGCCGCAAGGCATTCTCTTGGGGCTGGATCGAAGAATCCGACCGTAGGCCTGTAGACTGAATCGAATTCCATGTGTTCGAAGGGTCGTCCACGCTTCATCTCGCTGTTCATTTTGTTTCTTTCCTGCCACTTTTCTTTGGCACAACAACCGGGCGATCTGCCGCCAGACGATCCGGGAAACGCTCAACCAACCAAGGGCTTCTTCTCCCGCTGGGCCGAGTTCTATCGTCAGGACTGGTCGGGAACAACTCCGCCCTCTCCGCCTCCAGCACGGCGAGGGCTTCCTTCGCCACTCGATTCTCCGCCCTTTCCTAATGCGGATTGGTCCTATGGCGGCTCTCCCGTGATCGGCGAGCCAGACACGAACAGCTATCCCTTGATGACTGCGATCAACGGCGCAAAGAGCCGAACGAAGCTTTATGGATGGATTGATCCGACGCTCAACTTCAGCACTTCGTCCCACACAAATGCGCCCGAGGCCAACGATGTCTACTCCAATCGTTTCGAGATGAACCAACTCGTCCTGTACGCCGAACGGCTGCCGGATTCCGTGCAGCGCGATCACATCGATTGGGGATACCACCTGACGGCCTTGTACGGCACGGATTATCGCTTCACCACCGCGAAGGGTTACGGCAGCGGCCAGCTATTGGACGACCACCACCAATATGGTTTCGATCCGGCGCTCGAATATATCGACGTCTACGTTCCCCAGGTCGCGGACGGAATGAATCTGCGATTCGACCGCTTCATTTCCGTGCCCGGCATCGAAGCTCAACTCGCCCCGAACAACTACATCTTCAGTCACTCCCTGCTCTACGCGATTGACCCGTTCACTGATACGGGTGTCATGGCGACGATTAAGTTGAACGACCAATGGCTGGTGCAACTCGGCCTCACCGGCGGGCACGATGTCGCCTTATGGACACCAGACGCTTTCCCGGTGAACAGCGCTGCACCGCTCCCGAATATGCCGTGGTGAATTTCCTGCAGAAGGAACTCTCGCCGCACGACTTCATGTCATTTCGCAGCGACTTTCTCGATGACAAAAAGGGACAGCGTACCGGCTACGCGACGCGTTATTCAGAAAACACGATCATGTGGTGTCACTGGATTGGCACCACGATCCAGATTCGTCCCGAACTTCGTTTCGAGCGCGCCTGGGATCGCAAAGCCTACGACAACGGTCGAAGCCATAATCAGCTGACCGTGGCGAGCGATCTGATTTTTCATTTTTGAGCAACATCTGATGCTAGCTTACGGGTTCTCCCGCTCCGCCAGAAACCTATCCCGGCACGCCTTCGCCTGCGCCAGCAGCGGGGGATACTGCGGCGACTTGCGAAACTCCGCTAGTATTGGATCCATCTGCAGATAGTCGTAGGAGCAGTATCCGTCCTCGATTGCCGCCTTCGTCACTCTGGCCGTGAAATCATTCCCCATGCAGCGATTGAACAATCCCGCCTGGTTGAACTTCGGCTCAGGATCTTTGTAGATCATGATCTCTTTTTCCGTCCGCTCGAGAATCTGTTTCGCATCCGGCGGGGGCGGTGTCGTATAACACGCCTCGATCGCCCGCGTGTGGAAGAATGTGCTCGGGGACATGTGGCGCAGGTGCTCGAGCGCCTCGTTGGTCTTACCTTCCCGCAGCAGCAGGTTTGCTTCCACGTTGGCCGCGAACTCCGAACCGCTGTCGAGCCTCATGAATTCCCGAGCGCGGTCGAATTGCCCGGTAAAGAAGAACACGCTGGAGCAGGAACGGAACTGGTAATTCCCGGGATCAAGCCGCGCCGCCGTTTCGCACTCCTGCGCAGCGTCTTGGCTCAGGCTCGCGTAGCGCAACACATACGACAGCGTGAAGTGCGCAAAACCGCTCTGCGGATGCTTCTCGACCATCGCCTTGGCTTCGCGATAGGCTTGGGCCAGCCGGCCGGCGTCGGCATCGAGGCTGACGATTTGTTGCTCGGCATCCTCCAGGTTGGGATCGAGCGACAGCGCACGGCGCAATGCAGGTTCGGTGCGCAACATAGTTCCAGTGGCTTCCGGCGCATACTCTTCTTCGTAGTAATACCGCTTGCCCAAAGCCGACCATGCCGGAGCGTAGCTGGGATCAAGTCCCACTGACCGCTCCAGCATGCGGACCGCCTCGCGATTCGGATCGCCGTCGTGAGCCAGCGCTACGCTGCGCAAATAAAGGTCATAGGCTTCTTCGTTCGTGGGACGCGTGCCATTTTCCGCTTCGCCCGAAGCGCCAAGCGCCGGAATCAATCCCTGACGGACGCGCGAGGTGATCTGCTCGCGCATCGCTACCAGATCGGACGATGGAAGGCTCAGCGTCTCTTGCCACAGCACGCGGTCGTCGCCGACATCCACCACCTGCATCGAGAGTTCGAGGCTGTCGCGAATCTTCTGATAGTGTCCGGTAACGATGCGGCCGACGTGCATGTCTTTGCCCGCCTGCTGCAGATCCACATCGCCGTTGGCATACTTCCCCGTCGTTGCAAAAGGACGAATCGACAAACTCCGCACCGAACTCAACGTGGTCGCCACTTCATCGGGCAACGCCATGCGCAGGAAGTCGGTATCTTTGTCAGCGGCCAGATTCTGAAATGGTAAGACAGCAATCGTGACTGGACCGTTAGCCACTTTCTTCGTTTCTGGAGCTGAGGCCCCATGCCATCGCCAGGCAACGAGTGCAATGACAATTACGAGAACTGCCGCAAGCGCCTCCCACATCCATGGCTTGGCAGATTTCGTTTGAGGCGCCGCGACTGGCACGTTTCGTGACGAGGAAGACGACGCGCTCGTATCCCGCCGCGCGCGAGACAGATCCGCTCGCATCTCGGAAGCATGCTGGTAACGCACTTCGCGGTCTTTCTCCAGCGCCTTCTCGATTACCCGCTCGAGCTCAACCGGAATCTGCGGATTCAAGCGTGCCGCAGGAGCTGGCGTGCCGTGCAGCACTTCATCGAAGATCGCTCCCGAGGTTTCGCCCTTGAAGGGCAACTGGCCGGTCGCCATCTCGTAAAGCACAATGCCGAAGGAAAACAGATCCGTGCGCGCATCGATCGGCTTTCCCAGCACTTGTTCCGGAGACATGTACGACACCGTGCCGAGCGTCGATCCCGGGCTGGTGAGGTGTTTGTCCTCGGTCATCGTGTTCGCCGCGGCAATGCTGCTGGCCGACCCGCCGCGTTCTTCCACCTTGGCCAGACCGAAGTCGAGAATCTTCGCGTGTCCGCGCTTGGTAACAAACAGGTTTGCCGGCTTGATGTCGCGATGGATGATGCCGGCCGAGTGCGCCGCATCGAGCGCGTCGGCGATCTCGATCGCCAGCCCGAGCAGCGTCTCGGTCTCCATGGGACGCCCGGTGATCGCATGTTTCAGCGTGGTGCCTTCGAGGTACTCCATGGCGATGAAACGCTTGCCGTCGCACTCGCCGATCTCGTAGATGGTGCAGATGTTGGGATGGTTCAGCGCCGAAGCCGCCCGCGCCTCACGTCGAAAACGCTCAAGCGCCGCGGGATCCTGCGAAACCGAGTCAGGAAGAAATTTCAGCGCAACAAAGCGGCCAAGTGTAAGGTCTTCCGCCTTGTAAACCACACCCATGCCCCCACCGCCGAGCTTCTCAACGATGCGGTAATGCGAAATATTTTGGCCGATCATGGGCTGAGGAATCTTAGGGTTCGCAGAGAGGGGAAGTCAATGAACGGGATGTTGAACGCGGCGCCGGGTTCCCAGCCTTGCCGACCGGATTATAATTCGTCGATGCGCCTTCGCCTCTCTCAGGTCGTGGCGTTCGCTTTCCTTTGGCCTGAATTTCTCTGTTCACAGGAGGCCATTCTTTCTGGAGTTCCTTGCCCTGCTTCGAGCAAGCCGACCGCCAGCTCCGAATTTCACATAGCCCAAGTGACATTCCTGGGTTCCCTGTCGCTGGCCGCCCAGCAGCAGATTGCCAATGTCATCAAGCGTGACGCGAAGGGATCAACTGTAGAACACGCCACCGAAAGTGCCGTGGATATAGCACGGGCCAGCTTGCAGAACCGCGGATACTTCAAAGCCTTGGCGGACAGCGAGGGAGCCACCATCAACAGCATCCCTCCGCGCACTATTGCTGTGACCATCCGCGTCGAAGAAGGGGGGCGTTATCATTTGGGAGCAATTACTTTCCAGAACAATCGGGCAGTTGCGAATGTCGTAGCGTTACGCAATCTCTTTCCCATCAAAGACGGCGACGTTTTTAGCCGCGAGAAGATTGCTACGGGAATCGACCAACTCCGGTCCGCTTACACCGAACTCGGTTACATCTACTTCACCAGCATCCCAAATACGACGTTTGACGAAGAGCGGAAGCTCATCTTTCTCGACGTGGATATGGACGAGGGCATGCAATTTGTCGTTCGCAGCATCAACATACTCGGTGTAAGCAAAACCTCCGAACAGCAAATACTGCAGGACTCGCCTTTAAGGGCGGGCCAGATCTACAACTCACGTCTCCTGCGACTCTTGATAGAGAGGCATCCTGCGACTTTCAAATTCGCGTCGGACGATCCAGCACACATCTGGAGAGATTTGGATGAACGGAGTGGCACAGTCGCCATCACCCTCGACGTCCGCGCCTGCACGCCGCATTGAAGGCGTTGGGCCCGCTCAAATGGGTTCTTGTGAATGACTGTCGAACTGGGTTCTCGGTACTCGGTACTGGGCACTGCTTGTTATACTCACCTCTTCATGCTCAAAGAGACACTCGAACAAGGACGTCTTGCGACCGATGCTGCGCTTGAGCGGTTGATTCCGGCCGCGACCCAGCATCCTGTTTCCATTCATAAGGCCATGCGGCACAGCGTCTTTGCCGGAGGCAAGCGCTTGCGTCCCATTCTTTGCATGGAGGCGGGACGCATGGTGGCCGGTTCCCTTCCCGCCGGAATCGAAGACGTCGGCGCCGCGCTTGAAATGCTGCACACTTACTCGCTGATTCACGACGACTTGCCCGCGCTCGACAACGACGATCTGCGGCGCGGGCGTCCTACGTGCCACAAAGTGTTTGGCGAAGCCATCGCGATTCTTGCCGGAGACGCGTTGCAGACACAGGCTTACGAAGTCCTGGCGCGGGCGAAGTGTCCGGCAGAAGCGCGGGTACGCATCATCGAAGAAATCGCGCGCGGCACCGGCACCGTCGACGGCATGATCGGCGGACAGGTCGCCGATCTCGAAGCTGAACACACCAAGCCCGATCTCAAAATGCTGGAATACATCCACCGAGCAAAGACGGCGGCGTTGATTACGGCGAGCGTTGTCAGCGGCGGGCTCTATGCTGGAGGCGATGATGATGCCGTCAGCAAGTTGCGAACGTTCGGAGAATCGATTGGGCTGGCTTTCCAGATTATCGACGACGTGCTCGATGTGACCCAGACCTCGGAACAGTTAGGCAAGACCGCAGGCAAAGACATGGCGGCCGAGAAGGTGACGTATCCGGCGCTGTTTGGCATCGATGAGTCGATCAAGAAGGCCGATGCGCTGGTCGAGAAGGGATGTGCTGCGCTCTCCGGCTTCGGAGAACGCGCCGAGACGCTAAAGTCGCTGGCGCATTTCCTGGTGGAACGGAAGAAGTAAGACCGCCCACGCACGCCCACGTCATTCTCAGGTCCAAGAGACCGAAGGATCTGGCGCGAAGGGGTAACGAATCATGCGCACGCGCCGGACCCCTCGCGGAATGAGTCATTCGAGAAAATTGGGTCGGGGACGCAGGCATTCCCATTTTGGTTCACTTCTGGCTAAGTCGTTGAAAAGCGATCTACCGTAATTAAGATCCCAAAAAGCAGGGTTCAAGCAACGCGTAAAATACCATTTAAATGCCAATTGCAGGCTCGCAGAGCGATCCGCGACCCCGGAGTGGACTTGGAGGTCATCCCACTGATCCGAGGGTCTCAGAGAGCTCCGCAAGCTCGTATAAGCTCATAGCTATAGCTAATTGGTCCGACCATCAGACTGTGATACAAATCACAGTGGCGATGGAGTTCGCCACAACCGCCCGAGGCGACGACGTAGCCGCTTCCGGCCGATGACTCCTACCAATTTCCTTGAGGAGAACTCCGTCGTGTACGACATTCTGATCATCTCGCTGGGCGCAATCGTCGGGGCCAACGCCCGCTACTTCCTCAGCCGCTTTGCCGTCAAAGAGTTAGGCCCGGTCTTCCCTTACGGAACCCTCATCATCAACGTACTGGGCAGCATGGTGGTCGGCTTTTTCGTGATCTGGACGACGGAGCGCGTGCTGGCCGATCCGCGATGGCGATTGCTGGTGGTGGTTGGATTCTGTGGATCGTTCACGACGTTTTCCAGTTACGCGTTTGAAAGCATGTCGTTTCTTCGACCGCGGGCAGTGGATGCTGATGTTCGCAAATGTTCTCAGCAATAATCTGCTGTGTTTGGGATCGGCGCTGGCGGGGATGGCTTTGGCGCGGGCGTTGTAGGAATACCCGGCGGCTGAAACCAAACCCCGATACGCGAAGCAAGATTTCTTGATTCGTATCAGGGCATCGCTTCAGCGATGCCGTTATTGCCCGCTTGGTTTAGCCTTTAGGCGCTGCATGCAGCGGCTGACGCCGGTCTCGTAGTCGGTCTAACGGTATGGCTGAAGCCATACCCTGATACGAAGCTTGCTCGAAAGAATGACGTGTCTGTGATTCTTGAAACTACGCGATTGCGATTGCGGCCTTACATCGAGGCTGACGTGGCCGAGCTTGTGCCTTTGATTGGCACGCGCGAAGTCGCAGCGACCACTTTGCGCATTCCACATCCCTATACCGAGCAGGATGCGCGAGCTTTCATTGCGGGCGCGCTCGATCCGGGAAAGATCTGGTTGGCTATCACCCTGCGCTCCGATGGGCGGCAGATTGGCGGGATCGGGTTGCGCGTCGACCAGCATCACCAGCACGCCGAACTCGGCTACTGGCTCGGAGTTCCTTACTGGGGAAAGGGTTACGCCACCGAAGCGGGGCGCGAGATGGTGCGTTACGGATTTGAAGATCTGAAACTGCATCGCATCTTCGCATCGCACTTCGGACATAACCCCGCGTCGGGAAAGATTTTGTTGAAGCTGGGAATGAAGTTCGAGGGCCGTCAGCGCGAACATCTGCGCAAGTGGGATCAATTCGTCGATTCGGTTTTGTACGGCATGTCACAGCAAGAGTGGAAAGAACGAGCGTAAAATGCCGGATGTCATGGCGGTACAAGTCACGATCTATCTGACCGATGGGGACCAGTGGCATCACCGGCCGCTGCATATGGAAATTCTTAACTACCTTCGCAAAGAGAACGTGTACGCCGCGACTTCGGTGCATGCGGTGGCGGGATTTCTGGGGCGACATCGCGTGGAATCGAGCCATCTGGTCGACGCTGGCGGCAGGATGCCAGTGATCGTCACCTTTGTGGACACCGATGAGCACGTGAACCGCGTGTTGCCAACATTGAAAGAGATGGCAGCGCACCGGTTGATCGTGCGAGAGAATGTGGTTTTGGAGCAGGGGAATCTGGAGTAGGGATCGCACGATACGGAAGGTGTTGTATCAGGGCACGGCTTCAGCCGTGCCGTAGAGAACCTCACTCCGACCGGCTTCAGCCGCTGCTCAGTGCCTGAAGGCGGACCCAAGATTCAACTGCCGCGGCATCGCTAAAGCGATGCCCTGATACAAATCAAAATCGCTCCAGACGCGGGCGAGGGCGCCCGCGCCACATTCTCGATAAATAAAAATGCCTCCGGTTTCCCGGAGGCATTTTTGCTTCAGCTTGATTATTGGTGGTGGCCGTTGTGCTTGGCGTTGTAGATGCGCTTGGACTCAACATTCTGCTGGTGATTGAGTCTCTGCTTGTCGGCCTGGGTCAACGTGCCGCCATTCTGCTGACGCATGTTGCGAGCTTCGTGGTTAATGTTCGATTCCTGCTTCTCGAGTTTCGAAGCTTCGCCGGGCGTCAGGCTGCCATTTTGCACGCCGTTGGCGATGCGATCCTGCTGGTTCTCGGCGCGCTGTCCGCCAACCGTCTTGGGATCAGTGTTGCTGGTTTGCGCGTCGTGCTTCTGGTTGTAGATCTCGCGCGACATATGGTTTTCCTGGTTGGTCACTTTCTCTTTTTCGGCGGGGGTCAGCTTGCCTCCGTTGTCTTCGCGCATGTCTTTCACTTCATTATTCAGCTTGTTTTCCTGACCTTCGAGGTGCGAAGCCTCATTGGGGGTCAGTTCCCCGCTCTTAATTCCGTTGGCGATACGGTCCTGTTGATTTTTGTCGCGCTGTTGAATGGTGGTCGGCTTCTGTTGCGTGGGCGGAACGGGCGCCGGGGTGGTCGCCGGGGTCGCCGTCTGCGCCGCTGCGGGCAACATGAACGCCGCCAGCGCCGCGCTCAGGAACGCGCTCTTTAATTGGATCGTCATTGTTCTCTCTCCTGTGGTTCTTGAAACTTGGTTTTGCGTGACTACGTTCTAACCCAGAACTCTGCGGTTCCGCGGGTCACTCACTGCAAACCCAATGGTAATGGAAATGTTGCGCTGGAGAACCGTAATCGGCAATAAGGCCTTTGATACCTAGCAATTACCGAGGTGCATGCCCTCTAACTCCATGATTACAAACCGGCTTCGAGGCGCGCGCGGGGATCCAGGAAATCCCTTAAGGCATCGCCGATAAAGTTGAACGATAGCACGGCCAGCATGACGGCGGCTGCCGGGAAAAGTACCAGGTGGGGGGCGTCGAAAAGGTGAGCGCGTCCGTCGTTGAGCATGGCCCCCCAGCTCGCAGTAGGCGGAGGAACTCCCAAGCCAAGAAAGCTCATGGTGGCTTCGGCGAGAATGGCTCCGGCCATCCCGATAGCGGCCTGTACGATGACGGGCTGAATGATGTTGGGCAGAATGTGGCGGACGATCACGCGCAGATCGCTGGCGCCTAGCGCGCGGGCGGCTTCGACAAACTCGCGTTCGCGGGCGGCAAGCACCTGTCCACGAACAAGGCGCGCATAGCCGACCCATCCGCCGAGAGAAAGCGCGAAGACCAGATTGAAGATGCCGGGCCCACGGAAAGCGACGAAGGCAATGGCGAGCAGGATGCCAGGAAACGAAAGGAACGCATTCATCAGGACGACGTTGACGAAGCGGTCGATAGCGCCGCCGTAGTAGCCGGCGATGGATCCGATGATGAGTCCGAGGGCAAGGGAAAGCGCGACCACGCAACTGCCCACCAGCATGGAGATGCGCGAACCGTAGATGAGGCGGGAAAGAATGTCGCGTCCGACTTCATCGGTGCCGCACCAGTGGGCGGCCGACGGCGGAGACAGACGCGTGGGTAAGTCGATGTGGGCGGGATCCTGGGGCGCAATCCACGGTGCGAATAACGCACAGATTACGAAGAACACGACCAGCACTACGCCGGTCGCTGCCAGCGGGTTGTGGCGGGCGGCGCGGCGAAACGAGATGGCAGCGGTCGACAATGCGAGAAAGGTTCAGCAACCTGCCATCAGGCAGACTTGGAACGGCCGGAGTCGGAACTCTTGGCCAGCACTTTGTCGACGGCTCCCTCGACCATGGTCATGAAAGAAGCTTCGGCTGCGGTGCTCGAAGATCCGAGCAACGCAATGTTCCAATCCTCGAACTGCGGTTGGGTGACCACCGCGCGCGGCGCCGGACTGGCAAGGCGAACGTATCCGATCCAGAGCAGGGTGATGCAGTTATAAGCCAGGCTGTTCACGAGGCTGACCATCGCGTTGTAGCGAGCGCCGTAGCGGCTGAGAAGGCTGACGAGAATCAACTCGATGCAAGCGAATATGCCGAAGCCGAGGGCGATGCCGAACACCTGGCGGCGCCAGATGGAGCGCACGTAGCGCGAAAGGGCCACCAACAGGAAGACCAGCCCGCACTGCATCAGGCGCATGGTGCGGTCGAAGGTGAACACGGCGGTAATGATGCGGTCGGCGTTAGTGTGCCGGGTCGAGGTGGCGACCACGACCGCGATCAGAAACAGCAGTACAGAGGCCCAGCGGAACAGCAGCGTGCCCAGTTTCTGGAACCCTGCGTAGTTTCCGAAGAGCTGGCGCCAGATCTCATCCATCACCATGAGCGCGAGGAAGACGCTGATCGCGTTCAGTGCCCAGTACACATCGAAATATTCAAGCGGGCCGTAACGATACACCACCGAGAGGCAGGCCGACTTGAGCAACTGGAACAGGATGTAGGAGAAAAACAGCGGGAAAGTGAGACGCAGCTTGCGCCGGATCATCAACGCAAGCAGCGTGATTTGCAAAACCGGTCCCAGAATCCAACTAACGTATGCTGAGATTGTCATGGCTCGCGATTGGTTCGATTCGCGAGAGCATACCTCTCCTGTGGCACGGGTGCAAGAAGTATCTCGGCCCGTCCCAAAACCGGAATCAGGATGGAAAAATCGTCAGTTCTCGGCTGGTGGACACACTCTGTTTCTGCACGCCGGCATGGGATCTGTGCCGTCGGCGTAGAGCACCGCCTTTACTGAGTTGGGGTTATTTACATCGGAGGCCGTCGTGCGTCCGTTGGTGATTGCACAAAACGTGCCTGCCAAAGCGAGGGCCGTCAGTACAACTTGCAAGGTCTTATTCATGGGGGAGAACCTTCCAAGCGCTTGTAAGCGCAGCCGAAGTATAGGCCGAGAATAGGAATTTGCAAGCCTGTGGATATCTCGGAAAGCCCAACCAGCCACGGATTCGCGCGGATCCTCACGGATTTTGAACACCTGAAAATGAAAACCGCCGGGGACGCCGAGTCCTTTTTACAACCCCCGTCCCAGGTGGATTTGGACACTCAACGTCCCTGTTTAAAAATCCGTGACAATCCGCGCGATCCGTGGCCGCTCGTCACCGCTTGGATTTTCCTGTTGCGTTGCCCAAATTTTTTGCTACATTGATGTCCCCTTTCGCTTTTTTCGCCGCTGTAAAAGCGCGTAGGCCTCAGTGTCTTCAAACGACGAGGAGTCTCCTTCGTGACAAACAAAGAATGGACAGAGCGTTTTCCAGAAGCGTTGCTGCAGGATGAGCGCATCCTCAGCAGCCGCGAGAAAGAACTGCTCGCGAACGTGCTTCGCCAGGCGCGAAGCGTGGACCAGATTCCGGGGAACAAGATTGCCGAGACGATGGCCCGAGCGATCGGGGAAACCGTGATGCAGCGCGCCTGCCTGGTTCTGGGAGAAGGCGTTCTGCGAGGGTTGGAAGGCCGAGCGTCCGAGTCGGTGGAATTCCGGCTGGGAACAGGGCCTTTGCCGGTGCCTTCTCCGCCCTCGCCAACCAAGCCGGGACCTCGACCGCCGAGCCCCGATCCACCGGTAAATCCGAACGCATACTCGATAAGGCGAAATGAGAGCGCCGTCGCCCCGTTCGTGGGACCGCAGCCACCCAACGGTATTGCTGCTTCAGAGGAGGTCAGTGCCGCCTCGCAGTGTGTCGGAGTGATGGAGTTCGAAGAGCATTTGCCGGCGAATTGCGTAATCTTCGAAGAATTTCTGGTTCCGTCGGACCTCGACGCGATGATGCGATACACGCTCGAGCACGAAGCGGACTTCCGCGTCAGCCAGGTGCTTTCGCCCGGCGTCAAGGGTGGGCAGGTGGATCACGAGCATCGCCGTTCGCGCGTGCTTTCCGAGCCCGGGGAGATCATCCGGACGCTGGTCGATCGCGTGAAGGCCTGCCTGCCGCGAGTACTGCCGAAGTTGGGAGCGCGTCCCTTTAACGTGGCGGGCGAAGAGGCGCAAATCACCGCCAGCAATCACGGCGATTTCTTCCGCTGGCACTCCGACAATGCGCAAGAAGAGATCGCGAGCCGCGAGATCACCTTTGTGTACTTCTTCCACCGCGAGCCCAAACGTTTTCACGGCGGAGAGTTGCGCATCTACGATTCCGAGCGGCGTGAAGGCGTCTATGTACCCTCGGGCGATTACCGGGCGGTGAGTCCGCGGCAGAATCAAATCGTGTTCTTCCGCAGTTCTCTGGCGCACGAGATCACCCCGGTGGAGTGTCTCTCGGAAGAATTCGGCGACAGCCGCTTCACGGTGAACGGATGGTTTCACCGATAGACGACACGCCCTGGCTGGCGTGGATGGAAAAACTCATGGGCAACTCCGCCGCGGCGCCGGTGGCGGAGTTGCCTGCCTCGCTTTTCCATTGCCAACTGGAGAAGCAACCCGATCATCTGGTGCCGCAGTACGCGCTTGCCGCGCAACGTCAGGACCGGGAGGGCCTTTCCCTCAATCCTGATTGCCTATTCACGGAAACTGGTGAGTTGCCTTCGCCGCTGTCAGAAAACGCCTCTTCCGCGGAAAAGCTGGCCCTGCAGGGTCCGGTGGCGTGGGTTCCGCACTGGGCAACCGGACAGATGCAGCCCTACTGGCTGAGCCACGAGTTGCGGGATCGGCTTGAGGATTTGCGATCTGGTAAAGGATCGTCTTCCGACATTTCCCCGGACGCGCGAGAGTCGCTCGCCATGGCTGGTGTGTTGGTGAAACCGGATGAGGCTGTGTCTGAACGCCGGCGTTGGACCGAGACGCTGGCAAACGCGGCCGGTGAATTTCAGGAGCGCGGATATGCTCCCCTGGCGGGACTGATTCATCCTTTTCATGTTGCAGCGCTGCGCCGTTACTACCGGCACCGCGTTCGGACAGGAGGCATGGTGCTGGGAGACGGCCAAAGCTCGCGGCGATATGTCGCGCACAACGATGGCGTTGCCCGCTTCTTTCATCATCAGTTGACGGCGGCGATGTCCGCCATTGCGGGCGAAGCGGTGAAACCTTCGTACGTCTACGTGGCCTCGTACCAAGGCGGAGCCAAACTCGATGTGCACACGGACCGCTTGCAGTGCGAGTTTAGCATTACGTTCTGCCTCGACTACGCGCCCGAGCCGCAATTGGCGACTCCGTGGCCGTTGAAGTTGCATACCAAGTCGGGAATCGTGACGGTGTATCAGGCAATCGGCGATGCCCTGCTCTATCGCGGACGGTCGGTGCCGCATTCGCGGGATACGCTGCGCCACGGACAGACCTCGACGTCCATCTTCTTTCACTATGTGAGGGAGGGATTTTCGGGGGCGCTGGATTAGAAATTTCAAGAGCGGCCACGGATTTGCGCGGATTGCCACGGATTTCGAAGGGTCAAACCAAAACCGCAGAGGGCGCTGAGGACGCAGAGGGTTAATTTGAAAAAAACCTCTGCGTCCTCGGCGTCCCCTGCGGTTTTCATTTCGTCTGCCAAGCGCCTGATCTTGTAGATTTGTTCCACGCGGGTTATTTTTGAAGAACTCGGGGGACAAACATCTTAGTGCCGTCGCTTGCCAATTCCGAGCTGAGTTCTGTCCCACCCATCTTGCGTTCGCGTATGCCGGAACTGGACACCCTACGCGGGATCGCCGTCCTGTCAGTGGTCTTCTTTCACGCCTTTGGTTTCGAGTTCGGATTCAGGGGACTGTCGGGAATCCCCAAATATCTGGTGGCGGCTACCCTCCCAGGCTGGGTGGGAGTGAATTTGTTTTTTGTGCTGTCTGGATTTCTGATCACAGGAATTCTGATCGATACACGATCCCGCAAAGACTACTACCGGCGCTTTTATCTACGACGCGCCCTGAGAATTCTGCCAATTTATTACGCGGTGCTGATTCTTCTGGCAGTCTTCTCACGAACCGGGGTTATCGCGAGGCCTGCGTCCTGGGCATTTCTGGGCTTGTCGTTTATCTACCTGGCGAATGTTACCAATTTGTTCGGCGTCACTATGCAGTATGGAGTGCTCTGGTCGCTGGCGGTGGAGGAGCATTTTTATCTGCTGTGGCCGACGGTCGCCAAGTTTTTCTCCCGACGTGGGCTGACCATTGTGGCAGCGCTGATCTGCGTAGGCTGCCCTTTGCTGCGAGCGTTCTATTTCTCGCGCGGTTACGACAGCGGCGATGGTTATACATGGCTTTGCGCCGACGGGCTCGCATTAGGCGCGCTGTTGGCGATTGGTGCTCGTGGTTGGTTCAGTTCTCGCGCGCAGTTTGTGAGACTGGCGATCGGGACGCTTGCTGTTAGCCTCGTGATGTTTGGTGTGGGGGCGCCCTTGGGGATTTTCCGTGCCAGCCGCCTTTTGGGCTTCACGCTAAGAGATACGGCCCTCAACCTTTTCTTCTTTGGACTGATCTCTACCACGCTTGTAGTTGGGACCTCGCAGTGGAAGTGGGCCGTGAATCATCGCGGATTGCAGTTCCTCGGGGAGATCAGCTACGGAGTCTACTTGATCCATATGTTGGTATTCGATGTTGTGGATCGCGCGTACAGTCGCGTAGCCCCGGGTCTAATCGCTAGACCGGGCAACTTCTCGCTCATCGTGCTGCGATTCTGCGTCGGTGGAGCGGCTACGGTTGCGGTCGCCTATCTTTCCCGGTGGTATTTCGAAGAGCCCTTCCTGCGACTCAAAGACCGGCTTAGCCAAAGGACGACTCCTGAGCATGCGAACGTGCTTGCCCTGGCTAGTGAGGATGGAAGTCCGCCGGAAGCATTAAAGGTGTCGTAATCGAGACCGTACAGGGACGCTCGATTAGGAAATTCAAACTCCGCCACGGATTGCCACGGATTTCGAAGGGTCAAACCAGAACTGCATCGGATGCAGGGTATGCCGAGGCTAATTTAGGGAACCGGAGGCCCGAAGTCCGAGGTCCGAGGTCTGCTATTTCAATCCTGAGATCACGTAGAGAACCGAGAAGGTTTGATAGTAGCTGTAGGCGAAGGCGGTGCCTTGAAGGTTGGTGACGACAGGGGCGATGGAGACGACTCCGGCGGGGTCGGCCGGGATCAGGTCGCGGACGGGAGTCATCTTTCCTGACAAAATTTCGCAGCGGTAGACCTTAAGGGGTATGTCGCCCACGCGATAGACATAAATGGCTTTGCTGTCCTCCGCCCACTGGGCCACGCTGTAGTTCTCTGGAACGGAAACTTGGAGGGGTGGAGCGCCAGAGAGTGAATAGACCGTCAGGCCGTGATTGGAACTGGTGCCGCCCACGGCGTACTTCCCGTCGGGAGATACCAGCGAGGCGTGGACGCCGTCCGGGGTAAGCGGTTTCGGCGCGCCTCCGGAGAGACTCACCAGATACGTCCTGCCGAGATGGCCGCGCTCACGGCCGTTGACGACAATCTGATTGCCGTCGGCCAGAAAGTGCGGGTCCCCGCTCTCGATCCTCTCGAGTCCGGGCAATGGAATTTCGCGCGGCTGTCCGGGACCGACCGGCAGAAGGCGCAAATGGTCGGGCGCGTCGGGAGAAATCGCGATCGCCCACTTTCCGTCGGGAGACAAGCCGCCGACACCACCATCCCCCAGACGAATCGGCGGCGAGCCATCGATGTTGCGAATACCGACAGCGTAGTTGCTGCCCGCGGGTTCGCTGCTCTCTTCGAACAGAACCCACTGGCCGTCGCGGGAAATGTCTTTGGCGATGGTCCAGTTGTACCAAGTCAAGTCCTGGACTTTGTTGGGATCTTTGCCACTCCAGTCCATGGCGACGCGCTCGTTATCGAAGCTGGCGACGACGCGGCCATCGGAAGCGACGTCTTGCAGGGTGAGCCCCCCGGCGGCGGTGAGAATTTTGCGGAGGCGTCCAGAGAGAGTCACGCCACGCAGCGAGCGGTCGTATCCGCGCTCGGCGGCGGTAAACCAGATCTCGCTGCCGTCCGGCGACCAGGCTAGGCCGTCCTCAGAGCCGTACTCCGGAGTCAGGGTAGTCTTGTGGCCTTCCAGATCAACCACCGCAACCGAACCGCGATCGTCGTAGCGCAAGGGATGATCCATGAAGGCGATCTTCTGGCTATCGGGCGAAAAGCGAACGTAGCAAATGTCTCCCGCAGTCTCGTAGAGCACCTTGCCGATGGGAAATTCGAGGCGAATCTTGCCATTGGCATGATGGACGATGGCGAGTTCGTCTTTTGCATTCCAGTCGGCCCAGCGAACATCCTGCTCAATTTCGCGAGGAGCTCCGCCGGCGAGCGGAGTGCGGGCGAGAGTTCCATTAATAAAGTCGAGACGAGAGCCGTGCTCCCCGCGAAGCAGGATGGCGAGTTCATTGTTGTGCGATAGACCGAGCATAGCGCTGGAAGCGATGCCCAGTGGCCGCGATTGCGGAGCATCAGCTAGCGTGGTGTAAATCTCGAGCGGGCGGCCGCTCCAGGAAGCGCCGTAGAGGATGTTGCGTCCGTCGGGCGTAAAGCGGGCCGAATAAATGGTGCCGCGCTCAAAGCTCAGGCGCAGATAATTTGGATTTTCGGCGGGACGTAACTTGCTTCCGAGAAACACTCCCACCCCAGCAAGCACGGCGGCGCCAACCAGCCAGGGCAGCCACTTCTTGAGACGGGCAGGTTTGGTACGAAAAGCGGAGGTCCTTGTGGTCGGCTCAGAAACCGTGGTCAAGGCGAAGGCTAAGTCGCGCGCGGATTGAAACCGGTTCTCCGGCTCTTTCTCAAGGCAGTGGCGAATGATGTTTTCGAAAGCGGGAGGAACGCTTTGGCCGGTAACGACCATCTGCGGCGGCTCTTCTTTCAGAACTGCGGTGATGGTGTCGACTTCGGTCTCTCCGGCGAAGGCGCGATGTCCCGCCAGCATTTCGTAAAGGATGGCGCCGAAGCTGAAGATGTCGCTGCGCGAATCGACCGACTTTCCGCGAAGCTGCTCGGGCGACATGTAAGCGACCGTCCCCAGCACCGATCCCGACTTGGTCTGGGTGGTCATATTCGCCACCGAGCGATCTTCGGTGGCATTTTCGGGTAAGGTCAGTTTGGCAATGCCGAAGTCGAGGATCTTTACTCGTCCATCGCGGGTGATGAACAGGTTCTCAGGCTTGAGATCGCGATGAACGATTCTCTTGTCGTGTGCGGCGACTAGTCCGTGGGCGATCTGAATACCATAGTCGGCGGCCTGGCGCGCATTGAGCGGGCCTTCGAACAATCTCTGGCGGAGGGTTAGCCCCTCCAGCAATTCGGAGACGATGTACGGCGCGCCTTCGTGGAAGCCGATGTCGTAGATGGCGACGATGTTGGGATGGTTGAGGGCGGCGGCGGCGCGAGCCTCCTGCTCGAAACGCCGCAAACGATCTTGATCGTGGGCGAAGGAGGGCTTCAGGAGTTTGAGGGCAACGTCACGCGCCAGGCGCTCGTCCCGTGCGCGGTAGACTTCCCCCATTCCTCCCGACCCGATTTTTTCGAGTACCTGGTAATGCCCCAGCGTTTGGCCCGTCATCGCGAAAGGGGGAGCAATGCGAGGGCATAGTAGGTCTGACACTGACTCAAGTCAAGACGTAGAAAGGTTCGCCAGCGCGGGCTGCGCAACTTCCGCCGAGAGCGGGGTTTGATGATGAAGCGCGCACGGGAGCCGGCGCGCTCGTCGGCCAGCGGACCGACCTGTTATAGTACTTTGGCACAGCCATAAAACTGGAGACTTCAGAATCCTGATGACAGCCCGGCGTCCAGGTTTTTCCTATCGTGCCACCGCCATCTTCCTTTTCTTCTTATTTCTCGCGCTGCTGGCGACGGCGTCGCCCGCGCAGAGCCAGCAACAGGTCTCGCGCTATGACGTCTTTACCGGGTTTTCGTACATGCGCTTTGACAGCCAGAGCATCGGGTTCGCCGACCAATCGAACTTATTCGGCGGCGAGCTCGAGGGCGCCTTCAACATCACCCGCAAATACGGAATTGTGCTGGGTGGCAGCGCGAATTTCGGCAACGAAATCAAGCTGTACAACTTCCTGATCGGCCCGCAATACAACTACCGCTGGAACAACCAAACGATCTTCGTCCGCGGATTGTTCGGCAAAGATCGCGATCAGGTGTCGGCCGCGGGTGGAAAAACCAGCATCGGCCTGAGTTACGGTGGCGGCGTGGGGTACGACCGGCACTACGGCTCGCGCTTCGACCTGCGCGTGATCGAGATCGATTACTTGAATGCCCACAGCTACAGCGCGACGCAGAAAAACGTCCGCGTGTCGACGGGCCTCATTTTCCACTTTGGTGGGAAGTAGCGACCGCGCCATGATTCGCCATACTGATAATTACATCCGCAACGACTTCATTTCTCATGGAAAGGGTTTATTGATGCCAACCAAAGGACTGTCACGGCTGGCGATAGCCTTCGTGCTGGCGTTATCTCTGGCCGCCTGCAACGCTAATAACACCCCAACGCATCCCGCCTATGTAACCCTGCCGACCATCAATCAGGTCTTGGCATACCGGGTCAACAACAAGACCGGCGAACTGATGAAGACCTTCGGAGGAACGTTCAATACCGGAATGTCGCCCTTGTCAGTGGCCGTGCATCCCTCGCGCCATTTCGTGTATGTGGCCAACTCGGGCGAAAACGACATTTCGCTGTATACCGTCGATTCCAATTCCGGCGCCCTGCGCGAGGTTTTGCCTAGAACCACGACCGCATTGAATCCGACCAACCTGGCGATAGATCCCGGCGGAAGTTTCCTTTACGTGGTAAATCGCGGTGTGAACGGAGTCTCGTCGTTTTCAATCAGTGGCGATGGCACGCTATCTCCGGTTGCCGGCACGCCGGTAGCGGCAGGCTTCGGGCCGGCGAACATCGCGGTCACGCCTTCGGGCAAATTTGTCTATGTTCCCAACGCCAACTCGAATTCCGTTTCCGCCTACTCGGTGGTGAACGGAGGGTTGCAGCCGATCACGGGATCTCCCTTCCTGCTGGGCAACGGTCCGCAGGCCGTCGCGGTTGATCCTGGCGAGCACTTCGTTTACATCACCAACGCGGCCGACAGCAGCATCTCGGTCTTGTCGATCGATCCGACAACCGGGGCGCTGACCAATATCGTGGGGTCTCCGTTCCCGGTGGTGCAGATCAACAATAATGGATCAGCCACGGGCCCGGTATCGATCGCGATTCATCCCTCGGGCACCCTGCTTTACATCGCGAATCAGATCACTGGCAACGTTTCGTTCTATTCGCTGGCTTCCACCGGGGCCCCGACAGAGTTGACAAACTCTCCTTATGGCAGCGGCCATGGGACGAGTTATGTAGTGGCCGATCCCACGGGGAATTTCCTGTTTATCCTGAACCAGACCAATAACACAATCACCGTGTACGACATCAACACGGTTGACGGCACCCTGACGCTCGAAACGTTCGTACCGACGGGCCATGGGGCTACTCAGATGGTTGTGAGCAACTAAACGGTGCGACTCGCCTATGATTCGCTTCGGCATCGTCGGCTTTGGACTGCACGCGGTGCGAAGACTGATGCCTGGTTTCGCACTGGCGAAGAATTCCCGCGTTACTGCCCTTTCACGACGCGACCTTGAGAAGGCTCGCGAGTCGGCCCGTCAATATGAAATCCCCCTGGCGTTTGATTCCGCGGAATCGCTTTGTCGATCTCCCGAAGTAGACGCAGTTCTGGTTACGACACCGAACTCTCTGCACCTTGACGATGTCTTGCTGGCGTTGAAATGCGGCAAGCCCGTGCTTTGCGAAAAACCTATGGGCATGGATGCTGCCGAGTGCCGGCAGATGGTTGAGGCTGCGCGCAACGCGGGACTGCTGCTGGGAGTGGCGCAGGTGTTTCGCTTCGAAAACAGCACGGCCCGGTTGCGGGAGCGCGTTGCTGCCGGGCAAATTGGACGTCCGGTATTTGCCCGGTCCGAATTTTCCTATCCCGGGCGCAACCACGCGCGCACGTGGATCAATGACGCTGCGGTCGCCGGCGGTGGTCCAATCGCGGACGTCGGCGTCCACTCCGTCGATGCGCTGCGCTACATCCTGCAAGACGAAGTAGTTCAGGTGAGCACGCAAGCAACGCGCGATTCTGCGTCGGGCGATGTGGAAGCCGCGGCTGCGATGACGCTGGGTTTCTCTCGCGGAACGCTGGGCGCAGTGCTGGTTTCGACGCGCGCGGAGTATCGCACTCCGCTTGAAATTGTCGGCGAGTCTGGCTCGCTGCGAGCTGAGGATGGACTGAACGTGGAGCGTCCCATCACGATTGAACTTCGTAAGAACGGAGTTGTGGTCGAGAGCGAGACGGTTTCGAACAAGCTTGCATATGCGGCGCAAGTGGACGCGTTCGCCGATGCCCTCGAAGGAAAAGCGGCGTTTCCAGTGCCTGGGGAAGAGGGTTGGCAAAATCAGGAGATTCTGGATGCGGCGTATCGGAGCTTGAAGAGCGGGAAGAGCGAGAGCGTCAGAAATATTCTCTGACGTCGCTACGCGACTGGCGGGCGAGGGCGCCCGCCCCACACCTTATTTGTATTTCACCAGCGTCATAAAACCGAAATCCATGTGGAGTTGCTGGTGGCAGTGAAGCAGCGTGTCTCCGGGATTGTCGGCGGTGAAATCTACCTCGACTGACTTGTAGGGGTCGACCATCACCACGTCTTTTAAAATGCCCGCCGTCGATTTACCTGCGATTTTCGTCAGCTCGAAGCTGTGGCGGTGCAAGTGCATGGGATGGGCGTCATCACTCTGATTGTTAAAGATCAAGCGGTAGCGCTTCCCTGCCTCTACCATCAGCGGATCGGTCTTAGGGAACGATTTGCCGTTGATGGTCCAGCGATTGAATCCGCCGTGCCCGCCGGGAATTTTCTTGATCAGTAGCTCGAACTGGCCGTCGGGAGTGGTGCTCTTTGCCTGATTTCCGAAGATGGTGTAGTCCCACGCGGTGTCTTTCTGCGGCGTCCATTTCGGCGCGCCTTTCTGATTGGCATATTCGATGACAACGCCGAAGCCGTGCTTACGGTCGTCATCGTCGGTGGTTCCCATGACCCATACTCCCGGAGCATTCATGGTGACGATGGCATCGACGCGCTCGGCGGGACCGACTTGCAGTACCGAAAGTGTTTGAGGCGTTGGCACGGGATTGCCGTCAAGGGTAACCACCTGGAACGAGTGACCGCCCATGGCGACGTTCACGGTCTCTGTGGCGCTGGCGTTGAGCAGATGAAATAGAACGCGCTGGCCTTCCTTGACGCGAACGGGCTCGCCATGTCCGAGAGCATTGTCGTTGAAGGAGAAAGAGCGGTATCCGATTTCGAGGCCGTTGTTGGGCGGAGGCGGCGCGCCGCCGATGTCCTCGCCCATCGCCGTGAAGAATGGCTCCCACTGATGCATCGCGACAAACACTTCCTGATCGTACTGGCCGGGATCGTTCTTGGGCTCAATGTAGACAAATCCAAACTGCCCGGTGAACAGGCTGCGCTGCAGATTCTTTCCCGAGAACGCGTGGCTGTGGTACCAGCGGCAGCCCGCGGGCTTGGGAGTAAAGCTGTAGCGATGATGGCCGCCAGCGGGAATCATCGGGCTGCCTTCTTCGACGGCACCATCAGCCACGGAGGAAATCATCTGTCCGTGCCAGTGAACGATTTCCGGATGGTCAGTCTGGTTGAAGACATCGACCGTGACAGGCACGCCTTCCTTCATACGGAGCAGCGGCCCAGGAACCTGTGCGTTGTAGCCGATGGTGTGGAGCGTCTTGCCTTTCGAAATTTCAAACGAAGTCGGCGCAATGTGAATGGTGAAGTCGGCTTTATCCGCTGCCGCCGACTTCTGACCGAACGACGGGAGCGCGTGGCTGACACCGGCCCCACAAATAGCGATCGCAGAGGACTGGAGAAACCTGCGGCGGGAGACAGAAGACTTGCAGGGGATCATATTACGTATATCTTAATCGGAGTTGGACGTCGGAGTATGCATCCTTGACTCAGACGGTTGTAGATGTGTTGGGGGCGCAATAGAGAATTTGGGAAGGGCACGAGTTCACTCGTGCCATGAAAGGGTCGAACCGACGGGCTTTAGCCTCTGAGGTTCGCTTTTGGCTTGAAGAGTACCGCAGCGGCTAAGGCCAGAGAAAATTGCCTCGATTCGGCATGAGTAAGACTCGTGCCCTTCCCAATTGCTCATATCTTCCATAGCCCACCCCTTGACCGCCTCCGCTTCCCGGCGTAGCCTCGCCTGCGATTCCCGGCCCCCATTTCAGAAGGAGGCAATCCATGGTTTCGCTTTCCGCTCTCTGGCTTCCCATCGTTCTGTCTGCGGTTATCGTGTTTATCGCCAGCTCCATCATGCATGTGGTTTTGAAGTATCACCAAAGCGACTGCAAGCAGATTCCCGATGAGGCGAATGTCCTCTCTACCCTGCGCAAGGCAGGATTGCAGCGTGGCTATTACATGTTTCCCTATTGCACACACAAGGACATGAAGTCGCCTGAAACGATGGAAAAGTTCAAGCAGGGGCCGGTTGGAATTCTGACCGTATTTCCCAGTGGTCCTCCGGCGATGCCCAAGTTTCTGGGATTATGGTTCGGTTATTGCCTGATCATCGGGTTTCTTGTCGCCTATCTCGCAGCCCACACAGTTGCACCCGGAGCGAATTATTTGGAAGTGTTTCGTGTAGTCGGCACGGCCGCCTTTCTCGCCTATGGTCTAGGGCAACTGAGCAATGGCATCTGGAAGGGCCAGCCCTGGGGCATGGTCATCAAAGAGACGGTCGACGGGCTCGTCTATGGATTGCTCACGGCGGGAACGTTCGGCTGGCTGTGGCCGCGCTGAGAATCGCGGAATTGATTGCGGAGAAAAATCCGTCTGGGGCATTTCTCCGTACCCAAATGTATAGGAATGTTCACCTAAATATGACAACAAGCCGAGACGCCTTTGCTAGACTCCTCGCGGCGGAGGAAGCTATGAAAATTATGCGCGTAATTGGTCTGGCCCTTCTTTGCTGCGCGAGCGCTCTCGCTCAAACCAACAGCTACACGGTAACGTCCATCGTCGACAACACTCAGGATCCGCTTCTGGTGAATGGCTGGGGCCTGTCCCGTCCCGCGAAGGCGAGCGTAAATGAGGGCGAGTGGTGGGTCTCAGACAATGCCACCGGCTACACCACCTTGTACTACGCCAACCAGACGGGAACGGCATCCATCGCTCCGCTTGCGATTTCCATTCCTACCTCCATTGGAGGGGGCACGGGCTCCCCGACAGGCACTGCGTACAATGCTGCGACCGGGCCTGGGCCTGGCCTGAACAATTTCACCTTCGCCACACTTGACGGAACCATCTCCAATTGGAACGCCGGTCAAACTCCTCCGCCGGGCGGTACGGGATGCTACGAGTGCCACGTGAACACGGCCACCATCATGGTGAACCACGGCAGCGCGGCCGCCTCATATTTTGGAATGACGATCGCGACCAACGCCACCACCAGGGCGCTCGCGTATTACGTGACGAACTTCAAAGCCGGCGTTGTCGAAGCCTACGATGCAACGTTATTCACTCCGGTCACGCTAACTGGAACCTTTACCGATCCGAAGATTCCCAAGTCATACAAGCCCTACGGCATCCAGGCCATCGGCTCGAAAATGTGGGTGTCGTTTTTCAATGGCACCTCGGGCGGATTTGTGGATGCGTTCGACACCAACGGAAATCTGAAGCTGCGGCTGGCTAAGGGCAACTTCAGCGAGCCGTGGGGCATTGTGCAGGCGCCCGCGAATTTCGGTGCTTTCAGCAGCTCCATTCTGGTGGGAAATACGACCAGCGGAAAGATTGCGGCTTTCAATCCAACTACGGGTGCGTTCCTCGGCTTCCTCGAAGACTCGACGGGCACCACGATTGTGATCCCCGGGCTCTGGGGAATTTCGTTTGGAAACGGAAACAAGAAGTCGGGTCCGGTCAACACGCTGTATTACGCCGCTGGCGGCAACTCATACACGACCGGCGTATTTGGGGCCATCACGGCGAACTAGTTGACGGGAGAACTGGTGTCAACCTGCGGGATCTGGCTTACGGGAGCTTGAGCTGGCGTCTTCTCGCCGGGGCGCGGCGGATATCCCTGGGCCTCGACGATGGCCCAATGCCACTCCTGGTCGGGTGTCGGCGGCGTTCCCAATGCCTCGCGGAACACGGTCGTACTGTCGGGCGCGGCTGCGCCTTTGATGTGGTAGAGCACAGTCGTGTCCGAGCGCTTTTCCTCGGGAGGCGGCGTGGTTCCCGGCAGTGGCGTGGCCGCGGCGGTGATGATTCTTGCTGGACCAGCGTACGCTTCTCCTCCCTCTCCCGGACGTAGGATCGTAAGTCCCACGGTAATTTCCTTCAGGCTCCATCCGCTGCCGTTGTGCACCGAAACTTCAAGCGTGTCGCCGTTGATGATGGCGGGACCGTCGAGTTTGGCCAAGTCTTCCGCAGGCAAATCGCGCGAGGCGTAGGGATCGGAGATCAGCGCGGTGGCGTTGGCATTGAACGAGAGGCTGCAAGTCACGTCAGGAGAAGACGAAACCTGAAATTTCTTTCCCAGCGCATCGAAGGAAAAACTGAGGCTATGCGAAGGACGATGGCTGGCGACGTCATCCATCACCGCAGTGAGGTTGTCATTGTCGATGACAGGTTTCGCCGGGGCTGGAACATTCTCGGCATCTTTCTTCTGGCGCAGCGTTCGGGCTAGGTCTCCAAGAGAGACGTCGTTGGGATCGTCACTTTGCGCGCAGGCCGGCAACGCAACCGCCATCAACACGACTGCCGCGAAGATAGTCTTTGCCCTCATCAGTGATGCAAGGCGGAAAGCCGCCTAAGAAGATTCTAGTCAGTGGGAGGTAACCGGAAAGGGGGTTACCACAAACGTAGGTACTAGTCCTTTGGAAAGAGTGACGGGATTGGTTCCCGAAGAAGTGATTGGGCGTGCGGGATGAAGTGACACGCAACGGGACTCCGCACGCCCAAGGATGACCGTTTTCTTACAACAGGCCAGAAATGCGAAAACGCGCCACCGGATCTGCTACCGGAACCGGTTGTCGCTTAAAAATCCAGCGAGCCACCGCGAACCCGATCGCCGCATAGCAAACATGAACCAGTTTCATAGCCCACCCCCGCTACACTGCCCTAGCGCCACAGGGGAGACAACCGGACCGAATGCAATACGATTACGGTAGCAAGCGGCTGGAATGTGGACAATCCACTAACGTGCCATACGAGTGGCACGAAAGTCAGGCATCAGTACTGTTACGGGCACAGGAAAAGGAGTTACTTCTCTTCCTCCCCGCCCGCCGCGACCCGGCTCGAGGACGGCACCACAATCGCCTGTATGTTCTGTCCTGCCATCATCTTCTGGAAAGAAGCCAGCTCGGTGAGCTGCAATTCCCGCCAATGGGCCAGGTAATCATCGGCCTGTTTCTTCAATTTTTCATATTGCTGGTATTCGGACTCGGTCGGAGCCGAGTCGGTGGAATCACCGACCGCCAACGCCAGGAAGGCCAGCTTGCTGTCGACCCTCTGGGGATAGACCAGCGAGTCTTCGTTGGCCTTAATCTTCAACTGCACCAGGTTGTCGCGGACAGCGAGCATCTTCTGGTCAATATCACCGGCTGCGGCGAGAACGGGCTTGTTGGAATCGCTGTCAGGAAGGCGTTTCTTTAGTCCGTTGACCTGAGCGCGCACATCCTGAATCTGATTGACCGTTTCATAGACGCGGCTCAGCTCATCGCGAATCTGCAGCAAGAGATCGAACTGCTTCTGCAGATCAGCCTGCGAAACATTGACCCGCGGATCGAGCATCACTTCGAACGGCGCAGTTTGACTCTTGCCGTCCGCGGTCAGGCGCACCTGATATTTTCCGGGCACCACGAGCGGTCCAAGCGCGCCGTCTTTGTATTCCCACAAATAGTAGTCCGGCACATGGATAGCGCTCTCGTAGCGCATGTCCCACAGGAAGCGGTTCAAGCCGGCTTCGGCTTTGATCTGCTTTTCCGGCTTCTTCTCGTCGGGATCGAGAGGCTCGTCCAGTTCCGTGACTTTGTTGCTTGAATACTTGCGGATCACGCTGCCGGAGCCGTCGAGAATCTCGATGGAAACCTCGCCCTTCGGCGCTTCTTTCAACGAGTAATAAATCACCGCGCCGGAAGGAGGATTTTCGCCCACAAGGATTGGCTTAGGGACGTCGTCAGCGAAATGCAACCGGGTCGCGGTAGCGGGAGCGTAGAGGTGAGCCTCCTGCTGCGGGAGATCGTCTTTGAACTGGCGCAACGGAGAAACGTCGTCGAGAATCCAAAATGACCGGCCATGCGTGGCGAGAACCAGGTCGTCGTTCTTGACGACCAGATCGTGAACCGGGGTAGTCGGCAAATTGAGTTGCAAAGACCGCCAGTCCGCGCCATCGTTGAACGAGACGTATACACCCTTCTCAGTTCCCGCATAGAGAAGCCCGCGACGTTTGGGATCTTCTCTCACCGCGCGGACAAATGTATCGTCAGCGATTCCCTTCGTGATCTTGGTCCAGGTCTTGCCGTAGTCGCTGGTCTTGTAGACGTAAGGATGGTAATCGTCGAGTTGATGTCGATCGACGGCAACATAAGCGGCGCCGGCATCGTGCGGAGAAGCGTCGATCAGGCTGATGCGGCTCCAGTCCGGCAGATCTTTGGGCGTGACGTTGGTCCAGTTCTTGCCGCCGTCGCGAGTGACGTGAATGAGTCCGTCATCGGTTCCCGCCCAGATCAGATCCTTCGCGACGGGCGACTCGGCTACTGCAAAAATCGTGTCGTAGTATTCGGTGCCCGTGTCATCAATCGTGATCGATCCGCCGGACGCCTGCTGCTTGCTCTTGTCATTGCGCGTGAGATCAGGACTGATCGCCACCCAATGCACTCCGCCGTCGGTGGTCTTAAATAACTTTTCCCCGGCGTGATAGAGCGTGTTGGGATCGTTGGGTGAAATCACGATGGGCGCAGTCCATTGAAAGCGGTGCTCAAGATTGGCCGCTCCGCCACCGTCGGTCAGATCGGGATAGACTGTGATTTCTTTGATCTGGCCAGTGCGCTTGTCGAAGCGCGTGATCTTGCCCTCGTAGTCTCCCGCATAAACGATATTGGGATCGGGAGGATAGGGCGCGATCCATCCCGCTTCGCCGCCGCCCACCGCGTACCAGTCGGGGGCATCGATGAATCCGTTGTCGCTGCGGGTGGCGATGCCGATGGTGCTGTTGTCTTGCTGCGCGCCGTAGACGTGGTACGGCGTGCGCGTGTCGGCAATGACGTGGTAGAACTGCGCGGTCGGCTGGTTATCCTCACGACTCCAGGTCTTCCCTCCGTCGAGAGTCACGGTCACTCCGCCATCGTTCGAGGCGATCATGCGGCGCGGATTCTTGGGATCAATCCACAGGCCGTGATTGTCTCCGTGCGGAACTTTGACCTTGTTGAAGGTGCGGCCACCGTCGGTCGATTTGTAGAAATCGACGTTGAGCACGTACACCGTATCCGCGTCCTGCGGATCGGCGACGATATGCATGTAATACCAGGCGCGCTGGCGGAAGCGAATGGTCGTCATCAACCAGTTGCCAGGTCTCGCCGCTATCGTCGGAGCGATAGATTCCGCCCTCGGCGGCTTCAATCAGCGCGTACACGCGATCGGAATTCGCGGCTACCGAAAGCCCGATGCGGCCATAGGGTCCCTTGGGAAGCCCGTGCTCTTGAAGCTGCTTCCATGTGGTTCCGCCATCGTTCGACCGATAGATGCCGCTACCCGGCCCACCGCTGGCGAATCCCCAAGGCGTGCGCCTCGCCTGCCATAGCGAGGCATACAAAATGTTGGAGTTGTGCGGATCAAAAGCGACGTCGATCCCTCCGGTGTTTTCGTCTTTATAGAGAACTTTCTCCCAAGTCTTTCCGCCGTCGGTCGTGCGGAAGATGCCGCGCTCGGAGTTCGGCCCGAAAGGATGCCCGAGAGCCGCAACATAGACGATGTCAGGATTCGAGGGATTGACGATGACTCGTCCGATCGACCGCGTGTCGCGAAGGCCGATATTCTTCCAGGTCTTACCGCCATCGAGCGATTTGTAGACGCCGTCGCCATGAGAGATGTTGCCGCGTATGCAGGCCTCGCCGGTGCCGACATAAACAATATTGGGGTCGGACGCAGATACCGCGAGGCTGCCGATCGAAGACACATCTTGCTTGTCGAAGACCGGAGTCCAGGTCATGGCGCCATCGGTCGATTTCCAGACGCCTCCGCCGGTCGCGCCGAAATAGTAGGTGGTCGGATCACCGGCGATGCCCGAAGCCGTCAGAGAACGGCCGCCGCGGAACGGACCAATCGCGCGGTACTTCATCCCCTTGAAAGTCGGGTCTTCGTTGGCCTTCTTCGATGCGTCGTCTTCGGTGGCGGCGACCGGCTGAGCGGCAGGCTTTCCAGTTCTTTCGGTTTTGTCCTTCTGGGCCAGGGATAGGGTCGCCGTCATCGCAAGTAGCGCTACCGCAAGCAGGCAGGCTGCACGGCGCACCGTCAATTCGGTGCCGTCCATAGGTTTCATCTCCAGGGAAGAATGGGGTTTCTTCTATGTTATCGCAGCAAACCCATTACGGCAGATTATTCTGCGTGAGCGTCGACACGACCTCCGGTCATATCTGCGTGGGCTATTTCTTTTTCTTATCCTTGGCAGATTCTTTGCCGGCCAATAGCTCCGCACGGGCTTCGAGCAATGCTTTGAGCTTGTCGCCTTCGACAACCGGATAGTGCAAATCCAGTTGCTCAAGAGCATCAACCACCGCCGCGGCAACGATAACGCGCGTAAACCACTTGTTGTCAGCGGGAACAACGTACCAGGGAGCACGCTTGGTGGCGGTGTGGCGGATCATTTCTTCGTAAGCGTTGTGGTAATCGTCCCAGAAGCGGCGCTCGCGCACATCGGCTGCGGAAAATTTCCAGTTCTTCTCTGGCTGATCGAGGCGAGCCATGAAGCGCCTCTTCTGCTCCTTCTTTGAGAGGTGCAGAAAAAACTTGCGCGTGACAATTCCGTTGCGTGAGAGATAGCGCTCGTACTCGCACATGTCCTGGTAGCGCTCTTTCCAGATGTTTTCGGTGATCAGCGTTGGCGGCAGTTGCTGGCTCTTCAGGATTTCCGGATGGACGCGCACCACCAGCACTTCTTCGTAGTAGGAGCGGTTAAAAATTCCAATCTTGCCGCGCTCCGGGGAGCGGCGCTGCGCCCGCCAAAGGTAATCGTGGTCCAGTTCCTCAGGGGAAGGCTGCTTGAACGACGACACCTCGCAGCCCTGGGGATTGACGCCCGACATGACGTGTTTGACGATGCCGTCTTTCCCCGCTGCGTCCATGGCCTGGATGATCAGTAGGAGAGCCCAACGGTCCTGGGCATATAACTTGTCCTGCAACTCGGCCATCTTGGCGATGCCTTTGACCAGGAGTTCTTTGGCTTCCGCTTCGGACTTCAATTTTCCAGTGTCGGCAGGATCGAAGTCTTTGAGCCGAAAGCTCTCTCCGTCTTCGATGCAGTACGGCTTCACCAGCTTGCTCGCCCAACTCATACATTCCCCCGAAAGACCTGCAGTCTACAACGATGCCATAGCTAGCGGCTGTAAGAATTGCGCCTGAGGTCACGTAGGACGCTGCAAATCGTTCTAACCATACCCTTCAGTAGTCCTCTCGAAACCAGCCGACGCCCCTGTTTTCAGGCTTGTTTGTGCGCTACGCGGCCGTTCTATGTTCCGAAAATACGATTATTCACAACCTGTTCAAAAAATCCGCTAGCCCATCGTGCAAATTGTCGTGGTAGGCATAAAGCCACTTCAATCAAAGGAGCTCTACCGTGAAAAAGATCTGGTTGTATTTGTTGGGCGCTGCCCTGCTGGCCGGAGCATTAGCGAACCCGCCAAAAATGTTGGCTGATGGCAACCCGAATCCCAATTGCCAGGGAATGATGTGCAAACCGTAGTTATGTGCATATTTCATAAGGATTAAAACCTGCGAGGCTCTGGCGACTAGGGAAAATTAGTTGTGGCCAGTCCGGGGGGCGCGGTATAGTGCGCAGAAGCGCACTATGCATCCTCACTCACCCCTCTGGCACTATTTGTGGCTCGCCCCTCACGCCTTCCAGGTAAGCATTCTAGCTGTGATGATTCGCCGCAAGCTGCACCGAGAGTTTCCGATTTTCTTCGCCTACACCCTGTGGGTGGCGGCTTTGGGCATCACGCTTTTCGCCTTCGATCACATTCCTGCCGTTTCACCAATGCTGTACTGGCAGACGGATTGGATCGACGTGATCGGGAGCACGGTGCTGCGCTTCGGATTGATTTGGGAGATTTTCGCTCATGTCTTCCGGCCTTATCCCGCATTGTGGGAAGTCGGTAAATTAGTGTTTCGTTGGGCGGGAGCCGTCCTCCTGCTAGTGGCTGTTGCGGTCGCAGTGTACTCGCCGTCCCCGCAGGGACTGTGGATTCTCTCCGGCGTTTATGCGGTCGATCGCACCATTAGCATCATTCAGTGTGGCTTGCTTCTGTTTCTTTTCATGTTTTCTTCTTACTTTGGATTGTCGTGGCGCAGCTACGTTTTTGGAATCGCCACTGGCTTGGGCATTTTCGCGACTGTGCAACTGGTCGCGTCGTCAATCTGGATTCAAGCCGGCCCTTACAATCCGACCGATATCTTCTCGTTCGTAACCATGGCCACCTTCCATTGCTGCGTCCTGATCTGGTTCTTCTACCTGGTAAGCCGCGAACCGGTGCGCCGGCCGGTGGGAGAAATTCCGCACAACGATCTCGAAGTGTGGGACCGCGAACTGGGCCGATTGCTGCACGGCTAAACATCAGCTATTTTGCGGGTTGCACCTTCATATCTTCCGCGCTGCCGCTTCCGCTTATTTTTACTTGCCCCTCGTGATCGGACGCGTCGATGACCTTGCGGGCGATGCGATCGTCGATCTCTGAGGCCTGGTCCAATTCGACCGGGTAGCGAATTACCACATCAACTCCAGTGGGCGTGAGCTTCAGACGGCTCTCGGGATCCAGGTCGTGCACGGAATATCCCGTCAGTGTGTTTTGCATCCTGGCGTGTTCTGATTGCATGCGGTCTTTGTAATCGACAAACACCGCCTTCACCGCGGTCAACATGCGTTCCTCTACCCGGCGGTAGTTGCTGTCCGGGGGAAGAGTCAGGGTGATTTCGTGCCACACGAATTTGGTTCCGGGCACAGGCTTAAACATCCCGGCATTTGCCTGAAATACGACCGCGTTGGAAAAAACCACGGCTCTCCCGGTAGGCTTCGCGCCTTCGCCGAGCTCCATCAAGTGAATACGCACCAATCCGATATCGATGACGTCGCCGGTCACTCCCGCAATCTGCACCCGGTCTCCAACGCGAACGCCATATTTGCCAATGAGGAAGAAGTATCCGGCGACCGACAGAATCACATTCTGCAGAGCCACCGCGACACCCGCCGTCAGCAACCCGGCAAACGTGGCCAGCGAACCCAGTTCGCTGGCGAAAGTCACCGTAATGATCACGACGATCAGGAACCAGAGTACGATTCGGCGTAGAAGCAGAAACTGGTAGCGCCGCCGGACATCCTGGATATAGCGAAACGTCGCACGCCGCCAAAGTTCCGCCAGAAAGAAAACGATGCCAAGCATGGCAACCAGCCCGCCCAGGCGCCACGCCAAAGTTTTCAACTCGGCGGTATACTGTGCGGCCACCGCTCCCCGCCAGTTCGCCAGATTGTGCTGGTAAAGGTCGAGCAGGATACTCTGTTTCGCCAACGGCACGACACTCGCCGAGAGCTTCTTGAAGGCCGCCGTCAACGAATCAATCTGTTTCTTTTGCTGCTCCAGCGCGGTGGGATCTTGCGAGTCTGGCTGGTTCACCAGCTGGTCTCCCTCGTGAATCAGATCTTTCATCTCGGCGACCAGCGGAGCCCGCATGGCCTTTGATGCTTGGGCAAGCGCGTCTGTCGACTTGATGGCGTCGCTGATGCTCTGCATCTTGCGTCGCGAGCCGAAGATCTGCGAGATGAGACCAAAAATGCCGGAAGGCTCGGCGGTCACGGTTGTGGGAATCGTGACAGGAGTGGTCCGGTTTGCCGCAGTTTCCGTCGCGGCGGGCTTCGCATTCGCGGCTGGTACGGTTCGTGCCAACTCTTCCACTTGCGCGAGCAGAGAACCGGCGCTGGCCCCGCCTGCACCTCCCGCGAATTGCAGCATGGTCTGGAGCGTGTCACGGCGCGCGGCCGCCAAATCCAGTTCGCTCTGCACTTCCGCGACGCTTGACTCTAAGCTTTGCCGTTTCTTGCCGGTCGCCGTTTCCAACTGGTGCTTGAACGAATCGATCTCAGCCTGGCGCGCCTTCACCTGCTGGTCGGCCGCGTTCGCCAGTTGCAAAATGCGATTGATAACGCGAAGGGGCGCCTGAGTCCGATCCCGAGATTCGCGTGGGTCGCGGCCGATCCGGTGGCCTGCGCGCGGGCACGAGCAAATTCAAAAGAAAGCTGGACCACCTGGTCCGCCATCTGACGGTTATCATTGAGGAAGATCACATCGCTGGGCTGATTTGCTAGCGCCTGCTCCGCACCCAGCTGTCGGTACCACAAGATGGTCTGATTCAGGAAGGTGATGACATCGGTGGGGCCGCCCGTGGAATCGTCAGCGAGCACCGCGGCAAAGGCTCCCAGCAGCAGAAAACACCCCATGCCGAGGAGCAGCCAGCGCGAAATAAGTTTTTTGATTGTCACTCTCTGCATTCTCGCCGTCCGGGCCCGGCACGCGCAACTCTCGCTGGGACACCTGTCCCCTTGACCCTCAGTTTAGTAGCGCGAGCGCGCCCGCACGTTGTCTGGAGGAATGCAGTGCGGCCGGCGGAGTTTCACCAACTCCACCGGCCGAAATTATTTCATGACCGTCGCCAGCCCAATGGGATAGTTTCCGAAGGGCACAGGAATGACCACCGGGGTGATGGTTTCGCTCAGAGTTCCATCCGAAGCTACGTTGAAGACGTGCAGTGAAGATTCAGCCGTCTCGTTGGAAATGGCATAGAGAAACTGTCCCGTGGGATCGAAGCGCAAGTTCGTCACACCGCTCCCCGTGATGGTGAAGGTGAGAGTGATGTGTTGCAGTTGCACAGGCAACAACGGATTTGTCAGGTCATAGACCGTGATCGAGTTGCTCATGCTTTCTCCCGAATACAGACGGGTGCCGGCGGCGTTGATCGCCAACCAGCATGGCAGCTCTCCAGGATTCGCCACTGTAGTTTGGAAGGTCATCACGCCAGTGCCCGGCGCGTAACTGTAAACGCCGACCTGGCTGTCGACCGGCAAGGCAGCATAAAGAATCGCTTTCGTGGGGTGCACCACCTCGCCCAGAAACAGGCTTCCGGGATTCGGCGTGGTCACCGTACCAATCAAATTCAAGGTGCCGTTGCCGCGAATGCGGTAGGTTAAGATGCTCGACGGTACCGGAGGCGGCGGGCTCCCACCCGCGAATTGCATGCCGAAGAACAGATGCTGCAATCCGATGGCAGCCTGCGACGGCGAAGCTCCCGTCGTCAACGTCACCTGCGATCCGGTGTTGTGAGTCAGCGTCCCGTCCGAAGCCACCGTGAAGGTTTGAAAATTTGGTTTCTTGGGATTGGTCTGGCTCGGATCGCTCGACTTGTTCACCGCCACTAGAAATCCCACTCCGTTGCCGAGCACGCCATCAAACAAACCCAGGCTGGCCGGCTGGGTTCCGCCGGAGGTGGAAGGAGAACCCGGGATCATCGTCAGGCTTCCGTCGGAGTTAATGTCGAAGACAGCGATGGTGTTGCTGAATCCGTTGACGGTGAATAGCACTGTCCCAGCATTATTGATGATGACTTGCTGGTCGTCGTCGGTCTGCAGACCGAGCGCCATTCCGGGGGGCGGCGCCGAACCGGTGCCTCCAGTCAGGTAAGGCGAGCCCGGCAACGGCGTAAGGTTGCCGGCGCCATCATTGCTGTATCCGTAGACCACGTTGCCGTTGCTGACCGTACCGATGTTGCCGTTCAGATAGACGGCGTTCACTTGAGCTTCGAGAAAGTTTGCGGCCAACAGAACGAATGCGGCCAGAGCCAGAGAGAAAAGCTTCGCGCTCCAGGCGCGCTTCGCGCAGAGAATATCCTTCATGTCGCCTCCAAGCAGAAAGATCCAGTGTCCCCGAGTCACTGGACGCCGAGCGCGGGATGGGGAGGGGGGCGCGACCCGGGACCAGAGGACCCGAAGTCTGACGCCACCGAAGCCCCATGTCAAGAAGGAAGTCCTGCTGCGGACATTTTTGATGACTAGGCCCTTACATCTTGGCCGCGAGCACATCCACCTTTTCAATTACCGGAGGCTGCGCTAACAACTCAGGAGCCTTCGCCATCAGCGCCGCGGCCACTTGTCCGCTGAGGTGCGCCTGCCGGCCAGCCTCGTCCGGAAAGGCGTCATAGATACCAAACGTGGTAGGCCCCATTCGGAGCGCAAACCACACGGTGGTTCCGGGCTCCTGCTGCACAATCGCCAAACCGCTCTTCAGAAAAGCCTCTACCTGCGCTTCTTTCCCCGGCTTCGCTTCCAACCGCACCAGTAGTGCCGTTTTAACCATCGCGTTTCTCCTTAGCTGAATTAAGAGTTGTTGCCATAGCTGAATTAAGAGTTGTTGCCCTGTTTGGATGCGCGAGGGAGCAAGAAGGAGCAGCCGCGGCCGGTACCACGTCGAATAGGGCTGTGTAGAATGTCTTATCACGACGCGTCGCCCGGGTGGCGAAACTGGCAGACGCACGGGACTTAAAATCCCGGGTCCTTAACAGGACGTATCGGTTCGATTCCGATCCCGGGCACACTTCACGCCCCAGATCCCTCGTTCCTAGGGATTTCGGCTGCGGGCTCCCGCTTCGCTCACGCCCGCAATTCGCCTCAACTTAAAATCCCGGGTCCTTAACAGGACGTATCGGTTCGATTCCGATCCCGGGCACCACTTCACGCCCCGGATCCCTCGTTCCTCGGGATTTCGGCTGCGGGCTCCCGCTTCGCTCACGCCCGCAATTCGCCTCAACTCAAAATCCCGGGTCCTTAACAGGACGTATCGGTTCGATTCCGATCCCGGGCACCAATTCACGCCGTCGCTCTGCACAAATCTGTCATTTTGAGCGCAGTCGTTGCAAGCCAAGGACGCGACGACGCAGTCGATCCCCGCGCCGCCTGCATCACTACCGGCCTCAAGAGCCCGCCCGTCTCTCGCCATCTCCACCGCTATATCGCGAGTCCGCTCCAGCGGACGGCAATCGGATCTTTGAGGCCCGGCAGCGGCAGCGAAATCGCCTCCGCCTCGACCGCCTCACGTTCCTTCCGGGAAAGACGGCGCCAGACGTCGAGTGAAATTTCGGACGCGGACCGCCGCCACACTCCAACGATTTCTCCGCCCACCAGTAACGCGCCTGGCCACACGCGCGACGTCCAAAGCTCTGACCGCCGCTTGGCCTCTGGCACGAGGATTTCTCGATCGGTTCCCCACTCGAGATAGAACGCATCGCCACTTGGCAGCAGCCGCGCCAGCGCAGCAGGTCCCGGCTGCGCCCGGAACTCTGTCTCATCCTCGGCCAGGATCCATGCGTCGCCGACCGGCGTCCGCACCGGCGTAACTGTACTGGCGAGTTTCTGGAAAACGGTGTTCGCCGCCGACCCCGGCCGAATTCCGGCCCAGCGGGCGAAAGACACGGCCGTTGCCGGACCGAAGATGTGGAGGTACCGGCGGGCGAGTTCGAGACGCGCGTGCTGCGGATCCATGTCAGGCGGGGGCACGGTCGAGATGACGGGCTGGCGCGAGCCGTCCCAGCGCAAGAGGACTCTACCCGTCGGAGCGGCGTATCGGAGACTGTTGTGCTGCGTGCCCATCGCGCGGCCTGCCTCGCCGAAGGGCATCCGCCGACCCTTGAGGAAGGCGTGGAGCCGGTCCGCCGTTTGGTGCGCTCTCTCGCTTCTATTCGCATCCACGGGCAGGCGCCCGAGCGAGAATACCGCCAGGTCCTTCGACGCCACGACGTAATCGTTGAAACGCGGCCCCCAAAGCTGAACCAGGGACGCATGCTCCCAAGTGGTCGAACTGGTCCGCTCGACTCGCGCATGGATCGACAACAGCGCGGCGCGCGGCACCGAGTCCTGCAACCCGGCCCATGCGGCCATTCGGAGTGATTTCGCTCCCGCTGGCATGCGTTCGTCGAGCGAGCCGACTCTCCGCCTGAAACCAAGGATCTGCGATCGCGAGAGCTCAAGCCGAGAAATCATGGTGAGGTAATGTTGGCTTGACGTATTTTACGATCCGGAAACCGCCGTGCCTATTCGCCTCACAGATAAGCCGTCCGCTTATCGTGAGAGCTCGCAAATCCAATTTACTTCCCAAGTCTTCCCGCCATCGGGCGAGAACGACTGTTCCATGCGCGAAGAGTTGGGAGAGATGTTGAGCCAGACATAGCGTACGAAAATGGCTCGCCCCTTGAAGTCTTCCTGATCGAAAAACTCGCCGCGATTGTCCGTAAAGTGCCCCACCACCGGGGGTAACGACAGCGTGCCGTTGTCCAAGTCGACCAGATAGATACTCCACTGGCGCGATGTGGGGTTGTAAAGGCGGAGGGTCTGCGCTTTGATGCGGAGTTTCTTGTCGGTACTGGTCACATCGAACTCCTCAAAGTTCGCATTGCTGTCGAGAAGTTTTTTGTGGTTCGAGATGCCATCGTATTCGACCCAGACGTTGGAGTTGTTGAGACGGTCCGGAAGACGGCGGACATGAGCTTTCCAATTGCCAATCAGGAAATCAAAGTCGTGAGAACCGTCCCGCTGGGGAAGATTGGCCGGATTCGAGGCGGTTTGAGCGAAAAAGGTGAGAGGAACAATTGCAATGACAAGAAGCAGTGGCAGGCGGACCAGCTTGCTCATTTTCATTCTGTTCGTCCTTCAAAGAGGAGGATGCGGGCCACACAACAGATGGCCGAAAGCGAGGGCCCTCCAATCATTGACGACGCGAGCCACGATTGGTTACCGGTCCGAGGCGGTATCGTCTAACAACCCTTTGGTTGCGCTCGTGCATCCGGAGTTGGACAGAGGTGGCGCATGAAGACGATGACCTGCCAATCGCTGGGTGGACCCTGTAAACAAGAGCTGTCTGCGGCAACATGGGACGAAATGGTCCAGACCATGACGAAACACGTGATGCAAAAACATCCGGAAACCGCAATAGCGATGGAAAAAATGCACAACGAAGATCCCAAGAAATGGGGCAGAGAAATGAAGCCAAAGTGGGAGGCGACCCCAGAGACGTAATTCCAAAGTGGGGCTTGGGGAATTAATGTTCTTCGGAAGTGGTTGTTTGGGAAGGTGTTCCCATAGCCGCGATTGCGACGGCCTGGGCTTCTAGAGAAGCCTTGGCTTCCCGGATATGTTCGGCAAGCGCGGCGCGCAAGTCACCAATGATTCTCTCAACATCAGATTCATCTGTCGCTGCAATGGCCTCCCGACAAAGCATAAGAATTCGGGCGTGACTGTGAAATGGCACTTGCAGATTTTGCCAGATTTCTGTGCCGGACGGGATACTGTGAACTCTGTATGGGGCAAAACGGCTGCGACAAAGATGTGCCTATTTAAGCTACCGGACAACTCAAGTGGGAAGTTTCCTTGCGGGGTATTCGTAACCTTGTCATATTGCGCCGCCGCTCTTCGCGGTCCTCCAAAACCTCTAGTAGCTCCTCGATCGTGGCTAGAAACTTGTCTGGGTCTTGCTCCAGAATCGCTTGTTCACAAAGTTCTCTCCAGCGTTCTTTGGTTTCGCCTCGCAAGGGTGTCACCTCCACAATAAGTAGTGGCTTCGCTCCATTTTGACGAACTGGCATCAACAAGCGGTACCTCCCGGCCGCTTCTCAAGACCAAGAGAAGAACGTAGTGTAGGAAAGCAATTCTGCCGCCAAATCGATCGCCGGCGCGAACTCGTCTTGTAACAGGCATTTGGGGATTCCATCCGATGCGGCGGGGGAAGAAGCTACAAGGTAAAGTTTGCTGTGCGGCGCGGCGATTCCTCGACCGTCTCGGGCTATTGCACGCCACCGCCCTTTTCTTTTCCCTTGAATACAGTATCTCCTGTATTCCGTGCATCGGAGGATCATAAGTAATGTACTGTAGCTTCGAATTGCCGCGGCCCCCCACCGCAATAAGTTCTTGACGGATATCTGGCCATGAGCGCAGCTGCGTACACCACTCAAGGGATCGATGAAAAGATCAACATCCTAATAGTCGACGACCAGCCAGCCAAGTTGTTGACTTATGAAGCCATGCTCGGTGAACTGGGTGAGAACCTGATCAAGGCTCATTCGGGGATGGAAGCGCTGGAGCATCTGCTGAAAACTGACATTGCCCTTGTGCTCATGGACGTGAGCATGCCCGGAATGGATGGTTTCGAAACTGCGCAAATGATCCACGCGCACCCGCGCTTTCAAAATACCCCCATTGTCTTCGTCTCCGGAATTCACGTGACGGACCTGGACCGGCTAAAGGGATATCAACATGGAGCTGTAGATTACGTTTCCGTTCCCGTTGTCCCAGAGTTGCTGCGGGCAAAAGTGAGGGTGTTTGCGGAGTTGCATCGTAAGACGCGCCAGCTGGAAATTCTCAATGCCCGCATGACGACTTTGCAGGACGAGGAGCGAAGACGCATCGCGCGCGAGTTGCACGATAGCGTTGGGCAACTGCTCGCAGCCATCGGTATGAACAGTGCTTCCATTGTTGAGGAGTCTCACAAGCTAAGCCCTGGCGCGGCCAAGCGCCTCGCTGAAAACGCTGCGATGCTGGCGGAGGCCAGCAAGGAGATTCGCACGATCTCCCATCTGCTTCATCCTCCTTTGCTGGATGAAGCCGGTCTTGCATCTGCACTTCGTTGGTATGTGGAGGGATTCTCGGAACGCAGTAAGATCGACGCAAAGCTCGACCTGCCAGATGAGTTTGCGGGTTTGTCGAAGGAGATGGAACTCTGCATCTTCCGGGTTGTGCAGGAGTGCCTGACCAATATTCATCGTCATGCCGGGAGTCCTACGGCTAGGATTCGCGTCACTCAAGCGGAAGCTTGTGTCAGGGTTGAGATTGAGGATGCGGGCAAGGGAATTCCGACAGAAACCGAATCCGCGTTGGGGTCGTCGGCTCACGCAGGCGTCGGATTTCGTGGGATGCAAGAACGCTTGCGTCAGCTGGGTGGCACTCTGCACGTCCAGTCAAACGGCTCCGGAACGCGGGTGACTGCGATTCTGCCTGTTGCACGTGCCCCGGCCGTGCCTTCTGTTCAGGAAGTCGGCAGCGCGTCGTTCTGACCTGAGAAGTTAAAACTCGTACTACAAGCCGAGCAAAACGAAGTGTTCCACGTGGAACATCTTGTCATGGCGGTGTAGTGTATACGTTAATGTCTATACAGTCATGTCATGATATGTAAGGCGAAGAAAAGATGGGTGTCGCGACGCCGGGGCGCTACTAGTCTCCAGATCGTCCGGTTAGATGTTGGAAATCGGGGAACATCCCGTGGAGTGCACCCCAAAACTGAGACAGAGATAATGGTGACAGTTCTCGATCAGGAGAACTCATGTCACGAAAGAAGATGAATCAGCCGGAGTACGGAACGGAGTTGAAATTAGCGGCGGTGCGCCGGGTGTTGGCTGGAGAAAGCGTAAGTGCGGTAGCGCTGGAGCTCGGCATACGACGGAAGCGGCTGTACGTGTGGAAGGACCGTTATGCAGAGTTGGGCGAAGCCGGCCTTGTGCATAGGCGCGGGGGAAGGCCGCGGAAGGTAGTGTCGGAAGCTGGGGACGAAGCGGAAGCGAGATCCGGACGCGGGGAGTTGCTGGCCGCGCGGAAGCGGATTGCAGAGCTGGAGCGCAAGGTGGGGCAGCAGGAATTGGAACTGGATTTTTTCGGCGAAGCCTTGCGGCGCATAAAAGCGGGCGGGAAGCGATCTGCACGTTGATTGCGGAGCGGGCCGGGCAAGGCGGCCTCAGCGTGGAACGAATGTGCGAGTTGAGCGGCGTGAGTCGGGCGGGATTCTACCGGCATTGGGAGGCGTCGGCACCGCGGCAGGCGGACACAACGGTGCGCGATGCGATCCAGCAAGTCGTCGTGGAGAGGCGGTTCTACGGTTATCGACGGGTGCAGCAGGAACTGCGGCAACGCGGCCAGTGCGTCAATGCCAAACGCGTGCTGCGCTTGATGCGCGAAGACAATCTGCTCTGCCTGCGCACGCGGCGCTTTGTACCCGCGACCACCGATTCGCAGCATGGCTGGAGAGTGTGGCCGAATCTGGCCCGCGGTCTGGTCACACGCAATCTCAATGAACTCTGGGTAGCCGATATCACTTACGTGCGCTTGCAAGAGGAGTTTGTTTACGTTGCCGTGGTGCTAGACGCACATTCCCGGCGCGTAATCGGTTGGGCGCTGGCGCAGCATCTGGGCGCGAGTGTGGCGGTGCAGGCATTGCGCATGGCGCTCACCGAGCGTCAACCTGCGCCGGGACTGATTCATCATTCTGACCGCGGCATTCAGTATGCCTGCGCCGACTATCTCTCGCTGCTGGCCGATCATGGAGTGCAACCGAGCATGAGCCGCGTGGGTAATCCCTACGACAATGCCAAAGCGGAGTCCTTCATCAAGACGCTCAAACAGGAGCAGGTGCACGGCAGAGACTGGCGCGATCTGGACGCCTTGCGCGCCGAACTGACGACGTTTTTCGAAATCACCTACAACCATCAGCGGCTGCATTCTGCATTGAACTATCAAACGCCAGCCGCTTTCGAACAACAGCTGCGGAGCGTGGCCAACGGTGAGACTTCTACAGAGATGACTGGGGCGAGGGAGCTAACCGCCCCCTCGCCCCAGACCCCACTCCCCGGTTTACAATCTTTTTCGCAAGAAAACTGTCCCTAGTTTCTTTGTCTCACGTCAGGGGTGCACTTCACCCGCCTGTCCCCGCATTATTGTGAAACTGGGATCAGTGAACAGAAATCAGGGATCGCAAAATTCACACTTGACATTGACAAATAATCCACTACCATATGGTTGTGGATAAATTAGGTACAACGTTTGCCGCTTTGTCTGATCCAACCCGGCGGGCAATGATCGAACGACTCTCACATGGGCCTGCCTCTGTGCATGGATTGACGGAACCGTTTGCACTCTCGCAGCAGATGATTTCAAAACATATTGCCTACCTGGTCCGGGCGCGGATTGTGATCAAGACGAAGCGTGGACGAGAGAGTGTGTGCACGCTTAGGCCAGCGGCGATCAAGACGGTTAGCGACTGGGCGGCTTATTATCGCCGATTCTGGGAAGAGAGCTTCGACAAACTGGATGTAGTTGTAAATCAAATGAAGAAAGAGGAGGTCAGAGATGACAGAAAACACGATTAGCGAAATTGAGCGGATGGTCGTTACAAGAATTTTTGACGCCCCACGCGAGTTGGTGTGGAAGGCGTGGACAGACCCGAAGTACGTGATGCAGTGGTGGGGACCGAAGGGCTTTACTGCGCCCGTTTGCCAGATGGATTTTCGCGTTGGGGGAAAATCTCTCCTCTGCATGAGAACACCGGATGGGCAGGAGTGCTGGAATGCGGTTGAATACCACGAGATTGTTCTGCACGAGAAAATCGTTTCCTCCATGTACTTTTCGGACTCGAAGGGAAACAAGATCGAGCCTGCGCAATTAGGAATAGAACATGAGGCTATAGACGGTGCGTACGACGTGACCATCTTTGAGGATCTCGGAAACGGCCAGACGAAACTTACCCACATTGGAAATGAACCCATGGAGAGCGCGAAAAATAGCGGTCAACTAGAGGGCTGGAACCAGATACTCGATAAAGTTGCCGAGGTTGTTACGAAGCTAGCGCAGGCGAAATAAGAAGTTGGAGTTTTGATGATTGTCATGCGCGGGATCTGAACGTAAAGCAACTCGGGTCCGTTCCGGAAACCTAAGGGTGGGGCGGGGTGGCCCGGTTTTTCAAACTGCAGAAGCCACCACAGATGCAGGTGCCCCGTCCTTCGCGTAGGCAAAGGGCGGGTACGACGACGGCATACAGAATGGGCGGTGTAGAACCGACAAGAGTTGCGCCGGCAGCATTGCCGCCCACCCTTGCAAAAAACGCAAGGCTGGGGCACCCTCCGTGGAATGGTGCAATGCACAAGGTGGGCCACCCAGCTCGTAGGCGAAGTAGTCCAGTATAAAGACGCGTATCGGCTCTGCTACATCCGCGGGCCTGAAGGGCTTCTCATCGGACTCGCCCAAGAACTCAGCTGAGCCCAATACGAAGACGAGAGCAACCAGATTCGTCCTGGAAAGACTTGGAGATGCGAAAAGGGTTTACGAGAAAACCAAAACCGGACGCGCCCGCGACGCCAGTCAAGAACTACATTACGCCGAGCGGGCTGGAGCGCCTCAAAGATGAGCACCGGTTTCTGCTTACCAGGGAACGCCCGGCCGTGACGGAGGTGGTGGCGTGGGCTGCCGGCAACGGCGATCGCAGCGAAAACGCCGACTATCAGTACGGCAAACGGCGGCTGCGGCAGATCGATGGGCGGATTCGCTTTCTCACCAAGCGAATCGAAGCCGCGGAAGTGGTGGACCCGGAAGCTCCGAGAGCGGGGCAGGCGGCGACGAGGGCATTCTTCGGAGCGACCGTGCGCTATGCCAATTCCGCGGGAGCGGAGCGAGTGGTGAGCATCGTGGGCACCGACGAGATCGATCTCAACCGCAACCACATCAGTTGGGTGTCACCTCTGGGGCGCGCGTTGATGAAGTCGGCAGCGGGTGACAGCGTAGTCCTTCAAGTGCCGGGCGGTACAGAATACCTGACCGTGCTGGACGTGTGTTACGAGCGCATTCCTGTGGAACCGTTCCGTGAACCACCCGGATCCGAGGCCTCGGCAAAGACACTCCCTCGCCGACGCTAGATCCACCTGACGAAAAAGAGACGAAACGGCGCAGGTGGTCAAAGAGCGACGACGGTTGACTGTCGATTTCAGACCGGGCAAAATGAAGAAGTGTTCCACGTGGAACATCTTGTCATGGCGGTAGGGTCTATACGTTAACGTCTATACGATCATGTCATGATAGGTAAAGACGAAGAAAAGAGAGGAATTGGAAAATCGGGGAACTTGGAGCTTACATAACGGCTGCCTACTGGTCGCCAGTGCATCCGTTACGGCGGACGGGAGGGATGGCGGAACGAATCGGAGACGCATCCTTCAACTGCGTCCCCCTGTCAGTTCTTAATGGTTTTTCTGGGCCGGGTGATGCGCGATCGTGTTGTGCCGCTCGGCGAATCGCTGCTCCCGGTGCATGACCGAAGCCGGATGCGCCTTCAGGTGTTCAGCGATTTTCGGATGATCCTGCATATACTTCTGCAGCTCCGGATGATCGGCGACGAATTTTGGATCGTTCACCAAGTTCGGGTTCTGATGCAGTTGCTCCCGCAGTTCCGGATGCTGCCCCAGGAACTGGCCGAGTTGCGCAATTCAGCGACTAATGTAGCTAAATTTTAGTATTTCGTGTTTGACAATGTTTATTTCAAAATACCGTAAGGCCCGTGGACGATCATGTAACTCCGCAATCGCCTGCTGATTCCGGTTACCGGGATCAGTTCAGCCGCGATGGGGCTCTCCTTTAAGGACACCGCTCTCAAGTTGCTGCGGAAGACGACGAATTTTTCTATGTCAATCGGACGGGCCGTTTTGTTATCGGCGGACCGTTTTCAGGCCTAATTTATGAAATGGTGAATTGCCTCGTTGGCGTTATCTTGAAATGAAGTATTTTTCAAATCAGTAAAAAAAGTGCTCTGGTCCACCATGTCCCCTGATAACTTACCCTCTTTGCTGGCATAAAAAACGCCGCTTTTATACCGCTCATCCGAAATGCCATCTACAAAGCGTTTTGCACCTACTTCCAGCTCATGCACCATTCCGCCCATCAATGGGAATACAATAGGCATCATCACATACTTCAACATAAACCGCATTGGCGGGGGAAGACTATCTGGCGCCTGAGTTCCTTTTGTATTTCCTGGGCTCACAACAATAAACTTGAGCTTAGGATATTTTCTTGCCATTGATAACGTCCACATGGTTTCTGCATATTTGACATATGCGTATGCTTGCAATGCATCGAACTTATTACCAAAATATGATCCATCAAGAACAGCAGCAAACTCATCTACAGAAGAAGTCTTCATTGAAACTGGTTTTACTCCGAGCATCTTTACTCCTGGAACAGCTTCCGCACTGACTGATAGAACTGTTTTCCTTAACTTTTCACGTTTAATTAATTCCTCCGCTAGAATTACATTACCTAAAATATTCGTAGCAGCTAATTGATTCATACCGGAAGGCGTAAATTTCGCAGCCGTTTTCCCAATTACTCCACCTGCATTTAAAATTATTGCATCAATAGGTTCCTTTATTTTTTCTACTGCTTTTCTTACAGAATTTGCATCCGTAACATCCCCAATAATAATTTCAAAAATCTTTTTCCCCGTTTTCTCCTCAAGGTCTTTTTTTGCTGCCTCTGCTCTCGCTTGATTTCTGCAAAAAAGAATTACCTTTTTTGTTTCTTTTTTCAATGCTAACTGTCGGGCAGTCTCTTTCCCAAGCCCAGCATTTGCTCCGGTTATTAATATACTTTCGTTAGCGATCGAATGTTCCATGGGCGTCTCCGTGGTGAAGGGTGAAGGTCGAGTCGTGAGGCCCCGCGAGGCCAGGGTCGGCTTGCTAATTTCGAACTATTCAGTTATATAATTGGTGCGATGGACCATTGTCAAGGAGTTTTGAACTAAATGATTCAAAATACCGCTAGGCCGCGGGGACGACCGCGCAGCTTCGACGAGACGGGGGCGCTGGAAAAGGCGACTCAGGTGTTCTGGTCGAAAGGCTACGACGGAGTGACGATTGACGATCTCGTCGCCGGGATGGGTGTGGGACGGCCGAGCCTGTATGCCGTCTTTGGGGACAAGCGGGCGATATTCTTGCGCGTCCTTAGGGCGTACGCAGAACGGAAGGGCGCATCAGCCGCGAAGGCACTCCTCTCGCCACAGAGTCTTCGCGACTCGATCGCGGGCTTTCTGAGGTACGCCGTCGAAAGTGCGACCGAGAAAGGGTCCGCCCGGGGCTGCCTTATGGTGTGCGTCGCGCCGCTTGTGAACGACGCTGAGGTTCAGCGGTTCCTGCAGAGCGCGGTCGCTGGCGGCGCGGCGCTCGTGGAGCGCCGTTTCCGGGACGGGATCAGTGCGGGAGACATCCCGTCCTGACTTTCCGGTAGCCGTGCGCGCGATCCAAGTCACGGATTTTGCTCGTGGCCTGACCATGCGTGCGCAGATGGGCGCGCCGCGCAAGACGCTTCTCAGGGATGCCGAGGAAGCGGCCGACTTGGTGCTCCTGCCGCGGCGCGTCTGACGGGTTATCGTAACCCGGTGAAACGCGGACTAGTCAAGTCACCCGTGGAATGGCGCTGGTGCAGCTACCGGTTCTATCTCCTGAATGAAGCCGGCCCCGTGCGTGTGAATGAAGGTTGGACGAAGATTTCGTTGCGCGCGCCGGCAGCGTGATCGACTGCCTCACTGGAGGCGTTCCTGATTCCTGCCCTTCGCAAACTGCGCGAAGGACGGGCACTCGCAGCAGTAATTGTTTTGGCGGTTGAAAGGCCGCGTCACCCGCCATCAAACACTTCTTCCCGCGACTTTCTCTTCTACCCGCTCCGCTAACTCTCGCGTCACCGGCGCTTCTAGTCCATGCTTCGCTGCGCCGCGTAGGATTGGTCCGGCTACCGCGTCTAGCTCTGGGGCTTTGCCTTGGGCTACGTCTTTCTGCATTGAGCTGCGCATGTGTGGAGGTAGTTTCAACATGTTGGCGATCGTCGCGTCGGGGTCGACCGTGGCTCCTTCTTTGGTGGCTACCGCGCACGCCTCGCGCGCGCAACTGAATACCATCTCACGCGATGCCGGATCGGACAGGAACTCTCCGGTCATTTGTCCTGTCACCGTGGACACCAGCGCGAGCGGTGCGAGGAATACCAGCTTGCTCCAGAGCAGCGTGGCTTCGTTGTCGATGAAGCGGCAGGTGAATCCACGTTTGGTGAAGTCGGCGATTACGTCGCCCAGCAAGGCGCGTCCGCTGGAGGCTACGTTCAGGATGGCGAAGGGAGAGCGATGGATGATGTGTCCCGGGGCGACGCGTTCCGACTCGACAGCGATGGTGGCCGGAATCACGCGCTCAGCGCCGTATTTTTCGCGCAGACGGGCGATGTGATCGACGCCGTTCAGCAGTGGGACGATGCCGCGCACCCCAGTCGCGTCAGGGAACGAAGCCAGGGCTTGCTCCAACTGGGTGGCTTTCACAGTAATCCAGACGACGTCGGCGGGAGGAACCATCTGCGCGTGGGCGACCGGCACCCGCAGATTTCCGAATGGGCTTTCGAGTTGGAGTTCGGAGGGATAGTTCGCCATGGCATCGGGGCGTCCGACCATGGTGACCGCTTCGCCAGAAGCGGCCAAGCACGCGCCGATGAGTCCGCCAATACCGCCGGGGCCTAAAATGACATGTCGCATGGGAGGATTTTACAGGCATCGGAGCCTCGGATTTCCGAAGACGTCATCCCGATGCGAAGCGAGGGATCTAGTGGGCGGCATCGGTGCTTCTCGCCAGATCCCTCGGCCTCTCGGCCTCGGGATGACGTCTAGTTGAGGGTTTGCTAAAGAGCGCAAAGAACTGCCTTTGCAACCTGAAGCATGAGAGTCTGGGTGACGCACTACGCTAAACGGGTTCTGGGACGGCGCCGCGTTGTTTGCGCAGCTCGGCTTGAAAGGCTTCCACGGTGAGGGTGGATTTAGTATGAAATAGTTCGACCAGAGGATCGTCAATGTCCGACTTGATATAGGGAGAGGCGTTGCCCTCGGTTTCCAGTCCTTCGGGCTCGACCATCAAGTCGGGAAGAGCGCCGTTGCTCTTCATCAAGGCTTGAATGAATTTTTCCACGTGCTCGCGTTGCTGCTCGGTCTTCTGGGTGAATTCGACGCCCATCCCCGTTTCAGGGTGCATGACGCGAACCACGCCCTCGGCTTTCACCTGCAGCTGACCAACGCGCATGGAGAGCACGACCAAGGTTCGTACCGGAAAAGGCGAAGCCATCTCGAGATAGCAGCCTCCCAGGCTGAGATCGGTCAGCTTGCAGCTTACCGGCGGATCGTCTTTTTCCGGCTCTGGGGAATGCTGGTTAAGCCAGGCTTTCAGTTGGTCTCGGGCTTCGGGCGTCATGTCGACGAAGCGAATGCCGGCGTGCTGGCTTGATCCTTCCCATGCGATCTGCGCCTTGCACTCCATGGCAGTTTCGTGGCCAGGCAGCGTGAATTCGACGCGGATCGACGCGGTCTTTTGTCGCTTCGAGAGCTTAATGGCCATGCCACCTTCGCTCACATCCGTGGTCGAAGTCCGTTGCTGTCCGGTGCCGTTGTCAAAGATCAGAGTCACGGGGAGTTCGACGGGAACGCGGCTGTTGCGGCGGCGCTCGCGCTTCATCAGGGCGCGGGCTGCGCGGAAACTGGCTTTGGCGCGCTCGGTGGAAATCGGCTTATAGAGGACGAAATGCGCGCCCAGTTCGAAGGCGCTGGTAAGGGCGGTCGCGCCGTCAACCAAAGCAACCGCGATAGCGCGCTTGTTGCAGGGAGCCGAACGGGCGCTGCGCAGAATTAGACCTGCGGATTCAGTATCGGAGCAGTCGACAATGACCGCTTCGTACCGCTGGCGGGTAAGTTTGCGGACTGCGGCGTCGGTAGTGGAACAATGGTCGGCGTTGATCTCCAGATCGCTTAGCACGCGGCGCAACACGCGGACGATCTTCTCATCGGAGCAATACACCAACGACTGCAAACTCATAATGGGCCTTCAAACCCAGCCCCGCCCCGGCGGGGCTACCACTTAGCGGCCGGCAGCCGCGTGATCGCTTTCGTCTTCTTCCCCATCCAGGAGATGAGCTACGTTGCGGAGTTGTTCCGCGGCGTGCTGGAGCGCCTCAATCTGCTTCCCTAACTGTGCTTGTTCGGCCTGCTTTTTGCGGAGTACTTCATGGATATCTCTCACGATGCGGCCCTCCTATCTGGCACTCTAAGGAGGGCCTCAGACCCCGTCAACGGCCGAGGGTAGGCACCGGATTACGGCAGTAACCTGTTTTACCGGAGGCGGATGTCTGGGAGACCGAAAATCCCGGGTGAGGGCGACGAATGCAAGCCGATCGTGCGATGTTCGGAAGGAGTCCCCCACAGTGTCCGTATTGGAAACATGGGACTTAAGGGTATACATCCGGAATCTGGAATACGTCTCCCGAAAAATGGATGCTGGCTAACATAATCTGTTTCAACTAGATAGGCCCGTTTGTGCCCGCACGGGTCTGAAGTTTTCTATTGACTTGTGAGGAAAATGCCCTTAGAATCTATGGTTTCCAGATCACCCTTGGACGTAAGCAGTAGGGGCTTAGTTGTGCAATGCTTTGCGGGCTCCTTAAGAATCCATGGGAGAGCTGTGGGAATCTAAGTAGATGTAGCGGTATTCAGTTTTGACGTTATCTCGAAGGTACGAGGGACTAATTCATGGCTAAGCGACGTGGAAATCCGAACTGGGGTAAGCCGGAGCCGATCGGCCCGGTCATTCCCACGGTGACTGAATTTGAGCAGGTGGTGCGGGAATACAAGCTGTCTCCTGACCAATACCTGCGTTCGACCCGTTTGCGGGAGTGGGCGCGGCGCAACAAGAATTCGAAATATATTCCTGAGCCGTTGCTCGAAGCTTGGGGTTTCGAGATCGAATCGACTCTGTAACCCATCGAATTCGAGAGAACCAGGGTCGCCGGATTCGGCGGCCCTTTTGTTTTGTCCGCTCCAAGTTTTGCTTATATGCTTCCGGCTGTGAAACTACCTCACGGGCTGACGGGACTACTGATCGCCACCAGCTTCGCGGCTGGCTTGAACCTGTACGCCACGGTGGCGACGCTGGGTCTGCTGGCACACTACAACCTGCTGGTGCTTCCGCCCGGACTCGATCTGCTGAACAACTGGTACATCATCGGCGCCAGCACTGCGCTGTTCGCGGTTGAATTTTTCGCCGACAAAATTCCTGCCTTTGACCTGATCTGGAATGCGCTGCACACGTTTATCCGTGTCCCTGTAGCGGCGTTGATCGCCTATCGCGCCACTGCCGCTCTCTCGCCAGGAGAACAGCTTCTCGCAACCCTGGCGGGCGGCGCGATCGCGCTCGCGGCTCACGGAGGCAAGACCGCGGTGAGGGCAGCGGTGACGCCGTCTCCCGAGCCGGTTTCGAACATGGTGCTAAGTTTTGGAGAAGACGCGTTTGCGATCTTTATCACCTGGTTTGCCACGCAGCATCCGTATATCGCGTCCGTTATCGTGCTGACATTGGTCGTTGTCATTGTCCTTCTAGTGCGATGGGTGGTGAAATCGTTGCGTGCCCTCTTCCGAGGGGCTGAGAATGAGTTGGTCCACCAGGGACCGTAGGGCTTGCTACAATCCGCTTATGACGCCGCATCCTGCATTTACTGACGTTCCCACCGCGATTGAAGAGATTCGCGCGGGCCGCATGGTGGTTGTGGTCGACGATGAAGACCGCGAGAACGAAGGCGATCTGACGCTGGCCGCGGAGAAGGTCACCCCCGAAGCCATCAACTTTATGGCGAAATATGGGCGCGGACTAGTGTGTCTTGCCATGACCGAGGAGCGCCTCGATCATTTACGTATTGGCCCCATGACGGCCGAGAACACGGCGAACTACGGAACGGCTTTCTGCGAAGCGATCGACGCGCGCGATGGCGTGACTACCGGAATTTCGGCCTATGACAGGTCACGAACCATCCTTGTAGCCATTGATCCCGCAACCCGCCCCACGGACCTGGCTCGGCCAGGACACATTTTTCCCTTGCGCGCCCGCAAAGGAGGAGTGCTGGTACGCGCGGGACAAACCGAGGCATCGGTCGACCTGGCGCGGCTCGCGGGGCTGGTTCCCGCGGGCGTGATCTGCGAGATCATGCGCGACGACGGCACCATGGCGCGGGTGCCCGACTTGATTGAATTCTGCCGCGAACACAACATGAAGATGCTCACCGTGGCGGAACTCATCCGCTACCGCATGCAGCACGAGCGCTACGTGCATCGCGTGGGCGAGGCGCTTGTGGGAACTCCTCACGGCGAGTTTCGCCTGATCGCCTATGAGAGCGAAGTCTATGGCGGCGAGTCGCACGTCGCGCTGGTGCGCGGCGATCTGGGTGGAGATGCTCCGGTGCTGGTCCGCATGCATTCTCATTGTCTGATGGGCGATGTTTTCGGATCGACGGCTTGTGACTGTCACGCCACAATTGAAGGTTCACTAGAGGCGATTGCGCGCGAAGGGCGCGGCGCACTGATCTACCTGCACCAGACGTCCAAAGGCTTTTCCGCAGAGCGTCTGGGAGATCGAACTTTGCTTACCTTCCATCGCGACAAGGCACTTCCCTCTTTGCCGGAAAGCGAAAGAAAAACGCAGCGCGAGATCGGTATCGGTGCGCAGATTTTGTCGGACTTGAACTTGAAGCGGATCCGCTTGCTGACGAATCATCCGCGCAAGATCGCAGCGCTGGAAGGGTTTGAAATCGAAATTGTCGAGCAAGTGCCGATTGCGCCGCAGCAGGTGAAAGCGGGCGGCAAGTAAGAAGAGACTCTCCCGCGGCGCGAGCCTAAAACGGCTTTCGCACTACAATCTCATTATCGTTGATGAAGAACTGAGCGGAGCACTGGTTCGATCCGCAAATCACCGGCAGCAACCCCGCCAGTTGTTTGCGCGTGATTAGACCCAGGGTTCCGCAATCGGGGCATGAAAGGACGGCCCAGTAAGGATCGTCCTTCTCTCCCACGTGCCCCGCATTTTCCAGCACAAAGATAGTGCCGGGCAGCATCTGTTCCGGAATCCACTCCGTCAGGACGTCGATTTCCGCGACCATATTGCCTCCCCCAGAGACAATTCCCGCTTCTTATGATGCCTTTTGCTTCTTCAGCGTTCGCATGCGCGGTTCATGAAACCCGCTGCTTTTTTTGACGCCATGAACAACCGACTGCACCCGCCGCACCGTATCGCTAAGGCAAACAGCCAAGACGGGTTGGCGGGAATTCTTTAGGATGTCGACGATCTGCTCCGCCGAGGTTTCGAGATAAAGATCTTTGCCGTCGATCAGCAGGTGGTAGTTGGAGGTTCCGCTCACCGTCTCCGCCAGGCGCTTGCCGAATTCCTTCTGCAGAAACCGCATGACTTTGCGGACGCGGTGCAATGAGAAGCCTCGTTTGCGCAGTTCGCAAATCACGGCAACTTCGGTGACATCTTCGAGCGAATACAGGCGGCGGTGACCATGACGCTCGGGTACGACAATGCCGCGCTCATCCCACCACTGCAGTTGCCGGGCGGTGATGCCGGTCAGCGCCTTGACCTCGATCGATGTCCAACGTTTTGACATGCAAATGTTTAAAACATTTGAGATGCAAAATGTTTCAGCCATTCTAGGCGCGAGTTTGCCGCTGTCAACAAGGGATTTTGGAAAACAGGGGTGACTAGGGGAGTTCCGGCTGAGGAAAACTTACCGGCCGCCGCCGACGAAGTGGACGATCTCCAGGCGGTCGCCGTCCGACAAGTTAGTCGCTTCCCAGCGGTCGCGGGGAACGATCTCGCGATTAAGTTCGATGGCCACACGGTCTTGCTTCATGCCGAGATGGTCGATGAGCGCGGACAGCGTAAGGGGGGAGCTAAAGTCGCGGGCTTCACCGTTGATGTGGAGGGTCATCGGCGCAACGAACCCTTGGACGGAACTGTCCCTACAGGCGAGAAATCGAAGAGCCATGCTCGCTGTTGTTCGGTTTCTGGCACGGTTACACCGCGAATCTGACTCACTCGCTGCATCGCTTCGGAAGGACTGCTTCCCTGCTTGACGAGCAATGCGGCCGCGATCATACCCGAGCGGCCGATTCCCTGCCGACAGTGAATAACCGCGTTGTGTCCCTGTTCTAGTTGTTTCCGCAAATCTTCTACGAAAGTCGCAGCGACGGCAGAGGAAGCAGGAACCCCTCTGTCGGGAATGGGCAGATTCATGAAGCGCAGTCCGTGCCTCGCGGCGGTATCTGCTTCGCGTTCCAGTCCCAATTCTGGCAATTCCTCGTCTGTCAGAAGCGAGACAACTACGTCTATGCCCTCGCCACGCCACCCTTCCACCTCGTCTCCTAGCCAATCGCCTCCGCGAGGGCGCGCTGAGATCGCCAGCTTTCCCGGCCACAAAGAATCGATCCAATAGAGCTTAGGTCCCATATTTTTGCCACGCTTCATTATTATGCCTTAAAGATCCTTCCGCGAGACGACTTCACGCGGCAGCCCGTCCACGTTGACTCCGCGACTGCGCAGAATCTTGATACGGTGATGACCATCCAAGATTGTTCCGTCGGGACGGACTTTCAGGGAGCCGTCTTGATCTGGAAGCAAAGACAGTATCAGGGCGTCAGTGGACATGCGCTCGAACGCGATTAGCTTCGCTTTGCTGAGAGTCTCGTCTGGATGTAATGCTTTAAGAGGAGGCAGAGATTCACGCGGCAGGCAGTCCCTCCCATTACGTCGATCGACTCAGGCTTCGATCTTGCGCAACCGGAACTTCCGAGTAGCGGTTCTTCCCGTGTAACTGGCCTGGATCAGCACCGAAGCATCGGGGAGTGAAGACTCGTCCTGCTCGATGATCAGGTCAGCGTTGCCACCTGCATCGGTGACCACCTGAGTGTAGAAAGGAGCTGAGTCGGGCCGCGCGAAACGAACTGTGAGCCGGGCACCCTGCACTGCCGACCCGCCATCGGTCACCTGCAGGCGCATCTTCAGATTGCGCTCGGAATGCACGGACCCGGCGTTGAGCCAGACCACATCCAACTCTTTGATCGCGGCCAGCACCTCTGGCGTGTCGCGCTTGTCAAGAACCGTGTCAAGTTTTCCATCGCGGATGGAATCGAGCACCATGCGATGCTGGTCGCGCAGAATCTGTTCTTTCTGCTGGTCGGTGAATCCGCCGCCCGCAACTTGGTCGGCGTAGGAAGTGGCGCGCTTGCCGATGCAGCGGCCGCGCACGAAGACCTGAGTTTGCAGGAGAAGCTCGTTTTCGCGGGCTTCGCTTTGCACGTGATAGACCGTGTCTTCGTGCTTCACGTCGGTGTTAAATCCAAAGATCATGCGTTTCCGTTCACGAATCGCGGCAAATATTGCGCCGAGGTTAAAAGCATACGAGAAAACTGGTCCGTTCGCTTGACACTGCTACGCGGTGAAATCTAATCTAGAACGTTTAAGCCATCATACTTGGCGCGAATTATATATAGCTCTGCTATGCCCGACAATTACTTCGCCCGCTACCTGCCGTTATTGATTCACTTCCTGGTCACGGGAGTGATTGCGAGCGCGATTGTGCTGCTGTCGTGGCTGATCGGCTATCGCAAGCCCACCCGCGCCAAAATGTCCCCTTATGAATGCGGCATGACTCCGGTAGGCGATGCCCGGGAACGTTTCTCGGTGAAGTTCTACATGGTCGCCATGTGCTTCATCATATTCGATGTCGAGGCTATCTTCCTTTATCCCTGGGCCGTGATTCTTCGCGAACTGAAGATGTTCGGCTTCTGGGAGATGATGGTGTACGTCGCCATTGTACTGGTCGGCTTCTTTTATATTTGGAAAAAGGGTGTGCTGGATTGGGGAAAGACCACGTCGGCAGCACGAGGGGAAGTCTAGTGCCGCTGACACCCGCCATTACCGATCTCGAACAGCTTAAGGGACATCCCGCAATCGCCTGCCTGCTGGCTGCAAATTCCGTTGTGGTTGAAGCCGTGAAGTTCGATCGCGAGGAAATGACCATCTGGGTAAATCGCGCATCCATTCGCGATGCTTGTGCCCTGCTCCGCGAAGATCCGACATGCGAATTTAATTACCTCTCCGGTGTCACCTGCGTCGATTGGTATCCGCAAGAGCCGCGTTTTGAAGTCGTCTATCACCTGCTGTCGATCCCAAAGAAAGAACGGGTCCGCCTGAAAGTGAAACTTGAAGGCGACAGTCCGGCGCTCGAATCGGTGACCTCGGTCTGGCCCGGTGCAAACTATTTTGAACGCGAAGTTTTTGATCTGTTTGGCGTGCGCTTTACCGGACATCCTTACCTGCGAAGATTGCTGATGCCGGAAGACTGGGAAGGGCATCCACTACGTAAGGACTATCCCGTGGAAGGATACCGGTAAGCCATGGCGCATCTGAATCCCACGCTGACGATGGAACCCGGGCAGGATCGCACCATGATCCTGAACATGGGTCCGCAGCACCCTTCGACGCACGGCGTGTTGCGTGTCATTCTCGAGATCGATGGCGAAACCATTGTCCGCATCATGCCCGATATCGGGTACCTGCACACCGGCATCGAGAAGACTTGCGAAGCCAAGTTCTACCAGCAAGTGGTGCCGCTCACCGATCGCATCGATTATCTGTGCCCGCTGACTAACAATCTTTGTTATGTGCTGGCAGTGGAAAAGCTGCTCGGGCTGGAAATTCCGCCCAAAGCGCAGTGGATGCGGGTGTTGCTCAATGAACTGACGCGCATCAATTCTCACCTGGTCTGGCTGGGCACGCACGCTTTGGACATCGGGGCAATGACGGTGTTTCTCTATTGCTTCCGCGAGCGTGAAGACATCCTACGACTGTTTGAGATGGTCAGCGGCCAGCGCATGATGACGTCGTATTTCCGCGTCGGTGGACTGGCGCTCGAGCCCCCGATTGGATTCTTCGCCAAGGCGAAGGAGTTCGCCAACCGCTTTCCTGAAAAAGTCGACGAGTACGAGAATCTGCTGACCGGCAACCCTATCTGGGCGATGCGTACCAAGGGCGTCGCCAAGATCACTGCGGAAGACGCGATCGCCTTGGGAGCCAGCGGTCCGACTCTGCGAGGCAGCGGAGTCGACATCGATCTGCGCCGCGATATGCCTTATTCGGGTTACGAGAATTTCAAGTTCAAGGTGCCGGTAGCGCAGGAAGGCGACGTCTTCGCGCGCTATATATGCCGGGTTCGCGAACTGCGCGAGTCAATCGCAATCGTGCAGCAGGCGCTCGACGGGATGCCCGAAGGACCGATCAAAGCCGATGCACCAAAAGTGGTGCTGCCCGACCGCGAGAAGATGAAGACGCAGATGGAGTCCCTCATCTATCACTTCAAGATTATTACGGAAGGCTTTGCAGTACCTGAGGGTGAGGTCTACCAGGCAGTCGAGTCTCCGCGCGGGGAAATGGGCTATTACGTAGTCAGCGATGGGACCGCGAAGCCCTATCGCGTGCACATGCGCGCGGCTTGTCTGGCGAATCTGCAGTTGCTTCCCAAAATGTGCGAAGGACGATTGATCGCCGATGTGGTGGCGGCGATCGGCAGCATCGATATCGTCCTAGGGGAGATTGACAGATAGATTTTGCAATTTGGTAATCGGGTAATTTGGAAATTGAAGAGCAGCCGAAAATTACAAAATTACCCGATTACAAAATTACAAAATGAAGTTTTCTGACGAATTCGAATCGCGCTTCACGGAGATGTTGAATCACTACCCGACGAAGCGCTCGGTGCTGGTTCCGACGCTGCTGTATGCGCAGGATGAAACGGGGTTTCTCAGCGACGAAGTAATCGCTGAAATCGCCGGGCGTCTGGGCCTGACCGAACTCGATGTGCGCAACGTGATCAGCTACTACTCCATGCTGACCACCAAGCCACGCGGAAAATACAACGTACAGGTCTGCACCAATATCGCGTGCATGCTGAAGGGTGGCGAGGAACTGCTGCACCACTGCAGCAAGAAGCTCGGCATCGGACACAAAGGCACCACGCCCGACGGAATGTTTACGCTGGAAGAGGTTGAGTGCATCGGCGGATGCAGCTGGGCCCCGGCCGTTCAGGTGAATTACGACTTCCACGAGAACCTGACGGTCGAGCAGATGGACAAAATTCTGGAAGAATTGAAACATTGAGTGATTGAGACATTGAATCATTGGGAACCAATGACTCAATGCCTCAATGATTCAATGACTCGATAAGACAATGGCTTTTCTCGTTTCCCATCCCGATGAAGTAAAGGTCGTCTCCCGACGCTTTGGCCTGGGTGCGACCGACATCGATCGCTATCTGGAACTCGACGGCTACAAGGCTATCCAGAAAGCGCTGAAGATGGAGCCCGATGCCATTGTCAACGAGGTCAAGAATTCCGGGCTGCGCGGACGCGGCGGCGCCGGCTTCAATACCGGGATGAAGTGGTCGTTCGTGCCCAAGCAATCGCCCAAGCCCAAATACGTCTTGTGCAACGGCGACGAGAGCGAGCCGGGCACCTGCAAAGACCGGCTGATCTTCGAGCATGATCCGCATTCTGTCATCGAAGGTGTCATGATCGCGTCGCTGGCGGTGGGATCGCATACCGGATACATCTACATCCGCGGCGAATATCGGTACCTGTCGGTCATCATGCAGAAGGCCTTGCGCGATGCGTACGCCAAGGGCTTTCTGGGCAAGAACATTTTCGGCAGCGGATACGATCTCGACATCTTCTGGCACGGCGGCGCAGGCGCGTACGAAGTCGGCGAAGAATCGGCGCTGATGGAATCGCTCGAAGGCAAGCGTGGCATTCCGCGCATCCGACCTCCCTTCCCTGCAGTGGTTGGGCTCTGGGGTGGACCAACGGTCATCAACAATGCCGAGACACTGGCGAGTGTGCCTCAGATCATGCTGAACGGGGCCGAATGGTACGCGAACCTGGGAACGCCGAAAAATGGCGGCACGCGGCTGTTCTGCTTGAGTGGGCATCTCAATAAACCCGGCGTGTATGAACTGCCCATGGGGTACAACCTCAAGAAGATGATTTATGAGGTCGGCGGCGGCATCCCTAACGGGCGCGCGCTGAAGGCTGTCGTCCCCGGCGGATCCAGCACTCCTGCATTGAAGCCGGAAGAGATCGACGTTGCCATGGATTTCGACTCGTTGGCGAAAGCGGGATCGATGCTGGGCTCAGGCGGCGTGGTGGTTCTTGACGACACGACGTGCATCGTGAAGTTCGCGCTGCGCACGATCAAGTTTTACCAGCATGAAAGCTGCGGCTGGTGTATCCCGTGCCGCGAGGGCACCGACTGGCTGAAGAAGACGCTCACGCGATTCCATCAAGGCGCTGGCGTGAAGAAAGACATCGACAACATTCAGTACCTGTCCGAGAACATGCTGGGCAGGACGTTTTGCCCGCTCGGCGACGCCGCCGCGATGCCGACAATCGCCTTCGTGAAAAAATGGCGGAAGGAATTTGAAGATCACCTAGACGGCAAGCCGTGCCCGTTTGAGAAGGCGGGAGCGGAAGCCTTGCAATTGAGTCATTAGATTTTTTAGTTTGGTAATCGGGTAATTTTGTAATTTGGAAAACCTCAATGCTGTCGAAGCAGGAACAGCTTCGCGATCGAACGAAAGCATTCGCTGTAAGGCTGGTGCGGATGTACAGAGTCCTGCCTTATCGGGGCGATGCGCAGGTACTTGGGAAGCAGTTGTTGCGCTGTGGAACCGCGGTTGCGGCGAATTATAGAGCCGCATGCCGTGCGCGATCCAAAGCCGAATGGATCGCAAAGATTGGTATCGTCGTGGAAGAGGCGGATGAGACCGTGTTTTGGCTGGAAATGCTGCAGGATTGCGAAATCGTACCTGCCAAGCGTTTGACCGAGTTGCTAACAGAGGCACATCAACTGACAGCGTTGTTTACCGCCTCGCGGCAAACGGCTAAAGCGGTTCGTTAGATTGCAAAATTACCCGATTACAAGATTACGAAATGCCTGACGTAAACATCACGGTCGACGGTAAGAAGGTCGCGGCTCCCGCGGGGACGCTGCTGATCGAAGCCTGCAAAGCGGTTGGCATCGAAGTGCCATCGTTCTGCTACTACCCAAATCTGTCTTTGCAGGGCGCTTGCCGCATGTGCCTGGTCAAGATCGAGAAGATGCCCAAGCTGCAGACCGCCTGCACTACCGTTATCGGCGAAGGCATGATTGTCACCACCGAAAGCGATGAGATTCGCCAGGCGCGTAAGTCGATGGTCGAGATGCTGTTGGGAAATCATCCACTGGATTGCCCGGTGTGCGATGCCGGCGGTGAGTGCGAACTGCAGGACATGACGTTCTCCTACGGCGCCGCCGAATCGAAATACATCGAACCCAAGAATCATCGCGAAGAGCAGCAGTGGTCCCCGGTCGTTTACTTCGACCGGCCTCGCTGCATTCTGTGCTACCGCTGCGTGCGGGTGTGCGGCGAGGGCATGGATGTGTGGGCGCTGGGCGTGCAGAACCGGGGCGTCAGTTCCATCATCGCACCTAACAAAGAAGATCACCTGGAATGCGAAGAGTGCGGGATGTGCATCGACATTTGTCCTGTCGGTGCGCTCACTTCGGGAGCCTATCGATACAAAACCCGTCCCTGGGAGATGAATCACGTCGGCACTACTTGCACGCACTGCGCTGACGGGTGCAAGACTACGCTGGGCGTGCGCCGTTCCGAGACCGGCATGCAGATTGTGCGCGGCGACAACCGCGACAAGAGTGGCATCAATGGTGACTTCCTCTGCATGAAGGGACGTTACGGCTTCGATTTCGCCGACAGCACCGAGCGTCTGAGCAAGCCGCTGATCCGCAAAGACGGTCGTCTGGCTCCGGCTACGTGGGAAGAGGCCTTCACGCTGATCGGAAGACGGTTCAAGGAAATCTGTGATCACGAGGGCGGACGAGCAATCGGAGTTATCGGATCCACGCGCACTACGAACGAAGAGAACTACCTGCTGCAAAAGTTCGCTCGCGTTGTGCTCGGCAGCAATAACATCGACCATCACCGCACTGCCGACTTCCCTGCCCTGGCAGCGGCGCTCACGGGAAAGCCGGACCTAACCGCGTCGATGCGCGATGTGTTCAATGCACCAGCGATTCTTCTGATTGGAAATAATCCGACCGAGCAACATCCGTTGCTGGCCTGGCAGATTCGCAACAATGTCCGCCTGCACCGAGCCAAGCTGCACGTCATCAATTCCGAGGACATCAAGCTGCACCGCCAAGCAACGACCTTCACCCAGATTCCGACGGGAACCGAAGCTCAGGTTGCTGCATTCCTGGGCGGAAACGATTCTGCTGCCGGAGCGCTCGGCGGGACCAGCGAGGTATGGACTGCGCTGCGCGACAAACTGCGCGGCGAAACCAATCTGATTGTCATCTTCGGATCGGAAATTCGCGGCGAAGCGGTTTCATCTTTGGTCAGCTTCACCGCTGGAATTCAGGGCGCCAAGGTCATCGCGCTCGCCGACTACGCCAACTCGCGTGGGGCCGCCGACATGGGTCTCTATCCCGACCTGCTGCCCGGTTACCATCTCGCGGCCAACACCAATCCTTTCCACGAAGAGTGGGGCGGCGTACCGCAGCACAAAGGCATGACACTGCCGGAGATGGTCGAGAGCGGAAAAGCCGGAAACCTGAAGGCGCTCTACGTGGTCGGCTCAAATCCTGTGGGCCGTGAAGGGATTGATCCATTCGCGCTGTCGAACACGTTCGTCGTCGTGCAAGACATGTTCCTGACCGAAACAGCGACGATCGCGGACGTAGTTCTGCCCGCCGCTAATGCCTACGAGAAGTCCGGCACCTTCACCAACACCTGCGGCGATCTGCAGTTGGTGAAAAAAGCCGGCGAAGTTACAGACACCAAGACCGATTTCGAGATGATTGTTCGCATCGCCGATGCCATGGGCGTCGATGTCCACAAACTCGTGCCCTTCGGTCGCGGCACCCACATGGACATGGGCCAATCGCGCGGGGCGCAATCGGGAGAGGCCGACCGTCACGTTGTCTGGCTAGAAGCGCATGGCCTTGAGCCGAAGATGAGTCCGTTTGACCCGATGGCGATTCTCGACGAGATTCAGCGCCTGGTGCCGGGCTACGACTTCTCGCGCATTAACGTTCTTTCTGGAAACGACGAGCACACGACTTTAACCCAGAGCGGCCCGGGGGCCATGCAAGATCCGGCGCTGATTGTTCCGGCCAACGATACTCTATTCACGTCCGGCACGTTGGGGCGTTACTCCAAAGCATTGAACTCGGTGATGGAAAGCCGTCCGCACGAAACAACGGAAGTCGCAGCAGACTAGCAAATCGTAGCGCCGGATTTTTAGGCGCTATCCCGATCATGGAAAGAAGACCGCATTGGTAAGTGTTGGAACTTTTGTCCTCATCTCGATCGTGAAGATCGTGCTGGCAGTGTTCATCCTGCTGACGGCGGTCGCCTACACGGTTTGGCTCGAGCGCAAAGTCGTCGGACATATGCAGAACCGCTGGGGACCCACCCGCGTCGGCCCCTTCGGTCTGCTGCAACCTTTGGCTGACGGGGTTAAGTTCCTCTTTAAGGAAGATCTGACGCCGCCGCACGTTTACAAACCGCTCTACATCGCGGCGCCGATGATCGCGGTGATCTTTGCGCTGACCTCGATCGCCGTTATTCCCATCGGCAACACGGTAACCATCGGCTCGATTACGACGCCGCTGCAGATCACTGACGTGAACATCGGCCTTCTGATAGTTCTTGGCATCACCTCGGTCGGCGTATACGGAGTGGCGCTGGCAGGATGGTCGTCGAACAACAAGTATTCCCTGCTTGGCGGATTGCGCGCGAGCGCGCAGATGATCAGCTACGAAGTTTCGCTGGGACTGTCGCTGATCGGCGTGCTAATTCTTTCCGGAAGCTTCAGCTTGCGCGACATTGTCATGGCGCAGAGCGGACACTTCTGGGGATTCATTCCCAAGTGGAATATTTTTTATGGCGGGCAGTTTGTCGCCTTCTTTATTTATCTGATGTCGGCGTACGCGGAGACCAACCGCATCCCGTTTGATTTGCCGGAAGCGGAAACCGAGTTGGTCGCTGGATATCACACCGAGTACAGCGCGATGAAGTTTGCCATGTTCTTCATGGCGGAATACGCGAACATGATTACGGTGGCGTGCCTGGCATCGATTTTGTTTCTTGGCGGATGGAACGGTCCGCTGTTTGGCCCGGCTTGGCTGCAAATGATTTTGCCAGTCGTATGGTTCGCGGCGAGAATCTTCGCGTTTCTTTTTCTTTACATTTGGGTTCGCGGAACATTGCCGCGTTTTCGCTATGACCAGTTGATGGCATTCGGATGGAAATTCCTGTTGCCGCTGGCCATCGCGAATCTGGTGATCACGGGATTGATTGTGGCGTTGAAATCATAAAAAAACAGTTCTCAGTTCCCAGTTCTCAGTTCTCAGCAAAACATCGCATGAACTGAGAACCGGGAACTGAGAACCGAGAACTACTTTTCATGCTTCATCTGATTATCTTTCTGTTTTTCGGAGCGATCTGCGTGGCGGGGGCGGTTAACCTGCTGGTGCAGAGCCATCCCATTAACAGCGCGCTCTCGCTGATCGCCGTCATGGTGTCGTTGGCGGTTGAGTATCTTTTGTTGGGAGCGGAGTTTGTCGCGGCCGTTCAGGTCATAATTTATGCCGGCGCGATTATGGTGCTATTCGTGTTCGTCATCATGCTTCTCAATGCCGGCGAAGAGGAACGAACTATCGGCAGTAAAGTCGCCATGGTTATCGGCATTCCGGGAATGCTGGTTGGAAGCGGCCTGATGGCTTGGGTCTTGCTTGCCCGTTCAAATACGGCCTCTGTGGCGATTGGAGCACTGTGGGGCGATCCCAAGTCGATTTCGCGGCTTCTGTTTCATGATTTCCTGCTGCCGTTCGAGGTCACTTCGGTGCTGGTGCTAATCGCCATCATGGGCGCCGTAGTTCTCGCCGCCAAACCTGACCAGGTGCAATCGTCAAGGAAGGAGGCCTGATGGTACCGCTATCGTATTACCTGGTGCTGAGTGGAGTTCTGTTCGCCTGCGGAGTCACGGGCTTTCTGATCAAGCGCAACCTGATCACGATTTTCATGTCGATCGAGTTGATGCTGAATGGCGTGAATCTTTCGTTCGTGGCCTTCGCTGCGCAATGGCACGCGCTCAGCGGGCAGGTTTTCGTTTTCTTTGTAATGGTCGTAGCTGCGGCTGAAGCTGCGGTGGGACTGGCTATCATCATCGCCGTCTACCGTAATCGCGAAACCTTGAACGTGGATCGGATCAATCTGCTCAAACTATGACGTCGAACCTTTATCTGTGGCTGATTCCGCTGCTGCCGTTGGCTGGCGCCGCCATCAATGGCTTCTTCGGGAAGCGTTTTTCCCGCCAAGCCGTGGTGGCCGTTGCGCTCACGTTCTGCGGCGCGGCTTTCGCAATGGCGCTGAGCATTGCCGCGCGGTTTTCTTCGATCACTCTTCCCCACACGGAGACGCTGGCCACGTGGTTCCGCTCCGGCAGCTTTCAGGTCGACTTCGCGTTTTATCTCGATCAACTTTCTTTCGTCATGCTTCTGGTCGTCACGGGCGTCGGGTTCCTGATCCACATTTATTCGATCGGCTACATGTGGGAGGACGAAAGCTTCTACCGCTTCTTCACCTACCTGAACCTGTTCATGTTTTTCATGCTGACGCTGGTGCTGGCCAACAACTACCTGGTCATGTTCATCGGCTGGGAAGGCGTGGGCCTGGCTTCGTATCTGCTGATCGGATTCTGGTTCGTGAAAGACTCGGCGGCGTCGGCGGGCAAGAAGGCATTCATTGTTAATCGCGTCGGCGATTTCGGATTCCTGATCGCACTCTTCCTGCTGATTAAGCATTTCGGCACGCTCAACGTTCACCGACGTGTTCGCGAAGATCTCGCCTTTGAGCCCTGAGACCGCGGGAGCGGGATTGCTGACTTCCGTCGGATTGCTGCTGATGGTGGGCGCGGCGGGAAAGTCGGCACAAATTCCGCTCTACGTTTGGCTGCCTGACGCGATGGAAGGTCCGACGCCAGTGTCTGCCCTTATCCACGCAGCTACGATGGTGACCGCTGGCGTGTACATGGTCTCGCGTTCGCATGTGATTTTCGAGCGCGCGCCGATGGCCATGACTGTAGTCGCGATTGTCGGAACACTGACGGCGCTGTTCGCAGCGACCATCGGCATCACGCAAACTGATATCAAGAAGGTCCTCGCCTACTCCACGGTCTCGCAGCTGGGATACATGTTCCTGGGCTGCGGCGTGGGCGCGTTCTCGATGGGCATCTTTCACCTGATGACCCACGCCTTCTTCAAAGGCCTTCTCTTCCTGGCCGCAGGCTCAGTGATTCACGCCATCGGCGGCGAGCAGGACATGCGCAAAATGGGCGGCTTGCGCCACAAGATTCCATGGACATTCTGGACGATGACGGCGGGAACCTTTGCGATTGCGGGCTTTCCGCCGCTAGCCGGATTTTTCAGCAAAGACGCCATTCTCTACAACGCGTTCAAGGCGAATTGGATCTACTGGGCCATTGGCGTCTTCACCGCGTTCCTCACTTCGTTCTACATGTTCCGCCAGTGGTTCCTCACCTTCTTTGGCGAGTATCGGGGAGACGAACACGGTGATCACGGACATGGCGATCACGGGCACGGCGGAGTGCATGAGAGTCCAAAGGTGATGCTGATCCCGCTCGCGATCCTGGCGATTTTATCTGTTTGCGGCGGATGGGTCGGAAGCGAACGTTTTGACAAGTTCCTTTCTCCAGTCTTCCATGCGAATGCAGTGGTTCAGCAAGCACCTGCCCCGCACGAAGAGCAAGGTCCTTCGGAAGGCTTGCTCACGAGCGTATCGATCGCGGTGGCCGTGTTGGGTTTCGGTATGGCGTGGCTGCTTTACTCGAAAAATCCTGAGCTTCCCCAGAAAATCGCAGCTTCTCTCGGCAGCTTCTATCAAACTGTCTCGCACAAGTATTACATCGACGAAATCTATGCCGCTGTGATTGTGCAACCTCTGATCGATGGTTCCCGGCGCGTTTTGTGGCAGACAGTGGACCAAGGTGTGATCGACACAAGCGTGAACGAGACTGCTGACGGCGCTCTTGACGTTTCTGACTCAGTACGGCATATGCAGTCCGGCAACATCCGCTCCTACGCCGGATGGATCGCCGTCGGCGCGGCGGGTGTGATCGCCTACATGATCTGGATGGGAACGCGATGAACTCACTCGACGGTTCGATCCTTTCGCTGGTGACTTTCATCCCGCTCGCGGGAGCGTTGCTGCTCGTGTTCATGCCGCGGCGCGATCGCGACGTCAAGATCGTTTCACTTATTGTCAGCATTTGCGCCTTCCTGGTTTCGGTGCACCTTCCGGTGTATCTCGCTCGCTCGCGGCCGGGTTTTCAGTACGAGATCAACATCCCGTGGATTCCCACTCCCAACATTCATTACCACATGGGAGTCGATGGGATTTCTGTCTGGCTGATTGTGCTGACCACGTTCCTCACCCCGTTGTGTGTGTTGATTTCGTGGAATTCGATCCATGAGCGGGTGAAGGAATTCTTCATCATCCTGCTGATTCTTGAAACCGCGCTGATCGGCGTCTTCTGCGCGCTTGATTTGTTCCTGTTCTATTTCTTCTGGGAAGCCACGCTCATTCCCATGGCGCTGTTGATCGGCATTTACGGACACGGTCGACGCGTCTACGCAGCCGTGAAGTTTTTCATGTACACCATGATCGCCTCGGTATTCATGCTGGCGGCGATTCTGTGGCTTTACGCGAAAGTTGGCACGTTCGATTTCGTCACCATTCAAAACGCGATCCAAAGCGGGCGCGTTGACGGCTTTGCCGGTGCCGCTACCTGGCTCTTCCTCGGGTTCTTCGTTGCCTTTGCCGTGAAAGTTCCGTTGTTCCCATTACACACATGGTTGCCCGACGCACACGTGGAAGCTCCTACGGCGGGTTCGGTCCTGCTGGCCGGAGTGCTGCTGAAGATGGGAACGTACGGCATGCTGCGCTTCAACCTCGGGCTCTTCCCTGCGCAGGCGCGGCAAAATGCCAACTGGATCATGATCCTGGCGCTGATCGGCATCATCTACGGCGCGCTGGTCGCAATGGTGCAGCCGAACATGAAGAAGCTGATCGCTTACTCGTCGATCAGCCACCTTGGGTTCGTCGTGCTCGGCATTTTCAGCTTCACCCAGGCGGGGCTCGACGGCGCGATGTACGTGATGCTGGCGCACGGCATTTCGACCGGCGGACTGTTCATGCTCTCCGGCATTTTGTACGAGCGCCGTCACACCTACGAGATTTCGGAATTTGGCGGGCTGGCGACGCCTATGCCTCTCTACGCAGCGTTCTTCTTATTTATCACGCTCGCCTCGGTCGGACTGCCGCTGCTCAATGGCTTCATCGGAGAGTTCCTGGTGTTGAGCGGTGCATTCCGCGACCGCGCGATCTACGGAATTCTCGGCGCGACCGGCGTCATCTGGAGCGCCTGCTATCTGCTGTGGATGTACCAGCGCGTATTCTTTGGGAAAGTAAAGCTCGACATCAACAATCATCTCGCGGACTTAAGCGGTCGCGAACAAATCGCTCTGTGGCCCGCAGCCGTTGTCGCGTTGATCATGGGAGTTGCTCCACTGTGGTGGCTGAATGCGATTGATCCCGCGGTGAGCGCGGCTCTGGCGCCCTTTACACAACTGGCAGCCAAGGTGGTAGGACAGTGAACCCTGCCACGATACCTCAAGGCGCCGAATACATTCGCATCCTGCCCGAGATTGTGCTCACGGTGTTCGGCATGATCATTATGCTGCTCGATCCGGTCATGGACGAGCGGAGCAGCCACAAAACACTCGGCACGATCGCCTTGTTTGGCGCGATTGGCGCCATGGCTGCAACCGTCTTTCAGGCCCAGTATCCCGGCCCCGCCTTCTGGGGCATGATCAACGTCGACTCCTTTAGCGTCTTCTTTCATTTTCTGATCGCGACTATTACTGCCGTCGTCATTCTGACTTCCTTCGAATACATGCAGGTCCAGAAGATTCGAGCCGGCGAATATTACGCCTTGATTCTGTTTGGCGCAGTGGGCATGAGCCTGATGTCATCGGCGGTGGAGTTGGTTCTCATCTTCATCGCGCTCGAAATATCGTCTATCTCCACCTACATCCTCGCGGGCTTCCGGAGGCGCGCCGCGATCAGTAGTGAATCTTCGATCAAGTATTTCCTGCTAGGCTCGTTTGCGACTGCATTCTTTCTATACGGTGTAGCGCTGATGTTTGGCGCGACGGGTTCCACCAGCATCGTGGTCATCGCCCACTCGATGCAAATGGTCCAGCCTCCAATGTTGGCCTACGTAGCCGTGGCCCTGATGTTTGTGGGATTAGGTTTTAAGGTCGCTGCTGCTCCCTTCCATATTTGGACACCGGATGTCTACGAAGGCGCGCCCGCTCCCATCGTTGGATTGATGTCCACCGGTCCGAAGGCTGCGGTGTTTGCGGTTCTGCTGCGCATTCTGTTTGAAGCGCACGCGCCCGGAACCTTGTGGCTGATCTGGGTGGTCGCGGCAATGTCGATGACACTCGGCAACGTAGGGGCGCTGGTGCAGGACAACGTCAAACGACTGCTGGCCTATTCATCAATCGCACACGCCGGCTACCTGCTGGTTGCATTCGCGGCTCTGCCTGACAACGGAATTCCCGCAGCGATGTTCTACTCCGCGTCGTATGCTGCCATGAATGTCGGCGCGTTTGCTGTGGTCAGCCATCTCGCCGGGGCTGGCGAACGTTACGTAACGCTCGAAGATTACGCAGGGCTGGGACGCCGTTCCCCGATCCTCGCCGCGACGCTTACGATTTTCCTCTTGTCTTTGATCGGTATTCCGATTACCGGAGGATTTCTCGCGAAGTTCTATGTGTTCAGCGCCGCGGCACAGGCGAACCTCATCGGCCTGGTCGTGATCGGCGTCATCAACAGCGCGATCGGTTCTTACTATTACTTGCGCGTGATCGTGATGATGTACATGAAAGAGCCCCGCGAAGAGGAGCCCATCTCACCGATTCCGTTTGGCTTAGGCGCAGCGTTGGCAATCAGCGTCGCGGCTACGATTTATCTGGGAGTGATGCCGGGGCGCGTCCTGGAATACGCGTCAAAAGCGGCCTCCGGCTTAATGCGCTAGAAGTTTTGCCTTTCCGAGAAGCGCAACCGGAGTTATGCTACCCACTCTGGAAACTCCGGGACCGGCATCTGGACTAATCCACAGATGCCATTTGACAAGGCTTCCGGCTCCCGGCATGATTGTTGTCTCTCTCCACAAATCCCCCATCTGGAGGTCGTATGGCTCAACTGATTCGCAGGATCTGGTCCGAAGAACAGGGTCAGGATATTGCGGAATATGCGGTAATGCTGGCGGTGATCCTGGTTCTTGTAGTCGGAACGATACGGCTAATCGGGACGAACGCCAACAACGCCTTCTCCACCGTCGCCAGTTCGATTCAATAGGCGGCGCTGGTGCAAGGCGTCTCACCCTCGTGACTCCCGGTCACAAGCCGGCGAATGCTTCGGCCGTTGCGCCTGAGATTCGATTCCTGTGTGCCTGCCGAGCAAGTCCTCCCTATTGCCCGGCAGGTACATAGACGCGGTCGGCGCTCACCAACTCCACGTTTGGCACCTCGCTCTGCAGTTTCACTTGCTGAAATCCCGCCTTCTTCTCTGCCGGCGCCAGGAAGGTCAACCAGTATTGCCGTCCCAGCCGGCTGGACAAATCGTCTAAATATGGACTGAAAGACACTGGCGCTCCATTCCCCAGGTAGTAGGCCTCGCCACCGGTTTCGTCGGCAATCTGCGATAGGTAGTTTTGTCCCCAATTGATGCGCCAGAAGCTATGTCCGAAATGCCCCACGCCCGGCATGTAGATGGCAAACACAACGACGCCCGCCTTCTGCGCTTGATCGATCGTCGAACTTACATACGGGTCGTCAGGACCGCTTCCCCAATACCGATCGATTCCATCGCTGACCATCAATACTTCGCGTGGAACTTTCGTCTCCGGCCAGCGTTTGATCAGATCGCCCAGCGAAAAATAGGGACTGGCCGAAGCTCCGGCATTTCCTATGGGCAGGCGCAGCGCCTTGGCTGCCGAGGCATGATCAGACGTCAGGTTTTGCAGAACCATCGCCGTTCCATTCTGCATGTAGGCGACACCGATCTCGGTCGTGGCAGGCTGCGACGTGATGAATTGCTTCAGATCTTCCAGTTGCGATCCGAGACTGGTATTCGACGAATCATCGATCAGCAAAAATAGCTGAAGACCGGCGCGCGCATCCTTGAGCGGCACCCAGTCCGTTACCTTGGCGCGCTCATGCTTCAAATAGACCATTACGTCGCGCGCGTCGATCATGGGAACGGAAGATCCATGACGCGGTTCAACGGTAACCACCATGCTCACCGGAACGCCCGTCGCAGGAGCCGTTTCTTGCGCGACAACTAAAGTCGAAAGAATTGTGATTGCCACCAGCACCAAAGCTTTGGAGAAACGCATAGTTAACTCAACTTTCTTGCCGATTCGTTCTCGGTCGGCGTAAATTCGCAGTTCACACCAGGCCCGGTTGTTTCGTTCTACAAATTGGATTAGTTTTCGGCCGTTCCAGATTCAAGTGATGCGCACGTCCGCTACGTTCCCGACGGCTCGTACTTCGCCACTTGATTTACAGGGTAGAGGTACACTGTCTGCCGGGCTTTGCATGGCCCGCAAAAGGAAAAGGGCCGGCGTCTTCGGATGCCGGCCTCTTTACTGGGACTTCGCGAGCTTCTCCATCTCTTCTTTCGCCAACTTGAAGCCCGTATTCCCTGCGGGAACGCCAGCGTAGACCGCCGTCTGCAGAAGCACTTCCTTAACGTCGCACGGTTCAAGTTCATTGGCCAATCCGGTACGCACGTGAAGAGAAAACTCTTCCCATCGCCCCATGCTGGCCGCGATCGCCAGGACCAGAAGGCGGCGGGTGCGGCGGCTTAGACCGGGACGCGTCCAGATTGTTCCCCATGCGTAGCGTGTGATGAGAGCTTGAAAATCCTGGTTGAACTCCGTGGCATCCGCCATCGAGCGATCGACGTGAGCCTCCCCATGCATCTCCCGCCGCACTGCGAAACCGGCCTCCAGTGGATCGCGGGCGCCATCTTGCGGCATCAGGAATTCCACCAGCGCATCGGTGAAAGAATGCGGGCGCTCGAGATTGGAGAGATGCGCCCCCGGCATACGAACCACGCGAGCGCCCGCGATTCCGCGCGCCAGGATTTCGCCGTGGCCCGTCCAAGGGGTCGAGACGTCGCTGTTACTGGCGATGACCAGCGTCGGAGCTTTGATCTTCGAAAGCTCAGCAGTGTAATCCATGTCGCGGAGCGCAGCGCAGCATCCGGAATATCCTGCGGGATCGGTTTCGAGGAAAACCGCTTTCACATCGGTAGCATGAAAATCATGCGTGAGCGTGGCAGGCGAGAAGAAACGCTGCATCACCATGTCGGCGATCGACGCCATCCCGCCTTCTTGCACCGCCTGGATGCGCGTATCCCAGTTGGTTCGAGGCCCGAACTGCGGAGAGGTGTTCGACAGAACAAGATGCGTCAGACGCTCGGGGGCGTGCAGCGCGATCCACTGTCCGATCGCACCCCCCATCGAAAGCCCGCAAAAAGCAAACTTCTGGAATCCGGCTGCGTCCGCGATGGCAACGGCGTCTCGCCCCAGTTGCGAGACGGAATATTCGCCCTTCGGGGCGTCGGAGGCCCCGTGGCCGCGAACGTCATAACGCACAATCTGAAAATAGGGCGCGAGCGCTTCCACTTGCTGCCCCCACATCCCGTGGTCGGTGCCGATCGAATGAGAAAAGATCAGCGGCGGAGCCCCGGCTTTACCCTCAAGGCGATAGAACAGCCGGGTATCGTCGACGTTCACGAACGGCATAGGGCTTAGTCCTTTTCTTTGGATTCATTCGCGATGAGGCGGGTGCGGAACTGCTCAGCCATGCCCAAATATTTCTCCGCAGTTTCCAGGTCGCGCAGCGTAGCTGCGTCGAGATGGCGCGCCACTTCAGGCATCGCGCTCAGAACTTCCGAGAGGTGTTTCTGCTGCGCGATGCTTTGTCGAGTCGCATCTTCCAGCAATTTATGGGCGACGTCTCGACCCAGCTTCGGGCCTAACAACATCATTGCGCGCTCAGCGAAGATTACGCCGCGAGTGGCCTCAATATTGGCTCGCATGCGCGCCCGATCAACCGTCAATCCCTCGGCCACTTCTGCCATCGAGGCCACGGCTAATCCAGTCGCCTGGATGACGTCGGCTACCGTGGGCCATTCGGCCTGCCAACCGCCGACACCGCGTTCGTGTTCCTGCACCATAGACGAGAGAAACGTCGCAACGAGCGAAGGCACGCGCTGCGCCGCCGCGAGGGTGACAGAACATCCGATAGGATTGCGCTTGTGCGGCATGGTAGAAGATCCACCACGACGTTTGCCGCCAGGCTCGGCGACTTCCGCGACTTCGCCTTGCATGAGCAGAGAAATATCGCGCGCCATCTTTCCTAGCGAGCCGGTCAGAACTCCGCACGCGCAAATCAGGCGCGCCAGACGATCGCGGTGGGTGTGCCAGGGGGAATCCGGAAATCCGAGGCTGAGCTCTGCGGCGAGCGCATGTCCCACCTCAATTCCCTGTTCGCCAAGCATAGCCAAGGTCCCACTCGCGCCGCCAAACTGCAGAATCAAAACGTCGGAGAACGTTCCGCGCAGATTTTCTCGGCATCGCCGCATCGCCGCCAGCCATCCCGCAGCTTTCAATCCGAAGGTGACCGGAGGCGCAGCCTGCATCAGCGTTCGCCCAAGCATCACGCTGTCGGCGTTTTGTTCGGCAAGCCGCAGCAACGCGCCTTCCATCTGTTCGAGATCGCTCTCTAGCAGGACCTGCGATTTCTTCAGCAGCAATACCAGCGCGGTATCGGCCACATCCTGGCTGGTCGCGCCCCAATGCACGAAGCCAGCGGCTTCAGGAGCGCTCGCTCGCACCAACTCCGTAAGTGCCTTTACGAGCGGAATGCCCGGAGTTCCGCCTCGCAGGGTCTGATTCGCCAACGCTGCGATATCGAACGATTCAACACGAGCAGCTGCCGCAATTGCCTTCGCCGCCGCGTCAGGCACGACCCCCACGCGCGCTTCGGCCCGCGCTAATCCTACTTCGAAAGCGAGCATGGCTTCGAGCACGGAGCGGTCGGAGAACACCTCCGACAACGCCTCAGTGGTCGCCAAGCTCTCAATTAATCTGACGGACATCACACCTCATCGCGGCTCTGAACCCAGCAGCGAGCAACATTATCAGGATAAGTCTGAACACGCGGCCTCGGCAGAGTCTACACGTCGAAAAAGACCGTCTCGCGCTCGCCTTGCAAGTGAATCACGAAACGCCATTCACCGGGTTTCGACGGATCGGGTTGTGCCATCAATGTCTCGCGCCGCTCTTCCGGCACGAGGGCAAGCACCGGATCTTCCTCGTTCGCGGCGTCGCCCGCAAAATAAATTCGCGTGGGCAACCGCTTCAGCAGGCCGCGCGCAAGGATTGATACGTTCAGATGTGGCGCCTGAAACCGTTTGTCGGGTCCGGGCACGCGGCCGGGCTTGATGGTTTCGAACTTCATCTCCCCCGCTGCATCGCTTCCCATGCGGCCAAACCCTTCGCAGGCAGGGTCGAGCGCTTTCTCTTGCATATCCTCAGGATGATGATACTTGCCTTCGGCGTTCGCTTGCCAAATCTCGAGCATGGCATCTGGCACCGGGACGCCATCGCCATCGAGCACAGTGCACACTAGTGTTACTCGCTCGCCCCTTGCCCCAGGGCCGGCGATGCACGCCACCGATCGCGGATCAGTCAGCCCAAGATGAAAATACGGGCCAACAGTTTGGGATCCGGTAGGAATCAATTTCATCTTAGTCCTCGAACGGGGTCGCTTCGCGGCCACGCAGAATGATGTCGAAATGGTAGCCGAGACACCATTCCGGCTGCGTAGTTTCCCAGTCGAAACTAGAGATCAATCGCCGGCGCGCTCGCTCATCTGGTATGGATTGAATGATCGGATCAAATGGAAGCAGCGGATCGCCGGGGAAATACATCTGCGTCACCAAACGCGTGGCGAATGCCGGCCCAAAGAGCGAGAAGTGTAGATGCGCCGGACGCCAGGCGTTGTCGTGATTTCTCCACGGATACGCTCCCGGCTTCACCGTCACAAAACGGTAGTAGCCTTTGTCATCGGTGAGCGTGCGCCCAGCGCCGGTGAAGTTCGGATCGATGGGAGCGCGGTGATCGTCCCGGTTGTGAAAGTAACGGCCCGCAGCGTTCGCTTGCCACAGTTCGATCAACGTGTTGGTGATCGGATGGCCATCGTCGTCGATCACGCGGCCACTCACCGTGATTCGCTCGCCCAGCGGATCGCCCGCGTGTTGGCGAGTCAGATCGTTGTCGGTTTCGGCAATTTTTTCGTGTCCGTAGACCGGGCCGGTAATTTCCGATAGCGTGTGCGGCAGCAGGATCAGCGGCTTCAAAGGAGCACGCCGCGCGGTCGCGCGATATCCGGGATATGCGTACTCGGGCTGCGTCCCTGGTTCCGTCCGTCGATAAGAACGAATGACTGCAGGCTCGCGGTTCAGTTGGGTCAACCCCTTCTCCTCGGCGCGAAGAACAAAATCATAATGCAGCACTTTACCTTTGTCATTGAGACAAAACTTGAGGTGCGGTTATCGCACACGAGCGACGCAAAATAAAATCCGCTCCTCTACGCAGGAGCGGAGGATTCACTTAGCGAAAGATCTGCGGATTTATAGGCCCGAGTATTCGGGATTGTAACCGCTCATCAAGTGTCCGGGCGGAAGGATCTGGCGGACTGGAAGATCGTCTGCATACTTGGCAGTCTTGACCCAATGCCACGCATGCATGATTTCTTTCGGCTGAAAGTAGCGGATATCGGCCTGCATCAAAACTGTCGCGCCAGCGATATCGCCCATCAGCTCTTCCCATGTGCGAGCACCGATCACTGCGACTCGCGCGATGGGATCGCCAAACTTGCGCAGAAAGCGTAACTCCTCCCAACGCGCCTTCCAATCCACATCTTTTACCGCGGTCATATCGATCAGAATTCCGATGGGATGCTTATGAGCTTGCGCGATTTCGCGCTCGATCTGAGGCTCGATGGCTTTGACATCCTCTGCGGTTACGGCACCACTGGCCTTGAAGCCGAATCCGCTCCCTCCGTCACCTCTTAATATTTCAATCATCTGCAACTCCTCGTTTGCTCCAGAAATGTATCAAGGGCGAGGAGTTTAACATCAAACGCGCCGACCGCCAAAGGGCCCAAAGCGTGATTCAGCGCGTCCCGGCGCCTTCACTCACTCGCGTCTGATCGGTAATCCAATTTACCTCCCAGGTCTTGCCTCCATCATCAGAGAACGATTGTTCGAAATGAGCCGATGTCGGCGTAATTTCCGACCAGACAAATCGAACCAGGGTAGCTCTCCCGTTGATGGGCTCCTGATCATAAAACTCGCCGCGTCCATTCTTGAACTCGCCGATCGTAGGGAGTCCCAAAGCGCCAGCTTTGCTGGTCCCCCAATAAAGACTCCACTGGTGCGCGTCGGGATTGTAAAGACGCAGCGTCATCCCCTCGATGTGGCCCGCCGAACCATCCGTCTCGAACTCCTCCAGATTCGCCTTACCGTTCCAGACCCTGCGAGTCACCGAGGTACCGTCAAATTCGACCCATGTCGTGGAACCGGTCAGCGGATGCATCAATTTCTTTAGGTGAATCTTCCAGGTACCGATTTCGAAATCGAAATCGTGCTGCCCATCGCGGGCCTCGCTCGCGGCGGCCTTGTTGGCATCCGTCTGCCCAACCAACACACACGACCACAGAACCAGCGCTCCCAGCAACAAAAATTGTTTCATCTTTCCTCCCTGTGCGAGTCTCGTCTCGCTCAACGAGAATCTCGCACCTTGTGGTATTTTGGAATGACCACTTTCTATGTCCCTTGTAATACCACTTAAGAGACGAGCTGGCCCCCTGTTCCAGCAGGTCTACCTGGGCTTTCGTCAGGCAATCCTCTCGGGAGCCTTTCGGGGCGGGGACAAACTTCCATCCACGCGAGATGCGGCCGAGCAGCTGGGAGTCTCAAGAACTGTGGTGCTGTTGGCCTACGATCAATTGCTGGCCGAGGGCTATACCGTGGGCCGCGCAGGTTCGGGAACCTATGTTTCTCGCGAGGTGGGAGCGAGGCAATCGGCTCGGCCGGCAGATTCTGCAAAGCTCCATCTGTCGCGCTTCGGAACGTCCGCAGCCTCTGCCTGGGAGAAGATGAATTTCCCACAACGCCGCACGCCTTCCCTCCCCTACGATTTCGCATACGGCCGCAGTGATCTCTACACTTTTCCCTTTGAGATGTGGCGCCGCATTCTTCTGCGCTGTGCGCGAAGAGCTCCGGTTTCGGAACTCGATTATGGTCCGGCGAGCGGGAATGCCGCCTTGCGCGAGGCCATCTGTAGTCATCTGCGCCGTTCTCGCGCCGTCGCCTGCGATCCCACGCAAGTAGTGGTCGTCAACGGATCGCAGCAGGCGCTGGACCTGATTGCCCGCGTGCTGCTCGAGCGTGGCGATAGGATCGCCATCGAAGATCCCTGCTACCAGGGCACTCGCGAGATTCTTCGCGCGGCCGGCGCTCGCTTGTTTCCTGTCGCCGTCGACCGCGATGGCCTCGATCCAGCCAAGCTGCCGCCGGGCGCCCGCCTGGCTTTTGTCACGCCCTCGCACCAGTTCCCGACGGGAACGATTCTTCCTTTGTCTCGCCGCGTCGCCCTTCTCGACTGGGCTAAGCGCCGCAACGCGATTGTCATTGAAGATGACTACGACGGCGAGTTCCGTTACGAAGGCCAACCGCTTGAGTCTCTCCAGGGTCTTGACCGGGAGGGCCGCGTCATTTACATCGGGACTTTTTCCCGGACGGTTTTTTCCTCGCTGCGTATCGGCTATCTCATCGCTCCCCAGCGGTTAGTAGCGGCCTTTACCGCCGCCAAGTGGCTCTGCGACCGGCACACTGCCACGTTGGAGCAGGAAACCCTCGCGCAATTCATTTCCAGCGGCTTGTACGAGCGTTCGTTGCGCCGCATTCGAAAAAGAAATACAAATCGCCGCCACGCATTGCTTGACGCGATTCAAACTCACTTGCGCGATAGGGTCGAAGTGACCGGCACCGGAGCAGGTGCCCACGTCGTATTTTGGCCCAGGAAACGAACGACGGAAGAGTCTCTGATCACAGCTGCCGCGTCCAAGGGAGTCGGCGTCTACGGAATTTCTCCCTACTTTATGAAGAAACCGCGGCGAACCGGAATCATGCTCGGCTATTCGCGCATGAATGAAACCGCGATCGCCGAGGGCATCCGGCGATTGCGCGACATATTCTGATTCTGAAGATTATTTTCGGAAATTCGACGAGGGGCGAATCTGGGGATCGCTTTCCAGGGCCTTTGATTCCCGCGATTCGAGAGTCACCTGGCGGTGGCGCGTGGCCTCGGCGGGATCGGTTCCTGCCTTCAAATCGGTGCTCTCGGAGAAGTAACGCCAGCCCTCGTGATGATCCGTCGAGTCCTGCGAATCTTCCCACTTTTTCACCGCGGCTTGGGCGTTCTGTTTGCCACGAACTACTTCGACCACTCCATCCGAACGGTAGGTGCGGATGTTGTGCCGGATGATGGCGTAGCCTGTATTGGCGTCGTCGCGTGTCAGAGTGAATCCATTCGTAGCGTGCCCACCGGGATAGGGAGCAAAAAGCGAGGTCCGCCGAAGAGACACGGTGCGGACCAAGGCATGTCTTGATGTTACGCGTAACTCGCACAATTGGCAATCAGTTCGGCGAGACTCGCTGCACAGCATGCCGGTCGTGGACCAATGGTGCACGGAGACCTTCGCTCCGTTGCGGCGCGCAAGCGTGCCTCGCGGAAACAGCGTATACTGAGGATACTTAACCTCGAAGCCACGCCAACCGAACACTTGCGCCTTCGCGATTGAGAGATCGAGAGGCGCGCGTTTTGCCCATACTTTTGAGCTGCGCGAGAAACGGCCTTGATTGCTGTCGGAGACCTTTGTTTTGACCCGTGTGCTCACTATGATCGCGACCCTGACGCTGGCAGCGGCTGTGTTATTCCGCTCTCCGACCGATTACCGGACGGCGGTTTGCGTCGTGGTTTCTTTGGCAACCGTCACGCTAGCTATTCGCAGCCTGTTCGCCGGCAAGCTTATTTGGGCGTTGCTCTTCTTGGTGGCTCTGGGGATATTCACTCCATTCCAGTTAAGCCCGTTCTCCCCTTTTCTCGTATCCGTTCTTGACATGGCGACTCTGGCGCTGTTCGCCGCGGCGCTCCTGATGCTCACACCCCGTGTGATGATGGCATCGGGAAGGTCGTAGTTGTCCGGCAGTTCGTTGATCCACCCAAAATCGCACGGCAGGAGTTCACGATGTCCTCGATAAATGGCGACAAGTCCAGATTCAATCGGGAGCGCAAGCAAAAGATCTCTCGCCGGAAACGAAACCGCGAATTGTTCGACAATGCGAATGCGAAACCAGCTTCGGCGAAGCCTCCCAAGGCAGCGAAGCCGGAAACGGTGTCGGCATGACCGGCCCCGTCGTGGATTTGGCAGTTTCAATGCCCATTCCCGGGTCCATCAAGAAGAAGCGCGTGCTCTTGATCGACACCTCCTCGCGTAAGCGCGAGTTGCGGGCGGAGATCATGCGAAAGCTGGGCATTGAGGTTGACTGCGCCGCCGATATCGCGGAAGCCCGTTCCTGGTGGCGCGCGGACCTGTACAATCTGGTACTTCTCAATGTGCAGAGTGACATAGGCTTGCGGGACGACTTTTGTGGAGATGTTCGCAGCGCGATTCCTCCGCAACAGCTTGCGTTCCTGGTTGGCAAGCCCGAATACCTCGCGCATTCACCCAATGCAGACGCAGAGTCTCCCGCCGATTTGGACCAGTCTCTGGTCGGCGATGTGAGAAAGGCGCTTTCCGCGGACTTGGGCGACATGCCTCAACGCTGGGGTATCCTCGAGGCGTCGCGGCGAATCTCGGCTGTCCGCTCTGCCTGCAGTGCACGCACCAGCGCTATGCGTGAACGGCCCGATCCACCACGAGACCTGGAAATGAGGCACGCGAAACGCGCCGCAGCTCCATCCCGTACCTTAGATGAACTACTTAGAGAGGAATTGCAATGAAGAACCTTTACGTCGGAAATCTACCGCACAACACCACCGAAGCTGAGCTGCGCAACGTGTTCGAGCCACACGGCGCGGTAGAAAAAGTCACCCTCGTCACCGATCGGGAGACGGGCCGATCGCGCGGCTTCGGATTCGTGGAAATGACCGATGCCGGAGAAGCGGAAAAGGCCATCGCGGCCTTGAACGGAACCCAATTGGGTGGCCGCGCCTTGACTATCAACGAAGCCAAACCCAAGACGGATCGCCCCAAGGGCGGAGGCGGGGGACAGCGTTTTGGCGGCGGTGGCGGCGGCCGTGGACGCGACGACTATCGCGGACATCCGCGTCAGCCACGCGAACCGCGCTGGTAATTTCTAGAGCGCGCGAAAACTATTCCGCCGGATGCAGAGACATCTGCCGGCGATGACCAACCAACCTATGGAGACAAGGGCATGCCAAGAGGCCGATCAACTTTTACCAAGCGGCAGAAAGAACAGACTCGCCAACAAAAGCAACGCGACAAACTAGAGCGAAAGAACCAACGGAAACAAGAGAAGCCTGCTGAAGGCAGTCTCGATGAGATGGAAGAATTGCGGGAGCATGCGGCGGCACAAGCCGCGCTCTTTGGGCTTGATTCAGAGGAGAACTAAGAAACGGGCCGCCGAGCATGACGCTCTGGCGGCCCGTTTCGCAATCTAGACGAATACCTCTCCCGGCAATGCGGTCAGGGTCCGCGACGCCAGAGTGTTTTGAATCGCTCTCCGCGGCTGTTCCAATCCCTCACTGTCGATCTGCCTGCGCTCAATCTTCAACTTCAGAGCGCGTTCGATCTGGCGCAGTTCGAGCACCTCGGCTCCGGCCACAAGCGTGGTAGCGTGGCCCTGGCATCCTGCCCGGCCTGTACGGCCTACGCGGTGGATGAAATCCTCAGCCATCTTCGGCAAGTCATAGTTAATGACATGAGCTACATCGTCCACATGCAGACCGCGTGACGCGATGTCGGTTGCAACCAGCAGCTGGACTCGACCTTCCTGGAATCCCGTCAACGCTGCATTACGCTGAGATTGCGAGCGATCGCCATGGATGATGCCGGCGCTGAATCCGTCACGCACCAAGTCTCTGGCTAACCGTTCCGCGCCCCGCTTGGTGCGGGTGAAGATCAGCGTCTGCCCCTTCTCTGCATAGAGCAAACTTCGCAATACGCCGAGTTTCTCTCCCGGTCGCACCTCGTACGCTTTGAGTTGTACGCTCTCCGCCGGCTTAAGCACTGAGCCCAGCGCAACCCGCACCGGTTCCCGCATGTAGTCGTGAACCAATCCCGCGACTGACTGTTCGAGCGTCGCCGAATAGCAAAGAGTCTGCCGCTTCTGTGGGAGCACTGCGAGAATCCGCCGGATCGCCGGCAAGAATCCCATATCCAGCATGCGATCGGCTTCGTCCAGCACCAGTACTTTGACGTATCGCAGATCGGCAAACTTGCGCGTCATCAGATCCTGCAATCGTCCCGGGGTCGCAATCACTAGACCTGAGCCGGCGCGAAGGCCCTGAATCTGCGCTTTCTCAGAAACGCCGCCGATCACCAGCGCTGCCTTTGGCATGGTCTTGCTTCGCAGTTGCTCGTACTGTTCGTGCACCTGCATGGCGAGTTCACGCGTCGGCAGCAAGACCAAAGCGACCGTATGTCCTGCCGGTTCTTGTTGTAGGGTTTCAATCAGCGGAATGAGAAACGCCAGCGTCTTTCCGGTGCCCGTTTGGGCAGTACCAATGACATCTCGCCCCTCGAGGGCGGGAGGAATTGCACGTTCCTGGATCGGTGTAAGGTTAATGAATTGAGCTGCTTCCAGCTTCCGCTGCAATGCGAAAGATAGAGGCAGTTCTGAAAATGTGGTCATTCTAATTGTTTCTTTCTGGAGGGGCTTGTTGTCACGCACACTCTGACACACGTCGAGAGCTGCCATGCCGCTCACATTTGATTGTTGAATTTCACGCAAAGAAACGGCGGGCAGGAAAGGCGGAGATGAATCTGGTCAAAGTGCGTGACCACCGCGTCACGAGCAAACCGTGGCAAAAGCGTCCCAATTAGTATAGCAGAGGAAGGCTCTAACCCACCTAGAGCCAGTACCCAAAGGGTCATCATCCTTCGAGTAGGCATTCGGACGGTTCGAAATTATTTTCTAAAAATCCGGCTCTCGACTGTAACTTTCTCCCAGTTGGCGAATCACCTCATCTATCAGGCGTAGTAGTGTGCCCATTGAGCAATTAATTGCGCAATGCGTGCATACGTCTGCATGCCACGGGTATATCTCGCGGTTCGCGATCCGCTTTCACATTCCCTCAATGTCCCCTAAACCCTTTCCTTTAAAACATCTAACCACGACCCCCAAGACTTAACATATCCACATGGATTCTGGCCTGTCGTGTGCGGTGAGAATTCTAACAATTTGGTTTTCACCTCCTTTTAGGAGCAAGCGCACATGTTCAGGACCCCCCGCAACGCGCCAGTAGCGGGCGTGTCCCCACAGAAAGCTAAGTTCGAAAAACCGCAAGTTCGGGCTCTCCGTAGGCCTCCCCACATCCGCCAGTGTCTGGGACTGGCAAAATCGGGCCTGGGGGTATTGTGGGGTTTCGTAATGCTTCCGGTGGCGGCTCATGCCCAGCAGGACGTGTCGAAATTCGACCCCGTGGATCACTATGGGTCGCGCTTGCTTGCGGGCCTCATCGTTATTGGGTTCGTTCTGGTGCTTTATAGCCTGGTTCGCTATCGCGGCAACACTACCAGTCCGGTCTCGTGGGGAATTCTGGCTTTGGGTGCCGGCAT
>CAWDJF010000004.1:0-905559 GCA_963802575.1 Terriglobia bacterium | reverse complement strand
ATGTAGTCTTGCTTCGACAGACGTATTGCTGTACGCGTATCCAGTGCGCTCGCCGGAGAGCAACGCGGACGCCGCATCCTGCGGAAATTCCCTGAGAGGCCGACTTCACCATCGACTCATCGACCATCAACGAGGTCGAGGAAAGATATTCAAAATAAAGGTCTGCGTAGTCTCCGCCGGCGGAAAGGGCGGCCGCGAGGTAGCGCTCCAAGTCGTGCTCGGTCACGCCATAGTGCTCGAAGAAAAACCTGTTTTTATTCACGTTGTTTAGATGCCCGAAAGAGACGAAAGACTCCTCGGAGAGAACCCATTATCCCATAGTTGAGGACAGGCCTTTGGTTCCATATTGGTGACGTCATCCCGAGCCCGAAAGGGCGGGGATCCGCATTGGTGACTATCCGGCGCGACGGCGGCAGGACTCCCCGTCGTGCACGCCAGATCCCTCACCGGCAAGCCGGTTCGGGATGACGTCGGGAACTGGGATCACGGTCAGCCATCACAGACTCCGGAGCCACCGCTTGCAAGAATTCTTGGGTGACCAGCCAGGCACTCGTCCGCACGGTGCAGGAATTCCTCTCAGCATCGCAGAATGCCGTAGTCATCGAAGACGGCGCCGTTGCGTTCGATCTGTCGGAGGCCCGGTTCGCTCTCTCGGACGATCATGACAAATGCCTGCTGCATTTGTGGTCGCGCGAAAGGAATGTCGTACGGCGTGTGGTCGAGGCGGAAGTGCGCAACGATGTCCTTCGTCTCGCCGTGCAGCGGCTGGGACTGGCCAAGCCCACCAAGCTTGAAATCTGCCGCCAGCGCGACCGCCGCACTCCGACGGCGAAGAAAGCTGCGCGCGCCGCCTACCAGCGGGTGCTGGAGAGAGTCTTACATCGCCGCTTTCCGGGATTCACTCTGGGACATCTCAGCTCGGCAATGGATCTGGAGCGCTCGTTCGGACCGATCTACGCGCGCGGCCTGTTGCGACAGGGACAAACGGCGTTTGCCGTTCTCGGCGTAAACGCCGACGAGACGCAAGCATCGATCGACGCCGCGCTCACCTTCGGCATTCTCTGGCTCGAAGCTTGCCGCCAGACGCAGGCTGGAAAGAGCACTGTGCAGGGATTGAAACTTTTTCTGCCTGCGCAAACCTCAGCGCTCACACGCGAACGCATGGCCCATCTGCACCGCGAAGCCGCCAAGTGGAACTTGTATGAGTTCGATGAGCGCGAAGATTCCCTTAGAGAGATCGACGTTTCCGATCGCGGCAATGTCGCCACGCGCCTCGTGCATGCGACCGACGAAACCTCAGCTCTAGCTCGCTTCGCCGATCCCATCTCTTATGTTCGCGAACTGATGCCTGAGGCGGAAACGGTGCTGCTCTCCGCAGCGGAACTGGCGTTTCGCTGTCACGGACTCGAGTTCGCGCGCGCCCGTCTCTCTCATGAGCCGGGATCGTTCCGGAGCATTCCCGAAGTAGTCTTCGGACTCGGGGCCGAGGAAAAGGTTCTCGAGGATACGAATGCCCATGAATTCACCCGGCTGGTACGCAGCATCGGGGAAGTTCGCCACCGTGAAGGCCCGCGCGACCACATGCTGTGGCGGATGCATCCCGAGCGCTGGCTGGAGTCGCTGGTCATCAAAGATGTCTCTGCGCTCGACGAGCGGCTTGATCCGTCATGCCTCTATTCACAAGTTCCGGCCTTCTCGGCTTCTGATCGGGCCATGATCGACGTGCTAACCACCACGCGCCAAGGACGCCTCGCCGTCATCGAACTCAAGGCCGAGGAAGATATCCACCTGCCGATGCAAGGTCTCGACTACTGGTCACGCGTCGAATGGCACCGCGCCCGCGGAGAATTCCAGCGCTTCGGATATTTTCCCGGCCGCGAACTGAGCGACGAGCCGCCGCTGCTGTTTCTGGTCGCGCCCGCGCTACACGTGCATCCTACGACCGACACGCTGCTGCACTACATCTCTCCGGAGATTCCCTGGGAGCTGATTGGGATTGATGAGCGGTGGAGAGAGGGGGTGAGGGTGGTGTTTCGGAAGCGGGCGGGAGGCAGAAGTCCGCCGTACGGGTGGGAATTGGCTTCAGCGTCAGGTTGTGAGCCTAATGGCCGATGTTAACCACAACCATCTTGCGGGGTGAGCTTATGTCCGATGCCAGACCGCCCGAGCTGACTATGTACCGCCAGCAACGAGATGCACTTGTATGAATGCTGTTGCACCGGCATGCCATGAGGGACGATGCCATCCTTGCACTGTGCTGCATACCCCGACAGCGCTCATGCCGGCGCGCCGCTTCCAGTCTTAGGGACCAATTGACAATCGCAGGTTGTTTTCTCTGCGATCGCCGTCGCGGCATTGTTAGCAATGCATTTGTCATCGGATTCCGTGCCTGGTCAGAGACCTCCCAACGCTTGGCGCGGGAGGCATCTGGATCCGTCAGCTGTCCTGTCGTTTTGGTCGACATCTCGCGGGTCTAGTCCTTAGTACGCTTGGAGCGGGACGAAAGCGAATTCTCGAGTATTGAGCGACCGGTGCCTCGCGAGCCTTGGACTCTGCAGTGCATATCAGCTTTGGATGCATGGCTGCGATCTCTATGGGATCGTCGCCGATGGTTCGCCATCCAGTCGGGTACACTCGCTCCAGACGGATACGTCGCTGGACCAGCGTTCAAGCTCGGTCGAAGAGGCTCCGAAACCGGCACTGTCGAATGGCAGCTACTCATCCGGCCGAATTCCCGCGTAGTCCTTGGAAGATGAGCGCAGCAACCTCTTCCGAGCAGGAAGATGGCTGGCCCAAGCATTGACTGCTCGTCTACGATTCCGAAACTGGCAGGATCTCCGGCAGTCATTGCCCGATCGCTGTTGGGTAGTTCTGCGTGATCCCGCGACCACTCTCGGTGGGCAGCGTCAATCAATGGAACTCCGCACCGATGCGTCCAAGCCCAGACACTTTCGAGAAAAGTTCTACGTTGGCAGAGAGGCATCAGTATCGCCGCAATGAAAGCCACCGGCTGCCAGTGAAGTACCAGGGGCCAGCCTGTAGCTGACTCTTTCGGCATGCTACTCAGGCGTCAATGCCGACTACTATAAATCACGGCGAAGTTCGCTACATCAGGACTCACTCAAAACCTCCACTCTTCCTCCTTTCCACCCTCCCAGCGCCCGCTTCGCATCCACTAACTGGCCCAGGTGATAGGCGTTGTGATCGGCCACCAGCAGGGCTTCCCGCAGAATCGTCTGCCCATCTCCTCCTGGAATTTTGGCGAATAGATCGGTCTTCGGATCTTCCACCAAGTCGCGCATGGCTTTCAGGTCTTTGCGAAAATTCTTGATGCTGGTCTCCCACGCCGATGCGCTCGCCGGAGCCGGCGTCTTCGGCCAGTATCCCTCGGGCCATTCCGGAGATTCGTGCTTAGGGTTGCGGCTGAATTCGAGAATGTCTAACTGGGCGAGGCGCATGTGTTCCAGCAGCATCCAGGGAGAATGCGGCAGGCCTGCGGGTTTTTGTCCGCGCAGCTTCACCGGAAAATCTTTCACGACGTCGTCGAACTTGGCGTGCGCGCCGCCACCATCGAGAAGATAAATTACGTGTTCGCGGAGAAGTTGGTCGTGCGTATCGGGCATGAAGACTCCTGTTGAAGCTGATATTTCAATCGTCCCTACGGGACTTGTCCCGTCTAATTCGCCTACCCGGCGTTGAAACGCCGGGCTATTGGCAGGCGTCCCTGCGGGACGCGATGTGCAAGGGCTGACCTCTGCACAGCAGCCTGCGGCGAGACCCCAGCACCTGAAGGCTGCCTCACACCAAAGCAACCACGGTATGCCTGAAGGCATACCCTGATACAAACCGCGCTTGCACTCCGGCCGTTAGAGACTGGGGGCATGGGTCGAACCATCCTCCGGCTTCTCGCCTTTATAGACGCGCGAAATCCCTCTTACGATGCGGCGCATAGGCAGCACGCCTTTATCGTCGGCGAAAAAAATCTCACCCACGCGCGTGCCGCGATAATACCAACGCTTCAGAATCGACAAATGCTCGGTGATCTCCAGCGCGCTCTTGCCCTCCGCAACGGGCATACCTGCCAGCGCCTCCTGAATACGCGCTTCCATCGACTGCGACTTCGTGTGTTCTGACGATTGGATGGGAAACGTCAGCGGCCCCGCAATCCACGCGGCGTCGAAGCGAAAGAATGTCACGCACTCCGGCATTGCGCTGGGCTGCACCACCAGGCCCGAGAGCCGGTCGATGCGGTGGACCGCCTCGGGCAGCGTCGCCAGCAACGGCTTCAGTTTATCGAGCCTTGCGTGGTGTGCAGCCGCGTTTTCAAATTCGAGGCTCACCGACGCCTGGTCGCGTTGCAGCGAGATCTCGCGCACCAATGATTGCCCGGCTGAATCGAGGAAAGTCTGCACTCGCCCGACCTCGTTCTTGTACTCGTCGTCACTGCATCCTTTGAAACACGGCGCCAGGCACATCTTCATTTCCGAATAAATGCAGCCCGGAAACGCCGGGTCAGGATGAAGATCGTCGACGCAGCGGCGCATCTTAAAGAAATCGAGCGAGTCGTTGGCAAATTTTTCCGCCGCAGTGCGCGACGCGAACGGTCCGTAGTACAGCGACTTCCCATTGAGACGTCCCAGACGAGTAGTGATCGACGCCCGCGGATACTCGTTATCCAAATGCAACTTCACCAGCGGCGCGGGACGCAGACGCAGCCGGTCCGCGTAGGTCTTCGAAAACACAGAGCGCAGCAAGCGGTAAAGCAGAAAGCCGGACTCGAAGTCCGAACCGGTACAGGAATACTCGATCCAGCGCACCCGATGCCGCAGGTTCAGTTTCTTGGTTTGCTCAGTAGGAGCCGCCAGCAGGCGCTGCAGACGGCGTTTTAGGTTCGCAGTCTTGCTGACATAAGGCTCGGCGTTTGCATCGTCTCCGCGCAGAAGAAAAACCGCAGGCGCAGCGGGAACGGCAGCAAAGAGCTCAGCATCGCGGGCTGGGACAAACTCGAGACGCTCCGTCAGCACGGGAACATTCTAAGGGATTGTTGATTTTCGATTGTTGATTGTTGATTGAACCCCCGAGATCGAGAGAAGAGAGGTTTTCCAATCAACAATCAAAAATCAACAATCAAAAATTTCCTACCGGAAGCTGGCGCTCCGCAACGTCTGACGGAAGTCCTGCCCTTCCATCTTGATGATGCGGCACATCTCGTGCAGCCGTGAGCGCATGCGCTCCCCGATGCGGTCGCCAAGGGTCTCCTCTCGCGCCGCTCCGCGCGGCCCCGCCACAACTCCCGCGGGTTTGTCGTCGAAGTTGGTCGTGATGATGGTCGTGCGGTTGTCGTTATAGCGGGTGTTCAGAATCAGGCTGACCGTATCCCAAACCCACTCCGTAGGCTTGACCGCTCCGAGTTCATCGAGCACCAGCACTTCCGTATCAAACACGGGCCGAAGCACATCGAGTTCGGTGGCTTTCACGGAATCGTTATACGAATTCTGAATCTGCTTCAGCAGTTCGCGGTAGTCGTAAAAAAGGCAGGAAATCCCCTTGCTAAGGATCAGTTCACGAATAATGCCCACCGCGAGATGCGTTTTCCCCACGCCAATGCTGCCAATCAGAAGCAGGCCGGTGCTATCCACCGGATACTCCTCCACGAACTTGCAGGCGGCCATGCGAGCGCTTGCCAATGCGCGATGCGGCCCATCGAACTCGAAGTTCGAGAGTTCGCAGTGCTCATAGCGTTTGGGAATGTGAGCGGCATTGATCAGCGATTCAGTGCGCGCCTGCAGGCGGCAGTCACAGCGCGTGACACGGCGGTCTGCACCGTTTTGAATGGTCTTCCAGCCTGTACCCTGGCACTGCGGACAAACTTCCACGGGAGCCTTCATCGAGAGACTGACCTTCTTCATCGACTTTGCACCGCTCGCCCCAAATTGCGCAAGTGGAAAAACCGGTGCGTCTGTGCAGATGTTGTGGAGATGTGGACCACCCTGTGGAGGCGCGAGGAAAAGCCGAACACAACTATTTTCCCGGCGCCTGATTGATGGTCTCACGCACCGTTTTCAGAAACGCTTGCGCTTCGCTGCGCAGTGGCCGGTGGCGAGGATGAATCACGTCAAGACTGCGCCCGAGCGGCTCGGCGTCCAATATCTTCACGACCGCGAGCTTGTGCTTTCGAATTTCCTGCCCCACCGCCATCTGCGGGAGAAACGCCAGCCCCAGGCCGCGCTCGACCATACGCTTCGCGGTTTCGATGCTATCCACTTCGAGCGCGACGTTTGGCACCAGGCCGGCGCGCCGAAAAAGGCCCGTGGTGAGCGTCCAGTCACTCGAGCCGCGTTCATAAAAAATCAGGGGCCAGCTTGCGACCTGTTCCAGGTGAGCGCGGCGCGCGTGCTTGGGGCCGTGTAGGGGGTTCGCCATGAGCAGTAAAGGATCGTCTCGCAAGCTGATGGTTTCCACTTCCGGATGTTGCAGCGAACGCGCCAGCCCAATCTCCACTTCCTCGCCTAACACCATGTCGAGCACTTCCTTCGAGTGTCCAGAACGGATGGTGATGGTGATCTTGGGATGCAGGCGATGAAATCGCTTGAGCACATCGGGAAGAAAGTAGACGGAGATGGACAGCGCCGCTGCAATCTCGAGAGGCCCTCCCTTGCCTGGCTGCTGGTCATGCACCGCCTGGCGTGCCAGCGACGCGGTACGCAAGAGCTGTTCCGCGTATGGGCGCAGAATGCGCCCTGACTCCGACAGCGTCAGCCCGCTGCGGGAGCGAGCAAATAAAGACACGCTCAGTGACTGCTCCAGCGCTTTGATGCGCGCGCTGACTGCGGGCTGGCTCACGCGCAGCGCCTCCGCCGCCCGGTGAAAACCGCCAAAGGTCGCTACCGCCAGGAAGGTTTCGAGCTGGTCGATTTCCACGCGATCCCCATTCTCACTAACAACGTCTTTCTATCGTAGTTCCTGCCGTCGATCAACAATTTTTATCAGGGCGATAGAAACATTACGTTTGACCGAAACCCTTTACTGCACCAGAATTTGCTTCACGGTATGTGGGGGCCGGGGCGAAACCCGGCGCTAGGAGCAAGTTTTAAACCGACGCTGCGGGGCCATGCAGGGCCCGGCCATCACAAGTGCCGGGCAGGCGCCGGAATGGGAAGTCGAGGGCGCGATTGCACCCCGGGTATCCCGCGAAACATGGGCCTCTGAGGCCTTGTAAGCGGCAACGCCTCCCTCGGAACGGGCATCGAAGCAGCGCGAACGAAGGTGAGGCGAATAGCAATGTCGACCGTCAACACGAGCCCTGAGATTGGCTTCCATCTCAACTTCCCCCCACAGGGGTTCTCCCCAGAGCGCGAGCTTCCCGAAGGTTTCCTCGATTTTCTTGCTCCCTTGCACCAGCGTTTCGCTCCCCGTCAGCGAGAACTTTTAGCAGAGCGCAAGCGAGTGCTCGCCGAATCATTACAGGGTGAAAAACCCACTCACCGTTATCCCGCGGAAGCCGTTCGCAACGGCTGGCGCATCCAGTTGCCGGAGTGGTGCCAGGATCAGCGCAATCAAATGACTGGCCCTGCCGATGAGGCCGAACTGGTCGTAAAGATGCTGAACTCGGGCGCCCCTGGCGTGATGCTCGATCTCGAAGATTCCACCGTCAACCAATGGGATCACCAGCAACTCGGTGTCGAAAACATCTTCGCTGCGCTGCGCGGCACGCTTACTTACTTCGATAAGAAGCGCGACCGCGTGGTCGGCATTCAGCCCAGCAAGACTGTGATTTGGATTCGCGCCCGCGGCCTGCACCTGCACCAGGGCGGATTCTTCGGCAGAGCCAATCGCCGGCATCCTTGTTTGACGTGGCCCGGGTAGCGTTCCAGATCGATCCGTCAGAGCTGAAGCATCCCCTCGCGTTCTATATTCCGAAATCCGAATCGGCTGATGAAGCCCTCTGGTGGCGCGATGTCTTTCAGGCCATCTCTGAAGCTCGCGGCTGGCCGCGCGATTACATCAAGTGCATGGCGCTGGTCGAATCGCACCCGCTGGCCTTCCAGATGGAAGAGTTCCTCTACAACCTGCGCGATCACATTGTGGGACTGAACCTCGGCCGCTGGGATTACATGGCCAGCCTGATCCATTTCAATCTGGCCGACCCCGAGTGGGTTCTGCCCGATCGCAACACAATTCCGTATAACGTCGCGTTTTTCCAGAACCTCCGAGAACTCTTGCCCGAAGTCTGCCACAAGCGTGGAGTGCTGGCCATCGGCGGCATGACCGCTCTTTATCCCAGCCGTGAAGATGCGGAGTTGAACGCGCGTGCCCTCGACGTGCTCGCGAAAGATAAGAAGAACGAAGCCGATTGTCTGATGGATGGAGCCTGGACTGGACATCCCGATCAGAACCAGATCGCGCTCGATCAATTCCCATTCCCCAATCAATTGCAGGCACGCCGCTCGCACGCCGAACGCTATCCCGACCTGCGGCCCTCGCCTAGCAATGTCGGGAAGCGCACGCTTTCCGGCACCCGCGCAGCAATTCGCACCGTGATTCGCTACCGCAACGGCGTGTTGAATGGCAAGGGTGCCAGCCTGCTCGACGGCTACATGGAAGACCTGGCCACCGACCGTATCTATCGTCTGATGATCGCGCAACGCATGCGGCACAACGAACACGTAGACATCATTGATGACAATGGCAACCGCGTCTCCCACACTCCCCAACTCATTACCCAGTTGTTCGACGAAGAATTAGAAAAGCTGATTTCCAACCCGGGCAAGGATCTGGGTACGCAAGAAACGTTTCGCGAAGCCAGGCGGATCAGCGAAGCGATGATCGTGAACGGCGAAATTGACCCGCACTAACAACACTCAACGCCGGCCAGGACCGGCGCAGAAGGACGAACACATGGCAACGAACGGAAACGGCTCGAAACGCAGCAACGGGAAAACCAACGGCCGGTGGGATGGCATCACCCGCCCCTACACCGAGCAGGACGTCGATAAGCTTCGCGGCTCGATGAAAATCGAGTACACGCTCGCCCAGCAAGGCGCGGAGCGTCTGTGGGATCTGCTGCAGTCGGAGACCTACGTCGCGCGCTTTGGGCGCCATGACCGGCAACCAGGCCGTGCAGCAAGTGAAGGCCGGCCTGAAAGCCATCTACGTGAGCGGCTGGCAAGTCGCCGCCGACGCCAATGATGCGGGACAGATGTATCCCGACCAGAGCCTTTATCCCGCCGACAGCGTGCCCAACCTGGTTAAGCGCATCAACCAGGCGCTGCAACGTGCCGACCAGGTGCACCACGCCGAAGGCAAGGATGACGTTCACTGGTTCGCGCCCATGATCGCCGACGCCGAAGCCGGATTCGGCGGCAACCTGAATGCCTTCGAACTGATGAAAGCCATGATCGAAGCCGGCGCAGCCTGCGTTCACTTTGAAGATCAGCTCTCCTCCGCGAAAAAGTGCGGACACCTCGGTGGCAAAGTGCTCGTGCCGACAGTCGAAGCCATTCAGAAGCTGGTGGCCGCCCGCCTGGCCGCCGATGTCATGGGCGTGCCCACGCTGATCATGGCCCGCACCGACGCCGACAGCGCCCACCTGCTGACTAGCGATATCGATCCGCGCGATCAGCGAATTCCTGACGGGAGAGCGCACTCCGGAAGGCTTTTACTGCATTCGCGGCGGCATCAAGTCGGCCATCGCTCGCGCCATCGCTTACGCGCCTTACGCCGACCTGATCTGGTGCGAGACTTCGCATCCTTCTCTCGAGGAAGCCCGCGAGTTCGCCGACGCGGTCCACGAGAAGTTCCCCGGCAAGATGCTGGCCTACAACTGCTCGCCGTCGTTCAATTGGAGAAAGAATCTCGACGACGCCACCATCGAGAAGTTCCAGCGCGAACTGGCCTCCATGGGATACAAGTTCCAGTTCATCACCCTAGCCGGCTTCCACGCGCTGAACCTGTCGATGTTTGAGCTGGCTCGCGCCTACAAGACCGACGCCATGACCGCCTACTGCCGCTTGCAGGAAAAGGAATTCAGCCGCGAACGCGATTACGGATACGAAGCCGTGAAGCATCAGCGCTTCGTCGGCACCGGATATTTCGACGCCGTCACTCAGGTGATCGCGGGCGGGACATCGTCCATAACGGCGCTTACGGGATCCACCGAAGCTGCGCAATTCACGCCGAGCAAAGCCCCGGCGTATTCAGGAAAGGGACCCGACGCAGGCTGCCAGCCGATTCTGGGCGATTGCCCTTCGAACCTGCTGACAACCATTCGCGAGTAACGTCAACATCGTTTTCGCAAAAATAAACCATTCTTCTTGCGCGAACCGGCGTGAGAAGAATGGTTTTCCTTTGGTGTCTGGAATCCGGACACCGAGGTCCGGCAAACCGCGAGGGCTCAAACAAGGCATCTGTCGCGGATTTTCACAGTTGACACGACGGTACAACCCGGAGCTAAATAGGGCCGCCGGGTTTCCCTTATCAGCGAGCGCCGATCTCCCTCCCCTGGAGTTCGCTGTGTGCACCACAAAGAAACCTGCCAGGAGAGAAGATGAATAAAGCCGATCTCATTGACCGCATTGCAAGCGGTGCCGGTATCAGCAAAACGCAAGCCGCTGCTGCCATCGACACCTCGGTAGAGAGCATCACGGCCGCTTTGAAAAAGGGAGATCGAGTGGCCTTGATTGGTTTTGGTACCTTCTCCGTGTCCCAGAGAAAGGCCCGCAACGGACGCAATCCGCAGACAGGCGCCACTCTGAAAATCGCAGCCCGCAAGGTTGCGAAGTTCACTCCAGGAGCAGAACTAAAAAAGGCAGTCAACCGAAAATAGGGGCCCAAGGTTTCCGGGGTAGGGCGGCAGGGTCAAATCCTCGCCGCCTTTGTTATTTACGTAGCCCGAACGCCTCGTCCGGGCCGACGCTAAGCGAGGAGGTCCTTCGCTGATGAAAGCAAGCCGCTTAGCGAGGCGTGCAGGGTTGCTGAATCCGCCGCCCCTCCTATAGAATCTAAAGGTTCCGAAAAGAGGTCAGAGTCCCATGAAGGCAGCAATTCATCCGAACTACAACGAAATACGCGTGATGTGCGCGTGCGGCAACAATTTCACTACCCGGTCGACCCACAAGGGCGACATCCACGTAGAAATCTGCTCGAACTGCCATCCGTTCTTCACTGGCAAGCAGAAGCTCATGGATACCGCGGGCCGCGTGGAGCGTTTCCGCCGCAAGTACGCCAAGAGCGATGCCGCCAAGGCGGAAGCAGCCAAGAAGTAAGTCGCCCCAGCGTAAGAGTTCAAAAGCCTCCCTTTGCGGAGGCTTTTCTCTTTGCCGGGCGCGTAGCGACAGCCGCCTCGGAGGTCCCGAGGCCAAGCGACGGCGCTCTCCAGCGCCTAAAGGCGGTCGGGAGGTAGCGGCTATTGGCACGCCTGAAGGCGTGCCCTGATACGAATCTGTTCTGCGCGAAAGGAGGAATTCTATCCACGCTCTCGAAGTCCGTCTCGGGCTTCGTATCAGGGTATGGCTTCAGCCATACCGAAAAACGGCGGATCAGAGGAAGGCTTTAGCCGCTGCGGTGCTATTCGTCATCCATCGTGATCGGATCACCCACGATGTTGTAATAAACCTCTTTGGGCTTCGCTGGTTTAGCGGGAGCCGCTGGCGGCGCAGGCTTCGCCGCCACGGGTGCTGCGACCGGAGGTGCCGCCGGAGTGGGCTGAACTGCGGCAGGTTGGACGAACTGCGCGGGCTTCGCAGCAACTGCCGCAGGCGCGGCCGCAGGAACCGGCTTCGCGACCGGGGGAGCTACCACGCTCTGCAGCGACAACGATCCCGGAGCTGTAGCCACCCTCTTTAGCACTACTCTACGTCCCTTCTGCACCCAAGAATTCAAGATCGCCGCCACAATCCCCGCCAGGCAGAACTCCAGAATCGCAATAAACAGCGCGGGAACATCAATGTCTCCCTTGCCCAGGTACAGCGGAGAAGCCGGGTCACCGCCCATGACACGCGCTGTCAGCGGCACCAGCAAATGCGCGGTCAGGGCCACCACCAGTCCCCAGATCGCCTGCCCCAGGACGAGGGCGAGCACAATCCGCACAATCCATTTTTTTGAGTCAGCAGCAGACAATGAAGGGGAGTTCGACGATTCTTCCATGGGATACGCCTCGGGTTACTGCGATTGTGACACATCCGCCAATTGCGGGGAAAGCCAGTTAAAATAGCCACGTGCGCAAGTATTGGGAAAATCCTCCCGAGGCGCGAACCGCCGACATGCCGGTCCCGGCATCCGTGTCTCTCGGAGGCGTGACCATCTCTCCCGCTACCGTGCTCGCACCCATGGCTGGCGTCACCGACACCGTCTTCCGCCGCTTCATCCGCAACCTCGGCGGATGCGGGCTCATCATGACCGAGTTCACGTCGGCCGACGGCATCCTGCGCCACAAAGACCGCAAGGCCGAGCGCTACCTGACTTTCTACGGAGACGAGCATCCCATTTCAGCCCAGCTTTTCGGCAGCGATCCCAAGGTGATGTCGGAGGCGGCAAAGATCGTCGAAGGCCTTGGCTTCGATCTGGTCGACTTGAATCTCGGATGTCCCGCGAAAAAAGTCGTGAAGTGCAACGGAGGCTCCGGGCTGCTGCGCGACCTGCCCGCCATCGGCGAGATATTCAAAGCGGTGCGTGCCGCCGTGAAGATTCCTTTTACCGTGAAATTCCGCGCGGGATGGAACGATCAGGAAATCGTCTGCGTCGAACTAGCCAAGATGGCCGAAGATTGCGGTCTGTGTGCCGTCGCTCTCCACGCCCGCACCCGCGAGCAAGGATACACGGGACAAGCCCGTTGGGACTGGATCGCCGCCGTCAAAGATGCCGTAAAGATTCCCGTGATCGGCAACGGCGATGTCCGCACTCCCGAAGACGCGAGCGCGATGGTGACTCAGACAGGCTGCGACGCGGTCATGATCGGGCGAACCGCCGCCTCAAATCCATGGATCTTCCGCCAAATCGCCCAATACACGGAGCGGGTGGGGAAAAGTACCGCCGGCGTACCGCCGGCCACGGAAAAGCACAAAGCAATCGGTTTCGAAAATGCGGGACCAGCCCGGGAAGGGCACGACTTCAGTCGTGCCGTAAACGCTAACGGAAATTCAGCCGCTGAGGGTCCGCTTTACGAAGAACCCACCGAATTCGACCGCTACCAGATGATCCGCACCTATTTTCAGATGCTGGTCGAGGAAGAACTCCCCGACGCGCCGGGCAAGATGAAACAATTCGCCTCATGGTTCACCCACGGCGTCCCCGGAGGCGCCGCCCTTCGCAAAACAATTTACGAAGCAAAAGCCGCCCCGGAAATCCTCGGCAGAGTTGAAAACTTTTTCGAGGCCCGCCTGCAATTGTGTGGCGCGGGCGCCCTCGCCCGCGAACCCTAACCACTTGAAAACCTTCGCGATCTCTGCGAACCGTCGGCCGCCCTCTGCGGCTAAGAGCTTTTGTCGAGCTAATCGCTCGACCTGAACGGGCGAAGGCGCCCGTTCCCACATGAGCCGTTACAACACCGACTTGGCCACCATCTTCCCCAACCCGTCCTTCTCCACATAAGCCCAAGGCATCTTCGGATCATGTGTAAACAAGGTCAGCCACTTCCCCGGCAGCGCTTCCGCGTAATACCGCTTCTTACTCTCGATCGTCTCCATGGGATAGAGATCAAACGCCATCACCCAACTCACATCGAGATGGGTGCTCATTGGAATCAGGTCAGAGATATAGCAAGCCGTTTTGCCTCCGCTCTGAATCAAGATCGCCTGCATATCCCGCGTATGCCCCGGATACACCCGCACCGAAACTCCCGGCACAATCTCCGCATCCCCCTTGAGCAAAGTCATCTGCCCGCTCTCGACCAGCGGATCGTAATTCTCCGTGAAGTAGCTCACCCCATCGCGCTGGTTCTCATGTGCGTGCTTCCACTCGCCTTCCTGCACGTAATACTTCGCCTTCGGAAACGTGGCCACGATCTGATCGCCCTTGCGGACGGTATTCCAACCGCAGTGATCGAAGTGCAGATGGCTGTCGATGACGATGTCGATATCTTCGGGAGCGAAGCCCGCCGCGGAAAGATTGTCGAGCAACTCCGCCGGCTGCCCGTAAATCTTCACCATCTTTTCCGACCCCTTGTTGCCGATCCCAGTCTCGATCAATACGGTGTGATCGCCGGTTCGCACGACAATGGAATTCAACCCCACGGGAATCAGATTGTTCTCGTCCACCTCGACTTTGCGCTTCCACAAACTCTTGGGCACAACGCCAAAGAAAGCTCCGCCATCGGAGTGATAGATGCCGTCAGAAACCGCCGTCAGTTCAAAATCGCCAAGGGTGATGCGCTGCATGCGTCCTTCTGAAAACCGCCCGGACGAGGCGGCCGGGCTACGTGATTATTTCAACTCCCGCTCCAAATGATCCTCAATCATATGAAACAAATGCACCCGGTCCGTCATCCCTGCGATCCCGTGCGTCTTATTCGGATACGCCATGAACCTGAACTGCTTCCCCGCTTTGACAAGCGCTTCCGTCATCTGAATGCTGTTCTGAAAATGCACGTTGTCATCACTCGTGCCATGCACCAGCAACAACGATCCATGCAAATTCTCGGCAGCCTTCGCCGGGGATCCCTCCGTGTACCCCTTGGAGTTATCGCTCGGCTGCCCCAAGTAGCGCTCGGCGTAGATCGAGTCGTACAAATGCCAGTCGGTCACCGGAGCCACGGCCACGCCCGCCTTAAACGCGTCTGAATGTGTCAGCGCGTAGAGCGTCATCGAGGCCCCGTTGCTCCATCCCCAAATCGCCACCCGGCTGCGATCGAGTTGCGGGTACTGCGCGAAAAGCTGTGTCAGCGCCGCCAACTGATCTTTCAATTCCACGGCCCCAAACTGGTTGCGGATTGCTGTCTGAAACTTGCGATCGCGTCCCGGTGTTCCGCGGTTGTCCACGGTAAATATTGCAAAGCCCTTCTTCGCCATCATCTGCAGAAACAAATCGTCGGAATGGCCGCCGCTCGCGCCCCACGCGTTTTGCACCAGCGCCGCGGCCGGACCACCGTAGATGTGAACGATGACAGGCAAATGTTCCTTCGCCACCTCCGGCGGAGGCAGCACCAGTTCCGCATACAACACCGTGTCGTCATCGGCCTTAAACCCCAAAAATTTCGGTGGGATAAGGTCGTACGCCTCCACACTGCGCGACTCCCAGACCGGTGTACACTCGCCGCCCACGACACACGTCAGCAATCGCGGAGGCGTCGTCGCTGTCGAAAACGTATCCAGATAATGCTTCGCATCGCCGGAGAAATTCACCTCGTGCGTGCCATCTTCTTTCGACACCCGCGTCATCCCGGAGCCATCGAGCTTCGCCGCATAGAGCTGGCGCTGGCGTGGGTCATCTTTATTGCAGCTGAAATAAACCACGCCTGCCTTTTCGTCCAACGCCTCGACGCCCAGCATCTCGAAGTCGCCCTGCGTCACCTGGTGTTCGACCTTCGCGTCCGCCGCTAAAGGATTCGCCTTATCGAAACTGTACAGATAAAGCTGCGTATGCCCGTCACGCCAGCTCGACCACAGGAAGCGATCGCCTGAATCGAGAATCTGGAAATCGTCGTTCACATTGATCCAGCCGTCCTTAATCGTCTCGGCGAGCACCCGGCTCGATTTCCCCGAGTGGGCATCCACAAAATACAACTCCATCGAATCCTGGGCACGATTCATGACCTCGGCCCACAGAAGCCCGTCGCGCACCCACCCAAAGCGCGGAATATAAATGTCGGGATCCTTGCTCAGCGAAATCCACTTCGGCTTGCCGCCCTTCGCATCCACCACGCCGATCCGCACCACTGGGTTGGGATCTCCCGCCTTGGGATACTTTTCCAGATCGACCTTCGGATGAGTGGGTAGCCAGTCGGTAATGGGATACGTTGGCACCTGCGTCTCGTCCATCTGCAGAAAGGCGATTTCATTTCCGTCCGGCGACCAGAAGTAATTGCTGCGCACCTCCAACTCTTCCGCGTATACCCAATCCACTTCACCATTCAGAATGTTTTCATCTTTGTCTTTAGTGAGCTGTTCCACTTTATTTCCAGCGATCGAGCGCACGTACAAATTGTGTTTGTAAACGTAGGAAATCCGGGTGCCATCAGGCGAGAATTTGGGATCGAGATGCTCTTCCGGATCGGAAGTGAATTGCACGCCCACGCCGTTATCGACCGCATAAAGCCAAAGCTGCCCGCGCGGGCTGAACAACAAATGCGAAGAGTCCGGCGACCAGAGATACGTCGCCTGGTGGTAGCGCGTCACGCGTTCTCGCTCGCGATCGTCCTTGAACGTGCTTAGCGGCGGAGACAGGGGCGCGAGCTTACTTTGGTTGAGCAGCACGCGCTTTTCGCCGGTCGTGGCGTCAAACGTCCAAAGCTGCCCCTGCTCGCCCGAGTCATCCCGCTGAATGAAAGAAAAGGTCTTACTGCCTCTCCCCCACTTCACGTTTTCCGGCGCGCGGCCCGTAATGCCGCCATCCGCAAAAATCGATTCGATGGTCAGCGCGCGCTTCTCTGTCTGCGCCAAACCGCAAGCCATCAACACGAAGACCAGGAAGCCAACGCGCAGGGATCTCACGACCAAATGGACTCTCATAGGCTGGGCTGAAAAGTGTACACCGTGGAAGCGGTGGGAAGCACGCGCCGCAATCACACCGCAAGGTTAACTGCCCATGTGGCACGGGCGCTCCGCCGGCGACCGATGTCGCGAAGCGACGAGGGCGGTCGCGGCGCCTGGATCGACGAGTTCGTATCAAGGAACCGCTTCACCTGCTCGGAGCGAGACCAACTTGCTCCAAAATCCCCGGCAAACAATCCCCACCTTCGCTCTTCGCAATCGCCAGGAGATTGGCCTCCACCTCCGCGGAAATCACGGGACGCCGGTACCCCTCCACCAACTCGTGGACTCTACCCCGCGCACGTGTGATCAAATCACCAACCCCCGCGCCGCGATCAATCACGTCCGAGGGGAAATGCTGCTCGCTACGAAACAGCGCCCGCGTTTCCTTTAGCTTCAGGAATTCTCCCGTCAGCCCAACTTGAGCGAACATCGCGGTCGCCAATGTCTCCCCTCGCGCCTGGATGCCCTCGATCAACCTTTGCGCGCTGGCAATCGACTCTGCGTCGAGCACCAACTTCTCCACGCTGTGACAAGAGAGGAAGTGCAGCATGCCCGCGCCCGAAATCATGTTGATTCCCGCCAGCGCCCCCAGCACCGCCGACGCACCGCTCTCCATGCCTGCCTGCATATCAAGACTTCGCGAATCGCTCGCCACCAGGTATCCGTGGGTTGGCATGTTCAATGACTTGCCGACTTGCGCGCATCCCGCGTTGAGCATCGCGGTTTCAATCGCTCCCATAGGAGTGTTCCCGCTGCTCATGTCGAAAATCGCTGGAGCGCCTCCCCACACCAGCGGCGCGCCCGGCGCAGCTAGCTGATGAATTACGATTCCCGCCAGCGCCTCCGCCGCATGTTGCACGATAGCTCCAGCTAACGTAACTGGGGCCGTGGCCCCTGCCAGTGGCATTGGAATCATCTCTGCCGGAACTCCAGCCCGCGCCAACTCGATCAGGTTCTGCGCCGCAAAACTTGACCAATTCAGCGGCGGCGAAGGACACACATCGAACACCGCTCGCGGACGCGCCCGCAAAGCCTCTGCTCCTCCCGCATCCGCTCCCAAAAGCTCCAGCATCGTGCGCAGCGTCTTCGCGCTGAACGATCCTGTCACCACCGGCTTGTTCGAATACCACAGCACCAGCAAAAGCCGGTACCAGTCGCCGGTCTCACTGGGGACGTCGTTGCACACCATCGCCGTCGACTGCGCGGCAAACTGCGGCAACATCTCCGCCACTTGCACCAGCCGCACCAGATCGTCCGCCATCGCCGGACGCGGCAGCTGCGTCTCGCTATCGAGAATGTCGAGACACGACGATCCGGGATCGAAATGAACCCGGTCTCCCCCGTAATGCACCGCCGGTTCCCCGGACCGCGAGTACAAAAAGAATTCCCGCGGCACGCTCTCGAGCGCCCGCCGCACCAGCGCCTCCGGGATGTGGGCAATCTCCGCTTCCACCTTCGCGCCCGCCGACGCCAACAGATCTCGCGCCTCCGCATCGCCTACCTTCACTCCCGGCAACCGCAGCAGCGCGAAAGCCTCGCCCAGAATGCGGTCAAGCATCTCCCGGTCGAGCAATTCGAGTTTAGGACGCAAACTCACTCATGCCTCACCAGCGATCGCACCAGTTCGACCGCAGCCACTGCATCTTTCGTAAAACCGTCCGCCCCAATCTCGTCAGCCCACTTGCGGCCTACCGGAGCCCCGCCAATAATCACGCGCATCTTCGGACGCAGGCCGTCGCGGTCAAACTTCTCAATCACCGATTTCTGTCCCACCATGGTCGTCGTCAACAGCGCCGAAACTCCCACCACATCCGCTCCGACCTCGCACGCTTTTGCCGCAAACTTCTCGCTGCTCACGTCCACGCCCAGGTCATAGACTTTGAATCCGTGCGCTGTCAGCAGAGTGCCCACCAGAATCTTCCCAATTTCGTGGATGTCCCCCTTCGCGGATCCCAGCACCACCGTCCCCGCGCAAGGCTGCTCGCCTCCCTCGCGCCGCAGTTCGGGATCAAGCACCGCCATCGCGGCCTTCATGGCCTCCGCCGAGGCCAGCATGTCGGGCAAGAACATCTTGCGCTGTGCGTACTGGTCGCCCACTTCATGCATGCCGGGAACGAATCCCAGGTTGATCGCATCCAGCGCAGCAATCCCCTCCGCCAGCGCCTGCTTCGCCAGCGCTGACGCATGCTCTGGCGCGCCTTCGACAATGCTCGCCTTCATCGCCGCAAACGTAGAGACCGTCATCCCAGGATTGGACGGCGCCACCGCACTTGTGTCTGTGATTAAAGTCACCGCCTCAGGTGAGGTCTTCGCCGGCCGGCACCCAGCAATAGCCGGGGATCGTGTCCATAACGTGTTAAAATCAATACATCCCATGCCTTCCGACGTGCAAAAGCTCATGGAAGTGCAGGACGCCGATCGGCACATCCTGCGTCTCAAAGAAGAAATCGCCTCGCTCCCAAAAAAAGTCGCCGCCATCGAGCAGAAGCTGGCAGGCACCAAGGCGGTTCTCGAAAATGCCAAGACCGCCGTTAAAGCCGACGAAGCCGCCCGGCGCAAGCACGAAGCCACCATTCAGGAACTGCAGGGGAAGATTTCCAAGTACCGCGATCAATCTCTCGACGTAAAAACCAACGAGCAATACAAAGCGCTGCTGCACGAGATTCAATTTTCGGAGCAGGAGATCCGCGCTCAGGAAGACAAGATCCTCGAGCTCATGCTCAATGCCGAGGTGCGCGAGAAGAAAGTCAAGGCCGCCGAGGCCGACCTCAAAGCCGAAATGGCCGAGATCGAAAAAGAAAAAGCCGACGCCCGCGAGCGCACTGCCAAAGACGAAAAAGAACTCGTCGAATGGAACGCCAAGCGCAACGATCTCCGCTCCGGCATTGATCCTGATCTGCTCCGCCACTTCGAGCGCGTCTCCAAATTCCGCGGCAGCGGCATCTCCGAAGTCCTCAATCAGAAGTGCACCGCCTGCCAGGTCATGCTGCGCCCGCAGACTTACAACGAGGTAAAAAGCGGCAAAGTGATCGAATGCGAATCCTGCCAGCGCATTCTGTTTTTCGATCCCGCGAAAGAGGTCGTCGCCGCGCCTTCCAACGCGCCCCATCATCGCCGCCGTGTTCGCCCCAAGTCCGACGCTCCCCAGGCCTGGTTCTATCGCCCCAGCTTCCAGGACCACGGCGAAGTCCTTCTCGTTTACAACAACGAGTCCGGCAATTCCAGCCGCCGCATTTACGACTTCAATAACGGCCGCGAAATTGGAGACGTTCTCATCCGCGAAGGCAAATACACTCTCGCCTTCCCTGAAGACATGACCGATGACACCATCCGCCTCAACGGCAATTTTGACGACGCCGAGCTCGAGTCCTGGGGCACCGAGATGCCCATGACCGTCCTCGATCTGCTGCACGTCGACCTGCAAGCCGCCCGCGCCGACGCCAGCCCACGCTCCAAGCCCCGCCCCGACGAAGCCGTCACCGCCGAACACCCCTTCGCCAGCTAAGCCGTAAATGTGGCGCGGGCGCCCTCGCCCGCGAACTCTATCCCTCAAAACAAATGCAGTTCTGATGGAGTAAGATACCTCCACCGTCGGCCCGCCCTGTTGGGAGGAACCTACCTTCTTTCAGACTATAGATGGAGTTCAGCGTTTGGCTTGGGCGCAACTGGGCCGACTACGCCGCCACAATCGGAACTGGACCAACGCCGGTGGCTGGCTTGCTGTGATTGGCGCTTCAAATGTTACTTCGAGCCTTGTCAAACCGAAATGTGGGTGTAACCGATGAATCTATTTGAGTTCGGTTTATTCTTGGTGATGGCGAGCGCAGTGATTCTATCTTCCAAAGAGCTTGGACGGCTTGTTGCCATACCAGAAGCTTTAGCGGTCCCACTGACAATCGGGATTTTGGTTTTGTTGCTGCGGGTTTTTACGACAATCCGTCCTCGTGCGCTGCTCTATTTCTCAGCTCTCTTGGCCGCTGTAAGTCTTCTTACTATAGGCCTCGCAAAGGCATTCGATCTGCGAGAGTGGATATATGTGACTCCCCTCTCAACAGGTCTGGCGCTGATCGTGATTCGCAGTGCGCCTTTGGCCAAGCGTCGTCGCAAGGCACCGGGTGCAAACAGCGGTGAATAGGACTGAGGTCGCCGGGGTGCCCCACCTTTGCGTTTGTTGTAAAGGTGGGATTCCACGATCCCATCCCTCACGGTTTAGTATTCACCCATGCCTTCTCCCGCCATCAAACTCTCCCGCCGCGGCGCCACCCGCCTCAAAGACGGACACGTCTGGGTCTACCGCTCCGACCTCTCCGCCAACGGCATCCCTCCCGGCTCGCTCGTCACCGTTCTCGACGAACGCGGCAAACCGATGGGCACAGCTCTCTACAGCAGTTCCTCGCAAATCGCCATCCGCATGTTGTCGACCGGAAGCGTACGAGACCTTCCCGAGCTCATCCGCGAACGGACTCGCAACGCCATCCAATACCGCGCGCCCCTAGTCGAGAACACCGACGCCTACCGCGTCGTCTTCAGCGAAGCCGACTTCCTTCCCGGCCTCATCGTCGATCGCTACAACGACATGCTGTCGCTGCAAATCGTTACGCAGGGCATGGACGCACAGCGCGACACCATCGTCGCCGAACTGAATGAATCGCTGAAGCCCGCCTCCATCGCCGAGCGCGTCGATGCCCGCGTCCGCGAACTCGAACAACTGCCGCCGCGCGCTTCCGGCCTGCTGCAAGGAGAAAAAGCAAAAACCATCTTCACCATGAACGGGGTCCAATTTCATTTCGACGCGCTCGAAGGCCAGAAGACCGGAGCCTTTCTCGACCAGCGCGAAAACTATTCGGCCGCCGCCCGCTACGCCCGCGGCGAAGCCCTCGACGTCTTCTGCTATCAGGGCGGATTCGCCCTCCACCTCGCCCAGACTTGCGAAAAAGTCACGGGCGTTGACAGCTCGCGTCCCGCCCTCGAAGTCGCCGACCAGAACGCCGCCCTCAATCGTCGCGAGATCGAATGGATCGAAGCCAACGCCTTCGACCTGCTCAAAGATTATTCCGCTGCCAACCACCGCTACGACGCCATCGTCCTCGACCCTCCGGCCTTCGCCAAGAGCAAAGCGAACCTCGACACCGCCCTCCGCGGATACAAAGAACTCAACCTCCGCGCCCTCAAAATGCTGCGCCCCGGAGGAATCCTGGTGACCTGCTCCTGCTCGTACCACGTCGGAGAAGCAGACTTCGTCGAAGTAGTCGCCGCCGCTGCCCGAGACGCTCACCGCCCCACCCGTCTCCTCGAAAAGCGCGGCGCCGCCAAAGACCATCCCGTATTGCTAGGCGTTCCCGAAACCTCGTACCTGAAGTGCCTGATCCTGGCGGCGAGCTGAAATGTGGCGCGGGCGCCCTCGCCCGCGAAAACCGTCCATGGAGAGCACCCCTCGCTGTCATCTCGAGCGGAGAAGATGCAAGCGACGCGCGCATCTACGCAGTCGAGAGACCCCGTGTCTGCCTTGTTCGATGAGAACGCGTAATATACCAGCTAAACTATTTATAACAATAGATTTATTTGTCATTTGACAATAATACACTCATATTTTATGCTTCTATTCGAGCTGATCGCTCATCCAATGATCTAATGGAGCGGTAAAGCCAAAATTTCAGAGGAGGAAGTTGCACATGACCGTCATCACCCGTTGGGATCCTTTCCGTGAGTTCACCACCGTTCAAGACCGCCTGAATCGCCTTTTCCGTGATTCCTATGGCTCCGAAGGCCGCGATGAAGCCCTGGCCACCAGCGCTTTCGCGCCCGCAGTCGACGTTTACGAAGACGAGCACAACGTGACTTTGAAAGTCCAGGTACCCGGAATCGACGAGAAAGATATCGATATCCGCATCGAGAACAACACGCTTACCGTGCACGGCGAACGAAAGTTCGAAAAAGAAGAGAAAGAAGAGAACTTCCGTCGCGTGGAATCGAGCTACGGAAGTTTCACCCGCTCGTTCACTCTGCCCCAGACCGTCGACGCGGAGAAAGTCACCGCCGACTACTCGAAGGGCGTGTTGAAGATCACTCTGCCCAAGAAGGCCGAAGCTAAGCCCAAGCAGATCAAGGTTAACGTCGGCTCGGACAAGACCGTGGAAAGCAAAGCCCCCAGCAAAGCCGCATAAGAACGACTCAAGCGGGAGTGGCTTGTGTGGGGCGGACGCCTTCGTCCGCCCCCGATGTCGCGAAGCGACGAGGGCCGGGGAGGCGGCAGAGGTGACCGCCTCCCTTCATTTTGCAATTTTGCAATCGGGTAAATTGGTAATTTAAGAAGCCAACCGCAGTCGTCGCAACTCTAAAAGGAAGCGGACCGGCCAGCCGCGAAGCGGCGCAAGAATAAAGCCCACGGCGCAAGCCGTGGGTGCCAAATGAAAAACCAATCCAGCCCCGAAGGGGCGAAAGAAACATTGCAGCGAGCGGCAACCGACTCTGGCGCATAATAAAGCCGCACGAATTTCCTGCGCTTGCGGCCACATGACAACATCAAAACGATCGAGGCCGATGCGCGAACTTGAAGACAGGCAGAAGAATACTCTCTGGCTCGATACCCTGAGGAATGGCATCACGTTGGACGGATTTCTTTGGAAGGGTTCGCCCAACGCCACCCTCGTTCAGCGAATAGGTTTGGGTTTATTTGCGCTACTGTGGTTGAGCCCCGGGTTTGCACTCTTGTATTTCGGCTTCTCCGAACCAGCTCCGGTCTGGTTCAGAGTATTCATGTTCGTCCTAGCACTTCCCTGGATCGCGTTCGGTGGCAAATTGCTGGCGAATGCTTTTCGACACTAAACATTGTTTTGCAATCCTGTAATCGGGCAATCGTAAATCACCAAATTACCCGATTACCAGATTACAAAATCTTTAGGAGTACCCCATGCCCATCCGTTGGGACAAATTCACCGTAAAAGCGCAGGAAGCCGTGCAGCGCGCCAACGAAGTCGCGTCGGAAAACGGCAATCCCGAACTGCAGCCCGTTCACCTGCTGATCGCTCTCCTCGAAGACAAGGAAGGCATCGTTCCCCCCATCCTCGAAAAAATCGGCATCGGCCCGCAGGCCGTGCTCAGCGATCTGAACAAGGAAGTCGAGCGTCTGCCCAAAGTTTCCGGAGGCGCCAACCAGCCCGCCATGTCTTCGGCGATGAATCAGTTGCTGGAGCGCGCCTTCAAAGAGGCCGACAATTTCAAGGACGAGTACGTCTCCACCGAGCACCTTTTGCTTGCTGCGACGCACCTCAAGCGCGACGCCGCCCAGGAGATCCTCGCCCGCCATGGCGCCACCTACGACGCCATTCTGAAAGCCTTGACCTCGGTCCGCGGTTCGCAGCGCATCACCGATCAGAATCCCGAGGCCAAGTACCAGGCCCTCGAACGCTATGCCCGCGATCTAACCGAGCAGGCCCGCCGCGGCAAGCTCGACCCCGTTATCGGACGTGACGAAGAAATCCGCCGTGTCGTTCAGGTCCTTTCTCGCCGCACTAAAAATAATCCTGTGCTCATCGGCGAGCCCGGCGTCGGCAAGACCGCTATCGTCGAAGGACTCGCCCAGCGCATTATCTCCGGCGACGTGCCTGAAGTTCTCAAGAACAAGCGCGTCATCTCGCTCGACCTCGGCTCCATGTTGGCCGGAGCGAAATACCGCGGCGAGTTTGAAGACCGCCTCAAAGCCGTCTTAAAAGAAATCGAAGACTCGCAAGGCAAGATCATCCTCTTCATCGACGAGCTACATACGCTGGTCGGCGCGGGAGCCTCCGAAGGCGCCATCGACGCTTCCAACATGCTCAAGCCCGCGCTCGCTCGTGGAGAGCTGCGCGCCATCGGCGCCACCACGCTCAACGAATATCGCAAGTACATCGAAAAAGATGCAGCCCTCGAACGCCGCTTCCAGATCGTCTTCGTCGGCGAACCCAACGTCGAAGACACCATCGCCATTCTTCGCGGACTGAAAGAGCGTTACGAAGTGCATCACGGCGTGCGCATCAAAGATTCGGCAATCGTCGCAGCAGCAACGCTATCGCATCGCTACATCTCCGACCGTTTTCTTCCGGACAAGGCGATTGATCTGATCGACGAGGCTGCCGCTTCTCTGCGCATTCAGATCGATTCCCTGCCTACCGACATCGATCAACTCGAGCGCCGCGCCACGCAGCTTGAAATCGAAAAGCAGGCGCTGAAGAAAGAAGATGACGCCAACTCGCGCGACCGCTTGCTCGTCATCGACAAAGAGCTGGCCGAAATTCGCGAGAAGTCAAACGCGCTCAAAGCCAAGTGGAAACAGGAAAAAGAAGCCATCGCCAAAGTGCGCCGCTGAAAGAGAAACTCGATCAGCTCAAAACCGAAGAGCAGGCCGAAGAGCGCAAGGGCAACCTGCAGCGCGTCGCCGAAATTCGCTATGGCCTCATTCGCCAGACCGAAGAAGAGTTGAAAGCGTTGACCGCCAAGATGGAAGGCAAGGGCGCGCAACGCATGTTGAAAGAGGAAGTCGACGAAGAAGACGTCGCCCGCATCGTCTCCAAATGGACCGGCATCCCCGTCTCCAAGATGCTCGAAGGCGAAGTAAAAAAGCTCATTAACATGGAAGACCGACTGCGCAACCGCGTGGTCGGCCAGGACGCCGCGCTCGAACGCGTAGCCAATGCCATCCGCCGCTCGCGCGCGGGACTGAGCGATCCCAAGCGCCCCATCGGCTCGTTCATCTTCTTGGGGCCGACGGGCGTCGGCAAAACCGAACTAGCCCGCGCCCTTGCCGAGTTTCTGTTCGATGACGAGAAGGCCCTCATCCGCATCGACATGTCGGAATACATGGAGAAGCACGCCGTCTCGCGCCTTATCGGCGCACCTCCGGGATATGTCGGCTATGAAGAAGGCGGACAGCTCACCGAACAGGTGCGCCGCCATCCTTACGCCGTTGTCCTGTTTGATGAAATCGAGAAAGCGCATCCGGATGTGTTCAACGTCCTGTTGCAGATCATGGACGACGGCCGCCTTACCGACGGCAAGGGCCGCACCGTCGATTTCCGCAACACGGTCATCATCATGACCTCGAACATCGGCTCCAGTTATTTGCTGGCCGAGAACATTCGCACGCCCGAAGATTTCGAGAACGCGAGCAAGGAAGTAGTCAACGCGCTTCACGGACACTTCAAGCCCGAGTTCCTGAACCGCGTCGATGACATCATCGTCTTCCGCCCTCTGGGCAAAGACCAGTTGGTGAAGATCATCGAGCTGCGCCTCGAAGACCTGCGCCGCCTGCTGGCCGATCGCAAGATTTCGATTGAGCTGACCGACGCCGCCAAAGAACTGCTCTTCACCGAAGGATACGATCCGAACTTCGGAGCACGCCCGCTGAAGCGCGCCATCCAGAAACTGGTGCAGGATCCGCTGGCGCTGAAGATTCTGGACGGAGAAGTTCTCCACGGAGACCACGTCATCGCCGACGCCGACAAGAAAGCCGGCAAGATGAAGTTCGCCGTAAGCAAACGAATAGGCGAAAAAGAACCGGCGAAGGCCAAGAAGTAAGCGACCTGCCGGACTCACCGAACCGACGGGTGCCCCACCTTTGCGTACTTTGCAAAGGTGGGATTCCCCTGCTACAAAACTCGAAGGGGCGAAAGAAACCCACCCGCGGTTACAATCCTCCCGATGGACCAGGCTCGCATCCAAAAACTCCTGACCCCATTTCTCCCCGAACCGCTCACCGAAACACAACTGAATAATATATCGATCTACATCGATCTATTACTCCACTGGAACGCCCGTATCAACCTGACCGCGGTGCGCGATGAAGAACATATCGTGTCACGACATTTCGGTGAATCCCTCTTCGCCGCCTATCACCTGTTCGCCGGCGACCGGCGACCCGCGACCGCGGCAGACGTCGGCTCAGGCGCCGGCTTCCCCGGTCTCCCCATCAAGGTCCACGCCCCCGACATCCATCTCACCTTGATCGAATCGAACCATAAGAAGGCCACGTTCTTACGCGAGGTGATCCGCGCTCTCCAGCTCTCCGACGTCGAAGTCTTCAACGGACGCGCCGCCGACTTCCCCGCCGCCTCCGCCGATCTTGTCACGCTTCGCGCAGTGGAGCGCTTCGAAGACGCTCTCCCCGAAGCCGCCCGGCTCCTCCGTCCGCACGGCACTCTCGCCCTGCTGGTCGGTGCGCCCCAGGCGCGCCTATCCCCTCAACTCCTCCCGGCTCTCAATTGGAAGCAACCCGTCAACCTGCCGCTCTCGCAATCTCGAATTCTATTGATCGGGACGCTTCCTGGCAGAACCAAAAGTGTAAAAGTGGAAGGAACTTGCTAGTTAGGAGCACATTCGAGGTTCTTCAACACATTCTTACGGTCTCTGGAAGAATGTAAGTGGGAAATCAAAAGTTTTCCACAGATGTTCCACGTGGAACATTACGTTGATTTGCAAGAAGTGCACTATGTTCCACGTGGAACATAGTGTCATTTTGCAGAAACGTTCCACATGGAACACTTGTGCAAATCGACGATGTGTTCCACATGGAACACTGTGCAAAATTGCTTTCGATTCCCTTGGAGAGGCTTTCTCTTGAACCGTATGCCCCAATCATTCCTTTGCACCTAAATCTGTCATTGCAATCGCGGATTGATTCGGACTATTCTGCGTTTGCTCTCGATCTCCAAAAAATCCAATGGGACGCGTCATCGCGGTTGCCAACCAGAAGGGCGGCGTGGGTAAAACTACGACTGCCATCAATCTGGCCTCGTCCTTTGCCGCAGCAGAGGTGAACACTCTGCTCATCGATTGCGATCCGCAATCGAATGCCTCGAGCGGCCTGGGCTTGGTCAAAGATCCTGAACGCATAAGCACCTACCATCTCTTGATGGGCGCAGCCACTCCACAAGAAGCCATCAAGCCCACTGAACTCGAGCAGCTTTGGATTGTGCCGGCGCACAAGAACATGATCGGCGCCAACATCGAGCTGATCGATCAGGAGAGACGCGAATTTCGTCTGCGCGACGCGCTCGCGCCTATACGCGATCGCTTCCAGTTCATCGTGCTGGATTGTCCTCCTGCGCTCGATCTGCTGACGCTCAATGCGCTGGTTGCGGCCGATGCAGTGTTGATTCCCATGCAGGCGGAATACTTTGCGCTTGAGGGAGTGTCTGAGCTGCTCGATACGATTGAGCGCATACGCGCCTCTTTGAATCCGACGCTCGGGATCGAGGGCGTGGTGATGACCATGTACGACGATCGCACCAACCTGGCACAGCAAGTCACGGCGGAACTGAAGCGCTACTTCGGCGACAAGCTTTTGAAGACGACGATCCCGCGGAATGTTCGGCTGGCTGAGGCGCCGAGTCATGGCAAGGCGGCGTTGATGTATGACGTGCGCTCGCGTGGGGCGGAGAGTTATATCCAGCTGGCGAAAGAGATCATCGAACGGGACATGCCGGAGCTGGCGGTGAGGAGCGAAGTCATCGAAGAAGCGGCTGCGCCAGCCGAGGCGGAAGAGAAGCAAGTGGTCAACGCGCCGCGATGGAAGCGGTGGAAGGAACGGAACAAGTTGATCACGATGAATATTACGAACCGAACTTAGTACCCAGTACCCAGAGAAGGCAAGAATATAGATCGATTGTCGTCAATGTATTAGATTGATTATTGTCGATGTATCTCCTGGAGCTTGGGTTGGAAAGTCAAGAGATCTTGAACGCAAAAGTCGCCAAGGACTCGCAAAGGACGCTAAGAAATCATGACTACTACCGTTGAGAAGACTGGCACTACTGAAGAGAAACCAGCGGCGGGTACTGACAAGCGCAAGGCTCTGGGGCGGGGGTTGGAATCGCTTTTGCCGGGGGGGCCGCGTCCCTTGCCGGGGGCGCCAGCGGCTGGGCCGAACAGCATCGTGATCGACCAGATTTCGGCGCAGGCTCCGCGGGCGCATGGAGAAGCAGTCTTGCAGATTTCGGTCGAGAAGATCGATCCGAATCCTTACCAGACGCGGCGGATGACTGCGGACTATGAGAGTGAGGAAGGCGGGAACTCACTCGGAGAACTGGCAGAGTCAATCCAGGCGAACGGAGTGATTCAGCCGATCACGGTACGTCCGGGCAAAGACGGGCGGTATGTGCTCATCACGGGCGAGCGGCGGTGGCGAGCGTCGAAGCTGGCGAAGAAAGAGACGGTGCCGGCGATTCTGCGCCCGGTGTCGGATCAGCAGGCCGCGGAGATGACCGTGGTCGAGAATCTGCAACGGCAGGATTTGAATTGCATGGACCAGGCCAGGGCGTTCGTGATGCTGAGCCAGCAATTTCAATTGACGCAAGAGCAGATTGGCAAGCGAGTGGGAGTTTCGCGGGAGACGATTTCGAACTACATGCGGCTGGCGCGGCTGCCGGAGAGCGTGCAGTTTCATTTGCAGCGAGACGAACTGGAGTTCAGTCATGCGCGGGTGTTGCTGAATCTGCTCGAGCCGTCTTACGCCGAGAAGTTGGCGGACAAGGCAGTGAAAGAGAACCTGTCGGTGGAGCAACTGGAAGCTCTGGTGATGGACCTGAACATGCCCCTGCAAAGACAGAAAGACGAGCAGGGAGGCAAGGCGCGATGGGTGGATCCGAATGTGAGGGCGGCGCAGCGGCAAATGGAGCAGGTGCTGGGAATGCGAGTACGCATCCGCGACCGCCGGGGGAAAGGGAAGATCACGATCGAGTACGCAAGCCTGGAAGACTTTGATCGGGTGGTTACGATGCTGAAGGGGAAGTAGCCAGTACCCAGTACCTAGTACCTAGTACCTAGTACCCAGTTAAGACCTTCGGGACGGTTTTGGCCGTCCCGTTATTTTTTTGTCGAACCATGGGGACGAATCAAGATCGGCAATAGGTGGAGTGGACGGTCTGACATTTCTCGGTGCGCGAGTGTGTACTTATGAGTTTCGCAAAAAAGTGGGAGGTGTGGTGCTTGTGAGCGGGGGAATCTGAATAGTAATGAGTGGGAGAGAGGAGCCCTCTTAGTCCGCTGGGGCTAGTGCAGATACGCCCCACCAACAGGTTCGGGGGGTGCTTAGTGGGAGGCCCAAGGTATACTCCTTACCACCGTGAACGCATGTTACCGAAACAGCTCACATTAGAGGCGATAGAAGACATCCTCTCTCGTAAGGCCATCGAGGAATTCGTAGATGCCTCCGAGAACGAAATCATCGAGTTCAAGGGCGAACCATATCGTTTGGAGGATGATCAGCAGAAGACTGAACTCGCCAAAGACCTGACAACGTTTGCGAATACGACTGGAGGTTTCATTGTTCTTGGCGTGAAGACTGGCAGGATTCCCGACCATCCGGCGGACGTCGCCCAAGAACTAAGGCCGATTCCTAGGCGCCTCGTGCGAGATGAACAGTACCTCGACGTCGCGAGAGACTGGATCTATCCGTCTATCAATTCGCTTCGTGTGCGCTTTATCGAAACTCACACCGACCCCGAGAGGGGAATTGTTGTCTTGGAGATTTCTCCTTCGCTCGCGCTAGACAAACCATTTCTTATAGTGAAAACCACGGATAGCATTGCACGCAGGGAGCGACGCATCTTGTTTGGATATGCGGAGCGGTTCGATAGTCGCAGCTTACCCGTCGTAGTTCAGCGTCTCCAGCAGTTGCTGCACCTGGGATTGACATTTGAAAACTACCAATCGTTTCAGCAAGGTGTTGAGACGCGGTTGGAGAAATTGGAGACAGCAGTCTTGCGTCAAGCGCAAATTAGCGAGGTTACTTCTCGAGAGGAGCGGACTAAGAAGCTCAAGGAAAATCTCCAAAGAGCTAGCGTCGAAGGCGCAATAAGCGACCGTCCTCGGCTCTGGCTTATTGCGGCACCCGAACAGCCAGCTTCGTTCCCCTCACTTTTTTCGTCGAGAGAAGACCCCCTTGTGAAAGCGCTAGAAAACCCTCCGGAGCTGCGCGATTCTGGATTCGATTTTGCGCTCCATAAGCCTTCGGAGATAATTCGCGCCTCCATTCGAAGGATTATGATTCAAGGATACAAGTTGATACAGCTCTCAGTTGACGGCGAGCTGATCGTAATAGTTCTTGGTGATGAAGACTTCATTGGATGGAATGTGGCCCCTCGACCCGGTCAGCCAATCAGAATTAACTCGTTCGTCCTAGCCGAAGTCACGTACACGTTCGCGCTGTATGTGAAAGAAATCTATTCGTTCGCCGAGCCCAAACCCAAAGAATTGAGACTCTGTATCGGCCTCGCTGATATGGAGCGGGACGGCAAATTCCCGATCCTCAGTTCACTGGAAGCTCGTCCAAACATCATGCATAGCGCAAGCACGGACAAGGAGGCTCCAGCATCGAGCGCTGCACTGTACGTATCAGTCCCTTTCGACGAAACACCGGAGCGAATGGCTTTCGTTCTGCGCGCCGAACTCTATCGTTGGTTTGGCTTCGATGATAGCCAAGTACCTTATGTTGAGGAAATTGAAGGCAAAAATCTGGTGACCATGAAATCGCTGTTCAAACCTATTATCGACTTGTAATCGGGCTTGGCGCTATCCCATCGGTGAGGCAACGTCAGTGGCTGATTGCTCAGTGCTTCCGTGTTCCTTACGGATAATCTCTTCAAGGCTCGGAGAGCTGGCCCTTCAACAAACCTTCCAAATATTTGGCAAGTTCCGTTATGTCGTACTGTCCCTGTTCATAGGCGCGGTCAGCTGCTTGCAGACCAGCGATGTACGGCGCTCTGTTTTCCCGAATGCGCTCTGGAACGGTTTTCTTGCCGCCTAGAATCTTGCCCTGCTTCAGACAAATTAGGTAGTAACAAGCAGCACGGGCGGTTCTTCCGTTGCCTTCGATGAACGGATGTATCCAGTTGAGGTTCCAAAGGGCAAAAGCAGGAAGGGCGGTTGGATGATCTATGATTGTCCAGTTCTCATGAATGATTGAGAAAAACGAATCCATGAGATTGGGTACATCCTTGAAATGCGGGGGCACGTGATTCCCAACTCGTATCGGGCCCTCGCGAAAGCGCCCGCCCAGTTGGCAAATGTTAGAAACTGCCGCGTAGTTCAGAGCCCACAGCGTGTACTTGTCGAATGCTTCGATGCCCTTCTCGAGGCCGATTTCGATGCAGTTTGATAGGAGGTCGTACTGGCGAAGAAGATTCTGCTCTTGGATTTTCGTGTATAACGCCGGATCGTCTTTTTCTCTAACAGACATTAGAGGTAGAGGCTGCCGTTATGGCAGCAGTTTGATATGTTCTGAGGCCGCGCGAACGCTCTCCTTGGTAATCCGGTTTTCCGAACCACGGGGGGCATTGCCAAATGCAAAGCTAATTCGCTGCTCCCGCAATTCCTCTTCGGTCACGGCAGTCGCCTTCGACGCTTCAAGTATTCTTGCGAGCTCGGGGTCCGGCTCTACGGGACGAAAAAACTGCTGACGGTCAGCCATGGCTTACCTCTCTCGGGAGGACGATCATACGCCTTCCTTTCGCCCATTTTATCACTTCTTTTTGCACAGACCATTGTCCCTTTAGGACATCTACCATTCGGCCAACTGAAATCAAGAGCGCGCGGGGACGCCTCGTTGCCACTCGACATCGGGGCGGACGAGGCGCCCGCCGCTACATGAGATTACGAAACTTTCTTGACCAGGTGGAGGCTGGCGCGGTGCTTTTCCTTTACCTCTTCGATGGACTGAACTTTGCGGCCCAGGCCGGCGACTCGGGTTAGCTCCTGCTGGATGGCTTGCAGGCGTTCCTGTCTCTGTCCATGAGCAATTTGCGCTTCCGTGTCGGCGCGATTATGAAGCCGATAGTGCTGGTTCAGTTCCTGAATCTGAGCGATCTCCGCGCGCAGACCGCTGATCTTTTCTCGCAAGACTTCGAAGTGATCCATATCAGACAGGATAAACCATTTTGGGCAGTCTGGTGAGGGTTGGTGTTGCCTTGTCGCTTCGCATGAACTGAGGCGGACAGAGGCGTCAGCGTCTACATGAGGCCTGATCCAGATCCAGGTCAAAATCAAAATCAACCTCAAAATCAAAACCAACACCAACATCAACGGCCGCGGGCGAGGGCGCCCGCGCCACACGGGCCCTATGTCACTCCGCGGCATCTGCGGCGGAGTATACTCTGGCCCCATAAGCGGTTTGGCTCGGCTGGCCGCTTCCATAGTTGCGCAATCGAAAGGGGGCAATCGAATGAGACGATCACATTTTCTATTCGTGCTGGCATTTTTGCTGGCGTCTTCGCTGGGGTTCGCGCAGTATGGCGGGGCGCGGTACACGATGGTTCGGGCGGACTACGGGTCAGGGAATACGTTCCGGGATGTAACCAGCCTGGTGTCGTCGATGATTCACAACAACCAGCTGAATTTTCAAGTCACGAATGATGGGCTGGGAGGCGATCCTGCGCCGGGGCAGGTGAAGACGTTGCGGCTGCAGGTGCGCAGCGAGCGCGGCGATCTGCAAACGATGACGTTCCGCGAGAATGACATGGTGAGCCTGGTGATCGCGAACGGTGGCGGAGGCGGATGGCCGGGTGGCGGAGGCGGATGGGCGGGTGGCGGAGGCAACGGCGGGTTGCGCATCACGCAGGCACAGTATGGATCGGGAAACCGCATGCGCGATGTGACGGGGCTGCTGAATTCGCAGATACAGAATGGACACATCGGAATGAGGGTGGGGAACGATACGCTGGGGGGAGATCCAGCGCCGGGAGCCACTAAGTCATTGATCGTGTCTTATGTAAGTGATGGGAGACCGGGACAGATCACGCTGGCGGAGGGCGACTATCTGACACTCGGAGGCGGCCGGGATCATGACGATGACCGTGAACATGGGCGCGGCTTGCGAATCCTACGCGCGGAGTATGGCGCGGGCGACCGGCTGGTGGATGTAACGGCGCGGCTGAACTCGCAGATCCGCGATGGGCAGTTGTCAGTAAGAGTAACCAACGACAGCATGGGGCGCGATCCGGTACAAGAGCATAGGAAGGCGCTGACGGTGTGGTACGTGTACCGGGGGCGGACGGCGACGATCACCGTACCGGAAAAGAGCGTGCTGACGCTGCCGAACGGGAATCCGTCGTACGTGGGGAACCTGGTAATCATGCGCGCGCAGTATGGAGCGGACTACCGCTTCCGCGATGTGACCAGCCTGCTGAGTTCGCGGGTGCAGGGCGATCAGTTGAATATGCGGATTAACAATGAAGCGATGGGAGGGGATCCGGCGCCGGATCGTCCGAAGATTCTGACGGTGTCTTATGAATTCAATGGGCAGCCGGGGCAAGTAGTGATCAGCGAGAATGGGACGCTGAGCCTGCCGGGAGCGGGCGGAGATAATGGATGGAACTGGCCGGGTGGCGGCGGGCGGTTGCAGATCATGCGGGCGTCGTTTGGCGCGGGAGACCAGAATACAGATGTAACGTCGCGACTCGCGTCGCAGGTGCAGGGCGACACGCTGAACATGGCGGTGAACCGGGACACGATGGGAGGGGATCCGGCGCCGGGACAGACGAAGAGATTGAAGATCATCTATCTGTGGCAGGGGTTGCGGTACGAGACGAATGTGCCGGAGGGCGGGACGGTTTCGTTGCCTTAGTCTGGGCATCAGGCTTCGGGCGTCAGGCGTCAGGGAAGATCCCCGCCCTGTCGCCGCAAAAAGCGCGGCGACAAGGACGGTGCACCCGGGCTGCTGCAGATCCTTCACTTCGTTCGGGATGACAAAGAGTGAGGGTGATCTTAGATTTGAATGATGGAAGACGGGAAGGAAGAGGCGGCCGTGGGGTTGTGTGCGTCGTGTGTGTTTATGCGGCGCATCGTGTCGGATCGGGGGTCGGTGTTTTATTTTTGCGAGCGGTCGGTGAAGCAGGCTGAGTTTCCTAAGTATCCGCGATTGCCGGTGCGGGTGTGTGGTGGGTATGAAAAAGTATCCAGTACCTAGTACCCGGTACCCAGAAAAATCCAAAGCAGATTCCTCGTCGCTTCGCTCCTCGGAATGACAAGACCTCGGCGACGGTTAGAAGATCTTTGCAAATTCGGCCAGGAGGCGGTCTCCGTATTCGGGAGCTTTGATAGCGAACTCGGCTTTGTGGATGATTGGGTTGTAGTTGAAATAGATTTCAGCCTGGTCGTTGGCGAGGAAGAGTTTGGTGGCGGTCCAGTTTCCCTTGGGTAGTTTGTGGAAGGCACCGTCGGCGGTGCGGCTCTGATCGGATCCGAGTAGCGCGTATTCGAAGGGGAGCGATTCGACCTTTTCGACGCGATTCGGCATGTGCTTCGCGTGCAGAATGGGGCGCAGGGCATCGAGCAAGGCGGTCGGATCGGAGTCGGGGAGAGAGGTGAACTCTCCTTTGCCCGAGGCCATGAGGCCGGCGTTGGATGAAGTGGGGCGATCAAGCGCGATTTGGAACTTGGTGGCGTTCGGTCCGTCGGTGTAAGTGACCATCCAGCGGACATCTCCGTCGGCATTTCCCATCGAGATGATATCGAGGCCGATGGCCCCGGTGGCGGGAGTGTAGTTTTCCTCGGGCGCGGCTTCGGGAGCCGACGTTTTATTGCAGCCCAGCAAGGCGATGTTTAAGGCCAGAGCGCACAGCAAGCGTTTTGTGGCGACGTTCACTGCACCACTCCCAAGCGGATCCCGTTGAGTTTGGCGGCGTCGAACCAGGCGACATCTCTTCCAAACCATTTCGATTGCGATGAAAGTGTATAGCGCGTGCTTGCGGCGGCGAGGTCGGGGGTGCCGAGTAAGTAAGCGACGGGGCTCTCTCCGAACGTCTGTAATCGTCCCCGTAGCCATGAATGCTCGCTTAGCGGCGTAGCCAGGACGACGGGACTGCCGGGAAAATAGGCGAGCCTGGCGCCGACCTCGGAATGATCTTCGAAGGTGGGAGCGCTCCATCCGTAGGCGCGGCGGAAGAGTGTGGCCGCTGCATCGAGGTCGTTGACACCGAGGATGATAATTGCGATTCCGGTGAGCGGGGAGCCTTTCACGCTGGTGGAAGGTTGGACGCGCAGCTCGCGCGGAGTCTTGTCTTGAATCATGAAGGGCAAAGTGGAGCCGGGCGCAGCCGAGCCGACCATCGCGGTTTCCCATTCAATGACTTTGCCGTCGGGACGAGTGCGGCTGCCGGGAGCTGGTCCGTCAGCGGGAAGGCCTTGATGTTTAAAGCGAGCGACATCGCCTTTCAAGTCGTGGGAGCCGATGGCCCAGGCGCAGGGCCCGGCGTCGGAGGCGATCATCTTGGCCCATCCGGAGTCGACGGGGATGCCGGCTTTCTGTGGGGCGATGAGCTCGAGATAAGAGCCATCGTCGAAACCAAGCAGCGCCATCTGGGTGCCGCCGTGGGCGTGAGGTCCACCGAAATCAGTTTTGAGTCCTACTGAGGCGAAGCCGTCTTGCAGAGTCTTGAGGTTCGATCCGCAGACGGAGGCGTGGTCCACTTTAATCTGCATGGGTTTCGGAGTTGTCGCCAAGCTGCTCAACACGAGAACAATCACAAGGCACCAGGAAGCGTGCAGGCGTCGGGTTCTCAATTGGCGAACACCTTTTCGATGGCGCCGCGAAGTTCTTCGTAAGGCATGGCTCCGGGATGATACATGGCGACCTTGCCGGCGCGATCCACCAATACCAGAGTGGGCGTGGTGCTGGCCCCGTAGCGATCGAAATTCGCTTTGCTGACTGGGACCGGGATGTTCTCTAAGCCGAAGTAATAATGCTTCCAGACTTGCTCGATGTAGGCGAGTTCAGCTTGCGGAGTGGCGTCTTGTCCTCCGGCGGCGTATCCGTAACGTTGGGTGGGCGCCATGACGATCAGCCCCTTGGGACCAAACTCGGAGCGAAGCTGAGTAATGATGGGCCCTTCGGCTTTGCAGTCGACACACCAGTGCGCCCAGAAAAAGAGAAGCACGGGCGATCCCTTGAGCTGGGCGAGCGGAGTTGGCTTCGATCCGAGATTCTCGCTGAGTTGAAGCGCGGGTGCGGGCTGGCCGGTCATCCCGAGAAGGTTGAGGTTCTTCTGCAAGCGGGGAGCGATGGAAGTTTTGCCGAATTCCGTCAAGTCACGTTTCAGCAGGGCGACGGCTTGGGGCTGATGGCCTCCGGCGACGAGAGCTTGCGCCTGCACCTCAATGGCTGCGCCCAGGGCGGTGGGAAGGTGAGGCTCGGCATCAAGGGCGCGCTTGGTCAATAGCTGCCTCGCAAAGGCTTCGGTCTGCTTAGCGTAGGACTCGGCGGCACCCATCTGGTTCTGGCTGGCGGCGGCGCGAGCCATCCAGGAAAGAGCCTCGAGATATTCGGGAGTGATGCTGTGGTGAGCGCGGTACTCCTGCAGGTGCTGGTCAGCCGTGGCGAAACTGCCCATGGCCAAAGAGCGGCGGACGTCCTCGATGATGTCACCAAAGCTGACAGCGGAGAACATTAAGAGAAAGATGAGGCAACGGCGAAGCATTCCTACATGATGAACGGAAGGAGGGTGGAATGCCAAGTGTGGCGGCCGGCAGGAGAACCCTTTGGGTATCAGGTTTGGCGGGCGGTTCCCGTTAGGGGACTATTGATTCAATGACTTAGGGACATATTCGCGGAAATTTCTTGGAGCCTCTGTGGAAAATACGGTAAGATTGAGACGCGTTTGATCTTGCGGTATTTGCAGTTTCCAGTATCTCCGCTCAATAGCATGATCCTGCCTGCGAAGTTCTGCGAGGAATTCAGCGCAACATCACACAAAAGGAACAATGCAACACCATGGAAACAGGAACAGTAAAGTGGTTTAACGACGCCAAGGGTTATGGATTTATCAGCCGCCAGAACGGCGAGGATGTCTTCGTACACTTCTCGGCCATTCAATCCAGCGGATTTCGCAGCCTGCAAGAGGGTCAGCAAGTGCAGTTCGATGTAGTCAAAGGCCCCAAGGGCTGGCAAGCCGAGAACGTGAAGCCGGCATAAGCCACTGACTGAGAAAATACGGTAAAAACGGGCGGCCTTCGGGCCGCCCTTCCTGTTTTCAGGCGGCGGCAGCGTCGACGGTGTTGTAAAACTTGAAGAACTGCTCGACATGGGTCACTTGCAGAGCGGTGCGGACGCGGTCATTCACTCCTACCAAAGACAAAGTGCGTCCATCCTTCTGATGGGTGACGTAGGCGCCAACCAACGCGCCGATTCCGGCCGAATCCATGTAAGGCACCTTGGTGAAGTCGATGATCAGCCGGGGAACATCGTTGGTGCGGACCATGGTCTGAAAATCGAAGAGGTTACTCATGACGAGAGGGCCGTCAAGACGGAGAACGCGCTGTCCTTCTTTTGGGCCGGGGGAATCTTCAATGACGAGAGGCTCCTTGGGCATTGGGAAATCTTAGTGCGGGGGTCGCCGTAAGATTGTTAAAGCACTGTTAATTTCGAGGGGCTCCGCCGCTCGGGGCGACGGAGCCAGAAGTATTTTTGGGTAGCGATTGGTTAGAAGAGGAGAGGCCGGGGGAAGGCGTAAAGAGTTAGTCAAGAAGCGTAAAGATGGGTCAAGGTATGTGACCAAAGGAATCTCCTCATCGGCGCTTCAACGAGAGATGATCTAACTGAGGTCGCTATGGATCTTTCCCACCCACGCGTTGCAATTCCCTTCGGATTGATTGCAGGCTTGGTCGCCGGATTTCTTACCATTTTGATTCACAATTGGATGTTCCTGTTTGTTGGCGACATCTTCGGTGCTGTATTCGCATTGTATTTTTGGGTCTTCTACGGCCGCCGGTCAATCGCCAAGGCATTGGGCCTCGTTCTGGCATCCACAGTCGCCTACATCGCCGCGTTCTTTACCACAATGGGGGTCTCCATGCAGCTGGGACCAAATCCCATTCGCGATTCCACACTGGGGGAAGCGGGTCGGGCACCCGGACCACCACTGGCTTTCTTTGTTGGTGGCACTGTCGGAGCGTTGCTAGTGCTCGTCGCCGTCGAGTTGTTGTTCTCTCGAAGAAGCCTAGTCGGCATGCTGCCACGAACTCTTGGAGGAGGAGTAGTGGGGGGTGTTCTCGGCGCCTTCGGATGGCTATTAGGGCCATCACTCGGAAAGGTTCTGTTGGTGTCTCTCTATTCTCCAACAAGTCCCGGCGACACGAGTACGCCATATTCTCTTTCCTGCTTTCTGATCTGGCAAGCAGGCATGGGCGTATTTTTGTCGATACTCGCAGCGGGAGAGAAAGCAGAATCATCCCACGCCGTAGCACCGCGACACTCGTGGTTAGCGGTCGCCCGCAGCATTTTTATGGTCGCCTTCTTCCTGACGATGTTATTTGTAGTCGCCTTCTTCGCGAGCACTGAAATCCCGCGGTATGTTCAAAACGTGCGATGGCATCGGGCCTTTGACGAGCATGAGGCTGAGATGCCTTCGCAGGCAGGTCTGCGAGAAGTCGAACCGGTCGACCCCGACCAGATGCTGATTTTGGAAACCATCGATGGCTACGTTCCAGGGAGGGCGAGCGTTGGTAAAGGATATGAGGCGTTAGGCCCGAACGCTCATGCACCACTCGCTGAGGTTTACAGCATTCGTTACGCTCTACCGAACGCTCCTACAAGCGGGCCGAATGTGGGACCTCACTTAGACCTCGAAGTGAGAGAATATGCTAACGCTGCTTGGGCAAAGTGGCTGTTAGCCGAGCAGGGATACACCGCCGAGGAAACGGACAATATCATCGTGAGCAACAGTATTGTTCTCGTGCGGCCCAAAGCTCCTCGCCGAGACATTTCCTACTACGCATGGGTCAGCGGAGCACGGCTGCTGATTTTCCAATGCTACTCCATGAACCCAGATGTGTTCCTCAAGCAGTACTTACAGATTTATCCGAGCTCGCTCTAAGGATACGAAGTTCCACTGCCAAGTTTGTGCAACGACAAATCTCCACGCTACACTGAGCCACTATGTTGAAAGCAGGCGATCCCGCCCCTGATTTCGATCTTCCCGCGGTTTCTGGGGAGCGTGAGTTTCGTGTCAGGCTTCGTGACTACCGAGGGAAGCAGAACGTGGTGGTGACTTTCCATCCGCTGGATTGGACTCCCACTTGAGCGGCGCAGGTGCCGGCGCTCGACTCCGCACGGGAGAAGTTCGCCGCGCTCAATGCCCAGGTTCTGGACATCAGCGTTGATTCGATCACCAGCCACATTGCCTGGCAGAAGAAAGATATTGGGACGATCAGCATTCCCATGTGCGCCGATTTTTATCCGCATGGAGAAGTGACACAGGCGTTTGGAATTTTGCGCGAAGGAGCGCCTGTTCCGGGGATTTGCGAACGGGCGACATTCATCGTCGACAAACAGGGGATGATTGCGTTTGCCCGAGTTTATCCGCTTGACCAGATGCCGGATATTGAGGAGTTGCTGCGGGAAGTGGCGAAGCTCTAGAGAAATTGTCGATTTACGATTTTCGATTGTCGATTTGAAAACCTAAGGCTCACGCCGAAAGGGAAATGGGGCTCACGAAGACTTCTTGCTCGTGAGCCCTTTGTCTTATGCGGCAGCGGCTTCTTTCTTTAACTGCTCGATATCGTTCAACAGAACTTTCTCGTGTCCCTCGGGATTGACCTTGGCGTAGACCTTGCGCACGGTGCCTTTGGGATCGATGACGAAACTGGTGCGGTCCCAGTACATGTTGCCCTTGTACTCGGTTTGGCCGATGCCACAGGCCTTGAGCAAGTCATGATTCGTGTCCGCGAGCAGGTCGATGTTGAAACTGAACTTGCTGCAGAAATTCTTGTGCGACGCAACGTCGTCGGCGCTGACACCGACGACGGTGACGCCAGCCGCATCGAAGTCGGCCTTGGTCGCGGTGAATGACTTGCCCTGGATGGTGCATCCGGGCGTATCGTCTTTCGGATAGAAGTAGACTACCAGCCATTTTCCAGCGTAATCGCTGAGCTTAACGGTCTTGCCGTCCTGGTTGGGGAGAGAAAAGTTCGGGAAAGATTGTCCTGCCTGCAGCATGATTCGCACTCCTTTCGTCGCCCAGAAATTGTAACAGGCGCGGAATTCACCTCACATCGCCACGTCCTTGACGTGCGTGGCAATGTACCACTCGTTGCCGAAGGGATCGCGCACGGCGGCATTGCGGTCTCCGTAAGGCTGATCGGCGGGTTCAGAGATCGAAGCGGCTCCCGCCTGCAAGGCGCGCTGGTAGAGCGTGTCAACGTTCGGAACGTAAAGGTAGAACATGCTCTTCATCGGCTGGTAGGGGCCGTGGGCTTCGCCCATCTCCATGTAGGAGTCGCCGATCTTCACCGTGACATGATGGATGACACCATCGGGAGAGGCGTAGCGTCCCTGCTCCTCCGCGCCGAAGGCACGCTTCACGAAATTGAGCACAGGCTCGGCGCGCAGGGGATGCAGGCTCGGCTGCACATCGGGGGCGCCTTCCCACTTGTAGTCTTTGCCTTTGAAGGTGGCGATGTACCAGTGATTGCCCTCGGGATCTTTCACGCTGGCGGAGCGTTCTCCGTACTCTTGATCTGCGGGAGGCTGGATGGTAATGCCGCCGGCATCGAGAGCGCGCTTGTACGTCGCGTCGCAGTCGCGGACGTAGACGTGGAAGGCTCCCAGCTTAGAGTCGCCCGTCCAGGAATACCCGGGGCCGCCTCCGCCGATCATCATGCGGGAATCGCCGAGCTGAATGTCGGCGTGCATGCCACCAGCGGATCCGGTGGAGCGGTAGTTTTCTTTGGCGTCGAAGACTTGCTTGACGAAGTCGGCCAGGGCGGGCGCGTTCTTCGCGACCAGATAAGGCGTGATGGTGTGATATCCCTCAGGCACGGGGCGAACTCGAGGCGCCGGTTCAGCCGAGGATGGCTTGTTCATTTCATCGAAGCGGCGCTGCATTTCTTCGGCGGAAACATTTTCAATGAGGGTGGAGAGGATCCAGGTGTAGCCGAAGGGATCGGAGAATACTCCGGAGCGGTATCCGTAGAACTGATCTGCGACAGGGCGCACTATTTTCGCGCCTGCGGCGACGGCTTGCTCAGCGATCGCATCGACGTCAGGCACGTGCAGGTTCATTCTCACGGGAGAGGCGCCCAACGTCTGCGCGCTGAGGACGCCGTAGTCAGCATACTCGTCGGACAAGCGAATCACGGAGTCGCCAATGGCGATCTCGGCGTGTCCGATTTTTCCTCCAGGCTCGGTGAGACGCATGCGCTCTTTCGCGCCGAAGGCTTTCTTATAAAACTCAATGGCGGCGTTTGCATCTTTGTAAGCCAGGTACGGTGTCGCGGTGTATTCAGTGATGGGCAGTTCCAAAGTTGTAGCCATGTTTCCTCTCCTCAAATCGGCTTTTAGACGAGCGCGAAATTCTTCACGGGGCAGATCGCGCAGTTCATCGGCGACACGCAGCAGCGGAGCCAGGCTCTTCGCCACCTTGAGCGGAGGCGCGTCTGGTTTGGCCAGCATGGCCTGCACGGCGTCGTCGAATTGTTCGAACAAGCTGCGCTTAGGCATACTCGGCCCCTAGTTTTGACCGCAAAGTTTGCAAGCCGCGGAATTGCAGTTGCTTTACCGCTCCTTCAGTACGTCCCATTTCATGGGCGATCTCGCGAATGCTTTTTTCTTCGGCGAAACGCAGGACCACCACACGACGTTGGTCTTCGGGCAACAGTTCGACCATGCGGAACAGACGCGCGCGATGCTCGACTTCTACGGGACACACTTCAATCACCTGCTCCGGCGGATCTTCGACGACCTCTCTGGCCACGCGCTTCCAGCGGTCGACAATCAGATTGGAGGCAATCCGCAGAAGCCAGACGGCAAACGGAATGCCTCGCCAATCGAAGCGAGGCAAGCTGGAGAGGGCGCGATGGAAGACCTCGGAAGTGAGGTCCTCGGCGGCGTCGCGATCGCGAACCCGGCGCGCGATGTAAGCGTACACGCGCTCGAAGTGCAGTTCGTAGAGATCGCCAAAGCGGGTAGGATCCTTTTGGGCAGCCTCGACCATAAGGCGTTCCTTCGCCTCGCCCCGCGTCCCCGTCGCTGCTGGCTTCCCCATCTTGCCTTCTCAATTCACTAAACGGCCGGCATGACGAAAGGTTACGGCCAAATTTCGACTTTCTTGAGCGCCCCGGCTTTAGCGAGTCAATTATCGCGGCAATTCGTTAAAACAGGATTACTGCGGCTGTGTGGGTGGGCAAGGGTAGAGATCCTCTACACAGAGCTAGACCAGCCGCCCGAAATTGCGGAGTTAGCGGCGGAAATAAAAAACCCGCCGGAGTCCCCCGGCGGGCTTCTCAGCGTATGCCTATCCATGGAGGCCAAGCCGCAGACAGGCAAGCCCGCATGCTAGCCAGCCGGAAACACTACTACCACAATTCGTAGTTCGTCACATTCGGTGACCTCAGGGCAGAGAATAAAAAGGGGATCTCGCCCGGACGGGAGAGAATCGTCCGGGACGAGATCCATAGCGAACTCTGCCGGAGACTTCCGGCACTTAGTTAAACCCGAGTTTTGGACGGAATGGGTAAAGAGTCGGTAAAGGACAGTAAAAGCTTGTCAACGATGATGTGGTCTTTTGTAACGCAGGCCTATCGCTCGTGGTGAGACGCGGACGAGGGCGTCCGCGCCACATTTTTAGGATCCGGCGGCGGGATGCGGGTCGGCGGCGATGTCTTTCATTAGGTCGGCGGCTTTCCAATCGCTGCCGTGATACCACTTGATGATTTTCCCGTCAGGGCCTATCACTGCGGTGCTCAGGGAGTGCGTAATGACGGCTCCTTCCTGGGTGTAGGTCAATCCGAAATACTTTGCCAGATCCGGCAAACCGTCTGGCGTTGCGGTGGCAAATTCCCAATGATCGAACTGCGGAGATTTGCCTCCGAGGTATCCGGCTCCGTAGGTACGCAGGACTTTCGGCGTGTCATTCTTGAGATCGAAACTCACGCTCAGTAGGTGCGTCTTCTTGTAAAGGCCTGCGGTTTTCTTTAGCTCCTGATTCAATGTCGCGAACTCTCCGCTCACGCGGGGGCAGTAATCGGCAAACGGACACCGCGTGTAGATGAAAGTGACCAACAGGGTCTTGCCGCGATACTGATCGAGCGAGATGTGACGGCCACTTTGATTCACCAGCTTGAAATTTGGCACCGATTCGCCGGGCTCGGGAACATGCATCTCAGAAGAAGACTTGGGCGGAGGAGTAGCCGAGTGCGCGGTGACCGTAATGTCGCGAACGAAGTACTCGTCGTTTTCACCGACGATGGTCGCGGCGATGGAATCGCCCACGGCCAGTGGATCGAGTTCGCTCGCGCTTTTCACTTTGTAGGGCATCGCCATCGCGTCCATGAATCCGGGAATGGCCTCGCCATTCACCACCATCGACGAATTGTTCTTATCGATCGAAACGACGGTGCCTTTTAAGGGATACTGCTTGCCTTCGGTGCTTCCGACTTGCGGAGACCTGGTGCAAGCGGTCAATCCCAGCAAGGCTGCGGCCACAATGATGATTGCCCGCCGATTGTTCGATGGTGACAGAAGCTTCAAGAAAACATCCTTTCTAGCCAATCTAATAATTAAATTTGTAACGAAACTCCAGGTAAATCTCGCGCGGATTGTTCCAGTGGAAACCGCCGAAAGTCACACTGTTATCTATCAGTAGATGCCGGTTGGCGACATTGAGTGCATTGATGGAGGCCGAAAAACGCTCGCCAAAATCCTTTCCCAGCGAGAAGTCGACGGTCGAGTGGGAGGGAAGATAGTTTGGCGGAGGCTGGCCGTTGGTGAATCCCGAGCCGTAGTAGACATTGGTCGAAGCGAACGACCGCCAGGGAAGGGAGACGACGCCCCCCACATTCAGCGTATTGCGCTGGTCGTGATCGAGCGGAGAAAAACCCGGCGGGCAGAGAGAAATCCGTCAGGCCGCCTGTAATCGCGCCTCCGGCCACTGCCACTTGATTCGAATATGCAAGATGAATGCGGGCGCGGTGGGCGATCAGCGGCGAGCGCAGCGTCAGTTCCCAGCCGTTAATGCGGGCTTCCTCAATCGTCAGCGGAAAGAAAATGTCCGACTCTCCGACGTTGTTGTGATCGAAAAAATTGTGGGCGAGGGTTGTGAAGGTGTCGGCATCGAGGATCCATCCACGATAGGGAATGGTTACGCCGAACTGGTGTTCCTCATCGCGCTCACCGTGCAGGGGGATGAATCCCGAGTTGTTGGCGTTCACAAATTGCAGAAGCGGGCCGGAGGCGGTCAGCAGGGGCGGCGCCTGGTAGTAGTGTCCGTAGAATCCGCGGAATATCCATTTGAGTTTCGGCACAACGAGCGCTGCGCCGAAGCGCGGGCTGATCGCGCTCTCGGAAATGCCTCCGGAGAAATACGTGGGCCGCATGCCTGCCGTTAAGGTCAGCCACGGAGTCGCTTTGAATTTGTCGTCGATAAAAAACGCCGCCACGCTCCCGGAGGGCGTTTCCAGATCAGGAGGCTGGATGTTCGGGCAAATGCCCAGCGGATTGCTTGGCGTTATGCATTGCGGCTGATCTGGCGGGTTGTAAATCACTCCGAAGGCTTCGCGATCGTGCTGGCCGAATCCGTAGAACCCGACCTGCAGATCGTTGCGGGCAATACTGGCGTTGAAGGTGACTTGGCCGCCGGCGTAGTTGGAGGTGCGATCGTCGGTGGTGCTCTGGGGAACGTCGTACGGGCTTCCGTCATAGTTGGCGCTGTTGAAATGGTAAAAGGGCGAAACCGTCAGCAGCGATTTCGTGTTGAAGGTATGCACCCAGGAGAAGTTCACCAGCGCATCGCCTTCGTGTTGCCCGTCGCGCAATCCGTAGCTGGGGAAGATCTGGTTCTCTTCGCTATTGGGATTGGGATCGTAGGGAATCTGGTAGTAGTCCTTGCGCAGCGAGGTCACCAGCACGCAACTGGTTTGCGGGATCGAGGTTGAAGATGAGCGATCCAAAGCCGCCGTATCCGTTCTCGGCATCGTGGATGACTTGCGCGGTGGGCGTCTGTAAACCCAGGTCGCTGCGGTTTCCGTTGACGCTGGCGTAGTAGGCGAAGCGCTGGGTGTGTCCCCCGAAATTGAATTGATCGTTGGTCTGATAGAAGTTGCCAAAACTGGTGACGAGTTCCGCTTGATTGTTGCGCTCGAAGCCGGTTCGCGGAACGACGTTGAAGACACCGTAGGTGCGATCACCAAACAGCGCGCTATAACTGCCGCGCTGCACTTCCATGGTGTCGATGTCTTTGGGATCGAACTGCGGTCCGACGTTCGAGGCGATATTACTGTTGGGAACCGGAACGCCATCGATCAGCCAGCTGACCTGGTGCCCTCCGCGGATGTGCAATTGATCGTGGGTAACGTAAGCTCCGGGCGTGAAATCGGTGATCATTGCCAGGCTGTTCGTGCGGGAGGCTCCGGGAGTCTTCTCGATATCCGCGCGACTCACCATTGTCGTGGGAGTCACCGAGTCAGTAGGAGCAACCTCGGCGTCGCCGGCTACTGTCACCGTCTGCTGGCCGCCCGCTACTTTTAATTGGAAGTGGACGACCGGTTCGGTGCCTGAGTTCACGGTTACGTTTTCAGCGGTCTGCGCAAATCCCGGGCTGGCTACGCTAATGGTGTATTCGCCTAGCGGGACAGCACTGAACCGAAACTGGCCGTTGTTGTCGGTGTTGGCGGTCTGCGACCAATCGGAGGTGGTGGAGCGGATCATCACCATCGTGCCTTCCACGGGACGATGTTGGGGATCGTGAATGATTCCGCGGACCGATCCGAAAATGGTCGCGCTGGCCACCGTAACCAGTGCCAGGCAACTGCAAAAAATAGAAATGCGCAACAGACGCATCACTCCCCCTCAAGGGTGCAAACAGCGGAGACAGGAGGATTTCAGACTGAATCTGAAATCAGAGAAACTTAGTTGAGGAAGGAAAAGGGAGGGGCGCGTCCGGAATGCGAGAGAGAAACAGCCACGCTGGGGCGAAGGGAAACTGGTGCGACAAGTGAATCCGAGATGGCACGAACGATGACGCCCGAAGTTGCGGGAGAATGTTCCGCGAACTGCGATACCGTTAGCGATCGGCAACAATCATGGCCGCAGCAGCCGGGAGCCTGGACCTGGGTCTCGTGGGGAGAGTGACAATGCATCCCCTTGCGCAGGCAACACGCGTGCGGAGGAGCGGTTGTTACCGCCAACGCAGTGGGAGCGATTACGCCCACGAGCGCTAGCACCAGCACGAATCTGGCTGTCCATCGATGCATTCTTGCAGCGGTGTCCCCACACCAGCCTTGTAAGCATAGGTCAGAGGCTCACCTGAGCGCAACCGCACGTACTATTCCCTCAATACCCACTTCCCGCCATCGCTAAACAAGATCACCAGGCACATGATCACGAGCATCAACTCGTAGTGCCAGCCGTAGGTCTTTTCTCCCCAGAATCCGATCTTCCAGACGAAGATTTTCTTTTCGATCGCGCCCAGCATGATGAGGATCAAGCCGATGGCAGCGGGTTGTGTGAGCACGCCAAACGCTACGCCGAGGCTGCCCGCGATTTCGGCGGTCCCCAGGAAGATGGTGAAGCCTTTGCCCATGCCGATGCTTTTGCTGCGTTCGTCAGCTTTCGTGACATGGCTCCAGCCGCTCGTCACAAATACCGCGGCCACCATCAGGCGCAAGAGGAGCAAGCCGAGGTCCTGAAACCGGGCGAGTTGAGGAAACATGAAAATCTCCGTGAAAGCTCGATTGCCAAGCGACGGCACATAGTGTGGCAAAACGAAGATGATTGGGCAACGGAAGCGGTTGTCTGCCAAGGTTTAGTGGCTGGTAACGCTCTCTGCGGCGGCGGAACTTGCGCCGTCTTCCGACTCGAACGCGAACTCGATGCCGTAAAGGTAGAGGGCGCGATGGCGAACGGTTCCGGCGAGGCGGACTTTTTCTTTCGCTCGGGGCGGAAGGAATTCGACTTCGATCTGCGATCCCACGGGCAAGTTCGCGATGGTGAACAGGCACATGCCGACGTCGCTCAGGTTGATGCCGAGCGCCTGCACCTGGGAATGTCCGGTGAACACCTGCACGGCACTGGTCAACAAGTGACGTTGCCGGCGGCGGCGGTTCTTGAGGCTGCGCTTGAGCATTGCACTACCGATGGGCTCACGGTAGCGCAACGAGATGCGAGAGCGAAGTTACGGAGGTTCAGTGACCGTCACCAACCACACGCCGTTGACGCAACAGCGTCATCGACAGGTACGCCCCGACCCATGATCCTGCAGCGGCGAAGCATACGTAGACCCAATTCTTCGTATAGCTGATCACCGCGAAGGCGGAGAGCAGGTACCAGACGCTGCTCCAGGTGGCTGCAGGCACGCGGCGCCGCCGCGGAGACGGCGGCATTAAACATGACATAAACAGCGTCGGTTGCACCCGTAGACACAAAGACGCCAAGCGCGATCCAAGGATCAATCTGCCACACGGTTCACCTCGCGTTGAAACTAACTGACAGCTTTATTGCGGAATTTTCTCAGACCTACAATGAGCAAGAGAACGTCGAAACCGGTTAACGCTACCAGGATCAAGGGAAGGGATAAGTGCGGAAACTGCGGAACCAGCGCTGCGCGCAGTCCTTCGCTCGCGTAGACGAGTGGATTGATGAGGACAATCTTCTGGAGGATCGGGAAGTTGTTGAGCGCGCTCCAGGGATAGTAGGTGCATCCGAAAAAGATCATCGGAGTCATGACCATGCTGAACATCAATCCGATGTGTTGCTGATCAACGCTGCATCCGAGAGCGAGGCCGCCACAGGCGGAGAAACCAGCGACCAGCACAGTCATGCAAATGAAGAGCAGCGGATTGGGCAAATGCAATTCCAAGCCTGGGCGAAGAATGATCCACGCCAAGAGGAATCACCGCCAGCCCCGCCACCAGAGCCTGGATCAGGCCGGCAAGCACCTTTTCAATGGCCACCCACGCAATATTAATCGGAGCGAGAAGGCGGTCTTCAATCTCGCGCGTGAATTGAAACTCGGCAATCAAGGGCATCGCTACCGCCCAGATTCCGGTAAACACCATGCTCATCGCCATGATGCCCGGCAGCAGCAGGCTCTTGTAGGCTGGGGGAAGATAACCGCTGCCAACCATCACGCGCCCGAAAATAAATACGAACAACAAGGGCTGCAGGAAGGTCTGCAAGATAAGCGGGACGAGGTTTCGCCGGGCCACATGCGCGTCCCGGGCCAGCAGGGCAAGAAAAGTCTTGGTATTCATTCGCGCAGGCTCCGTCCGGTGTGATGAAGAAAGAGGTTTTCCAAACTTGGCTCGGAGATGTGAACATCCGAGACTTCAACGCCCGCTGCTGTCGCGGCGTTCACGATCTCCGGAATCAGAGAACCACCGCGCCCGGCGTAGATGTCGGCGCCGTTCTCACCGCTGGGGCGAACTTCAGTGACGCTGTTAAGGGTTCCAAGTTTTTCCAGCAGCGCCGGGGACTGATGCCCGAAGCGTAGGCGCAGCAAGTATCCTCCCGGGATCGACGCTTTCAACTCGGCGGGCGTTCCCGAAGCGATGATGCGTCCGTGATCGATGATGGCCAGTTCCTGGCACAAGGCGTCGGCTTCTTCCATATTGTGCGTAGTCAGCAGGATGGTGCGGCCTTGCTGGTTGTATTCGCGAATGATTTCCCACAGCAGCAGGCGGGTCTGGGGATCGAGGCCCACGCTCGGTTCATCGAGAAAGAGCACTTGGGGATCGTGCATCATGGCACGGGCAATCGACAGACGCTGCATCATTCCACCGGAAAATCCGCGCACCAGTTGATCGCCGCGATCGGTCAGCCTGAAGCGGTCGAGCAAAACACTGGCGCGCTCCCCGCGTTCCCGCGAACTCATCCCGAAATACGCTGCGTGGAATTGCAGAATTTCGCGCGCGGTCAGTGAGAAATCGAGATTCGGGCGCTGCGCGACCACGCCGATCTGGCGCTTGGCCGCGGTCTGGTCGACCCAGACATTGAGGTCGCCGATCCAGGCGGTGCCGCTGGTGGGCCGAACGCGGGTGGTGAGAATGCCGACGGTAGTCGATTTTCCCGCGCCGTTCGGACCTAGCAGTCCGAAGATCTGTCCTGATGGAACGTTGAGGTCGATGCCATCAAGGGCGGTGATCTGCGGTTTGGGTTCTTTTTTCTTGCGTTTCCCCGCCGAGGCACCGGGATCGCCGCGGCCTGCCGCCGGAGGGGGAGCCGAATTGTAGACTTTGCGCAGCTGCTCGGTTCGAATTGCTGGTTGCATGCGGGGACTTCCCAAAAGGCGCGCCCCACGCGCCCGTCAAAAGTAGAAACGAGTATACCGAGCATTGGTTACGGGCCTCGTCCTTGTTCGCCCATTTTCCCCTGTGTTAGCATCCATAGTTTTGGCAGGCAGTTCCATCTTGGCCGTTATCCTGTCCTCTTTCTTCCTGGCCATTGGGAGCCCCCGGCGATCCACTCAGGAGCGCTGATGCCCGCATGGAATCGCTTTCTGAAAACGTTTACATACAAGGAGGCTGCGGAGGGATCGTTTCAGGTTCTGGGGTCCGCTAAAGCCCCGTGGGTTAATCCTGACCCCGTCATCTGAGATCTTCCGCCCAGCCAAAGGAGCCCACTCGTGAAGGTCTACGAAGGCGCGAACATCCGCAACATCGCGTTCATTGGACACGGCCACGCCGGCAAAACTTCCCTCATCTCCTCCATGCTGTATACCGCCGGCGCCACCCAGCGCCTGGGCCGCGTCGACGACGGGTCAGCTCCCACCGATTACGACGAAGAAGAAATCGCGCGCAAGATGTCGATTGGCAGCAGCATGGCTTATGTCGAGTGGGGATCGACCAAGATCAACCTCATCGATACGCCCGGCTTCAACATGTTTGTCCACGAGGCCAAGATGGTGCTTCCGGTGGTCGATGCCGCAGTTGTAGTGGTCGACGGCGTCGCCGGAGTCGAAGTGGTCACGGAACGTGTCTGGGCCTATTGCGAGGAATACAAGACTCCGCGTCTGATCGTCGCCAGCCGTATGGATCGAGAGCGCGCCGACGCTGGCCGCGTCCTTGAGTCGGTTCAGAAGGTATTCGGACGGAACGCCATTCCCATTGAGCTTCCCATCGGCAGCGAAAAAAGTCTCACCGGCGTAGTGGATCTGGTTCGCATGAAGGCTTTCACGTACGAATTGGGAGGTAATGGAAAGGGCAAAGAAGTCGAGATTCCCGCCAACATGAAGGAGCAGGCGCAGGAAGCACACGAACGGCTGGTAGAGCTGGTGGCCGAGGGCGACGATGCGCTGATGGAAGAATTCTTCGAGAAGGGAACCATCCCGGAAGAAGACCTGATTCCGGCGCTGCATAATGCCATCCGCGAAGACAAGATTTTTCCCGTGATCTTCGCCTCGGGTCTGGGGAACATCGGCGCCGACCGGGTGCTGGACTTCATCGTCGACTACACGCCCGCGCCTTCTGAGCACGAGTGGGTGCAGGGCGAACCTGCGGCTTCGGGCAACGGCGACGCGCCCAAGCGCCACGAAACCGACGCCGAGCCAGTGTCTGCCTACATCTTCAAAACCGTTTCCGATCCGTTCTCGGGACGCATCTCCTATTTCAAAGTGTTCTCGGGAGTGCTGAAGAACGACGCGACGCTGCAGAACTTCACCCGCGGTTCGTCGGAAAAGTTCGCTCATATTTCGATCATGCAGGGGAAGACCGCGGTTCCAGTCAACGAACTTCATGCCGGAGACATCGGCGCTGTTGCCAAGTTGAAAGACACCGTCACCGGAGACACGCTTGGTGACAAGAGTGCGCCGATTCAGTATCCCAAAGTGAAGCTGCCGGAACCGGCCATTACCTTCGCGATCGAGCCGAAGAGCCGCGCGGACGAAGACAAGCTGGGCGTAGGCATCCACAAGATGATGGAAGAAGACGCCATGCTGCGTTTCTTCCGCGATGCGCAGACAAAAGAGTTCCTGATCGCAGGCACAGGGCAGCAGCATATCGAAGTTGTCGTTAGCAAGATGAAGAAGCGCTACCACACTGAAGTGGTGCTGAAAGCGCCCAAGGTTCCTTACCGCGAGACCATTCGCGGCAAGGCTGACGTTCAGGGACGCCATAAGAAGCAGACTGGCGGCCACGGCCAGTACGGCGACTGCAAGATCAAGATGGAACCTCTGCCGCGCGGCGGACAGTTCGAGTTCGTGAACGACATCTTCGGCGGAGCCATTCCCAAGAACTTTATTCCCGCCGTCGAAAAAGGCATCAAAGACGCGGCTGCCCGCGGGTATCTCGCCGGATTTCCGGTCGTCGACTTTAGAGTCATCCTTTATGACGGTTCGTATCACGACGTCGATTCGAACGATCTTTCGTTCCAGATGGCGGGGCGCATCGCGTTCAAGAAAGCCATGGAAACCGCGAAACCCACCATCCTCGAACCGGTCATGTCTGTCGAAATCACCGTGCCGGACGAGTTCGCCGGCAGCATCATGGGCGACCTCAACAGCCGCCGCGGACGGATCCAGGGGATGGACAACAAAGGCGGCAACACCTTGGTGAAAGCTGAAGTCCCTATGTCAGAAATGCTGACCTACGGAGTCGATCTCACGTCGATGACCCAGGGACGCGGAAGCTTCAACATGGAAATGCATCACTACGACGTGGTTCCCGCACAGCAGCAAGAGAAGATTATCGAGAAGGCCAAAGCCGATCGCGGCGACGTGAAGGAAGAGGAAGAATAACTAGTACCCAGTTCCGAGTACCGAGCAAAACCCTCCCTCGGACGGAGGAGAGAAAAAATGGGCGCCTTGTTAAGGGGCGCCCATTCTTCATTTACATCGTTTTTCTGCGGCTTACTTGAGTGGAACATCTGGAAGAACGGCGGTTCCTTCCGCTTGAACGGCAGTCAGCGAAGAGGGACTGAGCTTCAGGGCCTGCAGGATAGTGGGCGCGACCTGGGCAGTGCCCACTTCGGCGCGAACGGTTACTGGTTTGAACGACGAATTGGACACGAGCAGAATTACGTTCGTGTCATCGTGGTTGAACCCGCCGTGCTCCGCCAGCTTCGCGGTGCTGCCGGTATAGGTAACGCCGACATTCGGGGCAACGATGATGTCAGGAGTGCGCGGATCCACGGTCGGGTCGTTGTAGTTGAGCGAGAGCGAAGGGCCGTAGTAGATCTGTCCCAGTGCGATTCCGGTGGTGGAAGCATTCTGTTCGAGAATCTGAACGGCGGCGAGGGTATCGGAGGGGCTCTTCAGCCAGAGCACCGAGACGTCATCTTCCGTCGGTCCGATGCCTGTGGGGTTGTTGGTGGATTCGGAGAACGGAATATAGTCCGCATTTGAAAGGAGCGTGGCGGGTGTCGTGCCGTTGATCTTCTGAGAAACATAACGGCTGGGATCGATGGGCGACTGTCCGTGCTTGGCAGTGATGATGATCAGCGTCGAGTCATAGAGACCCTTGGCTTTAAGCTCGTTGACGAACGCTTCGATCGAGGCGTCGACAAACTCAAATTCTCCGAGCAGAGCGGCGCCCGGCGTGCCAGCGGCATCCAGATATCCGCCAGTGGTGTTGTTGCTGGCCTCGACAAGCTTCTGGCCAACGCTAAGGGCCTGGAAGTTCATGCCGAAGATGGTAGGAACCTGGGTGGTCTTGGTACCGAGATGGTTCTTGCCATCGATTTCATTGAGGATCGCGTCGACCTTCAACGTGTCATAGCACTGAATGTTGAGGAAGCTGTTGGTCCATGCCGTCAGGTCTGACCCGGGATCGCGGATGGTGGCGCAGGAAGCACCCAGCGGCGTTGCGACACCGGGAAGGCCGATCACGGTTGAGTTGATTTCAGGCGCGTAGAAGTCGTCGAGCGCTGATGGCCCAATGCCGGAAGCGACCGAAGCGTAAGCGGGGTGCTTGTCCGACCAAGCTGCATAACCTCCAGCCTGATGAATGACGCTGAAGATGCTGTTGGCGCGAACAAAATCCCATGGTTGGACTGGATTGCATCCGTTGGCTGGGTCGCGGATCAGCCGGTCGTTGTCGATTGAGGCGATGCCACCGTCGGTCAGCGCTGCGCCGGGTGCGCCGCCGTTCACTTTCGACTGATCGATGTCGATGCCTTCTTCATACTCGGTCGTTGTTCCGGTTGGCGCTGCGCCAGGGGTGCAAGGGCCAGCACCGAGGCCGTTGCCGGTGGTTTTCTTGGGGGCATCAAGGTTCCGGGAATATGCGACGTCGTAATAAACGCCGGTGAAGGCGGGGCTTCCGCCCGTGACGATTGCCGTAAGGCCGGGAAAGGAATCCGAAGTTTTAGAGGTATTGGCGGCTACGTAATTGATGCCGGTCTTGCCGAGGGCGGCGAGGGCCGGGCAAAAAGGCTGTCCATTGTTGATGGTGCTGATGCCGTTGGCACAGTTCGCGAAATCAACGGCGTGCATGCCGTCGACGCTGATCAAGAGAACTCGCTTGAATTTTCCTGGATGGACGTCATTGTTTTCAGCGAAAGCCGTGCCCAATAGGCAGACGGCGGCAAGGGAGAGAAAAGCGATTGTTTTTTTCATGGTGACCTCAGTGGGTCGATATTAGGAAGGGTTGTGTAAACAGAGTGTTAAGAGGACTTGAATAGTCCGTGAAAACTATGGACGGTAGTAGTGGAAAACCGGGAACGAACACGACAGTTCGGTTATTGGACGTCACGGAACGTGAAATGCGAGCGGCCGATATGGCCCTGTCCCGAATGAAGTGATAGGACAGGCACAAGGGAGTGGTCATGGCCGGAACTGCTCTACAATCAGATTATGCGCCCATCTGTGCTTCTGATCCCGGGGTTGTACGATTCGGGTCCCGAGCATTGGCAAAGCGTCTGGCAGTCCCACCATCCCGACTATCTCCGCCTCCAGCAAAAAGATTGGGCCACGCCGCGCTGCGCCGATTGGATCGCGACCCTCGATGACGCGCTCTCTTCCGCCGGAGGTCCGTTCGTTCTTGCCGCTCACAGTACTGGATGCGCAACCATAGCTCACTGGACTGCGAAGTTCCCCCACAAGGACCGGGTACACGCTGCATTCCTCGTGGGGCCAAGCGACCCGGAAGCCGCCTCGTATCCTTCCGGACCCAGCGGCTTTTCTCCCATGCCATTGCACCGCCTGCCCTTTCGCTCGGTGGTCGTCGCCAGTGAGGACGACCCTTACGTCACACTTCCCCGCGCCCAGGCCTTCGCCACTGCCTGGGGCAGCGAGTTCATCAACCTGGGGCGCGCGGGGCACATCAACACCGATTCCGGATATGGCCCTTGGTTCCAAGGTGAGGAATGGCTGGAAAAACTTAGGGGCTAGTACGGTTTGTTCCCCCTAGACAAGCTCTCGCCAGTATGTCAACCTAACTACCCACTTAGACCTTTATGCGTCTAACGGATGGCGCAGGAACGAACTCTTGGCCACGACCTCACTCTCGTTTGCACCACACCCAAACCTCAGCGACACGGTCAACAATAATATTGTTCAATCAGAGATCGAAGGAGGCGTCTTTCTTGAGAGACTCCCACCCTGGACGGTCTTGCAAATTGATACTCAACACCACAGCTACACCGCAGTCATGCTTGGCAACAATTCCGCATTCCTATCAGGCCATCCCATCTATTGTCCTGAGCCGGTCCTCGTGTCCATCGCCGGATCGACTTGGGGAGGCTCGATGCTGAAGCTCCGCTTCGTAGGACGCGGTATGCACCTGGAATTTCATCATCCCTCGTACCGCATGCCGATTATCACATCACCCATTCAGGAAATCCGCGAATGCCGGCGCCCGGTGAATATCAAAGTGCCAGCCCTGATCTAAGCGGATCGACAATCAAATTGACCTGTCGGGCCCCATCCGCCTACCATTACCCGACCCATGATCGGCCAGACCATCTCGCACTATCGAGTGATCGAAAAGCTCGGCGGCGGTGGCATGGGAGTGGTCTACAAGGCCGAAGATACGCGGCTGCACCGCTTCGTCGCCCTGAAGTTTCTGCCTGACGAAGTCGCCCGAGATCCGCAGGCGCTGAGCCGCTTCGAACGCGAAGCGCAGGCTGCATCGGCGCTCAATCATCCGAATATCTGCACGATTCATGACATTGGCGAGTTTGAAGGACGTCCCTTCATCGCCATGGAATATCTCGAAGGCGTGACCCTGAAGCACCGCATTGCCGGGCGCCCGCTGGATCTTGAGACGCTTCTGGCGCTGGCTATTGAAATCGCCGACGCGCTTGACGCCGCGCATGCGAAGGGCATCGTTCATCGCGACATCAAGCCGGCGAATATCTTCGTCACGGCCCGCGGGCACGCCAAGATCCTCGACTTCGGATTGGCAAAAGTCACGGCGCGCCCCGTGGATCCCTCAGGCGCGACGGCGATGCCAACGGCCGTCGAGCCGCTTGAGTATCTGACCAGCCCCGGGACCGCAGTCGGCACCGTCGCCTACATGTCGCCGGAGCAGGTGCGCGGCAAGGAACTTGATGCCCGCACTGATCTGTTTTCTTTCGGCGTTGTCCTCTATGAAATGGCGACCGGCACCCTTCCGTTCCGCGGAGACACCTCTGGCGTCATCTTCGAAGCCATCCTCAACCGCGCTCCAGCATCGGCAGTGCGGCTGAATCCCGAGCTGCCCGCCAAGCTCGAAGACGTGGTCAATAAGGCTCTGGAAAAAGATCGCGAGCTGCGCTACCAGCATGCCTCCGACATGCGCACCGACCTGCAGCGCCTGAAGCGCGACACCGAGTCGGGCCGCAAAGTCATGCAGGAACAGGAATTGCCCGTGCAGGCCAGCTCGTCGAGCGTGCGGATGCCGGCTGCGGCGATGCAGGCCTCCAGCAGTTCGGTCGCAGTTGAAGTGGCGCGCAAGCACAAGCTCGGACTTGGCATTGGCAGCCTGGTTGCTGTTCTCGTGCTTGTGGCCGCAGGATTTGGCGTTTACTCGCTGTTCAACCGCAGCCATCCGGCTCCGTTTCAGAGCTTCGCGATTAGCAAGCTTACGTCGACGGGGCGCGCCCGGCTGGCCGCAATTTCCCCCGACGGCAGGTACGTGCTGAACGTGCAAAAGGACGAGAACGGACTCGAGAGCCTGTGGATTCGCAACGTTCCCAGCGACAGCAATACGCAGATCCAGCCAGGCGGGAAAGGCATCGTTTATTCAGGCCTCAGTTTTTCGCCTGACGGCAACTACATCTACTTTCGCGAAGTTTCCGAAGACTCGAACTACATGGTTCTTTATCGCTCCCCGGTCTTGGGAGGAACGCCCAGTCCTCTGATCCGTGACATTGACAGCGACATTAGTTTCTCACCGGATGGGAAGCGCGTCGCCTACTTGCGCGATAACAGTCCCAACATCGGCAAGTACCGTTTGCTAATTACCGACCTCGGCAGCGGCGAAGAGAAAATTCTGGTGGACGCACCGCTCACCACCAACTTTGCCGAACTCAGCTGGTCTCCGGATGGCAAGACGATCATCACGGATCAGGCACAGGGAGCCCAGCGCGGTTTATTCGCGATCGACGCCGCCACCGGCGCACTGAAACCTCTTCTCCTCGTCGATGACAAGATTTTTCATCACCCCGTATGGCTGCCCGACGGCAGCGGCGTGCTCGTGACTTATGGCCTCAACAACAACACCGACCGCTTTCAGATCGGTTTTGTCTCCTATCCCAAGGGCGAGTTTCACACTGTCACCAACGACACCAATAGCTATCAGGGAATCAGTATTTCGGCGGATGGAAAAGCGCTGGTCACGGTGCTGAATGATGAGAATCGGCGCGTCTCTGTCTTGTCGTCAGATGGCAGCAATTCCGGTGCGGACCTGACTTCGCGCCAGACGACTTGGGGCGTCGACTGGACCCCCGACGCCAAACTGCTGCTCGATGTCGATTACTCGATCGTGCTGATCGATCCCGCCAGCGGTCAGAAAACCACGTTGCAAGCGGCTAACGGAAGCAATTATCTATCTAACCCCAATCTCTGCCCTGATGGCAAAACCATGGTTCTCAGCGGCGGATCGCTCACTCAAAACGTCTTTCGCATGGATGCAACCGGTGGAAATCTCAAGCGCCTCACTTCCGGTAAACGCGACATAGTGCCCTCCTGCCCGGGCGACGGCAAGTGGGCTTATTACATGGATTTTGGAGACGTAGGATTGATCATGCGCGTTCCGCTAGATGGCGGCAACGCAGAGCCAGTCACGAAAATCCCCGACTGGGGCGGAGGTTTCGATTTCTCGCCTGATAGCAAACTCATGGCGTTCGTGGGATTGGTGAAGCCCGCGCCTGATTATCTTCTGAACCTTCTGGTGTTGGATCTAAGCTCGGGCCAAGTGGTGCAGTCCTTCGCATCCGACATTACAGCCGGCTACAATCACATCCGCTTCACCCGCGACGGCAAGGACATCCTCTTCGTCAAGCACGCTGCCTCCGGCGACAGCCTTTGGCTGCAACCGCTCGACAAATCTCCCGCTAGCCTGCTGACAACTTTCAAGGGCGACACCATATGGGATATGTCCTACTCGCCCGACGGCAAGAAGCTAGCGGTGGTTCGGGCCCACACCGACAGCGATGTAGTACTGCTTCGTGCGCAACCGTAAAAGCGGGCTTCAGACCTCGGACCTCAGCAAAAATCTCGCTCAAGGCGAATGCAGAAGCAAGAATCTTCGGAGTACGGCGTGTGCGTCAAGATTGATTGTTTTGAGTTTGAGGTTCTGAGGTCCGAAGTCTGAGGTCCGCTCTTCTACTTCTTCGCCATCACCAGGAACGCCACATTGAATAACAAGGCGACCGCCACTCCGGCGATCACGTACACGGCGATCTCTAACCGCCGGCTGGCTTCTTTCGTGTCTTGAATCAGGTGGGCAATTTCTTTGGTTGTATCGTGCAACGTATCCGCGAGACGCTCGAAGTGCTCAGTGGATCCGCGCATCTTCTCGAGCACGCGGGAAGTGGACACCAGGGCCGCAGCCATCTGCTCGCCGTTGCGGGTATCGAGCTCGGTCTTACAAGCCGACCACCATGCGCTGCCCGGCGGATTGTCGTACATCCGCTGGCGAATCTCCTCGTAAGAACGGGTCTTCAGCAACTGCACCAGCGCCTGGACCGGCTCGACTTCCTTGGTTTGGGAGGGGGTGGCCATCTCCCGAAGTCTACCAACGATGCCCCCGATCATCATGTACCCGAAGGCCAAGTCCCCTTGCGCGATTGCGGTTTAGAACGCCACCCCGGGTAAGTGTTACGCGTGCCTGCTGGATCATTGCATCCCGCCGGCTTTCGCTTTACTATCGCCGTAACGTGGCCACGCTTAAGAACACTCCTCAGCTCGCCAATCTCAAGGAGCGCCTGGTTTCGGCGGCTCCCGTCGAGGATGACTCGTCATTTGAACTAAAGCTGCGCCCGCAGCGTTTGGGCGAATTCATCGGACAGGCCAAGGTTAAAGAAAACCTGGCGGTGGCTATTGAGGCAGCGCGGTCGCGGGGAGAGGCGCTCGATCACGTTCTGTTGTATGGGCCTCCCGGTCTGGGGAAGACCACACTCGCGACGATTATCGCTAACGAATTGGGAGCACCGTTTCAGCAGACCTCGGGACCCATGCTGCAGATCAAGGGCGAACTCACGGCGATCCTTACCAATCTTCGTGACAAGCAAGTTCTGTTTATCGACGAAGTGCATCGCCTTCAGCCGGCGCTTGAGGAGATTCTTTATTCGGCGCTCGAAGACTACAAGCTCGACATCATGATCGGACAGGGTCCGGCAGCACGGACTCATACGATGGACGTGAAGCCGTTCACGTTTGTGGGGGCTACCACTCGGGCCGGGCTGCTTTCATCCCCGTTGCGTTCGCGGTTCGGCATTGTTCTGCGGCTGGAGTTTTACGGGCACGAAGATCTGCAGATCATTGTGGAACGGTCGGCGGAGATTCTTGGTGTCACGGTCGACAAGGCGGGAGCCTTGGAACTTGCCAGCCGCTCGCGGGGAACTCCGCGTATCGCGAACCGCCTGCTGCGGCGGGTACGCGACTACGCCCAAGTGCGGGGTGGAGGCAAGATCGATTTGCCGACCGCGCAGGCGGCGCTGCAAATGCTTGAAGTCGACAAGTACGGCTTCGACGAGATTGACCGCAAGCTGCTGCTGACGATCATCGAGAAATATCAGGGCGGCCCAGTCGGTGTGAACACTCTGGCGGCGGCATTAGCAGAAGAGCCTGACGCGATTGAAGAGATTTACGAGCCGTTCCTCATCCAAATTGGCTTCTTGAACCGCACTCCTCGCGGTCGCGTTGCGACGCAGCTGGCGTACGAACATTTCGGAATTACTCCCACCCGGCGGCAGAGCTCGCTGTTTTAGTCACGACCGCGCCCAAAAGTCTCGTCACTGCACGCCGGATCCTTCGTCCTGCCGGACTCAGGATGACGTCGAATAGGGGAGCCGATCCTTCCCAAGGCGAACTTTTCCTGATAACAGAACAGATACGACTTGTCTTGGGACCTCCCGTCTAATGGTGTATCTTGCATGGCGTAATTGCTGGGAATGGGGAGACTTGCGAGGGCCGCGTTGTCGGGATCTGGTTCAAAACCAAGGGTAGTTTCGCTCGTCCTATTCCTGCTGTCTGGCCTCGTCTGCAGGGGATGGTGTGCCGCGGGCCCGCAAAATCCTCCCTTTCCTCCAGCCACAGCGGCAGCTTCTACTCTCGTCATCCCACGCCTCTCGCGTGCACCGCTTTTGGAGCAGTTCCTCGAGATGCGTCCTGAGGGCGAGCCTGGCTCGGAGATGGTAAAAGTCACAGGCTTCATTCAGCGCAACCCGCACGACGGACAACCGGCTTCGCAACCGACCGAAGCGTATCTCGGATATGACGAAAAGAATCTGTACGTCGTGTTTGTCTGTTTCGATGAGCCCGGCAAAGTGCGCGCTCGAATGTCACGGCGGGAAGACATTTTCAGCGACGACAATGTCGAGATCATTCTCGACACGTTTCATGACAAGCGGCGTGGTTATGCGTTTCAGACCAATCCTGTGGGCGTGCAGTGGGATGCGATCTGGACAGAGGAGGCGCACGAAGACAGTACCGGCAACATCGTCAATTTTGATACTTCGTTCGATACAGTCTGGGACTCCCGCGGCAAATTGACTCCGCAAGGATATGTCGTCTGGATGGCGATTCCCTTCAAGAGCCTGCGCTTCTCTCCGCAACATGAACAGACGTGGGGACTAATTCTCTATCGGGGCATTCTGCGCGAGAACGAAGACGATTTCTGGCCTGAGATTACCCGACGGGTGGAGGGCCGGCTAGGCCAGGCGGCAACCGCGAACGGATTAGAAGGAATCTCTCCTGGGCGAAACATGCAGTTCATTCCGTACGGAGTGGTGCGGTCGTTTCATGCGCTCGACACACGCGATCCACTGACGCCTACCTTCGACAACAGCACGGCCGAATTTCGCGGCGGCTTGGATGCGAAGTTCATCTTGCGTGACAACCTGGTGCTCGATGTAACGGCGAATCCGGATTTCAGCCAGGTGGAATCGGATGAGCCGCAGATCACCGTCAACCAGCGCTTCCAGGTTTACTTTCCCGAGAAGCGTCCTTTCTTTATCGAGAACTCGGACTACTTCAAAACGCCGATCGACTTGGTGTTCACCAGGAATATCGGCGATCCTCAGTTTGGCGCGAGACTCACCGGAAAAGCCGGGCCGTATTCTCTGGGATTTCTGGCGGCCGACGATCGCGGACCCGGAGACAGCGTTCCAACTTATAGTCCATTGGCGGGAGACCGGGCTTCGTTCGCTATCGCGCGAGTGAATCGCGACATCTTTAAGCAATCGACAATCGGGCTCCTCTACACCGATTGGGAGTGGCCCGGGGCGAACGAGTTCAATCGTATCGGCGGGATTGATACCCGGTTGAAATTCAATCCCAACTGGACGGGCAACTTTCAGATCGTAGAAAGCTCCACGCAGAATCAGGACGGCAGCTACCAGGCAGGCCCAGCATCGAGGGCCGACGTCAGCTACACCAGCACGCATATTGACTACGAGGGCATTTACAGCGATATCAGTCCGGGCTTTATCACCGATACCGGATTCGTGAATCGCGTGGACATTCGCGATGTAAAGAATGCATGGGACTACCGCTTTCGTCCGAAGCAGGGGCCTCTCGTCTCGTGGGGACCGAATATTTTCACTGATAACATTTGGGCGCATGATGGAACGCGGCTCGATACGTACTACAGTCCCGGGCTCTTCATGGCGTTCAAGGGACAGAGTTATCTTGTAGTCGACCCGTACGTCGAGTTTCGCGAGCGGTTGCGGCCTTCGGATTATCCTGCTCTGCCACAGAATCAGGACTACCACGAACACCAGAGCAATATTTCTTTTGGGACGAGCTATCTGCCCAAGGTTACGGTGCAGGGCTATTACCAGTGGGGGGACGGCGTAAACTTTGTGCCGCCGCTCAACACACCTCCGGTGCTGCAGAATGAGGATTTGGGTAATCTTCTGGTCTCATTCCTTCCGGCGCACCGGCTGAAGATCGACAATACTTATTTGTACGAGCGCCTGCGGGACCGTTTTACGGGCGCGTCGATTTTTGACAATCACATCCTTCGCAGCAAATGGAATTGGCAGTTCAACCAGCAACTGTCAGTGCGCTTGATTTTGCAGTACACGGCGACTTTGGCGAATCCGGCGCTGACCTCGCTGCAGACCACTAAAGAATTCAATACGGATTTCCTGATCACCTACCTGGTGCATCCGGGGACCGCGATCTACGTGGGCTACAACAGCGATCTACAGAATTACGATCCCTCGCTGGCGGTCGACCCTGCGACATTGAACATCCTGCGCACCCGGAATGGATACATCAACGACAGCCGGCAATTTTTCGTGAAGGTGTCGTATTTGTTTAGATTCTGAAGAGCTATCAGCCGTCAGCAAGACACGGGCACACATCGCCTTGGTCTATGTTTACAATGAGAGCAGCATGATTGCTCATCTGCGTGGGAGATTGCTCGACAAGCATCCGAACCAGGCGATTCTTGAAATCGGGGGCGTCGGTTACGACGTGACCATCACGGTGCCGACGTTTTCCGCGTTGCCCGGCCTGGGAAGCGAAGTGGCGCTGCACGTCCACACTCATGTGCGGGAAGATGTGTTGGCGCTTTACGGATTCGTGCAGCCCGAAGAAAAGCAGCTCTTCGAAAAACTGATCACGGTGAGCGGAATCGGGCCGAAGCTTGGAATCACCATCCTGAGCGGAATGCCTTCAGAAGAGATGGTGCGGGCAATCCGCAGCAACGATATTGCACGGCTCACGCGTATCCCGGGAATCGGCAAGAAGACTGCGGAGCGCATGGTGCTGGAGTTAAGAGACAAGTTGCCAGCGGAATCTGAAGGAGACGTGGCGCCGGTGCCGAGTTTAACCGCGGTGGAAGAAGACGTATTGTCGGCGTTGATGAACCTGGGCTATCAGCGTCCCATGGCGGAAAGAGCCTTAGGGACAGCTACCAAAAACGGCAAAGAACATTCGTTCGATGCGATGTTTCGGGGGGCGCTGGGGGCGCTGTCGAAATAATCCTCTAAAACCCTTTCACCACAGAGACACAGAGAAAAACTTTCTTGGAAGAACCCGTTAATTCCCTACGAATCGCAGATAGAGATCACGATCATTCTGGCAGCTTTGCGCCATCTCTTTGACCTTTTGCCAGGCTTCTTTCTGTGAATCGTCTTCGGCGCGGGATTGAACGCGATCCCATTCAGCGAGAAAGGCTTCCATCTGGAGGTGGTTGAAGACGGTTTTACCGTAAGGATCGATGCAGCGCAACACGGGGAAATCGTGCTGGTCGCGGGCCGGGACGACTCCATGCATCATGACCCAGTCGCTCTGCTCGCCCAAGTCATCCTCGAGCTTCACAACAAAAGACATGCGTTTCCTCCGGCCAGATTCGATTTACTCGGAGATGAATGTACCAATGTCGAAGCAATTTTGCTACGCTGACCCCCGCGACGCGCGGTCAATGCTCAGGGCTGCGCCATTTGACAAGGTGCGCACTTAGCGGCGTAGAATTTTTTCTCGCGGCTTCCATGATGAAGCCGCGGCAGGAAGTGGAGGAATAACCGTGTCTTTACGAATCAATGATACCGCGCCGGATTTTACCGCCGAGACCACAGAGGGTCCGATCAAATTTCATGACTGGATCGGCGACGGCTGGGCCATTCTCTTCTCGCATCCGAAGGATTTCACTCCGGTGTGTACGACCGAACTTGGATACATGGCCGGACTCCAGCCGGAATTCAAGAAACGCAATTGCAAGGTCATCGGATTGAGCGTCGATCCCGTCACCAATCACAGCAAGTGGGCGGCGGATATTGAGGAGACGCAGGGCCACAAGGTGAACTACCCGATGATCGGCGACACCAATCTGGAAGTCGCAAAGTTGTATGACATGCTTCCGGCATCGAGTGGCGCTACCTCGGAAGGCCGCACCGCGGCCGACAATGCGACCGTACGCACCGTGTTCGTCGTCGGACCGGACAAGAAGATCAAGCTGATGCTCAGCTATCCCATGAGCACCGGGCGCAATTTTGACGAAGTGTTGCGCGTGCTGGACTCGATCCAGTTGACGGCGAAGCATAAGGTCGCGACCCCGGTGAACTGGAAGCAAGGCGACGATGTCATCATTGTGCCCGCAGTCTCCAACGAAGAGGCCCAGCAGAAGTATCCCGGCGGATGGAAGTCGCCGAAGCCCTACTTGCGCATTGTGCCGCAGCCGAAGTAGCCCCGTTTTTTGCAACTGAGCCAGCGGGCAAGAGTCCGCTGGCTTTTTTATCCAATCTGCGCGAACGAAATGACCGAGCCGAATGGCAAGCGCTCGATGCGGTAGTCTTTGAGATTCAGCGACTCCAGTACAGCGATCGATTCTCCCGGCCAATCTTTCAAGTTCAACTCGTCAAAGGCGATGACCGCGCCTTTCGGCATGCGCGGCAGGAGATGTTTGAGCGCGACGCGAGTCGGCTCGTAGATATCGAAATCCAAATACAACAGACTCACGATCAAGTGCGGGTTCTGCTGCAGGTATTGCGGAATCGTCTTGACGCTGTCTCCACGCACCAGTTCGACCTTGGGCACATGTCCGATGAATCGATTCATGTCATAGAGACGGATGCACTCCTGCAAGTGTTCGTATGAGTCAACCGCGAGCCCTCCCTTGTGGGCTTGAGTAGATTCACTGAGGCGGTCTTGCTTGGTGAGTTTAGGAAACCCACTGAACGTATCGAAGCCAATGATTCTGCGCTGATGGTTTGTAGGCTCGTAGATGGCGCTGAATTGCGCCCAAGCCATCAGTCCGCCGCCGTGTAAGACGCCGCATTCGACGATAGAGCCCTGGACGTTCACTACCCGCTTGAAGATTTCGTGACGAATCAGGAAATTCGTCATGTCCTGGCGCGGTGTGTAGAGGGTGAAGTTCCGCATCCGATCGACCAACGAAAACGGGCTTGCGTCGATGCACTGCTCCAATTGCTCGGAGTAGCTCTGCTCTTTCGTGGTGCGAACCGTGGTGGGCTTTTTCTTGGTGCGAGTGGTCATCGAGTTCTCCCGGGACTAGTCGATCCGCTCCAGCAATTGCTCTTTTATCAGCGTGCCGATGATCGGAATGCAGGCTTCAAAGGATACGCCGACGCGATCGGCGAGAGCGATCAAGTCGTGCTGGCCGTCGGCGTAGGCGAGGATGTTCATCATGGTCTCGACGCCCGATGCGCTCATGCGCGCGCTGAGCGTGGGATAAAGAGCGCGCTTGCCCAGTTGCGGCTCGCACGGATTTGTGGCGCGGTAAACGTGGTTTGCCTCTAGAAGCATCAAGCATTTCTGCAGCGCCTCGAAAGCGCCGTTCAGTCCCGGTGGAGAGATCAGATCGAGATTGTCGAGAGAGGTGTGGTACTCGGGATAGGTGCCATACTTCGAGCGCATCAATGAAACCACCGGTAAATCCACCCCGGGACTGCAGTTCCACGCTTCAAGATGGCGGCCGAGGACGCGGCAGCTTAGAAGAAATGTGTCGAGGAAGACTGCTTTCGGATCACTCGTGGGTCGCGCGATCACCATTCCAACATTGCCGTGGTCGCCGAATTTGTCCCGCAGGTGGACGACGAATGAAACGGTTCCCTCTTCCGCGACCAGCCGACGAATGGCGGCCTCGTCGTAACGTTGCGTGCGGAGGTTGAACTGGTTGGTCTTCATCGCAAGCTGCGCCGCGCGAGAGACTAAGGCTTCGCCGATCGGGAGAGCCCCTGGGCGCAGTTGAATGCTTCTCAGGAAATCGGCTTCGGCCTTGAACTGCGTGCTTTCGGAGCGGAACTGCGCGCGGGAGCGGTACATCTCGCCACGGCGAAGATCTTCGGAGGTGGTCTCAAAGGTCTTGAAGAGATTCGACGATTCCAGCCAGCCGGGCCAATGCCAGACGTCTCGCGGGATGTCAGGAACCGTGACCTCTGGCAAACGAAGGCGCAGGTTCTCGCGCTCAAACGGATTGTCGTCCCAGAAGACGAAGCTGTCGAGGGCCAGGCCTAATTCATCCGCAAGTTCTCCAAGATTTTCACTCTTGTCGCGCCAATTGATGCGGCTCGCGGCGATGTCGGAGCGGCGCAGAACCATGCTGGGATGCTCGTCGAAGGCCTGCCATACCAGCCCCTCGTCATTTTTGGAAGCGAGGACCAGCAGAACACCCGATTGCGAAAGACCGCGCACGACCCGCTGAAAATCAGCATAGGCGGCGCCTGCGCCATCCTGGCCTAGCCGAATTCCTGACAAACCGTCTTCGCCAAGCACGCCCCCCCACAATGTGTTGTCGCAGTCGAGCACCAGAACTTTCTTCGCAGCCACGAATAAGCGGTGCGTGAGTTCTACAATTTGCGCCGCTACGATGCGAAGACCGCGCTGGCTCAGGCGGCAATGGGCCGCATAATAATTGCGCGCATCGAAACAGTTTTCTCGTCCAGCTTCGGCGAAGAACCTGTCGAGCGGCAGTAAGTAAAGATTTTTCGCTTGCGCTTGCCGCTCACGCAAAAGCTCTTGGAACCTGGATGAAACGATCTCCCAGCCGGGAATGTGGCGCGCGGACTCTATTGCGCTCGAATGAGAGGCATCACTCCAAGCGACGATCAGACGGCTCGACGACTGCGAAGAAAAATGGTCGATCGCCATCCGCAAAGGCGCGAGAAGATCGTCGATCGCTTGCGGGGAAAGTTTTTGGATGCTCTCGGCGCGGATGACGTCCTGTAAGAAAACCACGAAAACAAAAGCATCGGCCGCTGAGTCACGCGCCGGATTGAGCAGCAACCTGCTCCACTCGGAGAAATCACCGAACGTGACGTCGTAGTCCCGGGCGAGCGCTTGCCACGCCGCGTTTCCCGGCAGCAGGAACGAGGTGCCCGCCACGGTGAGGCGCTTTCTTGACGGCGTCAGCGCAGCAGCGTCGTGGACTTCCGAGAGTGCGTCAGAGTTCAACCTGGCTCCAATTTTGCACGAGGATCTCAGTCAAGCACAACTCAGTTCTATTTTCCGATGCAGAAGGTGCTGAAAATCAGGTTCAGGATGTCGTCGTTCGTGGTCGCTCCCGTGATTTCGTCCAGCGGGCGGAGCGCGTTATACAAGTCGAGCAAGAGCATCTCGTGCGGCACCCGATTATCGATCGCGGTTCTGGCGCTATCGAGGGCTGCGAGAGAATCCCGCACCAGCTCCCGGTGACGAACCGTGGTGAGGAATCCCGTCTCGGCGCTGACGCCCGCGTCCCCTGCGATGTGGCAAAGGATTTCTGCGCGAAGATCGGGGATGCCTTCACCGGTCACGGCAGAAGTGCGGATTGCATGTAGTTGGGAGGCCGTAGTTGGGCTGAGGTCGGCCTTGTTATTCACGAGCACCGCGTTGCGTCCCTGCACTTGCGCAATGAGCTCGTCATCTTCGCTTGTCACGTCTTGCGAAGCATCGAGCACGACTAAGACCAGGTCGGCATCGGCGAGAGCTTCCATCGACTTGCGGATGCCAATGCTCTCCGCTTCGTCCAGAGCGTGACGGATGCCGGCGGTATCCACCAGCCTCACAGGAATTCCACCGATGGCCACCGTCTCGGTCACCAAGTCACGGGTCGTGCCAGGCGTAGCCGTCACGATGGCGCGCTCGCGCTCAACCAGGCGATTAAACAGGCTGGATTTCCCTACATTTGGACGGCCCGACAATCGCCAGAGTCAAACCTTCGTGAACGATCTTTCCCGTAGTTGAAGGATCCCGCGAGTTGCTCGAGCGGCGCGCGAACGGCGGAGATGCGTTTCAGAATTTCATTGGCCGGCAGAACCGAGACGTCATCTTCCGCAAAATCGATGCCAGCCTCGAGCACAGCGATCAATTCGACCAGGCTTTTCTTAATCGGCTGCAGCCTGCGCGACAGGGATCCTTCGAGTTGTTGTGCCGCGACTTTGGCTTGGTAGAGCGTTTGTGAATCGATAAGGTCACGGACAGCTTCGGCCTGTGTGAGGTCGATGCGTCCATTAAGAAAGGCTCGCATGGTGAACTCGCCGGGTTCGGCAAGGCGCGCGCCGCCGGGCGAGCGCGAGCTCGACGATGTGATGCAGGACTACGGGTGATCCGTGGGCGGAGATTTCGAGGATATCGTCGGTGGTGTAGGAGTGCGGCTTGGCAAAATACGTGACTACCACTTCGTCGATGCGATCGCCGGGTTCGCGGGCGGGGGCGTCCGCGCTGCACGGTTCGACAAGTTCGCCGAATATGGCTTGTCCGGGTTCCAGTTGCCTCTTTAGGTGCAGCATGGGAAGAGCAATCGTGCGCGCTTCAGCGCCGGCGAGACGGACCACGCCGATGCCGCCGCGTCCCGGTGGCGTGGCGATGGCGACGATGGTGTCGTCCAGATTCACAGCAGAATTGTAAGGGAACTACGGGATCGTTCGACGCGCCGGTTTATTTCCCGGTGCACGGTAGTTCTTGGGATAGACCACCAGATGGCGGCGCATGCCTTCTCCCTGGCTCTCGGTGTGCAAGTCTTGCTGATCGCGCAACGCCAGATGAACGATGCGGCGTTCGCGCGATGACATGGCGGCGAACTCGTAGGGGACGCCTGTCTTGCGCACTTTCTCCGCAGCAACGGTGGCCGCCATGCGCAACTCTTCAAGACGCATGGAGCGGTGATTCATGCAGTCGAAATTAATCTTCTCGTGTTCATTTCCCGGGAGGTGGAGCATTTCAAGCGCCAGCAGTTCGATGGAGCGCAGAAGCTCGGCACCGCGCTCGAGCAGAAGAGGAGAGTCGGGGCCGGAGAACTCCACCAGAATCTCCGGATGCTCCCAATCGCGGTCCTCGCCGATAGGAGGATCTACTGTGATGCGATATTTCAGGCGGAGCCCGCCCTTGAGCACAACAGCGCGGAGAAACTCATCGATCTTTTTAGCGGCGGCGATTTTGTCGGGTATGGGCATGAGAATCAGCTCTTAGCCTTTAGCGCTTAGCTTGGATCTCAGCCGCTAGCTAAGGGCTAACGGCTAGAAGCTACTTATCTTTCTTTCGGGCGCGCTTCTCCATCATTTCGCGCATTTCGCGGCCCAGTTGGGTGCGGTTCATGGTGAATTGCTGCACGATTGCGATCAACTGCCCTTCAGCCCAGTAGAGGCACAGGCCCGCAGCCAGGTTCCAACTGATCACTCCCAGCATCAGCGGCATCATCAGGTTCATCATCTTCTGCTGCGAGGGATCCATTCCCGCTTGCGGCGTCATGCGCTGGGTGAAGAGCATGGTCACGATGACAGCGATGGGCAGAATATAGAGCGGGTCGGGCGACGAGAGATCCTTGATCCAGAGCCAGTGCGCGTGGCGCAGATCGATGGCGCTGCCGAGCATGCGGTAGTAGGCGATCAGGAAGGGCATCTGAATGAGCATCGGCAGGCAGCCGCCGATAGGGCTCACGCCTTCCTTCTTCATCAGCGCCGCAATTTCGGTGTTCATCTCCTGGCGACGCGGGTCGCGCATGGTGTACTTCTTGTACTTCTCCTTGATCGAGTTCATCTGCGGCTGCACTTTTTGCATCTTGAGCGCCGACTTCATGCTCGAGATTCGCAGTGGCAGCAGCGTCAGGTTGATGATCAGCGTCTGGATGGCAATGGCCCATCCCCAATTCGGCACGATGTGTTCGTAGGTCCATCGCAGCCAGACGAACAGCGGACGGGAAATTAGGCCGAACCACCCGAAGTCGATGAGCTGATGAAGATCCGGGGCGACGTCCGAAGGCAGCCCTACAACCGGCACGGTCTCAAGAATCTTCAAGATCTTCGGACCGACGTACAGCCGCTCAGAGGTTGGTCCCGTCAAACTGCCCACTGCGCCGCCGAGAACGTCGACCTTCACTGTCTCTTTAGGATTGCGCCAGTCTTTGGGAATATCCAGCGCATTGCGCAGCATCACCAACGCGGCGTTTTTGGTGTCATCGGGAAGGAATACCGCTGCGAAATACTGGTCACTCACCGCCGCCCAACTGAACGGGCCGCGCACGGTGTTGCCGCTGCTGATTTTCTTGTAGGTCACGCGCTCGACGTCGCTTCCACCCTGGTACTCGATCTTCGAAGCGGCATAGGCGGCGGCGCTGTTCTCGTCCCCCAACCCGGCGGGCCACATGGGGAAGGCGCTGATCTGGTTTCCTTTATCCAGTACCGTGGCTTCGACATGAACCACGTAGGTGTTGTCGAAGTGAATGGTCTTACGCACGGCCAAGTCTTGATCGGCGTACTCGAAAGTAATGTCGCCCGGAGTCTTGCCATCCCCAGTGCTTGAGACGGTATAAAGAACCGAGTTCAACTTGTTGCGCTGCGCTTCGTCCCAGGTCCAGAGCGAGAGCGGGTAACCGTAAGCTTGGGCCCCTGCCGTGTTGACTACTTCGAGGGGCTTTCCCCGATCGTCGTCGTAGTGTTTGAGAATCCAGGACTTCACCTGGCCGCCGCGGTTGGTGAGGGTCACGCGGTAGAGGTCATTCTCAATGACAGTCTCGGATTCGGCGCTGGCCTGTTTGGTGGCTCCGGGAGTGGGCGCGGTGACCTTGGGCTGCTCGACTGAGGCGGCACTGGCCGCAGGAACGACGGGTGAAGCTGTCTGGGTTTGCGTTGCGGGTTTGGCCGCCGGGGCTTGCGGGAGATATTTCTTCAGGAGCGGCTGAAACGCCAGAATCACGATGAACGTGAGCACGAACACCAGGAGCAGACGCCGCTCCATGCCGGGATCTTGCTGAGGATTTTGAAAGTCTGGCAAATGTTTACCGTACGCCTTGCGTCGCGTTCGAGGCGCAGCAAGTTGCTTGTCCGCGAATTTCTTGATGTCCCACTACTGGATCGAGGCCGCCCTTGGCAAAAGGATGACAACGCAACACGCGCAGGATCGCCATCCCTGTGCCTCGCAGGACGCCAAAGCGCTCGACTGCTTCCATCGCATACTCAGAGCAGGTTGGCGTGTAGCGGCACGCTGGCAGGAAGAAGGGAGAGATGGCCCACTTGTATCCCCGGAGCAACAACAGCACGGCTTGTTGGGCGCGACCGTTCACTTTTTCTCTACCGATCTTTTCTCTGCCGCTTTCTGAATGACTTCCAGGGCCCGGATAATCTCGCTCTCGATCTCCGCAAACTCTGCGGTGAGCAGCGACTTCTTAGGGTTGATCACGACATCGACGGCGATCATCTCTGCCGGGCGGTGTAACCGTACAGCCTCCCGCAGGCGCCGTTTCATGCGGTTGCGCTGGACCGCTCCACCTAGAACGCGTCCTACGGTAAAACCGACTCGCAATCCCTCGCCTTGGTCCCGCCGCAGGTAAAAAACAGTCATATGCGCGGCAAAATGACGGCGCCCCTGTTTGTACACTCGCTCAAAATCCGAGTGCCGGAGAAGGCGCAGGCCCCGTGGAAAGTTCGCCCGCTTACTCGAACCGGACAGATTGGAACTGCCATTCGGAGCGATAGCGCTCACAATTCACGATCCAAACTCAGGTTGCGGAATTCCGCTAAACCCACGAGAAGGGGAACTTCTACTCACGGAAGCCGGGCTTCACTGCGACCCGCTTGCGACCCTTGGCGCGCCGGCGCGAAATCACCGCGCGACCGCTCTTGGTCTTCATGCGCGTACGGAAGCCGTGCGTCTTTGAGCGGTGACGCCGGTTGGGTTGGAATGTGCGCTTGGGCATGGAAAATACCTGCTCCTAATCAGATAGATAGAGATCGTTAAGACGAACTAGCAGTATAAATGACGAATGGCAGGCGGGCAAACCGCAAGCGCCTCAGGCTTATCCACCGCCGGGCGACCGCAACCAGGTGACGGTGATCACCGCGCCCGGGTCGCACCACGCAGAAACTGATTAACGAGAGTTCGAGGGCAAGTTGCACCGGGCGTGCGGCAGTTATACATCCAGCACTTGACAGAAAAATTCCAAGGCGTACTCATTAACTGAACAGCGAAAAATTTCTGTCGGAAGTTTTCCACACGGCAAAAAATTTTGTGCTACTATGCCCGTCTGTTCCAGCTTACTGAAACTCTCTGAGACCAGCGCAACTATCCCGCAGAACCGGGGATTGCTCTGCTGGCAACGAACGCATTCTTTCTAGAAGGATTTGATTCCCGGGCGCTGACCCAGCCACGGCAGCCCAGCGAAAAATATTTTATGTCTGTTCCGAGCCCAAGCCTGACTCCCAATCCGTGGTCGCGCATTCTTGACGCGCTCGAAAAGAAGATCAACCGGCACTCCTACGACACCTGGTTGAAGCCGACTCGCTACAGCCATGCCAGCGGAGGGATTCTGTTCATCCGGGTTCCTACGGTCGAGTTCCGTCACGTCGGGGACAAATATGCAGACCTCATCCAGGAAGCAATCGACAATCTGGGCCTCGAGTATCAGGACGTTCAGTTTGTGACGCCGGAGGAGAATGGCCCCGCGGCGACTCCGGTGCGTCACGACGGTGGGCTCTCTGTCCATCAAGGTGGAGTGGGAGCGGCTCCTCATCCGCAGCAGTCGAGGTTTGACTGGGATGGAGCGGCGCAATTGAACCCGCGGTACACCTTCGACGCGTTCGTCATCGGCAGCGGCAACCAGTTTGCCCACGCCGCGTGCCAGGCAGTCGCGGAACGCCCGTCCAAAGCCTATAACCCGCTGTTCCTGTATGGCGGCGTCGGTATGGGGAAGACCCACCTGATGCAAGCCATCGGACACGAGATCAAACGACGCCAACCGCAGGCGGCCATCTGCTACGTATCGAGCGAGAAGTTCACCAACGAGATGATCAACTCGCTCCGCTACGACAAGATGACCAGCTTCCGCGACAAGTTCCGTACCGTGGATGTGCTGCTGATCGATGACATCCAGTTCCTGGCGCAGAAAGAGCGCACGCAAGAAGAGTTCTTCCACACCTTCAACGCGCTGCACGAATCGATGAAGCAGATCGTGATCGCCAGTGATCGTCCGCCGAAGGAACTGGCGGAAGTCGAAGACCGGTTGCGCAGCCGTTTTGAGTGGGGACTGATCGCCGACATACAACCGCCCGATCTTGAGACCAAAGTGGCCATCCTGCAGAAGAAGGCCGAACAGGAGAAGGTTTCGATCCCGACTGATGTGGCGCTGTACATCGCGTCCAATATTCGTTCGAACGTTCGCGAGCTCGAAGGAGCGTTGATCCGGCTGGTGGCGCACTCTTCGCTGATCGGCGCCGAGATCACGCTTCCCTACGCCCAGCAGGTTTTGAAGAACTTCATCGACTCTCAGGCCCGCAAGGTCACCATCGAGTCGATCCAGAAGGTTGTGGCAGAGCAGTTCGGGCTTCGGTTGGTGGAAATTAAGGCGAAGAATAACTCGCGCGCCATCGTCTATCCGCGGCAGATTGCGATGTATCTGGCGAAACACCTGACTGAGGCTTCTTTGCCGGAGATTGGCAGGCAGTTCGGCGGTAAGCATCACACCACTGTGCTGCACTCGGTCGAGAAAATTGAGGAAGTCCGCAAGAACGACAAGGATTTGAACAGGCTCCTGAATAAATTGACGGAGCAATTAGGCGGATAAATCACGGCTCGCCGGGAGATTTCCACCTGGCGAGAGAGTCTTCCTCTCGTTTCTCTGTGGGTAGCATGTGGAAGCTGTGCAAGACACGATTGGGATCGATTTTCAAGGAAAGATTTGCTGTGGCGTCCGGCATCGAAGGGTCCGATTTTTTACATAAGGCCTGGACCGGAACGCTGTGATCGGATGAGAGTTCGTCAGGATTTCCACTTTTCCGAACCGCCTACTGTTACTGCTGGTTTTATAGGTTTTTTATTTGATATAAGAGGTAATAGAAGTAGCGCCGCGCAACGGGGGACTTGGTTTTATGCCGGTTGAAGCGATTGCGTCTGCGACAGGAACCGCGACCATGGAAATCACGGTCAGCAAGTTTGAACTTTTGCGGGAGTTGACGGCCACGCAAGGTGTGGTCGAACGCAAGACCACCATTCCTATCCTGTCGAACTATTTATTCGAAGCCTCCGGAGACAAACTCTCCCTCACCGCCACCGATCTGGATTTGAGCCTGCGAACTTCCTGTACCGCCAAAGTGAAGAAGGAAGGCTCGTGCACGATCCCCGCGCGGAAACTGCATGATTATGTGAAGTTGCTGCCCGACGCCGACATCACCATCAAGCTGCTCGAGAATCATTGGGTCAGCATTCGCTGCGGCCGCTCGAACACCAAGATGGTCGGCATGGCAAAATCGAATTTTCCTACCCTGCCGGTATTTCCAACCGCAGGCGTAGTGAAGATTCCCGGCCAGGTGCTGCGGTCGATGATCGCCAAGACCGGGTTCGCCATCGCCAATGAAGAATCCCGCTACACGCTGAATGGCGCCCTGATGGTGCTGAAGCCTGAGTCGATCACGATGGTCGCGACGGACGGGCATCGCCTCTCGCATATCGAGCGTCCGGGAGAGAAGTTCGAAGGCATCTCTGGCGAGATGAAGACGCTGGTCCCCAAGAAGTGCATGGACGAGCTGAAATCGCTGCTCGACTCGACCGACGACGTCGAGACCATCGATTTCGCGAAAGACGAATCGACGCTTTACTTCCGCATTGGGCCACGCCTGCTGACCTCGCGCCAACTGACCGGACAATTCCCCAACTTCGAAGCCGTGCTGCCGAAAGACAACAGCAAGAGCATTACGCTGCACGGAGACGAACTGAGCCAGGCCATCTCGCGTGTCGCACAGTTTGCCGACGAGCGCTCGCGTGCGGTCCGCATCAAGCTGGAAAAAGGCGAACTGAAGCTGTCAGCATCGTCCACCGAAACCGGAGAGTCAGAAGATTCGCTCGAGATCACCTACGACGGAGACCCGCTGACCATCGGCTTCAATGCCCAGTACATCCTGGACTTCCTGAAGGCCGTGGGCGCGGGAGACGTAAAGCTCGAACTCAAGGATGCCCAATCCGCCGGCCAGCTACGCCCCGCCGAGAGCGAGGACTACAAGTACCGCTATATCGTGATGCCCATGCGGATCTGAGGCGCGGAGGTCCGCGCTACTAGTGCCTGCCACTGCGCAGTCCGCTGTCCCTCACTTGTCCGGTAAAATGGCTCGCGGGCTATTCTTACCGCTCTTGACCTCCACCACCTTTCCGACGTAAAGTGTCGGCCACTCTTCCTCAGGAGGGTTAATCGATGCTATCCGGGTTCAAGCAATTCATCCTTCGCGGCAACGTGGTGGACTTGGCGGTTGGCGTGGTCATCGGCGCTGCATTCGGCAGCGTGGTTACGGCACTCACCAAAGATTTGCTGACGCCCTTAATCGCGGCGATCGTGGGCAAGCCGGACTTCTCGGCCCTTAGCTTTACCATCAACGGCACGGCCTTTCCCATCGGCGATTTCATCAACGCTGCGGTGTCTTTCATTCTTATCGCAGCGGCGGTCTATTTCTTCGTCGTCCTGCCGCTGAATGCGCTTGATGGCGCGTATTCATAAGGAAACCCCTGCGGCTCCCACCACCAGGCCGTGCCCCGAGTGCAAGATGGACATCCCGATCGACGCGCGGCGCTGCGGACACTGCACCTCGCAGGTCTCGGCCGCAGCCGCCTGATCTGAGCGGGCACGGCATCACAGCCGTGCCCCGCCACTCCTGTAACATGGACTCATGGGGTTATTCCGCCATATTGTGACGGCGATGGCGCTCGCATCGGTGCTCGCCTGCGCGCAAAGCCCGAGCTCCTCATCGAAACCGCACGCCAAAGCGCGGGAAAATGGTGCTCCCGACGCGGGCGGAATCACCGACGGGGTCTACCGCAATCCGTCCCTGAGTTTTTCTTACAAAGTTCCATTTGGCTGGGTCGACCGCACGGCCGACATGCGCGAAGGCAGCGAGGTGGGCAAGTCGTTGCTGCTGCTGTCGGTGTTTGAGCGGCCTCCGGAGGCGCCAACCCCGGGCATCAATTCGGCCGTGGTCATTGCGGCCGAGAGCGCTTCTTCCTACCCTGGCTTGAAGACCTCAGCAGAATACTTTGGTCCGGTCTCGGAGTTGGCCACCGCTAGAGGCTTCAAAGCGACCGCCGATCCCTACGATTTTTCGGTCGGCGGAAAACTACTGGCGCGCGCGGACTTCGCGAAACCATCGGGCTCGTCGACCCTGCGCCAGACGTCACTGGTGATGCTGCAGAAGAACTGGATTGTGTCATTTACCTTCATCGCGGCCAGCGATGATGAGATCGACGCGCTGCTTGAGAACCTGAATTTCGGCGGTGCCGCGGCGCCGCGCAAGCCCTCAAAATGAAACCGCGAAGTTGATCGACAATCGCGTCTAAAATGTCCTCGCTAAACCCCTTCAAAATGGCATGTTACCGACCCGGTTCGAGGGTCGAAAAACGGGCCCTCTTATGCTATAATCTGAAGTATCTTCCGGTGCATTAAGTATTTGTAATTTCAGTAGTTTGAGGTCTCTTGCGGGCATCGGGAAAGTACCGCCGGAGAAGTTCAGAATCCGGCCTTCCCACGGAGTTGAATGGCGACAAAAGAAATCAATACTGCCATCGTCGATACGAAAACAAAAAACGGCAAGAACGCCCCCGTCAACGGAGGCAACGGTGACTACAACGCCGACTCCATAAAAGTCCTTGGCGGCATGGAAGCCGTGCGCAAACGTCCCGCGATGTACATCGGGTCGACGGGCGAGCTCGGCCTTCACCACCTGGTCTATGAAGTCGTAGACAACTCGGTTGACGAAGCGCTCGCCGGGCACGCCGACAAGATCGATGTCACCATTCATCTCGACAACTCAATTACGGTCGTCGATAACGGCCGCGGAATTCCCGTCGACAACATGGATATCGATGGCGAGAAAATTCCCGCCGCGCAAGTTGTGATGACCACGCTGCACGCCGGTGGTAAGTTCGATTCGTCCACTTACAAAGTTTCCGGCGGATTGCACGGCGTCGGTGTGTCGTGCGTGAACGCCCTGAGCGAAGAACTTGACCTCGAAATCTGGCGCGACGGTTTTACCTGGGAGCAGACCTACTCGAAGGGCGAGCCCACCAGCAAGCTGAAGAAAGCCGGCGCCGCCAAAGTGAAGACAGGAACGAAGGTACACTTCCTGCCCGACCGCTCGATCTTCACGGCCACCGAATACAACTTCGATACGTTGTCGCAACGGCTGCGCGAACTGGCGTTCCTGAACAAGGGCCTGCTGATCACGCTCACCGACGAGCGTGCGACCGATGCCAAGACCGGCGAAGCCAAGCGTACCGATTTCAAGTACAACGGCGGCATCGCCGAGTTCATCAAGCACCTGAACCGCGGCAAGTCGGTGCTGCACGATAAGCCGATCTACATGGAAGCCGAGAAAGACGGCGTAGTCATGGAGATCGGGCTGCAGTACAACGATGGCTACTCGGAATCCGTATTCAGCTTTGCCAATAACATCAACACTGTCGATGGTGGCACGCACCTCTCCGGCTTCCGCACCTCGCTGACCCGCACCATCAATTATGCGGGCCAGCAGATGGGTTTGTTCAAGGACGTGAAAGAAAACCTGTCGGGAGACGACGTTCGCGAAGGCCTGGTCGCGGTGATCAGCGTGAAGCTATCCCAGCCTCAGTTTGAAGGGCAAACCAAGGGCAAACTGAATTCAGATATCGCCGGGATCGTGCAGGCCGTGGTGAATGAAAAGCTGGGCGCATTTTTCGAACAGAACACGACCGTTGCGCGAAAAATCATCAACAAGGCGATCGACGCGGCACGGGCTCGCGAGGCTGCGCGCAAAGCCCGCGATCTGACCCGCCGCAAAGGTGCGCTCGATGGCGGAGGCCTGCCCGGCAAGCTCGCCGATTGTTCCGAGAAGCAGCCAGACCGTTGCGAGTTGTTCCTGGTCGAGGGCGAGTCCGCCGGTGGGACGGCGAAGCAGGGGCGCGACCGGCGTTTCCAGGCGATTCTGCCGCTGAAGGGCAAGATTCTCAACGTCGAGAAAGCCCGCTACGACAAGATGCTCGGACACGAAGAAATCCGGGCAATGATCACGGCGCTCGGCACCGGCATTTCTAAGGAAGACTTCGATGTCGCCAAATTGCGCTACGGCAAAGTCATTCTGATGACCGACGCCGACGTGGACGGAAGCCACATCCGCACGCTGCTGCTGACGTTCTTCTTCCGCCACATGCAGGAACTGATCAAGCGCGGCAACGTGTTCATCGCGCAGCCGCCGCTCTATTCGATCAAAAAGGGTAAGACGCAGCAGTACATCAAAGATGACAAAGAGTATGTGAAAGTCATGGTGAAGCGTGCGGCTGAGGGATTGGTCGTCCGCTACGGTGAAGGCGCGGCCAAGCTGGAAGGCGCGACGCTGGCTAAGTTCATTACTGGACTGCGCGACTATCTCGATTCGCTCGACAAGCTCGACAAGCGCCTGCGAGATGAGAAAGTCACCGAGGTTTTGCCGAAGATGGATCTCGCCAAGCGCACCGACTTCGAAGGAGAGAAGAAATCGGCTCCCAAGAAAATCGAGAGGCTCGAGAAAGAGCTGAAGCGCATGCAGAAAGAGCGCAGCTTCAAGGAAGTCGAGAGCCGCTACGACGAAGAGCACAACCTGTGGGAAGTGCGCTACGTCAGCTCGCAGGGCGCCGAGCACCTTATCAACTGGGAGCTGGCTTCTTCTCCCGAGTACCGCCAGCTGTATTCGAAGTTCAAACAGATCGAAGCGAATCTCGAGCCGCCGTTCGTAGTCGAGTCTTTGCCCAAGGTGACCGCGAAAGCCGCTGAGCCCGAGGAAGAGGAACTCAGCGACGCGGAGCGTGAAGACGTAGAGAAGGCGCAAAAGAAAACGTCAGCGGCTCCTAAGAAAAAAGCTCTCATCACTGAAATCGTTGAGAAGTCGAACGCACGCGATCTTTACGACTACGTGCTGGGCGAAGGCAAGAAGGAGTTCACCGTGCAGCGCTACAAAGGTCTGGGTGAAATGACCTCGCAGCAGCTCTGGGAGACCACCATGGATCCTGAGCGGCGTACGCTGCTTTCAGTGAAGCTCGAAGACATTGCCGAATGCGAAACCATCTTCAGCACGCTGATGGGCGAAGACGTCGAGGCACGGCGCAAGTTCATCGAAGAGAATGCGCTCGATGTGAAGAACCTGGATATCTAAGACATTGGCCACGGATCTTCGCGGATCCGCACGGATTCAAGGGCGGCCAGAAGCCGCCCTTTTTATATGGGCATGAAACGGGTCGCCCTCGCCACTTCCGAGAAGTTCGCGCCGCTGACGGAAGATGATCTTCTGTTAGTGGAGTCGCTCCAACGCCTCGGTATCTCGGCTGAGCCTGCGGTGTGGAGCGATCCCAATTTTCCCTGGACCAGCTGCGATGCTGTCATCATTCGTTCCTGCTGGGATTATCATCTGCGGCTCCGGGAATTTCTCGGCTGGATTGCGCGGCTCGAAGAGGCCGGCGTGCAAACCTGGAATGCGCCCGGCATGCTTCGCTGGAATGCGAACAAGAACTACCTGCGCGATCTGGAAGCGAAGGGCACTTCCATTGTGCCGACCTTCTGGCCCGAAGGGCCAGTCAATCTGCGGGACCAACTGCGTGAACTGGGATGGAACCGGGCGGTGGTGAAGCCCCGGGTTTCTGCCACCGCGCATCGAACCCGCTTGGTTTCGATAGACGATGCGGAAAGCGCGCAGCCGCTATTTGATGAATTGCTTCACGGTCCTGGCGTGATGGTGCAGAGATTTATGGAAGCAGTCCGGACCCGCGGTGAGTGGTCGTTGGTCTTCTTCAATGGCGAGTACAGCCATGCGGTGATCAAGACTCCGAAACCGGGAGACTTTCGCGTGCAGCATGATTTCGGAGGAGCGGAACGCAGCGCACAGCCGCCAGCGTCTGTTTCAGAGGCGGCGTGCCGAGTGGTGGCCGCCCTGAACGACGTCCCGCTTTACGCGCGCGTAGACGGCGTCGAAAACGACGGCTCCTTCCTCTTGATGGAATTGGAGCTGATTGAACCCGCACTTTTTCTGTCGTTAGACGCTGATGCCTCGAAACGGTTCTCCGCCGCGATCGCCGAGCGGCTGCGTTAGCGCATCTTACGTAACTTGCTGACGGGGTCATTGCCTCCCACCCTTGCCGCAAACGGCGCGGCAAGGATGGGGCACCCCTCATTTTGGTGGTACACGCAACAGCCCAGGTCGCAATATTCCCCGCAAGACGAATTGCGCTTTCCGTTCTCCAGACAAGGAGAACGTCTATGTCTACGTCAGTTTGGTTGCGGGCGAAGGACAATAAGCTGTGGGCGGGGATGGCCGCAGGGGCAATGCTGCTAATCGTGGCCGCGATCAGCATGCCGAATCTGCTCCGTTCACGGTTGTCGCCCGATCAGATCCGCGACTACGAGACGCGCAAACAAACGTATGCCGAGACAGACTCGCTGGCCAAGTCTCAAGCATCCATGTCGACCGCTCTGGTGGCTGATGCTCCCGCACCTCCTGAGACCGAAACTAATTCTGCAACTGATCGCAAGATCGTTCGCACCAGTTCGCTCGAAATGACCGTCGCCAGTCCATTGGACGCTGCGGAGAAGATCCGCGCATTGACCACCAGCCTTGGCGGTTATATCGAGAGTTCCGACATCAACACGCAGGATGCGCCCAGCGCAACGCTGATCATCCGCGTGCCGGCGGCGAAGCTCGACCAGGCGAAAACTCAGCTTCGCAATCTGGCAGTCCGCGTCGACAGCGAAAAGACTCAAGCTCAGGACGTGACCAGGCAATATGTCGATATGGATGCTCGTCTCCGCAATCTGCGCGCGGAAGAGGCGCAGTATTTGACCATCATAAAGAGCGCGACCAAGGTGCAAGACATGCTTGATGTCAGCGAGAAGCTCAGCGGAGTGCGCGGAGAGATCGAGCAACAGCAGGCCGAGTTCTCGACGCTTTCAAAACAGATCGAGACCGTGGCCATCACGATCGCATTGCGCGCTCAGGCTGAATCCGCGGTGATGGGTTTTCACTGGCGTCCGCTATATCAATTGAAGCTGGCCGCACACGACGCGTTTGAAGGGCTGGCGAACTACGCCAGCACGATGATGGCGGTCATTCTGTATCTGCCGGTGATCCTGTTGTGGGCGGTGACGATCCTCTTTGCGGGGTTCGTCGGATGGCGTATTATTCGCTGGGTCGCCAGAGTGGTGTTCGGGTGGAAGCCGTCGGTGCCCGCACTTCAATAAGAATCCTCGACGAGTCCTTGCTTACTCGCCAGAGGCAAGGGGTCCTACGACTCCGCAGCTCCGTTCGCTCACCCCGCGGACGGAGCTGTTGCACTCGAAATGAGATTCTTCAAAGTTACTTCCCTATTACCATTGCCCCACATAGTAACCACGCGGTTTTCTGCAAGCTCCCTCCAGTGGCGCGTTCTCTCGACAGTACAAGGGGAACCGAATGAAAAAGCTGCTGCTGCTCTGGCTATGTTTGTGTTCGATTGCGTGGGGAGAGACGGAGGCCGACAACAACGCGCCAACGCTTACTATCTACAACCAGAATTTCTTTGTGGCGCGCGAGCGCTTTCCGATGGTCCTGAAAGACGGAGTGAACCAGGTCCAATACGCGGGAATCGCCGCGCATCTGGAGCCGGACTCGGTCATCCTGCGCGATCCTTCGGGCCGCACCCTGCAGATTCTGGAACAGAACTACCGCAATGATCCCATTTCGCAGGAACTTCTCCTCTCTTTCTACGAAGGCAAGACGATCGATTTCCTGATACAGCGTGGCGACAAGCAGGAGACGGTGAAGGGCAAGATCGTGCGCAGCGGCTACGTCCCCAGCACGAACTACGCGAATGGATATCCGCAGCCCGGTTATGGCCAGCCCATCATCGAGATCGATGGTGTGCTGCGCTTTGGATTGCCCGGCCAGCCGTTGTTTCCCGCTTTATCGGGCGACTCGATTCTGAAGCCGGCGTTGAGTTGGCTGCTGGAAACCAACGATCCCGGGAAGTTCGATGCAGAGCTCTCTTATGTCAGTGGCGGCATGACCTGGCAATCGGACTACAACCTGGTGATCTCGGACAAATCGAATGCGAAGTTTGACGTGCTCGACATGGTGGGCTGGATCACCATGCGTAATCAGAGCGGCAAGACGTTCGAGAATGCGCGCATCAAGCTGCTTGCGGGCGACGTCAGCAAGCTACAGGAGAACGGAATCGCCAGCCGGATCTATGCGGGCGAAGCTAAGGCGATGGACATGGCGGCCGCTCCTGCTCCGCCAGTGAGTGAGAAGTCATTTGACGAATTTCATCTCTACACACTGGCGCGTGCCACCACTCTTCGCGATCAAGAGACCAAGCAAGTTGAGTTTGTGCAGGCGACCGGCTTGCACGCGCAGCGGCTCTACATCTATGACGGCGCGAAGACGCAGCAATACGGCTATTACAGCCCAGAACAGGTGAGGCAAGATCAGAACTACGGCACGCTTTCGAATCCCAAAGTCTGGGTGATGGAGGAGTTCAAGAACTCTGAAGCCAATCACCTGGGAATCGCGCTTCCCAAAGGCAAGCTGCGTTTCTACCGGCGCGATACCGACGGACATCTGGAATTCGTTGGCGAGAACGTGATCGACCATACGCCCAAGGACGAGGTGATCCGCGTCTATACCGGCAATGCGTTTGATGTCACGGGCGAGCGCAAGCGCACCAACTTCCACGTCGATTCGTCGAACAAATGGATGGAGGAATCGTTCGAAGTTCGCGTGAGGAATCACAAGAAAGAGCCGGTGAATGTGCGGGTCGTCGAACACTTGTATCGCTGGACGAACTGGAAACTGATCGAGCAGTCGCACGAGTCGAGCAAGAAAGATGCGCAGACGGTGGAGTTTCCGGTCACGATTCAACCCGATGGCGAGCAGATCGTGACGTACACCGTGCATTATTCGTGGTGAGCTTAACCGGGGAACTTCGCTTCCCGATGGGTGCGGTCGAACGCGATCCAGAGAACCGCCATGACGACGAATAGCAGCACGCTGCCCTCGGGGCCAACCGAACCGCCGGTGATCCAGCGTGATCCGTGCAGGGAGGAGCGCAGCAAATGCCCCGGGGCGAGGCTGCCGCTGTCGGGGACGGAATAGAGGTAGCTTTCACCCCAATCCCATGCAGCGTGGAACCCGACGGCGAACCAGAGATTGCCGGTACGGCGCACGGTGAGGCAGAAGAAAAATCCAATGATCGCGGCCCCGAGAATGCCCATCCCGTTCTCGCCTTGGTTGCCGGTGTGAATGGCGCCGAACACGGCGGAGAGCAAAATCGCCGCCGGCCAAAACCCCATGGCTTCGGTGAGGGTGAAGAGGCTGTAGCCGCGCAGCAGGAATTCCTCTGAGAGCGCTACGAGCAGGAAGAAAGCCCCCCAGAAAAGAGCGAAGCTTGCTAAGCGCTGTGTGCGCAAGATGATCCCGCCGAGGCTATAAGCGCCGGCAAGATTCAAGAAAAGAATTAGAACGCTGACGGCGCCAATGCCCCATAACGCGCCGGCCCAAAAGTTCTTATGCAGCAATCCCCGCGGAGAAAGGCCGTACGCGGCAAACGATCGTTGCTCCATGCGGGCCAGGAAAATGGCCGGCAGCATTACTTCGAAGACGAACAACAGTTTGTCGAGAAACATCAGACGCAGCAATCCCAAGCTCCGCAGGCTGCTTAGGATCACTTGCGAGACCAGAAACAGGACGCCGACCAGAAACACATAAACCAGCAACCGCCATCCTGCCCGCAAACCATCGGGACCTACGAAGACCGTGTGAACCCGCTCCGCGAAAGATTGCGGTGGATAGTCTTGCGGGAACTCGGGGAATCCGATCTCGTTCGGCGTGTTTTTCTCGGACGGCGGATTGGGGCGTTCGTTAAATTCGGCCATTGGGTGGAACACTTCCAGAACAGTTAGCCGACATGGTAAAACACGGGGTCCGTCTAATGGGCCAATTTTTCAGTCGCGCGCGCTTCGGACGACCCCAACTGCTGGCGGGAGCGCTCCTTCTGATTTTTCTGGCGCAATGCCTGTGGTTGGTGAAGCGAACGGCGGATGTGAGTGCCCCGGACCCTGGGGAGCGCTTTCGAATTACCGAAGGAGCTCGGCAATGGCGCGGGGGCCCGGTTGCCGGAACGGCCGCAGCCACTGCTTACCGCGCTCCCAACGAATTTGCCTATCCGGGACTTGAGACCAACGACGGATACGACCCCGATCATTCTCCACTGTGGTATTTGATCTCGGCGGCGCCGCTTTTGCGTTGGCAGCAACCGTTGCAGGCGGATTTGATTTCTCGGCAAGGCTGGCTCGCACAACGCTGGCTGGAACGGGTTCCCTACCTGCTGTTTGGCCTTTTGCTGGGCTCCTCGCTGTGGTACGTGTCGCGCCGGCTTTATGGGGATTCGGGCGGATACATTGCGCTGACGCTTTACTGCTTTTCGCCCGCCGTTATTCGAGTGACGACGTTATGGGATGCAGAACCCGAAATCGGAGCCGCCTTCGGAGCATTTGGAGCGATCTTCACAGCCATCGCCGTGTCCCACACGTTGTACGCACCGCGGGAAGTGGTTCTCTGGAATTGGCGGCGCATTTTGTTATTAGCTGTGGCGATCACGCTTGCGGTCGGTTCGCAGTTTTCGCTGATCATTGTTGTACCTATGGCGCTAGCCTTTATGTGGTATTTAGCCCCGGAGCGGCGGACCGCGGTGGTCGTCATTTGGGCTGCCGCCTGCGGGTTGGCTCTGCTCTTTCTGTTCGCAGCATATTTTTTTCATCCGGGCATATTCTGGCAGGGATTGAGGCATGCGAACTTCCGACTGGTATGGCAGGCATTCGCCATGGGGGGCGCCTATGAGCAGTTGTTCAAAGAGTTAGCGCAAAATTGTCCCGCGCTGATCGTTGCGCTACCGGTTGCGCTCGCTGTGTACGGAGGCTGGAAGCGCACGCGGTACTTCGGAAACACGGTGCCTTTGCTCGTATCCATGCTTTTTCTGCTGGTCGGTCTCAGTTCCCCGCACTATCCGGGACTCGGATTCCGCCTGGTTGCGCTGCCCTTTTTATTTGTGTTTGTGGCCGGTGTCTTCTCGGACCTGCTTGAAACCAAATATAGGAATTTTGTGGTGGCCTGTATCGGCGGTCTCCTTATGGCCTACGCTCTTTCGAATCTGATGGCGCTGTTCCCGGCTGGCAGGAGTTAGTTCAACGAAAACCTGCTCACAGAAACAGCTCTGCCGCGTCTTAAGCAAAAGTGAGGTAAAGAACCATGCGCAAAATCAGAAATTCCAGCCTGTTGGGGGCGTTTGCTGTCCTGCTCCTATTGACGGCGACGGCGAGTTGGGCCCAGTCCGATCGAGACTTTCACTGGAGCGGCAAGTTAGCGCCTGACAATGTCGTCGAAATCAAGGGAGTAAATGGTCCCATCGAGGCGGAGGCTGGAAGTGGCGACGACGTCGAAGTCACTGCCGAGAAGAGCGGCCCCGATGCCGACGACGTAAAGATCGTGGCGGTCCCTGGCAGTGACGGCATTACCATCTGTGCGATTTATCCGCATTCTGGCGGCGAGTGCACGCCGGGAAAGAGCTGGCACGTCGACAATGTCCACGGAAATCGTACCCGCGTTAATTTTCACGTCCGCATGCCCGCCAACTTGAGGTTCTCGGGATACAACATTAACGGGGAGGTGATCGCCGAGAACATCGGCCGCGTTGTGCATGCCAGCACCGTGAATGGATCGGTGCGGGTGACCACCAAGGCATGGGCCGAAGTCTCTTCCGTCAATGGAAGTATTGAGGCCAGCATGGGTTCAGCGGACTGGAGCGGCAAAGTCCGAATCGAGTCGGTGAATGGTTCCATCCATCTGACGTTGCCTGACTCGTTCAACTCTGACGTGAAGTTCAGCTCGGTGAATGGGAAGCTACATACCGATTTCCCCATGACCGTCGAAGGCAGTATGGGCGGACGCCACGTGGAAGGCCGCATCGGGAGCGGCGGACGTGAACTGGTCGTGGAGACGGTGAACGGCAGCGTTGAACTTAGGAAGGGTACGATCTAGCATCCTCCATTCGAGATGGAACAGCCGCCCGTCCGATGGCGGCTTTTCTCTGCGCGAAAGCACTTGGAATGAAGCACCTGGGTAACCGCAGGGCTGAGTACCGTCGTCTGTGGCGCCGCCGCATTTTGCTGAAAATAAGGCGCAACTCTACGGTGCTTTCGCGGTTCTAATAAGTAGGAGTCGTATTCCGCCCCTGGAGGGCGCGTCATGACGACAAATCTCGGGTATTATCTTTTCATGAAACGGGCTGTGGTTACGGGTTTTCTGGTGCTTTGCCTGGCTCTGGTTCCGGCTGCGTTCGGGCAGATCAATGGCGTTCCGGCTTCGGTGACTTCGATCGGTTTTGGCGGACATCCGGGACCGCACGGTGTCCCACCAAGCGTGACTTCGATTGGGCCCAAGGGACTGGTGCCGAACAACCAGTTCCCCACTCCCGGCACGTGCTGCATTAATCCTCTGTTCCCATCGAATCCGAATCACGGCAACGACCATCACCACCACAATCACGGAAACGGGTACGGATACGGTGCGTCTTACGCTGTGCCGTACGCGGTTCCGTACTATGTGGAGGACCCCAATGCCGTTGCCAGCGATGCCCCGGACGATCAATACAACGGGGGGCCTACGGTGTTTGATCGGCGTGGAGCAGGGCAGCCAGCGCCCTACCAGGTGAGCCAGTACGCGGCGCCTGCAATCGCGTCGTCGCAACCCGCACAGAGCTCTGACGAGCCCGCCGCGGATCAGCCGCAAACGATCCTGGTGTTCAAAGACGGGCACCAGATGGAAGTGTCGAACTACGCGATCGTCGGCAGCACGCTTTACGATCTGACGCCGGGACACTCACGCCGCGTCCCGCTGGCGGATCTGAATCTGGCTGCAACCTCACAGCAGAATGACAGCTTGGGGATTGACTTCCAGCTGCCGGGATCCTCTGGCGCGAACTGATATGGCGAAGTGCTGGTGCATCGCATTGCTGGTCACAGCTCTCGCGGTGCCTTGCCTGTACGCGCAGATGCGCGGAAGCGGACGCAGCTCAGTTCCGGCGTACGGCCTTCGGTCTGAAGCAACACCCCTCATACGACCTGCGCTCCATCGCAATCGTGAACTTTACTTAGGCGCTCCGTTCTTTTATTCGGGTTATTACGGTGACGATGCGAATGCCGGGTCGCCCGGGCCTCAGATCGTGGTTGTATCGCCGCCACCACCGGCGAATCCTCCATCCCCTCCTGCCGAGCCTTTGACCATCGAGTTGCAGGGCAACAAATACGCCCGTTTCAGCGAACAAGCCGCTTCCGCAACGCCGTTTGAAACTCGAGCGGCGAGCCCATCGACAACGGCCGATCTCCCGCCCGCGATCTTGATCTTTCGCGACGCGAGTCGAACCGAAGTGAACCGTTACGCAATCATTGACGGCGTGCTCTATGCGGATACCGATTATTTGACTACCGGATCGTGGACCCGGCGAATTCGGCTGTCAGATCTCAACTTGCCTGCAACCGTTGCAACCAATCAAGATCGAGGCGTGAAGTTCCTTCTGCCCACCGGACCCAACCAGGTTGTTACCCGGCCCTAGCCTCCTTCGCAATCGTTCCGCTTTTACCTTCATCTAACCATTGTGGGGAAAGGCCAAATCTTAAGGTGCGAACGAAAAGCATGATTCGTTTTGTCTTGTTCTTTGCTTTCCTGGGGCTGATCGTCGTTATTCAACGGTTTTGGTTTGTGAACGCCTGGCATTGGATTCAGGGCGTCGGGCGCGACGGTACACGCTATGCTCTGGAGGGCGTGTGGATCGTTGCGATCGTGGTGCTGCTGTCGAGTCTCCTTGAACCGCTTTTCGGACGGCTATGGCCGCGCGGAGGCTTAGGCAGTGCGCTCGTCGCTGTGTCTCGCGTGTGGCTGGTCGCTTCTTTCTTCGGCTTCCTCGCATTTCAATCAGTCGAAATCGTTGGCTGGATTTCTCATGCCGCTGGGGGAGTGTTCTCTTCGCAGCGTGCGAGCCTCGATCCCGGCCGGCGCGATTTCTTCCGCTACGCCGCTTACCTCGCGGGAACATTGCCGTTCCTGGCTGCGACTTATGGATTTGCCAGCGGACGTCTCAAATATCAGGTACAAAAAGTCGACATCCCGATTGAGAGGTTGCCGAAAGAGCTCGATGGGATGCGAATCGTGCAGTTGAGCGACATCCACATCGGCGACTTCATGCCGCAGGAGGAAGTTCGCCGCGCGGTGCAGATGGCTAACGATCTGCGTCCCGACCTGGCGGTGGTGACGGGAGACTTCATCAGCGGTCATAACGATCCTTTGGAAGATTGCATTGTCGAACTGAGCAAGTTGAGCGCTCCGCTGGGTACCTGGGGTTGCAATGGGAACCACGAGATTTATGCTGGCGCAGAAGATGCCGCCGAGCAGCTCTTCTCCCGCTATGGTATGCAGTTGCTGCGGCAGCGGAATGTACAACTCGATTGGATGGGCGCGAAGCTTAATCTGATCGGTGTCGACTACCAGCGTGACCACATGACGCCCGGGCCACATGGCCGCGTTTTGGAGCACGTTGAACCGCTGGTCAGGCGCGACATGCCGAACATTCTGCTTTCGCACAATCCGAATTCTTTTCGCCGCGCTGCCGAGCTCGGCATTGAACTCAGCCTTGCCGGACACACTCACGGCGGCCAAGTGAAATTCGAAATCGTGGATCATACCTGGAGTCCGGCGCGGCTGATCACGGACTTCGTCGCTGGTCTTTATCGATTGCCCCTGGGCATGCTCGATGCGGGAGGGGCAAATGCCGCTTCCGTGAAGACCGCATTTCTCTACGTGAATCGCGGACTGGGCACCTTCGGTATGCCGGTGCGCCTCGGAGTTCCCCCCGAGATCACCTTGCTCACTCTGCGCACCGCTTAAAATCGTAATCGTCCGAACCGCGGCCCGGTTCCGAGGCATCCATAAGGACTCATGCGACTACCGTGTGACGAGGCCGCGATAGGCTCGGGAGCCCAGGCAGTTCCCTGCAAACCGTCCTCTCAGCCATGGATTCTCGCAGCTGCCATTCTCGGCTCGAGCATCGCCTCCATCGACAGCACCGTGGTGAATGTCGCCCTGCCCGCTTTGCAATCCAGTCTGGGCGCCACGGTCGTCGATGTTCAATGGGTGATTGAATCCTACGGACTATTTCTTGGGGCGCTGATTCTCGCGGGCGGCTCGATCGGCGATTTACTCGGCCGCCGCCGAGTCTTCATCGCCGGGGTTGCGGTGTTTGCCATGGCGTCGGCATGGTGCGGACTGGCGACCAGCATTCATGAACTCATCATTGCCCGCGCCGTGCAGGGAGTTGGCGCGGCTTTTCTGGTACCGGGCAGCCTGGCGATCATCAGCTCATCTTTCCGGGAAGAAGATCGCGGACAGGCGATCGGCACCTGGTCGGGATTCACCTCCATGACCACCGCGATCGGCCCCGTGCTCGGCGGTTGGCTGATTGAACATGCGTCGTGGCGCTGGGCATTCTTTCTGAACGTGCCCTTGGCCATCGCAGTGATCGCGATTTCTTTGCGGCATGTTCCCGAAAGCCGCAGCGCCAAATCAAGCCGCGTGGATTGGGCCGGTGTGGCGCTCGCCACGGTGGGGCTGGGAGCATTGGTTTACGGCTTGGTCGAGTCGCCCATGCTGGGCTGGAAGAATCCGGTGATCTACTCGACGCTCATCGCGGGCAGCGCTTGCCTGCTCGGCTTTCCGTTCGTCGAGGCAAAAGTCGCGAGCCCGATGGTGCCGCTGAGTTTGTTTCAATCGCGGAAATTCAGCGGCGCCAATTGGCTCACGCTTTTTCTCTATGCGGCGTTTGGGATCTTCTTCTTTGTATTTCCTTTGAACCTGATTCAGGTTCAGGGATACTCCGCGACCGCCACTGGCGCCGCAGCTCTTCCCCTGATTCTTCTGATGTTCTTTCTTTCGAGATGGTCGGGCGGCCTGGTCACGCGTTATGGAGCCGGACCTCCGCTTATCTTTGGCCCAATCATCGTCGCCGTGGGATTCCTACTCTTTGCCGTGCCGTCAGTAGGCGGCAGCTACTGGATCGCACTATTCCCCGCATTTCTTGTGCTCGGTTTTGGTATGGCGGTCACGGTGGCGCCGCTCACTGCGGTGGTCATGGGTGCAGTCGACCAGGATCGTGCCGGGACGGCCTCCGGGATTAACAATGCGGTCGCTCGCGTTGCGGCGCTGTTGGCGGTGGCAGTCCTGGGAGTCGTGCTGGTGGCCGCGTTCCGCTACCAGTTGGACTCGCAACTGGTAAAGGTGCCGATGGCGCCGGAAGCTCGCCAACAGATCGAGGCGGACTCCATCCACCTGGCGGCGCTGCGGCTTCCGGACTACCTGAACCAGGACACGCGCGCCCTCGTAAGCTCGTCGGTTCGCACTTCATTCATTTTTGCGTATCGCGTTTTGATGGCCATTTGCGTGGCCCTGGCCCTGATCAGCTCGGCCTTTGGCTGGTGGATGGTCTCGCCAGCCCGCGAGCCGCGCGTCCCGCCGCAGTAACCACGCTCACACTTCTTTATTGACAGAGGCGCACTTCGCAATGCATATTTATGCATAGCGATGAATATATTTCCGTTATGAGCAAGACCACCCGGCAAAGAGCGATTCTCGAGATCCTGCGCAAAGGGGAGATCCCCAGTCAGGAAGATCTTCAGATCGCTTTGGAGAAAAAGGGTTTTAAGGTTGGCCAGGCAACGTTGTCGCGGGATATTCGCGAAATAGGCCTGGTCAAAAGCGCAGAAGGGTATGGACTTCCGCAAGCCTTTGCACTTGAAACGGCTTTGCCTTCGGTGGAACGGCTGGTGCGAGAGTTCGTTCTGGAAATTCGTCAGGCCCAGAACCTTCTCGTGCTGAAAACCAGCGTGGGAAGCGCGCAACCGGTGGCGGCGGCGCTGGATGGCGAACAATTGCCAGAGGTCGTGGGGACCCTGGCGGGGGATGACACGATTCTCGTCATCTCCTCTGACAATAAAACTGCCGCAGGATTGGCCGCCAAAATTCGCGGCATGCTGCGCTAATCGAGAGAAAGAAGGTTGTGCATAAGAGATGGGAATAAGGAACCAGCCACTTGAAAGAATGCCGGTCATTCCGGTGGAACCAGCCAAAGAAGTTCGGCCGAGCGATCTAGTCTCGGTACGCGATCTCTCGCCGCAACAGGTCAAGGCAGTCATCGATCTCGCGGCGTTGATTAAGGTGCGTTCCTCCGCGTTTCGCGGAGCCCTCGCCGGCAAGCAAGTAGTGATGTTCTTCGAGAAGCCATCCTTGCGTACCCGGCTCACGTTTCAGACCGGCATGGCCAGCCTGGGTGGCGATTGCTTCTTCATGGATCAGACCAGCCAGCGCATCGACCAGCGCGAGAGCCTCAGCGACATCGCCCACAATCTGGAGCGCTGGGTGAACGGGATTATTCTGCGCACCTTCGATCACTCGACGGTGGAAGAGATGGCGGCGCATGCGTCGATTCCGGTGATCAACGCTCTGAGCGATCTTGAGCATCCCTGCCAGGCCTTTGCGGATTTCTTCACCTTGCAGGAAAAGTTTGGCAGCGTGCAGGGACTACGCTTCGCCTACGTGGGCGACGGCAACAACATGGCGCATTCGCTCCTGTTGACGGCCGCGTCTCTGGGATCGTGCATTCGGGTGGCGACTCCCAAGAAATATGGACCGAATCCCGCCATCGTCGACGCGGCCCGCGAAATCGCGCTCGAGACCGGCGCATCGATTCAGATCCTGAGCGATCCCGCCGAAGCGGTGGCCGGGGCGGATGCCGTGTACACCGACACTTGGGCCAGCATGGGGCAAGAGAGCGAAGCCAAAGAACGCGCCGCAGTCTTCGCTCCTTATCAGGTAAACGACTATTTGATGTCTCTCGCGGCCTCGCACGCAGTATTTATGCACTGCCTGCCGGCGCATCGTGGAGAAGAAGTCACCGATGCGGTGATTGATTCGTCGCGCTCGATCGTGTTCGACCAGGCCGAGAACCGCCTGCACATTCAGAAAGCCATTCTTTTGATGTTGGTGGGCGGTGGTAACGGCCGCATGCCGGTGAGGAGCGCTCATGTCTGAGAAAGTTGTTCTTGCATATTCGGGAGGACTCGATACCTCCATCATTATTCCCTGGCTGAGGGAGAACTATGCGTACGACGTGATCGCCATGGTTGGTGACGTGGGCCAGGGAGATGACATTGAAGCGGTCGTAAAGAAAGCCTATGACACGGGTGCGAGCAAAGTTGTCGTCGAAGACATGCGCGAAGAGTTTCTGGCCGGCTATGTCTTTCCGGCACTCAAAGCTGGCGCAGTGTACGAGAACAAATATCTGCTCGGAACATCGCTTGCCCGTCCGGTAATTGCTAAACATCAAGTCGAAGTGGCCCTGCGCGAAGGCGCGAACGTTGTCGCGCACGGCTGCACCGGCAAAGGCAACGATCAAGTGCGCTTCGAACTGACCTATCAGGCGCTGGCTCCGGAATTGAAAGTTGTAGCACCCTGGCGTGAGTGGGATCTGAAGTCGCGCGAAGATTGCCTGGACTATGCCGAGAAGCGCGGCATCGCGGTCACCGCGAGCCGCGAGAAAATTCACAGCCACGATCGCAATCTCTGGCATTTAAGCCACGAAGGCGGAGAACTCGAGGACGCCGGGAACGCTCCGTTCCCGAGCACGTGGCAGCTTACGCGCTCTCCGCAAGAGGCTCCTGATCGCGAAGCGCAGGTTGAAATCGGCTTCGAAAAAGGAATTCCAGTCTCCGTCAACGGCCTGGAGATGGATCCCGTGTCGTTGGTCGAACTCCTCAACGAGATCGGCGGACGCAATGCCATCGGCCGCGTCGATCTGGTCGAGAACCGTTTTGTCGGCATCAAGTCGCGGGGCTGTTACGAAACCCCGGGAGGCACATTGCTGCTGACGGCACATCGCGAACTCGAAGCCCTCTGCCTCGATCGAGATCTGATGCATTACAAACAGCAGATCGCGCTTAAGTATGCCGAGCTGGTTTACTTTGGCATGTGGTTTACGCCCCTGCGCGAGGCACTCGATGCCTTCGTCGAGACCACGCAGCAGAACATTACGGGAAGCGTGACGCTGTCGCTCTATAAGGGGAATGTCAGCATCGTCAGCCGGAAGTCGGAGTACTCGCTCTACCGCACCGATCTTTCCTCGTTTACCATGGACGACAGCTACGACCAGAAAGATGCTGCGGGATTCATTCGCATCCTCGGCTTGCCGTCGCGCTCCCGGGCGCGCTCGCGGATGGAGGTTGCTTGACGAAGATGTGGTCGGGGCGATTCCGCGAGGCGCTCGATCCTGATTTCGAGCGTTGGCAGCGGTCGTTCCCCTACGATCAACGCTTGTTGCCGTATGAACTGGCGGCCAGCCGCGCGCATGCGCGGGCGCTGGAACACGCCGGAGTGCTGTCGTCGGAAGAACTGGCTGAGATTCTTCAAGGGCTGGAGCAGATCTCGGAGAAGGCCGAGGCATCCGTGGAATTTCTGCAGGATGACGCCGCGGAAGATGTGCATCATTTCGTCGAGAAGCAACTGGTCGCGCTGATCGGTGAGACGGGATACAAACTTCACAGCGGCCGCAGTCGGAACGAGCAGATCGCCACCGACCTGCGGCTCTACGTTCGCAGCAATATTGACGATCTGCTAAAGCTGTTGGGCGAGTGGATCGACTCGATCATCACGCGCGCCGAGCAGGCCGGTGATGCCGCAATGCCTGCTTACACGCACCTGCAGCGCGCCGAGCCAGTTCTAGTTGCGCATTGGCTAATCGCGTATGCAAATATGTTTCTGCGCGATGCCGGACGGCTTGCTGATTGCCGCAAGCGCGTGAATCTCTGTCCGCTAGGATCGGGCGCGGTTGCCGGCGCAACGCTGGCGCTGGACCGCGAGGCCATGGCAGCGGACTTGGGATTCGATGCTCCTACTTGGAACAGCCTCGATGCCACCGGCGATCGCGATTTTGTTCTGGAATTCGTCTCTGTACTCTCGTCGATGACGCTTCATCTCAGCCGCTGGGCCGAGGAGATGATTCTGTTCTCGACGCAGGAGTACGGATTCATAGAACTCCCCGAGGCCTACTCGACTGGCAGCAGCGCCATGCCGCAGAAGAAGAATCCCGACTTGCTGGAACTGGTGCGGGGTAAGGCGGCACGAGTTCTCGGGAATCAGGCGTCACTGTTGATGACAATCAAAGGGCTGCCGCTGGCCTACAACAAAGATCTCCAGGAAATGCAGGAGCCTCTCTTCGACGCGACAACCGCAGTTCTCGCCACGCTGCCGCTCGTGACTGGGTGGATGAAATCCGTAGGCTTCAACTTCATGAAGATGCAACATGCGGCCGAAGGCGGATTTATGAATGCCTGGGCGGCTGCAACCTATCTTGTGGTACGCGGAGTTCCCAGCCGCCTTTCGCATGAGCAGATCGGCAAGGCGGTGCGTCTGGCGATGGAACGCGGATGCGACCTGCAAGATCTTCCGCTCGATGAGTTGAAAAAGATCAACCCTGTGTTCGATCAGGATTTTTATTCCTGTCTAACCCTCAAGCAAGTGTTAGCGATTCACGATGTTGCGGGCGGCACCGCGCCAACCCGAGTACGGCAGGCGCTACAAGAAGCCCGCAAGCAAGCGGCCGCTCTCTGCGGCGAAGCCGTGGCCGCCACCGTCTAGTTGAGTCTCATGGGCGAGGCTGACCCCAAATTCGGAGTGTTTGCAAAACTGCGTAGTGTTCCACGTGGAACACATCGTCATGGCGGCGGGGTCTAGACAATACCGTCATGACAGCTAAGGCTAAGAAAACACGGTAAAAGAGCGGGCTCCCCAAAAATAGGGAGGTCCCTTCCGTCCCCGATATTCCTCCGTCCTGTATTCCCAGGGCTTTTTGAACCGGCCTGCGGCGTGATATAATCACAAGTAATCCCAGGCGAGTTAACTTCTATTGATGCAATCATTTACCGGAAATCTACGCATTGAAAACCTGGCCTTGGAGCCAGCCTGTGCGAGCTAGTGGCTAAGAGCTAGGAGCTAACAGCTTTTTATGGCAGATGATCAGAATCCTGAGCTTCCTTTGACCCCTCCGCCTCCGGGCGAAGGCGGCAGTCCCGGCGCGCTGAATATTCAGCCAGTCAACATTGAAGAGGAGATGCGGCGGTCGTATCTCGACTATTCAATGTCGGTCATCATTGGCCGCGCGCTGCCCGACGTGCGCGACGGATTGAAGCCCGTGCACCGGCGCATTCTTTACGCGATGCACGACATGGGCATCCTTCACAACCGCAAGTATGTGAAGTGCGCCAAGGTGGTTGGTGAATGTCTCGGTAAGTACCATCCGCACGGCGACACCGCGCTTTACGACTCATTGGTGCGCATGGCGCAGCCCTTTTCGCTGCGCTATCCGTTGGTCGATGGACAAGGCAACTTCGGTTCGGTCGATGGCGATCCGCCTGCCGCGTATCGATATACCGAATGCCGCATGACGCGCATTTCGGAAGATTTGCTCGCTGACATCGATAAAGACACGGTCGACTTCGTTCCCAACTTCGACGAGTCGACGGTCGAGCCGACGATTCTTCCCACGCGAGTTCCCAATCTTTTAATCAACGGATCGAACGGAATTGCCGTCGGCATGGCAACTAATATCCCGCCTCACAATTTGACGGAGATCGTCGACGCCACCATCACGCTCGTGAACAATCCGAAAGCGACGCTGGCGGATTTGTTGAAGTTTGTGCAGGGTCCTGACTTCCCCACAGCCGGCATCATCCACGGCAAAGCGGGGATCTACGAAGCTTATAAGCACGGCCGCGGTCGCTTCATGATGCGCGCCAAGGCCGGCATTGAGACATTCAACAAAGATCGCCAGGCCATCGTGGTCACCGAGATTCCCTACCAGGTCAACAAGTCGCGGTTGATTGAACGCATCGCGCAACTGGTAAACGACAAGATCATCGACGACGTTTCCGATATTCGCGACGAAAGCGATCGCGACGGCATGCGCATTGTGGTCGAACTAAAACGAGGTGGCGAGCCCCAGTTGGTGCTGAACCAGCTCTTCAAGCACACCTCGATGCAGGAAAGCTTCAGCATGATCCTGCTGGCGGTGGTCAACCAGCAGCCCAAGGAAATGGGTCTGGTACAGGCAATCCATCACTTCATCGATCACCGGGTCGACGTAGTGCGCCGGCGCACAGCGTTCCTGTTGATGAAGGCCAAGGAGCGCGAGCACATCCTGGAAGGCTACCAGACCGCGCTCGATCATCTGGACAATGTGATTGCGATCATTCGCGGCAGCGCCAATCGCGCCGCCGCGCGCGAGAATTTGGTCGCGTACTTTGCCGGGAAAAAGATCGATATCAACACCACCGGCCGAGCGCCAAAGATGGATCCGGAAAAGCCTTTCTCCGCGATCCAGGCCGACGCGATTCTCGAATTGCAATTGCATCGCCTGACCAAGCTTTCGATCGATGAAATCGTGAAAGAGCTGGGCTTGGTGCGCGAGAATATCGCCGAGTACGAATCCATCCTCGCTTCCGAGAAGAAGCTCCGTTCCATCATCGTGAAGGAGCTCGAAGAGGTGAAGAAGCAATACGGCGACGAGCGCCGCACGGTGATTGAAGATGAAGCTGCCGAGATCATGCTGGAAGACCTGATCGCCGACGAGCAGGTTGCGGTCACGGTTAGCCACTCCGGCTATCTCAAGCGCACGCCGATTTCGACCTACCGCATGCAGCGCCGCGGAGGCACGGGCCGTACCGGCATGAAGACGCGTGACGAGGATTTCGTTGAGCATCTGTTCATCGCCTCAACCCACGCCTACATTCTCATCTTTACCAATACGGGGCGCGTTTACTGGCTCAAGGTCTACGAGATTCCGGACGTTGGCGCGGCCGGCAAAGGCAAGCACATGGGCAATCTGGTCGCGCTGCAGGCAGGCGAGACGGTGCGCACCATGCTGGCTGTACGCGATCTGGAAGAAGAAAACAAGTATGTCTTCTTCGCGACTCGCAACGGCACGGTGAAGAAGACTGACTTGAAAGACTTCTCTCATGTGATGTCTCGCGGCATCATTGCCATCAACATCGAGCAGGGCAATGAACTGGTAGCGGCCTCGCTCACCGATGGACAGCAGGTGGTGTTCCTCGCCTCTCATGAGGGGCAGGCGATCCGCTTCGAGGAAGACGATGTTCGCTCCATGGGGCGCAATGCCACTGGCGTACGTGGCATGAACCTGCAGGAGAAAGACTACATTGTGGGTATGGCGACGACTCCGAAGCCCGGTGCTGGCGGAGAAGCGCCTGACTCGACCCGAGCCGAAAAAGATGCCAAGAAGAAAGCGGCTTCCGAAGCTCCTGAAGTCGCCGAGGATCTGGTTCCCGAGAAGGGTTCTCTGATTCTCTCGGTAACCGAGAACGGCTACGGTAAGCGCACTCCAGCTGACGAATACCGCCTGACCGGTCGCGGTGGCAAAGGCGTGATCAACGTCAAAACCACCGAGCGCAACGGCAAAGTTTCGACGATCGCGCAAGTCTCGGAGAAGTCCGAGGTCATGCTGATCAGCCAGTACGGAAAGATCATTCGCATGGACTCGAAGACTATCCGCGAGTCAGGACGATCAGCCCAAGGCGTTCGCCTGTTGAATCTGGAGCCCGGAGATCGCGTCGCTGCGGCAGTCGTGATTCCGCCCGACGAAGAGCCGAACGGTAGCGGGACGCTGATTCAATAACGCGTGGGGACAGCCGCCTTTGGCTGTCCCAAGTAATTTCTGGCGCGGACCTAACGGTCCGCGCTTTCTTTTTTCCAGATGTCTTTTTCTACTGGTAGTTGTGCGGGTCGAACGTGATGCTGATTTCCTGGGTGGTTTCAGTCTCCGCCGGGGCGTACTTCCACTTCTTCACAGCATTGGTCGCCGCTTCCACCAGAGCAGCGTTGCCTCCGAGCTGATTCACCGTATCGACCGAACCTTTCGGTGAAATCAGAACGAGCAGGCGGACCACTCCCCCGATGTTCGATCGCTTCAACATCTCTGGATAAACGGGATCGACCGAATAGATTTTCTTACGGTTAGCCTTTTCAGGCGGTTTTTGCGCTTGTAAGGGAGTGAGAGATAGCGCCAGCACAAAGGCCAACGCCAGCGTCAGGATCTTCTTGTGGGTGAAACGAGTCATGCCAGAACTGCTCCATCATTGTCATCAGGGCCCACAAAGACACTACGCGAATCGGGTGGTTTGCAACATATGACGGAGGTAAGTCCGAGACTCCGAAGTCGCGCAGCTTTGGTCACCGGAGATCACCCCGCCACAAGAAAACATTGCCCGTCAAACCTTCCTGAGCGGCTCGCATCCTAGTGCTCGTAAGAACTTATCTCTACGTGGAGGCATCCATCATGAAAGTTCGCAATCGCAAAGCCTTGCTCAGCATGCTTATGGGCACGGGACTCTATCTGCTTGATCCACTTCGTAACCGTTTGGCGGACCGGCTCGACGATCTCAGCGACCGTGCGCAGGATACATATGAGACGGCGAGCGACCGCTTGGGCCGGGCCACCCGCGTGATCCGGGGTGATGATCACCGCAGCATCAGCACGACCACTGCGGTTCTCATCGGCATGGGAATTGGCGTCGGAGTGGGCCTGCTCTTCGCTCCCGCTACTGGACAAGAGACTCGCAGCAATCTGGCAGGCAAGGTTCACGACTTCGGCGACAAGATCCGGGATCGAGCGAACACTGCGACCGGAACGAATTACTAATTGTTGAGCGCCGGGTCTCCAGGCATCGGATGCGACGCTTGATCGGCGTGCGGCACCAGTTGACGGTAAACATAGTTGGGTACGCTAGTATTCCAGTGACCGGAGGTCTTGGCGTACCCAACCATTCCAAAAAGCAACATAGCGATGCCCAAGCCCATCGCCCACACTGGCGTAGAACGGCGTGTGTTCCATGGTGACATTCGAAGTGCGCCTTGAGACGGGCACGCGGCGACGCATTCCAGACAGCCCGTGCACTCGGCGGACTTGATGGTTACCAGTTTGTCCACTGGCAGATGGGATGGGCAAGCCTTCTCGCACTTTCCGCAATCGATGCAGGCAGAAGCCTCGCGCCGGATGCGCATCGGACTGAAGAATGCCGCCAGCCCCAGCAGTGCTCCGTAGGGACACAAGTAGCGGCACCAGAAGTTCTGCACCAGCAACGACGCCAGCGCGAGTACTCCCAGTATGATCAGGCCGGTTTCACCCATGAAGCGAAAGAAGTCGAGCATTTTCACGTCGGTGATCACGCCGTAAGGACTGCGCATGAAGCCGTCAATCGCGTGCGCCGACATGGTTGACACTGCCCATACGAAAAAGCCGAGAAGCAAATATTTGAAGCCGCGCATTGGGAGGTCAACCCCGCGCGCCAGTTCGAAATTCCGGCGGAACACCTTCCGTCCCGCGCGCCACAGATATTCCGAGATTGTTCCTACCGGACACAACCAACTGCAGAAGGCCTTGCGAAACAGGAAAGCGATCGCGACGAAAGTGATCAGCAGGAACATAGCTGCCGGATGCATTGCCGGTACGCGTCCTGTGAGCAGGAAGTACTTGAAATTCATCATGCCGGCGATGGGAAGCCAACCCTCGACGCCGGCAGGACGGGTCAATGAAGTTTTGAGGTTGTCGGTCTCGAACTGTCTGACCCAGAAGTAGAACGTCGCACCCAGGTACACGTTCCACAGCAGAAACAGAAACTGAAAACTTCGCCGCAACTGCTGGGAATCGTCACGCTCGGTGCGACGGATGAGTTTCTTCTTCGGTTGGACGGGAGCCGCGGTTCTAAAAGGAAGCACTCTGGGCGCTTCGAGAATGATTTCGTGATGAATTTGAGTAGCCATCGCCTCACCTGACAACAGGATGTTAGCCGGGGAAATCACGTGAGGCTGTGACTTAGGTCACGGAGCAAGAAGGAGTTTGTAGCTCTTTCAACACATTGATAGGAGCGTGTTTACGCGGGTTTCGACTTCCAGAGGTTTGTGCCGAAAGGTCCTTGTGATACACCTTTAGCTTGCATCCCGGAACCGCACTTTTCCTTTTTGTCGCCGGCATGCTGGGCGGCGCCATGAATGCCGTCGCCGGCGGCGGCAGCTTTATTGCCTTTCCTGCGTTGGTCTTTACCGGCGTCCCTGCCATCCCCGCGAACGCCACGAATACCGTGGCACTCTGGACGGGCATCGTCTTTAGCGGAGGGGCTTTTCGCGATCATCTTGACGTCCCCCGGCGCGTGATGATCCCCTTGCTGGTCACCAGCTTTATTGGAGGAGTCGCCGGAGCTTTCCTGCTTCTCTGGACTCCCGAGCACACCTTCGCCAAAGTACTGCCCTGGCTGATGGCCGGCGCAACGTTGCTGTTCATCTTCGGGAAGAAGCTGGCTCGGCGTGGGCCATCAAGCGTGAGTCACGATGCGACCACTGCGGCAATCGTCGGAGCATCGGTGTTTGAACTGGCGGTAGCCGTTTATGGAGGCTACTTCGGAGGCGGAGTCGGGATCGTCAACCTCGCGATGCTGGCCGCGATCGGCATGACCGACATCCACGAAATGAATGCGCTTAAGAGTGTATTGGGTAGCGCGATCAACGGCGTCGCCGTGATTGTGTTCATCGTTAAAAGAGCTGTTTTCTGGCCGCAAGCCATCGTGATGATCTTGGGCGCGGCCGTGGGAGGGTATTTCGGAGCCCGCTATTCCCTGCGGCTCAATCCGGCGTTGATTCGCTGGTTCGTGATCCTGGTCGGGACCGGAATGTCGATGTATTTCTTCATCAAAGCGTACTGAAAAATCGGCCACGGATCGCGCGGATTTTCACGGATCAAATTCCTGCCCGAATCCGTGGAGATCCGCGTAAATCCGTGGCTAAGATTTTTTTAGTCGATCGGCTGGGACACGTGCTCATGCACGATGAGCCACTGGCCGCCTTCCTTTTGCCAGATCACGGTCCAGCGAAACTGAGACAATTCGCGCTTGCCCGAAGTGCGCATCATGTCGCACTTCACGGTCGCCGTGCCCCAGACCGTGTCTCCCGCAGGATGAATCTGCGAGTCGTCATTGACTGTGCAGGCCGCAGTCTTGTAGTCGGACAGCTCTTTCTTGACGCCGGCGGCGTATTCATCCCAGCTTGCATACTTCAATGGAGCGATGTCGTAGAAGGTGTGCGGGCCTTTGGCGTAGAAGCCAGCGACGTTGTCGGTGTTGAGGGTGCTCCATCCGGCCCAGATTTTTTCCATCAGGGCGCGGTCGGGGGCGCCGGGAGCCATCATCTTCTTTTTGGCTTCCTTGGTTTGGGCAAGCGGCCGTAATCGCCAGCAGGCAGAGAATCAGGGTGAAAAGACGGTAGCGCATTCGATTTTCCCTCCGGAAGTCGGCCAGCATTGTCGCACAGAAGGCGGATTCTCTGCCGAATTATGGTAAGATAATGGGTATGAAGTGTAGGCTTACCAAGTGGCATACCTTATGAAACGGACGTCCCGAGCTGCAAGAGATACGAAGCTGAAGAAGACGTTCTCGCTTTCGCCGGATTCGGTTGAGTTTTTAAAGCGGCTGGCTAAAGACTATCGTTCTGACTCCGAGGCTCTTGACGCGATCATTCGCGAAAAAAAGTCGAAAGCTGAGAAACAGCGAATCGCCGCGGCCGTCACCAACTATTACGACTCCCTAAGCGAGAGCGAGCAAGATGAGAATCGGGCTTGGGGAGAATTTGCTGAATCTCAATTTTCGCAGGAGTAAACAAAAACGAGTAGCGGTCGAAATCCATTAAGGGGCGAGATCTGGTTTGTGAAGCTGCCCAGCGATCCGCCAGACAAGCCACCGAGACCCGTGGTCGTAGTATCACTGGACGCGCGGAACGCGAACCCCCGCGCAAACACTGTCTTAGTGGTCCCTCTCTCGACGAGTATCGTGAGAGATGTGCCCACGCACCTGCACTTGGCTCCGGGCCAGACCGGCCTCGAGGCTTCCGTCCTGAAGGCAGAGGATGTGACAGTGGTGCGTAAAAGCATTTTGCTTGAAGCACGCACGCGACTTCGGCCGCTCACGAACACCCAGGTCTGCACCTTAGCTGAGAAGATCAGGATCGCTATGGGCTGCTAGCGAAGGACCAGGAAGGTTTTGTGCTAAGAAAAGCTCTCGTTGTGGGCGGAATCATTCTAACGTTCCCGCTATCGCTCTTCGTCGGCTACTTGATCGCTGATCCGTTTTACATTGCGATTCATATTCGAAGGGGAGCGCAAGGATTTCGCGCCCGGTGATTCGTTCGGCGTTCTATTTTATGCTCTGCTATTCGCTATCATCATTTTGGTGGCGGCGGTTCCCATTTGGATACGCGTTTGCCGGAGGGTGTGGAATTAACTAATCCCCAATCCACTTTCGTTTGACCAATTTCCACAGCACACGCTAAAATAGTTGAGTTTGCCTGTACGCGCGGTTCCCCTCTGGAGCCGCCCGCATTCGTTGCCCGAAAGCGTCGACGCGGAGAAAACAGCAAGCACAGGAAAAAGCAGGTCCCCGCATCGCCCCAGTGTGCGGCGGGTGGTCATTTGACGGAGGCAGAGCTATGTACGCGGTCATCCGCACCGGTGGCAAACAGTACCGTGTCGCGCCCGGCGATGTGATTCGGGTCGAGAACCAGAGCGGCGAGAATACGGTCGAGTTCAACGACGTGCTCGCAGTCTCTGGCGGCGAAGGCCAGATCGGCAAGCCGGCGGAAGCTCGCGTGGTGGGCGAAGTGGTCGAGCAGGGCCGCAGCCCCAAGATTCTCGTCTTCCATTACAAGCGCAAGAAGCAGTACAAGAAGCTCCGCGGACATCGCCAGGGATACACGGCGGTCCGCATCACTGAGATCGCCTACGACGGCCAGACGTTCAGCGCGCCTGAACTCCCAAAGAAGCAGCCGAAAGTGAAGAAGGCCGCTCCTGAGGCCGAAGAGAATCACGTCGAGGCGAAGTCAGCCAAAGCACCCGCGAAGAAGAAAGCCGCAAAGAAATCGGCAGCCAAGAAAGCCGCAACGAAAAAGAAGAAGTAAATTCTGAGAACTGACAACTGAGAACCGAGAACTAAGCTATGGCACATAAAAAAGGGCAAGGCACATCACGAAACGGCCGCGACTCTAACGCGCAGCGGCTGGGATTCAAAGCGTTCGGCGGACAACTGGTGCCGGGCGGAACCATCATCGTGCGGCAGCGCGGAACCCGCGTGAAGCCGGGCTTGAACGTCGGCCGCGGCAAAGACGACACGCTCTTCGCCAAAGTCACGGGACGCATCAAGTTCCTCGACAAGGGCGGGATGGGCAAGTTCGTCATGGTTGAGCCCCTCGAAGCGAAGTAGCACTGCAAGTACTCGCGCGGACAGGAGTGTCCGCGCCACATAGCCTCGGCCCCGAGCCGAGGCTTTTGTGTTCAGGGGTTTGGCCAACGACCAACGACCAACGACGAACGACCAAAGACCATGTTCATCGATGAGGCGACAATCCGGGTGAAGGCGGGCGACGGCGGCAATGGCTGCCTGGCGTTCCGGCGGGAGAAGTTCGTCCCCCGTGGAGGCCCCTCCGGCGGCGATGGCGGCAAGGGCGGCGACGTCATCATGGAATCGAGCGAGCGCCACAATACACTGGTGCACTTTCGCTTCAATCCCGAATATAAGGCGCAACGCGGACGGCACGGCGAAGGCTCAAACCGCACGGGACGCGAAGGCGAAGACATTCTGCTGAAGGTTCCAGTCGGGACGATCGTCTACGACGCCGATACCGGAGACAAGGTCTACGACTTCACCAAGCCTGACGAACGCGTTGTTATTGCGCGCGGCGGGCGCGGTGGACGTGGCAATGCACGTTTCGCTACTTCCACGCATCAGGCGCCGCAAGAACATGAAGACGGACGTCCTGGCGAAGATCGGACTTTCCGTCTGGAGTTGAAGTTGCTCGCTGATGTTGCGCTGGTTGGATATCCCAACGTTGGCAAATCGACGTTGATCTCGAGAATTTCCGCCGCGCGTCCGAAGATCGCCGACTATCCATTCACCACGCTGGAACCAAATCTTGGGGTAGTGCTGGTCGGCAAAGGCCCCAGCGAAAGAAGCTTTGTGGTGGCCGATATCCCCGGCCTGATCGAGGGCGCCCATACCGGTTCGGGACTTGGCATCCAATTCCTGCGGCACATCGAGCGGACGCGCTTACTGGTGCATATGGTCGACGTATCCGATGGCAGCGGGCGTCCCGACCCCCTTCAGGATGTGGAGGTGATCAAAGGCGAACTCGAGAGCTTCGGCGCCGGACTCGAAAACAAGCCGGTCATCATGGTTGCTTCGAAGATCGATGTTGCCAACAAGGAGAGTCTGGCCAAGCTCAAGAAGTATTGCAAGAAACAGAAGCTGGACTTGTTCCCGATCTCCGCCGTTACCGGAGAAGGCATCGAGAAACTGAAATACGCGATGGCCGATAAGGTCGACGAAGTCCGAAAACGCAGTACCCAGTACCGAGTACCCAGTACCCAGCGGCGAACAAGAACCTTAAGCCTCAAAGAGACGAAGCAGTCACAAAAAGAAAGGCGGCCACTTGGGCCGCCTCTTGTTTTTACTGGGTACTGAGTACCGGGTACTGGGTACTGTTCTACGCATCCATCTGCGACGTGTGCTGGAAGTGATACTGCAAAATCTTCGCAGCAAGCGCCGGATGAACGGTTGCCGTATCGGAAGAACTCGTGCGCACAATTTCTCCGCGGCAGACAACCTCCGCAGCCGATAAGCCCGCAATTTCCGCAGGCAGCACGAGATTGATTTCCAACTGGGCATTCGTGGGAATCGCTTCTTCCGCGCGAAACAGCATGCCCGAGCGGCTGATGTTTTCGGTTGTGCCTTGGCGCCAGTTCTGTTCTCCGACGAGCCGGTACTTGAGGGGCAGGTGAAGATCGAAACGTTGCGCGCGGAATGGAGAAGCGAGCTTCTGCCGGGTCCGGGCGAGGGGAGCGTGTGCAACACGAGCAGACATGGAAACCTCCAGGGGAAGGGGTGTGTCGAGCATCTCCCGCACCTTGGCTTTCAAGGCGGGGAGCGTGAATGGCTTCTGGAGCAGCGTGATCCCTGCGTCCAGCGTGCCGTTATGGCCGATGGCATTCTCGGTGTAGCCCGACATGTAGAGCACTTTGGTTTCGGACCGCGCCGAGGAAATGTGTTGTGCCAGTTCGCGCCCATTCATTCCCGGCATGATGACATCCGTCAGCAGCAGGTGAATCGGCCCCTCATGAACCTTGGAGATTTGTATTGCAGTGGCGCCTTCCGCGGCCTCGAGCACGCGATATCCTAGAAGTTCGAGATACTCGCGAGCCAGACGACGCAGATTGCCTTCATCCTCGACCAGAAGGATGGTTTCATACGCGGGAGAAGACTTCGTTGGTACCGCCTCGAGCGCGGGAGTGATTGGCTCGCCGAACTCGGTGACGCGCGGTAGATAGATCTTGAACGTCGTGCCGCGGTTGGGTTCGCTGTTAACCCAGATGTATCCGCCGCTCTGCTTCACGATACCGTAAACCGTGGAAAGGCCCAGGCCTGTTCCCTTCGGTCCCTTCGTGCTGAAGAAGGGTTCGAAGATGTGCGACTGGGTTTCCGCATCCATTCCCGATGCCAGTGTCGCTGATCGCCATCATCACGTATTCGCCGGCTTTCTGCGTGGGATGCAGATTCGGGAGATCCGTCTTCAAGCGTGACGTTGGCGCTCTCGATGGTGAGCTTGCCGCCGCGCGGCATGGCATCGCGCGCATTCACGGCAAGGTTCATGATGACCTGCTCGACCTGTCCCGGATCGGCCTTCACCGATCCCAGCTCAGGACCAGGGATCATGACCAGCTCGATGTCTTCGCCAATGAGCCGCGTCAGCATCTTGACGTTCTCGGTTACGACTGCGTTGAGATCAAGTACCTTCGGGGCCAGCATCTGCTTGCGGCTGAAAGCGAGCAGCTGGCGGGTGAGCGATGTCGCACGCCCTGACGCATTGGCGATTTCCTGCGCCGGGCCGCGAACGGATGGGTCGTTGCCGATGCGGTCGAGCAGGAATTCGGAGTATCCCGAGATCACCATCAGCAGATTGTTGAAGTCATGAGCAATGCCACCCGCGAGGCGTCCGACGGCTTCCATTTTCTGCGCCTGGCGAAGTTGCTCTTCCAGCGCGCGATGCTCGGTCACGTCTTCGCTAAACAGCTCGAAGAAGATTTGTTTTCCTTCGCCGCGAATCGCGCGTCCTGAAAGACGAACCGCCGTTGTACTGCCATCACTACGACGCCAATCAGCCACTAATCCCGTGAATCTCTGCAGAGAGCGGAAGTGATCAGCCAATACAAACCATTCCTGCGAGTCGCTGTAAAGATTGGCGAGATTCCTTCCTACGAGTTCTGAGGCTGAGTCGTATCCCAACATGGTGACTAATGCAGGATTGGCGCTCTGCACGATGCCTGAGGAATCGCAGCGGCAAATGCCATAGGGAGCGTTGGTCACCAGCGACCGGAAATTAACTTCCGACCGCCGCAATCCTTCCTGCGCCGATCGCAGAGCCGCATTGAACCAGCAAATCAGCAGCGCCACGAAAACGAACAGAGCCAGATGTACGATGGCCATGCGATAATCGCTGGCCGATTTCGCTCCTGCCAATGAGAAGTAGGCGCTGACGGTAAGAGCAAACGAGGTCGCAACCAGTCCTGGCTTCCATCCGCCATACCAGGCACTGACCATGATGGCGACGGCAAAAACGACCAGTCGGCTTTCGACTACGTCGGAAAGAAGCAAGGCCGGAATCAGGGCCAAAATAATGCTGAGAACGGCGACGCCGTATCGGAGGATGGGGGCCCGACCCGGAGGAATGTAACGAGTGCGGAGAAGGGGGAGCTTCACTCGCATACCTCCAAATGCTAGTCCCAGAAAGGGATTTGAGGAAGTTACGGTAGTTCATTTTGCTGTGGAAATGGACCCTGACCGCAGGAATGAACCTTCCGAGGCAACCTTAGAGCGAAAGAGGCTGACATAGTCTTACAACAAGACACATGAACATAGCCTTGTTTGGCGGAACCTTTGATCCCATCCATCGCGGACACTTGGCGTTGGCGCGCGCCGCGCTCGAGCGCTTTTCACTCTCGCGGATTTACTTTGTGCCGGCGCATGTTCCTCCGCACAAACAGCGCCAACCTCTCTCCGACTACTTTCATCGCTATGCGATGGTGGCGCTCGCGACTGCCGAAGAGAAGGCATTCGTGCCGTCTTTGTTGGAGGCCCCACCGACCTTGCCGCCAGCGGCCAAGACCGCATCGAATCAGCCCAACTACAGCATCGACACCCTGCGGCGCCTGAAGTCGACTCTCAAGAAGAGCGACCAACTCTTTTTCCTGATCGGGATCGATGCCTTCAACGACATCGCCAAGTGGCATCAAGCGGAAGCCCTTTTCCGCGAATGCGCCTTTATCGTTGCGAGCCGCCCGGGGTTTTCGCTGGCGGATGTGGCGAATGCCTTGCCGGAAAGTTTGCGTCCCGCCGCCGCCGTCACCAAGCCATTCGCCAAGCAACCGGCCAAGGGAGACCTGGTTTTGTCTGGCGCGACGATCCACCTGCTGGACGGAGTTCATCAAGCAGTTTCAGCGACCACCATTCGCGAGGCGGTCGCCGCCAAAAAACCGTTGGGGAAACTCGTGGAACCCGCCGTGGCTGACTACATCAAGAAGATGAATCTGTACTCCGGTCGTTAGTCGGTAGTCGTCGGTCGTCGGTCAAAACCCGCCATGTGAGGGCTTCTCAGCTACAATGGGTTTGGCCAACGACCAACGACTAAAGACCAACGATCACCCAACGACCGCATGAAAAAAATCGATCTTAGAAAGCAAGTCTCCGAAGCCATCCGCGCCTGCCAGGAAAAAAAGGCCGAAGAAATCACCATCTTGGAACTCGAGAAAGGATCGGGAGCGTTCACCGACTACTTCGTCGTCTGCAGCGGAACCAACCCACGGCAGATTCAGGCCATCGCCGACGAAGTGGAAGAGCGCTTGAAAAAAGACGGGATGCGCCCCAACAACATCGAAGGCTACAAGCAGGCCGAGTGGGTGCTACTGGATTACGTCGATTTCGTCGTCCACGTGTTCTCAGAGAAGGCGCGCAAGTATTACGATCTCGAACGCTTGTGGAAGTCGGCCAAGCGCTTGGAACCAGCGGAACTCTCAGCGCCGCGCAAACGAGCCCCAGCCCGCAAGAGAGCTTGAGCAAGCAGGACTTCGTCAAGACCATCTCTCTCGGGTGAATCGTTACGCATGAACCCGCACCCTCCCAACCCGCAGTGGGGCGCCTCTTACCGCCTCGTCGCAGCAGAAAAGTGGAAAGCCAAATCGGCCACCATGGGCCGCGCGGTGACCGAGGCCTTGGTCGAGTATGCCCGGCCTGCTCCTGGAATGCAGGTGCTTGATCTCGCCAGTGGCACCGGCGAGCCTGCAATCAGTCTGGCCGCGCGAGTCGGTTCGCAAGGTCATGTCACAGCCCTGGATTTGAGCCCGGAGTTGCTCGCCATCGCAGACGAGAGAGCCCGGGCTCGCGGCCTCTCCAACTTCTCCACTCGCCAAGCTGACGCTCACCATCTTCCCTTTCCCGACAACACGTTTGATCTCGCGACATGCCGCTTTGGAGTCATGTTCTTTTCCGATTGCGATCGAGCGCTCCGCGAATTGCATCGTGTATTGAAGCCGTCAGGACGCGCCTGCTTCCTGGCCTGGGGCCCCTTCGAACAACCGTATTGGTCGAGCACCATGGCCATCGTGCACAACCACGTCAGCGGCCCGATGCTCGCGCCCGGCGCGCCGAGTATGTTTCGTTTCGCGGAACCCGGTAGTCTTTCCGATGTCTTGCGAGTGGGCGGTTTCCAGTCTATTGAAGAGGAACGCAAGACTCTTCCCTGGACGTGGCCCGGGCCTCCGGAGGAAGTCTGGGAGTACGCGCGATCGGTCTCCACACCATTTCGCCCGCTGCTGGACCGGGTGCCCACCGAACAATGGGATGAAATAAACTCCGAGGTTCTGAAAGCGATCCAGAAATATTTCGACGGACAAACCGTCAAGTTCGGCGTCACCGTTGTTCTCGCATCGGGAAGAAAGACTTAGTCACAAAGTTATCTGTGCCCTGTTTGTCACCTCGCAAGTTAGGCTTCGCTTTGCCGCATTCGTCATCCCGGTGTGTTTAAATCCAAATTGTGAAATTGAAGGTTGCCTGGATCGGCAAAACCAAGGAACCGGCAATCCAGAAATTGACCGGCGAATATCTGGAGCGCCTCTCGCGTTACACGGACGCCGAAGGAGTTGCGCTCAAAGATGAAGCGGCGATCCTCAAGCTCTGTGATCGGGATGCGCGGCCCAGACATACGCTGGTTCTTCTCGATTCCCGCGGCAAGCAACTCTCGTCCGAAGAATTGGCGCAATTTATCAATGACTATCAGGATCGCAATCCGCAGCCGTTGTTGTTTGCGATCGGGCCAGCCGATGGTTTCAGCGACGACGCCCGGCGGGCGGCATCACAGTTGTTATCCCTGTCAAAAATGACGCTTGCGCATGAACTGGCGCGCGTGGTTTTATTGGAGCAAGTTTATCGAGCATTTACGATTCTTAAGCGCCATCCTTATCACCTGGGGCACTGATGTGGTTTTGGCCGGCCAGGTCCGTACCTCGTAAGACATTTCCCCGGCGCAGAATGCGGCGGGCATCCATTATGGACGTTCATCAATAGGAACCCACCGTCATGAAAAATCCCCTGGAAGTGCTTCGCTCGAAAGAAAAGGAATTGTCACGCGTGAAAGAAGAAGTGGCGGCATTGCGGGTTGCCGCCCGCTTGCTCGGCGAAAGCGAATCGGAATCCGACCAAGACGATGACGAGAGCAATCCCCGCCGCGTCGTAGAGATGCCCTAACCTCACCTGGGGACAGCCGCCTCGGCTGTCCCGCGCCTCAAGAACTATGCGGCCGGCACCGCCCGCGGCCGCCCTCGCAGGCGAAACCGGATACAATCAATAGTTCGCCTATGGAAGACATTCGTCGTGGTCTGATCATCGTCAATACCGGCCCGGGTAAAGGAAAGACCACGGCGGCGATGGGTACGGCTCTTCGCGCAGTGGGGAACGGCATGCGCGTGCTGATGCTGCAATTCCTGAAGGGTTCCTGGCATTACGGTGAACTCGATGCCGTGCAGGCCTTCGGCGACAAGTTCATCATGAAGCAGATGGGCCGCGGCTTCGTGAAGGTGGGCACGGAAAAACCCGATCCCGAAGATGTCCGCATGGTGGAAGAGGCATGGGCGGAAGCCGACAATGCGATCCAGTCGGGCGATTGGGATCTGGTCATCCTCGATGAGATCAACTACGCAATCAGCTACGGCATGCTCGACGCGGCGAAAGTGGCGGAAAGCCTGAAGAAGAAACCCGCGATGGTGCATGTTATATTAACGGGCCGTAACGCACATCCGACCATTGTTGAGCTAGCCGACACCGTTACTGAGATGCGACAGGTGAAACACGCCTACGAAAAGGGAGTGATGGCGCAGAGAGGAATCGAGTACTAATTTTGTAATTTGGAGATCGGGTAATTTTGTAATTTAGGACTAAGTTTTAAAATTACCAAATTACGAAATTACCCGATTACCATATTCCCCATGACTTGGTTCAAACGACAATCCGGCGAGCTCGATACCTCGGGCGAAAAGACTGTTCGCACTGAGGGGCTTTGGGTTAAGTGTGAGCAGTGTCGCCAGATCATCTGGAAAAAAGATCTCGAAGACAATCTCAACGTTTGCCCCAAATGTGACAAGCATTTCCGCATTGACGCGCGCACCCGCCTCACGCAGTTGCTCGATGAAAACTACGAAGTTTTCGATACCAATCTGGTCTCGACCGATCCGTTGAAATTCGTCGACTTGAAGGCGTATTCCTCGCGTCTAAAGCAGGCTCAGGCTGACACCGGACTCAAAGACGCCATCATCAATGCCCGCGGCAAGTTGAATGGCCGGCCCGTGGTTGTGAGCTCAATGGAGTATTCCTTCATCGGCGGAAGCATGGGTGCAGTCGTGGGTGAAGAAATCACGCGAGCCATCGAGTACGCGACTGACACGAAGACGCCGATTGTTATTGTTTCTGCTTCCGGTGGCGCGCGCATGATGGAAGGGCTGATCAGCCTGATGCAATTGGCCAAGATCTCCGCCGCCTTAACGCGACTCGATGATGCCAAAGTGCCCTATATTTCCGTGCTGACCGATCCCACGACCGGCGGCGTCACCGCGTCCTTCGCCATGCTGGGCGACCTGAACATTGCCGAACCCGGCGCGCTGATTGGCTTTGCCGGTCCTCGGGTCATCGAGCAGACCATCCGCCAGAAGCTTCCTCCGGGCTTCCAGCGCAGCGAGTTCCTGCTCGAACATGGCATGCTCGATGCCGTCGTTCACCGACGCCAGCTCAAGCCGTATATCGCTCGTGCGCTGGAGTTTATGGCGCCTGCGGCGCAGCCGTTGGTCGCTAGTCGTTAGTCGGTGGTTTAAACCGGCTGGAGCCAGTCCGCCGCCATTCACAAGTGACACGACGCCTTCCGCTGGGCTCCGCTCCAAATTCAAGCTCCTCAACTGGTACCCTATAGGGTTGGCGAACGACCAACGACCAACGACCAACACTAATAATGTCCTACAAAGCTGCCGTAGAGCGCATGTACGCGCTGGGTCACGAGCTGGCAAATATGCCCTCGCAGAAATTTGATCTGGCTCATATGCGGGTGCTTCTGGCGGCGCTCGATCATCCGGAGAAGCGGTTTCCCGCGGTGTTGATCGCCGGCACCAATGGCAAGGGTTCTACTGCTGCGACATTGGCTGCGATCTTGAAAGCTTCCAGCTTGCGCACGGGCCTTTACACGTCACCTCACTTGATCAAGATCAACGAGCGTATTCGTGTCGACGGGCAAGAAATCGCCGATGACGACTTCGCCTTGATTCACGATGTGGTCGATCGCACAGCTGAGCGCCTGGTGAGCGAAGGAGAGCTTCCCTGGCATCCGAGCTTCTTTGAAATGCTGACGGCGATTGCCTTCGAGTACTTTTCCAAGAAGAAAATCGAGATCGCCGTGCTTGAAGTCGGCATGGGTGGACGGCTCGACGCCACGAATGTGGTAGATCCGATCCTCAGCGTCATCACCGACGTTGCTCTCGATCACCAGAAATTTCTGGGAGATACGATCGCCGAAATCGCGAGCGAGAAGGCCGGAATCATCCGTCCCGACAAACCGGTCGTAACACTTCCCCAACTTCCACAGGCCAATGACGTGATTGGAAACACGATCTTGGAATTGGGAGCGCACGGCGTGAGCGCAGCTCAATATGTGCCCCCAGTCTCACCAGCCGTGTCGATTCCGTGGAATCCTTCGTTGGAAGCGGTTGGGGGAGGGCATGAGGTCCGCACGAGCTACCCTCTGCAGGTTCTAGGCAAAGAGATCCTCGTCGAAACGCCGCTGGTCGGTCGCCATCAATTGCGCAACCTGGCGCTCGCGATCGCGGCAGCGGAAGAACTCAGCAAGCAAGGCTTTGCGATCACTGCCGATTCCATCGAGCGCGGGATTCGCGAAACGCGTTGGCCCGGGCGGTTCCAGGTCATTCCGCGCTCCCAGGAATGGCCCGAAAGCGTTCTCGACGTGGCACACAATCCTGCCGGAGCGTGGGCCTTGCGCTCCACTCTCTCGGCTGCTTACGAAAATCGTCGGCTGGTTTTTGTCTTCGGAGCGATGCGCGATAAGGCTATCGCCGAAATCACCGAGATCTTATTTCCGCTGGCAGAGCGAGTCGTCGCGACGCAAGCCGACAATCCTCGTTCCGCCACTCCAACTGAGGTTCGCGAAGCTGCCTCCCGCACCGGGGCTGAGATCGAACAGGCGCCGGATGTCGCGAAAGCCCTTGCAAAAGCCCGTGTTTTGGCTGGTTCCGATGGGGTGATTGTGGTCACCGGTTCGATATACATTGTAGGAGAAGCGATGCGCCAGCTTGGCGTGCGCATCTAAGCATCGTGGCATTTTTGAAGACATCCGAACCTGAGCTTCGCACCGATCCGGAGATTGTCGACCTGTCTTCTCCAGAGCGACAGGTCGCGTTCGCCAGGCCGACCCATGGCATCTTCAGCCGTCTGCGTTCCTACTTCATTTTCGATCCGCTGATCTGGCTTTACACCGTATTCATGGGACTGGTCGCGATTCCCGTTTCGCTCTTCGGAGACAAAGAACGCATCCTGCACAATTTCGCGCGTGTCTGGTCAGTGCTGATCATGAAGACGATCTTCTCTCCTGTGAAGGTGATCGGCCTGCAGAAGATCGATACTTCGAAGCCGAATGTCTACGCGGTTAACCACGCCTCTGCACTCGACATCCCGGTTCTTTACGCGAATCTTCCCTTTCAATTTCGCATTCTGTTCAAGAGTGAGCTGCTGGCGTATCCCATCATCGGCTGGCATCTCAAGCGCTCCGGACAAGTTTGCGTAAACCAGCAGGAGCCCGCGCGCTCGGTCGCCCAGATACGCTCGGCGGTCAGGAGCCTGAGAGCAGGCATGCCGCTGGTCATCTTCCCCGAAGGCGGACGCACGCCCGACGGCGAAATCAAGCCCTTCATGCCCGGCGCGTTCTTCCTCGCCATCAAAGCGCAAGCGGATATCGTCCCTGTCGCGCTGGTAGGAACCTTTGAACCTGCTGCCGATGAACACCTACCACATCAAGAGCCAGCCGCTCGAGATGCGAGTAGGAGAGCCGATCCCGACAGTAGGCCTGAAGGGTCACGACATGGAAGCGCTGGCGGTGAAAGTTCAGAAGGCGATGGAAGAGCTGTACTACCCGGCAAAAACCACGTAGCCCGGACGCCTCGTCCGGGCCAGCGAACGCAGTTCGCTCTCCGTCCCGCACATATTCAACTCGGACAGCCGAAGCGGCTGTCTCTATGCGCGCAGTGGTAAAATCTATAGTTTCAGCCCACTTCAGGCTTATTCCTATGGCAGACAGCATTCATGTGAAGCTCCCCGACGGGAGCACCAAAGACGTTCCCAAAGGCTCGACCGCGCTCGATGTCGCGAAGTCCATCAGCCCGCGCCTGGCCGATGCCGCGCTGGTCGCCAAGACCAACGGCGATCTCATCGACCTCACCCGTCCGCTCGAGAAAGACACCGACCTCCGCATCCTGACCGAGAAAGATCCCGAGTCGCTCGAAGTCTTCCGCCATTCGTCTGCGCACTTGCTGGCGGCGGCAGTGCTCGAACTTTTCCCCGAGACCAAGCTTGGCCACGGTCCCGCCACCGAGAGCGGATTCTTCTACGACTTCTACCGCCCTACGCCGTTCACTCCGGAAGACCTCGAGAAGATCGAAAAGAAGATGCAGGAACTGGTGCAGCAGAACCTTCCCTACGCGCGCGAATTTCTGCCTCGCGATCAGGGTCTGGAAGAGTTCAAAAAAGAAGGCGACTTCATGAAGTGCCATTTCATCGAGCAGTTCACCAAGCCCGATGAAAAGATTTCGATCTACCGCACCGGCAAGTTCACCGACTTCTGCCGCGGCCCGCACATTCCTTCGACCGGGAAAGATCAAGGCGTTCAAGCTGCTCAATATCGCCGGAGCCTACTGGCTGGGCGACGAAAAGAATCCGCAGCTGCAGCGCATCTACGGCACGTCGTTCTATTCGAAGAAAGATCTCGACGCCTACCTCAACAGCATCGAAGAAGCCAAGAAGCGCGACCACCGCGTGCTTGGGCAACAGCTTGATCTCTTCTCCATTCAGGAACTCGCCGGGCCCGGCCTGATTTTCTGGCATCCCAAGGGCGGCATCATCCGCAAGGAGATGGAAGACTGGATGCGCGAGCAGTACGTCAAGCGCGGCTACTCGCTGGTCTACACGCCGCACGTGATGCGCCGGCAGCTCTGGCAGACCTCCGGCCACGAAGGCTACTACGCGCAGAACATGTTCGACGTCATGGAACTTGACGACGCCGAGTACCGCCTCAAGCCCATGAACTGCCCGGGCCACATCCTGATCTACCGCGACTCGCTGAAGTCCTATCGCGATCTGCCGGTGCGCCTGGGCGAACTCGGCACGGTCTATCGCTACGAGCGCTCCGGCGTGATGCACGGCCTGCTGCGCGTTCGCGGCTTTACCCAGGACGACGCGCACATCTTCTGCCGTCCCGACCAGATCGAAAAAGAAATCGCGGATTGCGTCGAGTTTGCGATAGACGTTCTGAAAGATTTCGGATTCGACAAATTCCAGACCGAGCTCTCCACCTGGAATCCCGACGACCGCAAGAGCTTCGTCGGCACCGAAGAGCAGTGGAACATGGCCACGCACTCGCTCGAGAAGGTGCTCAAGGAACTGAACATCGAGTACAAGACCATTCCCGGCGAAGCCGCGTTCTACGGTCCGAAGATCGACATCAAGCTGGTCGACGCCATCGGACGCCTGTGGCAGCTCTCGACCGTGCAATTCGATTTCAACCTGCCGCAGCGCTTCGGACTCGAGTACGTCGCCGAAGACGGCACCCGCAAACAGCCGCTCATGGTTCACCGCGCGCTCTACGGATCGATCGAGCGCTTCTTCGGCGTGCTGATCGAGCACTACGCCGGCGCGTTTCCGGTCTGGCTATCACCGGTGCAGGCGGTGATGATCCCAATTAGCGAGCGCCACGCCGACTACGCCAACAAAGTTGCCGATCAACTCAAAGCCGTCGGAGTTCGCGTCGAAGTCGATGCCCGTAACGAAAAGATGAACGCGAAAATCCGCGAGCACGCCATGCAGAAAGTCCCTTTCCTGCTAGTAGTGGGCGACAAAGAAGCCGAAGCCGGAAAAGTGAACGTCCGCACGCGCGGGAAAGAGAAAACCGAGGACATGACGGCTGCAGAGTTCGTAGAGAAAATCAAGAAGCTGATCACCGACAAAAGTCCTAGCCTCTAATCGATTTGTGATGTGGCGCGGGCGCCCTCGCCCGCGTCTAGCCACAAGCAGAATCCTGGGCGTCTAGTCCGATTCAACCACCTCATCAAAGCCGTTTTCTTGGCAAGCGACCTTCGCAGGGATACGCTATTGCTCTTGGTTAGACGCGGGCGGGGGCGCCCGCGCCACGTGGAACTTGTCTCAGTTCTTCGTCTCAGCCTGAGACTCAGAGACTCTACCCGGTGAAAATCACTCAAAAACCCCATCTTTATCTTTTGGCACCGGCCTTGCTCTTGCACTTGCCTATGTCGACCCTTACCCCTCCTGCTCCCACTGTGCCCACGGCCTCCGGAACTGCGGCCGCTCCCAAACCGGCTGTGTCTTCGACCCCGGCCTTGCTCGTCGGCATGCTGAAGATATCGAGCAAGATCAGCGACCTGTTTTTCTCGCCGGGCCGCCCGCCCATGGTTGAAATCAGCGGGAAGCTCTCGGCTACCGGACCACGTGCCCTCACCGTGGAAGACACCAACCGCATCGCGAAAGATCTCATGGGCAACAACGAGCACGCTCTGACTTCGCTGCGCGAACGTGGCTCTTGTGATGTGTCCTACGGCTTGCCGGGCCTCTGCCGCTTTCGCGTGAATATTTTCACGCAGCGCGGCACGTACGCCATCGTGATGCGAGTCATCCCCAAGACGATCCCGACCTTCGCCGACCTCTGCCTTCCCAAAGAGCTGGAAACCATCGTTGGTTTGCGCAACGGAGTAGTGCTGGTGACCGGTCCCACTGGCTCGGGAAAGTCATCGACGCTCGCCGCCATCATCGACCGCATCAATCAGGAGCAGTCGTACCACATCCTCACCATCGAGGATCCCATCGAGTTCATGCACAGCCACAAGAATTGTCTGATTCACCAGCGCGAGCTGCACAGCGACACGCCAAACTTTGCGTTGGCTCTGCGCGCCGCGCTGCGCCAGGCGCCGAAGGTGATCCTCGTGGGCGAGATGCGCGACAAGGAAACCATCGAGATCGCGATGGAAGCCGCTGAAACCGGGCACCTCGTGCTCTCCACCTTGCACACCATTGACGCATCGAAAACCGTTGAACGCATCGTTGGAGTTTTCCCGCTTGCCGAGCAGCATGGCATTCGCAACCGTCTAGCCAAGAGCTTTCGCTACATCGTTTCGCAGCGACTGATTCCCCGAAAGGATGGAACCGGTCGCGTCGCCGCGGTCGAGATCCTGAAAGCCACCATGCGCACTCGCGAGTATGTGGAGAAGGGTGAGGTGGAAGGCAAGACATTGCTCGATGCCATGCGCGACGGCACCAACGAAGGCATGCAGAACTTCGACGGAGAGATTGAAAAACTCATCCGCGCTGGAATGGTGGACTTTGAAACCGGCATGGGATACGCGACCAATCCCGGCAATCTGCGTCTTGAACTTTCCGACCTGCCGGCGGAGCGGACTGCCTAATCCGGGAGTCTTTATCCTTCCGGCCAGTAGAATTGTCGAGTGATCATCGGCGTCATCTCCGACACCCATGGCCTGTTGCGCCCGGAAGCGCTCGATGCTCTGCGCGATTCTGACCACATGATTCACGCCGGCGATATTGGCGATCCCGACATTCTCAAAAAGCTTGCTGCCATTGCTCCGGTGACTGCTGTCCGCGGCAACGTGGACACCGAGGCTTGGGCAAAGAAGATTCCGCTAACTGATGTTCTGGAAGTCGACGGAATCTCGATCTACGCTCTCCACATCCTGCAGCATCTCGACCTCAACCCGAAAGCGGCAGGATTCCAGGTTGTGATTTCGGGCCATAGCCACGTGCCCAAACTCGAGGAGAAAAACGGCGTGCTTTACTTCAATCCAGGAAGCGCGGGCCCGCGGCGCTTCAAGCTGCCGGTCACGGTCGGCAAACTTTTTCTGGAAAACGGCACGGTGCGCGGAGAGATCATCGAACTTACGATTCGATAACCGTCCTTTACAATCGCAAGGATGTCCCTTGAGTTCCAGATTGAGGCCACCTCCGGCTCCGCTCGCCGCGGACGTCTGCTCACGCCTCATGGCGAAGTCGAAACCCCAGTATTTATGCCGGTGGGAACGTTGGCCTCGGTCAAGGGAGTTTCGCAGGACATTCTCGAAGAGCTCGATGTCCAGATTCTGCTGGGCAATACCTATCACCTCTACCTGCGTCCGGGAGTCGAGCAGGTACGCAAGCTTGGCGGGCTGCACCGCTTCATGTCATGGCCGCGCGCCATCCTGACAGACTCCGGTGGATTCCAGGTCTTCAGCCTGAGCGAGCTGCGCAAAGTCACTGAAGAAGGTGTCACCTTCCGCTCCCATCTCGACGGCTCGCAGCACTTCTTCACCCCCGAGAGCGCGATGGAAGCGCAGATCGGGCTCGGCGCCGACATCATCATGGCCTTCGACGAGTGCACCGAGCATCCTGCCGAGCCCGAACGGGTGCGCCGGTCGATGGAACTGACGCTGCGCTGGGCCGAGCGCAGCAAGAGGCATTTCGAAGCGCACAAGCACGAAGTGCCCTGGAACCACGTAGGCCCGGACGCCCTCGTCCGGGCGGACGAGCAAGGCTCGAACGAATTTGGCGATAAGACCCAGGCTCTCTTCGGCATCGTCCAGGGTGGCATGGATCCTGCCCTCCGTAAGGAATCCGCCGAGCGCACCATAGAAATCGGATTTCCCGGCTACGCCATTGGAGGCCTCAGCGTCGGTGAGCCGCGCCATCTCACCCGCGAAATCGTCGAGGCCACGTTGGAGCATCTACCAAAAGACAGACCGCGCTACCTCATGGGCGTGGGCACTCCGGAAGAAATCGTCGAATATTCCGGACTCGGCATCGACATGATGGATTGTGTCCTCCCTACGCGCGCCGCCCGCCACGGCCTGCTGTTCACCTCCGAGGGAAAGATCTCGATCAAGCAAGCGCGATATGCGGGGGATAGCGGCCCGCTCGACCCCAACTGCTCGTGCCGCGTGTGTGTGCGCTACTCCCGCGCCTATCTCCGCCATCTTTATGCGTCGAACGAGGTCCTGGCCCAGGTCCTCAACACCGTCCACAACCTGAGCTTCTACCTTGACACTATGCGAGCGGTGCGTCATTCTATTGCACTTGGGGATAGTCCCCATTCGCTGTCTGAGGTGTGGTCTCGACTGAAACCGTAGCTGGGCACCCCCGTTCGATGCCCATGGCTTCTGGATTGTCCGACCTGATTAACTAGAACTCCCGCGGTCACATGTAAAGGGCCATATTGCCGGAAGGCGCAGGCCCGTGGATTGACTGTTTAGGTCTGTAATTTTAATGAGCACGCAATACTTACTTGCAGTTCAAACGGGCGGCGCCGGTTCGCTGGGATGGCTGGGGTTCGCCCCGCTCATCTTCATCTTTGCTATCTTCTATTTTCTCTTGATCTTGCCTCAGCAACGGCGGCAAAAGAAGTGGACGGCGATGCTTGAGACGTTGAAAACGGGCGATAAAGTAACCACCAGCGGCGGCTTGCGGGGAGTGATCTTCTCGCTGAAAGACGACGCGATCATCTTGCGCGTCCCGCCCGACAATTTGAAACTCGAAGTCAGCCGCGGCTCGATCGTCTCGGTCGCGGGAGAAGAAGGAACCAGCACGAAATAGTTTCAGGCTCGAAACTTGAAACCAGAAACTCGAAACTTGTTTTGTTATGAATAAGAACCTTGGCTGGAAACTCGCACTCATCATCGGAACCCTGTTGGTGTTCGTCTACGGCATTTTCGGCATACCCCAGAGTTTCTCTGGTCAGGGCCTGATCGCTGCGGTCACCAAGAACATCCATCTTGGTCTCGATCTCAAGGGCGGAACCCACCTGATTCTGCAGGTGCAGGTCAACGACGCGGTCAACGTCGATTCCGACAACGCTCTGGAGCGCCTGAAAGAAGACATGCGCTCGAAAAAGATCAATTACGCCGACATCACGAAGCCCGACCCGACGAACAGTCCCGACAAGATCGTCATCAAAGGTGTTCCGCCCGATTCGACCTCCGATTTGCGATCCATCGTGAGCGACCGGTTGCCTGAATACGATGCCAACTCTGGCGCCGACAATACCTGGACCATCACCATGAAGCCGCAGGCGCTCCAGGAGTTGAAGAACCGCGCCGTGCAGCAGGCGATTGAGACCATCCGCAACCGTATTGATTCGCTGGGTGTAAGCGAACCGGTTATTCAGGAACACGGTCTTGGGCAATATCAGATTCTGGTGCAGTTGCCGGGCGTCGACGATCCGGCGCGCGTGAAAGAGATCATGCAATCCACCGCCATGCTGGAAATCCGGCAGGCGATGGGCGGCCCCTACCCGAGCGAACAGGCGGCTTTGCAAGAACACGGCGGAGTCCTGCCTCCTGACACGGTTCTAATGAAGGGCAAGAATATCGGCACGACGGGCGACGAAGGGGAGCAGTGGTTCCTGGTGTCCCGGGCTTCCGCCGTCACGGGGCGCGATTTGCGAACCGCAGATCCCGGCCGCGATGAGAACGGCGCTCCCGATGTGCGCTTCAGCCTGACCAATGAAGGCGGACGCCGCTTCTATGCCTTCACCTCGGCCCACGTCGGCGAAGATCTGGCCGTCGTTCTCGATAACAAAGTGCAGGAAAAAGCGGTTATCAAAGAGCCGATCCGCGACTCCGGCGTGATCAACGGCCGTTTCGGCGAGCAGGAAGCTAAAGATCTTTCCATGGTGCTCCGCTCCGGCGCGCTGCCTGCGGGGATTAAGTATCTGGAAGAGCGCACGGTCGGTCCGTCGCTGGGTTCCGATTCGATCCGGGCAGGTGTGCAGGCCGCTGCCGTAGGGATGTTGGCCGTGCTGATCTTCATGCTGGTTTACTACCACGGAGCTGGCATCAACGCTGATGTGGCGCTGATCCTGAACCTGATCATTCTGTTAGGTTTCCTCGGATTCAGCGGCGCGACTCTGACCTTGCCGGGCATTGCCGGTGTCATTCTTACTGTCGGCATGGGCGTGGATTCCAACGTGCTTATTTTCGAGCGTATTCGTGAAGAATTGCGCAACGGGAAAACGCCGCCTTCAGCCGTGGAGCAGGGTTTTAGTCACGCCTGGGTGACCATCGTCGATACGCACGTGACCACGATCGTTTCGGCGGCGATTCTGTTCGTCTTCGGAACCGGCCCGGTCAAAGGATTCGCCGTGACCCTGACCTTCGGTCTGTTGGCGAATCTGTTTACCGCGGTTTTCGTATCGCGCCTGATTTTTGATTACGTGCTGAGCCGCAAGCAGCGTGGCGAAGCGCTAAGCATCGGATAATGGTTTAGAAAGCAAGCAAAGGGGTTCAAGTAGCGTGGAATTTTTTCGTGATGCAAACATAGATTTTCTCGGCAAGAAGTGGTACTTCATCGCCTTTTCGCTGGTCTTTAGCGTGGCGGGTATTCTTTCCATGCTGTTCTGGCATGGCATCCCGCTGGGCGTGGATTTCCGCGGTGGAACACTGGTCTACGTGAAGTTCTCGCATGCGCCGAATGACAATGCTATTCGCGCCGCCATGGATCGCGCGGGCCTGCACAATGCGCGCATTCAGACCTATGGTCCCGCGGGCAACAATGAAGTCCTCATCGATCTTGCTGAGCAGGAACCTGAACAGGCTCTCGATAAAGGCAAGATTCAGATCATTAATGCACTCGAAACCAATGCTCCCACGGGCAAGCAGGATCTCAACAACGCCAGCTCTTTAACCCTGCTGAACTATCTTCTCGAAAAAGATCCCTTGCACGCGGGTACCGACGCCAACCAGCGCTACACCGCGCAGGCTCAAGCCATCGTCGATTATCGTGACAAGACCAAGGGCGGAGTCTTGAACTCGATTGACGAACTGAAGGGGGCCGTCGATCCCGCAGTCGTGGCGTCTTTGAATGACGGTTTCTACGTTTCCGATTTTGGCGTTCGCAACGTCGAAATCGTCGGACCGCAAGTCGGCCAACAGTTGCGCAAGCAGGCCATCTGGGCGACGCTCTACTCGCTGGCCGGCATGCTGGTTTATCTAGGCTTCCGTTTTGAATGGATTTACGGCGTGGCTGCAGTGGTCACCGTGTTCCACGACACCCTGATTACGGTCGGCGCGTTCTCGCTGACGAACAAACCGATTTCGCTGACGGTGATCGCGGCCATTCTGACCCTGATCGGATACTCCAACAACGACACCATCGTCGTCTTTGACCGTATCCGCGAAAACATCAAGTTGATGCGCCGGGAGAAGCCTGGCCGAAATCGTCAATCGCAGCATCAATCAGACTCTTAGCCGAACTATCTTGACCGCGGGCCTGACTTTCCTTACAGTGCTGGCTCTCTTCTTATTCGGTGGCGAAGTGCTGCATGGGTTCTCCTTCGCCCTGGTAATAGGCATCCTAATCGGCACGTACTCGTCGATCGCGATTGCGGCCCCCATCTTGGTGGCCTATCAGGATTGGCGGATCAGCCGGGGCGCACGGCCTGCAGTTCCTGGAGCAAGCGGCAAGCCGTTAGCTGACAGCAAGGGCCAAAAGCCCGGCGCAGGGCGCGGACCCGAGAAGGTTTCCAAGGCGAGCGTAACTCGCTGATTCCGCGAGGGCGAAAATAGCTTCCGAGCGTCATTTTTGACAGGCGTTAAAGAGCGAATTTGGGAGCAAAGTTGGCGCAGGCGGTGTCTAAACGTACGTAGGGTCTGTGTAGGAGAAGCCTATGTTTGAAGACAGCCTAATTGAATCCGGTGGAAGACTAAGGACCAAGCGGGGCGTAACGACCTTTATTTCGTTTGCTTTACAGGTCGGATTGGTCGGAGTTCTAGTCCTCATCCCGCTGCTGTTCACCGAAGCGTTACCAAAACAGCAGTTGATGACATTCCTGGTGGCGCCACCCCCGCCCCCACCCCCTCCACCGCCGCCGGCTGCGGCCCCAGTCAAGATCGTGAAGCAGATTCAGACCGACATCGTGAACGGTCAGCTGCGTACGCCCACCAAGATCCCTGAGAAAGTTCAGATGATCAAGGAAGACGAAGCTCCTCCGCCGATGGCGTCAACGGGCGGCGTCGTGGGTGGCGTTCCGGGCGGCGTTCCGGGCGGACAGATGGGCGGCGTTATCGGCGGCATCATCAGTTCCACGCCGGTTGCCGTGCCCAAAGTTGCGACTCCGCAACGTGTTCGCGTGTCCCAAGGTGTTTCGCAAGGTTTGCTGATCCGCAAGGTGCAGCCGAACTACCCACCCCTGGCGCGGCAAGCTCGCATTCAGGGCAACGTGGTTCTGACGGCAGAAATCAGCAAAGATGGTTCGATCGAAAACCTGCGTCTGGTCAGCGGACATCCGATGCTGGCGCCAGCCGCGATCGAAGCCGTGAAGCAGTGGAAGTACAAGCCATACTTCCTGAACGGCGAGCCGGTGGAAGTGGAAACGCAGGTGACCGTGATTTTCTCGCTGTCCGGAGGCTAGAGCCAACGGCAGTAGGTTTTACAAACTTGAGTTTTGCGGTGATTGCCTCCCCCAATTCCCACCTTCTTCGGATGTCGGGACCGGGGCCTGTAAACGACCAGAGGCACGTCACCGGTGACCAGGCGCCGAGCATCGGTAATAGAGCCACCAGTCGGCCCATTGTTTTTCAAGCGCTGAGATCCACAAGCTTCAGAGCGATCCATAATCTGACGAGTTTCGGAGGAAAAAGCAACTCATGTTCGTAGCCAATTTAGCAACGCTCACCGTGTGTCATGTCCACACCGCGGCCATCTGGTTCCTCGACGAAGGCGCCACGGTTGCGTGGGATCCGATTTCGCTATGGAAGCAGATGGGCATCCTGGCGAAGGCCGTAGTTATCATCCTGTTCATCATGTCGGGCTGGTCGATCGGCGTCATGATCGACCGCTTCATGGCGTTCAGCGCTGCTCGCAAACAGTCGCGGGCATTTGCTCCCGCGGTTGCCGGCGCTCTGCGCGATGGCAAGATCGACGAAGCCATCAAGGTTGCCGAGCGCAACAAGAAGAGCCACCTGGCCAAGGTTGTTACCGCTGGCCTGATGGAGTTCCGCGCTCACCAGGACTCGAACGACATCCCGGGCGAGACCATCGAAGCTTCCAAGCGCGCTCTTGAGCGCACTGAAGCCATCGTGCACGCGGAATTGAAGCGTGGTCTCGGCGGCTTGGCGACGATCGGATCGACCGCTCCCTTCGTGGGACTGTTCGGAACGGTGGTCGGCATTCTGAACGCGTTTAAAGGAATCTCGGAACAGAAAGCAACCGGTCTGGGCGCCGTCGCCGGCGGTATCGCCGAAGCGCTGGTCACCACCGCTGTGGGTCTGTTCGTCGCGATTCCCGCCGTCATGATGTTCAACTACCTGACGGGCCGCGTGGAAGCGTTCGACGTGGAGATGGATAACTCCTCGAGCGAACTGATCGATTACTTCCTGAAGCGCCGGGGAATGCGGCGGTCTTAGTTCGCGTCTCGTCTACTTGAGTTGCTTGCGCTGGCGTGGAGATGGCTCTCCGCGCCAGCGACTCGACTGACGGGAGTGGCCGGGAACGCGCCGATCTTCACGCTTGGAGAAGCACTTTTATGGCAATGAACAAACGGAACGAAGGAGCCAAGGTCAACTCCAACATCAACGTCACCCCCATGGTCGACGTGATGCTGGTGCTGCTGATCATCTTCATGGTGATCACGCCCATGTTGCAGAAGGGCGTCAGCGTCGACCTGGCGAAAGTCAATAACCCCGAGCCGATGGCCGACGCGGATAAGGAAGACGCTTTGATTGTCGCGGTAATGCGCGACGGCAAGGTTTACTTCGGCAACGATCAGATCCCTGTCGACCAACTGACTGGCAAAATTAAAGATCGCATCGCCAACCGGACCGATAAACGGGTTTATGTCCGCGCCGATGCCCGGGCCAAGTTTGGCTCCGTGGTCGAAGTGGTAGACAACGTCCGCTCCGCTGGAGTCGACGATTTGGGTCTGCTGACCGATCAGAAGAAAAATACGCCCGGAGCCCCGCCCGCCAGTCCAAGCGGCGGGCAATAAGAGGAGATTTACTATGGGTATGGCACTTGGCGGGGGCGGAGGTCAGAGCGCTGACATCAACGTTACCCCGCTTATTGATGTGCTGCTGGTGCTGCTGATCATCTTCATGGTGATCACTCCACTTACACCGAAGGGTCTGGATGCGCTGGTTCCCCAGCCGCCGCCGCCCAATGCGCCGAAGAACAACACACCGGATCGCACCATTGTGGTCCAGTTAGTGGATCGCGGCGCGGGGCAAGCTCCAGCCGTGAAGATCAATCAGGAAGATACGACCTGGGAGAACCTCCAGGGCCGTCTGACCGAGATCTTCAAGACGCGCGCCGAGAAGGTCATGTTCGTGAAGGGCGACGACAATGTTCCCTTTGCCGATGTCGCCAACGTGATCGATATCGCGCATGCGGCGGGTGTCGATAAAGTGGGCTTGATCACAGCGAAGATCGAAGCCGGCGGTTAGACTAGCGAGGGTTCGAGCCACGGGCGCCAGCCGTCCCGCTTAGACGCGGCAGGAGTGCGTGCCGCCAAGCGAAAATTCTGGCGCCCGGGTCATCACCTGTTTACGATTCCCGGGATTCCTGGTAAGGAGATTCATAACGCAATGAAAAAGAGCTTGCGAATGCTGGCGCTGCTGGCGATGGGTGTGGCTCTGGTGTCCACCCTGGGTTGTGACAAACTCAGAGCGCGCGATCAGCTCAACAAGGGCGTGGCGGCTTATAAGGGCGCCAAGTACGAAGAGGCGATCGATAAATTTCAGAATGCAGTCGCCCTCGATCCCAGCCTGCTGAACGCCCGCCTCTACCTCGCGACCGCCTACGCGCAGCAATACATTCCGGGCGCGGACACTCCCGACAACAACAAGATGGCCGAACAAGCCATCGCGCAATACAAGGAAGTTCTGGCTCGCGATCCCAAGAACATCAACAGCATCAAAGGCATTGCCTACATTTACCTGAACATGAAGAAGTTCGACGATGCCAAAGCCTACTACCGCAAGGCGCTTGAGGCTGATCCGAACGATCCCGAGCCCTACTACTCGGTAGGCGTCATCGATTGGACTCAGACCTACCAGCCGCGCATGGAAGAGCGCGCCAAGCTTGGCCTGAAGCCTGAAGAGCCGCTGAACCCCAAAGACAAGAACCAGAAGAAGGTTTGCGACGAGCTGAAAGAGAAAAATTCAGCGAACATTCAGGATGGCATCGACAACCTGAGCAAGGCGCTGGCAATCCGTCCCGATTACGATGACGCGATGGCTTACATGAACCTGATGTACCGCGAAAAGGCTGACGTGGAATGCGAAGATCCTGCCGCCCGCGCCGACGACCTGAAGAAGGCAGACGAGTGGGTCGACAAGACTATGGCCACCAAGAAAGCCAAAGCAGAGAAGCAGCCCGGAGCCCAAGGCATCGTAATGGATCAACCCAAGTAGTGTCGGCGTCCGCCGGCAAGGCCTCTTCCGTAAGGAAGAGGCTTTTTGTTTTTGCGCCAACTCAGAAGACGTCATCCCGAAAGACGGCGGTTTTCAGCCGTCTGAGGGATCTCGCGCGCACTGCCGCACATGTGCTCCACGCCAGATCCTTCAACCTGTCGGCCTCCGGATGACGTCGCAATTACTTGGCTGGCGCGAGCGTAATCTCGCACAGAAAGATATTTTCTCCAAACTCATGCGGCATCACGCAGCCGTAATCCCGCTGCAGCAGCGCGCGCAGTTCGGGCTCCTTGTCCACAACAAACCCTGCCTGGAAAAAATACGCCTTTTTCTCCGGACCCAGACCGTACATCTGACGAAGCGTTCGCATATCCGCCGGGAACGTCGGTGTCCGGAAGATCCAGCGGCTTGGGTCCTGGAAGATGAGTTCGTACCTGCCACAATCCGCTCTGTAGAACGGCTGCAACGGCGGATGAACCGGGTTGAAGCTATGGCACAGGTAATAATCGAGGGCCAGGCGTCCTTCGAGGTCGGTGACGATCAGCGAGCCCGGCGGCACCGATTGATCGACGAACGCCATCGCTTGCCGCATCAAAGCAATTCTCTGGTTTCGCGGCTTCATATATACGCCGCCGGGCAGGACCGTGAAGTTGCAGATCGCCAGCCCAACCACCAAACTCGCAGGCTTCCACCATGATCGGGACGGCCTCCATCGCGCGATTGCAATCGCCACCCCAGGCATTGCGAAGGCTGCCAGATAACAGTTATGCCGCGTGCCGCCATAGGGATACGCTCCCGCTACAGCGGCGGCGCAGTTCACCACGAAAGGCAGAAACAGAAGCAATCCGAGCTGGCGCGAGCTGGGCGTTCCTAAATCAGAGACAGCATCTTTGCTTCGAAACAGCACAACAATCCCAACCACAAACAGGATCAGCCCAAGCACTCCCATCGCCCCCTGGCTGAAGAGGTAATGAAAGACCTTGATGTTGGTCTTCAGGATGAAGGGGAGCACATGATCCTCGCCCGGATGAAAGATCGAGCCGCGCAAATAGGAATCGGCGAGTGACTGCGTCAGGCCCGAGTGCTTTAGCGGGATCACTTGGGTCGTCCAGTAAAAGGCGACCAGACCCAAGGCTGCGAGTTCTCCGGCGACCCACACGACGAAGAGGCCGGGAGAAGTTTTGCCCGGGCGGAAGCGAACCAGCGCATAGATGCCAGTCGCAAACGCAAAAATCAGCGCGGAATAGTGCGTCGATAGTGCGAGGTAGAGAGCGAAAAAGGATGCCGCCATCCATCCCGCGGAATTTCCCTCGAGAGCGCGTTCCAAAAAGTAAAGGCAGCCACTGCAGAAGAAAAGCAGGAGGGCATACTGCCGAATCTCGGCGGAAACATAAATCAGCGCGGGACAGAAGAGCAGCAGGCTCAGCCCAATCAGCGCGGTCTCACGACCGGCGACCCTCCTAAGCCACAGAAACATTATCCAGCAAAAGGCTGTTCCGGCAAACACGGATGGCAAGCGCAGAACGAATTCCGAAGTCCCGAGCCAGCTCCAATAATGCAGTAACAAGATCAGCAGCGGAGGGTGCGCCGTCGTAAGCGTGGCTTTGTAGGTGAGAGCGAGCGATGGCTGGGTCGAAAGCAGATAATGGAGGGCCTCATCGGCATTGAGGAAAAGTGAATGCGCCCATGCCAGGCGAGCCAGCAAACCCATGGCTGTCAGGCAGAGGGGAAGAACATAGCGAGCCGATTGTTTCTCGCCTGTCGTGAACTCCGTCGCAATTGCGGTTGCCATGAAATCCCTATGGTACCCGATGCCCCACGCCGCACCATGCTTTGTGATCCAACTCACATGAGATCGGTTGCCGCGCCTCTAGACTCGATCGAGGTTGGGCCGAAACAGCCCAACTTCAGTACAATTACAAGTTTGGACCGTCCGTCTGGACGCTGCTGAGCATGTTCAAGAAAATTCTGATCGCCAACCGGGGTGAGATTGCGGTGCGGGTCATTCGCGCCTGCCGCGAAATGGGCATCCCGTCGGTTGCGGTCTTTTCTGACGTCGATCGCGCCTCGCTGCATGTGCGCAAGGCCGACGAGGCCTACCACATCGGTCCGGCCGCGGCAGCGGAATCCTATCTGAACTTCGGCAAGATTCTTGGAGTGGCCAAGCTCAGCGGTGCCGATGCCATCCACCCCGGTTACGGGTTCCTTTCCGAAAATGCCAAGTTTGCTGACGCCTGTGCCGAGGCCGGCATCAAGTTTATCGGTCCGACTGCGGCTTCCATGGAAATGATGGGATCGAAGACCCGCGCTCGGCAGCACATGGAAAAGGCTGGCATTCCGTTCGTGCCTGGCACATCGCGCGGCCTCGAGTCGGCGGCCGAGGCAGAAGAAGTCGCAGAGAAAATCGGCTACCCAGTGATGCTGAAAGCGGCCGCCGGCGGCGGCGGGAAGGGGATGCGCCTGGTGCACACTCGCGCCGAACTCAAGTCAGCGCTCGAGAGCGCGCAGAGCGAAGCGCAGCGCTCCTTCGGAGATAGTGAAGTCTACATCGAGAAGGGCATCGTCAATCCCCGGCATATCGAGATGCAGATTCTCGCCGACGAGCACGGTAACACGGTCTATGTCGGCGAGCGAGAGTGCTCGATTCAGCGCCGTCATCAGAAAGTGCTTGAGGAATCCCCTTCGCCCCTGGTCGATCCCGATATGCGCCGCCGCATGGGAGAGATTGCCGTCCGTGTGGCTCAGGCCGCGAAGTACACCAATGCCGGAACCATCGAGTTCCTCTCCGATCAGGACAAGAATTTTTACTTTCTCGAGATGAACACCCGCCTGCAAGTAGAACATCCGGTGACGGAAATGATCACCGGACTGGATCTGGTACACCTGCAGATCCGCATCGCGGCCGGGGAAAAGTTGCCGTTCAAACAAGAGGACGTCCAGATTCGCGGGCACGCCATCGAGTGCCGCATCTACGCCGAAGATCCCGACAACAATTATTTCCCCAGCCCGGGGAAAATTACGCTGTTACTCGCGCCGTCGGGACCCGGTATCCGTCGAGACAGCGGCATGTATGAAGGCTGGACAGTGCCCATCGACTACGATCCGCTCCTGGCGAAGCTGATTGGTTACGGCACGGATCGTCCCCAGGCGATTTCGCGGCTAGTGCGCGCGCTCAACGAATATTTCGTTGGGGGCATCAAGACCAATATTTCGCTCTTCCGCCGCATTCTGAGCGATCCGAATTTCCAGTCGGGGAAACTCGATACGGGATACCTCGATCGCCTGCTGAAGACGCCGCCTCCGGAAGTGAAGCGCGAAGACGCGAACGTGGCCGCCATCGCGGCTGGCCTATTCGCCGTGCTTGACCCAGAAGCGGTGGCATCGACAAACGGAAAAGGAAACACGACCGAATTAGTCTCGCAGTGGAAGAAGTCCGGAAGGAACGATAGCTTGAGAAGCTAGCTTCTAGCCTTTAGCTCTAAGCTTGAGTCCCGAGCCCTATTCATGACTTACGACGTCACTATCGACGGCAAGAAGTACCGCCTGGAACTCGATCGCTTCGAAGGACGCTGGCAGTGCCGCCTCGATGGCCGCGAGATCCAATTGGACGCCATTCTATCCCGCCGTGACGTACTCTCGGTCTTGATCGATGGCAGGTCCTACGAAGTGAAACGCGAGCACACGGCGACCGACCTCCATCTTTGGGTCGGCCCAGTGCGGTACGCCGCCGAATTGCGTGACCCGCGCTCGCTCCGCAGCCGCAAAGGCGCCGGAATCGACGAGAAGGGCCCCAAGAAGCTGGTCGCCCCCATGCCGGGGAAGGTCGTTCGCTTGCTGGTCGCGGAGAAAGCCCAAGTTGAAGCCGGACAGGGCATTCTGGTGGTGGAAGCCATGAAGATGCAGAACGAAATCAAATCGCCGAAGGCCGGCATCGTGCAGAAGCTAATCGCAACCGAAGGTGGCGCCGTGAACGCAGGAGACATCCTTGCAATTGTGGAGTAGACCGGTCTGAAAAAAGCACGGCCCGGGAGAGCGCCCTCCCGGGCCGCATAGTTTCCAGGTAAGCGTGCTTAACGGCCTGCGGCAGCGGCGGCAACCAGGACTTGTGGCTGTGGCTGCGAACGGTCGACGTAGACTTTGTAGCACTGGTGAACCGCGAACAGGATCATCGTCAGAACCGCCAGCGTCTGCCATCCCGCCGCATTGCTGAACACCGACACCATGCCCGCCAGCCCTGCGCCAATCAAGTAGTTCGGGAAGGACCAGAGAAATACCTGGCGCCAAAGCGAAAACAGATTGGTCTTTTCGGTGATGGCAATGATGGCCGCCACCGGCAAAGTATTCGCCAGGAAGTACACGCCTGCAGAAGCGGCAAGCATGAGCATCCGGCCGGAGATGCGCGGGTCCGGGTTCACGTTATGGAACATCCAGTAGGCAGCCCATGAAGCGTTTACCACGGTGCAGGCATTGAACAGGAATTGCACCGGTCTCGGCCGTTTGGCGCCGGACGCGTAAGACTGCGCGATCGCCGCTGCTGCTGCGACCAACAAGCTGCCCAGTAGCGGCAACCGCAGAATCGCCAGCAAAACAATCGGTGTGTTTCCTGACATGTTGCCCATCACGCCTGGCAGTTTAACTTTGAAGCGGGAGGTGAGCACACCTGCCGTCAATAAGAGAATCGTTGTTGGTGAGGCGATATCCCGCACCTGGCTTAGGCCCTGACTGAAAGCTGCCAGGCTTACACCGGCGGTCGCCGCAATCATTACCTTCGCGTGATTTGAGAGGTTGTTGGTCATCATCGTATCCGGGGACTAAGCCGAACCCTCCGACTAGTCTTCTCCGTCCTCCCCATTGCTGAGAGCGACCATGCCGCTATTTGCCGGCAGACTGTTGCCCCAGACCACGCTGAATCCATCGACGGTGGAACTGCCCCACACGACGCTATTGCCCCAGACGACTGAGTTGCCCCATACGACGCTATTACCCCAGACGACCGAGTTGCCCCATACGACGCTGTTCCCCCAGACGACTGAGTTTCCCCAAATCACCGAGTTGGTATTGACCAAATTTACATTGCCAGTGGACGGGTCGTAGGTGACACTGGGCGAGAGCGCGACCCCGGTAGAGCGATCCGTGCTGGCCAAAACGCTGTCAACGTCAAGATAGCCAGCGCCATAGGTGAAAACGTCGTACTGATCGTTATAGCTGTTTCCCGATTCGTCGACAGCCGAGCTGTAGGTGGAAAAACCCTTCCAGGCTGTCCTCAACAGGCGAGCCTTCACCTGGTCGGGAGTCAGAGTCGAATCTTTCTGCAGCATCAAGGCAACCGCACCTGAGACCAGCGGAGTCGACATACTGGTGCCGCTCAGCCGGTAGTAGGCAGAGCTTCCGTCGCTCGACTTGACATCCTGCGATAGGTATTTCTTGTCGAGTGTGCTGCCGGCTACACGCAACGAAACCATGCGGTTCCCTGGCGCAACCAAATCCGGCTTGACGATGTGATCAAGTAGGGTTGGCCCTTTGGAACTGTAGCTGGCAATTACGTCATCGGTGCGATTGTCGGTTCCACGGGTTCGAGTCGCTCCAACCGTCACTACTGCGGGATCGTTTCCCGGAACTCCGATCGTGGCAAAACCACGGGTCTTCAGCGAATTGTCGCGCCCCGAATTTCCCGCGGCCGTAACCACCACGATCCCAGCTCGCCATGCCGATTCAACCGCCTGGTCGAGTGGATCGAGGGTGTAGCTCTCGTATACTTGCCGGCCCAACGACAGATTGATCACACGAATGTTGTAAACACTCTGTAGCGCAATGGCTCGTTGAATGGCGGCAATGACTTGGGCATCGGTGCCGCAGCCATTTTTATCCAGCACGCGCAAGTTAACGATGCTCACTCCCGGGGCCATACCACCGTACTGGCGCGCGTATCCCTTACCGAGAGTGGAACTCGATCCGTTTCCGGCAATCAACCCAGCGACGTGGGTGCCATGACCGTAGCCATCGGCCGTGGTCGTGTCGCCGGCGACGAAACTCTCGCTGTAGACGACTCGCGACGCGCCAGCTGCGTTATGCAGATCAGGATGATCGCTGACGCCACTGTCGATGACCGCTACTCCGACGCCGGTTCCGTCCATCGCGTACTGGGCCGCCGCCATGTCACTTTCGACGGCCGTATCGTAGTCTTCATCCGCGGTCAGTTGGACCGCGCGATCGGGCGTGATGTAGCTGACTCGCGGATTATTTGCGAGTTGAGCCAGCATGCTGGCCGGGAGCCTTAGAGTGACAGCATGAATCGCCGTGAATTGCTTCTGCACGGCCCCGCCGCCATTCTTCAAGCTGAAAAGCGTTGAGGAGTCCGGATAATTCTTGAATTGAACGATGACAGTAACAAGTCCGCCAGAATTCTTCTTCCCGAAAGCCTGCAGATCGTTCGACATTCTCTGCATGGCCGGTTTGATTTGCCCAGAATCGGTGAACGACTGTGGTCCGCCAGCAAAAGCTGGGATCGATAGCACGAGCAGCAACAAGGAGCAGAGTAAACGGCCCCAAGCCGCGCAATGCGTTTCAGACCTTGCTTCCTTGGAAGGCATCCCCCTGGTGGAGCCTCGAGTTTGTCGAATTGTGATCATTTCTCCTGGTTTCTTACTGCCAACGATAGCTAGACATGCTCGACCCAAATTGCACGGTTCCAGGCACTAGAGAAGCACACCAAACGCCACCCTTAGACTGGTGGTAAGTATATGAATTGCAAGGAGATAATAGGAAAATCCGATTTGTGGGCTGGGACAGAATGTCCACGAGGCCCCTTGCCGTTGGCGGCGCGTGACGGCGTAACAACATCACAGGGCCAGACTTAGATTGAATTGGAGCTTGCGGACAGAATGTCCACCTTGCCGCCACTGGACTAGAGAAAAGCGTCCAGTAATCTGGACAACAGCATGGAAAGGAAAGGGATTGCGCCTAGTGCGCTGATCTGAGTACGACATCTCCGCCCGTATCGGGAGCTAGGCGTGAACTAATGAAGGCAAAAGCCGTCAGCCCCGACGCTGCGCCAACGGCGGTTACCTTAAGCGAAGATTTCCAATCGTGCATGGCCGAAGCTACTTCGCGGTGCCATTTGAATCGAGAATCTGCTGCGCGTAGTAGTTCTCGACCTTCGACTGATCGCGCAGCACTTCGTAATAGGCGGCTTTCAACAACTGCTCGCGGCGGTCGCGCAGCTGGGCGCGGATGGCTTGCTGCACTCGCGGATCGGCCAGTTCCCGCTGCCCTGCGGGCTCTTTCGCGATCAATTTCACGATGCGGTATCCCAAAACCTGCTTGGTCATGGGATTCATCACCGGGATGATCGGGCTGTTTTCGCCCGGCTTTAACTTGGTGACGATATCGCGCGTGAAGGGATCAGTCTGCTTCAGGGATGACTCCGGAGTGAATCCCAAATCGCCGCCGTTCGCCGAAGTATCGGTGTCTTCGGAATAGTTCATTGCCAGCGTGCCGAAATCGTCGCCGCTCTCCAGACGGTTCAAGAGCATCTGAATTTTCTTGCGGGCATCGGCATCGTTCTGTGCCTTGTCGTTCTTCAGATTGTGCACTTGTCCCGGCGCCGTCGTGACCACCACCTGCGCCAGATGATACTGCGGCTCAATCAGGTTGAACTCCGCCTTGTGCTCGTTGTAGTAAGTGGAAACGTCCTGGTCGGTGATGTTGATCTTCGACGTGATCTCTTTATTCAGGACTTTGTCGACAGTAAGCGAGCGCCGCAGGTCGCGCTTGAAGTCGTCGAGCGAGATCTTCTTTTCCTTCAACCGCGCGTCGAATTCTTCCTTCGTGTAAGGAGACTTGATCTCATTCAACTTGCGCTCGACTTCGTCGTCGGTGGCCAGCAGCCCCAGCTTTTCGGCGCGGCGCATCAGAATCTCATTGTCGATGAGCTCCTTGAGGATGCTTAGACGCAAGCTGGTGGCTTGTTCGCCGACCGGTTGCTGGTCTGAGCCAGAGGTCTGGTTCTGGTAGTACTTCTCGATGTCGACGCGGTAGATCTTCTGGCCGTCGACCGAGGCGGCTACGTCGTCGCCCGGTTTTTTCACTCCACAACCAATCGAAACCGCCGCCAGACCGGCGAGCAACACCATCAACGCGAGACGAGCAACAGGATTGTTTTTCAAGAGTGCCTCTCCACCTAGTTCTCAGTGGACTTAAAAATTTTCAGAAACCCGGACACACCAATTCGGCGACTGCTCCCCAAAAGACTGGACGGAAATCACTTGCTGGACGGCTGCGCCGGAGGTGCCGCTGGCGCAACCGGATGCGCCGGCGCCGGCACACCTGCCTGAGTCAAAGCGCGGTCCAGAATCTCGCGCACTTCGTCGATCGGCAGTGCGCCATCCACCCGCTGTCCATTTACAAACATCGTCGGAGTCGCATCGATTCCCAATGAATCGCCTTGCTTCACCGACGCCTTCACCGCATCCTCGTTTTGGGTCTTGATGCAGGCCTGGAGCTTGGTCATATCCAGATTGTGCTTCTGTCCTTGCGCCAAGGTGTCTTTGTCGAGAATGGCAAATTGTGGATCGCCCTTCTTCTCGGCGTTCACTTCCTTCTGATTGGCGTGGATGTAATCGGCGAAATCCCAATATGCATCGCTATTCTGCGCCGCCAGACAATTGGCGTTCACCGCCGCGTGCGTGGCCCAGGGATGGATGGTAGCGAGGGGATAGTCCTTATAAATGAATAGAACCTTGTCGCCGTACTCCTTGAACAATTCCGGGAAAAGGGTCTGGTGCATGCGCGAGCAGAACGGACACTCGAAGTCATCAAAATTGACCGCTACTACTTTGGCGTCCTTATTTCCACGGGTCGGCCGGCCGACGACGTCGATCTTCTTCATCACTTCAGCGTAAGGATCCTTGGTGATGTCTAGTTTGGTGAAGCGAATCAAGGTCTTGCCGTCCTTGGCCAGCAGGAATTCCACATCCTGTTTCTTGGTGCCGCCAGCGAGAGAAACCGTGAGGGCATCGTAATTCGGAAACTCGCTGGGGCGCAGGGGTCCCAGGGTGACTTTCACTTCGGGAGGAATGTTGTAGTAGCTGCGCACCTGCCGCTCCACGCGAATCGCGACATCGGGAGGAGCGGACTGCGCGGAACAGCCCAGACAGATCAGCAGCAAGACAAGGATCGAACGTCGGAACAGCGTCACTAGAAACCGCCTGTACATTGAGGGTAAAAGACGATTATCTCATAGAAAATCCGGCTGGTCCGAAGCCGGGAGGGGCATGGATCTGGCCTTTCGTGCCCGGAATCAGGCCCGGCGAAGCAGGTTTTCCGCAGGCAGCAGGGCATTCATCGAGCCCGAGCGGAAGCCCTCCAGGTCGAGGGTCACAAATTGAAATCCAAGTGCTTTAAAGATGCGAGAGAACTCCGCGGCCATCTTCGGATCAAGCGCTCGCGGCAGTTCGTCTTTCGCAATCTCGATCCGCACGATGTCCCCGTGATGCCGTACACGGAACTGCCGGAATCCCATGGCTCGCAAGGCATCTTCCCCTTGCTCCACCACGCTCAAGGCCTCACGCGTAACTGGGCGCCCATACTCGATGCGAGATGACAGGCACGCTGACGCAGGCTTGTCCCACACGCGCAGGCCAGCCTCGCGCGCCAGATCGCGAATGTTTTGTTTAGTGAGTCCAGCGTCGAGCAACGGAGCCGCTACATGATGCTGCTGCGCCGCAGCCTGCCCAGGACGAAAATCCCCCTGGTCATCGACGTTGACACCATACGCGATCGTTTGGAAGTCATGTTTCTGCCGGAAATCTTCCATAACCGTGAAGAGCTCGTCTTTGCAGTGGAAGCAGCGCGCACCGTCATTCCGCACATAATCGGGATGGTCCAGTTCTGTGGTCGCCACGACTTCCGTGGGGATATGTTGCTCGCGAGTGAACGCCACAGCGTCTTCCAGTTGCGTGCGAGCCAAACTGGCAGAGTCGGCGATCATTGCCACCATCTTCTCGCCGAGAGCCTGATAAGCAGCCCAGGCGAGAAACGCGGAATCCACGCCGCCCGAGTAAGCGACCAAAGTTCGCCCCAGCCCACGCAGCTTCGCGTCTAAGGCGACTCGCTTGGCTTCGAGTTCGGCAGAAAGACACATCCCAAACATCTTAATAGATTTTACCTAGAAGAGTTTTTCCTGCCGCCGCAGGTTTCCGAAAGCTCCAATATTGGCGAGAGAAAAGATAAAACGGTACTGGTTTTCATTCCTTACCGAACCAAGCGCGAAGCGCCGGTACTCAATGCTCAGGCCGCAGCAATCCCAGTTGTAGGCGGTCTGCACCGAGGCATATTGGAGGAAGTTCAAAGTGGCGTCGAATCCGATGCTGGCAGCCGCGCTGAATCCTGGCTTGTTAAGGTGCCCGAAGCCGGTTGCCAGACGGAACTGGTTGAAGCGCGGAGTAGCGACGCCGCCACTCGTGGTCATCGTCGTGTCACCTTGCTCGCGCAGGTACGCGTCGCCAGCGCCGAAGGTAAAGTCTCCAACATGATAATTTGCAAGCACCGTACTGGCGTTGACCAGTCCCCCTTTGAAATCATAGTCGAGGTCCCACTCGATATCAGTCCGATTGCTGCTGTTGATTCGTAGGCGCGAAATAAGCGGGGACAAGTGCCGCGGGCTGGTCAGGAACGCAATGCCGGTCAAGTCTACGGTCGTGGTGAACACGTTGCGCACGCCAGGAACCAGCGCTCCACCAAAGTTCGGATCGAGAAAATACTTCTGCGCTAACTCCCAGGTCACGACCTCGCGGGTTTCTGGGGCGTTCTTGCAGGGAGCAGTCACTGGCGGCCGCGCCCGCTGCCAGGGAATACGGCTCTGCGGAATGGCTCCGCCTATGGTGAGCAGAGGCATGCCCACGGTCCCGCAATCGCTGGGCGTATCGGAAGTACGCTTCGAATAAATGCGATTGACCACATCGTACTCCACCTCATTCGTGTTGCTGAGAATGTCGCGCTCGTCGAAGCGCAGAATGCTGCTAAAGTTACTGACTCCGGTCACGTAGTCGTACACGAGGCGCGGCTCGATGACATGCTTCCATTTCCGCTTCAGAAATTCGTGGTCGAAGACTCGTTCCAGTGTCGGAGTGCGAAGTTCTACCTGGCCCTCAAGTGCTTTCCGGTTGACCGGATCACTAAGCGCTACGCCCTCGCCAAAAGAGCCCAGAAACCGCTGCGTGTAGTAAGTGTCCCGCAAGGAAAGTTCAGGGTTAAGCGACCATCCTCTGAATAGCAAGGGCATCGACAGCGTAGGAGTCAGATCGAACCGCCCCACAAGGTCCGCTGTACGAAAGCCGGGTTCGCTGCGCGAAAGCCCTTCCAGGGCCGCGTCATAACTCCAATAAAACGGGGAATTCCCTATCTTCCGGTCCACTGTTGAGGATTCGAAGCTCGGCGTGTGCAGAATCGTGATTACGTCTCCGCTGGTGGTGCTCTCATAGTTCTGATAGCGCTGTACCGAAGCGTTATAGGAGTAGCCATTCGTCGTGTTCGACAGAAAGCCGAGCGATTTCACTTCTGAATAAACCGCTTGCGTGAAGACTTCGTTAAAGGCGAGACGGAACACATACGAACTCAAGTAATCCACGTCGGCGACTGCGCGGAAGTCTCGGTGGAAGGTGGTCTCTCCGGTGAGCCTAACGTCTTCACCACCCTGTTTGACGGGAGGACTACCGATGCCGCGGTCGATCACGCCAAAGTAGGTTAATTCGACGAAGGAGGTTTCACTGGGCTGCGCGCGAAACGAGCCACGCTGCGACCACCCGCGCTTAGAGAGATATTCGGCGCCCAGCGTGCCGTCCATGCTGCGATTCATTGCCCAATAGACGCCTTCCCCGATAATCGTGCCCTTGGTCGAAGATTGTCCGAAGCTGGGCAGCAGAAATCCCGACTGGCGCCGTTCGCGATCCACCGGATATGCCGCATAAGGAAAATAGAAAACGGGAATGCCGTGCACCTCGAAGTCGCTGCGGTAGAGCTCGGCGTTCGCCCCCGTATCCACCTTGGCCTTCTTTGCGGTGAACAGCCATTTGGGGTGAGGCAGCTCGCAACTGGTGACGGTGCCGTCGTAAACGACATAATGATCGGGGGCGGTTTTGTCCACCACCTTGCCGCTGAACGCGAACGGGCTCGACGAGGTCAGGGTTAAGCGCGCTCCGTGCCGTCGAAACCCGGTGGTTCCCACGACGTGTTCGAAGTGGCCCGTTTGAGTGCGCACGTTGTAGGTGCCACGAGTAGCTTCAATGTGTTCGTCGTCGGGACCGCCGTCGAGCACCACGTGCCCCTCGGCATGGGATTCACCAGTCGCCGAGTCGTAGGTGACCTCATCTGCATAGAGAATGTAGGTCTGATAGCGGATCTCGGTCTGTCCGCGGAGCTTGTAGACGGTGCCTTGTTTTTCCTGCTCCAGCGCACGCATGGTGACATCCTCTCCCTGTTGCGCCGAAGGAGCGTTAGGCAGACCGTGCGTCTCTTTCGAATCGGTGGGCGGAGCGAAGGAAAGCAACTGGCTGGTAACTAGGGGAGGCGCGACTAGCAGATGACAAACCACCGCCGCCGTGATAAGGAATCGAGTGCGGGAAGTCATCGCAAGCGCACGAACGCCCCGGCCGATTCGATGCTGGGGTAAAGTGACGTTAGCACGTTGTTGCCCCGAGTGGCAAAACGAGCTTCCCCGGAGTTTTATTCTGGCCTACTCGACAGTCCGCTTTCTATCCAGTTCGTTACAGCGCTGCCAGCGCTGTGGCGTTCTGCGAACGCGCCTGACGTAAAACCGGCCCCAGCATGAGATCCAGATTCGAACTCGATGGTACGGACGGGACGGAAGACGGCGTCCCCTTGCACGCAGCGTCGGAATCCGTAGATGAGATGGAGACGCCCTCGCGCTTTGTGGTCGGGGATGACGAGTTCGAAGACTCGCCGCCTCCTCAGGAAGATTGCGCGACCGAATCGACTGAGCCCGGCCCGCTGCAACCTACGTTGATCCCGACGGAGACTAACGACTCGTGGCGCGATGAGGTCGCGGACCGCGTCAACCGTTATCGAGCTCGCCGGCGGCCCCGCGCGCCGCGTTATCCCTCATTGACTCTGAAATTCGAGTCTCCAGAACCGAAGTTTTCGCGCTTTCCCGCGCCAGACCAGTCCGTGCCTACCACCAATCATGCGTTGGCCATGGACAGTTCGCAGGAGGTGTTTCCTGCCGAGCGGAACTCCACTTCGGTGCCAGTGGTTCACCCGTCGGTTGAAAGCGCCAAGGTCCTCGAGTTTCCACGATCACTGACCCTGCCTTCGCGGCCGCTCGACGAACTGGCAGATCCGGTAATGGATCGTCCGCGCATTCTTGAGGTGCCGGACATAGCGCCACCTCCTCCTGCCTTGGGTGGCATCCTTATCGAGCCTGCGCCTGAGCGGGTGGAAGAAAAGCGCCCCGGATTCGAAATCCCGCTGCAACCCGCGCGCCTCTCCAGACGGTTGGGCGCGGCCACCATTGACGCGATCTTCGTGCTGGCTGCCTGTGCGCTTTTCGGCTACATCTTTTTCCGCGTGACCGCGATCGTTCCTCCCCTGCCGCTTGCCATGGAAACATCGATCATTCTTTCCGCGGTGCTGTGGGTGAGCTATCAATATCTCTGTATGGTCTTCGCCGGCACCACGCCCGGACTCAAACTAGCCAAACTCCACCTCCACCGCTTTGACGGCAGTCCCGTTCCCCGACGCCTGCGTCAATGGCGGATGCTGGCCTCGCTCCTGTCGGGTATTTCGCTCGGCCTTGGCTATGCTTGGTGCTTCCTCGACGAAGACCAGCTCTGCTGGCATGACCGCATCACCCATACTTATATGGCCCCGAAGTAGCGCCTGCGTCCCGCCGGCCAACATAATGCCGGAAGCCTGAATGTGTTCTCGCTGGTCTAACGTTACGACCACCATCACGCTATACTTTTTGGCACAAGGGGACCCCCAATGATCTCTAGGCTGAAGGCCAAATTGAACCGCCGTCAGATGCTTGGCGCTGCGTCGGCGGCGACCGTGGGTGCGGCACTGCTTCCTGCGTTCGCCAAGGCTGATGAACCGAAGAACTATCAAGTAGGGAAGGATCCGGGCAAACACGAGCCTATTGCCGATTTCAAATTTGATATCGAAGCCACCACGGGATGGGTGGGAGAAGCCGGTTCAGCGAAAGAGGCCACGGTCGAGGAATTTCCAGCCTCGCAACACATCGCGGGCGTCTCCATGCGCCTGAAACCGGGCGGAATCCGCGAATTGCACTGGCACGCCATCGCCGCGGAATGGGCCCTGGTACTTGACGGTACTGTGCGCACTACCGTGATCGCGCCCAACGGCGAGTCCTCCACCGATCTGTTTGAGCCTGGGGACATCTGGTATTTCCCCAAGGGCCACGGGCACCTGCTGCAAAACGTCAGCAACCACGACGCGCATTTTGTACTGGGCTTCGACGATGGACATTTCTCCGAGTTCGGCACCTTTAGCATCACCGACTGGGTGGCGCGTACGCCTCCGCATCTTGTGGCCCGCAATCTGAATCTCGATCCCTCAACGGTCGCCAATTTGCCAAAGAAGGAACTGTACATCATTCCCGGCAAGATTCCGGAGAATCCGCTGGAAGGCAATATTTCCGGCGACTTGGAGAATCCGCAAACCTCGCACAAGTTCAGCCTCTCGAAGATGGCGCCACTAACCTTCCCTGGGGGATGGGAGCGGATCGTTACCGCGAAAGAGTTTCCCATCAATACGACCCTGACCTCGGTGATGCAATACCTTGAGCCGGGAGCGATGCGGGAAATGCATTGGCACCCCAATGCCGACGAATGGCAGTACTACATCAATGGACGCTCGCGCGTCACTGTCTTTGGTGCTCACGGCCGCGCGAAAACAGAAGAGTTTGGGCCCGGGCAGATTGCCTTCATCCAACAGGGTTTCGGACACTACGTCGAGCAGGTCGGGAGTGAGCCGACGAAGTTTTTCGCGCTGTTCAACAGCCCGACGTTCGAAGAGATCTCAATCTCCAAGTGGCTGGCCGGAAATCCCGCGTCGCTGATTTCGGACAACTTCCTGATTACCAAGGAAGAAGTAGCGCGCTTGCCCCGTAAGACGTTGGGCATCATCAAGTAAGAATCCACCACAGAGACACAGAGACACAGAGAAAACCTAAAGATAGAAAAATCACTTGGCGGTGGACTTGGTTTTCTCTGTGCCTCTCTGTCTCTGTGGTGAAATGTCGACCCTGAAATCCGCTTTCCGCCTGCGCCTGTTATGCTAGATTGCTAAGTTTGCGCCGGCCTCGGCGCAATTATGTCCACGCCAATCCAGACCGCTAAGCCGGCAGTGAAGGTGTTCGTCGCCACCACGGTGATGCTCACTTTCATCTCCTTCTGGCGCGCCGCCGCCATCGTCCTCTCCGACTTGGCCTCTTCCGCTTATTACGCCGGTGGCGACGCGGAGAAGGTCATCGGCAAGAGCGCACCCTGGTTCATTCTGGCGGTGATGCTGTTCAGCTACGCGGTGCGTGCGCTCTACATCGAGTCGAGCAGCATGTTCGTGCGCGGAGGCGTCTACCGCGTGGTTAAAGAGGCCATGGGCGGTACCCTGGCCAAGTTCTCGGTTTCGGCGTTGCTGTTTGACTACGTCCTCACCGGTCCCATCAGCGCCGTCTCCGCAGGGCAATATCTCGCCGGGTTCATCGAAGACATCGGGCGCTATACGCACCACCCCATGGTCTTCTCTGAAGATCATTTCGCAGCCGTGTTCGCGCTGGTTATCGTGTGCTACTTCTGGCGGAAAAATATCCAGGGTATCCACGAGTCAAGCGAGAAGGCGCTGCAGATCATGGTCATCACCACCGTGATGGTCGTGATCCTGATCATCTGGTGCACCATCACCGTCTTCCGCGTTCCTATCCAGATTCCGCCCAACCCGCTTCATCCCGGCGTCATACCGATCAATAAAGAGTCCATGGGATGGCTCTACGGAACCTGGTTCAGTCATCTGACTTGGATCATCGTCTTCGTTGGTTTCGGCCATTCGGTGCTGGCGATGAGCGGCGAAGAAACCCTGGCGCAGGTCAATCGCGAGATAGAACATCCCAAGCTAAAGAACCTGGAAAAAACCGGGCTCGTCATCTTCATCTACAGTCTGCTGTTCACCTCGCTGGTGTCGTTCTTCGCGGTAATGATCATCCCCGACAGCGTGCGCCCCGATTATTTTGCGAACTTGATCGGCGGCATCACGATGTACTTGGTCGGTCCCGCGACTCTCAAGCTGCTCTTCCACGGCTTTGTGGTGTTGGTCGGAGTACTGATTCTCGCGGGGGCACAGAACACGTCCATTGTTGGGGCTAACGGCGTGCTCAACCGTGTTGCCGAAGATGGAGTCCTTACTTCCTGGTTCCAGAAGCCCCAGCACAAGTACGGGACCAGTTACCGCATCATCAACATGGTGGTTATCCTGCAACTGCTGACCATCATCTTGAGCCGCGGCAATGTCTACCAATTGGCTGCTCTCTACGCTTTCGGCGTGATCTGGAGCTTCGCCATGAAGTCGCTGGCGGTGCTGGTGCTGCGCTTTACTGAGCCCGGACACCGCGAGTGGAAAGTGCCCGGCAACCTGCACATCGGCAAAACCGAGATCCCCTTCGGATTAATGGTGATTTCCGCAGTGCTTCTGACGACTGCCGTCGTGAATGTCTTTACCAAGCATGAAGCCACGATTGCCGGCGTGATTTTCAGCGTGGTCTTCTTTGCTATCTTTACTTACTCCGAACACCGGGTCGCCAAAGAGCGCCACGGAAAACCTGAGAACATCGATCAGTTCCGCGTTTATGGCAATCAAGAACTGGGCAGCGGCGCGATGGGCGTCCGCCCGGGCAACATTCTGGTTGCCGTGCGCGATCCCCGCAACCTTTACTACCTGCGCGACGTCCTCTCCCGCACAGACACGAACCGCCAGGACGTAGTCGTCATGAGCGCCCGCCTTTATCACCGCGAACACAGCTTTGGCGCAAGCGACGTCTTCGAAGCGAACCAGATCTTTGACCACTACGAACAGGAACTGTTCACCGCGGTAGTCGCCGTCGCGGAAAAAGAAGGTAAGCCTGTCTCACTACTGGTCGTTCCCGGCACAGACGTGTTCGAGGCTATCGTAGTGACCGCACAGCGTCTCGATTCCAGTGTGATTGTCTGTGGATTATCGAACAAGCTCAACGCCGACGAACAGGCCAAGATGACCGGAGACGCCTGGGAGCGCCTGCCTGAGCCGCGTCCTCGACTGACTCTGGAAGTGCATGCGCCGAACGGCACGGTGCGCGAGTATCCTCTCGGACCTCACGCTCCCCGCATGCGTCCGCAGGATTTGGAACTGATGCACAAAGTTTGGCTCGACATCACTACCGATCCGAAGTATGCAGGGGCCCATCACTACCACGTCGTCGCCCTTGCGCTCGAGGAATTGCAGAAAGAACTGAACAGCGAGAAGCGCGACGAAGTGCTGCAGAAGCTGATCGACGACATGCATCAAGGCAGCGATGGAACGGGCGGTGCCACGAAGCAAGATACGTAGGCGCAATTCCGCTACACCGATATGACGAAACGTGCGGAGAAAAAGAGCCTAATCGTGGTTGGGAACCTTCCGGAGCGGAAGGCCATCGAAGATCGTCTCGCCGTGTTCGGTATACCGGTGGTGAGCCAATCGGCGGATGAGGCACTTGCAACGCTATTTCCAAAACCCTATTCGCGAGGTGAAGCCATCCCAGCGACGAGTCTCTATGTGATTGGTTCTGATGTGCCCGACGTGGACCGCGAGAGGTTGGTGGAATGGCTGCGAGAGGAAGGCGGGGGCCCTTACTTATTCGTTCGAACGACCCAACCAACCCGAGACTTGCCTTTCCACTATATCGAAGCGCAGCAATCGGCCGACCAAGTTGCTGACCTGCTCTTGCGCTACCTCGACAAGATCTAAGAACAATTAAGAAGGATCCCGCAGGGGGACGCGAGGCCCGGTGGTTTCTTATTTCTTTGTCACTACTTCATCGTGTTCGGTTGCACGTCCTCATGCATGTCGCACTGTCCACCACTGCAACACGCCATTGCTGACTTATCTCCGTCTTTCTTGCAGCAGCTTTTTGCGTCAGTGCTATCCTTCGCGCACGCCATATCTTTCTTATCGCCCTTCATGCACGACTTGCTATCTTTCCCCGAGCAGCAAGACATCGGCTTCCCGTCTTTTGCCGCCATGTCGTGATGCGCGCAACAAGGCTTCCCGTCTTTCGCATCCGCCATCTTTTGGCAGCAAGGGCATTCTGCCTTCGAGGCGCTCTGGGCGGGAGGATTGTTAGTGTCAGGCGCAGCAGTTTGAGCCCACGGCAGTATGGTCAGCGATAACATCAGGACCAAGGTCTTCAGCGATTTCATGAATACGTCTCCCTCTGAACAGCGCAACGGGAAAGTGTCACAGGCGATGAACCATGGGTCTGTGACCGCAATCACAGTCGCCTGTGCTCAGTTCTTAAGGATGTCCGTCAGTGACTTTCGCAACTCCGTGTACAGAAAGGGGTAACCGCTGCGCACCAGTTTTGTAGGTTCTACGCACTGGCTGGCAAGAAGTAGTTCATCGGCCATCTGGCCGAACGCCAATCGCGCCGCAAACGCGGGCACGGGGAAGATCGCAGGACGATGCAACACCGACGCCAGCGTCTTCGTGAACTCCGCATTGGTCACTGCCTTCGGCGCGACCATGTTAACTGGCCCCTGCAACAGATCGGTCTTCAAGATGTGATGAATGCCGCCGACCATATCTCTAACGTCAATCCAACTCATCCACTGCCGCCCATCCCCGATTTTGCCGCCCAATCCCAGCTTGAACGGCGTCAGCATCTTGGGCAGCGCCCCGCCTCTCGCGCTCAGTACCACGCCGGTGCGAATGTTCGCGGTGCGAATGCCGGCGTCGATCGCATATTGAGCCGCAGCTTCCCACTCGCGGCACACTTCGGGGAGAAAGCCGGTTCCCGAGGTGCTGTCCTCGCGCAAAATCTCTTCCCCGCGATCCCCGTAAAACCCGATCGCCGATCCGGAGACAAACACTTTGGGCTTCTGCGACGTCTTCGCCAGCGCCTCCGCCAAATGCCTGGTCCCCAGCACCCGGCTGTCGCGAATCTCTTTCTTCTTCTCGTCGGTCCAGCGTCCCACAATGCTCTCGCCCGCCAGATGGATGATGGCTTCAAAGCCGGTCACCGCGTCCGGTGATAACGGTTGTGAAGGATCCCACGCAATCTGATCTTCTCCCGCTGCTTTACCGCGGGTCAACCGTGTCACCGCATATCCACGCTGCCGGAGTGACGGCAGAAGTGCCGCGCCGATTGGCCCTGATACTCCGCTTACTAGAATCCGGTTCGCCATAAACCCCGCCTTGCACGCCGCCAGCTAACCACACTATTTGAGCTAATCTAGCAGACGAGCGTACGTCTCGAGTCTGCCCTCTCTACCCAGTTTTCCTTTGAGGAAAATTCAATCCCGCTGGTTGAACTGAAATGACTGTTCCCCACGATATACTCTGAAATCGCAGTCCAACGCGCCTTCAGGAGCTATCCATGCAAAGTCGCATCCTCGGCACCACCATGCCGGTTCTGGAATTCAACCTCGAACCCAACGAGTCGATCATCTCCGAAGCGGGAGAACTTTCCTGGATGAGCAGTTCCGTCCAAATGACCACGCACACGCAACTAGGCGGCGGAGGAGGACTGTTCGGCGTGATCAAGCGAGTCGCCGGAGGCGGTACGCTCTTTATGACTGAATACCGCTCGATCGGTGGCAATGGAGAAATCGCTTTCGCCACCAAGCTTCCCGGACACATCGTCCCCGTCGAAGTCGGTCCCGGCCACGAGTACATGATTCATCGCCACGGATTCCTCTGCGCCACTCCACAAATCCAGATCAGCGTCGGCTTCCAGCAATCGCTTGGCGCCGGAATCTTCGGCGGCGACGGCTTCCTGCTGCAACATCTCAGTGGACAAGGCACGGCGTGGCTCGAACTCTCAGGCGAACTCATCGTAAAAGATCTGCAAGCGGGAGAAACCCTGCGCGTGCATCCGGGGCACGTCGGCGCTTTTCAGTCGAGCGTCTCATTCCAGATCACCACGGTCCCCGGCATCAAGAACATGATTTTCGGCGGTGACGGCATCTTCCTCGCTGCGTTGACCGGACCAGGAAGAGTCTGGCTGCAAACGCTTCCCATTGCCAAACTAGCCCACGCGCTCGCAGAATATATGCCCAAGCCGTCAGCCCAGGCCACCGAGGGAGGCGTAGTCGGCGGCATCGTCGGCTCAATTCTGAGCGGCATGAAATAAGGGCAAGATGTGGCCCGGGCGCCCTCGCCCGCGTGACCGTCATCAGTAGACGCTCTGCTTCTTGTTGTTCCGAACCGAGTGAGGAACCTGCAGTAACTTGCAGATGCAGGAAATGCAGATTCCTCGCGTTGCTCGGAATGACAAGGGCAGCCGCTATAATCACTCCAAGGCAAACGCCCATGGGACCGGCTTCCAGACACTCCTCCTCCACCTCCCGAAGGCTATAATCTTCCATGGCGACTCTGCGGGAACAGATCGCGACCACCGCGCTCACGATGACCAAGTTCCGTGAGCTGATGAAGACGATGCGGGCCAACCGGCCCAGCGATGATCTCGCTATCATCCGCAAAGCCTACGACTACTCCCAGAAGAATCATGCCGGGCAAACCCGCGCTTCCGGTGAGCCTTACCTGGTCCATCCGCTGGAAGTCGCCCTAGTTCTTGCGGAAATGAAGATGGACCCGGTCGCCGTCGCCGCCGGACTTCTGCACGACTCCGTCGAAGACACTTCTGTCACGATTGTTGACATCCGCAAGGAGTTCGGGGAGCAAGTCGCCCACATCGTCGAGGGCGTCACCAAGATTAGTGCCATCGACTTCGCCACCCGAGAAGAGCAGCAGGCCGAAAATCTGCGCAAGATGATGCTCGCGATGGTCGACGACATTCGCGTCGTGCTGATCAAACTGGCCGACCGTCTCCACAACATGCGCACCCTCGAGCATCTGCAGCCCGATCGCCAGCAGAAGATTGCCCGTGAGACGCTCGACATCTATGCGCCCATCGCTCACCGCCTCGGCATGGGCAAGATTCGCGGCGAGCTCGAGGACCTCGGCTTTCGCTACGTCGATCCCATCAGCTACCAGCAGGTGCACGACGCGGTCGAAGCCCGCCGCAAATCCGGAGAAGCCTTCCTCGCCAAAGTCGAAAACGTCGTCAAAGACAAGCTGAAAGAAGCCGGCATCACGGCGCGCGTCGAAAGCCGCATCAAGCGCCTCTACAGCATTCACAAGAAGTTGGTTCGCCAGCGCATCAGCGTCGACCAGGTCTATGACCTGACCGCCATGCGAGTGATCACAAATTCATTGCAAGACTGTTATGCGGTGCTCGGCATCATTCACAACGTCTGGCGGCCGGTTCCAGGACGCATCAAGGATTTCATCGCCATGCCGCGACCGAACTTCTACCAGTCACTGCATACCTCGGTGATCACCGAAGATGGCACTCCGTTCGAAGTACAGATCCGCACCGAAGAAATGCACAAGATGGCGGAAGAAGGCATCGCGGCTCACTGGAAATACAAAGATGGGCCGGTCTCCGCGCAGGACGAGCAGCGCCTCGCCTGGCTGCGTCAAGTGGTTGAGTGGCAGCGCGATGTTTCGGACCCCAACGAATTTCTTTCCACGCTGAAGATTGATCTCTATCCCGAGGAGGTCTACACCTTCACGCCGAAAGGCAAAGTAGTCGTGCTGCCGCGCGACTCTTCGCCGGTAGATTTCGCCTACTCGGTGCACACCGAAGTGGGACACAGTTGTACCGGCGCCAAGGTCAACGGACGCATGGTCCCGCTGCGCCACAAACTGCATAGCGGAGATATCGTCGAAATCGTGACCCAGCCGGGCCACAAGCCGAGCCGCGACTGGCTCTCGTTCGCCAAATCTACCCGCGCACGCAACAAGATCAAGCACTGGCTCAACGTACATCAGCGCGAGCGCGCCGTCGAAATCGGACGCAAGCTGATCGAAAAAGAAGCCCGCAAATACCGCATCGCGCTCAAAGAGATTAAAGAAGAAGCCATGCTGCGCGCTGCCTCCGACTACGGCCTCGGCAAAGTCGATGATCTGATGGCAGGCATTGGATACGGCAAATACTCCGCGCGCCAGATCCTCGCGAAGCTTGTACCCGGCAGCAGCGCCGAACCGGCCGCCGAATCCGAAATCGATAAATCTGGCATCGCCAGCGTGGTCCGCCGCGTCTTTGGCGGAGATCACAGTAACGATGCCATCCGCGTCAAAGGTCAAGGCGACCTGCTCGTTTACCGCGCCCGCTGCTGTAACCCTATCCGCGGAGAGTCGGTCGTCGGATACGTGACTCGCGGCAAAGGCGTCGCCGTCCATGCCATCAATTGTCCCAACGTCGTCAACCTGATGTATGAACCGGAGCGCCGAATCGATGTCGAGTGGGCCCGCGATGAAGGTGCACCGAGCGCCTATCCCGTGAAGCTCACAGTCTTCTGTGATGACCGCTTCGGCATGTTGAAGCAAATCACCGCCGTCATCAGCGACAGCAAGACCAACATTCGCAACATCGAAGCCCGCACATCGAACGGACAAGCCAACATCGACATCATCCTCGACATCGCCGACCTGAAGCATCTGGAAAACATCATCCAGGGCGTAAGGAAAATTCCCGGCGTGCACGACGTGCAGCGCCTACAGAAAATCTAGCGATATCCTCAAATTTTCCAAGCAACCGCAGATTTTGCCCGCTCATCTATCTTCCATTGTTAAAGGCATGTTACACGCGGAGATAAAGCCTGCCGATTCTGATACTTAAATTCTTCATTGGGGGCTCGGCGGTCTGCCTGTTCGCTGAACTGGCAGACATCTTTCAGCCGAAGAGCTTCGCCGGACTGTTCGGTGCGGCTCCTTCGGTGGCACTCGCGAGTCTCGGCATAGCGGTGTGGCAGGACGGAAGAGCATTTGCCGCGACCGAGGCGCGCTCCATGGTTGCGGGGGCGGTCGCGTTTTCCGTCTACGCATTTTTCTGCTCGCGAAAGCTCATGCGACGAAAGCATCCCGCTTTGACCATCGCTTTAGCCATGATGCCCCTTTGGTTCGGAGTGGCCTTTTCTCTTTATTTCGCCGGCAAATTGTTGTCATGAGAATCCGTGCAGATCTTTCGGCTTTGAGCAAAATCCGGTGGAACGAAATCGCTCTGCGCTTCATCTGCGGAGGATCCATCACGGTTGTGGCCTCGCTCATCTCCCGGGCTTGGGGACCTGCGGTCGGTGGTTTGTTCCTGGCGTTTCCGGCCATCTTCCCTGCAAGCGCAACCTTGATCGAGAAACATGAACTTCAGCGCAAAGCGGAAAAAGGCTTGCGCGGCGCAGGGCTCGCGCGGGCCGCCGCCGGTGTTGATGCCTTCGGGGCGTTCCTGGGGAGCATCGGATTGACAGCTTTCGCGCTCACCGCATGGTTGTTGTTGCCCAAACAGCCGGCGGTTTGGGTAGTTCTCATCGCCACTTTGGTGTGGGCGGCCGTCGCATTCTCCATGTGGCTGCTGCGCGAGCAGCACTCACGCTGGAACCTTCGGCCTTCATCTCGCAATCGAACCAAGCCTAGAAGAAGTGCTCGCCCTCTGAAAACTCACGGCGGATCCTCATGAAAAAACCATTCTTACCGAATCCCGTCCGACTGCAGCCATTCAACCGCAGTGACAAGAGCCTGGTGAATGCGGTCATCGAAACGCCCATGGGCAGCCGCAACAAATTCAAGTTCGACGAGGAGATCGGCACTTTCGCACTTTCCGGTCTCCTTCCGCAAGGCATGGTCTTCCCCCATGCCTTCGGTTTCGTCCCCCGCACCCGTGCCGCCGATGGTGATCCTGAAGACATTCTCATCCTCATGGACGAACCCACCATGACCGGCTGCGTGGTACCGAGCCGTTTGATCGGGGTAATCGAAGCCGAGCAAACGCAGGATGGCGAGACTACCCGCAACGATCGCCTCATTGCCGTCGCAGCTCACAGTCATGAGCATTCCGATGTCACGCGGCTTAAAGACCTTAACGAAAAGATCGTGAGCGAGATCGCCCAATTCTTTGTGAACTATAACCGCGAGCGCGGGAAGGAATTCAAGGTCCTCGGCCGCCGCGGACCCAAGCAAGCTCTGAAGTTGTTGAAGATGAGTATGCGCCCGAAGTAGCGCGTGCCACGGAGAGGCCTTCTGCGGTAGGATCGTCCGTTGCTCACGGAGGACTATGCGCGAAGTAATCTCGACTCATGACGGCCCCCAAGCCATTGGGCCGTATTCCCAAGCCATCAAAGCCAACGGATTCGTATTTGTCTCGGGACAAGTCGCTCTCGACCCTGTGACCAACACACTGGTCACCGGCGACGCAGCTTTTCAAACTGACCGCGTGCTGAAGAATCTTTCCGGTATCCTGAAAGCTGCGGGTAGCAGCCTGGATAAGGTCGTGAAGTCCACCGTCTTCCTGAAAAATATGAACGACTTCGCCGCCATGAACGAAGTCTACGGACGCCATTTCAGCTCAAGCCCACCCGCTCGCTCCACGGTGGAAGTCGCACGCCTGCCCAAAGACGTCCTGGTAGAAATCGACGTGATCGCTTTGGTTTGAAGCCCTAACCAACTGTCACCCTGAGCGGTGCCGCGATTCCGCGAAGAGAGCTCGCGGCGGAGTCGAAGGGCCCCGCGTCTCTATGCAGCGGCAATGTCGCGAAAAGACATTCTCAAAAGAAGCGTGTCAGCCCCCAATTTTCATTTTCTCCCAACCCAATCTAAAATCAACAATCAGCAATCGAAAATCTCTCTTTCAGGAGACCTGATGCTGAAAACTGCTCTCTCTCTCGCTCTGTTCGCGCTGGCGCTGCCAGTCCTGTTCGCGCAAACCAAGCACACTGACACTACCTCGCCGACCAAGGTCACTGGCGCGCCTACCAAGACTGCCGATGGCCTCGAGTACTGGGACATTAAAGTCGGCGACGGAGCCACCGTAAAGGCCGGCAACAACGTCGTCGTGCACTACACGGGATGGCTTACCAGCGGCAAGAAATTCGACAGCTCCGTCGACCGCGGTCAGCCCTTTACCGTTGAGAACGTGGGCGAAGCCCCGGTTATCAAGGGATGGAATGAAGGCCTCATCGGCATGAAGGTGGGCGGCAAACGCCAGCTCCGCATTCCTCCAGACCTAGCCTATGGTCCAGGCGGACGCCCCCCAGTCATCCCTCCTGCCGCGACCTTGATCTTCGATGTCGAAGTGGTGGGAATTAAATAGAGAAGTACGAAGGACGATTTACGATTGACGAAGTAGCACCTTGGCCTTCGTCAATCGTACTTCGGAAATCGTAAAATGTTTAGGCTTTGACGACTTTGCCGCTGCGCAGGCAGTTGGTGCAGACGCGGATGCGCTTGCCTTGACCCTTGACCTTCGCGTGCACCGGGCGCAGATTGACGTTCCAGCGCCGGCGGCTCACGTTGTGCGCGTGACTGATGGTATTTCCGGTCAGCGGCTTCTTGCCGCAGATTTCACAAACTTGTGCCATGACCACTCCAGACGAGAATAGAACTTGACGGGCAAAACATAGATTTTACCGGATTTGCCCGATTTCGCCAAGCCCGCCCATCCCTTGCGGTCCGCACGCAGGCAAACTCCAGACAGAAGTCCTTTCGTAGAACGGAAAATTTCCCACGCGCAAGTCCAACGGCTGCAATCGGTGGACGCCAATTACCCAGATTACCCAACCGGAGCTGACCCCTCGTAACCTGCTTACCCGCCTCTTTCCATTGACTTAGACTGCCGGACAATTTAACTTCGCGCTATCTCCCCCTTACCAAAGGACACCGCTTGGCGCGCAGAATACTTCTGGCCGACGACAGTGTGACCGCTCAGAACATGGGGCGGAGAATTCTTCATGATGCCGGCTATGAGGTCACGACCGTCAACAACGGATCGGCGGCCCTCAAGCGCATCGCCGAGCAGAAGCCCGACCTCATCATTCTTGATGTTTACATGCCCGGCTATGGCGGCCTCGAAGTCTGTTCCCGGCTGAAAGAGAACAAAGACACTGCGCGCATCCCTGTGCTGTTGACGGTCGGCAAGCTTGAACCATTCAAGCCGGAAGAAGCGCGGCGCGTGCGTGCCGACGCTTACATCGTCAAGCCCTTTGAAGCCAGCGAACTGCTGACCGCTCTGACCAAGCTGGAAGACAAGATTGTTCCCGGTCCTGAACCCTACAAGCAGGGCCGCTTCGCCAAGGCCATGGCGGCCGTCGAGCACAGCGGATCAGAAGCTGATTTCGGCGATAAAGAGACAGGATGGAAAGACCGCCTGATCATTCCCGGCGGCAAGAAAAAAAAGGATGCAGAACCGGAGCCCGAGCCTGTACCCGCAAAGGGATTTCGCAGCGTGGTGCGGGAAGAGGAATTCCGTCCGGCAGAGCCGAAAAAAGAATTTGAGCGGCCGATGCCTGCAGGCTTGCCGCAGGACATCAAGCCCGAAGAGATTGCGGCGATCGCGGCCGCGGCTGCAAAGATCAATGGCAAGAGCGCGGAAGTAGAAACTCCTGCGCCTCCCGTCGAAGAGACCAAGGCCTGGCCGGCAGCGGAAGCCGCTGCGCCGGTGGCGGAAGTGGTCGCGCCGACGCCGACGGAAAGCGTTCCGGAAGACGCTCCCGCAGCGACCTTGGCGTCCGCGCATGAAGAGCAAGAAACGCCCGCGGCCAAAACCGAGTTCGAAGTGCGAGCTGAGGAGCCCGAAGCGATCCCCGAGCCAGCTGTGGAAGCGACGCCTGAGCCGGTGGCCCCGGTCGAAGCGGCCGCAGAAGTTGCGCCTGTGGTCGAAGCTGCGACCGCGGAAGCAAAGCCTGGGGTGGAAGAGAAGCGTCCGGTGAGCGATGCCGAGGTGTTGGCGGCATTGGCTTCGCTGACTCCCGCCGGAGCCGAGTTTGCGACTGCGACGGAGGCTCAAGCCGAGGCAGGAGCGAGCTTCACCGGTCCGCGCTGGGCCGCGGAAGCAGTTGCCGTGGCGGAAGAAGAATCGACCACCCTGCTTGAACATGAGATGGAGAAGGCCTTCGCGGCCTTTGCCGCGGCTGACGCTGCTCTGGCGACTCCTGTGGAAGCGGTGATGCCGAGTAACGGCAACGGACACAGCCCGGAAGTCAGTGCCGAGAACGCGCCGGAGGCACCGAAACCTGAAGAGACCTCAGCCACCCCTGAGCCCGCTCCCGAACCAACCGTGGAAGCGGTGGCAACTGAGACCGTAGCTCCCGTTGTGGAAGAAGCGGCGTATGCAGCCGCAGCTTCCGCCAGTGCAGCCACTCCGGACGCCATCATCGAAAATCAGCCTATGGCATCGGCAGCAAGCTCCGGCAGCACCGAACCGGAAGAAGGATCGCGAGTTCGCGAGGCCGAGCTGGCCGCAGCCTGGGCGAACTGGCGCCAGATTCGCGAATCCATCGTCGGTGAACAGCCCACGACTCATGTCGAAGATGCCGAAGCGGGATTCAGAGAGATGCCGGTCGAAGCCCCGCCAGAAGTTGCCGGCGAAACAGTAGTAACCGCGGAAGCCGTCCAGGAGCCCGCCAGTCCCGAACCTCAGTCTGAAGTCAGGCACGAAGAAGAACCTGCCGCAGCTCCTGCTGCGGAAGTCCAAGCCGAACCGGTCGAAGCCGACGCAGTCTCGGCTAACGTCCCGGAGCAAGATCCTTCAGAAATCTCCAGCATCGTCGACAACATGCTGGCCGAACTCAAACCCAAATTGATGGAAGAGTTGAAGCGCAAGCTGAAGAAGTAGGAAACCGGACTTCGGACCTCGGACTTCAGACCTCGGACTTGAGGGCTGATCTCACATCTGTTTTTGGGAAGGGCACGGCTTCAGCCGTGCCGCTCTCGTCCAAGAGAAAACAAATAAAAAAGCCCGGACCCTGCGGTCCGGGCTTGTGCTAGCCAACGTTTACTGCACAGTAATGGTGATCTTCGTGGTGTGGGTGATCCCGCCGCCCGTACCAGTGATGGTCAGGGTGTGGGTTCCAGTCTTCACGTTGCTGCCCACGGTAATCTTCGTGGTCGAAGTTCCCGCGCCCGGCGCCGGAATGGTGCTGGGCTTGAACTTCGCAGCCGCGATATTGGCCGTCAAGGCGATGGACGAATTGAATCCACCCGAGACGGTCGTGGTGATCGTCGACTGTTCCCGAGCTGCCGCGAGTAATCGTCAGCGTGTTCGGATTGGCGCTGATGGTGAAGTCCGGGTTTCCGGTTCCACCGGTCAGCGAGTTGATCAGGTTCGCACCATTCGGGCTGCCCCATCCGGTGACCAGGTCGTAACCTTTGGTCGCCGAGAAGCCGTTGCTGCCCGCGGTGATGTCATGGAAATTCGAGTCGTATAACTGCTTCCCAACCCGATGGTATAGACCGCTGGATTGATGAAGCCCAACGGCGACCCGCCATTCTGAACTGCCTGCTGATTGGCAAGAGCCAGGTAGCCGGCCCACATGGGAGCGGCAAAGCTAGTTCCACCAAAATTGTTGGCCGTGCAACTCCCGTCGGCACAGACATAGAAGGTGAAATTAGCATTGGCGGAAACGTCGGGTCCGTTGCGGAGTGTCTTCGAGCAGAAGTGCACCCAGCCGCGGTCGCAGTCTGCCAAGAGGGAATCGCAAAGTTGTTAAACGTAATTCCACCGCCACCATCGACCCAGGCGGTTTCTGAAGCCCAAGCGCCACCGGGACCCGTAGTGGTCAGGTCGGTACCGCCTACGGATACGATGAACGGATCGTCGGCTGGCCAGATAAACGTCGTCGAGCTCTTCCAGGCCATCCCGTATCGCCGGCGGCCACGAAGAAGTTCTGGCCCTGCGCTGCGAACTCCATGAAAATCGGATCGTCTGTAGTGTTATCCGGAGGAGTCCACGCCCACGAGCAGCTCAAGTTCGCATCGAGCGGGCTGTGGGTTGCCATGCCGTTCAAAATGCCTTTGTCATCCAGAACGGTATTCGTCGCTTTCCCGACGTAAAAGTTTAGCGCGTTGAGGTGCGGAGCCATGCCCAGCGCCTGGGTGATATCAAGAGTTTGCTCGGTATCATCACAGGAACTCGGCGGGCACGCCGTGCTTGCGCCGTCTACCGAGATCAGATTAATGGGCACGTTGTTGGTCTGGTGAGCGTTCGTGTAGTACAGGGTCACGTCAGACAAATTTTCGCCGAGGAACTCGAACAGGCCTACGCTCTGGCCGGTGCCGTCGAGAGCCGTTCCACCGTAGTAAGCCGCGCGCATGTCGCTGCCACAGAAAGATGCCGAAGGGCAGGAACCCGTAGTGGCGTTGCCGCGGAATGCGTTGGTGCTTTGATTACGCTTTACGACGTTCGAGTGCGGGGTCGCGAAGTTGTCCAGGCCGCCGATGGCGAAGAGCTGCATCGAGGTGTCGGTCTTGGGCTCGCGATCCGGAGCGAAGAACGTCCGGTTCTCGGTCGGGTGCTTGTACACGTTCATGGTCACGTGCAGTGCGCGCTCGACGTCGGCAGCCGATCCGGTGGCTTGCAGGATCATGTTGTTGCGCGAGGTCAAGGTCACTTTGAAATTGTTCGACTGCGCCCACTGTTGCAGCTTTGCGTAATCGTTTTCGCTCGGACCGTACATCCGGGCGAACTCGTCCACCGTCAGGAAGTGACGGTAGTTCGCGCTGCTCGGGTCGTGGACTTCCTGCAGGAACGACTTCAGAGCATCTTCGTTGCGGAGGGGCAATTGAAACGTCAGTTCCATCGACTGACTACCGGGGAGGCGGCTCACCAGAGCGGCCTGCCCGTTCATCACTGCGTCACGTGTGTGACGCGTCATCAAGGATTGGGATTGTGCCGCACTGGCAATCGACATCATCGACACCAGTGTCAGCAACGCGAGCAACGACAGACTAAATCTTCGAATCATCAGTATCTCCCGTAAAGCGGGTTTGAGGGCCGAAGCCCGGATGGGACAAGAAAAGTTCCGCTGCTTGAAGTTCCCAAGCACGCTCTCTTGCAGGCTCGTTGTGCTTCGTCATGGGATCTCAAGAGGCGGTCCGTGTTGGCGAGCTCCGTTGAGTATCGGGCTGGTCGCTTCAAATTTTCTTCAGCCGTTTCGTTCCTGGCAGAGGAACAGGATCAAGGTCGCCCTCTGATTGGGACATGCTTGATCCAACGAAACGACGCGAGTGAGCCAGCCCACGAAAAGAAAGAATCCGGAAGTTTGCTTCCCTCACAAAATTGACGTGCGCACAATACCTCGTTTCCATCGCGCGGTCGTCAAAGACTTGTAAAAACTGCTGACGGGACGGGGGAGCGCTCGCCACCTAGCCGACGAGCAAAACCGATCACGAGTAAGCGGAGAATGATACTCACAGTTCCTGCCGAACTACAACCAATAGTATGTAAAGTTTTGTGGCGCCCTGGAAGAGACTATAGGCTCTGGACTTCAGGCTTCGGCCTTTGGACCTAAGACCTTAGACCTTATGCGGGACTGCAGGGTGCGCGGAATCACGGCCTCAAGATGTGAGGGTTCCACCTCTCAGTGGCAGGATCCGTCGTCCTGAAACGTGGCGCTCCCTAGCATCTGGGTGAGATAGTGTCCGCAGGCGATGATCTTCTGCGACAGCGGATCTTCGCGCAAAGCGTTTGGCGATGTCGTGTACTTAGCCGTGTCCATCGATTTCTTCGCGGCCACCATCTTGTCGCTCCACTGCTGCACCAGGTCAAACGCGCGGTGCAGCACCTGCGCCGCATTATGATCGCCATCGGTCGAAGCCGCCGCATCCGCCAACTGCAGACTCTGCGACGCTTGATCGCGATATCCGTTGACCCAAGCATCGGTCACACCGTACCCGCCACGAATGGCCGAGCCGAGGGTTGTCGCCCACTCCCTGAGGCTTGCGGTTTCTTCGATACCCGCCTTCATAAATTCCCGTGACAGTGCGGAACTATTCACGGGAGCCGAAGGGGCAGCCGGAGTCTCCCGACCGCTCGCCGCTGCGGGAAGCGATAGAACGATTCCTGTCCCGCTGAAACTCACCGAGCCCCTGCCGATGCTGGCCAGGGCCAGCATGTCCACGAACAACCGGCCATTCTGGTTAATCACTTCGGCTTGCCCGGTCTGGCCGTTGACCACGACGTTTTGTTGTTGCTGCTTTGTCTGTCCGAAAGTAGCGCCACTTAGCACGGCTGTGAAAATCACGAGCAGAATGCTTCGACGATCTCGCTTCATAGGGCTCGTCCTCTCAAACCAACTGCGATCTTGGCTCAGGCAGCGACGGCCACACACATTCGCACAAGGGCGTGCGAATGTGTGAGCCACCTGCTGAGACTCTGGCCGGTTCGCCTATTTCTTCGACTTATTCTTAGGAGACTTTTTGTCTAGCGTACTCAGCAACAATTTCGCGGACGGAGGCGCCGGGACTGCGTTGTTAAAAACAATGTCCTTCGCATCCACCGCCTTTCCGTAGAGGTTTTTGTTGGCGTCGTTGTCCGGACGAAGGGTTGAGCCGGCGAGAGAGATTCCGGCGAACAGCCCCCGGGCGCGAGAATAGGAAAGTATCTCGGCCCGCAGGGTTACGTCGGTTTCGGCGGACGCGTTTCGTCCAACCGGGCCTGCCGCAGCCGAGACATCCCCTCCCAGCTTGACCTTGCTGGTGAGGATGTTATCGGCGGATCGAGGGCTCATCAACAGCAGTACAAAGTCCGTCGCCTGCCCCCCCAACTGCAGACCAACGCTGCCACCCTCGAGCGCCATCATGGTGGGAGCGCTCCAACGGCCTTGAAACTCTTTGCCGCTACGGCAGGTCATCACACCGCGACCGTAACTTCCGCCAATTCCGATCGCGAACTTCACCACGGAGGGCAGAACCACAACGCAGTCCGCTTTATCGAGCACGTCGGGCGGAATATCGTCGGGGATGTCCAGAATTTCTTTCATCACTTTCCCGGCATTCTCGACTCGACCCTGTTCTTTCTTTTGCCCAAAAGCGGGCACCGCAATTACGGCACTCAGAGCTAATCCCAACCAAAGCTTTTTCATGTGATCTCCTCAACAAATATTTCGGTACGCAAAGGGCCCATCAGGGAAGGCCGAGTTTCGTTGCTACCCCCCAAGTTTTTGGTAATTGGAATTCGTCGTGGTTACCACCAGCTGCTTGGCGGTTGCGTTCAGAATGGTCTGCCCCGCATAGTTGGTGCCGTCCGGGAGGCTCGCCATGTGAACCTGCAACGTCACCACATCCTTCTCTTCACCCATATACGTGTTGACGCTCAAAGAGAGGATCTTTTTCTGCGCAGGGTCAAACGAAATGGTCATCTGGTCTCCGGGCTGAGCGTAGTCCTTAAAGATCAAATTCAGCAACCCCCCAACGGGATTCACAGAAAATTTGCCAGCCGCATAGGCCTGCTGCATTTTCTCGGGGTCGGGCGGCACATACATGCTAAGTAGGCCCTTCACATCCCCCATGTAGTCCTTGATCTCCTCTTTCTTCTTGGCGATCATTCTCTGCTTAAGCCTGCCGCCGCTCGGTGGTGGAGGAGGAGCGCCGATCGGAGTTTTAATCACTTGCCCGTCCGAGGAGTACTGGCACAGGTTTTGGGTAGCGGGCTTCTGATCTCCCTTGAGCGTGAGTTGGGTCGTTTCAGTCCACTGGTACTGCTTCAGCCTCTGCTTATTTTCTGCGGCAGCCTGCTTAACGGAGGCCAACTTCTGTTGCAGTTCAGCGCTCTGCGCGATCAGCGGCAGACTACCGGCCAGCACCACCGCAGCAATCACGATCCAGCGCTTGCCGACGCCGGCAAATGAATCGGTGCCAAACTGCTTGACCTTCCTGATGTTTGCTTTTGTGTGCATGAAACCCTCCTTGGCATAACGCGATATTCGTGACAACCGGCCAGCACTGGTCTATCGACGGTTGATGCTGAGTTGGCCCTGGAGCGGTGTCTATCGCAACTTGGTCACTTCACCGCTGTCGAGCGAGTAGTAGGCTTCGACGATCGACAACTTGCCTTCGTCCGCCGCTTTCTTCAGGATGACACTTTTGGCGAGCAGTTCTTGTGCGACGTTGTGCACGTGGTCGCGTGCCGCAAGGTCAAACGTGTCGGGCTTGCTCTTATCCACTTTCGTGCAGGAGGAAGCGATCGGAGTGACGACTGCTTCCAGGTTGGGCGAGTCTGCTTTTCCACCCGAGCAGGCCGCCTTCACCGCACCGCAGCTTTGATGTCCCATCACGACGATAACAACCGTGCCCAGATGTTCAACGGCGTACTCCAGGCTGCCCACCGCCAACGGGTCGGCACTTTCTCCCGCCGAGCGAACGACGAACAGGTCGCCCAAGCCCTCATCGAAGATCAGTTCAGGAGGAACGCGGCTATCGGCGCAACTCAGCACGGCCACGCGGGGGTTTTGCGTGTTTACCAATTCCTTTCGACGAGCGACAAGGTTGCCTCGTTCGGAAGTTCCGTTCACGAAGCGGCGATTGCCGGATGCCAGTACATTCCAAGCTTGATCCCCGGGAGATTGAGCTACCGCGGGAGTTGCACACACAATTCCCAGAAGCACAAATGAGAAGTTAAATAACCGCGCTACAGTCACCGGATTGCGAACAGCTTTTCGGAACTCCATAATCCACTCCATGCGAACGAGGCTGTCATATCTCTCCAGGGGCAACTCCCAGTCACGACTCATGCCGATGTTATCCAGTTCACTACGAGTTGGGAATTTGGGACACTGTCACTTCCGACAGGCGTGATTTCACTGGGGACCTGAGGTACGAGGCTCACTTCGCTTTTTCGACGACCGCTTCGACCTTTCCCTCACGGATTCCGCGTTTGAGCGCGGCGTGGTCCTTTTCGTTCTGATCGGCATAGACGACCGAGAAAGCGGCGATAGCTTTATCGAAAATGTCGCTCTTGCCCAGGTACCCGCTGATTATTGCTGGTTCTCCGGAGCGCGCGTGGGAGAGCGCCAGCGAGTAGCCGCAACACTGGGCGAAGAGGATCATCCTGGCTGTTTCGAACGTCTCGACGGCGAACTTGATCTTGACGTCACGGAGCTGGCGGACGTAATAGTGACGTCCTAGCTTACCCTCGGTCCAGCCCAGGAAGATGTCGCTGGCCGGCTGCATAAGCCGGTGACCGTTCACGACACGCTGCCCGTGATTCGGGAAAACGGTCTTTCCCGCATAGGCCTCAAGAACCGAGGCGCGCGCCTCCTTGACCTGCAAAATGAGAGGATCTCCTTCGCCGGCCGTCAAGAGCATCATCCAGCAGGCAGTGCCGACGCTCCCGACGCCGACCACCTTCATTGCGGCGTCCTTGATTTCGTAGCGGTCGAGCAACATGCGATGGTTAGGCGCCAGGGTTTCGCGGTATCGGGCAAAGGCGTCCTTAGCGATCGGATGGATCTCCCCGGCGGCGTAGCCTTTCCAGTGGAAGATCGACGGGAGTTGGTCCTTGATAACCGGTGATCCGCCTGAATTGTCCACGAGCTTGGGGAAGATACCTTCCGAGGTGCTGCTCTCACGCGCTTTCGCCAAGTTCTTGATCGCACCGCGGCGGATCCCGGCGTCCTTGACGCCTGCGATCAGCATCTCGGCCTCTACGGCGAAGTACCACAGGTCCAGCACTTTCATCTCGGCGAACTCGGCCATGTGCTCGCGGTAGGAACTGACACAGCTGAGAACCGCATCCTTGGCGACGGATTCGCTGAGGCCGTTGTCGCGACAGGCGATCACGAAACTCGCTGCGAGACGCTTGAGGTCCCACTCCCATGGCGCCGGAAGGGTCTCATCGAGATCGTTGATCGCGAAGATGACTTGCCTCTCCGGCGTAGCGAGACCCCGAAAGTTGACCAGGTGGGAGTCTCCGCCGCATTGCACCCGGACGCCGGTAGATGGAAGGCTCGCCAGATCCACCGCCATGGCGAGCGCCGAGCCGCGATAAAAGGTGAAGGGCGATGCCACCATGCGCCCGTGGCGAAGGGGAAGGAGATCAGGAAGACGCCCCTCGTCAGCCTTGAGTACTAGACGGACCGGGTCAGGCCGGTCATGCGGCGGTTTCCAATCGGCATGTGAAGTTCGCGGGCACTTGTCGCGCAACGCCTTGCCGATTGCCTTGAGCTCGACTCGAGAGCGGTGTGGCTGGAAAGACTTGCCGACAGGGAGCGGAGGCTTCGGCACTTCGATCGTGACTGCGTGTGCCATGGTTTGACACTCTTTCCGTGTGGTGGGCGGGAACCCTACATGGTACGGGAACACGATTGGGCTGAGGCCTGTCAAAGCTGACAGGCACCCAGTCGTCAGCCTGAACATTTGAGTGCTCAACTGAACGTTCCCCCTGTGGCCTGTCTCTTCTGACAGTTATGCAATCGCGATCCCGTTCATAGACTCGGTGGTTCGGACGGGTGCGCCTGGTCGAAGATGCCGTCATCCGCCCGACTGTCGTTCACCTGGAACTGCGACGACCAATTGCAGCGCACAGTCGACGACCAGATCGGACGGGTGGTGGACGCTCTCCGGGCAACCAAAGCCTACGAGAACACAATCGTGCCTTTCCGGAATGGCTGGCATGGCAAAAGCCGCGCAGAAGATGAAGACGTGGAGAGCAAAATGCCAGATAAAGAAGAAAATCAGGCACGAAACATAAGAGCGGAAGAGAGCGAGTTCCAGCAAGAGCTCAAACTGTCCGACAAGCTTGCCATTGAGCGAACCGTCATGGCGGCCGACCGGACCATGCTCGCCGGAGTGCGCACATCCATGGCACTGATTGGCTTCGGGTTCACGATATTCAATATCTTAAAGTACTTACAACAGAACTCTCCCATGAAAGCCATCATGCGGCAGCAGACGCCAAGGAATATCGGAGGCTTCATGCTGATCGTGGGAGTCATTCCCTTATTTGTCATGGTCGTCCAGTATGCGCGGACATTGACGCGGATGGGCAGGAAAGAAAGTATTCTCAGTAATCCTAACTTCCAGATGGCCGTCGCAATTCTCTTGCTTGGAACCATCCTCCTGATCACTCTTATCGGGAATATTCTTTTGCTGTGATCAATGGTGAGCCAGAGCCCATTCATCCCCATTCTGTGCTCCCGGCATTGTCCCCTTATAGTCACCAAGATCCACAGGAGACGAAGGGCTCTGGACGGAGTACGAATTAAGTGTAGGATTTCTTTGGCCTCTCCCAGAGGCCGTATTGGGGCCCAGCCTGTGTGAACGAGATTCGGTTCTGCCAGGAGGCTGACTTCGATGATCTCCACTCGTAGTTCTTTCATCGCATGCGCGCTACTGATGTTCGCCGCGAAAGTTGTATTGGCGGCATCGACTGAAACCGTACTTTACAGCTTCAAAGGCGGAAGTGATGGCGCCAATCCTTCCGCCGGTCTGGTTGCGGACGGTGCAGGCAATCTCTACGGCACCACGATTGCCGGTGGGAGCGGCTCCTGCGCAGGAGGATGCGGTACGGTTTTCAAGCTGTCGCCGCAGCAGGGTGGAGGTTGGACTAAGACCACTTTGTATTCGTTCCAGGGAAACGATGGCGCTGCACCCTCGGCCAGCCTCATCTTCGACCAGGCAGGAAATCTCTACGGCACAACCGTCACCGGCGGCCCTCACCACGACGGCGTTGTCTATCAGTTGTCGCAACAAGGCACTTCGTGGTCAGAAACCGTGCTTTACAGCTTCGCCGGCGGCAGCGACGGCGCATATGCAATTGCCTCCGTCACTTTCGATAAGCAGGGCAACCTCTACGGCACGACGCTGTTCGGCGGCGGGTCGGCCAATGGCGGCGTCGTTTTTCAACTGGCTCCGCCGATGCAGACGGGAGGTGCGTGGACGGAAACTGTGCTTCACCGGTTTGGCTCAAATGGGGATGGCATAGATCCCATGGCTGCCGTGCTGGTGGATCGTCAAGGCGCGCTCTATGGTACGACTTCCAGTGGAATCGTTTTCAAGCTGATACCGCCCGCGCCCGGGCAGAACAAGTGGAAAGAGAAAGTGCTCTACCAATTTAGCGGAGGAGGCAACAACGGTTCCCAGCCTTGTGGTCTGCTTGCCGGCAAACGCACCGGAGTTTTGTACGGCACCACCAATCTTGGTGGAGGCCCGGCAAACGCTGGTACGGTATTTCAATTAACGCCAAACCCCACGGGATTTTGGTCCGAGTCCGCTCTTCACAGTTTCAGCGGAGGTGCGGACGGCGGCTTGGCATGCGGCCCGCTTATCTCCGACCCGGCCGGCAATCTCTATGGGACGACTTCGGGAAACGGCGCGGACATCCTGGGAACCGCATTTCAACTGGCGCCACAATCGGATGGCACGTGGACGGAAACAGTCCTACATGACTTCGCAGGCGGGCAGGATGGCTTCAGTCCTGCAGGCGGCGTGATCTTCGGAAAAAGCAGCGCGCTCTACGGCGTTACAGGGGCAGGCGGCTCGTCGGGATCAGGAACCGTCTATCAGATCATTCCCTAGTTGTCTGAATACCGCGAACCCGGCGGGTGGCCCATTCATCCGCGTTCTCGTGCGGATGAGTGGGGTACGGAGAGGCTTACAGCAAGCTTCCTCGGCGGTGCGGCCAGGGAGAGCAGTTCGCGTTCTCGCAGGGCCGCACTTGGGTGGAGACCTCGCTAATGGCTACCCCCTCCGCGATTCTCATAAGTCGTGTTAGTTCCGGAATCATCGACCGTATGCAGCTTTCCGTAAATCGAGCGTGAACGAATGACGGTGTTCGTGGCGTCCCGTCCAATTTTCACCCCGATGGTCTGCTGCGGCGAGGGCGTGGAGTCGTTGGCGGAAATGCCAGCGAAGGAATTATTCCTGCCGCCGACCAGACTGAATCCGATATTGCGTTGCGGCGTGTTGCTGGTGTCGTTGTTGATAGCCTTGTCTCCACTGAACGTCGTGAAGTCGCAGTAGAAAAGATCGAATCCTTCCAGATTATTGTTGAGCGCCACGTTACCGCTGTAAGTGACCCCATCCGCCATTTGGCTGTAGAAGCCCGCGCCGACATTCGGAGGAATGTTTCTGTTGCCGTTGTTGACGGCCTGATTCGCCGAGAAGACAAGTTTCATGACACTCGGCCCCTGGAAGGCGACTCGGGAAAGATCTCCGGCAGACGCCGTCAGGGTGCAGCGCATCGCGCTCGCGCAGGCAGCAATCTTATACGCGGTCCCATGAATCAAGACCGGCTGGTTCCGCTTCCAGGCCATGCTGAACCGCGGCCCTGAAACCCAGGTGACCGTAGTCCCGCTGACATCGACGATGACACTAGGGTTGTAAGTGGCATCGAAACCGTCATATGCATTCTCATGCGCCTTGTTCCCGACAACTTCTGCGCCCGTCAAACGAGCGTCACCGTTTTGAATGAAATCGAATCCCGATCCTCCAGAGGAACTGACTGCGCCCGTCTGGAGAAACCCGGCCGGGAAGCAACTCGCCGCAAAGCCCGCGCCGTTCGCCGGCCATCCATTGCAATAGGATTCGTTGTTCTCAACATGAATGCCGCGCATCACCCCGCCGTCGTAATGAAAGGCCGTGAACAGAGCGCCGTCGTTGGCGTTGTGGTGAAAGCGGTTGGCAGAGACCTTCACGTCCTCGACCGCGTTGGCGCTGTTGGATGAGTTCGCGACTTGAATGCCGCCGTTATTGCCATGAATGTTGTTGCCCGGGCCGATCTGAATATGAGAAAGCGTTCCGCTCGCGGGAGACATGCTGATACCCCACCCGACGACCGCGGGCAGAGGCGCGCCGTTGTTATAGATTTCGGAGTTCGCGACGGAGATGAAAGAATCTCCCGAGGTGAGGTTGATTCCGCTACCGCGAAAGTTTCGCATCACCGTCTTGGAGATCGTTATTCTTGTGGAATTGATGACATAGAGACCATCGAACGTGTTGGAGTTGCCTTCGCGGTTGCCATCGAAAATTCCGCCAGTGAGTTCGACGTTGCCCACCTCGCTCATGTCCATCGCAACGGTGCCCGCGTAAGAAGCGCTGACGGTGACGACCGTTGCGGGATCAAAATCGTAGTGAATGTTCGAAGCCAAGTGAATTTGTCCGGCCAATGTGTACGAGCCGGAAGCCACTTGAATCGTGCCGCCCTGCACGAGATCGCGAGCCGCCGCGGCGAGCCAGGAATCGAGCGCCGCACCGGGCCATCGCATGCTGTTCGTTGCATCCACGCAGCGAACTCTGGCGGCGCTTCGGCAAGGCTGCGCGCGGCATGAGAGCGCGAGAACGAAAAGCAGAAGCAGGGGCCGCAGCATTGCTTCTATTTTACTGAACAGAGTGGCTGACTTTTTTGGAGGTGTTCTGGGACGGCGAGAACGGCGGAATCTTCCCCGTGGAATGCTGCAAACAACTCTACACCTCAGAGCAATTCTATGGGCGGGGAGGGTGGCCCATTCAATAACGATGACGCAACACGGAGACAGTAGCACTCGTTGGACCAGCCTCGGAAATCCCACTCTAAATTTCCTCAAAAACGCGAACTTTAGAGTCAATCTTTTCCTATGCTTAGCGGTCATTACGTTATTGTCTATACCTAACCGCCATGACAACATGTTCCACGTGGAACACTTCTCGATTTCGCGCGGCTTGAAACCGGGTTGGCCGAGGTCCAAGGTCCGACGCCCGAGGTCCGCCTCGTTTGACCGCGTTTTCTACCCGCCTGTAAGATCAAAGGTTTACAGAGACATCCCTTTGCCATTAGCTCTTAGCCTTTAGCCAAAACGGTTGAGCCAAAGGCTAAGAGCTAAGAAGCTAAAAGCTGACATGCACGAACTTCCCAAATCGTATGAGCCGGGCGCGATTGAGGCGCGCTGGGCCGAGTATTGGATTTCCGAGAAGCTCTTCGATGTCCCTACGCCTCCTGAGGGAGATCCTCGTCCCAAATTCAGTTTGCTTTTGCCTCCTCCTAATGTGACCGGACGGTTGCATATGGGGCACATGCTGAACCAGACGCAGATGGATATCGTCATCCGCTGGCACCGCATGCGCGGAGACCTGACGTTGTGGCTGCCAGGCACCGATCATGCCGGCATTGCCACGCAGATGATGGTGGAGCGCCAGCTTTCGACCGAAGGCAAGAGCCGTCACAAGCTGGGGCGCGAGGCCTTCATCGAGCGGGTGTGGGAGTGGAAGCGGCACTATGGCGGCGCGATTCTCGACCAGATGAAGCGGCTCGGCGACTCCGTCGATTGGGAGCGCGAGTACTTCACCATGGACGAAGACCTGTCGCACGCGGTGCGCGAGGTGTTCGTCCGGCTGCATGAAGAGGGGCTGATTTATCGCGGGAAGTACATCGTCAACTGGTGTCCGCGATGCGGGACGGCGATTTCCGATCTCGAAGTGAAGCACGAAGAGGTGGCGGGAAAGCTGTATGAGATTCGCTATCCCGTGGTGGGGTCGGATGAGTTCATCACGGTGGCGACGACGCGTCCCGAGACGATGCTGGGCGATACGGCCGTCGCGGTGAATGAAAAAGACGATCGCTACCGGCACTTGCATGGCAAGAAAGTGCGGGTGCCGCTGATCAACCGCGAGATTCCCATCATTGTGGATGAGCTGGCGAATCCGGAGTTTGGGACGGGCGCGGTGAAGGTGACGCCGGCGCATGATCCTAACGATTTTCTCGCCGGATTACGCAACCATCTGCCGCAGATCGATGTGATGGATGAGCATGCGCACATGAACGAGAATGCGGGCCCGTACAAAGGGCTCGACCGTTTCGAAGCACGGACGCGCGTGGTGACGGATCTGGAGGCGCAGGGATTCCTGGTGGCGATCAAGGACTACACGATCTCGATCGGCAAATGCCAGCGCTGCAATAGCATCGTCGAGCCGCGGCTGTCGCTGCAATGGTTTCTAAAGATTGAGCCGCTGGCGAAGCGCGCAATCGAGGTTGTGGAGAAAGGATACATCCGCTTCACGCCCGAGAACTATGAGCAGATTTATCTGAACTGGATGTTCAACATCCATGACTGGTGCATCTCGCGGCAGCTGTGGTGGGGGCATCGCATTCCCGCGTGGAAGTGCGGCGATTGCGGCGAGATGATCGTGGCGCGCGAGACTCCGGCCAAGTGCACGAAGTGTGGCGGGGCGCGGCTGGAGCAGGAATCGGATGTGCTCGATACCTGGTTCTCGTCGGCGCTGCTGCCGTTCACGACCCTGGGATGGCCGGAAGGGACGCGCGATCTGGCGGAGTTTTATCCGACGTCGCTGTTGATTACCGGGTTCGACATTCTGTTCTTCTGGGTGTCGCGGATGATCATGATGGGTTGCTGGTTCATGATGCCGCCGCATCGTCCGCGAGGGCTGGGGCTGGAGAAGCCGGGTGAACGAGGCATTGCGCGAGAGCGTTCCGTTCCGCGAGGTCTACATCCACGCGCTGGTGCGCGATGCCGACCGGCAGAAGATGTCGAAGACCAAGGGGAACGTGCTCGATCCGATAGAAGTGATCGAGAAGTATGGGACGGACGCGACGCGGTTCACCTTGGCGGCGATGTCGTCGCCGGGAACGGATATTGCGTTTAATCCTAGCCGGACGGAAGGCTATCGAGCATTCGCCAATAAGATCTGGAATGCGGCGCGGTTCATGTTTATGAACGTGGACCGGGCAGAGAGCGCGGGAGTGTGGAGGCTTCACGAACTCGGCAAAGACGCGGGCAGGAGTGCCCGCGCCACACAGGCTTTGGAAGACCGGTGGATCTGGTCGCGCTTTAATCGTGTGGCGAAAGATGTGAACGATTCGCTGACAGCATATCGGTTCGATGATGCCGCGCGCGCGATCTATGATTTTTTCTGGGGAGAGTTCTGCGACTGGTATATCGAACTGGTGAAGCCGCGGCTGGCGTTTGACACGAATGATGACAAGGCGGCGGCCCGGGCGGCCCTCGCCAATCTGGTGGCGCTGTTTGAAGGCGCGCTACGGATGTTGCATCCTGTGATGCCGTTCATCACCGAAGAGATCTGGCACGCGGTGTACGATGGGAAGCCTCCGCTGGCGTCGATTGCGCTGGCGGCGTATCCACAGGCGGACGAGAAGAAGTTTGATCTGCAGGCTGAGACAGAGATGGCGATCCTGCAGGATTTGATCGTCAGCGTGCGCAATCTGCGGGCGGAGCTGAAGGTCGAGCACAAAGAGAAAGTGCCGATCGAGGTGTTCACGGAAGATGCCGCGGTGCGTAAGCTGATTGAAGAGAATCAGGGAGCGGTGGAGCGGTTGGCTACGGTGGAGGGCGTCACGTTTGTTGATCGCTCATTGACTACCGGAGCGCGGCATACGGCGCGCTTCGATGTGCGCGTGGTGTATGAGAAGAAGATTGACGTAGCGGCGGAGTGCGAGAAGTTAAAGAAAGAGCTGGAGCGCATCGAGAGAGAAATAGCCAACGGGCAGCGGCAGTTGGGGAATGAGCAGTTTCTGGCGAAGGCTCCCGCGCAGGTGGTAGAGGGAATTCGCAAGCGAGCTGGGGAACTGACGACGCTCAGGGAGAAGACGCAGGGAAAATTAGAAGAGATCTGCCGTTAAGATAGCCGTCGCAAAAGACGCGGCGGCCTGGACGGGCGAGGGCGCCCGTCCCCACACGATCAAAACTTCATGGACTGGAATAGCCGACGCATTACCGCGATTATCGAGAACGCGCTTAACGAGGATCGTGCCACGCACGATTCCACCAGCTATGCCTGCATTGAGGCCAACCAGCGGGCGTCGGCGACGATTCTCGCGAAGGAAGATTGCATCCTCGCGGGGATCGGGTGCGTGTCGCGCATTCTCGATGTGTACGCGATGCTCGATGGAGCGGTGACTTCGCACTATGAAGTGACGACGCATCCTGAGATTTTCGATGGCATTCGCTTGCATAAAGGGCAGTCTGTGGCAGTGATCCGGCACAATGCGCGGGTGATTCTGTCGTGCGAGCGCGTGATTCTGAATTTCATGCAGCGGCTGAGCGGGATTGCGACGGCGACGCGCCGATATGTCGAGGCCGTGTCGGGGACGAAGGCGCGCGTGCTCGATACGCGGAAGACTGTGCCCGGGCTGCGCGTGCTCGACAAGTTCGCGGTGCGCTGCGGAGGCGGGCAGAATCACCGGCTGGATCTGTCGGACGGCATTCTGATCAAGAACAATCACATTTCGCTGGCAGGAGGCATCGTGCCGGCGCTGGAGCGGGCGATCCGCAATCGCAGGGGCTCGCAGCCGATTGAGATCGAAGTCCGCACCATGGCGGAACTGGAAGAGGCGCTGACCCATGGGGCCGAGGCGATTCTGCTCGACAACATGTCGGTGGAAGAAGTGAAGAAGGCGGTTGAGCGATGCTCGCGCGAGCAGAAACGCATTCCTTTGGAGTGCTCGGGCGGCATCAAGCTGGAGAATATCCGCGGCTACGCGGAGACCGGCGTGGACTTCATCTCGGTCGGCGCGCTCACCCACTCGGCGAAGGCTGTGGATATGAGCCTGCGGGTTTTGCCGGATTAGTCGTCAGTCAAGACCTTACGCCACGGATCTTCGCGGATTAACACGGATCTTTTCTTAGAAAAAACCAAGAGCCTTTTACCGCAAAGGGCGCCAAGGTTGCGCAAAGGTCGCTAAGAAAACTGGCTGCCGACATCCAAGTCCATTTTCCTAAGACTTATCCGTGGGAATCCGCGTAAATCCGTGGCGGCCGTTGCCTTTCCTCACGACTGGTTATAATTGCCGCATCAAACGCTCAGCTCCAAAACGAACCCGAGCGGCGGCCGCGCCGCATGTACCGCAGAAGACCGATGCGCGGTTGGGCCGCATTGTGCGGTTGCTAACCCAGCATGCGACTGTCGTCGTCAGCGGGACCAAGATCGCCGAAGAGATTGGCACCAGCCGGTCTGAGGTGTGGCGGCTGATTCAGCAGTTGCGCGAGATTGGCGTTGAGATCGCCGGACATCCTGCAACGGGATATCGGCTGAAGTCGGTTCCTGACCTGCTTCTTCCCGACATGCTGGCGTCGCTGATCAAGAGGACGATCTTCAGCAAGAATATTCATCATTACTACAAGATTGGTTCAACCAACCTGGCGGCGATGGAAGCGGCGGCCGCGGGAGCGCCCGAAGGCACGGTGTTTCTGGCGGAGCAGCAGACGGCGGGACGGGGGCGCGGGGCGAATACGTGGGAGTCTCCGCAGTCGACTGGGATTTATTGTTCGGTGGTGCTGCGGCCCATGTTGCCGCCGGCCGATGCGTTGATTCTGTCGCTGGCTGCAGGGTTGGCGGTGCATGCGGCGGTGCAGGAAGTGGATGCGCGCGTCGATCCCGATTTGAAATGGCCAAATGATCCGCTGATTGACGGCAAGAAGTTCTGCGGAATTCTGACGGAGATGAATGCCGAGGCTACGCGGGTGCGGTATGTCGTAGTTGGAATCGGGATCAACGTGAATCAAGCGAATTTTCCGGCAGAGTTGCGAGATGCGGCGACTTCGCTGCGCCTAGTGACAGGAACCGAATGGTCTCGGGTGGAGTTGTGTGCAGCTTTGCTAAAATCGCTCGACCGCGAGTACCGCGATTTGCTGGAGAAGCCGGGAGCGCATGCTTCGATTCTCGAGCGATTTCAGGAGCATTCGTCGTGGGCGCAGGGGCGTCCCGTGAAGATTGAGGAGAATGGCGGGTTTGAGGGCGTGACCGAGGGGTTGGATACGCGAGGGTTCTTGTTAGTTCGGACTGAGAAGGGAATGCGAACTGTTTTGAGTGGGACGGTTAGGGCGAAGTAGCGGGTCCCGACGTGAGTCTTCAAGAAGACGTCATCCCGAGCGTAGCGACGGATCTGGCGTGGGCCACCGAGAGTCTGCCACTCCACGCCAGATCCTTCGCCCTTTCGGGCTCAGGATGACGTTGAATTACTAATGGAACGCAACCATGCTGCTTGTTCTGGATGTCGGGAATACGAATACGGTGTTGGGGGTCTTCGCGCGGGTGGCGAAGCTGCATGGGGCGGAGCCTCCTGCAGACGAAGCGCCGCGCTACGAGCTGCTGGTGGCGAACTGGCGCGTCGGGACCGATGCTTCGCATACCGTCGATGAGTACGGCGTGTTGTTCCGCAATTTGTTTGCGATGGCGAATCTCGAAGCCAAGGGGATTCATGGCATCGTGATTTCGTCGGTGGTGCCTCCCTTGGATTCGACTTTGCGAGAGGTATGCGAGCGCTACTTCAATACCAAGCCGCTGTTCATTGAGCCGGGCGTAAAGACCGGGATGCCCGTCCAGTACGACAATCCCGCTGAGGTGGGTGCGGACCGCATTGTGAATGGTGTGGCGGCGTTTGAAAAATACGGTGGGCCGTGCGTCATCGTGGATTTCGGTACGGCCACAACTTTCGATTGTGTGTCGGCTAAAGGAGAATATCTTGGAGGCGTGATTTGTCCGGGCATAGGGATATCCGCCGAGGCATTGTTCGAGCGTACCGCGCGGTTGCCGCGTGTAGATATTCGCAAGCCGGATCGCATCATTGGAACCAACACCGTCGGCAGCCTGCAGTCGGGCCTTTATTATGGATATCTCGGGCTGGTGGATGGCATTCTCGAAAAGCTACTCGGCGAGTTAGGGAAGGACACGAGGGTTCTCGCGACCGGAGGTCTCGCTCCGCTGATTGGGCCGAATTCCAAATACATCAAACATGTCGACGAATTCCTGACGCTCGACGGATTGCGCATCATTTGGGAGCGCAATACGGGGGCGAAGACTCCCGCGGTCAAACTGAAGGTCGCGGCTCCCAAGGCCGATTCGCCGTCGAAGCCGTGGCCTAGCGGCAAGCCGCGCGCCTCCCGCTGATTCTTCGTGGAAAACTACTTCAATTACTTCACCGAAATCGAGGAGCAGTTTCAGCGCCGGCGTGGAGGGATTCTGCTGCTTTCGACGCTCGACTGGGCCTTGATTGAAACCTGGAAGGATGCGGGCATTCCGTTGGCGGCGGTGTTGCGCGGGATTGATGCGGCGTTTGAGAAGTATGAGAAGCGCCCCACGAAGTCGCGGAAGGTGAACAGTCTGGCGTATTGCGCGCAAGAGGTATTGGCCGCGGCGGAAGAGATGAAGGAAGCTGCGGTCGGTGTGGCGCAGGCGGAGAGCAAGCCTGAGCGGGGATTTCAGGCTGCTGAAATTGCGGTGTTTTTACGGAAGAATGCCGATTTGCTGGAGGCCGCGAAACTGCCCGAGGGTGGCGGAGTTTCGGGGTCGGCCATCGCGCATGAGACAGCGAAGAATCTTTCTGAGCTTGCCAACGAGGTGGAAGCGAATTCCTCGTCACGATTGGAGGATCTGGAGCGGCGGCTGACCGTGATGGAAGAAAAGTTGTTCGCCGTATTGCTGGCGGCGACTCCGGATGCGGATGTCGTTGCCGTACGGGCGCAAGCCGATCGGGAACTGGCTCCTTACCGCAGCAAGATGCCGGGGACGCAGATCGAGCAGTTGCAGAGGCAGTATGTGAATAAGCGACTGCTGGAGAAGTATGGGTTGCCGCGGTTGAGTCTGTTTTACATGTGATTTTCTTAGACGTCATCCCGAGCGGAGCGAGGGATCTGGCGTGGAGAAGTCCTGCCACTGCAAGCCAGATCCTTCGCCCTTTCGGGCTCAGGATGACGTCGGATTAGATATGTCCGCGACGCATAACTTCGATGCTCTGATTCTCGGTGCGGGGGCGGCTGGCTTGATGTGCGCCATCGAGGCGGGGAAGCGCGGGCGTCGCGTGGCTGTGCTGGAACGGGCCGATCGTCCGGGGAAGAAGATTCTGATTTCTGGCGGCGGGCGTTGCAACTTCACCAATCTTCATTGCCGGGCGGAGAATTTCCTCTCCAACAATCCGCATTTTGCCAAGTCGCTGCTGGCGCGGTATACGCCAGCGGATTTCATTGCTTTGGTCGAAAAGCACCGCATCGCTTATCACGAGAAAACTTTAGGCCAGTTATTTTGTGACGGGTCGGCGCAGCAGATCGTTGACATGCTCGAGAGCGAATGCCGGGCGGCGGGTGTCCAGATATTTCTCAAGACGGCAATTCAGGAAGTTATCCGTACGACCGAGTTTGTTGTGCGATCAGAGAGCGATGAGTTTCACGCTCCCGCGTTGGTCATCGCTACTGGCGGGCTTTCGATCCCGAAAATCGGCGCAACTTCATTTGGATATGATCTGGCGAAGAAATTTGGATTGAAGATTCAGCCTCCGCGACCGGGGTTGGTGCCACTGACGTTCGGCGAAGAAGATCGCAAGCGCTACTGCGATCTGGCGGGCGTCTCTGCGGAAGTGGTGGCATCGGCCGATGGGCACGGGTTTCGCGAGAAGATGCTGATCACGCATCGGGGGTTGAGTGGTCCGGCGATCCTGCAGGCGTCTTCATATTGGACGAAACCGCATCCGGTGGTGATTGATCTCGCGCCGGGACGCGAGGTGACGGCGGCATTTCGCGATCCCAAGGCACCTCGCACTGCGGCGGCGTTAAAGGCGGCGGTGCAGGGGATTCTTGCTGTCAGATTGGCGGCCCGCTGGATTGAGTTGCAAGCGCCTGCGGCGTGGACGAATGCCGCTTTGGCTGATTTCGAGAAGAAGATTCATGCGTGGGAAGTTTTGCCGTCGGGGACTGAAGGCTTCGAAAAGGCGGAAGTCACTGCGGGCGGAGTGGACACGGACGAGTTGCATGCGAAGAATATGGAGAGCCGCAAGGTGCCCGGGTTGTTCTTCATTGGCGAAGTCGTGGATGTGACTGGGTGGTTAGGGGGATACAACTTTCAGTGGGCGTGGGCGGCGGGAGCGGCGGCGGGGAGAGGATTGTAGGCTGTCATCCATGTGACGTCATCCCGAAGCGAAGCGAGGGATCTGGCGCGGGATATCGAGAACCCTGCCGCTGCACGCCAGATCCTTCGCCCTTTCGGGCTCAGGATGACGTCAAAATCAAATTGTGGACGGGCGAAGGCGCCCGTCCCCACATGAGTTTCAGCCAACTAGCATAGAATCGACTCTTGGAACTCTCCATTGAAAAACTCATTTATGGCGGCGACGGGTTGGCGCGTTTGCCCGCCGATGAACACGGATCAGGCAAAGCCGTGTTTGTGCCGTTTGTGCTGGAGGGCGAAAAGGTAGAAGCGTCGCTCGTCGAGCAGAAGAAAGGATTCGCGCGGGCGCGGCTCGACAAGCTGCTCGAAGCGTCGCCGGCAAGAATTGCGCCGCACTGTCGTTACTTCGAACGCTGTGGCGGATGCCACTACCAGCACACCAGCTACGAACATCAACTGGAAATCAAAGTTGCCATCCTGAAAGAAAATCTGCGGCGCATGGCGAAGTTGGAGTTGGACGATATTCAGGTGCATGCTTCGCCTCCATGGAACTATCGCAATCGCTCGCGGTTCAAGGTGCAGAGTTCGCCGTTCGCGATCGGGTATTTCAAATTCGGTTCGCATGAACTGCTGCCGGTGGAGGAGTGTCCGATCAGTTCGCCTCTGATCAATCGGGCGCTCGCCAAGGTCTGGGAGATTGGCAAGGCGGATGGAGTCGAGGAGATTGAGTTCTTCGCCAATGCTGAGGACACGCAGTTGCTGATCGAGGTTTATGGCGAGCCGCGGGGGTTTGCGGAGGAATTGAAGGCGCGTCTTCCCGAGATATCAGGTGTCGTCGTGTTTCCGAGTACTTCAGAGGCTAAAGCCCATCGAATCTCCACGGCGGCAACGGCACGGCTGAAGCCGTGCCCTTCCCAAAAGCCATCGCGCAGAACCCAAAGTCCGCTAAGAGGGGCGACAAGACTGGACGCTTCGCAAAAGACTCTCGTTCGACGGGCGAGGGCGTCCGGCCTCCGTATGGGATGCGGTGAACTTACCTATAAGCACGCAACGAGCGTCTTACCGCGTGAGCGCGGGGGCGTTCTTTCAGGTCAACCGGCATTTGACCGACGAGTTGGTGACGCTGGTCACCGACGGACGTTCAGGGCGAACCGCGCTCGATCTCTATGCCGGGGTCGGACTTTTCTCGTCAGTCCTATCTCGGGAATTCGAAAAGGTGATTGCGGTCGAGTCGTCACCGATTTCTTATGGCGACCTGCAGTACAATTCAGCTGCGAACGTGAAGGCTGTGCGGAGCATGTCAGAGCAGTACCTGAAGAATGTGTCCGGAAAGTTGCAGCCCGATCTAGTGGTGATGGATCCGCCACGGAGCGGGCTGGGTGATAGCGTCATCCATAGCCTGGTCAATCTGGGAGCGCCGCGCATGACGTACGTGTCGTGCGACCCGGCTACCCTCTCCCGCGACCTGGTTGGCCTGCTCAAGGCTGGATATCGAGTGGAGCAGGCACACCTGGTGGATCTGTTCCCCCAGACCTACCATCTGGAAAGCGTGGTTCACCTGGTGCGGTAGGCCTTCCTCGCCCTGAGTCTTGCATTCACAAGCGAACGCTCGTGGTGTTATCGAGGCGCGTCCGCGGCAGCCCATGGTGTGGGCTGCGCTGGCGTTTGCTGCCGGCATTGTGGCGGGGGAGTATGCCTGGCGGCCGCCTTTGTGGTGGCTGGCGGCGTTCTTCGCCTCCCTTGTGTTTGCCGCTTTCTTCTTGCGGCGGCGGCCTTGGGCGGCGTTCCTCTTAGGTCTGTCAGCTTTGATGACAGCCGGAGCTTTGAATATACAGTCGCGTCCGCCGCGAGATTCAGGCGCGCGGGAAATTCTTCCCTTTGCTCAGAGCCGTGAAGAAGTGATGGTCACTGGTCACGTCACGAAAGAAGGAACGCTGCAAGCCTCCGGATTTGGCGGAGTGCGGCAGGTCATTGATCTCGAAACTGAGGAGATTTCGCGCGGCGGAGTGACCGAGACGGTACGGGCAGGATTGCGCGTCAGCTTCTACGGGAAAGAGATGGTCAACGAGTATGAGCAGGAAAGCGCGACTGCGCCGGTACATTTGTTTCGGTACGGAGAACGGCTGCGCTTTCCAGTGAAGCTCTCGCCTCCGCGAAACTTCAGGAACCCCGGAGCGTTCGATTATCGCGGATATCTCGCCGACAATGGCATTGCTGCGCTCGGTTCGGCAAAGGGTTCCGAAGTGGAGTTACTGCCCGGCTTCTTAGGAAATCGTGCCGAGTTGTGGCGAACGCATGTGCATCGCAGCATCATTCAGAAGGTTCATACGCTGTGGCCTGCCGATGAAGCCACGCTGATGGATGCCATGGTGATTGGCGACGAGGCCTTCATCGGGCGCGGCACGCGCATGAACTTCCAGCGCTCCGGGACGTATCACCTTCTGGTCGTTTCAGGGATGAATGTCAGCATCCTGGCGTTCGCAACGTTCTGGCTGCTGCGCCGGCTGCGCGCCAGTGAAGTGGTGGCGAGCGTGCTGACGATCGGGCTGACCGTGAGCTACGCGCTGCTGACCAACGTGGGGCCTCCTATCTGGCGCGCGACGTTGATGATGGTGCTTTATCTCGGAGCGCGGTTGTTGTATCGCGAGCGCTCGATGCTAAGCGCGATTGGGGCGGCGGCGCTGGGCCTGCTGGTATTTGATCCGACGGTATTGTTCGGGGCCAGCTTCCAACTTACGTTTCTTAGCAGTGCTGATCATTGCCGGCATTGGGGCGCCTCTCCTGGAGCGTACGTCGCAGCCATTTTATCGCGGGCTACGGTATTTGGATTCGACGACGTACGACGTCCACGTTGCGCCACGAGTGGCGCAATTGCGCCTCGACCTGCGCATGATTGCCGGGCGACTGCAGCGGTTTCTTGGCAAGTGGCTTCCCTTGCGAGTCTTGGGCGGAACCGTGCGCGCGCTTCTGGCATTTGCGGAAGTCCTGATCGTTTCAACTCTCATGCAAGTGGGATTGGCCCTGCCCATGGCGTACTACTTTCACCGCGCTACCGTGGTGGGGCTTCCGGCAAATGTGGTCGTGGTTCCGGTAACCGGCATCATGATGCCGGCCGCGGCACTTGCCGTGGCACTGGCTTACATCTCTCCGATGTTGGCGAAGATTCCGGCGCTGATTGCGGGAATCACGCTAGAGATCATCGCGGGAACGGTACGCGGACTGGGCGCATTGCGCGTCGCCGATGCACGCGTGGCGATGCCGGCGCTGACGGTTATCGTCGCCAGTGCCGCGGCATTGGCAATGGCCATGCTGCTCTCGCGACGGCGCCCGCTTTTCGCTTGCTTTGGCATCGCGGCGTTGGGCGCAAGCGCTTTCTGGGTCTGCGTGATTCCTCCCAGGGCCGATCTTCATCCCAACGTCTTGGAAGTCACGGGAATTGATGTCGGACAAGGGGACTCGACACTGCTGGTGACACCGCAAGGGAAAACCCTCTTGCTTGACGCCGGCGGCCCGGTCGCCGGGCAGCACTCCGACTTTGATTTCGGCGAAGATGTCGTGTCTCCGTACTTGTGGCAGCGCGGCATCTCGCGTCTCGACGTTGTGATTGTCAGTCACGGCCACTCCGATCACATCGGAGGCATGCCGTCGATATTGAGGAACTTCCGGCCACGCGAAATGTGGATCGGCATCGTTCCCCAGAGCGAGGCATTCACTGAGTTGTTGCAAGTCGCTCACGATCTGGGAATCAAAGTTGTGCAACTGGGACCGGAGATCAGTTTAATTTCGCGGGAACAAAGGTGCAGATATTCTCTCCGCCGCGCGAATGGGAGACCGGCAGGCCTCCAAAGAATAACGATTCACTGGTGATGACGGTTACATTCCAAGATTCCGGGGTGCTGCTGGAGGGAGACGCAGAAAAAGCCATCGAGCGCGTGGTGGCCACTGAAGGACCGCACGCCCAGTTGATGAAGATTGCTCACAACGGCAGTACGACTTCCACGATCCTCGAGTTGCTGCGGGAGGTTCATCCGAAATTCGCGTTTATCTCAGTGGGAGCGCGCAACAACTTCGGTCATCCGCGACTGGAAACGCTGACCAGGCTGGAGCAATCAGGGGTCGCCACCTACCGCACCGATCTAGATGGTGCGGTCACGTTCTATCTGGATGGCAGCGGGGTCACGCCTCAGATTCATCGCTGAGATCGGCGGTATCGTCGTCGCCTGGCGCCTGGCGGTATTCCTCAATCATCTGGAGGGCTTTCTCAGCGTCTTCCTCGCGCACCAGGATGATGGTGCCTCCCACGCCGGGCAGAAGTTCCTGCTGAGCCTCAAGCGATGTGATGTCCGACTCAATGCCAGCGGATTCGAGCAGGCCGTGAACGACCATCGCTTCCGATTCCTGATCGGTGTCGAAAACCTTGACCAGCTTCTCGTTGGGGTTGGGACGATCTTCTACCTTATTGCCGGGATCATTCGCCATCGTTCCTCCGATTGGGGTGTGCCTTCACGAGACGGACAAGACCCCGAAATTCAACCTTTGATTTTACCTCGTTGGCGGGGAAGACGCGGCGGGGACAGCATCTTACGCGGATTTATTGAACTTCCGTAACTCAACCACCACCTTTGGGCAGTTGTATTTGGCGGCAAATGCGGCCAGAATCCACGAAACAGGGGTGGGCGCAACGCCTGGCCGCGGTGGCACATCTAATGACTGAATCGGGTGTGTGGGCCGAAGAGCGATGCGAGGCCGCCTCCGATTGGGGGCCCAATGAACCGTACGGAACGTGCTCAGCATTCGGCAGTCTCGATACCCGCCGCAGGAAACCTCAACGAAAAAGAAGAAGAGTCGCGCAAGATCCGGCGCCTGCAGATCATGATGAGCATGGTGATGTCGGTGATCGGGCAAGACCCCAATCTCACGATTGAAGAGGCGTCGGAGCTGGTGGCGGGAGCCAAACGAGCCGCGCTCAACTTGTTCCCCGATAAAGAACTCGCCTTCGACCTGCTCTACAAGCCGAGACTGCAGCGATTGATGCGCGAAAGATTCAGAATGCAGTGAAAGGAATTGTTGATTTTTGATTGTGGATTGTTGATTTGAAATCCAGGAGCGAAGGGTTTCAATCAACAATCAAAAATCTACAATCAACAATGTTCAATTCCCCCTATCGATCCGCTGCAATCTGAATAGCAAGGTTCCCCATCCCAACTTCGATCGCATTTGCACCGGCGTGTGATTGGGGTCGTCGCTGTACCAGACCAGCACCGAGCCTTTGCCTTGCAGCGGTCCCGAGATCGCTTCTATATTCACGCGTACAGTCTGATAGGTTCCGGCGGGGACTTTGATCTGCTCGCGGGCTTCCACTTTGGCTTCGGCCACGGTGGTTTTGCCTCCTCCATTGATGGGGACGATGCTCTGATAGCCGGGCTGCAAAGGAAGTGAAGCGAGATAGTAGAAGCCGGTGATCACGTCGGTGACACAGGCGGAGATATCGTTCTGCTCTTGTTTCTGCTCGCCCGTCTTCAGGTTTTTCTCGCCCAGCACCGCTTTCTTCTGCGTGTAATCGAACTTCACCACGGTGTCGCGCTTGTGATTGCCTTCCTCGGTGTGCTTGTTAATCGTGAGCGAACAGAAGGTATGAGGATCGAAGGTCGCTTCGAAGTGATCGTGCACTTTGTACAGCGTGTTTACCACGCCCGCGGATTCAGCGGTCGCGGTGACGCGATTGTTCCCGCCGTCGGAGTTTAAGCTTACCGTGGCCGTACCCGCGTTGAACAAATGCCACTCGACCGCGTAAACATAAGTTTGGCCGTTAGGAAACTTATAGTCCGGCGGAGGCGGAAAGACTTGCGCTGAAGGAGCGGCACTGATGGAGGCTTCATGGGAAGGCTTCGCCGGCGGGGTTGCCTGGCCGCTTGCAGACGCGCCAAACATTGCCAGCCCAAGCAAGAGGCCAAGCGAGACGGAAACACGCATAGGTTGGTTAGACGCGCAAATCACGCGTTGGGTAACTTCCCTTTCACTTGGAAATCCAATGCAACTTCGCCGCCAAGGCCGCCAGAATGGCTGCGGAACCGATCAGCGCATTGTACTCGCGGTGCTTCAGATAAAGAGACGAAGAAAACACTCCGCGTCCACCGGCAAATGGCGTAAGACGCGGAAACAAGCGTGGCACCTGTCGGGCATAGTCGTCGAACTCGGGAAAATGCTGACCCAGGTAGGCCTCTTCTCCGCGAATTACCGGAAGGTAAATGGCAAAGAACATGACCACCATGAGCGCGGCGATCCACCAATTGCGGGCCGCAACCGCCAATCCTAACGCCAGAATGAACGATCCCAGATAAAGCGGATTGCGGGTGTAAGCATAAGGGCCACTAGTGGCGAGTTGCTCGTTTTTTTGCACATGGCCCGAAGCAAGAGCCCGCACCAGAAGACCGGGGACCGCGAGAACCGCGCCGACTAGCAGCGACTGTATCGTCGGGCGCGCCAACCACATGTAAAGCACAGCGAACGCGAAGCCCAGCGGGACGCGAATGCGGCGAGCGATCTTCGACCAGCTAGCCACGGCGACTCCTCGGCAGCGAGCGGGCGGCGGCGATCACCTGGTCTGATGTGATTTCGAGCAGGCCCTCGTCGGGGCGCGGATTGCGCTGGTGCGTGGTCGCGCTCGACGCGCTGCGCAGCACTATATTGCGGGTACCGAAAGGTCCATTCCGGGCGGGATTCGTAGGACCAAAAAGCGCGACGACGGGAACTCCCAGGGCGGCGGCCAGATGCATAGGACCGGTGTCGCCACCGATGAACAGCTCGGCGCGGCGGGTCATCGCGATGAGCTGTGTCAGTGAACATGCCAAACCTTCTGCCGAGCCTCCGCTAGCAGCTTCGACCGCGCGCACTAACTCCTGCTCTCCCGGTCCGAAGTTGATGAGAGATTTCAGCCCTTCTTCCTCGAACAGTCGTTTTGATACGTGACCGTAGCGCTCGGCTGGCCACTGTTTTGCGCCCCATCCGGCCCCGGGATTCACGATGATGAAACGCTGAATGTCATGATCATGAAGCCGTTGATCTGCCTCTTTCTCCGCGGTTGCGTCGTGCGGAAACTCGACGGGCGGCATGGAGAGCGGGGTTCCAACGATCGCTTCCGCGAGAGAAAAATTCTGCTCAACGATGTGCGTTCCGCGAGCCGTGATCTGGCGAGTGTAGAACATGCTCGCTATATTCTCGCGAGGCTGGCGCACTCCGTACATCACCGGCGCACCCGACCAGCGCGCCAGCAGCGCCGATCGCGCGGCACCCTGGAAGTCAGCGGCGACGTCATAGTGCACGGCTCGCAATTCGCTGAGTCCGGCGGCCATCTGTTCCCAGGTGTTGTTCGAAAACGGAGCCGATCGCCAACGCATGGTGTTCACAGTGTGAATGCGATCCACCAGCGGCCGTTGCGGGCTGCGCGCACCTGATCGCGGTGTGGGCAATGTGCACAACAATTCGGCCCAGCGCTCTTCGATGATCCATCCGATAATGGCCTCGGGAAGTGCGGCGCGAAGCGCGGTCACCGCCGGCAGCGTATGAATAATGTCGCCCATTGAGCCGAGGCGCACGATCAGCAAACGATGAACGCTTGGCGCAGGAGAGATCATGCTCACGTGCGTCGCGGCCCCAGCCGCGAACGAATGATTTCGCTCGCCGAATGATCTTTGGGATCGCCGACGATTTCCACGCGGCCTCCGTATTCGCGGACCACATCGCCTTCCGGCACGCTCGCCGGGGTGTAGTCGGTGCCTTTGGCCTGGACATCAGGATGAATCTCGCGAATCAGCGCCCGCACGTCGCGCTCGGGAAAAATCACGACGGCATCTACATCGGCCAGCGATGCCAGAATCTCGGCGCGTTCCTCCGCCGGCATCAGCGGACGCCCTTCGCCTTTAAGTGCGCGCACGCTGTCATCTGAGTTAATAGCGACGATCAGCCGTCCGCCGAGTTGTTTGGCGGCGTGCAGGTAGCGTACGTGCCCGACGTGCAGCAGATCGAAGCAGCCGTTGGCCAGAGTGACGGATTCACCGCCTCCGCGCCACTGGTCGACGCGCTGCCGGAGTTGCTCGCGAGTCAGGATTTTGCTGACCGGTTCGGTGCTCAATGGGATCTCGTCAGCGGCGACTCTTTCTCGATTGCCTGCAGGAGTTCGTCTTGCGAAACAGTGGCTGTGCCCCGCTTCATGACCACGATGCCGCCCGCGTAGTTGGCCAGATGTGCAGCTTCTTCGGTAGTAGCGCCTGCAGCCAGCGCGGCGGTGAAGGTGGCGATCACTGTATCTCCCGCGCCGGTGACGTCGGCGACCTCGTCCGATCCGAAGATGGGAATGTCGGCCGGCTTTTGCCCGCCGTCAAAGGCAACCATGCCGTCGCGACCGCGAGTGATGACCAGAGACTGCAGCTTCATGCGTGCCATCAGTTGATCGCCGGCAGAACAAAGGCGCGACCAATCCTGGCCGATCTTCACTCCGAGCGCTTCTTCGACCTCAGGCTCGTTGGGTGTCGCGGCCGTCGCACCAGAATATTCCAGCATCCGATAACGCGAGTCGAGGACCACCGGCACGGGGCGCCGCCGCCCGCTTTCGCGAATGCCCGCAAGAATCGCGGGAGACGCCGTGCCGTAGCCGTAGTCCGAGACGAGTAGTGCATCGGAGGTTCGAACATACTTACGGGCTGCCATCATCAGTTCACGTTCCACATGTTTGCTGAGCGGCCCCTCAGGTTCGCGATCCACACGTACCACTTGCTGGCGTGAGGTGTGTGTCATCCCCGCTAGAATGCGAGTCTTTGTTACGGTCGTGTAACCCTTATTTTTCTGTACGCCGCTCAGGGGAATCCGCTTGTGGCGAAAATATTTCAGCAGCAGGCGTCCGGGTTCGTCGTCTCCAACGACGCCGACCGGAAGAACGTTCACGCCCAGGTCCGCAAGATTGTTGACCGCGTTCGCTCCGCCGCCGGGGACCACCGTACGATCGCGATGTTTCAGGATCAGCACCGGGGCTTCGCGCGAGACGCGGGAGATTTCTCCGAAGACGAATTCGTCAGCGACCAGATCGCCGACGACGGTTACGGTGACCTTGGCAAAGGCGCGGACGATCTTCTGCAGCCGCTCGGCTTCCTTGGAAAGCTTGCTCATGAAGGCTAAAGGGATTTTCTCATGCCTTGCGCCTGCGTTCGTCAATCAAGCGCAGCATGGTATCCACAGCGTTAGCCGCGTCGACCAGGTCCATCTTCACCGGGACAATCGACAATGGCGCGAGCGCGGAGAGATAAGAGCCGAGATTGATCGCATCCTTTTCGGTAGTAATGAACCCCGCAGCCTCACTTTGCTGGCGAAGCTGAAGCAGATCGCGAATGTCGGATTCGGTGTAAGCGTGGTGATCGCGGTAAAAAGCCTCTGCGACCGGTTCGATTCCCGCGGTGCGCAGTTGCAGGACGAAGTTCTGCGGGCGAGCAATCCCGCAAAACACGATAGGCCGCTCAGGAACATCCTTCGGCAGAATGCCGCGCCGCACGCGCCAGGTCAGCTTTCCGTTCAGCGGGAAGGCGTCGGGAGAGGCGCCGCTGGTAAGGACAACAGCGTCACCGCGACTCAACGAGCTTAGTGGCTCACGCAGGCGCCCAACTGGTAATAGCCGATCTCGAGCATCGTCTGGTGTGACCAGCACAATATCGAAGTCGCGGGCGAGCGCACGATGCTGAAAGCCGTCATCGAGCAGATGAAACTGGGGTCCAAACTTATTTTCCGCGAAAACTCCCGCCTGATAGCGATCCTCTCCAACAATGACGGGAACACCGAGACGTCGCGCCATGAGCAGTGGCTCATCCCCGAAATCGCGCGAAGAGCCGCCCGGTTCGACAAGGCACACTCCTTTGGTCTGGCGCCCATACCCCCGCGAAAGAATGTCGAATTTGACTCCGCGCGTCTTCAGCAACTCTCCCAGCAGAATGACGAATGGAGTTTTGCCCGAACCTCCGACCGAAAGATTCCCCACGCTGACCACCGAACCTTGCAGCTTTTGTCCGCGCAGAATGCCGCGATCATACAGACCGTTACGCACGCGCACGCCGATTCCGAAAAGAGAGGCGAGAGGATTCATGAGTTGATCAGCGTTTGTAGGGCGGCAAGCGTGCGCTCAGTGGCTCCGGTTTGCGATTGCAACGTTTCAGAGGCGCGGCGGCCCAGTGCAGCGCGCTCTTCGGGATTGGAGATTAGTTCCATCAACACCAGAGGAAATTCTGCTGGCCCCACCACCCGCACCGCATCCCGGCTGTGAAAGAGTCCAACAATGTCGCGAAAATTCTCGGTGTGATTGCCGACCACAATCGCGATGCCATGTTGCGCCGGTTCGATGATATTGTGTCCTCCCCGTGGCACCAGGCTTCCGCCCACGAAAGCGATGTCGGCAAGAGCATACAGCGAGGCGAGCTCGCCGATAGTGTCGATGAGCAGCACTCCGCCCACGATCGGTTCGCCGCTCCATAGCGACCGCTTCCAGAAATGCACTCCGAGATCTTCCAGCAATTTGGCGACTTCCGCGAAGCGTTCAGGATGGCGCGGCGCAAGAATCATTACCGCCTTGGAGTGGCTGGCCAGAACATTGACGAAAGCCTGCAGCAGAAGTGGCTCTTCATCTTCGACGGTGCTGCCGCAAACCAGAATGGGTGTCGAGCCTGCTTGTTCAAAAGCCGCGCGCAAGCTGGCGACAATGGGGGGTGCGGGTGGCAAGGCGACATCAAATTTCAAATTTCCGCTCACCTGCACTCGATCCGCAGGAGCCCCAATATCGATCAAGCGCTTCCGGTCTTCGTCGGTTTGCGCGAGGAAGAGATCAATTTGCCGCAAGACGCCGGTCAACAGAGATCGGAAACGCTGGTAGCCGGGCCAGGACCGGTCAGAAATACGCGCATTCACGATCGCGATACGCGCGCCGCTTTGATGCGAAAGGTGTAAAAAGTTCGGCCAGAACTCGGTTTCGGCGACCACGACCAGCCGCGGCTTCATTGCAGTCAAATAAGGGCGAATCGCGAAAGCAAAATCCAAAGGAAAGTAAAAGACGTTCGCTTCTCCGAATTTTGCGCGCGCAAGCGTTTGCCCAGTATCGGTCGTAGTGGAAACAACCACGCGATAGCTGGGCAACTGGCCCTTCAAAAGTTCGACCAGGCGGCTGACCGCGAGCACTTCTCCTACTGATACGGCGTGCACCCAGATCACGGGCTGTTGGGATTTCAGGGAATCCGGTACTCGACCCAGGCGTTGTTCGAGCCCGACGCGGTATTTGCCGTGGCGAAGCCGCTGCCACAGCCAGTACGGCAGGCTGATGAGCAAAGCAAGGCCAAGCAGCGCGCTATAAATCCAATACATGCGGGAAGTGTCATTCTACCCGCTCAAGACAGCAGCAGCTATCACCGCCACCGTCTGCGTCCTATAATTCAGAATCATGCCATCTTTAGGTTTTGCCGGTTCGCGTTCGACCGCGATTTTTGTCGCCGTCCTGATGCTTGGCCTTGTGTGCGTCGCCTCCAAGCAGTTCGTGATGCCGTCAGCCAAGGCGGCTAAAAGTTATCCCGCGCACGATGAGCACCCCACCGAAGGCGTTACCGTCGCGGCTGACCCCTACGACACGGCGGAAAAGGCCGGCATCTTCACTGCGCACTACCGCGATGAAGGCTTCCTGCCGATTTTTGTGGTCATCACCAATGACACGGATCAGCCAGTCTCGCTCTCTTCTATGGAAGCGCAATTCGTCACCACGAACCGTACCAAGCTGGTGCCATCCTCGACCGACGACATTTATCGCCGTTTGTCGCACCCCTCCACCAATGGCGGACGCACCTACCCCTTGCCATTTCCTACCAAGAAAGTGAAGGGAGGGGTAAGCAAGGAAACGCAGGACGAGATCACCAACTCCCAGTTCAACGCCAAAGCCGTGGAGCCCCACTCGACACAGGCGGGATTCATGTTCTTCGACGTTACGGGTATCTCGGACCCTATGTCGGGCTCGCGCTTGTTTCTTAACGATGTGCGCGACGCCAAAGGAAACGAGCTTCTGTATTTCGAAATTCCGCTGGAGAAGTATTTGAACGCGCCGCAGAAGGTGAACTAGTTTCCCTCCGGGCGTCATCCTGAGCCTGATAGGGCGAAGGATCTGGCGTGAAGCGGTTGGGTACTGCGCGCAAGATCCCTCAACCGGCAAAGACCGCCGGTTTCGGGATGCCGTCAGGAGCCTGCAACTTCAGTACGCGAACGCTTGCAGCTGCGTCAACGCTGGCGTCACGATCACATAACCAAACCGTTGGGCCGGATTCAATGCCATGTATGCGGGACTCGCGGGAAGGCTCAACCCGTTGATTGCCTTTACGAAATTCCCTTTCGTATCGAAGACCTGAATGCTGCTGCCGCTGGCCGCAGTGCTCGAGAATTCCTGTCCCACCAGGAAGAGCTTATTGACCGGATCAAATGCCACCGCTCCTCCGCTCTGCGACTGGTTGGTGGCGTTGTGTAGCGGCACGATGAATCCGCTCTGCGTCGCCAGATCGTAGAACTCCAGGCTGAAGTCAATTTCAGTGGAAGTTACAGCTATGCCGTCCTCCGAATCGACCGCGATGCCATTTACGAATCCGAAACCCACTTCCGTGAATTGAATCACGTTCCCCGTTGTAAGGTCGACGATTGCCATCTGGGGATGGGTCAAGATGCCTCCCGTTGACGCTGCCACCACCGCTTGATTGGTTTGGGTATCGATGGCGATCACGGGAGAATCGTTGAAGCCAAAAGTGGTGTCAGTCAGCGTGAATGGCGGCCCGAATGTGTTTGCTGTCACATTCGAACTCATCACGATGGAATTGAAGTTCTGCGAGACTAAGAGCGCGGTATTGGTCGCATTCTGGCTGGGCGCAACTCCAATGATCAGCTGATTCTTGGTTAGCGGCGGAGTCCATTTGCCAGTAAATTTGTTTCCACTGACCGGGTTCATCGTGGCATAGAGCCGCTTGTCGACGAAAATTCCCCTGGATTTTTCCTGCTCGACCAAACCCACGCTGGTGCCGAAGATTCCAAAAGTCACGAAATCGTTCTTGGTCTCAGTCTGCTGCGAAACGATTTTTAGAATTTTCCCGGTGGTCTGGTCGAAAGTCTCGGTGGCAACGTTAAAGTTCCCGTCCGAAAGAGTCAGTGATTCGCTCAGCAGACCCTCGGTCCCGTTTTGATCGATGTCGTAGCCGAGGATGAATCCACCTAGCGCGGTTTTGACAAAGGTTCCGGGTGCGGGCTTGGCAGTCTGTGCGGTTCCCGCAGGAACGAAAACACACACCAGCACCAGGAGCGCGAACGGCACCAGGGTTGAGAATGAGGCGAGGTTGCGGGACGAAGTTTTCACGAGCAGCGCTCCTATTAGTTTTGGAATTCGCTTCAGGAAACGCCGCAAGTTTACAGAAGCGCTTGTTCTCGTACATCAAACACCTGTCTCCAATTTGTAAAAACTTTGTCATCAACGCAGGTAGGAAGTTGGGAGTAGCGGACTCGCCGCTCCTCTTAAGCCTTTATAATCGCTGGAGATGGCCACCACGCCACAACTTTCCGCCGAGGTTCGCGCGAAATATGAAACTGTCATTGGGCTGGAAGTTCATGTTCAGCTTCTGACCGTGAGCAAGATCTTCTGTTCGTGTTCTACGCGCTTCGGCGATCCTCCCAACACCAACGTATGCCCGGTTTGCCTTGGCTTGCCCGGCGCGCTGCCGGTGCTGAACCGGAAGGCTGTAGAGTTCGCGGTGCTTGCTTCGATGGCCATCGGCTGCCGCGTGAATGAGACCTCGATCTTCGCCCGCAAAAATTACTTCTATCCCGACCTGCCCAAGGGATATCAGATTTCGCAGTACGACAAGCCGTTGGCCGAGTTCGGCGCGATCGAGATTCCCAGCGGCAAGGGTACGAAGAAGATCGGTATCACCCGGCTTCATCTCGAAGAAGACGCCGGTAAGAGTCTGCATGATGGATTTCCAGGCGCGGCCGAATCCACCGCCATCGACCTCAATCGCACCGGAGTTCCGCTGATCGAAATCGTCAGCGCGCCCGACATTTCCAGTCCCGATGAAGCTTACGAATATCTCACGCGGCTGAAAGAAATCATCCTCTACACCGGAGTCAGTGACTGCAACATGGAGGAAGGCTCGCTGCGCTGCGACGCCAATGTGAGCGTGCGTCCGCGTGGGCAGAAGGAATTCGGCACCAAGACCGAAGTCAAGAACGTGAACTCCTTCCGCTTCATCCGCGAAGCCTTGGAGTATGAAATCGAGCGCCACATCACCGTGATCGAGTCGGGAGGCAAGATCACGCAGGAAACGCGGCTTTACAACTCGAACGAAGGCAAGACTTACGGCATGCGTTCGAAAGAACAGGCGCACGACTATCGCTATTTTCCCGAGCCCGATCTGCTGCCGTTAGTAGTCGACGAAAAGTGGCGAGAGGAAATTCGCAAGACTCTGCCCGAACTCCCCGAAGCGCGGCGAATGCGGATGATTGCCGCCTACGGCATCACTGCGAAGGATGCTGAAGTGTTGACCGGAAGCAAATCGCTGGCAGATCAGTTCGAGGAAGCCGCCAAAGCGGCGAAGAATCCCAAGCGCGTGGCCAACCTGGTGCAAAGCGAACTGGCCGGACGCCTCAAGGCAAAAAATCTCGAGATCGACCAGTCTCCCATTTCGATGAAGGGCGTTGCTATGTCGGCCGATCTGGTCGAGAGCGGCGCGATTTCGGGCAAGATGCTGAAAGATCTCTACGATCTCAGCTTCGAACGCGGCAAAGATTTTCCTCTAGTCTACGAAGAAGAAGGGCGGCCGCAGCAGTCCACCGATACTTCCGCGCTCGAGAAGATCATCGACGAGCTGATCGTCGCCAATCCAAAGCAAGTCGGGCAATACCGCGCCGGCAAAAAGACTGTCCTCGGATTCTTCGTCGGACAAGTGATGAAAGCTTCGAAGGGCCAAGCGAGTCCGCAGATTGTGAATGAATTGCTTGCCAAAAAGCTGGACTAGTCTCCGATTAGCTGATGTCCCGCCTGCTGCAACGTCTGAAGCGCTGCCCCGGCGTACTTTTCCTTGATCAAGACGTAATCCGTGTCGTAGGTCGAGATCGCGAATATGGGGATGGCCTTCGCAGAGAGTGGATTGATGAATGAGGCAAGAATTCCGGTTTCAGAGAATGGGAAAGGGCCGTGAAGCTTCAGGCAGACCCATCCGGTGTCGGCTTTAATGCCATCAGGAATATTTGCCTGCGGGCAAACAAGGGAGACCTCGTCGGTAGTGCGGGTGATAGAGAAGAATTCTCCCAGCGTCGCCCAAGTTGGGATCGGATTTCCCCCTGGTAGCTGGCAGACGGCAAAGAGGCCTGGGAGTCGGTGGAATTTTAGCTTCAGGCTTACGCCTCCTGATTGGTGATGGTGCCGGCGAAAAGCTTGCCGAGCGTTGCTCGGCCTGGACGGGCGAGGGCGCCCGTCTCCACATGGTCATTGCTGCTACCCGACCGCTTTTCTCAGCGCAGCTCGCGCCAGCAGCCTTGTCGAATCCAGGGTCGGCAGCGACGACGCGTCCGGGCTTACCAGCAGCGGGATTTCCGTACACCCGAGCACTACCGCATCACAACCTTCATCCCCCAGCGTGCGAATCACTTCCTGAAAAAACGCCAGCGAGTGCGGAGTGAATTGCGCGTTGACCAACTCGTCCATGATGATTCGATTGATACGCTCGCGCTGTACCGGTGATGGGATGCGATGCTCGAGCCCCGCGGCCTTCAGCTTTTCGGGATACACCGGACCTTCCATCAGATAGCGTGTGCCCAGAACACCGATGCGTTTGTAGTGGCACCGCTTCGCTTCGCACGCGACTTCTGCGGCGATGTGCAGCCACGGGCGAGGCGAGCGATGCGCGACCAGATCGAACGCCTGATGGATCGTGTTGTCAGGACAGACGAGAAAGTCCGCTCCCGTGCGCGCCAGCTTTTCCGAAGACGACATCATCAGTTGCGCGACTCCCGCCCAATCGTCGGCATAAATGAATTTCATGTACTCGGCGAGCGGGTTGGTGTGCATCGAAACTTCCGGATGGTTATGCTCCCCCAGCATCTCCGCGCCTTCGAGACAAATAGTGCGGTAGCAAAGCGCAGCTCCTTCGGCGCTGCAGGCAACGATGCCGATGTGCTGAGGCATAAGCCATTATCGCAAAATGGGACATTCGATTGCTGACGTCATCCTGAGCCCGAGAGGGCGAAGGATCTGGCGTGCAGCACGGTTAGACACCGCACGCCAGATCCCTCGCTTCGCTCGGGATGACGTGAGGGAGTACGCGACCATGGGCCGGTCTCAACTATTCCTTCGCGGCTTCGACCTTCGCTTCCTCGAGCATCTTGTCGAGATCACGCCGCGAATAGTATTTGCCGCCGAGGATCACTGCGGAAATCTTTCGCGTGTTGCGGATGTCCTCCAGCGGGTTGGCATCGAGCAGGACCAGGTCGGCGACATGATTCTGCTCGACCACTCCGTACTGATCGAGTTTCACCATGAAGAGCGCGGGATTGAAGGTTGCGGATTGCAAGGCTTGCGCGGGAGTGAGTCCGGCCTTGACCAGCCACTCCAGTTCGTCGTGCAAACTGAAACCAGGGACGACGTAGGGATCAGGGGCGTCGGTTCCAGTCAGGAACTGCGTCCCCGCGCGGTGCATGTCACCGGTGAGTTCGAGATCGCGGGCGGCCTCTTGCTTCACGCGCGCAAACTGCTTCGCAGAAAGATGGTGCAGAAGAATCTGTGGATCCCATTGTGCGCGAATAAGGCGGGGCACATACGCGAGTTGCGGAGCCGAGAGGAACTGTGGGTTATCCAGACTCGACATGGTTTGTGACCACACTAACGTGGGCACCTGCCAGGTGGCGCGATCGGCGAGCTGGATGAAGAGACTCCAGGCCTTCTTGGGATCGTAAGTGGCGACTGTGCGCTGGCGCAGCTCGGAGTACCCATCGAGATCGTCTTGAGCGAGCGCGGCGATCCGCTGCGGGCGGAGAGTCGGTTCCTGCGAAGAGCAGGCCAGCAGCATTCCCTCGAGTTGTTCGACGGTGCGCTGGCCGGTGTCGGCGACGCTTATCGTTTCTGAAGCGAAGACGGGCTCAGAGATCCTCTCGGCCGCGGGCAGGTAAGAATCACGCGGGGGATGGGACAGTGCGCTGGCCGAGTCGAGCTGAGGAGGATTCGCGGGTGTCACTGGAGGTGATCGATGTTCGTCGACGAAGATGTGTGGTCCGACAATATCCCCTCGATCGAGGCATTGGCGGCGCTCGGCCAGCAGCGCGGGATCTCCGCCCATGTCACGAACCGCCGTCACTCCGTTGGCGAGGTACAGCGGGTAGAGGACTTTGTCACTCCACGTTCCCCGGCGCTCGGCCGTGTGAGCGTGCATGTCCCACAATCCAGGGATCAGATATTTGCCAGCAGCGTTGATGACGCGCAGGCCGCGTCCAGTGGCGAAGATACCGATATGCGCGATGGAACGGATGCGCCCCTGTTCGACGAGCACGGTCATATTCGGCTGCACTCGGCTATAAAGTGTGTCGACTATGTTGACGTTGGTGAAGAGCAGGCTTTCCGGGGGCACAGGTTTCGACTGTGCCGAGAGAAACGTACTCAGGCAGAAGACTGCAAGCAGCGAACGCATAGCCGGCTCCCAAGCGGGGGAGAACACATAACAAATGTTGGGAGCACTTTATGGTCGAACCGGCAGCGAGTCAAACAAATTCAGGAACTCCAGCTTCTTTTCCGCGGGCAGGAACGAGGCCTCGAACGAATTGCGGGCAAGCTCGCGCAAATGTTCGTCGGTGAAGCCGAAAGACTCCTGCGCAAGCTGGTACTCGTGCGAGAGCGTGGTGCCGAACAGGGCCGGATCGTCGGTATTCAACGTGATCATCAGCCCATGGTCGAAGTAATTCCTGACCGGATGGTCCTGAATCGAGCGGCAGACCCCGGTGCGCAGGTTGCTGGTGATGCAGATCTCGATGGGAATCTGGCGATGCGCCAGCTCTTCCATGAGTTCGGCGTCCTGAATGGCGGTCAGGCCGTGGCCGATGCGCTCGACGCGCAGGTTGAGGGCGCCCCAGATCGAGCCGGGCCCGGCCGATTCTCCCGCATGCGCGGTCAGGCGGAGGCCGTGATCGCCGGCATAAGCATAGACGTCGCGAAAAAGCTCAGGTTCGGCCTTGCGCTCGTCGCCTCCAATGCCAAAGCCAACGACGTTGCGGTCGCGATAACGTATGGCCAGATCCGCAACCGGCTTCGCTGCGTCGGCGCCGAACTGGCGGACGGCATCGAAAATCCATAAGAGCGAGATGCCGAAGTCGCGCGCACCGCGCTCGCGTCCGCGCTCAAGCCCTTCGAAGACCGATTCGAAATCCTGCTTACGCCACAGGTTCACGCCAACCGAAACGTAGACTTCGGCATGTAGAACATTTTCTGCTTTGAGTTTTTCTATCAGCCGGTAGGCGATCAGTTCGTAGTCAGCCGCAGTCTGCAGGTCCTCGGTGATGGTCTTGAAGGCCATCAGAAATCCGGTGAAGTCGGTGTATTTGTAGATCGGCTCAATCTCGGCGAGCGTGCCCGGCTTGCCGTGACGGGCTCGGAGTTCCAACAGAGTCGCAGGATCGATGGAGCCTTCGAGATGAAGATGAAGTTCGGCCTTGGGAAGATCGCTGGGGGACATAATTCTAGATTGTAGATTTTTGATGGCAGATTGGCGAGGCGGGCCGACGGTGATTGTCCGATAAAATTACGGCTGTGAGCGCGCTCAAGCGAATTCGCGACCTGGCGATTGAGATATTGATCGCAATCGCCCTAGTCGTGGGGCTGATTGCCTATGTATCGAGCCATCCGGGTACGGAGCTCGATTGGAGGCGGATCGCGTTGATTCTCAATACGGCCGTAGTTTTCGGTTTCGTGATCTCCTGGTTCCGTAACTTTTGGGGAAGGCTCGTCTTTTGGACGGTGCTAATGGTTCTGCTGCTCATTCACTTGGCGATTTTCTCCCTGGCGCTGCGACGAATGGAAGCGTTGCCCACGATTTACTACACTTTTATCGATGCGGCTGAGTGGGTGGTGATTGTTCCGCTGATGAGGAGGGTGATTTCATGGAACCGATGAACGCCTTCCGATGCTGAGGGCAGAAGCGTTCACCGGCTCCAACTTAGAAGCTCCGGAGGAGCGTCTGCCAGTAGCCCGGCGCTTCAGCGCCGGGTCGGCTCGAGTCGTGAACGAGTTCCGTAGGGACGACTGAAACTACCGTTTCGTCCTGCAGAACTCGCTGTGATGGCGGCTGTAAAAGAAGTAGATGCAAAGCCCAATTCCCAGCCACACCACGAATCGAATCCACGTGATGACGGTTAATCCTGTCATCAATCCGCCGCACAGAATCACCGAGATCAGCGGGAACCACGGCACGAACGGCACGCGGAAAGCGCGCGGACGATCCGGTTGACGGCGGCGCAGCAGAATCACGCCGAGCGAAACCAGGGCGAAGGCGAATAGAGTGCCGATGTTCGAGAGATCGGCGGCGTCTCCGATATCGACCATGCCTGCAGGAATTCCCACCGCGAAGCAGGCGATCCAGGTGGACCAGTACGGAGTCTGGAACTTGGGGTGGACCGCCGAGAACAACTTCGGCAGCAGGCCATCGCGCGACATGGCGTACCAGATGCGGGCTTGGCCGTATTGAAACACCAGCAGCGAAGAGATCATCCCCATCAACGCGCCCAGCACGATCACCGAGCGGTAGAACGGGTGCGCTCCCAGCACCTTCAGCGCGTATGCGACCGGCGCGTCGGCGGCTTCTCCTGAGACGAAGGTCGTGTACTTCAACATGCCGAGCAGGACGACCGCGACTCCAATGTAAAGAATGGTGCAGATGATGAGCGACGCGATGATACCGAAGGGCAAGTCGTGTTGTGGATTCTTACATTCCTCGGCTGCGGTCGAGACCGAATCGAATCCGATATAGGTGAAGAAAACGATCGCGCCGCCGGTGACGATTCCGGCAAAGCCAGATGGTGCGAATGGAACCCAATTCGCGCGGTTGACCAGCATGCCGCCAACGACCAGAAAAGTGAGGATCGCTCCGAGCTTGATCGCGACCATCACATTGTTGGCTTTCGCGGATTCGCGCACGCCGCGCACCAGCAGCAACGTCAGCACGAACACGATCAGAAATCCCGGAAAGTTGAAGTAAGCGCCAGTCCACTTACCAGAGGCGAAGACAGGGTTCGACCATTTGTCGGACAGATTAATTCCGAAGGCGGCGAGTTGTGCTTTGGCGTATCCGCTGAAGCCGACGGCTACGGCCACATTGCTGACCACGTACTCAAGAATCAGATCCCAGCCAATGATCCAGGCGAAAATCTCGCCCAGCGTCGCGTAGGAGTACGTGTAAGCGCTTCCCGCGATCGGAATCATCGACGCCAGTTCCGCGTAGCAAAGTCCGGCAAAGCTGCAGGCCACGGCGACCAACAGAAAAGAAATCGCAATGGACGGGCCGGCTGCGGGGCGTCCATGCATCAGCGCGCCAGCCATGCTTCCGGTGCGCAGGAAATTACTGATGAGATCGAGCACCTGGGCGTGAAGGATGGAGGGCGCTTCGAAGTGCTCTCCGGCAGCGGCCGTGCCAGTGAGAACGAAGATGCCCGAGCCGATAATGGCGCCAATGCCGAGCGCGGTCAGCGACCAGGGGCCGAGACTTTTTTTCAGCCGGTGTTCGGGATCTTCGGACTCCGAGATCAGCTTGTCGATCGATTTGCAACAGAGAAGCTGGTTGCCCGAGTTGTCGGGTTGCGTCCTGCTCGCTTGAGGAGCGGTTAACGGTGGTTGTGCCAAAGGGCGCGGTCTCCTGAGTCGCCGGGCGGCGGGCCTGGTCTCACGACCGAGCCCGCCGTGCCTGGCGGATTCCTACTAGCGCTTCGACGTGCCGCGTACCATCTTCTTCACCTTACGCTTGGCTGATCCACGGGCCACGGTGCGCTTGCCCAACGGCTTTTCCGTCTTACGCTTCTTGCGGGCGGTGCGTTTGGCTTTCTTGCGTTCGTCTTTGCTAAGTGTTTTTGTATTTGCCATGAATGCGTTGAATGTCCTCTTCTGTAATGTATCCCGCTGTGGGATTTTTCTCTCGACCCTAGATGCTCATTCCCTGTAAAACCGCCGTCATCCTGAGCCCGACAGGGCGAAGGATCTGGCGCGCAGCGTTTCGTGCCGTTCGTCGTTTTAGTGCACGCCAGATCCCTCGCTGCGCTCGGGATGACGTCATCAAAGAGCAACTACCGAAAGCTTATGCCCGTTCCAGCTGGGCATACTTCTCCACTAGCTTCTTCAAACCGAAGCGAGGGAATTGTACCGTAATCTTGGCCTCTTCACCGTCACCTTCGCGCTGGTAGACGGTGCCTTCGCCATATTTGGGATGCCGGACGCGTTGTCCGGGGCGGAAACCCTTCTTGCCTTTCGGTTCTTCGACCGGGAGTTTTGGCAGGTTGAACTTCTTTCCGCGCGAGGCAAAAAACTCGGCGATGTTGTCGATCGAGTTGTAGGATCGCGCCGGAGTCTTCGGCTGTTGCCGAGCCTTGGGTGCGGTCCAGTGGGCGCTCTGATCTTCGTTCTCGTAGTCGTAGTGCGTATCGGAGAAACCTTCGGGACTTCTTCCCTCGGGACGGGCGAAGGCCGTCCCCACACGGGCTGTGTTGGTGCGAGCTTTTCTTGTGCCTAACTCTTCCACCAACTGCGGCGGGACTTCTTCCAAGAACCGTGACGGGATACTGGCTTCCGGCAAATCCGTGCCGTACCGCCGGCGGTAGACGGCGCGCGTCAGGATCAACGTATTCATCGCCCGCGTCATGCCGACATAGCAGAGCCGGCGCTCTTCTTCGATGTCGTCGGGTTGGAGAAACGTGCGCGAGTGCGGGAACAGGCCCTCCTCCAGGCCTCCTAGAAACACCAGGGGGAACTCCAGGCCCTTGGCCGCATGCAGCGTCATCAGCGTGATCTGTGCTCGCTCGTCGTAGGCGTCGGCGTCGCTGACCAGGGCTGCGTGATCGAGAAACTGGTCGAGCGTCTCGCCGCGGTCTTTCGAATCCATGGCCGCGTTGACCAGTTCGCGGATGTTCTCAATTCGCGAGAAGGCTTCGGGAGTGTCTTCTTCTTCAAGAAGCTTGATGTATCCCGTGCGGTCGATCAGGAACTTGAGCAGTTCGGCTGTGTGCGCAGCCTCGCCGGGAGTTCGAAAAGGCGCGTTCTCGTCGTCACCCAAACTCTCCGCGGCCGGCGGGACGCCGGCGCTACTTTCATCTGGATCCCCAAAGTCGAACGACATCGGATCGAATTCGGTTTCTTCTTCGACGATCGCTGCCGGGGCTTCGTCGCGAATAACCGGCGCTGCCGCAGTTTCTTCTAATCGCTCCACAAACGTTCCCGCCTGCATGGCGCGGCTGTCTTCGATCAGGTCGTGAAAGCTCTTCAGCGCGGCCAGTGCTCGTTGCGGCAGAAGCTGGCGCCTCAAGACTTCGCCAGTCGCTCCCCACAAAGATTGCCCAGTTTCGAGCGCGACCCGCTCGATAGTTTCAAGCGTAGTTTTGCCGATCCCGCGCGTCGGCGTATTGATCACGCGCAACAGCGAAATCGAATCGTCAGGATTGTGTATGACCTTCAAATACGAGATCAGATCTTTGATCTCAGCTCGTTCGTAGAACGAGAAGCCTCCGACGACGTGATACTTGAGCTGATACCGCCGCATCGCTTCTTCATACAACCGCGACTGAGAGTTGGTCCGGTAGAGCACCGCCGCGTGCGGCTCTTCTCCGCGATCGTGCGCCTCGCGCAGGTACCGCGCGATGTGGTCGGCGGCAAATAGCGCCTCGTTCTCGCCGTCCGGCGCTTCGTAGTAACCGATTTTTGTGCCGCCCTGGCGCGACGTCCACAGATTCTTGCCTTTGCGCTTCAGGTTATTGGCGACCACGGCCGACGCGGCTTCGAGAATGTTCTGCGTCGAGCGGTAGTTCTGCTCGAGGCGGACGATCTTGGCCTCGGGAAAGTCTTTTTCAAATTCCAGAATGTTGCGAATGTCGGCCCCGCGCCAGGAATAAATCGACTGATCCTCATCGCCCACGGCGCACACGTTGTGCTTGGTCCCGGCCAGCATGCGCATCAACTCGTACTGCGGACGGTTCGTGTCCTGGTACTCGTCGATCATCACGTATTCAAAGCGCCGGTTGTAGTGCTCGCGCACCGTTGAAGCGGCCTTCAGCAGGCGGACGGTTTCAAGCAGCAGGTCGTCGAAGTCGAGCGCATTCGCGCGCAGCAGGTCTTTCTTGTACTCGGCGTAAATCTGGGCGACCCGCTCGGTCTTGGGATCTCCCGAATTCAGGTAGACCTCCTGCGGATCGAGCATGTGATTCTTGGCCCAGGAAATCTGTCCCAGCACCGCGCGCGGTGTGACCTGCTTGTCGTCGATCCCCAGCCGCTTCATGATCGACTTCACCAGTTGCTGCTGGTCGCTCTCGTCGTAAATGACGAACTGCTTGGTGTGTCCGATGGGAGGCTTGCCGGGCACGGCCGACGGAATTTGCAGCGCCTGAATGTCGCGCCGCAGCACGCGCACGCAAAAAGAATGAAATGTCGAAATGACGGGCTTGGCGACGGAAAGCCCTCCCACCAGCTTTTCGACGCGCTCCACCATCTCGGCCGCAGCCTTATTGGTGAAGGTCATCGCCAGGATGGAATCAGGCCGAACCCCAAGGTGCTCAATCAGATGCGCGATGCGATAGGTGATGACGCGGGTCTTCCCGCTACCCGCGCCGGCCAGAATCAGCACCGGCCCCTCGGTAGTTTCGACAGCTTCACGCTGTTGCGGGTTCAATTGATCGAGAAACGACAATCGAGGAGTGGCTCCGATGATTTGATTTTACACGGAGGAGTTGGCCTGGGCGCGAAGGTATGATTATCTTGCGAAGTTGCTCTTTCCTTTGATCTTCCCCGACGAAAGGCGTTTCTCGGCGTGACCTATGAGCCAGATTGCCGGTAAAGGAAGGGCGATGCATAGCAACTTGGCGATGTCGGCGCGAACCAACCCGAGTTGGTAGGGATCTACTAGCAGGAACAGCGCGAGAATGACGATCAGCGCTTTCGCAGGGAAGAAAACGGGATCCATCTTGAGGAAGACCTGCCGGAAGCCCCCGGATGAGAATTGGACTGCCGGTTGGGGGCGCGGAATCAAGGCCTGGTCGATCATCACAAGGCCATAGAAATCCAAGTTTCGCACCGCCCCTAAGGCTATTCTCCAAGCTGAGAGATTCTCGACGGAGTTGTCGGCCCGCGTGTAGCTGTCATGAAGAAGCTTTGCGATTTTCGCTTCGTACTCGGTATCGTTGTATTCGGCTTCAAAGTGCCGATTGGCTTCCCAATCGGTTTCGCCGTCCGTTTCTGAAAAGAGAAACATCCGTTTTTCGATGTCAGTGAGGGGTACTCCATCGCGATGAGCCTGGTCGACTAGACACAGTAACAAAAACTGCTTCGCGCTTTGCGGATCTTCTTCGGTGAGTTCTAAATTGACCATCCGTGCTCGGCATAATGGCACAATCCCGGCAGGAAATCGAGGGCAGGAGTGGCGTCCCTACGCGCTGCGCACCGCGGTCCTCGCCGCCTTGCACTCTTCGCACGGGCACACATCGCGCAGAAACTGCCAGGAATAGATTCCCAGTTCGTGTCCGTCGTTGAAGTGGAAGCGGATGGCGTACTTTCCCACCGGGGCGGCCTCGGTCGGCTTCGCCGCGGGTTTGAACATGGGCAGCGCGCCCGGGGCCAGTTTCGGAGGATCGCCCGGCTTGCGTCCCTGCTTCGAGCGCTCGTCGTCGCACATCGCGCAGGGGCAGGCATCCCGCAGAAAGACAAACGAATAGTGCGACTTGTGGTCGTCTTTCCATTCGATGTCCATGCCAGTGCCGGTGGTCAGGTTGACCTTTACCGACTTGGGATCTGCCGAGGGCTCCATGAACTTAAGTATCGCATAGGGCTGGAGGTTATTTTGACGGAGCGACGGCAATGTTTACGCTGAAATTGTCGCAAGGTGTGCTCTATGCCCAGGTTCAAATGGCATCGAGAAATCGGGGGCCATTGTCTTTGCCGCGACGGCGCAAATCAAGGAAGGCTACGACGGCTTAATCGACTGCACCGCTTCGCGCTCGATTTCCGCCTCCAGCATGGCCTCAAAAAGCCGGTTGTAGGAAGCCCGCACCAGCGACGAGTATTCGTCGTAATGATCTTGCCGGGAATCGTACTCGGGTTGGTGGGATGCGGCCACACTTCAAGGTTACAGATTAGTCGGCCCTTGGGCAGTACGGTGGATACTGTAGAGAATTAAGAACGATCCCGCCGAAAGGAACGCATAAACCCAATTGATTGTCATCCTGAGCGCAGCGAAGGACCTGCTTTTCGCTGGTGCACACACACAGCAGATCCTTCGCTGCGCTCAGGATGACAAATAGATGACCTCAGAACGGAATTAGCTTCTTCAGCCCCTTCTTTTTCTTCTTCTTGCTCGAAGAAACTCCCCCGGGACCCTCATCCGGATCAGGGGCAGCCGCCTCGGCCGTCTTCTGATCAGTGGAAGTCGATCCAATCTCGTTCACCTGTTGCGGGGGTGGTGGAGCGTTCGTGTCATCCTGCGCACTGCTGGTCGACACATTCGGTTTCAACTCATTCGCATCCGCAGAAACATTCGGCGTCAATTCGCCCGGACTGGGCTGGGTGCCCGCCGAGTTGTCCGCAGGAGTCGCGGCCGTTTCGGTCGGGGTGTCGGAACGCGGCGCCGGTGCATTCTCCGCGGGCGTGCCGTTCTTGACCGCTTCCACTCCCACCACATTCTTGTCCGACGCGGCCGGAACCCTCATCGCCGCCGACGCCTGTTCAATCAGGTCCTTCGCATTCACTGGCGTCGGGTCCACCATCGTCGGCTCGCCGACCTTTGTCGCCTCCGCAACGTCCGGATGTTTCTTGAAATTTCCCATCAAGTGGGAAACCATGCCCGGATCTTTGCGGCTCTCAATCTCTGCCCGGTTCTGCGCGATCATTGCCTTCGTCGCTTTCGGTATCGGGCGATGCATCGCCTGCAAGGCGATCTTGGCGTTATCCGCCGCGTCGCCTAACGGATAGCGCGTCAAAATTCGATCATAGGCATCGGCGGCCTTGTTGTTAAGGTCTTCGATCAGCCGTGCCTTCGCGGCTTCATTGCGGATATTGCCATTGTTCCGTACCCGCTCGATGGACGCCTGATACGACTGGCCCAGCAGCAACAGCGCTTCATCCGCCTGGCTGAACAAAGGATATTTCTCCACCAGCGACTTCAACCGCGCCTCAGCCGCGGGATACGACTCGCGTAAATAATAGAAGCGTCCCACCCCGAACTCGCGCTCGCCCAACACTTCCTGCACTTCGAGCAACCGATGCTTAGCCTCCGGCACCAGCTTGCTGTCGGGCCACTGCAGAATCAGGTTGCGGTACTCCTCCTCTGCGCGCTCGGCATGGGTGAAGTCGCGATCCGGCTTTTCCATCTCCTGGTAATGGATGTTCGCAATCTTCAGCTGCGCTTCCGCTGCTTCCGGCATGTTGGGGAAGAACGTAATGAAGTCTTTATATTCGATCTCCGCCTGCGCCAGTGCCGTCGTGCCGCCCTCGTCGTACCACGAGTCGGCCACGCCTAACTTGGCCCGCGCAATGTACTCCGAATCCGGATATGTGTTGATCAAGGTCTGCAGCGTAATGCGGGCCACGTCGAACCGGTTGTGCTTCAGGGCCTCCATGGCGCGGTCGAACAAGACCTTGTCAGGCTGCTTCGAACCCACGTTCGCCAGAGGATTGTTGACTTTCTTGTTTGTGCAGGCCACCGTGGCCGCCAGCACCACCAGAAGAAGAATCACCGGAATACGACGTGACATAGGACCTCGAAACTTCATTGAATCATTGGATCATTGAGACATCGAGTGATTGATTCTAATGATTCAATGTATCAATAACTCAATGACTCAATCTGATTTGCTAGACCTTCAGCAGCGCCGCTTCCGTCGCTGCCTTCAATAACTTCTCCGCATTCTGCTTTGGATCACCCTTGCCGAACACCGCGTTGCCCGCCACCAGAATTTCCGCCCCGGCCTGTACCACCTCGGAAACGGTATTCAGGTCGATACCGCCATCCACTTCAATGCGGAAGTTCAGACCGCGCTGGCGCCGCAACTCCGCTAAACGCTTGATCTTATGCACCGCTCCGGGCAAAAATTTCTGCCCTCCAAACCCCGGATTCACCGACATGACCAGCACATAATCCACCATGCCGAGCACTTCCGTCAGCATCTCGACCGGCGTGGCAGGATTGATGACTACTCCCGCCAGCACCTGGTGATCACGAATGTGTTGCAGCGTCCGGTTCAGGTGGACCGTTGCTTCCTGATGCACCGAAATCCAGCTTGCCCCGGCCGCCGCGAAGTCCGCAATGTACTGATCGGGGTTCTCGATCATCAGGTGACAATCCAGCGGCAAATCCGTCGCCTTGCGCAGCGACTTCACCACCGGAGGCCCGATCGTGATGTTGGGCACGAAATGTCCATCCATGACATCGACATGGACGACGCTCGCGCCGCCTTCGGTGACACTACGGACCTGCTCCGCCAAACGCGCGAAGTCCGCCGAAAGAATCGAAGGTGCAAGTTCGATCAACCTGGGCTCTCGGAATCCTGGAATTCTGCTGATTCTAACACCTTCCTAGTACCGAGTACCTAGTACCCAGTACCGAGCAAAAACAACCACCAGTTCCTGAATCTGACGATCATCCTGAGGCCGAATGGCCTAGATCTGGCGTGAGCCATGGGTGATCGCGTCTGGATGCGGACGCTCTCGTCCGCTGGGCCGCAAGCGGTGAAGATTTTCACTGGGTACTGGGTACCGGGTACTGAAAACTCAAAGATGCTACCCTCTTCCGACGCATGCCGATTTTCTTCAGCCTGCTCGCAGTGCTCTGCTGGGGCACCAGCGACTTCACCGGAGGCTACGCCTCGAAGCGCTCTGACGCGTTTCTCGTCACGCTAATCGCGCACGCGAGCGGCACCGTGTTAATGACGACGCTCGCCCTCGCCACGCACGCGCCCGATGCTCTCGACGACCAGTGGATTGTGGGCTCTGGCTGCCGGGTCCCTGGGAGGCCTAGCCCTCGCCATCTTCTACCGCGCCCTTGCCGGCGGGAAGATGGGACTTACCGCTCCCATCTCCGCGCTGCTCGGCGCCGCCATTCCCACCGGGTTCGCCATGTTGACGCAAGGCTTCCCGGGCAAACTGCCGATCCTGGGATTCGTACTCGCCGCGGTCGGCATTTGGCTCATCTCTCGCCCGGAAGAAAAGCTTGATCATCCCGAGGGCATCTCGATGGCCGTGCTCGCCGGCATCGGTTTCGCCGGATTCATGCTCTGCATCCATCGCGTGGGAGAGAGTTCGGTGCTCTGGTCCGCAGCGTACTCGCGCTTCGCATCGTTCGTCTTGGTTGGATTGATTGTGATGCTGCGGATAGGCAAACTCAATTTCCAGCGCAGCGACTTGCTGCTCGGCCTCCTCGCGGGATGCATCGACGCCACCGGCACAGCCCTGTTCATCCGCGCCGAACAAGTGGGACGCCTAGACAGCGCAGTGGTGATCAGCTCGCTCTATCCCGCAGTCACGGTGATCCTCGCCCGCCTGATTCTGAAAGAACACTTTCACCGCTGGAGAGCGTTAGGCATCCTGGCCGCGCTGGTAGCGGTGCCGCTGATTGCGCTGCAGTAGCCATTCCATATTCCAGAATATGGAATGAACCTGGATTTTTCTCTGTGGATACATCATGATACGGGCCTCAGCGCCCGTCTTCCTGTTAACATCCCGACCATGCCCCTCGTCGAGCTGCGCAACCTGACAAAGATCTATCCGCTGGGGGAATCCATCTTCGGCGGAGGCGCCAAGGGCGAAGTGCGCGCCGTCGACAACGTCTCGCTCGACATCGAAGCGGGCGAAACTCTCGGACTGGTGGGCGAATCGGGCTCCGGCAAAAGCACCCTGGGACGCCTCGTGCTGCGCCTCATCGAGCCGACTTCAGGGAGCGTCCATTTCGAAGGACGCAATCTTACCGCCGCGAGCCACGCCGAAATGCGCCGCTTGCGCCGCGATATGCAGATCATCTTTCAAGACCCCTTTGGCTCGCTCGACCCCCGCATGCGCGTTGAAGACATCATTGCCGAGCCGCTGATCATTCATGGAAACGCGAAAGAAACGGGTGCCCCACCCTTCTCGCGTTCTTTGCGAGAGGGTGGGAGGGGCGGCGCCCTCAGCGCCAAAGTTTCGGAACTGCTGAATGCCGTCGGCCTCGATCCCTCCGCGTTGCGCCGCTTTCCTCATGAATTCTCCGGCGGACAGCGCCAGCGCATCGTCATCGCCCGCGCGCTTGCCCTGCGGCCGAAGTTCATCGTCGCCGACGAACCGGTCTCCGCGCTGGATGTCAGCGTCGGCGCGCAAATCGTCAACCTGCTCGCGCAACTGCAACGCGACTTCGGACTGACTTACCTCTTCATCTCGCACTCCATGCCGGTCGTGCGTTATCTCGCGACGCGCATCGCGGTCATGTACCGCGGAAAAATCGTCGAGGTCGGATCAACTGACGAAATCACCACCAACCCCAAAGACCCGTACACCCGCAGCCTGCTTGAAGCCACGCCGGAAATTACGGTCTGATTGGCGATTTCCAATTTTCAATTGCCAATTTGGACCTGTGGGTCCGGTTTTAAAATCGACAATCGACAATTGAAAATCGACAATCTGTTTCCCTCCGTGACTAAAATCACAGACCTGCCTTACATCCGGCCGCGATAATTACCCCGGAGGCGCTATGCCTTTACGATCTTTGTCCGCACTCGCCGTACTGTTGTGCGCCACTCTCTCCTCGGCGCAGGGCACACCCGCTTCCGACTGCGTTGCCTGCCATGGCAAAGTCACGCCCAACATCGTCTCCGACTGGAAGCTGAGCAAGCACAGCGGCGTCGGCGTCACTTGCGTTTCTTGTCATGGAGATCAACACACCTCCGCGGCCGACGTTTCCAAAGTGAAGATTCCGACGCCGGAGACCTGCGCGCAGTGTCACCAGACACAATTCGATCAATACTCCAAAGGAAAGCATTCGATGGCCTGGGCCGCGATGCTCGCCATGCCGACCATTCACTGGCAGCCCATGGCGATGATCGAAGGCACCAAGGGTTGCGGCGGCTGTCACAAGATCGGCCTCAAAACTTCTACGGAAATCGCCGAAATGCGCCAGGTGGGCACCGAATTCGGCGCCGGAGGCTGCGATTCCTGCCACACCCGCCATACCTTCTCGGTCGCGGAAGCCAAATCTCCGCAGGCTTGCGAGACCTGCCACATGGGATTCGATCATCCGCAATGGGAGATGTATTCGTCGTCGAAACACGGCGTGCGCAACGATCTGAAACAGCGCGGCATGCTGCCTGCGAGCGCGTCCGCTCCCACCTGTCAGACCTGCCACATGCAGGAAGGCAATCACGAAGTGCGAACCGCCTGGGGATTCCTCGCCGTCCGCCTCCCGCTGCCGGAAGACAAAGATTGGGCAGCTGATCGGGCCACGATCCTCCAGGCGCTGGGCGTGCTCGATCCGCAAGGCAAGCCTACTGCGCTAGTGGCAACCGTGAAAGCCGCCGACGTTGCACGCCTCACCCAGGAAGACTGGCAGCGCGAACGCGACAAGATGATCAAGACCTGCAACCAGTGTCATTCCATCAACTTCGCCAAGCAGCAACTGCAACAGGGTGATGACATGATCAAGAACGCCGATCACTTGATGGCTGAAGCGATTCGTATCGTTGCCGGCCTCTATCAGGACGGCGTCCTGCCCAAGCCAAAGAACTACGCCTACGCTTTTCCTGACCTGCTGACCTTTCACGACGCCCCCACAGTGATCGAGCAGAAGCTGTTCGTCATGTATCTAGAACACCGTATGCGGACATTCCAGGGAACTTTTCACGCCAGCCCCGACTATGCCATGTGGTATGGGTGGAGCGAAATGCAGCGCGATCTGACCGAAATTAAGGAAGAAGCAGGAAGGCTGCGCAAAGAGCAGGGGAAGGCCACGGTGAAGCCGGCGAGCCTGAAGTAATTTCCAATTGCCGATTTCCGATTGCCAATTTGAATATGCGGGCGTGAGATTCAATTGGCAATTGGAAATTGAAAATAGGCAATCGCCGCTCGCGGGTTTATCCTGTCTGCGCTCCGGGAGGTACTTCATGAAACGCATTTTGATTTCAATCGTACTGTTGCTAACTGCGACGGCGTTTGCTCAGGAAAAGAATCCCGTCTCGAACGTGCTGCGCGAGATTCTGCCGCGCCAGCAGAAAAACCTGATCGCAGCCGCGGAAGAGATGCCGGCCGACAAGTACGCTTTCAAACCGACGCCCGCGCAGATGAGCTTCGCGCACTTGGTCGTCCACATGACCAAGTCGAACATGGAACTCTGCTCGAAAGCAGGGGACATGGCTCCCCCGCCGAAGGTCACTGCTGTCGACGAAGCCCAACCGAAAGATCGGCTGGTCGCGGCGCTGAAGACTTCGTTCGACTTCTGCAACGCCGCGCTGGCCAAGGCCGACGACTCGCATCTCGCTGAACCGATTGACATGTTTGGCAAACAGGCGCCGCGCGTCTTTGCCTACTTCGCCCTCACCAACGATTGGGCCGACCACTACAGTTCCGCGGCTATGTATCTGCGTTTGAATGGGTTATTGCCGCCCACCGCGCAGGCGAACAAATAACAAACATTTTTATAACTTTCAGCTATTAGTCTTCATAAGCGGGTTCTGGGGCCGTCCGTTTGCGCCGGATGGCCTTGGGGGTCACCCAGGGCTCAAACGTCGTCCTGAGAGGCTCCCGGGCCGGCTTATGTGGCATTCTGGGCGACGCTCAGACCCCGGTTTCGCGTTCGCCCCGCCCTTCCCACGTTTTTCAACAACTTAGCTGGGAGTGAACCAAAATGGGAATGTTTGGAGGCGCTGTCTCGACAATATGGTTGGGAACAAGGAAAAAGCGGTAGGCCGAACCCTACTCGATCTGCACCAGATCTCCCGTAGGCGCTGACGCCGGGGCGGGATGTTGCGGGGCGCGCCAGGAATCGAGAATCGAAACCTGATGCACGCACGAAACTGTGCAATGCGGCGCGCAGCCCTTTTCCGTCAGATATTCGCGGCGAATGTCGTTGACCGTGTACTTCTCGAGAGGAATGCCGGGAAATCCGCGTTGTTGCGAGCAGTAGTGAACCAGTCCGTCTTCGCAGATGTAGAGATAGCGCGCGCCAGCACGGCAACGCCACTGGTTGGGCCGCCCCTGGGCGATGTTGTCTTGAAACGAGTTGATGCGGGTGAAGCTACGCTTCTCCATCGCCTTCATCTCGTGGTAAACGCGGCGCTCGTCGTCGGCGAGAGGCTGCAACTGGCCCTGTCCGTCATGAATGATGCCGATGGTCGAGCTGAAGCCTAACTCCAACGCGCGCTTGCCGATAGTCAGCGCATCCTGCGGATTACAAACGCCTCCGCCGACAACCGAGTTGATGTTCACGTGAAAGTCGGCGTGTTCGGCGAGCAGTTGCAGCTTCTTATCAAGCACTTTCAGGCTCTTTTTAGAGACCTCATCGGGCGTGACATTGTCGATCGAAATCTGCAGCCACTCGAGTCCAGCATTATTCAGGCGCTCAATGCGTTCTGCGACCAGCAGATAGCCGTTGGTGATGAGTCCCGCGACCATGCCGCGCTTGCGGATACGGTGAATGATTTCATCAAGTTCAGGGTGCAGGAGCGGCTCGCCACCGCTGATGGTAATGACCGATGTGCCCAGGTCCGCGAGTTTGTCGACCCGCTGGAACATGGTTTCGGTGGGGACGGGCTTTGAAAAATCGTCGTACTCGTTGCAGTACTCGCAAGCTAAGTTGCAGCGGCGTATAGGGATGATGTGTGCGAGCAGTGGATGATCAGTGGAAGCGATGGCATGCGCAATCTTGGCCGCTCCGCGGATGTCGCGGTAAAGGGTGCGGAAACGGTGGCGCAGGGTTTTGCGACTGGAAGACATTTCGTATCTGGTTATTTAAGCATATTTGGGCGTAAGTAGGTCATTCGTAACAGTGTTCGGGCGGTTTTCGACAGTGAGCGGCGGCTATCTGCTCCCCGCGTGAACCGGCAATGCGCAGACCGCTCCTTGGCTGAAATTCGCCGATTCGATGCCGAAAGCGTGGTTGAAGCGGGCGCGGTAGTTTTCCCACGCGATGGCGGCTGTCAGTTCAACCAGTTGCGCATTATTGAAGTGAGCTTTGAGTTGATCGAACAAAGCATCTGGGACTTCGACCGGAGTGCGCGTCATGGCGTCGGCGTACGCGAGCGCGAGCTTTTCGGTTTCCGAGAATGCTGGACTCGTGGCGTAATCGGGTAACGACTCAATCTGTTGCTGCGAGATGCCGTTTTTTCTGCTGACCGCAGAGGCGATGTCAATTCAAAAAGGACATCCAACGAGCGTGGCGGCGCGCAGGCCTGCCAGCTCTTTCAGATTCTCGTCGACCAGATGGCTCCCGAGCATCGACTGCTCCATCTGTCCGTAGCCCCAGAGAAGCTTGGTGTGATGGGCGGTGATGGAGGCGGGTTCGACCATCTTGCCGAGCTTGCGCCGGGTGAGCGAGTAGACGATGCGAGTAAACGTGCCAGCCAGCAAACCTTGTTTCGCGGGATCTGCGCCGGGGATGCGGGCCATGAGACCTCCTGTAGTTAGAGATGCAGCGAGGGAGTGGCAGGCCGCAGAGAAAAACCGTTGGTGCCGGCGTTTGTGGAATCCCACCTTTGCAAAAAACGCAAAGGTGGGGCACCCGGCAAAGATGAGGCACCCGACGTGTTTGTACTAGCGTGTTTGCAAAGAAAATATCACTGTAATCTGGGTCTCTACGTTTACTGGTCGCCCTTGGAGGAAATACGGCTTGTACTTCCACTGCCTGACGGCTTTGAGGGCGGCGGGAGCGAGTTCGGGATCGCCGGATACTACGGCGAGGTCTTGAATGTTGCCCTCCCTGTCGATTTCCGCTCTAAGCACCACCGTGCCTTGAATATAGTTGCGCCGGGCGGCCTCCGGATACTCGGGTTGTACCTTCTTGATCAGGAGGCTTTGCGATACGCCTTGCGAAACCCTCACGCGCTGCGGCGGTGCGATTGTGGGTAGAGGAGGTTGCGAAGCAATAATTCCGCTTACCGCTCCGGGTAGCGTATCTTCTGCTCCCATAATGCAATTCGGATCAGGCTGGTCTTGGCGAAAAACAATCTTGCCCAAGGAATTTGCGGCACTGTCTAATTCCTCGGGAGCGCCGGCGACGATCGTCCATCCCAGAAAGTATCCACGAAATTTCGTGCTGAGAAAAGTTTTGTAGAGAATGACATCGGCGTGCTGATCAGTGAAGTCGGAGCGAAAGAAAGGCTTTCCGGCAAGATCTGCTGCGTAAGGCTCTTTGAGGATCTTGCGGCCCGGTTGATTGTCGTTGCCTTGCGGATGAACAAAGCGGGAGACGAACTCGGCCGTATCAAACCTCAAGGCCGTCGAGTCGGTTGCGCTGAGCACCATGCGGTTGAAAAAGGGCCGCTTGGTGTGTTGATCGACGATCAGCAGAATCAATCCTCCGCCGGGTTGGTGCTTCGCCGTGCCGGGGGCCGTTCCCAGAATCTCACCATTGATTTCCCAAGCTTCGGGGATGGGATAGGAGAACCCGAGACAATTGTTGATGTAGAAGCCGGCGTCGATGGTTCCCAGATCGAAGCGCGGCGGGACGGTGGGGAGTGGCTCTTGTCCCAGAGCGAATGCCGCGGTCAAAAGAAGAAGAACTAAGCAGTGGAGACGCATTCACACTCCCCGGCGAGCTTAGTAAGTGAAACATGGTTTGCGGATGGAGGCAACCGCTGGTTATTCAAAGCTAATGGTGCCGGCGTTTGTGGAATCCCACCTTTGCAAAGGACGCAAAGGTGGGGCACCCGGCTCTTGTGGCAGTGCAGGGGACTGCAGATTCCTCGTCGCTTCGCTCCTCGGAATGACAAGCTTGATGACGGACTACTTTTCGGGTTCGCTGGCCCAGTTGAGGGTGATGGAGAGCGGGGCGGCTGGACCCTGGTCAACGTTGGTGACAATCAGGAATCTCTGGCCGTCAGGGGTAACGTCGTAAGAGTAAACGTCCTGCGACGAGACAGGCTGGCGTCTGTGAGTGGTGAATAGAGGCACCGGCGTGCCAGCTTCGAAGCTGGTGGTGCCGACGATGGGGACGGACATCATCTTTCCGTCGGCAGAAAGGAAGAATAACTCCTTGCCATCGCGGCGCCAGCGCGGCTCCTGACCGCCACCCGTGGAGACCTGCCATTTTCCGTTGGCTTCAGGAAAAGTAGAGACATACACTTCGACGTTGCCGCCCTCGCTCGAGGCGTAGGCAAACCAACGTCCGTCTGGCGAGAATTGGGCTCCGCGCAAAGAGGAGTTTGGCGGAGTGAGCATCTTCGCTGCACCGTCGGACAAAGTCAGAAATCCCAGTTCGCTGGTGCGCCGGAAGAGAATGGATTTGCCATCCGGCGACCAGTCCCAGGGATTGAACAGCGTCACTCCCTGGTCGGCAAGCAAGGTTTCCGGGCCAGAGCCGTCGGAGTTCTTCAAGTACATCTCGAAGCGTCCACCGCGGTTGGAACTGAAGACTATCTTCTTCCCGTCGGGGCTCCAGACGGGAGACTGATCAAGCGACGGCTCGAAGGTCAGGCGGGTAACGCCGTCGCGCGCCAGATCGTGGACGTAGATATCGGTATTTTTCCCGTCGGGATCGGTTTGATCCACGGCGACCTTGCGGGCATCGGGAGAGAAGCGCACGTTGTAATACCAGGCCACCGAGCCGAGCTTCCCTTGCTCTTTTCCAGCGCGGTCAAGCCATGTCAGTTCGGAAAGACTTGCGGCTTTTCCCGTCTGGGCTATGAGCGTGTCGTTTGAGGCATCGAACACGGCGCGATACACCTGCGAGAAAAAGAGCACATCTTCGCTGAGCGCGCGGGGTTCGCCCGTGACAACCAAGGTCTTGGCGTTAAACCGTTGCGCTACCAGCGTGCGATCGCGCAGATAGACTAGATATCCTGGCTCGACATACACCGCGTTGGAGCTGGCAGGCACGACGCTGCGTTTTTCTTTGGAGTCAATCGATCCCACGGCGATCGCGTTGATTTCGGGGTTCCCGGCGAAATTGGCGATCATGTAGAGGAAGTGCTTGCCGTCGGGTAAGAACACCGGCCACCGGTGGCTGGTTTCGTGGCGCGCAGAATCAAGAACCGTAAGTTCGACCGGCGTGCCGCCTGCGGCCGAGACGCGTGACAGGCCGTGTAAGGCATCGGGACTGAAAACGATGACGCCGTCGCGGTTCCAGCTGCCACCGCGTCCGTTCGGAGCAGGGCAGATGACCTGTGAGCGCCCACCCGTAGCCTCAATTTTCTTCAGCTTGCCGTCAGCGAAGAAGGCGATAAATTTTCCGTCCGGAGACCAGAAGGGATACGACGCTCCCTGTGTCCCATCAAGCGCCGTACTACGTTGGCCTCCGACTTCATAGGTCCACAGCGCGTAGTCGTTGACCTGGGAGGAATAGCCGACCAAGGCCACTAGCTTCCCGTCGGGCGACAAAGCGACGTCGTTTGCCGCGAACGGTACGGCGGCGTGGAAATACATGGGTGGTTGCAGCGCGGTGGGCGGAGTTCCACCAGAGCAGACCTCCGACCACCAGCAACAGCAGCGATGCGGCGGCCAGCAGCCATCCCAAGCGGTCTTTCTTGGTAGCGGTTGCAGGAAGCGCGACTGCGGCGGATTGCGATCCGCCTTCAGCGATCCATTTCAATTCACTGGCCAGATCGCTGGCGTTTTGCCAGCGTTCGTCAGGCTCCTTGGCGAGACATTTCCTGACGACGCGCTCGAGCGCCACCGGAGCCATGGGCTGGTGCTGCGACATTGGTGGCGGATCATTGGTGAGAATCGAAGCAATCAGGCTGGCGCGGCTTTTGCCGGAGAACGTCGGCTTGCCGGTGGCCATCTCGTAGATCACTTCGCCGAGGGCGAAGATGTCGGTGCGGGCGTCAGCCTCGCGTCCTTCAAGTTGCTCGGGAGCCATGTACTGAAACGTGCCGACGATGGCGCCTTCGACGGTGAGCTTGGAATGTTCCGCCGTCATTTCGTGCAGAGCGTCGGCGAGCGGAGCCCGTTCGGAGGACTTGGCGAGACCGAAGTCCATGAGCTTGGCTCCGGTCTTGGTGAGCATGATGTTGCCGGGCTTGAGATCGCGATGGACGATGCCGAGCTTGTGCGCTTTGGCGAGCGCGTCGGCGATTTGCGCCGAGTAGCGGAGAACTTGATCCGGCGGCAGCGGTCCCTTCAGCAGACGCTGCTCGAGAGTTTCGCCGTCGAGCAGTTCCATGACGAGGAAATCGCTGCCGTCCTGCTGTCCGACGTCGTAGAGCGCGCAGATGTGCGGATGCGAGAGCTTGGAAACAGATTTGGCTTCGCGCTCGAGGCGCTGACGGAGATTGGGATCACTCGCTAAAGAGGCTGGCAGGACTTTGATGGCGACATCGCGATCGAGGCGGGAATCGCGCGCGCGATAGACCTCTCCCATACCTCCGGCGCCTAACGGAGAGAGGATTTCGTAGGGACCGAGTTTCGTGCCGGAAGCCAGAGGCATGGTCGCGGAATTATACGTTCAGGGGGGGAGGACTGAGGAAGTATACCGTTTGTCGGTTGAAATGCCGCGGGAAATGCAGATTCCACCCTCCGGTCGGAATGACAAGACTTTAAAAGTGGTTTACGAGTATCCGCGTCAGTGGAGATGGTTAGACGCGGGCGAGGGCGCCCGCGCCACATGGCCGCTCACGATGAGGTCGATTGGGACCTCGGCTTGACACTGGGGATGCAAAAGCCTAGGCTCCGGCCATCCGATGGACCCCATTCCAATCGCGGGTCCAAACTCGTCTACAAGGAGCCACTCGAATGAAACGAAGAATTTCTATGCTCGCCGTCGTATGTTTTCTGGCCGCGTTCTGCAGCATCGCTATCGCTCAGAACACAGAAGATGAAATTAAGAAACTGGAGATGGATCGAGCCGCTGCCGTGGTCAAGGGTGATATGGCCATGGTGGAGAAACAAACCTCCGATGACTACACCCTGATCAACATGAACGGGCAGATGGCGACCAAGCAGCAAATGATCGATGCCTTCAAGTCAGGAAAATCGAAGTTGAGCATGAACGAATTGTCAGACATGAAGGTGCGGGTATACGGCGATACCGCAGTGGTCACGGGCAAGTCGACGGTCAAGGGGATGATGGGTGGGAAAGATGCGACGGGCTCGGTAATGTTTACGCGCGTGTATGTGAAAAAAGACGGCCGCTGGCAATCGGTGGCTTTGCAGCAAACGCGACTTTCAGAGTAAGCAGAGCAATGTTTCGGCCGAGGGCACGGATCTTCTCCGTGCCCTTTGCTATTTGGGGGCCGGGTTTTTGACAACGACAGCTCCTGGTAACCTCAGGTAACCTTCCGGCGGGCAGTGTCTTCCGTCACCTGAATTCATAAGGGTTCCTCGATACCATAATGGTGGAGTGTTCTGGCCATGAAAATCGGGAACATTAAAGTCGATCGGATTATCAGCATTGCGACGCTGCTGACGTCGGTGGTCGCGCTGGTGCTGGTGCTGAAAAAGCCTGCACCGGTGGCGCAGCCTATGCCTGCGGCGGCCGCTGCGCAGAAGGCGCAGTCGTTTCAGGAGAAGATTCAGCAGCTTGATCAGCCTAAAGATCCAGGCCAGCCTCCTGCAGAAGTGCACGTAACGGCCGACGAAGTGAGCGCTGCAATCGCGCAGGCGGCTGGCGCGATTCCCGCCGTGGCCGCGGGACAATCTTCTTCGGAGCCGTCCCGAGCGCCGTCGCTTGATTCGGCGAATTCGATCGTTGCTGCCGGAACTCCAGAGGTGAAAGACTACCAGGTCAACTTTGATGGCGACGTGGCGCATGGACAATTCCTGACGCAGGTCGGCGGAAAAGATGTCTGGGTAACTTTGTCGGGGCATCTGGGATCGAAGGATGGTTATGCGACGTTCGATCCGACGGAATTCAAAGTCGGCGATCTGAATGTGCCTGTGTCGCTGGTGAATGACGCGCTGCAGAAAAAACTGCTGGAGCAGCGCGACCGCTTGAAGCTCCCCGATAACGTTGGCGGAATTAAAGTGGAGAACGGCGAACTGGTTATGACGCAGCGATAGCGTTCTGCGCTGCCACTTCCGCGTACCATCTTCCTGATTGCTTAATCGTGCGCTTCTGCGTGGCGAAGTCTACGTGGACCAATCCAAAACGCTGGCCGTAGCCTTCGGCCCACTCGAAGTTATCCATCAGAGTCCAGGCGTGATAGCCGCGAACATCGGCTCCTTCCTGAATGGCTCGCGCAACATTCGTCAGATAAGCGCGGTGGTAGGCGATGCGGCGCGTGTCATGAACCATGCCATCGTGATCAGGGCTGTCGTTGTAAGAGCATCCGCTCTCGGTGATCTCGATGGCGGGACGGTTGTAGTCGCGGGTAATGCGCATCAGCAGGTCGTAGATGGCGCGCGGCCAGACTTCCCACCCGATGTCGGTGGCGGGGCCTTCGCTGGCGGGGAACATCTTCACCGGGAAGAGGGTGAATCCGGGATCGAACAGGCGCTTCGCTAGCGGCGCGGCCTGGGCCATGGTGCGGTAATAGAGATTGATCGCCGATGAAGTCGAGCGGGGCGCGCATCTGGTCGACGTCGCCGGAATTCATGCCGATCAGAAAATCTGGTAGGTAAGGAAAGGCGTGCGGATAGCGTCCGTGCAGTGCGGGTTCGAGGAACCAGCAATTGGTGATGCGATGAGCGCGCTCGGCGGCGAGTTTGTCAGCTTCGGAATCAGTGGCTGGCTCACAAGGCGACATGCTGTACGCAGAGCCCACGCGTGAATCCGGATAAACGGCCTTAATGGCGCGGAATCCGGCAGCCTGCGCGAGATTGACGGTGTGGGCGGCGCGCAGGAAGGCGCGAATACTCTTCTTGCCGGGCGCGTGAATGCCGCGCAGGTATCCCATGCTGGTGAAGGCGGCGGGCTCGTTGAAGAGCAGCCAGTGGGAAACGCGATCGCCAAGGGCACGAGCAATGATGTCGCAGTAGTCTGCAAAGCGCGCGGCGGTCTCGCGATTGGGCCAGCCTCCGGCGTCTTCGAGGGACTGTGGCAGGTCCCAGTGGTAGAGCGTAACCAGCGGGCGAATGCCGGCTTCGAGGAGCGTGTCGGTAAGGCGGCTGTAGAAATCGAGTCCTTTGGGATTTGGTTTGCCTGAGCCTGTCGGCTGAATTCTCGGCCAGGAAATAGAAAAACGGTAGCTCGAGAGATTCATCTCGCGCATGAGCGCGATGTCGTCGCGGTAGCGGTGATAGTGATCGCAGGCGCGGTCGCCGTGATCGCCGTTGACGATTTTGGCGGGCGTGTGCGAGAAGCGGTCCCAGATAGATTCGCCTTTGCCATCTTCGTTCCATGCGCCTTCGATCTGGTAGGCCGCAGTGGAGGCTCCCCAAGCGAAGCCCTTCGGGAAGCGCAGCAGGGTGCTCTCGGCCGCCTGCGGGGAGCCGTTCAGCAGCGCCGTGTTTCCCTCTTGATGGACCGCGTCGTCGGAAATGAGCTTCGTCTCCTGTGCTGGTGGTTGGTTTCACGGACGGGGGCGCCCGCGCCACATTCTAGCTTTTTGTTTATCCGCCCGTGGGCGTGCCTTGGTAGAGCGGGTACAGCGTGTCGCCGATGACACGATAGATGACAAAGGCTTTGCCGGCCTCGGAATTCTGGCGGAAGAGCAGTTCGCCGCGGCCGTCGCCATCGGCATCGACGGCGTCGATCAACTCCATGCGCGGCAGGATGTCGAGGTGTTGGGTGTCACTAATGTTGACAAAGGCTTTGTGGAGTTCTCCGTAGATGTCGTTACGGGCGACGATAGTGATGTAGTACTCGAGCGGGCTGGCCGGGGCGCCGGCGGTGAGTGGCATATGCGCGGTGGCCGTGAGCACCACGATGGGCTCGTTGCTGCTGGTCAAGTCGAAGACGCGCAGATCGACGTTATCGATGGCGGGTTGCGGAGGCTTGGGTGCGTTCTTGCTTGTCCGCGTTTTCTTGGCCGGTTCGGCAGCAGGGATTGCTGCCGCATTCAGGGTTTTGGCACGGGCGATGACCTCTTCGGAAGCCAGCGCCAACATCTTCTTGCGGAAGACCGACTCTTCGTCGGGCTTGAGGTCGAATTTGAAAGGCAGCGGTTCGGGGCCGTGCGCGTCGGAGATGGCGGGGATCAGCTGGACAGTCGGAGTCTTGTCGGGCGCAGCGGCCGCCGATTTTGTCGCGGGAGTTTTCGCGGCGGCAGATTCCTTATCTTCAAAAGGAATCTGCTTACCATGCTTCAGAACCGGATGATCGTCGTCTGCTGCGGCGGGAGCAGGCGCGGGCGGCGGCATTGGTGCTGGAGCAGCGGGCTCAGGCACTTTCTCTGCCTTGGGTGGCTCGCTCGGCTCAGCGGGTCTCGGCGGGCTGGAACGCCGCAGTACAGGCGGCGCATCGGCATCTTCTGTGGGAGGCTTCGCTGCCGCGGCCACTTTCTTTTTCGGCTTCGCGCCGTCGGCGTCCCAACGTCCAGCGCCCCACCAGGAATCTTTGGTCTGCAATGCGCCGGTAATCGTAAATAGTCCTACAGAGGCGCCGGTGCGCTCGGCCTCGTAAACGATTCCGGTATCGAGGGCCATGGGGATGGGATCGGCTTTGTAGGCGGAGGCGTCGTAGAACTTTCCGTCATAGAGAATGCAGATGGGAAGCAGGCGGCCCTTGCCATTGGCGCCGAGCTCGAGCAGGCCGAGGGCGCGCGGGCCCTTGCTGGTCTTTCGCGCGGCGGTGTGCGTGGAATATTGGGCGCTCGCCATTTGCGTGGCAGCAAAGCCAGGCTCGCGAGGATGACGAGCCTCCGCGCCGTGCGGTATAACCTTTTCACCAGAGGAAGATGCCATGAATATCAATGATAAAGCCCCTGAGTTCACTTTGCCTGATGAGAATGGCAAAGACGTCTCTTTAAAGGATTTTCGCGGCAAAACCGTAGTGCTGTTCTTCTATCCCAAGGCCGACACGCCGGGTTGAACGATTGAGGCGTCCGAGTTTCGTGACGCATACAAAAAAATTCAGAAGACCGGCGCAGTCATTCTCGGCATCTCTGCCGATCCTCCCGCCAAACAGAAGAAATTCCAGGAAAAGTACGATCTTCCCTACACGCTGTTGTCTGACGTGGACAAAAAAATCTGCAATGCTTACGGCGTAATGAAAGAGAAAAATATGTACGGGAAGAAAGTGATGGGCATTGCGCGAACGACTTTCCTGATCGGTCCTGACGGCAAGTTCAAGCACATTTTCGAAAAGGTGAAGCCGGAGGGGCATGCGGAGGAAGTGCTGGCTGTGATCAAGGAGAACTAAACAACTCTTGTACCCCTCGCTTCGCATCGGGGACGGACGAGGTGTCCGTCCCACGTGAGTTGTGCTGTTACTTCACGGTCGCTGCGGTGGTGGTGGTGAAGCTCAGCGTTTTTTCTGCCGGGATCACGGCTTCTTCTTTGCCGGTTGCTGCGGCTACGCCGGTGCCCGCGCCCGCGCCGACCGCTCCTCCAATCAGGGCTCCTTTTCCGCCTCCCGCCAAGCCGCCAATGAGTGCGCCGGCTGCAGTTCCACCACCGATCTTGGTTGCGTTGCTCTTGGTGTGGCTTTTGCCCTCGAGGTGATAGCTTCCGGTCGCGATCGGCAGCATCTTGCCGTTCACTTCGACCGAGGTGAGACGCACGCTAAGTTGACCGGGGGCGTGCAAACGTCCACTGGACTTGGCCAGCGTCACTTTGCCGCGAACCGGAGCGCCTGCTTTCGCCACAGTTTTGCCGTCCACTACCAAGCTGCTGGCAAGCCTTCCTTCAAAGCGGTCGCCGACGTTGGCGGTGGCAGAGGTGATTTCAGAACTTGTTCGCACGCTGAGCCGGGTGCCGGCGGGAATGGTTTGCGCCACGGCCATCGCGGCCAGCAGCAGAAGGAAAGCGTTGGTCTTCAGGATTCGCCCGAGCATAGATCCTCCTTGAAATGAGTGTGACAGGATGACAGGATGGCGCGTTATCTTGGACATGGTAAACCGCAAACACTCGCGCTGACATGAAATTTGAAACTACGATGTTGGGAAAGTTGGGCTCGCCCTTGAGCCGGGAATTTTTTAATCGTGACTCCCGTATCGTCGGTCACGAGTTGCTGGGCAAGTTGCTCATCCGCCGCGAAGGCAAAAAAAAGCTGGTGGGGCGAGTGGTGGAAGTCGAGGCCTATCTCGGCAAAGATGATCCCGCCGCGCATTCGTTCGGTGGTCCGACGCCGAGGAACATGGTGATGTTCGGGCCGCCCGGGTTCGCTTATGTCTACTTCATCTACGGCAATCACTATTGTTTGAACGTCTCTTGCCAGCCGGAAGGGAATGCGGCGGCTGTGCTTTTCCGCGCGCTTGAACCCCTTGTGGGAATCGAGAAGATGGCAGCGTCACGAGACATGACCATCGAGAGTCCGCGCGACCTGCGGTTGCTCACCAGCGGTCCGGGCAGAATGGCCGAGGCCTTCGGCGTGACCCGCGAGCGCGATAATGGCAAGGATCTCACCAGCAATCGCTCGGATCTGTGGCTCGCCGATGACGGATTTGTTCCCGCCGAAACTCTGGCCACGAAGCGAATCGGAATCACTAAGGCCGCGGAGCGCGAGTGGCGCTACATCATCAAGGGAAATCCGTTTGTGTCGGGGCCAAAGAAAATCATGTAGTGCCCCGCGGCTGTCCGGTTTTATCCGATCACGAGGTTATCGATGAGCCGGGTCGTCCCAACGAATGCGGCGACAGCGACCAGAGTGGGGCGGGTGATCTTCGCCACCGTTTCGAGAGTATCGGGATCGACGATCTCGAAGTAATCCAGCCGCACCGAAGGTTCTTCAGTGAAAATCTGTCTGCCGGTGGCAATTAAGCGCGCCGCATCTTGTTCTCCGCGATTGAACTCCTCCTGAACTCTTTGCAGCGATCGCGACAGAACCAACGCAGATTTGCGCTGCGCGGCGTCGAGATAGACATTGCGCGAGCTGAGAGCGAGGCCGTCGGGTTCGCGGACGATCGGACAGACGACGATTTCGACCGCCATATCCAGATCTCGGACCATTTTGCGGATCACAGCGACCTGCGCGGCATCCTTCTGTCCGAAGAACCCGAGGTCGGGCTCGACGATGTGAAAGAGTTTCGAGACCACGGTAGTGACCCCGCGAAAGTGTCCGGGGCGCGACTTGCCGTCGAGCTTTTCGCTCAGGCCTTCCACGTTGACGAATGTGGTCGCGCCGGACGGGTACATCTCGGCGACTGCCGGAGCGAAGAGGAAATCCGCTCCTTCTTTTTCCAGTAGCTCCCGATCGCGTTCGAACGTGCGCGGGTATTTTGAGAGATCTTCATTTGGTCCGAATTGCGTGGGATTCACGAAAAGCGAAACCGCCACCACATCGCATTGCGCTTTGGCGGCGCGGACCAGCGAGAGATGTCCCTGATGCAGCGCGCCCATCGTGGGGATAAGGCCCAGCTTTCCGCGACTTTTTGCGGCGCGGCATGCGACGCGGGTTTCGCTGATGGTTTCCAGGATCTTCATGCGCAAGGCAAAATTTTAAATCGCAAAGTTCCCGAAGAACTGCCGCAAAGGCCGCTAAGAGGGCTCATGCTGCCGGAATCCAGTTGATGGCCACATGCATGCCTTCGAGCGTGCCCGCGACGATGGCTTTGTTCTTGCGAATCTCGGCTTTGTCGCGGTCCGAGCCATTCGGCGCGGACTCGGTGACAGCAACGACTCTTCCGTAGGGCCATGCCGACGGCGGCAACTGCGCGAGCTTCCGCGTCAGTTCGTCTGGATGGAGAATGTGCTCTTCGTTGTTGGCGACGTCGAGCAGCGCGACTCCGTCCGGCTTCACGATGAGGTAAGGGTTCTTCCACGACTTGGTGACGTGGGCATCGTGAAATTTCGCCGGGTCGGCTGCAGGGATTGCCTGAATATGGGCTGCCGCGGCAGCCTCAAGCGCCGCCGGGTCAGGCGCGTTGTGCGCAGAACATGCCGCCAACCCCAGCAGCATGAGCAGAGTCACCACCAAAGACCATCGAGCCATGAAGGAATTTTACCGTCCCATCGCCAGCTTGCGCGTCAGCACGGTTTCAAGAGCCGTTTGCGTCTCTCTCGGCAGGTGATACGACTCTTGGTCCGAGGGATATTGCCGCGCTTGCACGTCTGCACGATAGTGATGCACGGCTTCGCTGATCAAAGCGGCGGCGTCTCCGTAACGGCGCACGAATTTCGCCGGAGGGCCGAAGGTCAGGTTCAGCAGATCATGGAAGACCAGGACTTGGCCGTCGCATTCGGGGCCAGCGCCGATGCCGATGGTAGGACTATGCACTTCGGCGGTGATCATGGCGGCGACTTCGCGCGGAATGCCTTCGAGAAAGATGCAGGCGACTCCGGCGCGGTCGAGGGCCACGGCATCGCGCATGAGCTGTTCGATTGCCGAGAGCGTCTTGCCCTGGACTTTGTATCCGCCCATGACATTGACGGATTGCGGGGTCAGTCCGATGTGTCCCGTGACCGGGATCTCAGCGTCGATGATGCGACGAATCATGTCGGCGCGTTTTTCTCCGCCTTCGATTTTGACCGCTTCGGCGCCGGCTTCTTTGATGAAGCGCGAAGCGTTACGCACAGCCTCGTCCACGCCAAGGTGGTACGAGCCGTAAGGCATGTCGGCGACGAGAAAGGCGTGCTTCACTCCCCGGCGCGCGGCTCGGGTGTGGTGCAGCATTTCATCGACCGTGACAGAGAGCGTGTTTTCATAGCCGAGCATGGTTTGGGCGAGCGAGTCGCCGACCAGAACCATGTCGATGCCCGCTTCATCCACTAGGCGCGCGCTGGGATAGTCATACGCGGTCAGGCAGGTGATCGGCTCGTGGTGAAGTTTCTTTTCGTGAAGTGAGGCGACGGTAATCTTGTGGCGAGGTTCGCCAATCGGGGTGAGACTCACGATATCCTCCAGTGCCCCTCCGCAACTAGGCGGATAGAGCCTGTGTCCAGCTTGTTTGGATACGAACGGAGTTATTCTAGTCGCAAATTCGTTTCGCCGCCATGAGTTTGGCTGCCGTCTGACTTGGAGCGGGAAGTTACTCGCGGAATCCACGCATTTTCAATAGGTTAGGCGCGTCTATTCGTTACCGTCGTTTTCTGGGTTTGGTGTTTGAGTGTAGCCACGCGGTGTAGTTGGCTTCGTCGAGTGTGCCGGCGGCAAGCGACATCACTGCCTGCGTCGCGTCTTCCTCGCTGGCTTTTAGGTCAAACCCGTTCAGTTCGAGGAAGAGAACACCGGTCACGAATCCGGTTCTCTTGTTGCCATCGGCGAAAGGATGGTTGCGGATGATTCCGGCAGTGTAGAGAGTTGCCATTTCCAAAATGCCGGGCGAATCAGAATAGGCTTGATGTTGCAGTGGCCGGGCGAGAGCAGACTGCAGAAGCCCTCGGTCGCGCAGCCCTGTCTTTCCCCCATGCGTCGCCAGAAGGCGGCCATGAATCGCAACCACTGTGCGTTCGTCAATCCAAAGTGGCGCTTTGATTTTCACTTTGCTAAGGCATGCAGAGTATTGCGGTAGCGGGCCATGATCTCTTCCGCCTTTTCCATCTTCTTTTCGAAGGCGGGATCGTAGGGCGTCAACCGGTAATCTCCGTCGCCCGCTTCAATTAAAAAAACCCGCTCCCCATCGCCAGTCTGCAGGCGTTGGATGACTTCTTTGGGAAGAACTACGCCGAGGGAGTTGCCGAACTTGCGGATCTTGAGTTCCACCATAGCGATCTCCGTTATTACAATTGTAATAACGGGATGGGAAAAGTGCAATGGTTAAGCCTGGGGTTTGACCAACGACCAACGACCATCGACGAGACTACGCGCTGGCCGCTTCCGTACTCCCCAGCGGCAGAAAGTACTGCGTCCCTTTGATGGGCGCCGAGACTTTGCGCAGAAGTTGCTGCAGGTCTTCGTTGCGCTCGACAAAGTCGATTTCCGAAGTGTTTACGATCAGCAGGTCCGAAGACGTGTAGTGAAAGAAGAAGTGTTCGTAGGCTTTGACCACCTCTTCCAAATATTCCTCGTTGATCGCTTTCTCGCCGGAAGCGTTCTTTTTCTTCAGCCGCTTTTTCAATACTTCAGGGCTGGCTTGGAGATAGATCACCAGGTCCGGCGTGGGCAGTTGCTCGCGGAAGTAATTGTAATAGCGGTTGTAAGTTTCCAGTTCCTGATCGTTCAGGTTGAGGCAGGCGAAGAGCTTATCTTTTTCGAAGATGAAGTCGGTGACTACCGTCTTTTGCGATTGCGGTCCCAGATCCAGACTGCGCAGTTGCTCGAAGCGGCGAATCAGAAACGCGAACTGCGCCTGGAAGGCCGCCCCCGGCTCGCCCTCATAAAATGAGCTCAGGAAGGGATTGTCTTCCGGTTCCATTACCCGCTGCGCATTCAGGCGTTCGGCCAGGACCCGCGAAAGCGTGGTCTTGCCGACTCGTATGGGTCCTTCCACTGCTATGTAGCGGGGCAGCTCAAAAAGATTGGCCATGGGTCTTGGGGGCTCGCGGTCCTTGGCAGAATATATTGACTGTCGCTGGGAGGCAATTGCGCGATCAGTTAACACCGCGAAAGATGCTGCGGGGAGCAACGGTTCGCGGTACTCTTACATCACACGGGAAACGGGCTGGTATCCAAGACCCGCCTCGGCAGCTCTCAAAAATAAATTCTTTCCGGGTTTACAAACAAGACCTTGGGACTCCCGCCCGAAAAGGTTGAGCTTCATGCGGCACTTGATTTGGGTGGTTTTCTTTGCTTTTCTTTCCATCGGCCTCGCCCAGGGGCAGACCCTGAGCATCCGCCCCTCGGGCCCGGCTCCGTCCGCCCCCGCAGCGGAAACCCCGGCGCCGACGACGATTCCGCTGGCTGTGCCCGAAGGAACTCCGATTAAAGTCGCCCTCGACAAAGAAGTTCGCCTGCGTACCGTGGGACAGCCCCTGCATGCCAAAGTGATCGAGCCTGTCTATTCGTTCGACAAACTGGTGGTGCCCGCCGGAACTGAAGTCACGGGGCAGGTTTCGGCCATCGATGGAATTTCCAAGAGCAAACGAACGCTGGCCGCGCTCGATGCCGATTTCTCGCCTCCACGCCAGATTCACGTGGATTTCAACGATCTGGTGCTTAAAGACGGACGCCACGTTCCCTTGCATACCATCGTCACTCCTGGCACCGGCGGAGTGCTGCAGTTTGTACCGGCCAATCAAAAAGAAAAGACAGGACTCACCGCGCGCGGCAAGAAAGCGGCTTCGAGCAAAGTGAACGACGCCAAGCAGCAGGCGCGGCAGGATTGGGCCAACGCGAAGAACCAGATCCACGAGCCGGGAAAGATGCACCGGCTTGAGCGATATGCCATGCAGCAGCTTCCGGTGCGTCCGCAGTACATCGATCAGGGAACCAGCTTTAATGCGGACTTGCAGCTGCCACTGGATTTCGGAACGGAAATCATAAAGCCCGAAGCTTTGAGTGCGATTGGCATGACACCGCCTGCGGGAAGCGTGGTACATGCGCTGCTGGTCACGCCGCTGAATTCTTCGACCACGAAAAAAGGGGCGCCAGTCGATGCGGTCATCAGCCAGCCGCTGGTGGTTTCCGATCGCTTGTTCTTGCCGGAAGGCAGTCACATCAAAGGATCGGTACTGCAGGTGCGCCCGGCGCGGCGGTTGGGACGCAACGGGCAGCTTCGCATCGTTTTCCATCAAGTGGTTCCGCCCAGTGGGCTGGAAGAAAAGATCGAAGCCAGTCTGGAAGGTGTTGCCGTTTCCAAGGGGGAGCATTTGAGCCTCGATTCAGAAGGCGGAGCGCAGGTCACCACTCCGCGAACCCGCTATTTGACTACGGGTATCGCAGTCGCACTCGCGGCTTCTTCGGTGGGAGGAGGCGACCATGATCGGGGAGCGAGTGCTGGCAGAGGAGACGCGGGACCGGGCGCGGCCAACGGAGCCTCTGGATTCAAGCTCATCGGCACTCTCGTTGGGCTACTGGCTCGCTCGCGAGTCGTGACCTCCAGTTTCGGATTTTATGGCGCAGGTATGTCGGTCTATTCGCACTTCCTGGCGCGCGGACGCGATGTGGTTTATCCCAAAGACATGTCGATGCTGATCGGACTGGATACGCGGGAGCCCTCTGCCGCAACGGCGCATGCTGCGACGTCGTTGGCGCGGCGTCCGATTGGTCCGCTCTAGAACGCACACCCTATACAATCACCCCATCATGCTGGGTTATGCCATCGGCGCGATTGCAGCGGGGGCGGCCTGCGCGGCGGGATACCAGTCGATGGCGCCGACCGGACAGTGGTACGGCAAGACATTCGTGAGCTTCGCGCCGGGCTCAAAGAAGATCGCTCTCACTTACGACGACGGCCCCAACGATCCGCATACGTTGCGGCTTCTGGAAGTTCTGGCGAAGCATGACGTCCGCGCCACGTTTTTCATGATCGGACGCTATGTCGAGATGCGTGCTGACATCGTGCGCGAAGTGGTCAAAGCAGGTCACGTGGTCGGCAATCACACCTTCACTCATCCCAACCTCATCTTTGCCTCCGCCGCAGAGACCAGAAGTCAATTACAGAACTGCGATCGTGCGCTGACCGATGCGATTGGCGCGCACTCCCGGTTATTCCGTCCCCCGTTTGGCGGTCGCCGCCCACAGACTTTGCGCATCGCCCGCGAACTGGGGCTTGAGCCGGTAATGTGGAACGTGACCGGATGGGACTGGAACGCACCTCCAGCCGAAGAAATCGAACGCAAGGTCACAAAGCAGATGCGCGGGGGAGATCTGATCCTGCTCCACGACGGCGGTCACAAGCGGATGGGCGCCGACCGTTCCCAAACCGTCATCGCCACCGACCGGTTGATCGTCCGCTACAAGGCGGACGGATATGAGTTCGTAAAAGCGGACCTCGGACTTCGGACTTCAGACCTCGGACCTCAGGCTTCGGACCTCTGACCTCGGTCAAGACTCACTCAACACCAGCCCACAAAACAATCTTTGTTGAGTTGTTAGGGATGCCTCCATGTCGTTCGTCTTAGGGGCTTTTTCCCCAGTCGAATCAACTTGTTAACCCCTTGCGCACCAACCTTCGGGGTGAGTAAAAGGGCTCATTGACAGCGTCCCTACTATCACTCATAGTACGGAGCCACGTAGTTTTGTGGAAATTGTTCGGAGCTGTGCATCGGGTCATCCGAACTCCCTGTTTGTCGCTTTCGATTGTTCAACCAAATTGATGAAACTCCCGAATCCGGTGGGTCGGACGCAAGCGAAGTGTTGTCCGCGAAAACACCTTCTTGCACTCTCTACCGTTTTCTCAAATCTTCCAGGAGGAAGCATGATTAGCACACGCGCAACCTTGCGCACTCTAGTGGTTGCAGGATCTCTGTTGTCTTTGTGGATGGTACCGGCCTCGGCGCAAACCGTACAGCGTGGCGCAAAGGCGATTTACCCAGTAGCGCACGATGTGTCGCTTCCCTTGCGGGATCTGGCACGCACTGCTCCTGAGGTTCAACCGGGCACTCTGCGAACCCTGGTTCCGGGACAGCGTCCTACCGCCTTTCAACGCGGTCGAAACCCAGCCGGATGCGATTGCACAGCACAGTTATCTTCCCCCCGTCGGCACCACCAACCTGTTGAACTTCGCCGGCCTTGGCGGAACCCTCTCGGGCGGCGTCGAGCCACCTGACACCAACGGATCGGTGGGCAGTACCCAGTTCGTCGAGACCGTGAACCTGTCGTACGCGGTATATGACAAAACCACGGGCACCAAGACCTTGGGCCCTATCCGCATGAACACCATCTGGACCGGCTTGACCGGCACGCTTTGCAACACCGTGGCTGGCGGCGATCCCGTCGTTCTGTGGGACAAAGTGGCGCAGCGCTGGTTTGTCAGCGAACTGGCTTACAACAGCTCGTTGAGCACGAACTACCTTTGCGTGGCCGTCTCCACCAGTGCCGATGCGACTGGTAGCTACAACCGTTACAGCTACTTGATCGCGGGTGGCAATCTGCCGGATTATCCAAAGTACGCTGTTTGGCCGGATGCATATTATGTTTCGTACAACGCATTCACCAGCGGAGGCTTCTCCTTTGTTGGCGGCACTCCTTGCGCTTTGGATCGCACCGCGATGCTGGCGGGCGGCACGGCGGCCATGATCTGCTTCCCGGGAAATGTGAACAACTACAGCTTCCTGCCCACCGACGTCGATGGAGCGACTCAGCCGCCAGCTGGCGCGCCGAACCACTTCATTGAGCTATTCAGCGGAACCACGCTGGAGCAGTTCGATTTTCACGTGGATTTCGTAAACCCTACCAACTCCACCTTCACCGGTCCGAAGGTGATCACGGTCACCAGCTGGACGCAGATTTGCACCACCACCCGGGCTTGCATTACGCAGCCTTCGCCGGGAGAGAAAGTGGATTCGTTGGGCGACCGCTTGATGCACCGGGCGGCCTATCGCAACTTCGGCGATCACGAAGCCGTCGTTCTGAGCCACACCGTGAAGCCGGGAACCGGTTCCACGGCAACGGCTGCGGTTCGGTGGTATGAACTGCGCTCTACGCCTCCAGGCGGCAACTTCACCGTGTTCCAGTCGGGTACCTTCCAGAACTCGAAGATCAACCTCTGGATGCCCTCGATTGCCATGGACAAAACGGGCGACATCGCGATGGGTATGAGCGCGGCCAGCAGCACCGTGAAGCCCACGGTGGTCTACACCGGCCGGGTTCCGACCGACGCGACCGGCAAGATGGAATCGCCGGACATCGTAGCCAAAGGCGCGGGCGTACAGACTGCCGGCGGAAATCGCTGGGGCGACTACAGCAGCATGAGCGTGGATGGTAGCGATGACTGCACCTTCTGGTACAGCCAGGAGTACTACACCACGACCAGCGCCGCCAACTGGGCGACCAACATCAACTCGTTCAAGTTCCCCGGCTGCCACTAAGCAGAGGAGAGCTTCTTTCAAGCCAGAACGCCGCACGGCGTTCTGGCTTTTTCATTGCTAGAATCGAGCGTGGCAGCGCCTGAAGGCGGTCAGTATGGGGCGTTTGCGGCACGCCTGAAGGCGTGCCCCGATACGAATCACCCGACGTGAGGATTCGTTTCGCGACTAATCGTTCCAGATGCGGAAATCATTCCTGCTTCGATTCGTATCGGGCTTGCTTTGACTCGTATCAGGCTTGCTTTGACTCGTATCAGGCTTGCTTTGATTCGTATCAGGGTATGGCTTTAGCCATACCGCAAGCCGTCCAGAAGGACCGGCTTTAGCCGCTGGGCTATTCAAGTCTTAGGGGTGTGTATGTCTTCAAAACTATTTCGTTCTCCAATTTTATTTCTGGCTGTGCTGACGATATCCGCGGCCGCCTACGCGCAAGATGCCGATACCAAACCCGCCTCATTGCCGCTGACCAGCTCTCTGGCGAAAGATTATCCCGTGATTACCGTCAACAGCCCGTGTAAGACGGGAAGCTGCAAGAGGGTCATCACTCGGGAAGAGTTTGAAGAACTGGTCAATGCGATCAATCCGCGGATGATCAAGCTGGAACGTCATCAACTGGCACAGAACTACGCCAAGATGCTCGGGCTCGAAAACGAAGCCCTGCGCGATGGCCTCGACAAGAAGCCAGAGATGCAAGCTCTGCTGCGCTACGTGCGTGCGAGCGCGCTGGGTGGCGGCGCATATCGCCAGGTCTTGCGCGAGGCCGCCGACAATTCTCCCGAGCAGGTGGAGAAGTTCTATAAGGCCAACCAGGCGTCCTACGATCGCTACACGCTGCAGCGGTTGGTGATCCCGCTGGTGAAGCAGCAGCGGGAAGCCAAGTCGCTCGAAAACATTTCTGAAGCGGAGAGCGCGAATGCGTCGGCGGCGGAGATGAAGGCGCTGGCCCAGAAGATGCGAGCGCGGGCGGCGGCCGGCGAAGACTTCGCCGCGCTACAGAAAGAAATTTTTCAGCAGTCGGGAATTCAAGGAGACCCCAGCGTTGAAGTTTCCGACGTGATGCGCGGAACCTTGTCGGCCGAGCAGAACCAGGTGTTCGACATGGCTCCGGGCACGGTTTCTCCTATGATTTCAGATGCGACCGGATACTTCGTCTACAAAGTTGTGTCGAAGAGGACTCCCACGTTCGATGCGGTGCGCGAGCAAGTCGCCATTGAGATGGCGAACAAGCACAGCGCGACAGAGTTGAAAAGGATCGAGAACGCGAAGATCAACGAAGCTTATTTCGAGAAATACGATCCTCCGGCGCCGAATCCCAATGAGCCCGAAGTAGACGACGATTAGGCGAACGCCGGTCTGCGGTGATTCTCTTGGTAACAGCGGCTGAAAAAAAATAGACCGCCGGGTGGTGACTCCGGCGGTCTTTTTGTTTGCTAAACGCTTAGTTACCGTCAACCTGCCACGCTGGGCGAACATAGCCCGAAGCGATCGAGATCCACGAGTCGGTGATGCTGCCAACCTGATTGAAGGCGAAGGGGCTGCTGAAATCGGAGTCAGCTTCATCCCAAGTGTCTTCGATGGTGGCCGCAGACTGGTTGGCGATGATCCAATATTGAGTGCCAGCCGACAAAGAGGGGCAAGCAACGCAATTGAACTGGATGATACCGCCGCCGCGGTTGTTGGTGAATTGCTGCGCCCAGTATTGCTGGGTCAGAGGACCGTCGATGATGGTGCCCGGGACGCCGCCCGCATCGGTTGCGAGGTAAGCAGAGATCTTGCCGGACTGTTTGCCGCCGAGAGCGGTGTAGATGCCGATCGGGAGAGCGGCGTCAGCGAAGGTCACGTTCGACGAAGGCGTGAAGCCAGTCGCCAGAACCTGGTTGAAGAAGTTGGCACCGTCGACGAAGTAACCGGTGGTGATATTCCAGAAGGGGAAGGCGCCGACGAAGTTCGTGAAGAGAGTAATCGAACCTCGGGGTGGAACCTTCGCTTTTACAGTCTTGAGCTGCTTGGTGGCGGCATTCGCCATCCCAGCCATCATGACCGTTACGACCACCGCAAATACCATAGTGCGCACTGTACGCTTGGACATCAGTCCTCCTCGTAGTTGTTGGTACATTCAGTTACGGATTTTCCTGGTTGACCCTCTAATGATGCAGCCGATGCTGCAAAGACCTGGCTGTTGTTGGTGGTTTCCTGCCGCGACTCCGGTAGTGAGCCGAAACGAGAAACGAACGTGGAGCGAAAAGGTATCGCTCTTGTAAGTCCATGTCAATAATGCCTTTCAGACTAGAGTGATAAGACCCACAAGGTGAGTTAGATCTGCAGTGCGTGAAGTCAGAATCGTCTCAAGATGAGGCAGGGGACTTCAGCCACACCCGGATAGGAACGGTGAAGCCGCGGGTAGGAATCAGCGTACTAGCGCACTAGCCACTCGGTAGCGGCGTGCATTCCGGCGAGGAGTGAGCTGTATCCGGCGACCAAGCAAAACAGAGACGCAATGGCCGTTGGAAACAGGTAGCGTGAGGTGGGGGGGGCAGCGGCTTGGGACTTCCAGCAAAACAGCCGTTGTACGCGCGCGCGCAGCGAAGCGGATGAACTAGGTAAGAGGGCGCTGGCAAAGGCCGCCGACGGCTGTATCGCCGCGACGCGCGACAGCTTAATCAAGGCAGCGGCGAGATCGAGGGCATCGCTCAGACTGGAGACGGCAGCATCGTCGGCGGCCATCTCAGAGGCTTCCGACCAGGCGGATTCCAGTCCTGCCATGCCGGGGAACGCCGTGAAGCGGAAGATCAGCTTCTTGAGGTTGTCGCGGCTGCGCACATGCGCGATTTCATGGCGAAGAGCCGTGCTGAGCTCACGGTCGGTCAATAACGAAAGCGTGGTCTCTGACACCAGCACCCGTGATGTGCAAACTCCTGCAACTGTGAGGCTGGGAGCGTGCGCGCCGGTCTGAAAGACGGGGACGGGCACAGCGGATTCGATTTGATGGGCGCCGTTGAGCCATTCAGCGAGAGCTCGGGAAGTCTTGCGCTGCGCGAGCATTGCCCGGTAAATGCCGAGAGCCACCAGGGCCACGCAGAAGAGGCCGAGGAGCAGCGGTGCGGCTCCAACTTCCTCGTCGCTGGTTCGCGGCTCGAGCAGCAGGAATGAAGGCACCGTGACGGCGAGCGTAAAGCCGGCGGCCACCAGGACGGGAAACATGCGGAAGGCGAAGAGCACACCGGCAGTACGGCGAGCCGACAGGCTCGCAATCATGCGCGAGAGCAGCGGCCAGACTCTGGAGACGGCCAGCGAAAGAATTACGTAGAGCAAAACAAATACCGCCAGGGAAACACCGAGGCACCGCGCGGCAAACATGATTGCCTGCATCTAGGGCTTCTCCGTGGGCCGCTCCGCGTTACGCAGGTCGCGGCGTTTGCGCTCCACCAGTTGCTGTAATTCGTTAAGCAATTCGGCGTCGTGCTCGCTGACCGCTTCCACCAGGTAGGACAAAGGAAGCACAGTCGAGCCGGAGCCGAGAAATTGGCGAATCATATCGCCGGCAGCCGCCCGCTGTAGCTCTTCGGGAGTGTGCCGCGGAGAATAGCGGAAGGCCCGCCCTTCAGCGACGCGATCCAGAAGATCTTTCTTGTAAAGGCGGTCAAGAGTGGTCATCACCGTGGTGTAAGCGAGGTTGAGCTTGCCATCCTCGAGCAGTTCGCGCACGGTTGCAGTTTTGCAACGCCAGAGGCTCTCGAGCAGTTGCCGTTCGAGAGGACCAAGCTGCGTGTTGGGATGTAGCGATCGGAAGAGCCTGTTCATCAGTACCCCAATTCATGATCCGGCGTACGCGACGTACGCGTGCCGGAGAACCCGGATGGGCATTCATGCTATCGGAAGCTCGCGCGTATCACAAGGGTCGAATGGCCGCAGAGAAGAAAGTCAGCAGAGCTATTTACTACTGTCGCTAGTAGTTAGCCACACGGTTGCGAACTCGATTAACTAGCTGTGGTAGTAGAACTCCCTCGCCGCTAGTCTGTTCAATCAATGCTTTGAGAAGCATGCGCAGCTAGTGCCTGATTTCACTAGCGCCCGCCACTGAACGCTTCTCTTCCAATCTAGAGGCCAATCACCGTTATGCAAAAACACCGCACTCTGGCTGTCGAAACTCTTGGGGCAATCCTGTTGTTTCTGATTACGATCACCTCACAAATCTGCGGCGCGCAGACATCGACGGGATCGCTGCGCGGAGAAGTACAAGACCGCAATGGAGGCCGCATCGCCAATGCGGCGATCATCGTCGAAGCCACAGGTTCCGGCTTGCGCCGCGAAGTGAAGAGCGACGATCACGGCGAGTTTCGCGTGAACGATCTGCTGCCCGGCACTTACCGTGTCATGGTGAATGCCAACGGATTTGCCGAAGCCGATTCCGACGTGAACGTGGTGGTGAGTTTCGTGCGCGATCTGGCCGTGACCATGCACCCCGCCGCCGCACCGCAAACCGTGAAGGTGGAAGGGCAAGCTTCGTCGATCACCACGCAGGCCATCGATACGGTGAGCGCGGTGCATGGTGCCGCGGTTTCCTCCCGAGATCTGACGACGATCCCACTGGCCAATCGCAGTTTTGCCAACATCGCTTACCTGGTGCCGGGCACAGAACCGGTCGAACCTTCCGACCCGTCGAAGGCGAGAATCACTGCGGTTTCGACCGGAGGAAGTTCCGGGCTGAACAACGTGCTATCCGTGGACGGCATGGACGACTCCGACGACTACATTGGAGGATTTCTCCAGAACTTTTCTCCCGATGCGATCGAGGAGTTCGCCTTCCGTACCGCTCAGGAAGATGCCGATACGGGTGGAACTACGGCCGGATCGGTGGTGATCACCACCAAGCATGGAACGAACAACTGGCACGGCGGCGCGGCATTCTATGAAAGAGCGTCGGCGTTGACGGCGCGATATCCGATTGAGAATCCCCCACCCGATCCGAAGCAGCCCTTCTCGCGGCAGAACTATGTGGGCACGATTGGCGGTCCACTGAAGAAAGATAAGTTGTGGATGTTCGCGTCGTTCGAATATGTGCACGAAAACGCGAGTATCGCTTACAGTCCGAACAGCCAGTCGGAGTTTACCGCGCTCTCGCAGTTGGCGGCGGATGGATTAATTCCGAATGTGAGTTCGATTGCGGTTCCACAGAACACGCCGATTCCCTTTCGCGAAGCCATTGGCTCGTTGCGCTTTGACTGGTCCCAAAGCCAGAAGTCGGAGTGGTTCCTGCGCGGTTCGATCGACAACTACACGACGAATAATAACTATGTGCAGCAGGGGACGCTCCCGTCCACGGGAACAACGTCGGGATCAAAGTACGGGAACGTTGTCATCAATAACACCTACGCGTTCAGTCCGAACTGGCTGGGAAGTTTGAGCATTGGTGTCAGTACGCTGCATCACACCGAGGCGCGAAACCAGTATCTGGGGTACGCGTTGGCTTTTCCGTTTAGTTCGACTGCTCAGACGATCTCCGGATTCGAGACCTTCGGCGACAACCAGTTTCAGACGGCGATCACGGCGTTCCCGGTTTTGCGTAACCAGCAGAAATATCAGTTCCGGTATGACTTAAGCCGTGCGGTGGGAGAGCACGCGTCGAAGTTCGGGATCCAGTTGATTCATGAACCGGTGCTGAGCGGGGCGTTGTCAGGAACGGCGGAGACGTTCATTCAGTATCCCAATAATCCCACCTTCTACGCCGCCGATCCCACGCAGTTTTATTCCGATTTGACGTGTCAGATGCCAGTGCCGGATCCGAACATTGCCTGCACCGTCATACCACCCAGCAACGGAAGCTTTTCGCAGAACGTGCAACGCCTGGGACTCTACGCGCAAGACTCATGGCGGGTGACGGAAAATTTGACGGTGAACTACGGCTTGCGCTGGGATACGACCTTTGGGCTGTTTACGGCGTCGGGGCGAGAGCAGAATCAGAATCCCGCCTACCTGACGCTACGGGCGTTGCAGATTCCGTGGTTCAACGGCGTTCCGCAGGATTACCGCAAGGCGTTCGCGCCACGGATCGGTATCGCCTATGCGCCGGGCCACAGCGAGAAGACGGTGATTCGCGCGGGCTTCGGGCTCTTCTACAACGATCTGGCGCAGAACGGTTGGGTAGAGGCGCTACAGGGGCTGAACACGGCGCCGGGGGTCTGCGTGGCTCCTGGCGATCCGGGATGTCTTCCGGGCGCGAATGCTGGCGGAGTGGGTGGCATCATCGATCCTCACTACCACACGCCGTATGCGATTCACGCCACCGGCGGGATCCAACATGCCTTTAACGATCACTGGACTCTCAGCGCGGACTACACCCACGAGACCGGGCAGCATGGATATCGCGCTTATTCCTACACGGGCGGCGTGAATCTGTTCACGCCCCTGCTGCCGCAAGGCGATCCTTCGCAGGCCGACCTGGTTCCGAATCTCGATGTATTCAAGTCCGACAATCGCAGCAGTTATGACGCGCTGATGATCCGCGTGCAGGGCAATTCAAGACGCGGGAACTTGATCGCGCACTACACTCTGGCGAGCGCGAAGACCTATGGTTGTGTGCTGGGCGAATTGTGGGATTACGTCAACGGCGTGTGCGATCCGCTGAACCCGTTTGCCGCGGGGGATTACGGGCCGTCGGGTGAAGATGTAAAGAGCCGCTTTGTGCTGTCGGGCATTTTGCACGTGCCGGGTGGCTTTGAACTCAGTGCGCTCAGCCAGTGGGAGAGTGCGCGGCCGTTTGTGATCACTACAGCGGACGGTGGGCAGCGCATCTCGGTAAACGGGACGCCAACCAGCCTCGACCAATTTCGCGGAACGCCGTACTACCAGACCGACCTGCGAGTAGCGCGGCCGATTCACTTCCACGAGAGCTGGACCGCGATGCCGTTCATCGAGTTCTTCAACCTGTTTAATCGGAATAACCCGGGAGCGAACTTCGTGACCAACGTCGCGGCCTTGCCGGTGCCGGCCGGGCAGATTGCGTCAGGAAACGTGACTGACATATGCCTGGACGCGGGCTGCACCCAGCTGCAGCCGGTGACTTCGCTCAAGCAACTAGCCAAGCCCGCGGGGGCGTTGGGAGATTTCTTCGGTCCCGGGACGACGGTGGGTATTCCCTTTGCGGCGCAAGTGGGAGTGAGAGTGACGTTCTGACCGCGGTTCTCGCGCAGCCGAAGGCGCATCTCCCAAGCAAAAGGCAGCCGTCAGGCAAGAGCTCCCGGACTCTGTTTAATTGACAACTAATTGCACCCTCGCCGATACTGCAATCGGCGCATGTAGGGTGCATCGGCACTTCGCCGAAGGGGCAATGCCCACCTACGATTTCATGGGGGGAGGCCTACATGCCCAATCTAGAGAACCTCAAAAAGCAAGCCAAGCTCATCCTGCGATGGCATCGCGAACGCCACTATCCCGTCGCCGCACAAATTCGGGAGCATTTGCCTGGTTTCCTGAATATGTCCGACTCCGAGATTCTTGGGGCGAGCTTTAAGCTCAGCGATGCGCAAGAACTGGTCGCAAGACAGCAAGGCTTCGATAGTTGGCAAGCCCTGAAGACTGGTCTTTCGACCATGTCGCTCAAAGTGAGACCGTCGCCAGCGAAAGTGACGATTGTCAGTGCAGAGCCGCAACTGTTCGTCACCGATATCAAGAGATCGTGCGAATTTTTCCGTGAGAAGTTAGGCTTTTCGCTTGTATTCAGCTACGGCAGACCTCCCTACTATGCACAGGTGGGTCGCGATGCGGCGCGTCTCAATCTAAGGTGTGTCGAGGGTTCAGTAATCGAATCGACGGTCCGCGATCGAGAGGAACTGTTATCGGTCTCTATGACCGTCGCTACAGCGGACGAGATCAAGCTGCTGTTTCTTGAGTTTCAGTCCGCTGGTGTTGCCTTTCACCAAACGCTGAAAAAACAGCCTTGGGGTGCCAAGAATTTCGTCGTCAAGGATCCGGATGGGAATCTGCTGCTGTTTGCCGGACCCTCAAGCTAACAGCCACCAGCCGAAGTGTGCTGATTGAATGGCTCGTTACGCTTCTGTCGTCGCTACGCGACTGGCGGGCGGGGGCGCCCGCCCTACGCGGGATTTCGCGCGCGCGCGATCCGCGGGATTCCTTGCAGGTCGTTGCTGATCTTCACGTCAGTCCAACCTTTCAATAAGGCGCGAACTCCACCGGCGATAGTGCCGCTGATTTCCAGGACGAGCCATCCGCCGGGGGTCAGCGCTCGCTGAGCCTGCGGAATCAGGCGCTCGATCACTTCAAGGCCCGTTTGTCCGGCGAAGACCGCGTTGCGCGGCTCGAACTTTCTTACCTCTAATTGCACTTGATCTTCTTCCGAGTCGCTGACGTAGGGTGGGTTCGAGACTACGAAGTCGAACGCGTCGCGCTCGATTCCGCGGAGCAGGTCCGTGTCGTGAAAGTGAATGCGCGACTGCATCTGGTTGCGTGCGGCGTTGGCTTCGGCGATCTCGAGCGCGTCGGGAGAGATGTCGGTGGCATGAATCTCGGCGTTCGGGAGTTCTTTCGCCAAAGCAATCGCAATGCAGCCGGAACCGGTGCCCACATCTATAAGGCTGACTTCGGACTTCGGATCTCGGGCCTCAGGCGTGCGAGGGCTTGCTGAGGTCTGAGGTCCGAGGTCTGAGGTCCGAAGTTCCAGAACCGTTTCGACGAGATGTTCCGTCTCGGGACGGGGAATGAGAACCGCCGGGGTGACGATGAAGTCCATGCCCCAGAATTCCTGGTGTCCGGTGATGTATTGCGCGGGGACGCCGCGGGCGCGCTGTCTGAGCACCTCGTCGTAACGCGCCTGATCTTCCGTGGTGAGTTCACGTTCAGGGTGCGCGTAGAGATAGGCGCGGTCGATGTCGAGTGTGAAGCGTAAAAGCAGTTCGGCATTCATGCGCGGCGAAGGGACATTAGCGGCGGTTAGCCGCGAGATCGCAGAAGCGAGCGTGTCTTTAAGGTCCAACAAGGCTATTTCACCACAGGGGCGCGGATCCAACGGTGCTTATCTGACGGACTGCCTTTCCAGTTCGTACGTAAGGTAGATAATTTGGCCGATGTGGTGCTGCATGTGGGCGACGCATTGCATCACCATTTCGAGACGGTTCCTGGCATCGACGCCCACGCCGGAGTATTCCGCGGACCAGTCGTCTGGTGATTGGGCTTGAACGGTGTTGACCCCCATGGCGATGGCCTCGTCGAACTTTTTCAAGGCCTCTTCTTTGGTCGGCGGAGTGGGGTCGGAGAATTCGCGCGGGCGCTCGCGGACATAGCCAGTGTTGGCGATCTGCGCGCCGATGTAATAGTTCAGGTTGCCAGTGAGGTGCAGCACCAGGTGCCCGATGCTGTTGCCGAAGGGAAGCGGCTTCGCCCAGAACTGCGCGTTGGTGAGAGGCGCGGCTAGCTCGTGAATTCGGGTTGCGTTTTTTGTGAACTGAGTTTCGCAAACCCGCGAAAGCGTCGAGGGCAGATGGTCCATTGTTTAATCCCTTCGCTGGCGAGGAGGTTCGCTAAACCGTAGCTCCGGCTTCGTTCTTGAGATTTTCTGCTTGGTAGTGCGTGATCAGGGCGTCAACAATGGGTTGGAGCTTGCCATCCATGACTTCTTGCAATTGATGGATGGTCAGTCCGATGCGGTGGTCGGTGACGCGATTCTGCGGGAAATTGTAGGTACGAATCTTTTCGCTGCGGTCTCCCGATCCCACCATGGCTTTGCGTTCTTTGGCCAGCGCCTGTTGCTGTTTTTCCATCTCGATTTCGTAGAGACGGGAGCGCAACACGCGCATGCCTTTTTCCCGGTTCTTGATCTGCGACTTTTCGTCCTGGCAACTGACGACGGTATTTGTCGGAATGTGCGTGATGCGTACGGCGGAGTAGGTCGTGTTGACGGATTGGCCTCCGGGGCCTGAGGAGCAAAAAGTGTCGATGCGCAAATCTTTGGCTTCAATTTTGATATCGACGTCTTCGGCTTCGGGCAAAACGGCCACGGTGATGGCGGAAGTGTGAACGCGCCCCTGCTGCTCGGTGGCAGGCACGCGCTGCACGCGGTGCACCCCGCTTTCGTACTTCAACTGCGAGAACACACGCTGGCCTTCGATGATGGCAATAACTTCTTTCAAGCCTCCGACGGAAGATTCGGAGGTTGAGAGGACCTCGACCTTCCAGCGCTTGGTTTCGGCGTAACGCGTGTACATGCGAAACATTTCGGCGGCGAAGAGGGTGGCTTCGTCGCCTCCGGTGCCGGCGCGAATTTCGAGAATGATGTTCTTCTCGTCGTTGGGATCTTTAGGAAGCAACAGAACTTTGAGTTCTTCTTCGACACCGCCGACGCGGGCTTCGAGCTTGTCGAGTTCTTCCTGCGCATAAGCGCGCATGTCGGGATCTTTTTCGTCGGCGAGCATGGCGCGAGATTCGGCGATGCCATGGGTCAGGTCTTTGAACTCGCGGTATTTGTCGACGATGGGCGTGATTTCGCTATGCGCCTTCGCGGTCTTCTGGTACTTCGCGGAATCATTGGTGATGTCCGGCGAGGCCAGAGCCTGCGTCAGTTCTTCGTAGCGGGCTTCGATTTGGTCAAGTCGTCTCAAACATAGTCGTTGGTCGTTCGTCGTTGGTCGTTGGCCTTTTGCTTCAAGCGGCATGGCTGCGCAGCGAGTTAATCAATCCGCTTAGCGCGCGTCCCACGCCTTCGGCCAACCCCAATAGATTTTCGGCCTTCTCTTTCGATAAATATTGTAATTCCTCGGCGATTAGCAGCTGCGTCTGTACTTCTAGCAACGAACCTCTTGCATGAAACAGGAATTGAGAAAACTCTTTGTCAGTGTTGCGGCCCTTGCCCTCCGCGATATTGCTGGGAACCGAAACCGCCGCTCGCCTTATTTGTTGACTCAACCCGTAAAGCTCGTGCCTCGGGAATTCTGACGTAGATCGGTAAATCTCCGCCGTCAGATGCATAGCCTCCCGCCAAACCCTCAAATCGCGAAAAGAAGATGCCATACGCTGCCTCCAAACTTTGTTGTAGCGTTCAGAGTCTGAGGACGTATGTGACGAACAACCGGGTCGAGTGGGTTTGGCGAACGACCAACGACGAACGACCAATGACGGGGAGGGGGGCCCCTAGGCAATCACCAATTCGCCGCCACGCTCTTTTTCGAGCGACATGGCGTGGTCGAGGGCGACGATGGCGCATTGTGCCTGCTCATCCGACGGAGGCTGGGTGGTGATGCGTTGCAGCCAGAGGCCGGGAGCGGTCATCAGGGCAAAGAGCGATCCGCGATGTTTGGCGGCGAAGCGGATGATCTCATAAGAGAGTCCCGTGATCACCGGCAGCAGCGCGATGCGGACGCCGAAGCGCGCCCAGAACGTCGTAACCGGGATCGCGGTATAAACCAGAATCGAGATGATCATGACGGTCATCAGGAAACTGGTGCCGCAGCGCGGATGGTACGTCGAATACTTCTGCACCGAAGCGGTCTCGAGCGAGTCACCGTTCTCGAAAGCGTAAACGGTCTTGTGCTCGGCGCCGTGATATTCGTAGACGCGGCGGATGTCTTTGAGCAGCGAGACTCCCCAGATAAAGAGCAGGAACAGCGCGATGCGGATGATGCCATCGACCAGGTTGAACATGATCTGCCCGCTGAAGATGGGGTTCACGCGCTTCAGTTCCGTCGCCGCCAGCAACGGCAGGAACTTGTACATGAAGATGAAGAAGCCAACCGAGATGATGATGTTGACGGTGGCGACCCATCCGCTGACTTCCAGCTTCTTGCCTTTTTCGTCGGCGGGAATTTCGTCGAGCGCGACGTTCGCCGAGAAGCGCAGGGCGCGGAAGCCCAGCGTCATGGCATGGCCGAGCGTGATCACGCCGCGAATCCCGGGCCAACCCATCCATTTATGCTTTTCGGAGAGACGCTCCAAGGGTTCGCTATGCGTTTCCACTTCGCCGGTAGCCTTGCGGCAGGCGATGGCCCACGCGTGCGGGGAGCGCATCATAACGCCCTCAAGCACGGCTTGGCCGCCGACCAGGGTTTCCTCTCCGCCCTCAAGGGCAGGCAGAAGCTGAACTGCAATGAGGAAACGCCACCATGTACGCAAAGCACGCATGTCGATTAGATGATCTTTCCGGGGTTGAAGTGACAACAAGTAAGGGTATCACAGGTTGAGGTGATCGAGCGAAAGAGGATTCTGCTGTAAGCGCATGATTTTACGGTAGTTAATCTGCATTTATAATTCCGTGGCCGGCGGGACGCCGGCGCTACTTATGAAGAGGCTGGCAGAAGCCTGCGAGCGTATCGCGGGTACAACCAAGAAACTCGAGAAGATCGGCATCGTCGCGGACTATTTGACGCAATGCTCGCCGCGCGAGGCTGCGGTTTCGGCGGTGTTTCTCTCGGGACGTCCGTTCGCCGTGTGGGAGGAGACCACGCTGCAAGTAGGTGGAACTCTACTTTGGCGCACAGTCGCCGAGTTGTCGGGAAAAAGTGAAAGCGAAGTGACTGCGGCTTACCGGAAGTTGGGCGATCTGGGAGCCGTGGCGGCCGAAGTGTTGCCTGCGCACGAGGGCCGCGAGATCAGCGTTTCGGAGGTGCAAGAGCGCTTTCGCCAGATCGCGGCGGCTCGCGGCCCTATGGCGAAGGCGGCGCTGGTGCGCGAACTGTTGTCTCAACTGACGCCACTCGAAGCCAAGTACGTCATCAAGATCATGACTGGCGATTTGCGGATCGGATTGAAAGAAAGCCTGGTGGAAGAGGCCATCGCTCGCGCCTATGGATCGACGCTAGCCGAAGTGCAGCGGGCGAACATGCTGCTCGGGGATATCGGCGAGACGCTCGAATTCGCGCGCAACGGCAAGTTAACTGACGCGAAGATGCGGTTATTTCATCCGCTGGGATTCATGCTGGCGAGCCCTGCAGAGTCGGCGGAAGAGGCGCTCAGCTATTTCGAGAACGCGCTGGTGGAAGATAAGTTTGACGGCATCCGGGCACAGGCGCACGTGTCCGATGGAGAGGTGAAGATTTTTTCCCGCACCCGCGATGAGATCACCGAGTCATTTCCGGAATTACCCGACGCTCTCGCGGGACTCCCCGATGTGATTCTTGACGGCGAGATTGTGGCCATGGAGTTATCTCGACGAAGGCCGCGCACTGCCCTTCAGCGCACTGCAACAGCGGCTGGGGCGGAAGAAAGTCAGCGACGAGATGATGCGGCGTGTGCCGGTGGCGTATCTCGCGTTCGATGTGCTCTACGCGGAGGGACAGTTGGTGATTGATCGTCCACTGGCTGAGAGGGCGGAGACTCTGGATAGGCTGCTTTCGCAAGAATCCCACCACAGAGACACAGAGTCACAGAGAAAGCCGGGAAGGCAGGGGAAATTCGTCTTTGAAACCGACGACACTCATTCGGCACAGGTGATCCGGTCTCGACTTTTCCGGGCTTCTTCCCCCGGAGAACTCGACGCTTTGTTCGACGCGGCGCAGGGGCGCGGGAATGAGGGGCTGATGATTAAAGACCCGGCGTCGTCCTACACGCCGGGGCGTCGCGGGAAATCGTGGCTCAAGCTCAAACGCGAACTGGCCACGCTCGATGTGGTCGTCACGGCAGCGGAATACGGACACGGGAAGAGAATCGGCGTCCTCAGCGACTATACCTTCGCGGTATGGGATGGCGACCGGTTGGTGAACATCGGCAAAGCCTATTCGGGCCTCACCGATGTTGAGATCGCCGAGATGACGAAGTGGTTCTTGGAACACACTATCGAAGATCAAGGCTTTCGCCGGATTGTCGAACCAAAGATCGTGCTCGAAGTGGCCTTCAACAACATGATGAAATCCGATCGCCACGAAAGCGGATACGCATTAAGGTTCCCGAGAATTGTGCGCATTCGGACGGACAAATCCCCGGAAGAGGCGGACACAATCGAGCGGGCAAAGGAAATTTACGAGAAGCAGAAGTAGCAATTAGCATTCAGCCAAGCCAGACTGCTTCGCGCTCGGACCCCGGAAAGGCTGAGTGCTGATTACTGAGTGCTGACCACTGGTCTTTCAATCGACAATTCTAATGGTGGTGATGCTCTTCTTCTCCAACGGGAATCACGCATCCGTGCGCGACTTCGCACTCGGCGTGTTCGAACTGGATAGTGGTGTGCACGATGTGGAATTCATGCAGGCACTCTTTCACATCTTTCAGGATGCGCTCGCTGGCTGATGGCGGTATATCGGCAATGGCGATGTGGCAGGAGAGAGCGTGCGACTCAGAGCCGATGCTCCAGACGTGCAGATCATGAACGTCGTTCACGCCTTCCACTTTGCGAATCGCGCATTCCACATCGTCGATCTTGACTCCGCGCGGCGTACCCTCCAGAAGAATGTTCAACGTCTCGCGGACGATACCGAAGCCTGACCAGAGGATCAGCACGCCGATGCCGATCGACAACGCAGGATCGATCCACGACTGCCCAGTCGCGAGAATCGCCCAGCCTCCGGCAATGACTGCCGCGGTCGAGAGCGTGTCTCCGATTTCGTGCAGGAAGGCGCTGCGGATATTGACGTCGCGTCCCGCGCGATAGAGCAGCAACGCGATGACACCATTCATGACAACGCCGGCAGCCGCCACCCAGATCATCAGGCTGGCTTGCACATGTTCGGGAGTGCGAATCCGTCGGACCGCCTCGTAAAAAATGAAGAACGAAACCGCCACCAGCGACAGAGAGTTCACCAGCGCGGCCAGCACCCCGGCGCGGTGATATCCGTAAGTCTTGGTCGCGCTGGGTGGGCGAGAATGTAAGTAAACTGCGGCCAGCGACAGCAGCAGGGCCAGGAAATCCGATAGATTGTGGCCGGCTTCAGAAAGCAGCGCCAGCGAATGCGCGCGTATGCCGGCGATCACCAGCAGCACGATGTAAGCCAGCGTCACGAACAGGGAAATGCGGAGAATTTTCGAGGTCCGCTCATTTCCGCCGTGGGCGTGCACGTGCATGCTTCAAGTTTACGAGGTGCGAGGACGGGCTTCAAGGCTCAGACCTGGGGCAAAGCACCTCGGTCACAGCGAATTCAAAAGCTTTTTACCGCAAAGGTCGCTAAGAAGGGCCGCAAAGGTCGCTAAGAAATGCCAGTTATCCTTCGCTAGCCTTACAATTCCTCTGCATGCAGACAGCGGACGTGGTCATCATCGGCGGAGGAATTGTTGGATCGAGCATCGCTTATCACCTAACCGAAGCGGGCTGCAAAGACGTTTTGGTCATTGAGCGTGAATCCGCGCAGGGCAAAGGATCGACTGGCAAGAGCATGGGCGGTGTGCGCGCGCAGTTCTCGACTCCGGTCAATATCCAGATGTCGCTTTACTCGATTCCTTTTTATTCCACATTTGATGAGCGTCTTGGGTATCCGTGCGACTACCGCCCGCAGGGCTATCTGTTCTGCGCCACCAATGACAAGCACATGGCCTACCTGCGGACGAATTACGAGAAGCAGATCGCCATGGGTTTGAAAGACGTCCGCATGGTGACTGGAGACGAAATTCGCGAACGCTTTCCGCAGTTGCGCGCGGACGACATTGTAGGGGGAAGCTTTTGTTCGACCGATGGCTTCGTCGATCCTTACAGCGCGATGATCGGATTCATGACCTGGGCTTCTGACCATGGAGCCAAGCTGTGGAAGAACACTACCGTGTCGGCGATCTCGAAAGATGCACAAGGCATCTCAGGTGTCGAGACCACGCGCGGACCGGTTAGCACTCGCAAGGTCGTGAATGCTGCCGGGGCCTGGGCCGCGGGGATCGCCGAGATGGTAGGCATCGATCTTCCCGTCGAACCGCTTAGGCGGATGCTGGTGCCGACCGAGCCCTTCGATCAGTTTCCGCATTCGGCGCCGATGATCATCGACATGTCGAACGGCTTTCATTTTCGTCCTGAGGCTTTGGGGTTCTTGTTGGCCTGGAATGATCCGGAGGAAACGCCGGGATACAAGACCGACTTTGAACCGTCGTTCATCGAAAAGATTCTGACGCGTGCCGCTGATCGTGTGCCGATGTTCGAAAATCTGGCGGTGAATCCCAAGCGCGCCTGGGCCGGTCTGTATGAAATGACTCCCGATCATCATCCGATATTGGGAGAAGCGGCTTCGGGATTTTTCTGCGCCAACGGGTTCAGCGGGCACGGCGTGATGCACGCGCCGGCGACGGGGAAGATTTTGTCGGATCTGATTCTGACGGGGAAGACTTCGCTGATTGACGCCAAGCTGCTCGATCTGGCACGCTTCGCCGAAGGGCGTACCATTCATGAGTCGGCAGTGTTGTGAAGAAGCTCTTAGGCCTTAGCACTTAGCTGGACCAACCGGAAAGTTCGGCGAGAACTCAAAGAAAGACGGAAACGGCGTGGCCATTCGCGAAAAAAATTTCTGGATGAGCACGGTCGAGATGCCCAACTCTGACCCAGCTCAGACCTTGCCCGAAGCCGTCGACGTTGCCGTCATCGGCGCCGGATTCACCGGACTGTCTGCAGCGCGCACACTCGCGAAGCGCGGTGCGAAAGTCGCCGTGCTCGAAGCCCAGACCATTGGATGGGGCGCCAGTTCCCGCAACGGCGGCATGGTCCTGACCGGGATGAAGCTGGGCGTCAACAAGCTCATCTCGATGTATGGACGCGAACTTACGCAGCGCATGTATGCCGCGTCCCTCCAATCGATTGATTATGTTGAGCAGATCGTTCGGGATGAAAATATCAAATGCGATTTCTCGCGCTGCGGACATCTTGAAGTTGCCTGCAAGCAGAAGCATTTCGACGATTACGCGCGGCAGGTGGAAGTGATCTCGCGCGAGTTTAGTCACCAATTGCGCATCGTCCCGAAGAGCGAACTCTCGAGCGAGATCGGATCGTATCTTTATTTCGGCGGCATGGTCGATGAAATCAGCGCGGGCGTGAACCCGGCGAAATATGTTGCCGGGTTGGCCTGGTCCGCCGATCATGCGGGAGCCGAGATTTTCGAAAATAGTCGCGTCGACCAGATCACTCGCGAGTCGCGTCAGGGCGAGAGCGGATGGAGCCTCAAAACTACCAAGGGAAATACTTGGGCGCGCAATGTATTTGTCGGTACCAGCGGCTATACAGGAGCCGCGACTCCGGCGCTGCAGAAGAAGATTATTCCCATCGGCTCGTACATCATCACGACCGCGGTCCTGCCCGAGACGCTGGCCCACGAACTAAGCCCGCGCAACCGCATGATCTACGACTCGAAAAACTATATTTACTATTACCGCCTGACCCCCGACCGCCGCATGTTGTTTGGCGGACGCGCCGCGTTCTTCCCCGAGACCAAAGATTCCATTCGCAAGAGCGCAGAGATTCTGAGGCTGGGAATGATCGAGGTCTATCCGCAATTGCGCGATACGAAAGTCGAATACGTCTGGGGAGGCACGCTCGACTTCGCCTTCGACATAATGCCGCACGCCGGACAGATGGACGGAATCTACTACGCCGTCGGCTACGCGGGGCACGGTGTGGCCATGGCGACCTATCAGGGGCAGAAAATGGCCGAGATGATTGCGGGAGACACCACGGAAAATCCCTTTGTGGGGATTCCATTTCCCGGTGCTCCGCTGGGGATGTACAACGGGAAGCCGTGGTTCCTGCCCTTTGCGGGAGCGTGGTACAAGTTTCTGGATTGGGTGAGTTGAGGAACAGGGATGAGAGCCCTGAAGCCATTTCTCGCCGCGATACTGATTTTGCTGGTGGTCGCAACCGTCTGCACCGCTCTTCTGATTAGGCGAGGCTTTCGTGCGACGGCGACGCCATCGAAAATGGAAGCGTCGCTCGCCCGCATCGTTCGCAATCTAGCCATCCCCACTCAGGAACGAAACAACAGGAACCCGTTAGAGTCGACTTCCGAAGCCGTTCAGCAAGGCCGGGAGATCTTCTTGACCCACTGCGCCGTTTGCCACGGAATCACGGGCGACGGCAAAACGCAAGTTGGCACGAACCTGTATCCGCGAGTCCCCGGTTTGCGAACGCCTGCAACCCAGAACCTCAGCGATGGGGAGATTCACTACATCATCGAAAACGGTGTTCAGTTGACGGGAATGCCGGCGTGGGGCAATCCGCACTCGGAGTCGTCTGGGGAAAGCTGGAAACTCGTTCTTTTCGTGCGCAGTCTTCGCTCCCTTACGAACGAAGAGAAATCGCAACAGGGGATGAGCCTGGCGTCGGCGCATTATGTCGGATCGCAAGCCTGCGAGAAGTGCCACGCCGAGATCTACCAGCGCTGGAAGAAGACGCCGATGGCCAATGTGGTGCGCGATCCACGCGAGCATCCCGATGCCATCATTCCCGACCTCGCCACCAACAATGTCGCGAAGTTCACTCGGGACCAGGTGGCGTTTGTTTACGGTAGCCTGTGGAAACAGCGCTACTTCACCAAAATCGATGACGATTATTTTCCGTTGCCGGTGCAGTGGGACGTCGGCACGCGCCAGTGGCTTCCCTACAAAGTTCCGAAGGGAGCGGATTGGTGGACGGCCTTTTATCCCGATGACAACATGCAGCGACCGACTGGGCCGACCTGTGATGGCTGCCATTCGGTTGGTTACGACATTCACACCAAGCAGGTGGCGGAGTGGAATGTGGGTTGTGAGCGCTGCCACGGGCCGGGCAGCGAACACGTCGCCCATCCTTCACGCGGCAATATACTGAACCCGGCGCAACTCGATTCCGTCGCCTCTAGCAACGTTTGCATCCAGTGCCATTCGCAAGGCCAGCCTCTCACCAGTCCGATCGAAGGGAAGTACTACGACTGGCCGGTGGGTTATCGCGTCGGACTCAAACTCGAAGATTTCTGGAAGCTCGAGGACTGCACTCTCGGTCAAACCACGTTCTACTACTTTCCTGACTGTACCGCGCACAAGAACCGCATGCAGGGAAACGATTTTGAGCAGAGCGTGATGTACCGCCATGGCATCACGTGTTCCACCTGCCACGACGCTCATGGCACCGGCAATTACGCGCAGCTGCGAAAACCGGCGAATCAAATCTGCCTTGATTGTCATGGCCCGTCTTCTCCGAATGGTCCGCGCGAGGCGACTCTGGCCCAACACACGCATCACAAGGACGGCAGCGCAGGGAGCGAGTGTGTCGCATGCCACATGCCGAAGATCGAAACCGAAGGCGTTCCCGGCGAAATGGTGCATGCGCACACCTTCCGCTTCATTTCGCCGGGGATGACAGACAAGTACAAGATCCCCAACGCGTGCAGTGTCTGTCATGCGGAGAAGTCCACGGCGTGGGCTGCAGAGGCAATGAGAAGTTGGGGCGAGCGGTCGGATTGGCCACCTGCGTTATGACCCGAAATCGCGACGCCTAATGAACCAGTAGACAACCGGCCCAGCCGCCAGCGCTACTGGTCCCCAGCGCAAACCGTATTTATCGCTGCCAAGTAAAGCGATCGCGCTCATGATAATCACTGCGCCCACCGCGGCAATCAATCCCAGTTTTCCTCCGGGAATCACGAACGGACGTTTCATCTCTGGCATCTTCCGGCGCAATTGCCACGCGGCCAGTACCGTCATGACCGTGGTCGCCACGCGCAGCCAGTTATAAATCGTGATCAGTTGCACCAGCGAGTGCACGGCCAGCGAACCGTAGATCACTCCGGAGACAATGATCGCGACCCACGGAGTGCCGAAGCGCTCGTGCACCCGCGTCAATCCGTGGGGCAGATACTTGTCTTCCGCCATCGCGAACGGCATCCGCGTGGAAGTCAGCACCGTTGCATTCAAAAGCGAGAGATTCGTGATCATGGCCGCCATCGTCATCCACGAGCCGAGCCAGGGGCCTCCGATCAATTGTGCCGCGTCAGAGAAGTACCGTGTGTGCCAGCTCTGCCAGTTGCCCAGCGCGGCTAGCGAAGCCAAGGTCGGCAGAAAATAAACGGCGATCGAAAGCGGGACTACGATCATCAGCGCCAGCGGATAGCTGCGCTGAGGATCCTCGACTTCTTCCGCCACCGTGGAGCACTGCTCGTATCCCGAATAGAGCCAGAGCCCGAGAGCCAAGCCCACGCCGAAGACACTGAACATCGGCTGGTGCGGCGGCACTACCGGCACAAAAGGATTGTGCTTCCACTTCATCAATCCCATCACCACCATCACCAACACGGGCATCAGGATAAAGATCTCAAGAGCGGTTGCAAATTTGCCCACGGCATCAATGCCACGAATGTTGATCCAGGTAATCAGCGCAACGACCAGCAGCGAGACCGCGTAGTGTTTCCATCCCACGAGTTGCGGAATGTAGAAACCAAGATAATCAGAAAACTGCACGGCGTAGACCGCGCCTAGCAAGAACGATGCGCACCAGTTCCACCAACCCGCGAGGAATCCCCAGAAGTCTCCGAAGGCCGCGCGCACCCAGCGGTAGAAGCCGCCTTCGACCGGCATCGCGGTCGTGAGTTCCGCCGAGACCAACGAAACCGGAATCGACCAGAAGAGCGGGATGAACAGCAGGAATAGCAGAGTCAATCCGGGGCCCGAGGTGGTGACCATGTCTTCCAGGCCGAATGGGCCCCCCGTGCAGTACGAGAACATCACCCACACGAAATAAAAAAGGCTTGTCTTGCGCAGAAGGGATTTGGTGGCTTTGGACGGAGCCGACATTGGGGATGGATTATACGTGGCTACATGAAAAAAGCCCCTTGCTTGCGCAAGGGGCTATGGGGGAGCGATGTACCTTTCTACTTGGGAGGAGCCTGTTGGTCAGCAGCCGGAGTGTTTGAGGTTGAAGCCAGCGCCTCGAGGTCGTTCTTCAAGAGGCTGATTTCCACGCGGCCACCGCTGGTGTGCTTGGTCTTTGCGGTAGCGTCATCGGCGGCAGCGGACTGCACCGGGGCGTTGCCCATGCCAACCACGTAAATCCGGTAAACCGGGATGTCATGGTTCAGCACGAGATAACGCACAACCGAGTCCGCCATTTTCTGCGAGGTCTGAATCGCGGTCTGGCCGTGTCCGGAAGAGAAGCCCTGCACTTCGATGATGTATCCACGCTGGCTCTTCAGCGGCGTGGCGATGTCATCGAGAGCCGACTTGGCGTTCTGGCTCAGCACGGTCTGTCCGGGACGGAAACGAATCTCGGTCTGGGTCGAAGCCTTGTATTGATCGATGTTGCCCACAACCTGCTCGACGGTCGTCAAACGGGTGTTGGCCTGGGTCGCAGTCTGCTGCGCCATCGTCGCCTTGTTGCCGGCGTCGATTGCGTGCTGATCGGCTTCGTTGGCCTTTGCCGAAGCCTGCTGGATGCCCTGCTGGGCGCGCGAGTCCACGTCTTTGATCATCTTGCTGTTCGACGCGGTCAGGTCGTCGAGCTCGTTGATGCGGTCGCGGATCGGCCCGGTCTGCCGCTGCACATATTTTTTGCGGGCAAAGGGGTTAACGCGTCCCCAGAACCCTTCGCGGGCGGGCGGACCCAGAGGCTCTTTGCCAGTGGCGCCCATGGTGGAACTGGTGTTAGACGAGGTGGACTGAGCCGCCGGGGCCGCAGTCGATTGATCGGTGGTCTGCGCAAAGGCCGGCAGCGCGAGCACCACAGCCAGGAGCAGCGCTATAGTTGCATTCTTCATTTCAACTTCCTCCAGAAATGGGGGAGCTTGTAGGGGCTCCACTGATGCACGCCAAAACGGGCGTGCCGCGTGATTTTTAGTTGCGTCCCCAAAATTGGGTAATAAGGCAAGCTGTTTGGGCTTTGCCGGCCAGCGCTGACGCGACGCTCGGCCCGAAATCCCTTTGGCGCCGCAACTACCGGCACCCAGCCCTGTGTATTACAGGTCGGATGCCAAACCGCGGGAAAGCTAAATGCTTAGTTTGCAATGACATTGTAGTCCCGCATGACGGCGGGTGGGGGTACAAAATCCATGCTTCAGGGTAATTTTGGCGGGCATGAGGCACAAAACACGGGAGTAACCGATGGTAACCGCGGAGATCGGGCTGGAAGCCTCAGAGACTTTGGCATATACTCATGTATATGCCAACGGATCGCACTGAGAAGTCTTCGCACCGCAAGGCAAAAGTCTTCATGAATAATCGCAGTCAAGCGGTTCGCCTGCCCAAAGAATTCCAGTTCAACACCCAGGAAGTATTTATTCGGAAGAAGGGCAATGAGGTGGTGCTGTCGTCTCGGCCTTTTGACTGGACTTCCTACCTCGCTGAGGCGCCCACTGCATCGGCGAATTTTATGGAGGGGATTGAGGATCTCCCGGTTCAGGAACGTGAGCCGTAATGCCGCGTTACATGCTCGACACCGATACCTGCTCTTACATCATGAAGCGTTCAAGTGACGCGGTACTGAAGCACCTGGAGAAAGTTCCCGTCAGTGATGTCTGCATCTCTGTAATCAGTAAATCAGGACTCTTGTACGGCATTGAGATGTCTCCGCGGAGGCGTCGGGATCAAGCCGCGCTGAACGCTTTCCTCGTCTACGTCGAGGTCCTGGATTTTCCTGACATTGCGTGCCTGCATTACGCGCAGATTCGCGCTGACTTAAAGAATGCCGGCACCATGATCGGCGCAAACGATCTGCTGATCGCGGCCCACGCCCGAAGCCTGGGCTTGATACTTGTCACCAATAATATGCGCGAGTTTGCCCGGGTCCCGAAGTTGACCTGCGAAAATTGGACGGCGGTGCCGTGAGTGCGGGGAATGGCTCATTGTTTGCTTTCTTCGTCTTACATGTCACGACGTTTTTTATCTAGCCGTGGCCCCCACGACGATATGTTCCACGTGGAACATATCTACGTTTTATGAAGTTCCACCCTGCTCCCCGCCAAAATACTTCTCATACTGTTCATAAATGAAGCTATCCGTCATGCCCGCAATGTAATCGCACACGACACGCGGCAGCGGTTCCTGCCGCGCCTTTTCGCGATACGTTGACGGAAGATGCTCGGGCTCGGTCATCCACAGCCCGAACAGCGCCCCGATAATGCGCTCGGCATCATCTTTTCCTGGGTCGAGCGCAGTGCTCAGATAGAGGTTGTCGAAGAGAAAAAGCTTCGCCTCCTTGCGTTCATCTTCTACTTGTGCGCTCAGGGCCGCCACGCGCCGAGGGAAGTCGCGCACGTCGTCAAGCGAGCGGATCCCCGCCGCATCGATCTGCTCCTGCGTGTTGCGGATCAGGTCGCCCACCATCCGGTTCAACATCCGCTTCTGGGCTTCGTTGAACTTTAATTTCTCCGGAGCCTCCGGGTGTCCTCGCTCCACCTCAGTGTAGAAACGCTCAAACATTCGGATACCCTGGCGGATGTCTTCCAGCTGGAGGAGACGAGCTTCGTATCCGTCGTCAAGGTCGGCGGTGGTGTAAGCAATCTCGTCGGCCACATCGATGAGTTGAGCTTCAATCGGTGGCCGCTTGTCGAGCAGATATTCTTTGAGTTCCGGGTGCTGTTTCTCGCTGTAATCGTGCGAGTGCTTGATGATTCCCTCGCGCACTTCGAAGGTCAGGTTCAATCCGCGAAAGGCGACGTAGCGCAGCTCGAAATCTTCGACGATGCGCAAGGCGTGCAGATTGTGATCGAAAGAGAAACCGTGCTTACGCATGGCGGCATCGAGCGCTTTTTCGCCGGAGTGTCCGAACGGGGGATGGCCCACATCGTGCACCAGCGCGAGAGCTTCGACCAGATCGACATTCAGGCCAAGTTGCGCCGCGATTGTCCGCGCGATCTGTGCGACTTCGATGGTGTGAGTCAGGCGATTGCGAAAGTGATCGGAATATCGGCGGGTGAACACCTGGGTCTTGTCTTCCAGACGGCGAAACGCCCGTGAGTGGACGACCCGATCGCGGTCCCGCTGAAAAGCGTCGCGATACGGATGTGGAGGCTCGGGGAAGCGGCGTCCGCGGGACTGCTCCACGCGCACCGCGTAGTCGGCGAGCATGAAGTGAGTTTAACAGCAGCACTTAGCACTTGGCACTTAGCATTTGGCCATGAGGTTATGGGAGCACCAGGAACGCAGAAGGGCTAAGTGCCACCTGCCAAATGCTACTTCAACTTCAATCTCATCTCGGTCGTCGGCTCAAATCCCAACGACTCATACAGCGGCCGCCCAAACTTACTCGCATGCAACGACACGTTGACGAAGCCTTCCCGGCGGCACCAGTCGATCATCGTCTGCATCAGCCGCCTTGCGATCCCGCGCCGTCGAAATTCCGGATCAACATACATGTTCAGCACCGTAGCCTGCCGGCACTGCCGATCGTAGGGATGGCTCAACCACGGACTTACGATGATCAGCCCGCCGCCAATCACTCGACCGTCAACCTCCGCCACCCAGGCATGCAGCGTCCCATTCGTCATCGCCTCGCGCAGATAAGAGTGCGACGTCTCGACCATCGCGGTCAGAGACGCATCCTCGTCATATCCCATGTCTTCATACATACCGCGACGATGGCGGAGCAGTTCAGGAATATCGTCTCGCGTGGCTTCACGAATCTGGTAGGGGTTGAGCACAGTGCAAACCGGATTTTAGCAACCCTTTAGGGCGTCCCAGTAACGAGACGGTTAACGTGCTAACCCTTCGGTTGGCGATTGGGTGCCGGGAAAGGTCGATCCGGCGCCCGGCAACCCGCTAACCCCATCCGTTGCCGCCTTCCCGCCGGCCCGCCATTCCTTCTTTCATATGGAATCCGTCTTGCCTTAGTCGAAGCCAATTCGGGTGTGGGAGCCGGCAACCGCCAGTTGGCTGGCTCACTAAAAGGGGGCAAAAATGAAGACCACGGCTAATCGCGAGCTTCTTAAGGCTTCTTCGCCACGCGAAATTTTGGCTTTCTCCACTCTGGAGTGCGTGCAATCGGCCGCGGCCTGGGCGAAGCACCTGGGCGCGAAACTGAGTAGCCGCTTTAACGCCCGCCCTGAGGCTCCATCTCAGGCACGTCCGCGCACGGCTCAGGCGAACCAGTGGACGGGCGTGCGGTAACGGCTCAGTTAAGAACATTCCGGCTTTAGCACCACGAGACTAGAAGACTGTGGAGTTTGCTATGGGAATCATGAATGTAGGAACGCTGAACGGCAACATCATCGCTCCGCCAGTTTTGCCGACCACCAAAATCCCCAGGCGCGAGTCACCTCAAATCGATAACTCTCGGCATCTCCTGTTAACCGACAAGCTCGAAAGGTTCCTCTTAAGTCGCCCCGAGACGCCGTTCTTGGCCGTCGATCTTGATGTGGTGAAGGCCAAGTACGCCGAACTCCGGGAACACTTTCCTTCGGCGGACGTCTTTTACGCGGTAAAGGCGAACCCCGAGCAGCAGATCGTGGCTTTACTCGCAGCTTTGGGATCGAGCTTCGACGTAGCCAGCCGCTTCGAATTGGATCTCTGCCTTGCCTTGGGCGTGCCGGCTTACCGCCTGTCGTTCGGGAACACTATCAAGAAGGCGGCCGACATTGCTTATGCGTTCGGGCGCGGCGTTCGTCGCTTCACCTTCGATAGCGAAGCTGAACTGCAGAAGCTTGCTGAGCACGCTCGTGGTGCGGGCGTCATGTGCCGCCTGCAAACCACCTGCGAAAACGCCGGCTGGCCGCTCTCCAGAAAATTTGGTTGTGACCTGGAGATGGCTGGGGATCTTCTTCTAGTGAGCGCCTCGCTCGGCTTGCAGGCCCTAGGCGTCGCCTTTCACGTCGGCTCGCAGCAGATCGATCCCACACAGTGGCAGCGGCCCATGCAACAAACCGCCACTTTGTTCCGGCAACTCGCTCGCAAAGGCGTCAAGCTCAATGTAGTGAATATTGGCGGCGGATTTCCCGTGGCTTATGAAGGGCAGGTTCCTCCCCTAGCGCTCTACGCGCGAGCCATTGAGGACGCGATGCACCACGCCTTCGGTTCCTCCTTGCCGCGGTTGATGTTGGAACCAGGGCGGTCCCTGGTGGGAGAGGCCGGGGTGATTCAGAGCGAGGTCGTCCTCGTATCGCGGAAGTCGCTGCGGGATCCGGTGCGCTGGGTCTATCTCGATGTTGGAAAGTTTGGCGGCTTGGCCGAAACCCTCGACGAATCCATCAAATATCGCTTGCGCACGCCACGCAATGGCGAGAACGGCCCGGTCATCCTTGCCGGCCCGACTTGCGACAGCGCCGACATTCTCTACGAAAAGACCGCTTACACGCTACCTCTCGACCTCGCATGCGGCGATCGCGTCGAGATTCTAAATACCGGCGCCTACACGAGCAGCTATTCCTCGGTGGGATTCAATGGATTCCCGCCCCTTCGCACTTACTGTATGTAGCCGCGCGAAATTTGTTGTGATGGGAGGACACGATGCAAAAGTTCATCGCTCTGGCTTCGCTGGCCGCTCTCTCCTTCAGCGTTGGCGGATATTACATGAAGCTCTCGGATGGTCTCTCCAGATTCCGGCCGAGTATGTTTGTCTTCCTGTTCTTCGCTTTTGGAGCCTGTCTGCAAACCGTCGCCATGCAGGACGAGCAGATGTCGATCACCTATATTGTCGTGTTGGGACTGGAGGCGCTTACAGCGTTATCGTTGAGCATCTGGCTTTTGAAGGAAAGCGCTTCGCCAGCGAAGTTGGCCGGAGTTGGTTTTGTCCTGGTCGGCATCGCTCTGTTGCGTAGCGCGAAACCCTAGAAAACACCATGAGTCAAACCGTTTGCAACAAAAGCAGAACAAGTAAGTGCTGACAGAACCGCCGCCACAAAGTGTTCCAGCTGGAACACTTGTGTGTTGTAGAGGAAAATAGCGGGGACAGCCGGGCGGCCGCCCCTATGTAACTATTTCTGCTGCGAGTCTTCTTTGGCTAGTTTTACTTTGGCGGACTCGAGTTTCTTTTGCACTTGCGCCATCTCGGTGTTGTCGACCTCGGCCGCGATGGTTTTGTTCCACTCGTTGATGGCTCGCTCCCAGTGAGCGGCCGCGAGCTTCAGGCGCCCGGTTTTCTGGTAGAGATCGCCAAGATGATTCTGGACCGTGGGGTCGCTCCCGATGCGCTGCGAAGCCTTAATCAAGTTCTCTTCCGCCTGGTCGTACTTGCCCTGCTTGAAGTAGGCCCATCCCAGCGAGTCGAGATAGGCGCCGTTGGCGGGATCGAGGTCGACGGCTTTCTTGATAAGCGTAAGAGCCTCGTCAAGTTTCATGCCACGATCGGCGAGCATGTAGCCGAGATAGTTGAGGGCCGTCGCGTTCTGGGGATCGCTCTGAATGACCTTGCGGAATGTCGCCTCCGCCTCGTCATACTTTTTCTGGCGTTCGTATCCCGAGGCGCGCAGGAACCAGATGTACTCTTTGTCTTCGTCTTTGGTGGAGAACTGTTCGGCCTTGTCGAGCGCGGCTTCGGCTTCGGGCCAGCGCTTCATCCGGCTATACATCTGCGAGAGCGTGATGTAGACCTCGCGGTCATCAGGCGTGCCTTTCAACAGCGACTTTACCTGGTCGAGTCCCGCGTCGGGCTGGCCCATGTCAGCGAGCTGCGCGGCGTATACCATTTTCAGACCGCGACTCTTGGGCAGCTTGGTAGACGCTTCTTTAGCGACATCGGTGGCCTGCTGCCACTGCTTGGCTTCGCGATAGGTGTCGATGATCTGTTGGTATCCGCGCTCGGCGTTCTCGTCGCCGAGAGGCAACATCTTGCGGAAGGTTTCGACGGCCGATTGATCGTTGCCGTTGTCACGATAGATCGTGCCAAGACGTTCCAGGAAGACCGCGCGATTGTTTTTCTCGCCCTGGGTGTAGCCATTGTCGGGCTTCTCGGTCTTCTTGAGGAGCTCCTGCAGAACCTGGATGGCGTCGTCGAAGCGTCCCTGGGCCTGGTATACGGCGGCGATGTTGTAGGGAACCTCGATCGAGTCCTGCACCATGGACTCGGCCTTTTTCAGATTTTCGAGGGCGAGATCGAACTTGCCGTCTTTGCGGTAGATCTCGGCCATGCGCAGGTAGGTTTGCGCATCTTCAGGATTCGCGTCGGCGATGACCTTGTACTGCTCGAGGGCTGCGTCGGTCTGGCCATCGTTCATCAGGTTCTGAGCCAGTCCACGAATGGCATCGAGATTATCGCGATCAAGTTCCACCGCGTGCCGGTAGGCTTCGATGGCGTTCTTGTATTGTTTCTGCTGCTCGTAGGTGTAACCGAGCGCGGAATAAAGCTTGGCAGAGCGGGCCGCGTCGGGGATAGAACTCAACACCTGCACCGCGTGCGCGCTATCGCCTTCCTCGTTGTAGAGGTAAGCAAGAGTAGTGATGGCTTCTTCGGAATCAGGCTCGAGCTTTACTGCCGTCTTGAATTCGTTTTCTGCCTTCTGCAAGTCGTTGTTGAGGCGATAAAGCCGGCCTAGCAGGAGATGGTCGTCAACGCTGTCGGGCTGCAGTTTGACGATCTGTTCGTACTGCTCAATGGCCAGCTTCAGAACGTTTTGCGAACTGGTGCTACCGGAGTCGGCGTCAGGTCCGAGCGAACGCAAATAGATACGGCCCAACAATTTGTGGGCTTCCAGATTGTTCGGATCGCGCTTCAGGATGTCTTGCGCTTCGACGACTGCATCGCGAATACGGCCGGTTTTCGCATACAGTTCCGCGAGTCCGGAGGTCAGGTATTCAGAGGTCGGGTCGGCGTCGATCGCGAGCCGGTATTCCTCAATCGCTTTGTTCGCGAGGTCACTGCGCCCGTAGACCGCTACCTGCTCCTCGTACATGTGGGCGAGGGAGTAGTGGTAGTAGGCCGCCGCGCGGTCTATTTTGCGGGCCGGGGGTGCTGTGGCTGGTTTAGCCTCAGGCGCGGGAGTTTGCTGCGCGAAAGCGGTTGCGGCGAAAACGAACAAAAATAGGGATCGGCGAATACTTTTCATCGAGGACCTTCGATATCCCAAAGCCATAGCGATTGGATGCCGGACCGCTGCGGGTGGGTGCTCCAAGTATTGTAAACCTTAGTCAAGGAACGGGAGAAAAAAGCGCCCTTGCGGCATTGTTTTCTGCAATGACGGAAGTAATCGAGAATTGTCGATTTTTGATTGTTGATTTTCGATTGAAAACCGCAACAATACCGGCTTCTCCCAGTACTTCTACAATCGTAAATCGCACTTCGTCAATCCTTCTAGTGCCGGAAGTGCCTGACTCCAGTGAAGATCATGGCGAGACCGAGGCGGTCGGCGGCTTCGATGATCTCCTGATCGCGCACCGAGCCTCCGGGCTGAATGATGGCCGTGGCTCCCGCCTTCGCAATCTCCTCGACTCCGTCCGGAAATGGGAAGAAGGCATCGGACGCGGCAACTGTACCTTTCAGCGGCAGAACGGCTTTCATTGCGCCGATCTTGCAGGAATCGACGCGGCTCATCTGTCCTGCACCCACGCCGACCGATTGGCCGTCTCGCGCATAGAGGATGGCATTTGATTTCACGTGCTTGCAGACTTTCCAGGCGAAGAGCAGGGCACGCTTCTCTTCGGTTGTGGGAGGGCGTTTCGTGACTACCTTCAGATCGGCCTCGGCGAGAAGACGAACGTCGGCATCCTGCACCAGAATTCCCCCTGATACATTTTTCAACACCCACTTCTGCGGAACGTCTTTGATCTCGACCAGGCGCAAATTCTTTTTGGAAGCGAACTTCGCTTTGGCCTCGTCGTCGAAGCCTGGAGCGGCGATGACTTCGAGGAACAGCTTAGCCATCTCTTCGGCGGCAGCTCCGTCGATGGGACGATTCACGCCGATCACGCCTCCGAAGGCGGAGACGGGATCGCACTCCAGAGCTTTCTTGTAGGCTTCGAGCAGAGTCTTTCCCGTCGCGGTGCCGCAGGGATTGGTGTGCTTGATGATGGCGCAGACTGGCTCTTCGAATTCCTGCGCGAGATCCCACGCGGCTTGCAGGTCGACGATGTTGTTGTAGGAGAGCTCCTTGCCCTGCAACTGGTGTCCATTGGCGACGCCGGTGCCTGTGCCATCGGAATACATTGCGGCCTTCTGGTGAGGATTTTCGCCGTAGCGGAGATCCATGATCTTGTTGAAAGAGAGGCGCAGGGTATTCGGAAAGCCTTCAGGGGCGTGGAATTCGTAGTGTCCGTTGGCGCTCACGCGTTCGAGCGTCGATGCGATCGCGGAATCGTAAGCTGCAGTGGTCGCGAAAGCGCGCTGGGCTAAGCGCCATTTGGTCGCGGAGGAAAGTTCTCCGCCGGATTTGGCCAGCTCCTCGGCGATGGAGTTGTAATCGGTGGGCGAAGTAACGACCGCGACATCCTGAAAATTCTTGGCGGCGGAGCGAATCATCGAGGGTCCGCCGATGTCAATGTTCTCGATGAGTTCTTCGAAGTGCACGCCCGGCTTAGCGGCAGTTTTTTCGAAGGCGTAGAGATTCACCACGACCATGTCGATGGGCTGGATACCGTGCTCGGCGACGGCGGCCCGGTGGGTGGCGTTCTCGCGGCGGTGGAGAATGCCTCCATGAACCTTGGGGTGCAACGTCTTTACGCGGCCATCGAGCATCTCGGGAAATCCCGTGAGATCAGAGATATCTTTCACGGTGATGCCGGAGTCGCGCAGAAGTTTGGCGGTGCCTCCTGTAGAGATGAGCTCGACGCCGAGTTGGGAGAGCTTGCGGGCGAAGTCGACCAGTCCGGTCTTGTCGGTGACGCTTAAGATGGCACGCTGAATTTTTGCCATGACACGCCTCGAATGCGGAAGGATGAAGAGACCTGAAAGTCTAACAGCTTGAGGCCTGTGGATGCTGGTAGTTGGTCGTTCGTCGTTAGTCGTTGGCTAAGGCGCGTGGCGGCGGCTGTTTTCTCCATGATCCGGCGCAACGCAAGATCCTTCGACTGCGCTCAGGATTGGAGAGAGGTTTGACCAACGACCAACGACTACAGACCAACGACTAGACTTTCGCTTTGGCTTTGAGGCGGACTTGGCCTTCCTGCATTTCGACCGTGTATTCGACGCTCTGGCAGCCGTATTGTTTGCGGATCTGGTCGGTCTTTTTCTGCACGAAGGATGCGAAGCTGTCGAGGTTGCCGGAGACGGCTTCCCCGGCTTTGGTTTTCGCTTCGGTTAAGGCTTTGTAGAGTTTTTCGACCTGCTCGCGTTCGCTTTTCACATCGGAACACTGCATAGAGAAGGGCTGCTCAGGGGCCGGGGCGGCAGCGGCGGCGGCTCCGGATTGGCTCACCCCATAAACTTTGTGTTGCGGCTCGTGCTCTTCTGGGCGCAGACCCTGAATGGAGAGCAGCGCGTCTTGCGGGCGGCGGTAACCTTCCTCGCGAATGCGGCTCTTCTTGCGCCACAAGTCGCTATAGATGGCATAGCGCTGGGCCATTTCGTTGTAGCGATAGCGCTGTGAAAAGCTCAGGCGTCCTTCACTGAACTTGCGCAGCAGGCTGAGGACTTTCCATTCGACGTCAGCGGGGGGCTTCTTGGTGGGGTTGTTGAAATAGATCTCGTACTCGATCTTCAACCGGCGGAGTTGGGAGTCAAGCAGGCTCAGTTCTTCGTCGATGGTCACGAGACCTCTCCAGAGAACAAGTTTATGGGTGGAGAGGGGGTTGCAAGAGGTCACGATGGGGATGGTACGAAAGTAAGGGGGCAGACTCGGACTTCGGACCTCGGACTTCGGACCTCGGACCTCGGACTTCGGACTTCGGACTTCAGACCTCAGACTTCAGCACGTCTTATCGGCACCTAGATCGAGAAGTACCTCGGGCCTTAAAGCGCTGCGCACCCCGACATCGTTCCTCTTCTGGCGCCGCTTTGTGACTGAATAATCAGATGGACGGGAGCGTCGGCAGGAAGGTTGGTCTGAAAATCCGAAGTCTGAGGTCCGAAGCCTGAGGTCCGAAGTCCGAGGTCCGAGGTCCGGTTTCCTACTTTGCTGAGTTGGACGCCATCTTTTTCACCATGGCGAGGACCAGTTTGCGGTCGCTGTCATTGAGGCTGACAGAGTAGCGGCGGATTTGGCTGAGGAAGCGGACTTCGTCATCGGAGAGTTGCGGCAATCCTTTCGAGCCGTTGGTGTGTCCAGACTCGGAGAAGAATTGAGACAGCGGAAGTTCCATGGCGCCGGCGATTTTCGAAAGCGTGTCGAGCGAAGGGATGGTGTGTCCGTTCTCGACGCGGGAAAGATAACAGCGGAGCAGGCCGGTGCGTTTTTCGATGTCTCCCTGGGACATGCCTTTCTGCAGGCGGTAGTTGCGGATGGTCTCGCCGATGTTCATAGAGAAAACCTGCAATGGAGTCTCCTAGGAATGGGTGAATAGTAACCAGAGTAGTAACTTCTGGCAAGTGGAAATTGGTTGCCGCGAAGTTGGTTCAGGCGTAGGCGGTGCGTATGCCGCGCTACTTCTTCAAAGTGGAGGCAAGGAAGTCGGTTGTGCGCTTCCACGCATCAGCGGTGTCGGCGGCACGGTAACCGGTTTTGTTGCTGGGATTTTCAAAGGCATGTCCGGCATCGGGATAGATGGTGACATCGATCTTCTTTCCCATTTGCTTGAGTGACGTTTCAAACTTTCGCACATCGTCGGGAGTGATGCCGTGATCCTGCGCACCGAAGAGGCCGAAGATGGGCGCGTTAATCTTTTTGAGCGCAGTCGGGTCGGTGGCGAGACTTCCGTAGTTGATAACGGTAGCGGCGAGCGCAGGTTCGGTAAGCGCCATATCGAGAGAATAGCCGCCGCCCATGCACCATCCGATGGAGCCAATACGGTCGGGCTTGATGTTGTGCTGCGACTTGAGGAACACGAAGGCAGCGTGCAGGTCGCGCGCGGCGCGGTCTTCGGGGACTCCGCGCATGATTTCGTGGGCCATGTCAGGGGTGGTGGCGACCTTGCCGCGATAGAGATCGATGGCGAGCGCGGCGTAGCCTTGATCGGCGAGTTTCGTGGCTTGGTCTTTCACCCAATCGTTGAGTCCCCACCATTCGTGGATGACGACGATGCCCGGGAATGGGCCTTTTCCTTCGGGCGTGTAGAGAATGGCTTGCACGGTTTCGTCGCCGGACTTGTAGGACACGGGTTTGGCAGTGGCGGCGAAGGATGGGAGAGCGAGGAGGAGGATCAGCGACAATATTTTCATTTGCGTTTCACTGGCCGGCGGGACGCCGGCGCTACTCTTCTATCCCATCAGCATGCCGCCATTGACGTTAAGGACTTGCCCGGTGATGTAGCTGGCCTCTTCGGAGGCGAGGAAGGCGACGGCGCTGGCCACGTCATCCGGCGTTCCAATGCGGCCCAGCGGAATCATCTTCAGCGCGTTCTGTTTGAAGTCGTCGCTTAATACCGACGTCATGGCGGTTTCGATGAAGCCGGGAGCGACGGCGTTGCAAGTGATGTTGCGCGAGGCAACTTCGCGGGCCATGGCCATGGTGAGTCCGATGAGTCCGGCTTTGGAAGCGGCGTAGTTTGCCTGTCCGGCTTGTCCCATTTGTCCGAAGATGGAAGTGATGTTGATGATGCGTCCCCAGCGCTGTTTGAGCATCGATCCGATTGCTTGTTGAATGCAGAGGTAAGCGGAGGTCAGATTGGTGTTGATGACGGCGTCCCAATCGGCGCGCTTCATGCGCATGACGAGTTGGTCACGGGTGATGCCGGCATTGTTGACCAGGATGTCGATCTTGCCGAATTGCGCGATGGCGGCTTTGAATCCTGATTTGATCTGCTCCTCTTCGGCGACATCGAAGGGGAAGACGGCGACGGTTCCGCCGGCGGAGGCGATGTCAGCGGCCAATTGGTCGAGCTTCTCTTGATTGCGGGCAGCGAGCGCGACGGTGGCGCCGGACTGCGCTAGTTTGAGAGCACAGGCGCGTCCTATGCCTTGCGAAGCGCCGGTGACCAGCGCGACGCGACCGGAAAGACTCATTGCGGGGCTCCTCCTGGTGGAAGCGAGATTATACCTGTCGAGCGCTTGTTTCTTGAGCGGACAGCTGCGACCGCCGTCTCTAGGCGAGCTGTTTGGCTTCGCCGCGAAACAGGTAGCGCAACACCGGAGGCGCGACGATGGTGGTGACGGCGGTCATGAAGACCACGATGGCATAGGTGGACTGCGTGACAATGCCGGACTGCAATCCCACCACCGCGACGATAAGAGCGACCTCTCCCCGAGGAACCATACCCATTCCTACACGCAGGGCGGGAGTCCATCCTTCGCTGAGAAGCGGCAGGCCACAACCGATCAGCTTCGAAGCTACAGCGAAAACCGAGACGATGGTTGCCGCGAGCAGCACGCTTCCGTTGAACAGTTTCAGATTCAGTTGTGAGCCGATGGAGAAGAAGAAGAACGGCGCGAGGAATTCGGTGATGCCGCTGACGCGCGGGATCAGGTTCCAGTGCGGCGCGTAGTCAGCGAACATGAGGCCGGCGAAGAAAGCGCCGATGATGGCCGCCATGCCGATTTTTGCGGAGAGCCAGGAGAGGAACAGGCACAACGCGAGGGCGACGACCAGAGAGGCATTCTGCGTTGACAGCCGCTCGACGCCAGGATGAATACGGCGAACGATACGCGGGGCGACGAAAATCATAAAGAGCGCGAAAGCGGTAGCCTCGGTGAGAAGAACGCCGAGATGCAGCCATTCGAGGCCACCGCCCATGGCGAGTCCGGCAACAACCGCGAGCAGCACCATACCCAGGATGTCGTCAAACACAGCCGCGGCGAGAATAATCTTGGCGGTGCGGGTGGCCAGGACACCGAGGTCTCCGAGAACGCGTGCGGTAATGCCGACGCTGGTGGCGACCATGGCGGCGCCGACGAAGATCGCCTCGGTGGAGGCGTCGCCCCGCAGCTTCATGTAGAAAAATCCGAGGATAAAGGGGACGATGATACCGAGGATGGCGACCATCAACGCTTTACGTCCCACCCGGATCAGATCGTGTGCGCTGGTTTCCAGACCCGCGCTGAAGAGGACGAAGATCGCCCCCATTTCTCCAATGGAGTGAAGCGTGTCGCTGCTGTGGACCAGGCCGAGAGCGAAGGGGCCGAGGATCACTCCGGCGGCGATTTCGCCCAGCACACCGGGGACGTGCAGGCGTTCAAAGAGCTCTCCGAGCACCTTTGCGGCGACGAAGATGGCGAACAGCTCAAGCAGGAGATTTTCAGGGGCTTGTCCCATCGGTGAGGGCAGGATATGGAAAAGGAATGATGGGCGCAACTACAGTCAGTCAGATGGACTGCGGCGCCCGTCCTCTTCGCTTGATAAAGTTTATAGCGTCGGCGTTTGCTGGCTGGCCTGCACTGGACTGGACACTGGTTGGTAGTCGCGCTGGTAGATGTCGACAACCGTGCGTCCGACGATGCGGGCGACGGCTTCGGAGTGTACGTGCGTCGGCAAGGTGAAGCCGTCGATGTCGGCGTAGTCCTGCACGAACTCGACTTTTTTCACGAAGAACGATGGCGACTTCACGACGCTGCCTTCGGCGCGCACCATGCTTCCGCTGTAGGCATCGAGGAAAATCCGCCCCTTGAAGAGCCCGGCACGCTTCTTGCGCGGCTTCACTTGAAAGACGTGAACGCTGCGTCCATCGACGTCGCTGGTTCCCTTGTAAGCGAACTTGTAATTCGTGGAGCTGAGCGCGCTCATCGAGAGATCATCTTTCTGAAGATGATCGACCTCGGACTGCAGCAGGCGCGCGATGATGTTGGTTTTGACGAAGCCGTCACCGCTGAAATGCACAGGTTTGAACTCCAACGTGCGGGGAGCGACGTAATGCCGCTGGAGTTCGAACTCGCCCGACTGTGAAGTGTCGGGAAGTTCTGCGCGAATCAGGCTGTCGGCGGAATACCCGACAAGCTGGCTATTTTGCACGGCGATACGGTTTTCGTAGGTGCGCAAAGCGAGGTCCGGAGACATCCGCGGAAGCGCGATCGGCGAGTCGAGCGAGGGCAGCGGAGCGCGCACGGCGCCGGAGTCTTCGACCAGAGGCGCAATCCACACAGAAGGACCGTCGGCCGAAGGGGCTGCAAAAGGAACCTGAGCCGTAGCGACACCCGCAAAAGACAAAAGTACTGCCAAAGAAATAACGAAAGATCGCATCATGAATGAATTTGGGTCATTTCTTTTATATCTGATTCAAGTCGGAGCTGAAAAGTCACAAAAGTAAGCAGGAGTGCCGGGACTGGTACGGCACGTCTCGCCTCGGCGCAGCGGTTAAAGCCGGTCTAATGTGCAATCCATTGCGGTATGCCTGAAGCCATGCCCCGATATGAATCGTTTGCGTGGGTTGGTGACGGCAAGTAAGATTCCAACACTCCTTCATTGTTGAGGTCAATCATCGGAATGTCTGAAGTAACGGCCACCGCGGAAAAGTCGAACCACGCCTCTATTGAAACTCCCGCCGTCGAGGTCTTTGCCGTCTACGGGGTCGAGCCCGAAATCCAGGCCTATGCCATGGCGAAGTATTCGCGATCTTCGCTGTCGATGAAGGAGTCGCTCAAGGAAATCAGTTCGCAGAAGGCGGAGAAATTTCTCAATACCTTCTACTTCCAGTACGGACACCGTTCGATTGCAGATTTAGCGCACATTGCGCTGGCCATCGAGAAGCTCTCCATCCTGGCTGCGATCGCCGTGGCTGACGAGCAGCGTTGGGATGGGCAGGAGCGCTCGACGCGCTATCAGGATTTCAAGAAAAGCGGATATTTCACTCCGGATTTTGGAACTGACGAGGCGTCGCGAAGTTTATATCGCGAGACTGTTGAGAGTCTTTTCTCCGAATACCAAGCGACTTCGGAGCGGATGTTTCATTACCTGATGAGCATCACGCCGAAGCCGGAGGAGATGAAGCAGGACGCATACGAGCGCACGTTGAAGGCCCGGGCGTTCGATATCTCGCGGTACCTGTTGCCGCTGTCCACCAACACTTCATTGGGCGAGATTGTGAATGCGCGCACGCTTGAGACGCAGGTGGCGCATCTGCTGGCACATACGCATAAAGAAGTGCGCATGCTGGGAGAGTTGTTGAAGCAGGCGGCGACCTCTCCCGCATACAACGTGAATGCAGAGTCGCTGCGGAGTTTGGTCGAGCAGATTCGAGTGGCCGCGCCCGAATTGGCGGAGCGAGCAAAGCAGGAACTGCTGCGCGAAGTGCGGGTGGCGCCGACGCTGGTGAAGTATGCCGATCCTAATCAGTACGAGATCGAGACGCGGCGAGAGATGCGGCAGGCGGCCGCCGATCTGATGGGCAACGCGGCGATCGCAGGCGCGAAGACAGTCGACCTGCTGGAAGACGAACCGCTGGAAGTCGAGTTGGCGACGACGCTGCTCTATGAGCATTGTCACTATCCCTACCGGCAGATTCGCGAAGCAGTGGAGGCTGCGGGCGATCACAAGCGGCGCGAGATCATCGATCTTGGCCTGCGGCACCGTGGGCGTCATGACGAGATGCAGCGGGCTTTTTGCGCGGGTCAGCAATTTCGCTTCGACATTCTGATGGACGTGGGCGGGTTCCGCGACATGCACCGCCACCGGCGCTGCGTGCAGATTGGGCAGGGATTCACGACCGCGCACGGCTATGACACTCCGGAGGAGTTGCAAGCGGCGGGGGCGGTAGGGAGCTACGATTCCGTAATGAAGCGCACGGCTGCGGCGGTTGGCAAGTTGACCTCGGGCAACACGAACGAGGCGGCGGAGAACGCGCAGTACGCGATTCCGCTGGCTTATCGCAAGCGAACCTTGTTCAAGATGGATTTTGCCGAGGTCGTGTACATCTCAGAATTGCGCACCGGACCGGCGGGGCATATTTCTTACCGGACCGTGGCGTACGAGATGTATGAGGCGGTGGCGAAGAGATATCCGGCACTGGCAAAATATTTGCGGGTGACGGATGTAAGGGAGCCGGTGGATTTGCTGAAGAGATAAGTCGAAGAAGGGAAAACGCAAGGTCCTTCGACTACGTTCGGCTTCGCCTCACTTCGCTCAGGATGACAAATCTGTTCGGTGTTGGGTTTTAAATCGAAAATCGGCAATCGCAAATCGTAAATTTCTTACGTGTAGATCACTTTCCTCTCGCCCTTCACGATTCTTCCCACGGTGAAGGCCTTTTCTCCGGCGCGCTCCAGCACTGTCTGCGCTTTCTTGAATTTCTTCGATGGGACCACCAGCAGCATGCCTAATCCCATGTTGAAGGTGCGCAGCATTTCGTCTTGAGGAACGTTGCCCAAGGTTTGCATGTGCTCGAAAATCGGTGGGATCGGCCAGGAGCCCATTTCAATGACCGCGGCGACGCCGCGGGGCAGCACGCGGGGAAGATTTTCGGTGATGCCTCCGCCGGTGATGTGGGCCATGGCGGAGACGCACTCGCCATCCACCAACCGCTTGATCGCCGGCCAGTAGCTTTTGTGAGTGCGCATCAATTCGTTGCCGACTTTGCCCTTCAATTCGTTCACGTAAGTTTCGGGCGTGTAGTGGGCGACTTCGAAGAGCAACTTGCGGGCGAGAGAGTAGCCGTTGGTGTGCAGTCCGTTCGAAGCGAGGCCGAGAACCACGTCTCCGATTTCAACTGCTTTGCCGGTGATGATGCGCTCGCGCTCGACTACGCCCACGATGAATCCCGCGAGATCGTATTCCCCATCGGGATAAAAGCCGGGCATCTCGGCGGTTTCCCCGCCGATCAGGGCGCAGCCGTTGTGCTTGCAAGCGTCGGCGAGTCCTTCGATAATTTTCTCCGCGATTTCGGGCTCAAGCTTGCCGGTGGCGAGGTAATCCATGAAAAACATCGGTGTCGCGCCTTGCACCGCGATGTCGTTGACGCAGTGATTGACCAAGTCGGCGCCCACGGTGTGGTGCACTCCCATCTCGAATGCGAGTTTCAGCTTGGTGCCGACGCCGTCTACGCTCGAGACCAGGACAGGATCGGGGAACTTCGTCTTGTCCACGGAAAACAGGCCGCCGAAACCACCGATTTCACTGAGCACGCCGCGGGTGAAGGTCTTGTGAGCAAGGTACTTGATCCGCTTTTTTGTGCGGTTGGCGCGGTCGATGTCGACGCCAGCGTCGGCATAAGTGATGGTGGCAGTTTTCGACGGGTCGTGGGCCACAGAATCAGTCCGTATCTAGTAAAGAATGTGGGGAATTCTGATTAGGAGAAACGTTTTCAGCGCGCTCATTGTAGCACGTAAGGGATGTGCAAAATTCGCGGACGATTTCTGAAGATGAGACACGCGAATCGCTAACTGGGAAAAAGGAGTACACAACACCTGAGGGCGTGAGATCTACGCTCAGTGCGACGTTTCTATATCGTGACAGACTCTTCGGCGCTTTAGTGCGTGACGAAATCGCTGAAGTAATAGGCCAGCACACCGATCAGTGCCAGGCCTGAGATCCCGTAAGCGGTGAGGATCCACACATTGCGGCCTTCACGCTGAATCGTTTGAGATTTTTCCGTTGTGGTTGCCGAAGACGAACTGCCCAGGGCCCGAGGTTCCATGCACAACCTCCGACGTACGAGACGTGATGACGCAGAACGCGTCATACCCCACACTGCCCGAAAAGGCAGAGTTGAATGGGCGGATTTTACTACGGGTTTTGGGATGCCGACGCAGGTAAATTTTCCGGCAGGAAAATTGGTGGGCCAAGCGAGTCAGGTCTAAGGCGAGGCAACATACTTGAAATGAGTCACTTATGATGACAACCCCGGGATGCTCGAGCTCGCCGAGTGTTCGAATTTGCTGACCGTCTGGCCAACTTCTTGCCGGCAAACGTAAAGCCCCGGCGAGCGGCCGGGGCTGTGTTGACGACGGTCCAAACGACTACTGAGGCTTGCTCATGTCGTCTTTCTTCATGTCATCTTTCTTCATGTCGTCCTTCTTGGCCTTCTTATCTTTCTTCGCAGCCTTCTTATCTTTCTTCATATCTTTTTTGTCCATCTTGCTCGAATCGGTCGAGGTCGATCCGGCATTCTGGGCGAGGGCGAAGGAAGACATCGAAAGGGTGAGGGCGGCAGCGAACAGCAGCGTGAGCAGCTTCTTCATATGGCTAGATTCTCCTTGTGGGATCTCTATCAACATACGCAGGACGCACTCCCGCCTGAACCGACAAAACAGGGGTTGTCCCGGTGGGGAGGAATTGTATTCCAACTGACGGAATTCGCCCAAATCGAAAGTGCATCCAGGAATCAGTAACGGTTACCGGCATAAATCGCGCACTCGCCCGGCCCCTGTGGTCATAAGTCACAGACGGGTGTGTGGGCTGGAGGTACACTCTCAAGGCCTATGAGCATCGCGAAATCAGTGAACAAGAGCAGTAAGCCGCAGCCGGCGCATGACCGCGCGCATGACGTGCTGCGGTCGGAAAGTCATCCGCTGGATGCGATTTTCGCTCCGCACAATGTTGCCGTGGTTGGCGCGACGGAACGCCAGGGAAGCATTGGCCGGGCGGTACTTTGGAGTCTGGTCAGCAGTCCGTTTGGCGGCACGGTGTATCCGGTGAGCGAGAAGCGGAGCAGCGTGCTAGGAATCAAGGCTTATCGCCGTATCGATGAGATTCCGGAACCGGTGGACCTGGCGGTCGTGGTGACTCCGGCAGTCACGGTCCCTGACATTATCAGCGAATGCGTCGATGCGGGAGTGCGCGGCTGCATTGTGATCTCCGCTGGGTTCAAGGAGCACGGAGAAAAGGGCAAAGAACTTGAACGCGAGATTGTGGATCGCATGCGCGGAAGTGGCATGCGCCTGATCGGGCCGAATTGTCTGGGGGTCATGAATCCGATCAGCGGGCTCAATGCAACGTTCGGGCCGAACATTGCGCGTCCTGGGAACGTGGCGTTCATCAGTCAGAGCGGAGCGCTGTGTACGGCAATTCTCGACTGGTGCCAGAAAGAAATGGTGGGCTTCAGCGCGTTTGTCTCGGTCGGATCGATGCTTGATGTCGGTTGGGGCGACTTAATTGACTACCTGGGGAACGATCCCAGAACGCACAGCATCGTGATGTACATGGAATCGGTGGGAGATGCGCGATCGTTCTTGTCGGCGGCGCGTGAAGTTTCGCTGAACAAGCCAGTCATAGTGATCAAGGCCGGACGCACCGAGGCGGCAGCGCATGCCGCAGCTTCGCATACAGGATCGTTGACGGGAAGCGATGAAGTGCTGGAAGCAGCCTTCCGGCGCTGCGGCGTGCTACGAGTGCAGACCATCGCCGATTTGTTTTACATGGCAGAGGTGCTGGCCAAGCAGCCGCGTCCGCGAGGTCCTCGGCTTGCGATCGTAACGAACGCTGGCGGTCCTGGCGTGTTGGCAGCCGATTCATTGATTGCGAGCGGCGGCGAACTGGCTGTGCTCACTGAGAAGTCGATGGAGGCCCTTGACGCGCTGCTGCCGCCGCATTGGAGCCATAACAATCCCATCGACATTTTAGGAGATGCGTCGCCGGACAAGTACGCAAAGGTGGTCGAGATCGCGGCGCACGATCCCGAAGTCGATGGACTGCTGGCGGTGATTTGCCCGCAAGGCATGGCGGAGCCGACGCAGACTGCCGAACACCTCAAGGTGTATGCACAGAGTACCGGCAAGCCGGTGATCGCCAGTTGGATGGGCGGGGCGGCGGTCGCGGCGGGGGTCGACATTCTCAATCGCGCCGGAGTTCCCACGTTTCCATTTCCTGACACGGCAGCGAGAGTTTTCCAATACATGTGGCGCTACAGCTACAACCTGCGCGGGCTCTATGAGACGCCAGTGCTTCGCGGAGAAGGAGAAGAGGGGCATGATCGGATAGGGGCTGAGAGGCTGTTGAACAAAGTTCGCGAGGCGGGGCGGGCGATCTCGACTGAGGTGGAGTCGAAACAACTGCTGAATGCGTACGGGATCGCGACCGTTACCACGGTGACGGCAGCATCAGAGGCCAATGCGGTTGAGCGCGCGAACGAGATTGGCTATCCGGTCGTCCTGAAGCTTTGGTCGGAAACGATTACGCACAAGACCGACGTCGGCGGAGTGCAACTCAACATAAGAAATTCCGACGGCGTGCGCACGGCCTACCGGCAGATTGAAGCGTCGGTGAAGGAAAAAGCCGGCGCGGAACATTTTCTGGGAGTCACGGTGCAACCGATGATCAAGCTCGATGGTTACGAGCTGATTGTGGGCAGCAGCGTCGATCCGCAGTTTGGTCCCGTGTTGTTGTTCGGTACCGGTGGTCAACTGGTCGAGGTTTTCAAAGATCGTTCTCTCGCCTTGCCGCCGCTAAACACAACACTGGCGCGGAGAATGATTGAGCGAACCAAAGTATCCGCGGCGCTACGGGGCGTACGTGGTCGCAAAGCTGTGGACATGGAGGCGCTCGAAGAGTTGTTGGTACGCTTCAGCCAGTTGGTTGTCGAGCAGCCGTGGATCAAGGAGATTGACATTAATCCGCTGCTGGCGTCCCCGGAACAATTGCTGGCGCTCGATGCGCGGGTGGTGGTCTACGGGCCCGAGGTGACATCCGAGAAGCTGCCGCGATTGGCGATTCGGCCCTATCCCACGCAATACGTGAAGCCGTGGACGATGAAGAATGGAGACGACGCCGTGATCCGTCCCATTCGCCCTGAGGACGAGCCGCTGTTGATCAAGTTGCACCAGGCATTGTCAGAGCGGACGGTTTACCTCCGCTATTTCCAGCCTCTCAAGCTCAGCCAGCGCACCGCGCACGAACGGCTTACGCGGATTTGTTTCATCGACTACGACCGCGAGATGGCCTTCGTGGTGGAACATAAGAGAGAAGACGGTACGCCAGAGATCGTCGGCATTGGCCGACTTAGCAAATTGCGTGGCCGCAATGAGGCGGAGCTCGCCGTGCTGGTCGACGACCGCTTCCAGCATCAGGGCATGGGGACAGAACTTTACCGGCGGCTGATCGTGGTGGCGCACGACGAAAAGCTGGAGCGAGTAGTTTCGACGATCCTCACGGAGAATCGTGAGATGCGGGCGATCTGCCAGAAGCTGGGATTCAGGCTGGAAGCAGATATGGAAGAGGGAACGATTCTGGCGGAACTGGTGGTGTAGAAATTGTTAATTGTTGATTGAAGAACGTATGTTTCCAAATTGGCAATTGGCAATTGAAAATCGGAAATCCACCTGCTCCGTTGACCTGATTGAGTCCTGCGCGATATTGGTTCGCCTTTTGTTCGCTAACGTGATAATCTTTCCACAGCTTTGTGACGGCGAACACTTACGACCTCCCAGCCCGTGGGTGTAGCCTACATGGGTTCTCATACCCAAAAATTCAACGAGGGCAGCACTCTTATGGCAGACGAACGAGCAAAAGCGATTGAGCTGGCATTTGCGCAGATCGAAAAGCAGTTTGGCAAAGGCTCCATCATGCGGCTGGGATCGAAGGAAGCCATCGTTCCCATCGCGGTCATTCCAACAGGTGCGATTTCTTTCGATGCGGCGCTGGGCGTGGGCGGATTCCCGCGCGGACGCGTGGTTGAAATCTTCGGACCGGAATCGTCCGGCAAAACGACGATCGCCTTGCAAGTGGTGGCTGAGGCACAGAAAACCGGCGGCATGGCGGCATTTGTGGACGCGGAGCACGCACTTGATCCCGGCTATGCCAAGAAGCTTGGCGTGAACGTGGACGACCTGCTGGTTTCGCAGCCCGATTATGGCGAGCAGGCGCTTGAAATTACCGAAGCGCTGGTGCGCTCGGGCGCGATTGATGTTCTGGTTGTCGACTCGGTGGCTGCGCTGGTTCCGAAAGCTGAACTCGATGGCGAAATGGGCGACAGTCACATGGGGCTGCAGGCGCGGTTGATGTCGCAGGCGCTTCGCAAGCTGACGGGAACAGTTTCGAAATCACGTACCTGCCTGATCTTTATTAACCAGATTCGCGAGAAGATCGGCGTGATGTTCGGCAATCCTGAGACTACGACAGGCGGGCGCGCGTTGAAGTTCTATTCGTCGGTGCGGGTGGATATCCGCCGCATCGCCGCAATTAAAGAAGGCGACGTCGTGACTGGGTCGCGGACCAAGGTCAAGGTGGTCAAGAACAAGGTCGCCGCGCCGTTCCGCGAGGCCGAGTTCGACATTCTTTACGGCGAAGGCATTTCGCGCGAAGGCGATTTGCTCGATCTGGCGGTGACCCATGGGTTGCTGGAGAAATCTGGATCGTGGTTCAGCTACAAGACTGAGCGAATTGGCCAGGGACGCGAAAACGCTCGCCAGTTCCTGAAAGACAACCGCGATACCTATGCTAAGTTGGACGCGGAAGTGCGCAAGCAGCTAGGGCTGCCGGCGGCGACGCCGCCTCCGGCCGCAGCTGCCACGCCGACGCCATCCGCCGCTCGCGTGACCACGATGCCGAGCGCTCCTCCGGAGCCCGCAAAGGTAGCCGCCGCGAGAAAGTAATGGTTCACCATTGGTCGTTAGTCGCGGGCATGTTCCTCGACTAACGACCTCCCTTTTCCTTCTGCCAAAGCGATTGCCATCCCTTTCCCACCCGAATAGAATCTTCTGTACTCCACCCTGACTGCTTTCCGTACGGATGTTGGAAGAGGCCCATTGAAAAAAGTCATCGCCATCTACCCGGGGTCATTTGATCCGCCGACCAACGGGCATCTGGACTTGATTGCACGCGGCAGCCAGATTTTCGACGAGTTGATTGTGGCGGTTCTGCGCAATGCGGAAAAATCTCCGCTGTTCAGCCTGGCAGAGCGCCGTCTGATGCTCGAAGCCCTGACCGAGCGCTTCAAGAATGTTCAGGTAGATACCTTCGACGGCTTGACCGTCGACTACGCCACCAGAATGGGCGCACGCGCGGTGCTGCGCGGCATTCGCGCTATCAGCGATTACGAGTACGAATTGCAGATGGCGTTGATGAACCGCAAACTGCGGCCCGACCTCGAGACCGTGTTCATGATGCCGGCCGAGCAGTATTCCTATCTCAGTTCGAAGCTGGTAAGGGAAGTCGCACAGTTAGGGGGATCAGTCCAGGATCTGGTCCCTGAGTTGGTCGAGCAGCGACTGCGGGAAAAATTGGACCCCGCAGTCAAGTTACAGCACGCAAGAAAACCAAGAACAGGAAAACGAGCATGACCCCAGTTACGGAAGCCGCACACGCTGTTAAGTTGACCGATCGCATCAACCGCATTGAGCCCTCCGCCACCATGGCTGTGGTCGCGGAAGCCGACAAGCTGCGCCAGCAAGGGATTGACGTTGTCGATTTCGGCGCGGGCGAGCCGCATTTCTCGACGCCGCAGCATATCAAGGATGCGGCCATCGCGGCGATCCAGGGCAATTTCACCAAGTACACGGCCGTCGGCGGCACGGCCGAGTTGCGCGACGCAATTGTGCGTCGTCACGCGACGGATTTCGGTTCCGACTATAAGCGCGAAGAGTCCATCGCTTCGACCGGCGGCAAGCACGCACTGTTCAATGCGATCCAGATTCTTGTCGATCACGGCGACGAAGTGATTTTGCCCGTCCCCTACTGGGTGTCGTTCAAAGACATCGTGCGCTATGCCGGCGGAAATTGTGTATTGCTAGAAACCGACGAGGCGCAGGGCTTTCGCTTGACCGCCGAGATGATCGAACGGCTAGTAACTCCGCGGACCAAGCTGATCATTTTGAACTCGCCGTCGAATCCTTCGGGCGCTGTGATGTCCCCAGAAGATTTGCGCGCCGTGGTGCGTTTTGCCAGCGAGCGCGGTATCTGGGTGATCTCGGACGAGTGCTACGTCTACCTTAACTACACGGGGAAGCAATTTTCGGTAGGGGCATTGCGCGAGTATCGCGATCGCATGGTGATTGTGGGCTCGCTCTCGAAAACCTATGCGATGACCGGATGGCGCTTGGGATATGCGCTGGCGCCTGCCCCGCTGGTCAGTGCAATGCAGAAGCTGCAAAGCCAGTCGACTTCAAACGCGACTTCGATCGTGCAGAAAGCTGCGGTCGCGGCCCTAAACGGACCGCAGCAATGCGTCAGCGATATGCGGGAGGAATATATTCGTCTTCGCGATCACGTGGTAAATGGCCTCCGCTCGATTCCCGGCGTAAAGTGCACGATGCCGGAAGGTGCCTTCTACGCTTATCCCAACATCTCTGCGTTCTTTGGACGCAGCGGCGTGAAATCGGCGTCCGATGTCGCTGGTAGGTTATTGCGCGAAGCTCATGTGGCCACGGTTCCGGGAGAGGGCTTCGGAACGTCGGACCACATACGGGTTTCCTACGCCACCTCGATCGCGGAACTAGATCGCGGGTTGGAGAGAATGCGCAAGTTTCTGGGCGCGTTGTAGCTTGAGCGAAATTGCAATCTGAGTCGGGCGGGGCCTCTGCCCGACTTGCTTCGTGCTAATGTGAATTCGAAGACGCGCGCTGATCTGCGCGTGCAACTTTTTGCGCATGAGTGAACTGTACCCATTTCTGATGTCGCCAGCGTTTGATCCACGCCCGTGGGGGACACAGGATCTGGGTCCGATTTATCCCAACCATCATTTCGCCGAGAAGATTGGCGAGTCGTGGCTCACTGGCGATGCTTGCAAAGTAGCGAACGGACTACTGAAAGGCAGCACTCTCTCAGAGTTGAGCTCGCGCTTCGGACGCGAACTGGTGGGCGAAGCGGCTCGCGACGAGAAGCGGTTCCCGCTTTTGTTGAAGTTCCTTTTTCCCGCCGAGAAACTTTCTGTGCAGGTGCATCCTGACGACTCCCGAGCGCGCGAAGTCGGTGAGCCCTGGGGCAAGACAGAATGCTGGTACGTGGCGCACGCCAAGCCGGGATCCCAAATTGGGTTAGGTCTGAAGCCCGGTGTCACGCGAGAACAGTTCGAGAAGTCGATTCATGAGAACCGTGCAGAGGAATTGCTCAACTGGATCAATGTGTATCAAGGCGAGATGATTTACGTCGCCGGAGGCACGGTGCACACGCTGGGCCCGGGATCGGTGATTGTGGAAACGCAGCAGCAGTCGGACACGACCTACCGTCTTTATGATTACGGGCGTCCGCGCGAATTGCACTTGAAGCAGGGACTGGCGGCGGTGAAAGAGAACGCCACGTCAGGAAAAGTGCTGCGGCCCGCGCCACAAGCGGTGAATGGTGCGAACCGGCGCTCGGTATTGGTTGAGGCCCCATACTTTGCCGTCGACATGTTTGAGCTGAAGTGGCCTCACAATTTTTCCACGCGCGATCGGTCGAACAAGAATTCCGTGCAGATCATGGTCGCGGTCGAGGGGTGTGGGATTGTCGAAGCCGCGGGGATGGAGCCCGTCACCTTTGCGAAAGGCGATGCGGTGGTAGTTCCCGCGACACTCGAGGAATTCAGCGTGCGTCCGCAGTGGGCGGTGGAGTTTCTGCGAGCCTCGGTTCCGGGAGAGACTTTGCCGGAGCCAGCGGTGAGAATGTAGCTTGGGTAAAGCATTGGCCAAACACGAATCAAATTTCTATCCGGTGATTCTCGCGGGAGGGCGCGGCACACGCTTCTGGCCGCTGAGCCGCAAACGCCGATCGAAGCAATTGCTGGCCCTCGACGGCAAACAGACCATGATCCAGCAGACGGTAGCGCGGCTGCTGCCTATGGCCTCGCCGAAGAATTTCTGGATCATCACCAATGAAGACTCTGCAGCGGGAGATCGGCCGCCAACTTCCTCGCTTGAATAAAAAGCAGATCGTCGCGGAGCCCCTGGGCCGCAATACTGCGCCCGCGATTGGCCTCGCCGCGTTCATTCTTCTGCGCAGCGACCCTGACGCGGTGATCGGAATGTTCCCGTCTGATCATGTCATCGCAAACGAGAAGGAATATCGCCAGGTCCTCGCGAAAGGCGTGGAGATCGCCGCGGCCGGTGAGAATATCGTGGTGCTTGGGATTCGTCCCACGCGCGCCGAGACCGGATACGGATACATCGAAGTCGGCGCGAAGTCCGGCGACGCGATGCGGGTGCGGCGTTTCACCGAGAAGCCGAAAGCAGAAGTCGCCGCGCAGTTTGTGGCGGCGGGCAATTATTTCTGGAACAGCGGCATGTTTCTTTGGAGTGCGCGCACGCTGGCCAGCGCGCTGACCGAGCATCTTCCTAAGACCGCCGCGATTCTCGAAAAGATTGCAGCGACCTTTGGAACGAATAAGTTCACGGCGACCTTCCGCAAACTGTATCCCGCGTGCGAGAACATCAGCGTTGACTACGCGCTGCTCGAGCCGCGATCGGCGAAGGGCGAGCAGTCGTCGAACATCTTTTGTCTTCCTGCGGATTTTGGCTGGAACGATCTGGGATCGTGGACAGCGCTGCACGAACATCATGTCGCCAAGAGCCGTCCCGCAGAGGACAACCTCATTTTGGGCGAGGGTGTGTTCACCTTGAATGCGTCAGGAAACTACATACATGCGCCAGGAAAATTCGTGGCCGTGGTCGGAGTAGACGACCTAGTGGTCGTCGAAACAGACGACGCACTTCTCATTACGACGCGCCAACAGGCGCAGGACGTGGGAAAGATCGTCAAGCACCTCGACGAGAAGAAGCTACACAAGCTGGTGTGAGATGGTCGTTGGTCGATAGTCGCTGGTCGTTGGCAAAACCAAGACTACCGACTACTGACCACCGACTAACGACTAAAGACCAATGACCAACATCAAGTTTGGTACCGACGGATGGCGCGGAATTATCGCCGATGACTTCACGTTTGATAACGTGCGCCGGGTGGCGGGAGCAATCGCCTCATACGTACTGAAGCACGAAGACCCTTCGCGTGGCGTCATTATTGGCTACGATACGCGCTTTGCGTCGCAACGGGCGGCGCGCGTGGCGGCAGAAATCCTGGCTGGCGCTGGAGTTCCTGTCAAGCTGGCGAACGATTACACGCCGACTCCCGCGATTTCCTACGCGGTGAAAAGCACCGGCGCCGCCGGCGGCGTGGTGATCACCTCCAGCCACAATCCGTGGAACTGGAATGGCGTGAAGTTCAAGGGAAAGTTCGGAGGCTCAGCCACGCCCGCGATCATGAAGGTGATCGAGAGCGAAATGCATAATGGGGCCATGCCGAAGGGTAAATCCGCCAGCATCGAAGAAGTCGATTTCAAGGACGCGTATACCAAAGCGATTTGCAGCTTCGTTGATCTTGAACGGATCACTAAAGCGAACTTCAAGTTTGCCGTCGATTCCATGTACGGCTCCGGCCGCGGGGTATTGGCAAAAATCTTCGGCGACCACGGCATTCAGTATGTCGCCATCCGCCAGGAACTAAATCCGCTATTCCCGGGAATTAATCCCGAGCCGATCGATCCGCACATCGCCATGCTGCAAGAAACAGTGGTGAAAGAGCGGTGCCACGCGGGTTTTGCCACCGACGGGGATGCCGACCGCATCGGCGCTGTGGCCGAAGATGGAAGCTTCGTCGATTCCCACAAGATTTTCTCGGTCCTGCTTCGCTGGCTGCTCGAGCGCAGAAAGTGGCCGGGAGAGGTCGTGCGTGCCTTCAACACCACGAAGATGCTCGATCGCATCGCGGCCCGTTACGGCCGCAAGCTCAACGAGTGTTCGATCGGCTTCAAGTACATTGCCGATCTGATGATGGAGCGCGAAATCCTGATTGGCGGCGAGGAGTCCGGAGGCATCGGCTACGGGCGGTTTCTTCCCGAGCGCGACGGGGTGCTCAACGCCCTGCTTCTGGCGAATGTGATGGCCGAGGAGGGCAAGCCGCTGGGACAGCTGGTTGCGGATCTGCAGAAAGAATACGGTGCTCATTATTACGGGCGAAAAGATCTGCATATTGCCGAGGAGATTAAACAGGCCGCCATCCAACGGGCACGCTCGGAAGAGAGCAAACGTTTGGGGAAGTACAACGTCTTAAAGAAAGAGGGTCTCGACGGGATCAAGTTCTTCCTCGACGCTCCGATGAATGGAAATGGCGCCGAGCCCTGGGTTCTGTTTCGAGCCTCGGGAACCGAGCCACTGCTGCGGGTGTATGCGGAGGCGGCCTCTCCGGAACTGGTCGCGGAGATCCTCGAGACAGCCGAGAAATTCGTAAGTCACGCAGCCTAAAGGCCCGGGGTTACACCCGAAAGGAATTGGAACAGTGGTTGGCTGAACTTTCGGCATTCGCTTTCCGGATGCCGGAGGGCCATAATCACGAAGCAAAATATGAGTTTGGCAGCAACACCTGCGACCATTGCCAGCGATTCGCCCGAGACGCGGCGTTACAACCGCACCCGACGATGGCTAGGAGTCGCTGACTTCGTTCTCGGGTTGACATTCCTCGTGGTGTTGCTCGCAACCGGTTGGAGTGGCACGCTTCGTGACTTAGCCTATCGCGCCGCTTTCCAGAACTACACTCTCGCCGTCCTCTTTTATGTCATCATCCTAATGGGAGTCGGGAAGCTGCTCGGATTCGGTCTCGACTACTATGGATTCCGCCTGGAACATCGCTTCCAGCTTTCGAATTTGCGAACCCGCTCGTGGCTCTGGGATGAAGCCAAGGGATTTCTTGTAAGCGTGGTCCTGGCTGGCATCGTGGTTGAGATTTTGTATCTGATTATTCGGCAGTCTTCGGAGTACTGGTGGCTGATCTGCTGGGCCGTCTTCCTCGGACTCTTCGTAGTGCTGGCACAACTGGCGCCTGTGGTGCTATTTCCGATCTTCTACAAATTTGCTCCACTCGAGAATGAAGAACTGAAAGCCCGTCTGGTGCGGCTCAGCGAGAAAGCCGGGACCAAGGTGCGCGGCGTCTACCAGTGGAAGCTTTCGGAAAAGAGCAAGAAAGCGAATGCGGCCCTGACGGGGCTGGGCAGCACGCGGCGCATCATTTTGGCAGACACGCTTCTAGAAGGATATTCGCCCGACGAGATTGAAGCAGTACTGGCGCACGAACTCGGACATCACGTACACAAGCACATCTTCAAGAGCATTGCCGTGCAAGCAGGTACGACCTTCCTGGGATTCTGGGCGGCCAACTGGGCGCTCCACTACGCGGTAGATCGTTGGCACATGTTCGAAACAATGTCTGACTTCGCCAATCTTCCTTTGCTCGCGTTAGTCTCGACCGTGCTTTCCTTCCTTCTCATGCCTGCGTTGAATGCCTATTCACGCTTCAACGAACGGCAAGCGGATCGCTACGCCTTCCAATCGCTGGGCAGCGTGAAACCTTTCATTACTTCAATGAATAAGCTAGCCGATCAGAATCTCGCGGAGCGCGCGCCTTCCCGCTGGGTGGAATGGTTCTTCCATTCGCATCCGGCGATTTCCAAGCGAGTGCAAGCAGCACAAGCCTGGACCCGCGCTCGTTAACACTTCTTCAGAATCTCTTCTACTCGCCGCAAGTCTTCTTCTGTGTCAACGCCAATGCTGTCGTAGGGAGTTTCGGCGACATGGATCGCAATGCCATTCTCCAGAAAGCGCAACTGTTCAAGCCTTTCGCTGCGTTCTAGCGAAGACTCAGTCAAGCTGACAAACCGATCGAGTGCCGACTTCCGGTAGGCATACAGTCCGAGGTGTTTGAAGTAACGGGGGTGGGTTGCATCGCGGTCGTGCGGAATGGTGGCACGCGAAAAATATAGAGCGCGTCCCGCCACGTCAGTTACCAGCTTCACCGCGCTGGGATTGGCGATATCGATCTCCACCGCCGGGGTCTTGAGTGTTCCGACTTCTACATTCGCAGGTTCCATGACGCTGAGCAGTGTGGCGATCTGCTCGGCGCGCACCATGGGTTCGTCGCCCTGCACATTCACATAAACGTCGGCGGGAACCGCGCACGAAATCTCATGCACTCGTTCGGTCCCGCTGCGATGAGAGGAAGATGTCAGGCGCGCGTGCCAGCCATGGCGCTGGCAAAGCTCCATGATTTCGTCTGAATCGGTGGCCACAATAACGTCAGCAAATTGCGGCGCAGCCCTGACCGCCTGGTAAACCCGTCCTATAAGCGGCTGGCCGGCAATCTCGCGCAACATCTTGCGCGGAAGCCGAGTGGAGGCGAGTCGAGCGGGAATAACGGCAACGGCTTTCATGATGGCTGTGCGGCTTGTTGCCGCCGGATCAGTATAGTTCTGTCCGCGGGTTCGTCGCGCTGGCAAGGCAACCGGAAATGGTTTTTGCGTTTCTAAGGCCGTGGAGTTCGGAGGAGGATTCTTTGAACATATTGCAGAAAAGCCTGAAATTAGGAAAATCGACAGCCGCAGTGGCCACCATGACTGCGGTACTGGCGCTGGGTGCCGTGCCACTCATGCACGCAGATGACGATCGCGCGAAATGCCAGCACCGCGTCGAGAAAGCGGAAGCCCGCCTTGATGATGCGATTCGCAAGCACGGCGAGCGCAGCGGCGAGGCTGCGGAGCGCCGCCGCGATCTGGATGCCGAGCGCGACCGCTGCTGGAGTCAGTATCATGGATGGTGGGATGGTCGCACGCACCAGTGGCACGATCAGCGTGATTGGGATCATGACGACCGCGATCACGACGATCACGATCACGACGATCACGATCACCACTAGACCCAACGTCTCAGGAAAACCTGCCCCCGAAAAATCGGGGGCTTTTTTCTGCGCCAATTCCGCGAGGTCGACGAACCCCTACTCCGCACAGCCCGTTCCGTGTAGAATTACAGAGCGGAATCGAGGGAAGACGAGCCAGGCATCGACTTGATTCCAGCCTCACCCATCCGGTTGATCTCCCTCATTGTGGCGGTGTAGCTCAGGTGGTTAGAGCGACGGTCTCATAATCCGTAGGTCGTAGGTTCGAGTCCTACCGCCGCCACCAGATTCAAACAACAGTAAAAAGCCTCTACTGGATTGCAGCGCAGCGAGCGGCAGGCTGATGGCGGTTCCGGTCGACAGCGAAACGACCTTGCTACTGGACAGCCCATGCCTCTGTTTCAGATTCACTGCCGCGCCCTGATTTCCTCGACCGATATCTTTATCCTCCGATGTAACCAAAGACGGCAAGCGCTTTCTGGTGAACCGCTACGTCAAGCCGGACCTGGTCCCGCCGTTGATATCCTGCTGACTTTCAGCGAAGCGTAACTAGGTCCTTAGAAAAGTAAAGAACCCGCCGAGAGCATCTCGACGGGTTCTTTGGGGAAGCGCTTTCCGTTTAGAATCGGAACACAATCCCAGCGGAAGGTTGCGCCGTGTGAGTGATGGTGTTGGTGTTCAGGTTCCGGAAGCCGAAGTCGGGCGCGTTGTAGACCAACCCGCGATATTCGGCGCGTAGAGAAATGTGTTTCACGATCGGGAAGTCAGCCCCGCCGCCGTAGACAAACACTCCAGTGGTTTGAGTCTGTGCTCCCGCGATGCTGGCGAATGCGTTGCCGGTAGGGTCGAACACCAAGGCTCCTCCTTCAGCCAGTACGTAGGGGCTGAATTTGAACCGAGAGGGCAGAGGCAGATTGACCACCACGCCGCCGGTGGCCTGGTGGGCGTTGGCCTGAACTCGTGAAACTCCGCCGCCGGTAAAGAATTGCTGAGTGTTGCGGTTATAGCCGTAAACCGTTTCCGCAGCGAGCCAGCGATTGAAGTGGTAGCGATAGCCGACGAGGAATCCGCCGGTTTCGGTGCTGCGCTGCAGATTCCCTTGTCCGGTTGTGTCCTTGGTAAAAAAGCCGGTGCCTTGCAGGCTGATCTCCGAGCGGCCTTCCTGAGCTACTGCCCCAACCGCCAACATAGCAATGGCAGCAATGATGACAAATAATCTACGCATCTTTTACTCCTCCATGTATCCGTACAAATTGTGGCCCGGTGTCATGAATCTAGATTGACCCGGTGTCCGTTAGAGCAGCTGACTGAGGCATCCGAAGTGCCAAAAGCTTCCAGATGAGCCGGAAGTCCTTGAGTGGATGTTGGTTGCAGGTCACTGGAAGAACAGAAGCGCGAGAGGGTTGACGATGTTTTCGACAGCGGGGTTCGACAAATGTCGAGCATTGACGACACTTTCAGAACCCTTCTGGCGGCCCGTCACATCAGATAATTCTAGCGTGGGGGCTTTTCTGCGGAAGGCGTCCGCGCAGTTGCACACCACAGTAGTCTGGGGTCGGGTATTTCATGGCAACGGTGGCACGCATCATCCCCATAAATCAGACGGCTCGCTATGAGGCTCTGCTGCGGGCTGGAAGGTCGATTGCGACCTGCAACGATTGTGAAAACGCCGGCAACGAACTCTCGCGGCAGTTGCGGGAGGTGGTGTCGTTCGACTATTTGCAGGTGGTGTCATTCGATTCCGAAACAAATTCCGTCGACTGGCAATTACTTGAAGTGAACGGGGAGCGCCTCGACGAAACGGCTCTCGAGGACGATGGCCCGGTGTCGTGGGCACATCGCAGCCAGGAGGTTTTCATTGCTAACGATTGGAATCGAGAGACGCGTTTCCCGGCGCACAGACAATTTCTAGGCGAGCGGGGAATTGCATCTTCCTGCACGTTGCCGCTGGCAAGAGGCGAACGCCGCCTGGGCGTCATCAGCCTGGGCAGCAAGCGAGCGCATTGTTATCCAGAGAAGGAGGTCGAATTTCTCCGCCTCCTGGCCGATCAGATGGCGCTGGCGATCGATGCGGCCGTCAATCTTTACTCATCGAAGCGCGCGCAGGACCGCCTGAAGCTGATTCTCGAGCTTACGAATCAGGTCGTTTCCAATCTTGAATTTGATGAGCTTTTGCAGGTCATCTCGAGCATTGTTCGCCGGGTCATGCAGTGTGACGCCGCCGCCATCATGCTGCCGGATGCAGAGGGCAAGAATCTGCGGGTGCATACCCTCGATTTTCCAGACAGCAAGGGCTTCTTCCTGGAAGGCATCGAGATTCCGGTGGAAGGAACCATGCCTGGCGAGACGTTTAAGACGGGAAAACCGTTCGTACTGAACCGTCTCGATCCTGCGGAAGTTCCTCCGGAGATGTACGCGAAAGCATCTGGCGAGGGGATGAACTCGTTCTGCGACATTGGACTCGTGAGCCGCAACCGCCTGCTGGGCGTACTGGCGCTTGCGCGACGCCAAGAGAATGCTTTCGACGATGACGAAGTGGCTTTCCTGACTCAGGTGGCTCATCAAGTCGCGATTGCGATGGAAAATGCGCTGGCTTACGGCGAGATTGCCGAACTGAAAGACAAACTGGCGCAGGAGAAGCTGTATCTGGAAGACGAAATCCGCGGCGAAATGGATTTCGAAGGAATCGTAGGGCAGAGTTCGGCGCTGCGTAATGTTTTGCGACTGGTGGAGACGGTTGCTCCAAGCGATTCGACTGTGATTCTGCTGGGCGAAACTGGGACTGGCAAGGAATTGATTGCGCGTGCGATCCACGATCGCAGCCGGCGCAAGGATCGCACCTTCGTGAAATTGAACTGTGCCGCCATCCCCACGGGATTGCTCGAAAGCGAACTATTCGGACATGAGCGCGGCGCGTTCACGGGCGCGATTTCTCAGAAGTTGGGGCGTCTTGAACTGGCAGACGAGGGAACTTTGTTTCTTGACGAGGTCGGTGATATCCCTCTTGAGATTCAACCGAAGCTGCTGCGGGCTTTGCAGGAGCGAGAGTTCGAGCGGTTGGGCAGCACGCGGACGAAGAAGGTGAATGTCAGGCTGGTGGCGGCGACGAATCGCGATCTCGAAAAGATGATTGAAGACCGCGAATTCCGCAGCGATCTTTATTACAGGCTCAACGTGTTTCCTATCCGCATTCCCCCGTTGCGCGAGCGCCCGGAGGATATCCCGTTACTGGTGCGGTATTTCGCCCAAAAGTATGGGCGGCGGATGGAGAAAAAGATCGAGTCGATTCCTGCGGTGGCGCTGAAAACGTTATCGAGCTGGCACTGGCCGGGGAATATTCGCGAGTTGGAAAACTTTGTCGAGCGTGCCGTGATACTTACGCACGGTAGCGCGTTGGAAATCCCAGTTTCTGAGTTAAGGCGAACCATCGCCGCCGCTCCTCCGCCCAACTCGCGTGAGTCGGGCGAGCGCGACGAAATTATTCGCGTGCTGAAGGACACTAACGGACGCGTAGCCGGACCGAACGGTGCGGCCACAAAGATGGGGATCAAGCGGACAACGCTGATCTCGCGCATGAAGAAGTTGGGTATCGATCCGCGAAAAGTGTCGTAGCATTCGACACCTGACGAAGTGTGACCGCTAGATCGTCAGATCCTCAATCTGTCGTTCGATCAATTCCGAGAAAATCAGGCACCTGCGTCACATCCGGTTTTTGGCCCGCTTCGTGCAGCTTATCCGGTCGTGGTTGAGATTGTACTTACCGGAATCTGCGGGGCGGCGACAGTTTTTCTGCTGACGTTCCTAAAAGCGCTCTTGCAAGATTCGCGACGTCACTCTGCCCCACGAACTGGGCGCAGGGGAATGTTGATCGAGTTACCAAGCCCACAGAGTCATAGGCAGGCGATTCGCCGCTCTGCATGACGTCTCGCTTTCTCTCAAGATATGTCGATCCATCTAGATTTGCTTCGACAAGTGTCGAAGAATCTTTCGACATTTCTCGACAAAAACGGCTTCGTCGAAATTGATAATCCATTAAACGCAAGGACTTAAGAACAACTTAGCTTTGGAACTTGCTTTGCCCTACCACCTGTGACTCAGAGGACAAACATGCTACGCATTTCAACGATCGACACCCGAACACAACGCAAGCTGGTTCTGGAGGGAAAGTTAGTGGAACCTTGGCTGGGGGAGTTGCGGGAAGCCTTTCGTACCGCCAGCGAGACTCTCGATGGCCGCAAGTTGGTGGTTGATCTGACGGACGTGACTGTCATTAGTTGTGATGCGGAAGGCACTCTCTCGGATTTGATGCAGCAGGGAGCAAAATTTTCCTGCGACGGAATTCTGATCAAACACATGCTCAGGAAATTGGCGCGAAGATGTCACGGTTCAAACGTACGCTTGCATCAACCGGCAAGTTCCAACGATTAATGGAGGTAAATGTGTCCCAAGCCAGCCAGGTTGCTTTGACCGGATCCACCACCTATACGACCGGTGCCGATTTTTGCCGGATCTTTGCCGACGAGATGGACAGTCTTTACCTGCTCGGCTTTTTGCTGACCGCGGACGCGGAGAAAGCGGAGCAGTGCTTTGTCGCTGGCATCGGGGACTGCGTGGAAGGGAATGCCGTGTTCAAGGAATGGGCGCGGTCGTGGGCTCGCCGTGCGATCGTGCAACAAGCAATTCAATTGTCAGGGCCAGCCATTCTAAGTGAAATTACGTCAAATAGAAGAACGGGAGCGCAAATCGAACCGCGCTTGAGAGCGATTCTCGAACTCGACACTCTGGAGCGGTTTGTCTTCGTGATGTCGGTGCTTGAGGGCTATTCGGTTCAGGACTGCTCAATCCTATTGGGTTCCTCGCGGCCAGCTGTGGTAAATGCACGGGCGCGAGCGATCGATCGCTTGGCAGCCGCCGGCGAATTCAACGTGATGCATACCGGGGAAACGCTGAATAGCGGCGTGCCGGTCTCAAACTAAACAAAAATTCAACGTGCAACGCGAGTGGGGATGGCGATGATGACTTCGGAGAGAACTGTTTTGAAATTCGGATACCGCGTTTTTGGAATATTTCCGCTGTTATTGATGATGTGGGCGACGTTAGGGTGCGGCCGCAATCAGGTACAGGCTGCGCCGTCTTTGCCGCCGCCATTGGTGACGGTGGCGCCTGCGAGTTCACAGGATGTTCCCCGGTACCTGGACGAGATCGGCAGGAATGCGGCCTTCGAATCGGTGACGGTGACGCCGCAGGTCGGCGGACGAATCACGGAGCGCCATTTCCAGGACGGCGAGAACCTGAAGCAAGGGTCAGCTGCTGTTTGTGATCGATCCGCGTCCCTTTAAGGCGCAACTCGATTCGGCGCAGGCGACTCTCGCGCAGGCGAAGGCGGCGCTGGAACTTGCGAAGATTCAGTTCTCGCGCGACGAGGAAGTCATCGCGCAGCCGGGCGATCTCCAAGCAGGACTACGACACAAAGAAGAACGCTGTCGACGTGAATCAGGCGCAGGTGGACGCCGCGGAGGCGGCGCTCGAAACCGCGAAGCTCAATCTCGAATACTGCTACATCCACTCGCCGATCAATGGTCGCGCGGGCGCGCGCCTGGTGGATGTGGGAAATGTCGTGCAGGCCAACAGCACGTCCCTGCTGCTCGATTCAGCGGCTCGATCCGATCTACGCGAACTTCACGATCACCGAAGGCGATCTTCCGGCAGGTGCAGAAAGCAGATGGCACGCGGAACCTTGAAGGCGCTGGTTCGGCTTGCCTTCAGACCCAGAGAACGGAGCGCGAGTATGGCAAAGTTGAATTTCTCGACAACGCCGTACAGAACGGCACCGGCACGGTGAACCTGCGCGCGACCGTTGGCCAACCCCGACCGCCACTTCTGGCCGGGGCAATTTGTGGACGTGAAGCTGGTGCTGGCTACGCAGAAAGGCGCGGTGCTGATTCCCAATCAGGCTACGCAGATCAGCCAGAAAGGTCCGTTCGTCTACGTAGTCAAGGACGATGACACCGCGGAACTGCGGCCGATCACGTTGGGCCAGCGTCAGGGGGAAGACGTGGTCGTCACTCAGCGGTTTGCAGCCGAACGAACGAGTGGTGGTGACCGGCCAGTTGACCGTCCGGCCGGGAGGAAAAGTTCGTGTCGATACGCCAGGGACGAATCCGCAGAGTCCGGCTGGCGGGACTGACAAGCAAGGAGGCCAGTCGTGAATCTTTCCGAACCCTTCATTCGCCGTCCGGTCATGACCGTGGCGCTGACGGTCTCGGTCATCCTGTTCGGAGTGCTCGCGTACTTCCGACTGCCGGTGAACGATCTGCCCGCGGTCGACTATCCGGTGATTCAGGTGCAGGTGAACTATCCGGGCGCGACGCCCGAGACGATGGCGAACAATGTCGCCACGCCGCTGGAGCGGCAGTTCATGCAGATTCCCGGGCTGGAGCTGGTGACCTCCAACAACGGCCAGGGCCACTACCAGCTTCGTTCTGCAGTTCGATCTGGCGAAGAGCCTCGACGCGGCTGCGACCGACGTGCAGGCGGCGATTACGCGCGCCACAGGGCAGCTGCCGGTCGATCTGCCCAGTCCGCCGACGTTCACCAAGACGAATCCGAACGATCAGCCGATTCAGTACATCGCGCTGGTCAGCGACACTGTCACCGAAGGGCAGCTTTACGACTACGCCAACACGCAAGTCGGCGAGCGCATCAGCATTCTGCCGGGTGTCAGCCAGGTTGCGGTGTACGGCACGCAATCGGCGGTGCGCATCAAGGCCGATCCTTCCGCGATGGCGGTGCGCAACATTACGCTCGAAGATCTGACCACCGCGATCAAGAACGGCACCAGCTATACCGGAGCCGGGCAGTTCGACGGACCGCATCGCACGTTCCTGCTGCAGCCGCAGGGGCAGCTTGACGCACCGCCGAGCAGTACGACCAGCTGATCGTCGGGCAGAGCGAACGGCGCGCCGGTTTACCTGAAGGATGTTGCGACCGCGCAAGCAGAGCGTGCAGGACGAGCGCATCGATATGCGCTTCTGGGTGCGTGGATATCCGGCAGCCGGCGGCGACGGTGGTCGTGGCGGTCTTCCGGCGCGCCGGCGCGAACGCGGTCGAAGTTGCCGAAGTCGGTGCGCGAATCTTTTGCCCAACATCCAGTCGCAGCTTCCCGACTTCGGTGCAGTTGATTCCGATTTACGACCGCTCGCAGACCATCGTCGACAGCGCATCGACGACGTGCAGGCGACGCTCTACATCGCGTTCGTGCTGGTCGTGATGGTGATCTTCGTCTTCCTGGGCCGCGCCACCGACACGCTGATTCCCGCTGTCGCGCTGCCGCTTTCGCTGCTGCTGACGTTCATTGCGATGAACGTGCTGGGCTACAGCCTCGACAACCTGTCGCTGATGGCGCTGACGCTGGCGATCGGATTCCTGGTCGATGACGCCATCGTGTTCCTGGAAAACACGGTGCGCCTGATGGAAGAGGGGCAGGACGCCTTCGAGGCCTCGCTGAATTCGGCCAAGGAAATCAGCTTCACGATTCTGGCGATGACGCTCTCGCTGGCGGCCGTCTTCATTCCGCTGGTGTTCATGAGCGGACTGATGGGACGCATCTTCCGCGAGTTCTCGATCACCATCGTGATCTCGATTCTTGCCAGCGGACTCGTGTCGCTGACGCTCACGCCGCTGATGACTTCGCGCCTGCTGGGCAAGCGCGGCGCGGGCGCGAAGAAGACCTGGATGGAGCGGGTCATCGGCGGCGTCGAGCACCGCGTGCTCGAATGTCTACGGCCGACTCGCTCTGGTTCTTCCTGCGGCAGCGCTGGATCTCGGCGATGATCTGGGTCGTCTGCCTGGCGGGCACGGGCTATCTGTTCTACGTCGTCCCCAAATCGTTCCTGCCGGTCGGCGACAGCTCGTTCATCCGCGGCGTGTTGGTGGCGCAGGAAGGCTCGTCGCCCGATCAGATGCACGCCTATCAGACCGCAGGCGGAGAAGATCATGCAGGCGAATCCCGCCGTGCGCAGCACGTTCACCATGAGCGGCAACAGCCAGTTCCTGGCCTGCGAATCAGGCATTCCTGATCGCGTTCCTGAAGGACCCCGACGGAGCGGCCGCCGATCGAGCAGGTCGCCGGGCAACTGATGGGCGGAATCGCGGGCACCATCCCGGGCAGCGCTGGCGTTCCTGCAGCCCAATCCGGTGCTGGAAATCAGCACCGGCGCGACCGCGAACGCGCAGGGACAGTTCGCCTATGCGCTCTCCGGCATCGATCCGCAGCGAGGTGTACGACACCGCCGAGCAAGATGATGGCGAAGATGCACCAGTATCCCGGGTTCCTGTTCGTGAACTCCGATCTCTACAATCACACGCCGAATCTGCAGGTCGACATTCTGCGCGATCAGGCGAAGCTCTACGGCGTCTCGGAGACGCGCATTCTGACGCTGCTGCACGACGCCTACTCGCAGAACTACAGCTACCTGATCAAGAAAGCCGACCGATCAGTACCAGGTGATTCTGGAAGTCGCCGACGATCAAGCGCTCCGAGCCCGAGGATCTGAGCAAGCTCTACATCAAGAGCGACGACGGCCAGCGCATGGTTCCGCTCAGCGCGGTCACCAGTTGGCACCGGTGATCGGGCCGCAGGCGGTCAACCACATCAACCAGTTCACCAGCGTGACCATCTTCTTCAACCTGAAGCCCGGCTACGCGATCGGCCAGGCCACCCAGTTCGTCGGAAGACGCCGCAAAGCAGATTCTGCCGTCCGGATGTGCAGGGGCAGCTGCAAGGCGAGGCGCTGACCTTCCGCAACACGGTCTCCGACCTCGCGATCCTCATGCTGGTCGCGGTGTTCGTGATGTACGTGATCCTGGCGATTCTGTACGAGAGCTACCTGCACCCGATCACGGTGCTGTCGTCGCTGCCGGTGGCGCTGGTCGGCGGACTGCTGACGCTGTGGCTCTTCGGCGCGGAGGCATCGCTCTACGCCTACATCGGCATGTTCATGCTGATGGGCATCGTGAAGAAGAACGGAATCATGATCGTCGACTTCGCGAGCAGCGCGTGCGCCAGGGAGTCGCGGACGATCAGGCGATTCACGACGCCAGCATGGAGCGCTTCCGTCCCATCATGATGACCACGATGGCGGCGCTGCTGGGCGCGCTGCCGATCGCGCTCGGATACGGCGCCGATGGATCGTCGCGCCGGCCGCTGGGCCTGGTGGTCGTCGGCGGGCTTGATCGTGTCGCAGTTCATCACGCTGTACGTCACGCCGGCGATTTATCTGTATCTCGAAGAATTCCAGGAGAAGGTGCTGGATCGCTACTCGTTCTTCCGCTCGAGACGCGAACGGGTGCCCTGCCGAGAGTCCTGCCTTTGCGCTGCAGGAAGGACACGGAGACTGAATATCATGACTCGAAAGCTTCGTAACTTCTATTACGCGCTGCCGCTTCTTGTGCGGATCGCTGATTCTGGGCGGCTGCACGGTCGGTCCGAACTACAAACGGCCCGCGGTCGATGTGCCCGTGACGTATCGAGGACGCGGCCGCCGATACGACGCCGACGGACATCGCAGCCCAGCGGCACCGCAACGCGCCGCCAAATCCGCATCCGTCGCATCCCTCGGCGACGAGAAGTGGTGGGAGGTTTTTCAGGACCAGGAACTGCAAGAGTCTGATTCGCACCGCGCTCAAGAACAACTACGACGTGCGCATCGCGGCGACGCGAGTCCTTCAGGCGCAGGCGCAGCTGGGCATCACGCGCGCTGATCAATTTCCGTCTCTGAGCGCTGGCGGCAAGATCACCAGCCAGCAAAGTCCCAAGATCGGGCCGATTCCTTCTTACGAACTGACGCAAGGTCAGGTGACGGCGTCGGCGGCCTAGAATCTCGACTTCTGGGGAAAATATCGCCGTGCCACCGAAGCCGCGCGGGCGACGCTGCTGGCGAACGAATGGGCGCAGAAAGAAGTGATCGCCACTCTGGTCGCCAACCTTGCCACCGATTATTTCCAACTGCGGCAACTAGATCTCGAGCTGGAAATCTGCGCAACGCACGCTCGGCTTCGCGTCAGGACTCGCTGCAAGCTGACGCAAACGCTTGAGCAACACGGGATCAACTCGCTGCTGGATGTGCGCCAGTCGGAGCAACTGGTTTACACGGCGGCCACCGAAGTTCCTGACCTTCGAGCGGCAGATCGCGCAAGCAGGAAAATGCCATCAGCATCCTGCTTGGCAACAATCCCGGGGACGTTCCGCGAGGGCTGAAGCTGACCGAGCAGCCGCACTCGCCGGAGGTTCCCGCAGGCATTCCGTCCTCGCTGCTGGAGCGGCGTGCCGGACATTCGACAGGCGGAAGCGAATCTGATTGCCGCCAATGCGCAGATCGGCGTTGCGCGAGCCGCATACTTCCCGCAAATTTCGCTTACGGGGTCCGCGGGCTATGAGAGTCCCGCGCTGACGAATCTCTTTACAGGGCCCGCAGGACTGTGGAACTTGACGGCCGGCGTAACCCAGCCGATTTTTGAAGGTGGCCGACTGAAGAACAACGTTCGTCTGGCCGAGGCAGAGCACCAGCAGATGCTGTTGACTTACCAGCAGACGATCCAAGGTGCGTTTCGAGACGTTTCCGATGCGCTGATCGCCTACCGGAAGAACCGCGAGTTTCGTGTCCAGCAGCAGAATCTCTTTGAGTCGGCGCAGGATGCCGCTCATCTTTCGGAAGTCCGCTTCAAGGCGGGAACTACGGACTATCTCGAAGTGCTCACCAATGAAACCAATTCCTTTTCGGCTGAGTTAGGCCTGGCGCAGGCGCAGGGCAACGAACTCATCGCGTTGGTGCAGTTGTACCAGGCTCTGGGCGGAGGGTGGCAGCAGTAACATTCGACCACCAGATATCCGATGGAGAGCGGTGCGACCTGTAGGTGACTCCGTTTTGATCGAGGGTCTGCAGGATCTGGCGGATCGTTTCCGGAACGGACGAGCGGACGGGTTCGCTGAGTTCGCAACCTGTCTCGTATTGTTCTCCGCTTACCGCTACCAGCAGAACGTCGACTGGACTGCGGCCCAACATTTCCGCAGCAAGAAGCGATTGCGTCAGCGCGGGGGAATGCGGATCCATCCGCGCCGCTGGCGCGTGGCGAAGCAACTCGTCCTTGTGATAGCAGACGACGGTTCCCGCAGGCCCGCCATCCGCGATGGCATCCACCAGAATCAGCAGATCAAGATCGACGATCTTGTAAATGAGGTCCAGCGCCGGAGTTCCGAGATCGACAATTTCAACGCCTTCGTCGAACTCGTAAGCGGCCTCAAGCGAGCGAACCACATAGGGACCAACTCCGTCATCGCCCAGAAGAATGTTGCCGATTCCAGCAATGAGCGTTCGCTTCACAGGACTTTAATCTCCGCAATCTGCCGGCCGGTGGGATCGAATGCGTGACAAGCGCACGCCATGCACGGATCGAAGGAGTGAACCGTGCGCAACACCTCGAGCGGTTTCTCAGCATCCGCGATCGGTGTTCGCAGCAATGAGGCTTCGTAGGGTCCGTGAGCGCCGGCGTTGTCACGGGGGCTTGCATTCCATGTGGACGGAACCACCGCCTGGTAGTTCTTGATCTTTCCGTCGTCGACAACCACCCAATGCGAAAGCGTTCCGCGAGGTGCTTCGTGAGTACCTACGCCCGAGATTTCTCCGCGAGGGAAGACCGGCGGATTGTGAACCGTTGTATCGCCGCGGCTGATGTTGTCGACCAACAGTTGCCAGTGTTTCTGTGCGAGGTCGGCCAGCATGGCGCAGCGAACCGCGCGGGCCGCATGACGTCCCATGGTCGATTGCAACATTTCCGGAGTAATGCGCTTACCGGCTACCGCGGAAACGCGGTCAAGGGCAGCGTCGGCCCACTTTTTCGTCAGCGGATGGCCTTGGGCATAGCCCACCAGAACCTGCGATAGCGGCCCCACTTGCATCGGCTTGCCTTGGAAGCGAGGGCTTTTGACCCACGAATATTTCTTGTCAGCCTGCCAGTCGGTATAGTCCGGAACCGTTTCTCCTTTCCACGGATGCAGCGGTGCCTGGCCTTTGTAGTAAGCATGCGTGACATCTTCCGTGACTGATTCGCGAAACACCGGATCTGCAGCCGTTGCAAACGAATGTGGATCAGAAAGGTTGCCGCCGAGAATATATCCGCCCGGCAGGTCAAATTCCGTGGCGCGAGCGTCGAGTGGAAGGTCCGGCACAGCCATGTAGTTGTTGACGCCGCGTCCAATGCCGAACCAGTCGGCGTAAAAGCCCGCTATCGCGCAGGCATCCGGTACGTAGACTTCGTGGACGAAGCGCGTGACTTCGTCCATCAGAATTTTGATTGACTCGAGACGTTCCATCCCGAGGGTTGCCTGGCTGTCGAGGTTGATGGCATTCGCCACTCCTCCGACGGTCAGATTCTGGATGTGTGGAGTCTTGCCGCCTAACATTCCTACGACCTGGTTCGCCTTGCGCTGGAACTCGAGCGCTTGCAGGTAGTGAGAAAACGCGAGCAAGTTGACCTCGGGACTCAAGCGCATTTGCGGATGTCCCCAGTAGCCATTCGTAAAGATTCCCAGCTGGCCGCTCGCAGCGACGCCTTTGACTTTGTCTTGCGCGGCCTTCATTTCGTCGCGAGAGTTACGCGTCCACGGCGAAAGCGACTCCGCAAGGGCAGACGTCTTTGCCGGATCGGCTTTGGGAATCTGCATCACATCAACAAAATCGAGCGCTGACAAGTGATAGAAATGAACGATGTGGTCATGCAGCGCATGATTGATCAGAATCAGATTTCGGATATATTGCGCGTTCGCGGGAATCTCCAGCTTCAGCGCGTCTTCGACCGCGCGTACGCTGGCGATGGCATGCACGGTGGTGCAAACGCCGCAGAAACGCTGGGTGAACAGCCAGGCTTCGCGCGGGTCGCGTCCTTCGAGAATCTTCTCGATGCCGCGCCACATTGTGCACGACGCCCAAGCGTCGGAAACCGATCCGTTGTCGACTTCGACGTCGATGCGAAGGTGGCCTTCAATTCTGGTGATGGGATCAATGGTGATGCGCTTTGCCATAAGTTCATTCCTACGCTTGCGTAATTAACACTGTTTCAATCTGCTGCGACGAACTGCGTGCCCGCCGAGGATCGTCCCGCCGCTTTTTCCGTTTGTTCCATGCGATACCAAAGGCGAAGCGGGGCGGGAAGAATCGGCAATACCTTTGCCAGAAACATGAAAGCTGCTACCGCAAGAGAGACGAATCCGACGGACACCAACAATTCAATGGGCGTCGGGAAGTAGAACGCTCCCGGACGCGGCTGAAATGCCAGAGTCGTTGGATCCCAGCGATAGAGCATGCCTCCGACCGCAGCCACAACGTGGCCATGGAAGATCAGGCGAGCATCCCGGCGCTTGGAGGAATCCAACAGCATGAATACCGCTGTTGCCAGGAAGAGGAACTCGATCCAAAACAGCCCGCTGAAAATGTTCCATTGAAACGCGAGCCCGAGTTTCCCGCTAAAGACAATGTCGGCGAACCGAAACAAGAGCCAGGAGGCGATCAGGCCCGCAGTAATGCGGTTCATCTCGATGAGAACGTCGAGGTCCACCGGACGCTTCCACATCAGCGAGCAGAAGAGCAATGTGCCCGCGACACACGCGAAACCCATAAAGGCGGCTGCCCAGAGATACAACAGAGGTAGCCACGGCGTCTGCCACAACGGGTTCACACGATCTCCCGCGAGCAGCATCAATGCGCCCAGGGACGATTGATGCATGGCCGGAAGAATGTAGGCCAAGCCAACGATCCACGGATAAAAGTGCAGCATGATGTTTTCGGCGCGTTTGACCCAGGGCCGATACTGCGGCCTTTTGTCATAGACCCAATCAAGCACGGGTGGAACATTCTCGAGCAACAACGGAACCATGGCATAGACGGGCATGCAGAGTGCGACTTCGAGAAGCGGTGAGTGCAGGTTCCAGCGCCAAGGAGTGAGAATCCAGTAGAAATTCCAAGGACGCCCGACGTCTACGCCAAGCAGCATGAGGCCGGAGAGATATGCGAGGAAACTGGTCAGCATCGCTGTACGCAGTACCGTGTGCAAGCGCTTGCGCCGAAAAAGCCACGTGGCGATACCGATTGAGAACGCGCCGGAGCCCAGTCCGGTCAGCACCATGGTGTTGAAGGTCTTCCAGATGCCCCACGCGTAGGCATCATTCATGCCGCTGGCCGGACCTAATCCGGCCAGTTCGCGATACGTGACAAGACCGAACGCGAGTGCGCCCAGGCCACAGGCCACCGCGAAAGGCTTCGTCCAGATGGGGACGTCGAAGACGGGAACATCTCTTTCCCAACGGTCGATCATAGCTGCGCCCTCAATCCGGTTTTCTTCTCTTCCTCGCGAATGTGCTCCTGATGTTCTTTCCAGTTATTCCGAATGACTCCGACCACCGACGCGTACAGCACCACTGGAACCGCGAGGTAGCTGTAAACGCGTTCCTGCCATTTCAGATACTTCGCCGGGACCGATTCGTCCGGCAGTTCCGGAAGGCCGAGATTCTTGAAGGGAACATGCGAGAGGTAGAGAACCTGGGTGCCTCCGCCTTCGCGCTCGCCGAAGACACGATCCTGGTAGTACTTGCCGGGACTCTGCTTGATGCGATTCTTGGCCTCGGCCAAAAGCTCTTTGCGCGATCCGAAAATCACGGCTTTAGCCGGACACACCGATGTGCACGCGGGTTGCTGTCCGGCGGCCAGACGCTCTTTGCAGAGCTCACATTTCACAATCTTCGGATTGAAACCTTCCCACTGAAATTTCGGAATGTGATAGGGGCAGGAAATTTCGCAGTAACGACATCCGACGCAGACCTTCGAGTTCCAAGTCACAATTCCAGTCTCTGGATCTTTCTTCAGCCCTTTGAACATGCATCCCGCGACGCAAGCGGGATCGACGCAGTGCACGCATTGCTGCTTTACGTACGAATACGATTTTCCATCCGTTGGCTTGTAGAGCTTGATGATGTTCTTGGTGGTGTAGTTAAGGTCGCGTGGCGCCTGGTGGAGAGGATCAAGGCGCGTGTCAGGTTGTAACTGGTTTGCTTCGGCGCAGGCGGCGACGCACGACTGGCAACCGATGCAGCGAGTGGCATCATAGAGCATGCCGACCGCTGCGGGCGGGACCGCCGCTTGCTCTTCCGCGTGGGTGACTCCCGAGAGAACGGTCCCTGCCGTAACTGCCGCAGCGGTTCCGGTCGTGAAAGTCTTGAGAACATCACGGCGAGTAATGGCCATGTTCATTCTCCCTTTGGTCCGTTGGAATCGGATGCGTCGCCCGCAGTCGCATGAGCCGCCGCGTCGGCGCCACCCGGCAGACGCCGCGATGCCATCAAGGCAGCGCCGCCGATGCCGCCCGCGATTGCGCCCACCATGGCTGCGGCGGCTGTCCCAATCGTTCCTACCGGAGTGTGCACAAGAGGGAGAGCTTCGGGCGGCGTCGCAGCGTGAATATCAACCGTGTCGAAGATGGGAACACGAAACGCGACGGATTTCTCGGTGCATCCAACGCACGGAGCGCCGATGCCGATTGGCCAGACATCCGGGGTCTCGTTGAAATGGCGTGTGGAACAAGCGGCGTGCGTCACTGGACCTTTGCAGCCCAGTTTGTACAGGCACCATCCTTGACGATGGCCGTCGTCGCCGAACTCGCGCGCAAAGCGTCCGGCATCGAAGTGCGCGCGCCGGGGGCATTGATCATGAATCACCCGGTCGTAAGCAAATTTTGGACGGTTGAACTCGTCGAGCGCGGGCAAGCGTCCCATGGTCGCGTATTCGAGAACTACCGCCAGCAGGTTGTAAGGATTGGTCGGGCACCCAGGCAAATTCACTACCGGTTTTTCGGTAAGAATCGAGTCAACACCCTGAGCGCCGGTAGGATTGGGATCGGCCGAGGGAACTCCTCCCCAAGAGGCGCAGGATCCCATCGCGATGACGGCAGCAGATTTCCTGCCGATGTCGCGAAGGACGTCGAGCGCTGGGCGTCCCGCCAGTTTCATGTACTGGCCTTGGTCTTTTGTGGGAATCGATCCCTCGACAACTAGAACAAACTTGCCGAGATTTTCGGAGACCGCCTGTTTCAGCGCATCCTCCGCCTGGTAGCCCGAGGCAGCCATCAGCGTCTCGTGATAATCGAGAGAAATGACGTTCAGAATCAGGTCGGCTATGTCGGGACGCGAAGTCCGAAGAAGAGTTTCGGAACAACCAGTGCAGTCCTGGAAGTGCAGCCAGATGACAGACGGACGCCTGGCTTTTCCTATCACCTGCGCGACCTCTTCCGCCGTTGCCCGGCCGGTCAGCGAGAGGCCGACTGGCGCGGTCACCATCAAGGCGGTACAGAGTTGCAGGAAAGTGCGGCGGGAGACACCACACGCAGTCAAATGGCTGGCAATGGTTTGCTTTTCGGTGAGGTTGGTCATGAGTCGCTTTACCTCGCGCCTGCTGGTCGCGGCACTCCCGGTTACAGCCGGAAGTGACGGCGATCACCGCTTCGAGGTTCAGCGACGGTCAGGCGGAGGTGGCCAGGAAAGGATGCGGACACGTAAGAATGATGACGAATAAAGCTAACGAATCGCGATCCTTAACCGGCCTTTCCAAATACACTTTCGGCCCAGACTCGGCTTCCCGTCGAACGGCATCGTAAACAGAAACTTTTATCGCCTTCATCGGTACGTCCAGGCAGTGACCCAAGTCACGTATCAGCGTGATGGTCGTCATGCGAACGCCATACATTGCCCCCTAACATTTCGATGGCGGTTCCTTAAGCGCCCGAGGAGTCATTCGATGTGCCTGGCCATCCCCGGCAAGATTTTGACCAAACAGACGATCGGCGGAGTCGACGTGGGCCAGGTGCAGTTCGGTGGAATCACGCGCCAAACTCATCTCGGCTTTGTGCCCGAGGCAGTGGTGGGAGATTACGTGATGGTGCACGTGGGATTCGCGATTAGCCGCGTGGATGCTGCCGAAGCGGAACGCACTTATCGAATCCTCGAAGAAATGGGCGCGCTGGAGGACGAGTTGCCGCCTGGCGACCAAGACCATTCTGCCGGCCTTTGACACCCGAACAGCCCTTGCCTAAACTTTCCCAATCATTGGGGGCGTTCTTCCGTGCGCGTACAGAATCCTGTGTATGGCATTATTGGGGCCCGTTGCATCCAACCGAACAGTGAAGGAGATTTGAAAATGAAAGCCTTGATCGCGATCGCTTTGGGGTGCTTCCTGTCAATTGCGGCTGTAGCGCAGGATTCGAATTCCACCAATCCGCCACACCAAGAATCGCATAGTGGGCTGAGCCAGAAGGGCTACGATCGCATTGTCAAAGAAGTGCGTCACGAACTCGTGATGCTTCCTTTCTACGGGGTGTTCGACAATCTGAGCTATGCGGTGGCGCAAGACGGTACGGTGACGCTCATGGGGCAAGTGGTGAAGCCGGTTCTGAAGTCCGACGCCGAAAACGTGGTAAAGAGAATCGAAGGTGTGGAGAAGGTTGTGAATAACATCGAGGTGCTGCCACCTTCTCCCATGGATGATCGAATTCGGCGCGCGACCTACCGTGCAATTTACGGAAATACTGTATTGAATCAATACGCGCTACGTGCGGTGCCCCCGATCCATATCATCGTGAACCGCGGCCACGTGACCCTGGTTGGTGTGGTGGCCCGGCAGATGGATAAGCAGGTCGCCGAAATGCAAGCCAAGAGCGTTTCCGGCGTATTTTCGGTGACAGATAATTTGCAGGTTGAAAATCAGTAAGGCATTCTGAGCGCAAGAAGCGGATAGCTCTCTCCGGTCGCGAATCGTATAGTTGGCGAAGATGACACCAACGATTCGCAATAGAATGCTTGCGCTTGATTGGGCCGGAATCGGCGAGGCGATGCGAGAAGAAGGGTACGCCCTCCTTCCGTCTCTTTTAAGCCCTGAAGAGTGCGCTGAAATAAGTGGGACGTATGCGGATGACACAGCCTTCCGCAGCCACATCGTGATGTCACGCTTCGGATTCGGCCGAGGAGAATACAAGTATTTCGAGTATCCGTTGCCGGGCCCGGTTGCTGATCTGCGTGAATATCTCTATCCGCACCTCGTGCGGATTGCGAACTCCTGGACTACCGGGGAGGTCCTTCCTGAGAAACTCTCTGACTATCTCGAGCTCTGCCGGATTGCCGGCCAATGCAAACCCCACCCCGCTCCTTTTGAAATACCAGGCCGGAGATTTTAATTGCCTGCATCAGGATCTTTATGGCGAGGTGGCGTTTCCTCTTCAGGCAACATTCTTTTTGAGCCGCCTGGGGGCCGACTACACGGGAGGCGAATTTGTATTGGTCGAGCAGAGACCGCGCATGCAATCACGAGCACGCGTGATTACAGCTGAGCAGGGGCAGGCCGTCATCTTTCCCACGCGCTATCGGTTCGTGCAAGGGTCACGGGGTCCCTACAAAACGAACCTGCGTCACGGTGTGAGCCAATTGCGATCGGGCCAGCGCTACACGCTGGGAGTCATCTTTCATGATGCGAAATGATATCGGCTCAATGAAGATCAGCTTCAGAATTTATTGAGACCGCTTTTGCGCATTTTCTCGAGGTAGACCTGTTCGTCGGGGCGGTCCCGATCGCGCAAAATATGGCGCACGCTGCGGCCGCTGACCAGATGGCAAATTTCTTCGGCGAGGTTCTTGGCGTGGTCGCCGCAGCGCTCCAGTGCCTGGCACATAAAGACCAGATGGAAGCTCTCGCGCTGCGGAACATTTTCCGGATTCTCGATGTGCCGGATGAAGATGAGATTGCGGAGGCGATCCAGCTCTCCGTCGGCTTTTAGCACTTCGAGAGCCTTGGGCACATCCCTCTCAGAAAATGATGTCGTAACGTCGGCCAGCATAGAGGTCACGATTGCACACATACGGCCCAGATCTCTCGCATCTACCGGCTGCAGGCGTGTGGCGACTGTTTGAAAGCGGTTGGCTACATTCAGTAACAGGTCACCGATCCGCTCGAGTTCGAGAATGAACTTGAGGCAAGCCAGCAGTTCGCGCGCCTGCGAACCTGATCCGCGAGCGAGAGCGGTGGTGACGTCTTCGTTAATCTGGCGGTCGAGCCCGTCGAGCTCTTCCTCGTACAGCTTTATGTTTTCCCAAAGCGCTGAGTTTCGCTTGTCGATGCCGTCCGCCAACGCCTGCGCCGCCATGTGCGCGACCTGACATCCACGCAAAGTGAGGAGTGGCAGGTGGGAATCCCGAATCTCGATCGGGTTTGGGGTACTCATAAAACACTCTCCCGTCCGCGAGAGACACCGCCGGAAGGATAAATCTTAGGCCTTTCCCGGCGGATTCCCGGTGCTTCTAGTCACCGGCCTATGTGATGCATATCACCGATGCTATGGTACCCACTCTCTACAGTGAATTTCAGGGAAAAAGCTGCGTTGAAGTACATCGACGAATATCGGGACCGGCGGATCGCCCGCGCTCTAGCCGCGGAAATTCAGCAGCGCGTTACCCGTCCGTGGGTGTTGATGGAAATCTGCGGCGGGCAGACTCACACCATCATGCGTTATGGGCTGGACGAGTTGTTGCCTCGTGAACTCGAACTAGTGCACGGGCCCGGTTGTCCGGTTTGCGTCACTCCGCTCGAAACCATCGACAAGGCAATCACCCTGGCTTCCCGTTCCGATGTGACCCTGGTGTCTTATGGGGATATGTTGAGAGTTCCAGGCTCGCGCTCTGACCTCTTTCGGGTTAAGGCACAGGGTGGCGATGTGCGCATCGCGTACTCGCCGACGGACGCCGTCAAGATTGCTCGCGCGAATCCCGGCTGCAAAGTTGTCTTTCTGGCGATCGGCTTTGAGACCACCGCCCCTGCCAACGCGATGGCGGCGTTTCATGCCAGGTCCGAAGGGCTTACGAATTTTTCGATGCTGGTATCGCATGTACTGGTGCCACCTGCCATCCGCGCACTCATGATTGCGCCCGAGAACCGGGTGCAGGGGTTCATTGCTCCGGGGCATGTTTGCGCGGTAATGGGCTGCGGGCAGTACGAATCGCTAGTGAGCGACTTCCGCGTCCCAATTGTGGTCGGAGGCTTCGAGCCGGTCGATCTGCTGGAAGCAGTACTCATGCTGGTGAAGCAATTGGAATCAGGAGAGGCTCGCCTCGAGAACCAATATGTGCGTTCGGTGAGCTATCAGGGGAATTTGCCCGCGCAAATGATGGTGAGCGAAGTATTTGAGATTGCCGACCAGAAGTGGCGTGGGATTGGAATGATTCCCCAGAGTGGCTTGCGACTGCGCGAGGAATACGCAGCATATGACGCAAACAACGTGTTCTCTCTTGAAGAAATCGTCGTGAATGAACCTGCGGAATGCATCAGCGCCGAGATTTTGCGCGGCCTGAAGAAACCCACGGACTGTGCCGCGTTCGGAATGAGTTGCACGCCGGAAAATCCCTTTGGCGCCTCGATGGTTTCCTCCGAAGGCGCTTGCGCCGCGTATTACCGCTACCGGCATCGCCCGGCAGCAAGTTAGAGAACGAGATGGCTGTTAAAACAATTGCCGAACTGAGTTGCCCGGTGCCGCTGTCGGCGAAGGACACGATCCTGCTCGGACACGGCAGCGGGGGCAAACTCAGTGCAGAGTTGGTCCGCGACATCTTCCTGCCAGCCTTTGGGAATCCGGCCCTGTCGCGGCTTGACGACCAGGCGATCCTCAACGTGAATGGAAGCCGCTTAGCATTTACCACTGATTCTTTCGTGGTGAAGCCTCTCTTCTTTCCCGGAGGCGACATCGGATCGCTGGCAGTCCACGGAACCATCAACGACTTGGCCATGGGCGGGGCCACGCCGCTATTCCTGAGCGCGGCGTTCATTGTCGAAGAGGGATTCGCAATTCACGAATTGCGGCGAATCGCCAACTCCATGCAGGAGGCTGCGGCCAATTCAGGAGTCCAGATCGTTACAGGCGATACCAAAGTCCTGGAAAAAGGAAAAGGCGACGGTCTCTTCATCACAACTACAGGAATCGGACTGGTTCGCCACGGAGTCGATCTTTCTTCGAACCGGGCGCGGGCCGGGGACAAGGTTCTGCTGAGCGGTTCGATCGGAGACCATGGGATTGCGATCCTCGCACACCGCGAAGGGCTGGAATTTGAAACAACGATTGCGAGTGACAGCGACGCGTTACACACGCTGGTGTCAGACATGATTGATGCCAGCGATCAGATTCGTTGCATGCGTGATCCCACCCGCGGTGGCCTCTCGAGCACCTGCAACGAAATCGCTGCCCAATCTCAGGTTGGGATTGAACTGGAAGAACAGAAAATTCCGGTGAAGGAACAGGTACGGGGCGCCTGCGAGTTGCTGGGACTCGACCCCATGTATGTGGCCAACGAAGGCAAACTCGTAGCGATTGTTGGGGCAAGCGATGCTCAACGCGTTTTGGAAGCGATGCGGAGACATCCTCTGGGCCGCGAAGCGCAGATTATCGGTACGGTGGGCAGCAACGATCCCGGCCTGGTCACGATGGTGACGGTACTGGGGACCAAGCGCATCGTGGACATGTTAAGCGGCGATCAGTTGCCACGGATCTGCTGATGCACGAAATGGGAATTGCCAACTCGGTGTTGACCGCGGTTCGGACGGAAGCCGCCCGCTATCCCGGATGCGTTCCTCAAACGGTCGGACTGCGGATTGGAGAATTGGTTGCCATCGATGCCGACGCGTTGCGATTTTGTTTTGACGCGCTGATTAAAGACACCGACTTGGAATCGCTGATACTAGAGATCGAGATTTCTCCCCGGCGTCATCGCTGCAAGTCCTGTGGACAGGAGTTCATCGTCCACAATTATGAATTCAGATGTTCGTGTGGTTCGGCGTTGGAGTCGGAGTGCATCGCCGGTGACGAGTTGGATTTGGCCTACATCGAGGTGGAAGAGCATGAATCGAGTGCCGTTGGAGAAAAAAGTTCTCAGCGAGAATGACCGTGTTGCAGCCAAGCTGCGTGCGCGATTCAAGGAACACGGCGTATTGTGCGTCAATCTGATCAGCTCGCCGGGTTCGGGCAAGACCAGCATTCTGGAAAGGACGCTTGCGAGCTTGCCCAAAGAAGCTCGGGTGGCTGTTCTTACGGGTGACATTCAGACGGAGAACGATGCGACTCGCCTGAAGCGATATGGATTTCCAGTGAAGCAGATCACCACGGGTGGAACCTGCCACCTCGACGCACGCATGATTGAGCGGCATCTGGCGGACTGGGAGTTGGAGGATCTAGACATTCTATTCATCGAAAACGTAGGCAATCTGGTTTGTCCATCGAGTTACGATTTAGGGGAAGAAGCCAAGATTGTGATCTTGAGTGTCACCGAAGGGGAAGATAAGCCGCTGAAATATCCATCCATCTTCTTCAAATCGGAATTATTGATTCTCAACAAAGTGGATCTGCTTCCCTATGTTTCTTTCAACATCGAAGCCGCTGTGGAAAATGCGCGGCGTGTGCATCCCGCGATGGAGGAGATCAGAGTTTCTTGCACCACCGGAGATGGCCTTGAGCAATGGCTGGAATGGCTAGAACTACGCCGAAAACGGGCCTCGAAGGAAGGGCGCACCGAAGTGCACGCCTAGCACCTGCTCTTCCACTCTCAAGCACGGTCTATCGTGACCGCCATCACAGTGGATCCGCCGGTCCACTTCTAAACTGACCTGTTGGTCCAGATTCTCTCGAGTGGATCTGCGGAGAGACACATGGCCACGATCGGTACCATCGATTTCAACAAACCCGTCCCTCCCAACCCGGACAAGCGCTGGCGATTGGTCGATGCGACTATGCGCCGCCTTGGCCAGCAGTCTCGCGGTTTGATCGAAACCCTTCATACCGTACAGGAAGCCTTTGGCTATCTTGATGAAGACGCCCTTCGCTACGTGGCTGCTTCACTAAGAGTGCCTCTCAGTCGCGCGTACGGTGTCGCGACCTTCTATCACTTCTTTACGCTGAAGCCGGCGGGTGAGCACACCTGTGTGGTTTGCATGGGGACCGCTTGCTACATCAAGGGGGCACCACAACTCTTGGACGCCATGGAATCGGATCTGGGAATTGCCCCGGGCGAGACTACGGCCGACGGCAAAGTGTCGTTGTTGACGGCGCGATGCCTGGGATCGTGCGGGCTTGCCCCGGCCGTGGTCTACGACCACGAGGTGGCGGGGAAAGTCACGCCGCAGGCCATGCGTCAACATCTGGCCAAATGGAACTCTCATGACTCCTGAAGAACTGGAGCAGATCGCAGAGTCCGAGCATGAAGCGCAAGGGCAGATCGCGCATAAGGTGAACGTCTGCGTGGCCGCGGGTTGCCTTTCCTGCCAGAGTCAATCCGTCAAAGACGCGATCGACGCCGACATCAAGCAGCGCGGTTGGGAGAAGCAATGCCGCACTAAGGGCGTCGGGTGCATGGGACTGTGCGCGGAAGGGCCGTTGGTGCAGACCGATCGCGGAACCATGTACCAGCATGTCACGCCGGCGGATGCTCCGGAAATTCTCGACAGCATTGAAGGGGCGCCGGTCAGCCGCCTGGTCTGCCGCACGGACATCCCCTTCTTTCAACGCCAGAAGAAGATCGTGCTCGAGAACTCGGGAATCATCGATTCCGAACGCGTCGAAGACTACATCGCTTCCTCGGGATATGGAGCGCTCATCAAAGTGCTCACCGAAATGACTCCGGCGGAAGTCATCCAGGAAGTTGTGAAGAGCGGGTTGCGCGGACGCGGCGGAGCCGGATACCCCACCGGCCTGAAGTGGAGCACGGTGTCCAAAGCCTCGGGATTGCGCAAGTACATCATCTGCAATGCGGATGAAGGCGATCCCGGGGCATTCATGGATCGCAGCGTGCTCGAGAGCGATCCTCATCGCGTGCTCGAGGGAATGCTGATCGCTGCATACGCGGTGGGGGCATCGGAAGGGTTTATCTACGTACGCGCGGAGTATCCGCTGGCGATCAAGCGTCTGCGCACCGCCATCCGTCAGGCTGAGCGTTTGGGGCTGATGGGCGCGAGCATCTGCGGCACGCGCTTCAACTTCCACATTGATCTGCGCCTGGGGGCGGGAGCGTTTGTCTGCGGAGAAGAAACGGCGTTGATCGCCTCGGTGGAAGGCAAGCGGGGGACGCCTCGTCCTCGACCTCCATATCCCGCACAGGAGGGTTTGTTCGGAGAGCCCACCCTGATCAACAACGTCGAGACCTACGCCAATGTAGCGCCGATCATTCGCAATGGCGGCGACTGGTACGCACAAATTGGGACCGAGAAGAGTAAAGGCACCAAGGTTTTCGCGCTCGCGGGAAGAGTGCAGAACACGGGCCTGGTGGAAGTGCCGATGGGCCTCACCTTGCGAGAGATCGTATTCGAGATTGGCGGCGGGATTCCCGACGGCAAGAAGTTCAAAGCTGTACAAACTGGGGGGCCCTCCGGCGGCTGCTTGCCCGCGGAACTTCTCGACATGCCGGTAGACTACGAGTCGCTGGCGAAGGCCGGATCCATTATGGGCTCCGGCGGCATGATTGTGATGGACGAAAGCTCATGCATGGTGGATGTGGCGCGATACTTCATGGACTTCTGCATGACCGAGTCCTGTGGGAAATGCGTTCCGTGCCGCGTCGGCACCTACCAGATGCATCGCATTCTCAAGACCATTACGCAATTCGGGGCGACAGCCGCAGACCTGGCGATGCTGAACGAACTTTGTGATTTGTTGCGGAATACCAGCCTGTGCGGCCTTGGACAATCAGCTCCAAATCCCGTGGTCAGTACCATGCGCTCCTTCGCCGACGAGTACAAGGCTCATGTCGAAGAACACACGTGTCCCGCCGGAGTATGCGGCAATCACCATGAGGCCGCGCAATGAACCGCACCGGAAACATCAAAACGTTGCAAATCGACGGACGCGATGTGACTGCGCGTCAGGATGAGACCATCCTTGAGGTCGCGCGGCAAAACAACATCTTCATTCCCCGGTTGTGCGAATTGAAGGGGCTCTCGACCGTGGGCGCGTGCCGGATGTGCCTGGTGGAGATTAAAGGCTCGAACAAGCTCGCGCCCGCGTGCGTGACGCGCGTAGAAGAGGGCATGGAAGTCACCACCAATTCCGAGCGGCTACGAAAATATCGCAAGGCGATCCTCGAGTTGTTATTCACGGAGCGCAATCATATCTGCTCAGTCTGTGTTTCCAACGGACACTGTGAACTGCAGGCGCTGGCGCAACAGCTGGAAATCACGCATGTTCGCTTCCCCTACCGCTATCCCGTGATGCAGGTGGATGCATCGCATGAGCGTTTCGTCGTCGATCACAACCGTTGCATTCTGTGCACCCGCTGCATTCGAGTTTGCGATGAGATCGAGGGAGCGCATACCTGGGATGTGATGGGCCGCGGGATCAACGCGTTGGTTATCACTGACCTGAACCAACCGTGGGGCACCTCGCAGACCTGCACGACTTGCGGGAAGTGTGTGCACGTCTGTCCTACCGGTGCGTTGTCGGAAAAAGGCCGGTCCGTCGCCGAGATGTTGAAACGGCGCCAGTTCCTGCCCTATCTCACACTCATGCGGGAGGATCGGGAATGAGCAAACCTACCCTTGCAACGGTGTGGTTGGACGGTTGCTCCGGCTGTCACATGTCCTTTCTTGACATTGACGAGCGCATCCTGACCCTCGCAGAAAGGGCTGACCTGGTCTACAGCCCGCTGGTGGACGCGAAAGTTTTTCCAGAATCAGTAGACATTACGCTTGTGGAGGGTGCCGTCAGCAACGAAGATGACCTGCACAAAATTCGGCTGGTGCGTCAGCACACAAAGACGCTGGTTTCGCTGGGAGATTGCGCGGTGACGGCGAATGTTCCCGCGATGCGCAATCCGTTCCACACGAAGGAAGTCTACGATCGCGCCTACCGCGAGAACGTAACCTTCGATCCCGGCACTCCAAATCAAGTTGTGCCGCGTTTGCTTCCGTTCGCGCGTCCAGTGCACGAGATCGTTCCGGTGGACGTGTTTGTGCCCGGATGTCCGCCTTCCGCCGAAGTGATTTTCTATGTCTTGACGGAATTGCTGGAAGGCCGAACGCCGGAATTAAGCGCCAAAACGCGCTTTGGAGCGTAGTCATCGTGGAGTCGCGCAAGACCATCGTCATCGATCCTGTAACCCGTATCGAGGGGCACGCCAAGATCACGTTGCAACTTGACGAGCACGGACACGTTGAAGACGCGCACTTTCACGTCACCCAATTCCGCGGCTTTGAGAAGTTTTGTGAAGGCCGCCCATTTTCCGAGATGCCTGCATTGATGGCTAGGATCTGCGGGATTTGTCCGGTTAGCCATCTGATGGCGTCGGCAAAGGCGTGCGATGCGCTGCTCGCCGTTCGCATTCCTCCCACAGCAGACAAGCTGCGACGAATCTTCGGACTCGCGCAGGTGGTGCAGTCCCACGCTCTCAGTCTGTTCTATCTTTCCTCACCCGACCTGCTGTTGGGGATGGACGCCGATCCTGCCTCGTCCAATTTATTTGGCGTGGTGCAGAAGAATCCCGCGCTGGCTTTGGATGGGATACGCCTCCGGCAGTTTGGTCAGCAGATTATCGAACGGCTGGGCGGAAAAAGAATTCATCCGGCGTGGGTAGTGCCGGGCGGCGTGAGTGAGCCTCTCAGCCTGCAGAATCGCGACGCGATCCTGGGCGCTCTGCCGGAAGCTCTACAGATTGCCGAACGGACGCTGGAGTGGTTCAAAAGCATCATCGAGAAATTCCGCGAAGAGATTGCGACCTTCGGCAACTTTCCCACGCTATTCATGGGGATTGTGAAAGATGGCGGCGGTCTTACCTTCTACGACGGGAAGATCCGAATTAGCGATGCGTCCGGCAAAGTTGTGGCCGATGGCCTCGATCCGGCCAAGTACTCCGAATACATTGGCGAGAAAGTGGAGCCGTGGAGCTATCTGAAGTCGACCTATTACAAGCCCAAAGGATTTCCTGAAGGTATTTATCGTGTCGGTCCGCTTGCGCGGATGAACGTGGCCGACCGTTGCGGGACGCCACGCGCCGATCAAGAACTTGCCGAATTCCATGAGTTGCAGCGGACCGCGGTTCTCAGTTCCTTTCACTATCACCAGGCGCGACTGATCGAGATTCTGTATTGCATCGAGCGCATGGAGCAATTGCTGAACGATCAGGAGATTCTCTCGAAGCACGTGCGCGCGATCGCGCGTCCCAATGAACTTGAAGGAGTAGGCGCCTGTGAAGCCCCGCGCGGCACTCTTTTCCATCATTACAAAATCGACGAACAGGGCTTGATTCGATGGGCCAACCTGGTGATCGCGACTGGACACAATAGCGTGGCCATGAACCGCAGTATTCTGCAGGTGGCTAAGCATTTCGTCCGCGGCGACCGCCTGTCACCCGGGATGCTGAATCGCGTCGAAGCGGTGATTCGTACCTACGATCCCTGTTTGAGCTGCTCTACCCACGCTTCCGGCCGGATGATGCTGCGAGTCGAGCTGCTGAATTCCGGCGGCGAAGTCGTTGACCAAATCAGCTCCTAAAACAAATGGCGCGAATCCTCATTCTCGGCTACGGCAATCCTCTTCGCACCGACGACGGCTTGGGATGGCGGGCGGCGGAAGAACTGGCTTTGAAGTTTTCTTCAGACGAAGTGGAAATCCGAACCTGTCATCAGCTGCTGCCTGAGATGGTGGATCTCATCAGTCAAACAGACACAGTCCTTTTTGTGGATGCGGCCCAGGACGGCGAACCGGGAGAGCTGCGATGTTCGCCAATCGTTCCTGAGACGGGAGCCGTCCGTTTTACTCACCAGCTCTCTCCGGCGGTCATGCTTGGCTGGTCTCAGCACCTCTACGGCCGTTATCCTCGGGCATTCCTGGTCTCGATTTCGGGGGGTTGTTTTGAGCTGGGAGAAAAGCTTTCTCCGGTGGTCGCCGACACCCTTCCCCGTCTGACGGCGCTGGTCGAGCATTTAGCCAACCGCTTCAGCCACTAGCAATTGGCGGGGAGCACTGTCCAAATGGACAGGTAACCCGCTCGCGAAGTTACGTGGTCCTTTTCCCCAAATCAGACGGCAGTCCGTAACCTTGTAGGCGCTTCGATGCGCCACTAGGCTTGAAGATGCCATGTCGCCACAGTCTCTGTTGTTCTCCTCCGATCAGGAGACGGCGCGTTTACTTCGGCAAGCTCTTTACGAGCTGGAGTTTGAAGTAGAACACTGTCCGGAAATCTTCGCCGCAGTCGAGAGGCTTACCAGCCGCAGCTTTGACGTGATCGTTACCGATTTTGACGATGGCCTGGAAGCGAATTTCTTGCTGAAAACCTCGCGTGAATTGAAGGCCAATAGCGGAGCCTTTACGCTGGCCATCACCAGCGATCGTGATGCGAATGCGGCGGCGCGCAAGGTGGGAGCTGATCTGGTTCTCAACAAGCCGATTGTCACGGAGGTTGCCAAGTACAGCCTGCTGACCTCGGATGCATTCTTGCGGAGCATGAAGAACTGGCTGCCGAAGCTGCAGATTGGCGGAGGTCCGGCCGCGGCGCGAATTCAACCGAGCCCTCTTCCGGTTGTGCGGCCGGAAATCCCCCCCGCTGCGAACGCTGTGCCACCACGTCAGGCAAATGCGGTTCGCAGTCTGTCCAACGATTTAACTCGACGCCCTCCCGCCCTCCCTTTACGGAAATCGACGGAGCCGCTTGCTCTCTGGCCGTATGATTCTCGCTTTCAGGCCAAACATCGTCATCGCTCCGCCGCGTTGGTGTTGACGGCGGCGATGGCCATGGTTTTTCTTTCCGTGGGATATGTCTTCAGCGAGCCGACTCGCAGCCACTCCGTGGTCGGTTCCGTTGCGATCGCGTGCGAGCGTGTGCTCACGAAAACAGAATCCTGGTTGCGCACTCCGCAGGATGGCGACGATAAAAACTCGGAGTGGGCGCAGAACGACGAACCGGAGACTTCGGGATCGCGGAAAACGCCTCGCATTCGCGTAACCGAAATCCACGACCCATCCGAAGCAGGAACCGTGAACGCTCCCGCGCCACAACCCCAACCAGTCGACACGGCGAACGAGCCCGCGCAGATTGCGCGAGTCACGCCGATTCCGATCATCCCGCAGAGTTTGAGGACTCCAGTTTCGTCGATTGATGCGCCCGGCAAAACCAGTCCCTCTTTGCTCGCGGCTCTCCAGCCTGTCGATCTGCCCGAGGACTTCTCGAACAAACTCCTCTTGCAACGAGTCGAGCCCAACTATCCATCGCAGGCTATGCAAGCGGGGCTTCAAGGGGCGGTTGTGTTGCGAGCATGGATCGGCAAAGACGGGCGAATTCAAGACCTTAAGCTCATCCACGGCTCCCTGCTGTTAGGGCAAGCCGCCTACCAAGCTGTAAAGCAATGGCGATACAAGCCTTACCTCCTGAACGGGCAGGCGGTTGAGGCACAAACATATGTCACAGTCGACTTCAAGCTTCCCTAGTTCGCTGTATCCCGCCTGGAACCTTTCCTATCAATGAGTTCACAACTTTTTACATAGTTTTACGGGCAATTGACACCTGCCCTGTGACGTTCAACTATGTTGAAGCGCAGTTCGACGAAGTCAGAGGCGATTCATGAAACCGAAACGGCGATGGAACGAGCGAACCCGGATGATCCTGATCCTGGAACTCGCCGTTGTGTTGCCGGCCGCGGCTCTGGTGATCCTAAGCGCACTGCACCTCAAGACCGTCCAGACTGACCATGGGGTTGAGGCCGCGATCCAGAGAGACTTCACCCAGTTCCTTGGAATTTCCGAAAAGCACATCAATCAGAAAGCTTACGATCTGATCGACGATGTGCGCACCGAGCTTCCTTCCCCTAAAGACGCTTGCGTCGAAACTTTGGATCGGATATTGGCAGGGCATCCTTACGTTGCGAATGTGTTTCTATACAACCCGCGCATAGGGATGATGTTCCGCTCGCAATCCTCGCGCATGCATGACTCTGCATTCCAGGCCGAGTCCGACTATCACCTCAAAATGAACGAGGGATGGTTGAAGATGGAGTACGACGACTTCCTCAAGAAAATGGAGAAGAAGAAGGCCGTCCCTTATGGGTTCGAAGCGAATTGGCCCATGCGCGGCGATCGGCACCTCTATCAGTCGACCGCCTACTTCGTAACCACCGATCCGGAAACTGGGGAAAAGGCCGTAGGTGGTATTACCTTTGACGCCGACTACTTGTCGAACAAGTTCTTCCCCGAGACTTTGAACGTCATTCTTGCTCACAACCCGGCCGAGGCACAGAGCGAGAAGAACCCTGCGGTCATGATGGTGCATGCAAAGAGCGACGACACTCCTCTGGCTGCCTCGACCGGCTGGGACGGAGGCGAACCGGAAGTTGAGCGCACGATGGAGGGAGCATTCCCTAATCTGAATCTCGCGATCAAGTTGCGCGGCACCACGCTGGCCGCATTAGGGGATCATTTTGTCCACACCAGCTTCTTGATTCTGGGCGCACTGTCCCTGCTTCTCGGGGGAGGGATCTTTTGGACCTATCGCAACGTAAGTAAAGAGATGGCGCTGGCGCGGCTGAAGTCGGATTTCGTCTCGAACGTATCTCACGAGTTGCGAACGCCCCTTTCGCTCATTCGCCTTTATGCCGAGACTCTCGAAATGGGGCGAGTGACGCCAGAGAAGCACCATGAGTATTTCCAGATCATTCGCAAAGAGAGCGAGCGCCTTAGCGGGCTGATCAACAACATTCTGGATTTTTCACGCATCGAGGCAGGCCGCAAGGAGTACGACTTCCGCGAGACCGACATGCGCGAGTTGGTGCACAACACCTTGGATTCGTACCGCTACCAGATCGAGCAAAACGGCTTCCGCTTTGAAGAAAAAATCGATCCCGTTCCGCCGATGCGAATCGATCGCGAAGCGATGGCCCGTTCTCTGTTGAACCTGGTCAACAACGCGCTCAAGTATTCGCAGGACCGCAAGTTCATTGGGGTGAACCTCTATCGCGCCAACGGATCGGTGAAGCTGGAAGTGGTGGATCACGGGATCGGAATTCCCACCGCCGAGCAGCAGAAGATTTTCGAGAAGTTCTACCGCGTCGGAGACCCGCTGGTGCACAACACCAAGGGTAGCGGGTTAGGGCTCTCATTAGTGCGTCACATTGTGGAAGCCCATGGTGGCCAGGTTCTAGTGGACAGCGCTCCAGGAGAGGGCAGCAGGTTCACGATCAGCCTGCCCGTGGTAGCGGCAAACGGCAAGGTTGCGGGTTAGGAGTCGGCATTCATGACCAGAATCCTTATTGTCGAAGACGAGCCGGCCATGGTAGCCGGGCTGCGCGACAACTTTGAATTCGAAGGATACGAAGTCCTCACCGCGGCCGACGGCGTTGCCGGGCTGGAACGGGCTTTGAAAGAAGTGCCGGATCTCGTTGTCCTCGACGTCATGATGCCCCGGATGAGCGGTCTCGATGTGTGCAAGCAACTCAAGGCCAAACGGCCTTCGATGCCGATCATCATGTTAACTGCTCGCGGTCAGGAAGTGGACAAGGTGGTTGGTCTCGAACTCGGCGCCGACGATTACGTCACCAAGCCCTTTTCCATTCGCGAGCTGCTGGCGCGGGTGAAGGCGGTGCTGCGCAGGGCGAAAGCTGATCCGAAAGAAAAAGAGCGGCTGGCCTTCGGCGATGTTGAAGTGAACTTGCGCAGTTGCCAGGTCTCGCGATCCGGTCAGGCTCTGGATTTCTCGAGCAAGGAATTCGAACTTCTGAAGTACTTCCTTTGCCACCCGGGAGAGACCTTGAGCCGCGATCATCTCCTGGAACACGTCTGGGGCTATGACCGATTCCCCACGACCCGCACGGTCGACGCACACATCGTGCGTCTGCGACAGAAACTAGAGCCCAAGCCCGAAGAGCCGCGCTTCATATTGACGGTTCACGGCACGGGCTACAAATTTGTTGGTTGATACGAGCACGGAGCACGAGCGGACAATGATCATGTCGGAGTCGGGCAAAATCCGCATACCAGCTGGATTGGCAGACCGTGCATCGTTTGCTTCTCCTGTCAAGCGCACGGTCGGGACCACGGCTCGGGTCGACGATACCCAACTCATCCGGGCCGCACAGCAAGGTAGCGTTGCTGCTTTCGAGGAACTGGTGCGAAGTTACGATCGCGCCGTCCTACGCCTTGCCGTGCATCTCACGGGCTCACAAGAAGATGGCCAGGACATCTACCAGGAAGCCTTCTTGCGCGCGTATACCAACCTGGAGCGCTTCCGTTTCGAGTGCAGCTTTTACACTTGGATCTACCGAATTGTCACGAATCTCTGCCTCGATCATCTGCGCAAGAGATCGTCGCGCTTACGCGATCTGGTCACGAGCATTTCTCCCGAGGGAGAAGAAGAGCAGGTGTTGGACCGTATGCCAGACCAACGGCCGAGCGCCAGTCCGGAACGCAGTTTCGCCGGACGGGAATTGCGGGTGTGCATTGTGCGGGCGTTGGGAAGACTTTCTCCTCGCGAGCGTATGGTGTTCGAATTGAAGCACTACCACGGAATGAAGTTGCGCACTGTTGCGGGCATTTTGAACACGACTGAAGGAACCATCAAAAACACACTATTCCGGGCAACCCACAAGTTGCGCACGCAGCTGGCCGAAGTCCGTTAACCGGCCTTCTAGGGATATTCCCTTAGATTTTTGATTCGTGCTTTCCCCTCCGCGATTACCGCATCAAAGGGTAGAATCACCCGTGCGGGCGTGGCGGGGGAGGTATGCATGCGGTTCCGCGGGAGCTATGCGCCCGTAGCGACGGTTTTGGCATGGACGGCGGTTTTGGCCACCTTTTCGGGGGTATGTCTAGCCGAAGGGCCTTCGGCTGCGGCCCCGTCTGTGGAGCTGATCGTCCAGAGAATGATCGCCGCCAACGCCAAGCGAAGCGAGCAGCTTCGCGGATTTACTGGCAAGCGCGACTACCGCGTCAATTATCACGGTTTCCCCACTGGGCGGGACGCGGAAATGCAAGTGGAAGCGACGTATGTCGCGCCCAATCAGAAGACCTTCAAGATCGTTTCACAAACCGGTTCCAAGCTGCTCGTCAATCACGTCTTCCTGAAGTTGCTCGATAGTGAGAAGGAATACCTGCAGGAATCCACCCGTCGTGCCTCGGAGCTTAGCCCCCGTAATTACAGATTCTCCCTGGAAGGGATGGATCACTCACCGGATGGCGATTGCTATGTTCTTTCGGTCACTCCGTTGGAGAAGAGCACTTTCCTCTATCGCGGAAAAATATGGGTCGATGCCCGTGATTATGCGGTCGTGAGAATCCAGGGCGAACCCGCAAAGAATCCCTCGCTTTGGATTAGCCATACGGAGATTGACCATCGTTACAAAAAGTTCGGCGAGTTTTGGCTCCCGGTCCACAACGAATCGGTGACCCAGGTCCGATTGGGCGGCAAAGCGGTTCTGACTATCGAATACTCGGACTACCACATCATCTCAGCCACAAATCGAGCCACTGGACCGCCTCCCGGTACGGATGCCGCGCCGGTTTTGCCTTCACCAACCTCCGTGACCGCCGACCCGCATTAGTCGCGCTGGGGCCGCCGAAGGCAGTCCGGGCTAACCCTTTTGCTATGAACGGCTCAACAAACATCCTCCCATCGTGCTGTGCTAGTTACCGAAGGTCGACTTTTTGGCGAAGCAAACCAGTTGGAAGCCGCATCAAAACAGCTATAATGAAAGCCAACTTCCAAAGGAAGTGAGCTCCTTCCGAGAAGATCAAATCCGATGTCCATGAAAACGAAGGTTGCAGTTCTTGTCGCCTCAGCCGCCATTTTGGTGTTTATGGTGGTGGGCGGACTGGACGGCGTGCGTGCCTCCAGCAACGATGGCGCCTACCGGCAGCTCCAGGTTTACAGCGAAGTCCTCTCCCGCGTACGCAGTGAATACGTCGAGGAGCCGAACATTCCCGCGGTGACCGACGGAGCGTTGCATGGTTTGCTGGAATCACTCGATTCCAATTCGAGCTACTTGAGTCCGGCGGAATACAAAGATTACAAGGCGCATAAGACCGAGGCCAAAGGCGAAATCGGTGCCGCGGTTTCCAAGCGTTTTGGATACGCCGCGGTGGTAGCCGTGATTCCGGGCAGTCCCGCGGACAAGGCTGGCTTACAGGATGCCGATATCATTGAGGCGATCGAGGGCAAAAGCACTCGTGAGATGTCGTTGGCGGAAATTCATAACCTGCTTTCGGGCCAGCCCGGTTCGAACGTAACCGTTTCGGTGGTGCGTGCCCGCAAGGCGGAACCGCAGAAGATTGTCATCACCCGTGACATGGTGACCGTTCCGCCGGTGACCGACAAGATGGTCGAGGACGGCATCGCTTATATCCGCGTCGACACCTTCACCAAGGGCAAGTCGCAGGAAATTGCCACCAAGATCAAGGCGTTGCAGAAGTCGGGAGCCAAGAAGCTGATTCTCGACCTGCGCAACTGCGCCGAGGGCGATGAGTCGGAAGGAATTGCGACAGCTAACCTGTTCCTGAATCATGGAACCATCACCTACTTGCAGGGCCAGAAGTATCCTCGCGAGGCGTTCAATGCGGATGCCTCCAAGGACATCACCAATCTGCCCGTCGCGGTGCTGGTGAACAAAGGCACGGCTGGTCCGGCTGAAGTGGTTGCAGCAGCGATTTTGGAGAATGCGCGGGGCGACGTTGTAGGCGATAAGACCTTCGGCGACGGTTCGGTGCAGAAGACGATCGAAATGCAGGACGGATCGGCGCTGATTCTCTCTGTAGCCAAGTACTACACCCCTGGAGGGAAGGCGATTCAGGACAATTCGATCACGCCGAATGTCCTGGTGGCGGACGCTGAGGACGATGGAGCGGCGCCGGATGATGATCAAGAGTCAGCGACGCCTGTTGAGAACGTGAAGAAGCCACCGGTTCAGCAAGATGAGCAATTGCAGAAAGCGATTCAGGTCTTAAAGAGCCGCGCTAGTTAGGCTCAAGGAACATTGAAATCGAAATCGCGCGCTTGCGGGCGCGCGATTTTTTTGTTTCTCACCTGCCCATTTCCTCCCCTGCTATCCTGAGAGTGACTCTCCATGAAGTCCCTTTACCAAGATCTGCCTCCCGTCGAAATTGGAGGCAAGAAACTCGTGGGCCGCGTCCTGTTCGGGCTGCTGGTACTGGCTTCCGCGCTCGTGGGAGCGACTGCCGGACTCCTGCTTGTCTACTCAACAGACTTACCCCAGGTCGAGGAACTGGAGCGCTATCGGCCCAGTTCCATCACCGAGTTGTATGACGATCACGGCAGAATCATCGGATCTTTTGCGCTGCAGCGTCGCGTCGTCGCTTCCTACGAGGACTATCCCCAGGTTTTGCGGGACGCGCTGATTTCGATCGAAGATAAAGACTTTTACCGTCACTGGGGAATCAACGTCTGGCGCATTGCCGGGGCCGCCTACCGCGATATCGAATCGGGAGGTAAGGTTCAAGGCGCTTCAACGCTTACCATGCAGCTCGCGCGCAACCTTTTTCTCTCTCCTGACCGGTCTTTCCATCGCAAGATTCAGGAAGCGCTGTTGGCGATTCAAATCGAACGCCGCTTCACCAAGCCGCAGATTTTCACTCTTTACGCCAATCAGATCTTCCTCGGTCACGGAGTCTATGGTTTCGAAGCCGCTTCCGAGTACTACTTCTCGAAACCTGCGAAACAGCTCACGTTGGATGAGGCCGCGCTGCTGGCCGGACTTCCCAAGGCCCCGGGTTACTATTCACCGATCAGCCACCCTGATCGTTCCACGAAGCGGCGGAACCTGGTGATCAACTCGATGTTGGAAGACGGCAAGATTACGGCGGCGCAAGCCAATGAGGCGCGCAATCGGCCTGTCCAACTGAAGTTGCAGCATGACCCGAATTCGGTCGCGCCCTATTTTGTAGAGGAGATTCGCCGCTATCTCGAAAACAAATATGGAAGCGATCAGGTCCATGAAGGCGGCTTGCGGGTCTACACCTCGCTCAACCTGGACTGGCAGACAGCCGCGCATCAGGACGTGCTTGACGGACTGTCCGCTTACGAACACCGGCATGGATGGAGGGGACATCTTGAGAATGTCCTTACCAAAGAAGTAACGATCGCGAACTACGACCACCCTGATTGGGAGGACGAAGCAGAAGTAAATGGCTATGTGCACGCGCTAGTCACATCGGTGAGTGTCACCTCAGCCTCGGTGAAGCTCGGACATTACACCGCGACTCTCGCGCCTTCGGATGTGACGTGGACAAAGCACAAGATTCAGGACCTGTTCAAAGTGGGAGACATCATCTACGTCAAAGTCTTATCGCTGACCCCGTTACGCGTCAGCCTCGAGCAAGATTCCGGCGCCCAGGGAAGTTTGGTCTGTTTGGACAATGCGACCGGCGAAATCAAGGCGATGGTGGGCGGACGCGATTTCAACGAGTCAAAGTTCAACCGCGCCACGCAGTCCCTTCGACAGGTGGGATCGTCATTCAAGCCGTACGTTTACACGGCGGCGATTGATCTCGGAGCCAAGCCGGATGATACGATCCTCGACGCGCCCGTCACGTTCCAGACCGCGTCGGGTCCGTATACTCCGCACAACTACGACGAGAAGTTCGAAGGCACCATCACCCTGCGTCGCGCCTTGGCTCAGTCACGCAACATTCCGGCACTAAAACTCGCGGATAGCATCGGGATCAAGACAGTCATCGAATATGCCCATCGTTTTGGCGTGACGTCGAATATCCCTGCTTATCTTCCGGTAGCGCTCGGTTCCGCCGAGATTACTCTGCTTGAGCAGACGGCGGCATACAGCGTGTTTCCCAACGACGGAGTTCGGATCACGCCTCGCTACATCACCAAGGTGACTGATTATGAAGGCCGTGTGCTGGAAGAAGATTTCCCCGACGTAAAAGACGTGGTCAGTGCGCGAACCGCGCGCGTCATGACGTCGATGCTGGAGGGTGTGGTGCAACACGGGACGGCAATCGCCGCAGCCAGCCTGAAATATCCCCTTGGCGGGAAGACCGGAACCACGAACGACTTCACGGACGCTTGGTTTGTCGGATTTTCCCCGTCGACTACGGCCGGAGTGTGGATTGGCTACGACGAGAAAAAAACGCTAGGCCCCAAGGAAACCGGCGCTCGGGCTGCGCTCCCCGTATGGATGGATTTCATGAAAGTTGCACTGGCAGGAAAGGATCCGGGTGAGTTCGAGCCGCCGCCGGGTCTCCCCTCAAATGCCGTTGCGCAAAAAGTCGATACGCCTGACGCGGCGCCGGCCGCGGAAGAAGCTCACTGACCCCGGTCGCTATTTCTTTCCGACGGCGGTGAAGCTCTCGTCCAGAATTCGCACCGCTTCATCGACATCGGCTTTCGAAATATTTAGAGGGGGCGACATACGAATGACGTTTCCGTAGAAACCACCTTTGCCGATCAGCAACCCCCGCTTGCGCGCCTCTTCCATGACTGCGTTCGTTCCTGTCGGTGAAGGTTTTTTGCTGGCGCGATCCTCGACGAGTTCAAGCGCCTGCATCAACCCCATTCCGCGCACATCGCCAATCAGCATGTGTTTCTGCTGGAGTTCCTCGAGCTTCTGCCGGAAATATCCGCCCACCACGGCAGCATTCGTCCGTAGGTCATCTTCTTCAATGACGTCGATCACGGCCTTCGCGGTCACGCATGTGACAGGGTTTCCCCCGAAGGTGGAAATCGTCAGGCCTTGAAACGCATCCGCGATTTCTGGCTTCGCCACGGTGATGCCGACTGGAACGCCATTTCCCAGCCCTTTCGCGGAAGTAATGATGTCGGGCTCAACTTCCCAATGCTCAATGCCGAACCATTTGTGCCCGGTGCGTCCCCAGGCAGTCTGCACTTCGTCGGAGATGAAATCGCCGCCGTATTGCTTCACGATGCTGAACGCCATCTTGAAATACTCTTTCGGCGGAGTAATGAAACCTCCAACACCCTGGATCGGCTCGGCGAGAAACGCTGCAATTTTTCCCGAGGTCGAGAACTGGATGACGTTCTCGATGTCCTTTACGCAGGCAACTTCGCAGTCTGGATATTTAAGCCCGAGTGGGCAGCGATAGCAGTAAGGATTCATGGCATGAACGATGCCAACTTCGATGGTTGCGCGCCGCCAGGTGTTCATGCCGGTCAGGCCACGGGTAAGGGAAGACCGCCCGCTGTAGCCGTGGCGCAGGGCGACTACTTCCAGGTTACCGGTGTGCATGCGCGCTGAATGAATCGCAGTTTCGTTGGCCTCAGTGCCGCTGTTGGTGAAATAAGACTTCTTCAGGCCGCCGGGCGTAATCTGCGCCAGCTTCTCGGCGAGAGTGACCATTGGTTCGTTGGGAAAGCACGTGGAGACATGCTGCAGGCGGTCAATCTGCGCCTTGGTTCGCGAGATGATGCGAGGATTGCAATGGCCGACACTGATGGTGACAATGCCGCCGAAAAAATCGAGGTACTTCTTACCTTCGACGTCCCAGACGTGCTGCATGGAGGCGTGGTCCATGGGCAGGGGGTCGGCGTAGTAGGTCGAGACCGAAGGGAAGACAAATTCCTTTTGTTTGCGATTGATCTCTTCCCGGCTCAAGCCGGTCTTTTCGGCGGGAATTGTCGGAGTGCTCATGATGGCTATTATCGTACACGCTCGCGCGCTCGGAATGCCAAGCCAAGCGAGACGACTATAATGACTGGCGTAAGGCTATGAAGTCCTTCTTCCGTCTCGTGTTGCTCGCGTCTGTGTGTCTCGTGGTTGCGCTGGTTTCGGCGCTGACCGCGATGCGATTTGCCATTCATGGGAGGGAAGCCGCAGTGCCGAACCTGGTAAGCAAGGCTCCGTCAGAGGCCTTTCGGATCGCGGAAGACAGTGGAATGCAGGTCGTCATCGAGCGCCAGTTCTATAGCCCGAATGTCGCCGAAGGCAGAATCCTCTCGCAGGTTCCGGAAGCTGGAGTTCAGGTTCGGCGAGGCTGGCAAATTCGCGTGGCACAGAGCCTGGGACCACAACGAGTGGAGATCCCAAATGTTCTGGGCGAAAGCGATCGCGCGGCAGAAATCAATATTCGCCGCCGTGGGCTCGATGTCGCATCCGTGGCTACGATTCAGGTGCCGGGGCAACCGCCCGATCAAGTGCTTGCACAGAGTCCGCCTCCAAACGCTAGCGGAATTTCCGCTCCCAAGATCAGTCTGCTGGTTACTGGCCCGGCGCAGCCCTTCGCCTTTGTCATGCCGAGCTTTGTGGGCCAACCGCTAGGCAGCGTGACTCTGGCACTGCAGGATGCGGGCCTGCATGTCGGTGGTGTTAGTGCTGCCGAACAAGTGCCGGCATCCCCTGGGGTCGCCACTGTGCCCACGCTTCCGCTCCCGGCACCCGTTTCGCCCGCGAGTATTGTGGCCGCGCAAAATCCTGCCCCCGGCCAAAGAGTGGTCAGTGGGTCGACAGTGAGTTTTGAGGTGAAGTGAGATATCCCGCCGCGCTTATATCTTCTGGAGAATCGCGGCGAAGAAACCATCGCTCGGATGCACGCCGGGGATGGTTCGCAGAAACGGGCCGCTAAGCAGGGAGTCTAGATCTGTCCACGCGAGTTCTTCTCTCTGCTGAAGCAATTCCAGTTCGGCCCGGCAATCCCGAATCTGAAAAGAGGAATCGGCAGCCAGCGCCTTTTCGACGACTGCTTCGTTCTCTTCCGGTTCCAGAGAACATGTTGAGTAGATCACGCGTCCCTGAGCACTCGCGTAGCTCATCGCAGATGTCAGGATCGCAATTTGTTTGGCTTGCAGATCGCGCAAGTCCTGCCGGCTGAGGCGCCATTTAATTTCTGGATTGTGTTGCAGGGTGCCAGTGCCCGAGCAGGGCACGTCAGCGAGGATGCGATCGAAGGCTCCCCGAAGGGGCGACTCGCGGATGTCAGCGGAGACCACTTCCACATTTCTTGCGGCGACTCGCTGGCGCAACTGGCGCGCACGATGAGGATGCAACTCGGTAGCAACGATTTTCGCTGTGGGATTACGCTCGGCGATCAGCCGAGTCTTTCCCCCGGGTGCGGCACAGCAATCCAGAATTCGCTCACCGCTCCCAACCAACATAGCGACCAGCTGCGAGGCTTCGTCCTGAATCACAATTCGACCGGACTGAAACGCTTCGGTTCGAGTGAGGTCCCCTGATTCGACTCGTGCCGCGGTCTTCAACAATGCGCCATTGAGTAAAACCACGCCGCTCTTTTCAAGAGACGATTCATCCTCGGGTGGCGGTAAGTGAATCGCCGTGGTGGGCACCTGTTGGTCCCAACGCAGCACCTCGCGTGTCTTTTGCATCCCGTACGCTTTGACCCAACGTTCCACGATCCAATGAGGATGAGCATACCTGTCGGCGAGCTTGGCAGGAACCTGTCCGTCATCCGCAGTAGTTTGTAGCCCGGTAAACGCTTTGCGGGACTCGTCGATACGTATAGTGTCGCCACTCAGCTTGCGCAGCAAAGCATTCACGAACGGCGCGGCCGATCGCTTGCGAGCACGCTTTACCAGTTCGACGGCGTCGTGAAGAATGGCATGCGCGGGAACGCGATCGAGCAACATCAACTGGAAAACCGCCATACGCAGAGAGGTCAGAACTTCCGCATCCAATTTGGCGAGCTTCTGCGAAGAGAAGCGGGCAAGCTCAGCATCGAGCAGGTATCGCCAGCGAAGCACTCCCATGACGATCTCGGTAGCTAGTCCGTGATCTGCCTTCGAGAGCTTCTCGTAACGACCGGAGTGGAGGAGTTCAGAGGCATAGGCATCCTCACGCTCCACTTGGAGCAGGATGTCGAAAGCGGCGTTGCGTGCGGGAGAGACGGCCATGGCTAATGGGAGGATTCTCAGCCGAGTCTCTCGCCGGGTTGTGGACGGTATCCGTGAACAAAGTCACGCCCGGGCATGCGCTTTTTGCCTTCCGGTTGCAGTTCAAGCAGCGCCAGGGCGGTGCGGCCGCCGCATCCGACAATCATCCGATCTTCCTGGATCATGATCTCCGCTTCCGGAACTGATCGTTCTACAAATGCGGCATCCCACACTTGCAATATCTTTCCTCGAAAACTGGTGAAAGCTCCGGGCCAAGGCTGAAATCCGCGCAGGCGATTGCATATCTCCTGAGCGCTGCGGTGAAAGTCGATTCGCCCATCTTCCTTCTTGAGGATCGGTGCGAGGCTCGCTTGGGAATTGTCCTGGGATCGCGGTTGGACAGCGCCAGTCCGCAGTTCCGCCAGGGTCTTAACCATCAGGTCGGCGCCGATGTCCGCCAGAGTTGGGGCGAGGGTCATGGCTGTATCTTTCGGCCCAATCGGAACGTCTTTTTGCAGCAGAATATCTCCGGTATCGAGGCCGGCGTCGATGCGCATAGTGGTTACGCCAGTTACCTTTTCTCCACTCGCAATCGCCCATTGAATGGGCGCGGCTCCGCGATACTTCGGCAGAAGCGAAGCGTGAAGATTCAGGTTGCCGAAAGGTGGCAGATCAATCATCCATTGCGGAATGATGCGCCCGTACCCGACAACGATGATGGCGTCGGGATGAAGGGAAGAGAGTTGATCGCGGAATTCCTGATTGTTCTTGATTTTGTCAGGTTGCGTGACGGGTAAACCCAGTTCAAGGGCTTTCTGTTTCACTGGAGAAGCAGTGAGTTCGAGACCGCGGCCGCGTGGCTTGTCAGGTTGGGTGATAACCAGCTTCACGGGATAGCCAGCCTCCACCAGTCTCGCAAGTGTCGGGACGGCGAAGGCGGGAGTTCCACAGAAAACGAGATTAAAGGAGTCGGCCATCGGACGTTAGACCTTAGACCTCAGCGTAAACCCGGACGTCCGAGGTCTGAGATCCGAGGCCCGGTTCTTCTTACCATTCTCCGGCTTTTACCAGCTTGCGAATCCTGCGCTTGATGAGGTCGCGCTTGAGCGCGCTGATATGGCTGATGTAGAGTTTGCCGTTCAGGTGATCGGTCTCGTGCAGAAAAGCGCGGGCTAGCAAGTCTTCTCCCGTCTTTTCGTACCACTTGCCACCTACATCTTGGGCACGAATCGTGACTTTCTGGGCGCGGGTTACCGGTTCGCGAAATTCTGGAATGCTCAGGCAGCCCTCATTCTGACGGTGTTTGCCCTCGGTATGAATAATCTCCGGATTGGCTAAGACGAGTTGAGCATCAGGGTCATCTTTGAAGGTTATATCGATGACGGCAAGGCGCTTTGAGATCCCGATTTGCGGAGCCGCCAGTCCGACGCCATGCGCCGCGTACATAGACTCGAACATATCTTCCACCAGCTTTTTCAGTTGGTCGTCAAAGACGGTGACAGGTTCGGCGGGCTTCTCCAGAACAGGATCGCCAAATTTCACGATGGGATAGATCATGAGTCGGTTTGCAGCAATTCCTAGTAATTCTTCAATTGATCCAAGTAACCTTGGAAGTTTCTCAGAGTCTCGCCCATTGAGTCACCCCCAAACTTCTCGAGCGCGCAGCCAGCCAGCGTAAGCGCAACCATGGCTTCGGCGGCGACTCCTGCGGCAGGCACAACGCACACGTCTGAGCGTTCATACGCGGCTTTGACCGGCTCGCGCGTCGCAAAGTCGACCGATTGCAGCGGACGGCGAAGCGTCGAGATCGGTTTCAGATAACCGCGTACGCGAATTTCTTGGCCGTTTGAAACCCCGCCTTCGATTCCTCCGGCATTATTGCGGGCACGGGTGAATCCGGAAGAAGCTTCATAGCCGATTTCGTCATGAACGGTGGATCCCAGCGAACCCGCCCCCACAATTCCCGCGCCGATTTCGACTCCCTTCACGGCCTGCAGCGACATGACGGCCGCCGCAAGGCGCGCATCGAGCCGCTCATCCCATTGCGCGTAAGTTCCCAATCCGGCGGGCGCGCCATGAGCGACGACCTCGAAGACGCCTCCCACCGAGTCGCCCGTTCTCAACGCGTGGTCAACGACCTCTTTCATTGCGAGTTCGGCTGTAGGGTCGACGCAACTTAGAAGGATTTCTTCTTTACCCCATAACGACTGGATCTGCTCCCACGGGATATCGCCTGCAGCCAATGCGGCACTACCGACGGCTACAACGTGGCTAAGCACTTCGATGCCGAGAGCCCGCAGAAAAAGTTTGGCCAGTGCTCCGATGGCAACGCGCGCAGCAGATTCGCGAGCGGACGCTCGCTCCAGTACGTAGCGAGCCTCAGGAAAGTTGTACTTCAATGCTCCCGCCAAGTCGGCATGGCCCGGTCGTGGCGATGCTACGCGCTTATGTTTGACAGGGTCCCCAGTCTCGACGGGAAGCGAATCCTGCCAGTTTTTCCAATCCTTGTTTTCTAACAGCATCGAAATGGGCGAGCCGATGGTTTGTCCGTGACGTACTCCTGAGAGGATCTGTGCGGTATCCCGTTCGATTTTCATTCGTCCGCCGCGTCCGTAACCCTGTTGGCGCCGCCACAATTCGCGGTCCATGAAGGCGTGATCCACGGCCAAACCGGCGGGCAGGCCCGAAAGGAAGGCTACCAGAGCCGCTCCGTGAGATTCTCCCGCTGTGTAGTAGCGCAGCATCGCTATTGGATTGTACAAGATAGCGAATGTAATCTCGTTGCGAGCGGCACCGTCTAAGGGTTAATTTTCTTTTCCATAGACTTGCTGCCGGGCGTCAAGATGTTGGTAGAATGAGGGCAAGCTCAGATAACCAGCAAACTCGCCACGTTTCGTCCTGCGCGCAGCCCGACTTCCGCGCCCTCACTCTGGCCCATGAGGATATTGGAGTGCCGTCAAAGATCCCGAGAGGGAGAGACAGTTTCGTTCGCGCACGCACTGCGCAGTCTGTGCGCGCCGCGGAGTTGTCCCGGCATCTTATTGAGGCACAAGAGGAAGAACGAAAACGAATCAGCCGGGAGTTGCATGATGAAGCCGGGCAAGGCCTGATGGCGCTGCGGCTCTGTCTGGGGCGTCTAGTCGCTGAAACGAGGGATCGTGACTCAGCCGTTCAGATCGAAGAAGCGATATCGATGCTAGACGGCACGATCGCTGATCTGCGGAGAATCATAGCCAGACTTTCGCCGCGTCGGCTTGATGAATTGGGATTGCTCGCGGCAATTCGTAAAGAAGCTCGCCTCTTGAGCAAGGACGCTGGTATCAAGGGCATGGTGGATCTCCCCGTGGACGTAAGTGGTATCGCTCATGAGAGCGAGATTGTCATCTATCGCACGGTCCAAGAGGCATTTCACAACATTGCGAAACATTCGAAGGCTACCTGGTTCAGCGTGCGCCTGGATCGCGAGGATGACCACCTGCTGCTGCGGGTGGAGGACGATGGGGTGGGCTTCGTTTCGAAGCCGAATTTCCAAGGCAGCTTTGGTTTGATGGGAATGCGGGAGAGAATTGCGGCCTTGGGAGGAACGGTTCGCATCCGGTCACGCCAAGGTCGGGGTACACGAATTCGCGTAAGTCTGCCCACGATCTGGATCGGCGCGACGGCTTCGAGCCAACGCGAGCCTGAGTTGGAGCATCAAGAGTACGGATCTGGAGCGGCGGAGAAGCCGAGAAAGGCGACCGTATTCCGTGGCTTGATAAAGCCCATAACTTCTTATAGACATGCCGATCAAGTGCATAGTAGTTGACGACCATACGTTGTTCCGCGACGGCGTGCGCCGCCTATTGGACGGCGAAGTGGATATCGAGGTAATCGGGGAAGCCAGCGATGCAGTTGAGGCCCTGGAAAAGATACGCTCCCTCCTGCCGGATGTAGTCCTCATGGACATTGGCATGCCCGGCATGTCGAGCTTTGAGGCAGCCCGCCTTATCGAACGAAATTGCCCCAACACCCGCACCATCTTCCTGACCATGTACGAGGACGAGGAATACCTCTTGCAATGTCTCGAAGTAGGAGCCGCTGGCTACGTTCTTAAGGACGCGCCCTCGCCGAAGCTCATTGAAGCCGTTCGCGAAGTCTCAAAAGGGAAGAAATACATCAGTCCGCGCATCATGGAGAAGCTAGTGGAGGACTTCCATGCTCGGCCGCGTGGCCCGCAGTCGCGGGTTTCCCGCGGTTCCACTCTAACTCCGCGGGAGCGTGAGGTAATCAAGATGCTCGCGGAGGGGAACTCGGTGAAGGAAATCGCCAAGCTTCTTGGACTGAGCGTAAAGACCGTGGAGGCTCACAAGTTTAACTTGATGCGCAAATTGAACATCCACAACAAAGCGCAATTGGTGACATACGCTATCCAGAAGAAGATTTTGAAAATGCCGGCCGGCGCGTAGTTCCAATCGAAGCTCAGCCGAGAATTCGATCAGCGAGACTCTTCAGATCAGAAACCTCCAGGTCAGGAGTACCGTGCGCGCTTCTTGCGGCACCGGCATTGGGTCGCGGAGATTTCCGGTTGACCCACGCTGTGGCGATCCCAAGCGCTTGCGCGGGTAAGACATCGTGGTAGATGCTTTGGCCTACGTGCAGAATCCTCTCCGGCGAAGCGCCACTTCTTTCGAGAGCTAGTTTGAAGATGTTGAGGGCAGGTTTGTAGCAACGTGCTTGCTGCGCAGTGATGACGTAGTCAAAGTCAACACCGAGTTTTTTAGCTGACTCAGCGAACAAGTCATCGTCGACATTCGAAATGACTGCAAGCTTATACCTCGACTTGAGTCGGCGCAGGGCTTCCGCTGTGTCGGGGAACGGTTGCCATCGGGGCAGAGAGTCGGGCAGGGATTCGATCTCGCCAGGTGTCGGCTTGAATCCGAAACGTTTGCCGAATCCTGCCACCACCGACGCTAACACCTGTCTGTAGGGACGAAATTCTCCCTCCTCAGCGCTCACTTCGAGTTCCGAATAGGTTTCCAGAATCATTGGGTCAGGAAGCGTTTTGCCGTGCGCGTGCAAAATGGGATGAAGTGCGGAGAAGATCCCCGTCTCCCAATCGATCATCGTGCCATAGCAGTCGAAGGTGAGAAGTTTGAAGCGCTGAAAGTCAATCACGGAAAGGTCACAGAAGAAAAGCCCCCAACGGCTGCGGGGGCTTTTACAGATCTAATAAGCCAGGCCAACTCTACAACTTTACCGTTAGTGGCTGTTCGAGCTTAAAGCTCAGCGCTGATTCAGCAGGCAGCACGATATCTTTGTTGCCCGTGAAAGCTGTACCAGCTGTGCCGGCACCCGCCCCAGCGAGGGCGCCGATGGCTGCACCCTTGCCGCCTCCAGCGATTCCACCAATGATTGCACCCAAGCCAGCGCCGCCACCAATCATGGCGCCGGTGCGCTTGCCTTTGCCCGTGGCAGTCCGCATCACCGATGATGTTTCAACCGGGGCATTGCTGCCGTTAACGTTGATGGAAGTCAGCTTTACTTGCAAAACGGCACCCCCCTTGAACCGGCCAAGTGGCTTCGCATCCACCACGACTCCTGATGCGGCGGCTCCGGCGGGAATCACAGTGTTTCCGTCCACCTGCACGGCGCTGGCTACTGTGGCACTGAAGGCTTGGCCGGACTGGCTAGTCTTGGATCCGATCGATTCTCCTAAGCGCACCGTAATGACGGTACCCGCCGGAATCGTCACTGATGTTGGCGCGGGCGGAGGCGGCGGAGTCGTGTCCGCCTTGCTCTGCGACTTGTTCATCGAGCCGCCCGACATGTTTCCTCCGCTATTGCTGTTGTTACTGTTCGACCCGGAGGAGTCGTTGGACGCCATTTGGTTATTGTCAGTACTGGATGTTTGCGTAGGTTTGCTGGTACACGCAAAGAGTGCTAACAAAAGACAGAGGCCGAGGGTGAGTTTCATCGAGCGGGATCTCATAAGGAACCTCCACCCCGGAAGGTGTACCAGAAATGTGCGGGGTAACGCAATGAGAGTTCCCCCGATACCGCAGGCGTAGGCCCTATTGCTTCTCGGGAATTTCTTCCCCTACGGGTTCGGAACTCTTGGACGGCTCAGGAGAATCGAATCCAGGAAAACTGGGAGTTTTTTCCGCAGCCGCTTCTGTCGTCGTCTTGACTGCCTTCGAACCCTTATTCAGGAACCTGGCGGTGTTCAGCAGAGGGCGTCCGAGCGAAGGATTGTACCCAGTCCACCCCTCCTCCGACTCTGCATCGCGCTCGAAATTCGCGCGCATGCTCTCCATTTTCGAATCCAGATCATCGAGGTAATGCAACATCAGCGCTTCTGGAAACATGGGCAGCTTGGGAGAGCCAAACTCGTAATGTCCGTGATGGCTGATGATGAGGTGTTCGACCAGCGTCTTGAGCTCATCTGGGAACCCGGGAATTTGCTCGAGTTTCTCCTGCAGCATTTCGAGCTCAATGATCATGTGTCCAAGCAATTGTCCGCGGGTTGTGTAAGAGAAGGAGCGGTTGTAGGTGAGCTCGTGAATCTTCCCGATGTCGTGAAAGAAAGCGCCGGTCAACAACAGATCGCGGTTGATTTGAGGATAGTTCCGGCACATTAAATCACAGGAACGGAATAAAGAAACAACGTGGTCGAGCAGGCCGCCGATGTAAGCATGGTGCAAGGTCTTGGCCGCGGGCGCGTTCCGGTAAGCCTCCGCGATTTCGGGGTCGGCCATGAACGACTCAACCAGCGCCTTCAAATAGGGATTTTCGAAAGTGGCGATGAAGCCCGCAAGAGTTTGCCAAAGCTCGCCAATATCTTTCGTGGTCTTCGGAAGGTAATCGGCGAAGTCTACCTCCGACTCGCCGAGCTTGCGCAGTTTGTGAATCGTGATCTGGAAACGGTTCTTGTACTTGTTGAGAAGTCCTTTGATCTTGACGAAATCGTCTTGTTCGAAGGCGTCGATGGCCTCTTCGACGTTGTCCCACATCTTGGCTTCAATCTGGCCGCTGCGATCGCCCAGCGTCAGCGCCAGATAGGGCTCCCCGCTTTTCTTGGGTTTTACCTGCTTTGAGATGCAGACGAACGTGGAGGTAATGATCTTATTCTCTTGCTGCACGCACTCCGAAAGGAAGAATTCTTTCATGCTTTCCCGTTATCGCCTTGCCGAACCATGCTAGATCAGGCCAAATCTCTTCTTCTTCTTTAGCTGCTTCGCCGCCGCTTCTTTCTCGGAAGTTTCAATAGGATTGGTCTGGTTCGGACTGGCGCCAGTATCCACATAGCCCGGCTTGATTTCGATGAAAGCTTCTTCGCGCAGCTTTTGCAAATAGAGGCGCAGTGCCGGCTGCAGCTTCTGCATATAGAGCGCGTCTTGCACTCTGGGTTCGACATCCGCAAACGCGGGAACGCCTGGCATTTGATGTTCTCTCACGCTCAGGATGACAAACCCCTGCTTGGTGCGAATTACGTCAGACACTTCGTTCGGCTTCATCGCGAAGGTCTTATCTTCCAGTTCCTTCGCCAACGTACCGCGCCTGAAATATCCCAAATCGCCGCCCTGCGAGGCAGTGGGCCCGTCAGAATTCTTCTTGGCAATGTCGTCGAAGCTGGCGCCTTTGCGAATTTGGTCAAGCAGATCCTGCGCCTTCGCTTGCGCCGCAGCCACTTGCTGCGCCTCGTCCCCAGTGCCTTTCTTTTCCGTGGAGACGAGAATCTCGCTCAGACGAATCTGCTCCGGTTGCTCCAGTTCGGTCTTGTGATCTTCGTAGAATTTTTTCTCTTCGTCCTTGCCGACGCTGAGCTTCTGACTCACTTCTTTGCCAATGACCTGCTGAGTGATGATCTGGTTTCGCAGATTCTGTTTGAAGTCCTCGAATGAGACGCCTTGCGCCGTGGCGGCCTTCTCCAGTTCGTCCATGCTCTCGAGGTTCATCTGCTTGCGCATCTCGTCGAGCTTCTTGATCAGCTCGGTGTCGGCGGTAATACCGAGATCTTTCCCCTTTTCGATCAGCAGTTGCTGGTCGATCAGATCGCGCAGGACGTCTTTATCGCGCTCCGCGACAATTTCGCTCGCATGGGTGGGATCTTGCTGCGAGGCTTCCTGCTTGAGTTGGTCCTTGCTGCGTAGGAATTCCGAGCGCGTTACGATCTGATTATTAACCCGGGCGATAATCTCCTCGACCACCGTATCGGCGCCGAAGGCGGGTAAGACTGCGGAAACGCAAAGAAGCACGAGGGGAACGATTTTTCGCATAACTCCAGAGACTCCCAAGTCCTGCCATACACAGATATGGCCGTGTTCGTAGATTGTACCTCTGACGAGGCAGCGCAGCCAGCGCCCAGGCTGGTATGATGATCAGTTTTGAGGCGGCCGATGCTTCCGCATGGAGGGCGTCCATGAAGTTCGCAGGCTTTTCGTTTCTTATACTTGTATTGGCAATGATGAGGATCCCAGCGCAGGCACAGAAAAATCTCGGAGTGCCCGACCTGGCGCAACTGCAGCAGATGTCCAGCCGCTTCGCGCCCACCCCTTTGCGGGTGGACACTTCCGGCCTCTCGGCCGGCGACCGGCAGGCCCTGCCTAAGTTGATCGAGGCGGCGCGCATCCTCAACTTTGTCTTTATGAAGCAATACTGGAGCGGCGACCTCGCGCTCTATGAGAAGCTGCAGAAGGATTCAACGCCGCTGGGGAAAGCGCGTTTCCATTATTTCTGGCTCAACAAAGGTCCATGGTCCGACCTAGATGCCTATAAGGCTTTCCTGCCAGGTGTTCCCGCAACCAAGCCCAAGGGCGCGAACTTCTATCCGGAAGACATGACCACAGCAGATTTTGATCGCTGGGCCAGCTCTTTGTCGAAAGATGAGCAAGAGCAAGCGAAAGGATTTTTTACCGTCCTTCGTTGGAAGGGCGGCTCGCCATCCGCGCAGCGAGATCTGATGAGCGTCCCCTACAGCGAGGAATATAAAGTTGATCTGACCCAGGCTGCAGCCCTGTTGCACGGTGCGGCGAATCTAACGGACAACGCTACCTTAAAGAAGTTCCTGAATCTGCGCGCGGACGCTTTTCTCTCCAACGATTATTACGAGAGCGATCTGGCGTGGATGGACCTGGACGCTCCCCTAGATATCACGATCGGTCCCTACGAAACCTATAACGACGAATTGTTTGGCTACAAGGCAGCGTTCGAAGCCTACGTAAACTTGCGGGACGATGCGGAGAGTACGAAGCTCTCGGCGTTCTCGCAGCACTTGCAACAGATTGAAGACAACCTGCCCATTGATCCTCAATATCGGAATCCAAAGCTTGGCGCGGCCGCTCCTTTACGGGTGGTCGACGAGATTTTGTGCTCTGGAGACGGGGCGCACGGTATTCAGACCGCCGCTTACAACCTGCCGAACGACGAGCGCGTCGTGAATCAGAAGGGCAGCAAGCGAGTGATGCTGAAGAATGTGCAGGAGGCGAAATTTCACAGCGTCCTGCTGCCGATCGCCCGGAAAATGCTCGCGAAACAGGCCATGGTCGATGTCAGCTTTGAGCCCTTCTTCACCCACATTGTGGCGCATGAGTTGATGCACGGACTGGGCCCGCATCAGATCAAAGTCAATGGGCAGGACACCAACCCCCGCCAGCAGCTAAAAGAGCTGTATTCCGCGATCGAGGAAGCAAAAGCGGACGTCACCGGACTCTTCGCTTTGCAATACATGATGGATCACGCACAGGAGATGGGCCTCTCCAAGGTGTTGCCGTCCGACGAAGCCGCGCAGCGGCAGCTTTACACCACGTTTCTGGCTTCTTCCTTCCGCAGCTTGCGCTTCGGTTTGAGCGATGCTCACGGCAAAGGCATGGCGGTGCAGTTCAACTACCTGACGGACAAAGGCGGATTCGTGCAGCACAGCGACGGCACCTTCTCGGTCGATATGAAGAAGATCAAATCGGCGGTAGCAGATCTGGATCACGACCTTCTTACCATCGAAGCGCAGGGAGACTACAACGCCGCCAAGAAAATGCTGGATGAATTGGGAGTCATTCGTCCCAATGTGAAGAGTGCTTTGGATGGCCTGAAAGAGATTCCTACCGATATTGAACCCATCTTCGTGACTGCGGAAGAATTAGCGCCCACTGAGGGGATGGCGGCGTCGAGTGCGCCAGTGCAAAAGGGAAAGCGCAGGCGCTAGGCCGAGCCATCGCGTAGCAGAGACAACACCGTGACGTCGTTGTGCGTGGGGGGTGTCCCCATAAACCGCTTGACGTCGTCAAGCATGGCGACGCATATCTCCTTGGCGCTGCCCGCGGTCGAAGTCGCCAGTGTCTGCTTCGCGCGGTGCATTCCGTACTCGTCGCCCTTGCACGATGCTTCCACCATTCCTCTTGAGATCATAACGAGCGCGCCAGAGGATTCCACCGCAACGGTGGGAGCGTCGCAAGTGACATGGGAAAACAGACCAAGGGGCAGGCCGGTAGCGCCGAGCTCGGTGACGCCGCCCATGTGACGCAAAAGTGCGGGGGTGTGTCCGGCATTGAAGTAGCAGACTGTACCGATATCTTCGTTGTAGCACGCGGCCAGTGCGGGGCAGGAAAGAACTCCGCCCTCGGCGGCTCCCAGAATCGCCCGGTTCATCTGTAAGCAAAGCTCGATCATGGCGTGCGCTTCGTTCAGTTCTTCTTTGTCGAAAAGATGAGGAGCCTGTTCGCGAAAGGTCCGCTGCACTATAGCCGCGATCGACCGAGTCTGTGCGTGGCGTCCGGCGACATCGAGCAATCCGAATACGACGCGGTTCGGGCTGACCCTGATAAAGTCATAGAAATCCCCCGCCATGCGCTGGCCGTAATAGATCGCCGACAGTCCCGCGTCTCTGACATCGGGAACATCCGAGTGCACCGGCTCCAGCAAGTGGAGGGAACGTTTGCCGCTTTTGAAAAAGGAAGGCATGCCTGCCGAGCGCCGACGTTAGCACACAAATTCCCGTCGAGCCAGAGGGATTTCAGCCGAGAGGGTCAGCGAGCCCTAGTTGCCGTATTTGCTAGCCAAGTATTTGCCGACTTCGCTTTCAAGTTGCCCGTAATCGGAGTGAATGGTGTTCCGTAGAGCAGCCTCCGTAGAACTCCCCTCATTCAGACGTTCCAGCACACGCATAAGATCGCTCATGCCGTATGTGTCATTGATGTAGTCCACTGCAGCCAGCGATTCGTCGTAGGCCAGCACCGCCTCGATGGGAGAGAAGCGCATGAAACTTCCTTCGAGGGCGTTAAAGGGAATTTCATGCTGATCGTGAAACAGTTGCGCAAGACGCTGTCCGTGAGACGAAAGGGCTTTTGGTTCCATGGCCTGTGCGATCCCCTCGTGGAGCCACTGCGGACAGCGTCCTCCCGAAAGCTGATTGATAAAGGAATGCGCCAGTTCATGCTTGAGTACGCGGGCCAGCTCCGGTGTGACCGAGTTCAGGCCTTCCACCGGTATGCGTAACTTGCCATCGTTAACCGCGCCGCTCCATGAAGGAGCCTGCGTCACATCAAAAAAAGCTTGGCCCGTATAGAGGATCACCGGAATGCTGGCGTGCGGAGAGACTCCGAACTCGCGGACCAGATCGTCGTATTCCGATTCCAGGGTGTCGATTATGTTGCGTCGCAGTTCCTCGGAAGTTTGCTTGCCCTCATACCGCAAAGTGAAGTGACTGGTCTCGCGCTCCGAATAATCCGCTTCCGCCTTGGCCTCGCGCTCTGCCTTGGCGAGATATTGCTGCAACGTCGGGTCAGGACGAAGAGCGAGTGATCTTTTCCAGGTTTGAATCGCATCTTTATTATGGTCGGCTGCGAACTGCGCGTAACCGAGAACAGCCAGCGCGTCGGGAGACTCCGGCGCAATTCGGACCGCCCGTTCCGCGTAAGGTAAGGCTTGTGCCGGATTCCCCGTCCGAACCAGTAGCGCTGCGTAGTAGTTCAGAATCGTGGGATTCTGTCCGTCGAAGCGAATCGCGGTTTCGAAGTTGCTTTTGGCCTTGCTGAAATTCCCGCGATCAAACTCGAATTTGCCAGCCAAAAAATACCCAGCTGCTGTTTGGCGAGCGTTGCCCTGCTGTTCAAGAGCAGAGAGAGCGTCGTAGTCGACTTTTTCGGCATGAATGATTTTGTCGGCCAGCACGGGGTCACCTTTGAAGTTGTCAGCCGGAGCGAACTCGGGAATGTCCTTCGTGCCTCCTCCGCTGGCTTCCGAGGCATATACCGGCCTGACTCCGCCCGCATCCACCCGATCGACCGAGGATTTCAGGATGGCGTAGGAATCGTCGCCGACATCGTATTCAAGGTGAACACCATTATCGCGGACATGATCTGCCCAAATCGTGCGTCCGTTCTTCAGGTGGATTACCTCGGCCGGCGAGCACACCGCGGCGAGGACCAGGGCCAATAGAAAGGTGACAGATGCCCGCATTTAAGCGCATTCTAGCAACCAGAGAGAGGACTCCGTAGGTGACCAAGGTAACGAAGTTGCTCGTCTGGGCATGGATGATCTTTGGGTCCGCTGGAATCCTCAGTGCGGGCACGATCAATGCCGAGGCGCTTTACAGCCAGTTGGGAAACGTCGGCCTTGACCCGGTTCGAGTGTATGAGGTTCGCGGCACGCAGTTCAATCGCGGCGCCATCCAGATCAGCCTCGACGCCGGAACGATTGCCTTCACGGAGGACGTAGTGGGCCGCGTCACGGGAGCCTTCTTCGAGGGCGACGGTGAAGTGTTGCTAGTGCCGCCTGATCAGGCGGAAAGGTCGTCTATGGCGTTGTTTACTGGCGCCGCGATTCTGGAAGAACGTTTCGTCAGCGCCTATTTCCGTTTTAATGACGATACCTTCAACGAATTGCAACCGAGCCTGCGTCCCGCCGAAAACGCTCAAGATTTCGTTTCGCAATGGAACCAGACTGCGAAGAATTTAGCGGCCGGCGATTCGCTTCGCCTGCTTCTGGGGTTTAGTAGATTCTTGCCCACATCAGAAACCGCGCAACCGGACGTGAAAGCCCAGGAATCGCCCGGCGACGATCGCATGTTGCATGCGCGCTTGCAAGGCCGGAAACTGGGAACGTTCGACCTCTATTTCGATACAGCCGCCGCCGAGCAAATTTGGGCTGGGCAATTGAAAACGGCCAACGGCGCCAACTTCTACGATGTCTGGACCTCGTTCTCCCTGCCGCAGCCTGGCCCGCATCGCACCGTCAATGGCATCACGGGAGAGGAAGGCAAGACCGATACGATTGCCGTTTCACGATACAAGATACGCGCAGAGATTGCGCCACCGACTACGCTGAACGCGGACGCCACCTTGCAGATGGAAGTCCGGCAAGGCGGACAAAGAGCGGCGCTGTTCGAACTATCGCGCTTCCTACAAATCAAGACGCTCGAGGCCGACGGGCACCCGGTTGAGTTTATTCACAATCCGGCGATCGAAGGAACGCAGCTCGCGCGCCGGGGGAACGATCTCGTCGCCATCATCTTTCCGCAGCCTCTGCGCACTGGACAGAAGATCGAACTGCACTTCGCCTACGGAGGGGACGTGCTCTCCGAGGCTGGAGGCGGGTTGCTGTATGTTGGCGCCCGGGGCACGTGGTATCCCAATCGTGGGCTGGCGATGGCAGCTTTCGATCTGGAATTTCACTATCCGCCCGGCTGGACATTGCTCGCCACCGGAAAGCGCACGGAGGAGTCCACTGGGAAGTCCACGGATGGGCTTCAATTGAGCCGCTGGGTCTCAGAGCGCCCCATTCCTCTAGCAGGCTTCAATCTAGGTAAATATTCGCGCGCGACCGCCCGGGCCGGTGAAATTAGTGTAGACACCTATGCGGCCTCAAGTGTGGAGCGCACATTCCCTCAGGCACAGTCGCAAGCACAAGTGACCCTTCCCGATTTTCCAAATCCTTCTCACCATCACCAAACGGTCATTCTGACCACGCCGCCGCCACCCTCGCCAGTACAAAATGCACAACCATTAGCCGACCGTGCGGCGCAAGCGATTGAGTTTTTCGGTCAACACTTTGGCCCCTACCCGTACAGTCATCTGGCGCTCACGCAAATGCCGGGGGATCTGAGCCAAGGTTGGCCGGGGCTGATCTTTCTCTCGAGTCTCTCGTTTCTCACGCCGCAGGAACAGGCGCAACTTCACATGACGGACGTGGATGCGGTCTTAAGTCAGATGGTGGTGACGCATGAAACCGCTCACCAGTGGTGGGGAGATCTAGTGGTGTGGAGCGGCTATCGCGATCAATGGCTGGTAGAAGCGCTCGCTAATTACAGTGCGCTGATGATGCTTGAGTCGCAGGACCCCGCGAAATTCCGCCTGGTGATGGACAAGTATCGCAACGATCTTGTGCGGGAAGACAAGGACGGAGTCGCGCCACTCGAAGCGGGGCCGGTCACACTGGGCAGCAGGCTCTCCAATTCCCGGTTTCCGAACGGATACGACGAGATTAGTTATGGCCGCGGCACGTGGCTGATCCATATGTTGCGTTGCATGCTGCGTGATGGTGAGAAGTCTACAAATCCGACGTCCGAACCCATTTTTCGGGTGCTCAGCAAGGTGAGAGATCGTTATCAGGGCAGGGCAATCACGACGCGTGAACTGCTAGACGTGTTTGCCGAAGATCTACCTCCCTCGCTGCGCTATGAAGGACGAAAGTCGCTTGATTGGTTTTACGAAGGATGGATCACGGGCACCGCTGTCCCGCGTTTCGAAGTGCAAGCGGTCAAGTATCTCGACAAAGGACAGAGCACGGTCGTAAGTGGAACCATTTTGCAGAAATCCGCTCCCAAAGACTTGGTGACGTCGGTACCGGTTTTCGCCTCCGTCAACGGAAGGAGCGTGTTTCTCGGGCGCGTGTTCGCTGAGGGCCCGGAGACGCCATTCCACATCAATGCGCCTTTGGGTGCACGAAGGGCCGTACTCGATCCGGGGCAGACATTGCTTGCGCGCTTAAAGTAGCCGGGTCGGCCCGATTCCGGAATCCTTCCCGCATTTCTTCATGGTTTCTTCCCGAATTGATTCATCATCTCGGCGGCTGCAGAACTGCCAGCATCCCATCGTGTTCCAAGTGATTGTCTCCAAAGAAACAAGCTCGCGAGTGTGACCTGGCATCGTGGGTGCAGTGGCCTTTAAGGGAGCTACCAATGGATTGCCAACAACTGATTGACACTGGGGATGTAAGCGTCTCGTCTTCCCCTGCTCTTTCTAAAGTAGTTCAAGGTATCCTTCTGGTCGAAGACGAGCGTCTGGTGCGCGAAGTGGCGGGCGAAGTTCTCAGGTTGGCGGGCTACGGAGTGTGGAAGGCCGCGAGTGCCGCGGATGCGCGGCGACTCTTCGAGCAACACTCACAGGACATCAAACTTCTTATCACCGACGTCGTTTTGCCAGATGATCGTGGGCCTGAGCTAGCGAGGAAACTGCGGAATTTCGAAGGATGGCTTCCAACAATTTTAATCTCGGGATATCCCGAGAGAATGATTACGAAGGGTGCTTGCGAACAGTCCACGTTCTTTTATCTAGCCAAACCCTTTTCCGCCGAGATGCTTATTCAAAAAGTGAGGCAGGTTCTCAGTCTGCGAGAAGTGTCTACATCGCCTTAATGAGTTCGATGAAACTGATTCACCAGCCCCTGAACTTCGTCGAGGTAAGACTCAATCAAGGATGAGGTTTTGCCGGAGAAGAAGGGTACGCGATCCCCGCCGCAGAAGAAGCAATAGGGCGATTCAACTGAGGAGGCTTTCCCAGAATCACCACATCCAAGCGCCGGTTCTTAGCACGACCCGCGTTATTTTGGTTGTCGGACACAGGATGGAACTCGGCATACCCAGCAGCGGAAAGCCGATCCGCCGGGAAGTTGTATTTCGCAATCAGCAGATGGATCATTTGCGTGGCTCGCGCTGTCGATAATTCCCAGTTGTCGGCGAATTTCTGATTGTGAATCGGAACATTATCGGTGTGACCCTCGATTCGAATGCGGTAGTCCTTTTGCGCCAGCAGGCTGGCCATCCGTCCAAATGCAGTGAGCGAGTTCGCTTTGATCTCGGCCGAACCGCTGTCAAAGAAGCCAATTTCCCGCAAGCTGACTACCAAGCCGTCGGGTTCTGTACGCAGCGCAACTTCCTGGCGGGCGATTTCCGGCGCCAAGGCTTGCTCCAACTCATGGCGTAAGGCGGTTAAATCTCCGTTCTCTTCCGCACCCGAAAGCGCCCCTTGAGAAGGCGGCACCATCTTTGCGAGTGCGGCGGTCCGTTTTGCGTTCTCGATCGCCTGCACGGAACTGAATGGCATTGGCTCTTTGTAGTCGACAGGAATCTGCGTGGTCGAGGCGGGGAAGACTCCGAGCTCTTGAAATGCCACCTGAATCGCCATCGCGAGCTTGCCGACCTTCCGATGATCCACCTGGGCCGTGGAATAGTTGACGTATACGTCTACAACGTTGGTGCAAGTATCGAAGGACAGGTTCCACACATGTTCGATAATCATCGCTCGAGTAATGCGGCGGCCTGCGTTGCGCATCAGGTATTCAAGCAGAGAAAATTCTTTTGAAGTCAATTCGATTTTCCGCCCCGCCCGCTCCACTCGCCGTTCCACCCGATCCAATTTGAGGTCGTCCACTTCGAGGACCGACTCGGCCGGAAGATGACTTCTGCGCAGCAGAGCCCGTATGCGCGCCGACAGTTCCGAGAACGAAAACGGTTTGACCAGATAGTCGTCGGCCCCCATATCCAGGCATTGCACCCGGTCTTCGACCTTGCTTCTGGCCGTAAGAATGATCACCGGCATATTCGATTTGTGGGTCCTTACACTGCGCAAGATTGAAATTCCATCCAACCGGGGCATGTTCAGGTCGAGGACGACGAGATCGTAGTCAAACTCCGTCGCCATCGCCCGCGCCTGTTCGCCGTCCGCTGAAACATCGACGGCGTAGTGCTCTGCTTCCAGCCCTTTTTTTACGAAACTTGCGAGAGGTCCATCGTCTTCCGCGATCAGGATGCGCATGAGATTCCTCTAATCTGACAATCCCGATTCTAGGCAGCGCGTGAGCGACCGGAGCGGAATACCGCTTGCACGAAGGGCGCTGTTTCCCACTAGGGGATGGAAGCGGGGAATGGGATCGAACTCCCGGAACCCATACAGCCACTCACTGATCTCGGCAGAGAGAGGGATAATCCTAGAAATCGCTTTTTTCCGCTGGAAGGACTCCGTGGACCTTTGGAGCCGGGGAACCCTTAAGTCTCTGGTTGTTCCTGGGGGCATACTGCTGCTCGCCGCAGTCGTGCTCATCAGCGGCATCTTCGCGTCTGTTTCCGCAGCGGGGGTGGACTACTATTACTTCGCAGTTTTCGGAGCGGGGACCCTGCTTGCCCTGCGTTTTCGCTCCAGCCGCGTCTTATTAGCTCTCATATTCCTGCTTCTCTCCCACCGCGCCCTGGCATTTTTCTCCGTCGGGACCGGTCACACGATTGCCCCAACCCGCGTCGCGCTTGAGGCGATCTCCGTTCTTTTGCCCATCAATATCCTTATTATTGCGTTTACCCGCGAGCGCGGCCTCACGGTTCCTTCTATCGCGCCTAAGTTGTGCATTTTGTTCGTTGAATCGGTCTTCGTGGCGATTCTGTGCCGGCCGAGCCAGGTTGCCAGTCCCGCCCTGCTCCATCCCGGCTTTACTTCGCATTCCTTATTTCATTGGACCACCGTCCCCCCATTCGCCACGGTCGTCTTCGCAGTAGCGTTCGTTGTCTTGGTGGTGCGCGCGCTCGTTTACCGCAAACCGCTCGAGAGCGGACTACTGTGGTCTTTGGTTGCTGCCTTTCTTGCCGTCGCTGCTGGCGGAACAGGTCGCTCGGCCAATGCCTACTTTGCGACCGCCGGATTAGTTCTGGTCAGTTCAATTATCGAAAACTCCTACGTCCTGGCTTATCACGACGAACTGACCTCGCTTCCCGGACGCCGCGCCTTCAACGAGGCTATGCTGCGCCTCGAAGAGCCTTACTCGATTGCCGTCGTCGACATCGATCACTTCAAACGATTCAACGACACTCATGGACACGAAACCGGCGACGAAGTATTGCGCATGGTTGCGTCCCGTCTCGCGCGCGTTTCAGGGGGCGGACAAGCCTTCCGCGTCGGCGGGGAAGAATTCTCCATCCTCTTTCCCAGACTTGCCATGAAGGAAACTCTGCCACATCTCGAGCGGGTTCGAGCCGCGGTTCAGACCGCGACCTTTCGTGTGCGTGGGAGCCAGGATCGTCGCCGCGTACCTCGCGGGCCTGATCGTCGCACTCCCCGCTCTAAGGGATCGCGCATCCGCGAGTTGGCCGTTGCCGAAGAGCAGACCATGGACCTATCGGTGACGGTAAGCATCGGCGTGGCAGAGCCGACAGCACGCACTGCGGTGGTGGAAGACGTCATCCGCGCCGCTGACAAGGCCTTGTACCGCGCAAAACAGGCAGGACGCAACCGCGTCGAAATCGCCGCCTCCGCTCGAGCGCGCGCTCCTCGTCTTAAGCGAAGCACTGCCTGACGCTCACTCTCGGCTAATGTGCTAGAGTCAATTTCTTCATGGATGTTCCCGCCATTTCCACTGAACGACTCACTCGCCGTTTCGGCGAATTGCTTGCCGTCAATGACATCAACCTGACCGTATCTCCGGGGCAATTCTTCGGTTTTCTCGGCCCCAACGGAGCGGGGAAGTCGACCACCATCAAAATGCTGACGGGGTTGCTTGCGCCTACATCCGGCTCCATCCACGTTCTAGGCGTTGATCTCATCTCCAATCCGGTAGAGGTTAAACGTGAGATCGGTGTGGTTCCGGAAGGCATGGCACTATTTGGACGTCTCACCGGCGCCGAATACTTGAACTTCGCCGGAAGAATGTACGGCCTCGATCGCGAGACGGCGGCCGGTCGCGCGGGAGAGTTGCTGGAATTCATGGATCTCGCCAGTCAGCCGAAGACGCTTGTGACCGACTATTCCCACGGCATGCAAAAGAAGTTGGCTCTGGCAGCAGCAGTCATTCACGGGCCGAAGGTGCTATTTCTCGACGAGCCTTTCGAAGGCGTGGATGCCATCGCCGCCGGTACGCTTAAGACGATGCTGCAGCGCATGATCGCCCGCGGAGCCACCATCTTTCTGACATCGCACGTGCTCGAAATCGTCGAACGCCTCTGCAGCCACGTCGCCATCATCGATCATGGACAACTCGTCGCCCAAGGTTCGCTCGACGAACTGCGCGCGGGCGTGCAGGCCCAGTCACTCTCCGATCCAACATCGGAGCGCGTCTCAACGGAAGAGAAACTCACCCTCGAGCAGATCTTTCTGCGTACCGTTGGCGGACAACGCCCCGCCGATCAGGAACTTTCATGGCTAGGTTGACTACCACCAAAGGACAGCTCGCAGCCATCGCCCGTCTGCGCTGGCAGATATTCGTTCACTCCCTGCGGACTACCCGAGGCACCGCCGAACTTGTATCGCGCATATTCGTAGGTCTGCTGATCGCCGGCGCAGGTGTCGGAGGCGCGATTGCCTTAGGCACTGCCGCCTGGAGCTTCTTTACTCACGGATCTCCTGAGTGGCTAGCTCTCCTGCTCTGGTTTATTTTTGTGTTCTGGCAGTTCTTTCCGGTAATGGCCACGGCCTTCACTGAGAGCACCGATTCCTCGGTCTTTCTCAGATTCCCTCTCAGTTATCGCGCGTATTTTCTGGTCATCCTGGCCTTTGGCGCGTTCGATATCGCAACGGCGTTAGGCAGCCTGTGGCTGCTTGGCATCTTTTGCGGTATCACGATTGCCGAGCCCCGATCAATCCCGTGGATCGCCCTAGTCTTGACGGCATTTGCTCTCATCAATGTCGTTCTTGCTCGGGCAGTTTTCTCCTGGATTGAGCGCTGGTTGGCTCAGCGGCGAACGCGAGAGATCTTCGGAGTTTTGTTTTTTCTGGTAATCATCGGCTTTCAGTTGATGGGACCGCTGATCAATAGGTACGGAGAAAACTCCGGTCCTGAAGTAATGCGTTTTGGCCATCAACTTTCTCCATTGCATCATGCCCTGCCGCCCGGATTGGCCGCGGACGCGATCATTAAGCTTCATCAGAATGTGGGTCGGTCCATAATCTCGCTTGCCTTGCTCGGTGTTTACGGCGCCTGCTTTCTGTGGTTACTGAATTTGAGGTTGCGTTCTCAATACCGTGGAGAAAATCTCAGCGAAACCACTGCCCGCGCCAAGCGTCAAACCGGAAAACAGACCGTACGTTTGGGATGGAGTCTCCCCGGCTTCGCACCGGGAACCGCTGCGATTTTCGAGAAAGAGTTGCTTTACCTTTCACGCAGCGGCCCCATGCTTTTTACTTTGATCATGCCGATCGTGATGCTCGCGGTATTTCGCTTCGGAGGCGTGGGCGATAGGAGCGGCGGCCTTCTCATGCGCGCCCCGAGCTTCGCATTTCCCACGGGGGCCGCCTATGCGTTGTTAGTGCTCACCAACCTTGTGTACAACAATTTCGGAGCGGATGGCGGTGGCGTTCAGTTCCTGTTCGCCCTGCCCGTGCGCTTCCGGCAAATCGTATTCGCGAAAAATCTGGCGCACTTCACGGTCCTTGCTGTCGAACTGTTCCTGGTTGGGACGGCCGTCTCCTTCCTGTACAAACCGCCCACGCTCGACATCGTCACCGCGACTCTGGCAGCCATCCTGTTCGCTATCCCGGTAAATTTCTCCGCCGGAAATTTTCTCTCTATTTATTCGCCGAAACGAATCGAATACGCGACCTTCGGACGACAACGCGCCTCGCAGACCACAATCCTCCTCAGTTTCGTCGTGCAGATTGCTGTTTTTGGCATCGGCGTCCTGGTATTTGTTTTCGTTCCGCAATACGAGGGCTATTGGCCAGCTGCTTTTGCGTTTTTGGCGCTGGCAATTGTGACCTGGACGGGCTATTGGATCTTATTGCGGCGCATAGATGGGATGGCCCTCAACCGCCGCGAAACCATGATCTCCGAATTATGCCGGGCATGATGCCGCTATCTGCGCTCAGTCCTGACGTCAAGAAGTGATAAACTACATCCCTGCCCGCCGGAGAGGTGGCCGAGTGGCTGAAGGCGGCGGTTTGCTAAACCGTTGTACGGGCTAACACCTGTACCGGGGGTTCGAATCCCCCCCTCTCCGCCACGCAGTCTGCGACTCAGAGAAATCTCGCTCGTCTCGTCGCAAAAATCGCGAATTCCCCTGGACTTCACGAGAGATGGCCGCAAACCGGACTCCGGAGACCGGACCCTTCTCCAATCTAGACGAGCGAGCTCGATAGCAGCAGCAAGAAGGTGAGATACATTGACAAGCGTATCGTTGCCGCTGCCGTAGGGGTCAACGCCTCGGCATCTTTGCGGAAGACTGAATGTCAGGTTGTTCTTCTGACAGGCGAAGTTCTTTTCATTGAGGTTGATGCGAAAGCGCTCAAGCCGCTCAAGACCACAAGTATCCATAACGCAGCGCGAATGGTCGAGAGCTGCGCGACGAACCCGATCAGGGGCGGACCGGCAAGGAAGCCAACATAGCCAGCCGTCGTGACTACGGCGAGGCTGGGACCGGGTGCACTGCCTTCAATGTTCCCTGCAGCGGCAAACGTATTGGGAATAATCGTGGCCAGACCTGCTCCCGCGCACGTGAATCCCACCAACGCCCAACCGGCATTGCCGAACAACAAGACGAAGACAAGCCCTGCCGCGGCCAAAAGAGCCCCGTAACATACGAGGTGGCCGCGTCCAAGCTTCCCAGTGAGATAGTCGCCTGTCAGGCGACCTCCAGCCATAGCACCTGAGAACACCGCATATCCAAGAGCGGCCAATCCTGGCCCGGTGAGAACCGAAGTACGCAGATAAATCGCGCTCCAATCGGCGATCGCACCCTCAACGAGCATAATCGAAAATGCCAGAAGAGCGAGCGCGCCTAACGGTACAGACCACCTAATCGTGCCTCGGGATGACACTTGCTCGGCGTCCTCAGGTGCGGAGGGAAGCGGAAGCCACCGGAATGCGAGTATGGACATTGCGGAAAGTGCTATACCGCTGACCCAAAAGTGAATCCCGACCGGAACCGCACGCGAAGCAACCAATCCCCCTAACGCAGATCCGGCCATTCCACCCAAGCTGAAGAGCGCATGGAATGACGACATGATGTGACGCTGGTATCGCTTCTCGATCATCACGGCGTGAGTATTCATCGCTACATCCATCGAACCGGCCATCGCCCCATAGAAAAGAAGAGCGACCGACAGTGTTAGGACCGTACTGGATTCGGCAATCAAGGGCAATGCGAGGCCAAACCCCAATGTTGACCCAATCACGATGCTCAGACTGCCGAACCTGTGAATGAGCCATCCAGCGGCAGGCATGGCGAGAACGGAACCGATTGCCGCCATCATCAACGACCTGCCCAAAACGGCGGGAGAAAGATGGAGGTGCGCCTGAAAGGCAGGAATCCTCGAAGCCCAGGTTGCGATGATCAGTCCGTGGATCAGAAAGATTAAGGAGACGCTCACGCGCCCCTGTTGGAGGCTGCGTTGCTGCATCAATCGGATTCCATTCGCTCCGGGCGCTGATTGGTTGGGCTGTACTGTGAACTTGATTGGCGACAGCGGCCATAACTCGGGACGGGGACGTCGAATCGGCTTTCGACTCTTAACGCAGTCTTTTCGACCGTGTCAAACAGTACAGAGTTAATTCCTAAGCGAGCTGCCGCCTCGACGTTTTCGGCGCGATCATCGAGGTACAAGATGTCTTGCGGGGGCGCTTTGAGTAATTCGAGACAATTTCGATAGATCGCCAGCCCCGGCTTTATGGACCCGTAGTCGCAGGAATAAATCAGGTATTCAAATGTAGAGAGGCTGGGAAAGGACTTGGTCACATAGCGACTGAGTTCGAGCGGCATGTTCGAAAGAAGGGTTAAGGGGAAGCCTTCATGGTGCAACAGCTTTGCCCATTGCACAGCACCTTGATTTGGTCGAGTGATGCTTTCGCTATCGAGTTTGATTAGCGCTGCTATCTGATCTCTGCTGAGACCCAGTTCTTGCTGGCCAACAACTGCTGTCCAGTAGGCGGGTCCATCGATCTCACCCCGGTCGTAGGGCGGCCGCAGCTTCCAGTAAAGTTCCGAGAATCGCTCAAGGGGAATGCCGCACACGAGCGCCATGCCTTTCATATCCTCTACCATTTGCTCGAGGCACAGAACGTTTCCGTAATCGAAGACGACTGCCCGAATCGAACGCTTTTGCGAAAGACCTTGAATGGCGTTGCATTTGGCAGTATCATGCATAAATCGGATAATACATGCATATACGTGCATAAACAATTGTATTCGTGCAACGCGAGCAGAATGAAATCCGAAGCGGAAGCAGGCCAAATCGCCCTAAAGGAAGAGCGCCACCAATACATCCTGGAGGTGCTTGGCAGCGAGGGCCGAGTCCTCGCTGCGGACCTTAGCAGTCGATACCGGGTCTCTGAAGACACGATTCGTCGAGATCTGCGCGAATTGGCGAATTCGGGAAAGATCCAACGGGTACACGGCGGCGCCCTGCCTCGCCGGGTCGAGGCCGTTCCTTTCGTGTCTCGCCAACAAATCGACATGGAGAGCAAGATCGGAATTGCTCGAGCGGCAGCTGACATGATCCGCGACGGTCACGTGGTGCTGATTGATGGAGGTACCACTAATCTAAGAATTGCTTCCTGCCTTTCAAGAGAGCGTTCGGCGACGATTGTTACCAACAGCCCACCGCTTGCGCTGGCGTTGGCGGATCATCCGAAGTTGAGCGTGCTGATGCTCGGAGGAAATCTTCTGAAAGAGGCGCGGGTCACGACAGGCATCGAGACCATTCGTCGAGTCGAATCCATTCGCGCTGACCTATGTTTTCTGGGAATGTGCAGTTTGCACCCGGAGGTCGGAATAACCGTCGGCGACCAAGAAGAGGCGTACGTGAAGCAAGCGATGATAGGGGCTTCAGCGGAAGTAGTTGGCCTGATTTCACTGGGGAAAATGGGGACATCTCTGCCTTACCTGGTCGGTCCTGCTTCCCGACTGACACGTTTGATCACCGATGCATCAGATGAAGATGTCCTGAGTCCCTACCGCTCCCAAGGCATAGAAGTCACAAGTACGTAGACCGAAGCGGTTGGGCCCTTCTATAGATACGCCGTGTCGACATATGACGGACCCGGACAAGGGTCTATGCTGCGCGATCAAAGGCCTAAAATTAGCAGATCCGGGAAAACTACGGCACAGGACCCGCATCATGATGCCAGAAGGCATGGAGCTGGTGCTCTACTGCGAGTCGAAGGACAGTTTTGCGTATCAGCATCCACAGGCGACCGTTGGAAAACTTATGAACAACCGCTATTTCAGCGCCCACTTGTTTCTGTCATTGCTCGTTGCCATAGGAATCATCTCCGCAACCAGTGTTCTCGTAGCCCAAGACACGGATCGGCCGTGGATGAATTCCAAACTATCCCCTGGAGAGCGTGCCGAACTGGCTCTGAAGCAGATGACGCTCGACGAGAAGTTGGCCCTCCTGCATGGGAATGGCATGGCAAACAATCCCAAATGGACGATGCCGCTCACCCATCTCACAAACGGTGGCGCAGGTTATGTCGAGGGCGTAAAGCGTCTCGGCATTCCGCCGCTGGTCATTTCAGATGCAGCATACGGAATACGGGATAGCGGTGTGAATGGAAGGTATGCAACGGCGATGCCTTCGAACTTGGGGGCGGCATCCGCGTGGGATCCGGAGTCCGCCTGTGCTTACGGCGAAGTGATCGGCAGCGAGCTGCGAGCGCAAGGTTTCGATATGACGCTTGGAGGCGGCGTGAATCTGGCCCGTGAGCCTCGGAACGGTCGTACCTTCGAGTATGCCGGCGAAGATCCTTTGCTTGCCGGCACGTTAGACGGAAACATGATGAAGTGCGAACAGGCGCAACACGTCGTCGGCGACCTTAAGCATTACGCGATGAACGACCAGGAGACGGGCCGCTTCACCATCGATTCCATCATTTCGAGACGGGCCATGCAGGAATCCGATCTGCTTGCTTTTCACATAGCGATCTCCATCGCACATCCTGGCGCGGTGATGTGTTCCTACAATCGGATCAATGGAGACTTCGGTTGCGAAAATCCTTACACGTTGCGGGACGTACTCAAGAACGACTGGGGCTTCCAAGGCTTCGTGATCTCTGACTGGGCTGGAACTCACAGCACGGAGAAGGCATCAACCAGCGGTCTCGATCAGGAACAGCCAATGGCCGACTACTTCGGTCCGAAGCTGAAAGAAGCGGTGGCTGCCGGGAGAGTGCCCTTGTCGGAGATTGACGACCACGCAAGGCGAGTGCTGTATGCGGAGTTTCTCTCAGGGGTGGTTGACGACCCGCCTCGGAAGAGCGTGGTCGATGTCGAAAAGGGTCTCGAAGTTGCGCAGGGAGTGGAAGAGAAAAGTATCGTTCTCCTGAAGAATACTCGTTCCGTACTGCCAATTGTCCAATCGATCCACAGCATTGCCATCATCGGGGGACATGCTGATGTCGGAATGCTTTCCGGTGGAGGATCGGCGCAAGTGGACCCGCCAAACGGAAATGCCATCATGCCTGCGGGCAAGGGTGAAACACACTGGCAAGATCACATCTGGTTTCCGACCTCTCCGCTGAAAGCTCTCCGAGCGAAGCTGCCGAATACGAAAATCGAATACGATTCGGGAACAGACTTGAAGTCCGCAGTAAGTCTCGCCAAAGGTTCTGATCTCGCGATCGTCTTTGCATATCAGTGGATATCGGAAGATATGGACCTACCGAGTCTGTCGCTTCCTGACAATCAGGATGCTTTGATCGAGCAGATTGCCGCAGCGAATCCTCGCACAATCGTTGTGCTCGAAACCGGTACGGCCGTCACCATGCCATGGCTCGACAAAGTTGCCGCGGTAGTCGAGGCATGGTACGCAGGGAGTGCCGGACATAAAGCTTTGGCCAAAGTTCTCGTCGGGAACGTCAATCCAACAGGCAAACTTCCCATCACCTTCCCGAAAAGCGAAGCAGATCTGCCGCATCCGGTCATTCCACCACTGCCACCTCAGGATCAAGCTCTTAGTTATACGGTCCACTACGATGAAGGACCCGAAGTTGGCTACAAGTGGTATGAAGCGAAGAACAAGCAGCCACTATTTGCATTTGGCTTCGGTCTGTCCTACACCTCCTATGCATATTCAGGGATAAGCGTTGATTCCACCGCCAAGACTGTCCGCTTCAGCCTCAAGAACACCGGGAAACAGACAGGCACTGAGATCGCGGAAGTGTACGCAAGATTGCCGAAGAGCGCGGACGAATCCTTCAAACGGCTGGTGGGGTGGAAGCGAGTCAGACTCGCGCCGGGTGAATCACAAACGGTCACGGTGGCGATCGATCCGCAAGTCTTGCAGACCTTCGACGACACGACGGACCGCTGGAACTTCGCGCCAGGCGATTACGAAATCGTGGTTGGTGCATCTTCAGACAACACGTCTCTGACAGGAAGTCTCTCGGTTCATTGAAATACTCACGAATAAGAGAGTATTTCACTGTTGAGCGAGCAATTCTCGATGCTTGCATCCGCAACCCGAAGGGAATTTTTGATGGCTCAGACGTTTAAGAAGGTGGTCCGCTCCATCGAAAGGTTTGCTTTTTGTAGCCTCATAGCGATCGCGGTTCCACTCAACGCACAACAGGCTGCGACGACGACTTGGACCGGTGTCGTTCGCACGGCCGCCGGACAAGTTGTCCCAGGTGCGAAAGTGACAGTATCCACATTGGGGAAAAAGCAGACGGCGATCACAGGATCTGATGGGAAGTTTTCGATCGAGAGCGTCGCAAAAGAGCCACACACCATTACTGTGCAGCGGACCGGACACGGTCCAACCACACCGCTGGCGGTAAATATCAGCAGCGCTTCCGTTGTTCTGACGCTGTCCGATCAAAACGTGCTGTCGATTGAAGCTAATCCGCAAACTTCGGCAGGAGTCTCGGATGGAAACCCGAGCACAACTTCGAACTCGGCCAGCGGAACGAGCGATGAGAAACTCTCGAGCCAAAAGGTCAATGAGTTGCCGTTGAATGGGCGCGACTTCAGCGCGTTGTTGTTGTTAGCAGCGGGCACAATGACCGACGTGAACGGGCAGACGAATTTCACCCAGCAGTTTGCCATCAACGGACAGCGCGGTGTTGAGGCCGTGTTCGCGATGGACGGTGCGGATGTGAGCGATCCGGAGATGGGCGGGAGCACGTTCACGAATTTCGACGTGGACGCGATTCAGGAATTGCAATCAAGCTCGGGCTGGATGCCGGCGGACATCGGGCGCGGCGCGGCTGGCTTTACCAATATCGTGACACGGTCCGGGAAAAACGGTTTTCACGGATCATTGTTCGAGTTCTTAAGGAACTCCGCTCTCGATGCGCGAAATTATTTCGATCACCCATCGGTTGCGGAGCCGGGCAGAATTCCTCCGTTCCGTCGAAATGAGTTTGGATTTACGAATGGCGGGCCGGTCGTGTTGCCGCATCTGTATGACGGCCGGGACCGCACGTTCTATTTTGTGCAGTATCAGGGATTCAGGCAGGTGCTGGGAACGACCCAGGTTCTGGCTGTACCAACCGTAGCCGAGCGAGCGGGTCAGGACATGGTCACATACCCGGACGGCAGCACAGACACGCTGCATGTACCGGTGAATCCGGCAATTGCTGCGGTGCTGGCCCGCTATCCACTCCCCAACAACCCAACCGGCGCGTACGGTGCGCGAACCTATGCTGCGCCGTCGAAGGTGAACACGGACACGGATCAGTTTTCTATCCGCATCGATCAAACAGTTGGCGCAAAAGGACAATTGTTTGGTCGATTCAATTACGACAATCTGACGGGACCGACAACAAATCCCGATCAAACGCTGCTCGATCCGAGCTTCGGCGTGCAGTACGTGGATCGGCAGCGGAACGGGGTCATCACTTACACGCGCGCCGCGTCACCGCGCTTTCTCTGGTCGACATCGTTGAGTTTTACGCGGACCACGCCTTCGTTTGTGACTCCGAACCACACCGATCCGGCCCTCAAGTTCAACGATGGTCTGTATGAAGCGTACAACAACGCGGCGGGCTCGGTGATGTCAGCGTTTGGGAATTTGTTCCAGGGACAATTGAATTTTGCATGGACGAGCCCGCGGCACGCGGTGAAGTGGGGTGTGGAGGCACGACTTAATCGGGACACGACCTACTTCGGAATCAGTCCTAATGGCGAATATGATTTTGGCGGCGGAACGGTTTACTCGCCAGTGTTCATTCCCTCCGCGAGCGGACAGCATAATGTGCAAGTCGGCGATCCGCTGCCAGACACGCTGAGCAGCCTGCTGGTCGGATATCCGTACGGTTACACGATTGCAGTGGCCCCACCTTATTCGTCGAATGGTGCGCACATCGGGCCCGCGGCGATCAATCGGAATGACGTGAACGCCTACATCGAGGACACGTGGAGAATCAATCCGCAATGGACGCTCGGATGGGGGCTGCGATATGAGCTCTACACGCCGATTTCGGAGCGGGCGCACCGAACTTCGAGTTTTCTGAATTCGTTTCCACCCGCGGGCGTTGGCCAGGAATACTTGATCAATCCGCAGCCTACTTACCAAACCGATTGGAACGGTTGGGGGCCGCGTGTTCAGCTTGACTGGAACGCGCCCCACGCGGTGCATGTGCACATCGGCGGGGCGATCACAGTGATTCCGCCAAATATCTGGCAGGACAATCTTCTTACGGGGTCAACGCCCTACGTTGTTTATCCCCGCGTCAATGCGGCGCAAAACGGGGAGATTGCCTACGGATTCCAAATTACACCGAACGAATTGCCGCCAGTCTATAACACCGCTGGCGTGAACGTGCTGGCTAGCGGCGATCCGAAAAAAGTGCCGGCGAACACGGTGATGGACGTGAATCGATACCAGCAGGATTTGGCAGCGCTCTCGCCAAGTCATCAGCTCTCGCTGCTGAGCCTGTCGGGGATCGACCGGCGCTTCGGCAATGGCTACCTGCAAACTTGGACGCTGGGGTTGGAACGGGCTTTCGGCGGCCTCACGGCCGATATCGCGTATGTCGGAACATCGGCGTTCCGACTTCCCAGAATGTCCTATCCAAACGCTTATCCCGGAGCAGATCGGGAATTTGCGCGATTTACAACCTTCGACAGTAGCGGAGCGGTGACGGGAGGTTTCGGATTCGAGTCTGTGCTGACAGGGACCTCGCACTCCTCGTACAACGCCTTGCAGACCTCCTTGTCAGGAAATGTTGGGCACGGCGGCCCGTCATTGCAAGCGGGCTACACTTGGAGCAAATCGCTGGATGATGTCAGCGGCATTATCGGAGGAACAGGATCCACCGGGGCTGTGACGTTGTTCAGTCCGCAAAACCCGTTCGATACACAAGCGGAAGGAGGGCCGTCAAGCTTTGATGTGACGCAGGCCTTCACCTTGAGCGCAGCCCAGGCCTTGCATTTCGAGCATTTGGGACTTCAGTCGGATCGAACCAAGCTGTTGACGAAGGGCTGGGAGTTGCTGAGCATCTCGACCATCACCAGTGGTTCGCCGTTTACGGTTTATTCGGGTATCCAGCAGACGGGCGCGGGAACCATTGGCGCGGACCGGCCGGACCAGATTGGGATACCGGACCTTTCGAGCGCCGGCAGTTCAACCCGACCGCGCGACGATTATTTTGGGCGGGGCGCGAACAACGGAAGCTTCTTTTCAATTCCCATAGGGATCGCGGGCGGCACCGGACCAAACTCCGGGCGCTTTGGAACGCTCGGCCGTAATACATTTCGCGGCCCGGCATATTATGATTTCGATTTTGCGCTCATCAAGACAACTCCGATTGGCCACCGGGAAAACGGCTTGGAGCGAGGGGATCTGCAATTCCGCGGAGAGTTCTTTAATCTGTTGAACATCGTCAATCTGGGGCTACCCGCGAACACCATCGCGGGTACAGGGTTTGGCATGATCAGCAAGACCGCAGGAACCTCACGGCAAATTCAGTTTTCGCTAAAGCTCATCTATTGAGGCACGTCCTGCAGCGACACAGGGTTGGGTGAGGACAGAAACAGTACTAGACGCGGCTTCGGATAGAGAATACAAAGTGCCGATAAGGCTTCGGCCAAGGGCCATCGCGTAGACACTGTGCCCGTGGAAGTAAGGACCTCCGACCTCCCAACGCCTGCGCTGACTACTGCACCTTTTTGCTCCACCAAGAGGTTACTTCCGTTATCCAAGAAGTAGCCCGATGGCGAATGCAGACGTTGTTTGCGCCTTCATGCCATCCTAAAATCCTAACGGGGATTTTCTGTCCGGGAGTTCGAAGGCAAGAGCATGACGCAGTGACCCTGTGGTGGGACTGCTCTGTTCGGTTCGGACTCCTCACGCTGCACAACGTTGTCCCGATTGTTACTATTTCGCGGCCGTGAAGAGACTTAAACTGGGAGACATCGTGATCGAGGAAAGAATTAATAAATTCTTTGGTGATGCTGAGTCTACTGGTTTTGGGACCGGTTGGTGGAGTGGAATCTTATCAGCGTTTTTTGGACTTCTGTCGTTCGGAGGAGTTTTGTGCCTGCACTTTCCTCAGCTGCTAACTTCTCCCGAACTGCGTCCACATTATCCGATGCACACCATGCGCGTTCTAATTCAATTCCTCGTAGTGGGGGCAATTTTATTCGGAGTCATTTCTTCGATTCTGCGCAAGAAAAAGATTTTGCCATTGACAGGAATGTTACTCGCCATCGCGGCAACGGCTTTGGGAGGATCAAGCGTACAGATCAACGAGACGCTGCGCGACAGGCCGGCAATCGGCCTTGACTGGTTCTTGCTTGATTTGTTTTTGATGGCGCTGATCTATGTGCCACTGGAGAGACTCTGGCCGCAGTATCCAGAACAAGGAACATTCAGGAACCAGTGGACTTTGGACGTTGTTTACTTCATGTCCACTCATCTCCCTATCCAGGTTTTGTCTTTTCTGGTGCTATTGCCCGCCACCCAAGCCGTTAAATATTTGGGCGTTCCGGTTCTCCAACATTCGATCGCTCGACTGTCGTGGATTTTGCAATTTGCCTTGGCAGTCGTGGTTGCGGACGTGGCTGAATATTTTATTCATTTGGCTTTGCACAAAGTGCCTTTTCTATGGCGCTTTCATGCCGTACACCATTCGTCGAAGGCGCTTGATTGGATCGCGGGCTCACGCTCCCACTTTGTCGACGACACACTTGTGCGCGGATTTATCCTGGTTCCTCTTATGCTTGGATTTTCGCAATCTATCATCCTGGCGTATCTGATCTTTGTTACCCTTCACGCTACCTGGACTCATTGCAATTTCGGTCCCAATGCGAAATGGCTCGAAAAATATTTGGTCATGCCGAGATATCATCATTGGCATCATACGTCGCAAAAAGAGGGTATCGATAAGAACTTTGCCATCCACTTTCCCTGGATCGATAAAATCTTCGGAACTTATTATTATCCTGAGCATTGGCCGGAACGTTATGGCCTGGACGGAGAAGAGATTTCGCCCAGCTTTCTGGGACAAACGATTGAACCATTTACGATAAGGAAGAGAGCGCCCTAGAAGTCTAGTGCGGGTAATGGAACGTCGTTGGGTATCGTTTCACCCCTCGTTGTTGCCTTCACCAAGCCAAGATATTTCATAACCTTGACGGTTAGAAATCCAAAGTCGTATTCGGAATCGTCGTGGCTTAGCCGCAAAAGGCCTGGATAGTGGTGATGATTATTTTGCAAGCATGCGCTAAAGGTCGCCGTTACCGGTAGCCACTCGCCAATGTTCATGGCGTTGTCGTCATCGTCATACCGTCGGTATCCAAACTCTCGCGTGTGGGTCCAGTAGTTTTGAATCATATTGACCCACCACGCAAAAATTCGCATTCCAAACCACATCACCGCTACAAATTTCAGGCTTCCGGTCAACTTCCATAACAGATAAAAGTTGAATGCTTGTGCAGCGATTGCAAACAACGGGTTCCCAACAACCCGAAACGTGCGAGACTTCAAAATCTTGTCACTGGCCAAATTCTCTTGACATTGATACGGCAGCACACAGAGATATGCGGTTCGCCAAAAACCGTCGCTTGAAAGTTTGTTGGGATCTCCATCGTGGTCAGCATTTCTGTGATGCAATCGATGGCGATTCACCCAGGACACCGGCTCCACGTAAAGCGCGAAGATGTTATTCACGACAGTGACGAGTTTTATGAACCATTCCTTGTAGTCGAGTGAACGATGAGCGATTCCCAAATGAAGAAGATCGGCCAAATACAATCCACCCATAAACCAGCAGAAGATGAAATAGACAGCGCCGATTAACAAGCCGTTCCACGGTCCCAAGTGAGCTGGGGCGGAATACATACAAGCCAGCGTGTAGACGAGAATGATCAGATAGCCTATGACGTTGTATATTTTCACGATGACTCCGCGCGGGACGATTCAAGCAGAAATCAGAGTCTCCCCTCAAGTAACGAGAGTAACAAGTTAGAGAAGTTGCTACAGCAGGTCGAAGGCGCAAAATTCAGGCGACAATCATTCATCCACTCTCAAGCGAAGTTGAGGACGGTAGCAGCCGGCCCGGGTTCATGATGTTAGCAGGGTCAAGTCCCTGTTTGATGGCAGAGACGGCCTTCACGCCCACCGGGGAAATATCAGCGGCTAGCCATGGCAGGTGCTCGGTCCCGACTGCGTGGTGATGAGAAAGTGTCGCCCCGTTGTCGATGAACGACTGCTGAACGGCGCGCTTGACTTGAAGGTATTGCTCCATTTCGCGTCCGAATTGTTGCCGGAGACCGAACGTGAAGTAGAGACTGGCCCCACACGGATAGGTATGGCTGATATGACAGCCAACCCAAGGACGGACCCCGCTCTTACTGATTTCGGCGCGCAGAACAGCGATAGTGTCCTGATACAACTTGGCGATATTACTCCATACGGTCGCGGTCTCACTCACGTCGGTTGTGACATTGCGGTCAAGCAAGAAATCGCGGATGTGGGGAAAATCATACTTGGTTGCCTCAAATGACTTCCCGGGACCGGCCCCTAAGCCAACCGCGCCGCATTTTTGATAAATTCCTTCCGCTTGCTGCAACCGCGAGGAAACGCTGCGCGGACTGCCCTCAAAGGCGGTAAGCATGAGGCACGCTCTAGGCTGGACAACCCCTTTGGCTCGCAGATAGGTTTTGAAAAGGCTACCGGCCATCTTCGTGAAGCCTGAGGCCGGCGGCCGAAAGGCCAGCGAAAGCGCCGTCTTATCGGGATCGTTGAGGCGTACCATGGCCGGCATGCACTCCTGTCTCACACACTGAAACATGGCTTCAATACCGCCCTCGAATTCGGGAAACAGATAGCCCCGCACCTGCCGCGATTCGGGAACGGCGTGGATGCGCATGGTGGCCTCGGTGATCACGCCAAGCGTCCCTTCACTGCCGATGCAGAGGTGATTGACATCGATACCGTTCGAGGACTTGGGGACCATACGCGTCTGCAGCACGCCTTCTGGAGTCACCATGCGTACGGCGATCACCATATCTTCGATCTTGCCGTACTTATCGCTTTGCATCCCCGCTGAGCGCGTGGCGATCCAACCGCCGAGAGTGGAGTGCAGGAACGAGTCGGGAAAATGGCCCAGCGTCATTCCGTGTGCGCCCAACTGTTCTTCGAGGTCCGGGCCAAAGACTCCGGCTTCGATCTGTGCGGTAAAGGAGCGTCTGTCCACCGTCAACACTCGACGCATCCGCCGCATATCAAGCGACACGCACATGCGTCTAGCATCCATTCGCTCGAGGCACCCAGCTATGTTCGATCCTCCCCCGAAGGGAATCAACACAACGTCGCGCTCGGCCGCCGCGCGAATCGTAAGGCATACTTCGCGCTCACTTTCGGGATAAATAATCAGATCAGGTGCACCTGCCGCAATGCCACGGCGCAGGCGAAACAGATCGCGGAATCCCTTTCCATACGAGTGGATGACCCGCTGCTTCGCGTCATCCGTGATCTGGCCGGGCGCAAGACAACTACGGAGTTTGGCCAAGAATGGCTCATCGGCACAGGCTTCCGGCAGTTCGATCGATTCCAGGCTCCACTCGGGTCTTGTGAAGTCATCGCTTTCAATATCAAGGACAGACTTGGCGTAGGGCCAAAAGTCAGGATGGTGGTTGGCGCGAAATTCCACGTCGTCATATCCCCAACCCCACCACTTCATGTGCCTTGGTTCGTGGGCCATGTCTTCACTCGTGAAACTGCGATGTTGTTCCTTTTTCCTGCAACTCCGCTGCTGACTCTTGCGCCTCGCGGCGAGAGCTAAGCATTCGAATGCTTTCCGTGAGTTGCTCAACTGCACGGCGCCGTCGTTCGCGTGGAAGTTCTCCTGATTGCAGACGTGCCAGTTCAACGGGTTCTCCGAAACGTACCGTCACCGGACCGGCCCTGGGCACATAGTGTCCCTTCGGGAGAATGTTGTGCGCACCTTCTATGTATGCGGGAACGACCGGTACGTCAAGTTCGATGGCAAACAGGGCCACACCGCTCTTGAATGCCCTCACCTCACCGTCCTGCGACCGAGTGCCCTCAGGATAAAGAATGAGGCTGCCTGCGGTTTGCTGCATGAATTGCCGACAAGTTGCCAGGCAGGAAGAGAGCGACTTAGCCCCTGGTTCACGATCGATTGGTATGACATTCATCAGCGAAGACACGGCCCAGCGCAGGAGTCGCGAGCGAAAGAAATAGTCGCTGGCGCCGATCAGAGCAAAGCTGCGAAAGCTGCGTCCGCTCGCGGTCATCAAGACCGCACTGTCTGCATGACTGGTGTGATTGCTGCAAAGCAGAAATGGTGCGTCCGGAAGATGATGTCTTTCCTCTACCGTAAGGGGACAATACCACTTGAAGAATGCCCGGCAAAAGCGTTCGAAACACAGACTGCCTAGCGCTGACGCCCAGAATCCGTCGTGCGAGCTATACCGGTTATTCATCTCCATCAAGATATCAAACGAATCATGAATCTCTGAGTCTCCGGCAAAAACCATTGAAAAAGATAAAAAGGAACCAGCGCACGACCGACATCCAACAGTCGAACAGCTGCGTCGAAATTGTCAGGGACGGCGGGGCGTGGCTATAGGTCTGGACAAGTTACAGAACGCGAGGATGCTCGCGTCGCGTTAGGGCGGTGTGACTGTCGGTGTTGGATCGATAAAGCGCGATCGGCCTGATCGCGCGGTTGACATCACCCGGCGAAAGTAACTTTGGTTTTCCGAAGGAAACTCCTGAACTTGGCTATGTTGCGGTCGATCCGGAACACCGGCGACAAGGGCTTTCTCACCTGCTTGTCGGCAGCCTTGCTCAAGGTCGTGCCCGGCGGTCTCTCTGCGACGACGGACGATGAACGCATGATGAAGACGTTGTGCGGGCAGGCTTCGCGCGAAGGGAGCGGTCTTAGGTCGGCGTGGCACGCCCGCGGTGATTCGGATGTTATTCGCAAGGGTTCACCAGGGGGTTTGACCCCGTTCGGTCTGTATCTCAATACTGTTCGAATGCGCCGAATGACAATTTAAGCGTGGCGGCCAGACTAGAAACTAAGTCTCCGGAGAACTATCTATGTTTGAGCGTATCCAGCGGCATCATGAGGGTCATGGCCTTCGGGCTAGATACTAGTACTTGGCGTAGGGAGCCGCTTGCGCTAGGCTTAGTGCGACTTTGCACACGAGGGAGGATACTGGATGAGTCCAGAAGCCCCGGTACAGACAGTCTTGGCGTGTTCCCAATGCGGACGGACGTTCGCGCACTCTGACTTGGTCCAGATCGCCGGAAACCGGGTGTGTGCTGATTGCAAGCCGGCATTTCTGAGCCGGATGATGGCGAGCGGTGCCGCCGGGGCATCTCCACTCGCGTGGCGTTACGGCGGATTCTGGATCCGTTTCGGCGCGCGCTTCATTGACGGCCTTATTTTCATGGTGCCCGTCATGATCTTCGCCGCTCTGTTCATACCAAATCTGATCCGCGCAGGAAGCAAGCAGGCAATCCGGCGAGCGTACCCAACCCGGCGTTTGCAGCGTTCGGCGGTATTACTTTTCTTCTTGTGTTTTTCCTCGCGGGAGGATGCTACGAGATTTTGATGCTGAAGTACCGTAGTGCAACTCTTGGAAAGATGGCCTGCGGACTAAAGGTCATCCGCCCCGACGGGCGCAGCCTAAGCTGGGGCGTATGCTTTGGACGTTTCTTCATGTGGAATATTGTTACCAGCGGCATTCCCTACATTAATTCCATTCTCATGTTGGTTAGCTCGATCATGTTGGGGGTGGACAACGAGAAGCGAGCCTTGCATGACCGTGTGTGTGACACCAGAGTGATCTATAAACAGAGCGTAGCGTGAACCTTAGTATCAATCCCTTCACTACCGGCTCCGCCACGACGGCCTCTTCCGTAAGCGATGACCAGGTTTCATCGCCTATTGGCCTTGGGGCGCCTTGTCCCAGTTGTGGAGGGGACGTGATGCCGGTTGAGACGGAGACAGGATGGCAGTCCTGCCCCTCTGCGCGAATCGGTTGCAGATTTGGGTCTGGCCCGTCGTCCGCCAGAACACAAGCGCGGCGGCCGCGCTTTCAGACCAAGCGACATGTTTTTTTCATCCGGACAAGGCGTTTCAGGCTTGCTGCCAACGCTGCGGCCGATTTGTGTGCGCGCTATGTGATTTGCAGTTGGGAGCAGAACACATTTGCCCGGCATGCTTCGAGCGCGGGCGCGCCGATTCCGGGATGGAGGCCAGCAAGGCGGAATGGCGGTATCGCGATGTGCTCTATGATTCCGATTGCGTTGACAATCGGGTGGGGTTGGATTCTCTTTTGGCCCGTCAATTGTGGCCGCGCTCCCCGCCGTGATTTTCTTGCACGTGAAGTATCGTAAGGCGCCGCGGTCGTATTTGATTCCGCGATCTGGCTGGCGTTTCTGGGCGGCCTATGTGGGCCTCGCCTGGCTTCCGCATTGATATTCGCGCATCGGGTTCTTCGCAACTTGGATGGCGCGGAGGCATTGATTGAAAAGTGCTTTCCGGAAAATATCGCGCGTTGATAGCCTCGACCGGTGGGACGAAATGGTATCTGAGTGACGACTGTTTGCTCGCCGCGAAGCGCATGATGTACGTGGTCGAGTACCGGCGATTTTATTTGCGCGACTTGGAATGCGATCGTTGTCTGGCCCAGTCGCTCGTGGCGGTACGCGCCTGATCATTCCCGCGGTGCTGTTTGCAGTTCTCGGCGCTTGCTTCTGGCAGTGGGTGAATTCCACTTCCGGCGCAATTTTCGGCAGTATCGGTCTCGCGTGGGTAGCGTTGGAGCTGGCGCTCGGGCCGACGGCCAGGTCGCGTATTCGCACCACGGGAGTAACCGTTGACCTGCCGTTGGTGCAGCGAACGCGTCGCGCGCGCAAGGTCCTTGCCAGGATCGATGCGGCGGTTCGCGCCTCTCGCGACGTCACAATGCAACCAGCGCTCCACAGATCAGTCCCTTCTGGCGGAGCCTCCGTACAACCGACTTCGCGAGCTCCGCCGCTACCTTCGATTGTGGCCCACGCAGACGAATGGCTCCTGAAAATCCAGCTGCCAGCCTCGAAAACACTCGGCGACGAGTTTGCGCCATGCTCGCTGCTTGTTTCATCCGCTGCGTGAAGCGGCGGCACGATGTCCACATTGCGGAGGAACGTTCTGCCGTGAATGTGTAACGGACGAAGAAGGAAAGCTGGCCTGTCCGCCGTGTCTGCGCCGGATGGCGCGTCCGCCCGCACCGAAGCCGTCACTGTCGCGTCGTTTCCGGCAGGTCCTTGCCGGACTTATCGCGCTTGCCTGCCTGGCGGCGCTCTTCTTCGCTCTGCTGCGTTGGCGAATGAACACGCCGGAAGCAGCATTTGAACTTCGGCCGAGTCGTCGACGTGACCGGCTGCCAGAGCAAAACCATGAGTGAAGCCGCGCTGGCTCCGGCCCCTTCGCTACGCGGCACACGACGCTCTCCGCGCGCGCTCGCCGGAACCGACTGAACTCGCTCGAAGCACTGGAACGCGGATTCGCGCTGTTTCGGTCAACGTTCGTGCGCGAGGCGTGGCGCTATTACGCAGGCAGCGCTGCCTCTCGTCTTTTGTTTTATTCCGATGTGGGTGGTCGAACGGCCAGATTCGGCTATCCAATGGTGTCGCTACTGATGGAGTCGGCGCTGCTCGCGGCAGCGTATATGTCTGCGCGTGTGGATGGTCGGCAGCTACATGCAACGCGTTCGCGAACGAGCGTTTGGCACTCCGATATCGAAACCGGTAGGTGCAACCGCGCAAGCGGCAGCTATTGGGCGTCTGCTCGCATGGAAGATCACTCTGAGTGCCGGTGCGTTGGCCACGCTGCCACCTTCGCCGGGGCATCGTGGTTCTACAGCGCATGCCAATTTGCCAGTCTTGAGGCGCGAGAGGATGGCGTCCGAGAGGCACTCCATTAGCGGCTGCCTCGCCACTCGCGAGTCATGGTTCGGCGGCGGCGTGCTCCTATTCTTGATGCTCTTTCCTCTCTGGATCGCCGTGTGGCTGAATGGTCTGATCCTGGCGATGCTGGTTCCGCAGCTTCTGCACTCGATTCTTGGAGTGAACACTCTCCTGTCCACGCCAATGGGAATGTTCGCTCTGATCCAAAGTTCTGCGTTCTGGCTTTCGTTGTTCGCGGGCGCATGGTTGGCCCTTGATCCGATCGTCAAATGTTCCTTCGTCGTTGTTTATCAGCATTTGCGATCGAGGCGCGAAGGAGACGACTTGCGCGGCTTACTGGCGAGCCTGCCGCGCGAGCAGCAGAAGAAGGCGCAGATGATCGCATCCACCGCGACTGGCGGCAAAGCGGTGATCGGCGCGTTGCTCGTCCTGGCTGGCGATTCTGGCTGTACTTTTCTGCCAGGCGACTGCGCGCGCGACGCAGGTGTCGCTAACGCAAAGCAGCGCGGAGACGCCAGCCGATTCCGCGCGCCAGGCACGGATTCAAAAATTGCGCCGGCACTGGATGAGGAGTCGCAGCGCGCGATTTATCGTTGGCACGACGCCGAACACCCGAGTCCGCCCACCTGGTTTGACAAGCTGCTCGAGAAGATCGGGACTCGACATAGCAGCGCACCTGGAATGCGTTTTGGAATTTTCTTCGCAAACTGTGGCCCCGCGGGCTGAATCTCTCGCGCGGAAACGAAAAAGCGCGGCGCCTGGCAGTTGAAGGATCTTCGAGTATGGCTGTGCGTTAGTCGCGATTTTGACTCTCGTGGCAGGAGCGGTGCTCTTTTGGCTGCGGCGACGAAGGGACACGGCATCGCTTTCCATCCCGCTGGCAGTCGCGCCGCTTCCCGATCTGAGCGAGAGTGCAGTGGCGAGCGTGCGTTCCGAGGACGAATGGTTCGCGCTGGCAGGACGGCTGGAGGGGGAAGGCGACTTGCGCTTCGCGCTGCGCGCGGCGTATCTCGGTTTGCTGGCGGGTTTGGCGCAGCGCGAATGGCTGACCATTCGCCGTGATCGCACGAATCGCGAATATCTCGACGAGTTTACGCGCCGGTGGCGCCGGCGCCCGCAAGCAGCCGTTGAGTCGCGGGCGGAAATTCCCGAGAAACTTGCGCGGCAGCCTGCGGCAATTCGATCGCGTTTGGTACGGGTCTCATGCGCTGACGCCAGAGGCGGTCGCTGCCTACCGCCAGGATCAGCGGGAGTTACTCAACCATGTCTGACAGCAGGTCGCGGCAAAGGCATGGTGCTCAATTGGCGAGGTCCGCTGCTGGCTGCCGGTATTTTTGCCGCGGTATTTGCGATTCTGCTGCTCATGGCGCATCAGAATCAATCGAAAACGAGCGACATGGGATCCAGCTTACGCGAGGACCCTTACGGCACCAGCCTGTTGTTCGATTCCTACGGACGCGCTGGGTATCAGGTAAAGCGCAGCCAGGATGAAGACTCCCTGTCCGATCAAGATGCGTCGAAAACCACCGCGTTCTTTATCGGCGGCTACTCCCTTAACGATTGGAACATGAACAATGGAAAAATCCAGAGCGGAGACAAAGTTTCGCGGGCGACTGGAAGATTTTCTTGCGCGCGGCGGGCGCGTCGTGCTGATCGAGCCCAGATCGGAAACTAAAGTCCGAGTCGCAGGGCTGGGAAGTCGAAAACAAGTGGAGCAAGCACCAAATGAGCCAAAGACACGTTTCCCCGTGGATATCTCCTGATCTCCGTGCAATGCCGGCCGACAGCGAGATGATGTATCTCGCCGCCGATAGCCCGTGGCTCAAGACAGACGCGCAGTGGACCGTGTTGTATGCGGAACCGTGGGAGCCGATGCCAAGGCTGACACATCCTGCACATGTCTACATGGCAATGCGGACAGTTGGAAATGGCGAACTCATCGCCGCGAGTCAGGAATCGTTCTTACTGAACGAAACGATCAAGACGCATCCCAATCCGGTGCTGTTAGATTTTCTCACGGGCGGCCGACCGGTAATTTGGGTCGATGAAACCTTGCACGGACTGCATCAGGATCAGGGTGTGCTCTGGCTCGTGCAGCGATACCGACTGCGAAGGCGCTCTGGCTGCTCTTCTGGGCGACTCTGCTGGCGTTGCTTTGGAGTATGAGCGGTGATTTAGTGCGACGCCCGGCGCGCAACCCGAGTGCGCAGATCGTGCGTCACGGCGAAGTCGCCGGAGTGGCGGCGCGACGCCTGCTTCAACGGAGCATTGGCGAAAGAACACGTCGTGGCAGAATGCTGGGAACAGTTCCGCCGCCGCTCGCCGCAGGATGCGCAGGCGATTTCTGCAGATCCACTTTTGGGCGCACGGCTGCGCACCGCGCTAGCCCAGTCACCTCTCGAGGGATATAAGGCGGATAAGCCAGCTGATAGCCGAACGCCGCGCATCCGCAAAGGGTCTGGCTCACGTCGACCGCGATGCGTCTGATAGTTCCACCCTTCAGCCGAAGATGATTTCCGTGGAGGCAACGGATCGCATGAACGACAAACCGGTACCTGGTTCGGACGGGCAGGCACAATCTGGGGGCAGCGGCAATGCAATCGCCAGATGCGTTCGACGCATGATCACGAGCGGAGCGCGGCGTGTTCGAGAAGCTCTGAGCCGCGTGATCGTCGGCCAAAACGAAGCCATCGATCTCGCGCTGGTAACTCTACTCGCTGGCGGACACGCGCTGATCGAAGGCGTCCCCGGCGTGGGGAAAACGCTGCTCGTGAAAGCGCTAGCGCGCGCGGTCGCCGGCGAATTTCAGCGCATTCAGTTCACGCCGGACCTGATGCCCGCAGACATCACCGGGACAAGCGTCTTCGACCTGAGGACGCAGGAATTCCGGCTGGTGCGCGGACCCATTTTCACAAATTTCTTGCTCGCAGACGAAATCAACCGCGCACCCGCGAAAACGCAATCGGCGCTGCTGGAAGCGATGCAAGAGCGGCAAGTGACGATCGATCGCGAGACCTGCGCGCTGTCCTCGGTCTTCGTCGTCTTCGCAACGCAAAATCCAATCGAGCATCAGGGCACATATCCACTTCCCGAGGCCCAGAAGGATCGCTTTCTTCGTAAAAATTCGCATGGGCTATCCGACGGCGGATGACGAAAACGAACTCGCGCAGACTCGTGGCAGGAGGCGATGCTCCGGAGCGACGGTTAGCCGAAGACCTGCGCGTGCCGGTCTTGCAACCGGGCGAACTCGAACAATTACGCGCCGCGACAGCGCAAGTGCGCGTCAGCGAGGCCATCAGCGGTTACATCGTCAACCTGGCTCGACAGACCCGGCAGCACGCCGGCAGTCTGGGTTGGCGCAGGGCCGCGAGCAACTCTCGCCTTGTTGTCGGCATCGCGGGCCCTCGCGGCGCTGGAGGAGCGCGATTTCGTGGTACCCGAAGACGTAAAGACACTGGCTGCCCCCGTGCTGGAGCATCGCATGCTGTTGCGGCCGGATTTCGAGATGGAAGGCGTCGAGATTCGTGAGGTAATCAACGCGGTGCTCGAAGCGGTCGAAGTGCCGCGATAACATCGTTTGCGTTAGCTAACCGCGGGCAACAACATCAAAGCCAGTGAAATCATGATGGCTGGAAGTAAAACTTCAGTGGGCGTTATTGGACAGGACGTGGCTCTGACGGCCACTGTCGAAGCCACCACGGCCCGACCGCCGACCTCTTGTGCTCGACAAGACTTCGGCAGCGAATCGCGCTTCGCCCCGCGGGGATCGCTCTTCAGTCCGCAGGTATCGCTTGTATGGATCATAGGACTGCTGGGACTGTGGGCGTGTATTCTGCCATGGTTCGCTCACGGATGGTTATGGTTCGGGCTGATCGCCACGGCTGTCGCATTGCTGGCGTGTTATGACGCTCTCGCTGTGTGGTTCTCCGGCGAAGAATGTGCACCGGTTCTGCTGCGGCCAGAGAAAGGCCTTCGCGGACGCGAGGGGCAGACCATCCAGATTCCATTTGCGCTCACTGGCTCCGGCCGCGAACTGGCTGCACAACGACATCCGCGTCGCCATCATGCCGGCGACACAAGAGAGCGAAACCGCATTCCAGGTGAAGAGCGACCCTCAGCGGCTGAAGCTTGAGCAGCCAGAGCCGGACGCAGGAGGATCAACGCCGCCAACGGCCACGCATATCAACTCTGGCCGTGGACGGCGGAAATCGCTTTGCTGCGGCGCGGACTGTGGTCTGGACCGCGGGTTGGCATCGAGCGGCAGTCGCGCTTCCGGATCTGGCGCTTGCGACGATGGTTTGATATGCCGGAGCCTTTGCGAATCGAAGCGGATTTGCGTTCCGGGCGACGGGAGATTCTGCGCAGCCCGGTTTACCGCACGCTGGTTGCGGCTCAGCAGACGCCGTGGACCGGACACGGGCGCGAGTTCGAGCGCTTGCGCGAATATCAGCCTGGCGATACCTACTCAGAGATCGCCTGGAAATCCACGGCACGTCGGGGTGTCCCGGTTACACGGCTCTTCCAATGGGAGCAAAAGCAGGAAGTATATTTTGTCGTCGATCAATCGCGGGCATCCGCGCTTGCGCTTGATCCAGCCTCCACCGAGCGTCCGAAAGCGTCGCCTTACAGAGCGCGCGCCGCGACGGATGCTGGATCTCGCGGTGGAAACGGCACTGGTGGGCGCGACCGTCGCGCTGGAACTGGGCGACTGATTCGGACTGGTCACTTACGCGGATGGAGCCGAAGTCCTGGTTACGCGCCGGAAGCGGTCAATCTCAGTTTCATCGATTTCGTGATCGTCTGCTGAATATCGAGCCTTTGCCGACCACTGCAGATTACGAAGCGTTGTTCAGCGACATTCGAGTCCGGCTGCGGCGACGCGCCTATCTTGTATTGCTGGCGGATCTGACGGAGCGCTCGATTTCGGACTCGTTGCGTCGCGGAGTTGGCCTGGTCCGCTCCTCGCATGCCCTCTTGATGACAAGCATCTTGCCAGCTCACGCGCGGCCGGCATTCTCCGCAGAAGAGGATTTGCAACACCGATCAGGATGTGTATGCCGCGCTCGCGGGTGATAAAGAAAACCAGCGCCTTGGCGCGCTGGCGCGGCAACTGCGTCAATTGGATGTGCAGCTCCGATACGTTCCTGCGGAGAAGTTCCTGCGAACCGCCGTGGAAGGATATCTGGAAAACAAGCGGGAGCAACGGCTGTGATCTTGGATCTCGAACGATTTCAGGCGCAGGCGCGGCCACGCTGGCACGACCTCGAATCGCTGCTCGCCGCGCTGGAAAGCCGGCCGGACCGCCGCTTGAATGCAGCGGAGGCCGAACAACTGCAGGACCTTTACGCCCAAACTGCCGCGGACTTGAATCGCGTCACCCACGGCGCATTGGCGCCCGAGCTGAGACAGTACCTCGAGCGGCTCGTGGCGCGAGCCTACGCGCGAGCTATATTACGCTCCGCCGATGCGCTCGGAAATCTGGCAGCCGCGCCGCTGGCTGAGAATCTTTACGGCGTTTCCCGAAGCCTTCCGGCGGCAGGCCCGCTATTTCGCGCTGGCTGTGCTGATCACGCTCTTAGGTTGCGCCTTGGGCGGACTAGCGGTGCATTACGATCCTGCCTCTGTAGATGTGTTGCTTCCGTCCGACTACCTGCGCAATCCGGGCCAGCGCGTGCATGAAGAGGAGCAAGGACAGGCGCGGCGTCCAGACTCCGCACAGATCGAAGCCGCATTCTCGGCGCAACTCATCAAGCACAACATTCAGGTAGCGTTGCTCGCAGCGGCACTTGGCGTAACGTTCGGCATCGGAACGGCACTCCTCCTCTTCGAAAATGGCGTATTGCTCGGAGCCGTAGCGATTCATTACACGCAGCAGGGATTCGGACTATTCATGACGGCTTGGCTGTTGCCGCACGGTGTGTTTGAGATTCCCTCGATCTTGATTGCGGGACAAGCGGGGTTTTACTTGGCGCGCCTGCTCTTGCGCCGGCGAGAGGATCGCGACGTTCGACAATCGATGCGGGAATGGCTGGTACTGGTCGCTGGGATGGCGATGATGCTGGTGTGGGCCGGACTCATGGAAGCGTTTTTCTCTCAGCATCACGCGCCCGTACTGCCCTATTGGTTCAAGGTTGCAGTTGCCGCAGCGGAACTCGTGCTGCTGACGATCTATTTGTCAATGATCGGACGAAGAGAAGTCGGCACAGAAGCGGTCTCCAGTGTTCCTTCGGAGAAGCAGATGACGGATACTCAGGTAACCCGTGCGTCGACCGCGGCCGAACTGACCATTGCGACCCCGGAAGGCGTGCTATTCCGTTTGCCTCTGGCCGGACCCGCCTCCCGACTTTACGCAATGCTGCTCGATATCGCCATCGTGTTGGGCGCGGTTAACGGAGTGGGGCTGCTCGTCTACTGGATTTTCTCCAAAGCGCCAGGTTTTGGATTCATGATGATTACCCTCGCGGAGTTCGCGATGGGGTTTGCCTACAGCGCGTTGTTGGAGGGCTTCTGGAACGGGCAGACGATTGGGAAACGTCTCTTCCATTTGCGTGTGATTGACCAGGATGGCCTTCCACTACGGATCGAACAGGCGTGGGTACGGAATCTGATGCGCGTTCTCGATGCGCTGCCATTCGCCTATCTGGTCGGAGGACTCTCCGTACTCAGCAGTCCCCTGATGCAGCGTTTCGGCGACCGCGTGGCCGGAACCCTCGTTGTACGTCAAACGCCCCTGGCCGTGCCGGGGGAAGAATCTTGGACGCGGCAGAAGTACAACTCATTCGTCGAGTATCCAACAATCGCGATGCATCTTCGCCGAGCAGCAACGCCGGAACTGGCCAGTCTGATTCAAGATGCGCTGCGACGTCGCAACGAACTAGCGCCATACGCACGGCGGGAAATCTATCGCGAGTTGGCCACGTATTTGCAGAGTGAAATCTCTCCCTTTCCCGATGAATTGGTTGAGAGGCTTAGCGATGAACAGTATTTGATTAACGCTTCCGGCATCCTGTTCGGAGATCAACGCCCGTCGCGAGTTCAGGGTTGACGATTCACTTGAAAAGCCAATGGTTCGGTTGTGGGACTGAGGCGTATTTGATCGAAAATCATTCTCAGTTTCTGTAGCAGAAAAATGCAACCGATCCAGAGTGAAGGCATCACATCGAACTAGGGCCGTTTCAACTGCATGGTTCGTCAGGTCGTTGCGGGCGTGTTGTGTCTTGCGTTTTATGCACGTCGGGCAACGGCGAGCTAGATACAGCTGCAACTTTCTAAAGGGGCGTCGCGGTTTTACTGGAGTACAAACAGGAGGGCATGGATGCGGAAAGCTGTAGCCTTCCTTATCAAGCAACGGTTTCCCAATCTGCCGATCATCCGGCTTTCAGCATATTCCGAGACGCCAGAGCGAATCCTATGGTCGGTGGATGAATAGATCTCCAACACCAACTCGGCCCCGCGTATGGCTGTGGGTGGTTGCAATACCGCTTTAGTGCCAAAGAGCAGACTGGCGTTCCATGACTGAACAATCCAAGAACGAAGATAGGGTGCGGCAACCCAAGCCACTGACTCGCTTTTATGGAGAAGATCGTCATGAACTTGTGCAAAAGCTCGCTTACCAGCACTGGGAAAAAAGAGGCCGGCCGCTGGGTTCGCCGGAGATTGATTGGTTTGCAGCCGAAGAAGCCGTGCGCGCGTACCTGAGGGATTCAGGAATTGAGCTCGGGCTAGGCGAAGACCTATATAGCTGACACGAAAATAGACTCGAAGCGATCGCCCTTGTGATTTTGAGAGTGACTTTCCGGCGGAATCGAACGCAAAGAGGGGGATTACCGACCGCTTGATCCCGGTTGTTCAGCGAGGAGATGTTGGCTTTGAATGTTGAACACTAACGATTTCAGATAAGTCAGAAGACTAAGGATCATCAAATGAGTACAAAGAGTGTGCCCCGCCAAGACCCCGCAAAAGTCATTCCGATGACGAGCCCAGCCAATGTTTCAGACCTTCTTCAACAGTACGGGTGCGGCCCCATTCCGTTTGTCGGGACGGAAAACGCATTTTACGAACGGCATCTGATTTTTGACAGAGCAATCGACCCGAAAGTAGCGAGTGCGCGAGAACGCTTTGAGGCGTTCTCCCGTTCCGTGAGAGACATTCTGGCGCAGCGTTGGGTGCTGACCAAGACAACGTATGAACGAGAGAATGCCAAGCGCATTTATTACCTTTCCATGGAGTTCCTGCTCGGACGCTCGTTGGCCAACAATGTTACCAACCTGCTGCTGGACCCTATCGTGCAGCAAGCCGTTCAGGAGAAAGCTATCGACTGGCTGGAACTGATCGAGCAGGAACCGGATGCGGGCCTGGGGAATGGCGGCTTGGGCCGCCTCGCGGCGTGCTTTCTCGACTCGATGGCGACCATGCAACTCCCGGGCACCGGCTATGGTCTCCGCTATGAGTACGGCATGTTCAAGCAATCGATTGTAGATGGCTGGCAAAAAGAGAATCCCGACAACTGGCTCCGCTACGGTGATCCCTGGGAGATTGCCCGGCTTCACGAGAATGTGGAAATCAAGCTAAACGTCTCGTTCAAATTGCAAGAGGGGAATTTTCAAATCATTCCCGACCGACCGTCAAGCCTGATCGGTATCCCGTTTGATCGTCCCGTGGTGGGGTATGGCGGCAAGACGATCAACACGCTCCGGCTCTGGGCCGCGGCGGCGCCCGATTATTTCGATTTTGAGAAGTTTGGCACCGGAGACTTCGTGGGCGCACTCGGCGAAACTCTGCAAGCGGAGTCGCTTACCCGGGTGCTGTATCCCGACGATTCGACGACGAAGGGGCAGGGGCTGCGCTTTCTGCAGGAGTATTTCCTGGTCGCGTGTTCCATGGCCGACCTGGTGCGTCGTTTCCAGCGTCACAACTCGGATTGGGAAAAGTTTCCGGAGAAAGCCGCAATTCAACTCAATGACACCCATCCTTCCATGTCGGTCCCTGAACTGATGCGAATCTTGCTCGACGATGTGCACTTGGGATGGGACCAGGCCTGGGACCTGACCAAGAAGACGCTAGGGTACACAAATCACACCTTGCTGCCTGAGGCTCTGGAGAAGTGGCCGGTGGCGTGGTTTGAGACACTGCTTCCTCGTCACCTGGAACTCATCTACGAGATTAACCGTCGGCTCCTCGATGAAGTGCGGGTTCGCTTCCCGGGCGACGAGGGGCGCGTGCAGCGCATGAGCCTGGTGGAAGAAGGCAGCCGGCGAAAAATCCGGATGGCCAACCTTGCCATTGTTGGCTCGCATAGCACCAACGGAGTCTCTGCCGTCCACTCCAAGCTACTGCGAACCACGACGGTCAAGGATCTCGCGGAAATGTTTCCCGAGCGTTTTAGCAACAAGACAAACGGAGTGACGCCCCGGCGCTGGTTGCGCGAGGCCAATCCCGCGCTGGCCCGCGAAATCACGCAAGTCATAGGAGATCGCTGGATTACGGATCTTAGCCTGCTCAAACAGCTCACGCCATTCGCGGAGGATTCCGATGTTCGCGAAGGCTTCCTCAAGTCAAAGCGAGAGGCCAAAGTGCAGTTTGCCAATTGGCTCAAGTCAACGTCGGGGCGCGTCGTGGACCCGGACACTATCTTCGACTGCCACATCAAGCGTATTCACGAATATAAAAGGCAATTGATGAATGCGCTGCGGATTGTGATCGTTTATAACCACCTGCGGGAAAATCCCGGCATGAAGATAGTGCCGCGGACATTTTTCTTCGCTGGTAAGGCGGCGCCAGCTTACAAGCTGGCCAAGCTCATCATAAAGTTCATCAACAACCTGGCGGGCACGATTGACGCCGACCCGGCGGCGCGCGGCCGGCTCAACGTCGTCTTTCTCCCGGAGTACAACGTTTCGTTGGCGGAACGGCTGATTCCAGCGAGCGATGTCTCCAACCAGATCTCGACCGCCGGCTACGAGGCTAGCGGAACCAGTAACATGAAATTTATGATGAACGGAGCGTTAACCGTCGGAACCCGCGACGGCGCGACCATCGAAATGGCGGAGGAAGCCGGAGAAGAGAACATGTTCCTGTTCGGGCTCACCGTGGAGCAAGTCGAGAACAGCCGTGCATGGTATGACCCGCACTGGCATTATGAAAATGAGCCCGAGACACGAGCCGCTCTGGACCTGATTTTCTCTGACCACTTCAGCCGCAACGAACCAGGAGTATTCGCTCCCTTGCGCGATATGCTTCTGACCCAGGGCGACCACTATATGCATCTGGCGGACCTGACCTCGTATTGCCGGGCACAGGAACGGCTCGGCACGCTTTATGCCGAACCCGGCGCATGGGCGCAGAAAGCAATCTTGAACGTCGCCAGTTCCGGGAAGTTTTCGAGCGATCGCTCGATTGCGGAATATGCAAGCGAGATTTGGAAGGTGGAACCATGCCCAGTACCCTAGAAACCCAATCCCTGACGGGTGAACCTAACATTTCGCCGCTAGCAGGCAAACCAGCGCCGAAGGAGTTGCTGGTGGACGTGGCTCGCCTGCAGAAGGAGTATTTCGAGCGGCGTCCCGATTTGGACGATCCAAACCAGCGAGTCAGCTTCGGCACCAGCGGACACCGTGGCTCGCCCCTGCGCGGCACATTTAACGAAGCGCATATCCTCGCAATTACTCAGGCGATCTGCGAATACCGGCGCGAGCAGGGAACCGACGGCCCGCTTTATATGGGGAAAGACACCCACGCGGTCTCGGAACCCGCGCAGCGCACCGCCCTCGAGGTGCTGGCGGCAAACGACGTGGACACGATCATTCAGCAAGACGACGGGATAACTCCGACGCCGGTCATCTCGCGAGCGATTCTGGTTTACAACCGTAGCCGCCAGGAACATCTAGCCGACGGCATCGTGATTACGCCGTCGCACAATCCGCCGGAGGATGGAGGCTTCAAATACAACCCGCCCAACGGCGGCCCGGCTGATACCGACGTGACCCGCTGGGTAGAGAATCGCGCGAACGAATTGTTGCGAGCGGAGAACGCAGGGGTCAAGCGAATTCCTTTCGCTAAGGCGATCCGGTCCGCGACCACTCACCAGGAAGATTTCGTCCTACCCTACGTTCGTGATCTCAAAAATGTCGTTGACATGGATGCGATTTGCGGCGCTCACCTTACGCTTGGCGTGGACCCTCTGGGGGGAGCTTCATTGCCTTACTGGGAGCCGATCAATTCCATTTATGGGCTGGACATCGTCGTCACCAATTCAATAATTGATCCGACATTTTCGTTTATGACCGTTGACCACGACGGCAAAATTCGCATGGACTGTTCGAGTCCCTATGCGATGGCCAGGCTGGTCGGGCTGAAAGATCAGTACCAGGTCGCTTTCGGGAACGATACCGACGCTGATCGGCACGGGATCGTAACTCCGGTTGTGGGTTTGATGAACCCAAACCATTACCTTGCTGTTGCCATCCGCTATTTGCTCACACATCGGCCTCAGTGGCGTAACGCGGCTGCGGTAGGAAAGACGCTGGTGAGCAGCAGCATGATTGACCGGGTCGTTAAAAAGCTCGGCCGCAGGCTCCGCGAAGTACCGGTGGGTTTCAAGTGGTTTGTGCCGGGCCTGGTGGATGGCTCGTACTGTTTCGGCGGAGAAGAAAGCGCTGGAGCGAGTTTTCTCCGTCTTGACGGCACAGTATGGACGACCGACAAGGACGGGCCGATCATGGACTTGCTGGCGGCGGAGATTACCGCGCGAACAGGCAAGAATCCTGGTGAACATTACCGCGAACTGACGGCGGAGTTCGGCATCCCCTACTACACCCGCATCGACGCGCCCGCCACGCCCGAGCAGAAAGCAAAATTGGAAAAACTCACTCCCGAGGCGGTAAAGGCGTCAGACCTGGCGGGCGAGCCGATCACCGCCAAGCTGACCAAAGCTCCGGGCAACGATGCCCCAATTGGCGGCTTGAAAGTTGTTGCGGAGAGCGGTTGGTTTGCAGCGCGACCCTCCGGTACCGAGAACATTTATAAGATCTACGCCGAGAGTTTCAAGAGCCAGACCCATCTGAACGCGATTTTGAGGGAAGCCGAGGAAATGGTGAACAAGGCGCTGGGTTCCACCTCGGTCGTTTCTCGGGACGAGGTCCGGCCATGAGCGGCGGAAACGGCGGGCTCACCAACAACCCGCCGTTTCCGCCGGAATATCGCGCGTCCGGCTTGCTGATGCACGTTACGTCTTTACCCTCGCCGTACGGCATCGGCGATCTGGGAGCATCGGCGTTCGCATGGATCGATCGTCTCCACGATGCCTGTCAAGGCTGGTGGCAATCGCTGCCACTCGGCCCGACTGGCTACGGAAACTCGCCCTATCAATCAATGTCGTCGTTTGCCGGCAACGCGCTGCTGATCAGTCCCGGAGAGCTCATCGCGGACGGACTATTACAGGCGAGCGATACTCAGTCTCACTTCTCCGCGGACGCGGTCGACTACGACTCCGTTATTCCGTTCAAACAGCAGCTGCTCGAAATGGCATGGGCAAACTTTCAAAGCGGCGAGCGAAGAAACAATCAGTTGTGGTCTGCCTATGATGAGTTCTGCGCCAGGCAGGCGCATTGGCTGGAAGACTATGCTCTCTTCCGGGCGCTAAAGGCCAAGCATCACGGCGCTTATTACCTCGAGTGGCCAGCAGAGTTGGTCCAGCGCAGCCCGAGTGCTCTCGCCGAGGCTCGGCGAGAGTTAGCGAGTCAAATTGATCAGGTACGCTTCGCGCAATTTCTGCTATTCCGCCAAGCCGATCGACTCAAGGAGCATGCCCATGCCAGGGGCGTGAGCTTGATCGGCGATCTACCCTTCTTTGTTTCCCCGGATTCCAGTGATGTTTGGGCGAACCCTGAGCTATTCCTGCTCGATGAGCAGCATCGGCCACGCTTCGTCGCCGGAGTTCCTCCCGATTATTTCAGCGCGCAGGGGCAATTGTGGGGCAATCCCGTTTACAACTGGGATGCCGCGCGTTCGACTGGTTACCGGTGGTGCATCGATCGATTGCGCGCTCTGCTGGCTCACGTCGATGTGGTTCGCTTGGATCACTTCCGCGGGTTCGCGGCTGCGTGGCAAGTTCCAGCCGGAGCGCCAACGGCTCAGTCCGGGCAGTGGGTGGCGGGTCCGGGAGCCAGTTTTTTTCAAGCAGTGCAAACAGAGCTGGGTCATCTACCATTCATTGCGGAAGATTTGGGTGTGATAACGCCCGACGTGCAGGCCCTGCGCGACCAGTTTCGGCTGCCGGGGATGCGCGTCCTGCAATTCGCCTTCGATGGTCATGCGGACAACCCCTATCTGCCGCACAACTTCATTCACAATACAGTCGCCTATACCGGTACGCATGACAATGCCACAACTCGGCAATGGTATGAAGAATTGGCCGACTACGAGCGGCAGAACTTCTGGAACTACCTCAAACGTTCGCCGGGAACCAATGCGGATGCCGCTCCTGAATTGATGCGGCTGGCATGGTCGTCACCAGCGGCGCTCGCGATTGCTCCGTTGCAGGATCTGCTCAACCTGGGAAGCGAAGCTCGTATGAACGTGCCTGGTCGTCCCGGGGGGAACTGGCGGTGGCGCGTCCGAGAAGACATGCTATCCCCTCAGACTTTTCAATGGTTGCAGGATTTGACGGAGAGTTCCAAGCGCTCGGTCAGTCCTGCAACATCCGTCAGGGCGCAAGTGGACCGCGAAGGTGCGACGAGCCCCCGCTGACCATGGGCAGGCGGATATGTGACAAGGCAAGTGGATGCGGATGAAAAAAGAGACATCTGTGAACAGTTCAAACCTCGAAGTGCATGCCAACTTAGCCGACACTGGCCGTTCCGTGGCGGCGCCACCTACCAGGCGTCCGACATGGGATGAAGCTGAGGGCAACCCATTGCCACTTGGCGTCAAGTGGATCGAAGAGGAGCAAGCGTTCAATTTTGCGGTTCACTCGGAACACGCGGAGAGTGTCACTCTATTGCTCTATTCTCCAGCCGATCTGGTGAATCCTCTTCTGACGCTTCGATTGGATTTTTTGCACAACAAGTCAGGGCGGATTTGGCACTGCCGCGTCCCAGTCACTAAGCTTGGCGCCGCTTGTTATTACGCATATTCCGTATCAGGAGAGACCATTCCGCAACTCCATAGCTTCGACCCGCAGAAGGTTCTGCTCGATCCGTACGCGAAGTGCATTTTCTTCCCACCCGGTTTTGATCGGAACTTGGCCATGCGAGAAGGATCCAATGCAGGCAGCGCGCCGTTGGGAGTGCTGAGCGATCACCGCACGGTGTTTGACTGGTCGGGGCATCGGTCTCCGTATCATGAGTCGGATGCAGTCATTTACGAACTTCACGTCAGAGGCTTCACCAAGAACCCAAACTCAGGTGTCGACCCGTCGCGGGCCGGGACATACGCTGGTCTCGTGGAAAAGATCCCCTATTTAAAGGAACTCGGGGTAACGGTTGTAGAACTGATGCCGGTTTTTCAGCGTGATCCACAAGAAGGCGACTACTGGGGCTATATGCCTTTGAATTTCTTCGCGCCGCATGCTCAGTACGCGAGCACACACCGTGCGGATGAGCAGCATCTTGAATTCAAGAATATGGTGAAAGCCTTTCATGACGCTGATATCGGCGTGGTGCTAGACGTCGTATATAACCACACTTGCGAGGGCGACTACAAAGGGCCGATCTACAGCTTCAAGGGTATCGATAGCGCCGGCTATTACATGCTTTCTTCCGATCCGGCAAACCCCTATGCCAATTACTCCGGCACGGGCAATACCTTGAATTTCGGCCAGTCACATGTGCGCAAGATGGTGATTGATAGTCTGCGTTATTGGAAGCGAGGGATGCATATCGACGGATTCCGCTTTGATCTGGCGTCGATATTCAGCCGCAATGCCGACGGATCTCTCAACTGGGGCGAAGCGCCCATCTTCAGTGAGATTGCTGCGGACCCGGAATTGGGGCGGGTGCGTTTGATCGCAGAACCGTGGGACACAGCCGCTTATCAGCTCGGGCGCGGATTCCCGGGCCTGACTTGGCTGCAGTGGAACGGGCGGTTTCGCGACGACATCCGCCGGTTTGTCAAGGGCGACACAGGGATGGTTCCCGACGTCATGCGACGTATCTACGGCAGCGATGACTTGTTTCCAGACAGCCGCGCCGACGCTTATCACGCGTTCCAGAGTGTGAATTATGTAACGTCCCACGACGGCTTCACGCTCTACGATCTTGTCTCCTATGACCGCAAGCACAATTGGCAAAACGGAAATAATAATCAGGACGGTACCGACGCGAACTACAGTTGGAATTGTGGGCAGGAAGGGGATGAAGCTGTCTCCCCGGCGGTCCTCGCGTTGCGCCGCAAGCAAGTAAAGAATTTCTGCTGTCTGCTCTTCCTATCTAATGGGACGCCGATGTTTCGGGCGGGGGACGAGTTCCAGAATACCCAATTTGGCAACAACAATCCGTACAACCAGGACAACGAAATTGGATGGCTTGATTGGAATCAACTCCGGTCGAATGAGGACATTTTCCGTTTCTTCAAGAATATGATTGCGTTCCGGAAACAACATCCCTCGCTGAGCCGAAGCAGGTTCTGGCGTGAGGACGTCTCCTGGTACGGCGTCGGCGCCACGGTCGATTTGTCCTACGACTCGCACAGCCTGGCATTCTGCCTGCACGGCGCTTCTCAAGATGACGACGACATCTACGCAATGATCAACGCCTACTGGGAAGAGCTAGAGTTCAATGTGCAGGAGGGAACAGCACAGGAGTGGAAGAGAATCGTGGACACCGCTTTGCCCAGTCCAGATGATTTCTTGGACGAGGGAATCCCTTTAGAACGGACGAAATACCTGCTGGCTCCAAGATCGATTGTCGTCTTATGTCGACCCAAGAAAAGCAGCACTCAGGAGGGTCCATGAGCACGCGATCGAGGATCATTGTCGTCGGTGGCGATTTACAAAGATGCCGTGCATGCGCGATGAACTCAGATGGCACCGTCGCCTTCTACAAGAATGTCATCATTGGAAAATCCTATGGCCACAAGTCTCCGATGTTTGCACGTCGACGTCGGGCGTGTACGCCATGGTAGTTGCTGCTTTACCCTACAATAAATAAAGAGCAGTGTTGACCTCATGAGCCATCGCAAATCAGGCATTGCGAGAATTCTGCGTACAGCGTCGGGCTTCTACTGGCGTGTTTCGCAACTTCTCCGGACTCGGCATCGTTGTTCTCGAAGTACACCGCTCTTAAGACAGTCGTCTCCCCAACTCCCGTATGATTGATCTCAGCCAAACGTGAGCTGCGTCGGTTTGCATCCTAGGGTGCCAGATCATTACGTATTTGAATGACACGAGCCCGGCTGGAGCTTCGAGAATCTTGGTCGTTTTGTTGGGTGCTTCGAGGACAGCCATTCGGCGTGGCACAGTCGCAATCATCTCTGTGACAGCGGCGACGCGCATGGCTACAGTGTGTTGAGCCACCACGAGCGGGCAGTGCCGCTTCTGACCAACGCCGGCCAAGTGCCTGTCTGGATGGGTCTGGACGCCGCCAATAATGTCGACGGCAACGTGTTCCGCAGCTAGGTATTGCTTGAGTGTAATTGCTCTTGTGAACTTACTGTTCCGGGATACGACGCACACAAAATCCACTTCGAAAATAACCTCTTTTTTCAGCTGAATCGTTGCGGTGTCGTGGTCTGCGTCCAGCACAAGGTCGAGCCTGCCTTTCTCCAGTGCCTCGTATTGTCCGGCATGCAGCGGGACAAATCTGAACTCTACTTTTGTGCTTTTCGGCAAAACAGAGGTGAAGAGGGGCGGCACGAGGAGGTATGCAGCGTGGTCGGTAGCCGCGATTCGAAAAGAAGCATCTTCGGTCGCGGGATCGAAATCGCCGCCTGCGATTAAACGGTCAAGACGCGGCAGCATTGTCGCCAGATCTTGCAGAAGGCGCTGTCCTGTAGGCGTCGGCTCGTAACCGGTTGAAGTGCGAATCAGCAGATCATCGTGAAATGTATCGCGGAGTCTCTGCAGAGCACGGGTTACAGCCGGCTGGCTCAGCAGCAGCCGGGATGCTGCGCGTGTGATATTCCGCTCTTCGGCAACAGCCGCGAAAACAACGAGAAGGTTGAGGTCGGCCTGACGTAAATGCGTAGTGCGCATAACTTATATAGACATTATGCATTGGAATTATCCCTTGGCAAGAACGATATTGGTCTCTGCCGGCGCTGCGTGACGGAGAGGGCGGGCGCAATATCTATTAAGGAGGAACTTTATGAAAAAGGTTGCGATTATTACCGGTGCCTCCGGCGGAATCGGAGGCTCGATCGCAAAACGACTGGCAAAAGATGGATTTTCGGTGGTCGTGAACTACGCTGGAAAACCAGCCGCGGCGCAAGCCGTCGTCACAGATCTTAAGGCTGCAGGCGGACAGGGAATCGCCGTGCAAGCAGATGTGGCGATTGCCGCAGACGTGGAGCGGCTCTTCAAGGAGTCGATAGACGCGTTCGGTAGACCTAGTGTGGTGGTTCATTGTGCGGGGATCATGACGCTCTTTCCGATTGCCAGTGGAGACGTACTCGCCTTCGACAAGGTGATCGCAACGAACTTACGCGGAACCTTCCTGGTATTGGCGCAGGCGGCTCAACATGTTCTCGATGGCGGCCGCATCATGGCTTTTTCCAGCAGTGTTCTCGCCAAGTCATTCCCGACTTACGGTGCCTACATCGCTTCCAAGGCGGGAGTCGAGGGCTTGGTTCACGTGCTTGCCAACGAACTGCGTGGCAGAAACATCACGGTCAATGCGGTAGCGCCGGGCCAGGTTGAAACGGAGCTGTTCCTGAAGGGCAAGAGCGAAGCGCGGATCGACGAATTAAAGAAGATGAATCCGCTCGAACGGCTCGGCCAGCCAGAAGACATGGCAAATGTAGTGTCATTTCTTGCCGGTCCTGAGGGCGGCTGGATCAACTCGCAAGTACTGCTGGCTAACGGCGGCTTCGCCTATTGACGTTACGAATCGCAGCCCACAAAAAGAGAAAGAAGAGCAAAAATGAAATACGTAATCTTAATCACAGGTGCTTCGAGTGGGTTTGGTGCGTTAACGGCTCGTCACTTGGCCGAGGCTGGACATACAGTCTATGCGACGATGCGGGAAACAATGGGACGTAATGCCAAACAAGTGGAAACAGCCAAAAGATTCGCGGTCGAGAGGGAGGTCGATCTTCGAACCAAAGAGTTGGACGTTGGTTCGGAGCCGTCGATTGATCGCGCAATTCAAGCAATTGTTGCGGAGACTGGACGGATTGATGTCGTGATCCACAACGCCGGCCACATGGTGTTCGGACCTGCTGAGGCCTTCACTCCAGAACAACTCGCTGAACTCTATGACATCAACGTTCTTAGCACACAGCGGGTGAATCGTGCGGCGCTTCCCATCCTTCGCAAGCAGGGAAAAGGACTCGTCGTGTGGGTGGGGAGTAGCAGTACACGGGGCGGCACTCCGCCCTATCTTGCGCCATATTTCGCAGCGAAAGCAGGCATGGATGCCCTGGCTATCAGCTATGCGGGCGAACTGGCGCGATGGAACATCGAGACCACAATCGTCGTTCCAGGGGCATTCACTTCCGGCACAAATCACTTCGCTAATGCAGGATCGCCGGAAGACAAGGTGCGGTTAAAAGAGTATGAGTCGGGACCAACTGCAAGTCTGGCCAACGAGATCATGAAAGGATTTGAGTTAACAGCGCCGGCGGACGCAGATGTGTTGGACGTTGCGAAGGCTATCGTGAAGATCGTTGATATGCCCTTCGGTACACGCCCCTTCCGAGTACACGTCGACCCCGCCCAGGACGGAGCCGAGATCGTCAATGGCGTTGCCGACCGTGTCCGTGCGGAACTCCTACGGAACATGCAGCTCGCGGATCTGCTCAGGCCATCGTCAACCAAAGTTGCGGCTCAGAAAGCTTCGTAGAGCCGAACTGAACACATCCGGGAAGAAAGACTAAAGGGTTATCAGAGAACCGCTATCAGTACACGTAGAATTGCGGTCGAACATCCGACTTCCGAGCACCGATGCATGTCCCGTTGAGCCGTATGGGTCGCGCAATCCTTATGAATTGAGAGTAGCGATAGTTGATCTGATAGCGCCGCGAAGCCATACATGTCGCGGGTCGGAGTTGAGTCTGGGATGCCAGGCCATGAGGAAATGAAACGCGTGCAATTCTTGGGGTGCTTTCACGATCCGCAACCTGCGATCGCTTTTGACAACTGATGTCATGCCGCTAGTTAGCGTAAGGACCAGTTCTGTGCCAGGGAGGCATTGCAGCGCGACGCCGAAGTAAGGCACCCGAATACAAGAACTGCGTTTTGCACCGAGAGCGGCCAGTTGCTTGTCTGGAATTGTTTGCACGCCTTCATAGGGGGAAACCACGATGTGGCTCGCGGCCAGGTATTGCTTAAGTATCAGCCGGTCGCGAAAGTGGCTCTCGCGCGCCACGACGCAAATCCAATCTTCTTTGTAGAGCCTTTCCAACTGGAAGTGCGATGGCAGGAGCCCCTCATCATTGCGGAGAACAAGATCGAGTTGTCCATGCTCCAGTAGCTCCGGGACGCCGCTCTGCCATGGAAGAAATTCAAACTGCACTTGGTAGAGTCCGTTCGCGTACTGCCGGCACAAGCGCGGGAGCACGACTGTACAGACATTATCCGGACCTGAGATGCGGAAATGGCTTTTCTCTCGGGTGGGATCGAACACAGCCGGCGCAACCAGATTCTCCATTCTGGGCTGAAGTCCCTCAAGCTCCTCAAGAATCTTGCGACCTCGCAAAGTGAGTTCGAAGCCATTCGGCGATCGAATCAGGAGGTCATCTTGAAACATCGCGCGCGCCCTCTGCAAGGCCCGGCTGACGGCGGGCTGGCTGAGGAACAGGCGGGATGCTGCTGCGGTAATGCTTTTCTCCTCCGCAATCGCAGCAAACGTAACCAGGAGATTCAAATCCGCCTGACGTAATTTCTCTAGACGCATAGAAATTATGCCCATTATGCATGATTCGCATGCGTGTGTCTGCTCATCTTTAGCTGTGTAAGTCGACAGAACTGCACAGACGGAGGATTCAATGCCACGAGAAAACGGTTTCGAGAATAAGCGGGTGGTCATCGTAGGTGGGTCGTCAGGAATTGGGTTGGCCGTCGCCGAAGAGGCGGCATCGCAGGGAGCCGAGGTTGTCATCGTCTCCAGCAAAACAGAACGGGTTCAGAAAGCTATCCGATCCATCGGAGGAAATGCAGGGGGCCAGGCGGTTGACATCTCGGACGAAAAGGCTGTCGAAGGCTTTTTCACAAACCTTGGCGCCTTTGATCACCTGATTTTCACTGCAGGTGACACCCTGCAATTGAACGAGCTTGCTAAGACAGATCTCAAGCGGGCGAGACATGCATTTGAACTGCGTTATTGGTCTGCACTTGCCACGGTCAAATACGGCAGTCCACAAATTCGAAAGGGTGGCTCTATCGTTCTCACGACTGGAGTCGCCGGCCGACGCCCGCACAGCGGATGGGTAATTGCCGCAAGTGTCTGCGGAACTATCGAAGCTTTAACACGTGCCCTGGCGATTGAACTGGCGCCGATCCGGGTTAACGCTGTATCCCCTGGAGTCGTCCGGACGAACCTGTGGCAGAACATGAGCTCAGAAGAAAGGGAGCAGCTCTTTGAAAGTGTTGGCAAGCGTCTGCCTGTGGGACGAGTCGGCGAAGCTCATGACATCGCGCAAGCCTATCTGTTTTTGATGAAGGAAGGATACAGCACCGGCCAGACCGTTGTGGTCGATGGCGGTACGTCCCTGGTTTAGCGTCACGGTAATTCCAACACACTGAAGAGGAGGAAGATGATTATGCGTTCTACTGAGAGAATCGCAACGCTGGCACTGACATTGCTCGTCATGGGTGTCCTGACTGCCGGCATGATGAGGGCGCCCGCATTCGGACAGACTTCGCAGCTCGACAATGCCGATTGGCCGCTACGCTCTTCTGAAATCCATTGGCCGGCTGGACACACCCCGGCGGACGCGGACCTATTCGCTCATAATGAATTGCTGATCCACGCATCCTGCTCGATTGTCTGGCAGCATCTCGTTGAGGCGCAGACTTGGCCTGAATGGTATCCAAACTCACACAATCTAAAGCTGCTGAACAGTACTGACGGCAGGCTTCGCCAGGACACCCAATTCTCGTGGGATACGTTTGGCGTGCACATTGAGAGCCAGGTACATTAATTTGCGCTGGACTCGCGTATCGGCTGGTTCGGTCAGGGAAAAGGTATGGATGCCTATCATACTTTTCTTTTGCTCAAAGCATCTCAAGGTTGTCACGTTGTCACCGAAGAGGTGGTGAGAGGACCGGGAGCAGTGGAGTTCCGCAAGAAGGACCCCAACGCTATGCATAGGGGTCATGACCTCTGGTTATCGGCCCTCAAGCAGGTGTCAGAAAAGTAAGTCCAAGCCGCCATGGCAAAAGGTCTTCGGCGTTGTCCGTCGGATCATGCGCGCAGGCCGACAGTTCCAAGAGATGTAGATGATGTGGAGATCAGGGATGAGTGAAGTGCCTTCCGTGCATGGGTTCTCATTGCTCTTTCGTGCTGTTCCCAAAACCGCGGGAATGTTCAACAATCACAATGAGGCTAGCAACGATTAGTTTCAAAGTGACATTGGTTTGAATCGTAGAAGCCCGTCACATCTGCAACGCCCTCCCACAAAAAAACTCCTCGGTCGGGGTAGACGGTGAATATTCTCTCAGCCGCACATCAGTTGGCGTGGACGCAGCACCCTGCTGCCTGGCTGTGCGAGTCATGCGCAATCTTATGGTTGGTGCTCCGTGCAATACGGTCCCAATGGGCTCGAGCCGGAACGATCTTTATGGTGGCCGGACTACTGTTGAACGCCGTTGTCACCGATGCTAACGCGGGAATTATGCCGGTTGTGGGGATGCCGTCCGGCTTGCGCCCCGTCAGTTCGATGTGGGAAGCGGCGAAACCGACAACGCGGCTGCCATTCCTTGCCGATCAAGCCAGCCTCGGGCTCTTCAGTGTTGGCGATCTGCTGCTGCTATTCGGCGGTATCGTTATCGTCGGTGCCTGCCTGCGTCGAACCTTTAACTTGTTTGCTCTCCGCGCCCTTGACCAAACTTGCCTGGTCCGAATGCGAGCCGCGTATGATGACGGCCAATCCCCTCCCCGCAAAACGTCGCGCTTGCTTTTTAGCAAAAAAGGTCCATGATGAAGCTCACATTCAACCTCAGTTCCTCTCAAGAGGTCGGAAGGAGCGTCGCCGATGTCTCTCCCCCACTTGTGTTTCGCCTCTGTCCGCTCACTATCCAATCGCATGTGCGCAGCAACCAAGAGGTGTTTCACCGATCTATACCAACCCCTGTCGAACGAGCAAGGCCAGGACATAGCCGAATACGCTGTAATGCTGGCCGTCATCTTGGTGATCGTCGTCGGAACGATACGGCTTATTGGCACCAACGCCAATAATGTCTTTTCGTCAGCGGCAAGTTCAATTCAGTAGGCTTTCGCTGTCGTGCTTTCCAGGAACTTGCTGATGATGTCGAAGGACGGCGGCCTGAAGGGAGTAAGGGGTACTATTGCTCGCCTCGAGCGCTTGCAACCCGAGCCGCCGTCGCACCTCTTTGCGCACAAAAGCTAATGGATGCCCATCTGAGGCTGCCATTCGCCGCTGATAACAGCCGAAAGCGGACTGACAAAATAATTCGGGAGTGGCGAACACGCCGAGCGGAGCTACGGTTTTACGAGCTTACGATGCTTGATCCGCTCTTCTGGGAACGTAATGGTGATGGTCTTTCCGTCGCTGCTTATTTTTGGGGGTAGACCGCGCACAAGGTGGATGACCACCTTGCGGCCAGAATCTGTGAATTTCATGTTCAAGCGATTGGGACCTTGCTCCGGCGCCATCATGGGCATCACTCCTCGCAAACCTAAATCTCGCTTGATGTTAGATCATTTCACAAACACAATCTGGTCAATTTTGACCAGCGCTTTTCCAGCCTGCGCGCGACAATCGAGACACTTCTCGTACTAGAGAACTCAATTTCCTCACTCCCCGTCTCCCGTTTGAGGCCGAGAGCAGGCGATAACCCCAGAAGATCATTTCCTCGCTCGTTAACCAGGATATTGATGTCAATCATAGAGACGCCCTTAATTCGAACGCTCGAACTTGTTAGAAAGCGCCCGGCGCCCCCCCAGCTCCGCGTGTCCGAGCGGTCGCAAGAGAGGGCGGGACTCCCGAGCCGGATCGCCGTCGTGGGCAACTACTTGCCGCGACAATGTGGGATTGCTACATTCACGACCGATTTGTGCGAAGCGATTTCCAATGTGTGTGGTGCGGCCCGGCTGTTCGCGGTGCCTGTGAACGATACGGACTCAGGCTATGCATACCCGGCACGAGTAAGGCTCGCGCTTGCGCAAGACGATTTGTCGTCTTACGAGCAAGCTGCCGATTTTCTGAATTTCACCAACTTCGATTTGGTGTGTTTGCAGCACGAATATGGAATTTTTGGCGGCCCTGCCGGCAGTCATATTCTGGCATTCCTGCGTCGCCTGAAGATGCCCGTCATCACCACCCTCCACACAGTTCTTCGCGAACCGAATCCTGATCAACGACGGGTCATGGAGGAGATCGCAACGCTGTCAGACCGACTCATCGTGATGAGCGAGCTGTCGTCGCAGTTCCTGCAGGAAATCTTCAAAGTGCCGGGCAGCAAGATCGACATGGTCCCGCACGGCGTGCCCGACTTGCCCTTTCTCGATCCCAACTTCTTCAAGGAGCGCTTTGGTGTCGCAGGCAAAGCCGTGCTGCTTACGTTCGGCTTGCTCTCTCCGAACAAAGGCATCGAAAACGTGATTCAGGCGATGCCACAGATTTTGGCCAAGCACAAGAATGCCGTCTATATGGTGGCGGGTGCGACCCACCCTCATATTCTTCGGCGAGAAGGTGATCATTATCGCGAGCGCTTGCAGGCTCTGGCGAAGGAAATCGGAGTGGAGTCGAGCGTGATCTTCCAGAACCGCTTTGTCAGTCCTGAGGAGATGGTCGAGTTCATTGGCGCCGCCGACATTTACGTCACGCCCTACCGCCACGAGGAGCAAGTAGTTTCAGGCACGCTTGCCTATGCGTTGGGAGCAGGTAAGGCGATTATTTCGACTCCATACTGGCACGCGATCGAGTTGTTGGACGACCGGCGCGGGGCTCTGGTTCCCTTTCAGGATCCCGACGCAATCGCGCGAAAGACAGTCGAGCTTCTTGATACTCCCGCGATCCGTCACGCCATGCGCATTCGCGCCTATCAGTTCGCGCGAGGAATGGTCTGGAAGAACGTTGCCCAAGGCTACATGACGAGTTTTGGACGGGCCCGCGGCGACCGCATGAGAGAGCCTCGCGTCACGTTTGCCGATGAAACTCAGGCCAAACAACTCGACAAACTGCCGTTGCTCAAGCTTGATCACTTGCATCGGTTGACCGATGACACCGGCATCTTGCAGCACGCGACCTTTAACGTCCCTAACTACTCCGAGGGATACACAACCGACGACAACGCACGCGCTCTCATCCTGACTGTCTTGCTGGAACAACTCGAGAAACCGCTCGAAACGGGCAACCTGGCCTCACGATACCTAGCTTTCCTGGGACACGCTCTGAATCCCGTCAATAGCAGATTCAGAAACTTCCTGAGCTATGCACGCACCTGGAACGAAGCGCAGGGCTCGGAGGATTGCCACGGACGTGCGCTATGGGCGCTCGGAACTTTGCTAGGACGCTCCAAAGATCAAGCGCTCCGAGGTGCGGCTGGTCATCTATTCGAGATTGCCGCTCCCGCAGCGGTCACGTTTACCAGTCCGCGTGCATGGGCCTTCTCACTACTTGGGATTGAGGAATATCTGACATGCTTTCCCGGCGATCGAGATGCTCAGAAGCTTAGCTCGATTCTCGCCCTTCGCTTGATGCAACTTCACGCGGCAAACCTGTCGCCGGAGTGGAACTGGTTTGAAGATGTTCTGGCTTACTCAAACGCGAAAATGGCGCAAGCCGTCTTGATCACCGGCCGGCGTAATTCCGATCTTCAGATGACATCTGTTAGCCTCGGCGCGCTGAGTTGGCTCAGCGAAGTTCAGCGATGCGGCCAGGATCATTTCGTGCCTATCGGCTCGCAAGGCTTTTTCCGCAAGGGCGGCGAAAGAGCACGCTTCGACCAGCAACCGGTTGAAGCAGGCGGTGCCGTGTCTGCGTATCTTGAAGCCTATCGTGCAACAGGAGAAGAGCGCTGGCGCACCGAGGCCTGGTCGGCCTTCAATTGGTTTCTGGGCGACAACGATTTGCAGATTGCTCTATACGACCCGACTACGGGCGGTTGCCGAGATGGATTGCACCCCGAACGTGTAAATAAAAACCAGGGAGCCGAGTCGACTCTTGCCTTCCTGATGGCGCAAGTTGAAATGCGATTGCTGGGAGAAACGGATGGCCGACAATCAAGCGGGCACCTGTTTGCTGCCGACGGCAATCGCAATGAGGTCACTGCTGAACCTGTTCCCGTGAAATCCCTATGAGCGTTGCTATTGTCACTGGTTACGAACCGCTGCTTCTCCGCCATCCTGCGAACCCTATCTTGACTGGGAAAGACTGGCCCTACCCGATCAACAGCGTTTTCAACGCGGGTGCGATACGCCTCGCGGATAGCTCGACTCTACTGCTCTGCCGGGTCGAGGATCGTCGCGGACTGTCACACCTTTGCGCCGCGCGCTCCAAAAACGGTGTGGACGGCTGGCAGATTGATCCTGAACCCACGCTCATGGCGAGCCCGAAAGATTATCCAGAAGAAATCTGGGGCATCGAAGATCCTCGCATCACCTTTGTGCCGGAGCTGCAGCAATACGTGGTCACTTATACTTCATACTCGCGCGGCGGGCCCGGAGTGTCGCTTGCTTTGACGAAAGATTTCCGCAGCTTCGAGCGCTACGGCGTGATCATGCCGCCGGATGACAAAGACTCGGCGCTTTTCCCGCGGAAGATCGGCGGCTATTGGGCCTTGATTCATCGGCCGATGACGCCGCTCGGCTCCCACATGTGGATCTCCTACTCTCCTGACTTACGCCACTGGGGTAGACATCGACTCATGTTAGAGGCCCGCCGGGGCGCCTGGTGGGACGCGAACAAGATTGGTTTATCGCCGCCGCCCATCGAGACCTCCAGAGGATGGCTGGTGCTTTATCACGGCGTGCGGCACACGCCTTCAGGATGTTTGTATCGTCTGGGCGTGGCGCTGTTTGATCTTGAAAATCCCGAGAAATGCCTGCTGCGAGGGGACTCGTGGATCTTCGGGCCAGAGGCCGACTACGAACGCAATGGCGATGTCAACGACGTTGTGTTTCCTTGTGGCTACACCATGGACGAGGACGGCGACACCATTAACCTTTATTACGGTGCTGCCGATTGCTCGATTGCGCTGGCTCGTGGCAGCGTCCTCTCGTTGTTGAGCTGGCTCGACGCCAATGGGACATTCGATCGCAGACGGGATCAGGGTTCATGAATCCATTTCTGTGGGTCTTTCAATTCATTTTCGGATGCAGGCATCACCATGTGAGCCGCGTATTCACCATCAAGCACCGCACTTACCGCATCTGCTTTGACTGTGGACGGGAATTCGACTTGCCGGGAGTTCCCGCCGCAAGCCTGGTGCGCCGCTACTGACCTCACTTTTCTCATGTGAGCTATCTTGCTCAGACACCCAGCCCCACTCCTGTCATTATCGGTTCACTGAGTGTGTAGACGGAGCCGCGAACGCTGATCCGCAGCTCTGATTCCCAAGGCCGCCGTGGGGCCAAGCCCGGGTCCGTTCAGATTGAGGCGACCACATCCAGCCATCGGCAATCGTCATCTGTGTGCCCGCGGCGAAGGCCGGCGGAACACGATTCGACTCTAAAGATTTCTCGAAAATTCAAATCAGGGCGCACCTCTGAGCAGATGAGAGGCGTCGACCCACGAAACAAGGAAGGGTAAATATCATGCCTCTAATTCAACTGCTTGAAGTTCTGATTGTGGTGGGAGTTCTCCTGTGGCTGGTGAATCGCTTCATCCCCATGCAGGGAACCATCAAGTCCATTCTCAACGGCGTCGTGGTGATTGCCGTAGTTCTCTGGATTCTAAATGTTTTCGGGCTGTTTCACTCACTTTCGAACATCCGCGTTGGCTAGAACAATGCGCAGCCCGATTACAGCATACGCAAGACCGCAGACATCTGCGTCAAGGAGATACCTTTGAAGAATAAGCTTCTGTTAGCAGTAGGACTTACCCTCAGTTTGAGCGCTCTTGCCCAAACCAATTCGCAGACTAGCATGCAACTCGAGCCGATGGCTCATACCCCCACGTTCCGGGTCACGGTCGTGAGCCGCAGTGTTCAGGCCGTGAACTACAAGCATCGCAGCGGAGCCAGCAAACTGGATTTCGCGGGCACCGACCTGATGCCCCGAGCGAACGGCCAGGCCAAGGTGGAAAGTAAGAAGGGCTATACCGAAATCGAAGTTGAATTTGGCAACCTGCAAAAACCTACAACCTTCGGCAATGAGTATCTGACGTACATCCTATGGGCGATTTCGCCCGAAGGCCGGGCCGTAAACCTTGGGGAAGTCTTAGTGGGCGACAATCATCGTAGCAAACTCGACGTCACTACAGATCTTCAGGCATTCGCTCTGGTGGTGACCGCGGAGCCTTACTATGCGGTGCGCCAGCCCAGCAATGTTGTGGTGATCGAGAATGTGGTTCGTGAAGATACCAAGGGGACGACCGAAGCAGTCAGCGCGAAGTATGAACTCATGGAGCGCGGCGGCTATATCCCCACAGGCTACAAGTTCGATCCAGTGGTTCTAAACACCAATTTACCCTTGGAATTCTTCGAGGCGCGTAACGCTTTGCGAATCGCCCAATCGGAAGGCGCAGAGACCTACGCAGGAGACACCTATCAGCATGCAGTCCAGCTGATGAACAATACCGACGAGTACGCGACCGGCAAGCATCCCGACAAGAAGGCGTTCATTGCGTCCGCCCGCGAAACCGTGCAGACCGCCGAAGATGCACGCGCGATTGCTGTGAAGAAGATCGACGAAGTGCGCCTGGCCGACGAACGCCAGGCTTCCGCGAATGCCCAAGCCAAATCGCAGGGGCAGGCTGATGATGCGATGCGGCAGAAGGATCAAGCCCAGTCGGATCAAGCTCGAGCCGAGCTAGCGAGAAATCAAGCTGAGTCCGACGCAGCAAAAGCGCGCATCGATACTGCCAATGCGCAATCCGCAACCGCCAAGGCCCAATCCGATATGGCGGATAACCAGGCTGCATCGGCGACCGCACTTAACGCCGCGCAGGCGGATGCCGATCGATCCCGCTCAGCGGCACTCGAGGCGCAGCAGGGGCTGCAACAGGCGGAAAACGACAAAGCCGCCATGCGCACGCGATTGTCTGAGCAGTTGAATTCCATTCTCCAGACGCGCGACAGCGCCCGTGGGCTCATCGTCAGCATGTCAGATGTCTTGTTTGATACCGGCAAATACTCCTTGAAGCCGGGCGCGAGAGAGAAACTGGCAAAAGTTGCTGGAATTCTGCTGGCCTATCCGGGTCTCAACATCGAAGTCGGCGGGTACACCGATAACGTCGGCGGCGATTCCATGAATCAGCAACTGTCCGAAAACCGCGCCAGCTCGGTGCGCGATTACCTCGTACAGCAAGGGGTCGCGGTTAATTCCGTGACGTCTAAAGGTTTTGGCAACACGTTGCCGGTAGCGTCGAACGATAGCTCGTCCGGCCGGCAGCAGAACCGCAGAGTAGAACTTCTCGTCTCTGGCGAAGCCATTGGCAACCCGGTAAATACCACGACAGGAAGTTTGAGGTAATTGACACACGTCGTCGGCACCATGGAGGTAGCACTTATGAAAGCGATCGGAATCATCAGTACGGCAGCTCTGACCTTAGTGTTAGGAATCGCCGTTCCCGTCTACGCGCAGCAGGAACAACACGACCAGCAGCAGGACCAGAAAGACAAGCCTGCCCAGCAGGAAGAAAAACGCGCACCACAGGAAGAAAAGAAGGCGCAACCGGAACAGCGGCAGCCGCAGCAGGAGCAGCAACGCGCTCAGCAGGAGAAAGCACAGCAGAACAAGCCCGCTCAGCAGGAAGAACAACAACAACGGAAAGATGCTAAGCCGGCCCAGCAGAGTGAGCGCCCAGCACAGCAGCAAGACCGACAGGCGCAACAGGAAAAGTCGCAACCGTCCAAGCCGGCGCAGCAGCAGGACCAGCACACGAAAGAAAGCAAACCCGCGCAGCACAATGAGCAACAGGCGCAGCAGCAACATCCAGCGGCACAACCACAGCGCACCCAAGAACAACAGCATGTGCAGCAGACGGCGTGGCAGCAACACAGTTCGCAGCGCTGGGACTCCGACCATCGGAACTGGGAGCAGCGTGGCGGCTATCACGGCTATCGCATCCCCGACAATCGATTCGAGGGATACTTTGGCCCCAGCCACGGATTCCGCATCTACGGGCTCCCGTTCCTGGTCGTTAGTGGATACCCCCGTTTCCAATACGAAGGCTACTGGTTCAGCCTGGTTGATCCGTGGCCGGGATACTGGGCAAACAACTGGTATGACACCGACGACGTGTACGTCACCTACGTCAACAACGGCTACTACCTCTTCGACCAGCGATATCCGAACGTCGCGATCGCCGTCAGCGTTTCGCTGTAACGATCTACGTGATGCAGCCTCAAGCGAGACTGCATCACTAATTTGAAGGGAGCCCGAAATGCTTGGAACTGTTTTGATTATCGTTTTGATCTTGGCACTGGTAGGCGCGCTGCCCCGATGGACGCATAGCAAAGACTGGGGCTATTACCCCACCGGAGGAGTAGGACTGATCCTATTCATCGTTCTGGTTCTTTTGATCATCGGTCGGATCTGAACCATGCGCAACTCAACAGAATCGCCAGACGCCATCTTTAAGAATGGTCGTCTGGCTTTTTTTCGTGCCGTGGCACTTATTCTGGTCGTGCTCACCTGCAGCTCGGTCTCGTCCGCGTACTCCGTTCTCACCCATGAGGAAATCGTCGACCTGCTGTGGACTGACGAGATTCGACCACTTCTGCTCAAGCGATTTCCGGGACTCTCCGAAGACCAGATCACAGAGGCACATGCTTACGCCTATGGCGGCGCGGTCATCCAGGATCTCGGGTACTACCCGTTCGGCAGCAGAGAGTTCAGCGACCTAGTGCACTATGTCCGCAGCGGGGATTTTGTTCGCGAACTGTTGATCGAGAGTCAGGATGTCAACGAGTATGCCTTCGCACTGGGCGCGTTATCGCACTATGCGGCCGACATTGCCGGCCACCCGGCGGTCAATCAGGCAGTCGCGATCGAGTACCCGAAGCTGCGGGCGAAGTTTGGTGAATCCGTTCGCTACGCTCAGGACAAAACGGCACATCTAAAAACCGAGTTTGGTTTCGACACAGTGCAGGTCGCGAAGAACCGCTATGCATCGCAGCAGTACCACGATTTTATCGGCTTCCAAGTGTCGAAATCCCTTCTGGAGCGTGTCTTTCCCGTTGTCTATGGAATGGAGTTGAAAGACGTGCTGCCGCATGAAGATCTCGCGGTGGGTTCGTATCGCTTTTCTGTCGGCCGACTGATTCCGCAAATGACCCAGGTCGCGCTGCAGACGCATAAGAAGGATCTGATGCGCGAAACGCCGAACTTCGCCAAGCGAAAATTCCTGTATCGCCTGTCGCGCTCCGACTACGAAAAGGAATGGGGAAAGGACTACGTCAAACCCGGCGTGGGCACGCGCATTTTGTCAACACTGCTGCGATACACCCCCAAAGTCGGTCCGTTCAAAGGGTTGGCCTTTAACAATCCAACCCCACGAACCGAAGATCTCTATATCAAGAGCATTAACAAGACCGTCGATCAATACAAGGCATTTCTTGAGGCGGTGGGGACCAATACCCTCGTTCTTCCCAACTGCGATTTCGATACGGGGCAGCCGACCAAAGCCGCCGAGTATTCGCTCACCGACGACGCTTACGCGAAGTTGCTAGGTCGTTTGTCAGAACGTAAATTCGACCGCACATCGCCGGAACTACGTGAAAATATCCTGCAATTTTATTCTGACCTGTCGGCGCCGATCGAAACCAAGAACGATGGCTCTCGCTGGCAAAGCGTGCTGGCTTCCCTTGATCAGTTGAAGCTCATGACTCCGAACGCGAGCGCAGAGAACCCATCGTCTCGCATACCTGTGTTGCTCACGATTCCAACGGCAAATCTACCAACCCACCACAGAAAATGAAGCGCAATGAGGTGCAATCATGCCAGAGCAGCAATGGACTGTGAAAGACTTGGTGGCCGCTCTAAAGCAGTTCCCGCCAGACGCGAAGGTCTACTACGAGATGGGACCGAACGGCCCGGGAAGTATCGGTAAGGCACGATTCGTCAAGGCTTGGGGCGAGGACGACGACATGGGCGTTTTGCTGGACCGCTAATTTCGTGTGGTCGGAAGACCTCAAGCGACGAAAGCCTATACCCGTTGCCATAGCCGCGCAACGGGTTCGACGAAGAGTTCGTACAACAGGGTTTCACTGGGTGATTCATTCAGTCCCTAAGCCGTCAAGGGGCAAGGTGCATGGTCGCACTGGCATGCGATCTCAACTTCTTCGCCACCCGCGTCCTTACAGGCTGGACTACAGTATTTGTCGTTCCCGTTCACCGCGCATCGGCATGGGAGGTGCGCACACTTGTTCGGGTCATTGTTGGTCATCGTTGGTCTCCTTTTCAAGTTTGATGTTTCGTTAATTACCGGACAAGGGGTTTGTGCTCGTTTTGAATCGCCGTAGCCTCTACGGGCGTGAGACGCGAGAGATCGCAGTACCCCGCGCCGCTCGAGCAGGCGGCGTAATTTCGCTTGTGCTCGGCGTCTGCGAGCATCTTGCTTTCGGGAGCAGTCAAGCTCTCGTAATCACAGGCTTCCTGGCCATCCTTGCAGGCTGACAGATTCCGCTGGTGTTCTGAGTAGGCTACTTGCGCGGCTTCCGGCGCGGTGAGTTTTGAGCGGTCACACTCGCTCCATCCGTTCTCGCAATTCTGCGCGTTGCGTTGGTGTTCGGCGGCGGTCACCTGGGTGATTTCCGCTGCAGTGAGCTTGGAGTGATCACAGCGGCCGCCACCGTTCTCACAGTCGGAGACATTGAGCTGACGTCTCGCTGTGTCCACCACACCCACTTCTGATGAAGTCAATTTGGAGCGGTCGCAACCACCTATCCCGTCCTTGCAATCGGAGAGATTACGCTGGTGCTCCGAAACATTCGCCTGGCGCGCTTCGGATGCGGTTAGCTTGCTCTTGTCACAGGAACCCATGCCGTCGTTGCAGTCTGACACGTTGCGCTTATGATCGGCGACCGCTAGCGCCACCGCCTCGGGCTCGGTGAGTTTTGAGTGGTCGCAGGAACCAAAGCCATTTCTGCAGTCGGAGACATTGCGTTCATGGCTGGCGAGAGCGACGTCAGTGAGTTGCGCGGAAGTGAGCTTCGAGCGATCGCAGCCCTCACGTCCAGCTTTGCAAGCATCCAGATTCCGCGCAAGATCAGGCGATTGGGAAAAGGCCAGAACTGGTAAAAGACCTAGACACGTTATTGGAATCCAAAACAATTGTCGTAAATTGAATTTCATTTTCCTAACCTTTCAAGCGGTCACAAAACGCTGACCGGACCCGCTACACGGTGCCGATCAGCGATAGCGAGCAACTATTTCTTGTCTTCGTTGACTTCCGCTATGTGGGCTTGTTGGCGCGCCTCGGATACAGCCTTCATGAATGCGTCGGCGCTCTTCGGGGTTGCTACCTTGCCCGAAAGGATGTTACGGAACGTCATCTGCTTGCCGTAAATAGCGCGAGTCGAGTCGTTATCCTGCTGCACCACCGCACCTTCGAGGGTTAAGCCGGCGAACACGCCCTTCGATCGCGAATAGGTCAGCACTTCGGTATTCATCTTCCAGTCCGTCCCTGCGGAAGCATGACGTCCGACTGGGCCCGCAGCAACTGATCCTTCGCCCGTGAGTTCAAATTTGCTGGAGAGCAAGTGCTGGAAACCCTGATCGTTCATGACCAACATTACCAGGTCGACGCCTTCGACGCCGATTTGTAATCCCCAACTCCCACCGCCAACGGAAACAAATGCCGGTGCGCTCCATCCGTCGGCCGTGCGGCAAGAGGCCACTCCGCGTCCGTGCTTGCCACCGACAATGAATCCGCCTTTAATGAGATCAGGCACCACGAGGATGCACTTTGCGTTGCTCAGTACTTCCTCCGGAATGCCTTTGTCGGGTGTCGCCATAATCGCGTGGATGACATCGACCGACTTTTGCATGCGGTCCACGGTGTCTTCGCGTCCAGATCCCGCCCACGCGCAAGTTCCAACCAAGCCTACGAAGCTCATCAACAACACTGCCATTGTCTTTTTCATCAATTGTCCTTTTGTGGCTTCCGAACTAAGAGGAGAAAGCTTCAGATGGGCTGACTTAGTTCAGAAGACCTGAAAGAGCGAGAAGAAATGCTCGTCTCTACCCTCAATAGTCGCTCATAAGGCAAGGAATAGCTGATCTGAATTGCTCACTCCGGCCTTACAAGAACGCCTACTTCTTGCGAAAGCTATCGGACAATCCGAGAAGAATTGCCACTGGAAGCCGAACAGAACGCGCGGTCGGATCATCCCCGCTCAGTACCCACACCGACGTGCAGCCGCTGTCCTCAAAGGGCTCCGAGACTAATTCGAGACGCTGGCCATACATTTTGATGTGCTTGGAGGTCGTGAAGCCTAGCGCCCGAATTCTCTTGCAGTTCTCAGCAGGTGATTTGCCGACGGCCGGTTTGGTAGCAGCTTCCTTCAGTGGGGCGTCGGGCGGGAAGGGAATCAAAACAACCTCCAGAAAACATGCCTAAATGTGACCCCGAGCGCAGTAGAAGGCGCCTGATCTGTTACGACATCATCGCCGAGTTGTGCGTTGGAAAGCTGATCTGAATTGCTCACTGCCGCTCTTAAAAGCCACTTTCCTCCGCAACATGAGCAATCTTGCTCAGAATCGTCTCCTCACTGCTGTCATCATTCGTTGTCCGCTTTAGAGAAAACGACGGTGCTTCGATGGAATCCCTTCTTCTGTTTCGCAGGCGGCTCGCTTTCGTGACCGATTGGCTGCGCAAAATACGATCGATACTGCGACCGGATGCTCCGCAGGTCTCTTCGCAAAGGATGTGTCCGTTTTGTGGCCTGATCACGCCGCGACACCGGGCTTCGTGCCTGGAATGCGGCAAGTCCGTCAAGGCAGCATAAAAGCTCACATCCGCCCTGTCCAATCAGAGTTGAACCTTCCCGCTTCGGATATCTCTCCACACCTTTTGGGAAAAAGATGCTTCCATGTCACTTGGCACGGATTGACCAGTTTCGCTGTGGGCGTGTTGCCGCGTTCGTCCCGAGCGGCCGTTGCGAAAGAACGGCGACGGTGTCTGGCTCTTGCTCTCTTCTTCACGGCGCTGCTTAGGTTTCACGTGAAGCACGAAGTGGACCGCGGCCAACAGAAAGTGAGGGCCATCCGACTTGGCAACCAGGGCATCCACAGACTTCAGCGCGCCATCGGGCAGCTCCACGTGGTCAGCAAGCAGAACGATGGGAACCGTTGGCCGGACCTGCTTGATCTCTGCCGCGATGACCGCGCCATCGAGCAAGCCCAAGTGATAATCGAGGACGATTGCATCCACGGACTGTGTCATGAACAACCGCAGACCCTCATGGCCATTCGTCGCCGTGACCAGGTCATATCCGTGCTCCTGCAACAGACTTAGCTGGCCTGGGTCGCGGTGTATGCACAGTAGGGTTCCACTGGTAGCCATGCTGATCGTATATCGCGAGTGTGTCGCTGGTTCTGCTCACAATTGCACACAATCCAGTGGCCGCCGAGGATGAGAGTGACGTAGCCCCACTCCGGCGGCTCTACGCTTAGGGCCGATGGAGCAGGGCGTCAAACGGGAACTGGTCGTGTGTCTGCCTTTAGCGAAGCGACTGGAAGCCGAGGATTTGCGACAAGATCGCGTCGAGTACGCTGTACCGGCCCTCAGAGTACCGGCCATACTGATAGCGGCTGTCGAAGCCATCTTCATAGCCACGCTGGAAGCCCTCGCGGAAATAATAGTTGTAGTCGTCCTGGGCTATGTAATAACCACTGTAGCCGTAGTTCGCGTCGCGGTAGGCATAGGAGTCGCGGTAGTTGGACTGCCAGCGATCCTGCCGGTCTGCCTCTCCCGCACGGAACCCTTCCTGGTAGCCGTTGTTTATGGCTTGGCGGAGCAGGTCCGCCCCGTATTGATTGACTTCGTAGTAACTGCCGCCGCGCTGGTAGCGGTAAATCGGAGCCGTGTAATAATAAGGATCGCGATCGTAATCGTGATCGCGCTCGTTCCGAAACCCTATTTGCTGCTGCCGTTCGCGTTCCAAGTAATCTTCCTGAAAACGATACTGCGACTGGCGATTTTGTTGTTGCAGTTGTGCGGTCTGCTCTTGCGCGACGCGCTGCTGCTGATCGAGTTGACGGCGGTACTGCGTCAAACTCTGCTTTTGCTGGTCAATCAGCTGCTGCTGGCGCTGTTGTGAGACACGCTGCTGCTGTTGCTTGTTTTGCTCCTGCTGGTTCTGTTCCTGAACGCGCTGCTGTTGCTGCTTGGTGTTCTGGTCTTGCTGCTGCTGGGCGCGTTGCTGCTGTTGCTTCTGCTGCTCCTGCTGGTTCTGTTCCTGCACGCGCTGCTGTTGCTGCTTGGTGTTCTGGTCTTGCTGCTGCTGGGCGCGTTGCTGCTGTTGCTTCTGCTGCTCCTGCTGGTTCTGTTCCTGTACGCGCTGCTGTTGCTGCTTGGTGTTCTGGTCTTGCTGCTGCTGGGCGCGTTGCTGCTGTTGCTTCTGCTGCTCCTGCTGGTTCTGTTCCTGCACGCGCTGCTGCTGTTGCTTGGTGTTCTGGTCTTGCTGCTGCTGGGCGCGTTGCTGCCGTTGCTTCTGCTGCTCCTGCTGATTCTGTTCCTGCACGCGCTGCTGCTGTTGCTTGGTGTTCTGGTCTTGCTGCTGCTGGGCGCGTTGCTGCTGTTGCTTCTGCTGCTCCTGCTGATTCTGTTCCTGCACGCGTTGCTGCTGTTGCTTGGTGTTCTGGTCTTGCTGCTGCTGGGCGCGTTGCTGCTGTTGCTTGTTCTGGTCCTGCTGTTGCGGTTTTTGCTTTTCCGATGGCGTTTGCGACTCGGGCGTTTTCTGCTTCTCGTCCTGCTGATCCTGCTGTTGGTATGCAAGAGCAGCGGTCCCCAGAAGTACAAACAGCACGGTAGCGCCGATGACCCCAAAGTTTTTCATGAGTATTGCCTCTTTGTTCAGGCTAGCCGGTCAAACCAGAATTAACTGTCTTCTTTTGACCAAGCGAGAACACAAGCACTACTTTCTGGAGGACCCGAGCAATTGTGATCACTCGTCCGCTGCGGGAACAGTTAGAATCTTCACGGGAACGATCGGCTCTAGAGAGGACACCAATGAAACGACAGTACCTTCATCTCTCCGTCTATTCTTGTGATAAGTGTGCCGGCCCGCTCGTCAACGGAACGCTCGGAGTCCGTGAAAATGAGATTTCAAAAGAAACAGATCTCAGGTGGGTAGGGGCGGTTTGCTTGTCTTGCGGCAGTCGGCAAAGTACCGTAAGCGCAGACAGCGTAATACGACAATTCCCGCCAGTAGAGTGGCAGGCTATTAAGAGTGGGACGGAAACCAAGACCAGAGTGGAACTCGAAGCAGCGGTTCTTGGATAGCCACTGAAGGCCTAGGCTTGCACGAGAGCACGAGTCTTCTTGTCGGCGCGCAGTTGCTCTGCGCTAAAAAGCTGTCCGCAAGTCCCACATCGCCATTTTGCGTTCGAACTCGCCAGGTTCCCGGTACCCGTATTCGGCCGCCCGACATCACTAGGCCGAAATGCCATTACCAGCTCACCGCCGCATGCGAGGCACATTCTTTTTGCCATATGAATTAATTGATATCACGAGCACGTCCGAATTCGCTGGTCACAATTGACCACCCGGCGCCTAGTTAGATCGGATCACTCTTTGTTTCAGAGAAAATCTAATCGTGCAGAACCACATTCAGCAGCGAACTATGGACCTGTAGCCCGCCTTCTACCCCTCCTGCGTAATCAATGAATCCCAGTTTTCGGAAGCGGTTCATAAAAAAGCTCACACGCGACCGTGTCGTGCCGACCATCTCTGCCAGCGTCTCCTGACTGATCTTGGGCACCACGGTTTCCGGTACGCCTTCCTTGCCGAAATGAGCCAGCATCAGAAGGACGCGCGCAAGTCTCTTTTCGCTCGAGTTGAAGAGTTGGTCGACCAGGTCCTCTTCGTAGCGGATATTGCGGGCCAGCAGATATCCAACGAACATGTCAGAAAGAGCGCGTTCGCGATGAAGAGTCTCCATCATTGCCTTCTTCTCGATCCGTAGTAGATGGCAGTCGGTCATCGCGGCCGCCGACCCCATGCGGAGACTCTGTCCGGCAAGCGCGCCCTCTCCGAAAAAATTCCCTTCACTCAAAATGCCGATTGTAGCTTCCTTGCCGGTCTTGGAAACGACGGTAAGGCGAACTTTGCCTTTCTGAATGTAGAAGACCGCGTCGGCCGGATCCCCCTGGGCGAAGACGGCTTGTTTCATAGGCACCGACACACCCTTCCGCCCCGCGCCGATGGTTGCGAGGAAAGTGCTCGGATCGAAGTCCGCCATCCTCTTTGCTGCTGCAGGTGTAACCATCAACATGTATTTTATCCCTTCGGGGGTAGCAGGAATGTGCCATTTTGCTCACTTTTCAAACAAGGCGCAGGAGGCCTGACGGTGGATTGCTGCGTGTTACCACTCTGGTCGATTCTGCGAGGTGGTCACTTTTGATCAGTTTTTATCCGTCATTTGCCCCATCGTGGTTATCGCGAACGGAACTGGTCCGTCACTACCACATCCAGCCTGTTCGGCGCACGTCGCGAGTCTTCTCCCTGAAACCTCGCGAAACTCAGGAGAACCTTAAAGTTCAAATGTTCAAGAAAACGGCTCTGATCGCGCTTTTCGTTCTAGCTCTTCCACTCGTAGCGTTTGCTGGCAGCAACGTCGATTTCACCAACAGCGGCGGTACCCTCACAGGCACCAACAGCGGCTTTTCGCTGAATGGTTCGACGCTGATTGCCGTCAACGGCTTGGGCGGCGGATTGATCACCGGAAACAATCTCGGGACATTGACTTTTAGTACAGCTAGCCTCAGCAGTGGTAATTTGCAGATGGGCGGCACATTTGCCGCTGGCGGCACGTTTAGCATCAGCGGAAACGGCACCAACGGTATTCCCAACGGAGTGATCTTCAACGGTTCCTTCACCGGTCCCGTGACCTGGACTCTGGTTACTCTTGCCAACGGAACCCACAACTACACGTTGACAGGATCTCTCGCGGGAACCTGGTACATGGGCGGCACTATCAGCGGAGCTACCGTTCAGTTAACCATTAATACCGGCAAGGGATTCTTCAACGGGCAGACTTCGATTTCCAGCGGCGATACCAACTTCACTACCGTGGTTCCAGAACCGGGCACCCTCAGCCTTATGGGAGTCGGCCTGTTCGGAATCGCGGCCATTGTTCGGCGCAAGCTGAAATCGGCCTAGCTGCAAAGTTCTTCTCTCTACACTTCAGTCCGCTCGGCGAACCCGCCGACGCGGACTTTTTGCAAAGGACCCATGATACAGACTGCTAAGGTTGGCACAATTCTCATTAAAGAGCGACCACCGACTGCTGCCATTCTTGCGCTCGAGAGCGATACCTACTCGGAAAATTGGGGAATCGTCAGAGCCTTCAATGGTTTTACTCTCGATCGCCAGATCCACGCCGCGGGATGGAATTTCTTCTTCATTGCAGCCGAAATGAAGGTGATGTTCTTTGGCTCGCTGGGAGCGAAGAAAATCCAAGGCGCGTTGAAAAAAATCCTCGCGAAAGTGCGTCACGAAAACTTCAACAGTCTCGAAGTGACTGGCATCGTTTCCAAGAGCTTCCTGGGTATCCCTTACGGCTTCGTATCCGCACACTCACGCCACATCCAGCAGAATTCCTTGCTAGACGGCGTTCGGGAACGTGCAAGAGCCTAATCACCAAAGCACAAGAAGGACAGTCATGGAACCCGACAAGAGACAGAGCCTCGATAAAGTATTGGAGTCGGCAACGGTCGTGTCATGGACCGACCTTATGCGCGGCGTTCAAACCGGTGTGATTCACATTGAATATGGATTCACCGTAGGCGACACCTTGGACTACCTCAAGCTCTGGTCGTCGATCACCCGCGGACATTGGCTGCTGGCTTGCGGATATCGAATGTCAGGATCGACGTTTCATACAAGCGGCATCTACTTCGAAAACGGATACCGTTCTGAGGGCCTGGGTCAGGTTTTGGAATCGGTAATGCAGCACCAATCGGCGTTCATTCTTCCGATAAACATGGGGCGACAGGGACTACTGCAGATCGCCGCTCCCACCGAGACAGAGACGACCGCCGCAAAAGCGTCGCTACAGGCGGCCCGCGACTACATCGAATCGGAAACTGCCCGGCCTTTGGCCTAGATTTTGAGTGATGACGGAAAGCCCTTACCCATCTCGCGGATGGCCCGGTGGCCAAGGCTACTTGTCAGAAGCGATCAGTCGCCGATCTCGATGCGGCTCCGTGCGGGGTTGGCCGGTACTAAGCTCGCATTTCTCCCCAACCTTGGCACCACAAGTAGGACATCGAACCGACAGCGCCTGTTTCTCGGTGACTTTCATGGCTATATCATGCGTCCTTACTCCGCTGCAGGCTGGTCAATTTTGACCAGCCTATCGGCATCATCGAAATTTGTGAACCTGCCCGATCGGTTCGTCCCGGCTCGCGGAGCGGTGTACTGGTTCTGTGTTGTCGCCAAAGCGCTGTGTCGCAGAATTCGTTGAATCACCGAATCATCCACCGCGACGCTCGAACTGACGACGAGCGCGACCTGGTCGGGGAATGGCCCGGCCCTGTGCTGACCTGGAGCAGCGTGCCATCATGCACGCACCCCCTCAGCAGGCAGCGACGGACCGAGCCGAATAGAACATTAGCTTCTTAGCGGGTCAGCGTCATTGCTCCGGGGCAATGATCCTTCTGCTGATTCTGGTGACGCTGGTTGGTTTGATTCAGGCGAGGACGATTGAGATCATCCGTCAGACCAGTCGTGAACTGACGTATTGCTTTCCCGAAAGCACAGTTTTCACTGCAGCTAGTAGCTCAACTGCTGCATCCCGCTTAACCACGTAGCCGCACGCACCAGCGTCTAAAGCCTCGCGTGCTAGCTGGGGACTTTCATTTCCCGTCAAAAACAATATCTTGGAACTGGGGGAGGCGGAGCGGATTTGTCGAGCAGCTTCGATCCCATTCAGCTTTGGCAGGCCGACGTCCAGCACCACCAAGTCGGGCTGCAGTTTACGAGCCTTCTGGACTGCCTCATGCCCATCTGAAGCTTTCCCGACGATCTGAAAGCCTGATTGTTCTCCGAGGGTAGAAGCGGTGAATCTCAGGAACGGTTCGAAATCATCTACCAGAAGAATACGGACTGACACGGCTTTCAACTCACTTTCGCTTATGGAACTCGAAACAGAAAGCACTTCCACTCCTACGAAGCACATGACTCATAGAGGATGACAGGGAAAGAGGGTTCGGTCGTTGCTCGAAGACAACCTACTGGTTGCTTCAGCGCAGGCAGGAAACATTGTCCTGACGAAAAGGAGGGAGAAAACGAAAGTGGCTAGACCTCGTGCAAGAAAAGACGGTTTGGATCGCGCAGTACGACACTACCCCGACTCTTGCGAACCGCACCATTGCGCTGCCACTCGCTCAAAAGACGGCTCGTCGTGAAGGGCGTCACGTTGGCAGCGTTTGCTAACTCCTCGTTTGCGATGTCGAGTTCAATGCCGCCTGGGACTTTACGGCCAATGCCATGTGCAAGGCTCGTCAGTACCCGCGCAAGTCTCTGTCGAGCGGTGTGGCTGATCAAAGCCATGTGCGAAGCGTGAAACCACGCCAAATAGTCCGAGGCAATTGACAATGCATTTTCCTGCAGCACTGGATAGCGTGCGATAAGATTCCGAATCTCACTACGACGCCAAACGAATGCGCAACTGTCTTTCACGGTTTCCGTGCTCAGGAGATAGGTCGAGGGTTGCTGCAAGACTGCTATGCCACCGAATGTATCTCCAGCCGCAACCCAAAGAAGAAGTGTCTTTCGTCCCCCTTCTGTAATGGAGAAATGTCGGGCGCGGCCCTTCGTCAATAGAAAGAAATAATCGGCAGGATCCCCTTGATTTGTGACCACCGAGTTCTTCAGGAACCGCCGTGGCGCTGATGCCCGTATTACCGTTTCAAGGTCTCGTTGTGACAGCCCCTGCAGAAATCTTGATTTCCAATCCGCAGGAAGCGTTGAAGCGGAAAAAGTGGCTTGCACCCGAGCTGAAGCCGGCCCATTAGTTGTCATCGTGCCAACTCCCGTTCGAACGGCGCGCCAGGTAAATGAGCGCCGCACCTTCTTCGCAAGATCCTCGCGCAACAATTGCCTTAGCGCGAATGGCGGAGGGCACCGGCGCTGAAGGAAAGATTCCCCGCTGACGCCTGCGTCGAAACAACGATTCCCACGCGCGCTAACGGATTCCAATCGTAGCGCACGACTTTATCGACTTCGTACTGATAAAACTGACAGGGTTTGAGCGGCGTTTCGTCGGCCCGCCCGATGCGTTGCAACCCACCGTCGCCTGACGCGGCGTCTCGAGGGCCGACCTCATCGTTTTCCGTTGTACGAGCTAACATCTGTACTGGGGGCTCGAACCCCCTCGCCAGATTCTTGAATCTTAAGCGTTTAACCCTCGAACTCTTCGCGTGAAGCTCCGGGAATAGAGCTTCACCTCATGGGCTTGATGTTTTGTGGATGCCGGATCGTTATCTCAACGTTACGCACGTAATCTTGAGGTCTTCTGAACGCGTGGCTAACCTTGTCTCATCTTAAGCTTTCGGCACAACCATTCTAACGGCGCTCTCATCTTTACTACGAGTCTGAAGGCCGAGCGAGCCAGGAGAATGTAGTGATGAAACGTTGCTTGATAGGGATGTGTTTTTCTGTCGTCATCGTGAGCGCGGCGCTTGCGCAGGATGTAAGTTACGTGGCTTACGTTCATGACAATGTTACGGGCCAGGATTCCAGGACGGATGTGAGCAACAAAGAAGTCACCGAAGTTGCCGTGGTTCCGCAGTCTGGAGCTAATACCTTGCCGCCTACGATGACGGTGAAAACCACCGCACTTCTAGAACTGCACGCCATGCGTAAGAGCGCTATCGAGCTGTGCCTTCAACTTCCTACCCGTTATCGAACGCGCTTGCCCGAATGCGCAGACATCTTCAAGCACGAAATTCGACTGCAAGCGCTCGCAAAAGATAAAAAATGACCAGTTGGGTTTTTATGCGTTAGGAACGCTCCTCTTCGTCGATTGGGGTGGGGAGCGAATGTCCCGTCTCCGCCAGACGCCCGCGCGGATTCTACACAGCGGTCGATTCCTTGAAGCTGGTTGCTATCAATTCGTATCCCACCGTTTTCATGACTGGTCCCCACACGGACTCGATGTTGGCGACAGAGTTAGTCGAAAGCATCGTCTTCCATTCGCCGGATTTGGCGAACCGGACGAAGCGGACGAAGAGGATAGCTTTTTTTCGAGATCGTTCAGGCGGGCAGCCGTTGGGAACTTGAAACGCGGTCTGCTAACTCCAATCGCCTGACCCGCTTGATAGACCGGTTGTGATTGCGGATGTCGAGAATCTGCTCGTAGGCTCGATAGGACTCCAGCAGGAGCCGCGGAGCGGTTTTAAGCCCACGTAGCGCCAGACGCAGTTTCCAATTGTCGAGATAATTATTGGCGCGCTTTGCTGCAATCAGCGCTTCCTTGTAATTCTTGTCGAGCAGCGCGGCCTTAACTAATTCGACCTGATATTCACCTTCGCCGAGTGCGATCTTCTGCTCCACTGTCTTGCGTTCTTCCACACTTAGAGTGAGCAGCCGTTTCATCTTTTCGTAAACCTGCACGCGCGCGCGCTTCATGGATAATCGGTCAGATGACAATCCGTTCATGCGATGATGGCAAAGCTGAACTTCCCGGCTGAACGCCATGCGGCAGCCGTTGTGGGCCATGCGCAGCCAAAGATCGAAGTCTTCGCAACGTCGCATGGTCTCGTCAAAGAGTCCGGCGTTGACGATCTGTTCGCGCGACGCGACGACTGACGAGGTTGGGATTCTAGAGCTCTCTCTCGCCAGCGATTGAAAAGTCACGGGCGCCGATTGGGGGACTAGGCCGAACGCGTCGCCAACCGGAGTACTTCCGTCGAGAATGAGCGGGTTGGCGTACACCAATCCGAGGCCGGGGTCGCTCGTTAGCAGTCGGACTTGGTTCTCTAAATGACGCTCGAACCAGAAATCGTCGCTGTCGAGGAATGCGATATACTTGCCCCGGGCGCGCTGGATGCCTGCATTCCTCGCCCCACTTGGTCCGCGATTCGCTTGCTGAATATAACGAATGCGACAAAGGTACGGCGCCAACACTCGCCGAAGCTGCGGCGAGTCGGGCGAACCATCGTTCACAAGAACGACTTCGTAGGCAGTGAACGTCTGCGCGAGGACAGAATCGAGAGCCTTGGAGATGGTCTCCGCACACCGGTACGCAGGTATGATTATGCTGACGAGAGGCGGGAACGCATTAGAAGTCCGAGTGCGCGAAGGACGAGGCCTACTCGCCGGGATCAGAATCTTGCTCAAGGAAGTGAACCTCGCGCCACAGGATATCTAGAGCAATAAGTGGAAAATCGCCAGCCGACGCTTGAAAGCGATCTCTCAGCTGCGACGAAAGCGCCTTCGCATCCGTGTTGAGATCAGCAACAAGCCGGAACCGAGCAGCAGCAAGGACGACGGCTCAGGCACGGCAGCGCGGCTGCTCCCAACCGTGATATCGGTAATGCCCAACTGATTGGCGGTACCGGAAAACGTGACAGAGCCCGCAGTTCCAGAGAAATTCAGACCGACCGCGGTCCAGTTACAGAGGCTGGGATAGCCCGTACAGCCGGAACCGCTGCCTCCGTTCGGCGCCAAATTGATCGTGGCCAACACGGTGCCCGTTCCGTTGGCTCCGCTCCACACAGTTACGGTGCCGGTTGCCCCGGCGACATAAAGGAAATTAATTCCGTTGTTGAAACCGCCGCTCACGTTCATGTATCCGGTCGTGCCCGTGAAAAATAGCGCGGTATTTGAGCTCTGCGTCGGATTGAATCCTCCGCTCCCGCCCTTCAAATAGGACTTGATGGCCAGTGCGTTCGAGGAAAACGTGATGCCGAAGTTGTAGTCGGACATCGAGCCGAACCCACCAGTGCCCCCGTTATAAAAATTCGAGATGGCCTCGCCGTCCTTCAGACCTTGAAACGTGAGGTAGGTCGAATTGGCATGGGCGGGAAGGGATAGCGCAGCCAACAGCGTGATGACCACCGCAGCGATCTGAACCCGAGGCATAAGCACATCTCCTGAACTGCCTCAACAGGTTAGCGACGCTGTGTGAACGAACGGTGACCACAAAATTAAATTCAAACTACCGTCCAAGAGAAATCCACAGCGGGCCCTTGTCAGGCTCTTGGTGAGGGATTGTTACCTGAAGGTTAAAACCGTATTAAATTGCGGTGACAGCCCGGTCGAAGCATCTACCGTTCTGCTACATTTTTGCGGGACGATTTGTCTTCCCGCCTTATGTCTACAAGGACAACGCTCAAGAAATCTCGCGCCGCAACTCGGCCCGAGCTAGCGATTGCTCGCCGAACGAATCTTGGTCCTAAGGCGCCTGCAGTCCTGCCGGTAAAGCGAAGTGTCGCCGGCAGTAAGATGAATTTGCTGATTTGTGCGCTTCTGGTGGCAGCAACCTTCGCGATCTATTACCGCGCCACACGCAATCCGTTCGTAAACTATGACGACACCGGGTACGTCACTGAGAATGCAAATGTCCAACAAGGCCTGAGCTTCGACACCGTGCGTTGGGCGCTCAAATCGACCTATGCGTCGAACTGGCACCCCCTGACGTGGCTTTCTCATGCTCTGGATTGCCAATTATTCGGATTGAATCCTGCAGGCCACCATCTCAGCAGTGTCGTTTTGCATCTGTTGAACACCGCATTGTTATTTCTGTTGTTAGCACGCGTTACCGGCGCGAAATGGAGAAGCCTCGCGGTCGCGGCGCTATTCGCGCTCCATCCGATAAATGTAGAGAGTGTCGCCTGGATCGCTGAACGCAAGAACGTGTTGAGCATGTTTTTTCTGTTGCTCAGCCTCGGCGCTTATGGCTGGTACGCTCGCCGGCCCGGACTTGGGCGTTATCTTTCCGTCGTAGTTCTTTTTGCTTTGGGGTTAGCGGCCAAGCCCATGATCGTTACGCTGCCCTTCGCGTTGCTGCTGATTGATGTTTGGCCGCTGCAGAGGGCGAAGGCGTGGCATGGTCCATCACAGGCATTCCCAGTTCCTCAATTCGCGTTTTGGCAATTGGTTCTGGAGAAGGTCCCCCTGCTCGCGGTTTCCGCAGCCAGCAGCCTTGTTACGGTCATAGCGCAGCGCGGCGCCATCGCAACCAATCAGAATCTCCCGTTCTCCTTGCGTCTGGTCAACACTCTTTACGCCTACACCATGTACCTCGGAAAGGCGTTCTGGCCCCTGCATCTAGCGTCGTTTTATCCTCACGAGGGCGCGCGTCTGGCAGGATGGCAGGCCTTTCTGTGCATTGTCTTTCTGACGAGCGTCAGCGTTCTGGCATGGAAGAAGCGTGATCATCTTTATCTGCCCGTGGGGTGGCTGTGGTATCTGGGCACGCTTATTCCGGTGATCGGATTGGTGCAAGTCGGCGATCAGGGAATGGCGGATCGCTATGGCTACCTCCCTCTGATCGGAATCTTCGTCATGGTGGTGTGGGGATTGGTCGAACTGGCTCGCCTCTATCAACTGGACTTTCGCGCCGGGCTCTCGGTGGCCTCACTTGTAATCATGGTCCTTTCATTTCTTACCTGGCGGCAGATCGGTTATTGGAGAAGCAGCTATGACCTCTGGTCCCACGCTCTCGACGTCACGAAAGATAACTACATGGCAGAAGACTTCGTGGGTAGTGCGCTTCTGCTGAAGGCCTATGAGGAGAACGGGCAACGTTACTCCGATGACGCATTGGTGCATTTCAAGAACGCAGTACGAATTAATCCGGCAGACGCGATCAGCCACCTGAATCTTGGAGCGGACTTCCACGAGCACGGACAACTGCAAGAAGCGATCCAGCAATATCAGATGGTTCTTCAACTCACGCCCGATCCGGACTTGGTCAAGAAGACACTCATCGACCTGGGTGCGGCCTATCAGCAAGCGGGGGATTACACCAAGGCGCAGGCATTTTACCGCGAAGTTTTGAAGACCGATCCGCAGAATCGCGTGGTCTTTACCAATCTGGGCAAGCTCGGCATGGAAGTAAGAATCCAGCAGTTGGCGGCCGCGGCGGCCGCTCATCCGACTCCGCAGGCATATCTGCAGTTGGGTCAGCTGCAGCAGATCGCAGGACACCCGGAGGATGCACGAGGCTCTTATCAAGAGGCTCTCAAGCGCGATCCGAGCTTTACTCCGGCGCAGGGCGCGATGAATAGTCTACCCGGCTCGGGCCATCCATAATTCAGTTATTGATTTTGCTGCCCGTCAGCGGACTGCTGCGAGCCAGGAACTGGCGGAACGAAGGGCGTGGCAGGACCTTTGATCAGATAGCCCTTGTCCAGCGACGGATCGTAGAAAAACAGCCACTGATTGTAGTGATCTTTGTGATTGAACTCGCGGATGCTGCGAGCCTTGCTTGGACTGGCGACTCCGAAGATCAATTGGGGACCCGAACTCGCATTATCGCTATTGCTTCGATTGGGGCGAGCCGCCGCGGCGGGCTGCGGTGTCGCAGCCGAACCGTCCCCGCCGGGATCAGCGCCGTTCTCTTCCTGTTTGGGCTTGGCGTTGAGGTTCGTCACGCCCGATGACGGGCGGATGTCGGATAGGTAAAGTAGCTGGAAGTCGCGCCCCGTGATTGGATCCTTATAGAGTTTGCGGATAAACCGAAGTCCACTCGTATCCTCCAGTTCTTCCAGCCGATTGGGAAATCGTCCTGTTTTCTTGCTAAATTTCTGGATCGCTCGTGAGTATTCAACCCCGCGGTGAATCAATTCTTCTTCGCGATCCCTCTTGATCTGAAATGCGATTTTGGGAGCCGCCGCGGTGGCGGCAATAAGCACCAAGGTGAGGAATAACATCATTGTGAGCAGAACATAGCCTTCTTCGCTACGCCGCGCTCGCATTTTGGTCATTCGAATCTTCATCGCGTTTTCGATCAGAAGCTGTATTTCAATCCAAGTTGAATGGTGCGCGGGCGATGAGCATCGACCGGGCGAAGGAATGAGCTGCCGGTCGTGCAATCCACGGGGACAGGCTGCCCGTTGTTATTCAAGGTGTATCCGCCACCTGCGGAGTAGTTCGACGGCGCGCCAGCGTAGCAACTGACTATGTTATTCGCCTGATTCCCAAGATTGGGATTGAAGATTCGGAATTGTGTGTGGTTGAAGACGTTGAACCCTTCCACACGGAATTCCAGGTTGCTGCCTTCCGTCACCTTGAAGGTCTTCAGAATGGACATGTCGAAATTCAAGCGATGCGGGTTGGTCAGGAAGTTGCGCCCGGCGTTTCCGAACGTCAGCCCTTGCGGGGCCACAAAGGCTCCAGGGTTATACAAGAGCGGACCTATGCTCTGCGGATTGAGGGCACTGACACCAACAGGCAGATGCGAGCGCGGACTGGCGACAACATCGGGATACGAGCCTGTGCCCGCTCCGTTTGCGACGCCGGCGTTATCGAGCACGGACACGCCGATGCTGCTTCCGCCGTTAATCACGCTAAATGGCGTGCCTGACTGAAAGAGCGTGATACCGGAGATCTGCCAGCCGTCAAGCGCGGCGCGCAGAAAACTGGACTCGCTTTGTGCGGAGTGCACGCTGGTCGTGCCCTCTTCGTCGTTATCTGCGCTGCCATATCGCAACCAGCGGTCGAGGCTTCCGCTCAGCTTAGGCAGGTCGTAAATGTAGTTCACGCTGAGCAAGTGCCGCTGGTCGAAGTTGGAACTGGCATGATTCGCGTGAATGTCGGCGGAGTTGACAAACGTCGCGTCGGAGCGGTCGGAAGAGTCGTCCAACGAATGGCTGTAGGTATAGGAAGCGCCCACGGTCAAAGGGCCGCGAGTGCGCCGCGCAGTGGCTTGCAGCGCGTTGTAAGTGGAGTCGGCGACGTCGCGCAGCGCCAGTACGCGTTGAAAGCCGTTGAACGGCCGCAAAGAATTGGGATTCGGGACGTTCGATCCATACCCGTAACAGGCGGCAACGAGATTCTTCCATGCCGCATCGTTGGGGTTTACCGTGATTCCATTCACGACGAAATTTCCGGGGCCATTGTTATTGCCGGGGTTGTAAGTGCAGTCGTTTGCTCCACCGAGGGGATTGAACGTGATAAACGGCTGTCCCGGCAAGAAAGGATTGCCATTGCTGACTACGCCGCTGTTGGGTCCCGTTGGTGGCACGGGGAGCTGGTTGATTTGTAATTCCGCAGGAAGGTGCGTCCCCTTGCTTCCCACATATGCGACTGTAGCCACAATGTCTTTCGCGAATTGTCGCTGGACACTCAGGCTCCATTGCTGCACGTAAGGCCAAACCGTCTTCGTGGGGATGGAAGTCACGTCCAAGGGGAAAGCGACGTGGGGACCACCTTGAAAACCGAGCCCGATCGAACTGTACAAAGATGGAAAGGGCGCCGTCATCGTAAGCACCAGCGGAGAACTACCCTCGAGTGAACCGGTGTTCGACTCCTTTGCGGTTCCGTGTTCGTAGAAAATTCCGTAGCCGGCGTGAATCGACGTCTTTCCATCTCCCTTAGGATCCCAGGCGAATCCAATTCTCGGCGCCACATTGTAGAGGTGGCTTTGCATGCAACTGTCGGGAATGCCATTCTTGCCGCACTGCACCAGGCCATTGGTGATGACAGGATTGAGGCTGCTCGAAGGATTGTTGGGATCGATTAGCACCGGATTCTTGCCGATCTGCAGGTACCCGCCAACCGTTCCCGGGCCCGGCTCGGTGATGCTTACGGTAGATGCCAAGGTCTGGCTAAAGGCGTTGGGATCCCAATTCCACGCATTGAGATTTTTCTCGTGGTAATTGCCAAATATACTCAGTCGCACTCCCAGGTTCAGCGTCAAGCGCCGGGTCGCCTTCCAATCGTCTTGCACATAGGGCTCGGCAATCCAGTAGTCGTTGTAGTACTTGAGTTGCGCGCTGTCTTGTTGGTAGCTCCTGATCTCGTTAATCGGCAAAGTGCCCGGGGCGAAGGGTTGAACCAGGAAGTTGGCGAAGGCATTGCCGTAGCCACCGTTCAGGTTGGTGAAGTTCAGAAGGCCTTGCAGGTCGCCGGTTGCCGCTCCAATCGCACCGTTGATCTCGTTTCGTTGTGCGTCGACAACCTGCAAGCCGAACTGCAGCGTGTGCTTCCCGATACTTTTGCTCACATTGTCGGCGACGCTGTACGTAGGATTGGTGTGCTCCCACGGAGCGTAGGAAGGGTCGGCAGTAAAGCCTGCGCCACCGTAAGCGGCGTTGGTTCCCGAGAAGACCAGTCCGGGAGGCTTGCCCCCGAAGCCGTTATTAAAAATTGCTCCGATGCAGGGCGGCAGGCCGCTTCCCACATTGCAGTTCGCGATCGGCTGCAGATTCGCTCCAGGACCGTTTTGGTTGGTCAGCGTGATGTTAGAGTTCACATAACTTACGACGAACTCATTCAAGAGCGTAGGCGAGAAGGTGTCCGTCAGGCGCACCACCATGCTGGTGCCGGGGCCGTTCAGATATTGCTGAATCGTAGGAAAGCTATTCTCAACGATTCCCCAATTGGGCGTCGCTAGAGTGGTATTCCATGAATCGTGAATGTAGCGGAACGACAGCTGGGTGGTAGGCGTGAAGTTGTAGTCAAACCGCCCCAATTCTTCACGCCAGTAAGTCGAAGGAGAAATTGCAGCAACATAGCAAGGGACATTGGGCTTGCCGGTCGTGATGTTGGATGTGCCCGCCAGGCTCGAGTTACAGCCGACCTGTGAATTGGGAAGCGGAATCACTCCGGTTTGCAGCAGAGCGCCGGCGGTAGAATCGATGGGCGCGAGATTTCCCTGGAAGGTCAGGAAATGGCCCGGCGTGGAGCTGTCACTGCCACCGCGCGGGCAATCTGGATATTGGGCAGGAGCAAACGATGCCTGTCCTCCTCCGATCGCCACGGGACACACATCGCTGAAATCGGCGCAAGGGGCCAGGGCACCATTCAATCCAGCGCAGCTCGCGGTTCCGATACCGCGCTCCGCTGCCGACGGCACCGCCTGGTTGAACTCCTGAGGCGTTTTCTCCAGGCGAAATTCCTCGGACCAGAAAAAGAAGGCCTTGTCCTTCTTGGTATTAAATACTCCGGGAATGTAAAGAGGACCGCCGATCGTACCGCCGAAGTCCTGCCGGCGATAGAGCGGGGCCTTCTTGGTCAGGTCGAAGTAGTTGCGCGCGTTGAAAAATTCATTCCGCACGAAGTCGTAAGCCACGCCGTGAAAAGCCGGCGTCCCTGACTTCGTTGTCACTAGCACCGTACCCGATGCGCTGCGGCCGTACTGTGCTCCGTAGTTCGAGGTTAAGACCTTTACTTCCTGGATGGCGTCGAGACTGGGATAGACCATCAACGTGCTCTCAGCGCCATTCAATCCCGCGTTCAGCACGTCGCTGCCATCCACATCGAAGTTGTTGTATTCGACGCGTCCGCCATTCACGCTGTACTTCACACTGCCTTTGACTCCGACCAGCGCTTCGTCCTGACCGGTTTGATTGCTGACACCGGGAGCGAGCGCAATCAGTTGCGTGAAGTTTCGTCCATTCAATCCAGTTTTGACGACTTCCTTTTCTGTGATGGTCCCTTCGATGTGCGCGCTTTCGGTTTGTACTTGCGACGGGCCGCCTGCTTCGACGTTGACTTCCGTATTGGCGCTTGGAGGCTGCAACTGCGCATCCAGTTCGATCGCCTGATTCACCGTGAGGGTCAGGTCGGTTTCGAAGGCTGCGAACCCCTGTGCTGTAACTTTCAATTTGTATTGCCCCGGCGTCAGTCCGTTCAGTACATAGACACCGCGCGCGTCAGCGTTGACGCTCACTGTGCCTCCGCTGCCGGTGACTGTCGCCACGCCGCTTGGGATGACGGCACCCGATTGATCGCTCACAACTCCGTACACGGCGGCCTTTCCTTTCTGCGCGGTGACGGAAACATTCGTGGGAGCGGCTACGGTTATTTGCTTGGGGGCAGGAGCAGCGACTTCGCCCTGAGTTTCCTGTCCCGAAGGAGTTCCAGAGGGTTCCGCCGAGGGCTGTGCCGGCTGCGCCAACGCATGCAGCACAGCGTCCACTTCCGAGTTATCCGAGACGTTAACATGCACTTCAAACGGCTCAAATCCGGTTGCGGTGATTGTGACCTTGTAGTCGCCCGCTGTAAGGCCGTTGATCGAGTATTGGCCACTCAGATTCGTTGTGGCGGACTGGCCACCCGATTTTCCCTCGACGGTGACCGAGGCCTGCGGGACGGGTGATCCTGACGGGATAATCACCGTTCCGTGCAGCGCTGCGCTCTGCGCAACGGCGGGAATTACACAGGCAATCCAAAACAGCAGAAACACGACGGTGGAATAACTTTGACGGAGTTTCACGAAACACGCCCCCAGGCAGCGATTCCTGGCATCACCACCTCGAAGAAATCAGATTTTGTGGAACTTGCTCGCGAGTTAACTCAGCTCGGGTTGTTCAAGATAACGAGGGATTGTTACAGCGCCATGAAGAGGAGATTAATTTCCGGCGACGACTAGCTCCGACTTTTGCACTTAAAAAGTATTCAGAAATTCATTAAGCGTTCATGTTTCGGTCATTCTGCCGTAACTGCGATTGGCGATAGTGAACCCGCACGAAAGTCAGCAAACGATTGTGCGACCACTCCACTTCATTTCAGTTCTGCCTGCTCTTGTGGTGTGCCCGAAAGTAGCGGCACTTCGCCGGGGAGGGTTTCGTTCAACCAAACCTATCGTCTTCAAGGAGACACCTAGATGACAAGGAAATTGTTTGTGCTGGCTCTGGCGCTGATGGCGTCGGTGCTGCTAACCACCAACGCTCTCGCAGTAGTACCCTGCAGTACGAGCGCGCAGTTCCAATACAACGCCGTCGGTTCGTCGGCGCAGTTCAATTCAGCGGCTTACGGCGCCGGCGAGTTGCTGACTGCGATCGCTGGCGACACCGGATTGAATTCATCCGACTACAACCTGATTTCTGGAACCAAGAACCTCGCTAGCGGCAACATCACCATCACCGACAATCGCATGGTGGCTGGTGGGGGCATCGGACTGAGTGATTCCGCAACCTTGTGGGTAATGTGGGACAACAACGCCGCCTGCAACGTCTATGCTTACTGGAGCGTTGATTCCGTGGTAGGCGTCAAGGACTACTTTGCCTACCAGAAATATACGGCCGCTACCGGTCACGTCTATAACGTTGCCGGCGCGGTGGGTAACGTCGGAACCGGCATTACCTCTGCAAGCAAGGTCGGCGGTCTTACAGACAACGCCGCCGCGTTGCCTCCGAACGTGGTTACCTTGATCAACAATCCAGTTCTTCCGATCTACGACACAAAGTTGGAAAACCACCAACCCGCGTACTGCGGCGCCATTCTGAACTCGGATGGCACGTGGAAGCAAGGCGGCTACTGGTGCTATTTCAATACTGGTGTTACTGACATCCGTCCTGAGGATGCCCTCTACGCCACCACTCGTGCACTCAGCTCTTACAACACCACCAACGGTCTGGCTGGCCTGGGCTACAACCAGGCGACTTGCCTGGCTGGCACCAACGGCACCACGGCTGCCAACCAAGGCTGCCCGATTCTCGACTCCTTCGGCGGCAACAAGTACTTCAACGTTCTGAACTTCAAGCTGTCGGGCACCGATCCCATCACCCTTGCAAGCCTTCCCACCTACACCACCATCAACGCGGGTGCCTCTCCGCTGGTGGTTTTCGTTGCTAACGCAGATTCCACGAATGCGTTTGGCTTCGGCAAGGTGACCAGTGGCAACTACGTCTTCAACAACATCAACCGAAACGTCTTGGCCGAGGTTTACAACGGCACGCTGCATTGCACCGGCGATTTGCTTGACAACTTCTCTGGACCGGGCCAGCCGATCCAGGTGGTCAATCGCGAATTGCTCTCCGGCACCTACAACGCTTTCGAATTCACCGCGGTTCGAATCATGCCCGGCAGTCTTCCGGCCGCTGTGAAAGAAAGCTCGACCAACAGCAAGCAGTGGGTCAGCCACGACGACTCTGGTCAGGAATTCAACAACAACCCCATCACCGGATGGTCCACTTCCGCTTGCGGCGGCAGCGCTGGCTTCAACGCTGGCCTAACCTCCGCTCCCACGGCCGGCTCGACTTGCGGCGATCCTGTGTTCATTAACACGGGCACTTCGGGCAAGGCTTGCGGTCAAGGCCTGCGTCTCCGCGCGATCGGTACCGGACAGGAAGTTCCGGCGGCTCTCGGACTGAGCAACAAAGGTGGCAGCATCGTTTCCGACGGCCTCGGCTACTCCTTCTGGAGCTATGGCAACTTTGCTCCGGCAGTCGTCTCTGGCAGCTGCACGATCGTTAACGGCCAGTACACCACCTGCACCAACCTGGGCCACTACCTCACGGTCGATAACCTTGATCCTCTGTTCGCCACCCCGGGCGGCGCGTCTGACGCAACTCCCAACCCGAACGGAGCCTACAACCTGCCGCAGTGCGATTTCGCCAGCTTGGGGAATACCCCGCCCCAGAACTGCTTCAAGATTCCCTTCACGCATGTCATCGACGGCAGCTATCCGCTGTGGTCGGTGTTGCGGACGATTACCTTCCAGAATAGTGGTACCACCAGCGCCACGCCTCCGGGCGTGATCAACGTGATCGCCTACGAAGAGAACGACGTCGCGATCAACGATCGTACGTCGGATTTCGTTCCCTTCCTGAACACTCTTGCTAACACTGGAACCTTCACGCAGCCGGTCTGGACGGGCAACCTGAACCTGGGTGTGTTCCGTTCGCACTATCTCCAGTCCGGTATCAGCCCCGACAACGGTCATGACAGCTGCCCCACCAACTTCGTGGGTGTCAGCCTGCAAGGTGGAACCCACAGCGTTCCAACTTGCCTGATCGATGCGGGTGGAGACGAGGGTGGAGCGGTTTACACCGTACAGTCCGATGTCGACTTCAACTCCGACTTCGGTTCTGTGGGTGGCATCGTCCCGGCCGCGCTCTACGGACAGCGTCAGTAGTTTGTTTTTTGCGTCGCTTTAGCACGGCTGGTGAAGGAAGAGGTCCAACCCCTCTTTCTTCCCAGCCGTTTTCCAACATAAACCTTGTCCCGTTTCCGAGGAGTTTGTCATGTCATCCGTCAAAGTGTTGCTCACCAAGAAAATCAATCACCCCATCGCGTTTTTGATGATCGCGCTTTGCCTGGCTTGCGCGAGTGCGGTTGCGCAACAGCCCGCCGCAGCTGCGCCAAAGGCGACCCCGGCTCCTCCTCCGCAGCCGGCAAGCACACCGGCGAGTCCGGCAGCAGTTGCTCTGAGCCAATCCGCTGTCGAGAATGACGCTTCGCATGCGGCCGCCGCCCCGACGCCAGGCCTCGACCCTAAAACCGGCGTACCGCTTTACGAGGAGATCGAGGAAGACTGGAGTTCGCTGCAGATAGGCAACAGCAAGCTCGAGCCGGAAGATCCCCTGGTTGGCATGATCGATGACCAGCCGACGTTTACCAGAACTCTGGTTCAAGTGAAGTGGCGTCCGGGTGATCCCATCGACTTGTGGATGGTTTTGCCGAAAGGCGTGAAGAAGCCGCCTGTGGTTCTCTACCTCTATAACTTCACTGATGGCACCGATCGTTTTCGGAACGATGGCTGGTGTGATCGCACGACGAGCGGCGGTGTCGCGGCGGTCGGATTCGTCTCGGCGCTCAGCGGGCCACGTTTCCACGACCGTCCCATGAAACAGTGGTTCGTCAGTGAATTCCAGGAATCGCTTGGCAGCACGGTACACGATGTGAAATTCATTCTCGACTATCTGGCTAAACGCGGCGATGTCGACGTGGATCGTGTGGGAATGTTTGGAGAAGGCTCCGGCGGCACCATCGCAATTCTCGCAGCGGCTGCGGATTCCCGCATCAAGGCCGTGGACACACTCGATCCCTGGGGCGACTGGCCCAACTTCCTTGCCAAAGCGAACTTCCTGCAGGACGATCCGGAGAAGGCGCACTACATCACACCGGAGTTCCTCAAGAGCGTTGCTCCCCTCGATCCGGTCAAATGGTTGCCGGAGCTGAAGATTCCCGTCCGGGTGCAGCAGGTTCGGCAGAATGAAGCGGTTCCTATCGAGTCGAAAGAGAGCATCAAGAACGCCGCGCCTAAGCAAACCGAGGTAGTTCGCTTTGAAGCGGTAAGCGACTTGCACAAGAGCGAGGGACAAGGCCAGCTATTCGATTGGATTAAAGCACACTTGCCAGCAGCGAGCGCTGCTCCGGCCGCTACCGATACACGGAAGACTTCTGTGGCGTCGGGAGCGACTCCTAAATCTGATCAGCACAAATCAACGACGCAACGCTAATTTTGGATATTTTTTTGTCGTTCGGAAGATTGGCGGTGTGTTACATTTCCCGCCAATCTTCCGGCTGTTCCACCTCAAGCAGTCAAAATCTTGATGAGTGCGAGTGAGGTTGTTACCTCGCTCTCCGGAAGGATTTGGTGTGGCAAACCTCAGAGTTCCACTCTCCTGGATGTGCGCCGTTCTTTTTCTCGTCTGTGTAGGTTGCGGTGGAGGAAGTTCGACCAGTTCCTCGGGCGGTAATGGTGGGACCGTTAGCGGCCTGCTATTCACGGCGCCGCCCACCAGTCCGACGATCGAACTGGGCCAGAGCGTCAACTTCACCGTCAGCCAACCATCGAACTGGGTATTGCAGAGTGGAACCGGAACCGGCAAGGCCTGCGGTACCCTCACCGCAAATAGCGCGGCGACCACCGCAACCTATACCGCGGTGAGCTTCGGCGCAGCCGCTCCGTGCACGGTCAACACTCAAACGTCGTGCGGCGCGTTTTCGTCACCTCCTTCGCCGCAACGCGTCACGATTGTGGCGACTTCGGTCGCCGATTCCACGCAATCGGCATCGATCAGCGTGCTGGTGAACACCAGCACGCCATGTGTTGCGGTAATCCTCGATCCCACGCTCGCCGTGTGTCCGCCAGCGGGCACTGTCATTCCCCCGTCAGCGAACTTGCTTCGATCGCTACCTGTCGGGGCGCAGTTGTCACAGGTCGGCATATTCACTCAGTTCCCGATTTCGGACGGAGGCGGTCAGTCCTCTCCTTTGGCTCCCTTCGGCATCGCTCCCTACACTTGGGCGATCACTTCGGGATCGCTGCCTGCCGGGTTAGTGCTCTCTCCGGGTGCGGACACCTCGAAGGTATCGATTAGCGGCACTCCGGTGTCGCCCGGGTGTTCCAACGTTACTGTGCAGATCACCGACGCCACAGGAGTATCGGCCAATCAGTCATTCAACATTGCCGTAATTCCAGCCGCGTTGAAGGTGCAGACGCCGAGCTTTGCAAACTCGTACCTGAGTGGACCACCGGCCACGTCCGGCTTCCCGTATCCGCCGACCGCCCTTCTCGCGACCGGAGGCGTGCCGCCGTACAACTGGACTTACAACCAGGTGCCGGTAGGCGCGCCTGACTTTCCGGGTGGACTGTGCCTGGTAAGTGCGCAGGGCAGCGTTCCCGCGGGTTGCGCCAACAGCGCTCCACCATCCAGTTCTAGCATCGGCGTGATCTCAGGAGTCCCTTTACCGAGCGATCTCGCCCAGCCCAACCAGCCAATTACTTATCCGGTGCAGTTGCAGGTGAGCGATAGCCAGCAGCCGTATCCGGCCGTGGCTTTGCCTAACCTGAATATGAACGTGGATTTTCTGCGAACCTCTTGCTCTCCGTCTCCAGATCTCCAGCCCAGCAGCCGCCAATGGAGGCATCAACGGCGCGGGCAACGTTCCGGCTGTCACCTACCTGCAGGGATCGTACGCATTTCTTATGCGCGGCTTTGATGCCAATGGGCCCGTGGTAATCGCAGCCAGTGTGAATCTCGATGGAGCGGGCAATGTGACTGGGGGAGTCGAAGATGTTTTGCGCCGAGGCAGTTCCCAAAGCTTGCCGATTACAAGCGGTTCTTATGTGATTGGCGGCAGCGTCAATGTTTATCCGGGCGCGAATTCTTACGACCGTGGCTGTATGACTCTCACCAATCAGGCGAACACCACCTCGACGTTCGCATTTAGTTTGGGTGGGTGCTCCAACGATTTTAGAGTGGGCGGCGCGATCGAGACGCATGATACCGCTTGCGGCATGACCCAGAACAACGGACTGAATGTTGCTGCAGGCTACTTCACCACCGGCCGCGTCATCGAGTTCGACGACAGTACCGGCACGGGCACGCGTGGCTCAGGAATCTTGCGTTGGCAAGATACCTCGAGTTTCTCCAACAGCGCTCTCAGCGGCTCGCAAGCTTTTGGCCTTAGCGGATGGGACGCCTCGAATGGCCATTACGCTTTGGCAGGATCGATCAAGGCGAATGGAGGCAACTTCACTGCTGCCGCCGCGGACATCAACGATGCCGGCACTCTCAGTTCGCAGCTAACCGGCGGCACTGGCACTTACAACATCGCTGCAAACGGTCGCGGGACCGCGTCTCTCACCATAGGGCAATCCAGTTTCAATCTCGCGATTTATATGGTCAGTAGTCATGAGGCGATTGTCACGACCATCGACCCGCTGAGCGCTGGCCATCCGCTGGCTGCGGGAGAGGTCATCAGCTCCAGCGGTTCGTTTACCAACGCGTCTCTCGCGAATAGTCATATGTTCCACATCTCGGGACTTTCCACCAGTGGCCCCGACGTCAGCGTAGGAGTTCTCACCTTCGATGGAGTCAGTTCGCTAAGCGGCACAGTTTATGAAGACCAGGCAGGCACGCTGGGAACCACGGCCGTGTCGGGCATTTATTCCGTCGACTCGAACACCGGCCGAGCGTCGTTCTCCGCCCCGCAGAATGGACAGACTTTGGGCCCCCATCCATTCGTCGCCTACATCGCCCCGCTCCCATCGAACGCGACTCGCGCCGCATGTTCGAAGCCCGCAAGCTGCATCACAGGATTTCTGGTGGGAACCGACAGCACCGCCCAGGATGGAGTCTTGGAGTTCCAGACGTCGCTGGCGCAGCCGCCTCCGCCGTTTAGCAACAGCTACGTTGCTGGCGACTATGTTTTTGGCAACCACGAAATTCTGGACGAGACCTCAAAAAACATCGCTGGCGACTTGTCGAGCAGCACCACTAGCCTGTCGAACATTGTCGAAAATGTCAGCTACGGTACTGCGAACTACTGCTTGCAATCCCATTGCCTGCTGTTGATTCCGGATGAAACATTTTCGTCGACTTCTTTCTCAATTACCAAGAACGGCACCGGCACCGTGGGCGCACAGACCGTGGCGATTACAAATGGCAACGTCATTTTCTATATCGACGAGTCGCCGTTGAATCTGCACCCAACGATTACCGTGGCGGAGCAATAAGCGCAGCTATCCACTGGCGAATTGGAATTTTTATAAACGAATGGAGCATGCCTCGATGAAACCGTTCCGTCTTCTGTTGATCGTGCTCGTAACAATCGGTATGGCGAGTTGTGGGGGAGGCGCAGGATACCAGGCGACGCTATATCCCTCCATGGCAGGACAATGGGAGTTCGTCGCCACTTCGACGCAGACGCCCGGCATCCAGACCAACGTCGAGGCCAACGTCCAGCAGCCGCAGAATCTGGTACACGGCGTTTATCAGCCGACGAATCTCGTGTCCGCCGCCGGTAATCAGCAAATCGCGTTCCTGGGCGTCGTTCCAACCGCCCTCAACCAGGCGCCGAATCTGACTTTCGATGGGAACTGTCCGGGAGCCGGTACCAACAGCCTCAGTGGAACCGTCGACGCGAATTACAACGTCAGCTTGACATACAGCCAGAACGGCAATCTTTTCACGGCAACCGGCAGCCTGAGCTCGGACCACAAATCCATCCTCGGTACGTATGCGTCGCAGCCGGGTAGCCCATGCAACGACAGCGGGACCTTCACCGGGACATCTGTGGCAAAGCTGGGTGGGATTTATGCCGGAGCTCTTTGCTCGCCGAGCGTAAGTTCCTGCCAATTCCCGCAAGGGGCCGCGGACAACGCGACCGCAACCTTGAGCCAGAGCGGCAGCACACTAACCATGAACATGGTAGTCACCGGCGCCGACAACACATCGTTCTCCCTGACTGGACCCGTCACGGGAAACAAGTTTACGGTGCAAGGAACTTTCAACGTTGGCGGGCAGGCACAAACTGTCGTCTACGATGGGTACTACGAGCTAACCTACGATTGCATAACCCAAGCCATCGATCTGCCTTCCCTGTACCTGGTGGACACCACCCAGATCAGTTCCGGAAACCTTTATGGCCAGGTCGCGCTGCTGACAGTTCCTCTGAATCAGGTTTGCCCAGCAAGGTAGTTCCAGGCGGCGAAAAATAATCCTCATCCTCGCCCATCCAGGCGCGAGGATGAGGATTTTCTGATTACGGCAAGTAATAGCGGAACGAAGTGAAAATCATGCCATCGATTCCGTGTGGCGAGCCCCCCAATCCTGACCAGGTGTTGCGAGTTACGTAGGAGAACTGCGGTCCCCACTGAATACGGCCCTTGGGTCCGCTGTAGAAGCGATACCAGAAGCCAGCGGTTCCCTCAATCACCACTCGAGTATCTCCGGTGCAGGTGGATCCCAAACTACCAGGAGTAAACCCTCCAGAACCCGCTACCGGCTCGGTGAAGCAACCGGTGTTCGAGAACAGGGGCGATCCGTAGCCGACAGGTTTACCGGAAATTGGATCGATCTGCCAATCCCTGCTCGCGTACTCACCGCCGCCGTTGAAGTAGACGTCGAGCTTCGGACCGTGCCATTCAAGAGTGCCCAGAGCCTGATAGTTTTTCAGAAGCGCAAGCGTGCCATCGGCGTGCACCGTCGTATCGGGCAAACTGCCGGAACCGTAACGCCCAATCCCGCTCCCGCCCAGGACGTGGAGTCCGAAGTCCAGATGTTTGTTCACGAACGACCAGCGCGCGTTGGCGCCAACTCCTCCACCGTTCTTGGAAGAATTGTAGACGCCAAAGGACGTCGGTGTCGTTGAACCACCGCAGGGGAAGGTGGCGCTAGCCTCTGCGCACGGAAACACACGATCGCGGAAACGAGAGAAGATGCCGAACACCTCGTAGTGGCCAAATCCCGGCTCGAAAACAACCTTGCCAATGACATCGGGAGATTGGTTGAACGAATAGTTGGCGAGGGAGTTATATAGACCGCCAGAGGCTCCAGCAGATCCGAGCAGGAAGTTGGAAGCGTTGTTGTGGACCGTGGCGAGCGTAGTCTGCGGATTCTCGATCGCAACCGCAAGCCACATCTTGTTGCCGAAGTTTTTCGACGCCCGGACCCCATATTGCCGCGCCCAACTAAATCCGACGTTGTATTCCGGGTCAATCGTCATGGGCAGCGCTTCCGAGCGGTTATCGACCCCATGTTTGGTTTCGGTCACCAGACTCCACATCTGGCCGCCGGTGACGGTCCAACCATTATCAAACGCGGCCTGACCCCATGCCTGCCGCTGTCGCAACGTGTAGCTGTTGCTCTCGTTGTTGTTCGAAGTCACGCCCGCCGAAAGGAAGTCAGCCTCGAAGTAGCCGCTCAGCTTCGCGTTCGTCAACCGCCCTTCCGCGAGCAGAGAAATTCGCGACTGGCGGCCGGAGCCGAAGAACTCCGAAAGAGTGCTCTGCGATGCGCCGGGCAGCGTGAGCGAATTGAAGGGAGTGTTGATATCGGCGCCAAGCGCACGCGAGCGCCGCACAAATTCGGCCGCCAGAAATCCGCCCGGTGTCAGAGTGACGCCTTTGAAATGGATCGTCGTCGGTGGCTCCGATAGATTCTTTTGGGTCTCCTGCAGACTGAGCGCAACGCTGGTTTGATTCGCCTTCAGATCAGAGACTTCGCTTTGCACTGTGGTCACGGCCGCTTGTTGCTGAGTAGCTACGGACGTCGCGCTCTCTGATTTTTCCTGCGCCTGCGACACTTGTTGCTGAAGTTGCTGGATCTGGCCGTCACGACTTTTCAACTGATCCATCATTTGCTGCATTTGTTGCTGCTGGGCCTGAATCGCTTGCTGCTGGCTTTCGATCGCCTGACGCATCTCGGCAAGCTGCGCGCTCACGCTGGCCGCGCTGGAGGAACTCTTCTTTGTTTTACTGCGGGACGGTGTAGGGCTCTGCGCCGCCGCCACTACTGCGGTCGACAGCAGGCCTGCGAGAAGAACGGCAACTACTTGCCTCATGAGCGTTGTCTCCTAAGTTGTATTAAGCATAGGGGGCTCCTTTTTTGAATCGAGGCTCTAACCGGGGCTTGCTCAAGCTTCCGCGGACTTCAACCGGTCGCGGCTGCAGCATGCATTGAATTTTGATTTTTCTGTCGCGCTTCTGCGGATCCTCAGCCGTATCGCATCCGTGCTCAATGCTGAGTAGTGCGACTAGCAATGCTTTGGTGCATGCATCATACCTCAGAAAATTCACTTTAAAAGCGCGTCTGGGCTGTTGAAAACGCGTCTCCTGTAGAACGAAATTAATGACGCTTTCATCTTTCCGTAACAATGCATCTGTAGTCATTAGGCACCGCTTTTACAGTAGAAAGTTACTCAGCCCACGGACGGTCAAACGCGAGAGACCCTGTCGCCACCAGGTTCCCGCGAGGGGCGGAGCTCAGTTTTGTGCTTTAGACCATTCTTTGCTTTTCATTCGTCAGTATTAGTCGAGACGGAGCAGGCAATGACCATGACTGCCTTCATTCAGGCTGTGGAACTTTTCGAGAACGGCGATTTTGAAGGAGCACTCCAGCAGTTTTCGGCTCTTGCGGAGCGCGCTTCCGATCCTAACGAGAAAGCCGGTTTCGTACTGGACCAGGCGAATTGCTACGCGCATTTGGGCCAGGACGAGCAGGCGGAGCGCTGCCTGACCGAAGCCAAATCCCTCGCGGCAACGGACGAGGCTGGTCGCTTAATCGCTGAGCTTGGCGACGCCTGCTTCTTGCTCGAGCGAAAGCGCTTTAACGAAGCGCTCGCAGCCCTGGATGCTCTTCGGGATGCACACTGCGGACTTCTGAATCAATCCGATTTTCTGGCTCTGCGACGTGATGTCGGACTGCAGCGCAGCTTTGTTTTGGTTCAGTTGAACCGCTACAGCGAGGCTTTGCCGGAGTTGGAGACGATTTGCAACACCCAGCCCGACGGAGAGGCGTTGATGCTGCTGGCTCGCTGCCATCTGGAACTGAAGCAGCATGAGACCGCCGAGCAGAGTTTCCTGTTAGCGTCACGGCACGGCATCCCCGACGAATCTCGTGCCGTTTTCCATTATTACTGTGGACGTAACTACTACGAATTAGGAAATTTTGGCAAGGCGAAACAGGAATTTGTTCTCAGCGCGCAGGCCGGAACAACGCCAGCCCCACGCGCACAGGTTTACGAAATGTTAGCGGCGACCTGCCGTTTACTGGGCGGACATGAAGACGCCGCTCGCTACGCAGCCATGGGAGCGGCTTGAATTCTATATGAATTACCAACTTTGTCTAACTCTGATTCTCTGTTCAGCGACTTCGATGATGGGGCAAGGAGTCGGCGATCGCAACCTGTCGCACAAGAGGCTGCGGATGGATGTTACGACCGCACCCATGCCAGATACGCTGTCGTCATCCCCTTCGCAATACCGTTTGCAAAACCTCACGCTGCAGAAGGCTGAGCGGGCAACGGTACTGGCGCCGAACGCGCGCGAAGCAGCTAGGCAAAAATACGTGCCGGAGAAAGTTAAACCGGCCCGAAATGTGGAGACCTCGGGACAGAATCTGCCGGCGTCTGCCTCTTTGAAGTTAAGCAAGGGCGCGACCAATTATCAGTCGCATGGCCGCCACAGGGGTTGGGTTAACGGGAACGGGCGGTAAGTCCGATGGGCTTCACCAGACCATCAGGGCCGGAGAATTTGTGTAGTAATCATGTGTTGGTGGTGTGTTGCGGAGCCAGACAGGCGCGGGGGACGACTGCGGAGTTCGCTTACGCCACTCCGGAAATATAGTGATTCGCCTAAGCACCGCGTTCGGCAACATCGGCTCCCATGCCGGAGACTCGGGCACCAGAGAAATGCTGCCCAACAGCGCGTCGATATCGGCAGGGCGCGTCAGACTTGAACCGAGTTCGCTATTGGCCAGGCCGGAAGAATGCGTCTCGCCTGGTGCGTAGAGGCTCGAACTGTCTGAAGAGAAGAATACGAACAGAACTGCAGCGGGAGCAGCAATCACGCTTTTCAACGAATCGGGAGACGCCAGCCGGGTAGCAAGGCTGAGGCTGAGATAGTTAGAGCGAGTTGCTAACCCAACTGGGCGCATTTCCTGGGGAGCAACTGGAATTCCGAACATGCAAACAACCAGGAACCAGATAACCACGGCAGAGACAACTCGACCCGGGTACCGAAGTGCAAGACCGTTCATGTCGTTCCCTCTTTGCAATTCTTTGCAAAGCAACCTTCAATCAGTTGAGACGGCAGTAGGTGAATTACGAACAAAAGACGGGTTGCACGCGCGCCGTGGCGCAAATCATGAGCCAACGGCGAGGACGATTGTTAGTTACGCTATCGTTGTCCTGTTACTTGCGATTGACGGCAGAATTAAAACTCAGCTACTTTGGCGGGAACGCCGCAGTCGTGGTATGAAAATCGCATCGAGCGTGAATTGTGGAATTCTTTCTCTTGACAGCAACAAAAGTACCCACCAGACTGAGTGCGAGTTTCTTGTAGAAAATCGTTCAACTCCTGCAACCTTCAAACAAATCTCTACTTCTGTCGTTTCAAATTTGTCGTGTGAGCATTACGAGTCCGGCCGTGGCCGCGGTAGATGTTAATCCCTCAACCGCCATCTCACGTGAGATGCGAAAGGACGTGTAACATGCCAGCGCTTATCTTCGTCGTAGAGAGTAATATCGAAGTTTGTCGTCAAACCCGCTTTTTATTGGAAGAGATTGGCTATGGGGTGCGTGCTTTTCTGACCACGAACGTGATGGACGAGTTGGAGAAGCGGCGACCCGCCTTGGCCGTGATCGACGCTTCCTTGCCGGATGGCAGCGGGCTCGATCTCGGGTGCCGCATCCGTCAGACTCCCAGCGTAGCGCGAATGCCCATCATTTTCATGACGGCTGGCAATGCCGAGGAAGATCGCGTGCGCGGATTGGAGTTGGGCGGCGACGACTGCATCAGCAAGCCTTTCAGTCCGCGAGAACTGGTCGCGCGAGTACAGGCTGTGCTGCGCCGCTTCGCCCGGCGACGGCCAACTCCTGTTATGCAGATCGGCGACATCGAAATCGATCTTTCCGCCATGCGCCTGTCCGTCAAGGGCGCCGAAATCTCCACGACTACTTTGGAATTCCGGCTTATGGATTACTTGGCGAGAAACCAGGGACGAGTATTCACGCGCGACCAATTGCTCGACGCTGTCTGGGGTGAGATGCAATTCGTCACTCCGCGCAGTGTAGATGCGTGCATCCGCAGAATTCGCGAAAAGATAGAGCCCGACAGCACTAAGCCGACTTATCTCAAAACTATCCGCGGAGTGGGGTACCGGTTGGATTCGATCGCGTCCAGCCGTTTGGCCGCCCAAAAGTACGGGCCTCTGCGCGTGCCCGCAATTCTCCCGCAGCCCCTGACATTCAAGGCTGACGCTTAAGTCAGGAAACGGTCGCAAGCCGCACATTCGCGTAATTGCGAATGTGCGACCTCGCGTCCGAAAAAATCAACGGAGATGAATAATTCAGATCTCGGCCAACGGAATCGACACTAGCGGGTTAAGGATGCCGCGGGGAAGACGTGTCGGTGGAGAACGAGGAGGACGATGCGCGTCCCGTGATCAGGCCGATCGCGCCCCCGCTTAGCACTCCTGCCAAGATAGCAAGAACCACCAGCACGGATACCTTCTCGAAGGCGGATTTCTTGAACATCCGAATGTACTTCACGCTGCTCGACATGGATCAGTACCTCGCTGGTGAATATGTTGGTGCCTCACGCCTAGGCTATGGAGAATCTAGTTGCGTAGGATTACTCTGGGGTCACCCTTGAGTGACGAGATTGCGAAAAGTTTTCCACACCCCTAGGATCGGTACTCGCATGAAGATCGATGTGGTGAGCTCCCGAGCCCGGAATGTCGGAGAACTCGATACCGTACATGGCAGGATCGCGAGTCGAGAGAGTCGTCAGCGAATCACAGGTATCGGACCTCACCTGAGATCTGCTGAGGCCCAAAACGCTCGGTCTTGATATTTAAGAGAGGGGGATCTTAGTTCGTCCTTTTGAGGTTCCAGCAATCCAGTGCAATTTCCCAATCCTCCTGCGCTCTGATGATCAGGACGCGAACTGAGGCATCGGAAGCGGATATGTGTTCATCTGCGGGAGATTGGGCATTCCTGGATGAATCGAGCTTTATCCCAGCATAAGCGAGGTTCGCGCAGGTTGCGGCCCGCACGTCTGGGGAGTTTTCTCCCACTCCGGCAGTGAAAATGAGCGCATCAATTCCGCCAAGAACCGCGATCATGGCGCCGATGCCGGACCGCAATCGATGAACATAAATATCAAAGGCCAGCTTCGCGCGTTCATGTCCCGCCTTGATCGCAGCCAGAATCTCGCGCATGTCCCCGGAGATTCCGGAAATTCCCAGAAGTCCCGAGTGCTGGTTTAAGAGGTCATCGAGTTGCTCTCCGGTGAGATTGTTTTGACGCATCAGGTAGGTAAGGATTCCCGGGTCCACAGAGCCCGAGCGCGTGCCCATCATCAACCCTTCAAGGGGCGTGAAACCCATCGTGGTGTCGACGCTTCTTCCATTCTGAATGGCAGCCAGAGAACAGCCGTTACCCAGATGACAACTCACCAGCTTCAGCGATTTTGGATCTCTACGCAGTAGCTGAGCCGCACGCCTTGCACAATATTTATGATTGATGCCGTGAAAACCATATCGCCGGATTCCTCCGCTGAACCATTCGTACGGACCCGGATAGACTGCTGCTGAGAGAGGCATCTTCTTATGGAAGCCGGTGTCGAAAACCGCGACTTGCTTCACTTCAGGCAGCATCTTCTCAATGATTTCCATCCCCTCCAATTCCGCGCGGTTATGCAGGGGTGCGAACGCAGACACGGCCGCGATCGCCGATTTCACCTCCGAATTAACAGTCACGGGATCTTCAAAGTTTGGCCCGCCATGAACCACGCGGTGTCCCACCACATCGATCTCCGCCGGCGATGCCAAAACTTTTGTTTCGCCATTCCATAGGGTCTTGAGCAGATGCTCGATTGCCTGCGACCGGGATGAAACTTTGATCCGTTCCTTCGTCGCGAAACCTTTGCCGCTGACCTCTGCGTCCGCGAGTTCACCCTGCCATTCCACCTTGGCCTGCCACAGGCATGCGGGTGGCTCCTTGGGCAAAGCGTCTCCGATTTCATAAAGACAGCTCTTTTGACTACTGGATCCGGAATTCAACACCAGAACTTTCATAAAATAAGCCGAAGCAGGTGGACCTGCGCTTCTCAACGACGCTACCACATTAAGGACAGCGCAATTTACCCCTGATTCATTTTTGCGGCTTAGAATAATGCTCATCATCCCAGCCGGGTTGCCCATCTAAGAAGAAGGTGAGAATTATGCCATCGACACACAATCTTGAAGTCCCATCAGCCGCCTACGAGCAAACCCTCTCCGCGGAAGAACTCCAGAAAATTGACGCCTACTGGCGTGCCTGCAATTACATGTGCGCTGGAATGATCTATCTTCGCGACAACCCGTTGCTGCGGCAACCACTCCGCCCTGAACACTTCAAGAACCGGCTGCTGGGCCATTGGGGCTCCGATCCCGGACAGACCTTCGCCTGGGTTCACCTGAATCGTGTCATTAAGAAGTACGACTTGGACATGATTTACATTTCCGGTCCCGGCCATGGCGCGCCCGCTGTGATTTCCAACTGCTATCTGGAAGGAACGTATTCTGAGGTCTATCCGGAGAAGAGTCTGGATGAAGCAGGAATGCTCAATCTGTTTCGTGCGTTCTCCTTCCCCGGCCAACTCGGAAGCCACTGTACCCCGGAAGTGCCCGGGTCAATCCACGAGGGCGGCGAGCTCGGCTACAGCCTGTCGCATGGCTTCGGAGCAGCTTTCGACAATCCCAATCTCATCGTGAGTGTCATGGTCGGTGACGGCGAAGCAGAAACCGGTCCCCTGGCGACTTCCTGGCACTCCACCAAGTTCCTGAATCCGATCCGTGACGGCGCAGTTTTACCGATCCTTCATTTGAACGGATACAAGATTGCGAATCCCACGGTACTTGCCCGCATCACCTCAGAAGAACTGGAGCAACTCTTCCACGGTTATGGATGGACTCCCCGTATCGTCGAGGGAGACGACCCTCACCTGATGCACCAGAAGATGGCGGCTGCCGTTGAAACCTGCATCCAGCAGATTCGCGAGATTCAACGGCATGCACGGACCACAGGACAGGCGGACCGGCCACGTTGGCCCATGATCATCCTGCGCTCGCCCAAAGGCTGGACCGGACCAAAGGAAGTCGACGGACACAAAGTCGAGAATTTTTGGCGTGCTCACCAAGTCCCGGTGGTTGATGTGCAGACCAATTCTGAACATTTGCGGATCGTCGAACACTGGATGCGTAGCTATAAGCCGGAAGAACTCTTCGACGAGCACGGCACCTTGATCGCCGAGTTGCGCGAGTTGCCGCCCGTTGGTGATCGCCGGATGAGCGCCAACCCCCATGCCAACGGCGGAAAACTGCGGCAGGCTCTTGTTCTTCCCGACTTTCGCGATTACGCCGTTGCCATCGATGGCCACGGAACCAAGCCGGTTTCGCCCACCGAGACTCTTGGCAAGTTTCTGCGCGATGTGATGCGCCGCAACATGACAAACTTCCGCGTGTTCAGCCCCGACGAAAACGCCTCGAATCGCCTGCAGGATTTATATGAGGCAACGAAAAAGACCTGGCTGGCCGCCATCAAGCCCGAGGATGCCGACGGAACCGAGATCGCACCCGAAGGCCGCGTGATGGAGATGCTCAGCGAGCACACCCTCGAAGGCTGGCTCGAAGGCTATCTGTTGACCGGGCGTCACGGGCTCTTTAATACTTACGAAGCGTTCGCCCACGTCATCGACTCGATGTACAACCAGTACGCCAAGTGGCTGGAGAAGTCGAAACTCGAAATCGATTGGCGCGCTCCCATCTCTTCGCTCAACATCCTTATTACCTCGCTCGTCTGGCGGCAGGATCACAACGGTTTCACCCACGAAGATCCCGGCTTTCTCGACGTAGCAAGTAACAAGAGCGCGGAAATCACGCGTATTTATCTTCCTCCTGACGCGAACTGCCTGTTAAGCGTCGCGGACCACTGCCTTCGCAGCCGGGACTACGTCAATGTCATCGTTGCTGACAAGCAGCCGCACCTGGTTTATCTGGATATGGACGAGGCGGTTATTCATTGCACGAAAGGGATCGGAATCTGGGAGTGGGCCAGCACTGACAACGGGGCCGAACCCGACGTCGTTGTCGCCAGCGCCGGCGACATACTGACAGAAGAGGCATTGGCTGCGGTCGCCATCTTGCGCCAGCATTTCTCCGATCTCAAGATTCGATTCGTCAACGTTGTGGACCTCTATCGTCTGCAACCCGACACAGAGCATCCGCACGGTCTGTCTGATCGCGACTTTGATTCGCTCTTCACCAAAGACAAGCCGGTGATTTTCAATTTCCACGGATACCCTTGGCTCATCCACAAATTCACCTACCGCAGGACGAATCACGACAACATTCATGTTCGCGGATACAAAGAGAAGGGAAACATCAACACGCCGCTGGAACTCGCGATCCTGAATCAGGTGGATCGCTTCGACCTTGCGATTGATGTCATCGATCGTGTCCCAAAATTGCAGGCAACGGGCGCTCATCTGAAAGAGTGGCTCAAGGCGCAAATCATCGAAAGCATTGACTACGCCTACGCCGAAGGCATCGACAAGCCGGAAATCCGCAACTGGAAATGGCCGTCGATGCGTTAAAGGCACTTCTTAGCATCGAGTTATCGGGAGCCGATCCTGGGCATCGTGCGGAAAGCCTGCGCTGTTGAGTCGCGGTGTGGGCACATTGAATTGATGATATTTTCGCTAGGGGTGCTCCCACTTCAGACAGCGGGAGTGATTGCCTATGCTGAAACTTGCACTGATCACTTCGATCCTGCTTATAGCCGCCCGACTGCCCGCACAAATCGCCCCGGGTGCGCCCGGCACTGTTCCAACCTGGACCGCAGGCAGCAAAGAAGGCGTAGGCACAGCGACCTCCGTCGATTCCAAAATCTGGTTTACGCTCGAAGCAGGCATTCTCTCTGAGGTCTACTATCCACAACTTGACTCCGCGAGTTTGCGCACACTCGAGTTCGCCGTCAGTGACGGCCGGAATGTATGGATCGAGTCGAAAGACATGCTGCATTCCATCGAGCGCTTCAGCGGCGACGCCCTGGCCTACCGGCAAATCAGCAGCGATCCCACCGGACACTTCAAGATTACGAAGACCTACGCCACCGATCCTCACCACAATACGTTGCTGATCGACGTTACCTTTACTGGACAGAAGAACGACGCGCTTTACGTGTTGTGCAATCCAGCGTTGAAAAATTCCGGCTACGGAGACACCGCTGTCATCCAGAACGGCGTGTTGGTGACGCAAAAGGACGATGTCGCCTCGGCCTTGGCGGTCAGCGGCGGCTTTACACAAACCTCCGTCGGATTTGCCGGAGTCAGCGATGGATACACCGACCTTCTGCTGCATCGCCGTCTCGTTTGGTCGTACGGTCGCGCAGAGAACGGAAACGTGGTTGAGACCGCCAAGCTCAGCGGCGAGCACTTCACCCTTGCGCTGGGTTTAGGCGCAAATTCCGTAGCAGCGATCGAGAGTGCGCAAGCCAGTCTCAAGACCGGTTTCGCTGCCGTCAGCGCAGAGTACGTCGCTGGTTGGAAACAATACGTGCAGATTTTGCGGAAGGTTACACCCAAATATCAGAGCGAGTTTCAGTTGGCCGCCATGGTTCTCAAAGCCCACGAGGACAAGACATATCGTGGTGCGATGATTGCTTCAATGAGCGTTCCCTGGGGATTCGCCTCGACATCAGACAAGTCCACCGTTGGCGGCTATCACCTCGTCTGGGCCAGAGATCTTTACGAGATGGCGACGGCGTTTGTCATCGCCGGAGATCGTCCCGCAGCCGAACGCGCGCTCGATTATTTGCTCAAGGTGCAGCAGGAGCCGGATGGCGGCTTTCCGCAGAACAGTTGGATTGACGGTCGTCCGTATTGGACCCATCTCCAAATGGACGAAATCTCTTATCCCATGGTGCTGGCCTGGCAACTGAACAAAACCGACGCCGACACTTGGCAACATCACATCCGTCCCGCGGCGGAGTTTGTCGTAGCTCGCGGTCCCACCACGGAACAGGAACGCTGGGAAGAGGTTCCCGGATATTCGCCTTCAACGATTGCCGCCGAAATTGCCGGCTTGGTATGTGCCTCTGACATTGCGCGGAAAAACGGCGCCGATGCCGATGCCGATCGTTATCTCAAAACTGCTGACGACTGGGCCGGCAACATCGAAAACTGGATGGTGACCAAGACGGGCCACCTTTCGCCGCAGAGTTACTACATGAGGATCGACAACAACACCGATCCCAACGACGGATATCAACTCGACGTGCGCAACGGCGGGGGCGTATGGGACGAACGCGACGTCGTCGATGCCGGCTTCCTCGAGTTCGTTCGACTGGGAATTCGTCCACCTGACGATGCCACGATCGCCAACTCAGTTGAGGTCGTTGACTCCGCGATTCGCGTAGAAACGCCCAACGGCCCGGGCTTCCGGCGCTACAACCACGATGGCTACGGAGAACCATTTTTCGGCGGACCCTGGACCGGCCAGGGCATCGGAAGACTGTGGCCGGTCTTTACCGGAGAACGGGGGGAGTACGAAGTCGCACGCGGCCACGACCCAGGTCTCTATCTCGACTCTATGCTCCATTTTGCCAATGCGGGCGGCATGATCCCAGAGCAGATATGGGATCGCGCGGAAGCGACTCCATCCCGTTTGGTCTTCGGGCAAGGCACAGGGAGTGCCACCCCACTCGCTTGGAGCATGGCGCAGTTCATTCGACTCGTGGTGTGCGCTCAGGAAAAACGTATCGTCGAACAACCCAGCATCGTCGCTGATCATTTCCTCGGGAAACACAAAAGTGATTAGGAAATAACCAGCCTGAATCGTCATACGTGCTGACAGTTTTGTTGTAGTGTTGTCCGCCGTGTGACCAACACCTACCAAAATTCGTAGTGCTCATCTGTTATGACGGATATCGATACGTTCGACTCGATTATTCGCACCAAAACTCCGCCGCAAAAAATGAGAATTGTAAAGCTTTGTGGTCGTGGAAAATACGCGGCAACGAAATACCCACAACTCCGCATCGGAATCAATAGAAAGGGCTCGGCCTTCAAACACACAGAATCATGGGAAACCTTATGCTGGTGTTGATTGTGAATGACGAGAGCGTTACTCGAGCGGCTTTGGAAAATGTCCTGGCGTCGTCGTCCGACATCGAGCGCTTTGATTCCGCGGAAGGCGCGATGGAGACGCTTGAAAAACTGTCGGAGACGTCGTCTCGCGTTGTGCTTTTCGACATCAACACTTCACGATTGTCAAAGCCACAGTTTTTGGAGCGTGGAAGCTCAATCGACCATGTCACAACAGATGACAACTGTGCTGCCCCGGTCTTCGGCCAGGGCGCGGCCGAGTACGCTCTCGAGCCTGTCTCGAACCAGCGCATTGTCGCCGCCATCGCGCAGGCCCTCCAAAGGACCTCTGTAGACGAGCGATCTCTCGAAACTTCGAAGCCAATGCGCAGGGCGCATCGATCGCAAGACGCGCGAATCGCGATCAAAGTGAAGGGCCGGATTCTCTTCATAAACCCCGCAGAAGTGATTGCCGTGCAGGCGGAAGGAAATTATGTCCTGCTGCAACGGATCGACGGTTCGTACTCGTTACGCGAGTCGATCTCGGCGGTTGAAGAAAAACTCAGACCATACGGATTTATTCAGATTCATCGATCCGTATTGGTGAATACTTCGTTTGTAGAAGAAATCAAGCCGTGCTTGACGGGGGAATACAGTCTCCGTTTGAAAGATGGAAGGGAATATACCGTCACACGCACTTACAAGAAGAATCTCAAAGCCCTCGCCGAGTCCTGGATTGGCAACGGTACGTTCGTTGCCGAGTAAACCTCTGCTATTTTGTTCTCAACGGTACGTTCGTTGCCGAGTACACCTTTGCCATTTGTTGTGTTTATCTCTCGCACTCTCTCCATCAACCTCCAAAATCTGGAAGTCCAGCATCGATTGATGTGCCCCAACAAAAAAGCGCACTCGCCTAACAAGCAATCGGTATGAGTCACGAGGATGTCGCTACGAGCGCAATCGCTCGCTGTCCATAAAACTGTATCCGCGCATCCCTGATTTCCTCTAAGTCCCCGAGGAATCACAACAACACGGTTGGCCTTTGCATTGCATTCTGCGCTGTGCGGATTGTTCTTGATCAGCAACGCAACTCGCAAGAAACCGATGTGAAGGAGACGTAACAATGGAAGACAAAGTTTATAGGGCCTTGTCTCGGTTCGTGCTGTTATTTGCGGCAGTGGGTCTGCTCGCGGGCACAATGTGGGGACAGGGCGGAACGGGCGAACTCACGGGTCTTGTAACAGATCCCTCTGGTGCTGTGGTCGCAAATGCTCAGATAACTCTGACTAACACTGCGACCGGCGAAAAACGAACGTCAGTGACGACGACTGCGGGCACTTATCGGTTCCCAGCTTTGCCGGTGGTCGGGACATACAACTTGGAAACTTCACCGAAGGGATTCAAGAGCGCCAAGGTCGAATCCATCGTGATCAGCGTCGGCACCATCGTGAATCAGGATGTGAAGCTTGAACTCGGAGCCGGCAACGAGGAAGTAACCGTCGAGGCCGGGGTTCAACAGGTGCAGACGCAGGAATCCTCGGTTTCCGACCTGATTGACCGACGCGTATGGCAGCAGATGCCTCTGGAAACGCGCGACCAGAATAACTTCATCAATTTGCTCGCAGGTGCGGCGCAGGGAAATATCGCGCTCGGCATGAACGGCGGAACCGATCGCGGAGCCGCAGTCAACGGTACCCGCAGTGGCGCTGGCAACTATCTGGTCGAAGGATTTGACAATAACGATCAGAGCCTCGGTGGCGGAAATGCGGTGAACACCGGCTCCTCAACCGGTGGTGCAAACACTTCGATCTCGCCAGACGCTATTCAGGAATATCGCGTCATCGAACACAACTTCTCTGCCGAGTATGGCAAGGCCGGCGGATTCGTCACCGATACGGTGCTGAAGAGCGGCACCAACCAGTGGCACGGATCGTTGTTTGAATACAACCGCATCCAGGCTCTGGCCGCGAACAGTTTCTTCTCGAATCGTGGCGGCTTCACCGATCACCTCGTGCGCAACCAGTTCGGAGGTTCAATAGGTGGTCCGATTATCAAAGACAAAACGTTCTTCTACTTCACGACCGAATTCCGTCGTGATCGCAGCAGCAGCCCTCTCCAGTTCACCTCGTTGACGCCAGACTTCATCAACTTTGTAAATTCGGGTCAGTTCGAGCAGTTCCTGGAAGCAACGGGACCGTATGCCGGAGTGAATACTGGCGCTTATCAGGGATCGCCGTTTTGCGGAACAGCCGGTTGTGCGGGAGCGTTCTCGGCCGAGAGCACGCTGGGTCCGATTGCCAGGAACTTGCTGGCAACGCAACCCCTCGCGCTTTGCGTGCCGGGAGCTCGCAATTGCAAAGGCCTTACAAACATTGCCAGCGGCCTCTACACCGGCGCGGGCCAAACTCAATTTACTCCCAACCCTGTGCAATGGGTGCAGCCGGACGGCGTGACTCCTATTGACGAATTCGGTTCGGTTACCGTGGGCCAGGGAGCGACTCTGAACCAGGCGCGCTATACCGCCAAGCTCGATCACAAGATTGGAAACAATGACAGCTTGACCGGCTCGTACCTGTACGACAACGGAGATGGCGTCACGCAGTTTGCGGGAGGCGCGAATCTTTTCGGGCCTGATCTTCCCGTGCATGCGCGTGGCCAGAATGCCGGAATTACCTGGTCGCACACGTTCAGTCCCACGATGTTGAACCAGGCTCGCATTTCTTACACGCGACACACGGCTGACTTCCCGGGATCTGCGGCACAAAATGCGGCTGGAATTCCCGCGATCGTCACTTCCGTCGACGCCTTCCAGGGTGGTTTCGGAAACTCCAACAACCTCCCTCAGCTTTTTACCGAGAACGAGTTCAACTATAAAGACGACCTCTCCATCACGCACGGCACGCACAATTTCAAGATGGGAGCCGGCTACACTCGCACCCGGAACGGATCAAGCTTTAACGCTGACTTCAACGGCTTGTTCCTGCCCTACGGCGTAGAGGACATCCTCACCGATATGGCATTCAGCGGTTCCGCCGATCAGCACTTTGCCGGCGGTCCGTATTATGGTTCCTGGTTCTATGCTGAAGCGTCTATCAACCCCACGGTCACTCCAGCGACTCGCCCGAATTATTACCGCGGCTTCCGCGCCAATGAATTCGCGGCGTATATCCAAGATGACTGGCGCATTCATCCGCGCCTGACGTTGAACTTGGGCGTTCGCTGGGATTACTTTGGTCCTCCACACAACTTCCAGGCGGGCCTCGACTCGAACTTCTACTCGGGCGCACCAGTCGTTCCACTCACCTGCGGAGGAGTACCGTGCCAGCAGTCCAACGAATTCCTGCCTGCAGGCAATCCTGTCATCGCCGCGTTCGGTACGGGAAGCTTGCAAGTCCGCAACCACGAGATCTGGAACAAAGACACCAACAACTTCGCTCCCAGACTCGGCTTCTCCTATGACGTGACCGGAAAACAGAAACTGGTGATGCGCGGCGGCTTCGGCGTCGCTTATGACCGCATGTACAATAACGTGTTCGAGAATCTCCGCTTCAACCCGCCGTTCTTCTGCTTCTGCAACTTCGGCGCGTTCGTGAACGGAGTGCCAGGCTCCGCGCAAGCGACCCCTGGAATCTACACCGTCCCATTCAGCAGCTTCGGGTTGTTCAACAGTCCGACGGAATTTCCGACCGGCCTGCCGAAAACCTCGCCTCGGGCCATCGACCAGAACCTGGTCACGGCATATTACGAGCAGGCGAACTACGGCTTCCAGTATGAGATTGCCAAGGATCTCATCTGGGAAACGAATTACGTGGGAACCTTCGGTCGCAAACTGATCGGCATCAAGAACCTCAACAGCTACCCGGGACGTTTGGCAGGAGGCATCAACCCCGACAATCCAATTCCCGGAAGCCCCAACTCTTCGGTGCGTCCGAACCCACTGGTGAACAGCATCAACCTGCGCACCAACGGTTTCGATTCGAACTACAACGCAATACAAACCAGCCTGCGTAAGCGGTTCGCCAATGGGCTTTCGTTCGACGCGAACTACACCTATTCGAAGGCGCTCGATCAGCTTAGCGACGCCTTCACTCCGCGCGGCGCTCCTGCTGGCGTGATACAGCCGACCGACAGCTTGAATCCGCAGCTCGACTACGGCCCGGCGGATTTCAACATCAAACATCGTTTTGTGGTCAGCTACAGCTACGATCTGCCTTTCATGAAGGCGAATCGCTGGCTGGGCGGTTGGTCCGTGTCGGGTATCGTCACGGCCCAGAGCGGCGTACCGTTCGCTCCATTTGATGGATCGAGCTCAGGCGCTGGCGATGTGAACCACGATGGCGTATTCAACGATCGGCTAGCATACGTCGGAGGTGGATCCATCACGCGGTCCTATCTGAGCAGCAGCCCGGCGGATGGCTACTTCAATCCGACATCCTTTACTGGGGTCACCTGCCCGCCCAACGTCAACCAAGGCCTCTGGTGCGAAGGCCCGTCCGTCGGACAGATCAATCGCGGCTCTCTAACTGGTCCGAAGTATGTGGATGTTGATATGAGCTTGGCGAAGCGGTTCAAGATCACGGAAAGCGCGGGACTGACTTTCCAGGCCGGCTTCTTCAACATCTTCAACCATCCGAACTTTGCACTGCCTGATGCGAATTTCGCGGATGCAACCACTACCTTCGGCAAGTCCACTGCAACAGCTCTTCCCGGTCAGGGCGGAGCTCGCGTAGGCCAACTTGCTTTGCGGTTTGATTTCTAAGCGAACGGAAAGCTGAAAGACTAAAGGCCAGCCGAAAGGCTGGCCTTATTTTTGCGGAAAATTTTCCGACCGACTAGGCGACCAGTTGGGCATTCTTGCGGCATAGCTCGACAATCGCCAAGCGCCGGTTGACTCCAACCTTCTGCAACATGCGATGAACCTGATTCTTCACTGTGTGTTCGGAGAGATTCAGTTGTACGGCGATTTCTTTGTTGGTCAGGCCGCGGCCGATCATGGCCACCAGTTGCTGCTCGCGGCGCGTCAAGCCGAGGCGCCGCCCTGCCTGAAAGCTCACCCCACTGCACACGTACTGAAATAGAGTGAGGCAAAGGTCTGGCGGACACACCGCAACTCCCCGTGCCACTGCGCGCACGGCATCTGTCACTTCTTTCGAGGAAGCGTCCTTAAGCACGTACCCAACCACGCCTTCGTGGACAGCGTTCAAGAAAATCTCTTTGTCAGGTTCCATGCCGATCAGAACGATCTTGGCATGCGGAGCGCAGCGGTGCATTTCGGGAACGATCTCGAGGCCGGTGAGGGCATCAAGGGTTGAATCGAGCAACAAGACGTCCGGTGAGGCGGACAAAAGTCTTTCAGTGGTCTCCAGCGAGAAGGGCGCAGCATCAATCACGTGCAGGTCGCCTTTTTCGCCCATGATTTTCGTCAGAGCTTCGCCCAGAAGGCGGTTCCGGGTGACGAGAAAAACACTTATCTTTATACTCATGAACCCTAACACTGCCTTTGCCACAAAATCGAAGTGCGGCGCGCATTCGGTTGGTGGGTACCGGTCAGACCAGCATCCCCTAAATATCCAGGCTCCTCAATCCAGAAAACACCTGATTCTCACCTAAGTTTCGGATTAGATGCTGCTGGGCACAAAAAAGTTAGTGAGTTGACGAGTGACGACGTGGAATCGCTACGGCCTTAAATTTGAACATGTCCCAGTGCAGCAGGTCTGTGACCAAAATCACAATCTGCTTTGTTTTGTTTGTGATAAACGCGAAAGAACAGGTTCGTGCAAAGGTCAAAATTGCAAGCTGTGAGAAAAGATTCCAGACTTCCGCAGCTCATTGACTCATTACATGAGGCGCTAGTTTTGTCCCGTGTTCGATAAAATGCATTCCCAGAGCTCGTCAGAAATGGAAGGTCCCCCCATGTCGATTCGACCCGTAAAGCGACTTATCCAGTCCAAGCCAACTCTCGAAGGAGCCGGCGTGCATCTGCGGCGCGCCTTCGGTTTCGGCAACACCTCGGACTTCGACCCGTTCCTGCTGCTTGACGACTTCCGCAACGACGTCCCGGAAGACTATTTAGCAGGATTTCCCTGGCACCCGCACCGTGGCATCGAGACCATCACTTATGTGCTCGCGGGAACCGTCGAGCACGGCGACAGCATGGGCAACCATGGAGCCATTGCTTCGGGCGACGTGCAGTGGATGACTGCGGGAAGCGGGATCATCCATCAGGAGATGCCGAAGGGCGACGATGCCGGTCGTATGCACGGATTCCAATTGTGGGCCAATCTTCCCGCGTCACTGAAGATGACAGCGCCGCGCTACCAGGAAGTAAAGGCGCTCGACATCCCGGAGGTCAAGGATGATGACGGAACCCACGTTCGCGTCGTGTGTGGAAATTTCTGGGGCAAGAAAGGCCCGGTCGATGGGATAGCCGCCGATCCGATCTATCTGGATGTCTCTGTTTCTCCCGGCCGAAGGAAGACGCTCCCGGTCGAGACTACGCGTCACGCGTTCGCCTATGTTTTTGCGGGAGGCGGAAAGTTTTGCAATGCCTCGGGACCACTCGCCGTTCCCACGGAATCGGTGAAATGGTCTGACACCACGCCTCCGGTCGAAGCCGCGAATCGCTCGCTCATTCTGTTTGATCGCGGCGACGAAGTGACCGTGCAGGCTGGCGACGATGGGATCCGTTTTCTCTTAGTTTCTGGAAAGCCGCTCGAAGAGCCGGTGGCTTGGTACGGCCCCATTGTCATGAATACGCAGGAGCAACTTCGTCAGGCTTTCACGGAATTGGAGAAGGGAACGTTCCTCAAAAAGTAACCGTCAACCAGTAAGAAAGATGCATACACGTATGTATGTTTCTTGCTAGATCATGCCTTGAATCTGCCCTTCGCCGTCGACCTTCAATTTGAACGCCTGGGGGATCTTGCCGAGCCCCGGCATCAGCATCATCTCGCCTAACACGGCGACGACAAAACCAGCGCCGGCCGACAACAGGGCGTCGCTGACCTTCAATGTCCAGCCTTGCGGTGCGCCGAGGACCGCCGGATCGTCCGTCAGCGAGGCTTGGGTTTTCGCCATGCAGACGGAAAGATGTCCATAGCCGAGTTCCGTGAAGCGCTCTAGTTTCTTGCGCGCCGCAGATTCGAACACAACCTTTCCCGCACCGTAGATCGTTTTTCCGATCTTCTCGATTTTCTCGAACAGGCGGGCGCCTGACTCATAGAGCGGCTTTGCCGTACCGGTCGAGCTGTCGATCGTGGCGACCACTTTTTCCGCGAGATCGACGCCGCCCGCGCCGCCCTTCTCGTAGACCTCCGAGATCGCACTCTCGACTACAAGTCCCCGGCAAAAATTCGTGATCGTATTCAGTTGCTCGGTCGTATCTGAGGTAAAGCGGTTGATGGCAACCACGATTGGAACGCCGAACTTCCGCAGGTTGTCGATGTGCTTGGCGAGATTCGCGAAGCCTGCGTCGAAGTCGAGCGGACTCTGATTGCCGCCGTGGCGCAGCAACGACCGCGTCGAGGCAATCAAGACGGCCGCCGACGGCTGCAGTCCTGACGAGGGCATGACGATGTCGAAATATTTTTCGGCGCCCAGATCTGACGCGAAGCCCGTTTCGTTGACGACGTAGTCCGCGAGTTGCAATCCCATCTTCTGGGCGAGGACGCTGCTGGTTCCGTGCGCGATGTTGGCAAAAGGTCCTGCGTGCACGATGGCGGGAGTGTGCTCGGTGGTCTGCACCAGGTTCGGCATGATCGCGTCGGTCAGCAATACCATCATTCCACCGACGGCTTTCAAATCGGCGGCGCGGACCGGTTTTCCATCGAGATCGAAGCCAACGACGATGCGTCCGAGCCGCTCTTCGAGATCGCGACGATCGGCGGCGAGCGCAAGGATTGCCATAATCTCGGAAGCAGCGGTAATGACGAACGCCGTTTCTCGCGCCGGACCGTTCGTGCGGCCGCCGAGTCCGGTGACCACGCTGCGCAGTGCACGATCGTTCATATCGAGCGCTCGGGGCCATTGCACGTTGTTCACATCGAGACGCAGTTCGTTCCCATGATGAATGTGAGCGTCGAGCATCGCGGCCAGCAGGTTGTGAGCCGAGGTGAGGGCGTGAAAGTCTCCGGTGAAATGAAGGTTGATTCTTTCGCGGGGAAGCACTTGCGAGAGTCCGCCCCCGGTCGCGCCCCCTTTCAGTCCGAAGACCGGACCGAGTGAAGGCTCGCGAAGCGTGGCTACGCTTTTCTTGCCGATTTTCTCGAGCGCTTGGGCCAGACCGATCGAGGTGACGGTCTTTCCCTCACCGCTGCTGGTGGAGGTCATTGCGGTCACGAGAATGAGCTTGCGTTTGGTGGCGGGGCGCGATTCCTGGAGCAGTTCGAGGCGCAGCTTGGCCACGTGAGAGCCCCAAGGTTCGAGATACTGCTGGCTGATTTGAAATTTCTCCGCGATACGGCCGATGGGTTCGAGAGACGATGACATGAAGAAGTGGCTCCGTAGACTGAGCTAGAAATTAAACACAGATGGCGGCTTTCTGGCTAGGAGGCGGCGCAGGGCTGCTGGTCCAAACGGGCCGGTGGAATTGCAGTGAGGAATTGGCAAACCGCTGATAGTAAACGGCTTATATTGCCTTGGCGCTCTCTTTGAGAGCTTCGGCCCAGAGGCAACCATCCAGAAAAAACGTGCAACTAACTAAATAATTAGTTGACGTTGCGCCAGCTGGTGCGTCTTAACAAATAGTTCCAAAGGAGAGGGTCTTGCCCCGTAGAAAGTCCGAAACCCTGACCGAAGCCGAATTGAAGCTGATGGAAGTCCTTTGGGAAAAGGGCTCGGCGACGGTGCAAGAGGTGCTCGATGTGCTTCCCGGCCAGCCCGCTCTCGCCTACAACACTGTCCTCACCACCATTCGCATTCTGGAAAACAAAGGATATGTGCAGCACCTGAAAGATGGGCGCGCACATGTGTACACCCCGGTCGTCAAGCGGGAGGAAGCCACGGGTTCAGAGATCCGTCACTTGGCGGGACGCTTCTTTCAGGACTCGCTGGATTTGCTGGTCATCAATATTTTGGAAGAGCGCGGCATCGATCAGGATGAGTTGACGCGCTTGCGGCAGTTATTGCAACAGAGCAAGGACGCAGAGTGACCCCCGATATGAATCTGCAATGGTTGGCTCAATTCTCGGCGGAGCGAATGCTAAACGGCCTGGTGGCCGGAGCGGGCATTGCGCTGTTTGCCTGGGTTCTGTTGCGCCTCATCGGCAAGCAGAACTCGGGGACACGTTTTGCCGTGTGGTTCTCGGCCCTTCTCACGATTGCGGGTGTGCCGCTTTCAGGGTGGGTTGCTTCTGCCGCGGATGGTGTCACAAGCCGCGCGGAATTCACGGTTCCCAGCGCATGGGCGATGTATCTGTTCGCGGCGTGGGCAGTCGTAGCGTCGATCGGTTTAGTCAGGGTTGGAATCGGCCTCTGGCAGTTGCGGCGATTGCGCAACCGCAGCGTTCCGGTGAAGGTGTCGGAGCTCGATGAAACTTTGCAGCAAACGCTCAGCGAGTTTGAAGGGCCCCGACAAGTCACTCTGTGCACCTCGAAATCGTTGAAGATGCCGACGGCCGTGGGCTTCTTCCGTCCTCTGGTAGTCATTCCCGAGTGGGCGATGAACGAGTTGTCATCCGCTGAGTTGAATTCGATTTTGCTGCACGAACTGGCGCACCTGCGCCGTTGGGACGATTGCACCAACCTGGCGCAGAAAGTTCTCGGAGCGTTGTTGTTCTTTCATCCGGCCGTCTGCTGGATTGAGCGCAAGCTGACGCTGGAACGCGAGATGGCGTGCGACGACCTGGTGCTCGAGCGCACGGAGAATCCTCGCGCGTACGCAGAATGCCTGGTGTCACTGGCCGAAAAAGGATTTTTGCGCCGCGGGTTAGCCATGGCGCAGGCGGCGATCGGTCGCATGCGCGATACCACGCTGCGCATCAAGCAGATACTGGATGGCGGCCGCCCGCGTGCCACGCGAGTGTCGGTGCCAGCGCTCTTATGGGTTGGAGGCTTTGCTTTCGCTTTCACCGTGGCGCAATCCCACTTGCCGCGGCTGGTTTCGTTCGACAGCGGTTCGGGGAATCAGTACGCCGAATCCGCGCACTTGGAAGCGCCTGCTCCCACATTTCCCGAGGCTCGCGTGGTGCCGGCGAAGTTGACTGTGGAAGCAGCGTCGAATCCGAAGGCGGCTGCGACGAATCGGGTCGTGCGGTCTCACAAGGCAGCGGGAAATCCGGTCCGAGTGGCTCCGAGTCAGCAGTCGGCAACCTTACTTCGTGCCGCGGATCGGCAGCCGCAACTGATGGTTCCAGCGATTTATGTCGTGATGGAGACGCAACAGTTCGAAGGACCGAATGCGACGCGATGGACATTTTGCGTGTGGCGCGTCACCGTGGTCGCTCCTCCTGCGCAAAAGACAATCGATAGCGGAGTGATTGCGAAGTCGACGTAAAAAATTTTGGCTTTGTGCAACTAAATCTTTAGTTATTAAACAACTTCAATCCGAAAGGAAGTAAAAGAAACGCAATGGAAAACCTGAAAACAGTGCTCAAACGGCGCTTGATTGTGCCCGTGATCGCTTTGGCGATGACGGTCGGAGTCGGCACCTATGAATTTGTAAAACCCGCAACCGCGAAAGCCGCGATGGCGCCGAGTGCGCCAGCGCTCGACGACAACAGCGTGGGAGCTCTGCTCTCGCTCGATCAAGCCATGGAAACCCTGGCCGCGCGCGTGACCCCCGCGATCGTTAACGTGACGGTCACCTCGCACACGAAAGCTTCGGCGCAAGGACAGATGCCCGAGAACATGCAGCAGTTCTTCGGTCCGTTTGGAATGGGACCGCAGGGGCAGCAACAGCCTCGTGTTGAACACGGCTTGGGAAGCGGCGTCATCATTTCGCCCGATGGATACATCGTCACCAATAACCACGTCATCGACGGCGCCATGGACATTCGCGTGACCATGAGCGATCGCCGCATTCTTCCCGCGAAGTTGATCGGTGCTGACGCTCTGACCGATCTCGCCGTGATCAAAATCGATGGCCACGATCTCCCCAGCGTTCCATGGGGAGACTCAACCAAACTGCATCCGGGGCAGACCGTGCTCGCCTTCGGGAATCCGTTCGGCTATCGCTTCACGGTGACGCGTGGAATCGTGAGCGCGCTCAACCGTCCGAATCCCGACGCCGGCGATGCTCGCAAGCCGGGCGAATACATTCAGACCGATGCGGCCATCAATCCGGGCAACTCTGGTGGACCGTTGGTGAATGCGCACGGAGAAGTGATCGGGATCAACACGTTCCTGATTTCGCCTTCGGGATCTTTCTCAGGAATGGGCTTCGCTATTCCTACTCAAATCGTGCGTCCCACGGCGGAAACTCTGATTCGCTCCGGCAAGGTGGTTCATGGATACATGGGAATTGGCATCAACGATGTCACTCCCGATAATTCGAAGTTCTTCCACATGGACAAGGCCGCGGGCGCAGTCGTGACCCAGGTCGAACCTGACTCGCCCGCCGCGAAGGCCGGTCTGAAAGTCGGCGACGTCATCACTGAACTCGACGGACGTCCCGTAAACGATGCCGGTGAACTTCAGGTCGAAGTCGGACAGAAGGGGCCGGGAACGAGCATTAAACTCGAAGTCATGCGTGACGGCAAGAACGTCAGCGTGCCTGTGACCCTCGAAGCGATGGGCAGCCGCGACAAAGGTACCGAGGACGCCAGCGCCGATCATGGCAAGCCTCGCTGGGGCCTGGGACTCTCTGACATCAACCCGGATGCCCGCGAACAACTGCAGGCGCCCGCCAACATTCACGGAGCGCTGATCGAACAAGTGCAACCCGGCAGTCCCGCGGACAACGCTGGATTGCAACGCGGCGATGTGATCATGGAAGTCGATCGCAAGCCGGTGCAGAACGCCGCTGACGTGAAGAACGCGCTCAGCAGCGTTCCTAAGGGCCGGGATGCTCTGCTGTTGGTGTGGTCGAACGGTGGAAACACCTTCCGCGTGATGCATGCGTCGGAGGCTTCACAGGACGGTAACGGATCCTAATCCACGTCGGCTTGATCTGACGGGCAATAGAACCATGGGGACGGCGGTCACGCCGTCCCCGTTTTTTTGCAATTTCGGCAAATGATTCCTGCCCAATTTCTGGCAGAGTTTAACAATGGTTGAGCGAAGATAATCGATATTCCACGCAAAAGAACCCTGCGATTTCTAACTGCCCGATGGTATGATTCATCCCCGAAGTCGCTCTTGCGCGCCCAATAATTTATTGTGGAAGTTGACGAGAGACCGATCCGATGCCAGTCGTAAATACGAAGGCCTCCGCTGCTTCGGTTCCAGCGCCCGCTTCCACGCACCGGGCAGCGCTGGCCGTGATGACGACGCTCTTTTTCATGTGGGGCTTCGTCACCGTTCTGAATGACGTACTGGTCCCGCACCTGAAGTCAATCTTCGACCTTACCTATGCCAAGGTAATGTTGATCCAGTTCTCATTCTTTTCCGCCTATTTCATCTTTTCCATTCCATCCGCCAAAGTGCTCGACGCAATCGGCTACAAACGCACGATCGTGGTGGGCTTGCTTACGATGGCGGTCGGTGCTCTGCTGTTCATCCCCGCGGCCAGCGTGCCTTCGTACCCATTGTTCCTTGGCGCACTCATGGTGCTGGCGGCAGGGATTACTGCTCTCCAGGTCGCTGCTAATCCTTACGTCGCGGTGCTGGGACCGGCGGGAACCGCATCGAGCCGCCTAAATCTCGCGCAGGCGTTCAATTCGCTGGGAACGACAATTGGGCCCTATCTCGGAGGATTGTTCATTCTGAGCGCGGCCCCGGTCGCGATGGAGGTGGTGCGCAAGATGTCTCCCGAGGCCCTTCAGGCTTATAGGATTCAGGTCGCATCCTCCGTGAAGCTGCCGTATTTAGGGATCGCAGTGCTGTTAATTCTGCTGGCCTTCACGATTGGTCTGTTTAAGCTTCCGCCTGTTCCACAAGCCGAAAAACACGGAACCGCGGTCCCCGCGAAAAACTTGTTTAAGTACGGGCACCTCATGCTTGGTTGCATCGCTATTTTTGTTTACGTAGGCGCGGAGGTTTCGATCGGCAGCTTCCTCATTAACTATTTTGGCCAACCTGAGATCGGCAACTTGACCGCAGCCGTCGCCGCTCGCTACGTGGCCTACTATTGGGGTGGCGCGATGGTGGGGCGATTCGTCGGTTCTGCGATTCTGCAGAAGGTTCGCACTGGCACGGTTCTTGGAATCGCCGCCTTTGTCGCAGCCATCCTGGTCTGCGCCTCCATGCTTACGTTCGGCCATGTAGCCATGTGGACAATCCTTCTCGTCGGCTTCTTCAACTCCATCATGTTCCCGAGTATTTTTACTCTGGGAATTGCGGAACTCGGGCCACTCACGGGGGACGGCTCGGGACTCCTGATCATGGCGATCGTGGGCGGCGCCATTATTCCTTTGTTGCAAGGGGTCATTGCCGATCATCTCGGAATTCATCACGCGTTTTTCCTGCCCGTCATTTGCTATCTCTACATCGTCTTTTACGCGCTGCGAGGTTCGAAGCCGACGGTAGTGGCTTAGAGGAGGGAATGGCGCTGGCTTCAACCTCGGACGGCTTCGTGATCGGCGTCGATGTCGGTGGCACCAAAGTCGCCGCCGGATTGGTCGATCACGATGGGAAAATCCTGTTTCAGACGCGCACTCCCATGGTGGCGAACGACGGCGCTGCCCGCGGTTTGCAATCCGTGACCTCGGCGATTGACTTGGTTTCGGCCAAGGCGCCGAGCCTTTCTGGAACGCCGCCGAGACTGATCCAAGGAATCGGAATTTGTTCGCCGGGTCCCTTGGATCCGAAGACCGGAGTGGTGATCAACCCTCCGAATCTGACGTGTTGGAGAGACTATCCGCTGGCCGCGGAAGTTGCGCGCATCTATCGTGTCCCAGTGAGAGTCGACAACGATGCCAATGCCGCCGGCCTGGCTGAAACGTTGTGGGGCGCCGGCCGCGGATACCGCAACGTCTTCTACACCACGATCGGCACTGGCATTGGAACGGGCATTGTGATCGACGGACGCATCTATCACGGCCGCACTGGCGCTGCCGGCGAAGGCGGCCATATGAGCATCGACGCGAAGGGACCGCGCTGCGGTTGTGGCAAGGCCGGCTGCATCGAGGCACTCGCCGCCGGTCCGGCTATTGCCAGAAGAGCGCGGGAAAAATTGGATGCCGGCCGTACGTCCGCCATTCTTGATTTGGCTGGAGGAAAAGCCTCTGCCGTGAACAGCGAAATGGTGGGCAAGGCTTACGTTGCGGGAGATGTCCTCGCCCGCGAGGTGTTGAGCGAAACCTTCGATGACTTGTCCCTCTGGCTGGGTAATGTCATCGATCTGCTAGAGCCGGACGTCATCATCATCGGAGGCGGTGTCGGCTCGATGCTCAAACCATTCTTCGCCGAGATTCGCAATCGATTACCGCATTGGAGCATCAACCAACGCTGCCAGGAAATACCTCTGCTGCCCGCGCAGTACGGAGAAGACGCCGGAATCGCCGGCGGAGCGGCTCTGTGCGTCGAACCGGCGACCGTGGCAACCAAACAGCCCGCCGAAGCTCTCTGATCGCGCTGGCAAAAAGTCAGCGTTATTTCCAAAGGTAATCGCTTACCCTTGTGATATTCTCCCACCCCGTATGGCGGTCACCATGTCGGACATCGCGGGGGACTTGCATGTCTCGGTCGTCACCGTGTCCAAGGTGCTACGCAACCAGGGGAAGATCAGCGCCGCGACGCGCAAGAGGGTTTTGCAGCGCGCCAAAGAGCTTAACTATCAGACCAATTGGATCGCTCGCAGCCTGGTCACTCGGCGGACTTACACTATCGGTCTTTTGCTGCCAGACTTTGCGCATCCCTTTTTTGCAGAGATTGCCAAGGCCATAGCCGAAGCCGTTCGGCCCGACGGATATCATCTGATCATTTCCTACTTCGAAGAAGATCCTGGCGTGGAGTGTACTGAAGCCGACTCTCTGCTTGCTCGGCAGGTGGACGGTTTGATTATTGCCTCGGCTCAATCTTCCGGACATTCGGATATGTTCGAAGGCATCCGCAAACGCAAGGTGCCGTTTGTTCTGATTGATCGGCCGATTGCCGGCATGCCTGCGAGTTTCGTCGGAGTCGACAACGAAGCCATTGGACACCTGGCAACCTCCCACTTGATCGCGCAAGGCTGCCGACGAATTGCCCATCTTCGCGGCCCGGCATTGGGCTTCGCGACGTCGCGCCTTATAGGCTATCGCCGCGCTCTTGAAAAGCACTCGCTGAAAACTCGTCCGGCCTTCATTGTCGAGACTGGCCACGAAGACGGCGGCGGATACAAGGCGATGCGCAGGCTACTGCGATTGCACCCGGTGCCGGACGGAGTTTTCTGCTACAACGATCCGGTAGCGATCGGCGCGATCAAGGCCATCCTCGATGCGGGCCTTAAGGTGCCTGACGATATCGCCGTGGTGGGCGCGGGTAACATTCACTATTCCGACCTGCTCGCCGTTCCCCTGACGACCATCGATCAAGGCACTCGCCGGATCGGCAGCCGCGCAGCCGAACTCCTGCTGGAACAGATCGGATCGAAGCGCGCGATCCGGCCCAAGCGCGTTCTCATTGAGCCCAAGTTAGTGGCTCGACAGTCGACTCGCCGAAACGCGTAGAGCGAAGACTCGACATCCGAGGCATGTTTCGTGATGCCTTGAACGCTCACAGCGGAGAAATAAGTTTCGTAAAAGCCTTGCTGGATGAGGCTTTTGAAGGAGCGAACCGCGCTATACTTCCCCAGCATTGTGGGGCAGTTTTCCACTCCCTGAATAAAGGCAGGTTCCATGTACCACGAAACAAAATTAAGAACTTCGGCCACAATCCTCGCCGCAGTCCTCATTCTGATCACAGGCGCCTGGGCGCAAACCGGAACAATCCTCTACAGCTTCACTGGCGGTAAAGATGGAGCCAATCCGAAATCTAGACTCGTGCTCGACAAGAGCGGGAACCTCTACGGCACCACCACGGCCGGCGGAGCGAACGGGCAGGGAGAGGTGTTCGAGTTGACGCCCTCCTCACGGGGTGGCTGGCTCGTGAAAATCCTCTACAGCTTCCAGGGTAGCGCCGATGGAAGCCTTCCCGCAGCCGGCGTCATCTTTGACAAGCAAGGCAATCTCTACGGCACTCTCTACAACGGCGGAGCCCTTGGGCACGGCGCGGTCTTCGAGTTGTCTCCGACGGGTGGTACGTGGACGAAGAAGCTCTTGTATAGCTTCTCCGGAGGAAATGATGGAGGCCAGCCCGTCGGCGCTCTTGTCTTCGATAAGGCCGGCAATCTCTATGGCACCACGCCGCTCGATGGACAATACGGGCAGGGCGTGGTTTTCCAATTGAAGCCCAACACTGACGGCACTTGGACAGAGACGGTTTTGCATGCGTTCGTAAGTCTCACTACGAGCGATGGACAAGGTCCTGCTGGATCGCTGGCGATCGATTCTGCTGGGAATCTCTATGGCCTGACGGTGCAAGGCGGCGCTGCGGATCTCGGCACTGTGTTCGAAGTGTCTCCAGCATCGGGCGGCGGATGGACCGAGAGTTTGCTCTACAGTTTTCTCGGCGGTTCCGATGGAGCGAGTCCCGCTACAAGCGATGTAATCACCAACACGGCGGGCACCGCGTTGTTCGGTACGACGACGAACGGCGGTTCTGCTAACGAAGGCACCGTCTTCGAACTCAAGAAGACCTCCCATGGATGGAGAGAAAAAGTTCTCTACACGTTTCCGGGAGGAGCGAATGGAGGCAACCCCTACGCGGGCGTGATTCGCGATGCCGCAGGAAACCTGTATGGGACGACCGCGAGCGGCGTTTTCGGTGCGGGCGGTGTTGTGTTCGAACTCACTCCGGGTACCGGCGGGACCTGGACAGAGACCGTTCTCTACACCGTCGACGGGGCGGGCAATGGTTCCTACGCAGGCTTAGTGTTCGACAAGACAGGGAACCTGTACGGAACTACCGAATTCGGGGGACCGCAGATCGCGGGTGACGTTTTCGAAGTCACCCCCTAATTGCACGCTTGAACCCGGCCGCGTTTCCGGTTATCCGGCACGCGGCCGGCTTCCCAAGTCTGACCGGGGAATTTGGTTACCCCGCACGCAAGTTTTTCACTGCCAAATCCCCGGGGACAGCAACTCTGACAGTTCCCAAGAGCCTCCGCTTGAGTCCCCATGCCCTTCTTCCATAAGGCCTATCCCCGGACAAACCCACCTCGCCGATTCCGCATCTTTTATTCCAGCGTTGTGGCAATATGTATGCATCCGTATTGAGGCTGCCGCGCCCAATCCCTCCGGCGGCTGGAATGCTCCAAGGTCCCAAAACCTGACATGGCGGAACCCAAGAATTTATCGATGGCGTGGCGCGAGCGTCTCTCGGCTCTGCGCAACCTTCCGCCGGTTCTGAAGATCGTCTGGGATTCCGGCCCGATTGTCGTCTCGCTCGGCCTCATCTTCCGTCTGATAACGGCACTGCTGCCGGTCGCGATTCTCGCGGTTACCAAACTAATCATCGATAACATTGTGCATGCGTCGGCCACGCACCAGCCTGTGCCGCCTCGTTTCTGGTGGCTGGTGGTCGCCGAATTCGTTCTCGCCGTTCTGATCACTATCCTGACCCGCATCATCGACTACCTCGATTCGTTGCTGGCGGACCGTTACACCCGCTTCGTCAGCATTGAGGTCATGAAACATGCCGCAGAACTGGACCTGATCGCCTACGAAGATCCTGTGTTTTACGACCGCCTCGAACGCGCCCGCGTACAGGCTACCGATCGTCTGGCCATGATTCAGTCGATCGGGCGCCTTATCACGCAAGTCATCACCGCGGTTTCAATGTCGGTCTCGATTATGGTGTTCTCGCCGTGGCTCATGCTGCTGCTGATTGTCGGAGTGGTCCCGGCGTTTCTCGGCGAGACCCACTTTGCATTTCTCGGATACGCCAAGAATTTTCGCCAAACGCCGGTTCGCCGCCAGCTCGATTATCTGCGCCAGCTGGGAGGCAGCCGCGAGGCGGCCAAAGAACTTCGTCTCTTCGGGCTAAACAATTTCCTGACGGCTCGCTTTACTCGCCTGTCCGACGAGATTTACGAAGAGAACGTCGCGCTCTCGCGCCGCAAGTTGGTGGCGGGCGCGGTGCTCTCGGTGATCGGCACGTTGGGCTACTATTCCGCTTACGCGTTTGTTATCTGGAGAACCATTCAGGGCCAGCTCAGCATCGGTACCCTGACGTTCCTTGCGGGAGCGATTCTGCAAGCGAGTTCTAACATTCAACTGACGTTTTCCACCCTCTCAGGGATCGCCGATCAGGCGCTGTTTCTCACCGATCTGCTGGCCTTCTTCGACATGCGGCCGACGATCGTCTCGAAACCCAATGCATTGCCTGCACCGCGGCCCGTCCAGCGCGGATTCGAATTTCGCAATGTCTCGTTTGCTTATCCCGGAAGTCCGCGCCTCATTCTCAACCGCCTGAATTTTCATCTGCATCCGGGAGAGCGCGTTGCATTGATCGGAGAAAACGGACAAGGCAAGACCACCATCGTGAAGCTGATCACGCGCCTTTACGATCCGACCGAAGGCGAGATCCTCCTCGACGGCGTCGACCTTCGGGAATATGATCTCGAAGATCTTTACCGCGAAATCGGCGTGATCTTTCAGGACTTCATGCGCTATGAAATGACCGCTCGTGAAAATATTGCGGTCGGCAAAGTGGAAGAGCTGGAAAACCGCGAACTGCTGAAGTCTGCCGCTGAGAAGAGCCTCGCCGACCAGGTTGTGGCCCAGCTTCCGTTACAATATGAACAAATGTTGGGGCGCCGCTTCGACGGGGGCGTGGATCTTTCCGGTGGCGAATGGCAAAAGGTTGCTCTGGCTCGCGCCTACCTGCGCGATGCGCAACTTCTCATTCTCGACGAGCCTACCGCCGCCCTTGATGCCCGCAGCGAATTCGAGGTTTTCCGCCGCTTCGCTGAACTGACCGAAGGCAAGATGGCCCTTTTTATTTCCCATCGGTTTTCAACCGTGCGTATGGCCGACCGCATCGTAGTGCTTGAAAACGGAAAAATCGCCGAGGAAGGCAGTCACGACCAATTGACCAGCATGGGTGGACGCTACGCAGAGATGTTCGAACTGCAAGCCTCCAGCTATCGCTAGGAATTACGCATGCCACAGAACGTCCATCTGGAAGTGGTAAGTGGATACGAGAGCGGGCGCGCCCATGCGCAGCCTATTTCGGACGATTCTGTACTGCGTACGCGCGCCATCGAACTCGCTCGTTCGCTCGACTGGCTGCCCAACGTCACGACTTCCACCTTTATCGCCGGTCGCTGGCAGGCGCTCTTAAATCGTCTCAGGCCGTTGATCACCGCGTGCAACGCTCCTTTGCCGCGCACTCCGTTCTCTGATGACTTTCGCTGGTTGCACGACAATGTCAGTCTAATTTCCTCCGAATCGAATCCGGGAAACTCGCTCGATCCTCTGTCTGAGATACCGCACGTCCGCAACGCCATGGGCGCAACTGTTCCCCGGGTGATTGCGGTAGCCGAAGGATTTCTCGCCGCCGCCAAGTATCAGTTCAGTGAACAGGCCTTTACCGCGTACGTGAATGCGTTTCAGGAGATCACCGATCTCAAGGTAAAGGAACTCTGGGGTCTGATTCCTGTACTCAAACTGGTTCTGCTCGAAGAGGCGAACGATCGCGGATCGCGTCTGCTCGCTGATCCTACATCGAATCCGGGTGTCGAGGTCTGCATTCGCTCTCTCCGCGAAATCACGCAGACGACTTGGAAAGAAGCTCTGGAATGTCTGATCGTTGTTGATCGCGTGCTGCGGCAAGATCCTGCCGGTGTTTACGCGCGCATGGATTTCGACAGTCGCGATTTCTATCGCGGCAAAGTCATCAACCTCGCCGAACACTCTGAGTTCTCGGAGAAGCAAGTCGCGCTCGAAGCTCTGGCTCTTGCCCGCGCCGCGCAACGTGGGACGCATCCCGATCCTCGCATTACCGCGCGTTGCTCTCACATCGGTTATTACTTGGCCGCCGAAGGAGCCAGCACGCTTGAGAAGCGTGTCGGTTTCCGGCCTCCCTTGGGTCAGCGCCTGCAGGCTTTTTTACGCGCGCATCCGGACGAGTTCTATCTTCCCGGTACCGCCATCGTTGCTTTTGCCATTCTGTCGGCCACGCTGCTGCTGTTGACCGATCCCTACAATTCTCCCGGCCTTGTGCTGTTCGCGATGTTGTTGCTGCTCTTGCCTTCGTCGCAAAGCGCGGTGCAACTGATGGGATACCTGACCACCAGCTTACTGACGCCGCAGATCCTTCCCAAACTCGATCTTTCGGAAGGTATCTCTGATGATTGCGTCACGCTGGTTGGCATTCCCACGCTGCTGTTGAACCAGACTCAGGTTCGCCGTCTGGTGGAAGATCTCGAGGTTCGGTTTCTCGGCAATCATGACCGCAATCTGCACTTTGCGCTCGTCAGTGATCTCCCGGACTCTGCCGAACCGCCGGACGAAGACGACCCGCTGGTGAAGTTCTGCGCCGAGCAGATTGCCAAGCTCAACGAAAAATATGCTGCACAAGGAACAGGTACATTCTTCCTTTTTCACCGTCATCGCCAGTACAACCCGCGGGAAAAAGTCTGGATGGGCTGGGAGCGCAAGCGCGGCAAGTTGCTCGACCTGAACAAGCTCCTAAAACAGCAGTACGACAGCTTCCCGGTCAAGGTCGGCGACCTGTCGATTCTTCCGAAAGTTCGTTTTGTTATTACGCTTGACTCAGACACCGAACTTCCGCGCGGCTCGGCGCACCGCCTGATCGGGGCGCTCGCGCACCCGTTGAATCAGGCCATCATCGATCCGCAGAAGAACATTGTGGTTGCCGGATACGGAATTCTGCAGCCGCGTGTCGGCATCAGCGTGCAAAGCGCGGCTCGCTCCCGTCTCGCGAAAATCTATTCCGGACAAACCGGCATTGACATCTACACTCGCGCCGTTTCCGACGTCTACCAGGACCTTTACGGTGAAGGCAGTTTCACTGGAAAAGGTATCTACGAAGTCGACACCCTGCACAAGGTTCTCGACCGCCGTTTCCCCGACAACGCGCTGCTCAGTCACGATCTGATCGAAGGTGCCTATGCACGCGCCGGACTGGTCACCGACATCGAGATCATCGAGGATTATCCCTCGCACTACAGCGCGTATAACCGGCGCAAGCACCGTTGGCTGCGCGGTGATTGGCAGATCGTGGAATGGCTCACCAGCCGCGTGCCCGGAGAGTCTGGCAACCGCGTAGTCAATCCTATTTCGCTCGTCTCCCAGTGGAAGATTCTCGACAATCTTCGCCGTAGCCTGGTTGAGCCTGCGACTTTCCTGCTGTTCGTTCTGGGATGGCTGGTGCTGCCCGGCAATCCTCTTTATTGGACTATCGCCACCGTCGCGATCCTGTTCGTGCCAGCCTGGTGCTGGTGCGGATTCGGGTTGGTCCGCGCTGCCGCTGAGCGCAATTGGGCGACCGCGCGCGGAGCCATTGAGGGACTCTTCTCCGCTAACGTCGGCGTGATGCTGAATCTCATCTTCCTCGCGCATCAGATGCTGCTCTCGCTCGATGCCATGATCCGCGCTCTCGTGCGCCGCCTGGTTACTGGCCAGCGTCTTCTGGAGTGGGAGACTGCTGCGGAAGCGGAACTGGGTAATCGCCGTACTCCCCTTGATGTCTATCTGAACTGGCAGCCGGCGCTTGCCGCAGGACTCGGAATTCTGTTGTGGTTCGGCCGTCCCACCGCGCTGGTTGCAGCCATGCCTATCCTGATTCTCTGGGCGTGCAGCAAACTGGTCTCGGTGTGGTTGAACCGTTCGCCACTCGCTCCGCGCGCTGAGGCCAGCGAGAAAGACCAAGTGTTCTTGCGCAAAATCGCGTTGCGCACGTGGCGCTACTTCGCTGAGTTCAGTAACGAAGAACATCATTGGCTTATCCCTGACAACGTGCAGGAGGAACCACCCGGGGTGGCCGCCAAGCTGTCTCCCACGAACCTCGGTCTTCTGCTTAATTCGACTCAGGTTGCGTGCGAATTCGGATATCTCACGGTGCCGGAATTTGCCGATCGAGTTTCGCGCACCCTGTCTAGCTACGCCACTCTGCCGAAATATCGCGGACATCTCTACAACTGGTATGACACGCGCACGCTAAAGCCGATGCCTCCCTTGTTCGTCTCCGCCGTCGACAACGGGAATCTTGTCGCTTCTTTCTGGACGCTCGAAGAAGGCTGCCTCGATCAATTGCACAAGCCGCTGTTCTCGCCGGCCCTGACCGAGGGCTTATGGGATCACCTGCGCATTCTTGCCGATCTGCGCGCCTTTCCGAGAAAGAAGCTCGCATTTCTGGAAAAAGAAACCGCGGGAGAAAACTGGCTCCAAGCTCTGCTCGATCTTCCTGAGTCCGACATTACTACCGTTCCCACGAAGGGGGGCACGAAGTCCGAGCCCGAGGTCCGCTGGTTCGGACAGCAGACGCTCGCGCGCCTGCAGAACCTGCGCGAGGCTGTTCGCGTGCACACTCCATGGTTGCTCCCCGAGTTTGCCTCGCTGCGTAAAGACCCGGCGGTGAATCTCTCGTCCGCATGGAATGAGCCTGCTTTAGAGGATTTGCCGGATGTTATCGACACACTGGAGGCTCACCTCGAAGCTGGGCAAGACTCTGGATCACAGAAGGACGTTTATCAACGCCTTCACGCTTTGTTGCCCGAGGCTCGCGTGCGCGTCGAATGTCTGATTGAACAGCTGCGAAACATTTCCGCGAACGCCGGCAAGTTCGCGCATGAAATGGATTTCACTTTTCTCTACAATCGCCGTCGCAAGCTGCTATCGATCGGCTACGATGCCTCCTCGGAACTGCTCAGTGCTTCGTGCTACGACCTGCTCGCTTCCGAAGCGCGCATCGCGGTGTTCGCCGCCATCGCGAAAGACGACATTCCGCAAGAGAGCTGGTTCCAATTGGGCCGAGCCCACATCCTCGATCACGGCCGCCCAGTGCTCCTCTCCTGGACCGGCACCATGTTCGAATATCTCATGCCGCTGCTGTGGATGCGGTCCTATCCCGATACGCTTCTCGACCGCTCGCGCATTGCGGCCGTCGGCGCGCAGCAGGCTTTCGCCAAGAGCAAGCGCATCCCCTGGGGAATCTCTGAGTCTTCGTACTTTAAACGCGACGACTCGGGCAATTATGGCTACCGAGCCTTCGGCGTTCCCGGACTCGCCGTTCACGTGGACGAAGATGAAAAGGATGCGCTCGTCGTTTCCCCTTACTCCACGTTCCTGGCCTTGCACGTCGACGGTGCCGGCGCGCTCCACAATCTTCGTCGCATGGCCACAAAGAAATGGGTGGGAACGTACGGCTTTTACGAGTCAGTCGACTTTACTTCTTCGCATCAGAGGTCCTGGCGCCGGCGTTACGAAGTCGTACACTGCTGGATGGCGCACCACCAAGGCATGAGCCTGCTCTCGATCGCCAACTTTCTGGGCGATGGAACTGTGCAGAACTGGTTCCATAAATCTCCTCGCGTGCAGGCCACGGAGTTGCTGTTGCAAGAGAAGCCAGTGGATCACGTGCTCGCTTAGAAAGGGAACTACCGGTCATCGGTCGCATGAGACCTTCGCGAAAGCCGCTATTCATCGCCCTTTTCCTCGCATCCGTCATCACTGCCGCTGTCGCTGAAACGCAACCCACCGTCATTGTTGTCGACGCCGCCGCGCCCGCTCACGCTTTCCCGCATTTCTGGGAAGAAATGTTCGGCTCGGGCCGCGCCATCCTCTCTTTGCGTGATAGTTATCGCCGCGATCTGCGCGAGGTCGAGCAGATCACCGGATTCCAATACGTCCGCTTTCACGCTATTTTTCACGACGAGGTCGGAGTCTACGACGAAGACGCCCAAGGCCATCCCGTCTACGATTTCTCCTATGTCGACCAGATCTACGATGGACTACTCGCCAACGGTGTGAAGCCGTTTGTCGAGCTGAGCTTCATGCCCAAGAAGCTGGCGGCGCGCGATATGCTGCACGCCTTCTGGTACAAGCAGAACGTTTCTCCACCCAAGGACTGGGATAAGTGGGATGGCCTGATCACCGCCTTCACCAAGCATCTGGTCGATCACTACGGCATCGACGAAGTTTCGCGGTGGTATTTCGAAGTGTGGAATGAACCCAATCTCGATTTTTGGGGAGGCGATCCCAAACAGTCCACCTATTGGGATCTGTACGATCACACCGCACGCGCCATCAAGGCCGTGAATCCAAAACTACGTATCGGCGGCCCTGCCACTGCCCAAGCCGCATGGGCTGACGCTTTCATCCAACACTGCACCGATAAAAACGTCCCGGTCGATTTCGTTTCAACCCACGTCTACGGCAACGACAGTGCGAAAGATGTGTTCGGCACGAACGAAGACATTCCTCGTGACAAGATGGTTTGCCGCGCCGTCGACAAGGTGCATCGCCAGATCAAAGCCTCGAGTAAGCCAGACCTGCCGCTGATCTGGAGCGAATACAACGCCAGCTACAAGAATGAACCCGACGTCACCGACTCCACCTACATGGGCCCGTGGATGGCTGACACCATCCGTCAGTGTGATGGCCTCGTTAGCATCATGTCGTACTGGAGCTTCTCGGACGTCTTCGAAGAGCAGGGCGTAGTGAAGACTCCGTTTTACGGCGGCTACGGACTCATTGCTGAAGATGGCATTCCCAAGCCCGCCTTCAACGCTTTCAAAATTCTTCACCAGTTGGGAGATCAGCGCCTGGCGCTCGATTCCAACGCCGCAATCCTCACCCGGCGCGCTGATGGAACGCTGGTTCTGGCCGTGTGGAACTACTCTCCTCCAGGAGAGGCCGGCGCCGCGCAAACGTTCATGCTGCAGGCCAAGAACACGCACGCCACGCACGCAACCATTTCGCTGGTCGATCACGATCACGGAGACGTTCGCCCCGCTTACGCAAAGATGGGCTCTCCGCAATACCCGACGAAGGCTCAAATCGAAGCATTACGCAAGGCTGCCCAACTCCCTGCGCCTGAGAGTCGTGTCCTGAAAAACGGAGAGATTACTCTGACGCTTCCCGCTCAGGGGCTGGCAGTCATTGAACTGAAGTAAGCCTTGAGAGTGTCGCCTTAACAATTGTCATTCCGAGCGCAGCGAGGAATCTGCTGTCGCGTGCAGTATCGATGCTGCCGGCAAAAGCAGATTCTTCGCTTCGCTCAGAATGACAAGATTGGGTGGGCAGAGGTCAGAACATAATGAAGACGTTCTGGCTGACGACTAAAGACCAACGACCGACGACTAACGACCAGTTCTAATTAAATTGCTTCGTTCCCAGCGCCAAATAAGGACGGAACCCCGCCTTCTGCATCCCACGTTGTGCTTCGGGATTCTTCATGAATGTTTCCCAGACGAATCCAGTCCGCGCATTCTCCGCCATCACCATCGTGATCCCCGTGTCAATTCCGATGACGTCCGTGTCGTACCAGTTCCTTAGCGGATTGAACGCATTCACGAATCCGTATCGGCTCCAGGCCTCGCCGTAGTGCGTTCGTATGTTCTGCAACACGCGCATCACCGGTTGCGGCAGGAATGGCAGCGAGCCGCCGGGAGCGCCTGGGACAACGGTGCCATCGATGGGACCAGTCGCCGGCGGTCCGCCCCACGCGACATAACCGCGTTGCGAATCGGACGCCGTGATGCCCCACAGTTTGTCGCTGTAGTCGGGAAATTGTTTCGACAATTCGATGCAGAAGCGACGGTGCACCTCGGTCGCGATCACGGAGTTCTGAAAATAGTCGGCATACTTGTCGCGCTTCCCACGAAAATCAAACCAGGCCTGCGAGTACTGATGCACAAACAACGGAGCAAACGATCCGATGTAGCGCAAACCGTCATACTCAAACGTCAATCGCTTCCAGGCATTCCACGTATCCACGTTCAGCGGATGCGCAAATGATCCCATCCCCAGCAGATAAATCATCATCAGCTCGCTGTAATAATCCCAGCGGTAGGGAAGGAATCCAAGTTCCGGGGTCCAGCCGTGGGGCAGCAGCGAAGTATCTTCGGAGAGCCATGTCCAGTCCACGCGATTGAAAATCTGGTACGACAACTCGGCGATTTCCGAGTGCGCTTCAAAATGCTTGCGGCAGGTAAGAATTCCGCACAATAAAATTGCCGTGTCGACCGACGAGACTTCCGAGTCCCACAAACGTTCCCCCGTGTTGACGTTGGCAAAGTGATAGAAGAAGCCGCGGTGCGTGGGCAATTTCTTCCAAAGGAATCGCAACATTGTTAAAGCACGGTTGCGTGCATCGTTGAGGGAAACGTAGCCGCGCTTCTCGCCGATGCAGAGTGCGGTCAATCCGAAGCCCGTCGCCGCGATGCTCGCCGCTACAGTGGTGTCGTTGTTGGCGCGAACATTGCAGCGGTCCTTGATCAACCCGGTTTGCGGGTTCGACTGCTCCCAGAAGTAGAGGAAGTTTGCCCTTTCGATTTCCTCGAGCAATTGATCATCGGATTCAGTCAGGACCCTTGTTCCCGAGGCCGCTGGTTCCGTCGCTTTCTTCTCGGGTTCTGCTGCCCAGAGTGCGGCGCCGCCCCAGCGGGCGAAAGGCAGAGACAGACCCGCGCCAGCAGCCCAACGCAACAGGTCGCGCCGTCGCCAAGGTCTCCCGAGCCGGGTTTTCTCTTCGTCCTGCCAACCCATACCTGAAGTTTAGACGATCAAAAGTCGATTGCTGATCCAGAAGTGTGGATTTGCGTCATAGAATGTTGCTATACAGTAACCCTATGGCGAGCGGGCGGAAAATCGCGACCTGGCTGGTGGGGATCGCGATTCTGGCAACAATCGTGACTCTCGTGGTGGTAGCCATCCGCAAGTCCCGTCCCGTCACCCTCAAGGGCGCCGTCCTGAGCGAAGACGCTGACCCCCAAAAGCAGGAACCGATCGCCGATGTGGAAATCACTGGATCGAACGGTTACGCCGTCAGCAAGACTACGTCCGATGCTGCCGGCTTTTTCGGCCTGACGCTGCCCAAGGAACTTCGTATCCGGCAGTCCGTCAAGCTGCGCTTCCGCCATCCTGACTACGAACCGCTGGATTTGGACGAATTTGTCGGAAACAAGCTCTACCTCGTGCATATGGTGCCGCTGGCGCGTCCGGTCAAGGCCGACTCCAAGCAGCCGCCCACCTTGATTTCAAACATCCGCGTCCGCTATTCGGTGAAAACCACCGGCGAAGCCAACGTGGGCAGCGCGGTCAAAACCTTCGAAGTGACGAACCAAGGCAACATCCCGTGCAGCGGGCGTCCGCCGTGTTCGCCGGACGGGAAGTGGAAAGCCGCCATCGGCGAGACCACTCTCGACGCCGGAGAAGGAGACGAATTCCGCAACGCGCGTGTCTCGTGCATCGCCGGGCCATGTCCCTTCACGCGGGTAGAATTTCAGAACCTTTCGAATGGCGGACGCACCATGAACGTCGCCGTCCGCAACTGGTCTGACACGGCAACCTTCCTGATTGAAGCGGAAGTCGTGCGTCCGATGGTCAGCGACATTGTGCGCGAATCGTATCCCGTGATCTTCGGCCCTACGCTGAACTTTAGCTTGCCCGGATCGGCGGAAGGACTGAGCATCCTCGCCGACGTCAATTCAGAGCCAGTTGTATTTCCCATTGGCCCGGATCTTTTCTTGACCTGGGCCACTTGCCACGTCAGGGTCGACAAAGACCTCTCCCGCACCTACCGCTGCGAACTCAAGCCCGGCTATGGCTTCAAATAGAAATCCTCAGCTTTGGTCGACGCGTTTCCGGTTCAGCCAGCGCCCGCCATACATGTCGAGCCATTCGCCGTCAGGCTCGCCGTCGCGCGGGTCGGAGCCAATGCGAAGAACGTTGCCATCGAGATCTTCGACCTGCATCTCCAATGCCCATGAATAGTTCGTCGGAGGATGGCGGATCTTCGCCCCAGAGGTTTTCAATTCCTCATAGACGGCATCGACATCTTTGCCATCGATCCATACCCAGGAGCCAGGATTCCCCTGATCGCCTTCGCAGAGGAATAAACAGCATTTTCCGCGTGAGACGGAAATGAAGTCCTCAGCCTCCCAGTTGACTGAGAATCCCAGCGTTTTAACGTAGTAATCACGGCTGGCGGCAACATCACGCACGCGCAGGACGGGAGTCACTCCACCGAAGGCAAGCTTGGCAGGCGCTGTGAGATTCGACATAGCAGTCCTTTCACTTTTATCGAGGGCCAAGAAATGCATCATAACTCCATCGGGCCGCCGAGAGCTCAGACAAAAAAACGCCGCCCCCTTAGGGACGGCGTTATTTTCAGTCCAATTTCCCTAGTGCGATTTCAGCCAGGCATCGATTCGCGACTGCGGAATCGGCCTTTTCTGTTCGTCGTCGTAATAGAACGTCAGCTTGTGATCGGACTTTGCACCCGGCACTGCGTGATCTGCGGCCGAGCTGAATCTCGGAGCATCGGCCGTGGCCAACAGCGGCTGTTTCGTGGTGTACATGGCTTCGTTCAGCGTGCTTCCGGTCGGCGCCGTCGCCACGGCAAACACGCCATAGGGATTTCCATTGTTGTAAGACACGCCAATGTAATCCGCGACCATGTAGCCGTTATCCGAGTTCGGAAGCCAGGTCAGCTTCATCGGTCCCGCCAGTTGCTGACCCGCAGTCCAAGTCGCGCCGCCATCCTGGGAAGTCGTAAAGCCGACCTCTAGCTGGCAGGTGCTGGTGCTGCAATTAGACACGGGATAATAGTAGTAAACGACCGTGATATGAGCCGTTGAACCCGAGGTGTTGGGATCGATCCCAATTCCCGGCAGGAAGTGATCGATCGTGCTCGTCGTGGCATCGATCGGAATTCGCACGGGAGCCGTCCACGTGGTCCCGTTCGCCGATGTGCTGAACACGATGTCATTCGAACTGCAGCCCGTACGGAAACGGCAATCGGACCAGGTGACAAACACATTCCCCGCACCGTCGATTGCCGCGCCCGGCAGATTCGGGTTACGAATCCCACCTGCATCGAAATGACTGTTGATAGACGAAACCAGCATGCTCCTGCCCCAGGTGCTGCCGCCGTTGGTGGATGTGAAGGCGTTGATGCCAGTGCCTTCGAAAGGCACAACCACTGTTCCATTGGGTTGGACCAGTGGCTCTCCGCCCAGGCCGAATGCGTGATCCGACGAAGCTTTTCCGGCTCCCCACGTCATGCCGCCATCGCTCGAAACGCTCATCAGCACGTCGCCCGTGCCATAAGCTTGGTCCCACTCGGTGTAGCAGTTTCCATAGAACGGACTCGTCGTGGTGTTGTCGCACACCGACCAGTTTTTGTCGTCGAGATGGGTCTTATCGATGTTGATTAGGCTGCCCCAGTGCAATCCGTCGGTCGAGCGGCTTACAGCGACATCGCCGATGAACTGCTGTCCGCCGCCGGTTCCCACCAATGGAAGTGTCGAAATCAACCATTGACCGTGCTTCGCGTCGTACGCCACCGATGGGTCGGCCGCCGCGCCGTACGTCCCCGCCTTGTAGTTGATGGTCAAGCCCGGCAGATAGCCATATTTCCAGGTCGTTCCTCCGTCGGTCGAGGTCGAGAAGCCCACGTCTGCGCTGCCCCATCCAATCGATCCCGGACGGCGCCCCACGTGATAGGCGGCTACGATCGTCGATCCCCACGAGAACATGTCGGGCTCAACTTCCGTTTTGTGCGTGCTATCGGTATTGGTGAACTTGTCGACGCTGATCTTTTGCAGAGTGAACTGCGCATTCGCCGGAGTCAGCGCGAGCGAAACCATGAGCGTCACCAACATGGCAAAGAGGGAATAGGCCATTTTTTCTTGAGAGAGGACGATCCGCTTCATCATTTTTTCCTTATCCGCTGAGATTGGACGTACGGCGTCACCCTTAAGACTCACTGGAAGCCGCAACCGCTAACAAGGCCGCCGACACAGCCCCCGGAATATACCTCTGGCCTGGTATCGCTGTCCATGAGTCGGGCGGCCCTGGGCCGTCTCACCGGCGACGTCCCGGTTGCAGCCGGTGGCGCGAAATTAACCTACATTTAATGAAGTCGCAACACTGCTGCAACGCGCGCTGCCCAGACTATCCATTCGGAAACTTTGTTCCAGGATGTGCATTCGTGTCTTTGGCTCCAGACACCCGTATGGGAATGAGCACGCACGAGTTGATGTCAGGTATTGGGCCCGCGAAGTCTATGGTCTTCGTTGTCGAGGATGACACTGACATCGCTCGCCTGATTTGTTTCCATCTCGAGACGGCGGGCTTCGCGACTCGCTGGTTTCCCAGTTCGTTTTCCGTGGTTGAAGAGGGCCTGGCCAATCCGCCTTCGCTGTTCCTTCTCGACATCATGATCCCCGGCAGCGATGGCCTCGAACTCTGCCGCCACATCCGACAAACCAAGCTCTTGGCGGGGATTCACATCATCTTTCTCACCGCCAAAACGACCGAAACAGATCGCGTTCGAGGTCTCGAACTCGGCGGCGACGATTACATCACCAAGCCCTTCAGCCCACGCGAACTCATCGCCAGGGTGCGCGCCGTCCTGCGAAGCTCTGCCGATCCCGTCGAGACCGAAATTCTGCGCTTTGGCGAAGTCGAAATCGACGCCTCATCCATGATCGTGCGAGTCGGGGGCCGCGCCGTCGCCACCACCACGCGCGAATTCCGCCTCCTCGACTACCTCGCCCGCCACGCCACCCGAGTCTTCACCCGCGATCAGCTTCTCGACGCAGTTTGGACGGAAGGTTCCTTCGTGACGCCGCGCTCAGTGGATGTTTACGTTAGGAGATTGCGCGAAAAGATTGAGCCCGATCCCGACAATCCGACATACCTGAAGACCGTCCGCGGTATCGGCTACCGCTTCGACATCCCCAGATAACAGTAGAGCTGGCAAAGAAATGCCGCGCGACATGGCGCGTAGAAACACAGCTCAGCTGTGACTTCGGCCAACCCTACCCCGCCTTCTGACGCAGCGACCCCTCCGCGGTAATGCGGCTGGCTTTCGAGATCTCCTCGCCTATGCTCGCCAGGGCCTCGTTCGTCTCTTCCGAGTTATCCGCGGACAAGACCGAACTGGCAGCCAAGGTGAACCGCAGAGCATCTTCTTCTTTGTCGAAATACACCACTACCTGATTCGCCGCCATACGCACTACCTCCCCGGCTGGGTCTTCGCAGATCATAAGACGAATCGCGGCCTGAAAAGCGGTACTTTCTTGGTGCCCTTAGACTCAGAAGTTCATGTTTTCATGTCCTCCGCCGTTGTGACGCCGCTCACAACTGCCTGTGCGACGAAAATGCTACAGTTAGAGTTTCATGTCCGCCCCTGAATCCCGGTTCGTCAAGGCCTGCAAGGCTCAACCCGTCGACCGCACCCCCGTTTGGTTCATGCGCCAGGCAGGACGTTACATGGCCGAATACCGCGCCGTCCGCAAACAGTATTCCCTGATCGAAATCTGCAAGAAACCCCCGGTCGCTGCGGAGGTCACAATTACCGCCGCCGAGGCCCTTGGAGTCGACGCCGCCATCATCTTCGCCGACCTGCTTCTGCCCCTCGAAGTCATGGGAATGCCGTTTCATTTTTCCGCCGGAGAAGGCCCGGTCATCGAAAAGCCGCTTCGCGAGAAAGCCCATGTGGACGCGCTTCGCACCGATCGCGCCGCCGATCTCGGCTACGTTTCCGAAGCCGTCAAGCTCGTTGCCAAGCATTTCGGTGCCAACCTTCCGGTCATCGGTTTTTGTGGCGCACCTTTTACGCTCGCCAGCTACATGATCGAAGGCGGAGGCTCGCGAAATTACGTTCACGCCAAGAAGATGATGTATTCGTCCCCCGCCGTCTGGGATGAACTGTTACGGAAACTCGTGGCGGTGACCAGCGAATATGCCATCGAACAGGTACGAGCGGGCGCCGATACCATCCAGATTTTCGATAGCTGGGTGGGCTGCCTGAGCGTGGAAGATTACCGCCGCTATGTGCTGCCCCGCACAACCGAATTGGTTAAGAGGGTGCAAACGACCGGAGTGCCTGTGATCTATTTTGGTACCGACAGTGCCACGCTATTGCCTTCCATGAGCGAGACCGGAGCGGAAGTCATCGGGTTGGACTGGCGCATCCCTCTCGATGACGGATGGAAATCTTTGGGCACGAAACATGCCGTGCAAGGTAATCTCGACCCCGTACTCCTGTTTGCCGACTGGAAAGAGTTGAAGCCACGCGCCGAAGAAATCCTCCGCCGCGCCGCCGGACGCCCCGGCCACATCTTCAACCTTGGCCACGGCATCCTGCCGGAGACGCCGGTCGACAACGTGAAGGCTCTGACCAGGTTCGTGCAGGAGCATTCGGCCCGGTAAGAGTAGCGCCGGCGTCCCGCCGGCAAGTTGCCAAGCAGGTTCGATCAACACTGAGGTTCATTTGCCCTCGACCAAAAATGCGATCCTCCTCATCGCCCACGGCAGTCCCGACCGTGTCGAGGAGGTCCCCGAATTCCTTCTTCAAGTCACGGGCGGCCGACCGCTGCCGCCGCACGTCATTGAAGAAGTCCAACATCGCTACAGTCTGATCGGCTCCTCCCCGCTCACCTGCTGGACCTTCGAACAGCGCGACCTGCTCCACCGCGAACTCGGATTTCCCGTCCATGTCGGCATGCGCAATTGGAAGCCCTTCATCGCCGATGCCGTCCGCGCCATGACCGGCGAAGGCATCACCCATGTCATCGCCATCTGCCTCGCTCCCCAGAACTCACGCACTAGCGTCGGACTCTACCGCGCCGCGCTCACGAAACAGGAGCCAACGTTTACCGTAGATTTCATCGAATCCTGGCACGACCATCCGCTGCTGGTCAAAGCGTTCGCGGAAAAGCTGGCCTCCGGATGGAAGGCTGCCTGTCAGGAAGCCGGAGCGAAGCTTCCGGCGATCTTCACCGCGCACAGCGTGCCCGAGCGCACGGTCACCGAAGGTGACCCTTACGAAGCGCAAGCCAAAGAAACTGCCGCGCTGGTCGCCCGCGAAGCCGGACTCGCGAATGAGGATTGGGTCTTCGCCTTCCAGAGCCAGGGCATGTCGGGAGGCGCATGGCTCGGCCCCACCGTCGAAGACACGATTCGTGACCTGAAAGCCAAGGACCACCACGGAGTCTTTATCCAACCTATCGGATTTCTCTGCGATCACGTCGAAGTGCTTTACGATATCGACATCGGGTTCAAGCAATTCGCCGAGAAAGAAGGAATGCGTCTCTGGCGCGCTGAATCGCTGAACGCTTCGCCTCTCCTGACGCAAGCGCTGGCAGATCTGGCCAGAAAACGGTTCACTTAGCGGCAAGAGGTTTGGGAAGGGCACGACTTCAGTCGTGCCATGAACGGAACAAGAACCTGCGCTTTAGCGCCTGAGGTTGAGCAGTTGAAACGCATCGCCATCATCGGTGGAGGCATCTCGGGACTCTCCGCCGCCTTTGCGCTCGAAGAGAAACGCCGTGCCGGCGTCGCGGTCGACTATGCTCTCTTTGAGTCCTCGCAACGCCTCGGCGGGGTGCTTGTCACCGATCATGTCGACGGATGCCTCATCGAAGCCGGCCCCGATTCCTTCCTCACCGAAAAGCCCTGGGCCAGCGACCTTTGCCGCGAGGTTGGCCTCGGCGATCAACTTATCGGATCGAATGACGCTGACCGCAAAACCTACATCCTGACCAATGGCAAGCTCACCGTCATGCCCGACGGCTTGATGTTCATGGTGCCCACCAAAATTCTTCCTACGGTCTTCTCGCCATTGTTTTCACTAGGCACCAAGCTGCGCATGGCCCGCGAGTGGTTTCATCCGCCGCACAAAGCCGATGCCGACGAAACCGTTGCCCAGCTGGTTGAGCGCCACTACGGACCAGAGATGGTCGATCGTCTAGCCGACCCGCTGCTGTCCGGCGTCTATGGAGGAGAAGCCTCGCAGCTGAGTGTGCGCGCGGTGCTGCCGCGCTTCTCTGACATGGAGTTGAAGCACGGCAGCCTGGGACGCGCCATGCTCGCCTCGCGCAAGAAGATGGCGCAGGCCAGCAAAGGTCCCGCTCGCCCACTCTTCACCTCGCTCAAAGAAGGCATGCAGCAGTTAGTCGACGCCGTCCTGGAGCGCCTCACCCCGGCTTCGCTTCATCCCGGAACTCCGGTGCAGTCGATTCAGTCGCAGAACGGCGGTTGGATCGTCTCCGCCGGATACGGCACCGACGACTTCGATGCCGTCATCGTCGCCACGCCTACGCAGTCGGCAGCGTCGCTGGTCTACATGGCCAGCGCGGACCTTGCCAATGAATTGCGAAGCATTCAGTACAGTTCTTCTGTCACGCTCACGCTCGGCTATGACAAACAAGTTCGCGCTTCGCTTCCCCCGGGCTTCGGATTCCTCGTCCCCCGCAGCGAAGGCAAGCGCATGTTGGCCGCAACCTTCGTTCATAATAAGTTTCCCCACCGCGCGCCAGCGGATCGCGCTTTGATTCGCTGCTTCCTTGGAGGCGCGCGCGACGAAGCCATCCTCCAACTCTCTGAAGAAGAAATCCTCGGGGTAGCCCGCCGCGAATTGCGGGACATTCTCGGCCTGTCGGCCGAACCCCAGTTTGCGCGAGTCTACAAATGGAAGGGCGCGATGGCGCAGTACGGTGTCGGACATCTCGAGCGCCTGGAGCGCATCGAACGCCTGCGCCGGCAACTGCCCCACCTCGCCCTCATTGGGAATGGATACCGCGGCATCGGCGTGCCTGACTGCGTCCGCTCGGGCTCAGAAGCCGCTTCTGCTCTTCTGACCTCCCTTGGCCTTATCCCAGAGCCCCGCCAAGTACCTCAGAGCGCGTGATTTATTACTCCCGTAATGATTTGTAACTTGTCTTCGATTGCAGAAACCCCGGCCTTGGTTCAGGGTTAGTATTCTCGGGGTGATTTTATGAGGACGCGAAACCTTCTGGCGGGCATCTCCCTCGCCGCCCTTTTGACGATTTCATCCGCCGCGCAAGACGCAAAGCCGGCCGATAACATGGCCGGCATGGATATGTCTGGTCACGATTCATCGAAGATGACCAGCGCCGACATGCACGACATGGCGGGAATGGGCGACGGCAGCGCGCACGCCATGGAAGCCATGCAGGGCCACCACATGGATATGGGCCCGCACATGAAGATGACCGCGCTCCGCGACCTCAAGCCCGGGGACGAAGAAAAAGCTGCCCAAGTGGTCGACGCTGCCCGCAAAGCTGCCGAGAAATACAAAGACTACCGCGTTGCCCTAGCCGACGGTTTCAAGATCTTCCATCCAGAGATCCCGCAGAGGCAATACCACTTCACCAACTATTGGTACGGATTCGAAGCCGCCAACCGCTTCAATCCCGACCACCCGACGTCGCTGCTCTATGAAAAACATGGCGACGATTACACGTTGGTCGGCGTGATGTATACGGCGAAAAAGAATTCCACCGAAGACGATCTCAACAGCCGAGTCCCGCTGAGCATCGCCCAATGGCATGCCCACGTGAACTTCTGCCTGCCTCCGGAAGACAAGCGCAAAGAATTGTTTGGCCCGAACGCTAAGTTTGGTCTACACGGATCCATTATCACCAAGGAAGCCTGCGACGCCGAAGGCGGCAAATTCATGCCGCAGATCTTCGGCTGGATGGTCCACGTGTACCCCTTCGAACAGAAGCCAGAAGACATCTGGTCAGTAGAGCGCCAGCACCAAGACTAAAGTCCAACCGTGGGTGCCCAACCCTTGTCGCGGCTCTTGCGACAGGGCCGCATTTCGTTCGTTGACAGAAAATCACCCGCCCCTCCGCAGGCCCCGAACGAACAGCGCGTCCAAAGTAACACCTAAGCTGCCGCCAACACCGGAGCCATCGCTGGCCTGCTCAAACGGCTGGCGATCGCCATCAGAATCGCTGCGATCACTCCGAGCTGCAGGACCAATCCCAAATAAACCGTTCCCGAGAAATGCAAGCCCACAACTTTCGGGTCAAACGTCAATCCGGGAGTAAGCAGAGTCAACACCCATTCTCCGGCGCCTGAGGAATATCGGAAGAACACCGCACCCACAATCATCGTTGACACGTAGTAGAGACACAAATAAAGAAATCCTTTCATTACCGGTTGGCGCAGCCGGGTCAGGATGCACCATTGAAGAAACAGCACATCCCGGATCACGAAGATCGCTACGGCCAGCATCATAATGCCGGCGCTCTTGAGCGCGTCTCCATCGAACGACAACGCGTGACGCCACGCCAGTAAGCCCCAGATCATCAAGGCGTACGCTACGACTGCCGAGAGCGCGATCCACGGCCAGGGCAAGCCGTCCTCGGAAAACAGATTGACCCGGCCTCCGGCGCGCTCTCGCCACCAGACTTTCAACCGCTCGCGCGGAGTGAGAGTCGCCAGGCCCACGACAAATAGAATCACTCCGTTCATTATCGCCGCCCACGTCACCAGCTCACGCGACGTGACGTTATCGATCTCGCTGCTGGGGCGAAACAACGCGTAGATCAGAAAGTTCAGGAAGGCTGCAAACCCCAGCGCCTGCCAACGCGAGAATGGTCGCAGGTCAGGATAATCACGCTTGATGTTGCGCACCAACAGCAGCGCCAACCATGCTCCGAATGCGACGTATAAGAGCAAGCTCATTTCCGCCCACGGTACTCCTTGCCCAAATAGCGTGGGCCGATCAAGCCGCTGATACTCGAATCCGCCGAGCCTGGTGCCAATCTCCATGTAAGGGCTGAAGGCAGCCAAGCCAGGAAAGTGGGATCGTGCCATCTCGATGCTCACCACACTCAAACCGATCAAGCTCAACGCCCCGATGACAAAAAGCCCCCGGCTGCGGCTCTCCAGCATGGTCGATAACCAGAGGCCCGCCAGCCCAAGGAACAAAGCGTTCGCGACCAGAACCGCGTAGATGGAAAGCAATGCGGAGACTGATTCACCGCCAACCAATCCCGCGACTAATGACAGTGGCAGGGAAGACAAGAGAATGAAATAAGCAAGCACTGGCTCTCCCAAAAGTTTGCCCACTACCATCTCTCCCGGACTCAATCTTGCCGTTCTCTGAAAATCCCATGTCTTCCGGTCCCGTTCGCCCAGCACCGATTGGGCGCAGGCCGCCATCGACCAGAAAGTCAGTACCACACCCTGCATCCCCACCAACCACTTGAAGAACATCAACGAGACTAGCTTGACGAAATCCCTCTGCATCTCGTCGACTTTCGCCACCCAGTGGCCGCCGAATTGTTCCGCCGCGTGCTTGGTGAGTTCCAGATCTCCCTGCTGCGCCGCCCAGCAGCTCATCCACACCAATCCGCAAACTACCAGCACTACTGCCGCTACCGTGAATGCCCGCATCGGCCGCATTTGGGCTCGCAAGTGCCTCACGAATTCAGGATTTCGCCAAAATCGCAGCATCACATCACCTCGTGCTTCGAGATCTTCATGTAAATGTCTTCCACCGTTTGCTTGACCTCCGCAAACGATGACACCCGGACTCCCGCCGCGATCAACGCCGCAAGCAGCGCTGCCGACTGGTCTTCCGAGCCAGCGAAACGGAACGTGCCTCCCACCGCCGCTAAATGAACATCAGAAACGTGAGCGTCTTTCTTCAGAAGCTCTTCAGCCGTGTTGATCCCGTCGCCCGCCCAACTGACTCTGATCAACACCGACGAGTATTCCGCCGCAGTGACGTCTTCGATCCGGCCACTGCGCACCATGTGGCCGCGCTCCATGATGCCGATCGAAGTGCAAAAGCCTTCCAGTTCGGTGAGGATGTGCGAGGAAATCAGAATAGTCGCGCCCTGCTCGCGCAAAGCGAGCAGCAGCTTGCGCAACTCGAGCCGCGACTTCGGATCGAGCCCCGAAGCAGGTTCATCGAGCAGCAAGACTTTCGGCCGGTGAATAATCGCCCGTGCGATCCCCAGCCGCTGCTTCATGCCGCGGGAAAGCCCGGCAATCAATGCATCGCGTTTTATCTCCAAGCCAACTTCGGCAATTACTTCCGTCACTCGCTGCGGAATGCTTGCCTCGGAAAGTTTGTAAGCATGCGCGAAGTAATCAAGGTATTCCCAGACCTTCAAATCCTCGTAGACGGCGAAAAAGTCCGACAGGTAGCCGATGTTCTGTTGCGCTCTCTCGGGCTCGCGATCCACATCAATGCCAGCCACCAGCGCTTGTCCCAGCGTCGGCGTCAAAAGCCCGCACGCCATGCGGATGGTGGTCGTCTTTCCCGCACCGTTGGGGCCGATCAGCCCGTAGATTTCGCCCTCGGGAATCTTGAGGTTGAGATCGTAGACCGCAACCAGGTCATCGTATTCTTTTCGGAGGTTAGTAAGTTCAATCAAGTGGACGCACCTCGCGCTACGGGAATGATAGGCAATGATCTCCCTCGCGCCTAGCCAGAAAGAGGTACGTCAGTAACCCCAAAGAAGTTCGAAAAAGTAGTGCCGACCGGGGTAAACCTCGGGGCCCGTTCTTGGCGCGGTTTTTGCGACAGGGCGGAGCACTGGTGAACAGACCAACCTCACGCGTTATATGGGAAGTCGGCGTCATCCTCAGCCCGACGGGGCGAAGGATCTGGCCTGCAGTGCCTCGACCCTAAACTCATCACGCTCCACGTCGGATCCTTGGCTTCGCTCGGGATGACGTCAGATTTTGGGGGACACTAGCTGCTGAATACCACCCGATCACTCACCACAAAGTTCACCAACGAACACGCCGCGATGGTAATCCCGTTCGCCACCATGTAATTGACTCCAGCCCATCCCACCAAAGCCTTCATCAGCACCAAGTTCCCAAGAATCGAAAACAACCCGGTCGTCAAATTGAATTTCCCAAACCGCGCCCAACTCGACTCCCTCACCCGATCCGCCCAGGTGAACCTCTCATGCCACAAAAAGTTATGAATCACCGCCGCCTCGACCGCCAACGTAGTCGCGAACAAGTAATCCAGATGCAGCCCGCTCTTCAAAACTGCCAACATCACCAGCTGCACCAAGATCCCAATCCCGCCCACGGCATTGAATTTCAGCCACCGGGCTCCGGTCGTGCGCCAGCTCATCGAATCCTCTCTTCCCGATAAAGCCTCCGCGTATTCTTCGCCGTGATGTAAATCAGCATCGCCACCATTCCTGCCAGCCCGATCGCTCCACCCACATCGAACAAGCGGTATTGATGATGTAACACAATCGGCCAGCGCAGCAGGGCCAAGTTGCCAACCATCAGAAGAATCCGCAACTCCGTTGGACCAAATGCCCAGAACGAAAGATGAAATTCACTCAAGGTGTAGGTGGCTAGATAAGACTGGATCGACAAAAGCAAGAACGCCACCAGCAACCCGGTCGCAATATACGGATGCATATACCCCGACAGCGCCAGCCCGCCCATCATCGCCACCGCGCCGATGCTGTCGATCATGTGATCAACGTAAAAACCATACCGCGGCCTCTGCTGTTGCCGCACCCGCGCCAGGGTGCCGTCGAGGCTGTCGCCCAGCCAGTTCGTCGCAAGAAAACCTATCCCAATCACCAGCCAGTAGCGGTGATACCGAGCCATCGCATAGCTCACCCCGGCCATGATCTGGCCAAAGAACCCAATCAGGGTCAGCGTGTCCGATCCGATCCAAGTCGGGGTCCGTTCCGCAATCGACACCAGCGCCCGCTTCTCAAGGCCCGCCGACAACGCCCCGTGAACCCGTCGGGCATTTTGGAATGGCTTCGCGATCTTCATCTCACGCAACACCACCGGATTCGCCTGCTCGCAGTAGTCAATCAAAGGACTGGCCATAACCCCTCCGCGCATGCTCAATCTGCCCCTGCAGACGCAAATCGGCAATGCACCGGAGGTAAAACCGCCCTCAAGCTGAGATCAACGCATAAGTAATTGATTATAGGAATGATGGCAGGCAAGATAATTCGAGAAAGACGTCATCCTGAGCCCGAAAGGGCGAAGGATCTGGCGCGCAGCGCTTCAGATCTTAGGAGGGCACCGAGGCGTAAAGCCCGACCCCCGCCTCCCCAATCGCTTCCGCCAGCACTCCCACCGCCCAATCGATTTGCTCGCGATCAATCACCGCTGGGGGCGCGATCAGCAAATGATCCCCGGCCACTCCATCCACACACCCCTGCATGGGATACACCAGCAACCCTCGTTTAGCTGCTGCCATCCCCACGCGTCCGGAGAAATTCTTTTCGGGAGGAAAAGGCTGCTTGCTCTTCTGATCCGCCACAAACTCGACGCCCCACAACAAACCGATCCCGCGGACATCGCCCACCGCCTTCAACTCCCGCAAGCCGTCGAGCGCGGACCGCATCTTCGCTTCCGAAGTCTCTGCTGCCTGCACCAGACGATGCCCTTCTAAATACCGCAACACCGCGCGCCCCGCTGCCACGGAGATCGGATGCGCGTTGTACGTGAACCCATGCAGGAACGCTCCCGAACCCGACGCGATCGCATCCACCACTTTCTGCGTCGCGATCACCGCCCCCAACGGCGCGTATCCGCTCGACATGCCCTTGGCTGTGACCAGGATGTCAGGCTTCACATCCCAATGTTCGATTGCAAAATTCCGTCCTGTGCGTCCCATGCCGGTCATCACTTCATCGGTGATGAGCAGCACACCATGCTTGCGGCAAACTTCCTCCATGCTTTTCAGATAACCCATCGGAGGCAGCACCGCCCCCAACGTCGCTCCACTCACCGGCTCAAAAATAAACGCCGCCGCCTCGCCCTGAGCCGCCACGATCGCACGCTCTAACTCGGCCGCATATTGCTGCCCGCAGTTCATGCAGCCGTCGGTGCAGTCGTACGTGCAGCGATAACAATAGGGAATTCCGATGTGAGCGAACTCCCGCACCATGGGCAGATAGATCTCGCGCCGCTTCTTATTCCCCGAAACCGACAGCGCGCCCAGCGTCGCTCCGTGATAACTCTGCTCGCGGCTCAAGACCTGGTACCGCCGCGTCTGGCCGATCTCCACTTGATACTGGCGCGCCAATTTCAACGCGCTTTCGACCGCTTCCGATCCGCCGCAGGTGAAGAAGACCGCTCCGCCGCGAAAATGCTCTCCGGCAAACTCGATCAACTCTTGCGCGTACTCCTCGGCCACGGGAGTCGTGAACTGGCTGGTATGCACAAACTCCAACTGCCGCGCCTGGTCCATCATCGCGGCCGGAATTTCCGCCACGCCATGCCCAATGAAATTAACGGCGGCCGATCCCGAAAAATCCAAATAACGCTTTCCCGATGCGTCCCAAACATAGACGCCCTCGCCGCGTACCGCCGGAGGAAACGCCCGCCGAAACGACCGCTTAAGAATGGCGCTGGAGTCGTGAAGGGTAGAAGAATCAGTCACCGGTGGATTATCGATCAAAAACACGGCTAATCAAAGCCGGATATCAAAGAACGCCCCGCTCTTTCGCAAACCCCGCGAAAGAACGGCGCACCCGAAGTTTCGAACCTTACGGCGTAATGCGGAAGACCGTCCCGAAACCTGCCGTTCCTCCTATATAGGTCGTCCCATAAAGCGCGCCTTGACTCAACACCAAGCTGTCCGCTTCATTTCCATCGTTGCCGCTGAAAATTCTCAGCAGCTGGGGCTTGTATCCGTTTCCATTCGGCAGCAGTTCTGCCACACACCCGTCGGGACACCTGCTTCCGCCATACTCGGTCACAAAAAAACCGCCGGAATTCCTCACTACCAGATTGCTGATCGCCAGTCCTGCCGTGTACACCAGGCTGTATGTTCCACCTGTATCGATCTTAAAAATCATTCCCTGATTGTGGTACAAGCTGGAGCCGTATAGATTCCCGCTTCCATCGATGAGCAGCGAATTCGGATACTCGCCTGCGCTGCCGCCGGTAAAGCTATGCAGCACACTTTCATTTCCTGCCGAATCGATCTTGAACACGATTCCGCAGCCCGGAAGGAAACCGTTGTTGCAGTGTCCGCTTCCACCGTAAGTGGTCGTGCCGTAGAGATTCCCCGCCGCGTCCCGCACCAGCGAGCCGTTAGGATTTGTCCCATCCGGAGGAGCGGTAAAACGGTACACAATGGACTCGTTGCCTGCGCTATCAATCGCAAACACTGTCCCCGCTCCTGTTGTTCCGGCCGAACCGCCGCCGTAGAAAGTCACTCCATACAATGTGCCGTCTGGCGCCAGCACCGGAATCCCAATCGGTTCGTTGCCATCCGGCGATCCCGCAAAAGCATGCAGAACGGCTTCCCCCCCGGCGCTGTCCAGCGTATACGCCGTCCCGCAACCGTTGGGACATGCGGCGCTATTAATCCCCCCTCCCGAGGTCGTCCCTTCTACATTCTGTGTCACAGGATTCATCACGGGAGCGTTCGGGGTCGATCCGTCGTTCGCGGATGAGCCCTTAAATGCGTAGAGCACGGTCTCAGTCCCATTGGCCGTCAGCCTGTAAATCACCCCGCACCCTTGCGAACCGCACGTAGTATCGCCGCCTTGCGAGGCGCCTCCGAGAACCGCTCCTTGTGTGATCACGATACTGTTGCTCGCCGGATAAGACCCTTCCGTTCCGCCCGGAAATGACAACAGAGATTGAAATGTTTGCGCGCTGGCTATGGAACCTAAGAATAATATTGCTCCCGCTAGGACAGCCGTACGACGGGTTGCTTGCCCCCCACACCACATACTTCCTCCTTCGACTGAAACACTTGGAGGGTCGAAAGCGCTCTCCGGTTGCCGACGCAGCGCCGGACTATGTTGCGGATGCCCCTAAATGTCCCATTTTGACAATTGGACTCACGTTGACCGCAGTAACACCCGGTGCTAACCTCTGGGGCGACAAAGTTCTCCCCCGTCCTTCCCCGTCTCCAGGCTCGAAAGAGCGAAATTCCCGAGATCTTGATTTTTCACAGGAGGTTCACAATGACACTCCGCCAACTTCGACTTCGCATTAGTACGGTGCTTCCCTGCCGCGTCCTGCGATGGTCACGGTTCGCTTGTGCCCGCCGCGCCCGCTCAGATCCTGAACTTGAAACAGTCACCTTCCTCGTCCCGGCTACAGGCAGTCCGTTCTATCCGACGGTGACGTATCCGTCGGGTGGATACTCCGCAAATTCGCTCGCCGCACGAGACTTGAATGGCGATGGCCGCGTCGATCTGGCTGTCGTCAACTATTGTGGGAACGACAGCACCTGCACCTCGCCTTTATTTAGCACCGTGGGGGTGTTGCTGGGAAACGGCGACGGGTCCTTTCAGCCCGCCGTGAGCTATAACCTCGGCGTGGCCGTCGGGGGGTTGGGCACCATCGCAATTGCCGATGTGAATGGGGATGGGAAGCTGGATTTGCTGGTGACGGGAAGTTGCTCCACCGGCCTGTGCCCGACCGTGGCCGTGGGTGTGTTGCTAGGCAACGGAGACGGGACCTTTCGGCCAGTCGTTTACTACGACGCGGGAGGCGGATCGAGCATCGGCGGAATCGCAGTGGCCGACCTCAATCGCGATGGCAAGCTCGACGTCGTCGTCGGCGAGTGTGGCAGCGATTGCTGGACCGCACACGGCTTGGTAGGAGTTCTCCTCGGAAATGGCGATGGGACATTCCAGCCCGCGTCCACCTATGACTCCGGCGCAGCATTAGGAGACTCGGTATCCATCGGTGACCTTAACGGGGATGGCAATCCAGATGTCGCCATCGGAAATGTAGTTGGGAACACGGTCGGAATACTGCTGGGCCATGGCGACGGCAGCCTCGGTTCGCCAGTCAACTATCCGACGAGCAAGAACGATACCTACACGGTGACACTTGCAGACCTCAACCATGATGGACACCTTGATCTCATGGTTTCGACCTGTGCGGTGATGGGAACCTCTTGCGGTGGCTCGACCAAGGGTGCTGTGAGTGTCCGACTGGGTAACGGAGATGGTACTTTTCAATCAGCGAAAGTTTACCGTAACAGCGGAACAGAAACGCTCTCGATTGCCGTGGCTGACATCAATCACGATGGAAACCTCGACCTAGTTGCAACCAATTCGTATGTTACCGAGACGCTCGACATTTTCCTCGGCACCGGCGCGGGAGATTTTTCGAAGAGAGTGACGCTGTCATGCGCCGGAGAATGTCACGCCGTGACCACCGCCGACCTCAACGGAGACGGCCGAGTCGATCTGGTCGTAGCCAATGCCTCAGCTTGCTACACGTGTGACAACAGCGGCTTCGTGGGTGTGATTCTGAAAAAGTGAACAGCAGTTCTCTAGTTTTCCGTTCGGCCGGGTGTGCCGCTCTTTCGCTCAAACTGAAAGCGCGGAGCACCCGGAATGCACACGGCGTTAGGGTGCTCTGCGTGTAGAATTCCCACAGGAATGCCGACTTCCCAAGCCAGTCTTACCACCCGCATCCTGCGTCTCTTCCGCCCATCCCATCAGCACAGCGCCTTCTCCGCCACGCTGCTGCTGATGTCGGCCATCATGCTCTCGCGCGTCATCGGATACGTCCGCGAAGCCTATATCGCTTACGCCTTCGGCGCCGGGCCCGCCACAGACGCTTACGTCGCCGGCTTCACCATCCCTGACTGGCTCAACTACATCGTTGCCGGAGGCACCGCCTCCATCACCTTCATCTCCATCTACACCCGCTTCCTCGCGCAGAACAAAGAGGATGAAGCGCAGAAAACCTTCTCGATCATTATCACCGTGATGACCGTTGTGCTCTCGATTGGTGTCATCTTCGCCGAAATCTTTACCCCGCAGATCGAGCGCCACATGTTCAGCGGATTCAATCCTGAACAACTCGAGCTGTGCGTGCACCTGACACGCATCCTGCTGCCCGCGCAAATCTTCTTCTATGTTGGCGGAGTCGTTTCTGCCGTCCTGCTCTCGCGCCGCCTTTTTCTGCTGCCCGCCTTCGGGCCGCTGCTCTATAACGTCGCGATCATCGCCGGCGGAATCATCGGCTCGCACCGTTATGGCATCTCGTCGCTCGCCTACGGAGCCCTCGTCGGCAGCTTCATCGGCCCGTTCCTCGTCAACGCTATCGGCGCAGCCCGCATCGGCACCGGCTACAGCATCTCGTTCGACACGAAAAATCCTGCGTTCCGAGAGTGGGTGCGCCTCTCCATCCCCCTGATGCTGGGAGTTTCACTAGTCACGGCCGATGACTGGATCCTGCGCTACTTCGCCTCCGGTTCCGCCGGAGACATCACCCGCCTCAACTACGCCAAGCGTCTCTTCGCCGTGCCCATCGCGGTCCTGGGACAAGCCACCAGCCAGGCCTCGCTCCCGTTCTTTGCCAAATTGTTTGGGGAAAAACGTTTCCAGGAATTTGCCGACACGGTCAACGGGTCCGTCTACCGCATCATCGCCGCCTCGCTGCTGGCGTCAAGCTTCATGATGGCCGCCGCGCTGCCGCTGATCGATCTGGTCTACCGCCGCGGACACTTTGTCTTTCACGACTCGCAAGAGACTGCCGTCTACTTCTTCTGGTTCACGTTTTCGCTGGCTTTCTGGTCAGCTCAAGGACTCTACTCTCGCGCCTTCTACGCCGCTGGCAACACTCTCACTCCCATGGTCGCGAGCAGCATCATCACGCTGGCTTCGCTGCCGATCTATTCCGCGCTCTATCACGGACTCTCTACCGTCGGCCTCGCCATCGCTTCCGACGTCGGCATCGTCGCCAACACGCTCGCCCTCGCCATCCTGCTACACATGCGAAAAGTGGTTCCCATCAATCAACTGGAATGGGGAGAAGTCGCCAAAGCCGGACTCACCGCTTGCGTCGCTGGAGTGCTGAGCTTCGAAGTCGCGAAGCTGGTGATCGCCAGCAACAGCCGCACCGCCGACCTGAAAGCCCTCGGCTTGATCACCATCACCTGGGCCGCCGTCGTCGCCGCGGGATTGTGGATCACTAAGTCCAAATTGCCGACGGACCTGCGTCGCCGCAAACCGACATCCTATCCCCGCGTCGCCGAAGTCAGCGGCGAAACCAACGCCGGTATCGAACCGTAGTTGCGATGGAGGACGGGCGTCCTCGCCCGTCGGCTGCGTAGTAGCAGAAGAAACGCCGGTCCGCCTCTCCTAAGAAACGTCCTCAGTGAATCCTGAGGTCCGACGCCCGATGTCCGAGGTCCGATTTCTGAAACCACGGCAAATACAGTATGTGCGGTATTGATTTTCCGAAGGCACTTGGTCTAACGTCAGCGCAAGGAAACTGCTGTCGGTAAATGGGTGCGCTCAATCGAGCGCGGCTTCGCACAGGCTGAGAACAACCAACTTCAATCCACTAATTCGGGTCAAGCCAGAGCCATGGGTCGTGTTACCGATCACTTCGATTTTCACGATTGTCTCCCTCATGCTTGACCGAAGCATTTCGAAGCCATCGATCTCCGCAATACCGGCCAGTAAGGGGAATGACGATTTGCAACAACAGGTCAAATCCCTCATTTCTCCGGGTGTATTCTGCTTTCGTTATGGAAGCCAAAGGTTTGACACTCTTGAACGCGTCCGATATCGTCGGCACGTTCGCGTGGTTTGAGAAGTGGGGATGGAAGAAATTGTGGGACTGGGGAACGCCTCAGACGTTTGGCGCGGTTGGATCGGGACTTTTAGTTCGCAAGACACATTCTGAGATGCCCGGCCCTCCGGGATCGTCGTAACCGACTCAGTGTGGCGAACGCCCTAAAGGAGCATCATGCGAATTCTCCTCTACAACCCTGACAACGGCGTGACCCGCAACTTCATGCCCCACCTCTGGATGTTCCTGCTGCAAGCACTCACACCTGCCGGACATGAAGTGCTGCTGGTCGATGGCAATGCCCAACCGATGGACGAGATCCAGATTGCGCAATTCGTCCGCGACCAGAAAATCGGGCTGGTTGGTATCGGCGCCATGACCAGGATGGTCGCCAGAGCGTATTGCATGGCGGACGCGATTCGCGCGACGGGAGTTCCGGTGGTCATGGGAGGGCCGCACGTGACCGAAGAAGCCGAGGAAGCTCTCGGCCGTAAGGGGGGCCCGCGCCATGCCGATGCCGTTGCCTTGGGAGAAGCTGATGAGACCTGGCCGCAAATCGTCGAAGATGCTGTTCGCGGTGAGCTCAAGGAAATCTACGCACCTGTGGATGCGATGGGCAAAGAGCGCAAGCCTTCCCTGAGTCACTATCCCAGGATTCCGTGGGACAAGCTTGATCTCCGCCAGTTCAATCTCGTTCCCAAACTGATGCATCCTTTGCTGAAGAATTTCCGGGAAGGTTGGGGAACATTTCGCATCGTGCCGGTTGAGTCGGGGCGAGGCTGCCCTTACGGCTGCGAGTTCTGCACGGTTACTGGATTCTTCGGCGACTCGATTCGCTTCCGCACGAATGAAAGTGTCGTCAACGAATTGCTCCTGCTGAAAGCCCGCGCCCACAAAGAGGGAGGCCAGATCGCCGTTTTCTTCATCGACGACAACTTCGCCATCAACGTTAAGCGCACCAAGTCCCTGCTGCGTGACATCATCGCGGCGAAAGCCCAAGTCTTTTGGATAGCGCAGATCAGCGCCAATCTCCTGCGCGACGAAGAACTGGTCGATCTCATCGCTGCCTCTGGAGGCAAGTGGATTTTTATAGGCATGGAGTCGGTCGATCCGGCAAATCTCAAGGACGTGAATAAAGGATTCAATCATCCCAGTGAGTATGCCGGCGTGCTTGAGCGACTGGCAAAACGCAATGTTTACGCGATCACCTCGTTCATCTTCGGGATGGATAACGACACTGCGGGGGTCGCCGAACGCACCTTGCAGCAGGTCCGCACATGGCCTCCAGGGCTGCCGATCTTCGGACTGCTCACGCCATTACCCGCGACGCCTTTATACAAGCGACTGGAAGCCGCTGGACGGCTCACCCGCCCGCGACACTGGCTGGATTTCGTTCCCTTCACCATGGCGCACACTCCGCTAAAGATGACGATAGAAGAAGCGCATGCCGAAGTGAACTACGGTTGGGCACACTCCTATAGCCCGGAAGCGCTGGCTGAGGCAGTCGCGGCCCTGGACGATCAGCATGTGGGGGATCGCGTCAATATTTTTCTGGCGCGTCTTTGTTTTCGCGGAATCTATTTCCCGATGCTGAAGAAGTCGTCGTGGCTGCGAGTCGTTCTCGAGAACCGCCGAACGATCCTAAGGCTGTTTAAAGAGGGCGTTTCCCGATGGATGCGCCCAGGCGATTTCACCCGTGACCGTGGAGAGAATGTTTTCCCTGCCAGTAGTTAGTGAAATAGCGATTTTCGCCAGTCATACCTGCAGGACTATAATCCCGCCGTGATCAGACGTGTCAACACGAAACCGCGACTGAGACCTTTCAAGGGTGTCGGGCAGATGCGCGAAATTGCATCATCCGAGGCGGACTGGTTCCCTGTTGAATTTCTGATTTACTACGACGACCACCATAAGCTCAGGGCGTTCGCGTACGTTCGCAAGGAAGGTGGCAGTGACGTGCCTGACGGCGAATACTACGTGCTGGATGAATTGGGGGAACGCCGTGACAAGTGGAAAAAGTGGAACGTCAAGTGGCAGGTGAAATAGCGTCATCGATGGAGCAAGCAATCCTGACCCTTGATGAGCGTAATGGCGATTTTTCGCCAGCTAGCAGCGAGATCTAGTTTCGCTGTTGCTATACGTTACAACTTTAATGAGGTTTTTCCGATTTTCGATAGATAATCGGACGCGGTTTGGCAGGCCGAGCTTGGGTCGTTGCCCGTCATCGCCTCGAAAAGCAGAGGCTGCGCTTCCGAGAGACGACCAGCCCGTATCAGCGGCGAAGGCGAAAACTCGCCAGCACCTGAAGGCGCTGTTTGTCTGCCAATGTTTCTCGTCTGGAGAGTCCTTCAAATAGTGGGATCGCTTCAAGGTACCTACCTGCTTCGTAAAGAGCGCACGCAAGGCGCGAGTCCAGTTCCACGGCAAAGTCGTCATTCTCCGGTCGAGCAAGCAGGTCTTTGTATTCTGATTTCACCGAGGCGAATGTCTCACCCGGTGCTGGAGAGCCGAACCTAGGGCGCAAATCTGGTCCAGTCCCTCTCCAAGCGTTCATACAAGACACCAAATTCCGAGACCCAGGAACAAGAGCGGCATTTGTGCACCTACCTCACGGGCATTGTCGTTCACCGCCGCCACAATTCAAACTCGAAATTCTCTGCGGGGATTTGTGCGTAATTAGGATTTTCATTCGCTAATTTCACGATGATTCACGTCAACCCATTGTTTTCGCTCAACTCCAAATTCCCATTCTGCTGATCGAACGCACCTCAAGTATTGGTGCCACGGTCGCCGCTCACCGAATCAGAAATGCGAAACAGAAGCAGCCGCGCATGGGTGGAATGGCGTTTCCAACGCAACAAAGGCCTGATTCCCCTCGACGCTCTGCATCTGAATCGTATGTCGGTTCGTCCAAGCTTCCAAGGTGCGGGGACCGACCAACTCTCTTCGTTGGACAGTCCGGCACTGAAATACGTACCCCTTGATAACTGTCGAGAACCAGGCGTTTACACGTTTTGACCGCACGATGAGTGAAATAGCGATTTTTTCACTAACTGACCTGGCTATCGCAGCCAATATCCGCGCTCTTTCTTCCGGCTCTCTGGGCCTTTTCGATGACCTCCGTAACGTGAGGGCTCCCAGTAAACAGAGGTACCATCCGAGTAGCCTCAAGGCATATTCGCGAGCAGCGCTCATGGCCATTAAGAAATCGGAGAAGATTGTCCGAATCGTGTTCGCGGTTATCCTGCTGCTGCTATTTACGCAGAACGCCTGCGTGCAGGCGAGTTGGGCCAGTTACCGCATCCGACGCGGAATGACCGTGAACGAGGTGCTCCAGGCCTCAGGCGAGTGGACTTGGGGCCACGCTTATTCGGAGCGTCCGGCTCCTGAGCCGGGTCTCTCACTTTCATTTAACTCTTCCTCCATTCGCTTAATGGGGAAGGATGAGCCGCAGAAGATCACTTCCCGGGACGAACTGGCGCAGGTTCTCGAACAGCAGATGAACGGCCACCCTTGGAACATGTCGCTTACCTATGTGGGAGCGGTGCGGGCCAGTTTCGCTGTCTTCTTTGATGCCCAGGGTAAGGTACAAAGCGTGTCCGGAGTCGTAGGACCATCATGAGAAGTGAAAAACTCTAAGCTCAATTCCAAACCCATCCGCGCCCGTCATCATGTACTTCGTCTAACGATTGCGTCCTAACGAAGTATCAGCAACACTCATCGCGTGAAGCTTCCTACGAACGCGCTGCGCTTACCGTGCGATTCCCATTCAACGCCGAGACCCGGTCCCTGGTAGGAATCAGTCATCGCAACCGCGGGCATCGAATGGGTGGTCGGCGCCAGCGGAGGATAAAAAGTTACTTCGTTTCCGCAAACATGATCAAACTCGCCAATAGAGCGCGTCTGCACCGTAGCGAACTGTCCGGCGCGCAGTATAGCGACTCCATGCTTGTCAGGATTCACCACCAGTTCCATCGGCGCCGGAATCACCTGGCGGACGTTGCTTAGCAGTTCCCCGCCCATCTGCTGCGCGAATGCGATCAACGCGGCCCGTTGTTGCGAACTTGCCTGCTCATCGACGATGACGACCGCTTGCGCCGGATAAGGACTCTCGTAGGGATCACCCAAGGTTCCGTGAGCGCGCACAGCAGCAGCCACTGTCAATCCATCGAGCGAAACCCCGTTCCAGCTTCCGTTTTCCACATGCCAGGCAAGGATTGCCTCGTTCCCCACCAGATTGACTTCTCCATTGGCGAAGCATTGCCCGGTGTAAACATCGGCGCTGCGAGTTTCCAGGTATTGCCCTCGGATTTGTTGTGCGAGAACTAACGACGAAAAGATAAATACGGTGCAGAGAATCGAAAGACTGCGGAAACGCATGACGGCCACCTCACCCACTGATTCTTCTATTGTCCTCCAAAGTGGCCTCGCGGGGAAAGCCTCAACATTCACACGACAAAACTGTACAGCCAAGGGAACTGCGGAGCACGAATCTGCGTACATTGATTTTGTGGGGAGTGGTCCTTTTTGGCTAAACGGTTGTTTCTGGCGACGTTGACTTGCGTTGCGGGCACAGCCTACCATCAAACGATTCCCTTGGAGCGGGCTCTTAATGATTGGCGAGACGATTTCGCATTACCACGTCCTGCGGCAGCTTGGTGGTGGCGGCATGGGCGTGGTGTATGAAGCGGAAGACGTCAATCTCGGAAGGCACGTCGCGCTCAAGTTCCTGCCCGGAGAGTTGGAAAAAGATCCCGCTGCGCTCGAGCGCTTTCAGCGCGAAGCGCGCGCGGCCTCGGCGCTGAATCACCCGAACATTTGCACCATTTACGAAATCGGCCAGTCAGACGGGCGCTACTTCATCGCCATGGAGCTGCTGGAAGGCCAGACTCTCAAGCAGCGCATCAGCGGCCAGCCGATGGAGATGGAATTGATGCTCGATCTGAGCATCCAGATCGCCGATGCGCTCGATGCGGCCCACGCCAAGGGCATCATCCATCGCGACATCAAGCCAGCTAACATTTTTGTTACCACGCGGAACCAGGCGAAGGTGCTCGACTTCGGACTCGCGAAACAGACACTGAAGTCCGAGGCAGTGTTGGGCGGCGCCACTTTGGGTTCGCAAGTCACTGTCGATGAAGACTTCCTGACCAGTCCGGGAAGCACCGTGGGCACGGTTGCGTACATGTCTCCGGAGCAGGCGCGGGGCAAGGATCTGGACGCCCGTACCGATTTGTTTTCCTTCGGCGCAGTGCTCTATGAAATGGCTACTGGATCGGTGCCGTTTCGTGGAGACACTTCGGCAGTCATCTTTGATGCCATTCTCAATCGCCCGCCGGTTCCTCCCGTACGTTTGAATCCCGGAGTTCCGCCGCATCTCGAAGACATCATCAACAAGTTGCTGGAGAAAGATCGCGAGCTTCGCTACCAGAGTGCCGCCGAAGCGCGTGCCGACCTGAAGCGTCTGAAGCGCGATACCGAGTCAGGTGTCGTGACAGCCGCTGGAGGATCGTCGGGTCGCCTGCGAGCGGTGCCCGGTCCTGACAAGACCACCCGCACTTACTGGAAATACCTCACTGGGGCGGTGGTAGCGATCGCGCTGGCGGGTCTTGCCGGAACCTTCTTCTCGCGCAAGGCGCACGGCGGGATGACCGAGAAAGATTCGATTCTCATCACCGATTTCGTGAACACCACGGCCGACCCGGTGTTCGATGGAACGCTGAAAAAAGCGGTCGCTGTGGATCTGGAGCAGTCTCCCTACATCAACGTCTTCCCCGATCAGAAGGTGCGCCAGACGCTGCAGTTCATGGGACGCTCGCCGGAAGATCGCGTCAGTTCCGAAGTCGGTCGCGAGATTTGCCTGCGCGACGGCATCAAGGCGATGTTGAACGGATCGATTTCGAACATCGGCACCCAATATGTGGTCAGCCTCGATGCCGTAAATGCCTCGTCCGGCGAGGCATTGGCCCGCGAAGAGGTACAGGCATCGAGCAAGGAAGACGTTTTGAATTCCCTGCATAAAGCGGGAACAAGTCTGCGCCGGAAGCTGGGAGAATCGCTGGTCTCGGTGCAAAAGTACGATAAGCCGTTGTCGGAAGCGACGACATCGTCTCTTGAAGCGCTGAAGGCTTTGAGTCTGGCCGACACCGAGCACAACTCCGGGGACGAATTGAAGGCGCTGCCGCTCTATCAACGCGCCATCGAACTCGATCCGAATTTTGCCATGGCTTATGCGCGATTGGGCACGGTGTACAGCAACATGGGGCAATTCGAGTTATCGCAGCAGAATCGGCAAAAGGCGTTCGAACTGCGCGACCGCGCCAGCGAACACGAGAAGCTGTACATCATGTCGCATTATTACGCCGATGATGGACAATTAGATAAAGGCATTACGGCGCTGGAACTATATAAGCAGACTTATCCGAGAGATTGGATCCCATACAACAATCTCGCCGCCATTTACAGCCAGTTAGGTCAGTATGAAAATGCTCTCGAGAACTCCCGCCTGGCAGTCCAATATGACCCCGACGGAGTAAGCGGCTACTCCAATCTGGCGCAGTCGTACGCTGGTCTTGGCCGGTTGGAAGAGGCCAAAGCCACGTTAAACGAGATGCTGCAACGCAAGCTGGGATTGAATCAGGTACATCAGCAACTGGCGGGAATCGCCTGGGCGCAAAACGACAACGCCACCATGGAGCACGAATTGCAGTTAGCGAATGTCGGCCCTCTCGGTGAGTTGAATGTCGTCGGTACCCGCTCCGTTCTTGCCTTCTGCGCCGGACAGATGAAGACCGGCCGCGACTTGGGGCAGAAAACTCGAGATGGGGCACTCCGCTTGAACTTGAAAGACATTGCCGCGAATATTTACACGCAAGAAGGAGTGATCGAGGCAATTACGGGAAACAAGAAGATGGCGCTTGATGACGCTCAGGGCGCAATGAAAATCAGCGCCGCTCCCGGGGTCGTTCTCAGTGCCGCCACCATTTTGGCGATTGAGGGGCAAGACAAGCAAGCGATGAAACTGGCGCAGGATGTAGTCAGCAAGCGCCCCTATGACACGATGATGCAGTTCGTGATGCTTCCGCTGGTGAGGGCGACTGCCGAATATTCGCACGGCAACTACGCGAAAGTCATCGACGAAACTGACGGCGCAATGGTGTATTCGCGTGCCAACACCGGCATGCTCTACCTCCGCGGACTAGCGTACCTGAAGCTGGGTCAAGGCGGCGATGCTGCACAGGCATTCCAGAAGGTTCTCGATCTGCGCGGAATTTCGCCGTTCGATCCGGTGATCTCGCTGGCGAATCTGGGGCTGGGACGGGCCCAAGCCGCGCAAGGCGACCAGGCTCATAGTCGTGTCGCCTATCAGAATTTTTTTGCGTTGTGGAAGGACGCCGATCCCGACGTCCCCATCCTCAAAGAAGCGAAAGCGGAATACGGAAAACTGCAGTGAGGCCGACCTCAGACTTCAGATCTGAGTCCCATCACGAGACACAAAGGTTCGCTTACTTCAAAATCATGACTACCATTCTTCCGTCCGAATGATAGCCACCCCCCGTCGCATTTCTCGCGTCCTGCACCGGATCCCGTGGCAGATAGTAATAGAGGTCCTTCACCTTTCCCGTCTTCTGTAAACTTCCACCGATATTGTCACGCTCGCCGTCTACTGCCGGATCGATCTTGTGCGTGACTTTGCCGTTGCGCTGATCTTTCTCGAATCCAATGTCGTGTGTGCCCGCTCCAACCCAGACAGTTTCACCCTTGTAAGTGAAAGGGGCCTTCCAGATACGGAAGTGATGGCGGCTGGCAACGACCGAGTAAGGTTCGGCTTGCTCGTATCCGAAGTCCTGCACGCGCCCGAAGAGCCGCAACGGACTCATCGGCATAGTGAGGTAGTCTTTCTTCTGGTAAGTCTCGAGCACCGCCTTCAGTGCGGATTCGGTGGTGTCAGTGTCAGCGACATGCCAGTTCGCTGCGTCGAGCGCGGCTTGCACTTGCTCTTTCGATCCGACCATCACGAAGTTGACCATGTCGCCCATGTTGTTGAATTCGTCGTTGACACGGCGCGGCAGGCTATCGATGTCTTTCGAGAGAGTTGGATCGATCTTGTCCTTCGACACATCAAGTGTGCCGGTGCTCGGCGTCGCGGTAGCGGCGTTGCCTCCGACCGCAGACGAAGAGGAAGTAGCAGCCGGTTTGTCGGTGCCAAACTGTCCTTGCATCCAAACCTGCGCGGCAGCAGCCAGCTTTTTCTTGATGTCAGCAGCCGACCCGTTGGCATCCGACCCCGCAGCTTGGCTTCCCGCCGTGCCAGGCGTCGTACTGCCTGTCGCGTTCTTCGCCACGTCTGGAGGGGCGGATGTGGTTGTCGGAGTTGTTGCCATGACTCCAGAGGTGACGTGGACCTTTACCGCGAAACTTCCGGCGCAAGCCGGCGGCCCGTCGGTGTTGACTCCGAGAAAAAGATGGCCAGAAGTGTCCACTTTAATTTGCTTCGTGCTTCCTACCAGAAGTGCACTACCTTGCGAATCCAGTTTGGCGATGAGCGCTCCCGGCGCCACACTCGCGGCTGGCAGATTCCCCGTCTTGGGAGCATCACTCGCGCCATTCGGATCGCATGTCGACGTGGCGATAGCGTGGCGATCGGGAACGGCGCTGCCCGGTGGCGGCGCGGCAGTGATGTCGAGTGAGTCGCCCGGCAGCAGGTCTACGCCAGTGTCGGTCCAAACCTGAGTGGTGGAGATGGTGTAACTGAAGTCGCGCGAGGAAGCCCCGGGGGCTCCCGATTGAGCAAAGGCTTGTATGGCGAACAGCAAGCTGCAAAGAAAAGCGAGGTGAAAACAGCGAAGGCGGAAAACCCTAATCATGCAAAACCCCACAGATGGATCCGGTTGCAATTATTATATTGCGCTGCCACCAAAAATGGGGTTCTGCGACTACCCGCACTTTCCCGTGCCGTGGCACGAGCGGAACGCGGAACAGCAGTTGCCCGGCTCCGCCAGTCTGCCGTCGGGACCTATACAGGTCTGAGTGTGGATGCACCAGAAAAGTCCGTCGTTCGAAGCCGGAACTGAAGGATCGCGTTCGGCAAGAATGAATTGGCCCTTCCATCGCAGGGATGGACAAAGATTCGGGTGATGAATGTTGAAGCGATCCGATTCCGGAATCATGCGGCGCCTCCCGCCTTCAGGACAGCGCGCTTCACTGCGACGCGCGCCAGTTGGACTTTGTATCTGTTATGACTAAGTGGCGTGGCGCTCGCGAGCGCGGCGTTGGCGGCAGCCATGGCAACATCCTCTGAAGCCGTCTTGCCGACCAGCGCTTGCGCCGCTTCCGGGGAGATCCATGGCTTCGGTGCGACATACCCCAACACCACCCGCGCGGACTGAATCGTCGAACCGTTCATGCGAAGCGCTATCGCGCTCAACGCCAGCGGCCAATCGAAGGCCTGCTTCTGGCGCACCTCGTAATGGGCAACTCGCAGTTGAGCCGAAGGCGGCAGCACGACCTCGGTGATGATTTCGTTGGGAAGGAGATCGTGCTCCCGCTCCGCGTCGCTCTTCGGAATGACGTAGAAGTCTTCCAATGCGATCTCCCGCCGCGGTTTGGGACCGACCAGCCGAATCTTCGCACCGTATGCGATCAGCACTGGCGCAATACTCGATGGGCTTACAAACTTTGCAGGACCATCGTTGCCGAGAATCGCGTGATAGCGGTTCTCGCCTTCCGCGACCATGTCTTTCCCGCTCGCATCTTTGGGAAGCAATCCGAAGCCGTTGCGAAAATACCAGCAGCGTGGACGCTGGCAAAGGTTTCCTCCCAGCGTCGCCATGTTGCGAATCTGCGGGCTGGCAGCATCGTTCAACGCGTCTGCCAACGCAGGGTAGTTCTGAATCACGTCGGCGTTGTCGGCCAGATCGCCGAGTGTGGTCAGCGCTCCGATGCGCAAGCCGTTGGAGTTGTACGTCACACCGCGAAGATCTGAGATCTCTTTGATGTTCACCAGGCGCTTGGGCTGGACGATGTCATCTTTCATGAGTGCCAGCAAGTCGGTGCCGCCCGCGAGAATTTCAGCTTGGCCCCAGCTTGCGCCCAGCAGTCCTGATGCCTGCTCTTTGGTCTCAGGGCTTGCATATTCAAAGGCTCGCATCATGCACCTGCCTTCTGTTCGAGCGCGGCCAGTACTCGATCGGGAGTAAGTGGGAGAAAGGGAACGCGCACGCCGATGGCGTTGGCCACCGCGTTCGAGATTGCCGCTCCCGGCGAGATTACCGGAGGCTCGCCGAGTCCAATGACACCGCGTTCGTCATAGCCCTTTCCGGTCATCATGTGAACCATCAGTTCGGGAATATCGTTCAATCCAGCTAACCGATAAAACTGCATATTGGGATTCAGCATGCGGCCCGAGAGCGGGTCCATGACCTTCTCTTCAAACAGCGCGTAGCTGATGCCCATGACCATCGCCCCGTAACAACTGCTCTCGGCAAGCCTCAGATCGATGATCAGACCGCAGTCCTGCACGGCGACCATCTTTTTCACTCTCACGATGCCGGTTTCCGTGTCGACCTCGACTTCCGCCATGCCTACTCCACCCACGCCGCTGTTGGTGAGGTCGGGTTTGTTCTTGGCTGCAGCGGAGTCGTTGTGTCCGCGCACAGTGATGGGAACGGCCCCGATTTTCGAGCACGCCTGTTTCCAGGTTAGAGCACGGCTGGGATCTCCTTTAACACGAATCGTGCCACTAACACACTCCAGTTCCTCCGGTTGCGCCTTCAGGGCCGGAGCAGCCTTCGCAAAAAGCGCTTCGCGAGCATCGACTGCCGCGCGCCGGGTGGACGAACTTACTCCGCCCGGAGTGGTCGATCCTCCCGATCCTCCCGACGGCGGATACATTGTGTCGCCAATGTAGAGATTGATCGCGTCAATCGGCAGACCCAAAGTGTCCGCTGCAACAACCAAAATCGTAGTCCGCGTGCCGGTGCCCAGATCCTGCGTCCCCATCTTGATATTTACCGATCCATCAGGATGAATCGTCAGATCGCAGTCGCTGGCGTGGCCGCGGCCGCCCCATGTGTGCATCGAAACGCCCAGTCCGCGGGCGATGTTGCCCGAAACATTCTGTCCCCGCGGACGCCATTTTTCTTTCCACCCCATCAAATCGGAAGCGATGCCGAGTTCTTCGCGATAAGTCTGCTGCCGGTCCTTCACCGTCAAGTCGAGATTCTTTAAGAGCAACTCGACAGGATCCATGTTGAGCTTCGCCGCCAGGTCATCGAGCGCGCCCATGGTGATGACTGCGGCCTGCGGATGGTTGGGAGCGCGCCATGCTCGCGCCGGTCCAATGTTCGTGCGAATCGCGGTGTGTTCTTTCTTCTGATTGGCGATATTGAAAACGTAGGGAATCGGCGGCATACCTCCTCCGCCGGGCCCTCCCGTGCCCCACGATTGCGATTGCCATCCCGTCAGCGTGCCGTCTTTTTTCGCGGCTACCTTCACCCGTGCGTAGCCTGAAGGACGCGCGCCCGCAACTTCCAGCTCCGCATCGCGCTCCAACATGATGCGCACCGGCTTGCCTCCGGCCTTCTTTGAAAGCCGCGCAGCTGTGATGTCCCAGCGGTCTGCGGCAAACTTGCTGCCGAAGCCGCCGCCAATATTGTCTTGATGAATGTGAACATTGGTTGCCGGAACGCTAAGCGGTTCCGCCATCTGATCGGGAATGCCGGAGACGTTCTGCGTCGAGATATGAACGAACAGATGGTTCGCGTCGGGCCACTCGGCAACCGATCCGTGCGATTCGAGGCAGCAGTGCACAATTACTGGAGCACCATAGAGCCCCTCGGACGTGACTTCCGCTTCTGAGAATGCCTGATCTACCTGGCCCAGCGCGATGACGGCGTTCTTTTGATAGCTGGAGCGGCCCCCACCCTTCGCCTCGTGGAAGGGTGCCTTCGCAATCGCCTGAATCACGGCGTCGGGAACTTCGTAGCCCTTCAGTTCCTTGAGGAAGTCGTCGTCCACCTTGAAGCTGACTCCCTGCTTTTGCAGCATATCGATCAATTGATCGTTCGGCACCTGATTGCTGAGCGCGTCGTAGATATCATCTTCCGCAAGCGGACCGCCGCCTTCGCCCGCTCCTGCGGGAGGCTCGGCATCACTCACCATGTATGACAGCGGCTGATATTTCACCTTGATGCTGCGCGCGGCATCTTCCGCCGTAGGCTCATCGACGGCTGCCACTGCGACCACTTCATCGCCAGCCCATTGCACCGTCGTGCCCGGCTTCTGAATAATCTGTACCGCTTTTACGCCCGCCATTTTCTCGGCGACGCTGGTGTCGATGCTGACGATACGCGCCTTCGCGTAGGGAGACCGCAGCACTTTACCGAACAGCATCCCCGTTCCGTGATAGTCGTAGGTGTATTTCGCACGGCCCGAAACCTTCACGGGAGAATCCACGCGCGCCACGCGCTTGCCGATCAGCGTTCGATGTTCCGCATCAGGCCAGTTGTAATCAGGCATGGCTCAGGCCCCCCTTCTGCGACATTTGTGCGACGACTTGCTGAATGCCGTGATAGGTTCCGCAGCGGCAGACATTGCCGCTCAGTCCGCGGCGGATCTCCTCAGGGCTGGGGTTGGGATGCTTGTCGAGAAATGCTTTCGTTGCCACCACGAAACCAGGCGTACAGAAACCGCATTGCGAAGCGTCGTTCTCGACGAATGCCTGCTGAATCGGATGCAGCTTGTCGCCTTGCATGAAGGACTCTACCGTCGTGATGTCCTTCCCGCGCGCATCGATCGCCAGAATTGAGCAGGCATAGACCGGCTTGTTGTTCATAAGCACCGTGCACGACCCGCACTCGGCGCGATCGCAGACGCGCTTGGCTCCCGTAATGTCGAGCGAATCGCGCAGCGCGTCAAGCAGCGTGACGCGAGGCTCGAGTTGCAGCGCGTGCTTCTTTCCGTTCACCGTGAGTTCGATCGGTACTTTACCCGGGCCATAAACTTTCACTGGTTCACCAGCGGCTTCGACCACTCGAGGCCCGGCAACCAGTGGCACGGCAACGGTAATGCCGCCAATCTTCAAAAATTCGCGGCGTGAAACTCCTGCATTGGTTGAAGATGAATTCTTCGGCTCTTGCTCGTCAGGCATCCTGAGACCTCCGTGGGACTGGCCTTGCGGCTGGCATTATTTCGTCCTGATGAAGTGGTTGGACCGAGCTGGAATCATTCGGTTAGCGGACATAGCCTTGCGGAGCGGATCGCTCAAGGAAGTATACAACCAGACAATAAAAAAGGGCCGGGATCGACCCCGGCCCGAACGAAGGAGGAAACGTTTATTTGAGGGTGCGAACGTACTTCACAACGTCATTGATCTGATCCTTGGTCAGTTTGCCATCGTACTTCGGCATCTTGTCTTTGCCGTTGGTCACGATGTTGACCAGATCGGCGTCAGACTGCTTCTGCACGTCGGCGGAACTGAGGTCGCGCAGCTTGAGCGCCTTACCCATTCCCGTGGTTCCCTTGCCATCGGCTCCATGGCAGGTTGCGCACTTGCTCTTGAAAATCTCAGCGCCGTCATCGGCCAACGACCAGGTGGAAAAAATCATCGCAAATACGAATACGCACAAGACCAATTTCATTACGTTCTTCATTCTCTTTTTTCTCCTAAGCGACGAGGCCTCGGCCTCCTCCAGTTAAGTGGAAGGGCACGCGCCCTGCCAAAAAAGATCCAGCGTGACTACGTCCCGTCTTCGCAAAGCAGGAAGTCACGCGAACGATTTAGTTTTCAAGTATTTAGATATGGAAATCTGAGTAACACTAGTCCTTTTTTCGGGCGCTTTCAAGGGGAGCGCTCGCTTTTGTCTGTGTGTGGCATTTCTCATCGGTGCGTGATCTGACCCAACGAAGCGCGGGCGCGAAAACCCCACTCAGCAGTGTGATATGCCGCATCGATCGCTTCGTCGGCTTTCTTCAACTCCGCCCGAGGATCCTATAAACCTCTGATAACAAGATGGATGTCCCCTGCGACAGCCGCATTCGAATTTGGCACGAAGGGTGCCATGTCAGTGGTGAAACTCGGTCCTCTGGGGGAATCTGTGGAACCCACATTGATGGTCATTGGTCTGAATTACCGGACAGCCCCGGTCGCTGTGCGCGAACGTTTCTGGATCAGCGAAACCGGGCGCTACGAAGCGCTGGTCGAACTCGGTAGGCAGGAAGGTATTGAAGAAGTCATCATCCTCGCGACCTGCAATCGTACTGAATTTATTCTCTGGGCAAATGATTCGTCGCTGGCCGCCAATTCGGTGTTGCGCTTCCTTTCCTCCCAATACGGATTGAAACTCTGCGAGTGGAAACATTTTTATCGCCTGCTCGACGACGCAGCCCTCCTCCATATTTTCAGCGTGGCATCGAGCCTCGATTCCATGGTCATAGGCGAGCCGCAAATTATTTCCCAGGTCAAAGGCGCATGGCAGCAGGCGCAGAAAGTTCGCAGCACCGCCCGTTTTCTCGATGCCGTGATGCAGAAGGCATTAACTGTTTCCAAGCGTGTTCGCAACGAGACCGCAATCGGCAACTGTGCCGTCTCGGTGCCTTACGCCGCCGTCGAACTTGCCCGCCAGACTCTGGGCTCGCTCGAAGGCAAGAAGGTGCTATTGCTGGGTGCGGGCAAAATGAGTGAACTCTCGGCGCAGTATCTGGTCAAGAACGGCGCAGCCTCGATTTGCGTGATCAATCGCACGTTCGAGCACGCCGTGGAACTGGCCAACAAGTTGGGCGGGACCGCCATCGCTTTTGACGACCGCTGGCAGCATCTGATGGATGCCGACATCGTCATCAGTTCCACCTCTTGCCCGCATACGATTCTCAGCCGCGAAGAAGCAGAATTGATCGCTCGCGAACGCAAGCAGCGTTCCCTGGTGCTGGTCGATATTGCGCTGCCCCGAGATATTGACCCAGCAGTGCGAGATGTCCCTGGAGTTTTCCTTTTCGATATCGACGACCTCGAAAAAGTCGTCCAACACAATACCGGAGAGCGCGAGAGCGCCGCTGCCGATGCGCGTCTGATCGTCGCCGCCGAGGCGAAGGGTTTCCGCCGCAAGCTTCTGGCGGAGCGCGTCGTGCCTACCATCATCGCCTTGCGCACCCGGTTGGATGAAATTTGCCGGCAAGAACTGGAGTCCTTTAAAGCAGAGTCCGGGCCGTTTTCCAGGGATCAGGACGAGATGTTGACCGCAGTCACATCCCGCATCACGCAGCGCATCGCAGGATCGCTGGCCCGTGAACTCAAGGAACTTCCGGAAAGGGCGGAGCAGGAGCAAATGACTGCGGCAGTGCAGCGACTGTTCCACCTTGGAATCGCCCCAGGTGGCGATTGCCGGCGCCAATTTGTGAAGGAGCGGAAATGAGCACAGTAAAAACCATCCCCAACTCACTGCACGAACAAAGCCCCTGGACCGCAACGCAAGCCTATGGACTCGCGGTCTTCTGCCTGTTGCTCGGTGTAGCGCTCGGATACTTGTTCCGTGGATCCGCCTCTCCGGCCAGCGATCTCACTGCGGCACAATCTGCCAGCAGCGCGCCCTCAGGCATGAATGATGCCAATGGCAAGCCAACTCCCGAGCAGCAGAAGGCCATGGTTGACCGCGCGGCTGCTCCCTTGCTCGATGCTGTGAACAAGAACCCCAACGATTTCGAAGCGGTTGTGAACCTGGGCAATGTGTACTACGACGGCAATCAATATCCCGAAGCCATTAAGTATTACCAGCGAGGCCTTGAAATCAGTCCCAACAACGCCGACGTTCGCACTGACTTAGGAACCGCTTATTGGTATATGGGTGACGCCGACCGCGCGCTGACGGAATTCAAGAAGTCGCTGAAGATCAGGCCTAATCATCCGGGCACCCTTTTCAACATGGGCATCGTCGAGTGGCAAGGCAAGATGGACCCTGCCGCAGCGGTCGCCGCCTGGCAAGAGTTGCTGAAGGGCAATCCGAATTACCAGCAACGCCAGCAAGTGGAAGACCTTATCGCCAAGGCAAAAGAGCATTCGAAGGGCTGAGTTTGGTCCCTTGATGCTTGTCGCCGCGCTGGGGGAGTCGTACACTCCCTCGGTGTTCGACGACACTCAGATTGGCGGTCGCGACGGCAAATTCCCTCCGACTCGACATTCGATTGTTCTGGCGGTACAGAGTGAAGATGCGCACGAACGTCGCCGTGCGCTTGACGTTCTCATCGCCGCCTACTGGAAGCCCGTCTATAAATACATTCGCTTGCGTTGGGGCAAAGACAACGAGCAGGCAAAAGACCTCACGCAGGAGTTCTTTCTCCGGGTGCTGGAAAAAGATTTTCTCGAGAGTTACGATCCCTCTCGCGCCCGCTTGCGCACCTTCCTGCGAGTCTGCCTCGATCGCTTTCTAGGAAACACGCAGACTGCCGAGCAACGCATGAAGCGTGGCGGAGACATCGCCTTCATCCCGCTCGACTTTGAAACCGCCGAAGGTGAATTGCGCCAACTCGAGCCCCGCTCGACCGAAAATGTCGAAGAGTTCTTCGCACGCGAATGGACGCGCAGTGTTTTCAGTAATGCCTTAGAACGATTGCGGCAAGACTGTGAAGCCAATGGCAAGCACGTTCATTTTCAGTTGCTCGAACTCTATGACATTGAAGAAGGCGGAAAGCAACTGACTTACGCGCAGGTGGCGGAACAGTTCCACATCAAGGCATCTGACGTGACAAACTATCTTGCTTACGCGCGCCGCGAATTCCGCCGCATCGTCCTTGAATCGTTGCGGGAGATGACCGCCAGCGAAGAGGAATTTCGTCGCGAGGCCCGCGCGCTTCTGGGAATCGATGTGAAATGAAGCCACTCACCGATCACGCTTTGGATCGCCTACGAACAGCTGCAGAACTGCCCGATCTCACCGGCACCCGCTACCGCGTCGTCAACAAACTCGGCCAAGGTGGCATGGGCAGTGTCTACTGTGTGGAAGACGAGACCCTCGGCCGGCAGGTCGCGCTGAAAGTGATCGCCTTGTCGGATATCGAAGGGGAATGTCGCGATCGGCTGCTGCACGAAGCGCGCGTAATCGCTCAACTCGAACACCCCGGCATTGTCCCTGTTCATGACGTCGGCACGCTTCCCGATGGACGCGTGTTCTACACCATGAAGTTAGTGCAAGGTCAGCGCCTCGACCAGCACCGCTCGAGCCTGACGACTCTAACGGAGCGTCTGCGGCTGTTCCAGCGCATCTGCGAGCCGGTGGCCTTCGCGCACGCGCACGGCGTCTTACATCGAGACTTGAAACCGCAAAACATCATGGTGGGGCCGTTTGGCGAGGTGTTAGTCATGGATTGGGGCCTCTCCAAGCTTCTCGTCGACTCCCGCGAAACTAACTCAGCCTTAACCACGCCGAATGTCTTGACCGATACTCAGCACGGCGCGGTGTTAGGTACTCCCGGATACATGTCGCCGGAACAAGCCAAAGCTAATACATGTGAGGTCAGCTACCCGACCGATGTGTACTCTCTGGGCGCGATCTTGAGGTTTCTCCTCGAGGGTTTCGATCCGGTGCCGCGGCCTCTGGCGGCTGTTTTGAAAAAATGCCTCGAGCACGAGCCTTCGGCGAGATACTCTTCCGCGCAGGATCTGGAATCGGACATCGGGCGCTATCTCAATGGCCGCGCGGTGAGCGCATATCCCGAAGGGCCATTCGCGAAGGTATGGCGATGGATGCTGCGGAACCAGGCATGGCTGCTGCTGATCGCGGCGTACCTGGTCATGCGAACGCTTTTTATTCTTTGGAAGAGTCGCTAAAGGATTTCTTTGAGACGTTGAATAGAAGGTCAGCGGGCGACTGTCCCGCCAGGAGACACCATGAATAAGGTATGGCTCGGCTTGCTGATTGGCGGGATTCTTGGCATTTTCGATGGCCTTACTGCCTGGTTTACGCCCGACGTGCGAACGCAGTTGCTGGGCATCGTCATTGGCTCATGCGTCAAGGGCCTGATTGCAGGAGTGCTGATCGGATGGTTCGCGAAGAAAGTTCATTCGCTACCATTAGGAATTCTCTTCGGGCTCGCCGTCGGACTGCTGCTTGCCTTTGCCGTGGCCTCAATGCCCCAGCCAACGGGAAAACATTACTACTTCGAAATCATGCTGCCCGGTGGAATTGTCGGAATGATCGTAGGCTATGCGACGCAGCGATTCGGTGCCCCGTTGCTCAGCCCGCGCTAGCTTGACGTTCGGCCAGGTAGCGCCGCAGCGCGTCGCGCCAGTCGGGCATCGTGATGCCGTAGCGATTCAGACTGCGCGGAGACAGCACGGAATACCGCGGCCGTTCCGCGGGACGAACAAACTTGTCGCTGGTGGTGGGACGGACAATGGTGGCGAGTCCTGCTTCACTTACAATCTCGCGCGCAAATTCGAACCAGCTGCACTCGCCGCTGTTGGTGGCATGAACGATGCCTTCCGCTTGTTCCCGGCAAAGCTGAATCACCGCGCGCCCGAGATCGACGGAGTAAGTCGGCGATCCGCGCTGGTCGTCGACCACCTCCAGTTCCGGGCGGGTGGCGGCCAGTTTCAAAATCGTATCGGGAAAACATTTCCCCCCGACGCCAAATAGCCAGGAAGTGCGCACGATGCAAACTTCGGGAAGAATCTCCTGCATGCGCACTTCGCCTTCTGCTTTCGAGCGCCCATAAACACTTCGCGGCGCACGAGGATGGTCGCTCTCATAAGGGGACGAACCTTTTCCATCAAAAACGTAGTCAGTGCTGATTGCCAGCAAGCGCGCTCCGAACTGTTTGGCCGCATGAGCAACATTTGCGGCTCCGTCCCGGTTCACCGCAAACGCCAGTTCGCGATTACTCTCGCAGCCATCGACGTCGGTATAAGCTGCCGCCAACACAATCCAGTCCGGCCGCGTGCGCTCGATTGCTTGCGATACTTGCTGCGGATCGCGGATGTCCGCGTCTTTCGAGCCGAGCGGCGCCACCACATCTTCGGTCCACTGATGCGTCAATGTTTTTCCCAGCAGACCGGTAGCGCCAAAAAGACTGACTCGCATGGAGATAGGAAGTTATTCGTAGAACTGTGCTTGTTTGAAGGGAACGCCAGCCTGATCTTTCTTCGAGATGATCGGATCACCGTCCAGTTGCCAGTCAATCTTCAGAGCTGGATCATTCCATGCAACCGTGTGTTCAAATTCGGGGAAATAGAAATCCGTAGTCTTGTAAAGCACGTGAACGCTTTCCGAAACCACTCGGAAACCGTGCGCAAATCCCGAGGGTATCCACAGCATCGACTTGTTTTCTTCGGAAAGGCGAATCGCTTCCCAGCCGCCAAAGGTCGGAGAACTGCGCCGTAGATCTACGACCACATCGAGAATCTCTCCACCAATCACTCGCACCAGTTTTCCCTGAGGACGCTGCACCTGGTAATGCAACCCGCGCAAGACATTTCGTGTCGAGAAAGAATGGTTATCTTGTACGAATGCGTCGCGAATGCCCACTTCTTCCATGATTCTCTGGTTGTAGCTCTCCAGGAAAAATCCGCGCTCGTCGCCAAAAACCCGTGGCCGTAGCACCAGAAGTCCTTCGAGAGATGCTCGTGTAACTTTCATCACCGCGCTGCCCGCCTGTCCCGCAGCCATTTTTAAAATACCTTTTCCCGGAGTAATTGCAGCAAATAAGCCCCGTATGCGTTGTTCTTCATCGAATTCCCAATCTCTTCCAAGTGTGCTGCGCTGATGTAACCGTAGCGGAACGCAATCTCCTCGGGGCACGCCACCATCAGTCCCTGGCGGCGCTCGATCGTCTGGATGAATAGCGCAGCCTCCATCAGCGAATCGTAAGTGCCGGTGTCGAGCCACGCCATGCCGCGCCCCATCACCGCTACTTCCAGTCTCCCACGTTCGAGATAAATGCGGTTCACGTCCGTGATTTCCAATTCTCCGCGTGCGGAGGGCTTCAACGACTTCGCAATCGAAATCACATCGTTATCGTAAAAATAAAGTCCCGTGACCGCGTATCTCGATTTAGGCTTCGCAGGTTTTTCTTCCAGGCTCAGCGCCTTGCCCGATTCGTCGAATTCAACAACTCCGTAACGTTCAGGATCCGTTACCCGATACGCGAACACCCGTGCCCCTGTCATGTTTGATGTCGCTGCCCGCAGATCTTTGGCGAAATCGTGCCCGTAAAAAATATTGTCGCCCAGCACCAGCGCGCACGGGCTCGAGCCAATAAATTCCCGCCCGACGAGAAACGCCTGCGCGATACCCTCAGGCTTTTTCTGCACCGCGTACTGAAAATGCAACCCCAGCCTCGATCCGTCTCCTAGTAACTGTTCGAACCGAGGACAGTCATCCGGCGTCGAGATAATCAGGATGTCGCGAATCCCCGCCAGCATCAGCGTCGACAGCGGGTAATAAATCATCGGCTTGTCGTAAAGCGGCAGCAGGCTCTTGCCGACGGCCTGCGTGGCGGGATAGAGGCGGGTTCCCGATCCGCCGGCCAGAATAATGCCCTTGTACGCGTTCTCTCGCGCCATCAAGCTCCTTACAAAATTAAATTACTAAGAATAATGCGCCGCGATCCATTGACGGTAACTGCCAGCCGTCACTTCTTTCACCCATTCGTCATTTCTTAGATACCACTCGATCGTCTTGCGGATGCCCGTCTCAAACGTTTCGCGCGGTTTCCAGTTCAATTCCTGCTTGATCTTGCGCGCATCGATTGCATAGCGGCGGTCGTGTCCGGGGCGATCCTTCACGAACGATATCAACTTCTCATGCGGAAGCATGGGATCGTTCGGACAAAGCTGATCAAGAATCGAACATACCGCTTTCACGATTTCCAGATTTCGTCGCTCACTCCATCCGCCGATGTTGTAAGTATGCCCGGCTTTTCCCTTCGCCAACACCATCCGTATGGCTTCGCAGTGATCTTCCACATACAGCCAATCCCGTACATTCTGCCCATCGCCATAAACCGGTAGCGGCTTTCCGTTGCGCGCGTTCAGAATCATCAGCGGAATCAGCTTCTCGGGAAACTGGTATGGACCATAATTGTTCGAGCAATTCGTCGTCAGCGTCGGAAGCCCGTAAGTATGGTGATACGCGCGCACCAGATGATCGGCCCCCGCCTTCGATGCGGAATAAGGGCTGTTCGGCGCGTACGCCGTAGTCTCACAAAATGGCGGATCGTCAGGATTCAGCGATCCGTACACTTCGTCGGTGGAAACGTGGAGAAAGCGAAAATCTTGCCGCGCCGTGTCTGTGAGCGCAGACCAATAAGCCCGTACTTCTTCCAACAGACAAAACGTTCCATGTACGTTGGTGCGAATGAAATCGTCTGGACCGTGAATCGAGCGATCCACATGACTCTCCGCCGCAAAATGCACGATGGCCCGCGGCCGCCGCTGCTCCAACAATCCACGCACCAGATCCCTGTCGCAGATGTCGCCTTGCACAAAAAGATATCGCGGATTCGATAACAACGACTCCAGATTCCGGGGGTTTCCCGCGTAGGTGAGCTTGTCGAGATTCACCAATCCGTCCGTTTCGCGGGCCATCCATTGCAGGATGAAGTTCGACCCAATAAAGCCCGCGCCGCCGGTGACCAGGATGGTATTGTCCATGCCGCTTATTGTAATAGTAATAAAAAAGGCGGGAATCTTCTTCCCGCCCCATCAAGAATGGTAACAGCTTATCTAAACGCTGACCGGTCACGCCGGTCCGATTCCTTCCGCGAGAACGCCCGGCTAGCCCGGGGGTTCCCGGGGATCAGGCGACGCGGTCTTTAATCTTGTCGGGCAGAGAAGCTTGCCGGTCCGTTTCTTTCGAGCATCTCCAGCCGACCATTTCCAGATAGACCCTCTCGATTTCCCTTGCGATGCCGGGCCAGAGATAGTTTCGGCGAACGTGTTCCTGTCCGCGAAGCGCAGCATCTTTCCTCACCCGCTCCTCTGCGATCAGCAGCCTCAACATGCGTTCCAGGTCCTCTACATCGCCACGCTGAAACGTGAACCCCGCGGTCTCGACCAATTCGACGTTCTCCGGGATATCGCTAGTCAGCACGCACACTCCCGCTCCCATCGCGTCGAGCAACGCGAGAGACAGTCCCTCCAGATCGGACGGCAGCACGAACAGCATCGCATTCGTCAACAGTTCCTCGAGATCGTCTCCACCCACGTAGTCGAGTACCACCACGCGTTCGCCGGCATGGCGTCGCAATTCCTTTTCATACGCGCCTGAGTAACTCGATCCGCCCGCCAAAACCAATTTCACCGGAGTGTCGATCTTCTCGTATGCCTCAATCAGCAGGTGGCAGTTCTTCTCGGGCGAAAAGCGTCCCAGAAAAAGGATGTAGCCATCAGGATCGAGTCCCCATTCCGAAAGCTTCTTTGGAGCCCGCCTCTCTCGGATTGTCGTGCCATTCGGGACATAGATCACTGGCTTTCCATCGAACGCGTGATAGTGTCGCTCCAGCGCGCGAGAAACCACCATGGTCCGATCCGGAAACCGTATCGCAGCCTTTTCTCCCAAGCGCAAAACGGTTGATGCGATGCGCCCCCACTTCCTGCGCTGCCAATCCAGTCCCTGTACGGTAACAACCGTCCTCTTCCCGAACCAGCGCGGGATAAATGAAAACAATGCTGGACCCAGCGCATGGTAATGAACGATGTCGCACCGCGTGAACAGCACGTGTACAGTGCTGAGAAGCGTGTGGATCACCGTCTCCCAATGCTTGCTGCGTAGTGTTGGCAGAATGACTAGCTTCAGCCCCTGATACTCGTCCAGCCCGGGAGTGAAGTAGCTGCGGCAATAAACCGTGACTTCATGTCCCATCGCGACCAACTGTCTTCCCACTTCTTCGTAGTAAGCCTCGATGCCACTGTATTTCGAAATCACCCCGCGCCCGCCGATGAACGCAATCCGCAGCTTTGGTTTGTCATCAAAGCTGACAGCGACGGACGAACCTCGTTCTTTCTGCCAGCCGTTCGTACAAACCTGCAAGGACCGCATAGTGATGTTCTGGCTTATGCCGTTCCCGCACCATTTCGCGACCAGTTGCGCCCATCTGCAAAGCCAACGCCGGACGGTCGCAGAGAAATGCAATCGCCCCCGCCAGTTGTTCCACGTCACCCGGCCGGTAAAGCAGGCCCGTCTTCCCCTCTTCGACCAGTTCACGTCGTGAACCCAGGTCTGACGCCACCACGGTTCGCCCCAACGCGTAGGACTCCAAAATCGTCTTTCCCAACGTCTCGTAAGCGCGCGAAGGCAACACGGTGAATCGCGACGAAGCAACCAGCTTATCGAGCGCTTCGCCGGTGACATGCCCCACGAATTCCACGTTGTTCAGCGACAACTGTTCTGTCAGTCGCTCCAGTTCAGCCCGCTGCGGTCCATCTCCGGCGATTTGCAATCGGATTCTTGGCAGCCGTTTCATCGCGCGCAGCAGATCGGTTAGCCCCTTTTCCGGCGACAAACGCCCGAAATAAAGGATGGGAGCATCCTCGGCGGGCTCCGCAAAACATTTCTCCGGGACGGTTTGAAAATGGGGAAGGACCTCGATCTTCCTCGCGTCCCATCCATTCTCGACCAGCTTCTCTTTTACAAACCTGCTGGGAGCTAGAAACAGATCCACGCACTTCTCATAGGTTCGCATCCACTTATGGAAATACGCCTCCGCCGCCAGCACCGCTCCCGAACCCACCGGCCCGGGATAACAGCCTTCAGTCAACACTCGCCAAAATTGCCCGCCGTGGCAATGCTCGCAGGCATGATTCTTGGCCACCATGTTGTAGCTCGGACACAGCAGCTTGAAATCATTCAGGTGATACAGCACAGGCACGCGCTGTTCCTTCAACTCCCACAGGATCGACGGCGACAAGTGGTGATAAATATTCCGGACGTGGGCCACATCTGGCCGAAACTCTGCAATCATTTTCCGCAGCCGAATCCGTGCCTCTCGCGAATACACCGCGTGCGCCGCCAGCCGCGCTTTGCGAAACGGACCCTGGTTGCCATCTTTGAAATCCACATGAGGAAGGAAGAATTGGTCGTACGCCGTGGGATTTCCCCGCGCATCCGCCATCGAAAACAGCGCTGTCTCGTGACCCTGCGCCCGCATCAACTCCATCGCAGAGAACAAGTAAGACTCGGTGCCGCTAAAAGGAAAGTTATATTTGTTGCAGTACAGAATCTTCATGGACCTGCGTCTCCCTCTCGCCGGCTACGCGTTGTAGAAATCCCTCGGTAAATGCCGCCAGATTTTTTCCCCGGTCGAAATGCTGCCGCACGTGCTTGCGTGCAGCTTTGCGGATCGGTTCCAGCGCCCCGCGCAGTTCCCAGATCATCCGCAACTTTTGCGTGAAGTCGTCGGTCGAGCCGGGCTGGTAGAGGAATCCCGTGGTCCCGTGAATCACCAGTTCCGGAATCCCAGTGATATCCGGTGCCAGCACGATTTTTCCCATCGCCATCGCCTCCATCAACACCAGCGGAATGCCTTCGCTCTTACTGGTGAGCACCACCACGTCGGCCATGGCGTAGTGACCATCGATGTGATTGTGCGCAACGTGCCCGAGCAATCCCACTTCGTCGCAGAGGTCGAGTTTCGTAATTAGTCGCTCAAGTCTTTTTCGTTCGGGACCATCCCCGGCGATCAGGCACAGCGTGCGCAGGCCCTCATTTTTGAGTTTCTTGCACGCCTTGATCAGAAAAGCGTGGTCCTTCACACGATGCAGCCTGCCCACGCTCACCAGCAGCGGATACTTGGGCGAATCATCCTCCGCCTCCACGACGCGAACCTCGGGAGGATCGACGCCCATGTGATGCACCCATAATTTCGCCGGATCGACCGTTGGAAAGTGCTCGGAGATGTGATCGCGATTGAACTCAGAAACCGTCAGGCAGAAACGACAGTGCTTCAACTTCGTATCGAGATACGCCCGATTCACCAGCAGGTCCGAGCCATGGAGCGTTATGCTGAATCCAATCCCCAGGACCCGCGCCGCAACCATCGCAATCCACGAAGAAAAATATCCGTGATGCACATGGATGTGATCCACCCCGCGCTCTTCCAAAAGCAGCGCGTAGTAGATTCCCAGCCACGTATGCAGCACGCAGCGGGCCCGGCGCAGCGGCGACTCCGTCCCCTGCACAACCACGCGCTCGAACAAGTCGGCGAACTTCCAGAAGTGGCGCAGCCCGTACCATGTCGCTCTTAACATCAAAACAAGGCGCAACGGCTGAAGATAAAGTGTCTCTGCTGCCAACGGCCTTAAATCCTCGCCTAATTCTTTCGCTTCGACTGACCGCGCGCTGCAAGGGATCACATGAATCCACTGCCTGCGCAGTTCATGGATTTCATCTGAGACATACGGCTCGACCGGAGAAGGGAAGCGATTTGAAAGATAAGCAATCGTCGGCATATAAATTCACCAACCCGCCCAAAGCATGGGCACGAACAGCAGCGCCGCGAAGATCATCAGCCACGGAGCCAGTCGACGATAAGAAATCGGCGTGCTTCGAAGACCGCTCTGCAATACCGGATACGCCCCACACGCCAGCAATTCCGCCCATCCATATCCCGCAATTCCAAGACGAGGCAGCAGAAACAAAGTTCCCGCCCCCAGCAAGACCACATGCGCCGCGTACGACCGCATCACCAGCCACTGCTTTCCCACCACAAACAGCGCCGAGGCTTGCAGGTTGTAAACCGAGTTAACTAGGACTCCCGCGGCAATGAAGGGATACACAATCAAACTCGGCATCCAGCGCGTTCCCGCGAAGTGCCGTATCCCCCACGATCCCGCGAGGGCGAAGCCGCAAAGCAGAGGGCCCAGCGTGATGACCTGCAGAAACAGAGCCTGCTCCAGCGCGTTGCGAAATCGTTCTCGATTCCCTTGCAGCCGTGCCAAGGCGGCGATCGCCAGGCGTCCCGCCGCCAGCCGCACCGAACCCAGCGCTTCCGCCGTACGAATCGCAAAAGCCACGAACGCGACTCCCTCTGCGCCCGCGAATTTTCCCACCAGCAGCGGATTCACCAAGGTTCGCAACTGCCACGTGCGCAACGAAGCCGTCAGTCCCGCGCCGTATTTCAACATTGCTCCAGCTTCTTTCCACTCGAATCGAAAACTCGGGCAAAGCTCCGCATAGACGCAAGTCGCTGCCAATAAAAAAACCTGCCAAATCATCTGGCCTGCCACCGGAGCCCACACTCCCCGGTGCGACCACGCCAACACCGACGAGAGCATCAGACCCAATGTTTGCCCCGTTAATTCCAGTCCAGCCAGCCTTCGGAAATCCAAAGCGCGCTCCAGTTTCGCCGTGGGAATTCCAGTAAGACCGACCACAGGAACGCTCAACAGCAAAACAAAATAAGGAGCGACAAACTCCCGCGTCCCAAACCAGCCCGTCAATAACGGGATGAAAGCGCAGCCGGCCAGAGTAAGAACGATAGAAATGAGCAGCACCACGGTACCCGCCACTCCATAAGTCTTCTCGTTAGGCGTCACTTCCAGCTTCACCAGGTAGGTGTCGACTCCCGCGCGCGCCACGCTAGCGAGAAAAGAAACTAAACCGATCGCAGTGACGAACACTCCATAGGCATGCGGACCGATCCACCAGGTCAGCACCAGCATGTTGCCAAGGCTCACCAGCACGCCCATTCCGTAGCGCGCCGCCAGAAATGCGCCTCCGCGCACCGTAGCTTGCGAAAGTCCTTCCTGCGGGCTCGCTGCAATCGCCGGGCTAGCCACGGCGAACTCCCGTCTCGCAAAGCCGGTTCTGAGCTGCCAGCATCCCCGCAATCGAAAACAGCAGTCCGTTTACGAACTGGTAGTTCATGACCACGAACGAGCCATTCACCAGGAAGACCAGGACAAAGATCGGCCACACCGAGCGAAACTCTCGATCGAGAAAGCCGTTTCCTCCGCTTGTCAGAGTGCGCTTGCGCCCCACCCGGAAAAGATCGATCGCCAGCCAGCAATAGAGTCCAAGCCCCAGGAATCCGCGCTCCACCAGAATTTCCAGATACGTGTTGTGGAAGTAATATTCTTCCTGATGAAAGTCGCTGATGCGTTTCCCGAGTTCCGTCTGCATTGCATCGGCGCCCCATCCCAGCAGCGGCTTCGCCTGAGACATTTCCCATCCGGCGCGATACACCGCCATGCGGAATTCCACCGGACTGCGATCCTCCAAACGGTCGGCCAACGAGCGATTCGACTCCGCCACGCTCACGCAGGCCACCAGCCCCATGGCACCCGCGACCGTCAGTCCCGTGCATGCTCGCCGCAGACGCCCGTTAGGCGCCCGAAACAGCAGCAGGAGCACCGAACCCGCGAAGGCCAGCCAGACCGAGCGCGTCTTTGTCGCCACGATCGCCAGCGGCAACCCTGCCAGGATCAGCAATGCGGGCACACTTCGCAGTGTCTTGCGCCGGAACGCATTCAGCGCGATCAATCCCAGCAGGTTCAGCGTGACTCCGTTCGCCACCGCCTGCAGAAAAGGACCGCGTGCGCGATCCGCATGCATGCCCACACCTTCGTCCAGAATGAACGAGGGAAAGATCAGATCCTTGGCCCCAATCAGGAATGCAATCGCGATGAAGATCAGATATGCCAGAGCCAGCAGTGTGAATTTTTCGAAACGTTCCAGGAAGTGCGGAGACTCCAGCAGTTGTCCAGCGATCTGAAACAGCACAAACGGCACCAACCACTTGGCCGCAAACAGGCTCCAGACCTGCGGATCGAAGCCATGCGTCACGACTCCGCCCAACGACAACAACAGCAGCCCAAGCAGCGGCAAGGTGACTGTGCCGCCCAGAAACAGTTGTCCCCGGCACACGAAACCCCGCAGGGCCGCGACAAAGATCAGCAATCCGAACACGAGGCGGTCCCAGGGAAAGAACAGAAATCCCGGCGGACGAAACAGCGCCGCTGTCAGAAACCCGAGAAACAGCAACCACGGTTCCGACAACAGAATTTGCAGCGGACGCAGGACCAAACCAATCGCGTCGACCGCGGCGTGCTCAGTCCTCGCGGCAGCTTCGCCGAACACTTAAGCCCCGCTCCCTTGCAGCACCACCGCGATCGTCCGATAAAGAATCTTCAGGTCAGTCCAAAGACTCCAGCTCTCGATGTACTCCAGATCGAGCGCCATGTTGTTCTCGAATGACGGATCCCTCCGAGCCATAACCTGCCACAATCCTGTGATGCCCGGCATCACATCCAATCGCCGTAAGTCCTGCAACCGGTAGCGTTCGCAATCGTCCACAGGATGCGGCCGCGGCCCCACCATGCTCATCTCGCCCTTCCACACATTCAAGAGTTGCGGAAGTTCATCGAGGCTATATCGCCGGAGGAATCGGCCAGCTCGCGTAATCCTCGGATCCTCCGCGATTTTGAAGAACGGTCCCTCTCGTTCGTTGAGCGCCCGCAGCTTCTCCTTCAGTTGTTCAGCATCGCTGCGCATAGTGCGGAACTTGTAGCAATAAAAATGCCTGCCTTTCTTCCCCACGCGCACCGCCCGATACATCGCCGGACCGTTGGAATCCAACCTGATCCAAAGAGCAATGACCGCAAGCAGCGGAGCGGCAATGAAGAGAGCGACCGCCGACAACAGCACGTCGACAGCGCGTTTCACCAGCAGCCCCACGGCCGGGATCGGCTCCTCGTGCAGCGTCAACACCGGGGTGCCGCCAAAACATTCCATGGCGATGGGTTGCGACGCGGTGCCGTACAGATCGGGCACGACCTTCACGTCCAACCGGTTCTTCCGCGCCTCGTGAATAACCCGGCGCACTACGTCGCGCCGCGTGTCGTGCGTCAGAATGACCTCGTCGACGAACTGGGCGCGAGCCACGCGCGCAAGGTCTCCGAGATTGCCCAGCACTCCGTCCGCTTCCGGGTTCTCATCGTCGAGGAATCCGCACACCACGCGCCGCGAACGCCCTCCGACCAGCTGCGCTGCCAGGTTGCGTCCTGACTTTCCCGCCCCAACAATCAGGACCTTGCGCGTAGTTCCGTCGAGCGCGCTGGTTTGCTGCGAGTGGCGCCATGCTCGCCACACGCGCAACGTGAAATAGGACATCGGCGCATTGATCGCCACCACGCCCAGAGCAACGGGCGACCCGTAGAGCAGCCCCGCGATCACCGCCGTCGCCCACGCCACTACTTTTCCCAGGACCACCGCCTCCGCCTCGCAACCGATATCGCCGTGGTACAGCCCCTCGGAGTGCGCCAGCAGGGTAAGCAATGCTCCATATGCGAGCACGACTCCCAGTTGTGCGAGCGAAGGCCTCGGCCCTATCCCCGGACGGAGCGTCGAGAGCGAGAACAGAATCACAAGATTCAGCGCCACCACTATGAAGTCACCCGAAGCCTGCGTCGCCACGCGCCACAGCGCACTTCCCACAGCCGGCGCGGGAAGAATCGCTCGGCACATCTCGGCGGACAAGTCCGGGCGCGACGATTCCATGAACTCTGGTTCATCCTCCACCCAGTAGCGTTCGTCCCACGTGACCGGCTGTGGTTTCTTTCGCGACGTAACCGCATGAGGGAACGCCAATCCCGGAATCAACCGCGATGCCGGAGGCACTCGAAATTCATGGATTTCCCGTTCCGCCACAACAGGAGAAGACATCGAATCATCCAGTCCTATCAGTTTTTGGCGCTCGCAATCACCGCCTATAAGCGTCGATACAGTTTTTCTGGGATCGGAAAAGTGCGCCCGCTCAGCACTGTGCCGAGCAGTTTTGCGTGAGCTGATTCGATCACGGCACATGCCCGCTGTGCCGCCCATCGCCGAGTCGAATTTGCCTGCAATACCAGCACCAAGCCATCACTCAATCGGCCTAGCATGCCCGCGGTACCGCGCATCGTGGCGGCCGGCGCCTGGATCACGCAGAAGTCAAACTCCACGTGCAATTGGTGCAGACGCCGGCTCAGCACGTCGGCGGACGAAACCTCTTTGGGCTCATCCCAGAACAGCTCGCGCGGCACAAACCACGACCCATTGGAAAGTTGGCGCGACCATTCGCGCAGCGTCCCTGTCGCCTTGTGGCCCGTCTCCCCTGAAACTTCGTCCCGGTCTCCAGACGCGTCGGCAACCGCAACTGTTTTGCCCGACTCTTCCGCCAAGATCGTGCCCACGTGGATGCAGAGGTTCCCGATCTCCATGCCAGAATCGACGGGACTGAACACCACGTGACGACAAACTGGCGGTTCTTCCGATAAGAAGGTTTGCTGGACCAACCCCAATAATTGTTCGCTTCCGAAGCGCTCATTATTCCAGTCCGCAGGGGCCTTCACCGATAGCGAAACGTCCGATGTTTGCTCCTCGGTACGGTGCTTTAATATTCCTGCAATGGGTTCGACCCGCGTGGTCATCGCCCTGCCCCCACTCTGCGCGGCAGCGACGCCAGAACCGGAGCGCCGAGGCAAGCGGTCACCTCGTCGGGAGTGCGGAACGCCGGGTCAAAATGATCGGCTGCGAACGCCGCGCCCGTGCCCGTGACCCCAGCCAGGAAGATTCCCACGATTGCCAGTCCTAACCGCGAGTGCGCCGGCAACGCCGGAGAGGTCGGTTGCTGCGCGATTGCGACATTCAAAATGCCGCCCTGATCCAGCGCGTCCCCAATCCGCGCCTCCTCGCGCTTGTTGGCGTACAGAAGATATTTTTCTTCGGCGGCTTTCAGGTCGCGTCGCAGTTGCTCCTGCATAATGGCCCGATCGCCCAACTGTTGTGCCGCCCGTTGGTAGCCCGAGCGCACTATCTGCGTGGCTTGCGATCTCGCCTCCAGTCCGCTCAACTCCACTTGCCCTTTCGTCAACTCCGCTCGTACCCACTCATGCGTTGCTTCCTGATCGGTCGTCTCGTCTTTGACGGGAGACAACTCTTCCGCGGCGATCGTGGTCTTCGTCTCCGCAATCTGCTGATCCACTTCCTGCATCAGTTTGTACGACGGCTGGAATTTCGTACTCAGCTCGGTACGCTTCAGAAGCAGTTCCAGCAAACGTGACTTCATCTTCTCGAGCAGTTGCGGATTGTCTGCCGTCCGAATCTGCGTGACGACCCGTTCCGGCGTCGAAGCAAATTTCGTCTCGAGCACGCGGATGCGTTGCCGGGTTTCTTCCATCTGCACCTGGGTCTGATGTTCGCTCGCGTCTGCATCGTTCAGCTTCTGCAACGTCAGATCACGCTCCAACTCAGCCGACACCACTCCCTGGCGGCGCGTGAACTCGATCATCTGGAGTTCAGCCTGTTCCAGCCCGTGCTGCGACTGCTGCATCTGCTGCTCGAAGAAACTGGATTCCCCCGACGGCCGGTGCACCTGCTGATGCCGTTCCAGATACGCTTTCGCGAGGCAACGCAGCACCTGTGCCGCTTTGTCTGGATCCGATGAATCGTAGGTGACTGCGATCAGCGTCGTCTTCCGCAATGGCTCGACCGTCAACCGTTTGCCCAACCTCCGTGCCGCTCGCTCCTCCTGCACCGCCGCATCCGCGCTCTCCCAAAATCGCCACGCGTGCCGCTCTTCCACCAAGCCGGCTTCTCGAACTACGGTCCGAAGAATTTCCTCGTCATGCAGCAATTCCGCCTCCGAGTTCAACTCTTCTTCACTCACCTCCTGGCGCTCAAATTGTGGCGAAGGAGTGGGTGCCGGTGTCACCACCGGATCCACCCGCCCCCGCCGCACCAGCACCGTCATCTTTGCCTCGTATGCCGGCGTAGCCAGTCCATACACCAACACCACAAGTAAGACTGCGATACACGAGATCAGTGCAACTCGCCATTGCCGAAACAGGATGGCCGCAATGTCGCGCGAGCTGATGGAGGGTCCTACGGGGGTCTTGCGAACGAGACTGAGTTCTTCGGACATACTGGGGACCCTGGACTGGCGCGGGGCCGGGCGGCCAAACACGCAATCGAAACTAAGAAGCTGGTTCCAGCAACCAAAGCGAAGGTTGCCGTTTCGACTAGATGACGCATCACCGCGATCGTCGTCCTCAAGGTGCTCTTCGTCGAAGCGTCCGTCTCGAAATCAGTGCTCGTCCGTCCTTCCCGCGCGTATTAAAACTGAGTCGGATTCATGTACATGCTCAAACTTGAAGTCGGCATCAGCCGCCGCAGCTTGGAAAGCGTGCTCTGCGGAACGTAGAGAAGGTCACCCGCCCTCAGGTGCAGATCTTCGCGTAAGTCTGCCGACTTCAGCATTTGCTTTACGTCCAGCAGCCGCGTCTCCACCAGTTCATCCGACACTCGGCGGAACAGCACCACCTGCGACTTCTTGGCCTGCCCGTTGAAGCCTCCGGCAATGGCCAGTGCTTCTGTCACCGTGGTGTCGCCGCGCAATTCATACTTCCCGGGCCGCATCACCTCTCCGCTCGCCACGAAATACGGATGGTCGTAATCTTTCAGAACGACCGTCACCTCCGGATCGTGGAGCATTGCAGCGTACGCCGCCCTCACTGCCTCTTCCAGCTCCGGCAGCTTCTTGCCTTCCACAAACACCTGTCCCACTTCGCGCAGCGCGATGAATCCGTCCGGCTGCACTGTCACCGTTTGATTGAATTCGGGGACCAGGGGGAAGTCGATCTCGATCACATCACTCTTGCGCAACCGGTAGAGCGGACGGCGTTCCCCCGTCAGGGCTGGACTCCATACGCCGCCCGCTATTCCGGATTCCGTGGCCTCTGTGCGCCCAGCGTTTCCCGTGGCTACCCTTGGCCGTTGTTCCTGGGCGTCAGCTACCACCAGCACCTGCTGCACTCCGCAACAGGCAAGACCTAGCATTGCGATTAGCAGCACTCGCTTCATGTTGCGATCTCTTGCAGCCACTTTCACGAGCGCTGCAGCTCTTTTTGCAACCGTTCCAGCGTCAACTTACTCGGCTGAGCAAGTTCCGGCAAGACATGGAAAGTTCTGTCCACAAACGTAGACTCAAGGGCCAAACAACTTGACGTCATCCCGGGATCCGGCGCGCCGCACTGGTGACCAACAAACGCAGCCCGTGGACTTCTTCCGATCGTCCTTTTTCTCCCGCACTTCCTCCGCCAACGCCAAATTGCGCAACTCGCCGCGCAGTCTACGTTTGCATATCTCCGAAAGTGGACACCGGGGTCCATCAACTGCAAGTCCGGAACACCAACCTCGCTTCGTGAAAACCTCTCGTGCCATCTTCCGTGTCTCGCATTCACGCGCCAGCGCGAAGTCTCTCCGGTTTTCCACACACGCTTTCGGGAAACTTCGTCTAGCCATCACAATTTGGAGTGACCGCGGTCGCTTAGTCTGATTCGGGAACGTCTTAGAATTTCAGGTAACAAGGCACCGCTTGTTCAGGGGCAAAAAAGTTCATGCCACTTCGCAGCCGTACGGTTTCAGGCAACATCAAAATCCTCGTAGCGGACTCGAATCAAACCCAGGCCCAGCTCCTGGTTAGCGCCCTGCGCCGCCGTCCGGAGTTTTCCGTCTCTCTCTGCCTCCTCGATCTCGATCTCATCTTGGCCCAGATGAATTTCGCGCCCGCCGATATCCTCATCCTCCACGCCAACGACCCGAAATCGCGCGAGCTCCAAACCAGCATGGTTCGCCGCCTCCATCTGCTTCACCCTCAGGTCGGCAAGATCCTCCTACTCGACGCCTGCACCTCCGACCTGGTCACCGATGCTTTCCGTTCCGGCGTGCGCGCCATTTTCTCGCTATCCGAGTCGCCCTTTCGCCTGCTTTGTAAATGCATTCATCGTGTTCATACCGGAGAAGTCTGGCTCAACAATCAGCAAATGCAATGCCTCATCCAGAACCTGTCCCAGGTGCCGTCGCTCCGCGTGGTCGATGCCGGAGGATTACGCCTGCTGACCCCGCGCGAAGAGCAGGTCGTCGCCCTGGTTGCCGACGGCCTCGGCAACCGCGATATCGCCCGCGAACTCAACCTCACCGAAAACACGGTAAAGAAATATCTCTTCCGCATCTTCGAAAAACTAGGTATCTCCACCCGCGTCGAACTGGTGCTTTACGCAGTCAGCCACAGCAACTCCCGCCAAGCCGAATGGCTCGCCGGCGCATAAGGGAAGTAGCGCCGGCGTCCCGCCGGCCACGGAAAATCCTACAAACCGACGTAAGACGGTGTGGGGCGGCCACTCTCGCCCGCCAAGTCACGTAGCGACCCCAAGGCGAGGAAGGCTGTAACGCAAATTTGGCCGCTTCCTCTCGCCTCCGTCCCCCAAATCACGTAATATCTTCCTCGAAAACCATTGACCACCGTCTCCCACTCCCGTCGCTGGACCGTCATCGGCTCGGGCCTGCTCTGCGGAGCACTCGCGCTCGTCGTCATCTTTACCACTCGCGGCGCCTTTTACAGCCCGCTCGCCGTCGTGGTCGTGGCCGCTATCGGACTCGCCGCCGTCCTCATGCAACTCCGCTTGCGCAATCGCAATGAGGTGAATCCCGTCCACGCGCCCGTCTGGCTGAATGCGCTCGGCATCCTCTGCGCGCTCGCCGCGCTCTTTGCCGATCTCCTGAAGCTGAGACCGGAAATCGCCCAGGTCCTCGCGCTCGCAGCCATCGGCATTTTCGCCATCAGCAGCGCAGTCATCCTTCATGCCTTCCGCAAGCAGCGCATCGCCTCCAAATGACGGTCGGCCGTCCCATCGTTCTGCCCGATCCCTTTAACGCTGCCTCGTATTTCATCGATCGCCACCTCGCCGAAGGACGCGCCGCCAAAGTCGCCATCGAATGCGAAGAACAGCGCGTCACTTACCACGAGCTTCACGAAAGCGTGAATTGCGTCGGAAATGCGCTGCGCCAGCTCGATGTCCGCATCGAAGAGCGCGTCGCTCTGCTGCTGCTCGACGGCGCCGAGTTCGCCGCCTGCTTCTTTGGCGCCATCAAAATCGGAGCCGTCGCTGTCCCTATCAACACCCTGCTTAAGTCTGCCGACTACGAATACGTCCTGAACAATTGCCGCGCCCGCGTGCTGATTGTGAGTGAGGAACTCTATGCGCAGATCCCTCGCAAAAAACTTCGCTATCTCACCCGCATCATCGTCGTGGGAAACGAAGCACCCGCGGAAACGCTGCGCTTCGACGATTGGATCGCCTCCGCCCCCACTCAACTCGAAGCCGAGCCCACCGGCAAAGATGACGCCGCCTTCTGGCTCTACTCCTCCGGGTCCACGGGATTCCCCAAGGCCTGCGTCCACTTGCAGCACGACATGGTGGTCGCCGCCGAGCGCTATGCCAAGGGCATTCTGCAGATGACCGAGCACGACCGCTGCTTCAGCGTCGCGAAACTGTTCTTCGCCTACGGACTCGGCAACGCTCTCTATTTCCCCCTCGCCGTCGGCGCCACCGCGATCCTCTGGCCCGGACCGCCCAAGCCTCAGCATGTCTTCCGCATCCTCGAACAACATCGCCCAACGCTATTCTTCTCCGTCCCCTCAAACTACGCCGCGCTGCTCGCCCACCAGCGCGAAGGCAACGACTTCGATCTCTCTGCCGTCCGCTACAGCGTCTCCGCGGGTGAATCACTGCCCGCCGCTCTCTTCCAGCGCTTCCAAGACCGCTTCGGGGTCGAAATCCTCGATGCCATCGGCTCAACCGAGCTTCTGCACATGTGCATCGCCAACGCGCCCGGCGCGGTCCGCCCTGGATCGAGCGGCAAGATCATTCCCGGATACGACGCCCGCATCGTCGACGAAAACGAACGCGAAGTCGCGCCCGGCGACATCGGCAACCTGCTCGTCCGCTCCGACGCCACCTGCTCGCACTACTGGAATCAACACGAGAAAACCAAAGACACGATCGAAGGACACTGGATTCGCACCGGCGACAAGTACTATCAAGACGCCGACGGATACTTCTGGTACGCCGGCCGCAGCGACGACATGCTCAAATGCAGCGGCGTCTGGATCAGCCCGGTAGAAATTGAAAGCGTGTTAATCGAGCACGAAGCCGTGCAGGAAGTCGCCGTCATCGCCCGCGAAGACAACGACCAACTCATCAAGCCCGCAGCCTGCGTGGTCTTAAAAGACGGGAACCGACCAACGCCGGAACTAGCCCGCGAACTGGAAGCCTTCGTCCTCTCCCGGCTGCCGGTCTTCAAACGCCCGCGCTGGATCGAATTCTTCTCCGACCTCCCGAAAACCGCGACAGGCAAACTCCAGCGCTTCAAACTAAGACAAAAACTCAAAGAGCAGAAATAATCTCAGTAGCGCCGGCGTCTCGCCGGCCACGGGAACCCAGTTACGAAAACCCGACGTCATCCCGAGGCCGAAAGGCCGAGGGATCTGGCGCGGAGCATCGATACCGCCCGCCAGATCCCTCGTATCGGGATGACGTCATGACTGGAAAGCGCCAACCCCCGCCGGCGAAGGGGAATGCATGGGGGAGGATGAGCAGGGAGGTTTGAGAAACAGAAAAGCCAGAGGTCAACTTGCGGCCTCCGGCTTGTCTTTCTTACGACGTGCCAATCCTATGTAATCGAAGCCGCTCGCCTCGACAATCCGCTAGCGTACATAGTGGGGGGATACAGTTCGAAAAAGAGAAATCTACAGTTTTGACTGTAGAGTGAGGCCAGTCCACGCCATGCGCGAAACCGTTAACCGGCTCTTTTCGCTCGTGTGCTTTCGTGCGGACGCTCGCTCACAACCGCCCTTCCCATCTGGGCGTCCATCGCCGCCGTCAACTCGGCAGCAAGCTTCGTTAGCCGTTTAGCGTCGTGCTCCTGCGCCAATTCAGCAGCAATTTCTTCCCAGTTTCGTTGGGGCGTGGTGTCTTCGTTTGGCATAAACCACCTACGCGGATCAGTTTGCCAAGATACTTTGGGGAGGGTGAAGGTGATACTGCCAAAATCTCCCCGCGGATGCAACAGAAAAAGAAGCCCGCCGCGCGACTTTTAGTCGACCGAGCGATCGCCTGCCTGTTGTCGCGAAAGCAGGTACTGAATAGCGCGTTCACTCCGTAATAATGCGATCCGACCACTCTACCAACGACACGAAAATCGCCGGACTTCCAAACTTCGCTCCCCACTGTGCCAAGTCTGTTTCCGTGACCCCACGGGCCCGGGAACAGGCTCCTCAAGAAAAGATCGGAATATGCTTGGCGACCACTTTCCCCAGGGTTTCGCTCAGCGGAGGCCACCCGATGGGCATGATCGCGTTCACCGTCTCCTTGCGCATCATGTAGGTAGCTTCCCCGGTCAGAAAAATCTGCACGTCGTGCCCAGCGTCAGCCAGCGCAAGCCCGTGAGCGAAGACAAACGATGCCCGGGTGGGATCGTCCGAGCCCCACGCGGATTTCATCATGATCTTCAGCTTTTTGTCGGTTTTCGGCGTCTCTTGTCCGCTAAGCGAACCCAATGCCAAAAACGGCAATCCCGCGAGCCACGAGAAAAGCATTCTCCGCTTCACAGACACCTCCCAAATTGTCTTGAACTCTTGCCCCAAGTTCAGAATTGCCCGCGAGTCTATATCAAAAACGGTGTTGACGATACCGTGCCCCGCACGATTTCGGACGGAAGAGGTCGTAAGAGATGGAATAAGTTCCTGATTGGCTGGTATCTTCGCTGGGTACTGGGTACTGGGTACTGAGACTGAGAACTGAGAACTGAGAACTGAGAACTGAGAACTGAACGAGAACTGAGAACTGAGAACTGAGAACTGAGAACTGAGAACTGAGAACTACTCCGGCTGAAACTCCACTGCCACAGTCGTCTCCACTTCGACAGGCTTTCCATTCATCCGGTACGGCTCAAATCTCCACCAGCGCACGGCTTCGAGCGCCGCAGGCTCGAGCACATCCGGACCGCTCACCGGTTTCAAATTCCTCACCGTGCCATCCGCGCCGATCACCGCATCCAGCACCACCATCCCCTGCGCCTTGGTCTGCTTCGCGGCCTCGGGATAGACGGGGTCCACTTTATGCGTCAGCAAATGCTCCATCTCCGCCGGAGGCACCTGTGTTACAACCGTCTCGCCGGATGCTGTCTTCGACGGCAGTCGCGACTCCAACTCGCCCCACACCCGATACCACTGCCACCACCCCAAGGCACCAATGACCACAAACACCGCCAGCGCCGCCCAAAGATAGCGCTGCGGAATTCGGCGCCGCCCCCGGCGATGATAGGGAGCGATCCTCACATCCGGGACGGCCTTGGCTTGCTCCAGCCGGACTTCGCTCTCTCCCTGATTCCATTGCCGGATCAGCGCCTGTTGCTCTTGCGACAAGCCCACAAACTCCAACCCGCACTGCAAGCGCGCCTGATGACGCACCACCGCCTTCGCCATCAACGGCAGGTTTGCATGCGGCAGCCGCATCTCGATACCCACGCTGTCGCCCGGACGCAGTTCTCCCGCCACTACGGCCGCCAGTCCACCTTCGCTTACGTTGAGAGATCTTCCAGGAATGCAATCCGGAACGCCGGAACGCAACACCGTGACATCCAGCGGCACGGCCACCGGATGCCGAAAGGCTCGCCGGGGAATCAGCCCGTCGTGTCCCGCCCCCGAGGACGCTGCACTCATCCATCACCCCAAAAATGTTGAAATACACGTCTAGCTCGTGCCTGCCAGAGCACAAAGCGAAGGGCGCCAGATAAATGGTTTCTTGCGCCGAGTATAGCATCGCTCAGCAAAAATCCATCCCGTCTTCTTCGCGTTCTTTGCGAAACCTTGGGGTTCTTTGCGGTCAAAAGCTTTGTCCCGGCCGCGATAGAATCTCGAAATGCCCTCAAACCTCCGCCAGGCGAAACCCGAAGATGCAAGCTCGGTCGCCCGCCTGATCAACGGTGCCTTCCAGTCCGAGCGTTTCTTCAGCGACGAAGACCGCACCAATCCCGACGAAGTCCGCGACCTGATGAAGAAGGGAATCTTCCTGCTCGCTGAAGAACAAGAGAAGCTCATCGCCTGCGTCTACCTCGAACCCTGCGGAGACCGTTTCTACCTCGGCCTGCTCTCCGTCGAAGCCTCACGCCAGAAATCCGGACTGGGATCGTTCCTGATGAGAGCCGCCGAAGACTACGCCCGCGCCCAAAACGCCCGCGCCATGGATCTGCAAATCGTGAACGTCCGCACCGAACTTCCTTCCTACTACCGCCGCTTTGGCTACGTCGAAACCGGCGCCACTCCATTCCCGCCGCAGAAGAAGACGAAAATGCCCTGCCACCTGGTGATCTACTCGAAGAACCTGTAGTTAAGCGGCAACCGCCCTTGTCCGACGTCATCCCGAGGCCGAAAGGCCGAGGGATCTAGCGTGGAGCATCGATGCCGCCCGCCAGATCGCTCGCTTCGCGTCGGGATGACATCATGAGTAGTAGGGACGGACGCCGTCGTCTGCCCGACTGGGAAGCGGCGGAAGAAGAACACTCCCCCGACCGACGTAGTCCTGAGGCCGAGAGCTAAGAACCCACCGACGTCATCCCGAGGCCGAGAGGCCGAGGGATCCGGCGTGGAGCATCGATGCCGCCCGCCGGATCCCTCGCTTCGCTCGGGACGTCGTGAGTAGTAGGGACGGACGCCGTCGTCCGTTCTCAGTTCCAAAATGGAACTGTAAGCTATAGCTAAATCGCAGAGAGGCGCAGGCAAGAATTATGCTCTGGGCCCGCGCGTGGAATACCTCCTCCGGGGCCAGAAATGCGCCAGGATCGCCAATCGCTCCTCTGGGCATGCGAATGGTTATCGGGAGAGATAAAACCTCCCTGCGGACGCTGAAGATTGGCTGCTGTCGATTTATTGCTTGTAGATATAAACTTAGGCTCGAATCCCACGTCTAAATCGTTGCAAAGTAACGAGCGGCGAACGCAAGACGAAACCGAACGGAAGACGAAAGCGCCTGTATGAAAATGAAAACAGAGACCTTCAGCTTGGGACCAGCCGATCTTCGAAACCCGTTTCGCTCCTATGAAACTGTCAGGCCTTCACCTGGAAGCGGCTGCGCCACCCAAAATCGCCTCAAAGAAAAGCCCCGCCTCCTCTTCCATCACGATCTGAAAGAGGACGGCGGGGCTACCTACCATGCAAGTCGATTTACTCCAACACAGAAGTTTCTTCGTAAACCAGCGGAATCGAGACCGTGAACTCCTCGCGCTCTTTCTCTTCTGTGACCAGGCAAGGTTGAGGTTCGGCGGCTTCGCTTTCCATCCGGCGATCGGTGATCACTTCGGTCTGCTGGGCAAGAAAACTTCGCAGATGCTCGCGTCCCTGCTTTGACATGCTGGTGAAGTGAATGCCCGTGCCCAATCCGTAGAGGCTGGTGACAACGATGCCTTGCGCCCATACTTTCTCGCCCCCGAGCCACATGGCAACGTTCAGTTCGGTTCCTGCGGGAACTGACACCAGCGTGTTGACGGCGCATCCGTCTTCGCCAAGGTTGACGCTGGTCACCCACATCGGCGTCTGAATATGCTTCAGCCGCAACTCGGCGGCGACTTCACACCTGTAGCGCACGTTCCTGCGTCTCGCCACGCCCCGCGGACGCTTGTATTCGTCCGCTTCGTTCTCAGGCATGTCGTAATCTTCAATTCGATTCGACGGCGTCAGCCGCATCAGGCCGAGGCGCTTGGTTCCGTCGTTCTCGTATTTCTCCCACATCGCGCGGAAGCGTCCCGTATTGTCGGCGCAGCGCACCACCACCGTGTCGCCTACGCGTACCGGACCGCGCACTTTTTCGAGCAAAGCTCCATCACGGCTGATGTTCTGCGTCACCACGCGCTCGATGTAAGCGCGTCCTTTGGCATCGGTCCCGCAAAGACTCACCGCCAGCTCCGTCATTGTCCTTGATTGACGTCGGCATCCCATACTTCCTCCCCCGGCACTGCAGTAGCGCTCTGTGTTTCGCTTTAGCGGCAGGTTACTCGTCGTGTTACTAAGAATTACAAAAGTAACTTAGCCTGCGAGCGTGGCGCGTACTCTCTGAGATGTGCACGCGCGCAACCACGTTTGCGCGATGAATAATCAGTACTTACGGCAGGGTGGGGAGCAGAGTTTGCAAACAAATGCACATGAGAAAACTAATGTAGCGATGGCCCTCAATGGGTAATCTCAACCCCTGACGTCATCCCGAGGTCGAAAGGCCGAGGGAGCATCGATGCCGCCCGCCGGATCCCTCGCTTCGCCTCGGGATGACGCCGGCACTGTGACGCTTCGCCTCGGAATGACGCCGGCATCGCTAGGGCCAAAATAAAAGCCCGGCAAGCTCGTGCTTGCCGGGGTGAGTGGCGAGTTTCTTCAGGAGGTCGCCAGCCCTATGACAGGAAGAACTCTTTTGCCAACACTGCCCAATCCTGATTGGGCATCTGGGCTGCGATATTGTCGACCGCTGCGCCGCCATCCTGTGCCAGCGCTCCCAGCATGCAAGGCATCTTTTTCTGCAAGCGTCCCGCCGATTCCTCCATCCACCAGCGCGCCAGCGCTCCGCCCAACAGGTTGCGGAAATTCGTCTTCGCATCGGGAGATTGCACGGTCAACAGCCAGCCTTCGCCATAAGGATCTTTGCGCGCCAGTTCGGGATCGCGGCCAATGGCTTCATTGATGTCGGCCACGCTGCCTTCGATCGGCGAGACCATATCGACGGAAGTGCCGTCGCGGCGAAGTGTGCAAATCTTCTGGCCTTGGCGGATCCATTGTCCGCGCTGCGGCAGGCTGATGGCATCGACGTGCCCGGTCAGTTTGGCGGCGAAATCGTCCATGCCGACGCGCACCAGGCTCGGACTCTCGTTCAACGCCCAGGTATGTCCGGGATGAAAGCGCAGGTTCTCAGGAATGCGGAATCCGCCGACCACGCCCGACGCCACGCGCGGCGCAGGTTTTGTCATCTGCAGGACAGGTTGTATTACCGCATGTTTACGGCTATAGAAATGATCGATCAATAAGAACGTTACGAATGTGAACAGAACCAGGATGACTGTCATAAAGCACCTCGTCGGAGTGCCTCTTCACTTCTCGGTCACTCGCCACCATTGCTTAAGGCACATGCCGTGCCAAATTCAAAACATCGCTAGCGGATTCCGTGCATTCGTCGAATGTGACTGCGCATGAATGAGTTAGAAGTGAGGAGTTGCGAAGTGTTGAATTCTTTTGCGGAGAAGGACAACAGCAGATTGATGAGCTTCGCAACATCTGCAACGAGCAAAATCAGCGACTTGCTGGCGGGCGTCGCGGAACATCTTGCTCAACAGCAACTTGGCGCGAGAGTCGGTCATGTTGCATGTCGCCACAGCGAATGATGCGGAACGCAACGGAGAACGCGGTCTCTACTCAGGTTTTTGACTGGCGTTCGTAAAAAAGCCGTGAAAGATGCTCTGGCTGTCTTCGTAGGTCCCCACCAGTTGCCCTCCGTTGTTGATGCCCATCACGTAGGTCTTCACCGCTGCGGGCACACTGATTGTCGTGTACACGCCGCCGCTCAAGGTAAAACCGTTATACAAAGGATTGGATGTTCCCAGAAACCACCCGACAATCACGCCGCTGTCATTGATTCCAAACGCTGAGGTTTCGAGCGCTCCGGGGACGGCCACCGTGGTGAATTGCCCGTTCCTGTAGTCGAATCCCTTGGTGTTGGTGCCGGTGCCTTCAGTGCCGACGATCTCGTCGAAGTTGTTGATCCCGTACGCGATCACCTGAAGAAACTTCCCCGGGGGCGAGATCAACTGGTATTGAGTTCCAATACGCGAAAAAGCCCTGTCGTACTTGCCCTGCACGAAGAAGCCCGCCACATCGCCAGCGTTATTCGTGCCTTCCACCGCCGAGCTCTTCGCCCCCGGGTAAGCGATGAGCGTGAAGTTCGCTCCGTCATAGGAAAACCCAGACTCGGACCTGCCCTTAGTGACCAACCCCACAACGGTGCCCCCATCATTGATGCTCGTGGCCCACGTCCAATCAGCGCCGGGATAGTCGATGTAAGAAAAGGTCCCGTTGCTCCAGGTAAAGGAATGCAAGGGGCCGCCAGGGGAAGTGGTGTAGTAACCCGCAACCTCGCCGGAGGAGTTGATTCCGTTCACCACTGTGGTAATGGCGCCGGGCACATCCACCGTGGTGTAAGACAAGGCAGGATTCGGTTGTGAGGATTGAGCGGCCGCTAATCCTGCTGTCATCGATACGAGCAGAAAAAGGATAGCCAGTCGATTCCGCATATTCGCCCCTCGGGCCACGCCGCCCGTTTCCAAAGCGCCTCATTCTCCCCCCGAATCGAATTGCGAGTCAAGAGCTGGAGTACTGTGCTTCTGGGACGCTCCGGAAGTTCCTGGTCGTGACAATTCCTTGACAACTTTCTCCACTCTGCATAAAGTGCAAGAAACTGTTCCAACCGAAGTTTCTGCAAAGGTGCCACAGATGAAGAATGTCTACGAGGTTCTGAGACAGAAGGAACTCGAACTGGCGAGGCTGGAAAAGGAAGTGGAAGCGTTGCGCGTCGCTGCACCGTTGCTGTCGGACGATAAAGAAGCTGCCATCGAGGCCACTAACAACAAACCGACGCTGGCCGCGAGCGCTCCCGTGCAACAACCGATACGCATTCCACAGCCGGCGGTCAACACTGCGCCGCAACCGGCACGTGCCGCTGGATGGGAAGACACCGCGAAGCGCTGGCCGTAGGCGGATTCTCAGGGGACTGAAACTCCGGCTGGCGGCCGCGTGCGTCCGCCGGTAGAGGAGAGATATTCGCATCGCCCGGAGCCTCGCTCCGGGCGATGTTGTTTTCAGAAATGCCGCAAAGCTTGCCCCGTCTAAGAACCCTGAGCGTAGGCAGCCGTTCACGAAGTGAACGACTGCCGAAGTCGAAGGGCCCCTACCTTACCTATGCCGCCTGAACCCAGAACACATTCCGCATTCATTACGCAGACGTTGGGGAGAGTTGGGGACCGGAGGGTTATAGTTACAGGCGCGCTGCCAATCCTTATGATCCGCAAACTACTAGTAGCCTGCACTCTGCTGCTCTGCCCGCTCTGGGCACAATCGTCACCCGGCAGAGCAGAAGCCCAATCTGAGCCTTTGAGGCCGAGCTGGTGTGCGTCCCTCCCTCGTCCCGGCTATAAGAATCTTGAACGGGTCGCTCCGGAGACCCCTTGGTTTGAGATCTATCGCGTCCGCCCCGGGGTGTTCGCCATCTACGAGCCTCATCAATACGAGGAGGTCATCTCCTACCTTATTGTGGGTTCGAAGCGGGCGCTGCTGTTCGATACCGGGCTTGGCATTGGCGACATCAAGAAAGTCGTCGCGAGCCTCACCACGCTTCCGGTCACAGTGCTCAACTCACACACGCACTACGACCACATCGGAGACAACTGGGAATTCCCTGACGTGTTGGGTCTTGATACTCCGTTTACCCGTCGCAATCAGGCAGGTGGATCGCACGAACAACTCCGCGACGTCGTGATTCCCGAGCGCTTTTGCGGCGCACCTCCGGCGGGATTCAAACCCGAAAGCTACGCGATCCCCCCGTTCAAGATCTCGCACTTCGTCAAAGACGGAGACTTCATCGATCTTGGCGATCGTCAGCTTGAAGTCCTGCAAAGCCCCGGACACACTCCTGATGCGTTATGCCTGCTTGATCGAAAGAACAAGCTCCTGTTTACGGGCGACACGTTTTACGCCGGGCCTATTTTTCTTTATGTGCCCGAAACTAACGTGGCCGACTACCAGCGATCGGTCGAACACCTGGCCAAGCTCGCTTCACAAGTTGATCTTTTGCTGCCATCCCACAACTTTCCCGCCGAGCCGCCCGTGATGCTGACGAAACTGGCGGAAGCTTTCCGTGAAGTGCAGTCTGGCAAAGCGAAGTTCCGCAAGGATGGAGATCGAAGGGAATACCGATTCGATGGCTTCTCGATCCTGACAGCCGATCCTCAGTAGTTGTCGCGGCTGGTGGGATGACCGCCTCGCTTCGCTCATCTCAACCTGAAGAGAACCGGCAGGGACTACCTTCTTAAGGACATTCCTCTTTCCTCTTTACATGTATTGACAATCGGGCTGGCCGGACACATACTCCGCAATACCGCTGTCATGGCGGATGTTCTTTCCCTGGGGTTCTCGTCTCGGCCGAAGGAGCTCCCATGAACCGTCTCCGCTCCTCTAATGTTTCGCGCGTCGTCTTCTTGGTCGTTCTGCTTGGCGTGGTCGCTGGCGTTCTGATTTCCTGGACCGCGGCCCGTCCCGTGCATGCCCAGTCGACTCTGGGATCGCCACTCGCCGGCCTCACCACGGGACAAACCAGCCTGTTCAACGTGGGATTTAAAGAGTTCAACGTGCATTGGGATCCCGACCACGGACTGGGTGTCGTCTACACCAATCAGGATTGCGCCAACTGTCACACGTCGCCCGCCGCGGGCGGTACCAATACGACCATGCGCACTACGTTCTTCGGCGCGCTGAATAGCGACGGCAGCTTCAACCCACTCACCAACGAAGGCGGATTTGTTCTGCAGCCGCACACCATTCAAACTTTCGTGTCAACCTGCACCGTGCCGCCTGAATCCATCCCCAGCGACGCAACTCTGACGTCGCAGCGCCTGCCTCCTGAGCTGTTCGGCGATGGATTGATCGATGCCATCCTCGACTCCTCGATCACCGGTTTCGCCGGAAATAAAGGCCAGGGCGTCGACGGCATGACCAACATGGTGGCCGATTGGAACGGCAAGGTGCGTCCCGGACGGTTTGGTTCCAAGGCTCAGTTCGCCTCGCTCGTGCAAGCGGTGGCCGGGGCCTTCCAGCACGACATCGGCGTCACGAATCCCGTCAACACGATGGAAGACTGCTCAAACATGCCGCCTTCCATGGCCAAGATGGTCTGCCCCAACTTGCCCAGCACCTCGTGCGTCAAGGATCAGGAACTGAATGATCCGAACGGGAAAGAGACCCTTCAGATTTACGACTACCCGTCACTGCTCGCGCCCAACCCAGTAACCATGAACACGGCAGGCATGATGGTTTTTGTTTCCACCGGATGCGTCCTGTGCCACAACACTTCTTACACCACCCCCGCCAACGTAAAGCTTCTGGCGAGTTTCACCGGCGGCAAGACCTCGGTGGTGAATGCGCTCAGCAACCAGATCGTCACTCTTTACTCTGACTTACTCATTCACCATATGGGGCCCGGCCTCGCCGATTGCATGGAGTTCGGACAGGCCCAGGGCGACCAGTGGAAGACCACCCCGCTCTGGAATCTCAGCAGCCGCACCGTCTATCTCCACGACGGCCGCGCTTTCGACCTCACCACCGCAATCGAGGACCACATGAGTTTCGCCGGCCCCGCCGCTTGCGGCAACTCTTATCCGGATTCAGAAGCCAACACCGTCATTCAGAACTTCAATGCTCTGAACTCGGGCGACATGGCCTCTCTGATGGACTTCCTGAATTCGCTATAAACAATAAAGGACGGGCGTCCCCGCCCGTCCCCCAGTCGAAACTACTTACTTAGTTTCCCTTCGCCGCGAACAGATCGGTCATCGTCGCAGTCGCCTCATCGCAAGCGTGGTTCAGGCAGGGCAGCCCGAATCCGCCTTCGATCGTCCTCAGCAACGAGAAGTGCGTGTAGAACTGCGCGCTCGGCCGGCCATGGGTTCCATAGTTCGTGTCCACGATCACCGGGACCTGGTTGGTGTTGGGCACGAAGCTGTAATCGTTCTCGTCCCACAACAGCACGATGGCGGTGTTTCCCGTTTTCCACACAGGAGAATTGTGGATCGCCGTCACCAGCGTTCGCACCGTCAGGTCTCCGATGTAGATCAGCGCCGGATTCAGCCCAGCCTGCGAGCCATCATCCACGGGATCGAAGTCGCACTGTGGTCCGGCGTTCCCGCGTCCATGCTGGTCGTTGCACTGGTTGGGCGCGATGAACGAATACGTCGGCACCTTTCCCAACAGCAGATCGGCATACAGCCCGTGCTCGCCTTCGAAGCCCACAATGTTCTTCAGCGACACTCCGGTCTTCTCGTTCTGCTGCACGCTTTGGAAATACACAAACGGATCGTGCTTCGCCGCATACAGATCGATCAAGGTCTGCGTTTCTCCCGGCAAAATCGACTGGATGTCCGACAGATCGGTAAAGAATCCGTCACTATACGTGACATTGTCGGCGCCCGCGGCCGGCAGACTTTCCTGATAGCTTTTCCAGCTCAGGCCCTTCTCCGCCAGTTGGTCGGCAATGGTTTTGCCCGAGGTGTTCGGCGCCGCCGCATAATGCAGCGTGCCATTAAGGTCGTTGAGCCCCGGAGGACACGGATCGACTGACGTCGGGCACTCGTTGGTCAAATCGATTGCCGGAGTCTCGGCGTCCGTCCCCGTTCCCGCAATCGGACACACCAGCCCGCTCGGCGGAAAATCCGTTACCACCGATCCATTCGCCAGGTTCGGCGTGCAGCTCAGGTTGTGCCAGTCGGGAGCGTTGTCGCTGCGCACTCCGAAATTCGATCCCCCCACCACTTCCAGATAGTTGGTCAAGCTCGGATGCCCCACCGCGAAATAATTCGTCGCCGAGTTCGCGGATTTCAGATAGGCGTTGACGTAGGGCGCGTTCGGATTGCCAACGATCTGGCTGTATCCATGATTTTCCATCATGATCACGAACACGTGATCGAGATGCGGAACTCCAGTAGGCACGGCTCCCTCAGCGGCAAAGGCCACTGTCCCCAGAGCCAGGGCCAAAGACAAAAGCACAACAATTTTTTTCATGTCGCTCTCCTCAATCGTTCCCCGAGCACGCGCCAGACAACGGCGTCGTCCACAACCGGGGCGCGGGCCATCATATGAAAGCCGCGTTACGGATTTGTTTCGCCAGTGTTAAGGAGAGATGAATTCTGAGAAAAGAAAAGAAGATGTGGCCGGGTGCCCCATCTTTGCCGCGCCCTTTGCGGCAAAGGTGGGATTCCCAGAGCGCAAGGCCTATTTAAGGTCTTGTCATTCCGACCGAAGGGAGGAATCTGCTTTTCGCCGGCACGCAAAGAAAAGCGTGGGACCCCAAATCCCCTACTCCCTGTCATCCCGACCCCGAGCGAAGCGAGGGCGGAGGGACCCCACGACAGCCAGTACCACCACTGCTGTAGAAAGGCATTTCCGAGAAGATTCATATCGACCACACTTCATCCGCGCCGCAAAAACCGGGAAGGGCACGAGTTCACTCGTGCCGTACGCAGCCAAAGAGTGTCCGGCTTCAGCCGCCGAGGTTTGCTGGTCTTGAAAGGGCCCGGCTTCAGCCGTGCCGCAGGGAATCAAAAAGAGTTGTGGCTGTAGCCCCCAAGCCCCGGAGGGGCGCCACGACCGTAGCCCAGCGTTTCAACGCTGGGTAAGACACAAAAGCTGACACAAGTCCCGTAGGGACGGCCGACGCATCGAGCCGCAGTGGTCAATCGAACCACGATGTGTGACGAGTTTCGTTGACACTCGTCTCGTCAGCAGCGTACATTTATGCCGTCTTAGTAAGAACCTCCCCTTAGTCGCACTCCCAAATACCCTCAAGGAGCCGATATGCGCCACAATCGGTCTTGGGCCCCTGTATTTCTACTCGCCATCTCATCACTTAGTCTTCAAACAGCAATTTGCCAAGATCTGCAACCGCCAGTCGATTACGCCATCGACCTGCAACTCGCCGAAGCAAGTCGAACTCGGATGATGCAGGGAGCGTCCGAAATAACTGGAACCACTGCGAACGAAACAGGCGAGGAGGTATTTCACAAGCTCATCTCGGCCGGTTTTAACCAACCATACTGGAGGAAAATGTGGCGCGGACGTCCCCGTCCGCGAAGAACAAAGTGCCCAAAGAAATTCCGAGCCCCAGGTTGCGGACGACTGCGAACTAGACTCGCTTCCTCCAGTATCCCGGCCTGCGGCTGGTGTGAGCGACAGCTACGATCTGGATTTCCTGCGGCCGTTCCCGGTAAGTCAGGGTGAAAGGGAATCGTCTTAAGAGAAACCTGCGGGTCTTATGCGGACCTTCCGCCCAGCGCTCGGGAAATTGACTGATTTGCTGAAGTGCACGATCGACCTCGGCGTCGAACCTGAGGGCGGCCTCGGGACTGCGTTCGACATACCAATCGAACGCGGCGTCGTATTCGGCGGACGCTTCTTCGTGAAACGCCACCGTCTTACTGGGCGTTGGGCACCTTCGCTAAGTTGCGCTTGCGGATTTCGGACCACGGAGTGGTTTTTGCTTGCCCAGAGTCGAGTTCTTTGATCCGCTTGCCGATTTCTTCTTCCCACGTGGCTTGGACATCTTCGTCTACTTTGCCGTCCAGGTTGGAAATCAGCGAATCGGCCAGCGCTTCCTGCTCCTCGACGGAGAGCGCCAGCGCCTGCTCCAGCAATCTCGAAACTTCGCGGGTCATCTGCGACATGGCTACCTCAATAGGGCCATTTTATCGCGGGCGTCCACCTGAGGCACTCAGGTTTTGAGAGCAGGAAATCCCACCTTTGCCGCAAAAGGCAACGGCAAAGACGGTGCAACCGGCATTCGTGTGAGACCGGCGCTCTGACGCCTGAAGCCCGACGCCTGACGCCCAAGATCGGCTTCAGCCCATAACCGATCCGAACTCGCCAAACCGACCGTCCGGACGGTCGGATTTTCGCCTCTGGACACCCCAACTCATTGCAAAAAATGGACTTGGCCGTGTGATCTGGGTCACACCTGCGAGTGCTTCGTGTCACGGTGGGATTGCCCACCGAGGCCGACACTCAGCTTAGAGGATATGGCCATGATGCTCGCGTATAGGCTCGTCCGACTGATCGAGAACCACTCCGACGCGCTTGCCGCCGGCCTGCTCAAGAAGGTGCAGAGTTCTGACTGCACCTCGTCGTATCACAACGTGCCGCCCGAAGACTTGAAGGAACGCGTCTACGAAATCTATCGCCACCTGGGCGACTGGCTGCTGGGTAAAACCGAATTCGACATCGAAAAGCGCTACGTTGAGATTGGCGCGTGCCGCGCCGAGCAGCACGTTCCGCTCAGCCAGTTGACGATGACCATCATCTTCACCAAGGAAAATCTGTGGGACTTCCTGAAAAACCAGGCTGTGCTCGATCGTCCCACGGAAGTGTTCGGCGAGCTCGAGATGCTGCAGTTACTCGACAAATTTTTCGACACGGCGATTTACTATGCCGCCGTTGGATACGAGCGCGTCTGCGCGCCTGAAGTTTACAGAGATTGAGTAAGGAGACCGCCACTCATGTCGTGGGAGATCGAATACAAGAAGAAGCTGAGAACGCCCGATGAAGCGTTGCGCGCCGTGCAGTCGGGGATGCGCGTCTACATCCAGCCGGGATGCGCCGAGCCCGAGACTCTGGTCGAAGCCCTCCTCCGCCGCGGCCCCGAAGTCAGCGACGTGGAGATCGTCCACATGATGACCATGGGCGCCGCGCCCTATGTCGCGCCCGAAATGGCGGGACACTTCCGCCACAACGCGGTCTTCATCGGAGGCAACGTCCGCCAGGCCATCAACGAAGGCCGGGCAGACTATACGCCGGTGTATTTGAGTGAGATTGAGGAATTGTTCGAGAGCGGGGCGATGCCGATTGACGTGGCGCTAGTCGCGCTTTCGCCTCCGGATGCGCACGGGTTTTGCAGCTTTGGCGTGGGCGTCGATACGACTTTGACGGCGGCGAAGTGCGCGCACTATGTGATCGCGCAAATTAACGATCAGATGCCGCGGACCTATGGCGACAGCTTCATTCACGTATCGAAGATCGATGCGATTGTCGAATCCTCGCGGCCACTGTGCGCGCTGAAGAAGCCGGAGATCACCGACATGCACATTGCCATTGCGCGCAATGTGGCCGGGCTGATCGAAGACGGGTCGGTGCTGCAGACGGGCATTGGCGGCATTCCGGATGCGGTGTTGCCTTTCCTGATGGACCGTAAGGATCTGGGTGTACACAGCGAACTGGTATCAGACGGAGCGATGCCCCTGATCGATGCGGGAGTGATTAATGGCGCGCGCAAGAATTTCAAGCCCCGCAAAATCATCCTGGGATTCGTGCTGGGCAGCAAGGCGATGTTCGACTACGTGGATGATAATCCGATCTTTGAATTTCACCCCACGGCTTACACCAACGATCCGTTGCTGATCGCGCGCAACGACAAGATGGTCGCTATCAACTCGGCATTGCAGATCGACCTCACCGGACAAGTCTGCTCCGACTCGATTGGAACTTACTTCTACAGCGGGATTGGCGGGCAGGTCGATTTCCTGCGCGGCGCGTCGCGGTCGAAGGGCGGCAAGCCGATCATCGCGCTGTCGTCGACGGCGAAGGGTGGAACCATCTCGCGGATTACGCCGATGCTCGATCCGGGGGCGGGCGTGGTGACATCGCGAGGACTGATTCGCTACGTGGTGACCGAATATGGCGTGGCGTATCTGCACGGGAAGTCGATTCGCGAGCGGGCGAAGGCGCTGATCGAGATTGCGCATCCGAAGTTCCGCGAAAGCCTTTACGAATATTGCGAAAAGACCAAGTGGCTGCAGAGGCCGCAAGTAGCACAAACAGCAGTGACGAGGTGACGAATGGCAGGCCAAGCGCGTGGAAAAGTCACGATTGATGTCGAGGAGTGCAAGGGATGCGGACTGTGCGTGGAAAGCTGTCCGCCAAAATGCCTAGAGCTGCTGCCTGAGTTGAGCGCCTACGGCGTCCATCCCGCGCACTACACCGGACATGACTGCACCGGCTGCGGCATTTGTTTCTACTGCTGTCCCGAGCCGGGTGCGATTACCGTCTATCGCCAGCCCGCGCGCAAAGCGCAAGGAGAAGCCCATGCGCCAGCTCTGTAAAGGCAACGTCGCTGTCATCAAAGGCGCCATCCTCGCCGGCTGCAAATCTTTTTATGGTTATCCGATTACTCCGGCGAGCGAGATTGCGGAATCGGCGGCGCTCTACATTCCGGAGGTGGGCGGAACTTTCTTGCAGGCGGAGAGCGAAGTGGCTGCCATCAATATGGTCTATGGCGCGGCCGCGGCTGGAATGCGCGTCATGACGGCATCTTCCGGTCCGGGGCTATCGCTGATGCAGGAGGGGATGTCGTATCTCGCAGGGGCGGAGCTTCCATGCGTTGTGGTCGACGTGGTGCGGGGAGGGCCGGGGTTGGGCAACATCGCTCCGGAGCAGAGCGACTACTTCGCCGTAGTGAAGGGCGGAGGGCACGGGAACTATCGCAACTTTGTGCTGGCTCCGGCGTCGGTACAGGAGATGTGCGACCTGACGATCCTGGCGTTTGAACTGGCAGACAGATATCGCAATCCCGCCGTCGTGATGGCGGATGGTTTCATTGGACAGATGATGGAGCCGCTCGATCTGGAGTATCGAGAGATTGTGGCTCCGGAGAAACCGTGGGCGGTGAAGGGAACTCCCGAGACGCGGGCGAACTTAATCAGTTCGATTTATCTTGAGCCGGACCAATTGGAAGAACATCAGCGTGAGCTGGAAGCGAAATACATCCGTGGACAAGTGGAAGCGCGACATGAAGTGTATGAAACCGGCGATGCGGAAGTACTGCTGGTCGGTTATGGAATCGTGTCGCGAGTTTTGCGATCGACCGTGCAAGCGTTGCGCAAAGATGGATTGAAGGCGGGCCTGTTTCGTCCCATTACTTTGTGGCCCTTTCCAGCGCAAGCGTTGCGGGACGCGGCGGCGAAGGTGCAGAAGGTGATTGTGGTGGAGTTGAGTAACGGGCAGATGGTGGAAGACGTACGGCTGACGCTGGATGGAAAAGTGCCGGTTGAGTTTTACGGCCGAGTGGGCGGGAATGTGCCGTCGGTGGAAGAGTTGCAGGCGCAGGTAATGCAGAGGGTGCTGATGGCGGTGTGACGGCGGGCTGAAGCCCGACGGGCGGACGAGGGCGGCCGCCCCACGTGAGTTGAGACGAGGCAGACATCATGGCAGACGAGAAGGCAGCGACGGAAGAAGTGGTGCTCAGCAACAACGGCTACGAACTGCTGCATCAGAAGTCGGAGATTTTTTACGACTTGTATGAGCGCAAGTCCGAGTTGCAGGGACAAACGCACTATTGTCCGGGTTGTGGACACGGCGTGGCGCATAAGTTGATCGCCGAGGCGCTCCAGGAAATGGGGGTGCAGGACGATACGATCTTTGTCAGTCCTGTCGGTTGCTCGGTGTTCGCCTACTACTACTTCGACGTGGGGAATGTGCAGGCGGCGCATGGGCGCGCTCCGGCGGCGGCGACCGCAGTGAAGCGATCGTGTCCCAGCAAGATTGTCATCTCTTATCAGGGCGACGGAGACCTGGCGGCGATTGGAACGGCTGAGATCGTTCACGCGGCGAATCGCGGCGAGAAGATTACTGTGTTCTTCATCAACAATGCGATTTATGGGATGACCGGCGGGCAGATGGCTCCGACCACGCTGGTGGGCGAGAAAAGCACGACTTCTCCGTGGGGCAGGCGGCCGGGGAACGAAGGCTTTCCGCTGCATATGTCGGAGTTGCTGGCAACGCTGGAGGCTCCGGTATACATCGAGCGCGTGGCGCTGTCGGACAACAAGAACATTATGAAGGCGCGGCGGGCGGTCAAGAAGGCGCTCGAGATTCAGAAGTCGGGCGCAGGGTTTTCATTTGTCGAGATACTGTCGCCGTGTCCCACGATATGGGGGAAAGATCCGGTGGCGGCGAAGCAGTGGATTACGGACACAATGATCCCGACATTTCCATTGAACGTATTTCGCGACCGCGCGCCCGAGATGCCTCCGCCGGTGACGCCGCCGCAACTCTCGGTGATTGATGTTTTGGGCATCAATTCGACGAGCGTTCATGCGAATGAAACCGTGAAGCATGCGCATCACTTCAAGACATTCAGCATCAAGATTGCAGGGTTCGGCGGGCAGGGCGTGTTGCTGCTCGGCCAGTTATTGACCGAGATGGGAATGCGCGAAGGGCTGGATGTGAGTTGGCTGCCGTCGTATGGTCCGGAGATGCGTTCCGGAAGCGCGCACTGTCACGTGTGCCTGTCGAAAGATCGCGTGGGATCGCCGCTGATTTCGCATCCCGATGCGTTGATCGCAATGAATGAGCTCTCGCTGCGGAAATTTGCGCCGCAGGTCGCGAAGGGCGGATTGATTCTTTATAACCACGAAAGCTTGCCTGCGGATTTCTCAGCTCCCACGGGAGTTCGCGTGCTTTGCATTCCGGCATCGGCAATGGCCGACAAGCTGGGATCGACAAAAGTGACGAACATCATCATGATGGGCGCACTGCTCGAAGAGACGGAGTGCCTGGCGCCGGGAACCGCGATGGGCGTGATCGAAGACAAAGTAAAGAAAATCGAGCTGCTCGAGACCAATCGTAAGGCGCTGGCGGCAGGACGACGATTCATCGATCAGCATGCGCACGAAGAGGCGCTGAGCCAGCCGGATGGGTACGCTCAGTAAATCAGTACCAGTACCGAGTACCGAGAAAGCAGATTCCTCCCCTTCGGGTCGGAATGACAATATTTTGAGGTTTTGTGGGTCCCTCTGACTTTTCCCCTCATCCAATTCTTTGAGAGGCGGTCTGCTTCCTGGCGTTTCTGGTCGCGTCGAAAAAACGGGTGCGGGCTTCGGATATTCATACTTAAATAAGGAGTTTCAAGAATGAGTGTTTCTACGCAGGATGTGTTGACTGCAGAGAAGGCGGGCGGTTTGAAGACCCCGGCGTATGCAGCGCAGTCGGCGACTTCGCCGGTGGCTCCGTTCACGATTGAGCGGCGCGAACCGGGTCCGCATGACGTATTGATCGACATTCTTTATTGTGGCGTCTGTCATTCCGACATTCATCAGGCGCGCAACGAGTGGGCCAACTCGACTTTCCCCATGGTGCCGGGACACGAGATCATCGGCAAAGTGGGAAAGGTCGGCAGCAAAGTGACGAAGTGGAAAGTGGGGGACACGGTCGGCGTCGGATGCTTTGTCGATTCCGATCGCACCTGCGAAGAGTGCAAGGCTGGCGAAGAACATTTCTGCGATAAGCTGAGCGTCACCTACAACGGCTTCGAGCAGGATGGGAAGACTCCCACGTACGGTGGTTATTCGACGCGCATCGTGGTGGACGAGAATTACGTGCTGCGCATTCCCAATGGATTGCCCCTGCAGGGCGCTGCGCCGCTTCTTTGCGCGGGCATCACCACGTATTCTCCGCTGCGTCATTTTGGTGTCAAGAAGGGTGACAAGGTTGCGGTGGTCGGTCTCGGTGGTCTTGGACACATGGGCGTGAAGCTGGCGAAGGCGCTGGGCGCGCATGTGACAGTGCTGAGCCGCTCAACCAGCAAGAAAGAAGATGCACTGCGATTGGGCGCGGACGACTATCTGGCGACGGGCGATGCGTCGGTGTTCGAAAAGAATGCCGGACGATTCGACTTCATTCTCGACACGGTGTCGGCGCCGCACGACTACAACGTGTATCTGAATATGCTGCGGCGCGATGGAACCATGGTGCTGGTCGGGTTACCGGATCCTACGCCACTGTCGGCGGGTTCGCTTATTCCCAAGCGGCGGCGGCTGGCGGGTTCGATGATCGGAAGCATCCGCGAGACGCAGGAGATGCTGGATTTCTGCGGAAAACACAAAATTGTATCGGATGTCGAGGTGATTCCGATTCAGCAGATCAACGAAGCCTACGAGCGCACGATCAAGGGTGATGTGCGCTACCGGTTCGTCATCGACATTGCCAGCTTGAAGTAGTCCTCGAGGGCTTCGCGTTCTTCTAACCGCGAAGCCCACTAATTTATTCCGCACGGCCCCATACTTTTCCCTGTTTCCTGCGTCTAACCATGAGAATTGTCAACACGCTACGGATTTTCCGCCTGAATCGGTAGCGATGAAAATCTGGAACATTGCGGTATGGGAATGCGTATTAGCTTCCAGGCGATTGTGGGCAAAGGCCGAGTGGGGAACCGATTCACGGGCAAGGTGTCCGGTTCGGGAGGATGGTTATGGAAAATGGGAGAGCGGGAACGAACGGCAGCAACGGAGTGAAGGCCGTTGCGGGCGGCAGTGACGGGCACGTGCAGGAAGTGGTGCGCGCGGCTCATGAAGAATTGCGGCAGTTGATGCGGCAGCGGGCCGACATCATGAAACGTATTGGCACAGTCAAGCAGACTATCGTCGGCCTGGCGAACCTGTTTGGCGACGACGTGCTGAACGACGAACTGCTGGAACTAGTGGACCGCAAGAGCGGTGGCCGGCAGCCGGGATTTACCAAGGCGTGCCGCATGGTGCTGATGGAAGCGAATCATGCGCTGGGCGCGCGCGAAGTCTGCGAGCAGATTCAGCGGCGGGTGCCTCCAGTGCTGTTGCGGCACAAGGATCCGCTGGCGTCGGTGACTACGGTGCTGAACCGGCTGGTCGAGTACGGTGAGGCGAGAGCGGTGGTGCGGGAGAATGGACGTCGCGCCTGGCAGTGGGTGGCGGATCCGGCGAACCAGTCGCTGACAGAAACGGCTGTGCTTAGTCCCAAGATGTAAAAGGTGAGACGCGGGCAGGCCCGCGTCTCTTTTGCACTGGTAGTCCTCAGGAGGACGCTGTCCCTGGGGCTTATGACGGCAGCAGCATGCCTTTTTCCAGGTGCCTGGTTACGTGCGCGTAGGATGCGGCGTGCGGATCGTGGGTGACCATCACGATCGTTTTGTTGAAACTCTCGTTCAAGCGCTTCAGGATTTCGAGAATCTCGGTAGCCGAGTGGCTGTCGAGATCTCCCGTAGGCTCGTCGGCGAGTAGCAATGTTGGATCACTGACGATGGCGCGGGCGATGGCGACGCGCTGTTCTTGTCCGCCGGAGAGTTGCTTGGGTAAGTGGTTGACGCGCTCTTCGAGTCCGACGAGTTTGAGAGCGGTCATCACGTGATCGCGGCGCTGCTGCCCGTTGAGCTTGGTGAGTAGCAGCGGGAGTTCGACGTTCTCGAAGGCGGTGAGCACGGGGATCAGGTTAAAGGTCTGGAAGACGTATCCGATATGCTCGTTGCGCCAGCGGGCGGACTGGGCGTCGTTGAAGCGGAAAATATTGTCGCCGAGCACGAGCAGTTCGCCAGCGGTAGGGCGATCGATGGCGGCAATCATGTTCAGCAGTGTCGTCTTACCCGACCCCGACGGGCCCATGAGGGCAAGAAATTCTCCCTGGGCGATCTCGATGGAGACGTCTTCGAGGGCCTTCACTTCGAAAGCGTCGCGCTTGAAAACCTTGCTGACATTGCGGGCCTGAACGATTCTGGTCTGGGTTGCGGTATTAGGCTTTGCGGTAGCAGTGCTCATGATTGTCCTTTGATCTTGATCTTCTCGCCATCTTTCAAATCGGCCGGGCCGGAGGTAATGACATCTTCGCCGCCATTGAGTCCACTTACTAATAAGCCTCCACTGCGCTGCGAGACGACTTGCACTTCGCGCATGAGGGCCTTGCCGTTGTAGACCAGGAACACGACTTTCTTGCCGTCACGATCGCGCACAGCTGTGGTAGGAACGAAGACTCCAGCGGGTTTGGTATTGTCAGCCTTCTTTTCATTCGCCAGGAACTTCACCGTGGCGTTCATATCGGGACGAAGGTAGGAGTCAGGATTGATGATCTGCACCTTGATCTGGACCGTAGCTTTTTGACGGTCGGCCTCGGGAGAGATCTCGGCGATCTGGCCGTCATACTTACGGTCGGGGAAGGCATCGGTGGTGACAATGCCTTTCTGGTGCGGGCTGAGTTTCGAGAAGTCGTCTTGCGCAATGTCGAGTTCTACCTGCAGGTCGTTGAGATCGGCGAGGGCGACAACTTCGCCCTGCGGGCCTCCGGCTGCACCGCTCGCGAATTGCGCGGTAACGAGCTCTCCCTTTTCCGCGGTGCGCTCGAGAATGGTGCCGGTGACTGGGGCGCGAATCAGGGTCGCGTCGAGCAAAGACTTGGCGTAGGCTTCGGCGCCCTGAGCTTGTAATAGTTGACCGCGAGCGCGAGCGATTTCTTCGGCGCGCGGGCCGAGCTTCGAAAGCGTGAACGATTGATTCAGCGAATTCGCTTTCTGCTGATCAGCCTGAAACTTCGCGGTGGCGTCATCGAGATTTTGTTTCGACATGACGCCTTCGTTGTAGAGCTCTTGCGTGCGGTCCAGATTAATCTTGTCGTTGGCGAGGGTGGCGCGAATTTCGTCGACGTTGTGTTGCGCCTGCTGGATTTCTTCAGGCCGCGAGCCGTGCTGCAACTCGTCGAGATAGGCGCGGGCGTTCTCGGTCGCGCCTCGGGCCTGTACGTACTGGGCGCGGAACTCGTCCTCTTCGAGGCGGACGAGGACTTGTCCTTCTTTAACTTTGTCGCCTTTTTCGACGCCGATCCATGCGACACGGCCCGTGACTTTGGAGTTCACATTGATTTTGTGATGAGCGACGATGTAACCGCTGGCCGACAGCACAACGCCGCCAACATCGGCGGTCTCCGCGGCGGCGCGGGTGGCTTCGACTTCGGGGATGTCGCCCGACAGCATGCGATAAGTGAGCGCGACGGATTCCGAGAAGTACGATGAGCGCGATGCCGCCCAGGATGTAACGCTTGGCCCACACAGGCGGTTCGCCACCTTCGGTGCTGCCGCGCTGCGAGCGGTCGATGCGCAGGCTCTCAAGGTCTTGATGTTTAGCGTCGATCGGCATGTTCTCTCACAAGATGATTTGGACCAAAATTCGTTGCAATTTTGCTAGCCGCGCAGCGCCCCCAGAATATCTTGACGTGCCGCATGCCAGGCCGGAGCGAGTCCGCCAAGCAGTCCCATGATGACGGCGAACAATATGGCGGTGACCACGACTCCGGTGGTCATTTGCAGACTGAAGACGACCTCGCTGAAGGTGACCGCGTTGGAGGTTCCGGTGGTCATGCCATTGAAAGGCAGCATGAGAAGAATTCCGACCAGCGCGCCCAGGATCGAAAGCAGCAACGACTCAATGACAAACGAAGTCAGAATGCTGGGCTTGGAAAATCCGATGACGCGCAGAGTAGCGATCTCGCGCCCGCGGTACGCGACGGCGGCGTACATAGTGTTCATGGCGGCAAAACTGGAGCCGACGGCCATGATGATGGCGACGATGATGCCGACGAACTTGATGGGGCCTCCCGATTTGGTTTGCGAGGCGTAGTAGTCGGGCTCAAGCATGCCCGCAAGTTTCAGACGCTGGTCGTCGGAGACGCGGTTCTTGAGTGCTCCCGCGGCGACAGGATCGGTCGCGCGCAGAAGGACGGATGAATACTGCGTGCGCTCGAAGTCGACGGTGAGCTGGTTGATGTCGCCCCAGATTTCCGAGTCATGAGCCGTGCCAGATCCGTCGAAGATGCCGACCACCGTCCACTGTCCTGTCCCGATCTGCATGGTGTCGCCGAGATTAGTCTTCGAGAAGCGGCTGTTGATCGACTTACTCACGACGACTTCATGTTGGCCGGGGTTGAACCAGCGTCCCGCAACCAGCTTGATTTTAGGACGCATCTGAATGCCCAACGGAGTCAGGAAGCGCGTGGTGACGTTCACTTCTCCAGTGCCATCCTTGCGGGGAAGCACAATGACCAGGATGTCTTCGCCGGAAGCCAGTGCATTGCCCTGACTGTCTTTGGACACGCCGGGGAGTTCTTTCAATGTCTGCATGTCATCGCGAGCGACGCCGCCGGCAGAGAGTTCCGAGGTCGAGCCCTTGCGCAGGACCAGCACATTCAAAGCATCGCCAGTAGTGCCGAAGGCGCGATCGAGTCCCGCGAGCAACGCCATAATAAAGATGGCGGTGGCCACGGTGAGGGCGATGCCGAGCGCGGTCATGATGGTGAGTCCCTTGCGCAGTTTTAGGTTCCGGACGTTGTAACTCAGCGGGATTGCCATGTGCTCCTCTTAACCAATGTGCCGCAAACCATCGACAATGTTGATCTGCGATGCGTGATACGAAGGAATGAATGCGCTCAAGAAACCTACCAGCGCGGCCACTCCCAGCGCCAGAATCACCGTGGGAAGAGTGACTGCCATGCCTGTCATGAATCCACCCTGCTTTTGCATGAAGGTGATGAGGCCATAGGCGATGAGCGTGCCGACTATGCCTCCCATTAAGGCGAGCGAAACTGCCTCGCCCACGAATAATCCCAGAATGCTGTTGCGGGTGAAGCCGAGAGTCTTGAGCACGGCGACTTCGCGGGTGCGTTCGCGAACCGACATGGCCATCGTGTTGGCGGAGACCAGCAAGATGGTGAATACGACCGCCGAACAGATGCTCAGGATGAATGCCTTGACGTTGCCCAGCATCTGCACGAAGTCGAGCTGAAATGCTTTCTCGGTTTCGGTCTTGGTGGGTTGCGGGGCGTTGCGGAACATGTCGTCAATGGCGGTCGCGACGCGAGGGACGTCCTGCGGGGTGTCAACCAGCACCGCAAACACGCCTTCGCGGCCCTTGGCTTCAGCGTAGCCTTCATCGAGGTAAGTTTTGTTGAACCAAACCGCCTGCGTGGGACTGGGCGAGGTGTACAGACCGCGGATAGTCAGTTCCAAATTGAGCGGGAAGATCACGCCCTTGATGTTCAGGCGGTCGCCGAGTTTCCAGCCAAATTTCTTGGCAAGCTCGGTGTCCACAATAGCCCCCGCGCGGTCATGTTTCCACGCCTCCACCTGATCGGCCGGAATCTGGAATTCGGGGTATACCTGGAGCAACTCCTCGGGATCGGTGGCGAACTGGGCGAAGAAGTTCTCCGGCTTGTCGTCTTTGTATTGCCCCCCGAACCACTGCTGGTTGACGACGTGAGTGACGCCTGGAATCGAGCGGATCTTTTCGCGATAGGCATACGGTAGATTGAACACCAGCGAGACCTTGTGGCGGACCAGCAGGCGCTGCGCCGACTGGGCGCTGCCCTGATCGATATAGAAGCTGCGCCAGATAGTCATCATCAGTGTCAATAACAGGAGCGAGAAGCCAATACTTAGTACGGTCAAAATGCTGCGCCGCTTGTTGCGGAAGGCATTCTTAGTCACGAAACGGGTCAGGGTCATGATTCACTTATCCAATGTGGCGCAGTCCGTCGACGATGTTGGTTCTTGACGCGTAGTATGAGGGAACGAAGGCGCTGACGAAGCCCACCAGTCCCGCTATGAGCAAAGCGAACGACATGGTGCTTCCAGTCACCTTCATTCCATTCAAAAACAATCCGAATTGGGGCGAGTGCGACATGGCCACGACGAGCAGGTAGGCTGCACCCGCGCCGAGCAATCCGCCGGCCAGAGAAAGAATCACGGCTTCGCTGACGAAGAGTCCAAGCACAGCGCGCCGGGTAAATCCCAGGGTCTTCAAGACCGCAACTTCGCGTGTGCGCTCGCGGATCGACATCGCCATAGTGTTGGCCGAAACCAGGAGAGTGGCAAATACCACGGCCATGCAAATGCTGAGGATGAACGCCTTGACATTGCCCAGCGTCGCAATCCAGCTCAACTGGAAGGCGCGCTCGCTTTCGGTCTTAGTGGGCCGGGGAGCATTGCGGAACTCATCATCAATTTCCTTGGCAACCTTGGGCACATCGTTGGCGGAATCGGCCATCACGCCGAAGAAGCCGACGCGACCCTTCACATCGGGATATCCCTCGTCAATGTAAGTGGTATTGAAATAGACGGAATCCGTGGGAGAAGGTGAGGTGAAAATTCCACGAATCGTCAACTCCGGATTGACGGGGAAAATTGTGCCTTTGAGATTGATGCGGTCGCCGATCTTCCAATGCTGGCGTTTGGCGAGATCGCTATCGACGATGCAGCCGGCGCGGTCATGCTTCCACGCCTCGAGTTGATCGGGAGGCATTTGAAACTCAGGGTAGACGTCGAAGAGCTCTTCGGGATCGGTGCCAAACTGGGCGAAGAAATTTTCCGGCTTGTCGTCTTTGTAGACTCCGCCGAACCAGGTCTGATTCACGACATGGGTGACGCCGGGCATCTGCCGGATTTTTTCGCGATAAGACACCGGCAAGAAGAAGACCAGGGAAACTTTGTGGCGGGTGATCAGGCGCTGAGCCGACTGGGCGCTGGCCTCGGAATTATAGAAGGCGTGCCATATGGTCATCATGAAGGTCAGCAGCAGCAGCGAAAACGCAATGCTGACCACCGTGAGCAGGCTACGGCGTTTGTTGCGGAAGGCGTTTTTTCGGACAAACCGACTCAGAGTCATGGCAGTTCCTGGAAGACCACCCGCATGCCCACCGGCATGACCCCACAATGCAATCAGGATAAAGGAAGGGGCGGTGCTCCACAACCTTCGAGCCCGAAAAGGGGTCTACCGGCTTCCATCTACTTAAACGCTGAAAAGAATGATCGGTTACGCTCGCGCTGGCGTGCCAGTGGGGATCGTCACGAGGCTGCGATGACAAATGTCAATTGGATGAATTTAAAGCGCCGCCAAGACGCAAGTGAGCTGCGTCGTTACGGGTAGAGTTCCCCTCCTCCACCCGCGGCTATCTTATTCAGAAATCAGCGGGTTTCCGGGTACTTTCGTAACTCACGATTGCGGCTCAGAGACGCTATTCTAGCCCTATCCCTTCCCCAAGGTACAAGCCACCGTCTGCCTTCAAAAGGTGGACGAATCCCCGTTTCTTCGCGTGTGCGAGGCTAGCGAGCAATGTCGAACAAAATAGGACGTTTTGAAGTACTGAGTGAGATTGTCCACACTACGAATGGGTCTGTTTACAAGGCTTCCGATCCGGAGAGCGGACAGACCGTGGCTCTGAAGACTTTGAAGCTCGACGTCTTAGGAGAACATGCGGCCGCCGTGGTGCAATCGATTCTGGATGAGGCGGACGGCACCAAGTCGCTCAACAGCCATAACATCGCCTTGCTGTATGGCGCGGGAGAGATCGATGGCCTGTTCTGCGCCTCGCTCGAGTACGTGCAGGGCAACAGCATCGCGACCATGATGGCGCGCAAGGAAGGCTTTTCCATCTGGGACATTCAGGACATCGCCCGCCAGACCTGCCAGGGCCTCGATCACGCGCATACCCACAAAGTCGTTCACTACAGTATGGAGCCCGCCAAGATCATGGTGCAGTGGGACGGCTTGGTCAAGATGCTGGGCTTCGGTATTTCGATGATGGGCGCGCACGCGGCGCAAGCATCGGGCACTCCACCTGAGGTTCTGCACTACATGTCGCCGGAGCAGTTGCGCGGCGATCCGCTCGATGGACGTTCGAACATTTTCAGCCTGGGCGCGATTCTCTACGAGATGGTGACCGAGCGCAAAGCATTCGCGGGAGAAGACGCGGAACAGGTGCGGCAATCGATTCTGGAGATGACTCCAGTAGCGCCTGATCAGATCAATCGCAAGGTGCATCCTGCACTGAGCGAAGTGGTAATGAAGGCGATCGCAAAGAATCCGGAAGAGCGCCACCAGTCCGGACAGGAACTGGTGAACGATCTCGAACGGTGCAAGGAAAGCACGACGAAAGGTGCGGCGAAGAAGAATCCGCAGCCTGCGCAGGGATTGAATGTTCCGGGGAATAAGCCGCCAGTGGCTGCAGCGCCCAAGCCCGCGCCCGTGGCGGCCCCGGCACCAGTGAAACCGAAACCAGCGCCTGTGGTAGCAGCGGCGCCTGCGCCCGTGGCACCGGTAGTCGAAAAGAAAGAAGTAGTGGAAGAGCCGGTGGCTGCGCCTCCCGTAGTGGCAACTGCTCCCGCGGAAGTGGAAGTCGAGCAGGAGCCCGGCGCCTGAGCCCGAGCCGAAAGCGCCGGTGAAAGCGGCCGCGGCGGCTGCGGGATGGAATGGCGGGACGACGAAAGCTGCAGGAATGGATTTGCGGCAGACGCCGAAGCTTGATCCCTCAGCGCAGTTCATCAGTTCAGTTGTAAAGGCGTCGGTGGAAGCGCTGGCCTCGGAGCAGGCGAATCAATCGGCGGCAGTGGCCGAGCCGGAAGTGGAGGCGGCGCCAGTGGAAGAGCCGCGGGCACTTCCCGTGGATCCCATGATGGCTGAGCCGTCGAATGAATCCGGCAACGCGCCGAGGAGTTTTGCGGAGATCGACGAATTGCCTCCGCTCAAAGAAGTGTATATTGCGCCCCCAGCCCCCGAAGCTCCGCCTGCGGCCGCGGAAGAAGCAATGCCGTCGATCCAGGCGATGCCGATGTCGGCGTTTCGCAACAAGGAGCCCGAGAAGCCGAAGATCCAGCCGAAGGAAGTGGCGAAGAAGGCAGTCACGGAGATCAAGAAGACTCCGCCGAAGCTCTTCATGTATGCGATCACGGCGGCGGTGGGCGTAATTCTACTGATCATCGTCGGCATTGCGTTCCACATTCGTAACGAGAACGCGGATGACGATAACGGACCCGCGCCGGCGCAGACCGCGCAACCGCAGCCAACCGCGCAACCAGCCCCTCAGCCGGTGGCGCCGGTCACGCCTCCACCAGCGGCGCAAGCACCCGCGCCCGTGGCTGCGGAACCGGTAGCGGCCGCGCCTCCGGAGGTTTCGGTTAAGCCGAAATATAAAGACGCGAAGAAAAAGACGGCGAAGACGCCCGCACCCGTTGCCTCGACAGTGGTTCCTGGACAGCTCACGGTGAATTCGACTCCTGAGGGAGCGCAGATCGCGATCGATGGCAAGAGCGATCCGAGCTGGGTGACACCTTATAACGCGACCGGAATTGCGCCGGGGCAGCACACGGTGACGATCAGCAAGTCGGGGTTCGGCACGGAGACGCGGACGATTGACGTTGCGGCTGCGAGCAAATCCGTTTTGGCGATTCAGTTGGCGATGATGTCAGCGCAGGTCTCGATTGCCAGCGATCCTCCAGGTGCGGCGATCATCCTCGATGGCAAGGACACAGGACACATCACTCCCACGCAGCTTGCGGTCGATAAACCCGGCAGCCACACTTTACTGGTGCGGAAGCAGGGATACCTCGACGAAAGCACGACGGCGAATTTGCAATCGGGGCAGACGTTCCACTATTCGCCGACGCTGCATGCGCTCGGTCAGACGGACGAGATCAAAACCGTGAGCAAATTCAAGAAAGTATTCGGCGGAACCGACACGGCGAGCATGGGAACGGTGAGCATCAAGACCAATCCCAAGGGCGCGCAGATTGCCGTGAACCGGCGCATCGTTGACAAGGCTTCCCCGGTGGACTTCTACCTGAATCCGGGGAACTACATGATCGACATCGTGCTATCCGGATACAAAGACGTGCATCGCGTAGTCAACATCGACAAGGGCGGCAAAGTGGTGATCGACGAAACGCTCGAACACCAATAGAGCTATCGCAAATTTCCGGCCCGCTCCGTGTGGAGCGGGCTTTTCTTGTCCCGGAGATGCCGTCACTCGACTGGGTGATGGCCGTCACAGAAGGGCGGTATTGCTCTCGCGTAGAAGAAAGCCCAGGGTGTGAGGAGTTCTTGGCGGGCAATCTTCCAAATGCGGCGCAGGCGGATTTTTGGCATGCCCTGGAGAGGCTCAAGTCTTTAAGACACTACCAGCAGCACGACTTCCTTTTCCGCGATGGCGAGCTGTGCGCAGGCATTTACCTGGTGGAGTCGGGCGAAATCAACCTGCTGGTTTCGGCGCGGCCAAAACATTACAGGATCTTCGACACGGCTGGTGCAGGATCAGTGCTGGGTTTGTGTGAGGCGATGAGCGGATCTGCCCATAAGCTGACAGCGGAAGCCGCTGGACCGGTAGACGTTTCCTATATCGAGCGCATGGCGCTGATGAAGTATCTCTCGACGCACTGCGAAGTCTGCATGCAGGTTGTCGCTCTGCTGAGTGAAGATTTGCACGCGCTTTACCGCCGCTGCCGCACGCTGACCCCGTTGGACGCGAAGCCGCGCAAGAAGACGGTCACTCACTGAGAAAACAAAAAGCCGCCGGCCCGGCCCGGCGGCTCTCTTCGTTCAACTCCACCTAGTGGCCATAGCTGCGTTCGTATCCCGCCCGATATCCCTCGGAGTACTGTGCGCGATAGGCGTTGATGTCGCCGTACTCGCGGATGTAGCCGCGGTCGGCATGGTTGCCGCCGCGCGGATTGGGATTGAACCGCTTGCCACGGTAAGAATCTTCGCGACCGGCGGAGAGTCCATCCTGCTGGCCGTAGTTGTAGGCGAAGTTTTCGCGCGGAGCTCCGTAGCCCTGAGACTGGAAGCGGTTGCCGTCCCGGTAGCCGTCGCGATCATCGTCGCGGCGTCCCCAGCGTTGCTCGAAGGCAGCCTGGAAGCCCTGGCGGTAGCCATCGCGATAGCCGTCCTGGAAGACCGGGAACGGGCCCATCCATTCCTTGTAACCGCGGCTGGCGTTGCGCCAATCGCGGCTCTCGAAATCGTTGGGATCGTTCTCGCGCGCCTCGTGCTGGCCCTTGCGCAGGCCATCCTGATACCCATTCTGATATCCGTACTGGTGAGCTTGCTGGGGATTGCCTCGACGGTAATAGTCGTCATCATCGGCGAGCGCAAGGCCACTTACGATCAAGGTCACCGCGACCAAGCAAGCTGCCAGTTTCATGCGCTGCGTTATTTTTGGTCCCACCATAACTTCCTCCCGCCGGGCTCCTCCGATCCGCTGCTGGCCCGGCTTCTGTATAGGTCGGATGCGGGGCGCTCAGCGAATTGATGCTTGCAGAAAATCGAAATCTTGCGCGGGAAAGATGAAGCGAAACTGAAGATCAATTTCTCAGCAACTTTTCAGTGGAGGCGGGGTTCGATGCGCGCACAACAGCGCTACGGCGCGAGGTGGTAGACTTTTGAGTTTTCTATTGCAGGAGAGGCATTCATGGAAATTCGCCGCGTGGGAGTGGTTGGGGCCGGAACCATGGGCAACGGCATCGCCCATGTCTTCGCCCGTTCGGGATATCAAGTGGTGCTGTGCGAAGTGGAGCAGCGGTTTCTCGATCGCGGCATCAGCACGATCGAAAAGAACCTCGAACGCGAAGTCGGCAAAAACAAGATCACGGCCGATGACAAGGCCGCGACGCTGAAGCGAATCGAAGGCGTGCTGGACCGGGGCAAACTTTCCAGCTGCGATTTTGTGATCGAAGCGGCGACCGAGAAATTTGAAATCAAGGCAGAGATTTTTCGCGATCTCGATAGAGTGTGCCGGCCGGAAATTATTCTCGCGTCGAACACATCGTCGATTTCCATTACGAAAATTGGCGCCTTGACCAAGCGTGCCGACAAAGTCATCGGCATGCATTTCTTTAATCCTGTGCCGGTGATGAAACTGGTCGAGGTGATTCGCGGGCTGGCGACTTTGCAGGAGACGTTCCACACGGTACGCGATCTATCGATCAAGCTGGAGAAAACTCCGGTTGAAGTCAACGACGCGCCGGGCTTTGTCTCGAACCGCGTTCTGATGCCGCTGTTGAATGAGGCGATGTACGCGGTGATGGAAGGAGTGGCTACTCCTGAGGCGGTCGACGAAGTGTTCAAGCTGGGCATGGCGCATCCCATGGGGCCACTGACGCTGGCGGACTTCATCGGATTGGATGTGTGTCTCGACATCATGCGCGTCTTGCAGGATGGGCTCGGCGATCCCAAGTACCGCCCGTGTCCGCTGCTGATCAAGATGGTGGATGCGGGATGGCTGGGGAGGAAGAGCGGGAGAGGATTCTACAAGTACTAGATTTTCGATTGTCGATTGACGATTGTTGATTGAAAGCCCGACCACTGTTTCGACGCTAGCGTAACCTGTCCCAATTGTCACTCTGACCTGCGAGCGTAACCTGTCCATTGTCATTCCGACACGCGAGCGAAGCGAGCAAAGGAGGAATCTGCTGTTGCCTTCCTTATTGGCAATTGGAAATTGGCAATGAGAGACGCTCCTTTTTATCTGCTCGCTGCCGCGCTGGGCATCTGCGCTGGCACCCTCGATGTCAAAGTCGGTGACCTGCTGCTGACCGCGTTGTTTGTGCTGGCGTCCACAATGCTTTTGGGAGTTCTTCGACCACAGCGGCCGTGGCGGTGGATTCTGATCGTTGCTGTCTTTGTTCCCATCCTGCAATTGCTGGCCTATTGGTTCCTTACCGAGAAGCCCTACCGCGCGCAGATCTACGAATCGTTTCTCGGATTCTTAACCGGAACGGCGGGAGCCTACGGCGGCTCGGCAGGGCGAAAAGCGGTGGGAGCGATCCTCAAGCACCAGTAAACTCAACGTTGCAGTATTTCGAAAATTGCACCCCTCCCCGCAGGTATAATCGCGGCGCCTATGCCACTCTCTCCCGGCACCAAGCTTGGTCCGTACGAGATCCAATCGCTGCTCGGTGCAGGCGGTATGGGAGAGGTGTATCGCGCGCGCGATACGCGACTGCAGCGGACCGTTGCCATCAAGGTTCTGCCCGCGCATCTTTCCCAGGATGCCGACCTTCATGCGCGCTTCGAGCAGGAGGCGAAGTCGATCTCCAGCCTGCAACATCCCAACATTTGCGTAGTGCATGACATCGGATCGCAGGATGGCGTGGCCTACATGGTCATGGAATATGTCTCGGGGCAAACCCTGGACAAAGCGATTCCACCGGGAGGCCTGCCAACCGATCTGGCGCTGAAGTATGCGCTGCAGGTGGCCGAGGCGCTCGCACGCGCCCATGCCGCCGGCATCGTCCACCGCGACCTGAAGCCAGCGAACATCATGGTCGATGACAGCGGCCTGGTGAAGGTGCTCGACTTTGGGCTGGCGAAACTGGCTGCGGCCCCCGCGGGAAACGAAGCCGCGACTCTGGCAACTTTGGTGACAACGCCGGGAATGATCGTTGGCACCGTCGCTTACATGTCGCCCGAGCAAGCGGAAGGCAAGCCCATCGATGCGCGCAGTGACGTCTTTTCGTTCGGCGCGGTGTTCTACGAGATGCTGACCGGCAGCAAAGCGTTTCAGGGATCGTCGGGCGTGGCGCTGCTCTCGGCGATCATGCGCGATGAACCGAAGCCAGTGAGCGAACGCCGGCGCGACGTCCCGCGGGAAGTGGGAAACATCGTTACTCGTTGTCTGAAGAAAGATCCTGCGGCTCGCTACGCTTCCGGTACGGAACTCGTGCAGGAATTGAAGAAGTGTCGCGAATTGCTCTTTCCAGAATCCGGAGCAGGGTTTACGCCACAGCGGATCGCCCGGCAGGTGCGGCGTCCCACTGTACTCATACCTCTGCTGCTGGCGGTCGCAATTCTCGTCGCCGCATCCGCATGGTTGATCAAGCGCTCGCGCGATGCCCGTTGGGCGCGCCAGGTCGCCGTGCCCCAGATCTCGCAACTCTACGATCAGGGCAAATTTGCCGCCGCTTATGCGCTTGCGGAAAAAGCGGAGAAGTCGATTCCCGATGACCCCGCTCTGACCAAGTTGTGGCCGGTGATTTCGTACCAGTTTTCGATCGAAAGCACGCCGCCAGGAGCCGATGTCTATCGCAAGGACTACGTCGATGCGAACGCACCTTGGGTGTTGGTGGGCCAGACTCCTTTGAATCTGCGCCAGCCGCGGGGCATGTTTCTGTGGAAGTTCGAGAAGTCCGGTTACGGCACGGTGTTGCGGACGACGTTTTCGCTAACGGCGCGCTACGGCGTCCCAGTCGGTGAGGCGGCGCATGGAGTAGTGACGCTCGATGAAACGGCAAAAATTCCGCCCGGTATGGTGAGGGTGTCGCCAGCGAAATATCCCAAGACGCTTTTTATTCCCGGCTATGAAGGCATGCCGGAGCTGGACTTGAAGGATTATTGGATCGACCAGTACGAAGTCACCAACCGCCAGTTCAAAGACTTCGTCGATCAGGGCGGATACCAGAAGCGCGAATACTGGAAAAATGATTTTATCCGCGACGGAAAACCTCTTTCCTGGGACGAAGCCATGGCGTTGTTCCGCGATGCGGCGGGGCGTCCGGGTCCGAAAGATTGGGTTCAGGGCGCATATCCCAAAGGACAGGACGATTTTCCGGTCACGGGAATCAGTTGGTACGAAGCGGCGGCCTATGCCGAGTTTGCCGGTAAGACCTTACCGACCATTTATCACTGGAACCGCGCGGCAGGGCCATTTTCAGCAGGCTTCATGGTGCCGCTCAGCAACTTCGGAGGAACTGGAGTGTTGCCGGTTGGCAGCAAGCCGAACATGAGCCCGTGGGGAAACTTCGACATGGCGGGCAATGTGAAAGAGTGGATATGGACGGAAGCCGAGTCCGGGAAACGATACGTGCTCGGCGGCGCTTGGGACGAGCCCAACTATATGTTCATCGATCCCGATGCGCAGTCACCGTTTCTGCGAACGGCGAACGTCGGCTTCCGCTGCGTGAAGTACATCGATGCTGTTCCTGAAGTCGCATTGGCGCGGATGCCATCGCCGCGGCGCGATCTGGCACTGGAAAAACCGGTTTCCGATCAAGTGTTCCAGGCCTACCGCGGCCTGTACTCGTACGACAAAACGCCTTTGAACGCCACTATCACGGCGGTGGACAGCAGCGACGAAGATTGGAAAATCGAGAAGATCACTTACACGGCGCCCTATGGAAATGAGCAGGCGATCGCTTATCTGTTTCTGCCGACGCGGTTCAAGCCGCCGTATCAGACGGTGCTTTTTTATCCCGGATCGAATGCTCTTACTCTGCGAAAGTTCGCGCTCTATCCCGTGGTATCGCTCGACGCGCTCCTGAGGAGCGGCCGGGCGGTGCTCTATCCCGTATACAAGAGCACGTTTGAACGCGGTGACGGTTTTGAATCGGACGTGGCCGACGAAAGCAGCGCTTATCGCGACCACGTGATCATGTGGGCGAAAGACGCCTCGCGAGCCCTCGATTATGCGCAGACGCGTCCCGACCTCGATCACGACAAACTGGCCTATTACGGCTACAGCTGGGGCGCGGTGATGGGTGCGATTGTTCCCGCGGTCGATCCGCGCATCAAGGCAGCGGTGCTGGCGTCCGGCGGAGTCGATTTCCATCGCTCGCTGCCGGAAGTCGACACCATCAACTTCCTGCCGCGCGTGAAGCAGCCGGTATTGATGCTGAACGGGCGCTACGATTTCTTCTTCCCGGTGGAATCCACGCAAGATCCGTTTTACAACCTGCTGGGCTCGAAGAAAGAGCAGAAGAAGCACATGGTTTATGAAAGCAGCCATGCGATTCCCCGCAACGAGCTGATAAAGGAAATGCTGAACTGGCTCGATGAGTATCTGGGGCCGGTAAAGCAGTAAACGGACCCTAGGTTCCGCACCGAGGTCCCCGGCTAACCCGAAAGACACTTCCGCTTCCACAGCCAGCAAGGGTATGCTGCGTGACATGGGAGTTTCTGTCTCGCTGCTGGCGAGCGGCAGCCGGGGAAATAGCGCGATCGTATCGAGCGCCCGCACGAGGATTCTCGTGGACGCCGGCATTTCCTGCCGTGAGACTTTCAAGCGCATGAAAGCCGCGGGAGAGGATCCGCACTCGCTTTCCGCAATCCTGATTACTCACGAACATTCTGATCATGTTTATGGCTTGGCGGTGCTGGCAAGGAAGCTGAAGATTCCCGTCTTCATGACCGGAGCCACGCACATGGCGTGGGCCAGATCGTTGCGCGATAACGAAGGCCGCCTGCCACAGATCGAGAAGCTTGAGCGGTTCCAGGCAGGCTGCCGATTTCAAGTAGGTGATATCGACGTCACCCCATTCACCATCCCGCACGACGCAGTTGATCCGGTGGGATTCACTTTCCGTACGGAAGGGGTGAAAGTGGGATTTGCCACCGATTTAGGCCGTATGTTGACCAATGTAAAGGACAATCTGCGCGGCTGCGACGTCTTAGTCATTGAATCTAATCATGATATCGAGCGGCTGCGGATTGGCCCGTATCCTTGGTCGGTGAAGCAGCGGGTGGGGAGCCCCACAGGCCACTTATCGAACAAGAGACTCGCGGAATTCTTAAGCGACGATTATGATGGCCATGCATCCTATATAGTTCTGGCGCACTTATCCGAGCTGAACAACCATCCTGAAATAGCCCGAAAAGAGGCTGAGGATGCGCTGGGCGCCCGGCGGGGCTTGCTGTTTAACCGCCTGCTTTTGGCGGGGCAAGCAGAACCGCTGGAGCCAATCCGACTGTAGTCCAGTATGAGTGAGTGCATCGATCCTATCGTGGGCAAGATTCTGGCCGGCTGGCGGTACGATATTTCCGGCCTTGCGCCGGAAATGCGCGGCGACTACGACGACCACTTTGCCGCCTGCGAACACTGCCAGTCGCGGCAGAAAATCCATCGCGTGATTGATGTTTCGCTGATCGTGTTGGCTTCGGTGTCGGCAGCCGTCTTTCTGCTCGCCTTCGGAGTCATTCGCCACTTCGGTCCCGCACACGCTTTCTGGCTTGAAATCGCTGCTCTCGCAGGATTCGGCCTCTCGGCGCTGATCTGGCTGGCGGTGGCGATTGCGACGCCCGCTCCCATGACCGTGGTCGATGTGGCGAAGATTGGTGCACGCCATGTGCACGATCGCTTGCCCGCGGAGATTCGCGAGCGTCTGCCAGAAGAACTACGACTAAAGATCACCGGCTCGTAGAAGCTCTCACCTCAGAGAAACTTTTCCAGTGCTTCGCTGGTTTGCTTGGGCTGCTCTTCGAGTACCCAGTGTCCGCTGTTCTTGATCACCACCACGGTGACATCGGTGGCGACCAACTTGATCTGCTGTCCCAGAGCTTCTCCCAGGGACTTGTCGCCGCCGATAGTGAGCACCGGCATGGTCAGCTTGGTCTGAGAAAGCTGCGCGAAATCTTTCGCGGCCTTTTGGAAAGAAACGAAATAATCCCATCCCGCGTGCATGCGGCCTGGGCGTGAATAGGCTTCTGTGTAGGCTTTGCGATCGGCTTCGGGAATCGAATGATTCTTATCTGCGGCGAGGTCGTTCCAGAAATATTCGAAGAAGATGCGTTCGCGGCCTTTCACGAGGGCTTCCGGAGTCGGCCCTTGAAAGCGGAAGTGCCAGTAGTCGGGAGAGTTGTAGATCGGCTCCCAGCCTTCCACGCCCGGGAGGAACGCATCCATTAAGACAAGTTTCGTGACTTCGGAGGGGAATAACGCAGCGTAGGCATATGCCACCATGAGTCCGATGTCATGTCCGACAACCTCGGCTTTCTCGACGCCGAGCGATTTCGCCAGATCATGAATCTGGATGGCGGCGTTTTTCATATCGAGGCCCTTGGCGGGAATGTCGGAATCGCCGATGCCGGGCAGGTCAGGAGCGATGACCGTAAAGCGTGCAGCCAGCGCGGGAATAATCGGCCGCCACATGAGCGAAGTCTCGGCATAGCCATGCAGCAGGATGAGGGCGGGGCCGTGTCCCGCTGTCAGGTAGTGCAGTTTGATGCCGTTGACCTGCGCGGTGCGGGCGGCGATGGAGGCGGGCGCGTCGGCGTAGGCTTGTACAAAAAATGCAAGCAGCATAAACCCCGCCAGGGTGAGAGCGCGTTTCATGGGATCTCCTCGATACAAAATGTATTCGGGAATATACAGGCTGCAGGCGCATTTGCGGTAGGCTAGTGAAGTAAGCATTGGAGGGGTCGTGTCGATTAACGGTCCGGAAGAATTTGAGGCGATGCGCGCGGCAGGGAAGGTCGTTCGCAAGGTGATTGATGCCATGATGGAAAAGGTGCGGCCCGGCGTAACGACTGCCGAACTGGATGCCGTGGGCGCCGCCGTCATGAGTGAGCACGGGGCGCAGTCGGCTCCGCGGCTGGTCTATAACTTTCCCGGAGCGAACTGCATTAGCTTGAACGACGAAGCGGTGCATGGCATCCCCGGTGACAGACAAGTCAAGGAGGGCGACCTGCTGAAGCTGGATGTCACGATCGAGAAAAATGGATTCATGGCCGATGCCGCGGTGACCGTCGCAGTTGGCGAAGTGCCGGAGCGCAGCCAGGAGTTGATTGCGTGCGCCGAGCGGGCCTTTCAGAAAGCGACGCTGGTTGCGCGCGCCGGATTTCTGGTGTCGGATATCGGCCGCGCGGTAGAGAAAGAAGTCCGGCGCAGCGGCTTCTCAGTCATTCGCGATCTTGGCGGTCACGGCATCGGACGCACCATCCACGAAGAGCCGCGCGTTCCGAACTATGCGGACCCGGCAGCGAATCAGATTTTGACGGAGGGACTTGTCATCACCATCGAGCCGATTATCGCAGCGGGATCTGGCAGAGCGGTGCTCGCGCCAGACGGATGGACCGTGCGCACGGCCGATCATCGTCCGTCGGCCCACTACGAGCACACACTGGTGATCACCAAGCGTGAGCCGATTCTGCTGACCGCGGCGTAGACCCTCGGTCGAGCAATTTCTTCTTAGACGACGTCATCCTGAACCCGCTTAGGGTGAAGGATCTGGCGCGAAGTGGCAAGAGTCTGCATGGTCACGCGCCAGATCCCTCCCTCTTCGCTTCGCTCAGGGTCGGGATGACGTCTTCAGAAAACTGGTGCCAATATGAATCTATCCGATGTGGCAGCTGGAGAGGCCGCGCTTTTCCAGATACTGCTGGTGATAGTCCTCGGCTGGATAGAACGTGGCTTCGGCTACGATCTGAGTAGCAATCGGTTTCTTGTAGGCGCCTGACTTGTCGCGGGCTTCCTTCGAAGCCTTCGCTTCTTTTTCCTGCTCGGGCGTAGTGAAGAAGATTGCCGAGCGATATTGCGTGCCCCAGTCCGGGCCCTGGCGGTTGACCTGGGTCGGGTCGTGGTTCTCCCAGAAAGTGTTCAGCAGCTTTTCGTACGAAACTTTCGCGGGATCGTATTCGACTTCGACCGCTTCGGCATGTCCCGTGCGGTCGGTACAGACATCTTCGTAAGTTGGGTTGGACTTCTGCCCGCCGGTGTAGCCGACCCGGGTGGCAATGACGCCCGGGATCTGGCGGAAGGTCGCTTCAACTCCCCAGAAACATCCCGCGGCAAAGATTGCTTTAGCCATAGTGCGCTCCATTCTTTGTGAGTGTACTCATTAGATGTCGGAAAGCCCAGAAAGTGGCGAGCAGGCAGTTTCCAGTTTCAGGTTTCGAGTGTCCTGGGTGCTCTCGACGTCTCGGGGTTCTTGAAACTTGAAACTCAAAACTCGAAACCTGATCCCGTTGGTAACCACGGCGCTTTCCCGTCGGTTGACGGACCCCCGCTTTCGGGATAAAGTCCAAGACGTAAGGGTAGCCCCGCCCCGCTTTAAGGATTTCAGTGTTTTCCAGCGTTCGCCGCTTCCGATTCCGGCTGATTTATGCTCTGGTAGCGTTATTTCTGCTAGGGCAAACCGCTGTTGCCGCCAACGCCGGATTCATCCCTCAGACCCGAGTTGGGTTCACGACTGGCGACCAGTGGGAACCGGCAATCGCTGCCGACGCCTTCCAGCACGTCTATGTCCTTTATCCTCAATATGGTACGGTGCCAGGTTGCCCCGGCTGCTTTGAGCCCACCATGATCCTGGTGGTCAGCAACAACGGCGGTGTGGGTTGGCAGGCGCCGCGCGCGATCACGCCTCCGGTTTCAGGACAGTTCGATCCCCAGATCGTGGTTGATCCTGTAGATCACCGGACGGTTTACGCGGCTTGGCTGCAGAACAAGAAAAGCGACGTGGTGGTGGCCAAATCGGTCGATTTCGGACAGAGCTGGTCGATCGTCATTGCCAATCACGCGGAAGACACCGACAAGCCGACGCTGGCCGTGCGTGGCTCTGATGTCTATGTCGCGTTTAACCACGATCGGACACTGTGGGTTTCATCATCGCACGATGGCGGCGTGAGTTTCTATTCTTCGACGGTTCCGGCTCCGGCGGTGCTCGACTGGTCCCTGCCCAATGGTGGCACGATTGATGGCGCGGGCAATGTTTATTTCGCGTGGGCAGGTTATGCCCGAAGGCGTCCCAGAAACGTAGTGAATCTTTATGTCAGCAAGTCGGCCGATGACGGCCGGAGCTGGAGCACCAATCTGCTCGACATCTCTGGCATGCCTCCCGAGTGTGCGGCCTTCAAATGCGGCTGGGCGTATCTGGGAGCGCAAATCACCATGTCATCGGATGCGGCCGGTACCCTCTACGCGCTGTGGAATTCCGGACCGCTGGATAAGAGTCCCGAACGAATCTATTTCGCGTCATCAACCACGAGCGGCGCAATCTGGTCTCCGAAGGTCGATCTGTCGTCAGCGCCCGACGGAAGCGAGCACGCGTTTCCCGCGATGGTGGCTGGGGCCGCCGGCGACGTGCGCATCGCCTGGATGGACACGCGCAACCATCCGCGATGGAACACGTTTTACCGCAGCTCGACGAACGGCGGCGCAACCTGGTCGAAGGTCACGCAGCTCTCCGGCGGCGTGAATGGCTACAGTTACATCAAGCCCAGCGGATTCAGCTTTCCCTTCGGAGATTATTTCGGTCTTGCCATCGACGGCAGCGGCCAGACTCACGCTATCTGGGGCGAAGGCTTGAACTTCGATTCGCCGGGTTCGATCTGGTACACCAGCGGAAGGTAAGAGCGGGCCTCGGACCTCGGACCTCAGACCTCAGACCTCAGACCTCGGACCTCGGACCTCAGACCTCAGACCTCGACCTCGACCTCAGACCTCAGACCTCAGACCTCAGACCTCAGACCTCATGTATCTTCGTTGGATTTGCTGACGTCCGAGGTCCGAGGTCCGAGGTCTGATACCATTGCCAACCAACATCCGACTGAGGGAGGAACTGCATGGAGCTCTTGGGCATTCGGCTTTTGCCGGTGTTTGTGGCGGCGCTGGCTACCATGGTGGTTGGATTCGTCTGGTACTCCCCAATGCTGTTCGCGAAGCCCTGGACCATTCTGATGGGCTACGATCCCAACGACAAAGCGAAGATGGACGAGATGCGCAAGGGCGCGGGAAAGACCTATGGCCTCGCGTTTCTTGCCAGCCTGGCATCGGCCTTCGTTCTCGCCAAAATCATCGACGTCACCAGCGTGAATACCGCGCTGTACGGGATGAAAGTGGCGTTTGCGGTGTGGCTGGGCTTCGTCACTACGGTGCAGTTGACCGGAGCTCTCTTCGGACGCCAACCCACCAAGCTGTACCTGATCAACACGGGATATCAGTTGGTCTGCTATCTGGTGATGGGAGCGATTCTAGCGGTATGGCAGTAGAAAAGCAGACCCCGGACCTTAGACTGCGGACCTCGGACGGGTCGGATTCCAGCGCTACTCCGTCACCAATCCGCCGGTTAAATCCGCAAGCCTGGCCACGTTGTGCTCTACACACCAAGTCTCCAGTTCCGCGACAATCTTTTCGGTGGCGACCGGATCCCAGTAACTGGCGGTTCCAATCTGCACGGCGGTCGCGCCTGCGAGCATGAATTCGATGACGTCGACTGCGGCGGAAATTCCTCCCATGCCGATGATGGGGATCTTCACCGCTTTGGCGGCGTCATAGACCATGCGCAACGCGATGGGCTTGATCGCGGGGCCGGATAAGCCGGCAGTGACATTGGCGATGCGGGGCTTGCGGGTCTCCGCATCGATCGCCATGGCTACGAAAGTGTTCACCAGCGAAATGGCGTTGGCGCCACACTCTTCTGCGACACGCGCCATTTGCGCGATGCTGGTCACGTTTGGTGACAGCTTCACGATCAGCGGACGCTGCGTATTTCGTCGTGCCAGACGAACGACGTCATCGAGAGAGCGGGGATCGCTGCCGAACTGAATGCCTCCGTGAGCGGTGTTGGGGCAGGAAACGTTCAACTCATAAGCGGCGATGCCTTCGGCTTCGTTCAAAATCTGGACCGTGCGTTCATAATCTTCGCGCGTGTATCCGAAAACGTTGGCGAAGACCACAATGTTCTTCAATTCCCGCAGCCTGGGCAGCTTCTCGTCGACGAACGCACGCGCCCCGATGTTCTGCAGCCCGATAGCATTCAACATTCCGGCGGGAGTTTCGAACAGGCGTGGCGGAGGATTTCCCGCCATCGGCTCTTTCGACAGTCCCTTCACAACAAAGCCGCCAAGCTTGTCGAGGTGGACGACATCTTCAAACTCGAGACCGTAGCCGAAAGTGCCGCTGGCGGCGATCACGGGATTTTTCAGGGCAATCCCCGCGACAGAAACTCTGAGATCGGGACCGCTGATGGGAGTCGCCGATGACGCCGTCATTGCGGGTCTCCTTGCGCGGCGACCAGCGCGGCCGGTTTGATTTGCTGGGATGAGTGTTTTTGAGGGCTGGCGAGATTTTCCGCGTGGTGTGGACCCGCCAAAGCTTCGGTGAGCACGCGTCCGGTAGCTCGCGTGGGCGCGTTGATGCCGAGCAACGATGCCAGGGTTACGGCCATGTCTATGGGTTCCGCGTGCGAACGATAGGTGCCAGCCTGAAAAGGGAGGCCGTAGAACGCCAGCGGCACGTGCGTGTCGTAAGTGTAGGGCGAGACATGATCGGTGCCACTGGGGGATCCTACGGTGAAAGGGGCGGGCACGCCGATCACATACCATCCCGCTTCGGGCGAGTAGCTGTTTTCGTAGCGAGTGCCGTCTTCCGTGTGAGGGACATCCCCTTTCGCCAGCTGGGATTTCGTGTAGAAGCCTCGCAGTCCAACTTGTTTCAGCGCTTCGCCAACCGCGCGCTCCGCGTCTTCTTCCTTCATTTTGATTGCGGCAAAAGCGTCTTCGTTAAGAAATGCCACCGGATATTCGAACCCGCGCACGAACTCGGTCGCGCGGCCGGAGGATAGCTTGTTGGAAAGCGCACCGTTGATTTGCGCGCGCAATTTCTCAGCAGAAAAGCCGGCGGAAGGAAGGCGCAACTTCGCCGCCACGCTGGGCAGCGGAGCGACTCCATGGTCGGCGGACAAGGCGATCCAGACATTGGCGAGTCCGACCTGGTGCCCGAGGAAGTTGAAGAAGTCGGCCAGCTGGCGATCCATCTCTAGCGCCATGGCACGCATCTCCGGAGAATCCGGCCCGACCTGGTGTCCGAGGATGTCGTTGGCTGAAAGGCTGATCAGCAGCAGATCTGTCGCCGGACCCGTCCCAACTTTTTCATAGGTCATTAACTCGCGGGCGAACTCGAATTCGTAATCGTTAGCGAAGGGAGTCGATCCGACGATCCGGTAGAAGGTCGCCGGAGAGTCCTTGCCCGCCTGAGGGCTGGTCGTGCGCAGCACGTTTCCCTGGTCGTCCTTCCACTCTTTGTTCAAGTATTTTTCCGCGCGCTTGCTATCGTTGAAATCCTGCGCCCACTTGGGTAGTTCACTGCGGTAAAAGCTGGAGGTGACCCACGCCCCGGACTTCTGATCGATCCAGAACGCAGCATCCGCGGAAAAGCCGCCGGGTAAGATGGCGGCGCGATCTTTTAAGGCCAGGGAGAATACGCGAGACTTCCCCTGCGTGGCCAGCTTCAACTCGTCGCCTAGAGTATCAGCCATCAGATTGTGAGGAGACGCTCCAGGAGGACTGTCGCTGAGTCCCACCAGTTGCGTGGCGTCGTCTTCTACCGAAGTGACCATCTTCTTTTTCTGCGGATCCCACCACTCATTGCCGACAATGCCGTGGCCGTTCGAATAAGTTCCTGTGAACAAACTCGCGTGTCCCGGCGCAGTGCTGGTGTTTGCATAGTTGTAGTTGCAGTCGGTGAAGTAGGCGCCGTGATCGAGCAGCAAGCGGAAGCCGCTGTCGCCGAATTGATCGCGATAGCGCTCGAGATAATCTCCCCGAAACTGATCGATGACGATGACCACCACCAGCTTGGGATGCGCGTTATAGGCGGAAGCAAACGCCGAACCGGTCGAGGCAAAGCAACAGCAGTGAGCATCGAGATGCGGCGGGGGAATTCTCATCGCGACCGTAGTGTACAGCCTGCCGTGTGTGCCGCCAAAATGGATCGGCCATCGCAACAATCGCTTTGCAGAAATCCGAGGCCGCTTTAAGCTGGGGCCTCGCGTGAGTAAAGAAACTCCGCGGGCAAGTAATCGAGGTGCGGCGTGAGAAGCAAGCGAACAACCTGGGCACTGGCCTCTTACGCCGCGATTATTTTTGCTTTCCGCTACGGAGTGGAGCGGTCATCGATAGGAGTTGCTCTCGGCTCGCAACTGGTTGCGGCATTTTCAAGCTTCGCGTTACTGCTGGCGCCGCTGTGGTTCTTTGGATTCGGCGCGGGAGACTGGCTTCGGGAGCGGCTTTCCACGCGGGCTTTGCGTGTGTTTGCTGGAGCGGCGCTCGGCATTCCTTATCTCATCTACGCGATTCCCTCGGGGAATTTTCAGTGGGGATTGGCGATTCTGACGTTGGGATTGCCCATCGCACTTAGGGCACTGCTTGAGACCTCCCCTTCTTCGAAGATGAGCTGGCAGGACGGGATCGTTCTCAGCACGCTGGTGGCGGTCTTCATGCTCAAGGTGCTGAAAGGGGCGTGGCCGGGTTCGCTGGAAGCGATGTCAAAGTTATATGTGGCGGATGTCGCGCTCTATCTTTACGTCGTAGTGCGAGGCTTGGCGGGGATGGGGTATTCGTTCGTTCCTAAGGCTAGCGACTTTCTGATCGGCCTGCGAGAATTGCTGTTCTTCTTACCGTTTGGAGTTGGACTAGGGACGATGCTGAGTTTTACCCACTTTCATGCGCGGATACCCGCCGGGATCGGCCTCGTCGCAGGGATAACCGTGACGTTTCTGCTGGTCGCGATTCCTGAAGAGATGTTCTTTCGCGGAATTCTGCAGAATCTCTTGCAGTCACGCTGCGAGCCGTGGATCGCCCTCGCGATTGCTTCAGTGCTGTTCGGCCTCTCGCATTTCAACAAAGGCGCGGCCTTCAACTGGCGTTACGTGCTGCTCGCGACAATTGCGGGGGTTTTCTATGGACGAGCCTGGCGTTCGCGGCATCGCATTCTCGCCTCGGTGATCACGCACACGCTAGTGGATGTGGTTTGGGCGATGTGGTTTAAGTAGGCGGCATCGGTCTCGATATAAAATTTGGCATCCCGCTGTCCTCATGTCCGCAAGGAGAACACCATGCGCAAATGGCTATTCGTTTTGGTTCTTACCCTACCCTTCTCAGCTGCGGCTCAATCGAACCCGCTGTGGCACCAGCAGAAGATTAAGAACTATTTGCCTCACATGACTTGGCCGGAAGTCGAAGACCTTCTGTCGCGAACGGACATGGTCATCATCCCGGTCCCGGCGCTGGAACAGCACGGTCCGCAGCTCCCGATTGGAACGGACTACTACAGCGGAGAAGAGTTGGCAAAATTGGTCGCGCAGAAGACCGACGTTCTGGTTGCGCCGATTCTGCTTCCCGGAATCTCGCCTTATCACATGGAGTTTCCCGGCACGATTACGCTCTCCCCAGACACGGTGCAGCGCGTTTACTTTGAGGCGGCGCAGAGCCTGATTCATCATGGCTTCCGCCGCTTCATGATTCTCACCAGCCATGCGGGTAACCGCAGTGTCGCCCGCTTCATTGTTGATCGCATCAATCAGGAGACCCCCGGAATCGCCGTCGAGATGAACGATGCGGCTTCGGCGTTCTACCAGGCGCCCAAGCGTACGGAGGTGAAGAAATTCGATCGTCACGCGGGTGTCGATGAAACCTCGGGCGGCTTATATCTTTTTCCTAGTTTGCTTGAGATGAGCAAGGCTGGACCGAACGAAGTGGCGCTACCTGATCATCTGCAAAAAATGCTTCCGCAAGTGGTCGCGGGAGATGACGCGGCTACGATGGTCTTTCTTGCCGAAGCCCTGAAGCCGAAAGACACCGGAAAACATACGTCGACGCACGAGATGACCAAGACCGGAGTCTGGAGCGAACGCGACACGCACGAAGCTTCCGCGGAAGCTGGCCGCGAAGACAGCGAAGCTTTCGTAAATGCTTCTGTTGAATTCATCGAGCGCTGGAGAGTGTTGATGCCGCTAAAACCGCTGGCGGAGCGGCAAGAGTATGGCTCCGTGGCCGCTCCAGAATCGCGGGTGAAGAGCAAATAATTCCGCGCCAAACTTCGAGCCGCGACCCGCGACCGGCCAGCAGCGACCGCCTTCCCACGTGCACGCCTGCCCACTTTTCCGATACATTAGATAGTTTCCATGCTTGATCTGAACTTTGTCCGTGACAACCTGCCCCTCGTCGAGGAAAAGCTGCGCCAGCGCGGCATGAATCCGTCCGAGGTTTTGAAAGACTTCGCGGAAGTCGACACGCAGCGCCGCCAGGCGATTACCGATGCGGAAACGCTGAAAGCCAAGCGCAATCGGGATTCTGAAGAAATCTCGAAGCTGAAGAAAAGTGGCGGAGACGCGACTGCGCTGATCGCCCAGACCAAACAACAGCGCGAACAGATTCAGGAGAAAGAAAAAGTCGCCGCCGATCTGGAGACTCGGCTGCGCGATATTCTCACGGGCATTCCCAATCTGCCGAGCGATCGCGTGCCGGTGGGCAAGAGCGCCGACGACAACGTCGTCGTGCGGACCTCGGGCACGGCACCGAAATTTGATTTTGCCCCCAAACCGCATTGGGAACTAGGAGAGCAACTCGGCGTGCTCGACCTGGAGCGCGCCGCGAAAATTTCCGGCGCTCGCTTTGCAGTGTATTGGGATCTGGGCGCCCGCCTCGAGCGCGCGCTGGCGAACTTCATGCTCGATCTTCACACGGGCGAGCAGGGATACACCGAAGTGTTGCCCCCGTTCCTGGTGAACTCCGAATCCATGTACGGCACGGGACAGCTTCCCAAATTCGCCGCCGACTCATTCAGAGTGCCGCACGGGGAGAAAGATCTTTGGCTGATTCCGACGGCCGAGGTTCCGGTCACCAATCTTTATCGCGATGAAACGCTCGATGCCGCGCGCCTGCCGATTTCTTTGACCGCGTACACTCCATGTTTCAGAAGTGAGGCAGGCTCTTACGGCAAAGATGTTCGCGGCATTATTCGCCAGCACCAGTTCCAGAAAGTCGAGTTGGTGAAATTTTCCAAGCCCGAAGACTCTTACGACCAACTCGAAAAGTTGACCCACGATGCCGAAGAAGTGCTCCAAAAGCTGGGACTGCACTATCGAGTGATGGCCCTCTCCACTGGAGATATGGGCTTCTCGTCGGCGAAGACGTACGACTTGGAAGTCTGGCTTCCCGGACAGCAGTTGTTCCGCGAGATTTCTTCGTGCTCGAATTTTGAGTCGTTCCAGGCGCGGCGGGCGAATATCCGCTATCGCCCGGAAGGCAAGAACAAGACCGACTTCGTGCACACGCTCAATGGCAGCGCTTTGGCCGTGGGCCGGACATGGGTTGCGATCGTTGAAAACTACCAGCAGGCCGACGGTAGCGTGTTGATTCCCGAGGCCCTGCGGCCTTATTTCGGGGCCGACCGCATCACGCCGAAAAAGTTCTGAGCAACGCGATGGCGAGAATCGCTATCTACATTGCCAAGAGAAGGAGTAAAAACTAGACTTGGACAGGGCTGAGATCAGCACAAATGTTGCAGGCGCACCCCCGGTGCCGATGAACGCCATTGGGCGCACAATTCGTGACTTCGTTCTTTGGTCTTACGAGCGGGGAACCATCCAGTACGACGTGATGGTTACGCTCATCCTGCTTTTTCTTTTTCTCTCGCCATACTTCATCAATTACAAAGATAAGCCGGTCCAGCACAACCCCAATGCCGCGGGAGTCACGATCAATACCGATGGCAAGGGCGGTTTCATCTACCAGATCGAAGGATCGGCGGTCTCGGCGGGAGACGATGGTGCCGTGCGCACCGAGTTGCTGAAGATCATCGAGCCCATCTCCGGCGAAGTGAACATCACCAAAGTGGTTCCGATGAAAGACAGTGCCGGCCACGTCCTCGTCTATAAAGTTTGGGTGCAGAAAGAGTAGCCATGCGGCGGATGATCCAAAGCGGCGTATTCCTGGTGCTGACTCTGCTTTCAGCTTGGTCCTTCGCGCAGTCGAATTCCGATCTTGAGCGCGTCCTCAAACAAATGGACTCCACTGCCGCGAACTTTCGTACCACCGAAGCTAGTTTCGAATGGGATCAATATTCGAAAGTTGTCGACGAGACCGACACGCAGAAGGGCAAGACCTACTTCCGGCGCCAGGGGAACGAAACCCAGATGGCCGCCGACATCACCGAGCCCGACAAGAAGTTCGTTCTTTACGCCGACGGTAAAGTACAGATCTACCAACCCAAGATCGATCAGATCACGGTTTACAACGCCGGCAAAAATAAAGCCGCCGTGGAGGGCTTTTTAGTACTGGGATTCGGCGGCGGCGGTCACGACATGCTGAAGTCGTTCGATGTGAAGTACCTTGGCAGCGAGAAACTCGGCGGAGTCGAAACCGCTAAGCTCGATCTCACGCCGAAGTCCGATAAAGTTCGCAATACGTTCTCTCACATCGAGCTTTGGATCGATCCCGCGCGCGGAGTTTCTCTCCAGCAGCAGCTGTTCGAGCCTTCGGGGGACTACCGCCTGGCCAAATACTCGGATATCGAGCTGAACCAAAAGATTTCCGACCAGGTCTTCAAAATAAAAACCACGGGCAAGACAAAGACCGTGTCTCCACAGGGTTAGCAGGAAAGTACCCCGCCAGTTTTAACCAAAGATTAAAGCTGAAAAAGCGGCATCGTGTGTTTATACTGACCAGAGCGCGACTTCCCGAGAGAAGACTCCGCCGCGCAGATAGTGGGTTTCATGGCCAAGGTTTTTACCATTCCCGTTGCGCCAAGTATTGGACGAAAGAGACGTGAACGCACCTCCGATCCTCGTTATGTGGATGGCCAGAAGATGCTGGTGGAGGCCATGAAATATTTGGCCAAGGCCGACCCAGTGAGTAATCGCCCGGCGATCGAGCTCATTTCTGAGCATGTACGCACACGTTTTCGCATGAGCGATTCGCCCCTCGGCTAGTCTCTGCGGAGCCCGGCCACCGATGTTGTGAACGTGGTTTTTGGTCGAAGTTCACAACATTTTCCTCACAAACCGAACCAGCACAGGACGTTATGTTCCCGTCGTGGAGTGACCCCAAGTCACGGCGCGGCACATTTTTCTTGACTTGCGCCGCAACCCACATAAAACTGCTCGACTAACAGCGCGTGGTCGAGAACTTCAGCGGCAGGAAAAGTCAAAAGGGGGAACCATGGGCAGGGACCGTTTCTGTCGGGGTATCGCTTTTCTTCTCGTTCTTGGGTTGGTAAGTCTTCCGGCGTTCGCGCAGAAAATCACCGGCGACATTGAAGGCAACGTGGCTGACAGCACTGGCGCATTTCTGCCCGGCGTTACTGTGACTGCCGAAAACACGGCTACCGGACTTTCCCGCACTGCTACGAGCAACAACAGTGGAGCCTTCCGCATTAACGATCTGGCCATCGGTCCATACAAGGTCACGGCCAGTTCGCAGGGTTTCAAGACGGAAGTGATTAACCTTCAAATCCTGGCCGGTGCCCTCTCCCGCGCTGACTTCAAACTGACCGTTGGCGAACGCACCGAAACCGTCGAAGTGCAGGGCGAAGCTCCCCTGGTCGACCTCTCTCCGAATAACAACAACTACGTCGACAATGCGAAGATCGAAAACGTCCCGCTGAATGGACGCGATTTCAACTCCCTGCTCGCGATCACCCCCGGCGTGCAGCGCGCCCCGGGCGGCGGTTTCCTCGCGATCAGCATTGACGGATCGCGCACAACTTCGAACAACTACTTCATCGATGGCCTGTACAACAACGACCGCTACTACGGAGACTCGGCCATCAACGAGACCGGCATCGTCGGCATTCCGGCAGTTGAATTTCCTCCTGAAGCGATTGAAGAGATGAGCGTGCAAGGCACGCCCTCAGCGGAATTCGGCGTGAAGGGCGGCGCTCCAATCCTGCTGAACATGAAGAGCGGCACCAATGCCTGGCACGGATCGGGAACGTGGGTGAATCACAACGGGTATGGAGATGCAGTCAACTATTTTGCGAAGCACAACTCCGACAATTGCGCTAGCCCAGGCGAGTGCCAACCAACCAATATTCACAACAATCAGATGAACGCGACCATCGGCGGCCCGATTATCAAGGACAAAGCATTTTTCTTTTTGTATTACGACGGACAGCGATACAAGTCGCTTTCCGTCAGCAGTCGAATGGTGCCGATGCCGTCGGAGATTCAAGCGGCGAAAAACGACATCGCCATGATGGGTTTGACCGTTGATCCCGTCGGACAGGCACTTCTGAATTTCTTTCCGACGTCTTCGGTCCCGAACCCGAACGGTTTCGGTGGGCTTTTTACCGCTCAGACGCCGACGACCGCGAGTTCGAATGGATTTGGCACCAAGTTCGATTTCAAGTTGAACGACAAAAATACGATCGCAGTCCGTTACATTTTCGGTGACAGCTTCCAGAGCGCGCCGCCGTTCGCGGGGCTGCCCGCTGCGGGATCACAAGCGAGTCTGTTCAACTCGGTCGCTCCCTCACGCGCTCAGTTGGCCGGTGTGAGCTGGACCACGAATATCGGTAATAACAAGATCCTTGAGAGCCGTCTGGGGTATACGCGTTTTTCCCAGACTCTCGGCATCAACAACAAAATCGACCCCAAGAGCCTCGGAATCGATACCGGCCCACTGGGTGCCGCTGACTTCGGTGTCCCATATGTCTACCTGTATCACCTCGGGTATGGCGGCTATATCGGCGGTGTGCAGGGCTACCCTCTCGTGACGACCCCGGATGCGACTTGGGATTGGTCTGAACATTTTTCTTGGGTAAAAGGCAATCACACCATCAAGGCGGGCGGGAATTTTCAACGCGCCTATACCAATAGCATTCGAAATGACGCCCGTACTGGTCTCGCTGCGGGCTATTTCACCAGTTATGCCGGGTACATCAATGGGGATGGGGTGCAGTCGGATGTCGAGCAACTTCTGCTGGGCAAGGCTGATCTCGCCGACAGGAGCTTTGGCAACACCCACCGTCACATTGTCCAGAACTCTGTAGGTTTTTATCTGCAGGATGACTGGAAGATCAAACCGCGATTTACATTGAGCTTCGGCCTGCGCTACGACATCAACGGCACGATTCGTGACACCAACGATCTAACAGCTAATTTTATCCCTGGCTCTCCCAACGGGCTGGTGCAGGTTGGAAAGGGTCTAAGCGGCCTCTACAACACCGATTACGGAGATTTTGGGCCGCACGTCGGATTTGCATGGGATATTTTTGGCAACGGTAAGTTCGCATTTCGCGGCGGATACTCCCTTTCCTATGATGTCGCGAACTTCGGCGCTTTAGCGTCGCCTTACTCTTTCTCCCACGCGCGAACCGGAGCATTCACGCAGCAGAACTTGGGGTTCACGAACGTATCGAACACATCTGACGTCGCGAACGGCGGCGGATCTGGTCTTCTCCCGAACGATCCCGCAGCCACCTGTTACAACCCGAATACGGGGATTGGTGACTACATCTGCTTCGACAATGCCGTAAACGGGCCGCTGTTCGGCACAAATCCACAGGGCACCCCGCCGTTCAATGCATTCTCGGTGGTGCAAAACTTCAAGACACCGCGCTACAACAACTTCAACGTCAGCGTGCAAACTGAGTTGTTCCGTAACAACGTGTTGACTTTGACGTATGCCGGACAACGCGGACAAAACCTTGTCATCTATCATGACTTAAACGCATCGCCGATTGGAACCATCGACGTAATCGGGGGCACCGGCGCACCGTGCATCGGAAACTCTTGCGATCCTTACAGGCCGTTTTCGACGATCTATACGGATCCCACCACGGGAAATCCGGAATTCCGGCACGTGATTCAGGCTGGGAACCAAGGAACTTCGAAATATGACAGCCTTCAGATTTCTTACAATCAGCGCGCATGGCATGGTTTGGACACGCAGTCGAACCTCACATGGAGCAAGTGCTTTGACTCTAACTCCGTGAACCGCGGAGGCGCGGGAGACTATCCTCAGATCAACAATTCCAACGCGCCAAACAGTCCCGCGCCCGCCACGCCAAACTTCGCAGATTCCTATGGGCTCTGTGATCATGATGTCCCCCTGAACTTCAATGTCAGCGGCATTTATTCGCTACCGAAAATTCGTCCTCTAGGGGAACGCTTCGGTGATGGATGGCAACTGAGCTCGATTCTCACTCTGTTGGGCGGTCGTCCTTTCACAGCGCTGTTAAGCGGAAGCGACAATTCAGGTCAGGGTCTGGATGGAGCCAGCATTCGCGCGGCTTGGGACGGCACACCGGTTCGTTACAACACGCGTAATCCCGATCAATATGTGGTCGAAACGTATACCGTGCCGGGACAGTCCGACCCGTGCGGAGACAATTTCGATTCCAGCACAAACACGTTCTCAGGCGGAGCCCCCTTGACGCCGTTTTACTCTCCGTGCGCCGGAACCGTGGGCAATTCCCGGCGCAATCAGCTACGAGGACCGGGGCTGGCACAATTAGATATGTCTCTGATCAAAGCCACGAAGATCACCGAGCGTCTGAATGTTCAATTGCGCTGGGAGGTGTACAACGTTTTAAACCGCGGCAATTTCTATTATCTGCCCGGAAACGTCCTGGCAAACGGCTTCGGGCAGATCACTAAGACTTCTGACGTTGCTGCTGGCAACCCCGTCATCGCGCAGGGCGGTCCACGTAACATGAATTTCTCCATCAAGTTCGTTTTCTGACGGTCTTGACGACCAAAATGCGGGGGAGTCTGCCTGTGGTAGACTCCCCTTTTCTTATGCGGTTTTTCCGGTGGCTTTCGGTCCTGGTGTGGTTGGGCTCTGCGATTGCCGCCAATCCTTCGCAACACGCGGCTAAACCTGCGCCGCGGCATCCCAATATCATTCTCATCACGCTTGATACGACGCGTGCCGACCGCATGGATTTCCTCGGCTCCGATCGCGGTCTTACGCCCAATCTCGATGTGCTCGCGAAACAGGGAATTGTCTTCACGCGCGCCTACTCGCACGTTCCGCTGACCACGGCGTCGCACACCACGATTCTTACGGGGACGTATCCCCAGTTTAATCACGTTAATGATTTTGGAGTGCCGCTCTCGCCGCGGCTGCCTTACTTGCCCGACCTTCTGCATCATCAGGGCTATCACACGGCGGCGTTTGTGGGATCGCTGGTGCTTGATCCGCTGGATGGCACCGCTCCAGGTTTCGATCGCGGATTCGATGTTTACGACGCAGGCTTTCGTTTGCGCGCGCGCGGAGTTGATCGCTACAAAACCGTCGAACGCCGAGGCGGAGAAGTCGTCAATCACGCGCTCGCATGGCTGAGCCAGAATCATAGTGGGCCGTTTTTCGTATGGATTCACATGTACGACGCGCATGATCCCTACGATCCGCCGGAGCCTTATAAGACTCGTTACAAATCGCAGCCCTACGATGGAGAGATAGCCTACGCCGATTCCGCGGTAGGCAAACTGCTCAATACTTTGCGTGAGCACGGACTCTACGACGGAACGCTGATCGCGGTCATGGCGGATCACGGCGAATCGCTGGGCGCTCATGGGGAGAACACCCACGGCGTCTTTCTCTACGACGAAACCCTGCACGTGCCCCTGCTGTTCAAGCTTCCCGCGAGCCGTAATGCGGGCACGCGAGTCGAAGCGCGAGCTGGATTGGTCGACGTGACGCCGACGATTCTGCAAGTGGCCGGATTGGAAATTCCAAAGGAAATTCAGGGTGATCCGCTTCTGGTAGCGCCGGCGTCCCGCCGGCCACTACAAGCTGACCAGGATCGTCCCGCTTACGCCGAGACTGACTATCCGCATCGCGCTTTTGGATGGAGTTCGCTGCGCGCCTTGCGCACTGGAAAGTATGTCTACATCCAATCGCCGGATCGCGAGCTTTATAACCAGGAAACCGATTCACAGGAAGTGAAGAATCTCGCGGCCGATTCGAAAGCGGTGGCCAGCACCCTCGACTCGCAGCTCGATGCGTTTCGCAAGAAGACGAGCCAAAGTCTGGTCAAGCTGGCCAAGCCGGATCCTGAGCAAATCAAGAAATTGCAGGCGCTCGGATACGTTGCTTCCGAAGAGAGCAAGGCCGACACCAACACGGCGATCACAGGAATCGATCCGAAATCGCGGATCGAAGTTTCAAACCTGCTGCATGACGCCATGTTCGACGTGGAAGATGGACGCTACACCGAGGCCGTACCGCGGCTCGAACAGGTGCTGAAAGATCAGCCGGGGATGGCGATCGCTGAGATGCAGCTGGGCAAGTCTCAGGCGAGTCTCAAGAACTACGATCAAGCATTGCCGCATCTGCAGGCGGCGGCCAAAGCGCTGCCGGATGTCGGCATGGTGCATTACGAATTGGGGCTGGCGCTGTTTGAGACGGGAGACTGGAAGGCGGCGGCCCCGGAATTTGAAATCGCCGTGGCGCGTGCTCCACGCTGGGCCGATGCGCACTTCTCGCTGGCTTCGGTGTATGCCCGCATTGACCGCGTGCCCGAAGCCATGACGGAACTCGATACCTGCCTTGGCCTCAGTCCCGATCATTACCGCGCCAACTTGTTGCGGGGAAGAATTCTCTCGCTACAGGGCAATCCCACAGCGGCGGTGGCGAATCTTCAGAAAGCCGCGCAGGTGCAGCCTGACTCGCGTGAGGCCCATCTGTTTCTCGCCGACGCGTATCAGCAAATGGGAAAAGTGTTCGACGCCGAGCGCGAGCGCGCTGAAGCGCAGAAGTTGGGCCCGCCTGCGCAGCGATAGCGCTTTGGGTTAAAATCGGCGGCCAGTGTGGGAGGAAATCGGTATGCGGACTCTACGAATCGCACTTGGCCTGATGCTGCTCTGCGCTGGCCTGCAGGCTCAGACCGACGTGCAGAAGGTCACCGTGATGGGCAAGCTCACTCACGTGATGGCGATAGGCGGAGAATCCACGGGCTGGGCCATCGAGGTCGATCCTGGTGTCACCATCGATGGCAAGGAACTTCATTCGGTCGAGGTTTCGTACAAGAAAACCGCGAGGCTTGAGAAGCTCGAGAATAAGCGCGTCGCAGCTACCGGCAAGGTGGATCATCGCAAGGGCGTCGAAACCGGGGACCGTATGGTGCTCGAAGCGACGAGCATCAGGGAAGCGAAGCCGCAGTGAGAGGCCAGCCCCTAAAGGGGCGTTAATGAGCGCGCATTGTGGCATCGCTGAAGCGATGCCCTGATACGAATCAAAAGCCGCCGCAACTAAAGGCTAAGAGCTAAGAGCTATTTCCCCACCACGCCGCTGCCAGCACGATCACCGCCGGGTACATCTCCAGCGTGTAACGCGGCTCAGGATTTTCCAGCGTTCCTAGAAAAACACTGCGCAGCAGGACGAACGTCAACAGCAGTCCGACGTGAGGCACATAGCGTCCGCGTAAGAACCCGAGCTTCGACATCCCAACGTAGAAGAGTCCGATCAAGCCCAGGCCCACGGCCAGCGCCGACCATTGCCAGTCGTCATTGAACTCCCACCAGCGCGTATCGCACGGCAACAACTCCGTTCGCGGACGCAGCCACATATCGGCGACGCGCACGAACGGCAGCCACACGTAATAGCGCAAAGGAGAATGATGAATGCGTTCAGAAGCCAGCGCCGCAAAGCGTGCATCCAGTTCTGGCGTCACCGAGGTCAATTCGTTGTAGTCGGCTAGCAGTTTCTCGGTTTCTTCTCGCTGCTCCGCCGAATCGAAAGCGCGCGAGGGAAGCTCGGCCGCATCCATGGGAGCGCCCGGCACCGCCCAGTAGATTTCTTCTGTCGAAGAGTAGTCGGCCATCCAGGTCTTCACCCAGCGATTGAAGCCCATCGGAACCTGTTCATCTTCTTCATTCGCATATCTCGGCGCGAGCGGCTGAAAGCGATGAATCGTGTGCAGGTTGCGCAGGGTCCAGGGGACGAGGGGAACGGTCGCGACCATCGACAGCACGACTCCCGCATAAAAGACGGGAGTGAAGGACTCCCCGGAGCGCAGACGCGTGATCAGAATCCACAGCAGATAAATTCCAATCGCAGACAAGAGCAGTCCGCCGTCAGGCCTCAACAAAATCGTAGCCCCGACGGCGAGTCCGCAGCCTGCCCAGATGCGCAACTTCGAAAAATCTTCCATCCCGCGAAGGGCCAGGTCGAGCGCCAGCGCGGTAAAGAAAATCTCCAACGTCTCGGTGAGCGCTGCCGAAGAGTAATTCGCCAGAAAGGGGCATAGCCCTGCCAGCAAGAACGCGGCTTTGGCGGCGCGGTCGGAAATCATGCGCCGCGCCATGTCGGCAACCAGGAAGCAAGTTCCCAGATCGATGATGATTTGAAAAAAGAGGACGGCCCGGTAATGTTCCATGCCGAACACTGCCCAGATTGCGGCAAGAAACATGGGGTATCCCGGCAGGCGAATGAAGGTAGGCGCGGGACCATCAGGCGCGCTTAAGCCATAGATCCCATGCTGCATCCAGTTCTTGGCAATGTCGCCGTAGACGAAAGAATCGTTGGTAACCCGGGAAAACCAGAAAAAGAAGATCAGCCGCAGCGCGAGCGCCGCCAGCGTCGCGAAAATGAAGAATCGGCAGTGTTTGCGCACCAGTTCGCGCACAATGCAAATATACCAGCTTCCCTGGCCCACAACTCTGTTGGCGGCGACGGCATCTTAGTCAAAGTCACCGTTTGACCCTCCAAATCACCGCCGTTAGGATGGGGACGGTTCAATCCCCATGGCGAAGCCGGTTTTTTACGATCCTCGACAGGCACGTTGGAAACGATTGCGGCGTCTGCTTGACGTCTCCGCCATCGCAGTGTCGCTGGTAATCGTTTTCTTCGTCTATAACGCGTTGCACGACGAGCAACTTCCCGAGTTGCTTTTGCAGACGCAAAAGCGTCCCTACCACTCGCTCAGCGAAAAAGAAAAAGAGAAGGCACGGGAGAAGCGAAAGCTTGCGGCCGCCCGACTGGGCCGACTCCGTTCGAAGAAACATCCGTCGCAGTTGCTGCTCAATGGGGAGGCGGGGATTCGCGCCGCCTTTTACGTTCCCTGGGATGCAGCCAGCTTCGCGTCGTTGCGCGAATATGCGCATCAACTCGATCTGCTCTATCCCGAGTGGCTGCACGTGCTGACAGCTGACGGCCATCTGCAGGGAGAAGATCCCGAGACCATCAAATATTTCGACGTGGTGCAAGGCAAGATCGTGCACAGCGTCGATAACAAAGTCATGTCATTCCTGAAGTCAGAAGGAACCAACGTAGAAGTCTTTCCGCTGGTGAACAATTTCGACGGCACCAGCTGGATCGACATCTCCGGTTTCCTGAATAGCCCCGACGCCCGCGCATTGTTTCGCCAGCAGGTGGCCGAGTTCCTGGCCGGGGACCAGTATCACGGCCTGATGGTCGATTTCGAAGATTTTCCCAAGGCCGCGCAGCCGGGATACGTTGCACTGCTTAACGAGCTTTCACAGGATTTGCATGCGAAGGGATTGAAGTTGTACGTCAGCGTGCCTGCGGCGAATCCCGATTTCAGTTATGCCGCCGCAGCCCAAGCCGCCGATGGCGTGGTGCTCATGAACTATGACGAGCACTATCCTTCGCCGGGCACTGCCGGTCCCGTGGCATCACAAGACTGGTTCGTCAAGAATCTGGCCGCGGCAAAGAATGCGATTCCAGAGAACAAGCTGATCTGCGCCATCGCGAATTATGGATACGACTGGGTGCAGAAACCGAAGAATGGCAAACTGCCTCCTGAGGCGCGTGACAGCAACGTCTCGGTGCAGGAAGCGTGGCTGGGAGCGCGCGACTCCGAAGCCGATATCGATTTCGATTCCGACAGTCTAAACCCGCATTTCAGCTATCTCGACGAACACAACCTGCACCACGATGTGTGGTTTCTCGATGCGGTGACCGCGCTCAACGAGATGCGCGCCGCACAGTCGCTGGGTATTGAGACCTTCGCGCTGTGGCGCCTGGGCTCGGAAGATCGTTCGTTGTGGCGTGTGTGGGACATGCCCGGCGATCCGGGCGCTCCCGACAAGCTGAAAGACGTTCCTCCCGGCCAGGATGTCGACATGGAAGGCAACGGCGAAATCCTCAAGATTGAAGGACGCCCAGCCGATGGCACTCGGCAGCTGGAAGTCGACAAGGAGCTCAACCAGATTACCGACGAGAATTTCGACGAACTGCCGCTACCTTATCGCGTGGCCCGCTACGGAGCGAGTCCCAATCAAATTGCGATTACGTTTGATGACGGACCCGATCCCGACTGGACTCCGAAGATTCTCGACGTCTTGAAGAACGAGCATGCGCCCGCCGCGTTCTTCCTGATTGGTATCCAGGCTGACAAATATGCCGACGTGACCTCGCGTATTTACCGGGAAGGACACGAGATCGGCAATCACACGTTCACTCATCCTGACATCAGCAACATATCTTCGACCTTCGTGCGGCTGGAACTCAATCTTACCGAACAGCTGTTCGCGAGCCGCCTCGGGGTGCGAAGCATTCTGTTTCGTCCTCCATATTCGATCGATCAGGAACCTGATACCGCCGACCAGGTCCGTCCGCTCGAGTTCAGTCAGGACATGGGGTATATCACGGTTGGCGACAAGATCGATCCCAACGACTGGCAGGACAATCCGCGGCGCACGGCAAAGCAGATTTCTGACGACGTTTTAGAGCACCTGCCGCCTTGCGCGCCCAACGACATTCGCTGCGGAAATATTGTTCTGCTGCACGACGGTGGAGGCGATCGGCGTCAGACCGTGCTGGCCCTTCCGGCGATCATCGAAGGCATTCGCGCCAAGGGTTATCAGGTAGTTCCGCTTTATCAGTTGCTCGGCAAGACGCAAGCCGACGTGATGCCCCCGATTCCCGCCAATGAACGCTGGGCGGCGCGACTCGACTGGCTTGGCTTCTGGATGTTCGACGCCGGCAGCAAAGGTATCACCTGGATCTTCTTCCTGGGCGACTTGCTGATGACGGGACGACTATTGTTCGTTGGCATTCTTGCCGTGTACGACCGCTTCCGGGAACGGCGCGTCGATACACTGGACAAAGATCACACCTACCGTCCCGCGGTCGCATTGCTGATTCCCGCTTATAACGAAGAGAAGGTCATTGAGCGTACGATTCAGGCGGCGCTAGGGTCGGACTATCCCAACCTGCGTGTCATCGTGATCGATGACGGTTCGAAAGACCAAACATTACAGGTAGCGCGCGCAGCCTTCGCCGTGGAAGAGGCAGAAGGCAAGGTTCTCATTCTTACCAAGCCCAACGGCGGAAAGGCCGAGGCCCTGAATTTCGGTCTTGAGCATCTGACCGACGAAGAGATTTTCGTTGGCATTGATGCTGACACCATCATTGCGCCCGACGCTGTGACGCGCCTGGTGCCACACTTCCTGAATACCAAGGTCGGGGCCGTGGCGGGCAACGCCAAGGTCGGCAACCGCGTGAATCTCTGGACGCGGTGGCAGGCGCTCGAATACATCACCAGCCAGAATTTCGAGCGCCGGGCGCTCAACACCATGGGCGCCGTCAGCGTGGTTCCGGGCGCGATCGGAGCGTGGCGCGTTTCCGCGGTGCGCGACGCCGGCGGATACCACACCGATACCGTTGCGGAAGACGCCGATCTGACCATGGCGCTGCTGCGCAACGGCTATCGCGTCGAGTACGAAGATCTGGCGCTGGCCTTCACCGAAGCTCCGGTCAACGCGAACGGCCTGATGCGACAGCGATTCCGCTGGTCGTTCGGAATTCTGCAGGCCGTGTGGAAACATCGCGCGGTCTTTGGACGCAAGGGCGTGCTGGGATATGTCGCGCTTCCCAACATTCTGATCTTCCAGATTCTGCTGCCCATCGTTTCGCCGTTCATCGACCTGATGTTTGTGGTGGGAGTGCTGTGGTATGGCGTGCAGAAATACTTCCATCCGGAATCGACCGATCCCACCAGCTTCCAGCGGCTGGTGCTTTTCTTTGCGCTGTTCCTGTTGATTGACTTCATCACGTCAGCGATCGCGTTTGCCCTGGAACGCCGCGTCCCCGAAGCGCGCGAAGACGCCATGCTGCTCAGCCAGGTCTGGCTGCAACGCTTTGCCTATCGTCAGCTTTTCTCTGTCGTTCTGATTAAGACTCTGAAGCGCGCTATTGAAGGCCGGCCGTTCGCTTGGGACAAACTCGAGCGCACCGCCGCGGTCAGCTACGTTCCCGCGGAAAAAGTAGAGAAGCAAGACTCCGTTAAAGTTCCGTAGCAAGTAACGCCGGCGTCCCGCCGGTCACGGAAAAGTCGTGGATGCCTTCCACGCGCAGACCCCATAGTGGCCGGCGGGACGCCGGCGCTACCCAGTCCCTACTCGCGTGATTCCCATCACAGACAGACGTGCTTCTCAGGTGTGTGCTAAGTGAGGAGACTCAAGCCATGCCCCGCACCATCATCGAACCCTTCCGCATCAAGAGCGTCGAACCCATCCGCTGGACCACGCGCGAGCAGCGCCAGGAACTGCTGGGAGCCGCGCACTACAACCTCTTCCTGTTGCCGGCGGATGATGTCCTTATCGACCTGCTTACCGACTCCGGCACCGGCGCGATGTCTACGCACCAGTGGGCCGCCATCATGGAAGGCGACGAGAGTTATGCGGGAAGCAGAAGTTACGACCGCTTCCGCGATTCGGTGCAGGAAATCTTCGGCTATCGCCATGTCATTCCTACCCATCAGGGACGTGCCGCCGAACGCATCCTCTTCAGTGTGATGTGCAAGAAAGGCGACATTGTCCCCAACAACACGCACTTTGACACCACTCGCGCGAACGTCGAGTTCACCGGTGCCGAAGCCGTCGATCTGGTGATTCCGGAAGGGAAGCGCCCGGGGCTGATCCATCCCTTCAAAGGCGATATGGACGTCGAGGCTCTCGAAGCCCTAATCGCCCGCGTCGGCCGCGAGAAAATTCCGCTAGTGATGTTGACTGTGACCAATAATTCCGGCGGAGGCCAACCCGTCTCGATGGCAAACATGCGGTTGGTGAGTGCCGTCTGCCGCCGCCATCACATCCCGCTCTATTTCGATGCCTGCCGCTTCGCCGAGAATTCTTACTTCATCAAACTGCGCGAAAAGGGATACGAGAACAAAACGCCCAAACAGATTGCGCAGGAGATGTTCTCCTACGGCGACGGCTGCACTATGTCGGCCAAAAAAGACGGCATGGCCAACATCGGTGGCTTCCTGTGCACGAATGATGACTTGCTGGCGCAGCAGGAAAAAGATCTTCTCATTCTGACTGAAGGCTATCCCACCTACGGAGGACTTGCCGGACGCGATCTCGAAGCCATCGCCGTCGGAGTGCAGGAAGCGCTCGAAGAAGACTACCTGCGCTACCGCATCGCTTCGACCGCTTATCTAGGCAATCACATCGCCCAGCAAGGAGTGCCCATCGTGCAACCGCCCGGAGGCCACGCCATCTATCTCGACGCGCGTGCGTTCCTTCCGCACATTCCGCTCGACCAATTTCCCGGCGCCGCGCTCGCCGCCGAACTCTATCTCGAAGGCGGCATCCGCTCGGTCGAAATCGGACGCCTCATGTTCGGAGCCTCCGCGCAAATGGATCTCGTCCGCCTCGCCATCCCCCGCCGCGTCTACACCCAAAGCCACATCGACTACGTGGTCGAAGTCATCCTCGAAGTATGGAAGAAGCGCAACCAGATTCAGGGATTGAAGCTGACCTACGAAGCCCCGTTCTTACGTCACTTTACGGCGAGGATGGAACCGGTAGAACAGGCTGTGGAGGCGATGCGGGAATGAAATCGAAAACCGCGATCAACTTGCCTTTCCGGTCTTGCCCATGTGGGCCTTAGGCACACCGTCCTTCAGAACTCACATTCCGCCACTAGCTTCAGAAGCCGAAGAAGCGTCTCGCGCTCCTCTGAGGTCATTTGCCGCCGGACGCTCTCATCGGCGGTCACCCGAGCTTGGATGAGCCGTTCTCGGTACTTCCTTCCTTTGGCCGTCAGCTGGACTGGAATGGCCCGGCCGGATTTTGCCCGGTGCTCCGACACGAGTCCTTCGCTGACGAGTGACTTGATAGCCCGGTGCACGACGGTCCGGTCGAAGCCCAGGAGCGTGGCGATCTGATTCGGATTCAGCATCGTTCCGTCACGCAGTGTCGACAGGATAAAGCCGCGTGTCGCCGAACACTGGGTCTTTCGCTCCAGTCTTTTTCCCACCGAGAAATACGCCGCTGCGATATTGGCGAGTACCGAGTCTTTCAGAATGTCAGCGGGAATCTCTTTCCCAGGAATGATGCTCATAGGACGATCACCGTGGCATCGAGAGGTCTTCGCCACTGCGGTGGCTCATTATAGGCACGCGATTTCTTCCCGATCGCAATTACCATCACAATCTCGTGGTGTCGGCCAGACAACCCAAGATATTGAGAGAGCCTGCGGCCGTCAAAGCCTTCCATCGGACAGGTGTTCATGCCCAGCGCTTCGGCAGCGATCATCAGATTCTGGCAAGCCAACGATGCACTCTTCGTCGCCCACTTGAACAAGTCCTGGCGGGAGAGCGGCGGCATCCCGATCACCATCCACCAATTTAGCAGCCGGAACAAGGCCCGTTTGATCGCAGCAAACATTCCGAATGGTCCCGGCATGAACAGGATCCGGCCGATCTTCGCGTTCCGCTCGAAGTCGCGAAGTTTTGCTTCGGCGAAGTTGCTTCTGCGCATCCACTCCAGCTGTCCTTGCGCCGTGGTCGATAGCGATCCGAGGTCGGCAACCGCCACGACCAATGCGGAGGCGGTTTCCGCGGGTTTCTGTCCCATGCATAGTCTCGCCACCGCGGCCTTGTTTGCCCCGGACCCCACCCAATAAAACTTGTAAGGCTGGCTATTAAAGCTTGAAGGGGCATGGCGGGCTGCATTGAGAATTTGCTCGCGCAGTCTTTCGGAAATTTCAACGGGTTCAAAGACCTTTACCGCCCGCCTTTGGAAGATCGCGTCCAGAGTTTCGTTCATGGCTCGTTCCCTCCATGTTGCTATTACAACATATAGATGTTGCAGTTGCAACATGAATCGCCGGCAGCCAGCCAGCTGACGAGGGTTTAGCAGATTGGGACCCAAGCGGTTCTTGGCGTGCGAAGAACACCTGTCGCCCCTCGCGACGGCACACAGAATCGCGCATTGTCCGCCAAGTGCTTGCATCACAATACGTTGTGACGTCCAGCCCGCCCCGCCCACCCCTTGTTTCCAGTGCTACAATTGAGTGTTTGCGTCCCCGTCTAAAAGAAATCTATACGTCGTTGAGGAGCACTTATGGCAACCGTTGAAGCCCCCACCCGTCCGCAAGTTCGCCTGCATGACGGGCCTTTCAAGAACGAACCATTTTTTGATTTCACCAAAGAAGACAACGTGCGCAAGATGCGCGCCGCGCTCGACAAAGTCCGCGGACAACTTGGCCGCGAGTATGACCTGATCATCGGCGGCAAGCGCGTGAAGACCACCGACAAGATCAAGTCCATCAATCCCGCAAAGCCTTCCGAGATCGTTGGCCTGCACCAGAAAGCTGGAAAAGATCAGGTTGAGCCCGCCATGCAAGCTGCCCTCCGCGCCTACGAGAGCTGGAGCCGTACCTCGGTCGAAGAGCGCGCTTCGCTATTGTTCCGCGTCGGCGACGTGATGCGCGAGCGCAAGATGGAATTCATGGCCTGGCTGGTCTTCGAGGTTTCGAAGAACTGGGCCGAGGCCGACGGAGACATCTCCGAGACCATCGACTTCTGCGAGTTCTACAGCCGCGAAGCGCTGCGTCTAGCCAAAGCCGAAACTCCGGTGCAGTTGCCCGGCGAGCGCGATCACCTCTTCTACATTCCTCTCGGCGTGGGAGCGGTCATTCCGCCGTGGAATTTCCCCTCCGCCATCATGGCCGGCATGACGTTGGCATCGATCGTGTCCGGCAATACGGTGATCCTGAAGCCGTCGAGCGACTCGCCGACCATCGCTGCCAAATTCGTTGAGCTGCTCGAAGAGTGCGGCATGCCCGCAGGCGTGGTGAACTTCTGTCCTGGCGCGGGCGCCAGCTTCGGCGACGCCATTGTGACGCATCCCAAAACCCGCTACATCGCTTTCACCGGATCGCGCGAAGTTGGCCTGCACATCAACAAGAGCGCGGCCACGCAATCCGACGGACAGATCTGGATCAAGCGCACCATCCTCGAAATGGGCGGCAAAGACGCCATCATCGTCGATGCCGATACCGACATCGACACCGCCGTCGAAGGCGTCGCTTCCGCAGCCTTCGGTTTCCAGGGACAGAAGTGCTCGGCCTGCTCGCGCGCCATCATCGATGAGCGCATCTACGACAAATTCCTCGACAAGCTGAAAGTGCGCGTCGAGAAAATCACCATGGGCGATCCCGCCGAGAACTCGAACATGGGCGCGGTCATCAACGAAGGCTCGATGAAAGACATTCTTAACTACATCGAGGTCGGCAGGAAAGATGGACGCGTCATCACCGGCGGCGCCCGCGATCCTAAGGCCGGCGAAGGATTCTTCGTGCAGCCCACCGTCATTGCCGACATCCAGCCCAAGTCGAAGCTCGAGCAGGAAGAAATCTTCGGACCGGTGCTGGCCGTGATCAAGTCGAAGAACTTCGACCACGCGCTCGAAATCGCCAACGACACCGAGTTCGGACTCACCGGCGCGGTTTACACCAACTCGCGCGAAAAGATTGATCGCGCGATCCGCGAATTCCACGTCGGCAACCTGTACATCAACCGCAAATGCACAGGCGCCATGGTCGGCGCGCATCCGTTCGGCGGATTTAATATGTCGGGAACCGACTCAAAATCCGGTGGCCCGGATTATCTGTACCTGTTTACGCAAGGCAAGTCGGTAGGCGAGAAAATCAGCTAGAAGAGAATCAAGAACGATAGAAAGCCGGAGGCGAAACCTCCGGCTTTTTTATCTGCACAGACCGCGTGGCGACGGACGCCTCGTCCGTCCCTGAAGCGAAGCGAGGGCCGTCTAACTATGCCCTGCGCCCAATTACTCCATCCAGCGAGGCCGCGCCTGGTCCTGCGAACACCAGCGCCAAACTCGCGCCCAGCATGGTCAACGCATATTCAAACCCGGTGGGCAGGAAGAATCCGCCCTTCAGATGGATTGCCAATATTGCGCCCAGCATATTGACGGCAATGGCCGCCGCGGCAATGCGGGTTCCGATGCCAAGGATTAGCGCTGCCCCGCCCAGCAGCTCGATGGCGATCACAATCGGTGACAAGAACGCCGGCAGGCCCACGTGCGTCAGAAATCCGGCGAAACCCTGAATCCCGTAGACGAACAACTTCTGGCTGCCATGCGCCAGAAAGACGATTCCCACAATCACCCGCAACAGCGTTAGACCCCAGGACTGCTTTTCGCTTTGACTCATAATCGATCCTCCTCGTTCTTGCAACAGATGTCGTGATAACGACTATGGATGCAAAAAAATCACCCCGCCATTTCGCGCGCGTCCTCGAGCAGGCGGAGCAGGGCGTGCAACTGCTGTTCGTCCCATTCGGCCGAGCAACTTACGATGAAATTCCTCGACCGGTTTGTCCATCTTCTTGAGCAGCGCCAGACCGTCGGGCGTAATGTGCGCCATGATGACTCGCCGGTCTTTGCTCTCGCGGCAGCGTTCCGCCAGCCCGCGTTTTTGCAGGCGGTCGAGCAACCGGGTGATGTCGGAATCGCGGTTGATCATGCGCTCGCTGATCTCGCTGCAGGGAAGTCCCTTGGGCCCGGCCCCGCGCAGGATGCGTAGCGCGTTGAACTGGGTGGGGGAAACATCGAACTGCTTCATTAACTCCGAGCCCTTCCACTGCAACTGGTCGGCGGTCCGCATCAGGGCAATGAAAGCCTCTTCCGCCAGGCTGCTGAAAGGCTTGGATTGCTTGAGCTCGGCTTGAATGCCCTTGGCCACGAGGGAATATTACTCGTTATAACGAGTGTTGTCAACTCAAGCGATTGCCGGCGTCGGTGCCGGACTGCGTCTTCTTCTGTTGGATCTGCCGGATCATGAAGAACCACAAAGCCGCCAGCAGAATGAGCGGCGCCAGATTCAAGAGCCACGCCGGCCATCCCCCCTCGACAGCCGAGTCCTTGAACCAGATCTCCACATTCTTCTGGCGCAGTTCCTGCAGCATGCCCTCCTGGCTGGAGGGAGCAATCACCCGGAAGGTGCTATGGTCCCGGTTCGTGCCGGTCACCAGATTCTTCGCGACGGTGACCTTGAGGACGTTGCCGGCATCAACCTGGGAGAGAAACTCGGAATAGCTGATTTCCGGAACCGGAGTAGTATTGCCGCCCTTAACGACCTGCCATAACAACGTCGCCGACAATACAATGACGAACCAGAACACAACGGTTTTCACGGTGGAGTTCACGCGCGAATTCTCCTGCGGGGCAATGTATGACCTAGCTCATCCGCGGTCAAGTCGCATCACAGTCGGTTAATCAGCGACGCCACGTACCCCGCACCGAATCCGTTGTCGATATTGACCACGCTTACGTTCGATGCACAGGAATTCATCATCCCCAGCAGCGCCGCGAGTCCTTCGAAGGCCGCGCCGTAGCCGATGCTGGTAGGCACCGCGATCACCGGCACGCCGACCAGCCCTCCGACGACGCTGGGTAGCGCGCCTTCCATGCCGGCACAAACGATGACTACGCGCGCTCCGGTCAGCGCCTCGCGATGGGCGAGCAGGCGATGAATTCCCGCGACACCTACGTCATAAAACCGTTCGACCGAATTCCCCATGATCTCGGCGGTGACGACCGCCTCTTCCGCCACCGGAATATCGCTGGTTCCGGCGGAAACCACCGCGATCGTTCCCTTGCCGTACTCCGTCTTGTCGCGGAGCAGGGTGATGGCCCGGGCCTTCTCGTGATACACCGCCCGCGCGAACTTCTTCTTCACTGCGGCGAACTGCTTCTCATTGGCTCGCGTGGTCAGAACGTTTCCGCCGTGTTTGGCGAGACGCGCGAAGATTCCCGCGACCTGGGATGGAGTCTTGCCCTGTCCAAAGATGACTTCCGGCATGCCCACGCGCAACCGGCGATGATGATCGACCTTGGCGAATCCGAGATCTTCAAATGGCAAGTGGCGTAAGCGGTCAACCGCGTCATCGGGGGACAAATCCCCTGAACGGACCTGCCCAAACAGTTTTTTGATGGAAGCAGCGTTCAAAAAAGCACTCAGCAGTCAGCACTCGGCATTCGGTCCGTCAACAGAGTAGCACTTCAATCATGAGAGGAGTGCACGACCTCAGTCGTCTACCTTCCCGAAGCATCCACAAAAAAAGCACGCCCGAAGGCGTGCTCTGAAAACGAGAATCCTATAGCCTACGCGGCCCGGCCGGATTTGCGCTTGCCTTTACCTTCCGACATCTCTGTGCTCGGCTGTTCTGCCGCCACATTGATGTCTTTCGAGAGTTCGGTCAGTTTCTTATCCGCTTCTTTTTCCTCCTGCAGAGTTTCCTGCAGTAGTGAAACCTGCTGGTTCTCTCCCAGCAGCTGTGCGAACGCAATCACCGTACCGTATCCCGCCATCTCGTAATGTTCCACACGTTGCGCTGCGCCGATCAGCGCCGCGTCGAGTACTTCCTCTTCGTATTCGGAAATGTTCTCCGAACCTTCTTTCACCAGCCCTTCCATGCCGGCGCACTTCTTTCCCTTGGGACTCTCTTCCAGCGCGTCGAAAATGGTTTCCAGCCGTTCTACCTGCCCTTTGGTTTCCTCAAGATGTTCCAGAAAAGCCGAGCGCAGTTCCTCGGACGATGCAGCCTTGGCCATTTTCGGCAAGGCTTTCACCATCTGATTTTCGGCGCTGTAAAGGTCTTTGAGTTCGTCGATGTAGAGTTGCCGCAGATCCTGATGTGTCATCGCCCCTCCTCTGGGTTATGAAATGGAATTTGACGAGGATCCTCCCCGTTGCGTAAGAGAATCCTCGCCCGGGGCCTAAGCGCGCTTTCTGTCCTGGCCCTCGTTCTCGTCCTGCTCCTGCTCGGGGTTCCGGCGTCCGGGCTGGTTGCCCTGTTCCTGGCCGGGCGCCCGCTTCTGTTGCTCATTGCCCTGCGACGGATCGCCATACTGTTTCTTATCGCCAGACTGCTGCCCACTCGAAGGATTCTTCTGCTGCCCTGGTTGCTGCCCCTGATTGGTTTCGTTTGACATTGCGAGAACTCCTGGTTGAATTTGACAAGCTTGAGATGTGCGCATCCTATGCACGGTTGTGCGTGAATAAAGTGCGAATGTGGAAAACAAAAATCCCGCGTGCGTTCGTTCGTCAGCGAACGAAGTTCCCGAAAACCGAATGTCATCGCTGGACATTTCGCGGCGATGGTACGATGTCTGAACTAATTCGCGATAGAGGTCCTCATGGAAAATATCCAGGAAGCGCAAGAGCAAGCCGAGCAAGCGCATCACGATCAGAGCTTGCAGTTGCCCACCCTTACCATGGCGGTTCTCGCGGTGCTGGTCGCCATTGTCTCGTTGATGGGACATCGGTCGAGCACCGAAGAGATTCTGCTGCAATCGAAAGCCGCCGACACCTGGGCGGAGTTTCAGGCCAAGAGCATCCGCCAGAACAGCGCCAAGCAACTTTCGGCAGTTATCGATGCGTTGGAGTTGACCAAATCCGATAAAGCCGAGCAGGCCAAGGCGCAGTTCGACCAGCAGTCCGATCGTTACGACAAGGAAAAAGAAGGGCTGCAGGAAGAGGCCAAGAAATTCGAGGAGGAAGTGCAAACCGAACAGAAACGCACCGACCGCTTCGACCTGGGCGAAGCACTGCTGGAAATCGCCCTGGTCATCACATCGATCACGCTGCTGACAAAGCGCAGAACCTTCTGGTATTTCGGCCTGGTTCTGGGCGCTTTAGGAATAGCCAGCGCCCTCTTTGCCTGGCTGTAAAACTGGCTCAGGGAGCCTCTGCCGATAGACAGGGACTTACTTCTCTTGACGACAAAACATTAACGAAGTAACGTCACCCCCCGTCGGCTTGCGTGACGAGGGGAGGCTCAATGAATAGAGCGCTTTGTTCGATCCTGACCTTTTTTCTTTTTCTTCCCTTGGCAACCGCCCAAAGGGTAAATAGTTCTACCTCCCGGGATTCGAACGCGCTTGCGCCTGCAGCAACCTGTAGTCCGGTTCCATGCGTGATTCCCGAAAAATCGATCGTGCCGCAGTCTTCGGCGAACACCGGGAACTTCCTGGTGAATCCGCTTAATTCGCAGCAATGGTTAACCGGAGGCGGTGGGGGCCTCGCGCTCTGTGGGGATCCCGGACTCGAGTTCGCCTCCTATGAGTCGACCAACACTGGCGACAGCTGGAGTGTCGCCTGTTTGCCGCCCATCGACACCACACTGAATCAGAATCCGTGGCCGCCGTCGTTTGCCTACGATCGCAATGGTACCGCCTACGTCGCATACAACTCCTATGGGATGACGGCCTATCCTTATCCGCTCGTCCTCTCGGTGTCGAATAACAATGGAGTCAGTTGGGGCACTCCTGTCGAAGTCGAGAGCAACAATGACGGTACAGCCAGGCTCGCGGTACAAGCCGCCGTCGATGTAAGCCCGACCAGCCCTTTTTCGAATAGCCTTTACATCCTTGAAAATGTCGGCAGCGTTCATGATTCATTGGTCGGCGCGAGTGTTCTTGTCTCGCGCGACGGAGGAGCTACATTCCACGCCAAGCAGGTGATCGCCCCGATCGTCGCCACTACACCAACCGTCCCGCAACTCGCCATCGGCAGTAACGGCACCTTGTACCTGACTGCCACCTATTGTCCCAACACCAGCGGCCGCTGCCACATCATGTTTTCCAGATCGGCCAATGGCGGTGTCACGTGGAGCAAGCCGAAGATCATTGCCAACATCACCCTCTCGGCGGTTGTTTTCGGCTTCCAGCAGCCTGGCGTCATCACTGTTGATAATAGTAGTGGTGCCTTCGCCGGTCGGCTTTATGTGGTGACCACCAGTTACACGGGAAGTTTTCTGCAGGTCGTTTACACCAGTTCAGCCGACGGAGGGAAAACCTGGGGACCGCTGGTTCCCCTCGCTCCTGGTTTTACCCATGATCAGGCCAATCCCTGGATCAGCGTGAGCTCGACTGGCACCGTCGGCGTCACTTGGATGGATCGCCGCGACGATCCCAACAATGTCGATTTCCGCGTCTATCTCGCTACCTCCGCCGATGGAGGCCAATCGTTTGGCACAAACTTCGCCATCGATGACGGCCTGGAAACCGCCACTGCCACGAATCTGCCCACTTACTCACCGCAGAATCTCTGGCAGGGAACCGCTCTGTGGACCGTCTGGAGTTCATCCGGCACTCCGGCGGGAGTGGTATTGGGCGGCGTTCAGTTTTAACGCGCTGAAAAAAAGGAGGATAAGCTGGGACGCTCGGGCGAATGGCCTCGACCAACGACTGGCTTCTGATCTAGTGCGTCATACAGATCGATCTGTAGATTTCGAGGGTTACCGGCCGTTCTTCTTCAACTTCTTCGCCAACTCCCAGTAAAGCTCTTTGGCTTTTCCGGGAGCCTCAAGGTGCGTCAGCAACACGCGCCGCAATGTCCCCGGCTTCACGCGGCCCTTGAGATACGCGTCATAAAGCGCGTTTCCCAGCATGTATCCCAGCAATTCGGTGCTGGCCTCAAACTCTCTGCCGCGGGTGGGCCGCGCATTCGGCAACAAATGCAGCTCCGCCTCTTCCACCGCAGGACGCGATGGATACAACACTCGCGACCCAAAGTATCCCAACGCATGTTCGAGCGTGCGCACGTAAAAGCGGTCGGCAGGCTCTGGCGCGCGCCCCGGTTTCTCGCGCAGAGGCAAACCCCGGCACGCGTGATGCAGAAACCGCGCTGACTCCTCGGCCGCGTACATCATCTGAAATTCGCGGACATAAAACGCATTCACCTGGGGAAGATAGACGCTCCCGCGATCTTCCACCCGCTGCAACAAAGCCTTCGAATCTTCGTCCGCAATTCCTTTGCGCGTCAGCAATCCCCGCAACCGTCCCGCCGATGACCGGCAGTACACCTCGGGCATCAGATCGACCAAAAACTTCGGCTGCGTGTGGTTGTGCGGAGAATAGCGGTTGATCTGGAAAAAGCGCAGCAGGCTGTCAATCAGGTTGTAAATGGTGGGGGCAAGATCGGGACCTTCTTCGTCGGTGCGTCCCCAACGGCTCAGATGGAGGCGGTAATTCTCGTACTTTTCGAGCGGCGTCGAATTGAAGACGCAAATCACTTCGTCGTTGACCTGAACTGCTTCCACCCGCTCGTGCTTCTCTCCGGCAGCTTTCCAGTAGAGCGCGTCAACATTCTGCAAAATCGTAAGCCGCCGGCATGAAGGCAATTCTTCTTTGAGCGCGCGAGGCAGATGTTGCGGCGCCAAATGGGATTCTCCAAACAAAACCAGGATCACGGCGTTCGGATGCTTCTGCCGGATTTCCGCGATCTTGTGCGCTGCGTGACGGTCGCGCGCCCCAATCTTGCGCAAGTCTTCGCGCGGCATGCAATCGAGACCGTAAAGTCCCTCTGCGAATTCGCGAGCTGTCGCAAGCATTTCAAAAAACGGCGCCCAGTCGTATCCCCAATCGAGATCGAAACGGATGCGCTCGCGAAATTCTTTCTCATCAATCTCTCGCCGCCACCATTCATCCACAATATGCTGGTCGCGCGAAAAAATCGTTTCCAGCGCCAGCACCACAGGACGATCTCCCGGCTGCGCGCACTGTTCTACGAGAGATGCCGCAAACCGCTGCGAAGCCGGAAGCGCATGGTAATCGCCGATCAGAATCGTGTCAGCCGCGCGAATCGCGGTCTCGACCTGCTCCGCGTCGATGACGGAAGAATAAGATCGAAAGGCTCGCGTGAAGTCCTGCAGATATTTTCGCCGGCTGCTGGAATCGTAGCTGCGGATTTCGCGCTCCACTCCCGCCAGCGCCGCCAACTGCGCCGCATTCCGCCGAGCCCGAAGATCGGTAGCCGATGCCATTATTAGTGTGGCGCGGACACTCCTGTCCGCGTACCTTGACTTCCCGAAGGCCCCGTCCCTATGCTCAAACGTCGACCCAGGAGCCCTTGTTGCCGAACCCGCCGCAAAACCTCACTGTCGCTACAACCGGAGCCAGCGGATCTTTATTCCTGAAACATTTCCTGCTCGCCGTCGATCGCGACAAACGCATTCACGCGGTCAACTTCATCGCTTCTGACAGCGCCCTTCGCGTGATGGCCGAAGAACTGACGCTCCACGGCCGCAACAACCTGGTCAGCCAGATCCTCGGCAAAGCGTCCCGCAAAATTCAGCTGCAATCGAACGCCGACATCGGAGCCAACATTGCCAGCGGCTCTTACCCCGTCGACGCCATGGTCGTGATCCCTTGCAGCGTCGGCACACTGGCCCGCATTGCCACAGGAGACGCCAGCCACCTCATCGAGCGCGCTGCCGATGTCACTCTCAAAGAGAAGCGCCCTTTGGTGCTGTGCGTCCGCGAAACCCCGCTCAACAAAATTCATATCCGCAACATGTACCGCGCGGCCGACGCCGGAGCCACCGTCTTCCCGCTGATTCCAACTTTCTATAACCGTCCCGCTTCCTTAGATGTCATGGCGCGAGAATTCGCTTTCCGTATTCTCGCTCACCTCGGTCTTCCACAACCCGACGCCTATCGCTGGAAAGGTTGAGAAATCAGCGTCTTGCCCCGACTACAGGCAAAAATATTTGCGCCTACGGCAAAGCCGTTGGGGAGAGTTCCAGTCTAGACATCCGGAAGTGCACTACCCAGATGCCCACCGGACATGTCCAGGAGGGGCGAGGTAGGCTCGGCATCGATCGAAAACCAGGTGTGCACCGTTGGCTTTTGCCTTTCAATCGACAATCAACAATCGAAAATCGACAATTCCTAAGATAGAATGCCCGGCATCCATGACCTACCGAAGACTTCTCATCTGCTGCCTGGCACTGGTCTCGATGACCGCCGCTCAGGATCGCAACCCTTTCGCGGGTGATTCCAAAGCTGCGCATGCGGGAGAATCTGAGTTCCGCATCAACTGCGCTCTCTGTCACGGACTCGGCGCGCGCGGTGGAGGCCGAGGCCCCGACCTCACCCGCGCCCAGAAAAAGCACGCCCACAACGACGCCGAGATGTTCGCCATCATCAGCAATGGCATCGCGGGTACCGCCATGCCCGCCAACGGCACCAACGGACAAGGCGTCGGCATGACCGACGAAGAAATCTGGCAGATCATCACCTACATCCGCAGCGTCGAAGTGAAAGCGCCCGCCAAGCCGCTCGGCGACGCCGCTCACGGCAAGCAGCTTTTCTACGGAGACGCCAACTGCTCCCTCTGCCACATGGTCGAAGGCCGTGGTGGACGTGTCGGGCCGGACCTCAGCGCCGTCGGAGGCTCGCGCACCCACGCAGCCATCGTCGATTCTGTGCGGCACCCGAGCCATCACCTCGCCTGGGGCTTGACGGAATCCACAAAAGAATTCCCACAGGAATACGAAACCGTCACGGTCGTCACGGAAGACGGCAAACAGATCAAAGGCGTGGCGTTGAACGAAGACAACTTCAGCGTGCAGATGATTGACCAGAGCGAGCAGATTTATCTTTTCGACAAAAGCAAACTCCGTTCGTTCGAGAAAAACCGCACCTCGCTCATGCCGGAATACAACCAAGACCTGCTTCCGGACAAAGATCTGGAAGACATCGTCGCGTACCTGGTAAACGTAGGTGCGAAATGACGCAAAAGCTTGGAACGCAAAGTCCGCTAAGAAGTGCCGCAAAGGACGCAAAGAAAACCAAAATAGCCGCCGATCTCGCTCCACTTCGCGACCTTTGCGGATTTTCTTCGCGATCTTTGCGTTTTAAGATTTTGCTCTTGATCTTGGGAGTGACGGCCGCCCAAGCCCAGGTAACCCCAGACCGCCTCATCAACTCCGCGAAAGAACCCCAAAACTGGCTGACGTACTCGGGCAGCTACGACGGCCATCGCCACTCCGCGCTCGACCAAATCAACACGGCAAATGCCGGGAAGCTCGTCGCGAAGTGGGTGTACCAAACCGCTGCCACCGGCAAACTCGAAACTACGCCGCTGGTTGCTGACGGCGTTCTCTATGGCACTGCTCAGGACGATCGCGCCTACGCCCTCGATGCCCGCACGGGACGTCCCATCTGGCAATATCAATACCAGCTTCCCGCCGACATTCGCCCCTGTTGCGGACGCGTCAATCGCGGCCTCGCCATCCTCGGTGACAAAGTCTTCATGGGCACGCTCGACGCGCATGTCATCGCTCTTGACTCGAAAACCGGGAACGTCGTCTGGAATGTCGCGGCCTTTGACTATCGCCAGGGATACAGCTTCACCGTCGCTCCGCTCGCGGTGAAGAATGAAGTCATCATTGGTGTCAGCGGAGGCGAATACGGCGTTCGGGGATTCATCGACGCCTACGATGCCGACACTGGCGCACGCAAGTGGCGTTTCTATACCGTTCCCGGCCCCGGCGAGCCCAGACACGATACATGGGAAGGCGACTCCTGGAAGGTCGGCGGCGCGCCCGCGTGGAACACCGGCACCTACGATCCCACGACGAATCAGATTTTCTGGCCGACCGGTAATCCCGCACCGTCGAATCGCGGCGAAGGACGCGCCGGCGACAATCTCTACAGCAACTCGCTGCTCGCCCTCGACGCCGACACCGGCAAACTGAACTGGTACTTCCAATTCACCAAACATGACGAACATGACTGGGACGCCACCCAAGTCCCCGTCATGATCGATGCCAACGGCAAGCACCTGATCGCCCAAGCCAATCGCAACGGATTCTTCTACGTCCTCGATCGCACTACGGGCAAGCTGATCTCCGCCAGCGCCTACGGCAAAATCACCTGGAGCGACAAGAAAGACGCCGAAGGACGCCCCATCGCTAACCAGAACGCCTCGCCCACGCTCACCGGACACACCGTTTGCCCCGGTGCGCTCGGTACGACCAACTTCATGGCGCCGACCTATGATCCCGCCACCAGCCTCTTCTATGTCACGTCCCGTGACCAGTGCGACACGTTCAGCACAGCTCCGCAGCCCTATGAGCCGGGACACGCTTACTACGGTAGCGCCTACTTTCCCTCGGACGAAGCCGAACCCTATCGCGGATTCCTCAAAGCCATCGACCCCACAACCGGCCAGGTGAAGTGGCAATTCGAACACACCAGTCCGAGTTGGTCGGGCGTGCTCTCAACCAACGGAGGCCTCATCTTCACCGGAGACGCCGAAGGCAACTTCATCGCCCTCGAAGCGAAGTCAGGCAAGCCGCTCTGGCACTTCCAAATGGGAGGAGCAGTCTACGCCGCCCCCATGGCCTTCGCGGTAGACGGCAAAGAATACGTCGCCATAGCCGCCGGCAGCGCGATCTACACGTTCGGCCTACCGTAGGCGCGTGCAACGACCCCTTCGGCGGTCCGCACGGAGGATCCAAGGGTCTTGCTTCGCGATCCCGCCTGTCGCTCGCCGAGCCTCGAAAAACCTTGTAACCCAATCCGCCCGGCTACGTAATAGAGAGTAGGGAGGCCCATGGATCTTTACCGGCGATTTGCGCTTGGCGAGATCGATGCCTTCGAGACATTGGTCCGACAGTTTCAGGGCGATGTCTACGCATGGATCGTGCGCATCGTGCGTGATCCCGAGTATTGCGGAGGAGTTAACGGTAGAGACTCTCTGGCGTATTTACCGGGCGCGCCACCGCTTCCGGCCGGACGGTAACTTCGCCGCCTGGGCGCGGCGGATCGCCACCAACCTTGCGCTCGACTATCTCCGGCGCAAACGTCCCGAACAGAGTCTCTCGCAGACCTCGCCGGACCGCCTCAGCCCGATCATCTCCTGCAGCGGGAAACGCGAGAAAAGATCCATCAGGCATTTCGCCGTCTGCCGGTCAAGTTGCAGGTGACGGCCATGCTCGCGCTGGTGGAAGAACAACCGTACGACCAGATTGCCGATGCCTTAGGGACATCGGTCGGCGCGGTGAAGCTGCGCGTGTTCCGCGCGGTCCGCATCCTGCGCCGACAACTGAGTCGCCTCGGAGTCAAGCCATGAAGAGTTATAGACGAGGGTTAAGAAAAATGGACGAACATGACGACCGCCAGATTCGCGAAGCTCTGCAGCAATCGTTCCCCCCGGTGAACACGGAACTCCACCGTGACCTCTGGGCCGCGGTGTTGCGCAGACTCGAGGCTCGCCCCGCCCGTATGCCCTGGTACGACTGGGCGTTGATCGGCCTGTGCGCCGGCGTATTTCTGTTTTTCCCGCGATTAATTCTCGTGTTCGCGTACCACCTGTAAGGAGGCTCTATGAACACTCATCCGTACCTGCGCGCCTATATGGCGGGAATCTCGGTGCCCACGCCACTTTTGCTGGTCGCCCTGACCTTGTTCAGCATCGCACGATTTGTTTACAACGTTCCCCTCCCGGTGGAGCGTGTCATCATCTTTCCCATGGCGATCGTTCCCAATCTATTCGGAGCGTGGAACGTGCTGTACGTAGCCTCACGGTCGCGCTTGCCGCTAGGGATTCATGGCGCGATTCTCCCGTTCATCCTCGCGCCACTGGGATTCTTCCTGGCTCGTGCACTGGGTTTCCTCAAGGTCACCAGCTACGGCTTCATCTATTTCGATGTGGTGAAGATTCATTACGTGCACCTGGCGATGGTGTTTCCTGCCGTGCTAGTCGTCTACTACCTGGTTTGGAAATATCTGGTTGGATTCTTCAATCGTGTCGCGGCAATCACCGAGAGCTGAAGTCGCGGATGCGATAGGAGGGCTTATGACACATGGACAACCTGGAAGCGTTCCGGCAGCTGGCAGCGGATGGATGGCCAACCGCGGTTGCGTCGCTGGCAGTGGGTGCAGCGTTCTTCGGGTTATGGTTTTGGCTCCTGCCGCAGTGGCTGGGGTTCCGCGTCGAAACCGTGGGCACGGCCCATTGGCGATCGCTGGCTGCGCTTCCGTCGGTGCTAGGTTTTGCCGTTGCCCTGCGCTGCGTTTGGGACTTCGGTCGGACGGGACACGGCACGCCCGCTCCAATCGCTCCGCCGCAGCGATTGGTAGTGGTGGGCTTCTACCGCTACGTGCGCAACCCCATGTACGTGGGCTTCGCAACAGGGTGGATCGGACTGTGGATCATTTTCGGGCACGCCAACCCAGCTGCGATTGCTGCCGCGCATCGCGGTTGCCCTCGGCATACACCTATTCGTGCTCTTTTATGAAGAGCCAACTCTGCGCGCCAAGTTCGGAGCAGACTATGAAGAGTATTGCCGGAACGTGCATCGATGGCGGCCACTTCTGCGAGGCTGGGAGAAGACAACGTAACAGGAATTGGGCGAAGCTGGGGAAATGAACTGTTCTTCGCACACTTGTGAACATAAGAGTCCGACTGCGGGCCCGCCCGTCGGCGGTAAAGACTCCAGGTTCAGGACGAGTTGTCGGCTAACTGGAAGGAATCCTGTGCTCGGGTTCGCAGTTGTGGGTTTTCGCTTCTGAGGGCCGGTCACGTCTATAATCCCTCCCTCTCTCCCCACGGAGGTCACATGTCCGCACGTCGTGCAGTGGTTCTGCTGGTTCTCACTGTTTGTTCAGTTCGGTCGCTCGTGGCGCAGAACACTAAGCCCAGAATTCGCGCCCTCACGGCCTTCGTGCGCATCGACGTCGCTCACCCGGAGTTCGACGACGCGGTGCGTATGCTCCGCGACGCCAAGCGCGCCTACGAGCAGCACGGATATGAAGTCGAAACCATCCGCGTCACCACGCAACCGTTTTCCCAAATCATCACCGGCATGAAGCCCGAGGAGGCCCTGCCATACTTCCTCGCACTCAACGAAATCTCGAAACGCGAAAACGTTCTTCTGAATATTGGCACTATCCTGCCGACGCCGAACGTAGCCGCGGAAGCTCAGCATCTCGCGAACATCCTCACTCAGGCTGATCAACTCGAAGCCAGCCTGATCGTGGCGCAAGACGACGGAATCTACTGGCCCGCGGTGAAGGCCGCCGCCCATGTCATGAAAGTTCTCGCCGACCACACGCCGCACAGCGACGGCAACTTCCGATTCGTTGCCACCGCGATGCTCGCCCCCTACGGGCCGTTCTTTCCCGGTTCCTATCACACTGGTGCAGGTCGCCAATTCTCTGTCGGATTGGAAAGCGCAAACCTGGTCGAGTCGGCGCTCGCGGCCCATCCTCACGACCTCGCCTCGGCGGAAAAAGCGCTGGCCGCCGAACTCACCCGCTATGACTCCGAATGTGAGCAGATCGCACGGGACATTGAGAAGCGCTCGGGATGGACCTACGCCGGCCTCGATCCCACTCCCGCTCCAGCCGGAGAAATGTCCATCGGAGACGCCATTGAGAAATTCAATGGCGCGAAGTTCGGCTCCAGCGGCACCATGACCGCGTCCGCTATGATCACCCGCGCCGTGAAGTCGGTACCGGTGAAGCAGGTCGGCTACGCCGGATTGATGGTCCCGGTTCTTGAAGACAGCACCCTCGCGCAGCGTTGGAGCGACGGCGACTTCAACATCGATTCGCTGCTGGCTTATTCGGCGGTCTGCGGAACCGGGCTCGACACGGTTCCTCTCCCAGGAGACGTCACGGAAGAACAACTGGCTGGCATCATCGGTGACATGGCAAGTCTCGCCTACAAATGGAAGAAGCCGCTGTCCGCGCGCCTACAACCGGTAGCAGGCAAGAAAGCAGGCGAAAAAACCGAATTCAATAATCCACACCTGGTCGACGCGGTTTTACAGAAACTGCCTTAGTTTCGCGCGGCCGTGGCAAAGGTTTTTCTCTTTGAAAATCAACAATCGAAAATTTCTGTTGTCCTCCCCGGTTCCCCGATTGACGTCGCGCCCCATTTCGTTTTAATGTGGGTTTACACCGGAAAGGAGGTGGTCTGATGACAAGTTCAGATGGCAGTTGTAGAGGTAGCAAAAGACCAGGTGAGGTGGCTGAGACTTAGAGCAGGTCGCTCTAAGCGGGGCTCCAGACGCGGCTCTGCCGCGAAAAGAGCTACAGCCCGCACACTACCGGTGATTTAGGATTGCATCCGCCCAGCGTGCAGGTCGACGCCGGGACCCGGAGTAGCCGAAGAGGCCACGTAGAGTGACCACCTCTTGGTCAATCCCAAACAGTCCACCGGACGGCCCGTCGATTCGCAAGATTCGATGGGCTGTTCTTTTTGCATCCTGTTTTCAAATCAACAATAGACAGTGCTGTCGAGCCATTTATTTTTTGACGTCATCCCGAAGCGAAGCGAGGGATCTGGCGCGCGGCATCGATGATGCTCGCAAGATCCTTCGGCCTGCGGCCTTCAGGATGACGTCATAGAGGATTGGAATGATGAGGACAATCCACAATTCCTAATTGCTGGTTCCCAAAATTCCCGCCGAGAACCGGTCGCATCCCGCTCCGCAAAAGAACGGATTGAGCTGCACCCAATTTTCATTGAAGAATGATGAATTAATGAACGAATCATCTACCGGCTCGAGCGGGCCGAAGCGGTTCGGCGGCGGCATGTCTTCCACATCGACCGAAAAATACTGCGCCTGCGAGCACGCACTGTCGTTCTGGTTGGTGCAGATCGGCACCACCGACACCCAGTACCGTCCGCTCGTCAACGGCACGCTGATGTTTTTCACCAGCAGCGCGTAAAGATTGGTCCCCTGCGTCGGCTTGTACGCCGCCGGCGACGTGCCCGACGCGATCAACGTTCCGCCATTGCCGGTGCTGACCCCGCTGCGAATCTCCCAATACGCCTGTGCCGGATCGATCACCGAAGTCATCGAGTTGATGATCATGAACACGCCTTGCACCGTCCATGTTTTTCCCGTGGGCACATTGAACGGAACGTAGACCGCTGCTTGCGAGACCAGCAGGCTCATTTCGTTAGCGACCGTTCCTGAATTCAGATTGTTCGGATCGAAGTCGCCGCCGTAAAACAGGCAAGGCTTGCAATAAGGCGGAGGGCTCCCCGCAGGGGACACTCGCGCCGTCACCCGAGGCGCCGTCTGCGCAACCGCCATCGAGACCACGACCAACATGGCGAGCAATGCCAGCTGAGCTTTCAACATTTTGTCTTCCTCGCAATCGATCGAGTCGCCCTGAACCGCTGGCTGGGCGCGGATTTTACCACGATTTCGCGCCCGCTCGCGACCTGCGCGTCCTTAGGTTCCCCTGTTATTATTCTGGCCAATGGCTACCCGCGCCTGGGACGATGAACGCCGCCGCTTGGCCGATCTCTATGCCGCCAAGGCCGATGCGGAACTGGAAGAACTGCTCGACCACGAAGACTCGCTGACCACTCCCGCGCGTCAGGCGCTTCACGAAGAGCTCGATCGCCGCGAACTCGACTCGTCGCCGGAACCCTCAGGCCCACCCGAAGAAATGCCATTGCGCAAGCTGGTGACTATTCGCCAATTCCGCGATCTTCCTGAAGCCTTGCTAGCCAAGGGATTTATCGAGTCCGCCGGCATCGAATGTTTCCTCGCCGACGAAAACATCGTCCGCATGGACTGGTTCATCTCCAACTTCGTGGGAGGCATCAAGCTGCAGGTCAAGCCCGAAGACGTCGACGCCACTCTTGAAGTTCTCGATCAACCGATCCCGGAGGAGTTCAGCTTCGAAGGAGAAACCAAATATCAGCAACCGCGCTGCCCCAAGTGCTATTCGCTCGACATCATCTTTGAAGACCTGAACAAAGATGTCGCCTACACCAGCGCCTGGCTGGGCGTGCCGATTCCGCTGCAACAGAAATCCTGGAAATGCCACACCTGCGGCCGTCGCTGGACCGACGAAAAAGACTAATCATCAAAGAGAAGCTGTCATCCCGAGCGCAGTATGCCAATGAGCGAAGCGAACCGGCACGCGCAGTCGAGGGACTTTGCGTTCACAAGCCCCGACGCGTCGGGGAATGGGATAAAATCATGGCCTTCCCCGGATCGGCGCTTCGTGAAACAACCAATCCGAGCTCTCGTCGCAACGATTCTCTTATTGTGTCCATTGCTTGTGTCGCCACAAGCGTCTCCTGCGCCCAAAGATAGGAAGGCTCCGCCCAAGAAGAAGATCACGCCCGAGCAGGAACTCTGGTGTCCGGTGCTCGACTCTGCGCATGCCCAGACCGCGGCATTCGAGCCTGCCATGCGCGCGCTTCTGTTGCGGGCCATCGCCAAAGGACTGCAGAAGTGCGATTCGAGCGATGTCCAACCCACACTGATTGCGGCCTTCAACGCTACTCTCGAAATTCCGGTGCACGAAGAAGATCTTCGTGCTCGCGAGGATTCCTTCTCACAGAGCGCGCCCGATCCGAGCCTGAGGAAGATGGGCATCGATCTCGACGTCAAACAGCGCCTGCAGGAGGATTCCTTGCGGGATTTGTTGTTGCTGAATGAAGCGAAAGTTCAGGAGTTGCTTCCGCAAGCCGAGCCGTACGTCCACAGCCTGATTCTTGGTTCTATGCTTAGTCGCGCCATTGATGCCAAAAACTACGATCGTGCGATCACGCTTCTGAATCAGATTCCGGCCGCTGATTTTCCTTATCCGAGCGCAACCGACCTCATGCTCAAATTGCCGGCCTCGCGCGACGCCGACAAGCAGCAGATTTTCCTCCGTGCTCTGGCCTGCGACAAAGAGTCGCACTCCTTCATCATGGGTGGCGACGATTTCTCGGCCATGATCGTCCGCTTCTGGCAGCACGTCCCGCCGGCAGTGGCGTTGGAAGGCATTCACCAGGTCCTCGACAAGGCGAAATCCGACACCACGCACGTGGGGCTTCAATCCAATTCCGGCGACATCAGCTTTGACAATGAGTACGAGTACCGCCTCTTCGAGTTGCTTCCTGTGCTTGAACAACTCGACAAGACCGAGGCTGAGAACCTGCTGAATGATTCCCAACAAGCCAAGTCTCAACTGAAGCAATTCCCGAACGGAGTGCAATCGCTCGACCCCACGATTCGCGACACGCCCCTGAAACAAGGCGAAGCTCCGCATCTCAACGGAGCCGTAGGCGTGGAGGATATGAGTTCCTATCTGCAGACCAAGCAAGCGGCGCAAGCTTACGAGACGCGAGCAAACGAAATCGCGCGCCAGGCCCAGGACAATCCCAAGCAGGCGCTGGCCGCCGCTGCTTCGCTGCCCGAAACCGTGGGCTCGCACTTCCCCCGCGCCGACGCACTACTCGGCATCGCCCGCACCACCGCGACGAAAGATCCTTCAATCGCAAAAGATGCTCTTGCGCAGATGATGGAGATCCTGAAAAAAATTGATCCTAGCGCACGTCCGGGCGCGAAAGATCCCAGTGCGTACGCCATCGAAGGCAGCGACATTGCGAAACACATGGGAGACTTGGACCTCGCGCGCAAATTAATTGCTGCGGGACTGGAGAACGCGGAAAAGTTCAAGTTGTCGGATGAAGACCCCGACGATCCGAACCTTGCCCTGAAGGCCTGGTGGCCGTCGGTGGTGGCGATTTCAGGATTGATCACAGCATCGTCGCAGATCTCTCCTCAAGCAGGCTTGGCGGATGCGAAAGGAATCGACGATCCCGAAGTGCGCGTGATGTGTGAAGTGAAAATGGCCAACAAAGCTCTGGGAGCCCACGGCTTTACTGCAACCAGAATGGTCAGCCAGAAATCCAAAAACTGGGAAGTCATGTCGGGATCGGAAGAATGATCAGTCTTTGTGCAGGACTATCGCAGCGCCGCAGCCTTCTCGAACCCCAGCCGCACCACCTCGGCCGTATCTTTCGCCAGCGCTACTTGCGCGGCTTCTTCCTGGGTGAACCAGCGCGCTTCTTCGGCGTCGCTTGCGCCTTTCAGCTCTCCGGAGACGCGGCGGCATAGAAAGTCGATCAGCACGTAGTGATACATCGTATGCCCGCTGGCATCCTGTAGAACCCGGTCGAAGACTCCTAGCAGATCCTGGGTTTCCACGACGAGTCCAGTCTCTTCCCGCGCTTCGCGCACGGCGGCGTCGCGCAGCATTTCGCCCACTTCGAGCACGCCTCCGGGAATCGACCACTCTCCCTGCAAGGGAGGATGCCCGCGCTTCACCAGCACCACGCGGCCATTTTCGATAATGATCGCCCCCACGCCAACCAGAGGCGACGCTGGATATTCACGCTTCATGAGTGCAAGGATTGTAACAATTGTTGATTTTTGATTGTCGATTGTTGAATGAAAGGCAAAAAAGCAGCCACCTTTGCTCGCTTCGCTCGCGCGTCAGAATGACAATGGGTGGGGGTGGGGGCACAATCGCTCTTGCTTTTCAATCGGCAATCGACAATCGTAAATCGTCAATTCTTATGACCAAACCGACCCTGTGGACTCGAAGCAGCCTCTCCTTCTGGCGGCTGACCTGCAACATCTGCGGCGCCATCCGCGACGACGATCTCATCGGACGCGCTTCCGGGCTGGCCTTCAACTTCCTGCTGGCGTTTTTTCCGCTCATGCTGTTTGTACTTTCATTGTTCAGCATGTTCACCTGGAGCAATCTGCAGCTGGAAACTGGCTTTCTGCTTTACTTCTCGAAGATTCTGCCGCTCTCGGCTTTCGAACTGCTGCGCCAGATCACCAATGAACTGTCGCTCGAAACCGATGGCGGCAAACTCACGTTCACGATCGCACTAGCCTTGTGGTTTGCTTCGGGCGGGCTGAGTTCCATGATCTCGTCGTTGAATGCCACCTACCGCGTTCCCGACACGCGCTCGTGGCTGCGCGTTCGCCTGACGGCGCTCGGGTTGACGCTGGTGCTGGCCTTCCTACTTCTGTTTGCGATGTTCACCGTGTTGATCGGCACGAGTTTTGTCGACTGGCTCGGCGCGCTGCTGAATCTGGAAACCACCAGCGTCCTGCTCTGGAAAGCCGTGCAGTGGCCGGCGGCGCTCGTGTTCCTGATGGTTTCGTTTTCGCTGATTTATTTCTTTGGCCCTGATCTGCCTCACAAGCGCTGGCACTGGATTACTCCCGGTTCGCTGGTGGGAGTGCTGTTGTGGCTCGGGGCCTCGTGGGGCTTTCGCCTTTACCTGCGATATTTCAACACCTACAGCACCAGCTACGGATCGCTCGGCGCGGTGATGATTCTTCTCGTCTGGATGTATGTTGCGGGGTTGGCGTTTCTGGTGGGCAGCGAAATCGATGCAGAGATTGGAAGAACGCTGGCGATCGCTCCGGCGCAAACGGTGTAGGGGCGGGTTCTATCAGGATGTGGACTCGTATCAGGATATGGCTTCAGCCATATCGCAAGAGCGATCATTGAGATTGGCTTTAGCCCCTGAAGGCGTGCCGCGATACGAATCCAGGAAGGCGCGGCTTTCAACCTACCGAATCAAAAAAGACCCGGTGACTTTGGAGCTATAGCGTGGAGCACGGATCCCGATGCTCAAATTCAGACCGGATCACCGTCTGGAATGCCTCTCTAGCCTGCCTGGAATGCCATAGGATCGACGTTTGCCTCTCAGGGAGCCCCGAAGGTCATCTCGAGCACTAAAATGCGCCAGCGAGCCGCGCAGCCATGCCGCTGTCGAAATATTACTTATAGATATAAAAACAGCCGTCATAACCTCGCCTAAGTGCTTGAAACCATAGAAGAGGCGAACAGACCGCGAAGGCGATCATTGGGCGAAAGTCGCGTCTTTGGGCTCGCGGTCTTCTCGCAAGCCGAGGAAAACAGGAGCCCTTAGCTTCGGTCCGGCTTGCTCGCGCTCGTGTGTCCATTCGCTGAATTTGATCTCCGCCACCAGTTCCGGCTTGATCCAAAAGACTTTACGCAATGCCTCCACTTCTCCGTGGAAGGGATTCTTGTTGGTCTTGAGGGCTTCGAGCAGTTTCCAGATCTCTTTCAGCGAGGCTTGATTGAACCCGGTGCCGGCCTGGCCGACATGGATGAGTTGGCCCTTGCCGTTGTAGAGGCCGAGCACGACCGATCCGAAGTATTGGCGGCTGCCTTCGGGCTCGGTATAGCCTCCGATGACGCAGGTGATGGTCTGAGTGATTTTGATCTTGAGCCACTCGTGCGAGCGGCGCTCTTCGTAAAAACTGTTGCGCTTCTTGGCGAGAATGCCTTCGAGGCCTTTTTGTTTCGCAACTTCGAACAACGCAATACCTTGCCCGGGATAATGATCGGAAAAGCGCATCGTGTTACTGGTCGTGACAATTTTCTGGCAGCGCGGCTTTGCGGTCTTCGAGGGTCGCGCGGCGCAGGTCGTATCCGTCGAGATAGAGCAAATCGAAAACGTAGTAGAAGATGGGCAATTCTTTTCGGCCGGGAAGACGATGTTTGCCGCTGCGGAAGCCGGTGCGCTGCTGCATCAGGCTGAAGGACGGGCGGCCTTCGTCGTCGAGGGCGACAACTTCTCCGTCGAGCACGGCGGTTTTGGCTTTGATCGATGCGGCCAGCTCTTTGAGTTCAGGAAACTGCGCGGTCAGGTCGTTCTGCGTGCGCGAGACGAGACGGACGTTGCCGTCCTCGAGAAAGGCCACGGCGCGGTAGCCGTCCCATTTGATTTCGAAAAACCAGTCGGGGCCGTCGAAGGGTTTCTCGATGGCAGTGGCCAGCATGGGATTGATTTTGCTGGGAACGGGAGCTTTGCGGGCGCCTTCTAAGTCTTTTACCGCCGAGCTCGCCGAGAGCGCCGAGGATTTCTTTGCTTTGTCTTTGCCGGATCTAGCGACTTTTGCTTCCTGAGTTTTTTCGTTTTTTTTTCCTTAGGCTTCTCGGCGGGCTCGGCGTTCTCGGCGGTAGATCTCGTTTTCTTCTCTTTATCCAGCTTCGCAATGGTGTCAGCCAGCCATGCGGCTTTGACTTTGCCGCGGCCGGCGGGACGGCTGCTGGTCCACTCTTTCGACTTCGCGTCTCCACCGATTTCTTCCATCGTGCGTTTGGTCAGCACCGACGTGTCGTACTTGTCGATGTCGTATCCCTTGACCTCCGCGTCGTCGTGCTTCTTGATCAAGAGCCACTCGTTGCCTTTGCTGCCGGAGCGGCGGGCTTTGATGTGAATGAGCGCGAAATCTCCTTTGAGCCGCTTGCCATTGAGGCGGAACTTCAGATCGCCTTTGGCGAGCATGGCATCGGCTTCCTTGTCAGTTGCGGGAACATACTTGCCATCAACCGGGATCGGCGAGAGCGGCTCCCAGGTGCCGACATCCCAGACCATCACCGTTCCGGCGCCGTAGTTGCCTTCGGGGATGGTGCCTTCGAAATCGAAATACGAAACCGGATGATCCTCGACCTGCATGGCGAGGCGCTTATCACCGGCGTCGAGAGACGGGCCCTTCGGCACGGCCCATGACTTGAGGACTCCGTCCATTTCGAGGCGGAAGTCGTAGTGCAGGCGGGTAGCGGCATGGCGCTGGACTACGAAGCGGTGTCCAGTCTTCTTTTCAACTTTGGGAGGCGGTTCGGGAGTTTCTTCGAAACGGCGTTTGCGTTTGTACTCGTCGAGGGACACGGGGACATTCTAATTTACGATTGACGATTTTCGATTGGGGATTGGAAGCAAAAGCAGATTCCTCCTTTGCTCGCTTCGCTCGCGCGTCGGAATGACAATGGGGAGCGTCTATGCTGTCCGCGCGAGTTGTTCATATTGATTTTCGGCGTCGTTTGAGAGCAGCACCCAAAGCGTGTAAATGCCGAGGGCGGTGCCGACGATGGGATGGAACAGGGCGAGAACGCCCAGGATGATGGCGACGATGCGTGCCCAGGGGCGGCGGTTGATGAGACCCCAGCCGACGAAAAGTCCTCCGGCGCCGAGGATTAGCAGCAAGCCTCCTATGGCAAGCGTCAGGAACGGTCCGACGGTATGCACCATGGCGTCATGAAAGGGCACGATCATGGTGGCGGCGGTGCCGAAGACCATGACAGCGAGTGCGGGCAGCAGGACGATGCCACCGACGATCATCCAGAAAATGCCGAGCGTCCGCAGATGTTGCCTGCAGGCGGTTAGGGTTCGTCGGGTTCGGGACGGGTGCGAGAGCGCGGGTGACGGCTTGTCCACATTTCGGACAAAGGTTGTAGTCAGGTTGCAACGGCGTTCCACATTGATTGCAGAACATGGTGGACCTCGCGTTCACAGCATGATACGTAGTCGGCCGGTGGAAAGTTCCGGAGCGGTAAGTGAGAGATGGGATTGGAGTTAGGGAATGTTGATTGTTGATTTTTGATTGTTGATTGAAAGGAAAATGCAGATTCCTCCTATGCTCGCTACGCTCGCGCGTCGGAATGACAAGGAGGTGTTACGTCGGGGTCGGATGACAATGGGATGCGGCGCGAGAGGCAGGGTTTCAATCGACAATCAAAAATCGAAATCGACAATGCCTTTGTTGTCCCCGCTGGTACATGACCTTTTCGGCATTGAGTGGGGGGCTGGGTTTCGAGGAGAATCAGACAGCAATCATCCTGCTTGCTGTGGAGAGCGTGTGTCCGGCATACGTGTCTTTTCTATCTCGCTGATGTGGTTGGTCTGCGCCGGATCTTGCGTGGCCAAAGACCTGGCCGTGATCGCGAACAAAGGCAATGCGCAGACCACCGTGGCCATGCCCGACCTGGTGAAGATCTGCAAAGGACAGAGCAGTCGATGGCCTGACGGCAAGCCGGTCACGTTTATCACGCGGAATCCTTCGTCTCCTGACATGAAGATAGTTTTGGAGAAGGTTTATGGGATGAGCAAGGAAGATGTGGCGGCGGCGATTACGGCGGCGAACCATGGGCGCACGAACCATCCCGCGATTGTGGTGGTCGAGACGGATGAGGATGTCGTGAACAAAGTGCAATCGATACCCGGAGCGGTAGGGTTGGTTGATGTGTATTCGATCAACGGTGGCGTGACGGTGGTCAAGCTCGCGGGAAAGTTGCCGCTGGAGCCGGGGTATCCGCTGCACGGAAACTAGCGACATCTAGGATTGTTGATTTTTGATTGTTGATTGAAAAACCAGAGTGCGGCATGGCTGAACTCGTGCCTGATACGAATCCAATTGATGAGTGGACCGGCTTCCAAATCGGATGAGCGGGTGAAGCGGCGGTATCCGCGGTTTCCGCTCGACGTGCGCTTGTCGGTGCACGTGATGCGCGAGGCGGAAAAGGTTTCCGTCTGGGGGCGGTCGCACGAATTAGGACAGGATGGTATCGGCGGAACGCTGACCGGCGAGATCGAGCCGGGCGAAGTGGTATCGATGGAATTGGCGATGCCGCTGGCGGCGGCTCCGCTGAAAGTACGAGCTATCGTCAGATACCGAGATGGGCTGCGTCACGGATTCGAATTTCTGGCGATGAGCGCCGACCAGCGAGAGATGTTGGTGCGGGTGTGCGAGATGCTGAAGGCAGGGAGATAGAGGCATTGATGATTGTTGAGTTTTGATTGTTGAATGAAAAACGGGATCGCGCCTTTAGCCACGATCCCGCAGTCAAAATCAAAACCAAAACCGAAGTCAAAGGCCGCGGACGAGGGCGTCCGCGCCACATTTTCTTCGGCTACTCCGAGATCACGTGTACGGCTGTGCCGAAGGTGTCGGAGACGTAGACGAGTCTGGTGGACGGGTTCACGTCGAGGTAGTTGCCGCTGGCATTTACTGTACCCGTGACCGTGTTCGTCATTCCATTCACTTCAGCGACGGTTTGATCCCCAGTATTAGCGACGAAAATCAGATTCGATAGATAGTCCACGCAAACTCCGTAAGGCGCGTTTCCCACCGTTACATTCACAACTCTTGAGCTCTGCAAGTCAACCACGCCCAGCGTGGAGCCTGCGTTATTGGTGATATAGGCGCGATGGGTGAAGGAGTTGACGGCGACGTCCTGATTGATTTGGCCGACGCTGATCAGCCGGCGCCCATGAGTGGTGCCGTTATAGATGTCGATGGCGCCGCCGCTGGGGGCTCCGATGATTTGATGGGTGCCGAAATCAATGGCGAGCCCAAGCGTTTCCGCGTTGCCGGTGTTGATGTAAGTCACCGCGTTGGTGTAGCCATTGATCTCTTCGATGTCGTAATTGTTGTCGTCGGCGACGTAGACCCGGTTCCAAACCGGATCGACCGCGATGGCCTGCACTCCGATCGCATAAGTTCCGGCGACCGGGATGGTGGCGATAATCTTATCGGTGTTTCCATCGATCACGCTGACGGTGCAGGCGAGGGGTTGGCCGGTACATCCCGCGTCATAGACGCGTCCCGTGGCCTGGTTCACGGCGACGAAAGAGGCGCCTTGCGGCGTGACAATGGTGTCGACGATCGTGTTCGTGCTGCCGTCGATGACGACGACGGCTGGACCATTTGTGGTGTTGCCCACGGCGACGTAAATGCGATTGTTGCCAGGGTTCACGGCGATTCCTGAAGGATTGCCGGGAATAGTGATGCTGGTGACCAGTGTTTGTGCGTGGGACTGAAGGGCGCACGAGCACGTCAGAAGGGCGACCAGACAGACGATACGGCACTTCATGTGGAAACCTTCCAAGATTGAATTGCACTTCAGGGCGGCTGGAGTGGCGAGCATTAGAGAAGAAGGCCGCGGAAAGGGTTGCCAATAGCGGGGTTGAGCGAGGGTTGCGTCACGCCGGAACGGTGGGGAATGTCGTTTCCGGTTGTCACGGGAAAACAAAAGGCGGCCTGGGCGGCCGCCTGCCCTCAGCTAATAGAGCCGGAAGCTGACCTCCACATTCACCTCCACCGCGACGGGTTGGCCATCTTTCATGGCGGGCTCGAAGCGCCACTGGCGGACGGCCTCGATAGCTTTCTCATCGAGGCCAAGGCCCAGTGAGCGAGCCACGCGTAACTCTCTGGGATGACCCTGGGCATCAATGATGACCCAAAGAACGACGGTGCCTTGATACTTGGATTGGCGCGCTTCCTCGGAGTATTCGGGATCGGGCGCATAGATGGCGCGCGGGGCACTGACTCCTCCGCCGATCCGGAAGATGCCGCCGCCAATGCCGCCACCGTGGCCGGGACCGACTCCGGGACCGTAGGCACCGCCAACACCATCACCTTGCCCGCTGCCGATGCCACCGCTACTCCCCGTTCCACTGGACGGAACTTCCACGAGCGACGAAAGAGGATCGCCGAGTTGGGCCTGAGGAAACGTGAGGGCCGGAGCTCCCACGACCGTCGGATCAACCGCTAGTCTTGGCGCAAGGTTTCGCACCACGACTGTGGGAGGAGCCAGTTGCTGGCTGGCGAAGCGCGGAGGATTTCCATGCGACGCCTGCAGCTTGTCGCGGTCGCCGCCGCCCCCGCCGCCACCCGCGTGATCGGGGGCGGGCGGTAATGCGTAGAGGTCAGGGTCGACCAAGGTCACAGCAGTGTGTTCGGTGAGGCTTGGTTTGCGCTTCATCAGGAACCCGGAAGCAAACAGAACTGTAACGGCCAGTGCGTGCGCCAGAAACGAGATGGCGAGTCTGCCGCGATGAAGCGGGTAACTCCTGGATTCGATCGCGAACAATGCCGGCGGCAGATCGGGCACGCGGACTGTAGGCTTGCGAATTTCGACGACGGGCATTTTGATAAGGACCGGCGTTTGCAACAAGTCAGCCTTGAGTTGCGCCTTGAACCGGGGACTCGGCAGGAATCTGAGTTCAGCGGCGATCCCTAGCAATTCGGCAATGGCAAGAGAAGTCGTCACCGGTTCGGACTCAGGATGGGCGAGCAGAGTTTCGATCGATTGATCGAGTTGGTCGGCGATCGATTGGTTCATCATGATCTCTCCTTCACTTTGGCCCGCAAGTTTTGCAGGGCGCGCAATTGCAGCTGCTTGATCGCGCCTTCACTTCGCTGCAGCTCGCGGGCGATTTCGCGCAAGCTGTGTTGTTCAACAAAACGCCGCACGATGACGTGGCGCTGGTCCGGAGGAAGGGCATCCACTAACTGAAACAGGATGGTGCGTTGTTCGGTTTTCTGGTCGACGCCGATCTGGTCAAGATCATCACTTGTAACCTGCGGATGTCTGCCAAGCTTCTGCCAGCGTTTCGCGAGCAAGTTCGCGGCGATTCCGAAAAGCCATGTCACAAAGGGAGCGCCGCGCCACTCGAAGCGCACCAGTCCGGCAAGCGCTTCGTGGAAGACTTCGGAGGTGAGGTCTTGCGCTTCCTCCCGATTGCCTACGCGGTGCGCGATGAACGAGTAAACGCGCAGGAAGTTGTTTTCATAGAGTTCGGCGAACCGGGATGGGTCGCGCTGCGCCGCCTCGATCATGAGCCGTTCGCCGGATTCCGTGTCCAGAGCCTTCAAGGTTGCTCTCCGCGAAAGAGTTTCTTGTCTACTGAATGCCGGGGACGGGCCGAAAAGTTACGGTGTGCAATGGAATTACTTGGTGGGATGCGGGCAAGGTCCGGGAAAGATGGAAGAGCGGCATGGCTTCTGAGGAATGTTGAGAGAAGGCGTACCGGTAGTTTACGCACTTGCCATCTGCGTGGATTGCAGTATCATGGCGGGCTTCGGGCCCTTAAGAACTCTGAGGAGTGATAATTATGACGACTTCAGCGGTGGGACTGACGAAAAAAGCAACCGGTTGGGCGATCGGCGTTTCGATTTTGCTGATCATCCTGGGCATTATGGCGATCGCGCTGCCGTTCGTGGCGGGACTGGCGGTGAGTGCGATTGTGGGTTGGATGCTGGTCTTCGGAGGCGTCACGCACCTGGCGGCAGCATTCCACGTGCGCGGTGCGGGCGCGGTTCTGTGGGAGATCCTCGTCGGACTGGCGTACCTGGTGGGCGGCGGATACATGGTGTTCCATCCCTTGATTAGCGTGGCGACTTTGACGCTGTTCCTGGCAGGCGTGTTTCTAGCGGAAGGTGTATTCGAAATCGTGGCGTTCTTTGGAATTCGCGGACAGAAGAATTCGGGATGGATGCTGTTCGACGGATTGGTCACGATCGTCCTGGCAGGATTGATCTGGTTTCAGTGGCCGTCGAGTTCGATCTGGGCGATTGGAACGATCGTCGGCATCAGCCTGCTGATGAGCGGCGTGAAGTGGCTGATGATCTCGCTGGCGTCACGGAATGTGATCCAGATGGCGGCGAGGGTTGGGGAGAGACGGCCGGCAGCGTAGGTTTCACCTGCAAAGAAAACGCCAGGAATGCAAAGGAATGCCCCGGTCTTCGCAGCAGTGTGCGACGGCCGGGGCGTACTCGTTTAGGACAACGTCAAATCAAAATCAAGGTCAAAGGCCGCGGGCGAGGGCGCCCGCGCCACATTTGTTCCTCGTCGCTTCGCGACATCGGCTTTCCCTACGCGAGCTATTTTGCCGCGACTTCCGTTACCGCGCTGAAGAGGTAACGCACGAAGACGCCTAGTTGTTTCACCTCGACGCGCTCGTCGTTGCCGTGGACGGTGCGGCCTTCCTCTTCGGTGTGCGGCACACTGATGCCGTAGGCCTGCACTCCTTTCACTCGCAGGAAAGACGAATCGGTGGCGCCGGTGGTCATCACGGGTAAGGTGATCGCATCGGGGGCAACTTCTTTCTGAGCGTGTTCGAGGGCGGAAAACATTTCCGTCTTCAGGCTGGTAACCGGGGCGGCGGGCATGGAGTAAGTCACATCTCCGGCGACCACTTTCACCTGTGGGTCATTGATGACCTGAGCGAGCATGTCACGGAACTTGACTAAGTCTTCGTCAGGCAAGGCGCGAATATCGAGCGTAGCCTCGGCCGTCGGGGGAATCACGTTTTCTTTAATTCCGGCCTTCAGCATGGTAGGAACAACCGAAGTGCGCAGCATCGAATAGTATTGCGGCTTTTTCACGCGCATCGCAGCTTGGGATGCTGGGTTGAGCGGATCGCGATACCAGGCGGCCTCGTCCGGTGGAGAGATGGTGGCGAGGCGCTTGAAGAATTCGGCGGTGGTTTCGTTCAGGCGCGAGGGCGTTTCCCAGGTGCCGGCTTTGGCGACGGCTGCGCCGAGATGAGTGACGGCATTGTCTACACGAGGGATGGAACCGTGTCCGCTGGTGCCGGTGGCTTCGAGAGTGGCGCCGCGGGGAAGTTTCTCGGCGGTGGAGACGCCGATGTATTTGATTTTGCCGTTTTCGATGAGTGAGCCTCCGCCTTCGTTCAGGGCGAATTCACAGGCGATCTTGTCCCAATATTTTGAGACGATCGCGGACATGCCGGCGGGCGAACTTGCCTCTTCGCTGGCTTCAGAGAGGAAGATCACATCGCGGGTGAGCGGGATTTTCATGCGCTTAAGTTGCAGGAAGACTTCGAGGTTGGCGGCGTCCATGGCTTTGTCGTCGAGCGCGCCGCGTCCCCAGATCATGCCGTCTTTTTCCATCGCGGCGAAGGGATCGACGGTCCAGTGCGAGCGATCGACGGGAACGACGTCTTCGTGTCCCATGAGCAGGAGCGGTTTCTTCGAGCCGTTGCCTTTGAGGCGGGCGACGATGGAGGCGCGTCCGGGAAGGGTTTCGAGAAGTTCGGAGTCGATGCCTTCTTTTTTCAGAACGCTCTGAAGATATTCGGCGACTTTCGATTCATTACCGGGAGGGTCCTGGGTGTCGATGCGGACGAGGTCTTTGAGGAATTGGGCGGCTTCGGATTGGGATTGATCGGGGTTGAGGGTTTGCGCGTGGGTGGAGATGGCGAGCAGGACGGAGATGGCGATAAGGCGGAATGGGGTCAAGGGTTTCCTCCCGGAGGCAGCAAATTATACGCCGGGGCGGCGGTCAGCGAATCGCATGAGGGAAGGCAAGAAAAACCTTGAAACGCAAAGGGCGCTAAGGTTGCGCAAAGGGCGCGAAGGAAGTCCCCGCCCTGTCGCTGCAAAAAGCGCAGCGACAAGGGCGGGGCACCCGAGATTCTACGACATGAGTCGTGTCACTGTTCGTGACCCACCGGCGGAGGTTCAAGTTCCGCGGTGCCGTCGGCGCGGGGGTCAGAGGCTCCGTAATTTATTTTGGTTTTGGTGTCGTGCAGGACGGCTTGGCCGCGGCCCATGCGGGCGGAATAGTCTTTGCGGACTTCGAGTTGGTGTCCCATGGCGGTGAGTTTTTCGAGGACGTCGGGCTTCACGCGGGACTCGATGAGGATGTTGCATCCACCTTTCGGGCTCACGGTGAAGCGGGCGTTCTCCATCGCAGCCTGAATATTCATCCCGTAATCTACGACGTTCGAGACGAACTGGGCGTGAGCGAGCGGCTGGTTGGCGCCGCCCATGATGCCGAAGCCGATGTGCTGGTCTCCCTGCTCCATGAACGCGGGGATGATGGTGTGGAAGGGACGCTTGCGCGGGGCGAGCACGTTGGGGGATGCGGGATCGAGCGAGAACAGAGCGCCGCGATCTTGCAGGACAAATCCCATGCCGCGCGTGGTTATGCCCGAGCCGAAGGTGTCGTAATTGCTCTGGATGAGCGAGAGGATGTTGCCTTCGCGATCGACGACGGAAAGATACGTGGTGTCACTTTTAGGCGCGCCGTAGGGAGTGTCGCAATCGGCTTTCGCGGGATCGATCTGCTTGGCGCGCTCTTGTGCGTAGTCTTTCGACAGCAGACCTTTTACCGGCACTTTGGCGAAGCGCGGGTCGGCATCGTAGCGATGAAGATCTGCGTAGGCGAGCTTCATGGCTTCAATCTTCTTGTGCAGTTCGGTGACACTAAGCGGGCCGTCGGGTGAGGCGGGCGTGGTCTCCATGATGTTGAGCATTTCGAGAGCGGCCATGCCTTGTCCGTTGGGCGGAAGTTCGTAGACGGTCCATCCGCGATAGGTGGTGGAGATGGGCTCGACCCATTCGGGTTGGAATTCGGCGAGGTCGGCGGCGGCCATGGTGCCGCCGTAAGCTTTTTCCGTGGCAAGAATGGCTTGCGCGATTTCGCCTTTGTAAAAAGCATCGGCGCCCTTGTCAGCGACGAGGCGGAGAGCTTTGGCGACGTCGGGGTTCGAGAAGACTTGGCCGACGTCGGGAACTTTGCCGTTGGGCAGGAAGACGCGTTGGCCTTCGGGATCGTGGGCAAACGAGTCGGGGGCTTCAGTCCAGTAATCCTGAATAATTTCGGCGACAGGGAAGCCGTGATCGGCGTAGAAGATCGCGGACTGGAAGAGATCGCGCCAGGCGAGGCGTCCGAACTTTGCGTGAAGCGCGTTCCATCCGGCGACGGCGCCGGGAACGGTGACACTGTCGATGCCTTCGGGGGATTTGTTTACGCTTTTGGCTTTCACATGATCGAGGGTGAGCGCTTGCGGAGCCCATCCGCTCGAATTGAGGCCGTAGAGCTTGCCGGTTTTCGCGTCCCAGTAAATGGCGAATAAGTCGCCGCCCATGCCATTCATCATCGGCTCGGTCACGCCGAGGGTGGCGTTGGCGGCAATGGCTGCGTCGATGGCGGAGCCTCCCTTGGCGAGGATCTGCGCGCCTGCAACCGAGGCTTGCGCATAGCTGGTGGCAACGATGCCGTAACGGGTGATGACCATCGAGCGGGCGTGGGAGCGATCTTGAGCCGCGAGTTTCATGGGGAGCAGGGCCAGGGCGAAGATTAGGAGTTGTTTCACTTTGTCTCCGAGTGAGCGGGACGAGTTTAGCAGGATGGCATTTTTGATTGTTGATTTTTGATTGTCGAATAAAGAGCAAGAGCTTCAAAAGAAGAGATCGCACTGGGATGAGAAGGCCCCGTCCCTTCGCCTTGCGCGAAGAAACAGGGCTGCGAGGTTAAGTCACAGTCGAAAGTAGGATCAACATCAACTTCAAAGGCCGCGGGCGAGGGCGCCCGCGCCACATTCTACGGACTCTTCGAGGCTTGTCTGAATTTTGTTGATTAATAGCTCGCTGAGGGTGGCGACTTGATCACGGATTTCCGGGACGGCCGTGGTCTCCCAGAGTTGGCCTTTGCGGGTCGGGCCGACGGTATAGAGGGATTTGGAGGGATGGCCTTGGGCATCGATGAGCGAGCCGTCGTCGTCGGTGTCTAGACCGAGATAGAGCTCGTCAGGGCGAATCAGACCCTGCTCGCGAAGATTGCGTAGCAGGGGGCTGTCGAACTTACGACAGTCGGTCTCGGGTCCTGTGCAATTGATGACGCGATCGACGCGGAGACGGACTTCACCCCCGGATGCGCGATCGTGGTAAATGATTTCGACGGCGCGATCGCTTTCGTGGTAATCGGTGACGCGTCCAGCATGGATCTGAATGTTCTTGTTGATCAGTTGGTAGGCGAGTAGGCTGCCAATCTCAGGCGCGACGCGATGGCGGTGGAGTTCCCAGTAAGGACGAACATGACGCAGGAAGCGGCGCTTCTCGATGGTGGGAAGAAGCTTCCAGATTTTCTGCGTCAAGGGGCGCAGTGAGTCGATGACAGCGCGCCAATCGCTGCCTGGGGTTTGCGCGAGATGAATCTGTCGACGGACAAGCCGGAGGAGACCGCGAGCGGTGCGCGGCGAATCGTGATTCCAGAATGCCGGCCACGGCGCGGTCTTGGCGTGGCGTTGCGGCAGGAGGCCGCGGCGAGAGAGCAGGTGAATGGTTCCGCGAAATCCACGCGCGCGCAGCGCGACGACCTGATCGACGGCGGTCAGGCCTGATCCGACGAGAAGGATGTCGGTGTCTTGCGTAATCCCTTCGAGAGCGCCCGCGGACCAGGCGAAGGGAACATAGCGCGAACTCTTTCGCGCTTTGCCCGGCAACAGTGGATCACCGGGCGGAAAATTGCCGATGGCGAGAACGATCTTTTCCGCAAGAATGGTTTGTCCGCTTCGCAAGTGTACGGCAGTGAGGCCTTCCGACTGACTCACGCCGATCGCCTGGTCGTGCTTCCATTGGAAATTGGAATCTGACGTGTTGGCGTCTGCCAGAACCGATTCGACGTACTGGCCATAGATGCGGCGGGGCAGGTAGCTGTCCGCTTCGGCGGCGCAGTCGTAGTTAGTTTGCGCCCAGCGCAGGAAGTGGCCGGGGTCGTCGGGGAGCGCGCTCATATTCTTGGCCGGCACGTTCAGCAGGTGCCATCCATATTGCGTGCCGTAGGCAATGCCGCGTCCGGGCGAAGAGCTCTGGTCAACGACGATGACAGAGAGCGCGCCATCGGACTTGCGAAGCAGTTGAGCGGCAAGGACAGTGCCGGTGAAGCCTCCACCAAGAATGGCGATGTGATACTGCGGGACATTGTGGTTCTGGGGGTGCATGGGAAATCTCCGAATAGAAGAATGCCTATTATATTAGTAGAGATGCAATTAAGAGGCCGCCAGGTTGTGTAAATCGTCCGCGGCTAACGAATGAGAAATGAAGGGGATGGACCAGTCGCGCTTCGAGGCCACGGATTGCCAGTGAAAAGGATTGCGGTCAGAGTGCAGGGATTTCGCCAGACTTGCCACTATGCTTCGCTGGGAACGGGCACTCGAGGTTGAAGTCAAGATCAACGTCAAAGGCCGCGGACGGGGCGTCCGCGCCACATTCTTGTTTCTACGTCGCGTCGGGGGCGGAGAGGCTGGAGATGAGCTTGTCGGCTTCCTGCATGGAGGCGTCAATGCTCTTCATCAGGGCCGCGACGTTGGTGTTGATGGTGTTGGCGGTGCCTTTGAGCGATCCGATGGCGCGGGCGTTGAGGTTGTGTTTCAGGAACAGGACCTGGTCGCGGAAGGCGGCGAGGACGGGCGTCATCTTGTCTTCCGTCGTGCGCATGGCTTTCATGTAGACGGCCTGGCGCTGTTTGGCGTCGACCAGCATCGAGCGGCTGCGCGATTTCAGTTGGGTGTTGCTCATCTCGTCAATTTCTTTTTGCCATTCGTTGAAGAGATCGTTGCTGACTTGGTCGATCGACTGGATGCGGTCGTGCAGCTTGTTGGCCTGGTCCTGCGCGCGCGCGTATTCGCTGTTAAGTTTCTTGTAAGACTTCTCGAGGTCTCCGCCCTGAAAGCCGGTCAGTTGCTGGAAGGCTTCCATGGTGGTCTGCAACTGCTCTTTGGTCTGCTCCTGATCTTTCTTGCTGTCTTTGACGCGCTGCACGAGGATGTCGCGCTTCTCTTTGCCGAGCTTCTGCATGGCTTTGTAGTAGAAGGAATTGCAGCCGGAGAGGATGAGGGTCGCAAGGAGCAGGGCGGGATAGAAACGGCGATGCATGCGAACTCCTGGAGAACAAGGAAGATTTTAGCTGAGACTTGCCAAAAATAGACGTCATCCTGAGCAACGCGAGGGATCTGGCGTGGGGTACGTGTAAGCAGAAGCCCGATGGCTGCACGCCAGATCCTTCGCCCTGTCGGGCTCAGGATGACGAGAATCTCAAAGGCGCAGAGTCTAACGTAGTTGGGCGTAGCGGAAGCACGTCACCATGTGGTCGTTCACCATGCCGACGGCTTGCATGTAGGCGTAGCAAATAGTTGAGCCGACGAAGTTGAATCCGCGCTTTTTCAGGTCTCTGCTCATGGCGTCCGATTGGGCGGTGCGGGCCGGGAGTTGCTTCATCGAGCGGATCGAATTGATGCGTGGCTTTCCATCGACGAATTGCCAGATGTATTCGTCGAAAGATCCGAATTCTTTTGAGATTTTGAGAAACGCTTGAGCGTTCGAGATGGCAGATTGAATTTTCAGTTTGTTGCGGATGATGCCGGGGTCGTTCATCAGCGCGTCGATCTTTTTCTGGTCGTAGCGGGCGATGCGCTGCGGGTTGAATTGGCTGAAGGCGGCGCGGTAGTTTTCGCGCTTGCGGAGAATGGTGTCCCAACTGAGTCCGGCTTGCGCGCCTTCAAGAATGAGGAACTCGAACAGATGACGGTCGTCGTGGGAGGGGACGCCCCACTCTTTATCGTGATAAAGGATGGCGAGGTCGTTGCTGGCCCACTTGCAACGGGACGGAGATTTCTTCATTCATGGTATTCAAGCATGAGTGTCAAATTGAGGCTAGAGTTGCTTGGACGGAGGAGCCTCGGGAGTGTTCTTATGGACGGGATACACCGAAAGGGCATGGGCGGCGGAACAAATCGCACCAGTGACGGGGCTTAACCGGCAATGACCAAGTGTGTGCTCCTTTTGTAACTTGGCACTGGTTCTGGGGTCCCCTAGAGTCGGGGGAACGAACGCCGCGATTAGAGATGTTTTCGGCCCCTAACGTGCATCTATATAGCATAGGAAGCCGATGGCCGGCGTTTGGTGGTGAAAAGACAGGAACTTTCTGACCATGAAGTACATACGCGTTACCTTTTTTCTCGGTGCGGTACTTTTGATGGCGGCCGCGCCAGGATTGCGGGCTCAGAACGCATATGTCGAATCGGCTCCAGTATTCACTGGAGATGCGGGGTCGGCGGACCAGCCGGACTCGGTTTTAACCATTAAGAAGCGGGTCGACGAAGTCAACGTTCTGTTCATCGCCACCGACCGGCACGGGAAGTTCGTCCGTAATTTGAATGAAAAAGATTTCACCATTCTGGATGACCACAAGCCTCCCACTGCGGTCGACAGTTTCCGTAAGGAAACCGACTTGCCGTTACAGCTAGGGTTGCTGGTAGATACCAGTGGGTCGGTGCGCAGCCGCTTCGATTTCGAGCAGGAAGCGGCGGTCAGCTTTTTAGAGAGCACGCTGCGTCCAGGATTCGACGAGGCATTTGTTATGGGCTTCGCGACCCATAACCAAGTGACACAGGATTTCACCGACAACGCCAAGCTTCTGGCGACCGGCGTTCACAACCTTCACGATGGGGGCGGAACGGCAATCTACGATGCGATCTACGACGCCTGCCGCGACAAGCTGGCGAAAGAGACATCGGATCGTCCGGTGCGCAAAGCGATCATCATTGTGAGCGATGGCGAGGACAACCAGAGCGATCACAGCCGGGCGCAGGCGATCGAAATGGCGCAACGGGCGGAAGTGATCATTTATGCGATCTCGACCGACGACAGCGGATTGGTGCTGCGCGGCGACCGCGTGCTGCAGCAGTTGGCCGACGCCACTGGTGGACGTGCGTTCTTTCCCTTCAAGATGAAAGACATCAAGAATTCGTTTGCTGCGATTGAAGACGAGTTGCGCAGCCAGTACGTCATTTCCTATCGTCCGGCGGATTTCGATGCGGATGGGCGATATCGTTCGATCGAGATAACCGCCCTCAAGAAAGATCTTCAGGTTCGCGCGCGAAAGGGATATTTCGCGCCGCGGCAGTAAAAACCGGACTTCAGGCCTCGGACCTCGGACTTTAGACCTCGGACCTCAGGAAAATCTAGGGCCTCTTGTCGCAAACAGAAGCCGCAAAGGAGACCTTTGCGGCTTCTGTATTCATGCTCGCTGCAATTCCTGGTGTTTAGCCGGTTGGTAATTGCCGGGGACGGCTCGTCCGGCGATGGCCAGGCGGTTCCAGGCGTTGATGGCGGCGACGGCGAGTGTCAGGTCGGCCAATTCTTTTTCGGTGAATTGAGCTTTAGTTTCCTCATACACTTGATCAGGAACGTGTCCGTTAGTGATGAGGGTGACGGCTTCAGTCCAGGCTAATGCGGCGCGTTCGCGGTCGGTGTAGTAGGGGGCTTCTCGCCAGGCATCGAGCCCGTAAATGCGCTGCTCGGTTTCGCCGCCAGCGCGAAGATCTTTAGAGTGCATGTCGATGCAGTAGGCGCAGCCGTTGATTTGCGAGGCGCGCATCTTGATCAGGTGGAGCAGCGGGGCCTCTAGTGCCGATTGGTCGAGGTATTCTTCGAGGCTCGACATGGCTTTATAGGCACCGGGTGCGACTTTGACGTAGTTGATACGGGCTTGCATTTTTCCTCCTATAAGTTGGTGGATGAATACTTCTACTGTTGGATTCATGGATTGTTCCTTCAAGATCAAGAGCCTTTACCGCAAAGGTCGCAAAGAACTGCCGCGAAGGACGCAAAGAAAAACAGCTCATTTGTGCGCGTCGGTGTGCCAGCCGGGGTTGATCCAGCGGCCATTGCGTAAGACGAATACTTCGGTGGCTCGTCCCGTTGCCACTGATCGTTTGCCATTGGTTTCTGTTTCGAGAACGAACTGGCTGTAGACGAAGGCTACGTCGCCGTAGCGTTGAATTTTGGTGCGGGGAAATTCCAGGCGAATCAGTTTTCCGCCTTGTGCCTGAAACTCTGCTGCTTCGCGGACGATGTCTGCCTGGGTTTTCCATTCGTCCTCGCTGGGGCTGATGGCAATGGCTTCGGCGGGGACGAGTTCGGCGAGAGTCTTGGTGTCATTGGCGAACCATGCACGCCAGACGGCTTCGCGGCATTGCAGAATGGGGGCGTCGTTGTCCTGGGCAATGGCGGCGCAGGCCACGAGAGCCACGACAGCGAGTGGAAGCAGGCGGAAGGTGCTTTTCATTATTTCTCCTTGTGAAGTGCAAGCAAAACAGCGCAGGCCGATGCGGTGAAGACTGAGTAGTCGAGCGGCGCTTTGATGCCGAACGAAATTGCCATGGCGGTACCGAAGAGCACGAGCAATGCGGCGCTGCCGAGCGCGACCCAGCGTGTCCAGAGGCCGAAGAGCAGCAGGACTCCGAACGTAAATTCGAAGAATGTGGCCGACCATGCGAGGAAGGGGATCGTCGAGGCAGGCATGAAGGAATTCACTTTGGCGGTGTAATTCAGGAATCCTTGAAAGTTTCCGTAGCCCACGTTTCTTCCGGTGTACAGGCCGAAACGGTCGGCGATGCCGGATAGAAAAGACGCGGCGAGAGCGAGGCGGGCGTAGAGAACTGCGAACCGCTCAAGCGTCCATGGCTGGGACTCGGACCGAGATATCGTTCGGTGAACCGTGGCATCTTGCATGATCACTTTCCTCCTTCGGGGACGGCGGTGCTGAGGGGCACATCGTGATCGCACAGGAAATAGGCAATGAGTTTTGCCGGTTCGGACTGACTGGCGTTCGCTGAGACCTGGTGAATTCCATTGGCGGCTTCGTAGAAGCTGTCGCCGGCTTTGAGGATGGTTTCAGCTTCTCCCTTGACCTGGTAGCGGATCGCGCCTTGGGCGATGTATCCGATGACCGGACAGCCGTGAGTGTGCGGTTTGGATGCGCCGCCCGGTGCATAAACGACTTCGACCACCGTAACTTTGAGATGGTCGCCGTCGAGTTGGGGAAGGGCGTGAGACAAAGCGGTCCGGACCTGCGCCGGGGATGCCTGGGACGCCGCTGGGATGGATAGCGTCGCGAGGAATAACGCCGTCCAGATGATTCGTGGTGTCATGAGTTTTCCTGTTGAGTAATCTCTGCCGGGCCTTTTTTCTTTCTTACGCCCCTTCGGGGCTGATCTCATCGCTCCTACAGTCCCACGGCTTGCGCCGTGGGCTGCATTCTTTCGCCGCGCCGCGGCTTTCAGATCGTCTATAGGGATGTATAGGCGAAAGTGGACCTTGCAAGAAGGTCCATTTACGGTATTCTTTATGGACCACTTCCATGCCCAAGCGAGCCACATCATTTGCACTCACACTTCCTTTGAGAACGGCTAAGTCGGCTGCCTACCGATGGCTGTATCAATCGTTGCGAGGCGAAATTCTGGAAGGGCGACTACGTCCGGGCATGCGTCTCCCGGCAACCCGCGACCTGGCCATGCAATATGGATTGGCGCGGGGAACGATCGTGAACGCCTTCGAGCAATTGAAGTCCGAAGGCTATGCGGAAGGCTGCGTCGGTTCGGGGACCTACGTCAGCAGGATTCTTCCCGATGAACTATTGCAGGTGCGGCGCGTACCGGGAACGGTGCCGGCAGGGAGCAAAACGAAGCGGAGATTCTCTGAATACGGGCGACGCGTGATTCCGTTCCCGAGTTTCGAGATCCGTCCCACACGGGCGTTTCGGGCGAATCAACCTGCGCTCGATTTGTTTCCCATGGACTTGTGGACGCAGATCAGCGCGCGCCGATTGCGGCGCGCTTCGACCACGCTGCTGTTGGGTTCTAGTCCGATGGGATACCGGCCACTGCGCGACGCGGTCGCCGATTACTTGAATGCTTCCCGCGGTGTGAAATGCACAGCGGAGCAGGTGGTCATCGTATCGGGCGTGCAGGAAGCGCTGGATGTGGCGGCGCGATTGTTTCTCGATCCGGGAGACTTGGTGTACATGGAGAACCCCGGCTACGTCGGAGCGACGATCGTCTTCAAGTCAGTGGGCGCGAAGATTTGCGCGGTGAAACTGGACGAGGAGGGAATCGAACTCCGCAAGCAACTGCGCCGAGCAAGGCTGATTTACGTTACGCCGGGGCATCAGTTTCCACTGGGTATCACGATGAGCCTGGCGCGGCGATTGGAGTTGCTGGAATGGGCGCGGACCGCTGGCGCGCTGATTTTCGAAGATGACTACGACAGTGAGTACCGGTATGTGGGGCGTCCCGTGCCGGCACTGCAGGGGCTTGATCGTCATGGATTGGTGCTGTATGCGGGGACCTTCAGCAAAGTTTTGTTTCCTTCGCTGCGGCTGGGGTACATGGTGATCCCGCAGGATCTGGTGGATTCGTTTTCGGCGATGAAGTCGGTGACCAGCCGGCATGCGCCTGTGCTGGAGCAGGCGGTACTTTGTGACTTCATTACGGAGGGTCATTTCGGAAGGCACATTCGCCGCATGCGCGAGGTGTATGCGGAGCGCTTGTCGGTCTTGCTCGAGTGCGGGCGGGACAAGCTTGCCGGGATGATGGAGATTTCAAATATCGAAGCTGGATTGCAGACTGTCGGGTGGCTGCAGGGTGGTCTGAGTGCGACGGAAGCGGCAGCCGCCGGATTGGAACGAGAGATTGAGATGATTCCGATCAGCTCATACACCCAAGGGAGAGTGCGCGGAGAAGGGGTGCAACTTGGATTCGCGGCGGTCGATGCTTCGGAGATTCGGCGCGGAGTACGGGAGTTGGCTCGACTGCTCGAAGGCATGAGAGACAAAAGACCCATGCCATCAAAGAGTGATTGACACTCCAGTTGTCTATTCATATAGTTTGCGCCAACGAGCGCTTGGGGCTCCTTAGTTTCGAGAACTCCGAGGTCACGATGAAATCCTGCAAAAAGAAGTCGCATGATTCCGCTTGTTCAATTGCAGATCTGGAACAACGGTTGATCGGGTATGCGCTGGCGGCGGTCGCCGCAGGAGTGGGGTTGCTTGCCATGGCTCAGCCTGCCGCGGCCGAAATTATTTACACGGCGAAGGACGTCAAGCTGACCAAGGGCGGACTCTTCATCGACCTCGATCTCGATGGAGTTCCGGATTTCAATCTCGGTTTCCATTCGCAAAGCAGTTTTACCTATCAGGACGGGCGGTATGCCGCGCGGGAGCTCGTGCTTGGCGGGAAGACCAACGCGAGTGTCATTCCCAGCAACGGATCGGCGGCAGCGTTAGCGCCCGGCGCGGTGATTGGACCGGGACGAAAATTCAAAGATGTAACCGTCAAGCGTGCCCAGTTGGTGTTTGCGTGGAGCTTCGAGAGCAGCTCTGGACTGCGCGCTTCTTCAGCTCGCGGGAATTGGAAAAATACGCAGAGCCGTTTTCTCGGATTGAAGTTCCAGATCAACGGGCAGACTCATTATGGTTGGGCGAGGCTGAGTGTGCGCTACACCGGGCACAACCTTCTCACCGCAACGTTATTGGGATATGCGTACGAGACCAACGCGGATCAGGCCATTCTCGCGGGTCAGACTGCGGAAGGGCAGAAAGCAGAGGCGATCGCAGACAAGGCCGGATCGTTGGCTGAACTGGCACTGGGTGCGCCTGCCCTGTCGATCTGGCGACGCGAGTAAGTTAGGGTTCGGGAATCAGAAGAAATCCTGTGTCGTCGGCGTGTTTGTAATCACCCCAGCCGACTATTTCGCCTTTGCTGTTGATGCCAGTCGCGGCTTCGAGTTTCCATCCGGAATTGGCAGGAAGGAGATCGTTCAAGTCGCGAAATCCGCGGGTTGGATCCCAGGCGAAGGCTCGCTCCGCGTCGGCGAAGGGCCCGAACGAGCCGACGATGGCGCCGCAATTGTTCATGGAGCGCGGACGGCTCGGAAATTTCGGCGACAGATCGAGCGGAGTGAGTTTGCCCTCAGCGTAGAGAAAGACGCCGTGGCGGGTGAACTCCTGAATCACAATGTGGCCGGAGTCATTGATCGTGACTGCGGAGCTGAACGTATTGGATGGGCCGATGGGTTGCAGCCCGTGGGCCTGATCCCACACAAATGCAGAGTAGCGGCCTTGCTCGTCGTAGATTTGTCCCGCGGCTTGGCCCTGATTGTTGAGAGTGGTCGCGGTGCCCCCGCAGCATCCGCCGAGATCGATGGCGGCTTGCTTCTTCCAGACGACGGCCGAAGAGATTTCTTTCTTGGGGAGCGTGGCCTCTCCCGCGATGTCGCCCGCGCCATTAATTGCCGTGGCTTTTGATTCGGCGCCTGTTAGCAACAGCAATTTGCGATCGCGGTAGACGAAGGCCTGACGCTTGCTGGAAGAGTCGTTGGTGGCCAGGCCGATCACATCGCCGCGGTCATTGATGCCGATGCCTTCGGCGATGGCGAAGCCCGCGGGAAGAACGATTTCTTTCACGCCTGATTTTTGACTCCACAGCGCGGCTTTGTGTTTCGACGTGGTTCCGGCGATCACGCCGGATTCATTGATCGCGGCGGGGACAATGGGCACGGCGACGATTTTGTAATGTTCTGCAGTGCAGGGCGGGGTTTGCGCGAACAGTGGGAACGCGGCGAGAAGGACGATGAGGAGGCTTCGAATCATCTTAGAAAGATAACTTGGCCTCGGCCTGATAGCTGCGAGGCACCAAAAAGTGTGTCCCACTGAAATCGGACAGGAAATTGTAGAGCGCGACTGTGTTGGTCAGGTTGAGCACGCTGAAGCGCAGATTCAGATTGTACTTATCCCGATGCAGGATGTTGTCGAAGCCAGCGCCAGCGTCGAAGACGTGGCGAGGAGAGAGGCGCGGCGGATCGAGGTCGTCATTTTCCGTGCCAAGCCGGGGAATCGAAATACGCGTGGCTCCGAAGCGCGGTGCCGAGCAACCGCGAAGTGGTGCGCTCAGCGTGGCGAAGGTGCTGCCGCAATAAAGGCCAATGGCAGCTTGCTCGTCAGGAGTCAGTGCGAGGGCAGTTGCATAGGTGGGAACGCTATTCGCAACCATGCCGGAATCGTATCGCCAGGTGAAATTCAACCAGGGACCTCGCTTAGGGAACTGGTATTGCACGTGAGTGGCTTGCTGAAAGGCTTGGTCCTGATCGATGCGGAAGGGCGCTGTACTGGGTGGAGTGTTGAAAAGGATGCCTCCAGTTTCGGGGCCGAAAAAGCGGGCGCGGATGTGTCCCATGACCGAGTAAGCGGTGAACCCGTGGTACGCCGGAAAGGTGACACGAACGTTGACACCGTCGGTTTTCGCTTTCCGCCAGGAGGTGGGAAAGACGAGCGGCGTGTTGAGCAAGGCATCAGAGTCGTAGGCGGAAGTTGTGAACTTCCAGAGATAGTCACCATCGATGACAACACGTCCCACGATCGCCTGCTGCAGGCCGAGATCGAACTGGTTGCGGATTCCCGTAGTGATGGGCGGCAACGGTGGGGCACCGAGAACTTTGTTGGCAAGTCCGCCGCTCCCGGTCGAACTGGAAACGATCAGGTTCTCGTTATAAGGAGTCTCAAAGAGGCGTCCATAGGAGGCGCGCAATACAGTCTGAGTGCGCGCGAAGAAGTAGGAGGCGCCAAGCCGCGGCTGCACTCCGTAGGAGTCGCTTAATCCGTTGTACTTGTCGAAACGCAGACCGGCAGACAAGGTCAGCTGGCGCAGACTCACAGTGTCTTGCAGATAGAGTGCCTCCTGCTTGATGTCGGTGGTCCCGCGAAAGTTATACAGTTGGCCGCCGCGGGTCAGGTCGTAAGGCAACAGGCCGGAAAGAAACTCGGGATTCGAACTGTACGCGGGAGCGCAATTGGCAGGATTCGTGACACCGGGGGCGACGACGGGGCTGCCGAAGGAATCCACGCACACGGCGTTGAAGAGCGGATCGGTGAGTCCGAGAGAGAAGGCTTCCGACAAGAAGTAGTGTTGGAACTGAACCCCCGCCTTGAGGTTATGAATTCCGCGCGAGTACGAAAGATCGGTGCGAATGCCGAGATTGGTCAGACGCCGCGATTCCGAAAGCGTGGCGGGAAGATCGGCGAAAGGATCGCTAGTTGGAAAATAACCCACGCGTTGCTGCCGCACCCAGGCGTTCGCGCTGAGCAGCGTTGAAGGATTGAACAGGTGGGTGTATCCGGGAGCGACGTTGAACGAGCGCAGCAACTGGCGCTGATCCTGCCCCGCGAAAGCCTGCGGGTAAGTATTAGGAACCTGAAACCATGAGCGCGCCAGTCCCAGATTCAAGTGGAAGGAATCGGCACCGCTGATCTGGTAGTCGAAGCCGTCAAAGAAGTCCTCGGCGTTGCCTTTGTCGTGGAAGGGGAGGAACTCCGGCGAATCGAGGAAGTGTCCAGTTTGCAGTCCATCGACGAAAACGAAGTTTCCAAACTTGCGGTTGCCTATGGCGAGTGAGACGCTGGCCGTGCTGGTGCCGAACGAACCGTAGCCGGCAGAGATGCTTCCAGTTGGCTGGGTAAGTCCAAGACCCGAGCGAGTGAGGGTACGAACCACCAGGCTGTTTTTGTCGCCGAACTCAGCGGGCGGCACTCCTTCGATCACGTCGAACGATTGCACGGTCGCGAGCGGAATCTGGCTTCCGAACATTCGTCCTTGCTGGTCTGTGACCGGCTGGTTATCGATGACGAAAGAACTGTCCCCTTCTTCTCCCGCGGGATGAAATTGTCCGTTGGAATCGAGGGCTACCCCTGGCACGGATTGCGTGAGCACCGAGGTGAGTTGCGAGGTTCCGGTTTCGATGGGGCTGCGCGCCACGCGTTCGGCATCGAGCGCGGTCTGGGCGGTGGGCGCGGTTTCCACCAGCGTGGTCTGATCCTTGACGACGACGCTCTGCTTCGAGACTGGCAAGGCGAGGCCAATGGTCAGGACCACGGGCACCGAAGAGCGGATGTTTACCATCTGTTGAGACGGCTCAAATTCGGGCGCCAGAACGATGAGCTGGTAGGAATTGAAAGGCACGCTGGTGAAGCGGAAAGAACCGTCGCTGTCGGTGACAGCGCGGCGAGTGAATCCGGTAACGGTATTTTGCAGGATGACGCTTGCGCCTCTGATCACCGACGTCGAAGGATCGTGAACGGTGCCTGCGACGGATCCCGCATCTCCCAATGATTGACTCAAACATTGGAGAGAGTAGAGAAGAAGGACACAGAGTAGAAGGTGAGCAGCGATGGAGCGCCGCAGCGCAGAACTAGAGACTAACCTCCTAGAAGCCTTTGTGGTCACTGGTTTGAGCCTATTGCCGAACGGGAGGGGAGGCAAGACGTAAACAGTTTACCAGCAGGACTCGCGACTGGCACGGATTCATCGGAGCGTAGTTCATGTTTCTTGACAAGCGGTCGTAACGACGATACTCTGCGTCGAATCTGGGACCGAGCATTCGCCCAACCCCCGGGCAAGTGGTCGGACTGCGGCTCATCCCAAGAAAAGCGCTCGGGTCAAGATGAGTTGCAGAAGCGCGCTGTCCGGTTCGTGCTGAGATTTGCGTTTTGCCTCTCTGCAGTGTTCCGGGCCAACAATCAACGAAGTAATGCCTGGAGGTCCTCATGTCCCTCGTTCGCCATTCTGTGCGAAGTTTCCTTCTATTGTCGTTGCTGCTCGGTTTGGCCGGGACGTTGCCCTCGTGGGCGCAGTTTCCCGGTGTGCTGACTGTGCACAACGATAACTCTCGCACCGGTCAGAATCTCTACGAAACGATTCTGACGCCCTCGAAAATATCGAACAAAGCGCGATTCGGCAAAGTGGGATCGTACACCGTGCAGGGCCAGGTGTATGCCCAACCTCTTTATGTGCCAAAGGGAACTCACGGATTGACGAAGAACCTGCTGTACATCGCGACCGAACAGGACATGGTTTACGCGTTCGATGCCGACAATCCCGGGACTGCGCCAGTGTGGTCCGATAACCTAGTGCCGACAGGCAGATCGTGGAAGCAATGCGACGTCGAGAACTGCACGGTGTGTCCGGATGTGGGGATTACCGGAACGCCGGCGATTGATCCGGTGGGCGGGACGATGTACCTGGTGGCAAGAACGGTCAATTACAACAGCAATCCGCCGATGTATTACCAGACAATTCACGAGATCGATATCGCTACGGGAACCGATAAGTTCCAGGCCAATATTCCCGCCGACGCGAATTTCAGTCCAGCGAAAGAAGGACAACGGGTAGGACTGCTGCTGAACAACGGTACTCTTTACGTTGCCTGGTGGTCGGAAGGTCAGGGAGGACATGGGGTTCTCAAGGCGTTCAATGTGACCAACCTGCAGCAGACGGCGCAGTTTGTATCGACGCCGAATCCAGGCACACTGCCGGGGCAGGGCGGAATCTGGATGAGCGGCGCCGGGCTGGCGGCCGATGCTTCGGGATTCGTTTATCTCGAGGTTGCCGACGGAGTTTACGACGGCTTGTCGAACTGGGGCGATTCAGTCCTAAAACTGGATTGCAGCACGGCGAACTGCACGGTGGCCGACTATTTCACTCCGCACACCCAGAGCATTCTTTATCAGGATGACATCGATGTGGGTTCGGCCGGGCTGATGTTGCTGCCGCCGCAGTGCACGACGGGGTGCGCGCATCCCAACATGGTGATCGGCGGAGGCAAGGACGGCAACGTCTACGTCATCGACCGTGACAACTTTGGCGGATACAACCAGAACACCAATCAGAACGTGCAGACGGTAAAAGGCAAGACTCTGAACGCACTCTACGGGAGCCCGGCGTACTGGACGGATTCGGCGAATGTCGAGCACGTGTACGAGGGGCCTTGCAATGGCGCGCTGAAGATGTACAACCTGAACTCCTCGACGGGATTGCTGGCCGCCGGGCCATCCTCTCCTAGCACGTACGCGTTTCCTGGACCAACACCTTCGGTGTCGGCAAACGGAGCCGTGAGCGGAATCGTCTGGGCTATTCAGAGAACCGATACCAGCGCCAACTCGTGCACTCCCACGATGAACGGGATTCTGCACGCATACGATGCAGTGAACGTGGCGACGGAACTCTACAACAGCACTCTCTGCCCCACCCGCGATGTGATGGCGCCGGCCACAAAGTTTTCGGTGCCTACGGTCGCGAACGGACGAGTGTATGTAGCTACATCGGGCGGAGAAGTCGATGTGTACGGCATTTACCCGTCGATCCAAGCCTGTCAGTAGAGGTAAGTTGCGGTGAGAGCGGCCGGAGTCATTGACTCCGGCCGGTTTACTTTGGAGGGATTAATTGCTTTTCTTGCCGTGCGGCTCGGGCAACGGTCCGTAAACGTTTAACACGTCCACCGCAGGAACGTAGACTTTTCCGTTAGCGATAGTAGGCACGGTGAACTTCACCGCGCCGCCCGGAGTGTCGCGGCTGGAATTCTGCGTGGAGTTGTAAAGCTCAGTGGCGAGGTTGGTGGCGTCATAAGCATGCAGGATGGCGGCGCCGTTTGGGCCAGTGCCGTCGGTCTGCAGTGTCCAAACGATTCCGTTGGTCGTCCCGTTGGCTGAGATCGATGGGGTTGGTCCAGGATAGTTGTAGTAGGTTGCTGAGTCGGAGGTCGGGCTGGTTGATAGGAGCTCGGTTGACGGATAAAAACTGTAAGCTTTCAGGTAGTCGTACTGACCGCCAAAGTAAATGTTGTTATTCCACCAGGCGGGCATGCCCCAGATGCCACCGATTGCAGTGTTCAAGCTCTGCACAATCTGGTCGTTGTTGTTCGGATTGTAGTGTCCCATTTTGTCGCGGCTGATCAGGTAGATGGTTCCTTCTTTGCCCGACTCCACCAACAAGTGAGGATAGGTGCCGACTTGATCGGGTAACAGCAAGACTCCGCCGGAACCGAGATCTACGTCCCCGTTATAGAGGTTGCCCTGGTCGTAAGGAGTGAAATAGTCGGAGACTTTGAAGTGGTCGTTCGTGGGCGGAGAAAGTTTGATGATGCTGTCGCCGTAGTCGCGTCCACCGGTGTTTACATCGAACATTCCGTTCCCGCTGGCGATATAGAGATTATTGCTCGAGTCAGAGGCGATGCCAGCGCCTCCCGACCAGAAACCGCCCAGGCCGGCATTCGGCGTGGAATTCCAGACGCCATTTTGCTTCAAAGTCTGCGAGTCATAACTGATGACCCAGCCGTGGTAGGGGCCGATATCGCAGTGGGATGCCCAACTGATGTAGACCGAGCCGTTCTGTAACAGCAATCCAGCCCGCTGGTTGTTCTTCAGCGGATCGAAGTGCACATAACCGTTCACCGATCCGTCGCCGGTGCCCTTGACCTTCGCGTTAATCAGCACGGGGCCGCCGAACTTCTCCTTGCCCGTGGTGACGTCGAGGGCGTGCAGTTGTTGGAAAAACTTGCCGTTCTGCTTGGTGTTAGAGATTACATAGAGCGTTCCCGTGGTCGTGTCGATTGCAGGAGTACCGGTGATACCGATTTCCGGCACCAGATCGCCGCATCCAACGTCACTGCTTGAAAGAGTGTTAATTCCCTTGGCAGGGTTGATAAAAGTGGCGTGCCATAAGGCGGGAAGACTGGCATCGCCATCGAAAGCATAGACACTGTCATGTTCGGTGGCGATGTAGACGACATTGTGCGTGCCCTGGCCGGGAATGCTGACGTTGGGCAGGTACAGGGGCTGTGCGTAGGCGTACCCGTCGAGGGTTTGCGAGAAGAGCTGTCCGAACGAGTTCACGTTGACGTTCGTGGGGGTCAGAATCGTTTCACTCAAATTCTGCCCGGTCCGGCTGTTGTCGTTATGTTGCGTAACGACCTGGGCCTGAACGAAGGTGGCGGCGCATAGAAGCGCGAGCAGTGCGGAACGGAGAGTCTTCATGAGAGTCCTCGGGTGCGGATCGTTCATGGTGATGCCAGCAAAGGGTTGATCAGAAGCAAGTTTCAGGCAGAAGTGCGCGCGCGACAGTGTTTCCCTTAGGGTAGGGGATTGTCAAGTAAAGGAGTTGGGTTGGAGACTTTCTTCCCCGGCAACAACACTTTTTCTGGTGCAAGAAGGGCGAGCGGAAGCGTTCTGAGACAGGAAGCGTACGTTTAACAAAGCAGTGCTACAATTTTGTCATCCGATGGCGTGCCAGCCGCCTCTCTCTGCTGGCGTCGGGGCTTTTATGCGGGTCAGACGGCCGAGTTTTCTAATCTTGTTTTGTATTTCGCTATATTTGCTCGCCACCGTCTATTCCGTCGGGGCCACGCAGAAACATGCTGCGCACAAACAGGCCACACCCGAAACTACGGTTGAGGTTGTGCCCCCGCCTCCTCCGCCTCCGCCACTGCGGCCCGAGCAGATGCCGGCGGTCGCGCCGCAGGTGACTTTTCAGAACGGCAAGCTAACCATCATTGCGCGGAATTCGACCCTTGGAGACATTTTGCGCGCCGTGCATACGAAGACCGGCGCCAATGTTGAGTTGTCTGGGACAGCGACCGAACGGGTGGTGGGCATGTTTGGCCCTGGGCCATCCCGCGATGTCGTGGCCTCGCTGCTGAATGGATCGCACTTCAACTACGTGATGCTGGGTTCGGAGGCGAATCCAGACCAGCTGCAGCACCTGATCCTTACCCCAAAGGGTGGTGACGGTGGGGCGGCCGCTCCTCCGCCGCAGCCCGTTCAGGCACAAAACCAGCCGGACGCCCAACCTGACGCGGATGCGCAGGATGCGAATAGCCAGGATGATTTTGCCGATGCCGATCAGGATGCGACCGCCGTTGATAACACCGGCGAAGATCAGAATGCCGGCCAGCAGATTGGGCAGCCGAACGCGAAGACTCCAGAACAGATGCTGTTAGAGCTGCAGCGTCAGCAACAGATTCAGCAGCAACAACAGCAGCAGCAAGGCGGAGCACCGGTGCCGGGCCAGGGATTCCCTCCAGGGGCTCCGGGCGCGCCGGGCGCGCCTGGCGTGCCACCCCAGCCACAACCGCCACAGTAGAGCGGACCTCGGACCTCAGACGTCGGACCTCAGACCTCGGACCTCCGGCTTCAGACTTCAGGCGTCGGCCCTTGGGCGCCAGGCTTAGCGTCTGCGCGAAGGGCTTCCTATGTTGCGTTAGGATTCCACGTTGGTGCTGGGTATAGCCTTTGCTGAGGTCTGAGGTCTGAGGTCTGAGGTCCGGTTCTCAGTCTCCACTGGCGTGGGTTTGGCTTGGGATCAGTACCGGGCTGCGGCGGGTTTGCTGTTGACTTCGGGCGAAGGCGAACAGGATGCCGTTGACGGCTGCGTACGCAGCAAAAATTCCAAACGCGACAACCGAGACGATGGTGAGAAAGACGATAATTGCTTGCAATAGCCCGCTCAAGGTTCGGCCCACCCTTATGTGTAAGGTGCCGTGCGGTTTACTCCGATGCACGGGCAGCTACACAGGTTTTATCGCCAGCTGATCCTTCGGGGGATGACCTCGCTCGGCGTGCGACTTCCACTCTACCTGCGTTGACGTTGCTTCCTGTTTACAACTAAGATACGGAGTAGAGGTGCGCACTTCCACTCTCCAACATTTCTGGGGACCCGTCCACATTACGGAAGGACATTACTCGCAGGTTGTATGGCCATCACGAAGATCTCCGTCCGCGGCGCACGTCAGCACAACCTCAAAAACATCGACGTCGAGATCCCGCGGAACAGTCTGACCGTAATTACCGGACTGAGCGGGTCGGGCAAGTCTTCGCTCGCGTTTGACACGATTTATGCCGAGGGCCAGAGGCGTTATGTGGAGACCCTGTCGGCCTATGCGCGGCAGTTCCTGGATCAGATGGAACGGCCCGATGTGGACGCCATTGACGGCCTGAGCCCCTCAATTTCCATCGAGCAAAAAACCACCAGTCGCAGCCCCCGATCGACCGTCGGGACCATCACGGAAATCTACGATTACCTTCGTTTATTGTTCGCCTCAATTGGAGCGCCGCATTGTCCCAAATGCGGGCGGGCCATCCGGCGGCAGTCGGCGGAGCAGATTGTGCAGCGGGTGATGGCATTGACGCCCGAAGATCGTGTGATGGTATTGGCGCCGATCGTGCGGGGGCGCAAAGGCGAGTTCAAAAAAGAGATGGAGAAGCTGCTGCAACAGGGCTTCAGCCGGGCGCGCATTGATGGCGAGATAGTAAACCTTGAGGACGAGCCGGAACTCGACAAGCGCAAGAACCACACCATCGAAGTGGTCGTCGACCGGTTGCTTGTGAAAGCGGGCATCGAGCGCAGACTCGAGGCTTCCGTGGCGCAGGCGATGAAGCTGGCTGAGGGATTGGTGCAGGTGGCCGTCGTCGGCGGCGAAGAGCAGCTTTACTCGGAGCGGCTGGCGTGTCCGGATTGCGGCATCAACGTGCCACAGCTCGAACCGCGTTCGTTCTCGTTCAACAGCGCGTATGGCGCATGTCCCGAGTGCCACGGATCTGGGAAGCAAGTATGACTTTGATCCCGCGAAGATTGTGACGGACTGGTCCAAGCCGTTGCTCGACGGCGGGTTGGGACCGGGATCGGCATCGTCGAATCTGATCCACATGTTGAACATCACGGCGGCCGCGCATGGCATCGATCTGAGCACGCCGTTCGAGAACCTTCCCGAGAAGACACAGAATCTTTTGATGTATGGCGAATCGGGGAAGGGCAAGACCGGATTTCGCGGGGTCGTGGGATATCTGAAGCAGGTGTTGGAAGAATCGACTTCTGACACGTACCGTGACTATCTGCTCGACTACATGTCGGCGACGGAGTGTCCGGCGTGCCACGGTCAGAGGCTGCGTCCGGAGAGCTTGGCAGTGAAGGTAAGTGGAATGTCGATTGCCGACTTCACGGCGATGTCGGTCGCGCGGTCGCTTGAGTTGGCGCGCAAGATTAAGCTCACCGGACGGGAAGAGTTGATCGCGGGGCGCATTGTGCATGAGATCGTCGAGCGCCTGCAGTTTCTCGATGCAGTTGGGCTCGGATACATCTCGCTCGATCGTTCGGCGGCGACGCTTTCCGGCGGCGAAGGACAGAGAATTCGGCTGGCCACGCAAATCGGATCGAAGCTGCGCGGAGTCCTCTATGTGCTGGATGAGCCTTCGATTGGACTTCACCATCGCGACAATGATCGCCTGCTGAAAGCGCTCGAAGAGTTGCGCAATCTGGGGAATACCGTGCTGGTGGTCGAGCACGATGAAGAGACGATCCGGCGCGCGGACTACGTGATTGATCTTGGTCCGGGCGCGGGTCGGCACGGTGGCGAGTTGGTCGCCCATGGAACTCCGGCGGAGATTGTCAAAGTGCCAGGCTCGTTGACCGGGGCATACATCTCTGGCAGAACGCAGATTGAGATGCGCGCTGAGAGGCGGCACACGAATGGGTTGGGCATCAGCATTCTGGGGGCGCGGGAAAATAACCTCAAGAATCTGGATGTGACCTTCCCTCTGGGCGTGATGACGGTAGTGACCGGAGTTTCGGGATCGGGCAAATCGACGCTGGTGAATGACATTCTTTATCGCGCTTTGGCGAAGGCGCTTTACCGGTCGCGCGAAGATCCCGGCTCGCACAAGACAATTTCCGGAGCGGAGAACATCGACAAGGTCATCCGCATCGATCAATCACCGATTGGACGCACGCCACGCTCGAATCCCGCGACCTATACAGGAGTGTTCGGCCAGATTCGCGATCTGTACGCGATGCTGCCGGAGTCGCGCGAGCGGGGATACAAGCCGGGGCGTTTCTCATTCAATGTTCCGGGAGGACGTTGCGAAGCCTGTCAGGGTGAAGGGCAGCGCCGCATCGAGATGAATTTCTTGCCGGACGTCTATGTAGTCTGCGAAGTGTGCGGCGGCAAGCGTTATAACCAGGAAACGCTGGCAGTGAAGTACAAGGGACATTCGATCGCCGAGCTGCTGGAGATGCCGGTATCGGACGCGCTGCAGGTGCTGGAAAATATTCCGCAGGCAAAACAGAAGTTACAGACGCTAGTCGATGTTGGCTTAGGATACATTCATCTAGGGCAATCGGCGGTGACGCTTTCGGGTGGCGAAGCGCAACGCATCAAGCTGGCGCGCGAGTTGAGCAAGCGGCAGACAGGCAAGACGCTCTACCTGCTCGATGAGCCGACCACCGGGCTGCATTTTGATGACGTGAAGAAATTGCTCGACGTGCTGCACCGGCTCACAGATCTGGGGAATACGATCATCATCATCGAACACAACCTTGATGTGATTCGCAATGCCGACTGGATCATTGACCTTGGTCCGGAGGGCGGCGAGGATGGCGGCAGGGTCGTGGCGCAGGGAACGCCCGAGCAAGTGGCGCGGAACAAAAAGTCGTACACCGGGCAAGCGCTGTCACATTACTTCCCGAACGGGAACAGGTTGCCCAAGGCGGTCAGTTCGTAGTCAGAGACTGGAATCAGAGTGTCCACTTTTCAAGACCCACTGCCGCAACCCGAGGCGCCGCTTGAACCGGAAATCCTGCTGCCACAAACTCCGCCACCCATAGAAGATCCGGTTTGGAGCGGCTGGGACGTGTTCTGGATTGCGATGGTGACGATCTTCTCCATCGTGTTCTTTATCTTCGTCACGACATTTGCGGCGCAAAAGATTTTCTATCCCCGGCTGGGGATCATGGACGTCGCCAAATTTCCTCTGGTTACGGTAGCTGCCCAGTTATTTGCTTATCTGGTCGTGTTGATCTTCATGATCTCAATCGTGGAAGGGCAGCATGGACGGCGATTCTGGGACGCGATTCAGTGGAATTGGCCGCGCAATCCTTGGATTTTTCTGGTAGCCGGCCTGGTTCTCTCGATCGGACTGCAGGGAGTGGCGCACTTTCTTCCCATGCCCAAGGAACTCCCCATCGACAAGTTTTTTCAGACAACAGCGGAAGCCTGGGCGCTCTCCATTTTTGGAGTGACCATAGCGCCGTTGATGGAAGAACTTTTCTTTCGCGGATTTCTCTATCCCGTGCTGGCGCGGCGGTTGGGTTTGCCGATCGCTGTCCTTCTTACCTCAGCGGGTTTTGGCTTGATTCACGCTCCACAACTGGGACGTGCGTGGGGGCCGGTGATGGTGGTTTTTCTGGTAGGCGTCGCCTTGACGCTGACTCGGGCCAAAACGAAATCGGTGGCGTCAAGCATGCTGCTTCATATCGCCTATAACGGAACGCTCTCGCTCCTGCTTTTTGCCGGCAGCGACGGATTCCGCCATCTGGAGAAGTTGAACCAGTAATCAGTCTTCACTCTGCCCTCTAAGAATCTCGCGAATCTCGCGGTTGATGCGCGTGGCGTCCTGCGATGCCGCGTCAATCATCTGTACCCACTTCTTCGCGTCGGGTCCGAGGTTCGCCTGGTTGAGCAGATAAGAAGCCTGGAGCAAGGTTTCGAGCGCGTTGCTTAAATCGTGGGCCAGCGTTCGCAACCGTCGGGTGACATCGGGCGGATACTTGGGGGAGCTATTCATCTCGATTGAGAACCCGCCTGGTTTGACAGCCAGCGGTACCTCTGTAGAATATTACTCGTAGTCCTTTCCTGAAAGGCAACAAGCAAGTTGCCTCGTTCACTTTTGCCGAAGTGGCGGAATTGGCAGACGCGCATGGTTCAGGTCCATGTACCCGCAAGGGTGTGGGGGTTCGAGTCCCTTCTTCGGCACCAGTAGATTTTCCCCTGACAGATCGCGTTCGAAAAGGAATAGGCACGAGCTGAGCCCGTGCCTGTGGGTGGAAGTTAGGCGATTTCAGATCGACAGGAGCCGGTGAAAGAAAGAACGGTAGCGTTGCAGCGCGATTCGCAGGTCTTCGGTGGAGACGTTGTCGCCACGGTCCCATTGTTTTTCGAGCTCGGAGCGTTCTTCGGCAAAGACTTCGGCTAAGCGCTTCATAGCTGATGCTACGAGTCCGTCGGCTTGCTCGACGGCTCGCCGCGGTTCATCCACGAATGCTCCTTGAACCGAATTCCACTGGTTCCGTAGGTCTTCCAATTCGTCATTCGGGAACAGTGGTGTACTGTCAGCCGTATTGTGAAGGGTGGGATCGGTCTTCGGCACCGTGTTATGTTCGGCGGTAACGGCATTCTCGGTGCGTTCGATCGGATCCGATTCCGACATGGGCGGCTTCGATCGCATAGCTTCGAGCGGTGACGGACGCCCGGTCTGCGCGAGGTCCGCAGTGGTGAGACTCTCTTCGGTCTGATCTTTTCTCAAGGGCAAACTCATCCTCGTGCTTCCTTTCTAAGTGGTAGTGAATCGGGTTGCGCGGCTCCGAGCAAATCTTCAAACAGAGCGCGGTAATGGACCATGGCCTTGCGCAGGTCTTCGGTACTGGCTTTTCCTGCGTTGTGGCGCAAGGCGATGTTGTGGGCTGTGCGGTAGTTGTCGACCACGACGGGATAATCGACCGAGATGTCTGCGGCGCGTTGTTCGAAATCGCCCATGGGATATCCGCGAGCCCGCATGATTTCGGTGACGAGTTCGTCGGCGCGGGTGACGGAGCCCTTGGGATCGTCGACAAATTGTGGTTGTAAGTTCGACCAGCGCGAGGCGAACTCCGCCTGGGCCGATGCCGAGAGGGACTTGATGTCGAATTTGTCCCGGCGTTTCGCGCGAAATGCGAGAACTTCTTCAGCGCGAGAGGTAGTGCCTTCTTGTCGGACGACTCGGTCGTATTCCGGCCCGAAGCGTTCTCGCAATGCCTGACTGCGTCGTTTCCTCGTAATCAGGAATCCGACTACCGCGATCGCCGCAACCACAACGACGACGGCAACCGCGATGCTTATTTGATGCTGGCTCATGCGGGCCTCCTTCGCAAACTTGCTTTCTGATTCGGGGCAAGGATGGAAGGTTGGCTGTGCTTCTGCGTGACCTTCGCTGAGGTGTTTTCCCGGAGTATCGTATGATGAAATACATTTCGCGTCGGCTTGTATGACTTCAAAGCCCATGCGCCGCATTCAGTGATTATCGATTCAAATGCGTGGCCGGAGCCGCTCGATGCGCTCGCAGCGGCGGCTGCGCACCACACCCTCCTGATGGAGAACGAACGCGTGCGCGTGATACAGACCCTGATCCCTCCCGGAGATATTGTGCCGGTGCACACGCATCGCTGGCCGGCAGTGATGCACGTTCTCAGTTGGAGCGATTTCATCCGCCGCGACGAGCACGGAAAAACATTGCTCGACACTCGAGGGCAAGCGCCACTAGCAGAGGGTGCGATTCTCTGGTCCGAGCCTTTGCCGCCGCATTCTGTAGAGAACGTGGGCTTGTCCACGATACGCATCGTCGGCATCGAGTTGAAGACGCCGTGATGTCCTAAGGACTTTTGTCCCCGGTTGAATTCCATCCATTTTTGAACTAACCTCCCCCTGCTTCTTGAACGATCTTCCCTGAGGTGCAAAATGAAGTTGAGTTCTACCTTGCTAGTGGCTTTCTTTTCTTGCGTGGCGATTGTGCTTCGCCGCGAGGTCCGCAATCATGTTTTGTAGTTGCCCCAGTAAGGAGTCATTATCTGCCCAAGGAAAATGCAACGGTTAGCGGTGAACTCCTTCACCTTGTTGCTGCCGCCAATATAGCGAAATGGATTCGCCGATTATTAGAACTTGAATTGCACGTCGAGTTGCAGACGACGGGGAGGCTGGGCGGCCACGGCCTGTCCGAAAAATGGAGAGGTCACGACTCCGATATAACTCACGTCGTTGGTGTGATTGATGACGTTGAATGAATTCAAGGCTACAGTCAGCACGCGCGCTTCTTTCTTGCTTTTTGAGAAGAAAATGTCATGTGCCAGATTGATGTCGAGGTCGATGAGTCCGGGACCGTGCAGCGCATTGCGAGGTACGCCCACGGGGCGATCGTTGATCACGCCGTCCCCGTTGTTATCGCTGCCGGTGGTGATGTTCACAGGTCTCCCTGAGTAGAGTGAAAGGGCGACACCCAGCGTGAAGAACCGCGTCGGTTGCGTCGATCCCAACAGATCGAACTTGTGGCGGCGGTCAAAGTCGGAGCGCGCCCAATCGGCATCGGGATAGTAACTATTGCCCGGAAAATAGGTGACGCCGCTGGTGTTGTTGTAGGTCTTCGAGAGCGTGTACTGCATTTGTCCCGTGAAATATTTGCTGGGCTTTCCGCGAAACGTCAACTCCATCGAATTCTGTTTTAGATAACCTTCCGACTGAATCTCGCGTTCCTGACCGAGGCTGGAATTCGGTCGCGCAAAGTAGTTAGGCGGCGGAGGCGCATTTGCATCGATGGAGCGGAAATTGCCGATGCCACGCGATCCAACATAGGTCGCGCTGAACGTACTTTTTGCAGTAACCTGCCGCTCAACTCCCAGACTGTATTGAACGGTGAAGGGAATGTGAGCGCGAGGATCGAGGACGACTACGCTGGTGGGCACCCCGGCGAGATCGGGAGCAGTGACAGGGTAGTGGGGATTTTCCACGATGAAACGTTGCAGCGTAGTTCCGTTGAAGTGGAGAAGGTCTGAGATTGGCGAGGGTCCGGTACGGTCGTAGAAAACTCCAGCGCCACCGCGAATCACGGTCTTGCCTTTGCTGCTGGGGGCGTAGGCGAATCCAAAACGCGGGGCGAAGTTGTTGGTATCGTCGTTGAAATAATTTTGAAAGTAATACCGCATCCCCAGGTAGACGGAGAAGTTGGGCCGCAGGCGGATGTTGTCGTCGATGAATCCAGAGACAATCGTTTCGATAAAGACGACGTGCCCTTGTCCTTTCTGCACGAGATACGTAGAAGGAAGCGCGGCGGTGTAATCGGCGAGACTGGCGAACGTGTAGGTCCCGGCGCGGTTGGTGAAGTCGTCGAAGCCGCGGCGGCTGATGTCGGGGATGTCGACACCGAACGTGACTTCATGTTTACCGTTCGCGTAGGTCGTGAAGTCGGTGCCGTCGAAATGGTATTCGGTGCGCCGCGAGTCGGCTTGGGCTCCGCCTCCGGTGAAAGCTCCTGACACGACGATCTGTGGGGCTTCGTTCAAGCTGTATACAGGACTGTCGTAGTGACCGACGAGAAATTGGAGGTGGTTGATCCAGTGGGGAGAGAAAATGTGGTGGTAGCTGACATTAATCTCGTGCTCCTGGAACTCCGTGTTGGTGCCGGCGCTTGGGAGGGTGGTCCCGCCCACTCCCAGGTTCTGTACAGTGCGGCGCTCGTAGGAGTAGCCCGTCCAAAACTGATCATCGTTCGCGAGACTGTGAAAAACGCGTCCTGAGCCAAAGAAATGGTGAGTCGGATTGGGGACGTTCTCATTGATGATGCCGTTCGGCCCTTCGGCTTGCACAGCCGATTGCTGATCGTCGAGGTCTTCGTCGAGCGACAGGAGGAAGCTAGTTTTCTTGCTGGCGCCGAGAGGTCCGGTCAAAGATCCCTCATAGTATTGGCGGCGTTCTGGAGCCTTCACCGTGGCGAAGGCGTTGCGTGCATCGAACACGGAGTCGCGAAAAAGAAAATTGACCGAGCCGTGATACTGGGGCGTGCCCCCTTTGGTTATGATTTCCAGCCGAGCGCGGCCGGGTCGGGCAAATCGCGCGGAGTAAGGATTCTGATTAATCTTCACTTCCTGAATTGCTGATGCAGTCACGCCTGGCCCGTTGGACTCGATGCCGTTTACCACCAGGCTGACACCATTCGTGCCCGTCGCGTTGTCGTCGAGAAAGCGAGACATGGCCGTAATGTAGTCCTGATCGAAGACGGGAACGCGATCAAGCGCGTCGCGGTCGATGGTGTTGGCGTTCTGATTCTCGGATGCTTCCGTGCTCACCTGGGGAGCGGAGCCGCCAGTGACGACGGTGACGGTCTCGCCTGGCACCGCGATCGACATGACGGCACGGAGTGGCGCTGGCCGCTGATTACCGACAGTGACGTTAAGCCGCGCCGCCCGAAATCCGTCGGCTTGCAGGTCGACGTTGTAGTTGCCAGTTGGAACGTGATCAAAGTGGAAAGCGCCGGCATTGTCGGTAACCGTTTGGGAAACCCGCCGCCCGTTGGCGGAGGTGAGGGAGGCTTTCGCTCCGGGAATGACCGCGCCCGAAGGATCGACCGCAATGCCAGTGATCTGCATCGCGCCCGAGCCGGAGGTCCCCGCGTCAACCGTTTTGGGTTCTGATTGCGCGCGTGCGACGGGTTGGAACAAAGACCCTGCCGCCAAGAGAAGAAACACCAGAACCAGATTTCGCAAGACGCTTCCCAATTCACCTTCGGTGACTATTGTCTGAAACCGCGGATTAAGGATTCCTGAAAGGCCCCGGTTTTCTGCAAGGTGGCGCGTCAATCTCCCACCAGTTCGATTTCGGCGGAGTCCAGCATGTCGACAGGGCGGCTACTAAGTCGCGCGAGGGAGAGGCTAAGCAGGGAAACGGTAGCCATCAGCGCGACGCAGCCCGGCCATCCCTTCCACTGCCAGAACCAGTCAGTGAGCGTTGCTCCAATGCTTCCACCCAGGTAATAAAACGTCACATACAGCCCGGCGGCGGAGGAGCGGGCACGTCCTGCGATGGCTCCGGTTTGCACCGTGGCGGCAGCCTGGGCTACGAAGACTCCTGAGGAAAATAAGGCGAGTCCCGCGATGACGATCGGTAAAGACTTGATCAAGGTGAGAGACAAGCCCACGATCATCATGGCGCAATAGACCGTGGTAGTGCGGCGAAAGCCGAAGCGATCGAGGAAGTGGCCGGATTGTGGCGTGATCACCACTCCGAGCAGGTAAACGAAAAAGATGCTGCCGAGTTGTGCGGAATTCAGATGGAAGGGCGCTGCGGCGAGATAGAAATTGGCGTAGGTGAAGCACCCGACGAGCGCGAAGAGGACTGTGGCTCCCATGCCGAAGTTGGCCAGCAGTCGCGGATTCCGCAAGTGCGCGATGGCATGTTCAATGACTTGCTGCAGATGATCTGCCTTCACGAAGTTCTTTGCCGGGGGCAGCCAGGCCCGCACGATGACGGCACCGATCAAGTTGACGGCTGCCAGCACGACGAAAGTCGCGCGCCAGTGCCAGTGGCTGGCGACCATCCCAGAGATAAAGCGTCCCAGGAATCCGCCAATCACTGTTCCCGTCACGTACGATGACATGGCCCGGCCGACGCCGCGGCCAGCCCATTCCTCGTTGATGTAGGCCAGCATGACAGCGATGACACCGGGCACGAACAAGCCCTGAGCAAATCGCCAAAGAATCAGCGTACGCAAACTGGTTGAAGTGGCGGCGAGCGCTGTGGGGATGGTCAAGAGAAAGAGCGAGGGGACGATCACTTTCTTGCGCCCACGGCGTTCGGCGATCATGCCGATCACTGGCGCAGTCACGGCCACGGCGAAGATGGTTGCACTGACTGTGAAACTGACTTCCAGTTCCGATGCCTGAAAAAGACGGCGCAGGAGGGGGAGAAGAGGCTGGGTACAGTAGACGCCCAAAAAAGTGCACATGCCGGCGAGCATGGTTGCCGCAGTCGCCTTGTCGAGCTTGGCCAAAGGATAAGAAATTCCTTCTAGGGATGATATGCGAAATCCAGGCAGGGCCGAACTCGGTGAAAAAGTCTGCACTCGCGGGACGACGCTCTGATCCCGCAAGAAATGTAGTAGACTGACTCGCTCCCAGGGCTGGGACCTTCTCGCCGGGAATTTTTACATGAGTGCTCCGCTTGCCAAGAAAGTTCTCCTGATCGGCTGGGACGCTGCGGATTGGAAAGTAATCAATCCACTGGTCGACCAAGGGCTTATGCCGACCCTCGACGGCTTCATCAATCAAGGTGTGATGGGAAACATCGCAACTCTGCGTCCTATTCTGTCGCCCATGCTCTGGAATTCCATTGCAACCGGCAAGCGGCCGGAGAAGCACGGCATTCACGGCTTCATGGAACCCGATCCGGAGAATGGCGGCGTTCGTCCGGTGACCAGCACATCGCGCAAGGTGAAAGCGATCTGGAACATCTTGACGCAACGCGGATACAAAACCCATGTCGTCGGCTGGTTCGCGGGACATCCCGCGGAGCCGATCAACGGCATTTCGGTTTCCGATCTTTATCCATATGCGGCCGGGCCGCTCGATGAGGAATGGCCATTGCCGCCGGGCGCGGTTCATCCAGAAAGCATGCGCGAGACGTTCGCGAAGTTGCGGATGCACCCGGCAGAGGTGACGGAGGCTGCGATTCTTCCCTGGATTCCGCGAGCAGCAGAGATTGACCAGGAGAAAGACAAGGGCCTGCAATCGTTCGCCAAGATTCTGGCGGAGAATTGTTCCATCCACAATGCTGCAACGTGGATTCTGCAGAACCAGGAGTGGGATTTCCTCGGTGTCTATTACAACGGAATCGATCACTTCTGCCATGGGTTCATGCACTATCATCCGCCGCGCATGGAAGGGATTCCGGAAGACAAGTTTGAGATCTACAAAGATGTGGTGAACGGCGCCTATCGCTTTCACGACATGATGCTCGAGACTCTGCTCGAGCTTGCCGGACCCGATGCCACAGTTCTGCTGGTCTCCGATCACGGATTTCATTCCGATCATCTGCGTCCGCGAGGTATTCCGATGGAACCGGCGGGTCCCGCTGTGCAGCATCGGCCCTTCGGAACGTTTTGCATGAAAGGCGCGCACATCAAGCAGGACGAGCGAATTTACGGTGCCACTTTGCTGGATGTAACGCCGACGATTCTCACTCTATTCGGCTTGCCTGTAGGCGAAGACATGGACGGGCGTGTGCTGGTGCAGGCCTTCGACAATAAGCCGGAGATCGCCCGCATTCCGAGTTGGGAGAGTGAAGCCGGCGAGTGTGGCATGCATCCCGAGGGTTTGCGGACCGATCCCGCGGCGGCGCAGTTGGTGCTTAAGCAATTTGTCGCGCTCGGATACATTCAGGCGCCGAGCGAGAATCAGGAGAAGGCAGCGGAGATCGCGATGCGGGAACTCCGTTACAACTTGTCGCGCGCGTATCTGGATGCGCGCAATTATTCCGGGGCCCAGGCACTGCTCGAGGAGTTAGCCAAGAAGTGGCCTGAAGAAACTCGCTTCCAACAATATTTAGCGCAGTGCTACCTGGCGATGGGGCGGCGTGCAGAGGCGAAAACGATTTTGGAGCAACTGATCGCGGCTCCGCCCAAGAAGCGTGTGCGGAGAAAGCCGGAAACCGCCGAGGGCGAAGCGCCGGCGGAAGAAGCCGAACTTATGCCGGTTGCGGATGCCGAGCCTGATGACACGACGCCGAAGCCTCGTCCGTGGGCGGATCTATTCATGGGCATCATTCACTTCGAGGAGGGCGAGACCGACGAGGCACTCGCGAGACTGCTCAAGGCCGAGGATGCCGATCCGCGATTGCCGGATCTGCATCTTCGCATCGGCGAAACCTACCTGCGAAAGAAGCGTATCGACGATGCCGAGCGCGCATTCGAACGTGCGCTTGAAATCGACGGTGATAGTCCTGAGGCTCACTTGGGATTGGCGTTAGTGCGTTTGCGGCAGCGGCGCAACGAAGATGCCGCCGAACAGGCCTTGATCGCGGTCGGCCTACAACATTTTCTGCCGCTCGGACATTTTTATCTCGGAGTCGCGCTGGCCCGGCTCGGGCACCGTCAGCGTGCCATTCTGGCCTTTGAAACGGCGCTCAGCATGACTCCGGGCCTGCTGGCAGCTCACCGCTGGCTGGCCACACTTTATAACCATCCCGAAGGTAGTCGCGAAAAAGCTGCTGGCCATCGCTTCTTGTACGCGCAGCTTCGACGGCAGCGCGAAGTCGCAATGGCGGGGAAACAGTCAACAATCGGTCACTTACCATGAGCAAATCGGAGACCTGAAGAAGACATTACGGCAACGACGGTCCCGTATAATCTTGGGACCGCCATGCCTGCCAGCCTCGACCAGATTGTCGCTGCCACTCGCCGGAAGGTCGTTGAGACCCGGCGTTCCGCTGACACACGCGCCCTTGAGCACCAGGCGGAGAAGCACGTCCCACGCGGCTTTCGCGAAAAACTGAAAAAGTCGGCCGAGTCTGGCGCGGCTGTAATTGCAGAACTGAAGAAGGCCTCGCCGTCGCGTGGACTCATCCGCGCCGATTTTCATCCCGAACAACTGGCGAAAGACTTGGAAGCTGCGGGGGCGGCGGCATTGTCGGTGCTGACTGATGAAGATTTTTTTCAAGGCTCGCTCGAAAACCTGCGCGTTGCGTCCGCCAGCACTTCGATTCCGTGCTTGCGAAAAGATTTCATCATCGATGAGTTCCAGTTGCTGGAAGCGCGAGCCAATCGTGCGGATGCGATTCTCCTGATTGTTGCGGCACTCCCGCAAGCAGAACTGGTCGCCCTGGCCAGGGAAAGTCGTGAGTTGGGGTTGGACGCGCTGTGTGAGGCGCACGACGAAACCGAACTGAAGCGCGCGCTGGATGCGGGATGCGACCTGATCGGGGTGAACAGCCGCAATTTGCGGACGTTCAAAGTTGATCTGGAAACGGCGTTCCGCTTGGGAGAGTTGATCCCAAAAAATGTGGTGAGCGTCGCCGAAAGTGGAATTCATACCGGTGCTGACATAGCCCGGCTACGAGCGGCAGGGTATCAAGCGTTCCTGATCGGCGAATCGCTGATGAAGGCGGAGCATCCGGGAGAAGCGTTGGGCGAGCTGTTGCGAACAACCAACGACCAACGACGAACGACGGTTTTATGACCTGGGTGAAGATTTGCGGGATTACGAATCTGGAGGACGCGCTGACTGCGGTCGAGGCCGGAGCGGACGCGTTGGGGTTCGTGTTTTATGAGAAGAGTCCACGGAGGGTCGATGTGGAGACCGCGCGGGAGATTGTGGCGAAGCTGCCCGAGAGAATCGAGAAGGTTGGGGTTTTCGTTGATCAAACTGAAGGTCTAGTCTGTGAAGTTGTTGATCAGGCCGCTCTCACAGGGGTTCAGTTGCACGGCGACGATCAGGATCCGCATGTAGCCGATCTTGTATTCGACCTTCGTCCAAAGCTTAGAGTGTTGATAGGCATATCAGTGAATCACCCCTACGGCCCCGAGGGTTGGGCCATGATGTTTCGTCCGGATCTCGGTTTTTCTTTTCTGCTCGACACGGGCGGAGGTACCGGCCAGGTTTTCGATTGGGGGCAGAAGCGAGAATCAACTGAAGTGATCAAACACCTGGGACGGGTGATCGTCGCGGGAGGCCTGAATCCAACAAACGTCGCCGAGGCCATGCGTATTCTGCATCCTTGGGGTGTCGATGTCGCGTCAGGCGTCGAGGCGCGGCCCGGGAAAAAAGATCCGAATAAGGTAAAAGCGTTCATCGCGGCCGTGCGCGAGGCGGACAAAGTACACTAGAACATGGCCACCGCATCCATCGCGAAGACCAAGAACATTCCCGGACGCTTCGGCGTTTATGGTGGGCGCTATGTCCCCGAAACGCTGATGGCGGCGCTCGAGGAACTGGAGCGTGCCTACGAGAAGGCCAAGCGCGATCGCAAATTTCAGTCTCGTCTGACGGAGCTGCTGCGGACCTATGCGGGACGGCCCACTCCATTATTTTTCGCACAACGCCTTACTAAGAAATTAGGTGGGGCGAAGATCTATCTCAAGCGCGAAGATCTGCTTCACACCGGCGCACATAAAATCAACAATTGTCTTGGACAAGCCTTGCTGGCCGAGCGGATGGGCAAGCGTCGCATTATCGCCGAAACCGGAGCCGGGCAACACGGCGTGGCAACTGCGACCGTGTGTGCGCTGTTTGGGTTCGAGTGCGTCGTCTACATGGGCACCGAAGACATGCGGCGGCAGGAACTCAATGTTTTCCGCATGCGCTTGCTGGGCGCCGAAGTGCGTGGTGTCAATTCCGGTTCCCGCACATTGAAAGATGCGATCAACGAAGCCATGCGCGACTGGGTGACGAATGTCCGCAACACGCATTACCTGCTGGGCAGCGTGCTGGGGGCGCATCCCTATCCCACGATGGTGCGCGATTTTCACAAAGTAATCGGACGTGAAGCCCGGGCGCAAATCTTAAAAGCCGAGGGAAAGCTGCCGGCAGCGATCATCGCTTGCGTTGGTGGCGGATCGAACGCGATTGGCATCTTCCATGATTTCCTCAAGGACAGGAAAGTGAAGCTGATCGGAGTCGAGGCCGGCGGGCGCGGTGAGAAACTCGGCGATCACGCAGCGCGGTTTCGCGGCGGCTCCCCGGGCGTTCTACAGGGGACATTCTCATACGTATTGCAGGATGCTGGGGGCCAGATTGCGACGACACACTCCGTATCGGCAGGACTCGACTATCCCTCGATCGGCCCTGAGCACGCTTGGCTGAAGGACACGTCGCGCGCGGAATACGTCCCTGCGTCTGATGCAGAAGCGCTCGAAGCCTGCACGCTGCTGGCGCGAACGGAAGGCATCATTCCGGCGCTCGAGTCGGCGCACGCGGTGGCGGAGCTGGTGAAGCGCGCTCCGAAGATGAAGAAGTCGGAGGTTGTCATCGTTAATGTCTCGGGGCGAGGCGACAAAGACATTGGCATCCTGAGAGAAAACCTGAAGCTGGAGGGTTCGTGATTTCCAATTTCCAATTGTCAATTGCCAATTGAAAATCCAGAACGAATGCCTCTTTCCTTCATAAATCGTCCCTCTCTCGTCGCCTACGTCACTTGTGGCGATCCCGATCTCGCGACCACGCGCGAAGTTGTGTTGGCGGCAATCGAGGCTGGGGCGGATGTCATCGAGCTTGGCGTTCCTTTCAGCGATCCTGTCGCCGACGGGCCTGTCATCCAACGTGCCAGCGAACGAGCGCTGGCAAAGGGAACGACGCTCGCCCAAGTCCTAACTCTCGCGGCCGAAATTCGCCAGCACTCACAGTCGGTCGGGTTGATTCTGTTTTCTTATCTCAATCCGATTCTCCGCATGGGCCTGGAAAAATTCTGCAAAGTCGCGCGGGCAGCGGGACTCGATGGAGCTCTCGTAACGGACCTCCCGGTAGAAGAGGCTAACGAATATCTTCTGCTTATGCGGCGGAACGATCTGGCGACCGTGTTTCTTGCCGCACCGACTAGTCCAGAAGATCGCCTGAAACGGATTGCGCATGCGTCGACGGGATTCGTATACGCCGTCTCGCGTACCGGAGTGACCGGCGCGCGCCAAAAGTTGCCGGAGGATGCGCAGAGCCTGGTGAAGCGTTTGCGCAAGCACACGAAACTTCCCATCGCGGTCGGATTCGGCATTTCGACACCACAGCAGTTCGCGGCGGTAGGAAAATATGCGGACGCGGCGGTGGTGGGCAGCGCTATTGTCCAAACGATCGAAGGGAATCCGGGCAGAGAAGCGGAGGCTGTGGCACAATTTATAACACAGCTTTTAGTCGATGGTCGCTAGTCGGTAGTCGTTGGTCCTGATCGATAAAGGGGAACCTTGACGACCAACGACTAACGACCATCGACCAACGACCAAAATGGATATTTCCGATTGGCGAAAGAAAATCGATGAGCTTGACGGCAAGCTGGTTGAGTTGCTGAGCCAGCGGGCGCAGGCCGCGCACGAGATCGGCAAGCTCAAGCGCGATGCGGGCATGGCGATCTACGAGCCAGACCGCGAGCAGTCGGTTTTCGCCCATGTGAAGGATGTGAACAGGGGCCCGCTACCCGATCAGGATTTGATTCGCATTTACGAGCGCATCATGGACATCATGCGCCAGATTCAGAAGGAAGAAATCGCTCCAGAAATCACCGATGCCGCTGCAGGTGATACGGAGTTGGATATAGATGTGAATGACTGAAGAGCGGACCCCGGACTTCAGACCTCGGCCGGTCGTATTTGCTGAGGTCTGACGCCCAAGGTCCGAAGTCTGATTTCTATGATTGTTGCCATGCAGGAGACCGCGACCGAGAAGCAGATCCAGGATGTGATTGAGCACCTGGTGCGGATGGGCTTCTCCGTCCATCGTACGACCGGAGCGCGGCAGAGCGTGCTGGCCGCGGTGGGCGCGCGCATCGATTTCGACACGCGCAATCTCGAAGTGTTGTCGGGCGTGCAGGAGGTCCACCGTATCAGTGCGCCCTACAAGCTTGCCGGACGCAGCTTCCGTCCGGAAGGTACGGTCATCGAATTTGCCAACGGGCTGAAGATCGGCGGCGACGAAGTTGTCGTGATGGCGGGGCCGTGTTCGGTGGAATCGCGCGAACAACTCTTCAACGTCGCCGGGCAAGTGGCAAAAGCGGGAGCACGCGTGTTGCGAGGCGGAGCCTTCAAACCGCGCAGCTCTCCGTATACGTTCCAGGGCATGGGCCTTGAAGGACTAAAGCTGCTGCGCGAGGCGGGCGATCATTTCAACCTGCTGGTGATCAGCGAAGTGATGGAGATCTCGCAGATTGCCATGATGCTGCCATACATCGACATTTTCCAGGTCGGCGCGCGCAACATGCAGAACTTTAACCTGTTGCGCGAACTAGGCAAGGTCAAAAAGCCTGTGCTATTGAAGCGGGGTATTGCGGCGACGCTCGAAGAGTTGCTTCTCTCGGCCGAGTACATCATGGCCGGCGGGAACTACGAAGTGATTTTGTGCGAGCGCGGGATTCGCACATTCGAGACTTACACCCGCAACACGCTCGACATCTCGGCGATTCCCATCATCCAGAAGCTTTCGCATCTTCCCATGACTGCCGACCCCTCGCATGGCACGGGACTGCGTGACAAGGTCCCTCCCATGGCGCGCGCATCACTGGCAGCGGGCGCCGACGCGTTGCTGATCGAAGTTCATCACGATCCCGACCGGGCCCTGTCCGATGGAGCGCAGTCGCTCTTTCCCGCGCAATTCGCCAAGTTGATGGACGAGTTGCGCCTGATCGCGCCGGTAGTGGGACGAAAGATGGCTTAAGAAGATTTACGAAGTACGATTTACGATTGTCGATTTAAACCGCACCTGCAATCGTCAATCGTAAATTACATGCCCATTCGCCAGATCACGATTGTTGGAACCGGCCTGATCGGTGGCTCGTTCGGCCTCGCACTCAGAAACAATGGATTCAAAGGCCGCATTGTTGGCTGCGATCGCCAGCCCGTGCTTGATCGTGCGCGCGGCAAGGGAGCGATCGACGTCGGACATCTTCATCCCGGCGAAGCGGTGCGCGGCAGCGATGTGGTCGTTCTAGCAACTCCCGTCGGGGCGATTATCGAACTTATCGAGCGTATCGGACCGATTCTTCCGGCCAAAGCTCTGGTCACGGACGTCGGCAGCACCAAAGCTGCGGTCATGACGAAGGCGAAATCCGTTTTCGGAAAGAATGTCGGCCAGCGTTTTCTTGGTGGACACCCTATGGCCGGCAAAGAGCAATCGGGAATGGAATTCGCCGATGCTGAACTGTTCCGCGGAGCAGCATGGTTTTTTACCCCGGTTGCAGATCAGTATCCAGACGAGGGGCTGCAGGGGGAATTTCTGGAATGGGTGGAGCGCACCGGTGCCCGCATCGCCAGCCTTGAAGCGCAGCAGCACGATGAACTCTGCGCCTGGATCAGCCACGTTCCCCAGATGATTTCGACCGCGCTGGCAGCGGCTCTCGTCGAGGAGTACAGTCCTGAGGCACCATTGCTCGAGGCTGGCGGACGAGCCCTTCGGGAGATGACGCGAATTGCGGCGAGTCCCTACTCGATGTGGCGAGACATCGCCATCACTAACAAGAAAAACATCGCCGACGCCTTGCACAAAGTCGAACAGCACCTGGCGCACATTCGCGAAAATCTGGGCACCAAGGAACTCGCGCTCGAATTCGAGCAGGCCCACCATCTGAAGAAAAGCCAAAAGAAGAATTGAGAGATTGAGACATTGAATCATCGGGCCGTTGAAAACAATGAATCAATCGCTCAATGTCTCAATGACTCAATCGTTCCATTTCATTTACAATCCTTGCGCGATGAACAAAGTTGTAGCCAGCGCTGACGAGGCCGTGCGCGATGTCTTTGACGGCGCGACCATCATGGTTGGCGGTTTCGGGCTATGCGGCATTCCGGAAAACCTCATTCGCGCTCTCGCGAAAAAAGGTACCAGGAACCTCACCACCATCAGCAACAACGTCGGAGTCGATGGCTTCGGCATGGGATTGCTGCTGGCCTCGGGACAGATTCGCAAGCATATTGGCACTTATGTCGGCGAGAACAAGCTCTTGGAGCGGATGGTTCTCGAAGGCCAGATCGAACTCGACCTGGTGCCGCAAGGAACTTTTTCCGAGCGCATCCGCGCGGGTGGCGCCGGGATTCCGGCCTTCTTTACTCCAACGGGAGTTGGAACGATGGTGGCCAAAGACAAAGAGACCCGCGAGTTTGACGGCCGGCTCTACTTGATGGAGCACGCGTTGAAAGCCGACTTCGCTTTTGTGAAAGCGTGGAAGGGCGACACATGGGGCAATCTTACATACCGGAAAACCGCCAGGAATTTCAATCCCATGATGGCGACAGCGGCGAAGGTGACGATTGCCGAAGTTGAGGAGTTGGTTGAACCGGGTCAACTGGAGCCCGACTTGGTTCACACTCCCAGCGTTTTCGTGAAGCGCATCTTTAAAGGAGAAGTGTTCGAGAAGCGAATAGAAAAAAGAACCGTAAGAAAATCAGCGGCTACAGGCCAATGACCAACGACCAACGACCAACGACGAAGACCAAAGATGTGGAGAAGCGGGAGCGCATCGTGAAGCGAATTGCGCGCGAGCTGCGCGACGGTTACTACGTGAATCTCGGGATTGGCATGCCCACGCTAGTCGCGAACTACGTGCCGGCCGGCATGGATGTGATTCTGCAAAGTGAGAATGGCATGTTAGGCATCGGGCCTTATCCCACCGAAGACCAGGTCGATGCGGACCTGATCAACGCCGGTAAAGAGACGGTCAGTGAAATGGCGGGCACTGCGTATTTTTCGAGTTCCGATTCTTTCGGAATGATTCGCGGCGGACACATTGACCTCAGCGTCCTTGGTGCCATGGAAGTGGATGAGGAAGGTAATCTCGCGAACTGGATGATCCCCGGCAAAATGGTCAAGGGCATGGGCGGAGCCATGGACTTGGTCGCCGGCGCACGCCGCGTGATCATTGCCATGGAGCACACCAACAAAGATGGCGCTCCGAAGATTCTAAAGAAGTGCACCCTGCCGCTCACCGGCGTGGGCGTTGTGAATATGATCGTCACCGAGATGGCGGTGATCCATGTGACGTCGGCCGGACTGGTGCTTGACGAAATCGCTCCCGGACTTACGGCGGAAGATGTACAGCGAGCTACCGAAGCTCCGCTGATCGTCGCGCCTCACTTGCGCGCGATGGAAGTTTGAACCCCGCTACTTGCTGAGCCGCTCCACTTTCCCCGTATCGAGGTGATAGAGCGCTTCGACGACGCTGATTTTCCCTTCATCCACCAGGTGTCGCAAAACCTCGCTGTGGGCCAGCAAATCTTTCGCGCTCTGGTGAACGTTGTCTCGAATGGCGGCGTCGAGCAGGTCGTCTCCTTTAGCCTGACCTTTCGCCATATCGACTGCGGGATCGATCTTGTCGACGATGGCTTGCAGGTTCGCTGTCGGCATCTTATCTCACGAACACGCAGCCTTGACGGCGCCGCAACTGGTGTGGCCAATGATCACGATCACGGTGCTGCCCAGATTCTGCACAGCAAATTCCATGCTGCCGACGCCGATCGCGTCCGCGATATTTCCCGCCGAGCGCACCACGAACAAATCTCCCAGACTCTGATCGAAGACGGTTTCCGGAGCCACGCGGCTGTCGGAACAGGCGAGCACTGCTACTTTAGGATTCTGCGACTTTGCTAAAGATTGCCTGAGCGGCACGATCGATCGCGTTTTGGTGTGACCGTCGACGTAGCGGGCGTTTCCCGCCATCAGATCGGCCCAGATTGCCTCGGAGCCAGATTTGGCAGGGGCCGCCGCCTGCGCAAAGCTGAGACTGGTGAGGAGGACGACGATAGAACCGCAGAGAGAAACCGCACGTTTCATAAGAATTCCTTATGTGATCCAGATCACCGCAGGGGCCCTGCGCTGCATGATACATCCTGTTCAGTATCGTGGGCGAGTCCGTCAAAAATATCTCACCGCCGATAGAGGAAAACTGCGCCCGAGAGCCGGGTACCGTTCGTAACATTTGAAGCTCTGCGGTTCGCCGTCATACTGTCAAAATGGCTCTTACTTTCTCCCAGGAACGATGGCTTCCGAAGTCGGTTCTTTGCTTGCGCGACTACAACCGCGCCAAGTTCGGCCTTGACCTGATCGCCGGGATTACAGTGGGCCTGGTCGCGTTGCCGCTGGCGATGGCGTTTTCCATCGCTTCTGGACTGACTCCTCAAGCTGGCATCTACTGCGCCATCGTCACCGGATTTCTCATCTCCCTGCTGGGCGGTTCTAAAACACAAATCGGTGGACCCACCGGTGCGTTCGTGGTCGTGGTGGCCGGAATCGTCGCGGTTCACGGCGTGAGTGGACTCTTCATGTGCACCGTTATGGCGGGAATCCTGCTCGTCGTAATGGGCGTGACCGGCCTGGGAACCGCGGTGAAATTTATTCCGCGCCCGGTTGTGGTCGGCTTCACCAACGGCATTGCGATCTTGATTGCCAGTACGCAGATCAAAGATTTCCTCGGATTGAAAATCGATAAAGTTCCCGGCGTTTTCTGGGCGCGCATGGAGGCCCTGGGACAGAGTCTGCCGACGCTGTCTTACACCGCGGCAGCCATCGCAGTGAGCACGGCATTGATCATGATCTTCTGCCGCGTGCTTTCCCCTCGTATTCCCGGGCCCATCGTCGGGTTGGTCTTATCGACGCTCGCCGTCGTGATTTTCAAGTTGCCAGTCGAGACTATCGGTTCGCGTTTCGGGGGAATCCCCAGCGGCCTGCCGCACTTGCAAATTCCGGCATTTCGCACCGATCTGATTCACGGTCTGCTGGGGCCTGCGTTTACCGTTGCAATGCTGGGCGCGATTGAGTCACTCATGTCGGCGGTGGTTTCCGACCGCATGAGCGACGACCGGCACAATCCGAATGTGGAATTGATTGGCCAGGGGATTGCCAACATCGCCTCGCCGATGTTCGGCGGCCTGCCGGCAACGGGCGCAATTGCACGGACCGCGACCAGCATCCGTTCGGGTGCGCAGTCTCCCGTCGCGGGGATGATTCATTCACTTACCTTGCTATGCATCTTGCTCTTCGCGGCTCCGCTAGTGAGTTATGTGCCTATGGCCGCCTTGGCCGGCATCCTGATGGTGGTCGCTTACAACATGGGGGAATGGCGCGAGATTCCGCAGTTGCTGAAGCTCACGAAAACCGATATCAGCATCTGGCTGGTCACTTTCGCGTTGACCGTCTTCGCGGACCTGACGGTCGCTGTCGAAGCGGGCATGATTCTTGCCGCGCTGCTCTTCATCAGCCGCGTGGCCAGCACCACCACCGTATCCCAAGTCACGGACGACTACGTGGAAGATGGGCGCGTGCACATCCTGCAAGACAAAGACATTCCTTACTACGCGACTATCTTTCGCATTCACGGGCCCTTTCTGTTTGGCGCGACGGATAAGGTTTCCGTCGTCACCGAGAACATTCACAAGCTTCCGCCGGTGGTGATCTTGCGTCTGCGCAATATGACTGCGATTGATGCCACTGGATTGTTCGCTCTGGAAGAGGTTGCCCGAAAACTGCACGCGAGCAAGCGGACGCTGATCTTGTGCGGCGCCCGAGAACAACCTGCCGCGGTCATTCACCAATCAGAATTCGAAGACCTGATCGGATACGAAAACATTTGCGACAACGTGCAAGAAGCATTGCGGAGGGCGGAAGAAGTGTACGAGAGGCTGGAACACAAGCCGATTGGAGCTAAAACCTAAGAGAAAGCGCGTGTGGACAATCCGCCTTCCGCTGTCGGCGTGCAAATCAGATGCGGACGGCTTTAAACGGTGCGCTCAACAATCGCGCGGGCAGCATGACCACCGCCCAAATCAATTCCAGAACGCCGTGGACGGCGATGCCCACAATCCTGAAGGGCAGAAGCAGCAGCCAGACAAACGGATAAATCACCAGCGCAAATAGAGCCAGAGGCCAGCACATCACAAACAACAGGCACCAAAGAAGAAAAGTGAACATGACGAGACCTCCGCAAGTTTCCCTATTCAAAGATACGCCGACCTTGAGCAAAAAGTTCCGGCTTTGACTCGATCGTCCCATTCGTATCAGGGTATGGCTTCAGCCATACCGTAAGAACAACACATCGTCCGGCTTTAGCCGCTGCCACAGCGCCTAAAGGCGAGATCAAGTCTCGGCGCAAACGGCATCGCTGAAGCGATGCCCTGATACGAGTCAAACCCAGTTCGCCTCTTGGCGTTGGGTCACCCCGCCAAGTACTTCTTCAGAAACGCCAGCGACCGCATTCCCGCGTCCCGCCAAACGTCGCCCGTAAACCCATGTCCCGCGCCGGGATAAATCTGCATTTCGTATGGCATGCTCTTTTTCTCGAGAACTTTTTGCAGGTGGTAGGCCTCTTCGACCGGCACCGTAGTGTCGGCATCACCGTGCAAGATCAACACGGGACAAAAGCGGCGCATGAAGAAGCGCATCTCTTTGGGAAGGCCTCCGAAGAACTCGACCACCGCGCGCACCCGCTTATCCACGGCGGCGTCGGATAGTGAGAGGTAGGCGCCAAGGGAGAACCCCAACAGCCCAATCCGCTCGGGATCGACGTGTGGCTCTTTTTCCACGTGGCTGATCGCGTCCCACAAGGTCTTCACCCAGATTGGAAAGTGGCGGAAGATGGTGTCTTTGTCGGCAAAAGAAGTTCCCGTGCGATCGAAGTAATGCAGGATGTACACCGCGAAGCCTTGGCTGGCGAGCAGGCTGGCGGGTTCCGTCATGCCGGCAAAGCCGCCGCCAGAGCCATAAAGACTGATGACAGCGGGAAAGCGCTGTCCGTTATTGCTGGGAACGAAAGCATCGAGGCGGATGGACTTGCCTCCGCTCTCGAACATGATTTGGGATTGGGTGACGGGGAACATTGCAGCTCTTAGCTTTTAGCCTTTAGCTCTTAGCCAGCGGTTCAAGCTAAAAGCCAAGAGCTAAGAGCTAACTGCTTACGACCGCATTTTCTTCCGCTAACTTCTTCAGCGCCTCTGCATACGGCGCGCGTGCAATGCCGCGTTCGGTCACGATCGCAGTCACGTACTTCGCCGGAGTGACATCGAATGCTGGGTTCTCAATTTCAACGCCGTCGGGCGTCATCTGCTTGCCGGCGATGTGCGTAACTTCGCGTTGATCGCGTTGTTCGATTGGAATCTTGCTACCGTCGGGCGTTTCCATATCGACCGTCGATAACGGTGCCGCGACGTAAAAGGGGATGCCATGTTCTTTGGCGAGAACAGCGACCGAGTAGGTGCCGATTTTGTTCGCGACATCGCCGTTGGCTGCGATGCGGTCGGCACCGACGACAATGGCGCCGATCTTGCCCTTGCTCATCATCGCCCCAGCCATGTTGTCGGAAATCACCGTCGTGGGAATGCCGTCTTTCATCAACTCCCACGCAGTTAAGCGAGAACCTTGCAGAAACGGTCGAGTCTCATCCGCGAATACGTGAATCTTCTTTCCCTGTTCAATTGCCGCGCGAATCACTCCCAGGGCCGTTCCGTAACCGCAGGTCGCGAGTGCTCCTGCATTGCAATGAGTGAGCACGCCGCCGCTCGCAGGCATCAAAGTCGCGCCGAAGCGTCCCATCGCCTGATTGGCCGCGATATCTTCGGCGTGCATGCGGACGGCTTCGTCGATCAGCGCCTGCTTGATCTGCGGCAATGGACGTACGCGGAGGAGGTCGAACTTGTCGCGCATCCTGCGAATCGCCCAGAACAGATTCACCGCCGTGGGGCGCGTCTGGCCAATGACTTCGCAGATCTTGTCGAAATCCTGTTTGAGCTCGCCGACGGATTCAGCCTTCGAATTCTTCACACCCAGCGCAACGCCCATGGCCGCAGCCACGCCAATGGCGGGCGCGCCGCGCACCACCATGTTGCGAATCACGTCCGCAACTTGTTCATAGGTCTTCGCGGTCACGTAGGTTTCTTCAGTCGGCAGCTTCGTCTGATCGATGAAACGTACGCCGGAGTCGGTCCATTCAAGAGTTTGAATCATGGTTTGGTTGTTCGTCTTGGCCGTCGGCAAAGACTTAATCGCCATTCACCGCCGGCAGGCCCGGCGAGGTCTCGTCATTTTGCAGGAGATGTTCTTTGCGCACGTCCGTCGCCGTAAAGATCGAGACCAAGGGAACTGGAGCTGCCGCTTTTTCAACACTGGGACGTCCGCCCGCTTCTTGACGCTCCACCATGCACATCACGCCTACGACGTTGAATCCAAATTCGCGCGCCGCTTCGATGGCCTGGACCGTCGACGCTCCCGTCGTGCATACGTCATCCACGATGACTACTCGCGCACCCTTTTCGCGAAAACCCTCAATGCGCTGACCGGTGCCGTGCTCTTTTTCGGCCTTACGCACCAGAAATCCGTTGATATCTCCACTCACCACCGAGACTGCGGAGACGATCGGATCGGCTCCCATGGTTAGTCCGCCAATGGCCTGCGGCCTCCAACCACGCGCGCGGATCTCATCGAGAAATACCTGCCCCGTCAGCTTCGCGCCCTTGGCGTCGAGCGTGGTGGTACGGCAGTCGATGTAGTAATCGCTCTTGCCGCCCGACGACAGCGTAAAGTCGCCCAGACGAAAAGACTTCGCAGCAAGCAGGCGCAAGAGTTGTTGGCGCGGTGTTGACATGAAAACCTACGATACCACGAAGGTTGGCGTCAGGTTTCGGGCTTCAGGCTTCAGCAAAACCCCTGATCCTGAAGCCCGATGCCTGAAGCCGGTTTAGCTTTCCAGCTTAGCGTCCATGGTGATGTTCGCCTTCAGAACCTTGGAGACCGGGCATCCAGACTTGGCGTTGTCGGCTGCCTTCTGGAAAGCGGCGGCATCGGCGCCGGGGACGCGGCCCACGACCTCGAGATGAACCGCAGTAATCGTCCAACCGGCGTCGAGCTTTTCCATGGTTAGGGTCGCGCCGGTGTTAATGCTCTCAGGCGTAAGGTTCGCCGCTCCCAACTGGGCTGACAGTGCCATAGAGAAGCAGGCCGCATGCGCCGCCGCGATCAGTTCCTCAGGATTGGTGCCAGGAGTATTTTCGAATCGTGTCGTAAAAGAATAGGGAGTGTTCGACAGGACTCCGCTGGTCGCCGAAACCGCGCCCTTGCCATCTTTCAGGCCGCCCTTCCAAACTGCACTTGCCTTGCGTTGCATTCGTAGCTCCTAAAATGAAGTTATATGCCTGGAATCTATTGTAGATGCTGGCGCGGGTAGGTGTCAGGTGGACGGGTCGCAGCTTGCTGGTCGCAGGTCGGCGGACGAGACTGAAAGCTGACGGCTCAGAGCTTTTCTCAGTAGAAGTCCGAGCAGCTTAAGTAAAATCCGCACTGCGGACAGCTTAGTTTGCAGCGATGCTCTTTAAGTTGAGCCGAGCAGTTGGGACAAAAGCTCGCGGGATTCGCCATCGGCCCTGCTTTTACTGGTGCGTTTTCTGTCTTGGCGGGCTGACGCCCAGCGGGTGAACTCATCAGCTGGACACTCTATCGCTCTTGAAGTATCTGAATCAATTAAGAACTAGGGTTCGGGTCTACCCCACGCCGGGCAAATTGCTGCTCCACGAATCCGCCACCAGCAGCCACGCTCCCAGTCGCCGCCAGGCATGTACGAATTTGCCGCGGTCGGCAAATGTCGTCCCGTCTGGTTGATGAACCAGAACCGTGTAACGGCCCAATTCAACTGCGAGATCGCCCACGTGATCGACGCGCATCGTCTCCAGGCGAAGGTCCTGATATCCCTTTTCGCCATACTGAAGCAAGAGCCACTCGATGGCTTTGGGACCCTGCATCGCCTCGTGATTAGGAGGCATATAAACGCCATCGGAGGCGAACAAGGCCGACACTTGATCGTAGTTTCCTGTGTTGAAGGCGGTGCAGTAATCCTGCGTGAGTCCGCGAATGGTGGTCTCCACGTCCAGCAATGGACTGGAATTAGGCGCACTATTGCCGTACGGCCGGTACATCGGGCAAACCTCCTGGGGGAAGGGCGCGATATCAGACGAAGGAACGCGAGATTGTGCCCACATTCTAGCCCAGAATTCACCTGCGAAACGCCTAGATTTTAGGCATTAGTACATGCGATTCCGCGCGATTCCGTGAGCCCTTGCAAGTGATTGCATCCTTGCGGTTAAGAGGTATGATGAGAGCGGAATTGAGGGCATTCGCACATGTATTTTGAACAATTCTATCTCGGATGTCTGGCGCACGCTTCGTACATGATCGGGTCGGAGGGAGAAGCGGTTGTTGTCGATCCGCAGCGCGATGTCGATATCTATCTCAAAGCGGCTCAGGAGCATGGGCTGCAAATTCGCCATGTCTTCGAAACCCATCTGCATGCCGACTTCGTCTCAGGACACAAGGAGTTAGCAGCGCGCACAGGCGCCAAGATATATGTCGGCGCGCGAGCGGGTGCGAAGTATCCACATGTTGATGTGAGCCAGGGATTCTCGCTGCGCTACGGCAAGGCGAAGCTTCAAGTGCTTGAAACGCCGGGGCATACTCCCGAAAGCATTTGCCTATTGCTGACCGATGAAGAAAAATCCGCGCGACCTTGGGCGGTAATGACGGGCGATACCCTCTTCCTGGGCGATGTCGGACGTCCTGACTTGTCGAAGCACCACACGCCGCAACAACTTGCAGGCATGTTGTATGACAGTCTGCACAACCAGTTAATGACGCTTGCGGATGATGTATTGGTCTATCCTGCGCACGGGGCTGGATCGCTGTGTGGAAAGAATATGCGCGCTGAACGTTCGTCGACGATCGGAACCGAGCGGCTTACCAATTACGCGTTGCAGATCAAGAGCCGCGATGAGTTTGTGAAGGAACTAACGACGAATCTTCCGACGCGGCCTGATTATTTTCTGCAAGATGCCGAAATCAATCGCGAAGGCGCGCCTACGCTTGCCGAGCTTCCGGCCCTGCCGGCGGTGTCTCCCGAGCAATTGAAGGCGCTGCTTGCGAAGGGATCACTTGCGCTCGATGTGCGTCCCGGCGACCAGTTTGCCGAAGCTCACGTGCCGGGGTCGATCAACATTGCGCTTTCGGGCCAGTTCGCGTCCTGGGCAGGAGCTTTGCTCGGAGTGAGTTCGCGTCCGGTGCTGATCGCGGAGTCGGCGGAGCAGGTCGCCGAAGCTCGCATGCGTCTGGCACGCGTCGGGATTGAAGGATCGAGCGGATATCTGGACGGCGGGCTTTCGGCGTGGAAACAATCGGGTTTCCCGACCGGAGCTCTGTCGCAAATCTCGGTACGGGATTTGTCAGCAGAAATCGCCTGCGGGAAGATGCAGGTGCTCGATGTTCGTCGCGAAGCGGAGTGGCAGGCCGGACACGTGGCGGGAGCCGATTGGGCTCCGCTTGACCGCTTCGGGGCCGCGCTCCCGAGTCTGGACCCCAATGCGACGATCGCCGTTCATTGTAAGGGCGGCTATCGCAGCATGATCGCGTGCAGCTTTCTGCAGCGCGCCGGGTTCCGCAACGTCGTCAACGTCACCGGAGGCTTTGACGCATGGCAGCAGGCTCAACTGCCATTTGTGAGCGAGACTCCGGTAGAAGCGTAGTCAGAGGCAATCCCCTCCGGACGCGGAAGTACCGCGTTTTGGCTTTTGTTACGTTCGCGCGCCGAGATTCGCTGTTTGGCAGTGCAAACATCGCAGCGGAACCGGTATTGCGCGCGGGGCTTTCCGCAAATGATGCAGTTGCCTTTGGCCTGTTGTTTCATTTGCCACAAGTATTGACGTGAAGGCATTAGAACCTCTCGTGGCGGGAGTTCCTCCCGCATCCTCAACTTGATATCCGACTAATCTTTTTGGAAGAGCACTTCCGAATCGGTGATCTGCGTGGTGACGCTCTTCCCGATGTGCAGCTTGAGTTCTTCCGCACGGGCACGCGTAATAAAGGTTTCCACCAGATGATCTTCAGTAACTCTCACGACGACGTGCGCCAGTTGAACGCCCAACACCACTGATTCGACTCTTGCCTGAACTGGGGGATGAAGCATGAGGGGAAGACTCCTGATTGAAATTCCGCCAATGGCGGATAAATGCACAATAGCAAAACTTGGCGTTATATGCAAGAAAGTCCATCAACAAAATAGTGATTTATTTGAGAGAGATAAATTTGCGAAAAGCGCGGAATTAACCGGCTATCGAGGAGGCAGGTTCTTTTGAATTTGCGCGAGGCGTTGCCGCAGTTCAGCGATGCGATCACTGGAATCGGAGAAGGAGTCCGGTAACTGCTGCTCGCGGTTGATCACGTACGATTCGACCCGGGCGCAAAGCTCTCGGAATTGCCCGCGGCAACTCCAGCAACTCTGGAGATGATCGGTGACCTGCTGGCGGGCGCTTTTGGAAAGCTCCCCGTCGATGTGGGCGAGAAGCTGGGTCTCATCCAAATGCAAGATGGTGGGGGTCGACCCGCCAGAGGAGCGAAAGGGCCGCGCTGCCGCGCTGGAAAGAGCGCCAGCAATGCGCTGCAAAAGCCCCGATTTTGTGTGGGCGCGTGGATGCCCGCTAGCCATCCTGGCCGAGAGCGAGCGCGAATTGAAGATTTCGCCGGGCATTGAATCACGCTTCCAACTAAGAGACGGGTGAAGACGAGGAATGACTAACAGTGAAGCCGGGCCGACAAAGACGGTCGGCAGATGTCAGTGCCTGGAACAATTCCGCCAGGGTAGCCGCAGGTTGCAAAGTTCGAAGAGCATCCTTTAAGCTTGAGGTCCGCACAAGCAAGCCCAAGCCGGGATGGCGGAACTGGCAGACGCAGCGGACTCAAAATCCGCCGACCTTCGGGTCTTGGGGGTTCGACTCCCCCTCCCGGCACCAAGATTTTTCTTCTTTGTTTTTCAATAATTTACCCCTTGAGGGAAGATTGCTCGGGCGAGAGTACTCTCTGTTGAAAACAGCCGACTGTAGTAAAACTGTAGTAATTTTCCCTCAAAAGGTGGAGCGGTGGGGCGCTCGGCACCGAACTTTCCTTTAAGTTTCCCGACTGATGATGTGTACCGCTTGCGGGTGTTCGGGTGCCCCACTTTGGACAGAAAATCGTTGGCCCAATCCTCGAAGAATGGAGGAGTCGACTGCGCCAGATGAAAGCGGCGCTCAAATACCTCTGTCTCCCATCGCGCTAGGAGCCGCTTTGCAACGCTCTTGTTCGTCGTATGGGCGCTCCTGCAAATTTGGCGCCTGCCTACACTCACCCCCATGTGCCACTGCTTGCTTCCTTTCTTTTTGAATAGGGTCCCCATGTCATACCATCACGATCAAAGAGAGATGGCACTCGGACGGATGGGGAACGAGCATGGGGGCCACCGGTGGAACACGCATAAAACCCCGTTTAGATGCCCCTAGGCGCGTGATCAGGTGGTGCCGAACTGCTCCTTTCACGTGCTTGTAGACGAGGGATTGTTTCCATTTGAGGGCTTCAGCGACTTCCCGCACGGTCACGGAGCGCTCCAATTGCTTCACCAGAGTCGCGACAGCCCGGCCGACCGACACTTCCTGCGTGGGCAGACCCCGGAGGGTCGACGCCAAAACTGGTTCAAGTATCCGGTAGGCGACGCAGTAGTCGGCGAATGTGTTGTCCAGCGTCTGCCCGCGTCCGGGAACGCGGCGACACAGGGCAACTGCCTCTAGGAACGTAAGAAACCGACTCCAGTCGCGCCGCACTCGCACCTTGTTGCGAGGCAGTTCCTTGGCGACATACAGAAGCCACGGCGGTGGATTCTTGAAGTCTCGCTTCCTTGGGACCAGCATGGACAGAGCCGTGCGCCAGACCTGGAGATCCCCATGATCGACGTGCCTGGGACGAGCTGCTTGCGCGCTGAGGATCGCTAGGGTCTGCTTCGGAGATTCATCCACCCAGATAGACTGGAACCGAGTCTCGTCATCCGCGAACACCCTGTCATCGGTTGTCGTGGTCAGCACCACAGGCGTGCCACTACGCTCGACTGTGGTCGTGCTTCGATGTCTCCCGCGAACCGTGGTCGCTTCATGATGAATCTGGCCCTCGGACTGCAGCAACCGAAGCAGTTGTTGCGCATCCTTACCGCAACGGTATTCATTAATCACCAGAATCTTGTTTGCCAACGAGCCATCACCGTAGGCGAGGGCCTTGCCGCTGAGTCCCGCCCGCTCTACAACGCAGTCCGGGGAAGACATTTTGGCCACCCCGTTCATCAAGTTTGACTTCCCGCTTGAAGTCGATCCCTTGATCAGCACTGAAGCCGGATTGGGCAGCATGCGAGAGACTCCCGCCAAAAACAGAATCATCCGATTTTGCTCCTCGCCAATCACGCCGAGTTCCTCGATTTTCTGACCCGCCTTGTACAGGAACTGCGAGTCCGCAATGAGCGCGCTCGCTTTGGCTTCAATTTTTGCGATCTTTTTTTTGCTTGATTTTCCTTTGCTGGATCCCATCGTTTGCATTTCCTCGAAAAACTGGTGAAACTGTCGAAACTGGTTGAACGTCGTTTTGTTACCAGATCAAGCGCCGCTGCATTTTCCGCAGCAAGAGTTCACGATCAGACCGAACGACCCAGCGGTCTGGGTTGATCCGCGCAGCCCGCAATTCTCGTTCGACAATCGAAGCAGGCATTGCGGGAGGCAAGCGCAAGCCATTCTTGATCCAGGGCTCTCGTACTCTTGCCGGCAATAGATGTCCTTCGGTGTGGACCACTTCGTGGAAACCCACATGCTTCCAAATATCAGCTCGCTTCAGCAGAAGAAGATCCTGCAACTTGTACACGTGCAGTTTGCGCAACATCTGGCTCCGGAGAATGAATTCCACCCGGACGATCGAATCGGACTTTTCGTAAATTCGTAGTTGCAGTGGCGAATTCGCTCCGCCCACGTACAACGTTACTTTGCCGTTCTTTCCCCAGTGCTCGGTAACCCGGGCTCGACAGCAGAGGTCCCTCCCGAATCTCCATAGCGGAATGCCCGATGTATCGAACGTGAGTTCAACCCGTGAGACAACAGCCTTGTGCCCACGCCGAAAAAAGCCGTCGAGAAAAAGCGCCACGTCTGCGCAGGTCAGGGGTGACTCGCCTGACCACATGGTCACCACGAACGGGCGCAGGTTCTTGAACTGGCGCATCCGACCATATTTCACTTGAGCTCGGTTGCCGCTGGCGCCGTGGCGCCGTCGCATGCAGCGCGCGTAAAAGCTGAGGGGGCCGCCAATAGCGAAATTTTTTGCGCCCAAGATCAGCGGCGACGGACGCTTCCTTCGGCGTCCCCAAACTGCAACTTCAACCTTGTCCAAGAACCCCGCGTTGTTAATGAAATGCTCGAAGACCCCATCGTTAGCCTGTTCGCTTCTTCTCACGTTTTTCGGAATGTTGTTCATGGTTATTACTGTTTCCTCGTTCGCCGCCTTTCGGCCTTACACTATTGCCGACCCATCTACAATGCCTGAAGGGCTCGTGGTTGCCGGTGCTCATTCCTCGAGAAAAACGGACCTAGGAAATGAATAGTCCCTCAGAGGTTGAAACTTTCTTGAAGGAGTGGAGACGCTGCCTTGATGCCAACCAGGTGCAGGAAGCATTCTGGGAAGGACCTCAGGCATACAAAGAACTTCAGCGCGAAGATTATCTGATCCGGGTCCGCCTTGAGGAACAGGACTCCCGATGCTAGCGGGCAGAGACATTTCGTAGCGGAACACTTAATTCCGCAGGTCTGTGCAGAGCTCAAGACATATCGGGAAAATATCGCCGAGGTGAGAAAGGTTATCGAACGCGAAAATATCTTGAAGGATTGGCTGACGAATGAAGCTTCGGAATTCAGAAAGAGAGCGGACCGTTCGGCGTCCCTCTCAACGCAGCTTCAGAGCCGCCTTCTGCGGCTAGCAGGGCAGATTCAAGGGGAAGTCCGGCTCATCGACCATTACCGGAGGCAACGCTGGCGTTTCCCAGTGGCCTTCGGCGGTTTGCCGCTCCACTACAAGAAGGAGATAAGCACCGGAGACCGACCTCCTGAAGTCCACAGTATTCCTCTGCAAGAGCGGGAGTTGGACAGTCGCTTCCAGATCCGACTGGGCACGACATTCCGTGTTTTTCTGCGCAAAGAGGACGGAATCTCGCTTCGTACCGTGGCTAGACTCGTCGTTCTATTTCTTTACGTCGCTGGGCTTGCTGAAGAAGATGGAAACGGGGTGAAGTTACGACACAGCGGGTTATCTGTGTCGGTGTCAACCGTCGTTCAGAAGCTTAGGAGAGCGAGGGTGCCGTGAACGCTGGCCACTCGTGTCCCGAGGACCTCCGATCCGGTTCAGCCGATCAAGTAGAGCGAATCTGCTCGCGTCTCAGGCCGCTGGCGCTTTTCTTGGCGTAAGCGGCTAGTCTCGCCCCTGGCGCAACCGTTTCGCAATGTAGTTCGATGCCTTCTTGGATCTACCGTAGCCAGCGCTGCAGTGAATCAGCACAGGTGTTTTGAACCGTCGGTATGCATTCCAGAGATCCCTGAGCTGGCGGTCGGAAAGCGGCTGACCGGTGCGGAGAGGAATGTGCTCCACTTCGAAACCCATTCTGCGGTAGTGCGCCAGCAGGCCGCCTGACAATCCGTCGTACAGTCCAAGCTGTTTTTCGCTCAGCAAGCAGATGATCGATCGAATCTGGAAATCGGCTTTCGCCTCGTCGATCCATCGCCGAACCTTTGCGGTCGAAACCGGAATCTGCTGCGGCGTGAAACCGGGTCTCGATCCTCGTGCAAGTTGCCCTTCAATGACCCATTGGGGCATTTTGTTCTCCGCCCGCCGATAGAACCGTTTTCTGGGGCGAGGAAGTGTAGGTTCCTGCACGCGAATCCGCAACCTGATCAGTTTTCTTGCCTCTGCGGCAGCGGTGCTGACTTCGACTTTACTGAGCTCGCGTCTATCTGCTACCCACCGACCGAACCTTTATTGGGTAAGGGGCTGATGCGCAGTCGGCCGGCTAGGCTACTGTCGGACGGCTAACACCTGGTCGGCAATGAGTGAAATGGCGATTTTTCGCCAACAATACGGCCTTCATTGACTTGCCTACGTTGACTTGCCTACGCTTCCGCCATAGCATCCTTGCTCATGATCGGCCAGACCATTTCGCACTACCGCATTATCGAGAAGCTGGGCGGCGGCGGTATGGGTGTCGTCTACAAGGCCGAGGATTTGAAGCTCGGCCGGTTTGTTGCCCTCAAATTTCTGCCGGATGATGTAGCCAAAGACCCTCAGGCTTTGTCCCGTTTCCAACGCGAGGCAAAGGCCGCTTCCTCGTTGAACCATCCGAACATTTGTACGATCCACGAAATTGACGAGGCTGACGGACGGACCTTCATCGCCATGGAACTGCTAGAAGGTCAAACCTTGCGGCACCGGATCGCCGGCAAGCCGGTGGAAATTGGGACCGTGCTCGATCTTTCCATCCAGATTGCCGATGCCCTCGATGCTGCACACTCGAAGGGAATCGTTCACCGTGACATCAAACCGGCGAACATCTTCGTTACGCAGCGAGGTCAGGCGAAGATTCTCGATTTCGGTCTGGCCAAGGTTACTTCTAAGCCCGACAGCGCTGCCCTGAGCGCGCTGACTATTGAGTCTGCAGAACACTTGACGAGTCCCGGCAGTGCGCTGGGCACGATCGCCTATATGTCGCCGGAGCAGGTGCAGGGGAAGGAACTCGACGCACGCACGGATTTGTTCTCGTTCGGTGTGGTGCTCTACGAGATGTGCGCGGGTGTGCTCCCCTTTCGCGGTGAAACTTCCGCGTTGATCTTCAACGCCATTTTGGAACGTGCTCCGGTCGCTCCGGTGCGATTGAATCCCGATGTGCCCGGCGAACTGGAGCGCATCATCAACAAGTGCCTGGAGAAAGATCGCGACCTGCGCTACCAGAGTGCGAGCGAACTGCGAGCGGACTTGAAGCGTCTGAAGCGGGACACGGAGTCCGGAAAAGTGCTTACCGGAAGCGGCGTCCAGGTTCCAGCGCAAGCGCCTGTTGCTCCCCGGCGGCTGCGACGTCTCCCTGTCGCCGGCATCGTTGCGGCGTTGGCGCTGGCGGTCCTAGCGATCGCGGCTTTCTTCCTTCGGAGTCCGCTTCCACCGCCCACAATAGTTGGCACGGCACAGCTCACCTCCGACGGGATTCCCAAAGCTGGCTTACTTACCGATGGCAGCAGGCTGTACTTTAGCGAGTTTTCCGGCGATCACTTCATCGTTTCGCAAGTATCGATAGCGGGTGGCGAGAATGCAGCCATTCCAACCCCGGTGGCAGGCTCCCTAGTCCTGGACGTCGCGCCCGATTCCTCGCAACTTCTCTTGGGTGGGACTCAGTTCTTTCAATTGGATAGCCCTTTTTGGCTGCAGCCGCTGCCGGCGGGCGCGCCGCGAAAAATGGAGATCACAGGGCACGATGCCACATGGCTACCCACTGGCGAACTGCTGTTTGCCGAAGGTTCAGATGTGTTTCGTGCTGATCATGACGGCGGAAATGCCCGCAAGATACTGACCGCTGCAGGTATTGTTGGCCGAATAAAGCTTTCCCCGGACGGGTCGCGCCTGCGCTATACGGTTTCGCTAGTGTCCGCAGGTGTGTCTTCTTTATGGGAAGCCCGCGCCGACGGGACTAGTCCGCATCCGCTGTTGTCCCCCGACTGGAACACGCCTCCGCAGGAGTGTTGCGGCAATTGGACATCTGACGGACGGTACTTCGTATTCCAGAGTACCCGCAACGGACTCTCCAGCCTTTGGGTGCTGCCCGATCAGAATCCGTTCTGGCGCAGGGTCAGCCGCGACCCCATGCAACTGACAACTGGACCAATAAACTTCGGTAGCCCACTCCCGAGTCGAGACGGCAGGAAGCTGTTCGCACAGGGCTGGCAACCGCGCGGGGAAATGGTGCGTTATGACGCCAAGTCTGGTGCGTTCCTGCCCTTCTTACCCAACAGCGACGCAATCCAGGTCGACTTCTCGCGCGACGGCGAGTTTGCGGCTTATGTCCGGTTGACCGATGCGACCCTGTGGCGAAGCAAACTCGACGGAAGCGACAGGATTCAACTGACCTATCCTCCGTTGCACGTGACCGTGCCGCATTGGTCGCCGGATGGCAGGCAAATCGCCTTCACCGCTGCGAAACCGGGCGATCCCAACAGGATCTATGTTATTTCCGCTGAAGGCGGTAGCCCGGAACAGATTTCGTCGGGGAAAAGCGACCTCGATCCTACTTGGTCCAAAGATGGAAGCGCGTTGATGTACGGCGTACTCCCACTCCCGGGTGACTCCGAGCCCGCCAAGATCATGTTGCTGGATCTGAAAACGCGCGCCGTGACCCAGGTCGTAGGCTCGGATGGAATTTGTTGCCCGCGCTGGTCTCCGGATGGCCGGTGGGTAATCGCTATCAGCGCCGACAACCAGAAGTTATTGCTCTTAGATATGTCCACACAAAAATGGCGCCAGCTGGCGGACAAGATAGGAACCATCGGCTACATGACCTGGTCGCGGGACAGCAAATACGCGGGTTTCGACACCTCGTTCACGGTCGATCCAGCATTTTTTCGCGTGTCTCCCGCCGATGGACAAGTAGCGCGAGTTGTAAGTCTGAATAACATCCGCAGGTTTTTCCCGCAATGGGGGGAATGGAGCGGACTGGTGCCAGATGGCTCGCCCCTACTCGTCCGCGACATCAGCACCCAGGAGATCTACGCGCTGGATTGGAAGTTACCGTAGAATCTTCCCAAAGTCTCTAGACCGCCCTATCCTGGCGAAATTCGATCTTACTTCGGTTCGGAGAAATTCCTAAATGTCGATACTTGAGCATAGCTATTTCGCAGCCGTCACCATGATTTCAACGCGAACGCCTGCGTGCCAGAGCGGCGCTCCAACACAAGCACGCACAGGAGGATTTTGCCGATCGACCCAGTCGTTCCAGACTGCGTTGTGATCGTCAAAATCACTCATATCCGCCAGCCAGACCTGGGCCACCAAAAGCTTCGACTTGTCAGTACCAGCCATTTGTAAAAGCTGGTCGATACGCTCCAGCACCTGTCTGGTCTGCGCCTTGACATCGCCGACTGGGTCACCAGGAATACCGCAGAGACTAACGACGTCGTTATGCACGAGGGCATAGCTGATAATCGGGACTGTTTTCATCCCCGGAACACTCATGCCTTCGGTTGTTCCCAGCCGTTGAATAGGCATCTGCTCTTCTCCTCTCAAAAGGAACTTGGTCTTAGTTAGTATCCGCGTCACAAGCCGGAAGTAAAGCAGTACAACTTCATCGTTAGAGCACGGATGGTTGATGTTAACAGATGGGATGAGAAGGCCGGTCTCCAGACGGGATGCTGTACGCTCCCAAGTTATCGACGTGCTCAAGGCACAGATAAAAAGGAGACCGGCAATGAAGAAGGTTAGCACTGTAGCGACGAAGCAGGGCAGCAATATTTCTCAGCAACGACTAACGGTTGGATTAGACCTGGGAGACCGCAACAGTTGGTACTGCGTGCTGGATGAAGCCGGCCGCATCCAACTGGAGCAGCGCGTGGGCACGAATGCGAAAGCGCTGGGCGAAAGGTTCGGTGCCATGCCGCGCAGCCGGGTAGCGCTGGAAACCGGGACGCATTCGCCATGGATCAGCCGTTTGTTGAGCGGGTTGGGACACGAAGTGATCGTGGCGCATGCGCGCAAGGTGCGGCTGATCGGGGAGAGCCGCAAGAAAGACGATCGGCTGGATGCGCAAACGCTGGCGCGGCTGGCACGAATCGATCCCAAGTTGCTGTGTCCGGTGAAGCATCGCAGCGCACAGGCGCAAGCCGATCTGACGGTGATTCGAGCCCGAGCCGCACTGGTGCGGGCGCGCACGTCCCTGGTCAACACCGCACGCAGCTTGGCCAAAAGCTATGGCGAGCGGCTGCGCGGCTGCAACGTGCGCAACATGAATCCGGAGAAAGCCGAGAGCTTGAGTCCGGAGCTGCAGAGTGCACTCGAGCCGCTGTTGGCCGAGATCGAGTCCTTGAGTGGACGCATCGCCGAGTACAACGACCGCATCGAAGCGCTGGCCGCACAGAGCTATCCGCAGGTGGCGCTGCTGAAGCAGATCAAGGGAGTGGGCACGCTGATCGCACTCACATTCTTGCTGACACTGGAAGATCCACATCGCTTTGGCAAGAGCCGCGACGTGGGCTGCTATCTGGGCCTGCAACCAGGGCGGAGAAACTCGGGCCAGAGCCAGCCGCAGATGCATATCAGCAAGGAAGGCGATCCTTATCTGCGCACGCTGCTGGTGCAGGGAGCGCAGCATATCCTGGGCCCGTTTGGCATTGATTGTGACTTGCGGCGCTGGGGACTGAAGCTGGCCGAGCGCGGCGGAAAAAGTGGGAAGAAGCGAGCCATCATTGCCACGGCGAGAAAGCTGGCGGTGCTGCTGCATCATCTGTGGGTGAGCGGAGAAGTCTACCAACCGTTGCACAACAGCAGCCGCGTGAACGTTGCCGTGGCTGCGTAAAACAAAACGCAAAACCAAAGTCAAAACCGTTCCAGGAAGAGGAAAGACAAAAGCCAAAGCCGAGTTGCGGTGACTGCGTCAATCGCCTGGCCCAAGGTTCGACTCTCATTAAGAGTAGAACCACAGGGCGCCAATCAGATGGCAGCACCGGCTGAACCGAGAACGCCCAACCTGCACCGAGCGAACGAATCGCTCCTCGAGAGTGCGAATGGAAGCATGGCGACAGTGGCTCCTCGGCAAGAGAAAAACGATGTTTCACAAAGCAAGAACAAAATCGACTTGACTCCGACCGGCCTTCTCATGGAAGGCGATTTCACAAGCTTGCGCTTTTGTTTCGCCTTTTTGAATGTCGATGAGTGAAATGGGGATGTTATGCCAACAACGTTTTGGGGTCGCCAAGCAAAGCACTGGCTAGTCTTCACGGTATTATTTCAAGCCAAGCTCGCCGTCGTACTGTTGGATAACTCCATAGCATTCGCAGGCGGAGTTTTCAAGTTTCCTGCGGTTCACGATCTTTACTGCGCCACGGGTGTACTCGATGAGCTTCTTTTTCTGCAAGACACCAGCTGCCTCGCTCACGCTAGGTCGATCTGTTCCTAACATCGTTGCGAGAAAATCATGAGTGATGGGCAGCGACCCTGAATGGACTCTATCCTGAGTCATTAGCAACCACCGTGCGAGGCGCTGCCCAATATCGTGCAGCCGATTGCACGCCGCTGTTTGTGCAACCTGCATACTCCGAATTGCGGCATACCGGCTTAACGCCAGCTGCAGGTGTGGAGCGGATTTCAACGTGTTCTGCAAAGCACCGACCTCGACCCGAAACCCATTCCCGGTGATTTGCACCACCGCATGAAGCGGGCTCCTCCTCAGGCCAACAGCCGCCAGTGTGCCCGTAAAGCCCTCACTTCCAACTAAGCCAGCTTCGGCCGTTCTTCCATCTTTCATTACGACTACAAGAGAAATCAAACCTCGATTCGGGAAATACGCAAATTCTAGCTTTCCACCCGCCTCATGAAGGACTATATGGTTTGGCAAGCTGACGTATTCGAGATGGGGACGCAATGCGCCGTAGTCGCTATCGGAAATCGATAGGAGTATGAGGCTGCTAACTGGTTTCCCTTGGGTATTCGTCCGCTCGCCGGACTGCACGACTCGGCTGCGTTTGCCCTCCATAAATCATCCTTTGGGTAATCGTGTGTCCACCTAGTTGCCGAGAAAAGACTCTGGCTCATTCCCCCGAGGCTTCTCTCTGCGCTCAGCCTCTAACGAGCAGCAAAGCTTCCCAATCAAAATCATCAGCTTCTGCGGGTCCAGTTCTTTCCTGCTCTGCGATGGGTCTCCAATCTTCCTCTTCTAAGGTGCGGGGCCATAGCGGGACTCCTTTCTAACCGCTCACGAAGTTACCTCGGATTTGAAAGCCGGGTCTGAGCAATAACGCACATTCAAGCAAGAGACTCGTGGCGCAGAGCGCGATCAGGGTGGTAGAGCGAGCCGATTAGAGCACAACCCCAAGGGAGAACTCCGGGCGTGGCGCCGGAACAGAATCTAGGTATGTAGGATGCCCGACAGACCCATCGATATTGGCGCACGTAGACTGCGCTTTTATCCGTATGACAGCACGCTAGTACTCGTTGGCGCAGAGACAGAGGCAGCCATGAGCAGGAAGCTGGTATGGATTGAGCTGAAGCATTTTCGGGGTTTTGGTTGTTCTGAATGTGGATGGCGGTTCAAACCTTCCGGTGCCCCTCAAGGCAAATCTTTCGATGAAATGATGCGCAACTTCGAGTTGCAGCGCGACAAAGAGTTTGAATCTCATGTTTGCGCCGATCACGCTGCCCACAAGAATCCAGGCTAGTTTACGTAACCAGGCGTTTACACTTGTAACCGAATGGTTACGAGTGAAATGGGGACTTTACGACAGTCATCGATCTTTAGTTTTCGTAGGCGGAAAAGTATTTGCGCATGACGTCCGAGTTGGACATCTCGACTCTCAAAGTCTCGAAAATCGCGGATGTAAACAACATCGATCGGACCGCTTAGATCCTCTTAAGCGACGGTTGGCGGAGTCTCGTGCGACCGTCGTCATCCCACTTGACGACCGCGTCCTCTTCGTTCGCTCGCTCCACTGTGCCGATTTCTCCCGTCGGCTTTCCGAAAGTGCCCAAACCCTCGACCCGATCTCCGGGTGTCAACTCCTGGCCGGTGGCAGAGGGCTCGGAGAGCGCTGGCCTCTTGGCGCGGTCTGAGTCAGGAATCGCCCCAGCGTATGATAGCGGTGGTTGGGGAGCTCTACGCAATTTGGGTATGAGCTTACTAGCACCATTGGTCATAAGTGTTTTCTTTCCCCGGCCAAGACGATCGCGGTTCGCCACGACTCTTCATCGGCTGGCCCGATACAGCATAGGCCTGGAAAGAATGGCACGACCGGTCCAAACTGCACACTTCTAATAATTAATTGGGATAGTGTCGTCGCAGCAACCGATCGAATCGCTCAGAGTGATCCAATGTGACCAGACGTCCCTTCTTGGCCACTTATATGATGTTGTGTAGTGAAGAAGTGTGACGACCGTTACAAAAGCCGTCAGCATCCTTCTCACAAATGAGGTACAACATGTCGACCGTATTGATTGTTCTTTTGGTGCTGTTTTTGCTCGGTGGCGGGGGCTGGGGATACTCTCGCTGGCGCGGCTAAACGCGATCGCAGGATGAACGCGTCACCATGCTGTGCGATCCGAATCTCGCGGCATTTTATGAGGGGGTTCCACGTTAGCAGACCCCGAACCCTCTTTCGGGTCTTTGAACTAAGTCAGCCACCTGAAGTTTTCTTTTCTTAGGTCTCAGGAAAGCCGGATACCTCATGTCTTCGATTGCGATTCTGCACGAAGTTAAGCAACTCTACAACGTGAGTGACCGTTTAGACTCGTTGGCCGAGCTACACCCCGTTGTCTCCGCAGCGCTCGTCACCATCTCGGGAAGCGTTCGTAACACGGCCACGTTGTTGGAGGTGTTGGTTGCGACGAAAATAACACCGCTCTCCGGATTGGAGCCAGCCGATGCATGAATGGCCATCGCCCTTCCGGGAGTAGCGCTTTGGGCTTGAGGTGCTGGGGATCTAGTCGTGAAGGACGACATTCAAAACCGAACTATGAACTTGCAATCCACTTGCGGCGTCATAGTTGATGAAGCCTAACTCTCTGAACCGGTTCATGAAGAAACTAACGCGCGACCGGGTAGTGCCCACCATCTCGGCGAGCGTTTCCTGACTGATCTTGGGGATGACAGACTCGGGCACGCCGTCCTTACCAAAGTGAGCCAGCAACAGCAGAACCCTAGCGAGCCTCTTTTCGCTGGAATTGAAGAGTTGGTCAACCAGATCCTCTTCGTATCGGATGTTTCGCGCGAGTAGATACGCAACGAACAGATCAGAGAACGTGGATTCTCGGTGGAGCGCAAGCATCATGGCCTTCTTGTCAATTTGCAAAAGTTCGCAGCCCGTCATCGTGGTTGCAGACCCCATGCGTAACGGCTGTCCTGCCAGGGCACCTTCTCCGAAAAACTCTCCCTCGTTCAATATGCCCAGGGTTGCTTCCTTGCCCCTTTCGGATACAACCGTGAGTCTCACCTTGCCTTCCTGAATATAAAAGACTGCACCAGCCACATCTCCCTGTGCGAAGATTGTCTGCTTTCTCGGAAAGGCGACGACTTTCCGACCCTCCCCAATCGTGGCAAGGAATTTCGATGGGTCGAAATCGCGTTTTTTCTTATGCCGGCACAGAGGATGCTCTCAATGATTCTCCTAGCGTCGAGCTACACCCTTCAGTATTTTGCCAGAATTGAAATCACAAAAAGTGTTCACTTTTGCACAGAATTGGGAGGAATCGCCGGCGGAGTCGAGTAAAAACTGCTGCGCGGCCAAGAGGTTGAAAATGAGCAATATTGAGCATTCTAGTAGCGGTAAGACGTTGCAATCTTTGGGGATGAAAACCAGAGAACTAACCGCGAAACAGATATTATCCGTGCCTTGTCCTACTTGTGGTGCAGCGACGGGCGATGCGTGTGAACTCCATGACGGTGCCCTGCGCACCGAGCCACACCGGGATCGGAAGCTGTCCGCTGCCGAGGCTGTGGAAATGAAGGCCGCCAAAGGACGACACCCGGCGAGGCCATTGCCGAAAACCCGGATAAACATGCTCAGGTCATGCGAGCAATTGTGACCAGACCTCCGGAGGCACTGAATGAAAGAATTCAGGAACTCTGAAGGAAGCGTTCGTGTCGCCCAACCGCTACGAGGAGGACCCATGGGGACTCTTTCAAAGAATTTGAAAAAATCAAGGCTGTCGCACGCTCAACTTGAATCACTGGTCTCACAACGCACAACAGCATTGCAGAACCTTTCCCAGCGGCTCCTCAAGGTGCAGGACGAGGAGAGACGGAGAGTAGCCCGTGACTTGCACGACAGTACGGGTCAAACACTTGCCGCACTGAAAATGGGCATAGGGGTCCTCGAGGAAAGACTAAAGCGAAACCAGTGTACGTCCGACATGTTGGCCGAGATTACTGCATTGGCTGATCAGGCGATCCAGGAAATTCGCACCACTTCATACCTGCTGCATCCTCCGCTGTTGGACGAGGTAGGTTTCAATTCGGCCGCACAGTGGTACATCGACGGCTTTGGGAAGCGAAGCGGGATTAAGATAAGGCTGGATCTCGCGAGCAAACCTGAACGATTGCCTATCACAATCGAGACCGCTCTCTTCCGTGTGCTACAAGAGAGCCTGACGAATGTGCATCGCCACTCTGGAGCTTTGGAGGTCAGCATCCGTTTTCAGTACCAAGCCGAAACGGCGCTGCTTGAGATACGAGATTGCGGACGTGGCATACCGTTGGAGCGATTGAACCGACTTCGTGAAGCGAGCTCGGAAACGGGCGTGGGTCTGGCCGGAATGCGCGAGCGCCTGAACGAACTGAACGGCAAGCTTGAAATACAATCGGATCGTCATGGAACGAGCCTGCGAGCGATAGTTCCGCTTCCGGTTGTAGCTCCATCGATTCCCCATGAAGATTCGACGCAGCTTGCTTTCGAATGCGAAACAACGCCTGATGCTCTCTTGATGGTGAGCACAACCGGATTGGCTTCCTGCTCAGGGCAGACTGCGTCAGGGTTCTGATACGCCTATTGTCCAAGCGATGGTGAGCAGCTAGACCTATTTTGTGCGTCATCCGGCAACCAACTTTGGACGAGACTTTCATCGAGCCCACGATGATCGGCTAGAGAGCAGGACTCGGGGGAGGTAGTTATGACTTCTCAAGTAGTGAAACTAGAGGTGAGTGCCAGCATACCCATTGAGTGCGAATTCTGGTCGGAAGATGACGGCTGGAAGGGGCTCTCTAGGAGTCCTTCGGTCACCGTCCGTGGCAGTAGTTTCGAGGATGCGAAAAAGAACATGGCGACTGAATTACAAACCCAGATCGAAGGAATCCTGCGTGAGCATCCTAAGAACGGTGCGCGGCGAATTGCCTGAGCGACTTTCTACACATTTCTGGTGCAGAATGACTTCATTTGCCTTTCTCTTCAATTGGATTACTAGGATCCAGTGAACTGCGCATCGTAGATCGCTGTGCAGAACTGTGTTCAGCATTGAGCTGTGGATTTGAAGCTCGCCATTGTTGTCGTTTGGCGCAACATCGCGAATTCGCTCATTGCACCTTGGGTGGGTGAATTCTCAGTTTTCCCCGCCAATCCGGCATCGACGCCGCGGTAATTTGCCCCGGCACGGGCGGCGCATGCACGAAATATCGCCAGCACTCATTGATCTTTTGAGGGGTCCTGAGTGGTATCGCATGTTTTCGTTAGCAATTCCGGGTAGTGGCGCAGTTCGAACTCCACAGGGCTGGCGCGGTTCAGCTAATCTGTGGGAAACTGTCGAGCTTGGCGAAGAACCGCATACCAACGATTGGGGACCGCGTAGCAGCCCTAGGCCAGAAGGGCACATTTGTTGTGTACAGCATTGACGGCGATCTCCAGTGTGTCGAATTAAAGCTAATTGGCAAGGAACTACGCCTCAGCAGCATCCCGTGGTCATCATTGACCTTCCTCGACATAGATCCGCATCGAAAATAAACAGACCGATGAGAATGGGGGAAGTCCGTCTGCAGCTCTCAGCGCTCCGGTTATCGTCTTCTGCAGTTTTGGCACCGATTGGAGATTAGGGGCATTTTCGAGGCTGGGCGAAAAATATGTGGTCTACTGGGCCTGTAGGCCGGTGGTTTAACCCCGTTTGCTGACCACTAGGAAGGATTCTGAGGGTGGGATGGAGCAAAGGTGCACACAGCCCGAGACGAGCGTTTATACGGCAACTATGAGAGATATTTCTGCTGAATATTGTATATCTGTAAGATAAGAAGACATCTGCGACGACTTTGAGAGCTGAGAACGCCCGAGTTGCCCCGTTTTGAACGCCATCTCAGATGCCGATGTTCAAACCGGCCCCGCAACCGATGCCCGGTCCTCGGACGCACGTCGAGCCCTTAAGAAAACTCGGCGTGATCTGCTTCTTAGCGAAATAGGAGGTCCCGAGTGACGGACTCAGTGAGTTGAAGGTGCACTTTCTGGCGCACTCCCCATAACCACATAGGTGTCATAGATTGTCGCGTATCGCCGATAACGGATATTGACCTTCGACCCCGGCTGATACTGATGAATCGCCTGAATGAAGTCCTCGACAGTGAAGACGTAGTGGTCGCCCAGAGCAAGGATGAAGTCACTAGGCCGAATGCCAGCCTCGTCGGCCGGTCCTCCTGGCGTTACCTCGGAAACGATGACGCCGTCCCGTCGAACTCGTGGCTTCTCATTCGACCCAGCGCCAAGGAAGGCTTCCTTTGCTGGTTGGGCCGGGAGCTTGGCGGTTGCCAACGAACCTGGTTGCGCGGGTTGGGTTGCTGGATGCACCGTTCCGCTCTCCATTTCCGTAGCAGGGGATTCGGTCTGTCGCGCGATTTTGAAGCTGTCATCTTTAGACACAGGCGTCGTGGGTGCCTTCGCCGTGGTAGTCACCTCGTCCGTCGGTTCCACAGGGAAACTGGGATCAATCGTAACCTTGCCTCCGAACAAAGCCTGAAAATGCTTTCGTTTGACTTTGAAGTCCTTGTCACCGTTGCTTCCCACCACGGTTACCAAGAATTCTTCATTGCCACTCCGAAGCTCTTTCAGTTCGTTCAATCGAAAGAAGTTCCGAGAAACGAGGACGTGACGGTGCACTATTTCACGCCAAAACACGCAGTTGCGCCTCCGCCGCGTCCGGTTGGCAGCACCGCGCGGCCGCAGACCACTAGCCGCAACTTTGCGCCGAGACAACTTCCCTTGGCCGCTCCGACATTGATACCAGCGCTTGCCGGGCTTTGCATTCTAGTTCGATGGCAATCCCGACTTTAGCTGGAACTTAATGTCTCTATTGATTTCTCGAGCCGTGGACGCCCAGGTCACCACCTTCAGCACGGCCTAGGCAACTTTGCGCGGTTCAGGCTTCTCTTGATCGGAAGTCGTTTTATTCGTGAAAGAAAGATTTTGCTTGCCGGTCCGCTCCAGTATTTTCCGTTTTCTCCATCTACCGACGAGGGGAGCCATCGTGCCTAACACGATTACCAGCACAACAAACGAAATCAAGAGCCACAGAGATCCACTTCCATGCGCCACGGTAGGTGTAGTGGCGGGTGCAGCAGATGTGTTGACGGCCTCCGCAGGTGGGGTAGCCGTCGCAACAGGTGTTGCGGCGTCCACAGTGGGCGGGCTGATAGGCTCCGTGGAGGGGCTGGCAGCCACAGCAGGTGCAATGGCGGCTGCAGCCAGTGTTGCCGACTGTTTGGCAGGATGAGCTGCCATTCGGGTTGCGTGAGCAGTGGCTGCAGCGGGTGTGCTGACAATCGCCGAAGACGGGCTTTCCACCGGAGCGGTTGCCGGAGCGTCCACAGCCGGTGTACTGACCGGCGCGCTGGGTGCAGCGGTGTCCGCATCGGGCGGGATGACAGTCGGTGAAGACGGGCTTGCCGTCGCGGCGGGTGGCGGAGTGTCTGCAGCGGGTGTGCCGATGGTCGCACTGGGTGCCACGGCGTCCGTTGCGGGTGCGATGACACCGTCCGAAGACGGGTTGACAGTCGTAACAGGTGCAGCCGCGGCTGCGGCACAGTGTTCGGAGATCATGGCCAGTTCGGTGACAGTAAAGCTGTTGTCAGGACCAGAATTCACGGCTTCGCTTCCTTTGTGCCCTATGAGTTTTACGTCATGGCCCAGATGTGGCTTGAGATCAACACTGCTGGTGGTGATCTTGAAAATCTGACGAGTGCCGTCTTCCGCAACTGTGTAGTTGCCATCAGATCCACCTAGGCAACCTTTAACATTGGCCGGGTCCGTGTTGCTGCCAGTGTCGGGAGTCTGCGCAAAACCCAACATCACCAGCAGGGCCGATACAACCACCAGTAGGAATGCTCTTTTCATGGAATCCTCCTAAGATTCTCGCCTAGCGGCGGTCCGAGGTTTCACTTAGGATTTGATTTTGCTGTCGGTCCTGCGCGGAATATTCGCGCACTATGCACCGGTTGAGTTCCGGCCTGGGAACCTGGAGCATCCGGAGTGGAACAGCCAAAATCCTATCTGGTACGGATTTGAGTGTCTGCTCACAACCGCTCACATTCGGAGGAACAATACCTATCAAGAAGAGAGGCTCTGCCGGAGCAGTGGCCCATGTGGATGTCTCGTCTCTACTGCGTCGGGGCTGGAGGGCGACGAGTCCCGCTTTCCCGCTCGGGACACTGTAGTAAAACTGTAGTAGTTCCAAGCTCAAAACGGTGCAGATGGGGTCACAACAACTCAACTTGGCAGAGTTGTAAGCCGTTGAGGAATCAAGTGGAGTAGAGAATTTTCCAAACGGTTCAGAACTCTTCTGTGTACTCAAAATCCGCCGACCTTCGGGTCTTGGGGGTTCGACTCCCCCTCCCGGCACCAAGATGGGATGACGATGTCCGCCCCAATCTCTCACCGAAAAACATCCCAACGGATGAAGATTCAGAACTGATCCAGGAAGCATTTTTTGCGATATGGGGACTGATCAAACGGGTGGGAGCTCTCCCACCCGTTTTTCGTCTCCGATCAATGCCATGCGCCGAGCAGCCGTCGTAGAAGCACGAGCTCGCCCAGATGGTAGGCGTTATGATCGGCGGCAACCAGGGCCTGCCGCAGGACCGTTTGCCCGTCTCCGTGCGGAATCCTGGCGAACAGGTCAGTTTTTTCGTCCGACACCAGCTTGATGAGGGCTTCCAGATCGGAGCGGAAGCTGGCCGCACTCTTGTCCCAAGCTTTATCGTCGGGCGGAGATTGCGTGCGCGGCCAGTAGCCTTGGGGAAATTCGGGTGACTTGTGCTTGGAGTCGCGCGCGAATTCCAGGATGTCCCACAACGCGATGCGCAGATGTTCCAGCACCTGCCATGGTGAGTGCTCGGCCCCTTCAGGCTTTTTCCCCCGAAGGGCTGGCGGCATGTCTTTCACCGCGTTGTCGAAGTTCGCGTGAGCATGGTCGCTTTTGAGTAAGGTTACGATGTGTTGGCGAAGATCTTGATCGTTCATTGAGTGTTCTCCTGTTTATCGAATGCGTGAAGCGAGGAATTCGCCTTCCAGATTCCAGGTTCTTCCATCGGGATTGAGGGCTTCGCCGATCCAGTGAAACGAATCGGGAGTGATCTCGGTAAACGACCATCGTGTAGGAGTGCCGTCGAGGCGCAGGCCTACTTGCACGATGCGTTCGCCGCTGCGGCGGCCAATTTGGTCTTCGCGATGTCCAGTCGCGGGATTGATCCAGCGAATACGCCACGCTTGAATTGCGGGATCCCACACGCGCTGCGTGGTGCCAAACATGTTGTTGGTCTTATCCATGTTCGCGGTGCGATCGGCTGGTCGAGGCATGATCCAGACATCCTGGATGGCGCGGCCCTCAAGCACCCATGCGAAATGAGCTTCTGCTTCAAGGCCCTGGGCCGATACATCGACGGCTTTATAGTGGAGAACTTGTAACCCCCAGCTTCCGACGAGCCAGCCGTAAAGGTCCTGTGACTCGGGGATTTCCGGCGAGCGGGCCGGAGCCGCTAGAAGTGAGTAGAAATCCTGCTCCCGTGCTGTTGTAATGTTCATCTTTCGACCTCCCGAAATCATCCAACTGAGCAGTCAGAGTTATAAAGTGCGAGGGGAGAGCGGTTCTTGGCGAAAATTGCGATGAGTTTAGAGCAGGCTTTATCGCGCCGCGCCGCGAGCGGCACCGCCGGCACGACCAGCCGACGAGTTGTGGCTGCAGGGGCCGGCTGGGAAGTGTCGGACGTTCTCTGTACCTGCAGTCCTCAAGACCGCCCGTTCGAGGAGCAACACTCGCTGTTTTCGATCGCCATCGTTCTTGAGGGAACTTTCCGCTACCGATCTGAAGGCCGCCAGGGCGTGAGCAATGAGCTCATGACGCCGGGCTCGCTTTTTCTCGGCAACCCCGGCCAATGCTTTGAGTGCGGACATGAGCACGGCAAGGGAGATCGTTGCCTGTCGTTTCAATTTGAGCCAGAGTATTTCGAACGGTTGCTGGCCGATGAAGGTGTTGCTGGAGCAGGGTTCCCGGTTCTCCGGCTGCCATCCCAGCGGCAGCTTTCGCCCGTCGTGACGAAGGCTTGCGCGAGACTCACAGCAGCCGACGGCGAAGCGGTTGCGGTCTGGGAAGAACTCGGCATTCAGTTGGCTACTCAGGTAGCGCAGGTTGCCATCGGATCAAGTCGAGCGACGAGGGCGGCGAGTCCAAGTGCGATTCGAGGAGTTGCACGGGCCGCGCGATGGATTGAGAGGCATTCGGATTCAGAGTTGAGATTGGGAGAACTGGCGCGGGAAGCGGGTCTAAGTCCGTATCACTTCTTGCGGACGTTCGAGCAGATTACTGGAGTGACGCCGCACCGGTATGTGCGCAGGATAAGACTGCGGAAAGCAGCGCTTCGGTTGTCAACTGAGCCTGCAAAGGTTTTAGACATTGCCCTCGATTGCGGGTTCGGCGACGTGTCGAATTTTAACCGGGCGTTTCGTGAGGAATTTGGAGTGAGCCCGCGGAGTTATCGGTGCCCGAGCAGAGATGAGAGTAGCCGTCGCAAGAGCCGCGACGCCAGAGCGGGCGGAGGCGCCCACCCCCACATGGTCTGACTACAGCCCCAGCGGCAGTGTTCCGCTTGCTGCGGTTCGGAAGCGTGTCGCACGACGTCACAACCTACTGTTATGTGAGTCACCGCGCGGCGTGCCCACCAAGAGTATGGTGGGACCGAACCTGGAGTTCACCCAGGCGGTTCTTCGCGGAGGCCCAGGTGCAACAACAAATGCCGACGCGGTTGCTCGCCCTACTGGTACTGTTTCCAGGAGTCTTCGTTCTTTCCGCGCAAGTAAAAAACCGTCCTCAACTGCCGGTCCGACCGGTGGACGGTGCCGAGATTTTCCAGACGTACTGCGCGGCTTGTCATGGCGGGGACGCACGCGGCGATGGTCCGGCAGCTCCGGCGCTCAAGCAGAGGGTTCCAGACCTCACTCGATTGTCGCGGGCAAGCGGCGGCACATTTCCCGCGCTTCATGTGAAGACAACCATCCTGTTGGGATCGGACGATCTCATTCCCGCGCATGGCTCGAAAAGGATGCCCATCTGGGGTCCACTGTTTCATGAGATCGATTTCGATCGGGATTGGGGAAGAGTGCGCCTGGAGAATTTGACCCAATACCTGGAATCCATCCAAAAGAAGTAATCCAAAAAAGCAAACGAGCCTGATCGCAACAGGATCAGGCTCGCGGGGGAGCGGTCAGCTTTGCCTACTTAGTCATGCGTGCCAATGACACCGGCAGACATTACAGAGCAGGACGGAGGAAGATAGCCCTCGGTAGGAGAGCAGAGGTTGAGGTAGTCGTAGCCGAAGGTAGAGGAAAACGTGAACGAACGGTGGACCGGCTCTGGCGGACCCGATTGGTTCGTTTTGGAAGTGCTGTCGGTGATGTAATACGCTGCCGAACCGCACGATCCATCGTTAGCGTTGGTGCAAGGCGGCACAACCGATAGCCAGTAGGTTCCAGCGGTCAGTACCACCGGCGACGAGAGATTTACCAGCGTCGTGTATTCGAAATACGTGTTCTGGTAATTGCGTCCTGTGGGATTGAAGGTGGCAGAGTCGGTGCCTGAAGCGATGGTGGTGCCACCAACGCCCTTCGAGACACCGCTCGAGATCGACCATGCAGCCGTGGGAGGATCGATCGTGCTGATATTGAGGGCCAGGTCATTCGTAAACAGTCCGGTGACCGTCCAGGTATGTCCGGCAGGAACGACAAAGGGGACGTAGGCGGTGGCTGTCCCTAAGCCAGTCGTGTTCCAGTTTGCGTAGGCGACCCAGACGGTGGAGTTAGGATCCCAATCGCCGCCATAAGCCAGGCACGGGTTGCAATAAGACGGAACGGTCGGAGGATTGCCGTTGCGTGCTGTTCCTCCGAGGATTTGTCGGTCGATGAAGGGCCGGGCCTTTCCGTTCTGTGCGGCTGCCGGCAAAATCATTGCTGCGATGAGCGCTGCTGCCAAAAGCATCTTCTTTGCCATGCTTCTCCTTTTTGTTTCTCGTAAAGCTGCTGGAGTTACCGGGTGGAGTTTGCTTTCCAAGGCATCGGGGGAGAGTTGCGCCCGACGTGGGACGGATACTGATTCCTGTAGCAAAGATTGTCAAGGGAATTCCAATTCTGGAATGTAAAAGAATGTATATCGATCGCAAGTGCGCGCTCGCGCACTTTGAGGTGTGGAAGAAAGACTCTGCACGATGTACCTGTACTCAGTAGAGTGACAGGTTCTCATTTTGAAACGCGAGCTTACTGCGCAGCGTCCATTTTTCGCTTAGCTTCTTCGTAAGCCTGGCGCGGGTCACGTCCCGTGACTTGTTTGTACCAGGCTGGATGGAATGTCCACGCCCAAGCTTCGCTCACGGCTCCGCGCGTCATCGAATGGAAGGTCCCAGGCTCGCCGATGGTGCTCAGGTAGATGTGGATGAAGATTCCTCCGAGCATGATGAGCGCCGAGATGTCGTGGATTACGTAGCTGATTGCAACCGCTAGGCGCCCGAAGGTCGGGGCGCCGATCCACATAATGATTCCGGTGATCAGGTACGCGATGGATCCTGCGACGATCTCCCAAAACTGAGCTTTCTGTCCGGCATTGAAGAAGCCAGTCTCCGGCGCTTCGAGCGTCTCCGCGCCACTCACTACCCTCTTGATGTTTAGTATCCACTCCGTGTCAGTCTTCGTCCAAGTCATCGGCCTAAGCCAGTTCAACACCTGCAGCGAAAAGAAGACGACGAATCCCAAGCCGAACCAGGGATGCATGGCGCGGGCGAGCGGGCCACCACCGAAAATAGGAGTGAACCAGCGGAAGAGCCAGGGAAGGTAAATGCCGAAGCCCGAGAACAGCGCAAGGAAGAAGAAAAGCGCCACTGCCCAATGCAGAACCCGCGTGTACACGGGATGCCGCAGAAGCTCTCCGCGGTACACCTCGGTGCGGCCGATAGAGTCGAAGGTGCGGCGAGCCTTGTCGTCGAAGCGATCTATCGCGGTGCTCATTGCTTTCCTCCGTCCTTCTGCGGCGGTTCTGGCTGCGGACGGCGCGGGCCGACGGTCACGTAGTGCAAAAGCACGCCCACCAATCCGAACAGCGCGAATGTTCCCAGGACCGGTTTCGCCAGCCACTTCCAGATGGTGTAGCTCCAGGGAATCGTCGGATTCTTTGGTAGATGCCCGTAGCGCTCAGGATCCGTGGCGTCATGCAGCACGTAGATCACATGCGTTCCGCCCACCGATTGCGGATCGTAAACGCCCGCATTCGGCATATCGAATTCATCGCGCAGTTGCTTGCTACGTTCATTGGCGATGAACAACATGTCTTCTTTAGTGCCGAACTTCAGGCAGCCCGTGGGACACGCCTTGATGCACGCAGGTTCCAAACCTTGTCCGACGCGGTCGGAACAAAGCGTGCACTTGTAAACCTTCTTCGTCGCGGGATTGAAGCGGGGAATATCGAACGGACACCCGGAGACGCAGAACTCGCAGCCAATGCAGTTCTCCTGATTGAAATCGACGATGCCGTTCGCATATTGAACGATGGCCCCGTCTGCCGGGCAGGCCGCCATGCATCCCGGATCGGCGCAGTGCATGCATTGATCTTTGCGCATCAACCACTGGATGGTGCCGTCAGGCCGCTGGTGCTCGTTGAACTTGATCAGGTTCCAGAAGTTCCAGCGGGTCTCCGGCATGGTCTGGTAGGTATTGTCGAAGGTGGTCGGACTAAACGGCATGTCGTTCCACTCGACGCACGCCACTTCGCAGGCCTTGCATCCGATGCACGTGGTGGTGTCGACCAGTTTGCAGACCTTGAGGTCGCGCTGCATCTCGAAGCCCGGCGAGGCCCCGGAGTGGCCTGAGATGCGTTCCGCTTGCAGTGTTTTTCGGTCAGCCATCTGGTTCCACTCCTTTCTAGACTTTCTCAAGCTTTACGAGGAAGCCTTTGAATTCCGGCGTGAATGCGTTGGGGTCGATGACGGTTGGGGTCAACTGATTCGCCAGCGTCTTAGCCGTCTTGCCTTCGTCTTCGGCAATTCCACGGAAGCCCCAATGAATGGGGATGCCGATCTGATACATCTTCTTGCCATCCACATTCATAGCGTGAATGCGCCGCGTGACCATCGCCTTCGCGATGTAGGTCGCGCGAGCGCTGGTGACTTTCACTTTCTCGCCGCCGTTCAAGCCCATCTGCTCCGCGAGTTCGTGAGGAACTTCGACGAAGGGTTCCGGCACCAATTGCACGTTCATGGGATTGTTCTTCGTCCAGTAGTGATAGTGCTCGGTCAGGCGGTACGTGGTGCAGATGACGTTGTAACCCTGATCCACGGTGCCGTACTTATCCATGTCAGTCTTGTACTTCTTGACCACCGGATTGTTCGACTGGTTCGGATGCAAGGGGTTCGCGATCGGGCTCTCCATTGGCTCGTAGAATTCGGGGAAAGGCCCATCCTGCATGCCGCCGAGCGGAACGAACAGACGTCCGACACCGTCCGGATTCATGATGAACGGTCCCATGTGATCCTTCGGGGGTGAGTCGGGTTTGAAGTCGGGAACGTCGTTGCCAACCCAGCTTTGCTTGGATTCGTCCCACCAAACCTGGCGACGTTCGGGATCCCAAGGCTTGCCCTCTAGATCGCACGACGCGCGGTTGTAGAGCACGCGACGATTGGCCGGCCAGGACCAGGCCCAGTTGGGATAGATGCCGAGTCCTGATGGATCTTCAGTGCCGCGGCGTTGGATCATCGCGCCGGCCTCGGTCCATGAACCGCTGTAAATCCAGTTGCCGCAAAGCGTCGTTCCGTCATCCTTCAGCCACGCAAAGCCGGGAAGCTGCTGTCCCGCTTTGATGGTGACATTGGTTTTCGGATCGGTAATATCGGCGAGCGCTTTGCCGTTGATCTCTTTGGCGATTTCGGAGAGTGATGGAGTGTAAGGAGTGGTGTAAGGGAATGCGGCATTCAGCACCGGATCGGGGAACTTGCCGCCTTCTTTCTTATACAGCTCTCGAACCTTCAGAAAGATCGTGGCGAGGATGTCTTGATCGAGCCGCGCCTGTCCGGGGGGCGGAACGGCCACGTTCTTCCACTGCAGCCAGCGAGCGGAGTTGACGAAGGTTCCGTCTTTCTCAGCGAAGCCCGCGCCCGGCAAGCGGTACACGGTGGTGTTAATTTTCTTCTGCTCGTCGGCAGTGATTCCGGGAGCGCGCCAGAATTCGCTGGTCTCGTCCGGATAGATCTCGCAAACTACCACCCAGTCGGTCTTCTTCAGAGCCTCGATATTCTTGTTGGAATCGGGGCCGATCATGACCCCGTTCATGCCGAAGGCAAAGAAGCCTTTGATCTTGCCTTCGTACATGTCGTTCCAGATATTGACCCAGGAATAGTTGCGATCAATTTTGGGCAGATAGTTAAAAGCAAAATCATTTTCTTTGGTTGCTGCGGGACCATACATTGCCTTCAAGAACGAAACCGTGAACTTCGATGTGTTGGACCAATAGTTGAACGAATCCCACGGGTCGGGCTTAGAAGACGTCGGGGTCACCCGTTTCATGTATGTGGCGAGGTCGACGTCCGCAGGGTTGGGCATTTTCAGGTATCCCGGCAGGATGTCGAAGATTCCCGCGAGGTCGGTTGCGCCTTGAATATTGGAATGGCCGCGGAGGGCATTCACTCCACCGCCCGCGCGTCCGATGTTTCCCATCACCAATTGCAGCACGGCCGCAGTGCGGATGATCTGGGTGCCGAAACTGTGCTGGGTCCATCCCACCGCGTAGATCACGGTGGAAACTTTCTTCATGTTGCCGTCTTTGCGGACTGAAGTGTAAAGATCGGCGGCCTTGAGGAACTGGTCTTTCGGAATGCCCGTGATGCGCTCAACCATCTCGGGTGTGTAGCGTTCGTATTGCTTCTTGAGTAGCTGAAACACGCAACGCGGATGCTGCAAAGAGAGATCGAAGGCGACCTTTGGAGGCAGCATGGGCGCAGGCGCCGCACCCCCAGATACACCTGCAGGGCTGGCGGCCTGATGTCCCTGACCTCCGCCGGTATCGCTCGTCTTCTGCGCGTTCTGGGCCTTCGGCTGGTCTGACTCTGGAGTCGGCATGACTGGCTTGCCCGTCAGGTCTCCGCCTTCTTCGTAGTTCCAGGTTGCCTTGTCGTAGACCTTCTTTTCGGCGTCGAATCCGGAGTACAAACCATCGTCGGGAAGCTTGAACCCATCCTTGATGATGAAGGAGGCGTTGGTGTAGTTGAGAAGATAGTCTTTCGCGATGCGATTATTCGCGATCGCGTAGTTGATCAGTCCGCCGAGGAATGCGATGTCAGCGCCTGCGCGGATTTGCAGATACATATCCGCATTCGCGGCAGTCCGCGTCAGTCGTGGATCAACGACAATTGTTTTTGCGTTGCGGTGAATTTTCGCTTCCACCGCCCACTTGAAGCCGCAAGGATGGTTCTCGGCAGGATTGCCGCCCATGATCAACATCATGTCTGTATTCTTGATGTCGATCCAACCATTGGTCATCGCACCGCGTCCGAATGTTGGCCCCAAACTGGAGACCGTAGGGCCGTGTCAAACACGAGCCTGGTTTTCCAGGTAGCAGACCCCCAGGCTGCGCATGGTCTTTACGACCAGATAATTAAACTCGTTGGTATCGGTGCAGCCGCCGGTGAAAGAGATTCCTTCGCAGCGATTCACGGTACGGCCTTGCGCATCCGTCTCCATGAAGGTGTCGTCGCGCGTCTTCTTTACCTTCTGCGCAATCTCGCTGTAGGCCTGTTCCCAGGAAATGTCTTCCCAATCGGTCGCGCCCGGACGCCGTACTTGCGGCTTCAGCAGGCGCCTGTCATTCAAGATGTCTTGTTCCAGCGAGGAACCCTTGGGACAAAGCGTGCCGCGATTGATGGGATGATCGGGATCTCCCTCGACGTGCACGACCTGCGGAATCGCGTTCTTGGCTTTATCACCCAGCGTGTAGATAAGGACGCCGCAGCTCACCGAACAATAAGGACAAGTGCTGCGCGTCTCAGTGGCTCGGGAAATCTTCAGGCTGGCAGTTTGCGCGTAGACGGGAGTGAGGTCGAATCCTAAAGCGGAAACACCTACACCTCCGACCAGAGTGCTCTTGAGGAAAGTCCGACGAGAGAATTCCACTTCGCGGCCTCCAAGCGTGCAGGATGTGCCACTGTCTTCTGAAAGATGCTGGCAAGAAGCCAGAGGTTTCGGAAGTTCCCACTATTTTTGGGAGCCTTTACGAAGATGGCTCCGAGACGGATTGCGGAAAATATAGTCTTGCCGTTTTCAACAGTCAACTGCGTCGTGTCAAGTTGCGTGACGCAGGCCTGTCCTCGATAATCGGCCAGTGCCCTCATCGCCTTGGCAATTACGGATTGATCGTACAAAAGTCTTAGCCCGCCTTCATCCTCCCGTCGGAGAGATTCTCTCTTTCTATGCCCACGTGGCTGGTCTGCAGGAGCGGCAGTATCGTCAACTCGAGACGAGAACGGAATCCGCTGTGCCCGGCGCAGAGCTTCCGCGAGGTACCGTCAGCGATTTTGTCTCGTTCGTCGCCGCGATCGAAGGACAAGGCCCGCAGAGCTTAAGAAACAGTGCTCGCGATTTGCGGCAGGCGAGCGCAGAATCATCGGCGAATCTGCTGAACGCATGTTGGCAGCGGCCAGAGTTGTCTCCGGCGCTGCCGCAGGAATTCCTAGCCAGAGCGTTTCTGCAACCCTATGCGGTGCTGACTCGGGTACGTTCGCGGCCGGACTGGGGTGAATACAACCGCTCGCTTTGTCCCTTTTGCGGCCGTAAACCCGGTGCCGGCATCCTTCGCCCCAGGGGCGATGGCGGCAGCCGTTCGCTGCTGTGTTCATTCTGCCTGGCAGAGTGGGATTTCCGTCGTATCGTGTGCGCCGGCTGTGGCGAGGAGGACTATAAAAAGCTGCCCGTCTATACCGCGAATGGCTTCGACTATGTTCGCGTGGAGAGTTGCGACACCTGCAAGCAGTATATAAAGACCATTGACCTTACGAAAAACGGTTTAGCAGAGCCTGTGGTGGACGAAATTGCCGCCGCGCCGCTCGATTTGTGGGCGCGCGAACAAGGCTACTCGAAGCTCGAACTCAACTTGGTAGGAATGTGAAGGACACTTCCGTGCCAGTTACCGACGTTATCCCAATGTGACCACTGTCACCGTGAAAAATGAGCGCGCGGCCCGATACTGAGAATAGTTGGAGGGCCACGGTGTTCCGGTTAGATTATTTATCCTGCATTCTCACAGTTCTTTCGACCATTCTGATAGGCAAGCGGCATTGGCAAGGTTGGGTGTTGGCGGCAGTTAATAGTGTCGTAGTTTGTTTTATCGGGCTGAAAACCGCGCAGTTCGGATTCATCCCGGCAAACATTTTCTGCATTGGAATCTACGCCTACAACCTGCGCACCTGGCGCAAAGCGGAAGATTCCCACGAACCACAGAAGGCGGAAGCAGTCACTGCTTGTGCGGCACCGGCTGTGGCGGGCGAGTAATCGCGCCCTCGGCTGCCGACGTCACCAGGGCGGCATACTTCGCGAAGACACCACTCTTGTAACGAGGCGCGTGAGCCTTTACTCCCACCATCCTCTGGCGTAACGCCGCGTCGCTCATCTCAGCCTCCAAGACCCTTTGCTGGATGTCAATATGAATGACATCGCCTTCATGGATTGCGGCGATCGGTCCACCCAGCGCTGCCTCGGGAGCAACGTGTCCCAGCATCAGCCCCCGGGTAGCGCCACTGAATCGTCCGTCGGTGAGCAATGCCACCGATTCGCCTAGCCCTTCGCCGACGATGGCCGCGGTCACGCTCAACATTTCGCGCATGCCCGGGCCGCCCTTGGGACCTTCATTGCGAATCACCACTACGTCTCCAGGCCGAATCTGTTTGCTGGTGACGGCAGTCATCGCATCTTCTTCGGATTCAAACACGCGCGCCGGCCCGCGATGGCTCAAGCGCTCGTGCCCGCTGATTTTCGCCACGCAACCATCGGGCGCAAGGTTGCCGTGAAGAATCACCAGCCCCCCGGTCTTCTTTAAAGGACGGTCAAGCGGCGCAATCACCGGCTGTCCCGGAGTCTCTTTCGCGGCATTCGCCTCTTCGGCAAAAGTCTTTCCCGTCACGGTCAGTGTCTTTCCGTCCGCGCACTTCGCATCCAGCAGGCGCTTGGCAATCACGGGGATCCCGCCGGCTTTGTCGACATCCGCCGCGACATAGCGGCCCGCCGGTTTCAAATCTGCCAGCAGGGGAGTGCGCTCACTCACGGTCTGGAAATCATCTATGTGGAGCGGAATGCCGGCTTCGCGCGCGATCGCCAGCAGATGCAGAACAGCATTGGTAGACCCGCCGGTTGCGGCCACACCGGCTATCGCATTCTCAAATGCCGGACGAGTCAGAATGTCTCGCGGAAGAATCCCGCGCTTCAGAAGATTCATGACCACGTCGCCGCAGCGATACGCGATCTCGTCTTTGCGCGCATCCATGGCGGGAACGCCGTTGAAGCCCATAGGAGACAGGCCGATCAACTCCATGACGGTCGACATGGTGTTCGCGGTGTACTGTCCGCCACACGCACCCGAACCCGGGCAGGCGACGTTTTCCAGTTCCAGCAACTCGGCATCGCTCATCTTGCCGGCAGCGTTTGCGCCCACCGCTTCGAACACGTCCTGAATCGTGACGTCTTTTCCTTTGTAAACTCCCGCGGCAATGGTTCCGCCGTAGAGCACGAAGCCGGGAAGATTCAGTCGCGCCAAGGCCATGGCACCTGCAGGAATCGTCTTATCGCAGCCCACCACGCAGACTACCGCGTCGAACATCTGTCCGCGGCAAACCAGTTCGATCGAGTCGGCAATCAGTTCGCGGCTCACCAGCGACGCGCGCATGCCTTCCGTGCCCATGGTTTCGCCGTCGCTGATGGCGATGGTGTTGAACTCCATGGGAGTGCCTCCGGCGGCGCGAATGCCTTCTTTCACTTTCGCCGAAAGCCGCCTTAGGTGGAAGTTACAGGGCATGGTTTCGATCCAGGTGTTGGCTACGCCGATGAGTGGCTTGCTGAGATCGGCGTCGGTGAATCCGATGGCTTTGAACATGGCGCGTGACGGAGCGCGGTCGCGCCCATCGGTGATTCCGCGGCTACGATGTTTGAGATCCATGATGGGGAAAGGTTATTGCAACGAGATGACCCGATGCAACGGATGTTTCCATGGAGACGCAGCGGGTGCCCCGTCATTGTCGCGTTTTTTGCGACAGGGCGGGGTTCAGGCTAAGGCTGCGTTGGCTCTTGTATCGTCGGAGATTCGTGCGGTGAGCGGCGGATGCGGCATCGCGACCCATGCCGGTGTTTGTTCTACCTCTTTCAAAGGCGCAGCCGCGCGCACATAAATCACATCCACCACCGCGTTCCAGTCGCGGCATAGCTGCCCCACCTGCTTGGGATTGACCTCAAGCAGCAGCGTGACCTGGTGCGTGTGCTCGATGGGTTCGGCCTGAACGTAGGGAATGTCAAGACCGCGCCGCGAAGCCGCGTTCAAGATGCGCATCAGCGTTCCCTGCGTGTTGCGATAGCGAATGTGAAATGCCTGCATGTTGTTTCCCTCAGGGCAGAGGCCCGGACGGACGAGGGCGTCCGTCCCTACACAAATCATTCTTCTTCAAACACCATTTCAGATAGCGCTGCGCCTGCCGGAACCATCGGATAGACATTTGCTTCGGGATGGCAATCGAACACCAGCAACTCCGGCTCCGTCGACCGCAAGAATCGGTCGATGACATCGCCGGTTGTTTTGGCGACCGGGTATTCCGCCATCTGTTCTTCTCCCAACCGCTGCGCATGAATCTTGTAAGCCTTCGCGATCTCGACGAAATCCGGGTTGTCGCTCAGATCGGTTTCCGCATAGTTGCGCTGGTAGAAGAGCTGCTGCCACTGCCGCACCATGCCGAGATACTTGTTGTCGACAATCACCATCTTGATGGGCAGCCCCAGTCGCTTTACCGTGGCGAATTCCTGAATGTTCATCTGGATGCCGCCATCGCCCGAGACGCAGAGCACAGTCGTTTCCGGTTTCGCGAGCTGCACGCCGATCGCGGCTGGAAGAGCGAAGCCCATGGCTCCCAGTCCGCCGGAAGTAATGAAACCTCGCGGGGAGGCCGAGCGATAACGTTGTGCCGCCCACATCTGGTGCTGGCCCACATCCGCCAGAATCACGTTGTCTTCGGGTAGACGGCTGAACAGTTCGTCGAGAAAGCGAATCGTCGGCTGCGAAAGGCCTCGCGGATCAACTTCCGCGCGCTCCGGCCCGCAAGCCACGGCGCGCCAGTCACTCCAGTCGGGAAGATCGAGCTTGCTAACTTCCTCAGCAAACGCAGGAATCGTCTCCGCGAGATCACCGATGACTGGCAGTTCGCACTGCCGCACGCGATCAAGCTGCGCGGGATCGATTTCGAAATGCACAATGCGCGCATGCGGAGCGAAGCGAGTCGGCTCTCCGGTCACGCGATCATCCAGACGCGCACCGAAAACCAGCAGCAGATCCGTCTCATGCAGCGCCATGTTGGCGGCTCGCGTGCCGTGCATGCCGACCATGCCGAGATAGTAAGGTGATGCTGGAGGCACCGCTCCTAACCCATGCACCGTCGCGAAAGTTGGAATGTTGAGCTGATCAAGCAGTTGCCGTAATTCGTGAACAGCACCTGACAACTTGGCGCCCGCGCCTACCAGCGCGACTGGCTTCTTCGCTTGCTCCAGCAGCGCGACCAGCGTTTCGCAGAACGAAGAATCCACATGCCCATCGGCGGGCTTCGTGTGGGGAATGAATGTGGCGGCGCGATTGAATTCTGTGCTGGCTTTCAGCATGTCGACAGGAAAGTCGAGAAGCACCGGTCCGGGACGTCCGCTGCGTGCCCAGTGAAATCCTTGCGCGATCACTTCGGGAATCTCTTCGATGGAGCGGACCAGTCGGCTCCATTTCGTCAGCGACAAAGTCAGTCCGAAAACGTCGGTTTCCTGAAAGGCGTCAGTGCCGATCAGCGCGCTGCGCACCTGCCCGGTGATGCAGACCAGAGGAACGGAATCCATCTTGGCATCGGCGATGCCAGTCACCAGGTTCGTCGCGCCCGGACCGCTGGTCGCAATAGCAACTCCAACTTTGCCGGTGACTCTTGCGTATCCTTCTGCCGCGAACACCGCGCCTTGCTCGTGCCGGGTCAGAATGTGGCGCACGCCGCTGCCCTCGAGTGCGTCATAGAGCGGCATAATCGCGCCGCCGGGATATCCGAAGACCAGATCTACCCCTTCAGCGCGCAGGCACCGCAGAACGATTTCGGCTCCCTTAAGCATTCACGACCTGCGGTTTGGGTTTTGGCGCGGACTGCGCTTTCTTGCCTTCCTTCGGCAGCCACGACATCATGCCGCGAAGATTGGCGCCAACTTCCTCAATCTGGTGACGCTTCTCGCTTTCGCGCAGTGCGGCGAAGTTCTTGCCGCCCTTTTTGTTCTCTTCAATCCATTCCTTGGCGAACGATCCGTCTTGTATGCGGGCCAGCGTCTCTTTCATCGCCTGGCGCGAGGCGTCGCCCACCACTTGATTGCCGCGAGTGAGATCGCCGTACTCTGCGGTATTCGAAATCGAATAGCGCATGCGGCTCAGGCCGCCTTCATAAATCAGATCGACGATCAGCTTCATCTCGTGCAGGCATTCGAAGTATGCGACCTCGGGCTGATATCCCGCTTCGACCAGGGTCTCGAACCCTTTCTTGATCAGCGACGTCAGTCCACCGCACAGCACCGCTTGCTCTCCGAACAAATCGCTTTCAGTCTCTTCTTTGAATGTCGTCTGCAAGACTCCGGCACGCGTCGAGCCGATGCCGTCGGCGTAGGCCAATGCATATTCATGCGCGCGTCCGCTTGCATCCTGATGAATCGCGATCAGCGAAGGAACTCCTCGGCCCTCGGCATACACCCGGCGCAACAGATGTCCCGGGCTCTTGGGCGCGATCATGACCACATCAACATCTTTCGGAGGAGTGATGGTCTTAAAGTGAATGCTGAAGCCGTGCGAGACGCCGAGAATTTTGCCGGCGGTCAGGTAAGGCTTGATGGTCGATTCGTAAAGTTCGCCTTGAGTCTCATCGGGCGTGAGGATCTGAATCCAATCGGCGCGTTTGGCTGCTTCCGCGGGAGACATCACCGTCATGCCGTCCGCTTTGGCTTGCTGAGCCGTCGGTCGATCGGGATCCAAGCCGACCATGACTTTGTAGCCGCTGTCGCGCAGGTTCAGGGCTTGCGCGTGTCCCTGGCTGCCGTATCCAAGGATGGCGATGGTCTTGTTCTTCAAGGCGGCAGGATTCGCATCGTGTTCGTAAAAAATGGTAGCCAAGGCGGTCTCCTAAATTTTTCGAGCAGGGAACCCGAAGATCCCCTGCTCGTCTGTGGTCTGTCTCTCGCGTACAAGGAACAGGACCGGGCGGCGTGCGACATACCGACCGGTCGGTTTGTGAGAGAATCCTAGCTTCGTTGCTTACACCTGTCAAGGATGTTTTTTCTCCCGGTTGGCTTTCTGGTTTCCCGGCGTATATTCTGTGTCGGCGCATGACTCGCGATACGACCATCGACTCCCGTCAGGAGATCCTGCGCACCGCCGCTCGCCTGTTCCAGCAACAGGGCTACGACGCCACCTCCATGAACGATGTGGCCGCCGCCCTAAAGCTCAGTAAAGGCGGCCTTTACCATCATTTTCAGAGTAAAGACGAGATCCTCTTCAATCTGATGGATCACGCTATGGAGATCACTCAGGAGCGAGTGATCAATCCGGTGCGTGCGATTACCGACCCGGAAGAGGCGCTGCGAACCCTGATTCGACTGCACATCGAAGTGGTGCTGAGCCTGCGCGACCGCGAGATCACGGTGATGCTGCACGAAAACCATCCTCTGCCGCCGACCCTGCGCCGCCGTATCAACGTTCGAAAAAAAGATTACATCCACTTCGTCGAGAACCTGGTGGCCGAGGCGCAGAAGAAGCGCCAATCGAAGGGAAGTGTCAGCCCGCGCGCAGCCGCGTTTGCACTGCTCGGCATGATCAATTGGATCTACCAGTGGTATCAGCCTGAAGGCGCGCTGCGAGGGGAAGACCTGGCACGGCAGTACACGGAAATTTTCTTCGCGGGAGCACTGCAGTAAAACAGCACTCAGCAATCAGCACTCGGCATTCAGCCAAAACAAGATCGACTGTCATCCCGAGCGGAGCGAGGGATCTGGCGCGCAGCAACGGTAGTCCCGCCACACGCCAGATCCTTCGCCCTGGCGGGCTCAGCGACTGTCTGTGTTTGTCAAGCACGCGGAGAGCGGGTTGATGGAAAAGCGGAAAACGATGAACCTGTTTCCCGCTTTCCCACAACCCCGGCTGCGGCTGCGGTCAGTTCGTTAATGCGCGTGAACTGCCAGCGGCGCCGGCGCTACGGCGGCATGAAACTGGCGGACCTCGCGGGCCTTGGCGTTGAGTCGGACCAGGAGTTTATGGGCCAGCGCGATGCGAATCACCTTGGGCGGCTTGCCGGCGGCACGTAGGCGCTGCTGGAAGGCGGTGAAGTCCGGTTCGCATCGGGCCACCACGCTGGCTACGATGAACAGGATTTCGCGCACCGTCGCTCGCCCTCCCCGGACCACACGCTTCCCCTGGTGTTGGCCGCTGTCGCGCGCGAGCGGCGCCACTCCGGCCAGCTTGGAGATGGTCTTGTGCGAAACCGTGCCGATCTCTGGCATCTCGGCCATCAGCCGGGCGACGGTGCGATCGGCTACGCCGCGCAGGGAGCGGAAGGCTTGATCCAGTTCGCGCCACAGTGGATCCTGGGCAATGAGGGCGGCGATGGCCTGCTCCAAGTCACGCATCTGTCGCTTCACCAAGCGCAACAGCTCGTCGAAGTGGCCCTGTACGGTGGCGTCAGTGATGAGCCGCTGCTGGTTGCGTTGCGCGGTGTGCAGGGCGGTGAGTTGGCGCAAGCGCGTCACCAGCGCGCGCAAATGCTGCTGTGTGGCCGAGGACAGCACCACCGGGGAGGAGCGCTTGACTTCGGCGTACCAGGCGATCACTCCGGCATCAATCTTGTCGGTTTTTTCCAGCATCCCCATACTCTGGGCAAAGCGCCGCACCGCGCAAGGATTGAGGATGGCGATGCCGAGGCCTTGGGCTGAGAGCTGCGCCACAGCGAGTTGTTCGTAGCCGCCCGTAGCCTCCATCGCCACCAGCTCGACCTGCTGCTCGCGGCAGAACCGGCTGAGCCTGGCGATTCCCTCGACGGTGTTGGCGAAGGAAGCGAAAACCCCAGCACGGCCGAGGCGGGCATCCAGAGAGAAAGAGGAAACATCCACTCCACAAATGATTCGTGTCACGGTAACCTTCCTTGTATGTGCGATTGAAAGTCGTGCGACTGTTCGGTCGTACGTGACTTGGGCAGCGGTCCCGGGGCTGAGCCACGGTGGAAACACCTGAGGATGAACGGGAGCCGTCCGCCCGCAGGGGAACCGATGCCTCGGTTCCCCCACTGCAACAGTCTCTACTACTCACGACTCTTGCTGATGGCGAAGATACAAGGATGACGTCAGAGAAAAGCCGTCATGGCTCGACCAAAAACATGAAAACCTTCTCTCACCTCTCCGACTTACTCGAAGAAAGAAGCCGTAGCGACAAACGCTATCTGGAATTCCTGCGCGTCCCAGCGATGAGCGCAGGCGTGTATGTGCTTGAGGCCGCCGCGACCGATCCGCAGAGGCCGCATCTGCAGGATGAGATGTACTACGTTCTCAGCGGCCGTGCTCGCATGCAGGCCGGAGCCGAAGATCAGGAAGTGCGTGAAGGCAGCGTGATTTTTGTTCCCGCCAACGTGAAGCATCGCTTTTATGACATCACCGAAAAACTCGTAGTGCTCGTATTCTTCGCTCCCGCCGAAACCGAATAGACTCGAGCCCCATGAACTTCACGATCGCTGCGATGAGAGAGGACGACTGGGCCGCAGTCCTTGAAATCTACCGGCAGGGAATCGCCACCGGTAACGCCACCTTCGAGACCGAACTTCCTTCATGGCAGAAGTGGGACGCGGGACATCTCCGTCATTGCCGCATCGTCGCGCGGGATGGACCGGCAGTGCTGGGATGGGCCGCCCTAAGTCCGGTATCCGCGCGGCGCGTCTACGAAGGTGTCATGGAAGTTTCCATCTACATCACCGAAGGAGCACGCGGCCGTGGGATCGGACGAGCGTTACTGCAGGAATTGATTCAGCAATCGGAGGCGAACGGAATCTGGACGTTGCAAGCTGGAATCTTTCCTGAAAACGTGGCCAGCATCGAACTCCATAAGTCATGCGGCTTCCGCGTAGTGGGGCGCCGAGAACGCATCGGAAAGTTGGGAGATCGCTGGCGTGACACGGTGCTGCTGGAACGGCGAAGCAAAATTGCCGGGAGTATCTAGTACGGAGTGCCGAGCAAAAAACAAAAAGACGGGCGCGGACGCCCGTCTTCCTTTGTCTCGGTACTCGGTACTAGGTACTGACTTCTTTCCCCGGGATCCAGTAAATCTCTTCTTTCAGAAACTCCTTCTGGAAGCCGATGCGTTTCAGCATGCCTTTGCCGTGTTCGATCATCTCGGGATGTCCGCAGAGATAGCCGACTGAGTTAGAGCCATTCAATCCCCACAGGTCGGCGTACTTACGCAGCACGTCGTCCACGCGGCCGACTTCGCCCGTCCACTTCTCGTCGTCCCAAGGGCGACTTACGCATGGGACATAAGTGAGCCAGGGAACCTCTTTGGCGAAGTTCTGCAGCTCTTCCAGATATCCAAACTCCCACGAGCGGCTGGCGCCATTCAACAGGAACAGTTTGTGCTCGCCGCCGTACTTGCCTTCCTTCCAGTCTTTATGAAGCGTACGTACATAGCTCACGAACGGAGCCACGCCGGTGACGGTCGAGACCAGAAGATGGTTGGTGCGTCCACTCTTGGTGTCGAGGGTGAAGCGGCCCTTGCAAGCCTTCCGCATCAGCAACTCGTCGCCGAGCTGCAGCTTATAAATTTGTGGGGTGAGCTCGCCCTCGGGAACAAGCTCGAAGAAGAATTCGATCTCATCTTCGTACGGCGAAGAGACGATCGAGTAAGGACGTTCGGAACGTTTTTCAGGTCCCTGTACGCCGAGGGTGGCGTACTGTCCCGGAGCGAATTTGAACTCGCCGCCGGCCTGGATGCGAATCATCCAGAGGTCAGGGGCGAAGTCCATGCGCTTGGTAATCTTCGCATGGTAGAACTTGTCATCCGCAGTGCTCATGGGCGACCTCGTTGCATACTTGACCGCAAAGATTCGGGTAGTTTACAGGAGTCGGTCAAGACTGGGACGAGAATGCGAGCTCAGATGTCGACGTGTACGACCATTTTGGAACCAAACGCCCGCGTTCTCCGTACTGTATTGTGATGCGGCGATTTGACAGCCAAGGTTCCCGGCTATATCGTTTGTTTTCCGTTGATTCCACCGCTTTTGCCTCCCCAGGCCTTCGCCGTCGGTTGCGCATTCGCGGAAGTTCCCGAGGAGAAATCATGTTGCGAAAGCTGTGTCTCAGCGCAGTAGTGGCCGTTGTGCTCGTCCCCGCCATGTTGGCGCAGACGGCGGACGAAATTGTGGCGAAACATATTGCGGCCACCGGCGGCGCCGACAAGATCAAAGCCGCCAAGACGATAAAGATGACCGGCAAAGCCGAAATGCAGAGCATGGAAGCTCCTTTCATCATGTTCTTAAAGCAGCCCAACATGTTGCGCATGGAGATTACGATCCAAGGTCTTGTGCTGGTGCAGGCGTACGACGGCAAGTCGGGATGGGCGATCGTGCCTTTCACTGGAAAGAAAGATCCCGAGGCAGTGACCGCGGACGAAGCCAAGGAATTGCAGGACCAAGCGGACCTTTGGCCATTGATGGACTATCAGGCCAAGGGACACAAAGTGGAATTGCTGGGCAAAGATAAGATCGAAGGCACCGACGCCTACAAATTAAAGCTGACTCACGCCAACGGCGACGTGGAGACCCTCTATCTCGATGCTGACAGTTTTCTCGAGATCAAGAACGAGGAAACTCGCACCGTCCGCGGCAGTGAGCAGCAGACCGAAACTTCACTGGGCGACTATCGCGAAATCGGCGGACTCATGTTCCCCTACGCCATTGAAAGCGGAGTGAAGGGCAGCCCGGAAAAGCAGAAGATCACTCTCGAAAAAGTGGAGCTCAACGTTCCGGTCGAAGACTCGGTCTTCAAGATGCCGCCACCGGCGCCTGCTCCTAAGGCCGACGCAAAACCGGCGGATAAGCCGAAGAACTAAACCACAATCTTGGTCCGTCGCGGGTGCGTGCCCGCGACGGATCAGTAACGCGTGCTCTTCAAAAATGCGATCTTCCGTCGCAGTCCAAAAATCCGTTATCCATCCTGAACTTCTCAGCGAGGTCTACTTATGATGAACCGGGTCTCGACCCTGGTGGCTGTTTGTGTGTTCGCCGTGCTCGGCCTTTGTTCTGCATCGGGCCAGCAAATTGATTCCGATACCTTCAGCGGCTTGTGGGCGCGGCCGATCGGACCCGCAGTTATGGGCGGACGCATCAGCGACATCACCGCAATCGCCGAGGGCCAGCGCCTGACGGTGTACATTGGCGCAGCGGGCGGTGGCGTCTGGAAGTCGGTGGATGGCGGCACGACCTTCAAGCCGATGTTCGACAAGCAGCCGACGCAGTCCATCGGTTCGATTGCCATCGACCCTAATCATCCCAAGACCGTGTGGGTGGGGACCGGCGAAAGCTGGGTGCGCAACAGCGTCTCGGTCGGTACGGGCCTTTACAAGTCGACGGACGCCGGGGAGAACTGGCAGTTGATGGGACTCGCCGACTCCGAGCATGTGAGCCGCGTGCTGGTTCATCCGACGGACGGAAACACTGTCTACGCCTGCGCGCTTGGACATCTTTGGAATTCCAATGAAGAGCGTGGCGTCTTCAAGACCACCGACGGCGGCAAGACCTGGAAGAAAGTTTTCTACGTCGATGACAAGACCGGATGCGCCGAGATGGCGATGGACCCGCAGCATCCCGACACTCTTTACGCAGCAATGTGGCAGGTGCTGCGCCAGCCCTGGAACTTCACCTCGGGCGGCCCGGGCAGCGGATTGTTCAAGAGCACTGATGGCGGCGCGACTTGGCATCCTGTTCGCAAGGGATTTCCTGACGGCGATCTCGGCCGCATTGGAATTGCTGTTGCCGCCTCTCAACCGAACCGTCTTTACGCCGTCGTCGAAGCGAAGAACCACACCGCGCTATTCCGTTCTGACGACGCTGGGAGACAGTTGGACCGAGGTCAACAACTCGTTCAACGTGAGCGGGCGTCCGTTCTATTTCGCGCGCGTCATGGCCGATCCGAATAATCCGGACCGCGTCTACAAACCCGGCTTCGGTCTGACGGTCAGCGATGATGCCGGCAAAAGTTTCAGCGCGGCGTTTTCCGGAGACGATTCGGGAGGAGTGCACGGCGACTACCACGCGCTCTGGATCAATCCCAAGAACTCGGAAGAACTTTTTACCGGCAGTGACGGTGGTGTGTACCACTCGCTTGATCGCGCCAATCACTGGCGCTTCCTGAATCAGATGCCGGTCGCGCAGTACTACCACGTCAGCGCCGACATGGAGCGGCCGTACAACGTCTACGGCGGTTTGCAGGACAACGGCACGCTGGATGGGACCGTCGAGCGCTGTTGGCGGCGTTGCCAACCGTCACTGGAAAAATATCGGATTCGGCGACGGCTTCTGGGCCTTCAGTGATCCCACCGATACCGACACCGTTTACGTCGAGTATCAGGGTGGACACATCTCGCGCGTGCGTAAGTCGACAGAAGAGTCGAAAGAAATACGTCCGCTGGCAGGCGCCAACGATCCGGAATACCGCTTTAATTGGAATGCGCCGATTCACATGAGCTCGAACCATCCGGGCACGATCTATATTGGCGCGCAGTTCCTATTTCGCTCGACCGATAAAGGCGAGTCGTGGCAGAAAATTTCTCCCGATCTCACCACCAACAATCCCGATCGTCAGCACCAGGAACTTTCCGGCGGGCTCACCATCGACAACTCCGACGCCGAGCGCTACGAGACCATCTTCACCATTGCCGAGTCGCCGAAGAACGGAGACGTGATCTGGGCCGGGACCGACGATGGAAACGTGCAGATCACCAAGGATGGCGGCAAGACCTGGACGAACGTCGTGAAGAACGTCACCGGTCTGCCCGCCAATACCTGGGTAACGACGATCGAAGCGGGGCACTACGATGCTGGAACCGCGTACGCGACCTTCGACGGCCATGCCACCGGCGACATGAAGACGTACGTCTACAAAACTACTGATTACGGGCAGACCTGGACTTCGCTCACGACCGATGGTCTGAAGGGATACGCTCACGTTGTTCGCGAAGATCTGGTCGATCCAAATCTGTTGTTTGTAGGAACAGAATTTGGGTTATTTCTCAGCGTCGATGGGGGCAAGAACTGGGCGCAATTTACAGGGAAGCTGCCGAACGTTGCCGTGCGCGATGTCTTCATCCAGCCGCGCGAATCCGATCTAGCGATTGCGACTCACGGACGAGGACTTTATATCCTCGACGATCTGACTCCGCTGCGCGCGATCACTCCGGAAATTCTTGCGCAGGATGCAGCGATTCTGCCGTCGCGTCCCACCCAGCTGGCATTGCCTTCTTTCGAGCAGCGGTTCGATGGCGACTCGGAATTCATCGGCCGCTCGTTACCCGATAGCGCTCCCATTGTTTACTACCAGAAGAAGAGGAACATCGTCGGCACTCTGCGCTTCGAGATTTATGACGCGCAGGGCAACCTGGTGAACACTCTCTCGGGAGATCCGCGACGGGGCGTGATTCGCGTGGATTGGGCGGAACGCCTGAAGCCGCCGAAGGTCCCGCCTGCCGCTTCGCTGGTGGAACAGCCTTTTGCCTTCTTTGGTCCGCAGGTCGAGCCGGGAACCTACACGGTCAAACTGCTTCGAGGAAAGCAAACTTACAACGGAAAGATTGAACTGGTGCCCGATCCACGCTCAAAGGCTACTGCCGAAGACCTGACCTTGCAGCACAAGACGGTCATGCAGCTTTACAACATGCTTGGCGATTTGACCTACGTCGCCGACTCGACTGTCGATCTGCTCGATCAGGTACGGCAGCGTTCGACGCAGGCAGGCAAAGACCGCAAGCTCAAGGCGCAACTCGACAATCTTGCGAAGCAACTCGATGATTTCCGCTCGACTCTGGTGTCTGTCAAAGAGGGCGGCATGATTACCGGCGAGCATAAGCTGCGTGAGAACCTCGGCGAACTCTACGGAGGCGTCAACGGATTCGAAGGCAAGCCCACGCAATCGCAACTGGAGCGCGGGGACTTTCTAAAGAAGCAATTGGACGATTCGGCTACCAAGTTCCAGCAGCTTTCCGACGTTGCCAAGCTGAATGCCGATCTCGCAAAAGCGAAGTTGGAACCGGTGAAGCCGATGTCGAAGGACGACTGGAACAAGAAACACCAGTAAAGGCCGAACCTTGAGAACACCGGGAATCACCGTGTCTCGGTGTTCTCTGGGTCGGACCCACGGCCGGTATTCATGACTACGCCCTCGCTAGCTCGCGTCGTCAAGGTGCTGGAGAAATTCTACGGAAAGCCCGCGCCGCCAACGACGGTCGATCCCGTCGAACTGATCCTCCACGAAAATGTCGCCTATCTTGTAAACGACGAAAAGCGGGCAGCAGCCTTTGCAGCGCTCAAGAGGAATATCGGTACCAAGCCTGCTCAGATTCTGAAAGCCACGGAAGCGCAACTGCTCGAAATTACGAGGATGGGCGGCATGGTACCCGAAATCCGCGCCCGCCGGCTGCGACAGATCGCCGAGCTCGTTCACTGGATTTTCAAAGACGATCTGAAATCGGTATTGCGGAAATCCCTCCCCGACGCCAAGAAGGCGCTGAAGAAATTCCCGACGATTGGGGATCCGGGGGCCGAAAAAATTCTCATGCTTACCCACAGCCATCCGGTTCTCTCGCTGGAGTCGAACGGCTTGCGGGTTTTATTGCGATTGGGGTTTGCCGAGGAGAAGAAGAGTTACTCGACCACCTATCGGGCGATGCAAGATGCGCTGAGAGATCAATTGCCCGGCCGCTACGAAGCCCTGATCGCTACGCACCAGTTGCTCCGCCAACACGGTCAGGAACTGTGCAAGCGCTCTCGCCCATTATGCGATGAATGTCCGCTTAAGGCCGAGTGCCGTTATTTCGAGACGGGCCTTCCGCCTGCGCCCAGCCGGTTTTAGTGTCAATATCCTCTGCGGCGGGCGCGCTTTTTAGTTTCTCGAGGTTTGCCAGGGTTTTCTGCCAGGCTTTCTTGTTGCGCTTGGTGGCAATGGGCGCGTTCGGATCGGCGTAGAACGCGAGGATGTTGGTCTTCAATTCGGGAGTCAACTGGTTGAAGTTTTTCTGTGTCAATTGGTCGAGCAGCTTCGCGTAAGAATCATCGGCCAGGCGGTATTCTCCGGCTTGCGTCTCCCGACCCGTATCACAATCTTTGTTCGACAGGCGCAGGTCCTGCACCCGGGTTTCGTGCAGCAGGTGCTTGTAGTCTTCGACCGTAAGGTCGACGCTCTTGATGTACATATCTTCCGTTTGGGTGGACGGAATCTTGAACGATAGGGCGCTGAACGGTCCGACCTTGGGAACAATCCGCAAGAAGAACGCGAGGATCCGCGTTCCCACTCCAGCTTTCCGGTACTCCGTGCCCCAATCTTTCTCGTAGTTGGTGCGCGAGAGGTAATAGAGAAACTTCTTTTCGTTGAAGTTCGGAGTATCGGCCACGACCTCTTTGCGCCTCGCCAGCAGCGCCACGCGCGTCATCTCGGGAATGACGTTGCTTACCCCGCGGCGGAACGTCCCGATGGCCAGATCTTCATTCGGAATGACCTCTTGCAGCGGAATGTTGTAGGTCTTCAAGAAAGCGCGCTCCAACAGCGGCTTGGAAATTTCAAATCCGATGAAGTCGTGATAGCGGTCCGAGGTGTACCGGTTTTTGGCGACCTGCACCATGTCGAAACCAAATTCGGTGCGGATGTGCGCCTTGGGATTGTCGGCGTACGTCACCTCTTCGCCGTATTTCTTCCGCAGCTTGGGGAATTCGATTCCCGCAACGCGATTGATGGTCGGGTGTCCGCTGTTGTCGGAGGCGTAATGCGCCAGCGCTCCAAGCGCGAAGGCATATTCATTCAGGTCCGACGATTGCTGGATCAGGTTGATCACGAAGTCTCCGCTGCGCACGTAATGCAGCAGGTCGCTGAAATACTTGTTGCCGAAGGGATAGTAGCCCATGTCCTGGATGAGCGAGCCGCCATAGGCGAAGGCGTGAGCCTTTTTCAGATCGTCGTCGCTGGCGTCGGGAAAGCGCTTCTTCAACAACGGTTGGATCTGGTCTTGCCATAGCAGGTCGACAATCTGTTCGTGGGTGAGAACGGAGTAGCCGAAGCTGGCCTGGGCAAACACGAAGACCAGGCAGAATGCCAGCAGTCGTTTCAAAAGAGCCATTCTCTTCAATCGTTCTCCCGTTCCAAGCTGCCGCGATATTATTCCATTGCTCCACCGGGGCCATAGCTGAAAACCGCCGAAATAAAACTGTAGGGGGAAAGTTGTAGACGGGCGGTCCCATCCGTCATCGGTAAGCTCCCTGCAAGTCATACAAACCGCACGCGCCAACGCCTGGTAACAAACCAAAGTACTCGGACGTAACTTTATCCGCGCGGCCTGCGAACCTAGACTTCCCTTGTGAACATGTGGGAGCACGATCCGCGTCTGGATGCCACGCCCGATTACGGCACATTGGGCCAGGGAGCGGATGTCTCTTCCGACGGCCCCATTCATGTTCCAGCCCGAGGCATGCAGGCGCCACGGTTGATTCTTGCCGCGGTGCTGGGGGGCTTGGCGATCGTGATGGTCGACAGCGGCGTCGCGCGCGCAGGCTGGGAGCAATTGTCGCAATACCTCCCGCTGCAGGGAAAGCCAGTTGCGGTTTCTCCCGCAATTCTTTCGCAACACGAAACACAGAGACTGAACCGCGACACGCCACAGGGACAGGCAGAACTGCTGCTCGAGCGCGCCATCAATCACTATGATGGCGCTACCGATGAAATTGCCAATCGCGTGGACGGCTGGCGCGGACACCTCAAACTCACACCGCAACTCAGTTCCTTAATCACCACCGGCATGAATTCCGACGATCTTCACGTGCGCGCTACGGCTGTCGAGGTGGATCTTGCCGCACTGAGCATCGCAAAGGCCAGCGAGAGCGTCGACCGCTTGGAAAAACAAGCGCAAGCTGGTCCTCAGCAACAGAGAATTTGGGCATTCTGGACATTGGGTCTGCTCGGCAATCGCGGAGTGGAACCAGAACGGGTGAACGAAATCCTCAGCAGCGGCCTGCGGGACTCAGATCCTGAAGTTCGTCATTGGGCAGTCGAGGGCCTGTCGTACCTCGGCACCGACGAAACTCTCGAACCGCTGCTGAGGATGTTTCATGACGATCCTTCACCCATGGTGCGGGAAAGAGCGGCGTGCGCACTGGCACAGTCAGGCATGCTGAACGAGCAACAACGCCGCAGCATTGTCCCCAAACTGCTCGACTTCGCAGAAGACGCATCTCTCGACGCGCAAACCCACAGCTGGGTTTACCATGCGCTGCGCGATATCACGGCGCAGAACCTGCCGCCGAATCCTCAGGCTTGGCGAAGTTGGTATGAATCCTCGGGACGGTAGAACCGAGGTGTGCGAGAAACCTTGTTGTGTCACCAAAACACCGGCCCACCCTCGCCGAACTGCTTGCGAAGGTGGGCCGGCGCGAAAGGACAAACCTCAACGAAGCTACCCACTTCATCGGCAAATGCCAACGGTCAAAACTAGCCAGGTACTGTTCTTTGTAGTTCCGTTCTATTTCATCCAAGTTCGATTTTGCTGAAGCTGAATGAACCGGGTCGATTGTCGATTACTGTCCTGCCACACCTTTGTTCACGAGGACCTTGACTTCCACGCGCCGGTTTTCTGCGCGTCCTTGAGCGGTCTCATTCGGCGCCGTAGGATCAGCCGTGCCCATGGCTCCCGGGGCTATGACGTGGCGCACAGGCACCTTGCAGTCCTGGATCAGGTAGGCAATCACCGCCTGGGCCCGGTCCTCGCTCAACTGCTGATTCATGGCGGCATTGCCCGAAGAATCGGCGAAGCCCTTCACCTGAACGATGTAGCCAGTGAGACCCACCGCATCCTGCGCCAGCTTGGCGAGAGCGGCTTTGTCGTTTGCCGAGATCACTGACTTCCCGACGGCGAAGTTGACCGTAAGGCCGCCCTTGGTTTCATACTCACTAAGCTCGGAGAAACGCTTCGCGGCAGCCGCAATTTCCTCCTGGTTCGCCGCGGTCTGCTGCTGGTTGGCAGCAATATCGCTTTGGTTGGAGGCAATGGCTTGTTTATTGGCGCCGATTGCTTGCTTGTTAGCTGCCATCCCCTCCTTATTCGATTGAATATTGGACATGTTTGTTTTTTGCTGTTGCTGTGTCGGGTTCAAGCCAGCTTGAATGGTTTCGGCCAGCTGCAAGTCGGATGGGTCGAAGTTAATTGTCTGGGCGGTCACCTTGCTCTGCGCATCGCCGGTGCCATCCACTGAGACCTTGAGCCCAGGGATCAGCACGGTGGCGGACATCTGCTTCTTGCGAAGGCCCAGACCCTTGGGCTGTTGCACTTTGGTGTCATCGGTGAGAACGACAGTGACGCTTCCCCCATCCGCGGTTTTCAAAGTCAGAGTCTCTCCGGTTCGGCCCGTGATCAACCCCTTGACCTTGACTTTGTCGCCGGCAAACGACAATCCAACCGACAAGGCGCACAGCAATACGGTGAAGGCTACGATCCATCTGCGTTGTTGCTTCATAACAATGGTCCTTTCGACAGCTCACTCTTGAAATTGCGAGCCTGAGGCTCGGTGGGTAGTAAACATGTGACTGGGAAATGCTAGGAGGCCTTCTCCGCCGTGCATACTGTCAAAACTGACACTGTAAGCCGAGATGCAGAGGCCTCACGATTGCAGGCGCGTTGCTGCTTTTGCGCCCCCAACTCCGAGCCATGTCTTGCAGACAGCCAGGATCGCAAAAAACTATGAAGTTCCTCGCCATCACTTTTTGTCTAGCCGGTCTCGCCCTCTTCCTGCCCGTGGCGCGGGCGCAAAACCCGGGGCAGCAATTGGCTTCGGCTCAAACTGGGCAATCAAGCAATCCGGCTGCAAAGGGCGCCGGTTCGAGCGCGCCGGCAGTATCCGATGAACCCGGCTTCACTGTGCGCAAGACGGTGAGCGAAGTCCATCTGGTCTTCAGCGTCACCGACAAACACGGCCACTACATCAAGGACATGAAGAGGAACGACTTCAAAATTCTGGACGACCACAAGCCGCCGGAAGAGATCCTCAGCTTCAGCAGCGAGACGGATCTGCCCCTGCACGTCGGCCTGTTGATCGACGCCAGCGAGTCGGTGAGCGGTCGGTTCAAGTTCGAGCAGCAGGCGGCCATCGAGTTTCTCAAGGAGACGATCCGGCAGAAGTACGACCAGGCCTTTGTCATCGGCTTTGACCTGACTCCCAAGGTCACGCAGGATTTCACCGACGAAACCGAGAAGCTTTCGGCCGGCATTCGTGCGCTGCAACCCAGCAGCCTCACCGCCATGTACGACGCTCTCTACTATGCCTGCCGGGAAAAACTGATGAAGCAACCCGAGGCTGGCCCGGTCCGGCGTGCCATCATTCTGTTGAGCGACGGAAATGACAATGCAAGCTCCGTGACCCGCGAGAAAGCCATCGAGATGGCGCAGCAGGCCGAGGTCTCGGTGTATACGATCAGCACCAACCGGAGCGGCTCCGGCTCCCGCGGCAACAAGGCCTTGCAAAGCATTGCCGAAGCAACCGGCGGGAGAGCCTACGTGCCCTCGCAGATCACCGAAGTAGCCAACGCGTTTGCCGCCATTCAGGAAGAGCTGCGCAGCCAGTACGCGGTGTCCTACAAACCGGCAGACTTCAAGCCGGATGGGCACTACCGCGCTATTGAAGTTCAAGCGCAGAACCAGAAAGGCCTGCGCATCCATAGCCGTAAGGGCTACCGCAGTCCTAAAGAATTCAGCCCGCCCAACCGCTAGAGCTGGGTTGCGCCGCAGCTCGGCGGCTGAGAGTTTTGACAGCTTACAGGTTGAGAGTGACGGCGTATTCTTGTCGGATGTAACTGCCCGCATCTCAGCGACAGGGGTTGGTGCATATGTTCGCCGAAAAAAAGAAACATCTGGACGCAGGAGTTCTCCCTCTCTGGAATGCAGTCTTCTGCCTGGATTGCGAGATCATTAGCAACAGTCGGGGTGACGAATGCGCCGCGTGCAAAGGCCGCTCACTCGTCAGCTTAGCTCGGATGCTCGAGGGTAGTTTGGTCGTGCACGAGGCACAACAGTCCCAGGAATGGGAAAGTGGTTTGTTCGACGTTTCAATTACGATTGAATTACGACGGATTCACGCCAAAGGCTTGAGTAGCACGGTGGAGCGGTTAACCAGTGTGATTGGTCCGAAGCTCGCAGGAGATCGGGCGTCGTTCCACGTTAATGTGAAGCCGGCAGTCGAGCAACTCGACCTACAGCCCTCGCTCTGCTTTCCAGAACGGGATGCCGCTTAGAGCATTGCCTCAGATATGTCCAGCGGAACTCTCACTTCTTTAGGAGAACGTGAGAGTTTGAGCGTGCACTTGGGGCGTCGTCACCATTCCCACGGTTTTGCGTTCCGAACTGGCAATCTTGACAGTACCGGGCACTTGATTCGCCAAAGTAACCTTGCTCGGCTGAAGATGAGTCCCCTGTAGGAAGGTCAGCCACTTCAGAGCGCGCCTCTTCCACGAAATCTAACATGTCCGATCGACTCCGAGTCCCTCTCGCTGCGCCGTGACCGGTCGCAGCCTGACAATTAAGTAGAGGGTGACCGGGAGGATGTTGTACGGGAGGCGCGACGATGTCATCGCAGGCCTGGTTGACGCTGGGGATGCTGGTAGTGATGTTTGCGCTGTTGATATGGAATCGCCTGCCGGCCTGGTTGGTATTCATGGGCACACTGACGGTGGCCATGACGCTGAAGCTGGCGCCGGCTGAAGCCCTGCTAAAGGGTTTCAGTAACACCGGCGTCCTGACCGTTGCTGCGCTGTTCCCGGTGGCGGCGGGAATGTACGCGACAGGCGCGATCTCGCTTCTTTCGCAGCACGTGATCGGGCTGCCGAGGAGCGTATGGGCCGCACAACTCAGGATTCTTCCGCCGGTCGCCCTGGGCAGTGCCTTCCTCAACAACACGCCGCTCGTTGCCATGATGATTCCCGTGGTCCGGGACCTCACCCGAGCCACCGGCCTGGCGCGATCGAAGCTTTTCATGGGTCTGAGCTTCGCATCCATTTTGGGCGGCACCATGACGCTGATCGGGACATCCGTGAACCTGATCATTAGTGGGTTAGTGGCCGATGCAACGACTTCGGGCCGCCTCTCCGGCATGAAGCCTCTTACAATCTTCGAGCCGATATGGGTGGGGCTTCCGGCGACGGTGGCGGGAGTGCTTTTCATGATGTTGATCGGCACAAGATTGTTGCCGGGCGACAAACAGCAAGCAAGCTCGATGTTGGTACAACGAATGTTTCGAGTCGAGCTCCGCGTGCAACCGCATTCCAATCTGGATGGCAAAACGCTGGACGTGGCGGGGTTTGCCAAGCCTGTGGGCTACACACTGCTGTCAGTCACCCGAGGCGGAAAGGAAGCCGAGATCAACTCGACCTTCAAACTAAGTGGAGGAGACGTCCTTGCTTTCGCCGCGCCTGCAACCGTTCTGCCGGGCCTATGGGCCACGATCGGTCTCATTCCGTTGTACGCGAGCCAGAATTCCACACCGCGTTACAGACATCAACTGGTCGAGGTTGTGGTGTCGCCCCAGGCGCCGGCGGTTGGGCGTTTAGTCTCGGAACTTCCTTTGCCGGGCAGCCCATACGACGCGTTAGTCGTAGGTGCCTCGCACGACAACCGGGCGCTCGACACTCCCCTCGCTGACTATCGAGTCCAAGCCGGTGACAGCGGCATTCTGGAGGTGGATGATTCCTTCTTCTATGAAAACCGTCGCGAGACGGACTTCGCCCTGACGAAAGCGATTGAGGGCTTCAGGGTGCAGCGTGTAGACCGGGCATGGATGGCCGCTGTTATTACGGTCCTGATGGTGGCGGCTGCCGCGCTAAGCATAACCAGCATGCTGAATGCCGCTCTTTTGGCTACCATGGCAATGCTGCTCTCGGGCTGCCTGCCGATTGAGCGCGCATGGCGCAGCCTGGAATGGAAAACGTTGGTGGTGCTGGGGTCGGCAGTCGGGCTGGAGGCAGCCGTTACCACCAGCGGCCTCTCGCAGAAGATTGCGGAGCTGTGTGCGAGCATTGGAGGCGGCAACCCCAGGGTGTCGCTAGCGGTGGTTTTGGCAGGCACCTTAATCATGACCAACATCCTTACCAACGCGGCCGCGGCGGCCTTCATGTTTCCGGTAGCCTTGGGGATGGCACAGCGGCTGCACGTTAGCTTTCTGCCCTTCGCCATGATTCTGATGGTTGGAGCCTCGTGCGCCTTCATCAATCCCGCGGGATTCCAAACGAACCTGATGGTACAGGAGCCCGGCGGGTACAGTTTTGCAGACTTCGCGAAAGTAGGACTGCCGCTTACCCTGGTGGTCGGAGTCGTGGTCATCGTGGTGGCGCCGATTGCTTACGGGTTCTGAAACGGCGAATGATACCTAAAAGCGGTCACAACACTCTGCGCCGTCCAAGCGATGAGCAGCAAACGGAGGAAGCCCGCTTTGATAGGGGAATGGTTTGTAAGTACGGAGCGAGAATGGTTTCCTTGGCGATTGCATCCGAACACCGGCGGGGTTATCTGTCCAGCCTCGCTGCTGCTAATTGCTCGTTGTCGTTCCAATTCCGGTGGCAACGCCCTCGCCTGACTAAACCTGACTTTTGACAGCAGCCAGAGCCTTCGTAGTTCTGCGATTTGGTGGCATCGTGGCGTTTCTTCAACTCTTCCAAGAGTCTTTCGGCCTACTTGACACCCAGCGCCGCTGCGCTCATCCTTCAACGAACTACTACGGCTCCTAGTTGCCGTTGCTAGGACCTCGCACCCTGTCGTCGCACGAAAAATCCCAAGTTCTGTGGAGGCCAATCTTGTCGCCTACAGTCATGCCTAAACCCTGTTCTCCCTTTTTCAAATTAGCCCTCGTGCTAACTGCGGTATTCGCCTTTTCCATCCTCAGCCCCGCACAAGTTGCACTGAACGAGATCAGCAAAGATCCGTTCACCAACATCGGTCCGCAACACGCTACCGAAGTTGAGCCCGACACCTTCTCTTTTGGCAAGACCATTGTCACCGTCTTCCAGCAGGGACGCTTTAATTTGAACGGAGGCTGCTCCGATATCGGATGGGCGACTTCGCTTGATGGCGGCATGACCTGGCAGAGTGGTTCGCTTCCGGGACTGACGAAGAATCTGGGCGGAGGCAAGTTCCTTCGCGTGAGCGATCCCGCCGTCGCCTTCGACGCCGCGCACAGCACGTGGATGATTGCTTCGCTTCCGCTGCAGTCTTCCGGCTCGCACACCGCCATGCTGATGAGCCGCTCCACCGATGCCATCACCTGGAACAATCCGGTCAACGTCACCGTTCCGGTCGAGAACAGCGACAAGACCTGGGTGGCTTGCGATAACAACACCGGCAGCCCGTTCTTCGGGCACTGCTATGCGGAGTGGGACGACAACTTCGCCGGCGATGTGATCTTCCTGAATACTTCGACGGATGGCGGACTGACCTGGGGACCGAACACGCAGCCCGCCGGAGGCCCGACAGGTCTTGGCGGAAATCCGATGGCGCAGCCAAACGGAACCGTTATCGTTCCCACCAGCGATGCCTTTGCATCATCGCTGCTGGCCTACACGTCCGCCGATGGTGGTAACACCTGGAGCAGCACGGTGACCATCGCGGTTCCGAACACGCACGCGAACTCTGGAGGCTTGCGCGACCTGAATCTTCCCGCTGCCGCGATCGACGCGGCCGGCAAAGTTTTTGTGGCGTGGCACGATTGCAGCTTCCGTTCTGGATGCCCGTCGAATGACATTGTGTTCAGCACATCGACCAACGGCAAGACCTGGTCGAAAGCGGTGCGAGTGCCGATCGACGCCACCAGCAGCACCGTTGATCACTTCATTCCCGGCATCGAGATCGAACCGGGCACTTCGGGATCGACCGCTCACATCGGTCTCACCTACTACTTCTATCCTGTATCGAATTGCACGGTGACCACCTGCCAGTTGATGGAAGGATACATCTCCTCGCCCGACGGCGGAACGCACCTGGACTGCGCCGACAACTCTGGCAGGTCCCATGTCGCTGAAGTCACTGCCTGCGACCAGTCTCGGTCCCATGGTTGGCGATTATCAATCGCTCTCATTCGCTGGAGGGACCGCGCATCCGGTGTTTGCACTCGCGAATCCCCGGTCGAGCGGAAAGTTCGACGAAGCAATGTACTCCCCAGTCAGCGGATTGACAGATGGAATCGCGATCTATCCTGCTGGACAGGACAAGCCGGTGCCGAACGCGCACTCTGATCATCCTCCGTTGACCACGCCGATTAAAGACAACGACGACGAAGAGTAAGAAGAAAGCCGGCCGTTCGAAAAACGGCCGGCGATTGTTTTCACTCGGTACTCGGTACTGGGTACTGTTTTCTACTCCGCCATCTTGGCTACGTGCAGATCGAAGCCGGTCTTGGGTAGCAACGACGTTAGCTCGAACGCGCGGAAGCCATCTCCCGCGACCTCGGTGTGCCGATAGAGTCCCGGCTCGCTTTCGATGGTCTGGTGGCGGCCTTCGAAGTCTTCCAGGAATTGCTGTGCACGTTTGATGTCCACTTCGTGACCGCCGCTGCGCCCACCGATCGCTTCGGTTGCGTACGAGCGCACCAGCTTCGGCCAGTATTTTTGCAGCAACTGCGTGCTCGCGAATAGATCAGACCAGACGATCTGTCCATTGACCGCGACCACAACGCCAACGGCGTTGCGATCTTTCAGCTGCTTGATCACGCTTTCGTAATTCTGCTCGACCGGCGCGGCCACCGCGTCGACCTGCTTTTTGACGTCGTCATTCTGCATGACACGCGCATAAGAACTGGTGCCTCCAAGCGCAGCGGTGGCCGAGGGCGCCGCATTGACAGTCATTTGTTCTTTTGCTTTGCCGACTTCGGCCCAGACTTTGTTTTGATCCTTGTCCGCCATTGCTTTTGCGCGCACGGTCGGCTGCACCATGACGCCGCCTGAGTAGCCGAACTTCGAAGAGACTCCGGTCCATCGCCCAGGCTCAACGCAGAAAACGCCAAGATCAATGGGATCGCTTTCTCCCGGCACGATGCGATCTTTCCCAATGACGCGGTCCTGCTTGCCTCCAGTCACGATCTCGCCTGCCAGCAGAATCAGCGGACGCTTCGAGTTATTCACCAGCACTAACTGGTTCACTTGCGCCCCTCCGCCATAGGGTCTGGAGGATTCACCGGGATGCCGCGGCCGCACCAGAGGAGAGACGCTGCCGGATTCCGTCACCAGCACTTCGCCCGACTTCAAGCCCTCGTCGAGCGTGATAAATCCTTCCGTGTCGTGCGACTTGGTTGCCACCACCGGAAAGACGGTTAAATTTCCGTGCCGGATCGGAGCCAGCACGGTATATCCGGAAGCGCTGGGAATCTCTCCGGCGTGCGCCGGAAATTTTGTCATCAGCGCCACAGCTGCCACCACGCACACCACTCCTACGATCAGTAGTTCTGACCTCATTTTGTGCCTCCACATTGCCCTGCAGGGACACTCCAGCGAGCGCGCCAACTCGCTCTCCGCGAGCGTCCCTTTTTTCTTTTCCTGACTGCAATCGGAACGGCAAAAAGGCCGCTACTTGCGTCTAAAAGTTGGTAGCATCGAGGTTGCGCGCCACGCCGATGGACGCTTCAACCCAACTCGCCGCCGCTCCGCCGGGTCTTGAATCCACGGTGGCGGAGCTCTATCAGAAAAGCCGCGGCGCCGATTTCGGTATCAACGCCGACTTGTTCATTGGCATCCTGGGCGAGATTGCGGCGAAGAGTCTTCCGGGCGCGACACCGTCAGAAGTTCGCGAGTTGTATCTGAGCCTGCGCGTGGAAGAACTCGCTCTGGCCCGCGCCTGTGCTGCCGGAAACGAACGCGCTTGGGAAGTTTTCCTGACACGCTATCGCGAGAAGCTCTACGAAGTTGCGGGATATATCGCCAAAGAAAGCTCTGCCGCACGCGAACTGGCGGACTCGCTTTACGCTGACTTGTACGGAACGTCTCTGCGTGATGGTCAACGAGTTTCGAAACTGTCTTCTTATACGGGGCGCGGATCGCTCGAAGGCTGGCTGCGCACGGTCATGGCGCAGGAGTACGTGAATCGATACCGCCGCACGAAGAAGCTGGTCAGCCTGGAAGAAGAAGCGGAAGAGGGCGGGCAGTTTGCCAGCCCCGAAACCGAGGTTGCGGCTCCCATCGATCCCCGGGTGGCCGGCGCCATTGACGATACCCTTGCGGCCCTTCCGGCCGAAGACCGATACGTGCTCGCGGCTTATTTTCTCGACGACCGCACCCTGGCTGACGTGGCGCGCAGCCTCAAAGTGCACGAATCGACCATCAGCCGGAAACTCGATAAGCTTTGTAAGTCATTGCGTAAGAATGTGTTGGCGGCATTGCGCCAGCGCGGCATGAGCCGGCGTCAGGCCGAAGAGGCGCTCGACGTCGACGTCCGGGATTTGCAATTGAACCTGCGCCAGCGCCTGCAAGAAACCCCATCACAAGCGTTCTCAGAGAAGAAGGTACCGTCGGATGGGTCCGGTTGAGTAGGAGTCTTGTTGAAGCAATGACCGCGAAAGGGCGAAAGAAACGCTGATGTTGGAAATACCCAAAATCGTGCGACAGAGGTTGGCGGCGAACGTCGAGGCGGGAGCTCATCCCGATGCCAATCTGCTGACCGCTTTCGCGGAGCAGACGCTTACCCGTCGCGAGCGCGATTCGGTGCTCCAGCATCTGTCGCAGTGCTCGGAATGTCGCGAGGTTTCCATCCTCGCTGCACCGGAAGTAGAAATTGAGGCCGACGTGGTTCCGGTGCGTTCGGCTTGGCTGGGATGGCCCGCCTTGCGCTGGGGCGCTTTGGTCGCTTGTGGAGTCCTGGTCGTCGCTGCCGTAAGTCTGCGGCAGCGTTCAGGTCACATGGCGATGTTTAGGGGGAGCGTGCCAGAGGTCGCCATGAAAGCGGAGGTGCCGGGTGCGTCCCAAAAGGCGGAGGCCGCGACAGAGGTTGATAAAGATCGTGCCACGATGGACTACAAGTCCCGCGCCGACGTCGTGAAGCCGGATGAGCGAGTCTTCAACATTCCTCCCAAGGCCAAGGCGACCGTCGCGCCACTCCCGGCAACTCGGACCAAGTCCGAGCCCGCGTTAGCGGCCTCCCTAGCCAGTCAAAAAGCCGCTCCCCGCGATTTGGATGTGTTCGCGAAATCGGCTGTACCGGCGGCCCCGCCCGCCCGAGCGGCCGAACAAATGGTCGCCACAGAGAGTTCAGCGATCGCCACAGACTCGGTGCAAGCGAATCTCGGGAAAGCGAAGCAAGCTGTACAAGGGAATCTGCCTGCCGAGAACAAGGTGGCAAGGCTTGAAGCGCCTGCTGCGGTTGGTGGAGTGCAGGCCCTGTTCAAGAAAATCACACCTCGTTGGACGCTCTCTGCTGACGGTACGCTGCAGCGCTCGCTCGATGGAGGAAAGACCTGGAAGACCATCCCGGTTGCGGCTGGCGCGACTCTAACCGCAGTCGCGGCGATGGATTCCGACATTTGGGTGGGAGGCTCCCACGGCGCTCTCTACCACTCAACCGATGCGGGCGATCACTGGACCCAGGTCGTTCCCGCGAGCGCTGGCCAGAGTTTGACCTCGAACGTGATCGGCATTGAGTTCACCGACGCGCTTCACGGCAAGGTCACCACCGCCGATCAGGAAGTCTGGATCACCGGCGACGGCGGCCAGAGCTGGCAAGTTTCCCGCTAGAGCGTTTCTTCGAGTTGTGGAAAATCCTCGACCTCACCCGGAAGTCACTCCCAGTAACCCCGCTCGAAAACATGCAAACCTGTTTGCTGTTTCCCCTTTTCGGATCAGGGGATTGCAGGGTATTCCAAGGCTTCTTTGAGACCAGCCCGAGCATTACTTCCGGGACCATTCGCGAGGTTACCCGTCGTCCGCAAACTATTACCAACGTTACATTTACAGATTTCTGCCCCCATCCTAAGATCAGCTCGTGGTTTGGCAGTTCTGGGGGAGGGCTGCCGAGGCGTCCTGAGCTGAATAAGCTTAGGGCGCTTTTAATTTAGCTGTCAGCTTTCAGCTATCAGCTCGTCAGTCAAACCTCCGTCCCGAACATCTTCCGGTCCTCCCGAAACGCTGCGGCAAGGCGAGCCGTTAAGAACTGAAAGCCGACAGCTGACGGCTGAAGAGCTGCTCTTGCGACTTCCCACACTGACCAGCATCTAATGTTGGTGTTAGGATAATGGCTCATCCGGCAAGCACTCATACCGATAGGCCGACCCGGGGAACGCCGTCGCACGAACACGGCGACGAGCGAGACTAACGGAGGAACTATGGCAGGAAATGGGATTCTTGAAGTCAACGATGCGAATTTCGATCAGGATGTGCTGAAGTCCGATCAGCCATTTCTGGTGGATTTCTGGGCGACTTGGTGCGGTCCGTGCCGCGCGATCGCTCCCATCGTGGAAGAATTGGCAACCGAATACCAGGGCAAGGTGAAAGTCGGCAAAATGGACGTGGACCGCAACAGCGCCACGCCCATGCGCTACGGCGTGCGCGGCATCCCCACGCTGCTGGTTTTCAAAGGCGGACAGGTAAAAGAGCAGATCGTCGGCTACGTTCCTAAAGAACAGATCCAGAAGGCGCTCGATAAGCATCTTGGATAAATCGGTCGTTGGTCGGTAGTCGTTGGTCTTTGGCCACGTCAAAATCGAAGGCCCGGGCTTAATAGCGCGGGCCTTCTAATTTTTTGACCAAAGACCACAGACCAACGACCGCTTCAATACTTTCTCAACACTCCAATGACCCGCCCCTGAATCTCTACGGTTGAGGCGTGCTTGACGATCGGCTGCATCGCTGCGTTCGAAGGTTGCAGACGGATGTTGTCGCCCTCGCGGTAAAAGCGCTTCAACGTCGCGTCGCTGCCTGATATCAGCGCGACCACAATGTCTCCGTTGTGCGCTGTACGGGTCTTCTCGACCAGCACGTAGTCGCCATCGACGATGTGCTCGTCCTGCATTGATTCGCCTTTCACTTCGAGCACGAAAACTTCTTTCGAGCGCACGAAATCGGCGAGCGAGATCGTGCTCTGGCTCTCGACCGCTTCAATCGGCTGGCCGGCGGCGATTCGTCCCAGCACCGGCAGCACGACTCCGGTGTTCACAGCCATCGACTGCTTCAGTCGTCCCTTGGGAGGGACCAGGTCGATCGAGCGGCTGCGGTTGTAGTCGCGCGTGAGCAGGCCCTTCTTCTCGAGATTCGAGATGTGCTTGTGCACGGTGGCCAGCGAGCTCAACTCCATGCCCGAGGCGATCTCCTCGAATGACGGCGAGTATCCGTGCTCCGCCACAAAGCGCGAGATGAAGTCATACACCTGGTGCTGACGACGTGTAATGGCCATAGGCAGATTGTGGGCGAATATAAGGCGAAATGTCAAGTGCAGAGTATGACCATGTAGAGACGGGCGCCTTCGCCCGTCCATGCCGTGGCGGTTTTGGCCACGGCTTTGACAGCTGGCGGCAGTGCTACTCCGTTGTCACCAACTTCAGAAATCGATAATAAAATTCCACGGCATGATCGAATGACGCCACCGGAATCCGCTCATCTTTTCCGTGTGCGCGGATATCGGTTCGCTCAATGGCTTCGCCTGAGACTCCGTAAGTGGGAAGTCCTGCTGCATTGGTGTATACGCCGTCAGAGGCGCCGGTACTCATGGCGGGAACGACGGGGGCGCCCGGCCACATCTCGGCGGTAACTTTCTCGATCGAGGTCATCACCTCGGGGCGCAACGGGGGCGGCGGGTAGCTCATCCGGTCTGCCGCATGTTCCGTGACAACCCCGAGTGGTCCGACATATTGCACCGTGACTTTGGGATCGTTCACCGCCTGCTCCAGAACCTTTCGCACTTCCTCTGCGGGATGCCCTGGCAAGATTCTGCAATTCACATTCGCTTGCGCCATCTGTGGCAGCGCGTTGTTGGCGTGCCCGCCGCTGAGTCGTGTGGCCACGCAAGTAGTGTGCATCGTCGAATTGTCGACGGGATCTTTCGAGAGCCGCGCCACGGCGTCCATGTCCGGAGGCGTCTTGAGCATCGCCTTGATATCGGCAGCACGCTCGCCGGTTGCCATGCGCTCGTAATAGGCGCGTGTCACATTGTTCAATTCGAAAGGAAATTGATAACGCTCGAGCCGGCCTAGCGCGTCTGCAAGATGGTAGATCGCATTGTCAGGGACGGGCAGGGAACTGTGGCCGCCGGGATTGGTCGAAGTGAGCCGGAAATCCGCATAGAGTTTCTCGCTGGCGTCCAGTTCCATGAATACGGCCTTGCCATGATCGAGCGTGATGCCTCCGCCGTCATGATTCAGGACAAACTCAGCGTCGATCAACTCGCGATGATTCTTGATCAGCCAGTCGACGCCGTTCGACTTGCCGCCTTCCTCGTCTGCGGTGAGCGCAAGAATGATGTCGCGATCGGGGACGTATCCTTCTTTTTTCATGCGCACGAGCGTGGTGACCATGATGGCGTCGCCGTCTTTCATGTCCTGGGTGCCGCGTCCGTAATAGAAGCCATCTTTTTCCACGAACTGGAATGGATCGGTGGTCCAGTCCTCGCGGTGTGCTTCCACTACATCGAGGTGTCCGATCAGCAAGACCGGCTTGTGCTTGCTGTTGCCGTGCAGACGAACCACGACGTTCTTCTTGCGATCATTGGGTCCAAGAATCTGGATGTCGCTCTCAGGGAATCCAGCATCGCGAAAACGCTGCGCCATCGCCTCGGCGGCGGTAGTGACATTGCCCACCGAGTCGGTGGTGTTGATCTCGATGAGTTGTTTGAACACGTCATGGGCGTACTGTTTGGTTTGGTTATCGAGCTGCGAAAAAGCGGAGCCGCAAAAGAAACAGAAAACAATCAAGGCGCGGATTCTCAACGGGGTCTCCTCGGAACCAGATGAACACAGATGTTTTCAAAACTACCAGATCGCACAGGCCGCGCCAAACGCCGAGGCCGGGAATCCCATGGATCGGCTATTTGGCTAAGTGCTAACGGCCAAGTGCTAAGTGCTTGTCTTTTCTGAAACTATCCCGACACGACATATTTTTTCAATTTTTCTCTTGCACAAAATAGAAAGTCATGGCATCTTCTAACATCTCCTTCAGAAAGGATGCCCCATTGGCAGAATCGACAATCACATTGCTATGCGGGCAACTGGGACCGGTCGTCGGTCTAAGTTGCTTCCGGGCGTCCTATGATCGCGCCAGTCTGATCCTCGGCGCTCTGTAACGCATATCCAACAAAACTAAGTCCGCTGGGTGGCGCAGGCCGCGGTTTCATCGCCTCGACAACGCAAAGACCGCTGCCGCTTATTCCCCCAGCATTTAACTTGAGGCGTTTGCGCGGCGTTCGTGCTGCGCGACGAAATCCCGAGCTTTGCGAGGGATTCACAGGGTCAGTGGTGAAGGTTGCGGATACTTCGGTAAGCCCCTCGGGGTGAGGAGGTTCGAACCCTCCATTGCAAACCATCCGCTGCCGCATGTTCCCTGACCAAGATTCTCCTAGGGGCACGATTGTGTTCGTGCCGTCGATGGTCGTGGTGTGCGTCTACTGACGACCGATGACTGGATTCGCGCCGGTGGTGAAAGAGAAGAGTTACTTCCGCGAAGATACGAGCAGGGACGGAAACCCTGCCGAGGCTTCTAACTCGAGGGATGGGGGCGTAGCCCCGACTTACAAGATTCCTTGAGAGTACAACCTCGAACTCTTCTCGCTTGTTCCCCGGCTCCCTGTTCAACCTCGCAACCTCGGCGAAAAGGCCGATTAGAAAACGAACTTATGGTGCAGCTGATCAAAGGCATACTGAGCGGCCACAACCAATTTGCTTCCGGAGGACTGCTTCTGATGATCTTCGGTGGCCTGGGTGTCTATATGCGGGCCGTTCCAGAGGCGCTATGGGACTGGTTTGTCGGCCAGACCACGATGATGATCACGGTGAAGGACGACGATGCGGCGTTCGTGTGGGTTAAAGAATGGTTCCTGGAGCAGAAGTTTCTGCAGCGGATTCGCAGAGTGGATCTAGATACAACACTGCGCTGCGAGCGAATCGCGTTGATCCCGGCTCCCGGACATCACTGGTTCTGGTATGGGGGGCGTCCATTTCAGGTCTGGTTTTATCGCAGCGAAGAAGCGCGGGAGCGATCTGCACGGCGAATCGAGTCTTTGACGTTCAGGACGCCGGGTCGAAACCAGGCTGTGCTGAAAGAGTTCGTAGACGATGTCGTCCGAAGCCATACAGCGAGACTAGGGGTTCGATCGTATTTGTTCACTTACAACGACGGCTGGGATTTGGTCGAAGGTTATGCGCCAAGGTTGCTCGAGTCCGTGGTGCTGCCCCCGGGCGAGGAGGGGAATCTTTTGGAGGATATCGAGAGGTTTCGAAGTGCGAAGCAAAAGTACGCGCATCTGGGCGTCCCCTATCACCGAGGTTACTTACTTTACGGGCCCCCTGGAACGGGGAAGACCTCGCTGGTGTCGGCGATAGCGGCGCACTTCAGTCTTTCGATTTATTGCTTCAATCTCGCTGATCTGAACGATCGAGGCTTGATGAATGCTGTTAACCAGGTGCCGGCGAATTCGCTCCTGCTGTTTGAGGATATCGATTGCATGAAGAGCAGCAACGCACGTGCTGCTCCGACTCCAGTCCTCGACACGGAGGAGGCGAAGCGAAGCACGAAAGAAGGCATAAGCACCGGTGTCACGCTTTCCGGACTTCTAAACGTGCTCGACGGTTTCTATGCGCCGACGGGGGTCTTGTTCGTCATGACCACCAATCATGTGGAAGCTCTCGATGCGGCCCTGCTGCGGCCGGGACGAATCGATTACAAGGTCTATCTGGGGAAAGCGGGAGATTGTCAAAAAATCAACCTTTACCTCAGGTTCTTTCCAGAAGCATCTGAGACGGAGGCGGCGGCTTTTGTTGACTTGCATCGCTCAGTCGAAACCATGGCTGAGTTCCAGGGTTTGCTGCTGGCACTTGAAGTCGATCGCTTCAAATCAGAGTTAGTAAGTGTGTGTGACTAATGAACGGAACCATGAAAGGAGGTCGCGATGTTCGGAGCGGTGGTTTACCTGATTGTTGTCGTCGTGCTGCGCTTTGTGAAGCGCCAGCGTGCGCCCAAGCCTCGCGGCCTCTGTGTTGAGTGCAGCTTTGCGCACATTCGGTACGGAGCCAACACGAAGCGCGAGACCTTTTGCACTTTCGGCGGAGGTGTGCGCCTGGTCGCACTCGATGTGTTGTATTGCACCGATTACCGAGACCGTAAGGCTGCTCCGCGAATCGTACCGATTGGCTTCGCGCGCGAAACTGCAAGCGTCGAGGTCGTCGCAGAAGTCGCAACTAGAGACGCAGCTGGGCTGCGTCACTACGGTCAAGACATCCGACCGCTGGCTTCGTGGGCGTTGCAGAGGACGCCGGCAACGAGGGTGACGAACTGATTTCCCAGAAGTAGGACTTGCGCCACAACGGTCTAATCGGGCTCTTAACGCGTTTTAGCTAACGACCAACGACGAAAGACCAACGACCAAGCAAGGAGGCCATCATGGCCCGTCTGAACATGTTGAATCTCAATTTCGGTCCGCGCACTCATGAGGGAGCGCCGGCCCGTCACATCTCGGCTGAGTTGCAGTTGCGCCGTTCGGTGATGGCGTGCCTGCTCTGGGAGAACCAGTTCTACGAGAACGGAGTCGCGATCGCGACCTGCATCGCGGAACTCGTCCCCAAGGTCGAGGCCGAAAAGGTGGCTGCCCTTGCCGTCGAGGCGCGCGAGCAGATGAAGTTGCGTCACGCTCCGCTTGCTCGTGGTCCGCGAGATGGCGCGTCACAAGACGCATCGTCACCTGGTGGCCGACACGCTGATGCGCGTCATCCAGCGGGCCGACGAACTCGCCGAGTTCGTGGCCATCTACTGGAAGGACGGGCGTGTGCCGCTCTCGGGCCAGGTCAAGAAGGGACTGGCCGCGGCCTTCCCCAAGTTTGATGAGTACCAGCTTGCGAAGTACGATCGCGCCGGGACCGTCAAACTGCGCGACGTTCTGTTTCTGTCTCACGCCAAGCCGCGTGATGCAGCGCAGGCTGGCGTGTGGAAGAAGCTGATCTGGGGACGCCTATCAACCCCCCACACCTGGGAGGTAGTTCTCAGCTCGGGCGCCGACAAACGTGAGGCGTGGCAGCGTCTGCTTGTGGAGAACAAGCTGGGCGCGCTGGCCCTGCTCCGCAACCTGCGCAACATGAAGGAAGCAGGCGTGGAGGAGGATTTGGTTCTCGCGGCTTTGCGCTCCATGAAGACGCAGCGTGTGCTTCCCGTTCCGCTTTCTCGCCGCGGCGCGTTACGCTCCGCAGTGGGAAGAGACGCTCGAGCACGCGATGCTCGCGTGTGTCGCCGAACAAAAGAAGCTGCCGGGGAAGACCATCGTACTGGTCGACGTCTCCGGCTCAATGACCGCGCCGCTTTCCCGCCGTTCCGAGATGCAGCGTACCGACGCAGCCTACGGGCTCGCCGTGTTGCTGCGCGAGATCGGAGAGAAAGTAAGCGTGTTCAGCTTCTCTGACAACCTGGTCGAGGTGCCGGCGCGTCGCGGATTCGCTTTGCGCGACGCCGTCCACGCCTCACAGAGCCACAACGGTACTTATCTCGGTAAGGCTGTTGAGGAACTGAACCAGAAAGAACGCTACGACCGCCTGATCGTCATTACCGACGAGCAGGCGCACGACACCGTGCCCGGGCCGCGAGGCAAGGGCTATGTGATCAACGTAGCGTCTGCCAAGAACGGCGTTGGCTACGGCAAGTGGACGCACATCGACGGCTGGAGTGAGTCGGTGGTCGAGTACATCCGCGAAGCCGAGGCGATGCGCGAGAAGTAACCAGGAGGACGGGCGAGGTTGCCCGTCCTCATTCCCACTATTTATTTCGCTTTGATGAAGTCTTCGACCGCGTACCACTTGCCGCCCGACTCGACCACTCCGATGCCCACTGTGTCCATGTCAGGATCAAGAATGTTGGCGCGATGGTTCGTCGATTTCATGAATTGGTCATGAATGTCGTTCGCGCTTGTGCCTTCGGCGATGTTTTCCGAGAGCCAGGAATGATGAACTCCCGCTTGTGCGACGCGCGTGGGAAGGCCGGCTTCGCCCAGTAGTTGATGGGAGAGCATGCCGTGTTCCGCCATCCGCTCGGCGTGTTTGCGCGCGGCGCTGGAGAGGGCATCATCCCACTTCAGTTCTGGCAATCCCTGTTGATGGCGCTCGTGGTTCGCCGCGTCAAAAAGCCCGCGCTCGACGCCCGAGCCCCGTTGCTGACTCCAACTTGAAGTAACGGCAAGGGCGCACAGGAACAGGACCACCAAGACCACACCGCGTGACCATCGCATAGAAAGGCATCTCCTGTAACGATAAAAACCCTTATCGCATAATTTTCTCTCGACCGAAACGTCACCTTGGTGAAGGCGCCGGGGTGGCCTGCTGGGTTGGTGTAAGATTATGATTGTAAAGGATAATCTGGCGCCCGTAACTTCTTTTCCCGCCGGCAATCCAATAAGCAGAACCAATCGTTATTCTTCTGGGGGAATCATGAAGTCTCATTGTCGAATCGTCGCCGTTTTGTCTCTGTTGCTTGTCGGACTCGTTGGATGCTATGCGGCCGACGCTGCCACGCCGGTACCCAACCCGCAGGTTGACGCCTCGCTCTCAAAAACGAACCGTGAACAGACGGCCGTGGTCTCGGGCGGATGCTTCTGGGGAATTCAGGCGGTCTTTGCCCACGTGAAGGGTGTAGTGAAAGCGACGTCGGGATACGCAGGAGGGTCGGCGAAGAATCCGAGCTATGAAGAAGTCAGCACAGGCGATACCGGGCACGCTGAATCGGTGGAGATTGTTTATGATCCGTCGCAAGTCACCTACGGGCAATTGCTGAGAGTGTTCTTCTCGGTGGCGCATGATCCGACTGAACTCAACCGGCAGGGGCCGGACGAGGGCACGCAGTACCGCTCGATGATTTCTTACACCAGCGATGAGCAGAAGAAGATCGCTGAGGCTTACATCGCGCAACTCGACAAAGCGAAGGTGTTCCCCCACAAGATTGTCACGCAAGTTGTCCCGTTGAAGAGTTTCTATCCGGCGGAGGCTTATCACCAGGACTACGCGGCACTGCATCCGAACAGTCCTTATATTTTCTTCAACGATGCGCCGAAGGTTGAACACTTGAAGAAGGAATTCCCGGATCTGTACACCAGCAGCGATGCGTCCGCGATGGCGAAGAAATAGGCAAAGGCTGTTGCAAGTGTTCGGGAAGGGCACGAGTTTCACTCGTGCCGTAGGGACCTTGGCGATTTCCGGCTTTAGCCGCTGAGGTCAGCTTGACGAGGGAACTTCAATGTTTGACTCCGAACTAGACAGAGACACGGGCGCGATGCGCCGTCGCGGATTTCTTGTGGCTGCGGTCTCCGCTATTGGCGGCGCCATGCTGTGGTCGTTGCGCAAGCCGCACATCCTTGAGGCCAGCGCGAATGCGGCCGCCGAAACGCCCAAAGACGTCACTATCGTGCAATTTTCCGACGATGGAAAGAAGCTGATGACGGTTCACGTCCCCAAAGTCGTGAAGACGGAAGACGAGTGGAAAAAGCAGCTCTCCTCGAACGCCTTCGACATCACGCGTCACGCCGACACTGAATTCGCGTACTCGGGTCAGTACTGGAACCTGCACGATAAGGGACTCTATCGCTGCATCTGTTGCGACAACGCGCTTTTCAGTTCGGAGACGAAGTTTGATTCAGGAACCGGCTGGCCGAGTTTCTGGGAGCCGATTGCAAAAGAGAACGTAACCGAACTTACCGATAAGAGCCTCGGCATGGCGCGCACCGCGGTTTCCTGCACGCTTTGCGACGCTCATCTAGGACATGTGTTCGATGACGGTCCGAAGCCGACGGGCCTGCGCTACTGCATGAACTCGGCGTCTCTTAAATTCATAAAGGCCTGAGGTCCGAGGTCTGATGTCCGAAGTCTGGGGTTGAGCTTCGCTACTCCAGGACGCTGTCGTCCAGCTTCTTCTTTCCCCAATCCGCTGCGTTCTGCACGAACGCGAGAATGAGCGGATGGGGATCGTCCTTTTTCGATGACAGCTGTGGCTGATACAACGTCGCGATGAAGAAGCGATGCGTCGGAGATTCGATGGCTCGAATCTCGCCCTTGGCTCCGCGGGCTGCCACGGGGAATCCAGCTTCGATCGCAGCCCACTCATATTCGGGATTTACCTCAAAATTACAGAAGAACTCTTCCTTCACCACGTCTTTCCCGTAAAAACTTTGTAAGTAAGACCCGGGGCGCAGGCGGATTTCAGGCACCACTCCTGACAGCTTCGGCGCTCCCTTCTTCTGGTCAGGAACGGCGCAGGCCACGGGATACACGATGACGTTTTTCGATCCCGAATTATTCTCCGCCGTATCGGCATCTTTGATGCCCAGCACGTTGCGGGCGCACTCGATCAGCGCGTATTGAAAGCCGCCACAAGTCCCCAGAAATGGCCAATCCCGCTTCCGCGCAAACTCAATGCCTTTGAGCATCCCTTCCATGCTTTTATAGGGACTGCCGGGCGCCGCCCATATCCCATCAAAGCTTTCGAGAGTCTTCAGGGCGTTCGGCTGAACCAGAGAAGGCGTGGGAATCCATTGCGACTCAAGCTTGATCTCAAGCTTGGCTGCCGCATGTTGCAGAGAGTCGTTGGTGGCGTGATGGGACCGGAAGTCGAGGTTAAAGTCGCCCAGAATCCCAATGCGAACCGCGTCGTTCACGCTGTCATTCTACTGGACGGCTTCGACCGTCGTAAGGTACGGGAGTGTGCCATAAGGTTAGTAAGCTGGTTCGGTTGCTGGGCAACGCTCTAGGCGCTGGCTCCGAATGCCATCTTCACATCGCTCTTGTCCCCTTCTTCGACTTTGAACATCTCGCGCGGACGCAGGCTCATGAACGACGCCACGAAAGTGTCGGGGATCTGCTGAATACGGATGTTGAAAGTGTTGACGGAATCGTTATAGAACTCGCGCCGGTCGGCGATCTGACTTTCCAGTTCCGTGATGCGTTTCTGAAGCTGCTGGAAGTTGCTGTTGGCCTTCAGCTCAGGATAATTCTCAGCGACGGCGAAGAACCCGCGCAGAGCTGAGGTCATGCTTTGGTCGGCCTGGGCTTTCTGGTCGACCGTCTTCGCCTGCTGATACATGCTGCGTGCCTGTGTGATCTTCTGCAGCGTGTCGCGCTCGTAGTCCATGTAGCCTTTGCAAACGTCGAGCAGCTTGCTGAGTTCGTCGTGGCGCTGCTTGAGCATCACGTCAATGTTGGCCCAGGCCTTGTCGATGTCGTTCTTGAGGGCGATCAAACCGTTGTAGATCGTCGTCATGTACCAAAGCAGGCCCACGATCGCGAAAACAAAGCCGGCCAGAATCACGGTATTCATTCGATTCTCCTATAACCATCCAAAGTGTGCGAACACGTAGTACAAGCAACCGAGAGTCAGCGCCGGACCGCCCCAGATCATGGCAGTCGATTTCCATCCCAACGAACTGACGATTTCTCTCTGGCTACGCCACGAAATAAGGAATGCTGTCTGATGGTTGCCTTTCATCAATACGACGGGTGGAGAGGTTTCAAACTCCTGTGACGGATCTGTCGTGGCAACCGTGCCATTGCTGGGAGCGGTGGCCGTCCCAGTGGCCGCTCCTGCCACGGCCCAGGCTGCCGGGCTCGTAATCCCAGCCTTGGTCAACGCCGCGGCAATCTTTCCTTGTTGGGTCATGTCGGCTGCGCTCCCTTGCTTGGCGTCGCTCGAAAGCCGGATGACTTCCTGCGCCACACCGTCTTTGACGGTATTCACAACCACCGTTCGGTGCACCGCGACGTTGGTGTTGTAACTCAGGCTTCGCTCTGGCCTGTCCGCGATCAAAGTCGGCAATCCTAGTTCCACAGTGCTCAACCTTGAAGTGCCGGTGGTGGTGCTGCGCGTAGGCGTGGCACTCGCTTTAATACCGGGGTTCGTCGCCAAGGTTCCGAGGATGAAGAGCGCATTTTTCGGCTTGACGCAATATTCGTCGACTCGGAGTTTGTGGTCGTCGCTTACGCCGTGACGAGTAAGGAAGTTGAGCACGTTAGCCGGCACGTCATCATTGCTGCCGAAAAACGAGCCGCTGTATTCCTGGTGGAAGTCACGATGAATGTCCATCTCCGCGCCTTGCGGATCCACTAACACCCGGCCAGTGTTGTCGTCGAGAAAGAACGGCACATGCATGCTCTCTTCCGCGACCTTTTGCCATTCCTTGTTCTTGCCCGCCTGTTTCAATTGCCAGGCAATCGTGCGATGGAAGTAACAAGGGACGCCGGTTACCGGGGCAGGGATGGTATAAGGCCCGACCGCAAGTCCGCTGACTTCTACCAGCCCCATCGAGGCGCTGCGAATTTTAGAAGCCGGTGTGTCGAGAATGAGCCGTCTCTGCTGCAGCGTGCGAAAGCCGCGATAAAACAAATAAATTCCCGCGGCGCCGCCGACGCTGGCGTACAGCCAGAGATTGTCTTGTCCTGACAAAACCGCCAAGGCTAGAAAATTCACGTTTCCGTTCCACACCCCCGCTGTCACGCAGACAGGTGGCGTCGGCCCGAGAGTAGCGGAGCGGTTGGTCCAGTCGCAGCAGAAAACGTGGGTTTTGGCTTACTTCAGTAATGGTGCGCGGGCCATCATGGAACGGAAGTGTCGGTCTGAAACTTCACTAGCGGATGACTCCGCCCACCGCAGATTTCAAATTCATCCCGTACAATAGAACGTTCCCGTCATCATCTTTGCCTTTCGGCAGGAGCCCTGCAGATGCGAAAGAGTGTTCTTTTCTATTTGTTGCTCGTGTTGCTCCAGACCTTTATGTTTGCCCAGACCGGCCGCAGAACGTCATCCGGAAATACTCTAGCCGCGGCGCATCTTCCCGGCGCGGCGATTGCCGCCATGCAGAAGATCGATCCCGAACGCATTCGCGCTCACGTGAAGTTTCTGGCCAGCGATTTGCTCGAAGGGCGCGGCACCGGGCAGCGCGGCGGTGACATCGCCGCTGAATACATCGCGACCCAGTTTGCTCTCGATGGATTGAAGCCTGCCGGCGACAACGGCACCTACATGCAGAAGGTGCCGATGGTCGGCGTCACTACATTGCCGCAAACGACTTTTTCCGTTGTTCCCACGAGCGGTTCGTCTATCGATTTGAAGCCACTCACGGACTACGTCGCTTTCAACGAGACACAGCAGCCTGAATCCGATGTCGACGCCGACATCGTCTACGTTGGCTATGGAATTGAAGCTCCTGAATACAACTGGGACGACTACAAGGGCGTCGACGTGAAGGGCAAAGTCCTGCTAATGCTGGTCAACGAGCCGCCCTCCAGTGACATCAAGTTTTTCAAAGGCCGCGCACTCACGTTCTACGGACGCTGGGTCTACAAGTACGAAGAAGCAGCGCGCAAGGGTGCGGTTGGCGCGATCCTGATTCACCAGACGGAGATGGCCAGCTATCCCTGGGAGGTCGTTCGCAACTCGAACTCGGGCGAGAAATCGTTTCTCAAGCTTGAAGGTCAGCCTAAGTTGAAAGTTGCTTCCTGGGTGCAGTTGGACGTCGCTCGCCAGATCGCCGCAACCTCAGGAATGGATATCACCAAGCTCATGGCCGACGCGAATTCACGTGACTTCCATCCGGTGGCGCTGCAAGCCAAGTTGAAGGCGCATATCGTCAGCCAGATTCGCCCGTTCCAGTCGAACAATGTCGTGGCCATGCTGCCCGGCTCGGATCCGAAGTTGAAAAACGAAGCCGTAATGTACAGCGCGCACTACGATCACCTGGGAATTCGTCCTGACATGTCCGGTGACAACATCTACAACGGTGCCAACGATAACGCTACTGGATGCGGCATCGTGCTTGAGATCGCGCGTGTTTATACGCTGTCGGCGCAGAAGCCGCGACGCTCCATCTTATTTGCTTCCGTGACTGCGGAAGAGCAAGGGTTATTGGGTTCGGAATATCTCGGCAAGCATCCGCCCATTCCCTCTGGAAAGATCACGCTCGATTTGAATTACGACGATGTGCCTCCGCTGGGTTCCCCGGAAGAAGTCGAAGTTTCGGGCTCTGAGCGCACCACCTTTTACCCGACGGTGGAAGCGATGGCGAAAGAATTCCGTCTGGCGATTCGTCCCGACTCCCGCCCCGAAGCCGGACACTACTACCGCTCCGATCACTTCAGCCTCGCCCGCGTGGGTATTCCGGCCTTCTCCATCAATGAAGGCACGAAATACAAAGGACACGATGCTGCCTGGGGACTGCAACAGGCCGAAGAGTACACCTCGAAGCACTATCATCAGCCGAGCGACGAATACCATGCCGACATGGATTTCACGGGAGATGCTGTGATGGCCCGTTTTGGCTTCGCTCTGGGATGGCAAGCCGCCACTATGCCGAAACTCGTCGGCTGGGAGAAAGGCGACGAGTTCGAAGCCGCAAGAATGAAAAGCCAGTAGGCGGGATTCTTCTTCTTTGACATCTAAATTGGACGTCATCCCGAGCGGAGCGAGGGATCTGGCGCGCAGTGCAAGGGAGCCAGACTCGAGTGGCTGCACGCCAGATCCTTCGCCCTCTCGGGCTCAGGATGACGTCAAATGAGCAAATCTCCTTGCAGACGCAGGCTGCATTGCGCGTCAGCAACACCGCTGGTGTCAGCTAGCCCGGTAACCAGCACCCTGCGCGTCCATCCGGACACTCCGCGCCGGTACCGCCGTGCCCTTGTGGACTAGGCCAAATCGGGGTGAAATGCCCACAGCAACTCAAGAGGTGATCCTGCCTGGGATTGGTTGGATCGCTCGCAACTGAAGGTATCCCCCATGCTTTACGAAAGAATCGCCGCCTGGATGCTCGTCGCCGTTTACTACACTGTGTTTCTCGGCACCATCGTGCTCGGCCTTCGCGGCGCACTGTAATCGGCATCGTACCCAAAAAGAAACCGCGCCCGCCGGAACTTCCGGTCGGGCGCGGTGAAGTGATGCTGCGTGTCTGTTAGTTAACCGTGATGTTGACAGCCGCCGAAGGAATACCGTTGGCCACCACCACCAGGGTGCTGGCTCCGGTCTCAATTCCCGTGGGAACGTCGAAGTTCGTGGAAACAGTCTTGCTGCCCGTCGCCACTCCCATCGTGCTGTGATCGTGTGTCTTGGCGTAGAAGACGTGTCCAGTGCTGGTATTGGTGATCCGCACCAGGGGATAGTTGGTCGCGGTCTGGAACTCGTCTCCGAACGCGGCCGCTTGCGACAGCCCGTTGAACTGGGTTCCCGTGATCTGGTAGGTCATTCCGTGTGTTACGGTGCTCGGGACTGTTTTGATAGTGGGCGCCCATGAAGGATTGTAGGTACCGGTTGAGTTGTAGAGTTGCACGGTCGATCCAGCAACAATCACCTGCCCGGTCGGCAGCACCATCAGACTACCCGAGGCGAACGGCCCCGCGGTGAAATTGGTTCCGTCGAACTCGTACAGACGTCCGCTATTGCCCAGCACCAGGACGTTGCCGCTGGTCAGCAGCGCCGCAAACGAGTCACCAGCATTATCACCGTTGGGAAAGTCGGGTCCGGGGGTCCAGCCCTTGGTAACGGGAGAATAGACGGACGTATGTCCTGTCGTCGCGCCCGTCGCTAAGCTGCCTGTTGCGAAAACAGTTCCATCGGGACGCAGCACGCCAGGGCCGACTTCTCCCGGCGCGGGATAGCAATGCTTTCCGCCATAAGGAATGCATTCGGGATTAATGGAATGCAGGTCTACGATCGTGCTGCCAGCAGTCGCCCATGAGCCGGTCGACGGAGTGTAGATCTCCGAGTTCGGAGCATCCTTCACGTCGTACGTAAGAACCGTGCCGTCAGGCATCAGCGTCCAGCCCTCTTCCGCGTTGAAATCCGCTTTGCCCGCGTAGCCAACCTTCTTCCAGGTCAGGGTCTTGGGATCCAGTTCCGCCCCCTGTGTTACGAGCTTGTCTCCGACCAGGTACTTGCCGTTGGGCAGTATGACGGACGGCGAGTCTCCGATCCAGGGCCAGAAACTTGGAGGCGTCAGGGCCGTCCAGGTCGCGGTGCTGGGATCGTAAACCGCGCCCTGATTGGTGAGTGTAAATGCGCCGTTGTTATATTCGCCGCCGACGATAACGGCTCGTCCGTCAGCAAAAACGGCGGAAGCGAAGGCATCAGGCACGTAGCCGGATTGCAGGCTGCCAACCTTCTTCCAGGTTCCGTTGAGATAACTGCCGGTGTTGTCGGGTGTAAGTAACCACCAATCCGACTCGGCGTTGCCTTGGAAAAGACAGGTGCCGTCGGTCAGAAGGAAGCCGATGCCGGCGCCATCGGGCGGCTGGTGAACGAGTTTCTGCAGTGTCTGCGCCAGCGACGCGCTGGATACGCAGAGCAATAGCAGGGCTACGGCAAGAAGAGATCTTTTCCGCAAGACAAACCACCTTTCGTGTCGTGAAGGCTTTTCAGAGCCGCTTAGCAGATTCTGGCTGTAACGACGAATGACAGGGTGTGTAATCCTAACAAATGATTGCAGGTTTGGGCAGGGACGCGATTGTCTCTAGGACAAAGGACTCTCGAAGCTACGTCGGAGGCAGGCTCGATTTCGCCGCCGCTTTCAGGTCCAGATTGCGAATCAGCCGCAGCAGGGAATTGGGGTGCATCTCGAGAATCTTGGCGGCTTCGATGTAATTTCCGTTGGCCTGCTGTAACGCCTGCAGAATGAGCTGCTTCTTCGTCTCTTTCAGCGCGCCGTGATACTTGGCGTGAACTGACGGCGCAGGGAGTGCAGATTCGACAATGGTGTCGGGCAGGTCGTCAGGAAGGATGACATCGCTCGTCCCCAGCACGAGCGCTCTTTCGATCGCGTTCTCAAGCTCCCGTACATTTCCCGGCCAATCGTAGGTCTGCAGGCAGGCACGCGCGTCTGCTGAAACCGCCTTGGCTCGCGATCCCGATTTCCGGCAAGTCTTGGCAATAAAGTGCTCGGCCAGCTGCAGGATGTCGTCCCTGCGGTCCCGCAGGGCTGGCATGGTCAATGCCACCACATTCAACCGGTAATAAAGGTCTTTGCGGAAGGCTCCTGCTTCTACCGCTTTCTCGAGTTTCCGGTTGGTGGCGGCCACCAGTCGGACATTCAGCTTGATCGCCCGGGTTCCGCCGACGCGCTCGAACTCGCGCTCTTGCAGCACGCGCAGCAGCTTCGCCTGCAGGCCAACGGCAAGTTCCGTGACTTCGTCGAGGAACAGCGTCCCACCATCGGCGACTTCCATCTTTCCCTTTACTTGCGCGTGAGCGCCGGTGAAGGCTCCTCGCTCGTGTCCGAAGAGCTCGCTTTCCAGCAAACTCTCGGTGATGGCTGCGCAGTTGATAGCCACAAAGGGCCGCTCCGCTCGCGGACTGTTGCGGTGGATAGCTCGAGCCACCAACTCTTTTCCGGTGCCGCTTTCACCTTCGATCAACACCGTCGAGTCGGTCGGCGCGACCCGCCGAATGAACTCGAAAACCTCGCGAATTCTTGGACTGGAGCCCACCATGTTGTGCTCCAGATTCATTTCCGCGCGAAGGTCGCTATTCTCTTGCAGCAACTGTTCCCAGTGCTTCACATTATCGAGCGCCAACGTTGCGATCCCAGCCACGGCCGTCATTACCTGAAGATGGCTCTCGTCGAAATGCTCCGTCGAACTCCGGCTGTCCAGGTAAATCGCACCCAACGCTGTGTCCCTCGAGAGCAGCGGGACGCAGAGCAGGGAACGCACCTGCAAATCTTTGAGGGTCTGCACCGAGCGCAGGGTCTTATCGGAGGAGACGTCGCTGACCACCAGGCCCACCCGCTCCTGAAGAACCCGACGCACCACGGTTCGACTGACGCGCACGGGATGTGCCGGGCCCAGCACCCGATCCCAGGCGACTGCCGATTCGAATTCGTCGACACTGTCGGTGAGCAGGACTGCGCCGCAGTCCGCCGGCACTACATCGAAGACGAGTCCCAACAGTTGCCATTGCAGGGATTCGCGATCGCGAATGTGGCCGATCCCGGTGGAAATCTTGAGCAGCGCATCCAGATCTCGCGCCTGCCGCGCTGGATCCACTCCGCGCACTTCTGTTTCCTGCTGCAGGTACACGGCGTCTTCCTGGCGGAGCATCACCGGAGCGCCGCCCAGCTCGGCCGTATCGGCGAAGACCACGGTACTTCGCTCGAGATGAGTTTCGTCGGAGTGAATCAGGAATACGACGACCGACTCACCCACGGAAATCTGGTCGCCGTGCCGGAGCGGCTCTTCTTCCACTGGTACGCCGTTCAAGAGCGTGCCGTTGCGGCTCCGCAAGTCCCGCACGACAAACGTCTCGCCGCTACCGACAATCAGGCAGTGTCGCCGGGACAACGACTTGTCGGAGATGCAGAGATGATTCGCGGGATCACGCCCGATGGACACTTCTCCGCCTGGTAAGGGGAAGGTCATCCCCTGGAACGGACCGGCAATGCCGACAACTCTAGGATTCATGGACGTACGCCCCGAGCACTCAATGTGATTAACCGTGAGGGTAGCCTCCGCTAACCGTTGGGTTAGCAATGAGAGCTAAAGCCAGCTTCCCGAATTCGGGCCAGAGTTCGAGATTAAATCACAAACTACGTCGGATCAGTACGTTGTGGCGCAGACGGAAGCAGACAACGATGCCCTGGATTATATGGCCACACGCTTGCCTTAGCTACAGGTGAGAACGGTTCGATCAAGGGAAGGCCGGGTTTGAGGCGATCTTGAAAGCGAAGGGCACGCCGACCTGTCCACAACTTTAAGGGCCAAAATTTAAGGAGGCGTTATGAAATTCCATGGATCTGCTCTGCTTGTTGTGCTCGCGTTGATGATGGCAGGTGAATCGGTCGCACAGACCATCCGTTTGAAGGCCGATGTCCCGTTTGAGTTCATCGTCAACGGATCGACCCTTCCCCCTGGCCAGTACACCATTCAGTCGTTTGGCGTCGCCGACGGAAAGACCCTGCTGGTGCGGAACGCGGATAAGAATGAGAGCGCGACGGTCAATTCGATCAACGTCGAATCCAGAGAGTCTGCTCCGGCAACCAAGCTGATCTTCCATCGCTATGGCAACCGGTATTTTCTGTCACAGGTGTGGATCGCGGGCAACGAGCGCGGCAACGAGCTGCCCAAGAGCCATCGCGAGTCGGAACTGGCCAGGGACTACGACCATCACTTTCAGGAAGTGGATGTCGTCGCTGCTTTGCGGTAGCTGAGGGGGGGCTCATTCATCCTGCATAGAAAAGGGCACATGCAAATGTGCCCTTTTCATGTTTAGGATATCTGTGGGTGTTGCCGTCCCGTTAGCGGCTGACTTCGATCTGGTCCACTACCTGCGCGACGTTGGGGATATTCGAGGCCACCTGTTCCGCTTCCTCACGCTGGTGAGAATCCTTGACTGAGCCCTTAAGAGTAAGGACCCCATTCTTCGCGTCGAAGCGGATATTCTGCTTGTCCAGTCCCTTCGCGATTAGTTGCGCCTTGTAATTCTTTTCGATCGCGTCGTCGGTATTCGATTCGATCTTGCGCGCTTCCGATTCCACGCCCACTGGTTCGACGCTAATCTGGTTCACGATCGTCCGATCGCCGGAAGCCGATTGAGCTACTTGGGACGCCTGCTGCTTCGCATTCTCCGAATGCAGCTTGCCGCCCAGCGTGATGGTGTTCTTGTCGCGATCTTCATCGACAGTGACGTCTTTGTAATCCGCTTGTTCCAAGGCCTTTTTGACGCCATCTTTGTAAGAGACGTTTTTCGCGCGCTGCGAGCAACCCGCGGTCGAAAGCGCCAAAGTCAGCGCCAGAAAAGGCAAGAGCAATGTTTTCATTTGGGGGAACTCCTTAAGAAAATGAATCCGAGTTATTGCGGCGGCGCGGTCTTGTCTTCGACCTTTTGCGCTCCCTCTTTAGTTTTCTTTGCGGCCTTGTGCGTGGTTTTCTTCGTGGTCTTCTTCACCGCCTGCCCCGTCTTCTTCGTTGCGTTTTTCGTATCGTGCCCTGCATCTTTCATGTCCTGCTTGGCGCTTTGTGTATCCGACTGAGCGAAGGCGATTCCCGCCGCGCTCAACAGCAAAACGGCGAAGCATAGTTTTTGCAGAAACGTTTTCATGGTTCTCCTTTTTTAGGCGACGGTCCGGCTCGCTGCCAGGACGTTCGCGACCAACACCAGGAACGCTGCCAGCGGCAACAAATGAATCAGGCCCTGGCCCACGTGCAGGCTCCAAAGCAAAAGCCACAAAGTCAGGAGCAGGGCCAAAATATTCAAAAGCATAGCTTTTTCACCGCTTCCGAAGATTAAGGGGCACATCGCATCCTCGCCATACCCTGCATGCTGTAGTCTCCAGGACGGTCTCGGGTAGAGGCGAAACCGCAGTGCAACTAGCGGCTACGCTCCTCCCCTGCTACCATCGCTTTGGGATGGCGCTACGCAATCTCACCCGCAAAATCAAACGCAAGGTGCGCAGGGTCGTGCGCAAGGCCTCGGCTCACGACGGACATTCGCCCGCCGAGCTGGTCATCATCACCGGCATGAGCGGGTCGGGGAAGGCCTCGGTGCTCAAGGCCTTCGAGGACTTGGGCTACTACTGCGTCGATAACCTTCCCGTCGGCCTGATTCCCCGCTTCGCAGAACTGGTTGGGCAGTCCTCGGAAATCGAGCGCACTGCCTTAGTGGTGGACGTCCGCGAAGGCACGCAACTGGAAAGTCTGCCGGAAATGTTGAAGTCAGTGCGGCGGATGCTTCCCACCAAAGTCCTTTTTCTGGAAGCCGCCGACGCCGTCCTGTTGCGCCGCTATAGCGAAACCCGGCGCCCGCATCCTCTCGGTACCAAAACTACCGTGAAGTCGTCGCTCTCCGCCGAGCGCCGCCATCTGCGCGCCATCCGCGCCATGGCCGACCTGGTGATCGACACTTCGAAGTTCAATGTTCACGAACTGCGCTCCTATATCACCCAGCGCTTTACTAAGCAGGAGACGGACAAAAATCTCCTGGTCTCGTGCGTCAGCTTCGGCTTCAAGCACGGCGTACCCGAAGACGCTGACCTGATGTTCGACGTACGCTTCCTCCCCAATCCGCATTTCGTGCCCGAATTTCGCCCACTCACCGGACGCGATCCGAAAGTCGCCAAATACATCCGGTCATTTCCGCAATCGCGAGAGTTCATCTCGCGCATCTCCGAACTTTTGATTTACCTTCTGCCCCACTACATCCGCGAAGGCAAGAGCTATCTGACGATTTCTTTCGGCTGCACAGGAGGCCAACACCGCTCCGTCATGATCGCCGAAGACGTCAGCAAGCGCCTGCGCAAAGCCGGATACCGGGTGAAAACCGTGCACCGAGACAGTCCCAGCTAGTTCCCCATGCTGATCCTGAGAGTTGTGGTGCTCGCGATCGCGGCCTACGTGCTGATGATCTGCGTCCTTAGTGTGGAAGCTCCAGACCCACCATCCGCGAATTCATTCGGTAACGCCGAATTTGTTTGAGCCTTCGCGCCGCCCACACTAGAATCGGGCGGACTCCCGTGGCGTCACTGCACAGATGCTTACGAAGTCCAGTAGAATAGAGGCTTGCGACACTTTGCATTAGTACTGGCGGCCGACTTAGTCCGGCTGCGCCCCACGAGCCCCTTATGCGGCAACTGACACGGCTTCTTCGCTACGTCATTCCGTACTGGTGGCAACTGCTGTCATCAATCCTGTTGATGGCTGTCGTCGGGCTGCTCGACGCTTTCCGCGTCCTGCTGATTGGACCCATCTTCGATCGCGTTCTGAACCCCAGCTCGCAAGGCCGCGAGATCCAGCTCTTTAAAGTCCCTGGCACCGACCACACCGTCTACCTGCAGCGATTTGTGCCCTCGCACTTCCAGAATCCCTGGACCGTCGTCGCCTTTGCCCTGGTTGCCGCCACGGTTCTCAAAGGATTCTTCGACTACGCCGGAACCTATCTGGTGAACTTTGCCGGATTCGGCATGATCACCGACCTGCGTGACGATCTCTATGACTCGATCCTGCGCCGTTCCGCAGCCTTCTTCTCGAAGCACACCACGGGGACCCTGGTCTCCACCATCGTCAACGACATCGAGCGTGTGCAGTTCGCCATGTCGAACGTGCTGGCCGAGTTCCTGCAGCAATTCTTCACGCTGATCTTCACAGCGATTGTGGTTGTCCTGCTCGGCGGAAAGCTCGCCTGGGTTCTTCTGCTGTTTGTGCCCTGTCATCATTTACTCCGCGGGGAAGATTGGGCGCCGCGTCCGCAGTACCACCCGGCGCGGGCAAGACAAACTTGCGGACATTCAGAACATCCTGCACGAAACCATCACCGGCAACCGCATCGTCAAAGCCTTCAGCATGGAATCGTGGGAGATTGCCCGCTTCCGCAAGGCCGCGCAGCGCCTATTCCGCGCGAATCTCCGCTCTGTCGCAGCCGCCGCTCTCAGTTCGCCGCTGATGGATATTTTCGGCGCCGTTGCGATTGCCTTGCTGCTGCTTCTCGGACGCGATCAGATCAACCATCATCTCTTCACCGCCGGAACCTTTCTCGCCTTCATCATCGCTGTCTTCAAGCTTTACGATCCGGTCCGCAAATTCGCGCTCTTCTACAATAATTTCCAGCAGGCGATCGGAGCTTCTTCCGAGATCTTCAAATTCATGGACACCGAAGACGAGGTCCGCGAGAAAGCCGCGGCCAAAGTTCTTCCGCCGTTCTCCAAGAGCGTTCTGTTCGACAATCTGGGTTTTTCATATGAAGCAAACGGCGATGGCGCCCGCGAAATTCTGCGCGACATCAATCTCGAGGTGAAAGCGGGAGAAGTGCTCGCGGTTGTAGGCTCGAGCGGTGCCGGCAAGAGCACGCTGGTTCACCTGATCCCGCGCTTCTTCGATGTCAGCTCCGGGCGCCTTATCATCGATGGCTACGATGTTCGCGATCTAACTCTCGCGTCGCTCCGTTCGCAGATTGGCATCGTTACCCAGGAAACGGTTCTGTTCAATGACACGCTGCGCAACAACATCGCCTACGGCCAGCCGTCAGTTTCGCAACAACAGGTGGAAGCCGCGGCCCGCGCAGCGCTGGCCCATGACTTCATCACCGAACTCCCCGCCGGATACGAAACTGTGATTGGCGAGCGCGGCGTGCGCCTCTCCGGCGGCGAGCGCCAGCGTATCGCCATCGCGCGCGCCATTCTAAAGAACGCACCGATTCTGATTCTGGACGAAGCCACTTCGGCCCTGGATAGCGAGTCAGAATCGCTGGTGCAAACTGCGTTGCAGAATCTGATGACGGGACGCACGGTCTTTGTGATTGCGCACCGTCTGTCGACCGTCCGGCGCGCCGACCGCATTGTGGTCCTTGAAAATGGCACCATCAGTGACATCGGCGCCCACGAAGATCTGATGAAAAAATTAGGGACCTATCGCCGTCTGTACGAGCTACAGTTCCTGGAGATCGATCAAACGAAGCTGGTACCAAGCGGGGAGTAAACAAATTGCCAATTTCCAATTGCCGATTGTCGATTGAAATTGCAGCTCGCACAACGGTTTCCGGATTGGAAATTGGCAATTGAAAATTGGAAATTCTGCGTTTTGAAATCGACAATCAAAAATCGACAATCGTAAATTTCTTCCTATGCCCATCCGCTCCATGACCGGGTTCGCGCAAGTCAAAGGACAGGTGAACAACCAACTCGGTTTCACCCTGTCTCTCAAATCCGTCAACCACCGCTTCCTCGACCTGCATTTCCGCATGCCTTCTGACAGTGATTCGCTGGAAATGAAGCTGCGCCGCCTGCTGAAAGAGAAGCTGGCGCGGGGGCACGTCGAGCTCACGCTGAGCCTGGAACGCGGAGCCACTGACGGTTTTTCCCTTAACCGCGAACTGGTCGGAGGCTATATCCAGGCCTTTCGCAAAGCGTCCGCCGAATTCGGACTGGTCGCCGAGCCCGATCTAAACGCCATTCTCCGCATGCCCGGCGCCATGGAGAGCGCCGCCCTTCCTGCCAGCGAAGATCTCGAAGCCGTCGTTCTCGCGAAGGCCGAAGAAGCTCTCGGCAAACTGAACCACATGCGCGAAGAAGAAGGACGAGGCATCGAGCGCGAACTGCGCCAGCGCATGGCCCACGTCGAAAAGTCTGGCCACGGCGTCGAGCACCACCGCCATGCCATCCTGCAGACCTATTTGGAAAAACTGAAAACTCGCATGCAGGAGATGATCAGCACTCAGGTTGATCCCGAGCGCCTGCTGCAGGAGGCCGCTCTGCTGGTCGATCGCAGCGATATTCAGGAAGAATTGGTTCGCCTGCAAACCCACGTCAAGCACTTCACCGGGCTGCTCGACGAAGGCTCCGAGATTGGCAAAAAGCTCGACTTCCTGCTCCAGGAGATGAATCGCGAGGCCAACACTTTGCTCTCAAAAACCTCCGGCCTCGCGGGCGACGCGCTCAAGATCACTGAAATGGGACTTGCCATGAAAGCGGATATCGAAAAAGCTCGCGAGCAGGTGCAAAACCTCGAATGACCAACGTATTTATTATTTCCGCTCCCTCTGGCTCGGGGAAATCCACGCTGGTGAACGAGGTGCTTTTCCGTGTACATGGCCTCGAGTTCTCGGTTTCTTACACCACGCGCCAGCCGCGTGGCAGCGAGAAAAGCGGCCGCGAGTACTTCTTCGTCACTCGCGAAGAATTTGAAAAGATGATAGCGGCCGACGAGTTTCTCGAATACGCCGACGTCTTCGGCAACTATTACGGAACTGCCCGCAGCTTCTTACGTGACGCGCAGCAAACCGGCCGCGATCTGCTGCTCGATATCGACGTTCAGGGCGCCCAGCAAATCAAGAAAAAACTGCCCGAAGCCGTCAGTGTTTTCATCCTTCCCCCTAACCGTAAGGAACTGGAGGCCCGCCTCCGCAACCGCAGTCTGGATACCGAACAGGTCATTGAGCGCCGGTTAGCCACCGCCGCCCGTGAGATTGAGAATTACGCCAAATACGACTATATTTTGGTCAATGACCGCTTGGAGGATTCCATCGAGTTGCTGAGGTCGATCCTGCTTGCGGTTCGGCTGCAGCGCTCCGGAGCCCAAGTTTCTGCCGACGATGTTGAGACGATTGCCAGGGCTGAGTCATGCCGGTTGCAAAACGTACGGGAACGCCTGCAACCTATTCTGGCGTCGTTCGCACCGGCGGGTGCTGGCAACAAAAGCTAGCTACAAGGGGGAATACGATGAAATTGATCGAAGGTTTCGACAGTAACTATCGTTATATCCTGGTTGCCGCTCGGCGCGCCCGGCAACTGCAAGGCGGCGCTCCTCCGGTAATCGAGACCATTTCACGCAAGCCCTGCCGCATCGCCCAAGACGAAATCAAGGCCGGCAAGGTGAAGTGGGTCATCCCCGAAATTCCCAAGACCCCAGCCGAAGTCGCCAGCGAAATCATGGACAAGGGGATCAAGACCGATTGACGAAGTTCGATTTACGATTGTCGAAGTGTTTAATTCGTAAATCGTGAATCGACAATCGTAAATTGCCCTCTTAAAAACGCAGAATCGACAATGAAAATTGCTCTCGGCGTCAGCGGTGGGATCGCAGCCTATAAGGCGGCGGAAATCGTTCGCCTGCTGCAAGAGCGCGGTATTCGCGTGCAGGTGGTCATGACCCGCGCCGCCCAGGAATTTATCCGCCCCCTAACCTTCGCCGCGCTCTCCGGAGAAAAAGTCATCACCGATCTGTTCGCCGCCGGTGAAGAGCAACCCAATATCGATTCCGCCGTCGAGCATATCGCGGTCGCCCAAGCTATCGACGCGCTAGTCGTTGTTCCCGCCACCGCTGATGTCATCGGAAAGTTCGCGCAGGGCATCGCCAACGATTTCCTGACCACGCTCTATCTTGCCACCACCGCTCCCGTTGTTCTGGCCCCCGCGATGAACGTGAACATGTGGAATCACCCGGCCACGCAGACGAATCTCGAGATCCTGCGCAAGCGCGGCGTGAAAATCGTCGAACCGGGCGACGGATATCTGGCCTGTGGTATGACTGGCCCCGGCCGCCTCGCCGAAAACGAACTGATCGTGGCCGCGGCCATGGAGGCTCTGGGCGCCTCGCAGGAACTCGCCAGAGAAACCGTCCTAATCACCGCCGGGCCGACGCGCGAAAAGATCGATCCCGTTCGCTATCTGACCAACCGCTCTAGCGGCCGCATGGGATATGCCTTGGCCGAAGCCGCTCTGCGCCGAGGAGCCCGGGTCCTGCTTGTCTCTGGGCCCACCGCGCTCAATCCACCAGGCGCCGCTGAAGTCACGTGCGTGGAGTCCGCCGAGCAAATGCGTCAGGCGGTGATCAAACTCTTGCCAGAAGCCACTATCGTCATCAAGACCGCAGCCGTCTCCGACTATCGCCCTAAAGCCCAGGCAGATCAAAAGATCAAGCGCACCGGACCGATGTCTTTGGAACTAGAGCCAACCACCGACATCCTTGCCGAAATATCGCGGCACCGGCAATCGCAGCTGATCATCGGATTCGCCGCTGAAACCCAGAACGCCCTCGAAAATGCCCGCAAGAAACTGAAGACCAAGTCGCTCGATGCTATCGTCGTCAACGACGTCTCGCGCGAAGGAGTGGGCTTCGACTCCGAACGCAATGCTGTCACGATCATCACCCCCGACGAAGCTATCGAAGTCCCCGAAACCACCAAGTGGGAAGTTGCGCAGCGAGTGCTCGACCAAGTCGTCCGCCTGAGAAAACAAAAGCCCGCTCCAACCACTGTTCGATGATAAAAAGAGAGTGTTGCTAGTGTGGCGCGTTCGCCCGCGAAGTCGCGGAGCGACGACAGGTTGTCGTTACTTGGCAAGGGCATGACTTCACTCGTGCCACTCGACGCTAACAAGATCGGCTTTACCGCTGAGGTAGAATGCCCCGCACCCTCGATCCCCAACTCAAACGCGCTCTCGGCGACCGCATCCGTTATTACAACGAACTCGGAATCTACGATTTCTATCGCCGCGAAACCTCAGCACTTCCAATTCCTGAACCCCAGCCAGAACAGCGAGAGGAAATGCCGCCCAAAGCGAAGGCCGTCCCTCTGGATTCCGAACTTTTTGTCGTTCCCAGGCCCGAAGCGGCCGTCTCCGACCCCGTTGAAGCCTTGCGCATCATCCGCGAGGATCTCGGAGACTGCACCCGTTGCCGCCTCGCCAAGCAAGGGCGCAAGCAGATCGTCTTCGGCGTCGGCAACCCGCACGCCGATCTGATGTTCATCGGCGAAGCCCCCGGCGCTGACGAAGACATTCAAGGGGAGCCTTTCGTTGGACGCGCCGGACAGTTGCTGAACAACATGATCAAGGCCATGGGACTGCGCCGCGAAGATGTCTACATCGCCAACATCATCAAGTGCCGTCCCCCCAACAACCGCACGCCGGAACGCGATGAGTGCGAAACCTGTTCACCGTTCCTCATGCGCCAGATCGAAGCCATCAAGCCGAAAGCCATCGTTGCTCTCGGCGCTGTCGCCGCAAAAACGCTTCTTGCCATCAATGCGCCGATGTCCGAATTCCGCGGACACTGGTACGACTTCCGCGGCACCAAGCTCGCCGTCACCTATCACCCGGCGTTCTTGTTGCGCGATCCCCGCCAGAAAAAAGAAGCGTGGAAAGACCTGCAGATGGTCATGCAAAAGCTGGGTCTGGAAGCCCCTGCCAAAAGTCTCGAATAGGTCAGTTTTGCAATTACCATACCCCTGACCATGCCCGAATTTTGCGACGTCGCCCTAGCCGTGCCACTCGATATGGCTTTCACGTATGGCGTGCCTGAGAGCATGGCTCCCGTCGTTGGCGGACGCGTGCTCGTGCCATTTCGCCAGCAGCGTATGTCGGGCATCGTAGTCGAGCTTCACGATCGCAAGCCAGCTGTCCAAACCAAGAATGTCATCAGCGTGCTCGACCCTGAACCTGTGCTCGATGAGTCGCTCCTTCGTTTAGGCAAATGGATCGCTGACTATTACCTCGCGCCGCTTGGCGAAGTCTTTCGCACTATGCTTCCGCTGAGCGCGGAGTTCAAGCGCACCATTACTTATCGCATCACCGAGCCAGGACAGATGGCTCTGCATCTGGCGGGCATGACCGGATCGTCCGCGCGCTCACGCAAAACCCCTGAGGATCAGCTTGCCGAGTTCCGCGTGCTTGATTTTCTTTCCGAGCGCGAATCGGTCCGCGAACAGAGCTTGCGCGGCGCGACTCGCGTGTCACGATCTTTATTGAGCGGAATGGTGCGCAAGAAGTGGATTGAGCGCGAAGACGTATCAGACGCGCAAGATGCATCGCGCACGATTCGAGTCGCTGTTCTGAAGAGTGCCGACGGCAAGCTCAATGCGAACCAGCGTTTGTTGATCGACACCCTCTCGGCGGCGGGTGGAAGAGTAGAGGTCGAGACGCTGCACGCGCTCGAAGTGCCACACAGCACCCTGGGCACGCTGGTCAAGCGCGAGTTGGTCGAGATCGTCGAGGAAGCCGCTAGCTTCACCATGTCGAAGTCGAAGCCGCGCCCCTTCGATTTTCAATTCGATTCCGCACAGCAGGCTGCGCTCGAGCGCATCGGCGATGCGGTCGAAGCGCACAAATTCTCTGGATTCCTCCTTCATGGTGTGACGGGTTCGGGGAAGACGGCAGTCTATCTCGCGTGTATGCGCGCGGTGCTGGAGGCGGGTCGCTCGGCGATCCTGTTGGTCCCGGAGATCGGCTTGACTCCCGCGGTCGCTGCTGACTTGCATCAGGTGTTCGGCGGCGAGGTCGCGATCCTGCACTCTGCACTTTCGGATCAGGAACGCGCGGAGCAGTGGCATCGCATCAAGCGGGGCGAAGCGCGCATGGTGGTAGGCACGCGCTCCGCGGTCTTCGCACCCGTGTCTGATCTCGCCTTGATGATTGTCGATGAAGAACATGATTCCTCTTACAAGCAGGAAGAGACTCCGCGTTACCATGCGCGCGACGTTGCGGTTGTCCGAGCGAAGATGGCGAATGCAGTTGTTGTATTAGGATCGGCGACTCCCTCGCTAGAGTCTTATTTCAATGCCAAGAAGAACAAATACGGTCTGATCGATTTGCCCGACCGCGTAGAGAAGCGTCCATTGCCCGAGGTTGAGATCATCGATATGCGTCAGGAGTTTCAAGAGACCGGAAGCGAGCAGGTGATCTCACGCAAGCTGGCGGAAGAAATCAAAGACAGGCTCGAGCGCAAGGAACAAGTGATGGTGCTCTTGAATCGCCGAGGGTTTTCGCCGGTTGCGCTGTGCCGCACTTGCGGAAGCAAGATGGAATGCAAGAACTGTGCCGTAGCCCTAACTCATCACAAGCAATCGCGGCGCATGGAGTGCCATTATTGTGGCTTCACTGCCCCGGTGCCCAAGGTGTGCGGGAAGTGCGGCAGCGAGTACGTCTATTTTCTTGGAACCGGTTCGGAGAAGCTTGAGGAGATTTTGCATGGAATGTTTCCGCAAGCGCGCATCGCACGTCTGGATCGCGACACCGTTCGTGGCCGCGACGACTTCGAACGCGCGCTCAATGCTCTGAACGAAGGCGAACTCGATCTGTTAGTTGGCACGCAGATGATCGCTAAGGGGCACGATATTCATGGCGTGACTCTCGTGGGAGTTGTGGGTGCGGACATGGCGTTGGGGTTGCCGGATTTTCGCGCCGCAGAGAGAACATTTCAACTGTTGACCCAAGTAGCTGGCCGTGCGGGACGGGGACAGACCAGAGGCAAGGTCGTCTTGCAAACCTATTTTCCAGATCACTATGCGGTGCAATATGCGGCGCAGCACGATTTTGCAGGATTTTACGAGAAGGAATTACGCTTCCGCAGCTGGATGCACTATCCGCCGTATAGCGCCCTAGCCAACGTGCTGGTGCGCAGCGACAAGCTCGATGAAGCTCTGCAATGGTCCGGCACTCTGGGGAAGTGGTTCGATCAAACGCGGCATGAAGGGATTCGGGTGCTGGGCCCCGCGGCCGCTCCCATTCTGCGTTTGAAGCGGGATTATCGCTATCACTTCGTATTGAAGTCGGCGAGCCGCGAGAAGTTGAATGCAACACTTCGCGCGATGCTGTCCTACGCGGCACAGCAGAAGATTCCGCGGACGCAAGTCATCGTGGATGTGGACGCGATCTGGCTTATGTAACAGCGGACCTCAGACCTCGGACCTCAGACCTCGGACCTCAGACCTCAGACCTTCGAGAAGCGAATTGTTCGCGAAATCTTCGGGGTAGGACTCTTAGTTCTCGGTCTGGCCGTACTTGCGCGCGCCCAGGCTGCTCAAGAAAAGCCTTTCACCAAAGCCTTGCAGGGATTGAATGCATCGCTTGAAGAGGTGGCCAAAAAGGTCTTTCCAGCGGTCGTGCACATTGAAGTGGTGAGCTATGGACCTTTATCCGACGAGGAGGATGACGGCAAGGTTCAGACCCTCTCCCGGCGGGCGGGCTCCGGCTCCGGAGTCATTGTCGACCCCTCGGGCTATGTTGTTACTGCGATGCACGTCATCGAAGGGGCGAGACGAATCCGCGTGAACCTCGACAGCCGCGCCCTTCCTGAACCAACCATGGGTCATGCGGAGGACAGCAATCGCAAATCATGGTTCGAAGCCCGAATCGTCGGCGCATACAAAGATGCTGATGTGGCAGTTCTGAAGATCGACGCGCAGGATCTTCCTACCGTGTCATTTTCCGATCTTGCCACTCTCCGGCAAGGAGAGATGGTCGCGGCTCTAGGAAGTCCTGAAGGCCTGCGCAACTCGGTCTCATGGGGAGTCGTGAGCGCGGTTGCCCGCCAGATTGAGTCCGACGATTCCATCCTATATATCCAGACGGATGCGTCCCTGGCTCCGGGATGCAGTGGCGGTCCCCTTGTCAACGTTGAGGGCGAGATGGTTGGCATGGACGTGTTCACCATCAGCGAAGAGCAGGGACGGGATGAACGTCTAGGGTTCGCGGTTCCCAACGCGATGCTCCGTTTCGTCTACGAGCAGATTCGGAAATATGGCCATGTGTCGCATCCTTATCTCGGTCTCAACACGGAAGGGATCACTCCCATTCTTGCCGCGGCGCTTCGCTTGCCGGCAGAGTCGGGAGTGATCGTTTCCGGGGTTCCTGCGGATAGTTCGCCCGACAAACTTGCGCTGCAGACAGGAGACGTGATCCTGACGTTCGACGGGACGCGTCTGCAGAATATGCCCCAACTGACATGGGAATTACTTCACAAGCATGAGGGCGATCTGGTTCGCCTCGGTGTCTGGCGAAAGTCGGGCACCATTACCCACGACGTGTTCCTCGTCCGCATGCCCGACGAACCCGATGAGTCTCTTGCGGCGATGGACATCGAAGGGAACTTGGTGCCCAAATTAGGCGTCGTGGGTTTCGGACCTGGGCCTGCGGGGGCAAAAGATGGTGTTCAGAAATCGAGTTCAGGTGTGTTGGTCGTCGCCCGGTTACGGGGAATCGGCCCTCAACCGGAGTTGTCTGTGGGAGATCTGATCCACGCTGTCAACGCCGTTTCTGTTAGGTCAGTCTCGCAGCTACGAGCCCTCCTCGACACTTTTCAACCTGGGGATGCGGTGGCATTGCAGGTGGAGCGCAAAGGCAAGCTGAGGTATGTGGCATTCGAAATGGATTGAACAGTATTTGCCGGCAGCGTGTCTATCTGATCCTGCCCGATCATTCCCTAATTACGCAGGAGCATTTGCTCACTCATTTATTGTTTTTCGTCTGGAGCCGGTTGGGGACGCCGTCTGGCCTGCCTGCGTAGGTTTTGGGTAGGACGGATGCAGCGACTACTTGACTCCGTCGGATCGTTGCAGTCCAGGCGTCTAACCATTTCCTGAAAACTGTCCCCAGCCGCTCCAAACATGAGAGCCCTCTTTCACCTAGTGTCTGTATGATTTGCCAGGAACCAGACGATGGGAACCGTCAGAATTGCCAGTCTTGGAGAAGGCCTGATTAGGGCAACCACGTGCGAATTATTGTGAAGTTTTCTGTTTATCCGGCTTGCTTACGGCATTGCGCGACGCGCCAAGAGGCACGAAGGCGTGGATCGTGGTGCCACGCATGAGTTGCGATTCGATCGCAAACGTTCCGTCCACCAGTTTCAGTCTCTCTTTCATGCTGATAAGGCCGAGGCCCCGGCCTTGCTTTGCTCTTTCCTCGTTAAAACCGACGCCTGAATCACGAACTGTGAGATGGATATCTTTCGAAGTCGCCCACAGCCTCGCTTCAAAATGTCGTACCCGACTATGCCTTGCCGCGTTGTGAAGTCCTTCCTGTAGAACTCGGAACAGACAAAGGGAAACATCCGGCGGCAAAGTGCTCGGCAGATCGTGGGCTTTGAAGTCTACTTCTACTTTCTGCTGTTCGCCGAATTCCTTACAGAATCCTCCCATGGCCGCTGCTATGCCCAGATACTCGAGTTTTGACGAGTGCAACTCGTGCGAAAGGGACTGAATATCGGAAGCGATTTCCGAAGTTTGCTTGTGCAATCCTCTCATTCGGTTACGCACTTCGGCAGGCAAATCTGGAGGACCTTCCTGGAATTGTTCCAACTCGATGGCCAACATTGCCAGGCGTTGACCGATGTCGTCGTGAAGTTCCCTGCCGATCCGGCTTCGTTCCTGCTCCTGGGCATCGATCAGCCGGCGGCTCACGCTCGCGAGCGCTGCCTCGGCTAGTTTGCGCTCGGTAATATCTACAAATGCGACTACCGCCCCGACCAGATCCGTCCCTTTGCGTTGGGGAAAGGAAGAATATTCAGCGGGGAAACTTGTTCCATTTGACCTCCAAAGCACTTCGTCATCCACGTGGACTCCTTCTCCGGTTCTAGCAACGCCGTGGATTCGACAGGTCTCTTCGGGGTAGGGCTGTCCGTCGGCACGAGTGTGATGCATCAGTTCATGCATGCTTTTGCCGAGCAGTTCGTCGGTTTTTTCATACCCCAAGGCGCGGAGGCACGCGGGGTTGCAGAACGTACACCGGCCTTCCACGTCAATGCCATAAATAGCTTCGGCGGTCGAATCCAGAAGGAGACGAAGTTTGTCTTCGCTTTCCCGGAGCGCTTCCTGCGCCCGATTGCGCTCAGTAATGTCGCGCGCGACGGTCACTATGTATTCCCGGTCTAAGTGAACAGATTTGACATTAATTTCGACCGGGAACGTCGACCCATCTTTGCGCCGGTGCACCCTCTGGGCGATTACAAATCCTGATTTTTGCAACTCTTCAAGAACTTTCGCTCGCGAACCCGCGGCCACAGGATCAATATCACAAACTGTCAAAGCCAGGAATTCCTCTCGGCTGTAGCCCAGCGACGAGTAAGCTTTCTCGTTCGCATCGAGAAAACGAGAGGTTTCCGGATCGACTACTTCAATGGCATCATTCGATTGGTCAATCAGTGCGCGGAATAGATGCAGCGATTCCTCACCCCGCTTACGGTCGGTGATGTCCAAAGCCATGCCCAGCATACGTTCAGGATCGCCATGGGTTGAGTAGTAGAATTTGCCTTTGGCGGTAACCCATCGCACCGCGCCGTCAGACCGGACTACGCGAAATTCAGTGACGTATTGTTTACGATTTTGCCTGGCATCGGCGACTGCTTTTCCCACCGACTGCCGGTCATCCGGATGTACGTAAAGATAAAAATCCTCCGGCCGTCCGGTGAACGTCTCGGAGGCAATTCCAAACATATTTTGCAAATCACCGAACCAGTAGAGCCGACCCGTCTTCAGATCCCATTCCCATCCCACGGACTTGCTTGCCTCCACGGCCAAACGGAACTGCTCGTTCGCCAGGCCGAGGTGTGATGCCAGTTCGCTCTTGGCGAGATACTCCTCGATGTAGGCGAGACAAGCCATGCAGACAATAGCCGCGACTGCAGCGAGCAGGCGGAACCGGCGCACGCCAGGCGTCGCTTCATCTTTACGGAACAGTTCCCACACCACCGGGACGGAGATCATCACGACTACAAGCATTGCCCAAGCCGACGCCAGTGAGCTTTTGCTGCTGTCAGATCGCGCCGTACTCGCTTCAACCGCGGGCGACCGCCGTGCACGTAACGATATCCACACGAACCAGCAAGCGGAAGCGGTCAGCCCCAAACCATAGAGCTTTCCGTTGATGTATCCTCCTGAATCGATCGCCATGTTGGCGACGGCGGAGCTTAAGGCGTACAACGCAGATGCGCCGAGGAGATGAAGATAGACTGCCCTCCACGGGCTCTGGGTGCGCAGGCTCAAAACACCTAGAGCCAAAACCAGTATCCAATTCTCTATCAGGTAGAGGGTGTCAAATCGCAGAGCGTAGATGGTAGTGTTCGATAGCAAATACTGGTAGGGAAAAACAGTGTAGACGTAAAGAAAACCCCAGAAAAAGAATAAGAGAAAGGAATTGAGGATCGAACCCGATAGCTTTCTGTCACCTCGGTTCCGGTGCGGAAGAATTGCTATAGCCGCCATGAGCGGCACGATGTGCAGAAACAACACAGGATCCGCAATCGAATTGTCAGGCACATCGATGTGCAGACCGAGGGTGTAGTAAAGAAATAGCCATTGGTCGAGTGCCCAGAGGCCACAGGCTAGTGCGAGAAACGCCCAGAAAGGACGGTCTCCCAGAGTCTTCTGTATCGCATTACGTGCTGCGAAACCAGTCGCCAGGAGCAGGACCAGAAAATAAACAATCGGGCGGAACGAAGCGAGCCGGGACTCGCTGTCGACCATGAGCAGGGCGACTCTTAACAGCACGATTCCGATTAGTATCGTTGGCCAGGAGACGAGTCTGGGGAGGCGATGTGTCATGATTCCAGATCTCTGCCGTAGAAATGCCAGTACCCACTGAGACGGGACCACCGGAGCCCTAGGTGGCGCGAACACCAGTCATAAGTACGTTACAGGACTGTACGCGTCTTCCCGTAGATGGGCAACCGGACCGGTCTTGGCCAGCCTTATTCTATAACTCGTCGTTTCCAAAATGAACCTTGGGCATCCCACTGGCAGGAACACGAAGAACGGCTTAAGATGTTCCGCAAACTGATACAGGATCCATTGGGTGCGAGGTTCACGATGACGAATGCAAACCCAACGCAAAACCTGGGAAACCAACTGCCAGCGGCAAATGGGCTGGCAATAGTCCGCGTCACGATCGGCGCGATGCTGGTTTGGGTGTTCTTCGAAAATCTGGGAAAGGGTCTCTACACCGCGGCGGGCTACGCGGGCCTGATCAACTACTACATCAAGAATAGTCACTCGCCGGCCGCGTGGAAGGCGGTGATGAGTTTAGCCGCGAGCCATGCGGCGATGGCGGCTCCTATGCAGGCGCTGCTTGAGATCTCTCTCGGGATACTGCTCGTCATTGGTCTGCTCACACGCCCAGTTGCTTTTGTAGCGTTTCTCTACTTGGGTAGCCTCTGGGTCTCAGAGTGGGGCACGTCATGGATTTGGGAACTGCTGGTTCCAGTGATGGCATCGCTTGCGCTTGTAGTGGGACGTGCCGGCCGAGCGTGGGGTGTCGACGGATGGCTAGCGCGGCGCTGGCCGTCTTCTCCCTGGTGGTGATTTGAGCCGAGAGCAAGTGCGAGTATCCATCGTCATTCCCACGCATAACGAAGCGCAGTCCATCGGCCGCGTTTTGGCGGATATCCCCGCCGGTGCTGTCACTGAGGTCTTGGTTGTAGACAGCAATTCAACCGACGGGACTCCTGATATCGCGTCAAACATGGGAGCCCGCGTCCTTCACGAACCTCGCCGAGGATACGGTCGCGCCTGTTTGACCGGACTGGCAAATGCGAGTTCCCCTGATGTAGTCGTCTTCCTCGATGGTGACTACAGCGATCGTCCGGCCGAGCTGCCACTTCTGTTAGCGCCGATCATTGACGGCCGTGCCGATATCACGCTGGGCTCGCGCGTAGGGGAGCACACCATTCGGGGAGCGATGCCCTGGCACCAAGTGTTCGGAAATCGTCTGGCAGCTTTCCTGATTAGGCTTCTCTATCGTCTGAAGATCAGCGATCTCGGACCGTTCCGCGCCGGACGCGCCGACGTCCTTCGCCGGCTTGAGCTCGCAAGAGACGACCTACGGGTGGGCGGTTGAAATCATCCTGAAAGGTGCGCTCGCGGGATTCCGTATTGTTGAGGTGCCGGTGAGCTATTATCCGCGCATCGGAAAATCCAAGATTAGCGGCACGCTGAAGGGCACCGTGGGAGCGGCGTGGTTCATCCTTAGCTTGATAGTGCGCTATTATTTTCGGCGCGGAAAAGCAGGACAGCCGCGGCCGGCGTGAGACGCGGCCCAAGCCCCTATGGAATCCTCCAGCCAATCGAGTGCTCGTCCTCATAAAAATCGTTTGCTGGTCATCATGGCAAAAGCACCCAGGCCGGGCACGGTCAAGACGCGTCTAGCTCAAAGGCTTCCAGTCGAAGCGGTCACCGAACTCTATCGTTGCCTTTTGGACGACACAATGGCGCTAGCCGGGTCGCTGGGCACTGTGGAAGTTGCCATGATGTGCCCGGCTTCGGATGTTGAAGAGCTAACGCGAATGGCGCCAAGCGTGGTACGTGTCGTGGCGCAAAAAGGAGAGGGTCTTGCGGCAGGACTGAACTCGGCGTTTGCGCATTTCGCGACGGGCCGGCACCGCGTGATCGCCTTCAACAGCGACAGCCCGCATCTGCCCGCTTCGGTTCTTGAAGGCGCGTTCGAAGCGCTTAACGAGCACGACGTGGTGGTTGGACCGACGAATGACGGCGGATATTATCTCGTGGGCGCAAAGGAAGCTCATCCAACGCTCTTCGACGGCAACAGCATGGGCACAGAGAGCGCGCTCGACGCTTTGCTGGCTCGCGCTCAGAAACTGAAGCTCTCCGTTGGTTTTACAGATTCCTTCTACGACATCGATGTGGCTGACGACTTAACTCGGCTTGCTGCAGAGCTGCAACTCGCTCCGGCTAGAGCGCCGCGAACAGCTCTCTGGCTGAAACACTGGCGACCAGCGGTGTCACAATTGGTGACTGACACAGGAGACTTGTGACGCTCGCGCCATCCCACAGGGTCTACGGGATCGGCGCCATTATGCTGGTAGCGCTGACGATTTGCTCACGCAGCTTCAGCAGCATGGGTGCGCCGTCTTTCCTTGTACCGCTGGGGATTGCTGGCGTCGCGTATCTCTTCGGGGTCCGTGAGTTCTTTGTCACCTCGCGATTTCCGCGTCGCGTCATCGTCACGGGGCTGGTGTTCGCTGCGCTGTGGCATCTTGCCTTCCTGATGAGGCCGCCCGGCACGGATGATGACATTCATCGCTATCTTTGGGATGGCCGCGTGCAGCGGCTCGGCTACAACCCTTATGTTGTCGTTCCCAGCGACCCTGCCCTTGCCGCATTGCACACCCCCGAGACCCGCACGCTGAACAATCCATATTTGCCTAGCCCGTATCCAGCGGGAGCCCAGCTTTTCTTCCGCTCTGTAACCGCGATTCACGAGTCCATCTTTGCGTTGAAAGTAGCATTTGTACTTTGCGACTTGGTCATCGTTTTCGTGTTGCTCGACATTCTAAAAAATAGCGGGCGAGGAGCACATTGGGTCTTGGCTTATGCCTGGAACCCGCTGCTGGCGATAGAAGTGGCGGGCAGCGGTCACATCGATATTGTGGGCGTGCTGCTGTTGTTGGTGTCTGTCGCCGCGCTTGCAAGGCGATGGCGTCCGGTAGCAGCCTTGGCATTTGGGATGGCGGTTGCTGTGAAATTGCTTCCGGTCGTATTGCTGCCCCTCTATTGGAAGCGGGTTCGTGTGCGTGATGCCGCGCTGGCGGCGGCCATGGTCGTACTCTTATACGTACCCTTCCTCAACCACGGGCGGATTCCAATTGGCTCGCTCGGCACCTACGTACAAAGCTTTCGGTTTAATGATCCGGTGTTCGCAGTGCTCGAGCGCTTCGCCTCTCCGCAGATCGCGGCCGGCATTGCCGTCCTCGTTGGCTTTCTTACCACAATCTGGCTGATGCGGAAGGGGCCGGAATTCTCGTCGGATGCATTGGCATGGCCGATGACGGTGTCACTTCTGTGTGCACCGGTCGTCTATCCTTGGTACCTTCTCTGGCTGCTGCCGTTCATGCGGTCCGCCTCGACGGTGCCGATCATTATCTGGACCGTCAGCATCATTCCGACCTACTATGTTTGGCATTTGCGCGCGTTGGGCCGTCCGTGGCTGGTTCCGGGATGGGTGATGCTGCTGGAATATGGAGCAGTGGCAACCGCTGCCGCAATGATTGGGTTTCGCCGGTTCAAACGCCCGGTGGTAACCCGAAACTCAACGGATTAATTGTCCAGGGCGATTCATGAATCCAAAGCCCTTGCTGGTCATCCAACTCTGCATTCGTTCAATTCACCGAGGAGCGAACTTCATGACAAACGCAAGCCGTATCAATCTTCTGGCTGTGGGGCTCCTGATCGTAGCTGCAAGCTCGTGGGCACAGAATCGCCCGCCAATCATCGAAGAGATTGCCAAGACCTATGGCATTGATTCGTTCGGGCAAATTGATGCGATCCGCTACACCTGGAACGGGGAAATCCCCGGGCTCTTTAAAGTTGCTCACAAGTGGGAGTGGGAGCCGAAGACCGGCAAGGTCTCCTATGAAAGCACGGATAAAGACGGCAAGCCGGTCAAGGTCACCTATATGCGCTCCGAGTTAAGCAGCGCACCCGACAACGTGAAGAACGAAGTTGAGCCGGCTTTCGTTAACGACAACTATTGGGTGCTGTTCCCCTTCCATGCTTACTGGGACACCAGCGCCACTGTGACTGATCAAGGTATGCAGAAACTGCCAACTGGCGCCGGTTCGGCCGAGTTGGTCTCGGTGAAGTATCCCGCGGAAGCCGGCGGTTACACGCCCGGCGACACCTGGGAACTCTACGTCGGCAAAGACCACCGCGTTGAATACCTTGTCTTCCATCATGGTGGGACTAAGAAGCCGAGCCTCGTCAAGGCAACCTGGGCGGGCTACAAGAAGGCAGGTCCTCTGCTTGTCTCAACCGAGCACCGCGGGACGGCGGACGGCAAGCCTCTGCATATCTCCATTTCTGACGTGGCAGTCAAGCTAGCGGGGTCCGATACCTGGATGGACGCAAAATAAACGACCTGCAGTTTGCATAGGAAGGCATGTGCTATATCACGACACCGCTTTCGCGGTGTCGTGACATTTTACTGCACGCTTTAGGCAATGAGCTCTGGTTGTGCCGTGGATTCTCGTGGCTCGTAACTAAAAAATCATCCGTGCGCCGACGGGCGGAATCTATAGCAGGAGCCGATTTCTTCCCAGAGGTGCTCGCATGCAACTCAAGCCCTTCCTGCTCGATGTCTGGCTCGACCAATTCGAACACAACATAGAATTCAATCTCGCTGCGAGCACCGGACCAGCGTGGACGGTAAACGACATCCTCGCCCTCGCCGCCGACGAAACGCGCCACCGCTTCCTGAATCATAAGCTGGTCTACGGCCGCCCGGCCGGCGCCGACAGTCTGCGTGAGGCGATCGCTGAAATGCAGGGTGTTCCGGTCGAGGCCATCCAAATCGTGACCGGCGCCTCCGAGGCCCTGGTCGCACTGATGTGGCTGGCGGCAGAGCCCGGCGCGAATGTCATCATTCCGCTGCCCGGATTCACTACTTTCTCGGCGCTTCCGGAATCTCTTGGCCTGGAAACCCGCTTCTATCGCGTGCGCCGCGAGAACGGTTTCCGCATTGATCCCGACGAGATCAAGCGGCTCGCCGACTCGAAGACCAAGCTCATCCTGGTCAACAGCCCGCACAATCCCACGGGCGCGACTATCAGCGACGACGAAATGGAAGCCTTGCACGCGTTCACCGCTGAGCGCGGAATCCAGCTGGTGAGCGATGAGGTCTACCATCCCATCTATCACGGAAGACGAACGAAATCGGCGGCGCGCCTGCCGCACGCTACCGTGATCTCCGACCTGTCGAAGGCATTTTCGATTGCCGGCGTGCGCACGGGATGGATGGTCGAGCACGATGCCCGGCGCCGCCAGCAATACTGGAACGCGCGCGCCTACTTCTCGATCTCAAACACCACCACCGGAGAAATTCTTTCGGAAATCGCAATCCGCAAACGTGACGTCGTGCTCGGCAAGACTCAGGAAGCTGCCACCCGAAACCTCAAGCTCCTCGAGCGCTTCATGGCGGATCATCGCGACGTACTCGGCTGGATTCCACCACAAGGCGGCATGACCGCGTTCCCCTGGTTGGTGAGTGGAGAGAACGACCGCCCGTTCTGTCGGGCCGCCACCGAGCACGGAATCCTGCTGGCTCCCGGCGATTGCTTCGATGTACCCTCGCACTTCCGTCTGGGCTTTGCAGCCGCTGGAGATAATTTCTCCAAGGCGCTCGACCGCTTCGGAGCCTTCGTAAAGAGCTGGTCCGCGAAGATGGTTACAGCATGACGCGAGCGGCGTGATTAGCAGTGCTACTTGTTGTCTTTCCGCAGATCCCTGGCGATCACGACGGTAGTGCAGGAACTGCTCAGCTTAGGTAGGTCGCGGGTAGCGGCCATGCGGACCTGCAAGTTGCGGCGTTCTCCGCGAACGATCGGACAGTAGTAGTCAGGCTGCAGCAGGGCTCCTTGCAACCGTCGGCGCCCGGCGCAGCCACCATGGCATGTCTCCCGGAACTCGCAAGCCTGGCACGCCTCGGGAAGGGTGCGAGCCTGCTCGAAGGGCGCGGAATCCAGAATGTTGAGTCCCATCGAGATAAGATCCGACAACGGTTCTCCCCGTCCTGGCCAATAAACGCAGGGTTGGGTGGTGGCGCGCGGCGTAACTCTCACAGTGCTTACGCCACATCCACCTGGGAGCGGCGGGAGGCCCACCATCGCGCGAACTAACGGCTCACCGATCGCGATCACATCCGTTTCCGCAAAGAGATGCTGGAACCCCTCCCAATACTCTTCGTAGGAAAGCGCATAGATATCGGATCGCACCGACTGGTACACGTTCACTCGCAGAGGAGCGTCAAACCGCTTGGCGACTCGAGCGACCTCCGCCAGACGCAAGTAGTTCGCTTTCATCATCACGGCAACGACGGTTACAGGCACGCCCAGTCTCCCGCAGCGTTCCGCTTGCCTGTGGATCAGATCCCAATTGCCGTTTCCCCGCTGCGCATCCTGTTCCGTTTGCGTCGGGTAATCGAGAGAAAACTCAATATCGTGGAAGGCTCGCAACTCTTCGTCTCCCAACACCGCAACGCTATGGCCATTCGAAGTAATCGTAAGCTTGACGGGTTTCTCGCGCAGGTACGCCAGAATCGCTTTGAACTCTGGATGCATGCCGTTCTCACCCGTGCCCAGATTCACCGAACGGATCGGGAGTCGTTCCATGACGGACTTCACTTGATCCAGAGAAAGGCGATCGGTGCGGGTTGGATCGCGGTAGCAGAATGAGCAGGAGAGGTTGCATTCGTTGGTGAGCCCGAGCCCGAGCGAAATAACGGCGTCAGGTGCCTTTACGTCGTTCACACACGATCCCCAATCACCGGATCTGGTCGACGTGCCAAGCAGTGTGTGTAACGCGCGACCGCAGCAAACTCTGGACGGCTCCCCAACTTGCGCTCCAGTTCCAGAATCCGATCATACTCAGCGCTGCGAGAAACCGATGGCGGCAAATAATCCGTCACGACGCGCACACCCCGCTCGGCAATCACTTGCAGCGACTGCGCTTTCAGCATGTGTCGTAGGCTGTCTGACCTAAACAGCCGCGTCCTGCCTCCGTAAAGAGATTCTTGTCCCCACTCAGCCGTAAGACCATTTTCCGCCGCACCCAAATCCCCCGACTGGATCGCAGCCTTGAATACCTCGCCTGCCTGGTTTCGCACGAGGACCGACAGTATCGCGGAGGCATCTCGCAACCCGCGAGCCGCACCGCGTAACACGGAGCCGGGGTCGTCGACATATTCGAGGACGTTGTGGCAAACAATGACGTCGAACGATCCAGCCGGAAACAAGCTCGCCAGCCGTGCAGCATCACCTTGTACCAGTGCAATCTTCTCAGTAACGTCAGGTTCCCTCGCCGCGCGCTTCGCGATCTTCAGCATCACTTCCGAAGAATCGAGCAGCGTGACGTGAAGGCCAAGTCGCGCCAGGCGAATTCCTGTCGCGCCCGTTCCGCATCCGAGATCAAGAGCGCACAACGATTTTTTGTGCTGTCGCGTGGCAAGAAAGTCCTGAAGGTTGGCAAACGTCAAGTCCGACCGCAACCGTCCCTCGGGCGTCTCAAGGTAAGCTGCGTATTGATTCGCGCCGGCATGGAAGCGTTCAGCGTCGGCCTTGGCAGTCATCTTCATTGAAGTCGTTCTGCTTAAATTATATTCGAGCGGCATCTGGTTTTTTGCGCCACGCGCCCCGGAACCGCACCTGGACATTTCCTCATGCCTTGACATTCCCCAGGGGACAGGCGAGACTCCTTTGGCCGTTTGCGCTCAGCTGCTGGAGCTGAACGCCCGCCAAAAGCCCTCCCTCCAAGTGCTCTTGGAGGTTTTTCCGTGTCGTTGAAGACTCTGCGCGGCCTTCTATTTCTAGTTCCCGTCTGTTTCCTGATCTTCGCAGTAAGTCCTGCCGCTGCACAGCAGGTCCGTCACGGTATTTATCGCGGCATGCCCGTCACTTACACGCTGTCGCATGGCAAAGCAATTTTTCAGGGAGATATCAGTCTCGAGAAGGTTTACCCCATCGATCCGCAGCGCCCTCTCCCCCCTTCGATTGGCGTCACCTATTCTCAATATCTTTGGCCCAAGGTTGGCAATCAATTTCAGGTTCCTTACATCATCGATCCCGCATCCGGCGACCTGACGAACCTCAATGCAGCGATCGCCCAGTTCAACAGCACCTTCGCGAACATTCAGTTCGTCCCTCGCACCACGCAAACCGACTATGTCGATTTCAACTTCAACCCCAACGACTTCAGCGGGGTTTGCGATGCCATCGTCGGACGTGCCGGCGGCGAGCAACAGGTCGGCGGTTCCGGCAGCTGTGCTCTCGCAACCGTGCTTCACGAAATGGGTCACACCGTGGGGCTGTGGCACGAGCAGTCGCGCGCCGACCGGGATACTTTCGTTTCGGTGAATTACAGCAATTTGATTAAGGGATCGATCTCGAACTTCAATCCCATCTACGACAATGCCCAGGATCTCACGCTCTTCGATTACGCCTCGATCATGGAGTATCCGGCGTTCTCGTTTTCGCGCAACGGCGGACCCGCCATCGAATCGATCCCGGCGGGGATTCCACTTTCGAATCTTACCGGTTATACCTCGGCCGACATCGATGGCATCGAACGACTCTACGGTAACGCTCCTACTTCAGTGACGGTCACCACCAATCCGCCGGGTCTGCAAGTCATCGTCGACACTGTTACCGTCACTACGCCGCAGGTGTTCAGTTGGCCCTTGAACTCGACTCACACTCTCGACATTCCTTCAGGCGTTCAAAGTCAGGCGGGCTTCATCGTCAATAGCACCCAGCCCACAACGTTCTATTACACCTATGGACGCTGGAACGACTCCGCATCGAGCAGTCACTCGATTACCGTTCTGCCGGGAAATGGAGAACCGGCTTCACCGGCTTCGTCTCCCGCCGTGACTACATACACGGCCAACTTCATTCAATTGGTTCCCTATGCGGCGGTCGTTTCTCCCGCGGGGACCGGAAGTGTCACGCCATCCCCTGCGCCACTGAGTTACACGGGATCATCACTGGTGTTCTATACGGCACGGCAGCAAGTTACTTTGACGGCAGCGGCGAACAGCGGACAAAACTTCTACGAATTCAACAATGCGCCGTTCTGGCTCCCCGGAGGCCTGGGCGCGAACCCGAAGACATTCTATGTGCCCGATACTGGACTTGACGTGAACGCCACCGTCGAGTTCTCCCCCAATCCCGTATACACCGTCGACGTCAACCCGGATGCGTTTAGTTCGAATCTTTACATCTATGCCGATGGCAGCTTCTGGTACACGCCGAAGAACTTCTCTTCTTTTTACGATTCCGGATGGATCGCCGGCAGCGCGCACACGCTGAATCTCGATTCACCTGAGTACCCGTATAGCTCCAACAGCCGTTACCGCTTCAGCATGTGGAGCGACGGCACCGTCAATACCACCGACAACATCACGCTTCCTTCGACCGGCACGTCATACATTGCCAGCATTACGCCTGAATTCTTTGTCACGGATTATGCCAACCAAAGCTGCGCCGCTTCGATCAACGTGACTCCGGGCTCGCCCACCGGAGACGGCTTCTATCCCTCGGGCCAGGGATTGACATTCACAGAGACGCCGAACACAGGTTGGTTGTTCACCGGCTGGCAATACGATCTTTCGGGCACCTCGAGCTCCGAACCGCTTACCGTAACCGACGAAGCGTTGGCGACTGCGGACTACAGCACCACGACGACGCAACTCTCGTTGACTAGCCTAAGCCCGGCGGCTGCTCTTCCCGGGGGATCTGCATTTACCTTGACTCTCAATGGCACAGGGTTTACTTCGAGCAGCGTGGTCTCGGTCGCAGGGGCATTCCCCACCGTCAAATTCATCAGTTCTACCCAACTCAGCGTGACGGTCACGGCAGCGCAAATCGCTAAGACTGGAGCCTTCCAGGTATGGGTTGAAAACTTCCCCACGGGAGCTTCGTGCGCAGCGTTTGCGGCTCTACCGTTTACCGTTGCGAACAAGCCGACAGTTACTCCTACGCCGTCGAGCCTGGCTTTTAACCCGCAGGTGTTGAACACGACCAGCTCGTCGAAAGCAGTCACCTTCAAGAATAACAGCACGAGTTCCGTGACCATCAATTCGGTCGCGGCGACCGGGGACTTCGCAGTAGCCAGCAGTACCTGCGGTACGAGCCTTGCTGCCGGCGCCTCGTGCAGCGTGAACGTCACGTTTACGCCATCGGTGAGCGGAGCGCTCACTGGGTCGTTGGCGATCGGCGACAGTGCTCCAGACTCCCCGCAAACCGTGGCGCTCTCGGGAACAGGAAATCTTCCCCTTTCCCTCAGTCCGGCTGCGCTCTCCTTCGGAAGCGTAGCCGTCGGACATACCAGCGCCGCAAAGACATCGACTCTGACCAACAATGAATCGTCCACCGTGAGCCTCTCTTTTTCAGCCAGCGGAACTTATGCGATTAGCCCTGGCAGCACCACCTGCGGTGCCACGCTAGCGTCGAAAGCCACTTGCAAAATCGCGGCCACGTTCACCCCCACAACAAATGGGGCGATCAATGGCGCGGTCACGATTGGCAATGGCACATCCGATTCCCCGCAGCTGATTTCGTTAACCGGCACCGGCACCGGGGGATCGACGCCTCCGCTGACCTTCACTCCCGCGACGATCACCTTCGCCAACCAAGCGGTAGGTACGACAAGCGCGGCGAAGAGCGTCACGGTCAAGAATGCCAGCGCCAGCTCACTTACGATCACCACCTTTACTTCCAGTGGAGACTTTGCGGCCACCGGCAGTGGAGCCGCACCGTGCACCCTCAATCTGGTGCTCGCGGCCGGCCACACTTGCACTCTGGGCATTACCTTCACGCCGGCACTAGGATCGTCTGGAACCATCAGCGGTGCGGTCGTCCTTACTGACACGGCCGCTATCGGCACCCAGATTCTCGATGTGAAAGGAACGGCGGTGCTGCCGCTCACTCTGGCCCCTGCATCGTTGACCTTCAGTACCCAGACTGTAGGCACGGCGAGCGCGGCGCAGACGGTGACGATTACAAACAATCTCAGCGCATCGCTTAGCCCGGCCTTTGCCGGAAATGGAGATTTCGCGGCGGCTGCCGGCGGCGCCACGCCATGCGGATCAACTTTGCTTGCTCACGCGCAGTGTACGTTTACGGTTACATTTACTCCCAGCGCAGTGGGCACGCGCAGCAGCGCGATTACTGTTTCCGATTCCTCCAACCCCGGCCTTCAAACCATAGGGGTAACAGGAACTGGCCAATGAAAGAGGGCCGAGTTGCACAGGCATCTGAGGAGCTGATTCTCGAATAAGAGCCACCGGCTCCGCGAGCAAAGACAACAAGAGATTGCGGAACAAATCAAGGCGGTCGCAACAGAAGAGGAATAACGGGGATAAATTACCTCGTCCACCCCACCACGAAGGGCCACCGCCATATCCGGTATGGGGCTTTTGTTGCTTTTTTAAGGGTCAAGGAGTGAAATCGGGATGTTACGCGACTTGAGGCGCTTTGCCCGGAGGGCTTAGCTTGAAGGAGTGTAGTTGCTTCGCCCAGTTCCGAAGAAGTTGCCGAACTGGCAGGCGGACACTCCCACGACCGAAAACCTAAGGCGGGAAACGGCACTGCGAGCAGGGCATCGAGATATTCGACTGTGCCGACGCCGATGGTGGCGTGTGGGCTGTAATTCCCCAGTGTTAGAGTCATTTGAAGAGCACGGATTCCTGCCGTTTGGATCGAATCTGACAGTCTTGCCAAACTTGGCGACCTGGTAGTTTTGGGAGTACCCTTGGGTTCGCGGGTATTTCTACGATCGAGCCTGTAGTTGGAGTCCGGCTAGGCGGAGCGGAACCTCTTTCATTCGGTCACTTGGATCTTAGAATCACGGGCAATAACAGGTTGAGGATTCACGGCTTGTTATGACGCGTCCCCTGTCTTTGTTCCTCTATGTTCTGCTGAGCCTGGTGGCGCTGCCCAGCGCCGGACAGAGTGTTTCTTCCGAAATCCAGGGAACAGTGAAAGATCCAAGCGGTGCCGTTATAGTCGGCGCCGTCGTCACCGCGACCAATCTGGAAACTAGTGTGGCGAGATCAACCGTTACTGATGGCAATGGTAGCTATCATATCGACGGCTTATCTGCAGGCAGCTACCAATTAAGAATCGAACACGCAGGTTTCAAGGTCAAAAAATTGACCGACATTACGCTACTGGTGAACCAGGCAGCGGTATTCGGCGCCACCCTCGAAGTTGGCTCTACCAACGAAGAATTCACCATTGTGGGAGAGACGCCACTAGTTGAAACTACGACGGCCCAGATGAGCAGCGTGGTCACCGCGACCGGCTTAAGCGAGCTTCCGTTAAACGGTCGTGACTTGTTCCAATTGACAGAGTTGCAGACCGGCGTTGTGCCCTCGACCAATGGCGGATCAAGTCTCTGGAGCGAAGGCAACATGTCCAAGGCTTCGGCACAGGGCGCGCGGCCCACAATGAACAACGTCACGCTCGATGGCGGCGACATCAACGATCCGGGCTACAATGTCCCCCCGGGTGGACCCGCCGGGGCACAGTTGGGAGTGGAGGCGGTTCGCGAGTTCCGCGTGGTCCTGAACACCTACAGTGCAGAATACGGCCGCAATGGTGGCGCTAATGTCCAATTTGTGACCAAATCTGGAACGAACAGTCTGCACGGTTCGGTTTTTGAGTTCTTCCGCAATGCTGCGCTAGACGCTGCTAATTACTTCGATACGCTCGGCAAGCCCGCTTACGAACGCAACCAGTTCGGCGTCACGCTTGGAGGACCGATCGTCAAGGATCACACGTTCTTCTTTATCAACTACGAAGGACTGCGCGAACGAAAAGGTATCACGACCAACATTTCCGTACCAGACGATAACGCCCGCCAAGGATTACTTCCTACGGTCAACGGCAGCGGCTTGGTTAACATAGGGGTCAATGCGACCAGCGCGCTATTCATTGGTCTATATCCGCGCCCAAACGGGCCGGAACTCAGTAACGCTGGCGTCCCCAGCGGATTAGCACTCTTTACCGGTTCTGAACTGCAGTCTGCACGGGAGGACTACGCCGTACTGCGGATCGATCAAACCATTGGGAACAAGGACCAAATCTTTGGCCGATATGTATTCGATGACGGCGTAGGCATTTTTCCTTTTCAAAGCACGGCGATTCCTGGTTTTCCTGGCAAACGACCCATCCGCAATCAATATTTCATGCTTAGTTGGCAGAGGGCGATCACAAACAACCTGCTCAACGAAGCCAAGTTCAACTTCAATCGCACTCGCTATCTCGCCGAAGTTGATAATACATATCCTCTCTCGATCTCTCTGGTTCCAGGTCGGGCTCTGGGAGTGATTTCGATTGGAGGATTGCCCGCACTGGGCAACAACCTTGTCTATCCCCTCGGTTCCACTTCAAATACCTTCGAGGGTATCGACAATCTGAGCGTGGAACATGAACGCCATAGCCTGAAGTTTGGGGTTGACGCGAAACGGATCCAAATCAACGGTCCTTTCGACTTTGGCACCAATGGGGAGTATTCGTTTACGGGCTCGGCTGCGAGCACTACCAGCAACCCAACTTTCGAGTCGTTCCTCCGGGGAATCCCATTCTTCTACATCGGAACCGATCCTGCGCTGAGCGATTCTGATCGTGGCTTTCGTCAGACTTATTTAGGACTCTATGCGCAGGACGACTGGCGTATCACTTCCCATCTGACCTTGAATTTAGGACTCCGTTGGGAGTATTCAAGCATTCCCACGGAAGCGGAAGCGCGCATCTCGAATTTCCACGACGTATTCACAGACAAAGCCCCAACGGTCGGTCCCCTATGGTCGCGTGTTCCCTTGGACCTGTGGTCGCCACGCATCGGATTCGCGTGGAGCCCGTTTCCTGATGCGAAGACAGTTGTTCGCGGAGGGTTCGGAATCATGCGCGACCAGATTTGGTCGAACCTATATTTCGACGTACGCTTTTACCGGCCATTTTTTGGGGCGCTGATCTCGGAATCTCCCAATTTTCTTGCGCCGCCGTCTAGCATCCCGGCTCTGGGAGGATCAACCTCGCCGGTCGGGGTTTTTGGGATTACGTTCAATCCGCAGTTTCCGTATTACGAGCAGTGGAACCTCAACCTTCAGCGGCAACTGGGACGTGAGATGGTACTCCAGATAGCCTACGTCGGTTCGCATGGCTTGCACCTGCCGCGAGCTGGCGAAGCCAATCCCTTTGAACCGACACTGGGACACAACTTAAATCCCAACTTCGGCTCAACCCCTCAAATACTCACCGATGCGACTTCGAACTACAACTCACTACAAATCAGCTTACAAAGGCGGTTCGTAAAAGGACTGTCATTCCAGGGATCCTACACGTACTCCCACTCGATCGATACTGCCAGCGGTGCCTTCCCCAGCGACTGGGTCTCAGAGCCTGGAGTATCGCAGAATTTTTTCGATCTGAACGCCGATCGCGGCAGTTCAGCTTTTGACCGACGCAATGTTTTCATCGGCAACTTGCTTTATGACTTACCGTTCGGTCCTGGACAGCGCTGGGGTCACGGTGAGCGGGGCGCCACCGGGAAGTTAGTGGGGGGGTGGCGCGTGGGCATAATTGGTCAACTGCTGTCAGGCGTCCCCTTTACCCCTGTTCTCGGTTTCAATAACTCACTAACATCCTCTTCGTTCCCGGCAGATCGCCCGAATATCAGATCTGGAGTAAATCCCTGCAATGCTGTGACCGGCACGGTCAACCAGTGGTTCGATCCGACCATCTTTACCTTGCCTAACACGCCGGATGCCGCTGGCAATATTTTTGGCGATGCGGGCAGGAATAGCCTCTGCGGTCCATCTCTGAAGGAGCTCGACTTGTCCCTGATCAAGCACACGCAACTCAGTGAACGCTTGAGCCTGGAATTTCGCTCAGAATTCTTTAACATCTTCAACCACCCGAATTTCGATGTTCCCGACAACACTCAGGGGCCTAACGGTACGGGTGGTAACGGGGACGCAATCTTCGTCGGAAGGGCAAGTGGTTGCAATCCAGCAACTAATTCGCTCGGATGCGGTATCCTAGCGGGCAACGCTGGCCGTATTTTCAGTACCGTTACTAGTGCCCGGCAGATTCAATTCGCGCTGAAGTTAATATTTTGAGAAAAAGCCGATGACTTCACACTCGGATGATTCCACACCCAAGACTCTCAGTTCGGCTTATCAGAGGAACCGATCAGTGGAGCAGGCGCAGCAAAATCAGACTGATTCTCCATATGTTGACAGCGACGGAGTGCACCCGATTGTCTTCGGCGAGATGGCCCGACTGATTGAGTCATTCGACTGGGCACCATCTCCTCTTGGTCCTTCAGCGCAGTGGCCGCAAAGTCTGAAGACGGCTCTGAACATCTGCCTGCGCTCGCGTTTTCAGCTGGCGATTTATTGGGGGCCGGAACTGGTTTTCCTTTACAACGACGCGGAGCGCGAGGTAATCGGCTCCATGCATCCCTATGCACTGGGTAAACCTGCACGCGAAGTTCTCGTGGACATGTGGGAGACGGTGGGACCGATGTTGCACAAGGTACTCAAAAGTGGCGAAGCCACTTGGTCGGTCGATCAACCACTCATGATCGATCGTTATGGAGTGGTGGAAGAAGCATTCTTCACGTGGTCGTATAGCCCCATTCCGGACGACGATGGGAATGTAGGTGGTGTGCTGCTGGTAACGCAGGAAACGACCCAAAGAGTCTTGGCCGAGCGGCAGCTGCGTGAAGCGGCAGAGCGTGAGCGGAAGCTGAGAGCTGAAGCCGATTCACAACGTGCGCTACTGGAAACAGTGTTAAACCAGATGGCTGCAGGAGTCGTCATCGCCAAAGCCCCGTCCGGCGAAGTAGTGCTCGCCAACAATCAGGCAAAGCAGATATTGCAACGGTCTGTTGGGGAGCTCCGCACCATTGAAGAATATTCTCAATATCAGGTTTTCCGGCTGGACGGGCGGCCGTACAGTACTCAAGAACAACCTCTTGCCCGCTCTATTTTGCACGGGGAAGTCGTGATGGGCGAAGAATTAAGGTACTTGTGCCCGGATGGAACATTTCGCGTGTTGTTTACTAACGCAGCGCCCATCCGGGGCGAAACAGGAGCCATAGTTGCGAGCGTCGTTACCTTTCAAGACATTACAGATCTGCGGCTAGCGCAGGAAGAGTTGCTGCGCCAGAGCAATGATGTCATTCATGACTTAGCGGGCAAACTGATCACAGCACAAGAAGAGGAACGCAGCCGCATCGCCCGCGATCTGCACGACGATATTGCCCAACGAATCGCCCTGCTCAGCAATAAATTGTACAACTTGCGCGGGAGCCTCCCCACAGGAATCGCCGCCCTGGAACAACTATCCGATATCCAGAAGGAAATAGATCAGACCTCAGAGAGCATCCGGCTGATTTCTCATCAATTGCACAGTCCCAGGTTGATCCTCGGCCTGCCTCGCGCGTTGGAGGGCTATTGCCGCGAGTTTTCGCAACAACGGGGAATCAAAGTGGAATTCACGCAAACGGGCTCCATGGTCCAACTCCCCGAGCCAGTCCCTCTTGTCATGTTCCGCGTGTTGCAAGAGGCGCTTTACAACGTGGCCCGGCACAGCGGAGCAGCTCAGGTTGAGGTGTCTTTGCTTACGGAGGGAGATGAAATCAGACTCCGAGTTAAAGATCGCGGAAAGGGCTTCGATCCGGCTCAGATCTCCGATGGGCTCGGTCTAGTTAGCATGCGCGAGCGCCTCCGACTTGTGGACGGAAAGATCAAGATCTCGTCGGCCCCGGGGCTAGGCACCGAAATCGAAGCCGCGGCGCCAGTTAGGCCTCTTCATTCGAACGCGAAGATACCTGCTTAGGAAGGAGCGGGTGGCGTCGGAACAATTGTGTTTTTTGCCGTACTGGAAGATCTTAGGAACGCTAATCGCAGTTTTAAATTGTCGGACTATCGTTTCTTTTCGCCAGTTGTATTCTCTGGGAGCGCTTGCGTTCGTCGTCAGAACCTCTGAGACCAGCTTGGCCCGCGGGCCAAGTTACGTTTTGATTTTCAGTTCCCCCCTTTGGTTTTGAACAGAGTTCATTTCAGAACACGACTGGTCAGGCGCCCTGGCGGTATCCGGCAGACCGGACTGCTGGAGAAACTGCCGCAGACTCTCGCCTAGCAGCTTCGGAATTCGTAGTCCAAGCAACGCGGGCTGCTCTGGGTCAACATGCCAGGCCCGCATCAACTGGTGTCTTTTGCGTGCCTTAAAGCACGGCAAGGTCCGCATATCTAAGACTCCCTCGGTCGTGCTCTCGATCGGATAGGCGTGCCTCGGGTGAGAGTCGTTTTCTGCACGCAACAGGCGGACACCGCGTTGTCGATGGTGTACTTCCTCTGACGCTTGCGGTTGACTGACAAGTTTCGTCCAAAAGCCGTTTCATTTTGGCAGTCCTTCGGAACTTGCCCTATACTACGGCCTACTTTCGGGCCGTGAGTCTGGGTGTCGGGCAAGACGAACACAGGCAATTTTCGTCGAAGGTTGGTCCGACGAGTGTCCGAAGAGGTTTCGTGCGTGTTTTTAGCAAAGAAGGTGGCCATGGCGTGCAGGTCGTGCGGGTCGAAAGAACAAAGAAAGTTCGCGGCAGAGATGAGTGTCCATGTTCTCGGAGTCGAGAATGTGGACAAACCCACGGTTTGGGTATTCCCAAGACTTCTGGTCTGCATGCATTGCGGCTTTACAGAACTGACGATCGCAGAAAACGAGCTGCGTCAGCTAGGGAAAGAGCCCGCGAGTGATATTGAGGCCGCCGGATAGCCCCATGAGGCCCGCATCATTTCGACCGCTTTGGAAGAACTCCGGTTTGCCCCACGTAACAACTGCAAAACGCTGTTACAACTACCAGTTGATCCGAGGTGATCGCGGCGTAGTCTGAGAAGGGCGAATTGGTGGAGCGGCCCCGCCTAGAAGAAGGGCATGGTGGCCATCATACGGGTAGTGCTTGCTGATGATCATGCGGGAGTGTTGGCGGAGCTACGCTTAGAACTTGGCAAAGTGTTCGAGATCGTGGGGGCCGTCGAAGACGGAAAACAGGCGGTTGAGGCTGTGCTCCAGCTCGATCCTGACGTCCTGGTACTCGATATTTCGATGCCGGTCATGAACGGATTCCAAGCTGCGGCGAGTCTCCGGGACCTGAAGTGCAGAACTAAAATAGTAATCCTAACCACGTATGACGACGACGAGTACATCCAGCTAGCATTTTCCTCCGGTGCCAATGCCTACGTTACCAAGCGGCATTTCACAACCGATCTAGTGACGGCTATTCGCGAAGTGCTTGATGGGAACACATTTATGTCTCCGTCATTGCGCGGCCTGGGGCTATCTCGACGCTTCACTACCTAGAATCGGGTATCAATCATTGATCTTCGTGCGCCTCGCTTCAAGAAATCTTGCTGGGACAGTCTGAAAGAGGCTCTTCATTGGATTACAACCGATGCGTGTAAATTGCGCCCGCAGACGACCCCACACGTCACAGCTGATAGGGAAGCCAGAACACGACCAGTGAGACTGGTATTTTTGACAGTTTTCACGGTTGCCCAGTCGGTCTAAGTTCTCGCCGCACGCTTCGTCACAGGTTGCGCGACTGACGCTGACTTTGAGTGCGATCTCAACTTCTGTGGGTGGATTTGCCTTCCCAACCGCGAAGATGTGGCGCAGCCAGTGCTATCGTGACGACATACATCTCCCGTAAGAGGTACAACAATGCCCAACCGCTCCCGCGTTCTGATTGCCGACGACCATAATCTTGTGGCGGAACTGTGCAAGCGACTTCTGGAAACCGAATTTGACGTGGTTGGAACCGTCAGCGACGGTCGCGCCTTGGTGCGCGCTGCCGCCGAATTAAAGCCGGATGCAGTTGTGCTCGATATCGCCATGCCCATCCTGAATGGCTTGGATGCGGGGCGGCAGTTGAAGGAAATGCTGCCCACCGTCAAACTGGTCTATCTGACAATGAATCCTGATGCGGAATTGGCCGCCGAAGCCTTTCGGCGCGGGGCCTCTGGATACCTGCTTAAGACCTGTGCCTCGGCTGAGATGGTGATTGCGGTTCGCGAAGTGTTGCGGGGCAAAGCATATATCTCCTCTGCCTTGTCGCGAGATACAGTTAATTTTTTGCGGCGACAAGATAAGGAACTCCCCAGGGAAGACGAACGCCTGACCCAGAGGCAGCGAGAAGTGCTGCAGTTGCTAGCCGAAGGCAAGGGGATGAAGCAAGTTGGCGGCATTCTGAACATGACGACCAGAACGGTGGCGTATCACAAGTACCGGATGATGGAAGTGTTGGGCGCGAAAAGTAGCGCCGAACTGGTCAAATACGCCGTCAGGAACCACATGGTAGCTGCCTAGTCGCGGCCACTGGGTAATCAAACAGCTACTGACAACCCCCCAGCCCTCAAGAACCCGCTTGCAGAGCAGCTAGCAGGTCGATTTCGCCCTTGTTTTCACCATGCAACCCAGGTCGGCAAATCGGAAACGATGCGGTTGTTGGTGAAACCCCCATCTCTAACAATGTCGGCAGTGTCAAGCACGTCTTCGAGCACACTTCTGTATGCCCTCCGAGAAGAGCGCCATTTCGCTCTCGTTGAAGGTTTGCGCGTTCCAACCTGGGCTCGCTTCTAATCGTTGGGGTTAGGAACTCAGTTCGACCCAGCAGGTCTACGAAGGTACCTCTGCGTGTGAGGCTACATCATGCTCTTTTCTGGCCAAAAAGTAAGCGCAGGCGGCCCGGTGGCTTAACAATTTCGAAGGTCTGATGAGTCGATCTTCTGGTACCGCATAGCTTTGCCTTTGCCGACTTGCCGATAGAGTGTGACTGGAATGCTGCCTGCGGTGCCTGGCCGCCTTTGGATTGACCGAACTCTGGCAAGAAATACAGTAACCAAACTTGAAGAATTGTGCTTCAATCTTGAAGCTGGAGGCTGCTTTGGCACCGTCAATAGTAAGGGTTCTCGTCGTAGAGGATTACGAACCGTTTCGACGATTTGTCTGTTCCACGGTCAGAAAAAGACCGGCATTGCAGATCGTCGGCGAGTCGTCAGACGGATTAGAAGCGGTCCACAAAGCTCAGGAACTGCAACCGGACTTGATTGTGATCGACATCGGACTCCCAACATTAAATGGAATCGAAGCCGCCCGACGAATCCGTAGGCTTTCTCCCCAGTCCAAAATACTCTTTTTGACTCAAGAATCTGCGGCCGACGTCGTGCAGGAAGCTTTCGACTTGGGGGCACTGGGCTATGTGGTCAAGGCGCACGCTGGAAGCGAACTGTTGGCGGCCGTGGAAGCAGTTCTCGAGGACAGGCATTTTATAAGTAGTGGAGTGTCGGGCCACAGGTTTAATGCTGCTGCAGGCTCGCAAGTCGTCGACCGCCTCCACCGCAACGAGGCTCCCCCTTCGTATGCACCGAGAACTGCGAAGATCAAACGCCACGAGGTTGAATTCTATTCGGATGATGCAGCTTTTGTAGTTGGCTTTACTCGTTTCATCGAAGCCGCTCTACAGGCCCGAAATGCGGTTATCGTGGTCGCAACCGAGTCACATCGGAAGAGTCTCCTTCAAGGATTGCAGGAACATGGCCTCGATATTATTGCCGCTATCGAACAGGGGCGCTATCTCCCTTTGGACGTTGCCGACACGCTCTCGACCTTTATGGGGGACGATCTGCCCGACCCGGTTCGATTTCTCAAAGTCGTGAGTGATCTGGTCGGGCCGGCAGCTCGTGCGATAACGGGGGGAGCGTCACAGGTTGCACTTTGCGGGGAATGCGCGTCAATCTTGTGGGCGCAAGGTAAGGTGGATGCGGCAGTTCAGGTGGAGCAACTTTGTAACCGGCTCGCTGAACGATACGAAATGGATATTCTTTGCGGGTTCTCGTTAAGCAACTTTTACCGCGAGGAAGATAAGCAAATCTTCCAGAAGATTTGCAGGGAATAACTGAGCCGTCACCCGGCTGCACGCATCGAACTGCTTCCCGAACGCAAAGGCACGCTAACCTGAATTGTAGTGCCTCTCTCGGGTTGCGAATCGATCAAAAAAGTTCCCTTTACCAGTTTTACTCGTTGCTCGATTCTGGTCAGACCAAGCCCGCCGCCTCTCCTTGCTGCTTCGACGTCAAAGCCGGCACCTGAGTCGCTCACGGTGAGACGAATCTCTTCCGACGCATCCCACAATTGCACTTCGAACTTCTGTGTGCCGCTGTGCTTCACCCCGTTATGTAGGGCTTCCTGTAGAACCCGGAATAGGCAAATGGAAACCTCTGGCAGCACGAGACTGGGGAGACCGTAGTTCTTGAAGTCAATCTCGACGTGCTTCCGCTTCCCAAACTCTTCGCAGAAGCTGTGCATTACGGCAGCCATGCTCAGGTACTCTAGCCTGGGAGAGTACAATTCGTGCGCCGAGGCTTTGACATCCGTCAATATTTCTAAGGTTTGTTTCCATGCGGCGTCGATACGAAGCTGAAGGTCGTCGGTCTGATTCGCAGGATTTTTCTTGAGTTGCTGGATCTCGATTGACAATAAGGCGAGACGCTGACCGACATCTTCGTGAAGGTCCCTCGAGATCCGATTACGTTCCCGTTCTTCTGCCTCAATCACTCTGCGATTCATGAACGAAAGCGCCTCTTCCGCCCGCTTGCGCTCAGTAATATCTTGCAAGATACAAGCCACTCGATCTACGCCGCTGGGACCTTCGATCGGGAAATTCGATATTAGCAAGTCCCTTTCACCGAGGGCAGGATAGGTGTATCGCATCTCGTATCTAACGACTTTACCTCGGAAACACTCATCCAACTTTTCTTTCACTACCGCCTCGAAAACCCCGGGGTTCAATACTTCTGGGACTAGACGCCCCACGACTTGCTCCTTTGTCATGCCCCGATAGTTCAGGAACTTCCGGTTCGCGATCAGGTAGCGGTACTCCCGGTTCACAACCGCCATCATCTCCTCTGAACCTTCCACGGCCTTCTCGTATTCTCGCAGCTTCTCCTCCGCCACCTTCCGTTCCGTGATATCCAGCGATACGCCGAGCATTCGCTCCGGAGTACCGTTCCTTGCGTAGTAGAACTGGCCTCGTGCTACCAGCCATCGAACTTTTCCATCGGGTTGTGCGATACGAAACTCTGCCGCGTACAGCTTCCGGTTTTGCCTTGCATCCGCGAGCGCTTCTAAGACTTGCTGTCGGTCATCCGGATGTACGCAGCGAATAAACTCTTCCGCGCTTGCGGCATGCATGTCGGACGGAATTCCGAAGATCGTCTGCAGATCGCCGAACCAGAAATCACGTCCGCTCTTGACATCGGATTCCCACGCCACGGACGTGCCAGCTTGCATGGCCAAACGGAGTCGATCGTTGGCCAAACCGAAATGAAAAGCCAGTTCTCGTCTGGCGAGGTACTCTTTTATGTAGGCGGTACTCGCCAGACAGACAATCGCGGCGACTGCGACCAGTAAGCGGAGGGCACGCAGAACGGGGTTCTCGTTCCGTTTGAAGAGCTCCCACACGATAGGGATGGATACCATCACAACTACGAGCATCGCCCACGCTGAAGCCCTTGAACCTCGCCTGCCATCGGATAGGGTCGGTCTTACTCCAGCTTCAGGCACCTGACGTGCGTGTAGCGGTATCCACACAAACCAGCAGACGGCAGTGGTCAGCCCCAGACCATACAGTCTGCCATTGACGTACCCTCCCGAGTCGATTGCAAAGTTGGCGATTACGGAACTTAAGGCGTACAGGCTGGACGCACCCAACACATAAAGATAGATTGACCTCCACGGAACCTGCACACGAAGACTCAAAATACCTAACGCCAAGATCAGCGCTAAGTTCTCCGACAGGTAGAGAATGTCAAATCTCAGGGCATAGCTGGTGCCGTTTGGGAAATACTGGTATGGAAAGACAATATAGCCATAAAGAAAGCTCCAGAAAAACAGCAAGATCAGAGAGTTTAAGATCACCCTGTACAGCTTGTGGTCAGACACATTCCGGTGGGGAAGGGCCGCTAGGGCCGCCATGAGCGGTACGATGTGTAGAAACAGCACCGGATCAGCAATCGAATTGTCTGGCACGTCAACGTGAAGACCAAGCTCATAGTAAAGAAAAATCAGTTGGTCTAGAGACCACAGGCCATAGGCAATTGCAAGAAACACCCAAAACGGCCGACTCCCTAGTGTGTTTTGTATTCCGTTGCGAATGGCGAGACCAGTGGCTAACACCAGAAGAAGGAAATAACTGATTCCGCTGTATGAAACCAAGAAAGACCCGGGCTTGACGGCGAGCGAAAGGACAGCTTTGATTACAATTATTCCGACTAGCGCCGCCGACCAAGAAGAGGCTTTTAGCCGCATTCGAAGATTGGCCGACAACGCTTGCGAGGACATGACGACTCCTGAAGGTCAGCGCGTCTGAGCGGACACACTAGCACTTTCTGGAGCAAAAGTGAATTTTCCAGGAGATCGTTTGCTGAGCGACAAGGTGGGAGTTAGCGAGGGAGGCTGGGGTTGTCTACGGGTGAGGTCGCGACCGATGTTGACAAGAGTTGTTGCTGATAACGCTGAGGTCTACACCGGTCTACCCCTCGTGTCATACCGCCGCGCCATTCAAGGTCGTCGTCGCTGACCGTTGAAATATCTCCATTTCACTCATCAACCGTGTTTGAAGAGGGATGGCGACCTCGTCGACTTCCGACTAGGACTGTCGAGTACCCTTAGCCTAAGCGAAAATCTCATTCACCTTCGCCCTTACCTCTTGGCTCCGCGATGGCTTAAGGTAACGCATTGTGCTCTCCATATCGGAGTGTCCCAGCCACTGCTGCACGGCGGGCAGGGCAACGGCGCAGTACCGCATGCCGAGCGGGGTTTAGACTCTTTTGGTAAGCTTTACTTCTCGATTGGCCCTCGGTGCTCCTTCACTGGAACTGGTATCAGTGTAGGTATCACGGACTCGCAGGAAGGTAATGGCGGAGAGGGAGGGATTCGAACCCCCGATACCTTTTCAGGTATGCCGGTTTTCAAGACCGGAGCCATCAACCACTCGGCCACCTCTCCCAGCCTTCGATGTTTCCATCATACCCGGTCGGGGAACGACTCGGAAACAACGGCCTTCGCCTCCACCGTTGTCTACTCCGGCGTGATCGTTACCGCCACCGCACGCTCTCGCGGACCGTCAAGTTCGATCAGCACCGCCCGTTGCCATGTGCCGAGCACCAACTTTCCGTTTTCGAACGGCAATGCGAGTGATGTCCCAATCAATGCCGACAGGATGTGATCGGGCACATGCTGCGGATTGTGCGGATGCCTATACGCCAGTTTAGGGATCAGAGCCTCGAACGCATCCAGGATGTCAAGATCTGTGCCAGGATCGAGATCAGCGGTCGTCAACGCAGCGGTGGTGTGCAGCACCAGCAGATTGCAGATGCCGTTCGACGCGCTGGCCAACGTTTTCTCCACGCGCTCGGTGATGTCAACCACTTCGCGCTTCTTGCGAGTTTTAATCGTGATCCGTTGCATAGGTCCAGTCTAAGAGAGTCGCCTACCAGCGTCGAGTTGCTTGGATACCCGTCCACCCATGATGTATAAAACAAGGCCTATGAAAAGAGCCGCCTGCCTTGTTCTTCTGGTTGTTTTCTGGTGCCTCCTGATTCAAGCGGAGACTCCGCCGCAGCCCTCTGGTCTCACCGCGCGCATAGTGGGCCTGCAGAAGAAAGATGGGTTCTTTCCTTATTATTGGGACGATAAGAAGGGCGAATTTCTCATCGAACTGAACCCCGCCAGTCTCGGTCGCGAGTTTCTTTATTTCATCGCTCTCGGCAGCGGCATCGGATCGACTGAAATGTTCGCGGACCGCAGCTCCTTTGGCGGCTCGGCTGTGTGCCGCCTGCGTCGCGCTGGAATGAAGGTCCTCGTAATTCAAGAGAACACTGGATTTCGCGCCACGAATGGCAGTCCCGACCTCAAGCATTCCATCGATCTGAGTTTTCCAGTCTCTGTGCTGGCCTCGCTCCCGGTTGAAGCCGAGCAGGATGGCACGCTTCTGGTAAATGCGAACCCGCTGCTCTATCGCGACGCTTTTGATTTGCTCTCTCAACTCCGCCATCCCTCGCACGCCATTGGCGGGATGGTGATTCGCGGACAATCCTCCGACTCCGCCAGTTGGCGTTTGGACTCGGACCGCAGCATCATCGATCTCGATTACACCGGAACCTTCCCGCTCAACACTGAAGTCGAAGCTCTGCTTACGTTCACCAGCGACGGCGAGAGCGATCTCAACCAACCTGATCCCCACACCGTCAGCGTTCACGAGCATCATTCGTTCGTCGCGTTGCCGGCGCCGGGTTACACGCCGCGTGAAAAAGACATCCGTGTCGGTTTCTTCGGCGAGAGCTTTCAGGATTTCTCTCAACCTTACAACCGCTCTATCAATCGCGAATTCATCAGCCGCTGGCGCCTCGAAAAGAAAGATCCCAATGCCGCGCTTAGCGAGCCGGTGAAGCCGCTGGTCTTCTACCTTGACCGCGCGATTCCCGAGCCAATTCGCTCCGCGGCTCGCAGGGGCGCTCTCTGGTGGAACGCGGCTTTCGAACAAGCTGGATTCAAAGACGCGATCCGCGTCGAGGATCTGCCCGAGGGCGCGAGTCCGCTTGACATTCGCTATCCCTCGATTCAATGGACTAACCGCTCGGGCCGAGGATGGTCTGTCGGCCAGAGCCATGTCGATCCCCGCACCGGAGAAATTATTCACACCGTCGTGCAACTCGATTCGCATCGCATGCGCACTGCGAATAATTATTGGCAAGCGACCATGCCCTCCGGAAAAGGAAACGAGGAGCCTGGCCTCGATGCATTTGCCGCCTTCGACAATATGGATCCCCAGATCAGCGACGAGCAGATCATGATCAACCGCCTCGCCCTGCTCACCTGTCATGAAATGGGACACGTGCTCGGACTCGAGCACAACTTTGTCGCCAGCACCTTCGATCGCGGATCGGTGATGGACTACTTCGCTCCTCGCGTGAAGATTCGCCCCGACGGCACCGTCGATCTGTCCGACGCCTACATGCAGGGCACCGGAAGTTACGACCGCTTCGCAATTGAGTGGGGATACAGCCAGTCAAAGCCCGGAGATACCGTCGATCAAGACAAAGCGCGCCTCGATATCATCGTGAAGGGCTCGATCGCGAAAGGAGTGGTCTGGGGAAACTATGAAGACCCGCGCTGGAATGCCTACGATGATGGGCCTGATCCAGTGACGTGGCTGAAGACGGTAATTCCGGTCCGTGACGCGTTGCTGGCTCACTATGGCCCGCAGATGTTACGGCCGGGCGAGCCGAATTCGATGCTGTCGTCGCGCTTCCCGCTCGTCTATCTTTTCCATCGTTACGCGCTGGGAGCGGCGATCAACGTAGTCGGCAGCGCGAAGATTCCTCCGTCGCTGGCCGGCGACGGACAAACACCCATCAGCATCTGGCCCGCTGACAGTCAGAAAGAAGCACTGCGCCTGATGCTACAAACGCTCAATCCTGCTTCGTTGGACGTGACGCCGTCTTTGTGGAAGATGCTCGCACCCACTGAGAATCGTGATCGCGATCCTGAGCAGTTCACTTCCTCCGCCGAATACTTGTTCAGCCCGCAGGACGGCGCTCGTTCGATTGCGGAAATTGTGGTCGGCGGTTTGCTCGATCCAAAACGAATGCAACGCCTCGCCGCGATCTCGCATGTAGAGAAGAATGCCCTGTCGCCAAGCGCGGTAATCACGCAGTTAGTAAGTGCTGGATTTGCCGCGACGAAGGGCCCCGAAGATTTGGCGGGAGTAGTCCAAACAGAAATTGCCGAACGTCTGATGATTCTCGCTGCCGATGACGACGCGACTGCCGAAGTAAGATCGGCTGCGCTGGTAGGAGTGAAAGAAGTACAGGCCGCCGCGAAGAAGGGAAGCGCGCAGAATGCGACGCTTCAGCAATTGGATCACGAGATCACAATATTCCTGCAAAATCCCAAACAGAACACGCCGAAAGTAAAAGCATCAGGAGCACCCCCAGGCCCGCCGGTGTAGGGAGAAAGAGGAACCATGTGGGACGGGAGCCTTCGCTTAGCCTGCCCTGAGCGAAGTCGGAGGGGCCATGCCGTGTTGGTTTGTGACACGGCTCATGCCGCCATCTGCACACTGGCCAGCGCTACTTTCGCGCTTCGTACGCGGCAATTTCTTTTTCGTGCTGCAAAGTTAGTCCAATATCATCGAGCCCGTTCAATAAACAATGCCGGCTAAACTCATCCATCTGGAAACTAGCGGAGAAGCCCTGTCCATCACGAACCAGCTTTTTCTCGAGATCAATGGTCAGCGAATACGCCGGTGTCTCTGCCCGCCGCACAATCTCCTGCACCTCGGCTTCACCTAACACCACCGCCAACACCCCATTCTTCCCGCAATTATTAGAAAAAATATCGGCGAACGATGCTGCAATTACCGCGCGAAACCCGAAGTCTTCGAGCGCCCAAACCGCATGCTCCCGCGACGAGCCGCAACCAAAATTCTTTCCCGCCACCAGAATGCTCGCCCCGGGATACTGGTTCAAGGGAAACGATGGCTCGCGCCGCCAGTCATGGAAAAGAAACTCACCAAACCCTGTACGCTCAATGCGCTTCAAAAACTGCTTGGGGATAATCTGGTCGGTATCGACATTGGCGCGATCGAGAGGCGCCACCGTCCCTGTATGTACGCGAAACGGCTGCATAGGTTCCTTAATTAAAACGCCACTTGCGAATATCTGTGAACCGGCCTTTGATCGCGGCTGCAGCGGCCATCATGGGACTTACTAAGTGCGTCCGCCCTCCACGTCCCTGCCGTCCTTCAAAATTGCGATTGCTGGTTGAAGCGCAGCGTTCCCCCGGCTGCAGGATGTCAGGATTCATGCCTAAACACATCGAGCATCCCGACTCGCGCCATTCGAAACCGGCATCAGCAAAAATCTTATCTAGTCCTTCGCGCTCAGCCGCCTGCTTGATCATCTGCGATCCCGGCACCACCATCGCTCGTACGTTCGGATTTACGTGATGTCCCTTGGCGACCTTAGCCGCCGCGCGTAAGTCCTCGATACGAGAGTTAGTGCAGGATCCGATAAATACGCGGTCCACTGCGATCTCTTCCATAGGAGTTCCGCCTTGCAATCCCATGTACTCCAACATGCGTTCCGCCGCCTGGCGTTCCGCGTCGGTCTTCCAGTCCGCTAACGCGGGAACCTGCGCATCAATTGCAACCACCATGCCCGGATTCGTCCCCCAAGTCACGAATGGTGCCAAGGTCGCGGCATCGATCTCAATGACTTTATCGTACTTCGCGCCCGCATCCGAAGGCAGCTTGCTCCACTTCTCCACCGCTTTGTTCCAAGCCGCGCCTTGAGGGGCGAAACGCCGTCCCTTCACGTACGCGAACGTGGTCTCATCCGGCGCAACCATGCCCGCGCGGGCTCCAGCTTCGATGCTCATGTTGCACAGCGTCATGCGGCCTTCGAGTGAGAGTGTGCGCACTGCTTCTCCGGCATACTCGATGACATGTCCGGTCGCGCCATCAGTTCCAATCTTTCCGATGACGCCGAGCGCAAGATCTTTCGCCGTGACCCCTTCCGGCAATCGCCCATTCACCTGAATCAACATGCTCTTCGGCTTCCGTTGGGGGAGGCATTGTGTCGCTAGAACATGTTCAACTTCCGAAGTCCCAATGCCGAACGCCAGCGATCCCATTGCCCCATGCGTCGACGTATGGCTGTCACCACACACGATCGTCATGCCCGGCTGAGTAAATCCCAGCTCCGGACCGATCACATGCACGATCCCCTGATCCGGAGAATCCATGTCGAACAGCGGCACGCCAAACTCCTTGCAGTTTTTCTGCAATGCCTCGATCTGCGCCTTGGCAATCAAGTCGATGATCGGAGTGCCGCGCGGCTCGGTGGGAATATTGTGATCGACGGTGGCGACGGTTCGCTGCGGCTGGCGCACCTTCCGTCCCGCGGCGCGCAAGCCGTCAAACGCTTGCGGCGACGTTACTTCATGCACCAGGTGCAGGTCGATATAGAGCAGCGGCGATCGCCCTTCGGGCTCGCAGACGACATGCTCATCCCAGACTTTATCGAACAATGTGCGCGGATTCGACATCTTCTCGCTCAGAAAAAAGGTTCGCCCTCGGGTATGGGAAATCCTCATCAGGTGGGCGTGTCTTGTTATTATAGAGGGATATCGGCCAATTCTGAGCACCCAGTTGTCTTGGCGTCAGACTGTCCGCGAGACGAATGATTAACGGGAAACGCATCGCCGTCGTGCTCCCCGCCTACAACGCGGAGAAGACGCTTGAATTAACGGTCCGCGAGTTGCCCGACCTGGTCGACACCTGCATCCTGGTCGACGATCACAGCTCCGACGGAACCGTGCGCGTGGCCAAAGAGCTGGGCATCCCGTTCTTCGTGCACGATAAAAACTACGGTTACGGACGCAACCAGCAGACCTGCTATCGCGAAGCGCTCGCCGCCGGCGCCGACGTCGTCATCATGGTGCACCCCGATTATCAGTACACGCCGCTGCTGGTTACGGCCATGGCGAGCATGGTTGCTTATGGCGTGTACGACGTCGTGCTCGGCTCGCGCATCATCGGAGGACGTGCCCTGCGCGGCGGCATGCCCATCTGGAAATACATCGCCAACCGCTTCCTCACCGCCTTCGAGAATATTTTTCTGGGAATCAAGTTGTCCGAGTACCACACCGGATACCGCGCCTTCAGCCGCGACGTGCTCACCAAGCTTCCGCTGGTCGAGAATTCCGACGACTTCGTTTTCGACAACCAGATGCTCGCGCAGTGCGCTTATTTTGGATTCGGTATCGGAGAGGTCTCTTGCCCCACGAAGTATTTCGAAGAGGCTTCGTCGATCAACTTCCGTCGCAGTGTGAAGTACGGCATGGGAGTGCTCGCCACCGCCCTGCAGTTCGCCCTTCAACGCGCAGGCCTGGCGCACTACCGAATCTTCGCCGCAGACGGCCGTCGCCTCGACGACCAGCTTCCCATCTACTACGCCCCCGGTACCCCGGAACGCAGCGGCACCTAGTATTTCCACCTGCGCAGCATTCCTTAGCGCTCTTTGCGGATGTTCTTCGCGAACTTTGCGGTCAAAGGCTTTCGTTTCTTCTGTGACATCAACACTGATAGATAACAAAAAAATGGCGCCGACTTGTCTTCGACGCCACGGGTTATATTTTGTTGGCGCGCTCTACTCGTGTTCGCAACTGACCTTATTGTTCCAGTCCACGAACGCTCCCTGCGGATTGTCGCGCCACGCCCACACATGCAGCTCGAAAAAGGAATCCAGGTTGAACCGGTTCGGCGCCGGCACAAACAGGAAATCCTCATCGTCGAGCGATGGCGGCACGTTGTTGTGATTGGCCAGCCACGTCGCCGAATCCACAATGTATTCCACACCCACCAACCGCCGTGCGTTGCCCACTGGTTCGTAGATCAGGGCCTCCGGAGTGGAGACATTCAGATCGCCGTCGCCAACCAGCGCCCCATTCACATAGTGAATCCCCATCGCGCCATGATCAGTTCCGCTGACGCAACCGAACGCCGGACCATATCCGGCTGCCGTCGCGTTGTTGACATCCAGAAACTGCTGCGTTGCCTTTCTCACGTCCTGCACCAGCTTCGCAGAAGAATCTTTCGTCGTATTCTGAGCGAAACTTGGCACGATCAACGACAGGCTGCTCAGCAGAGCGACCTTCACCATTCCTAGCGCCCACGAGCCTACAAGGTTTTTCATTGTTGTATCTCCTTTTTCGAATATGGAACTCGGACTATGACTTGGCCCAGGCGCATCGCGCCTCCTACATTCGCTCCGCTTGCACCGAAACCGGCACGCCCTTGGTGAGCGAGTCAAATACCGGCGAGTGATTCGTGCCCAACGCCACAATTTCCTGGAGCTGGCTGTCTGGCACATCGGCCTTGATCTTGAAGTTCACGCGGATCGCCTGGAATCCCTGGCGCACGTTCCTGTCGAGTTCCAGAAACCCTCGCAAATCCAGATCGCCCTCGAACGTCGATTCGACCTCCTCGATCTCGATACCGCGCGCGGCCGCGTGATACACCATCGAAGTCGTCAGGCACGATGCCAGGGCATGAAGCAGATATTCCACGGGATTCGCGGCTCCATCCGTGCCCAGTAAGACCGCTGGTTCGTCCGCCTGCAACCTGAACGCCCGCTCCCGCTTGTGTTCTTCTCCTGCTCCGAAATAGCCGTCTACGGTTGAGCAATTCCGGCTCGCCCCATTCCACCCATTGCTTACCCGGAACTTGAACTTAGCGATGGCCGGAGCCGACTTGATCGCCTCCACCGTATTGACGAGGTCGCTGACGTTCACCCCGTTCACGACTTTCTCGAGTTTCTCTGTAGTTGCCATAATCTTTTCCCCCAAGCTTTGCTGACTTTCGAATCACTCACATTCGATGGCTCGAAAATACCCTCCGCTCCCTCTTGCAACAAGATGGCGGATATGCCATCGTAGATAGGCGTTTCGGCCAGCACCGTGGTAAATGCGCCATTGTAGACGGGCATTCCGGCCAACCGTCTGGGAGGGAGATTCGTATGGTGGATGTCACTGTTTTGTTCCTGGATCAGACGTTTTCTTCAACCGCTGTGGGGCCCATGGAGGTCTTCCGCCATGCCGGCACGCTGTGGAACCATCTCACGGGTAAGCCGGAGAAGGCTCTCTTTCAGGTGACCACTGCTTCGGCAGACGGGCGCGCCGTAAATTGTGACGGCCCGCTCTTAATCAAGCCGATGGCCTCGATTCGGGACATCCGAAAGACCGACCTGATCTTCATCCCCACCACGGGACTGAGCCTTGATGACGTGGTCGAGCGCAACGGTCCTGTCGTGCCGTGGCTGAAGCGCTTGCACAAACGTGGAGTGGCCATTGCCTCCGTCTGCTCGGGTGTAGGGTTGGTTGCCGCGACGGGGATGCTCGACGGCCATCGCGCCACTACACACTGGGCGCTAGCCGACTGTTTTCGGGAGAAATATCCCCGGGTGAAATGGATGCCCGAGCTCATGGTGACCGAGGATCGCGGCTTCTATTGCGGCGGAGGCGTGCATGCTGCGCTCGATTTGAGTCTCTATCTCGTCGAGAAGTTTTGCGGCCACGAAATCGCGCTGCAGAGTTCCAAGGCGCTGCTCATTGAAACTCCTCGCGCCTGGCAGGCGGGTTTTGCGGTCATTCCGTTGAAGACCGAACACAACGACGACGCCATCACCATTGCGCAAGAATGGATGCACGAGAATTTTCACCGCACGTTTCCGCTCGACTATCCCGCGCGGCGGGTGGGCATGAGCATGCGCAACTTTGTGCGGCGTTTTAAGCAAGCCACCGGAGACAGCCCGCTCGCTTACGTGCAGAAGCTGCGCATCGCCGCTGCCAAGCGCTTGCTCGAAAACAACCACCGCACTATGCAGGAAATCGGCGACGCGGTCGGTTACCAGGATGTCGCGTTCTTCCGCTCGCTGTTCCATCGCCACACGGGAGTGTCGCCCAGCGCCTATCGCGACAAGTTCGGCATTTAAGGGCGCGGAAAGTTTTCAATCATTTTGGGAGGATTCGTGGACATTCGATCGTTGCAGAAACCGCTGAAAGAGCAGTACCGCAGGGAGCCGGCAAGCTCTCGCATTACCATCACCGCCAAGGGAAACGAAACCGCGACGCCGCTATCGTGCTCTGTCGACATCGGGCGCGCTCTCTATGAAGCCCAGGCTCACACGGGCGTCGGCGGCGCTGGCACCGCCGCCTGCTCTGGCGATCTTCTGATCGGAGCGCTTGCCGCCTGCGCCCAGCTTACTTGTCAACTCGTGGCGAAGGCGATGGGAGTTCCCACTCGCCACATTGAAGTCACCATTGAGGGCGACATGGACCTGCAGGGAACGTTGGGGATTTCAAAGGAAGTGCCGGTAGGGTTTCAGGCGATCCGCGCGAAATTCGACATCGATGCTCCGGAAGCGACCCCCGAACAATTAAAGGCGTTGCAGGAGAAGACGGAGCAGTATTGCGTGGTCTTCCAGACTCTGGTGCGGCCTCCGAAAATTGAAACTTCGTGGCCGTCAGTCAGTTGAAATCAGGGGTGACGGCGAACAAGCAAACCGGACGCGCATTAACGATTTTCTTTGCGATCTTTGCGGCCGTCCTTCGCGCGCTTTGCGTTGAAGTTTTATCCGGGGAAGACGAAAAGCTCACCGCTACTTCTCTTTCTTCGATAACAACCCCAGCACCTTACTAGCGAACTCATCCGAGAATCCAAATCTGGCTTTTGCTCGCGAGTAAAGATCCACGGCTTCCTTGTCGAGCCAGATCATCGCCGAGTTCCACATGCTGTCACTGGGACGCGCCCGGTAATTCGTCGAGCGTACCGAAATGTTTTCCGAGACGGTGTAGTAGTAAAGAGCCAGGCTCTTGCGCGACGCGCCTTCGGGACATTGCAACGGCTCGGGAAAGCCGTGATACGAAATCTCGTTGGTGTTGAAGATCAGCGCGTGGTTCAGCAGCGGCGGATATTTTGCCACGCAGTGATGCATGGTTCGATCCCATAGCTCAATCGATCCGCCCCACGGCTCCTGCCAGCCTTCGTTCAAATACAGAATCAGGTTCACCCGGCGGCGCCAGTTCTTGTGGTAGTGATGATTGGAAAAATCGGTGTGGACATTGAGAAAGCCGCCGGGCCCCGATTGGTGCAGCCCTCCGCCCTCAAGCATGGGATCGGCCATTAACCCGGGAATGCCGGTCAGTTCCGATAGCCAGATCACAAACTCGGGCGAATTCAGCTCATCGACCACCAAACCCAGTTCCCGGGGAAAACATTCCCGCTTCGCCATACCCAGCTTGTTTTCGTTGTGATGCTGGTAGTGCGTCCAGGCGTCTGTGTTGGGGGCGGGGAATTCCTCGGCGATCTGGCGCGCCATCGGCAGCTCCAGAAAATCATTCAGAAAAATGTGTGGGACGGGATGGTTATCTTGATACTCACGCGAAACGGCTTGCAGTTCCGCACTCCAGCGCTCATACGGGAACAATGCGACAGACTTCGCCACCGCTTGCAAAGTAGCCATCAAGCTCTTCCTTCATTTCCAAAATTGCTAAAGTTCCCAAGCGACGACCCCATTGGCCCCGACAGCCAATGTCGAACTTAATTCAAGCGGCAAACCGCGACGACCTGGTTCTGATAAGGACAGCTCATATCCGCCAGGCCCTGCCCTTGCACCACCACCCAATTGACACCGTAAGTGGATTGGAGCCGGTCAAAGTCCTGTGCCTGAAAATTCTTCCAGCCGTTCTGCGCCTGCACCTGCCGCTGCCACTCCTCCGCCAGCGGCGGGAACATCGTGACTGCCCCGCTGTCTTTCGAAGCATCGGCCAACATGCTTCGTTGCGCAATCGCGCGGAAGCCATTGCTGTCTTCTCCCGCGATCTGCATGTGGTGGGGATCTAACGCGAACACCGCATCCACCGGAGTGTTATCCCTCACCCACAGAAACGCCTGCACCCAGGGATTCTTTGGGGTTGCGCCCGGCCACTCAATGTGGGCGCTTGCGGGAAACAGTTGCCGCTGCGCGTAGAACATTCCCGCGCACAAAGGCAGGAATAACGCCACCCATCGCCACGCACGGTTCTTTAGCAGGTATTCTCCCGCGAAGCCCCCCGCCAGGAGAATCATTACTATGTATAGAAGGTAAAGGCTCCTCATTGGTTGGATGCGGGCCAGAGCCTCAAATCGCGGTGAAGACGACAAGATCACCGCTGCCACAATACAAATCGATTCGTACACCATGAACGCCCGGCACAGCAGATCGACATTCCACATCTGCCGCGAACGGGCCAAACGGCTGAATCCCCAAAGGATTCCAAGCGGCGCGACCGCCCCCAGAATTTCGTACCACTGCCATCGCAGAAAATAGTGATAGGTATGCGAAGTGGCGACCTGATGATAAGCAGCTGACGTGGGTTGAAATAGGAATGCAAACGGTAACGCCGCAGCGAAATTGATGTTCGTGAAGTCCCGCCGCCGCATCCACACCAGGATGACCGCGTAGAAAATTGCAAAAGCCGGCATCAGCGGATGCATTGCCGCCGCAAACAGCAGAAATAATCCGGCGCGAATATATTTCCGGTCCAGCACCGCGACAATCGCAAAAATTCCCGCGAACGCCGTCAGGTTCCGCGGATTGATGTACTGGTCCATGATGTAGAGCGCAGTCCCGGCCACGGGCAAGGTGAACAAGGCCGCTAGCAAGACGACTCCTGCCCAGCGAGCTTTCGTATCTTCAAAGCACTTTCCCATCAGCTCCCACGCGGCCCACAAAAGAAGAAACAAAGACAGCAACTGCCACCCGAACGTCACAACTTCAATCGGCAACTGGCTGAGTTGTACCGACGCCGCGATCAGGTTGGGAAACAGGGTCATGTGCGCGTGGGACTGAAAAAACTGCGCATTGAAGGGAAACAGCTCGGGCCGGAGAATTTTTTCGATGCCAGGAAGGTAGATTTCCGCGTCTTCCGCGCCGGGATGGTATCCCATCACCAGCAGCGATGCCAGCGTGAGAAGCAGGAGAATCAATCCGTTACGGATTTTGGAAGCGACTCGCGGAGCTTTTGCGACAGGCCCAAGCGTCCCAGTTTTTTGCTCCGGGGGCTCCGCGACAGCATGCGGCGAAAACGCCGAGTTGGATTGGTCTCTATCGCTGTTCAGAAGGTTAAATGTTAACAAGGTGGAAGTGTCTGTGCAATGAAAGATCGCTGCATTCCGCGGAAAAATGGCCCAAGACAATACCCTCCTCACCCATGTTCTGCCCCGTCAATTGCGCCTCTTGCAGCGGACGGGTAGCATCTAAGCTGTATCGGGATGTCGACCATCACCACCACAACGTCGGCCACGCCTCATCCGCGTCGCGTAGTCTCTGGCGAGATTCTCAGCTTCGCCTACGAAACTTTCTGCGGCAACAAGATTCGTTTCCTGCTGACGGCCCTCGGCATGGTGATTGGCACTGCCTCTTTGATTCTGGTGGTGACCATCGGCTTGACCGGCAAACAATACGTCCTCAATCAGATCCAGTCGATCGGGGCCAACCTGATTTATGCTGAATACGAAGGCGGGCAACAGCGCATTGGCAATTCCGCCGTCGATCCGCTGACCATCGACGATCTGAAGGCCGCGCAGACGGAAGTTCCCGGGATTGTCGCCGCTTCGCCGGTTGTGAACATGTCCGATCGCGTTCCTGTGGGTGGCGGCAAAGAACGCGATATCCAAATTCTCGGGGTGTATCCCGAATACCTGATTGTGCGGAATCTGGTGGTCACCTCGGGCCGGTTCTTCGACGCACAAGATTCGCAGGCGCACAACAAAGTAGGAGTCGTCACTGAAAAGCTAGCCAAGATTCTCTACGGCTCAGACGACGAAGCTGTCGGCAAGGTGATCAAACTCAACGGCTTGCCATTCGTCATCATCGGAACCTTTCGCGAGCGCGTGAACACGTTCGGGCAGTCGGAAGTGACCGACAGCACCATGCTGATTCCGTATACGGTGTCGCGCTACTTCACCGACAACGTGACCGTGAAGCAGATTTATTTCTCGCTTGCTGATTCTTCGATGGTTCCAGACGCGACCGAGCAGATCAAGCGGGTGATTCAGTCGCGCCACCGCGCCGAGTCGGTTTACAACGTCACTAACCTCACGGAACTCGTAGCTGTCGCTGAACGTGCGGCGAATGCTTTGACGTTGATGTTGCTGTTAGTCGCTGCCGTGGTTTTGCTGGTAAGCGGCATTGGCATCATGAACATTATGCTGGCGACGGTAAGCGCCCGCATCCGCGAAATTGGAATCCGCAAGGCGTTGGGCGCCACTAATCGCGAAATTCGTTTTCAATTCCTTTCCGAAGCCATTCTGATTTCGGTTGGCGGTGGCATCATCGGGGTGGTTATCGGGTTGGCTGTGCCGTACTCGGTGCGCTTCCTGACCGACTACCGCCTTCCCGTCTCGGGCCTGTCGGCCATCGTCGCGATTGTCGTTTCCTCCCTGGTAGGAATTCTGTTTGGAACCGTGCCCGCGACTCGCGCCGCGAAACTCGATCCGGTCGAAAGCCTGCGCTACGAATAAAATTTCCACTCTGTCATCCGAAGAATGTGGCGCGGGCACTCCTGCCCGCGTCTCACCAACAAAAGCCCGCGCCAACGAATTCCATCCAACAAATGGTCATTCCGACCGCAGCGAGGAATCTGCTTTGCCAGTTCTAATTCCGTCGGATGCGCAGACCCATCGCCCCATACACCCCCAGCGCCACGAATAGCGGGTCAATCGGACGCCGGTAATAGTCCTCAGGATGCGTCAAGTAGTAAACCAGCGGGAAAAATAGAAACACGAGGATGTACGGAGCCGGGGGGCCGGTGCCATCGCGAATGGCCTGGCGCAGGCCGAGCAGCGCAAATATCGTTAACGCGGTGCAGAAGAAAATATTGGCGTAGTCGAACGGTTCTTCCTTCAGGTAGCGCTCGCCGAAACTCCAAAAGCCGGTCCACATGTAGACGACGCGTCGCAACGTCTGCGTCACGTAGAGGCTGCGATGACTGCCTATGAATTCGAACGCCTGATCTCGCTTGCGCGCCATGTATCCCAACTCGCCGAATTGCTGGTACTCCTTCCACTCCTGTTCGGTGTCGGAGGGATGGTAGCCCGGTGGATCCCAATGCCAACTGTCTACGTTGTTGCCGCAGTAGAACTCGAATCCGAGATTGCCGCGAAAAGGAATGAACTTGCCGAAGACTTCGTAGTTGCGGATAAACCACGGGGAGACGGTCACAGTCACTGCCAGAATCGCGGCAAGGCCGAGCGCGAGCCAGCGTCCTCCCTGGCGGTAGCGACGGTACCAGCACCAGGCACCGAGAAAAGGCGCGACCGACATGACGATCGGATCGTTGAGCGCGGCGAATCCCGCGAGCGCGCCAAAGGCAATCCACAGCGAAATCTTCGAGGACTCGTACAGATAGAGCACCAGCAAGAAAAGACAGGCGAACAGCAATCCCGAAAGTGTCGTGGCCCAGATAAAGTCGGCGGCGAAGAAGATGGAGTAGGGGAAGAATACCCAGGTCCATCCGCTATAAAGCGCGGCCTTGTCGCCAAAACTCTTTTTCGCAATCAGGTAGACCGGAATGCAAGTAAGGGCCGAGAACAGGCAATCGAGTGCGAGGATCACCAGCGCCGATGCTGTGGTGTAAACGCCGAAGATCTTGAAGACGCCCGCCAGCAGTAACGGGAATATCGGTGTCAGCCAAGCGGTGGGTCCGGTTTCGGCAAAGAAGGGGCTGGAGAAACCTTTGCCTTCGGCGAGAGAGCGGGCGATGCGTCCGGTTTCGCCGGCGAATTTCCAGTGGTCGCGTTCGGGACTGAGGTGTTCGGGGTAAAGAAACCCGGCGACGGCGATGCGGATGGCAAAGGCGACGACAACCATCCACAGCCAAGTGCGGTAGCGGGAGGTTTGAGGGAGCATCCGTCCTTCCTCGATAGACGTCCCCAAGCGGCTGAATCGATGGATGGCACACTTCTACACAAGCGGGAAGTGTTTAGTCAAGGAAGTCAGGTACTCCGGGCGCTAAAGGGCAAAATCTTCGAGGCTTACCGCAGCGCTGAAGCGCTGCGCCACCCAAAGTCTCTATCTAGGAGCCAAATAGGGGCAAAAACGAAGCCGGGCTGGTTGGCCCGGCTGGTCTTTCTAACCTCTCGGGGATCGACTTGGTTCTGAGGTCCCCGAAAATTTTCATCTACCCACAGTCACCGCGAACCCTGGGGTCCCTCACATCACCAGTGCGAGGTTCTCCAGTTCGTGTTGAAGTACCGGGAGTGCGCAGCCCGCCATCTCAACCCGGCTGGCAGCATCCATGGCTGCCTGGGGTGAGACACCGTAGCCGCGGCCCATCAGGAATACTTGCAAGAGTTCCGCTGCTTCGCGGGAATCGATCAGCCCGCCCTGCAGCAGATCGTTCCGCAATGCCGTCAACTCAGTGGTAGAAAATCTTTCTTTCATGGCCGTTTCACCTCCGACCCTGATTGCTTCTTGCCTATTAGACTCACCGGCAACTGCGATAGTTGCATGCAATTGAAATGCCGCAGTCCGGAGCATCCTGTACAACCCCACCAAAAAACCTCGTAGATCCTCAAACCCCTTTGAGGGGCATAAGTTGCAGGCAACCTTTTCGAGGAAGCCCTATTTGGAGTACGGATTTCAAGGGGCGAGGGATTGACACATTGTGTCGTTTTGGTACGAAAAGCGACTTCTCCCGCAGCCGGAAGGAACAAAATCAGGACGAGCTAGGAGGGATCGATGGATGCTTCGTCAAGCAGCATTACCGGGATGTCGTCTTTGATGGGGAAAACTCGGCGGCACTCGGCGCACTTCAAAGATTGCCCGTTGTCCTTTAGCTGCAGGGGCTTGTGGCAGGCGGGGCAGACCAGCATGTCGAGCAGTTCCTGGGAAACCATAAGACATTTTACGATTTCCAATTGCCAATTTCCAATTTTAAAGCGGCGCGGGTTCAAATTGGCAATTTGGGCCATTGTTGATTTTTGATTGTTGATTATTGAATAAAACCCCGTGGTCGCAGGCGCTTGATTCAACAATCAAGAATCAACAATCGAGAATTTCGCTGGTTTTCCAACACCGCAGTCTCTTTCGTTTTAAGATAGACTTTCCGGCTCGATATCCTGAGAAGAGGTCTCAATGTCTGCCATCATGCTTGACGGGAATAAGATCGCCAGCGACATCCGCGCGGAAGTGGCCGCGGAAGTGAAAAGCTTGTCGGCCAGCGGGATGCGTCCCGGGTTGGCCGTAATTCTGGTGGGCAACAATCCTGCTTCGGAGATTTACGTTCGCGGCAAAGTGAAGAGCTGCGAGGAAGTAGGGATTTACAGCGAGAAGCACACTCCGCCCGACACCATCTCGACAGAAAAGCTGCTCGAGTTGGTGCACGATCTCAATAGTCGAGACGAGATTGACGGCATTCTCGTGCAGTTGCCCTTGCCGTCTCAGATTGATTCCAAAAAGATTCTGATGGCGGTCGATCCTGCGAAAGATGTAGACGGATTTCATCCCGTCAATGTGGGATTTCTCTCGACCCAGCGGCCTGGCCTGGTGCCCTGCACGCCGGCAGGGATCATCGAGATTCTGAAGCGCACCAACATTCCGATTGCTGGGCAAGATGCTGTGGTGGTGGGACGTAGCGACATTGTGGGCAAGCCGACGGCGATGTTGCTGACCAACGGCAACGCGACGGTGACGATCTGTCATTCGAAGACGCGAGACCTGCCCGGAGTTTGTCGGCGGGGTGACATCCTGGTGGCAGCCGTTGGACGGGCGGGGATGATTACGCGCGATTTCGTGAAGCCGGGGGCGACGGTAATCGATGTCGGTATGAATAAAGTCACGGACCGCGCCGAATTCGACCGCCTCTTTGCTGGGAACGCCAAACGCGAAGAGACCTTCCGGACGAAGGGTTCGACACTGGTAGGGGATGTGCATCCCGAGGTCTTTGAAGTCGCGGGCGCGATCACTCCCGTGCCGGGTGGAGTGGGTCCGCTAACGATTGCCATGTTGATGGCAAACACTTTGCGCGCCGCCAAGCTGCGGCGGGGAAGCCGTACGGCGGAGTTACTGCGCGCTTAACGGCGTTCACCAAAGAGACATAGAGGCACAGAGAAAACCTTTTTGAAAAACTACTCGAGATATTTGCAGCCGAAACGCTCCTCGCTCTATCCAGGTAGTGGTTTTTCCCGTTCTTGTTTTCTCTGTGTCTCTGTGTCTCTGTGGTGGATTTTTCCAGTGAGGCTCGCTTGCTGAAAGTCGGGTTGACAGGGGGAATCGCGAGCGGGAAGTCCGTAGTGTCGGAGATGTTTGCCGCTCTGGGAGTCCACGTGATGCAGGCCGATGCCATCTCGCATCGCCTGATGCAGCCAGGAGAAGCGGTCTATTACGAAGTTGTGTCGCGCTTTGGACGCGGCATATTGAATCCTGATGGGACGGTCCACCGTCCGAAGTTGGCGCAAGCGGCATTTGGCGATCCTCCGCGAGTCGAAGAATTGAACCGGATCGTGCATCCCGCCGTAGTAGAGGAGCAGGACCGCTGGATGGAAGAGGTCGGGCGCCGGGAACCGTCCGCGATCACGATTGTAGAAGCGGCGTTGATTCTGGAGGCTGGTGCCGCCAACCGCTTCGATTGCCTGATCGTGGTGACCTGCCAACCGGAGCAACGGGTCGAGCGCTGGGCCAGGCGCACTGGGACGGACCTCGAGAGCGCACGAGCCGAAATCACGCGGCGCATGGCGGCGCAGTGGCCAGACGAAGAGAAGATCAAAACGGCCGACTATGTGATTGATAACTCCGGGTCCCTCGATGAGACCCAAAAGCAAGTAAAGGTCATCTACGAATCGCTCCGAGCCCGAACATCAAAGGCTAAGAGCTAAAAGCTTAAGAGCTGATTTATGAGAATTGCACGTCCGGTTGTGCTGGCTATCGTTCTTGCTGGAACCTTCTTTTACTTCACCACCTATCGCTCGCATCCCCTGAATCTTCATCCCTCGGATTGGATCTCGCAGCCGACCAAGCTTGAGATCACGCAGGCGGCGAACAACGAGTCGTCCGACCCGGAAGAGCAGAACAACATCAGCATTTACCGGAAGAACATCGCTTCGGTGGTGAATATCACGTCACGGGCGATGACGTTTGACTTCTTCTACGGGCTGGTTCCGCAGGAGGGCCAGGGCTCGGGATTCATCATCGATAAAGAAGGACACGTTCTCACTAACTATCACGTGATCGCCGAGGCCCGGCAGATTGAAGTCACCTTGCACAACCGCAAGAAGTATCGCGCGACCGTGGTGGGCACCGACCCCGGACACGATCTCGCGATTGTGCTGATCAAGGCTCCGGATCTGGTGCCAATGACGCTGGGGGATTCGCGCAGCCTGCAGGTGGGACAGAAAGTGTATGCGATTGGGAATCCGTTTGGGCTTTCGGGAACGCTGACGCGAGGGATTGTGAGCTCGATCCGTCCCGTGCAGGAGCCGAATGGCGGAGCGACGATTGACGAAGCGATTCAGACCGATGCTGCCATTAATCCTGGCAACTCGGGCGGCCCGCTGCTGAACTGGCATGGCGAAGTCATTGGTATCAATACCATGATTCTGTCGAGCGTGGGGCAGAGCGCGGGCATCGGGTTTGCGATTCCCATCAATACTGCGAAGGCGGTGCTGAACGATCTGGTAACGATTGGGCGAGTGCGGCGTCCGGCGCTGGGCATTCGGACGGTTCCGATCAGTCCGGAACTGGCTGATCAGATGGGTCTGGCGGCCGATTACGGATTGCTCATTGTGCAGGTGGTCCCGGGAAGCGCCGCGGATCGAGCCGGCTTGAAGGGTGGAAACGAACGCGCTTACATCGGAAATACTCCCATCATGATGGGCGGCGACCTGATCGTCGCCATCGACGGACAGGATGTGCAAGACCAACAGGATCTCAGCCAGATCATGAACGGCCATCGCGCCGGAGACGCGGTGAAGATCACCGTTTTCCGCGGCAAGAAGAAGATGGACGTGAGCGTGACTTTGGGCGAGGCGAGGGAGCAGGTCTAGAAATTTTGATTGTTGATTGTTGATTTGAAACCCATCATGCACGGGTTTGTGTTTTTTCAATCGACAATGAACAATCAAAACATCGACAGTCTGCATTATTTGACTCTCCCTATCCCGCTACGCTAGCCTCAAAGGTCTGCCAAGCGGCGGTCCCACAAATCTGATGCCATCTCAATCCAAGTTGCTGATTTTGCTGCTGATTGTCGCTTCTGCAGCCTTCGCAGCGCCGGTGCATCCGGCGCACGGGCAGCATGGGATGGTGGCGAGCGTGCACGAACTCGCGTCGCGGGCGGGCGTCGAGATTATGCAGGCCGGAGGCAACGCGATTGATGCCGCGGTGGCGACCGGGTTCGCGCTGGCAGTAGTGAGGCCGCAGGCCGGGAATCTTGGTGGCGGCGGATTCATGCTCATTCGCATGGCGGATGGGGCCGCGCACTTTGTCGATTTCCGCGAGAAGGCTCCTGCGGCGGCCAGCGCCAATATGTATCTGGACGCGAGCGGCAATGTCATACCCCGTGCCAGCCTGATCGGATACAAAGCCATCGCCGTGCCCAGTTCGGTAGCGGGGTTGGCCTATGCGCAGAAGAAGTACGGCAAACTTTCGCTCGATCGTGACATGGCTCCGGCGATCAAGTTGGCGAAGGAAGGTTTTGCCCTCAGTTGGGAAGATGCGGAAGATTTTGCCGACAAGGATTTGACGCGGTTTCCCGAGTCGCGGAGGATCTTTCAGCGCGACGGCAACTTCTATAAAGAAGGAGAGATCTTCCGCCAGCCGGAACTGGCTCAGACTCTGGAAAAGATTGCCGCCGATCCTGAGGATTTCTATCACGGAGCGATCGCGAAACAATTGGCTGCCGACATTCAAAAAGGTGGAGGGTTGGTCACGGTCGATGACTTGGCGAGATACGAAGTCAAAGAGCGCGAGCCGGTGCGGGGATCGTATCGCGGATACGACATCATCAGCGCGCCGCCGCCGTCGTCGGGCGGCGTGGCGCTGATCGAACTGCTGAATATTCTCGAAGGTTACGATCTGGGAAAGTTGGGATCGCGGTCTTCGGAATCGGTGCAACTCACGGTCGAGGCCTTCCGGCGCGCGTTTTTCGATCGCGCAGAGTTCATGGGAGATCCCGACTTCTCAAAGATCCCGGTGCCGCAGCTGATCGATAAGCGGTACGCGGAAGCCTGGCGCGATACGATTGAACCGAGGCACGCGACGCTGAGTCAGGATCTGCGGCGTCCCGCGATTTTCACGCAGTTGGAGCAGTATGCGTCGATGCATTCGGGGCTGGCGACCGGACGCGAATCGAGCCAGACCACTCATTATTCGATTGTCGACGGCGACGGGAACGCCGTGGCTGTGACTACCACCCTGAACGATTATTTCGGATCGCATGTGACCGCGGAAGGCCTGGGCTTTCTGCTGAATGATGAGATGGATGACTTCACCTCGAAGCCGGGCGCGCCGAATTATTTTGGGTTGATTCAAGGTCCGGCGAACGCGATTGGGCCAGGGAAGCGTCCGCTATCGGCGATGGCGCCGACGATCGTGCTGAAAAACGGTAAGCTATTTCTGGTGATGGGATCGCCGGGCGGCCCGCGTATCATCTCTACGATTGCGAATATCCTGATGGGCGTGGTCGATTACGGCATGGATATCCAGACGGCGGTCAACGCGCCGCGCTTCCATCAACAATGGCTGCCGGATTTTGTGCGCGTGGAACAATGGTTCTCTCCCGACACGGTGAACGCGCTCGAGCACATGGGATACAAGGTTGTGTTTGGAATCAACGAAAGCGGTACGTTGTCACCGACGTGGAGTGACGGCGAGTGCGTGGAGGTCGATCCTAAGACCGGGGAACGTCTGGGTGCGAGCGACGACCGCTATAACGGAAAGGCAGTGGGCTACTAATGCAGAGAGCGATGTCGACACACGTCTATGTGAAGGAGCGTCTGCACCCGGGGCTGCTGGACGGGTTGGTGCGCGGCGGGGCGCAGGCGATCGAGATTTTCGCGGCGCGGCAACACATCGACTACGCCAACCGCAAGCAGCACGTGCGCGAGATTGCCGACTGGTTCCGCACCAGCGGAGTGCCGCTGCATTCGGTACACTCGCCCCTGTATGCCGACTACGAGATGGGCCGCACTGGCGCGAACCAGGTCAACGTAGCTTCGACTGACCGTGCCACCCGCATTGAGGCGATGGACGAGATCAAGCGGGCGCTGGAAATCGCCGAGCAGATTCCCTTTCGTTTTCTGATTCAGCATATCGGCGTAGCTCGCGAATCGTTTGACGAGAAAAAGTTCGAAGCTGCGCTGACTTCCGTGGAGCATTTGCGCGCGTTTGCCAAGCCTTTGGGAGTGCGCATCTTACTGGAAAATATTCCGAATGAGTTGGCGACTCCCGACAAGCTTGTGGAATTCATCCATATCTCGCATTTCGAGGATGTAGGCGTGTGCTTCGATGTGGGGCATGCGCACATCATGAGCGATATTCCGCAGGGGTTCGAGACTCTGAAGAGCCACATTCGCTCGACGCACATTCACGACAACGCCAAAGACCGCGACTCACACCTGTGGCCAGGAAAGGGCAGCATCAACTGGAAAGAAACAATGGAGCTGCTGCGCGCCGCGCCACATACGCCGCCGTTCCTGCTGGAGATCGAAGGCGACGAGAAAATCAATGTCGCGGATGGAATGACGGAAGCGTTCAAGAAGCTGGAAGAAAGCTAGGAAGAATTTGGTAATTGTGTAATCGGGTAATTTTGCAATTTCCCGATCTTCGAATTACCAATTTCCCCGATTACAAAATTACCAAATCTTATGTCCTTTCCTATCGCCACTATTGCAGAAATCGGGAAGTTTGACGGCCAGACGGTCACCATTCGCGGATGGCTTTATAACCTGCGCGAGAGCGGGAAACTTTTGTTCCCCATCTTTCGCGACGGCAGCGGGCAGATTCAGGGAGTAGTGCCGAAGAACGCCGTGCCTCCGGAAGTGTTTGATGCCATCAAGGGCCTGACGCAAGAGTCGAGCGTGATCGTTGAAGGCAAGGTTCGCGCCGACAAGCGCGCGCCCGGCGGGTACGAACTCGACGTTTCGAACGTGCAGGTGGTGCAGAAAGTATCGGAGAGCGATCCTTATCCCATCTCCCCCAAAGATCATGGCGTTGATTTTCTGATGGAGCACCGCCATCTGTGGGTGCGCTCGCCGCGGCAGGCGGCCATTCTTGCGAGTGCGCGCAGAGATCATCAAGGCGGCACGGGATTTCTTCGATGATCGCGGATTCACGCTGACCGATCCGCCGATTCTGACCCCGCGGCCTGCGAAGGCACCAGCACGCTGTTCCCCGTCGACTACTTTGAAGAGCAGGCGTTCCTTACGCAGTCAGGTCAGCTTTACATCGAAGCCACGGCGATGGCGTTGGGCAAGGTGTATTCCTTCGGGCCGACTTTCCGCGCCGAGAAGTCGAAGACGCGCCGCCACCTGACCGAGTTCTGGATGGTCGAGCCCGAAGTCGCCTACGGACAGCTCGACGATGTCATGGAGCTTGCCGAAGGGCTGATCAGTTTTCTGGTAAAACGCTGCCTTGAGAAGCGCCGCGCGGACCTGCAAGTCATCGGCCGTGACCTGACGAAATTAGAGAAAATCGAAGCTCCGTTCCCGCGCATCACCTATGACGAAGCGGTGAAGATGTTGCAGGACGCGCATGCCAAAGGGCTGCTGGAAAACAATTTTGAATGGGGCGGCGATCTCGGTTCGCCGGACGAGACCTACATCTCGTCGCAGTTCGATCGTCCGGTGATGGTGCATCGCTATCCGGCGAAGGTGAAGGCGTTCTACATGGAGCCCGATCCGCAGCGTCCTGACCTGGCGTTGTGCGTCGATGTGCTCGCGCCTGAGGGCTACGGAGAAATTATCGGCGGCTCGCAGCGTATGGCTTCCTACGATCTGCTGCTCAAGCGTATTCACGAGCATGGCTTGCCGGAAGAAGCTTTCAAGTGGTATCTGGATTTGCGCAAATATGGTAGCGTTCCCCACGCCGGTTTCGGCATGGGCATTGAGCGCGCGGTGGCGTGGATCTGTGGGCTGGAGCACGTGCGCGAAACGATTCCATTCCCCAGAATGCTGCACCGGCTGTACCCATGATTACCGCCCAGCACGCCGAGATCGCCGAGCAGTGAACGAAAAAGACAAATTCGATCAGCTGACGCGGCGCATCATCGGGGCAGCGATCGAGGTACATAAGGTATTAGGACCTGGACTTCTAGAATCGGCATACGAAGCTTGTCTGGCTTTTGAGCTGCGCGAACTAGGTCTCCAAGTTGAGCAGCAGAAGCCGCTACCGGTTGTCTACAAGCAAGTGAAGTTGGACTGCGGATACCGGCTCGATTTGGTTGTAGAAGACCTTGTGATCGTCGAAGTCAAAGCTATTGAGAAGCTGGCACCCATTCACGATGCTCAGTTGCTTTCGTATCTGAAACTTTCGGGAAAGCGAGTCGGACTCTTAATGAATTTTCATGTCCGCGTGTTGAAGGAAGGCCTGAAGCGAATCGTAAATGAATTTCCTGACTCGGCGTTCTCGGCGTGCTCGGCGGTGAATGACGAGGACGGAAGCGGCAATAGACTATGACTCCAACAACTGCATCTTTTTCCAGCATCGTTCCTAAGAAAATCCGCGTGATTGGTGTGCCTCTTGACCTGGGACAGTCGCGGCGCGGCGTCGACATGGGACCGTCTGCTGTCCGGGTGGCCGGACTCGAGGCGCGCCTCGAAGCCATCGGTCATTCGGTGGAAGATGCTGGCAACATCGCCGTCGCCATTCCTGAGCAAAAAAAAGAGGGCGATCCCAGTGCGAAATACTTGAAAGAAATTACCGCTACCTGTGCCAAGAGCGCCGAACTCGTTTTGAAGACCCTCGAGTCCGGGAAAGTGCCGATCGTGCTCGGCGGGGATCATTCCGTTGCGGCAGGAACTGTTGCCGGAGTTGCTGAATACTATCGCAAACAAAATCAGAAAATCGGACTGATCTGGATCGACGCGCATACCGACATCAACACTCCCGAAACCTCTCCCAGCGGCAACGTGCACGGCATGCCGCTGGCGGCGATCATGGGACTGGGCCCTGCCGAGCTCGCTAATATCTATGACTTTTCGCCCAAGGTGAATCCGGAAAACTGTGTGCTGGTCGGCATTCGCGATGTGGATGCGCACGAGAAAGCCAACATCCGAAAGTCAGGCGTGGAAGTCTTCACCATGCGTGACATCGACGAGCGCGGCATGCGCGCGGTCATGGAAGAAGCGCTGCGCATGGCCGGACGCGGCACCGCCGGCTATCACGTATCGCTCGATATGGACTGGATCGATCCTGAAGATGCGCCCGGCGTGGGCACTCCGGTATGGGGCGGCGCGACCTATCGCGAGGCGCACCTCGCGATGGAGATCATCGCGGACCATGGACGCATGGTGAGCTTTGAAATCGTCGAAGTGAATCCGGTGATCGACGAGCACAACCAGACGGCCGATCTCGCCGTGGAACTCACGCTCTCCGCCTTCGGCAAAAAGATTCTCTAGGGCCACGGAGTCCTTCTTCCCGTGGTCCATTCACCTACTTCGGAAACTTTCGACAACTAAAACATCGCGGCGGTGTAGACTCTTCCCGCAGTCGTAACCTCGATTCCGGCCGCCTGTAGGCTGGACGGGCGACTAAGGAGATTTCGGGATGAAGCGTTTGGCCGTGGTTTTCTTCATTGCTCTCGTTGCGCTCTCGTTGAGCGCGTACCTCTCGCCGGCATTTGCTCAGTCACTCGACGGAACCTATATCAACGGACAAAGGATCACGGTTCCCAACTCAAGCATCCCGCGTCCCGGACACATCCACACCAACTACTTCTTCGTCGGATCTCGCGATCCGCAACCCGGACCGCCGCCCGGAGCCGAAACTCCTGGATCGGTAGCCTGCGTCTATCAACTGGTGACAGGACCTGTGGGTTGCCCGATTACCACCAGCACCACGGTCCCGACCGGCGGCGTCGGCGCGATCGCCATCATCGACGCGGGCGATTACCCGACTGCGGCCACCGATCTCGCCGCGTTCTCTACCCAATTCGGATTGCCGCAAGCCGACTTGACCGTCGTCTATGCCCAGGGCACCAAGCCTCCGGTCTATTCCGAGTGGCTGGTGGAAGAAGCGCTCGACATCGAGTGGGCGCACGCCATGGCGCCAAATGCCAAGATCTTTCTCGTCGAGTCAGTCCTGACTCACACCGATCCCACGTTCCAAGCCGTTCAAGTGGGCGCGAACATGGTTGCCGCGAACGGCGGCGGCGTGGTCAGCATGAGCTGGGGCATCCCGGAGTTCTCTACCGAATTGAACTACGACAAATTCTTCATGGTTCCCGGAGTTGTCTACTTCGCTGCCAGCGGCGATAGCGGCTTGAACGTCACCATCCATCCGGCGGCTTCTCCATATGTAGTCGCGGTTGGCGGGACCACTTTCAATCGCGATTCTCATGGCAACTTCGTGAGCGAGTCGTGGGGCGGCGGAGGCGGCGCGATCAGCCCGTATGAGCCGATTCCCAGCTATCAGAGCGGCATCTCTGGCATCGTCGGTACGCAGCGCGGTTATCCCGACGTGGCCTCTAACTATTGTTGCGCGGCAATTTACCTCGAGGGCGGATGGACGGAAGTGGGTGGAACCAGTTGGGGAACCCCGACCTTCGCCGGAATCGTGAATGCGGCCGGTCTGCTCAACAAGTCGACCAATGCCGAGCTGACCATGATTTATAACGAGTACGCCAATTCGAAGCAGTACAAAAAGGCGTTCTATGACATCACCACCGGGAGTTCCATTTGCACGACCGGATGGGATATCTGCGCCGGGGTCGGTTCGCCGCGTACTTACAAAGGAAAATAGTCACTCAGTGAAGGCATCAAGCCCCGTCGTCGAGACGGGGCTTTTTTGTGGGCGGGCATTTTAATCGGACCAGGGGTTAACAACAGGAATGGAAAGATCATCGAAGTGAGCCACGTTGCGCGTGGCCATGCTGGCATGTTGCGCAAGCACAATGCCCGCTATCATGGTGTCACGCAGGTCCACTGGGCGGCCTTTACTTCGTCTCCATGCCATGAGGTCTCCTGCCGCCTCCGCTGCTATCCGATCAAAAGTAAGAACGCGGTCCTCGATCTTCTCTAACAGTTGTTCGAAGGCACGCATTAACCGCACCCGGCGTTTGCCGCCGGGCAGAATCTGAAGTCCAAAGCGAATCTCAAGAACAGTAACGGCCGTCGTCCAGATGGAGGTTCGTGGCTGTTTATCGAGCCAGTCGATTACCCTCCTCTCGGGAGATTCGTTCATCAGAGCCGACAACACATTCGTATCGAGCACGATCATTCGTCAAAGGACGCCGGTTTGATTGCCTGACCTCGAAGTTCCGGAATCTCGAAGTCGACGCCAGCGCCGGCGAAGAGCGCTGCGATCTCCGAACCCAGGCCGCCGCTCGATACCTCACCTTCTCCATTCACGGCAGCCCGCAAGATGTCTCGAACTTCTTCTTCCATGCTTCGCTTGTTCCGGCGGGCGCGGCGCTGTAGACGGGCCTTTACCGAATTTTCAATGTTACGGACCACAAACTGAGCCATCTTCTCGCATATCTTTCATGCAACGATATCATGATATCACAGAAGTCCGAGAGTCGCAACTCCAATGCCGCCAGACTTGTTGACAACTACAAGTCAGACATTTGACAGCTTCTTGACTCCTTTCTGACAACCCCACTCATTGGTCTCCTTACCCTTGCTCCTGTACGGCACGGTCGAAAGGAGCAAACGCGGTGAAACGGAATCCAGCAATTCTATTTATGGCGGTTTTGAGTGTGGCCCTCGTCACGGGAGTGGCTGCCCAGACCAATTCCTATCAACAGACCAATCTGGTTTCGGATGTCTCTGGCATGGCGAGCCATACCGATCCCAAGCTGATCAATCCCTGGGGTATCTCATTTTTCCCCGGACAGCCCTTCTGGGTGGCAGATAACAACAGTGGCTTTTCCACGCTGTACGACGCGACCGGTGCGAGCCAGCAACCTACGGTTTCGATTCCACTGCCAGCCGGTGGAGCGGGGTTCGCAACTCCGACAGGGACCGTGGCCAACTCGACCAGTGGATTTGTCGTGGGTACCGGGCCGAGCCTCTTCTTGTTCGACACCGAAGATGGCACCATTTCCGGATGGAATGGCACGGGTACGAATGCGATTCTTGCGGTCGACCGATCGTCGATCGGAGCGGTCTACAAGGGTCTGTCCCTAATCAACCACAACAGCGCCGACTTCCTGCTGGCGACCAACTTCAACAGCGGACAAGTGGAAGTCTTCGATCACAATTTCCAGATGACCGCGCTGACGGGAAGGTTTACCGATCCCAGTCTGCCCACAGGTTTTGCGCCGTTTGGCATCCAGCTTATCGGAACGCAGGTGTATGTCACTTACGCTCTTCAGGATTCGGCAAAGCACGACCCCGTCTCCGCGCCCGGCAATGGCTTCGTGAGTATCTTCAATACAGACGGCACCTTCGTGAAGCGCTTCGCCTCGAACGGTACGCTGAATTCTCCGTGGGGTGTCGTGATGACTCCGGCCAGTTTCGGAGCTTTCAGTAACGACATTCTGGTGGGGAATTTTGGCGATGGCACGATCAATGCCTTCGATCCCGCGACCGGGAACTTTCTCGGACAGCTAAACGGTACCGGAGGCACTCCACTTAGTAACTCAGGCTTGTGGGCGCTGGTGTTCGGCGCGGGAGGAACAGGCAATCCCGACACTATGTATTTCACCGCCGGACTTGCGGGAGAAAAGCATGGGCTCTTCGGCGCGATCGACGCAAGCGCCGGCAGCGGAGGCAACACGCCGGATTTCACTTTCTCAGCGGCGACGCAGAGCGCGACGGTTGCCGTCGGCGGTTCTACCAGCATCATGCTGAGCGTCGCGCCGACCAACGGGTTCACCAGCGCTGTGACCTTCACCTGTGCCGGGCCGACGGGTATCAGTTGCACGTTCAATCCTTCGTCGGTGACCCCGTCGGGAAGCGCCGCCACGACCACCATGACGGTTCACGCGGCCGCCGGAGGCTCGTACGGCCCGCGGCTGGCCGGTTCATGGCTGGCGATGTCAGGCATTGGCTTCCTGGCCGTGATGATTGGTGGAGTGGAGAAGCGAAGAAAGCGAATCGGATCCGTCATCCTCACGATTGTGGGAGTGGCCATCATTTCGACGACTTTGCTTGGTTCTGTGGGGTGCGGCGGAGGCAGCAGCGCGGCTCAACGTGGCACAACGTCGGTGGCAGTCACTGCCACATCCGGCGCGGTGATGCATACCACGATGATCACGCTGACGGTGCACTAAAGCTGTTCGTCGGAGGTGATACGGAGCCGCTTCGGCGGCTCCGTTTTTTTGTCTGGAACCAAACCTGCGATTGACGCCGACGCCGCTCGACGTACAGACTGAAGGGTCATGAAGAAACTCCGGGTCGGGATTCTTTTCGGTGGGCGCAGCGGCGAGCACGAAGTCTCGCTGCTGTCGGCCGCTTCCGTTTTCAACGCCATCGACAAAAATAAATTCGAGGTTGTCCCCGTCGGCATCACCAAAGAAGGACGGTGGGTGACCGCGAGCGATGCCGAGCGCCTGCTGCAGGGCAAGCCGCTCGATCACGAGGAACGGCACCTGCGCGCCGGAGATCCCGAGGCTACTGCCGGTGCCGCCGTACTTGCCCGGGGGGAAGCAGTCATCATTCCGCCCGAGCCGAAGGCTGCGGGGGCCATGGCCCCGTTCCAGACCGACGCTAGCCTGACCCGTCGCGTCAGCGATCGCGCCATCAATGTGGACGTCATCTTTCCGGTCTTGCACGGAACCTTCGGCGAGGACGGCACCATCCAGGGATTGCTCGAACTCGCCGACATTCCGTACGTCGGTGCAGGCGTGCTTGGCTCCGCCGCGGGCATGGATAAAGATGTGATGAAATCTCTGTTCCGCGCCGCGGGATCTGCCCATCGTCAAGCACGTAACAATTCTGCGCAGCGAATGGGAAGCCGAACCCAAGAAGACGGAGAAGAAGATTGAGAAAGCGCTGAAATATCCGGTGTTCGTGAAGCCTGCGAACCTCGGATCGTCGGTCGGAATCTCCAAGGCTCACAATCACAAAGAACTGGGTCCTGCGATTTACGAGGCGGCAAAGTTCGATCGTAAGATCGTGATCGAACAAGGAGTCGGCGGTCAGCCAAGCAGAAAGCACGTGAGATCGAATGTTCGGTGCTCGGCAACGACAAGCCCGAAGCGTCCGTCCCTGGAGAAATCGTTCCCGGCAAGGAATTCTACGACTACACCGCCAAGTATCTCGACGAAGGTTCGGAGCTCATTATTCCGGCAAAGCTTACTAAGTCAGAGACGAAGAAGGTGCAGCAGCTCGCCATCGCGGCCTTCAAAGCCGTGGATTGTGCCGGCCTCGCCCGCGTGGATTTTCTGATGGATCCGAAAACGCGCAAGATTTATCTGAACGAGATCAACACCATGCCCGGCTTTACCGCGATCAGCATGTATCCCAAGCTGTGGGCCGCGTCCGGTGTGAATTACGCCGATCTCATCGAGCGGCTGATTCAGCTTGGCCTCGAACGCCACGCGGAAAAGAAGAAGAATCAATACAGCCGATAAGCCATCGTCATCGATACCGAGGGGTGCCCCATCTTTGTCGCGCCTTTTGCGACAAAGGTGGGAGGCAGCATGAGCTATTTTTCCAGATAGTAATCGATCGACGTAACCACCCGCACGGTTTTCATAATGCTGCTGTCGCCGGAGTTGTATCCCGCTTCTCCGGGATCGCTTGCCTGGTCCGCCGGCAAAATCGAGAACACTCCTTGATTGGCTTGGCGGATCGAGCCGACTTTGCTGCCAGAGTCGGACGCAAAGCGGTCAGCGGCGGCGCGGGCGTTGCGCGTGGCTTCGGTAATCATGTCGGGCTTAATGGAATTGAGGCCGGTGAACTTGTACGCGAGACCCTGACCGGGATTGCCGCTCAACACAATTCCTTTTTGCAGAAGCAGGATGGTCTTTTGTGCCGCGGCGGCGACTTGGTCGACGCGCGATGTGCGCACCGTGATCTGTTGCTCGACGATGTAACGATGAGGCGCTCGCTCGTTGCCTCCGTACTCGTTGGCCTGCGTATCCACCACGCGCACCACGCCTAACTCGATCTCTGAAGCTTCAATGCCCTGATCGGATAGAAATTGCAGCACAGTTTTCTTGTCAGCCTCGGTTTTGGCGTAGAGCGCGGAGAGATCGTCGCCAGCTTCTTTATAAGTAAGCGGCCATATGGCGAGATCAGACTTGACCTTGCGCTCGACCAACCCTTTGACACTTACGTATCGGTCACTCAGTCGGGTCGCCTTGATCTCGGAGCCGAGCACCCACCCGCCAATAATCAGGCCCAGCGCCAGCAGCGCTCCCAGCAGCGCGATCCCGCCGCGATCGTTCTGATACAGGCCATTCATGGGGCAAGTATAGCGCACTTGTTTCCAGACAGCGGGCTCGCCCACCCTTCGTGGTTTCGAAGGGTGGGCACGGTGAACCATATCCCACGACCACGAACTTGTAACTGCGGCGGACTTGTTCGAGGAGCGTGAGGAAGAGGTGGCGGCATTGCCGAGTTCCCAACAGCGGACGACGGTGGTAACAACTGAAAGTGATGAAATGAAGATATCCAGCGCCGTAGTAGCGGTGTAAGCGCGGAGGCATCACTCGATACTAGAGCGATCGCGGATTGGCTGGCGGTGACAGATAAGCCGCGCTGAGAGGGTTCACCGTGCCCACCCTTCGAAAACCGCGAAGGGTGGGGCAACCATGGTTTAAGATGCAACGGGGAAAGGATGGGCAGCCCCCGGTTCGATCTTCTGACATGTATCGTGGAACTGACCCTATGAAGAGACGATACAAGATTCTGGCGGTCATTGTTGGTATATGGCTTTTCGCGATGATTGCAACGCTTCCTGAACTCATTGCTGTCTGGCCAGAGCGAAAGGTTGTGATGCAAACTTTCTCCAGCTATGGAAATGCCCTCGTCAATCAGAAATTCGAAGAAGCATACGGGTATTACAGCCCAGAATTTCAAGAGCGAATTAGCCTCACCAGCTTCGTCCGATATGAACACGATGTGCAGGCGAAGTTTGGTGCTCTCAGATCCGTGCACGAACAGGGCATGACAGTTCAAAAACGGCGGAATCCGAGTCGTTGGAGAGCAACTATAAAAGCTGATTTTCAATACGAGAGAGCAAAAGTGAGATTCAATTTTGAGTTGCATCGAGACAACGGTCGCTGGACGATATTCAGCAGCAGCGGAGAGGAGAGATAGGAGGGCTGGCCCACCGTTTACGAAATCATTCTAACCTTGGGTTGCCCCACCCTTCGCGGTTTTCGAAGGGTGGGCACGGTGAAGCTTGATAGCAAGAGCCTTTGGCGCTAGCTCGCAACTTGGATTGCTGATGCCGCTCGGCCCCGCAGTTGCAACTTGGCAGGCTGTTCGTTCACTAGCACCGGACCCGGGTCGCCATAGCTATAAAAGCGAAAGCTGCTCCATGGCCATTGCTCCGGCTCAAGCACCAGACCTCGCTTCACCGGATTGTTATGCATGTAGCGCAGCTTCTCGACGCGTTTGTGCTCGTTCCACACGACGAAATCGTAGAATCGCCGCTGCCAGACATGCTCTTCGCCGTCCGTCTCCCACAGGGTTCTCTGCGACCCATCCTGCCGTTCCCGTCTCGCGCGCAGCACCTGTCGGGCGAAGCGTTGCTTCAATACCTGAATGACAACCGACGGGTTAGCGCGCTCAGGTTCACTCAGCAAAAGATGTACGTGCTCGGGCATCGCGACATATCCCACGACCACGAACTTGTAACTGCGGCGGACTTCCTCGAGGAGATTGAGGAACCGCTGGCGGCGTTGCGGAGTACCCAGCAGCGGACGACGGTGGTAACAACTGAAGGTGATGAAATGAAGATATCCGGCGCCGTAGTAGCGGTGTAAGCGCGGAGGCATAACGCCACACTAGAGTGATCGCGGGTTGGCTGGCTGTGACAGACAACCCAAACCCAGGCTGACAGGTTCACCGTGCCCACCCTTCGAAAACCGCGAAGGGTGGGGCAACCATGGTTTAATATGTAGCGGGGAAAGGGTGGGCCAGCCCCCCCGCGCCGAAGGCACAGCGTGATAAGACGGGCCCGATGAGGACCGATCACCACACTTAAGGCGGGTGCTGAAATCATTGGCATGAACCGTGGCTGCTTGCTTCAATTGTCCTCGTAGCGGCCATGGAGGAATTAAGCATAGAGAAGTCATTCAATCGTGGTTCAATTCCGCCGTCCGTGAAGGCGGAATTGAACGCTATGATGACCTGCATATCGATCAGATTGACGCGGCATGGAAACCCCGCAGGAAATGGTGGGAGGCACAATGCTTGCGGGGGGTGGGGCTCTATTCCACACTTAGCTTCTTGTACGAGGCTTTCTTCCAAGGGTCGGGGTATATATCCGGTTGTAATGCCTATGGAGTACATTTTTGAGGTTGAGAAGGGGAGCAATGAGTGACCAGAGCCTTAGCGTAGGGGACACATCGGGTGCTGGCGTTTGGGGGAAAGTGTTTTGGATTCTCTCGGTGTCGGAATCGCACCCATTGGAATCATCTTTCAAAACCGGTCGAATGGATAATGCCCTCTCCTCAACTCCGCCATCTCTGTATTTATTTCGTGAAGGTGGCGAATTTTGGATACAGGCTGAGGAATCAAAGGGGAAAAGAATAAATCACGACTTAGTCATCCAGATGCTGAACGCGTCTAAACTCTTCGGCAAGATGGACGAAACTGTCAAATGCGTCTACATGGAATACTTAAGAATAGGAGATGAGGAGTATTCAAGAGATGTTTTCTTAGCAGGGTGAAGAGATCTACCCAATCCTTGCGCACGATCTCGTTCGGCATGTGGTTGTGGACTAGCGGCGCAATCACAACACCGTGGAGTCTTGGTCTTGTTTGTCTGAATGAGTTAAGAGGAGCTGCTAAGAAAGATAAGATTAATCGTGACGTTTGTTTTCAGATCTCGGCGTGGACCGAGATGGTTGTGTTGTGGGCTGTAGATGATCATGACGCTGACTGCGGATCAGAGCGGCTGACGTTCGACACCCTTTCCCTCCGTCCCCTTGACACCCCTCCCACCCCCTTTATCCTTAACTCTTGCTCCCTTGAGCGTTTACGCGTCTGTGCGTGCTTCCGCGGCCTGCGGTGGTGGGGGCGTGGAGAGTCCCCGATGTTCATCGAATTGAAAGAGTTAGAGCTCCATCCGGTCGATTTCAAGGAGCAGTTTGCGCCCGGCTCGATCGACTTTGGCGAGGACCTGCGCCAGCTTCAGCCGTTGCGCACCGCCGGACGCGCGCAGCTCGTCGAAGAGCATCACGGCAAGCATCAGACGGTGCAGGATATAAGGATTGCCGGGGATCTGGCGGTCCAGGTCGAGGTACCTTGTGCGCGGTGTCTTGAGCCGGTAGTCGAAAATTTGAAGCACGATTTCGACTTGCTCTACCGTCCGCAGGGGACGGATGCCGGCAAGGAAGAGCTCTCGATTACGGCAGCCGACGCCGAAATTAGTTATTATCAAGGGGAAGGGTTGCTGCTCGAAGATGTCTTGCGCGAACAAGTTCTGCTCGCGCTTCCCCTGAAAGCTCTGTGCCGCGACGATTGCAAGGGCCTTTGTATGCATTGCGGCAAGAGCATGAATGAAGAAGAATGCTCCTGCGCGGAGCCGATGGAAGATCCGCGCTGGCAGGCTCTGAAAGAGATTCGCAGCAAACTTGACAATTAACCCGGCCCCGGCCGGCGAGAGGAATTTGCGATGCCTAATCCGAAACGACGTCACTCGAAAAAGCGCACCAGCACGCGGCGCGCGCATGATGGCCTGAAGGCGCACTCGTTGTCTGAGTGTCCGAATTGCCATGAGAAGAAGATGCCGCACCGTGCCTGCCCCAAGTGTGGGTTCTACAAAGGCCGTGAAGTATTGAACGTCGAGGAAGCCAGCTAGTTTCGCCCTCACATGCCTAGCGTCATAGCTCTGGACGCGATGGGTTCCGACCGCGCGCCGAAGCCTGAAGTCGAAGGCGCCATTCAGGCCGCCCGGCAGTACGGGGTGCGCGTGCTATTGGTGGGACGGTCGGAAGTCATTCAGGCGGAGTTGAATCGCCATCCTTCGGCGGCGGGCCTGCCGCTGGAAATCGTGCAAGCCTCGGAAGTCATTCGTATGGACGACAAGGCCGTGCAGGCGGTGCGCGCCAAGCGCGACTCGTCCATTCGGGTGGGAGTGCGCCTGGTTCGAGACCGGAAGGCGTCAGGATTCGTGACAGCCGGGAACACTGGCGCGGCGATGGCTACGGCGAAGATGGTGCTGGGAGCGCTGCCGGGAGTGGATCGTCCCGCGCTGGCGGCGACTTTCCCGACGGCTTCGGGAGCGGCGGCGACTCTGCTCGATGTGGGAGCGAATGTCGACTGCAAGCCTGAAAACCTGGTGCAGTTCGCGGTGATGGGCGAGATTTATGTGCGGACTATGTTTGGCACTCGCAAGCCGCGCGTGGGATTGCTTTCGATTGGCGAAGAAGAGAGTAAGGGGAACGTACTTACTCGGGATGCGTTCGCGCTGCTCAAGCATCTGCCGCTGAATTTTATCGGTAACGTCGAAGGCCGAGATTTATATAGCGGCGTAGTGGATGTCATTGTCGCTGACGGATTCGTAGGGAATGTCGCGCTGAAAACTTCCGAAGGCGTGGCGAATTTAGTCCGCGCGGTCTTGAAAGAAAGCTTGCGGGCGACGATCACGCGGCAGGTTGGGGCGCTGCTTTCACGCAGTGCTTTTGCGGATTTCAAAAAGAGACTCGATCATACCGAGTATGGCGGAGCTCCGTTGTTGGGCGTAAAGGGAGTTTGCTTTATTACCCACGGATCGTCGAATGCGAACGCGATCAAGAACGCGTTGCGGGTAGCCGCCGAGTTTGCTGAGCATCGCATCAATGACGTCATCGCGAAAGAGTTGGGAGCGGCGCGGGCCGCGGTAGCTTTTTCCTCTGCGTCATCCTGAGCCCGCGCGGCAGACGGCATTTTTTCTTTGACGTCATCCTGAGCCCGAGAGGGCGAAGGATCTGGCGTGTAGCGGCAGAGCCAAGGTCTGTCATTTCGAGGGCGATAGCCCGAGGAATCTGCAGTTTTCCTCTTAAGACACTTATGACGACGAACACGATCGCATTTCTGTTTCCGGGCCAGGGATCGCAGGCCCTGGGCATGGGCAAGGAATTGGCGGAGCGGCATCCCATCGCAAAGCAAACATTTGCCGAGGCCGACGAGGCTCTGGGATACAAGCTGTCGCAGCTTTGCTTTGAAGGTCCGGAAGAGCAGTTACGCATGACCGAGATCACCCAACCGGCGATCCTGACGGCGTCTGTGGCCGCGTGGCGCGTGCTCTCCGAAAAAGGGTTGAAGCCGGCTTATGTTGCAGGACATAGCCTGGGCGAGTACTCCGCGCAAGTGGCGGCGGGAACGATCGAGTTCGCGGACGCAGTGCGCACCGTGCGCCATCGCGGGAAATACATGCAGGAGGCCGTGCCCCTGGGAGTTGGGGCAATGGCCGCGATTCTTGGCATGGAATATGACAAAGTCGCGGAAGTCTGCAAAGAGTCGGCGCATGGAGAAGTTTGCCAGGCGGCAAACTTCAATTCTCCGGAACAGATTGTGATCTCGGGGAACACCACCGCAGTCGAGCGCGCTGCGAAACTAGCCGATGAGCGCGGAGCCAAGCGCGCCAAGTTACTTCCGGTGAGCGCGCCCTTCCATTGTGCGTTGATGCAGCCTGCGCAGGAGCGGCTGGCGGACGATTTGAAGGCTTTGCATTTCCAGAAGCCGGCGGTCCCGGTGGTCTGCAACGTAGATGCCGCGGTGATTGCCGATGCCGAGCGCAGTCGCGATGCCCTGATCCGCCAGGTGACCGGATCGGTGAAGTGGGATCCGTCGATGCGCGTGCTGATTGAAAAAGGTGTGACCACGTTTGTTGAGGTCGGTCCCGGGAAGGTGTTGTGCGGATTGATGCGGCAGATCGATCGTTCGAAGACGGCGCTGAATGTTGCGGACGAGGCTTCGCTGCACAAGACGCTCGAGCACTTCGCCGTGAGGGCGTAATTCTTGCCTCGTAAAATGGTTGCGGGGCACGGCTTCAGCCGTGCCGCCCAGACCTTCATAGATGACGGGCTTTAGCCTCTGGGGTCCCCAGCTTGCTGTCCATTATTCGATCAGCCAGCCAAACCAATTCCCGCACTGGATTTCGTTCGGAGAGAACGATAGCGTCTTGTCAGCTTTCGTGACATACAAATAAGGATGCTCAGCGCGCCGGTTGACGGTGCTTTGGACGATGACCCCACTATCGGTGGCGACGGAGCAATCAACCGCGTGGCTCTTGATCAGGCCCCATTCTCCGCCCGGTCCCCAGTCGCGATAGAAGTCGTTGTAGGCGTAATGGGAATATTTTTGCGTATGCTGCCGCCAATCAGGATCGTTGAACCAGATGCCGTAAGCCTCTTCGTATTTCTGGGCTTCGAGGGCGGTGAAGAACTTGTTCACTGCACTGCGCTGCGGATAATTGCGAAAGTGATAAGCGGTCCACGCGCCGAGCAACGCAAGAATCACCACGGTGATGATGATCTGGCGGCGGCGTTTGGCGCGGGCAGCGTCGAATTGCTCAGCGTCCATCAGGGTCATGGCTTCCTAAGCATAATGGATTCAATCAAGATTTACGATTGTCGAAGTACGATTCTCGAGGTTGGCGAACGACCAACGACCAACGGCAGCTTCTCTACAGCGTTCTCTTGAACAGCGGCGTGGCGATGCTCAGGGTGATGATGCCGAAGAGCGTCAGGTAAAGCATGTCGGGCCAAATCGGCTGCAGGCCGGTTTCTTTCAGCAGCAGCGATTTGAACCCGTGGACAGCGTAAGTGAAGGGGTCCGCTTTCGCGATGGCCTGCAACCATCGGGGAAAGGCTTGTATCGGATAGATTGATCCGCTCGGAAAGAACAGCAGCGTGTTGAGGATGCCGAAAATTGCCCGCGGCACGAGCGGATCATCGACGCGTACCATCAGCAAAAACATCATCGTATTGAACGCGACCGAGGTCAGCAGGATCATCACCAGCAGCCCAACGACGGTGCCGAAGTCGAAGATCGACCCAACGCCGGCGAGCAGCGATCCGATGATGGTGATAATCACGCCCGTGAGCACCGCCTTGATTGCTCCCGCAGCATTCAGCCCGAAGACCAGTTCGGTCTTTGTAATTGGCGTGACCAGGTAACCTTCGTGCACACCTCGGGCTTTGTCGTCGATGTAGAGCATGCCTCCGCCAATCATCACCGACACAAACATGGCCAGCGTGATCGAGCCGGGAAGCAGATACTTCATATATTCGATATAAGGATAAAGTTCGACAATCGAGAGTGCGGTTTGCTGTATGAGGCGCGGCTGAATGACCGGTTGATTTAAGGCGTTGACCAGGTCAGTAAGTTCCTGTTCGAGCGTTGAACTCATGAAGTTATCGCTGTTATCGACGATCAGCGCAATCTGCGGACGATTCTGTTCGTACACACGGCTCGAATATTGCGGCGGAATCACAACCGCGCCCTGAATCTTACCGTTCTTCACATCCTCGGTGGCCTGCTTCTCGTTGTCATAGTAGACCGGAACGAAGGTGCGAATGTTCGCGCGGACGGAGTCGAAGGCTTCGCGAATCTTGAGGGCCTGCGTGCCGCCGTCTTCATCAACGACCCCAAGCTTGGCGTCACGAATCTTGCCACCGAAGGCGTTGCCCAGCACGATTAGCTGCACCAGGGGAAAGATCATCGAGGCCATCATGAGAGCTGGGGAACGGAAGAACTTGCGCATTTCGCGCTCGACGATGGCGAAGATGTGATTCATGGCTGCAGTCCTGGTCTGGGGGGCATGACGAATCCGTGCGCTTTCACGAGTTCATCGCGCAACTGCCGCCCGGTATAGTGGACGAAGACGTCGTCCAGTGTGGTGTTTTGTACAGATAGAGATTTCACAACTACTTTGGCCTTAACCGCCGCCTCTACAAGTTCGGTCGTGGTCTTCGAGCCGTCGCCGGTCAAGATTCGATACATGCCGGCGCCTTCGTGTTGGATAGAAGTGACATCACCAAGATTGTGCAGACGCTGCTCCCAATCGGCAGGAACATTTTCAAATTGCGCTTCAATGACATTGGAACCGGGGACGCTGGCCTTCAATGCCGGAGGAGTGTCGAGCGCGACCAGCTTTCCATGATCGACGATGGCGATGCGGTCGCAGAGGCGATCGGCTTCGTCCATGTAGTGGGTTGTGATGAGAATCGTGAGCTGGCGCTGTGACTTGATGTTCGTCAGCATTTCCCATACGGCAACGCGAGAGACGGGGTCAAGGCCAGTGGTGGGTTCATCGAGAAAGAAAATGCGAGGACTATGCACTAAACCGCGAGCGATTTCCAGCCGCCGCCGCATGCCTCCCGAGAGAGTCTTGGTCTGAGCGTCTCTCCACTTAGTAAGATCTACTAACTGCAAGAGTTCATCGATGGCTTCCTTCCGGCGTTGCGCCGGAACATCATAAAGTTTGGCATAAATGCTCATGTTTTCCGCGACAGTGAGATCGAGATCGCTCGTAAGTGCCTGGGGAATTACGCCAATAGCGCGACGGGCAGCATCAGGATCTTTCACGACATCGTGTCCTGCGATGAGCGCTCGGCCCGCGGTGATGGGGATCAGCGTGGTCATCATGCGGATCAGGGTCGACTTGCCGGCTCCATTAGGGCCGAGAAGTCCGAAAATCTCTCCCTCTTTTACCTGGAAAGAAACATCGTCCACGGCTGTGAAGTCACCGTACTTCTTGACGATGTGGTCGACCTCGATGGCGTTAACCGCGGAGCCTGCGCCGTTGCCGGATTTGAGGTCAGCCATCACGGATGCTGCTCCGCCGACGCGCTCTGGGGAGTGCCGCTCAACTGCTCGGGAGAAACCAGTACTTCGGCCGTCATGCCGGGCACGTAGGCTCCCTTGGGGTTGTCGAGACGAATCTTGAGAATGATGGTGCGGATGTCGCGTTTCTTGCGATTGACGTCGCGTTGGGTGGCGAAGTCCGCTTCGGCGGATTTGAAAAACACTTTGCCTTGCGTGATGGTGCCGCCGGGCAGGCGCACGCGCAAAGTGTCGCCGAGTCCGATGTGATCGGCGTTGGTTTCGGGGATGGCGGCCCGCACCCAGGTGTCGCTCAGGTCAACAATCGTGACAATGGCTTGTCCGGCATTCACGACTTCTCCTTCACGAGCGGCGCGTACAGAGACCGTCCCGGTGACGGGCGCGTAAATCTTGGTGTATCCGAGACGAACTTCGGCTTGTTTGAGCTGCTGGACAGCATTGTCGAGATCGGCTTGAGTGGATTGCACCGTGCTTTTGGCGGCGTGCGCCTGGTGTGTATTGGCGATCGCCGTCTCGAGGTCGGCTTGGGCGGCGTTGATCTGATCTTTGAGCGACTGCACGGTGGCCTGTTGCGCTTTCAAATTACTTTCGGCCTGCACACGATCTTGATCGGAGGCGACGCCTTGTTTTGCCAGCTCAATAGTGCGGCGGCTATCGCTCTCGGTGCGAACCAACGTGGCTTCGGCCTGCGCTAACTGTGCGCGCGTCGACTGCAGTCGAGCCTGGGCGTTGATGACGTTGCTCGAGGTCGATCCCGAGGTCGCTTGTTCCGTCGACTGCATTTCAGAAACCTTGTGCTGAAAACTGTTGATAGTGGCGGCAGCGGCGCGCGCCTGGGTTTCGAGTTCTGAGGGATCGAGCAGCGCGATCAAGTCTCCCTGTTTCACCGGCGTGCCCTCGTCGACCAGTAGCTTCGAGATGCGGCCCTCAATCTGCGGGCTGACGACGACCTGGTTGGAGTCAACAGTGCCCACGAGAACGAGGTCGCGATTGCTGGGCGTGGAAAAATAGTAGTAAGCCAGCGCGATCGCACAGATGATAGAAAGCAGGATGATGAACTTATTGCGGGCGCTCACTTAGAATCTCCTTTGTGCCTGATATCAGGACGCTCGAACAACGCCGCAGAAATGAAATCGAGCACCGCGCTCCGGCGCTCGGCAAGCCTTTCGGGAGAGAGGGGATCGAATCCGATGACGGTTTTCATGACTGGGGCGCTGATGAAGTAAAAGACCACCAGCGCGACCATCGACGGTATGAAATGCAGCGGTTCGATGGGGCGAAAGACGCCGGAGGCGACACCCTCTCGAATAACACTGCCGAAGCGTGTATAGATCGGCAAGAAATATCGCTTCGCGACACGCTTCAGATGGGGAGAGCCGTGTCCGGCCCGCATGGTTTCCATCTGGATCAGGTTGCGAGTGGAATGGTGACTGGCGACAAAGTCGAAGTAAGTGCCCACGTAGAGCAGGACTTTTTCTTTTGGTGGTAAGTCTTGATCAAGGACAGCCATCATGTGCTCGCTCAGTTGACCGAAGGCGAAGTCAATGGCTTCTCCATAAAGAGTTTCTTTGTCTTTGAAGTAGTAATACAGCAGGGCCTTGTTCACGCGGGCGGCGCGGGCGATAGCGTCGGTGCGCGCGCCAGCCATGCCTTCTTGGGCGAATTCGCGGATCGCGGCCTGAAGAATGGCGGCGCGACTCTTCTCGGGGTTTCCGCGGGAGCCGAGACGGGATTTGGTAGCGGTGGCCATAGCGTCGATTAATTAACCGGTTAGTTAGATTATAGCCCCCCTGCCCAGGTTGCACAATCCCATATGGAGCCTATAATTCAGTGCCTTAGGGGATTTCCATGCTGCCGATCAAAAGCATTCTTTGTCCCACGGACTTCAGCGAGCCGTCGCTCGAGGCGGTGAAGACTGCATGCGAACTAGCCGAGCATTTCGAGTCAGAGATCTGTCTGGTCTATGTCGTCCCGACGATCCCGTTGCCGACCTCCGATCCTGCGTACGATTTCGAGTTGCCGGAATACGAGAAAATTCTGCACGACGACGCCGTGAGAAAGTTGCGCGACCTGCGGGAGGAGGCAATCAAGCCTGGCGTCGCAGCCAGAACGATCGTGGGACACGGGCAAGCCGCCGACGAAATCGTGATCATCGCAGAACGGGAGAAGGTGGACTTAATCGTGATCGCAACACACGGGTCGACAGGCTTGCGTCATTTTGTGTTTGGATCGGTGACGGAGAAAGTCGTGCGGCTCGCGCCATGCGCCGTGCTGACGTTGAGAGCAACTACGACCAAGCAATGAAGATATCCCTGTCGAGTGATAAATGTTCAAAGGTTGGACGGGCAGGACGCCCGTCCCCGGTAGTTAGTCGAGCAGGCGCAGAGAAAGGCTACTTCCTCTTACCAGTTCCAGCCCAGCCATGTCGCGCATGGCGATTTCTACCGCGGTTCGCGAGCAACCGTGAGTTAATACCCGTACCTGGCTCTGCGATGCGGGACTCTTGGCCCAGATCGCTGCGGCACGATCGACTTTTACGCCGTTTCGCTCCAGAACATTTGTGATCGGGCCGATCGCGCTGGGATCGGCGACTGGGAAGCGCAAGTAATGTCTGCCCTCGCCTTTGGGCGCGGTCGTGTTCAACACGGTGCCGGGATTCGACGCGAATCCGCCCTTGTGGCACGCGATGTCGACGATGTCGGACAGTACTGCGCTCGCGCTGGGGAGTGAACCCGCGCCTCTTCCAGAGAAAAGCATTTCACCGACAGCATCTCCGCGAAGCAGCACGGCGTTATTTTCATCGCGAATGCCTGCGAGTTGGTGAGTCACGGGAAGCAGTACCGCTTGCACTTCGAGGGCGATGCTGCCTCCACTTACGTCGGCAGTCGCGACATGTTTGATGACATATCCTAAGTCACGGGCCGCCTGAGTGTCGTCGGCGGTGATGTTACGGATTCCGTCGGTCACGACAGAATTCAATGCAACGCGAGTGTTAAAGGCCAATTCTGCCAGAATCTTGAGTTTCTGCGCGGCGTCGTGGCCATCGATGTCAAGCGTAGGATCGGCCTCGGCGAAACCTTCGGCTTGAGTCTCGGAGAGCGCGGCCTCAAAGTCCATGCGGTCTTCTGCCATGCGCGTAAGAATGTAGTTGCAAGTGCCGTTGAGAATGCCCGTCAAGCTGTGAATCTGGTTTCCAACTAAGCCATTGCGCAGGGCCCGGATGATCGGAATACCTCCGCAGACGCTGGCTTCGAATCCCAGGCGCACGTTTTGAATTTCGGCGGCCTTCATCAGACTGAAGCCATCAATTGCGAGCAGGGCCTTATTGGCAGTGACCACGTGTTTGCCGCGGGCAAGGGAGCGCTGGATGAATCCGCGGGCTGGCTCGATGCCTCCTACTAACTCGACAACGAGATCGCAGCCGTTGTTGATGACTTTGTCCGGATTAGTGGTGAGTAAGTCGCGGTCGACCGCGTGGGCTCGCTCTTTCAGGGGATCGCGCACCAGAATCTTGCTGATGCTCAGCTCTACGCCGGCGCGCTGGCGAATGAGCGAGCTGTTCTTGTGAACCAATTCGACCAAACCGCCGCCGACCGTGCCGCAGCCCAGCAATCCAATTTTTAGCTTCCGCGTATCCATGGTGGTAATCCTTCGTCGTTATCGGGAGCGCCTCCGGCGATGGAGGGCACCAGCAGGACCTCATCTCCGTCCTGGAAGGCGTAAGTATCGCCCCCAAGAAAGCGGATGTCCTCTTCGTTCACATACACATTGAGAAAGCGGCGGATCTCGCCGCTCTCATCGCGCAGGTGCGGCTTCAACTCGGGGAACTGTGTGTCGAGTGTCGAGAACAGTTCTCCCAGGTTTGTGGCCGCGCACGTAATTCGCGCTGTTCCTGCTGTCAGCCGGCGAAGGGCTGTCGGAATTTGGACGGTTACTGTCATCTCTCATGCCTCCACGGGGATTTGAATTTCTTCGAGCGACTGCATGTACTGATCGAACTGCGAAATCTTTGGAGCGATCGCGGGTTCGGCGGCATAGCGTCCGGCGAACACGTCGGTGGTCTTCAAGCCGTTTCCAGTGATGCACAGAACGGTAGTTTCCTCAGGTGCGATGCGTCCTTGTTCGTAGAGCTTGCGCGCGCTGCCGACGGTGACACCTCCTGCTGTTTCGGTGAAGATGCCTTCCGTCTGAGCGAGTAACTCGATGGAGTCGACGACTTCGGTATCGGAAACATCCTCGGAGTATCCGCCGCTGGTGGTGATGGCTTTGATCGCGTAGTGTCCGTCGGCGGGATTCCCGATAGCCAGAGACCGCGCAATGGTCGCGGGTTTCTGCGGTTCAATTTCCGCGTGGCCGCCTTTCACCGCGGTCGAGATGGGAGAACACCCAGTAGCTTGCGCCCCGAAGAACTTTACCGGCTTGGCGTCGACCAGTCCCAGCTTGATTAACTCGTCGAATGCCTTTTTGATCTTCGTAATCAGCGATCCGCCCGCCATGGGAACAACGACGTTATCGGGCAACCGCCATCCCAGTTGCTCGGCGATCTCGTAACCTACGGTCTTCGATCCTTCGGCGTAGTAAGGACGCAGGTTCACGTTGACAAATCCCCAGTTACGCTCATCGGCGATCTGCGAGCACAACCGGTTGACCTGATCGTAACTGCCTGCGATTCTCACTAACTTCGCTCCAAAGACTTGTGTCCCTAAAATCTTCGCGGGCTCTAAGTCAGCCGGCACGAAGATTACTGCCTTAAATCCCTCTCTCGCGGCTTGCGCCGCAACTGCATTGGCGAGGTTCCCGGTCGAGGAACACGCCACGGTGTCGAATCCAAAGCTGCGCGCATTTGCCAGGGCCACGGCGACCACCCGGTCTTTAAAGCTGAGGGTAGGCAGACAGACCGCATCGTTTTTGATGCAGAGTCTCTTGGCGCCTAGTTTTTTGGCTAATTGGGGCGCGCTCAATAGCGGCGTGAAGCCTACCGGCAGATGAGGGTGGTAATTCGCCGGGAGAGGCAGCAACTCCGCGTAGCGCCACATGTTCGATGGGCGCTGGGCAATTTGCTCGCGGGTAAGATGTATCGCCTCATAGTCGTAACTGACTTCCAGGGGAGAGAAGCAATCTTCACAAATCGACCGAGGCACGTTGCCCCAGCTTTTCTGACATTCGCGGCACCGCAGTTCGTAAGCCATCGTCCACTCGCTTTTCGAGTGACTGAAGGACGAGTCTTCTTACCCGGTGAAAATAAATAGGAGGGAAAAGGGATTACGAGATGCGAACAAAAGATGCGGCACCTCGAAATTCATGTCCCCCGTTACCGGGCGAGAGTTGACACCAGACGACCGGGATAGATGATCCCGATCCGGTTGTCGTGGCTTCACAGGGCTCGTCCCTCAGCCACTCTGCATGAAATTCGGGGTCTGCTCCGAAGAGCAAACTTGGAATGGGAGTTTATCGTGATCATGTCCGTCAGTCAAGTGATGCGGATCACGTGAGGCTGTAACGTGCGCTTTTTTGCTTCTGGTGAGGGACCGCGAACTTCAGTTATCCTCCGTAGATTCAGCACATTCACATGAACGATTGGGAGCGCCGCACCGACGAGTGGCTTAGCCGACACGAACGCCTCGCCGCTGGCGTCCTGCTGCTTTGCGGATTTCTCGCGCGCCTTTGGGTCGCGCACGGAACGATTCTGAATCCGGACGAGGCGCTCCACTTTCAGATTGCGAACCAGACGTCGTGGGCTCTGGCGTATCGCTCGAGTCTTACCACGGCGCATCCCCCACTTTTGATTTTCGTTCTCCACTTCTGGCGCGGGTTGGGGACGTCGGAGTTCGTGCTGCGGCTTCCTTCGGTCATCGCCGGAACGGTGTTCTGCGGCTTGCTGTTTCGCTGGACGACGGCTATGTTTGGCCGCGCGTCGGGATGGGTGGCCCTGGTGTTTGCGTCGTTCTCGCCACCGCTCATCGCTCTATCAGCTGAGGTCCGGCAGTACGCGCTACTGCTAGCGTTCATGTCGGCAGCGATGTGGTTGCTGCAGCAAGCATTCGCGGAAGAGTCAGCGGGCGACATGCTGCTGGCTTATGGCTTTGTCCTGCTGGCATTGCTGACGCACTATTCGGCATTCTTGTTTGCTTCAGCGCTAGGGGGGTATTCGTTTCTTCGATGGATGGAGAGGAAATATCCGGCGAGATTGAAAATGGCCTGGGGGGCGGGACAGGTTAGTGTGCTTGCGATGGCCGATTTTCTCTATCGCACGCACCTGTCAGGGTTACATTCGGGCGCCTCGATCACCAGCCAGGAGTGGCTGCGCAACTCGCTCTACCACCGCAGCCAGCAGAATCTCCTGGTCTTCATTTTCGCGAGGACGTTTGGCGTGTTTCAGTTCGTCTTTGGCCAGCTAGCGGCGGGAGATGTGGCGGGCGTTCTGTTTGTCATCGGAGTTGTCTATCTGATGCGAAAGCCTCAGGGGCTAAAGCTCTCGTCTGCGTCGTGGCTAAAAGCGGTTCTGCTTCTCCTTCCCTTCGTTTTAACCTGCGCCGCGGCGGTTGCAGGATTCTATCCCTACGGGGGCACTCGGCACTCGGCCTTTCTGATTCCATTTGCGATTGCGGGAGTTAGCCTGGGGCTCGCTTGGGCATTGAAGCAGAACATAATGCGAGGATTGGCGGTTGCCCTCGCGGTTGTCGCAGTGAGCGCGGTATTCGGATCTCCCCATCGACCCTACATGACGCGCCAGGATCAGAGTCTCGCCAATATGTCACAAGCGATGACTTACCTGCGGCAGAATGTTCCGCCCGATGAAGTCATTCTGGTCGACTACCAGTCCAGCCTTCTGCTCGGGCATTATCTCTGCGAGCAACAGCCGATCTCTTTCGACCGCTCGATACCCGGATTTCCAGTCTTTCGCTGCGGAGGCTATCGCGTGTTGTCGACTGGACCGGAAACCTCCATTTTCAGTGCGGACTCTTTTCTCCACGGAAAAGCCTGGAGCGTAATGCCCGATTTAGGCATGAAGACGGGCGATCGGCTCTGGATCGTGCAGGCGGGATGGGATATCGATCTGGCGCGCCAGTTGCGAAGTGCCTCTCCGCGGTTCCGCAATCTCAAGCTCGAGTCGTTCGGCCGCAATATCCAGATGTTCCCCGTGTTGCTTGAGCCAGAAGGGCCGGTCGTCGAGTGATTTTCTTTGCGGTTGCCAAGTCATTTCCACTCTATTCGCGGATCTCATTCTTGACCGGCATGGTGGATACAACGGCTCCAGGCCAGGTCCGGTTGGGGGACAATCGGGTCACCAATGAACTAGATGTCCGGGGTCCTCTACCAGCACCACTTCATATTTTTCGATCATCGGCATCAGGACGTTTTCCAATTCTTTTTTCCACAACTTGCCCTCGTAAAACTTGGCTTTCATGGGCTCGCGGGAAGGTAGATCGGGAAAGCCGCGCATGAAGAAGAAGGTATCGGGATCCTCGATGGAGAGAAATGGCCCGAGAATCTTCATTCCGATTTCATCGTGGGCAGGGATGGATTTGGTGCGGAAAATCTCGAGAAACTCAGGGCGCTTGCCCGGCTTGAGTTTGTAGGTGCGCATCTCGATGATCATCGGATTAGGTTGGCGCGGCTGGCGGTAAGAAATCAAGGGCCACTTACTTCTTATCGGAAGAGGCCAGTCCTAAGGCTCGCAGGGTTGTCTCATCGGGTATGGTGTGTCCGTCACGTTTGGTGACTACGCCGAAACCTCCGCTGTAGTCCCACATGGTCCAGCCGATGTTGTGCCTCTCGAGAGAGGTGCGCACGTCGTTGAGCCAGGCGGCGCGATCTGCGGATTGGGCGTCTTCCCGATAAACACCAAACTCATCACAAATGACCGGCACATTGCGGCGCTTGGCCCACGCGGCCACCTGGGTGATTTCCATGTCGATGCGGCCCGCGTCCCAGTGCTCCATGCCGTAACGCAGAACGTAGAGCCGGTTGATTTCGTCGGGCACAGCGGCCGCGGCTTTCTCCGCTGACTCGCGATTCGAGGGATACGCCAGATGCTGCACGTTGTGCCAGTAATTCACCGACCAGGTCGCGCCCTGGTGGGTGAAGACCGTCGGCTCATAAAAATGGAAGTTGTAAATGACGTTGGAGTCGGGGAGAGGCTCGAGGAAAAGTAGTTCTTCACCGGCGGACCATCTTGCGCCGGCAGCGATGATGGTGTGCTTCGGCGCAGCCTCGCGTATGGCTTTGGCTAGTTTCACCTGCATCCCGGACCAGCGAAAGCGATCGTGAATCTCCGGTTCGTTGAGGACTTCAAAGAACATCATGCTTGGATCGCTGGAGGAATAGTGCCGCGCCAGGCCTCGCCAGAAATCGGCGAACTGCTCGACGAAATCGTCATTCTCGAGCTTCGCTTTGAAGTCGCTGTCGGGGTGGACATCAAGAATGACCGCGAGGCCATGATCCTGAATCATCTTCACAGCGGCATCGAGGTAGCCCAGATATTCGGGAGGAAGCTGGTCGGCGTGTCCGCTCTGAAACATGGGCTGCGGATTCACACTGAGCCGCACATGGTCGAATCCCATGGACTTGATGAGCGCAATGTCTTGCGCGGTGATGTAAGTCTGAAAATGTTCTTTGGTGTATCCCTTGGGGTCGTAGACCTGCGCAAACCAGTCGCTGGTGTTGATGCCGTGGCGGAGATGCGAAGTGTTCGGCAGATTTTGAGCACGCACTGCCCCGAGTAGAAAAAGCACGCATGCGATTTGACGAATAAAGCGCATCAACTCTGGATAGGCAGGGCGCGAATGCGCTTCTTGGTCGCGGCGTAGATCGCATTGCACAAAGCCGGAGCCAGTGGCGGCACTGGCGGTTCGCCGGCGCCACTCGGTGCCTCCGCATTCTCGACAAAATACGCCTCGACCACCGGCGCTTCGTTCATGCGAATCGGCGCGTAGTCATCGAAGTTGCCTTGCACGATGCGTCCCTTGTCGATGGTGATCTGCGCGCGCAAGGCATTGGCGAGCCCGTAAATCACCCCTCCTTGAATCTGCTGCTCGAGAATTTTCGGATTGATCACCTGCCCGCAGTCGATTGCTCCCACCACCCGGTGGATACGGGGCTGATCGTTCTCCATCGAGATCTCGACCACCTCCGCCATATAACTGCCGAAGCAGCCGAAGCAGGCGATGCCGTGGTAGTGTCCGGGCGCAAGCGGCTTGCCCCATCCAGCCTTGTCGGCGGCCATTTGCAGCACTCCGCGCATGCGTGCGGTGTGCCACGTGGCATCGAAATACTTGATGTCCTCATCTTTCGCGAGTAGGTGCAGACGGTACGCGAGAGGATCCTTCCCTGCAGCCGCGGCCAGTTCGTCGATAAAACATTCACTGGCGAATCCAACCTGCAACGCGTAGACAGATCGCATCCATCCCAAGGGAACGGGCGTCTCGGTCATCACGTATTCGAGCGAGCAATTGGGAAATGAGTAGACAAGCGCCGCTTCATCTTTAAGATCGACATCCACTCCGTCGGGTTCGGCGGTGCCTTTCTGTCCATTGATGGAACCGGCAACGAAACGATGCGAGAAACCGACAGGCCAGCCTTGTCCGTCGAGCTCCGCGCTCAAATGGTGATAGCTCGCGGGACGGTACGTCGAAAAACGCATGTCGTCTTCGCGCGTCCACAAAACCTTGACGGGAACGTTCGCAGCTTTCGACACCAGCGCAGCTTCGACCGCGTAATCGTGTTCCAGACGGCGTCCGAAGCCTCCGCCGATCAACGTGACGTTCACTTTCACTTGATCGGGATCAAGGCCGACTGCCTGTGCAACCGAGTCTCGAACATCTTGCGGAACCTGCGTTGGCGCCCACAACTCGCAACTCGATCCGCGAAATTGTGCGGTGCAATTGCCGGGTTCGAGCGGAGCGTGCGCCATGAAGGGTAGTTGATAATCGGCCTCGATGTGGCGGCCGTGAGCCTTCGACACATCTCCGGTCGAGTGAAGCGTCGCCGATTTGTTGGGCAATGCTTTCTTCAGCGAATCATAAATCGCGGCGGAGTTCAGATCTTTGTTAGGACCGTCGTCCCACGTGATATTGAGGACGCGGCGTCCTTCCATTGCACTCCACACGCTGTCGGCAACCACGGCTACTGCTGAATCACCAATCTTGCCAACGTAATTTACTCCAGAAACCTTCTTCGATTCCTTGTCGTCGAAGCCGGTGACTTTGCCGCCGATCGTCGGGCAGCGCGAAAGCACGGCAAATTTCATTCCCTCAAGCCGGAAGTCGATGCCGAACTCCGCTTTGCCGTCGACTTTCGCGGGTGTATCCACACGCGCCAGGGGTTTCCCAACAAGCTTGTAGTCTTTCGCCTGCTTTAGCGGCGTGTCGCTAGGGATGGGCAACGTCGCCGCCTTGCCGGCGAGCGCGCCATAACTGAGGCTCGTGTTCGTGCCGCTGCGCGAGACCATTCCATTTTCCGCTTTGCAACCAGATCGCGGAATCCCCCACTCAAGCGCAGCGGCGGAGATCAGCATCTCTCGCGCAGCCGCTCCCGCCTTGCGCATCGGATCCCACGTAGTCCGCACGCTGGCGCTGCCGCCGGTGGTTTGATCTCCGTAGAGCGTGCTCGCACCCACCTGCTCAATCGAAATCTGTTTCCAGTCGGCTTCGAGCTCTTCGGCGAGAATCATCGGCAGTGAAGTGCGCACACCCTGGCCCATCTCCGAGCGTGGCACCAGCACCGTGATTTTGTTGTCAGGTGTGATCTTTAAATAGGCGTTGGGCGCGAACACGTCCTTCCCGTTCGACGAAGAACCGTGCGGAAGATAGAAGCCGATGACCAGCCCGGCTCCAGCCGCCACTCCGGCGGCGAGAAATTCGCGGCGCGACAGTGGACTCATTGTCCACCTCCCGCAGCCCGATGAATCGCGCGGCGGATGCGATCATACGTTCCACAACGGCAAATATTCCCCGACATCGATTGCGTGATCTGATCGTCGGAAGGTTGCGGATTCTTGGCGAGCAACGCCGCGGCCGCCATGATCTGTCCCGTCTGGCAGTAGCCGCATTGCGGGACGTCTTCGGCGATCCATGCCTGCTGCAAAACGTGGAGGCCGTTCGCCGACAGGCCTTCGATCGTAATGATGTTTTTGCCCGAAGCCTGAGAGACAGGAGTCGAACACGAGCGCACGGCCGCGCCATCGAGATGGACGGTGCAGGCGCCGCAAAAACCCGCCCCGCATCCGAACTTGGTTCCGGTCATCTGCAGCGTATCGCGCAGAACCCAGAGCAGCGGCGTGTCAGGAGAAACGCTGACTTTCCGCTCGCTGCCATTTACACGAAGAGTGAAATCAGCCATGGGACTCCAGTGTTTTCGGGCGAGGAACTATGGTATCAAAATGTTGCGCAAGGGATTCGCCCTCGTGCAAGAGGGTGGGATTTTGAGTGCTATCGCCTGCTAACGACACCTACCAAGGAAGACGGCGGTGTCTAATGGGGATATGCGCACGCGTGTCTATGGATATGCGCACGCGACTGCGAATCATTCTGCCGTCAGTGATGGGCATCGTCAGCCTGCCGCTAACGTTTTGGGACATCCACAACCAGCGCGTGATTGAGTCGATGGGGATGGGTTGGGATACGGCAGCGCCTATCTGGCCATACCAGACTTCTGACATTCTGTTGCGCCTACTAAACTTTCCCGCTTATTTCATCGCTATGCCGATTACGAACGCTCTCAGGCTATTTGCGACGGGGCAATTCCTTTTCGTTTTCCCAGCCATTCTGCTCTGGTGGTGGTTCCTTGGACTGCAACTAGACCACGGTTTCGTGATAGCCAAATCACGATGGCGGTGGCCAGTGTTCTCGCTCCTAGTTGTTCTCGCTGTCCTGCTGCTGTGGGCAGCAACGTCCATTTCTGCCGAGAGCTTCCGTTGGTGGTTCAGGTATGCGGGACTCTCCGGTAGTCTAAAGGCACTTCTGATGATGACGCGATTTCTCACTCCGGCAGTTTGGAGCGTGGTCATTGCACTACTGGCCTCGACAACGGCAAAGCGGGTTGCGACTGTAGTTGACGTAACATCGCCCGATTTCACTCAGCATCGTGTCAATTAGTGAAATAGCCTTCAATGACAGCCCCACGAGGCGAAGGGGTAACCGTGTTTTTCGCGATTTTTCGAACACTAAGGTTTCCACTCGAGTAAGCAAGAATTCCCCGCTTCCTCTCGGTTCGTGAGCCGTTTTGTCGGTATTTTCCGCCTCTAGTAGCAAGGGCAGATCGCATTCCGCCATTCGCGACCGCCTGGAGGCTTCGCCCAATGACTTTCAAACTCTCTCTGCTCACGGTTGTTGCGGTTGTTTTGCTTTCTTGTGGACTCACCGCGGGAACAACCGGACGAACATCCGCGAGAAAGATGCCTCCAAAGGCTACCCTCGCAGCGCCGCCTATCAACCCGCTTCCGCCGAACGTTCCCAGCGCGTCAAGCCTTCGCCGGTTGGCAGTTCCAGGACGCGCCAGAGCCGGCCGAGCGTTGCCCCCCACGCCTTCCGGCGCCCTGTTCACTTCGGTGCCGACTTACGCAGCGGGGAGCAGTTTCGCTATCGGAGCCGCCATCGGTGACCTGAACGGAGATGGCCTGCCCGACCTGGCAGTAGGTAACGCTGATGGCAACGTGTACGTGCTTCTGCAAAAGCCGGACCACAGCTTCCAGAACGCAATCGGATACTTCGCCAGCAACGGCTTTGTATTCGCAGTGACGATTGCGGACTTCAATGGCGATGGCAAGCCTGACATTGTGGCCGGGCTGGAAGCCGATTCGTCACTTGTAAACAGTGGGCTGGCCGTCCTTCTTAACAATGGAGACGGAACATTCCAGGCACCGTCAACTTATAATGCCGGCGGCACCACCAATGCTGACGCGATCGCCATAGCCGACTTCAATCGCGACGGAATTCCAGATATCGCTGTTGCCAGCTACGAAGATCATTCGTCTTCCCTGTTCGGAGGCGTGGGCGTCCTGTTGGGAAACGGTGACGGAACATTCCAGGCCGTTGTCAGCTATAGCACCGGCGGATATGGAGCCGGTGCCGTGGCTGCCGGTGATCTTAACAGGGATGGTATCGCCGACTTGGTGGTGGCCGACTACAACGATGCCGGCTTCACCACCAGCGTGGCCAGCGTGCTCCTCGGGAACGGAGACGGTACCTTCCAGCCGCCGGTTAACTATGCCGCGGGAGGTTACGCGGGCGATGCCGTGGCCATCGGCGATTTCAACGGCGACGGTGTCCCGGATGTCCTGGAGGGCAACAACTGCTCCACCACCGGCCTGTGTACCGGTGGCGCCATCGGCGTGCTACTAGGCAATGGCGATGGGACCCTGCAAACCGTGAGCACGCTGTACGTAGGCTATGACATTTTCGGCCTGGTGGCCGGCGACTTCAACGCCGACGGGCACCTCGACATGGTGGTAAGCGGCGTTCCTCCGACTGGGTCAATGGCGTCGCTTGAGATCATGCTGGGCGACGGCCATGGAGGAATCACCGAGCAGTACAGTTACTCCTACGACGCGTCGTTCAATGTCAGTTTGGCGGCCGGCGATCTTGACGGAGACGGTAAGTTGGATCTGGCCATCGCCGACGAGTGTGGCGCCGGGGGTTGTTTTCCAGGAGCTGTCAGCGTGGTGTTCGGGACCGGAGACGGCACTCTCCAAGTGCCTGCGAATATCAGTACGCCGCAGTTTGGTTCGGGCCTGACCGCCGCCGATTTTAACGGCGACAGCTTCTCTGACTATGTCCTGGCGGTGATTTCTTCCAGCGGAAGTTTTCCCTCAGGCTTCGTCCAGCTCTTCGTTGGCAATGGCATGGGTAACTTCGATGGGCTGCAGTCCTACGATCCCGGCGGCGCATTTCCCTACGGCGTGACCAGTGCCGACGTGGATGGAGACGGCAAGCGCGATATCGTCGTCGCCAACCAATGCGCCAGCAACATTGATTGTTCCAGCGGCCGGGTTGGCGTCCTCTTGGGCGACGGGCTGGGCAACTTCTCTGCTCCGCTGAGTCTTGATTCCGGTGGCCCCGGCGCGCAAGCCGTCGCCGTGGGGGACCTTGACCACATCTACACGACCGATATTGCGGTGGCCAACCAAATGGCCAACACCGTTGGAGTCATCTTTGCCAATGAACCGCCCGGCTATTTTCTAGCGACGGTTACCTTCCCCTCAGGTGGGAATAACCCGAACTCCATCGCTTTGGCGGACCTCAACCGCGATGGGCTTCTGGATATCGTGGTTTCCAACCAGACCGACTCCACCAACAGTAACGGCGAAGTTTCGGTTCTGCTGAACAATGGAGACCATACATTTCAGAATCCCGTTACCTACGCAACCGGTGGATCGACCGCCCAGTGGGTTGCAGTTGGAGATTTCAACGGAGACGGCAACGTCGACGTGGCCGTCGCCAATACCTCGGGCTCGAACGGCTCTGTCGGGATTTTGTTGGGCAACGGCGATGGCACGCTCCAGCCTGCAGTGACATACGACTCGGGCGGCGACTCCGCCCTTTCCCTCGCCGTGGCCGACTTCAATGGCGATGGCAAGTTGGATATCGCGATCGCAAACCCCTACGACGAGAACGACCCGAACCTTGCAACTCAGCCCGTCGGGCTGCTGTTGGGGAACGGCGATGGAACATTCCAGACAACGCAGTTCTACGATGCCGATGGCGGATCGATTGTTGCGGCCACCGACTTCAACAACGATGGCCATGTCGATCTGCTAACGCTGAACCCTTACTTCAACTTCGTCACCGTACTGCCGAATCGCGCTGGTTCCGCGGTAGGGTCAACGCTGACGACTCTCTCGGTATCGCCGCGTCCTTCGACCTATGGGCAGGCCCTCACTTTCACGACGTTCGTCACTGGGAATGGTGGTACTCCTACCGGCACGGTTACGTACTACGACGGCACGACCAGCCTGGGTACTGCAACCCTCGATGCGAACGGCGAAGCCATCTTTACGAATGCTTCGCTGAATGTCGGGACACATCAGTTGATCGCGGTTTACGCGGGCGACGGAACGTTCATGGGCAGCACTTCGGGAGCCGTCGCGCAGGAAGTGGATATGGCGACGACTACGACGGCTGTGACGACGTCGGCGAGCACGGTCCAGGTCGGCCAGAACTTCACTCTGACGGCAACCGTCACCGGTCAGTACGGAGGCGCGCTCACTGGTAAGGTTTGGTTCCAGAGAGGTCTGACCGTGCTGGCTAAAGTTCCCATCGTCAACGGCCAAGCCAATCTGACGATCAATTTCAAGATCGTTGGAACCTACCATGTGACCGCATCCTACCAGGGCGACAGCAACAGCTTTGGCAGTTCCGCCAGTGTTACCGAGACCATCGTCAAGGGAACTACCACGACGGCACTGACCTTCAATCCGACGTCTCCCGTGTTCGGTCAGCCGATCAATTTCGCCGCGACTGTAAGCTCCTTGATCGGTCCGCCGCCCGACGGGGAAGTAATCGTGCTGCGCGAAGGAACGCGCGTGCTGGGTACCGGTACACTTAGCGGCGGCACGGCGACCATACAGGTGCTCAATCTCTCGACCGGCGCCCACACCATCCAGGCGGCTTATTCCGGAGATGGCAACTTACTTGGCAGCAACGTCAACGTTCCGGTCACAGTGTCGCAAGCCACTACCACCACCACGCTGACTTCCAGCCGCAACCCGTCTTTCATGGGACAATCCGTGACCTTCGTAGCGACGGTGAACGGCCAGTTCGGCGGGATGCCGCAAGGGCTAGTCACATTCCTTGACGGCAGCACCGTGCTGGGAACGGTGGTGGTGAATCATAACCTGGCGGCCTTAACGACGAACCGGCTCTCGATCGGCAGGCACACGATCGTCGCTGCTTATCAGGGCAGTACGAACTACCAAACTAGCAATGCCTCGCTGGTACAGAACGTGAATTAAGAGTGGGAACTCTGGGGCCGTTCCGGAATATCGGAGCGGCCTTTTATTACCAGGCTGGGATGGCTGGCGACCCGTATGTCGACTTCACTGGAATAAATCCCCGCCCTTTCGCTGGAAAAAAGCAATGACAAGGACGGGGTTCCCGATCTAGACACAGCTTCCCGCTTGGTTCGACCACTCCTGTTGCACCGTGTAGTTTCCGACGGTCTTGGTTTTCCACGCGCAGATGTCGCCGATTTCTCCATTCGTGTCGTCGTACCAGCCCTGGCCTGGAATCGGATCGGTGATGGCTTCGCACAACTCGTGTGATGTAGTGACGGTGAGTGCGGTGAAAGTGTCTTGTCCGCCCGTGCAACCCGAACAATCGGGATACGGCAGCACGCCGTAGAAAATATTCGATCCGAACGAATCGTGATATCCGCAGAACGACTGGCAGGAACCACTGCCGCCTTGTTCGACCGTCACGCCCGACTCGACATAGACGACGTACAAAGTATTTGGACCGGGAGTCGGAATCGCTCCGCTATTGATCTGCTGCTGGACGAAATTTTGAATCGCACTGTCTTGCAGGGTCTTCGCGGGTGCGGGTGAAGTCACAGTGAGCGTCCCGAGAAGCTTGCCGTGGCCAATGGTCTTCCCGGCAACGCTGTATTCCGCAAGCTGATCAATCAGCGGGCTCGCGACAATATAAGTAAAAAAGTCGTTGATTTGCGAAATAAGGTCGCTGGCCGGAGCCTGTTGCCAACCACTTCCCCAGAACAGCGTGAATACTTCGACGTTGGTGAGCAGCGGCCCATTGCGATAGGTAAGCTGCGGCGATGCGGCCGCGGTCGTCACCGGATGCATGGGTACTATGCGAATAGGAACGCGATCGTGTTTGGCGGTTTTCTTCTTCTTGGGGCTAGCCATCTGATCTCCGTGGCCAGAAAGATTAAATTGACGTTCGGCGCGTGGTGTCTACCGGAGCAAAATCATTTCGTGAGACGAGGCTAGCGGATGAAACAGTTGCTTTATCTTACCGCGTTCATGCTGAATTACCAGATCGTCTTGAGCAGTCGGCTGTTCCGCATTCGCTCATCGCGAGTAACCAATGCGATGCCCTCGGCCCGGGCTGTGGCCGCAATCAAACGATCCCCAGGGTCGCGAGGAAAATCTTGGGGAAATTGTGTGGCCAGCGCAGCAATTTCAGGGGTGATCGCGTGAATGTTGACTCCCGCCTCCTCCACCATCTCACGCACCGCGCGCTCCGTGGACCCGTGAGCCCGAAGCAAACCCCGGGCGAAAAGCGAAGCCAACTCCCAAAGTGTGATATCCGAAATCGCAATGCCGTCTGACGCTCGCGCCCGACGAATGGCAGAAGCAGCCGGCCGGGATAGCCTCTCAGGTTCTGCCACCAGCCACGGCACAACGTGGGTGTCGAGAAGGATCAAACCAGCGACTCCCAATCTTCCGAGGGCACCGCCGGCGACACGATGTCGCCAATGATTTCCACGCGCCCTCGCATACAACCAAAAATGTCTTTCGCAGCAGTATCGGCGGGGATCAGTTTGGCGACCGGCTTCCCTTTTTTCGTAATGGTGATCGGCTCACGGGTTCTGTTCACTTCGTCCATGACACGAAGGCAGACCGCCTTGAATCGCCCCGCAGCTATCGTTTTCATGACCCCTCCATATGACTATGGTCATTATAACATGACCATCAGGAGGGGTCGATCGCTCGACTGCCGCACTAGCTCGACACAGATCCAGCGCAGGTAGGATGGTCCATTGGCATGAGCCGGCACTGTTTGTTCATCGTTTTTGTGGCCTGAAGGCGGTGCTGCAGGTCAATGAGCGTAATGGCGATTTTTCACCAGCCAGTGTGAAGTGAAGCACTGGCAATTAGCGTGATTGCGATCTCAATATTGCGGCAGAGATTGCATCCTCGATGCAAGAAGAAGCGTACGCCGAGAAGTCATCAAGACCGCTTTTCGGAAAGTTTTCCAAAGCTCGCATTAGGCCAAGGTTTCCTTCCTGAATCAAATCCAGCATAGAAAGACCAGGAGATGCGTATCGCTCCGCAATTGGGAGAACTAGGGGGAGCCTGCTTTCGAGTAACCGCCTCTTGGCGATCTCTGCCTGTTCACCTGTTTGCGCTGCTTCGTGGAACAGGTGGGCTTCTTCTTCCTTCGGTAAGGGCGGAAATGTGGCGAGTTCTCGCAGGTACAGAGTCACAGGGTCATCGTCCTTCTCCACCCACTCCAAACATTCTTCGTGCCATATTCCGGGGACCGCTGTTAACTCCAGCAACGCATAGCCATCTCGATGGATTCCTGCACCTTTGACAGTATCGGTTGTCCCCGCTGCCTCCAGTTGCGCGTTTGAAATCGGGAGTTGGTATTTCGATTCGCGCTGGAACTGTTCCAGAAACGCCCGTGGTTTCACGCGCACTCGACCGCCAACTAGAATATTCTTCAAGCGTTTTACCCCTTTTGCGCTAGCGTTATCAATCAGCAGAGAAGGTAACCATTGCAAGAAGGCGATAGCGCTCATCGACGGTTTTAAGCGCAACAAGTTTTCGCCAACTATTGCTCTGTCTGCACCCACTCCTTGGGCAACTGACCATCGAGCCACCGTAGACGGTGACCGTTCTTGGAGTTGATGTCGTCCAACCGCCACCCGATGAATCGCAGAGCAAGCTCAATCGCTTGAAAGCCATCAACACCGAATATGGCAGTAACGATTTCGTCGTTGCCGAGGCCAGCTGTGTGAATGGGGCAATAGAACTCCCCTTGGCCGTCGGGAGCTTCTGCGGGCTTTCCTATACTGACCAACACTTCACGATTAGGTTCGCCTTCCCACGACAAGCGCCTGACGGCAATCACCTCAGTCATTGGGACTTTCATGCCGCTATTCTATGCAATCGCGGCACGGCTGGCGAAACCAGATGGGATGAGAAGGCCGGTCTCCAGACGGGATGCTGTACGCTCCCAAGTTATCGACGTGCTCAAGGCACAGATAAAAAGGAGACCGGCAATGAAGAAGGTTAGCACTGTAGCGACGAAGCAGGGCAGCAATATTTCTCAGCAACGACTAACGGTTGGATTAGACCTGGGAGACCGCAACAGTTGGTACTGCGTGCTGGATGAAGCCGGCCGCATCCAACTGGAGCAGCGCGTGGGCACGAATGCGAAAGCGCTGGGCGAAAGGTTCGGTGCCATGCCGCGCAGCCGGGTAGCGCTGGAAACCGGGACGCATTCGCCATGGATCAGCCGTTTGTTGAGCGGGTTGGGACACGAAGTGATCGTGGCGCATGCGCGCAAGGTGCGGCTGATCGGGGAGAGCCGCAAGAAAGACGATCGGCTGGATGCGCAAACGCTGGCGCGGCTGGCACGAATCGATCCCAAGTTGCTGTGTCCGGTGAAGCATCGCAGCGCACAGGCGCAAGCCGATCTGACGGTGATTCGAGCGCGAGCCGCGCTGGTGCGGGCGCGCACGTCCCTGGTCAACACCGCACGCAGCTTGGCCAAAAGCTATGGCGAGCGGCTGCGCGGCTGCAACGTGCGCAACATGAATCCGGAAAAAGCCGAGAGCTTGAGTCCGGAGCTGCAGAGTGCACTCGAGCCGCTGTTGGCCGAGATCGAGTCCTTGAGTGGACGCATCGCCGAGTACAACGACCGCATCGAAGCGCTGGCCGCACAGAGCTATCCGCAGGTGGCGCTGCTGAAGCAGATCAAGGGAGTGGGCACGCTGATCGCGCTGACGTTCCTGTTGACGCTGGAAGATCCGCACCGCTTCCGTAAGAGCCGCGATGTGGGCTGCTATCTGGGGCTGCAACCCGGCCGCAGGAACTCGGGCCAGAGCCAGCCACAGATGCACATCAGCAAGGAAGGTGATCCTTATCTGCGCACGCTGCTGGTGCAGGGAGCGCAGCATATCCTGGGCCCGTTTGGCATTGATTGTGACTTGCGGCGCTGGGGACTGAAGCTGGCCGAGCGCGGCGGAAAAAGTGGGAAGAAGCGAGCCATCATTGCCACGGCGAGAAAGCTGGCGGTGCTGCTGCATCATCTGTGGGTGAGCGGAGAAGTCTACCAACCGTTGCACAACAGCAGCCGCGTGAACGTTGCCGTGGCTGCGTAAAACAAAACGCAAAACCAAAGTCAAAACCGTTCCAGGAAGAGGAAAGACAAAAGCCAAAGCCGAGTTGCGGTGACTGCGTCTATCGCCTGGCCCGGGTTCGACTCTCATTAAGAGTAGAACCACAGGGCGCCAATCAGATGGCAGCGTCGGCTGAACCGAGAACGCCCAACCTGCACCGAGCGAACGAATCGCTCCTCGAGAGTGCGAATGGAAGCATGGCGACAGTGGCTCCTCGGCAAGAGAAAAACGATGCCTCTCAAAGCAAGAACAAAATCGACTTGACTCCGACCGGCCTTCTCATGGAAGGCGATAGCACAAGCGTGCGCTTTTGCTTCGCCTTTTTGAAGGTCAACTGCTGTAACCAGGCGATTCCACAAGCCTGCGCTTTTCCTGCACCAAGAACCATATCAACGTGCAATCGGGATACTTAACAGGCGGCGCCCCGCACATTCGTAGCGGATGATTTCGCCGGAGACGCCGCTTGCGACGCTGCGACCGCGCCTGGCCCATGACTCGGAATTCTCATGCCTGAGTTGTCAAAAGCCCGGGCGCCAGCTCTGTCATCATCCGTGACCCGATTTCTCATCCACCCAACTGCTACACTAACCGCCCATGCTCACCGGACACGCCACGCCCGAAGCCACAGCCCGTTACCGCGACCGTTTTCCCAAACTGCGCGACGCGGGGAATTATCGTCAGCTTCCCAATGCGACTGGCCAACTCTGCCTCTCGTCAATCGGACTCGGCACCTATCTCGGCGAACCCGATGACGGGGCCGACATCGAGTACACGGAAGCCATCGTCGCAGCCCTGCGCTCAGGGATTAACGTACTCGACACCGCCATCAACTACCGGCACCAGCGATCGGAGCGCAACATCGGGGCGGCTTTGAAGATCTTCGCCGACGAATTGCAGCGCGATGAAGTCTTCGTCTCAACCAAGGCCGGATACCTCTCTTTCGACGGCAATTTGCCGGCCGATCCACGCGGCTACGTGATGCGCGAATATATCGAGTCTGGAATTGTAGATCCCACGCAACTTACAGGCGGAATGCATTGCATCGCTCCCGCGTATCTAGAGAATCAGATCGACCGCTCGCGCAAGAACCTGGGCCTCGAGACGCTGGATCTTTTCTATCTGCACAATCCCGAATCGCAATTGAGCGACATCTCGCGGGAAGCCTTTCTTGATCGCGTGAAGGGGGCGTTCATCATGCTCGAAAACCAGGTGAAAGCGGGCAAACTTACTTTTTACGGGATGGCGACATGGAAGGGTTTCCGCGTACCCGACACGGCGCGTGATTATCTCGATCTATTTGCGATCGCTGCGGTTGCGGAGGAAGTCGGAGGGAAAAGCCACCACTTTCGTTTCCTGCAGGCACCTTTCAATCTGTCCATGCCCGAGGCATACAGTTTACCCAACCAGGGTGCTGGAGAAGAAAAGATGCCCCTCTTCGCCGCCGCTGCACAGCTGGGAATTGCGGTGATGGGCAGCGCCTCGCTCTACCAGGGACGCCTCGCTCACAGCCTGCCCGAATCAGTGGGAGAAATTTTAGGGATGAAGACAGATTCCGCGAACGCCATTCAGTTCGCGCGCTCCGCTCCGGGATTGACGACTGCGCTAATTGGAATGGGTCACAAAGAGCACGTTGAGGAAAACATAAAGCTGGCTCAAACTAAACCCACCGGACCCGAACAATGGCAGAAACTCTTTCGAGAGTCCTAGCAGGCTCTGGAAAAAACCAGATTTGTATCAGGGTACCGCTTCAGCGGTACCGCAGGTCGTTCGTTTTGAATTACCCCTTTAGGGGCTGCATTCGCGAAACCGAGATTTTCCGCAGCCTGCTAGAACCTAAGCCGAAAGCCCAGAGCCTTATTGCTTAATTTCCGTCAGTTTCGCCGCCGCGATCTGCGCCGCTTGCGTGGAAGGATTTTCCTTCTGCACCTGCTCGTAGATGCGCTTGGCTTCGACCGGCTGCTGGTCGGCTTGATACGTGTCCGCTAATTCCAGTTGGGCCGTGGCCTTGCCGACGGAGTTGGTGGGTTTGTCGGCTAACTTCTTGTAGATTTCGATAGCGTCTTTGTTGCGGCCTGTCGTGCGATACACCGACGCCAAAGCGAGTTGGGCCAGCGAAGACAGGTCTTTGTTTCCTGACGACGCTACGTCCTTGAACTCGCGCTCCGCGGCGGCATTGTCTCCCAAATCTGCGGAAGTCCGTCCCACAAAATAATGCGCGATTTCGGCGGAGTGGGTGTGCGGATACTGATCGACGATCGCCTGGAACTGCTTGTGCGCTTCAGTCGCCCGTTCCTTGTCGGAAGCAAAGCTGGGAAAGTCAGGCTCCGCGGGCGTCCCCGCGGGGCGGATCTGCGTGTCCAGCGTTCGCAACGCGCGGCTTAGGTCGACCCCGGCTTTCTGATCCTGCTGGTCGAAGTGGTACCACAACCCGATCGCGGCTGCGATTACGACCACTAGGGCGATGCCACCGGCAAGCAGCTTCGACTGGTGTTCGGCGCTCCAATGGGCGGTCGCTTCCGCCGCGTCGATGGTGGCCCGGCTGAACCGGTCTTCTTTGAGTTGACGACGAGTCTCTGCGCGCACGAATACCCCTTCTACTTAACGCAATCCAAGAGTTTATCAGGCTAGATTCAGGAGCGCAAAAGAACGGCTCCTGCACACACGAAAGCCGCCAGCACGTGGCGGCTTCTTTCCCGACGGGAACTAGCGCTCTTGTTCTTCCAACAGGCCTTGTTCCAGCTTTTCCTGGCACTCGATGCAATGCCGCGTCCACGGCACCGCTTCCAGACGCTTGGCGTTGATTTCCTTGCCGCACGAAATGCACTCTCCGAAGCTGCCTTCGCGAATGCGGTCGAGCGCGCTTTCCACCATGTTCAGCAGTTGGCGGTCGTTGTTGCTCTGATGAAAGAGGAACTCTTTGTTGTAAGAACTCGCGGCGCGGTCGGCAATGTCTTGCGTCGCTTCGTCATCGGCAGTGCGCCCGTCCTGCTCGGTGCGGATCACCGTGCGCCGCAACTCCTGCTGCCGCGCTTCCAGCCGCTTCTTGAACTGTTCCAGCTTCTTCTTGTCCATGGATGCCATAGGCGCAGCCCGTGGGCCGCGCCTCTTATTCCTTCCCGTCTAATAGGCCAAACAAAGATGATATGCGCTCAAATTGAGATGCGTCAACTGCACGAAAGGACGCCAAGGCTGCCTACCAATACTTCCCAAAATGGGAGATTTTTCTTCCTTCCTCGCCCCATTGCAACATCCCCTGGGCAACGGTATCTTGTCCTCCTGAGACTGCGCGGTCTCTGGAAAGTCAGAACGGTCCCGCTCCTGACCCACAGATCTGCGCTTGGGGTGTGCCATGAAGAACAATATCGAGCGCAGTTCGTCGAACCTTGTCCGATTAGCCGTCCTTATCACCATTCTTACCTCCGCCTGCCTCGCCCAAACCACCGGCGCGATCTACGTCAACGCCAATCAGATTACCAACAATGAGGTCTGGTCCTACAGCCGGGCGTCGGATGGCACGCTTACTTTCGCTGGAAACTTCGCCACGCAAGGCAGCGGTTCGGGAGGCATCGACCTCAAATCTCAGGGATCGATCGCCGTCAGTCAGGATGGCAAGTTCGTCTTCGCCGCCAACGCCGGCAGCAACGATGTCACATCATTTTCCGTGCAAGCCGGCGCACAGCTGACTTTCATCAGCAAAGTTTCCTCTGGTGGAACTTTTCCCAACAGCCTTACCGTCTTCGGCAATCTTCTCTACGTGCTGAACCAGGGGAATTCGCACATCAACGCTTTCCGCGTTAGTCCCACCGGCCAGCTTTTTCAGATTCCCAATTCCTCGCGCAAGCTGAGCGGTCCCGGCGCGCTCGGTGGACAAATCTCGTTCAGCCCTGACGGTACCTTGCTGCTTGTCGCTGAGCACATGACCAACAAACTCGACACCTTCACAGTCGGCACTGACGGACGCGCCACGGGGCCTTTGGTGCAGAACTCCAACGGAATCGCTCCCCTCGGATTTGCCTTCGACAACGCCGGACACGTCATCGTCTCCGAAGTTCGCTTCAGCACCATCTCGTCCTATGCCGTCTCGCCAACCGGCGTTCTGACTTCGGTTACCGATCAGTTGAAGGACTTCGGTGTTGCAGCCTGCTGGACAGCGAATACGAACAACCCCGCGTTTCCCAATCAGTATTCCTACATCACCAACACTCGCGCCGACACCGTTTCCGGCGTGAAGATCGCGAGCGATGGCAGCGTCACCCTGCTCAATTCGAACGGCATTACCGCGCAACTGCCCACCGGAGCATTCCCGCTTGACGACGTGGTCAGCGCCGACAGCAACTACCTCTACGTGCTCGCCGAGCACCTTCCCGGCCTGATCGGTTTCCGCATTCAATCCGATGGCAGCCTGGTCCAGGTCACGACGGTTACGGGCATTCCAACTTCATCCTTCGGAATGGCCGGAAACTGAGCAAAAAAAAGATTGTCATTCCGACCGAAGGGAGGAATCTGCTTTCCGCGTGCAGCGGCAAAAAGCTAACATTTCTGACTTGTCTCGGAATAGAACGCACAATTCTTGAGCTCCGTAGGAGCGATTGCCAATAGCCCGGCGCTTCAGCGCCGGGAAGAGTAAAACATTCCATCAAGTCCCGCAGGGACGACTGAAGCCCCCACTGCACCTCTGAGACCTTGCTTTGTTAGCGATTTCGGCCTACCCTTCGTCATAACTGCACACTGAACGTCCTTCCGTGCGCGCGTGAGGAAAGTCAGTTCTCCGCGACCAGGCTTGCGTGGATGCTTCCCTGGCTGATGTTCGCGCACCATCCATAGAATTTCTTGCGCCGCAGTCTTCTCTGGCGATCTGTAACTAAATCAGCCGAGGTACCTCTATGGTGCGATTCTGGTGGGCTGTCTGCCTGGTATCGCTGTTCGCCGTCGTGGCAGCCGCACAATCTCCCGCAGGCTACACCTACAACACTGTCAACTTCCCGCTGTCAATCTTGACCCAATCTCACAGCATCAACAATTCCGGCTGGCTCGCAGGACAGTACACCGATGCCGCTGGTCTGACCCACGGCTTCACCCAAGTGTCAGGGACCTTTAATTCAGTCGATTTTCCCGGCGCCGTCCTGACCCAGGTGCAATCGATCAACAGCACCCGCGGGCTGGCGGGAAGCTATGTCGACAGCAACGGGCTCACCCATGGCTTCGTCGAGATTAACGGCACGCTTACCACTCTCGATGTTCCGGGCGCATTTCGTACCCAAGCCTATGGGATGAACGACTCGGGCGTCGTGGTGGGCGGCTACACTGACAGCCTTGGCGAGCACGGATTCACCTACAACGGCGTCCAGTACTCGACGTTGAATCTGGGTACCAAGGACTTTACCGTCGCGACCGGAATCAACAACGCCGGACAGATCATCGGATATTACGGCTCAAAGGGCGGCACTGTAGTTGGATTCCTCGAGACCAACGGCAAGTTCACCAACATCACCACCACCAACGCGGTCACCGAGCCTCTCGGCATCAATTCCAGCGGCTTGATCGTGGGAGTCACCGGAACTCAGTCTGAATTCATGAGCTTTATGTTTCAGAGCGGAAAGTTTCTTCCGGTCACGGTCAAGGTTCCGTCCTCTTTCATCACGCAGGCGGAAGACGTCAATGACTCCGGCCAAGTTGTCGGCTGGTACCTGTTCAATGGATCGCCAGTCGCAGGATTCAACGCGCTGCCTTAATCCGCCCCGGGAGGCGTCATGATGAAAGCACGTTACGCATGGATGTTGCCGTTCATTTTTCTCTCCGCGGCCTTCGCGCAGAATTTCACCGCGACTCCGCTCATCGACTTCCAACCCGGCCAACTCTATCTCGGAGCCTTCGCCGGAACGCTATACGAGAATTCAAACGTCATTCCCGTGGACCACGCCACCGACGGCTTAGGCTTTGCCCAACAAATCCAGCCGCTCGACAGCAAAGGACACCCCTCGCCCACCGGCAAAATCGTTGTCATCAGCATCGGCATGTCGAACTGGACGATCGAGTGGTGCAGCCTGAGCCGCAGTTCATGCACTCCCGACAGCTTCCTCGTTCAGGCCGCGCAGAATTCGCAAGTCAATCACACCAACCTGGTGCTGGTGAACTGCGCTAAGGGAGGCCAGTCGGCTGATAAGTGGACCGATAACAGCTCCGGCAACTACACCCAGTGCACGCAGGCCATTCAGAAGGCCGGAGTCACCAACTTGCAGGTGCAGGCGATTCTCTACAAAGACGCGCTGGAGTTTCCCGACGCAATCGCTGATACCCACCACTAACTGCTCCGCGACGTCGGCCATCGATGCCTGCGCTTACGAACACGACGTCGGAACCACGGCGCGTTTCGTGCGTACGCAATTTCCCAACGTCAAAGAAATGTTCCTGCACAGCCGCATCTACGGAGGCTATGCGTCCCCGGGAACGTTGAACCCCGAGCCCTTCGCCTACGAGTACGGATTCTCCACCAAGTGGCTGATCGAAGCCCAGATCAACCAGATCCGCACCGGCGTGATCGATCCTACGGCTGGCGATCTGCGTTACGCGGTAGCTCCATGGCTGGCCTGGGGACCATACTTCTGGACAGCGGGTCCAACCAAACGCAGCGATGGCTTGTCGTGGCTACCGTTCCAATACATTCAAGACCAAACCCATCCCGGCGAACCCGGCACCCTGCAAGTCTCGACGGAAATGATCCAGTTCTACCTAACGTCAGAATTCAGCCCCTGGTTCGTAGCCGGAGGCCACTGAGACTGAGACTTAGAAAAATGTGGGACGTGAAAAATATGGCGCGGGCGATGCCCATGTGGCGCGGGCACTCTTGCCCGCGTCCCACCACAAGCAAACCACCGAATCCAACGCCACCCTCTCCAACATTGTCATTCCGACCGAAGGGAGGAATCTGCTTTCTGCCGATCGCCAAATAATCCCACGCGGCGCGGGCGCCCTCGCCCGCCTCTTACCACGCCGCGATTCGTATCGTCGCGATTCGTATCAGGGTGTGGCTTCAGCCACACCGCAACTCGTCTACCCTCGGACGCCCCTTCAGGGGCTGTATGGAGAAAAAAGACATTTCTACCTTTAATTCAATGCCAAGGAAAGTCTCTGAGCCATTGTGACGAGGCTGCCCACGGGATTGCTGGCTAAGGCTGCTCTAGTCTTTCGACCACGGCGGGGTCACGCCTGTCATGCGCGCATAAGCGATAAGCTGCCCCATGTGCTCGTTGCAGTGAATGATCAGGCGAAGATAGACAGCGTCGGCCGTAGTGCTTCGCATCAGAAACTCAACCTTTCTCTCCAGCTCTTTGGGGGTTTCCCTGGCCCGTGCGTCGCGCGCGGCATCTAACGAACGCTTCAGCCATAAGATCACGTCGGCCTTAGCAGTGACCGATTTTTCAAATCCCGGTTTGATCTCAATCGGCATTGTCTGTTTTCCGACAACGCTCAGATAGTAAAAGTTGGCGGTGACGATGTGCATGTACACTTCACTCGTAGAGCGCACACCGGGCGATGGCCGCCACGCGAACTTATCTGTGGGCGTGGCCTCCGCCAAGGCCAGCAGTTGACTGCTTACATGCTTTAGCTCGCCATCGTAGCCCTGTCCAATTCCCTCTGGAATGGTCTGGGCGATTGCTGGTGAAATGAGACAAACCAGTAACAGCAACAATTTCCCCATACACGCTCCTCGCTGCATGCAGCCTCGAATTGTACTTGAATGGCCATGCCAAATAGAACGCTGCATGCACGCTACCTTCTTGTAGTCGTGGCTCGGTTCCGAAGGGGGCGACGGGCCTTTTTCTTGGCGACTGACTGCGGGCGGTGCGACTCGCGAAGTTCAGTCATAAAATCGGCCCTCAGCTTCGGTCCTCCTTCTTCCAGCACCCGAGCCAGGCCCCTCAGCCCGGATCCCGGCACGTGCTTTTGCCCCCATGCACTCATCTCCATCAGCAGAGGAAGCAAGTCGATGCCTTTTTCCGTAAGACTGTAAATGGCCTTCTGCTTGTGGCTGGGATCATCAGACTTGACGATGATCCCTTGCTTGACGAGCTTTTGCAGACGATCGGCCAAAATATTCGACGCAATCCTTTCTTGAGACTCGGTAAGGAGCTCGCGAAAGTGCCTTCGGTTCATGAACATGATGTCGCGGATGACGAGCAGACTCCACTGATCGCCAAACATTTCGACCATTCGGTTCATCACGCACTCTGACCTGTGATCCTTGCCCACTCTTCCTCCACTCCGGTTGGACGTTGCTCGCCCCAATGATTGTACAACCGGTTGCAAATGAGAACTGGTTGTGTTGGCAAATAGGGTCGTCGCCAACGGCTGACTCCCAAGGAATTCTCTGACTGATTGCTAAATACTACCAGTTGCATTGTGCAAGCACTCTCTTCTTTCTCATAGAATCGGCCTTGCCAGAGTCCGGTTTCTTGTAGATGGGCGCCCGGCTTTCCGCAATCGAGTCGGCCAACCAATGCGACTTCAAATAACGCTTTTGTGAAGTCGTGCTACTACGCGAGTGGTTTATCCCTGTGTTCCCTCCTGCCGTACCAAGCCTGAGGTTGAGCGATCTGCAACGGCAACTCAAATGCTTTCGCACATGCCGTGCCCGCAACAGCACACGCTTCTGCTCTGAGTTGCACATGAACGGTTGGGCTGCGTCGAGCAGGCGGACGGCGTGAATCTCGGAGGTCGCGCATCCCTCGCTGGAATGCCAGCGAGGGAGAGGCTCATCTGTGTCGCAAAGTTAGCCGGAGGTGGCAGGCAGTCATGCCTTCCGTCTCCAAGACAATCACGCAACGACTAACCCTACCCACTGCTTCTAAGGAGTTTCAGCATGACCGCTCAGCTTTGGAAAATGATAAGCGTTGTACTTCTCGCATGTGGTTTAGCAAGCGCTCAAACCATCACCTCATTTAGTGCTCCGGGCGCGGGCACAGGCGCCGGCCAGGGTACTGGGGGCTTTGGCATCAACCCGCAGGGGACTGTCGTGGGATCCTACCTTGATGACGGCAACGTATTTCACGGCTACGAGTGCGTTTCGGGCTGTGGATCCGCCGACACCTTCACCACATTTAATGCTCCGGGCGCGGGCACAGCCGCGAATCAGGGCACTATTACTTTCAGCATCAACTTGTTCGGAGTCGCTGCAGGTTACTACATTGACGCAAATAGCGTGGCTCACGGGTTCGTGACTGCTGCTCCGTTCGACACCTTCATCAGTTTGAGCGATCCCGACGCCGGGCAAGGCGCCGGCCAGGGAACTTTCTCGGGCAACATCAACCAGAGAGGGGAGGTCGCCGGATACTACATCGACGCAAGTAGCGTAGCCCACGGCTTCGTCACCGCTCCGCCTTACCACACCTTCACCTCATACGATCCCGAAGGCTCCGTAAACACGTTTCCCGCAATCGCAAGCGCTCTCAACACAGAAGGGACGGTGACGGGAACTTACTTTGATTCGAGCGGCGCGCTCCACGCCTACATGCGCGCTGCGGACGGCAAGATTGACGAATACAACGTGAAGGGCGCAGGCACGGCCCCCGGCCAAGGAAGTTCACCCTCAAGCATCAACGACCTGGGAGAGACCACGGGAAATTACATCGACTCGAGCGGCGTGAATCACGGCTACGCGCGCCGTCGGTTCGGCGCCACCGCCAGATTCAGCGTTCCGGAGGCGGGCACAGGCTCTGGCCAGGGCACCATCCCTGAGGGCATCGACCTATTGGGGGACATTACAGGACAATACATCGACGCGAACGGCGTGAATCACGGCTTCGAACGGGACCCGTTCGGCGTCATCACCACCTTCGACGCTCCGGGAGCGGGGACGGGCGCTGGCCAGGGTACCCTTCCTGAGACCCCCAACATGTTTGGGGTGATCACCGGACAGTATATCGACAATAACAATGTGCATTACGGCTTCCTGCGAACCCCGTAAGCCCGCCCTAGGGTAAACAGGTATCACCAGGCAGATTGATTCAAAACTTCAGCCGCCGATTCAACCCGGCGGCTCTTTCTTGATTCAGTGGACGAGTGGCGGTGTGGCTGAAGCCACACCCTGATACGGCCCGATCCAGAGGGTCAACGTCGATCTCGCCCCAGGCATGCCGGAAGAACTCGACCGGGCCGCAAAAGAATTGAACATCAGCCGACAAGCGGTCATCAAAACTCTGATTCGGCAAGCCCTGGATCAGCAGTATTTGGCCCGCGGAAGTCACCCGTCGGCCAAACGAAGATAGCCATCCCGCATCATGTAGCGCGGGCACTCTTGCCCGCGTCTCACCACAAGCAAACTACCGAATACAAACGCTACCCTCTCCAAATTGTCATTCCGACCGGAGGGAGGAATCTGCTTTCCGCCGGCGCCACATGAATCTATCTCGGCAGCCTCTCCTCCATTTCCGCCAACGCATACCCCATCACCGCCATCGCCGCCGCATTCTCTCGCAACATCTGCGGATTCACCTTATCCAGCGTATCTGCCGCCGTGTGGTGATAGTTGAAGTAAGTGCGTCCATCTTGAATGATGCCGAGGCCCGGCACTCCTGCCTGCACCAGCGGAGCAATGTCAGAGCCCGGGCTATAGGTCGTCAGCCGTATCAGATTTGCGCCGACCGGCTTCAACACCTGCTGCACCGGCGCGAGCCATGCCGCCGCATCCGCGCTGATCCTGGCATTGAATCCGAGCGGATGATCCGATCCCAAATCGCTCTCAATCGCCGCCACGTGATTCGCAAACTCGCCGGCATAATCCTTCGCGTAAGTGTCGTGTCCGTGGCCGCCGTTTTCTTCGTCCATCCAGGCAATCACGCGAATCGTGCGTCGCGGATGCAATCCCAAACGATGCACCAGTTCAGCCGTCTCCATCGCCACCGCAACTCCAGCGGCATCGTCAATCGCTCCGGTGCCCAGATCCCACGAGTCCAAATGCCCCGACACAACGACAACTTGCTCGGGATGCTCCGATCCCTTCAGATCGCCAATCACGTTGTAACTGACCGTATCTTCTCCAGTGTGCGCTTCGAGCACCAGGTGCATGCGGATCTTGCCTTGCGCCGCGAGATGCGCGATGAGATCGGCATCTTCAGCGGTAACCGCTCCAGCGGGAATTCCTGCGCTGGTGTTGTGCCCGGTGTGCGCAATCCGGTAGTCCGCTCCTCCGACCGAGCGGACCAGGCACGCCACTGCGCCCATCGCGGCCGCCTCCTTTGCGCCCCGGCTCCGATAGTCGACCGCTTCGCCATAAGCTTCGCCCCAAGACCCCGCCATCGCTTTCTTCTCATCGAAGGGCACATTAAAGAGCACAATTTTCCCAGACACTTTCTGGCGTCCAATCGCCTGCAGATCATCAAAGCTGGTGGCCACAACCACTTCTCCAGAGAGCCCTCCGGTTGGCGTGGGTGCGTTTCCTCCCAAAGCTGTCAAGACGATCTTCTGCGTCGCGCCACTCGCTTGTCCCGGATATTCAATCAACTCGGCCGACTCCGTTCCGCGCATCCAGCGCGGCACATGCACTTCCTCCAGATGAACGTCGAGCCCCAGCTTGCGCAACTCCTCGGCTACGTAGTGAACCGCCGCATCCGTCTGCGGCCAACCGGTAGGCCGCGGGCCGATGTTGTCGCTCAGGTAGGCGACTTGTTTGTATGCATAGTCATCCGTCAAAGCAGCGTCCCGCAGCGCAATCAGGTTCTGCGTCAGTTCGGCGGAGTAGGTCTTCGCCTTGGGCGGCCGCCCTTCCGAATCATAAGAAGACTTCTGAGCTGGAGTTTGACCCTCCAGGTTGAACGCAAGAACGGTAAGCAGCAACAAACCGCAAAGGCGCATGAGCATCTCCGGAAACCCCCAAGTCTAAATCACTCCCCCGGCTCACACCGGAATCTACCGGACCTTATCGCCCCGCCGTGATGACTGAACTTGTCTCTTCCCCTGTCATCTTGAGCGGAGTTGGACAGCGCGAGCGAGGGGGTCGCTAGGAGCTAAGAGCTGATAGCTGATAGCTGAGAGCACAAAAAAAGCGGCCCCATCTCTGGGGCCACAATTCAAAAGAGGCGAGGGTAATGGAAGGGAAATGTCAGGAAAGGCGATGCAAGGCACCGTCCCGCCAATCGGGGCGGCTCAAATGGAGATGTCGAGAACAATGGAGAGTGAAGGTCATGCTATCTTCAGCGGCCTCTTTTCTTGGCAGCTGTTAAAGCACTTCCCCAGCCAAAAGATTCCAATCCGGGAATCCCACCAATTCACAGCGTAACCCCAAGCAAGATAACGATTTGATTGATTATGAACAGGGAATTACAAGTTTAAGAAAGGGTACACCTGTGCAGGCAAATGCACATTTGGGTGCATCAGCATGACAGCAAAGGAACTCCGGATGGGGAACCGGAGTGGCCGGCTCCCGTTAGGAGTTGCCGGCCACTGTCCGAAGCTTGCCGGGCAGAAAATGATATGGCGGCCAGGGTCCGCTGATCACCAACTCGCAGTTCTTCAACTGCTTGGCAGCCGTGTTGTACCGGTTCTGATACTTTTCCACCGACTTCGAATCGATCAGGTGCGCGATATCGATCAGCATCCCATCGGATGCGACCCGCTTGCAGCTGATTTCTTCTTCGAGGGGATTGAACAGCTTGTGAACCTGGACGGATAGGGCGCGTGCTTTGGTCTGACGTTCGCGGTCTTTCGAGGCCTTCTCGCGCAACTTGGTGAGATATTCGCCGCCGACTGTATCCGGCAACTCGACATCCACCATAGCTTCGCGCAATGAACCATCGCGCACCAGCAACTTAAGGTGCATTTCCGCCTTGCCGCGCAGCCGGGCCACGCTCTGGCCGAAGGCGCGGCGGTTGGCTCTGACTGCCTGACGAAGCGCATCATCGCTGTCAAAAATCGTGCCGAACCGGAAAGGCAGCACCGTTCCCGAACGGAAGCAAACGCTCACCACCCGGGCGTGCTCCAAAACCATCTTCTCATCGAGCGAGACATTTTCCGTGCCCCGGTCATACTCGCTCACGACAACTGTGAATTCACCGCTGGGATAGTTGAAAACCGAAGCTCCATTGACGCCCTGAATCCCGTCAAGGATCGATGGGCGCCGTGGACGTACACCATTCAGTGGGCCCTGTTGCTCAGTAAGGCAGTACGCGTACCACGCCATAGAGTTCTCTCCGAACTTTTGGTTCGAGGCGAGACCCACCGCCTCAAACGTGTCTATTGAACTTGGCTACGTCTCTTGAACCTTGGAAGAAAGGGCAGTGCCACGACGAGATTGAACGCTCCAAAGCTCGCGTCCAGTACTCATATTACGTCGGTAACCACTAAAAATGCAACCATTTCGTGGCAGCGAGCATCTTTAGCGGCCTATATTAAGGGAAACACCTTGCAGGATCAGGAGTTAGCTCAGCTTTGCACAGAGCTTACTTCTTGCCGTTGTTTGTATTCTTCGCGGCCGCCCGTTGGGCGAGCGCCGCATTCACTACCCGTAACATCTCATCCCCGGGAGCGGGTTTTCCGGTCCAGATCTCGAACTGCCGCGCCGCCTGGTGCACAAACATCTCAATCCCCGGGATGACTTGAGCCCCTCGGGCCTTGGCCAGCTTTAGGAGCTTGGTCTCTTCCGGCTCGTAAATCATGTCAAATACATACTTTGCGTTGATTTCCGCTTCGTTCAGCGGCGAGTCTTTCGTATTTCCCATCCCCACCGGCGTGGCATTAATGATGACATCGAAACTCATCTTCTTCAGATCGGCACGCTTGATCGACTTGGCCTTCGCCTGCCGGGCCAGTTTCTGAGCCGGAGCCGCGCTCCGGTTCAGGATGTACACCTCAGCTCCGCGCTCCTTCAACCCGAACACCGCCGCCCGCGCCGCGCCCCCCGCACCCAATACCAGAATCTTCGCCTGATCGATCGAAATTCTCTGCTCCAGAGGACGCACCACTCCCGCCGCATCCGTATTAAACCCGTAAAGCTTTCCATCCTGTGCGCGCACCACCGTGTTGCATGCGCCAATCTTGGTGGTGTGCGAATCGGTATTATCCAAATGCTCAACGATGGCTTGCTTGTAAGGCATGGTGATCGACAAGCCATGAATCGGGATGTCGCGCACGATCGCCAGCAGATCTTTCAAAGTCTTCGCGTGCAGCGCGAGATAGACGCCATTCACATTCTCTCGCCGTAGCGCAGCATTCATGATGGCGGGAGAAAGCGAATGCGCGACGGGATCTCCCGCGACCCCATAAACACGCGTCGCCGCGTCTACCTGATCGATGCGGTACGTGCTGCGCAACTCCTGCGCTGTAATCTGTCCCGGTGCGGTGCGCTGCTCTTCGCTGACGGCAGCAAATGTGAAAACGCTTCCCGCACGAACTCCCAGCACGCGGCTGATGATGCCTTGCTCTCCCATGCACAGCCCGATCAACGAGTGCCGGTCGTTGCGCTGCTCGAGGAACTTCATCATCGTTACATTGTCAGAGAGCGTCGTCGCCGTAGTGACGATCTTGTAATAATCCGCCGGATACACCGTCATCTTTCCCAACGTCTCTTCCAGCTTCTTGGTGCCGTGGAAGTCGTGGAAAGAGAGGACCAGCGCCGCCCGCGTCCGCAGCTTTTGCAGTTGGTCCGGCTTACACTTCGCCGCCGTCTGCAGTTCGACATCGACCAGTTGACATCCGGCCGCAATCGCCTTGCTCAAGACCTCAAGCTGCGAGGCGATGGATCCTTTGAACTTTCCCCCGCTCGCGGCACGGCGGCAGGTCGCGATAAAGACCACGTGGGGATGGTAGTCGGTGAATTCCTTGATCTTCGGAAGCGCCAGGGCGGGCTTCGTAAGGTAATCTAACCTGAACTCCAGGAAGGTGTTATCACGGACCAGAGACTCTGCCTTCTCGATCATCTCCGAGGCGTCTTCTCCGATGACAGCCACACACACCCGCGGCAGCCTTAACGGCAGCAGGCGGGAAACGTAGCTGTTGGATAGACTTGCCATCGTTGTGAGCGGGTCGGCGCGATATTACAGGCGCGTAATTGTAGATGCAACAACGGATTAACAATTTTCGGTTTTCAGAAGTCTCCGCGTGAGAGTTCCGACACCTGCGTAACCTTGACCGCACCCACCCCTCTTGTTACTGTCCGAGCAGAAACCCTTTTTATTGCAACACTTAGCGGGGATAAGGCGCATAGCGCCCGGGCCCTGAACTCGGAGGTAAGATGAAGAAAACAGGACTATTGTTGGTGCTTCTGCTGGCCGCAGGCGCCTACGCGCAGCAGGCTGGTTCCGCCGATGCCGGAGAGCCGGCCACTCCCGATAAGACGCAGTTTACCCGAGTCGGATTCCCCATTGAGCGTGTCCAAACCCCGACTAACGCCGATCTCTATTGCGCCGGCTTCATTTCGAAGCAGGCTGTTCCCAACGTGAATTTTGTCGCGGGTGGTCTGGAAACTCCCAACACCACCAAATTCGTCAATGGCGACATGATCTTCATGGCGGGTAGCGGCTACCAGACCGGGCAGCAATATACGATCGTGCGGGAACTGATCGATCCCAACAAATACGAGTTGTTCGCCGGCCAGCACGCGCTGTTAAATGCTACCGGGCAGCCGTACTCTGAGCTGGCGCGTGTGCGAGTCGTCGACACCCGCAGCAAGATGGCGATCGCGGAAGTCGAATTCAGCTGCGACGGCATTGTTCCTGGCGACATCGCCATGCCGTTCGTCGAGAAATCGGCGATCGCGTTCCATCCTCCAGTGCACTTCGACCGCTTTCTACCTTCGACCGGCAAAGTTCAAGGCCGCATCGTAATGGCCAAGGACTTCGACTCCGAACTGGGAACGGGCATGAAGGTGTATCTGAATGTCGGCTCCAGCCAGGGAATCAAAGTAGGAGACTACTTCCGCGCCGTCCGCAGCTACGAGCACGACCTGCACGATCCGGTCGACTCGCTCTCGTTCAAGGCGTCGGCCACCGAAGATTCGCAGAAGAATCCTCCGGTGATTGAGCCGACGATGCTGACCTCTCACGACAGGGGCCCAAAGATTCATGTGGCTGACCTTCCACGCCGCGCCGTTGGCGAACTGGTGATCCTGAGCACCACGCCGACCACCTCCACCGGTATGATCGTCTATGCTCTCGAAGACGTGCACTCCGGCGATGTCGTCGAGTTAGACGAGCAGCAGTAAGAAGCCAGAGCCGAATCAAAGACGGGGAGAAGCGAAAGCTTCTCCCCGTTTTTTGTTTGTGGCGCGGGCACTCCTGCCCGCGTCTGGCCAGAGGAAAACTCTCAGCAGTCACAACCCACCAATCCAACCTCGCCCCAAGTAAAGCGAGGGCATCTGGCGCGCAATACCTGGAAACAAGCCCTTCTTAGCGCCCTTTGCGGATGTTCTTTGCGACCTTTGCGTTCAAAAGCTTTGTTCCCCACCGCAAGAGCCCCCTTGATTTACACATCATGACGTGTGAAAATCTACACATGCCCACCAACCTCGCCCTCGACGACAAACTGATTGAGGAAGCCCGCCGCTCGGGCGGCCACAAAACCAAGAAAGAAGCCGTCACGGCCGCGTTGGCGGAGTACGTCCGGCGGAGGAAGCAGCTAGAGCTCCTGCAGGACTTTGGCAAGTTCGACTTTGATCCAAGCTACGACTACAAAGCCGAGCGGCGCGGAAAACGCCGGTGATGGTTCTGGTGGATACTCCGGTATGGTCTCTGGCACTGCGTCGCAGGAGCGACGAACGCAGCTCCAAAGAGCTGAAAGTTTCAGATGCTTTGCGAGAACTGATTCGCGAAGGCCGCGCGCAGATGATCGGATCCGTTCGCCAGGAATTACTCTCCGGTATTCGTGAGCAGCAACAATTCGTGCGGCTCCGCGACCGGTTGCGCGCTTTCGAGGACCCCATTCTGCGGGCGAACGACTATGAGCAAGCAGCCAGCATGAGCAATCAATGCCGCGCCCGTGGCATCGCCGGATCACCGATTGATTTTCTGATTTGCGCGGTGGCCTTATCGCGCGGTTGGCAGATCCTCACCACGGACGGTGACTTCGGCCATTACGCCAAAATTCTTCCCCTTAAGCTCTATCTTGCGCCGTGATTACAGCCCTCGGCAGATCTTGATGGCCGGGTAGGCGTGCTTCGACCACGCTCAACATGACAGGGGTTTGGGAGGGAATGAGATTCCACGATCCCTTGTTTTCTGGGTTTTTGCTGAAGCCTGACGCCCGATCTTCTACCGCAGCATGATGTGGGGATTCCCGCGAATCCGGGATCCGACAATCAGCAGGCCAATTATCAGGATGGTAAGTTCCATAACGCCCCCTTGGGAAAAAGCTTTCTCAACATATAGCACCAAGACGGGGGAACCAACATTACTTTTGTGCCACGAAGAGCGCTTTTCTTCAAGCCGTATGATGCGCTTCTGGCAAGAAAAGTTACTTGCCCCGTGCGCCACACGCATCGACCACTGGAGCCGAATCCACTCTAACCAAAAGAAAGACGTCATCCCGACCCCGAGCGAAGCGAGGGGAGGGATCTCGCGCGCAGTGCCTGAAACAAGCCCTTCTTCGCGTTCTCCGCGGATGTTCTCTGCGACCTCTGCGTTCAAAAGCTTTGTTTCTCTGCCCGTGCTATCGCAGCCCATCGATAACGATCGACGCACCCCTAGCGAATCAGCAGAGACGCCATCGTCCCCGCGCCCGCACCCCCCAGCACCAACCACGCCGAGTTCACCCGATACCGAATTAGCAGGAACCCGCTGACCACCGCGATCGCCAACGTCACCCAATCGACAATGGCCGAGCGGCCCAGCTGCCAGGCCACCACGACAATAATGGCAAGCGCGGCGACGTTGATGCCATCGAGCACGGCTCCCGCCAGGGGAGAGCGTCGCAGCTGCGGCACAAACGGTCCCGTGATCGCGACCAGCACGAACGCCGGAAGGAAGATTGCCACCGTGGCGACAGCAGCGCCGGGAAGACCGGCCAGAATGTAGCCCAGGAACGTTGCCGCCGTAGAGATCGGCCCGGGCGTCACCTGTCCCATGGCAATCGCATCGAGCAGTTGGCGCTCGGAGATCCATCCCAGCCCCTGCACCAGGTTCGACCTTAGGAACGCCACCAGCACATACCCGCCCCCGAAAAGGATCGCTCCGATTTTCAGGAAGACCAGAAACAAGGCTTTCAGGCTGAAAGGAGCCGCCGCTGCTCCGGCCACTCCGCCGCCACCCGCCAGCAGCGCCGCCGTACGACCAACCGGTCTCTTGGAACGAATCTGGAAGGCCAGCGCAGTCACCAATCCCACGATGGCGAAAATCAACAGGCCATTCACTCCCAACGCCGCGGCCACGGTCGCCGCCACGCACAACGAAATCAGCCACGCGGACTTCAGAGCCGTCCTTCCCAGCCGAAACACCGCCTGCACAATCACCGCGATCACCACCGGTTTCACGCCGTAGAGCACACCGGCGATCTGCGGCAAAGACCCGAAACGCACGTACGCCCACGCCAGGGCGGCAACCATCAGGCTCGAAGGAAGAATGAACGAGACGCCCGCCACCAGCAGGCCAACCCAGCCTCTCAGCCGGCGGCCAATGTAGATGGCCATCTCAGTGGAAGTCGGTCCGGGAATCAGGTTGCCGAGCCCGAGAAAGTCGAGGAACTCCTGCTGAGTGACCCAGCCACGCCGGGTTACGACCTCTTGCTCGATAAGCGCGACGTGCGCCGCCGGGCCACCGAAGGCAATCGATCCTAATTTCAGGAACGATGCAGCCAGCTCAAGCAGCGAAGTCCGCTGCTGGGTCTGACGCCCGACGGGTTCGATGGAGGCGCTCAAGCTTCAGAATTGTAACCAAGCTTACCGCGTGGCTACCGGCAAGATGATCGACGAAGCGGCGTCGTTCTGCCTGTAGATTTTTTGCGTGGCCTTGATGTAGTCGGCGTCGGTCGCCTTGTAGATGTTCTCCACGTATTTCTGCGGATTGCGGTCGTACACCGGAAACCACGTGCTCTGCACCTGCACCATGATCCGGTGCCCTTTCAGAAACGCGTGATCGTTGGGATGAAGATCGACCTTGAACTCGGTGAGCTTGTCGGGCGTAATGGGCTCGGGAGTTTCGAGACCATTGCGAAAGCGTCCGCGCAGGATGTCATCGGCCACAATCAACTCGTAGCCATTCAGCACCGGCCCCGCCCCGTGCGCCGCGTCATCGTCCGTGACTCTCTGATAGTCATCGGGATACACATCGATCAGCTTGACCGCCCAGTCGCTGTCGCTTCCCGAGGTGGACGCGTACAGATCCGCGACAATGTCGCCAGTCACGACCACGTCGTCTTTCAAAGGCTCGGTCTTCCACGAAAGCACATCGGGGCGATGGTCAGCGAAACGCTGGTCCTGCACCAGCCAGATCGGCCACTCTTTGCCGGGATAAGTCGGCGTCACCGGGCGCGGACGATACGGCACAGGATTCGCCGGATCGGAAACGTAACTGTCGAAGCCCTGCTTTTCGGTGGGCGCATCAAACGATAACGTGCGGTTCTGACGAAAGTAGAGTTTCTTTTCGGCGATCCCCTGTTTCGGCGGCCATTGGTCGTACTTCTTCCAAAGGTTCGATCCTGTCTCAAAAGTCCATGCCTCCGGCTCGTGCAATGTCCCTTTCCCATGTAGCCAGTAGGCAAACCAGGGCGCGAAAATATTCGCGCGGTAATATTTCGCCGTGTCGCTTCCGAAATCGATGTCACCCAGCTTGCGCTGGTTCGTACTCATCCATCCGCCGTGATTCCACGGCCCTGCGACAAAGTAGTTCAAATGCTGATCGTCGGTTTCTTCGAGTGTGGCGTAGATGCGCGCGGGCCCAACGAAATCTTCCTGGTCGTACCATCCGGCAACATTGAGGTTCGGAACCGTCGTGTGCTTCAGCGAAGCTGTGACCGCGCGCTCTTTCCAGAAATCGTGGTTGGGATGTTCGACGAAGTCGTTCCAGGTCGGAAGCTTGTCGTGGAAATAGTTCTTGTTCGCATTTGAGAGCGCACCCAGATCGAGATACCACTCATAAGTGTCGTACTTATCGAAAGCGAAGTGTGTGTTCTCTTCCTGCGAAGTCTCAAGCAATGCCGAATACTCGAAGCCGTAGCTCAAGCGAAACGCCCCATTGTGATGGAAGTCATCGTTGACGAACATATCGTCAGGAGACGCCTGCTCGCTCGCCGCCTTCAGCGCGGGATGAGGCTCGCGCAACGCCTGCGTCACCAGCCATCCCGGATAGGAAATGCCCCAGATCCCAGCCTTGCCATTGTTGTGGGGAATATTCTTCACTAACCAGTCGATGGTGTCATAGGCGTCGGTGGCCTCGTCGATCGAGTTCGCCACATTACGATCGCGTGGCGCGCGGGTCATCACGAAGTTTCCTTCCGACTTGAAGCGTCCGCGAATGTTCTGGAAGACAAAAATGTATCCGTCGGCGATGAGCTCGTCATAATTCCCCGCGCTCACCATACGGTCCTCGCTCGACGGCACGCCATAAGGAGTTCGCGCGATTAGAAAGGGAAGCGGCCCGCTCCCTTGTTTCGGAGTGAAGATCACGGTCTGCAGGTGCACACCGTCGCGCATCGGGACCATCACTTCCTGACGATTGAAGATCTGAGCTTTGTACTTTGGATCAACCGGCGGAGCCTGCGCGACGAGTGTGGCTGAGAGACAGAGAATTAAGAGAAGTGCTTTCACCATTCGTGATCGGTCCCCATGAGAAGTGAGCGGCAGTATACAACCCTGCTCAATGTGGCGCGGGCGCCCCCGCCCGCGTCTTACCAGAGGCAAACAGCAGATTCCTCGCGATGCTCGGAATGACAAAGGGACCTATCGATCCCCAAACACTTCCGCCGTAAACGCCTCTACCGTCGCCCCGTGCTCCCACGCATCGAGCGGCAACCCGGCCTTGCGGCAAGTCTGTTCGAGAAACGTAACCCGATCCCATCCATGCTCTACAGGCACTTGAGGCAACAACAACCCGCGCTGGCTCGAGAGTCCCACGACCAGGCCATGACGTCCAATCTCAATGTCACGAGGATCGATCGCCCGCAAAGCCGACAGAATGCTGAGTGACACTTCCAAAGCAGGAACTTCGTCAGCCCGCAGCGGCGGGAACCGGGGATCATCAAACGCCGCGGCCTGCGCCGTGTCGGCCACGGTGCGGTAAAGCGGAGCGATCGGAGTGGCGTACCCCACGCAGCCGCGCAACTCGCCGTGAAGGTAGAGGGTGGTGAACGCTCCGCGCGGCTCGGAAAGGTGAACCGACGGCGCTTCCTGAACGAACTTTCTTCCCGCGGCAGCGGTTGCGATTGCCTCATGCGCCAGCTTCAAAAGCAGCGCACGCTCTTCAGGGGAAAATTCTGCAATGGAATTCCCTTCAGCGTCCTCAGGTGGCGGGAACATTGTGCTTCCTCCGCCGGCTCAGGACGAAGGCCCGCTTGCGCCGCTTCACCACGCGCCGGTCAATCTTCGACCAGAACGCAACAAAGTAATCGATAGCGGAAAGAAGCGATAAGAAGACCATGAACCAGATGGATATGCGCGCAATGACGCTTACAGGGAAAAAGAACGAGCCGTAGATGGGCCACTCGGTCCAGCGGTGCGCAAGAATCACCGCCACCACCGAAACGATTTGCACCAGCATCTTGAACTTGCCCAGATCGCTGGCCTCGATGGTAAAGCCTTCGGTCGCGGCAATCGAGCGCAGACCGCTGACCAGGAACTCGCGGCCAATGATGACCACCGCAATCCACGCCGGCACCAGGCTGGGATTGAACTGCACCAGTGTCACAAATGCTGCCGCAATCAAAAGCTTGTCAGCCAGCGGGTCCAGCAGAATTCCAATGGTGGTGATTTGCCCGCGCTTGCGGGCCAGGTATCCGTCAATGCCGTCGGTGATCGACGCCGCAATGAACAGCGCGGCCGCCAGCAATTCTTTCTCGCCGCCCACCGCCGCAAACCGGCTGGTGGATAAAACCCACATCAGCAGAGGGATGCTGAGGATGCGGGTCAGCGTAATGGAGTTCGGCAGGTTCACGGAGGAGAAGTTCGTGCCATGCGGCCAGTCAAGGCATACCGATACTGATTATCCTCTACGAGTGATAGCGAAAGCAACGAAAGATCAGCGACCTGACCAACACAAAAGTTTCCATAACGGGAACCGAAGCCGGAACCCGACCCTTAACCCCTTGTCGTCCTGAGTGCTCGGCAGATAGCCCCTAGACACGTGAATGTTCTACGCCAAGATCATTAGAATTCGTAACGTAGGGACTCGGTCAGCGAGTTGGCGTGAAAATATCGGGGCGCCGTCGGCCCGACAAACGACCCTTCGTTGTATTGGTAGTAATTCCAGCCCGTGTTCCAGGCCAGTTTCGGTCCAAAAGCGACGCTTACGGCCGCCACCGGCTGGTAGTACCTGTATTGCGACGACCCAAGAGGTTGCAGAATATTGAACTGCGGAATGCTCCCGTCCACATTGGTGATACTCAGGCCAAAATTGGCTGTCACGCGCTTCGCGGGCTTAAACCTCACAGTGCTCATCCCAAAATTCGTGTGGTTGGTGTAGTACGAGTTGGCGAATAACGGATTGGCGGGATCGTTTGCGGCACAAGAACCGGCGTTGGTTACGAAGGGTAGGTTCGCGCCGGCCGGCGGTGTGTCGTTGAAGCAGATGAGGGCATTCTGGATCACGTTGTTGTAGTTGTAGGCGAGATCCAGGCCGAAGCGCTCGTTAGGTGCGAGCGAGGCGGTCAGTCCGTAGTTTTGGTTGTGCGCCACGTAATTGGTCAATGAGTCGCCGTTTGCATCCTCCAGAATGTTGACGGACCCGCTCAACACCGCCCAGGGCCGGGGAGTGTAGCCCGCCTGGAACCGGTACCGTGACTCCTTGCGTGGAGCTACGCGAACGATCACGTTGTCGTAATTGGTGTGTTCCAGATCAAAGTTCAATCGCAAGGCATGAATGGGCTTTGCCCAGAAGCCGACGAGGGCTGTGTACCCGTGAACCACGATATGGTCTTCGTCTCCCGGCAAAAAATCATTGAAGTGATCGAAGACCTGATCACCGTACCGGAATCCGATGCGGGCTCCCACCTTTTTGGAAATGTCCCAGGCAAGTTCGGTCTGATTGGTCTTCCAGGTCTGGTTGAATGAAGCCTGGGTCAGGGTGTTTGTTGTCGCTGGCGCTGTAGCGCTCAACGGAGTCAACAGGTTGCACGTTCCCGTGCACACGCTATCGACTTCGGTGAAGTTGGCATTCTCGGGAATGCGGTAGGCCCAGAAATAAAATTTCTCGATCAGACGTACATGCTTCGTGAGGTATACGGTAGCGCCGACGTCGAGCACATCAGAGATCCGGCGCGCCCCGGCCGATCCGGTGCCAGTGAACGCTCGGGTGTTAGTACGTGTTAGCAGACCGTTGAACAACTCGTCCAGTGGCGTATTCGAATCAGCAGAGCTATAGGAAAAAGATGCATTCAAGTCCACCCGCTGAATGTTGTTGGTACGGAAACTAAGCCGTTCCGTGGGCGTAGAAGTGCGAACCCGCTGGTTTCGGAAATAGCTGAAGTAAGCGCTGCACGTCACATTGGTCAGAGTCCCAGTCGAATCAATCAGAGAGGTCGCAGGGGGCCTCACGGCACAGGGTATGTTGTTCGCCGTGTCGATGGGCAAGCCTAACTCAACCGACCCTCCCCCCGGCAGCAGCGCCGGCGCGGAGGAAGCCAGTCGCGTGTCGGTGTCTCCCCGGTAGTAGTCGAGGAACTGGTCGTAACTGAGGACCGTGTGCGGCAGGATCTTCCAGTCCACTCCGATGCGGTACGAATTCATGGTCGTGTTCCACGGCTGCAGGAGCAGAGCATCCGTACCCTCGTGGACGCTGCTGAATGATGGTCCCGTCATATTGTTATGCGAGTATCCCAGGCGAAAGCTCAGCTGGGACTGCGGAAGCAGCGTGAGGTCGACGTCGCTCATGCGCCGGGTAGTCTCAAACTCGTGTGGCGAGTTCAACACCGGAATCGACGGAGTGGAGGTTGGAGGATTCAAGGGATTCGCCAGCAAGTCGTAGTCGAAGAAATTTTGATCGCGACGGAAACTGCCTTGCAGATTGAACCATTTGTTTTTATCCGCCCGCAGACGCAAGGCATTGTTGGGATCGCCTCCCCACCCAAAGCTGTTGACGTAAAGGTTGTCGAAAAACAGGCCCTGATGATCCACGCGATTGCATCGAAAGTGTCTGGTCGAGAAACCGCGGGCCGGTATGCAGATTCACCAGGGTGTCATACATATCGCCACTGCCGGTTATTTCGTCTACCCGGAAGCCGATCTCAGCGGATGAATGAATCAGGTAACCGCCACGGGTGATGCCTTCTGGATCTGCGGGCGGAGTCTGGCCAGAGTTAGAAGATTGAGCAAGAAGCGTTCCTGGCGACAACGCGATGAAGCCTGAAACCAGCCATCGGAGGATCTGCTGAATGCCCGATGATTGCGCTCTCAGGATTCGCGACGGCCCGGCAGGTTCGTCTCCGAGGAAAGGATGCGGATCGAGTTTTGTATGCGACGCCATCGATTCTCTCACTTGAAAAAGACAGTGCTGAAATTGGACCCGTGAATCTGCGTGTGACACATGGTGCAGGCCTGGTATTTCGCCGATTGATTGTGGGCCGGTCCGATCGGTCCCTGAGTCGGGAATGTGTGGCACTGCAGACAGAGCATGTTCACCAGGCTCACCTTAAGGAGTCGGGGATTGGTCGAACCGTGGGGGGTATGGCAACTGCTGCAGCCTTCGGTCTTCACGGGCACATGCTCGTAAACGAAGGGTCCTTGTTTGTCGACGTGGCACTTGTAGCAGACGGCATCCCCGCTCGGGAGGTTCTGCACCTGCCGCAGGTTCCCGTCCCATGAGGGTTATGGCAGTCGTTGCATTGCAGCAAACCCTCGTTGACCCGGTGATGATAAGGTTTGGCAAAGTCCGCTTTAGCCTCGGTATGGCATCCGTAACACAACTGTGGCTGACTCTGGACGAGAAGTGTTGTTCTTCCTTGGCGTGATGAGGGCGAATGGCAATCGAGGCAGCCGACGTCGCTGCTGGCGTGGGCAGACTCCGGAAAATGGGCCTGCTCGTGGCCTGTCGCCATGGCAAGTCAGGCAACGAGCGCTGGTCTCTTGCCGGGAGTCGTCCGTCGAAGACGAATATCTTGGTCTTGTCGCCGCCACCTTCCACATGGTCCGGCTCCGGGACCGTGGCAGGCTTCGCACCCTTGCTTTCGCGGGGCGACCTTCCTTGTTAAGGGTGGTCTTCCAGTGCGCCGATTTCTCCCAGCCGTTATAGATCGCCTCATGACAGTTCTTGCAGGTTTCCGCTCCGACATACTTGGAACCCTCGGGGGAAGGCGCATTAGTGGTCGACGTGCTGGTGGTGGGAGCGCTCTTATCGACAACTTGCTGACCAAGAGCAGTAGCGGCGAGGACGAAGCTAACGAAGACCGAGAGAAGAAGAACTCGAGAGGCCCCGGAATTTGCTTGCATTAGTACGCCTCCTCGAAAGTCACGATCTTATCTAATGTGTATGCCGCGCGTGTGCCTGTTGGGGATGTTTGTCTTTTGACTGTCTCGAGACATGGCGCTCTCATCTAGAGAAGAATTTTGCTAGCTTGTTACATCGCAAACCCCGGCAACCGATGACTGTTAAAAATCTCTATAGCGCTCAAAATCCGGAGACCGGGATCAATTTACGGGGCTGGCCCACCCTTTCGCCGCAGAAGTGAAACGAGGTTGCCAAACTTTCCCACGGGTTTCCTTTCGAAGAGGAAACGATGTTACGGCAATGGATAATGGTCAGGCTGTTCAATAACGCTCACTTCAAACGCGGGAGGAGATGTGCAAAGGACGGACTCGGTCGCGCGCCGGGAAGCGCAGCCGTAGCGACGTGAGTTTCCGTGTCGCGTTCTGGTGTCGTTCACCCGGCGCTGCCTAAGCGCCATAACGACCGGCTCGTACCGTTTTGTTTAAAATGTATAAAATTGACCAGTTTCCGATGACGTCAACAGTTACTTTATTCGAGTCTGGAGTTTCTTCTCTCTCGGATAGGCGCGGTCATGGGTTAGCGTTGGAACTCCAACGTTCGGACCCTTACGACCGCGCTAATACGCTGTAAGGTTCAGGCTGGACTCACACGAGTCCGGCCTTTTTTCGTTCGTACCGCAAAGCTCATTCTGAGCTTTTGTGAACAGACTTCCAGCCGTCGCAAGTGAGAAATTGTTGAACAGAATTTCCCCCGCACATCGCCGCTCCCAGCGGCAGAGCAGGCAAGAGTCATCGTTCTGCGGGTTGGGAAAGATGAGCAAGAGAAAATAGGAGGCATAAGTGGCTGAACTGAAAACGAAGGCAAGCGAACTTAAGACGGCCGAGGTGGCGACCTATGTTGCAATAACGGAACACGACGGACCCAAGCTCGTGAAGACTCAAGATTCAGGCGCGATCGACAAGACCGCCGTTGCTGCGGGACCCATACCCTTGTTCTCCGAGCCAGAGATGTTGGATTTCCGATCCCGTTGGAGCAAGCTTCAGACTGGTTTCGTAGACGAGCCTCGGCAGACGGTCGAAGAAGCAGACAAGCTGGTGGCTGCGGTCATGCAGCGACTCGCAGAAGGATTCGGCAACGAACGATCGGGACTGGAAAAGCAATGGGACCGTGGCGAAAACGTGTCCACTGAGGATCTGCGGGTTGCCCTGCAGCGTTACCGTTCCTTCTTTGACCGATTACTGAAGCTGTGAGGGCAACGCACACAACCTAACATTACTCAGACGACAGGAGAAACGGATGAAACCGAGCACAAAGGACGAGCTTAAAGGCGCTATTCATGAAGTGAAAGGCAAAGTCAAAGAGGCGGCAGGCAAAGTCACCAACGATCCAGGCTTGGAGGCTGAAGGTAAAGCGGAACACAATGCTGGCAAAGCTCAAAAAAAGATCGGTCAGATAGAAAAAGTAATTGGGAAGTAAGCTAAGCGGAGTCAGTTTAGAGCACGCTCTGCATTTGAGAACGAAGGATTACGGCGCTGGATAAACTGAGGAAGGCGGACTTGTACCGCCTTCCCTTCAAGAAAGCCGTGCAGTGCTACGCCGCTAGATGATGAGCGGTGATCTTGTGGAAAGTCGAGTTGACCACGTCAGAGGTCTGAACCTTCGGCGTGCCGTCGATGAATCTCGCCATCGTCTTCAACACTTGGGGATAGGTGCTGGTGTTGTATGCTTCGGCATCGCTCTTGTTTTCCCACAAACTAATTGCTGTCACATCGACTCCGCCCGGACCGGCCAAGGTGATTTCGTCCTTGAAGCCGTTCTGTTTCCGAAGCAAAGGCAGGACGTCCTTCTCAAACGCTTGCGCGTAATCAGAAAGCATATTGGATTTCAAATGAATCGATACATTGCGTGCAAACATGGGCAACCTCCTAAGGTTGGGGCTGCTAAGAAAGATAACTTCAGATGGGCTGACTTAGTTCAGGGAACCTGAAATGAGGAGAAGGTGGTAACCACCTCAGTGCCAACCCTAGTCTTACGCCGGAGAACTGTCAAGCGCTGACGCCCCCGTTTGAGACGTCCTGCAGCCTAAGCCGGCTTCAATTGGAGTGCGATGCTAGTCGTGAAGAACAACGTTCAGAAGTGAGCTGTGAACTTGCAGCCCGCCGTTATAGTGAATGAATCCCAGTTTTCTGAACCGGTTCATGAAGAAGCTGACCCGCGAACGGGTGGTGCCGATCATTTCCGCCAACATCTCCTGACTGATCTTGGGGACGACCGCTTCAGGCTTCCCTTCCTTGCCAAAATGGGCGAGCAGCAGAAGGATGCGAGCGAGCCTCTTTTCGCTCGAATTGAATAGCTGATCAACCAGGTCCGCTTCGTAGCGAATGTTCCGCGCCAGCAAGTAAGCGACGAACATGTCGGAAAGTTCATGTTCCCGATGAAGCGTCTCCATCATCGCTTTCTTCTCGACAAGTAGAACAGTCAAGTCCGTCATGGCGGTGGCGGAACACATACGCACAGCCTGACCTGCAAGTGAACCCTCTCCGAAGAAGTCTCCTTCCCCGAGTATCCCGATGGTTGCCTCCTTGCCACTCGTCGAGACAACGGTGAGTTTTACCTCGCCAGTCTGGATATAAAAAACCGCATCAGCAGTATCCCCTTGCGCGAAGATGCCTTGTTTCCTCTGGAAAAGTACCAGCTTTCTGCCCTCGCCGATGGTTGAGAGGAACGCCTGAGGATCGAAATCACGAGTCTTCTTGGCGACTGCACGCTGATTTGTGGCGCCAAGCTTGGGTGGAAGTTTCCGGTCGTTGGCACCTTCGCGAGCGATCTTCCTTCTTTCTGCAGAACCGTTGGGTTGGCGAGCAGGAGACATAGGTGTCCTCCTTAGTGCCGAAGACAACGACATCTTTATTTTACCGCTTTCCTGGACAGCGTAAATCCGATGTCATACCCGCCAGGCGTTGGATGGTTCTCAATCAGGGAAAGCGCGGAATAAGGGAGGATCGTGGCTTGATGGCCCATGACATGAGCGGTTCTGCACAGTATTGCAGGAGAAAATGAGCGAACCTATTGGTGTCTCAAAGGACAGCTGCCCGCCAAACCAGACGGCCATCTACCCTCTCGGAACAGGGCTGATCCCAGACGGGGTTGGCCCAGCGCTTTCTTGTCGTCCTCAGCGGGCGGCAAATCGGCAATCCCGCCACAACGGACATCATCAAGCCAATCAATGAACGTTATGCGTACCGCAGGAAAATTCGGATGGGCTGGCGTGGCCTTCACAATTCTGACGACCGGAACGTTCGTACAAGGCTTCCCACGAGGCGCTGCAGGATCGGACTCTAACAAAGAAGAAGTTGAGGGCTTCGTCGTAAAAAACGAAATCAGGAAAATTCAGGAAACCCTGCGGAGTGGAGGCAACTATCAAGGCAAGATCGACGGCGTTTTCGGCCTAAGAACCCGAGCCGGTATTCGCGCGTATCAGAAGGCGGAGAACTTGCCAATCACCGGGCAGGTGGATTCCCGGACTGCTGGCGCACTCGGGGTAAGACCAGAATCGGACTGGGAAAAATCTTCCAGCACCCGGCGGGAAGTTAGCTACACGCACAAACCTTCAGCAGGTATCAAGCGGGCCACACGCCGAGGAACTAAGGCTGCATCTAACGCTGGCGAAGACAACAGCAGAGACGACATTCATCAACCACCCGCCGAGAACCACCCACACCATCATTAGCTCAGAGTCCGATTGAGCATTATTGCTCAGACCTCTTGAATCCTGATTCGCTAAGCTCAGAGGTGACCTGATATGTCGGCATGTCCGCTCGAACTGCGTACAGCAGCACACAAAGCACGTAACCAGGAACGCTGGCACATTGGCAGCAGAAATGAGGATGTCCTATGAAAAAGTTAATGCTGTTCTTTGCGATGTTCGGTCTCGGCACGCTGTGCTGGGCGGGGTCGGCGCGGGAAGATGCCGCCGATCGACTAAACAACGCCACCGCAGTGATGCACGAAATTATGGGGATGCCTGACAAGGGAATCCCGGAAGAAGTGCTGGAACATGCGAAGTGCGTAGCCGTTATACCGCACATGATCAAAGGTGGCTTTGTGTTTGGAGGTAAGGGAGGCAAAGGCGTAGCCACTTGCCGCACTGCGAACGGCTGGAGTGCGCCGGCGTTCATCACTATTTCAGGCGGAAACTGGGGGTTGCAGATCGGTGTGGAAGCCGTGGACGTGGTAATGATCATTCAGAATGAAAAAGGGATGCAGAAGCTACTCTCTAGTAATTTCCACCTCGGAGCCGATGCTTCCGCAGCCGCCGGTCCAGTTGGACGGCATGCCGAAGCCGGTACCGATTGGAAAATGGATACAGAGATCCTGACCTACTCCCGTGCCAAGGGTGCGTTCGCGGGGCTTACGCTGGAAGGTGCATCCATCCGCCAAGACAACGATTCCCGACAGGCGATTTATGGACACAAGGTTACAACTCGGGGCTTGCTGTTGGGCCAGGTATCGGTTCCATCCGTAGCCCAGCCATTTATTGCGGAAGTCCGTGGAGCAAAAGCTCAAGCCGTAGCGCAAGAGAAAGCTGACACAAAAGCGGAAGGCAAAGAAAATCAGAAGTAAGGGCTACCGAATCGGGCTGCCGCTGCCGGTCCTTCAACCAAATCGGTGCGCAGACCTCTTATTCCCTTCTTGTTGGGCCGTTGCGACGCGTTTTCTCGTTGAGGCCCAACGAGATTCACATTTCGGGTGCTCAGCAATGAGCACAGGAGGTTGTTATGCTTTGGACAGTTTTCGTTGTTCTCATCATTTTGTGGCTTCTCGGTTTTAGTTTGCACGTGGGCGGAAGCCTCATTCACCTGTTGCTAGTCGTGGGCTTGATTGTTCTGGTCTTTAACTTATTGGGTGGCCGCCGAAGCGCGGTTTGACGAAGGCTTCTGAGGGGGCTGGCCCACCCCTTCGCCGCAGAAGTGAAACGAGCTTGTCGAAGGGGTGGCAACCAGGTCTAAGACCGACGGAGAGAGGATGGGCCCACCCCCGGACCCTGAGCCTCAACCTGGAGTACGCGAATTAAGGTGCAAGCGAACAAGCCCTCAGTCCTTTCTAAGCATCTAAGCTGCGCTCGGACACGTAGGAGGAGCGACGCTTGTATCCACGTTGGAACAACATTATTCTGCTGCTGTTATTCGCGGGCACGCTGTTTCCCGGCGCCCGTTGCCAAACGAACCCATTCGAAGCCTCGCCATCTTCGCCCTCTCCGGTAAACACATTTCAGATCCCTGCAGCCGGAAGTTTCGACATCTCTGCTCTGCCTCCGGGAACGTTTGAACGAGACGCAAGGGGAGAAGACTCGGCGTCAGCAAAACGCGACGGCACCTTCACCGCAGAACTCAGATCATCAAGGCCTGGTGACGCGCTCGGTGAAACGAACCTTCGAGGACCAGAAGGAACTTTATCGAGCTCCCTTCAAGCGTTCCAACCTTAAGTGGGACGCGCTGGTGCTGGGCGGAACGGCGGCGCTGTTGGCTTCCGACCGCCACATCGAGAAACACATTGGCACTTCACATTTCACCTTTTATCAGACCACTTCCGACGTTGCCATCGCCGGGCTGGCCACGTCGCTCGGCGGGCTATGGATATGGGGTATCAAGGGCGATCATCCGCACGCCAAGGAAACCGGAGCCCTGGAACTCGAAACCTTGGTGAACACATTCTTCATCTACACACCGGCGCAGTTACTGGCGGGGCGGCAACGTCCCGGCGAAGGCAATGGGAATGGAGATTTTTGGCAGCACCACAACATCAACACTTCCTTCCCCGGCGGACACGCCATGTTCACCTTCGCGATGGCGACGGTTGTCTCACACGAATATCCGCAAAAGTGGGTGCAGGCACTGGCCTACTCGGCAGCCAGCATCGTGACCGTCACCCGCTTCATGGCCCGGGATCACTGGTCGTCAGACATGTTTGTCGGAGCCGCCCTGGGAATTGGAATCGGAACTCATATCTTTCATGCGCACTGCGATCCCGCTTTAAGCGATTCGTGCAAGCACCACACTCGCTGGATACTCTGATGTACAGAACGCGTAGGAACAAGGCGCGCCCCGGACAGCCCTCGGGGCTAGAGGCGGCAGAGCGAATCTGCCGCCCCAAACGCTTCTTTCCGGCACAAATGAGCTGTCTTGCTCAGAAAAATGAGAAGCGTAGCGTTAATGTGGATGGTGCTTCCAGTCGAATCGCCGAGTAACTGGAAATCCGCGGGCCGCGGTACAGGACTGAGCTATGGCGAGCCTAATTACTCCCAGCCGGGTTGTTCCTTTTCTTCTGCTGGCGGCCTGCAGTGCGTTTTGCCAGAGCGAACATCTGTCTGCTGATTCTCTTCACTGTGAGGGTTCAGACTCAGGTGAAGAGCGGTGCCAGGATTTGCGTGAGGCGAGATCTCTTCCCGATGCTCCGTCGGCGCAGACTTCAATACAGACTGAACCGTTTCGACCATTCCTCGACCGAGCGCGCTTGCCTTCGACACTTGGCGTAGTTGGAATTAACTCGGGCGTGGCGCGTGAACCAGAGCTGGCCAACACCGCTCTCAAAGTGGAGGCTAATCTCACGGTGACCTACAAAGCGAGATCTCCTCAACAAAAATCGAGTTCCTTTTTCGATAAGTATCTCTATCCTTCTTTGCTCAAGGCGAATCTGCGGTATCATCCATCGACCAGGAGTAGTTTTTTGGGCCGAGCCACCGATGCAGCGTCTGGCATTTTTATTACTCGAGACGACTTGGGACGCACGAGGCTGAACGCCACGTATTTCCTCGGTGTGCTGACTTCCGTCGCTGTCCACACTGCTCATCGTCCTTATTGGGCGCGATCCGCGTCGGACCCCTTCAGTAATTTTGGTTCGACGATCGGCAGCGATGCCGGAGTCAACCTATTCCACGAATTCGAGCCCTGCATCCGACAGATCATAAAGGGCCACGCGCCGAAGTTCGCCTCCCGGATCGAGAATCGCTTCGCCAGCGGCGGGATTCCCGCTCCCACACGTTAGTGGGGGCTAGCCCACCCTTTCGCCGCGGAAGTGAAACGAGGTTGCCCCACCTTTCGCGGTTTTCGAAAGGTGGGCACGCGGAGCTCAACCTTCGGAATCTTTAGAAATTGACAGAACGCTCGCACCATCAGCAAACGCCCGGCACACACCGGCAGTCGAATTCCCACCCTTCGAAAACCGCGAAGAGCCTGCCCTGAGCTTAGTCGAAGGAGTGGGGCAACCTTGCCTTAATATCCATCGGAGAGAGGATGGGCCAGCCCGCCCGACGCCTACCTTCTCATCCTCTCAAAGCACGCGGGGGGCTGGCCCACCCTTTCGCCGCGGAAGTGAAACGGGTAGATGCTACCCGCACTTCTGAGTAACCTCGCCGTAGGTTTCTTCGTACACCACTCATCCGCACTGAAGGCGGATGAATTCGCCACCGACCACCCTGCTCGCAAAGAGCGCCGCCAAGGGCGGGGTGGCTAGCAGGGTCACACAGAATAGTGACTTGCATCATTGTCGGGTCGACAGGGGACGGGTAATTTCGGCACCAGGCGCACTCATTCCTCTTCGGTCCTGCTCTTGGACGTGCGCCCTCACTTTCGGCCCCGCAAGACTCACAGCAAGGGAAGGCGAGGTCCGCTCTCGAATACACGTCATCCGGAGCGAGGAAACCTCGCCCGTGAATAGGAGAAATCAATGCATCGCAGAAAGCTCTCAGTGTCGGTCGTCATAATAGCTCTTATCGCACTGACATGGGTTGGCAACGCTTTCGCGCAAGACCACTTCAAGGTGTTGCACACGTTCACAGGCACGCCCGGCGTGGCCCAGCCGATGGGTACCCTATTAAAGGACGCGACCGGGAATCTGTATGGCGCAAGCACTTATGGTGGATCGGGAACCTGCACATACGGGGGCCTGGGCTGTGGCACCGTCTTCCAGCTGACGCCGCAAAGCGACGGAAGGTGGACAGAAACTGTGCTGTACAGTTTCCAGGGGGGCAACGACGGATATTTTCCGATGAGCGGCGTGGCCATGGATACCGCGGGCAACCTCTATGGCACGGCGCAGTATGGCGGGCCGGGGAATGACGGAGTCATTTACAAAATGACTCCGAATGCCGACGGGAGTTGGACCCAAAGCGTGATCCATACCTTCAACCAGTTAGACGGAGAGTGGCCTTTTGCCCGAATGATCTTCGACGCTGCCGGCAATCTCTATGGCACCACGACATACGGCAGCCCTGAGCAGTGCGGAACCGTATTTAAGTTGTCGCCGAACCCGGACGGAAGCTGGACGGAGAGCGTGCTGCACGGTTTCTACCCTTGGGAGGGATGTGATCTGGAACGTGGCGTGGTATTCGATGCCGCCGGCAATTTATACGGGACATCGTGGAATGGGGGCACGATCGACTTGGGGTGTTGCGGCACGATTTTCAAGCTTACGCCGAACTCAGATGGAAGTTGGACCATGACTGTGATCTACACCTTCACCGGGGGAGTGGACGGGTTAAATCCTGCCGGTGTGATCGTCGATGCCTCCGGCGATGTTTATGGCACGACGACCGGTACGACCGACTATGGGACGGGAGTCGCGTACGAACTGAAGCCTAATTCAGATGGGAGCTACAGCCAAACAGTACTCCATACCTTCACCGGAGATCGCGACGGATCGATTCCAAACGGACTAGTCTTCGACTCAATCGGACGCCTTTATGGGACGACCAACGGCACCGCGTATCGCATGAAGGCTAATCCGGACGGCACTTGGACCGGATGGACTCTCCATCACTTCACCGCGTTACAAGGAGCCTATCTGAATCCCTTAATCTCCGACGGACAGGGAAACTTCTACGGTACAGCCCAATTAGGAGGCAGTGCGCAAGCGGGCACATTTTTTGAATTGATTCCGTAGTGGGCTGGTGGCGCTCAGGACAACAAGGACGACAGGACAAATGCGGGGACAGACGCGACGTTCGCAATTCTTCGCGCTAGGTTGGCTATCCAGACGCAGCCTGTGACGGCGAACCGTTCAGCGAAAAGCCCCACTTCTCGCAAGAGACGCGAGAAGTGGGGTACCCTGCTTATCTTGAAGCCTGACGCCCGAAGCCCGACGCCTGAGGTCCGAAGCCCGAGGTCCGCTCCTAAGCCACTTTCCCTTGCGGCGTCAAATGGTCCACGATCATCGGCAGATACTGCGCCAGCTTCGCGCCAGCATCTTGCGGAGAAATTCCTGCCTTGGCCGCGAACTGCTGCAGCATCGGACTGTTCCCCAGCACCTGCTGGATCTGGTCGGCCGAAACCGGCATGTTCTGTCCCGTCCCCACCCACGAGCTGACGATTTCGCTCATCCCGTTCTGGTGAAACGCCTGTATCAAACCCGCCACTCCGCCGGGATGGCTGTTCACCATCTGCAACAAGCTGGCGACCATCGGATTCGAACTGCCTCCCATGATACTGCTCAGCGCTTTGTTCTCGAGATCGTCCATTAAACCCATAACTTCCTCCAGATTTTGCAAATCACAATCGGACTGCATTGCACCGGACGCCGCCCGACCGCGGCGTCCGGCGTAGAACCATTTACATCTGTTTCGCGATGATCTTGTCTTTGATCTTGTTGTAGGTGGCCTGGGGCAGAATTTTCTTTTTGACCAGGTCCGTCTTCTTGGCATAAGGACGGCCATCGATGATCTTCTGCGAATACGCAGCGCCGATTCCCGGCAGCGCATCCAGTTGATCTTTCGTCGCCGTGTTGATGTCCAGCAAGTCGCCCGCGGGGGCCGCACTCATCGTGGACTTGGAACCCATAGAACCGGCTGAACTGCTCTGCGCCCAGCTCATTCCAGCCAGGAGCATCATTGTTAGCAGCGCCAGCAGTACCCTTGACATCCACTTATTACGAATCATGTGCTCTCCTTAGTCTTTCTGGGATTCTTTGTATCCGGCCTTCTTCGCGTCGTCTTCTGACATGAATTTGCCGCTCTTGGTTTTGCCGTACCAGCGTCCACCTTTGTGGTAAACGCCGCTGTCGAGATTGACCCATACCTGCCCTGACGATTTCGCCGAGGCAATCTGCGAATCATTGGCCGCCGGAGTGGCCGCCGCTTTCGGAGCCTTGGCCGGAGCCGCACCAGCCGCCGGCGTTGATGCCGGAGCTGTCATCGGCTTCGCGGTGCTGGCGGGAGCCGTCGCGGCCGCGGGAGCTGCGCTGCTGGCAGGCGTGCTGGCCGGAGCGGCCATGTCAGCCTTCTTACTCTTCTTGCTCTTCGTCGTGGTGGTCGCATCGCTCGACGAGGTTGCCGGCGTACTACTGGCAGCAGGTGTGGCGGGCGCAGCGGCGGCCGCAGGCGCGGCGGTTGCATCAGCGGCTGTCGATTTTTTCTTGCTCTTCTTCGTCGTGGTAGTCGAAGCGTCAGCTGCAGCTGGCGTCGAGCTGTCGGAGCTCATGTCCGACTTCTTTTTGCTCTTCTTCGTCGTGGTAGTCGAAGCGTCAGCTGCGGCCGGCGTCGAGCTGTCGGAGCTCATGTCCGACTTCTTGCTCTTCTTCGATTTCTTCGTGGTCGTCGTCGTATCGGATGCCGGCGCGCTTGAAGCAGCCGACTGGTCTGTCGCGGCCGCATCCGCAGACTTCTTCGATTTCTTTTTCTTGGTAGTCGTCGTTGTCGACTGATCAGTCGAGGTGGAGGAGGTGTCCTGGGGATGAGCCAGGGCGGGCACAACGGAGAGTGCCAGGAACAAGCCGAACATTGTTGCCGCTGCGAGCAATCTGGTTTGCAATTTATTCATGTGATTGATCCCTCTCTGAAATGGTATGGCCGAGAGAACCGTGTGAAACAAAACCCGGGGTCGCCAGGAAAAGACGGTCGAGGCGCGACGAACCTGCTTTTTGGACGGCAACATGATGGCAATAAAAGCCCAACAGGTCAACTCCGGGATGCTGTAGGGCGGACACTCCTGTCCGCCGGACTGTAGGGCGGACACTCTTGTCCGCCGGAGCAGCGGACAAGAGTGTCCGCTCTACAGGTTCATTCGTCACTGACACCCTGCCGTTTCGCCGCTTGAATAACCGCATGACCGTTGGCGCACTCTCACGCAAATATGATTACCGTCGGCGTTTGCCGCACTATCAAAAGCCGGGCCGTCCCCTATTTGTTACGTTCCGCAAGCTACTTCCTGACCCGTTTTCTCCGGTAGCTCGCGACCTGATTTTAGGCCATTGTCTCCATGACCACGGAAAACGCTACGAGCTTCATATTGTTGTGGTCATGCCCGATCACGTGCATTTGCTGCTGACGCCACTCGCCGATGGGCTCGGGTGGCCCCACCCGCTTCCGATGATCTTGAAGTTAATTAAAGGAACTTCGGCGCGGAGCGTGAATAAGCTCTTCGGCTCTTCCGGTCCCGTCTGGCAGGAGGAATCCTTCGATCATGTTGTACGGTGCGACGAGTCGTTTCAAGAAAAGGTCGATTACATCCGTCAAAACCCTGTCAGAAAAAAACTGGTTTCCAGGCCGGAAGATTACCCGTGGCTATGGCCAGTGTAGGGCGGACACTCTTGTCCGCCGAAGCAGCGGACACTCTTGTCCGCCCCCGAATAAGCGGACAGGAGTGTCCGCTCCACCTCATCATCCTTATGCATAAATGCCGCGCTGCCGGATCGTATACGCCACCCGATCAATCGCCAGCATGTACGCCGCAATACGGTTGTTGACGCCATGAGTCTCGGCGTACCGCACCACATCCTCAAACGCCGTCTTCATGATGTGCTCAAGCTGCTCGTTGACCACTGACTCTTTCCAGAAATATCCCTGGCGATCCTGGACCCACTCGAAATATGAGGTGGTCACGCCGCCGGCATTGCAAAGAATGTCGGGAATCACGAACACATGCTTGTCGGCCAGAATCTCATCGGCCGACGCGGTCGTCGGTCCATTCGCGCCTTCCGCCAGAATCTTGCACTTCACTCGATCCGCGTTGCGGCTGGTGATCTGATTCTCGGTTGCCGCCGGAATCAGGATGTCACAATCCGTGACCAGCAACTCGGCTGCTTCGGCCTTGTCGGCTTCGGCGAAGCCCAGCACCGTGCGATTCTTCTGCCGGTACTCCGACAGCTTCTTCACGTCGATGCCGTTCTTGTTATAGAGACTGCCATCCACTTCAATAATGCCGATGATCTTGTAGCCGGCTTCCGCCATCAGGATCGCCGCATTCGAGCCCACATTCCCGAATCCCTGAATAATCACGCGCGACGATTCCCGGCTCAGGCCCAGTTTCTTGACGGCCTCATCCACAACAATCATGATGCCGCGCCCAGTCGCCTCCCTCCGCCCCCGCGATCCCCCAATGTTCAAAGGCTTGCCGGTAACGACAGCAGTCACGGTCTGCCTCATATGCATGCTGTAAGTGTCCATCATCCAGGCCATGATTTGTTCGTTGGTATTGACGTCGGGGGCGGGGACATCTTTTTCGGGGCCGATGAAGTCGACCAGTTCGGCGGTGTAGCGGCGAGTCATGCGCTCCAGTTCGCCCATCGACATCTTGTGCGGATCGCAAATCACGCCGCCCTTGGCTCCGCCGAAGGGAATATTGACCACCGCGCACTTCCAGGTCATCCACGCCGCCAGGGCTCGCACTTCGTCGAGCGTGACGTCGGGGGCATAGCGAATGCCGCCCTTTGCCGGGCCGCGCGCAATCGAGTGCTGTACGCGGAACCCGGTGAAGACTTCCAGGCTGCCATTGTCCATGGCCACCGGAATGTGAAGGATGATCTCGCGATTGGGATACCGCAAAACCTTCCACAATCCCTCATCCAGATTGAGTTTTTGCGCGGCCAGATCGAATCGTGCTTGTTGCGCCTCTGTAGGATTAAGCTCCTGCTCGAGGGAAACCGTCTTCATAAGATTCTCCGATGATTGCTTTCCGATGGTTGGATGCTGCCCAGCCGGGCGCGGAACTCCCATTGGACAGACAAACCCAGCAGTATAAGCACCGGAAGGCGGGTAGGCAAGCCGGGGGCATCAAATCAAGCGAGGTCGCGCCCCATCAAGACTTAGTGGACGCCCATATTCAGCAAGATCCATACGTTGGCCGCTACGGGGTTGGCTATCGCGAGATCGAGTGCTCCGTCGTGATTAAAGTCGGCAGCTGTGATGTTCGCCGGTCCAAGGCCCGCGGCATAAGAACTGGCTCCCTGCAAGGTTCCGTCGCCATTTCCCAGCAACAAGTGCGCGCTTTTCGCCGTGAAGTCGGCTACGGCCACATCCAATTTGCCGTCGCGATTGAAATCCCCCACCGCGATCGAGAGAGCCGCGTCGGCCGAATCGTAGCGAACCAGCTTCTGGAAGGTCCCATCCCCATTTCCAAGTTCCACCGCAACCCCGGTGCGGCCGGGAACCTCGGCGTTGTAATTTCCTACCAGAAGATCCAATCGGCCATCGTGATTCAGGTCCGCCAATGCGAGCGACATCGGTGCTGGACCAGCGGCGAGCGAACGCGCCTTCTGAAACGTGCCATCGCCGTTCCCCAACAGGACACTCAGGTCGACATCACCGGCGTTGATGACGACAAGGTCGGGATGGCCGTCATTATTCAAGTCGCCCGCGACGACGGCCACGGGATTGTATCCAACAGGGAACGACCGCGCAGCTTGCAACGTGCCATCCCCGTTCCCCAGCAGAACGGAAGCATTACCTGCGCTGAGCCGTGCTCCCAGGACGCTTACGGCGACATCGAGCTTGCCGTCGCCGTTAAGATCGGCCAACGCCACCGCTGTGCCCTGGTCGCTCACAGGATAATTCACAGCCGCGCTGAACGTCCCGTTCCCCTTGCCCAAAAGCACAGTCACGGACTTTCCGGCCATGTTCACGACTACGAGGTCTTGATTGCCGTCGCCGTTAAGATCTCCTGCGGCAAAGCCAACCGAACCGTTCACCGTTGAAGTCCCCCACATTTACATGGTCGGCGCTGGAATACTGGCTGACACCGGTTCGGTAACTCACGGGCGATTGAAACCGGCCTCCCTGGTTCAAGACCACCGCCAGCGTCCCCAAGCCTGGGACGACCGTTACTAAGTCCGGAAGGCCATCGGCATTGAAGTCTCCTACCGCGGAGCCTGACGGACCCTGGCCCGCAGGGAATGTGGGCGCCGTCAAAAATTGGTGAGTGGCTGCAAACAAGGACGGGACGATCAACGACAAAACGAGTAAAACCCGTGCGGGGCTTAGGAAACGACGGTGCATGGGGACGCCCTCGAGTCGAATCGATGCGGAGTATGCGTCGGGTCACAGCTCGTGTCAAGAAGAGAGCGCGTGCAGCGGACGAAATCGGACCTCTCTCGTGCGTATCGCTTCAACATAACTCGCCACATTCAATAAGGCGCTCACAGCCTGGCCGGGTGCCTGTCCCTGACATGCTTTTCCAGGCAAAGGGTCGAATTCCATAAATCCATGACATAAGATTCGCCTCGCAATTTTCCGTCCCTGTGAAAACACAGCCGGTGCCACGACTTTTGCTCCGTCCGTGTGTTTTTTCATCGGTAACGTACACCGAGATGTCACTCAAGCTCTTTTTCGCTCTCTTACTAATTGTCTCGACCTATTCGGCTGCTCAAACTACCCAGCTATGCTCGCCGAAGATCACTGCCCATGACATCGTGGCCACTGCTCAACAGCCTTACAACGCTGGACAGATTGCCGAGCCTCCCATCACCGATCTGAACAATGGTTTTGCGTGGCCTGACACACCGATCGGAGTGATCAAGACCAACAGCGGATACGAGTTTTTCGCCAGCGATGGAGCTCTGCATTCGCGCCAGTTGTGGCAAGGCCACTACTATGGCAACAACAAGTACGGATCAGCAACCCGCACCATCGGCACGCTCGACAATCCCCTCGGCTCCGCTCCACCGATTGATGTCACGATTCTTGCCAACCCTGATCCGGGAGTAAATCCATATTTTTCGACTTACGACTATCTGGGCGGAGGCCCGGTCTACCTGGTTCCGGACGGGATGCCCGGCGCAGGCAATTTACTCATGGTCTACCACGCCGAGATCAATACCATCACCACAGAGAGCTTCCATTCAGTCCTGGCGTTGGCCGTATCGAAAGACAACGGCGTGAGTTGGACTGATCTCGGCGAAATCATCCGCCTGAATCAGGCATACCGCACCGATCTCGACGGCTTTGACATCGGTGATCCGCCGCTCGTCGCCTCGCCCGACGGAAAGTATTTCTATATCTACTTTCGCGACTGGCTGGCCAATGGAACCACACACTGGGGGAACACGCTCACTTCGATTTCCGTTGCCCGCGCGTCGATTGCAGAGGTTCTGAGTGACGCGTTTGGCTCCAACCCGCGCGCTGCGCTCTTCCAGAAATATTACGCGGGAGACTGGCGCTTCCAGCCCGGCGTCGGCGGTTACTCGACGGATCTGCAACCTAACGCGCCTTACAGTGGTGAGTTACAGGTCGCTTATGACAGCGATCTGCAACGCTACGTGATGATCATCGGGGAAGGCGTGCTCTTCGCCTACGCCGAATCTCCGGACGGACTGCACTGGACGACCCCTGAACTTCTTTATCAATTCAGCGGTCAACCCAACACCTATGTGATGCCAGTGGGCACAGGGAATGACCCGCGCATCCTCGGCAAGCAGTTTTACCTTTTCTACACCTATGGCGGACCGGGCGGATGGCCTAGCAATTATGTCGGACGGCTAACGCTGAGCTGTGAGTAAAGTTCCCTATGCGTGACCGTTCTTTCGCCCCTCAGGGGCTCCTATTTGTTCTAAATGCTGACCCACGGCTTACGCCGTGGGCTGCATTCTGACGCCGCTTCGCAGCTGTTCCAATCCTGGCCCTCGTTATCGGGTGGGGAAAGCAGATTCCTCTGCGGCTTCGCCGCTTCGGAATGACAAGGGGAATTTGAGGGCCGATCCAGGAAGCGGAAGATTTATTTGCGCCTCCGCGAATACCGGCGCACGTATCCGGGGACCTCGATCCCATCCTTCAGCCGCCCATCCGGCAAGGGTTCTCGCGTCACGGTTTCCAGCGGGATGACTCCAGCCCAGGTGGGAAACGCGTAGTCCTCTTCATCGTCAATCGCAGGCCCCTGCCGCACCTTGGCCGAAAACTCTTCGATCGGTAGCTTCATCACCAGCGTCGCCTTCAACTCTTTCTCGTTCGGTTGGCGCGACTCTACCCATCGTCCGGGCAAAATGTGTTCCGACAATAAGCGCAGCGCCTCGAGTTTCTCCGCCGGATCAGTCACGGCTCGTGCCACGCCCAGCACCACCACCGACCGGTAATTCATGGAGTGATTAAAGATCGACCGCGCCAGCACCAGCCCATCGAGCAGAGTCACGGTCACGCACACCGACACACCTTCATCCAGATTACGCAACATCCGGCTCGCCGCCGAACCGTGGATATAGAGGTTGTCGCCGGCGCGTCCGAATCCGGTGGGCATCACGAACGGCTGGCCATCCACGACAAATCCCACGTGGCAAATGAACGCCTCATCCAGAATTTGGTAAGCCTCGGGCCGGTCATAAACAGCACGCTGTGGCTCGCGCACAACGCGTGTGCGGGAAGTGGGGTTGTTGGTTTCAGACATTTCTGGAACGGACTCCGGCAAGCGCCAAGGATGGAAAAGGAAAGTGTAACAGGCGCTCCTCGATTGGTAGGAGAACGAGACTGTCCTCCTCTGTCGCCGCAAGCGGCTAGGACGGAGATACTTTCTTCTTGTGTCCTTTTGGCGCCGCTGGCGTGGCGCTGCCGGTTTCCTCGGAGGCGCCTCCCAAATCCACCCAGTCAGGAGAATTCAGAGCGCAGTCGTTGGTCGCCGACTGGCAAACCTGGAACTTCGTGACCGGATGTAGTTCCCAGATGGTCGCACGCCAACAGGCAGCGGTCTTATCGGGCAGCGCGCAATTTTGCGACTTCAGATTGTGATCGTTGTCGGCCATGAGCTGCCCGACCACTTTCACCTTCTTGCCCATAACGGCGTTCAGAGCGTCGGGCGTCCATCCGGGCTCAAATAACGAGCGGTACTGCGGAGTCATCTCGACGATGATCGAGTTCTGCTTGTCGCCGTGAGTAATGCTCTTGGGATCTTTCCGGACTCTGGCCGCCACCGCGGGATCGAAGCCGATGCCGATGTGGAAATCGACTTCATCTTCGTTGCCCAGCTTACAGTTGCATGTTTCTCCCTGGCCAGGCTGCTTGGTCTGCACCACCAAGTAATCGAGATAACCGATGGCGCCCTGGAGGGACCCCTCTCCCAGATGCTTGAACACCGCTTCGAAATCGCTGTGGTTGTGATCGTTCAGCTGTTCTTCCATCTTTTGCTCCTGGCTTTGGAACTCGGTGTCGAGCTGGGTGAACGTGTCAAGCGAAGTGGCGAAGGTTACCGGCGTTGTCGCGGAGAAATCAGTGGTGTCCTTAAGAAAGTTCAGCTGCGGGTCGTACGTGCCTGAGTCGGTGCAGCCGGTGCGATAGCGGGTGTGGCAGTCGTCGGAAGTTTCCACCCGATCGCAAATGTTGACTTGCATGGTTCCCGTCCCCGTGCTCGCGGAAGAAACCTTTTGCGCTCCCCCCACTCCCGGTTGCATCGCGAGTGCGAGGGCCAGCGGAGCAAATGGCGCCACACGGCGCGCGAAGCTGTGATTCACGGGACTGCTCTGCGAAGCCTGGCGCTTGCGTATCACCATATGCAAACCTCCTGCGGGATACAGTCTTCACCAGCACTACACCCATCCAGACCAGGCTTAGTGCACATCGGTGTCCGGTTGCTTCGTGACTTGCGGAGGTTGCGACGGTCCTTTCGGCGGCATGTCTGGATTGCTCGCCTGGATCCCCTTGCTTACCGCATAAGTCGACGCACTGATTCCCACGAGCGCCAGCAGGTTGGCATTGAGATCAGGGAACTTGCCATCCTTGGCCAGCAGGAAGATGATGCCCAGCGCGACCACGAAGGTGAACACAAGGAATTGGAAGCGTGACATGCTGGCACCACCGCCGCTCTCGCCGATCAGTTCTGCCACGTCCACGTCTCCGTTTACCATGGCGTACAACACCACCACGCCAAACAAAAAAATCAGCAGCAAGGCCGTGTAACCCGCTGCGGTCTTCAAATAGCGGTCCGCGGAATCGACCGCGTCGCGCGTGAAGTAAATCAGCAGCCCCAGGACTGCCAGGGCGCCGATGAACCATACGCCAATACCTGCGAGCTTAGTCCGGCCGTTGCCATCGCTCATGGGGTTAGTCCTCTCTTGAAATCACTGAACATTCTGCGCAACACGATGTCGTAAGTCTTGCCCCCCAGGTACGTAGCTTGGCTCCCGCCGAGCACATAGAGCGCGGCGTCAGGAATCGGGGGAAATCCTGAAGAGCTGTGAAGAATCTGAATCAAGTAGTAAGTTGCGAAGTAGAGGGTGAAAACCAGCATTTGCGCCCGGCCGGCGGTGAAATCCTCGGTGGCCAGTGCGCGGTTCGGCCCGTCGTAGCGGTCGCCCTCAAGAAGTCCGCTAAGAGCGCCGGGGCGTGTGAGTAGTTGCCAGAACACCACCCCGAAGAAACCGCCCAGTAGAATGACTATCTCGCCGTAAGCAAGACGCGCCAGAGAAGGCACAGCACTTCGCTCCTTGGGGGAAGCGGTTTCTAGTGTACCTCCGATGTCAAGACCCGATTTGCACAGAGCGGGGACCGCTTAGCGATCGCCCAATTAAGAAAGCCCGACGACTTAATTACCACAGCACTTTCAACGCAAACTGAAACTGCCGCGGATCGTAGGCCGCTGTCGCCTGTCCAGCCGACGTAAACAACGGGTTCACCGCCGCCACGTTGTACTTGTTCGCAATATTGAACATGTCAACGATCCCCTGCAGATTCACGCGCTCTCCCAGGGCGATCGTCTTCGCGAAACGGATGTCGTTGAACACCGTCCAGGGGCTAACCCCGGCGTTGCGGCTCAAATTTCCATCCAACAGTAACAGGGCATTCGGGCTTGCCAGTTGCGCCGGAGTCAGATCGGCAAAGCAAGGCTGCTGGAAAAAGCCGGTTGGCGAGTATCTCGAAGAGACTGTCGGAAAGTTGCAAGCGTTCGCGGGAGTTCCAGCAGGCACCACATTCGGACGGCCGGTTTCCGACGAGAACTGAAAGTTGTCGCCGCTGCCGGTCACGATGTTGAAGGGCCTGCCTGAGCCAACTTCGATGATCGGGGCGATCGTCCAATTGCTAAAGAATTTGCCCACGAAACCATTCCCGCCCAGCTTTCCCGTCTGATATACCCCGCTAAACACAAGACGGTGTCGCTGGTTGAACAGCGATGTCGAGCGATCATTGTTTGGGTAAAAACTGTCCTGCGGTGTAAGGGTTGCTTGTAAGTCAGTCGAGTCGTCAATCGCGTGCGCCCACGTGTAACTGAACTGAAACTCGTAATGCTGGCTGAATCGCTTGCGTAAGTTTGTTGTGAACCCGTTATAGTTCGACGTACCGTTCGAGTAATTGGCGTCCATGTCGCTGAAGGGAACGCATCCATTAAGTCCGCTCGTCAGGGGATTACAAGTGGCATTCAGTCTTGTTGCCTGCAGATCTGCGATGGCCAGAGGAACACATGGCGTAAATGCGCCTCCCGCCAGCGATGGGTTCAATCCTGAACGCCGAAAGAAGCTCACCAGCGGAGTCGGAACGAAATAGGGAAGCTTGGCGCCGGGAATCGGATTGACGCCGCAACTAGCCACCGATAACGGGCTCGTCGAAGTAGTCGCTTGACCTGCGGCTATCGCCGCCTGCCAGTTTGCCGTAATCAAATCTCCTCGCGGCGTATTGGCATTAATTGGCCGATTCAGATGCCGTCCGCCGTTAGAGTTGTAAGCGAGGTTCAGCACAAAGCCGTTACCGAGATCTTTCTCAAAGCTAAGATTAATCTGCTGCGAATAGGCGTACACGAAGTTCTTGCCCTGCGGATATCCGAACGGCTGCGAGATGAGCGGGAACCCGGTCGCCGGGTTGAGGTAGTTCTGGTGCAAAAACGGAGAGTTCGGCAAACAGGGATCGAAGCGCTGCGGGTTCGCTCCGCCGCCGCAGGCTGACCCTGCCGCCGATGGAGCCTGATATCCCAGGGCCGACGCAAGCCCTGCAGGAAGGCAGCCGGGAACTCCGAGAATTCCCTGGAAAGTGTTAGTAGCATTCAGGTTAAGCGCGCTGGGAGAGGTGCCATCGCAGGCACTCGCACCGAAGAAAAGCAATTGTCCGCTGCTCGAACCGTCAGAGGCATCGCCCAGGAAGTACAGTCCCAACAATGGGTGATCGTAGAAAAGTCCGTAAGAGGCGCGGAACACCGTCTTCCCATCGCCTTTCGGATCCCACGCCACTCCAATGCGCGGTTGAATGTTATTCTTGTCCGTCTGAATTCCTTTTTGTATACCCAAAAAGTTATATCCAGAAGCTGCCAGGCCGGTAGGCGGAGCAAATTGCGGAGGGAACTCGATGTCATAACGGACGCCCAGGTTCAGCGTCAGGCTGGGCAACGCCCGCCATGAATCTTGAAAGAATATTCCCAGAGGCTTGTTGGAGAACGAATCAGTCGGACTGCCGATGCCCTGCACCACGTAAGAGGGAAGGCCCAGTCCGTACGCCTGCACCGACGAAAAATCCGGGAAGCTCGGGCAGACGGGAGAGCACGGATTCGGGAACAATCCTGGTAGCCCAGCAAAGTTGTAGACCCCGCCGTAGTTGACGGTAAATGTTGCTTGTATCGGGAGGTAATTGAAGTCAACGCCGAACTTGGTGTTGTGCCGGCCTTTGGTCCACGAGAAGTTATCGCTGAATTGATAGCGCTGCTCGGTTCTTCGGATGAACGAGTAAGGTTCACGTCCGATGTAAGCCGTGCCAATGATATTGACCGCCGGATCTCCACCGGCGCTGTTATTCGTATTAAAGAAGTAAGACAGGCCACGTCGCGCATACTGGAAGGTGAACTCGTTGACCTTGTTGTTGCCGATAGTCCAGGTATCCTGAGCCACCCCTGCGACATCTCGATAAGTCTGCTGCGATGTGCGCGAGTAAGCGTTTTGACCGAAGGGCTGATCCTGCCCGTTAATTTCAATGCCATTCTGTGTGCTGGGACTCACATTCGAGCGCAACGTGATTCGGTTGTTGCTGTTGAAGTTGTGGTCCAGTCGCAGCGAATAAAGGCTGGTTCCCTCAAATACCGGGTAGTTTCCCGACGCTGACTGCAGGCTCCGAAAGCTCGACGGCAAGCCGTTGCATAGAGTATTCGGAGAAACAAACGTACACGAAGAGGGAAACTGCGTGAAGGTCGTTGCTCCCACATTCGGGATCGCACCAAAAGACGCAAGCGCGCTGAACGCTGCGATGGGATAGGTTCCATTTACCGCAATGCCTGAGGATCCGCCCACCCACGTCCCGTACCCCGCCGCCTCTTGGGCATAGGCTTGTGCGGCCGCTGGGCCCAGGGTGGTCGCGATCTGGTTCAAGGCAACTGGCAGGTTCGCAAAATACACCTGTTGCTCGGGGGTCCCAGAAACAAACGGAATTGTTCCCGGTGCCTGGCCAAACGCGGCCGACAAGTCAACGTTGTTTACCAACCCGAAGTTTTGCGGCGTCTGCCCAATGGACGAAAACCCGGTCTCGTGCCGTCGAGTAACTTCATACGAAAAGTAATAGTAAGTCTTGTCTTTCTTGATAGGACCGCCGAACGCCGCTCCCGCTTGTACCCGCGTGTATGCCGGATTCGGAACCGTGCTAAAGGGATTGACCGCCTGTATATCTCTATTCCGCAGATATCCGAACACATCGCCGTGAAACTCATTCGAGCCGGACCGCGTGATGATGTTGACCACACCGCCAGCGGCGCGCCCGTATTCCGCGGCGTAACTGTTGTTGATGATCTGAAATTCCTGTACCGCTTCCTGCGAAACCGTCGAGCGCACGCCGTTCGTGGAATTGTCGGTGGCGTCCGCTCCGTCCACGTTCACCAGGTTCGACCGGCCACGCTGGCCGCTGAAGTTGAGTCCTGAGGTCGGCGCCGCTCCTGTGTTGGGTGCGTTATCGCGCGCAACCTGCGAATCCGTTAAGGTGAAGTTGATGTAATTCCGTCCATTGATCGGCAGATTATCGATGCGGCGCTGATCGATGGTGTCGGTGGTCGAAGTGCGCGTCGTCTCCACTAACTCCGCCTCTGACGAGACAGTTACGTGCTCCTCCGCTCCCGCGACTAAGAGTGTGATCGGCAGATCTGCCGACTGGCCCACGGTCACGGTAACGTTCGGCACCTCCAGCCGGGCGAAGCCCGGCGCTTCCACAGTCACCGTGTATTTTCCCGGGGGCAGCGAGAGCAGGCTGTACTCTCCCGAAGCGTTATTCGATGTGGAGCGCTGCGTGGCCTTGCCTTGCTCGGCGACCGTCACTGCGGCGTTGGCGATCAGGTTGCCCTTCGGGTCTTTCACCGTGACATGCAGGTCTCCGGAAGCGGAGCCTTGCGCGAAGGCGAACGTGGCGGCGAGTAACAGGAAGAACGCGAGCGAGACGAACTTGCGTGTGTTCATGAGTCTCCCGATCAATTTGTGGCGGATGTAAACGGATGGGCGACAGACGGCTGCCATCTCCCGATAACGGGCATGGAGTGTGTGCACACATTTGCGCTGGTGGTACGCGTGAGGTTTTTACATCAGCGAGGGAGGGAAAGCAAGACGTATCGCATTCGAGGAATAGCTTTTATCAACCAGGAGTCCCATTGTGATCATGGTCAGGCGACAGCGGGCGCCTGACCAAGCTTTCCCCGAGCGAAGCGCGGGCAAGCGCGGACAGTTTTCACTCAACAATCGACAATCAACAATTCTCCTCACTTCTCCAACAACGCCACGACCTCCGCGTGTCCGCCCTTCTTTGCGAGATCCACCGCGCTTACTCCCTCATCGTTGGTCATTCGCGGATCGGCTCCGCGGTTCAGCAGCAACTCCACCATTGCGTTGTCGCCATTCTGCGCGGCCGCGTGAATCGGGGTCCATCCCATGGCCTGGCGCGCATTCACCGGAGCGCCGTGCTCGAGTAAAGCCTTGCCCATCGCGGCATTCCGGGCCGAAGCGGCACTGTGCAGCGGCATCACTTTCATGGGATTGCGCGCAACCGCCGAAGCATCCGCGCCGTGATCGAGCAGAAGCATGCCGGTCGCATCCTGTCCGAAGAAGCAGGCGAAGTGCAGGGCGGTAAATCCATCGGACGACCAACTCTGAGCCAGGCCGGGATCGCTTCTCAGAAGTTCGGCGACGCGCTCAATGCGTCCCAGCGCGGTCGCTTCAAAAATATCGAGTGCCGGTTTTGCCGTGAGCAGTTGCTGCAGCGAATCGGTGCGCCGTTGATAAAGCGCAGTCATAATCGCGGAAACGCCTTTCTCATCCCGCGCCGAGGCGAGCGTCGCGTCTTTCGCGAGCAAGCCGGCCAGCTTGCCGTTGTCTCCGCTCTGCACCGCCGCTATCACTTCCGCTTGTTCGTTCATGGTTGACTCCTGTCTGCTAATTAGTTAGCATAGCTAACGAATCATAGCGAGTCAGGAGGAGATGTCAAGAGGGAAGTAAAATAATTGTCGATTTTCAATTGTCGATTGTCGATTGGAAAATCAAAATCGACTTGAGCAGACGTGTTTTTATCTGGCCATTGGAAATTGGCGACTGGAAATTTGGTGTTATGTCTCAGAATCCGGAGAAGTTCCACCTCGCCGATCGGCTGCACTCTGCCGCCATTCATTTGCTGCGGCAGGTGCGCAAACGCGATACCGAAAGCGGAGAAGGACCAGCGCGTCTCTCGGCACTTTCTGTGCTTGTCTTTGGGGGCCCCATGACTCTGGGGCAACTAGCGCGGGCTGAGCAGGTGAAGCCGCCGACGATGACCCGGATCGTGGCTGGCTTGGAAAAAAGCGGGCTGGCCGCACGCGAGACTGACTCCGACGACGCGCGACGCATTCGCATTCGAGCCACGCCGAAAGGCGTTCGCCTTCTGCAGCAAGCCCGGAAGCGGCGGATTCACGACCTTGCGGCTTCTCTCGAAAATCTTACTCAAGAGCAACTGGGTCAGTTGCAAGCCGGGATCGACGTGATTGAACGCCTCTTCCCGCCGCACCGGTAAATTTTCACTTAGCGGATCCGGTGAAGTGCTGATTCAGCGGACCCCCACTGCCATCCAAAGCTTTTAAACGCAAAGGACGCGAACGGATCGCGAAGTTCGCAAAGATTCGCATCTAGGAGCAACCGCGCCCTTCCCAAGGTTTCGAATCATCGAAACGGACGAGCGGGAACGTCCGCGCTGCATGACGAACTAAGTTTCGATGCCCACGTAGCAGATTCGTCCGATGAGATAGTCGTGGACCTTCTTGCCTTCCTCCATCTGCATGATCTCAACCGGGTACGCCTGATTATGAGGCCGCAGCACTAAGTGGTTGCCGGCCTGTTCGACGTATTTCACGGTGCAACGTCCGCTCTTGCTCACCGCATACATGTTCGACTCGCCCTTGCGGTAGGGTTTCAAGGAGTTATAGTGGCGGTCGATCAGGACGGTCGCGCCGGGCAACATGCGCGGATACATGCTCATGCCCTCGCGCGCGTCGGCTTTGATCATGACGAAGCGCTCCCAGCCGTCGCGATCGCCTTCCATTTCGTGGCGCAGCTTGCGCAGGAAGGTCTTTTTGAACTTGAGGATCTCTTTGACTTTCATGCTCATGACGAGGGGTTCGTTGGCGGCGGTGGCGCCATCGACCAGCAAAACGTTCTGAAAGTCATCGTCGGCGGGGGGCAGGATGCTGGCGCGCTTATTGATCTCGTGCGGATCGAGCAGATCGAGCACGGAGAGGTGCTGAACATTCAAGACTTTGTCCATGCCTTCCAGGCTAAGGCCGCGCTTGCGATTCAGGAAGTTGGAGATATGCGCCTGCTTGAATCCGGTCTCTTCGGCCAGGCGCAGACCCGTCAGATCGCCCTCGTCGATGCGTCCCCAGAGAGTTTTGCGCAGGTTATCCTGCAAAGCTTTGAATTTCATGCCGAGAGTATACACCCGGCTATAGCACGTCGCTATTCACTAGGTAAGCCCCACATCTAAAAGGGAATATATTTCTTGACAGGCGAACTCTTAAGCTATACGCTCGGAAAATCATATAACTCATACTGGAGTACCCGAATCTTATGGCAATTGGTTCACAACCCGAGAGCGAGGAAGAAGGCTTCGCGGAGTTTCGCCGCAAGGTGCGCTCCGCAGAAGTACTGTCTTCGTCGATGCAGAACTTGTTGAATATGTGTCACTTTACCGGACGGGTCAGTGTGGTGGTGCAGAACGGCCGCGTGCTGAAGTCCGGCTACGAAGAAGGCTACTTCCGGCAATCTGGTAGCGGCCTTTAGCGATACAGCCGGGATCATAAACTAAATAGCAAGACAGGTCATCGTAAACAGAAACGAGCCCTGTGACCGAGCAATCGGCACAGGGCATTTTTATTGCGGGCGTCAGACCTCAGACCTCGGACCTCAGGAAAAACGCCAAGTCCAGAGTGAGTTCAACGCCCGACCTTAGGAGGCAATTATGGAAAGGCTGGAAATCGAAATCATCGAAGTGGAATTGAAGTATTGCGAGCGTTGCGGAGGTTTGTGGGTGCGTCCATGCGGTTCACAGCGGGTGTATTGTGCAGATTGCGCGCCCAGGATGGCTGAGATTGAACTTCCTCTTAGTCAAATCAGCGTGCAATTGCCGGTTGATGATGGCAAGACCTTTGAAGCCACCCTGGAAGAATTGGCGGCGCTGTGCAGCGAAGGAGGAAACGCGTGACCGGCGCAGAGGTTGTCTCGATCTGGGCTGTGTCGGAAGTCATCGATCCGGCGTTGCTCGAACTGAGAGCTTCCGACGACGTCGCTGATAACGATACCTGCGCTGACAGCGCGGTCGAAGAGACAGCGTTGCCGGACGAGTGGGAGCTGACGGCGGAGGACGAAGCGCTGCTGAACCAGGAACCCGAGCATTCAAGCGAGGACTGGGGCGCGGACCGCGACTTGTGGATGTACCGCGATCGCACGGTGGCGTTGTTGAGGCGCTATGCGCGACTTTCAGTGGAGGTCGGGCGATTGCCGTCGTTGCTGGGGCGCGAGTTCTTTCGCTCGAAGGTCACGTCGTATCACGTGTCCACGTTTGAGGACACGGTGATTTTCGTCCACGATGTGGAACGGAGCCTGGAGCAACTTGGATGGTTCGAGAAGAAAGTCGTCGCCATGATGGTTCTGGAAGAGTTCACGCAGGAAGAGGCGGCGCAGCTTTTGCAGTGTAGTCCGCGGACGGTGAGGCGGTACATCTACGAGGCGCTGGATCGGCTGAGCGAGGTTTTCCTGCGCGGTTCCATTTTGAAACCGATGGCGAAGCGATTCCCGAATCGGGAAACAGCTTGTCAAGGGGGTAAAAGCGACTCATTCCCCGCAAGTGATTGCAACGAAGGGAAAAATAAATTTTAAAATTTGTCCGGTTTTACCTAGTAAATCTGATATTCTGAATTTATAGAGTAAAGAAAAAAGAAAAAGCAGTAGTAAGTCGGCGAGTACCGAGTAACGAGAAAGACGAAAACCTCGAGTTAGTTAGTCAGAGCACAGCACTTATACGAGTTTGGAGGGCGCGCAAATTGCGCGCCCTAATTTTTTGGGCGAAGGAGACGCTGCGATGAAGCGAGCGACGAGCAGAGCAAAGAGAACGTCGGGGAGTTCGTCAGGGAGAATGTCGCGGAAGCCGGTTGAGCTGTCGGCGGTTCGGGAAGAAATCAAGAACCTGGTGGGGAACGCAGCGGCGGAGATGGTGAAGAACGGGATTGCGGAGGCCAACAAGGGTCACTATGCGGCCATGAAGTTTCTGTTCGAGTTGGTAGGGCTCTTTTCGGCGGACGAAGGCGGGGGGCAGGGCGAGGACGAGGGCGGGTTGCTTAAAGCGATGTTTAGCAGGCTGGGGGTGGCGGAAGCGGAGGCCGAGGTTACGAACGTTTATCCGGCGAAGTCCGGCAGCGGGGACGATGCCGTAGAATGAAAACGGACCATTGGTCGTTGGTCGCCCGCCGCTGGCCGTCCCAAGGAAGAGTTGCGGAGAAGCTTTCCTCCGCAGGGCTTGTGGGGAAACCGCGGAGCGAGGCCGCCAGCGACAGGACTTGCCGCATGGACATGAGTTGGGTGACCGGCCGGATCGCGGTCGGGGGCGGAATCTGGAACGCGGACAACATGGCGGAGGTGGCGCGGGCGGGAGCGACGCACATCATCGACATGCAAATTGAGTTTGACGACACGCGCCTGGCGGAGCCGCACGGGATCGAAGTGCTGTGGAACCCAATTGACGACGATTTCCAGCCGAAGCCGCCGGAGGTTTTCCAGCGAGGCGTTGATTTCGCATTGAAGGTTCTGGACCAGCCGGGCACGAAGTTGTTTATTCACTGTGCTGCCGGAGTGCATCGGGCGCCGATGATGGCGCTGGCGGCGTTGTGTTCGCTGGGATGGAAGGTCAAGGACGCGATGAACCTGATAGAGGCGCGGCGTCCGGTCGTGGACTTCGCGGATGTGTACGTGCGCAGTGTAGAGCGCTTTCTGGAAGTGCAGGTTAGGGCTGGTCGTTAGTCATTAGTCGGTGGTCGTTGGTCTAAGATAAAAACCTTTTGACCGCTGAAGCAGGTTTCGCTGCGGTAGTGCAATCCAGCACAAGTCAGGTAGTGCGGTCTCTTCTCGGAGATGAGCGCGGAGGTGTGTTTAGACCGCCCACTGCGGGCCGAGATCACAGCAGTTTCGGATTCGAAGAGAAATAACCGGAAAGTTACGGAGGAAGCTATGGCGCGCACATGTCGTCCCTTGGGGCGACTTTTTTTATTGCTGGCAGTATTCTTAGTTACTTTTCCTACGGTGTTACAGGCGACGCCGGCTACCACCACCATTTCGGACGTGGTGTATAGGGCGGACGGCACGCCAGCGAGTGGAGTGTTGATTATCTCCTGGCCCTCGTTCAGCACTTCGGACGGTGCGGCGGTGGGAGCAGGGACTCAGAGCATCACTCTGGGAGCGGGAGGAACGCTGTCGGTACAACTAGTACCGAACTCGAATGCGAGTCCGGCGAACACCGTCTACACAGTCACTTATCAATTGAGTGACGGAGCCACGAAGACCGAATATTGGACGGTGGGAACGACCTCCCCTACGACGATTGCATCGGTGCGAACCGCACTGGGTGCGACAAGTTCGGCGTCGCAAATGGCGACGCGGCAATATGTCGATACGGCGGTGGCGGGCAAAGCTCAGGATAGTTCGGTGGTCCACGTGAGCGGTGCGGAGACAATCGCGGGAACGAAGCAGTTCTCGGTTGCACCTAGCGTTCCGACGCCGGTGACGGCAACCGACGCAGTGAACAAGGCATACGTTGATACGGCATTGTCGACGGTAGGGGCAGGCTCGTACGTGAGTAAGTCAGGCGACGCGATGACTGGGCCTTTGATGCTGAATGGCGATCCTATATCGCCGAATCAAGCTTCGACCCGACATTACGTTGATAGTGGGATGTCAGCCAAGGCAGATGTGGCGAATGGTGTAGTTCCGGCTGGAGAGTTAGGCGGCGGGACGGCGGATGGAACAAAGTGTCTGCTGGGAAATAACACATGGGGACCGTGCGGCGGCAATAGCAATGCCGTGTCGATCCAGAACGTAGCTGTAGCTTCGCAGGCGCCCACGGATGGCCAAGTCATCACCTATGACGCCGCCAGCAGTTCGTACAAGCCTAAGCCAGGAAGTGGACTCTCGACCGGCATGCAGGCGGTGAAGTATGCGACGGACTTCTTGTGGACGCAGTCTTCCTCAACGGACCTAAGTGTGGCGGGAGCGAAGACTCTTAGTTTGGCTTCATGTCCAGCAGGAGTCACCGGCACAGAGCCACAGTACTGGATTTACATCGCGGGAACGGGCACGCCGGAATCCGCACAAGTAACCGGCGGGACGTGTAGCGGAAACGGGCAGCCCGGGACTTTGCAATTTACGACCGCGAATGCGCACAGCGCGGGTTACACCGTAGCTTCAGCTTCGGGTGGGTTGCAAGAAGCGCTGATTGTGGCGCGGTACTTGCCTTTGGGAGCCGGCGTAACGCAAGGCGGGAAGGTCATCGCTCCTCCGGGAGACATCAATGCCTATGCACGAATCTCGATTCGGTCGAGCGGGATCACAGTGGACTTCTCGGGTTCGACCATCAATTGCCTAATGAGCGATACCTGCCTATTTGTGGGCGATCCCGCAAACAGTGGCGCCTTCCTAGATATCACATTGATCAATCCACGTGGGCGCCCGACGATCACAAATGGGACCTGGCCATTCATTGATGCAATCGCCGCCCGGCAAATCGTCGATGACGTGAAGTTCAAAGATGGGATCTCAAAAGTAATCGATGGCACGGTCGAGTGCCTGAATGCTTCCATCTGGGCGAAGCCGGCTCAACAGTAACGCAGAGGTTTCATCAAGAAAAGCGGAGGAACGATGAAAAGAAGTATTGCTCTGATATTCATTTTGATGTCGATCACAATCGCATGCATTCACAAGCAATCGGGAACGGTGTCGCCCTGGGAGCGAGTAAACGTGAACATGGCGGCACTGGCTCAGATCAACGACGATGTCGCCAAGGGCGTGATCGTCGTGCAACAAGCGGGAACGATCAACGAGCAGCAGGCGGCGCCGATTCTGAACTACCAGGAGCTTGTGGCGAAGGATCATGCGGCGATTGAGAACATCCTGACGGCGGGTTCAACGCAGGCGGGAACACAGACGACGCAGATCCAGGCTCTGCTGAATGAGATCGAGAAGCAGGGAACTACGCTGATTCAGTCGGGTAGCTTGGGAATCAAGAATCCGAAGAGCCAGCAAACGTTCGCGCAGGATCTGCAGGGCATCGTGAATCTGGCCAGCGTGATTCTGTCGGACTATCAACTGGCGGAGGGGAAATAATATGGCGAGCCTCGGCATACAAGGCGTTGCGCTCTTGATCGAAGAAATTCTCGGCGCGATTTCGGCAGTGGGTCCGGCGGGAGTGGACCTTTATCTGAAACTGGAATCGTTGTTCAATCTCGGCTCTGATGAACAGGCCAATGTGGCGGCGGCCATCAAAGCGGGGCTAGCGGCCGACACCGATACCATCGCGGCGATTGAAGCCTGGAAACAGCAAGTGGGTCTGTGAGGCCGGGGGCTAACCGACCTCTTCGCTCCAGTTTTCCAGAGTCTTCTTGACATAGGCCATGAACTGATCAGCGACGGCGCCGTCGATGAGGCGGTGATCGTAGCCCAGGGTGAGGTGGACAACGGATCGGATGGCGATAGAATCGGAGCCATCTTTATCTGTGATCACCAGCGGAGTCTTGGTGATTCCACCCACCCCCATGATGGCGGAGTTCGGCTGGTTGATAATCGGCAGCCCGAACACTGCGCCAAACTGGCCGGGATTGGTCACGGTAAATGTGGAACCTTCCACGTCCTGCGGCATGAGTTTCTTGGTACGCGAGCGCTCGCCGAGGTCGGTGATGCCGCGCTGCAATCCCAGGAAGTTCAACTCATCCGCATTTTTCAGGACGGGCACGATGAGCCCCCAATCGAGGGCGACGGCGATTCCGACGTTGACATGGCGGTGATAACGGATGCTTTCGCCCTCGATCGAGGCGTTCACGATCGGGAACTGCTGCAGCGCAATGATGGCCGCGCGCACAAAGAACGGCATGAAGGTCAGACGGGCATTGTTGCGCTGCTCAAATCCTGATTTCAATTTGTTGCGCAGGTTCACGATGCGAGTCATGTCCACTTCAAACATAGCGTGGACGTGAGCGCTGGTGCGGCGCGATTCGATCATGCGCTGCGCGATGATCTTGCGCATCTGCGTCATCGGCACCAGGTCGCCGGGGATGGACGCGGGTGCTGCAGGCTTAGCCGCCGGAGCCGAGGTGGCAGGTGCGGAAGGCGCTGGTGCCGCAGCTTTCGCCTGCGGGCGTTCCAGAAACGCCATGATATCTTGCTTGGTGATGCGGCCGCCCAGGCCGCTGCCTTGCACTTGCGAGAGATCGACATTCTTCTCGCGAGCGATTTTGCGCACTAACGGCGATGAGCGAGCCTGCTCGTTGTCCCCTTCTTCGTCTGAGGATTCTTGCGCTGCAGGTGTGGCGGGAGCGGATGCGGTCGGAGCGGGAGGGGCGGCCTTAACTTCCTCTTTCGGAGCTACGGGCTGCGCTGCCGGCGCACTCTTCCCCGGAGCGGCGGCTTCTCCATCAGCCGCGATGGTTCCCACCACGGTGTTCACCTGAACCGTGTTTCCCTCGGACACTTTAATTTCTTGCAACACGCCGGAGGCGGGCGCTGGGATTTCCGCGTCCACTTTATCGGTGGAGATCTCGAACAATGGTTCGTCGCGCTGTACTTTTTCACCGGGCTTCTTTAGCCACTTGGTGATGGTGCCTTCGAAAATCGATTCCCCCATCTGGGGCATGACAATATCAGTGGGCATAATTTCCTTCCGTGCGCCCCGGTCGTCGCCTCCAGGGCCAATGCAAACCTACATTATATATAAGGAGATCAGTCTTTATCTTTGTCGCCCGAAGACGGCCGGCCCGCCTGTGGCAAGGCGCCAAAGGCTTTTTTCCAGTAGTCCTGCACGCCGGGAGGCATCTTCTCGATGCGCGATAAGAACAAAGTCAGCTTCCAGATATCCTGATCACTGAGTGCGTTTTTCCACGCCGGCATGCCGGTGTAGCGCACACCCGTTCTGATGGCGTAGTTGATGTGCCATTCGGGATCGTCAAGCGGCATCAGGATGATTTGCGGCGGCGGCGGATACATCGAGTGCTCGAGGGGACTGGGCTTCATGTCGAGCGTGCCGTGGCAGACTGCGCAATTCATAGTGTAGAGCTTCATGCCGTCCATCAGATTGTCGTCAGTGGCGGGCAGGGGACTGCTTACACGCGGAGCGCGCTTCTCCATGGAAGCATCCATGGCACTGTTGGCGATGCGCTCTTCGAGCGCGGGCGGAGTCGCGTCGGCGTTGGTGGGAAACAATCCGAGGGAGATATACGCGAGGCCGCCCAGAATCAGCACTGCCAGCGTGATCACGACTCCCATAATAAAATTGCGCATCTTTCCTCCTGACTCGGAATAAAAAGCTAATAGGCTTTGAGTCTGCGGGCTTCGCGAACGATATCGCTGACTTTCGGCAGGAAATATTCTTCCTGCGGAGGCGAGAACGGCACCGGCGAATCTTGCGCGGTAATGCGCACGATGGGACCGTCGAGATCGTCGAAGGCTTCTTCATTAATGATAGCGGCAATCTCTCCGGCGATGCCCCCTGTGCGCACGTCTTCATGAAGCACGATGATTTTGTTCGTCTTGCGCACAGTCTGCGCGATGGCTTCGCGATCGAGCGGCGAAAGCGTGCGCAGATCAACGATCTCAATCTCGATACCTTCTTTGGCTAACAGTTCGGCCGCTTCGAGCGCCGTGTGCACCATGGCCGCATAAGTGATGATGCTCAGATCACTTCCTTCGCGTGCGATGCGAGCTTTGCCCAGCGGAACGATGTAGTCGTCCGCTGGAATCTCTTCTTTGATGCGCCGGTAGAGATACTTGTGCTCAAAAAAAATGACGGGGTTGTTGTCGCGAATCGATGCTTTGATCAATCCTTTCGCGTCGTAGGCGCTCGCCGGACAGACAACCTTGAGGCCGGGCGCATGCACGAACCACATCTCGGGATTTTGCGAGTGAAACGGGCCTCCGTGAACATTGCCGCCGCTGGGCCCGCGAATCACCATGGGAGCGGGCGCGCCCCAGCGATAGTGCGCCTTCGCCACCATGTTGACGATCTGGTTGAAGGCGCATCCGATGAAATCCATGAATTGAAATTCAGCAACGGGACGCATGCCGGTGAGCGACGCGCCAAAGGCTGCGCCGACGATAGCGGACTCGGCGATGGGAGTATCGATGACGCGCTCGGCGCCGAAGTGGTCGATGAATCCGTCGGTGACTTTGAACGCGCCGCCGTAGATGCCGATGTCTTCGCCGATGCAGAAGACGCTGGGATCGCGTTCCATTTCCTCCCAGATACCCTGGCGGATGGCTTCGAGATAAGTGAGTTGCATCTTTAAAATTCTTTCGCCCGCGGATTTGCGCGGATCAACGCCGATAGAACTAATGATTAGAAGACACCATCACTTCAAATGCACCGCAGCTTCCGACTGCTTCAACGCTCCCGACGACTTCCTTACCTTCGGCACCGCATACTTCGGCTTGATCTCGTGACATCCCGCTTCACAGTAGGTTCCTCCCGCTGCGCTCTCAGGAGTTGGCATCGGAGATGACACGGCGAACTCACGGTCCTCTTCGAGCTCGCGTTCCACGTCGGCGATGAGAGCTTGATTTTCCTGCGCGGTCAGCCACTTTTTCACGTTCACCAGATAATTTTCGAAGCGCGCGATGCAGTCGCGCTTCTTCCAATATTCGAACAGCGGCTTGGGAACATACTCGGCGGCATCGTGGATCGCGTGGCCTTTCATGCGCATCATCTTGGCTTCGATCAGCGTCGGACCTTCGCCGCGACGCGCACGCTCGCAGGCCTCGTGTGCGGCATCGTAAATCTGACACGCGTCTGTGCCGTCAATAATGATGCCGGGGATGCCGTAGGCGATGGCACGTTCGGCGAGATCTTTCACGCGAAACTGCATATCGGCGGGAGTCGAATATCCCCAAAGATTGTTTTCGACAAACAGCACCAGGCCGAGATTCTGTACCGCGGCGAAATTCAGGCCTTCGTACGTCACGCCAGTCGACTGCCCGCCATCTCCGATGTAGGTCATTGCCGCGATGTTTTTTCCCTGCAAGCGCGCTCCCAAAGCAACTCCGGCGAGCACTGGAATCAGATCGCCCAGCGTCGAGATCGGCGCGACCACGTTGCGCTTCTGAATGTCGCCGAAGTGCGAGGAGGCGTCGCGGCCCTTGGTGGGAGATCCGGCTTTGGCCATGTATTGCATCATGATGTCGCGCGCGGAAAACCCCCGCACCAGCAGCGATCCCTGGTTGCGAATCATGGGGCCCAGCCACTCGTCAGGCTTCAACGCGAACGCCGATGCGCACGAGCAGGCTTCCTGTCCCAATCCGAAATAGACTCCACCTACGACTTTGCTCTGCTTGTAGAGGCTTTCGAGCGCCGCTTCCATTCTGCGGTTCAGCAGCATCCATCGGTAAATCGCGATCGACTGCTTTTTGTCGAGATATTTCGATTCGCGAATCGGCGGCACAGGCGCGCTCAAGTCGCCGTTGACCTCATAGCGAACGGCGTCGCCCACGCGGACCTGGCGAAGATCGAAGCGAGGCTTTTCCAGGCGGTAATCGGCTATGGTGTAGGTACGAGTGTGGTTCACCGCGGAGCCGCCGCGGTGGCTGTCAGTCGAGTTCTTTGCGGCAGGCCTGGGTTTCTTCGTAGGCATACGGGAACACCATGCTAACGCGAGGACGGTGTCGAAGGCTAGGCGACCGCCGGAAGTAAGCAGGTCTATAATTCTCGGTCTTGGAGCGGCGAAGAATGTTGTGGCGACGAGTATGGCTTGTCATGGTGGTTGCTCCCTTGTTGGCCGTGGGGGCCGCAGGCCAGTCCGGCCGTGAGATCAGCACCAAGCAGTCGGCTGATAAGCCGGTCCAGCAGGCAGTCAGTCAACTAGTCGAAGAAAACGATTATTACAGGGTTTTTAGAGCTGACTTGGTTCCGGACGCTGTGAGTAGGGTGGATCAGCATGGTCGCGACACCGTGGTCGTCGCTCTAGGAGAGGGTCTGTCCCTGACGACAAGAAAGTCGATCAATCCCGAGAAATTAAAAGACGGTGAAGCTCGGTTCTTACCGCGCGAAAGCGCTCCGCAGATTGTGAATGTGGGGAATAGTCTTCCACAGTTGCTTATGATTGAGCTCAAGCGGCATTGGGATGCGGAAGTGCGTGCGTGTTCTGAGCCAAGCACGTGCACACGGCCGATAAGAATGGGAGAGGCCTCGATTGGGGAGACAACTTCGCTGTTAAGCAACGGGTTTATCACTGTCCAACGGCATCGGCTAGATGCGGGAGGAACGCTGGACAGCAGCTACTTCTCTTCCCGAGGGAGGGATCACCTGTTGTTGGTCGCCCTCACTGACCTGCAGGCGAACTTTGGCGGGACCGCTGAGACCTTATTGCGCGGACAGACGTACAGTTCTGACTCAACAGAGCTGGAAGTAAACGCTCCGAAAAGTGAGGCAAAATGGATTGTAATCCGTTTGCAAACTCCGAAGACGTAAAGCCGAGGTGGACGATTCCTTACTCAGTTCTTAAGCCCAACTAATATCGTCTTCATCGTGTAACTCTCGCAACTCGGCGGGCGGCCTCATTGGCACGCCCACTGCGGGCGGCAGCAACGCGTCCAGAGTGTCGAGCCAAAGAATCTGGCTGCCGAATACCGTGCCAAAATTGCGTGAAACGGAATGCGCCACATCCTGCCTAGGCACCTCGCGACCTAACTCCTTCTGCATCGAAGTCACCGGCTTCGAAGTGATGCCGCAGGGAATAATCAAATTGAAGTAGTCGAGATCGGTGTTCACATTCAGAGCGAAGCCGTGCGAAGTGACTCCGCGCGAGATGTGGACGCCGAGGGCCGCGATCTTGGCTTGCTCGGGAGATTGGCGAGTCTCCGATTCGCCCGGACGGGCGGGGGCGCCCGTCCCCACTGTCGTCCACACTCCCGTCAACCCGCAGACGCGCTCGGTGCCGATACTGAAATCCGCGCAAGTGCGGATCAGCACCTCTTCCAGCTTTCTGACATATTCAATGACACCCATGGTGCTGCGCTTCGGTTCGCTCGAGGGAAAGCCGCGCAGGTCGAAGATGGGATATCCGACCAACTGTGCAGGACCATGAAACGTGACGTCTCCGCCGCGGTCGCATTCGAAGACCTCGACCCCGCGCTCGGCTAACTGTTCGGGCGACGCAAGAATGTTCGCGGCCTTTGCGTTCCGTCCCAGCGTGATCACCGGCGAGTGCTCGAGCAGAAGCAGCACGTCGCCAATCTGGCCGTCTTTACGCAGCGCCACAAGTTTTTCCTGCAGGCGAAGGCCAGTGGCGTAATCGATCGTGCCGAGTTGGAGAAGAGAAATCATTTGGTAATTTTGTAATCGGGCAATTGTGTAATTTGGAACCGGGGCAAGCAAGAAATTACAAAATTACCCGATTACCAAATTACAAATTCTTCCTTACGCGTTAATCGCCATCCCGTACACGCTATTCGATGCATCGAGCATGGCTTCGGCTAGCGTCGGGTGGGCGTGAATCGTCCACATCAGATCTTCGACTGTCGCTTCCATCTCCATCGCCGCCACAGCTTCCGCGATCAGTTCAGTCGCTTGCGGACCAATGATGTGTACGCCCAGAATCTCGCCGTAGTCGGAATCAGAGACGATCTTGATGAAGCCCTCGTGCTGTCCCACGATCGACGCGCGTGAATTCGCCGTGAAGGGGAACTTGCCTACTTTCACGTTGTATCCAGCTTCTTTGGCTTTCGTCTCGGTCAGGCCCACGCTTCCGATTTCCGGATGGCAGTACGTCGCATTCGGAATGCGCTCGGGATTGATGGGCTTGCCTTTCTTTCCGGCAATTTTTGTGACAGCCACGATGCCTTCCATCGCGCCCACGTGCGCCAGTTGCGGGGTTCCCAGCACGATGTCGCCGATCGCGTAAACTCCCGGCTCGTCCGTCTGCATCCAACTGTCGACTTTGATGAACTCGCGCTCCGGCTTGATATTCGTCGTTTCGAGGCCGATATTCGCGGTGCGCGGCTTGCGGCCCACCGCAATCAGAATCTTCTCGGCATCGATTTTCTGCTGCTTACCCTCCGCCGTGATCGTGACCGCGATGCCATCTTTCGTCTTCTCGACTTTCTCGACTTTCGCGTTGGTATGGAAGTTGATGCCGCGCTTGCGATAGACGCGCGCCAGTTCTTTCGACACTTCTTCATCTTCCACGGGAACCAGTCGCGGCAGCATTTCAACAATCGTCACTTCGGTATCGAACGATTTGAAGATGGAAGCGAACTCGACTCCCACAGCGCCCGCCCCCACAACCACCAGCGACTTCGGCATTTCTTTCAGGCTGAGGATTTCGATATTCGTCAGAATGCGATCATCGGCCGTGAGCCCCGGCAGCATGCGGGCTTCCGATCCGGTCGAGAGAATCACGTTCTTCGCTTTGATCGGAGTGCTCTTGCCATCGGAGGTCGCGACATCCACGGTGTGAATGCCATTTTTCGCATGTCCGGTTAGCTTGCCGTAGCCGCGAATCACCTCCACCTTATTCTTCTTCATCAGGAAGTCGAGGCCCTTGGCATGTTTGGTGACCACCTTCGTCTTCCGCTCCTGGATGGCGGCCCAGTTCAGCTTGCGCCCGTCGACGCCGTCGATGCCGAACTCCTTCGCGTCTTTCAGGTGATCCCAGATTTCCGCGTTGAATAAAAGAGCTTTGGTCGGAATGCAACCCACGTGCAGGCAGGTTCCCCCGAGCACGTAATCTTTTTCGATGAGGGCGGTCTTCAGTCCGTACTGCCCGGCGCGGATCGCGGCCGTGTACCCGGCGGGACCGCTGCCGATAATGGCAACGTCATAAATAGTTTCAGGCAATCGAGTGCTCCCCAGTAAGAATAATGTCGTGACCCCAAACTATTGATTTTACGACAGGCCAGAAGGATTCGGGAATCGCGCCTTTAGTGCTAGCATGAGCCTCGCAGAGTGACGTATGGGCGAGATCCAGATTTTCGGCCTGATCGGCGGCCTCTTGCTGCTGGCCTTTGTCGCCAACCGTCTTTTCCGCGTCACCCGCATTCCCGATCTCGTCGTGCTTCTCGTCGCCGGCCTGGTGCTCGGCCCCATCCTCAAGTGGGTGAACCCCGACCAGTTCCGCACCTTCACCCAGCTTCTGGGGGCGCTGGCACTCATGCTGATTCTGTTTGAGGGCGGAATGGAGTTGAATCTGCGCGAGGGCATCCGCCATTTTCCTGGCGGAGTGCTGCTTGCCTTCCTCGGCTATGGTCTAGCTTTTGGTGCGGTCGCCGCCACCGCACATTGGAGCCTGCTGCTTCCCTGGCGTTCGGCGCTTCTTCTGGGCGGAGTCTTCGGATGTACCAGCAGCACCGTGATCATGCCTGTCTTGCAGCAACTGAAGATGCGCGATGCGGTGCGCGTAACTCTGCTGCTGGAGTCTGCCCTGGGAGACGTCATCGGCGTATTGGTGGTCAGCAGCCTGATCAACACCGAAGGCGGAGGAGCGAAGCTGTCAGGATTCATGTCAGGCTTCGCCCGCGATGCCGGAATCGCCGTAGCGGTCGGCATCGCAGTGGGATACATCTGGTGGCGGCTGTGGCCGACGATCGCTCCGCAAAAATTCAGCAACACGGTTTCTTTCGGTGTGGTGTTGGGAATCTACGCCGCCACCCACGCCCTGGGCGGGAGTGGATTGCTCGCCGTGCTGGCCTTCGGCCTGATGCTGGGAAACCTTCCCCGCCGCGGAGACATGGTGCAGGAAGAAGTCCAGTTTCTCAGCTTTCACTCGGAACTCAGCTTTCTGGTGCGATCGTTCTTCTTTGTGCTCCTCGGTATCGTCGTTGAATTCGCCGGGAAACGCTACATCCTGCCGATTCTGGCGATTCTGGCCGCTATGTTGCTCTCCCGCTTCCTCGCCGTGCAACTCAGTCGATTCGCGCTGCGCGGCATCTCTCGCGAGGAACGAGAAATGATCTTCCTGATGATGCCCCGCGGGCTGATCACTGCAGTTCTTGCCGTGCAGGTGGTGGAAAGCAAAGGCAGCGAATTCACATTCCTTCCCGCGATGGCCTTCAGCGCCGTGCTGGCAACGAACGTGTTATTAGTGGTGGGATCGATCCGAGCCGCCAAGCCGTGACGCAGCGGGTGTAGTCGAAGAACCATCCGAAGAAAAGGCCGAATCCGGCGCCGCCTGATCACCTTTCCAAACTCTGTCACCCTGAGCGGAGTGAGGCGAAAGCCGAACGCAGTCGAAGGGCCCCTACCTGAATCCTGTGGCCCAAGGGTGAGCCTTCACGTCTCACCTGTATCGTTACCAAAGTAACCTAGCCTTCGAATCACCATGCAGCCCATAGTGTCTGGTCACGGAGGGAACGCAATGGAAGAACAACCGCCACAGTTCGGAGGGAAGTTCGGAGGCAAGCCCGGCGATCCGGTGCCTGAGGTTGACCCGAAGGATGTAAAGGCAGTTTGGGAGCTTAGGAAGGACGTTGAACGAAGGCGTCCAGAGGGAAGCACCGGAACCATTGCAATTTCCAACCGCGTATTCGAACGCGTCTGCACACCCGGCGCGAACGTGGTCGCAGTTGCGTTCCGCACCATGAAACTAAGTCTGCTTTGTGCCCTCCACCCGGATTTTCTTGCAGAGCTGACAAACGAAGCCGAGCCAGTGGATGCAGTATTCAGCGCAATCGCACAGGTTTCGATGGAATGGCCCGAAATCGGAGTCACGCGGTACAGTCCTCCATTTGACGTTGAGCAGTTCGAACGCCTGTTGCGTGAAGCAGTGTGATGAGCGTACCCGTGCAAGCGATGTAGTAGGAGCCATGGTGCCCGCCAACGCGGTTTTAGTTGGGTGGGAGGCAGTGCGCCATGGAGGCTTTGCGATGTGATTCTTCTGGGGTTAGCACTTCCTCACTCTGCACCATGCCCATAAGAAAGGGCTGACCCAATGATCTGCCGGGATGATGTGCGTTATGGGGATTTTTCAACAATTACGATGGGAAGATCGCCACAACGAAAAGAAACATTGCTACTTTCATTTGCTGGAGAGACTACGGATCAACTGCAAGAGAATGGCTGCGACCATGGCAAGGAACATCCACCCGATGAGGCGACTTGCCCGAATGTGCTTTTCTGCGGTGGAACGGCCATGCTTGATTAGCCATTCCTCCGGTTTGGAAACTAGATTTAAACCTTGCCACGTAAAGAGCGTGATCGCTATGGCGCCAAAGAATAAGCCGATGTAATCAGATGAAGTCATTGAGCCTTCCACAAGAACTAATGGCACCACCAGCCGTCGATGAGTGTAATAGAGATTTTTCGCCAACTACTGTCTTCAGTTTGTTGACGCAGTTGGTGCCGCCACGTCACAACCCGTAATCTCGGCAATGTGTGCAACCTCAATCCCACGGCTCTGTTTCCCATCCGGCCCTACGACCTCTATGTCTAGCTTTTTGGGTTTCAGGACGGGCTGAGAGGCTTGCAAGGTAATCGTAAACGGCGTGTTTATCGCCGATGACAGTTCGGTCGCTGCTTCAGCAACCTCCGACGCAGACGACGGATATGCAAGGACTCCCCCGGTTCTAGCCACAATCTTCTTGAAGTATCCCCGCCGTGTCTGGGTATGGGCATAATCGAGAACGAGACCAAAAACGGGTGGCCAGCGATTCTTCAAAAACCAATCGACGGTCTGGTCAGATGAGTGGCGGCTCGCGTTATCCTCGCCATCGCTGATAACGACTAGTGCGGTGTTCGGATTCTTCGCCGCACCCGCTGCATCTATCAGAGTATCGTAAAGTGCCGTCCCGCCCATACTGGTCTTCAGGGTAGCCAGTCGATCAAGCAGCTTGTCTGTCGGTTCCCGACCACTGGCCTGATCGACGATCTGTTCACGAAACACTACCACCGCGACCCTGTCTCCAGCACCCGCGGATAGTTGCTTCGCAGCTGCTACAGATTGCGCCCACATCTCTTTCACACTGCTGCTGATGTCGATCAGTAAGATCGTTACAGGCTTCGCGCCTTGTGTAACCGAAACGACCTTTGCAGAGCTACCGCCGATCGTTGCGCTCAACTGCTCTGGCGTAAGGGTGAGGTCAGACATGCCGTGCTCGTTCAGCACACGCACGGTCGTTGTTACCCTGCATTCCTGTCCGAAGCTCCTAAGAGCGACGAAGAACGTGCCACAAGCAATTACCAGCACACATGACAAATGCCGGAGCCACATGTTCATATCCCTCACGGGTCAACACTTTACGCAGACAAAGGCTGAGGTTCAAGCGGTAACTATTGCAACCAGGCGTTTACACGTTTTGACCGGGCATTGAGTGTAAAGGCGATTTATCAACAGCTGACTGATCACGCTCGCATCGGAAGACCGTCCAACACACTGGGCCGACATGTTCGCTCTCACTATTTGGGACGAGACGTCTCATCTCGAGTGGGCGTGGCCTAGCAGCGGAAAGAAGGGTTACAGCATGGGAAATATTAGCCGTCGCGACTTTCTGGCTATGGCTGCGGTCTTCGGCGTGGAAGCCGCCTGGGCTCGCTCGTTCTCGGCCCCCTCGAAGATTTCCTGGCGCGAGCGTCGCGACCTTTTCCCGGAAGGGGTAGCCTCCGGCGATCCCGACAGCAACAGCGTATTGTTGTGGACCCGGCGCGCCCCGCAGCCTAAACCGGCCCAGGAATTGACCGTCGAAATGGCGCTCGACCAGACGTTCCAGCGTGTGATCGCAACTCAGAGAGTGTCGATTTCGGCGGAGGCGGATTGGACCTGTCGTGTGCTGGTCGGAGGACTGAAGCCGGCCCAGGTCTATTGGTATCGCTTTACCGATCCTGAGGGTTCCGGCAGCCGCCTCGGCCGCACCATCACCGCGCCTGCCGATGACGATTCTCGGCCGGTACGCTTCGCGTTCGTCAGTTGTCAGAACGCAAACCTCGGAGCGCAGAACGCGTACCGAAGAATGATCTTCGAGGATGAGCACGCTTCTGAGCAGGACCGGCTCAGCTTTGTTCTGCACCTGGGCGACTTCATATACGAGCTGGTCTGGTATCCGGAGGACCGCGCCACGTATTACGACCGCAAGGTGAAGGAACTCGTTCGTTATCCTCAAGGAGAGAAAATTGACGACTTCCACATCCCAGTGAACGTGGATGACTACCGTGCTGTGTATCGCGCCTACCTGCATGATCCCGACCTTCAGGATGCTCGTGCCCGCTTTCCCTTTGTTCCCATGTGGGATAACCATGAGTACAGCTGGCAAGGGTGGCAAGCCTTGCAAGTGTTCGACGGCAAAACGCGTCCGGCGCAGACTCGCAAGGTCGCAGCCATGCAGGCATTTTTTGAGTATCAGCCCGCGCGCATGGTGAAGAGCGGTGGTCCCTCGCTCGAAGTCTTCAGCCCACCGCAGGTTAAGGATGCCGCAGTCACTGTTTTCGATGAGCATGGACTCGGACAGGAGGCCAACAATCTTGCGGCGATCAATAGTCTGAAGGGATACCGGTCGCTCCGCTGGGGCCGGAACGTGGAGCTCATGATCACCGACGAGCGAAGCTACCGATCGGAAGACCCCGGAACCAAGTTCGCTGACGCAGATTTCTCTAATAAGGATTATTCGGAGTTCGTGCCTGAGGAGGTGCTTGAGATAATCGATGGCGGCCGGGATTACAACGGAGGCAAACCGCCCAACACCATCCGTTTCGGGGACAAGCAAGTTCCGAACCTCCGTAAGGCGGATCCCGCGCAGACCCTGCTCGGAGCCGAGCAGAAAGCGTGGTTTCTGGAACGGCTGCGGAATTCGAAAGCTACTTGGAAGATCTGGGGAAGCACAACTTCGACGCTGGATATGCGCGCCGACCCACAGAACCTTCCTCCAGGAATGGTTGCGAGCGCCTGGCCCGGTGCAGGGTATGCCAGCTTTGGCGGCGGGGACGTCAGCGGTGCCTATCAGGAGCGCGGTGAAATTTACGATTTCATTCAAAAGCATGGGATTACGGGGTTTGCCACGGTGGCGGGCGACGCGCATAGCTTTTGGGCTGGTTTATCGGCGAAGTCTCTCCCGCCGAAGCCCTTTGATCCCGTAGGTGTGGCATTCGTGGTTGGATCAATCTCCGCCCCCGGAATGGTGGAGTCAATGGAACATCATCCGCACAAAGACGATCCGCTTCAGGCTCTGTTCCTCGGGCAAGGTCCTGGTGACAACCGTCCGCAACCCACCGTTAATATGCTGGTGCGTCACGGTGTTCGGTCATGCCTGGAATATGCGAAGAGCGGTGACGTGCAAAAGGCACGCCAGCTTTCCAACCGGGATTTGTCACCGCACCTGTCGTTTGTTGACATGGGCGGCCATGGCTATGCGGTTGTGCACGCTTCAGCCGACCGGTTCGAGACGGAATTCATCTGCCTGCCCCGTCCCATCGTTCGCCAGGACCAGCCGGATGGCGGACCTATTCTCTATCGGGTTCGACACGCTGCAAGGCTCTGGCGCAAGCACGAACGTCCGAATCTCGAGCAGAAGGTGATAGAAGGCAATCCGGCGTTTTCGATTTAGGGATCGGTTCGCAGGAAAATCGCTCCCACGTCGCGACATTAAATGCTCCAGACAATGATCGCTGCGTTAAATCCTATCTCGGTCGCGTGGAGCTCGGCTCCCTTTGATTATCCGGGGGCTGGCCCATCCTCTGATAATTGGTTCTTTCTCGATATGCCACGAACGAGGGTGCCCCACCCAACGCGGTTTTCGTTGGGTGGGAGGCAGAGAGCCTGCACCATGGGGTTTTGTGAGGGAGTAAGCACTTCCTCACCCTGCACAATGCCCATGAGAAAAGGTTGACCCACTGATCTGCCGGGATGATGAGTGTAATCGCGAGTGGGTGTTGAAAAAGTCTCTCAACAGAATGCGTTTTCATCTGCGAGCATGCCGTCGCCGTTCTGGTCTCCGTTCGACTAAGTGGTGGCTGGCAGCACTGGTGTTGTCGCCTGACTGAGGAAGCGCACCAGCCGTTTTATGTTCTGCGCTATCGCTGCCAAGAAGAACTGCTCGCGGACGAACTTCAGTCTCCGCAGGCGCAAGCGGCGCAGTCCTATCTGATTCTTCAGTTCCGCGAACAGGGCTTCCACTTTCTTTCTCTGCCGTTGCGCCTTGGCGAACTCTGGTGTGTTGACCAACTGCCGCGCACGTTGCCGGGCTGGTTCATTCTGGTGGATGATCAGGCCCCGAAAGGCAGCACTGGTGCATTGCGGTCGGAGCGGGCACGGGCCACACTTTTTTCGTGTCCCGATGTAGTTGAAGGCTCGATTGCGATAAACTCGGCCACCGTAGTTGAGGAACTGGCCAGCAGGACAGATATAGCGATTGTTTTCCGGTTCGTACGTGAAACGCTCGGGGCCAAAGAATGGGCTTCTCTTTCTGTGGATACTGTCCCGCGTGCGCATGTAGGGAGTGATGCCGCGATCCGCCAGCCACTGCAAGAACTCCCCGTTCCCGTAGGTCGTGTCGGCCGCTACCGATTCTGGTGTTCGTTCTTGCCATTGCGCGAAGCGCGTGAGCATGTCCTGCGCGGCCACTGTTTCCTGACTCATCCGTGCCGCCGTCGCTTGTACTCCCACGATCACGCAACTGTGATTGTCCACCAGATAGTTGTCGTAGTATCCCAGCCGCGCCGGTGTGCCGCCCTTAGTGGCGTAGGTAGAGTCGGGATCGGTGGTCGAAACCTGGTCCTGTTCATGCACCGGCTCCTCCACCGGATTCCGCTCTTCCACTTCTCGCAGATACTGCCGCACGGTGTGATGAACTTGGGCCGCTTCCGCTAACTGCTGACGCGGAATGCGGCTCTCCTTGCTGGCATTCGCCTCCACGAAACTGCCGTCCACCGACAAATGCTGGCCCTGTACCAGCCCCACTTCCACACACTGCCGCACGATCTGCTCAAACAACTCCTCGAACAGCTTTGACTCCTGAAACCGCCCGTGCCGGTTCTTCGAGAACGTCGAATGATGCGGAATCTCCTGATCGAATCCCAGACCGGTGAACCAGCGCCACGCCAGGTGCATGCGCAGTTCCTCCACCAGCCGCCGTTCGCTGGTGATGCCGTACAGGTACCCGATCAGCAGAATGCGCAACAGAAGCTCGGGATCAATCGAGGGGCGGCCACCATCGCTGTAACTCTCTTTCAGCTTTTCCCGTACGAAGGCAAAGCTGATGTGCTTGTCGATGAGCCGCAGCAGGTGGGACTCAGGTACCTGATCTTCCAGCCGGAAGTAGTAGAACAGCGCTTCGGAGCGGTCGTGTTGCCCCATCATGATCAGCAGGCCTCCGACAATCAGAATCCAACAGAGCATGGGCAGGATCATTTCCTTCTAACATGCTTCTGCTGATTCTCATCCCGCTAATCGACGTGACTTTTTCAACACCCACGCGATATTACGTCAAGCATCAATGAACAACCAGGGCCTTGCCGATTGCGGTCAATTGCTTGTGAAGAGCACGCGTCTTCAGGAGTTAATGAACACGAATCCGTCGGAGCCTTCGTTATGGAGACCTGCGGCATCCAGCCACGCTTGGCCTTTTTCAACGCGTGTTTCAAGACCTAGGTCGGTCCCCTGGTAGAAGAAGACTCTGTATTTCATCGGCATCTATTCTGCCTGAGCCATGGTGGTTTCCCGCGAATGGCGAGGAGGACGTTGTACGATGGTTGCAAACCCTTGCACCTTGACGCCAGCTTGGGGCGGTACCATAATGCTGGGGATTTGGGCAGTGTCCTTCCTTGCCGTCATCCGGAGGCGGCGTCTTATGACTTTTCTTCGTACCTCTGTGGTTGCCCTCTGCCTTCTAGTCTGCGCTTCCATCCTTCATGGTCAGTCGAACGTGAAAACCATCAGCGTGACGTTCACCACGATTGACGTGCCGGGGGCCGTTTACACTGGCGCTTCGGGAATTAACAAATCGGGTGAGATAGTGGGGGGCTACGGGCAGGACCCATCCAATGATGCGCATGGATTCCTATACAACAATGGGCTTTTCACCTATTTTGATTATCCTGACGGACAGAACTGGACTATTCCGCTCGGGATCAATGACTCTGGCCTGGTAGTGGGCCACGCTGACCAAGACCCAGTCGTTGGATTTCTTTATGACGGCACGACGTTTAGTACCTTGCGAGACGGAAATGACGACGCCACGTTTAGCAGTGGAATCAACAATACAGGAATCGTTGTTGGGGGAGCCGGGACTATTTACACCACCAAAGGCTTCGAAATGAAAAACGGAAGGTACCGTGCCATCAATTTTCCGGGAAGTTATACTTACGCATCGGCTTCTGGGATAAATAACTTTGGCGTGGTCGCTGGCTGGACGGATACTCTCGGTTACCTGTACCAGCACGGCAAGTTTCAAACTATTGCCTTCCCCGGGGCGACTCGAACGACGGCTTGGGGTATTAATGACGGAAGCATCGTCGTAGGATGGTACTACTCCGCGTCCTGCAATTGTGCGTTTGCCTACAAGGCTGGCAAGTACCTGTCCTTTAACTATCCGGGGGCAGTGCTCACAGCGGCTGAAGGCATCAATGTTTCCGGTCAAATCGTGGGGCAGTATACGCTCGATTATGTGACGTATCACGGCTTTGTGACCAGCCCAATTACTGCAAAAGACTTTCGGTAACCGCGTGGCCTCCCACAAGAAACAACGCTGACGAAATTAGCGGCAGAAGCAAACCCTTGCTTCCGCCGCTCTCATCGATACATGTTGCGCGACTCAGGCCGCACGGCTCTCTACCTGTGGGACCGGTGTTAGTCCCCTATCCAAGGCGTGATCCAAGGCGAGGTCTTGATGAAATTCACCAATTGACCAGCGACTTTCTGCACGCCTAGCCCCGTTGGATGAGTGTAGTCGCCCCAATAAGTCGTCGGGTTCAACAGGTCGCCGTAGAGAACGTCTCGCTCGTTGCCGTTGTTGCATTGGGTTAGGAACTGCCCATTGCACCATACCAACTGATCGTAGTTGCGCGGAGTCGTCCCATACGCCCACAGATACGGCCCCCAGTCGAACCAGGGAGCGGTAGTGTAGTCCACTTCTCCTGAGTAGGAGTCGCTGGGATTGGTTATCCCGCCCACCTGTCGAATCTGCGCTGTGATTATACGCTGCACTCCAAAACCCCATTCATAGGCAAACGGCTCCGGGTTCAAACACGTGTTGCCATTGGCGGTAGCGTTGGCATAACCGCCATAAGTTCGACTGGTGACAAACACTTGCTTCAGATTGGGATAGCGAGGTACCCCGGTGGAATGGTGCTGGGCATCAAGCTTGCAACATTTCAGATAGCGCATGATGTTCCCAAGATACGTCTCTGCCTGATATGCGTCCGGCAGAGTGCCGCTGGGACAAAAATTGTGCTGCAAGTCGCAAGTGGGGAAACTGTCTCCCGACTTGACGAAGACGGCCTGCACCTGCGCCTCAGTGAATCCGTTAGTGTGCAAATCGTCGGCAACGCGATAGTAATTACATTCCGGGTCATTGCTCGTGAACCGATCATAGTCGCAGTCGTTCGACCAGTAGTATCCAATGCTTGTTGGGTCCCACTTGTCCAAGGTCTGAGCGCCCAGAGCGCCGTCGAAGACAACCACACTCGGGCCGACAAGGGACGACCCAACAGGGGGGTAAACTTGGCGAATGAAGGACATCTGATCGTATCCATCCGAGACCCCATTGCGAAAAGCGACATTATATGGCGGGACGGCATCAGGGTTCCCTAGATTGGGACACTTGGTAGCGCACGCCTGGCCCGCCAGTTGTGGCAGGCTGTGTTGGTTTCTGGTTGCATCCCAGGCATCCACGTGGCCGCCACAGATCTCAACGTCACAGTTAGAGAAACCAATGAACAGGAAAATGATTCTTGGAGTGGATAGGTCGGCACAACCTACGTTGCCGGGTGTGGCCCCACTTGCACATAATGGTTGAATCTGCCCGGCAAGGGTCACTCCTTGGGTATAGTGAGCGAGTGCAGCACCAGACCCCGAAGTACGTTCGTCGGTGACACCGAAAGTGCCATACAGGCTCTCGATTTCACCTGTTGACGCATAAAACGAGGTCGTGGCCCCGTCTACCAACGGGACAGGGGTGACGGTGCCGAACGGCGTCGGACTCGCACAAGCGCTACCGCTATAGACAAAGCCTGGAGGCATGGGCGCGTCCGCACACGGTGCTTGGGCAGCGGATTTGGATACGGTAATGGCGGCTAGGAACAAGATCGTGAGAAACAAGCGTAGACACTTCATGGCGGTTCCCTTTCTTGGAGTGGTGGCGAACGGGGGAGGTTGTCGCCGGGGACAGTTCCGTTCGCCGAACTCGCCACAGCGGGGGAAAGTTGTGACTTGGAAAGGGGCCGATAGGAACGCGCAAAACTATAACCCACTTACGAAGCTTGTCAAGCAATTCCAAAATCCAGACACTTAGCTTGCGACTCGCGTGCCTTTCCTTTGTTGGCAGTTAGCGGGTGTAGGATTCGTCCGATTTTCCCATCCGGGTAGGGGAGTTTGTGCGCATGATTAAGATGGTCAAGCTGGGTTACAGCCCCTGTGGATGACGAAACCAGGCGATTACACGTTTTGACCGCTGGTCAATGAGCGTAACGGCGATGTTTCACCAATTGACACGATTGCCTACCCGTCGGCGCCTCGGATTACTTCCTGTTTGCCGACAAGGCGGGAGTTGATCGGATTGGTCAACACAAAGCGTTTATCGGGACTGATCGTGGCCTGCTTCGGTTGATTTTGGGTCCTTCAAACCACGTCTGAGGTATTCACCAGGATTAGCCCTGACAACTCGCTTGAACGCCTTACTGAATGCGGCGTCGGACTCGTAACCGACCAATCGAGCGACTTCTGGGAGCTTTTTGTCACGCCGTTCAAGTAGCTGTATCGCCTTCTGCATCCGCCACTCGGTTACGTATTCCAGCGGCGTTTGTCCGAGTAGCTCTTTGAAACGTGCTGCGAATGCGGAGCGAGACATGCCCGCCGCTTCGGCCAGGGATTCGACCGTCCAGGGTGTATTCACTCTGTCGTGAATGGCACTCAGAGCAGCGCCTATTTGAGGATCGAAAATTGCACGAAGCCATCCTTTGTTGCGTTCCGGTCCCGACGCGATATGCGCCCGGAGTACCTGGATAAACAGAACCTCTGCCAGCCGGCTCGCGACGACTTCAGATCCCGGCGCCTGTTCTTCCATCTCTGACGCGAGCGCCTGCACTGTGGTGTGAAGAGCAAGCGTGCGTGCCTGATCGGCCTTCATCAAAATGAAGTTCGGCAATAACTGAGTGATCGGCCTCAGGCTGGCGCGATCGAAACCCAAGGATCCACAGACGATTGTCGTCGGTGCGCCACCGCCGCCACAAAGAGCGACATTGCCGTTGGTCTTGGCCCCGATCTCGCGGAAGCTCCACCTCGGACGTGTTCGCGGGCTGTCGCGCAAAACAATCGAAGTCCCCTTAGCCAGTAAAAAGCAATCACCACCGGTGAGGGGAATCGGCTCCGCAATCCCTTCCACACTCAGCCAGCAGTTGCCGCGCGAAAGCATGGCGAAGTGTGCCAAATCTGTGGGTGACATCTTTTTGTCGGCAGGCGTGACTTTTTCTTCGGTCTGGTTTTCTTGTTTTATACCCCACGGGGCTGTAGCTTCGAGCCTGTGCAGACCGAAAGCGGTTACGTGCATCGTTCTAAAGATGTCTGTTATCGAATCCAACTTAGCCTCTACCGTTTGGACGAATGGACAAAATATTAGGACTCCTGAGCAGTTCTCGTCCACCGCTTAAGAACTCTATTCTACTGTACCGAATGTTGCACCACTATCGAAGGGAGTAACTATGGGAAGGCTTGAAGGAAAAGTTGCAGTCATCACGGGTGGATCGAGCGGCATGGCGCTGGCGAGCGCCAAGCGCTTCGTTGAAGAAGGCGCCTACGTTTTCATCACGGGTAGGAAGCAGGAGCAGCTCGATGAGGCCGTCAAGCTGATTGGCCGAAATGTGACCGGCGTGCGCGGTGACGCGGCCAATCTCGACGACCTCGACCGTCTGTTCGATACGGTCAAGCGGGAAAAGGGCAAGATCGACGTCCTGTTCGCGAGCGCTGGCAGGGGCGAGGCCTTACCACTGGGCCAGATTACCGAGCAGCACTTTGATGCGACCTTCGGCCTGAATACGCGCGGAACGCTCTTTACGGTTCAGAAGGCGTTGCCGCTGTTCAACGATGGCGGATCGATCATCATGACCGGATCCGTTGCTTCGGTGAAGGGTTTTCCTGGTTTCAGCGTGTATGCGGCGAGTAAGGCGGCATTGCGCTCCTTTGCACGCACGTGGCTCAACGAACTGAAGGGCAGGAATATCCGGGTGAACGTGCTGGGCCCGGGGCCGATCGCCACACCGATGCAGGAAGAAGTTCTCACCAAGGAGGCGAAGGAGATGTTCGAATCCCTGATCCCGCGGGGAAAGATGGGTCAACCTGAGGAAATCGCGACGGTCGCGCTGTTTCTTGCTTCCGACGATTCGAGCTTCGTGAACGGGGTGGAGTTGAATGTCGACGGCGGCTTCTCGGCCATCTGAAGTCGGCGGTTGGGATCAATATCAACATGGATCGGAGAAGCACTATGAGCTATGCGATTGTCGGATTCGGCAAGATAGGCCAGGCCCTCGCCCACGCGTTCGCCCGTAAAAACATCAACGTGACTGTCGCGAGTCGCCGGCCGCCTGAGGCGTTGGCGCCGCAGGCTCGGGCGATTGGACCTACGGTCGTCGCCAGGTCGCTGCAGGATGCACTTGAGGCCGACACCATCATCTTGGCGGTCCCGTTCGGGGAACATCGCGAGGTTGCGAAGGCCCTGCCGAGCTGGAAAGGCAAGACAGTCATCGACGCGACGAACGCGTTCGGAGTTCCCCCTGAAGAGCTGGGCGGCCTCCTGTCCTCCGCCTTCGTCGCGAAGGCGTTCACCGGCGCCAAGCTTGTGAAAGGTTTCAATCACCTGGTTGCGGCCATCCTGGCTACCGATCCGATCGTCGAGGGCGGCCACCGGGTCGTCTTTCTGTCGAGCGACGATGAGGACGCGATCGCTCCCGTGGCGGATTTGGCCCAACAACTCGGGTTCGCACCCGTCAAGCTGGGAAAGCTCAACGAGGGTGGCGCGCTGGTGCACGCACGCGGCCGCACTTGGGGTCAACTCATCTTCCAGGATTTGTTCAAGAAGCAGCAGTAATCAATCTATGACCGCGCGATTTGGCCCGAGAAGGATGATTCCGAAGCGTCGGATTAGACCGGACACACCTGATGTACGGGAAAAGGAGATATTTCGATGAGCAACGAAAAGAATGTCCAGATTGTGAAGAATTTTCTTGCGGCACTCGGCCGCCGCGATAAGCGAGATCTGCTGGCATTGTCTGCCGAAGATATTGAGTGGATCATTCCGGGCGAGGACTGGCCGCTGGCCGGCACGCACCGCGGGCACGCTGAACTGAATAACTTAGTTCAGAAGGCTAACGAAACGGTGGAAACTTCGTACCCAGAACCCCCCGAGTTCATAGCGCAGGGAGACCGGGTTGTGGTCGTCGGCTTCGCTACGGGGAGAATCAAAGCCACGAATAAGACGTTCGAGGACCATTGGGTCTTCGCCATTACCGTTCGAAATGGCAAACTGACGAACATCCGGGAGTATATCGACACGCAAGCGCTGGCGCGGGCCTCCGAGATGGCCGCGAGCCCCCGGCCCTGACCCATCGCGCTGTTTCGTCTCGGCAATCTGAATCGGCGAATTTCGGTGAGTGCTTGATCGCCAAGGTACTCTCTGAGTCACGATCAGAAACGATAAGTCGGGTTGCAGGGAGTGACCGCAATTGCTCCCGGTTGACGGGCTAACCGGAAGTTAACTGTGGTTAGCATGCGATTTCACGTTTTGACCGCATGATGAGTGCTATAGAGATTTTTCGTCAACTAAGGTTTCGCCAAAAACCCAACCGCCGGGTCAGGGCCTTTTCAGCTTCTTCAATTCCACATAGCGGCCCAAGAAGTAGCCTGCAAGAAATGGCATGCCGAAGCTCAGAACGGTCACCAAGAGGATTACCACCATGTGGAGTGGCTGAAAGAGTCCTTCGAGCACGTCTGCCTCCAGTGTCAGCGTTAAGTCGTGCGGGTTTCAGAGGACATAGGGCGCATGAATAGTAGCGAGATTCTCAACTGTTGTAAACAGGCGTGTCTGTTGAATCTCGGTTCACGACACGGCTTTTTGTCCTTGCTGGTCTCCTGGTTATTCGCTTCTTTAGTTCTTCAGGCCAGTTCATGCAGTTGCAATCTGCGGGGTTGGCTTACAGTTGAGGAACCGCACCAGCCGTTTCAGGTTCTGCGCCGTCGCCGCCAGGTAAAACTGCTCGCGCACAAAGCGCATCCGGCGCAGCCTCAGTCGGCGCAGTCCGATGTAATTCTTCAGCTCTGCGAAGAGTGCTTCCACTTTCCGCCGAGCCCGTTGCGAGATGGCGAACGCTGGTGTCTGGGCCAGGGCGTGGGCACGCT
>CAWDJF010000003.1:0-290038 GCA_963802575.1 Terriglobia bacterium | reverse complement strand
TCTGAATCGGCGAATTTCGGTGAGTGCTTGATCGCCAAGGTACTCTCTGAGTCACGATCAGAAACGATAAGTCGGGTTGCAGGGAGTGACCGCAATTGCTCCCGGTTGACGGGCTAACCGGAAGTTAACTGTGGTTAGCATGCGATTTCACGTTTTGACCGCATGATGAGTGCTATCGCGATTTATCAGACCAGTTCCCAAAAAAGAACGGCGCGGTATAAGTGTACCAACTATTCAATTTCCTTCAATAGGGTGCGCGAGCCCCCAACCGTGAATTGAGGTCACAGGGGAAAGGGTGGCCAAGCCCCGACCTACGGAACTCCCTGGACTCGATGTTCGATGCCAGCAAGCTTCGATGAATAGAGTTGTAATTGTCCGTCTACCATTACAGCAAGCTCGCTGCCGTCCTCGAAAAGCGCGAAATCGAAATCCTCCTTTGAATTGGGTCTACCCAAACACTGGAAACTCGTTTTCGACGGCTACTGTCGTAGATCAAGATTCTTGTACCGCTGCGTTTTATACTGGAGAAGTCCATGAAAAGCCCCCTTGGTTTGCATAGCAGATACCGCAAAGAACGCGCCGTCGGGCGTAGCCGCAAACAAGTCCTCTAGGTGTTCGCCTTTATCAACCATATCGCGCATGAGAACCTCACCGCTTCCGCTCAAGAGGAACACCTCATGCCCGCACGCATTCACTATCTGGTCATTCTTGACGAAGACTGGATTAGAGACGCAAGCAAGTTTGGCTTGAGAAGAGGCCGCCAGGTCCCAGCAAAACTCCGAATTAGTATCCCCTTCTGCTGCGGATCCGGCTTGATAATGTTTGTGTCGGAAACGGCGAAATTAGGGTACAGCGTATCATTCTGCGAAGTCATTAAAGTCGCGAGGGACAGGCTGTTCAAGACTTCATTCTGAGATCGAAAAGGTGTGTAATGGTCCAACAGCAATGTCTTTCTGCTGGGGGACATCCCGCAGAGTCCACTGGTCGTACTCCCCCTTTCTAGTCAGTTGATGCTCCGTTATGGTTTTTAAGTCAGCGTCGTAGAGTCTCAGAAATTCTCCGGTCCTGACGATAAACAGTCCTTTGTTGACCATCACCGAGGAGGGACCAGAACGGGAAGCGAAATCCCTTTGATACATCAGAACACCTGTCTTGGCGTTAGATGAAGGCTATCAGCCGTAGCCTGAAGGGATTCGATGCTTCCATTTGGTCACGCCGAGCCAACTGACCTGCGTCAACTTTTACCACAAAGTAGCAAATCACCTGGTCAGGTGCAGGAAATAGGACCCCGATATCGACAAACTTACCGGCAATATAGGCTTTGCCTCCGATGTAGTGTGGCTCAGGACGCGAGTCGTAGCCATACGGCGTGAGATTCGTAGCCCATAGTGGCCCAATACCTTCGCTGGTTTGCCCTACGATAGATATAGCAAGAAGTGTGACGAGCAGAGTGATGCCACCGCACTTACGCATCGTTACCTCGGAATTCCCGACGCCCATAAAGTGCTGCCTATTATGACATCCGCAAAGCCCAGATCGGTCCGTTCGGAGATAACTGTTGTTACCAGGCGTTCTCACAAGCGTGCGCTTTTGTTTCGCCTCCTTGAAGGTCAATGAGTTCTATAAAAAGGGATGTCAAGAAAAAAGCTCCGCCTCGACCGGAGGATCGAGATTCTTTCTCGAGATCCAGCCCACTCTTGTTTCATTACTCTGAAGAGGTTTGGCTTGTTGTCCATTCTCGTAAGCTTTCTCTGCTATGGTGGCAAAGTTCGAGTGTGCAAGACGCGGCAAGCAGAACTATGGCAACCATGGTTCTATCCGAGGCTCGTGGCCTATCGCTATTTCTGGTTATCCGAGGGGGCATAGCGTGAAATGGGTGACTCGGTGCCGAAGCACGCGGGGCCGATCTCATTGACTGATACTCACCCTCGAACCGAGCATCTCCAGAACCCGACCGCGCACCACCGGAGAAGACGGCAGAGATGGAAAGCCTGTTCCTCAGAGATGCTCAAGTTGCTTGCCGATGCAACTGTTGGGGATCGAAACTCACTCCTTTCTTCCACATGGTTAAACTGATCGCGGCAATCTTCCGTGCCAGGGTGAGACGCGCCATCGTCGGCCGCATTCCTCTCTCCACCCGAGCCACATAAAAGTCGCGCATGGGGCCAGGACGTGTGCTGGCAGAAATGGCAGCACCTTTGAACAGATTCTTCAGATTTGATCCGATTCATCACCCGGGTGACATCCTGGGTGATGGTCAGATAGCTCCGACCTAACTCCTTTAAGGTGCGTGTTCCGTGTTCGCCGTGGTAGACCGCCTTAAGTTGGTTGGTGCGCAACAACTCCGCCAGCTTGCGCGCATCGATGCGGTCACTCTTGCTGCCATCCTTCAACAGAGCGTTTTTTCGGGGATCGCAAACCACCAGCTGGCTGACATGGGGTTTCAGCAGATCGTGCAACCAGGCAGCTGAGGTTCCTTCCTCGAAGGTGAGCGACATAGTCCCCTGCAGTCCTTGGATGAACTCGACGATCGTGGACGCCTTGGTCTCCAGCAGGCATTCCATGATCAGCTTGCCCGAAGCCTCCACCACGGCAACGGAAATAGTGGCCTGATGAACGTCCATGCCGATATACTTTTCTTGCCTCATAAAGGCGCTCCTTTTCGCTAGGTCGGCGATGCGAACAATCTCAACCTATCGTAAAAGTGGGCGCCTTTTTATATTGCGTGAAATCGGGATCTTGCGACAGTCAACTCGCGGGTTGGAGATTGTTGAGCGTGTCCGCGAATATGACTTATTTTGCGGATAGAACGTATAGGTTGTATCCAAACCCCGCGATTGCAGAGAGTAGCAATACAATCGACGCGATTGATCGCGGTCCTGCGAAGTATGCCCTTATACCCTCCCCTGGCCTTGGGACATACGTTAAGTAGTACATTCCCAAACAGAACCACGGAACCCACTCGAACCGAAGGAAGTGCTTCCACATCAAAAGAACTGTAAGAGCGAAAAATAGCGAGGTCGTGCCGATTCGCATCCAGAGGGGCAAGACGAATGCCGCCTTCGACTGAACGGTCGATCCCTGCATCGAACCTCCACTTGGCCTATTGCTCGTGCCGAGTATAACGCGCCATTGAGAATTCGGCGTGGACCCGTGCGACAACTGTTGTTAACAGATGTTGCGCCAACTGACGATAGCTTCCGAGTAGCGACCATCCGGACAAAGGCGGCCGAGCAGCCAGCCACAGCACTGCCCTCCCTTCAGATAGGGATTTGCGGGCCATATTCAGCATTTACCGGCACTTGCACCCTTTTCCCAAAATTAATACTTGCCGAAAAACGATAAATAGTTTATCGTTTATCGATAATGCTTACATCGAAACCCACCATGAAACATTCGACGGCGCTACTCGCGACCTGGGTCACTTTGCGTATCCTGATCGTCCTCAACTGGATTCTTCGGAGCGCTGATCTTCGCTCTGCTGGCGATCAGCTTCCAGGCTGAGGAATGGACCTGGCGAGCGCTCGGCGTCGGCGCGGTCGCCGGTCACGAGAGCGTGGTTGCCGGGATGCGCGCAATCATGGTGATCGGCATCGTAGGCACACCCATCGCATACCTGGTCTTCAGCCGGCTGCTTAGGATCGTCGAATCGGTGCGCACGGGTGAGCCATTCACCATGGGCAATGCCGGGCGGCTGCGGACCATCGCTTGGGCGCTGCTCGGCCTCGAGCTGCTCCACATCTGCGTCGTCGCGATTGCCTCCGCGGTCTCGACCAAAGAAGTGCCGCTGCGCATCAACGGCAATTTTGATCTCACCGGTTGGCTCGCCATCCTGCTGCTGTTCGTGCTCGCGCAGGTGTTCCTTGAAGGGACGCGCATGCGCGAGGATCTGGAGGGCACGGTCTGATGGCCATTCTCGTCAAGCTCGACGACCTGCTGCACGACCGGCGCATGACGCTGACCGAGCTCGCCGAGCGCGTCGACATCACGCTCGCGAACCTGTCGATCCTGAAGACCGGCAAGGCGCGGGCTATCCGCTTCTCGACGCTTGAGGCAATCTGCGAAGTGCTCGCCTGCCAACCGGGCGACCTCCTGGAATTTCGACACGATTCCGGCGCCGGAGAGCGCCCGTTCGTGTCACTTGATGAGATTGGAGATTTGAAATGACTTTGACTGCTGCCACTGTTTCACCGTCCGCTGCGGCCCCCATCGAGAGCGAAGTCTCTCTCGCTCGGCTCTACGTACTGCGCGCGATGTACCTGCTGCTGGTCATCGGCGGCGGCATCGTGTTTCTGCCGCAGTTGATAGGCCATGAGCCGACGGCGCGCGGGGTAATCCCGAGCATGCTCGGCGGACTGTGGGTGCTTGCATGTTTCGGGCTTCGCTACCCGCTGCAGATGCTTCCGATACTTCTTTTCGAGCTGGTGTGGAAGACAATCTGGCTCATAGATTACGGGCTACCGCAATGGAGGGCGGGCGTGCACACGACGCAATTCACAGAGGATTTCAAAGCGATCGCGTTGGGCGTGATCTTGATCCCGATTATCCCGTGGGGATACGTCTTCCGGAATTACCTGAAGAAGCCGGGGGCACGCTGGCACTAGGCATCGGCGTGAGGGGTCTGAACGACGAACACTTTGGATCAGCGAAGATATCAGGGCGAAGCTTCCCCATTTGGAGCTCACCGACCTATTGCGGGCGGATCACGGGCAAACCGGAAGCTAAAGTCAGTCTACGTAACGAGGCGAATAGCGCTCATTGACCCGAACCGGAGTTTCTCGCCCCACGCCAAAGGTCCATGAATGATTGGCGATGCTCGCCAATTGTTCTCGCAACTTTACAGCTTCTTCGCCGCGTCTTTTGCGTAGTACGTCAGGATAATGCTGGCCCCTGCACGCCTGATCGAGAGCAGCGACTCCATCATCACCCGGTCGCGTTCGATCCAGCCATTGCGGGCGGCGGCTTCGATCATCGCGAACTCGCCTGACACCTGGTACGCCGCCAGCGGCAGATCAAATCGTTCCCGCGCGGCGGCGATCACATCCAGATAAGGCATCGCGGGCTTGACCATGATCATGTCCGCGCCCTCTTCAATGTCGAGTTCAATCTCACGCATGGCTTCGCGAATGTTCGCTCCATCCATCTGGTAAGAACGGCGGTCTCCGAAGGCCGGAGCCGAATCGGCCGCCTCGCGAAACGGCCCATAAAATCCAGAGGCGAATTTCGCCGCATAAGAAAGGATAGGCGTATTGATCATCCCCGCCTTGTCGAGCGCTCCCCTGATCGCGGCGACTCGCCCATCCATCATGTCGGAAGGCGCGATAATGTCCACGCCCGCTCGAGCCAGCGATACCGAGGTGCGCGCCAGCAATTCCAGGCTCGAGTCATTCTCGATCTCATATTCCGTCGCCGCCGCCGGCGGCGCCGCTACCGCCGCTCCCAAAGATTGTCCCGCGTTCGTCGCCTTCACAATTCCGCAGTGGCCATGCGACATGTATTCGCACAGGCACACGTCCCCCATGATGACAAGCTCAGGCACTTCGCGCTTGATTGCCCGGGCCGCCTGCTGCACGATTCCATCGTCGGCCCAGGCGCCTGTCGCTACTTCATCCTTCTTTTCCGGAAGCCCAAACAAAATCACCGACGGAACGCCCAGCGAAAACGTCTCCCGCGCTTCTTTCACCGCCTCGTCCACCGAGAGGTTGAAGACCCCCGGCATCGACCGGACTTCCTTCCGCACGCCCTCTCCCGGGCATACAAATAATGGATACACAAAAGCCTCGGGTGTGAGGCGAGTCTCCCGTACCATGGAACGCAAGGCTTCGGTGCGGCGAAGGCGGCGGAGTCGAGAGACAGGGAATGCCATGGTGAGCCTCACATCCGTGTGTACCCGCCGATTTTAGCAGACCGCGGCAAGACTCTTCCGTAGACGCTAACTCGTTCTCTATCTTTGTGATCGGGATCACAGACGAAGCCTGGCGTTTGCTGCTACGAGGAAGCATTCAATTGTCTATAGGGGAAACCGGAAGCTGGAAGGGTACAAAAGTAACGTGAATGTATACCCCCGGAACTACGGCGAATGCTCCGTTGCCCCTAGAATGATGTGAGCCATGACTTTGCGGCGACATTGGTGGGGTGTGTCTGCAGCGGCGATCACCGTCGCCTATGCCGCTGTGTCTTCGAGTCTTCCCCGCGGACCCGCAATCATCGTCTTCGGCGACATCGCGATTTTGCTTTTACTGGCTGCGGTCAGCGGTGTTCTAGCCTGGAACGCACTTGGAACCAAAGGGCAGGCGCGCATTTTTTGGGCGTTAATCGCACTCGGATGTTTTCTCTGGACCGTCAACCAAGCCCTTTGGACGCTCTACGAAGCGTTCCTCCACCGAGACTTGCCCGACCCCTTCGTGGGCGACGTGATTCTGTTCATTCATCTCGTCCCCATCATGGCTGCGGTGGCGTTGCGTCCGCATCGTCCTCATGAAGAGCAGAAACTCTACTTCAGCACGCTGAACTTCCTCATGCTGCTGATGTGGTGGGTCTTCCTCTACGCTTTTATCGTTTTTCCCGACGAGTACGTCGTTCTCAACGTCCACATCTACAGTCGCAGCTTCGATCTGCTGTACCTGGTGGAGAACCTGGTGCTCCTGGCGATCCTCGGCCTCTCCGCCGCGAACGCTACGGGCGCCTGGAAGCGCGTTTACTGGAATCTGTTTATCGCTTTCGGCCTCTACACGTTCTGTTCGGAAAGCATGAATGCCGCCATTGCTCGCGGCCAGTACTACAGCGGCAGCATCTACGATATTCCCTTTGTAATCGCCGTCTGCTGGTTGATCTGGTCGGCTTTGCTGGCTCGCGAACTTAAGCCCGCTCCCGAACCTCTGCCACGCCGAACGCAGCCGTTGGATCTCGATGGCGCCCCGGTTGGCCATGGTCGCCATTCTTTCGCTGCCCATCATGGGATTCGTCGCGCTCTTCGCCGACGTGGGTCCTCCGAAGGTGAAACAGTTCCGCATCCTGGTGACGCTTGCGGCCATGCTGGTGCTGGGATTTTTCGTCTTCGTCCGCCAGTTCCTGCTTGATCGGGAACTTGTTCGTCTGCTGCGCGAATCGCACCAGAGTCTGGAAAATCTGCAACGCCTGCAGAGCCAGCTGGTGCAGCAGGAAAAACTAGCCTCGCTCGGACAGCTCGTCGCTGGAGCTGCACACGAAATCAACAATCCGCTGGCGGCGATTCTCGGATACTCCGAGCTGCTTTCCGAAAATGAGACCTTGAGTCCAGACCAGGCAACCATGGCACGCAAGATCGGCCAACAAGCCCGTCGCACTCGCGACCTGGTTTCAGGATTGCTCAGCTTCGCGCAGCAAGCCCCCGCCGACAAATCGCTGGTCGACATTGGCGCGCTCGCCCGCCGCGCGGTGCAGATGGAACAGTTGCACCTTGAGAGCAAAGGCATTCGTTGGGATACGAAAATCTCCGCCGACCTTCCTCGCGTGTGGGGCAATGCCAACCAGCTTTTCCAATGCTGCTTGCAGATTGTCGGCAACGCGATGGATGCCATGGAAGAAGTGGGCGGTGGAACGTTGGTCGTCAGCGGACGCCAGGAGCGCGACGAAGTGGTCCTCGAATTCGCCGACTCCGGCCCCGGCATTCGCGAGCCCCGCCGAGTCTTCGATCCCTTCTACACCACCAAGCCGATTGGCAAAGGGACGGGCCTCGGCCTCAGCGCCACTTTCGGTGTAATCAAAGAGCATCACGGCCAGGTCACGTGCCACAACCGCGCTGAAGGCGGAGCCGTCTTCATCCTTCGCTTTCCCTTAGCCATCCAAGCCCCCATGGTCGAAGCCGCAAAGGCTTGAAGGATTTCTAATTTTCAATTGCCAATTGGAAATCGGCAATCCTACGTTCAACAATCAAAAATCAACAATCAAAAATCACGTTCTTGTACGATTGATGCTGATGCCCCCAGTGCTCCATTCCAGCGCCCGCGTCCTTGAGTTCCCCCTGCTCCTCGAACTCTTGCGCGGCTATAGCGCCTCTCCCCTTGGGCAAGAGCGCATCGATTCCCTCGCTCCCTCCACCGATCGTGCGTGGATCGAAACCCAGCAACAACTCACCACCGAAATCCGCGAATTCCGCCGCGTCGGTGGACGCTTCGAATTCTTCGGCCTCGCTGACATCTCAGAAACGGTGGAGAAGTCGCGCATCGGTGGCGTCGCGTTGGAGACGACCGAGATTCGCGACATCGTGCACATCGTCGACCGCGCCTCCGAGTGGCAGCAGATCGCGCTCAGCCCTCCCGCTGCGATGAAAGTCGAGTGGCAGGCGGTTGCTCAACTCTCCTCCGCAATCATCGACTTCACAGAATTTCTACGCGCCTTCCGCAACAAGATTCTCCCCGATGGCACGCTTGATGACAAAGCCTCGCCGGAACTCGCCCGCATCCGCCGCGACATCGAAAAGCAGAAACGCGAAATCCAAAGCTCTCTTCGCGGATACCTCAAACGCCTCGCTGAAGGCGGCACCGTGCAGGACGAACTCGTCACCATCCGCGGCGAGCGCTTCGTCATCCCGGTAAAAGTCGAGCAGAAACGCCGCGTGCAGGGCGTGGTTCACGGCGCCAGTTCCAGCGGACAAACCGTCTTCGTCGAGCCGCTTGAAACCATCGAACAGAACAACGAACTCGTCCGCCTGCTCGATGAGGAGCAAGCCGAAGTCCACCGCATCCTTCTCGAAATGACGCGCCGCATCGGAGAAAACTCCAGCGCCATTCTCGCCGCTACCGACACCCTCGCCGAACTCGAACTGCAATTCGCCAAAGCCCGCTTCGCCGAAGACTACAACTGCGTCGAAGTGAGCTTGTGTAGGGCGGACACTCCTGTCCGCCAGCCGAGCGAAGCGAGGCTACTTTTGTTCCAGGCACGCCATCCGCTTCTAGAGAGAAAGCTCAAATCCAAGAACGCCCAACCGGTCCCTATCACCATCGAACTCGAACCCGACCGCCGCGAGCTCGTCATCACAGGACCCAACACTGGAGGCAAGACCGTTGCCCTGAAAACCGTCGGCCTGCTCGCGCTTATGGCGCAGGCCGGAATCCCCGTCCCTGCCGACCGCGCCGAACTCCCGGTCTTCGACGCAGTCCTCGCCGACATCGGAGACTACCAATCCATCGAGCAGAATCTTTCCACCTTCTCCGCTCATGTCACGAATATTGACTTCATCTCCCGCACCGCGACTGCGAATTCTTTAGTACTGCTCGACGAACTTGGCTCCGCCACCGATCCCGAAGAAGGAGCTGCGCTGGCCGTCGCCATCGCCGACCACTTCCGCCGCATCGGCTGCGTCAGCATCATCTCCACCCATCACACTTCGCTGAAAGTGTACGGAGCCAACACTCCCGGCGTCATCAACGCCTCCGTCGGATTCGACGAAGCCACGCTGCAACCCACCTACGAATTGAAAGTAGGAGTTCCCGGCGCCTCCGCCGGAATCAACATCGCGCAGCGCCTGGGATTGAATCCCACTATCATCGAAGCCTCCCGCGCCCGCCTCGGCAGCCAGGCTCGCGACGTCGGACAATTTCTCGATCGCCTGCATGAAGAACTGCGCCAGGCTGAAGCCGAACGCCTGAGCCTTCGCACCAAGGAAGAAGAATTAGAGCGCGACAAGGCCCGCCTTGCGGCCGAAGGCAAGCGAGAACAACAATCCAAGATCAAAGAAATGGAAAAGAAGATGGAGAGCGTGCTGCGCGACTTCGAATATCACGCCCGCGAAGCCGTCAATGCCATCCAGGACCGCGCCGCCTCACAGAAAGTCTCGAAAGACGCCGAGCGCCGCATCGCCAAACTGCGCCGCGAATTCCGCGAGCAATTCGACTCCACGGTCGTCGCCCACTCCACCGGCGCAGACAAAGACGACCCCAACGCCCAGCCGCAAATCGTGAAACATGTCACCGAAGGTGACACGGTCAAACTAAAATCCGTGGGACGCCCCGGCAAAGTCATGCGCAAGATCGACGACAATCACTTCGAAGTCGAAATCGGCGCCATGAAGATGAAGATCGCCCGCGACGACATCGCCGAAGTCATCCCTCACGCGGCGAACCCGGTCGAAGCCGCGCGCGCCCGCGGCATCAACGTCTCCTTCGAGCGCGAAGACACGAACGTCCCCAGCGAAATCAACGTCATCGGACGCACCGTCGACGAAGCCACCGCCGAGGTAGAAAAATTCGTAGACCGCGCCTTCCTCGCCGGACTCACCCGCGTCCGAGTCGTTCACGGCAGCGGCATGGGCATTCTCCGCAAAGCCCTCCGACAATTCCTGCAAAAACACCCCCACGTCGCCACGGTAGCCGAACCCCCACAAAACGAAGGCGGAGGCGGAGCGACAGTAGTGGAGTTGCGCGTGTAAAGTGATGGCCATCCCCGCGTCCATCTAAAAAAATCTGTCATCGCGTCAATCCAAAAAGACTGTCACCCTGAGCGGAGTGAGGCGTAAGCCGAACGAAGTCGAAGGGCCCCGTGTCCGCATGCACAACCGATGACGCATCAAGGAGCTCTCACTGAGCCGCCGTGATGCTGGCGACACATCTCCATATCAATGAAAATAAGCATGTTATGCATCCACTATGAATAGGATAAAATGGAGTATAGTTCATCTGATATAATAGGCGATAAACAGGAGACAAAATGGCAACTCCCGCCCGCCTCAACCGTCAGAAGATCTCAACCACCATCGCTCCTGAGACTCTTGCCTACTTGGAGCAGTTGGTCGATAGCGGAAGAGCTGCGAACCTTGCCGAGGCTATTGACCTGGCCATTGGGCGGCTGCGGGCAGTCGAAAACCGGAAGCGCCTTGAGCGCGACACCGCCGCTTACTTTGATCAGATGTCGGAGGCAGAACTATCGGAAGAGCATCGCCTCTCATCTGTTCTCGCTTCGAGTGCTCGTGGCTTGGATGTGGATCGTGAACCTTAGCGTACGGCGGGGGGAAATCTGGACAGCGCAACTCGGCGACGCTCCCCAGCTGCACTGGGTACTGATCGTCTCTCTTGACAGCCGCAACCTCAGCGATCGCGCGAGCTCGATCCTGATCGTTCCTTTCGGCAGTTATGGCCGGCCGGGACCCACCGTGGCGGAACTACCTCCAGGAGAAACCGGATTGCCGGGCGTCTCCTATCTGAAAGCGCATTTCATACAGGTACTCGAGAAAAAGTCGCTCATCGAAAGACAACGTCGCATGTTGTCCGCGACCCGCATGAGAGAAGTAGTAGCGATGATCCGTCGCGCCGTCGATCCCGACGCGCCTTGGGAAGGAAAGTAAAGCCCATGTGGCGAGGGCGCCCCGCCCGCGTCTTGCCAAGAAGATCAGCTTAACCTTTTAGCAATCTAACCAAGCTTTTCGGAACGTATGCTGTCTGATGGTCTTGGACCCCCATCCTAAGCAGTCAAAAACTCTGTCACCCTGAGCGTAGGCATCCGCTCACGAAGTGAGCGGATGCCGAAGTCGAAGGGCCCCTACCTGACCTGTGCTGCAAACGTCAGCGAAGAAAGTGTGACAGTGGTCACCGACCCTCGCTCCACAAACCTGTCACCCTGAGCGTAGTGAGGCGGAAGCCGAACGAAGTCGAAGGGGCCCCTACTCAACCTATGCCGCGTGAACCCAAAACATATTGCGTCTACATCATGGGAAGCCTCTCCGGCACGCTTTACATCGGCATAACCAGCAACCTCCACAAGCGTGCCTTCGAGCACAAATTTCATCGCATCGAGGGATTCACCGACCAATACGACGTCGAGCGCCTGCTCTATTGCGAACTATCCGACGACGTCCACAAAGCCATCGCCCGCGAGAAGCAACTCAAGGGCTGGCGCCGCTCCAAGAAAGTCGCGCTGATCGCATCGGTAAATCCCCACTGGTTGGATCTCTCGCGAGATTGGTATCCATGGATGACGAATTCCAAGGGTAGGGGTGCTTCGACTCCGCAGGACGATCCGCAGGCGGATCGCCCCGCTCCGCTCAGCATGACAAAAAAGCAAGAGTTCGAAAACTCATAATTCTTATCGTGCCTCAGGGGATGGAAGCGCCGTTTAAGGATTGTCATGCTGAGCGCAGCGAAGCAGGAGGAATCTTACGACGCTCACTCTCTCCTCGCGGACGCGAAGATCAGTTCCTCCATCGTTCGTGCCTGGGATACAGTGGTCGTTGTGAATTCGTCAAAATAAATTGAGGTTGCGGATGACTTTTGAGGAACTAGATCGAAGATTTCCGAATGGTCTTCGGGATGCTGACATAACAAGCGTCGCGATCGATTACAGAAGCCGTACTGCAACCCTACAGATGAGCATGCGTGGTAATTCCCCCGACAGCTCAGATCGCGATATTTACACACGAGCGGTGCTGACTGCGAACGAAATTCTACTATGTGTCTATAGAGCCACCGGATGGCGATCATCTACTTGGCCCCAAGCGCGACAAGATCACGGTGGACGGCCTTCCCGAAGATGCGCAGGAATTCTCACTGTTCGGATATCTCAAGCCAAAGCTGCCAGAGGCAGCTTTCTGTTGTCGTTTTTTTGTGCATGATTGGAATTCGTTCATTCGCATAGCAGCTGCGAGCGCCCAATTTTCCTGGCTTCCGGATTAGATCGAAATATAAAACGCTTGTCATGCTGAGCGCAGCGAGGCGTCAGCCGAGCGGAGTCGAAGCACCCCTACCTAATTTCCTCCCTTCGCCGCCGGATTTTCCTTGACCATTAACCGAATAGTTAGGTATTCCACAGCTTCTCCACAACAATCCCCCTTCTATATATTCAATAAAGAGACTGTATCCCTCACAATCCCTAAGGCACCCTCATGGCCAACCCCGGCGACTTCGCATACACCGTTAAGCAGCAGGCCGACATCGTCCGCATCATTGGCGATTACGTTAAGCTGAAGAAGGCTGGGGCGCAGAATTTCTCCGGGCTTTGTCCGTTTCATAGCGAAAAGACGCCATCGTTCTCTGTTCACGCGACCCGCCAGTTCTTTCATTGCTTCGGCTGTGGGGCTTCCGGAGACGTCTTCTCGTTCATCCAGAAGATCGACAACATTACGTTTCCCGAGGCCGTGCGGGCCGTTGCTCAGAAGCTTGGCATCGCGCTTCCAAAGGCCAGCTTCTCCAGCCCCACCGAGGCTCGCGAGGCGCAGATGCGTACCGTGCTGCTCGAAGTTCACGAGCGTGCCTGCGCTTTCTTTCAGGATTACCTGCGCCGTCCCGAAGCTACCCATGCCCGTGAATACTTGAAAGGCCGCGGCCTCGATCAGGAAACCATCCAGCGCTTCCGCATCGGCTACGCCCCCGACTCGGGATTTCACCTCCGCGACGCCCTTCGCCGCGAATACGACGAGCAGGTCCTGCGCGAAAGCGGCCTGTTCTCCTGGAAGCAGGAAGGCGGACCTCAGACCTCGGACCTTAGACCTCAGCAAACCGAAGCGGAAAGCACGCCTGACGCCCGAAGCCCGAAGTCTGACGCCCCGATTTACTCCAAATTCCGTAACCGCGTCGTCTTCCCCATCGCCAACGAAACTGGACGCGTCATTGCCTTCACCGGACGCACTCTCGCGACCGACGAGAAATCTGGACCGAAATATCTGAATTCGCCTGAGACGCCGATCTATTCCAAGTCACGGGTGCTCTTCAATCTCGATCTAGCGAAAGAAGCCATCCGAAAACTGGACTATGCCATCCTGGTCGAAGGACAGATGGACTGCATCTCGGTCTTCGCCGCCGGATTTCAGAATGTGATCGCCAGTTCCGGCACTGCCTTCACTGAGCTGCAAGCCAAGCTGCTCGGCCGCTTCAGCAAGAACGTGGTCGTGAATTTCGATCCCGATACCGCCGGAGCTAAGGCGACCGAGCGCACTCTGGGATTGCTGGTCGAAGAAGAGTTCAACATTAAAGTGCTTACCCTGGAAGCCGGATTCGATCCCGACCTCTTCATCCGCCGCCAGGGGAAAGACGCTTACCAACAGGCGCTCCGTCAGTCTCAGCGCTATTTCGATTACCTCATCGAGCGTGCCCGCTCCCAGTTCCCCATGCGCAGCGGAGAAGGCAAGGTCAAAGCGGTTAACTATCTGCTACCTCATATCCATCGCGTCCCAAACCGCATCGTTCGCGACGAACTCGCAGGAGAGATTGCCCAAAAGCTTGGCATCGATTCCACGGTCCTGCGTCAGGAACTGAAGCACGCCGCGGCCACGCGCTCTTCGGCTGCGGTCAAAGCATCCCCCGAAGCCCAGCTCACTGATGCCGAGCGGCTTCTGATTCGCGCTCTAACCTCCTCCACGCTGATGCAATCGACCGAAGAGCATGTTTCCGCCCGTGACGGTGCCGAAGAAGAATTCGATCCCGCACGCCAGGCGCACTACGCCCTCAGGAACGAAAACCTGCACCACGGTCTCGCCACGGAGGCACTCATCGAGTTGCTGCTGGACGGGACGTCCGAAGTCTCGAACGTGATGGAACTGCCACTGTCCGACGCGGACCGTAACCTTCTCGCGGCCATCCTCATGAGGGAAGAAGAGGAGCTCTCGGCAGAGCGGCTGGAGGGGGCCGTACGCGCCCTTCGCCGCATCCAACTTCGGCGCGCGCTCGAGCACGTGCAGCACGAATTAAAGGACACGCGGTCGCTCGATGCCGGCCGCATGCAGGCTTTGTTGCAGGAAAAAGTTCGTCTCAAGCGGGCTTTGATGGACCCAGGGCTGGCCGAAGGGGCCGCAGGCGACAGAAAAAAGGCAGGTTAGGAGGGAAAATTCGCCTCGGGAACCTTGAAACTTAACTGCTTGAAATGCCATCTAAGTATTTAGCGGCGGGGAAGTTAGGGCACCCGAAGGTTTCTTCTCAATCAATTGCTGGATGGTAGCAGACAACTTTTTATGCTATCATCTGAAAGTTTGTGCAGGCGCGCAGCTCCGCCCGTCCACATCACCCACCGCTAAAAAGTTTACTGTCCTTCCAACAAAGGACGATTTGAGGATAATCCGTCTTGGCTCTTGAAGACAAATACGACGATATTAAGAAGCTGATCGACGCAGGGAAGGAGAAGGGATATCTAACCTATGACCAGGTTAATGATCTCATCCCGCACGATGTGCACTCTCCCGAAGACCTCGACGATCTGCTGACGACTATCGGAACGCAAGGCATCGACGTTCTGGAGGGACCGAAACTCCCTTCGGCCACGCTCGATAAAAAATTCGAAGAAGATGAAGCTGGGGAAGACGTAGAACTCGATCTCACCCCCGGTGCGCTGGAAAAAACCAACGACCCCGTCCGCATGTATTTGCGGGAGATGGGGACTGTGCCCTTGCTCACGCGCGAGGGCGAAGTGGAAATTGCGAAACGGATTGAGCGCGGGCAGTTGCGCGTGCTCAAGGCGCTTTCGCGGTCTCCGATTGTCATCAACGAACTGCTGGCTTTGGGCGAAGACCTGAAGAAGAGCGTTCGTTCCATCAAAGAAGTTGTCACGTTCGATGAAGAAGAGATCACCGACGAAATTCTTCAGAACCGCCTGAAGGAGTTCACCGGCAAGATCGACGAACTCGCGAAGGCTTACAAAAAAGCCGGACAACTGCAGGAAAAGTTTGCCACGGTCTCGCAGAAGAAACGTCCTAAAGACTACCGGCGGTACCGCATCGCTTTGGCACGCGGCATCGTCAAGGTGTCTTTATGCGTCCGGAACCTGGGCTTCACCAACACTGAGCGCAAGCGGCTGATCGACCGGGTCAACAAGACCGTCGACACCATGCGCCAGCTCGACCGCCAATCGACGAACCTGGAGCGCAAGGCGGACGCGACGCGAAGTGAAGACCAGAAGAAGGAATATCGCCGGCAATCGCGGGCCATTCGCAGTGAACTCGAAAAGCTCGAAGTCGAAGCCGGAGTCGTGTTCCAGGAGCTCAAGCGCACCCAGCGCGAGATCATCTCGGGCGACATGGACGCCGAGCAGGCGAAGCGAGAGCTGATTGAAGCCAACCTGCGACTGGTCGTTTCGATCGCCAAGAAGTACACCAACCGCGGTCTGCAATTCCTGGATCTGATTCAGGAGGGCAACATCGGTTTGATGAAGGCCGTCGACAAATTCGAGTACCGCCGCGGGTATAAGTTTTCGACTTATGCCACGTGGTGGATTCGGCAGGCAATTACTCGTGCAATTGCTGATCAGGCGCGTACGATTCGTATCCCGGTGCACATGATCGAGACGATCAACAAGCTGATCCGCACCTCGCGACAGCTGGTGCAGGAACTGGGACGCGAACCGACGTCGGAAGAAATCGCCAAGCGGATGGACATTCCGGTGGCGAAGGTCCGCAAGGTTTTGAAAATTGCGCAGGAGCCCATCTCTCTCGAAACGCCGATTGGCGAAGAGGAAGATTCGCATCTGGGTGACTTCATCGAAGACCGCGCGGTGGTCTCTCCGGCTGAAGCCGTGATCAACGTCAACTTGAAAGACCAGACTTCGCAGGTGCTGCGCACGCTGACGCCGCGCGAAGAGAAGGTCATCAAGATGCGATTTGGTCTCGAGGACGGCAGCGAGCATACGCTCGAAGAAGTCGGCCAGTCATTCGCGGTGACTCGCGAACGCATCCGGCAGATCGAAGCGAAGGCATTGCGGAAACTGCGGCATCCGTCGAGGTCGCGGAAGTTGCGAGCGTTTCTGGATGGGGTCAGGGACTAGAAACTCTCTCACCACAGAGACACAGAGTCACAGAGAAGAAATTGGCGGTTTTTGGGCGCGAGTGATCGCGCCCTTTTTTATTGGTCTCGACAACAGAAGCTTTTTAACCGCCAAGGACGCCGAGGTTTGTCACTCGGTTATTGTCTGATTGGCTGACGGCGTGCGTGACGGATGTGCAGCACATATACCGTACCTTCCTGAAGCGTGAACAGGATTCGATAAACGTGTGGGCGGTTGCCGTATAGAAGTTGGCGAACCTCAAAAACAAAATTGGACATTTCCGGGACGATTGGACACCGTTCGGGGAAATCGCAAAGTGAGTGGATCGCGGTTTCAAGATCCGAAAACTAGCGCAGGCCGGCTTCTCCGGTGTTTTGTAGAATCAGCCATTCGTAGATGGTATCGGCATCTCGTTGGGCTTGCGAGGTGACTTCAACTCGGAATGTCATGTTTCCGGCGGAACTCTGCGAGAAACTCGGCTGCCGGTTTGGTGTTACCGGTTTTCACATCTTCGTAGCCCTGGCGAACGGCTGCATTCGCCTCGGCAGAATCCTGAAGCTCCCATTCCAGATAGGTCGCAAGGACATCATCCAAAGCAGTGGCAGGGTCTTGACCTCTCCGGCGGGCATACTCCTCCAACTGGGCTTTCCGTTCCGGCTTGAGAGGAATCGTGTCCATAGAGCCCCACAATCGAGCTACAGAATCATACCATTTGGAGCAAGCTGCGTGCCGAGCCGGGAACGTCCCGTCTGTCCCCGGGTTCCCGTCCATGCGCTATGAGCCGAGAAGATAGCTAGCGGCGCACTGCACATTCGCAAAAAGCGCGAATGTGTGGGCCATCTGCCGAACGGTCGCCGGGAGATTGTAGTAAAATTTCGAGTTCCGTATGAAATCCGGAAGGCCCGAACACTGATCTCTGTTGCGCACAGGGTTCCCGGAGAACGTATGTGCGGTAACTGCTCCAACGCCACAGATCCGGAGACTCGACCAGTCCGCGCATCACCGGATTGTCGTGCATATAGTTCAACTTCTCCATCTGCTTGCTAAGACTCCAGACGTTGAAGTCGTAGAACCGCTTCTGCCAGATGTGGTGCATGCTCAAATCGAACAATGTCGCTTGTCCAGAATGGCGGCGGATGTCTGCTAATACGCGGCGAGCGAATCCGAGCTTCACCGCCTGCATCACGATCGAAGGATTTCGCTTCTGTGGTTCGCTGATTAGCAGATGAATATGCTCGGGCATGACTACATAGCCAACCACCACGAACTGATATCGGATACGGGCTTGTTCAAGAACGGTAAGGAATAGGTCGCGGCGTCGCGCCGTACCGAGCAAGGGCTGCCGCCGATTACAACTGCAGGTGATGAAATGGAGATGCCCGTTACCGTAATAACGAATTGGATGGCTGGGCACATCCGCCATCGTAGTGGAGGCCTGGGGTTTCTTGCCGTGATCGGAAAACTGTTCGCGTGTGATGAAAGGCTTAAGAATCCCATGGCGCGGCGGTCGTGGTGCCCACCCTTCGACTTCGCTCAGGGCAGGCTAAGAAAACCGCCAGACGTGGGGCATCCCACATTTGTTATTGGGTCAGCAAGTACGAAGGACGCTCTACTACCCGCGCAGATCGGGGCCATTCGCGCCGAAATTCTTCCTGAGAATGGCCTGCCAACGGGGCGCGAGGCTAAGGATTATTGCGGAAGCAGCGCTAGCGCTGTGATGTCGTGGCGTGACTTTAGGCAGCGAGATTCTTCAGATGCTTTGCCACAGTCTTCAAGACTTCCCGCGAAAGTTCCTCATCCGATACCGCGCGCGCCATACCGATCGCACCGACCAGCGCGCAATAGGTAAAGACTGCTTGCGCTCTTGCACTGCCCCTATCCGTCTTGTTCGTGTTACGAATCAGAGTTGCGAGTAACTCAATGTTGTCCCGAATTTTCCGGCTGACGAGTGCGCGAGTGCGCTTGTCGCTGCGTGCGAGATCTCCTGCCAAAGCGCCAACAGGACAACCTGTACCTGGATGATCGCGATGTGCTGCGCTCAAATATTCATCGACTAGTGATTCGTAGGTGACCGGTGGACCTCCCGACGCGGCGGCATCCACTTGACGCTTCCAGAGTTCGAGCGCAGAGCCGACCGCTTCAGCCACTAGCGCGTCGCGCGAATTGAAGTGTTTGTAGAAGCCGCCCACGGTAAGGCCGGCGTCTTTCATCAGGTCTGCGATTCCGATCCCCGCAAGCCCGTCTTCGCGGAATCTTTTTGCAGCGATCGCAACGATGCGCTCGTGAGTTTTTGCTTTTTCTGCCTTGGAATGGCGCATGGTCCCCTCAAAAAAAAGTTTGTAACTAAAGCCCGACTGTACAAATCAAAAGCAGAATGGATTATAACAATAATCCAAATGAGAACTCAACTAGAGAACGGAGAACCTAAGGATATGAGCAATTCACCATCAAAAGGCACCGCCCTGGTAACGGGTGGCTCCAGGGGCATTGGAGCTGTCTATGCAGACCGTCTCGCAAAGCGTGGATACGATCTCATCCTCGTAGGCCGCAGCGAGGCGCCCCTTAAAGCGCTCACTGCGAGCCTCGCGAATGCGAGCGGACGCAACATCACCTCGATCGTGGCGGACCTCAACAACAAGATAGATCTAGCGAAAGTGGAAACAAGGCTGAGGGACGATTCGAGTATCACAATGCTCGTGAACAACGCTGGTACGGGCTCGGTCGCACCTCTGCTTAATTCCGACGTCGACAGAATGGAAGAGATGATCGCACTGAACACCATCGCCCTTACGCGACTGACTTACGCCGCGGCACCTGCATTCGTCAAGCGTGGCACGGGTACGATCATCAACATCAGCTCCATTGTTGGTATCTCGCCTGAGACGCTTAACGGTGTGTACGGCGCCACCAAAGCCTATGTCCTCGCCTTCAGTCACGCGCTGCAGCACGAACTGGCCGACAAAGGGATCCGCGTCCAAGCGGTCTTGCCCGGCGCGACGGCGACCGACTTTTGGGAAATTGCTGGTTTGGGATGGCAGAAACTGCCCCCGTCGATCGTCATGTCGGTGGAAGACATGGTCGATGCAGCGTTGGTCGGCCTCGACCAAGGCGAATTGGTGACGATTCCGAGCCTTCATGATGGAGATGAATGGACCCGTTTCGAGGCCGCGCGCCGCGCCATCTCACAGCGCTTCGGCAATTCCGTGCCCGCGTCCCGATACAGGATTCAGGCGCGCAGATCGGCATAACTGGCTCTAATGCCAGGGTGTTGCGGAATGTATCCGCAGATCAGTCTGGATGTGGGTGCCGGGCATTCAACACCCGCCCGCGTGTCTCATGCGCGAGGGGTGCGCCGTGGTCGATAGAGTTGCAGAAACAGATAAACAGATTAAAGAGAGGACTGACAAAACAACATGACAAATACGGGACTAGAAAATCACCGACCGAACAACGAAGAAGAGCTACCGATAGTGCTCCTAAGTGGTACATCAGGACAGTCAGAAGACTGGTCTCAGGTGGTACAACAGCTGACGAGGCACCGCCGTGTGATTGCCCTAAATTATGCTGAATCGGTCGCTGGCACCGACTCGGCAAATGCGCCGAGAGTATCCGATTTCGCAGATCGAGTTGTGGCAGCAGCCGGGGCTGGTGGCACGCATCGCTTTGACCTTATTGGCTATTCCCTTGGAGCTGCGGTTGCAGCATCCATTGCGGCGGAGTATCCGGAGATGGTTCGTTCGCTGGTTCTTGTATCAGGTTTCAGTTATGGAGGTGACCCGCGAATGAGATTACAGTTCGATCTTTGGCTGCACCTGGCGCGGACGGACAAGATTGCCCTTGCAAAGCTACTTCTCGTGAGCGGCCTTAGCCGCGAGTTTCTCTCAGCGTTCGATGGAAATACCATCGACGGAATCATCCAGAGCTTTGTGGCGATGAGTGACTGGCCTCTGATTGAGCAGAATATCAGGGTCGATCTCGCCCTGGATGTGCGGGAGCAGGCCATGAAGATCAAGGCGCCGACATTGTCAATCACAGGGAAATACGACCAGATTGTGCCACCCTTCTATACTCAGGAGCTGGCCGATTTGATCCCCACTGTAAAGAGGGTCGAAATCCCCTCAGGACACTTGTCTTTTATCGAAAAACCACTCGATCTAGCCTCAGCGATGTTGACATTTCTACTTGAGAAGCATCCAAACCAGCAACCTCTGGAAGCGTCACCGGGCCGGAGGACGGCGCAGCTCTGATCGAAGAAGCTGCGTCGCACTCGTGGTAAAAGAGGTTTGCAAACTCCATACGCTCCGATGCATCAGGAGAGGATCGCACGGTTCACAGTATCGCGGACTGCCGGTCTTGGGGCCGCGGAAAGAGGATTCATGTCAAAGGTTTGGCTCATTACCGGTGCTTCTCGCGGCCTCGGCCGTGCGTTCACAGAAGCAATACTTGAGGCAGGAGATCGCGTGGTCGCGACAGCCCGCAATCCGGAGCAACTGGTCGAGCTTCAGGGCAGATACTCCGGGAAAATTCGTACTTTAGCGCTCGATGTGACCAATGAAGCGCAAGCCAAGGCGGCCTTCGAAGCGGCGATAGCATCCTTCGGAGACCTGGATGTGCTCGTGAACAATGCCGGCTACGGTTATGTGTGCCCCGTTGAAGATACGCCACTCGCCGACTTTCGAGCGCAGATTGAGACCAATCTATTTGGTGTCATCATCATGACCAAGGCTGTGCTGCCGCACTTCCGTGAGCGCAAGGCCGGACACATCATCCAGGTAACTTCCATCGCAGGGCGCATCGGACCATCAGGACGCGCACCGTACGCCGCTGCGAAGTTCGGGGTTGAAGGTTTTTCGGAGTCACTGTCCAAGGAAATCGGACCGCTCGGTATCAAGGTCACGATCATTGAACCTGGAGGTTTTCGTACAGACTTTGCCGGGTCCTCCACTCGACTCAGTGAAGGCCGTCCAGAGTATGACTCCACCGTGGGTGCTGCTGTTCGCTTCCAAAGAAGCTATGACGGGAAACAGCCGGGGGATCCGGCGAAGGCAGCAGCGGCGCTTCTACACGTCGCCTCGCTCTCCGACCCGCCCTTACGGCTGTTACTCGGAAGCGATTCTTACGCAGCAGCCGAGAAGAACGCTCTTGATAAAATCGAGTCAGACAGGCGCTGGAAGAATCTCAGCTTCTCGACTGACTATTCGTCCGACGAAACACCGGTCTAAGAATCCGGTGAATTCGTGAAGGACGGGTTCTCCTTCCCTCCGCGAATATTTATGATATGGGTTTCACTACCACGCGAAGTTTTGAACAGGCAGAACAGAAGGGGGCGCCAGTGAAAAAGGGTTATTGGGTGGTTGCGTATAGATCGATTTCGGATGAGTCGGCCGTAAAGGCATACGCGGCATTAGCAGGACCGGCAATTCAATCATCCGGTGGTCGCATTTTGACCGGGGCCGCTAGCCGGATTCAAGTCCACGAAGCCGGCTTGCAACAACGAACGATCCTTGTCGAATTCGACAGCTATGACATCGCGCTGGCCGCTCACAAGAGCGACGCCTACCAAAAAGCACTTCAAGCGCTCGGCTCTGGCGCGGAACGGGACTACCGCATCGTTGAAGGTATGTAGATCCCAAATACCCGCCACCAGTCGTCAGTCGTCGGTCGTCGGTCGTCAGCAACGTCAAAATCTTGAGCCGCAACGGGCGCGAACGGTGCGAAGAAACTGCGTCGCGTTGCTCCTTGGGATGGCAATGGGCGAGGGCGCCCGCGCCACATTTGGTTGGGATTTTGGGGCTAGTGTTGTATAGTTTCGCAACCCCAGAACTGGCCTCATGGAGGGCTTGTGGCCACTGCGTCCGTCTCTGTACAACAGAATTCCTGGTTGCGACCGAAGTATGTGCTTGGCTTGTTCATTGGATTGATGCTGGCTTATGTCATCGTCCACAACGAAGCGTTTCTGATCAACGCGCAGGATCCCGAGTGGCAACACATTCATCCGTTTCGCTGGTATCTGCTGCCGCATGGCCTGGCGGGAGCGTGCGCCCTGCTGCTGGCACCGATGCAGTTCTGGGACAGTTTGCGGTGCCGATACGCCAAGCTGCATCGCGTAGTCGGCAGGTTTTATGTGGGTGGCGTGCTGATTGCCGCGCCCATGGGTTTCTACGTGCAGTATTTTCAAACGCGGGCCGGAGCGTCGGAGGCATCTTTTAGCTTTGCCGCAGCCACGCAGGCCTTCACCTGGATGGTGACGACACTCATCGCCCTGGCATTCATTCTCCAAGGCAAAGTGGAGCCGCACCGCCGCTGGATGACGCGCAGTTTCTCGGTGGCGCTGGTGTTTCTGGAAGTGCGGGTATTGCTGGGGGTCACCGGGTGGGAGAATCTGGGGCCTCACGTAGTGGAGGCTTCGGTGTGGGCGTGCAATGTGTTTGCGCTGTTTGCGGCGGATGTCGTTTTGCAGTGGCAGGAACTGCTGCGGGGGCGGGTGAAGGCGAGGTAGGCTTCTCACCATCGTCAGAATGGTTCAGGGCGCGAGAGCTCGCGCCCTTTTTATTTTGGTCGCTGAGTTGCCAAGGCTTTCCGGTCAGGTAGGGGTCCTTCGACTACGCATTTTCATTCGCGAAGAACGCGAATGAAAATACTTCGCTCAGGATGACAAGATCAAAATCAAATGCCCCGCCTTTCGCAACGTGCGCGAAAGAACGGGGCGCCTGAGGGCTTGAATCCGGATGAGGCATCCGGGTTCACGTCCTAGTGTTTCGGTGGTTCACCTTGGTTGTGCGGTGGTTGTTGGTTGTGTGGTGGTTGCTGGTGTTGTTGCTGCATGTGTTGCTGTTGCTGGGTATGTTTTTGTTCCATCTGTTGGGTCTGTTGCGCGTGCTTCTGTTCCATCTGCTGCTGGCGGGCCTCAGTTTGTTGCTGCCTGGCCTGATTCTGTTGTTGCTTCGCCTGATTCTGTTGCTGCGCCATCTTCTGGTGGTCCTGCTCCTGCTTCTGCATTAACTTTTGATGGTCCTGTTGCTGCTTGGCATAGAGCTTCTCTTGCTGCTGCTGGTATTTCTGATCCTGCTTGGCATTGCCGGTGTTGGGCGGCGCAGGCTTCTCGTGAGGAGCGATTTCCTTGGCGTGAGTCGGAGGGCGAGGAACTTCTCCACCAGGGCGAGGAGCTTCTCCACCGGGTCGAGCAGCGGTCTCGTTGCCGCGATTGGCTTCTCCGCCGGGGCGGGGAGCTTCGCCGCCAGGCCGATTCGCTTGATTGCCGCGATTCGGTTCGTTGCCACGATTGGGCGGTTGATAAGTGCCGCCCGCTTCTTTCGCGGGGACGGCGTGTTCTCTAAAGTCGCCCGGCCGTTCGGTGGCGGCGATCGGCGGTTTGCCGTGGTTGACCGAGGCGCGTAGTTCCTGATTGCCGCGGGCGGCCTGGATGTGCTGGGTCTGAGCTGCGACGGGGGGCAGGTGTCTCTCGTGCTCGGCCGCTTGTTCCTCGGGCCTGGGACGCGCATTAATGCCGCCCTGTCCGCCGTTGTAACTGACGCGCGTCTCGTTATGGTTGACGATGGTGGTGTTATAGACGTTGTGGATGATGGTCACGTTAACATTGTTGACGGCGCGGTTGTAGTAGAAGTGGTCGTGATCCCAGCGTCCGCCTTCGTAGCCGTCGCCGAAATATCCGAAGCCGTAGTTAATGCCGCCGTAGAAACCGACGCGCGGTCCCCAATAGCCTTCATGGAAGAAGAAGGCTGAGCCGCCCCATCCCCACCATCCGGGGGTCCAGAGGAAGCCGACTTGGGGTGCGAGCACCCAGGTGCCGGGAACCCAGTAATAGTCGCCGTAGTCGGAGTCGTAAGCCCAGTAGCCGGGGGTCCAGATATAGCCCTCACCGGGACACAGGGGCTGCTCATAAACAGGCAAGGCTGGCGGGCCGAAGCTGACGGAGATGCCGACCTGCGCGAAGGACGCTGCCGACATGGTGAGCACGATCAGCGCGAGAAACAGATTACGAACGGAGGAGAAAATTCGCATTTAAATTCCTTAGCTGCTCATCCTTCGCTTTCCCGATGCTGCTATGTTGCTGCGGGTTGCGTGGATGCCAGCGATATTTGAGCCCTTCCTTGCAAGCTTTCGAAATGCTGCTTTCGAGATGAGAAAACCCCACTATGGGTTGGAAGTTGCTACAGGTTTTCCTCCACATCTCAGTGTAAAATCACGTCCAATTTTTATGAACGAGATTCTGTCTTTTCGATCCGCGGTGGAATTCCGTAAGTGGTTGACGGCGAATCATCGGACGTCGGAGGGAATCTGGTTGCGTATTTACAAGAAAGATTCCGGCACGATGACGGTGACTTATGCGGAGGCGCTGGACGAGGCGCTTTGCTTCGGCTGGATTGACGGCCTGAAGCAGACGCATGACGAGCTTTCGTGGCGGCAGCGATTTACTCCGAGGCGCGCGAAGAGTGGATGGTCGAAGATCAACACGCGTCACGCGGAGAGACTGATTGCGGCGGGGCGGGTGAAGGCGGCGGGCCTTGAACAGATCGAGGCGGCGAAAAAAGATGGCAGATGGACGGCGGCGTATGACTCTCAGGCTGACGCTACGTTTCCGGAAGAATTTGTACGCGCCTTGAGCAAACACAAGAAGGCGCAGGCATTCTTCGAGTCATTGAGCAAGAGCAACAAGTATGCGATTGCGTATCGCTTGCAGACGGCGAAGAAGCCCGAGACGCGGGAGCGGCGCATGAAGATGATTCTGGAGATGCTGAGAAAGGGAGAAAAATTTCACTGAGCGGGGGGCGGAGATTTCTCTCTCAGCCGTCTTTTTCACCACAGAGACACAGAGTCACAGAGAAATTCTTTTTGGGTCTTTTTGATCCCAGCCTACGCCCCCGTTATTTCTGGACTCGGGGGCCGGAGTGGGGAGGGTGATGCCTCCATTTTGTTTTTTGACATAGGCTCCGGCCGCGAGCAGGACGAGAGCCACCCCGATGAAGACATAACGTCGCCATTGATTGCGTTCTTCCGGCGGTCGGGTGAGATGCTTGGACAGAAGCGCGCCGATGGCGAGACCCATGACCAGTCCGCCGATGTGTGCGGAGTTGTCGATGCCAGGGACGACCGCGCCGAAGAACAGGTTATAGCCCGCGAAGGTGAGCAGGCTCTTGAGTGTGCCGCGAATCGCGGATTTCGGCACCGGAAGATGTCCCAGGTATAACGCGGCGATCAGCGCGCCGGCCATTCCGAAGATCGCGCCGGAGGCGCCGGCGCCCACCACCAGCGGGTGCAACCAGAGACTCGCCAGGCTGCCGGCAATCCCGCAGGCGGTGTAAGTCAGGACGTAAGTCCAGGGCTCGAAGATTCTCTCTGCTAAAAATCCCAGGTTCCACAGGCACCACATGTTCAGCGCAATGTGGATGATGCCGATGTGGACGTAGTTGGAAGTGAGAACACGCCAGGGCTGGCTGTTTAGAGAAAAGGGACCCCAGTTTGCGCCCCAGTGTAGAAGTTGAATGCTGGTGGGGTTGACCGCTGAGACTCCACCGAGAACCATCGCGACAAACACCAGGGCATTGACTCCGACCAAAGCTGTGGTGATGGGCGGGCGCTTCACAACTGCGCGAGGGGCGGGCACCGGAGGGGCGGGATAGGGAACGGGATTGCTAGCGGCCTGGTTCGCCGCGACGATCGCCCGGCAATCGGGGCAGACTTCACCGGAGGTGATTTCGCGTCCGCAGGATCGACAGTGGGGCATAGGGGTCGGAATAGTGTAGCGCGTTAGCGAGCACTCAGCATTAGGCACTCAGCATTCAGCCATTCGAGCGCAGTCCGTAGTGCAGCCCCTAAAGGGGCGGTAGAAGCTCAGTCTGTTCGGCACGCCTGAAGGCGTGCCCTGATACGAATCGCTTCGCACGCAGTCTTCGAACCGTGCTCAGCAATCAGCAATAGTCTGGATGGAACGGTAAAGAATCATACTGGCTGAATGCTGAGTGCTGAGTGCTATCCCGCCGTCTCCACCGCGGGCATTTCATCCGCGACGATTTTCGTTTTGATCTTGGCACTGGTGACGAGGATGACCGAGGCGACGACGATGGCGCTGCCCATGAGAATGTAGCGGTCGATAGGTTCGTGGGCGATGAGCCATCCGAGGAAGACCGCGACCACGGGATTGACGTAGGCATACGTCGAAACTTTCGAAGTGGGCACGTGGCGCAGGAGCCAGATGTAGGCGGTGTAGCCGATCCACGAGCCGCAGACCACGAGATAGAAGACTGCGCCGATGCCTTTCGCGGTCCAAGTCACGTGGCGGATGTCTTCGAAGAGAAGCGCGAAGATCAGATTCGACAATCCGGCAAAGGTGACTTGCCAGGCGGTGCCGCTGAAGGGATCGACTTCGGCTGATTGCCAGCGCTTCGAGAGCACGGATCCCAGGGCCCAACTGAAGGATCCACCCAGCAGTCCCAGACACCACCAAAGTTCGCGAGAGTGATAGCCGCCTTTGGAGGTGAACTCGGGCCACATCAGCACGCCGAGGCCGACGATGCCGAGGGCGAGGCCGAGCTTGCCGCGAGTCGAGATGTGGTGATCGCCGAGCAGAAGGGAATCGAGCACCAGGAACCAGAGCGGCGTGCTGGCGACGACCAGCGCGGCCAATCCGGAAGGCACGATCAGCTCGGCGTAAGACAGGGTCAGGTTGCCGCCCATCAGCAAGAGCGTACCGACGACTGCGAGGTGCCAGAGTTGCTGGGGCTTGTAGCGGATGCCGCGTCCGGTGAGCCCGCAATAGGCGAGCATCAAGGTTCCCGCAATCAGGAAGCGGGTGGCGCACATCAGGGCGGGAGGAATGTGTTCGACGGCGATGCTGATGCCGAGGTAGGTGGATCCCCAGAAGAAATAGACCAGGCCGAAGGCGAGGATGACGCTGAAGCGGTGCTGGCGTTGTGCGTCGGTCATGGGGTTCAGGGGAGCTTAAACATATCAGACGGGGTGGGAAGGAAATGGATTCGGAAGTTGTGAAGATCGCGAAACGGCAGAGTGTCCGGTCGCGGTAGGGGTCCTTCGACTACGTGATGGCTCGCTTCGCTTGCCATCACTTCGCTCAGGATGACAGAAGATATCGGGGGTTACGTGGGGTCTTGGGAGGGGGTATACTAATTGAGTAGTTATGCGCCTTGAACATGCCAATTCGCATCTGCCGGTGTGCTGGCTGGACTTTCTGGTTTGTCCGCGGCGTCATCTGGCGGTGTTGCCGTCGCAGGCGCGTCCCAGCCTTTTCGGTTCTGACTAATTCCTTCACATCCCTTGTCATCAGACGCTGGTAGTAGTGCGTCTCCCATCTTTCGAAACTGCGAAAAGGTGGGCACCAGGTTCTTCAACTGAGAACCGAGAACTGACAACCGAGAACTATTTTGGAGAATCCCATGTCGACCAAAACTTTGATCGGTCCCAAGCTCAAGACTTCGCTGCCTGGCCCCAACGCCAAGCGCATTATCGATGGCGATGACAAGTACATTTCGCCGTCTTACACACGCTCTTATCCGATGGTGGCCAAGCATGGCCGCGGCATCGTGGTCACCGACGTCGATGGCAATGAGTTTTTCGATTTCTCCGCCGGCATCGCGGTGACTTCGACTGGACATTGCCATCCGCATGTGGTGGCGGCGATCCAGAAGCAGGCGGGCGAACTGATTCACATGTCGGGCACTGACTTTTATTACGAAAACATGGTGACGCTGGCCGAGCGGCTTTCGAAAATAGCTCCCATGCCGGGGCCACACAAGATTTACTACGGCAACTCAGGCGCCGAGGCGGTTGAAACCGCCCTCAAGCTGTCGCGCTATCACACCAAACGCCCGAACATCATCGCGTTCTTTGGAGCGTTTCACGGACGCACCATGGGTGCGCTTTCGTTGACCGCCTCCAAGCCGCAACAGAAACGGCGTTTCGCGCCCCTGGTGCCGGGGGTGACGCACGTGCGCTATCCCGATGTCTATCGCGGATGTGAAGGCGGGGCGCAGGATGGCGAGGCGTTCGCGCTTGGTTGCGCACGCTTTATCGAAGACAAGCTATTCAAGACGATGCTTCCTCCCGAGGAAGTGGCGGCGATTTTCGTCGAACCGATTCAGGGCGAAGGCGGGTACGTAGTCGCTCCCAACGTTTTCATGCAGGAGTTACGGCGCATCTGTGATCGTCACGGCATTCTGCTGGTCGTGGATGAAGTGCAGAGCGGCATGGGACGTACCGGCAAATGGTGGGCAGTCGAGCATACGGGCGTGCATCCGGACATCGTTTGCAGCGCCAAAGGCATTGCTTCCGGTATGCCGCTGGGCGTGGTGATCAGCAAAGCCGAGATCATGGACTGGGTTCCGGGTTCGCATGCTTCGACGTTTGGCGGAAATCCGGTCTGCATTGCGGCGGCGCTCGCGACGTTGGATGTGATCGAGCGCGAAGAGCTGATGAAGAACGCTACCGCAGTTGGCAACCACATGCTGAAGCGCATGGCTGACTGGCCGTCTAAACACAAACTGGTCGGCGATGTTCGCGGACGCGGGTTGATGATCGGCGTCGAGATTGTCAAAGACAAGAAGACGAAAGAGTACGGTGCAGCCGAGCGCGATCGCATTGTGGAACTGGCGTTCGAGAAGGGCGTGCTGTTCCTGGGCTGCGGGCCGAGCACGCTGCGGATTGCGCCTCCACTCATTGTCACGAAGGAAGAGGCCGACGTCGCGGTGGATACGCTCGAAGAAGCGATCGCGACGGTTGGTAAAGGCGCGTAGGGACGCCCCAGCCCCTAAAGGGGATTGGGACCGGGCTGGTGATGGCATCGCTAAAGCGATGCCCTGATACGAACCTTGGTCAGCGGCGTCGCTAAGGCGATGTCTCGACACGACCTCGGCGGGTGGCATCCCACCTTTGCAAAAAGCGCAAAGGTGGGGCACCCTTCCCCCGATCTTTCGAGGAGAAAACTCATGGGCGGCAAAGTGGAATCCATTCATATAGCCTCTGCCGCGAAAGCTCCCACCCATACGGTCGAGCAAGCGCAGGCCGTTCCCGGGGTCGGGTTGGAGGGCGACCGTTACGCCCTCAAGCTGGGGACGTTTTTCAAACCGGAGCCGGACTTCGAATTAACCCTGATTGAAGCAGAGGCACTAGAAGCGCTGAAGCGCGACTACGAAATCGAACTTGCGCCTGGGGACGCTCGCCGCAATTTGGTGACGCGCGGCGTCGCCTTGAATCATCTGGTAGGGAAAGAGTTTCGCATCGGCGATGTGCGAATTCGCGGCATCCGTCTGTGCGAGCCATGTAGTCACCTGCAAGCGCTGGTAGGCCGACCGGTGATCAAGGGTCTACGTCACCGCGGTGGGTTGCGAGCCCAGATTCTGAGCGCGGGCAAGATTGATGTTGGAGATGTGGTCACCGAGGATTGATGAGCGAGCCAACCATGCAGGAGTTGATCCGGGGAAATGGTGCACATGCTGACCCCGTCGCCTCAGTTGAGGATCTTTCGTGGGAGTTGGCTTGGAAAAAGATTCCCGGGTTTCCGCATTCGATCTGGCAAATCCTGGGACATATAAATTACTGGATCGACTACGAACTGAAACGAATCGCCGGCGAGGGGCCCAGGTATCCGGAACATGCGAACGAGAGTTGGCCCTCGGCGGTGGGTCCGGCGAGCGCGGAAGAGTGGAGAGCGGAAATAGCCCGTTTCGCCGGGTTGCTGGAAGAATTGGCTGCACTGGCGAACTCCGTGCCTGAATTGCTGGATGTTCAGGTCGAGATTCTGCATTCGTCGCAGGGTTCCAGGTCGTCGACGGTGCGAGCGGTGTTGTGGCAAACCGTGGCGCACAACAGTTATCACATCGGTCAGATCGTCATGTTGCGGCAATGTTTGGGCGCGTGGCCGGCGCGCAAGGGCGGAGAGACATGGTGATCCCGCTGAGAAAACATCTTGAATCTGAAGCTTACAAGTCGTGCGTGGTTTGCGCTGGCGGTCACGCTGGTGCTGTGGGCGTCGGCCTTCGCGGGGATTCGTGCCGGGCTGAAAGCTTACTCTCCCCAGCACGTTGCGGTGTTGCGCTTTCTGATCGCCTCGGTAGTGCTGGCGATTTACGCGGGCTTCGCGCATTTTCGCCGTCCTGACCTGCGCGATATTCCCGGGCTCGTTCTAACCGGGGCCGTCGGAATCACCTTCTACAATCTGGCATTGAACTATGGCGAAACGCGTGTGACTGCGGGGGCTGCCAGCCTGCTGATTGCGTCGACTCCGATTTGGACTGCGTTGCTGGCCATGATCGCGCTGCGCGAGCGGCTGTCGCGGTTGGGATGGTATGGAGTCTTTCTCAGCTTTGCAGGAGTGGCTCTGATCGCGAGCGGCGAGAGTCAGGGGATTCATCTTTCCGTGCAGGCGCTCATCATTCTGGCGGCGGCCGTGGCTTCCGCCATCTACATGGTGCTGCAAAAGCATTTTCTGGGACGCTACAGTGCCTTGGAGTTCACCGCCTATTCCATCTGGGCGGGGACGCTGTTGATGTTGCCTTTCGGTCGCGGCCTGGTGAGCGCAGTTCATCATGCACCGGTCGGCGGCACACTCGCGGTGATTTATTTGGGTATCTTTCCCGCAGCGATGGCCTACGTGGGTTGGGCATACGTGTCATCCCACGGGCCTGCGGGACGCATGACGACTTTGCTGTATATGATCCCTGTGCTCGCAATCGGCATTGCCTGGCTTTGGCTCGGAGAAATCCCCAAGCCGCTCTCGCTGATCGGCGGGGCCATTGCTTTGACTGGAGTGATCCTCGTGAACGTCCGACGCCAGCCTTCGAGTTCGCTACCCCGGCCAATGGCTGCCCCTGTAGAAGGCTAGTTCTTCCTGTCGTGATGACCGTCACATCGCGGGTTCGCCGCGGCGTCTAGAGTCATTGTGTAGGCTGCGGATTCCTATGCTTTCCGGGCGTCTCACGCACGTCACCGTTCGGGCGCTGGACTGGCTGGCGAGCCACACGTTGTCGCCAGAAGAAATTCCACAGCATCAACGAACCGGGCGTCGAGGGGAAGAGGATGCCTATTTCTATCTTCGCCGGCTTGGTTATGTGATGGTGGCGCGGAATTTCCGGTCGCCGCGGCGGCGGGGAGAAATTGATCTGATCGGTTGGGACCGAGACGTTCTATGTTTCATTGAGGTCAAGACGCGGACGACCCGCGATGTGAAGCCCGCCGAAGCTGCCGTGGATCGCGATAAACGCCGTCAACTCAATGGAGTAGCACAGGAATACCTGCGTCATTTGTCAGCGGAGTGTCAGTGGCGCTTCGATGTAGTGAGCGTATATTATTGTGGTCAGACCAGCCATCCTCAGTGTGAACTGTTCAAGAATGCTTTCCCGGCGCAATAGAAGCAGGATTCGGCTCGAAAGGATATCGCTCGGTGCCTGAGCTTAGAAAAGATCCAATTGTAGGAAGATGGGTGATTATTTCGACGGACCGGGCGAAGCGTCCGACGGACTTCGCGCGCGACGCGGTCAAGATTAAAGGTGGATTCTGTCCCTTCTGTTATGGCAACGAGGGCAAGACGCCGCCGGAGATTCAGGCGTACCGTCCGAACTCCAATGGGGGCCCTGTGCCGCAGCGCGACGGCCCTGGCTGGACCGTGCGGGTCGTGCCTAACAAATTTCCGGCACTCGGCATTGAAGGCAATCTGAACCGCCAAGCCGAGGGGATGTTCGACAAGATGAACGGCATCGGGGCGCATGAAGTCATCATTGAGACGCCTGACCACAACGCCAGCCTGGCGACGCTGCCTCCGAAGCGGATTGAAGATGTGCTTTGGACCTTCCGCGATCGCATTCTTGATCTCAAGAAAGACCGGCGGTTTAAATACATTCTGATTTTCAAGAATCACGGCGAGGCGGCGGGGGCGTCTTTGGAACATGCGCACTCGCAACTAATTGCGCTGCCAATTCTTCCGATCTACGTGGTGGAAGAGCTCGAAGGCGCAAAGCAGTATTACATCTACAAAGAGCGGTGCGTGTTCTGCGACATCATCCGGCAGGAGATCGAGACCGGCACGCGCGTGGTGGCCGAGAACGAAGACTTTCTGACGCTGGCGCCTTACGCACCGCGGTTTCCGTTTGAGACTTGGATTCTGCCGAAGCAGCATGAGTCGGCGTTTGAAAATTCGTCGTCCCATATGTTCGAGAATCTGGCGAAGGCGTTAAAGACGCTGCTGATGAAAGCAGATCGCGTCCTCGACAATCCTCCTTACAACCTGGTGATTCATACTTCCCCAGTGCAGGATCCGACCAACGATCACTATCACTGGCACATCGAGTTCATGCCCAAACTGACGAAGACGGCGGGATTCGAATGGGGGACAGGGTTCTATATCAACCCGACGCCTCCGGAAGAAGCGGCGAAGTTTCTGCGCGAAGCGAGCGTGGAAGACGCAGTGCCGGCGACCGTGGGGTAAGGCGTTCCCATCAAAAAATTGGGCGCGGCTACTGGAGCCGCGCCCTTTTTGTTTGTGAGAGAAGAGTTAGTGTGATGCAGGGGTGAGTAAGAATCCTCGGAGCTGTTTGTGGAGAGTGCCGTAGCCGACGATTTGTCCGGCGTCGTTGATTCCTGTGGCCGTCTGCAGCACCCATCCCGAGTTAGTGGGGATCAGCTTGTTCAGATCCACCATCTTGCCGGCGCTGATGACGAATGCGTGATAGTTCAGCGTTTGTCCGCCCTTGATGCTCATCTGGCCGACGATTGCACCCGCGCTGTTAATCGCCATGCCATCGCTATATTGGCTGTGCTGAGTATCGATGTCGGTCATCTTGCCGTTGGCGAAGACGAAGGCGTGGGCACCGACGTTGCCATGCAGATAGCCTGTGCCCGTGATCTGTCCTGCGTCATTAATCGCGGCGGCTGTGCTCCAGGTTCCCCCCAGCGTCCCCAGGCTGGTCATTACGCCGCTCTGCCACAGGAAGGCGAGAAAGTTTCCGGCGTTGTTGTAGGCATATCCGACGATCTGTCCCGAGGTGTTGATTGCGGAAGCGGAACTGGCCTGGTTGCCATTGCCGAGCGTGCCGAGATCGGTGACGGTTCCGTTGCTGTAGAGGAAGGCGTGCTCTTGCGCGGTGGAAGTGGAGGCCCATCCCGTCACTTGTCCGGAGGCGTTGATGCCGGTGGCTGCGCCGCCACCGAATCCGAAGTCGGGCAATTGCGTGATCTTGCCCCCGGTGTAGAGGAAGTTCTCGTAGAAACCGCTGGCCAGCGTGGAGTATCCGACGACCTGCCCAGAGGCGTTGATAGCCAAGCCTTCACTGTATTCTCCGCCGAGCGTGCCGAGATCCGTGGTTTGCGTGCCTTTGAAGATGGCGGCGTGCGCGCTCGATTGAGAGACGCTGGCGAATCCGGAGATCTGTCCTGCGCTGTTGATGGCAAATGCCTGGCTCGAGGGTCCGCCTAAGGTCGGCAACGCGGTGACGGTATAAGTTTGCGCCGAGGCGAGGCGGGCAAGTGCAAGGACACAAAGAAAGGCCAGAGTTTTCTGCATGACGAATCTCCTGGAATGGGGGCCGGCAGTGCAGAGAGATGCTAGGCCGCCGGCATTCAGGCAGTTGTCATGAAAATGTAAAATGATCCAATTCAGTCGTCCCTACGGGATTCGGATTCAATGATCCACAGAAACCCGGCGTTGAAACGCCGGGCTATTGGCAACGGTCCCTCCGGGACCGGAAAAAAGTTGAACCTAAATTCTCGGTGTTTTACCCCTGAGTGCGGTCGAGAAACTCTTCGTGCCAGGCCATCTGGATGGCTTCGAGCTTACCTTCATTCGACTTTTTGGGATCGTCTTTGAACTCGGCGAGTTCGATGACGTAGCGATGGAGGTCGGTGAAGCGGACAGCAAGGGGATCGATGTCCGGATGTCTTTCGCACAGCAGGATGCCGAGATCTTCGGGATCATCCCAGGTGAATTCTTGCGCCATGAATGCTCCTGAAAGAAGCTCTTAGCCGTTAGCTTTTAGCTCTTAGCCGTTGGAGTCCAAGCTAAAGGCTAACAGCTAAAAGCCAATAGCTTTCTTTTAGTGCTCTTCCGAAACGTAATTCCTATTCCAGGCGGGAATCTCGACTACCACTTTTCCGGGCTTGGTGATGACCGCCTGACAGCCGAGGCGTGAGTTTAATTGAAGATCGGCTGCCATGTCGAGGCGGTCGGCTTCATCGTCTTCCATGTCAGAGAGATTGTCGGCGCCTTCCTTCACCCAGACATGGCACGTGGTGCAGGCGCAATTGCCTCCGCAGGCGTGATCGAGACGGACGCCGTTATTGATGGCGACGTCGAGCAGAGACTCTTTTTTGCCGTGATCTTTGTAGGGAAGCTTGCCGTGCTCAAAGGTGACGGTCTTGCCTTCGGGGAGGAAGGTGACTTCGACGGTGTTCTCGCCCAGAGGTTCGGCGGTTGCGGTTGCTGTGTTTCGATCTTTTTCGTTTGCCATGATGACTCCGTTCTGCTCCGCGGACTCTGCGGCACTTCTCGACGACCTCTGCAGTTAAAAACTCTCCCTGAAGCCTGGAGCCCGACGCCTGCTTTATTTAAAATCCGCCTTGGCCATCGGATGTCCTGCCGCTGGGCCTTCGCCCATGTCGGCCTGATCCATCGACTTGCCTTTCAGGGCGGTCGAGACGGCGGTGTCCATCATCAGTTCCGCGAGCCGCATGGTGCCGGTGTTCAAGGCGTCGATGGCTTTGCGAATCGCCTGATAATCGTCTTCGGCTTTCACCGCGATCAGGGCTTTCTCCATCTTCGCGATCTGTTTCTTTTCGTCGCTGGTGAGCTGTCCCCAAGCCGGGCTCTGCTTGCCTTTTTCGAGCGCGGCGAGGATGGTGTCGGCTTCGTTACGCGACTCGATTACTTGGCGCTGCCGGAAATCTTCTTCCGCGTAGTCGAAGGAGTCGAGAATCATGCCTTCGACTTGCTCGTCGGTCAGGCCGTAGCTGGGCTGCACCTGGATTTCTGATTCCTTGCCGCTGCGCTGCTCGCGCGCGGAAACGTGCAGGATGCCGTTGGCGTCGATCAGGAATTTCACTTCGATGCGAGGCATGCCGGCGGGCATCCCGGGAATTCCGCGAAGATCGAAGCGTGCGAGCGAGCGGCAGTCTTTGGCCAGTTCGCGCTCGCCCTGCAGGACGTGGATGGCAACGTTGGCTTGTCCGTCGATCTGCGTAGTGTAGTACTGCGTCGCCGAAGCAGGAATCGTCGAGTTGCGTAGGATGATCTTGTCGGTCACGCCACCGGCAACTTCGATGCCTAAAGACAACGGGGTGACGTCGAGCAAGAGCATGTCCTGCGTGGCTTCCGATCCGCCGGAAAGAATGTTGGCCTGTACCGCCGCTCCCAGAGCCACCACTTCGTCGGGATTCAGTCCCGTGTGCGGCTGGCGATGGAACATTTGCTCGACCAGCGTTCGCACCTTGGGAATGCGCGTCGATCCGCCGACCAATACGACCTCGTCAATCTGCTCGGGCTTCAGGCCGGCATCTTTCATTGCCTGCTTGCAAGGGCCGACTGTGCGATCGATGACCGGCTGAATCAACTGCTCAAACTGCTCGCGCGTAATTTCGCGCTGGTAATGCTTGCCGTCAGAAAGCTCGACGTCGAGCTTGGTGGATGGCTGTGACGACAGCGCGATCTTCGCTTCAATCACCGCTTTGCGAATTTTTGCGACCGCTTCAGAATTACGGCGGACATCCATCCCCATATCGCCCTGAATATCCGTGAGGGCGATGGTGATGAGGAGGTTGTCGATATCGTCTCCGCCGAGGTGGGTATCGCCGTTGGTGGCGATGACTTCAAAAATTCCGTCGTGCAGTTTCAGGATCGAAATGTCGAAAGTGCCGCCGCCCAGATCGTAGACTGCGACGATGCCATTCTGCTTTTTGTCGAGGCCGTAGGCGAGGGAAGCCGCCGTGGGTTCGTTGACGAGGCGCAGGACTTCGAGTCCCGCAATGCGTCCCGCGTCTTTGGTGGCTTGGCGCTGCGCATCATTGAAGTACGCGGGCACAGTGATGACCGCTTTCGTGACTGGCGCTCCAAAGAACCGCTCTGCATTCCGCTTAAGCTGGCGCAAAATGAACGCTGAGATCTCGGGAGGAGTGAACGTTTTGTCACCCAGCTTGATGCGTAGCACTTCTCCTGGCTGAATATCATTTGCCAGGCGGAAAGGGAAGAGCTTGAGTTCTTCCTGAATGTCTTCACTGCCGCGCCCCATCAACCGTTTGATCGAGTAGACGGCGCGTTCGGGTGTCTCGATGAGATATTTACGCGCCGCATTGCCGACGATGATCTGCTCACGCTCGTCCAATGCGACGACGGAGGGTACGAGATTCAGTCCGTCCTCGCCGGGAATGACGACGGGATTCTCCGATTCCATGAACGCCACGAGTGAGTTCGTGGTGCCCAGATCGATGCCGATAATGCGGTCAGAAGCCATTTTGTAATCTTGTAATCGGGTAATTTCGTAATTTGGCGATCACAGGGTTTAAACTGCAAAATTCCCCGATTACCAAATTACAAAATTTCCTTACTCTCCCATCGCCTCGCTTACGTCGCGAACCAAATTCCGGATGTAGTTTCTGCGGTTCAGCAGGTCCACCATCTTTGCGAGAATCTTTTTACGATCTTCTTCGCTCCCGGCATCCACAGCCTTGTCCCACTCGTGCCAGTAGCCTTTGAGTTCCTCGAGTAGTGATTCCTGCTTTGCTTCGAGCTGCAGTTTTATCTTGCCAACCTCTTCGAGCAGGGCGGGATCGTCTTCGCCCAGCTTCTTTTGCGCGCGCAGCTCCTCTAAGTGCATGTTGATCTCGAACACCTCTTCAAGCAGATCGGGAGGCACCACCTGCTTCTTGATTTCGCCCGTCGCGCGCGCCTTCTCGGTGGCCGACTTCGATTGTTCTTCAAGCTCGATGCCTTCGAGGCGCAGCAGATATTGCGTGCGCTTGATCGGATCTTTCAGCGCGCGGTAGGCGTCGTTGAGCATGGAGGTCTGTTCGAGGCTCCAGTCCTGCTCGCGCTTGTCTTGCAGCACATTCAGGTCCGGATGCAGGCCGCGGCTGAGTTCGTAAAATTCTTTCTCGAGTACAACGGCGTCCAGGTTCAATTTCCGCGGCAGTCCGAAAAATGTGAAATAGTCCACCGGAAGCGGCGGCTGAACTTTTCCGCACGCGCTGCAGAAGTGAGCCGCGCGCATGTCTCCGCACGACCAGCATTCCTGCGTGGGCGTTCCCTGAACCTGTACTGCATTGCCATTTGTCATAAGACACACTCAACGCACAAAATCGAATCAGAAAGTGGCACCGTGGCGGGAAGAGCCGGGTTAGCGCTGCACGATCAACCCGAGAACGAGGTGCCGCAACCGCAGGACTTCGAGGCGTTCGGATTCACGAACACGAAGCCCTGCTGCATCAGCGTCTCCTGGTAATCGAGCGTCATGCCGTGCAGGTAGATGAACGATTTGGGATCGACGAAGACGCGCACATCTTCATACTGGAAGATGCGGTCACGCTCCCGCGGCTGAGTGTCGAAGCGGATGTTGTAACTCAGCCCGGAACAGCCTCCGCCCTGCACGCCCAGGCGCAATCCACCCTGCTCGGGCGAAATGCCCTCTTTCGCCATCGCGACTTTGATCTTCGCGATTGCTTTTGAGGTGACCTGGACGCCCTTAGCGGGCGTGGTCGTCGCGGTTTTGTTCGGTCCTTCTACCATGCTTGCCATAAGCGTATTTTGCTCGCGCTGCCTCGTCAGTGCCGCAGATCACAATCTGCCGCAAACCGACGAACAGCCAACTACTTGCTGGCTTCGACGGCGACCGGCTTTTCGGCGCCTTGCTTGTTCTTCCAATCGTGAATCGCCGCCCGGATAGCGTCTTCGGCCAGCACCGAGCAGTGAATCTTCACTGGAGGCAGCGAAAGCTCTTTCACGATCTCGGTGTTCTTGATCGCCAGCGCTTCCTCGACGGTCTTGCCCTTCACCCATTCGGTGGCGAGCGAAGACGATGCGATCGCCGATCCGCAGCCGAATGTCTTGAACTTGGCATCTTCAATGACATTGGTCTGGGGATTGACCTTGATCTGCAGCTTCATCACGTCGCCGCACTCGGGGGCGCCGACCAGGCCGGTGCCGACTTCGGAGCTGTTCTTGTCCATCGATCCGACGTTGCGAGGATTGTTGTAGTGGTCGATTACTTTATCGCTGTATGCCATGATTCATGTTCTCCAAAAATCTAAAGTTGAAAATCTAGTGTGCTTCCTCGGCCGACCATTTCACGTTCTTCAGGTCGATGCCTTCTTTCGCCATTTCGTAGAGAGGCGAAAGTTCGCGCAAGCGTTGCACGGTCTCTACCACGCGGTCGGCGACATAATCGACTTCCGCTTCGGTATTGAAGCGCCCAATGCCGAACCGGATCGAGCTGTGCGCCAAGTCATCTCCCGTGCCAAGAGCCTTCAATACATAAGATGGCTCAAGCGTCGCGGAGGTGCACGCCGAACCGCTAGAAACTGCAATGTCGTTGATGCCCATCAGCAACGACTCGCCTTCTACGTAGGCGAAGCTGATGTTCAGGTTGCCCGGCAGGCGATGCTCCATCGTGCCGTTGATATAGGTTTCGTCAAGGCGGCTCATGATGCTGTCTTTAAGACGATCTCTGAGCCCACCCAGATACACGCTTTCTTTCGCCATCTCTTCCGTGGCGATTGCGCATGCTTTGCCCAGACCGACGATGCCGGGGACATTCAATGTTCCAGAACGCATTCCGCGCTCGTGACCGCCGCCATCGATAATGGCGGAAATCTGCACTCGCGGATTCTTGCGGCGCACATATAACGCGCCCACGCCCTTCGGCCCGTAAATCTTGTGGGCCGTAATCGACATCAGGTCGATATTGTCTTTGTTGACGTCGATCGGCACCTTGCCGACTGCCTGCACCGCGTCGGTGTGGAAGAGGATGCCGCGCTCGCGGCACAGCTTCCCGATTTCGCGCCAGGGCTGCAGCACGCCAATCTCGTTATTCGCAGCCATGATCGTGACCAGGATGGTCTTATCGGTCATCGCGTTCTTCAACTCTTCGAGATCGACCAATCCATTCTTCTGCACGGGCATGTAGGTCACGCGGTAGCCGTATTTTTCCAGGCGCTTGCAGGTATCGAGCACCGCCTTGTGCTCGGTGACCGCCGTGATGATGTGATTGCCCTTTTCCTTGTACATCTCGGCGACGCCCTTGATGGCCAGGTTGTCGCTCTCGGTTGCGCCCGAGGTGAAGATGATTTCTTTCGCGGTCGCGCCCACTAGTTTCGCGATGCGTTCACGCGCGGTCTCGACGCCTTCTTCCGCCACCCATCCGAAGGGATGGTTTCGGCTCGCGGCGTTACCGAACTTCTCCATGAAGTAGGGCAGCATCTCTTCGAGCACCCGCGGATCCATCGGGGTGGTGGCATGGTTGTCCATGTAAATGGGCAGCTTGATGCCTTCCGGCGCCGTGTGCTGCTCGTGGGGGAGTGTCTTTACATCCGTGGCCATGATTGCTCTCCTGAAATCTTTACGTAATCGTTACTAATTCTTTGGGCTTGCCGGGCTTCTCGTCGCCGGCGTCGACGATCTCTTCTTTCATCTCTGAGATAGTGATGCGCCGCAGCACGTCTTCGATACTTTGATTCACCTTGCGCAGCGGTTCGCGAATGGTGCAGCGATCGGTCTGGCCGCACTCGCCGCGCACTGTCACACAGGAGGTGATAAACAGAGGCCCATCGATCGCGCGAATCACTTCAAAAGCGCTGATGTTGGCGGGGTCGCGAGCCAGCGTGTATCCGCCATTCATGCCATGCTGCGAAGTCAGCAGTCCGGCCTTTACCAGGCGCTGCAGAATCTTGGCTAATGCCTCGGGCGGAATGCCGTAGGCGTCGGCGACATCCTTGGCGCTGCACGCCTCAGGATGGCAGTGCTCGGCCAAGTGCTTCATGGCCATGAGCCCGTAATCCGCCTTTTTGGTCAGCTTCAGCATGTCCGAGGTAAATCCGACCTTTTTAGTCGGACATGATTATTTTAGGGGCATCCGGCTGGAAACGCAACTCGCTACAGGCGATGGCAGGAATCCCCGGGTGAGTGGTAATGTTGTGTGGCTGAATGGTTTAGCTGTATGCGACTCTTTTAGTCGTATTTTGAGAGACTTGTAGATTTCGGGCAAGAAACCTGGCTTCGATTCTGCTCCTGGGAGAGATAATATTCGGGCACTTGACAAGGCCACTGGCCGGGCTAAAATACCGCCAAATTCCGGCGTCAACCATTCGCGGCCCGTTCAGGGCCGGAAAATCCCCGGATTTATGAACCCAATCCCGCCGCCGCACGTTCCCGAGAAGAGAAGCAATATGGCATGCAAGCACCCGCGTGTGCAAATCGTATCCCGCGAGGAAGACGCCGAATTTGTAGAATGCCTCGAATGCGGCGAGATCTTCGAATCCAGTGAATTCAAAGACATGAACATCGAAGAAACGAAGCTGAACGAGGAATCCTGAACCGCAGTGCCCCGAATCGGGATGACTTCGGTAATTTGTCGCGTCATTTCGCGATGGCGATTCCGCATGAGCCTTGCTAATGTCGCCCCGGGGATACTGCGCCGCCGGGAAAAGGAATGCCTTTCACCGCTCTAGTGGTCGACGACTCGATGCTGATCCGGCACACGGTGTGCCGTTATCTGGAGGAACGCGGCTTCCAGGTCGAGGCAGCGAGTAACGGGCAGGAAGCACTCGATGCCCTGCGGCGCGCGCCTGCCGACCTCATCATTACCGACATGCAGATGCCGAAGATGGGAGGCGCGGAACTGATCAGCGCGCTTAAGTCGCAAACCGCCACGGCCAACATTCCTATTGTGGTGGTCTCCGGCCGCCAGAGCGGATTTGATGAAGGCGAGAAGCGCGCCGACTTCGCCATCTACAAAGACATCGACATTACCGATCAGTTGGCAAAGGCTTTGGAGAAGACTTTCGGAACTCCGCTCGCCAAGGCCCACCCCAGCGGCAAGTAATCCCGGCCTCTATTTCAATTTCAATCCAGCTTCCGCCGAGAAATCCACCCCAGCGAAATCGCCTTGCAGAAACTTAGGATAAGCGGCGGTGGCGATCATGGCTGCGTTGTCGGTGGAGAGCGGCCGCGAGGGAAACAAGACTTGCAGTCCTTCTTTGGCGGCTTCGCGCTCGAAGGTCTGGCGAAGTTCGTTGTTGGCGGCTACGCCTCCAGTGACAAATAGACTCTCGGCGTCGTAGGCGCGAGCGGCGGCCAGGGTCTTTCCGACCATGTCGTTCACCATGGCACGCTGAAACGAGGACACGAGGTCGAGCGTGGCACGGTCGCAGTGCGCGAGATAGTCCTCGAGCTTGGGCTTGGCGATTGGCGCTAGAGCTTGGCGGCGTGCCTCGATGGCTGGCCGCAGGCCGTGAGTTTCCACATGGCGCAGGACTGCGGTTTTGATTCCGCTATAAGAAAAATCGAAGCGCTGCCGGTCGTCCAGGTGGCCGGGATCACGACGGTCGCGGTGCTTCATCTGCGAGAGCGTGAACTTCAGCGCGTTGGGATCGCCGTGAACGGACAGTTTGTCGATCACGGGCCCGCCCGGATAACCCAATCCCAGAACCTTGGCGACTTTGTCGAAGGCTTCGCCGGCGGCGTCGTCACGAGTATGACCGATGTTTTCGTACGTCCAACTCTGGTCCTTTTGCGCCGCGAGATAGAGATGAGTGTGGCCTCCGGAAACGACTAACGCCAGCAGCGGGAATTTTACTTCGTGGTTGCCCTTCTGCCGCTCTTCGAGCAGCACGGCATGGATGTGGCCTTCCAGATGGTTGACGGCGATCAGCGGCTTGTCGAGCGCGAACGCCAACGCCTTGGCATAACTGATGCCAACCAACAGGGCTCCGGCCAGGCCAGGGCCCTGCGTGACGGCGAGGGCGTCGATCGATTGGTAGGTCTTTCCCGCATCGGCCAGCGCCTGGCGAACCACGGGCACAATCGCCTTGAGATGCTCGCGCGAGGCGAGTTCGGGCACAACTCCTCCATAAGGCTGATGGGTGGCAATCTGCGAGAAGACCACGTTTGAGACGATCTGCTCCCCCGAACGCACCACGGCGGCTCCGGTTTCATCGCAGGAGCTTTCAATGCCGAGGATGTAGGCGTCTGGCATAAGACCTATATTATTAGATTCTCGTGGCCGACCTCCTTCAACACGTACGAGAGTCCGGATTTCCTTATCCGGATCGACTGATTCACCTTTTTATCGGGGGATCGGAACTGCATGGTGCGAAGGTACAGGGTACAGACGACCTAGATATCTACGGGGTATACATCGAGCCGCCTGATACGGCTCTTGGTCTCGAAACGTTGCCGCACTTCGTTTGGTCGACGGCTGGCGACGACCGGAGGAACGGCCCCCTTGATGTGGATCTAACGCTCTACTCGCTCCGGAAGTGGGCAGGGTTGGCCTGCAAGGGAAATCCGACCGCTTTGCACTTCCTGTTTGCAGAGAACGTTCTTCAAAACGACGTCTGGTTGCGGATCCTATCACGGCGGAACGTTTTTCTGGCGCGCACTTGCGTGCCTCAATTCCTTGGTTTCGCGGATGATCAGCTCAAACGCATGACAGGGGAAAAGGGTCGAGGCAAGAAGGGGCAACGCCCGGAGATCGAAGCCCAGTTCGGATATGACGTCAAAGCTGCAATGCACACGTTGCGTTTGTTGCAAGAGTGCTTAGAACTCGTTTCCAAGGGAAAGATAACCTTCCCTCGGCCTGAACGAGATTTCTTGGTAAAGGTTCGTACTGGCGGCTTCTCCATGCAAGAAGTTGTGGCCATGGCCGCCGAGATGTTTCCTCAGTGCGAGGAGGCAACGAAAACCTCGCCTCTGGTGAGTGAGATTGACCGTCAGGCCGTATCAACGCTCGTCGCAGAAGCTTACCTGCGGAGCTGGGATCACGTTCGCTGATGATTCTTCTCAGATGCTGAAACAATACGCCATCTCGATCGTGCACACCCTCCGCTACCGGGGCCATCAAGCCTACCTCGTCGGCGGATGCGTGCGCGATCTGCTGCTTGGCCGCGAGCCTGCCGACTACGACGTCACTACCGATGCCACTCCCGATGAGGTGATGCGTCTTTTTCCCGAGACCTACGCTGTCGGAGCGCAATTTGGCGTAGTGCTGGTGCCGCTTCCGAAAGGTGAGGTGTCGAAAGAAGAGAACGACGCGGTCGAGGTCGCCACCTTCCGCAGCGATATTGGTTACAGCGACGGGCGGCATCCCGACCACGTCCGCTACAGCAAGGATGCGCGCGAAGACGTCGAGCGCCGCGATTTCACCATCAATGGCTTGCTTCTCGACCCCATCACCGATGAAGTGCTCGACTATGTTGGCGGGCGCGACGATCTGAAGGCCGGCATCATTCGCACTATTGGCGATCCCGAGCGGCGTTTCGGGGAAGACAAGCTGCGTATGTTGCGTGCGGTGCGCTTTGCAGCGCGTTTCGATTACGCAATCGATCCGCCAACCCTGGCCGCGATTCAAACGCTAGCTTCGCAGATTCACCAGGTCTCGCGGGAGCGGGTGCGCGAAGAAGTCACGAAGATGCTCACTGAGGGGCACGCGCGCCGCGCGTTTATGTTGCTCGATGAAAGTGGCCTGTTGCGTGAAATCCTGCCCGAGATTTCCCGGATGAAAGGAGTCGAGCAGCCTCCGCAGTTTCATCCCGAGGGCGACGTCTTCGTCCACACGTTGCTGCTGCTCGACAAGCTGCCGCAGCCCTGCCCTCCCACTCTCGCGTGGGGAGCTCTGCTGCACGACGTGGGCAAGCCTCCGACCTTCCGCATTGCCGACCGCATTCGCTTCGACGGTCATGTGGATGTCGGCGTGAAGATGGGAGAGGAAATCCTGCACCGGCTGCGTTTCTCGAATGACGACACCGAACAGATTCTCGCGCTGATCGACAACCACATGAAATTCGCCCACGTTCAGCAGATGAAAGAGTCGACGCTCAAAAAGTTCATTCGCATGCCGAGCTTTGACGAGCACCTGCAATTGCATCGCATCGATTGCCTTTCGAGCCACGGCGACCTGACTTCCTACAATTTCACCAGCGAGAAGATCGCCACCATGCCGCCGGATGCGGTGAGGCCAAAGCCTCTCATCACTGGGGAAGATTTGATTGCGGCGGGATACGTGCCGGGGCCACGCTTCAAGGAAATTCTCAGTGCCGTAGAAGACGGGCAACTCGAAGGCAGCCTCGGCGACCGGGACGACGCTCTCGTATTCGTCTTCCGCCAATTTCCGCTCTAGCGCCTGACTTATTTGCTGTGCTTCGCCAAAAACTCGTTTGCCGCAGCTGCGTTGGGATACTTGGGGTCGATTTCCACCGCCCGCTTATAGCTGACGAGGGCCTTGGGCACATCTCCCGAGTCGAAGAGCGCTTCCGCATAGCTATCGAAAGTGTTGGCGGATTGAGGGAAATCTTCGGTATTCATGCGAAAGACTGCAATCGCGTCCGCATATTTTTTATCACTTAGCAATGTGTAGCCCAAGGCGTTGATCTTCTGCTCCGTAACCAGCGCCGAGTTGGGATCGCTCCGCCGGATATTCAGCACCACCAAACGCAACTTCGTAACGCCTTTCTCTCTCGCGATGCTCGCCATCGCCGCGGCGCTCAGATTATCGAGTGCATCGTTGTCTTCCAGATAGCGCTGCGCCTGCTTCGGATTTGTCTCCAAGTCATGCTGCACCTGGGCAATCTGCCGCTTGTAAATTTCGGGGACGTCTTTCACCATCGCGGCCAGTTCTGCGCTGCTTGACCACCGGCCGCGCACGGCAACGCCCGCAATCTTTCGCGTATTCCCAATGTCGACCAGCGGATTCTGTTCCAGCAGGATCAGGTCCGCCCGCTTTCCCGCCTCGATGGTGCCGAATTCCTGGGAGCGCCGAAAATACCGCGCCGGGTTTACCGTCGCCGTCTGCAGCGCTTGAAACGGAGTCAGCCCGTCATTGACGAATTCCTGCAATTCGTCATGGACTCCGAATCCTGCTACCGGTCCGACATCACTGGCGTCTGTGCCCGCCATCAAAGGCACTCCAGCATCTTCGAGCGCCTTCACCAGCTTCCGCTGTAAGGCCAACGAGGCGCGAATGCGGGGATAAAAATCGGGAGTGAATCCATTTTTGTAACGGTTCGACGCTGGTTGCAGGCCCTCAAGAATCCAGGGCGAATCGTATTTAAGTTCCGCTCTCTTCAGAAAGTGATCGAGGTCCGTAGCCTGCTCAACAATGGACGCGTAGGTTGAAAGCGTCGGCGTCACGAACACACCAGACTGCGCGGTAAGAGCGACGGCACCAGGAATGCGCGATTCGTCGTAGACGATGTGGGCGTTATTGTCGTCGTGTTGCGGATTGAAATAGGTGTAGGTGAACTCCTCGAGATGAGCGATCGATTGTCCGGAAGACAGCGTCAATTCGAAATCAGGTTGGCGTGCCACGTGGCCCATCAGCAGCATGCCTTTGCGTTTGGCCTCGGCGATCAATGCTGAGTACTCCGCCTTCGAAACCGCGTTGTAGATCTTTACCCCGTCGTAACCCAAAGCGGCCTGCTCGTCGACCATGCGGACCGCCTCGGCGGCCGTATGCGCGGTCGCGAAGATCGGGCCGGTCGTAATAATGGTGGGCCCCAACATTTCTCCAGAGGCAATTTGTTTGCGCCACAGTAAGTGTGCCGGGCGGCCATCGAGGTTGAAAACCGTCGTCACTCCGTTCGCCAGGAACAGCGGGAACTCGGTCGGTGTCTGCACGTGCACGTGCGCATCGGTGAATCCCGGAACCAGAAATTTCCCTTTTCCATCGATGGTGCGAACTCCTGCAGGAACGCGCACGCTCGCCGAAGGGCCGACCTCAGCGATCTTGCCATCGCGAACGATGACGGTTTGGTCCGGCATCACACGCTCGTGATCCATGGGGATGACGTTCACGTGCAGAAAGGCAAGCGCCTGGGTTGGGTTCGCGGCGCCGGCGGCCGTGGCCAACACGATGGCAGACACCAGCACAATCAAGGTGCCAACAGAGCGAAGAAGTTTTGTGGATGCTTGCATGCGAGTGCCCGGCTGAGAGACGGGACAACTCGACAAACGTAAGCAAAGCCGGCGAGCGAGGATGTTAAAATTGGTTCCTCGCCGATTCCGATGAGACACGAAATGCAGCCCGCTGCAGTGGGACTCGAGAAAATTGTCATCGAGTCACTGCGCCGCGTTCCTGCGGAGGAAGCCCCGGTTCTCGCCTGGCCGCTGGCTTGCGGCCACGGTGTTGCCGAGCGAACGCGGGCTATACGTTGGGCGGATGGCATCCTGTGCGTCGAAGTTCCTGACGTCGGATGGCGCAATGAGTTGCAGGCGCTCGCTCCGCGCTATGTCGCGGCCATGAACCGCTACGTGAGCCACACCGTGAAGCGCATCGAATTCATCGTAGTGACCCCATCGAAATGAAAGTCACTGACAAAGATGTCACCTACGTCGCCGATCTGGCGAACCTCGAGCTCACCGAGGCCGAGCGCCCGCGCATGGTGCGAGATCTGAATTCCATTCTCGAATACATCGATCGTCTCAACCAGTTGGATACGTCGGGGGTTGAGCCGATGGCGCAGGTGGCCCATCGTTCCGGCAACGACGCCACGCGCGAAGATATCCTGCACGGCCTGCGCGAGTCTCTGCCGCACGAAGTTGCGCTCGCGAATGCACCGGATTCCGACGGCACGTTCTTCAAAGTGCCAAAGGTGATTGAGAAATAATCTCCAGCCGATGGACCCGACGTCTCTCACCATCGACGCCGCCCGCTCCGCGATTCAGTCGCGCACGATGACCTCGCTGTCGCTCACCGAAGCTCATTACGCAAAAATCCAGAACGACGATCCTCAAATCGGCGCCTACCTCACTCTGTGCAAAGACCGCGCCCTCGCCCAAGCCGACCGCATGGACCGCCTAGCCAGCGAGGGCAAGCCTCTGCCGCCGCTGGGCGGAGTTCCGGTTGGCATCAAAGATGTCTTGTCGACACAAGGGGTGCGCACCACGGCGGGGTCGAAGATACTCGGCAACTACATTCCTCCTTACGACTGCACCGCCGTGGCACGATTGGAAGCGGCCGGAGCCGTCATCCTCGGCAAACTGAATTGCGACGAATTCGCTATGGGCTCGTCGAACGAGAACTCGGCGTGGCATCCCGTGCATAATCCGCGCGATCTTTCTCGCGTGCCTGGGGGATCTTCAGGAGGTTCAGCCGCAGCCGTCGCTGCCGACATGGCTGTGGCGGCGCTTGGATCCGACACCGGCGGTTCGATTCGCCAGCCCGCATCGTTCTGCGGTGTTGTCGGACTGATGCCGACTTACGGACGCGTCTCGCGCTACGGGTTGATCGCCTTCGCCTCGTCGCTCGATCACATCGGCCCACTTACTAAGTCAGTAAAAGACGCCGCCATCGTTCTGCGCACCATCGCCGGGCGCGATCTCATGGACGCCACTTCCGCCGACGTCCCGGTACCCGACTATGTTGCGGAACTGGAAAAGCCGATTCGGGGATTGAAGATTGGCGTCGCCCAAGAATATTTCGGAGAAGGACTCGACCACGAAGTTCGCCAGATCGGTGGAAGCCGCGATTCAAAAGCTCGCCAGCCTGGGATGTGAGATTGTCGAAGTCTCGCTGCCGCACACCCAGTACGCAATCCCGACTTACTACATTGTTGCGACGGCAGAAGCCTCGTCGAATCTTGCACGTTTCGATGGAGTCCGCTACGGCTATCGCGCCCAAGACGCGCGCACGCTTTCGGAGATGTACCGGCGCACGCGCGATCAGGGTTTCGGGCCGGAAGTGAAGCGCCGCATCATGCTGGGAACGTACGCGCTGAGCGCCGGTTATTACGACGCGTACTATCTGAAAGCGCAGAAAGTGCGCACGCTGCTGACCCGCGATTTCGAGAAGGCATTCCTGAAAGTCGATGTGATTGTGACACCGACCAGTCCCACCGCTGCTTTCCGTCTAGGAGAGAAAGTGGACGATCCACTCGCCATGTATCTCGCCGACATATATACAGTGACTGCGGATCTGGCGGGCATTCCGGGAATCTCCGTGCCCTGCGGAGAGACCAGGGAGAAGCTTCCTATCGGATTGCAAATTCTGGGCAAGCATTTCGACGAGTCAACCATCCTGCGCATTGCTCACAGCTACGAGCAGGCTAGATAACTCTTACCACACGCGGCAGCGATTCGCCGGAGCCATGGGCGCTCCCGTCTTGCACTGGAACGCCTGCTGAAACTGCGGCACGTTCGACACCACGCCATTGGCTCGATATTTATCCGGCGAATGCGGGTTGACGGTCGCGCTCAAGCGTTTGCTCTCGTCCCGGATGTTGCCACACCAGTCCTGCGCGTAGCCGATGAAGAAACGCTGGTCGGGAGTGAATCCCTCGAGCGGTTCGAGCCGCTGATTCTTGGTCTGGTCTTGCCACGCCGCATAGGCCAGAAGGATGCCGCCCAGGTCCGCGACATCTTCGCCTAGCGTGAGTTTGCCGTTGATCTTGATGTCATCGACGATGACATACTGCGAATACTGGTTCGAGATGCACTCGGCCCGCTGGGTAAATTGCTTGGCGTCGTCCGCGGTCCACCAGTCGCGCAGATTGCCTTGCGCGTCGAACTGGCGGCCTTCGTCGTCGAACCCGTGGGTCAGTTCGTGTCCGATAGTAGCGCCGGTGTCGCCGTAATTCGGCGCATCGTCGGACTTGGGATCGAAAAACGGCGGCTGCAAAATGCCGGCCGGGAAGTTGATGTCATTCTTCTGCGGATCGTAATACGCGTTCACGGTCGGCGGTGTCATCTGCCACTCGCCGCGATCGACCGGCTTGCCAATCTTTGCCAGTTGCCGGTTGAATTCGAAAATACGGGCGCGAAGCACGTTCCCCATTTCGTCATCGCGAACAACGGTGAGCGAACTGTAGTCCCTCCACTTGTCGGGATAGCCTATCTTATTGGCCACGGAGTGAAGCTTCTCAAGGGCATGCTGCTTGGTCACCGGAGTCATCCAGGAAAGCGAATTGATGTCCTGCTCCATGGCCGCTTCGATCTGATGGACCATGACCAGCGCCCGCGCTTTCGCCTCGGGACTGAAGGTTCGTTCCACGAAAGCCTTGCCCAGCGCCTCTCCGAGATCGTTGTCGACATAGCCGACGCAGCGCTTCCAACGCGGTTCGAGTTCCTGCTGCCCGCGCAGCGTCTTCCCGAAAAACGCAAAATCTTCGTTCACGAAAGAGGCGGCGAGAAACTCCGCATTCTCATTGGCCAGATGCCAGCGCAAGTAGGCCTTCCAGTTATCCAGCGGCTCCGCCTTGATCTCCTCATTCATCGCCTTGAAAAACTCGGGAGTCGCCACGTTCAAAGAGTCGACCGACGGCAAGCCGACTTTGGTCATGTAGACGCTCCAGGAAAACGCCGGGCTGAGGGTCTCAAGTTGGTGGAGCGGCATGCGGTGATAGAGCCGCTGGGGATCGCGCCGCTCCACGCGGGTGAGCGAGGCTTTGGCCAGCGCGGTCTCGATGCGCAGAACTGTTTCCGCCTCTCTCTGGGCGTCAGCAGGCTTGTCGCCCAGTAACTCGAACATTTTCGCGACGTGGGCCACATAGGCTTTCCGTAGTTCGACTGACTTGGGATCGTCTTTGAAGTAGTAATCGCGGTCGGGCAATCCCAGTCCACCCTGATCAGTCTCGGCGATCACCTCGCTGGAATTCTTGTAATCCTGATTGGATCCAAAACTAAAGAGAATATTTGCATTCACCAACTGAGCGGCCACCTCAGCCAGTTCGTCCTTCGAATGCAACGCCGCAATGCGGTCGAGAGCAGGTTGCAGCGGCTTGGCTCCGGCGGCGTCGATCGCCTTCTCGTCCATGCAGGCGGCGTAATAGTCTCCGATCTTCTGATTGGTCGCGTCGCGATTCGTGTCGGTTTTCGCGGCTGTCTCCAGCACGTCACGCAAGATGAGCTTGTTGTCGTCTTCCAGCTTCGAGTCCACCGTCCAACTGGTCTGGTCGGGTGGAATTGGGTTCTGCTTCATCCAGCCGCCGCACGAGTAAGTGTAAAAATCCGTGCAGGGATCGATGCTCTTATCCATTGACGTAACGTCGAGAACGGGAAGGTGTTTCGGAGTGTCTTGCGCGACAGCGGCAGTAAGCGAGAAGGCCAGAGCGAGACAGACGAATGACAGGGAGCGCATGTTGAGTTGTCCTTAAAGGGCGAACCAGAATACAAGGTCTCGGCAACGATACACAAAAGAGACGAACGCCCTCGCCGGTCCGCTAACAGTTATAGCGAGGCGGACGATTTCTCCAGCCGGATCGATCCATCTCCGGTGTGGACGCGCAGCGAGTTGCCTCCGCCGTTCAGCTTGCCGCGTATCGTTTTCTCGCCGATCTGGCCTTGCACGGTTACTGGCAAGTCGAGGGTAATGTGGCCATCGCCGGTATGCAGGTCGACATCGGCGCTGAGCGACTCAGGGATTTGCAGGGTTACGCTGCCGTCGCCGGTGTGCAGGTCCCAACTCGAAGCCAGCGCGGACCCCGGAAGCGTGCGCGCTTCGATGCGACCGTCCCCGGTGCTGAGTTCAAGCGTGTCGAAACGACCATCTACCTTCACATTTCCGTCTCCCGACCGCGCTCGCAGCGATCCATCCACTTCGGCGATTTCCTGTGAACCGTCGCTGGTTTCCAGGTCCATGGCGCCTTTGAATTTGCTTAGGCGGATGTCGCCATCTCCGGTATGCAGGTTAAGCTTGCCCTCGCGCGGCATATGAATTTCGATGTCCACTCGGCGCTCGCCCACCTGGAAGACGAGATTGCGATGAGGAAAGCGGATCTCGAGCTCTATCGAGTCTCCGGTCTGGTGATCGAGAATGGTGATGCCTTTGTCGCCGATCTTCCAGCGCACGGTGCGTCACCCGGGCTTCGATGGTGTTCTGATCCCAGGTCTCGACGTGTATATTGGCATCGGAGGTTTCAACCCGCAGTTCCGGCTTGCCGCTCAAGGTGAAAGTTTTGGACCACTCGTCGGCGCGGACCGAAGGAGCGATCGTGAGCATGAGACCGATCATAGCGAAGGTAAAACGTCGCATAGTTCCTCCTGGTCCGGGCGGGCGCACCTCAACCCCGGAGTGTCAGACGTTAGTACGGATGATCCGTGAGCAAAGTTCCCGGATGTTTAGCGGTTGCGGACCTTGGGGTAGGCCATCCGCAGGAGGGTTCGCTCGGCGAACGGAACGTAAAGCAGCGCCGCGGTCGCGGCAAACGCCGCTCCGAATCCAATCATTTCGGTGATGAGAAATGGGGAAACCGCCCATAATTGGTCCAAAGCCAGAATCGCCAGAAACAGCCGCTCGAAGTTTTCCCGCAGCCGCCCGTAATCGAAGCTTACCGCCGACAGAAGGTAACAGCGCAGGATGATTCCCACGCCAGCGGTCACGATCACCGCTACGAAAACAGCAGACGACCTCCAGCCGGGAAGAAAACTTTCCGTGATGCGATCGAGGTCGGGTAGATGAAACAGTGCCGACAAATAAAAAATTAGATACATGATCTGTATTAGCCCGAACAACCCACGCATCAACCTGCGATTGGGAAGAGGAACCTCCAGCTCAGGATGGTCGGTGGAAGGCAAACCCGGGGTGGCCACGGGGGCTGGTTCCGGCGACTGCACCGGCGCCACGAATCGGTACCCCTTCCGCGCCAGCGTCTCTACATAGCGCGGGCTCGATGCCGAATCGCCCAGGGCCTCGCGTAACTTATTCACCGCCGTATTCAAGCTGTGATCGAAATCGACGAAGGTGTCACTAGGCCAAAGGCGCTGGCGCAGATCCTCGCGCGAAACCACTTCTCCCGGATGCTCCAGCAGATACGCCAGAAGCTGGAAGGGCTGCTCCTGCAGGCGGATGCGCACACCGCTCTTGCGGAGTTCGGCGGCACTCAGGTCGGCTTCGAAGACTCCAAAGCGAATAACGCGTCCGGCGGGACTGGCTTGCGGCGTCGACATGGCGAGCGAAGCGTAGTTTAGCATCCGATCGGAGCTACAATGTTCCCGTGCCCGCAGCCGGACCAAAGCGGCAGCCTGAGCCCGAAACGCCTCATCACCAGGCGCCGCACATCTACACTCTCGAAGCGACGGGCCTGATCGTCATCGCTCTTCTGATTCTGGTGATCACCCTCGCCCGTTATTGGCATCACATCCCCTGGGGCGCGCGCTGACGGTGGCCGAGCCACTGCTGGTTGTCGTGCTGGGCCCGACGGCGAGTGGGAAGACGGCGTTGTCGCTCTCGTTAGCCTCTCGTTTTCACGGCGAAATCGTGAACTGCGATTCCGTCGCCATGTTCCGCGAGTTTGAGATCGGCACCGCCAAGCCTACCGCCGCAGAACGCGCGCAAGCTCCTCATCATCTGCTGGATTTCGTCGACCCCGCGGGACACATCACCGCAGGTGAATACGCCCGACTTGCCCGCGAGACCCTCGACCAGATCAAGGAACGCGGGAACCTGCCGATCGTCGTCGGAGGAACCGGCCTTTATCTACGCGCGTTGCTCGATGGCTTGTTCCCCGGTCCGCAACGGTCGGAAGAACTCCGCGAACGTTTGCGACAGCGAGGGCAGCAGAAAGGTGGAGCGCACCTACATGCGATCCTGGCGCGCCTCGACCCGGCGGCCGCCAAAAGAATTCACGCCAACGACACGCCCAAGGTCATTCGCGCCATCGAAGTCTGCCTGGCTTCGCGCCAGAAGATGACCGAGATGTGGAAGCAAGGAAGAGATCCGCTGACCGGGTTCCGGGTATTGCGCCTCGGCTTGAATCCTGAACGCTCGGCCCTCTATGACCGGATTAACCAGCGCGCGGCCCGCATGTTCGACTCCGGCTTGATTGAGGAGACGAAAGCTCTGCTCGAGAAGTACGGCGAACGTGCATGGCCGCTGAGCGCGCTGGGATATCGTCAGGCAGTTCAATTTCTGCGCGGAGAAATCACTCGCGAAGCAGCCATCGCCGCCGCCCAGCAGGCCCATCGCAACTATGCCAAGCGGCAGATGACGTGGTTTCGCCGCGAACGGGACGTTCTGTGGCTAGAAGGTTTCGGAGACGAAGAGATTATTCAGAATCGTGCAGTGGAAGCTGTCCAGAAATCAGAACCCATCTCACAATGACCGAAGCAGTAAGCCATGGGATACCTCAGAAGCTAAAGCCCAATTTTTTTGGCTCCATCGGCATGGCTAAAGCCGTGCCCCACCCAAAAGCGATCTATTCGATAGCTTGTCAGTCCTGATCTGATGTCACACGGACCCGTGAGCGCGATCACTGCCCGCATGGGCTGAATTGGCGTCAACTGCTTCGATCACCATGTCCCCCTATTCCATTTTCATCACTTCGATCGTGGGGTGCGCTTTGGCCTGGGTACTCATCGCTGCGTGGAGAATTACAGGAGCCTGCCCAAACGAACCTGAGCCGGACGACGAAGACGACTTTTGAGGCGACGAAAAGCACACCTCAGGCGCTAAAGCGCAAACTTGTTTTCACGCTGTAGCGGCACGAGTGGAACTCGTGCCCTTCCCGATTTTTGAATCCGGCGCTTTTTCACGCAGCCTTTGAAGCCGTGCCCTTACGGATTCTACGAACCTGGTGCTCTTTCACGCAGCCTTTGAAGCCCTGCCCTTACGGATTCTACGAACCTGGTGCTCTTTCCGCAGACTCAGAAGGCCTGCCCTTCCCGGTTTATGAACCTGTGCTCTTTTACGCAGAGTCTGAAACCTCGCCTTCCCCGAAGCCTATTTTTGAAACTAGTGTCAGTCTCAGTACGCCACCCTTAACCTCGACTCCAGCTTCTGCTATCGTCGGCGCATGCTCCGCACCGCCGTCTCTTTTTTCCTGTGCATCGGACTTTTCCTGTCCCCCGCCTTCGGCAAAGAAAAAGAAAAGTTTCCATCTTCCAGCAATATCCACCTGGATCACGATGGCCAGCGCTGGGCCGAGAAGACACTTCATCGCATGTCGCCGGAGGAGAAAGTCGGACAGCTCTTCATGATCTGGGTGCGCGCCGAATTCCTCAACGTCGATAACCCCGAGTATCTGCAGCTCCGCGAGACCATCCGCAAATATCACATCGGATGCCTCGCTATGACCGTCCACGCCGAGGGCCCGTTTCTCTACAAGAACGAGCCCTATGAAGCTGCGACACTGCTGAACCGCCTGCAGCAGGATTCCAAGCTTCCGCTGCTGGTCGCTGCCGATTTTGAGCGCGGCGTCTCTATGCGCTTGCACGGAGCCACAGTCTTTCCGCACGCCATGGCATTCGGCGCCGCGGGAAAAACCGAGTATGCCGAAGATTTCGGACGCATCACCGCCCTCGAAGCCCGCGCCATCGGGGTGCACTGGAACTTCTTCCCTGATGCCGACGTGAATTCCAATCCGGCCAATCCCATCATCAATACGCGCTCGTTTGGAGAAGACCCTCAGCAGGTTGGCGATCTCGTTGCCGCCTACATTCGCGGAGCTCATCGCGATGGCATGATGACTACCGCCAAACACTTTCCCGGCCACGGAGACACCGCGACTGATTCGCACCTCGGCCTTGCGCAGGTTAACGGAGATATGGCGCGCCTCCAGTCGACGGAACTCGCACCGTTCCGCAAAGCCATTGCTGCCGGAGTCGATGCCGTAATGACGGCGCACGTTACTATCCCTGCGCTCGAGCCCGACCCCAACCGCGTGGCCACCACGTCACCGTCGGTTATGACGGACCTGCTTCGCAAGCAACTCGACTTTCACGGTATCGCGGTGACCGACGCCCTCGACATGGCCGGACTGACGCGCATCTACTCCCAAGCGCCCGGACGCGCCTCCGTCGACGCCTTCAAAGCAGGGAACGACGTCCTCATTCTCCCCGCCGATCTCGACGCAGCCTATCGGGCCATGATGCAAGCGGTGCGCGACCATGAAATCTCGGCCGCCCGGCTTGACGTCTCCGTCCTCAAGATATTGCAAGCAAAGGCCGCGCTGGGATTACAGAAATCCCGATTGGTCAACATCGATGCGCTTCCAAGCGAAATCGGCAAGCCCGAAAATCTCGCCAAAGGCCAGCAAATCGCCGACGATGCCATCACCCTGGTTCGTGACAACGGCAAGGTGATACCCCTGATGAAACAATCGGGAACTGTGAAGGCCGATCTTCCGTATCAACATGTGGACGAGGCGCACAATTCCCTGGTCACGATTATTTTTTCGGACGACGTGCGCACCGAGGCCGGACGCATGCTGGAACGGCAGATTCACGGACGAGTACCCGACGTTAACGTGCTTTATGTCGATCCCCGGATGGCCGCGCCGATGTCAGATCAGGTGATGGCGGCCGTCGAGCAAGCGAAAGCGGTGGTGGCGGCCGTCTACGTCGTCCCTACAGCGGGGAAAGCATTGAAGACCGATGCAGGCTTGACGAACTCCGTCGCGGTGCCCGATGCTCCCGCGACGCTGTTGCAGAAGATTCTCGACCACGCTGCCGAGAAGACCGTCGTCGTGGCCATGGGCAACCCGTATATCGCGGAGAACTTTCCCGCGATCCAGAATTATGTTTGTGCGTTCTCGAACGCGACGGTATCGGAAGTGAGCGCGGTCAAAGCTTTGTTTGGGGAAATTGCAATTCGCGGACACTTGCCGGTTACGATTCCTAACATCGCCCAGCGCGGCGCGGGCATCGGGCGCGCTCCGCAAAATGCTTCAGGAGATCCAATTCATGCGCACTAAAAGCCTTTTTCTCGCCGCCATCGCCAGCTTCTTCATCCTGTCAGCTTGCAGCGTCAATGTGAACAAGGGCGGAGAAGACGGAGAAAAGAAAGTCGACATTCAAACGCCTATGGGAGGCCTTCACGTCAACGAAGGCGCCGACGTGCGCGATGTGGGACTCAGCGTCTATCCCGGCGCCAAGCCTAAGCCCAAGGGAGACAATGACGACGACGAAAAGAGCGCGAACGTCAATCTGTCTTTCGGCAATTTTGGATTGAAGGTGGTGGCGCTCGAATATCTGTCGGACGATTCTCCCGACAAAGTCCTCGCCTACTACAGCAACGAATTGAAGAAATACGGCAAGGTGCTGCAGTGCGCCGGGACCAGCGGGAAGGGCGCCAGCGCCGACATTCACATTGGCAAGTCGGATGACGACTCGGACTCCGGGGCTCTTACCTGCGGCGACAGCAAAGGGGAAGGCACCGAGCTCAAAGTAGGCACCAAGGCCAACCAGCACATCGTCTCGGTAAAGCCGAACGGCAAGGGAAGCGATTTCGCGTTGGTCTACGTCCGCACCAGGGGGAAAGACACGATCTGAAAATGGTCGTTGGTCGTTCGTCGTTGGTCGTTGGTCCAAAACCGCTGTGGTTTGGTGTTCGGGCCAACGACGAACGACCCATGACCAACGACGAATGGCACCGCGAGCATTGGCAATCTTCTTTGTGGTGCGGTACCTTGAAAAGCGGTGGAGCAACCCTGCTATAAGTGTGGCGCCAGCATCGAAGAAGGGGTCGCGTTTTGCCCGCAGTGCAATGCCCCGCAGATTCGCGTGATCGCCCCTGAACCTGCACTCAGTCAGAACTCCCCCACCGACATCCCCTTAACATCCTACGTACCTCTCGCCCGTGAACTGCGCTTCCCGGATGCCTGGTGGGCTGCGGGCCTGGGAGTCATGGCAGGCGCCATCCCAGTGGTGATTTTGTTCGGGCTTCCTCCCGGCCTGGGCATGATGGTTGCCGGATTCCTCTCGGTCCTGTTCTACCGCCGGCGCCTCACGCCGCGCGGCGTCTCCATCGGCCTGGGTGCGAGGCTGGGTGCCCTCTGCGGAGTCCTTGCCAGCGGCGCACTGGCGTTGGGCATCGCCGTGGCCGCCACCGTCTTTCATCAGGGCGAGCGCATGCACAAGGGAGTGCTCGACCTCATGCAGCAATCCTTCGCTCGCTTGTCCACTCCGCCACCGCCCGAGGTCGTAGAAATGTTCAAAGCGCCGGCGGGCATCGTTTTGCTTGCATTTGTCTTTCTTTTCGCTACGCTGCTGTTTTCTACCTTGGGAGGCATGCTGGGCGCAGCCCTTCTCGGCAGGAAAGACAAGGCCTAGCGAGATTTGTTTTGCGGCACCTTGCTCCACAGGCTTCGGCCCGCGTATGATGCAGCGTTCATGACCTCACGATCCACTCCTCGTCAGGCCAACCTGCGCGAAAAATCGCAGTTGATGTCGGCCTCGGAAATTGAACGCACTTTGGTGCGTTTGGCGCACGAAATCAGCGAGAAAAATAACGGCGCCAAAGACCTCGGCCTGGTCGGAATCCGCCGCCGCGGCGTGCCTCTGGCCAACCGCCTCGCGGAAATCATTGGACGCATCGACAAGAGCAAAGTCCCCGTCGGCACCCTCGACATCACGCTCTACCGTGACGATCTCTCGACGCTGGGACCAAAACCGGTGGTGCAGAAAACCGATATCGGATTCCCCATCGCCGGCAAAAACATCATCCTGGTTGACGACGTCCTATACACGGGACGCACCGCCCGCGCCGCCATGGACGCGCTCTTCCGCCAGGGCCGCCCGCGCCAGGTGCAGCTCTGCGTCCTGATCGATCGCGGGCACCGTGAACTTCCCCTCGAAGCCACTTTTGTCGGACGCAAAGTGCAAACCAGCTTGCAGGAAATCATCGAAGTGAAGCTGCGCGAAATCGACGACGCCGAAAAAGTTCTGTTGGTAGAGAAACAAGGTTGAGTTTCGCCCTGGAGGGACGGCCGAATTTTCAAGCCCTCATGAGTCCGTCATGAACAAGCCAGTCCGCGGTTCGTTGCTCGGTATCGAACACATGGACGCGGCGGAAATCCTGAGCCTGCTGCAACTGGCCCGGCGCATGAATCCGCTGAAAGTGCGGCCTTTGCTCCGTGGCAAGCGCGTGCTGCTTCTGTTTTACGAACCCTCCACACGGACCCGCAGCTCTTTCGAGGTCGCGGCGAAATCCATGGGCGCGATGACGACGCTGGTACTCGCCAGCGGCTCGAGCATCGAAAAAGGCGAATCGCTTCTCGACACGGGATACACCCTGCGCGCGGTCGGCGCCGACGTCATCGTCATTCGCCATCCCCACGCCGGAGCCCCGCTGCTCATGGCGCAGAATCTCGACATCCCCGTGGTCAATGCCGGAGACGGCATGCACGAACATCCGTCGCAAGCCTTGCTCGACGCCTACACCATTCTTCGTCATAAGAAAACGCTCAAAGGCTTGAACGTCACCATCGTCGGGGACATCTATCACAGCCGCGTCGCCCGCTCGAATATTCACCTGCTGACCAAGTTCGGCGCGAAGATCACGCTCTGCGGTCCACCGGAGATGCTGCCGGAAGTCGCCACCAGCCTCGCGCCCGGTCTAAAAATCAGTCGTCATTTAGAAGAAGCAGTCCGCGGCGCCGACGTGATCATCGTCCTGCGCGTGCAAAAAGAACGCCTCGCCGGACAAAAGATCAGCCTCGCCGACTACATCGCCCGCTACCAGATGACCTTGCCGCGATTGAAGCTCGCAAGAAAAGACGCGATCCTCATGCACCCGGGCCCCATCATCCGTGGTCTGGAACTGACATGGGAGGTCGCCGACTGCCCGCAATCGGCCATTGTGGAAGAAGTTCACAACGGCGTGCCGACAAGAATGGCGATCCTGGCGAAGGCGTTGGGGAAGGCGAAATGAAGGCAAAGTCTTTGCCGCAGATTAACGCGGAGGAACGCGGATTAAAACAATTGGGAAAAAATCAGCGAGATCCGCGTGAATCTGTGGAGAGGAAGTTGATCCTTTGAGCCAGAAGGGAAGCAGTCTCCTCATCAAGGGCGGGCAGCTCATCGATCCCGCCGCCAAGATCGATGCGCCCATGGACGTCCTGCTCAAAGACGGACGCGTCGCCGAAATCGCTCCGCCCAACAAAATCAAGGGCTCCGCCGACGAAAAATTCGATGCCCGCGGCCTCATCGTCGCCCCCGGTTTCCTCGACATTCACGTTCACCTGCGCGAGCCCGGACAGGCCTACAAAGAAACCATCGCCACCGGAACCGCCGCCGCTGCCGCCGGAGGCTTCACCTCCGTGTGCTGTATGCCCAACACTTCTCCGATCGTCGACTCGCCCGAATGGGTGACCTGGCTGCAAAAGCCCGAGCGCGGCGCGGTGGTGAATGTCTTTCCCATCGGTGCCGCCACCAAAGCCAGCAAAGGTGCGGTGCTCACCGATTTTCGCGGTCTGCAGCGCGCCGGAGCGGTGGCTGTTACCGACGACGGTAAGCCCATCCTCAAAGATGACATCATGCGCGAAACTCTGCGCCTGGCTTCTGAAATCGGCATGCCCGTGATTCAACACGCCGAAGACACGCGCGTGACGGAAAACTGTCCCATGAACGAAGGTCCAACTTCGTTCCGTTTGGGCCTGCGCGGCATGAAGACGTCTGCCGAGTCATCGATCGTCGAGCGTGACATTCACCTCGCCCAGCAGTTCACCGGAGCACGCATCCACGTCGCGCATCTTTCCACCGCCGATTCGCTCAAGGCGGTGCGTCGCGGCAAACGCAATCATGTCCACGTCACTTGCGAAGTCACTCCGCATCACTTCGCCCTGATCGACGCCGACGTGGGAGAGTACAACACTAACTGCAAGATGAATCCGCCGCTGCGCTCGACCGCCGACCGCGAAGCGATTCTCGTCGCCCTTGCGGATGGCACGATCGATGCTATCGCCACCGACCACGCCCCTCATGCTCCCGAAGAAAAAATCATGGAGTTCGAGCGCGCCATGTTCGGCATCACCGGCCTTGAAACCGCATTAGGCCTGGCGATCACCAAACTCCATCGCGAACAAAAAATCCCGCTCGCTAGAATCGTCGAGCTATTCACCGCAGGCCCTGCGCGCGTCTTGGATCTCAAAGGACGCGGTACGTTAGTCCGCGGAAGCCACGCCGACGTCACCATCTTCGATCCCAAAAAACGGTGGACGTTCGACGCGAGCAAGTCCTTGTCGCTTTCGAAGAACACCCCATTCGACGGATGGCAGATGACGGGGAAGGTAGTGGCGACGATTGTGAGCGGCAAGATCGTTCACAGTGCCGACTAATGCCAAGTCCCCCAGAGGGGACGCCAGAGACTAGCCCGGCACGTAAGTGCCGGGAGGGTGTGCCCATGGAACCCGAGTCCCTTCAGGGACGACACTGTCTGTGTGACGGTCCACACAGACATTCTTTACGGCACAACCCTAATCTCGCATCATGCGACACAATTACATCGCGAACTTCGTTCACTGCATTTTTTCCACGAAAGACCGCCGCGATCTCATCTCTCCTGAACTGCAAGAGCGTCTCTGGCCTTACATTGGGGGCATCTGCCGCAACCTTCGAATCGACCTTCTAGAGGCGGGCGGCACCGCCAACCATGTTCACCTACTTGTGGGCCTTCCTGCGACGATGCCTCTCTCCGAGGCTATTCAGAAATTGAAAGCGAACTCTTCGCGGTGGCTGGGAGAGCAAGGCGTGTCGTTCCAATGGCAGGAAGGCTACGGCGCCTTCAGCGTGAGTCCATCGTTGCTGCCGACCGTGAAGGCGTACATTGGCTCGCAGGCGATTCATCACCAGAAGCGCAACTTCGAGGAAGAGTTCGCATTGTTTCTACGGAAGTCAGGTCTGGCTGATACTGCGCAGGAGTGCCGTCCCTGAAGGGACTCGTATCTCCCTGCGAGCTTTCCCCGGCACTTACGTGCCGGGCTAATTTCTGGCGTCCCCTTCGGGGACTTCAATTTCGACCTGCTGAGGTCTTTCAGTCGAAAATCGACAATCGTAAATCACGAAACGATCCCCATCCTCTTCCCAACTTTCCTTAGCACGTCTAATGCTTGATCTAACTCATTTATTCCGTGCGTGGCCGTCATGATGGTGCGGATGCGCGCCTTGCCCTCAGGCACTGTGGGAAATGCGATCCCGGTTCCCAGCACGCCTTCTTTGAACAACTCGCGCGAGAAATCCATGGTCAGCTTGCCGTCGCCGAGAATGATGGGCGTGATCGGCGTCTCGCTCGCAGGAGTGGTCTTGCCTCCAATATCGAATCCCAGGTCGCCCAATTGTTTCTTCCAGTAGCGCGTGTTCTCCCAGAGCTTCTCAATGCGCTCGGGTTCCTGTTCGAGAACGTCGAACGCCGCAATGCATGTCGCTGCCACAGACGGCGGATGCGACGTCGAAAACAGAAACGGACGCGCGCGGTGATACAGAAAATCAATCAGATCGCGCGTGCCACAAACATATCCACCTAACGCACCGATGGCTTTCGACAAGGTGCCGACCTGGATATCGACGCGGCCATGAACTTTGAAGTGATCGATGGTTCCGCGCCCGTTGCGTCCCAGCACTCCAGAAGCATGGGCGTCATCCACCATCATGATCGCGCCGTATTTTTCTGCGATGTCGCACAGCCCGGGGAGCGGGCCGATGTCTCCGTCCATCGAAAACACGCCGTCGGTGATCAGCAGCTTGCGTCCTGGCTGATCTTTCACGCTCTTAAGTTGCTCTTCGGCGTGATTGACGTCCTTGTGATTGAAAACCAGAATCTTCGCCCGCGACAGGCGCGCGCCGTCGATGATCGAAGCGTGATTTAGCTGATCCGAGATGATGAAATCTTCTTTGCCGAGCACCGCCGACACGGTTCCGGCGTTGGCGGCGAAGCCCGACTGAAAGACCACGCAGGCTTCGACATTCTTGAAGCGCGCGATCTTTTCCTCGAGCTCCATGTGAATCTTCATGGTGCCGGCAATGGTGCGCACCGCGCCTGACCCCACGCCGTACTTGCGCGTCGCCGCAAGCGCCGCCTCGCGCAATTTGGGATGCGTCGTCAACCCCAGATAATTGTTCGAGGCAAGATTGATGACCTTCTTGCCATCAAACGTGCAGACCGCAGCCTGTTCATCATCAAGCACGCGCAAACGGAAATGCGTGCCTTTGGCTTTTAGTTCGTCCAGTTGGTCAGAAAGATAAGAGAGCGGATTGGTACGTTCAGTCGATGTTGGCATAGCGAAGATAGTGTAATACCGCGAGAGGGAAGGTGTCAGGCGACCACGGCATCGAGAAAACTGGGATGCCGTTTTGAGCTCCGGGGCTAAGCGCCTCGCGATGGTTGGGGTTGTTTCTCCTGGTGAGACGCGGGCAAGAGTGCCCGCGCCACATACTAGAGCGGCTGGTAGTAGCGTCCCCCGGCGCACGACTGGCAAAGAGTCTTGCCTTCGCGCTCCACCTCGCGGCGAAAGTTGATGCCCTCGCCGCAAACTTCACACACAATCCGTTCGGCTTTGTATCCGGGAAACTCTTCCGGGGGCAATTCGACCTTCACCCATTGCGTGGTGAAGAGGTCTTCCTCGGCCATTTTGCTGTACGCCAGCATCTGCTGCTGATTCTTATTCTCAATCTCAGGATGCATGGACCGCGCCAACGCCTTCGACGATTCCTTGGCAGCAATGCGGATGGCCTTGCCCGTGCTCACGTCCACAAACGTCGCCGCCATCTTTCCCCAGTCGCGGAACTTCAAGGCGCGCTTGCCTAGCCGGCATCCGGTGACCACTGCAACCGCGTCGGTTGCGCAGCGATCGATTTCGACAAACGTCACCAGGCGCTTGCGGTCTTTGCCCTGCGGATCATCGATGCCCAACTTGATCAATCCCAGCATGGCCATGCGCACACCAAGTATTTGTCCCGCGCAAAGGTGTCCATGAGCCTGTTCGGCGTCGCGCACGTATTCTTCGAACGTCTTCATGCTCTGTTAGGATACCGCGATCCAGCCCGCTTCGCGGGCCGAAGGAGAAGCTCTTGAGGGAAGGAAAAGAGCAAACAGAAATCCGAGAACTGGTCAAAAAGATCAACCAGGCCTGGTTGAATGGAAAAGTCTCGGAACTGAATTCATATTTTCACGACGATATGGTTATCAAAGGCCCGGCGTATCAAGAACTTTGCCGGGGACGCGCCGCGTGCGTGAAGAGCTACGAAGAATTCCTCGCGCAAGCCAAGGTGCTTGACTACAAAGAAGAAAAGCTGTCGGTGGATGTATTTGGGCGCAGCGCAGTCGCGATATCCCCATGGCAGATGACCTATGAGCTGGCAGGCAAGCAATATCACGAAAGTGGACACGACACGCTGGTCTTCACCCGCGAGACCGGGCGCTGGCTGGTGGTCTGGCGGCTCATGCTGGTCGATCGGGAGAAATAAGATTTTGCCAGACGCCGTTTGCGCAGAAGACGAAGCGGGACTGATCCATCTGTTAGCGCTCATTGGCCCCGCGAACCTGAGTCTCAGCAGATTCTCGGTTAAGAACTAGTTTGATGGGCTGGGCTTGTGAGTCCATTTGTGCAGGACGAATTCCTGGGCGAGACTCGAGGCGATGCGCTCACCGGTGCTGATCGCAAAGTTTGTGAATACCAGCCCTACGCCCCGATTCGTTTGTGGATAGTAAAGGTTCGAAATAGCAGAAGATGCCAAATCACCACCTAAGCTGGAAAAATTCGGTTGCCGTTTTCCGTTGTCTCCTTTACAGACAAACGGATTCATGGCCGCATGCCGGAACCGGGATTTTTTCGTGCCTGTGCCTTGAAAGTAGTAGCGCGGATCCTGGTGCAGCAGCGACGGCAGTATGGCCCCACCAATCATGATGTCGGTGAAGCCGTCGGCGCTATTGGCGCCAAACCGCTTGCCGTACCCTTGAGCACCTTGACCATAATCGGGGGTGTCACCAGCCTGCTGTATCCCGGAAAGGAAAGCGATTCCGGCAATCGTGACGGGATCCATTGCCACTTTAAGCGCAAGCCGGAACTTCAGCTTCGCGGTGAGTGGCACAGGATTGGGTTCGTACACTACGTAGAAATTCGGGATGATGCCGAAGATGCGCTGTTTTTCCTCGATTTTCAACTGCTCGGTCGCGATCTCTTCCGCGGTTTGGGTCACTTCGACCGTGGTGAGCGCCTTGGCAAGGTGGAGTTGGATATCAGTCAAGATTTTGCTTTGGTTTGGCTCGACAGTCACGTCCGGCGATTTCCATTCTGCAAATCCCTCTCCGCTGACGGTCACGTGATAGGGAACTCCTGACCTGACATCGTGGAACTCGAAAAATCCATTGTCATTGGTCACGGCGGTCCGGCGATCGCTGGGGTCGGGGCCCTCAAGAACCACGTTGGCGAGAGGCACCGTATCACCGTTCACATCGAGTACGGTACCGACAATGCTCCCGATCTGTTTTTCTGGCTGGTCACTTTGGCCTTGCAGTGGCTTTGACAGTGCGAAGGCAAGGGAAAGCAGAATCGCTAGATGCGTAACCGTGGGGCGACGAATCCAGGACGACGGTGCGGACCGTTGGCCAGCCCCGCCAAGTCCAACATAATGAAATATCGTGATCAACCCACGCGACTGGACGCGGGCATAACGTTGTAGCGAAGCGTTCACTGAATCCGCCTTCCCTCGAGCTTGATAACCGACGGCGGAATAAAGTCGTCTTTCGACATAGGACCATCTTCGCCATGGTTCTTGTTCGCTTTAAGCCGGTTTTCCAACTCGGCCAATCTCTTCTTAGTTTCCTGGAACTCAGATGTATCCAGTTTATGTTCCGGCACGGGTGGCAGCAACGTATCAATCTCGTGCTGAACTCTTCTGATCCGCTCGGCGATCTGAGGGTAAGAGGCAAGGGCACTGTGCCCGGTTGCGCCCTTGCTTCTCAATGGCCCTCATTTTCTCAAGAAACGATGGCAGGGCCTGCGGGTCGTATCCAGCCTTGTAGAGGTATTCGACGCCGAGAAGGTCCGCCTCGAACTCGAAGCTGGGAGTACGGTTCAAATAGACCGTGTTCTGAATGGCGGGTCGGAACAGCAGTCTGAGGATCAGCGGCATGGAAGAGACACTGGTCAGCGCATCGGGTGCCATGTCTTGCCTGACATGACATGCCGCCACATGCGCCATCTCGTGAGAAATTACTCCTGCCAGCTCTGCTTCATCGTCAGCCGCGAGGATCAAACCGGAATCGACAAAGATAAAACCTCCAGGCAGCGAAAAAGCTTGTACTTCGTCCGTATCGATGATTTCGAACGTATTTTGAAATTGTGCGTCGGAAATGCGCGCCAGATTCTGACCGATACGATTCACGTACTCGGTAATAATCGGATCGGTGATGAGTTTAGACGTGCTCTCCACCCGGTGAGCATAGGATCGGCCCATCTCGATCTGCGCTTGCAAATTATATCGGTTGCCCGGCCCATGGGTACAGCCGACATCGCGGTTTCCGATAGAGCTGATATCCCGAATGCTGCCGTCATGGTAGGTCTTTAACGGTTGATTCCTCGCGGAAGCCAAGGTGGATGAAGTGGTTATTGGACGGACATCCGTCTCGGTGTTGTTTTGGGCCGACGAAATGCTCTGAAAGAGAACCAATATCGTTACTACGAGCAAGCAATGTTCTGATGTCCGGGCGACGATGTTGCGGTCGGGTCTGGCTCGATTCGTGGACCGTGCGACTGGATTGGTCGTATTTAGGAACTCCTTGGCCCTGGCTGATTCCGAAGTTCGGCGGCGCCGGTGCGGAAACTTCGTCAACCCCAACCCTAGAATATCAGCGTGGTGGCGAATTTGGTGAACTGGTATTTTTGGCAGCGATTGGTCGTGCAATCGCAAAGCGCATTGACCCTGCACACGGCCTTAGAGCGGCAAAAACGCGCGAACACACGGCGCAAGCTTGTGCGCCCGTTTTCGTCACTGTACTTTCTGACAGTGTCTCAAGCCCCTGCTCCCTCCTACCCTTGGTGGAAACTTCGTCGATCCGTTTCTCCATTTGCATGTCAGTGAACCGCTTCGTATACCTCGACTGTCAAACAAGGTCGAAGAGGAGAAATCTTTATGTACTTCACCGATGACTCGCTACTACCTGAAAATCAAGCACCGCTCATGATTACCGCCGCGCCCTATGGGCCGGTCTGGTTGCCGGGGGATTGCACCCCTGAACAAAAACTTCCCGTCACTTGGGACGAACAGGTTCAGGCGGCGGTTGACTGTTACAACGCCGGCGCGACACTGCTGCACATCCATGTGCGCGACCCGAAAACCGGACACATCTCGAAGAACTTCAACCAATACAACGATCAGGTAGGCCGTCTGCGCAATGCGGTTCCGAAAATGATCCTCCAACTCGGCGGGTCAATCTCGTTTGCCCCCGAGCCGGGCGAGGAAGCCCATTTCCAGAGCTACGACTCTCGCCATAAGCTGGCCGAAATCGATCCTAAGCCGGATCAGGTCACCGTTACCTGTGGTACCAGCCTCTATGATCTAACGGCGTTACACCCGGTCGAGGCCTTTGAAGGAACGCGTTTCACCAACCCGGCAATGCTCCACGCGATGGCTAACCTTGTGGCCGACTCAACGCCCGACTTCTATCTAGAAAACATCAAGCGCCTGGTTCAGCACGGCATCCAGCCTTATTTTGCGCTCCCCCACGTGCACGGTCTCGAACTGGTGGAGCGTCTTATTCGCAAGGGGTACTACATGGGGCCGATGAATGGCTTCTTCAGCATCGGAGGCGGGGGAGTGTGCGGCGCAAATCCCTTCGACCTGATGGAGCTAATCCGTCGTACACCGCACGGCTCTTTCTTTACCTACCAGACTACATTCCGTCTGTCCCACCCAGTTGCTGCGATTTGCATCGCGCTCGGGCAACACACCCGCGCCGGTATCGAAGACAACCTGTGGGACACGACGAAGGGCAAGCGGATGTCCACGATCCAAATGATCGAGCGTCACGTGCGCATGGCGGAAGAGTTGGGCCGCCCGATCGCTACCGCCCAACAGGCCTGCGAGATGCTGAAGATAGGTGTTACTTACAAATCCACAGAAGAAACGCTCGCCAACCTCGGCCTGCCCCCAAATCGTCGACCGGGCAACATGGGATTCATCGTGCATGAAACGGACGGAATGTACCATCCGGCAGCTCAAGGTGGGTGCGGGCACATCCACGCAGGTGAGTGGGAGAAAGATTTGGAGGTTCCGGTCAAGGTTAAGGTCGGCTAATAGGGCTGGGGTCCTGCTCCAACAAATCACGGGCAGGACTCAACCTTTTGCTACCCGCCTATCAGACCCTGCGCCAAGCGCGGGCCGAATTACTTTAGGAGTCGCATCCTCTAGGAGGGAAATTGTGGCTAAGGAAACGAAAGAGTTGAAGGAAGACTCGCGGGTCGTGACTGATCCACCTGCGGGTCCTTGGGATTCAGCTCTGGACACTCTGCGCGAATGGGATCCCAAATGGGCGGAGCTCTGCTTCAAGATGAGCACCAACCCATGGACCCATTCTGTTTTGCCGCGCAAATTCATCGAACTGGTCAGCGTCAGCTTGAATGCCGCCTGCACGAATCTCAACTCGGACGGAACTCGGCACCACATTCGGGCCGCGCTCGAAGCGGGCGCAACTCGCGACGAGATTTTATTCGCTCTTAAATGCGGATCGGTCTTGTCCATTCACTCGTGCAGCCTGGCGGCTCCCATTGTTCTGGAAGAAGCTAAAGCTGCCAACGTGCAACTGACTCCACGAGCCAACACCGAGCCGACCCCGGCCTGCGATGCGATGCGGAAGATAGGACAGTGGAACACCGCGTGGGATCCATTCTTCGCACTCGATCCGGTATTTACGGACGAATTCATGGCGATGGCCGCGAGCATGTACAAGAGTGGAGTTATGTCTCCCAAGGAGGTCGAACTCCTCAGCATCGCCCTCGATGCTTCCGTCACACACATGTATCCACCGGGCACTCGCCGCCACATCCAAAACGCGCTAAAGGCAGGCGCAACCATGGAGGAGATCATGGAAGTGCTGAAGCTTTGTGTCGTTCAAGGGGTGCAGACTTTCAATCTGAGCCTGCCAATCCTGGCGGAGGAACTGGAACGCCACTCGTCAAACCAGAAGGCGGGATGACGTATGGCAAACTATGTCGAGGTGGCGAATCTGGATCAACTTCCTCCCGGACGAGGCACAACTGTCTCGATCGAAGGCAAAGACATTGCACTCTTCAACGTTGATGGAACCGTCTACGCGATGGACGATAGTTGTCTTCACCAGGGACTGTCGCTTGGAAATTCGCGACTCGATGGCAAGGTCGTCACTTGTCGCGGACACGGCTGGAAATATGATGTCACCACCGGAAGCACGTACCCGGTGCCTGGGATTGGAGTCGCGGCCTACCCTGTGAAGGTTGTCGACGGAAAAATCACGGTGGCCATCGACGAAACTTTAAACCCGGCTGTTTGACGATATCCCGCCTGTCCCCATATTGTCCCGGCCGAGGTAAGACTTCTTGCCAGCCTCCGGGCCTGATTCGTGCTTGACAACCGATCAGGATGGGAACAGAATTTGCATCGCCTCCAAGGTCCTTAGCGGCGTTGCACTTGCCCGGAGGCAACCGGCCCATCCCACGGGTACGACAGCAGACTCCGAATCGCTTTTCGACGAAAGATAGGCAAAGCAAATCCTTCAGCCCAATGAAGGAAGCCGCCTATACGAGGAGAATCCAGATGCAACTCAGCCGTCCGCCATTACAGACTTCCCTAGCCGGGCTTTTCGATGGAAAAGCAATGTTGTCACCACCTCATCCCGGCGCTCACGCACATTTCTGGTCGCGCGCCTTCTCCCGGCGAAATTTCATTGCCGGTGCAGTCGGCGCGGCTGGTTTGGCAATCGCACCGAATCTTGCGTTCCCCACTCCAGCCGAGGCCGAAGGAACCGCTCCTGGTCTGTTCTGCAGCCCATCACCCTCACCGATCACCGGGGGTATGGAACTGTTGGGACAAGGAACGGAGTTGTTTCATGTCTTTTTGCCGGCGACCGGCAGTGAAGTTTCGACCGTCGGCAATTTCAAAGGGTCCGTCGGGCTTGCCTCCGGACATGGCACCGGCACTATCAACGGCGACACCCCCGTGACTTTTGCCAACGACACCCGGTTCATGACCGGCACCTACGTCGGGCAAGATGGCAAGCAGCGCAAGGGCACCTTCGCCTTTGTTTGACTTGATCTTTTCTCGAGCCTGGATGGCTCGCAAATCAACGACTTCAACTATGGGATCACGTCCTCGGGTTTGTTTTGGACAGCGTTCATTCCGGGAGATGCGGTCAGTGCGAACATGGGGCAAGGCACGGCTCGTTTTTGTCTGACCGACTCATTTGTCATCGACGCACACGACGTCGTGAGTGGGCTGACGCGCCAACCGGCGGATCAGGCCAGTGTGTCCCTGGTGGTGCACTGGGAAAACCCCGGCGACGGTGGCCACGTGCGGGACGAAACCAACCTCTTCGATCTGACCTACGTGAACACGTCCTCGAGGATCGAGTGGAGCGCCACGAAGCAAGGCTTTACGTTCCTGTCTGATTCGTCGGACAAGTCAGTGAGTGATTTCTCGGTACTGGGCACGGAACTCAACGGCGTGTTCTTCTAAGAAGTGGCTTTTTGGGCTTCCGGAGAGTCCTCACGCCGCCGCAAAGTACGCGAGGAACCTGGGGACAGACGAGACGTTTTCCTGACTTCGAAATACAGGAAGGCAGGGAACATTCCGCCTGTCCCCGTATTGTCCTGAATCGTCCGTCAGCCCTGTAATTGTCTAATCTCGCTGTTCTTCTTTCATCTTCTTGCAGACCAGAATGATGTGCCCAGTTTTGGAATCGATGCGCGTGATCGCGGGTTCGCAACTACAGGTCACGGTGTTGGCGTTTTCCTGCTTGGTCACGACGCAGTGTTCAATCGTCTCGGCCGAGGGTGGCGGCAACTGACTCCGTATCGGAGGCGGAGTGGCGGCAGTAGGCTGCTTTTTCGTGGCGCAACCGCTGAGCAGCATACATAAAAGCAGTCCTGCGACAGCCCGATCTTTCTGCATGCCCTCTGTTTTCGCTCTCTTCCGCTCGCCTGTCGATGGCAAGTTTGATTACTTGTCCTGCGAGGAGTACCAATGAATCCGCGAATCTCCCTCAGCAGCCGCGAGCAGTGAAAAGTATGCAATGCGCGGCAAATTTGAAGCTGCCCTCTCAGCCAGGGAGCGGACATATCACCTGCTATCTCAACCGGACATATTCAGTGCTATCGACACCCCGCTTTGGTAGTGGGCGGTTTTTCCTTGGCTGAACTCGTATCAGCGACAATTGAGAGCGATCTGCAACGCGCCGCTTAGAGGCCACGGATTGACTCCGATGCGTTCTCAAAGAACAATTCATCTGCTTTGGTACGGCCTTTTTGTCGGTAAATGTGAGGCCTTCCAATTGACCGGGACGCCATAGTTTGCACCCATTCGCTCACTCGTTCTTCTTCATCGGCATATTTTGGCGGTACGAGATTTTCCTTAATCTCAGCATATCGACGAAGGGAGAAAGAGAGAACGTCCGCCAATTGAATTAGGTACACGTCCCTTGAGTCTCCGAAGTATGGCACATCAACTACCTGATCTAAAGCCTTGTCTCCTCTCTCCAATTCATAATATTCATTGCTCCACGGCGGCGGCCTTTTGATAATGTCCGTGAATCGGAGTTCTTCCCTGCTCTCGTTATCGAACACAAACAGGGTATGGCCCTTATTGTTTTTTTCGGTCTGGCAGCATCGCTGCATAGCCAACACCAAATGGAATCCTAGGAACCTCCAATAAGTATTTAGTTCGTCTGGAATTTTTTGGAGAGCGTAGTTTGCGCGATAGCTGGCCTTGCAAACTGATGAATAAACAACATGATGTTTGCGCTCTGCTAGCCAATTGAAGATGCTGCTCAGGATGTGGGCGCGTTGGGGACCATCCAAGCCTTTCCAGATTCCCCCGCCACCGTAGAAATTCCTGGTGTGTAGCTCCGCGATCTGCCTTCCGGCAATGGCGGACAGATCATTAAGGAGGGCAAGCCAATGCTCCTTGGTAATGTGCATCCTATGGCAGTCCACCACGACTCCCACCATTACCGCGATTGGTTCATCCCCAGTGCCGCTTTCATCGCAATAGCATAAATTCAAGGCAGCCTTCTTAGGAGTCAAGAGTTGCCCCCTTCTCTTGACCCGCAAAGGTTACGCTTTCGGACGGATTTTGAAAACCGCCCACTACCCCCGCTTTGTACCAGTTGACACGACCCACGCCGCGGGGTATCGTCCTGCGCAGTGTTGGGGTCGCAAAATGCCTTCTCGCCTTCGGGTGGCTTCTTTGCTCGCGGTTGTCGCATGCCTTGCGGTGTCGATCCTGCCGAAGGTAGATGATCCCGAAACACGGTTCGACGAGGCTAACTCTCCAACAAATGAGATGGTGGTGCAGAGGATCGTCACGTTTCCGGATGACAACTCGTCGCGGACAGCGTCTGCGCCGAGGATAGGTGCTCGAGCACCTGAGATTTGTAGGCCCATTAAGCCTTCGGTGCGCGCAGGTCAACTGAGTGACCCACGGAGTCACCTGGAAATTCTCTGCGCTCTTCTTTGCTAACCCGCCCCGCACCCACCACTCGCATTGACCTTTTGCAGTCTGACCGTCTATTGCGCGATTCAAGTACACCGTATTTGCACGGCTGACCCCTGCAGTATCGCTGGCGAGCGTAGCTGATCGACCGCCTTCAGTTCTCTGCGACGCTCAAACGCTCGCTAAGAATTGATTTCAAGCCGGGCGGGTCTCGAAGAGAGCCGGGGAATCGTCAGAGGCGGCCTCGTTCAGCCGGGTTTTGTTTCGGCGAATGGTATCGCGCACCAGTAGTCTGCTGCGCCTATGGCGCAGGAAGGAATGATTCACATGAAAACGACAGCTTGGTTGTTAGCTCTGGCCCTTTGCCTGTTTATGTCCACCCTCGGCCTGGTTACAAGCGCTCAAGCGGGGACCAAACAGACAGTGATTCTCGCTCCGCTTGATGGGAGCAATGCTTCGGGGAAAGTGATCGTCAATACAGAAAACGGGCACACCACCCTCACTTTAACTGTCTCCGGCCTTACTCCGAACGCGGTGCATAGCCTCTGGCAGCTTCTCGACACAACTTCACCACCGTTCATTATCGACCCGGTGCTGGGTCTGGCCGTCATCACAGATGACAATTTAGGAACTCTCGCGCCTGTCTTCCCCGTTGCCCCCGCTGTAGCGGACAATGCTGGATTTAGAGCCGGAACCGGTCTCGACCCCAACGGCTTCGTCACCGATTCACAGGGGAATGCGACACTCACCGTCAAGCTGAATTATGAGCTCACTAAGTCTGAGATTGCCCCTATCGTGCTTGCGCCATTGACTCAGACAGTGCAAGTTCAACCGGTTACTGGTCTCGGTGAGTGTACGGCGTCGCCAGGGAGCACTTTCCAAGCGCTCATTGATAGCGGGTATGCACGCAAGTACGACACCTCACACGTCAGTCCCAGTTTCCAGCTGACAGACGGCAAGCACCGGGCAAAGCTGATCCGCGGAACGGTCGCCGATCTGGTGGTTGTCGAGCACCTCGACGGGCTCACACACGGGCACGCACCCGGCGTGATGGCTGAAGTGAGCGGTTGCGGCGATCACATGGGCAAGTTGATCGGTGTTGTGGCGCATTGAGAATTGCGCTACCTAGCCTGAATGGAAATGGAGTAGCAGCAAGGGCACAGGTCAACTTCAGGTAGAAGTTGAGCATGAGGAACCCGGGGACAGACGGGTGGAGTGCACCCCAAAACTGAGACAGAGATAATGGTGACAGTTCTCAATCAGGAGAACTCATGTCACGAAAGAAGATGAATCAGCCGGAGTACGGAACGGAGTTGAAATTAGCGGCGGTGCGCCGGGTGTTGGCTGGAGAAAGCGTAAGTGCGGTAGCGCTGGAGCTCGGCATACGACGGAAGCGGCTGTACGTGTGGAAGGACCGTTATGCAGAGCTGGGCGAAGCCGGCCTTGTGCATAGGCGCGGGGGAAGGCCGCGGAAGGTAGTCTCGGAAGCTGGTGACGAAGCGGAAGCGAGATCCGGCCGCGGGGAGTTGCTGGCCGCGCGGAAGCGGATTGCAGAGCTGGAGCGCAAGGTGGGGCAGCAGGAATTGGAACTGGATTTTTTCGGCGAAGCCTTGCGGCGCATAAAAGCGGGCGGGAAGCGATCTGCACGTTGATTGCGGAGCGGGCCGGGCAAGGCGGCCTCAGCGTGGAACGAATGTGCGAGTTGAGCGGCGTGAGTCGGGCGGGATTCTACCGGCATTGGGAGGCGTCGGCACCGCGGCAGGCGGACACAACGGTGCGCGATGCGATCCAGCAAGTCGTCGTGGAGAGGCGGTTCTACGGTTATCGACGGGTGCAGCAGGAACTGCGGCAACGCGGCCAGTGCGTCAATGCCAAACGCGTGCTGCGCTTGATGCGCGAAGACAATCTGCTCTGCCTGCGCACGCGGCGCTTTGTACCCGCGACCACCGATTCGCAGCATGGCTGGAGAGTGTGGCCGAACCTGGCCCGCGGTCTGGTCACACGCAATCTCAATGAACTCTGGGTAGCCGATATCACTTACGTGCGCTTGCAAGAGGAGTTTGTTTACGTTGCCGTGGTGCTAGACGCACATTCCCGGCGCGTAATCGGTTGGGCGCTGGCGCAGCATCTGGGCGCGAGTGTGGCGGTGCAGGCATTGCGCATGGCGCTCACCGAGCGTCAACCTGCGCCGGGACTGATTCATCATTCTGACCGCGGCATTCAGTATGCCTGCGCCGACTATCTCTCGCTGCTGGCCGATCATGGAGTGCAACCGAGCATGAGCCGCGTGGGTAATCCCTACGACAATGCCAAAGCGGAGTCCTTCATCAAGACGCTCAAACAGGAGCAGGTGCACGGCAGAGACTGGCGCGATCTGGACGCCTTGCGCGCCGAACTGACGACGTTTTTCGAAATCACCTACAACCATCAGCGGCTGCATTCTGCATTGAACTATCAAACGCCAGCCGCTTTCGAACAACAGCTGCGGAGCGTGGCCAACGGTGAGACTTCTACAGAGATGACTGGGGCGAGGGAGCTAACCGCCCCCTCGCCCCAGACCCCACTCCCCGGTTTACAATCTTTTTCGCAAGAAAACTGTCCCTAGTTTCTTTGTCTCACGTCAGGGGTGCAGTTCAGGTGCAGTTCACGGGAGGTTTTCCTGATTTCTGTCCCCGTATTTGTCCAAGCGTCGATTTTCTCTCAAACTAAAGCCTGTTCCCGTATTGTCCGGGAAAACATGACGGGTGGATGGCTTACCTCAGTTTTTCAGCTGGCCGCTTCAGCGATCTTGGATTCCTTCCGACCTAGCGTATTATGAACAGACCCAATTGCCGCCCTAGCGTTTCCAGGCCAAAGGGCAATGGTATAAGACAATCCAAATCGCGTAGCCGCGGGTAGTTCGACCGGCGACCGCTGCGCCGACTAAACCCATGAACACGCCGCCCAACGCCGCGCCCGTACCCCATAGCTTCTCGCCCGGCACACGTTTCGGGAACTACGAAATTCTGCAGCGACTCGGCGCCGGGGGTATGGGCGAAGTTTATCGCGCCAAGGACACCCGGCTCGACCGTGTAGTCGCGATCAAGACTCTTCTGTTGGATCACCATTCCGAACCGGAAGCCCTGGCCCGATTCGAGCGCGAGGCTCGTTCCGCCAGTTCTCTCAATCACCCGAACATCGTTACCATTTATGAGCTCGGACAGCTGAATGGCACGCACTATATCGCGATGGAATTGGTGGATGGCAAGACGTTACGCGAAATGCTGGACTCTGGCCCGATGCCATTTCGCGAGACGATCGCCATCGCCGCCAGAATTGCCGATGCTCTGGCCAAAGCACACGAGATTGGCATCGTTCATCGTGACCTGAAGCCAGAGAATCTGATGGTTTGTGGGGACGGTACGCCGAAGGTTCTGGATTTTGGCATAGCCAAGCTGCTGGTTCCGGATCGCGGCGAACATTCAGGAGCCACGACCTCCAACTACCTCCATCCAATCAGTGAGAGTGGCACGGTCATTGGCACTTTCGGATACATGTCTCCCGAGCAAGCAAAGGGAAGCGATGTAGATTTTCGCTCAGACCAGTTTTCCTTCGGGTCGGTGATCTACGAAATGGTCACGGGACTGCCGGCGTTTCTGAAACCGACGCCAGCAGAAACAGTGGCTGCGATTCTTCGCGATGAACCGGAACGTGTGGGTTCCAGGAGTCTCCCGGTGCCGGTTCCCTTCGTTTGGATCGTGGAGCGATGCCTGGCGAAGGACCCGAAGCAGCGTTATGCATCCACTCGAGATTTAGCCAATGACCTGGCCGCGGTGCGAGATCGACTGGGGGATGTGTCGGCAAGCCGGTTGGAACCCTGCTTCAACAATCTGCCGGTGCAACGCACGACACTCATCGGACGCGCAAATGAAGCGGCTGATCTACGGCGATTGTTGAGCCGCGAGGACGTGAGACTGGTGACCCTCACGGGTGCTGGCGGCATAGGAAAAACACGGCTCGCCCTGCAGGTGGCGGGGGAAATTGCCGCCCAGTTTCCAGGTGGTGTCTGCTTTGTCCCGCTGTCGGCGGTTGCGGACCACAGTTTGATCCCATCAACGATTGCGCAAACGGTTGGGGTGCGCGAGAGTCCTAACCAGTCGCCGCAGGAAAGCCTGAAAGAGCACTTGAGCGGACTTAAAGAGCCCATGCTTCTCTTGCTCGACAACTTTGAGCATCTTGTCTCAGCTGCCCCGCTGGTTGCACAGCTGCTAACGATCGGCCCTAAACTCAAAATTGTGGTGACGAGCCAGGCGCCGCTTCACGTGTATGGCGAATATGAATTTCCGGTGCCACCGCTCGGACTGCCTGACCCCACAGCTATCCCAACCGTGGAAACGCTCTCGCGTCTTCCAGCGGTTGCGCTCTTTGTGGAACGCGCACAGGCGGTCAAGCGAGAGTTTGCCTTGACGAAAGAAAATGCGCCCGTGGTTGCCGCCATCTGTGCGCGGCTGGACGGGTTGCCTCTCGCCATCGAGCTAGCCGCGGCGCGGATCAAGTTGCTTCCGCCGTCCGCCATGCTGGCCCGGCTTGAGACACGTCTGGACCTATTGACCGGAGGCGCCCGGGATTTGCCGACGCGGCAACAAACCCTCCGGCGCACCATCGACTGGAGCTACGGTCTTCTCAATCCAGCCGAACAAACTCTGTTCCGGAGGCTCTCGGTGTTTACGGGAGGTTGCACGCTGGAAGGCGTTGAAGCCGTTTGCGACACCAAGGGCAATCTGGGTGTCGATGTTTTGGACGGCGTGACCTCCATGGTGGACAAAAGTTTGGCGCAGCAAGTGGAACAAGGGAACGCAGAGGCGCGATTCTTCATGCTTTCGACGATCAGGGAGTACGCATTGGAACGCCTCGCTGCCAGCGATGACGAAGCGGCGACTCGCCGCGCCCACGCCGCGTATTACCTTGTGCTTGCGGAAGAAGGTGCCGAGGACGCAGTCGCTCATCCCGAGTGGCACGATCGTTTTGAAGTCGAGCACGACAACTTCCGTGCCGCACTCGATTATCTGATCACTACGGGAGACGCCGAATGGGGTCTTCGACTCGGTGCTGCTCTTTTTCGATTCTGGGAAACGCGTGAGCATCTGACGGAGGGTCGAGACGCCATTACCAGGCTGCTGGCATTGCCGGGAACTGCGACTCGTCCGAAACTTCGCGCCCGGCTGTTGTTCGCCGTCGCCGTTCTCGCAGGCGAGCAGGGCGACTATGGCTCCGCGCAAAGGCTCTTGGAAGAAAGTCTTGAAACCTGCATCGAGCTCGATGATCGGCCGGGTGTGGCGGTCGCACTCAACGCGCTGGCCGTAAATGCCCGCGATCGGGGAGAGCTTCCCGTCGCGTCGCTACTGTACGAGAGATGTGTGGCGATATGGAAGGATCTGGGAGACCCTGCCAACACTGCTCGGGCACTTAGTAATCTCGCCGGCGTAATGAAATCGCGGGGCGAGTATGCGCGAGCCTTGGCGCTCTATGAAGAGTGCCAGGCGATGTTCCGTAAAGCGGGAGATGAGGCGGGCGTCGCGTGGACGCTGAACTATCAAGGCGACGTTGCTCGGGAGAAGTCGGACTTCGTCAGCGCTCACTCATTTTGCAAACAGAGCCTGGCGGCGTTTCGCGAACTTCGGGATGGTTGGGGAATCGCAAGTGCTCTATCTGACCTGGCCGGTCTTTACTCCGATCAAGGGAACAATGTGGAGGCGCGCCGGCTGTATGGAGAAAGCATCAAGCTGTTCCAGGAGTTGGGTCACAAACGTGGCGTGGCGAGGGTACTGGAATGTCTTGCTGCGAGCGCGGCAGCCCAATCCAAAGCGGCGAAATCACTTCATCTGGCGGGAGCTGCGGCAGCACTCCGCCAACGACTGGGAGCGCCGCTGACGCCCACCGAGAAACCGAGACTGGAGAAGGCTCTCGAGTTCGCGCGCCGAACTCTGGGCGATGGCGCGAGCTTGACTGCCTGGATGGAAGGCTGGGCAATGCCGATTGAACAGGCGGTAGCGGAAGGACTCACTTAGCTGTTGCGGATGAGTAGACTTAGCCTGCCGAACTGGGATCGATCAGACGTCGCACTGCTGAAACCCGATTCGCCGGAAATCCGCCGCGGCGCGCATGTTCTCGAACGGTTTCCTCATCCGGAGCCAGGTAGACGCAGTAGACTTTGTCGCCGGTCACGTAGCTATGGAGCCACTTGATTGCCGGTCCCATATCCTTCAAGACGTCGACTGACCTCGAGGCAATCTCTTTTATTTCAGCGTCCGACAAATTGCCGGCGCCTGGGATTTCCCGCTCAATCACGAATTCTGGCATGAGAACCTCACACACCGTAATGTTAGCAGACTTCGTGACCGGCCAACCGCGCGCAGCCACGATCAGGTTTTCATTCGAGCAGGGCAACCTTGGGGCAGGAAACCGGGGAACGTCCCGTCTGGTCCCCGTATTGTCCCGTATCGTACGTTTCGTATTGTCCCTAGCTCCCATCCTGATCTTCGCCAGCCTACCTTCTTGCGGATGGCTTCTTACAGCATGAACGTTAGATATTCCTGTGCCACTTCCCTGTAGCCTGAAACTGTTGCGCTTTGATAATCGAACAATGAAGGAGTTTCACATGAAGAGTTTTCTCAGTGGTGTGTCTGGAGCGCTCGCGCTCTCAGCCTTGCTCGCGGTGGGTACGCTGGCAATCGCGCAAGACACGACCCAGGCCCCAGCGCCAGACAACACCAAGATGAATGACCGCGATCGCAATCCCGCTCAACCGACTGCGGATCAGCAAAAGGAAAATCGCTCAGACCGCGATATGACCCGGGAAATCCGGCGGTCGATCGTGCAGGACAAATCGCTCTCGACCTATGCTCACAACGTGAAGATCATTTCGCAGAATGGCGTAGTCACCCTGAAGGGACCGGTGCGGTCGGCCGACGAAAAGAGCGCCATCGAGGCCAAGGCGGCCGAGATCGCAGGTAAAGACAAAGTAAACAACCAACTTGAAATCAAATCGAAGCAATAGCTAAACAGGAGATCACCATGGCAGGAAAGAATACCTCAGTATTTGGCATTTACACCGACACCACCAACATCGATCGCGCGGTCGAAGATCTGAAGGCCGCAGGTTTTTCCAATAATGACGTTTCGGTGCTGTTTCCGGACAAACAAGGCACCCGGGAATTCGCGCATGAAAAGAACACCAAGGCGCCCGAGGGTGCCACAACGGGCGCGGGTACGGGAGCGCTGCTTGGCGGCGGATTGGGATGGCTTGCGGGCATCGGCGCGCTTGCGATTCCCGGCCTCGGCCCCTTCATCGCAGCCGGGCCGATTATGGCTGCACTGGCCGGAGCGGGCGTAGGTGGAGCCGTCGGCGGCCTCACCGGAGCCCTTGTCGGTATGGGTATTCCAGAGTACGAAGCGAAGCGCTACGAAGGCCGGGTAAAAGATGGAGGCATGCTTCTTTCCGTGCACTCCGATACTTCCGAGGAAATCAAAAGAGCGAAAGAGATCCTGGAACGCACCGGGGCTCAGGATATTTCATCGACCGGCGAAGCGAGTGGCGACAAGTCCGCAACCCGCAACCGGAACGTCGCATAATTCTTGATTGCAAGCCGGAAGAAACTCTTTCTTCCGGCTTGCGTCATTTGACAAACGGAAGAAATCTTTACTTTCTTCTCCACCTGACGCCGTCTTTGGTGATTTCGACGAGGATACCGGCTTCGGTGAGTTCGGCGCGGATTGAATCCGAAAGTTTGAAGTTGCGGGCGCGGCGGGCCTGATCTAACTCGGCGATTTTCTTTTCGATGTCGGCGTCGGAAAGTTGTTGAGAGCTTACCGCTTCGCGGAGTTCTTTGCTGATTTCACTGGCGCGTCCTTCGGCTTCGGCCCAATCGAGAATACTTTTCATCTTGGGCGCGTCATCGTCTTTCAGGACCGAGAAGATCTCGTCGAACTTTTCAACGGCTTCGAGCAGCGGTTGGGCGTCGTCTTTTTTGAGTTGTCCCGCGTCGATGGCGGCATTCGCGGCGCGAACCATATCAAAGATCGCGGCTTGCGCCTGCGCGGTGTTGAGGTCATCTTCCATGCCGGCCTTCATCTTCTCGACGGCTTCGCGCGCCAGTTCTGTCATGGAAGCATTCGCGCCCGGCGGGGAAGTGTCCAGTGGAGAGACGCAGGCGGAAGTTGCGCAGGCGGTCGACTGAGGCGGCGGCCTGTTTCAGTCCGTGAAACGTAAAGTTCAACTGATTGCGATAGGGAACCGACGCGAGCAGAAAGCGGATCGACGAGGGCTTGTGTCCCTTGAGCACCAAGTCGCGCAAGGTAAAGAAGTTGCCGAGGCTTTTCGACATCTTCTCGCCTTCGACCAGCAGAAAGCGCGAATGAAACCAGAAATGCGCAAACGGCTTTCCGGTGAGTGATTCCGATTGCGCGATTTCGTTCTCGTGATGCGGAAAGATCAGATCTTCTCCGCCGGCATGCAGATCGAAAGTTTCGCCCAATTCTTCCATCGACATGACGGAACACTCGATGTGCCATCCCGGCCGGCCGGGCCCGATCGACGTATCCCACGACGCTTCACCGGGTTTCGGCGCTTTCCAGAGCGCGAAGTCACGAGCGTTGTCTTTGTCGTACTCATCGACGTCGACACGGGCGCCGTCTTCCATTCCGGCGAAATCGCGCTTCGAAAGCTTGCCGTACGCGGGAAATTTAGCGATGCGGAAGTAGTACGAGCCATCGTCAGTGCGGTAGGCGATGTCTTTGTCCGCCAGTTCCTTGATAAACTCCGCCATTTCTTCGATATGGTCGGTGGCGCGTACCAGGATTGGTTGATCGATATTGAGCAGCGCCGAGTCTTCGAGAAATGCTTTCGCGTACTTGGCCGTGTACTGTTTGACGCTGACGCCGTCGCGCGCGGAGTTGCGAATGATCTTGTCGTCGACGTCGGTGATGTTCATCACGTAGCGGACGTCGTATCCACTTTGGCGCAGGAAGCGGTAGAGCACATCCACGGCGATGAAAGTACGGAAGTTGCCGATGTGGCCGTAGTCGTAGACCGTGGGTCCGCAGGCGTACATGCGGACCCGTTGCGGATCAATAGTGCGGAATTCCTCGACTTTGGCGGAGAGTGTGTTGTAAAGGCGAAGGGCCATAAGAGATTGAAGAGAAAGTCAATTCTAGGGGTACGAAAGAAAAGCGGTCAAATTCGGTTGCTCAAGAGGCCTGGGCCGGAAGCTGATGATGGGTTTTTAATCGGCGTCCCACGAGAATCACGTAATGCAGAGCAGAAAGAATGGTGAAGGTGAAAGTGGCGCGCAGAAAAGTGAGCCGCATAATTGCCACCCAGTTCACCGGATAAATTTGTAACAGCATGACGAAGAAAACCGCGGCTACCTGCGCGAAGGTATTGGCTTTGCCGAAGATGCTGGGGCGGAAGTCGCGCAGTCCGGCAATAGCGTAAAGCACGGCGCTGGCCATGAGAATCGAAATGTCGCGGCTGAAGACCAGCACGGTGAACTTCCAGGGAATCTTGTGCAGGATCGACAACACCAGAAACGTGGTGCTCAACAGAAGTTTGTCGGCAATGGGATCAAGATATTGTCCCAGCATGGTTTGCTGCTTCAACATCCGCGCCAAAAGCCCGTCGAGGCCGTCGCTCATGCCCGCGATGACGAATAGGATCAGCGCCCAGCGGTAGTGTCCGCTGACCAGATGGATGACGATGAAGGGAAGGAACATCATCCGCAACAAAGTCAGCTGATTCGGATAGGTAAGAAGTTGGGAAAGCTTCACTTCCGCGCCTCAGCGGCGGAGGGATTCGCGGCATAGCGCTGCAGCAGTTCAGCCGCATCGAGGCCGGTGATGGAACTGAAGCGCTGCGTCAACGAAGGGATGCCGCCGTCGGGGAGATCGAGTTCCATGCGCTCAACGCGGTGCATGGGAAAGAAGACGACACCGGGAGAGAAGGGCTCGCCGTCTTTGACCATCGAGACGAGGTCCTCGAAGGAAGCGAGTTCGATGCCGCAGAGGCTAAGTCCTTCGGCGCGCAGGGCAAGGAGGGAGCCCCAGACTTTTTCTCGAGGATTTCCCAGGGTGATGATGACCATGGTTCCGGGCGCGAAGGGGGTGTCTGAATTCTGCACATGGAGATTGTCGCTGTGGTGGGCGGAGTTTGCAACTCGGGGGTGAGCTTAATGAAAGTCCCACCTTTGCAAAAAGCGCAAAGGTGGGGCACCCAGTGGCAAGAAGCAACTGTTACAATGTCAGGACTGCAAGTTATAGGCCCGTAGCTCAGCTGGTCTAGAGCGCTTCCTTGACACGGAAGAGGTCGATGGTTCGAATCCATTCGGGCCTACCATCCCTTTTTTTCATCCTTCAATCATTTTAGTGGGCGGAGCCGCCTCCGGCGCGCTGGTTGAAGCGGCGGATGAATGCCGCCAGCACCGGTCCGGCTAATGCGATCACCCCTAGCAGCCAGAAGCAATCGAGGAATCCGTAGAGGGCGGCTTGGCGCTGGACTATAGCGTCGATCTGGGCTCGGGCGCGCATGAGGGCGTCGGCTGGGGAATATCCCTGAGCCGCGAAGCGGGCGCAGATGCGAGCGAGAGTCTCGCGCAGCGCGAGATTGTGGTTGGCGATATGGCCTGCGAGAACGCTGCGATGGAACTGGGTGCGGCGCTCGATCATGGTGGTGACGAAGGCGATGCCGAAACTGCCTCCCTGATTGCGGAACAGGTTGGTCAGGCTCGAAGCTTTGTTGTTCTTATTCTTCGGAAGATACGAGTACGCGAGCTGGCTGGTAGGTACGAACAGAAACGCAATGCCGAATCCTTGCAGGGCGCGGGCCCAGGCTTCGTGCGCGTAATTGGTTTCGAGATTGAAGCTGGCGTAGTACCACATGGCTGCGCCGAGAATGGTGAATCCGGTGCCGATCATCCACGAGACTGGAATTTTTCGGACCATCTGCACGACGAGCGGCGCCATCAGCACGATGACCAATGCTCCGGGGCCGAGGACGAGTCCAGCGTCGGTGGCGGTGTATCCGTAAAGCGATTGCAGCATTTGCGGGATGAGGACCGTTGAACCGAACAGCACGAAGCCGAACAGAAAATAGAAGAAATTCGAGATCGCGAAATTGCGTTCTTTGAGCAGCTTCAATTCGACGACCGGGTCGGGGTGATGCAGTTCCCAATAGATGGCGACGGCCAGCGCGGTGATTGCGATGAGGAAGAAGCTGACGATGAAGTGGCTTTCGAACCAGTCTTCGCGCTGTCCGCGATCGAGCACGACTTCGAGAGCGGCGAAGCCCAGGGCGACCAGAAGAATTCCGACGTAGTCGATCTTGAGATTTCCCGCCTGGCGAGCGGCTTCCACCTCGCGCTTGAATTCCGGAGGATCGGAGACCAGCCGTCTGGTGAGCAGCAGCGATACCAGTCCGATCGGCACGTTGATGAAGAAGACCCAGCGCCAGGAGAAGCTGTCGGTGATCCAGCCGCCGAGCGGCGGTCCGATGGCCGGCGCGGTGACGATGGCCATGCTGTAGAGCGCGAAGGCCGCGGCGCGCTTGTCGGCGGGGAAGGTGTCGACCAGGATGGCTTGCTCGACGGGAGCGAGTCCGCCGCCGCCGATGCCTTGCAGCACGCGGAAAAAGATCAGCAGGCCGAGGCTGGGCGCGAGGCCGCACAGCAGCGAGCTGACGCTGAACAGCGCGACGCAGGCCATGTAGTAGTTCTTGCGTCCGAAGACGCGGCTGAGCCACGCGCTCAGCGGCAGCACGACGGCGTTGGCGACCAGATAGCTGGTGAGCACCCAGGTGCTTTCGTCGTAGCTGGTGGCGAGGCCTCCGGCGATGTGGGGAAGCGAGACGTTGGCGATGCGGTGTCGAGCAGCTCCATGAAGGTGGCGAGGGTCACGGTGATCGCGATCAGCCAGGGATTGATGGCGCGCTTCTCGAGGGCGGCGGGAATGGGGAGATCGAGGGTCTGGGTGGCCATGATTTCTCCGGCTGGAAAATGAGATGATTAAAAAGACCGTTCGGTCTCAAATAATCAAGTGATAAGCTAAGAGAGACCGATTGGTCCCATTGGGCATCCAATCGGTGGGAGGCACCTGTGTCGAAAGGCGAGGAAACCCGGCGGCGGATTGTGGCGGAAGCGGCGGCGCTGTTTAACCAGCACGGCTTCGAGGGAAGCTCGATGTCGGACCTAATGGAGATTACCGGCCTCGAAAAGGGCGGGCTCTACCGACATTTCGCGAGCAAGGAAGAGATTGCGGCGGAGGCCTTCGACTACGCGTGGGGGGCGGCTTCGGAGGCGCGAATGGGCGATCTGGATGAGGTGCCGAACAGCGTCGACCGGTTGAAGCGGTTTGTGGCGAATTTTGTGGAGCGAAGTCCGGCGGTGCCCGGCGGGTGTCCGCTGTTGAATACGGCGGTGGATGCGGACGATGGCAATCCTGTATTGCGGAAGCGGGCGCGCGCGGCGCTGCGAGCGTGGATGGGGCGGCTGGCGAAGATTGTCGACAAGGGAATTGAGGCAGGGGAGATCCGGCAGGAAGTGGATGCGAAGAAGCTGGCGACGTTGATTATTTCCTCGTTGGAAGGGGCGCTGATGATGGGCCGGTTGGAGCGGGACCGGGAATCGCTGGCGACCGTTCAGTCTTTCTTGAACAGCCACCTGGAGATGGAAGTGCGGGTTCGCACCAGGTAGTGTGCAAGTGTGTCGATTTGGGTCTCATAAAAAACGTAGATTGCGTACATAAGCCGTTTTTATTGGCAGCGAGCGTGCCTGCCTGATAGCCTGATTTGCTGTTCCCCCGACAAAGGAATTCACCGCGGGCCGGGAAGCCCATCCTAAGGAGATTCATGTCGAACGAACTACGCAATTTTCTAGCTCTCACGTATGACCAGTTGGAGGAGATGAATCTGAAGGCGAAGGAGCAACGCAAGAACCGCGTTGCGCCGGGAAAGATTCAGGAAGAACGCCTGAAATATCTCACCGACGAAAAGCGCATTAAGGCGGTCACCGTGCTGTTCAGCGACCTGGAAGGCCGTCTGCACATGCTCGACTACGACAAGAAATTCCTGATCAACAGTTATGACAACCTGACTTTTGACGGATCTTCGATTCGCGGATTCACGGCGCAGCGCGAAAGCGATTTGCGGCTGGGCATCGATTGGGGCGCGTTCTACTGGGCTCCCGCCGATGTGTTCGGATCGGGCAAGGTGCTGGTGTTTGGCGAAGTCATCGACAAAGGAGGAACTCCGTATGTCGGCGACATTCGCGGCGTGCTGAAAGGCTATGCGGAAGGGCTCTTCAAAAAAGAAGGCTACACGCTGAATGCGGCGAACGAGATTGAGGGCTTCCTGTTTCAGGGACGCGATGCCGAGCGGCACTATCACGAAAATCACCGCTTCGATTATGTGAATACGGGCGGCTACTATCACTCGCTGCCGGGGGATCCGCTGCGGACGTTTATCGATACGACGGCGGAAGTGCAGCGCTCGATGGGCTTCCAGAATGAGAAAGACCATCCGGAAGTTGCGCCTTCGCAGTTCGAAATTAATTACGGATACGGAGAAGTGGTGCAGGCTGCCGATCAGATTCAGCTCTACAAGCTGATTTGCCGGCAAGTCGCGACCAACATGGGATTGACGGCGTCGTTCCTGCCGAAGCCGGTGGTGGGCGTGAACGGCAACGGCATGCACACGAACGTTTCGATCAGCAAGGGCGGCAAAAACCTGTTCTGGGATGCGAAGGGCGAAGAGAAGCTCAGCAAGCTGGGATGGGCATTCGTCGACCGCATTTTGACGCACGGGAATGACATCTGCCTGTTGCTGAATGCGAGCGTGAATGCGTACCGGCGGCTGGATCCGCATTTTGAAGCGCCGAACCAGATCAAGGCTTCGGCGACCGATCGCGGCTCGATGGTGCGTATCCCGATCGGCAACGACAAGAGCATGCGCGTCGAGGTGCGGTCGGTGGGTCCGGATGCGAATCCTTATCTCGTGATGTATTCGGTATTCAAGGCGGGGATTGACGGGGAAACCTCGAAGATCAAGAACCTGCGGCAGGCAGAGCGGTATTTGCCGGACAACGTTTATACGGCGCTCGAATATTTCCGCGATGCCAAGTGGACGTCGGAGATTCTGGGCGACGACGTGAAGGGCCGTTATGCGGATTTGAAGCAGGCCGCGGCGGATCGGTGTCCGAGGGCGTTGGGGACGTTCGTGAAAGCGCCCGAGGTGCAGTATCACCACGAGGTTTATAACCAGTTCTTGTGGAATTTGTTTTAGGAAGATGGGTGTGATTCGAGAGACGGGCGCGAAAGCGCCCGTTTTTTATTTGTCCTACGACATGAAATAACAGGTTGAGTGGAACTCAATTTATGCTGCCGCCTGATTTCGTCAGTTAGGGCGTACACCGTCGGATCGAGTGAAGTCGGCTTTTTCTCTTGACATTCACTTACAGCAATCTCACTATATATAGCGGATCTATATATGAACCGACTAGATTTTAAAGTCAAGCAGGGCAGCTCGGAAGTGATTATCCTCACTCTTCTCAGCCAGCGCGAAATGCACGGGTATGAGATTGGCAAACAGATCGAGGAACTTTCCGACGGCGTTCTGCGTTTTGAAATGGCATCCCTCTATCCCGCGCTTTACCGGATGCTGCAGAAGGGCTGGTTGGAGGCGTACTGGGAGACATCCCATGCGGGGCGTAAGCGGCGTTACTACCGGTTGACCAAGACTGGCCGTCGCCAAATTCGACCACTCCGCAGAAGCTGGCGGCAGTTCCTGGGAGCATTAAACCGCATTGCGAGGTTGGAAAATGCATGCTTATTTCCGGAAACTCGTTGCACCCGACGGAAGCCAGACCCTCGTGAACGCGAAATCGTGGGCGAGCTGGCTTGCCACCTAGAGGAAATGTACATGGGACTCCGGCACAACGGAGCCTCAGAAGAGACCGCCTTTGCGGCAGTTGCCACGGCGGGTAAACGTCTCGGTCCCACCATCCGCAGACTGCGGTGGGAGGCAGAAGGCGGCTTGAGAACCTGGTTCCGGGCAGTGATTCTCCCGGGCTTGTCCTGGCTCTCTTTTACCTTGTTTGCAACTTTGCGCTGGGGGTTGTCTCCTGGGAAGATCCCACACTCAGGCGTGAAGCGTATCTCGCGCTTGTCAGCGTGGCATTCGGATTTTGCGCTTCGTCATTCTCGAGGGAACTGGCGACAGGAATACGCACCGGCTATGGGCTTCGGCGATTGTGATTTCCGTCCAAGCTATTGCTGAGTGCGTCATGATTTTTCTAGTCGCTCCGGTGGGACTTATCGGGAATGCTGAATACCTCGGTGGCGTCTTCCGGATTTTGTTGTGCGACGTTGTGACGCCTGCCGTGGCGTTGCTAATCGGAAGCCTGATATCGGTGTACGCTTTTCCCCCTGTCCTCCGATCTGCGACTTTAAAAGGAACCACTGCATGAAATCAAAGCGGATTCCTGAAGTCAGACCCGCCAGAATTACTCAACCTAGCGGACCGCCGACTCGCACACACAAAGGAGGTTTTGTGAACAACAAGGCTGCACTTGTAATGCTGCTGATCGCCATCATTCCGGGAGTTACGATTGCGCAGGAAAATCGTATGTCGAATTCTAGTCTGGCAGTCGGCTCGGTACGGTCTATCAACACTGCCCAGAAGTACTATGCCGAGCATCATCCCGAACGGGGATTCGCCTGCGACCTTACAGCCCTAGGGCCGCCCCCGAGCGGCGAAAAGGAATCACCAGACCACGCTGGCCTGCTCACGGCAGAGCTGACGAATGCAGAATCGAAGGCGGGGTATAAATTCAGCTTGCGATGCCACGATAAATCTAGTCCACAACGAACCTATCTGGTGGAGGCTGTCCCTGTATCGGCAAAAGACATGGCCGTGTGCTCCGACCAGACGACTGTCATCAAGGTGTCGGAAGACGGCGATGCCGAGAGGTGTCGCGCTAACGGTAAACCGTTGTAAGTGTCCGGGACGAGAACTGGATTCTCACCACTCACGACCTGACCTCTCGTCGGGCGTGGCAGTGAGAACGGGGGCTGGCCCGTCCTTAGTTTTGGCTCACCTTATACCGTGGTTGCCCATCCGATGACGCACGTGTGGGCCCCCCTGCTTTAAGTGATTAAGTGCGGCGCCACCAGCCCGATAAACTCACGTGGCGTTATGATCTTGGTTTTCTTCCAGAATCTCGGAAAATGCCTCAGATTGCCCGTGACCAGGTAATCGGCGCGGGCAGCATCGGCGCATTCCAGGAACCTGTTGTCATCGGGATCGCTCGACACTTCAAGGCGCCGAGAAGGTACGACCAAGTTACCCCGGTTTCGGATGAGTTGGAGCAGTTGCCGGCGAAGGCCCTTGCGGATTTTTAGTTCCGGGCGGGAAAGTACGTCGGCGTATTCCTCAAGGATAGGCCGGGATACGTAAAGGCGCGCGGGCTTCGTAATCGCCAGGAGGAAGGTAGTGCGCTGCAGGCCTTCGGGCTTAAGCGCGGCGGAAATGACAACATTCGTGTCAATTACAAGCCGCAGCGGAAGCATTACCGCTTCGATCTCTTTGTGCGGCTGGCTTTGATAACCTGCTCGATCTGACGGGCGGTCAGAGTGTTGGTCCGCTTGCGTTCGGATTCTTCGCCGATGACCCTTAAGACTTCGGGCTCAGGCGCGGCAAGCTTCACGTAATCACGGATGCTAAGCAACACCGCCTTGGGCGTCCCTCGCTTTTCGATGACGAGCGACCGGCGCTCGTCCTCGACCCGGCGCAGGAGCTTGCCAAAATTGGCACGGGCTCGCAGGGCGGAGACGACTATCGTGCCGTTCTTGTCAGGGGCTAGGGTAGCCATGAACTCTCCATTTCGATTCACTGAACTGTACAGTTTGGCAAGGGCCGAGTCAACGGTTCAGAACAAATTCGGAAGATTCTATAGGTTGAGTTCACCGTACCCACCTTTCGAAAACCGCGAAAGGTGGGGCATCCACGGTTCAATTACGCAAGCATGGGCCAGTCCCCAAAACCAGAAGAGCCCATCAACGCCGAACGCATCGTGGCCGGCGGGACGCCGGCGCTACGCGTGGACGGTTTGGTATTCCTCGTACGAGCCTTTGAAGTCTTCGATTTTATTTCCGTCGAAATGCCAGATGCGGGTGGCGACTTCGTCGATCAGGTCGTGGTCGTGTGTTACCAGAAGCACCGTACCTTGATAGCGCTGGAGCGCGATGTTCAGGGCGTTGATCGATTCGAGATCGAGGTGGTTCGTCGGTTCGTCAAGCACGAGCACATTGGGCTTCTGCAGCATTAATTTACAGAACAGCAGACGCGCGGCTTCGCCTCCGGAGAGGATTTCGGTCTTCTTATTGGCGTCGTCGCGGGGGAAGAGCATCTGGCCGAGGAGCCCGCGAATTTCTTCCTGCACCGCTCCCGGCTCCCATTGATGCAGCCAGTCGAAAACCGTGGTGCCCGATTCGATCAGGCTGCGATGATCTTGCGCGAAGTATCCGATGGAGGCTTCGTGTCCCCAGATGACTTTGCCTGAAGTCAGGAAAGGGCCGCTGTAGCCGCTGGTCTTGCGCAGTTCGGCTTCGGGCGTCGTTGGCGAATTGGCGAGCAGGGCATTGAGCATGGTGGTTTTGCCCACGCCGTTGCGTCCCATCAACCCGATCTTGTCTCCGCGATGAATGCTGGCGGTGAATTCGTGAATCACCGGATTCTCGTCGTACGACTTGCTGACGCCTTCGACTTCGAGAATGTGTTTTCCCGAAGGGCGCTTCTGCTCGAACTTCAAGAAGGGACGTTGAATATTGGAGCGGGCAAGTTCGGTGACTTGCAGGCGCTCGACTTCCTTGCGGCGGGATTGCACTTGGCTGGAACGGGTTCCGGCGGAGAAGCGGGCGATGAATTCATTCAGCTGCGAGATTTTCTTCTCCCGCTGCGCATTCTGCCCTTCGATCTGAGATCGAATCTGCGTCTTGGCCACGACCATGTCATCGTACGTGCCGGTGTAGGTGATGATGGTTTCGTAATCGATGTCGGCGATGTGCGTGCAGACGCTATTGAGAAAGTGGCGATCGTGCGAGATGACGATGAGCACGCCATCGTAGTCGTTCAGGAATCCCTGGAGCCAGTGGATCGAGTCGAGATCGAGGTGGTTCGTCGGTTCGTCGAGCAGCAGGGCCGCGGGATGTCCGAATAAAGATTGAGCGAGCAGGACGCGGACTTTCTGTCCACCCTGCAGTTCGCTCATCTTGCGTTCGTGCAGGTGGTCGGGGATGTCGAGGCCTTGCAGCAACAGGGCGGCGTCAGTCTCGGCGGTGTATCCATCTTCTTCGCCGACGATGCCTTCGAGTTCGCCGAGGCGCATGCCGTCTTCATCGGTGATTTCGGCCTGTTCGTAGATTCGGTCACGCTCAGACATGGCGTCCCAGAGGCGTTTGTTGCCCATGATGACGGTATCGATGACGCGGAAGGCGTCGAAGGCGAACTGGTCCTGGCGCAGGACTCCGAACTTGCGGGGGCGGACAACCGTGCCCTTTTGGGGATCCATCTCGCCGGTCAGCAGGTTCATGAACGTGGTTTTGCCGGCGCCGTTGGGGCCGGTGAGGCCGTAACGCTTCCCCGGCGAGAAGCTGGTGGAGACATCGTCAAACAGAACTTTGGCGCCGTAGCGCATCGACACATTGCTTACAGAGATCATGATGTAAAGGGAACTGCGGAAGTGCCTAAGAGGCGGGGACGCAGCTACTACAGTAAGGATATCACGGGCACAGCGCCTAAAGGCGGTCGGGATGGCGGAGCTAACGGCACGCCTGAAGGCGTGCCCCGATACGAATCTCCTAGCGACGACTAGCTGCTTTTTTCTTCTAGTTCGGCCCAGCGGGCGTAGAGGGAGTCGAGCGCTTGTTGCGCTGCTTCCATCTCGGCGTGGGCGGCGAGGAGGCGGGGGCCGTCGCTAGCGATGGCGGGATCTTCCATCGCGGAACGTGTTTGGCGCAGGCGTTCTTCTGCTTCGGCGATGCGCTGGTCGATGGTCGAAAACTCGCGGGCTTCGAGATAAGACAACTTCTTTTTCTTCAAAGACGAAACATCGGGCTGGACCGCAGCCTTAGGCTTTTCTTCCTGTCCTCGCTCAGCCAGCCAGACTTCCCATTGCGAATAATCGGCGAACTTCTCGACCGTGCCTTGGCCATCGAGTCCGATCACGATGTTCGAGACTCGATCCAAGAGATAGCGGTCGTGCGTCACCAGCACCAACGCTCCGCGAAATTCGAGCAGGCTTTCTTCGAGAATTTCGAGCGTGGGAATGTCGAGGTCGTTGGTGGGCTCGTCGAGCAGCAGGACGTCGGCCGGTTGCAGCATGAGTTGGGCGATGAGGACGCGGGCTTTTTCTCCTCCGGAGAGGCGGCTGATGGGCTGGTTCAGTTGCTCGCTGGTGAACAGGAAGCGGGCGGCCCACGAGGCGACGTGGATGACGCGGTCCTGATAGATGACGGAATCGCCTTCGGGGGCGAGAGCGCGGCGCAGGGTAACGTCCTGTTCGAGTTCGCGGTTCTGATCGAAGTAGACGACGCGCAGCTTGTCGGCTTGCTTGATCGATCCGGCGGATGGTTCGAGTTCTCCGCGAAGCAGGCGCAGCAGCGTGGTCTTGCCGCTTCCGTTGGGGCCGACCAGGCCGACACGCATGCCGGCGGTGATGATGAAGTCGAGATCGGAGAACAGTTCGCGGTCAGCGATCTCATAGCCGACGTGATCGAGTTCGATCAGCCGCTTGGTGCGGCGGTCGGTGGCCGAGAAGTCGATCTGGGCGGTCGCGGTGCGGGTGCGGTTGTTGAGATCCGCCAGCTCGCCGATCATCTCATTGGCTTTGCCGATGCGGGCTTTCGATTTGCGTGTGCGAGCCTTGGCGCCTCGCCGCAGCCATTCGATCTCGCTATGAACGCGATTCTCCAGAGCTTCCTGACGTTTGGCCTGGGCGTGCAGGAATTCTTCTTTCTTCTCGAGGAAGGTGCTGTAGTTTCCGGCGACACGCAGGATGCCGTCGGGATAGACGCGGCTGAGCTCCGCCGTCGCATTGGCGAAGTTTTCGAGGAAGTAGCGGTCGTGGCTGACCACCACGCTGGCGAATTGCGCGTTCTCGAGCAGGTCTTCGAGCCACTCGATTCCGGCGAGGTCGAGATGGTTGGTGGGTTCGTCGAGCAGCAGGATGTCGGGCGCTTGCACCAGGGCTTCGGCGATGGCGAGCCGTTTCTTCCATCCGCCAGAAAGGGAGGAGGCCTGGGCGTCGAAGTCTTCGAAGCCGGTGCGGCCGAGGGTTTCGGCGAGGCGGCCCGCGCGTTCGTCCTCGGGAGTCTGCTTTAGCGCGGCCTGGACAATTGATCGCACGGTGCTGTCTTCCGGGAACTGCGAGTCCTGCACAACGTAACTCATTTTGGCGCGCTTGCGGATCGCGACGTCGCCGCTATCGGGGTCGATCTGTCCGGCGAGAATGCCGAGCAATGTGGATTTGCCGGAGCCGTTTGGGCCGATCAATCCGATGCGATCGCCTTCGGAGACGGTGAATGAGACATTCTGAAAGAGCGGGTTCGCGCCGAATGCCTTCGAAAGGCTTTGGACATTAATGATGGGTGGCAACGGTGGGGCTCCGAGTCTTATTTCAGAATAGCAGGTGGCTTCGTTCAGAAGGGCTTCGCAGGGAAGAGCTGTGCTCTTCCCAAGAAATATCGATTGCGCTCGTTTCGCGATCTTTCGAGTTTTCCGTGGCCCTCGGGACGCAGGCGCTACTTCAGGCCTAGACAGATCACAAATGTTGACTCGGGCATTTGGTTGCAAGTCGCGGTAAATAAGATGTAGGTTGGAAGGCGTCTTGTATCGGTGGTTCTGCGGAGGCATTCATGTTTGTTTATTTTCGAATTGCGATGTTGGTTCTTCTGGCCCTGGGTTGTGTGTCGGCGGTGTTTGCGGCGGATGCGAAGCCTGCAGGTTTGAATGTCCCGGTCGAGTACTACAAATTGCCGAATGGATTGCGGGTGGTGCTCTCGCCCGATCACTCGGCGCCGACGGTGGTGGTCGGCGTTTACTACCGCATCGGGTTTCGCGTGGAACCGCGCGACCGTACCGGCTTTGCTCATCTGTTCGAGCACATGATGTTTCAGGGCTCACAGAACCTGGGCAAGATGGAGATGATCAAGCTGGTGCAGCAGAATGGCGGCATCCTGAACGGATCGACGCGCTTTGACTTCACCAATTATTTCGAGGTGATGCCTGCCAACAAGCTTGAGACCGTGCTCTGGGCGGAGTCGGATCGCATGCGCGGTCTGGCGATCACCGAAGAGAATTTGAAGAACCAGCAGGGCGTCGTGGGGAATGAAGTGAAGGTGAACGTGATCAACCGTCCGTATGGCGGGTTCCCCTGGCTCGATATGCCGCAGTATGCGAACAGCAACTGGTACAACGCCCACAATTTCTACGGCGATCTGAAAGACATCAACGCGGCCACTCTGCCTGACGTGCAGCAGTTCTTCCAGACCTACTATTCGCCGAACAACGCATCGCTGGTAGTGGTAGGGGATTTCGAACCGGCTGACGCAAAGAAGATGGTGGAGAAATATTTCGCCGCGATTCCTTCGGTTCCACAGGAAAAGCAGCCGGACTTGACGGAGCCGCGACAGGAGAAAGAGAAGCGGGCTACTAAAGAAGACGCGCAGGCGAAGCGACCCGCGCTGGCCGTCGCATATCACATGCCCGACCGCAACACGCCCGAATATTACGCGATGGGATTAATCGATCAGATCTTGCTGCAGGGCGATGACAGCCTGCTGCACGAAGAGTTGGTGAAAAAGAAAGCCTATACAGGATCGGTTGAGGGCGGCATCAACATGCTGGGCAACATGTTCAACTACGACGGTCCCATGCTGTGGATGGCCTATCTGTTCCATGACAGCAACGTGACGCCGGACCAGATCGTGGGCGCGATGGATACGGTTATCGATCCGTTGCGCACGAAGCCAATCGACAAAGCCTTGCTGGATCGCGCGCTGGTGAAGTTTCGTTCGAATCTCTATGACGAGGTTGGGCAGTTAAACGGCTTCGGACTTACGGACCTGCTGGCGAGTTTCGCCCTGTTCGATGACAATCCGGCGCGGATCAACGACATTGAAACGCAGCTGCATAAAGTGACGCCGGCATTGATTCAGAAGACGGCAGCCGAATATCTGCGGCCGACTAATCGCACGGTGCTGATCGTCGAACCGAAAGCAGCCGATCCGGCCAGCAAGTCGGGCAATTAATCGCGAGGAGACGAGATGATGCGCAATCTTTTGACGATACTGATGCCCACGATCTTTGCGGTAGCCTTGATGACACAGGCACAGAGTGCACCTATGGAGAAACAGACACCTCCGGCGGGCGGTCCGCCGAAACCATTTCATCTTCCTGAGATTCAGCGCTTCAGCTTGCCCAATGGCCTGCAGGTGACGATGGTGCCTTACGGATCGATTCCTAAGGTGGAAATCAGCGTCGCCGTGCGCGCGGGGAATCTGAACGAGTCGGCCTCGCAAATCTCGCTAGCGGATATCACTGGCGAACTGATGAAAGAAGGGACGAAGTCGCAAACTTCGGAACAGGTGGCGCAGGAAGCCGCGTCGATGGGCGGGTCGGTGGATGTGAGCGTCGGCCCGGATGTCACGACGATCAGCTCCGATGTTCTTGCGGAGTTCGGTCCGAAGGCGGTGGCGTTGCTGGCCGATGTGGTCCGCAACCCTTTGCTGCCGGAGTCGGAATTGCCGCGGCTGAAGCAGGATGCACTGCGGAATCTGAGCATTCAGAAATCGCAGTCTGGTCCCCTGGCGCGCGAGAAATTTTTGCAGGTGCTTTATCCCGACCATCCTTACGGGCATCTGTTCTCGACCGAGACGATTATCAATTCGTTCGACGAGAATCAGGTGAAGAAGTTCTATGACGATAATTTTGGAGCGGCGCGAACTCACATCTATGTGGCGGGGAAGTTCGATCCGGCGGCGGTGAAAGCGGCGATCACCAAGGCATTCTCCGATTGGAAGCGTGGAGTAGATCCGCTGGTACAGATTCCCAAGCCCATCAGCAAGCGGGAGGTCGATTTGGTTGATCGGCCGGGCGCGGCGCAGTCGACTCTCTATGTTGGGCTGCCCACGATCGATCCCAGCAATCCTGACTACATTCCTTTGCAGGTGATGAATACCTTGCTGGGCGGGTCGTTTGGATCGCGCATTACTTCGAATATTCGCGAGCAGAAGGGGTACACCTATTCTCCCAGCAGTCAGATTTCGGCGCGGTACCGCGATGCTTACTGGGCGGAAGTCGCCGACGTGACGACGGAATCGACGGGGCCCTCGATCAAGGAAATTTTGTATGAGATTGACCGCTTGCAGAAAGACCCTCCGCCCGATGCAGAGTTGGATGGGATCAAGAATTATTTGGCGGGCGTGTTTGTGCTGCGCAATTCGAATCGGAATGGATTGATCTTGCAGTTGCAATATGTCGGTCTGCACAATCTGGGCGATGATTATTTGAATACTTACGTGCAGAAGGTGTATGCGGTGACTCCGCAGCAGGTGCAGGCGGTGGCGCAGAAATACATTGTCGCGGATAGGCTGATCATCGTTGTCGTAGGCGATAAGTCGAAAGTGGCGGAGCAGATTGCGCCGTACGAGAAGAGCGGAGAGTAATCAACGCCGGCTCGGCTTCGCCATCGCTCGCGGACGAGGCGTCCGCGCCACACGGAACCATTGATTTTTACACCAGCATCAATTCTTCTTCTTTCTGTTCTTCCTGTTGGACTTCAGGTTGCTCGGTTTTTTCTTTCTTCAAGGCTTGTACCGGCGTGGAGGGTAACGAGTGCGGATTTCGCAGGAGCAGGAGGAACGGCATCATGGCGAAGAATAGAATCGACATCACCCAGAAGGCCTCAACGAACGAGAGCATCGACGCTTGCCGCTGAACCATGAGGTACAGCTCGCCCAGCGCCCGGCGGGACGCGGTGTAGCTGTCGGCTCCGTGATTGTGAAACCACCCTTGCAGTCCCCACAACATCTCTCTCGCTTGCGGATTGGAACGCTGAATTTTCTCGATCAGATGATTCTGGTGGACTTGTGTGCGTCGTGCCAGAAAAGTTGTCATGATGGCGATGCCGAAGCTTCCACCGATGTTGCGCATGAGGTTGAAGATGCTGGTCGCGTTCCCCATTTTTTCTTTGGAGATGCTGGCCATGCTGATGGTCATCAGCGGGATGAACAGGAAACTAAGAGACACACCCTGAAACACTTGCGGCCAGAGAATATCCCAGTAGCCGGCGTTCAGATTCAAGCGTGAGAGATCGAACATGGTCAACGTTCCGAGTACGATTCCGAACACGAGCAAACGCCGTGGGTTCGTTTTACCCGTCAGGTAGCCAGCTAGCGGAGTGGTGGCGAGCGATCCGATGCCGCGCGGCGAGAGAGCGAGGCCGGCGTTATAGGCGGGATATCCCAATAGCGTCTGTAGGTAAATCGGCAGCAGCACCAGGCTGGCGTATAAAACAAATCCCAACATGCCGATGAGAAAGACTCCCGCGGCGAAGGTGCGATTGGCGAGCGCCCGCAGGTCGACTACTGGATCGCGTGCGCGGAACTCTCGAATGATCAAAGAGACCAGTCCGATCACGCAGCACGCGGCAAAGAAGCGGATGTAATCAGAAGAGAACCAGTCTTTGCGCTGTCCGGTGTCGAGAACAATTTGCAACGATCCGATGCCAAGCGCAAGGAAGCCGATCCCCCACAAATCGACGCGGCCTGCTTTCCGCTGAATGTAAGGCGGATCGAAGACGAACTGTTGAATCATAAACAGAGAGAAGACGCCGACCGGAAGATTGAGATAGAAAATCCAACGCCAGCTGTAATTGTCGGTGATGTATCCGCCGAGCGTGGGGCCGAGAATCGGGGCCAATAGGATTCCGATTCCGAAGGCGGCCATGGCTTGTCCGTGTTTCTGGCGAGGGAAGGTTTCCAGCAGAATCGCTTGCGCAAGAGGTTGCAGGCCTCCTCCGGTCAAGCCTTGAAGGACGCGAAAGACAATCAGGGCTGGCAACGTCGTCGCCATGCCGCAGCACAAAGAGGTCACGGTGAAGCCGGCGACGCAGGCCAGCAGCAGCTTCTTGCGGCCGATGTAATTGGCGAGCCATCCGGAGATCGGCAGGACGATCGCGTTCGAGACCAGATAAGAGGTCACGACCCAAGTGCCTTCTTCCACCGTGGCCGCGAGGTTTCCGGCGATGTGTGGAATGGAGACGTTGACCACTGTCGTGTCGAGGATCTCCATGAAGGTCGCCAGCATGACGGCAAAGGTGATGATCCAGGGATTGACGCGAGGATGGTCGGTGCTGCTCACAATGTCAGGGCGAAAGCCGTCCCTGCTTTCAACCATAGAAAAACCCGATGCAAGCTTCAGTGATTGCGGTCACTCGGGCCGTCGTCGTCACACGAGATGGTGACGACTGTCATACCGGGGTGTGGGAAGTGGGGCGTATCACGGAATGAGGCAGCACTCTGCGCAATCCCGGATCCTATGGAAAAGCAAACTGTCTTGGTCGTCGATGCGCCGACAGGAATTGGGAATTCCCATGCGGCCACCAATTCGTCGAATGGGAAGAAATCGCAGTTAGCGGAACGGCGGCGAGGGCTCACCCAATTGCTCGAGCAGACGCGCATCATTCCCGCAGTGCGAAGTCCAGAGTTTCTAATGCCCGCGGCAACGGCTCCAGGGAAGATTGTTTATTTTCTGTGCGGCAATCCGGAAAACCTTCCTGCCATGGTCGATGTGGTCGTCTCCAACGGGAAGGTCGCGATTGTGAATCTTGATCTGGTGTCGGGACTTTCGCGCGACGCGGAAGCGATTGGCTTTCTGGCGCGACGAAAAGTGCAGGGCATCATCTCGACGCATCTGGAGCCGCTCCGGGCGGCGCGCCATTTGGGACTATTCGCGATCGAGAGAACATTTCTGCTCGACTCCGCGGCTTTGCAAAGCTCTCTCAGGTCGATCGAACAATTTGTGCCCGACGCGATTGAAGTCTTGCCGGCCGTGGTTGCCCCGAAGATGGTAGCAAGACTCTCGGAATCGTATCCCGACTTGCCGGTGATTGCCGGAGGGCTGGTGCAGACGATGCGGGAGCTGGAAGACCTGGTGCATCAGGGTGCGGCGGCGGTGTCAGTGAGCGAGTCCAGCCTTTGGGTTGCCTGAATTTCCCGGTCTAAAAATTCTGCAGATAGCGATCTGGTCCCCGTGCAGAGGGCACGTCCCACCGTGACCGCAATCACAGACGCACGTTGCTAGAAGTACTAGAGTGCCATCGGTGGCGGTAGAGAGTTCAGAGACACCGCCCAAGATATTCAGTCCAGTCGCAATGTTGTCGCGTGCCGGGCTATCTCTTGGGCGGTTTTCCTTTTTGCCACAAATCATGCGCTCGAAAAGTCCGAACGCCTACGTGATTCCTAAAGGAGAAGTTATGGAGACATCTCCACGCTTTTATAAGATTCTGCTGTTCGTTCTGATTGCGCTGTGCTGCGTATCAACTTTAGCCGTGGCGCAGGACACAAAACCGGCGCAGCAACCCACAACCTACAACATCGCGACCGAGAAGTATCTCTTGGGCGACTGGGGCGGAGTCCGCACTCGCCTGGAAGAGCAAAAGGGCGTCAAGTTTGACTTCTTTTATGTTGGTGACCTGCTAGCGAACCCCAAAGGGGGGAACGAAACAGCGACTGGCTGGAACCGCTTCCGCGGCACTATGGATATCGATTTCAACAAGCTCATTGGCGCCAAAGGCCTGACTTTCCACGTCACGGGTTTGTGGCAAGGCGGCGTGAACCTTGGCGGGAGCTATCTGGGCAGCATCGCGAATCCCAGCGGACTGGTCAGCGCACACACCACCCGTCTGGATTCTTTCTGGTTGCAGCAATCCTTGTTCGGCGACAAGCTGACCATCCGCGCGGGGCAATTCGCTGGTATGGATTTCTACGGCGTGCAGAACTACGGCGGCAACTATCTGATGGAGCCGCTGGACTATGCATTCGGCAATCTGTTCACGACCTATGAGTCTTTTGACCCAGCGTCGGGACCGGCGGCTGAAATCAAGATCGCCCCGATCAAGCAGTTCTACTTCCGATTTGCGGGCATGTCCGGAAATCACAATCCCTATGCCGACGACACCAACGGATTCGGCTTTACCGCTAAGAACAATGCGGTCCTGCTCGACGAAGTCGGTTTCCTCGTCGATCAACCCAGCGGAAAGAATCCCAAAGACAAGTATTATCCCGGTCTGTACAAAGTGGGTTCCAGCTTTAACGGCGGACCGTTCCTGAATCCATTCACGGGGTTGTACGAGAAGAAAAACTACCTGGTGTATTTCATGGGCAATCAGGCGATCTTCCGGCCAGAAGCTGGATCGAACAAGGGTCTGGATGTTCACCTCGGCGTGGACTTTGCTCCCTCGGCCGTAAATGAGATCGACCGCCAGGTAACCGGCGGGTTCATCTACAACGGCCTGATTCCGAAACGCGGCAAGGATGCCGTGGCATTCGGTTTCGTGGTGAGCAAGGTTAGCGACAACTTCAGCAACGTTTCGACGCTGCTGGGTGGCCCGTCGTACGGCTCAGAGAAAGCGTTCGAAATCAACTATATGGCCCAGATCACGCCGTGGCTGATGTGGCAACCGGTGGTTCAGATCTATTCCGATCTGGGTGCCAACACTCATAACGGCACCGGCGTGGTTGCCGGCTTCCGTACCAAAGTCACGTTCTAAACCGTTCGACAGGATTGGAGAAGGAGACATGAAAAGCCGCTCCGATGCACTGAAACAGATAGAAGGCAAGCAATTCGATCTATGCATCATTGGCGGAGGAGCAACCGGGACAGGCTGCGCATTGGATGCTCAACTGCGCGGCCTGAATACGGTCCTGGTGGAGAGCGGAGATTTCGCCTCCGCAACTTCCAGCAGTTCCACCAAACTGGTGCATGGCGGCGTTCGCTACTTGCAACAGGCGGTCGCCGATCTTGACGCCGGCCAATACCGAGTAGTGAAACGAGCCCTGCACGAGCGTAAGATCGCATTGCAAAACGCGCCATTTCTGGCTCATCCCCTGGAACTTCTAGTTCCGTGCTACAGCCAGTCGGAAATTCTGTATTTCCAGATTGGCATGAAGTTGTACGACTGGATTTCCGGGAGCGGGATGCTTTTCCCCAGTCGTCACCTGACAGTCGAAGAATCCGTGCGGCGGATGCCCATGCTGAATACCGCAGGTTTGGCGGGAACCGTGGCTTATGCCGACGGTCAATTCGACGACGCGAGGTACGACATTACATTGCTTGAGACGTTCAGTCAGGCGGGTGGACAAGCTGTGAACTACACCCGCGTGACCGCATTGAAAAAAGACTCCGAAGGACGGCTGGTGGAAGCGCAAGTAGAAGACCGCCAGAACCAAACGACTTTTACGATCAAGGCGAAGGTATTTCTCAATGCCACCGGGCCATTCTCCGATTCAATCCGCGAGATGGCGCATCCCGGAATCGAACCACGGCTGCGACTGAGCAAAGGTGTCCATGTTCTGTTTCCCGTGGATGCGATTGGCAGTCACGACGCGTTGTTGATTCCGAAGACCGATGATGGCCGCGTGATCTTTGCCATTCCATGGCTCGGCAGGCTGCTGGTCGGCACAACCGACGATGAAGCCCATCTGGGCGACGAGATGGTTGTTCTCAAATCGGAAGTGGAATATCTGGTGAAGCATTTGAACCGGTATCTGATTCACCCGCTCAGCGTGGATCAGATGGTCAGCGGGTTTGCGGGAGTGCGTCCGCTGGTTCGCTCTAAGGACGCGCTCAATACGAAAAAACTGATTCGCGATCATGAAGTGGAACTCGACGAAGCGAGCGGACTGGTCAGTGTGCTCGGCGGCAAGTGGACAACCTATCGCGCCATGGCCGAAGACGCCATCGACACGGTCCAGCGATCGATGAACACTCCGGTGGGCGGCTGCCGTACCGCCGATCATCCCCTCAAGGGTACTTCCGGATGGAGTCCCGAGTACTGGGAGACTCTGGAGGCCCGGTATCGAATCTCGCGCAACACTGCCAAGCATCTGTCCCAGAAATTCGGGACGAATGCATCGAAGGTCCTGGACCTGATTGCTGAGAATCCTCAGCTTGAGAATCCGATTGTCGAAGGCCAGCCTCCGATTCAAGCGGAGATCGTCTACGGCATTCGCAATGAGATGGCCATGTCGATCGAGGATATCCTCGCGCGGCGAATTGGCCTGCAACTCTACGGTTGGAGCATTGCCGTGACCGCGGCGCCGGTGGTTGGCGCTCATCTGGCACGGGAGCTGGAATGGTCGCCAGCGCAGAAACAACGAGCGGTAGAAGAGTACGTGAACAAGATCCATCACCTCATGGAAGTTGCGGGTCTTGTGCCCGATCACGTGGCGGCGTAGCGGATTACTAAACAGTTTTCTTACATAACGCGGCACAACGAAACGAAAGGAGTCGGAGGATCATGGCGGAATACATTGGAGCAATTGATCAAGGAACAACGAGCACCCGTTTCATGGTGTTCGATAAGACGGGAAAGATCATCACCACTGCTCAAAAAGAGCACCAACAGATTTATCCGAAGCCAGGCTGGGTCGAGCACAACCCTGAAGAGATTTGGCAGCGCACGCAGGAAGTCATCAGCGAGGCGATGAAGGCCAAGAATCTCACCGCCAAGAATCTGGCGGCAGTAGGCATCACCAATCAACGCGAGACCACGGTGGTCTGGAACCGAAAGACTGGCAAGCCGGTGTACAACGCGCTGGTCTGGCAAGACACGCGCGTGGCCGACGATGTGGCGAAGTTCTCGAAGGACGGCGGACAGGATCGTTTCCGCGCGAAGACAGGGCTGCCTTTGGCGACCTACTTCAGCGGTCTCAAGATCCGCTGGGTCCTTGAGAACGTTACGGGTGTTCGTAAGCTGGCCGAGGAGGGCGAAGTCATCTTCGGGAACATTGATACGTTCCTGATCTGGCAGCTGACCGGCGGCGTGAATGGTGGCATCCACGTCACCGACGTGACCAACGCAAGCCGCACTCAGTTGATGAACCTGGAAACTCTGGCTTGGGACAAGAACATCCTGAAGACGTTCAACATTCCGGAAGCCATGCTGCCGAAGATCTGCTCGAGCAGCGAGGTCTACGGAAACGTGAAAGTGGGCACGATCACGGGCGTTCCGATTGCCGGTGACCTGGGCGACCAACAGGCAGCCTTGGTTGGCCAGACCTGTTTCAAGCCCGGTCAGGCGAAGAACACCTACGGCACGGGATGCTTCCTGCTGCTGAACACGGGCCCACACGCCATCCAGTCGCATTTCGGACTGCTGACGACAGTTGCCTACAAGCTGGGCAAACAGCCGGCTCACTATGCCCTGGAAGGCAGCGTTGCTATCACCGGAGCATTGGTGCAGTGGCTGCGGGACAACCTCGGCATGATCAAAAAGAGCTCCGACATCGAAGCTCTGGCCGCGACCGTCGAAGATAACGGCGGCGTGTATTTCGTCCCAGCATTCTCGGGATTGTTCGCACCTTACTGGAAAGCGAACGCCCGCGGAGTCATCGCCGGCTTAACCCGGTACGCCAATAAGGGCCATATCGCCCGTGCAGTTCTGGAAGCTACGGCGTTCCAGACGCGCGAAGTGGTGGAAGCCATGGAGAAGGACTCGAAGATCGAGCTCGACGTGCTGCGCACCGACGGCGGCATGATCGAGAACGACTTGGTCATGCAGTTCCAGGCCGACATCCTCGCGAAGCCGGTCGTTCGTCCGGTCATTAAGGAAACTACTGCTCTCGGCGCGGCGTACGCGGCGGGTCTAGCGGTGGGCTACTTCAAAGATCTGAATGATCTTTGCGCGAACTGGTCGGTTGACAAGACCTGGAAGCCGAACATGGAGAACAAGAAGCGGAACGAAATGTATCGGCTGTGGAAGAAGGCTGTGACCAAGAGCTTCGATTGGATCGAGGAAGCAGCTGACAAGAAAGCCGAAGAGCACGAGAAAGAACTCGTAGGCGCTGCAAACTAACCGCAAGGAGCTGGACTTATGCATGGACCATTATTTGGTGAATTCATGGGGACCATGGTTCTGATCCTGTTAGGCGATGGCGTGGTAGCCAACGTCCTTCTCAAGAAGTCCAAAGGAGAAGGATCAGGCTGGATCGTCATCACGACAGGATGGGGACTGGCAGTGACGGCTGGAATCTTTACCGCGATCGCGTGCGGAAGCCCGGGCGCTCACATCAATCCCGCTGTCACACTGGCCGTGGCCCTTCTCTCAAACAACTGGACGAACGTTCTGCCTTTCTGGGCAATGCAATTCCTGGGAGCTTTCGTCGGAGCGACACTGGTGTGGCTGACCTATCTGCCGCACTGGAGCCAGACTCCTGATCAAGGCGCGAAACTGGGAATCTTCTGCACAGGACCGGCGATTCGTAACCTCCCAGCAAACGGCCTGACTGAAATCATCGCGACGACCACACTTGTGACCGTCGGCTTTGCTTTCGGTTCGTCAGCTGTCTCGACCACCGGTCTGATGGCTGGCTACGGCCCGTATCTCTGGGGCATGCTGGTTTGGGTGCTTGGGCTTTGCCTGGGCGGCCCGACTGGATATGCAATGAACCCTGCTCGTGACCTCGGCCCGCGCGTGGCTCATTTCGTTCTGCCGATTGCCGGGAAGGGCAAATCTGATTGGGGCTATGCACTAGTCCCAGTGATTGCTCCTCTCATCGGTGGAGGCTTGGGCGCGGCGATCACGAAGTTCGCCCGATACTAAAGCGATTGGAGACAGGGGCGAACCTGCCCCGGGTCCGGTAGGGTTAGATCCGCGCGCTGGCGCTGCCGATGGGCAACGCCAGTGTGCGGGTATCTTGTGGTTTATCGGGAAGAACCTGCTCAGGCCATTTCTGCTTCGTCGTCGCCCTTGCTCTTACCCTCGTAATCAGCTTCGACCGGATTCGATCGCAGCAGCAGCCGGCGTTCCGGATGTGTGATCTCGAAGAAGATGTAACCGCATAAGCCACAGAAGAAGAGCGGGATCAGCGCCTGGGTCCACATGCCCGGGGGCAGGCCCGGTTCGAGAACGCTGCGATCGGGGTCCTGCGGATCGTAGGAAACGCTGACCGAACGTCCCTGCGGATAAACACTCTGCACATCGTTGGCTTCATCAGAGTCGTAGAATGCGCGCATCAGGTAGCGGATCTTTGACGAGTGATGAATCGCGCCACCGACTTCGTATTCGTATTCCACGACCGGATTCCAGGAGACGCCCACACCTTTGCCGTGCGCGTAGACGCCAGACGACGTGACGTGGGCGGTCGCCGTCGGCCAATGCTGGCTGACAACAGAAAAATAGATGTTGGTGGAGATGCTGACGATGATCCAAATCGACAGAGCGGCCAGACCCAATAGCCCCACAAGACGACCTTTGGTGTCCGAATCAAGGGTGTTTGAGGCAAGGAAAGACTCTCGCGCAGAATTCTGGCCCACTTGGTACTCCATCCCGAGGAATCCCCACTACTTGGGCGCAGTGTACCAGCGGAGGTCGAGCTATGACAACGGATTTTCAGCGGCTGGTTGCGAGTTCTTCGACGCTCTTCAATTGACCTTCGAGCACCTTCAGGACGGCGCTCATGAACGCGGGCAGGTCGTCCGGCTTCCGGCTGCTGACGAAGTGACGATCGGTCACCGCGGCGGAGTCTTCGAAGACCGCTCCGGCGTTGACTAAATCGTCTTTAATGCCCAGGCTGCCAGTCACGCGTACGCCGCGATAGACACCGGCGGAGATGGGGATCCAACCGCCGTGGCAGATGGCGGCGACCAATTTCCCAGAATGGGAAAACTCGGCGACCAGATCTTTTACTTTTTTGTCGCGCCGCAGCTTGTCGGGGGCAAGGCCGCCGGGGCAAATCACCCCCACGAAATCGGACTCTCGCATGTCAGAAATCGCAGCGTCACTGGCGCAGGGGTAGCCGTGCTTTCCTGCGTAGGTTTGCCCCGGCTTCGGGCCGGCAACCACCACGCGGAAGCCCGCCTCTTCGAGGCGATATTTCGGATACATCAGCTCCATGTCTTCGTAGCCGTCTTCGACAAAAATCAAAATCGCCGGTTTGCTTACGCGCATTGAAATCTCCGTCCCCTATGATGCAACTTTCGAGATAAATGTGCACGGGGCAATATCACAGCGGATGGTGATCCTCTTCATTTCGCTTCGTTCTCAATTTCTCGAAGATGGGACGGGGAGGCCATCCATGGAACCGTTCCGCTATCACGTCTTCGTCTGCACGCAACAGAAGCCCGAGGGCACGCCGTGTTGCTCCGCCGGAGGATCAACGAAACTGCTCGAAGTCTTGCAGGGCGAACTGCAGAAGCAAGGTTTGTTCAATCATGTGCAGGTCACTTCCTGCGGATGTCTCGGACTCTGCGATAACGGTCCTGACATGATTACCTATCCCGACGGAATCTGGTACACCGGGCTGAAGCCGGAGCACATTATCGAAATCGTCCGCTCCCATTTTGCGGAGGGGCGGCCAGTAGCCGAGATTACAGCGAAGGGATCTGGCCACGATGAAGTCGGAAATCCTCGAACATCGCGACCGCTACCTGGCGTCGCTAAAGGCGAAGGAACTGGCTGGGGCGGCGACGTAACAACTGCTTTTCGGTCAGTGACTTGAGCGATACAGGTGCCAGGTCGTAGCACTCTTGCGCCAATTTCCCGCGAGAAGTCTGGTAATCTTACAAGACACCATGGCTTTACCGGACGCAGCCTATCCACAAACACCGCAGGGAAGCGGGCACCAGCTTGACTTGCTGCTTCCCGATAGTGTGACGCGTCCGCTGCGGAAGTCGCTGTTCCTGAACTTGCAGGACACGCTGTTTCCCGAAAAGCTTCCTCCGCTCGAATTGACATCGCGTCCCATGAATGTCGGCATGTTGCTGGGCGACATGGTGAGCCTTCCCTGGTATCGCACGGTGTTCACCAACCTGGGAAATGTGATCAGCCCCGAGGTTCTGCCGCCGCTCGAACTCGAATCGCAGCCGGTGGACGTGGGCGAACTGGTCAGCGATCAAATGAGCCATCCTTGGTGGACTTCGCTGCTCCGGAATCTTGCCGATGCAGTGGCGCCAGAGCGACAGCCCGCGTTGCAGTTGACGGCAAAGCCAATGAACGCGGGCCTGGAAGCGAGTAATCTGCAGCTGGTGCGCTGGTCGTCGGTGATCAGCACGCCCAAAGTTTTTCTTCCCGACAAGCCGAAGTTGACGCCGAATATTTCGGTGGTGGCGCGCGCGATTCCCAATCCGTTGGAGTATCACCGGCCCGAAGCCGAGCCGGCGCATGTGCAAGCGACGCGCATTCAGGGACGCCTGGCGCGCTCTCGCTGGCGCGAAGCTTTCCTCATCACGGTGGCCCTGTCAGAGGCAACTTACCTGATCATTTCTGCTTTTCTAAAGTAGGCGCCTTCTATTTGGGAGGCGTTCGCGTGTCGACCTGCACCGCAGGTTGGCTGTCTTTCTTCCTGGTGTCCACCCATACGGGACTGAGATCGCCCTTAGAGTCGAGCGAGAGAGTTGTGGTCTTCTGTTGCGTAGATCCGCTGCTGCTGCCCGGCCTAACGATGTCGATGGTCTTGCCGGTGATGTTCATGCCGTCGCTCGGGTTCGCGGAATTTGCTTGCTGGGTTTGTTCCACAGTCTGACTGCTTGCGGCGCTGGTTCGTTGCACGGTCGTTGTGCGTTCGGAAAGACGCAAATTTTCATCTGCCGAAGTGCCGGGAATATCCTTGGCGTATTTTTCGACAGTATCGTGTTTCTCTCCAGGCGCGGTTTCGGCCTCTTTCGTGACCGTGCGTTCGACGACGGAGAGATTCCCGTTGAGGTCAGGACGCAGAAGTTTCTCGTCCTTGGTCTGCGTTTTGCCGTCGCCCTGGGTCGCGCCTTCGCGTACCTCGCCCACTTTCCAGCCTCCGTTGCCATCGGGGAGAAGAGTCGACTTTTTGAATTGTGAGGAATGTTCTCCAGTCTTGGTTTCGCGATCTTGAATTTGGGCGGCGGGAGAAAGGCCTCCGTTCAAGTCGGGACTGAGGACCGTGGTCTTGGTTTCGCGGATGTTCGGGCTGAGCTGTTTCGAATCCGAAACCTCGCGCCTGACGACTTGCAAAGTTCCGTTGGCGTCGGGATTGGAAGTGGAACGCGTGACTTTCTGCTCGTCGCCCGGCAAATTGCGCGTTTCTTCCTGAGTCACCTGCTGAAGCTTGCGGCCACCATCGGGCCCGAGAACATAGGTTCGCTCGACCGTCCGAACCGTGGTGGCATCGACCTTGACCGATTCCTTCTCGAGATCCAGATAGGGAATATAACGGCCATCAGGGCCGAGTCGCTCAACGCTCTGTTTGTCGACGGTACGGCCGTTCGATTCCGTATGGGATTCGCGGGAGCGCAGTGGATTGAGATTTCCTGAAGTGCTTTGCTGGCTCGAGTTTTCCTTCCAGGACTGATCCGAAGTTTGGGCAAGAGCGCAGCCACTCACCAATATGGGGACCACCGCGAGTGTGAGAAGGCTTCGCATTAGGTTTTTGCCGGAGTCGTCACCGGCATCCCGTCGGGAACCATCGGCAACGATCGTAACCGAACTCCGGTCGCGTTGAAAATCGCATTGCTGATTGCGGGAGCGATTCCCATCATCGGAGTTTCTCCCGCGCCAGCCGGTGGCAGGTCTTTGCGGTTGATCATCTCTACTTCAATCTTGGGAACGTCGCTGAAGCGAGGAACACGATACTCGGCAAGGCGCGGATTCAGGATCTTGCCGTTGTCGAAATGAATCGCCTCAAACAAAGCTCCACCAATGGCCTGGATGATAGCGCCGGTGATCTGATTCATCAGTCCTTGAGGATTGACAATAGCGCCGCATTCGAATGCTTCGGACACACGGCGGACTGAGACGTCGCCGTCGTCAATGCTGACCTCGACACAACTGGCGACGTACCCGCCTTTTTCGAACCCACCGCCGATGCCGAACCCTCGCGTGGGCGAACTCTTCTCTTTACCCCAGCCGAATTTGTTGGCAGCCGCCTGGAACACGGCCCGCAAGCGTGGATCGTCCATGTTCTTCAGGCGAAATTCCAGGGGATCCATTCCCACCTCATGCGCGAGTTCGTCCATATGAACTTCGCGGGCGAAGTGATTCGCGGGAGCCGCGAGTCCGCGATACGAGCCTTGTCGCAGCGGCGGATCGACGGGGTGATATTCAATGCGCTGGTTGGGGACAACGTAAGGGGTGCCAATGCCTGCCGGCCCCGAGTTGTAGTTGTCGAATTCCCAGGCGGTGATCAGTCCGTTGCTGGTGACTCCGCTTTTTACGTCGATCACGCCCGACGGACGGAAGTAGGCCCAGGTGAATTCCTCTTCGCGCGTCCAAACAACTTTTACCGGCTTGCCGGAGGCTTTCGCGAGACGCGCCGCCTCGATGGCGGGATCCCCGGTGTGTTTGCCACCGTAGGCCGATCCTGTGTCAGGAACGATGACACGGACCTTGGTGATCGGAATTCGAAACGCTTGGGCCAGTTCTTCGCGGACTGCGAATGGACGCTGCGTACCGGTCCAAACTGTGAGTTTGTCGTCTTTCCATTCGGCCAATGCGGCACGAGGTTCCAAAGGCACGTGGGCAATGTAGTTGACTCGGTAGCTTTGTGACACCGTCTTCGCCGCTGATTTATAACCTTGTTCGAGTGAACCCGAGGTCTGCGGAGGATCAATCTTTGTTCCCGCGGGCAGATCGGGTTTCTGCTTGAGGAATTCGAACAGCTCTTTCTCGGTGATCTGTTTGGGGGCATTCCACTGCGCCTTCATGGTGCTGACCGCGCGCTCGGCTACGAACTCATCTTCCGCGGCAGCGGCTACGAAGTTGCCATCTCTCACCACGGTCACACCTGGCATCTTTTCCGCTTGGCTTGTGTCCAGCGAAACCAGGTTGGCTCGAAACGCCGTGGGACGCAGCACCTTGCCATGCAGCATTCCGGGACGCGTCATGTCGGAGGTGTACTGGTGGTGTCCTGTGACGAAGTCGCGCCCATCAATCTTGGGCACAGGAGTTCCGGCGATTTGCCATTCGCTGGCAGGCTCGAGATGGACGTCTTCAATCTGAACTTTTACCAGTTCCTGGCCCTTGCTTAATTCCCCGTAGGAAATCGACTGTTTCGAAGATGGGTTGGAAAATTTGCCATCTCTCACGACAAGCGAAGCTGGTTTCACCTGCCAGCGCTCCGCCGCCATGGCAGCTAGAACCTCACGAGCCGTGGCCGCGACCCGTCGCAGTTGCGGCCCCATGGTCGGAGTGGTGCGGCTGCCGAAGGTGCCGCGGTCATAAGGAGTCAGATCGGTGTCGGCCATCACCAGATGAACACTGGTTAGCGGCACGCGCATTTCTTCAGCGATCTGCTGAGTGAGCGAAGTGCGAATGTTCTGTCCGATTTCTGCCTTGCCCGTGAACACGGTGATCGATCCGTCTTCCCCCACATGCAACCAGGCGGCGAGTGAGGTGGGCAAATCTTCAGAGGACTGAGCGGGACGGCCTGACTCCTGTGCAACCGCTGTGCGCAGAGATAAACACACTAGCACGCCCGCACCCATCAGCTTAAAGAAGTCGCGCCGCTCAAGCTCGAAGCTGTAGGTGACGCGTGGGACCTCATGTTGCCGTGCTTCCTGTTCGTAAAGAGAGGTTTCTTTCATCGCGCCCCTCGCTTCGTCATGGCAGCCTGCTGAATGGCAGCGACGATCCTGGGATAAGTTCCGCAGCGGCAGATGTTGCCCTCCATGCGGCGCAGGATCTCCTGGTCCGTCGGATGGGGATTTGATTCCAGCAGAGCGACTGCCGACATGATCATCCCTGAAGTGCAGTAGCTGCATTGGAATGATTCGACAGACAAGAAGGCTTCCTGCACCGGATGAAGTTGTCCGTTCTGCTCGAGGCCCTCGATGGTGGTGATTTTCTTCCCGACTGCCAAACTGACCGGCGTCCGGCAAGAGCGAACCGGCTTGCCGTCGAGCAAGACCGTGCAAGCGCCACACTGGCCTTCGCCGCACCCGTACTTGGTGCCAGTCATATCCAGATTATTGCGCAGGGCGGAGAGCAGGCTTTGGTCGGAAGGAATGTCGAGTCGATGTTCGGCTCCGTTGACGAGCAGGACGTAGGGCATGAGGCACCTGGAGACCCGAGGACGCTTTAGAAAAATTATAGCTCCTGCCGGGCTTCTACCCATGATGTTCCGACAGCGAGGCTGAACCGAGGCTTAAGCCGCGAACGAATCATCATCGGGGTCGGGCAGCGATGACGGAGGATCGCTGGCAGGAAAAGTGTCAGCAATGGTTTTATCCATCATTTTCTCTTTCTTCTCGCAGATGTCAGTTTCGTCGATCGTTCGATCTTCAGGATCCCTGAGATCGTCGTTGTTCGGCATGTCGCACCTCGAATGATTCAGTCGCGGAATTGGATGCACGAAAGCGCGGTCACGCTGCGTCCAATTCCGCGCCGATGTTTGTTTCTAGTGAGTGAACGTCACATTCAGCCCAGTGGTGAAGATGATATCGTTCTGCTTCTTCCCCGCCGGAGGATTGGTAACGTAGATGTCGCCGAAGGCGTTCTGCCATCCCAACCACTTGCTGAACTTGGTAACGGTGCCGAAGTTAAAGGTTCCACGGTACTGGCTGAGATCGCTCAGGTCCGGGAACATATAGAACTTCTGTGTGATCAACGTCGACATGCCGAGCTTGTGCGTGAACTCCTCGCCCAGGCTCAGAGCGGCAAAATTGCGATTGAACGTGGTGTAGTTTTCACGGGTATATACCAAGCCTCCGAGGAAGTCGAGGGTGGTGCGATCGGTCTTGATGGCGTGGTAGCCCAAACCACCGCCGGGGACCGAGCGCAGGTTCAGAGCTTGCAGATCGTCAGTCTGGAAATCGGCGCCCACGTAAGCGAACAGACGCTGGGTCAGTTCGCGATCGTAGCGAATTCCGCCCTGGATCGCATTCGCGGTTGTGGCCGGAACCGCGCCTGGCGCATCGTTGGCGGCATACACGGAGTTCGCATACATTGCGATCTGATCATGCATGGTTTTGCGATCGGCGGTGAACGCGAGCGCGAGGTTCTTGGTTTGGCTGTTACCGCGAGTGAGAGCGAAGCCGACATTGACGCCGCCAGCCCAGCCCTGAGTGAGCGGCGGATGCAGCGACTTCTCGTAGGCCGTCCATTCCGCGTCATTGCGCAGAGTCTTGACCTCTGCTCTGGGTTCGGTCACCGTTCCCTGGCTCGGGGTCGCAACCGCGAGGCTGTCGTCAGTGGTTGAAACCGGGCCAACCACGGTTTGTCCGTTGCTCAGGCTCACGTGCAAAGGCGCGGAAGAGTTGATTTGCTCGATGGCAGGCCATTGCACCGTCACATCGCCCGCGAACTCGGTTTTGATCAACAGCGTTTTCCCATCCGATTTCACGATGTTTCCCGAAATTCGATCGCCGTTTTTCAACACAATCTGATCGGCGAACACAGCCGAGCAGAACGCAAATACAGACAGCAATGCCAGCGCAAAGACGTTACGCATTACCGATTTCTCCTTCAAGATTGGACTTACTGCTGGGGCCCGATGTGCGATCGTCCGGCTGCGGAGAAGTGGGCTAGGCCGCAGGCCACCAAACTGCTCGCATCAGGCTTTCACTGCACGATTGTTTTTGGTTGGTACTTTGGTCTGCGGAATTATAAACGCGTAGAGGGAAACGCAGAAGCGCTAGCAGCTCAGGGATTTTCGGGTCAATCAAATCAGGGAATGCTGGAGGACAATTCGAGCGCGCAATGTTGCGCACACATCTTTGGGAAGAAGGTAGGGAGGGCATCCGATGCGAAGCATCGGGCCGGGACACCGCAGGCGAACTTCCCGGCCTAGCTCTTAACTTCTGTGTTCTGCGGCTTCGTGGGCTCCGCCGGCGGGTCCTTCATTCCATCTTTCAGAGCGCGGATACCGTCGCCAATTCCCTTGCCAAGTTCAGGGAGCTTCTTGGGACCGAACACCAGCAGAGCGATAAAGAAAATCACCAGCAGGTGCATCGGTTGAAACAGGCCTTCAAACATACGAGTCCTCCAGTGCCATGAAGCACTGTATAAACGTTACTGAAGCGCGAGCCTCCCGTCAACTCAACAAAAGACTCCAAGAGGCGATTTCTTGGGCGCGGAACCACCGGGGTCTAACCCCTGTATTATGTGCGATGTGCGGGTAAGCGTTACTTTCGTGACCTGTGCCAGATTACCTCTCCGATCTATGTTCAAAAAAGGAAATCTCTCCGGGTCGGTCGCCGGGATAAGGAGTTCGAGTGCGTCGCCAGATTCTGGTTCTATCTCTGCTTGCAGCATGGGCTGGTCCGGCGTTTGGAGCGGGGCAGAGCAAGCTGCTCGATTGCACGCAGATCCTGGCCTGGCTCACTGGGGACATCTCAAATGTGCGACTCGCGGACCTAACGCGGCAGTATGGCTTCCGCGGACCTCTGATCTCCGAAGATGTGGCCGCGCTCCAGAGTGCTGGCGCGAGTTCTGAACTGATTGCGACGATTCGTTCCTCGGCCGATTCCCAGAATCCCGGTGCCGCTTGTCCTGATTCGCTGCGCCGAGCAGGCTTGCTCGCTCACCAAAAGCAGTACGAAGGTGCGGAAGATCTGGTTCGAGATTTGCTTGCGAACGATTCCCAAAATGCGGCGTTGCACTTTGCGCTTGGCGCTCTGCGAGTGCAGCAGGGAGACATCGACGAAGGCTTCGATGAATTCACTACTTCAAAGGAACTCATGCCCGGTCTGCCCGAGACCCACAGCCGTCTGGCGGACATTTTTTATCGCAGTAACGATGGAGAAAGCACGATCGGGGAGGCGCGAACCGCGCTTAGCATCAATCCTGGCAACGCCGAGGCATACCGCTTTCTGGGACTGGGACTCGAATCGAACACGAACTATGACGCCGCCCTGCATGCATTGGAGAAATCACTCGAGCGGGAACCGTCCAGCGCAGCGGCTTATTACGACATAGGAATTGTCTTGCAGGACCAGGAAGACTACAGCCAAGCTGTAGTGGCGTACCGTCGCTCGATCGAACTCGACCCGAAAGTCTGGGAAGCCCACAACAACCTTGCGATGCTGCTGCATCGGCAGAAGCAATACGACGCAGCGATCGCGGAGTTCACCGAAGCCAAGAGTCTCGCGTATCGCGAGCCTTCCGTGCGCAATGATTTGGCAAACACGCTCTACGACAAAGGTGATCTAGACGGGGCGCAGCGGGAGTTCCAAGCGCTGTTCGCGATGCATCCCGACTGGCGATTCGGGCACGATGCCTTGGCGAAAATTCTGATGACGAAGCGCGATTATCCTGCCGCGATTTCCGAGTTCAACATCGCCATTGAACAGAACCCCACCTCGTCTGAGGCGCACCGTTTGTTGGGGCAATGCTGGTTGCTGTTGAAAAAGAATCGTGAGGCTTTACGCGAATTGCAGATCGCGGTTGAACTGGGACCGGACTCCTGGCTGAGCCATCACTATCTCGGAACTGCGTTGTTTGAGATCCAGAAGTTCTATGCCGCTTCCAAAGAATTCCACGAGGCATTGCGGCTGCAGCCCAGCGCGGATAACCACTACTCGCTGGCAGCGTGTTTGATCACCATGGGCGACTACGACGCGGCGCTCGCGGAATTGAATACCGCCGCGCATTTGGAACCGGCACGGGACCTGTACCAGCAGCGGCGGGAAGAACTGATGAAGCTGATGAAAGCGGGCAAGTCTCGCCGCGTCGAAATCCCGTCTCACTTTGAAATTGGAACAGGCTCGCCGCCGGCCAAGTAGAGACGCTGCTCCGCGTAACGGCTTTATTTCAAACACTCCGGATTTTGGCCATGCGAGTGCATTGTACGAATGCCGGAGAAGCATAGAACTACCGTGTATCAAGGGTCGAAAGGTACGAACTTAGAATAGCTTTGGAGTAACGGCATGAACCCGACGCAATCCACACCCTCCGGCGAAAGCAAGCAGATCGCTAACGTAGTCATTCACCAGGCGAACGAGAAGCGAGTCGAGCGTCCTGCCACCGCGTCTGTCGCCGCGGTCGCTCCGAAAGTCAGGGGATACGGTTTGCCATGCGCGAAATGCAAGACCTATTATGCGGCCGATCTTGACGCTTGCCCGATCTGCCAGAGTCCGGTACGAGTGAAGCCTACGTCCATTGCGGTCGCAGTTAGCCCAGTCGCTCCCATTCTCGAGCCTGCCGAAGAAACTCCAGACCCCGATGTCCTGGAGCAGGAACGGGAAAAATTTCTGCGCGAATTCAAATCCCAGGTGTATGCATCGCACGCGCAGATCAATGTCGCGGAGAGCTTCCGCTGCAGCCGGGAAGAAAATCATCCGGGAGAATTCGAACCTGCCGAAGTCTGCAAAGGCTGCTATGAGAGGATGCAAGAGCGCGTCGATCTCATGGAAGCCGCCCTCCACATGGAATTGAAAGAAGCGACCCAGATCATCTACGACGCCGTGTGGGCCGACACAACCGATACCGGCAAAACTTATGAGAACGCGGCACAGGCTCTGCTAAGCGAGATTCGCAAGCGGGCCGGGATCCCAATGGTTCTGGGACCCCTGCAGCCTCTCCCTCACTGAAATCCTGCTATTGAGCCTTGATCACGACGTAGTTCTTGCCGTGATACAGACGGTAGCCGTCGCCGTCCTGCATCATTTTGAGCGGAACCGGATGCGCTAGTTTGTCGTCGGTGGAACTCGCCATATTCAGTAACTCAGATGCGGCGACATTCATGACCAGGAATTTTCCGTCCTTGGTGAAGCCGAATCCGTAAGCGCCGGGATCCAGCGCTGATCCACCAATATTGATCTTCACCTCTGTGATGAAAAACCCTTCGTACTTTTGCTGAATGTCAGCCGCGTACCCTGAGGTGTCGACGAGTCCGGCGATCACCAACTTGCTGTCGGCGGTGCGAAATCCGGCGGAATTGCGCAATTGCACCGGCGCCGATTGCCCGTCGAAAAAGTACCCGCTGGGTACCGCGTGCTTCAGATCGTCGGAACTGAGAAGTCCGGGCTGCGCTTTTTGAGCAGCGAGGAAGGAGGTGAACAAAAGAAACACGAGAACAACACGAGCACTCTGACGCATGGTTGCTCCTTGAAAAGGATGTTAGGAAGTCGGCAACAGATTACGCCTTACTGCAGGCCGCCGTAAACGTCATTTGCTGAACCTCAGAACGCCGAAGAATCCTGGGACGTGAAAGTTCGGTTCGGGAGTATTCGTCGCGCTCCAGGCCATGTAGGTTCGTGGCTCTTTCGAGCCTTCTACCCGGTAAAAGTTGGCGCGCCAGGTCTTCGTGGGATCGAAGTGGGGTGTCAATGCTACGAAGGGAATCGATAACTCCGCAATCCAGACTTTGCGCTTTTCATCCAGAATCACCGAGCGTCGCATGCCGCTTTTCAAATCGGCGAGGCCGGTGGGAGAGATATCGAGGTCGATCCACATGCCGTTTGGGCTGACTTCGAATTCCTTGTAGAAATGCGGACGCGACGGGTCGGGCTGCAGAAAGGCCTCGGCGACGTCGCGGTCCCAGAGATGATCGCGGCGTCCGTTTGCTTCAGCATCCTCGAACACAGAGATCTCGCGATAACGGCACTCAAAACGCAAGTAGAGGAAGTGAGAACTCCACAACAATCGGACCTGAGTCTCACGGCTGGGATCGGGATTACGTCCTTGCCAATCTGAGGCAAAGACGACAGGGGTGGCGACCTTCCACTCGTCCGCAGGTTTCGCCGCATCCAGCGAAATATCGTGACCGATGTATTGGGCGACCCCTTCTGGCAACGCAGCCTGCGGCGACGAATTGCCCGCGAGAATCATCATTATCGCTATGGTAATCGAGACTCTTGCGAATTTTGCTTTGACCGCAAGCTTTGGATAGCCCACTGCCGCCATGGGTCCTAAACTCTACCTCATGATGACAAGCAATGCGATACTCAACCTGACGGAGCCGACCGAGATGGCACGGAACAACGAGAGTCAAAACTGGCAAGCGGTGATGGCGCGAGATGCGAACGAGGATGGCAAATTTGTTTTTGCCGTGTCCTCCACTGGAATCTACTGCCGGCCATCGTGTCCCTCGAAACGGCCCCGCCGCGAAAATGTCACGTTCTTCCGCAAGCCCGACGAAGCGGAGAAGGCGGGTTATCGTGCCTGCCTGAGGTGCCGTCCCCGGGCTGCGGGTGGCAATGCGCAGATGGAAATGGTCAAGGCCATCTGTCGCTATATCGAACAGCATCTCGATGAACCGATCACGCTGTCACGTTTGGGCAAGGAATTTCGCCAGAGCCCGTTCCACCTGCAGCGAACCTTCAAAGCAGTGCTGGGGATCACGCCACGCGCCTACGCGGATTCCTGCAGACTCAATCAACTGAAGAGCAATTTGCGGGCCGGCCATTCCGTGACGCGAGCGATGTATGACGCGGGATACAGTTCCAGCAGCCGGCTCTATGAACGGACTGCTTCGCAGCTTGGAATGACTCCTGACAAATACCGGCGGGGAGCGATTGCGGCGCCGATCCGTTACACCATCGCCGATTCTCCGTTAGGGCGCCTCTTGATTGCGGCAACCGACAAGGGCATTTGCGCAATCCAGTTTGCGAATTCTGACGATGAACTGGAACACGGACTCAAACATGAGTTTCCGTTTGCAGTCCGACGCCGCGACGACGAAGCGATGAAAGTATGGAAGAAAGATCTGCTGCGGCAGATGCGAGGGCACAAGCTGAACGCCGCGTTGCCGCTCGACATTCAGGCCACGGCGTTCCAACGCAAGGTGTGGTCTTATCTCCAATCGATTCCGTTCGGCGCTACTCGTTCCTACGGCGAGGTTGCGAAGGGCATCGGACAACCTACGGCGTCTCGAGCCGTGGCCCGTGCCTGTGCAACCAATCCGGTTGCGGTGGCTATTCCTTGTCACCGAATCGTTCGCGGCAATGGAGACATGGGAGGCTACCGCTGGGGAGTCAATCGCAAGAAGGCGCTGCTCGAGATGGAGGCCGGGGCCTAAGCCGTTATTTTTCCATCTGCGCGTAGATGTTACGCGCGTAGTCGAGCAAGCTGAGGACGGCGGTCTTCTCTGCGTCGGTATTCCAATCGCGATTGGACTTGGCGGTGGCGATGAGGCGATCGATCCAGGCGACGAAGTAGGCCGCATCCTCCCCAGGCTTGAGCGGCGAACCCGCGACGTTCACATAGACGGGGCTAGTCGTCGCGTAGATATAGTCGTCCAGTACCGGATGCTCGGCTTTGTCGCTATAAGCTCGCAATACGCACCAACCACTCTGAGTGATCGGAATCGTATCAGTGATGTCGGCTGATTCGTGATTGTCGTCGAGTTTCAGGTCGCTTGCGACTTTTCCATTGCACACTACTTGCAGGTGATCGACGGGCACCAACGAGCGCATCCACGTGGAAAACTTGACCTTGTTCTCTCCGGCGGGCAGGCGCAACTCTTCGCCTGGCTGCATGTCCCCCAGAGTGAATCCCACTAGCGGGCCGTTCGTCGCGAAGGTTCGTCCCAGCTTCAAAGAAGTGAGCCAGGCATGAATATCGAGCGGGCCGTTCGGAACATTGGCGTACACGCGATTAAGGCCAACCGGGCCGCGCAAAGACGCGTAGTTTGCCATGGTGTCTGACCCCGAGCCGGTAGGTAAGCGAAAGCCGCAATTCAGCAGGCGATACCAGACGCTGGCCGTGGACTTGTGGTCGCTGAAACCGACGACCTCGATGTAGTCGACTTTACCTAGCGCGACATCGACCGGAAGTTCCAGCGCAACATCGAGCGGCTGATCGTGGGTGAGCGAAGGGTCACCCACTGGATCGGGGGCGAAATCGAAAGGATGAACGTAGCCGACCAATCCTTGCTGCTCATGCGCCAGATCCGCCACTGTCGCGTTTGCCGGAAAAAGGCTGGCGGCCGCGGTGTTGCCGTAGGAGGCGTAATCCGGCAGGAGGAAATTGCGGGTCAGATTCAGTAGCCCAAGGTGTCCCCAGTAGCTGGTGTGAAATTCCTGTCCGTGCAAGAGCAGGTTCGTGGCGGTCGAAGCCGCGTCTGGCTTAGTGCTGAAGTACGCGATGTCGGGGATGCGCTGCTCTTTGTTAACGACCAGATCCTCAACGATGGGCAGATTTTCTGCCGCGGCTTGCGCGACCAGGTGCTTCGGCGTATTTCGATACGTGCCGCCGTAATTCATGTGCACGTGCAGATCGGCGCTCACCCAATGCGAGTTGGGACTCTTCGGCAGGTTCAGCGGTTCCAGCCGAATCGTGAGTTCCCGCAACTCGCCCTCAGCAACGTGAACACTCTTCTTCTCGAAGCGGAATTCAAAGCCCTTCATTATCTCGACATCCACTTGTCCACTGGGAACCGCGACCTCGGTTGAACCGTCGCTGTTGAAGTAGTGTGATTCGTAAGGACGCTCGGATCGAACGAAGCTGTCTTCGGCGTGCATCCATACATCTTCGGGCGCGTAAGTGCGTCCGTCTTCGCCAGTCAAGAAAATGCGCACAGCGGTAGGATGTCCGGCCGCGTCTAAGACGTGAATCGCGAGCCTGCCCATGGGCTTCAAGTAGTGGCGTTCCTTCACGGCAATCTGCGTTTGGGCGCCGCCAAGAGTCTCCTGAATCCAGAGCGACGTGTTACCTCCGCGATTCGAGATGAACGCGATGCGCTTACCATCGGGCGACCAGCGTGGACTCACGTTATCGAAGTCGCCATAAGAAAGAGGAAATGGGTCGCCACCTTCTGACGGCATCACCCAAAGCTGATGCCAGGTTTGTCCCAGATACGACGCGTAAATGAGCCGTTTACCATCGGGAGAGAAATCCGGACGCGCCTTCCATGCGGTCTCTTCGTAATGAATCTCGCGCGGCTCAGCGCCGGCCTCGGCTTTCATCCGCCAAAAACCGCCCGTGCCATACACATGTCCATGGTTCGAAACGAAGACGATTTCCTTGCCATCGGCCGACCATGCGGGGCTGATTTCGTGATCGATCGGGCTGTAATAAAAGCGGGGAAGAGTGGTGCGGGTTTCGCCCGTGATCCGCTGCACATTCTTCAATTCGCCGTCACGAAACTCTCCGACAAAAATATGGAAGTGTCCCTTGTAGGAAGTTGATACGAACGCAACCCGCTTTCCATCAGGGGAAAACCGCGGCTCGACATTGACCGCTCCGCCAAAAGTAATCTGCTCGGTTTTCTTGTTATCCAGGTTCAAAGCCCAGAGTTCGATCGCGTCTTTCCAGTAGGACGAATAAATCACCCAATGTCCATCGGGGGAACAATCCGGCTGGTAGTCATAGCCAGCGCCTGCCGTAAGTTGCTCAGTATCGGTGGAATCGAGCTTCTGTCGCCATAAGGAGCCCGCCATTGAGTAGACGAGCGAGCGCGAATCAGATGTCCATGCCGCCGCGCTGGGTCCCGTGGTGAGCTGTGGAAGATACATTTCGCGATAGTAATAGCGGTGAGGAACATCGATCTGCTGCAGAACGGGATCGCGTTGGCAGAGGAGAGGCGAGCATCCGGCCAGCAAAAAGAAAAACAGGAACAGGCGATCGCAAATGAGCAAGCGTTCCTCCTCGGGACGGCGCGATTATATCGTGCGATGCAACCGGTTCATCTCGATACGATGGGCAAGACGATCCGCGAAGGATGTTGGCGGTCCACGTAAAGAGAAATATTCGCGGGGCGCATCTTCGCCGAGGTCGCTTCTGACTCTCCCGTCTGAAGGTTCCGCGAGAAGTTGGGAAAAAACGTGGCGGAAACCTGTACCTCGATGCGATGGCCCTTCTTGAACACGTTGCTCGTAATCAAATGTTGCAATCGCAGTGCATAAATCTGTCCCGGTGTGAGCAACTGTCGGCCCCCCGCAAGGTCACGATAACTGGCGCGGATTACGTCCAGCCCCGGGCTCATGACATTGAACGCCGTCCCATCGGGCGCGACGTCCAGAAGGCGAACATAAAGATCCGTGTCGCGGCAATCACAAGCGATGTAAGCGACCGCCTCGATTGGACCTGACACTTCAATATCTTTCTCAAGTGGCTCTGTCTCGAAAGACAGAACGTCAGGACGTTTCGTTAGCTCTCGGTAGTCGTGTGCGCCGGATGAATCATACGGATTCATAACCGGATGCGAGGGATCGGAAATGAACGAAACCGGTTTCGCGCCGTCAGCGGATACTTGCGTTGAAAGCGTGCCTCCGGTGCTCAGGTAGTAGTTTGTCTTTTCGGCGGCTGGAGGCCACGAAGCCGCCTCGTGCCACTGGTTATCGCCCATGACGAAATACCGGACGGGATGCTCTTTCTCGACCCCGTTGTCGATACCGCGCAAATAGTGATCCATCCAGCGGAGAACCACTTCGTCATAGTCAATCGCTGCTGCTGCACCGAATTCGCGTTCGCCGGCTTTCGTCTTTGCCGTGCTACCGACACCATGAACCCAGGGCCCGAGCAACAAGTGAGCTTGCGGATCTTTCTCTCGAGTGCGCGCTTTCAGCAGTCCGGCAAAGTTTGTGGTTGCTCCCTCGGGTCCGTAGTTATCGTCGTACCAGGCCGAAAAATTGAGCACCGCAGCGTGGACGCGATCATATTTGTTCTGCAACTCGCACCACTGCCACCATGGATCTTCCGGAGGATGGCTGAGCCAGTCGTAGTAATAAGGAGCGATGCCGTGCAACTCTTCGAGTTGATCGAGCGGCAACTCCCGCTCCATTTTCGGACCGGCATCCTTCCAAGCCGCAATCGCTTCCTCATAGGTCTTGGGACCGGGCAGGTTCTTTTTCGCCCGAACGTCGGGTGCAATGTTGTCCCAGATCCAGTCGATCCATGACAGATCCCAAGGGCCCCAGGCGTAGAAGAAGTTCTGCGGAGTCGAAAACGTCATAGCCGGAACCATAGCCTTCAGATGCGGAGGGTTTTCAACCGCCGCCAACCACTGCACCGCTCCCGGGTACGACAAGCCGAAGGTTCCGACATTGCCATTCGACCAGGGCTGGCTGGCCGCCCACTCGATGGTGTCGTATCCATCGCGTCCTTCGTTCTCATAAGGACGGAACTCGCCAGCCGAAGCGTAACGTCCGCGCACATCCTGCACCACGACCGCATATCCGCGCTCTGCAGCATGATGAAATGTTGTGTAATCCTTCAGCGCCGACTCCTTGCCATAAGGAGTTCGATAAACGAGCACCGGGAATTGTCCCTCCTGCTTGGGGCGCAGAATGTCGGCCCGCAAAATCACCCCATCACGCATGGGCACCGCAACGTCTTTCTGGGAGAAAACCTCAGCTGACAAGCTCTGCGAATGACACAGAACAGTTGCGGACAGAAGAATCGGAAGCACAGCCCAGGAATGTTTCATGAGACGGCGTAGCCTAGCACTTTGGGGACCGCACAAACAAGCGTCACGCACGCCGACTCGGGAGGTTACTACGGACCTATCGAGCGGAGGACCTTTCGCCCGACGTTACGGAAGCCGAGCAAGCGGTGCTGATTACCCTCGCGCATTTAAAGCTGATGTGAGCATCGGTTCGGAACTCCCCGCGCGCTGACGGCCCGCCAAACCCGCGCCAATCAAGGTGTTTGGGCAACGCCGCAGGCTGCGAGTAATCTTCGCGAGGGCCGTCATACCAAAGTAATGACAAGAATTACGAAAGCGCATGCACGTGGGACATCTGTTCGCTCCTCGTTGCCGATGAGATGTTGAGATGTCTTTTTAAGCAGGAAGACACGACAACATGGACCGAGACCAGTACCTCGAAGATATTCAGATTCGCATTCTGCGCGTGACTGAAGATCTGCGCGCCATCCAACAGCAGCTCAACACTGTCGCCATGGACGTTCCTTCCGATCCGGAGATGATGGAATCCATAGGCGACCTTCCCGAGATGGATGCATTGCAGGTGCTGAAGTCGGCCCTCGACCAGATGCGGCACTTCCTCTGGTTCTATATGCAGGTCATGAATAATGAATCGGAAGAGGGAGAGCGGCTGCGTCAAAGCATTCGCAAAAAAGTCACCGAAGATGCCACCTTCGGGCAGGAAGCCGCGTTCCTCGAGAAGTTCAAATACGCCGGCGACACGATTGTGCTGCGCCACCTGGCCGATAAAAACCGCAAACCTAACTAGTCCTACTCGATGGTGACTGATTTCACCAGGTTCCGCGGTCGGTCCACGTCCAACCCTCGCTTCACCGCCATGTAATAGGCGAACAGCTGCAAGGGCACGATCTCGAGAATCGGCGACAATAGTTCAGATGCCTTCGGCACGAAAATGACCTGATCCGCCACTTTCGTCACCTCCGTATCGCCCTCGGATACAATCGCAATGACCGGACTCGACTGGGCTTTGAATCCCTTGATATTGCTTACGCTCTTCTCATAACGGAGAACCGAACCCGCATCGTTCGGATCGCAAGTGGCGATGATGACCACCGGCAGACTCTCGTCGATCAGCGCGTTCGGCCCGTGCTTGGTTTCTCCTGTCGGATATCCTTCGGCGTGAACGTACGACACTTCCTTCAATTTCAGCGCGCCATCCATGGCAACAGGGTAGTGAATGGCTCGGCCGAGAAAGAGAAAGTCGTCGGATTTATGATAACGATCCGCTAACCGTTCGCAATCAATAGCAGACTGCAAATCCGTTTTGACCTTCTGCGGAAGTTCAAGAAGTTCGCCCACATGAGAGCGGATCTGGGCCTTCGTCAGTTGGCCCCGCGCTTGCCCCAGGTAAACTGCAAACAGGAATAAACAGGCCATTTGCGCGGTAAACGCCTTGGTGGAAGCGATGCTGATCTCGGGGCCGGCGTTGGTGTAGATCACTCCATCGGCATCGCGCGCGATGGTTGAACCGACGACATTTGAAATGGCGATGGTACGCGAGCCCTTGGCTTTAGCCTCTCTCTGGGCAGCGGTGGTATCGGCCGTTTCTCCCGACTGCGTAATGACGATCGTCAACTCGCTGCGGCCAATCAGAGGATTGCGGTATTCAAACTCGCTGGCGTAGTCCACGTCGACCGGCAGGTTCACCAAGTCCTGGATCATGTACTGGCCAGCCATACCAGCGTGGCGACTGGTGCCCGACGCGACGATGTTGATCCGTCGCAGTGCGCAAAGTTCTTCTGCACCGATGTGCACATCTTCGAGCCTGACCGTTCCTTCTTCCAGTGAGACGCGCGGAGCGATCATAGTCCGCAAACTCTCGGGCTGGTCGAATATTTCCTTCAACATATAGTGAGGAAATCCGTTTTTGTCGGCCATGTCTTCTCCTAAAAAAGTGGGCGGCGTCATAATCCTCTGCCGCCAATGATGGTCCGCCTAACCTCTCCCGCTCGAGTCAATGCTACGAAATCCGCACACGCCCCGGCCTGCAAATGCCCCAGTCGCATCGCATTTGTAATTCGCGCAGGATTGATGGTAACCGCCCGGACCGCATCCGGTAGACTCCACTCTCCGAATTCCATTGCGTTACGTACCGCCCGGTCCAATGTAAGTGCGCTACCGGCGAGTTTGCCTTCCGAGAGGCATTTTCCGTCTTTCACTTCGACCTCGAGATCTCCGAGACGGTAACGCCCGTCTGGCATGCCCGTCGCGGCCGTCGCGTCAGTGATCAATACGGCATTGTCGACTCCCTTACTTCGCAGGCATAGTTTTACGATCACCGGGTCTAGATGTATTCCGTCGGCAATGATGTCTGCGCTCAAGCGATTGTCCGTCAGCACGGTGCCTACAATGCCGGGGTCGCGATGGTTCAGTGGCCGCATGGCGTTGAACGTGTGGGTGGCGTGCCGGGCGCCGGCCTCGATTGCTTCACGTGTAGTCTCGGCGTCCGCGTCGGAGTGTCCCAGGCTCACACAAACTCCACGCTTCGCAGCCACGGCAATCACCTCAAGGGCTCCCGGCAATTCTGGCGCTATGGTCATGACTCGAATCTGACCGCGGGCAGCTTCCCAGAAACGCTCAAATGTAGCCAGCGTGGGCTCTAAAAGAGACGCAGCTGGATGCACTCCTCGGCGCGCATGGCTGATGAACGGGCCTTCCAGATGAATACCAAGCGGCCGGGCTCGCGCACCACCGTCCAATTCATCGCGTGTCTCGATCGCTTGCGCCAATCGATCCAGAGATCGCAGCGTGTCATCGAGAGGGGCGGTCACGGTGGTCGGAAAGTAGCTAGTGACGCCGTGGCGTGCGATTAAGCCTTCGACTGCGGGCAGGGCTCCAGCATCGGACTCCATGACGTCGTGCCCGGCGGCGCCGTGGATGTGAATATCGATGAAGCCCGGCGCCAAAATGTCATCGCCAAAATCGATCACCTTGCAGTTGCGAGGGATTTCACGAGTGTCGCGGGAGCCAATCTCTCGAACCACGCTCCCATCCAAAATGAGAATAGGCCGCTCAATGGATTCGAGAGGCGTCAACAATGCGGCGGCGGTGAGTGCAATCATCAATGGACGTGGAGTGCGCCCTCATTTTATAGGAAGTGCGGTTTTGGACGCGTCGGCCGCTACGTTCAGAGCGAAGCCCGTATCCATGAGAAGGGAAGAGGTCCAATGTTATAATCGCATTGAGCGAGAGACAGGCATCCTCTGCCCCACTTTCGCTCATGCATCCGCGCGTGTCGGGGAGTGGCTCAGCCTGGTAGAGCACCTGGTTCGGGACCAGGGGGTCGGAGGTTCAAATCCTCTCTCCCCGACCATTTACTTCAATCCCGTCATTGAATTAGCGAGCTTCCGGTTTTCCAGTTTCTAACTTGGGTCGATTAAGCATTTCCTCGATCACATTGGTTTTGAGATTACGGTACGGAGAGTGTCAGGGTTTAGTTCGCCCACCACGGGTGTGGATTCGAGCGTACGGCCTCCAAAATCGGATCGCCAATTTGTGTCACTATTATTGATCGACATCATGATCCGAACTTGCAACGGCCGTCTCGCTTGCGCCGAGGCGCTGGGTCATCGAGAATCAAGGCGCGTAAACGAAGAACTCTTATGAAATATTGCCGGTTTCAATTCGAAGGCGGAACGCAATATGGGCTGGTGGAATCCGCGGCGGGAAAAGAAGAAATCACTCGCCTGCTACTCCATTTTGCCGAGAGTGGTGGAGAACTGGAAGATCTGCCCACGAAGCGTATCTCGCCGATCGCACTTGCAGAAGCGAAAGTGCTGGCGCCAGTTCAGCCCTCGAAGATTGTTTGCGTAGGACGCAACTATCGTGAGCACGCCTCTGAATTGGGAAACGAAGTGCCGAAGGAACCGTTGATTTTTCTGAAGCCGCCTTCCTCGCTGCTGGATCCGGGTAAGAAAATCGTGCGCCCGAAGATTTCGGCCCGGACAGACTACGAAGGTGAGATGGGTGTCGTGATCGCGCGCGTGTGCCACAAGTTGCGACCAGATGAAGATGTAAAGCCCTACATCCTTGGATACACCGCCGTGAACGACTTCACCGCGCGTGACCTGCAGCAGAAAGATGGGCAGTGGACGCGCGGCAAGGGTTTCGATACGTTCTGTCCCGCAGGTCCGGTTGTGACCAATGAAATCGATCCTTGGGCAGGGGTCAATGTCGAGACGCGAGTCGACGGCGAAGTGCGCCAGCAGGGCAACACGCGGGAGTTTATTTTTCCTCTCGATGTGGTGTTGCGATACATCTCCGAATTCATGACGTTGCTGCCCGGCGATCTGATCGCGACGGGTACGCCAAAGGGGGTTGGGCCCGTCGTGGCCGGAAACGTGGTGGAAGTTATTGTCGAGGGCGTCGGGACTTTGCGTAATCCTGTGGTCGATGAATAAAGGATCGCACCGGCTTCAAGCTTGAAAGGGCTTGACGGTAATAAGAGAGATCAAGATATTTGTCCTCCGCGGGAACTAACCCGGCCTGCAAAATTTCATCCTCAGATCCTTAACAAAGAAGTTGCGCCCATAACCAGTTCATCACCAACTTGCCAGAGCTCCGGGGTCATCTCATGTGGCCTCCGCGATAAACGCGCCGCTTTTGGATCGCCATTCTCGAGCAAGATATACAAGTCCTCGATCGTATTCCAGTCGTCCTCCTTGCCGTTGACGGCCAGCAAGGAGGCGGCAGATTTGTTGAACCATCCCAAAGCGCTACGGCTTTTCGCTGGACAAACGAAACCAAACGATATAAAACGAAATACGAAGAAAAGTGGTTCTTTGGAGTTTTCTTGCTCTACGAAGAACGCCGGCGGGCAATCCTCGAAATCCTCAAGCGGGACGGCCGGGTGCTGGTGCAGGATCTGACGAAAAGATTCGGCACTTCCCAAGTGACGATTCGCAAAGATCTAGAGGAGATGCACGCCCACGGCTTGATTCACCGCACTCACGGTGGTGCGCTGCCGGCGACCGAGGGAGCGTTAGACGATCCAGCACTGCTTGAGAAGCAGAATTTACATCGCAAGGAAAAGTTGCTGATCGCAAAAGAAGCTGCCCGCACCGTGCAGGAAGGGCAGGTCGTAATTCTGGATTCGGGGACGACCACAACCGAGATTGCTCGGGCTTTGCGCGACTTTCGAAATCTGACGATTATCACGAACGCGGTCAACATTGCTACCGAGCTTTCCGGAACCGCGGTGGAAGTCATTCTTACGGGTGGCACGCTGCGAAAGAATTCGTTTTCCCTGGTTGGGCCGATCGCGGAAGAAACCCTGCACCGGTTGAACGCTGACTTATTGTTTCTGGGAGTCGATGGATTCGATGTGCATTACGGTTTAAGCACGCCCAATCTTCTGGAAGCGAAAGTGAACCGGGTGATGGTAGAAATCTCCAAGCGAACCGTGGCGGTGTGTGATTCGAGCAAGTTCGGACGCAGGAGCCTCTCGTTGATCGTTGCGCCGTCGGCGCTGCACGGCATCGTTACCGACCGTGGCATCCCACGTTCCGACTTGAACGCACTCAAGAAGTCCGGCATTGAGGTGACGATTGTCTAACGACGGGCATCTGCCAAAAGCAAACGGTGCGCAAACCGAAGCTGAGATTCTCAGCCAACCCGAATGCTGGAACGCTTCGCTCGACTCGCTGCACCGCAGCGCAAAGCTGAACGAACTTGCCCGGCAGTTTGCAGGAATCGAAGAGTGGGTGTTCATCGGCTGTGGCTCCAGCTACTATGTAGCGCTCAGTGCGGCATCGACCATGGTGGCCCTTGCTGGGTTGCGTGCGCAGGCACTGCCAGCCTCGGAAGTTCTGCTCTATCCCAAGCAGATCCGTGCGAGCAAAACCGTCGCCGCTGTTCTGATTTCGCGCTCCGGCAGAACATCGGAAGTCTTGCGGGTCGCTGAACAACTATCCAAGCGCGGCATCGTGACTCTGGGCGTCAGTTGCACACCCCATCAGGCGTTAGAAAAACTGGTAACCAGCGCGATCGTATTGTCTGCGGCGGACGAGCAGAGCACGGTCATGACGCGCTCGTTTACCTCGATGCTGCTCACCTTGCAGGCGCTTGCGGCCACCATCGGAGATCAGCAGGACTTCATGCTTGCACAACGCGGGATTGCTGCCAGCGCACAAGCACTGTTACGCACGCTGCCCGCAAGGGTTCGCGACTTTGTGCGTTCGAATTCCTTCGATGACTATGTCTTTCTGGCACAAGGTACGCTTTACGGGATCGCCTGCGAGTCCGCGCTGAAGCTTACGGAGATGTCGATTTCTTATGCTCAGAACTTCCACGCGCTCGAATTCCGACACGGTCCGAAATCCATCGTGAGCGCGAAAACTCTCATCGGCGTTCTACTTTCAGAGACCGCCTACACCGAAGAACTTTCTGTGCTTGAGGAAGTGAAACGGCTGGGTGGCACGACGCTGGTCGTGGCCAACCGAGCTGACGTCAGAGCGCGGGCCGCGGCCGATCTTTTGATTGAGCTCAACGCAGATGCCCCGGAAATGGCTCGGGCGCCCCTTTATCTGCTTCCCGGTCAACTGATGGGGCTCTGCACCGGGTTAGAAAAGGGACTCGATCCGGACGCTCCGCGCAATCTGAGCCGCGTCGTCGTTCTTGATGACGAAGATCCGCGGGAAGAAATCAAGCATGCCGCGTTTTGATGTCACGATTGCCGGAGAACTGAATCTCGATTTAATTCTCTACGGACTTCCCGCGGAACTTCCGCCGGAACGCGAACTGCTCGCCGATCGGATGGCGCTGACCCTGGGGAGTTCATCAGCAATCGTCGCGCACAATCTGGCTGCTTTGGGATGCAAGGTCGGCTTCGCCTCGCGCATTGGCGACGATCCCCTTGGCCAAATCGCCGTTGACCGTCTGGCTGCGGGCGCAGTCGACGTCACCGGAGTGCGCCGAGTCGCTGGCCCGAGCAAGACTGGACTCACGGTAATCCTGCAGCGCCGAAAATTGCGCAACATCCTGACTTATCCGGGAACCATCTTCGACCTGACATTAGCTGACCTGGACATCGCCTATCTCACCGACGCCCAGCACTTCCACCTTTCGTCATTCTTTCTGCAGCGAAGCCTTACCCCGCACGTGGAAGAGTTGTTCCGTAAATTGAAAGCAGCCGGACTGACAATCTCGTTAGACACGAACGATGACCCAGAAGACAGGTGGGAGAGCGGGTTGATGAACGTGCTGCGGTATGTCGATGTGTTCCTGCCCAGCGAGCGCGAACTCAAACGCATCGCGCATACCGACGATCTTGAAACAGCATTAGCGCGATTTGCCGAAAGGGTCCCACTACTCGTCGTGAAGATGGGAGAAAAAGGAGCGATCGCGCAACGCAGGCAAGAACAGATCGTCAGCCCCGCGATTCAGGTCGACTTCGTGGACCCGGTAGGCGCGGGGGATAGCTTCGACGCTGGCTTCCTCTCGCAATACGTGCGCGGCGCAGACCTCGGCACTTGTTTGCGATGGGGCAACTTGGCCGGCGCCTTCTCGACGACCTGCCCGGGCGGCACCGAGGCATTTCGCGATCTCGCATCGGTGCAGAGTTTTTTGCGCCGGCACTCTCCTACCGGCTAGGGACCTACCTCCAGCAACAGGTGATGGTGGAAACTGGTTGCCAGTTTCGGATTCTTTCCAGTTGTGGCGTCAACCGTGCCGAGCGATGTGCCGGTTTCGTAGTCAGTGACGTGATAGGTCCCCGGCTTTAGCCCGCGAAGCTCCACTTCTCCCTTCCAGTCCGAGTTCTGATCGCTGGAAAAGAACGCGTAGTACATCTTTCCATCTTTCTCAATGGCATAGGCCTCCGGCCAGTCGTACCCGTAGGTGTAGAGATCGAGGAAGTTGCCGCGTGAAAGCATCTTCTCGTTGTACAGGCCGATCCACTTTTTCCAGACTTCGTCTTTATGGTCGGTGAGGTTGACTTCTTTGTAGTGCGGACCGAGTTCGGGCCACACGAACTTGGTTCCGACCACGCCGCCTGTACCGATGGTAGAAGCGAAATCTTCGCCGTGCTCCCGCCAGTCTTTGCCGACACGATCCATCACAGAGAGCTCGACGTGATCTCCATACACGGCGGAGTCAGGCCCGAGCAGAGCTTTGTACATCTTGATACGGCGCCGCACTTGCGTCGCGCCTACCGGATCGGCCGTCACCGCCTGGTCAAGGTAGGGAAGCCAAGCCAGCGACGGAGGCGTGCCGCAGGGACAGCTCTGGGTCACGCTATCGGGCTTCAGCGCGCGCGTAGTCTGAAAGATGGTCTTGTAAACATCAGCCACCGCATTCACGGAGTCCTGTGGCGACTTGTGATGATGTGCCGGGTTGTAACACTTCGGAACAGAATAGATGTTGTCGAGCTTCGAGCCGTCGTATCCCCAATCGCGAATGAACTTTTCAGTCAACTGTTTGTAGTAAGCCTGCACTTCGGGAACGGCAGGGCACAGCGCCGCAAGGTCGCGAGTCATGCGTCCGTGCTTACCGTCTTTATCAAGAATGAGCCACTCGGGATGTTCCTTCACAACTTTCGAGATGATGTATTTGTGCGACTCCCATTTCCCCTGGCCATCTTCGACTCCGATCGGCAACCACCACAGCTGTATGCGCAGGCCCTGGCGATGAAAGTCGTCCGCCATGGTTTTGATGGAATCGTCCGGGAACGTTTCCTTGCGAGGGTTCCAATCGCCATAGGTATCAAACCAACGATCGTCGAGCGTTGCCCACTTGATGTTGAACTCTTTCAGCTTGGGAATCGTTCCTTCCATCTGCGCTGGAGTAACGTTGAACTCATAGCCCCATCCACACCAGCTCACGTTGTAGGCCTCACCAGAAGGCTTGGGGATTTCCCATCCTTCTTTCTGCAGCACGCTCGACCACAAACGTAGCGGCTCGTAAAAATCACCGTGGTATACGGCGACGAAGGTTCGCGGAGTCGAGAAGGACTCGCCCGGCTTCAACGTAGTTTGCGCCGGCATGTCAATTTCCGCATCGACACGCTGATCGCCATCAACCTTGACAGGAATGGAAAGAGTCAACGGCAGAGTCTCAACATGTCCGATGGCCTCGCCCACCGAGCCGGTCCAGAAGGCGACGACCGGAATGCCTCCGCCATAGCCGCCTTTTACGGCTTCGCCCATCAGGTTCGGTTGCGCCGATGCGGGCTTCAGCTTGTATACGTCATCCTTGCCCCAGTCGTAGCTCGATCCCTGAAATGACCACATATCGTAAGGAGCAGCTTTCGAGTCTGCCTGCCTCGCACTGAAGCGGTGCCGTTGCGCGACAACCTTATCTAAGGCGATGTCCGCATTGCTTGCATTCTTGTATTCAACCGTCGAAAGCAACAGGTTCGGAAAATCGTCGTAAGCCTCAACCGTGAGCACTCTCTGAACGGGAGCAGGCGTGTGGCCCAGAACCTGCGCCGGGATAGTGATGCGTTTCCCGCGTCCCAACTTGCCCATCGCTTCAAGCACCTTGGCCTGATCGAAGTCGAGGGTGAAGTGAACTTCGTCACTTCCTTGCTGAATGTAATCACTCTCGCTGGGCTTTCCGGCCTGAGGATCATCCAGCGTCAGACGCTGCCCGTCTCGCAGCAGAAAAGCCTGGACGTAGCCGTTAGGAGATACTTCAAAGACCGCGTCGCTCGTGGTCACCACCAGCGGGCCTCCGGACTTCACATCGACGAGAATCGCAGACGGCTGGCTCGGCGGTTCCTTCGATTGTGGTGTTTGTTGGGGATGAGAACAGCTCTGCGTGAGCGCGATAATTAACGCGACGAGTGTGAGAGCAAAAGTGCGACGAGCGAGTGAACTCACTGGCCCTCCTTTTTCTGCATGGCAGGATGAAACTGGCTGAACAGCCGTTCTGCGTTTTTGTGATAAATCTTTTCGAGGACGTCGTCAGGAAGCGCAAGGCCGCTGATCTTGAATCGTCCCTGACCGGGCGCATCCCAATAATCGAAATATTCGTCCCCGGTTTCGAGCCAGCGGAAAATATTGCGATATAAGCCCTCGGTCACGTCGTTGTCCGTGCCGAACATCACGCGGTCGGAGTACTTGAGAAACAGCTCCCGAGTACGGCGAGGCTGGCGTCCGAGTTCAGCCTCGCGCGCTCCGAATTCCACCATCACGTTGGGGAACTGGTCGAGCATCGATTGCACCCAATCCAGGTTTTCCGGCCAACCCATGTGCAGCGATACGAAGTTCGTGTGCGGATGCCGCGCAAAGACGCGATTCCGCGCTTCCAGCAGAGATTTCAGGCTCGGATAGTCGCGTCCGTAGAAACTCCAGTCAGGATGGTCGATCAGTTCTTCGTAGCGTTCGTTGGTTGCGTCGACGGGGAGGAAGAATGCTTCCGGATCTCCCGTGTGAATGAAGACTGGAATTCCCAAACGACCGCACTCGTCCCAGACCGGATCGAAACGGGGATCGTCGATGGCGATGAGCTTGCCGTTCTTATCGCGGACGCCGAGACCGAAATCTTTAAGCAACTTCAGGCCACGAGCTCCGCGAGAAACAGAATCGCGAAGCAGCGCCACCATTTCATTGCCAAACTCCGGATCATCGATGCGGCTCCAATCCAGCTGTGTGAAGACCATAAAGCGGCCGGGATACGGCTTCACCATTTCGTCGATCACGCCTTGCAGTTTGTCTCCCCACATGCCGGTCAGAATGACGATAGTTCTAACGTTGGTGGCGTTCATGACCTCGATCACGCGAGCGGGAGCCATGTGCTCGTCAATCCTGGCGGCGTCGTTGACATGACTGTGGACGTCGATCACATAGAATTTCGCTTTCTCGATCGAATGCTCCGACGCATGCAGCATCGAGAGCGGCTTGAAGTCTTTCAGCAAAACCGTCTTTTTCTGCCCAGCATTGGGATCGACTTGATATCCAATCTGCGGCTTGGTTGTTTGCGCCACGCCGACGGCACACGCCAGCGAAAGGGCGATTTGCAAGAACCAGGTGCGTAGCATGACTATCCTTTGCAGAGCGCGGACCGGTTTCGAATGCTTTCCATTCGTACTCTTTGGAGATGAAGGCTCAGTATACCCCCGGCGTCACCCGGTTTTTCTTCCTCACCGACTGGCAGGTTCATTTGTCTTATGTATTTCATTGATGTATTTGCGTCGGGCCGGATTTACGTCGAGTCCGCCGAAATCGGCCCTGCTTCCTCAAGCCACCTGCCAAGTCGCACTTTCGTCCTTGACATCGCTCCAGAACGAAAGTAAAAGTAAGTGTTCGTAATATACCTCAAAAGCAGCGCAGTTCGTACTGCAGAACATCCGGTCGGGACCGCTCCCCATGAATCGGCCGGAGTCGGCAGTGAAGGAGCCGCTTATGCCAGCAGCGCGTACTTTCCGGTTCGCTCTTCTTTCCATCTTGCTCGTTCTTGCCTCCGCTCTGTGCTGGGCCCAGAAAGATGCGGGCACCATTGTCGGCACCGTAACCGACGCGAGCGGCGCAGTCGTACCCGGCGCCAGCGTCACGGTCACGGATGTGGAGAGAGGCGAGAAATTTACCTCGAAGACCAGCCAGGCCGGCGAATTCGTGGCCAGCGCCCTGCACATCGGACGCTACACCGTGACCGTCGAGAAGGCGGGCTTTAAACGGGCCGTTTCCGAACCCGTCGACCTCGATGTGCAGCAACGCGTAGCCATCAACGTTAGGCTCGAAGTCGGCAAATTGTCGGAGCAGATTGTCGTGACCGGTGTGGCTCCGTTGCTCAACACGGAAACGGGCGAGCTTGGGCAGGTCGTGGACAGTCGACAAGCCGAGAATCTCCCCCTCAACGGCCGTAACTTCGCTCAACTGGCTCTGCTCACCCCCGGCACATCTCCTAGTGAACCAGGCGCGCGCGACGAAAACAGCTTCGGCTTCAGCTCCAATGGCGCACGCTCGCTGCAAAACAACTTTCTTCTGGATGGAGTCGACAACAACTCCAACCTGCCCGACTTGCTCAACGAAACCAACTACGTGGTTCAACCGCCAGTCGAGGCCCTGCAGGAATTCAAGGTAGAGACGAACGCCTACAGCGCCGAGTTCGGCCGCGGCAACGGCGCAATTATCAACGCTGCCATCAAGTCCGGGACGAACTCCTGGCATGGCAGCGCATGGGAATTTCTACGGAACGAAAAGTTGGACGCGCGCAACTACTTCGATGATCCGACACTCCCTACTCCGGCCTTCAAGCAGAACCAGTTTGGCGGAACCTTCGGCGGAGCGATCGTGAAGAACCGCACTTTCTTCTTCGTCGACTACGAGGGATTGCGATTGCGCCAAGCACAGACTCAGTCAGTACTGTTGCCAAGCTCCGCGGAAATCGGCGGAGACTTTACGGAACTGCTGACTGGTACTCCAGCGCAGGATCCGAACGGCAATCCGGCGCTAGATTGCAACGGCCGCCCCACCTTTGTGGGCGAGATCTTTGATAACCGCTTGACCCAGAACATCGGCACGCCTACCAATCCGATATTGTGCGGAGTCCCCTTCGGCTATGACATCAGTGGGAATCCGGTCAATGTGATTCCCACGAATCCCGCGGTGGCCAATGGCGGTTTCCTTGACCCCCTGGCCCTCAGACTGGCCGCGCTTTATCCCGGGCAGAATGTCGTCAACAATCCCGCCATCAACTATCTTGCGAACCCCGTACGCTCTGAGACTCGCAACAACTTCGATGTGCGCGTCGACCAGAAGTACACTGACAACGATTACGGTTTCTTCCGCTTCAGCTACGAAGATCAACCGAGCTCGATCCCGGGTACTTTTCCTGGTTTCGCCGATGGCGGAGGGTTTTTCAGCGGTACTGAAGACAACGCTTATCGCAGCTTCGCGACCAGTTGGACGCACCTTTTCAAGCCAACTCTGATCAACGAATTCCGGTTAGGTTATAACCGGATCAATTCCCACCGCTTCAATTTCTTCTCCAACGAAGATGTTTCGCAGCAGCTCGGTTTCCCCGGTGTGCCGTTCGGGCCGGATATCGGTGGCCTCCCCCAGTTGACCTTCGGCGACGGCAGTGCTCCCACCCTCGGTAGTCCGACCTTTCTTCCATCGCGGGAGATTCAGAACACCTACGTGTTGAACGAGAACATCACGTGGGTGAAGGGACGCCATACCCTGAAGTTCGGCACTGAGATTCGACGAGAAGAATTCACTATCTTTCAGCCGGCTGCGCCGCGTGGCACCCTCGACTTCGGCACGACGCTTACCGACAATCCGGCAGCGCCCGGCACAGGAGGATCGGGTTTTGCTTCTTTCCTTGCCGGACTCACTGACGGCGGTAGCATCAACAATCTCCACAATGTCGATTACTTCCGTCCGATTTATGCTTTTTTTGGCCAGGACGATTTCAAGCTGACCCCGCGGCTGACCCTGAATTTGGGCCTGCGGTACGAACTGTTCACCACCGTCAAAGAGCGTTTCAATGATCAGGGCACATTTGATCTAAACGATCCAGCCCATCCGACCGTGATCGTGCCCAGAGGACAGACTGCGCAGCTTACGCCGACGTTAGCATCGCAGATCGCATTAAGCCCCACCGCCAGCCGCGGTTTGATCTCTCCTGACAAGAACAATTTCGCGCCGCGCATCGGCTTGGCTTATCAACTGCAAGACAAGACCGTCTTACGAGCCGGATACGGAATCTTCTACGGGGGCCAGGAGAACGGGCCCTATTCAAACCCGAGTCCGGGATTCAATCCTCCGTTCTTTGTAACTCAGGCGTTCAACGCGCCCTGTTCTGCGTCGTCGGCGAACCCGGCACTGACGAACCTCGATTGCTCCATTCCCGGCATACGCTTCTTACAGAATGGATTCCCAGCCAATTCATTGTCCGATCCCAACACGCCGTTCTTGTATTCGCTCGATCCAAAGCTGGTGACGCCATACGTGCAGCAGTGGCACCTCTCGATTCAGCGGGAACTGCCCGCCGACAGCGTGCTTGACATCACTTACGCAGGATCAAAGGGAGATAAGCTTTTCATATTCCTTAACGGCAACCAGGCTGCTCCGAGTGCCGATCCAACCGCGCCGCTAGCACCGCGCCGTCCTGTGCCGCTGATCGACGCGGGGATCGACTGGTTCCGAGCCTCCGGAGCGTCGAGTTACAACTCGATGCAGGTTCACTATGAGAAGCGTTTCAATCATGGATTGCAATTTCAGGCTTCCTATACATGGGCGCACTCCATCGACAACGCCTCGAACGCGAATCTAGGACCGACTCAGAACAACAGTGACTTCCGGTATTTCCGACAACCGCAACTGGAGTACGGCAATTCGGACTTCGGTATCCGCAATCGTTTTGTCGCCAGCTACATCTACGACCTCCCCGTCGGACACGGGAAAAAATTTCTCGGAAGCGCCACCGGCATTACCGAGCAAGTTCTAGGTGGATGGCAGATTGCCGGCATTACCAGCGTGTCGAGTGGCAACTGGTTCACCGTGCTCGATTCGAACGGAAACTTTGCCAACTCCGACGGCGGCGTGGGCGGCGTTTCGCAACGGCCCGACTTCGGCTTCTCGCCAGGATGCGTGCCCGCCAGCGGCAGCCTCGTGTTCTTTAATACCTGCCAGTATCGCGACCCTGCGCTCGGATCGTTCGGGGACGTGGGTCGCAACACGCTGCAAGGTCCCGGCTACCAGACTTGGGATTTCACGGCAGGCAAGCACTTCCCGATCCGCGAACGGTACACGCTGGAGTTCCGCGCCGATCTCTTCAACATCTTCAACCACACCAACTTCCTGCTGGCGAATGCGGGGCCACAGAATTCGAACAATAGCACGGTTCTGGGAGCGCAACAGTTCGGTTTCCTTACGGCTGCACGCGACCCGCGGCTGGTGCAGTTGTCGCTGAAGTTGAGCTTCTAGGCGCGGCAAAGACTTTTGGACACGATCGAGCGCAACCCCTTACGCTCAGACGCCCCTCTGTGCGTCATAATAGCGCCCAGGCATATTCTTGCGGCTGGAGCACATCTCAGATGAACGTGAACTTCGCGAAGCTGGTTCTGGTGCTGTCACTGCTGCTTACTCCGCTATGGGCGCAGCCGCAAAAGGCTTCTCACGGCGCCAAGGTCGAGACTGCCGTCTTCGGAGAGTTGAATGACGGCACGACGGTCAACGTGTTTACTCTGACCAATGCCAGGGGAAGCTTTGCGAAAATTATTACTTATGGTGCGACGCTCACCGAGCTATGGGTGCCCGATCGCCACGGAAAGAATGCAGACGTGGTGTTGGGCTTCGATGACTTAGGTGGATACGTAAAGAATCCCGCGTGGTTCGGCGCGACGGTCGGCCGAGTGACCAACCGCATTGCCAGGGGCAAATTCACGTTGGGAGGAAAACAGTACTCGCTCGAGATCAACAATCCACCCAATAGCCTGCACAGTGGCCCCAAAGATCTAAGTCACGTGGTTTGGAAGGGAGAGGTGATCTCCGCACCTCATGCCGCTGCCGTGAAGTTCAGCTACTCAAGTCCAGATAGCGATGAAGGGTTTCCCGGGAATCTCGCGGTCAGTGTTACCTACACCCTTACCGATAGCGACGAACTGAAGCTCAACTACTCGGCAAAAACAGACCAGCCCACGCCGGTGAATCTCACCAACCATAGCTACTTTAATTTGGGCGGCAGCAAGGATGTGCTCGCCGACGTTTTGTACTTAAACGCAGACCGGTATACGCCGGTCGACTCCACATTCATCCCTACTGGAGAAATTCTTCCGGTAAAAGGCACGCCGCTCGACTTCACGCATCCGACTGCGATCGGTGCCCGCATCGGCGAGATCAAGGGCGACCCAGGCGGATACGACCACAATTTTGTAATAAACGGAGAGCCGGGCAAACTCAAATTAGCGGCGCGTGTAACCGACCCCGGTTCCGGGCGCAAGCTGGAGATGTGGACGACCGAGCCGGGAGTTCAGTTTTACTCAGCGAATTTTCTGGATGGCAGCATTGTCGGCAAAGGCGGCGTGAAGTATGGACAACATGCGGCCTTTTGTCTGGAAGCCCAGCACTTTCCCGACTCGGTGAATCAGCCAAAGTTTCCCTCGATCATTCTCGATCCCGGCTCGGTTTACCGGCAAGAGACGATCTACAAATTCTCTGTCGACTAGAGGCGAAATCGAACCAGGTACAGCATGAGAATTCTGGTAACCGGCGGTGCGGGTTTTATCGGAAGCATCGTCGCAGCGCAACTGCTCGAGGCGGGACACGAAGCCGTGATCGTGTACGACGACCTCAGCAAAGGCAGCCGCAACGCAGTTCCACAATCTTCAGAACTCGTCGTGGGAAACGTTGGCGACCGCGCTGCTTTGGACGCCATCTTTCAAAAGCATAAGTTCGATGCGGTCATGCACTTTGCAGCTTTCATCGAGGCCGGGGAATCGATGGAATTGCCCGAGCGTTATTTCCGCAATAACACTCTGAATACGCTGGTACTGCTCGAGAGCATGCTGGCGCACCGCGTGAACCGCTTGATCTTTTCCTCGACTGCCGCGTTATACGGGAACCCCGCGCGCACACCGATTCTTGAAACCGATCCGTTATGCCCGGCCAACCCTTACGGAGAATCAAAGCTGTTGGTCGAGCGCATGCTCGAGTGGTTTCATCGTATTCATGGGCTTTCCTACGCATGCCTGCGTTACTTCAATGCCGCGGGGGCGACGGCCGAACGCGGCGAGATGCACCAGCCCGAGACGCATCTCATTCCTATCGTTTTGCAGGTTGCTAGTGGCGCGCGCGAGCAAATAGCGATCTTCGGTACGGACTATGAAACTCCAGACGGAACCTGCGTCCGCGATTACATTCACGTAAGCGATCTCGGCCGCGCTCACGTCCTTGCGCTCTCTGTCCTGGGCGAAGAGAAGATGCCCCGCCAACTTATCTATAACCTGGGAAGCGGTCGCGGATTTAGTGTGCGGGAAGTGATCGACGTGGCGCGCAAAGTCACGGGACACGCCATTCCTGCCCTCGAAACGGAACGCAGGCCAGGAGATCCTGCAATTCTGATCGCCAGCTCAGAAAAAATCCGCCGTGAGCTTGGCTGGACCCCTGAGTTCCCACAGCTCGAAACCATGGTGCGAAGCGCCTGGAAGTGGTACGAGCGCCATCCCGTGGGCTGCGGAAGCTAATCACGTTACTGCGAAACAGTCACCGGCTTGACACTCGCGATTTTCGCCCCCCGAAACTTTCCATCGCCATCGAAGTCAAACGCAAGTTCGAGATTGCCCACACGTGCACAGGCATGGCAGCCGTCGACGAGCACATATGGAACCAAAAAACTCTGACCTCCATCGGGAAGGGTCTCCGCAGTAATGAACTTGGTCCCCGCCCGATCCCCGGGGAAAACCGAGATGTCGGGAAAGTTCTTGAGTAGATCAGCATAGTCCGGATTCTGCGGCAAGTCTTTCCTGGGAATCACCGAGTAGTCGTCCACATCAATTAAGTCGGGTTTTCCATTCACCAGCATGGCGTGTTCGTTCTCATTGGCAGCGAAAGGGAAGTACGCGAAGGCGATATCAACGCGGCCCGTATCCTTGAAATCGCGCATGAATCCGTCATTGTGAATTGCACGCATGAAAGCGACGGCTTGTGGAGAAGCTCCCGCAGCCTGCATTTGCTGCACGAAGCAATTGCCAAATTCCGGCCCCGGCCCTTTGGCACATGTCTCTCGCGCCGCTTGCATGGTACTCATGCCAGGTTGAAACAGAGCGCGACCATCAAATGGGCCGCCACTTTTATCCTGCGCGTACGCAACGGTTGTCAGACAGAAGGCAAGAAGAAAAAAGATGAGTTTGTTCATGGACGTCGCTTTCGTCGAACGATAATCCAGAGGATTATCTATGAAAGCAGCGAAACCGGGAATCGTACACATCTAAGAAAGGATGACCGACGCGGAGATGTGATCGCCTATCCCGCCTTTCGACGACTTTCGACACGCCCGGTTAAACCGATCCGAATCACGGCACGGTCGATGACACGCACCAGTTCCGACGCGTAATCCTGCGCGCGTCCTTCCTGCAAGCGCCGTTTGGCTTTCTCAGGAGAAAACCAGCTTGGGTCGCGATTGGCTTCCGGCGCCGGATCGAGCCGAGAAACCTCGCAGAGGTGAGCGCTGGTCGTAATTTCGACCGGCGCACCGCGAAGGTCAGAAGCTTTCCGGCGGACGTAGCGAGCGAACGACGCTTCCTCGATCCGTCCATGAACTCCTGCTTCTTCGAAGGCCTCCAAAGCGGCGGCCTGCGCGTTGCTCAATCCCGCCTCGGCGCTTCCCTTGGGAAAAATCCAACGCCCGCCACGCGTCTGCACCAGCAGAAACTCAATGCGTCCTCGCCGCACCCGGAAGCAAACCGCCGCAACTTGTTCGCACCCGCGCATCTTGCGCAGATGAGACAAGCGAAAGACTTTGGCTTCAGTTTCGTACTGGCGGCTCGGGGACCACCCTGCGGGCAAACGAGACTCTCCAACGCTCATAACAGTAGAGTGCTGGATTCATGCCGATTCTGCCTAGAGCAAAACTTGGTTCCGGACACACTTTGCTTTGACTCGGGCACCGAATCTTCGTGCATACTTGCTTATCGCAACGTCAAAAAGCACTATGCTCATTGGCCCTCACTGGCCCAGGGATGGCGCGCTTGGAAAATTTCTACTGTCTTCGTTGTAATCGCGAAATCGAGCCGGGAGATAAATCGGTTGCCGTTTACATGTTTGCTCAGACGGTAGGAGTCCGCCCGCGCCAGAAGTCGGCGTCGCAAAGAATCTGTTTCTGCCCGCAATGCTCGGTTTCGCTCGCCATGGGACCGGCTCCCGAGGGGGCGTTGAACCTCGCTGCCTGGAAGATGATTCGCGATTTGGTCGGCGCAGACCCGGCGCTGAATCAAGCGGCATGGGAGGCCATGCGTGGCATCGCCGGGCGTCTGTTGCCCTCTCGCGAAGATGTGGGGCCCCGAGCGGTCGGCGGCGGCGCTTACTTCGAGTTCTAGCCTCGTTTCATCACCACCAAAAAATAGAGAGGGATCGATCTCTCGATCCCTCTTAACTTATTCAACCTGAGTTTCTCTGTTTAGAACAGGATCTTCAATCCTAACTGTATCGCACGGCTGCCGCCCGATCCGATGACCGGATTCGCCGCCGCCACGTCGGGTGTCGCGCAACTGCAGCCGAAGCCCGCCGCTGAAGGATCGTTCTGCCCGTATCCGTTTTGCCCGCCGTAGGGATTGGCGAAGTTCGGATGGTTGAGGATGTTGAAGAACTCCGCACGGAACTGGGCGCTCACCCGCTCGCCGAAGTGAAACTTCTTGGCGACCGAGAAGTCCCAGTTGCGGAAGCCGGCGTCTTGGAAGATGTTGCGGCCCGATGTTCCGAACTGACCCAACGGCGGCGGAATCAGGATCGAAGCGCCTTCCGCGTAGCAACCGAATGTCGCGAGCGATTGGCTTGCGAAGCCGCCCGGGGTACCACCGTCGAGAGCCAACGCTTGCGCATTGCAACTGGCATTGTTGGTAGGAGGAGTGTTTGGTGCAATCCCGTTTCCCGCAAAGAACGGAATCGGCGTGGGCTTCGCTTTGAAGTCACCGGTGTTTCCGTAGAAGTTCCAACGGTCCGGTCCAAACGATGGCGGACTGGTTGCCAGGCTGCCCGTTCCGGCCGCATTGGTTCCCAAATCAATGGTGCCCCAAGGCTGAGGAGTGTCAATAGTTACGATCGAGTTGACTTCCCAACCTTCCATCAGTTGAGCAAAGCCTTTCTTGCTGGGGAGAGCATAAGTGATCGACGCTGTCAGCCGCTGGCGAACGTCGAAATCGCTATTGGCATATTCGCGGTTCACGTTAAACGAGTCCTGCGGCAAGCCCGAACCGTATCCGAAATCCCAATTCGCGCCGACGTTGTCCTGAGCATGTCCCCAGGTATAACCGAGCACCATGCCGAGGCCGTGGAAGTTGCGCGCAGTCACTGTGGTCTGCAACGCGTTGTAATTGGACTGGTAGAGGTTCCCCATCTGGAAAATATTCTGCAGGAAGGGGAACTTGGTGGCGAACGGCCGCACGCCGGCGCCGTTGGGATCCGGCGGCGGCTGGTTGATGTCGCGAACGTTGATCAGATTTGATCCATGATTCCCGACATAAGCGACCTCCAGCGAAAGGTTCGGCGTGAACGCGTGCTCAAGATTCATCGTCCAGCTGGTGACATAAGGAGTCGTGATGTTGCGGTCGACCGAGAAAATGGAGCATGGCGACGCCGTCACCGGATCGCAACTGATGGTGCCGGTAGGAAACACTGGCCCGTTGTTCCAGTTCGAATTTGAAATCGACGGGGAAGTATTTCCGGACGTGATGTTTCCAGCTCCCGGATTTACGCCGGTCGCTCCCGTGGGAACGTTGTTTAGCCCGAAAGAATTATTGAAGGCCAGATAAGCCTGCGAGTTGACGGTCTCCCAGTAGACGCCAGCGCCGCCCCTTATGACCGTGTTTCCCTTGCCGGTGACGTCCCAGGCAAAGCCCGCTCGAGGAGCGAAGTTCGTATGGTTTCCTTGATAGGGAGAGCTGACTCCTACCCCGACTTGGACAAGTCCAACGTTGGGATCAAAATTGCCCAGCAAATCGTGTGACTCTTTGATCACCGTGTTTAGCTCGTACCGCATGCCAAAGTTCAAAGTAAGAGTCTTGCTGGCGCGCCAGTCATCCTGCACGAAGGCCGCGTATCCCCAACTGCTATAGCTCCGGTTTGGGTTCCCCGTGAGAATCGAGGCGTTCGTCGGGTCACCGGCAAAGAAATCTTCCAGGGCAGAGGACATCACAGTACCGCTCGGATTCGTGAACGCGCCGCCACCGCCAAAGTTCACCGCGCCTCGGGCGTTACCGTAAGCCGCCCCGTTGACGCCGTTGCGGTGAACTTCTCCGCCAAACTTGATCGCGTGTTTGCCGGCCGTATAAGACACGTGATCGATAAATTGAACGATGGTGTCAGGACCTTGCAGCTTCGGCCACTTGAATCCGCCTAATGTCTGGAATTCACCGAAGAAGCCGATGCGCGGCAATCCACCGGTGAGAGGGCTGAAGGGTACGCCGGTATCCAAACCGTAAGCGGATGCCGGAGTGTTGTGGTCCTTTGCGAAGGTCGGTTGGTAAAGGCGGTTGTAACCGGCGCGAACTTCGTTGACCCAACGCGAACTTGGAATCCACGTCCAGCTACCGCCTGCAACCTGGGCTCGGGTATGGATCAATGTTTGCCAGATGGTTTGCAATTCCGGGAAGTCTTCCACCGTCCCGGAGTTGTTTCCGAAGAAGTACAGACCGCTGACGGTATTGCGATCGTTGAAGTGATAATCGACCTTGCCGATCACGTTTCGCACGGTTACATCGTTCGGGAACCCGTTGACGATCGCGGTAGGACCGTTGGGGTTCAGCCCATTGTTGGTTGGAAATCCCGTGCCAGCGCAGGTTACTGGTGGCCCCAGAGTGCATCCGGCGACCTGTAGGCTGACGGGACTGATCGCAATGCCTCCAGCCTGCAAATCGGCGATAGCATCGGGAATGCTGTTTACGCAATCACCGGTGGCGCCGAAGATGCAATTTCCGGGTGTATTTGGTAGCGGGACCGTGGCCGGGCTCGACACGCCTCCGAACGAATTTCCTACCGTGTATGTCTGTTGCTCATAGGCGCCGAAATAGAAGAGCTTGTCCTTAACGATCGCTCCACCCAAAGAACCGCCCCATTGTTCGAGAGTCCGGGGATTCTTCGGATTGGGCACGGTGTTGAAGTAGTTGCGCGCATCGAGCGCACCGTCGCGTCCAAAGGCGAAAGCCGATCCGTGAATTGCGTTTGTGCCCGACTTGATGCCGACGTTGACCACCGCACCCGGCTTCCAGCCATACTCAGCCGGTGGATTTTCCTGAACGTTGAATTCCTGTATGGCGTCGATCGGCAGAATCGTAGCCGAATCGCCCGCGATGCCCGCGCCATTAATGATCCCCTGGCCTGAGTAGGGCTCGCTGTTAAAGAGGCCATCAATCACGTAGCCATTGTCTTCAGCACGAAGTCCGTTGGTGCTGGTCGTCGAGAATCCGCCACCAGGATAACGCACTACACCAGGGCGCAATTGCAGAAGGTTCTCGTAGTTGCGGCCGTTCAACGGTAGATCGTTAATCTGGGCATTGCTGAGAGTTCCGCCCAACGTCGAGGAGGTCGTATCGAGCAAAGGCACTTCGTCGGTGACTTGTACGGTCTCGCTGACGTTGCCAGGGGGGAGGGAAAGATCGATCAGCGCATCCTTCGCGACTTCCAGTTCGATGTTCGGCCGCTCAACGCTCTTAAAACCCTTAGCCTCGGCGCGCACTTTGTAGCTTCCCGGCAGCAGGTTGGGGGCGACATACGCGCCGGCATCATCGGTGGTGAGCGTTCGCGTGGTGCCGCGCGCAATGTCGGTGATGGTCACGGTGGCGCCCGTTACTGCGGCCCCGCTTTGATCTGTGACGGTTCCCAGGATGCGACCCGTGTATGACTGTGCCAGCGATGTCACACAAGCGAGAGCTACGAAAACGATTGTCCAAGACAACCGAGCGGCTTTGTTCTGCATTCCAGCCCTCCAACGGCGGTGTAGACGTGCGATTATCGGCAGATTGTGCGGCGACAAAGCTATCCTCAACCAATGCAATTGTCAAGTGGTCTGACAGCTGTACAACCATACTTGCCAGAGGCCTTGCCTCCCCCATTTTGCTTCACTTCTCTCCCCTCAAGTGAGTGCTTCTGCTGGTTCGTTACTTCGACTGGAATTTTAGAATCGGAACGTCTTTCGCCTCGGCGGGCTTCGGAAGCGTTTGCAGGAAGGCGTAGATGTCGGCCAATTCGGAGTCCGACATCACCTTTCGTGTGTAAGGAGGCATTTGACCTTGGGGCTGGCGCACATAGCTGACCAATGCTGAGAAGGGAAGCGGGTCCGGACCGACGCGGGGTCCACTCAAGATTGAGCCCTGTCCTGCGCGGCCGTGGCATTCGTAGCAGCCGTCGCGAGTGTACAGTTCTCTTCCCTTCACCGCATTCCCGGAAGGATTCTTAATTTGCGGACTCTGGGCCGCAACCGGCATGGCGGCGAGAATTATCAACGTCGGCAAAATGACCTTGCTTGAGAGACTCAAGGAAAAACCTCCTTACCGCGGTTGCGTGAGAACGTCGACCAGTGCTGGCTCGCCGTGCTCGACCACTTCGATGGCGCGGCGGATCGCGGGACCCAGTTCCTTCGGATCTGAGACCGGTCCTTCCCCGTGCACGCCCATACTTTGCGCCAGCTTGGCGAAGTCGACGTAGGGTTCACCAATGGTGGTACCGATACCCGCGCGATCGATGCCCCGATTGTGCCGGTTGCCCATACGCTGGATGTGCATCACTTCTTGATGGTAAGCCCGATTATTATGCATGATGTTAAGCACCGGAATGTGGTGGTGCGCTGCCGTCCACAGCACTCCTGGCGAGTACATCAAGTCGCCGTCGCATTGAATGTTCACCGACAACCTTCCGTGTGCGCGGTTAGCGAGCGCGGCTCCCACCGCGGCCGGTGCGCCGTAACCAACGCCGTAGCCGCCCGCTCCACCGATGAACTGATAATGCTTTTCGAAATTCCAGAGCCGTAGCGGCCAGTTACTCATGCCCGGTGCGACATCGGAAACCAGCGACCAGTCTTTGTCTTTGATCTGCGCCCACAACTCTGCCGACAGCCGAGCAGTGGTGATGGGGGTCGCGTCCCAGGCGTAGGTCGCCTCAGTCACGGCCAAGTCCAGCATGTCCTGATGATCGGCCGCCAGCGTACGTCCACGCTCTTCGAGCGCCCGCTTGCGATCGTCGGTGAGCAAACTCTTGACGGCTTCGATCAGCGAAGGGAGGGTGGCCTCGCCATCGGCGGCTATGGCAAGGTCGACTTCGGGATAGCGCTGCAGATCCTGATAATTTCCTTTGCTGTAAAGATCTCCCGAAGTGATGCTGATGAGTTTGGTGCTCTCACCAATGATGGGATGTGAACTGCGCATTAGTTGATCGCGATACGAATGCACTGTTCCCCAGAAATCCGTGAGCTCGAGGCCGAGAATCACGTCCGCTGTAGTGACCAGTTCGCGCCCTCGCTGTGAATGATTCAGCGGATGACGGCTCGGGAAATTCATTCGTCCCGCCTGATCGACCACGGGAGCCTGCAAAATCTCTGCGAGTTCGATCAGCCGCGTCACACCGTCCGGCGTACGAGCCAGCCGGTCAGCGATGATGAGTGGGTTCTCTGCGGCCACCAGCATGCGCGCCGCTTCCCGCACGGCTCCCGAATCGCCCTGCGGAGGAGTTGCTATCGCCAGCTTAGGAACACGTAACTTCTCGCCGTCTCCTACCGGCCGTTCCTGCAATTCGCTGTCGACCACCAACAGAACCGGCATCGTCGGCGGAGTCATCGCAATCTTGTAGGCGCGCACAGCCGACTCGGCAAAGTGAGTCAGCGAGATTGGCAGATCATCCCACTTGGTGTAGTCGCGTACCATCGCCGCCGCGTCCATCACGCTGTGATCCCATTCGACACCCGGCCGCCGCATGGTCGCATCGATGGTATTTCCCAGCAGAATATAAACCGGGACGCGGTCGCAATAGGCATTGAAGATCGCCATCGCCGCATGCTGCAGCCCGACTGTGCTGTGAGCAAATACTCCGAGAGGCTTTCCGGCAATCTTGGCATAGCCATGCGCCATGCCCACTGCGGACTCTTCATGGCAACAGGTGATGAACTCGGGACCTTTGTTGCCGCCGTAATTGATCACCGATTCGTGCAGGCCGCGAAAGCTCGATCCCGGATTCGCGCAGATGTATTCAATCCCCAGGGACTTGATTACATCCACCATGAAGTCCGCGCCCGGGCGTTCCGTCGTGAGCACTTCGGCGACCGCAGGCGTCCCGGTCTCCGCTTCCTTCGACATCAAGGGAGCAGTCTTGGGCGTGACCGCCGTGGGTTGCGATGCGGCCACGGCCCCTGTTGTAGCGACCAGAGTAGCCATGCTGCCGGCGGCTGCGGTTTTCAGGAAGTTTCGACGGTCTAGAGAAGTTTGTTTCGATCTTGCCATCTGCGCGTTATCCGAGAATGTGAACGAACGTTGACGCGTTTTCCTGCAGGACGGGAAGAAACCGAGCAATCATCTCTTCCGTTGATACGCGGGAGGCATGAAGGCCTATGTTCATCGCCGCCACCACCCGGTTCATCCGATTGCGCACCGGAACGGCAATCGACCGCAGCCCCAATTCCAACTCTTCGTCGGCGAGCGCGAACCCGGTGGCTCTGGTTCGCTCGATGATCTGCAACAACTGCTCTTTGCCGGTCGTGGTCTTTGGGGTTAGGGGTTTGAGTTCCACCCGTTCAAAATAGGCAGTGAGTTCCTTCGGCGGCAAAGCCGCAAGTAAAACCCTTCCCATGGAAGTGCAATACGCCGGAAGCCGGCTGCCCACTGACAAGCCCACCGACATGACACGCTTTGCCGCCGAGCGTGCCAGGTAGACGATCTCATCCCCCTCGAGCACACTCAAGGAACTCGACTCGTGCAAGACTTCGGTCACGCGCTCCAAAATCGGTTGCGCAAGTGTCGGAAGTGATGTGGAAGACAGATAAGAAAAGCCAAGCTTGAGGACCCTCGTTTTCAACCGGTAGACGCGTCCGACCGATTCCGCGTACCCAAGTGACTCGAGTGTCATCAACAGCCGCCTCGCCGCCGCCCGAGAAAAACCCGTTTGGCGCGCCACGTCGGCTACGGATTGACCCTCCGTGTGGCCTTCGAAGGTCTCGATCACCTTCAGGCCCCGAGCCAAGGACAGAACAAAATTCGGATTTCCCTCAAGGGAAGGGACCCCACCCAATGATTCTTCCGGTAGTTGGTCGGGCTCAGAGTCCGTGGATTCGTGGGGCAGGTTCATCGACTCACCAGTAGCAGTTTGCAAAACGCGGCGATATTCGCACGTTTGTGCAGAATATGCAAATCACCTTGACAAGCGCAGCGATCCGACTATATGTTTTTGGCGCACAAAACAGCGATAATCGCACAGAAAACGCCCGTCACACTTCCTTCTGCGTTGGTTCCTATGAGATATGGAATTCGAGGCTCGATCGTTCTCCTAATCGCGTCTTCCGCCGTGGTATGCAGTCAGACCAGTGCCGATCATTCCCTCACAGAAACTCAGAAAACTGGACGCCGTCTCTTTCAACAGCGCTGCGCCGTTTGTCACACTCCGCCCATGGTGATTAGCAAGCAATACGGGCCCGCACTCAATATGGAAACCATTGCTGGCAGGGAAGACTCCATCCGATCGACGATCGCGGAGGGCGAAATCGGACTGATGCCCGGCTTCAAGTACACCCTCGAAGCGTCGGAAATTAACGCCATCATTAAATACCTCAAGACCATAGAGAAGCCCGCCAAACCGGCGCCGAATTGGATTTCGGAACACTGAAACGCACAGCGAGAAGGATCATGCCCAGGAAATTCATCGTAGCGGCCGCCTTGCTGTTGAGCATTGCGATTATCTTTGCTAATCCCTCCGCTACCCGAGGCGCGGCTGATCAGGCTCTGCTCACGGGAATCATCAAGTCTGAAGCAGGCGTCGCGATCGCAGGAGTCACCGTTTCCGCAAAGGCTGAAGGGTCGACCATCACGACTAGCGTTTTCACAGATGTGCAAGGCCAATTCTTTTTCCCGCCGGGGATGGCGAAATCCAATTACGCCGTTTGGGCGCAGACTGAAGGTTATGAAACTGCCAGAGCGCAGGTAACGCCAGGCGTCGGAGTCGTCCACCAGGATTTCGTCCTCAAGACTCTTGCCGACTTCACTAAGCAGATGACGGGTGAGGAATATCTCGCGGCTCTTCCCGAAGACACGCCCGCGCATCGCCGCATGAAAGACATCTTCTTCAACAACTGTACTGGATGTCACGAGGCGAGCTACATCCTGCAAAACCGCTTCGACGCGAAGGGCTGGGAATCCGCCATCAACCTGATGAGCAAGATGGTCAACGGGGGCGGCAACTATGGAGGTCCTGATCAGCCTCCTTTCCCGGTGATCAATTACTACAAAAAAGATCTGGCGGCGTATCTCGCGGAAATGCGCGGACCGGGGCCTTCCCCCATGCACGCAACTCCGCGCCCCGGTCCAAAAGGCGATGCAGCAATGGTGGTTGTCACGGAATATGACTTGCCGATCGCCGACAAAACTTTCTTCACGCACAACGACGGATACGCCACCAACGACGGCAGCGACTGGTCACTCGGTACGCCGTCGCGTTTGAACGGTGTTGGAGGTACGCACGACGCCCAGATGGATCGCAACGGCAACCTCTGGCTGACGTACGCGCAGCCCAGCGGAGTTCGCTCCCTGGGAATGGTCGACACGAAGACCGGAAAAGTAACCGACGTCAAGGTCCCCGGCTTTCACGGCATGGCCGCCTTCACCCACGGACTCGCCATCGATCACAATGGAATTCTGTGGTTCACCGCTGCTGGGGCCGGTGTCGCCGATGGCGGCGTAGGCAGTCTCGCCAGCATTGATCCGAACACCATGAAGTTCGAAGTCTACCCGCCGCCGAAAGGCATGAGCGGTGTAACTCTCAGCGTCGACGAAGATGCCAAGGGATTCATTTGGGCCAGCACCGCCGCGGGTGCTGTTCGCTTCGATCCCAAGACGCATAAGTACACAGAATTCCGCTCTGTAACGCCGATCAATGCAGAAGGCACCGGAGAATCCTACGGCGTCACTGGCGATCGCGAAGGCAACGGCTGGTGGACGCAGATGTTCATCGATCGCGTCGGCAAGGGCGACATGCAATCGGGAAAATCTTTGGAAGTGAAAATTCCTCCGCGCACAGCCTTGGCCGAGAGAGAACTCACCGGCGACGATCGCAAGCTGCTCGATCTATCCGGGGTCTTCATGTCCGATTTTTCAGGATGGTGGTCGCAAGGCCCGCGACGCATGGGCGCCGACAAGCAAAGCGATGTGATCTGGGTCGGCGATTATTGGGGAAACAATCTCGCGAAGATCGACATTCACACTTTGAAGCCGACGCTGTATCCATTTCCGGATCGCTACGCTGCGCCGTACGATGCCGTCGTCGACAGCCATCACAATGTTTGGGTAAATCTGTTTAACGGCGACGCGGTCGTGAAATTTGATCCAAGCAGCGAGCAATGGACGGAATATCCTCTGCCCAGCCGCGGCACGGAAATGCGTCACATGGCGATTGCCGAACGCGATGGAGCCGTCGAAGCTGTCATCAGCGAATTCCGCGTTGGCAAAGTGGCCGTGATGCGATTCCGCACTAAGTCAGAACTACAGGCCTTGCGTACGGAAGCGCAGCAGTCGGAAATCCGCGCGCAGAAATAAGTTGAAACAGAGCTTCTCCAAATCGATTGTCAGAGCAAGAACGCATCCCTGGGAGATTTGTCCGCATGCCACAGAAGACCGCACAGAATCCCGTTCGCTTCCCCCCTGGTTTGAGCAACCGCCGAGAACTGATGAAGTCGGCAGTTTGGCTGGCTGGCGGCTGCCTCGCGGCGAGCGGGTGGAAGCCATTGGCATTCGCCGGCGCGAGACTGGCCTCTGACGCCGATGCACCGGCCGAGAACACGCAATATCCTTCCGGTGATTTCAAGATCGATGCGTATCTCGCTCGACCCAGAGCCGACGGTAAATATCCCGGCGTTCTTGTCATTCACGATGACAAAGGATTGAACGACCAGATTCGTGGCGTCGCGCGCCGCTTCGCTGCCGCTGGGTTCACCGCATTGGCGCCTGATTTGCTTTCTCGTGCCGGAGGGATATCCTCGAAGAAGACTTCAGACGAGATCGCTGAAGCGATTCGCCAACTCTCGGTCGACGCAACTTTGCAGGATCTTAAATCCGGGTTCTCTTTCCTCGACAAGAATGCCGCCACAATTTCCGGCAAAACCTCGACCGTCGGTTTCGGCTGGGGCGGTTGGAGAAGTTTCTCCCTTGCCACCAACGTCGATAGCCTCTATCGAACGGTTTGTTTTTATGGCGCTACACCCAGTGATGGCCTTGCCGACTTGGTGTCTCCAATACTCGCGCACTACGCGGAATTCGATTTTCGCAATACTGGCAATGCGCTTTGGACACAGAAACAGCTCAAAGACCTGGGCAAGCAGTTCACTTACTATGTTTATCCCAAAGAGAACTACGGTTTCTTTGATGAAACCAGCCCGGACTACGACGCCGAGCAGGCGAAGCTGGCTTGGTCGCGAACTCTGGAGTTTTTGAAGGACTGAGGATTGTCAGCGCGTCGCAGAGCGTTTCCATAGAATGATCTGTATCGCTTAGGCGTAGGAGCCGGAATGTCGAAGCTTCGCTTATCTCTGGCGTGCTGGAATTACGATCGCACGCGCGCTCTGATGGAAGATCGAATTCCCGTCGACGGCGTCGATCTCACCTATCTGAATCTCCCCGTTGAAGAAACATTCTTCCGCATGGCGCGCCATCACGAATTCGATGCCGCCGAGATGTCGCTCTCGTCTTACGTGCTCTCGCTGAATTCCGACAATCCTCCGTTCATCGCGGTTCCGGCGTTTCCCTCGCGGTTCTTCCGGCACTCCTGCATCTACATCAATCGCAACAGCGGAATCCGCGAGCCCAAAGATTTGATTGGCAAGCGCGTGGGAACTCCCGAATATCAGATGACCGCCGGCGTCTGGATTCGCGGCATCCTGGCCGATGAATATGGCGTTCCCGTTACCAGCGCGAAATATTTCAATGGCGGAGAAGAAGAGCCCGGCCGTCACGAAAAGCTCAAGCTCGCATTGCCTGCTGAGTTTCATCTCGATTCCATTCCTGAGAAGAAGACGCTTTCCGCTATGCTCGATGCGGGAGAAATCGATGCACTCTACACAGCCCGCATGCCCTCTACGTTTATTCGCGGCTCAGGCTCTGTGAAGCGTCTGTTCGAAGACTATCCGACCGTCGAGCGCGAGTACTACGAACGCACGAGAATTTTCCCCATCATGCACACCGTCGCGATTCGCCGCGAGGTCTATGAGAAATATCCGTGGGTGGCGCAATCGTTGTACAAAGCCTTCGTGCTTGCGCAGCGCGAGGTCTATCAGGACCTCTATCAAACGGCGGCGTTGAAATTCATGCTCCCTTGGCTGATCCGCCATGTCGAAGACACCCGCGCCGTCATGGGAAATGACTTCTGGCCCTACGGATTTCAGCCCAATGTGAACACGTTGAGCACGTTCTTGCGTTATCACTACGAGCAGGGACTCTCGAAGCGCCAGTTGAAGCCCGAGGAGTTGTTCGCTCCCGAGTCTTTGGAGTCCTTCAAAATCTAGTTTGAGGACGGCTTGATGACGTCAGAGGCGGGCAGTCCCAAATGGTGGTCGCTCGGACGTGGGGACGTCGACGCAACCATCGCGCAAGTCGGATTCAACCTCGCGCAATTGGTCATCCCTGTTTTTTTGCTTGCCCCGCTAGGCATTCCCCTGGCCTTCAGCGTGGGGCATCTCCTTCCGGGTTACGCGCTGGGATTTCTGGTGGGCTCGCTTGGTCTCACGGGCTTGGCTGTTCGTTTACGCCATCGCGACAACCGCAGCGATGTCACGGCTCATGTCTACGGAAACAACGTTCCCGCGATCATCGCCTTTACGCTTGCGGCCATCGTACCGGTTTATCTGCAGACGCATGACCCGATCCAGGCATGGGAGATCGGCGCCGCGTGCGTTGCTTGGACCGGCATCATTAAGTTGGTCGCTGCTCCCTTCGCTGGCGTGTTACGCCGCGCGATTCCTGTCCCGGCGTCGATGACGGTCTTCGGCGCCGCCATGTACAGCTATCTCGCGCTGGTGTTGTTGCAGCGAGTTTTTGATCAACCTCTAGTCGGCATCATCGCGCTGACTCTCGTTGCCATCGGTGTCCTCGCCAACGTTCCCTTCACGTCGTGGAAGATTCCGCCGTTCCTTGTGGCGTGGCTTGTGCCTCTCGCAGTTGGTCTGGCGGTGGGCTACGTTCACCCCACGTGGCAAGGACTCGCAGTGGGGGCGCCCTTCGTGGCATCACTCGGACCGTTGCAGGCTCTCGGCCGCGCCTTGCCGTACTTGTCGGTGATTGCACCAATCGCGATTTATCAGGTACTGCAAGACATTGCCGCCGTGGAAGGAGCAACCGCTGCCGGCGACAACTATGATGCCCGCAGCGTGGTCGCATGGGATGGCCTTGGCACTCTAATCTGCGGAGTTGCGGGAAGCGTCATCAGCCCAGTGGTCTACGCGCTGCATCCTCCTTATAAAGCCATGGGAGCTCGCGTGGGTTTCGCTCTGTGGACCCCGATCATTTTCGTGCTGATCGTGATGAGCGGCCTGACCATTTTTATTGCGCAGCTTTTTCCCTGGGCCATCCTTGCCGCGATGATCGCTTATGTTTCGGTCGGCGTAGGGATGGCGACGCTGCGCCGTGTCGACAAAAAGTACTTGAGCGCAGTTTTGCTGGGATTGGTTCTGCCCACCGGTGCGGTTGTGTCAGCCGCCGTCAGTTCCGCACTCCCGGCGTTGAAGCTGTCGATCGCGAACCCCGATGTCCAAGCCGCGTTAAACAAGTCGATCTATTGGTCCTCGCTGCAAGGATTGGGCAACGGATTTCTTTTTCTGGTTCTGGTCGTTTCCGCGCTAATTTCAGAATTGATTGACCGCAATTTCGGTCGCGCTGCGATCTGGTGCCTCGTTGCCGCCGCATTTTCCTGGCTGGGCATGATGCACTCTGCAATTTTCCGCTGGGGAGCGGAACCGATGTACGCCGCAGGATGGCTCTCTGCCGCCGTAATCGTATACACCGCCCGCTGGTGGGGCGGAACCTCGCGTCCTGCAGTCTAGCGCTTCAGAACCGGCTGAGCGTCTAAAGCCCCGCGTTTCAATTCCTCGCGCAGAGCATTCTCGACTTGCCTCTGCAATTCGCGCGAAAGCTTTTGCCGCTTCGATGTGAGATAGAAAACGTCGATCGCCATTTGGCCCTCGGTATCGATCAGGGCGATCTCGATATTGCAACCGTGTTGCGAGAAACACGATGCGATCGTATGCAGCAGTCCAAGGCGATCCTGCGCCACCACCTGGACCAGCGTGCTGTTTGAAGAGCACTGATCGTCAAACAGGATCGCCATCTTGATTTTCACCTTCGGCGTAGCGTTTTTTCCCTCCGCCTGCACCCGCCGCTGCAACATCTTTCCCAAGTCCGTTTCGCCCATCAGGACTTCGCTGATGCTGCCTTTGAATCGCTCCCATTCCGACAAATTCAATTCCAGCGTACGGAAGCGGTCGGTGAAATAGAACGTGTCAACCACCGTGCCAGCCTGATTCGAGAAGGCCGTCGCCTTGACGATGTTCATCCCCCACGCCGCAAGCGTTCCCGCTACGCGGCCAAATAGAAAAGGACGATCGTTGGTCACCAGGGTTAACTCGAACCAATGGCGGCCTCGTTCTAGAGCCAGTTGCACCGGATCATTTCCCAGCCTCTGCGACATCTCCAGATGGCGGAGCACTTCATCCGCTGCGTAGGTGCGCAAATAACGTTGAGGCAATCCCTCCAGGAATGTCTTCACTTTTTTCCCGGCAATGGGAGCGAGTGTGTTCAGCCGAACCATCTTTTCGTCGTCCACATGAAGCCGCTGATCCACACTGCGATTCAGTTGGTTCGCCGCCGAAATGTAGAGCTGCCACACATTCTCCGCTTTCCACGGAGTCAAAGCCTCCGGATTCACGGCCTTGATGTCAGCGTACGTAAACAGGCACAGCATCTTCAACCGCTCGGGAGTCCCGACTTTCTCGGCGAACGCTGCCACGGTCTCGGCATCAAAGATGTCACGCCGCAAGGTCGCCGACATCTCCAGATGATTACCGATCAGAAAGAGCACGGTCTCGCACTCCGACGGCTCGAGATCCAAACGCTGCAGGCATTGCTCGGCGATGACCATGCTGCCATCAACATGATTGTCGGAAGGCACGCCTTTGCCTGTGTCGTGCAAAAGCAGCGCCAAGTACAAAAGCTCCGGCTGCTCCAGTTCTTCCAGGATTTCCGCGTAATGCTTCTCCCACTCTGATGGAGACTGGCGCAGCCGGTGCAGACTCTCGATTGCCAAAAAAGAATGTTCGTCGACGGTGAAACGGTGATAAAAATCGCGGACAACCAGCGAGTCGATCGGCTTTAACTCGGGCAAGAGCATGGTCAGCAAGCGCAGGGAGTGCATCACGCGCAAGGCATCCGCAGCATGCGGCTGCGTCAATATTTCACCCAAGTACAACCACAACTCCGCCCCCTTTGGAGGCGTCGATGCGAGTGCCGGCAAAACTTGTTCAATGCGATATTCGGTCGTCGTACTCAAACGCAGGCCATGGTGCGCGATGAAATGAAAAAGTCGCAACAGCATCTCCGGATCTTGCAATGAAGAGGACTGCCGCAGAAAAACCAATCCGTCGACAACAGAAAAATCCGCATTTGAAACCCGTGACTTCCAATTCTGAAATTGCCGGTAGAGTGACGACCGCGCCGCTGGAATTTCTTCCAGAAGCTGCGTCGCCGTGCGATGAATAGAACGCGCCTGGCGAAAATAGATTCGCATCCATTCCGCCGCCGAAAGTTCCTGCGCATCCGGCACGCCAATGCCGCGTTTCGCCGCTTCTTCTTGCGCCTCCCACGACAGCGTGTTGTCATCCCTCCCAGAGCGCAGATGCAGGAAGCACCGCACCGACATCAGGAAATCGAGTCCTGACTCGAAATGCTTGCGCGCCAGCGCCGGCAGCAGCGACTTGGGGTCAGGCCAGTCGTGCAACTGCTCCATCGACGAAAGCAGGCTGAGCCACAACGCCAGATTGCAATCGCGCAGGCCGCCGGGAGTGTCTTTCACGTTTGGTTCGAGATGAAAAACCGTGTTTCCGAATTTCTCAAACCGCGAGCGTGTAACCTCAGCCAGGCTTTCCACCAGCGCCTGTGCCTCGTGCACCACCATCTTGGGAACAATTTTGTCGTGGATTTGCGTGAAGAGTTCGAAGTCTCCCGTCAGATAGTGGCTATCAAGCAGCGAAATCGCGAACTCGACATTCGCGGGATCGAATCGTCCGCACTCGGCAAGCAGGCGCGTCGCCGGACTCAACTTCAAACGCAGATCCCAAAGGCCTTGTGAAAATTGCCGGACATCGTCTTTGAATTCTTCTTCCGCCTGCCTGTCGGCGTAGAGAAACAGCAAGTCGATATCAGAATGAGGGAATAACCAGCCGCGTCCGAAACCTCCAAGCGCCACAATCGTGAATTTGTTGGGACTTCGTTCCTCGGGAGAGACGATCTCTTTCCACAATTGAACGACGATCTTTTCTACCAGCGCCGTTCGCCGCGCGATGGCCGCGCGGCCGTTTCCCGTGGAAAGGAACTCCTGGGCAATGCGCGAGGATTCTTCGGTGTAGAGATCCCGCAGAGCGCTGCTCCATGAAGCTGCCGTGTCCATGTTTCTCTCGAACTCGAACTGCCAGTTCCGAGCAGCGTCGCGTCGCTCAACTTACAAACTCACAGCGCATCTTCCCCGCGCTCATCATTGCGGATGCGAATTACCTCATCTACGCGCGAGAGAAAGATCTTCCCGTCACCAATCTTGCCAGTTCGCGCCGACGTGGTGATTGCCTGCACAATCTTCTCCACCATCCCGTCGGCCACTACCATTTCAATCTTGATCTTGGGAATTAAATCGACCGTGTACTCCCGTCCGCGATAAAACTCGGTATGGCCTTTCTGCCGGCCATGGCCGCGGGCTTCCAGCACCGTCATGCCCTCGACCCCAATGTCGTGCAGCGCGGTTTTGACGGTTTCAAGCTTTGACGTTTGGATGATTGCCTCGACTTTAGTCATCTTATGTTTTGGCGGTCATTCAAGTTGCGCATCGCCGTGTCCATTTCCGCTACGACCTCTCTCGAATCGCTATCGACCCCAATCGCAAGATTTTCGGCGACAGGCTCGGCGGCGCATCATCCACTCCGCTGGGCGTGCCCGCCGAAGAAATTACATATTCGGGATACGCGGAAATTCCGTGCTCATGAAGATCCAGACCGTACAGTTCTCCTTCGCGCGAAACACGCAGCGTCCCGGTAGCATTCACCAGGTACATCACTGCGTAAGCCACGACAAATGTGCTGGAGGTAATGATAAGGCTCCCGAGCGCCTGTGCTACCAGCAATTGCGTACCGCCTCCGTAGAGCAGCCCCTTCAAGGCCACAGAATTGTCCGGAGCCACGGGACCCGTCGATCCATATTTGCCGCACGCGAACAAGCCGAGCGACAGCGTTCCCCAGATTCCGCACATCCCATGTACCGGCACCGCGCCAATCGGATCATCAATCCGCAACCACTCGAGTAATTCGACACCTGCGACCACGACCACGCCTGCAATCCCGCCGAGCAAAATCGCGCCTGTCGGACTCACCCAGTAACAGGGACAAGTAATTGCCACCAGCCCCGCAAGAAATCCGTTGATGGTGAAGCTCACATCCCACTTCTTGTTGGGGATGTAGGCGTAGATCATCGCGGTCAATCCCGCTGCGCAAGCAGCCAACGTGGTATTGGTGGCAACTCGTCCAATACCTTCAAAGTCCATCGCCGAGAGCGTGCTGCCCGGATTGAACCCGTACCATCCGAACCAAAGCAGCAATCCGCCGCTCGCGGCAATGGTCAAATCATGTGGCAGCATCGGACCGCCGCCATCGCGCTTGAATCGCCGACCCAGCCGCGGCCCGAGAATGATCGACCCGGCGAGAGCAATGACGCCGCCAATCGTGTGCACGACCGTCGACCCGGCGAAATCGTGAAAGCCCGTTCCGAGCGAAGCAAAGAAATGTCCGTCGCTTCCCATCAAGGCTAAGAATCCATCCGGCCCCCAAGCCCAATGCCCGATGATTGGATAGATAAATCCCGAAACCGCCACGCTGTAGTACAAGTCACCGAGAAATCCTGTGCGGCCGATCATTGCTCCTGAAGTGATCGTCGAGCACGTATCCGCAAACGCAAACTGGAAGAGCCAGAACGCGAGGAACGAAACTCCCGTACTTTCGTAAGTCGCGGGGACATCCTTCAGAAAAAACCAGTGATAGCCGATGAATCCGTTGCCATGGCTGAACATGAACGCAAAGCCGAAAGCGTAAAAGAGAAGTCCGCAGAGGCAGGTGTCAACGATGCACTCCATCAGCACGTTTACCGTCTCGCGCGAGCGGCAGAATCCGGCCTCCAGCATGGTGAAGCCGACTTGCATCCCGAACACCAGGAACGCCGCGATCAGCGTCCACATAGTGTTGATCGGATTCACGATGTCCGCAGCCTTCACTTCGGCGTCGGCCGCATAGGCGCGCCCGAAGAACAGACCCGACACCACTGTCATGAAAAGCAGAACAATGCCGACTCCAGCCAACTTGCCCGCGAGCAGCAGCTTTCCATAGCGCCGCCATTCGGCATCGCGCAACCGGCCGCCCAGCCTGGTGAATTTTTCTGCTAGAGATAGTTTTTTCCCTCGCCGCGGAAGGGCAGACATCTGACGCTCCTCAAAATGGTTTTGGGGGACCAGCAAGCTTCGATGGACCGGGACGCTCAGGCACCGCGCTCCTTGGGCAACGCTTTGTCGCCTGATCTATCTTTACGCACGGTAGCGAACCAACTCAGCTACCGTCCAATGCATAGTTCTTATCACATGCATCGAAAAAATCTCTGCTGATTAAATTTATCGCAGGCATAAATCGGATTTATCCCCCTGGCGTCGATCCGATGTTACGTATCGGAAATACGCGTTGGCTTTCCGCGTGCGGCAAGGGATATATTTTGCTGCCTAACTTCACGCCGTCGTCTCTGCTATCCTCTGCTCCATAGGGCCGAACCTCGCTTCTATGGCAGAACGGAAACATCTCAAGACCAGCTGGATGGATTTGGTCTGGCTCCTTTTTCTCCTCGGGCTGGCCGTCCTGCCTCCCATCGACGAGCCGCACAAGCAGTTCACTCTTCTCGCTATCGCCGTTTTACAACTCTTTGAAGGGAAACTCGCTGAACGCTTTCCGCGCCGTGGCTGGGGATACGTCGTTCTGCTCAAGATCCTTCTGGCTACGCTGCTCATCGATCACACCGGCGGCCTCAGCATCAACAGCAGCTACTACCCGATTTACTATCTGCCGGTTTTCACCGCGGCCCTGCATTTCGAGGCCGTCGGGACGTTGATTTGGACCGCGATCGCCTCGGCCGCCTACTCCGCTTATCTCTATCCTGCGCTTCAGGAATACGAGCTGACCCAGGAAAGCATTTCCGAGCTGGCACAGCGCATCTTGTTCTTTTTCCTGGCCGCTGTGGTCATCAATCAGTTCGCTACCAAGAGCCGCAAGCAGACTGAGGAACTCGCCGAGAGCAATCGACAGCTCGAAAAGGCCCAGGCCGACGCGCGTCGCTCCGAACGCCTCGCTGCTCTGGGTCAGCTATCCGCCGGTCTTGCTCACGAAATCCGCAATCCCCTCGGAGTCATCAAAGGCTCCTCCGAGATGCTCAACCAGAAGCTCGCCACCTCCGACCCGCTTTCCGCCGAGCTCGCTGGTTACATCTCGAGTGAAGTCAATCGGCTCAGCGCACTGGTGAGCCGATTCCTCGATTTCGCCCGGCCGCTCCACGTCGAGGCTCATCCGCACGAGATCGCAAGCTTGATGGACAAGGCGCTCAAGTCAGTCGACGATCAGTGGAAAGGCGGCCCCGTACGAGTCACGAAGAACTATGCGCCTGGGCTTCCGCTCGCTCTGCTCGACGAAAATCTTTCCGAGCAGGTTTTCGTGAACCTGGTCCAGAACGCCTACGAGGCGATGGGCGACAAAGGCGGAGACCTTCGTATCGATATTTCCAACGGTGAGTCGCGAGGACGAAGTGGAATTCAAGTACGGATCGAAGATAGCGGACCCGGAATCCCGCCAGAGATCCGCGAGCAGATCTTCAATCCGTTTTTCACCACCAAGAAAACCGGAGTCGGCCTGGGTCTCTCGATCGTCTCGAAAATCATGGATGAACATCAGGGCTCTATCCGCGTGGAACCCGCGCCCGGACAGGGGACTGTCTTCGTGCTCGATTTCCCGGCGGCCTCATCGTTCATCGAAAGCGAGGTTGCCGCAAGCTAGCTATGCCGACGATCCTGATCATCGAAGACGAAGCCAAGATGCGCCGCCTGCTCGAACTCAACCTTGGCGAAGACGGATTCACCACGCTCTCCGCAGGAGACGCAGAGACCGGATTAAAGTTGCTGCGCGACGAGACCATCGACCTCGTACTCACTGACCTTAAGCTCCCGGGCATGGGAGGGCTTGAATTTCTCCAATCGGTCAAACAGACCAACCCAACCATTCCTGTGGTCGTCATGACTGCGTACGGCAGCGTCGAGACAGCAGTCGATGCCATGAAACGCGGCGCCAGCGACTATGTGCTGAAGCCATTTTCTTTGGCTGAAATGCGGATGGTCGTCCGCAAAGAACTCGACGTCCAGAATCTGCGCCAGGAAAATCGCTCGCTCCGCGAAGCGCTGCGAAAACGCTACGAGCATCCCAACGTCGTCGCGCAAAGCCCAAAGATGCAGGAAGTGCTCGCCACAGTCGAGCGGGTCGCTCCCACCAACTCAACGGTATTGCTCGGCGGTGAAAGCGGCGTCGGCAAGGATCTCATCGCGCGCGCCATTCATGAGAAGTCTCGCCGCGCCTCCGGCCCATTCATCAAAATCAACAGCACCGCGATTCCCGAGAACCTCATTGAAAGCGAACTTTTCGGCTACGAAAAAGGCGCATTCACCGGAGCCACGACCAGCAAGCCAGGAAAGTTCGAACTCGCCGATAAAGGCACTATCTTCCTCGACGAGATCGGAGACATTCCTCTCGCCACGCAAGTGAAGCTCTTGCGCGTATTACAAGAGCGCGAGTTCGAACGCCTCGGGGGCACGCGTCTTATCAAGGTCGATGTCCGCCTGATCGCCGCCACGAATCGCGATCTCCGCGAAGCTCTCGAACAAGGGACCTTCCGCGAAGATTTGTATTACCGGTTGAACGTCGTCCCCATCGACATCGCTCCGCTGCGCGAGCGCAAAGAAGATATCCCCGAACTGGTCAAGCTGTTCATCGCGCGATTCTCCGGAGACTCGGGCAAACCCGTCACCGGAATTACTCCGGCCGCCATGCAGATGCTGGTCGATTATTACTGGCCGGGAAATGTTCGCGAGCTGCAAAACATCATCGAACGCGCCTGCGCGTTGGCGAAGGGCTCCCAGCTGGAAATTTCCGACGTCCATCTCGACGCGCTCCGCACCAAGTCCTCCGCGTCAAACGATAATTTCCTCCCTCCGGGAATGACGCTCGAACAATGGGAAGACGAAATGATCCGCGAAGCCCTGCGCCGCGCGAACAACAACAAAAGCCAGGCCGCCCGCCTGCTCGGCCTGTCACGCAATGCGCTCCGTTATCGCCTCTCCAAGATAGGCATCGCCGACGACACCGAAAAAGACACGTAGCGGCGTAAGAGAGAATCCACCACAGAGACACAGAGGCACAGAGAAAACCTCTAAACATAGAAAAACCGAGAAGGGGAGTATTTACGTCGTGCATCACGACTCCAGACATCTTGTGTTTTTCCGTTTTGAGGGTTCCTCTCTGCCTCGGTGGTGAAAAGCCTTGAAGGTGGCTGAAAACCACCACCCCGGCCCACCTCAACCACAAACCCACTAATCCTGCGATCCGCGACCTGCCGCCTGCCACCTTTAACCCCATAAAAACAAGCCGGATACCACGCGGAACGCTCTCCAGCGCAGTTGGCACGGCAGTTGCCTTTACCTATGCCGTGAAACCAGAACCCGGGTTTCACGTAAGTGGGAGGTGACCCCGTGAAAAACAGACTGATTACAAAACTGGCGATTCTGATTCTGGCGGCCTTCGGCGCGGTGAACGCCTCGGCCCAGTACGACGATCAGTCGCAAGCCCCGCCCCCGCCCGAAGCGGCGCAGCAACCCCTCGAGCAGCCGCCGTACGGTCAGCAGCCAAACCGGCAGCAGGCGCCGAGCGGCCAGGGCGTGGATGTATCCCCGGGCGTAGCCCGCATCAGTCTGACTCAGGGCGAAGTGTCCACGCAGCGCGGTGACTCCGGTGAGTGGGCTGCCGCTGTTCTGAATGCTCCCATCGTGACTGGAGACAAGATCTCTACAGGAGACAATTCGCGCGCCGAAGTACAACTTGACTACGCCAACATGCTTCGCTTAGGCGATCGCGCGCAGGCGATCATCGCCAACATGACGCGCAACCAGATTCAGGTCCAGATCGCGGAAGGCATCGCTAATTACGACGTTTTCAAAGGCAGCGACTCTGACGCGGAAATCGATACTCCTAACGTTGCCATTCATCCCAATCGCGCAGGCGCAAGCTTCCGCATCATCGTCAACTCGAATGACGAGTCCGAGGTCCTCGTGCGCCGCGGTGACGTACAGATCTCCACTCCGCAAGGCAGCACGCAAGTCGGTCAGGGACAGCTCATCACCATTCATGGCACGGGCAATGACACGGGCTACAAAGTAGCCGACGCGCCTCCGAGCGACGATTGGGATTCCTGGATCAACGAACGCAACAACCGCATCGAGAACGCGAAATCGTGGAATCACACCGATCGCTACTACACGGGCAGTGAAGACCTCGACTCTTATGGACAGTGGAAAGACGATCCCGGATACGGCGCCGTCTGGGTCCCGACGCAGGGTCCCGACTGGGCTCCTTACCGTGACGGACGCTGGACCTGGGAACCTTACTACGGCTGGACCTGGGTTCCGAGTGAGCCGTGGGGCTGGGCTCCTTATCACTACGGACGCTGGATGTACTACGACAGCGCCTGGGCTTGGTGGCCCGGACCGGTTTATGGTGCGCCGTACTATCGTCCAGTCTGGGCGCCGGCGTATGTCTCATTCTTCGGTTTCGGTGGCGGAGGCTTCGGAGTTGGCGTAGGCGTTGGATTCGGCTACGGATCTTTCGGCTGGTTGCCTCTCGGGCCTGGCGACTGGTGCCATCCCTGGTGGGGCGGCTATCGCAATGGCTACAACGTCACCAACATTAACAACGTAAATATCTATAACAACCGCGGTGGCGAGTGGGGCGGATACGGTCCGCTGCGTCATGACGGAATCTCGAACGTGCATCTGGCGGGAACCAACGATCACATTCGCGGTGGTGTCTCGTCGGTTCCGGCGGGAAGCTTCGGCACAGGTCGCATCGCGGCTCGTCCGGTCGATGCCGGACTCTTCCGCAACGGTCACATGATGACCGGCAACCTGCCGGTGGTGCCGTCACACGAGAGTCTGTCGGCGTCGAATCGTCCGGCCAGCGTGTCGACCATTCGTGGTGGACAGCAGCACTTCTTCGGAACCTCGCACTCGAATAACATGCAGTCGTTCGATCGCCAGGCGTCGCAGGTGCAGCAGTCGATTCAGAGCAACAGCCACTTCTCGCCCGTACGCAGCGGCGGTGGCGAAAACCTGCGAGCGCAGAATGGCTCGACCAACTCGGCTCGTCCGACGGAGAGCAACATTCCTTCCGGAAACTCGGGTGCGAAACCAAGCCCCGAAGTTCGTCCGCAGGGCAACGAAAACGGACGCAACACCGGCAACTCGAACAACGGCTTCTCTCGCTTCGGTTCGCCACAAACGCAGAATGGTGGAAACCAGAGCACGCTCGGTGGACACAATAACGTTCCGCGTCCGCCCAGCGCGCAGAATGAAAATTCGCGTTCGGCTGGCTCGAACCAGAACGGTTCGACTCAGAACGGATGGCACAGTTTCTCCGAGCCCAACAACTCGCGCGGAAACAGCGGAACCAACGGCAGCTTCAACAACAACTCGGGATCGCACAACAACGTAGCGCGGCCTTCGGGTTCTAATACCAACGGCAGCTCGACGCCGTACTTCGGAAATCGTTCTGAATCGCGACCGTCGCCATCGAACAACGGCAACAACAGCAGCCAATATCGCTCCTTCGGGAACTCTCGCGAATCGAACTCTCCGAGTTCGAACTCCCCGGGAAGCTCCGGTAGCCGGAACGTGCCGCGTCCGCCTTCGTCTTATTCGAACGGCGGCAACACCAGCAATGGTGGCGACTACCGCTCGTTTGGCGGGTCCTCGTCACGCGGGTCAGTCTCCCAGCCATCGAGCCGCGGAGGCTATAGCGGCGGCGGCAGCTATCCCTCGCGCGCCACCGAGTCACCCAGTTATGGTGGTGGCAGCTATCCGTCGTCACGCGGTGCTTCACCAAGCTACGGCGGTGGCAGCTATCCGTCGTCACGCGGTGCTTCGCCCAGTTATGGCGGTGGCAGCTACCCGTCGTCACGCGGCTCTTCGCCAAGCTACAGCGCTCCGGCACCATCGTCCCGCAGCTACTCGCGGCCTCCGCTTGATATGAGGCAGCCCATCGTCGGCGGACGCTCTTCCGGCTCTAGCGGTGGTTCCTACGCTGGATCCCGCGGCGGAGCTTCCTACGCAGCACCGCGCGGTGGTTCTTACGGCGGCGGTTCAAGTTCCCATGGGTCTAGCGGATCAAGCCACGGAGGCGGCTCTCCCCACTCCGGTGGCCGCGGTCGCTGAAACTTTGACCTCCACGACAGAGGCGGACCCGTGGATGGGATGGAGCGCCGGCCAGGCATGCTCCATCCCATTTTCGATCGTGAACAGGTTCTGAGCTTTTCCGCACTGCGGGATGGCTAAGAAAGGCGGGCTCGAATCGCCCGCCCGGGGTGCTAAAGAAGCGTTTCTAACAGGGTTCGTATCAGGGCACGCCTGCAGGCGTGCCGCAACTGCTCCGCCCCTCGTTCGCCTTTTTAGGCGCTGCGCTTCCGAAATGTCTCTTTAGCACCCCGGGCCGAACGAGCGCCCGCTTCGCCAGCTGATCCAGAAATCCCCCAAGGACTCGAACCCGGGCCCTGCAATCACCTCTGGGCAGTTTCAGGGGCCGGACTCGAATATTCATCGGGAGGTCACGATGCGGTCTGCCTTGCTGTCCCTGGCACTACCAATCTCACTGCTCGGCCTGCTCGCTAGCGCTTCCGCGCGCGATATTGTCATTCCCGCCGGAACCATCATGCAATGCACGCTCGACGAGCCTAACCTTTCCTCCGCTACCGTGGACGTGGGTGATCCCATTCTTTGTCATCCGCGTTCCTTAACCGAATTCGGCCACGCCACTTTTCCCCGCGGCACCTACATCGTGGGACACGTGGAAGCGGCCAAGAACCCAGGCCATTTCGTGGGCAAAGGAAGCCTGAAGCTGGTGTTCGATCGCATCGGCCTGCCCAACGATGACGTTTCTCTTCCCGGCAAAGTGATCGCTGTACGCGGTTACAAAGTCGACAAGCAGGGAGACATCCTCGGAAAGGGACATCCAAGACGCGACGTTGTGGAATGGATGATTCCTCCTCTATGGCCATGGAAGATCATCATGCTGCCGGCTCGCGGGCCGCGTCCCACCCTCAAGGGCGAGACTCCGGTCTCGATGCGCTTGATGGATGATGTCGTGATTCCGCAAAGCGCTCTCGCCGAGTGGCATCGCTTCGGACAACCTTCTCAGGATGCGTACCAGCCCAGCTCGTATCGCAGCTCGAGAAATTCGTCCGCGCCCGATGCTTGCGCAGCGTCCGTCGTTGCAAGTGGTTTCCGATCAGGCCACAGCTCCTCAGCCTGCTCTGACCATGGCCGACAACGTCACGCTCCAGCCAGCGGCTGTGACCCCAGCTTCAATGGAAGTCGCGACGCCGTCGGAGACTGAAGCCCCCGCGCAGGTTCAAGCACCCGAACCGGCACCGGCACCGGTCATGCATTATTACGGTCAGAGAACGACAGCGACCGCAACTCCCGCTGTCAGCAACTCGGGACCGCAGCTGACTTTATTCACCGTGAATTCGGGATCGGTCTATGCCGTGACCGACTACTCGGTGGATAACGGTTCGCTCTCCTACACGCTTCCCAGCGGCAGCAACGGCACGATCCCGTTGCAGGACATCAACTGGGAATCCACGACTAAGCTGAACTCCGAGCGCAACGTGAAAGTAACGCTCAAGAGCAAGCTGACCGACAACTAGCACGAAATGCGTGGGAGCTAAGCTCCCACGCAGATTTTTCAGATGTGGCGCGGGCGCCCCCGCCCGCGTCCGACCAGGAACACAAAACCGTACACCGACGAGAACTCTCGCGAGAAGAAGCGGACGTAGTCGAGTCGTTTCGACGTGTTGAGAGTCAGGACGAAGATTAGTAACGCGATTTCGATCCGCAGGTCTGGTAAACAAAAAAGAAGGGCCAGAGGTTTCTGACCCTTCTTAGCCGACGCGCTGTTGGCCGCCAGGTTGGCACTGTGGCTACTGCGCCTTGAAAGACCTTCGTGTCGTTCTTGCTTGTCTTTCCCTAGTCACAGGAGTCAAAAACCTTCTTAATGTTTGAAACCGTCAGCGTAGGAGGCAAGCTAGCGAGCACTCTGGATGGCGACCATGAGGGCTTCCGATAGGCCACGGTTCCGGTTATGCGCACGGTTTGGGCAGCATACCGATGGAGAGACGCGTTGCTGATCACCTGGTAGAGATCGCCAGTATCAGTTCCCAAAAAATAGCCTTCCTTCGCATCGCCGCTCAGGCAGCCTTCGATCGTTCTTGGACCAACGGCTTTTGGAGTCGTGCTTTGATTTGAGTTTCCTGGGGCGGGCGTCTGTTGCGCGACACAAGTTCCGGCAACCACGAGAACAACGAATAGCAAGATCCACCGTCTCATGTAGACCTCCAAGCACCTTGCGAAGAGAGAGCTACACGTCAATCCCTTCGCGCTCGACCTGGGAAGTTGCCGCTGGCTACTGTTTAAAGACCAACGGGGGCCCGCTGACTCGCTTCCCCTGCAGGTCGACAGTCACCTCGATGCGGTCGGCGATGGTTACGAAGGGAATCCCGTGAGTCATCCCATAATCCTTGCGGTCGAAGGCCATTGTCCCTTTAATTTCGCCTGAACCGGTACCCTTGCCGGTCACCGTAAAATGAAGCGTCTCAGGCTTGGAAACCCCGCGAATGGTAAACGTTCCCGGCAGATCAAAAGTGTCGGGACCAGTCTCCACAATCTTGTCTGAGTGAAACGTGATCAAGGGATTCTGCTTGACGTCGAAGAAGTCTTTGCTCTTCAGCTTGCCATCCTTCATGCCGCTTCCCGTGCTCACGCTATCGGCCTGGATCTTGATATCCAAAACACCGGTGCTGACGTCTGGGGACGTGAAGGCCAGAGTCGAGTCCCACTTTTCGAAAGTACCCACCAGTTTCACCGATGCCTTCACGTAGAAACTAACCTTGCTTCCATCCGGCACAATCGTGAAAATGGGAGCCTGGGCTCGGCTGATTGTTGGCGCAAACGCCAAGAGGCAAAAGACCGCTAACCGCGTCCCGCTGAGTGTGACCTTTTCAAACATAAACTTCCTCCGACCTGTCGCCCCGAATCACAACCGAGGTGAGTTCAAGGAGTGTGACACCTGATCTTGCTCCGACGTACTGTCAAATGTGACAGGCTGATCTCGGAGACTATTGGGGTCTAGTCGGCATATGGGTCTGAGGAGAAGCCCGTTCTCCTCTTGGGCCCTCCTCGTCGTTTGAACTGTCGATAGGAGGCTGGAAATGATGGAGCAGATTCGAGAAGGGTCGCCCCGCTTCAAGGCCAGAATGGCGGGAGTCTTCGAAATGATCGCCAGGCAATTGTTCGCCTTAGCATGGGCCACTCTGTTGCTGAATCCCATTTTGCATGCGGAAGAGAAGTGCCCGGTTGAAATCAAACTCTTGCTTTCCCCACCGACGGTTCAGACTGTGGTCGCATCTCTCGGGTTTGAAAAAGAAACGTCAGGCCGAGTTTATTTCTTCGACACCCACGAACTGGACCTTCTGAAGCAGGGCGTGATTGTTCGAGTCAGGCAAGGCGCGGCGAATGACCTGACGGTGAAAGTACGAGTAGCAGAGGGCAATAAGCAAATTGACGTTTCCCGCCTCAGAGAGCACTTTCCGTGCGAGATCGATCGCAATGGGGCGCAGGAAAACATTTCCTACTCAGTCCGGCGCAAATACAATCCTTCGCGATTGCCTGAGATGGGCAACGACATTTCCCGGATGCTCAGCCGGCCGCAACAAAGACTGCTAGATGAGGTTGGGATTTCGATCGATTGGTCCGCGGTGAGTCGAATCGCCGACATCACCTCAACGACGTGGGAAACCAAGGCTCAATCGTCGTTCCAGAAACTGGCACTGGAACTGTGGGAATGGCCCGCCGGTAATGTTATCGAGCTGTCTGCGAAGGTCAGGCCTCATGAGGGGCAATTGAAGTCCGCGGAATTGGAAGAGCTGGTGAATCGTAAAGGACTGTTGTTAAGCGCCAGCCAAGGAACCAAAACGACCACCGTCCTTGGAGACACTTACAAATCACGACATCCAAGCTCAAGTGATGCTTGGCTTGGACCTCTCAACGTACGCCATCGCTCAATCTTGCGGCACAGAAAACGCTGGTCTTGCCATTGCCGCCGCGGTCGACTGCCCATGCGGGTAACGCGCGAAAACCGCATCGCAACAACACCCACAATCTCCACGTGTTTCTGTCGGTCACGAACCATGACAAAACTGCATCATTCGCATGGATATTCACAATTTTCCTCGACCAGCCATTGCGCTCAACGCCGTTTTCGACCATCCTAGTGAGCGCCAAACCCGGCCCGGAGGAAACGTTCCGATGAGGCTCACCATTACTGTGCTTGCGATCACTTTGCTGTTCACCGCCGCCGCAGCTTCCCAGACCTTCCAGGTAGTTCACACCTTCGCCGGATCGGATGGCAGCTTTCCCAATGGAGACCTCGTCCGCGACAGCGCCGGCAACTTCTATGGCACCGCTCAATTCGGTGGCGCGTCGAATCAGGGCGTCGTGTTCAAGCTTGACTCCAGCGGCCAACTCACCATCCTGTATAGCTTCACCGGCGGAACCGACGGGGGAATCCCCATCGGCCGCGTGCTCGCTAGTGGCGGCAGCTTCTACGGAATCACCGCCTCGGGCGGAGACGCCACCTGCAGTTGCGGCACCGTCTACAAAGTCGACTCAGGCGGTAACCTCACCGTGCTCCATGCGTTCACCGGAGGAACCGACGGCTCGCAAAATCAAGGACAGCCCGAACTCGGCTCTGGTCTCGATCAACGGCGATTTCTATGGGGCGGCAAGCTTCGGCGGCGTTTCAGGCTGTGACGGCAGCCTGGGCTGTGGCGTAATTTTCAAAGTCACTCCGACCGCAACCGAATCGGTGCTCTATCGCTTCACCGCGCAGGCCGACGGAGGCTTTCCTCAAGACTTGATTCGCGATCAAGCCGGTAACCTCTACGGTGAGACCGGCGGCAGCTACATGGCGGGCAATGGCGGCACCATCTTTCAAATCACGACCGCTGGCACGCTGACCACGCTCTACACATTTCCCGAAGGAGCCAGCGGAACGTCTCCTCGCTGGCGCCTGCTTCGCGCAACCAACGGCACCTTCCACGGAGTCACCCAGTTCGGTGGCAACACGACTACCTGCTCGCTTGGCTCGGTCGGCTGCGGCGTGGTATTCGCAGTAAACTCTGCCGGGAAAGAAAAAGTCCTGCACACTTTTGGCAAGCAAGCCACTGACGGAGAAGAGCCCGCCGGAGCCCTGGTAAGCGCGGGTGGAAACTATTATGGCGCGACCTTCTATGGTGGAACGACGAACTCGACTTGCACCTTCGGTTGCGGAGTTGTGTATAGCGTCGCCGACAGCGGCCATTATGCAGTCGTCTACCGCTTCACCGGCGCGTCCGACGGATGGCTTCCCACCGGAGGCCTGACCACGGACGGCTCAGGCAATCTCTACGGCACCACGCAACTCGGCGGCAACGGACTAGGTGTGATCTACAAGATCACCCCGTAATCAAACGACAACCGAATGTAGCGCGGGCGCCCCCGCCCGCGCCTCACCAGGAACACAAACCGGAAACCGGCGCGGACTCCACCAGGGGGCAAAGCCCCATAGGGACAGACGCCCTAACCACCTGTTACTTCACTCTCTGAGCCAGACGTCTCCTGCTCCAAGCAGTGAGGAAGCTGTATTATGCCTCCGCCCAGAGGGAGATAACCCATGAGAAACGCTTTCGCTCATTTGAGCTTGGCTCTGTTGATTTGCGCCAGTACGACGTTTGCCGCCACCATCAACGTGCCCGCCGATCAGCCGACAATTCAAGCGGCCATCAACGCGGCGGTAACGGGGGACACTGTTCTTGTGGCTCCTGGCACCTACAAAGAGAACATCAACTTCGTGGGCAAGGCGATCACCGTCACCAGTTCGGGCGGAGCGAAAGTCACAACCGTCGACGGCGGGTTGTCCGCCTCAGTAGTGACTTTTTCAAGCGGAGAGACGTCGGCGTCCGTGCTGAGCGGATTCACCATCACCAACGGGAAAGCGTCATTCGGAGGCGGGGGCATCGAGATATCTTCGGCTTCTCCAACCATACTCAAGAATGTCATCAAAAAGAATCAGGCGTGCGACGGTGATGGCATCGAAGTCAGTTTTGGTTCGCCGATCATTCGCGGGAATCAGATTGTGGGCAATATTCAATCGGGCTGCAGCGGTGGGACAGGCGGGGGCGGGATCGAAATTGGCGGAGCGGCCAGTGCGCAGGTCATTGGAAATCTGATCGCGAACAACAACGCTGGAGACGGGATCGGTGGCGGCGGCATCTCGTTATTCGCAGCCGGTACGCCCACCATCGCGAATAACATCTTCATGGGCAATGCCAACGTGACGACCGGCGGAGCAATTTCCATGTACAACTTGTCGGACGCCGTCGTGGTGCAAAATCTCTTCATCAAGAATAGTTCGCCCCAGGGCGGAGGCGTCTATTATCTCGTGCCTTCCGGCGCGAACGGGCCGACCTTGGTCAACAACACGTTCTTTGACAATACCGCGACCACCGGAATGGGATCGGCAATCTATGCGAACGATTTTGATGTGCCCAGCCATCTCTACAACAACGTCGTCGATGAAGTCAGCAGCCAAACCGCGGTCTATTGCGGAAACCTGAATAGCAGCACCATCCCCGTGTTCTTCAATAATGACGTAGTGGCAAGCGGAGGCACTAACTACGGTGGGATTTGCAGCGATCAGAGCGGCAGCAATGGAAACATTTCCGCTGACCCGTTGTTCGTCAAGGCTCCCATGAATCTGCAATTACAGGCTGGCTCTCCTGCCATTGATGCAGGAACAAACTCAGCCCCTGATCTGCCGAAAAAAGATCTGGCCGGAAAGCCGCGTATCGTAGACGGAAATGGAGACGGAAGCAAAATTGTGGACATAGGAGCCTATGAGTTTCAGCCGTAATCATGAACCCCAGTTCTGCCGTACGGCCATGCAGATCTGTGGCAGAGCGGCCGTCAATGAGTTGGCGAATATTCCCTATAGCGCTCGTTGACCCATAGTTGAGTTAAGACGCCGGTTCTCGACAGTAGCCGTCCGCTTCAGCGGGCCACGCGCCGTCGGCGCGACGTCTGCTGTTTCGCGGGAAACTCGCCAGCGTTAAGCCTTCACGGCTGGGTTATCACCGTTACCGTGTTGCTGTGCACATCCGCCGCTACCACATCGGGTTTGTTGTCGTGATTCAAGGCGGTCACCACGACAAAGCGGGGTCCGGGGCCAGCCGCGAAATGCACCGGGCTACGGAATGTGCCATCGCCGTTGCCGTACAAGATGCTCACGGTGTTGTCTTGCTGGTTCGCTGTGACTAAGTCGAGCTTTCCGTCCCCATCCATATCCGCGCTGGCGACAGATTGAGGAAGATTTCCGGTTTGCGCGTTTACCGGAGATTGAAATGTGCCGTCTCCGTTGCCCAATAACACGGCCACGTCGTGACCCATGAAATTCTCGACCGCAAGATCCAGTTTTCCATCCTGGTTAAAATCAGCGATCGCAATGGAGTTTGCTTCTGACCCTGTGGCGTAATTGACTCCACTGCGGAAGGTACCGTCTCCGTTGCCTAGCAGGACCGTGGCGCCAATGCCGCTTTGATTGGAGGTCACCAGATCCAGAACGCCATCGCCGTTGAGATCGGCGGTCGCCACATAATTCGGACCATTGCCGGTATCGAAATTCGTGGCCGAGCCAAATGTTCCGTCACCATTCCCCAGCAGAATGCTGAGGTTCTTCCCGTTCAAATTCGTGACTGCCAAATCCAGTTGTCCATCGCCGTCGTAATCGCCGACGGCCAAGCCCTCGGGATTTGGTCCTGCCACATACGTGACGGCCGGTTGGAACGTGCCATCTCCGTTGCCCAGCAAAATCTGAACGTTGCCGCCAAACTTGCCGGTGTTGTTCTTGCCATTGAAGTTCGTGACGGCCAGATCTTGCTTCTGGTCGTGATTGAAGTCCGCGACTACGACGAAGAATGGAGTCTTGTCGACCTTGTAGGTGAACGGTCCCCGAAAGCCGCCGTATCGTCGTCGCAGCAAGACGGATACCGTCGCGCTATTTTCATTCGCAACCACCAGATCGGGCTCTCCGTTGCCGTCGAAATCTCCCACTGCGATACAACCAGGCGCTTGACCGACGAGAAACTGATGGGTTGCGGCGGAGGCAGTCGACGAGTCTGCAGGCAGAATGCAGCTTAAGGAGAACAGGGCCACTACCATCAAGGCAGGTTTCACAAATCCTCCTTCGTCGATCCGGAACGTGCAGGGATTCTGTCGTGGGGAGACCGGGCAGTCAATAGGGCCGAAAGGCCCAGAACGACTCGCCGCTTCTTCGAACCGACAGTCCTCTAAGCTCGCCCCGGTTTCGGGCCCCAGTGCTTAAGGAACCAGAGGAAGAGACGGGTCTTCAATGGGACTGCGCGCCGCGGTGCTCGATCGGCAACGGTTATTCCTGTGTGTTTTCCTAGGGTCCAGCCCGTAGCCGCAAGGTGCCGCTCGGCGAAATCCCTTGGTATCGCTTCGAGCGATGTAGCCAATGTGTCATTCCAGCGATTGAGAAAGCCGAAGAAGGCGATGACGGCGACGATCTCGATGATCTCATCCTCGTCGAAGTGGCGGCGCAAGTCCGCGAATAGCGCTTCAGTCACAGCGTTCGGCACCTGCCCCGCGGCCTGAGCGAACCGCAGGGCCGCGCGTTCGGCCTCAGTAAACTCCGGACTCGTCTCATACAGCCACACCTGTTCGACTTTGCGAACGGGAATCGCGCGCGTCGCCGCGAGGTTCGCCGTGTGCGCAACGCAATACTGGCACCCAGCCGACCGGCTCACCACGTACATGACAAGCGCCTTCAGGCCGGGATCGACCCGGCCCGGGCGAACGATGATGATCGCCGAAAGCTGTGCGAAGGCCGCAAGCAGATCCGGATCGCGAGCCATGACCAGCATACTGTTCGGCACGAAACCCATCACGGCTTCGGCAATCTCGAACACTGTTTCTGAATCTTCGCTATGTTCTCGCTGCAAGGGTGCAATACGAGTCATTTCGTTTCCACCGTCCGTCCGGGTTTCGATGAAGTCGCCTAGCCGATCCAAGCGTTGAGTGTGCCACGCGATCCGGACCTTGAGCAATCGCTTGAACGACGGAACCCGGGCGAAAAAGCATCGGCCTCATTCCACGCAGTTGATTCGAACAGTCCCACTTTGGGAAACGGTATGATGGGTGGGCCACAGGTCTATAGCTGTAAGCTTAGTACCGCAACAGGCGCGATTACAGGCCTCGCGGACGACTGGATGGCCTCCAGGGCCTCCCGAGTCCGGGAATGCGCGTACAGGTCAGCAGGACGCTCGCACGGGGTATCGTGGGCGACGGCCAGACCCGGAATTTGGCCCGCCGCTCGCTCTTCTCCCCCTGACAATTATCAATAACTTACAGCTATGTGATTGATTTACAAGATGCTTGTGACATGGGCGACAGCGGGGAAACGCTTCAGCGATGCCGTGAGCAGGGGCTAAAGCCGGTCGTGATGGAGGCTCGTGGTATGGCTAAAGCCATACCCTGATACGGAGCTTAGGCGAAACATAGCCTAGGCGTAGGGTTGCCAGGAATCTCAGGGTTTTGATTCGCATCAGGGCACCGCTTCAGCGGTGCCGTAACCACGCCAAGTGCGTCCCCCTTTAGGGGCTGTCTGCGCTAGAAGCTCAACCGCAGCGAGAGTTGAATGATCCTGGGCTGGAAGGTGTACAGCAAGCGGCCGAAGGTCAGGCTGCTGATGTTGGTGTCTGGATTCGCGAACTCGGCGTGATTCACGAGATTGAAAATATCGGCGCGCACTTCCAATCGCAAATTCTCTCGGACCGGCGTGGTCTTCGAAAAAGCCATGTCGATGTTGTAATTCCCCGGTCCGCGGAACGCGTTGCGCGGCAAGCTCCCGTAAGTACGCGTCTCGGGCGCGGCGACCGCTTCTGCATCGCTCGGAAAGTTGGTGTTCGTGAAACTGGTGGGATCGAACCAGAAATTTCCCGAGCTGCTGCCAATCTTTCTCGAGGTGCGCGGATCGAAGGTCTGCACCGGCTTCACCAGATTTGCGCGCACCAGTCCCGCATCGCCCGCCGCCGAAGGGCCGGGGCTGTTGAAGTTGAACGCGCTCGGCAGGTTGGCAAATATGTCGAGAGGATATCCGGTGTGCCAACTCACGATGGGAAACACACTCCATCCGCTGGTGACGCGCTTAGGGCCGTTCTCCCACGCTTTCTCGAAAGGCAACTCCCATCCTCCGCTGAAAACGATGCGGTTGCGCACATCCATGTCAGCGGAGGCCCGGAAAAGGTTCGGCTGATAGTAAGGCACGGCCTGATTGCGATTCGAAAAACCCGACGCATTATCAATGTTGTGCGAGTAGGTGTAAGCCAGGGTGAAGTAAGAGCGTCCGAAAATTCCCGGGCCCGAGAATTGTTTCTGCAGACTTGTGAGCAAGCTGTTGTAACTGGCTGAACTGGTATTGCGGAACTCGTTCAGGCTGGCGTAGCAGAGAAAAGCGCCGGTCGCGCCGCACGGACTGCCCGGCGCAGTCAGGTTCAAGACGCGATCAAACGTTCCCAGCACAAACGGATTCATGTCGGTCAGCGCGGTGAGCTTGCGCGAGGCGCTGCCCACGTATCCCGCCTGAAACACGGTGTTCTCGGCGATCTCGCGCTGAAACGTCAAATGGTACTGGTAGGTGTACGGCGTCCGCAGGTGCGGATCGTCTATAAAAATGTTCCCTGACGATCCAATGGGCAGGTATCCGGCGGCGGCGAAATCCAGATCATGCGGCGGAGGCCGCGAGGGAAACGGATTGGGAACTCCCGCAGCCACAAACGGTTGGGTCAGGTAGTTCACTTCGGCAGTGGGATTTCCCGCAAGCGGATTGAATATGAAGCCCGCGCTCGCAAAGTACGGAGGCTTCCCGTTGAACTGCAAATTATCTTCGGCTTTGAGAATGTCGTAGAACACTCCGAAAGCGCCGCGCAGACTGGTCTTGCCATTGCCGCGCGGATCCCACGCAAAGCCTACGCGCGGCGCCCAATCGTTGCGATCGGGAAAGTTCACTCCGCGAGGAGCACCGGGATCTCCGGGAAACACCATGCCCGGCGGCGCGTTGGGAAATTTGATCGAATGCGCGCCGGGAATCACTGAGAACGTACGGCCCATTGTGTCCAACTTCGGCGTGCTGTACTCGTAGCGCAGGCCAAGGGTCAGCACCAGGTTCTTGCGCAAACGCCATTCATCCTGCGCGAAGCCGTAGCTGAACTTGCTGCGAATGTTTGAGGGCGCTGCCGAGTTCTGTATGTACTCGAGCGGCAGGCCGAGCAGAAAGTCGGCGAATGAGTTGCCCGAGAACTCTCCGTTCTGCCCGATGAAAATGAACTGCCCGTTGTCGACAAAAGCCACAAACGTATTGTTTTGAAAGGCCGAAAAGCCTCCGCCGAACTTGAACGCGTGCTTGCCGTGAACCCAGGTCAACGCGTCGGAGTAAGTGAAGGTGTTGTCTTCAATGTGCTGCGGTCCGATGGTGCTGAATCCAATGGATAAACCTGTATCCCATGCGAGGTTGGTTGGTCCGGTCGGCAGGTCGGGCGTGATTCCAATTCCCAACTCCGCCGGCGTGGGAAGCTTCACCGCCGGATTTTCTGCGTTGTTGCTATTGCGCACCGCGGTTGCCTTGAATTCGTTGAGCAGCGTCGGCGAAAAGATGTGGGTATAGGTAAAGTTCAGAAAGTAATCGTGAAAGTCGGAGTAGTGGGGGAAGCCCGGAACATCGGCGTAATCAAAGGGCGTGACTTGATGGGTGCGATCTCCGCCAAGGGTGAAGGCCAGCTTGTTGCGCGCGTCGAGGTCGAAGTCGAACTTCATGGTCAACTCATCCCGGCTGGAAGTGAATGGTTGCTGCGAGTTGAGCAGGCCTGTTGGCGAGGTCGGAATCAGATTGGCGTTGATGTAGTTCTGCGCGACGGTGTTGATCTTCGTGGGATCAATGATCGCCTGCTGCGCGAGCGCAGCATTCGATTGAAAAAACGGATTCGCCTGCAGAAACGCTGCTACTCCGGGATCAGGCCCGCCGCCCGTGCCCGCCTGCGAGAAGTTGCCGTTCAACTCTGCCGGCGTGTAGGTCTCGATGTTGTGCTCGGTTAAGTCCTCAGTGATGCGTTCGCCCTGGTATCCGACGAAGAAGAAGTAGCGGTCTTTGCCATTCATAACGTGTGGAATGGTCAAAGGCCCGCCGAAAGTTCCGCCGAACTGGTTGCGCTTGTAGTCGTTGCGAGGCAGTCCCGCTTGAATGTTGAAGTAGCTGTTGGCGTTGAGAAAATCGTTGCGGAGAAAATCGAACGCGGTTCCGTGGAACTTGTTGGTTCCTGACTGAGTTGCGACCGTAATCACGCCGCCGGAGTTGCGTCCGTATTCTGCGGGATAGTTGCTGGTCAGAATGCGAAACTCAGCGACGGTGTCAGGATTCGGCACAAAAACCGCGCGATTGTCGATGAGATCGTTGTTCAGGCCGCCATCGAGCAGGTATCCGACAGAATCGGCGCGGTTTCCGTTGATGTTGAAAGTGCCGGGCCCGGTGAAATCCTGATCTACGGGAGTGACTCCCGCTTGCAGAAGCGCGAGGTCGCGGATGTCGCGTCCATTGAGCGGCGCGTTGCGCACCACGTCGCTGGTGACGACCTGGCCCAGGGAAGTGCTCACGGTTTCGACCGTCTGGTTGCTGGCGGAAACCTGAATTTCTACCGGAGCCGTGCTGAGTTGCAGGCGGACATCGATGCCGCGCGCATCGCCTACATGAAGAATGACATCGGTGACCTCGGATACGGCAAAGCCATCTTTTTGCGCGGTGATGATGTAGCGTCCGGGCTGCAGCAGAGGAACGGTGAAATAGCCGCTCTCATTGGTGACGGTCTCGCGTTTCAATCCCTGATCAACATTGAGCAAGGTGACCTTGACGGCGGAGACTGCGGCGCCGCTTTGATCAGTCACCGAACCTGACACGGCGGCGCGCTGCGCGTTCGCCATTCCGGCAAACGTAAGGCAGGCAACGAGAATCGTAAAAAGGGTGAATCTCGGTTTGGTCAAGGAAGCTTCTGGCCCGGCTACCAAGCATTCCGCGGCGGGGGCCGAGGGCGAGCGGCCGACGGGCAAAAGAATAGCACGCCGAACTCTCTACTACTCACGATAGTAGATATCAAAAGACGACATTTCGGCAGCGGCTGCAATCTTTTTCAGCTTGTGGTGGCGAGTGTAGTGCGTCATGCAGAATATCAAGCCGCTACTTCCTTCTTCATTGCCGTGTCCGCCACGCGCGCCTTCTCGATGGATTCATACTCGACGTGCACCTTCTCGATCGTCCCGTTGAACTTGAACGGTGTCTTGTCGCAGTAGTCAAGAGACACGGGTGAACCGAGTGCAATGCCGATGTCGAGGCAGTCGTTGGCAGTAAAGATCAGCGGCGCGGATATGGGCACGAGGCCTGTCGCAACCACTTCATCGTTGACCTTAATTCTGATGTTAAGCGGTCCGCCGGGTTTAGGGACTGCGTATGCCGTCTCGACCTCAATCCTCACCTTGCCTACGGGGAGCTTTTGCTTGGCGCGGATCTTTGTGCGCTGGATGATGAAGAGGTTGTACTCGTAGCAGAGAACACCGTCCTCCACGAAGCAGGTGAGGCCCCCGGAGTTTGCTCCCAACTTGTAGAGCACGCCGTTAGCGTTGGCCGGGACCACGGCATCAATGACGACGACGTTAGGTTTGTTGCCCAAGGCTGGCGCGCAGAACTCCGGCATACGGACGGTATCGCCGGAGAAAGTCCACTCGGTATAAGGGGGAGAAATGCGCATCTCGGGGTGTAGTAGCGGAACAAAAAGGCCACCGCCAATAGGAAGCGCCTTGTTCTTCACAGCCTCGATGAGGAAAATCTCCTTCAACTGGGTTATCTTTTCCGGCATTTTTGCGGCGAGGTCGTTGGACTGACTCCAATCGTCCTCCAAGTTGTAGAGCTCCCAAGCATCCTTGTCTGGCGTCCACTCGCGAATACCCGGCGGCGTGCCCGGAACCCACGGGAGGCGCGGTCCTAAAGCGGAGGCTATCCAGCCATCGTGATAGATGGAGCGGCTACCCATGATCTCGAAGTACTGGGTGAGCAATTGACCCTTAGCCTTTGGGTCGCCGAAGCTGTACGCGAAACTCACGCCGTCGATCGGATCCTGGGGAATGCCGTTGACCTCGATCGGTGGTGTGATGCCGACAACTTCGTAAATTGTGGGGACGATGTCGTTGCAATGATGGAACTGCGGGCGCGGTGTCGTATCGGGTTTGATCTTCGCCGGCCACCGGATGGCCATCGGGTTACGCGTGCCACCGAAGTGCGAGGCTAGAAGCTTGGTTCCTTTGTAGGGAGTGCTGCCAGCCCAAGCCCAGCCTGCATGATACTGATTGTCGGTCTTGGGTGAGCCAAGCACATCGAGTCCACCAAGTTCATTGAGTGCATCAATGTGCTGCTTGACGGTGCTGGGGATGCCGTTTTGTGCCAGCAGTTCGCTGATTGTACCGTTCTGTCCCTCCGCCGAGGAACCGTTATCTCCCCAGACATAGAAGATGAGAGTGTTGTCGCCATAGCCAAGTCTTTCGACCTCGTCAATCAGCCGGCCCACCTGAACGTCCACGTGTTCGGCGAAGCCAGCCGCCACTTCCATCAATCGGCGCTGGAAGGGCTTTTCGTCTTCGGGGATGCTTTCCCAGGACGGCATAGTTTCGTGCCGTGCTGTGAGCTGAGCGTCGGCCGGGATCCAGCCCTTCTGCTTGGCGCGCTTGAACACGCGTTCGCGGTAAGCGTCCCAGCCATCATCGAACTTCCCCTTATATTTGTTGGCCCACTCCTTCGCGACCTGATGCGGCCCGTGGATCGCGCCGCTCGCCCAGTACATATAGAACGGCTTATCCGGCTGGAAGGCCTTGTGCTTGTGCAGCCAGCTGATGGCGTCGTCCGCCAGGTCTTCGCTGAGGTGGTAGCCCTGCTCCGGGCTCTTGGGCGGCAGGACGACGGTTGTGTTCCGCACCAGGTTGGGCTCGTACTGCGAAGCCTCGCCGGCCAGAAATCCATAGAAATATTCGAAGCCCATTTCAGTGGGCCAGTTTTCGAAGGGGCCGGCAGCAGTGGTTTCCTCAGCGGGCGTGTTGTGCCACTTTCCCCAGGCACCGGTGCAGTAGCCGTAGTCTTTTAGTATCTCTGCCGCCAGCGCGCTGCTCTTTGGGATGTGGCCCGAGTATCCGTCCCAGTCATTCGCCAGTTCCGCGATTTGCCCGGAGCCGACGCGGTGATGATTCCGACCCGTCAACATGGAAGCTCGGGTGGGCGAGCACATGGCCGTAGTGTGGAAGCGATTGTATGCGATCCCTTCCTTCACGACGCGATCCATGGTCGGAGTGTGGACTTCGCCGCCGAAGGTGGATGGGAGACCGGGACCTGCGTCGTCGATCAGCACAATGAGGATGTTCGGAGAACCTGCGGGAAGCCTACGCGACGCAACGCGCTGTTTGTAGATCGATTCCTGCATCGTTCGGCCAGCGACGCTCGCCGACGGCGTAGGTGGGAAAGGCAGGGAATCTTGCCTGATCGCTTTGTCATCCATAGTCCATCCTCCCAGGCTCCGCAGTAGCCTATCAGCGCCAACCGCTCCCTCAACTGTCAAAACTGGCAGTCCGCCGGAGATCGTCTGCGCCTCGCGGAATTAGTCCCAAGTCACAGGCAAACCCGAAATAAGCGCTGATGAAGGGTGAGTCCAGTATTCGGGGTGGGTTGTTACTTGTGACGCACTACACTAGCTGCCCATGTGTCGTAATACGGCGATCAGGCGGGAGAGACTCGCGGAGGCCTCAGGAGCCTGCTGTGAGGTCGTGAACAGCGAGCGGACCAGATCGTTCTGCTCGCGCGCCAAGCGCAGCAGAGTGTCGCTGTCGGCGTGGCCGGCGACTGCATCGCTCATGGTGGCCGAGAGCGGCGTGTCGGCGATATCGGAAAGCATTTCCGCCTGACGCTGGGCGAGGTTCGCAATCCAGTTCTGGTGATCCTGACGGATCTTTTCAATCTGCCGCAGCGTCGCCGGGGGCAGCCCAGCAACCCGCTCGGACGAGAATTCGCGATCGAGCTTTTTCAGCGCCCAGGCGTGCAGGAAGGTTTGGCGGGCGTGGGTCACGACTTCGTTGGAGAAAATCGCGACTTCCTTTTCGGTTTCGTCGTTGGAGGCGCCGGAGCGCGAAAGGTGTTTGAAGATGCGGTCATGCAGTGGCATGCTCGCGTTCGACAGGTCGGCGAGACTTGCGGGAACCGTAACTTCGGCGATCGCGTTGGCTCCGGCATTGTCGGCGTAGCGGTCGGGCGGGTTGTAGAGTTCCGACCCATTCTTCAGTTCGCGCGGGACAAAGATTTCTACCCGCACCATGCCGTCGACTGATTTCAGGGACTGCTTGATGGCCTCGCGGCGCGCGGGATTGTCGACCAGTCCCTGCACCAGCAGGGAACCGTCGGACATGGGGAAGAGATAGACTTCCTCGCCCAGGCAGGCATCGACTTTGTGCAGGGCTTCGGCCACCGCTACTTCTTCTACCGTCGCGTGCGTGCTGGCGTATCCCAGAGGCACGACTTTGTGCATGGGCAAAGAAGGATTCGAATTGTTGCCAGAGTGGGTCGCCGAAACATCACCGATACCCGGAGGCAGCGTAAGATGCGCCAACTCCACGGTGCGCGGCTCGGTGATAGAGGAAACCCGGGTGAAAAGATATTCCTGCGCGTTCCCGGTGGAAGTCACGATGCCCACAGAAGTGGGCGCGTAGTCGCCGGCGGCGACCAGCAGACGGGCTTCGGCGATGCCAGATGAGTGTCCGGGCGCGAACGGATACTCTAACTCGAAATCGCCGCCAGACTTGTGGGCAATCGTCTGGGCAGTTCCGCGAGAACTGACCAGGCGGCGGAAGCCATCGATGGAAATATCGGGCAACCACTGCTGGCGGTCGAGGTAGTCAATGAGAGTCGCATTCGCGGGCTCATCCTGAAGCACCGCACGCAACATGTTTCCGGTGATGCCCGGGGTATTGCCAGTTACCGAGCGCTCGAACGAAGCCGCGTTCGATTGCGCGTCCCAATAAGTGACGGGCGTTTCCGAATCGTGCACGGCCACGATGGTTCCCAGTTGGTGGTGTGCCCCGCTTTTGCGGTCGATACTTTCGACACGAACGGCGATGCGGCTGACTTGGCCTTTCGCGGGCAGATGTCCGGTTTCGTAGCTTTGGGCGCGGCTAAGAACGGTGTCGGCAGAGACGCGCGTGTTCAGCACATCGGTGAACATCAAAACCAGCAAACACGCGGCGAGCGCAGAGGCGATCGCGGCCTTGCGGTGCTCGCCCATTACGGCAAAACCGTCGCGAACGCTTGCGGTGAGCCGCGTCCACAGCGACGGCCCAGTGCCTTCGGTTTCGTTCGAGTGCCGCATCAACCGTTGGCGGAACTGCTCCACCCGCGTGTCAGAGAATGCCGGCGTTTCGGGCAATACCATTTTGCGCGCCAGCAGGAAGTGATCGATGTTCTCCTGCACTGCGCTGAGGCGGCTGCGGCAGATCCAGCAGCTCTCCACGTGGTCGCGCGCTTTTTCGAATTCGCCGCGCGCGATCTCCCCATCCTGATAGGCGACGAGTTGCACGTCGCTCAAATGCGGTGGAATCAGCGGGATTCGATTAGGCATGTTTGGCATCACGCCCCTCGAATTTCTTGAGCCCGCGAGACAGATACACGCTGACCGCTTTGTGGCTGATGCCCAGCACGTCGCCGATTTCCTGGTAGCTCAAACCTTCGGCGCGCAAAGTGAGGCAATAGCGCTCGCGCTCGTTAAGAATCCCGAGCGATTGCGCGATGCGTTGCTGGGTGATGAGATCGTCTTCCGCGGAGCGCGTGGTGTCGTTCAGGCTGCGATTCGACAACCACTCGGCCACTGCGACTTCGTGAATGCCTTTTCTGCGGATGTTATCAATGGCGAGATTGTGAATGACGCGATAGAGCCAGCTGCGGACGTTCAGAATCTCCGCTTTGCGCTTCATCTGATCGAACAGTTTCAGAAACGCGATCTGGACCAGATCTTCCGCTTCGCCGGTAGAGCCCACGATCTGGTAGGCGTATCCCAAAAGAGAGGGGCGCATGGAGGCGTAAAGCTCCACGACGGTCTCTTCCAGTTGTTCGCTGCGACGCGGGCTTTCGGCCTGCTCGAGTCCGAACACCTGACTTAGTTTAAGGATGCGTTCCTGATCCATGGTTCCTGGAGACTGCACTTATAACTTGCAGATAAAAATTGCCGGACTGCCCCTCTACGGGCGGGCTTTGCCCACACCTGCGGCTCAGTTTTGTATACACCAAATCCCGTAGTTTCCAGCGCTTCCAAACAAATATTTTTTTCTCACCTTCAGACGTTAGGCAATTCCCGGTCTCGTGCGTCACAGCATAGTTAAAACGCTTTCCATTTGTATGCAAGGTGATGCCGTCGTGCGGCGAAGCGACGGAGTCGATAGGCCCTGTGGACCTGATGCGAATAGCCGTTCCCGATCCTGTTCCTGGCGAAAACGACCCGGAGTTCGTGCTCGGGGCCGCGGAGCGCACCATGGTGCAGTTAGTCGCCTTGGGCATTCCTGACCGGGAGATTGCGCAGCGTCTCGGCTTGACGGACGTCGGGGTGCGCGATCAGTTGCTGGTGATTTTCAAGAAGCTGGCCGTCGCCGGATTACTCGATCAACTCCTCTATATAGGGGAGGAAGTTTAGCTGTTAGGAAAGCGAATCACGGTTTCGTCATAGTTAACGTTAGTCGGCCCTAAAACTTTTACGAATTTCGGCCCCCTGCCATTAGCGATATTAGCTAAAGGTCGGCCCTCTGAAGCCTGTTCGCTGCTCCCGAACGGGCTTCCTTTTTTTGTGGCGGGATCAGTTGGCGCTGGCTTCTTCGGGCGACGACTCGACGGTCTCATCATCCGGACGGATCAATCCGAACTTCTTGAGTTTGTAGCGTAGCGCATCGCGGGAGATGTCGAGCAACTTCGCCGCCTGGGTCTGATTGTTGTTGACCTGCCGCATCGCCAGTTCCACCATCGCCCGTTCCACTTCCTCGAGCGAGGTGCCTCCCTCAGGAATATAAAGACGGGGAAGAGTGCGTCCGTTGGCGAGTTGCTGTCCGCTTTCGGCGGGAGCGGTGCGCTCGAAAGCGGTTCTTCCACCCGACTCTGCGACCGAGAATGGCAGATAGGCCGGGCGTAAGAGCTTCTCATCCTCCAGGATCATCGCGCGTTCGATGGAATTCTTCAGCTCGCGAACATTTCCCGGCCAGTTGTGCGCCAGTAGCAGACGGCGCGTCTCGTCCGAAATGCCGCGTACCGACTTTTTAAACTGCATGTTGTAGCGTTCGATGAAGAAATCCACCAGCGGCAGAATGTCTTCCTTGCGGTCGCGCAACGGTGGAATGAAGATCGCGATGATGGCCAGGCGGTAGTAAAGATCCTGGCGGAACTGAGCGTCGCGGACGGCCTTTTCCAGATCGCGGTTGGAAGCAGCTATGACGCGTACGTCCACTTGCATATCGCGTACACCGCCGACGCGCCGAATCATCTGGTCTTCCAGTACGCGCAGCAGTTTCGCCTGCAACAGAGGAGAAAGCTCTCCAATTTCATCGAGGAACAGCGTGCCTCCGTCGGCCATTTCGAACAGGCCTTTTTTCATCTGCTTGGCGTCGGTAAAGGCTCCGCGCTCGTGTCCGAAAAGCTCCGCTTCCATGAGGGTTTCTGGAATAGCGGAGCAGTTGATGGCGACGAAGGGTTTCTCCCCGCGAGTGCTCTCGTAGTGAATCGCTTTGGCAATGAGATCTTTGCCGGTGCCACTCTCACCCTGAATCAGAATCGTCGTGGCTTCGCTCGATGCCACTTTGCGAACAAAGTTCATCAATTCGGTCATTTTGGCGGAGGAACTAATGACCTCGTGATATCCGGCGCGCCGCCGCACTTCGCCGCGCAGAGTCTGCACCTCGGTGCGCAGGCGCGTAGTCTCGAGCGCGTTCTTAATGGTGACGTTGAGCTCTTCGAAATCGAGCGGTTTGCCGATGAAGTCATAGGCTCCGAGCTTAAGCGCCATTTTGACGTCGTCGAGCTGGGGGTCGGCGGTGATCATAATGACGGCGCGGGCGTCGCCATTTTTCTTCAGTTGTTCGAGGACTTCGAGTCCGCCCATGTCGGGCATGCGGACATCGAGCAGAACGAGATCGGGAGATTCCCGCTGGGCGAGCTTCAGGCCGGGCTCTCCGGCTTCGGCCTCGACGACGTGGTACCCCCACTCCTCGCACTTCTGGCGCAGCGACCAGCGCACCAGGCGCTCGTCATCGACAATTAGGATCTTCTCCGCAGGCATTTCGAGTGACTAGCTTACTACGGATGGGAGGGGTGGCAAATCGAGGGAGGGTGCGGGGACTGGGAACACGCCCTCTCTCGACCTCCGGAAGGTGGGGCTGACCTTGAAAAATTGATGTAGACATTCAGCACTGTTTGGCATATGCTGTGGCATATGCCTCGTCGATTGCTTAAATCTCTGGAACGGCGCGTGAAAGTCTTTAAGAATGGGCGCAATCAGGCTGTGCGCATCCCGCGCGAGTTCGCCTTTCCGGGGGAAGACGCCATTATGCGGAAAGAAGGCAGCCGTCTGATTATCGAACCGGCGCCTCCTCAATCTCTGCTGGCCGTTCTAGCGACGCTCCGGCCGCTGCCAGAGCATCTTCCGCGCATCAACGATCTGCGCCTCGATCCGGTTGATCTCTGATGCGCTATCTTCTCGACACCAACATCGTCTCTGACCTGGTGCGCAATCCGCAGGGAAAGGTGGCACAGCACATACGGCGAGTAGGAGAAGCGCAAGTCTGCACCAGCATCATTGTCGCGGCGGAACTGAGTTATGGAGCGGCGAAGAAAGGCTCGCCAAGATTATCGTCGCAACTCGATGCGGTGCTCGGAGCGCTGGAAATTCTGCCGTGGGAAAAACCAGCGGATGCCACCTACCGATTGCTCCGCTTGCGCCTGGAACAGGCCGGTACGCCGATTGGCGCCAATGACCTGCTGATCGCCGCACACGCGCTTGCACTGGGATACGCGGTGGTGACGGATAACGAGAAGGAATTTGCCCGGGTGAAAGATCTCCGATGCGAGAACTGGCTAAGGTAGAGATGTTTCAGCATGCGAATCTACATCGATGAGGCGGTCGTCGGATAGCGCGGGAGGCGGAAAATCGACGAACTATCGGTACGCCAAAGCTCTACAACGATACAAATTGTTACGCTCTAGCCCTCCACCCGCCGCACCGGCAAATTCACCACGAACTTCGCCCCTTTGCCGAGAGTGCTGGTGACGTCGATGTGTCCTGCGTGCTCTTCGACGATGCGGCGGGCGAGCGATAAGCCAAGTCCGGTGCCGTTGCCTTTGGTGGTGTAGAAGGGGCGGAAGATGTTGGGTAGATGCTCGGGGAGAATGCCGCGTCCTGTGTCGGCGACGGTGATGGTTGCGAAGGTGTCGTGAGTGCCCACTTCCACCGAGATCTTGCCCGATCCCTCGATGGCCTGGATAGCGTTGATCATCAGGTTCAGCAGAACTTGGTGGATCTGATCACTGTCGTGCTCGACTTCGGGGATGTCGGAATTCTTTTTGAATTGAATTTCGATCGGCTTCGACAACCCTTGCTGGCGAGCCAGCATGACGGCGTGCTCGACGGTGGTATTGAGATCGCTGCGACGGATCTCCGGCGGATGCGGCCGGGCAGTCTGCAGAAGGTCGGTAAGAATGTGATCGATCTGGTTGATCTCCTGGCGAACGTCTTTGACCACCGCGCGAGCGGGACTGGTCGAGGGCAGATCGCGGCCGATGATTTCGATGACACCGGCGATGCCCGCCAGCGGATTGCGAATTTCGTGGGCGAGTCCTGCGGCGAGCTCTCCTAGAGTGGCCAGGTGTTCGGCTCGCGACATCTGGGTGCGATGCAGGCGCTGAATTTCCTCGCGCGTCTCTTTGAGGTTCGCGACCATGCGGTTGAAGTCGCGTCCTAAGTCGCCGATCTCGTCGTTGCGCTTGGCAAAACTTACCGATGCAAGAAGGTTTCCTTCGCCCACCTGCGCCATTTTTTCCTGCAACTCGACCATGGGACGCTGCACTTGATAGGTGAGAACGAACAGAAGCACGGCGCAGATGGCCACCGCTCCGCCGCCGGCGACAAACATCACCACGTGACGCTCGGGATCTCTCCAGGAAAGCGAAGCAAGCAGGAAGAGCAGAAGGCCATTGAGCAAAACGATGGCGATGGGAAGCAGGGCTTTGATCTGCCACTTGATGCGGACGGAACTTAGTTCGGGGCTGCTGGGAGGAACGGCCGAGTTCATGCGTTGCTCATGACGGGTCGAGACCGTAGTCGCCTGGTCGATATAGTAAAGCGCAGGCTCGAGATCAGGAAGAAATCTCTCTACGTCGTTCCCGGTTATATTTCGGCGTTCTCTCATAGTCTCAGGCATATGCGTGTAGCCCCGGCAATAGATAGGTCACGCCGAAGAAGGTAAACATCACGACGGCGAATCCGAGGATGGCGAAGTAAGCGGCGCGGCGTCCGCGCCACCCGCGGGTGATGCGCATGTGCAGGTAGCCCGCATACACCAGCCAGGTAATGGCGGCCCAGGTTTCTTTCGGATCCCAACTCCAGTAAGAGCCCCAGGTGCGGTTCGCCCAATAGGCGCCTGCAGCAATCATCAGGGTGAGTAAGGGGAAGGCGATGGCGATGGTCTTGTAGGTGATGCGGTCGAGCATTTCCGCGGTGGGCAGCATGCGTTCGAGATCTGGTCGCCGCCACAAGAGCAGCAGATAGAGAAGCGAAACGAAGATGCTGCCAACTAATCCAGAAAGAATGAAGGGACTTGCGCCCAGGCTGGTGGAGAACAGGCCGTCGGCGTCAAGCGAGCCATAACGGCCATCGCGCACGCGCAGAAGGAAGAACACCAGCGATAGAGTTTGCAGAAGAATGCTAACGAAGACGGCACGGTTTGCGATGCTGATCAGGCGTTCATCGTTGGTCTTTCTCCACAACAGATAAAGCACTAGGGGAGCGGTAACTGCGGCGAGGACCAGCAACATCAGCCAGCCTAGATCTGGGATTACCACGAAAAGGCGCACGCCCTTCGAAAGGAACATTTCCGATTTCTGTTCGGGATCCCACGCGATTACGCTCAGCCCGCCCCACTTCTCAAAGCGGGTGAGCACGCCGAGATAAGTTCCGATGCCGAACAAGCTGATGGCCGCGAGGAAGGTTTCGGTTCGCATCTTGTCCTGAATCAGAAACATCATCGCCAATGCGAAGCTGAGCGCGCATGCGGCGTAAGCCAGCATCGCGAGCGTCACGTGCACGTGCAGCCAGGTGGATTGCAGCGCCGGCACCAGTGGCCGGACGTCTGACGGCAGCAACTGCATCAGCACTACGCCGACGATCGCGATCGGCATGGTGACTGTGCCGATGATCTTTACGCCGAACTTCTTTTCGGCAATCAGCGTGAGGACGACCAGCGTCCAAACGAAGCTCAGCAGCATTTCATAGATGCTGGCAAAGGGCGGATGTCCGGCTGCATACCAGCGATGGGCGACTGCAAGAGTGTTGGCTACCAGGCCGGCCCAGGTGGCGAGCGATGCAAAGCGCACGTAGGAATCGATCCCAGTTACACCAAAGCCCAGATACAACGCTCCGGCGCCGGCGTAGAAAATGAATGCGGCGTAAAGAAAGTTCGATTCCGTAACCAGGTTGCCACTCTTTACGACGTTCAGAAATCCCATGAACAGCAGGAATGCGATAGAGAGGCCCACCATCACCACCAGCGTGGTTCCAGTCGCCGCGGGTTGCTGTTCAACTTGTGCTCGCGCCATAGAACTTTCCTCCGTTAAACTCCGGCCAGCGAAGCTACAGGCTCTTCCGAGTGCGGCTTCAGTTGCGTATTCAACTCCGATTGAATGTCCTTCACGAGATCCGCGAATTTCTGTTCGAACACGTCTTTGTTTTTGTTCGAGGTTCCACCCACCCACAGCAACATGCGGCCGCGCGCGTCGCGCACCGTGATTGCCCAGAGCCGTATGTGCACCAGGTAAAACACGGCGGTGAGGCCGACGGCCATTAACAGCACTCCGCCCCACACGGCCCACTGTCCCGGTTCGTGGGAAACTTCCAGGCCGGTGAAGTAGGCCATCTGCACGTCTTTGCCTTCGAACTTGTAGGGAGACTTGTCGTTTTCGGCGAAGCCGGGAATCGGTGGCAGCCAGACGTTGATCGCTTTGCCTTTCGACTCGAGGATCAAATGCGCGGCGGGATTCTCTACCTGCGCCGAGCGGGTATAGACCTGTCCATCGCTCACCACGTAGTCGGGGATGAACTCAGTCATTCGCACCGTGGTGTCTGGGTCGAGGGAAACTTTATCGTTCATCGCCAGGCTGACGTCTTGTGGCTTTCCGTCTCCTGAGACGGGCGTCACGGTGAGAGAAAGTTTGTCGACTTTTCCGGTGCTGCCGTAGCTCGATTGATAGAAGCGAACGCCCTGATAGACCAGGGGATCATTGACCACGATCTCTTTACGCATCACTTCGCGGCCGTTTTCGACGACAGCAAGCTTCGACCACCACTTCTTGGGTGTGCCGTCCTGATAATTTTCCTGTCCGGCTTCGTCGCAGCGAACGGAGAAGGGAAGCGCGCGTCCGGTCTTGTCGCGCAACTCGACGGTGTTCGATTGCTGTCCGCGCGTGAGAGCGAGGTAACCGCGCCAGCCGTAAAGCGCGTCGACGATGCCGCCGACAAAAATCAGCAGCAGGCTGGCGTGCACGATGTACACCGCCATCTCCGACATGCGGTTGCGTTCTCCGAAGATGGATTGCCGTTGGTTGCGTACCACGTGCTCGGGACGGTAGTGCGCTTTGCGGAAAACGCGTTCGGCGGCAGCGAGAGCTGTGGCTTCGTCGTCGACGGCGATCAGGGCCTGAGTGGGGAGGGCTTTGCGGAACGACTCGTCGGGACTTTTATAAGGACGCGAAAAATAACGCCACGAATTGGGGAAGCGCTCAATCGATGCAGCGACAATGCTCACGCTCACGAGCAATAGCAACAGCACGAACCACCAGCTGTGGAAGACGTCGGTGAGTCCGAGGAAGTCGAGGACGCGCAACATCTGGGGAGAATAGGCGCGCTGGATGTCGTCGGCGTCAGCGGTGGGACGTTGCAGGACGACAGTTCCGGCGGCCGCGAAGATCACCACCAGGATCAGCAAAATCACTCCGGTTTTGATGGAACTCATGGTTTGCCAGAGCTTGCGTGCGGTTTTAACCAGACCGATGGCCATATCGCGTCCTCCCACCCCAGAAGGAAAAGCAACTTCCGCGCCAACGGCAGCCAAGTCGCTAACTCATTTCGTTGTTATGGTTTGTCATTTTTGGCGGGTAGAGGCCGTGGGGCGCATTTGGGCGATATCACTCAGCGGAAGAAGGACTAAGCAGGGATTTGGCGCATGGTGTTGCCGTTTCAGGTCACGGGCTGAAGTGATGTACGTCCTAGTTCGCTGGGTAAGCCGAGGACTGGAATAACCAAAATGGAACTCCGGGCTTCAATTTCCGATTTGGGACCAATTCAGTGTGGCGAATTTCCACCCCAAATGACTTGGGTCATTTCACCAAGACCACTGTGGGAGTTGGCCCAACGGGGGTGGGGACAGCGGCTGTTGAAAAGTTCATCGCTCGGTGTGTACATCTGCAACAGCTTTGAATCGAATGACTTAGGAGAAATGTCCAAAAATCCGGCGTCGCCCTTTATTAGGCCAGTCCCATGCATTAGTCCGTGGTGGAGGCTGGCTTGACCATCCGGCACAGTTCGAACTGGCAAAGGATCGAGGGAATCCTGGTGTGCCTGATTCTGCTGCTGGCGGCCCGCAGCACTTTTGCGGTCCAGCATCCGGTTCCACTTGATCCCAAAGCCGACTCTTCGACCTGCCTGCAGTGTCACGAAGACAAGTCCAAAGGCAAAGCGGTGCATTCAGCGATCGCGATGGGCTGCACCAGTTGCCACGAGATTCGCACCAATAAAGACATCACCCACGTCAAGCTGATTACCGCGACGCCCTTTAAGCTCTGCCTCACCTGCCACGCCGACAAGGATTCCACGCAGATGACCGGACAGGTTCACCAGCCGGCAGTGCGCGATTGCCTGAAGTGCCACGACCCGCACACGGCGGAGAACAAGAATCAGTTAGTGAAGGCCACGACCGGGGACGCGAAAGAGAATCTTTGCCTGAGCTGCCACGCGACGGGACTGAACACTCCTGATAAAGGAAGCCGTCACGCCGCGCTCGACATGGGATGCGACACCTGCCACACGACGCACAAAGTAGGAGAGCGGGGGAAGCAGGAATTTGATTTCCATCTGACCAAGGCAGCTCCGGCGCTGTGTCTCGATTGTCACGACGCGAAAGACGCGAAGCTGCAGACCGCGCATCAGAACCAGCCCTTTGCGACGGCAAATTGCGTGACCTGCCATGATCCGCACCAGTCGCGCACTCCGAAGTTGATGCAGGCATTTCAGCACAATCCTTTTGAAAACAAGATGTGCGATACCTGCCACGCTCCGGCGAAAGACGGGAAAGTGGTTCTAACCCAGGCGGACGCGAAGTCACTGTGCGTGACCTGCCACGACGACAAAGCCAAGCTGATCGAATCGGCGAAGGTGCAGCATCCCGGAGCGGCGGGCGACTGCACCGACTGCCACAATCCGCATGCTTCGAAATATCCCGGATTGCCCAAGACCGATCCGGTAAACATCTGCCTGGGATGCCACGCCGAGCAGGCGGAACTCGCGAAGAAACAGATTCGGCACCAGCCGGCATTCGGACAGGGATGCGCGACTTGCCATGAGCCGCATGGCGGAGATCGTCCCAAGCTGCTTCGGGCGCAAGGCAATGCGCTCTGCCTCGAGTGTCATGGTCCGGATTCGCAGGCGCAGAAGCTCGACGCCGAGCATGTGCTGACCATCTTCAACGGCAAAGTGAAATTGCCCGAGGACTACTACACCAAGAACCAGGTTGTGATTCTTCCCTTGAAGTACGGGTTGGGGCATCCGGTGAACTACCACCCGGTGTCGGATGTGATGGATCCGTCGAACATCAGCAAGGTGAAGACGCCGATGACTTGCCTCACCTGCCACCAGTCGCACGCGGCCGCGAAGCCGGGAATGCTGGTGAAAGATCAGGAAAACAACATGGCATTTTGCGATAGCTGCCACAAGAACCGCTTCACGATGGGAGCGCAGTGATGTTCGCCGGCGAGAGGAGAGCAACGATGAAACTGCGAGATCTGAAACCCGCTATCAGGATAGTGGCTGCTCTTCTGATTGCGCTCCGCCCTGTCGCCGAGCACGATGCTGGCTGGTCCCAAGAAGAAGTTGGTTGCGGGCGCAGGCGACAACGCTCCCAAGAAGGTGAAGATCGACACCTCGGTGCTGATGTGGCCCAGCCCTCCTTATATTCCACGCGTGCGCTGGATGGCTTATTACGCCGGCCTAAAGATCGACAACACTCCGGCGGCGGAAAAGAAACAAAAGCAGGGATGGATGGATCGCCTGGCGGGCGCGCAGCAAAAAGACGACAAGCAGATGCTGAAAGAGTTCCCCTTCCAGATGATCGGACCGTATGGAATCGCGATCGACTCCAAGGGACAGGTTTACGTCGCCGATCAGCGCGTAGGCGCGGTGTTCATCTTCAACACGGAAACACACGACGTCACGCTGATTCGCAACGGCACGGACGCGAAGTTCGGTTTGATCAACGCCCTCGCGGTAGACGACGGCGACCGGCTGTTTGTCTCTGATGGAAAACTACGCCGCGTGCTGGTATTCGACGCCAATCACAAAGTGCAGGGTGTGGTCGACGAAGGCATGCAGGACCCGGTGGGCATCGCGATCGATACCGAGAACCGCTTCCTGTATGTGGTCGATACGCAGCAAGACCAGGTGCTGGTGTATGACGCCGACAGCTACAAGCTGCTGCGCCGCCTCGGAACCGGGGGCAAGAATCACTTCCTCACCGATCCCGGAAACTTCGGCGCGCCGACCAACGTTGCCCTCGACAAAGACAACAACGTGTACGTCACCGACACCATGAACAACCGCGTAGAAATTTTCGACGCGGACGGAAACTTCCTCAGCTGGTTCGGCAAGCACGGCGACGGCCCCGGATATTTTGCGCGTCCCAAGGGAATCGCAGTAGATGGCGACGGCCATGTCTGGGTCGTCGATCAGATGCAGGACCGAGTACAGGTTTTCAATCGCGAAGGACAGCTGCTGACCTACTTCGGCGAGCACGGAAATTATCCCGGACAGTTCGCTTCGGCCGCGGGCATCGCCATCGACAAGCAGAACCGAGTATTCGTGACCGACCAGTATCCAGGACGCATGCAGATGTTCCGTTACATCACCGACGCCGAGGCGGACGCGGAGCGCGCCAAGCGTGCGGAGGAACAGAAAAAGAAATCGAGCGGAGCCCAGGTGCAGAAGCCGGCAGAAGCGCCGAAGGATGCCGCTCAGGCGAGTGGGCCACAAGCGCACTAGCCGACCAAGGGTTTTGGCGGCCTTCGGGCTGTCAAAACGGAGATGGGTACAGCCGGCAAGTCCCGTCTCCGGTAGTCGCACTTGTAAGGGAAGTAGAAGTGACGTGTTGCAACACATCATTCAGGAGGTCTTATGAAGAAAGTACTGCTAGTAATGCTGATGGTTCTGGCCGTGGCAGGATTCGCGGCGGCTCAGATCACGAACGTCCGACGTCCGACGTATCTGGGCGCTCACCTGAACTATGGCCGCGGCTGCGCAGGCTGCCATGCTCCGCACAGCGGCGCATATGGCAACGGCGCGGCGAAGCATGCCGACACCAGCTCCGGCAACATCGCTCTGTGGGGCCAGGACGTAGGCGGGCTCTATGGACAGACCATCACCACCGGCCAAAGCGAGCACGGATCCTTTGTTGAAACCCTGCCCACCGCTCTGACCACCGGTACCCCCGACGTATCCGGCGTTCTTATGTGCCTGAGCTGCCATGACGGCAACTATGCACAGGGCGCCATGATGAAGAACAAGGTGTACGAGACTCTGCCCAGCACGTATGGAACGTACAACAACATTCCGACCCTGCTCGGAGCCGACAACACCACGACCGGTAACTACCTGAACGATCACCCGGTGGGACTGAACGCCTATGTCACCTGCGGTGGAACGTATGACTGGGATTGCACGATCGTGAACGGCGCAATCTCAGATGACCGGCCCGAATTCGTCCGAAGTTCGTGACGAACTACGGCTTCTTCGTGAGCACCAGCGCGTACCTACAACCAACCCACAGTGATGTGCACGACCTGCCACAACCAGCATGTCATGAACACAGTGAAGGTGACCACTGGCACCGACCACGCGGCCTGCCTTCGGGCAACTACGCAACCATGTTCTTCGTCCGCGCTCCCTACAACCCGGCCAGCGGCACTGCGAATTCGAACCAGACTGCGCAGTTCTGCCGTCAATGCCATGGTGCAGAGGGCAACGAGTCGAACGGTGGATTGACCGTCCCGACCACGTTCTAACTGGAACGGGGAGAGAGCAATCTCTCCCCATTTCTTCAGTTTTGTGAAGAGCAGGAGGAAGCGATGAAAACCCAGGTTCTACTCGGCGTACTGGTTCTGGCGGCTCTCGATCCGATGTGGGCCCAGATGGTCTCGTCGCACGCTTCGACCCAACCTGTGAATCAGACAACGATGGCGCAGCCGGCGGGCAAGCCGGTGGCGCGAGTGAACGGAACCGCGCTGACCGACCGCGACCTGACCCGCGAGATGTACACGATTTTCCCCTACGCCAAGCAGCATAACGGCGAAGTGCCGAAAGAGATGGAAGCAGGCATCCGCAACGGCGCCATGCAGATGATCATTTTCGAAGAGCTGGTTTATCAGGAAGCGCTGCGCCGCAAGCTGACGATTTCCCCGGCGAGGCTGCAGAGCGCGGAAAAAGATTTTCGCGGACAGTTCAGCTCGCCGCAGGAATACCAGCAGGTGCTGCAATCAGATTTTCAAGGATCCGAAAAAGTGCTGCGCGAGAAGGTTCTGCGCTCGCTGCTGATTGACGCCTTGCTGAAGGCCGAAGTCGAGAACAAGTCGGCAGTAACGCTGGTGGAAGAGCGCGCTTTTTACGACAGGAATCCGGCGCGCTTCCAGGTTCCCGAGGCATTTGCCATCCAGACAATTTCTTTCATTGCTCCCGAGAAAGCTACCCCCGAGCAGGTAGCTGAATCGCGCAAGAAGGCGGAAGCCGCGCTGCCCCAGGCCAAGGCAGCGAAGAGTTACGAGGAGTTCGGACTGCTGGCGGAAAAGATTTCCGAAGACGATTACAGGGTGATGATGGGCGACCACAAGGCGATCCCGCGCGCGCAAGTGGCGCCGCAGGCTTTGAAGGCTCTGGCGACTATGAAGCCCGGAGACGTAAGCGGAATTCTTCAGGTGGATCAGATGTACACCATCATCCGGCTCAACAAGCACATTCCCGCAGGCAAGGTGAAATTCGAAGACGTGAAGGCTCAATTGAAGATCGAGTTGACCAAGCAGAAAACGAACCAGGTCCGCGCCACCCTGGACAAGAAACTGCGACAGAACGCCAAGATCGAGGTTCTGTAGTCGCGGTGAAAGGTTGGTATGAAGTGCTCAGGCGTATCGAATTCGGAGCGAGTCTGCTGATCGGCCTGCTGTTGATGGCCGGTCCAGCCGCAAGCCAGGTGCAGACGGGCGACTTCAGCATGAAATTGAGCGGCATCCTCTCCGGTGGTTATTCCGGTGGCATACGGTGACCTGACTGCAATCCAATCACAACTTCAACGCAGGCGGGAACGGAACGCTCTCGGGCTCTTACTACGATCCTAATTTCTTCTCATTCGCTCTATCTCCTTATTACAACCAGTCGCGGACGAATTCGGACTTCCAATCAATTTCGGCGGCACGCGGATTTAATTTTTCCAGCGGAATCTTCGGCGGCAGCCATTTTCCCGGCTCGGTGAGCTTCGCCAAGTCGTACAACAGCGATGGAAACTTTGGTATTCCCGGGTTAGCGAATTACACTACGCACGGAGATAGCACCACGTTCGGCGTCTCGTGGAGCGAATTGATTCCCGACTTGCCGAGCCTGACCGCGAGCTACCAGCGTGGCAGCAACCAGTACTCGATTTACGGAACGAACGACATGGGCAACTCGGGATCGCAGTCGTTCAGCCTGCGCTCCGGCTATCTGTTCCGGGGCTTCAATATGGGTGCCTATTTTTCCGACGGCACCTCGCACGCGCTGATCCCGCAGGTGCTGCAATCGGGCCAGACGGACGAGACCAGCCACGCTGATACGCTGGGCTATGGACTAAGCGTGTCGCACACGCTACCGCTGCGCGGTTCGTTTTCAGCGAACGTGAACCGGTCGGATGTGAACGACGACTTCGCCGGATACCGCTTTAACGGGACGATCGACACGGTCGCTGCGGGCGCCAGCATACAACCGACGAACAAACTGCATGCCTCGTTCAGCGCAAACTACTCTGATAATCTGGCGGGCGTTCTTTACCAGGCTGCGGCCACGCAAGGCGCGCCGATTCAGCAGCCGCAGCAGTCATCGAATGCGACTGACCTGACGGGGAGCCTGAGTTATCTGATTCTTCCCAACCTGCAATCGCAGGCATACGCCGACCGCCGCGTACAGTCGTTTGAGGGGCAAAGCTACGGCGCCAATGCTTATGGCGGCGGGCTCAGCTATTCCCAGGGATTGTTTGGCGGCAATTTCAGCGGGTCACTTTTTGTGACCGACAATACTCTGGACGGCAGCGACCTCAATACCCTGGGCCTCAATGTGTCGGCTAGTTATGCGCATCGCATCCAAAGCTGGTTTCTGGCCGGATCCTTCAGCTACGCGCAAAACGTGGAGACGCTGCTGATTACCTACATGACTTCTTATTACCACTATTCGGGCAACGTCAGGCGACGGGTGGGGAAACAGTTTACCTGGACGGGCAGTGGAGAATACTCGAAGAGCGGTTTTACGACGCAAGCGGGAACGCGCAGCAGCAGCCAGAGTTACTCGACCGGAATTGGATATGGCCAGTGGATCACGCTGAACGGGAACTACGCTTCGTCGAGCGGGAACGGCCTGCAGTTGGCGGGTGGAGTATCGTCTACGCCATTGCCGCCGATCATTCCCTCAAATCTCCTCATCCTGTACAGCGGTACGAGTTACGGGGTCGGCTTCGGTACTTCTCCCATTTCGCGGTTGACGATCGGCGCGGGCTTTTCACGCGGGAATAGCAACACGTTCTCTGGCGGAGTAGGATCATCGAACAGCAGCGAACAGTTCAATGCTGTTTTTCACTACCGCTTCCGCAAGATGGAAGTGAATGGCGGATACAGCCGGCTGATGCAAGGTTTCAGCGCATCGGGCCTTCCGCCGGCAATGGTATCGTCCTACTACGCTGGGGTGTCGCGGTGGTTCAATTTCTTTTAAAAGCCGGTCGCGCGCGAAGGGTGCAAGTTCTGGTGTTGCTGCTGAGCACGCCAGGATGGGTCGCGCCTGCGTGGAGCGCCGGCAAGCCAAAGGAAAAGCCGGCCGAACCCGCGCCTCCCGCCTTGTTGCTGGAAGGCGGCCGCAAACTTATCTACGAGCGCAGCTTCAGTTGGGAGCGCGAGGTGAAGCCGAAGCGCGGCTTCTGGAATCGCCTGGTCGATGTGGTGGCAGGAGAGCCGGAGTTCCACTTTCTAATCCGTCCTTATAGCGTCGTGACCGACTCGCGTGGACGGATTATTGTGACCGATCCGGGGGCCGGAGGCGTTCACATCTTTGATTTCGGTCAACAGAAATACAAGTTCATTACGCGCCAGGAAAAGGGCAAAGACCCGATGTTGAAGCCGCAATGCGTCGCGGTCGATGCGGACGACAATATCTATGTCACCGACTCTGACACGGGAAAGATTTTTGTCTTCGATTCCGGAGGGAAGTATCAGCGTGCGATCGGCAGCTTGAAGGGCGGTGAAGGATATTTCAAACGTCCCACGGGCATCGCGATTGATTCCGCGGCGCAAAGAATCTACGTGACTGATACGCTGCGCAACCAGATCTTCATGCTCGATATGCAGGGCAGTGTGCTGCAGAAGATCGGAAAAACAGGGAACGGGGAAGGCGAATTCAACTATCCCGACGGAATTGCGGCTGGATGGGCAGGATCTGATTGTCGTGGATGCGATGAATTTCCGGGTGCAGGTGCTGGATCGCTCGGGCGTGTTCAAGTATGCGATCGGAAGGCTCGGTGACACGAACGGTGACATGTTCCGTCCCAAGGGCGTGGCGGTCGATTCGGAAGGCGACATTTATGTAGTGGATGGGGCATGGGGCACGGTGCAGGTGTTTAACCGCAAGGGGCAGTTGCTCTATTACTTCGGGCAACGCGGCACGGCGGCGGGGCAGTTTCAGTTGCCGGCGGGAATGTTCATCGACCGCAACGACCGCCTGTATGTGGCGGATTCGTACAACCATCGGGTGCAAGTATTCCACTATTTCGGATTGCCGAAGCAGGCGAAAGGGGGATCACAATGAAAATCAGACCATTGTTCGCCTGCTGCTTCGTCTTGCTGTGGACCGCCGTCTTACAAGCGCAACTTGGGGGCGACGTCATTGGAGTGCATGATCTGGGGCCGGGTAGCAAGTCGCCCATCACGGGAGCGCGCACCGATTTCTGTCTTTATTGTCACGCGCCGCATTCGGGAATTACGGCCAGCACTGCGCCATTGTGGAATCAGACGCTGAGCACGCAGACTTACATGCCGTACACCAGTTCTACTTATCATGAGACTGGAAACCCGCAGCCGATCCTGGGGAGCGACAGCAATCTTTGTCTGAGTTGCCACGACGGCACGGTAGCGCCGGGAACCACGGCCGTATTCGGCAAGGTGACGATGGCGGGCTCGATGTATGCGACCGATGTTCTAGGGACGAATCTGCAATCGTCGCATCCCTTTAGTCTCGTGCTTCCCATGAATGATGCGCCGGACCTGGTGGCGACGCTGGCGTCGAAAGGGCAGACGGCCGATACCACGGGAGCCATTCAGCTGATCAACGGCAACATTGAGTGCACGTCCTGCCACAATCCGCATGTGCAGGCTAAAGATCCTATTGCGCAGAATTTCCTGGTGAAAAACAGCGCGTCGGGTGCGATGTGCTTAGCGTGCCACGATCCCAATCGTGTGGTGCAGGGGCAGACGAATCCGCTGGCGGGATGGCCGCAGAGCATTCACGCGACGGCGACGGACGCGGTGCAGAACCTGCCGTATCCGACGCTCGATCAGAATGCTTGCGTCAGTTGCCATGCGAACCACAACGCGCCCGGCCCAGACTGGGTTTTGCGCGGGGCGGGCGATCAGGATTGTCTGAATTGCCACTCGGGATCGAGTTCGACCGCACCAGGTTCTGCGACGACCGGCATGCTTGGCTATGCTGCCGGACGCAACGGAGCGGCGGCGGCCAGTGTGATGGTGCCGGCGAATGTTTCCGCGAAGTTCAACGTGGCTGCGGAATACGCCAAAATCGGACATCCGATTTCTTCCACAAATAACGCGGCGCAATTCAAGGCGCTGAGCAAAGGACAGTTCCAGACCGTGGTTCCGAATACTCCGAGCCAGTCGGGATGCATCGATTGCCACGACCCACATTCGTCGCAGGCAGTGACGTCGTTTGCGGCGGCTCCGGCTCTGCGTTCTTCGCAGAATGCGACCATTGGCATCAGCGAGAAGGATGGACTGACGGTGCTTCATCCCGCGCACAACCAGTTCGAGACATGCATCCGTTGCCATGGAAATAATGCTTCCAAGGTGCAGGATCGGACGAAGTTCGGATATCTTCCAGCACGGTTGCTGACAACGGCGGATCCGCTGAACCTGATTCCGCAGTTCAATATTTCGGCGGCGTCGAGCCATCCCGTGTTTCATCCCCGCAGCAGCGCGCTCCCACAGCCGAGTTTGCTGACCAACATGTGGAATGTGAATGGCACCACGCAAGGACGGGCGGTGGGCGTGCAGATCTTCTGTACTGACTGCCACAACAGCGACGACAATCGCGAGTTCGGCGGCGTGGGACCGAACGGACCGCACGGATCGAGGTGGACTCACATCCTTGAGCGCCGCTACGAATTCAGCCAGGCGCCGGCGCCCGGACAGCCGGTAACCAATCTCTTCCCCAGTCCCGATCTTAGTGTCAACGGGCCGTACGCCATGTGCGGCAAGTGTCACAACCTGCAAAACGTTCTGCAGAACGCGAGTTTCAGCAAGCACTCCTCGCACATCAATGCAGGATTCTCCTGCTCCACCTGCCACACCGCGCACGGCATGAGTTCGAATAGCACCAACATCTCAGGGCAGAGGCTGGTCAACTTCGATATCAATGTGGTGGCTCCCAACGGTGCTTTGCCGGTTTCTTACAACCAGGGATCGAGTACCTGCACGCTGACCTGCCATAATATGGCGCACAATCCAGATGGTTCGGTGGTGACGGCGGCCGTGGGCGGCAAGAAGTGAAAGTAAATCGCACTTGTTCCATTGCACCATGAATACGAAGGCAAAGCTTAAGGGGATCGCCGTAATTGTTCTAGGGCTTCTGACGATTTACGTTTACCGTCCCCGGTCCGAACGGCATTCCATCCGGGTCGCTGGTTTTGAATCAACAGCATTGGCGCAATCGATCGCCGATCGCGGAGAGTTTTCCGACCCTTTCGGTATGTTACCAACCGGCCCGTCTGCACATCTGGCTCCTCTGTATCCGGCCTATCTGGCTTTATTCATGAAAGTCTTTCCCACTGACTTGGCGGCGGGAAATGCGGCGGTGTGGGCCAGCCTTTTGGAACTCGCTTTACTACTAATGCTGTTTCCTCTCCTCGCACAACGCCTCGGATTAGGTTTCTGGACTGGCATAGTGGCGGCCTTGGCATGGATCCTGTCCGGGATTCCTCCGATCGTTCTGGGCGAGTCCACCCTGGCTGCTTTATTGATTCTGTGCGTTGCTTTCGTCATGCGGAGTGCTCTCTCGGCAGACTTATCGAGAAGTCACCTGTGGCTCTCAGGGCTGCTTTGGGGAGTACTGCTTCTTCTGCAACCGGTCGTAGTCGCCGTATTCCCCTTCTGGCTACTGCTCTTGCACTTTCGTTCACCTCGTACACGGCGGGAGAAGATCTTATTGGCGGTCGTGCCGCTGCTCATCGTTGCGCCCTGGAGCGTACGCAATTTTGTGGTCTTTCACCGGCCAGTTTTTATCCGCGACAATCTGGGACTGGAACTAGCCGTCTCTAATAATTCCTGCGCCAGTGCATTGTTCGAAACCAACGACCAAGAGCGTTGCTTCGAGTCGACCCACCCGAATTTCAGCTATGCCGAGGCGATTAGGGTTCGCGAGATGGGAGAGGTGGAGTACAACCGTGTTCGGATGAAAGAAGCGACGAATTGGATGAGGGAGAATCCCAAGCCGTTCGGCATGTTAACGGCGCAACGTTTTAGCGTGTTCTGGTTTCCTCCGCGAACCCTAAACAATAAGAATGGTATCGTTTGGAGCCCTTGGCTGCTTGACATCTTCAGTTTTCTTAGTCTTCCAGGGCTGATTCTTATGTGGAGGAATTCTCGTTCGGCGGCCTACATCATGGGGTTGTGGCTCGTGTTCTTCCCGCCGGTCTATTACTTCATTCAATTCATGGACCGCTACCGTCATCCGATTTTCTGGGTGACCTTCCTGGCGGGCAGCTACTTCATCACTGAGATGGCAAGAGGATTGGTGGGAGCGCGCCGCTCACTGCCTGCAACCGATGCCGAGTCCATTGTCTGCAAAGCGGCTTGACTTGCTGCCGCGCTGGTTAGCGAAAGCTGCCCAATAAACTTTCTTGATTTGCTTGCGACAACGCCTGATTCTCGCGATCGATAGGGACTCCAATCCCGTTGACGAAGGCGAGGGCCTTTGCCCGAATCCGGTCACTGCTCTCAGGGTCTGAGAAGAGGAGACGCATACCGGCGTTGCATTCGGTTCGGGCCGAGGCGAAATCTCCAAACCGCTTCGACCAGCTGCACATGATCATGTAGGCATCAGGGTTAGTGGGATCTACGGTGGCCGCGCGCTGAGCTCGAATCATTTTTTCTTGCGGAGTGAGTCTGGGATCTACATTCCGTATCAATGTCGCCGAGACCAGCGGGCGAAGGTCGAATGTTCCTTCATATACCAAGAGCGCGCTGCCCCCGAGCTTCTCTTTCGGGCTGAGGTTGCGGAACAGTCGGCTGGCGCGCACTCCACCCGAAAACTTTGAAATGCCATCGACCAGGTTGCTGCTCACGATCAGTGTGCCGGTGAAGGTTTCCGGAGGAACCTCATCTTCCATCTCACTGATCGATCCGCACGGAATATGGTAGTCGACGCTCCGCTCGTTGTAGGCCTGGATGAAGAAGCACGATTCAGGATGGGTGCGCGCAACGTAGTCACGCGCCATCTTCTGCGCCTGTCCCCAATCGACGTTGGAATCGGCAAGAAACCTATAAGTGTTGGCAGGTCCGCCCCAAGCTTCGTTGCTGTAGCTCAGATAGTTGGGAAAGGAATCCAGGGAGCTGCCGGCGTGAAATAGCAGCAGAGCCAGCAGTACCGGCTTTTGCCAGCGATGTGTTTGGAGAAGGTTCCAAGCGCCTGCGGCTGCAAAGATGGCTAGAAACGGAACGATGGGTAGAACGTGGCGAAATCCGATATTTATCTTCGAGAATAGCCCCGATGCGAGAATCACCGCGATAGGAATGAGTACAACGCAGAATTCGCGAAGATGATCTCTCCAGAAATCGAACGCAAAGGCCGAGGCGAGCAACAATAGCAGAAAGGGAAGAGTGAGCTTAATCAGCGCGGCGACTGCGAAGTATTGCCATTTTCCACCGAAATAAGAATGGCCAAGAAGAAATCCCGCGCGGCCTGACTCTGACGCGGAAAGCACGTCGCGCAACCCGACCAGGTAGGGCTTAGGCAGGACTCGGTAACTTATCAGTTGCGAAATGATTTTCGTAGGAACAACACCGTGAACTTCTTCCCATTGCTTCTCCAAGGGCCAGATCGGGGCGTTTCCCGGACGACCGGAATAGCGGAAACCATAACCGGCCCACAGGCTGATCATTGCCAACAATACGACAATCGTGAGCGTCACTGTGTGCCCCGACAATCTGCCAGGACGATTCGCTTTCTCAGTCCAGAGAATGTCGACAGCCAGAAGCAAAGGGATGATCACGGCGAGAAGCACAGTCGAGTGTTTCAGGCCAAGCGCAAATCCCACGCTTAGCCCCAAGAGAACAGCCCGCCGCCAGCTTCGTTGATCGAGATAAAGGCACGTAGTAAAGACGGCGACGACAAAGCCCAGGGCTGCGGCCACGTCGGTGGTGACCAGCGATCCGTGACCAAGAATGGTGGGCTCGAAGGCGATAAGAATTGCGGAGAGGGCGGCCACCGTTCGCCCAAACAGCCTCTTCGCCAGCAGCCAGGAAAATAGCAGCAGTGCAATCGCAAAGATCGAGGTTGCGAAACGGGCGGCCGTCAACACGTTCTCGCTATTGGCAAACAGAAAGTCGTGCCCTGCCTGAAAATCGATTCCCTTGTAATCCGGCAGCCCACACGCCCCGCCGATCGGATCGTTGATGTGCATGAAGAGCAGAGGTAACGCGGCTACCATCTTCACCAACGGTGGATGCTCGGGATTCCATCCGAAGTCATGGCACGTGACATAGCGATAGCCAGCTTGCAGGTGGTCGATTTCGTCGGAAGTGACCGAGAGGCGCAGATCGGCCATCCACATTTGGGCGAGCATGAGCACCGCCAGCGTTGTTAACATTGCCCGATCCCGTGTTTTGTCGCTCAACGCCAAGAGAAGCTCCCCTTTAGGGTTTTAAGCCCGGTCCGGCGGCACGGAGGGCATCTGCTTGCTCGCGGGCTCGCTGCGCATCGCTAATGCGGCCGGCGCGTTCATAGAGATCGGCGAGCTGCAGCCAGTCATCCGCCCGATCGGGTGTGAGACGCACGGTCTCCTCTTCGAAAAGCAGAGCTCGATCAGGACGGCCAAGGGCGCTCCATGCGACGGCGCGGCCGTGAGCGAGATTGGCGAGGTAGGTGGGATCCTGCGAGTCGGCAGATTCAGGCAGGCTGTTCTCAGCGCGAGTGAAGGCGGCCAAAGCCTCTTGGGGTTGCCTGACATCCAGATAGGTATAACCGAGCGACAGCAAGGCAAGGCCGGGGCGAGGCAGGAATTCGACGGCTTGCTCGCGAGCATGAATCTCTTGAGGTAAGCGGCGCTCGGCATGGTAAAGATCGGCCAGCGCAGACCACGTGGCTGCATTGCCTTCGAGGGCGGCGGCCTGAAGGTATTGCTGCTCTGCAGCGGGAAGATTTCCCGCGTCGCGAAGAAGTGTGCCTCGAGTGAAGTGCAGGAAAGCGCTGTCGGGAAAAATATCGAGCGCTCGCGTGGTGGCGTCGAAGGCTTCGGAGTTACGTCCTACGGCTTGCAGCAGGGCGGCCGCATTGGTCCATTGATTAAATGCCTTCGCGCCTCTCGTGGTCGGCAGATTCAGGGGAAGCGGAGCGGTCGCGCAATCGATCTGAAGGCGCTGAATCAGGCTTTCGGTTTGCGGAGTGCGGCGAAGGAAAACTGCAGACACCTCATCGAGATAAACCGGACGCCAGTTGTCACTGTCGCAGAACTGCCGCAGCACCGGGAAGAACTGCAGCGCATTGTAACGAGCCAGTGGCACGATAATCGCCTGAATGCCGTAACGGTCCGCTTCCGCTTGCCAATCAGGAGAGGCTGGCGGCGTTCCGAGCAGAGATCCGTTGCGCTGAAAGAGTTCTGCCCCAAAAGGAATAGCGCGTCCGTCGATGTAGTCGCGATACTTCTCGCCGAGCCGCCATGTCAGATATCCGCCCTCGTTGTAGCTGTTGAAGATTTCTGCGGGAATGTGTTCGCGTTCGAGGAATGTGGCAGCGCCCTCGGGAAACCACCAGGAAAGGCCCGCGCCGAACGACGCTAGATCGGTGGTGCCGAGATAAGCGCGGTTGCTAAGGATATCGGCAGAGCGTATGCCCACCAGGGCGACGATGGCTGCGGCGGCAACGGCCGCCACGGTTCGGAAGCGGACATTCTGGAATCGATTTCGAAATGCCTCAAACGCGAAGTTGAGAACTGCGCCGCCGACTATCACCAACACCACGGCGAACAATGCCTGGAAACGAATGTGGCGGATGCTGAGCCATGTGGCTCCGACGAGCAGCAGGGCAGCTCCGAGTTCACGTTGGAAAAGGGCGGCTGCGATGGCGATGGCCGCAATCACCAGCATGGTGTAGAAAGCTCCGCCGGGATTACGCAGCGACCATGCGCCGGCCATTACAGTCCAGCTGAGTCGCACGGGCGCCCACTCGATGATCCATTGCGAGTGCTCGGCCATCGCCGCATTCTGGCGAAGCAGTGCGCGATAGATACCCCATCCCCAGGGATTCACCAGTGTTGCTGCGACGGTTGCGAGAATCCAAGGCGCGGAGTTTCGCAGTTGGCGCCATGCGGCGGTGCGGCGCTCAGCCCAGAGCATATCCAATACCTCGACGACTACGTAGGCGGCGAGGAGAGCGAGCCCGGATGCGAATCCAAGATGAAGATTCACCCACGCCATCATCAGCAGGGGCAAGAGCCATAGTTTTGCTTTGCCGGTTTCGTGCTGCTGCCACAGCAGCGTCAGAAACGCGGCGAACAGCAGAACGGTGAACATGTCGGCGCGCGGCGTCGTGTGTAGCGCGATTCGTGGGATAGCAATCACTGCCAGCGCCGCGGTCATGAGCGATCCCCGACGCAACATCAGGGCCACGCTTCCCGTGCAGACAAAAGCTCCGAGCCATGACAACAGCGCCCAGCCTCCGAGAAGGTAGGTTGCATAGAAAAGCAGTCCGGAGCCGACCGGATAAATCCACGGTTGTCCCTGGGCGGTGTAAGAGAAGACGTCGGTAGAAGGGATTTGGTGATGCTGAACGATCCATCGTCCGGTGGCCATCTGCCATCCCAGATCAAAGTCGGTGACGGTGCGCAGACCTGCGAGAAATGCGTAGATGAGGACGGCCGCGCCCAGGACCAGAAACAGGCGACGGTTCAGCGCATCCGGCTTCAGTTGTTCGAAGTTTTGAGGCATGGCATGAGCAGCACAGTTTCTAAGGCATCTCACGCGCCAAAACTGCGCTAGGGGCCAAGATTCTGGAGCGTTGTTTTCAATCAGTTAGAGTGGGCTAACTTCCTGCGGCCCTTTTCGAACGGAAATCGGCCCATGGCTGCGTGATTTCACCCCAACAGGAAGGGTCTACTGCGGTTCATCCCGCACCACGACGGCGTCGACGCGCCGAGTGGTGGGCGCTTCGATTTCTTGCATGAGCGTTGGGTGGACGTGATCCCACTCGGAGCGAAGCACCATTTCTTTAATCCCGAATCGCGTCTCGCGCTTGGCGTCGTCGATACGGATCAAGAGTTCATTATTTTGCAAACGGAACTTGGTAGTCTCGGCCAGGGGAACCAGTGAGGCGGAGCTCTTGCCGACGATCACGTAGACGACCTTATCGGCGACCAGCACGTATTCGGGGCAAAGCCCGTCGGCCACGTTGTGCACCGAGCCCGACATGGCAGCCATGAATCCGTGTTCGGCGGCAATGCACTCCCCCATCTGCATGCGCACGATCGTGCCGCGCTGCAACTTCGATTGTGCCCCCAGGGAAGTGCAGGAAGTAGAGAACAACAGTGCCAGCAAGAGAATATGTTTCACGGGCCTCCCGTCAGCGATTTACCGATGAGTAAACGTAGCCGCCACGGCAGCGGAATTTCAGTTTTGGGTTGCGCGTGGGCAGAATGCGGACGGCATGGAATCCCGCCGCGCTGTTGGGCAACTTGTAAGTGACCAGGTACCCCGCGTGGAGATCCTGAAGCACAGCGCCGAGAATCGCCGCCGCGCCCTGATGAATGGAAAGATGGCTGCCCCCCGTGGCTTCCGCGAAGGTGTCAAGAGCGGCGGCGCCGTTGGAGAAGCGGCGCGGATCGTTCAAGTCGACAGCGTAAATCTGGGCTTCGCTTTCCAGAACGGCGTGAAGAGCGTCCCCGGAGGATACGCGGCTGAGGGTGTCTTCTCCATCAGAGAAGAGGATCACAACCGGGCGAGCGTCAGCGACACGGCGCTGCGCGAGAAAGTTTCCCGCAAACTGCAGCGCGTCGAATAAGGGAGTCGCGCCGTCGGCCTTGGTTTTGAGCAGACGGCTAGTGACCGAGGAATCGCGGCAATCGCCGGAGCAGATAACGGTCTGGCGCATGCCTCCGAAGGAAATAACCGAGATGTGATCGTCAGAGATCGACTGAGTAGACGAAATCAATTGCAGCACTTCGCCGATCTCCTGCCGGAAGCGGGAGACCACGGATTGGCTGACATCGACGAGAACCACGATTTCCAGGTGAGCGACGTTAGAGCGGGCGAAGCTGCGAAACTGGCGAATGACCAGGCCGTCGTCGACCACGGCGAAGTCGTCGTGTTGGAGTGTCTCGATTCCGTGATTTGTTTCGTCGGTGGCGAAGAAGGTGAGGCGCACCTCCGACACCGTGCTGCGATAGGTGACATCCGCGGAACTCCCTGAGGCTTGCAGGGCGAGCAGGCAACACACGACTCGAGACAGCGGGACCAGCGCCGGGCGGAGCCGATAAAACACCCTTGCCATCACAAGTGTTTCATCGGTTTAGATCACTGCGGGGATTAGTCTTTCGTGATTACTTCTGTGCTCCGTCGAAAGGACGTAGGAAATTTATTCCTGGACCTTCGGGGGATTCTTGCTGAGCTCAGCGATCATCTTTTCCACCTGGCTTTTTTTGCCGGCCTCGAGCTCAGGGTTTGTTTTCAGCAATTGTTGCCACGCACCGATGGCCCCGGCGGAATCTTTCTTCCCCTGCCACTTCATGACGCCGAGATTGAACAGTGAGTTGGCGTCTTTGGGGCTGGTTTTTAAGGCTTGCTGCAGTTGGCTGATGGCGCCATCGATGTCTCCTGTGAAGTAAAGGCAGGCTGCCAGATCGCCGCGGGTGGCAACGTTGCTGGGATCGGCTTTCAACGACTTACCGTAGTAATCCTCGGCATCTTTGAACTGATGAGTCGCCTTATAGATCGCGCCGATCTGTGCAAGGAGGGCTGCATTATTGGGATCGGCTTTAAGCTTTTCGAACAAAGGGGCTGCCTTTTTGTCGCCCATGGTCTTTAACTGCTCAAGAGTGGGCATCGCCTGCGAGCCTTGCGCGTCCACAGATTGTGCGGGGGCAGCGCTGGCCGTGGTGGGGCTGGCCGATCCGCGGAACAGGTATCCGATCACCAAGCCTAGCAGCAGACAGCCAACTGCCATGGCGTAGACCTGACGCGTGGGCCAGGCCGTGCTTTGTGGTTCGGGTTGAGCTGCAGGATTTGTCATTCGCTTGACCTCGTGGACCCGCAAGTGGGCCGGGAGCAGTCCTTTACGTGAAAGGGCATTCGAGGTTCCAAAGAAGGAGCTGCCGATAAAAACCAGACTCTCGTATTTTCAAAGACTTAGAAGCGACGAACCATGCACAGGTTAGAGGGAAGAGGCCGGCTGCAGGCTTTTCCCCCAATCCAACGGGGGATTTGACGCCGCCTTAGTCTGTCGTCGGCGGTCGCAATTTCCCGAGTCCGGGGCTTCCCATTTTGGAATTCGAGGCTTGGTTATTTTCGTAATCTGCGGGAAGCACTGCGATGCTTTCGCCGCTCCATTCCGATGGAACTGGTAGCTGTGATAGATGCCATGTGTAGCGATAGAAAACGCGATCCGGAATTTCAGTTGCAACGTGCAGAAGCGGCGCTGCGCGAGCGGGAAGAGTTCGTCCGGCTGTTGTTGGATTCGACTGCCGAGGCGATTGTCGGAGTCGACCGCGAGGGGAAGTGCACCTTCTGCAATCCTGCGTGCCTGCGGCTGCTCGGTTACGAAGATTTGAAAGACCTGCTCGGCAAAGATGTGCATGCTTTGATTCATCACTCCCATGAGGACGGGCGAAAATACTCACGCGAGGAGTGCCGCATTCTGCACGCACTGTTGGAGGGAGAGGGCGTTCAGGTTAGCGACGAGGTCATGTGGCGCGCCGACGGCAGCAGCTTTCCCGTCGAGTACTGGTCTTATCCCATGCGCCGGAACTGCGAAGTTGTGGGAGCCGTCGTCACATTTCTCGATGTCAGCGAGCGGCGCAGCGTCGAAGCGCAACTGCGCCAGTCCCAGAAGATGGACGCGATTGGCCAACTTGCCGGCGGCGTGGCTCATGACTTCAACAATCTTTTGATGGTGATTAGCGCGTATTCGGAATTGATGCTTGATTCCCTCGAATCCGAGAATCCATTGCGGCGGAACGCGGAAGAGATTCTGACGGCCGCGCGACGGGCAGCGGAACTGACGCGGCAACTGCTGGCATTCAGCCGCAAGCAACTGCAGGCGCTGCAAATGCTCGATCTGAATTCAGTTCTCAGTGAAATCGGCCGGATGCTGCCGCATCTGATTGGGGAAGATATTGAGCTGATCATCGCGCCTGGAAAGAAACTGAACAAAGTAAAAGCCGACGCCGGGCAGATTGAGCAGATTCTGATGAATCTGGCGGCCAATGCTCGCGATGCCATGCCCTGCGGCGGCAAACTCACCATAGAGACATCGAACGTGCGCATCGACGAGACCTATGTTCAGAAGCAAGCCGTCATGCACCCGGGAGACTACGTGCTGCTGACGGTCACTGACACCGGTGAGGGAATTCCACGCCAGCACATACGCCACATCTTCGAGCCGTTTTACACCACAAAGGCCGAGGGCAAGGGCACCGGACTTGGTCTAGCCACGGTTTATGGGATCGTCAAACAAAGTAACGGCTTCATCTGGGTTTATAGCGAACCTGACTTGGGAACGACCTTCAAGATCTATCTGCCATCCGTGTCTCATGGTGCGGTGAAGGTGGAACCGCGGGTGCCGGAGATCGTCTCTCTGAGCGGCACGGAGACTTTGTTGCTGGTGGAAGACGAGACTGCCGTGCGCCGGTCGGAGAGCGAATTTCTATCCCGCGCAGGCTATACGGTAATCGAAGCCGCGAACGGCGTTGAAGGTCTGCGAATCGCGCGTGAGTATCAAGGGCAGATCGATCTGCTGGTGACCGATGTCGTCATGCCCGGATTGGGCGGCCCGCAACTCATGGACTTGCTGGCGAATGAGCGTCCGCGCATGCGTGCCCTCTTCGTTTCCGGTTACGCGGAGAGTACCATTCTTCGCCGCGGCGTCGTCGATCTGCACACCAGCTTTTTGCAGAAACCCTTCAGCTTGCGCGCTCTTGCCGCAAAGATTCGGGAGATCGTCGGAACCCGCACAGTCGCCGCGGGAGCCTGACTTCATTCCTGAATGCGTACCAGTTTGCCGTTCTTCAAGTAGAAGGACGTGCCTCGCCAGTCGACGGTGTGTCCCGCAAAACTCGCGAGCCAGACTGAAAAGGCAATCAGATCGCGCAAGGGGATGAGTGCGAGCAGAGACGCTACCTGGCGATCGCCGAGAACCCCTCGTCCTACGACGAGGGCCACGGCAATCCGAAGAATCAGGACCGTTGCGAGCAATCCCCACGCCCACGGCGCCGCCGGGGCGAGCAAGACAGCCAATAACGCCCACAGCAATCCGAAGGTCACTCCTGAACCGACATAACCCCAACGCCGCGAATCGCGGACGCCGCGCGCCCACCGTAACTGGTGACGCAGAAACCCTCCCAACGAATAGGCGGGAAGAAAGGTTTCAACGACGACATCCGATAACTGCACCGTGCGGCCTTGCTCAGCGATGCGGCGTCCGAGTTCGTAGTCGTCGGCGAGATAGTCGACGACGCTTTCGAATCCGCCGATGGCCGCGAGATCGCTGCGGCGGAGAGCCAGCGTCGAGCCCAGTCCAAAGCGGATGCCGCCTTCCAGTTGGCGTGCGGCCAGCACCCCCGCACAGAAATCGGTGCTGATGCCCAAGGCTTCGAGATGCGAGCCCAGGGTTGGCCCGGCAACCCCGCGGTAGAGGCAAGTGACCATGCCATTCGAAGGATCGCTTAGGCCTGCAATCACGCGGCGTAAGTAGTCGGGCTCGACGCGAATGTCGCTGTCGTTCACGATGAGATGTTCGAGGTGCACTTCGCGCAGCATCTGTACGAGATTGCTGACTTTGGTATTGGCGCCAAGATTTTCACGGCAATAGACCAATCGGATCGCACGCTGGGGAAATTCCTGCCGCAGCTTTTCTACTTCCGCGATGGCGGGGTCGTTGGGATCGCTGACGCCGAAAATGATTTCGTATTCTGGATAATCCTGCAGGCAGTGGCTACGGAAACTCTCGTAGATTTCGGGATCGGTGCCCTTCAGAGGTTTGAGAATGGATACTGGAGGAGTGAACGAGCCGGAAGTATTGTCTCGTTTCTTCAGGAATGCAATTGCGCTCCACAGGCATAAGACGTAATAGCCGCCGCTGGCGATGGCGCCCAACACGGCGAGAGCCAGAAGAAAATGCATCGCATGGAGATTATCAAACAAAGGGCGCCCATCTCGTATCAGAAGAGACTGCCAACGACCAACGACGATCGACCAACGACCGGCCTATTCATACCGTAAGGCCTCGATGGGATCGAGGTTCGCGGCTTTCCACGCGGGATAGATGCCGAACAGCAAGCCTTCCGCGGCGGCGGCGGTGAATCCGAAACCGGCCCAGAAGACCGACATGGTGGCGGGCAGCGAAGCCCAGATTAACCGGATGAGAACCGTGATGACGGCGCCCAGAAAGACGCCGAGAACGCCTCCCACGGCGGTGAGGGTGATGGCTTCGAGCGTGAATTGGAGCAGGATGTCGCGCTTGCGTGCGCCGATCGCCTTGCGGACTCCAATCTCGCGTGTGCGCTCGGTGACCGAGACCAGCATGATATTCATCACGCCGACGCCGCCGACGATCAGAGCCACGCTTGAGACTGCGAACATGAAGATGAAGACCGCGCCCGTAATCTGGTTCCAGACGTCCGACAGCGAGTCCTGCGTAAACACCGCGAAGTTGTCAGGCTTGTCAGGAGGCACTCGCCGGCGCCGTCGCAGAAGTTCGCGCATCTCGTCGGCCGCTTTCGGCATGTCATCGTGCGAGGTCGCTTTCACGCTAATGAAATGCTGCTTGAGTTCGGGATGGAGTTTTCGAAAAGTTGCCAGCGGGAAATAGACTTTGTTGTCGTCGGGATTCTTGCCGCCGCCGAAAGCACTCTTCACCTTCTCAATCTCTCCGATCACTTCAAACAACTGGCCTTCGATATTGATCTCTTTGCCGAGGGGATCCTGAGAGCCGAAAAGCTCTTCGGCCGTATCGGCCCCTAGCACGATGACCGGGGCGCGTCGGTCGTCGTCGACCTCGCTGAACCAGCGTCCTGATTTCATGTCCAAGTCGAATACGTCTTTGGCCGAGGCAGTGTCGCCTTCAAGAATCGTCTCTTTGGCTTTTCGGTCGCCGTACTTGACGACATACGTTCCGGTCCCCAACTGCGGCTCGAAAAAACGGACACCGGCGGTGACGGATTTCACGTGCGGCAGGTCTTTCATCGCCTCGGCATCGTCGAAAGTCAACTCCTTGCGGGTGCGTAATTCTTCGCTGGGACGGCCGAAAGTCAGCGGCATGTGAAAGGCAAAAACGATGTTCGATCCCATGCTGCTAATCATGCTGCTGACGTTGTCATTGAGTCCGCGGACGATCGACGAGATGCCGATGACGACGGCGACGCCGATGACGATGCCGAGCACGGTGAGCCCCGAGCGCAGCTTGTTTGTGCGAATGGTGGACAAGGCCATCCGGATCACTTCGCCGTATTCGCTTTTGCTCATCATGAGAAACAGCCGTCAGCACTCAGCATTCAGCACTCAGCCTTTGGCACTTAGCACTTAGCACGTGGCCAGCGACCGAATCAACGCCGGAACTGTTTATGTACCCAAGGCCTGACGAGACATAGTCCCAATCTGCAGAGGCTAAGTGCTAAGTGCTCTTTACGCTGGCTGAATGCTGAGTGCTGATTGCTGAGTGCTCAGCTTTCAAACCGCAACGCCGCGATCGGTTCCAGCTTGGCTGCACGCTGCGCGGGATAGACGCCAAAGAAAACTCCGACGCTGGCGGAAACAAGCAGCCCCGCAAAAACCGCCCACAGCTTGATGACCGACGGCATTCCCACGGCGAGCGTAACGCCCTTGGCGATAGCGATCCCCAGCAATACGCCGAGAACTCCTCCCGTCACGGCCAACAGTACGGCTTCAATCAGGAATTGCATCATCACATCCGATCGTCGTGCTCCCATTGCCTTGCGAATTCCCACTTCGCGTGTGCGCTCGGTGACCGAGACCAGCATGATGTTCATGATGACAATTCCCCCCACCACCATCGAGATCGCGGAGATGCCGATCATGGCGATGAAGAAGGTTCCAGTCAGATTTGACCAGATGCTGAGCAAGCTGCTGTTGGTTTCGATATCGAAAGTATCCGCTCCTCCTGCCGGATCGTGACGCCGCGTGCGCAGAATCACGCGCGCCTCATCGATGGCTGAGTCGAGAACCGGGCCCGTGCCGGTAGCCTTCGCGGAGATGCGCATGTTGCTGTTGTAACTTCCGTATTGCTTGAGCCATGAGGTCATGGGCAGGAAGACATAGTTGTCCAGACTCTGGCCCAGCGTCTTGCCTTTCTTTTTGCCGACTCCGATGATGCGGTAGATCCAACCGTCCACGCGGATCTCCTTGCCGATCGGATCCACGCCGGGCATGAGCGTCTCTGGAATGTCGGTGCCAACCACGGCGACAGGCGCGTCATTTTCGAGGTCGATATCTTCGATCATGCGGCCGGACTCCATGTCGACGTCTTGCGTCACCGCGACTGAAGGCGTCATGCCTTGCACGATGGTGTCGGTGAGAGCCTCTTCGCCGTACTTCAGGTGTCCGCTATTGTTGCGCGCATAAGCGCCCACGTAGGCGCAGTGCTTGCAGCCTTCGCGCACCGCACGGTAGTCGTCCATCGTCAGGTCTTTGCGCTTCTGTCCTTCGAGGTAATGATCGACGTTGGTCACCACCGGAGAAACCTTGAACATGATAAAAACGTCGGCGCCGAGATTGAAGATTTTCTCGCCTACGTATCCGTTGATGCCGTTGACGAAGGTGACTACAGCGATGACGGCCGCGACGCCGATCACGACGCCAAGCAGGGTCAGCACCGAGCGGAGTTTATTCGCCCAAAGCGACTGCAGCGAGATGCGGAGGGCTTCGAGGAAGTGCATAAATCAGGCGTCGGGCTTCGGGCGTCAGGCCTCGGCCAAAACCCAAAAACGTTGCACGCTGAGTCTAGCAGGAATGCTCGGTGCGAAGGCCCACCCCATTTGAAAGGGACACGAGGTTATGGTAGGTTACATGTAACCACAGAGGAGGTGGCCCATGCCAGCAAAGAGCCGCGCCAAATCGTCCCGTGACAAGGTAAGGGCACACCGGGAGCGGTTGCGCCGTCAAGGACTGAAGCCATTGCAGATCTGGGTTCCTGACATGGCATCTCGATCCTTTATCAGTCAGGCACACCGGCAATCCCTGGCGGTTGCGAAGAGTCCTTACGCGAAGCAGGATCAGGCTTTCATTGACGCAGTCTCGGATGAGAGGGTTCTCTGAAGCGGGGAGAGATTTGGATCGTCGCGGGCGGGAAAGATTACGCGGGAAGGCCACGACCTGTCGTGATTCTGCAAGATGACCGTTTCGACGGCACAGATTCGTTGACGGTGTGCGCGTTTACGACCGATCCAACCGAGGCTCCTTTGTTCCGTCTGCATGTGGAACCGACCGAGAGCAATGGCCTTCGCGCGGTTTGCCGCTTGATGGTGGACAAGATCACTACCGTCCCAAAAGCAAAAATTGGCCAGCGCGTGGGACGGCTTGCCGATGAGGAGATGGTACGTCTTAATCGTGCCGTCTTAGTTTTTCTGGGGATCGCCGCGCCTACTCAGCGCGAATAATGGGTTGCCCCGGGGACCTTTCCGACTCCTGCTCTATAATGATTCCGTTGGCAGCTGGACCGGACGGTCGCTCGTCGGAAGACGGGAGGAAAGTCCGAACTCCGCAGAGCAGTGTGCCGGATAACGTCCGGGACGGCCGATTCAAGTCGGTTGGACGGCAAGTGCCACAGAAAACATACCGCCCGCAAGGGTAAGGGTGAAAAGGTGCGGTAAGAGCGCACCGCTGCCGCAGTAATGCGGCGGGCAGGGCAAACCCCACACGGAGCAAGACCAAATAGGGAGGGATCCGGTCGAGGTGAAAGCTTCGCCGGGACGTGCCGGCTCGGTGCGTCACAACCTCCGGGTAGGTCGCTTGAGCCCCGCAGTAATGTTGGGCCCAGAGGAATGACCGTCCCGCGGCATTCATGTTGCGGACAGAATTCGGCTTACAGGTCCGGCTGCCACAAACTTACTTGTTTTAAATCACTTACAAAATTGACGTGGTCGATTGTGACGCCGGTGTGACGCAGTAGCGTGAAATAGAACGCCCGCATGGTCCTGAGACGATTGGATACGACCCGTAAACTCCTAGTTTGGCTTCTTCGGATCGCCCTGTGGGCTTTCGGATGACAGGGCAGCAAGTTCTTCCAGGCCAGTGCCGGTTTGCAGAATTCTACGAACACGCTCGCGGAGCTCCCGAACGAAAGGCATGTAGTGCCTTTCGACCGTCTCGATCGTATCGCCCAACATTTTTGCAACATCGTAGGGGCTTGCACCTCTGAGCAACAGATCCACCGAAAACGTATCTCAGAATCGATGAGGGTGTACGTTTGGAACACCAGCTCGGCGGCCAAGCGCAGGCATCCGTTGACAGAGTCGAGGACGGGTGAGGGGTTTACCTGTGGCCGGGTTCAGGAGAACACGGTCTGTGGGCTGAGCGTTGCGCCTGTCTCGCTCCGCCTGCAGGGCAAAGAGAAGCTCCGGATGAAGCGGCAGGACAACTTTCTTTTTCCGCTTTCTTGTGAGTCGCTCTGCCTCTTTGCTGCCGAAATGCACTTCCCGGAATAATAGTGTGACGGCGTCGGACCCTCGAAAACCCGTCCATCGCAACACGAGAAAACACAACAAGTCATGGTCCGCGTGCTTCCGCAGGCGCGACAGATTATCTGCGGTAAAGGGCTCCGCTCCACCGTCCGGATTGTCTCCGGGCCTGCCCTCCAACTGGACAGGATTCTTCTGAACCAATTCCTTTTCACGGCAAACGCGAATATGCGATGCAGTATGGCGACGTCCAGAACCCCACCGGTCGCTCCCCTAGATTGTTTTCTCTTCTTGACCCTGTGCGACGAACACGCCAATGCGGGAGTTCGTCACAATCACCGAACTGAGTGATCGCTGTCACTGAAATCATGTGACTTGTGGAGGATAAGTATCAACTGGATGACTAGTTCAAGCGGCTCTCTTAGCCTCTTCCATATCGTGCCGAAGCCGCTGCCAGAGCGGCTAACTTCATATCCGGTTGACACAGCAACCCCGGAGCGCAGCCTTGGAAAACTATCCACTCATCCGAGCGCGAAGCAGGTACGTCACTAGGGTTGCCTCCCGCTTTTGTTTAGTCTTCTCCGTCGCCCGAATCCGTCAGTCGGAGTGTGAACCGGCAACTTCAATTCGAAGAGATGCCGGACGGCGTCGGGTTTGTTTCTCCTCCTGGGAGAAGACGCTTCGTCAGAGAGGGTGATCATGAATCAGAATTCCTCTTCTCAAGGGCCGGCGCAAACGGCAGGAACAAAGAGAAACGCTCACACAGCAAATGAGATATGCATCGGCGAGTGGGTAGCGCCGATGATTGCTTGGGTGGCTGTCATCGCTCTCGGCCTGGCAATTGCCGGACTTCTACTTGGCGAACAATAGGTTCTTTTGCATTGGGTGCCTCCACAAAGGAGGTGAGCAGCGTGGTTTTCATCATTACCGGGACCACAGAATCAGGCAGGAACACCGTAGGCAAGCGCCTCGCAGAGACCTTGGGTTGGGAATTCGTCGATGCGGAGAATCTTAAGCATCCGGGCGATTCCGACCTACTCCGACGCAGCACGTCGGCGGCGACTGCGGACCCGGAGCCGCGCCTCCAAATCCTATCGGCTGCTATAGAGTTCTGGATTTATGAATGGCGCGATGTGGTGGTCTCCTGCCCAATGTCGACAGGCAAAGAGCTAAGGCGGCTCTCTACAATTTCCCGGCCAATTAAGATCGTCTGTCTGGAGCCGTCCCGTGCGACTGACCGCGAGGCGGTCTTTGATCGGTCGGCAGGCGTGATGACCTCCGAATCATCCATCGGGTGGCAAGCATCACCCGAGCCCGGACAGAAAGTGTTGGCTCTCGATTCATCCCAGCAAGTAGAAGAAATTATCGGAGAAATTGCGGCTGTGCTGACCACGCGAAAGTCAGCCTGATTTGGGAGACCGGATTTCAGCGTTCTTCAAGATGGCCGGGCACGACGGAATGTTTCCTGAGATGATCATGCAACTTCAATCATGGAACTGGTGGCGCACCATGCCAACGATCTTCTATGCCGAGATAATCCTCTTGGTTGTCACCTGTTCGTCCTACATGGTCCGGTCTTACCGATTGGATCACAAGGAGAATCCATTGCTCAGGAAACTAGAGGAAAGAGAAGGTCGGCGAGAATCCGCCGAGGGGAAAGAAGCGCAGCGCGACGCCCATTCGGCCAATCGATCACATTGATGGCAGTCAGGCGTCACTGACAATCAGTGAATGTTCGCATACGGTGGCGGAATCCAAAGGCAATTCAGCCCCCTGAATCCCGTCCAACCTGGGGCGGCTCCGGGCTTCCGACGAAACCACAAAAAGGAGAATCAATATGTTTGCCCGCATCCTTGAGTTCGTGCCGAAGCTGGAAAAGAAAGAGGAGTTCGTCAAGGCCATCCAAAACGAAGTTCTGCCCATTCTGAAGAAGCAGAATGGCTTCCTGGAGGTATTGCCCTTTTTCCCCGAGATCAAGACCGAGAAGGCACTCACCATCAGCCTGTGGACCGAGAAGAAATACGCAGAGATGTATGAGCGCGAGTGGTTCCCGAAGGTCGAGGCGATTTTGAAGCCCTATCTCACCACCCCGATCACGTTCAAGTACTACACCGTCGAGACCAGGCTTTGCGAGCACTTCGAAAAAGCACTGGCGGCATAAGACGGCAGTTCTCCCCCAAGAACCCTGGCTGGAGCGGGCTCTCGCCGCTCCAGTTTTGATTCCTACCGCTCCGATCACGGTACCCGCGATGATCGTCACCATAGCTTGTTAAGGCTCGGCCTCAATGGCTTCGCGGCCGGAAGGCCCAGTCACGACGATTAGTGATGGACATCATATGCAAGAGTGAGACGCTCATCCTAGTCTTCTTGCAAAATGGTCCGTCCAGGAGGTTAGGGATGGAACGCCAAATTATTTCCCCAGATCATCTATACGCGGCGCTCGAACCGTGCTGCGAAAGAGTCAGAAAGCCAAGGTGGACGGTGCTGTTCCGGCGTGGAGAAAAGGCATGCGGCATGTTTCTCGTTCTCAGCGGAACAGTGAACCTTGATTTCGGAGTTGACGGTGCGGCAGCCCTCGGTAGCACCTGTGGTCCGGGTGCACTGGTAGGCTTGCCCGCAACGCTCAGCGGCGGCAACTACAGTATGACCGCGACTGTGACTGACGATGCCGAACTGGGATTCCTAACGACTGACGCCCTCCTTTCCTTGTTGCGCAAGAATCCTGAACTCTGCCATCCCTTGCTAACAATTCTGAGCGCGAAGATCGACTACACCAGCCAGGTGAGGAGGGCAATGCTGTGCAAGGAGCGCCTGCCTAGACCCGAGTCGCGAGTTGCGTGAGCAGTCGTTGGTGAAAGACCACAACTCTAACAATGTTAGCGATGTCAACGACCAGGAGGTTTCCATCATGTCACCCGGCGCAGTCCTCTCAGAAACGGAAGTCGTAGTCACCAATCAGATGACGATTCTTAGAAACCAAACCTTGATCCTGAAGAACCAGGAGGAAATCAAGAAAAATCAAGAGACCCTGAATGTCATCGTAAAGAATCAGGAAAAGATTCTCGCCGCCTTGCGCCACTAGAGAATGGTGGTGTGTCGGAGCTGAAGACTTGTCTGGTCCGAGGAAAGAATTTCCACCTCGATAGGAGGTGCCTATCCCATGACACCCGAAGCCCATGCCTCAAGCAGTGCAGATCAAGTCCTGGATCTGGCACTCCACGATGAAATCAAGTGCCGTGCTTACGAACTCTATGAGCAGCGCCGGGCTCCAGACGGCGGCGATCCAAAAAGCGGGCTCCAGTCGGAACTACCTCGGGTGATCTACGCCGCAGCCGAGCTTGAGAAGTACGCCAAAGGCGAGATAAATGAGACAAAGGCCGTCAGAGCGGCGCGGGTTTACCTGGGGGCTCTACACTCCTTCATCGGTCACCGTGGGGATTGAGCTGTTCTGGCTAAATGCCACCGCGTCAGCTCTGAGACCTTCGACTCCGAGCGGGAACCTTCCTCAATGACGATGCCCCAGCAACAACGCTTCCATTAGCATGGCATAGCCTAGTAGACACATGCCCGATGCGGTTCGGGACAGGCGAGCTATTACCTTGTCCAAGACCTGTTCAGGAATCCTGTTGAGTTCACGCTCGGACGGACACCATCACTTGCCGGTTCGGGCATCCCATACCGGTTTCCCCTTGTCATCGCGGAACATCAGCGTGTCCGTACCCTTCACCAGTTCTCGTGCAAGGATTACATCCAAGGTGTCCTGCTTTACTTTTGAACCTGTGACCGCGATCTGGTCCCCTTTGCTAAAACTGATGCCCATTTCCTCCTGAAAAGGTTTGGGGCACACATAGATGTGGACCTTGTCATCTCCGTTCTTGATGATCAGTTCCGTGAAATCTTTTCTGCTCCCGACAGCCAGCAGGTTCACTTCGTCAATCACTCCCTTGGTTTTCGTCTCCGTGTGAAGGTCATAAATCAGGGCACCGCCAGTTGCGGGCAGCGTTTTTTGGGAGAGTCCGGGTCTCGCGGACAAAAGCACAAGGAATGCGACCAGAGAAAGTGCAGGAATGGTTCTGATTGGCGAGATGATGCGTTTCAGACCGAGTGGCATGACTCCTCCTCGTGTTTACGGAGAAACCGATGCCAGGGCAGCGTGCCGTTTGTGTTGGGCACGGCCTGAGAAACACGCATCGGTTTCCAGTCTTGCCCGAAAACATCGCTACGATAAGGCCGTCAACTCGATCGCTTCCTAGAAAGGTAGGAAAATCGTACACCTTCGGGGCCTCTCGGGCCAGCGCTATCGTATTCAAGCGCTTCTACTAGCCTGAAAATCAAACCACTGCGGGATCGACCTTTGCGCATCGTGACAGCCCCGCTTCGCAATACGCGATTGGCTGGCAAGAATCGAGTAAGGGCTGGTTGCCCAGCTCTGAGCCGTAAAGCCTGGGTCTCGTCAATGTAGGTTAGAATGCCTGCAACGTGACGGGGGTTTCCGTCATTGAGTGCCGCGATGGCAATTCGGCTTGAACACGCCAACGTCTCTGTTCGCGACATCAATGGAATGATCCGCTTCTTGCAAACGGCATTTCCGGAGTTTCAGGTGCGCGGTGAAGGGCTTAACAAGGATGGTGGACGCTGGGTACATGTGGGCACAGACGACACCTACATCGCGTTAAGCGAATCCCGAGTTGGATCGGGCAGCTTCCGACCCTACAGCGGCGCGCCAGGGGTAAACCATCTCGCCTATGTGGTAGACGACGTGGAAGCATTGCGCCAACGACTTGCGGCAGCGGGATACAAGGACTCCACACCGCCGAACGCACATCCCCACCGCAAGCGTCAATATTTCTATGACCCCGAGGGCAACGATTGGGAGTTTGTGCAGTATTTATCCTGTGATCCGGCTCAACGCAACGATTACAAGCTGCCGGATCGATAACATTCTGCCATCAAGAAGTTGCCGTCTCACAGCCCACTCGCGAACTGCTGTTGAGCGTGAAATCCGTCAGACATCCCATGACGAGTATGAACAGAATTTCAGTCGCGAAACCCACGATTCACTCTTTGACTGCGCTTTGGTTGTCGGTAACAGCGCTTGTTGTGGTCGCCACGTTCTCTTCATCAGCCCTCATGGCCGCCTTGAAGCCGCGGATACCCTCTCCAAAACCTTTACCAAGTTCGGGGAGTTTTTTGGGCCCGAACACAAGCAGAGCAATCCCGAAAATTACCAGCAGATGCATCGGTTGAAACAATCCTTCAAACATGAGTACCCCTTCCCATTGAGTGAAACATTTCGAAACGTGTTAGTAAAAATGCAGGCGTCGTACCCAACCCGATACAGCGCCTGCCCAGACAGCAGCGGAGAGAACTTGCAACGATCAGAAGCCGCGTCGCACCGAATCAGCATCGACCGCAAGCCGGTTCACGAGGCTAAAGAACGCCGGTGATTGACCAAGGAATAAAAGATCGTCCGTGAAGGCCTTGATAGTGGCGACGGCGCCCCCGTTCTGAGTCAACGTCGGCCGGATCACAGAGCACGGTGGCAGAGTCTTGCTGATGAACTCGCACGGCTCGGGCAGGATCAGGTTCGTCTGATCGAGTTCTGAGTGGAGTGCGTTCAGATCTGGGAACGTGAGACCAGTTTCCGGATCGACTACGCCTGCCAACGGCTGAGCTACCGCATTGCCCGCCTTGTCATGCCAGAGTCCGAAGTGGTCGATCTCGACTCCCCCAATGCTGACCAGGACTCGCAGGACTTCCGGGTCAGTCGCCTTAAAAGCCAACGTGGGATACAGACTCGCCCCACCCTGCTCAATGAATGCGAAGTGAAATCCCGCCGTATTCGCAATGGCCTGCATGCGGGATTGCTGCGGAGTGGCCGGGGGAACCGGTTGAGGCTGATTGGGATCCGTGTCGTCGTCACTTACAGGTATCGCGGGCTGATTTTCGATGCTGAAAGGTCCCTTGAGGATCGCTCCAAGATCAGGATTCTGGATGCTGCGGTACCGTGTGTACCAACTGAGATCCACGTTGAGCTTCAGCAGGTTCGTCAGCCTTCCGACATTCTTCGCGCCAGTCGCTTTGCTGCTGGGTAGCGTACGGAACGGATCCAGACTTACGGGCTCTTCCCCCTTGGAGATCAAGTAGGCATTTAGGAAAGCCGCATGGCTCAACTCGTCGTCCGTGTTATCAGCGACGTATTGAGGCATATCGCCGTCAAGGTTGCTGAGTGCGGCAATGTAGGCCGGATTACCTCCTTGGACCCCTCCGAGTTCGTTGTATTGCTGCCACAGATCAGCCTCAATGAGTTCTGCGGCCGCCGCGAACCGCAGCAGAGCAGTATCACCTTTGGACAGCTTACCTGTGCTCCGCGCAGTTTGCGCATTCGCCTCACTGCCCAGTAAAGCGCCGGCTGACAAGGTTGCACCGGCAATCCCCAAGCCTTTCAGAAATGAGCGTCTCTTGACTACTCCTTGCCAGTGACGCTGAACATCTTGTTCCGTCGAGGAGTGCTTCGCTTCAGGTGAGTCTGCTTCCGACACCACAGTTGATAGAGAATTCTCTTCTTTCATGCTTTACTCCCATTCCTTTTACCGATGATTTGGTACAGCTTGTATTGGGAACTGCGCGAGTCGAATAATATTCCCGACTTTCAAACATTATTTCTGGAGAGCAGGAGAGGGGACTTCTCTGTCGAACCGTTCTAGGTTGGATCAGACTGCGCTAGTCTCAGGGAATCTTGGAGGAACTCCAACATATGATTTGTTTCTGCAATCATTTATCCATCCGAAGAGAGGTCGTGTAATTTTCTTGTTAGATGCTTGTCACAACTGTGGTCATAGAAGTGTAATAACCATTCCAATTAAGTGACACTCACTCGCCACATAGCCCCCACGTCGCAATGACACACAAATGCAGGCTGGACTATGCTCATTTCTCGGTCGTGCGTGGATTTACGAGCCAAGCTACCCCGATGCTGATCGCATAAAGCGCGATCATTGGAGTGGCAAAGAGGCACATGTTCAGGATGTCACTTGTCGGTGTCACAACTGCCGCGACAACAAAAATCGCGAGGATGGAATATCGCAGATTCCGCCACATCCAACCAGCTGTAATCACCCGCATCAGAGCGAGGAAGAATACAAGAATTGGCATTTCGAAGATGAGCCCGAGTCCTACCACGATCGTAAGAAGCAAGTTTGTATAGTCCCCGATCGTAATCATCGGTTGGAAGCGTTGGCCATAACCGATTAAGAAGTCCAGGGAGGCCGGGTAGACGATTCTGTAGCCGAAGAATCCCCCGGCGATAAACAAACCGACCGTACTGAGTACGAACGGCAAAACGTAACGCTTTTCCGTGCGATACAGTCCGGGAGCGAGGAATAACCACAATTGATAAAACACAAACGGAGAGGCTGCGAATAGCCCAGCGCCAAGTCCAACCTCCAAATATAGATTGAAGGGCTCTGTCGGATTCAAATACACTAGCCCGCCTTCCAGCCCGTGGTGGCGTAGCGCGAGGATGATGGGTTGCTGTAAGAAACCAAAAATCCGGTCAGCGAAAGACCAGCAGGAGAGGAACCCGACGAGTATCCCAACAACGGAAAATACGATTCGTTTCCTCAATTTCTCCAGATGGTCCATAAGCGACATGGAGTTGGCGGGTTCCGCTATCACAGAGGCGGTCGCGTCAGACATCGCGAGCCTCCGCGTGAATGCGATCCCCTGGAAAATGATTGCTGGCAATGCTGACTGTGCAGGCCTGAGCAATCGAGGCCATTTGCAGCAACGGCGCTTTGGCGTCGTCGTTGTCACTACTTGCCCGTCGCAGCCCGCTATTCCTGGTCCGGGCTTAACACATTCAGGAGAAGCACTGTTGTCTGGCAAATAGCGTGCGCCCTGTAGCGTTTCTGTTTCGCGAGAAATGCTCCGGCGATCAGGGCTGCTCCCATAATGAGCTGAACGACGAGATTGAAATCTGCTGCAAACGTAGCACCTGTACCTAGAAAGCTCTTCATTGGAAAGGAAAGTGACATGATTAATCATCTACACCGAGCCAATAAGTGTGACTGAGTGATTAGGCTCGGAGCCCGATAGAGTCAGGTCAGTATATTGATCGGCTATTGTGCCCTTCGCCACTTCCGTTCGACCTAAGAGCGCGCTGTGATAAATGTTCATCGAGCCTCCCTAGGTCTTCTTGCCCGGCTATTTCCTAGCTCGCGCTGTTTAAACTCCAAAGAATCCCCATGTCGGATCCTGAGAATCGGGCGGCAGCTAGACGGGACCAGCCGACCCTCCAGACATGAGGACTCTTCTGTGGCTGGCGTGAGCCTTATTGGCCAGCGATTGTTTGATTGCTGACTTGCCGCTCTTTCCCGTGGCGGCTTCCCTGGACGAGTTCGTCGCCGTTGTCGTCTCCCGAGAACCAGATATGAGATAGGAAATATCGGTCACCATCGTGGCGAAACAGAAGGCGTGCGTGATTTGCAGTCTACTTGTCTCGACCCGCACAGTAAAAGCGATCTGCTGAACCACCCCACGTTTGTTGCGAAGCATCATTGCCCTTCCATCGAGCGCAGATTCATCTTCCGCGTTATGCGTCACGCTTAGAGCGATCCGGAGGAGTTTGCGATCGTATCTCCTCACCAGCTCCTCGAAAGCATATGCATCTCCGCGTAGGGTGGCATGAACAAGATCCAGATCATCACTCGCCACCCCTTCGCTCGCGAATTGTGCCGACCCGTTAGCCATATTCGTTCCAGTCGCATTCTAAGAGCAATTGATGTCGGGTGAGCAAGAGTAAGTCCCTTCTGTTGACATTCCATCTTAATGGCCGAGCGTTACTTCACCACGACCTGGCCGGTCATCTTGGGATGGACCGAGCAGAAGTATGAATACGTCCCCGCCTTGGTAAAGGTGTAAGAGAACTTTTCATCTGTATCTCGTCACCTTGGACTTGAACACACCGTCTGTGCTGACCACCGTATGGGGAATGTCATCAAGGTTCGTCCAGGTAACTGTGGCTCCGACGGGTACTGTGACCGTCTGCGGTCCAAAACTGAAGTTATCAATTTTGACCTCCGCGTTGGTCGCCGAGGCCTGGTCATTTGCCGTAACGCTGGGCGATCCGGCTAACAGCAGCACCACGGCAATCATGATCGGGGCTGCCACAGATGCAATTAGATTCGTCTTTTTCACTGTCTTAATTCCTTTCCATGAGTAGTGTTTCTTTGCTTATTCTCTTTATTTGGAGGTTTGAATTACTGTAATTGCCTAGCCGACTTCTGAGTCCACTAGCACTGGCGGTGCGGCACCGCCCGAAGCTGCAGAGCTCGAACCATCGAGAGGGGAGTCGACAACAGCAAGGCTGCGACCGCTGACGACATAGTTCACATCAGTGATGCCCAACACGCGCTGCAACTGGTCGGCGGGCACCTTCATGGGACCGGCTGAAGGAGCTGCTCCGGGGGCAGGTTGCGGGAAGGCTGTCGACATCGCTGTATGGAATGAAACCTTGCCTTCAACCTTCTGCATGATCTGGTGGATGTGGCCGTTTAGCACGGTCACGGAACCGAAGCGCTTGACATAGGACAAGGCTTGTTCGCTGTCGTCAGTTCCCCAACCCCAGTCGGGATAAATTGTCCATAGCGGAATGTGTGCAAAGAGCACAATCGGAGTGCTGGCAGAGCGGCCTTTGAGATCGTCCTCAAGCCACTCCAACTGCTCATGTCCGAGCGATCCCATACCTCCGGCTTTCAAATTGGCGACATTCACCAGACCAACGAAATGCACGCCCTTGTGATCAAAGCTCGACCACCCAGTGCCCTTCGTGCCTTTCCCATAGCGCTCGAGATATTGCTCGCCGTTGTCGCTCAGCATGTCGTGCTCGCCCGGTACAAAAAAGATCTGTTTCGCGGACGCTCCCTTCAACACCTGGTCTAGCGTATCGAACTCATTTGGCTTTGAAAGCTGGCTCAGGTCTCCGGTGTGAATGATGAAATCCGGCGTGTGGGGCATCGCGTTAATCTTGTTGATCGCGGTCTGCAGAGTCGCGGTGACGTCGGGATTTGCCGGCTTACTAAAGCCGATGTGGCTGTCGCTGATCTGGACAAAGCTGAAGTCCGCGCCTTTGCCGGCACTCCGATCCGCCGTCTTGGCGAATGCCCGAGACATTGGAATACCACCGCTCATCGTCCAGACTAGCCCTGTGCCCGCCCACGCCATGCACTTCAGAAAGCCGCGACGATCGACGCCATCGTTATTGAGATCCTGTAACTTCTGATCGATAAGATCGTGGTTCTTAGCTGCCATTTTGTTCTCCGTGTTTGTAACGTTCTGAGGTGATAACTGGCGCCGGTCGCTTTTATTCCCAGCAAGGTCGAGAGAAAACTTAACGGCTATCTGGAAAGCATGACCGGATTCTTTAACTGGCAAGACCACATGGCGGAACAGAAACGAACCCTCCCTCTGCGGGCCTCGAGGAAAAGATTTGTGTTGGATGGGATCTGCCGCTTTCGTGTCTGCCGCAACAGAGCCCAAGGGCGGGCATCAAATACATAACCGGCACGAGTCACTTTCATTCCAGGCCCGTTGAGGTGGCGGGAGAAATTCTCGGATGTCTATGAATGTTCCCTCTCAGCGGAAGGTTTGCCTTCTGAAGCTCGCGGCGCTTCTAACCGGGCCCGTTCACGCCGCTTAGAAAACCACCCAAGTGCGCCGTCAAGGCGACGAAACCGACTGCCAGAAGCTCAACGGCCAGACGGTAGCTGGGCAAATATACCGTCCGTCGTCGAGCGCGGAAATGTACCCACCAAACCAGCCATATCATCACGGTTGAGACACACGCGAGTACCAGGTGCAGCAAGAGAATTCCCTTCAGCTTCTGCCCCTCGAGTTGGAATTGCCACGCCAGCAACCCGGTGGCGATAACCGGGAACGTCGACAGCGCCGCGCCCAACAAGTTGTAGTACGCAGCATCGGCGAACCCCTTGCGCTTCGTCCATTGCGAGATGAGATCGAAGGACACTGCCACGATAAATAGTGCGATTGGAAAATGGATCAGCACCACGTGCTGTGCGTGCTTGGCGAGAAGTGCGGTTTTCAGATCGAAAGGATTCCCCATCAGTTTGCCTCTTCTAATGTCTGTGCGGAAGTTGCTGGCTTGGCCACTTACTTATCCCCCGTAGCTGCTCGAGGATGCGGCCTGATCCGGTTGGCGATCTGCTGGCCTTGAAACCACCCACAATCCATCGCCATTCAAGACATAGACAAAGTCCCGCTCGTCCTCGAGCCATCTGACCACTCCCGAAAACTTCTGCATTACTCGCGGAGCACCCGGATTTGACAAGTCCCAGAGCACTAGATCGTCATTGAAAGCGCTGTTGTGCGCCGGGTGGGTCTCGTTCTCAGCGATGATCGCCAAATCACCTGTCACGTTCATCCTGCTCGGGACTGCTGGATCTGGCCACGGGATTACTCCAATGGCTTTCGGCCGAGCGGGCTTGCTGATATCGATGATCGAGATGCCTTGCTCTCTTGAGTGCTGCACGTAGAGGTAGTACTTGTCGTTGCCTTGTCGCTGAATTGCCATGTCGACAACGGCAAATCCGGTGAACGAAATGTGTGAGACAACTCCGGCAGGGTTGTTAACGTTTTTGTGCTTATGTTCTTTGGCGGATGCTCCACCCGATGTGAGCAACACGGTCGTAAGGATTGTCGAAGCCATTAACTTGCGCGTAAGGGATCTCATTGTTTCGTCGTTCATAATCCGTCTCCTGCAACATGAGTGTCACCGTAGATAACGGAGTTCCGGGACTTTTATTCCCCTTTGATCCCATAAACTGTGGGAGCGCCGGAGAAATCGCTTCCCCGCAACGGAATCCATTAAGTCGGCTGCCCGGGTGATGGATTTGCCCTGGGTGAACTGGAGGGAGCCTCCATGCCTTACATTCGATTTCGCTGGAACTGGGCTAGCGCCGACGCGAGGGATGCGCAAGGCGAGACGGCTTGTGACCAAGCCGTATATTGTTTTGATGGATAGCGCGGCACTCCGGGAGAATGTAGGGAAGCTTCGGGAAGAGATCACCCAGATCAGACTTCACGATTATTTTTTTAGTAATCAGGTTAATTCGGGAATATTTCCCTCAATCCTGAGTTCTCAATACTGAGGAGATTGTTTTACAGTGCCGTTTTGTCAGTCAACGGCTCTGCCATTCTCTCCTACCCCAAACAATGAGGATAAATCCCGATGGCAAAAATTTTGCTCACGCTCGTACTCCTTTGCGGCAGTTTGTCGGCCGAGGCCAGCAGTCCCCTCCGTGCAGTCAACCCAGTCATCGAGTGGAACAGAACCCTTCTGGTGATCGTGCGGACTCCTGGTGCGCAACCGCCCACGATTCATTCAACTCGCAGCTTCGCCATCCTGCATGCTGCGGTCTATGACGCTATCAATAACATTGAGGGAAGTTTCAGTCCGTACCTTGTTCACCTTCGAGATGTCCCACGGCATGCTTCCGAATCAACTGCAGCAGACCAGGCCGCTCATGACGTGCTGGTGGCGCTCTATCCAGCTTTTCAGGCGACTCTCGATGTCGAGCTTCAACAGGACCTGGCCCAAATTCCGGATGGAGAGAACAAAACTAATGGCATCACGGTAGGACAAGCCGTTGCCGCTCAAATCCTGTCGTTGCGAAGTAATGACGGATCGAGCGTTCCTCCACCTCCGTTTGTTCCTGGAAACCAGCCTGGCGACTACCAACTGACACCGCCCAATTTCGCAGCAGCGGATTTCACGCAATGGCCTCGCGTCACTCCGTTCGCCTTGGCGCGGGCCGACCAATTTCGTCCCGGTCCGCCGCCCGAGTTGACCAGCAACGAGTACACCACGGTCTTTGACGAAGTCAAAAGTTTGGGATTCATTAACAGCACAACTCGTACCCCCGAGCAGACTTTGATTGGAACGTTCTGGAACGGCAACATTCAGGACTTCTGGAACGAGATCGCACAGACGGCAGCTTTGAAACATCACCTTGACCTGGCACGAAGTGCACGCTTATTTGCACTGCTGAACATCAGCCTTGCCGATACTACGATCGCCTTCTTTGACGCTAAGTACACCTATCAATTCTGGCGGCCAGTAACTGCCATTGAAAACGCGGCCACCGACAACAATCCCGACACAGAGCCCAATCCGACATGGCTCCCGCTAACGACAAAAACTGCTCCAGATCCTTCGTACCCAGGTGCACACAGCGCCATCAGTGCTGCCGCCGCCGAGGTGCTACGGTTCTACTTCGGTCAGCGGTTTGAGTTTGATGTTACTTCCGAGTCTTTGGCGGGAGTGACACGACACTTCACAAGATTCTCATCGGCGGCGGAGGAAGCTGGTCTGAGCCGGATTTACGCTGGACAGCATTTCCACTCTGACCACACGGCTGGCAGAGATTTGGGTCGTCAAGTGGCGGAGTCTGTCGACGAGACGATTCTGCTTCCTAGATAAAAATGACGGTTCTGCGACTGCCCCCGTCGGATTCCCTGTGAAAACGCAGGTTCGATGCTGAACCATGCCGGCGTGCCGCCGCAGCAGGCACGCCGGTAAACCGGCGAGCCCAACGAACAACACGAGAAATGCAGGGGGTCCACGACCGACGTGAGTTGAGATTAATCTTGAGCAGGTGGTTAGAAACCAGATGCTAGTTGACGGTACTTGATTGAGTCTATGAAAAGCGGCTCACTTTCTTTTTGATCCCTGCTACCCATGTGCCACGTTGAAAATTAGGCAGGCACAACGTCAGAGATAACTATGGCAAACGAACCAAAACCAATGGAAATCGGGCCAGTCGACAGGAGCTTCGGTAGACAGTGCGCTCTCATACGAAGGCTCTGCCTGTTCGCCCGCAACAGTATGGTGTGGCAGTTTCTGATTGCCTGATTTCGGCGACACAGCTTTGTCTGAAGGCTCTTTTGGCTTGCCAGGCATTGCACGCCCTTAATCCACTGAAGGAAGCTCGAGAGAAGCGGATAAATACCCGACACGAACCGTGCGAAGCTGTTCAATATTGACCAGTCCGCGAGGACCCCTTTTGTTCGTGCTGGAGGAGGGCCGCTTGCCATGTTTCTAGTCATGGTGTACATGTCTCAAGCTGATGCGTAATTGGTCGGTTGTGCCAGGGTCTAGGAAACAACCACCTACTTTGAGGGGCAGCTCCGAATTTGCGTCAAATTATTGGCAGACTTGTGCGGTTTAGACCAGCCAACCGTTCTTTCGAGGTCTACGCTGTAAGGACATGAAGAGTTGCCGCGAAGAACAATGCTCCGACTTCGAAAGAAAGAAATGAGCCATACCAGGGAATCGACATCTCATTTGCCTAAAGCTCCCCAACCGCCCTTGTCACACCCTGGGGCGACCCCTGACTCAGACTGTGCCCGGCAACCGCGCCTTGCCGATCCCGCTCCTCCCGACCATGAACTGAATCCCGGGGACCGGGTCGAGGGTCTGGGCAACTTCGGAAAGCCGACCGGGCAATTGGGCACTGTGGAGCAGGCGAATGAAGAAGAAGCAGTCGTCAAATGGGATGACGACGGCCGTATGAGACTGCGCCAACCCTGGCTTAAAAAAGTTTAACCCTGCCGCAAATCACCGAAGCACGAGCCGACGAATTTTAAGGAGGTCACAATGGAACGCACTATTTCTACAGAGGACCTGAAAGCCAAGCTCGACCGAAAAGACCCAGTCAGAGTTGTCGAGACGCTCGCGCCCGAGCGCTTCCGAGAAGCGCACATCCCCGGAGCCTTGAACATTCCCCCTGAAAAGATCAAAGAACTTGCATCGCAATTGCTGCCCGACAGGGATGCTGAAATCATCACCTACTGCACTAACACGCATTGACACGCCAGTGAATACGCCGCCCGGGAATTGGCGGCGATGGGTTACACGAACGTGGCGCACTATCCTGAGGGCAAGCAAGGGTGGATGGAAGCCGGGCTTCCGGTGGAGAAGACTGTCTAAAGAGAGTTGCCTGCAAGGCTTGTACCAACTCTCTTTGTTCTTGGGGGCGAGCGGATGCTGCGCGAGAACCGGAGGTAGACTAGTGCGATATGCGCAAGCGCCTAGTTAAGCCCATTCCGCCGAATGCTGCGCCTCCGAATGAAGGCTGGCTGGACATCGACGGTGCAGCCTTGGTCGAGGTGACATCGGAAGACAAAGAGTATCCGGTCGAGTCTGCGTTGGTCTCAGGAGAAATGAAGGGCTGGCGTGCCGCCGAGTCTGGCACCCAAACCATTCGGTTAATCTTCGATCAGCCGCAAAGACTCACACGCATCTTTCTCGTCTTCGAGGAAACCGACACAGAGCGTACCCAAGAGTTCATCTTGAGATGGTCTCCTGATGGCGGACACTCATTTCAAGAAATTGTGCGCCAGCAGTGGAATTTCAGTCCGCCCGGGACGGTGCAAGAGTCGGAAGATTATCAGGTCGAGCTCTCCAACCTAACCGTTCTTGAATTGGTGATCGTGCCTGACATCAGTCGCAGAGCGGTTCGTGCGTCGCTCAAGAGTCTGCGCCTGTCTTGACTCACAGGGCCTGCCATGCTTTGGCAATGTAGGAACCACATTCCTGACTTGCGCAGAAGCGGATCGGGACCCCGTTGCGTAGCTGGTGCCTGCGCTGTCTACTGTTCCTGGGCGTAGAATAGAGGAAGCAGTAAAAACCATGAAAAACACAAAATTTGTTGTGAGAGTGAACCGTGGCGGCATCCGCGCCCCTCAATACGTCCAGCGGCTTGGCCGCACTCCCATCGAGATGACAACTAATCGTAAGCGGGCGCTGGTGATGGGGAGACTCACAGCCGAAGACGCCGTTCAATCCCTCCAAAACTCCCGCTGCACTCCGGAGTTAGTGTCCGTGCCGGTTAGAGCCTAGACGGGAAGTCGGATCGCGGAAATAACAATAAACAAGGGATGCCCGAAATCCCCTCGGGATAAACAGGCACCCTTGCTTATCGTTTATAGCTTAAAGAGCCTGGACGTTCTCCGCCTGCCAGCCCTTCGGGCCTTTAGTCACCTCGAACTGAACGGTTTGACCTTCTTGCAGACTGCGAAAGCCGCCTGCCTGAATGGCGGAGAAATGCACGAATACATCCTCGCCGTTCTGACGGCTGATAAAACCATACCCTTTCGCGTCGTTAAACCACTTTACTGTTCCTTGTTCCAATTGATGTTCCTTTTTCTATATTTGATTTTCGGCTGAGAAGAGTCGCTGCGGTGAGAAGGGTGACGCTGGTTGGCGGAACCGACTTTCAACTGCGGAAGAATCCAACTTAGCTGATATAGGGTTGGATGCATCCTGCCGGGGAATGACTCGAAATCTTTTGAACCTCCCGCTTGAGCGGCATTTTGTGGATGGATAGGGAGTCGAGCTACGTCTCATCCGTTTGGCAACCTGAGCGACAAATGGGGCTGCACCCTGCCTGAAGTGGGTGGTCTGGGTGCGGACCCGCCGTATAATCCAAAGTGAAAACTTCAAGGAGAACTCTAATGGCGCAAAAAGTAATTGACGTAGTCGGAACATCCAAAGAGAGCTTCGCTAAGGCTGCTGAAAACGCGGTGGCGGAAGCCGCAAAGACTGTTCGGGGCATGAAGTGGGCGCGTGTGGCAGAACTAGAAATGGAATTGGACGGCAAGAAGATAGTTAAATACCGGACCACAACGAAGATTTATTTCGACATTGAAAAGTAGAGATTGTTCGTGTGTGGAATTTGCAAACGAAAGCGCCCCGGACTCATCGAGTCACGGGACGCTCCTTCGTTCGATCAGCCCTCCCCCGAAAGCTTGTCACAACTACGTATGCTCCGACCCTCACCGGGGGAATGGCTCCGCTGGGCCACTGTGGAAATGCTCGGATACCGCTCCGTTTGACGACAACCCCGCCCATGTTGGATATTGGGACGGAATGGACGTTGAGCGCATCATTGGTGAGATTGAGCAGCTACAGGAAATGTTCGAAGCAGCGGATACCAGGCCATTCAGCGCAACCGACATCTGTGCTGCCAATCGCAGGCACGACGAAATGCTCGCACATAGTCCGTGGTTTCGCCTCTGGCAGCAGTACGGGGTTTGCTGCCGATCTGAGCATCCGGTCATCCATCTCCCAGAATAACAACGGTACGAACCTAGCAAAGCATCTCCTGTACTCGCTTAATGCCATTTTCGCCAGCAGTTTCAAATACCGAGAACCTTACGCCACCTCTCCTGAATGCGACGTTCTGTCCAGCAAGATTCAGGGACTCGTATACCATACTTGCGAGAAGGTGAACGAACAATGCTCTTCCGCAAATACTCGATTCTCGACGTTCTCCCGGCATACAAAGCAGAAGCTAAAAGAAACAATCCAGGCGTTCAAAGCAGACTATTTGCTCAATGCGAGTGAACAGGATGCGTTGCGATTCGCTCGTAGGAAGTCTCGGCTTGGAAGTCCCTATGGTCTTTGCAGAGTAGCGGTCGGTAGCGCCTCGACTATGAATCTATCCTCCCGTAAAAGAAAGGCCGCTGCTTGGCGGCAGCGGCCCTATTTGTCTCGACTCAATCCGACTCTTTCCGAATTTTCTTTCGGGCACGCTTTCGCGCCAAAGCTTCCTTCACCCTGCGCTTCTCGCCGGGCTTCAGGTAATAGGAGTGACGTTTCACTTCCTTAATGATGTCTTCCGTCTGAACCTTGCGCTTGAACCGGCGGAGGGCATTCTCTAGCGACTCGCCTTCTTGCAGTCGAACTTCTGCCACGCTCACCACCCCCAGACCGGTCCCAATAAGGACATATCAGAGCTTATCTCATTTGGGCCGCGTTCCGCCGAAACTCTCAATGATTTCCCCGCACGGGACATACAGTAAAGACAGTAGACTTACACGCGCACTCTATGCTTTCGCTCCCACCCGCGAGAACCTTACCGTAAGGCACGAAAAAAATTCCCGCCACATGATTCACGAGTGACCTCTCTGGCGAAGTACAAGTCGGTGGAGGTCAGCGTATTAGGCATCAGGTGACCCCTGGCAGAAGGATTGCAGGGATGAATGCGGAAGGTGCCTATGCTGCCATGCAATAGGCTTCGCATTGATCCTGGCGATGGTTCGCCGGTGGTGGACTACCGGATCGAGAACGGTTCTGTCGAGAGTCGTACTCTGGAAGCGGCATTCGAAGGCGGCACCACAACCGAAAAACGGTGGCACCGCCTGACGCCCGACGAACTAAGCTCTCACGTAACGGCAGAGACGGTCGTTGCGCAGTGGCTGCAGAAGAGGATGGGAGTCCGGCCGTTGATTCGGGCATGCACCTCATCCGCAAACAACGTGGCCCGATGCCTTCAGCCGGATTGGAAAATCCCAACCGCACAATGGGTTGTGACGCCGGTGTGACGCAAAACCTGCCAACACTGCCAAAGTTGACATCATTGGCACTTCACGGCGACTGATTTCAAATAAGTTGTCTGTTTGCAATGCCAGTCCGGCGAATTCGGCCTACAGGTCCGGCTGCCACAAACTTACTTTCGATCAGCCCGCCGGTCAGATTCATGGATTTCGTGTGCGGACGTCGCATGATACGATTCCCGCGTGGGCGACTCCGTTTGCATTCCGAGTGCTGCCTCGGCCGTCCCAACCACAACGGTCGCTTCGCGCCACTCTGCCCTCGTCCGCGTCACTCACTGGATCACCACGCTCTGCTTCTTCGCCCTGCTTGTCAGCGGAGTTGAGATCGTGATCTCGCATCCCCGTTTTTATTGGGGAGAAACCGGCAACGACTTGACTTCGCCGTTGTTCAAAATTCCGATCCCTGCCTCGAGATCGCTGGTACCGACCGGCTACGGTTACGTGCTGCCGGACCAGAACGGTTGGAGCCGGTATCTCCATTTTCAAACAGCGTGGCTGCTGGTCTTCACTGGCTTGTTGTATGTGACCTCCGGCTTGCTTAATGGGCATTTTCGGAAAAACGTTTTTCCATCCGATATGTCGTGGCGCGCACTGTCAAAGGAGATCGCCGGCCATTTGCGCTTTAAGCGGCCTAGCGAGGCGGAAGGCTGGTCATATAACGCGCTCCAGCGGCTCAGTTACCTGTTTGTGATCTTTGTTCTGTTTCCGTTAGTCATCTGGACGGGCCTGGCGATGTCTCCCGCGTTTGTTTCTGCGTTTCCGGCGACCGTCAATTTGCTAGGCGGCCAGCAATCGGCGCGCACACTTCATTTCTTCGTATCGCTGTTTCTCGGGCTGTTTCTGCTTGTCCACGTAGGGATGGTTTGGTTTGCGGGATTCAAGAGCCGCATGCAAGCGATGATCACGGGCCGCGTCGCTACATCTACGGAGGGCCCATGAGCAAACTCTCACGCCGCAAACTGATCACCACCGGGCTTGCTGCCGCGGCAGGTGTCGCGGGTCTCGGTGTAGCCGCGCGCCTCGCCGAAAAATATGGCCTGGTTCCACCCGATCACGGCGGAATCTACGGCCTCGGCGAAACGCTGACCTATGCGTCTCAGCGGCTGCTGACGCGGCACTCGTTAGCTCGTGAGTTCGCTCGCAGCCAGATCTCGAAGCCGCCGTTCGCGAACGAAATGCCGCCCTTGAAAGAAGAGTTCAAGCGGCTCCAGGCCGGAAGGTTCGTTAATTGGCGGCTCTCCGTCGATGGCATGGTTGCTCGTCCTGCGTCGTTTTCGCTCGATCAGCTTAAGAGTTACCCATCGCGCAGCCAGATCACCATGCTGCAGTGCGAGGAGGGTTGGTCGTATATCGCCGAGTGGATCGGCGTACCTCTCTCCCACATCCTGCAGGCCGTGGAAGTCCACCCGCAAGCCAAATATGTTGTCTATTTCTCGATCGATCCCGATTGGTGGGACAGCATCGATATGGCTGATGCACTGCATCCGCAAACGTTTCTCACCTATGGGATGAATGGCGGCGACCTTCCAGTAGGCAATGGTGGGCCGCTGCGTCTGCGGATCCCGCGTCAGGTCGGCTACAAGAGCGTGAAATTCATCACCCACCTGACGGTTACCGACAATCTAAAGGGTTTCGGCAAGGGGCTGGGTTCGGTGGAACCAGAATCAGGGTACGCGTGGTATGCCGGCATCTGACAGTTCCGCTCAGTTTTCGGCTGCGATTTTACGGTTTCCTGTCCGGGCATTTAGAATGGAGATCTTAATTTCAGTGAGGAGAAATCAATGTCTGGACCCAGTCGCAGGCCCGAGATTCGCCGCCGTCGCACTCGCCACGAGAAAATTCTGAAGCTGCGCAAACGCTTCGCCGCTACCACCACCGAAGCGGAAAAGAAGCAGATCTCGGCAAAACTTCACCGCCTGTCGCTCCGCTCTCCGGGATATCCGCTGGTGAAGAGCGAGTAACCGGCTAAGAGTTCACTGCCCGCGGTGTAGGCTCTTCCGGAACTTTCGCCTCGGTGACCCGCCCAGATTTTTCCGCGACCTCCCGGTAGACCTTCAGAATCTGCCGGGCGGAAGCGTCCCACGAGAATTTCTTGGCTTGCTCGTAGCTTCGCTGCTTGAGCTTGTCGCGCAGGGGTTGGTCGAGCAGCACCCGATGCAGCGCGCGCATGATCTCGAACACGTTCTCGGGATTCACCAGTACCGCGGCATTTCCCACCACCTCGGGGAGCGAGGAAGTATTCGACGTGACTACGGGCGTGCCATGCGCCATGGCCTCGAGCGGCGGCAGGCCAAAGCCTTCATAGAGGGATGGGAAGACGAAGATCTTCGCTGCGTCGTAGAAAATTCTCAGCACCTCAATCGGAACGAAACCCAGAAAGCGGACATCGTTCTGCACCCCGCCGCGAATCACGGTGCGCCGCAAATCCGGATGTTTGCTGAGTTCGTCACCGATGATGACCAGCTTCAGATCGCGATATTTATCTTCTTTCTCCAGTTCGGCCTTCAATGCCGAAAATGCCTCGATGATACGCACCAGATTCTTGGGAGGACTGATTCGTCCCGCATAGAGCAGGAACGGGTAATTGACCAGGAACCGCTCGGAAAGAAGTTGGCGATCGTTCTCCGTGGCGTGTCCGCGCAGGAATCGCTCGTCTATGGCGTTATAGATGACGTCGATGCGGTCGCCGGGAATTCCGAACAGCTTTTCGATTTCGGTTTTAGTGAACTTCGAAACCGCAAAGATCCGTTCCGCGTTTCGCATGGCTCGCCGCGTCATGGTGAAGTGCAGGATGCGCCGGGGCTGCGAGCGGTCGTGCGCTCGATACATATGTTCGAGCACATCGTGAACCGTCATCACGTAGGGGCAGGGAAGCGCGCGCGGCACCCAGAACAGATGCGGGATGTGTACTACGTCGACGTTCAGGCGCCGCAAGATTGAGCGGCACTCGACCGAGCCTTTCAGCGTGTTGTCTTTCAGAAGCAGCGGGACGGTTTCGAAGTTCGGAGGGAGCGGGTCAATTTCGGCCACTTTTTCCGGCGACCCGATCAGGAAATAGGTGCTTTCGTGATCGAGCCGGCCCAGGGCGCGAATCACATTGCGGGTATAGGTTCCGACGCCAAACTCCGTCATGCGGCGGATATCGATGGCAACCTTCACGCGGATGATTTAACCATAAAGGAAGGCGCAGAGGCGGAATTTCCAATCTTCGATTGCCAGTTGCCGATTGGAAACGCGGGATTGCCAGGACAAATTGGCAATTGCAAATTGGAAATTTGAAATCCTTCTAGGCTCGAGTCTCCGCCTGCGCTTTGGCTCTCCGCTCCGGATAGAGCGGGAAGGCTTCCGCCAGTTCCAGCACCTGTTTGCGGATCTTGCTCAGAACCGCGGCATCTGTGCGGTGATGGAGCGCTTCCGAGATCCACCGCCCCACTTGCTTCATCTCGGCTTCCTTCATGCCGCGGGTGGTCAAAGCCGGCGTGCCGATGCGAATGCCGCTGGGTTTCATCGGTGGATTCGTATCGAACGGAATGGCATTCTTGTTCACAGTGATCGCGGCCTCGCCCAGCGCCTTCTCGGCTTCGCTGCCCAGCATGCCTTTCGAGAACACATCGACCAGCATGACGTGCGTATCCGTGCCTCCGGAGATGATGCGATAGCCTTGGGCCGCCAGCTCTTCGGCGAGAACTTTGGCGTTGGCTACGACCTGTCGCGCATATTCGCGGAACTCCGGCTGCATGGCTTCGAGGAAGCACACGGCTTTTCCGGCGATGATATGCACCAGCGGTCCGCCTTGCATGCCGGGGAATACCGTCTTGTCGATGGCAGCGCCGAATTCCTGCCTGCTAAGAATCATTCCGGCACGCGGCCCGCGCAAGGTCTTGTGAGTGGTCGATGTCACGATGTGCGCGTGCGGAACCGGTGAGGGATGTGCTCCGCCCGCGACCAGGCCCGCAAAGTGCGCCATGTCAACCAGGAATAGAGACCCGACCTTGTCAGCGATCTGCCGCATGCGCGCAAAGTCGATGATGCGCGGATACGCGCTGCCGCCACCGATGATCAGCTTCGGACGCTCTTTCTCCGCCAGCTTCTCGAGTTCGTCGTAGTCGATAGTCTCGGTTTCCTTGGTGACTCCGTAAGGAACTATGCGGTAGGTCTTCCCGGAGAAATTCAGATGATGTCCGTGCGTCAGGTGTCCGCCGTGCGCCAGGTTCAGCCCTAGGACTGTGTCTCCGGGCTGAATGATGGCGGCATAGGCCTCCATGTTGGCTTGCGAGCCGGCGTGCGGCTGCACGTTGGCGTATTCGGCGCCGAAAAGTTTCTTGGCTCGCTCGCGCGCCAAATCTTCCACGATGTCAGCAAACTCGCAGCCGCCGTAATAGCGCTTGCCGGGATATCCCTCGGCATACTTATTGGTGAAGACCGACCCCATGGCCTCCAGAACGGCTTCGCTCACGAAGTTCTCCGAAGCAATCAGCTCGAGCCCTTCATGCTGGCGGCGGACTTCATTGTCGATGGCATTGGCAACCTGCGGGTCGACTTCCAACAGCGGACGCGACATGGAAGGATTTTTCATAGATGAAGACTCAGGAACATTCTAAACAAGCACTAGGCATTTGGCACTTGGCATTTAGCAAGTAGCAATCAGCACTCAGCCGTCAGCATTCAGCCATTCAAGACTGGTGTGCGATAGTCTGTGATTTGCCGATTCGGTGGAACAAGTCCCGCGTAGCCTGACGAACACTGCCAAGGAGCTTTAGTGGCTGAATGCTGAGTGCTGAATGCTAAATACTTTCAAACGCCGTGCGGAAGAACGACGCCAGGTGCCAGCCGTCCATGAACTTGTAAGGAGTTTCGCCGGTGGTGTAGTGGCCGCAGGGAAGCACGACGACTTTGTGGTCGAGATGATGGCTCGCGAATGCGTTGACCGCGTCCTGAGATAGTTCTGGAAGGAATGTCAGATCATACTTGGCGTAAATGATCAGCGATTTCTTAGGCCAGCGCGCGAACTGTGAAAAATACGACATCGGGCTGATGCCGCTCCACAGATCGCGCAGCCGCTCCAGATCAATCTGCGTTTCCAGTCCTTCGCGGATGTGACGGGTTGACTGTCCGTGCCAGACCACATCGGCGACGTAGGTCGAAGCGTGATTGAACGCCGCCACCTGGATACGCGGATCGTGTGCCGCGGCGAGGAAGGCATAGCAAGAGCCGAGGCTGGTCCCAAGAATTCCCAGGCGACTGTAGCCTTGCTGTTCCAGCCAGTCGAAGCAGCAACGGACGTCGATCACACCCTGCCGCGCCGCGTCGAGGGTTCGTCCAATGTTCGCCGAAACGGCGTAGTCCGCGCGACGAATCTCGGCAGGTCGGCGAATATCGTGATACGGCATGCTCAGTCGCAGTACTGCGATCCCCAACAGATTCAGCGCACGACATAACCCGGTGTAAGCGATTCCGTCGGAGTTCCAATGAGGAAGCAGAACTACGGCGCGGCGTCCACGCGCAGGAAACCAGCGAGCGTTGACCAGATTATTTTCGGAGTACGGAGTCCGCACCGGAGAGCTGAAGCGCAAATAGTCCGCGTACGTGCCGCGAACTTTCTCTTCCAACTCACTGTCAGGAACTTCGCGCGTGCTGAAGACCTGGACCTCGCGCCGTTCCAGCCGAAAGTCCGTCGGCTTCGCGTAGGAATAAAATTCGTCGCTCGACGCTACAATGCGCCGGTTGTAATCGTGCAAATACTTCTCAGGATTCTCGGGAATGTATCCGGGCTGGTGGCCGTTGCGGCAGGGCCATTCCTGAGCCCAATCCAGGCCCCATTCGAGCGGACGCACTACGCGGTTGTTATCCACCGACGTAAGGCGGGTTTCCCAGTCATACATCCATTGGGCATATCTTGAGGGCATCGATGCTTTAACTATAGCAAGGGCGGGGACGCGGGGTCTGCGGGGCAGCATTGAGTGGCGGAAATCCGCATTGAGCGGGAGAGAATTCGCTGAAAAAGACGCCGGCGCTGGTTCACGCATTCTCTCCGGGTTCTCCGATCTCATGAGCCAGGCGCGCCAGCGGCACGAGCAGTTCAAGAACAGATTCTTTCCCGCCACTGGATCTCAACGCAACAATGATCTTGCCGTGGGCTCGAGCCTCAGATGTTGGGTGGGGGACTTGAGAAATCGGGATAACTCCGGCTGCAGTTTTTCGTTCCAGTCTTTGGTTTGTTCCAGTCGACGCAGGTGCGCCGCATATCCGTCGGGACTGGTGAAGGACGAAAACCACACAAACACGTTCTCTCCAGTTCTCACCGGCAGCTTAGGGTAGTTGTTCTCCGCCGTCTCGGTTTCGAAGTAAGCCAGCGGCTGCGCGCCGGTCTCTGTCATCAGAGGTGTCAGTTGCTTCTCGAATAACTTGATAAAGGCATCGTCCACAGGAGCCGTCAGGTAGTAGATCGTGGCCACTACCAGCGAACTCGACTGCCTGGTCGCGCCTACGGGCGGCCGCGAGATGGCCGCCTGCGCAAATTCTGAGGATTGATCTACCGCACGCAGCAGCAGAACGTTCGACGAATCGGCCATAGTTGCGTTGGCTTCCTCGCGATGCGCCTTCCAGACCGGGCCGCAATAGAAGTTTCCCAGCGCTTCCTTCCGGGCGTTCATATCACGAAATCCGCGCACCCACACGAAACGATCAGGATTGTCGAGATCACGAAACTGACCCACGAGTTGCATCCCCACCGCCTCTTGGCTCTCGACGAATTCCCGCTCAAATAGATCGATCAAGACATCCCGTTTTCTGGGATAGAGGGTGTATTGGCGGAGTTCGATCACTTCGCAGCATTTCTCGCGAGATTGCCCAAACGCTGACGGAGATTGTCCCAGGAGCAAAGCGCTCCACAGAAAAACGTAAGGAACTGAGAAAGACCAGTGCGTTACTTCCATCCCACAAAGGTAGTCGGCCAGGTGGCCGACCACAATATCCACTTGTCATCGACGCGACGTAACCACTTGAAGGTTTGTGGCGTACAGGTTATCGGCTGTACTTGCGCGGTACTCGCTTGGAGATGCCGCACAGAATTTCGTAGGGAATAGTATTCGCGAGTTCTGCGTGTTCCCGCGCGCCAAATTGCAACCCGTCGGACGAGCCGAGCAAGATCACTTCGTCGCCGACTGCGATGCCGGGAAGCCCGGTGACATCCACCAGCGTCAGATCCATCGAAATGCGTCCGACGATGGGGGCATAGTGTTCGCGAACGATGACGCGTCCGCGTGAGGAAAGCTGGCGGTTCAATCCGTCGGCGTAACCGACGGGAAGAATTGCAATTCGCGCCGGCGCCTTGGTGATATAGGTTCCGCCGTAGCCCAGAGCTTGATTCGCCCGCATCTCGCGCAGGCTTAGAATGCGGGTCTTCCAGGTGAGCACCGGTTTCACCGCGAGCCGCAACCCGCTGCCGCTTACTTCTCGCCCGGCGCGTTCGAAGGGAAGATAGTAGCCATAAAGCGCGAGCCCCGGACGCACCATCGTGTTCCAGGTCTGCGAGCGCGAGATCAATGCGCTGGTGTTGGCGGCGTGAAGAATCGACGGCTGCAATCCCGCTTCACGAAGCAGACGCTGTACCTCGGCGAAGGCTTTCAGTTGCTCTTCAACCGACGGAGCATCGAGCACTTCCGAAGAAGCCAGATGTGTGGAGAGTCCTTCAAGAACCAGATGTGGAGACGACTCGAGCGCGTGAATAATTTTCGGCAGATCTTCTGGAGCAACGCCCAGGCGTCCCATGCCGGTATCGACTTTCAAATGAATGGGAAGTCCCGGCAGGCCAAGCTTGGAAGCGGCCTTTTCCAGCAACTCCACCTGGCCCGCTTCCCAGACCGTTGGCGTCAGGCGCAGGCGCGCGATTTCTTCTTCCTCGCCGCGCCAGAATCCGGTCATTAATAGTATGCGGCCGCGGAGACCGTTATCTCGAAGAGGAATCGCTTCATCGAGCGAAGTGACGCCGAACCACTTCGCGCCCTCGGCTTCGAGCGCCCGCGAGCACTCGACAGCACCGTGTCCGTAGGCATCGGCTTTCACGACGGCGCAGATGTTAACTGCCACGCCGACGTGCTTCTGCACTACGCGGAAATTTTCCTGCAAGGTTTCGAGCGACACGTCAGCCCACGTGGGACGCGTCGCATGCCGTTTCTGTAGCTCCGTCGCAGTCGAACTCACGATGATGCGATTATAGCGGCTGCGCGAGGGCCTCCAACGTTACCGCCGTTACTCTTAGGCCTACCCTCCGCCCAGCACGAAATTCACGGTCACCTGCGTCTCCACCTCGACGGCTTCGCCATTGAGGAAGTACGGGCGGTAACGCCATTGCCTCACCGCCGCTAAAGCCGAGGGAACGAGCATGGGATGTCCACTCAACACTTGAAGGTTTTCGATGTTGCCTTCGCGGCTGATGACGGCCTGCAGAACCACTGCTCCCTGAATGCGCGCCTGCCGTGCCAGTGGCGGATAGTCCGGTTGCACTTTACGAGTCAAGTTTCCTTCCATCATGTGCGAGATCATCGGAGGTCGCGCTATCGTTGGGTGGACTGGGGGAGGAACTACAGTCATCACACTCAAGATCGAGCGCATCACGCCGTCTCTGACTCCGCGATCACCCGTCGCGCCTTCGACATATGGACCGGGATCGGTGGGTGGCGGCAGCACTTCGTCAGTGATCATCGCTGGATGATTGGGAATTTGCGTTGGCGTAATCAGCCTTTCATCTGCAGAAACGTTGCTGGCAGGCGGCGGAGTGTTTCGAGTTTGTACAGGAGCTGGCGGTCCTGGAGGCGGTGCGGGCGCAACGATGCGTGCGGCCCATTGCAGGGTCGGCAGACCTTCCCCATAAATCAGAGGCAGCAAAAGCACGAGAGCAACCCCGAAGATCTGTGCAGCGAACGAAACCACGGTGGTCCATCCACGGCGAGAATCATGGGCCCAGGCAGAATCGAGCAGACTGTCGGCAAACATTGGTGTCCTCCTGAGACATGAACGAACTATCTCTACAGACACCAGAACGACTGAGAATGCGCCGCAGCTGAGGCCGAAAAACAAAAAATAAAAAGGCCGCAGTAACGCGGCCTTTCTGGAACTTTCCTGGAGTTCGAGGTGTCGCTTATTGCTTCGGCGGTGCCGAAGAAGGCGGCTTGGTTGCCGGAGTGGCGGGCTTCGTGACTGTTCCCGCAGGTTTTGTCGCAGTCGGCTTGGGTGTCGTCGCGGCCGGCGCAGGCACGCCCGATTGCGCGTTGTATGCGTCCACCACTGGCTTGGTGATATCGACAGACGGACCGGCCCAGAGCACCGGACCATTCGGCCAGGGATTCGAGGTATCCATGATCACGCCGAATCCGTTGTCGCCCGCGTACTTCACGAGCAGCGGAGCCATCTTCTGGAGAATCTTTTGCGCAATTTCGTTCTGCTGGTTCTGCGCGTCATCGCGAGCGTCCTGTACGGCGCGCTCCAGGGACTTCTGCTTCTGCTCGACCTGTTTTACTAGCGTGGCGCGAGCCTCGTCGTTTAGTTTGTCGCCCTGAGTGCTGAGCTGTTTCTTCAGGCTGTCGACTTCGTCGTTCATGCCCTTCAGTTCGTTGTCTTTGGGCTCAAGCTTTTTGCGCAGGACTTCGAAATCGCGCTGGCCTTCGTTGGTGGCAAAGATGGCCTGTTCAATGTTGATGGTGCCGATCTTCGTTCCCGTAGCGTTGGTGACGGCGGGAGCTGGCGTCGGGTCTGCCGCAGCAGCGGCGGCGGGGGCGGTTTGAGCCAGCGCCAACAGCGAGTAACTGAATGCAGTGGCCAGAAGAATACGCGCAAACTTTGTCATGGGGTTGCCTTGAACTCCTTGGAAAATGTTCCGGGATATTGCTCGGATCGACACAGGCAATGCCGGGCCTCGCCCCGCGCAGTCCTCTCGACTGGTGGAGGTTGCCGGGGAAGTCGGGCCGGAATTCCAGCTCTCACACCAAACCGGAGGTGTGTGACCACCCCGCAACACTCTGACTTTTCAGGGTGTGGATCACGAACATTATAGGAACACAGCGCCCCAGCGTCAAACCCGGACCTCGGACCTCAGACTTCAGACCTCGGACTTCAGCCGCTTCTGCCGAGGGCTGAGGTCTGACGCCCGAGGTCCGGTTCTAGAACGTGGTTGCCACCGTGAACCGGAAAGTCTTGCGCGGCTCGCGCAACTGGTACGTCGGGTTGAACGCCGAGACCGCTTGTTGAAATGTGAAGTCGCCAGCCGCTCCCGGGGGGAACATCGCGCGTGTAATCCGCACCGGAGCCGTAGTGGTCGTGTCCAGCCGCAGCGGGTTATAGGCCCAGTAGATTCGGAACGGAGCGTTGACCACCGGCAGGAATACCTGCAACTCCAGACCCGTCGACATTCTCGGGATCCAGTTAGTGCGGCCGACCGGACTCAAAATACCGGAGAACGGCGGGTTCTGCGCCGCACCCCCCGTGCACTGGAACGCCGCATTCAGTGCGGGACATCCAAACTGCGTGTTGTTGATCTGGTCCAACTGGCCTTGGTTGATGCTCAACTGCGAGTTACGAATGATGGGATCGATTCCGGTATCGACAAAGGGCGCGATCGCCACGGGCCCGGCAATGGTGATGCGATATTCCAGGTTGGTGACAAATTGTGCGTCGCCGCCCGGGAATACGATCTGGTCAATCGGAATCGGAATCGTATAGTTTCCGCGGCCTGGATTCGCCGGGTCCTTGGGGACCGGAGAGCCATCCGGATTTCGCAGAACGATGGATCCCGCGCTCGGCAGGAAGGCCACCGGGGAAACCGAGCGAACATCGAAGCCGCGTAAGTCCTGCTCGCCGCCCATATAAAACCGTTGGAACGGAGGCGCGACGACCCCGCCGTAGCCGGTCAGGAATGAAGCTTGTACGTTGAAGCCGATCGCGTTTCGTCCTTTTTGTACGGGCACGAAATGCTTGTACTGCACGATCGGGCGCACCGTGCGTACAGTGCCGCCCAGGCCCGAAACCTCTCCCCCTAAGAACAGACTGCTGCCATGATGTGGAGAATAGGCGCTATCGAGAGTGTTTTTGGAGAAACTGGGGATGACCTTGCTGGTCACAATGCCGCTCAGAGAATTCGGACCTTCCAAGCCGCTGAACGAGAGATTGGTGAAAAGCAACTTGGACGCGTTACTGACCGCGGTTATAGAAGAGCGATCAAGCGAGTACGTAATCCCGACGCGCTTGAACGAGCGGTGCAGGGGATAGCTCAGTGAGAGAGTAAAGCCGGTGCTCGAGGTTGTGTAGTTCTGCAGGTTCTGGAGGAAGGCATTGGGTACGTTCACCCGCTGTCCGCCGAAGATCGCTGCCTGCTGCGCCTGGTCATATTTGAAGCTGCGGGTAAACACGGTGAAACCGGCTTGCAGCGGGCGATCCCATAAATAGGGCTCCGTGAATCCAAATTCGATGTCGCGCTGCAGGTTGCCGATGTTGGCAGCGACGCTCAAAGTCTCGCCGAGCCCCAGGAAGTTATTGGTCATGTAGGTGAGTCCTACGAACGTTCCTGACAGTCCGCTGACGCCGCCCGTCAAACCGATGCTGTTTTTGCCCTTTTCCCTGACCTTCAAGGTCAAGTCGACGGTTCCCGCTTTTTCGTCGAGGTGGCGGTCGGTGACGTTGGGGTCATCCGGTTTCAACTGCTCGAAGTATCCCAACTGGTTCAACCGGAGCAGGCTCAGTTCCCAGAGCCGCGAGTTGTAGACCTGTCCTTCTTCCAAAGCGATTTCGCGGCGAATCACTTTATCGCGGGTGGTCGTGTTGCCCTGAAATTCAATGCGCCGCACATAGAATTGCTTGCCTTCGTCGACGTCAACGTCGAGGAATACCAATTTTTTGTCCTCATCGAAAGTCGTATTCGGAATCGACGTGAAGTTGATGTAGCCAAGCTCGGTGTAGGCCTTGCGCAGGTTCTCGATGCCCTTCCCGACCTTTTCGCGGGAGAAGATGTCGCCATCCTTGATGGGGAACAGGGAGCGCAGTGCCTTGGTATTGGGCACGGCCTTGTTGTTCTTGAAGGTGATCTCGCCCAGTTTGTACTGATCGCCTTCCTCAATGGGCATGTTGATGTCTACGGCTTTGCCCGGCCCCGGAATGAGCAGAGGGATGTGGAAGCCCCCCTGGTGTCCGGTGTCATGGATCTCAGTCTTAGGTTCCCCCACCAGCGCTTTGAAATATCCGCGATTCTGGAATTCGGCGCGCACCCGCTCAGTGTCTTCTTCCAGCTTGCTGGCGTCGTAAGTCTTGGCAAATAGGTTTTCGAGGAAGATCGAGTGCGGAATTCCGATGGGGTGCAGATTCTTCATCGCCGCCCGCAAAGTGCGGCTGTTCACGTGCTTGTTGCCCTCGAAGGTGATTTTCCCGACCTTCACCTTCGGGCCTTCTTTAACTTCGAACGTGATGCTTACGGCCGCCGGAGGAATGGGCCGATAAACCGTTTTCACCGTGGCAAACTGGCGGCCGTGCTCCGACAGCAACTCCTTCAACACGACTTCCGCCTTTTTGACTTTGGTGGGATCGTACTGGCTCTCCGGACTCAGGCCGACCTTCCGTTCCTTAAACCGATCAAGCACGTCGCTCGTCGAAACCGAGTTCAGTCCCGTGTAGTTGATCTCGCGGATCGTGGGACGTTCTTTCACATAAATGTGAATGATCCAGCCCTTGGGCGTCTGCTCGCGTTCGAAGCGGATGTCTTCGAAGTAGCCCGTATTCCACAGCGAGTTGAAATCGCGCTCCATGGCGGCCTGATCGTACACATCGCCCGGTCGTGTGAAGATTCTGGCGCGGATGGTGTCGGCGGGGATGCGACGGTTGCCATGGATCTCGACCGCCGTGATGACTTCAGACTGCGCCGCTGCCAAACTGCAAAGCATTATCAGAGTCACAGAAAAGGCCAGCAGATACCCCGCAGCTGTTCGCCAAGATATTGCGAATGAATGGGTTGGAGCTAAAGAGGAGGCGATCCCATAGCGCCGGGATTCGCGCAAGCTCGTCCGTACCGCAGGGCTATCCTGATGAAGACGGAGAATCGCCACTACCTCAGTGTCTGGGAGTATGGAAAACCGCAATTATACGGTAGAGCAGTGTGGACCGTCCAAGCCTTAACGCGAAATCCCTCTTTCAAGACGCGGAACGAGAAAGCTCCACCTCAACCAAGACGGAATAAAACGTGGCGGAGTTGCCCATGTCAGTAAGTTTTTCTGAAGTCAGCACGTTTATGTTGTTTCGGGTGGAACTCAGCTTCGCCCACGAGAGTCGGGCCGCGACCACTCCCGCCCCAACTGTTCCGTCCACTCGTGCTCGCAACAGGATGTCACCTCGATGGTTGAACACGCGAACCTGGTCGCCTTCTTTGATTCCTCGCGTGGCAGCATCAGCGGCACTCATCTCCAGCAATCCCACTTCTTCCATCTCCTGCACCGAAGGCAGATTGCAGAAGCTGGAATTCAGGAAGTTGTCGGCTTTGCGAGCTAATAGCTCCAGGGGAAAGGACTCTCTTTCGGAGCCATTCCGCGATTCGCTGGGAGGAATAAACTCCGCCACCGGATCGAGCCCCGCCGCTTTCAACGATTCGTTATAGAGTTCTGCCTTACCGCTTGCAGTTGCGAAGTTGCCGTGCGCAAAAGGAAGAAAGGGTTCCTGAGGTCCGACGTCTGAGGTCCGCGGTCCGACGTCCGAAGTCCGTTTTTCGAAGGTAAGCCGGACATGGCCTTCTTTTTCTAGCCGTTCCCGATCAATTCCTTTAAGCCATGGATTCTCGGACGCCAGCGCCGTGTCGATCATTTGATCGAGCGGTTCACGGAAGCACTCTTCCTGAAACTCCATGCGCTCGGCTAACGCCCGGAACACATCTACGTTCGACCGGCACTCTCCCAGCGGCGCAAGCGCCTGATTCGATACTTGGACATAATAGTGGCCGTACGCCGTCTGCAGATCTTTATGCTCGAAGAACGTGGTTGCCGGAAGCACAATGTCGGCATAGTCCACGGTGTCGGTAAAAAACTGCTCGTGGACGGCCGTAAACAAATCCGGCCGCTTCAATCCACGAATGACGTCGTTGTGGTTCGGACACACTGCCGCTGGATTCGATCCATAAACGAAAAGAGCTTTGATCGGCGGATCGTTCAACGTGTTCAGAGCCTGGCCAAGTTCCACCATGTTGACCACTCGCGCGGGCCGGCCCAGCGCCTTCTCCATCAGATCGGTACGCTCCAGCGCTTGCCGGTTGAGCCCGAATGATCCGCTGGTCGAAAGCTGCAAGCCACCGCCGACTTCCTTCCATGACCCTGTGATGCAGGGCAGCATGGTGATCGCGCGCATGGCCATGCCGCCGCCTTCAGAACGCTGGACGCCATAATTCACGCGAATCACCGCGGGACGCGTGGTTGCATAGTCACGCGCCAGCTTCACAATGTCTTCCGCCGAAATTCCCGTCCACTGTGCCGCGCGCTCCGGCGGATACTCTTTCACTTTCTCCCGCAACTGCTCGAACCCGACCGTGTGCCGCGAGACGTAGTCGGCGTCGTAGAGACTGTCACCGATGATGACGTGCATCATCGCCAGCGCGAGAGCCGCATCGGTTCCGGGATTGATGGGCAGATACCAGTCGGCACAAGCCGCAGTGCGCGTGCGGTAAGGGTCAATCACCACCAGCTTCGCGCCATTGCGGCGGGCTTCTTCTATGAAGGGCCACAGGTGAACGTTATTTCCGTGAACGTTCGAAGCCCAGGCGATGATGTATCGGGAATGCCGGAACTGCTCAGGCTCTGTGCCCATCTTGATGCCGAGCACCGACTTCAGGCCCGCCTCTCCCGCGGCCGAACAGATCGCTCTCTCCAGCTGTGAGGCGCCCATGCGGTGGAAGAAACGCCTGTCCATCGAGCCGCTGTTCAAAGCGCCCAGCGTCCCGCCGTAAGAGTAGGGAAGAATCGACTCGCTACCAAACTCCTCGCTGATTTTCTTGAACTGGCGGGTGATTTCGTCGAGCGCATCGTCCCACGAGATACGCTCAAAGCCCTGGGATGGGGTCGTCCGCACTCCCTTGGGCGCAGTCCGGCGCATGGGATAAAGCACGCGATCCGGCGAATACACCCGGTCCAGATATTTCGCGACTTTCGCGCACAGGAAACCGCGGGTCACGGGATGTGACGGGTCGCCCTGAACCTTGGTCGCGCGCCCGTCCTCAACCGTGATCAGCACTCCGCAGGCGTCTGGGCAATCGTGCGGGCAGGCAGCATGGATGACCTTCTTCATGTCTTCTTGAATTATAAGGTCAATTCGCCGGCGGGATTGAACCCTGCTATTGTCCGTTCACAGAGGTCGAGGGCGTTGGGGAAGAGGGAACCCGGTGATACGTAGCAAATCCGACCAGTCCGCCGCCAAGAATTCCCGCCAGGATCGCCAGAATAACCAAACTGAAAAGCCGCTCCAGGGCCGACTTCCGGTAACGCTTTGCACCATAATGCATTAAGAAACTCCGGTCTCAGATTTCACAAATAAATTCGCTCGAAGCCAGAGGGTCACGACTGTTTAAGTTTCATGGGAGGGCGCAAAGGTTGCATGAAAAAACCGCGATGCCCGCTAACCCATTCAGAGATCGTAGAAATCGCGTGCGATAAATCTGGGTCGAGCGATTTCCGCGAAGTGATTTCGGCGATCCCGCGACGGCGAGACGCTGGAATCAAATAAGCGTTCTTTTTGCGACCGCAATTCGACCAGACAACCCAGCAGAGCCGGCATCGCAAAACCGAGGGCGTTCATCCAGCCGTGGGTGCTCGCCATGCGCGGAATAGTGAGCCAGTTGCGATGCAGATATTCGCCAACAGCATAGGTCGCCGCGAGTGCCATTCCCGTCGTGATAAAGGCTCCCGCCACCCGAATGAAGATCCGCGCCGTCCGCGAATGGAAGTCTGTGGATTCAAGCAGCAACAGCAAAGCGAGAAGGGCTACAGCCGTCGAGAAGACGACCGCAGAGACAACTTTCAGGATCGGAGAAATTACAAAGCCTGCCGCCAGGCAAAAGGGAAGCAAGGCCACTGCAAGAGCCACGAGTTGCCACGACCGTCGGTGAGTCCGCGAACGCTCCGCAAAACTCAATCCAGCGAGAGCAATCGCCGATGTTGCAAATCCGGAGTAGTGAAAGTGAACGGCTGTCAGTAAAACGATCGGCTCCTGAAATCGCAGGGGAATACCGAATCGCGACAGAAGCAAGAAGGCTGCGGCTATCCCAAGATCGATTCGAGCGATGCCGCCCACGATCGTTGCGAGCGAGATCCGAGTCCGTAATCCACTCAAACCCGAAAGTGCAACAGCACCGCCTACCATTGCCCATGGGATAGCCAGAAGTCCCGCGACTATCCCCGGCCCCCGCCAAAAGCCCAGCAGCAAGCTGAGCGCCGCCAACGGCTGTGCGGCGCGGGCAGCCCGCTCGACCGAAGGCAGGCCCGGTGTAGAGACCGTGCCGATCAACGCCAGCCCGAGCGGCACAGCCACCAGAGGCGCAAACAGAGATAGAAGTTCGATGACTCCCAGCGGGGCCCGGCCGCTTCCTGCTAATGCTGCCAACAACGCCCAGGCAAGTGCTCCTGCAAGACTCACGGTGCTCGTCCAGCGTTCGTCATCCACCGAAAACATGACTTCCCCCTCCCAGGGCCGCGAGGGAAAAAACGATGCTCAACACGATCAAAGCCGCCAGGTACATCGCATCGAGCAAAGGGTTCTCGCGCCGCACTCCTCGGTCGTAATACGTCAGCTGCAACACGATTCGCAGCAGCCAGAAGACTGCCATGTAGCCGCTTAGAAACCGTCCCACCAAACTCCCACCCGCCAGTTCTGCCGAGAAAAACAGACACAACGCGCTGAAGAGCCCGAGCACAAAGACGATGTAAATCCAGTGCACGAAGAAGATCTGCCGAATGAAGTTCGGCACTGGGGCAAGATGTTGCCGCACTTTCAACTTGCCCGGCAGAGGCACATTGGCGGCGATGATCGCCAGATGAATGCCTCCGGCCACTCGGATCGCCAGGATCATCGTGCTCATGATCAACCTCCGTGTTTCACGATCGCGCCGGATTCTTCGGAATAAAGTGCCCGAGAATCCAACCCAACAGCAGGACCGAAACGGCTAGACCGATCAGGCCCCACTTCAGCTGGGTGCAGATTTCGACCAGTGAAAGCGGCCCCGGATGAGGGACAGGTTCAGAAGGCATCGCGAAGATCACCGGCATCAGAACGACGGCTACGTTCGAGAATGCCACCCAGAACTCGGAGCGCTGCGGATTTCCGCAAAGCTCCTGCAATAGCCTTCGCAAGGGCGCATTCATGTAGCTCACGACCGCGAGCGATATGAACAGCGTTAAGGTGATTCCACTAACGAACAGCAAGGTTTCGGTCATCGCCATCAGCTCCTGCATTCAGTTGTTTCTGTATAAACAGAAACAACCGGGCAAAAATTTTTATCGGCCCAGGCGCAGCAACTTCCGCATCTTTCCCCTCACTTTCAAAAGGCCGCGCAGCGCAGTGGGAGACAGTTCGCTGATTTCCTCGTACGCCGCCGTTGCCCCGGCAAAGAATTCCGCCATCTCCTCCAGGCGCTCTCGAGTGTAGGTGTCCGGACTTTCCTCGCGCTTCAGTTCTTCGAGACAACGCCGCAACAGCTGGGTCGTCGGATCCATCTCGCGGCGCTTGCGCTGTTCCACGATCACGCGAAACATCTCCCACACGTCCTTCATCGACTCGTAATGTTCACGCCGCTCTCCCAGAACATGCACGGGCCGCACCAGTCCCCAAGTTTCGAGTTCGCGGATCGAGGTGCTTACATTCGACCGGGCGACGTCAAGGGTTTCGGCGATTTCGTCGGCAGGTAACGGTTTAGACGAGAGGAAGAGCAGGGCGTGGATCTGGGCGACGGTGCGATTGATTCCCCAGCGCGTGCCCATTTCTCCCCAGTGCAGGATGTATTGCCGTTGGACTGAGCTCAGAGCTTCCATATCAGTAATTTCTGTCACTACTGAAATTACAGGAAAAATGTGCCATTGTCAACCAAAAAAAGGCGTTTTCCGCGGCAAAGCCAGCACGCAAAGTCCCCACTTCGCAAAAGAAAAGCCGCGCAAAGCGCGGCAGGTTCTGACCAACGACCAACGACGAACGACCAAAAGACTATTTAATCTCCATCACTTCCTTCTCTTTGGCCTTGCTCATATCTTCCATCTTCTTGATCTCGTCGTCCGTAAGCTTCTGGATCTCGTCCATCGCTCGCTTTTCGTCGTCCTCGGTAATCTTCTTATCCTTCATCGCCTTCTTGATAGCGTCGTTACCGTCGCGGCGGATGTTGCGAATCGCAGTGCGGTGCTCTTCCAGAATCCTGTGCAGGTGCTTCACCATATCTTTACGGCGTTCTTCGGTAAGGGCAGGCACGGGCACGCGAATCAGTTTGCCGTCGTTCATGGGATTCAGTCCCAGGTCAGCCGTGCGAATCGCTTTTTCAATCGCCGGCAACGAAGTCGGATCGAAGGGCTGCACGGTAATCAACTGCGGCTCAGGAGCGTGCACTTGCGCGATCTGATTCAAGGGCATTTGCGAGCCGTAATATTCCACGTTGACCGTGTCCAGCATGTGCACCGACGCCCTTCCGGTACGCGTCGCCGCCATCTCGCGCCGGAAATCTTCGACGGCCTTTTCCATGCGCGATTTCAATTGCGCACGGATGTCTCTTAACGGGCCTGCATCAGCCATAAATTAGCTCCGTAGGTGAAGAATCAAAACTCCGCATTATAAACCTGCGAAAACCTCCGAACCACGGATTACCATGGCCCGGCCAGCTCAGGACGCTCTCGGTTAAGCGCTCACCAGTGAGCCGATTTTTTCCCCGACCACGACTTTCCTGATATTTCCCGGCTGATTCAGATTGAAGATGATGATGGGAAGATTGTTGTCTTTGCAGAGCGAGATCGCGGTGGAGTCCATCACCTTCAGGCCCTTCTTCAGAATGTCCATGTACGAGATCACGTCAAACTTCTTGGCGTCCTTTACCAGCATCGGATCGGCGTCGTAGATGCCATCGACCTTGGTAGCTTTCAGGATGGCGTCAGCTTTGATCTCCATGGCACGCAGCGAAGCAGCCGTATCGGTAGAGAAGTAGGGATTACCGGTGCCACCAGCAAAAATAACCGTACGGCCTTTTTCCAGGTGCCGGATCGCGCGCCGACGTATAAACGGCTCCGCCACCTGGTTCATCTCGATGGCCGTCTGTACGCGCGTGTGCACGCCTTGCTTTTCCAGCGCGTCCTGAAGCGCCAGTGCGTTGATCACCGTGGCCAGCATGCCCATATGGTCCGCCGAGACCCGATCCATGTTCTTGGCTTGATCGGCAACGCCGCGAAAGAAATTGCCGCCACCGACCACGATCGCAATCTGAATCCCCAACGACTGCACGTCGGCCACTTCCGCGGCAATCTCATGAATGCGGGGACCGTCGACGCCAAAGCCCTGATTCGCGGCCAGAGCTTCACCGGATATTTTAAGCAGGATGCGTTTGAAAATGGGCGTGCCAGGCATGGCTTTCAAGACTATCAGGTTTTAAAAAACAAGGTCTCAAAGTTTTGTCTTTGAGACCCTGAAGATTTGGCCCTTTGCGCCGCGACCGCGATCAAAGGGCTAAGAGCTAGCGGCTAAGAGCTACTTCGCCTCGCCAGCCTCTTCCGATGCCGCGGTGAACGCGATCGTGGCATTCGCGTCTCCCACCTTGAAGCGGGCAAAGCGCCGTACAGCAATGTTCTCGCCCAGTTTGCCGATCTTGGTGGCGATGAGCTGCGCGATGCTGACCGTCTGGTCCTTGATGAAGGGTTGCTCGTACAGGCAGACTTCCTCATAGAACTTTTCCATCTTGCCGGTAACCATCTTTTCCGCGATGTTCTGCGGCTTGCCGCTAGCCACGGCCTGCGCGATGTAAATCTCTTTTTCGCGCGCGAAGTCCTCAGGCGTGACGTCTTCCTTACGGACGAACTTGGGATCGCTGGCCGCAATGTGCATGGCGATATCGTGCGTGAGTTCCTTGAAGTCCTCGGTGCGCGCCACGAAATCGCTTTCGCAGTTCACTTCCACCAGCACGCCGATCTTGCCTCCGGCATGGATGTAGCTGGTCACGGAGCCTTCGCTGGTCACACGCGTTGCCTTCTTGGCCGCCACCGAAACGCCTTTTTTGCGCAGGACAATGACTGCCTGCTCCATGTCGCCTTTAGCTTCTGTGAGGGCCTGCTTGCAGTCCATCATGGGCGCTCCAGTCTTTTCCCGGAGCTCTTTCACTTGATTTGCAGAAATATTCACGGTAGTTGTGCTCATAAAATCAGTCTTTGGTCTTTAGTCGTTCGTCGTTGGTTTGCGTTCAGACGTCGATCATTACGGCCTTTGCGAACGACCAAAGACGAACGACCAACGACCGCTCCTATAAAACTTGACCCGCGCCGGACGACCCGCGCGGGTCTGATTCCCTCAAGGGGCTGAAACCGGGATCTTCCGGTTGTTTTGCTGACGTCCGAGGTCTGAAGTCCGACGTCTGCTCTAGTGCGTTTGCGTCTCCACTTGCGGCACATCGGTGTCTTCCGCCGCAGCGGCCGGAGCCTTGCGTACGCTACCACCGAGCACGTCTTCCATGCTGATGTCTTCCGTGCTGGCGTCCGCAGGCGCTTCGCCGTTTTCAGCGGCCGCGTCGGCAGTTGCCTGCGCTTCGCGCGCCGCACCCGCCATCGCCGCCAGGTCCGCAGTCTGCTTGTCAGTCGCGACCTGCGAACCTTCCACCACCGAATCCGCAATCTTCGAGGCGAACAGGCGAATCGCGCGCAGCGCGTCGTCGTTGCCTGGAATCACATAGTCCACTTCGCTGGGGTCGCAATTGGTGTCAACCACGGCGACCACCGGAATGCCCAGCTTGCGCGCTTCGCGCACTGCAATCTGTTCCTTGTTCGAATCGATCACAAAGATCGCGTCAGGCAAGCGGTTCATGTTCTTAATGCCGGCCAGGTTGGCCTGCAGGTGCTTGCGTTCGCGCTCCAGTTTGATAACTTCCTTTTTCGGCAGCAACTCGTAGCGGCCATCTGTGGCCATCTCATCGAGTTCCTTGAGCCGCTTTACCGACTTCTGCACGGTCACCCAGTTGGTGAGCAGTCCACCCAGCCAGCGCTGGTTGACGTAGTAGCCGCCGCAGCGTGTCGCTTCTTCGGCGATCGCATCCTGTGCCTGGCGCTTGGTGCCCACGAAGAGCACAATCCGCCCATCGGCTGCCAGGTCGGTCACAAATTTCGACGCTTCTTTGAACATCTTCAGCGTCTTCTGCAAATCGATGATGTAAATCCCGTTGCGCTCTCCGAAGATGAATTCCTTCATCTTGGGATTCCAGCGCTTGGTCTGATGCCCGAAGTGAACGCCCGCTTCGAGCAACTCCTTCATGGTGATGTTAGCCAATCAACCTCCTTGTTTGGTCTGCATCCGGCGCTCACCTTGCGGCTGCTCCGGATTGCCATTCCCGTCCCCGCGCACGAGGCACGGGAAGAATTGAACACCTAAAAATCTGTTGCCAGTACCCAGTTGTCAGTACCCAGTGCTGGGTACTGGCTACTGAGTACTGGGTACTCGCATTACCGCTTCGAATACTGGAACCGCTTGCGCGCGCCCTTCTGGCCGTACTTCTTGCGCTCTTTGGCGCGGGAATCGCGCGTCACCATACCCTCAGCTTTCAACTTCTTGCGCAGTTCAAGATTGAACTGCATGAGGGCGCGGGCGATGCCAAGCTTCACGGCGTCAGCCTGTCCATTTACGCCGCCGCCCGAAACCCGCGCGACCACGTTGAACGAACCCGTCGACTCAGTCAGTGCCAGCGGCTGTTTCGCGCTGACCCGCTGAGACTCAGTCACGAAGTAAACCTCGAAGGGCTTGCCGTTTACTTTGAACTCGCCGCTTCCAGGACGCAGATACACGCGGGCAATCGCCGTCTTGCGGCGTCCCGTTCCGTAGTATTGAACCAATTCAGCCATTTTTAGCTATCAGCACTCAGCCGTCAGCATTCAGCCAACGCGGTGCATCTGACCTTTCAAAGAATTCTGAAACTCTTACGCTCGTACTTCGAGCTGCTTCGCTTCCGGCTTCTGCGCCTCGTGGGGATGTTTGTCGCCACGATAGACCTTCAGCTTGGTGAACATCTGCTTGCCCATTTTTGATTTGGGAAGCATGCGCGAAACCGCCTCTTCGATAATCATTTCGGGCTTCCGCGCCAGACGCTCGCGGTAGTCCTCGTTCCGCAATCCACCCGGATAACCGGTGTAGTGCTGATACGACTTCTGCTCCGCTTTCATACCCGTCGTCTTCACCTTGTCGGCGTTGATCACGATCACGTGATCGCCGGTATCGATGAACGGCGTGTATTGCGGATTTTCTTTACCCATGAGGATGCGAGCGACCTGTGAGGCCAACCGTCCGAGCGTTTGCCCGTCAGCATCCACGACGTACCACTTGCGCGCAATTTCCCCCTCTTTGGGGAAATAGGTTGACATTACGAATCTCCCAGAAATAAAAAAAGCAAAGAAGACCGCTGAGTTTCTCCTCATCGCGGAAAGCGTTGAGGTATCAGGCGGGCAACCGCAGTACTTCCGAAGCTTTAAAGATAACGTAGCCCGTCAAGAAATGTCAATGGATTCCGCACCTTACCGATCTCTAACGGCCCGCGGAAGCGTCATAAATCAGGATTTATGCAGGTTTTGCGGACGCCTGATGCCCGTAGCCCGACGCCGGTTATTCGTATGCCAGCGCGTCGATCGGGTCCTTCTGTGCGGCTTTGAAAGCTGGATAGAGTGCCCCCAGAATCGCCCCTGCGACGGCGATGATTGTAGCTTTCACGATCAAATCTCCGGTAACAACCACCTGTAACGTCGGCAGGCGATGGACAATTCCCGCACGCACCGCCAGGCTGAAAATGACTCCCACCAGAACGCCGGCCAGCGTCAGCAGAATGGTCTCTCGCAAAATCGCATTCACGATGTAGAGCTTCGACGCCCCGATGGATTTCAGAATTCCGATCTCGCGGGTTCGCTCCATCACCGCCGCATACATCGCCTGGAAAATCACGATGAAGCCGATAATCACCGAGATCCCAATCACCACGTTGATGAATGTCGACAGTCCGGGATAGTGGCTCGGCGTCATCATCGACAGGTAATACGCCATCGAAGACGCGACATATTTTTCCATTCCCGGCACGTGTTTGATCTCGTCCACGATCGCATCTGCATTATTGGGACTGTCGGCCTTGATGTAAAAGATCGAAGCTTTGTTCTGCGCCCCTATCAGGTCTTGCAGCACGCTTAACTGAAGAAACTTCCGTGCCCCTTTGCCCTGCTCTACCACACCTGCAATGCGGAAGTTGTGATTCAGAATTTCGACGGAGTCCCCCACGCCGACGCGCTTCGCACGCGCAAACAAATCGTCCACCAGAACATCATCCGGTCCCTGAAAAGGACCGCCGCTGATGAAATTGAACGGACCTGAAAGCTTCTGATAGCTCGCTGGATCGATTCCTGCGATCACTTCCAGTGCCCCTTGCGTTGAGACTGTGGTCACCACTGGAGCCACCACGGCCACATGCGGCAGCTTGGCCAACACGTCTCCGACCTTGATGGGCATGGGCGCGCCCGTCAGGCCTACGATGAACGATGATCCCGGCGGCATCACGATGACATCGGCGCCAATCCCAGCCTGGCGCGCTCGAGTGTCGTTGAGCATCCCCATCGAAAGTCCCACGATCAGCAGAATCAGCGTCACCTCCAGCGCAATCGCAATCACGCTGATCAGCGACCGTATCGGTCGATGCACCAGATTCGCCACAATCATCTTGTTCATCATAGAAAGATGCTAACAGGCCGTTCGTTTTAACTGGGTACTGGATACTAGGTACTGGGTACTGGGTACTGGCTAGTGCCCATCTCCGCCCTTCGATCCAGGCGGAGGGTTCCGAGGCTGGTCGAGACGCACGACTTCGGCGCCCGCAGGTTGCTCGAGCGCGAACTTGTCATCCGGCAGAGGCTGGTTCAATTCCAACTTCACCATCGTCAGCGTGATGTCGTACTCCTCTTGCGGACGCCAGATTTCGATCTGCGAAGCGAAGTTGATGCCGTTGTACTCCTTGTAATCGTCATAGCGCACCTTGCTGGTGAGGTTTCCGTTCTGGTCGTAAACAAACTGGCGGTGCGGCAGAAGATCGGTCCGGCTAAACACGTACTTGTTAGCCAGGAACCAGCCGTGCTCACCTTTGCGGATGACTTCGATCTCGTAATCCGGCTGCTCGACCTTATGTTTCTTGGCGTCGTCCACGACCTCAAAATCGTTCTGCATGATCGCGATTTCGTGCTGCGGATCGATTTCAGGAATCAACAGGGCTTCATAGATCTGCTGCGGACGTATATTTTCCATCGGCTGTTGCGGATTCGGCGTACCCACATCGTTCCGGCCGATGATGAAGCGGTTCTTGGTGGGAATCCACAACTTGAACTCAGTTCCGTCACTGACCATGTCAAACGCACGGTTGCGAACAATTGGCATTAATCCCACCATGCGCAACATCGCCGGCTTGCGCGCCAGCACATATCCGCGAATCTGCTGGAAGTCTGTGACCTTCCCTTTCTTCACTCCCCCGACGGACGTATCGATGTCCACCGTGGCTTGCATGGTCTGAATTTTGGAAGCCTGGGCGTTGATGTAGCTGATCAGAGTCCTGCTGGGTGGCGGCCTTGAGCGGCGCGGTACTGTACTGCTGCTCGACTTTGCGTGAGCGAAAAAGACACCCCGTGAGGGGCAGCACTACCAGAAATGTCAGAAAAATCCGGTATACCCTGAAACGGCGCATGAGCAAGGTTGGATTCCCCAACTCTCTCCCAGGATTCCCCGAGATTGAGGGAAAAGGTGAGTATAGCGCGTTGAGGCGGTCGCCGGGCGTCGGTCGCGGGCCGCCGGAAATCCGACGGGAACGTCGTTTTGTGAGGTGACGACCGTCACCGTGTGTTACACGCTCGGTTGAGTAGTCTCAAGTTGGAGACGCCACATCATGAGCACGGCATTTTCTGACCTAAGAGTATGGCAAAACGCGATGGATTTGGCCTTCGAGGTTTATCAATCTACTCGCGGCTTTCCTCGCGAAGAAGTCTACGGCCTGACATCTCAAATGCGAAGAGCGGCGGTATCCGTCCCAAGCAATATCGCCGAGGGCAAAGGACGTTTCTCGAACAAGGAACTTGTTCGCTTTCTCTTCAATGCTCGGGGATCGCTTCTCGAACTGGAAACACAAGTGATTCTGGCAACTCGCCTCGGCTACCTCAGCCCGGAGCGGAGTGAGAACTTGAAGAGAATGGTCGGAGACACCGCCAAAATGCTGAACGGTCTCGTCAATTCCTTCAAAGTAGCGTAGTCCGGCGACCCACGACCGGCGCCCAGCGACCGCTTTACCTGGCCATTGCCTTCCGATACGCAGCTACATTCTTGTTGTGCTCTTCCAGATCCTGCGCAAACTTGTGGTGTCCGGCGCCATCGGCCACGAAATAGTAATAGTGCGTCTCCGCCGGATGCATGGCGGCTCCCAACGAAGTTTTTCCCGGGTTTCCAATTGGCCCCGGCGGCAATCCCGAATGGCGATATGTGTTGTAGGGAGAATCGAATTGCATGTCGGCATGATGCAGCGCGCCGCCATAGCTGCCGTCCAGCAACTCCGCATAGATCACGCTGGGATCGGCCTGCAGCGCCATATTCTTTGCCAGCCGGTTGTAATACACGCTGGCCACTAAAGGCCTTTCATCCGGCGCTGCCGTTTCTTTCTCGATGATCGATGCCATGGTCACCGTCTTCTCGACGTCGGTGTTTAATCCGATCTCTTGCGCCACCTGTCGAAATTGCTTGACCATCATGGCAACCATGTCGTGCATGCTTTCTGTCCGCGTGAACTCGTAGGTATTGGGAAAGAGGTAACCTTCGAGACTCTTCGCGTTCGGGGCGAGGTCAGTAATCAACGAAGTCTCCGTCATGGCAATCTTCAGAAAATCTTCGCGAGTGCCCAGTCCCGCGTCCTGCATGGCTTGGGCGATGTCGAACATGGTGAAGCCCTCGGGAATGACGACGGTGTGCACGTAGATATCACCGCGCGCCAGACGATCGTAGACCTCAATCGCATTCGCCGGCTTCTCGAATAAATATTCTCCGGCCTTCGCAGATCGATTGCGATGGAAGTAGTGCCAGAGAAGGAAAGCGTCTGCGCTACGAATGATGCCTTGCGACTTCAACTCTTTCGCAACCCGCCGCGTGGAATATCCCGGACGCAGCATGACGAACTTCTGCCCATCCGGCGTCACCGGCGATTTGAGCGCCCACGCCAGCCATCCGCCCACCCCAAGAGCGGCGATCAAGACCAATACGAAGAAGGTGCGCATGTTTCTCAGTAGTTTAGATGATGTTTTTCCCACGCCCAGTAGCCAGGAGGAGTACAGCCAAAGTGCGGGCTTCAGGCATCAGGCTTCAGGCACCGGGGCTTCAGGCTTCTGGCATCGGACTTCACGCTTCGGCTCCGGCGTGACGCCTGAAGCCTGACGCCTGAAGCCTGAAGCCTAGACCTTCTCTTTCTTCATTCTTCTCAACAGAGACGTGGGATGGATTCCCAGAATGCGGCAGGCGTGTGTCTTGTTGTGTCCGGTCGCGGCGAGAACCTGCTCGATATAGAGATCTTCCATCTCCCGTAAGCTCACAAACTGGTTTCCGGTGGGAGAGATGTCGGATGGAGTGAGCACTCCCGGCCGCTCCTCCACCGTGTGATCTCGAATCTCCTCGGGCAAGTAGGCAGCGTCGATGTCGCCATCCGGCGAGAGAATCATGGTCCGTTCAATGACATTCTTCAGTTCGCGAATATTGCCGGGCCAGGAATACTGCTGTAGCAGATCGGCCGCGGCCGGAGTAAATCCCGTGAACTTCTTGTTCAGTTCGCGGTTAAAGTGCTGCAGCATTTCGAGCGCCAGGGGCAGGACGTCTTCTTTGCGGTCGCGCAGCGGCGGAAGAAACAACGGCACAACATTCAGGCGGTAATAAAGATCCTCGCGAAAATGTCCCTGCGCCACCGCTTCTTTCAGATTCACGTTGGTCGCCGCGATCAGCCGGACATTCACCTTGATCAACCGCACTCCGCCGAGCCGCATGAACGTGCCTTCTTCGAGCACGCGCAGCAACTTGGCTTGCACGCTATGCGACATGTTGCCGATTTCGTCGAGAAACACGGTTCCGCCGTTAGCTCGCTCCAGCAGTCCTTCTTTGCGACGCCGCGCGTCGGTGAAGGCGCCGGGCTCGTAACCGAACAGTTCGCTCTCCAACAGATTGTCGGGGAGCGCCGCGCAATTGATTTCCAGCAAAGGCATGGTCGCGCGAGGGCTGGCATAGTGAATCGCTTTCGCGAAGACTCCTTTGCCCGTTCCACTCTCGCCCTGAATCAAGATCGTGGTATGGTCCGACTCGGCGGCCTTGCGCGACATCTCCAGCATCTTGATCGTGGTCGCGTTCTGCGTAATGACTCGTCCGAAGTCGTAGCGTCCTTTCGCCGACTCCACCGTGTCACGCACCCGCACGCGCAACGCGAGCATTTCGGTGGCACGGTGCATTGTGGCAATCATGTCGGCTAAGTGGAAAGGCTTGACCAGATAGTCGTACGCGCCGAGTTTCATCGCTTCCACTGCGCGATCCACCAGGTGATACGCGCTCATCATCAAAATAATCGCGGCGGGATTCGCTTGCTTCAACTGCCGTAATACTTCGACTCCATCAATTCCGGGAAGAATGATGTCGAGGAGTGTGAGATCAGGCTTCTCATCGTGAAAAACTTTCAGCGCGTCTTCGCCTGATCCCGCGGTAAAGACCTCGAACCCTTCCTGCCGCAAACCACGCGAGATGGTGCGCAGTGTGAGTTCTTCGTCGTCAACCACCAAAACTGAATAAGCCATAGCCTGAAGTCCGGAGGGCTGACGTCCGAGGTCTGCCCTAAACCACCACTTCCGATTCCGCCTCCCCGACGCCTACCGACGAATCCTGACGCACCGGAAGCGTCAGCGTAATCGTCGTTCCATGATTCACGACGCTGTCCACACGCATCTCTCCCCCGTGGCTCCGCACGTAGGCCTGGCTGATGCTGAGCCCCAGCCCGGTGCCCTTTCCTTTTTTCGTAGTAAAAAACGGCTCGAACACGTGCTGCAGAATATCGGGAGGAATTCCGCAACCCGTATCGCTCACGCGAATCTCTAAGCTCTCGACGTAGGTCAGTTTGCTTGCGGAGATAATAATCTTGCCGCCCTCCGGAGTCGCCTCGGCCGCATTCAGCAACAAATTCATCAGCACCTGCGAAAGCTGGTTAGCATCGGCGCGGATGTGTGGAAGGTCCGCCGGCACGTGGTTCTCCAGCGCCTTTCCACGCAGCATCGGCTGCCCTTCGAGAAATCCGAGCGTGTCCATCACTAGCCGGTAGAGGCTGATCTTGCTCAAAACCAGTGGTCCCGGGCGCGCGTAGTTCACTAGTCCCCGTAGCGTGTTGGAAATTCGTTTGGCCCCAGCGATGCACTGCTCGATCTCGGCCCGCTGTTCGGGGTCGGTCGTAATGTTCAATTCCAATTCCAGATGCGAGAGGATTCCCAACAATGGATTGTTGATTTCGTGGGCAGCGCCCAAAGCCAGCCGCGCCAAAGCTGCGTATTTTTCATACTCCGCCAGCTGCGCCTGGAACTGCGTTTTCTCTTTGTTGAGTTCGCGCTCTTCGTATAAGCGCCGGAAAACTTCTTCCTGGGCAAGATCGCGCTCCCGTCCGATATCGCGAATCACTTCTTGCGCTTTTTCCAGCTCCTTTTCGAAAGCCCTGGTCCGATGTTGGCGCCGGAACCACAAGACAAGCGCGATCGTCACGGCTCCCGAAAAACCAGCCAGAGCGAGGCTTTGAGCCAGCCCGCTTGGCAGCGCCATCCCATTGATAAATAGCCACTTAACTGTGGTCTCGGCCACGGCCGTCGACATAGGAATTAGCACACTCATCCATCTAATACGATGGAACGCCGTGTCTCAGAAAGCTGTGATCAGCATCACGTGCGTCGGTGCGAGGTAGGAGCGGCCGCCTGTGATCTGCACAGGCAGCCGCTTTCGGTTGGGGGCAAAACGCGGAACCGGGTTCCTCTGAGGATTTGCGAAGAGCCCTTTTTATTGCTTAAAACTCCTAGTGCTGCATCGAAGATGCAGGAGCGATATCGGTCACATGCAGCATGCCTGTGCTCTTGTCGACGGTGCCGTTCACGGTCACTTGTTTCCCGTTATATTTTTTCGCCTTCGCCTGGTCGTCGAGCTGCAGCGTTCCCGCATCGGTCTTCAACACGTACTTGCTGCCGCTCTTCATCACTGTGCCGGTATACGCCGTCGGACTCTGTGCGGAATCCTGTTCCGGCTGCGACTGCGACATACTTTGATCCTGCTGGCTTGACGGACTCGAGTGCTCCTGCGCGAACGCTGCTGGTAATAGCGCTGCGCCAAGAGCGAGCGTTGCCATGATGCTTAAATGTTTCTTCATTGCACTCCTCCAAAGAGACCGTAGTCTGAATGCGATGTGTCTATTGCACGAGTCTTGCCACGAATTCGCACATTGATTTTGCTGATTTTGCTGCGCTTTGCGCGATTGAGTCGTATCGGGCGCCGGAACTTTCGGGAGGACAGGAGGAGGAATTTTCCCCCGAGAACGTTCATACAGGAATAGTGATTGGGACTGTAGGGAAGAAGCTGTAGACGCGGCTACCGGCGCTCGTCGCGCTGCCGCAAGTAATCCAGAAACATCTGCTCGATAGGTTTGTCGTAAGCCATCATCACGTGACGCACGGTGTGTCCGCTGACAACGAAGCAGACTTCTTCGGCAAGATTCTTGGCGTGATCGCCGGCTCGCTCCAGCGATTGCGTCATGAAGATGACTTGCAAGCTGGCCTGGCGCTGCACATTTTCCGGATTCTCAATGTGGCGCAGGAACACCAGATTTCTCAACCGATCCATCTCCGCGTCCGCGCGCAACACATCGATCGCTTTTTTCACGTCGCGCGCGCTGAACGCCTCTCCGGAATCGCTAAGCATCTTCTCGAGAACGGTTGCCATCTGCGTGAGGTCGCGAGTATCTTGCGGATCCAACCGTCCGCCCACCGCTTGCGCACTGCTGGCAAAACTGAGCAAGAGATCGCCGATGCGCTCCAAACCGATCATGAACTTCATGCAAGCGAGCAATTCTCGAGCTTCCGCTTCGGTCACCTGGGTGATCGCCGCGGTAACGCCGGCATCGATCTCCATGTCGAAAGTGTCGAGTTCCTTCTCGCGCACCCGAATGGTATTTAGCAGCACCGCGGACCCGGTCGCGATGCCTTCCGCTGCGGCCGCCGCAGCTTCCTTCGCTACCTGACATGCTTCAATGGTTCGCCGGACCAGATGTGCATAGGAGGGCTCTGGCGCTGAACTCTTAATGGTGGCCGTACTCATGCGCGCAATCCTCCGCAAACGGGCTGAAGTGGGCCGCCCTACCCCTGGTCGTCGATTTGGGCTGGTACTCAAGATGGAAGAATAGAGCTTTTGCTTACAGAGTTGGTTAAAAGCATATGAATTTTCTTGGATATTCGTGACGCCTACGCCGGTTTTTCAACCGGCGCCAGAGGCAGTGTGAACAAGAAGCGCGAACCGTGATTCAGTTCGCTTTCCGCGCCGATCGCTCCGCCGTGGGCAAGAACAATATGCTTGGCGATCGCCAGCCCCAATCCGGTTCCTCCGGATTCGCGCGAACGTGCTTTGTCGACGCGATAGAACCGCTCGAATAATCGAGGCAGGTGTTCGGAAGGAATTCCTGGTCCGAAATCCTGTACGTAAAACTCCACTCCGCGCGGAGACGGACGCGCCCCAAGCACAATCGCCCCGCCAGATCCTCCGTATTTGAGGGCATTGTCAATCAGGTTCGAGAAAACCTGGTGGACGGCTTCGCGATCCGCATTTACTTCTGCCTGCGCCGTGTCCTCTACTTTGATTTCGATGCCGTGGGTCCGCGCCACTTCGCGGAAACTCTGTATGGCCTCCTCCAGGAGTTCTCCCGAACCGACGGGCTGCACGTCAAAACGCTGCTCGCCCGATTCCACCCGCGCCAGAGCGAGCAGATCTTCGGTAAGGCGCGACATGCGGGTTGCGTTCTTGCGAATAATTTCCAGGAACTCGCGCGAGTGGTCGCTCTCGGGAGCGCCATCCAGCAGCGTTTCTGTGTATCCCTGGATCGACGTCAGCGGCGTTCGCAGTTCGTGCGACACATTGGCGATAAAGTCCCGCCGCGTTTTTTCGACGCGCTCAGTCTCGGTAAGATCGCGCAGCACCGCTACCGCACCCCCGCCTGGCAAAGGAGCGGCGGTTACATCGAAGGTCCTTCCCGGAACCACCGACGATGCCCGCGCCGCGCAGACCCGGCGCGTCTCGCTCGCGCCTCGCACGGCGCGCAGAAAATCAGGATCGCGCACCGTCTCCACGATAGGCGCATTCAGCCGGGTGCCCTGCCGCACCAACCGGCTCATCATCTGGTTCGCCCATTGCACGCGTTCATCCTCGCCGACGGCGATGACCGCATCCTGCATGCTGTTTAGCAGGGTTTCAAGCTGATGCTGGCTCGTCTGCAACGCGGCGAAACTCGTTTCTAGCCGCTGCGCTGTGGTGTCGAGCGCGCCGGCCACCACACCCACTTCGTCGGCGGAACTCTCGTTGACTCGCGCGGTGAGGTCGCCCCTGGAAATTCGTCCCGCGAATTGCACAATCCGCTGCAAGCGCCTGGCCGTAAATTGTGCGGTTATTCCTGCTAAAAGGACGGCGACACCAAAAGCGATGCCCGATCCCAACCACAGAGTGCGTCGCACCTGCCCCGTGGCTGCCTCCGTGTCTGACACCGGATAGGCCAGACGCACCGCGCCGCCAGAGATCGGTACCGCTACATAAAGAAAAGAAGTTCCAATCGTAGGACTCTTCCGCGTATCTATCCCCACATCACCCTTGAGCGCGGCCACGAACTCAGGCCGTTGGGCGTAGTCTTCCATAGAGGCGGCATTCCCTTCCGAATCCGCCAGTACTTTGCCGTCCGCATCAATCACGGTGGCGCGCGCGCCAGCCGCTTGCGCTTCCTGCGAAGTAATATTTTGCAGATCGTGAGCGTTGTCGTTGTTCACCCGGCGGGCGAACATCAGAGTTTTCTCTCGCAGGTTGCGTTCGATTTCTCGGCGCAGCGAATTTTCCCAAGCACCCTGGATGGACAGGTCGAAGGTCAAGGTCGCTGCCGCGATCACTAGAGCGAAGATCGCGAGCAACTTCAGGAATATCCGGCTTCTCACTTGGGAGCCTCGAAGCGGTATCCGGCGCCTCTCACGGTCTTCAAGTAGCGGGGATTTTCAGGGTCCGGTTCAATCTTTTCGCGGATGCGCCGCACGTACACATCCACTGAGCGCGGAGTGACGTAGGCGGTGTCACGCCACACCGAATCGAGCAATTGATCGCGCGTGAACACGCGGCCCAGATGGCGCGCAAAGTAGTCGAGCAGGCGGAACTCGGTTGCGGTCGTTGTGATCGTGTTGCCGCGCACGATCAGCGTCATGGCGCTGGGATCGATCTCGATGTCACCCACCCGAATCGGCGACTGCGGCAGCGGACGCTCAAACCGCCGCAGCACCGCCTTCACCCGCGCCACCAGTTCGCGCGGGCTGAACGGCTTCGCAATGTAATCGTCGGCGCCCAGTTCAAGTCCGAGGATGCGGTCTGCCTCGCCACTCTTTGCGGTTAGAAAAATAACAGGAGTCGCAGCTAAAGTCGGAGCCTGCCGAATCTGCCGGCACAGTTCCAGCCCGTCTTTTCCCGGGACCATGATGTCGAGAACGAAAAGAACCGGCTTTTGCTTTTCCGATTCGCTGACCACGGCAACGCCCGTGGGAAATACTTTGACCGCAAATCCCGCGGCTTCCAGATGGTGACGCACCAACCGCGAAATGTCCGGATCGTCTTCCACTACAAAAATGCTTGGTTTCACGTGCATATTGTAGCCGCAGGTCCCCAGGTTACCTAGTGATCACCGTTGTCAGCGCGGCTTTGCGATCCGGATCATCAGGTTTCCAGCAGCATCCCGGCGGAAAACCTTGCCTGGCGGCACGGCGGTTGTGGCGCTGTACTCTGTCACCACTGCCGGACCTCGATAGGGTTTGCCGGTTTGCAACTCCTCTCGCTCGTAAATCGTCGACGAAACTTTCTTGCCGCCAAAGAATACTTGGGTTCGTTCGCCCCTGTTTCCTCGAACCTCGCCACCCTTGCTGCTCGCTCCCAGTCCCGCCTGCGGCGATCGCAACGTCGTTCGCAAATGAAGCGTGACCAGTTCCGCCTCGCGGTTCGAATAGGCATAACCGTATCGCCGCTCATGCACTTTCCTGAAACTCTGGATAAGCCGCGGGGAATAAGGAACATTCAACTCGTATCCTTGCCCGCGATATCGCACGTCCACGCTGAAGGCGTGTTGGAGTTTCCCCACCCAGCCTTCCGCGCGAAAATCGCTTTCGGAGCGTTTCCGCAAGATCGCGAATTCTTTTTTCAACTCGCTGACCGGAAGCTTTTCGGAAACCCGCCACAAAACCGTGCGCGAATAATCCTTCGCCACATCGCTTACTAATATGCCGAATGCAGACAGCGCCCCCGGAAGCGCCGGCACGATGACCTCCGGAATCCCCAACGCCTCCGCCAGTTCACAGGCATGCAGGCCGCCAGCTCCGCCAAAAGCAACCAGCGCAAATTCTCGTGGATCATGTCCCCGTTCGATCGAAACTACGCGAATCGCCTTTTCCATGGTGGCGTTCGCAACCCGAATCACGCCAGCCGCGAACTGCTCGAGACTCATCGCGCTGCGCGACTTCTTCAGCCACTCGGAAGTCACGCTCCGTGCCCGCTCCAGGTCGAGCGTGAAGTCCCCGCCTAGAAAGCGCTTTGGCTGAAGCCTTCCCAATAGCAGATTGGCGTCCGTCACGGTCGGCTGCGTGCCGCGCCCGTAACAAATCGGACCGGGATCTGCCCCCGCCGACTCAGGCCCCACGCGCAACGCTCCCGCCGCGTCGAAGCGCGCGATCGAACCGCCGCCCGCGCCTACCGTGTGAATGTCGAGGATCGGCACTCCCACGGGCAATCCCGCAACCTCGGCTTGGCTCCCGGTTCGCATCTCGCGATCCACCAGTGCAACGTCCGTCGAGGTGCCGCCCATATCAAAAGAAATGATGCGGTCGCACCCGCTGCGCCTCGCCGTGGCCGCCGCTCCCACCACGCCTCCAGCCGGGCCGGAAAGCACGGTGCGCACCGGTTCTCTCGCCGCCGATTCCAGGCCGGTGATGCCGCCATTCGACTGCATCACAAAAATGTTCGCGTTCGTACTGGCAGCTTTTCTTGGGAAGGGCACGGCTTCAGCCGTGCCACCAGATGCCGGAGAATTGGGCTTTAGCCCCTGAGGGAAAGACTGCACACTCCCGCGTAAGTTTCCCAGATACCGCTGCATGACCGGCTGCAGATAAGCGTTCATCGTTACCGTGCTCATGCGCTCATATTCGCGGAACTCTGGCAGGATTTCATGCGATACAGAAAGAGGGATACCCAGTTTCTTTAACGTGCTAGCCGCCGCTTTTTCATTTTCGGCATTCGCAAACGAGAACAGCAGGCAAACCGCAATCGCCTCCGGATTCTTCTGCTCGACTTTCTTCGTAAGTGAGTCCAACTCGGTCTGGGAAGGCGATTGCAGTACTTTGCCCTGCCCATCCGTCCGCTCTCCGAGTCCGAATCGCATATCTGCGGCCACCAGTGGCTCGACGCGATCGAAGAAGAAGTCATAAAGCTTCGGACGCGCCTGCCGCCCGATCTCGATAGCGTCTTCAAATCCCTCGGTGGTGATCAGCGCCACTCGCGCGCCCTTGCGCTGCAACAGAGTATTCGTCCCGACAGTCGTGCCGTGCAGCAAAACCAGCGGACCCCGCACGCCAATCTTCTCAAGTGCTTCGACAATCGCGCGCGAAGGATCTGCAGGAGTCGAGAATACCTTGAGCATCCGCACTCGCCCGCGCTCCACCCACACGCAGTCGGTAAACGTGCCTCCGGTGTCGATCGCAACGCGAAGCGGTAGTGGTTTTCGAGGTGCCATGAAGTTGGAAAATTAGGTTACCATTTGCGGAGTTCAGGCATCTGTCTAGTCTGAAGTCTGAAGTCTGAAGTCTGAAGCCCGATGCCCGAACTCGAGGTTCCCATGCCTTACGATTTCCTCGTTGAAACCTACGCCACCGAGCGCGAAAAGGTGGTCAGCGTCTGGAGCGAATTCAACGACCCAGACTTGCCATTCCGGCCGCATCCCACGGACCCTCGCGGTCGCAGTGTCCACGAGCAGATGGTTCATCAATGCGTGAGTGAGGACCTCTGGTTTCGCACCATGCTGGGCATCGACGTCGGCGCGCCACCGCTACCAAATCCCGAGACGCGTCTGGAATTCATGAAGCGCTACGCCGAAGACAGCGCCAAACGGCTCGCCGTCCTGAAAGAGAAGACTGACGCATGGTGGGAAGAAATTGTTGCGTTCTTTGATGTTCGCCGCTCGCGCGCCTGGGTGATGACCCGCCGGCTGAATCACACCGCGCACCATCGCGGCCAGCAAATGGCAATGCTGCGCATGCTGGCGCACGATCTACACAGCAACTACGGTCCCACGGCCGACACAGGAGGCCTGATGCAAAATCACGCGCCCACTATTTACGCGTATCCCAATGTCGAGGTGTTGTTGAAGTCAGAAGCCGCGGGAGGAGCGAAAGTTCCGCTGCCGGGTCCGGGAGAGAAACCAGTAACCGAGCGACCCAAAGAAAAATAAAAGTTTCTCTGTACTCTGTGTCTCTGTGGTGGATCTTACGATTTCATATCAAACGCCAGCGTCAGAGATCGTCTTCTGCTCCATCTCATGCGCCTTCGCAGACCCTGTCGCTGGACTCGCGCTCGCCGATCGTTTCACCGAAAGCACCGCGCGCTCTCCCGCCACGCGCCGCAACCGCGCCATCACATGCGACATTGCTCCCATATTGGCCGGTTCTTCCTGCACCCACACCACTTCGTGCGCCGATTGATGCTGATCGATCGCCACGGTCAGCTCTTCTTCCGGGAACGGATACATCTGCTCCAGAAAAATGATCGCCGTTTTGTCATCTTTTCTCTTCTTGCGCTCAATCGCCAGCTCGTGACCGATCTTTCCGGTGCATACCAATATGCGTTTCGCATCGGTAACTGAAGAATCCGCGATCACCGTCTCGAACCGCTTGTTCGTGAAGTCCTCAACCGCGGATGACGCATCTGGATGCCGCAGCATGCTCTTCGGCGTAAACACAACCAGGGGTTTCCGCCAAGACCGTAGCGCTTGCCGCCGCAGCAAATGGAAATACTGCGCCGCATTGGACGGCTGGCAGACCTGAAAATTGTCGCGCGCCGCCAGTTGCAGATAACGCTCAATGCGCGCGCTTGAATGCTCTGGCCCTTGACCCTCGTAGCCATGTGGCAAAAGTAGAACGACTCCCGACAGCAACCCCCACTTGTCTTCGCCCGCGCTCACGAACTGATCAATCACTGCCTGCGCGACGTTGGCGAAATCGCCGAACTGCGCTTCCCACAAGACCAGCGTTTCCGGATAGTCTCGGCTATAGCCATATTCGAAGCCGAGCACACCGGCTTCGGAAAGCGTCGAGTTATAAATGTCGCATCGCGCCTGGCCTGCGGCGATGTTTTCGAGTGGTACATATTCCTGTTCATTCTCGATATCGAGCAGCACCGAATGTCGTTGATTGAACGTGCCGCGGCGGCAATCCTGTCCACTCAATCGCACCGGAGTGCCAGCCTTCACCAGACTCGCGAAGGCCAGCGCCTCTGCCATTCCGTAATCGACGGCCCGCTTACCCGCGCCCATCTCGGCCCGCTGTTCCAAAAGCTTTTTCACCTTGGGATGGATGTGAAAACCAGCGGGATATGTCGTCAGCCGCTCGGTCAGCTCCTGAAGTTCACTCGCAGGCAAACCGGTGTTCACTTCATATTCAGACTTGTAGCGTCCGCCTTCAAACTTGTCCCAATAACTGGGCAAATCTCGCAGGGTCGGCTTCTTGGTCAGCGTGCCCGCCTGTTTCTGCGCCGCCTCGAACTCGGCCTTAATCGCACTCACGCGCTCTTGTGCATTCTCCGCTTCGCTGTCCTCGGCATAAATCTCCCACAGCGGCGGATGATCCTTAATCGCCTTATAGAGCAGCGGCTGGGTCACCGTTGGATCGTCCACTTCGCTGTGACCATGCCGCCGGTACCCGATCATGTCGATGACCACGTCGCTGCCGAACCGGTAACGATACTCAAGCGCCATACGGCCCACGCGAACCACGGCGTCGACATCCTCGGCGTTCACGTGGAAGATGGGAATCTCCTGTCGTCGCGCTAACTGCGCTGAGAATCGCGCCGACTGCAACTCGCGGCTCAGCGTCGTGAACCCGAGCAGGTTGTTCACGATGACATGAATCGTGCCGCCTACGGTGTAGCCGGGCAGGTCCGCGTAGTTCAATGTCTCAGCGAAAATCCCTTGTCCGGCGAAGGCTCCGTCGCCGTGCACAATCAGCGGTAGGAATTTCTTGTCTCCGCCCTCGCCCGCACGATCCTGCTTGGCCTTCGTTCTTCCGACAGTAACCGGGTCGACTGCCTCCAAATGGCTGGGATTCGAAACCAGATGAATGTGAATCTTCGCACCACTCCGCGTTTCATACTCGCCGGTCGCGCCCATGTGGTATTTCACGTCGCCGCCCCCCAGCACACTCCGCGGATCGACATCTTCAAATCCGGCGAACACTTCTTCCGCAGGACGCTTCGCGACATGCACTATCACGTTGAGACGTCCGCGATGGCTCATGCCCATCACCAACTCAACCGCGCCTTGCTGGCCCGCGGCGTCAAGAATTTCATCGACCAGTGGCAGCAGTGAGGTGACGCCCTCCAGCGAAAAGCGCTTGGTTCCCAAGTAGCGTTGTTGCAGTACCTGCTCGAACAAATCCCCGCGAATCAGAAGATCCAACACGCGCGCCTGATCCACGGACGCGGGTGTCGCCTCCATCTGCTCCTGAATCCACCGCCGCCGCCCGGGATCAGCGATGTGCGCAAACTCGACTCCCACGGTTCCGCAATAAATGCTGCGAGCCTCGCGCGCCGCTTCGCCCGAAATCTGCAACTCCGGATAAGCCACTGGACGCAGAAACCCCAGCGGATCCAAATCCGCTTCCAGATAACCCCAGCGCCGGAATGCCTCAAACACACGCTCCCGTTCGCCGTTGGTTGCGTCTAACACTCCGGTCGAGCCTGAGCCCGTCAATGCCTTTGATTTTGTCGCCATAGATTCACTACTAGAATAAAGGATGACGGCGATTGTGTCCCGGATTCGCGCCCAGATCAGGCCGGGGTTTCGACCTTTGGCGGCCGCGAGAACAGCCGCAGCAGCAATCCGTTAAGCACAATCGTGACCACCGAAGCGGCCAGCGTCGCGTTGTAGACGTCGTCTCCAACCAGGTGAGAATCGCGCGCCACGCGGATCAGCACGTAGGAAAATTCCCCAATTTGCGTCAGTCCAAGCCCGACCATCAAGGCAGTCCGCAAGGGATAGCGGAAGGCCCACACCAGCAGGGTCCAAATGACAAACTTGCCGCCCATAGTCAGTACGACGATCGAGATCCACAGCATGGGATGAGAAACCAGAATTCGCGGATCGACCAGCGCCCCGATCGTCACAAAAAACAGCGCCACGAACGCATCCCGCAACGGCATCAACTGACCCATTACGCGGTGTGTCATCTCTGCCCCGCTGACGATCATGCCCGCTAGAAACGCACCCAGCGCCAGCGACAACCCGACGGCTTGCGTAACCGCGGCCGTGGCGAAGCCCAGGGCCAGCACCACCAGCAGATACAACTCTTCGTTGCCCGCCTCTCCGGCCCGCTTCATCATCCTGGGAACCAGTTTCGCCGCGATCAGAATCACGGGAGTCAGTATCAGCAATGCCTTGCCCATTGCCAGGCCGATCGCGAGAACCTTGTCACGGCTGATGTCTGACAACGACGGCAACAGGACCGTCAGCGCGACCACCGCCAGGTCTTCCACCAGTGTGATTCCGATCATCACCTGGCCTTGCTGCGTTCTCAGTTCTCCTCGCTCGGTCAGGAATTTCGACAAAACCATGGTGCTGGCGACCGAGATCACCGCGCCGATCGTGATCCCTTGCGTCGTACTCCAGCCGAACAATTTGCCCGCCTCAAGCCCCAGCAACACCGACAGCACGACGCCGATCGGCCCTCCCACTACAGCAATCCACTTCACCTGCAACAGCTCGCGGAAGGAAAACTCCAGGCCGATCGAGTACATCAACAGCATCACGCCCACTTCCGCAAGAAGTTCGAATTCGTGGAGTTGATAGACTTTCGGTCCCGGAGTGAATGGCCCGATCAGGATTCCGCCCAACACATACCCAAGGATCAGCGGCTGGCGCAGGGCCTTGGCGACGCTGCCGCCAATCACGGCCGCGCCGAATATGTACGCGAGATCGCGATAGAAAGTCGTTTCCAGTGCCATCCGCTCACTGCCCTTGCGGCAATCTTGCCACCGCGGCCTCCGCATCCACTACAATCTTCTTCGGTTTCCCCTGGGAGCACCAATCATGTCAACTGCCAACGTTGAGGACAAGGGCGTTCCGGTTCTGCTGGGCATTCCCTTCGACGCTAATTCTTCTTATCTGCGCGGAGCCGCTGAAGCCCCGCCACTGATTCGCGAAGGATTTCGCTGCGATTCCTCGAACATGTGTACCGAAGCCGGCACCGATCTCGAACGTCAGCCCTTCGTCGATGCCGGAGACTTGAAGCTTTCCGAAGCCAACGCCTTTGCCGAGATCGAGAAGGCGGTCGGCGAATTACTTGACAAGAATCAGCGCCCGATCTGTCTCGGCGGCGACCACTCCATCACTTACCCGATTCTGAAAGCCTTCCACAAGAAATATCCAGCGATCAGCATCATCCACTTCGATGCCCACCCCGATCTTTACGACGAATTTCAAGGCAATCGCTTCTCGCATGCCAGCCCTTTCGCCCGCATCATGGAAGACGGGTTGGCGAAACAGCTAATCCAGCTCGGAATCCGCACCATGAACCGTCATCAGCGAAAGCAGGCGGAGCGTTTCGGCGTGCAGGTTATCGAGATGGAGACGCTCCCCAACTTCGAGCGGCTCAAGCGTGCCGGCCCCGTCTACATCTCTTTCGACCTCGATGTGCTTGATCCCGCGTTTGCACCCGGGGTTTCACACCGCGAGCCCGGAGGCATGACCGTGCGCGAAGCCATGCGGCACCTGCACCAGATCACCGGCAACATCGTTGGCGCTGACATCGTCGAATACAATCCTAGGCGCGATGTCTCGGAACTTACTTCCGCGGTTTGTGGGAAGATTTTGAAAGAACTTCTGGGAAAGATGCTGGGCTGTTAGTCTTTACCCCTCGCATGTCAAACGATCTCGAGAAGCAAGCGGCGGCTCGCGCCAGCCTGCAGTTCATAAAAGACGGCCAGGTCGTCGGTCTCGGCACCGGTTCAACGGCGGCGTACTTCATTCAGTTTCTCGGGGAACGGGTAAAAGCGGGACTCAAGATTCGCGGTATCCCCACCTCGATCCATTCGCAACAACTGTCGGAAAAGTACGGCATACCGCTAACGACGCTCGATGAAGTCGAACAGATCGACGTCGACATCGACGGCGCCGACGAATTCGATCCGCAACTGAATCTCATCAAAGGCGGCGGCGGAGCGCTGCTCCGCGAAAAAATCGTGGCGTCGGCCTCCAGAAAATTTGTGGTCGTTTCAGACGCGACCAAGCAAGTCCCGGTTCTCGGCCGTTTTCCGCTTCCGGTTGAGGTCATTCCTTTTGCTCAAACTCTTCTGACTCGCGAAATCACAGCGATGGGGGCGACCGTCTCCCTTCGAAAAGCGAAAGACGGGACACCCTACCGCACCGACGAAGGACATCGCATCCTCGATTGTGCCTTCGGTCAGATACCCGACCCCGCAGCCTTGGCAAAGACTCTGGCCAACATGCCAGGCGTCGTCGAACACGGCCTGTTCATCGGAATGGCCGATGTAGTTCTTATAGGGAAAGGAAGCGAAGTAATCGAATTACAGAAGACTGATCGCCGATAGCTGACAGCTGAGAGCTGCCCTTCTAACTCCAAATCTCCCCAAACACCCGATAGAAATTCTTCCCCATCACATTCTCGATCACGTCTAATGTGTAGCCCTTCTTTGCGAGACCGTCCGCGACAATCTCCATGCGCAGTGGCGTGTTCAGGTCCGGCGAGAATGGAGGACGATCCTCCTCCGGCGCGGCGATGCCAAGTTTCTTACGGTTCGCCATGTCGGCCGCAAAAGCCTTGCGTTGCTCCACCGTGTCGGGAAACGTATCGAGCACCCCGTCGCTGCCGATGCCCACATGCTCGCTGCCGCAAACCTTGAGCGCGTGGTCCAGATGCTCAATCACGTGTTGCCGCGTGGGCGGCGTAGGGCTCGCCACCAGATAGGGCATAAAGTAGATTCCCACTACCCCACCGCGATCGGCCATCGCGCGCAACTCCCGGTCATCTTTGTTCCGGGGATGTCGGTGTACGGCGCTGCAGCCCGCGTGTGTGATCACCACCGGTTTTGAAGAAGCTTCGATCCCTTCTGCAGTCGTCCGCTGCCCGCAATGAGAAAGATCGACCGCGACCCCCAGCGCATTCATGCGAGCGACAGCCGTGCGGCCAGCCTTGCTCAGGCCGGCGTTGGCCGGTTCCAGGCACCCGTCGCCGTACACGCCCCGTTTGTTGTACGTGAGCTGCATCACTCGCACCCCGAGCCGGCGGAATGTCGCAATGCGCTTCAGGTCTGGCTCAATCGGTTGCGGATGCTGAAAACCCAGAATGATTCCGATCTTGTTTTTTTGCTTGGCCTGCTCCAGATCCTCTTGCTGTCGCACGATCAGGAAATGCGCCGGCTCACTCTCAACCAGGCCTTCTACAAACGAAATGGCGTCCACCGTGGATTCGTAATCCGCGGTCGACACCGTCCAGTTGATTCCGGTCACACCCGAATCGAGTGCCTGTTGCAACACCTGCTGCTTGATAGGAAGGTCATCGAGATTGATGCCGGCGAGCGCGTCGATCACCAGCCACTTGCGGTAACTCTCGATCAGCGCCGGTGGAATTGGATCGTTCTGCTTCGCGAACAGATTTGCGGATGCCAGCCTTAGGATCACTCCAGCCTGCGCGGCCCTCCACAAAAATGTTCGTCGATTCATCTGAAGAGTGGTTCTCAATGGAGGAAGGTCGTCCTCGCCCGTCCGCAGCACGACAGCTTATCCTACAATCCCCACTAACGCGGCCAGCAACCGGTCAACTTCCTCCGCAGTGTTGTAATGCACCAGTCCGATGCGCAGGAATCCGCCATCCTTCTCCACATCCAGGCGCTCGCTCAGGTTCAACGCATAGTAATTTCCGTCCCATGTGAAGAAGCCGCGTTCGCCCAGCTTCGTAGCTAGTTCCAGCGGCGTATGTCCCGCAATTCTGATGGCCACCGTGGGGCATCGCCGATCGAACTGGCCGAAATCGCGAATGCCGTAAAACTTCAACCCGCGAATCTCCAGTAGTCCTCGCACGAGCCGCTCACAAAGCTCTCGCTCATATTGACGAATCTCTGTGTAGGCGGCTTGCAAAGCCGCCCGGCGGGAAGGCGCATCAGGCTTCAGGCGTCGGCCCAAATCCGCCAGATAATCCACGCACGCCGTGATTCCGGCGATGCATTCGTGATTCAGCGTCCCCCACTCCCAGCGGTAAGGGATGTCGTCGCTGTTCGCGCGTAATTTGTAAGCGGGTAGCCGTTTTAGATGCTCGCGTTTTCCGTACAAGACTCCCATGTGCGGACCAAAGAACTTGTACGTGGAACACACCAGAAAGTCGCAGTTCAGTGCATGAACATCGATAGGCCCGTGCGGAGCATAGTGCACTGCGTCAATATACGCGAGCGCCCCGACAGCATGCGCCAATCGCACCACTTCTTTCACATCGTTAATAGTGCCTACTGCATTCGACGCGTATCCGACCGCGACCAGCCGCGTGTGCTCATTGATCTTCCGCGCCAGATCTTGCATGTCGAGAGTGCAGTCCTCTTCGCGCACATCGACGAAGTGCACCGTAGCGCCGGTTTCCTCCAGCGCTCGCCAGGGAGAAACATTCGCATCATGATCCAGCTGCGTGACCACAATTTCGTCGCCAGCCTTCAGTTCGCGTCCAATCGCGCGGCTCATGGCAAAGGTCAGCGACGTCATATTCGCGCCGAATACCACCTCATCCGCGTCGCATCCGAGAAAATCCGCCATCGCTGCCCGCGCTTCATCCAGCATCGCATCGGTCTGCCGGCTGGTCGCGTACGCGCCATGCGTATTCGCGTTTGACCGCGCCAGGTAATCTCCGATCGCGTCGATCACTCGCTGTGGAACCTGCGTTCCGCCAGGTCCATCCAGAAACACCGCCGGGCTTCCATTCACCGCCTGCTTCAGAGAAGGGAACTGCTGCCGAATCCATGCAAGATCTAATTTCGTGCTGACTTCAGGGGACGTTGTGGACATGAAATATTTCCTTGCCTTACTTAAATCCTGACGATCGACAGAGCCAAAAAAGTTGAGAGCGAGGGCGACGCAACTTGCTTTTGGGTGGCGCAGCGCTTCAGCCCACGAGGGACCTAGCTCTCCGCTGCCCTCACAAAATCCGCCAGCATCCCATACGCCGTCGCCTCCACGCCCGGATCGATCTCCGTAATTGTCAGCTCCGGAAACACATCCGTCTCAAAGCACACAATCGACGACGTCCCCGCGACCCAAGCCATAGGATCACCCAACGGTACCTGCTCCGGACGCACACTAGCACTGACGCCGGCATCGGTTCGCTGCGCACGGCATACCAGCTTAAATGGCATGCCTTCGCGCCGGGCGTTGCGCACTTGCTCAGCGCTCAATAGGCTAATTCCTTGTCGTTGAATCTCTGCCGGCGTCAGCGGAACGCCCATCAATACTCGCACCAGCGCCGCGACTTTAACCGCCGCATCCCAGCCTTCAATGTCATGACTGGCGTCAGTTTCTGCGACCCCCAAGTCCTGCGCTCGCTTCAAAGACGCCTCAAACGTCAGTCCCTTTTCCATGCCGCTCAAGATGACATTCGTCGTGGAATTCAGAATTCCGTGAAAGCCCTTCAGGTGGATCGCTGGCAAACTGTCGCGAAACAGAGAGAAGATGGGCACTCCATCCATCACCGTTGACTCAAACAGAAACCGCTTGCCCTTCGCCAGAGCTAGTTGCCGCAACTCATCGTACGCATGAACAATGGGACCTTTGTTAGCTGTGATTGCGTGTGCTCCGTGTTCCAACGCCGCGCGAATGTGATCAATCGCAGGCTGCCCGCTCTTGGGGTCAAGTGAAGTAGCCTCAAACAAAACATCTGCGCTACTCGCCGTGAGCCAATCTCTAATACGCCCGTGTGGAGCGGGCGCCCCCGCCCGCGTCTGACCACGAAGCAGAGACTTGACGTCTACCCCGCTCTCGTCAGCAATCCACCCCAATCGTCGCGAAGCAACCCCTGTAATCCGCCAATCAATCCCGCGATCTTGTAATTCTTTCTTCTTCGTCTCGAGCAATCGCACCAGCGCGCGATTCACATTCCCGAACCCCAGCAGGCAAAGGTTGTAAGTGCGCATGATTGTGCAGGACGACAGTCCCAGGCTGTCCAGGCTACCCCATCATGGTGGCGTGTTCAGGCCGAATCTTGTACATCACTCGCACTTCGCCCGGCTGACCGTAGGGATACTTGTCCACGTCCAGATACTTCTTCGCCATCTTGTCGATATGCTCCGCCGCGCCCTGCTCGGTGATCTCCACCACCTTGCCGCGAATCTCCAGATACCGGTACGGATTTTCCGGATCAATGAGTGCAATCGCCACTCGCGGATCCCGGCGCAAATTGCGATCTTTCTGCCGGCCTTTCGCCGAATTAATGATCACCAGATCGTCCTCCAAATCGCACCACACCGGCGTCACTTGAGGAGATCCATCGGGCATCAGCGTTGCCAGATTGGCAAAGGCGCGCTTGCTGAACAGATCACGATACTTCTCGGGAATGGTCTGCGACATACCACCTCCTGAATTAACGACAACAGAATGATTCCCCAGGATTATAGACGGATGCAGTTTTCAGCGTGATATCCATCGTCCATTTCCGCGACTCCGGGAACGGTTACAATCCAAAGCTTACTGGAAATCAGGAGCCTTGCGCATCTCGCCTCGCCATTTGGCGGAAATTGAGTTGCGTTCTTGCGAAAGTCCAGTAAAATTGTCGGCTTTACTCCTGGTCGCGATCGAGGACGGAATCATGCTCTCTCACTCACTCAGCCGCCGTGTCATTGTTATTGCCGCTCTGCTCGTGGCGTTCGCCTTGGCTGCCATCGCCGCCGATGACTCCACCCCTCCACCCACCATCGTTTTCATGACCGACTTCGGCGTAGTCGATGACTCGGTCGCGATCTGCAGGGGGGTCATGTACTCCATCGAGCCTCACCTCCGCATCGTCGACCTCACCCACCAGGTCACCCCTTTCTCCATCCTCGACGGAGCGCGTTTCCTCTACGGAGCCACGCCTTACTATCCGCCGGGAACTGTTTTTGTTGTGGTTATCGATCCCACCGTCGGCAGTTCGCGCAAAGCCGTCATCGTGAAGTCCAAGCGCGGACAATATTTCGTCCTCCCTGACAACGGCCTTATGACGCTGGTCCACGATCGTGACGGCCTCGAAGCCGCCCGGGAAATCACGAACACGAATTGGATGATCGGCGCCGCCCTGTCTTCAACGTTCCACGGGCGCGATATCTTCTCTCCCGCGGGAGCCCACCTCGCACACGGTGAAGACTGGACCCAGGTCGGGCCCGAAGTCGACGTCAACAAACTCGTTCGCCTCAACCTGACCGCCGCCAAACTTAACGACCGTGGCCTGCAAGGAGAAGTCATCGCCACTGACGGCCCCTTCGGAAACCTGGTGACCAACATCAGCGGCGACGATTTCCTGAAGCTCGGCTACGGACGAGGACAGAACGTCCACATCACCATCGGTAAGACCGAATTGAACATCCCGTTTGTCCGGACCTTCAGCGATGTCCCGTTGAAAAAACCTCTGTTATATATCGATTCCCGCGGACACCTGGGTCTCGCCGTGAACCAGGCGAGTTTTGCCGCGACTTACAACATCAAGCCGCCCATGACGATCAACATTGACAGACTGAAGCAGTAGTCGGGCACGAGAGAAACCGCAACCGTTAACGACGTCACTGCACCGTTTCGCGCGGAAGGTGTAAGAAGGCTCAAGGCTCAACTGAGCACAAAGGAACAGCCGATGAACAGCTCACCGAAATTCGCAACCATCTCTTTTCTTCTGCTGGCTGCGCTGCTCCTGTCGTGCCTCGCTTCCGCGCAGAGCTTTCGTGGTTCCATCCGCGGCCGCGTGGTCGATCCGCTCGGCGGCGTAATCGCCCGCGCCAAAGTCACCGCGAAAAGCAACGCCACCGGACTGGTTCGTGACACGCTTACCGACGCCGACGGGGCCTACGTCCTCGCCGAACTGCCCGCCGGAGAATACGTCGTCCTTGCCGAATCCGGTGGTCTCTCCCCGGTTGCGCAAAACGTCATCGTGAACGTCGGCCTCGACACCACTGCCAATTTCGATCTCACCAAACTGGAAAGGAAAGTTGAGCAGGTTATCGTCAACGAAGCCGCGCCGCTCGTCGATACCAGCCGCGATGTCCTTGGAGAAGTCGTCGAGCGCAAACTAGTCACCGACCTGCCGCTGAATGGACGCGATTTCGGCAAACTGGTTGCTCTGGTTCCGGGTGCGACGGTAGAACCCGCCGGCGTTGCCGCTATCCAGAGCGGCTTCGGGCAATTCTCGATTAACGGCAGTCGTGACCGCTCTAACAACTACACGCTCGACGGCACCGACAATAACGATCCCTTCTTCAACAACTCGGCTTTCAACCAGACCGGCATCGGTGGAGCGCCGGCGTCAATTCTTCCCATTGATGCCATCGAGGAATTCAATCTGCAAGCGAATTTCCCTGCCGAGTACGGACGCAACACCGGATCGGTCGTCAACATCATCACCAAGTCCGGTACCAACCAGTTTCACGGATCGCTTTTCGAATTTCTGCGGAACGATTTGTTTGATGCCCGTAACTTCTTCAATCGATCCGTCGATCAGTCGGGAAACCACATCCCTAAGAGCGAATTCCGCAACAACCAATTCGGCGCCTCGCTTGGCGGACCCATCATCAAAGATAAAACCTTCTTCTTCGGCGCGTATGAAGGACAGCGCGAGCGCGTCACCTCCGATTTCACCTTCCTTGTCCCGACTGCAACCCAGATCGCAGACGCGCAAATTGTCGCACAGGGAGGCTTTGTTGGTGGCTCGCCCGTCCCCACCAACCCCGCGCTGACCTCGATCCTTGATCAATTTCCCGCCGCCACTGGATTCAATGGCCAGACCGGCACAGTCGTCGGTGGGGTTCACGACTCGAATAGTGTGAACAGCCTGATTGCAAAAGTGGACCAGCAAATCAAAGGTTCCGAGTCTCTATCCGTGCGTTACGCGTATGCGGGAAGCCAGCAGACCTTCCCTCTGGGCGGCCTCGGATTTGGCGCTGGATCGCGCCTGCCGCAGTTCGCGCAAACTTCACCGACGCGGGTACAGTTGGTTTCGGCCAGTCTTCTTTCAACCCTGAGTTCAACCAGGATCAACGAAATTCGCTTCGGCTACAGTCGCTACCGCACTTCGTTCAGCTCGCTTGATGCCAACACCGATTTCTCCGCGCCGACGCTGGACTTCGGCACGGGCAAATTGGGCCTGCCTGAAATTGATTTCAGCGGATTGTTCGACAATCTCGGCGCGACCGCCTTCAGCATTCCCCGCGGACGCACCAGCCAGACCTTCCAGATCCTCGATAATTTCACATGGCTGCGTGGACGCCACACCATCAAGTTCGGCGGCGAGTACCGACGCGCGATTATTGACAGCTTCAATGACAACCTCGAGCGTGGCCTCTTCTCGTTCGGTGCCGAAGATCCGACAATGCTGGCAGCGTGCCAACTGATCCCGGTGCCCGCCGGATGCTCCGACCAGGGCGCTCTTACGCTGGCCGCTTTCTATCTTGGCGATACCTTTCCTTCTGCGGACGCCGGCAACACGCAGCGCACCACATTCAACAATGGTCTCGCATTCTTCGTTCAGGATGATTTCCGCGCCCGCTCGAACTTCACCATCAACCTGGGCCTTCGCTGGGAATACTTTGGACCCATCAGCGAGTCGCACAATCTCTTATCAAATCTAGGACCCGATGGAAATCTCGCGCTGGTCGGCAGCGACGGCGTCAAGGGAGCCTACCGCCGCGATCTCAATAATTTCGGCCCGCGCATCGGATTCTCCTGGAACGCCCACGCCAAGACTGTCATTCGCGGCGCCTATGGCGTCTACTACGATTACGTTCCACAAGACCTGCTCATTGCGAACTTCACCAACTCCGCCGGCCTGGTGACGAATCCAATCGGTCCCAGCCCGGTTGTGTCTTTGGCGAATAATTACGACTCCAGCGCATTCAACGGCTCCAACCCGGGAGGCCCGGTCTTTACGCTGCCCTCGCTCCCCTATCCTCCATTCCAAGCCGACATTTTCATCACTCCGCGCAATCTCTCTACGCCCTACGTACAAAATTGGAATTTGAATTTCGAACAGGAATTGGCCAACGGTGTTGCGTTACAACTGGGGTACGTCGGCAGCAAAGGCACCAGATTGGTTCGCCTGCGCGACGCCAATCAGCCCGACATCAACGGCAACCGCAACAACTTCCCGCAGTACGGATTTGTTGACGAGTTCGCTACGATCAGTTCCTCAACGTACCACGCGCTGCAGGCCACGTTCCGCACGCGCGCTTGGCATGGTCTCTCCGGCTTCACCGGATACACATGGTCGAAGTCTCTCGACGACGCTTCCGACGGCATTGATTTCAATTTCGCCACGGTTGCTCTGCCGCAGGACTCGAACAATTTAAGAGCCGAGCACGGACCATCGAACTTCGACACTCGCCAGCGCTTCACCGCGGCCTTCACTTATGAAATCCCGCTCCGGGCCGGACCGGATCGTCTCGTCCGCGGATGGCAATTGAATAGCATCGTGACGGCTCAAAGCGGACGCCCCGTCCCCATCGTCAGCGCTAACGACACCAGCGGAGCCAACGACTTTGTCTTTCCCACACCTTCTAACTTTCATCAACGGCCAAATCTGGTGCCCGGAGTGAACCCGATCAACTCCAACTGGAGATCGGCCCCTGACGTGATCGGATACCTTAACGGTGCGGCGTTTTCTCAGCCGGCATTTGGCACGTTCGGTGACTTGGGACGCAACGCCATCTACGGGCCCAGTTTCTGGAATGTTGATTTCGCGGTAAGCAAGAACACGCCGCTCGCCGAGCACGTGAACCTGCAACTGCGCGCCGAGCTATTCAACATTTTCAATCACCCGAATTTCGCGCTACCCAACTTCTTCGTCGTCCCAGGATCCACCCAACAAGGCCTGATCACGCAAACTCCCGACCAAGCCCAAACGAATCCAGGCCTGGGCGGAGGCGGCCCCCGCGTAATCCAACTAGGTGCGAAGATAACGTTCTAGAACTCCGGGTGCCCCATCCTTGTGCGCGTTCTTTGCGCACAGGGTGGGGATCTCGATTGTCTTCGAGAATTCGCCCATGGAGTTTTATTTCCGGGGATCCTGTGCCTTAGGGTGGCGCCGCGATTGTGAGCATTTTCCGAGTGGGGCTTTAGCCCCCGGAGTTCACATCCTCGGCGATGCTGCGAATCGACGCCCTTACCAATCCCACAAAATCTCCCTTTACCCGCACTGTCGTCTCCAGAACTTCGTCATGTGTAATGACCTGATCCAGAATGCCCGCGGCCATATTCGTCACGCAGGAAATCGCGAGCACCTTCAATCCCATGTGCCGCGCCGCAATCACCTCGGGGATCGTCGACATCCCCACCAAATCGGCTCCAATCGCCCGCAAATATCGAATCTCCGCCGGAGTCTCAAAACTCGGGCCTGGCAAGCCCGCATACACACCCTGATACACCGTCAGTCGCGACTTCCGCGCCTCCTCCAGCGCCATCTCGCGATAGGGTTTCCAGTACGCCTGTGTCATGTCGGGGAATCGCGGACCAAATCGCTCGTCATTCGCGCCCACCAGCGGATTCTGTCCCTGCAAATTGATGTGATCGGTAATGATCACCAGCGCGCCCTGCTTATATTCCAGATTGATGCCGCCCGCCGCATTCGTCAGTATCAGCGCGCGAATCCCCATGCGCGCAAACACGCGCACCGGAAACGCAACTTCCTTCGGCGAATAACCTTCGTAGAGATGGACGCGCCCCGACATCGCCGCGACCGCAACGCCGTTCGATGTGCCAATCACCATCTGTCCGGCATGTCCGATCGCAGTAGAGCGGGGAAACGAAGGGATGTCCTCGTAAGGTATGCGAGTCGCGGCAGCCAGTTCGTTGGCAAACCCACCCAATCCCGAACCGAGCACCAACCCAATCCTTGGACGAAGAGCAGTCCGCGACAAAACAAACGCCGCTGCCGATTCCGCGCGTGTAAATTCGTCAGTCATGGAAGAGCTGTTAGCTTTTAGCTCTTAGCCTTTAGCCAAAGAGTTTCAAGCTAAGAGCCAAGAGCTAACAGCTAAAAGCTTCTTCATAACAGCATTCCCGCGATGCTCGCCGCCATCAAATTCGCCATCGTCCCCGCGAGCATCGCTCTCACGCCGAGTTTTGCCAGTTCGATTCTCTTGTTCGGAGCCAGCGATCCGATCCCGCCAATCTCAATCCCAATGTTTCCCAGGTTGGCGAACCCGCACAACGCGAAGGTCGCAATTGTGTACGATCGCGGATCGAGCGCCGCCTTCTCTCCCGCCAACTTCGAAAACGCCACGAACTCATTCAAGATCATTCGCGTACCAAGCAAGTTTCCGATCGCTCCACAGTCCTTCCATGGAATTCCGATTACCCACGCCACCGGAGCAAACACGAATCCGAAAATCTGCTCGAAGCTGGAAGGGAAGTAGGTCCAACCCCAACGCGCGACCCCGTTGTGAATTGCGCCCAGGATTCCATCCCCCAACGCAATCAACGCCAGAAAAGAGATCAGCATCGCCGCGACATTCAGCGCGAGATACAACCCATCGGTTGTCCCCTTCGCCACTGCCGCCAGCAGGTTCTCGGTTTTATCCTCCCCCATCTCTTCGTTAGTCATCTCCACGCGGCCAGCCGTCACTGCGTGCTCCGTTTCCGGTACCAGCATTTTGGAAATCAAAATCGTTCCCGGCGCCGTCATGATCACGGCCGCCAGAAGATGTTCGGCGCTGATGCCGAACGCAATGTACGCAGCCATCACTGCACCGCTGATGTGCGCCATGCCGCTGGTCATGATGGTCATCAGTTCCGATCGCGTCAGCCGCGCCAGAAAAGGTCGAATCGTCAGCGGCGCTTCCGTGCATCCCAAAAAAATACTCGCCGCCACATTCATTGACTCCGCGCCGCTCGTGCCCATAAAACTCATCATGAATCGAGCCATTTGGCGGATCACCCACTGCATGACGCCGTAGTGATAAAGAACTGCGAAGAACGCCGCCACAAAGATGATTACCGGCAAGACCTGAAACGCGATGTACACGGGCGGAGGTTTCTTGCCCAAATCGCCAAACAGAAATGAAGACCCGGCGTAGGAGTATTCGAGAAAATGCGTGATCACTTGCCCAAGCCAAGCAAACAGCGCCCGGCCTGCGGCGACTCGCAATACCAGAAACGCAAACACAATCTGCAGCCCGAGTCCCCAGGCCACGGTCTTGAACCGGATCGCCCGCCGGTTGGTCGAAAACAAATACGCCAACCCCACCATCGAAATCAATCCAAGAATGCCGGTAAACCGACCCAAGAAAATCTCCTTGTTGTATCCGCAAACCACTCACCTGTCATCCTGAGCGCAGCATTTCCATTCGCGTAGTTAGCGAATGGAAATGCGGAGTCGACGGACCCCTACTCAGCCGATACTGCCGCACCGCAAAAGGGAATTTTCACGAAGGCCCCCGCGCCACACTCTTTTCAAAGTCCGTGAACTCTTCTTCCAACTTCCACTGCACCCGCGCCTTCTCACTCGCATCGAGAAATTTCTTGCAAGAACTCGACGCTCCACCCGCCGCGCAGGCCCCCACCATGCGAAATGGCTTCACACTCGACCACAAACTGAGACCCGGCAAAAAACTATGCTCCAGGCTCGCACGCACCATCTCTTTCAAGTCCGTATACGACAACCCGTACGTCTCTGCGGCGCGCACATACTCGTGCGTCAAATCGATCCGCGATACTCCCTCGTCATCAGTTGCCAGAGCCACGGGCACGCCATATTTTCGGTAAACGGTAAGAGGATGTTCCTTCCCCCGCACTCCCAGAATCACGTCGTTTGAAGTCAGGCAGATCTCGACCAGCACGCGCCGCCGTGCCATCTCCGTCAACAACGGCATTGCGTCGCGCTCATTCATCACATCCACGCCATGCCCGATCCTCTCGGCGTGACCGCGTTCAATCGACTCGCGAATATGAAAACGCAGACCCTCAGGAGGCACTAGCCCCATCGCCAGTTCTCCGGCATGCAAGGCAATGTGTACTCTTCGGATCTACACCGTGCAGGTAATCCAGCATCTTCATATGTAAATCGAAATCGTGCATCGGCGTATACCAGTCTTCCGCCATCACCAGGTTCAAGCCCACGAATCGCGGATCGCTCTTGGCCAGCTCAAATCCCAGCACCATCTGCGCGAACACCTGCTCCTTCGGCAATCCGCGCAGCACCTGGTACAGGTACCGCACCGTAACTCCGCACCCGGCATCTTCATTCTTGGCCCCGCAGCGCAGCACCGAGCGCATGCGCATTTCGTCCAGATTCAACTGCGCCCGCGTCTCCGCCACAACTTCCGCCAAGCCGCCATCCAGCAACTTCTGCCGCAACTTCCCCAGGTCGTCATCCCATCCGGCTTTTGCCCCCAATTGTGCCGCCCCGTTCCCATCGGCCGTAAGCATCAATTCCAAATACTGCACATGATCCTCAGCCGCCCTTGCCGCCGCTTCGGCGATCGCGTCTCCGTTGTGATTGATCATCGCCGGAAAGAACTTATCGAACGTAGCGAAGAAATGGTCGTGACCCGACTCATCCTCCGTCTTGAAGTTGCGCATCGACCACGCATCGATCAGCGAGTTGTAGAGTACGTGATCTCCATAGGCGCAGCTCGCCAGGGGTTTGCTCGCAAATCTCTCGCATGACGAATCGCAGGGAGGCGCAATTACATAGGAAGTCGTCCGGTCGACGCACATTCCGTTCTCAGCGGCATAATCGATCAGACTCTCCGCGTAAACCGCGCCGGCCAGGTGGTTGTGCAGGTCACCGCCCTTCGGCATGCCACGCAAGAAAGCCAACAGAAGGGGCGGCTGTTGGCGGATCGACTCCATATACCGCGCCGTACGTTGCTCGGCAGAATTCTGCGCACTCGCAAACGAGGCCGTCAAAGCCACCACGACAACCCATCGAGCCACAAGGCCCACGCTTCCCCCTCTCATCCGGAACCCGGCATTGTACTCCGCAGTAGCGCCGGCGTCCCGCCGGCCAGGGGAGACTCCCCGGGTTCACCACGAAACCCCGCGTCCACAGCCCTTTTCCCCGCGATTTTCACAATCTCGTAAGATCCCGCGCCGGCAAACCCCGCAATTCCCAAACAAAAAATCCCGCCAAAATCAATTCGGCGACAAATCGATTTGCGGCTGCCAAAATCCCACTGCACAATTTATAGTTCACCCCCCTGTGAACCGCCTGCACTCGATTGCATCGTAAGCAGATACAGTCGCACACTTTTTATTGACTGCAAAAATAGAAGGAGTACAACAAACTCGTTCTTTGACACCTTCTGAAGTTTTCCCGGTTGGTACGGCGTCCGGGGCTCGAGCGAAGTCACTCTCCACATCGCAAGATGATGGAGGGGCGGTGAGCAAGGGTCTATAGCAAAGTGCTGGTCGAGGCGAACAAGAAGATCTGTTAAAGGCAAGATAGGATCCCGAGGCGTTACGCTGGTTTATCCGGTTGGCGGTGAGCCCGGAGCCCAAGCGAGATCGCGCGTCACAACCCGCAAGGGAAGAGACGAGAGCAGGTCAGCGAGGGTCTAACGCGAGCTACTGGCCGAGACGAATGAGCGAAACATCACCTCGGGATTCTTATTTCTGCCCGCATCTTTTCTCCCGCTTCAGCAATCCATTGCATTGATTCGCTCGATTGGACTTCCCCTCATCCCCTCTGCGAAATTGATTTCGTTGTTCCAACCTGTATGGATGACGAGGGATGCGGACTCTGGCGGGTCTGCATCCCGTTCATTTTCCCTACCCGGCATCCACCGTGCCTCCGGGGATTCTCAATTACCTCGGTAACCTTTCAACCTCACCCGGAAGGGCTCTAACATCCTCAATTGGCGTTGTTTGTACTCTGAGGGGGGTCCATGGGTGACAAGTTCACCCGGCCAGCGCTGCCCGCTGACCTTGTGCGCGCGAAATTGTTGAAGGAAGCGTTGGAGCGAGGAACTCCGTCGCTGTCCCGCGCCGCCGGAAGACGACCCTGAGTCGATCCTTCGCCAAGCCAAAGCCGACGCCCACAAAGCCTACCTCGAAGACCTGGTCGAGTGTGCCCCGGAAGCCGTCAGCATCGTCAATCAATATGAAATCCTGCGAGTAAACGCCGAGTTCACCCGCATGTTCGGCTTCACGCGCAGGAATCCGTTGGCCGGCGCATCGACGAGCTTATCGTTCCAGCCGATCGTGCAGCCGAGACCCGCTGGATCGGCGAACGCCTCAGCCAGGGGCAGAAAGTTTCCATCGAGACCCGCCGACGGAAGAAAGACGGCTCGCTGCTCGACGTCTTCCTCGCGGCCGCGCCCGTCATCATCGCCGGACAGAAGGTCGCTTCCTACGTTCTCTACCGCGACATCACCGAGCAGAAGAAAGACCGAGACCCTAAGCTCCGCCCTCTACCGCATCGCGGAAAGAACCAGTTCTGCCGCCGACCTCCAGCACTTCTACGCTTCCATTCATGCCATCGTCGGCGAATTGATGTATGCCCGCAACTTCTATATCGCGCTTTACGATCCCTTGACGCAGTTGCTCAGCTTCCCTTATTTCGTCGACCAACAAGATCCCACGCCCGAGCCAAAGAAACTCGGCCGAGGCCTCACCGAATTCGTTCTTCGCACCGGAGACCCGCTCCTCTGCACTCCCGAAGTCTTCGAAAAGCTCGTCATCAAAGATGAAGTCGAGCTGATCGGCGCTCCCTCCGTCGATTGGCTGGGCGTGCCCCTCAAAGTCAGCAACCACACCATCGGCGTGCTGGTGCTGCAAAGTTACGACGAGACCGTCCGTTTCCGTGACAAGGACAAAGAAATTCTGATGTTCGTCTCGCAGCAGGTCGCGAGCGCCATCGAACACAAGCGTCACGAAGAGGCCCTCACCCGTTCCGAGGCCCGCTACCGTTCCCTCGTCCAAAGCGCGGTCTATGGCATTTACCGCTCCACCCTCGAAGGCAAGTTC
>CAWDJF010000002.1:622500-678437 GCA_963802575.1 Terriglobia bacterium | reverse complement strand
TTCGTCTGTGAGACTGACTCACCGCCGAAACAGCCCCCAGTATAGGGCAGGCTCGGAGCACGGCCAAGAGGAAACACCTCGGTTACGATCGGTGTCAGCACCAAGAAAGAAAACCCGCATATATAAAATCGGAGTTCCAACTCACCACCTTGAACACCGGAACCGGCGGGCTCCCATCTATTACAATTCGTCATATCTGGCGACAGACACCGATGAGGCGATTTCTCGTAGTACGCTGCAAGGGCTGCGATGCCGACCTGATTTTTCGTGAGGTGCCAGCTGGCGAACCTTCACGCCCTTATTTTCTCGGTCTTGGTCTAGCAACATGTCCCGGCGTCATCAAGAGCACGAGTACTTCGATGAGGACGTGCGAATAATAGAGGCGAGTGAGGAAAGCTGACGCTTAGTTGCTGCGTCGGACTAACCTGTTCAGAGGTCTTTCGCTTTCATAAATATTCCCGCAACACATTCATTGGCCGGTGGATGAGACGCGGAAGGCATTGTGGCAGCTTCGCACGCACGTAACGTAGTGAACATCAACCTTCCCCGGCAAAAGGGATGCCTCTTCATCGCCCCACGCAAGCCGCGAAGATGGTAGATATAGACTCGGAGGTGACCATAGCAAAGCCCGCTGACGTGGAGCTCTCAGCATCAACGGTGCAGCCCCACGCACTCTTCGAAATCATAAGGAGGCTGCGCCAGTTCGGGCTTGGGCAGGTGATTCGGGACCGACGCGGCCAGTGGGGGGAAGGAAACCCACGACCGGAAGCGTATCTCGCATTTTGCAATGTTCGCAAGGTACCGGTTGGGCTTTTCACGAAACTCTAACCATGACCGTTCCGCACATCGACAGTGGCACGGCAAAACCCTGCCGAGTCTCCGTATCCAGCGGGGCTCCGCTACCGGGAAGTCCAAGTGCGCCCGGTGAGCGATTGGGTGAAGGACCCGGCCAAGAGTAACCGTGGCTATGCGAGGTCTACAAGAGGCCGTTGGGCAAGGGGCGAGAGGCCCTAGCAGGAACTCACAGACTGGCTCCCCACCGAAAATGAGCGGGCTATAACAGCGGCAAAGTGCGGCTAAGGACCGCCAGATTCCGTCTCGCATCGTCAATCATCGTGGTTTCTCTAAAGGACGAAGCAATTTCAACCCGCGAGATCAATGGCAATCTTCGCTTCAGCTCTCAATAAGGCGCTAACCAACAGGAATAAACCGCGTTCCACACTTGGGACAAACGACATGCTCAGAGTCAACGCGCCTGGAGTTCTGATGGTGGAATCGAGTATGAACACTTCGCGCAGATGGTGTTGATGGATGCAAGTACCTTCGCAGTATCAACCTTCTTTTTGGGCATGAAGCTGAGACTAAGTATACCTCTCTTGTATAAAGTCACCGGTCTCTGGTGAGCGGGGGAAGAGCTGTGTTGGTTCGGTCGCCTGTTGGTGATGACCGCGCAGCCTGTCCACTCTCTTGAGGTATGAGCGGGCCATGAGTAGTACACTTGTCGGTCAAGAACATATTCAGGTTTTGTTGGTCCGAAGCACAGGGATGTGACTCTTGAGTGGAGGTATGTGTGTGGTGGAAATTGACGACTCAACATCGTGGCGTCAAACAACACTTCAAGTTACTGAGAAAACGCTGGATAACGCTTCTGGCTATTGTGGGTATTCCCGGTGTTGGTGATCTGCTCCGCGAATATGTCCGAAGCAAGGCGATGGACTGGGTAATGTCACAACTCGGTTTGGTTGGAACATTTCTCGCAGACAATCCGATGGCACTGACATTTGCAGGGATAACACTTGCATTAGTCGTTCTGATGGGGTTGGTTATTTCTGAATCAGGCAAGGAGGTTCAGTCGCCTATTTATGAGCACCGAGACAAGAGATTTACAAAACCCGCTGCACCACGTGGATGGCTTTTCGGCTTTAGCGTTGTTATGACTCTTCTCATCGGGTTAGTTTTGTTTACAGGTTATAGATATTGGCTTCACAAGTATCGTGCGAATGCACCCACTGCACCGGACATCCACCCATCGACAGTTCAACAAGCTGTTGGAGGCGTCACCGCTCCTGTGAGCATACCTTTGGCCCCGAGTCCGACCAAAACACCTCAACCGATACAACCCCATTCGAAACCCCATCAACCGCCGATTGAACAACCAACTGAATCGGATTTTAGGCCAATCCAAATATCTGTCTCCTGCAAAGGTGAAACCATGCCGGTAAAGATTAAACCGGGCCACGAGATTCACATTGCTCAGGTCTACGAGAACGTCCTTCGTGCGAGACAAATGATACTGCTAGGACCTTTGAGGAATGACGGCACCATGCCAATAACATGGCCGTCTTCTCAGCTTATAGATGCGTCCAAAGAATACGACCGAGGAGTTGCGAGATGCGACTTCACAAATCATGGAGAGAATGCCAGTGACAATGCTCTAAGTATAAAAGTACCAATAACGATCTACTATTCGCATAACATAGCCGAAGATCGCTCACTTAACCCATCAACCATGAACCAAACAACCACGACCAATTACTTTGTCATCGGAACGCTGGACCACAGCCAGACTTTTACTGTGTACTTCGTAAACAACTGTTGGGTAAAACCGCAATTTCTACCTCCGAGAACAGCATCCGGACGTTTGGCGGGGGAGGACAGTTCAAGAGAGTTCAAGATGGAGCTGCCTAACGAGTATGTAAACGAATGGATTGGTATGAGCGAAACTCATACAAATTGGAGTGGTACAGGCTGCGAGTGACTAGAATTGAGAATGCGAAACAACTGCTCTTTAATCGCCGTATGCCGGTGCTAGAATCCCCTCATGTGGACAAAACTCAAAGTAGCGGACGTAAGGTGTGTGGATGATGGCGAGAACAGAGGCGTTCATATTGCCTGTGGTGTTGACGATACCCCTTATATCGTCACCTTGATCTTCGACAAGGCCATTCCACACGAAAAGACAGACGACTTGATGCACATGCTGGAGAAGATGAAGCTCTCGGATGTCATCGTTCAATCACTGTGATTCGCGGTTGGCAAGATTGGTAACAATAGTTTGAACCGCGCTCACCCGTGGAGCGCGGCAGGCAACGGGCGCACAGCCCGACCTAAGCAAGGCTCTCGCTTCCCGTCTTCAGCGAGCCCCCAAGAGAAGCCCCAATCGCGACTACATCTTGGAGGGAAACAACAATGGGTGAAATCTTAACGGCTTCAGAAGTGGCTGCAATGTTGAAAATCGGCAAGCGGCAGGTGTACGAGCTGGCAAAAGAAACAGAGAACCCCACTCCTTGTGTAAGGATTCGCACGTCTGTACGTTTTCGCAGGAGTGATGTTGATGGGGGTTGGTAGAGAGGAAGGCCGCGTGAGCCGTATCAGCCCAATCAACCCATCTCAGAGATGAGGGGCCTCAATGCACCACACTGCGGACAGTTCACCTCATAAATGATAGTGGTACGGGAAGGCTCACCCCCATAGCTGAGCGAGTGTTTGGTGGGTGTCAAGCTGCACGGTTTGTGGCAAGTCGTGCAAAGGATTCTTGTGTAATACTGCCCACCCTCATTCGCATCAATCGTGTAGGGTGTCTGAGTTGTGGGTTCCATTACTTGCCCCCCACGCCTAGCTAAGCTGTCTGTTAACAACCGGTGTGCCAACTTCGTACCCCACATCAACCTTCTGCTGTCCTAGATGGACTCCTGCTGTCAATGCTTCCTCTTCAGTTTTGAAGCGTTGCGCTGATTCAAAGTGGGTGACATCCACGCGCCCCTTGTTGGTGTGTTTTTCGATGTCGAAGTGAACGGTGTACCCACCATCTTTGGTATTGAGCTGATACGATGTCGCCTCAACCACGTGCTGTTTGTAGTTCTCCCTGCGCCTACCCATACGAAAGACCTCTCAGCCTTGAAGTGTTGCATACGATTCTACGTGAATCCCTTACATGTTGAAAATTTACTGGCAGTCCTACCTCATAACCAACTTTTCAACCCACGCCTCAACATCACTGCGCCGAAACCGCACGGACTTACCCAACCTCAAACATGGAATTTGGTCTTCTCGCACCTCACCTGATTTGGTGTAGTGCTTCGCCAACTCGTACACGTGGAACTTGCTAACCTTCAGCAGTGCTGCGACTTCATCAGCGGTCAGAATCTCTATCACCACGCGACCAACTTTCCGAATCGTTTTAAGGTTGATTGTCACCGCGAAGGAAGGCTGCTCTAGGACAACCGATGCACTCACTGCAGCGAGATTTTTTCTGGTGGTGGGTCCTGATGAAGCCTTGCTATCTGCCCCGGTCCGCAGGCCATTTTTGGATACTTGTCCCAGTCAAAGCCGTTTTTTTTAATCGGTGTCCGAATCAAGTTTCCCTGCTTGTCATAGCAGTCCACCGACACGCCCGTTAGGGTGCGACGCTGGAAGTCTTTCTCGTCCGCCAAGTGCTGCATCAGCCCTCCCACGACCCAGCCGAATGCAAAGCAAATGGTGCTCGTGATAAGAAGCTTTTTCATGTCACCCTCGTCTTCCGGTTCGACCCAAAGATGACCAAAAAGATAAACTACTGGCCTCGGCAAGAGCTAGATTCCGGAGAAAATTTCCATCCCACATGCATCCCATGGAGCAAAACGGACCATAATGGAAATAGCTGTAAACATTGAGTTTCGACTGGAGTCGAACGGAAGGTAAGTATCTATCTTTTCAGTTGTTTGCGTGATTAGCAAACCGCCGCCTTCAGCCACTCGGCTACCTCTCCGGCGTGCGGACTGTCAGTTTACCACTTCCCCTGCCCGGTCTTGGCCAAGCGCATGGCAGCGCGGGCGTCGCTTCGAGTTTTCGATTGTCCGGGTTTCAGACCAGCGTCTTCGTGTAAACGGACCCACGCGAAGTTCCGTTCGGCAGATGCGAGGGCCCGAGGAGGTTCGCATTTCACTCACTCAGGGATGAGACAGCAATCTCGAACCTAGGTTTCGATCCAAAGGCAGCTAGCGCGGGCCGTATCGACTATGTTGTCTGACCAGACTCCAAGAACTTAATTGCCCTGAGTTTGTCCGCCGCTGTCAGCTTCGCATAAAATTGTTCAGTTGTTGAAGGGTTGGCATGACGCAGCATGCTTTGGGCCGCCACGATATCACCAAGACTATTGAGATGGGTAGCAAGACCCCGTCTGAATGCGTACAGACCATGCCAAGGAAAACCTGCTGCACGGACGGCCTGCTTCAGTTTCCTTTGACCGAGATTTCGCAAGTCTATTGGTTTGCCTTCCTGACCGAGAGCGAGGTTTCGGCCCGACCGCTCACCCGGGAAGACCCAGCCTGAAGTTTTCTTTCCTGACTTGCTGTGGAAACTGGTCAAAAGCGTTACCAACTGACTCGCCATCGGAACGGATTGGCGAGAGTCAGCAGTCTTAGTCTCTGCAACATCACCTTCGACGCATCCACGGGAAATAGCGACATGCCACATCCCGTCTTTCTGCCTAAAGTCTTCCCAGCGGATTGCTATCGCTTCACTCGGACGGAGTCCTGTGTAAAAACACAGACCAATGAGTGCAGCCCAGTCAGGATGCTCGGGAGCAAGAGCGGCGATAATTCCAGTTGCTTCTTGTACGGAATAGAATCCTGTCGGAGCCGACTGCTTATACTTCTTGCTCGACTTTGCCGAGTCCCATGGGTTACTCGGGATAAGACCGTGATGAGCTTGAGCGTGAGCGAAGATGCACGAGGCGACGGCACGGATATGGGAAATTGATTTGGATGTCAGCCCTCGTTCGGCGAGAGATGTCAGATATCTGCTTGCTGTCACAGTCGTGTAATCCAGAAAGGTCAATGAGCCGAAGTGATTCTTGAGATAAGTCCGCCAAATTTGGGAGTATGAGCGAACGGTAGACTTCCTGAGTTCAGACCTTGCCCAGCGAAGATAGACGTTTTCATAGAATCCTTGAATCGTCCTGATGTTCCCGTGGAAGGCTTCGCCGAAGGGGACGTGACGATTTTGGCCTTCAAGAACGGCAGAGCCTTGATGAAATGCGTCTTGCCGTTCGTTGACATCTAGCATCAGACGGTCACGGATTTGAAGGACTGAAGGAGAGAAAGTCAATGCCCCATCAGGATCACGCTTCGCCGAATGTCGTCCGTCAGTCTGTGCAATGAAGACATCCTTGCGGATTCGCTTTGTGTTCGCCCCGTCGGTCGATGTCGTCCAATACTTGCATCGTATGCTTCCTGACGATGTGATGTACAATTGCCCATTCTGATAGCGTGGTTTCTTCATGGTGCCCCCTTCAATGTCTGTCAATGCTGATGTTTTTACGAATCGCGCGGGGGAAGGTATGCTTTCGCGAAGTAGACCCATAGTCTCACGGTTAACTGTCAATTTCAAGGTCAAATTTAAGCTCGATTGTCTGTCTGTAAGTGTTTTAAAGTAAGCAAGTTGGGCCCTTAGCTCAGCGGTTAGAGCAGTGGACTCATAATCGATTGGTCCCAGGTTCAAATCCTGGAGGGCCCACCAATTAACCCACAGATTTCGCGGTGCTTACGCGCACCCATCAGGAACGCTCGAAATGGAATTTTTCAAAATGGGCACATTTGGTGGCACCTTTCCCCTAAGGTTTTTTCTGCCGCTCCTTGATGACGCCATTGGTTCGTTGCGCCTCGATACGGTCATACTGAGCCTTTAGCGCAGCGTACTGCGTCAAGGTTCCTGAACATTGGGTCTTGAAGGCCGAGTACTCCGTCAGGACTTGGTCGTACTGGGCTTTTTGACGCCGAGTACTCCGCCTCGGCCCGGTCGTATTGGGCCTTCAGCGCGGCATATTCTGCCCATGCCTTCTCCCCCCTGCCGCGGGCGAGGCCGATCTGATAGGAGATCGCAACCAACAGCACGAAACCGAGCACGGTGCTCGTCTTCAACAATGTCGCGTTGTTCACCTTGGTCTCGTCATTATCTTCAACCATTGGTGTCCTCAGAAAAGACAAGGCATTCTACTGCATCCTGATCCCGGCCGCCGTTGCGACTGTCCAAGAGAACGGGACCAAAAACTTTTGGCGTGGGCGAACCTGTCCCCTCCGGATTTATAAAATTTTCGGGGCGAGATTCCCGGAAGGCGGGGGCAACAGTGTTTTGATACTCTAGCTCCAGCACGGTGAAGTTAGTCAAACACAAAACGACTAAGAAGAAGAAAAAGAGTGCAATGATTGCGATTGCAAGTGCGCTGATTCTTATCGCGACCTACGGTATCAAAGATTTCCTGAAGGAACGAGCTAAAGATGCCGCGGATTCACTGCAGTCGGCAGAGTCCCTTCATCGGACTGAGCAAGGGCAGTCGTTGTTGTGGGTGCAGACGATCGCACTCAATCAACTTCAACAACTAAGAGAGGCCAAGAAGGCCAACGGGGGGCGCCCGGCAGGAGAGCAGGACTTTACTGACTTAATCGCCAATGACACTCTTGTGGCTCAGCAGGCTCTCGGCGACCTCAACATCACATTCGACAGCGTGTCCCGCCTATTGGAGTCCGTTCCACCGGTCCTCGGTGGCGATCTAAAGCAGTCGCTCGAACAGGCTAGACCAAGTATTGAAACCGCGAGAGAGCAAGTAGCAGAGGTAATTAGGCCGAATTCCAGACATGATTGGGCCCGTATGGCAGAAGTCAAACTTGCGATTGCGCAGGTTTACCTGGCAGAAATCCCTGTGCTCGTGATTGGAGACAAGGTACTCACAAGGGTGTGAGAGGTCAAAGAAGCCGCCGACCGCCTTTACCGATTAAGTCAGGTGGCAGGATATTTCCTTTATACCGTAGGCATATTGTTGGCGCTCTATGCCGCTCTCCACGGGGCCTCAGTGCGGAGTGAAACAGAGGAAGCTATGACAGATAATCGGGTAGCCATTCGCGACGAAGCGGTCAAAGCTTCCATGAATCGCCTTCGGAAGCATAGCGTCGGAATCATCAATAGCATTCGCAAGATCGGCACGATACGCCACCTTAATCGACGTGGCGACGGAGAGGGCTTTGGCACCGGATGCGCTTCAAGGTGGGGAAGACATCGGTTCGTGCTAACCGCCGCGCACGTGTTTGAGGAGGCGAATGCCAGCGACCTTCGTCTTTTCTGGTGCCCTGGCGGCGACTTGGGGCCGCGAAACTCTTTCGTACCTAAAAGGGATGAAGTGTTGGATGGAACTCCGCTTGAAAGCGCAAGTGCCGTTATCCATCGCTGCGGGTGGGAGGATTTAGCTGTCGTCGTCATTGACGATAACGTCCCAACTGCCCACACCGAATTTTTTGATATTCACGAAGACTGGATCGATCCCGAAAACGACGAGCGGGTTCATTCATTCGGGTTTCCCTCCGACAGCGCTATCCCGTGGGAACGCACCATGATGGGCAAAAGGAAGAGTACACGATGGCAATAACCCCGAGTATTTTCGATGGAAAAGTTGTCTCTTCGCCTCCGTTCTTAGCGAGGGGGTTCGATCAGGACCTTCATTATGTTATTCCGTTTGAAAAGGCAGAGGGGGGCAGGCACCCGGAGGGTTATAGCGGAGCCGCCACTTGGTGGGAGAGCGACAAACCGATGAAGGTATGGAAACCCCATTTCAAATTTGCCGGAATTTGCACTCATTGCTACAAGGACGGTCTGTTCGAGAAGGTTGTTAAGGCCTCCGCTGTGCGGAGGTTCGTGGAGGAGGTTCTGGAGAAAATCCAAAGCTAGGGGGGTATGGACGAGAGCATGATTAAAGCTCGAATCGGGCCTAACGGTGAACTGAGTCTTGCGGCGTCCATCGCGGGAACCGCAGTCTATCTTGATAACTTCGCAATAAGTGCTCTGGCGACAGGTGAAGAGTCCATTCGACGACGCTGCATTGAGACCTTCTCGAGGGGAGCGGACCTTGTATTTTCAATTGCTCATGCCGTAGAGCTTGGAAACTCTGAACGGATTAAAGGCTTTTTGAACGAACTAGGCGACCGCTGGTATCCGATCGAAATGGTGCTCCAGAGAGTTCTGGACCGGGAGGATAAAGGGGAACCTCCCAGCAAATGTTGCTTCGACGAAGAACTGTTGAAGGCCTATTTTAGCAGCAGCACAAGCGAAGATGTTCCCGGCAGCGGTCGAGTAATCGACCTATCAGAGGGGGCATTTCTACTGGGGGCTTTTGTTGATTGGTTAGGGCCAAGGAAGGAAGAGAACGTCACATTATGCCGCGATATGGACCGAGTGCTTAACGAGGGAATCGAACGGCTTCGCGAAAAGGCTAAGCGGCAGCCATACTGGCTGGATAGAGTGATGCCCGCCTTTCCATTCAACCCATCGCGGCCTGTGCGATTTGCGTACATCAATCTGTTTCGTGAACTGATCTTAGATCGCGGATATCAGACGAAGAAGGGAGACGGAATAGACTTCGGACATGCTGTGATGGCGTCGGCTATTTCATCCTTCGCGACGCTAGATAAGCAATGGAAACGACGCGTCGAAAGTCTCCCGAAGCCCAATAGGGTTCCGCGAATCTACTACGAGCCGGAACTCCCCCAGATGATAGAGGACATTGAGAAGCAGGTCGCAATCCTAAATGGCTGAAATCCACGGAGCGCTAGGGAAATCACAGCCTGCACCCCGAGAAGCGCAAGGAATAGATCAAAAATCGCGGAAATGGGCACCTTTGGTGGCAGTTCGTTCCTCAATAGAACCGAAAAGAGCCGAACGGAACCGAGAGGTATAATCCTCTCAAAGTCTGGAAGATTAAGGCACTTACTTCATTTCGGTTCGTTTCGGTTCTGGTGAGTTACTTACTCGAACCCGACTCATAATCCATTGGTCCCAGGTTCAAATCCTGGAGGGCCCACCATTCCTCAATAATCCGTGTAGCTGTATGCCGGCAGCGTGTGAATCACGTTGGGCGGTTTGATGACAGGATTGGTCCGTCCTGCGTGCAGGATGGTGTCATTGGTCTTGGTGTAATCGAATCCGTGGACGGGATTTGATTTCAGCAGAAAGTCGGTCGGCTTTCCCGTGTGTCCGAATCCGGGATCGACGCTCGCAGTCCCCGTCGTGTCAAGATTCATGCCTCCCGGCGGTCCCCACTGGACCGGTTGCTTGTTGCTCTGCCAATCGGCAAAGGTGAGATAGGTCCAGTCGCTGGGACGTCCCGTGCACTGCCGCGCATCTTCCGGCTTTTGGCTAATGATGTGGAAGGCGTGTGGGTCTTTGTCGAATCCTCCGGTTGTCCTCCAGTAAAGGTTGCCTTCGAAGTTGAGGAACTTCTTGTAAGGCAGCCCGCAAGAATAGGAGCAGCCGACAATCACTTGAAATCCAGTCGACTCGTCACGATCGAAATAGAAAATGTTATTAGTCACGTTGGCGCGCAGCGAGGGATCGACACACCCCTCCGGCCACTCCGCTCCATGAAACATGGTGCGCATGCCATAGGCAAAGATGTTGTTGTTGAACGTATTCCCCGGTTGCCCCGGAGCGGGGCCGCGGCTCATCCAAGCCACATCCTGATTCACGCGGTAAACGACGTTATTCTCGACATCTACTCCCGCGCTCATATTGTCTAGATAAATTCCGCGTCCACCGTAGCCGTCGGGAAAGCCGTCGATCACTCCGGCATCGGTCGTGTCATGCACCAGGTTGTTCAAAATCTTGTTGCCTTTGCCGCTGCCGCCCATGTCTCCAATGTTGTAGTAGAGCGTGCCTCCATCAGAGGTCACTCCCTGCATGGTCGTCCAGATGTGGTTATAGGCGCTGACAATGTTGTTGCCGTCGGCGTCGTGCTGGCCGGCCACGCATCCGAAGAAACAAACGGCCAGGCCGATGTGATATCCATCGCTGATTTCGTTGTGCAGGAACTGAATGTCGTGACCGCTGGAGAGCGCGATACCCTCGCCGTCAGGAAAAACGCGGGCAAAGCCTTGGACCACGTTGTTCTGAACCAGGACGTTCTGGACGACACTCTCGCGGCGGTCGTCGCGCCGGGCGCCGTGTCCAATGCGGATGCCACAGTCACCCACGTCATAAAACGCGGAGTTCTCGATAGTGTCGTCTTTCGCTGGGTCGCCTGAATTGCCCGAGGCTGAAGTGATCAGAATGCCCGAGGTTGACGTATGCCGTACCGTAATCCCGTCAAAGTCGACGTGCTGGCAACTCTCGCAGTCAATCGCGACCGGCAACGTGTATTCCGTGTTCTGGTCGTTATTGAATCCGGAGGGCGGCGGAATGTAGTTATCGATTTCGAAGGTGATGCCGCGAAAGGTGACGTATCGCAAATCGAAGGCTGAGATCAGGCTGCCGCCTTGCGGGTCCACCGGCTCTATCTGTCCGATGACCACCGAGTCGGCGTTAGGATCTTCCCCTTTGTTGGCGAGATAATTCAGCGTCCACGGAGCGGTCGAGCGATCCAGAAACCACAATCCCGTTTGTCCCGCACTCTGGGCCGTAGTGAAAGCATCCTTCGTATTTTCCAGAATGTAACGATGATGGCCGATAGGACCGAGATTGTTGAACGTCATTCCCGCCTCGGTCGAGAACGTCTTGTCGGTGAAGTAAACGATGTGGCTTGAGGTATCAACACACGCCAGCCGCATGTCATCGACGCTCCACGAATCAAAGATCATGACTTCGATATCGCCCTGTGGGTAAGAACTCGATTCCTTCATGCGGCATCGATGCCAGGGCGAATCCGCCGGAGTCAGGTTGGCAAAAGCCGTGATCGGGTCGTCAGGAGAATAGTAAAAGCGGTCGAGACATTTCCGGCGGCCACGCGGATTCGAGGAAGAAGGGCAGTTCTCGCCGGCGGCGGTATCAGCATCGACAGGGCTGGCAATTCTGAGATAGGTTCCCAGATTACATTGCACCGGATCCACCGTCTGCTGGGCGACCGTCGAATAGCACGAACCGTTGCGCATGTAGTAGCCCGTACCGTTCGGCGACTGCACCCGCGGGCGGATCCGGCGCTCGCCGTTGTAAAAGAGGTACTCAAAGGGCTCGATTCCTGCCGGCAACGCCACTTGCCAGAGATTCCCCGACACCTTCTTCCAGGTAAGGTCCATGCCGTCTTTCCCGGTGGGCAGACCGCCGCTGATGACGGGGGTCTCGCCGGGATAATTCGTCCACAAGATCGGACGGTTCGATTTGCCCGAATCATCGCCGGTGAATTTCAGAGTGCCAGTGTTGGGAAGGAATCCCAGGTAGTACGTGCCTTTGCGCAGCATGACCGTAATCCCGGACTCATGCTTAGCCTCCCGCACCGCTTTCTGCGCGCGCACGATCGACAGAAACGGGCCATCTGTCTTCGCGGCGTTGGGAGCCGCGAGTTTGCCGCTCCATGCATCGTTGCCGTTGGTCGCGACGAAGAAGTCTGCAGTGACCTTTCCTTCCTCGGGGTGCACGCTCTGAGCAAGCGCGGGGATGGCCACTAGGAAGATCACGACCGTCAAGATACGTATCGACCTCGCGGAGAGTTGGAACAAGGGATGGCCTCCTCGACTGCGTCGCTTCAGATGAATTCCACCAGCCAATTGGATGTGTGCGTAGGTTTCGCATGAATGCCGATGCATGTCAAGGCGGAAGGCTTCTTTAACCCTTCGGTTAGCGGAGCTGAACCCAAGAGCTAGCAAATCGAGCGGGACTTCGATCTCGGCTGCTGATCAGATGGCGTTGGTCAGCACGCCGCGCTTTGTCTTCAGTCGTTTACCCAGAGTCGCCTGCATTCCCGAGCAGTGGCAAGGGAGTTGCATTCTTCAACCGCGAATTCCCCGAGGTGACATCATGAAAAGCTTCCGCAAACTCGCCATCGATGCAACCCTACTTGGAACCGTCGCACTCGCACTGCTGCTCCCCGCTTTCGCGCAACAGGAGATGGACCCTACCTGGTACGACCCGTGGGCGAAGCCGGCCTCTCATGTCACCAAAGTTGCCGCAACTGACGCAGGCAAACCGCGCAAGATCAAGCTGGCCTCACAAGATCGCCCCAAGAACAAGAAAGTAGTCGATGCGAAAGTCTTACAGCCGGAAGGCACGGAGCGCGCAGCGCTGGTCCGCAAGTAATCGAGCGCCTTAGTTCCGTCCCCTCCAACCTGCCACGTGCTCTGCCGTATGAGATAATTTCTCTTTGAGGAACTCTATGGCAGAGCACATGGTCAATTGCGCGAAACTCCACAAAGAACTTCCTGGGCTCGACGAGCCGCCCTTCGACACCGATCTGGGGAAGAAGATCTATGAGAACGTCTCCAAGGAAGCCTGGGGACAGTGGATGGAGTTCTGCAAGATGTTGCTCAATGAGTACCGCCTGAACCCGGCGCGTCGCGAAGATCAGGAAGTGATCGTGAAGCAGATGGAGCAATATTTCTTCGGCCCCGGAGTGGCCCCGCCCAAAGAGTACGTGCCGCCCACACCGAAGTAAGTCTCGCCAAATGAATGAATTGCGCTCCAGGTAACCGGCTCCGCGAGATTACCGTTGGAGTAACCCATTCATCGTATTTTCTTTATCCTTTCATTACCCCGTAACAATTGTTGACTACAAGGATGAGTATGGCGGCCGTGTATGACACGCTCATCCTTTCTGACCTGCATTTAGGGTCGGAGGTAAGCCGCGCGGAAGAGGCCACGCGGATGCTGCGGGAGAACCGTTTCCGCCGCCTCATCCTGCTGGGCGACATCTTTTCTGACCTGAACTTCCGCCGCCTCACCAAAGCCCACTGGAAATTTCTCGGCTACATCCGCAAGCTTTCGAATCCTAAACGCGGAATCGAAGTCGTCTGGGTGGAAGGGAATCACGATCAGGGCCTGGTCGACGTGATGTCGCACCTGGTCGGGGTGAAAGCCTATCAGGAATACAGTTGGGACTTTCCTCGGGCGCCGGCATATTGCCATCCACGGGCATCAATTTGACCGCTTCATGGCAAGAAGTTTTCTGATCAGCACCGTGGGTTCATTCCTACACCTGCAATTGCAGAAGCTTGATTTCAAGGGCAAAGGCCTCTCGCGCTACGTCGATCGCATCCACATTCGCTGGTTGCGCCTGACCGAGAAAGTCGCTGCCGGGGCGCTAGCGCACGCGCGTGCCCATCAGGCAGACAGAATTTTCTGCGGCCACACCCACGTGCCCCTGTACCAGCAACGCGAAGGGATCGAGTATTACAACTCGGGCAGTTGGACCGATTCGCGGCCCACATACATCACGGTCGATGCGGAAGGAGTTCAAATCCATGAATACCACGAGCGAGCTGACGATCATTATTCCGGCGAAGAACGAAGCGAAGCTGATGCCGAATTTGCTGACTTCGCTGACGATGCAGGACTACCCGAAGATGCGCAGTACGAAGGTGTTGGTCGCTGACGCCAACTCTACTGACGGGACGCCCGACATCGTGATGAGCTTCCGCGATCGTCTGAACGTTGAGGTGATCCGTGGCGGGCTGCCTTCCGTGGGACGCAACGCCGGCGCTGCTCGGGCGGAAACACCGTACGTACTCTTCATGGATGCTGATATCGAACCCGCGCATCCATCGTTGATTCGCCGCGCCATAGAAGCGGCGCAGAAGAAGCATTTGCATTGCGTGACCACGAATATCCTCTGCCGCGGCGGTGGACTATTCGACAATCTGCTCTACACTACCAACGACCTGTTCCAGTATTTGTCGCAATTGCATCGCCCCTTCAGCACTGGGATGTTCATGTTATTCGACCGGCAGCGTTTCAACGAACTCGGCGGATTCCATGAGCAGGTTCACTTCGCCGAAGACTATTTGTTGAGCAGCCGGGTGGCACGAAGCAGGTTCGGCATCGTGCGCGGAGGCGTTTACACCACCAACCGGCGCTTCGAGAAGATGGGGCACTTCCGCGTCGCAAAGCTTTTTCTCTCCACCGCGTGCAATTACTGGAACGAGAGCTTCTTCCTTCGCGACCACAAATACTGGCAAAGCTAGGTTCTCCCTCCGTGAAAAGAAAAACCGGCCACCGTCTGGCCGGTTTTCTTTTTCCGTTCGAGAAGCAATCAGAAATGAATCACGATACCAGTGGAGAAACGCAGGCTGTTTTGGTCTCTACCATAGAAGCGGGTTTGGAGAGCATCAAGCTGTCCGCGCCAGGCGAGACCCTTGATGATTTTGTAGTCCAATCCACCGCCCAGGGCGTCGGAAAACGAAGTGTCTGACGCCGAGTATCCGCCGCCATTCGCGCTGGTGTGACCAGCTCCAAACAAGGCGTGCGCGAAGGGGCGGAATTTCCCGACGCTCACTGAGACTCGCGGGCCCCCCAAAAAGGTATAAACGTTTCCATTCACCCGAGCCACCCCAGGCTTGGTTTGCGAGCCGTAATATCCTCCCACATCCGCGACCAGCCCGATCCACGGCAGGAACTTGCCCTCCAGCGAGCCATTCCAACCGTTCAGATTCACGCTCTCGTTGGTGACCAGGGGGGCGTGAACGTAGGAATAGCCGAAAAAGACATTGCCCGCCGGTACCTGGGCCGCCGCCAATCCGCTAAAGGCCAGTAAAATCAATGACATAACCGCTACTTTCTGCACAGCACTTCCTCCTGTAAGAAGCAAAGATTCACCTCGAGTAACGGTTTTTAGATGCCGGACTAACCAATCCGACAGCACAAAAAACTACCTTGCCGGGGCCCGGGGAACCACGAGATTTAACCTGCTTTTCACCTCCCGTAAACCTCCCTGAAACCTGTTTGGACTAGGCTCAAGTCATGAGTCACACATCATTTTGCTCAACGTGGCCGCAATCGCACGGAGCTTGGGGGCGGGTGCGGCATTCAAAGTTGAAGCTGGAGTCGGTGGCCGTTCAAGGCGTCATCGTTTTGCGTTGTCAGGGACGGATCACCTATCGCGAAGAGGCTGCCCAGTTTTCGCGAAGGGTCGCGGAACTGCTTCCGCAGACCAAGCAGTTGATTGTGGATCTAAGCGAGATTGAGGTGATCGACAGCGCAGGATTGGGAGAACTCGTTCTGGTAGAGCTTTGGTCACAGGCCAGCGGATGCTCGTTGAAACTGGCAGCTCCGCGTCGCAACGTTTTGGAAGTGTTGCGACTGACCAATCTGGTTTCGGTGCTGGAAGTCCATCCGACCTTAGAAGAAGCCGTGCTGGCCTATCGTCCCCGCCCGAATTGAAACAAATGTGGCGCGGGCGCTCTCGCCCGCGTCTAGCCAAGAGCAAAGAAAATCGGGCCGTTTCGATTCTAGCCACCTTAGGGAAAGTCTTTTCCTAGCAGGAAGTCTTCGTAGAAACAGATTTTGCTCCTGGTGAGACGCGGGCGAGGGCGCCCGCGCCACATGACACTAACGCTCCCGCTGAAATCGGTATTGCTCGCCACGTTCGCTCGCGATTACTTCCGCAACCTTCAAGAACGCTTGACCGGCATGCGACAAGCTCGCCGACTTGCGATAAATCAAACGTAACTTGCGATGCAGCCGCAACTCGCGCACGGGAATCCTCACCAGCTCTCCCCGCGCCAGTTCGCCTTCCACGCTGATCTCGGGCACCAGCGCGACCCCATTTCCCATCGCCACAAAGCGTTTGATCGCCTGTAGCGTGGGTAGCTCGATATCCATGTTCAACGGCGTCTTGTGACGCTTGAACGCTTGAATCACCTTCTCTCGGTAAGGCGACGCGACAATGTGCGCTACAAACGTCTCCGCGCCCAGTTGACGAATACTGACCTGCGGCGCCTTTGCCAGCGGATGGCTCGGAGGAACCACGAAGATCAACTCATCGAGATACACGGAAATCGCGTGCAGTTGCGCATCCTGCGGATCGTAAGTAAGGACTCCAAACTCGCAGTTGTGCCGCAGCACATCGTCAGGGATATGGCTACCCAGCGATCGCTGCACCGTGATCTTGATCATAGGATGTAGCCGGCGAAACCTTGCCAACACAGGAAGCAGATAGAGCGCCGTAAATTCATTGGCCGCGATCACCAGCTTTCCCTGGTGAAGGGATCGCAACTCAACCAGCGCCTCCTGCGCGTCATTGCGCAGATTTAACAGCCTTTCCGCGTATTCGCGCAGCACCTGCCCAGCGTCGGTCAGAATGCCTTCGCGCGAGGATCGGTCAAAAAGAGGCTCTCCCACTTCTTCTTCCAGCTTGCGTATCGACTGGCTGACCGCCGATTGGGTGCGGTAAAGCTTCTCGGCGGCGCGCGAGAAACGTCCCTCTCGGGCCACCGTCAGAAACACTTCCAATTGAGCGAGGTCCATCGTTCCTCTCGTTAGCGGAACTTCAGTCCCCATTAGTTCCGCTTATGATCTTAAGTATAACTAATGATAATCGTAGGATTATAAGCTTTGCTTCATTCGCCTGTCTACGTAGGATAAGGCCCCTAGACCCTCAGGAGGCTTTCGGAAATGGAACGAGCACGGATCACGATCTTCGACACGACCTTGCGAGATGGCGAGCAGTCGCCCGGTTGCAGCATGAACGTGCAGGAAAAGCTGCGCATGGCCCACCAACTCGACAGGCTGGGTGTGGACGTGATCGAGGCCGGGTTCCCCATCGCCTCCGAAGGCGACTTCGAAGCGGTGCAGGCGATCGCAGCGGTCATCGGTCGTCCGGTCATCGCTGGCTTGGCCCGGGCGTGTACCGCTGACATCGAGCGTGCCTGGCAGGCACTGCATCGGGCGACGCATCCGCGCATTCACGTGTTCCTCGCCACGTCTGACATCCACCTCAAATACAAGCTGCGGATCTCCCGCGAACAATGTCTTGACCAGGCCCGAAACGCCGTGCGATTTGCGAAGTCGCTCTGCAGCGATGTGGAGTTTTCTCCCGAAGACGCAACCCGCACTGATCCGGAGTTCCTCTGCCAACTGCTGGAAGCGGTAGTCGATGCCGGTGCGACCACCCTGAACATTCCCGACACCGTTGGCTACAGCGTGCCCGAAGAATTCGGAGCGTTAATTCAGAAAGTCCGCAAGCAAGTACGCGGAATCGAGAAGACGACCATCTCGGTCCATTGCCACAACGATCTCGGACTTGCGGTTGCGAATACGATGGCCGCATTGGCCGCCGGCGCGACCCAAGTTGAATGCACGATCAACGGCATTGGCGAGCGCGCCGGCAACGCCTCTCTTGAAGAGATCGCGATGGCGATGCGGGTTCGCCCCGATCGCTACGCGTACGAAACCGGACTGGCCAGCGAGCAGCTTTATCCTTCGAGCCAGCTGTTGAGCGAAGTTACGGGAGTCTCCGTCCAGCCGAACAAAGCCATCATCGGGCGCAATGCCTTCGCTCACGAAGCCGGTATCCACCAGGACGGCGTGCTCAAGAATCCGCTGACTTACGAGATCATGACTCCACAGTCGGTGGGCGTGCCCGATTCGACTCTGGTGCTGGGGAAGCATTCCGGCCGTCACGCGCTGCGTCTGCGCTGCGAACAGCTTGGATACGAATTCGACCGGCGCGAACTCGATGACCTCTACCGCGAATTCGTCGTGCTGGCCGACAAGATCAAGCACGTTCGCGATCATCATCTGATCGAGTTGATTGAGCAAAGTCGAGGCGCGGCCCGGCGCATTCCGCCGGCGCATGTCGAACCTCTACCGGTGGCGATCGCTGCGAGCGCCGGAGCAGGTAAGACCATCAGCTACTCGACCAAGACGTTCCCGGTTTCGCTCGCGGAGAATCCGGAATCCATTAGCGTGCCGCGAAATCTGATCGCAGATCATCACAGCGAGCAGGAAGATTATTTGTGGGGTGTATAGGTGGCGGGGGGGAGGGGTTGGGATTCGACGAGGTCCGGAACTAAAATAAGCGCTCATGCTCGTCAAACTCACAATCCTCCCCGGTGATGGTATTGGCCCTGAAGTTACGGACGAAGCCCTCCGCGTTCTCGCCAACGTCGCCGAAGCCTTCGGCCACGAACTCGAGGTCACGCGCAAAAATATCGGCGGTGCCGCTCTTACGGCGAGCAATGATCCTCTCCCCGCCGACACACTCGAAAGTTGCCTCGCGTCGAAAGCTGTGCTTCTCGGCGCGGTAGGCGGACCTGCCTTCGACAACGTTCCCCCGAATCTTCGTCCCGAAAGCGGTCTGCTCCGCCTTCGCAGAGAACTCGGCGTCTTCGCGAACCTACGCCCGGCGGTATGTTTTCAAGCGCTCGAAGACAGTTCGCCCCTCCGCCCAGAGATCGTGCGCGGCACCGATATCCTGATTGTGCGCGAACTGCTGGGAGGCATTTACTTCGGTGAACCTCGGGCCACCAGCGGACCCACCGGCGATCGTGTCGCGATCGACACCATGCGCTACTCGGAAAAAGAGATCGAGCGTATCGCGCGAGTGGCATTTGATCTTGCGCGAGGCCGAAAGCGCAAAGTCATCTCTGTTGACAAGGCAAACGTGCTCGATTGTTCTCGGCTGTGGCGCGAAGTAGTGACACGGGTAGGGAACGACTATCCCGACGTGAAGCTTTCCCACACCTACGTGGATTCGGCGGCGATGGCGCTCGTGGCGCATCCTGCGGAATACGATGTGATGCTCACCGAGAATATGTTCGGCGACATTCTGTCAGACCAGGCGGGAGGCGTCGTCGGCTCGTTGGGCATGCTGGCCTCAGCCAGTATCGGCGGCAAAGTCGGTCTCTACGAACCAGTCCACGGCTCTGCTCCTGACATTGCCGGACGCGGCATTGCCAATCCCTTGGGCGCAATTCTCTCCACCGCCATGCTTTTGCGGCATTCGTTTCAGTTGGAGGAAGAAGCGTCGTGCATTGAGTTCGCGGTCTCGGCCGTATTGAATGAAGGATGCCGCACCGCCGACCTGGTGCGCTCCGGACAGACGCTAAGCACTTCGCAGATGGGGGAGAAAGTCGCCGAAGCGGTGAAGATCGCAAACCCAAAAGCCCGCGTGGCCAGCTGACATCGAGCCACTGTTAAGGACAGCCGGACTCCCTGCCATTCGTAGTAAAATACTCTTACACGGGCCCGCCAGAGCTGAGGCGGTCATGCTTGCCAAGTGCGCAAATCCGGCTTGCTCGAATCACTTTCTGTATCTTCACCAGGGAAAACTTTTTCGCCTTGATCGCGAGGAAATCGTCGCCGCCGATCCTGACTTCCGCGAGCACGGCCCGCACGTGGAATTCTTCTGGCTGTGCGATCACTGTGCCGCGGACATGACGGTGGTATTCAAGAAAGGCCAGGGCGTGACGGTGCGGCCGTTTCGAGTTATGCGACGGGCGGCTTCGTAGCGGCGGGGGCCAGCCCCGGCCGGGAGTATTTCCCGGTGATGGCGTTCCAGCGAATTTGCATCATCTCTCCCAGCATGCGGATGCCATCTCGCAAGGGGTTGATACGCGTGCCTTCGCGGTGAGCCCACTTGACCGGAACTTCCTCGACGCGAAATCCAAACTTCCGCGCCAGAAAAATCAGTTCAGGATCGAATCCCCAGCGCTCGATGGTCTGCAGCGGGAAAATTGTCTGAGCCGCGCGGCGGGTGAAAGCCTTGAATCCGCACTGCGTGTCTTTGAAGTGCAGGCCCAAGGTCAGACGCAACGCGAGGTTGAAGGCGCGTCCAAAGAGCTGGCGATGGAGGGGCTGCTTCTCCGTCTGCAGTTCGCTCTGTACCCAGCGCGATCCGATGGCAACCTCCGCGCCGCGTGCGATCGCCTCGAATAGCTTGTGCGCTTCCTCAATGGGCGAAGAAAGATCAGCATCGCTGAACAACAGAATCTCGCCATGGGCATGCAGCATTCCATTGCGGACGCTGTATCCCTTGCCTCGATTTCCGGGATTCGGCAGCAGATGAAGATTCGAATTGCGCCGCGAGTATTCGCGAACGATCTCGGCGGTGCCGTCGGTCGACCCGTCGTCGACGACGATCACCTCAGCGTCCCATCCTTGCCCGGCGGAGTACGCAAGGATCCGATCGAGCGAAGCCGCGATGCGGGCGCTCTCGTTGTAAGCCGGAATGACGATGCTGTAAGTCAAGGTAGTTCTCAGTTCTCGGTTCCCAGTTCTCAGTTCTCAGTCAACTGAGCCAAAGAACTTGGATGCAAGAATAAGCCTACAAGGCCAAAAATCAAACTTGGGAGATAAAGAAACTGAGAACTGAGAACCGAGAACTGAGAACCGAGAACTGAGAACTGAGAACCGAGAACTGACTTCAGGCTACCTGTTCTTCCTTGCGCAACATAGAGAAGAATTCCGATACCAATTCGCCGTCCCACAGGCCTGCGTCGGCTTCTTGTTGCATGGTGATCGCAGATTGCTCATGCGTCAGAGCGGGCTTGTAGGGGCGGGCGGTGCGTAAGGCATCATAAACGTCGACTACTTGCAGAATTCTGGGGAGCAGGGGGATCTCGCCTTTCCGCAAGCCGTCCGGGTACCCGCTGCCATCGGAATGCTCATGATGATTGCGGATAATCGGCAACACCAGACGCAGCGATTTTAGAGGCTTGCAGATGTTTTCCCCGGTAATGGGATGTTGCTTCATGACCTCCCACTCCTCCGGAGTCAGGTTCGATCCCTTCTTCAGAATCTCATCGGGCACAGCGATCTTTCCCAGGTCGTGCAGATATCCACCACGCCGCAGCGCGACGATCGCATCGCCTTCCAAACCCAGATGCCGTCCGAGATTACTGGCGTTTTGCGCGAGGCGTTCGCAATGTCCTTCAGTGTAGGGATCACGGCTCTCTACGCTGCGACCCAGGGTACAGAGTACCGATTCAGCCGTCTCTAGTTCGTCGGTGAATTCCTTTAGCTTGAGCAGAGACTTGACCCGGGCGAACAATTCTTCCGAGAAGATCGGCTTATTCAGGAAATCGTCTGCTCCGGCCTCAATCCCCTTGAGCTTGTCTTCGCGATCGGAGAGTCCGGTGATCAACACGAACGGAATCAAACGGGTCGCGGGATCATCTTTCAAGTCACGGCAAAGTTCGTAGCCCGACTTCCCCGGCATGATGACGTCCGACAGAATGACATCGGGAGGGACGCGCCGCACTTCCGCTTCGGCCGCAGACGCGTCTCCCACGGCAACTACGTCGTAGCCGCGAGTCGCGAGCAACTCCTGCATCAGCTTCATTGTGTCCGGATTGTCATCAACCACCAGGATGCGAGGAAGACGCCGGCGGGGCAGCACATCAGCCATCTCTTTATAAGACTGAAGCAGCGGCGAAGAAGTTGTACGCAATTTGTGGAACGAATTCATACCGCCCCCACAGGTACTAAATCGATATTGTAGTGGATTCGCGAGTATAACGAGAGATACATGGTTCCTCCGGACTTTGTGACATCGTCCGCCAAAACGTGCAAGCCATTTGTAATCAGGAACATCAGTGTCAGCAGCTGCGGTTTCTACAAATCCGTTTCAGTTCAATCTTTGTCCCAGCCCGGGACGAGGTCGGCCGGGTTGTGTCATCTGACCTTGCTTCGCAAATTGGACGGTGCATAGCATCTCTGCATGCGCTCTTATTTTTCTCTTTTCGCACCCATCTGGATTCTATTAGTGTCGTCCGGCTGGGCCGCCCCCAAGCCGCATGTGATCGCGTTCGGCAAAGTCACGGCGGTGAAATGGCTCGTTGGCCCCGCGGAAGACAAAGCGCTCGACTTGAAAATTCGCGCACTATACGTCGACGCCCGGCTGAAGGAATTCACCATGGGTTCGACGCATGACGTCACCGATCGTCTCTTTGTGGTGCGCCGAATGTTCCGTGTGAACGATAGCCTTCCGGAAGAATCAGCAGCGCCGCCGCGCTGGCATTGGCAGCGTGGAGGATGGCTGCTGATCGATCGCGTCACCGGCAAGATTTCGCAGATCGCCCTGCCGGAGTTCGACGCTTACTACTCCACCGCGAGCTGGTATCGCGACTACATCGCCTATTGCGGAGTGTCCGACGATGGTAAGAAGCTCTATGCGATCGTCGCGCAGCTAGGGCGCCGCAAGCCCATCTTGAAGAAAGCTCTCGGCGAAGCCAGTGAAGACGATATGCCCGACTCGGAATGTCCTTCGCCCGCATGGCAGCGGCAACCGGTCCGCGTGAGTTTTGAGCCTGACGAAAATCAGAAGCTCACCTACACAGTGCGAGGGCATGTTGTGGATATCGTAAATGACAACGAAGAGGATGAAGCGTCAGAGTAGTTCGTGGTTTTGCCAACGACCAAAATCAGGCGGCTTGCGCGGGAATGGCATCCACTCCCTTGGTGCGGGTGTAGGTGTAGCGGATGCGGTGGATGACGGTAATCGTCGACAGGATTGCGATGATCCAGAGCACGGGAGCCATGCGGTTGAACAAGGCGCCGATGATGACTAAGACCAGACGTTCCGGCCGTTCCATGAAACCCACGCGACACGAGCCGATCAGCGACTCCGCGCGCGCCCGGGTGTAACTCACCATGATGGCACTGATCATGACAAACGCCGTTAGGACGACGTAGAAGAAACGGTCGCCGCGCGCGTAATAAACCAGCAATCCAAAAAATTGGGAAGCATCGCTGTAACGATCGATGACCGAGTCGAAGAATCCGCCGAACTTAGTAACCTTACCGCTGGCGCGGGCCACGCGCCCATCGACGAGATCAAAAAATCCCGACCCGATAATGACCAGTCCGGCCAGACGGAACAGGCGAGCCTGATTATCTCCGTTGGCGTAGCCGAACAGGAATGCGGCGATAGTGTTGACCACCAATCCCAGAAAAGTCAGCACGTTCGGATTGATGCGCGCGAGCGCGAGCCAGCGGACAATGGCATCTAGCAGCACACCACAGGCACGGCCGAAGGCGCTGGTCCAGGTCGCGCTCATCCAGCGGCGGCCTCGTCATGAATGGTGACCAGGCTCAAGACTTCCATCTCGCGATTTCCGTTCGGAGAAACCACGGTGACGGTGTCGCCTACCTTTTTGTTGAGAAGCGCGCGTCCGATGGGCGAAGTGGTGGAAATTTTACCCGCCGCGAAGTCAGACTCTTCGCTGGTCACCAGCTGGTATTCCATTTCCTCATTCTTGGTGTTATCGAAGACTTTGACGGTTGAACCCAGCCCCACTTTGTCTTTGGGGATGTTGTTCATATTGATGAGCGACAGGTCGGCGAGGCGGCGTCCCAGCTGGCGCAGTCGCGCCTTGACGAACTCCTGGCGCTGCTTCGCCATGTGATATTCAGCGTTCTCGCTGAGATCTCCGAGGGCGACTGCTTTCTTCAATTCCTTCGGCAAGTCATGCGTCAGCTCGTGCTCGAGCGTGGCAATCTCATCCTGCAGCTTCTTCTTGATCGCTTCTGTGCTCATGCTTTAGGGGATTATAAACCCCTGAGGCAGACCTTGGACCTCAGACCTCGGACCTCAGCGAAATCGAGGAGCTTCAAGCGGAAGTCTGAGGTCTGACGTCCGAGGTCCGTCCTAAATTGCCTTTCCCGTGCGCTTCGGCTAAAATAGAAGCTAAGTAGTCGTCTTCTGGCCTGCCGCGTTAGTGGGTGTTCCTTCATGATTAGTGCTGATGGCAGTTTCCACATAGGTGACAAGGTCGTCTATCCCAATCATGGCGTGGGAGTTATCGAACAGATCAGCAGCCGGACGATCGGCGCTACGGTGGAAAAGTTCTATCTCCTCAAGATCAAATCCAGCAGTCTGAAGGTCATGGTGCCGTTTCACAACGTAACCACTGTGGGCCTGCGCCGCGTGGTGAAAAATGGAGAAATCCAGAAGATTGTGGACTACCTGACCGACGGCGAGTGCGACAGCAATACCGATTGGAAATACCGCTTCAAGGAAAATTCCGAGCGCATGCGGACCGGATCCCTCCTCGAAGTTGCCGCCGTTCTGAAAAGCCTGCTGATGTTGAATACCTCGAAGCCTCTCTCTTTCCGCGAAAAGAAGATGCTCGAACGCGCCCGCTACCTCCTGGTCAGCGAATTGGCGATGGCCAAGAATTGCGATGAACCGGTGATCGAAGAGATGCTCACTCTCGCCCTCTCCAAGAGCAAGCTGAGGTTTCCGGAAGCTTCGGAATTCGAAGCGTAAGAGCAGACCTCAGACCTCAGAGCTCGGACCTCGGACCTCGGACCTCAGACCTCAGACCTCAGACCTCAGACCTCAGACCTCGGACCTCGGACCTCGGACCTCAGACCTCGGACCTCACTGGACCTCGGACCTCGGACCTCGGACCTCGGACCTCGGACCTCGGACCTCAGACCTCAGACCTCAGACCTCAGACCTCAGACCTCAGACCTCAGACCTCAGACCTTCTAAGCGACCTTCGTGGGAATTTTTATGGACTGGATCAAGGCATTCAGCATGCGACCGGTGTCACCGCACAGGTTGACCAACTTCTCGCTACCTCGGGCGTCGAGATAGCCGAGTTCTGTGGCGATCAGGATTTGCGTTTCCAGTTCGAGCAGCGATCCTCGAGCGTGGCAGAAGAACAAGTTTCGGTCTTTGTCGGTTGACCGGCCTTTGCCCTCGGCGATGTTGCTAGGAACCGAGACGGCTGCGCGTCTCATCTGGCTCGTTAAGCCATAGAGTTCTTCTTTCGGGAATCCGCGAGTTTCGCGGTAGAGCGCCAGCGCCAGTTCCATTGATTTCTGCCAAACGCGCAAATCACGATAGGAATTCATACGCCCTCAATTGATTTCTCAGTAAAGTCATTCTGCTGAAGGACTGAAGGTCAGACAACGTCAGATGTCACACGCAGATGTTCGGTGGGCTGAAGCCTCAGGTCTGAAGTCCGAGGTCCGAAGTCCGAGGTCTGACGTCTGAGGTCTGAAGTCCGAGGTCCGCTCTACTCCCCTAGCCACGCCCCATACGGCTTCAGCGATTCGACGTGGTCGAAGATGATCTTGGTTGCCGCGGTGATGGGAACCGCGAGCAACAGGCCGATTGCGCCCCAGAGGACCGCCCATACCAGCGCCGATAGGGTGACAGCCAGTGGGTTCAGTCGCAGGCGATTGCCCAGAATTTTGGGATAGAGGGCGTTGACGGCAATCACGTGCAGCCCGAGAACGGTGACAACTACGTAGAAGAAGTCTTGCGAGGCGAGGTGGCCAACCCCCAGAAATACCGGAGGCGCCAGCGCCAGCACGATCCCCATGTATGGGATGAGGCTGAGAAATCCGCTGATGAATCCTACAAAATAGAAAAAGGGAATTCCCAAAATTCCAAAGACCACCGTGCTGGCAAATCCAATCAGCAGCCCAATGAGCAGATTGCCCACCATGAAACTGCGAATCATCTGCGAGATCAATCCCAGAGTGATGTAGGCAGTGTGCCGGTTGTCCATGGGGAAGAGCATGACCGTGGCCGAGCGCACGTGTTGCTGCCAGCTCAACATGAAATAGACCAGGAACGGGATGAAAGAGGCGGCAAGAATTGCCCCGCTGGCCGAGCCCACTCCGCGGGTTAAAACTTCCGTCCAATCCTGCGTGGGATGAACGTTGACGACTCCTTTTTCCGGACCTTCGTTCAGCGCTTCCAGACTTGCCGCACGTTTGCGAAAGCGCAGGATTTCCTGGCGAATCTTGCCGCTGTATTTCGGTAAATCCTCAAGGAAGCTTGAGGCCTGGTTGGCGGAGTAATAGACCACCAGGCCGATGGCCGCCATCAGCATGAGAACCGCAAACCCGGCGGCCACGCTACGTGGCAAGCGCAGACGCATGAGTAGATCGACCACCGGTGCGAGAATGAATGCAAGCAATACCGAGACCAGCACCACCGCCAGCACGGTCTCTCCCCAGTAGCAAAGCCCGAGGATCAACACGATGCCGAGCAGGTTCAAAGCCCAGTGCCGCTTGGCGAGCTCCGGAGGAGCCGCGCCTGGCGCTGCAGCCTGCGGTTGAAGCTCGGCATTCTGGGTTGCCATGGGCATATCGTAGTCTACTTTCGCCGCGGCGTCCGGGCCATATAATCCTGAGGTGCCCTCCGACCCAACCGGCTCTCTCGCCAGCCCCGATCACCCGCGCATGCTTGGCCTCGATGTGGGGTCCAGGAGAATCGGGATCGCCATCTCCGACCCTCTAGGCATCACCGCGCAAGGACTCGACACTCTTCATCGTCAGAACAAACGGCTTGACTTCGAGGTGCTCGCGAAGATCGTCCGCGAGTATGGAGTCACGCAAATTGTCGTTGGACTGCCATTACGTATGAGCGGGCTGGAAGGCACGCAGGCAGAAAAGATGCAGCTTTTCGCGGAGGAGTTGCGAAAGCATTTCCAATTACCCGTGCACCTCTGGGATGAGCGGCTGACCTCAGCCCAGGCGAACCGCCTGCTTCGCGAAACCGAGATGTCGATCAAGCGTCGCGGGCAAGTCGTCGATCAAATGGCCGCGGTGCTGATTCTGCAATCGTTCATGGATAGCCGGGGGAACGATCAGGGCCATGGGGAGTCGACGGAGTAGACGGAGAAGATTCGGTACGGTCCAGGTTCAGCATTCTTGAAAGCGCCCCGGACGAGCGCAGCCTTAGCTTCTTCAAAAGAATCAATTAGACAACGTTTATTGGTCGGGACTTCCTTTGCCATCCCGTTGCACGAAAGAGGAGAATGCTCGGGCGAAGTTCCCGCATAAAACGTCACAATGTCGAACCCTTCAATGTGTTTTGTCTGGGGGATAACGATGCTCGTTGGGAACGGTTGTGGTGAGAATGCCAGCCATTCCTCTCCATCGAACTGCTTTTCGTAAACTTCGTAAAAGAAAAGCGACGTCCGCTCCAGCGCGACCGATTCAGCGATTGCGGCCTCGCGAATGATTTCGGGAGAATCGAAGAGCCAGTAACCATTGTGCTTCCAGCGAGGAATGTAGTCAGCGAAGTCTTCCGAAATGCAGCCACTGACGGAGTAGATATCCGTAACTTGCAGAGCCGTGAGATAATCCGGTTTCGTATAGAGGCGCTTCGCCATGTAGCCGGCCGGAATCACGAGAACAGTTTAACGGAGCGTGCCGGTTGAAGATCTAGCCTCGTATCAGGCTACGGCTTCAGCCGTAGCACCAGAGATAATCGAATCGATCGGCTTTAGCCGCTGGGGTTTACTGCTTTGCTTCTTTCAGCCGATCCGCTTCGTCCTGTTCGTGATCGGCTTCATCCTCTTTGCCAAGCTTGCGATAGACGTTCGACAGAAAATGGTGCGCATCCTGCGAGTTCGGATTCAGCAGCACGGCTTGCTGCAGGTAGGGAAGCGCCGCGTCGAACTTGTTTTGCATGCCGAGAATACGTCCCGCCTCGAGATTCGCAGGGAAACTCGCCGGATCCATCTTTACCGCGGTTTCGAGTTCAGGCGCAGCGTCGAGAATGCGGCTGTTTTTAGCCAAGGCGATTCCAAGATTCAGGTGCAAGTCTGCCGTATCTTCCTTGTGAGCGAGCGCAGCTTTGAACTCGGCGATAGCGCCCGCCCAGTCCCTGGTGGACATCAAAGCAAGCCCTAGTCGCGCATGCGCGGGTCCAGCGTCCGGCATCAACTCCGTCGCCTTGCGCAGCACCGGAATCGCATCGGCAGTCTGCTTGCCTTGCAACAGTGCATTTCCCAATTCCAGATAGACCATGCCGAAGTTGGGTCCCTGTTCGACCGCTTTGCGCAATTTCGCGATCGCGTCAGGGAAGCGCTGCTCTTCGATATCGATCAATCCCTCGTGCATCAGGTTCGCGACTTCAATGTGGTCTTTCGGATCGATGGCCGGCTTGCTCTTGTCTTCCGTCGGGGCCCCTTCTGAACTCACGTATCCCAAAGCGCGCAGATTATCGGCGGCCTTCGGATCGATCGCAGCCTTGGCGACGACCGCCGCGCTCGTCTTGCTGCGGAAGTTGTCGAGCTGCGACGCCAGTGTGTCGGCAACGCCCACAGCGTCGGGCGCAAGGTTCTTCAACGCCCCGGGATCGCTGGTCTGATCGTAAAGTTCGCGCTTTGGCGCCTGCACGTAGAGATATTTTCCCGCACGCCATGACCTGAGGATGGCCCATCCGTAGGCGATGTGTGCGTACTCCGATTCAGCGTAGATGGAACGATCTGCCGCCTCAGGTGCATGAGCGATGACGGGATTCAAGGACGTCCCCTGCATCTGCGAGGGAGCCGGAATTTTCAGCGACTGCAAAATCGTGGGAGCCACATCGGCCAACCCGGCGCGCTCCTCCACGCGAGTACCTGCATTCCGCTGAGCCGGAAATTTGAGCAGCAGCGGCACGTGAATGGTCTCATCGTAAAGAAAAACTCCGTGCTCGCGCTCGCCGTGTTCTCCGAAGGCCTCGCCGTGATCGGCCATAACCGCGATCACTGAGTCGTCATAAACGGCGCGCTTGCGCAGTTCTTCAATAAGCCGTCCAACATTTGCATCGGTGTAGGCGATTTCCCCGTCATACGGGTTCGACGCATACTTCGTTTTGTAAGGTTCGGGTGGATCGTAAGGGTCGTGCGGATCGTAGAGATGAACCCATAGAAAGACTGGACGCCGCGGGTGTTTCGCCAGCCACGCGATGGCATGATCGATGACCACACTGGCGCGCCGCTCAATGCTGTCGTAACGGCTCTCTCCGGGAGATTGCTCGTGGAAGCCGGCATCGTAGCTGTCGAATCCGCGGTCGAAACCAGGCGCAGCGCCTTTCGGATCGAGCACCGCGCCGCCGACAAAGGCGGCCGTGAGGTACCCATTCTGATGAAGAATGGCCGGAAGGTAGGGAATGTCTTTCCCAATCGCGTCACCCAAATCGCTCACGTGATTGAACTGCGGGTAAGTGCCCGTAAGGATGGTGGCGTGCGACGGCGACGTCAAAGGCACGTGCGAGTAGGCGCGCGTGAAGACGATCCCTTGCTTCGCGAGTGCGTCGAGGTTCGGAGTCAGGCCGCGATCGGAGCCTAAGAATCCCATGCGGTCGGCACGCGTGGTGTCGATCGTGATGAGGATGACGTTGGGCCGAGCCGCTGTTTTAGGTTTCGCGGAATTCGCAGCGAAAGCCCCGCTTCCCGCGATCAGCACGAGAAAGGGGACGCCCAGCAGGAGGTAGCCGAAGAGAAGCGCCCGGGAGACCCGCATAAAGAGTGAGAGTTTAGCATCCCGCGCCCGTCATCGCCTACTCGCCTTAGGCTGCCCGGCAAACCTCTCCTAGTGGAAGTGGCCGTCTTTGCCTAGCGGCAGGATGCGCGGTTCGTGAAGCCTTGTGAAATCAGCAGATTCACAATTGGCTGCTGATTTGCCTCCATGATTGGGAGGCCAAGACGTCTTCGCCGGAAAAGGAGAAAAAACAATGTCAGTTGCGGGCATTGCCAGTAGTTTGTTCAATTACGCCTCGCAAAGCATAAACAGCAACCACACAAAGACCCAGTTCCAGCAGGATTTCCAGCAACTTGGTCAGGATATCCAGTCTGGCAACCTCGCCGCCGCGAAATCGGATCTGGCTTCGCTCGAGAAATTGCGTCCCGCGTCGAGCGACAATTCCAGTCCGATCACGCAAGCTTTCAACCAGCTTTCCACCGATCTGCAGTCCGGCAATACTTCCGCCGCCCAGCAGGATTACTCCACCATTCAACAGGCCTTCCAGAATCGCGCAGCACACATGCGCCATCACCATGGCGGAGGCGGCGGAAATAACACCGTCGATCAGCTTCTGCAACAGCTCGGTCAGGAAGTGCAAACGGGCAGTTCTTCTCAAGCGCAACAGACCTATGCCACGCTCCAGCAGGACTTGCAGCAGTTTGCGCAGACCAAGGGACTTTCCGCTGTGCAAGGGACGTCTACTGCAAGCGGCATTTCGGTCAATGCCTGAGCAGGAGCCTCATGGAGACAGAAGGGGCCTCGGCGACACGCCACCGAGGCCCGTTCTAATTTGTTTGTGCTAGCGGAGACGTAGCAGCACGCCGACCACGATCGCTCCTATCACGGCAATCACCAGAAAGTACCAGTGAGAGCGCAACCAACTCTCTTCCGTGATGCCCGCGCCGCCGAAGCTGGGAACAAAATCGTCACTTTGAAGAGGCGGAGGAGCGGGCTTTCCTTCTGTGGCTTCGGCCGCTTCACAGTCCAGACAGAGCAACCGTCCCTCTGAAACCGGGAATCCGCACCTGCCGCACTTGTGGATGATGATGCGCTCCGGCGTGGGGAGTGGAGCCGGGGCTTCGGGAGTCTTGCTCGCGTCGGCGACTAACGGAATCGTCTTGGTTTCAATCGGGGCCTTCGTGGCAGGTTCTTCGAAAGCATTTTTCTCAGCGACGGTCTCAACGATGACCTCAGGATCCTTGATCTCCGCCGAAATCTCTTTTTCCGCGCGCTCCGCCGCCTCGGCGTGATCGACAGCCGTCAAGATCATCTCAGCGATGCGCTGCAGGGCAAGGGTATCGCGCTCTTCAAAGGCATTCACTCTTCCCGAAAACAGCTCGAACACGCCAATCACTTCCGGTTCGCGAATCAACGGCATCACCATCACAGACGCGATTTCGAGTGCGCGGCAACTCTCGCGATTCACTCGCGGATCGGTCTCTGCGTCATCGCAGCGAAGAATCTGCTTGGTGCGCACGCTTTCTCCTGAAAGCCCGGAGTCGACCTGCAGATGCGCCCCTAACTCCGGCGCCGAAGAGCCGGCGCTGGCGCGGCAAATCATCTCGCCCCCATCCCGCAAGGCAATGGCTGCGCCTGACGCTCCGGTAATGTATTGCGCCCGTTCCGCCAGCAACTGCAGCGCGGCAGTCAGATCACGCTGAGCCATTTCCGAGAGCGATCTCCCACCGTCGTCGCCAGGAAAGCGCAAAGGTTCCGGAGCCTTAGACGCTTCCGCACTTTCCGTTTTCACAGGAACCGGTTGCGGACCGGAGGCATCTTGGGAAGCGAGAATGGAGTAGCGATCCATGAACCACTCAGATGGAAAGAGGTAATGGCCGGAGTTTCGCTCACTTGCCGAATACTGTCAACGGCAAACGGAGATCGCGGCAAACCATGGGTCGTATGTCACGACGGTCGCGCCGCCACGACTACTTCAATGCTAAACCGGCGACTGCTGCCACCGCGATGATCGCCGGTTCGGGGACTTTCCACTTGATCAGCACCGCCAGACTGAGCAATGCGATGACTGCTGTCGGTAAGTCATAAATGGAACGTCTCGCCAGCACGACTACCGAGCCGGCAATTGCGCCAGTTGCCGCCGCCGTCACACCGGAAACGAAAGCTCTGATCTGTGGATTTTTTGCCCAGCGTTTGTACGATGGCGCCAGCACGACCACGACAGCCCACACCGGCAAGAACACTCCCAAAGCAGCGGACGTGGCGCCCCCGACGCCGGCTACCAGATATCCGATGAAGGCCACGGTGATGACCACTGGTCCTGGCGTAATCATCGCCACTGCGACCGCGTCGACAAATTGATGGTCGTTGAGCCAGTGGTGACCTTGCACTACGCCACCATACAGAAACGGAATGATCGCCAGGCCGCTTCCGAAGACGAACATGCCGGCCTTTGCGAAGTAACCAAAAAGTTCCCACAGCGGTCCATTCCATTGAATGGATAATCCTGTGAAGAATATTGCACCTGCGTTCTGACGGCTCATGCGAAGCGACCGCCCCTGCACCGCCAACACTAGAGCGCCCCCTAGCAAAACCAGCCAAATAATCTCGCGGGAGCTCAATGCCGTCGTACACGCCAGTACGAGAAAGATGGCCCACAACAGTTTGTCTTGTCGCAAGGTGACGCGAGTGAGCTTGAACGCGGAGCGGGCGATGATGCCGATGACGGCGGCGCCGATGCCGTAAAACATTCCCTGCATCCAGCGAAGGCCACCATAGCGGACGTATGCCGCGGAGAGCGCCAACACCATCAGAAACGACGGCAATACGAAAGCAATGCCCACCAGCGTAGCTCCCAATATTCCGGCGCGCAGATAGCCGAGATAGATGGCGAGTTGCGCCGCCAGCGGACCTGGTGCCAACTGCGCCAGTGCCAGCCCTTCAACATAGTCCTCTTTCGTGATCCATCCGCGCTCGTCCACCAAGTCCTGCTGAATGTGCCCGGCAAGGGCGATGGGACCGCCAAATCCCACGGTTCCCAACCGCAAGAAGTATGCGATGAACTGCAGCAACGGAACTGGAGAGGCATGTTCCGGAGTTGTGTTGTGGGTATTCATGGATGACTATTTTCCCCTCGCCCGACGCCGCACTCCCGAATGAGCTACTTCACCCACACCAGCCACGCGATGCCGACCGCCAGGGTCGCCACGGTGATCGGCAGTCCGGCGCGAAAATAATCCCAGAAACCAATGTCTACGTCCGGCTTCGCACTCTCGACCACGATGATGTTGGCCACGCTTCCCGGTGATCGTCAGATTCCCCGCGAGGGTCGACGCCACGGCGAGCGCCAGCCATGCGGTATGCGGATCGCTGAATCCCGGGATCAAAGACTTCAGCAGCATGACTGCAGGCACATTGCTGACTACATTGCTTACGCATCCGACCACGATGGCGAATACGCCAAGCTTTTGCAGATTCCAATGCTGCGCCAACTCCAGCATCTTGTGCACGATGCCAGCGTTCTCAGCGCCTCCTACAATCAGAAACAGTCCCACAAAAAACACCAGCAGTCCCCAATCGACTTCCCGGTAAAGTTTCTGCGGTTCTAGAGTCCGCGTGATGAGCAACGCCGCGGCGCCCAAAGCCGCCATCATCGCGGGAGGTACGCCCGCGAAGAATCCAATCACGACCGCAGTCACCACGATCACGGGCTTTGTCAGGCGCGACAAGTCGAGAGCGGGCAAGGGAATGCCTTCGTCCGTCGGGGCTTGCGGCGCGACATTGCGCATGTGTACCCAGTGCAAGATCGCCCAATCGATGACCAGTCCAATTACAGCGATCGGGCCCAGATGAAATAGAAAGTCGCGATAGCTGATGCCCGAGAACGATCCGATCAACATGTTCTGCGGATTGCCAGTAATGGTCGCTACGCTGCCGATGTTGGACGCCGTGGCCACCGCCAGCAAATAAGGCAATGGAGAGAGTCGCATGCGGCGGGTGATGCTTACCACAAACGGAACCATCACTAGGCAGACGATGTCGTTGACGAAGAACGCCGACAGGAACCCCGAGGTAAAGATCACGGCCGGAAGAAGTTGCGATGGCTTCAATCGCCGCAGCACCATCTCGGCATTCCATTCGAAGAAGCCGACCAGGTGCAGGTTTCCCACAATCAGCATCATCGCGAACAGCAGTACTACGGTCGAAAAGTTGATGAACTTCAGGGAATCGTCGGGTTCAAGGATGCGGAAGGCGAACATCGCGACCGCGCCCACGATGGCCGCACCCGGACGATCGATTTTGAGTCCTGGAAACTTTCCCAGCGCGAAGACCAGATAACTGGCAAGAAAGATGACATAAGCCGCGAAGATGCGGGCATCAGAGAGTGCGGCTGACGGAACCGGCGGCATTCCGAGCAGAATAGCAGGGCCCGCGCGAAGTTCTCTAAAACCCCCGATCGGTTGCCAGGGTTTTCAATTGGCAATTCAAAGGGCTAATGCTGTCCTGCTTTTCGCACGGCTGCAAAACGCAGTGAATCCCTGCGAAACGCATCTGCACCCGTTCCCTTTCGTGCGCCTACCTTCCTCTAAGTCCTTGCCTGTCAGCGCATCGAACCGAGCGCTGGTTTTGTCCCCAACGTGCACTATCCCACATGCCAGCCGTGCAAAAAAAGCACCGGCGAGGAGGTTCTCATGTCGATCCTATTTGTCCTCCTGATGTTCCTGCTGATTATGAGCATCAGCTACTTTCGCGGAGTTCAGAACCAACCGGTGGCCCGCCCGGAACCGGGAGTGCGGGCGCAGGCCCCGCGCGTCGAACGCGAGATGGGATTTGAGATCCCCCAGGGATATTGCTTCCATCCCGGCCACACCTGGGTCTTGCGCGAAGGTGCGGAAAATGCCCGCGTCGGCCTCGATAGCTTTGCCGGAAACCTGATCGGCAAGATCGATCGCATCGAAGTCGCCGGACCCAACCGCTGGGTGCGTCAGGGACAGAAGCTGATGACTATCCATGGCGGAGGTGTGTCGCTCGATTTGCTCTCTCCGGTGGAAGGCGTGATCACCGCAGTGAACAACGACGCGCTGCAGGACCCGTCGCTGCTTACTCGCGATCCCTACAAAGACGGATGGGTGGCGCTCGTGAAGTCTCCCGACCTCGCGCTGAACCAGAAAAACCTGGTGCAAGGCACCATGGTCGCGCCCTGGATGCAGAACAACATCATGCGCCTCAACGGCATGCTCTCGCAGCTCTCCCCCGCACTCGCACAAGACGGCGGACTGCCCGTGGTGGGCTTGTTCTCGCGTTTGAATCCCGAGCTGCAACAGAAAGTCGTTAAAGAATTCTTCCTGTCGTAGAAAGCTGGCAGGCAGCAGGAAGAAAGGAACGGTTATGGAAAACTCAAGAGCCATCCTGATCGACATCACGAAGTGCATCGGCTGCCGCAGTTGCGAGCAGGCCTGCAAAGAGATTCATGGCTTCCCCAAAGATACCGAAGCGAAGCTTTCGCCCACCGCTCTCACCATCGTTGAGGATCACGGCGACCGCTACGTGCGCCGCATGTGCATGCACTGTCAGGATCCGGCGTGCGCATCTGCCTGCCTGGTCGGCGCGCTGCAGAAGACGGCTGCCGGTCCGGTCACTTACGACAGCTCGAAATGTATCGGCTGCCGTTATTGCCTGGTGGCTTGCCCGTTTAGCGTGCCGCGATACGAGTGGGCGAAGCTGGCGCCCTATGTCAAGAAATGTGACATGTGCGCCGCGCGCCAAGCCAAAGGACAGCAGCCCGCATGCGTGGAGGCTTGCCCGGTGCAAGCGTCGATCTCGGGGACGCGCGAAGACATTCTGGAAGAAGCCGAGCGCCGCATCCTGCTCGACACGAAGTATGTGAAGCATATCTACGGCAGCGAAGAAGCTGGAGGCACCTCGGTTTTCTTCATCTCCGATGTGCCCTTCGAGAAGTTGGGATTCGCGGCCGCGCCCAAGCAGCCCATGCCAGTGCTGACCGCGAATGCACTCGGCGATTCGCCCACAGTCATCCTGATGGGCGGCGCGCTGCTTTCGGGTTTGTATTGGATTACACAACGCCGCGCCGATGTTTACGCGGCCGAACATCTATCTAGGGTGCAGAGCATCGACAAGAAGAGTTTTGAATGAATTTGTGGTGAACGGTTTTTTCGGGAAAGGAGCTGAGTTATGACACGGCTTCCAAGACTTACTCTCTGGCGAGTGATCGTGGCTCTGATTTTCGCAGCAGGAGCCTACGCCACCTACGCGCGGTTCGCGCTGGGTTTCGCGCAGTCCACGCATTTGACCGATCCTCAACCCTGGGGGCTGTGGGTCGGCCTGGGTACTCTTTGCGGAGTCGGGCTCTCCGCCGGCGGATTCGCCCTGGCTGCCGGGGTCTACTTGCTCGGCTTCGAGCGCTACCGTCCAGTTCTTCGCGCCGCCGTCCTCGTCTCGTTCCTCGGATATTCCTCCGTGATCGCCGGAATGATGTATGAACTCGGTCTGCCGTGGCGCATCTGGCATCCCATCGTGATGTGGAACCGGCACTCAGTGCTGTTCGAGGTATCGTGGTGCGTCATGCTCTACACCACCGTGCTCGCCCTCGAGTTCTCACCCGCGCTCGTCGAAAAAATCCCTTGGACCAAGGCTCGCGAGTTCTATCTCAAGTGGCATCATGAAATTCTGATCGGTCTGGTCATGGCCGGCACCCTACTTTCCTCCATGCACCAATCGTTCCTGGGCGCACTCTACCTGATCACCAAAGGCAAGCTGTATCCGCTGTGGTACAGCCCGTACCTCACCACGGAGTTCTATCTCTCCGCAATTCCCGCGGGCCTCGCAGTTACGATCATGGCCCTCTATCTTTGCGTGCGTTCGCTGAATGTTCGGATCGACCTGACCATCCTGAGTGATGTGAGCCGGGTGATCGCGCCATTACTGGCGCTCTGGGGCTTATTCCGTGGCGTCGACCTTATCACCCACGACGCCACACCATACTTATTCCTGTGGCGCGAAGAGACGCTGTCGTTCTGGCTCGAAATCGTGCTGCTGGTCATCGCGCCGGTCATCTTGCTAAGCCGCGAGAAAGTGCGCAACAACCCTCAATATCTCTACTGGACCTGCAGCCTAATCGTGATGGGATTTATGGCCAACCGCCTGAACGTTTCGATCACCGGCCTGCAAGCCAGTTCTGGCGTCTACTACATTCCCAAGTGGACGGAGTTCGCCACTAGCCTCGCCGTGATAACCGCCGTAGTCCTGGCATTCCGGTACGCGGTGATCTACCTCGACATCCTGCCGAAGAATTCACCGCAGCAACGGCAAAGGTGGATGGTCGCGGATACACCAGCTAGAGCGTAGTCCGTCGGTGGTCGTTCGTCGGTAGTCGTTGGTCAAACCCCGAGAGCTAATGCTCTTGGGGTTTGCTTTTGCCAACGACCGACGACCAAAGACCAATGACTATTTTGAACTTTCTTTCGAATGTTGCTCGATCAACTTTTTAGTTAGCAGCACCAACCCGAAAATCTGCGTCCACTCGGAAACAATATTCCCTACAACTTGTCCCCACTTACTTTCGGAGTCCATCGCGACATAAAGCGCGACCCACGCAATGCCCGTGACTAGCAGGAAGATGGTCAATGAGTGGTCGCGCAGAAAATCGAGCACTGGTCCCATCCACTGTTGAGGAGGTTTCCGGCTTTCCGACGATCCTTTTTCATACATGTATTTTGTGGCCAGTACCGTAACTACCACGCCACTCCAGTCGGCGATGGCATTGCCGAAAAACGATCCGAGATGTGTGCTCGGGTCAGAGACGCGATAGAGCACGATCCAGGTGATCAGGATGGCGGTTGAGGCCAGACTCAAAGAGTGTTCGCGGATAAAACTTGATTTCGCCTTCTTGTCGGCCATCCGGCATTTCCCCCGGCCTTAGAGTACGCGAGCCGGGATTCAGGGTTGTATTGTTGGCGAAAAAGCGCCGCAATGATGATTGTGAGCCACACCGTTGACGACTATCTTCGAAAGTGCTCCCACCCCTGCGCTACAAACTCATACCCCACGCCCTTCGCATTCCGCAGAAAAATCCTCCGTCCGCGCGTAATAATTCCAATCTCGGTGAGAGGCACTCCCGCAATCTGCGAGGGAACCCGCTTCCCCCGACGCACGGTAAACAATAATTCGTAGTCTTCTCCGCCATGCTGCGCGAAGCGCTCATCAACCACCCGCGCGGGCTTGCCGATCGAAGCCAGCGGAATCGCCTCCGTCACAATCTCGGCCCCCACGCCACTCTCCTCGCACAGGTGCGCCAGATCGGTCGATAACCCATCGCTAGTGTCAATCATCGCCGAGGCCAACCCCTTTTCACGCAGAATGCGCCCCAACTCCAGCCGCGCCTCGGGTAAAAAGTGCCGAGGATAATGTCGCGGATTCAGCTTCCTCTTCTTCTTCCTCATACGCTCGACCGTCGCAGCCGATCCGCCCAATTCTCCGCTGACATAAATGCGATCTCCCTGCTTGGCTCCCGAGCGCAGAATTGCGTTTCCCCTAGGCACCGACCCCAGCACCACGACATCCGCCAGCACTCCGTCAGGAGACTCCGCCGTATCCCCTCCGGCTAACGTCACTCCAACGCGCCTCGCCAGGTCCAGCAATCCCCGCATGAAGCCATTGACCCAGGCCTGTGGCAGCTTCCGCGGCAGCGCCAGTGACAGAAATGCCGCGACCGGCTCTCCACCCATCGCGGCGATATCGCTCAAGCCTCGCGTCAAGCAGCGGTGTCCCACCGAGTCCGCCGGATGCCAATCTCTCCGGAAATGAATGCCTTCCAGCGAAAAGTCGGTCGTAACCAGTGCCTCGTGTCCGGCCGGCAGGCGCAGGACGGCGGCGTCATCTCCAATTCCAGCCACAACGCTCCTTCCCGCCCGGGCTTGGCGGCGAATGCGGGCAATCAGCGCTTTTTCGGCAAGCGGCACGACGAGTCAATGTACAACATGCGGCTTCAGGCGTCAGGCGTCAGGCATCGGGCGTCAGGCTTTAGATTCTGGGCTTCAGCATTCATCTCGGTTCTCCCAAAAGCCTAAAGCCCGAAGCCTGACGCCTGAAGCCTGAAGCCTGAGGCCCGGTCTCCCGGAACCAACATTCCAACCTCTCGTCGGTAACTTGCCCAACCGGCCACGAATTCGTTACCTTCCTTCGTAACCGATTGAATGTGCTGGGAATCGTTGACACGGGGAACCTAGTTTGTTACCGTGAGCTTGCTGTTTCCTGACACCTTTGGCCGAACGAAGAGCTGCATCCGCTTGAGATTGCAGCCAAACTGGCTTTCAGGCCTTGCCTGGTTCCGGTAGGTAGCTAAGGGCGCGCAAAGCTTGCATCTCTGAAAGGCGAGCGTAGCCCGGAATCAGGATGGAACTCAGGGTTCTCGCATGTGCGAGCCGGCCCTGGGCGGTCCGTCCCATAAAACTCGTCACGAAAGGCGACGTTGCGTAAACGCTTTTACATCCTTTTTGTCGCGCGCGGGGAAGACGGCCAGCTCCGGAAGATCACCATCCCCATCCACTACGCATATATCTTCGTAGTCGCCGCGGTTATCGGGGTCTTGAGTCTTACAGGCATCGCTAGTTCCTACATGCGCATGCTGCTCAAGGTGTCGCAATATAATGAGTTGCGGACGGAAAAAGATTCGCTCAAGACACGCTATTCGACGCTCGAGCAGGTGGCGAAAGAGAGAGAAGTCCAGGTCGCCTCATTGGGGTCGCTGGCAAGTGAAGTTTCCTCTCTTTACGGATTGAAACCCGAACCCACCCTGACCGCTTCCACCGGAACACTTCAGGACGCCCAAGTCGTATCCTCCCTCGATCAGTTGTACGTGTTGAAGACCACGGCGCTTAGCGGCGCGGCTTCGACCGGCATTTCACTCGGATTGACCCGGAACGTGACTACGGCAGACTGGCTGCGTGCGAATTCCGCTCCCAATCTGTGGCCCGTGGAAGGCCCGGTCACCGGATCCTTTGGCGAGCGCATCGATCCTTTCAACGGGGAAGGCGCCTTCCACCGAGGGATCGACATTTCAGCTTCCTACGGGCAGGCAGTGATTGCTCCCGCCGATGGCATGGTCGACTTCGCCGACTTCATGGGCGGCTACGGACGCGCCATCGTTCTCGATCACGGCCACGGCATCACCACGCGTTATGGACATTTAGCGAACTTCGCCGTCACGCCCGGACAGTTCGTGCACCGCGGCGACACCATCGGCTACGTCGGCCTCAGCGGACGCAGCACCGGCCCCCATCTCCACTACGAGGTCCGTATCAACGACACCCCGGTGAATCCCCACAAATATCTGCGCCTCACCTACGCCCGCAGCGGCGGGTTTGCCGCGGGCAGCTAGAAACGGACCTCAGACCTCGGACGTCAGACCTCAACTTTAATTCGAACAGTGCATCGGCGTCTGAACGCGCCTCACATTGTGGCCGAGAGTTGCAATGAATAGGGCTGGGTTGAAGTCTGAGGTCCGACGTCTGCGAGGTCCGTGTTACTGCCTCAGCCCCATCCATTTTTCCGACACCACAATCGAATTTCCCGGATTCTGCGGATCGTAGCGGACCGACGTTGGCAATCCCAGCCGGCAGGAATGAAGATTGATGCGTTGCCGCAGGTAGGTAACATCTTGCGAGGCTTCGTAGGAAACTCCCGCTACGTCGTATTGGAAGATTAAGAGCGTTGCCGCCTTATGCTCGTTCGACCGCAGCTCCTGCACGTCAATCACGGTTCCGTCGGTGATGCGCCCGATCTGATCGAGCCACTCCCGACGTTCCCGCTCGATTTCCTCAGGCGACTTCGGTTTCCGCCGCAGCAATAGATACGCCGCGAGCAGGACGCCCGATGCGCCGAGGACCAAACTGTAAAGCCGAAATGGAATCATGACCCGACGAGAGGAAACGCAAACCCTGGGAGTGCGGCCTCGTTCTGCATATCAGCATAAGCCGGAAACCCATTTCGCGGAAGAGACTCTGTGATTACCAAGGTGCGACGCGCAGTTTTTTGTAGCGCGGACACTCCTGTCCGCGTTCCTTTTTTCCCCTTTGTAGTTTGTCGTTTCTAAACGAAATGATACCCTTTCTCGCACATGTCTCTGGCCTCTGGCACCAAACTCGGCCCTTACGAAGTTGTCTCCATGATCGGCGCAGGCGGCATGGGCGAGGTCTACCGCGCCCGCGACTCCCGCCTGAAGCGTGACGTCGCCATCAAAGTCCTGCCGCAGGCATTCTCCGCCGATGCTGACCGGCTTCGCCGCTTCGAGCAGGAGGCGCTCGCCACCGCCGCGCTCAACCATCCCAACATTCTCGCGGTCTTCGACATCGGAACCAGCGACGGTTCTTCGTACGTTGTCTCCGAGCTGCTCGAAGGGGAAACTCTTCGCGAGCGCCTGCGCAACGGTGCGCTCCCAGTCCGCAAGGCCTTGGACTACGCGCTGCAAATGACCCGCGGACTGGCCGCCGCTCACGAAAAAGGCATTGTCCATCGCGACCTCAAGCCCGAAAATCTTTTCCTCACCAAAGACGGACGCGTCAAGATTCTCGACTTCGGCCTCGCCAAGCTGACCCAGGCCGAAAGCGGCAAGCACACCTCATTGGCCACCGCGACCCAGGGTACCGAAGCTGGCTTGGTGCTCGGCACCGCCGGATACATGTCTCCTGAACAAGTTCGCGGCCAGGCGCTCGACGCCCGTTCCGATATTTTCAGCTTCGGAGCCATCCTCTACGAAATGCTTTCCGGCAAGCGCGCCTTTCATGGAGACACTCCCGCCGACACCATGAGCTCCATCCTGAAAGAAGAACCGGCGGAACTCAGCGAAACCAATCGCAACGTCTCGCCCGCCCTCGAGCGCATCGTGCATCACTGCCTGGAAAAAAGTCCCGAGGCCCGTTTCCACTCCGCGAGCGACATCGCTTTCGATCTCGAACATCTTTCCGGAGTGTCCACCACTTCGGCAAAAGCAGCGCCGGTAGAAGTCGAACCGCGGCGCAGCAAGTTGCCCCTTGTCGTCGCTGCTTCACTGGCTGTCGCCGCTGCTATGCTCGGGCTCGGCTGGTGGCTCGGTCACGGTAGCGCACACATTGCCACTCCCGAGTATCAGCAGATCACCTTCCGCACCGGCTCCATCGGCAATGCCCGCTTCACTCCCGATGGCGGGGTGGTTTACAGTGCCGCCTGGGACGGCGATGACCCCCAACTCTACATCGCCCGTACCGACGATCCCGGGGCGCGCGAGCTGGGGCTCAAGAACGCCGAGTTGTTGTCGATCTCGAAAAATGGAGAGCTGGCAATCCGGCTCAAAACCGTAGGCTACGGTGGTTACTCCCGCTCAGGCACGCTGGCGCGAGTTCCGCTTAGTGGGGGATCTCCGCGCGAAGTTCTCGACAACGTCGGGGACGCGGACTGGGCAGCCGATGGCGAGTCCATGGCGGTGGTTCGCTACGTTCCCGAAAACAACCACTGGCGCCTCGAGTATCCCATCGGCAAGGTATTGTTCGACGGCATTAACTGGATCAGCCATCCCAAAATTTCTCCTGATGGAAAATACGTTGCCTTTGCCGACCACGAAAATCCCACCGGCGACGACGAAGGCTCGGTCGCAGTCATCGGCCCTGACGGGAAAGAGAAAAAAATCTCTTCCGGCTGGACGTCGGTGCAGGGAATCCTTTGGTCTCCCGCCGGTGACGAAGTCTGGTTCACCGCCAGCAATAGTGGCAGCGCTTCCAATCCCCGCGCGGCCACGCTCTCGGGCAAGGTTCGCACCATCACCAATGTCCCCGGCGGCATGTGGCTCGAAGACATTCGCAACGGCGCCGCTCTGGCCGTCGCCACCCAGACTCGCCTCGGCATTCGTGGGCTGGCGCCCGGCGCAAAAGAAGAGCGCGAACTGGGATGGTTTGGATGGGCGGAGCTCCGCGATATCAGCCCCGACGGACACAAGATTATTTTCGAAGAAGAAGGCGATGGCGGCGGCCCCAACTATACCGTCTTCCTGCGAGACACCGACGGCTCGCCGCCATCGCGCATCGGCGAAGGAGTGGCCGAAGCCATTTCGCCGGATGGAAAGTTTGCCATCACTGAACCCGCCAAGAATGGCTTTCTGACCCTGGTGCCCACTGGCGCGGGCCAATCGAAACAGCTCACGCACGATGCCATTAGCTTTACCGAAGTCCACTGGATGCCCGACGGCAAACATCTGCTCGCTTCCGGCATCGAAGCCGGACATGGCGCGCGCGATTACTTGATCGATACAGCCACTGGCGAATCCAAGCCCATCACACCAGAAGGCACGCGCGGCGTGCGCGTTTCGCCCGATGGCGCCAGCACGGCGGTTCGCGGACCCGATGGAAATTGGGGTATCTGGTCAATTGCCGGCGGAAGTCTCAAACCAATTCCCGGCCTCAGCCCCCAATACGCCGTCGCCGGTTGGGCTCCCGGCGGAAATTCGATCTACGTCCTCGAGCGCGGACCTAATCGCAAAGGCGTTCAGCTCTCCATGGTAGATGTGACTACCGGAAAAATGGAGCCGTGGAAGTTGATTGGCACGGAAGCAGTAGGTGCGAGTTCCATCGGGATGCCACGATTTTCCGCCGACCTGACCGCCTACGCGTATATGTATGTGCGCACTCTCTCGCAGGCCTACGTCGTCAAAGGACTTCTGTAGCTTTTGGGTGGCGCAGCCCTTCAGCGCTGCGATACAGTCCCTACTCGACTCGCGCTTCAGCATCCGAGGGACCTGATGAAATCGATCGCGCTATTCCTCATCCTCGCCGCCTCCGCCTCCGCCTTCGCGCAGCAAACCGAGACCGACGAATACACTCGCTACGAACTCCTCGCTCCTGACACCGCCAGCTTCGCCATCCGTTACGAAGTCACCGCCACTGCCTCTGGCGCGACCGTCTACTACAATCCCATCCGCAAAGGCAGCGTCGCCCGCGACGAATCCGTCACTCGATGTCATGACCGGACAGCCTCTCAAGTTCGAAGTCGTCAGCGGAGAAGACGCTGTCAAAGATCCGCTCATGAAGGGCGAGGACACTTCCGTCGATTACATCAAGGTCCACCTCGCGCGCCCCGTCCCGCCCGAAGGACAAGCGCGCCTGCTGATTCTGAAAACCTACAAAGATCCCAAGAGCTACTACCGCGAGGGAGACACCATCGTCTTCAATCGCCCGCTGAGCATCCCCCGCAACAGCGTTGTCCTGCCCGCAGGATACGAACTGGTGTCATGCAACGTGCCATCGCAGATCCTTGCCCAGCCCGATGGACGCATCGCCATCAGCTTCATGAATGGCAGCGGCGCCGAAGCCCCGCTCATCGTAAAAGCCAAGCCCGGCGCGCAGATCAGCGCGGCAGCCGTGCCGCAAGCGCCAAGTGACGCAAAAAGTTGGGAAGCTCCTTTTGAAGGGGAAACCGAAAAGGACCGTCTTTCCGAACGCGCCCATCAGGATCGCGAGATCGTGTATTTTCTCCAGCAGCCCGAGACTCACGCCTTCCGTCTCTATCACGACTACACCGAGACCCGCCCCGGCGTGGACAAATACTTCAACGTCGTCCGCACCGGCAGCAAAGTCTCCGATCCCTCTGCCTATATTCTCGATACCGGCAAGAAACTCGAGACACGAATCGTGACCGGCGCCGATCTGACCGCCGCGAAAATCAACGCAGGAGAACCTGTAGATCCCGCTGCTCAGGTCGTGATCGTTTCTTTCTCCGCGGTCACTGCGGGACAGTCCACGCGCTTGCGAATCTCGGAGACCTACACCGCACCCCAGAGTTATGGCATGAAAGACGACGAACTTGTCTTCGACCGCAGCCTGGGACGCCCTCGCAACGCTGTCGTCCTCCCCGACGGCTGGTACCTCACCGCCAGTTCCATCCCCGCCAGCGTCTCGCAACTTCCCGACGGACGCGTCCGCCTCGACTTCTGGAACGGACGCCCCGACTCCGTCGACGTGCTGATTAAAGCCAAGCGCCGCGCACACTAACGCTAGTCACCCGCGGTGTGAACCAAATCGTCCTGCTCAGGCGCTTCCTCATACGCGTGCTCGCCGTGGATCGATTCATCCAGACCGATCTCTTCGCTCATCTCGCTAACTTTCACGGTCGTGAACATGTCGATGATGCGCAACATCGCGTAAGTGAACGTGAAGGCCCAAACCGATGAGAAGGTCACGGCCACAACCTGCTTCAGCAGAAACGTCGGATCGCCATACAGCAATCCATTCGCCCCGGCCGGATTGAATTGCTTGTTGGCAAAAATGCCCAGCATCACGATGCCGAGAAATCCGCCGACGCCGTGCACTCCCCAAACATCCAGCGCATCATCCCAGTGCAGCTTGTTCTTCATCTCGACTGCGTAATAGCAAACCACGCCCGCAACGATGCCGATGATGACCGCAGTCGTTGGCGAAACATAGCCCGCCGCGGGAGTCACCGTCGCGAGTCCTGCCACAGCGCCCGTTAGCAAACCCAAAAACTTTGGCTTCTTTTCGTTAATCCACGCTACGAACAACCAGGCGATAGCTGCGAACGAAGCGGCCACATCCGTATTCAGAAACGCAGTGGCCGTCACGGAATCGACGCGCATTTCGCTGCCGGCGTTGAAGCCGTACCAACCAAACCACAGGAGTCCGGTTCCCAAGGCCACCAGCGGAATGCTGTGCGGACCGCGATCCGCCGTGTGGCGCTTGCCTACATACAGCACCGATGCCAGCGCCGCGATGCCCGCGATGTTGTGCACCACAATGCCGCCGGCAAAATCAAGTACGCCCCATTGCTGCAACATGCCTCCGCCCCAAACCATGTGGACGAAGGGGAAATAAACCAACGTCAGCCACCCGGTCAGAAACAGCATGTAGGCCTTAAACGTAACCCGATTCGTGAACGCACCCGAGATAAGCGCTGGTGTGATGATCGCGAACATCATCTGATAAGAAACAAACACGAACGCCGGAATCGTGTTATTCGGGGATGGCGTCGTCAGATCGATGCCGCGCAGAAATGCGTTGTGAAAGTTGCCGATCACGCCGTGCCAGTCGCCGCTGAAGCACAGCGAGTAACCGTAGGCGTACCAGATCACCGTCGTCCAGCCCATGGAGACGAAGCTCTGAATCATGATGGCAAGCACGTTCTTGCGCCCCACCAGGCCGCCATAAAAAAAGGCCAGCCCCGGCGTCATCAGCATCACCAGGCTGGTGCAGAGGATCATGAAGCCGGTATTGCCCGTATCCAGATGCAGCATAGAAGTGTTCTCCGTGCGAACGAAAGGAGGACCTCTTAGTCCTCCATACTGTAGGAGGGTGTACCGGGGCAGGCCGGGATGCTGTGAGGTGCGTCACAGCCGGTTGTGACGGGAACCAGCGGTGGGAACTCAAAGAACCACGGCACGCGCTCCGGGCACCGGTCCGCCGGTGCCCGTCACGCAAGAGGCGAGACTCTAATACGGCCGGCACAAAATATTCAAATTCCCGCTCGAGTCGGGTCTTGCCACCTGTGTCTCCGGACAATCAGGAACGGCCAAGGTGCAGGTCGCTGTCGCCGGGGATGGTCCGCTCATGACGGTGGCCGGGCTCACCTGCCCGTAAAAGCCGGCTGGTCTTCTCGTAACTCCGCTTCCCAATGGGATCTGAAGGTCGTGTTCGCTTTTGCCATCGTGCCAGTTTCACTACGGAATCTCTTCTCGCCAGGGATCGTCGCCCGTGATCAGTCCACAATGAACAGCGTCGCGCCAACGTTCGTGAATGAGCGGTGCGGCTCGGCATCATCGGCAAGCTGATAGCTCATCCCCGGCTTGAGCGTGAACTTCCGTCCATCTTTCAGTTCGGTCTCAAGTTCACCCTCCACGCATAGCAGGATGTGCCCCTTCACGCACCAGTGATCCGCCAGGTAGCCCGGCGTGTACTCCACCATGCGCACACGTATGTCTCCGAAGTTCCGGGTGCGCCAGTAGGCCGCGCCGCTCTCACCCTTGTGCTCGGTCGCTTCCACTTGCGACCAGTCAATAACCCCGAACGGAATATCTATGATGCGCATTGGGAAGTCCTTTCGAGGAAATAGCTTTCCATTCGCCCAGCCCGAATCATTGTGGATTGTTGGAGGGAATGATTCCAAGTGTTTTTGTAACAAGATGGAGCCTAGGCAGCCGTGAGCGCGTAAAACCGTGGGACTTGCAGTGGAATGCTGGGATGCCCCGAAAGATGCAAAGAACGCGTTCTAACGCACCCGGCGTTTTCTAAGGCGTAAGCTCCCTACGCCTTCCCGCCAAGCCGTCGCGCAGCCTTCCGTGATTTCTCTTCGTCGAACTTGCAAATGAGTTCTTGCACCAGGCTCACCAGCTTGTGTGCATCTTTCTCTTCCTGGATCTGTTGTACCAAATCTCGCCATTCTTCCCGCATAGGAACTCCCTCGGCTAGCCTCTCACGATTGCTTTCGCTGGGCTGCTCAGAGCCTTTCGAAACTTCAGGCGTTTGTTTTCGCATGTCCAAAATGTTTTCCTGCTTTGCTAATACGTCTGCACGGGTTCGCCGCGAAAGGCGCTTCCGTCCCCGGCCTGTAGTCGCTGGCTGCCGTTGTAGCCGCGAGTTCAGCGACTCGCTTCTTCACCAGGATGACCGGGATCTGTTCGAAATATGTGTTTAGTGTTCTCACTTGATCCTCGCTACCTCCGAACATAGCAAGAAATTCTCGCTACGGGTTTTATCTTTTAGCCAACGCCACGTAGATGCATAACGCGCAAATTGCTGAAAAGCCTAGGGTTAAATAGCGTCACGATCCGAAGCGAGACTTCCCCGCAGTTTAGAGCACCGCTCCTTGTTTAGTTTTTTATAACGATCTTGCATCGGGTCGTTACGTTGAGTTACGATAACGCTACGTTCGGTTATCGTATCACTACTCACGGAGGTTGCGATGACTCGTCGTGATGAAAAAGCTCCCATGAACTTTAAGACCATGGCCCAAGTCGACGTTCCCCAGGGCCGGAATGGAAAGCACAAGCAGATTGTCAGTCAGATTCTCTCCGACCTCGATCGGGTCGAAGATGGAGTCGCCCTTAAAATCCCTGTCGCTGATCTGGCCGAGAGCAAAGAGAAGGTACGCTCCGCGCTCAATCGCGCCATACACAAAGGTGGACGCAGCGTTGCCACCGCCAGCGACGCCGACTTTCTTTACGTGTGGAACGAACTCAAGTAGCAGCCTAGGGCATGCTTTCGTGCGCTTCTTCCGATCGCGCACTCTCGTTCCCGCGTAGATCCGCGGCCGACACGGAGTAGAAGTAGGTATGTCCAGTCACCGCGCTGCTATCGCGATATAACGGGGCCTTCACCAGATCTTTGTTCACCTTCTCCGGTTGCCCGTTCTCCTCACGACGATAGACGTTGTATCCCGCCAGATCGGCCTCGGTATCGGGAGCCCACACCAGATCGATGCCCGGCTGCTGCCCCACGCCCGTCGCCACCGCCTGCAATCCTGAAGGCACCGCCGGCGGAAACACGTCATGTGCGAAAACTTCGATCCTCGCGGTGTCATCGCCCTCAAGCGGAATCTCGCCTTTTCCTGGCTGCGCGATTTCGGTCACCACCGTTGCGCGGTAGTTGTAAGTCTTCTCCCACTCGAATCCATGATCGGTGAGCGTGGTCGCATCGAGCGGTGCTTCCCCGGCAATTGCGTCAGTCTTCCCGTCTTCAGGACGGCGATAGACGCGAATTACATAACTCAGCCCATCCGCCTCCGGCGGCTTCGGTAGCGGATTCCAGCTAAGAACCACTCCATCCGCCGTTAGCTGGGCTGAGAAATTCTCCGGCGCGGACACCGTCGCAATCGCCGGCACCTGCACCTGATTCGAAAGTCCAGCCGCACGGTCGTGCGAGTTGTATGCCTCGACCGCGTAGGTGATTACAGCGGTCGCGTCCGGCTGCACCAGCGAAGACGGAAGCGTATCAATGAAGCTTGCTTCGACCTTCGGAAGTTTTTCTCGCCGCTTCTTCTTCTCCGGAAGCGTCACCGGAAACTGGGAAGGCGAGACCGCGCCGACTCCCTTGCCGCATTCCGCGATTTCTTTTCCCGCCGCCCGGCAGATGCGGGTGTCGCCCCGGTGCACAATGTTTTGCCGGTCCACTGTTTGTGTGGGCACCGTCCAGAAGAGATAGACCTTGTCGCCCTTGCGCGTCGCCCGCAGATCCTCCACCGGCCTCGGCAATTCGAGCGAAGGCGGCAGCGGCGGCCCGGGATTGGCGCAACCCACCAGCGCCACAGTCGCCAGCATCGCTAACAGAACTCTCGGAGTGACAAGCTTCATCAAGGAAGGAATCAGGTTAACAGAAGGATGCCACAGCTAGACGATCGCTATCTCCTGCGTATCAAATACAAGATCAGACTCAGCACCACGCTCAGCACAATCGAAGTCGCCAGCGGAAAATAAAACGTCGTGTTCTTTCCGCGAATCAAGAAATCTCCCGGCAACCGCCCCAACGGTACATTCATTTTGCCCAGCAGGATCAGCAAAAGCCCGACCACCACGAGCACGCCGCCCAAGCCCAAAATCAATTTCCCAAAATCCCCCATCAAATAAGTTTAACCGAGTAGCGCCGGCGTCCCGCCGGCCAGTCCACTGGAGGGAATCAGGGCCCGAGTCGCGAAGCGACGGCAGATGGGTGCTGAATGCTTTGCCTTGCAAAGTAACTTGACACGCAAAGAATTCCGGCCTATCCTGACCCATGCTCGAACGCCGTCCACACCGCGTTCGCCGTCCACACTCCCGCTCCCGTCCCCTGCCTGCCGCAGCCATCGACGATCTCCGGTTCATCCGCGAGACCATGGAGCGCTCTTCCTCCTTTACAGCCGTCCCGGGCTGGGGACAAGTCGCCATGGGTGCCATCGCTATCCTCGCCGCCTGGATCGCGTCGCGCCAAACCTCATCGTCCTCCTGGCTGAAAATCTGGTTGGCTGCCGCAGTCGCCGCGGCCGCGATCGCCTTACCCGCGATCTGGATGAAAGCTCAGCGCGCCGGCCTCCCGCTCACCAGTGGCCCGGGAAGAAAATTCGCCACCAGCTTTCTGCCACCTATCGCCGTTGGCGCTCTGCTCACCGTCGCGCTCTATCGCGGCGGCGTCCCATCGCTCCTGCCCGGCATGTGGCTGCTGCTCTACGGCGCCGGCATCATCACCGGCGGCGCATTCTCCGTCGCCATCATTCCCGTCATGGGCGGATGCTTCATGTTCGCCGGCGTTCTCGCTCTGCTCGCCCCCGCCACGTGGGGAAATCTTCTGCTCGCTTCGGCTTTCGGAGGCCTGCACATACTCTTTGGAATGTTGATCGCGAGGCGCTACGGTGGCTAGATCCGCCCCCAAGAACCGCGCCCATACTCCCGATCCGCAACCGGATCGCTCCCCGCGCCCCACTCGTCCCGCCGAACTGCCACAGCTTGATCGTCTGATTCACGAGCGTCTCCGCCTCGGTATCGTGAGCGCGCTTGCCATCAACGATTCGCTCAGTTTCAACGATCTCAAGCGCCTGCTCAAAACCACCGACGGAAATCTCAGCGTCCACGCCCGCAAGCTCGAAGAAGCCGACTACATCGGCTGCAACAAATTTTTTGAAGGACGCATCCCCCGCACCGAATACCGCCTCACCGCTACCGGACGCAAAGCCCTCGAAGAATATCTCAACCAAATGGAACACCTGATCCGCGTAACCCGCGAAGAGTGAGAAGCACTCAGCACTCAGCCAAAAAAACAGACGTCATCCCGACGCTGAGCGAAGCGAAGCAGGAGGGGTCTGGCGTGCACCAGAACAAACGCCGTAAGACTAAATGCCAAGTGCCAAATGCTGACGGGCTGAATGCCAAGTGCTGACTGCTGAATGCTAAAATCCCGCCATGAAAAAGTTCCTCGCCCTGTTAATTGTTCTAGCCACCACTGCCCTCGCCGCGCAGGAAGTCGAAATCACCGCCGAGCCCTCGCACCACCTCGCGCTCGAAAACGCTTACGTTCGCGTCTTCAAAGTAGAGGCTCCTCCGCATGCCTCCACCCTGGTCCACTGGCATCGCCACGATTACATGTATGTCACGCTCGGTGACAGCTATATCGAGAATGACGTCAAAGACAAGCCCCCGGTCACGCTTAGATTCAAAGACGGGGAAGCGCACTACTCCCCGGCCCCCTTCGCCCACGCCGCGAAAAATCTCGCCGACACTCCCTTCCGCAACGTGACCATCGAGTTCCTCAAGAGCGATGACTCCAAATGGGATCCCGACCGCGGCCTCTCCGTCCTCCACGGAGGCACCATCGATATCCTTTTCGTGAAAGACGGAGCCCGCGTCTCTGACGTCGACCTTCAACCCGACGGCATCATTCCGGAACACACTCACACTGGCCCACACCTGCTCGTCGCTGTCACCGATCTTGACCTGGAGGCGAAACCTGCAGGCAAGCCCGCCACACATCTCCAACTCAAAGCGGGAGACATCAAGTGGATCGAAGGAGGCATCACTCACACCGTGACCAACGTTGGCAAACAAGAGGCCAAGATGATCACCGTGGAATTTAAGCAGTAGCTCTGCTTTCGGTTCCGCATAGAAAAAGCCCCACATCTCTCGCGATGTGGGGCCGCCGTGTGCAGTCACGCCTCTCAATGCTGTAAGACGCCGGATACATCCGTCCCCGCCTCGGTCTCGATAGCCAGCAGCGCGCTCCCCGTATTTGTGACCGTCAGGTTTAAGTTCAACACTGGCAGGTTCTTCGGAGTCAGCGTCGCCGTCCCCGTGCAGTTGGAATTGATGCTGTACGTCCCCGTTAGGCTGGCATTCTTGGTGATCTTCCCGTTGTAGCTCGCCGTCTCTGTGCCCTTGATGTTTCCCGCTCCGTCCAGGCTGAGCTGGCCCCCAATCGTGGTCGGATCCAGCAGCAGTTGCGGACCGTTCAGCGATATGCCATAGGTGCCCTTAATCGCTGCCGTCGTGCACGTCGCTTTGCCTTGCGTCTCGGCGTAGCCCACTTGATTCGTATTCGTGTCGGTATCAATCACCAGCAGCGGCTTGACGCCCGAAATCACCGTCAGGTTGTAGTTCGAGGCCGTGCCTCCTTGTGGCGTGATTGTCATCGAACCCGTGCAATTGGGCCCGATCGCGTACGTCCCGCTGGTGGCGGCATTCGAAACAATCAAGCCACCCTCGCTCGACGTCTGTAACCCCGCCAGATTTCCTTTTCCATCCGCAGTGAACTGATTATTCAATGCCACCACCTCGCTGGTATTTACGGTCCCGCCCGCGACCAGCCCGTATACTCCGTTCAACGTCTTGTTAGAGCAAGCCGCAGAACCCGCCTTCTGAATCGAGCCCAGTACCGTTGTGTTCTGATCCGTCTCCATCGCCAGCAACGACAGGCCCGAGTTGGCTTCCACCAGCGCGAGATTGATCGGCGCCAGCCCCGGCGCGTTCAGTGTCGCCGTGCCCAGGCAGTCCGAATTCATCGAGTAGGTGCCGGTGACCGGTACGCCGGTAAAAATCTGTCCGCTCATGCTGGCCGTTTCCGTCCCGCTCAGATTTCCCGCGCCATCGAGAATCATCTGTCCGCTCGCGCTGCCGGGATTGTTCAACCCCACGCTCCCGCCCTGGAACCCGTAGGTTCCTTTCAGATTGGCTGTCGAACACACCGGTGTCCCTTGTGCCACTGCGTATCCATATTGCGTACGCAGCGTGGTGGTATTCAGAATCTGAATGGTTTTCCTGTCAGAAAGAATGACAAAGTTGTAAGTGGCCGCCGGCCCAACACTCGGAGTGAACGTCCCAGAGCCCGAGCAGTTTGCACCGATCCTGTAAGTCCCAGCGAACGATACATTGGTGTAGGTCACTCCCATGACCTTGGTCGTTTCCGTTCCTGTGAAATTCCCATTCCCGTCGGCGGTTAGCTGCCCGTTGTCCGCGCGCGGATCGCCCGATTGGCCCATGCCAGAAACCTGGAAACCGTAAACGCCGGTGACCGTCGCATTGGAGCAGGTTGCACCCCAACTCGCGGAACCGAGCAACAAGACGCAGCCAAAGACGAAGACACAAACAGACACACGTGTGGCCCTGGACACCATCGCAACTCTCCTATTGGGGTGAATTCAGTGTTTACGCGTCGCAATCAGGGGAGGGACGAACAAAAACGCGGGCGATTATGAATGCATCGACCTTTGCTTGTCAATGCCACTTCTGTGAGAATGAACGACCCGTGGATAATCGGGCACACCACATCCCCACTCTCGACGGATGGCGCGCCCTCGCCATCTTCATGGTGCTCATTCAGCACGCGATCATCTCCGCCGGGCATCCGCTCCCTCTGCTCTCCAAGCTCGGACCGCACGGCGTGCAGATTTTCTTCGTCCTCAGCGGATACCTCATCACCACGCGCTTCCTCGAAGACGATTGCAACCTCCGCCGGTTCTACATCAAGCGCGTCTTCCGTATCTTGCCGCTAGTCTGCCTCTACCTCGCAGTGTTGTGGCTCTTGCGCGCACAACTGCCTTTGGTTCGCGGCGAGCTGTTGTCCTCGCTGTTCTTCGCACGCAACTACACTATCTCCGCAATCCTCGGCCGCCACGCAGCAGGATGGTTCACCACTCACTTCTGGTCGCTCGCCCTAGAAGAACAGTTTTATCTGCTCTGGCCGCCCATCCTGGCCTTCGCGGGAACGCGTGCTGGACGCAGAATCGCGATGTATGGAGTCGTCGCGGTTTTCCTCTGGAGAGTCCTTTGCACCTTCATCGGCCCTTCGATTTATTCCTCCACCCAAGCCTGGTACCTGCGGCCCGAGTTTCATTTCGACAGTCTGCTCCTCGGATGTGCGCTCGCTCTGGCTTGGCCCGCCGCTCGTTCCAGATTCGATCGCGCACCACGCCTTCTGGCGTCCATCTCATTTCTGCTCTGGATCGCCCTCGTCATCGTGACCCCAAGCTTCCCCTCGACTCTCGAGGCTCTGGCCGTCGCTGGCATGATCACCGCAACGATTCTCCGTCCCACCGGACTCCCCGGCCACCTGCTCGAAACCCAATCTCTACGCTTCGTCGGACGCATTTCTTACGGCCTCTACGTCTGGCAACAACTATTTCTGGTGCCCGAAGCCACGGGACATCCGCTCGGCCGTTTGCAAACCTGGCCGTTGAGTATTCTCGTCGTCTTTGTGGTTGGAGCCGTCAGCTATTACGCCTTCGAACGACCCCTCTTGCGTATGGGTGAGCGAATGTGGCGCGGGCGCCCCCGCCCGCGTCTATCCAAGGGATGACGTGCTCTCCCTGTCGCCACTGTTACCAAAATTGTTATCCCGAACGAAGTGAGGGATCTGCAGTTTGATCAGGTGAGGGTGCCCCGTCCTTGTCGCTGCGCTTTTTGCAGCGACAGGGCGGGGATTTTCAAGGAATAATCCGGAAAGGCTTTCTTCGCGGTGATCGGTAGACGGCAAAATCGCGCCGGTCCAACGTGAAGACCGTATCGATCCCATCCCGGTTCGCGAGATAAACCAAACAAGCATCGGCAAGTTGCGGCCGCATATCCTCATACTTCTTGAGCACTCCCGCCACTCCATCTGCTTCCAGACTGGTGAGAGACAGCAACTCCACAAACCCGCTGCCGAGACTTTTTAGCAGTTGCTGCACCGCTCGGGGATATGCGCGCAACAGCCACGCCGCTTCGGTGATCACAGGCCAGCAGGAAAACAGCGGCCCTGGCAAATCGCGCAGCGCCTCGACGCAGCGCTCGTGATGCTCGTCGGCGCGGGAAAGAATCGCGACCAGCGGACCCGTGTCGACCAGGACCCGCCTCATCGCGATTTCCCGAATCCCTCGAAATGTTTCGGATTGGTGCTGAGATCCTTGGGCGCTTTGCGAATACAACCGATGAGTCCGGACTGCTCGGCCAGTTCGTACGCGGGACGAGAATCGCTTTCCTGCCCAAGGTAGGTCTCCAAAGCCTCGCGCACGAGCTCCGACTCCGGACGCCCTTTCAAGCGAGCCTGCCCCCGTAACTTGCTCTCAAGAGCTTCGGGAACGCGAACCGTGATGCGACCATTTGGCATGTCAGACATGTTAGCACAATTGTCTGACATACAAACGAAATGTGGCGCGGGCGCCCTCGCCCGCGAGCGCTTGCCACGAAGTCACGGCTGTATTTGCCATCTGCTCTCTCCAAGATTGTCATCCCGAACGAAGTGAGGGATCTGCAGTTGACCTTAGCCCGGCATGGAATTGCAAATCGGTATGGATCCACGCGACGCAGCATACGCACTTATGGAGGCGGGCAAGTTCTCCGCAGCCTTGGAGCGCTTCGAAACCGGTGGAGTCAAACGGGACGAATATTCCGGTATCGCCCTCGGCTACCACGGTAATGATGGGCAAGACGGCACATCGCCGGAAAGCCAGGGCTTGCCACAAAGCTGCCTCGGGTCAGAAAAAAGTGTATTTCTCGCTTAAATAGTCTAGATATTGTCGTCATCGTCCCATTCGTAACCGCAAGACCTGCATGTGCAGATGTTCATGCGAATACGAACGCGCTCTTGGAGCCATCCGCCGGGGGCCGTCACGAATTTGTCCAGTTCGCGGCGTGTGATGTCAGCGGAATAGCACTTTATACAACGCAGCGATTGTTCTTGCGCCTCACTCAATCCCTCAGAACGGTCGGGGGCTCCCAAGGTCGTGTCTGCATTTTCTGTATCGAGCTCAATTGCTCCGCTTTCTGGTTTGCGGAGCGTTCCATTGCCGGCCAGTAAGAGAGGCCCGAGACCTAATTCCTCGACCTCGTCTTCACTATGGCCAAGCCAGTGCGCAACCTCATGCCAAACGACATTTTTCACTTCGGCTCGCAGATCTCCTCTTGAGCATCGCTGAATTGGGCCGCGAAAAACAAATATCAAATTAGGAGCTGTCCTCACATCGTCGTGACGTTGTTGAGTCCTATGTATGCCGCTGTAGAGTCCTAACGTTTCTTTTCCCGGGAGCCACTTATTTCTCCTTAACACGCCCTCAGGCGGCTCGTCCAATAC
>CAWDJF010000002.1:0-617500 GCA_963802575.1 Terriglobia bacterium | reverse complement strand
CGTTATCACGATGGGGTGACGCAGGAAGATAAGCAGGCCGTCCTATGGCTATGACGGTCGATGCGTGTAAGGTGTCTTCAGTAGGCAAATCCGCTGAGGAGCTATCACTGAGACGCAAAGCAGTACTCCGTATGGAGGAAAGCTGCCGATTCTACTCTGCCAAGAAAAACCTCTAAGGAGAATGTAAGGGAACCGTACCTCAAACCGACACAGGTAGACGAGGAGAATATCCAAAGGCGCTCGTGAGAACACTTGTTAAGGAACTCGGCAAATTAACCCCGTAACTTCGGGAGAAGGGGTGCCCCAGTAGGGTTTATAGCCCGAAGAGGCCGCAGAGAAATGCGCACTGCGACTGTTTAACAAAAACACAGGTCTCTGCTAAGTCGAAAACGACGTATAGGGGCTGACGCCTGCCCGGTGCTGGAAGGTTAAAGGGAGAGGTTAGCCGCAAGGCGAAGCTTCGAACTGAAGCCCCAGTGAACGGCGGCCGTAACTATAACGGTCCTAAGGTAGCGAAATTCCTTGTCGGGTAAGTTCCGACCTGCACGAATGGCGTAACGAAAGTGCGACTGTCTTAATGAGTGACACGGCGAACTTGTAGTGCCGGTGAAGATGCCGGTTGCCCGCAACTAGACGGAAAGACCCCGTGCACCTTTACTACACCTTTACTATGAACTATGGCACTTGCTGCGCAGGATAGGTGGGAGGCTTTGATTCCAGGCTCTCGGGCTTGGAGGAGCCACCGGTGAGATACCACCCTGCGAGTTCTGTGGTTCTAACTTATTCCCGTTACCCGGGAAAAGGACATAGTTAGGCGGGTAGTTTGACTGGGGCGGTCGCCTCCTAAATTGTAACGGAGGCGCGCGAAGCTACGCTCAGGCTGTTTGGAAATCAGCCGACGAGTGCAAACGCATAAGCGTGGTTGACTGCGAGACCTACAAGTCGAGCAGGTACGAAAGTAGGCGTTAGTGATCCGGTGGTTCTGTATGGAAGGGCCATCGCTCAACGGATAAAAGGTACGCCGGGGATAACAGGCTGATCGGAGCCAAGAGTTCATATCGACGCTCCGGTTTGGCACCTCGATGTCGGCTCATCGCATCCTGGAGCTGTAGAAGGTTCCAAGGGTTAGGCTGTTCGCCTATTAAAGCGGTACGTGAGCTGGGTTCAGAACGTCGCGAGACAGTTCGGTCCCTATCTGTTGTGGGCGTAGGAGATTTGAGGGGGCCTGTCCTTAGTACGAGAGGACCGGGATGGACGAACCGCTTGTGTTCCAGCTGTCATGCCAGTGGCATAGCTGGGTAACGAAGTTCGGTTGTGATAACCGCTGAATGCATATAAGCGGGAAGCACTCCCCAAGATGAGATCTCCCAACCCGTAAGGGATAAGAAGGGCCCAGGAAGACTACCTGGTTGATAGGCTGGGAGTGGAAGCGCAGTAATGCGAGAAGCTAACCAGTACTAATCGCCCGTTCGGCTTGACCATAAAATTTACTCGGTGCATTAAACCAGTTGTCAGTTCTCAGTTGCCAGTTCTCAGTTAGAACCTGAACTGGAACCAGCAATGTTGTTAGGATGTCGTTCGAACCTGGATGACTGAGAAGCAATACTGATGACTGGCGCGCCGACGGATTTTTGAGTCTTGTCGATTAATGCCAGCCGCGAGCGAGTTACTCGCGGTTGGAGGAAATACCCAATCTATTCAGTTGTGAGGCATCGCCCTCACGATCTTTGAGAATCAGCTCTCAGCCATCAGCTTTCAGCTCTCAGTTTCCCTGAGAACTTGAAGACTGAGAACTGGGAACTCACCAAGTTTGCTGGAAGCATCAGCCTTGAAGTCAGCGCAGCACACAGTTGCTGAAAGCTGACGGCTGATAGCTGACAGCTACGATTTGTCGGTGATCTTACCGCGGGGGATCCACCCGTTCCCATCCCGAACACGGAAGTTAAGCCCCGCAGGGCCGATGGTACTGCACGCGAAAGTGTGTGGGAGCGTAGGTCGTTGCCGGCATAAATAAAGGCCGTTGAGAGAAATCACGACGGCCTTTTCCTTTATGTAGCGCGGGCATTCCTGCCCGCGCAGGGCGGAGAGGAATGTCCGCCCTAAACCTGCTCTGTGCACAGCCAGCGATACTCCTCAGGCGCTTTCACCAAGCCCCTCCTAACCGGATTCTGGCGAATATACTCCATCTTCTCGGCCAAGCTTTCATTGCTCCGGACGACATGGTCGAATGATTCTTCCTGCCACAGCGGCCCGGAGGTTCTCATTTCCTTATTCACATTGCGGGCCGATGCGCCCTTGATGGCTTTAAGGATGTCGCTGAGGCAGAATATTCCTCCGTTGGCGTCCCCTAAGTGGCGTGAGCAGCAGATGAACATGCTCGGGCATGACAACCGCCGCGTGGAGGCGAAATCTCGTGCCGTTTCCCAGCAGACAGCATTGCATTACGAGATCCCGGCAGTCTTCGGGTAGAGGACTTCGGGTGCCCTTGCAGAAACTGACGAATAATGGGTAGTCGGCCTTCTGGAAGTGAGGGAGACGGCGGCGGTATTGAAACTTGTTTCGAAGCACGATTGCGGACACTCAGATGCTTCGAGCTTTGGGCATCAGTACTGCCCGCGTCAAGGGCAAGTAAACATATGGGACTGTGGAAACCAGAAGAGGGATCTGCTCTACAGAGGAAATATTCTTTTCGAGATTTGTGTTGCAATAAAGTTTTTCGCGGGCAGGAATGCCCGCGCTACACATAGTTCGCAGAATTTGTGAGATCCCCTGTGCCCAAAGTCAGAGTCGCTTGCTTCTCCATCTCCGTCGACGGATTCGGCGCCGGCCTCCATCAAGACATCGACAATCCTCTCGGCCTGCGCGGGCCGGAGATGTTTTCCTGGTTCTTTCAGACCGACGTCTTCCAGAAGATGTACGGCGAAGGCGGAGGATCGACCGGCATCGACAACCAGATGGCTCTCGATGCTTTCGAAAATGTCGGCGCCTGGATCCTGGGCCGCAACATGTTTGGACCGGCGCGCGGACCGTGGCCCGACGATTCCTGGAAAGGCTGGTGGGGCGACACTCCTCCTTATCACGTGCCGGTCTTCGTGCTCACCCATCACGCGCGCGCTCCGCTCCCCATGAGCGGAGGCACCACCTTCCACTTCGTCACCGAAGGACTCGACTCGGCCCTCAAGCAAGCGAAAGCGGCGGCCGCGGGCAAAGACGTCCGCATCGGCGGAGGCGTCTCGGTCATCCGCCAATACCTCCAAGCCGGTGAGATCGACGAAATGCACCTGGCACTCTCCCCGGTGCTGATGGGCGAAGGAGAGCATCTGTTTTCAGGAATCAATCTGCATCAGCTCGGGTTTACGCCGATCAAGACCGTGGCGGGGGAGAATGCTACGCACGTGGTGATGAAGAGGGGATAACCGGTCGGGCGCCCAACTGAAATTTGTCATTCTGAGCGGAACGAAGACTCTGCTGTCTGCGTGTCGCGCCGATTCGCCGTTTCAAGTGTCACAAAGGGGGGAACCGATGCCAGTTCTCGGCCCTTCGATCTATACAAAAAACCTCCTGACGAAATCTACGTCTAACCTCTTCAATAGTCAGACGCCGGGACGAATGGAGAGCCAGCCCCGGCTTTGTCCGAGAAAATGCGCCACACGTCGATCGGGTCCTTGAGCGCAAAAAATGAAGGAGCGACTTCCATGAAAAAAACGATCCAGTTGGTGCGGGCGTACTCCGTCTTGGTTTTTGTTCTAGGCTCTGCTTTGGCAGCTGTAGCGCAGACCACCAGTGCGACGCAGCCGGCGGCGGCTCAGACGGTGGCGTCGGTAGTGGATAGCGAGATCAGCAATATCGAAAAGCAGGTGGTCGAGGCGGCAGAGGCGATGCCGGAGGATAAGTTCAACTTCTCGCCGGAGAGTCTGAACATTGCGGGCAGCGACTTTAAGGGCGTGCGTACGTTTGCCGTGCAGGTGAAGCACATTGCCACGTCGAACTACTTCATCTGGTGGCGCATTACGGGCGACAAGCTTCCGGAGGGGATGACGGACGGCAACGGTCCGGCGAACTTAAAGACCAAGGCGGAAATCATCAAGTTCCTGAAAGATTCGTACGCGTTAGGTCACAAGGCCGCGGCATCGTTGACGAATGAGAATATGCTGCGCACGCCGGACGGGAGCAAGTCCACGCGTCTGCGGCTGGCGGTCTTTGGAGTGGAGCATGCATACGATCATTACGGGCAGATGGTGGAGTATCTGCGGATGAACGGGATTGTGCCTCCGGCAAGCCGGGCCAAGTCGGACTAGGTTGGTCTAGCGGGACGGGACTGTAGTCCGTCAATCGTGCTGAGCCTCCGAGCCACCAGCCCTCACTGTCCCCCGGTAACGGCAGCCCGAGCCCTTATCAGGGCTTGCTCGAGGCAGGGATCTTTCTGGGCATGCAGATCGCCGGCCGTGGGAACGCAAGTCTCATCTGGAGTGACGCCGCGTCCTTCCAGGACTTCACCGTTCTCCATTACCACCTTGGCCACGGCGATCTCCGTGCCGAATTCGACCGCTTCCCACGCAAAGAAACTGCCGAGCGCTTGTCCAGGCGGCTCCCAGAAAAAATGAGCGATGTTCAGGCTGCCGCTCGAGCGATCGCCAATCACTATCGCTCGTTTGCGAATCTGCATGCTTCTGGCGAGCATTTCGGAGGCGCTCGCCGAGGCGCTATCCATCAGCACGAACACGGGGCTTGTGATGTGCGGAGAAGCCGGTTTCACCTGAATGGGCTCCGGCTTTTTTCTGGAAATCTGCTGGCCCATTTCGAAGGGTTGGTCCGTGAAATGACCCATGAAATCGAGCATGAAGTCGAGTGAACCGCCCGGGTTCCCGCGCAAATCGACGATGACAGCCTTCGCGTCTTTCATGGGCTTCATGATTCCGACCATTTCCGTCGAAGGCATGACAAAGGAGCGAAGCTTTAAGTACACAACTCCGTCGTCGTAGTCTTTGGAACTGTGCAGAGGCTCCTGTGGCCTTGGGTCGCGTCCCTTTTCAATGGACTGGAAAAAATATTGGGGCGGCATGGGAATGATGTTAGCGGGGATCTTCACCATACGCGACGATCCATGATCCGCGATCTCTACATCCAGTTCTTCCCTGGGGTCAAGCACGGTGAGATAGCGGATCATGTCGAAGTAAGTCGTCGGCGTCGCGTTGAGTTTGTTCACGCCGACGATCTGATCGCCCAACTGAAGTCCCGCTTTCGCCGCCGGCCCGTCTTTGTCAATGTCGTAAACCAGGATGCTATTGGCGAAGGGCTTTGCCTGGAAGCCATATTCGGCTCGAAACTTTCGCTTGGGCGGGATGAAAACGGTGTGAGAATCGTGCAAGGCGTAGACCAGTGCGGAAATGGCTCCGCTCATCTGTCCCACTTCGTCGGCGCTCTGAATGCGCTGGCGCGCCTGCTCAGTGAGCGCGGGCCAGTCGAGCCCCTTGAGAGTCGGGTCGTAAAAATTGTCCCGTACATCCCTGGAAACCAGATTGAGTATCTGCTCCATGCGGTGCTGTTCGCCTTTGTTGCCGGCCCAGCAGAAGCCGCATAGCATCAAAAAAAGCAGGACGAAAGCGCACCTAAGAGAGGATATCGAGAACATACACGGAATTACTACACAAGGAATATCGGCGGCGCAAGACCTAAGCAATAATCCGGGCTGTTTAGTTTGTGCTTCCCGCTTTTTGTCCCGGGTTCATTAACGTGTCCAGGGTCTGTTCGGCTTGTTGGTGGAGATCGGGTGGGGCGCCGTAGAGAACCTTTACGGTTTTTCCGGAGCGGTCGAACAGAAACAGAGTCGGTACTGACGTGATGTCCCCGAACGCTTGGGCTGTGGGGGCGTCGGCGATGGCCCATCCGAGGTCGGGACTCAACTGGCTGACAGTGGAGCGAATCTGGTCTTCGGGAGACTCGACGGCGAGTGCAACGATGGCGAGATTATCGCCGTACTTATGCTTCAGATCTCCCAGCCACTGGAGCGTGGAACGGCATGGTGGACACCAAGTGGCCCAGAACTCGACCAGCACGGCGCGTCCTCCGAGTTGGTCGGCGGTGAGCGGGTGCCCGGCAAGATCGGTCAAAGTAAATTTGGGCAGAGAAGCGATCTCGTGGGCGGCGCCGCTGGTGGAGGCGTGTTCGCGGCTGACGACATCTTTTTTGCCGGCGAGGATCAGGTCGATCATGCGGCTGAGGTCGGCTTTGAATTTGGCCTGATTGTCGGCGTTGCGCCACGGCGCGTAGCGTCCTGTGCCTTCTTTTTCTCCGAAGTATCCGAAGTCGCGCGGGACGGCCACCAGAACATCTTCGACGAAGACCGCGGGGTAGCCTTTGACTCCGAAACGGTCGGCGAGTTCAGAGGCGCCGAAATTCTCGCTGACGAACTTCACTTGTCCCGGATATTTGGCCGCTACTTCCTGGACCAGCAAACTTGCTGGGTCGGAAATATTTCAAGTGTAGGGCCAGCGCACCAGCGTAATGGTCACCGGGTGGCCGGAGGGTTTCTCTACGGGAGGCGCCGGCTTTTCCGCGGCGAAATACGCGGGCAGCACCTGCTGAACGATGACTTGCGCGCTGCGCCATTCGTCGGCGCTGGGAGCAGAACCGTCTGCATGAGAGATTTGCGCGGCGGCGCGCTCGAGAAAGAGTTGCGCGATGGAATCGTCCTGGTCGGAGTCTGCGAGTTTCTTCTGCGCGGCTGCGAGAGCCTCTTTCAGTGCCGATTGTTTGGCGGCATCGAGCGGCGGGGCGTCGAGCATCGCGTAATGCCGAATGCCTTCGAGAAATTGATAGAGAGCGCCCGCGTAAAACTTTCTTGAGTCCAGTTCCTCAGCAAGTTTGATGGCGGAGTTCAGAGCGATGAAGCGGGAATGGAGTTCGATGGATTTTGGAGGTTGGAATGCCGCGTTGGTCTTGTCCTGAAGAGCCTGCAGCTCAGGCGACAGCGATCGCAAGGGAAAAGAAGCGCTCTTGCGAGGAAGTTTCAACGATGCGCAGAACTGCGCGAATTCGGCTTCGCCCTGCGCCTCTCCTAAATAGAGGAGGCCGTCTTTCGGGACGGTGGCGGTAGCGAATCCGCGACCGCCTTCGAGCAGAGGCAGAGTCCTGCCCTGGGCCGCTTCCGACAATGCTTGTAACGCTGCAGGAGCGTGACTCCAATTCCGCTGCAGCGCCTGCTGGTCTAAAGCAGTGAGCTTGAGCTTGGCGTCGTTCCATTGCGCATCATAGGCGGGAAGGCCGCCTTTGACTACCGCTGCGCTGTCGGAGGCAGCACGCCCACCTTGGACCAGGTCGAATGCCTGGGCGAGTTTTTCGAGAGCCAAATAAAGATGTCCCGCGTTGAGAGCGGCAGTGACATCTTTCAACGAGGCGCTGACTACCGTGTTGATCTGCGCAAGGTCAGGGTCGGTGATGGGCTTATCTTTAAGCGATTGCTCGAGGCGCGCGGCTTCCTGCTTGATTTGTAAGGCTGCGTCTTCGGCCGTGGAGGCAACGGCCAGGACGCTTAACAGAGCCATGATGTGCAGGATCAGCAGCAGCTTGAAACGGCGGCTCATGGTTTGCCCCCTGGTCATAAGACGGGCGTACGAGAGAGAGGTTAGCCGCCGGGAAGCCAGCACAACTCGGTCCGAACTTTCGAAAATCCGAAACTAAGGACCTCATCGACCACACGACCCTCGGTCATAGCCGAATCGGGAAAGTGCGCGCTTCCGTTCGCATTTCAAGCGACTGAAATGCATTCGTGTGAAATACTGGCAAGGGTTGCAGACGGGCGTCGCTCCTCCAGCGCTTCATTTCCGCATGTTCTGAAGCAGCCTCACTAAATCTCGTCCGACATTCTGATCGGACCTACAAGGGAAACCCAATAATGAAGAGATGGTTATTCGCAATATGGTTGGCGTGTGGGTGTCTGGGCCTCACGGCATTTTCCGGGGCGCAAGTCAAATTTCAACTTATTCCTAATCCGACCGGGCCCACTTACTCGAATTATGCTCTGTCGGGCAATGGCACCGTCATGGCTGCCAACTATGGTGGCGAACTGTTTCGCTGGACGTCGGCGGGTGGATTTGTGGATCTTGGGCCGGGAGATCCTTTCAATTCATCGATCGGGATTTCGCGCGATGGCTCGACAATTATTTCCGGCCGTGTCGGTCCCGATGGCAATACCAATTCTGCAATATGGCAACAAGCCACTGGATGGGTTGATCTTGGTCACCCTGCTGAGGGATGCGTGTTGGATAGCAGTTGGGGCAGCGGATGGGGCTTGAATAAAGACGGAACGATTGCGGTTGGACTTGCCTGGTACTGTCCCGGAGCGGAAGGCTTTCGATGGACGCAGCAGACGGGGATGGTAGGACTGGGACATCCGACGAACGCGAGCAGCCGGGCATCGGCGATTTCGGGCGACGGTTCCATGATTGTGGGTTTCTACGAAGATCCGACGCAGGGCTTTCGCCGCCCGGTACGCTGGGTGGGCGGCAACACTGATCTATTCACCGGCGACCAGACGATCGGCGAAGCGGATGCAGTCAGCTCCGACGGTTCGCAGATCGTAGGGCAATCGACCACCAGCACGGGCAGCATTCAGGCCTTCTATTACACCGACAAAGGTGGACTGGTTTCCCTGGGCACGCTAACCGGCCACAAGAATGATGGGAGCGGCGGCAATGCCGTCTCTGACAACGGACTGGTCGTGGGTTATAGCGGCAACCTGATCAATTTCGACCTGCGGGCCTTCGTCTGGAGCCCCCAGGGCGGCATGCGGTATCTGCGCCAAGCTTTGGAAAGCCACGGAGCAGTGATTCCCAGCAACGTGATCCTTAATAATGCGATTGCCATTTCGGCGGATGGTTCAACGATCGTGGGTACGTGGCAGGATGTGAACTTCAATGGCGGCGGCTGGATCGCCCGCATAAAAAAGGGGACATCGCTTTTCTAGAAGGCAGTGAAGCAAGGCAAAGGCCGCACTCGAAAGAGTGCGGCCTTTTTGCTGCAAAGGCTTTGTCATTCCGGGCGAAGCGAAGAATCTGCTGTGTGAAGACTAGCCCACCCTTTCCCCACCCCGAAGTCTACCTTTTCCCATCCCGCTTCTTGCCTTCCGTCATCACTCTCCGCAAAATCCGGTTGATCCGGGTCTGGTAGCCTGGGCCTTTGGACTGGAACCAGTCCACCACCTCGACGTCCACCCGCAACGAGATCCGCTTCTTTCGCGGACGGTTCCACTGCGCCTCCAGTCCCGTCCTCTCCTCGGCCAGGGATAAGAAGTCGTCTTCAATCGCAGCATGCAGGCGGTCGATTCTCGCCGGCCTTGGCGCCTTCTTCTTGTGCTTTGCTTTCTTAGCTTTGGCTGTCATGACACTATTGTATAGCTTTTACCGCCATGACAACATGTTCCACGTGGAACACTACGGCGATTTGTTTGCCCTCGCTCCCTCCCTTGTGCCATCCTCTCACTGCACTGGGTTCACTCTTGTGGCGAGGTGATGGGATGGCTTGCAGTCCTGAGATCCTGAAAAGAGTTCCTTTATTTTCTTTGCTGGACGATGACGAGACGGCGATTCTGGCCGGGCAGGTGGAGTTGAAGTCGTTCTCGCCGCGGCAGCGGATTTACAAGATCGGCGAGGCCAGCGGGCGCGCCTACGTCATGGTGTCGGGGCGGGTGCGAGTCACGACCGTCGATGAGGATCAGCAAGAGGTCGTCGTCGATGAGCCGGCGTACGGGCAGTTTTTCGGATTCGCGTCGATGCTCGACGGCACGCCGCATCAGACGGACGCGACCGCGATCGAGCAGACGTCGTGTCTCGAAGTCGATCGCGACGACATTGCGACTCTTCTGCAGCGCAAGCCGCATGCGGGCATGGATATGCTGGCGGTGCTGGGCCGCCAGTTTCACGCGGCGCAGCAACTGGTGCGCATACGCGCGGGACGCAATCCGAACGACGTGATCGAGCAGCAGGCGACGTTCGGCGAGCGGATCGCCGACCGCGTGGCCGGCTTCGGCGGATCGTGGACGTTCATCATCACGTTCGCGATGGCGATTTCGATCTACACCTTGAGCCAGGTTGTGCTGAAGGGGAAGGCGTGGGATCCGTATCCGTTTATTCTGCTGAATTTGTTTCTCTCGATGCTGGCGGCGATACAGGCGCCGGTGATCATGATGAGTCAGAACCGGCAGGACACGAAAGACCGGCTGCGCAGCGAGTTGGACTTCGACGTGAACCGGCGCGCAGAGACGGAGATTCAGGGAGTGGCGCGCAAGCTGAACCTGATTGTGGACAAGATTGATGACGTGGAGGAATTGATGCGCAAGAAGCTGCCGGTGGCGTGATGACTCACCATGGACCGATCTTGCCCGATAACCGCGAGGACGATTCTTACGTCTAATTAATAGAGCGTGCTCGCGCCAGGAGGCAGCCATGAACCGACGGGACTTCATCACGAAAGCGGCGTGCTCTATCGGATCCGCCTGGCTGACGTCGCAGGCGTTTGCGTCTTCCACCTTACCGCAGAAATTCAGTGCCTCTGACGCCGTCATTCTGGGGAAGACTGGCATCAAGACCAGCCGGCTGGCAATGGGGACAGGCACAGTCGGGACCGGCGGACACTCGCATCAGAGTTCGCTGGGAGTGAAGGGGCTATCTGATCTATTGCTCAACGGATATGACCATGGCCTGCGCTTTTTCGATGCTGCGGATGCGTATGGAAGCCATCCTCATGTGGCGGCGGCGCTGAAGGGCGTGCAGCGCGACAAGGTTACGGTTCTGACCAAGACGTGGGCGCGCGATCCGAAGACGGCGCGGGCCGATCTGGACCGCTTTCGCCGCGAGCTGGGTACGGATTACCTTGATATCTGCCTGATGCACTGCGTCACGGAAGATGACTGGACGGAGCGCTATCGCGGCGTGATGGATGTTTTCTCGGAAGCCAAAGAGAAGGGGATCATCCGCGCGCACGGATGTTCGTGCCATTCGATCGAAGCGCTGCGGGCGGCCGCGAAGTCGCCGTGGGTGGAAGTGGACCTGGTGCGCATCAATCCGATTGGCTCGCATATGGACGCCGATCCGAACACCGTGGTGAGTGTGATTCGCGAGATGAAGGCGGCGGGCAAGGGGATTGTCGGCATGAAGATTCTGGGCCAGGGAGATTTAGGGAACCGGCAGGACGAAGCCTTGAAATATGCGCTGTCGCTGGGATTGCTCGATGCGTTCACGATCGGAGCCGAGAGCAATAGCGAGCAGGAAGATCTGATTCGCAGGATCGCGGCGGCTTGAGGAGGGCCGGGCCGCCCCGGCCTTCCGTGACCGTCTAGCTCAATAACGCCGAAGGACGTCTGGTCCAGGTCTTGCCTAGCTTCTTTGAAGTGGCTTCCATGTCTTTCACGTAGGCATCGGTCTGGGTGAGGATGTGGTGCAGGTCGTTGCCGATGCTAATGAAGGTGAATCCTTTCTCGAGGAATTCTCCGACGCGAGCCGTGCCGAACAGGAAGAGTCCAAGGATGACGTTATTCTTGCGCGCATGGTCGACCAGTTTCTGCGTGGCGGCTCCGAGTTCGGGCGAAGTGTACATGTGGGGGAACTCGTATTTTTCGTAGAGTCCCATCGACATGCAGAGGTCGTTTTGTCCGAGGAAGAGGATGTCGACGCCAGGGACGGCGGCGATTTCGGCGATGTTTTCAATGCAGGACGCAGTCTCGACTTGTAGCGCGATGATGCCGTCGTTGTTGAAGTTTCCTGCGTAGCCGAGCAGTCCGGCTTTGTTCATGCTGCGCTGGGGGAAATAAACCGAGCGCGTGCCGACGCGGGGATACTTGGTGCAGCTGATGGCCTGGCGGGCTTCTTCCGCGGTGTTGATGTAGGGAACGAGCACGCCGTCGGCGCCGAGATCGAGAGCCTGCTGAATGCCGGGGCGGTCGTCGTATCCGCCCACGCGCACCAAAGATTTCGCGCCGCCATTCGCGATCCCGCTGAGCATGGCGGAAAGTTTTTCGTAGTTCATGGGCCCATGCTGCGTATCAACCAGCAGCCAATCAAGGCCGCTGTGGGCTAGTTGCTCGGCGACCGTGGGACTGTGCGCGTTCAGGAACAGCCCCATCTTCGGAGTGCCTGCGCGCAATTGCTTCTTGAACTCGGCACCACTGAGGGTGGCGTCGGCCATAATGATCTCCTCCTGCGTTCGATAGAATTCAAATAGTGTAACCTCTTTTCTCGCTGATGCGGGTGAGCGGGATACAATGCGCATGCAATGTTTGTGACCACTGGTTACGCCGGCAAGGGGAGAAGGAGAATGACCGTGAGTCGAATCGCAGGAGTGATGGCGGGAATTGTCATGGTGTGTTCACAGATGATGGTGGCGCAGCAGGGACAAGGGCATGGCGGTCCGCCGAAGCCGTCGACCGATACGAGCATTCAGGATTTCAAGCGGGCGATGGCGGTGCAGGCGGCTCCGGATCAGATCTCCGATTATCAGGCGCTGGCGAAGAATACCGAGGATGCGAAGCAAGCGGCGCAGGCTTTGCAAGCCAAGGCGGGAGCGGCCAGTGATGGGACAGGCTTTTACCAGCCGGCGTCGGCGTTGAAAGATTCCGTGGATGAGATCATGAATTCCGAGCGCGTGTTCGTGAAGAGATTCACGAAAGCGCAGACGGTTCTGCTGAAAGATCACACGAAGAAGCTGAGCAAAGCCGAGTCGGAGGTTACGAAGGAAGGAAAGAGTCTGGACGAGGCGATGAAGCGACCGGCGATCGATCCGAAGGAGTTGGCGGGAGTGGCGGGGAGGGTGGAGAAGGTATTGTCGGATTTGCAAAGCCAGCAGCAGATTTTGGCGGATGAGATGGGGATACCGAAGGGATAGCCTCAGGCGCTAAAGCGCGAATGCTTACCGATGCGGAAGGGCACGACTTTCAGTCATGCCCTTCCCAGGAAATGCAGGAATAAAGGCCGCGCTGATTCAGCGCGGCCTCACAAGTCAGTCGTAGTTATTCTTTGTTCTCGCCTTCCACTTGAACTGGAGTTTCCTTCGGCACTTCCGAGACAACGCCCGGTTCGATCTTCACTGTGTCGAAAATCTTCTCCAGTTTGTCGAAGACCTTTTCGTATTCGGCTTCGCTGAGTTGGCGCTTGTCGCCGTTCACGGCATTCCCTAGACCCAATCCGAATTCGTAGCAGGTGCCATTTTCAAAGACGTGATAGTACTTCGAATCGAAGTCTTTGAGCGTTTCTTCGGTCTGATTGAACTCGAGTGAGCCTACCTTCACCGTGGAATCCGGAACGGGATCGTCTGCGGGTCCGCTGGAGTCGGAAGAGGAGAATTGCGTGCACTCGCCCTCCGAGAGATTGGAATTAACGCTAACGGTGAAGAAAGCTGAGCTGACATCGGCACCGGGGAATGTGTTCTTCGGTAGTTCGACCGCAGCCAGCGTGGTGCCGCCGGGTTGAACGAAGTTCATTTCGGCGGGACCGAGTCCAGCGAGATCTTTCTGCGGCTCATCGCCAGTCTTCAGGATGTAAGTGTCGGGATAACGAAACGAAACTCCGTAAGTTGGGTCGGAGTAAGTCGCAAACGCATGAGGCTTCGCGTGTTTCTTCTTCTTAGCCGGCTTACTCTGCGCCACGGTCGGCGGAACTGGAGTTGGAGTGGGCGCGATGCTTGGAGCCGAAGCGCTTTGCGCTGGGGAAGCTGCCGCGGCGATCTTCTCTGATTTGGAGCATCCGTTCGTGCCCAGCAGCATGACTCCGAGGAAGACGGTTGCCATCAGGGCGCCGCTAAAAACGACGGCCATCGGACGGTACAGAGGTTTTGGGTTTTGGGTGATGCGCACTTGCTTGCGCGGTTCGTTCGATCCTAAGTTGAGCTGCGTAAATTGCGCCATGGTAGCCTCCCGTGCTGTGTTTAGTAGACAGTCAGAAGAGAAGCATTGGGAGAGCCGTTCGGTAACGTATTGACAGCGAATGAAGTAGGTCAGTGGGGCGTGTGTCAGGGCTCACACGGTGTGGACCTTGGGACACGGGAAGTGGCTAGGATGCCTGAGGTGCTGAAGGTCTTGCTTCGTGGTTAGACGCGGGCAGGAGTGCCCGCGCTACACAAATACCTATTCGAATTGGCGGCGGAAGGTGGCGATTTGTTCTTTCAGGTCGGCTACTTCTTTGCGGAGTTCGTGGACTTCTTCTTCCAGTCCGGTCAGGCGGTCGGAGTCATGCTCCGTGACAGGACTCGCGGGCGAGCGCGCCTGCGCCACGTTCGCATCCGCTTCTACGTTTCCTGAGAACAGGTGCATGTAGCGGGCTTCTTTGGTGCCCGGTTGGCGCTGAAGAATCTTAGCCAGGGGAGGATCGCGTTGCATCAGGCGTTGCAGCGTGGATTGCACGTCGTCGAGGGTTTCGAAACGGAACATGCGTTCGGTGCGTCCGCGCAACTCGCCGGGAGTTTGGGGGCCGCGCAGCAGGAGCACGCAGACGATGGCGGTCTCGCCGCGGGTGAAGTTGAAGGCTTCCTGCAGGCGGTGTTCGTACTTGGTGACGCGGCTGTCGGCACCGCCAGCGGGTCCGGCGAGATTGCGCTGCTGCAATCCCTGAAGCGCGTCGCGGACCGCATCTTCTTCGAGGGCCATCACGGGCTCGCGGTTATTTTTCTGATTACAGGCGTTGACCAGCGCGTTGAGTGACAGGGGATAGTAGTCGGGCGTGGTGATATCTTTTTCCACCAGGGCGCCCAGGACGCGGGCTTCGACTTCGTTTAACTGAAGATCCACGGCAAGATTGTACAGATTCAGCGGGCTTTCATGCTGGCGGCATAGGCGTTGATCAAGCTTCTCCATTCTTCGCCGCTAGTGGAGTCGTCCCGGGCGAGCGACTTCACGTGATCGTTGGCCGAAGGAGTGAGCGCGGTGCGTTCGTAGGTAACGGATACATCGGTCTTGTCACGGTTGTTGCTTTTGACACGGATGTCGATGCTCGTGACGAGTAGATCGGCGAGGACGTAGACGTATTGCACGTGGCCGGCGGCGAGATCGAAAACCGTGTTCACCCAGAGACTGGGATGCGCGCCCTTTTGGACGCGAAACACCGAGCCATCCTGGTCGGCGGCGGGCGTGGGGTAAAGAAATTCAGGTTTCCACCCGGGTGCCCACTTCTGTTCTTCCCATGCGCCGAACAGCGGTGCGGCGTCGTGATAAGGCAGATCGACGGTGAAATGGAAATCGGTGCTGGTGTGCGCCAAGCTGGCGTGCGGCAGCGCGGCGAAAGCGGCGAGAAACAGGGCGCAGTGAATCATGACTTCTCCTGCAGGTGATGGCTGTCGGAGGCCGTCAGAGTAAGACCGTAGATCTTGCGGAATTGCTCGATCTGACGGAGGGTTTCTTTACCGAAGGGAGCTTTGCCTTCGAAGGCGTGCAGCACGATGCCTTCGAGCAGGTCTCCGAGGCTCAGATCTTTGAGTTCGGCGACGGCCTTCAAAACCTTGAGCAGGGTTTTTTCGATGCGGACGCCGGTCTGGACGCGTTCGACGAGGACGGGTTGTCGTGTCATGGTACTAAGGTACCATGGTACATAACATGAATCAAGTTTGAGCATTGCTTGTGGTGAGACGCGGGCGAGGGCGCCCGCGCCACATTGAATCCCGCGCCACACGAGCTATTTTGCGTGGGCTAGCGGGCTTATTTTCGCTTTGGTGGTCTTGATGTAGTCGGCGGGACTGATGAGGATTTGCATGCCGCGGATGCCGGCGGAGATGGAGATCGTGTCGAACAGTTCGATGGTTTCGTCGGCGTAGACGGGATAATCTTTTTTTCCGGCGAGCGCCGTTACGCCTCCGCGAATGTATCCGGTCAGCGCCTGGAGCTCTTTCACCGCGGCGAGTTGAATTTTGCGATTGCCGGAGGCTTCGGCGAGAGCTTTTAGATCGAGTTCGCTATTGCCGGGGATGACGGCCATGCAGATGCCGTTGCGGTCTCCGTAAGCGACCAGGGTTTTGAAGACCTGTTCGGCGGGGAGACTGATTTTCGCGGCGACGGTTTCGGCAGCGAGATCGTCGGGATCGACCTCGTACTCACGCAGTTCATAGCGGATGTCGAGGCGATCGAGCAGGCGAACTGCGTTAGTCTTGTGGGCCACGGCAACATTTTATGCGGAGTTGCGGCGGTTGGGCTGAGGGTTCTATAGTCTGAACCTGCGGTGCGGGAGGAAAGACGATGCTGAGAATGCTACTGCACTGGGTGTTGAGCGCACTGGCGATCTGGATTGTATCGCGTCTGGTGCCAGGCTTTTCCGTGAGCGGGCCGACAGCGGCGTTGATTGCGGCGGTGTTCATCGGGTTTATCAATGCCACGCTCGGTGTTTTCCTGAAAATTGTTACGTTCCCGTTGACCTTGATCACGCTGGGGATCTTCTGGTTCGTGGTGAACGCGCTGATGATTGAGCTGGCGGCGGCGATCGTGCCAGGTTTTCACGTGGCCAATTTTGCGGTGGCGTTCTGGGGCGGGATCGTGCTAAGCGTACTCAACATGTTGTTGAGGTGGGTGATTCTGCCGAGTCGTCCGGAGCACTAGCGTGTCGGTGCGGGGAACGAACAGCTTTTGAACGCAAAGTTCGCAAAGAACGGCCGCAAAGTTCGCAAAGAACGACACTAGTGTCCAGCTGCTGCGGCGAGCAACTCTCGGTGCTGCAGCACTACGTCGACACTTTTCTGTTCGCGCAGGTGCTTGGCCATTTGCTCTGCCAGGAATACGGAGCGATGCTGGCCTCCGGTGCATCCGAAGGAAACCATTAGATTCTTGAAGCCGCGGCGCTGGTACTCGCTGACGCTGGCATCGACGAGAGCGACCGCGTTGGCGAAAAAGCGGTGCACGCTTTCCTGCTGGTTCAAATATTCGATGACCGGCGCATCTCTTCCGGTGAGTGCCTTGAACCGGTCCTCGCGTCCCGGATTAGGTAGGCTGCGCGCATCGAAAATAAAGCCGCCGCCGTTGCCACTGTCATCTTTCGGCAGGCCGCGATGGAAAGAGAAACTAAAGACCCGCACGGTAAGCTTCTCGCCTGAGGGAACCGGATGAGGGTCAGCGGCCAGGCTTTGCAGCTTTTCTGATCCCAACATGCTTTGGAAGGCTTCCATCAGCGTGGGCAGCGCGATGGGCAGTTCGACGTTGTGCAGCAGCCAGCGCAGATTTTTCAGCGCATAGGGCACACTCTGCAAGAAGTGCGCTTTACGTTCGTAAAATCCCCGGAAGCCATAGGCTCCCAGCGCCTGCATGATGCGTACATAAACGTACGCATAGTAGTAGCGCAGGAAGGCTTCGCGATCAAGCGGGATGAGCTTCGCCACCTGATCGAGATAGTGATCGAGCAATTGCTGGCGCAGTTCGGGCGGCAGGTCCGCCTTGGCGTCGTAGAGGAGCGAGGCGATGTCGTATTGCAGGGCGCCTTTGCGTCCGCCCTGGTAGTCGACGAAGAAGTGGCTGGCCGTCACGCAACATGACATTGCGTGACTGAAAATCGCGGTAGAGAAAGTAGTCGTGATCGGCGCTGAGCAGGAATTTTGTCAGGCGGGTGAAGTCGTTCTCCAGTACCTGTTCGTTGAAGGGAATTCCGGCGAGGCGCAGGAAATAGTATTTGAAATAGTTGAGGTCCCAGGCGATCGACTGGCGGTCGAAGCTGTGGCGCGGATAGCAGACTTTGTAGTTCAGATCGCGTCCGGCTTCGATTTGAAAGCGCGGCAGGATTTCGACGACTTGGCGATACGCCTCGACGACCGGAGGCGCAATCGATTCTCCGGCGCGGTTCGTGGAGAGAAATTCAAAGAGGGTGGTGTCTCCGAGATCTTCCTCGAGGTAAGCGTCGTGGTCGAGATCGGCCGCGTAGATTTCCGGGACGGGCAGAGCGTGCTTGCGGAAATGGCGGGAGAACTCGATGAAGGCGGCGTTCTCCTCGCGCACACCATAAAGGATGCCGACCGCGGTGACCCCAGCACCGGCGAGGCGGATGATCTTGCGCCCTGAGCCGCCGAGTTCCCCCTGTAACGGAGTGAACCGTTCGACCGGCGAATGAAAGTGTTTTTCGAAGAGGTGTCTAAGGACGTCCATCCGTCCCTATTCTCTCCCGACACCGAGCGAATCCGCTACACGATTAATGTAATTGAACCAGGAAGCGATCAGGGTGATCTGGAGAATGCCGCGGTCGTCGAAGCCCACGGCTCGAAGGCGCTCGTGATCATCTTTCCAGACTTTGGTCGCGTCTCTGGTGAGCTTGATGACATAGTCGACCATCACCCGCTCCTGCTGGGTGAGGGAAGCGGTGGTGTAGTCGGTCTCAAGGGCAGCGACCAGTTCCTTGTCGAGCGTCACTCTACGCAGAAACTCTGCGTGGGAGTCAATTCAATAGACACAGCGGTTGGTGACCGAGACCATGGTGGCGATCATTTCATGGTGGCGGCGGCTCAGGGGAAGATCGGGTGCCATGAGCGCGCCGAAAGTCGCGAAGGCGTGGTAAAGGGCGTCGGGAATGAGCGTGTGCGAGGCGACGATGTCGGAAGATCCGCCGTCGGGCGAAGCGTGGACGGGGGTCGCGTATTCTTTGGGATAAAAGGCCTGCTCACCGGCGATCGCGTTACGCAGCTTCTCGTCGGCCTCGGAGAGAGGGATGGTGCGTATCCAGGTCATAAAAAATGCTTGCCCTCAGGGTTGGGGTTGGTCTTACAATCTACAGCACATCAGCCTATACGGGAATTTCGCAGGTGTGCCAATAACCGATTCGCACTAGCGGATAGGTGTTGGCTGGCAGATTCGTTCGCGGTCCCCCCGCGCGGAGGATGACGTCGATGAGCATTATGGTGTGGAAAATTATGCGCATCCTGCCCAAGCCTTTGTTACTGGTGCTGTTGTTTTTTCTGCTGGCGGCGGTAGCGCGGGCGTGAGGCTGTCAGATCAAACCACTCTTGACCTTGCGCAGGAAGTCTTCGGCGTCTAAGCGCGCCTGCTCGAGCTTTTTGGGATCGCTACGGTACTCGAGAGAAAGCTCCTGCAAGATTATCTCGACGGAATCTTTGGGCTTAAAGCCGCGCATGACCAATTTGCGGGCGCGCTCGGCAAAGGTTTCTTCTCCTCCGAAGTTGGGACGCGGCCCGTGCTGCGCGCACTTATGCTCCTCGAACTTGGCGGCGGCCAGACGGTCGTAGGCGGCCTTGGCCTCGGGATCGGTCAACATCGTCGGAAGGGAGGAACTCCAGCCGCACTCGGAGCACGTCCATCCGGTCAACTTGCGGTCCGAAACCCAGGAGAGCCATCGAGCCATGCGCACACTCTCGTAGCAGGAATTTTCGGGGCCTCGTGTGGGGGACACCACGGCCGAAAACACTCAACACGGTGGAGAGGACCTGAAGCGATTCCGCGCAAGTGTATTCTACAAAACAGTCTGAAATTCAGACAGTGCCGGGAGAGAGTCTTTTTGCAAAAAGTGGGGTAAGAACGACCTCAAGGATCCGCTCATTTTTGCCACCGGATCTGCTCGAGGATCGCGCGCAGCCGTTTCCCCTTGGCGGGATTGATCGATTCCACAAACCCCACACGGCCCTCAAGGTGCATTTGGAAATGCGGATGAGCTTCGCGATTCTGGCTTTCTGGACCGAGCCGCGTGCAGTTGGTGAGAATCGCCTTGAGACGGTCGAACTCGCTTCGCCTGACATTGGGATGCTGGTTGGCAACGAGGCCCGCAAGATGCTGGCGCACTCCCTGGCGCATCACCCGCGTCTTGCGAAATTGGACCGTGAAGCCCTCTTCTTGCAAGATGGCGGCGACGTGCGTCGAGAATCGATCCACATGCCGTAGGAATTTCTCGTCTCCCGAAAATGCGAGGTCGTCCGCATAGCGCGTGTAGGACGCGCCGACCGATTTGGCTAGCCCTTCGAGACGGCAATCTGCGCGGTAGGTGCAAAGGTTCGCGAGCGTTGGAGAAGTCGGCGCGCCCTGCGGCAGGTGCGGCCGCGAATAAAGCTCCCGCGCTTCGCGAAGGGTGTTCGCATCGAACTTTACCCGGTGTGCCTTCCACACTTCATAGGGAACTGCATTTGTGCAAATGCCGCCGAGCATATCGGCCACCGTCTCCGGATACCCCAGCGTACGAAATAGAGTTTGTATCCTGGCCGCGCGGAAGGAAGGGAAAAAATCGCGCAGATCCATGCGCAACACTACTTGCTGGGCAACGTGAGGGGCTACAAAAGTTTTGATGGACCTCCGTTTCACGAAACCATGGACGGTGGGGTGAGGTGGAATTTTCTCCAATATCTGAATAAGGATTTGCCGCTGCAGGTCTTTCAACCGGGACTTCGGTGATTCGATTAGCCGGATCCCGCCTGAGGGCTTGGCAAGAACTTTGTAGTGATAATGCTGCAACTTGGTGCGACGGTCCCGGTAGCTGAGACCTTTAAGATCGGCGAACCATTCCAACTCGCTTACTTTCAGTCCCAGCCAATCTGCGAGATCTCGAACCGATGCAATCGCCGGTACATTCCACTTCTTCGCGGCCGCGACTGGCTGCATCCGCGGCGGTTCGGTCAGCCACTGCTCTACGATCAGTTCGTCGAAGTATTTCTCGCGCACGCGAGAGAAAGCTTTGTCGCGAATCAGAAATTGCATCACGTCCCGATGGCGAGGACGCGTACGTGCAGCGAACACCTTGACGTACCGCTCCGCCAATGGCGGCAGCCAGCGCCATTGCCTGCCTAGAGTCTGGCTCACGCGGTGCACGATTTGTTCGGTGGCCGGTTCGCCGGCGAGAAAGGCCCGGGCAACCGCTCTGAGAAGGTGCAAATCTGACATGGAAGATGGCGGCGGGCGCTCCAACGAGTCTCACCCTGCATGAGCAGAACTGCGCTTTGCGCAGCGGCGCTCAGGCGACGAAATGTCAGCTCTTCGCGTTCCCCTGGGGTAACCCCAGAGAGGCGAAACCGAGTCCGAAGACTCGGTTACAGCCGGCTTGGAGCGGTCCCGCCGTCGGGAAGCATGGTAGCAGGGGTCGGAATCTATCGCACCTCGGAAGGCTATCCGCATCCTCGCCAGCGGGTTGCCCATCCTCCCTCATAGTACGACTCTCGACAAAATGGACTCGAGTGTCGGCCGGAGGTCACTACACGGGATTCGACCTCCACCCGCGCGGTCAGATGTCCTTTGCTTTCAGTCTGGACCCCAACCTGCGCCGCGACTTATCTTGGCCGCAAAGTTGCCTTCTACCCGTCGGCAGTTGTATCGCATTTATCACCACCAGGAGCCGACTATGGTTGCAAGACTTCGTAACTCGATGGGCCTGATCAGTGCATTTTCCCTGATCACTGTTTTGAGCCCGTGCGCTCAGAATTCTTCGGAAGGAAGTGTTCCGGTAAAGTCCAGCTACCAGTTTCCCATGGCCGAAGAACCTTTTCCCGCGTTGTTCGCACGCACCAGCGCCGACCAACCGCATGTGCGTAAACGCCAGATGGATTTGCTGGAGCAACGCTACGATCTCAGCGATCGTCCAGACTCTGACACCAAGATGAGCCGTGGAAAACCCATCCAGGCTGGAGTGCGGGTCAAGTTAGCTGGCGGCACTACCTGGGAGCAACTCTCTGGCATGAGCCCCGATGAAATTAAAGCCAAAGGATTGTTCCCAATGGGTTTCTTGCCCATGCCGCACCCCAAGAATGAAGAAGGCGGCATGGTCTTTCCGCATTTCGAAATCGATGAAGTGAAGAAGCAGACAGGAAGGGACTTGGCCCGCTTCGACGTCGACTTCGATATACCGGATCAGTTCCTGCCGGAGTTCCCCGCCGCAATGTACTTGACGACGCGACCGGACCTGGGAGACGTTTCCCGGGGACAACTGGTGACCACGAGCAACTATTACGACCTGTTCAACGGTATCTTAAATCCCAAGCAACTTGAAGGACTGCGGTTGTTGTTGACGCCTTTCCCGCAGCAACAATTCAACGAGACCGATGACCGGCGCACGGAGCACCCGAGCCTGGGCGTTTCCTGCTTCGATTGTCACCAGAATGGCAGCACCAACGCCGCCACCCATCAGGCCGGCGACGTTCGGCCGCAGGAGGTGCGTCACCGCATCGACACCCCGGCGCTTCGCGGAGTCAATATCCAGCGCCTGTTTGGTTCTCAGCGCGCCCTCAAGACGGTGGAGGATTTCACGGAATTTGAACAACGCGCCGCCTACTTCGATGGAGACCCGGTCGTCGCCACCAAGAAGGGAGTCAACATCCTCGAACGTGGCAGCCAAGTGCACGACATGGCCGAGTTCCAGGAGATTCTCGACTTTCCACCTGCGCCCAAACTCGATGTCTTTGGGAAACTCGATCCCAAGAAAGCGACGCCGGAAGAGCTGCGTGGCCAGGCGGTTTTCTTTGGCAAGGGACAATGCTCCAGTTGCCATCAGGCTCCTTACTATACCGACAACCTGATGCATAACCTGCACGTAGAACGGTTCTACAAGGCGCAGGTCATCAATGGCCTGATCGCGCCCTCAGGAGGTGACGGTCCGATTAAGACTCCGGTTCTGCGGGGTCTGAAGGACACTCCTCCTTACTTTCATGACGATCGTCTGCTGACGCTGGACGACACGGTGGAATTCTTCAACTTGATTCTGGGCACGAAATTAACACCCCAGGAGAAGAAGGATCTGACGGCGTTCCTGCGAACACTCTAGAACGGGGGGCTGGCCCCCTTTCCTGTTGGGATTTCAATCCAAGGTTGCCCCACCTTTCGCGGTTTTCGAAGGGTGGGAACTCGACTGCTGGCATGCCGGTGTTTTAGGCTGATTGCGTGCGCGCAAAGAGTTCCAGTCAGGTCGGCGAATTCCGAAGATCCCGTAGGTCGAGTGCAGCGTGCCCACCTTTCGAAAACCGCGAAAGGTGGGGCAACCTCGTTTCAATTCTGCGGCGAAAGGGTGGGCCAGCCCCCGTAGCGGTAAGATGGCTCACTTAACCACTAATCGGCGAGCTGGAAAAGTCTGGTTTCCGTACCGGAATGTCAGTCCGGACATGTTTCCTTCTGCATCTTTCGAGATTACAACCCGCCCGAAGTAGATCCGCTCCAGGAAATCGGTCTGCGAAACTGGAACCAGCGGCGCGTGGTGGTCCCCGACCTGCATCAGGAGGAAGCCAGGCTTGGCTGCCAAAGTGAATTTGGCATTGGGCGTGAAGTAATCTGGTCCGAACTGATACTGCCCTGTATACGACGCCAGGACTGATTGTGGGATCGCGACGGGATGTACAGATGCGGGCGGCGGAGTTTGTTGGCCGAAGACGATCGCAGCAAGTCCTTCTGCGATGGGGTCCTGAGAAGCGGTCCCATAGCTATTGCTGAGAAGTACGATGGTAACGTCGTCGTCAGGATAGCGGTCCAGTTCGGCGGTGAAGCCAGGGCTGTGACCTTTCGCAGCCATCAAGCGGTGCCCCATGCGTTTCTGGATGTACCAGCCATAACGGTTGCCTGTGCCGTCGACAAAGTACTTTTGGCGAGTGGTACCCTTCAGCAGAGTGTCCGCATTCAGAGCGCGATCGAAGCGATAGAGGTCATCGGCAGTTGAGTACAAAGAACCGTTTCCTGTTTTATTAGACCAGTCGATGTAGGCCGCCCTCTCATAGTCAGCCACGCCCGCGGGTACATAGCCGGAAGCGAGCGATGAGATGACGCGTGAGGCGTCGCCGTCGGACCCGGAATTCTGCATGCCCGCGGGTTCAAGAATGTGTTTGCGTATGTAATCTTCGTAACTCTCACCGGTGGTTTTCTCCAGCACCAGCGCGAGCAGGTTGTAGTTTGAGTTGCTATAGCGTTGATTGGTCGCCGGGCTGGAACTCCAGAGGCAAGGCGGCAAACTTGGCGACCAGTTGCTCCACCGTGTGAGGGTCGCGTGCGAACGTGTCGTAATCCGGGAGCTGGTTGATATCGGGAATGCCGGAGGTATGCGTCAGCAGATTGTCGAGTGTGATGCGATCTCCGTTAGGGAAGTCCGAGATGTAATGGGATACGGCATCAGGCAGGTTGAGACGTCCTTGTTCCTGTAGTTGCAGAATCGCCAACGCCGTGAATGGCTTGGAAACGGAGGCAATATGGTAGCGAGTCTCGTTCGAATTCGGCACATTCAACTCACGGCTCGCCATTCCATAGCTTTGCCGAAACAGAACCCGGCCATTGCGCGCGACCAGCACGGTTCCGCTGAAATTGCCGGTTTCCTCGAACGGTCTCAGATACGCACGCATGCGGCCTGCTATCGCAGTGTCGGTCAAAGTCTGGCAAGGCGCGAGGACAGCTTGCAGGCTCAAACATGCGATCTCCAGGAGGATGGAAATAGCCAATCGTTTCACGGGAACCTCTTACACAGCGATCAATAGTCTTGGCGCGTGCGCAAATACATGAATCAATCCCCTGCCATCGCACGAGCGAAATGAAAGCCGAAACAGATGAAACCGTGGCCCACATCCTTCGCGGTTTTCGAAGGATGGCAACTTCGGTTCAATCTCCAAGCCAGCATGGGCGATCCAGAGTGTACGCAAGGCCGATCGTCGATCATCACTCATATCAAAGCGTTCACTGAGGCATCACTGCTGTGAGCGAAAACTGCGGCGTGATTCCCCGTTATTCAAGGGAAAGACGCTAGTTAGGATTCTGCGCAGCGGCGGCGCGTTCCTTTGCGTGGGCGACCAGGGCGGCGAAGCGGGGATCGCTGTGGAGCGCTGCGAGATCCGGGTCCTTCTCCATATGGAGAGCAATGTTAGGAGCGAGGCCATGGTCGACTGCTTCTCGCAAGAGCGACAGCGCCGCGTCAGGTTTTCCTTTGTGCAGCGCAATTCCGCCCAGGTTGTATGTGGACATTGCAGTATCCGGATGGTTGGGGCCTAGCACACGGCGTTGAGTGTCCAGCGCTTCGTGTTCCAATTTGTCGGCATCGTCGTAGCGGCCCTCGATGAACAACATGTTAGCGAGGTTGTTCATCGACATCAGCGTGTCTCGATGGTCGGGCCCAAGCACCCGCTGGCGGATGCTGAGCGTTTCGCGCAACAACTTCTCCGCTTGATCGTTGTGGTGCTCCTCTGCCAGGGTAGTCGCGTACCCGTCCATCACTGCAAGGGTGTCGGGATGATCGGGTCCAAGCACCCGGCGTCGAGTGTCCACAGCTTCCTGGTATAGCTTTTCGGCATCAGCCAATCGGCCCTCGTCAAAATAGATGCTGGCCAGGATGTCCATCGACCATTGCGTCTCCGGGTTCTCAGGTCCGAGGACGCGCCGTTCAGTGTCCAACGCCTCTTGACCTAGTTTTTCAGCCTCCGGATAACGTGCCTCGTTGTACAGAATGATAGCCAGCTCGCCCGTCGAAGCGAGCGTGTCCGGGTTTTCCGGCCCCAGAATGCGGCGCTGAGTGTCCAATGTCTCGCGCTGCAACTTTTCTGCATCGGCGTACTTCCCTTGCTCCCGAAGGGGCCTACACAAGTTATGAATCGACCTGAGCGTGTCCGGATTCTCCGGGCCAAGAACCCGCCTCCGGATTTCGATGGCGTTGCTGTAAAGTGACTGCGCTTGGGGATAAAGTCCGAGGTTGTCGAACACGCCGCCCATCACGTTCATCATCTGTGCCTGGACCTCGGGGTCTTTGGAAAGTCCGGCATTAATGTCTTTCGAAGCTTTGTCGAGGATCTCGCGAGCCGTGATGCTGTTGCCGCGAGCCTGACCTGGGTCCGAAACCTTGAACATGCTGGTCATGAACTGCGAGACGCGCTTCGATGTTTCCGCCTCCCGGTTAGCGCGGTCGCGCTCCCGCGCAATGCGTCGGGCTTGCACTGCCATCGTCGCAGCGAACGCGATCAGCAAGATCGCGGCAGCCGCGGCTACTCCCACGCCGAAGCGGTGCCGCCGGATGAACTTACTGGCTCGGTAGGTTGCGCTGGGAGGTCCCGCCATTACAGGTTCATGGTGCAAGTAGCGCTGCAGATCAGCCGCCAGTTCCGAAGGCGAACCGTACCGTCTGGTTCGATCCCTCTCCAGCGCTTTCATCGTGATCCAGTCCAATTCGCCGCGCAGATTCCGTTGCAGCGACTGCGGATCCTCCTGGCGCTTCTCCGCCGAATCCTTCGAAGACTCCCCTAGAGACTTGAGCTTCGTGCTGGGAAGCGTCGGCTCCCGCTCGCTAATCTTCTGCAGTATCGCTTGCGCGCCGGCCTTAGGCGGCTGCGGTCCGAAGGGCAACGCGCCCACCAGCAACTCGTACAGGATCACGCCCAGCGAATAGACATCGGTCCGAGTATCAATATTGCGCTCGCTAATATCTGCCTGCTCCGGGCTCATGTAGTCGGGCGTGCCGACCAATCCGCCCACTTCGGTGTACATCGTCGCCTCGGTCAGCCGTGGCCCTGTTGCCTTGGCCAGCCCGAAGTCGATGATCTTGGGAACGGGCTTCTGGTCCAGCTCTCCCACCAGCACATTGGAGGGTTTGAGGTCCCGGTGGATGATCGCTTTCTGATGGGCGTGCTGCACTCCGTCGCAGACCTGTATGAATAAGGCCAGCCGCTCTTTAATCGGCAGACGATGCTTATCGCAATAGGTGGTGATAGGGAGGCCAGGCACGTACTCCATGACGAAATACGGGTGCCCTTCGACAGTGGCGCCGGCATCGAAGACCTTGGCGATGTTGGGATGTTCCATGAGCGCCAGGGCCTGGCGCTCGGACTCGAATCGCGCCACGACGGCGCTGGTGTCCATTCCCGCCTTGATCAGCTTGACTGCGACAGTGCGGTGAAAGGGCTCAGTTTGTTCGGCTCGCCAGACTTCGCCCATGCCACCGACGCCCACCGATTCGATGAGCCGATAAGGACCGATGCGGCGAAAAACCGATTCGGCACCGCCGCCGCTGAGAGTCTCGTCGTCGGGCATGCGCGTCCCCTAAACCACCGGCCCCGTGAAGATTACGAACACCGTAAACGCGAGCTAATTTGAAAGGAAATGACAAGCGCGAAAAGTCACATCATGATAAGGAACGTCACTCCCTAACGCAAGCAACAGGGCGCCTGGAAATATGGGGAAATATGGGGACAGACGGGACGTTCCGCAATGCTTCAACCAGGCAACGATGGTGAGGCTATTTTGCCTGGAACCGGCGGGTGGCATTTTCGGGCGGCCGCCTTTGCACGGCTTAAGCGTTTAGCGAGGAAAGCGTGAGCTTCCCCGCAACGTTCCCTCCGTAACCCTTCGGTACACTCCCTTTCGGTAACCCTTGGTAACCATACAGTTCTGGGTAACCACGCTTACAATGACCATTGTCCAGTCGGTCATCCCGCTTTCGGACGGTTTGCCGATAGGATGCTTGACCGTCAGGTGAACATTCCCAGGAAGGAGCGTTCTTCGGCGGCAGCGGAGCCGGAGTCCGCACTTATATGGCGTTTGGTTTTGGCTTCAACAAACAAAAGGTTCTGAGCGCCGCGGAGAAGTTCGTCCAGCAGGGCAAGTTGCAGAACGCCATTGCTGAGTACGAAAAGGTCCTCAAGGCCGACCCGAAAGATCTCACGGTCAGCAACACGATCGGAGATCTGTACGCCCGCCTGGGCGATAACGACAAAGCCATTGAAGCATTCAAGAGCGTAGGCGATGCCTATGCGGCGCAGGGCTTTACCGTCAAAGCCATCGCCATGTACAAGAAGCTCACCAAGATCAAGCCCACGCTTGAAAGCGTGCTGCGCCTGGCGGAGCTTTACACCCAGCAAGGTCTCTTTAATGATGCGCGCGCCCAGTACCTGCAAGTGGCGGAAGAATTTCTGCGTGCCGGCGAACTTGAACAAGCGGTCCGCATTTTCCAGAAGACGTTAGAGATGGATCCGGAAAACGTCGCTATGCGCATGCGCCTGGCCGAGGTTTATATCCGGCTGAATAAGAAGACGGAAGCGTGGCAGATTTTTGCCTCGGCGGCGGAAAGCCTGCGCGCTCGGGGATCACTTGGTCCTGCGGAAGAAATTCTGCAGCGCATGCTTACGCTTGATCCCGGCAACAGCTACGCTTTGTTGCTCCGCGCCCGAAACTGCTTTGACTCGGGCGATGTTCCGGGAGCGATTCAGAATCTCGAAAAAGTTGCAGATCTCGATTCGCATCCTGACGGCTCGCGTCTGTTGCTGCAAGGCTACCTGCAAACCGGGCGCTATCCTGACGCAGGAACGCTGGCCGCCAAGCTGTACACGGTGCACAACGACAGCAGCGCGATCCTGGGATACGTCGATGCCCTGATGGCGAACGGCAGCTACGAAGATGCGCTTGCCGTTTACCAGCAATATGCCGATCGTCTGCTCTCGACCGACTCGGCGAAGGTGCTTGACAGCCTGCACAGCATCATCGGGCACGTGCGCGAAAACACGACCGCGCTCGAGACGCTGCTCGATCTGTTCAACAAAGCAGGAGAGACCACTCACGTTACCGAGGTCTACGAGTTGCTGGCACATGCGTATGTGCAATCCGGCGAACTCGAGAAGGCTCGCGACTACTATCTCAAGCTCACGCAGCTGGAGCCGCAGAATCCGCTGCACGCCAACAATTATCAGCAAGTGGTCTCGAAGCTTGGCGGAGGAGTCGTCAGCTCACGCCTGATTACGGCAGAAGAAGGCGCGGTGCTGGTGGATGAGCTCGAAGCCACAGCGCCTTTCATCGATCAGCGCTATGGAGACGATGTTGCGCTCGCCGTGCGTGCGGCGCTGACCGATGCCGAACTGTTTGTCTCGTACAACATGCCCGCGAAGGCGTTGGGGCCGCTGCTTTCCGCGCTGCCCAGGGCTCCTCAGGATTTGCGTTTGAACCAGCGTCTGGCGGCGCTGCATACGCGCGCGGGACGTTTCGCCGAGGGCGCGGTTTGCTGCCGCACGCTGGAGACGATTTATCACGATGCTGGGCATCCCGACGAGGCTTCACGTTATGGCGAGCTGGCCACAAAGTATGAGGAACGCGCCGCGGCATCTCCCGCTCCGGCGATGAGCGAGGCTTTGCCGCCGCTGCCTGACTTGACGGAACCCGATTTCTCGATCGCGGTTGAAACCGAAGTCGAACCTCCCGTCGCTGTGGTGGAGGAAGAAGTTCCGGCTGCTCCGGTTGCTGCCGCTCCAGAAAAAGCGGCGATGTTCTTTCATGCAGCGGCCGCTGCGCCCGTGGCCAAAGCCGCAGAGCCTGCAGAATTTGAAGTTGCGAGTACGCCTGCGGGTGCGGAAGGGGAAATCGATCTTTCTGAGGAATGGGATGGCGCTCCCGTCGAGGAGCCCGCTGTCGAGACGCCCGCGGTCGCGGCTGCGCCCGCGCCCGTCGAACTGGTTCCGGCCCACGAAGAGATCACGCACGACAACTCGCATGAAGTCGCCGAGACGGTCGAAGAGATTCGCTTCTACCTGACTCACTCGATGGTCGAGCAAGCGCGCGATGGCATGGCGAAGCTTGAGAAGCTGACCAAGGATCTGGCGACGCTCTCCACCATGCGGCAGGAGATCGCAGCGGCGGCGCAAGCGCCTGCAGCGGTTGAGCCTGAAGTTGTCGAAGAGATCACAGCGGAAGAGCCGACACCGGCTCCAGCTCTAGTCAAGGAGCCCGAGCCTGAACCCGCGCCGGTCCACGAACCCGCACCCGAGCCTGCGCCTGGAGTGCTCGACGAATTTGTGAATGATCTGGAATCCTCGTTGGGCGATGGATTCCTGCCCGAAACGACAGTTCATCCGCCGATACACGCGCCCGCTTCCGAACCGGAGCCTGCGGCGGCGTACGCTGAGGCGACCGCGGAACCAGCGCACGCGCTGGGCGAATTTGTTGCCGACCTGGAAGCATCGCTGGGTGACACGTTCTTGCCGGAAGCGCCGGTACCGCAAGCCGAGCCTGAGCCGCAGCCGGTGGTGAAAGCCAGGCCTGCGCCGAAAGCTCCGCCGATTCCGACTCCGAGTTTCGCGGCCGCGCCTGCGATGGCCGCCGCGGCCGCCGCTCCTGCTCCTGCATTAGAGCCGGTCGCCGCTCCGACTGCCGCGCCGACGTTCACGTATCAACCCAGCAAAGTTCGCCCGCTGGCTCCGGCCGCTACCGCCACCACGTCTAAATTCGATTCCGGCGCCGGCGTCGATTTGGCCGACATGTTTGGCGAGCTCAAGCATGAGCTCGAAGAAGAAACAACAACTGGCGCGGATGAAGATCCTGAGACGCATTACAACCTGGGCGTGGCGTTCCGCGAAATGGGATTGCTGGATGAAGCCATCGGCGAGTTGCAGAAAGTCTGCCAGTGGGTCGATCGCGGAAATCCTTTCCCGCAGATCATGCAGACTTACACCTGGCTGGCGCAGTGCTTCCTCGATAAGGGAGTGCCGGAAGCCGCGATTCGCTGGTATGAGCAGGCATTGAAGTTGCCAGATCTCGATCAGGAAACCCGCATGGCGCTGCATTACGAACTCGGTTCCTCGTACGAAAGCGCGGGCGATAAGAGCGCTGCCCTGCATCACTTCATGGAAGTGTATGGCAGCAACATCGATTATCGTGATGTTGCCGAGCGCATCAAGGCCCTGAAGTCGTAGAATGTCCCGATGGGTCTTCTCTCAAGAGGGGCGTGGCTGAGGAAAGTTCTGCACCTCGCGTCGCCGAAAAACGTCAGGAGGGCGACGTGACCGCGGATCCCAACTTACCGTTGCGCGGAGTTCCTCCCACCACTGTAGGTTCGAGCGTCCCCCCGGCCACCATGCATATCCGCCAGGTGGAAGAAGAAGACCCCGCGTATATGGGCCTTTCGCTGTGGCTGCATCGCATCACTGTCCTGCTCTTCGTATTCCTGTGTGCGAGTGTTGGCGTGCTTCTGGTCATCATGCCGTGGAGACCGGAGTGGACGGATAACCACCTGCTGCAGGCTTATCCGGCTTTACAAGATATTTTCTCCAGCGGCTTCGTGCGCGGAGTTTGTAGCGGCCTGGGCATTCTCGATATCTGGATCGGCTTCTGGGAGGCGGTCCACTACCACGAAGGGAAACGATCCTGAAGTCATCTGCGTGAGGACTCCTGTCTATCTTTAAATTGACGATACTGAATATGCAATCCATCTAGAAAGACGCCATCATCATGAGTGACAGCAAATCTAAATGCGCCCCCCTGGCGTACCAGAACGAGCCTTTTCTTAACAGCCCCGATGGCCGCATCCTGCGCATCCTCGCCGAGTACAGCGAACCGCTCTCGCGTTTTCGCCGAGAGCAGATTCAGGACACGGTAGTCTTCTTCGGCTCTGCCCGCTTTCACAGCCTGAGCGCGGCTCAGAATAACCTGGCACGGTTGGAAGACCCGGCGAATCCTCTCTCGGAGGCAGAGCTGGCCGGGGAACGGAAGCGTGCCATCGCCTCGGTGGATATGGCGCGGTATTACGAAGATGCACGTCGCATGGCACACTTGCTGACAGAGTGGTCGATCCAGATTCCCGCCAAACGCCACCGCTTCGTGGTCACTACCGGCGGCGGCCCCGGCATTATGGAAGCTGCGAATCTGGGAGCGCAGGAAGCGGGCGGAAAAACCGTTGGTCTGAACATTAATTTGCCATTCGAGCAATCGCCCAATCCTTACATCACGCCGTCACTGAACTTCGAGTTCCATTACTTCTTCATGCGTAAGTTCTGGTTTGCGTATCTCGCAAAAGCCCTGGTGATTTTCCCCGGCGGGTTTGGGACCATGGACGAGCTTTTCGAAATTCTGACTCTTGCGCAAACTGAAAAGCTCGCAAAAAAAATTCTGGTTGTCATCTACGGCAGCGAATATTGGAACAAGGTCATCAATTTTCAAGCGATGGCCGAGGCCGGCGTGATCTCCCCGCAAGACGTCGACCTGTTCCGCATCGTCGATTCGCCAGAAGAAGGCTTTAAGTTTCTGCGCGATGGGCTGATCAAGTACCATCTCGGAGCGCAGCCTAAGCGTGTCACCGAAACCATGCCGGAGATTGCGAAGACGAATCCGTAGGACCGGCGTCGGGCATCGGGCTTCAGGCGTCAGGAAGAAGGTCTTAGCTTTTAGCCACTAGCTTTTAGCCGCGACAAACGATTCGAGTCTGGTTCAGCGGACGCAACCTGCCGAGGACGATTGCTCCTCTACTACATCACCGACCGCACCCAATTTCCCGGCGACGAACTCGTCCGACGTCGCCAACTGCTCGACAAAATCTCCGAAGCTGTCCGCTGCGGCGTCGATTTCATCCAACTGCGAGAAAAAGATCTAACTACGCGCGATTTGGAAACTCTCGCCCGCGAAGCCTTACACCGACTGAGAACTGAGAACCGAGAACTGAGAACTAAGTTCCTCATCAACTCCCGCACCGACGTCGCAATCGCCGCGGGAGCCAGCGGAGTCCACCTGCGTTCGAACGATATTTCTCCTGAAACTGTGCGATCAATCTGGCCATCTGGCGCGGGCTCCCTTGGCCGCGTGACCGTGGCGATGTCCTGTCACTCGGTCGAAGAAGTATCCGCAGCTCAAGCTGCCGACTTCGCGGTCTTCGGCCCGGTCTTCGAAAAAGGAAATGCCGTCCCCACGGGCATGGACGCCCTTCGCCAGGCATGCCGGAACAACCTCCCCGTCCTCGCACTGGGAGGCATTACGCTTGCCAACGCTCGTGCCTGTCTCGACGCCGGCGCTGCGGGGATCGCTGGTATCCGCCTCTTCCAGGAAAACGATCTTTCGCAGCTCATCCCCAAGTTGCGCGCTCTCGCCAAGTAGCATGCTTTATCCTGAGTCAGTCATGTCGAACGAACCCGCCCTCGTCCCCATCCCCGAAGGCTGGTTCCTCATGGGTTCCGACGCCGGACAGGACAACGAACGTCCCATCCATCGCGTATGGATAGATAGTTTCCATCTCGCCGCCCGCCAGGTTACGAATGCTGACTTCGATCGCTTCGTCGAAGCCACGGGAGCGCCACCTGCTCCCTTCCGCCACGACCCCAACTTCCATCATTCCGAGCAACCGGTGGTCGCCGTCTCCTGGTTCGAAGCGACGAAATATTGCGAATGGCTCAGTTCAGTCACGGGAGATGACTACCGTCTGCCGACAGAAGCCGAGTGGGAACGCGCCGCCCGCGGAGGAGTTGAGGGCAAACTCTATCCGTGGGGAGACGCGCCGCCCGAATCTCTGCCCGATTACGCCACTCGCTGGAAAAACGGACCCGAGCCCGTCGCACAATACGCGCCCCATGGATTCGGGCTCTATGACATCGGAGAAAACGTCCACGAGTGGTGCAGCGACTGGTACCAGGCGGACTACTACGCGATCTCTCCCGAACGAAATCCGCGTGGCCCAGATCGGGGCGAGCGCCGCGCTTCTCGTGGAGGATCATGGCGTCACCACATCAAAGTCACGCGCTGCGCCGCACGCTCCAGCATCCCTCCCCAGTTTCAGTATGCCGACTACGGCTTCCGCGTTGCCCGAAAGTAGCGCCGGCCTCAGGCCATCCAAGGCCAAACGTGCATTACAATCACGTCGTGATATTCGATAAGAATCTGCTCCGCGACAAGCGCATCTTGATCACCGGCGGAGGTACCGGGCTTGGCAAAGGCATGGCTCGGCTCTTCCTCGATCTCGGCGCCACCGTCTACATTTGCGGACGCCGCGACGAGGTCCTCAAAGAAACCGCCGTTGAACTCGGAGGCGCGATTCGCACCCGGCCGTGCGATGTGCGCAATCTCGACCTGGTCGAGGAGATGATCGGGGCCATCTGGAACGACGGGCCGCTCGACATCCTGGTGAACAATGCCGCGGGAAATTTCCTGGCCCGCACAGAAGAGCTTTCGCCACGCGCGTTTGAAGCCGTCATTGGGATCGTTCTACTGGGCACAATTCATGTCACCACCGCCTGCGGACGCCGCTGGCTCGCGGCCTCCCATCCGGCCACGGTGCTGAATATTACGGCAACCTACGCTCCCACCGGATCAGCCTTTGTAGTTCCTTCCGCAGTCTCAAAAGCGGGAGTGAACGCGCTTACTCGCAGCCTGGCGGTTGAGTGGGGGAACCGCGGCATCCGTATGAACGCTATCGCGCCCGGTCCAATTCCCACGGAGGGTGCGTTCTCGCGATTGCTCCCGCGCCCCGAGCTGGAGAAGTTTGCGCAAGACCGCAATCCGCTCGGCCGTTTCGGCACGGTAGAGGAACTGGCAAACCTGGCAGCTTTTCTGGTGAGCGACGCGTCCAGTTACATCAATGGCGAGATCATCACCATGGACGGAGGCGAGTGGCTGCAGGGCGCCGGCGAATTCAGCGCCCTCGGACGCATGCTCACCGAAGAAGAATGGCAGGCGATGAAGCCGGCAAAACGCGGACCTTCCAAGGGTAACGACCGATGAAAGCCATGATTCTTGCCGCTGGCCTAGGCACGCGATTGCGGCCGCTCACCAACGATCGTCCTAAGGCGTTGGTGGAGGTGGCGGGGCGGACCTTGCTCGAGATTACGATTACCCGTTTGAAGTCCGTGGGCGTCAGCGAAGTCATGATTAATGTCCATCACTTCGGCGACATGGTGGTGGATTATCTGAAGGCGAAGCAGAACTTCGGGATACGAGTGGAGATTTCGCGAGAAGATGTGTTGCTGGATACTGGCGGCGGATTGAAGAAGGCTGCGCATTTTTTTCTTGAGACTCCTGAAGAGCCGTTTCTTCTGCACAACGTGGATGTGATCAGCAACATCGATCTGCTGCGGATGGTTGAGTTGCATCGGGAGAAAAGCGCATTGGCGACGTTGGCGGTGCAGGATCGCGAGACGTCGCGGTATTTGCTGTTTGACGAAGCCCTGCAGCTTAGCGGGCGGCGGCTAGGGCGGGAGGGTACGGCGGAGATCGTGCGTTCCGCGACGCGGTTGCAGGCGCTGGCGTTTTCCGGAATTCATGTGATTTCTCCGCGGCTGCTTCCGATGATGAGTGAAGAAGGTGGTTTTTCGATTGTTACGAGCTATCTGCGTCTGGCGGGGCAGAAAGAAAAGATTTTGGGGTTCCGCGCGGACGGATTCTATTGGCGGGATTTAGGGAAGCCGGAAAGCGTGAGGCAAGCGGCGGAGGACATGGAACGGGCGGGGACTTAGCGCCCACCCACGGCTTGCGCCGTGGACTGCATTCTGGCGCCGCTCCGCGGCTATCCCCACGCATTCGCTCGCCGTTGTCAGCGCTACAAGTGAAAGGCTTTTCCGATGTCTTGAATTTTTTCGCGAGTGTCGAAGTTCCAAGCGCTGCCGATTTTCTGAAGCAACTGGTTTGTTTGATCTAACGAGAGTTGCTTCGTTTCAGTCAGCAATCGTGACCACTCCTCCGCTACCGCCTTGCGCTGAGCTTCATCGGCGTCTTGCCAGAACTGGCGTGCGGCGGCTTCAGGGGAGCCGTATTCGTCTTCGAGGTCTTCATGAAAATATCCGCGTAGAAATTCGCGTAGTGCGGGGAATTGGTCGGGAGAGACGGAGGCTTTGGCGTTTTTCTTGGCGGGCATCAGCGGCACTCCGGATACGTGGTCAGTACGTGATAGCTGCGATCGCCATCCCACTTGAGAACGACGACGGCGTGGGAGCACGGCCGCGATTGGTCGTCGCCGCGGTTCATGGTACGTCCGATGGGATGGGCAGGATCGCCGTCATAGTCGATGACAAGGTTGGGGTGTCCGCCTTCGCGGTTAAGCCAGCGGTCGATTTTGGCCTGATTCTGTTGTAAGGCGACGCCCACGGCAAACTCGGCAGCGGCGCGATCGGTGTAAGTCGAAGCCGCTGAGATGTTGCGCTCACGGCGCAAGCGTTCGCGAAGATCGTCGTCGGTGCGTCCGACATGCTTCTTGAGGGTGTGGCCTCCGGCGGCTTCATCTTGCGAGAGGTCGTGGTTGGGAACAGAGGTTGTTTGCGGGGACGTGGATTGAGGGGGCGTGAAGGTGCGTGTGGGAGAAGACTGGCATCCGAGCAGCGCGCATAGGACGAGGACAAGAGCGGACCAAGTTGGATGGCGCGACAGCATAGTTGGGCGCTGGAGAGTATGGCACAGATTTGTTGACTGTATTGGGTTCATCGCTCGTGGTGAGACGCGGGCGAGGGCCCCTTCGACTTCGCTCAGGGCAGGTCCGCGCCACATTGTAGGGTTACCATGCTAATGGAATGGTGAAACGCTCGGTAGCGGAGTATCTCGACGATTTTGTGCGATTGAACGGAGAGTGCGCTTACGCGCAGCGGCGCGGCTATCGCACGGAGAGATGGAGTTACGGGCAGGTTGCCGCGTTTGCGTTTCGATTCGCGCGCGAGTTGGAGGCACGAGGCATCGGCAAAGGCGAGCGCGTCCTGCTGTCGGCGCCGAACTCCGCGGAGTGGGTTGGAGTGTTTTTTGGATGTGCTCTGCGTGGAGCGATTGTCGTTCCCATCGATGAGGCTTCGACGGCGGAATTTGCCTTGCGAGTCTACGAGCAGGTGGGTGCACGGCTGCTGGTTTGCTCGCGCGAGCATGGGCAGGCGTCGATCCCGTTGCTCGTGATTGAGGAATTGCCAGAGCGGTTGGCGGGTCATTCATCTGATCCATACCCTCGTGCCGACTTGGAGCTGAAAGATACGCTGGAAATCGTTTTTACCTCGGGGACCACCGCCGAACCCAAAGGCGTGGTGATCAGCCATGGAAATGTGCTGGCCAATATTGCTCCACTCGAAGTGGAGATCAAAAAATATCTGAAGTACGAGCGGTTCGTGCATCCGGTCCGATTTCTGAATCTCTTGCCTCTGAGTCACGTCTTTGGTCAGTTCCTGGGGATGTTTCTTCCTCAGTTGATGGGCGGAACCGTGTTCTTTCAGGACGCGCTGAGTCCGGCGGATATGATTCGGACGATCCGGCACGAGCGCGTTTCTGTACTGGTGGCGGTGCCTCGGATGCTGCAATCGCTAAAGGAGAAGGTTGAACGCGATCTGGAAGAGGAAGGCCATCTTGAAGACTTTCGCCAGCGGTTTCGGACTTCGGAAGGGAAACATTTCTTGTGGCGCTGGTGGATTGTTAGGCGCGTGCATAGGAAATTCGGATGGAAGTTCTGGGCATTTATCTCTGGCGGGGCCGCGCTGGATGCGGTGACGGAAGAGTTCTGGGGACGGCTCGGGTACGCCGCAGTGCAAGGCTATGGGCTGACGGAGACGACGTCGATTGTGAGCGTGAACCATCCTTTTCGTTTGGGCAAAGGATCGATCGGGAAGGTGTTGGCTGGTCGCGAGGTGAAGCTGGCAGAGGACGGAGAAATTCTGGTGCGCGGAGGCGGTGTCACCAGCGGATATTGGAATCAGCCCGCGCAAGCTGAAGATGAAGGATGGTATCGCACCGGCGACATCGGGGCGTTGGACTCAGAGGGCAATCTCTATTTCAAGGGCAGAAAGAAAGATGTGATCGTAACTCCGGCGGGAATGAATGTTTATCCGGAGGATCTGGAGGCTGCGCTGCGCCGGCACCGTGCGATCAGAGACTGCGTCGTGATTGGGCTTCCCCGAGGTGGCAATGCCGAACCTTGCGCCGTTCTGATTCTGCGGGATCATGAAAGCGCGGAAGAGGTAGTACAGCGGGCGAATGAATCGCTGGCGGAATTTCAGCGGATGCGGAGCTGGTTTGTTTGGCCGGAAGAAGATTTTCCGCGGACTTCAACGCAGAAGCCGCGAACTAATCTGATTCAACAAGTGGTGCTGGCGAAGGTGCGGGAACCAGGCGCTGGCGGAGATCCATCGAGCCCGCTGGCCGAGTTGATTGCGCGCGTGAGCGGGCGGGCGCCTGTATTGAGCGCCGAGCAAAACCTGGATGCGGACCTGGGATTGAGTTCGCTTGATCGCGTGGAACTGCTGAGTGCGCTGGAAGACCGTTACCAGGTGGATCTCAGCGAGACGCGCTTTGCCGCGGTGAATACAGTGGGAGATCTGGAGCGCATGCTGCACGGCCAGCTTCCGGCGCGCGCGGTGTATCACTATCCGCGATGGGTGCAGCGCTGGCCGGTGACTTGGGTACGTGCGATTACCGATCGCCTATTACTGTTTCCCGCCGTGTTTCTTCTGGCGTGGCCACGCATTGAGGGGAGGGAACATTTGCGGGGAGTACGCGGGCCGGTGCTGGTGATTTCGAATCATATCGACGATGTCGATGTAGGTTTCATAAAAATCGCGCTGCCGGGGCGGTTGCGGCGGAAGCTTGCGACCGCGACGGGCGGTGAAGCTCTCGAGGCATTGCGCACTCCACCAAGCGCGCGCAATTTCTTTCTGCGAATTTACGATCGGGTGCGGTGGTCGCTTGGAGTGCAGTTGCTGAATCTTTTTCCTCTGCCTCGGGAGGCAGGTTTTCGCGAGAGCTTCGCGTTTGCCGGGGAGACGGTGGACCGCGGCTACAGCGTGCTGGTGTTTCCCGAGGGACGGCACACGGAAGACGGCAAGATTCGTCCTTTTCGAGCCGGGATTGGCTTGCTCGCCAACAACCTGAGAATCCCGATTGTGCCCATGCGGATTGACGGACTGTTTGGGCTTAAGAAAGCGAAGAAGAGATTTGCTTGGCCGCACACGGTGAGCGTCAAGATCGGGGCGCCGGTCGAGTTCGAGCCGGGAAGCGATCCGAAGTGGATTGCGCAGGAGCTGCAGAAACGGGTGGAGGGACTAGGCTAGCGCGCGGAACCAGCCGTCATGGCCCGTGACTTCGGAAAGATCAGGTTCTGCATCTGGTGCGCGAGAGATTCGGCTTCGTGTTTGTTGCGGACGGTCTTCCCGAGCGTCGTCTGAATGCCGGTGGTCTGGACGAGTTGGATGTCGTAATAAGGTGTTCCAGAGCCGCCGCCCTGCTGGGCGGTGATGGCCGTCTGAATCTTCGCGATCTCGCTGAAGGGGATCGTTCGCGTTCTCCCGGAGCCGAGAATTCCGCTTCGCACCCGCAATTCCCCCGAGCCGATGGTGACCCGAGAGGTCCCCAGCCACAATTGAAGAGAGCCGTAAAGCATCAGTAGTTCGAAGGCTCCGAAGGCCAGAGGAAAGATAAAAGGCGCGCGCTTCGCGATCAAGAACCAGAGAGCGCCGCCCCAGATTGCGGAGAAGGTCGTGAGTCCAGAGGCAAAAGCTACATTGCGGGCCGGCGGAAAATAGAACTCCGTGCGTCCGTCGGCGGTGTCGCGAACCTGGATGGTCGGGGAAAAGTCGTGCGGCGCAATTTCCGTGTTGGCGCTTGTTTCCTGAATTTCCGTGCTTGGAGTGTCTCTGGTACGAAAGACCGGGAGTTCGAAGATATCCTCATAATCGACGCCGGGGACATCAACCTCGGCTTCGAGTTGCCAGTGGATAGAGTTCCGCGAGTTGGTGGTGTCCGTTTGCCGGGCGTCGACTGGTAAATGAAACCGAACGGGAATGCTGGTTCCTTCAGGCCCGGGCGATAGTTCTTCTGGAGATACATCTTTTTCTTCGCACCAGACAATTTTTTCCTGTGTGGTCTGCTCCTTGCCGGTGCCGGTCACGATGCGATTGACGCAGGTTAGCTTGAGGTGCACAGGATGGCTGGGGGGGCGGCCGAAATGAGTCTGAATGGCGCCGCGAACGTCGCGCCCAATAACACAGGGGACGGAAGCCATCTCAAAACTGGTTTTGCCGAACTCAAACCAACGGAGAGTTTCGCGAGCGGCCCAGACGAGCAGGGCAATTCCAATGAGGGGGAAGGCTAGCGCGACCAGGCTGGCTGGTTGCTTTTCGAGTTGTTGCTGCGGAACGACGAAAAGAATCGGCGTAGAAATCAGGTTCCAGAGGATGGCGAAAATCCAGGCGCGGATCATCTCTGATTTGGTCTGGCTGTTCGCGCGGCCATGTGCCCAATCTTCCCGCCAGAGCCAAGGCTGATCGGGATTCGCCTGTTGACGGCGCTGGGCCTCCTTGACTTTACGCGGGCCGTATACGACGGTCGCTAGTAAGCCGAAGCCGATGGCACTGAAAGTCAGGCCGAAGGCGAGCAGCATCCATGACCCGCTCGACCCGCCGCTGACGACTTGGCTTATGCCTTTGGCGATGGCTGCCAGTCCGAAACCGCAGAAAGGCAATGCGAATACGGACAAAAACACTATGGCGAATTTGCTGGAACGGTCCATCCCCAGCCGGGATTATCGCCGACTCGGGGGCAACCTACGAAGACCGGAAAGTGAAGCGACAAAAGTAACCAGGTGGTTCGGGCATGGTTCGAGGGCGGGGGAAACGACTCAAGATTGGAACCACCTCCGGACTTCTCCTCATGGCTATAATAGGGAGTATGAGAAGAACTTTGCGTAACCCCCTCGTGCTGACGATCGCCGTGCTGGCGCTTTCGGTGTTTGGCATGGCGAAAGACAATGTGAAAACTGCCGTCAAGGATTCGGCTGGAAAAACCATTGGTTGGGCGATGGTTCAATCGTCGTCAGAAGGTGTGCATGTGAAGCTCACGCTGGACCACATGCCCCCGGGGGAGCACGCAGTCCATTTTCATTCGGTGGCCAAGTGCGAGGGGCCGGACTTTAAATCGGCGGGACCGCACTTTAATCCGGAGAGCAAACAGCATGGATTGCAGAATCCCGACGGGCACCACGCAGGCGACATGGATAATTTCACGGTCGACTCCAAAGGGAAGGCCGCAGTTGAGCTCTTCAATAAGGATGTGAATCTGGGCAGCGACAACCACTCGCTCTTCAGCAATGGAGGAACTGCGATTGTGGTGCATGCCAAGGCGGATGATATGAGGACGGATCCTTCGGGAAATTCCGGGGACCGTATTGCTTGCGGGGTAATCTCGAAGTAAGTACCGCAGGCGCTCAAGCGCAGGTTGTGGGAGAAGCCACGCCGCTCGAAAGCGCTGGTCACCAGAAGCCTACGGAATCCAAATACGAAAGCCCGCTCCGATTGGAGCGGGCTTTTTGTTGCTAGTAGAGCGGAACTACTGGCCGTTCTGGCAGACGCTCAAGGTCGTGCCTTGGAACGTGTCCCAGCCGTTCACCGAAGTTGCCGGAGTCTGGCCGAAGTACTTCAAGAAAACCAGATCCTGCAGGTTGTAGGTGAAGCCGCCCAGCGTGTAGGGATAGCCGCCGTAATTGGCTTCGCCTTCGAGCGGATCGCCGTTTTCGAGCAGTCCACCGCAAGCGCCCTGGGTGTTGTTGACAAGCGGATCGTCCATCCACTCGCCGATTTCGTGGGACAGGGCAGAGACGTCCTGCGAGAACACGCCCGGGTGATCGAGGTAGGTGAAGTGAGAGTAGGTTTGGCTACCGGTGGCGCTGTGGTAGCCGCCGATGCAGCATCCGCCGAACTCGGTAAGGTAGGAATCATAGGTCACGAAGATAACCAGGCTCGCGGGAGTGATCTGGGTGTAGTGCTTGATCACTGCGTTGATCTGGGTATCGAACCAGTTGATGTCAGCCAAGCCGACGGTGACGCCAAATTCATTGCCAACGCTACCATCCGCGCTCGGGACCACCAGGGTCTTGGTGGGCAGAACCGTCGGAGTTCCAAGCAGGACGTGGTAGTTGGTGTTGGTCATGACGTTGGTCCAGAAATTGCCGCGCTGGTAGGCGTCAATGTACTGGGTGTTGCCGAGATCAGTTCCACCCTGCTTGAAGTCAATGCCAGTGGCGAAAACCGGGGATGCGAGAACGTTCTGGATAACGGTCTTTCCGTTGGAAAGCTTGGTGTTGGGATCGAAGATGGTCTTGGAACCGTTGCTGCCCTTGTAGCCCAAGCGGACCGGAATGACGAATACCGGAATGGTGGTGGTGGTGTTGGTGGAGGAAGGATCAGTGCCCACCATGGTGAAATGATTGGTCGTTCCCTGGTAGGTGAAGGTTCCGTTCCAGGTCTGCAAAGATGTAGCGGGCTGGCTCGCGTCGGTGCTCGGTTTGGCGGGCAGACGCGTGAAGCGGGCGTGGGCCGGAAGGGTGTCTTGGTCCTGGGCAAAGGCAGAGCCGGCAACCAGAGCCAGCGCAACCATCATGGTGAGAACGCAAAAACGCTTATTCATGTTCTAGTCAACTCTCCTTGAAGAGACACTGCAAAAAGCACAGTAAAGTTTTAACCACAAAAAGCCCGAACCCTGGGGCGCGCGTGAGCAGGGTTCTCCCAAAGAACTCAAGCGGCCTTTAAAAGGTTTTATATGAATGTCTTAGGCGTCCCGAATCCCTGAGCACAGAAAGACTGGGTTGCTAGCCATCGTGAATCTGTTTGTAAGACGCACAACGTTCCGGCATTCCTAACAACTACCGGCCTCGTTTGTTATCTGTCCGTTGGTCACATGAAAGGACGTAAATCTCCGCTTTTCGACGGTCATTCATGTAGTTCCTGCTCTCTTCGGATAGGAATTCGCGATCAGGTGCGGAATGTTTCGGCGGAACTTACAGTCACGACCGGATAGTGATGTCTAGCGGTGATGGCTAGCATAAAGGTCGGGCCAAACATTCGTGAGATTTATTTCACGCTTACCTTCGCGGTGACGAAAAGAAAAGGGGAACTCAGATGAGATTAGGGGCGATCGCAAGAAATCTGTTGGTGTTGTTCCTGGGACTGGGTCTCACGAGCATCACTTGGGGCGCGGACAAAGACGACAAAGATCAATCCGATATTCAGAAGCGCATCGAGGCTTCTGCCCATGTGCTCGACGAGATCATGGCAACTCCCGACAAGGCGATTCCTGACAAGGTCATGAGCGATGCGAAGTGCATTGCGGTGATACCTTCGATGATCAAAATCGCGGTTGGCTTCGGAGGCAACCACGGTAAGGGTGTGGCGACCTGCCGAACAGCGCATGGATGGAGTGCACCTGCTCCTATCACGGTCACTGGCGGTAGCTGGGGACTGCAACTGGGCGGCCAGGCAATCGACCTTGTGATGGTCGTCACCAATGATCGAGGCATGCAGCATCTGCTCTCGAGCAAGTTTAAGTTGGGCGCGGACGCGTCCGCCGCGGCAGGGCCCGTGGGACGGGACACCGCGGCTGACACTGACTGGAAGATGAAGGCGGAGGTGCTTACCTACTCACGGGCTCGCGGTGTGTTCGCCGGTATCGATCTGAACGGCTCGGCGATTACGCAAGACAAGGATGAAACGCGCCTTCTGTACGGCAAGATGGTGCCGTTTACCCAGATTCTGAACGGACAGGTTCCGCCTCCGGATGGAAGCGCTCCTTTCTTAGCTGCCGTAAGGAAATACGCAGAACAGGCGAAAGAATCGAAGCAAGGAGAGTAATTGCACGCATTAGAACCCAAGCCTTCGGGTCCCCAGGGCCCGAAGGCAATTTTATAGACAGAAGAGGAGACAGAATGGGAACGATTTTGCTGGTGGTTCTTGTATTACTGCTGATTGGTGCTCTTCCGACATGGCCTTACAGCAGCGGCTGGGGCTACTACCCAAGCGGTGGATTGGGCCTAGTTGTTGTGGTTTTGCTAATCTTGTTGTTGATGGGCAGAATCTGATCGAGTTCGGGCCTTACGCGAGCGCAGATGGCTCGGGGGCCCGGTAGCTTTTTGCGGAGCACTATTCTCAGCAAGCAACGAAGCGATCGCGTCGATCAAGTCCTCCACGCCATCCGATTTGGAAACCACGCGCCTGATTCCGACCTCGTGCGCCGCCTTCACAAGGTGCTCGTTGGCATGCATCGTGAACATCACTAGAGCCGCATGCGGAACATTCTGCGAGATTTGGCGTGCAGCCTCCAACCCGTTCAGAACGGGCATACCAAGATCCAGGATTACGACGTCCGGACGGAGGGTTGCCGCCTGTTCAATCGCGACGGCGCCATTTTCAGCTTCCCCACAAACCCTCCCCTCTGTGCTCACTTCGATAAGACTTCTTAAGGTACGGCGCACGCTGGGATTGTCGTCGGCGATGAGCACGGAAAAGGGCACGAGAACCTGATGAAACTCGAGGAAGCCGAATCATAAACTAATAGCAAGATCAAGAACTCGAACGGCCCCAAGACTTTGCTGAGTGTATCTCCCGTAGCTGAGGAGTCAATACAGTGGACTCCGTATATCGGTGAAAACACAGTAAGACCTTAGATCGGCTACAGGATCACCCGTATTGTCAGTGATGCGAATCGCGCGTTATAGATAGATTCAGAAAGCGACGCGAAGCCCTGCAGGCGTTGAACTCTCCACGAGTTTGACGCCTGCTTTTTTTATCGCGGTGGACTTTGGGCTAGTGGGCGAGCAAGGCTTCCGGAGCGAATTGCGCAGTGCTGCGGCAGGACACCTGCGCGGCATGACGCCGCATCGAGACTACCTCAAAGTTGTCACAATAGATGTCAAGAACCCGCTCGACGAAGCGCAGCTTCCGGGAGCCGGGGATGTTCATCGCCGGGAAGAATCTAAGATCTGACTCGTCATCGCAGCCGAGAAAATCCAGTGGATGTAACAACAAGGATGGCTCGGTTCCACCCATGCGGCACAGGGTAATTGCGATGTGAAAATAAGCGAGGGCGGCCGCGGGCGAGAATGTGGACAGATAAATCAGATAGCTCACGTGGATGGGCAGCCTGGAGCCGGGCATCGTGGTTACTGGAATCTCGAGTAATGTTCCGGAAGGACAATTCCAGCGATAGGGATTGAGCGGGCGAAAGCCGTCGCGCAGGGAGCCGAACAGATTTTTTCGTTCGGCGTGCTGTTGTTCGTTGAGACGGCTTTTCATGAAGTAGTAGGCCCGTGCCAGGGGGCCAAGAAAAGTCGGGAAGGTCGAGGCGTCGTAGAGATAGCCGCGACGAGTAAGAACATTGATCACATCGCCCGACAAGCTGAAACCGGGTCCGCGAAAGCCGATCGGACGTACTCCGGTAGCGGTTTCGATGGCGTCTTCCGCTTTTGTCAACTCGTCTTCTAGTTCGGTGCGGGAATACAAATGCAGCCAAGGCTCGTGATGATAGGAGTGGTTGCCGATTTCGTGGCCTTGGGTTGCGATCGATCGAAGGACATCCTGATTCGATTCGATTGCGGCGTCTTGGCCAACGACGAAGAACGTGATCTCGAGGTTTCGCTTTTTCAGAATTTCCAGCACGCGGGGGACGACCAGATTTAGATAAGAAGGCAATTGCTCCCAGCCGGCGTCGCCATGAGTCTTCATGTACGACCACTTGTTATCGAGATCCAGAGACAAACTCGCGAGCGGCTTAAGCGATTGCATACTGGAGGCTCCTGTTCGTGGCGGAGTGCTTGAGCAACGCTGGAACTGTGCGCTCGGCTAGCTGGATGGTCTCATTCACGTTGAGCGTGCCATTTACAATGTGCGCCGAATTCACGATTTGGATTCCCGGTGCAGAGGTGAAGATCGATGGCAAGTTTCGCGAATAGCGGAGCGTGGGGATCGCAAAGACTTGACGAACCCGGCTCACTTTGAAGGCCAGCACATCTGATGGCTTGAACGCCGGATACATCTTTACCAGGGCAGTGAGGAAGCGGTTGCGGAGATGATCGTCGCTCAACTCAAAGATGGGGTCATCCGGAGAGACGTATTTGGGGAGATAGACGAGGGCGTTTCCACCAAACTGCTCGCGATCGACCATGGCTGACATTTCAATTACGGCCGTGAAGGGAATGCCTTCGTCGGTAATATTGGTGACGTAGTAGTCGGCAAGAGGCTTCTTCAAAAGGAGGGAGGCGCAGACGATGCCTTGATACTGCACCTGCTGAAGCTTTTTGATCTCCTCGGGATCGAGTTCGGGGCACAGATTCGCGGCGGCGGACGCAGGAACGGTCAAGACGGCCTGGTCGAAACTTTCGCGTTGACCATTCTCGAAAGTGATCTCGACCTCTCCCGTATGAGTCGTCTGCACGCGCCGAGTACGATGATCGAGCACGATTTCGACTCCTGCTTGTTCCAGTTTGAGTTGCAAAGCGCGCAGAATGCGTGCGTAGCCGCCGGGAACGTATCCGAACATTTCTTTCTTGAGCCCGGAGCGGCGAGCCGCGTACATGCGCGCGATGATGGCCCAAAGAAATGCGGCCGATGCTTTGCGATAATTGCTGCCGAGCTTGGCGCGTAAAAGTGGCAACCAGATCTTCTCTGTCGTTCGATTCCCTGACCACTCGCGCAGCCATTGCTCGACAGGGATGTCTTCCAGGGGTTCCGGATCCTCGAGGCGTGAAGCGTGCAGGATGGTGCGAGCGAGACGAGCTTTGTCGATGAGACCCAGAGGCGGGAAGCGCAAGAACTCGAGCGAGTTCGACATCGAATAAAGATGTCCGTCGGTGTAGAAACCTGTTTTGGTTTGTACCCAGCGGATCTGGTCTTCGAGGTCGAGTTCGGTAAGTACATTGCGGAGAGCAGTGTCTGACAGAAGTGTGACGTGGTAATGGCGGTCCCAGGTGATGTCGCCGAGTTGCCACTCGCTGGCGAGGCCGCCGAGTTGGCTGGCGCCTTCGAATAGGGTGACACGCTGTCCACGTTGCGCAAGGCGGAGAGCCATTGTCATTCCGAGAATGCCGCCGCCCACGATGCCCCAGTGTTTTTTCGCGTACGTCATGCGTTACTCCTGATCTACAACGCGAGAAGCGGGTTCGGTGATGGTGCCGTGGTCGTGAGCGTATCCGAGGCCGCATGCCGGGCAGGTCAGTGAAGAGGCCTCCGAATCGAGTTGCGCGATCATGGCCAGCACTTTTCCGCAACGGCAGACGTAGCCGACCGAGCGCGCAGGCACTCCGATTGCCAGATGAAAGTCGGGGACACTTTTCGTGACTAGAGCGCCCATGCCAATCATGGCGAAGCGGCCGATTTCGAGGTCGTTTCCGATGGTGCAGTGGGCGCCGATGGTGGCGCCCTCGCGAACCAAAGTGGGCAGAGTCTCTTCGTCGGGATCGGACGAGCGTAAACTCTTCAAGTCAGGCGTGGTGGCGCGGGGAAATCGGTCGTTGGTGAAAACCGTGCCCGCGCTGATCATTACTCCGTCTTCAATGGTAACGGCGGCGCAGATGTAGACGAAGGCATTGATCTTGACCCGGTTGCCGATTTTGACGTCGTAGGCAATATAGGTCTTTTCGCCAACGATGCACTCTTCACCGATGCTGGCGTCGTGACGGATGTGAACCGCATCCCAGATGGAGGATCCCGTCACCGATTGTGACACCGTCTTCCACGAAGGCGGTGGAATGAATGCGGGGCTTCTGGAGAGATCTGTCGAAAACTGGACGTTCGGCCAAAGATGTTTTCATTTCAGGCCCTCCTCATTGGTATCGGGCAACGCGACGTTGCACGTTTTTGATGGCGCCCGCGGCAGCCGCCATCTTCAGTGGGATCGGCACCCAGCGCGAATCGCGCAGGGAAGAGTATCCGGCTTCGACAACATAAGCCGAGGCCAACGCGTCTTCGGCGGAGAGTAACAAGGGTTCCTGGCCGCGTAGAGCCTTCGAAAAATTCTCGATCTGGCTGCGGAAGGCTTGGACTTTGTCGTAGCCTTTGCCGAAGACTGTCCATTCCCGGCTGCCGGGCGCGAGGTAGCGAGACTCCTTCCAACCCACCGAGATGGTGCCGGCGGAGCCGTAAATACGGAGGTAGCTTTCCAGTTCTTTGTTGATGGACCAGGAAAGGTCGACAGTTCCGAGCACGCCCGCGGCGCTGCGCACAAAAACGTGAACCGTTTCTTCCACGGGTAGGTTTTGGCTGCGCTTGCCTTCGACGGCGTGAATCTCGATCAAGGGTCCGACAAAGTAGCGGATCAGGTCTACAGAGTGCGTGCCGTTGTCGATGAATACCCCCCCGCCGCTTACCGCGGGGTCGGAATTCCAGCGTTTGGTCATGTCGACGCGAGAGGTGAAAAAGTTCTCGATCATCACGACTTCGCCGATAGCTCCGGAACTTACTAGCTGCTTCGCGCGCACGATGTCGTCGACAAAACGAAACTTGGAGGCCATCGTCATCTTTACGCCGGTACGGTGAGAAGCTTCAATCATTGTTTGTGCGCCGGCGACGTCGACACTGAGCGGCTTTTCGCATAGAACGGGAATGCCTCGCTCCAGGAAGTAGACGCAGATTTCCGGGTGAGTGCTTGGCGGAGTGCAGATCAGCACGGCGTCGAGCGCAACCTCAGATGCCATTGCTGAATACGAGGTGAAACTCTTGCATTTCAGCCGCTCGCCCAATGCGGATGCGGCTTCGAGGCGCGAATCCGCTACTGCGACTACTTCCACGAGAGCGCTGGTTGCGAAGGCAAGGGCGTAGGCCTGCGCGATCGCTCCTGCCCCGACGATTCCGAATCGCGTTCGTTTCTCGCTCATATGCTCAGCTCCTTCACCGAGGACTGAATCGCCTGGGCAATGTATTCAACGTGCTCGTCGGTATACAGTTCGTTCCACGGAAGGACGAGGACGTCTTCCAGCGCTTTGTAGGTGAGGGGGAAGCGAGATTTGCTATAGTCGAGCGCCTCGGGACGCGCCAGGTTGAACGGATACTGGCTGGTTCCGAAAGTGCGGCGTTTCTGAAACACTTCGCACATGAAAGCCGGTTTCTGGATGTAGCGCGGCGCGCAGGCGATGCCGCGGTCTTTGAGAAGTTTTGCCAGGCCGACGGAACCGCCTTTGATGAAACTCGCGTCGACATTCACGCAATATTTCCAGTAAGTATGAACCGCGTCTTCGGCGAATTCTGGCGTCTGGATGCCAGGCATCCCCGCCAACTTGTCAGTCAGTTTCGCAGCGCTCGCAACGCGGCGGTCAACCACCGATTGCAGCTTGTCTAGTTGCGCCACGGCAACGGCTCCTTGGAGCTCGCTGATGCGGTAGTTCAAAGCGATGAAATAGTGGTCGGGGTTCTGATCGCCGTAACCCCAGGCTTTGTTGATCAACAGGAACATGCGGCGTGCGAGAGCTTCATCGTTGCTGACGACCAATCCACCCTCGCCAGTGGTCATGTGCTTTCCCTGTTGCATGCTGAAGCAGCCAATCGCGCCGAAGGTGCCGACGTAGCGTCCGTCGTAGCGGGCAAGAAATGACTGAGCGCAGTCTTCGATCACGGGGATGTTTCTGGAGTTTGCCAGTTCCATGATCTCGTGCATCTCGCAGGGATTTCCGAACAGGTGCGTAACGATAATCGCCTTGGTGCGTTCGCTGAGGCAGGCTTCGATGGTCTTGGCGGTCACATTCAGTGACAGCGGATCGACTTCGGCGAAGACCGGAATCGCGCCCTGATAAAGAATTGGAGTGAGCGCGCCCATGTCGGTAATTGACGTAGTAATTACTTCATCGCCGGGATTGGGATCGATGGCGGCGAGCGCAATGTGAATGGCCGCGGTCCCCGAGGCGCAAGCATGCGCCTTCTTCACGCCGAGAGTTGCGGCAAATCTTTCTTCAAGAGTTTTGGTGAACGAACCTTTGGTGCTGGTCAGGGTTCCAGAGTGAATACACTGGGCGAGCAATTCGAGTTCAGGCAAGCCTAAGTCACGGCCGGTGATGTCCTGGTCGGAAGGCAACGTTACAACGGGTTTTGGGGCCAGAGCAATGCTAGTCATTTACTGTCCTCACATGAGAGTCAACGGGCGCGGGCGTGGTTTGAGGGTGTGCGTCGGAATCTGGCATGGGAGCGGCCAGAAGTTGTTCGCGATCGAGCAGATGGCGCATCTGCCAAAAGCGGCGCAGGTTTTTCAAGTGACCTACCACGGTCCTTGCGATTTTCATTTTCGAGTGACCCAGAATACGAACGTGAAGCGTAGTCGGGAATTCGCGGATGCGGCCTCCCTTGAGATCGAGTAAGGCGAGAGCTTCGACGACGCCGAGATATCCAGGCTCGCGCAGTTGCAGGTCGATCATCTTGCTGCGGCGGTAAACCCGAAAGCAACTGGTATAAGTGGCGAGCTTGTGATTCAGGACCTTGCTATAGAGCCACGATGCACCCTTGGAAAGAGTCAAGCGCCACGTAGGAACATTGGCCACCTTGCCGTCGTGGTGATAGGGAGAAGCTGTAACCATGTCCACATCGGACGTGAGCATGGGTATCATCTGCATGAGTTCGTGCGGGTCGTAGCTGCAATCACAATCGATGGAGCAGACGATTTCTGTTTGAGCATGACGGATGCCAGTGAAGATGGCGGCGGCAACCCCCAGATTCCGGGGATGCTGCAAGACGCGACAGTTGGCGCGTTTGCCGAATAGCCGTTGCAAAAGTTCCGGCGTTCCGTCAGTGCTGCAGTCATCCACGAAAACGAAGGTCGGCTCGTAATCGGGATCTAAAAGCTTGGTGACGCTTTCGAGCGTGTTAGCGAGGTAAGGAAGAGCGGCGCGCTCGTTATAGCAGGGCACGACGATGGTGACGGGAGTTCGTACCACCGGTTTGCGGGATGGGGTTACCAGGCCGCGACCTGTCTCGACGTTCGCGGTCGGACGCTCACAAATAGTAGAAGGACCTGTGCCGCATCGCAGATAGTCAGCAATTGTGCCAAAGCGATACTTGCTGAAGTAGTCGCGCAGCACCCACTGCATTTTGTTGAGATTCCGGTATTGCCGTGCACGGGTGAAGAACGATGTAGCGCTGATGCGGGGTTGATCCGGATCCAGTTCCCACACGTGGAAATAAATCATGAAAGGGTCACTGGTCGAGTGTTTCCAATGAGAAACCGCGTGCCTCAGGAGGGTGTGTGGAATCTGGCGGAAGTAGTTTCCGCCGGAGATCGGCAGCAGGTAGCCCGCACAATTTACAGTAGGGTGGGGGACTTCCCAGAGCTTTCCGTGCTGGCTCTGATGACGATAGATACTCCGAAATCGCGGCCCCAGGGTTGACGAGGGGAAGACGCTCGAATCGTAGACATAACCTTCTTCGGCGAGAGTATCGAGAATCCAGAAATCCGAGGGCGAACGCAGACCTTGAGGAATTCTGTAACCGACGACTCGCTTGCCCGTAGCAATTTCCAAGGCATCGCGGGAGCGGCGCGCGTCATCACGGAACTCCTCGCGTGTCATCTGGTGAACATTCTTGTGATGAAAGCCGTAGTTGGCGATTTCGTGGCCTTGACGGGAGACCTCGGCAATCAGTTCCGGATGTTTCTCGGCGATCCACCCCAGCACGAAGAAAGTGGCGCGCACTTCGAACTGCTTTAAGAAGTCAAGTGTCTTAAGCGTGTTCTGCTCGAAACGTGTCTCGAAGCGATACCACTCGCGCGAACTGATAAGCCCACTAAGTGCTCCAACATGAAAATAATCTTCGAGAATGACTGTCAGCAAATCGTGGTGCCGCCCAAGCTGGCTCATTGCTGGACTCCCCGTGTGCGGGTCACCACGCTAAGTGAGTGAGTAATAATGTCAGCGATCTGACGCGCTGCTGTACCGTCACCGAACGGATTCTGAATCTGTTTCATCCCGTCGGCCCAAGTCGAATCGTGATAGACGCTGTCGAGGAGCGATGCGAGGCGGCCGGGCTGGTCTCCGACGAGTACGGCGGCGCCAGAGTCGACGGCTTCCTGACGCTCAGTGTTGTTACGAAGAACAAGCAGCGGCTTGCCGAGTGAGGGAGCCTCTTCCTGAATGCCGCCGGAATCGGAGACTACCAGCCAGGCATGGCGCAGGAGGTGAACGAAGTCGGAATAGTCCAATGGCTGAATTAGAAAAATGCGCGAATGGCCGCTGAGTTCTGCTTGGGCTGCTTCGACGACGTTGGGATTAGGGTGAACGGCGAATACGAGTGAAACATCTTCGTGAGCGTCGACGAAGTATCGAAGTGCACGAAGATTCTGGTGCATCGTGTCGCCGAAGTTTTCGCGGCGGTGAGTCGTCAGGAGAAGAAGCCTGCGTTCGCCGACCCTTCGCAGCAGAGACCGAACCTTCTCCGACGACGCCGATGCTTGAAGAATGTGGTGCAAGGCGTCGACGACAGGGTTGCCAGTGACAAAAATGCTGTTGGCGGCAACTCCTTCCTGGAGCAATACGTCGCGATTCTTCGCGGTCGCGGCGAAGTGATACGTTGCCAGACGAGTAATCAATCTACGATTCATTTCCTCAGGAAAAGGACTATCGGGGTTACCCGAACGAAGCCCGGCTTCCACGTGAGCGACCGGAACTTTGCAGTGAAATGCCGTTAGCGCACCCGCCAGGGCAGTCGTTGTGTCTCCTTGGACGATCATTAAGTCTGGACTCTGTTCAGCAATGATCGGTCCCAGGCGCTCGAGCACACGCGCACAGACATCGTTCGGCGTTTGCCGCGGCTGCATCACATCAAGGTTGTACTCGGGTGATATGCCGAACAGGCTTAAAAGCGGCGTGAGTAAGTCATTGTGCTGGCCGGAACAAACAGGACTCAGTTCTATGCCGCGCCCGGCATCCTGCAATGCACGGATAACAGGCGCCAGCTTGATGATTTCCGGCCTTGTCCCAAACAGACAAAAAACCTTAGGGCGCTCACCAGTGAAGGGCGCACGAAGCGCCACTTCAGGGACGGCGCGTTGAAGATTTGAGCCAACCTGCGGAATGACGCCAGAGTTTGCCATTCGCCTCGTTTGCAGCTTGCTATGTTCGCGGGGGAGTAAACAGTGAATCGCAATGCAGATGCCATTGGTCCTGGGGCAATTTACTGATAAGAGAGAGGGTTTTCGATTGCACGCGGCGGCGGTGCGCAAACCTTTGCAGTAGTAGAAAGGAATTGCACAGATGTCACTGAAGTAACTGGAGCGTGGTTACCTGTGATTACGAAAGTGCGCTGCTGCACTTACTCGTATCAGCGTGACTGTGGGGAGACAGACTGATTGTCCGCAGGAATGTTGTAAAGTCGGATTGTCTTTCCAATGTAGGCTACGGGTTGATAGCGATTGAGCCACGCGTAACTATCCGTCGCGGTGGCATCGAAAATCCCGTGTCCGGAACGAAGATAGAGAACGCTGATGGCGATCCATCCCGTGGCGGGTTTGTACGCTTCGAGAGTATCGAACGGCGGCAGGTGTGAGCGGTGGAGATCGGCGCTGGTCCACAACTGCAGCGTGAGGTGAGAAATACCATGGGCTTGCGCCACCTCTGCAAGCTTCCCGACGTCCTGTCCGCAATCGAGATCGCAGCCGAAGAGCAGGCGCTCCTCGGGATGCTTGCCGCCCAAGAGGTTGAAATAGGCGATGTAATCGGGATGGGCGGAAGCCGACGATACGAGCTGAAAGATCATTAATGCGGCGAGCAAACTGGGGATCAACATAGACCGGTGTTTGCGCGCTTCCCATAAGAAAAGGACGGCGCCAGATGCGGCGACGGTCAGCAGGGGATAGATGAAGAGAATGTGTCGAATGCCGAAATCGACTTTGACGATGGTCGACACCAGAAGGATTGCGGTTGCCGATAGAGTCGGAGCCAGATTCTGCCAGCGACTGTGGGAGCGTAGCGACAAGAAGATGCCAGCGAAAGCCAGAATCAGAAATGGCAGGGGAGTTTTTAATCCAAGATCGAGCCAGTAAAAATACCAGAAGCCTCCGCGACGAACCCGGCCGAGTGCATAAGAGGGGGGTGATTTTCTGTTCTGTGCCCAGCTGGCAAGAATTCCTCGGAGAAAATCAGGAACCGGAAGAGGTGGGTTGATCCTGATGATAGTGCGGGCGACAGAACGGATAGGCGCCGGCAGTTGGGCGAGATCTTGCGCTGGTTGGGTGAAGGCCTGATTGAGCGGCGTGATAGAAAAACGGTATCCCGCCCAGACAACGAGAGCCGAAAGCAAAGCCGCGATCACTGCGGTGGATAGATAGGTTCGCCAAGAGCATGTGTCTTCTCTTCTTCTTCTCCAAAGCCAGCCGATCACGATGGCCACTCCGCAAATCGGCGTGAAGAGCAATGCCGAAAGGTTAGACAGGATCGCCAATCCGGCCGCGATGCCCAGAGCTGCCGCGCGTTTCACGCTGGGCAGTTCGAGCCAGCGGACAAACAGGAACAGCGTGCAGGGGAGAAATACGGACAAAGCGAAGTCGACATATGCGAGTCCGGCGAAGGCGAGAATTGCGGGCAACGTCGTATATAAGAAGATGCCCGCTACCGCCGCCCAGGCGCCGTAAAGACTGCGCGTCCAAAAGAAAACCAGAGTCGCCCCGACTAGAAAAAATGGGATTTCTCCCATCCGGGCCAGCGCAAGGTTATGCGCGAACTGATCGTGGGTGTAAAGGATCTCATTTCCCGCGGGATAGATGTCGAACGAGCTTCCGGTCGGATCAGAAACACGCCCTACTTGCGGAAGTCTCGCGCCCGCGAGATACGGTCCGAGGGCTGCGGCAATGCGCGCAAGAGGAGGGTGCAGCGGCTCGAGCTGAAAAGTGCCTTTGTCGAGCCATTCCATTCCGCAAGCGATGTGCGCCGGTTCATCGTAGGCAACCGAGATGGAGGGATAACCAGCGACGATCCGAAAAATCGCCAGCGCTATAAGGATGACGCAAAGAACGACCGGCGTGGTCTCAGATTTCACTGCGTGATTTGGCGAGTCGTCCAACGTTGTGGTGGTGACATGATATCAATCCATAGTTCTGCTACAACCCAATAAGAACATGGTTCCAAATGTAAAAACCGGCTTGTTCCAGACCTTAATTGTGCTTTGGAAGAAAAGGCTTAGGGTTTGCGGCGATGTCCTGCAATGCCCGAAATTAAATAATCTCTTCGACTGGATCCTGGATGCGCCCTTTCCAGAGACCACCCCGACCCTGCCAGTAACGGATAGCGGAGTGCAGAGTCGCCCCGAGATAGAACGCCGCGATTAGCGGGAGCACGAGAGACCAGAAGGGCGATCGACGGTAGAAGCGCAGAGTGGGCCAGAATGCGATCATCATGAGAAGCCATGCGCCTAGGCCCATTTCGGCGGCTCTGGCGCCTGTGAGCAGCAAGAAGGGCGGCGCCAGATAGGTAATTGCCATGGCTGCGACGGTTCCTGCCAGCAACAGGGCGGAGTGGTTGAGTTGAGCAAAGGCCGTCCTTGAAATCAACCAGCCAAAGTCGGCCCAAGTCTGATAGCCGCGCAGGCTATAGGTGTCGGCAGCCAGTCCGAGCCACACACGGCCGCCGTTTTGTTTGACAGCCCGGGCAAGAGAACAATCATCGATGACTTCGCCGCGAATTTCGCGGATTCCGCCGATGCGCGCGAGAATCTCGGAGCGGATTAACAAACATCCGCCGGCTGCGGCAGCCGTACGGCGACGCGACCGAGAGACCCAGGCCGGCGGATAGAGCATGAAAAAGAAGAAGACGAAGGCCGGAATCAGCGCCCGCTCGGCCGCCGATTGGCACGGCATCTTCGCCAGCAGCGAAACCATGTCGAAGCTGCCGTTGCGGGCGCGAGCCAGGAGGGTCGCCACATTGCTGGGCGCGTGAACAATGTCGGCATCCGCGAGCAAGTAGTAATCAGCTTTGAATGCGGCCGCCTCTCGCAATCCCTCGGAGAGCGCCCACATCTTTCCGGTCCAACCATCGGGCACAGCGCTAGCTCGTACAACCGTCAGCCGGTCGCTTCTTCCAGCCCGCTCTGCGACTTGAAGAGCGATCGTGGCGGTATCGTCTGAGCTTTCATCATCCACGAGAAACACGTGCAGACTTCCAGCATAATTCTGCTCAACCAGGGATCGCACCGCTTGGCCGATAACATCCGCTTCATTCCGCGCAGGAATAATGACGGCTACGGAATAGGCCGGTAACACCGGCTCTTGCGAGGGAGAATCCTGATCGCGCAGGCGCCAGAACGCGCCGCGTAAAAAAACCAAATAAATCCAAATCGCGAGGGAGGCTGCGGCCACGGCCTGAGAAAGGATAATCATCTTTTCGTAGAAGGAAGCGATCCTGTACGTGCAGCAGAGGCGCAATCAATGAAGTAGCCCACGGGCCCGGTCATGCTGCGGGCACCCTTTGAGACTTCCACATTAAGGTAGCCAGCGTTGTCCGCAGACGGGCGAAGAAGTGAACTACCGGTCGCCAAGGGAATTCTTCCGAATCGTCGAGTGTAATGAACCCGTCCCCGGCCGCCTGGTTCGGTGGCGAGACGCTGACGATGTATTCACGGTAGTCGGTTGGGGAATCAAGATAGTGAATCTGGGCCCAGATGAAACAATCGCCGACGTGAACAGCTTCGCCGCCTATTGTTCGATGGTCGGTAGTGGGATGCATATGGGTAATCCATGAATGAAGTATGGCATTGGTTCTGCAGGCGTAATCCCGCAGTAGCGATCGAGGCGATGCCCCCTGCTACGACGTGGTCATCGCCCGTGACCAAGGCCACGTTGGCGTCAGCCTAAAGCGCGTCCAGCGTGCAGGCAACTGGCAAAAGTTACAGCGAAGAGCAGGGAGAATGGTGAGTTCTCGATGATTTCCGGGAGGCATCTTGATAGCCGAACGCCCGGCCCGGAAGCTCTACTGAGTAGTGTTCGGCCGTCACATTCGGCGTGGATTCCCAAGCTGTTTCGCTGACGTTCCGTGCCTCAGTAGTTTCTGCTGTCACTTTTACCAGTAGGCACACCAGGCAACGTTCCCTAACATTCACTGCTGAATCGCTCTGAGGATTGTCCGCGACCCTATGGAACGTGATCATGGACTTCTAGAGGCGAAGGGTTGCGGCCAGTAGGAACGTTCCGGTGAATTCAGCGTAGTTTTTGATCTAACAAGGAGAATAGGAAATGCGCAAATATGCGGTTTTGATAGGTTTGCTTGTGTTGACTGCCGGCTCGGCCTTAGCCCAAGGCGAGTTCCCGAAGGTTGAAACATCGCCGGCGTTTATGTACATCCGTACCCCTGTTTCATTCTCAAACGGCACCACCAGCATTAAACAAAGCTTTAACTGTGCCGGCGGCGGGGGCACTATCGCTTACAACATCACCAGCCTGCTCGGCATCGCGGCCGACTTGGGTGGCTGCAAGTATTTTGGCCAAACCATCCCCGCACAGATAAGCACGAAAATTGACGGGAATGGATTCACCTACTTGTTCGGGCCACGGTTTACCTTCCGCAGCAGCAGCCCGTTCCGGCCATTCTTCGAGGTCAACTTCGGCGGGATGCGCATTTCCCTCAGCTGCAAGAGCAGTTCCACCAATTGCAACGCTTTCAGCAATGGCAACACATATTCCAAGAACGCCTTCGCCATGACGGCAGGAGGGGGATTCGACATTCAGCTGAGCAAGAAGATTTCCCTACGCGCCGTGCAAGCCGAGTATCTCTACACTCGCTTTGGCAATAGCTGTCCTGCCAATGTCTGCACCAACAATAACAACCAGAACAGTTTCCGTTTGAAAAGCGGAATCGTGATTGCGTGGGGCGGCAGCGCCTCGAAGTAAGCACGAGCGAAAACAATGGCCCTGGCTTTGAGCAGCCCAGGGCCATTTTTCCTTTCACCGAACTGGTGTCGAACGGCGGTCGCATGGATCGAGAGATTCGGGTCAGAATCCTCCAGAGCACCGCAACGCAAATGGTCAAGCACTTCCGGGAGACCACAAGGCTTTGGTCTGTGGATTTCTCCCGAAAAAGATCGCCGCCGCCGGATAGTCCTGGATCTTCCCGAACAACCGCTCAACTCGTAGGCGGCGTCACTCCTCCAAAGCCGCGTTAGTTAATACTCAACCCATCCACGATCTTTCTTCTGTTGTTGTCTCGCCGCAAGCATCACGCTAGAAGATGCGGCCCAGAGCAAAGAACCACGTGGCATGTCCGGTGTCTCCCACACTTCCGCCAACGAATACGGGTCCAAGAGCGGTCCTGACGATCAGCCCGGCCGCGCCGTCATTAGGAAGCTTGCTCACGCCCGGGGCATTGAACATTTTCCCAATTTCATAGAACGCGTCGGCGTAGACGGCTTTGCCGAGGAAGGGGGGGAGAGAGACTAATTTGTGCAGGTATCCAGCGCGGAAGAGGTAAAACTGATCTCCGCGCACTTCGTTCTGGCCGTAGGCGGCCAGGCCGCTCGGCCCGCCGAGGAAGTATTGAGGGATGCCGGTTTGGTCGTAGCCAAGGGTCGACCCACCCGACGCCACGAGGTATACGGACGACGGACGGGACACGGGCTTAAAGAATTCGGTTCGCGCGTCCAACGTAGGAAACGCTTCCGGCGCTCCCGGGCTGGTGTTCACCCAGTGGAAGTTTAGCTCACCGAAATACCCCTGGCGGGGAATGATCGGATCGTCCAGGTGGTCGGTGACGGCGCGAAATCGCGAGGCGCCAACCTGTCCCTTGACCGACGAAAACTGCGGAGTTCCCAACTTCAGGTTTGCATTGAGATAGCCGATCTCGTAGCCGGAACGGACCTCGCTGAACCGACTTATGGCGTAACCGATGTCAGTTCCAAACATCACCTTCCCTAGGCGATAGTCGGCTTTAGGGTCGCCGTGGGAAAAAATCCACTGCGCGGCGTTGCTCGCCTCCACGCGTGGAGCGAAGAACCATCGAGTGGTCTGGCTAAATCTCTTGTAGAACTCGGTGGAAATTCCATAGGTGTTTCCTATCGCGAAGTCTGTACGCCATTCCGAGCCGTACCCCGCGATGTCGAGAAACGTCAAACGTCCCCCCACCGTGAAAGTGACGTTGTCGGGTTCGGTGCCGTTGACTGCAAGGGCGGGCTCGAGGAACGGCGGCGCGTAGGTTTTCTCACGGACAGTGACCAGAAGGCCGAGCTGTCCATCGTTCTGGGTCAAGCCATAGGAAGCGTTGTCGAACGTACCCAGGCCAGTCAGACGGGTGAGATAGGCTTCCAATTGCGGGGTGTCGATCGGTTTGCCCACCATGGGCTGGAGATATTTCTGGATCTTCTTCTCTGCGTCGGTGCTGGTGCCTTCTACTTTTACAAATTGCGGGATTCCCGCGGGCCCTTTTTTGCGCGCATTGCGCTGAGCGACGTATTCGTCCCAAGCGGCCTGATCGAGAGCGTAAGGCAGCAGGACTTTCGCTTTTTCCTCCGCCGCTTTCATTCCCTGCTGGATGAGCGCTTCCGCCTTGTTGAATTCCAGGCTGGTAAATTTCTGAACATCTACCTTCACCACGATGTCGGCGGCTTCCATCCCTCTGAATTCCGTGTTTGCAGTGTCGACTGTGATCGCGGCGCCGAGGACACTGAAGAGAGAGCGAATTTCATCCGCAGTGACAGGAGCGACCTGGAGATGAATCGCGATCACAACATCGGGCCCCATATCACGCACTAAGTCCGTAGGCAAGTTATCAACCAGCGCTCCATCCACGTACAGACGGTCGCCGTCACGAACAGGATCAAAGATTCCCGGCAGGGACATAGAAGACCGCATAGCAAAACCAATCGGACCGCTGGAGAAAACGTGCGCCTTCTGTGAAATCAGTTCAGTGGAAACACAGCGGAAGGGAATGGGGAAGTCGTCGAAGGATTTCACCGCCGAGTATGGCAGTGTTTCGCGATCGATGACGAGACTGATCTGATGTCCCGAACTCAATCCGGACGGCAGCGTCGTCCCATGTTTGAAACCGATGATCAGGTCATTTTGCACCGCACGCACATCCTCTTTACGACGGTAAGAAAGGTCTTGGTAGGGTGTTTCTCCTCCGATGACAAGCGGCCAGTCCATCCCTTTGACGAGCCGTTCGAGATCATCCGGGCTCTTGCCGGTCGCGTACATTCCCCCCACCAGAGCGCCCATACTGTTTCCGGAGAGATAGTCAATGGGAATGTGGTGCTGCTCAAACCACCGGAGGACTCCGATATGGGCCAATCCCAGAGCACCGCCGCCCTCCAGCGCGACCCCAATGGTGAGACGCTTGGGGGGCTGTGCTGCGCTTTGAGCAAAAACAATGAAGGGAGACATCATTAGCGTGAACAGAACCAGGCCGATCCTCAATGAAGGAAAATAAGATTGGTAGCGTGTGGTTTCCGATGGGCAAATGCGATTCACAGCGGCCTCCCTGTTTCTTTAATCTCGATTACTGCTTAGAATCCGATCCGTCCCGTACGAATCAGCGCAGAGAAATCAGGAGATCCGTTCGCCGCATGAGCCGCGGTATTGATATGCTCACGTTGCTTCAACTCTGGAAATGGAAGCCCGCCACTGACCAGTCTTCCACGGTCATAGAGCAACTTATCCAGCGTACCGTTGAGTAAGAATTGGTAATTCCAGGGCTGGGGGTTATTCACGTCAGCAGCTAGCGGTCTTTGGAGAGTGGTCGTGCAGTTTCTTGTCACTTCGTTATACCACTCGGGGTGATCCTTCAACTTGTTCAGGTAGGTGATATAGGTAAGGAACATTACACGCGCGACTTCCGGCTGTACCTTGACCCGGTATAAGTACACTTCTTCATCCTTACGGTAGTTGGTGCGCAATCGAATTACATCGCGCTCATCCGCAGCTACAAAAATCAGCCCGAATTGACGGAAACATCCAAGAACTGTCGAATACGCCTGGCCAACTTTGTAGCGTGCTTCGATGGAGAAGGCGACATGTTCGTTGTCCCCGAATTGAAAGCTGACAATCGGGTGACTCGCAAAAGGTATCCCCCAGTTCGTCAGAAACATGTCGGCAGCCCGGATCTGTGAGAGATAGAGCGTCCGGTCACCCCAGCAATTCGAGTAATCAGTTTCAGAGCGGTAGTCGCAGTTGCGCAGATTGTGAATGGTGACCCGATCTCCGTCCATTTCGGCCCAGGCTGTTTGACTCACGTCGGCCTGCCAATTGCCATCGTTCGAAGGCTTGAGGGTAAGCCACCAGGCGAGCACGCAACCAAAGCCCACGAGGCACAATACGGGAGCCCAAATGGACCGTCTGAGCTTGAACAAAACCGCGGTGATGCCAATAACGTAGATTAAGGCCACGGGAATGCGCAGTGGCGCGATCCGGAAATCGACGTAAAGAGCTGCCACTGCCCATAGCGTCAGGAGCGCGAGCAGAAACCACATGATCGCGATTCCAACGGCCCGCAACACTCTCAGTGGAGCCGGCGACGTGCTAGGACCACGAGCGGCAAGAACACTGTTCATAACCGTGAATGGATCATTAAAGGTCCTTCTCCATCTAATGTTCTGCCGCGATCGAGCATGTCCGCGATTCTTCCCGGCCGCGGTAGTTCTCGTCCAAGCGGACTTGCCCACAACAGAATGTCGAGGTTGGGACTAAACGAAAACTGTCAGTTCTATCAGTGTGAGAGGCGTGTCCCGTCGCCTTGCATCATTGCGGACGGACGTTGGTTGCCTTGATGTACTGGTTGCCGAAGCTTTCGATTTGGTACTGCCCTTTCTTCTGATCGAAGCGGATCTTTGCCGCGGCCATGATTTGACCCGTACCCTTGCCCGTGGCATCCAGCTTCACTTGAAGGTAGCCGAAAGGATAGTCAGTGGTGCGTCCATTGCGATAAAGCTCGACGAAGGGCATCGTACGAGCGGTAACGATTGTGATGATAGTGTCTGAACCCTGCTGACGTTTGCGCGCGACGGCGATCTGATTGCCGGTGGACCCGACCGCATTGATGCGGCCCTTATCTTCCTTTTCCAAGGCGCTTCGAAGGCTATTCGTGCCCTTATCCTTCAGCAGTTGCGCAAAGGTTTGGACCTCTTCGTCGGTCGTATATTGCGTAATGCGGAAATCGAACGAGATTGTTTTGCCACCGACGCTTCCGCCGGTACCGATGGCGACGCCAGAGTAAGCCTCGGGAAGTGACTTGTCCTGGGCGGGAGTCGCCGGGGAGAAGGAAACAACTAAAACCAGGACGAAAAATGCAATGCAGGTCAGCGGTCGATGCATGATGGTTCTCCTAATTTTTCTCTTCGTGCCCGCACTGGACGAAGCCTGCATAGCTTCGCCCAGTGCTATGGGCACGAAGCCGGCGGCGGCTGCGATCGCTCCAGTCGCCAGGCCAGACTTGAAAAGTCTCGACGGTTTACGGGCTCTGGCCAGGCAGTTGCGACCAAAGAGGCTTGTCGGTTGCTGCCTAGTCAGCATGCACCAAGCAGTGCAGCACACGCTGGTTCGAAAGGTAACTGTCACTAGTGACAGGAGGAGGGCCCTCAAATTTCATTTCTTCTGCGGCTGCTCCTGATTCATCTGCTTCAGCTTTTGCTCCAGCAACATCTTCTCCTGTTCCTTGCTTAGCCGGGGAAAAAGTAACGCAATCTGTAACTTCATAGTCCACGAGGAAGCTCCAGGTGGATGGACGGCGTTGCCGTAGAACTGTGCGGTGATATTCACCGGCTGGAATCCGAGCTTCATGATTCTTCCCACTCCACCGCCGAAGGGCACGTTCCACACATAATTATTGGCGGCTCTCCAGTTGGCGGTGATGATAGGTCCGGTGGTGAGATACCAGCCCTTCTTCAGGTTGTAATTGACGAACCACTGCAGAAGGAACTGATTCACGGCGGGCTTATCGCGATTAGAATGACCGGCGACCGACCAATAGTTGTTGGCAAGAAACCCGATCGTCCAATGTTGAGGCTGCACTAGCGCGACGATCGAAGGCCCAAGACTGAGTTTTCCTTGCCCGAGATAAGTCGTGTTGGTTGCTGTGGGGAACACAAAGGTCGGCCCGACACCCCAGGTCACCTTGCTCTTCTTCGGTGAGAGGAAGAAGGAAGGGTTAATATCTCCCAAGCCATAGACTCCGGTCTGTTGATTCGGCAGTCCACTTGGCTGCGCGACGGGAAGTGGCTGGAAGACAATTGGAGTAATCCAGCGCGTGATTAGGTTCCACTTCTTTCCCACGCTAAACGGAATGACCGGCTGGATGTTCAGAACATTCTGTATGCGGTTGGCAGGCCCGATACCGAAATTCCAGTTCTCTTGAATTGGCAGGCTGATGAGACTGGCAATGGGATTCTGCGATTGCTTTCTCAATTCCTCCGAACTCGACGCTGCTGCTGGCGTTGCCTCGGTGGCGACGGAAGTTCCTTCCGGCCCGATCGGCGTGTCTTGTGCAAATAGCGACATGGTTGGCAGGAAAAATACCGTCAAAGCAGCCAAAGCAACCACTTCTTTTTTTGACCACTTCATAATGCCCTTCTTTCGTTTTCGCACGTCAGGCTCCGGAAACATTTGGTGCTCACCGTCTCCACCCATTGGCGATCGCTCGACCGCCAAGCTTTGGTTAAGCGGGTCGATAGCTGATCTCTGAGGTATCACTTATGAAGATGTGATTCTTCCAGATTTAGAACTTGTGGCAACCGGAATGGCCTAGACCACCGGTCCGACGTGAGGTGAGCTACAGAGGGTCGAACGCTCATCCGGCACACGTCATTCAACCAAACTCGGTTATACGACTGGCGAATCTATAGCCGTCGTGCGTCCACCGGCTACTGGTAGAAATAACAGGCTGAACCGAAATGGGTAGTGGATGGGTTATGGTTCACGTTCGAGGGGCCCGCGAGGGGATCTAGAAGGTCAAAGTGACTTGTAGGCCCAGAACAGCCGCCGATCCTGTCCCATTCGTACCGTTTGCATGCCAAATGTACTGAAAATCAGGGACGACCGTAAGATAACGCTTAGCGTTCCACTGATAGTTCGCTTCGAATAGTTTGGCCGACGATGCATGGGGAATATAGCTGCTCGTTTTCCCATAGATCCAACCTACGTTGACCGTATCGTGTCCCCGCCTCTTGATCAGGCCCTGATAGCTAAACCCGGCTCCGCCAAATACCGGCATGGAACTGACCAACGGTTTCGAGCTATACGCCCAGGCGCCCCAAATTGTAAGACCTTGTGCTGGAGCCGCGTCTTTTGGCCGGTACACCGTCTGTTGTCCCAGGACAAAAACGCCGGAGTTGCCATCGCTCTGCGAGGTGCCGTTGGGAAGTGTGGCAAATGAGTTGTTGTCTGCAAAGAAGCCAGCCGTGTATTGACCCTGCTTTCCCTGGTCATTCGGCCGTTGATTGAGTAGATAGCTTGCCTGAGCCGTAACCAGGACGCCCTTGTTGCCCTGCTGAAAAGCAAAGTTGTTGCCGTTGGCCGCAGAATGAGGGTTGGTGTTGAATGCGCCAGCCGCCACCTGGACGATGGGAGTGACGTTGTAGATTGCCTGTGCGCCCCACTCCAATCCGGGGGGTGTTCCGGTATAACTCAGGTCATTGGATACCAGGGACACTGGATTTGGATTAATAGCAAGACTTACATAGTTATCGAAGACGGGCAGCCCCGCAAAAGTATCGCTCGCAGCCAAGCGGCCCGCGGCCAGTGTTAAGTTGCTTTTGAGGAACTCTTGCTGCAGATAGATCTCTTCCAGATAAGCTCCGACACCGTAGTTAATGTTGACCGGGAAGACGCTGTTTATCGTCGTTGTAAGGTTGCTCCCTGTTCCCCATGAATTGGAAAAGTACAGTGACGTACCTGGAATCCTGAGGAGTTTCTCAAAGTTGATGTCCACCGCCGTGGTCAGCTGACCGGTGTAGGCCCACACTTGATGTGGGCCGCCGCTTGCGTTGGTCTGCAGGGCAGAGAAATAAGAACCAGTGGGCGTGATCCCGAGCTTTCTTGCCTCGGTGCGCGCGCCGTTCCAATCCGCGGTCAAGGTTTCTTCCCAGTCGAAGTCTTCATCTTTGCAACCCATGCGCCGTTTGTTCGGATTCGCGGGGTGTTGGCAGTTGAGTTTTCGCGGTCTGGTGATTGCAGGCACCGGAGGCGGTGGTTGCTTCGTTGAAGAATCCGGATTTTGAGCGGGGGCAGCGGGTGAAGGCGCAGATTGGGCAGGAGCCGTTGGATCTGCGTCGGGATTAGTGCTCTGCTGCGGAAGCGCCGAAACGGATGAGCCCAGCACCAGCAACGTCGATGCCGCTGCGGACAGCGCGAATCGAAGATTGATACAGGCGAAGCGGCTCGCTAGTTGCACGCTGTAATGAACTCCATCTCCTATGCCTAAACCAGGCAGCACCAGGAACCATGCGTGACCATCGTCCTGTGTAGAAGATCGTGTGGCACCTGTCAGAAGCGACAGTTGCGCGGAACGGGACTGTTGCCGTACAGACATATCAAGTAGAACCGTGTCAGACACGCGGGAAACTGGGGGTTCTTATCCCGACACTCCTGGCTAAGATTCCGGATGAATTCAAACCACTCGCGGCGATCGGCATCGGTGGCTTCATACTGATTTTCCTCGCCCTGTTTCACGGAATAGGTCTGCACTGGATACTTGTCCAGCAAACGCGCGGGGAAAGACGTCTGAGTTTGGGACATCCCCGCCTATTGGCGGCTTTGTTCCTATTCGGGTGGGGCGTCTTCCTCATGCTCGCTTTGCATATGGTAGAAATCGTGGGCTGGGCTTTCGCCCTCAATCACATGGGTTTGATCCTGGACCCCTACGATGCGATCTACTTCTGCGCCAATTGCTACACAACGCTTGGGTTGGCGAACCTTGACGTAGGAAAGCATTGGCGGCTCATGAGCTCTATCATCGGCATTTCAGGACTGTTCACTTTTGCGTGGACCACCAGTGCGCTGGTTGACGTTGTGACTTCATACAAGCGACTCCTCAATCGGATGGAGGACGAACGTGAACAGGAAATGCATATGCGCTTCGCCATGCGAAAAAAAGCATGGGATCTTCTAAAAACAGAAAAAGAAGCTGAGCAGGTAGAAAAGGAAAAGGCCGAGACCCAGGCCGCAGGATCCTCATTCGTCCAGCGGCTCTCAGTATGGCGGGAAGAGAGAAAGAGAGTGGCGCAAGTCCGCAGAGACGAGTTGGCCGAGATGGAGAATCTCCGCAGGCAAGAGCGCAGGAACGAGAGAGAGAGTGAGGCCAAGGCTGCTAAGAGTGCCGAAGACAAGGAACAGCAGTAGTGACAGTGGGTGAAACCATTCTGGCGTTTCCGCAAGGAAAAATGGCAGCGCGGCTTCGTGAAGAGCGTCGGATTCTTTACTTTGACTAATTCATCGTCGTCTTCTTGCCGTCACCGGGATGGTCTTGCAGCGCTGTGATGGCTTGAGTCACGGAACTGATCCAGCCCATCCGTTCACTTGAGATTCAAGGTTGCGCCAACGATGATGCCGGAAAAGGCGAGTTTGACAGTCGTCGGACCTAACCGGCCTGATTTTTCGTAGTCGGCATACAGATACCGATACCCGGCCTGCAAAGTGACCTTGGGTTTTAACTTGTAGCCAAGCAAGCCAACCGCCTGGTACTCGAGTTGCGAGCCGGTGCCCCATCCACCGACATCCCCAGCGATAGTAGCGATAACCTTGGATGAAAGAGCGGTTTGAATCCTGCCGCCCACCAGTGGATCCACCCAACTCTGGGATTTCGAAAAATTCAGGCCAAGGGCGGAAGGACTGAACTTCAAGGTCTCCCCGAAGTACCAATATCGAATTCCGGCCAAGAAATCAGCCTTGAGTTTGTCCTTGTTGATCACGCGGATGCCGGCTTTTGGAGTAAAAATGACTACGTTCGCTGTGAGGTTCGCGCTTGGGGATCCCAAGCCTGGGAACGGGATTGCCCTGTCATCCTTCAGGTTCAGATACAACAAGTCACCTGTCGCCACTATTCGGTCGCGACGAAGATCGACCGCTCCGAGCACTCCGAAGCGTGCTTTCGAGAGAAGATCCGTCGCGCTCACCTTAACGCCAACCTCGCGGCCCAACGCTCCGACGGTCCCGTGTATACCGGGAAACCAGAGATAGGGGCTCACAGAGATATGCCACTGGTCATCCATCCCAGCCCCGCCTAGCGGGCCGGGATCGAGGCCTTGGGGCGCAGGAACCGGCGGGGCGGGCGCGGGATCAGCCGACGCTGCGGTCGAGCCCGGATAGGCGGAGTTGGCGGTTGTACTCGCACTGGCACTGAGTTGCTCTGTTTCCTGTGCCTGCAAGAGAGAAGTGCAAATGAACAATACGAAGCACGTGGAGAGCAAGAATAGATTGGTTCGCTTCACTTTTCCCCCATGAGGTTCTTTAATGCGGCCAAGGCTTGCCGGTACTCGAGATCAGCTTTAAACATTTCCGCTTCGATTTTGGCTCTTGCCGATTCAGCCTCGGGATTATCTGGTTGGTAGCTGGTTTCAACCATTCGGGTAGCGGACACCATCCGGTGTGCTAATCGAGTGAATTGGCGCGAACGGTCCAGTTCGAAATAGCTGGTCTTGACCGCTGCCGCCACTTTGGCCTTTACCAATTGCACACCCAGGTCCGCGGCTTCGGCGTTTGTGCTGCTTTCTTTCACTCCGTGCTCACGCTTGCCAAAATCGAAAATAGTGAACGTGGCAATGACACCGAGATAGCCGGAGGCCCGCGGGAAAAGGACGGTGTTGACGGCGTTTTGATTTGCGTAACCAGCCACGACCGCTACGTTCGGACCGTACTCCAGTTTTGATATGGTTGCTGCGGCGTGGGCCTTTATCGCGGTTTGCTCGGCCTCCACCACCTCCGGATTCGTCATCATTGCTTTATCGGTCACTTCTGTCAGAGACAAGTTTTCAACCAGAGGTTCGGGCGGGGCGAGCTCTAAACTTGTTCCTTCCGGCAGGCCAATCATTTCGTTGAGAGCGGCGGTCAGCTCCTTCACCTTGCTGGCCGGAAGTATGACTGCCTTTTCGGCTCCGATCATATCCATCTCTTGCTCGGTCGAAATACTAGTAACGCCCGTACTGTTTGCCGTCAGCCATTTTCCTTGGATCTTCCTCGACTCCGCTTCCGCGCTAATCAGTTCTCGTTGGGCAACGAGCAACTCGTAGTAGGCTTTCTCGACGTTGCTTGCGGTTTGCGTCACCGGCATTCCCGCCTTCGCCCGGGCGATGTTCTCATCGGCGCGCGCGATCTTCACTAGTTGACGGATTGCCAGAAGTGGCGTGACCGGTTGCACCGCGGAAAGATTAACCACGGTCTCGTCCTTATCAAATATGTTCACGGCCACCTGGTGCTGGTTTCCCAGAGGACCTTGCAATGAGAGCACCTTGCCCGGCTGCTTGTTGAAGTGAAGATTAGAGAACTGCGATCCGAGGCTTGGGAAGTAGAGTGCCTGGACACCCAACCGGTGCTGCTTCGCGGCTTCCACCTGCAATTCTCCAAGCCGCGCCATGGGATTGCTCGACCCTGCAGCCATCTGCTGTGCCTCGTCCAGCGTGATGCGCCGGTTTCCGGCCGACGTGCTGACGGCTTGCGGATACGCCGCCCCGAGCACGGCCGCACGACTTTCACTCGCATGCTGGAGAGTGACCGCCTTCTTTTGGTAAGCGAATTGCGCCTTCAGTGGCGCGCTGAGAGCGGCTGGGAACAGGGGAATGGGCGTCGATGCGCCAGTTGGGAGATCTTGTCCCGCAACGACTCCGCCGAGCGCCAGGACTCCGACGAGGATGATGATGGCGGAACGGCAGCCGTCCCGTACCAGTGTCAACCGGTTTTCGGTTTCTAACATGAGTATTCTCCTCTATCGTGACCAGGTTCGGTTCTCAGTTATTGGTTTGGCTCGAACCTCCGACCGAATGCGGCGGAGGCCGAGCGGAGTCGCGCGCCCTTAAGAATCGCGTGAAAATGTTCGAGACGCGATCCTACGAACGCTGCTCTCGGGCAACAACTGTCAAAGCTGACAGGCACTCAGCAAACTTCAGTTGCGAGATGCAGGACCCGATCTGGTAGCGGTGAACGCAAGCGGTCCCTATGCCCAGGGCTTTTTGGCAGGCGCAACGATGGATGCGACGGTCGTTCTCTACACGATCCTTTACTTCGCGTTCGCGCGTGGGAGCCAGCAGAGCCCCAGGATCTCTCCAGGCGAACGGCAAGTCATTTACCAGACTCTCCTGTAACAAGTGACAGTTGGCTCTGACCCTTTGCTCGTGGTCCACTGACAAACGGCGCGAAGTGCCTTTATCGCTTTATGCGAGGAAATACACATGAAAAGAGCAGCGCGAAATATCTTCCTTACGACAGTGCTGACCCTGCTGGTCTTTCTGGCTAACGGGCGGTTCGTCCCTTCTGCAAACGCGCAGAATCCGGAACTGCAGCAGCGTGTCGCGGAACTCAAAGAGTCCATGGGCAAGAACAAACAGGCACTCGCCTCTTACTCGTGGAACGAACTGGTCACGATCAGCCTCAAAGGTGAGCAGAAAAAGCAGGAGCACTTTCAGGTGAGACTCGGACCGGACCTGAAGCCCGAAAAAACGTCCCTTGACCCGCCCGCGGACAGCACTCCGCAAGGGGGCCGTCTGAAACGGCACATTGTCGAGAAGAAAACGGAAGAGTACCAAGAATACGCGAACCAGATGAAAGCCCTGGCACAGCAGTATGTGCCACCCGACAAAGATCTGCTGCAGCAAGCCTATGCACAGGGGAACATCACGCTGGGTCCCGCAGGCGCTCCCAACGAAATTCAGCTTGTCATTCACAATTACCTGAAACCGCAGGATTCAATGACCATCGTTTTCGACAAGCAGCAGAAGGCGATACTCCGAATTCAGATTGCCTCCTACATGGACGATCCAAAAGACGCGATGAACTTGACGGTGCAATTCGATCGCCTGCCCGACGGCACGAACCATGTCTCCAACCTGGTCATCGATGGTGTCAGCAAGCAATTAAACATCGCCATTTTGAACTCGAACTACCAACACGTATGAGCCCTCGCTTGTCGATAAGAGCGGGAACCATAAGTTTGCCAGGTACGTTGTTGTTGCGTTTCGAACACGAGGCAAGGAGAAAATTATGATTAAGCGTTCTTACCTATTCGCCGGCGCACTCGCGTTGCTGTATGTGACTGTCGCGGCGGCGCAACACCCAGTCCTGGACGCCGTTGCCAACAAGGTCGTCGCGAAATATCAATCGTCCAGTTGCGAGCAGTTGATGCAGCAGAAAGCCCAGAAAAAAGCGCCTTCGGAAGGAGAGCAGAAGGTGATGGAGATGCTCCGCACCGATCCTCAGATGCGTCACGAATTCGTCACCATCGTTGCCGATCAAGTGGTCGACAAACTGATCCAATGCGGCATGATCCCCTGATCATCGCGCGCCGGTAGAAGAATCGTGCGCGAGAAGCCGTGACAAGCGTTGGCGATCGTCGGAGTCATGTTGCCCGCACTCTGCACATGGGCGTGCTGATCGTTCAAGAAGACATAACGCCGCCTCGGTTTCTTATTCGAGTGCAAGGCTTGGTCGAGACTTTGGCCATTTCCTACTGGTTCTGATCGGGGTGGAGTTGTTAGTCCGCCAGTTGGAGCAATAAGGTGAAAACAAAAACGCTGACTCTGCTCGCTGCGGTACTTGAGGTAACGGCGGGCTGTGCTTTGATTGCCAGCCCTAACTTTGTCGCCGAATTGCTCATAGGCACTACGCTTTCAGGCGGCGGTATCGCGGTCGGCCGCGTGGGTGGATTCGGCCTCTTATCGTTAGGACTGGCTTGTTGGCCGGGTGCTGAGGCTGTGTCCACACACGTGATCATGGCCCTGTTCATCTACAATCTGCTCGCTTCTTTTTATCTCGGCTATCTCAGAGTTGTCGAAGGCTTCGTCTCCTACCTGCTGTGGCCGGCATGTGTTCTGCATGCTTCATTCGCCGTCTTGTTCGTGCGACCGGCGTATCAGGCAGTCATGCGGGAATGGCGTGGCACCCACTTTCCCAAGATCACGGTCGAAATCGCCAGCGAGATTGTTTCAGTGCCGAATCAGACGGCCGAAACCAGTTCGCCGGCAATGCAAGCGAAATCCAGCCCTAAGCATTCGGGAGCCTGAATTTCGCCGGTATGTCCGGTTCGCGCGCAACAGGTAATTGAGGTTCCATGACAATTCCTCATAGCGATCTCGCTTCACAGCTTGGGGCGTCAGCGACATGGCGCGCCGATTGGGCGTGGGGATTGCCGTTGGTGATATTGACTGTCCTCATACATGCCTCCGGCCTTGGGCTTATCAACCAGAGAGCGATCATCATATTTAGCCGGGTGTCCGAGCGACGCCATCCCACAGCAGTGTTTGCTGCGATCATGGGAGCTACAACACTGTGGGCCACGGTCCTGCACGCTCTGGAGGTGGGAATCTGGGCCATAGCATACCGACATCTTGGGGCGCTGCCCGATTTCAAGTCTGGCATGCTCTATTCGCTGAACGCGATGACAAGCTATGGGCACGAGAGTCTTTTTCTGGAACCCCACTGGCAACTGATGGGAGCGCTTGAGGCTCTGAACGGATGGTTGCTGTTCGGCCTCACCACCGCTTTTCTGTTCGGCATAATTCAGAAAATCTGGTCGCTCGATCTGCAACACCGCCGTTGAAGGTCGGGGCAAGACAATAACGAGAATCCACGTAAAGACGTTACGTTCGGACTCGATCAAGTGTCACTTCTACCAGTATGCACGGTAGAAGAGCGCACTTAGAATCTCGACGCTGCCACTCTCTTGGCAAGAGATCGAAATCGACTCCCGCAGGTTCGGGTACCACAGACTGAAAAAGGACAAACTTATGAAACAGCAACGTAGATGGATTTTAGGTTGCACAGCACTGCTGTGCATCCTGTGTATCGGAATGGCTCATGGATCAGACGGTAAGAAAGTCAAAGTCAGCGGACTGATTACCGCACGAGATGGAGAAAACCTGACCCTGAGAGCCGCTAAAGGGGCAGGAACCGTCGTCGTGGTTTTGGACGATCAGACCAAGGTTCAGACACCAAAAGGTTTGGGCTTCCGCCACTCGGAGCAGTCGGTCACCGCCCTGCTCCCCGGGCTGAAGGTGCAAGTGGAAGGCACCGGCGATGACACTCGCGTGGTGGCCAAAACCATTACCTTTTCTAACGAAGATCTACAAATGGCCGAGACCATTCAGGCCGGCTTAAACCCTACGCAGCAGCAGCAAAAAACAAACATGGCCAATATTCAGGACAACAAGGAGGCCACGGGAGCCAACAAGGAAGCAATCGCCTCTAACAAAGATGCCATTGCTGCTAATCAAGGGAACATTTCCGCCAACCAGCAACAGATCGCGGCGAACCAACAGGATATTCAGGAAACTTCGCAGCGCTTCAACGAGCTTTCGGAGTATGACACCAAGGCAACGGCGACCGTCTATTTCCAGACCGGAAGCTACACAATCAACGATAGTGACAAGGCCGCTCTGAGTCTGCTGGCGCAAACCGCGGTCGGCACGAAGGGATACATCATCCAGGTAAAGGGCTTTGCCGACTCATCAGGCAACGCGGCGATGAACCAAAAACTGAGCATGGACCGCGCCCAAGAGGTCGTCGCATACCTGCTGCAGAACTGCAGTGTTCCGCTACGGCACATCGTGGCACCGGGTGCGATGGGTGTCGCCGATCCCGCGGCACCGAACGAGACGGCCGACGGACGGCAAGACAACCGTCGCGTGGAAGTTAAGGTCTTGGTGAATCGCGGAGTTGCAGGAGGCGCGTAGACCGGGAAGTGAACGCTAGGGGCGATGAGATTTTCTCCGCCGACCATGCGAACACACGTGCATCAGCTCCTCACTCACATCGGGGAACGTCGGCGAAAACCGACGTTCCCCGTAGTTCTAAGGAACGATTGTGCTGCATCCCCTCCCTGTTAGATGTGACAGTTGTGCCCTCAAACGTGCCCTCCTACTCTCCACTTGAGTGGGTGTTGCTCTGATGTCGTACGAGTTCGGTGCCGATGAGAACAAACAAACCTGTTCCGACTTTTTTCTGCAGGGGCGGCCGAAATATCAAGCTCTGCCGCGCCGCCTGACCAGTGGTAGAAAACATGCGCGAATGGGTCGAATTGTCGTCATGGGGAATCCAGGCTCTGGCGGTAGTAGTTATCGTCGCCTCGATCGCCTTCGGTTCGGTTCGCTTCCTTATCCAATTGTCGAGACGAGCCGAAGACCCATACCGCGCGTACAAGAACTTGCTCGGCCGTTCACTGTTACTGGCGCTCGAGCTGCTGATTGCAGCGGATGTAATTCGTACGGTGTTGCTTGACCTGACCGCCAAGGGAATGGAAATACTCGGCGCGTTAGTCGTTGTACGAACATTCCTTAGCTGGTCCGTCGTGGTCGAAATGGAAGGGCATTGGCCGTGGAATTCGGCGAGGGTCGAGGCTCAGAGCCAATCGGTAGTAGCGAACGATTCTCCTCAACTTCGATCCGCGCCGACGAAGGGATAGTCCGCACTCCGGCCACGCTACTAGAGTTCTGGGGCTGTCGGCGAACCAGTGAGGAAGGTATTTCACGCAGTCCGATGAGCAATAGACAGCTGCGAGGGCCGCTTGTTTGTCGCGGCCGGGCGCTTTTGAGGAGAGACTGAGATGACCCTACCAAACTATCCACAACTCGACATGTTCTCCGCCGGCATCAACGCCCTGTACGGCCTGCTGGTCGCCGGCCAACCGTCGCACAACCGCGGCTTTACTGCCGCGGGACTCTTGATCATGGCCTTCTTCGGAGGCATCGGCGGGGGCGTGACGCGCGACATCCTGCTCAATGACATACCCTCGCCGTTCCGGGATCCGACTTACCTTCTCGTGTGTGTGCTGATGGCTTTGCTGGGTTTGGCGATTTATCACTACGGCCGAACCAGAGAGGAGCGATTCCGCACAAGGACGATGGCTTTTCTTAAGTCATTCTCGCTGCCCTGGTTTGCGATTCTAGGCGCGCATAAGGCGCTTGAGCACGGTCTCGGGATCTGGACCGCGATCCTCGTCGGAGTGATCGCTACAAACGCGGGGGGAGTGATGATCGACCTCTTCTCTGGGGTAACCCCCGATATTGTGAAGCCGTCGCAGCAACTCTTCACGGCTTCGGTGCTGGCGGGCGCGGTCTACACAGGGCTCTGGGAACTAACGAAGGGAAGGTCCTTCTTTCCCGTCACGCTGATCGCGGTCGGGGTGACGTTTCTCTTCCGCGTGATTGCTGTCCGCGATCATTTCCCGTCGATTGTGCCGACCTGCAGTGAAAGCCCGGAGATCACGCCGCTCCCGTCGCGAGCAGAGGCGCGCGTGGGTAAATAGCTTTCACGAGAAGACGGCGGTTCGTATTCGTTCTGTAGCGGTTGGACTCGTTGCAAGGTGAGGTGGATGTTATGGACAACATGTGGGTGCGCGTCGGAAGTCAGTTGCTGGCCCGGGTCACTGGGCCAATGAAGTTCAGGCTGGTGCTCCAGCCGTGCATGGCGGCATTCTTTGCGATTCGCTCGGGATTGGCAGATGCGAGGGCTGGCAAGACGCCGTATTTTTGGTGTCTCCTCTCGGATCCCGCACAACGCGACGCCATGATCAAGGATGGATGGAAAAGTGTCGGCAGGGTCTTCCTTCTCGCGCTGGTATTGGACGCCGTATACCAGGTCATCGAGTTACGCTGGATCTATCCAGGGGAAATGATCATTGTTGCCGTCGTCCTGGCGATCGTGCCCTACCTGATTCTTCGAGGGATCGTTACTCGAGTGGCTCGACGAGAGGAAGGTCGGCACCAGCAGGACAGCCAAAGCGCGCCGATTGAGGGTGCCAGTAAGCCTGTAAGTGCACCTAAGAGTGTTGTCCCATGAGCACTGTTGAAACGGCGCCAAGAGACAGAGGAACGGTACTCGCCGAAGAGCGAACCGATCTGGCCCTTCAGCGCACGGTAATCGCGGCAGAAAGAACGCTGATGGCATGGATCCGAACCGCTCTATCAATGATTGGTTTCGGTTTCAGCATCTACAAATTCTTCCAATACCTCCCGGAAGAGATTGCCGCTGGTAACATCCAGCGTCCGCAGGCGCCTCGCAACCTTGGCTTGAGCCTGATTGCTCTGGGCACACTGGCTCTAGGCGCCGCAGCCTGGCAGCACTGGAATTTTCTGAAACAGATTGGCGCGACTCAAATGCGACACGTGTGGTCGATCTCATTCGTGGTCGCGATCGTTGTAGTGCTGATCGGATTCCTTACGTTTTACGGCGTGCTGCTGCGTCACGGGCCGTTCTAAGCCGGTCAATTTTTCCATAGCCTTTTCGCAATGATGACGAGCCGGGAGATCAGTATCTTCAAATCGTGGGTGAGCAAAATTACCCCGGGCGAGCGGGGATGTGTTTCTGACGCGAGGCCGGGTCTCATCGGATCCTCCTTGGGCGGTGCCAAGTAACTCCTTTACCTGGCGCAGCAGATCTAACTGGGATATAGGCGTAGCCGGAGGGTGCGACAACTGTCAAAACTTGCAGGCCTCAGAATTCTGACGGGCGCAGGCCTTCCAAGGGGAAACTCCGCTTCAAACGCGCTGTCAGACTTGCCAGTTGCAGCAGCCCTGACCGCTTCGTACCGTATCACAGTCGCAGTGAACGAGGTCTTGATTTTGGGAGAATTTTTAATCCTGGTCTGGGTTTTCCAACATGGGACAATCTGAACCTCTATTTGCCATGAACTGGAGGCAACAGGCACGGCGAGTCCAGAAAGAAGCACATGTCTGCTATTTCGTTTTCAAAGATCCCCGCACGCGCTGGTATGCCAAGCTGGTGGCGGCGTGCACGGCAGGGTACCTGTTCAGTCCTATTCAACTGATTCCCAGTGGTATTCCTGTGATCGGCTTCCTTGACGACCTGCTTGTCCTATTCCTGGGGGTGAAACTGCTTTACCGGATTACCTCGCCGGATGTGCTCGACGAATGCCGCAGGCTCGCCGACGCTGCCGAGGTCCGAAGAAGAGAGGAAATGACATCCCTGCCCACCATCTTGGCTTGCATCGGCATTGGGGCCCTGTGGCTGGTGGCCGCGATCACCGCCAGCGGGCTGCTGGCAGCCTATATTTATCGTTGAGCAAACGCACCAGCCATCGAACGTTCCTTTTCTTTCGGTGTCCAAAAACTCAGCGGATATGAAAAACTACTTGCCGCGATGCCCCCTACGTATCAGATAATACAGGTGTTCGGTCGGGGATCTTCTCATTCCTTCGGTAACCATAAAAACGGGCCTCACGACTCCTGACGGACACGAAGAAGTGCTCACGGAATACTTGTGCGACCACTTGGGGTGTCCCAATGTTGCTACCCACGTACTCGTATGCCTGAGGGAGGTCGGCGTCGTTTCGGCGGTTTGCGACGAGCACGCGAATCAACCTCGCCCCTAAACACCTTACTCCCGCAAAGATCCAATTAGCTCGTTTCGCTTTTGCTCGCAGGTGACGGCCTCTCTTCTCGCCAAAGCCGTGATTGCGTGGGCCTCCTGTACATTCTGACAGTTGTAGCTCAGAGGCGTGACTCCTAGCTTTGATGCGGCCGAGACAGGTGTGCCCCGTTCTCTTCTTCAGCCGCATTAAGCCCGCAATCTCAATAGGAAGGACGTTATTTATGAGTGATCAAGATAAAATTCAACGAACGGTTCTTCCCATCCCTGATCAACCAAGGATGGGCCTGACAACCTACGACGCAAGAGACCCTGACACGAAGTATCCGCCCATCCGAGAGCTGCGGCCACCGCAAGGCGCTCCCAATGTCTTGATTGTTCTTATTGACGATGCCGGCTTTGGCTCGTCCAGTGCTTTCGGCGGTCCCTGCCAGACGCCTAACGCCGAAAAACTTGCAGCAGGTGGCCTGAAATTCAATCGCTTCCACACCACAGCGCTGTGTTCCCCCACGCGTCAAGCGCTTTTGACCGGACGCAATCACCACTCTGCCGGCATGGGTGGCATTACCGAAATCGCCACCGCTGCGCCGGGGTACAACTCGGTGCTGCCCAATACTATGTCGCCACTTGCGCGGACGCTCAAACTCAACGGCTACTCCACGGCGCAGTTCGGAAAGTGCCACGAAGTGCCGGTTTGGCAAACCAGTCCAAATGGACCGTTCGACGCTTGGCCTACAGGTGGTGGCGGCTTCGAATACTTCTACGGCTTCGTCGGCGGAGAGGCGAACCAATGGTATCCGTCACTCTTCGAGGGTACGACGCCGGTTGAGAACAAGAAGACTCCGGAAGAGGGTTACCACCTGGTGGACGACATGACGAGTAAGGCCACGAAATGGATCGCTCAGCAGAAGGCCTTGACCCCCGACAAGCCGTTCTTTGTCTATTTCGCACCCGGTGCTACTCATGCCCCGCATCATGTGCCCAAGGAGTGGGCCGACAAGTACAAGGGCAAGTTCGACCAGGGCTGGGACAAACTGCGCGAAGAAACATTGGCGCGGCAGAAGAAGCTCGGTGTCATCCCGCCAGACTGTGAACTTACAGCGCGACACAAAGAAATCCCCGCCTGGGACGACATGCCGGAGGCCTTCAAGCCGTTACTGCGTCGTGAGATGGAGGTCTATGCAGGCTTCATGGAGTACACCGATTATCATGTGGGCCGGATTCTCGACAGTCTGAAGAAGCTCGATATCCTCGATGACACGCTCGTGTTCTACATCGTTGGTGACAACGGCGCCTCGGCGGAGGGGTCGATCAACGGCTGCTTTAACGAAATGAGCTACTTCAACGGCCTGCAGGCACTCGAGACCCCCGAGTACCTCGGACAGCGTCTGGACAAACTGGGCGGTCCCGAATCCTACAACCACTATGCCGTGGGCTGGGCACACGCGATGGACACTCCCTACCAGTGGACCAAGCAGGTCGCTTCACACTTCGGCGGAACTCGTAATGGAACCATCGTTCACTGGCCGAAGGGGATCAAGGCCAAGGGCGAGATACGGCAGCAGTTCTCGCACGTAATCGATGTCGCCCCGACGATCCTTGAGGCAGCGGGACTTCCCGAGCCAACCTTCGTGAACGGCGTGCAGCAACACCCAATCGAAGGAGTAAGCATGCTGTACGCGTTCAACGACGCCAAAGCAGCGGGGCAGCACGAAACCCAGTACTTCGAGATGTTCGGCAATCGCGGCATCTATCACAAGGGCTGGACGGCAGTAACGCACCACCAAACTCCTTGGACGGCCATGACCGCCAAACCGCCCGCCTTTGACGACGACGTTTGGGAGCTGTATGACACGACCAAAGATTGGAGCCAGGCCCGTGACATCTCCAAACAGAATCCGGAGAAACTCCACGAATTGCAGCGCCTGTGGCTGATCGAAGCGACTAAATACAATGTGCTGCCTCTCGACGACCGGTTGGTGGAAAAGATGAATCCCGATACTGCCGGCCGGCCCAAGCTCATTAAAGGAAATACGCAGCTTCTTTTCCAAGGGATGGGACGTCTGTCGGAGAACTGCGTGCTCAACATTAAAAATAAATCGCATTCTGTCACCGCGGAAATCGTGGTGCCTGAGAAGGGCGCCGAGGGGGTCATCATCGCCCAGGGCGCGAACATCGGCGGCTGGAGTCTGTACGCCAAGGACGGCAAACTCAAATACTGCTACAACTGGGGCGGTTTCAAGAACTTCATGGTGGAAGGCAGCACGATTCCGCCGGGAGAACACCAGGTGCGCATGGAGTTTACTTACGCGGGTGGCGGCCTCGGCAAGGGCGGTAAGGTCACCTTGTTTACCGACGGCAAGCAGGTCGGCCAAGGAACGGTTGATGCAACGCTGGCCATGGTCTTCTCCGCGGACGACGGCTGCGACGTGGGCGAGGACAGCGGGGCGGCCGTCTCACCGGACTACGGTCCGGTGGGCAACGCCTTCAACGGCGTTGTTAAGGGCGTCCTACTCTCAATCGCCGACGACAAGGGCGAGCACATGGTTTCGCCTGAAGATGCTGTCCGGGTGGCTATGGCGCGGCAGTAACTACACTCGTGGCCGGCAGTCCCAAACGGATTGCCGGTCATGATCATCATGAAAAAAAGCTCGTCGGACAGGCAGAGCTACAGAGCGAACTGGGGAACATACCCACCAGGTCTGCAACCCGACGGACAAAGCTCAATCGATGGTGGCCGGATCCAGTCGCACTTACTTACCGCAAGAGGCCATATCCCTTCCTGGCCAAACAAAGACGAAATCCGTGGCGTTGACCGTTACTGAGAAGCGTATGGTTCCCTTGGGATAGCAGCCTTCCACTGAGCATGCGACGGAATAATAACGCGGGTCTTTGATGACGAATGACACTGTCAATACCTTCTTAGGAGCGACGGTGAACACGGTCGATGAAGTTTTTGGGGACAGGAAGACCTCGTTCGGAAGAAAGCCGCTCGAAAAGCAATTCATGCTTGCCAGCTCCCACACCTGCTTGCGCTCTTTTTTCCGGAGGCCTTTTTTTGTAAGCACCAAAGGAAGCGGCTGGGCGACGTGACCATCGACACTGGCGCGACCCGACCGTACGGAGAGTTCAGCGTCGGTATTGTTAACAATGGTCGTCGTGAAGGTAAGCAGTTTTACCGTTGGTCCCTCAACGATGGTTTCGAATCCTACTTGGGAGCTGACCTCGACCCCTGCGTGGTTCAGTTTGCGGGTTTCATACCCCGTAAGGGGGTCTCGAACGCTCGACGACAGAACTCCTGATCGACCGTCCCCACCCCAAACAAATGCGCTCTCTGCCTCTGCTTTGAAGGTGGGCACGTCGTCTTGGCAGTATCCGGGGAGTGCCAGCGCAATAAGGGCGAGCGCGACTGAAAATGTGGGCCGCATGGTGGGTCGCTTGAACCAGTGCCGAGCTTGTGTTTTGACGCAATCACAGCCGCAGAGTCCGACACCTCATCACCATTTGTAAACCGTTAGTGGACAGCAGTGCGACTGGTAGAAATACCGGCTCATGGGCTAACTTGAAGCGCGACTGGCGCCTTCTGGCCCGCCCGATAGACACCGCCGGCCCGGCAACCTGTACGTTTTGACAGTTCCGCGCCCGGAGTGCCCAGCCTAGTCTACGGTCAGAAGAGATGTTCATCCTGGCAGCCGCAACATGGTTGCCGCCACCAATGGTATTCCAATGGCTGCTATGAATGATGGCGCTCGGATAGTGGACTCGCCACCGTGCTTCCACCTTTTGGCGAAGCCGAGCGGGTCCACTTGCAATATCGATTGCACCTATTGCTTCTTCTTATCGAAGGAAGCGCTCTACCCGAACGAAAAGAGCCGGATGTCCGAGGCCACCCTCGATGCCTACATTCGCCAGCTGCTGGAGTCCCACCGCACGCCCGAAGTAACCGTCGCATGGCAGGGCGGCGAGCCGACGCTGATGAAGGTAGAGTTCTTCAAGCGCTCGGTCGAGCTCGTAGAAAAATACCGTCGGCCCGATCAGGTCGTGCACCACACCTTTCAGACCAACGGCATTCTTCTCGACGATGAGTGGTGCGCCTTTTTCAAGGAGCACAATTTTCTGGTCGGCTTGAGCGTCGACGGCCCGCGCGAACTCCACGATTCCTACCGGCTAGACCGCACCCAAAAGGGAACCTTCGACCGGGTCATGAAGGGCTGGGGGTACCTGCGCAAGCACGGAGTCGAGTTCAACATCTTGTGCACGGTGAACGCGGCAAACGAGAAACACGGCCGCAGTGTCTATCGTTTCTTCCGCGACGAGATGGGCGCAAAGTGGATACAGTTCATTCCGATCGTCGAGCGCGCCAGCAACGAAACCATCGATATCGCCAATCAGGGCTGGAGCGAACAGCCTGGCCGCAAGCGCCTTCTGTACACGCAATCGGGCAACATGGTCACCAAGCGCTCAGTCGGAGGCGAGCAATACGGCCAATTCCTGGTGGACATTTTCGAGGAGTGGGTACGCCACGATGTAGGCCAGGTTTTTGTTCAGATGTTTGATGTAACGCTAGAGGCTTACTTCGGGCGGCATCTGCTCTGCATCCACGCTCCGACCTGCGGATACGGGCCTGCGCTCGAATACAACGGCGACGTTTATTCTTGCGACCATTTCGTCGAACCGCTTTATCTGCTGGGCAACATTCACCAGACGCCGCTGGTGCAGCTTGTGGCCTCGGCCGCACAACGCAAGTTTGGGAATGACAAGCGCGACACTCTTACTCCGCAGTGCCAGCGTTGTGAAGTCAGAAATCTTTGCAACGGAGGCTGTCCTAAAGATCGGTTCGCACTCTCGAGCGACGGCGATCAGGGCCAAAACTACCTTTGTGCTGGCTTGTATCTTTTCTTCACCCACACCCGGCCCGCGATGCAGATGATGGCCCAGCTGCTGCAGCATGGGCTGCCGCCATCGGACGTGATGGCGCTGACTGCTGAAGAGGACAGCAAGCGTGGGCCTTACGTGCCGTGTCCTTGCGGAAGCGGTAAGAAGTTCCGTTTCTGCCACGGCGATCACGCGCCTCAATCGCCATTCAGTGGGTTGAGTCCAACCACAACCACTTCGCAGACTGGACGGGCTATCCCGTTCTTTGAAACGAAACAGCAATCTCAATAGAAAAACTAAATCAACGGAAGGAATAAACAATGGCTACAAAGCAACCGAATATCCTGATCCTCTGGGGCGATGACATCGGCATGTGGAACCTCAGTTACCACAGCCGAGGCATGATGGGCTACCGCACCCCCAACATTGACCGCATCGGCAACGAAGGCGTCAACTTCACTGACTACTACTCCCAGCAGAGCTGTACCGCCGGGCGCGCATGCTTCATCACCGGCCAGAACCCGATCCGCACCGGCCTGACCAAGGTCGGCATGCCCGGCGCCACGGTTGGCTTGCAGAAGGAAGACCCGACCATCGCTGAACTTCTAAAGCCGCTCGGTTACGCTACCGGTCAGTTCGGCAAAAACCATCTCGGCGACCGCAATGAATACCTGCCGACCGTGCACGGATTCGACGAATTCTTCGGCAATCTCTATCACCTGAACGCGGAAGAAGAGCCGGAATTGCCTGACTATCCGAAGGATCCTAAGTTCAAAGAGGCCTTTGGTCCACGGGGCGTGATGCATTGTTTTGCGAGCGACAAGGACGACCCAACCACCGATCCACGTTGGGGCCGAGTAGGCAAGCAGACGATTGAGGATACAGGCCCGCTGACCAAGAAGCGCATGGAAACCATTGATGAGGAAATCACCGCTGGCGCTATTGGCTTCATTGAAAAGCAAGCCAAAGCGAACAAGCCCTTCTTCCTCTGGTACAACGCTACGGCTATGCACTTCCGGACCCACGTTGCTGCCAAGAACCTTGGCAAGAGCGGCCAGGATCCATACAGCGATCGCATGGTTGTTCATGACGAGCAAATCGGACAGGTGCTTGACAAGTTGGATCAGCTCGGTATCGCAGACAACACCATCGTCATGTATTCCACCGACAACGGCCCGGAGAACGACACCTGGCCGGATGGCGCCACCACGCCGTTCCGCGCCCAGAAGGATACCAACTGGGAAGGCGGCTGGCGGGTTCCATGTTTCATGCGTTGGCCGGGGAAGATCAAGGCGGGCACGGTGCTGAATGGCATTGTCTCTCACATCGATATGTTCCCGACCCTGCTTGCAATAGCAGGCAATCCGGATGTCGCCAAACAACTTGAGGCCGGCACCACGGTGGACGGTAAGCCTTTCCACGTCCATCTCGACGGCGTCAACCAACTGGACTACATCACGGGTAAATCGAAGGAGAGCCCGAGAAACGCGATCATGTATATGAGCGACGACGGCGAGGCGGTCGCGGTTCGGGTTGGCGACTATAAGTTCAATTTGGCGGTGCAGCGCGCTCACACGATGCGGCTGTGGGCGGAACCTTTCACGAAGCTTCGATTGCCGTACATTGTCAACCTGCGACGTGACCCGTTCGAGCTGGCTGAGATCAACTCGAATACCTACATGGACTGGATGGTCGATCACGTGCCCCAGCTATACCTGATGCAGGCGGTAGTTGCGGGGGAGCTTGCCAACTTCGTCAAGTTCCCGCCGCGGCAGAAACCCGCCTCGTTCAACCTGGATGCGGTGATGGCGCAGCTGTCACAGCATGCCGTCGCAACGGGTAAGTAGTGAAGGACCTATCGAAGGGGAGGTCGAAAGATCTTCCTTCCGAAGGCGTCGACGACTGCTTCCCCAGCGGATCCACATCCGCCGGGGAAGCTTTCCAAACTGCGTCCCTCATTCCTACGGGACGATGGCTAGTATGCTCACACGTATAGCAAGACCCGGTGGAACTTTTTGAGTTTACCGGAGCAGCGGATCGACCTTGCGGTCTACATGCCGAAGGGCATGCGATCCACGTGTTTATTCGTAATCCTGAGCCATAAAACGGCGGAACGACTCTATGACATCCGCCTCTTCCCGCGTAACGAGCACCATTCGTGCGTCTTCCCCCGGCTGGCAAGCTCGGGCATAGTCTTCAAGTACTTTTATGTCCCTAAGGAGTTCCGATAACCCTGGAAACATCATCCCCATTGTCCCCCTTATCAGTGGCTCTCTGTGCAGACCGATTGGCCGCATGGCCGCTCCGCACATAAACGGTGATTAGACGCCACCATAATCAACTGCGGTTGCCGCAAAAATACGATGACTCCATAGGAGAGTCAAGGTGCGAGAGTCACAAACGATCACCAACGTAACCAACTAGATACCATCCCGGACTCCGGCACAGTCCACCGTGACCTGGGCAAGACGGAATGTACAAATTTCATCAAGATTCGCTCCTGACTCCGAAAGACGTCCCGAATTCAGACGATGTCCATGAGCTGTCAGTTTTGCCAGTTAACGGCCCAAGCTGGTATTCATAGACTGCGGTCACTGGGCGAGAGTCCGGACAGCGAAATCAATCCTGGCAGCAAAGAGGAGGGAGATCGAAAGAACTCCCTCTTTAGAAGGCTCCCAAGATGTTTTGCCCCGGCGGATAACCGTCCGCCGGGGAACCTATTGCAGGTGGCATTTGTCATGAGCACACTCACAGAACATCCCCACCCGCTGCCTACGATCTCCGACGAGGTTCGGGACTTCTACGACCGTTACCCGTATCCTCCGCCCATCGACAATTTGGAAAAGTATCAACGGCAGTGGCAAAGCCCGGAAAGACGCCGCGCCGATTTTCATCTGTTTTGGCCCAACCGGCCCTATTGCGAGAACCAATCCATACTTGTCGCCGGCTGCGGGACATCCCAGGCAGCCAAACATGCGTTGCGTTGGCCTGCGGCTCAAGTGACCGGCATCGACTGTAGTGCAAGCAGTGTGCGCCGTACCCATGCGCTCAAGGGAAAATACAACCTGAAGAATCTTGAAGTACGCGAGCTCGCGATCGAGCAGGTGAACGATCTGGGGATGAGCTTCGATCAAATCGTCTGCACCGGAGTTCTCCATCATCTCGCCGATCCGGATGCGGGCTTGAGCGCTCTGCGCCGCGTGCTCAAACCGGACGGAGCGATGCACCTGATGGTGTACGCGCCTTACGGACGTGCCGGCATCTATATGTTGCAAGAATTCTGCAAAGCGATCAGCATCCGCGCCACGGACGGAGAAATTCGGGATCTCGTCACTGCGCTGAGTGCGCTGCCTCCGGGACATCCGCTGGAGACCTTGCTGAAGCATGCCCCAGATTTCCGAAATGAGGCTGCTCTTGCCGACGCGCTGCTGCATCCACAGGATCGCGCCTATTCGGTTCCGCAATTGTTCGACTTTCTCGAGAAAGCAGGGCTGACATTTGGCCGGTGGGTAAGACAGGCGCCTTACTCAGTGCACTGCGGGGTGATCGCCAAGATCCCCCAGGCAAACCGCATCGCCAAACTCTCGCCGCCCGAGCAGTATGCCGCAATCGAATTGTTTCGGGGCACGATGGCTCGCCACAGCGTAGTTGCGTACCGGGATAACGGTGGGAGAGCACACCAGGTTAGTTTTGCTGGTGACGCTTGGCTTCACTATGTACCCGTTCGGATGCCAGACACTATCTGTGTTCAGGATCGGGTGCCCCCCGGGGCCGCAGCTGTGCTGATCAACCAGACTCATACGTATACCGATCTATACCTGCCAATAGGATCAACCGAAAAGCGGTTCTTCGACGCGATTGACGGGAAACGCAGCATCGCCGCTATCGTTGAAAAAACGCTTTTGTCGACCGGTCCAACCACGAATCCCGACACCGCGCGTGCCTTCTTTGAACGCCTCTGGTGGCACGATCAGGTGGTGTTCGACGTGTCGGAACAACCGGCTTAGGTGAAGGGAAGTCTTTAGTCCTGTTAATTTTGCCAGTCGCCCTGCCGGTCGCCGGAGCGCACACTTGCCGTGTCTCGTCATTCCTGAAGGGAATAAAACCATGAGTAGGATGAGCCTCGCGGCTAGTCTTTTGTGCTGCAGTCTGTTCGTACTTGGTCAGGAGCAAGGTGGAAAGTCGGTCGTCAACATAAACATCAATATTTCGCGCTCTGTTCCCGCTGTAAATTATCAGACGAATACTTCCACTCGGATCGACTTCAAGGGCACGCCCTTGCTGCCCTTCGCCTTGGGCGACGCCAGAGTTGAGAACAAAAAGGGCCTGATGTCGGTGGATGCCAGTTTCTCCAAAATGTCGGCTGCTACCCAGTTCGGTCCTGAGTTTCTTACTTATGTTGTGTGGGCGATTACTCCGGAGGGCCGGTCGAGCAATCTGGGAGAGCTGCAGTTAAATGGTGATAAGGGCAAACTCAGTGTGACCACACGCCTGCCCAACTTTGCGATGATCGTGACCGCGGAACCTTACTTCGCCGTTTCCTCGCCGAGTGAAATGGTGGTGCTCCAGAATGTGCCGCGCCAAGACACCAAAGGCGCCACAATACCGGTGACCGCAACTCTGTTGAGCCGGAGTACCTATAGCGGCACCCGGCTCCAGCCTCTCAGCATCGATCCCAAGATTCCTCTGGCAGTGTATGAAGCGCGTAACGCACTCCGCATCGCCCAGGTGGAAGGCGCGGAGAAATACGCTCCCGACGCGTGGGCTAAAGCCAGCCAGTCGGCAGCGCAGATGGAAACCTACCTGACCGATAAGCAGAAGAATCCGGTGATTACGGCCGCCCGAAATGCCGCTCAGCAATCGGAAGATGCACGTTCGATCGCCGTCAAGCAAGCTGCCGAAGAGCAGATTGCGGCTCAGAAGCGCTCCGAGGCGGAGAAACTCGCCCAGCAGCAACAACAAGCCGCGCAACGAGAAGCTGAGTTGAAGGCGCAGCAGGAGGCTGCTGCCCAGCGAGCTGCACAGTCTGCCGCTCTGGCCGCTCAAGAAGCCCAAGCAAGGACACAGGCGGAAGCCGCGCAGAAGAAAGCGCAGGAGGAGGCTGCCAAATCAGCCGCAGCTGCAGCCCAGGCCGAACAGCAACAACAACAACTGCGGGTGCAATTGCTCGCTCAACTGAATTCAGTGCTGCAAACGGTGGATACACCGCGCGGGCTGGTAGTCACCATGGCTGACGTTTTGTTTGCTTCCGGCAAGTACGAACTTTCGCAGGATGCGAGTTTGAAACTCGCCAGGCTCTCCGGCGTCATACTGGCGCATCCCGGTCTGAAGTTGCGGATTGAAGGCTACACCGACACGACCGGTAGCGAGGCCCTGAATTTCACCCTTTCTGGTCAACGCGCGGATGCGGTACGTACGTTCCTGGTAGGGCAAGGACTACAACCGGAAGATGTTACGTCTGCGGGAATGGGCGAAGCCAATCCCGTCGCCAGCAACGACACGAGCGCCGGCCGCCAGCAGAACCGGCGGGTGGAAATTATTGTTTCCGGCGAAGCGATTGGAGCAAAAATAGGCTGACAAAAGCGTCCCGGCAGATCGCGAGCCGGAGATAGGCATAGCATGTCGTTGTGAGCCATGCGACGTTTGCATCATCAATAAAATATGCTTGCGGCTGAGAGCATTGCTTAGTACGGTAGCGTACAATAGAAGTCTAGCCGGGCTGAGAAGGTTTCCTATGCCGTCCCCGCGCCGTTCGATCGCAACGAAACCAAGAAAGACTTTCGATCCCAAAGCATTCCTCGCCCATACTGGCACCGGCCGAACTATTCAACATTTTCGCGCCAAGCAAGCAGTCTACTCACAAGGAGACCCCGCCGACGCTGTGTTCTACATTCAGGAAGGCAGGGTGAGGATCACGGTAGTCTCCAAACAGGGCAAGGCGGCGACGATCGCATTGCTGGGCCCGGGCGACTTCTTTGGCGAAGGATGCATCGCCACCGATCACCCCGCCCGCATGGCCAGTGCTGCTGCAATTACTGATTGTGATCTTCTCAGAATCGAAAAGCCTCAGATGCTGAAAACCCTTCACGCCGAGCACGATTTCTCCGACCTTTTTGTCGCATACGTGATTGAAAGTCTCAACCGCACCCAGGCCGACCTGGTCGATCAACTTTTCAATTCGAGTGAAAAACGCCTGGCACGAACGCTTCTAACCCTTGCCCGCTTCGGCAAGGAGGGCAGATCGGAAGAAGTAATTCCCGGGATAAGTCAGGAGACGCTGGCGGAGATGATTGGTACAACGCGCTCGCGAGTGAATTTCTTCATGAACCGCTTCAGAAAGCTCGGATTCATCCACTACAACGGCAGCGGGTTGCAGGTGCATAGTTCCCTTCTTAGCGTTGTCCTGCACGAGTAGCGTCAAATCGTCTTATTCTTGGACAACATGTGTGGGTCGCCGAAGGCGCAACCCGGATATTTGTCCATGTGTGCAATTTTGAACAGACAGGGGTCCTTGGCATTCCTTAGATTATGCGCAAGATTTTCTTCCCAATAGGTCCTTTACAGCGCTCCGTCCATTGCAGGCTTAATTAGAGAGAGGCTTTTTGATGACGTCCCTTCCCCCGGAGACTTCGAACCTTCCATCTAAAGGTATTCGTATGATGAACCGATCCCGTGTTCTGATAGCTGATGACCATCATCTCGTAGCGGAATTGTGCAAGCGGCTACTTGAAACCGAATTTAATGTCGTCGGAATCGTTGGCGATGGTCGCTCCCTGGTGCGTACTGCCGCCGATCTGAAGCCGGACGTTGTCGTGATCGACATCGCCATGCCGATTCTGAATGGATTGGATGCCGGGCGACAACTGAAAGAAATGATGCCCGCCCTCAAGCTCATTTATCTCACCATGAATCCCGACGTCGATGTGGCCGCCGAGGCCTTCCGCCGCGGAGCCTCCGGCTACCTGCTGAAGACCTGCGCCGCAGCTGACATCGTGCTGGCAGTTCGAGACGTCTTGCGCGGCAAATCCTATCTGTCGCCCGCCATGTCGCGCAGCACCATCAATTTCTTGCGCCAGCAAGATAAGGTGCTGGTTGGCGAAGCCGAACTTCTGACCCAGAGGCAGCGAGAAGTGCTGCAGCTGCTGGCCGAAGGCAAGGTGATGAAGGAAGTTGGCGGCATTCTCAACATGACGACCAGAACGGTGGCGTATCACAAGTACAGAATCATGGAAGTGCTTGGAGCCAAGAGTAACGCCGAACTGGTGAGGTACGCGATTAGAAACCACATGTTGGCTGCCTAGCCAACGGTCATGGATAGAGGACAGGCGTCCCCGCCCGTAAGCGGCGCGAGGCTGGGGCTGTCTCCGTGCGCCTAAGAGCCGAGAGGATTCTCCGCGACATCGACAGAGAGTTTTCGATCAAATTCTGTTTTGGCCTCGCGAGACAGGTTGCTTTTTGAGCGAACCAAACCCACTCGGAGTTGAGTCAAGACAGGTATTTCCCTCCGATCGGAGGGATTGAAATGTTGTGGCTTGCTTAAGCGGCTACCATGTGGTTTCTGATGGCATACTTCACCAATTCAGCATTGCTTTTGGCGCCGAGCACTTCCATCATGCGGTACTTGTGATACGCCACCGTTCTGGTGGTCATGTTGAGAATGCTGCCCACTTCCTTCATCACCTTGCCTTCGGCCAGCAACTGCAGTACTTCCCGCTGCCTGCTGGTAAGAAGGTCGGCTTCGTCGGTCAGTTCCTTTTCTTGCCGCCGCAGGAAATCGACGTTCTCGCGCGACAGAGCGGGTGACAGATAGGATTTGCCACGTAAGACATCTCGAACTGCCAGCACGATGTCAGCTGCGGCGCAGGTCTTAAGCAAGTAGCCGGAGGCTCCGCGACGGAAGGCCTCGGCGGCCACTTCGACGTCGGGATTCATGGTGAGATAAACGAGCTTGATGGCGGGCAGCATTTCTTTCAGTTGTCGCCCAGCGTCCAATCCATTCAGAATCGGCATGGCAATATCGATCACGACTACGTCCGGCCGCAGATCGGCGGCAGCAAGCACCAGGGCGCGACCGTCGCTGACCATTCCAACGACATCGAATTCTTTTTCCAGAAGGCGCTTGCACAATTCCGCTACAAGATTGTGATCGTCGGCGATAAGAATGCGAGATCGATTGTTCATCGTCGGAACCTTTCACAGAGTGAATTAAGTGCCGGTCGTGTGTTGCAAACTGCTGGCCCGGGTTCGAAGCCCGTGCAGAAAAGACCTTCTGCGGTGGGATATTCACAACCATCTTCGCTGGGTGGACAAAAAATACCGATTTTTAGACAATATTCGCTGTGACGGAGATCACAGACATCTGTGCTAGCGACACGAGTTGGACGAGTAATCTTGGGAGATGTCAACATACTCCAATTGTGGCTTCCGTGCTACCCGTCCTCGTTTGGCTCACTGGTAGCGGTTATGACCCCGGGCCACGCGAACCGTCGTCATTGACTCGGAGCGTGGGTTTTTTCCACAGAGAAAAAAAGGTAAAGCGCAAGGCCGATTGAGTTCGTTTGGCTATTGGGGTGCTTGCCGGTGTCGTTCTCGTGCTGATAATAAGGATTGAACTCGACATGCTTCCCGACTGGGAGCAGGCATCCGGCGTAGAGGTCCGTAGTGCTCCACTTCTTGTACTGGCTCGTGTAATAAGGCTCTGCGGCGATATACGGAATGAGGTGGTACGAACGGATTGCAAATGTCCTTTCGAGCGTCAGCTTATTGCGATAGCGCCAGTAGAACTTGTCTTTGTCTTTCCAGTCGAGATCTGCTCGGTTCCTGTCAGTGATCAAGGCTCCGGCTCTCAGGGGAAGGTGAAAGGTTGCCGAAGTTAAGAATCGGGTGTCTGTCGGTTCATTCGGCGCAGCGATGTAGCGATACCCCGCCTCGAGCACCAGGGCCCTTGGCTTGGCATCATCAAGATCGAACGTGGTGATTCTCTTCAGCCTGAGAAGGGGCTTGAGATACAACTGAAGGCTCGGTCCCATCGTGGCTTGGGTGGAGTCTCCTCCGTCTCGATCATCTTTGAACTCAGAATAGACGCGAAACCTGGAGTTCAGTTTGAGATAAGTATCAACCTCGGGAAGGAACTGGACCGACTGAGCGCTTACTGAGACGCACGCGAAAAACAGCATAAGCGTCGTTTTCGACCACCGAAAACACCGTGAGATCGAGACACCGCGCTGATGGGCGCTCATGCGTTTGTTGCCTTTCGCCATGGGAGCTTATCTGCTCGTGCTCCTTACTCCACCTGCCAGTTCTGACAGGTGTGCGAGTACCTTCACATAGTTTTTTCGGGCAGTGCGGCAGGGCCGCCGATTGTGCTTTCCAGTCTGGCAAAACTGACAGTAGCCAGACCCTAAGCTCTGAACGAACATGGCCTCGCCGAAGCTCCGTCCAAGCTGACCATCCGATTTCCGTCAACTCGCGACGTTCATGCGGGGCTCTTTGCTTTGACAGAAAAGGATCCGCAAATGAGGCACATGGAAACACCAAAAGCTCTCAAGCTCGCGGAATTTGCGCATCGGTGGAAACAGAATTGATCCTAACCGGGAGCCAATAGCGGCCCAGATCGTGGTGGCCGCGGAGAATCAAAATGATCAGGACCTTTACAAAGCAGCTTCTGTCAGCAGCCCTATCCTTGCTGTTAGCCGTTAGTACAACGCCATTTCAAGCTGCAGCTCAGCAGGCGCCGCAACAGGGATACTCTGGCCAAGGTGTGCCACTGTCAGCGGAAGAATTGCAACAACTTGTGGCACCGATCGCGCTCTATCCGGATGCGCTCGTAGCCCAGGCACTCGGAGCCGCGACCTTTCCTGACCAGGTCTCTTACGCCAACGACTGGCTTCACCAAAACAGCCAACTTACTGGCAAGACTCTCATGCAGGCCGTGGATGGACAGCCGTGGGACCCAAGTGTGAAAGCGCTCACACAATTTCCTTCGGTGCTCGAGAACATGGCGAAGAATCTCAGTTGGACCTCGGCATTGGGCGAGGCGTACCACACGCAAGCAGCGGATGTGATGTCGGCGGTCCAGGTTTTGCGTGCAAAAGCACAAGCTGCGGGGAATCTCAAATCAAGTTCGCAGATTACAGTCGTACAACAGTCGCCGCAAGTGATTGTGATTCAGCCCACGAATCCGCAGGTGGTTTACGTCCCGGTCTACAACCCAACGGTGGTTTACGGCTATCCGTATGTTGTTCCCGGGTATGTTGCCCCTCCTGCCTCGACAGCGATACTTGCATTTGGAGTAGGCATTGCTGTGGGCGCTTTGGTGGCCGGCAATTCCTGGGGATATAGCTACTGGAACTGCAACTGGCATAGCACCACGGTGGTCTACCGCGGCGGCGCGTATTACGGAAACAGCGCATGGCACGGCGGCTACTACGGTTCAAGCGTCGCGCACTATGGCACCAGTTACAACCCCGCCACGGGGACCTACGCGCGGGGCGGCACCGTTTCCAACGGCTACGGCAGCGCAAGCGCTGCCAAGGCGTACAACCCTTCCACCGGTACTTACGCACGTGGCGCGACAGCCTCGAACGCTTACGGAAGCCAGAGTGTTGCCCAAGCGTATAACCCGAGAACCGGAGCGTACGGTCAGACCGAGCAAGGGTCCAACGCCAACGGCAGTTGGGGGAGTTCAACAGTTTCGAAAAACGGCAACACAGCTTATAGCCAGCATCAAACAACCTCTCAGGGAACCACGGGTTCCGTGCAAACCTCGAACGGCGGCAAGGCTTATGGCGCATCGGGTCAATACAACAGCGCGGCCGTAGCTCAGACTGCAAATGGGAACAAGTACGCGACCGCGAACGGAAACACTTACAGCAATACCGGGAGCGGCTGGACCGGGAATTCGAACAACACGCCGAAATCCGGCTCAAGTTATTCGGGTCAAAACACGTCTAGTTACTCGAATAGTGCACAGAAATCTGGCGCTTCAAGCTACTCGGGGCAGAGCGCGTACGGAAACAAATCTGCCGCTTCTAGCGGTTGGGGCGGACAGGAAAAAAGCGGTGGATCATCAGCCTTCGGCGGCGGTGGAGGAGAAGGCTGGCGATCCAGATCCGAAAGTGCTCGCGGGTCGGCCAGCATGGGCGGCGGTGGTGGCTGGGGCGGCGGTGGTCGCCGCAGATGAACCGGACAAGGCGGTTAGCGCCTGACGGTCGATAGGTTTGGAGGATAGTCATGTCGGTCAAAACCCAAAAAATATTTGTTGCGATCATTCTGGCGCTGATCGTTCCACTCGTTGCCTGCAACAAGGCTGATAAACCCACGATCAAGACGTTTGCTTCGCCGGAAGAGGCGGGGAACGGCTTGCTGGAAGCGGGGAAGTCAGGAGATCAAAATGCGCTCCTGGCAATTTTCGGCCCGGAATCGAAAGAGATCATCTTTTCTGGCGATGCTACGCAGGACAAGGCCACGGTCGCAATGTTCGTGACAGCTTATGGGGTGATGCACCGCTGGCGCAAAATGCCGGACGACGCGCAGATCCTGCTGATTGGCGCCGACAATTTTGCTTTTCCGATCCCACTGAAAAAGAATCCAGCGGGGCAATGGTTCTTTGACACGGCTGCAGGGAAGGATGAGATTCTGGCGCGCCGTGTCGGCAGGAATGAACTGGCCGTAATCGACATCTGTGGAGCGCTGGCCGATGCACAGGCGGAATACTTTAGCCAGAGTCGTGACGGAGGAAATCAGAAACAGTACGCGCTTAAGTTCATCAGTGACACGGGCAAACAAAACGGTCTGTACTGGGAGTCGCCGGAAGGTCAACCCAAAAGCCCGCTGGGGCCACTGGTGGCGTTTGCAACCGACGAAGGCTACAGCGCAAAGCCGAATTCGAACACCTCGTTCCATGGTTACAACTTCCGCATGCTGAAAGGACAAGGTAGCCACGCGCAGGGCGGCGCGAAGGAATACGTTGTCGACGGAAAAATGGTTGGGGGATTCGCCTTCGTCGCTTATCCCGCTGAATACGGCAACTCAGGGGTGATGACATTCATCATCAACCAGGATGGCGTGCTGTTCCAAAAAGATTTGGGAAAGACCGAAACCGCGAAATCAATGACTCAATTCGATCCCGATGAGAGTTGGAGTCCGGTGGCGGAATAACCGGAGCGTTTAGTCGCCGGTGAATCATCCGTGTTCTGCATTTCAGCAGAAACCCGCGAACTCACCGATTGCACAAGGCCAATCCCCGCTGGAGCGCTAGATTTTCGCGGAGAACGATCCAACGTCTGTCAGGGCGGCCGTCGCGCGCGGCAGATAGATATAAAAAGTTGTGCCCTTTTGCATCTCACTAGTTACATCGATGAACCCTCCGCATTGCTTTACGATGCCGTAGACCATGGAAAGCCCGAGACCGGTACCTTGAGAATCACTCTTCGTGCTGAAGAAAGGCTCGAACATCCGGTCCTGGACATCCTGGGGAATTCCACTTCCGAAGTCGCGCACGCGAAGTAAGACGTGCGGCCCTGGGCTGCTCTCCGCGAGGCGCTCTACCATGTCGGCGCCAATCGTAAGATTGCTGGTCTGAATTTCCAGAAACCCGCCGGACGGCATCGCGTCGCGTGCGTTCATGCAGAGGTTCATCAACACCTGGGCGAGCTGCGTGGCATCGCCCATGACGGTCCACAACTCCGGATCAAGCTGCAATTGAATGGTGAACTGCGCACCCGCAAGACCCTGTAAGAAAGCTGCAGATTCTCGAACCACAACATTCAGGTCGATCGGCCTCAGAACGAGCGTCTGGCGGCGGCTGAACGCCAGCAGTTGACGCGTAAGATCGGATCCCCGGCCGACAGCTTGCAAAATAAGCTGGATGCGCGCATGGGCTTGCAATGAAGATGCGTCAGTCTCTGACCTCAGTAAATCAGCACTGCCGTGAATCACTTCCAGAATGTTATTGAAGTCGTGGGTGATTCCGGCCGCCAATCTACCCAGAGCCTCCAGCTTTTGTGCCTGAATCAGTTGCTGCTGCAACCGGAGCCGGTTGCTTTCTGACTCGCGCAGCGATTCTTCGGAGCGTACTAAACGGTCCAGCATTCTTCGGGCAATGAAATAGATCAGCCCACCGCTCGCCAGAACGAATAGCAGGCCCTTCGCGATTTCAAATGCAGTGATTGCAGCTTTGCTTTCGAGTTCAAGAAACAGGAACTCACTGGAAACCGCGACCCATAAGCCGGAAATTAAGAGGTAAAGCAGCGCTACTCTGCGAGGAGTCAAGCGACTACGGGTTATCTTAAGCAAGGGGCTATGTCCATTTCATCGATCGATCTTGTCAAGGCAGCGGGGAGACTCGCCGACACCATGTTCATGATCATTACATTGCCGCTGAACTGGCATTTCTAACAGTCGCCAGTGGCTATAGCCCCCGCTAGCGTAGGTCAGGGAATCGTGCCCGTCAGCCAGGTTGCGACGGTCGCTGGATGATGATGCCTGCAAGGTCACATCACTAAAGATGACCGGTCGAATGAAGGCGGGCGCATCGACAGAAGATCTACCTGGCTGGCGGGCGCCAAGCGAACCTGTGCTTTTTCTTGCCGAGATCGAGACTCATCCCGGTACCGATTTTTCGAAGTACAAGGTCAATTCGATGCGGGCTGATCTGGTCGTGCGGCCAGAGGCTCGCTAAAGCGCGAGTTGGATGCAGCAAGTTTTGTCGATGCTCTCATCCGCAACTGGACGACGTTCTCCCCTTTGCAATGCAACAGAAGAGAGCATTCCCGAACCGAATACCCTTCCAGAATTGACATGACAAACACAAACCGTTCCAACACTTCCAGGCCGGTGACTGCGTTGACCATATCTCGCAAGCGAGTTTCGCAGGAATCTCCGCCCCAGAGCGAGCGCTGCCGATCGCAGACTGAACGAGAAAAGACAACGTGAATGGCTTTCTGGATCAGGCAACGCTTGATCCAGGATTTGGTCCAAGCCTTGAATATACTTTTTTCTCCGCAGCCCGTTTCTATCGTCGAAACAAAGCACTCCTCAGCCTCTTGATGATTTGCAGTCAACAAGAATGCAAGCAGATAAAGGGACTTCATTTCCCGCTCAAACACGTCGCAATAGTCGGTCGGCTGCGCGTAGTCGGCGCGGAAGTGTTCGATCTTGAGTGCTTTGAGGCGAGACAATCCGGTTCTTCTTCCCTAAGCAGGCACTGCCGCGGCTCGGCGCGGCGGCTCCGGACACTCGATGCCCTGAGTGCTGCTTTGTCCGATACGGGATGCTAGTTGTAGGCATTTGCCGGACGAACTGTCAATTCTGACAGGTGGAACCGTTACCACAGCCGCATAGCATTCCATTTGGGATGACTTGGAACGCTAGGCGCTCACGAGCCGCTACGCAGGAGATTCGTGACGCGTCGGAGAGTGGAATCGTTCGCAAGTTGCCCGGATTCGCTACTGTGAGAAGCAAGAAGGCGAACAATCTTGTATCCGCTTCGTGCGATCAGCGACGGCCTGATGCCGGGGTGTGTAACTATCCGGCATCTGCTGATATGCGTTCTTAGTCTTGGCATACATCTGTCCGGCGCGCAAATACCAGTTGCTCCCGCCCGGCATCCTCAGCAGCAGGGAATTGGGTTGTTTGTCTTCTCTTCCTCCGCGCCCGCGGCGCTGAGCTCAAAGAGCTCCCCCTGGCAGCTTGATCGATCCGGAATCCTTGGATTTTCCTCCCTCATTCTGATCGAGACCCTATGCATTGTTTTGCTGCTTCGCAATATCAGCAGGCGCAAACGCGCTCACGAAGGACTGGGCAGGAAGGAGAAAGAGATCGCAGAAGCTCTGCGCCTCGCTAAAATCGGAAGCTGGCAATGGGACGCCAGGAAGAAATCGTTTATCTGGTCGACGGAACTCTATCGCATCCACGGGCTTGACCCCACACTACCTCCGCTGTCTTACGACGACTTCTTACGGTTGTTTACTCCAGAAAGCCAGGATCGACTTCGGGCAGCGATCGAGACGGCATTCCAGACTGGTTCGGTTCCGAAGGTAGAGCTGGAGGTAAGGGGCGCGGACGGCGGTGCGCGATGGGTTGTTGCCGGAGGGGAAGCGCTACGTGACGCAGGAGGCAATGTAACCTACCTTCGCGGCACAGTGCAGGACATCACCGAACGCAAACAAGCCGAACAATCTCGATCCAGGCTGGCTTCCATTGTCGAATCGTCCGACGATGCGATTATTTCCAAAACCCTTGAAGGAATCATCACGAGTTGGAACCGGGGAGCGGAAAAGATCTTCGGATTCAGTGAGGCGGAAGCGGTCGGACAGTCCATCAATATTCTTATCCCCGCCGATCTACTCGGCGAGGAGGAAACGATGGCGCGAAGAGCCACAGCAGGCGACAAAGTTGAACACTACGAAACAATCAGACTGACCAAGGAGGGAAAGAGGATCAACGTCTCTCTGACACTGTCTCCGTTGATAGATACTGAGGGCCGCGCCATAGGGCTGTCTAATATTTCGCGCGATATCACGGAGCGCAAACACTCGGAACAGAAGCTGAAAGAGAGTGAAGAACAATATCGTCGTGTGGTTGATCATCTCCACGACGCGGTAATGATCGATGACGCCCAAGGGCGCGTGGTGTTTGCCAATGACCGTTTCCGGCAGCTCTTTGGCTTTGACGGCGAAGAACTACATAGCATCAAACTCGAAGATTACGTGGCGCCCAAGTGGCGTGCCCGCCTGCGCGAACTTCACGAGCGCCGGTTTCGCGGGGAAAGCGTTGATGAGCATTTCGAGTATGAAGGAGTTCGTCGCAACGGAGAAGGAATCTGGCTCGAGGTCAATGTGGTACCCATCCGGGATAGCGCCGGTAAGGTGACACAAACTCAGTCGGTCATTCGCGATATCACCGAACGACGCCGCGCCGGCGAAGCAATAGTGGAGAGCGAGGAACGTTTTCGCCTGCTCGCTAACACCGCTCCCGTACTGATCTGGATGTCTGGGCCGGACAAGTTGTGCGACTACTTTAATCAGCCATGGCTCGAGTTCACTGGCCGGCGCATGGAGGAGGAGAGAGGCAACGGCTGGGTGACCGGCGTGCACGCAGAAGATCGGCAGAGGTGCCTCGATACCTATGTGGCAAACTTTGATCGCCGAAAGAAATTCGAGATGGAGTATCGGCTTCGTCGCTACGACGGAAAATACCGGTGGGTTCTCGACGTTGGCGCCCCGAGGTTCAACAGTGATGCCTCATTTGCAGGATACGTGGGCTGCTGCATTGACATCAGCGACCAGAAACAGGCTCAGCGGGCCCTCATCGAAGTCAGTGGCCAGCTCCTCCATGCGCAGGAAGAGGAGCGTGCGCGCATTGCCCGGGAGTTGCACGATGACATCAACCAGAGGCTGGCGTTGCTGGCAAACCGAGTCCAGGAATGCGAGCAGGCAGCATCGGCAAAGAGCGACTCCCTGCAAGAAAATGCGCTGGAGGAGATCTGGCGACTCACGAATGAAATTGCGACTGACATCCAGCAAATATCTCACCAGTTGCATCCGTCCAAGTTGTACTACCTGGGCCTCGCGCCAAGCGTTCGCGATCTGTGCCGCGAATTCTCGCGCCAGCATAAGATCGAGGTCGACTGTGTGGCGCGGGACTTGCCGCAGGACATGGACGAAAACACGTCCCTGAGTCTATTCCGTACGGTACAAGAAGCGCTGCGCAATGTGGTCAAGCATAGCCATGCCCAACACGTGAAAGTGCAGTTGACTTCCGAATCAAATATGGTTCGGTTATGGATTTCCGACGATGGAATTGGGTTCAATCCAAAACAGGAGCGAAATCAACACGGTCTCGGGCTCGTCAGCATGAGAGAGCGTCTGCGGTCCGCAGGCGGCGAGTTCTCGATCGAGTCGGCCCCTTCCCGCGGTACCCGAGTGGAGGGCTGGGTTCCGGCGACCAGAAAACCAGATCGCGTGGCGGATAAGCTTGGCTGATTTAAATCTGTTTCCTCACGTCTGATTCGTTAGTTTTGACAGTATCCCAGTCCAGTCAAGTCATATAAGTTCGCGAAGAAGATTGGACCACGATTCGAGAGTCTCAGCCACCGCAGCGGAGGCGGTACGTGCAGGCGTGCATTCTGCGGCTCCGCAGCGAAGGAGGGCTCGTGTTGAGAACGACCATACTCCTTGCCGACGATAATTCATCCGTCCTTATCCACGTCGGCAAGATGCTCCAGAAAGACCAAGACTGCCAGATCGTCGGGGCAATCTCTGACGGAAGGACGATAGTCCGCGAATCCCTCGAGCTCCTACCCGACGTCATCATCCTTGATATTTCCCTGGGAGAACTGAGCGGGATCGAAGTCGCAAAGCAGTTGCGAGAGTCGGGCTGTGTTGCCAAGATCATCTTTCTTACGGTGCACGAAGACCTCGATTATATGAACGCCGCGATGGCGGCCGGGGGCTCGGCCTATGTAGTGAAATCGAGATTGAGCCTCGATCTTTTCTCGGCGATCCATGCCGTGCTTGCTAACAAGATTTTCGTGTCGCCTTGCTTATTGTATGAACCGAGCTAGCAACGGGGGTCCACAAATGCACGACCAACGTGCTATGGGAGAAATGAACTTGAAACCTCTTCTTATAGTTCTGCTAATGGGATGTTTGGCCCCATTGGGGACGGCCCAGACCGGTCCCGCATGGTCTCCTGCGAAAAGCATTGGTATGTTCGCGTATCCCCGAAACCAGCAGAATGCCGACCAGCAACTCAAGGACGAGAGCGAGTGCTATGGTTCCGCAAAACAAAACACCGGTGTCGATCCGCAGGCGCCGGCGGCCGCCGGTCCGACTGCGCAGCAACAGCAGGCCGCGCAACAACAGGCTGCGCAACAAGCCAAGGATGACGTGGGGAAGGGTGGAACAGTAAAGGGTGCGGCGGGAGGCGCGGCGGGAGGCGCCGCGATCGGCGCGATAGCCGGGGACGCGGGCAAAGGAGCAGCCATCGGAGCCACGGTGGGTGCCGTAGCGGGCAGACGCAGACAGAGGACTGCGGAGGAGAAGGCGAAGCAACAAGCGGCTCAGCAGACAGCCCAGTCCCAACAGCAGACACAGGCACAAGATCAGGCCCAGCACAAAGCCGCGACCGATACGTTCAAAAGAGCATTTTCGGCGTGCATGGATGCTCGCGGCTATTCCGTGCAATGATGGTTTTCGCGAGTTTCCTGGGTTTCGCCCGGGCTCGTCGTGCTTTCGAATAGAGGGTAGGGATTCAACTTCAGAATCGACGGGAGAGACTATGAGAGTGCTAGCGGCTGTTTGCGTCTTGTTTGCCGCACTAGCGGCGGTTTGTTCCGCGCAGAATTCGGATGTCGCTGTAACGCCTTTGACAGACTCCGATATCAAATTGCTGCGTTCAGATGTCCAACAAGACAAGAACCAGATCATTACTGACACCATGCAATTCACGACTGCGGAAGCGGCGGCATTCTGGCCTGTGTATCGCGTCTATGCGGACAAGCAACATGCGATTGGTGACAAGCGCTTGCAACTCATCAAGGACTACGCGGCGAGCTACGACACCTTGGACGACCCGAAGGCGAGGGACCTGGTGCAGAGGATGATCAATATCGAAGACGAGACTGTGAACCTCAGAGAGGATTCATGGCCAGGATTCATGAAAGCATTAGGAGCGAAGCGGGCGGCGAAATTTTACCAGGTGGATAATCGCCTCAGCCTCCTGATCAATCTGCAGTTATCGGCTGCCATTCCGTTGATTCCCTAGTCCGTCCAGGGAAGGCGGGGGGCAGGGTTCACGGCCCAGGAATCGCGGCGAGAGTGGCTGTCCGGCCATCCACGCCGCCGGGCGGCCGGTAATACTGGTGTTTATAGTCGAGATGGTAGCCAGAGAATCGGTGGTCGCGGGCCACCAATCTCACTTCAACCTTGTGGCGGCTACCAACTCGCGATGCTTCGGCAGGCGCGTGCGGCTTGTAAGAAATAGTGTACTGGTTGCTGATTAAATCGTAGACGGCGCCCATAATGCGGGGGATATCCTCGGGTGCGCGAGCGGTAAATACTGCCCCCCCGGTGGCGTCGGTGAGCTCCTTAAGAACCTTGGGTCCGCCGCGTTCCGCGGGGCCTATCACGTCATTTTCAGTTGCGATTTCGGACTTTCCGTTCTTTCCGATCGTCAACGCCTGGAAAATGTTGGGCTCGCTGGCGTTTACTGCGAACACCGGCACTTCTGCTTCTTCGAGGTAATCGAGGATCTCTCTTTTGCTGTAGACGCTACTGGTGTCCCCTCCATCCGTGATCACAATCGCCGCCCGATGAAAATTCTTCGCCTTCTGTTTCACGTTGCCGACTGCGAGGTAGAGCGCATCGTAAAGGGAAGTGAGCCCCTGCGCTTCCGCAAAATAGCGTGAGAGAAGATGTTTCAGCGTTGCGGCATCACGGGTGAACTGAGGGACAATAAGTTTAGGAGCGCTGTCAAAGCTGACTAACAGGAACTCGTCGTCGGCTCGGACATGTGTATCCAGCAGGTTGAACGCGCCGTCAACGACAAGGGGCAAGTTACTTCTCATGCTCCGGCTCTTGTCGAGAACGAGTGCGGCCGAAACCGGAGACGTTTCTCTCATGCACCCGATGATGTCTTGTTTGACACCATCCTCGAACACTTCAAAATCTTCTTTGGCGAGCCCAGTCGCGACTCGCCCTTCCTGATTCAAGGCAATGACGGGCACTTGGACCAGTTCCGATGTCACGGTGAATCTTGCAGTTTTGTCTTGCGCGAGTCCAGCTACGCTGGCCAGGAGCAGGAACAGAAGAGATCGTTGAATGGTCTTGCAGGGGGGAATTCGTTTCAGGTACGGAGCCGCGTGGTCGAGCATGGGCCTAGCCTTTTGGGAGCCGAGTGGACGCTTCTAGCGATACCCCACAAAACAACAAAACATTGGTTGCTGGGATACCATGTCTGACACCTGTCGTCAAGCTCCTCGTTCGGGGCGGATTATCCCATGGGCTCCCACCGCTGCCCAATACATCGAAACCTATATTGTCTAAACCATAAAACTGTAATCAGGGGTGTTTATCGCTAAATCACAGGGGCGGACGGGAGCTCGAAGTGTTAATGACTACCGGGACCTGCGGCTTAAGGCATGTTACTGAATCAGATACGGGCGCTCCCGCCTCTTTTGCATTCCGCCAGTACCAAGGAGATTTGGCCTGAATAGACCTATGGAACGGAAGCCGATCTCTGTCAAGTTCGGATCATCGAACGCTTTGGAGCCTGGGCAGGCAGGTCGGGGGACCCGTTGATCGCCGGGCGGCATCCAATCAAACTTGAGGACCCTTCTGCCCCAACCCTCCGGTGCGCAAGCGAGTATGATGGTCCCCCTGGAATGGAACACATGCCACAAGTACCAAAGTCGGAGCTAGGACAGAAAGGTGGGTACTGGTGGCATCGTTCGTACGGGTGTTAGTAGTCGATGACTACGAACCCTTTCGACGATTTGTGTGTTCGACGTTAGGGACAAAGCCAGAATTCCAAGTCATCGCAGAGGCGGCGGACGGGTTGGATGCCGTCACCAAGTCCGAGGAGCTGCGACCGGATCTTGTGATTCTCGATGTGGGTTTGCCGCATTTGAATGGAATTGAAGCGGCTCGGCAAATTCTACGCGTCTTCCCCGCCTGCAAGATACTTTTTGTAAGCCAGGAATCCTCCGCCGAGGTCGTACAGGAAGCGCTGAGCCTGGGAGCACTGGGTTACATCCTCAAGGCGCGAGCCGGAAAGGAATTCCTGCTCGCCGTAGAGACAGTTTGTCAAGGCAAGCGGTTCCTTGGTAGCGGCCTATCCGGCGAAGCGCACGCCGTGACCTGATTTGCGACGAAGTTCCCCCCAAAACAGAAAGCACTGCTTGGCATCCCCAGCCCACGATCGCTTGCATCGCCGAAGCAGTGGTGACGTTCATCCTTTCTTGCTCGGAGCGCCTGTTCTCTGAGTCTGAGGCATTCCTGCCTATATCGCTTGCTGGCAAATCTGACAGTTCAGCCCCATTTGCTCAGGGAATATAAATGCTGAAAGCCATGCAGCAGTGGCATTCGTTCACGCCTCTCGTACTGCAATGGAATCAGAAAGCCGTCCTAGAACCTCAGACCTCAGACCTCAGACCTCAGACCTCAGACCTCAGACCTCAGACCTCAGACCTCAGACCTACAAGCCCCTTCGGCGGAGGAATTCGCTGACTACTTCCTTTGCGTCCCGATGTTGGCCGTCGACTGCGTAGTTGAGTTGGCGCATGTCGTCGTCGGTGATTTTTCCTGCCAGTTGATCGATTGCCTGCTTTGCTTCGGGGTGACGACTTAACACTTCTTCGCGAATGATTGGAACCGCTTCATACGGGGGAAAATAGTGGCGATCATCTTCGAGGACGAGTAAATCGAGCGCGGGAATGAGTCCGTCGGTGGTATTGCCAGCGGCGAGATCGATTTGTTTGTCTTTGAGGCTGCGTGCGAGCAGGCCGAGATCCATGATGCGCGGCGGTTCGGCGAATTGTAGGCCGTAGGTTTTTGCCAGGCCTTTGTAGCCGTCGGGGCGTTCCATAAATTCGTAACCGAATCCCGCGCGCCACTTTGGAGCATACGATGCAGCCTGCGAAATTGTTTTTAGCTTCAGGCGCCTTGCCTCTTCGCCGCGAATCTCAATGGCAAACGTATCGTTGAAGCCGAACGGCTGGCCAACCGCCAACTGAAAGCGGCGTGCGTATTCATCGCGAACGCGCCGGTAGACCTCTTCACGAGCGCCTTGCGGATTCTCTTTCAGGATCGCGGTGAGCGCCGTTCCGGTGTATTCGGGATAAATGTCGATGCGTCCGCCGAGAATCGCTTGCTGGCAAATGAAAGTTCCGGCTAGATAGAACTTACGCTCGACCGTGAGGTGAGTTTTGTTCTCGATCTGCTGGGCAAGGATTTCTCCGAGGACGAGTTGCTCGGTGAAGTTCTTGGAGCCAATGACGATGCGGTTTTCGCGCGGAGGTAGACATGAGGTCAGCAGCAGGGTGAGCGCGAGAAGGGGCGTCAGTTTCAAGTGTTAAGAGTACCAAGTACGGCACAAAACACAGCAGAGAGCGCCGGCGCTACTTTGTTAGCCGTTTTTCCAGCCAGCCCAGGCTTACGTCTGCGCCGATGGCGAGCAGGGCCGCGGGGATGGCTCCCGCCAGGATGACCTGATTATTCACCATGGCGAGGCCACGGAAGATGTACTCGCCTAAGCCGCCCGCGCCTATGGCGGCGGCGATCGTTGCGAGCCCGACCGAGATAACGGCGGCGACGCGAATACCCGCGATGATCACACTGAGGGCGAGCGGCAGCTCGACTTGAAACAGGAGTTGGCGGTCCGTCATTCCCATGCCGCGTCCGGCTTCGACGATGGCGCGGTCGACGCCTGTGATGCCGGTGTAGGTGTTGCGAATCAGCGGCAGCAGGGCGTACAGCGTCAGGGCGAGAATAGCCAGGCGGTCCGTGCGCGCGCCAATCCAGGGCGCGGGCAGAAGAAAGCCGAAGAGTGCGAGGCTGGGGATGGTTTGAATAATGTTGGCTCCGCCTAAGACCGGCTTGTTCCACGCAGGATGTCGGGTGATGAAGATTCCGAGCGGGATGCCGATAAGCACCGCAAAGAAGATGGAGGCCGCTACCAGCCACAAATGCTGGAGTGTGAGTTCCAGCACTTCAATGTGATTTTGGGCGATGAAATGCCAGACGTTCATGACTTCCTCTGATCAACCAATAAAGCTTTTTGGCCGCAAAGATCGCGCATAAAACAGTCACTGCCTGCAGTCTGTGCCGAATGCCTCAACGTATGATTTCACCAGCGGTTCTTCCGAATGCAGAAATTCGTCGGGCGTCAGGATCGCGACCAGCTTACCTGCTTCCATGAGGGCGATGCGAGTGCCGAGCATGAGAGCCTCTCGCAGGTCGTGCGTAACGAACACAACGGTTTTCTTAAGCCGCTGCTGTAATCCTTGAAATTCGCGTTGAAGTTCGGCGCGCGTGATGGGGTCGAGGGCGCCGAAGGGCTCGTCCATCAAGAGAATTGGAGGATCGGCGGCGAGAGCGCGGGCGACACCGACACGTTGCCGCTGGCCTCCGGACAACTCGCGCGGATAGCGGGAAGCGAGTTGGCGGTCGAGCCCAACGAGTTGCATGAGTTCTTCGACGCGCTTTTGGATGCGGTCCGTGGGCCAGTCTTCGATTTGTGGGACGAGTCCAATGTTGCGGGCGACCGTGAAGTGGGGGAACAGGCCGGTCTCCTGAATCGCGTAACCGATGCCGCGGCGGAGACGGATCACATCCCAATCGCGGGTGGATTTACTTTGTACAAGAATTTCACCGCCAGTGGGAACAAGGAGGTTATTGATAAGCTTCAAAGTCGTGGTCTTGCCGGAGCCGCTGCGGCCGAGGAGCACCAGCGTCTCTCCAAAGTGGATGTCGAGATCCAGATTCTGCAGAAGTTCGTGTCCGCCGTCGAAGCGGTAAGAGACGTTGCGAAATTGGATGGCGGGTTCGTTGGTGGGTGGAGTCATCGATGTTGACGTTCCCAAAAGCCCCACCCTGTCGCAAAAGGCGCGAAGGATCGGGCACCCAGTAGACTCGGTCTCGCTACTGGTAGGCGGCTTCGGGCAAACCTGTAATGCGAATTCCGCTATGAGCTTTGCTGCGGATATTAATGCCGATGAGGAGCGCGGTAATCTGCTCGACGATGCGGGCGTTCTCGAGTTTGCCGCCGTCCACGGGACGTAACCCGGGGATCTTTAAGGCCAGCGAACGTGCGACCTGGCTGGCATTGGGATCGTCGCTGCAGATCAGCACATCGCACTCCACTGGCCCCTTTTCGTTCAACAATTCAGCCGAGACATTTTGAAAGGCGGCAACAACCGTGACACCTTTCGGGACCAGTTCGGCCGTCTGTTGAGCGGCGGAACCCTGCCAGACACCGAGTGTGCGCGAGGCGCGTCCACCGACGCTGGCGGCAAGGGGAACGGTGGCATCGATGACAATGCTGCCGGGACGAATCGCAGTCTTAAGTTGCTTTAATAGGTTGGCCTGGCCCTCGAAGGGAACAGTAAGGACGATCAAATCGGTCGCGGCGCAAGCGGCAGAGTTTTCCTCGCCCGAGACTTGGGCGTGCGCACCAACGTTCTCTTTGATCTTCGCGGCGGCGTCCTGAGCGCGCTTCGCATCGCGTGAACCAATGATGACGGTCTCTCCGGCCGCCGCCCAACGAAGCGCCAGTCCAAAACCTTCGGGGCCCGTACCTCCAACGACCGCGATAGGCCGGCTCATGCGAACTCCGGTTCGAGAGCTTCCTGAATTACAAGCTCTTCCGGACGAAGCTTGATCTGCATGCGGGTGTAAGTGGTGTTGCGCTCGGCAGGAATGCGGCCGGCTTCGAGAATGAGCGACTGGAAATCCTCAGGGCTGGTGTACTGCCCGGCCGTCGCTCCAGCTTCGCGTGAGATATTTTCTTCCATCAAGGTGCCGCCGTAATCGTTGGCGCCTGCGCTCAGACAGAGTTGCGAGAGCTGGCGATTCAGTTTTACCCACGAGACCTGGATGTTGTTGATGCTTCCAGAAAGTAAGACGCGAGCGAGGGCGTGAATCTTTAGATGCTCCGCGAGAGTCGGGCCGGAGCGCGCGAGTCCTTGATGGAACAGAATTGTGTTCTGGTGGACGAATCCCAAGGGAACGAACTCAGTGAATCCGGACGTCTCACTCTGGATTTCGCGAAGCAAGAGCAGCTGATTGACCCAGTGCTCGGGCGTTTCAACGTGTCCGTACATCAAGGTGGACGTGCTGCGGATGCCACAGCCGTGCGCAGTCCGAATCACGGACTTCCATTCCTCAGTTGTCAACTTGTTGCGGGAGAGAATAAAGCGGACCTGGTCATCCAGAATCTCGGCGGCGGTGCCGGGCAGAGTGTCGAGACCGTTGTCGCGCAACATCGAAAGATAATCCGCCAACGGCATTCCGGTGAGTTCGATGCCGTACATAATCTCCATGGGCGAAAAGGCGTGGATGTGCATGCGCGGAAGAGCGCCTTTCACGGCGCGAAGAATATCGCGGTAGTAGAAGGGCGGCAGGCCGTGAGGAAGCCCTCCCTGAATGCAGACCTCGGTGGCACCGAGTTCCCAGGCTTCGATCGCTTTCTCCGCTACTTGCTCGGGCTGCAAAAAGTAGGTGTCGGACTCGCGGGGACCGCGGCTGAAGGCGCAGAACTTGCATCCGACGAAACAAATATTGGTGAAATTGATATTGCGATTCACGACGTAAGTGACAATGTTGCCGGCGAGGTCACGGCGCATTTCATTCGCAGCCACCAGCAGTCCAACCAGATCATCCCCTTCGGTATGAGCGAGCAGAAGCGCCTGCTCGCGGGTAAGCGACGATCCATCCAGAGTTTGTTGCGCGCGTTCGAGGGCCTCGCGTACCGGAGATGAAAGTTGCGCACAAATATCGGACCATCCAAGAGAAGGGAAGTTTTCGAGTTGTTGCATAGGACCTCTTAGCTCGCGAGCGCTAGCGGAACAAATCGCTGGCTGCCGGGCGAAGGAGTTCTCGGGCTGTTCCTCGAGCCGGGCGGTACGGAAAACCCCTAATGATACACGCGGGCGTGCGAGTTAGCTTGCCGCAGACCAAGCCCGCGGCACAGGCTAGTTCGTCGGCAACCGCCTCTAAACTGACGCGCAGCACGTAGCCGCTGGGATCGCGGCGTCCGCGATCGTCGTGGATACCTTTCATCCCAGCGATGCCGATAGCGACCTCGGTGAGTCCGTCGCGCCAAGGGCGACCGAAAGTATCAGTGATGAGAACGGGGATGGAAAGTTTCAGACGTTTTTTCAGGGCACGATGGAGTTCGAGTGCGGACAGGTCGGGATCGGCGGGAAGGAGCAGAGCGTGACGTCCTCCACTAACGTTGGAAACGTCGATTCCGCTATTGGCGCAAACCAGGCCGTGAGCGGTCTCTGTGATCAGAACTCCACGCTCGCGGCGAACGATGCGGACACTCTGCTGCAAGGCAAGTTCCGTGACACGAGCGTCAAGCTTGTAGCGGCGCGCCCACTGGCGCGAGGCGCGGGAAGGCTTGATTGTGTCGAGGTTGATGAGCTGGCCTTCCGCTTTGGAGACGATTTTGTGCTTAACGACGAGGATGTCACCCGATTTGATCCGCAGCTTGTTTTGCCTCAGAGCGCGCAGAAGCTTGTCGGGGAGCGAATCTCCGGGCAGGATCTCGTCTTTGAGAGGGATAGGAATGACGCTGAGGGCCGTCATGGATGATGCCATCTCACTCGTTGGCAGCTCGCGGCAGGTCGCTCAAGTCCCACTGCCGAATCAGTTGCTGGGAGCGGGTTTCGCCGGGGGCCGCAGCGAGAAGCGCGAGATCGGACGGATTGTCGAGGTCCATCGCGATGCCGGGAAATGACAGCACGACGCAGGGCTTGCCGGTAGCTTTTGCGGCGGCGAAGTGGGGCTTGAAGCTGTCGTTACCGAAGCGCAGCGGGAAAAGGCCTGCTGGACGGCGGAAGGCGGCATTGGTGCCGCGTCCATCCCCGGCAGGAACCAGGACGGATCCTTCTTCGGGTGCCGCTTCCAGAATCGTTTGCAGCTCCGCAGCCTTGATCAGCGGGATATCACCGGGGATGACCAGCGTGTTATCGGTGCCGCGAGATTCGCAATAGCGCGTAGCCATCTCGATGGCGTCGGTTTCGCCGATGTTGGCGTTGTCAGGGATTACGGTGAAAGCGAAGCGCCGGGCCAATTCGAGAGCGTAGGGGTCGCTGGTGACTACTCCGACTTCGGGGCGCTTGCTCCAGTCGGCGAGAGTTTCCAGTACGTCGAGCAACATGACGTGAGCCAGTTCAGTGCGTGAGGGTTGATCGAGCACCGAAGCCAGGCGCTGTTTGGCGTTCGAGAGATTCTTGACGGGGACGAGGATCATGAGGGGTCCGAAGCGGCGCGGGCCGCAGATTCTTTGGAGACGACCTCGAGCACGGCGCGCGCCAGTTCCGCCTTGTCCTCTGCGGTACGCATGATGGTGCGGGCGCAATGCACGCGGAATCCAGTTCGCTGCAGTTGCTCGGCTTCTTTGGCGTCGCGGGTGTCGGCGATAAGGAGGTCGAGAAAATCGTGATAAGCCTGCGCGACTCCGGCGAGGGAGACCGGGAATCCTTGCGCAGCCATGAGTGCGCCAGCGGGACCGGACACTGCAGCGCCTCCGACGATGGGCGAGATGGCGACGACGGGCGCGCGAGTCTCGCGGAGAGCTTCGCGAACGCCGGGAACAGCGAGAATCGGCCCGATACTCGTTACCGGATTGCTCGGCGCGAGAATCACAACACTCGCGGCTTTGATCGCTTCGATTACCCCGGGAGCAGGTTCGGCGTCGGCGGCGCCGGCGAAGCGGACGGACTCCACTGGATCCTGATACCAACGCTGTACGAAATATTCCTCGAAGCTCAATTCGCCGATGGGTGTCATGACTCGTGTCTCTACGCGCGAGTCGGTCATCGGCAAGATCCGCGCTTGCACCCCAAGGCGCGAAGAAATCTCTGAAGTGGCTTCGCTCAGAGTTCTCCCCTGCGTGATCATTTTCGACCGGAACAAGTGCACGGCGAGATCGCGGTCTCCGGTTTTAAACCAGATCGGCTGGCCGAGTTGTCCCATGGCCTGCAAGCAGAAAAAAGTGTCACCCTTCACGCCCCAGCCGCGCTCTTTGCTCAACATGCCCGCGAGCACGTAGGTGATGGAATCGATGTCGGGTGAGACGTAAAGGCCCCACCATTCGAGATCGTCACCCGTGTTCACGATGATGGTGAGTTCTTGCGCCGATACTACCTGGCGAAGTCCATCGACAAATTTCGCGCCGCCTGTGCCCCCGCTGAGGACGACGATCATGCAGCGAGCCTCCTGGCGTAGCCATCTTGGTCCGCGGCTGCGCTGAGCCGGTTTGCGAGCAGGGGAGGAGAAGACTTTAGCCTAGATAGAAATTCGGGATATACGGGAAGACGCTGACGCAACGTTTGACCCTTCGAACGAGTACGCTGCTCCAGGTGTTCGAGATGCGGCCAAGGTTTCTCTGGATTGATGAAGTCGGGCGTGAGTGGCGACACCCCGCCCCAGTCGTTGATGCCGGCATCAAGCAAGTCATCATAGTACGGCGCGGAAAGATTCGGTGGGGCCTGAATATTGACGTTCGGCATAAGCAGCCGGGCGACAGCCACGGTGCGCATCATTTCTCCCGCGGTCGGTTCGGGCCAGTTTTGCATCGGAATGGCCGGCTTAGCGCGGAAATTCTGCACAATGACTTCCTGGATGTGACCGTATCGTTCGTGCAGGTCTCTAATCGCTAGCAGGGTGTCGATGCGGTCATCCAGCGTTTCTCCAATGCCGATCAGCAGCCCGGTGGTGAAGGGTACTCCTTGCTTGCCCGCGTCTTCAATCGTACGCAGACGCTTGGCAGGAAGCTTGTCGGGCGCGTTGTCGTGAGCGAGGCCGGCGCCGAGCAGGCTTGCATTGGTGGTCTCGAGCATCAAACCCATGCTCGGAGATACAGCGGCCAGGCGCGTAATCCACTCTGCGCTCAGCAATCCCGGGTTAGGGTGCGGCAACAGTGTCGTTTCACGCAGCAGCAACTCGCATACGGCTTCCAGGTATTGCAGCGTCGAGTTGTGGCCCAGGTGTCGAAGCGTTTCCCGCATTTGCGGGAAGAGCAGTTCAGGTTTGTCGCCCAGGCTGAAGAGGGCCTCGGTGCAACCCAGCTTTTCCCCTTGACGCGCAACCGCGAGGACTTCTTCGGGCGTCATGGTGTGAGCGCCGGGCTCGCCGGGATCGCGGCGAAAAGTGCAATAGCCGCAATAGTCGCGACAGAGATTGGTCAGGGGAAGGAAAACCTTTCGCGAATAGGTGATCACACCCGGCTTGAAGCTTTCTTTCGCAGCTCGCGCGGCGGAGAGCAGATGGGGGAGTTCGTCATCGGTGGAACGGATCAGCCGCAGGGCAACATCTCGCGAAACTGGCGGACTCGACGCTGATACATCCAGCGCGGAGTCGAACGACCGAACTGTTTCCAGCGAAGACAAGTTTCGCCTCAACGATTCCAGATTCAGAAGAAAGCCGCAGCGGACCCATCCCGAAATTCATACCCTGGCGAGAAAAACGACTTTCCCGCAGACCCTGGTCCTCGGTCCGATTACGAAAATCATACATGAGAGCAGGGTTGACGTGATTTCCCCCATGGCGTGCCGACTCGCAACCGAGAACAAAGATTTCCATAAATTCGTTGAATTGTTCAACACTTGACATTGTGAACAATTCGGAGCACCATGCCTCCCCATTCAAGCTTTCCACTGATCGGTATGGAACGCTCACAAATACACCGAACCAGCGTTGCCGACCAGGTGGCGTCGATTCTGCGGCACAGGATTCTCACTGGAGAGTTGCCTCCCGGAAACGCGCTGCAGGAAGTGCCTTTGGCAATGTCGCTGGGCGTGTCCCGCAACACCATGCGCGAAGCCATGCGCATTCTGTCGCTGGAAGGCTTGCTCAAGCGCAGCATCCACCGCGGCGTGGCGGTCTCGCAGCTCTCCCCAAAAGATGTGCAGGAGATCTACCACCTGCGGCGGATGCTGGAGATTCCCGCAGTGTTGGCGGCTAAGCCGGGCCATGAGGTGTTTGCGGAGTTGCGCAATGAATTGAATGGCTACGAGCGTGCTGTCCGTGAACGTGACTGGATGCGAGCGGTAAGTCACGATTTGCATTTCCACAGTCTTCTGGTTCGGTTTCACCGCAACAAGCGGCTGGAGTCGTTTTATCAAAAGCTGATCGGCGAGGTCCGGCTCGGCATGGTGTTGGTCGACTTGAGCCACGAGGATCCGAACAAACTGATTCCTGTACACCGGGCGATCTATGAACTTTTAAGCGCGGGCAAGTTGAAGCAGTGCGCCGCGACGCTGGCGCAGCATCTGGATGATTCGGAATTGCGCTTGAGCCAGGTCATGCACGCGCAGAACTCGAAGAAGAAAGGGTCAGGAAAAGAAAAAGCAGTGCCGCGAACATCAAAACGTAAAGTCTGACGGGCCAATCTTGAGGAGGCGATATGGAGCGCTATGAGACGAGTAGTGCTTTTGACCGATCCGTCCGAGCTTTGATCTGTGGACTCTTGGTATTTCTGGCGATGGCGATACCGCTATCAGCCCAAGTCGTCACGGTGACCGTGCAGGGCCGGGTTTACGACACAACCGGTGCCGCCATTCCGGGCGCGACGGTTTCTGTCGTTAACGAGGCGACTGGCATCTCGCGCACGGCTACAGCGAATGCGACCGGCGACTATCAGTTTGCCTCGCTGCCAGTCGGCGATTACACCTTCACGGCCGATAAACCCGGCTTCCAGAAGCAAGCCAAGAAGACCCATCTCGACGTCGGCGCCAGCGGCATTCTCGATTTCAATCTCCCTCCCGGACAAGTGTCACAGGAGGTGATTGTTCAGGACGTAGGCGAAGTGGCGGAGCCGACGCGGAGCATGGTCAGCACGGTCATTGATGAGCAGAAGATTGAGAACCTTCCGGTCAACGGACGCCAGTTCATCGACTTCGCGCTTCTGGCTCCCGGCGTCACCATTGGCGATACCACTTCCGGCAGCACCGACGTGATTATCGAGCCTGTGACCAAGCTATCTTTTGCCGGGCAGAACATTCACTACAACTTTATCGCGGTCGATGGCGCCGACAACATGTCGACCGCCTCGGGCATCCAGAAGACCACTCCTTCGCAGGAAGCGGTGCAGGAGTTCCGCGTCATCAACAGTGACTACAGTGCGCAGTTTGGACGCGCCGTGGGCGGCATCGTGAACGTGATCACCAAGAGCGGCACTAACAACTTGCATGGATCGCTCTATGAGTTTTTCCGCAACAACTTTATGGATGCCACGAGTCCATTGGCGGGCGAGGGCTTTAACGAGTTGCGGCAAAACCAGTTTGGTGGAACCGTCGGCGGCCCCATTCAAAAGAATAAGACATTTTACTTTGCCAACTACGAAGGGCAGCGGCACGTCGAATCGCCCTTTTACAACATAGCGGTCCTCGATAACCTCGCCGCGATCAACAACGTGAAAACCTCAGTCTTCGGGCTCGCTCCCGAAAACCTGCACGTGCGTCGCGCAATCAACTACGACGATGGATTTGCCCGCCTGGACCATACCTTCAGCGAGAAAGAATCGGTCTTCGTGCGCTACTTCATCAACGATCAGCGGTCCACCAACCTTTCCCCATTGAACGACGGATTTGATCTGCCCTCGGGTTTCAAGAACAACAGCTTCCGCGATCAGTCGGTCGTGGGCAACTTTGTCTCGGTTTTTTCCAGTTCTCTGGTGAATCAGGCGCGCTTCCAGTATGCGCATCGGTTTTTTGATTTCCCCACCACTAGCACCCAGCCCCACCTGGAAGTGTCGAATCTGTTCACCCTGGGTGTGAATCGTGGCAATCCCGATTTCTATGAAGAGGGCCGCTACGAGTTTGTCGATGATGTCACCAAGATCTGGAGGAACCACACCATCTCCTTTGGCGGCGACTTCAATCACGTCAGTACCACGGAATCGTTTCCGCTGTTCTATCCGTTTGAAGCGGATTTCGCGAGCCTGGGAGCGTTTCTAGGGAATGACGGCGCGGTCTCGCCCTGCGCCGGGCCGGGCGGCCTGTGCCCACATCCCTTTGTGGTCTTCTTTGAGCGGTTCGATGCAGCATCGAACTTTAGTGAACCGACCATCAACACGTCTGTGTATCAGGGTAGCGCGATCTCTTCGCCCATTCGCAATCAGGCAAAAGGCACGCTTGGCCATACCTATGAAGGTCTCTACATTCAGGATAAGTGGAGAGTGGGGCCGAACTTTACCCTCAACTTTGGCGTGCGCTGGGAAGGCGAAACTTGGCCGAGCGCCGCGATCAACAATCCAAATAAGAATTTTAATCCGCGCGCGGGATTTGCGTGGTCCCCTGGAGGACATTCGAACCTGGTGATTCGCGGTGGTGGTGGAATCTTCTACGGAACCATTCCTTCGCCCCTGCTCATGTGCCAGATCCCTTCTTGCGGAGGCACGATCGGACCGTACCCCGGACGTGCTAACAAGGAAGACACACTGAATGCCCGGACGCGACTGTTTGCATTTGCGAGTTCGCCGGCCCTGACGAACTTTGCCATCGAGAGTTTGCTGGCACCGGGCGCTAGCCAGGGAACTTATCCTGATGCGACTCCTTTGGGGTTCTGTCCAAATGGATTCCTGGCTACCTGTGGCTTCTTTGGCGACTCCGTCATTGCACGCTTTGCCCAGGACCACAAGCCTCCCTACGGCGCGCAGGCGAGCTTTGGCGTCGAGCTCCAACCGTTCAGAGATGCGGTCCTGGATATCACCGGTTTGCACGTGCGCGGCGTTCACTTGGGCAGCTTCTGGAATGTGAACCAACCGGACCCGAACGGATGTCCGGCGCTTGATCACAATTCGGCAGGCCAGCCGGGGTTCAAGAACGACTATCACATCGTGGCCGTGCCATGCTCGGTGGTCTTGCCCTTTCCTGGCACGCGCCAACCACAAGTCTTTGGCAGTTCCATCGCTGTTTACTTCGAGGCCGATTCGAAGTGGGATTCGCAATGGGATGGCTTGCTGATCAACCTGAACAAGCGTATGAGCCATCACTTCGGATACGGCGTCAGTTACACCTGGTCCAAGGGAATCGACAACGGTCCCAACCCCAGCTTTGTGTTGATTCCGCAAGACAGTTGCTGCTTCAACAAGGAGCGCGCCGTTTCTTCCGACGGCGTGGGCCAGCGCTTTGTGGCCAACGCGATCCTGCAGGGTCCGGAACACATGAATATTCTGTTGAACGGCTGGATGCTCAGCACGATCGTAAGCGTGCAGTCGCCCAACTACTTCACCAAGTTTGCCGGCTTCGATTCGAACGGAGATGTCTTCGGCAACAACGACCGCGTTGGCCTTGAGGCGCGCAACACCTTCCAGGGAGACAGCTATCAGAACGTGGACCTGCGGGTGTCGCGCAACTTTAGAATCGGCGAAGGCAAGAATCTCGAAGCTCTGGCGGAGGGCTTCAACCTTCTGAACACGCTGAACGTCCATTACTTCAACACCGCGTATGGGGCGGCGGATTTCTGTCCATTCGTCGCGCCGTCGAACCTGGCGAACGTGGGCTGTCCCGCAACGCCTTCGGGATTCCGCGAGGGCTCACCGAGCCAGTTTTACGGCACGCCCCGGGCGATCTTCAATCCGCGTCAGTTGCAGCTTGCATTACGTTTCACGTTCTAAGCTCGAAGGCGGAGCGGCCGCTCGCCGCTCCGCCTGAAACTCAGCTAAGATTGCCAGGGGCCCACCTTCCGATGAGTGTTACCCAGGCAGATTTTCGCAAGGCGATGGGATGTTTTGCCACCGGCGTCACGGTGATCACGGTGGATTATGAAGGCGAAATTCACGGCATGACGGCGAATGCGTTTACGTCGGTATCGCTCGATCCGCTGCTGGTGCTGGTTTGCGTCGATCAGAAGGCGAGGACGCACGCGCATCTGCATGCCAAAAAGCGGTTCGGAGTGAATGTGCTGGCCGAAGAACAGCGTGTGATTTCCGATTATTATGCGCGCCCCATGCGAACCCACGAGAAGGCCGAAGAAGAAGCGGGCGCGCGGTTTGACCGCACCGTACATGGAACTCCCGTCATGCAGGGAGCGCTCGCTTACCTTGAATGCCGGTTGCACACCGCACAGGATGCGGGCGACCACACCATCTTCATCGCGGAAGTAGAAGACGTCGTGGTGCGAGAAGGCAATCCGCTGCTTTTTTTTCGCGGGAATTATCGAGGAATGAAAGAACCATAGGGGGAAACCATGCGATTCGGCATTTATTGCGAAATGCAGACGCCGCCGGGCAAGTCGTATTACGACATGACCTGGGAAATCATGCGGCAGATCGAGCATGCCGATGATGTGGGATTCGACGTCTATTCGGTGATCGATCATCACTTCTTCCAGAAGTTCTCCATCTCCGCAAATCCGCTGGCAATGTTCGCCGCGGCGGCGCAGCGTACCAGTCGCATCCGCTTTCGCACCGCGCTGCACACTTTGCCGCTCGAAAATCCCATGCGGCTTGCCGGCATGATCGCCGAGACGGATATCCTCACCAATGGACGTTTGGAAGTGGGCCTGGGTCGTGGACATGCCTGGTTGTTTGGGCCATCAGCGTTGCCTCTGGAGGAAAGTCGCCCTCGCTACAACGAGGCGATCGACATTCTGCAACTGGCTTTCACGCAAGAGAAGTTTTCGTACGATGGAAAGTTCTACAAAGTGAAAGATGTCAGCGTCGTGCCGCGTCCGCTGCAGAAGCCGCATCCCAAGTTTTATACCGGCGGGACCAGCGATATCACTTATCAGATGGCAGGAGCGAAAGGCTGGGGCATCTTCGTCCCGCCTCTGTTGCCATGGAAGGTGTTGGAAGCACCGCTGAACATTTACAAGCAAGCGTGCAAGGAACATGGACACGAACCCGATATCGTCTACATTCGTCCGGTCTATATCGACGAAGACGAAAAGCAGATCCGCAAGGAAGTGGAGCAGGCGTTGAAAAACTTTCTGGCGTTCAACGCTTCGCCGGTCGAGTCGATTCAAAGCGAAGAGAAAAAGGCCGAGCTTCGTGAGAAAGGCTACGGCTTTTACGCGAGCGGTGCGCTCGAGTCGCTGACCAAGCTCACCTACGAGCAGATTGTGGATCAGGAGATCGGGTTTATCGGCACGCCTGAGAAGGTGATCCATCAAGTGCGCGCGCTGGCTCATAAGGGAGGCATTGGCGAGTTGGCGATCGTTTCCAACTTTGGAGGCCTCGATCACTGGAAGAGCATCAAGACGCAGCACATGTTCGCGAAATATGTCATGCCGGCGTTTCGCACGGTCAGCAAAGAGTCGAAGGCGGCAGATTAGAGTATGGCGGTCTGGGAGCCAGCGAATCCGCAGGAAAACGTCGGAAGAGCTCACGCGATAGAGCACGGCGCGAGTCCTCTTGCTGCCGGTTTCAGCGCGACAGGCGCGCAGCGTTTGCTGGTATTCGGAGGCATTGTGCTGATCGCTGGGGGAATGTTGTTCGGAGACATTTTCGCTGTGTTCATCCTGCATCAGAACGGTGGGCAGACTGGCGCGGCGCTCATGGCGGCTGCTGCGCAAGTCGAGGCGCAAAACTCCCAAGGCGTCGAACAAGCTTTCGCGCAGATTGGCAGCTTGATGGAGGATCGCGGGACCAAAGTGGACGCGCACGTCCATATGACCGGCCCAGGCTATCTGGCATTGCTGCTCGCGCTGGTGCAACCCTACGTGGCCCTATCGCTAGGGACGAAAAGAGTGTTGGCAAAATTATTTCTGACAGCAGGCGTTCTGCTCCCGGTTGGAATTTTCCTGATCCACTATGTGGGGCTTGCCTACAGCCCTTTCGCGGTGATCGGCTGGGCAAGTGTTCTGGCGGACTCCGCGGGTGCCCTGCTGATTGTCGTTCTCGTGGCAGAAACGTGGGGCTTATGGATGTACTTCCGCAGCCGCCGTGCCGGGCCTGTCGAAGCGGTTCTGCCCTCCGATCGAAGTTGGGAGCGCAGGGCGTTGCTCTCTGGTGGCACGGTGCTGGTGCTGCTGGGCTTCCTGCACGGAGCGTGGTACGCGGCTGTGCATCTGTATGAACACGAAGCCCGCGAGGTAAAGATTTTGGGCGCTCTCGCCGATGCAGCCGCAGCGACGAACGCGTCCGCTGTAGCCCAGGCGGGACAAGACTACGGGCTGCTGCTAGGGGAGAAGGCGGTGAACATCGCCGCTCATTCGCACGTCATCGAGTTTGGATTGCTGGCGATTCTGCTGTCATTCGTGCAGCCCTACGTGTTTCTCAGCGACAAGTGGAAGCATCGTTGGGTGAATATGCTGCTCGCGGGTTCCTTGATTCTTCCTGTCGCCGTTTTTCTCGAGATTAAATATGGCCTGGTTGCAGGCGGCATTGCGGATGTGGGCGGCCTCATGGTGATCGTGGCCCTTATCGGCATGGCGGTGGGTGTGGTTCGTTACAGCGGACATCTCGACGCGGAAGGCGCGGCATGAGCGCTGCGAGAAAACTGCTGATCTTCGGCGGACTCGCGGTGGCTGCGCTCGGAATGCTTTACGGTCTTCATTATGCGATCTTTGTGGAGCACCAGACGCTCGAGCGGATGGGTGGATCTTTGGCCAAAGGATTCGTGCATGCCGCCAACCGTCAGATGCCAGAGGCACACGCATCGATCGTCGACTATGCGGGAGTCAAGTACGACTACGTGCGTCAAGTCGATCTGCATTCGCACTGGATCGGCCTGGGCATGATCATGATCGTGCTCGGTGCAGTGTTCGACCGTGTGGCGTTCGGGCCTCGTGTGCAATTCTGGTTGGCGCTGGCATTTGCCGTTGGCGCGACGATTTTCCCGCTGGGTGTGATTCTGCAGACGGTCACGCACGGCGCCACGTTTGCCTCTGCGTTGGCGATTGCTGGTTCGGGGCTGGTCATTCTCTCGATGGCTTTCATCGCATTCGGTTTTGCACGCCAAAGCGCCTGAGCGTGCGAGGATTGCTGCATCTTTGTTAAGCTGATGGACCCGGTCTCGCCCACTCGGACGGTCCGAGGAAAACGAAAATCATGTATCCCAGAGCTTTTCACTATCACCGCGCGGGATCGCTCAAGGAAGCGGCGTCCATGTTGACGGAGCTCGGGGACGAAGCCAAGTTGCTGGCCGGCGGCCAAAGCCTGATCCCGCTCATGAAGCTCCGTTTCGCCAATCCGCAACATCTGGTGGATCTGAATTTCATTCCCGGCACGGCTTACATCAAAGAAGAGGGCGGGACGTTGAAGTTTGGCGCTCTCACGCGTCATGCGGAGATCGAGAATTCGAAAATCGCGGCGAAGATTCCCATCCTTCACGATTGCGCGGCGGGCATTGCTGACGTGCAGGTGCGTAATCGAGGCACCATCGGTGGCTCGCTGGCCGAAGCCGATCCCAGCGGTGACTGGGCGGCCGTGTTGATGACGCTCACGACCGAAGTGCGCTGCCTGGGGACGAAGGGCGAGCGCACCATTTCGCTGCCTGACTTTATCCAGGATGCCTATTCCACGGCGCTCGCGCACGACGAACTGCTCAGCGAAGTCAGCGTGAAGATGCCGCCGAAAGACAGCGGAGGAGCCTACATCGCCTTTAAGCGCTCCGCTCCTGTTTATCCGACGGCCAGCGCCGCCGTCCAGTTAGCCATGGACGGTGACACCTGTAAAGACGCGGCCATTTCTTTGGGTTGCGTCGGCCTGATGGCCATTAAGGCGAAAGACGCGGAAGCTGCGTTGCGCGGAAAGCCGATTGACAGAAAGACGATCGCGGCCGCGGTTGAGGCATGTCACGCCGCAGCCGACCCACAAACCGACATGCGCGGTTCAGCGGATTACAAACGGCAACTGGTGGGAGCCCTGGTGAAGCAAGCCATCGAAATCGCAGTGCGCCGCGCGCGCGGCGAACAGGTTGAGGTGAGTCATCTCTATGCCTGAAGCAGTTCAAAACGTTGCTATTCAACTGAAGGTCAATGGCAAGCCGCACAAACTCACGGTTGAGCCGAGGAAACTGCTGGTCGAGTTGCTGCGCGAAGATCTCGATCTTACCGGCACCCATGTGGGTTGCGACACGACATATTGCGGCGCGTGCACAGTTTTATTGAACGGGGCTGCCGTGAAAGTCCTGCACCATGTTTGCCGTCCAAGCGGATGGCGCCGAGATCATGACGGTCGAAGGTCTGGAAAAGACGGCGAACTTCATCCCATTCAAAAAGCTTTCGGCGACAGCTACGGTCTGCAATGCGGGTACTGCACTCCCGGCTTGATGCTGTCGACGTTCCAGTTGCTATCGCAGAACGAAAATCCTAGCGAGAAAGAAATGCGCAAGGCGATCGCCGGCAACACCTGTCGCTGTACCGGATATCAGAATATTTTGAAGGCAATACAGATGGCAGCGCGAGCCACGAAGGGAGCCTGAGGGGATGGCGATCAAGTTCGGCGGCGAGTTCGAGGTTAAACGTACCCCGGAAGAGGTCTACGACTTCCTCACCGATCCCAATAAATTTGCGCCGTTGCTGCCGGAGTTTCGCGGAGTCACTGTGCAAGACCCGACGCACTTTATCGTGAAGGTGAATGTCGGCGTGTCCTACATCAAGGGTGCGGCAGACGTGAAGATGGAACTGGCTGAAGCTGACCGCCCCACGCGCGCACAGTACAAAGGACAGGGAAGCATGGCCGGCGGCAACGTCGCGCTGGTCGCGGGGTTCGATCTGGCACCGGCGGAGGCGGGTACAAAGGTCGCATGGAAAGGTGACGCGCAAATATTCGGATCATTGGCATCGGTGGCTGGCGGCCTGCTCGAACCATTGGGCAAGAAGCAAGTGCAAAAACTGATTGACGCGCTGCAAGCCGCGTTGGCGTAAAAAGGAGCACGATTCGTGAGTGTGGCGGAAAAAACCGGATGGGTCGGACAATCGCTCCCGCGCAAGGAAGAGAATCGCCTGCTCCGAGGACGAGGCCGGTTCGCGGACGACATCAAGTTGCGCGAGATGCTTTATCTGCGTTTCGCGCGCTCTCCGTTTGCTCACGCGAAGGTCGTGAGTATCGATGTCTCCGCCGCGGAAGCCCTGCCGGGAGTCGTTTGTACATTAACTGGCGCAGAAATCGTGCCACACACTCAGCCTTTCATCGAAATCGCGCCCGATGCCGGGGGCAGAATCAAGGACTACCCGTTGGCAGTCGGTAAAGTGCGATATCAAGGCGAGCCTGTCGTTGCCATCGTCGCCGAATCTCCCAGCATCGCCGATGACGCCGCTGAACTCGTGCAGATCGATTACGAGGCGCTCGATCCCGTCGTCGATGCCCAAGAAGCGCTGAAAGATAAGAGCATCCTGCACGAAGAGGCGGGAACCAATAAAGTCTGGAATGGCGTCTTTGAGTATGGCGACGTCGAAAAAGCCTTTAAAGACGCTGCTTATGTGGTGAACATTGACCGCATGCACTTCCACCGCTTCTCTAGCACGCCGTTGGAGAACAATGTCGTTATCGGGCAATGGGACCCGAAAGACGAGCGGATTTACTATCAATGCAATAATTCTTTCCCCTCGTTCGCGATTCAGTTTCTGTCGGCGCACTTACAAGTTCACATCGATCGCATTCGAGTGCAGACCGCTGACATCGGCGGAAGTTTCGGGATCAAGATCACCAGTTACCCGCAGATGGCGGTATGCGCGTTAATCTCGAAGAAGGCGGGAGGACGCCCGGTGAAGTGGGTGGAGACGCGCTCCGAGCACATCACTTCGAGCGCGCACGGAAACGAACGCACGTTTCGTGACACCCGAGTCGCCTTGGACGAAAACGGCGTGATCACTGCAATCGCATCGCGTCACATTGATGATTGCGGCGCCTATCCGCGATATGAGCCTTTGGGCTGCGTGATCTGGTCGCAGGTGTTTCCCGGCGTCTATCGTTTCAAGAATGCGCGCATCGATTTTAGCCAGGCGGTTACCAACAAGTGTCCTGTCGGTCCCAATCGAGGATACTCGCGCATGCAGCATCTTTGGTTTCTGGAGCGCATCATCGACATTTGCGCCCACGAGTTGGGCATCGCTCCCGACGAGATGCGCCTGCGCAACTACATTCGTCCCGAAGAATTTCCTTACACCACGCCAAACGGTTGCGTCTACGACTCGGGAAATTATCCGAAGATGTTGCAAGTCGCGAAGGACCTCATTGGCTGGGATGGGTGGAAGAAGAAGCAGGCTGATGCCCGCAAGGAAGGACGCCTGATCGGCATCGGCATTGGTACCACGCTCGATTCCGGTACCAACAATTTCGGACAGTCACAAATCGTGAATCCCGGTGCGCCGTTCTCCGGCAACTCGCAGGGCGCCAACTGCAAGCTCGATATCTATGGAGAAGTGGTCGTCGCCGTCGGATCCTGTCCGCAAGGGCAAGGGCACGAGACCACGGCGGCTCAAGTTGTGGCTGATGTTTTGAACATTCATCCCGACCTCATCACGGTGCGCACCGGATTCGACACCGAGCGCAATGTGCATACGGGATTCTCTGGCACCTACGCCAGCCAGTTTGCGGTATCGGGACTATCGGCCGTGCATGGTGCCGCGCAAAAGTTGAAATCAGAAATGAAGCGCCTGGGCGCCTTCGTTCTCGAAACCAAGGAAGAAGACCTTGAATTCGGCGTCGGAGCGCAGGGCCCCGAGCTTCGCGCCAAAAGTAATAGCAAATCGATCAACTATTGGGGATTGGCGAACATCGTCAACGTGAATAGCGCCGTGCTGCCGACCGAGATGCACGATGTCACATTGAACTGTCGATACATCTGGCGCGCTCCATTCAAAGTGCCCGACAAAGTTAAAAAGTATGGCAGCCTGACGCTGACCTATGCGTCCCAATTGCACATCGCGGTGGTCGAGATTGATCGCGATACGTTCATCCCAAAGATTCTGGACTACGTTGCGGTGGATGACTGCGGTACTGTCATCAATCCTCCCATTGTTGAAGGGCAGGTCTACGGCGCAACGGCACATGGCATCGGTGCGGCGCTGATGGAAACCTGCGTCTATGACGCCGTCGGCAATCTGCTCACCAGCACTTTCAGCGATTACACGCCCATCACCGCGATGAATATGCCCAAGGTGAAGTACGGACACATCCAGACGCCCTCGCCCCACAGCTACAGCGGCGCAAAGGGAATGGGCGAAGGCGGAGCGGCCCCAATTCACACAATCTCGGCGGCGTTGCAGGATGCGCTCTTCGCGGAGGGCATCTTCATCGACGATTCGTTCAATAACGCGGATAGCTTGTTCCGTGCCATGGTCGGTAAGGAGATCAGCCAAAAAGCGAATCTGGTGAAAGTCGAGAAACGTTAGGCGGATGAAAAGGGTTTGCATCGTTGGCTGTGGCGCGATCGGAAGTCTTTACGCCGCGCACTTGGCCCGGGTTGTGGAGGTATGGGCCTTTGTTCGCCGTCCCGAACACGCACGAACTCTGAATGAAGAGGGCTTGCGCGTCTCGGGAAAGCACGACTTCCATGTTTCCGTTAGGGCGACGTCGAATCCGAAGGATTTACCGGAATGCGATCTTGCAATCGTCGCCACCAAGGCCACCCAGGTAGAGGAATCGATCGCAGCCGTTGGTCATCACTTTGATTACGGAGCTGTGATCTCGGCGCAAAACGGTTTGGGAAGTGAGGAGATCATCGCGGCTCATACCCGTGGACAGGTGATTCGAGGCACCACCTTCATGAGCGGTACCAAGCACGGCGATTCTCATGTGCAGTACGAACTCGACACGGCGACGTGGCTTGGTCCGTTCGAGGAACGGCACACTCCGTACGCGCTGGTGAAAGAGGCCGCTGACCTGATCGTGGCTGGAGGATTGAAGTCGGAACCGTTGCAGGATGCACGTCCCGCGCAGTGGTCGAAGCTGATTTTCAACGCTTCGGTGAATGGAGTTTCGGCTCTAACCGGTTTGCCTCATTCTCCGCACTTCGCGGCCGAAGCGCAGTTCACCGATCTGGGGCATCTGCTGCACGCCTTGATCGAAGAGGGAAAGAAGGTAGCCGCGGCCGCCGGAATCGAGTTGCACGAAGATCCGTGGGCCATGAATAAAATCGGAGCGATGACCAATCATCCACCGTCGATGTTGTACGACGTGCGTCATCAGTTGCCGACGGAAGTTGATTTTCTCAGTGGCGCGATTGCGCGGGAAGCGGAAAAGGCGGGAGTTCCCGCCCCTCTGCACACCGCGGTCTACCGCTTGATCAGAGGCAAAGAAGCCGCGTGGACCTTCAAAGAGGAAAACCGCGCAGTAGGAGCACACTAGTCAGGACTACAGATGGCTTGGGCGAAGGACAAGGCGAAGCTTGATCGCGTGCAGTCGCTGATGAAAGACCGCGACCTGTCGGCTCTCGTGGTGCGCGCGCCCGACAATGTGCTCTATCTCACCAACTACTGGTGTATGAAGGGATATGACGCGGTGGTATTTCCTAGCGAGGGCGATCCGACGTTGATTGCGCTTGAACCTCAGCAAGCTGATGCCGAGCGCAATGCCTGGACCAAAGACATTCGCTACTTCAAGGGCTATCACGAAAGCGATCCACGTCCGCCGCAATACCGCGCGCTCGACATCGCGCTCGATGTCCTCAAGAAGCGTGGGTTGACTGAAAAAGTTGCCGTCGAACTCAACATGGGAACCCAATCGGCGGACCGCATGGTTGGCGAGCCAACCACGCCGACGCAGATGTATTTTGACGCCTTCGGAGAAGTTGCCGGCCAAGTTGTGGACGCCACGCCGTTACTGAACGAAGCACGCGCCATTAAGACCTCGCAAGAAGTGGAGCGCATGCGCCTGGCCAATGAACTAGCGGCCCTCGCCATGGATTACACGCGTGAACACATGCGTCCCGGCATGAAAGAGAGTGAAGTAGGCGGCATGTACGAAGGCTTCGTGCACGGTCTCGGCGTGGGCTACAAGGGTAAGGTCGAGATGGCGCGTGCCTTTACGCTGGTATGGTCGGGCAAGGGCATCGCGACCTTTACTGCAACCGGCGATCGCCCGATTCAGAAGAACGAGCCGACTCTGTTCGAGATCTGGGTATGCGTCGATGGTTACTGGACCGACCTCACAAAAAACGCCTGCCCCGGTGAATTGACTCCCGAATATCACAAGCTGCTTGATCTGTTACTGAAGGTCTTCAACGAGGCGGTTGCATTTTCAAAAGACGGTGCGAGCTTTCCGGATCTCGATCGATTAGTTCGTGCGCGCATCGCCGAGGGCGGATATCCCGGACAGCCGTCTCATCCCATCTGTCATGGCGTGGGAGCGCGAGCGCACGAGCAGCCCTATGCTCATCAGGCGGGGCAGGGAACCATTCGCAAAGGCATGGTGCTCGCGATCGAGCCAGGAGTTTACTGGCCCGGCGGCGGCGGCCTGCGCCTGGAAGACAACTTCCTGATTACCGATGATGGCAACGAGAAGATGTGCACGTATCCCGACGATTTTCGTCTTGCCGGCAAAGGATAGCGATAGATGTCCAAGAAGAACGCATCGACGCTCGATCCCGCGCTGGCGGAGAAAATTGTCTCGCAGGTGAAAGAGGAAGAGATCGTCGCCATGTCGTGCGACGTGATCAATATTCCCAGCCCAACCGGCTTTGAGTTGCAGATGGGCGAATATATGCAAGGTCGCCTGAAGCAACTCGGCCTCGATGTGACTTGGCAGGAAGTGGAAGAGAGCCGCGCCAACGTTGTCGCGCGATGGGTGGGTACCGGAGGCGGCAAGAACCTGATGTTCAACGGACACATGGATACGTCGAACACAGGGAACGAAGAATTTCTCACGGGAATTGGCTACAAGCCGCATGCGGTTGTGAAAGACGGGTTCATCTATGGCCTCGGCATTTACAACATGAAGGGCGCGTTGGTGTGCTATACGCATGCGGTGCAAGCGTTGCAGCGTGCAGGAATAAAACTCAAGGGCGATGTGATCGTCGCTGCCGTCGCCGGCGAGATCGAAAAGGCCCAGTGGGGAGAATTCAAGGGCAAAGAATATCGCGGGTATGGCTACGGCACGCACTACCTGGTGAATCACGGCGTGTTGCCCGACATGTGCATTCTCGGTGAGCCGACCGACACCCACGTGGTGCTCGAGCATTTTGGCTCCATGTGGGTCCGTATATCTTGCACTGGCATTTATGTGCACACCGCGTTCTGCGAGGGGCGCGAAGAGATGAATTCCATCCGCCGCATGTATGAGCTGATGGATCCAGTCATGAAATGGATCGCCGCCTGGGAGAAAAATGCATCGCACGGCGGCAAGAAGGCTCTGGTCAATCTCGGTGGAATTCGTGGCGGACACGCCTGGCGCGCCAGCCGTACCCCCGAGAAGACCGATTTATTTCTCGATGTGCGCGTGCCGCCGACGATTCCGATGAGCGAAGCGCGTCGTAATATCCAACAGATGGTTTTTGAGTTGGAGAAGAAGCATCCCGATTGGGGCCTGGAGTTCGAGACCTACGTCTCGGTTCCGGGAGCGCGCATCAGCGAAGAGCACGAGATGATTCGCGCCATCGACGCCAATCATGAACGCATCATGGGAGCGCCTCCGCAGCGCGAGGTGGTGACCTGGTGTTCGGATGCGAGCGTGCTGAGCCGCTACGGCGTCGAGACCGTGAACTACGGCCCTTCCAGCGGCCCCCGCGATCATCAAGGGGAAAAAGTTGAGATCAAAACTCTGGTGAATATCACCAAGATTTATGCGTTGGTCGCCGCCGAAATTTGCGGCGTGCAACAGTAGGACACACATTGCCCAGCCAACAGGAAATTGCCCGCCGTTATAAGAACATTCGCTCCCGCATGGAGCGTGAGGGAATTGACGCGCTCATTGTCTGCGGAAATCAATACGCAGGTTTTGAAGGCGCCGTGATGTACGTTTCGGGATTCGAGATCGTGCATCGTTACGTCTACGCGATCATCCCGCTCTCCGGTGAACCTACGCTCGTCTTTCCTCGCGAAGCGCGCTGGATCGGCGACAAGACCAAGCCCTGGGTCACGGATCATGTCTGGCCCGATGTTCCGGGACAGTGGATTCGCGAGCGTGCACAAGAACGTGGCTGGAAGCGCGTAGGTATCTACGGCATGAATTTCGTTCTTGCCGTGCGCGATTACCGCGAACTCGCAAATGGCTCGTTCGACCTCGTCCCCTTCGATATTCCCTTCGATACGGTACGGGCCGTAAAGAGCGAAGAAGAGCTCATCGAAGTGCGCGATGCCATGGACATCATCGTCGAAGGCTTCTGGGCTCTGGTCGAGGCCTACGAGCCAGGCAAGACCGAAGCCGAGATCATGGCCCCCGCGGTCGAGCGATTCTTCGCCCGAGGTGCCGGGCCACGAATGATGAACATTCTTCTCTCCGGTGCGAATGGCGAAGCCGAAGCGTCGTTCAAGGTGCCGGGAAATCGCGTCGTGTCTGCCGACGATCTTCTCCTCTACTCGCTCGAAATCACTGGCGTGGGCTGCTACTGGGTGGAATTTTCGCGGCCGTTGATTCGCGGCAAGGTGAGTGCCCGCACTCAGGCCATGGCCGACGCATATCCAGCCGCGCTCGAAGCGGCTCGCAAGCTCATGCGAGCCGGAGAACTCGCCAGCAACGTACATCGCTCTGTCGCCGAAACTTTCGCCAAGCACGGATTCGCGCTGGGGCATCTTTCCGGACACAGCATCGGCACCACCATGCTCGAGTATCCCGCGATCGGCGCCAAGAGCGACGTCCAGCTTGAAGAGAACATGATTTTCTCGCTGCATCCGCAAGTCGTCGATAAAGACGGCAAGGTCTGCCTCTACACGCAGGACACTTATCGCATTGGCAAAACCGAAGGCGAGTGCCTCGCCGATGTGCCGTGGCGCTTTTATTCCGGTCAGGAAACACGCGAAACGGTGTCGCGATGAAGATTTGCGTAGTGGGCTGCGGTGCCGTGGGAAGCCTGTTTGCCGCGCATCTCGCGAAAGCCGGAGAGGCCGAAGTTTTCGCCTACGACGTTTGGAAAGAACATACCGACGCGATTCGCAAGAACGGCCTTCGGCTCTCTGGAGCCGCGGAGTTCACGGCCAGGCTGAACGCGACTAGCAATCCCAAAGAACTGCCGCGCTGCGACTACGGCATTGTCGCCACCAAAGCTATCCACACCCGCAGCGCTATCGCGCAGGTCGCGCATATTTTCGACGAAAACAGCGCAGTTTGCTCGGTGCAGAACGGCGTGGGCAACGAAGAAATTATCGCCGAGCATGTGAAGCAAGTGATTCGAGGCACCACCTTCCCCGCAGGACATCCCATTGCTCCCGGGCACATCGGCTATGACATCAAAGGTGACACCTGGATCGGGCCCTTCGAGCCCACGAATACCCCCTACGCCAAAGTAGAAGAGCTTGCCGGCTTCATCACGCGCACGGGCATGAATACGATTCCGTTGAAAGATGCTCGTGGTGCGCAGTGGACCAAGTTGATTTTTAACGCCGCCACTAATCCGGTGGGAGCGCTGACCTTGCTGCATCACGGCGCGGCCGCCCGTTTCGAGCCTACCGCGCGGTTGTTCGACGACCTGATTGCTGAAGGCGAGGCAGTCTCCAAAAAGCTTGGAATCGAACTCCATGGAGATCCCCGTCAGTTGGTGCAGAAAGGCGCCAATGCTCCCGGGAAACATCGCGCCAGCATGTTGCAGGATGTCCTCGCCAAGCGTCAGACGGAAGTCGATTTCATGAATGGCGCCATCGTGCAGTGGGGAGAGAAGTCGGGCGTGCCCACTCCGCTCAATCGCGCGATCTGGGAACTGATCAAAGGTCTCGAGCACGCCTGGAAAGATCCCGACTAAAAGGAACACCGCGAACTCATGATTCCATTCAATATTGGCGTACTGCAGCTCAGCATGGAGCCTGTGGCTGAAACCGTGGCCATGGCCCGGGCCTGCGAAGATGCGGGCTTCGACGCGTTCTGGATTGCCGAGGCCTATCCCTGGTGGCGCAAGCATTCCTTCGAGGCACGGTCCTCGACGGCGATTCTGGCCGTGATTGCCGCGCAGACTCGCCGCATTCAGCTGGGCTGGGGAATTATTTCTCCCTACACTCGTCATCCCGTGCAGATCGCCATGGAAGCTCGCGTCATGCAGGATCTCGCGGGCGACCGTTTTCTGCTGGGCCTGGGCGCCTCCAAAATTTTCATGAAAGAAATTGGCGAAGGTGAAGGCGAAAAGGTCGGACCCGCCACGGTGATGCGCGAAAGCATCGAAGTCGTTCGCGGAGTCATGAACGGCGACGCATTTCGGTACGAGGGCAAGGTCTTCTCCGCCGATGTGCCTCCCCTGAAATCGGACGCGCACACATCGCGCACTGTTCCTCCCGTCTACGTCGCGGGCACCGGCCCGGTGATGCAGAAGATGTCGGGCTCTGTCGGCGACGGGTTGCTGACCGCCAGCATCACCACGCCGGCCTTTGTCGAATATTCGAAAAAGAATATGGAAGAGGGCGCGCGCAAGGTCGGCAAAGATCCGTCGAACCTCGTGCTGGGTTCCGTCGTCGTGGGCAGCATTGACCGAGATTCGGCGAAGGGCAAAGAAGGCGCGCGCGAACAAGCAGCCATGTATCTCGCGAACAAAGTGCAGAATATTCGTGGCTCAGCCGATGTTTTGCTCGAGTGCGCGGGACTGACTTTCGACGAACTACGTCCTGTGGCCGACGCGATGGAAAAAGGTGGGCGTAAAGCGGCCGCCAAGGCCGTGACCGACGACATCCTGCGCAAGGTTTGCCCGATCGCAGGCACGCCGGACGAATGCATTCAGAGAATCGAAGACTACCGCGCCGCGGGCTGCACCCACATCATGCTGGAAATCTGGGGCGACGACCGTACCGGCCAGGCCAAACTGTTTGGCGATGCCGTGCTGCCGCATTTCCGGTCTTAATCGAGCAGGGAACTTTTCGCATCCTCCATCCGTACTGTTAATCGTCTGGGCGGAGGTGTGTTCATGCGGCATTCAGCGATTCTTCTGGCTCTGCCGTTTCTGCTGGCAACGTTGGTTTTAGCCGAGAAGCCAGTTAAGACCAAGGAAACAGGCAAAGAGTCTTTCCAGGCCGATTTTTCTCCGGGTGGCCAGCTTCGTTTACACGTTCGCTCCGGCGAATTGGTTGTAAAGGGAATCGATGAAGGCAAAGTCCGCGTCCATTTCGAAGGCGCGAAGCGCAGAGCAACTGAGCGATGTGGAAGTCAGCCTCAAGGCGTCAGGGTCAACTGGGGATCTCTCGATCGGTGGTGGCCCTCGCAACAACTTTCGCATCATCGTCGAAGTGCCCAGACATGTGGATCTCTATCTTCGCATGCCCTTTGGCGAGGCGACCGTGGAACGGTTGACTGGCGATAAAGATATCGAAATTCACGCTGGCGACCTCACCGTCGATCTTGGCGACGCCAACGAATACGGACACGTCGAGGCATCTGTGACCAGCGGCGATCTTGAGGCTGGGCCTTTCAATGTTTCCAAAGGCGGACTCTTCCGGTCATTTGAGAAAGAAGGCAGCGGCAAATATCGCTTACATGCCCATGTCGGGGCCGGAGATCTGACCCTGCGGGACTAGGAAGGTCAGCGCACTACGGCGAGTGAATTCGCAACAATCTTCCGGAACTCCTCGTCGGTCAGCAAGCCGCGCTTTGCGATGGCCTGCTTCTTTACCTCGGCGAGAATCGGAGCGCGCTGCTCGGCAGACACCTGAAGCCCGAGTTCCTTGGCTTTCAAATCGATGCTATCAAGCCCGCTCTTCTTACCCAGGACGATGCTGCGATGTGCATCGACCAGCTCTGATGAGTAGGGCTCGATCGCTTCTGGAATATGAAACTGGCTGGCGACCGCCCCGCTCTCGCGCATGAAGAGATTGTCTCCGACCAGCGGCTTCCAGGCATCGAGCGTGTATCCTGAATTTTCGCAAACGACTTTTGACACCTCGCGGACCTTGGTCAGATCAAGCGCTACCGGAACATCGTAGAGGCACTTCAATGCCAGTGCGATCTCGCTGATATCGGCATTGCCCGCGCGCTCTCCCATGCCATTGATAGTGCCCTGAATCCATGAGGCTCCGCCGCGGACAGCAGCAACGCCACAGGCCGTCGCCATGCCAAAGTCATTGTGGCCGTGCCAATGCACTGGGACAGACGGGCCAACCCATCCGCAGACCTGCGAGACCAGAAACTCGGCAGCCTCGGGACCGCAGGCACCGATCGTGTCAACCACCACGATCTCCGCAGCGCCCGCTTCCAAAGCGGCAAGATAGACGCGCTGGAGAAAATCGAGCTGAGTGCGCGTGCTGTCGACCGCAAAAAATGCAACGGTGATACCGCTCTTCTTCGCCACCGAAACTGCATCGGTCACACGTTTGAGCAATTCGTCGCGAGAAATTCCGTAAGCTTTTAATTTGACATCGCTGGTCGGCGATTCGATCACCGAAGCGTGCAATCCCAGTCGGACGAGTTCGTCCACATCGGCCTTGACGGCGCGGGAAAATCCCCAAAGCTCGGCTTTCAGGCCAGCCTTCTGCATCAGTTCGATGGCTTCGGCGTCTTCCGGAGATACGCGCGGAAAGCCGGCTTCTATGCGGCTGACGCCCAACTCGTCGAGCTTACGGGCGATCTCCAACTTTTGTTGGGGAGATAACACGACCCCAACCGTCTGCTCTCCATCTCGCAAAGTTGTGTCGTAGAAGTGAACGGTATTTCGCGGGAAAGCCGAGCGAATTTCCGGACGCGCATTCAGTTCGCTAACCCAGATTTTGGAGTTGGGTGTCATAGAGAAAGTCCGCTTCATCGGAGGCACAAAGAAATCGAGTCTTTCTTCTCTGTGACTCTGTGTGAATGGTTCTATTTCAATACTTCCTGCGTAGCCATCGCGGCCGGCTTGTGTCCATAAGCCTCTTCCCAAGAGATCACGCGATTGCGCAACACGCCAATCTTTTCGATCTCGCACTCCATCACGTCCCCAGGCTTCAAATACCAAGCTTTGGGATCACCACTAAACGCGGCCACGCCAGATACAGTCCCGGTCGAGACCACATCGCCGGCGCTGTATCCCATCGGCGAGTAGTGCGACAGAATCTCCGGAATTTTCACCGACATCTTGCCCGAATGCGAGCGCTGCCGCGATTCTCCGTTTACTCGCAACTCCATCGCCAGGTTGTGCGGATCGGGGATCTCGTCGGCAGTTACGATCCACGGCCCCAGCGGACAGAACGTATCGATGCCCTTGCAGAAGCTGAACACTCCCGACTTCATTTCCCGTCGCTGGATGTCACGCGCGGTGACATCGTTGAAAATCACATATCCGCCGATGTGATCCGCGGCTTCCTCCGGGGTGAAGTGCTTGCCGCCTTTTTTCAGCACAACCGCAAGCTCTAACTCGTAATCCATCTCCTGCGTCAGATGCTCGGGATAGATCACGGGCTCATCGTGCCCGATGATCGCGTCAACATTCTGAAAAAACACAATCCAGGGAAGCACGGGATGCGAAAATCCCGCTTTCGTCGCCTCTTCGTGATGTTCGCGAAAATTGCCGGCGGTGTGAAAGAACTTCTTCGGGATAATCGGCGCCTTCAACTTAACGTCTTCCACCGCGTGAAAAATAGCCTCGCCCCTCGGTCCCACGGTGCCCTCTTCGTGATGCAGAGCATAGTCCAGCGCCTTGTGCGCCGTCTCCAGGCTGGTGTCTCCGCCCTCAAACAGCGCACGCATATTCGCAGGAACCAGGGCGTCCGCGAGCCGATAAAACGCGCCTTCACTCTCGACATCGCGCAGGTAAAGCGCCGCAGCCAAATTCAAGTCGACAATCCGGCCATCGTCGGTCACAGCACCGACGCGCTGTTGCTTGGCGGAATCTTCAAAAGTGACAAGTCGCATAAGCATCAAGGCCGCATGCGCGGCACGCTCTCAAAAGTGTATGGGCAGACTCGCCGTCTTGTCTAGAAAAGCGGCCCGCCGTTCTCGATCTGCGCTAAGATAGTTCGCTTTTCAAAACATCAGGCGATATCGGGGGAGTTCCCATGGCAAACCGGAGGCAATTCCTGCGCACCTTAGCAGGCACGGCGGCGCTCAGTATTAGCGCGGACATGACCACTTTCGGCCGCATGCGGCGCTTGCATCTTTCGGCCGCCATGCCCGACATGGGCGCGCACGACCGTCTGCAACCGGACTGGTATCGCGGCAAGATTCGCCAGGTGCAGGAAGGAATGAAGAAGCGCAAGATCAACGCGCTGGTCCTGCTGAACGCCACCAACGTCATTTACACCACTGGATATTTTCATTTGCCCACCGAGCGCCCGCTCGCGGCACTGATTCCAGAGTCAGGCGATCCCGTGCTGTTCGTGCCCGGCGTGGAAGAAGATCAAGTCAAGCTCTGGTGGGTGAAGGACTATGAGTCTTACTTCGACTACCCCGGCCCCGTGAACCGCGTGCAGTGGATCTTCGAGCGTGTCGCGAAACGTGGCTTCGGCGGCGGACACATTGGTGTCGAAGAGCCCACACCATCTCGCCTCATTCACATCAAGACTGGCGCTCCTAAAGCGACCATCGTGGATGGCGGCGAACTTATCGAGAGTCTGCGCTGGATCAAGGATGACGACGAAATCGCTGTCATGCGCCGTGCCATGTACTTCGCAGACTTCACCGTCGAAGCCGGACGCACCTTCGTCCAGACCAAGGGCAACGTCACCGAGGACGAAATTCTCAAAGCCACCGCCGATGCCGTGGCCGACAAGATGTCTGCGGAATTGACCGAAATCGCCGGAGTCGGCGTCGATCCGCCGTTCGGTGGCCTGGTGCCGTTCGGAAAGCGGTCCGCGTTCCCGCATGCCGTCCCCAGCAAAGACAGGTTGAAGTCGGGCGATGCGCTGATTCTCAGCCTGGGCGCGCAAGTCGGCGGATACAACGTCGAATGCGAGCGTTCCTTCTGCGTCGGCAAGCCCACCGACTACGCGAAGAAGCTCTACGACGCCATGCTTGCCGCCCATGATACGGGCGCTGACAATCTGAAAGAAGGCGCGGTCGCAGAGCAGGTCGACAAGATGAGCCTCGACCAGATCCGCAAAGCCGGCTTCGGAAAGTTTCTGAAACACCGCACCGGACACGGCATCGGCCTCGAAGCCCACGAGTCGCCCTGGATCGCCGAAGGTGACAAAACCGTCCTGAAGCAAGGTATGACCTTCAGTTGCGAGCCGGGCGTTTACGATCCCAACTGGGGCGGCTTCCGCCACTCGGACACCGTGGTGGTCCGCAAGGACAAAGGCGAGATTTTGAACAAGTATCCGACCCGGCTGGAGGACATGATCATCCAGATCTGAGCGATGTGACATTTGGACACGCCATGCATCAAATAACCAGTCGCTCGTAACGGGTCGTTGGCCAACGACCAAAGACGAACGACCAACGACGAAATCTTATGCCTGACAAAATCACAAAATCGGAAGAGGAATGGCGCAAGCAGCTTTCGCCAGAGCAGTATCACGTCACCCGGCAGTCGGGCACCGAACCGGCTTTCACGGGGAAGTATTACAAGTCGAAAGAGACCGGCATCTACCACTGCGTTTGCTGCGATCAGCCGCTATTCACATCTGATGCAAAATACGACTCCGGCTCTGGCTGGCCCAGTTTCTGGCAGCCCATTGACGCCAACTCCGTGGTCGAAATCAGCGACCGCAGTCATGGCATGGTTCGTACCGAACTGCGCTGCGCCAAATGCGATGCGCACCTCGGTCATGTCTTCGAGGATGGTCCTAAACCCACGGGCCTTCGCTACTGCATGAACTCCGCCTCCCTCGATCTGAAACCCACAGAAAAGAAATAGGGCACCTCGAAAGGTGCCCTATCACTCAGATTGAATGTTCCAGGTTTATGCTTGTCCGGCGGCCGCGGCGTTCGCCTTCGGCTGCTCGGTGATCGAGGTAACCTGCTTCTGCTGATTCTGCTGCTGCTGTTTGTCGTGCTTGCCCTCGGCAGTGCGGACCTGCACGCTGCCTTTAAGGACGGCGCCATCTTCCACGCTGATCCGCATGGTCGTCACGTCGCCTGCCAGCGAGCCTTCGCTGCGGATGTCGAGACGATCGCTGCACTGGATGTTACCGGTGACCTTGCCCATGATCACAACTTCGCGGGCGCTGATGTTAGCGGCGACCACGCCATTGCGGCCGATGGTGACGCGGTTATCGGTCAGGTTAATGGTGCCCTCGATCTTGCCATCGACGTAAAGCGATTCCGCGCCGCTGATTTCGCCCTTGATTACGAGCGACCGGCCGATGGTGGCTTGCTCCGTGGGCGCCGTCGTGGTCTTGGCCGGCGCGAACGAGTTCGGGTTCGAGGAAAACTGAGGGTTGGAAGAGTTCTTTTCTGGTGACTGCAGCATCGGTGCCGACCTTCCTTGAGTCCGAGCGGCTTCGTCACGCAGAGGCCGCGGCGGCGGGTCTTAAAATGTTGGCCTGTCGAAGGCCACGGCTGACTATCGCATGGACTTTAGGGGGAACGCAGGTTACGGAAGAACCTGTACGACTGGGAAAATGGCACATTTCACGCCTCAAGCGCTGCGCCCAACTCCTCCCATTCGGCCAACCGACCCTGCAGTTCTTCTTTATGGGAGGCAAGTTCCTGGGTCACTCTTTGGGTCTCTTCTGCGCTAACAAAGGCTTGCAGAGCGGTTTCGCAGGCCGCAATCGCGGTCTCGAGATCGGAAATTTCCCGCTCCACTTCACCCAGCCGATCCTCCATCTGCTTGCGCTTGATAGGATTCAAACGCTTTGCCTTGGCATCATTCTGGACCGCCGCAGTCTGGTTACCATTGGTTGGCTGGGGTGTTGCCTGGGAGGCGACGACGCTTTTCTGTAGAGCTTCCGCCCCGCCCTGCTTCCTCCACATGTAGTCTTCGTAGTTGCCGGGATAGACCTCGACCCGTCCCTCGCCGACCTCGAAGACCCGTGTCGCCAGCTTGTCGATGAAGTAGCGGTCGTGAGAAACGAAAACCACCGTGCCCGTGTATTTTGAGAGCGCTTCGAGCAACACATCTTTCGCGCGCATATCGAGGTGGTTAGTGGGTTCGTCCAGCAGGAGGAAGTTCGCGGGATGTAGCAGCATCCGCAGCAGGGCATATCGGTTACGCTCTCCGCCGGAAAGTACGCCGATTTTCTTGAAAACATCGTCGGCGGAAAATAGAAAACATCCCAGCAGGCTTCGCAGTTCGGTTTCGGTGGATCGCGCAGAGAGTGCCCCGAGATCATCGAGAATTCTCGCCTCAGGATTCAGCTCTTTGTATTGATCCTGTGCAAAGTAATCCGATTGCACATTGTGCCCCAGTTTGTACTCGCCCGCGGTTAAAGGCTCGTCTCCGGCCAGCAACTTGATCAGAGTCGATTTTCCTGCGCCGTTCACGCCCACCAGCGCGATGCGGTCGGCCCGCTCGATCATGAAACTGACATCGCGAAAGACATTTTTCTCGCCGTAACTCTTGGCCACTCCCGAAAATTCAGCCACGATCCGGCCGCTGGCTTTGGGCTGCGGGAATGAGAAGTGGATTGTCCGCTCTTCCGGAGGCAACTCAATCCGCTCAATCTTCTCCAGTTCCTTGATGCGGCTCTGCACCTGCTTGGCTTTAGTCGCCGTGTAGCGAAAGCGGTTGATGAACACTTCCAACTGCTCGATACGATCTTTCTGTGTGCGTTGTGCCGCTTCCAGTTGCTCCAGGCGCTGCGTCTTGGTGACGAGATACTTGTCGTAGTTGCCGGGATACAGCGTGATTTTCTTATTCCAGATCTCGGCAATTTTGTTGACGGTCACATCGAGAAAGTAGCGGTCGTGCGAGATCAGCACAAAAGAATTGGGATAGTTCGTCAGGTACTCTTCAAGCCAGTTGCGCGCTTCAAGATCGAGGTGGTTCGTCGGTTCGTCGAGCAGCAGCAGGTTCGGCTGTTGCAGCAGTAGCTTGGCCAGTGCAATCCGCATCTGCCAGCCGCCAGAGAAATCTTCGGTATGGCGATGCCAATCCTCTTTGGCGAACCCCAGTCCCGAAAGCACCGTGCCTACCTGCGCTTCAATCGCGTACCCGTCGCTAGTCTGGAATTCGTGTTCGATGCGGTGGTAGCGATCGGCCACCTGCGCGTATTCGGGGGACGACGAATCGATCTCCGACATCCTCCGCGTCAGCTCTTCCATCTCGGTTTCGAGCGCGCGCAGGCTTGAAAACACCGCCATGCACTCTTCGAACACCGTGCGTCCGGAAAGGGTGAGGCCGTCCTGCGGCAAATATCCCGCGCTGATCCCTTTCGCCGTGCTGATCGACCCGTAGTCGAGCGTCTCTAGCCCAGCCAGAACCTTCATCAACGTCGATTTGCCGGTTCCGTTCGCGCCCACCAGGCCGACGCGGTCGTGGTTCGTGATCAGCCAATCCGCTCCGTCGAACAGGAGCTTGTGGCCATAGCGTTTTCCGGCGGAAGACAACTGAATCATGGGTTCTATCCATCATCCCATGAGAGCGCCGTTTCTAGAAAGATTGGGGCTTACGGCTGGATGCCGCGCCGCGAAGGCGGCGCGATGCGCGTCGGCAGAGCGCCGTCGGGACGAATATGTTCCAGTGCGCGATCCACGACGGCCTGAATCTCACGGGCGTATTTCACTTCGCGCCCCTTAGCCAGAATCTTGCGCGCGTCCTCGGGACTGAACCATGTCGGATTACGCATCTCTTCCATGGGGGCGCCGATTGCTTCCACTTCCATCAGAAAGGCCTTCACCACGAACTCCTGCACGCCCGGTGGTTTCCAGAACACGCCCTTGGAATGAAGGTAGAGGTGAAAATGTCGCGGCTGGATGGTACCGCGAGCACCGGCCTCCTCCCACGCTTCGCGCGCCGCAGCCTGGCTGTGCGACATCGAAGCTGCAGGAGCGCCCTTGGGGAAAGTCCACTTATTTCCGCCGTTGGTATTGACGAGAAGAAACTCGACGGAGCCTTCGCGGCGGCGATAGCAAACCGCTGCCACTTGAAAGGGAAGCGCAAACCGTTGAATTCGGGCCGAACCCATGCTCGGAAACCTCGCCAAGTTCAATACTACCTCGACAATATTTCACCAATATTAAAGTGCAACAAAAATTGTGCACCCTTAGTTACGAAGGGGTTACAACGAAATCAGATGCGAGAACGGTTAAGCCAACACCGGAAATTGACGATATGACCAGAGAGAGTGTGCGTAGAGAATGCCCTGCCGGCTCACCAAACCGTGCCCTGCGCAAGACGTAGGAGCGAGTTGCCGCCAGGATTGTGGCGATCGAAATGTGGCGCTGCGCGCTGCGCCTCTGGCGCGCGAAAACGGCTTCTATAAGGGCCTCGTCGACAATCTCTACGATGCTGTCTACTTCGTAGACAATGAACGCCGCATCACTTACTGGAATCGCGCTGCCGAAACCCTCACTGGATACTCTGCCGCCGAAGTGATTGGAAAACATTGCTTCGACAACATCCTGGTGCACACCGATGCCAACGGGATCGGTCTGTGCCGCGGTGCTTGCTTGCTGAGTGCGACCCTAGTCGATGGGAACTCCCGCGAAGCCGATGTTTATTTTCGTCACAAGAGCGGCCATCGCATTTCAGTATCCATCCGGGTTCAACCGATCTTCGGTCCCGAAAGCAAGATCGTCGGCGCCGTCGAAGTCTTCAGCGACAACACCGCCAAGAGGGACGCGGAGCAGAAAGCCGCAAAGCTTGAACAGATCGCCTTCCTCGACTACCTGACGCGCATCCCCAACCGGCGCTTTATGGAGCTACGTCTCCGGCAAGTCGTCGAAGAGTCGCGTCGCTACGAACATGGATTCGGTCTCTTGCTGGTGGACCTGGATCACTTCAAAGAGATCAACGATCGCTATGGTCACTCGGTGGGAGACGCCGCCCTGGTTGTAGTGGCACAGACTCTGAGCCGCAGCCTTCGTGCAGTCGACAATATTGGAAGGTGGGGAGGAGACGAGTTTGCCGTCATTCTCCCCGAAGTCGCAGGCGACGATCTCCAACATCTAGCGGAGCGCTGCCGTGCCCTCGTGGAGCAGTCCAAGGTGAGTGGTCTTAAAGGCGATGTGTCTCTGCGCGTTTCTATCGGCGGTACCCTTGTTCGCCCTGGGGATACCCCAGAGGCCGCCATGCATCGCGTGGACGAAAAGCTCTACGAAAGCAAGAAGCGCGGCAGAGGCTGCGTTACGGTTGGCTAGAGCGACTACAGACCTTGGCCGCCCGTAGGGACGACGGGGACACAGCACGCCGTCAGTAAGGAAGCTAGACTCTTACCAACTGCCGTTCCAGAGTGTGCATCGTGGTCAGAATCGTCGAGATGACGTTTTCATTCCCCACCGCGGTGTTGATCATCATGTGATAAAGCGAACGTGTCGGCCAGTCGGCGTTGTAGTAGCGTTTCACAAACGCCATGCGATCGCGGTCGATGGTGTCGACTTGTTCTTCGGCTTCTTCCAAAGTCTTCCCGTTGGCTTGGAGTCTGCGAATTTTTTCCGCGCGCGGAGCGTAAAGAAAAACGTGGAAGGCGTCGCATCGTTCTCTCAGAAAGTAAGGAGCTCCGCGCCCGACAATCACACAGTTCCCCTCCTGCGCGGCCCCTTGTAGCACCTGCTGCACCATCTCGACCATGCAGTCGGCATCGAACGTGTCACTCAAGTGGCTGCTGCGCTCGTAGCTGCCCCTCCAGAACGTCCGTGCCAGGCGGTAGAACGTGCCGTCGATTCGCTCATCACAGCGCTCGACCGCAGAGCAATCAACGTTCGCCTGTTTGGCGATTTCCTCGGTCAGCGAGTGGTCCCAGAGTCTCCACCCCAGTTGTCCCGCTAGCTTCTCGGCGATCTGCCCAGCCCCACACCCGTACTCGCGCTCGACGGTGATAACCCGGTACACAGTCACCCCCTAATGGACGCCAATTTCGCCGCCCGGCTGTGCTTTCTTCATCAAGAATACCACCGGAATCATATATAGAATCCCGGCTCCCAGCAGCCACGAGTCCCGCTTGCCGATCTTCACCCCGTAAAGGGTAAGCGCCGCCGAACTCATCGGATAAAGACCTTGGGCTCGACCGACATCCCCGGACGCAGGTCGTGCCGTTTCGTCTCGCCGGCATCGAAGGTGATCTTCACGGGAATACGCTGTACGACTTTCACATAATTGCCGGTAGCATTCTCCGGAGGCAGCAGGCTGGTAATCGCGCCACTGGCGCCGGCGATACTTTGAACGTGTCCTTTGTATTCCTTGCCGGTCGCGTCTACCGAGATGGTGACGCGCTGGCCTACCTGCATGTGCTGAAGCTGGGTTTCCTTGAAATTCGCGGTGACCCAGATGTCGTCAAGGTTGATGACTTTCATCATCTCCTGGCCTACGGAAACGTTCTGGCCGACTTCGACACTTCTTTGCGTTACTACGCCGCTTACGGGAGCGACGATGGTGGTGTATTGCACATTGAGTTGGGCTTGCTCGAGTTCCGCTTTGTAACGATCCGCCTGCGCCTGCGCGGACTGCGCCTTCGAGCGGGTCACCGCCATCTGCTGCGGAACCGTCTGGCTCGCTCTGTAATTAGCTTGGGTTTGCGCCAGCTTCGCTTGCGCCTGGTTCACTTGCTGCTGTGCAGCGGAAGCATTTGCGCGCGCGGCATCGACCGTGGCCGCGCTCCCTTTGGCACTTGCTATCGCTTGGTCGTATTGCTGCTGCGAAATTTCCTGCTTGTCAACCAGCGCTTTGTAGCGGACCAGATCGTTCTGAGCCTTCACGTCATTCGCCTGCGCCTCGGCCAGTTGCGCGTTGGCAGCGTCATATTGCTGCCGCGCAGCCGAGATCCCAGCACGCGCATTCTCAACATCGGCCTGCGCCGCCGATTCCGTGCTCGTAGTGTTCACGTTGGTTAGGGGAACGTTGACCTGCGCCGCCTGGGACGTCGCCAGTGCGTCTGCGTAGTAGGCCTGGGCGCGGTCGAGTGCGACCTGATAATCCTTGGGATCAATCTGCACCAGCGGTGTGCCCGCTTCCACGTACTGGTTGTCTTCCACCAGCAACTTCGCCACGTGCCCGGAAACGCGTGCGCTAATAGAGTTCAAGTGGCCATCGATCTGCGCGTCGTCAGTCGATTCGTAGCTGGTGAAATAACGCCACAGGAAAAATCCCGCCACCACCACGACGATTGCGCCCAGAATGAGAGCCATGCGAATGCGCGGATTGCTGGTTGTCCGCTTCCACCGCAAGTCCTTCTCGGATGCCGGCAAGGGCGTCGGATTCTGCTGCGCCGCCGCGGGGCTTTGCTGTGCTGGAGTGTCTGTCGTCTGTGCCATGTGATTTTACTTGCTCTTCAAATATTGCTTCACGCCTTCTTCCGCATAACCGATCGCCCGGGCAAGTTCAACCTTGGCGAGATTATGAGCGTAAAGGCCGGAAATATAGTTTTCGTTTGCGGAGGCCACGGACTCCTGTGCCTGAATCACTTCCAGATTGTCGGTGACCCCGGCAGCGAAGCGGTCGCGCGCCTGCGTCAAGGTCTGATCCGCCAGATCGACCGAGCTACGCGCGACTTCCACTTGATCGGCGGCGGCATTCAGATCGAGTAGGGCAGCGCGGACATCGTAGTCGATTTGTCCGTGCAGGTTCTGAAGCTGCTGCTCGCTCTGCTTCAGTTGCGCTTCCGCTTGCAAGACGTCGGCGTGCACCTTTCCGCCCTGAAAAATCGGAATTCGCAACGTGCCGGAAACGGCAAACACACCGTGGGAACTGCCCACCGTGACGCCCGAATCTCCATAATTCGCAGCGACATCGACCGTCGGGTAATACTCCGCGGTGGCGGCATTGCGGAAGAACTGTGCGGAGCGCACTTGCTGCAACGCGGCCTGGTAATCGGAGCGCGACTCGTAGGCGCGCCGCAGGCTATCTTCCACACTCAGGACAGCGAGCGGCTCATAGGGCGCTTTATCGGCGAGTGAGAACTCCTGCCCCGGAGGCAGTCCAATCGCCCGTGACAAAGTCAACTTCTGCTTCGCAAAATCGTTACGAGCCACGATGAGTTGCTGCTGCCGGCTTTGCAGTTCCACTCGCGATCGCAGAGTATCGATTGCCGGACTTACGCCCGCGTCCTGCTGATCTTTCGATTTGTCGTAAAGAGCCTGCGCGGTTTCCACTTGGGCCTCCGCCGTTTCTACCCGGGCCGCGCCCGCAAGCGCCTGCAAGTAAGCGTTTCCGACAGCAAGCACCACCAGATCACGCGCATCTTTGTAGTTGAAGAGCGCGGCTCGTTCGTTCCCGACCGCCCCCCGCGTCCGGTCGATCGCCTTCAGGCTGAAAACCGTTTGCGTCAAGAAGACCCGGCTCTCGAAGAAACCGAACGGTCCCACTACCGTGGGGATACCGGAAAAAGGACCGCCGGCCGGAAACCGGAATCCCTCCGCCGCCAAATTGATTTGGGCTGCATTCTCGCTCACGCCAGCGCTGAGGTTCGGAAGCAAGTTGCTGAGTTCGCTCCATTTTTGCCCGCGGGCGTTAATCGTGTTGTCGGCTTGCAGCAAAGCGCCGAGGTTATTTTGCAGCCCACGGTTAATCGCATCTTTGAACGACAGAGGGAGCACGGTGCCCGTCGCTTTTCCAGGGGCGACGCTCCCGCCAAAAGGGCCTTGTGCCGATGGAATGGCAACCCCGCTGGAACCGCCAGACGTGCTCGAATAGTCGCCCAGAGTTTGCCCAACCGCGAAGACCGAGGCTACACAAATCGCGGCGGCTCCCAATAACGCCCAACTCCCCCTCAGGTATGGCTTCATTGAGTGTAACGATTCCATATGTAAGATTTCATACCACTTAACCTTGAAAGCAGCACAGCACGAAGATTCAAGAATCTTGATTCGGTTCGCTATGTGACCGATGCAAAGCTTTCGATTTTGAGTTGCCCGGGAAGCCCGTACCTAGACGTACGCAGCTTAACAAAAGATTTGCAATCAGCAACCTACGCCATTTGAGCCGGGAACTCCAGCCGGGAAGGAATCCCTGCGCTAGTTTTCCGAAGCTTGGCTTGGATGCCGCTGCTCTATCGGCAGCCGTACCCGAAAACAGGTATTGCCCGGCTTCGACGAAAAACTGATGTTGCCATGGTGCTGGCGCACGATGCGGTAGACAGTGTCCAGCCCCAGCCCGCTTCCATCCCCCACATCCTTGGTGGTAAAGAACGGGTCGAAAATGCGTGACTGGATCTCAGGCGGAACCCCTGGGCCGTTGTCGACGATCTCTACCATCACGTCGTGGTCGCCCTCTCGGCAGGTGCGAATCCTCAACTCCCCCTTGCCTTTCATCGAGTCGATGGCGTTGTCGATCAGATTCGTCCACACCTGGTTTAATTCGCTGCCGTAGGAAAAAATCTTGGGGAGATTGGGATCATATTCGCGAATCACACTGACCCCATGCTTCAACTTGTAGGTAAGGATCGTCAGCGTGCTCTCCAGACCTTTGGCTACATCCACTTGCTGCGTCGGAGCCTGGTCCATGAAGGAATATTCCTTGATGGCCTTCACCAGTTCGGAAATCCTGCCGGTGCTGTTCTGAATCTCCTGCACCAGCCGGGAAATATCGAGCGTCGCCGACAGGCGCTTCACGACTGCTGAAAGCGACCCCGGCGGGAGCTGGCCTTGCAGATTTTCCAGAGACTGCACATCGAAATCCGACTCGGCGAGGATTGAAGCAAACTCCCATCCGTTGCTGACTCCATTTTTGTCGAGCCAGCTGCCGACAAATTCCTCGGCATCGCTCTGCGCGAGAGCGTCCTTCGGCTTCGACTGCGATTGCCGCGTTTGCGCGTCGGCCTCCATCGCGCGAATCAGATCTCTCTGTTCGAGAGACGGTTGATCGCGATCCAGGTCCGCCTCGGCTGCGCGCAGCCGGTCAAAGGCTTCCTTCAAGGCCACTGCTGAACGCCTGCCTGCGGCTGCGGGATTGTTCAGTTCATGCGCCAGTCCCGCGGACAGCTTTCCTAATGCCGCCAGCTTGTCCCGCTGCAGATCGAGCTTGGTGACTTCGCGGATCCGGTCGGACAGAATCCCCACCAGCCGCGGTCCCAGCGCCGGTATGCGATGCAGCATGTCGGGAAAAACGCTGGTTGGAATCGCGGCAATGCGAGTTGGCATGGTCGCACGACCGGTGATGGTGTACTTCGTCATGCGCGAGAACGGAAGCATCCCCGTCACTTGCCCGCTGCGCCCGGTATAGACGGGAGCGTCGGCCCCCATGCTTTCCTTGCGGCCCTGCAATTCGCCTTCAAGGATGATGGTCATGCGGTCGGCGGGTTCGCCCTCGCGCATGATCAACTCGCCCGGCTTGAAGTTGTAGACCGTGGCTTTGCCCGCCAGCCATGCCAGGTCGTCCTCCGACAAATCAGAGAACGCTTCGATTTTCCTCAGCTCCTCTACCAGTTCAGCGCTCATGCCCCGACCTTTTTCAGGTACTCATGCACGAATTGCACTGCTACCGCTCCTTCGCCCACTCCCGAAGCTACCCGCTTCGTCGATCCTTTTCGCACATCGCCGACCACGAAGATTCCGGGGACATTGGTTTCCAGCAATCCCGGATCGCGATCGAGATGCCAGCTCTTCGGACGCTGGCCATTGTGCAGCAAGTCTGGACCGGAAAGAATAAACCCGCGCTCATCGCGCTCAATCTGGTCGCCGAGCCACTCCGTACGCGGCACCGCGCCAATAAAGATAAACAGCGACGACGCCGGGACCTGCTCGACCTTGTTCGTGTCAGTGCAGAGAATCGAAATTGATTCGAGGCGCGTCTCCCCGTGCACTTCGACCACGCACGAGTGAGTGTAGACCTTGATCTTGGGAGTCTGCTTGATTTCGTCGATCAGGTACTGCGACATGGTTGCCGCCAGCGATTCGCCGCGAACCAGCATCACTACTTCGCAGGCATAGCGCGAAAAAAACATTGCCGCCTGTCCCGCCGAATTCGCGCCGCCGACGATGAAAACTTTTTCATCCTTGCACGACATCGCCTCTGTCGTGCCCGCGCCATAATAAATCCCCGCGCCCTGCAAACGATCTTCACCCGGTAATCCCAATTTTCGCCATTGCACTCCCATTGCCAACAAGAGCGCGTGACAGGAAATCTCGTTGCCGTCGGAAAGCTTCACGATGCGGTAAGGCCCTTCCGCGCGCAGTCCGACCGCTTCTACAGGAGAGAGAATCTCGACGCCAAACCGCCGTGCCTGGGCCACTCCGCGCCGCGCCAGATCGCCGCCGCTCAATCCGGCCGGGAATCCCAGATAGTTTTCAATCTTTGAACTCAGCCCGGCTTGTCCCCCGGGAGCTTCGCGTTCCACCATCACCGTCTTCAACCCCTCCGACGCTCCATAGACCGCAGCGGCCAATCCCGCCGGACCTCCTCCGATGATGACCAGATCGTAGAAGTTGGCTTCGGCGTGGGTGCGCAATCCAACCTTCGCCGCGATATCGGAATGCGACGGTTCCGGCAATCGCGACCCGTCGGGGAACAGCACCAACGGCAAGGTTTCCTTTTCCGGGCCAAGCACATCCAGCAAGCGCCTCACCTCGGGATTGGTCGGTGCCGATTCCACGTCAATCCACTCATACGGAATGTGATTCCGCGCCAGAAAATCGCGTATCTCATACGACTTCGGCGCCCACCGCGTTCCCAACACTCGCAACCCATCGAAGCTCGGGCGAAACGATGCCAGCCAGTCGCTCAGCAAATCATCGAGCACGGGATAGAAGATTCTCCGACGGCGGATCCCACGGCTTCAAAAAGTAGTGATGCAGCTTGGCTTTGTTGATGGCACTGATCGCAGCATCGGTGTCGGCGTACGCCGTCAGCAAGGCCCGTTTTGCATCGGGATACAGATCCATCGCCTCGCCGAGAAAATCGACGCCATCCATCTGCGGCATGCGCTGATCGGCCAGCAACAAGGCAACCGCCTCGTTGCGAACCTTCAGTTGCTTCAGGGTTTCCAGGGCCGCTTTGCCGGAACTTGACCGCATGATCCGAAAGCGGTCCGCGTAGTGCTGCCGCAGATCGCGCTCAATCGCCCGCAACACCTCGGGATCGTCATCTACCGTCAAAAGTACAGGTTTTGCCATGAAGATAAATTCCTTGGGGTGTCATTTTAGATGTCAGGGAGCCTTTTGGGATTCACAGGAAAAGATTTAGGGAAGCGAAGGAGTAGGGGCGACCCATCTTTGCCGCACGTTTTTTGCGGGAAATGTGGGACTTCACAGCCTCAACAATTGTCTCGAAATTGTTTCCGACCAATGACCAACGACCAACGACAAATGACCAATTCGTGACACTCATTTTGCACACCCATGACCTCCCCCTGACATTCCCCTCCCCATAGAACGCTAAAGTCCCCTCATCCACACATCGGAGGACTGACATGAAACCATTTCACTACGCCCTGGTCATTGTTGCTGCACTGCTAGCCAGCGCCGCGTCCAGCCGTACCAGCGCTCCCAGCCTCAACCCAGCAGCCGATGCTTTTCACGCCACCGACGGCGCCTACCGCGACGGCCTGTTCATCGGACACCTCGACCGCTCCCACCAACGCCACCACCTGGCCTCGGGTCGCTGGAACAATGCCGCCGACCGCCAATCCTTCGTAGCGGGATACGAGCAGGGCTATTCGCAAGCCGTACAAAACTGAATCATCAGGGACGTTGAAGTTTTGCTGAGGTCCGACGCCTGAGGGCCGACGTCGGGTTTTCTGGTCGGCCCTAGCAGACGATCTTCGAACTCTCCTTTTGGAAGCCAGCACCTTCTGCGGCGGTGCTTTCAGCGGCTTGGGACAACCCTAAATCGCTGCGGAAGAGGATTTGAACCGCTGCCCCCCTGTCCCTAAACGAGATTTCAGGACACCTGCGGAATTCTATCGAATTCTACAGTTCCTAACTGACTGCCGTTTTTGCGGTACAGTTCGCGCGCGAGTTTGGGGACATTAGTGCTCTGGCTGTCTCAATTTTGCCTACAGCCTTCTCAAAAAGTTCGTCCCAATCCGGTGACGCGGGACTTGTCCCAAAATGCAGAATCCAAGGGGCCTATCACTGCGGGTGATGGTAGGGCTAGCGGAGAGTGTCTGGTAAGGCGTCGGTGCCCCGGAAGTTCTGACCCAAAATACTGGTGTCCACAGCAAGAGGGTCCGAGGTGAGGCGCGCAAACGAAAGCCCATCCTCCACACTGTGACGGATGGGCCGGAACCGCTCTACTTCTTGCAGGACTCGCTAACCATTTGAAGGTCGGTGATTTTCATGTGTCCATGCTCGGAATTGTTTTTCTTCATGCCGGCATCATGAGCTGCATCCTTGGCATCCTCTTTCAGGTTGTGCGCGGTCGCATTCGAGACGACGCCCGTGGCCGATACGCTATGGCCCACGTGCTTCTCCAGGGACACCACGCTGCTGCGCACTTCCCAGGTGCTCCCGTCGTCCGCCGTGAGCATGAACTCTTTGGCGCTGTCGCCTTGCGACAGGCATCCGTTGATGGTTCGGATGTCGGCTTTCGACTTGGAATTGTCGTTATCCTGACTCCACATCAACGACGTCCCCATAGTTGCCAGAACCAGGAACAAGAACATTGCATTCAATTTGCTCTTCATACGCCCTCCTATAGCTGCATCGGCAGCCGCTCGTTGCAAAAGGATGATGGTTAGCTATCGCCTCGCAAGAGAGCTTGCCTCAAGTCGCAAACTTCGATGTCCAAACGGCGTACGCAGGTTGTAACAGCAATTAGAGGATATGTTTGGGGCTAAGGGCTCGAAAGCAAATGTGTCTTTACCGCTTGCTTTGAGGATTGCGGAGAAGCCAATCCAAATCTTTTGCCGATAGCCAGCTTGTCTTCAAAACGGAGACGGCCTCGTCTACGGTTCTCGGAACATTGGGAGCACCGTGCGTCTGTGCTTCGTTCGGTTTGCCTTTGTCCGTCTGGGCAATCAAAGGGTTCAGGATGAGAAGCAGCAGGATCAAAGCGATGGTGACTCTCCTCATATCGAGATTAGACACCATTACAGTTCTCAGTTGGCGAAATATCGCCATTTCGCTCATTGAACGGGATTCAGGCGAACAAACGGCGCAAACTTGTGAGAACGCCTGTTTACAAAAGTTAGCGCAAAAGCAATCGGCTGGCGGTGGCCAAAGTGAATCTGCCCCAGGGGGACGACGGCGGACGGGTTGATGAGTGTTAGTGCACCACCTTCTGCACGATCGCATTCGCGCTGTGTGGGTTGAACGTGCCGTCGCCTGAGTACCGCGCCCGAATCTTGTGTATCCCGACGTTCAGCCGTGACGTTGTAACACTGGCCTGACCGTTCGTTACTTGCGCGGTTCCGAGCGCGATCGCACCGTCCATAAACGTCACCCTACCTGTCGGCGTGCCGGCGTCTGGCAGGCTCGCCGTTACCGAAGTGAAGAACGTGACAGGCTGACCAAGTTTGGAAGGATTCGCAGAACTCGTGGTCTTGAGGAAGGTGCCGCCCGTGTTCAGGAGAACGCTCACGGTGCCAGGTAAAACATAATTCGCGCTGACCAGGTCCTGGGCCCCGTCATGGTTGAAGTCCGCCACCGCCACCGACAAAGGTTGAGTGCCGACAGTGTAGTCAACGCGAGGCTGCAAGGTCCCGTTGCACTTGCCCAGAAGGACACTGATGGTGTTGGCGGAGTAATTGGCCGTGACCAGGTCGGGGTTGCCATCCCCGTTGAAGTCTCCCACCGCAATCGACTGTGTACCAGCTCCGGCGCTGTAGTTCGCGTGCGCCTGGAAGGAACCGTCACCGTTGCCCAACAGCACGCTCACGTTGGCCCCAGCAGAATTTGCGGTTGCCACGTCGGGCTTGCCGTCACCGTTAAAGTCCCCCACCGCAATTGAGAGCGGAAATGTTCCGGCCCCGTAGTCCACGTGCGCCTGGAAGGTGCCGTCGCCGTTGCCCAACAGTACGCTCACGCTATTGGGATAGCTATTCGCCGTCACCAAGTCGAGCCTGCCGTCACCGTTAAAGTCCGCCACCGCCACAGATGAGGGCTGAACGCCGACGCCGAAGTCAACGCGGGGCTGGAAGGTGCCGTCGCCGTTGCCCAGCAGCACGCTGACGCTGTTGACAGTAAAATTAAAATTCGCGGTTACCAGGTCGGGCTTGCCGTCACCGTTAAGGTCCCCCACCGCCACTGAGACCGGATCTGCTCCTACCCCGTAGTCCACGTGCGCCTGGAAGGTGCCGTCGCCGTTGCCCAGCAGCACGCTGACGCTGTTGCCGTTGTCATTCGCGGTCACCAAGTCGGGATTGCCGTCCAGGTTAAAGTCCCCCACCGCCACCGAGTAGGGGTAATCTCCGGTCTCGTATTCCACATAGGATGGGAAGGTGCCGTCGCCGCTGCCCAACAACACGCTCACCGAGTAGGGAAAATAACCATTTGTGGTCACCAGGTCGGGATTGCGGTCGTGGTTGAAGTCTGCCACCGCCACCGAGGTAGGAGTAGAACCGTTACTATATTGTACGGCCGGTAAGAATTCCCCCGTTGTTGCCGACAGGGTTCCGGCCAGGAGACAGAGCAGAACCGCAGAGAGCACGTATCTCGACATGATTTCCTCCAGAACCTTTCTCCGATTAGCACGACTGCCCAGACCAAAGCATCGACCGCGAGGTCGAGTTTGCCGTCGTGGTTGAAATCGCCCGCCACGATACCGAAGGGATCATCGCCCACCAGGTAGTCGACCCGCGCGGCGTAAATCCTACTGCGGTCGCGGCCAGGATCCCGATCGCGAACTAGAGCAGGCCTGCAATGAGGGAGTGTCGCATTAACGTGTTCCTCCTGCGAAGCAGGCCTTCATCCGCTCCTGCGGGAGCATACGCGACGGGAAACAAAGATACGCGCGACACGATTATCATTCAGCGAAGGGGAAGCAAGCAGTGATAAAGGGCACGCTAGAGCGTGACTCGCGACGGCAATATGACAAATCGTTTCTCCAACGACGTTGTATCGACGGTTGATTGGCGAAATATCCCGTGGGTGTTGAAAAAGTCACGTCGATTAGCGGGATGAGATTCAGCAGAAGCATGCTAGAAGAAAGTATCCGCTCATGCTCTGTTTGATTCTGATCGTCGGAGGCCTGCTAATCGTGATGGGACAACACGACCGCTCTGAAGCGTTGTTCTACTACTTCCGGCTGGAAGATCATGTTCCTGAGACCCGCCTGCTGCGGCTGATCGAAAAGCACATCAGTTTTGCCTTTGTGCGGGAGAAGCTGAAAGCGAGTTACAGCGATCCCGGTCGCCCCTCGATTGATCCCGAGCTACTGCTGCGCATTCTCCTGATCGGCTGTCTGTACGGCGTCACCAGCGAGCGCAAACGGGTGGAAGAAGTGCGCCACTCCGTCCATTGTTTACGAGCATGCTCCCGCCGATTGCAATGCCATAAGCGCCGGACGTCTAACGAAGCCTCTGACTGGATATGTGCTCTCTGATGGAAACTCTTGCCGCTTCGTCGAACTTCACAATCAACAAAAGAAAGCAGGGCGTCCTCGAATGCCTATTTGTTCTGCTGGTGGTTTTCTCGGCTTTCACTTTGCGCGTTTGGGGCATGTCGAAGGTTCATTTCTGGGACGAAGCCGCTTACCTCCAGAACGCTGAAGTCATCTGCTGCGACAAGACCAACTATTCGGAACTGGACAGCCGTCCTCCGCTGCTTTCACTGTTTTTTGCGGGATTGTTTCTTTTATGGCACCACATCTATGCTGCCGATATTGGTACCGCACTGCTGAATGCACTCGGCCCGGCATTGCTCTATTTGAGTGGTCGAATGATCGTCGGGCGCATCCCTGCAGCAATCGGATCGCTATTACTTGCATTTTCGCCTTTCTTTGTAGGTGTGTTTCCGAATGGGTTTGACAGTGATAATACGGGGAACAGTCTGCTCTCGGATTCGCCTGCCCTCACCCTGCTTCTGCTCGGGTTTTGGCTGCTTCTCATCGCACTACGTCGTCAAAGCGATTGGCGCTTTGCTTGCGTAGGGCTAGTGTTCGCCCTGACTGTGTTGATGCGTTTTGCGTCCCTGTCCACTATTGGCATTCTTTCTCTTCTAATCTTTGCCGCACCTAGATGGTGGAGAGGCGCATTCGCTTGCGTTATAGGATTTCTCGTCGGCTTCACGCCGTATTTGTGTTGGTCTCGTTTGCGCTACGAAGGCTATTTCGAAACACTGCGCAGGGGTTGGACGTACTACGAAGGAGATCGGCAATCACCACTGTTTTACGCACAGAGCTTTGGGACGATGTTTTGCTGGATCACTCTAGTCGGGTTGACTATGTGGGTAGTGCGTTGGGTCTGGCAGTGGAAGGCACGTTCGACCGCTAAGGTAGTAGAGGGAGAGAGAATGCCGACTACATCGCCGCAATGGATGGAATTGTTCCTGTGGGTATGGGCGGCATTGGTTCTTGTCTTCTTCTTCGCATTGCCGCATCAGGAACCTCGATACGCAATGCCTGCAGCACCACCGCTGTTTCTCTTGGCTGGGAGCGGACTGAGCGTACTGATTATGCCTCGTCACACCGCCGCACGGAATGTTGGAATAATGTTGCTGGCGGCTGGACTCGCGTGGAGTTTCTTGCCGGACGTTCAGCGCTTTAAGTTGCCATTTATTAATGGCACCGCCACGACTGAGGAGATGCAGGTTGCTCAATACCTGAACAGCAATTTTCCACCTGACACTGTTTTGTATTCAAATTTCAATTACCCGCTCTTCGGGTATTACACCCGACTTCAGGTCGAGGAGCTGCCTGAAACCGGCCCACGTTTGTACGATGCTCTGAGTCACCTGCCGGAAGATGGAATTCTGGTTGCCTACTCGAACCCGGAGATCGATCCCGACCCGAGATATGAATGGCTCAGTTCGAATCCACACTTTCGAATCCTTCGAGAATTTCCGTCGTTGGTCTTGTACCAGTACCGGCAAGACGTGGCGAAGACACATTCAAGGTGCAGACAGGACAAGAATGAGAACTAGAGCTGAGTTCAGGAGCTAATATCGGCATTCCAAGCGATGCTTCGTCCCGAGAACCCGGATGGCGGGCACACCGAAACCAATCCCCACGGGAAAAAGTCTCACGCGAAGAGGGGGCTGCCGAGGCTTTTGGTGCTAGAGGATTGAGGGTCGAACGTCCAGATGAGATCTCGTCAACACTAAAGAAGGCTTTCGCCATGGAGGGCCCCGTGCTAGTCGGTGTGCCGGTGGACTACCGAGACAATCATCGCCTGATGGAAATTGTGCATCCCGAAGCGCTGAACTGACAACGGCAACAAGTTGCTAGATCCCAGGCCGATGCTCCTTCATCCAACCAATCATCCGGTATTAAGCCAATGTGGGCGGGAGAGGGCAACGCGCTGTCGTTTTCGGATTTAGAACTAAGGTCCAGTTTTAGAGGGGACCACTAGGGTATGGGTTCAGCGGAACACACAAGAACGCCAACCAGCAATGCGGTCGAGAAGCGTTGGCTGATCTTGGCAACCGTAACAGTAGCGACCGGCCTCGCTGCGGGGCTGGGTGGGATGGTGCTCGGTTTATTGCTGCATTTCATCCAGCACGTTGCCTACGGCTATGGTCTTCACGCGCTTGCCAGCCATGAGAGTTTCCTTGAGGGGGTCAGTGCATCTTCACCAGTGCGGCGCTTCGTGGTGCTCTGTGTTTGCGGGGCGATAGCGGGAATCGGCTGGGGGGCACTCTATCGATTCGGCAGCTCTTTGGTTTCCATCCGCAAGGCGATCGAAGACAGAAATGCCCGCATGCCGTTTTTCACTACGATTGGGCACGATCTTCTTCAGATCGTCACAGTGGGCCTGGGTTCACCTCTGGGTCGTGAGGTTGAGCCTCGAGAGGTCGGCGCGCTGTTTGCTGGAAGGCTGTCTGACCGAGCCGGTTTGACGCCGGAGTTTCGTCGAGCGATGGTTGCCTGCGGCGCAGGAGCTGGCTTGGCAGCGGTCTACAACATTCCGTTAGCGGGGACACTCTTTGTTCTTGAGGTTTTGCTGGGAACATTGAGTTTGCCAGCGCTGATACCGGCTTTTGCAACCTGTGTTATTGCGACCGTAGTGGCTTGGGTCGGCTTGGGAAACGAATCGCAATATTCTTTGCCGCCATTGGCCATTTCCTCGCCGCTCGTCGTCTGGTCGATCGTGATGGGACCTGTTTTTGGATTTGCGGCATACTGGTTTGTTCGCGGGGCTGGAGCAGCTCGTGCGCACGCCCCTCGAGACTGGCGGCTACCGTTATGGTGCGCGGGAGTGTTTCCGGTCATCGGTCTGCTGGCGATCCCGTTTCCGCAACTGCTGGGCAACGGAAAGAGCGTGGCACAGGAAGTCTTTGGCAGCAACATCGGCCTCACACTCGCAGGCGTGCTGCTGTTGCTGAGGGTGCTGGTCACGCTAGGCGCTCTACGCGCAGGCGCGGAAGGTGGCCTACTAACTCCTGGGCTATCGATCGGTGCTTTGCTGGGGATTATTCTCGGCGGATTCTGGAATTATGCATGGCCTGGTGTGCCCCTTGCAGCGTTCGCGAACATTGGAAGTGCCGCTTTCCTGGCTTCCTCCATGAAGATGCCACTTACAGCCGTTGTCCTGATCATGGAGTTCACTCGAGTCGGTCACGATTTCCTGATTCCAATGCTTTTCGGTGTTATCGGCTCCGTCTCCGTCCTCCATCTTTGCTCGCAGCACATCCTTCAACCCGCATGGAGAGCGCACCATGACGATATCCCCCGCTCAGTATCGAGAGGACTCACAGTTGCGTCACAAATGGGTCCTTAGTCCCGCAGGCTTGTGGCGTGCAATCCTAGCGATCAATCAATAACGGATTCACTATCGCTGAATGACACAAAAGGAGACCATTCCATGGCAACGATAACGACAAAAGATGGCACAACGATCTTCTACAAGGACTGGGGCCCGAAGGATGCCCAGCCCATTGTGTTTCACCACGGCTGGCCTCTGTCGTCGGATGACTGGGACGCGCAGATGCTGTTCTTCCTTGCCAACGGCTATCGAGTCGTCGCGCATGACAGACGCGGTCACGGTCGCTCATCGCAGGTGGCCACCGGCCACGATATGGACCACTATGCGTCCGACGCCTCGGCGGTGGTCGAGCATCTCGACCTGAGAAATGCGATCCATATCGGCCATTCGACGGGTGGTGGCGAGGTAGCGCGCTATGTCGCAAAGTACGGCGAGCCTCAGGGCCGCGTAGCCAAGGCCGTGCTGATTGCCGCTGTTCCCCCGCTCATGGTCAAGACTGAGAAGAATCCTGATGGCACTCCGATTGAAGTATTCGACGGCTTCCGCAAGGCGCTGGCTGCGAACCGTGCGCAGTTCTTTCTTGATGTGGCTTCAGGTCCGTTTTATGGCTTCAACAGACCTGGCGCCAAGGCCTCGCAGGGAATCATCCAAAATTGGTGGCGTCAAGGGATGATGGGCAGCGCACTCGCTCACTACGAAGGCATCAAGGCTTTCTCCGAGACCGACCAAACGGGCGATCTGAAAGCGATCACGGTGCCGACTCTCGTGATGCAGGGCGACGATGACCAAATCGTACCGTACAAAGACGCTTCAGTGCTGCAGGCTAAGCTGCTCAAGAATGGCACGCTCAAGATTTACCCTGGCTTCCCACACGGCCTAATGACCATTCATGCCGACGTGATCAATGCGGACATCCTCGCATTCATCAAAGGGGCGCCAGTCAAGGCTGCCTGATGCTTGACTGCAGCGAGGTATCGTCTATTTTTTGTGCGGCTGGGAGCGATGTGTTCGCCGAGCGTTCGAGGAGATTGGTCGCGGGTAGATTCGATTGCCACAGGCGAAGCGCTGCATGCGGATCGCGGATCGTTGGGTTACAGACCCAATGATCGTTGCCAGTCCGCATGATTCTGCCGGATGAGAAGGACGTCATTGCTGTCACGTGGCAGTGTAGCCGTATCGGTGCTCGGGAATCAAAATCCGTCCCTTGGGCGACCTCAGGTCTCGCCGAGCCCGCAGCCCCTGTCTAAGAAGCTCAACGACAAGAAGCTCCCAGAACAAGAACGCCGGGCTGGTTGGCCCGGCTCGGATCAAGAGTTAAGCGAGAGACGCGCTGCCGCGGTATTTGCGTTCTTTAACGAACTGTTCAAACTTTGGCTTCACGATTCCTCCGAGGCAGGTGATCTTTCTCGAAGGAGAAATCGCGTATGTTGTTGATTGGTCGGGGCGCGCGGATTTGAACCGCGGACCCCCTGCGCCCAAGGCAGGTGCGCTACCAGGCTGCGCTACGCCCCGACTCCATGAAGGTCTGCTTCGATTATAGCTGACCTTTCCTCCGGGGATTCCCCCATCGCGCTAGCTGTCTTGACCGCGTTATAATGCCGACGCGATGATGCAGGCCCCGCGCTACTCCCTGGTCGCGTACGTCAAGAGTCCTGTCGGCCAGTTTGTCGAGTCTCTGCGTCGTGAACTGCATCCCGCCCTGCCTCACCTCGCCGCCCACGTCACGGTACTCCCGCCCCGCACTTTGCAAGGCACCGAACTTGCGGCCTCCGAGCTTTTAGAGGACGTCTGCAGCAAGGTGGACCCCTTCGAGATCGGCGTGGGCGACATCGAAACCTTTTGTCCTGCCACTCCCACCGTCTTTGTACGCATCGCCCGCGCTGGGTACCGCCTTCGCGAGCTCCACGATCGCCTGAACTCGGGAGCACTGATGTCCCGCGAAGAGTTTCCCTACATGCCGCATCTCACGATCGCGAAGTTCAACGACGAGAAGCAGGCACAGTTGGCGCATAAAATCGCCCGCGAACGCTGGGCCGCTTTCGAAGGCATGCGCCGCATCGAGATCAAAGAACTGACCTTTGTCCGCGAAGAAAAAGAAAACCGGTGGGTCGATCTCTCCCCCGTTCCCCTCGGCCGCACGCTGGTTTCCCGCGCCGGGCGCTAGCAACAATCGAAAGACCACTCTTACCCTAGCCCAAAATCGTAAGGACACTCCTTTAAGTACAAGTCCCTATCGTGCGTTGCCAACCCAGTTTGTCGAGCGTACACAGGGAAGTGGGTGTGCCCTTTCGTTCATGGGTAAATGCCGCTTCCCAGGCGGCTTTCAGGACTGTCGGTAGCCGGAGCCTCTATGCAGATCGGCGTCTATGGTTCGGGATACCTGGGCACAGTCATCTCGGCCTGTCTCGCCGACTTCGGCACCCCGGTCATCTGCTGCCATCCCGATAGTTCGCGCATGGTTGAGATGGCGCAAGGAAACGTCCCCTTCTTTGAAAAGAATCTGACCGAGGTCATCAAGCGCAATGTACGCTCGGGACGGTTAATTTATTCGACCGACATGGAATCGTTTGCGCGCAAGGCTCAGGTCATCTTTCTTGCCGAAGACTCGCCCCAGCACTTGTCCGATCTTGCCGTCCGGATCGCGCGTTCGGCGACCAAGCCTCCGGTGCTTTCGCTGGTCACGCCGGTCTCAGTAGGCTCTGCCGCTGGAGTTGAGAAGCGTCTGAAAGAAGAAAAGCTGAAAGCCACCATCGTTTCGCAGCCCATGTTTTTCACTCCCGGCTGCGCGGTAGAGGACTTCAACTGGCCCGATCGCATCATCCTGGGCACGCCTTCGAACGAGGCGGTGTTGGCCATCAAGCAGATCTTTCATCCCCTGGTGATGCGCGGCGTTCCGGTGATTGTCACCAATCATGAAACCGCGGAACTGGTTCGCGAATCTGCGACGGCCTTCGTGGCCACCAAGATTTCTTTCATCAACGAACTGGCAAGCCTCTGCGAACGGGTGAACGCAGATGCCGTCAATCTCGCGCTCGCCCTCGGTCTCGACAAGAAAATCGCCCCGCGCTGCCTGCAACCCGGCGCCGGCATGGGCGGCCTTTTCGCCGAAACCGATATGGACTCGCTCGCCGAACTCGCCCGGGCCAACGGAGTCTCCCTGAAAGTATTGAGCGCCGCCCGCGAGGTGAATCAGAATCTCGCCGAGCAGATGGTCGACAAGATTTCCGCCGTAGTGAAATCAGTCCAGAACAAAGACGTCGGCATCCTCGGCCTCGCTTTCAAGCCGAACACCAACTCCGTCGCGGGATCGGCTTCGCTCCGTCTTGCCCAGAGCCTCATCGCTAAGGGTGCTCGCGTGCGTGCCTACGACCCGGTTGCGATTCCGGAAGCGCGTATGGAACTGAATGGCACCGTCTTCTACTGCGAGACTCCGTACGCCGCCGCCGAAGGCGTAGACGCTCTCGTGGTGGGCACCGGTTGGCCCGAATTCCGCGCGCTCGATTTCGGACGCATCAAGCAAGCCCTCAAACGCCCCCTCATCTTCGATACCAAGAACCTTCTCGACTCCAGCCGCCTTCGCTCCATGGGATTCCAATACGTAGGCGTAGGCCGCTGAGGCAGACGTCGGACCTCAGCCGTCAAAGCGGCTCTTCCGCTACCCTTGGCAATTCGTACCGAGTCCTTAAAACCTCGATCCTGGGTCAATGAGTTCTATAAAAAGGGATGTCAAGAAAAAAGCTCCGCCTCGACCGGAGGATCGAGATTCTTTCTCGAGATCCAGCCCACTCTGTTTCGTTACCTCTGAAGAGGTTCGGCTTGTTGTCCATTCTCGTAAGCTTTCTCTGCTGATGGTGGCAAAGTTCGAGTGTGCAAGACGCGGCAAGCAGAACGATGTCAACCATGGTTCTATCCGAGGCTCGTGGCCTATCGCTATTTCTGGTTATCCGAGGGGGCATAGCGTGTAATGGGTGACTCGGTGCCGAAGCACACGGGGCCGATCTCATTGACTGATACTCACCCTCGAACCGAGCATCTCCAGAACCCGACCGCCCACCACCGGAGAAGACCGCAGAGATGGAAAAGCCTGTTCCTCAGAGATGCTCAAGCTGCTTGCCGATGCAATTGTTTGGCGTCGAAATCCACTCCTTTCTTCCAGATGGTTAAACTGATCGCGGCAATCTTCCGTGCCAAGGTGAGACGCGCCATGGTCGGCCGCATTCCTTTCTCCACCCGAGCCACATAAAAGTCGCGCAGGGGGCCAGGACGTGTGCTGGCAGAAATGGCAGCACTTTTGAACAGATTCTTCAGATCTCGATTGTGGTTGTCATTCAGACCGCGTACCGTCATGCGCTCGCGGTTGCGTTGCAGTTTGCCGCGCACAGAGCGGTACTCCCCGCTGTCGTGGGTCTCGACGGCGAAACCACTGTAGGCCCATAGTTGGCGCTTGGTACGGAAACGGTGCGGTGTCTGCAGCAAGGCCACCAGCAAGGCCGAGCGAATCGGACCGATCGAAGGAATCTGGCGAAGTAACTTCACGGCCGCATGCTTGTGGCTTTCCACCAGTAACTCGCGTCGCGCTTCGAGACGCACCGGTTGCAACAGATCCAGTTGCTGATAGAGCCGTTCCGCTCGAACCCGAACTCCTGGTTCAGTGATCTTGGCCAACCACTCGGCGCGATGACGTGGAGCGTAGACGGTTGTACCGCGCAGGGAATCGCCCAGCTGCGGTACAGAGCTTTGATGCGATTCATGACGCGGGTGACATCCTGGGTGATGGTCAGATAACTGCGCCCCAACTCCTTTAAGGTGCGAATTCCATGTTCGCCGTGGTAGACGGGCTGGAGTTGGTTGGCGCGTAACAACTCCGCCAGCTTGCGCGCATCGATGCGGTCACTCTTGCTGCCATCCTTCAACAGAGCGTTCTTTCGCGGATCGCAAACCACCAGCCGGCTGACATGGGGTTTCAGCAGATCGTGCAACCAGGCAGCTGAGGTTCCTTCCTCGAAGGTGAGCGACATAGTCCCCTGCAGTCCTTGGATGAACTCGACGATCGTGGACGCCTTGGTCTCCAGCAGGCATTCCATGATCAGCTTGCCCGAAGCCTCCATCACGGCAACCGAAATAGTGGCCTGATGAACGTCCATGCCGATATACTTTTCTTGACTCATAAAGGCGCTCCTTTTCGCTAGGTCGGCGATGCGAACAATCTCAACCTATCGTAAAAGTGGGCGCCTTTTTATATTGCGTGAAATCGGGGATGTTACGACAGTTATGGGTGTGCAAACACAGTGCAGATCGAATGAAGGGGGCATCGGAAGAAGTCTTTATTGAGGTGTGCCCATGACCCAACAACCGCAATGCCCGTGTCAGGACGCAGAGCAACACGCACATTGAGGTGCTGGGGAAGAGGTTTTGGGCTTGCAATAGGGCGAGGGGGAAGCGGCCCATTCGCTTGCGCGGCCACCTCCCGTGACCCACATCATTGCTGAGAGCTTGTCCCCAGTAATGCCATGTATTTTCCCGTCTGTTTCGTCGCGACCCGGTTTTCCATCCGAGAGCGGAGCATCTGGCGACCGTTGTCCTGAGCAGGGGTCCAAATCTGAGATAGAAAGCACTGATCGAGATAACACTCAAAGACCACTCGCCCGTTCTTTCCTGCGGAACGGCCAGTAACATGGTTGGCCATGCTCATGGCCAGGCGAGTGCCCTCTGAATCCTGGACGATGACGGTGTCTTTCGCTGCCGAGAATTCGTATTCGCCTGCCGGGTATGTCTTGTCTCCGAACATGAAATTGAACGGGATCTTGACTTTCACGCCGCCCGTTTGACCATGGGCTTGGAGCACCGCACTTCCCATCACCAGGCACAGAGCTGCGAACAGCAACGTCCGTTTATTCATAACCATCCTCCTAAGTTTTTTTGCCAGCCCCGGCTTCGAACCGCTCTGGCCGAGCCGCTTTGGTCTGCGGCTTGTGGCGCACTCTCGCAGTTGAGACTCGGGCATAACAATGGGTCGGTCATGATTCAGTCGAGAAGGAAATGTGATCTGCTAACCGATTGAAAATGTGGGAGTCACCGAGAAATGTGATCCCCAGGCGGAGCGTGAAACAGTGTTAGACTTTCTGGATCGAACAGCGAACTCTATGGCAGAATCAGCTGCCAACTCGAACATCATCCAGTTCGGTGTCTTCGAACTTGACCTGCAAGCTCGTGAACTCCGGAAGTCGGGAATCCGAATCAAGCTGCAGGAACAGCCCTTCCAAATCCTTTCCATGTTGCTGGAGCGCCCGGGCGAGATTGTTACTCGCGAGGAACTGCAGAAGCGTCTCTGGCCTGGAGACACTTTCGTCGACTTCGACCTGAGCCTGAACAGCGCGGTAAAGAAGCTGCGGCAGGCCCTGGGAGAAGAATCCGAAAATCCACGATTTGTTGAAACGCTATACCGCAGAGGATACCGGTTCATCGCACCGATTTCGACGGCCAGCCGGGAGCGGGATCTCCGCGCAGCGGGGAGTGGCATTCTTGCTATGTCAGCGCCGATTTCGAACAAGGCACCCGATGCGGCGAATGGAGCAGGATCCCAGTCAGATTCAGCACGGTCCGGTGAAGCTGCGAGCAGGTCGAGGAAATGGTGGGCGGTTATCGCCGTCGGCTGTTTGGCAGTTCTGCTTGCCGGCCTCGTGATCGAGCTGAAACCGAAGGCAGTGCCGCGCATTACAGGATTCACGCAGCTCACCAGCGGGGGCAAAATTCACGAGATGTCTGCCCTGGCCACGGACGGGCAGAGGCTCTATTTCCAGGCCGCGGACAGAGACCGCATTGCGCTGGGCGAAGTTTCCGTTTCCGGTGGCGACAGCGCGTTGATTGCGACGCCATTCATGAATACGTTTCTCGACGACATCGCCCCGGATGGCTCCTCGATCCTGATCGGCGATTTCGAGGGCACCAATAAAGAAAGTCCGATCTGGCTCCTTCCTTTACCCGCTGGTTCGCCGCGACCACTGGGAACTGTGGCCACTGTGGCCGCTCACGGGGTCATATGGTCCCCGGACGGTCATCGTTTGCTATGCGCACGCGGGGCCGATCTTTCCGAGGCAAACCCTGACGGGTCCGATGCCAGGAAACTTGCTACCCTTGCGGGAAATGTCGAGGACGCGCGGGTTTCTCCGGATGGACGGAAAATCCGCTTGACATTGGGAAACATGAAAACCGGATCCAGCGAGCTCTGGGAACTCAACCGCGACGGGAGCCGACCTCATCCCCTGCTTCCGAACTGGAACGTCCCCCCGCATGAATGCTGTGGGCGATGGACTCCGGATGGAAGATATTTTCTCTTCACCAGCTTGCGTGCAGGCAGAACTAGCCTGTGGGCGCTCCCGGAAACACACTCGTGGATTCGACCACAAGCTAAGCCCGTGCAATTAACGAATGGTCCGTTGGACTTCTGGCTGCCAGTTCCATCCCGGGACGGTAAGAGGATCTTCGCTCTGGGCGGGCAACCTCGATCCGAGGTGCTGCGGTATGACGGACGATCGTTCGTACCATATCTCGGCGGCGCTTCGGTAGCGGATGTGGCATTCTCTGCAGACGGGAAGCGAGTGGCCTATGTTTCGGTGCCAGAACTGGCGCTTTGGTCGAGCAAAATCGACGGCAGCGACCGGATTCAGTTGAGTGACCCGAGCGTCATGGAAGCGGCTTTACCGCGATGGTCTCCGGACGGAACTCAGATCGTTTTTATGGCGAGAACCCTGAACACAGATTGGCGGGCATACTTGGTGGCGGCGGATGGGCAGGGTTTGCGAGAGTTGATCCCCGGAGCGACGGCTGGTTTTGACCCTGGGTGGTCCCCAGACGGCAAGTCAATTGTGCTGTCGTTGGGTGACTTGGGGGCCATCAGCAACAAGATCAGCATTCTGGATCGGGGGACGGGGAAGGTGTCCCCCATTCCGGGAGGGGGGAACCTGTTCTCACCGCGCTGGTCCCCCGATGGCCGCTACATCGCGGGAATTACGACGGACTCTCAAGCCCTGATGCTGTTCGATCGCACTAATCAACAATGGACCGAGGTGGTGCGGATGAGCATCGGATATCCGAGTTGGTCGCATGATGGGCAGTACCTGTATTTCGATTCCACTTTTACGGAAGATCCGGCATTCTTCCGGGTGCGAATTTCCGATCACAGGCTGGAGCGCGTGGCCAGCCTGAAAGATATTCACCGGCTCTGGGGACCGAACGCAGAGTGGAGCGGATTGGGGCCGGGTGATTCTTTGCTGGTGACCCGCAACATCAGCAGTCCTGAGATATATGCGCTCGATTGGCAGCCATGACGAACTCGGCGATTATACTCAACACCCCGCTGTGAGCGTTATCGCGATTCTTCGCCAACAATCGGGCAGAAATCGGACGCATCAAGAAATTTCAGGAGTTGCCGTAGAGGGATTTCCCAATCTGTGAAGAACGTAAGTGTCCCTCAAGGTCACCGCGTCACGGACAAGCATCAGTGAGAAATAGGCTGCTAGGTAGCCCAGGACGACGCGGATTAAGGGCTCCCTTATCAACAGGAATGCAATTAACAGAAGAACAACCTTGCAAAAATAAAGCCACGCAATATATTTGCGACCCCACGCGGTGCTAGTCAGGGCGCGGCGCACTCCCATTAGAGACGAAGCCGCCACAAATCGAGACGGGTCTTGGCCGATGCTAAGGTGTTGCATCGTTCCTGCGATGGCACCTAAAACACCGCCCGCTAAGCCTAGCGCGATGGGCAAGCGAGGTTGGACTAACAAGAACGCAAAAACAGCGCCCATTGCCCAAACGAAGAGGAGTAGCACGTTCGTTCGCGGCGAGAGCGTAGTGTGACTCTTCGCTGCTGGTATATTCCCCGGCTCTGTTTTCACGAGAAGAGATTGTATGCTGGTTGAGTTCCGGCCTCCAGTCTACGAAAACAGATTTCGCAAGCTTGCGCTTTTGTTTCGCCTCTTTGAAGGTCGATGAGTCAGAGAGCGCTAGCGCTCAAAACCCGATGGCGACGTCTGCGCCTTCAGGCTCTGACGAGGCGAATCTCAGCTCACGGCTTTGCCGGCTCAATCCTGATGCGTCCCTGCGCATCTTCGAGCAGGGCATCGGCCAAGCCCGGCGACCGGTCATGGGATTTGCCGCCCTCGTTCACTTCGGCCGCGGTGAACCCGGTTGGCGCGAGATCGTCGCCATAGATAATCATCAACTCCTTGCGCTTCTCTTTGTCCAGAAGGTGCACGAGTCGCACATACTTCATTGCCTGCGGCATCCGATAACCCTTGGCACGGACGAGCGCCTCGATGTGCTCACGGTCAGAGCCCGATTCTATCGTCGCGTCTTTCGTTCGAACCCAGGTGTCGACATAAAAATCCATACCGCCGATGGTCGTATGCTTCGGAGAGTCGTAGGTGTGATGCAAGTCAGGATGGCTCGGCAAATAACCTTCAAATTGCACCCAATACAGACGCTGAACGTTCTTCTTCGCATCCGCTTCGACGAAAGCGTGAAGTTCACAATCCGCGATGCCGTATAGGACCCAGCGATCTGCTCCAACATACTGAGCAGCCTTCGGTAGTCCCACTCGTACCGCCGGATCACGCTCCGAGACCACCACGTTAGCTACGACTTTGCGTTCGGGAGGCGCATTCTGGGCCACGAGCGTGGCTCGACAGAGGAGAGTCAATACGAGCACAACAACAGGTCGAAGCAAGGCTCACCCCCGATGCGATTGCTTATTCAGATGATAACTGCGTGCTCGCATTTTACCTGTTCTTGCTTAAAGAGCAGGCCGGGGCAGACGCCCGAAGCCTGACGCCCGAAGCCTAACATCCGCTGTATAATTCCTAGAACGCGGTGGGAGTAGCTCAACTGGCAGAGCACCGGACTGTGGCTCCGGACGTTGCGGGTTCGATTCCCGTCTCCCACCCCAACTCACTTCTCCCCGCGGCCTAATAAATTTCATTCTCAAGGTTTCCCGCTCCGGCGAGACGGGCCGGAGCGGGTCTCGCAGCGTCACAGATGCGGAGGGTCGGTGTTGGGCGGTGGCTGAACCAACGGAGCCGGAGCGGCCGGAGCCGACGTCGTGGGAGCCGGGCCTGCCGTATCGTTTCTCACTTGCGGTCTGGGCGATGCCGAGTCAGCCAGCCTGTCAGAGTTCGGTTTGCTGATCGGTCTTGCCGCTTCCTCCCCAGTGTTCTCGCTGGTATTTACAGGTTTCATCGCCACGACTTGATAAGTTCTCGTTTTTTGGTCTCCGTCGGGCACCTTGAGGAACATACGGTCTTTCTTGATTTTGAACTCGCCCTCTTTGCCCACCGGCAAAACTACGGGATGCTTTCCGTCCGTGGGGCGAATGTGATACTCCATCTCGTCGGTGCGAAGCAGGTATTGCGGGCACATCTTCTCATCTGAATTTACGTGCTCGATCCCCGCCGACCCGAATACGCTGCCCAACCCGGTAAGGCCTCGTTCTCTAGCGCCGCATGGAACTGCTTCCATCTTCTCAAGCATGCCGCGCTCTACGTGCTTTCTCTTTGCCTTGGCGGACACCGCTCCGGGAAGCGCCAACGCCAGTAGAATTGCCGGGATCACATAAATCTTGATGTTCATGTTGTCTCCGTCTTCGCAAATTTCCTTCCCGCAACTTCACGTTCCAGCAGAGGAAAGGCCGCGATCGGCCTTCCCTCCACCCGTGGGAACGTTATTGCTTGGGTTTCTGTTCAGGTTGCGGCGGCTTGGCCGGATTGGTTGCCGGAGTACCGCTCGTCATCGGCTGCGCCGACTTCATCACGACCTGCGGGTTCTGCGCCAACTGCTGCTGCACGCCAGGATGAGCCTTCAGGTATTGCTGCAGTTCAGGATGGCTCTCCAGATATTCCTGGTTTTTGGCCAGCGAAGGATCGTGCGAGAGTTGCTCCGCGACGTTCGAGTGGCCGCCGAGGAACTCGTTGAAGCTCGCCATATCCGGATCAAGCGAACGCCGGTCGGCGATATTTTCGTGCCGGTCGAAGCGCTGCTCCTGGTGCAGGAAACCGTTCGGATTCTGGCTTAGATCGGCGCGCACTCCCGGATTCTGCTGCAAATATTCATGCAGGGCAGGATGCTTGTCTACGAACTCTTCATTGTTTACGAGGCTCGGATTCTTTCGCAGTTGTTCCGCGATTTCCTGATGGCCATCGAGGAAGCGATCGAAACTCGCGAGCTGTCCGCGAGTTGCGTCCCGATCTCGATCGCGATCGTCGCCGGAACGATCAAAGCGGTCTTCCTGGTGCATGAACGCATTCGGATTTTCCTTGAAATCCTCGCGAACCTGAGGATTGTCTTCGAGGAAATCCTTCAGATTCTGATGACCCGCGATGAATTCCTTGTTGTTGATCAGCGAAGGATCTTTGCGCAACTGTTCGGCGGTTTCCGGATGGCTATCGAGAAACTGATCGAACTTCACCACCGCGCCCCGGTCGTTATCCCTACGGTCACGATCACGGTCGCGATCACGGTCACGATCGCGGTCACGATCGCGGTCGTCTTCACGCCGTTCAAATCTTTGCTCCCCGTGCATGAACGCGTTGGGATTTTCCTTCAGCTCTTCACGAACCTGGGGATGCTCCTCCAGAAATTCTTGCAGGTTCTGGTGTCCTTCGATGAATTCCTTGTTGTTGATCAACGAAGGATCTTTACGCAATTGCTCGGCGGTTTCCGGATGGCTGTCGAGAAACTGATCGAACGTGGCCAGCTCCGAGCGAGTGATGTCGTTGCGGTCCGCGGCTGGCGCCCCTTGCGCATTCGCCGGCATCGCAAACCAGAGTAGTGCTATCAAGGTCATCAAAAACAGCGGGTATGTCGGACGTAATCGAATGTTTTTCATAACTTAAATGTCTTACCTCCTGTGTGGACTAAGACTCGGGGTTTATAAATTGCAACCGCTTCGCCAACTGCCGAATCCCGCTCAGCTTCTATGGTTTGCGAGAGCGTCTGTCACCGCGAGACTTTGTACGGGAACGCAAATTCGACATGCTTGAGGAAAATCGCCATACGGGACTGACCTTAGGTGAGAGCTCTTAGAGAAGTGTGTTCGGAAGACAAAAGCGGCAGGGTGTTGGCAAGGGTGTTCCTGCGGGCGGGCAAAATGAGGGATCCGCTGGGATCTTCGCGCTCCGGCTGCATCTGATTTCGTTCTTCTTCGGTGTTACTTAGTCCGTACACGCGTCGCATCCCATTTGCTTGATTCCTTCGAGTGAAATGCGAACCTGCAACTCTAGCCGCGTGCCTTTGGGTGGCGCAGCGCTTCAGCGCTGCGGATACGCTTCTTCTTAAATCGCGCTTTAGCGCCCGAGGTACTTCGCTACGGCAAGCTAAACGCCAGCACATAATCCCCCTGCTTGGTCCCCAACTTGCCATGCCCTCCCATGGACGAACGGGCGGCAAAAAAACGCGGCCTGACTCTGTCCGGAGGGGCAAAGTCAGGCCGCAATGGGACGGCTCCAGGAACTACTGCAGCACGTTCAAAGTGTTGGTCGCATCGTCCACGAAATAAACGCCTTGATTCTTCACCACCACCAGGCCGAAGAGCGCTCCCGCTCCCGGAGGATTTCCGCTGCTGTCGATCAATTGATGGTAGATCTGCGCGCCCGCGGGAGTGATCTCAATGATGTTGCCGTCGTTGCCGTTCACGATGCCCAGATTTCCGTTGGGAGCGAGCGTGAGTCCAAGCGGATCGTTAAGGAATCCACCTGTCGAAACCGTCACTCCGGTAGACGCTCTGGTCGTGCGCACCAGGGCGTCATGAATTGCCTGAACTCGATTGGTAAGACTGTCGGCCACATAGAGGATATCGCCCACTGGATCGAGCGCTACGCCGGTCGGTCCGATCACCAGTGCCGCCGGGTCGGTACGCTCTTCAAACTGCGATCCGATAATTGTTTCCGACACTTCAGTTGGCATCGACGCCGATGTGTCGGTCACCACCAGGCGAACCACCGTCCCGTCATGAACAATCGTGCCGCCACCGCGGAGCGTGCCGTTCAAGACGTTGGTGAAGAACAAATATCCCTGCCCGTTGGCTTCGTATGACGTCATGTCCCACGGACCATTGATGTTCGCGTCCGAGAACGTTTCCACCACGTTGCCGTGGCTATCGAGCACAATCAGACATCCGGCCTGGGCTGTTCCCGAAGTACCGTCTGTAGTCGGTAGACTGCCCACGATGACCCATCCCGTCTGGAATACCGACAACGCCGTTGTAAGACCGACGCCGCCCGGGCACGGCCCCGGCAGAGTCGAGGCATCGATTTGTGCGAACAAGGTTTGCGTTCCGGTCGGCGAAATCTGGACAATTGTCGTCCCGGTTCCCTGAAGATTGGCGCTGCTGTTGAAGTTGCTGATCAGAATGTTGCCCGCTACCAGATTCCCGACGCTTTGCGTCACCCGCGCCACTCCGTAGGGGTTCACATCCCCGTTGGCGGGGATTGTCGAAGCGACCATGCTGACTGTTTTATAGGTGCTGAGAGAAGGCTTCTTGTTTCCGCCAAACGCAACGGCAGAGACAAGAATAATGGCGGCCAGAACTTTTACGACCTTCATAACATCCTCCGAGGACCCTGAGATTGCGTCACACGGAGCGGCGGTTTGTCACTGGAATGTCAAATCTTTGTCAGTTGCAGCTGAAGCGTCCAGCGCTCTGGTCGCTCTTAACCCGCTTCTGGCGAACGCTTCCCCCACTCTCTCAAACCCTCGTCGCTACAGCGGAACTGTCTCCCATTTGTCGCGCAACATTCGTTTCACCCGTCTTTCTCCGTGGCAAAAGAATGACGTATCTTTCACATCTGCCTGACACCGTCATCGGGCGTCGCTCCTAGACTCGCGCTCAGAGTGCCGGAATCACTCCGGCTTCCTCCAACTCAATGAGAGCGGGTGCTGTATGAATACGAAATGGTTTGGAATCTTAATGGTAGTCGCGGTTTGCGCGAGCCTGAACGCGCTGGCCGCCGACGCGCCGACGTCTGCTTCCACCGGCGTGCGCGGCGTCGTGAAAGTAGAAGGGCCTGTACCCAAGTCCACTCATGTCTCCATGGCCGCCGATCCCAGTTGCGCCAAGCTTCACCCAGGCGGAGTCGTCACCGATGACGTTATTGCCGACGCCAGCGGCGGTCTCGAGAATGTGATCGTCTTTGTTTCCCAAGGCTTACCCGGACGCAACTTCGACCCTCCCCCCCAGCCTGCGGTTATTGAGCAGAAAGGGTGCATGTACGTCCCACATGTCGTGGCGATCCAGGCGAATCAGAAGCTGGAGGTTGTCAATAGCGACAAAACCATGCACAACATCCACCCCATGCCTGCCAACAACCGCGAGTGGAACAAGGCCCAGCCACCGGGGTCTCCCTTGGAAGAGACCTTTAGCCGCGAGGAGATTGCGATTCCCGTGCGCTGCAATGTGCATCCCTGGATGCACAGCTACATCGCAGTCTTCAAACACCCTTACTTTTCAGTGACCGCGAAGGGTGGTGCGTTCGAGCTAAAGGATCTGCCTCCAGGCACTTACACTTTGCAAGCGTGGCACGAGAAATTAGGAACCTCCACCCAGACCGTCACGATCGGGGCGAACGAAACCAAGTCCATTGATTTCGTCTTTAAGGCGGCTCATTAAACGGAACAGACGCCGGGGATGATCATGCCCCGGCGTCCTTCTGCTAAATTCCTCTGAAGTTGAGGTCCCGGATTCAGACAAGGAATTCGATGCTGCAAGCCATTCTCTCCCGCAAAATTCATTGAAATTCCACCAGATTGCTAGTATGAAGGTCCGCAAGCACACCTGACGCATTCGCGCCAAGGTGCCGATCCTGACCTGGTCCGAAAATTGGACACCGGGTTTGCCGGAACTGCAGAGGCCAAGTTTTGCTCTCCAGCTGGGTTATGATTAGCTCGATCACTTCCCCAGAGACAGGTGAAGCATGTTCGGAGCGGGCCAAAATCTTCGCGGCGTTCGAGAGCGATTAGGACTGACCATGCGAGATGTCGAGAGCGCCAGCGCTCGCATCGCGCAAAGGCATGGTAACGAAGAATTTCTGATTGGTCCCAGCCGCTTGTCTGACATCGAGACCAAGGGCATCGTGCCCAGCATTTATCGTATCTATGCCCTGTCTATCATTTATCGTCGCGATCTTCATGAGATCTTGCGCTGGTACGGTGTCGATACCAACGAAGGCGGCGCTGATCTGACTCTTGCCATTCCTCCTAAATCCCATCGTATGGAAGCTCTCGATCATGCCAGCATGGTACAGATGCCCACTCGTCTCGATCCTTCGTTCGATATCCGGCGCACCAGCAATGTTGGACGCATGATCGAACAGTGGGGAGCGGTTCCGTTTTCATACCTCGCGCAATTCGTAAACCACAACTTCACCTACGGATACATCGGCAGCGAAGATTTCAGCATGTATCCCATCCTGCCTCCGGGAACCTTCATCCAGGTCGACGAGTCGCGCAACAAGGTGATGGACGGTGTCTGGCGTTCAGAATATGAGCGGCCCATCTATTTTGTGGAAACGCGCGATGGCCACACTTGTTGCTGGTGCACGCTGAAGCGCGACAATCTGATTCTGCAGCCGCACCCTCTGTCTCCCGTTTCGGTGCGCGTGCTGAAGCATCCACAAGAAGCCGAAATCGTGGGCCAAGTGGTGGGCGTGGCGATGCGACTGGGAGAGTGGCAGGCTATCGAGGCTTTACCAGGTGTGAAAGAGCGCGCAACACTGACCTGAGATGCGTTTCGGACCCCGCCCCTGGATTCGACGGCAGAAGCTCGTCGGCCCGCTCCTGTAATTCCTTCGTATAGTGCTGAGGATCTGCGTCTTGCGCTTCGCTGGAGGTCTCCGCGTCTCGAACCATTCGCCGCAACGGCGTGCGTAGTACTTCCGCAGTCGTTGCGCGATGAGCTTCGGAAAGAGCTTCCTGCGCCGCTGCTTCGCCGTGGACTCGGGCCAATCCCCAGTGAACGTATTTGCCGTCTTTCCCTCGCAGCCGCGCAAGGTAGTTCAACCTGGCCAGCAGACCGGTAACTCTTCGCAGCGTAGTGTCTCGCAGATCTTCGAGCGCGGAATGCAACGGCATAAGACTTGTTCGGATTCCGGAAAACTGAAATATTCAACGGCCCATGCTAGATACAGGTCCGACTTAATGCACACTAACACGGTTGCAGTTCTCGGGAAAGGAGTAGCCTTGTAGCGTTGCGGCATTTGCCGCTAACCGCGACCGCACCGGAACAGCGCCGCTCGCCTGGTCAGGAACAGCCCTGCGTTCGGTTTCTGGCTCGACAATTTTTTACTGAAGCGCCTGTTGTGCGATCTGCGGAAGGCGAGGTATGCTGCCGCTCTCGGTTTAGAAATGATGATTACCGTCATTCTTATTTTCGTCGCTTGTTTGTTGCCGGTGGTGGTTTTCGCCGTCTCTCGCCGAAGGTCCTCGTTAAATGTATCGCCCAACGAACTTACCTCTCAGTTGCAACCGGTTGACATCGAGGCGTTCTGTAACCTTGTCGATCCCGATGAAGAGACCTTTCTCCGGACGAGTTTGCCTCCCGCGTTATTTCGCTCGGTGCAGCGCGAGCGCCTGCGAGCGGCGACTGAATATGTAGCGGCGGTTTCCCACAACGCTGCCATTCTCACCAGGCTGGGAGAGGCCGTGCGCCATCATGCCGATGCCGGCATTGCCGAAGCCGCTCAGCAACTCGCTAACAATGCTGTTCGCCTGCGCCTTCATTGTTTTCTGGTCACGGCAAATCTTTGGACCGCCATCGTCTTGCCTGGTGCTGGCCTCTCTTCCGGTTCGGTCGTGGAGCGCTATCAGCAACTCAACGGACTTACACGCCATCTGGCCCGTCTGCGCGCTCCCGCAAGCGGCTCGCAAGCCTCCGTTTCTGCCGGGTGAGGCGTCAAGACGATCGCTTCTGGTCCCAACTCCCTAAGTCCCGTGTCGTGGTCACAGCACGAGAATCTCCAGCACGGACTTGTTCTCGAAGCGGCTTGTTCGTTTTTCGGAACAGTTCGCGTGCCTGAAGCGCCGAGCCCCTGCTGGTCGCTTAAAATCGCCGCAATTGGTCTCATCTGGCTCGGGGAAAGTCCAACGCATATGGATGACCTCCCCGCTTAAAAACCTGAGTAATTAGTCGCTTGATTCGCCGCAACGTCGTGCTGGGACGGCTCGGGTGCTGTCCCGGTAGTTGGAACTCTGAAGGACCTCGGTCTTCGTCGGAGCCTACCTACCATGGGTATCGACGCGGCAAGGGTGTCTTGTGGGGTTGTAGGCATGAGGTCTGGTCGCTAGCTGACATTCCGCCAGGCACGCGGCAGGAGCAACGAACACGCAAGAGGGCCCAATGTTAAAAGACAGAATTCTTCTCGTGGAAGATGAATTGGCGGTTCGCGAAACCCTCAGCGATTTTCTGCAAAGCCATAACTACGATGTGCTGGCCACTGGAACCAGCGCCGGAGCCGAACAACTCTGGCGGGCCGGGCATCCCGACGCTGCTGTGATCGATTATTCTCTGCCCGATGGCAATGCCCTTGATCTCATTCCGCGCCTCAGGGCGATTGATCCCACTATCCCGGTCATCATTCTCACTGGATATGGCTCCATCGATCTCGCGGTCGAAGCGGTCAAGCTTGGCGCGGAACACTTTCTTACCAAGCCCATCGAAATGGCTACGTTGTCTCTGATGTTGCAACGCTGCATTGAAAATCAACGCAACCGGCAGAAGCAACTGGTGGAGAAAAATCGTTTGCAACGCCGGAGCCTCGACCTTTTTCTCGGAACCAGCACCGCCATCGCCAGACTGGCCGAAACTGCCAAGAAGGTTCTTTCCAGTGATAGTCCCATTCTGATTCAAGGTGAAACCGGAACCGGCAAAGGCGTCCTCGCCCGCTGGCTGCACCAGAACGGACCGCGTGCGTCTTCCCCCTTTGTAGACTTGAACTGTGGCGCTCTCTCGCGCGAGTTGCTCGAGTCCGAACTGTTCGGATACGAACGCGGAGCCTTCACCGGGGCCGGACAAACCAAAACTGGATTGCTCGAGATCGCGCACAAGGGCACCGTGTTTCTCGACGAAATCGGCGACGTCGATCTCCAAGTGCAGCCCAAGCTGCTGAAGGTTCTGGAGGAAAAGCAGTTTCGCCGTCTCGGCGATGTCCGCGACCGCCGCGTCGACATTCGCCTGATCGCCGCGACCCATCAGGATATGGCGCGCCGGGTGCGCGATAAGCACTTCCGCAGCGATCTCTACTTCCGCATCAGCGCCTTTCCTCTGATCACCCCTCCCATACGCGAGCGCGTGGAAGACATTCCCTTGCTCACCGCCAGCATCCTCGGCCATCTATCCGCCGATCTCGGCACCGGTTCCGTCGAAGTCAGCCCCGCCACCATGCGCATGCTGCAGTCCTACTCCTGGCCCGGGAACATCCGCGAGCTGCGCAACGTCTTGGAGCGCGCAGTGCTGCTAAGCGGCGGCCACACCATCACCGAGAGAGATCTGCACTTCGACGTCGACCTGGACGCCGTCGAATTCCAAAACGGGCGTGTGAAAACGCTCGAAGACATGGAACGCCAGTACATCGAAGAAGTGTTGTACCTCGAAGGTGGTCGTGTCGAGCCGGCCGCGAGAAAACTCGGCATTCCCCGCAGCTCGCTCTATCACAAAATCAAACAGTACGGAATCAACCGTCCCAGCGTGAACGCCACGCACTAGGGCCGTGCTCGCGAGATTGTCCTGCGCAATAGTGTGTGAAATCAGTGTGTGGAATGAATGGCCGCGCGTTCTTAGCCTAAGCTGCTTTCCCCGATTCCCTGCGTTCCAACGCAGCCCGATCCCACGTCCCCAGATTCGCCCCCGCCTCATACGTGCTCTGCAGAAAATCAAGCAGCATGGTTTTGGGCGAAGCCGCGTGCCGCAGATCGTCATACATCAGGAGGAACTCTTTCATCTGCGGATGGTAAAAGGCCTGCGCGGGGAGAACCACGCTCTTCGAAAAACCCTCCGGCTCTGGCGCCGCGTACACATAAAATGCCGCATCTTTGATGTCGCCGCCGCCCGGCCAGAATCCCGCGCTGATCACCTCGTGCGAATACGCTTCCTTGGTGATCGGATCGGCTCCCTCGCGTTCCGGCGCGCGCCGTCCCGAAAATCGCGTTACCGCCAGATCAAAACTTCCCCAGAAAAAATGCACCGGCGAATCTTTGCCGATGAACCTTCCACGAAACTCTTTGAAGATCGTGTCCACGGAAATCAATGCGTGCCAGAAGCGGCTGACCGCATCGCGATCGTACGATTTATGGATGACGTCCTTGTCGAACGCGATCGGATTCGGAACCTCCGCCGGCATCGGCCAGATCTTCACGTGAATGCCCAGCGACTCCAGCGCCGCCATGAATTCTTTATAGAAATCTGCCACCGACCGCGGCGCCAGCGGAATCGTCTTATTCGATCCTTCGCTGGTCTGGATCACCAAATTGTGATGGAGAAAGTCGAATTCGATTTCAAATATTCCGCGCTCGTAGGGAATCGGCGAGGTCGTCAACCCGCACGCGCTGACATAGAGCGTGACTTCCCAAAAATGGTTCACCCGCGGAGCCAACGCCAGCCGCACTTTACCCACTATCTGAGTCCACATATGCAGCGTCGCATAAGTGTCGTGCCACTCCGCAAGCGGCAACGCGGGCCACGGATCATAAATGGGAGATGAAGCGGAACTCATAATCAAACCTCCCGCGACCAGCCACCGAAAACCGGCGACCTATTTTGAACTTGCCGCCTGCACCAACTTCTCTATCGGCGGCGCCACCATCAGCAACAATTGCGCCTGCGGTTTCTTCGCCTGCTCCGCCAGCGCCAGTAATTCCTTCGTCCATTCAGCGGACGCCGTCTGGCCGCCAGAGATGTAGTCCATCGCCTGCAGACCACCCGCGGCCAACGCCGAGAGATTCTGCGAAATCGGAATCACTTCCTGCAGCAAAAACGACTTAGTTGCCAAGGGCTGCAATTTGGTTTGATTGTCTCGCCAGGTCATCAACAATGCCCGCATCCGGTCCTTAGTCGCGCCATCCGCCTTGCCGGCAACATACTGATCGACCATCTCCGAGAACTCCCGCGCCGTCGCGCTCTCCGGACGCGCCGTATCCACCAAACGGTTCAACGGGCTCGAGCTCGTCGCCGGTGTCAGCGCCAACTCTTCGCGCGCATAATCTTTCACCGGTTCCACCACGTCAGCCAGCACCCGCACCGGGCCCGGATCGTCCGACCCCGCAATCCGCCGCAACATCAACGGATACACCGAGTCGTGCGTTAATCGCAGCAAATCCAGACGCCGCCGCAGGATCTCCATCCGCGCATACATCGACGCCACATCCTGCACCGTCGGCGCCGACCACAGCCTTTCCGCGATCACCGCCGCGCGCGGCCAGATGCGTGCATCAATATTTTCCGGCGAAGCGTATTCCGACCACATACACGCCTCACCACCCAGAACGCGCGACCGCTGTTCGGCATTCAAATCTGAAGCTCCGTCGCCCAGCGGATCGACCGCATAATGCCGCGCCGCCGGCCACATCAGGTCGAGATAGTAGCCATACGACAGCAGGCCACGATATCCCTGCTTCGAAGCTTCCGCGAGCGAGGCCTGTCCCCGCCACGACTGGACTACGATCGTTTTCGGCAGGTCGGGCCGCAGAATTTCATCCCATCCCACCATCGTCTTGCCATGCCGGCGCACAAGTTCCTGCACCCGCGTATTGAAGTACGCCTGCAGATCCTGATTGTTCTTCAGGCTGTGAAGATGCATGAAAGCCTGAATCTTCGGATTCGCATCCCACTGCTTGCCGTTGACCTCATCTCCGCCGATGTGGAAGTAAGGATCGGGGAACAGCTTCGCCATCTCGCCAATAAACTCGTCGAGGAAGCGGTAAGTGCGCTCCTGCGTCGGATCCATCGCCGCATCAAAAATTCCCCAGGTGCGCGTAATCGAGTAAGTTCCTGGCTTACCTGAAAGCTCGGGATAACCCACGAACCATGCCGTGGTGTGTCCCGGCATATCGAATTCCGGAACCACGCGAATGCCGCGGTCGCGCGCATATGCGATCAGCTCGCGCACCTCTTCCTGCGTGTAATAAAGTCCGTCAGAGCCCATCTGTTGCAGGTTGGGAAACCGCCGGCTCTCCACGCGAAATCCCTGATCGTCCGATAAGTGCCAGTGAAAGACGTTCATCTTCACCGCCGCCATGGCGTCGAGATTGCGCTTCAGCACTTCGAGAGGAATGAAATGCCGGCTCACGTCGATCATCAGGCCACGCCACGGAAAACGCGGCTGGTCACGAATCGTGACTGCGGGAACCGCGAATCCCTCCGGAGTTACTTCCACCAGTTGCAGGAAGGTTTCCAGCCCACGCATCGCGCCCAGCGTGTTAGCCGCACTTAGCGTGGCTCGCGTGCTGCTCACATCGAGCGCATAGGATTCATCTTCTCCCGGCTCCTGCACGTCTCTGCTGATCGCCTCGGTACGAATCACCAGGTTCGCCTTCGAGACGTCGGTCAGCCCCACATCCACGGGCAGCATCCCGGTCTCTTCATGCAGGCGTTCGGTGAAAATCTCCACCGCGTGCTGCAGCCGGACTTCGGTATTGCCAGTGACCGCCACCGCGAAGGTGGGAGTAATCGGAAGCTTGCCTTCGCGCGGCTGTACACTGGCGGGAACCGGCATCAAATTGAAAGAGCCTTCCTGCGCGGTGAGAAAAGGGGCGAGCATCGAGAGCAACAGCAGTATCAGTTTTGGCGTTCGCATCATCAGACGTTCGTAGTAACTTGCCCTGCTGCCGTCAGGCTTAAACCTCGGACTTTCCTTGCCTCAGTTGCAAAGTGTTGCACAATTGGTAGTGCGTGGAACTACTGTCTCTTCTAATCGCTTGAAAACAAATGGGCTTTAAGGAGCCCCCCAAATGGTGCCCCGCTTGCTCAATTCCCCTGAGTACAGGTCTAGGCCGCCCCTGGGACAAATCAGACCTGTAGGAGCCACCTCGTGAATCGTTCTATCAGGTTTTCGCGCCTTTTGTTCGTTTTCATTGCTCTGGCCGTATTCGCCTCGGCGGCGTACGCGGATTCCAGCCTCGATCCGACCATCATCGTCCGTGACCCCGCTTGCCCAACCCCTGGTTGCGTTTCGGTCGGCACGAGTTTCACCTTCGGCGTCCCCAACAGCGGGCAGGGAACTCTTTTCTTCACCAACGCCTCGGGCGTGGACTTTAACAACCTTAAGCTTACCGAAAGCGGAGTATCGGCGAATGTGATTGGGTGCACCTCGACGGCATTCGCCAACTGCACCGTATCTACGATCAACGGTATAACTACGATCTTCCTGTCGGGCATTAACTCCAGCTTCGTTGGTATTCCCAATGGGCAGAATTTCTCCATTGTCTTCGGATGCGTCCAGGATACCTGTTGGCCCGGCGGTTTGGATTTTACGGCAACGGCGAACGTTCCCGAACCTGGGACGGTAGCCTTGATGCTCACCGGACTCGGGGGAATCATCACTCGCCGCCGCTGGGGCAAACGTCCCGCAGCGTAACGCCACTGAATCGATATAAACGGCACGAGCTTGCTTGTGCCGTTTTGTTTTGCGGTTTGGAAAGGGCAAACTTTAGTCGTGCTGCGAATTGTCTCGGGAAGAGCACGACTTCTGGTCGCGCCCTAGAAGCGTCGTTTGTTTTACCGCCCGAGGGGCTTACTGCGCTTTCTTCTTCGCATACTGCCCCACCAACTGCTGAAACTCTGGCAGCCCTCTTAACTTCACCAACTCCGGATCATTTTGCGCTTCCTCGGGCGAATATCCCTTCTCCAATGCTTCCTTCAAGGCCGCCAATGCCTCGTGCGGTTTCCCTCCCAACGCAAACACCTGCACTTGATCGTAGATCAACTGCAAGTCGGAAGAATCGATTGCCCGCGCCTGCTTGATGTATTGCTCCGCATGCGCGGCATCGCCCTTCTTCGCATAATAAAGCGCGAGGTCTCCCATCACGCTGGCCGATCGTGGATTCACCTGCAACTGCTGGTACGCGAGCCCAATCGCTTTATCGTACGTGACTAAGGCTTGTTCGCTGTGTCCGGACCAGCGATAGGCGTCGGCTAAATTGCCCAACACTTGCTCGTCCTTCGGACTCATTTCCGCAGCCTTTTCAAACATTGGCACCGCTTCGTTATAGCGTTGCAGGAAAAAGTAAGCCAAACCAAGGTTCGAGTAATCGGCGCTGTCCTTCTCCAGCTCTAGCGTCTTCTGCAATGCCGGAATCGCATCATTCCATCGGCCCTGCCGTTCATATACCGCGGCGATGTTCCCCCAGCCGATCGGATTATCCGCCGCCAACTCGGTCACCCGCTGGTATTCCTGCAAGGCCTTCGCGCTGTCGCCCGTCTGCAGGTAGGCCCCGCCCAGCTTGTTGTGGTTATACCAGTAATAGGGATTCGCATTCACCGCCGCCTGATACGCGGTGATCGCTTCCTGCTTTTTCCCGCTCGCAAGATACGCGTCACCCAGCCGGTAATACGTTTCATCCGAATTTGGAGCCAGCTTCAGCGCCTGCTGCAGCTCATCCACTGCCTGTGCGCTCTTGCCGGTCGCGTTGTAAACACTTCCCAGCGCCTGGTGAACTTCCGGAAGATTCGGATTCAGCGCCTCGGCCTTCTGCGCTGCTACCAGCGCCTTCTGCGCATAAAGCGAATCTTTCGTGTCACGATAGAGTCGCAAATTCGCATCCGCAATTCCTGCGTAAGCCAAAGCGAAGTTCGGATCCTGCTTCAACGCCTCTTCCAGGAATTGCACCGCCGACTGCGTATCCCGCGCGCCCTGGCTTCCACGCAACGCGTTGCGTCCCTTCAAATACGAGTCATACGCAGTGCTGTTCTCGGTCGGATGCACGCCGCTGCGCGCCAGTTCTTCATTCGTCGGCTTCAACTCGAGAGCAGCTACAACACTGCCGTAGATCTGATCTTCGAGGGTCAGCAGATCGGCAGGGATACCGGAAAATTCATCGCTCCACACTCGGCGTCCGCTGGCGACGTCTTCCAGATCAAGCGTGATGCGGAACTTGTCCGCCGATCCCTGCACCGTGCCCTGCAAAATCAAATTTACGCCCAGCGCCTGAGCAACCTTGGTCAGCGGCAAATCTTTGTTCGCAATCTTGTCGACCGCAGCCGACGACGCCACGTGCACTTCCTTCAACTGAAACATCTTCGCCGACAGCGCGTCGACCAATCCGGCCCCCACATAGCCCAACGTCTTCTCATCGCCCAGCACTTTCAGCGGAAGCACCGCCACATACTTTCCCTGGCTCAAGGGAGGAATGTTGCCAGCGCTGATTTCTCCTTGTTGTGTTGTCGCCGGAAAAATCAGATGCCGCGTCGTGGGCACGGCGAAGAAAGCAATGATCAGCACGAGCGCCGCCACCACCCAGATCATGCGGTTCCGGCTGGGCAAGCTCAATTGCACCTGCACGCTGCGCGGCGCCGAGGTCTGCGAAATCAACTTCTCGACCACGCTGGGATTCGATTGCCACGCGTCCAGCGTATCCAGCAATTCCTGCGCGGTTGAGTAACGATGATTCGGATCCCGTTCCAGGCATCGCGCGACCACCATACTCAGCGACTTGGGAACCGTGGGATCGATTTGCGAAACCGGCACCGCCGCTTCCCGCGTGCGCTTCACCAGCGTGGCAATGCCCGTGTCCGCTTTGTACGGTGACTTCGCGGTCAGCAGTTCATAGAAAATCAATCCCACCGCGAACAAGTCCGACCGCTGATCGAGCGTCTCCCCCATTGCTTGTTCGGGCGACATGTATTCGAACGTCCCCACCAGCGCGCCGGTCTGCGTCATGCCCGGCGATTCGAGCAGGCGCGCCAGGCCGAAATCCATGACTACCACGCGTCCCTGCGGATCGCGCATCACGTTCTGCGGCTTCAAGTCGCGGTGAATCACGCCTTCGGCGTGTGCCGCCTCGAGCGCGCGGCAAATCTGCTGAATCGTCTCCACTGCCTGGCTGGGAGAAAATTTCCCGTGCCTCCGCAGCAACGTCCGCAGATCATCGCCTTCCACGTACTCCATGGTGATGAACCGCGTGCCCTCTGATTCGCCGAGATCGTAAATGCGCACCACGTTCTTGTGCGTCACGTGCCGCGCCAGAATCAGTTCCTGTTTGAAGCGCTGCAGAATGCTGGGATTTCCCGCCAGTTCAGGACGAATCACCTTCAACGCAATAATGCGATCCAGTTCCTGATCTCGCGCTTGATACACTGCACCCATACCGCCCTGGCCGAGCGTTCTCAGAATGCGGTAACGTCCAGCCAACGTCGCCCCCGGCATGAGCAGAGCTTGCTTCGCCAACTCGCTGTCGGAGATTGCTGTGATTGGAGGAGCGGGCGTCGAACCGCCCATCGCGCTGGCGTGCGCCATGGTAGGCGCGTCGGAAATATCCGACTGCGGCGGGGGAGTCTGGGCAGCCACCGTCCCCTTCTTCGGCGGCGAGCCTTCCCCCGAAGCTTTGGGAGCTTCGAAATCAGGCATAGTTTTGCCGTCGTCTTCCATACGAAGTCTGCACTGCTCCCAGGTACGAGCCTTGTTCGAAATTCCAGGATTCAGACGAAGCACGACCAGGGTCGGGGAATCCCCGCAGTATACTCCACTGCGAGCCCCCGCAAACCATTGTTGTGTCTGGGAATAGCTGGTCAGAACCCAGAAAAAACCGCCGAGGATGCTGGGGACGCGGGGTCTTATTTGCAAGAACCTCGGCGTCCTCGGCGGTTAGATGTTGTCCGCAGTCCTAATTCATATTCCGCATGCCGCACGCCCCCGGCCCCCGCGGATCGCCGCAACTTCCGCACGCTCCCGCCGATGACGACGCTGAGGCTCCACTCTTCGCCGGCGCCGCAAACACCGACAACTGTGGCGTCAGCTTCTTGCTGTGGCACTTCGGACACTCGGCCTTTTCGCTGCCGTAGACCAATGCTTCGAATCCGTGCTCGCATTCTTTGCAAATGTATTCATAGATAGGCATAGATAACTCCGCTTCGACTAACCATTTAAAATGTACGCGTGGGCCTCGCGCAAGACAAACCGACATTTCAACCGCGCCGCGGATTGCGCGGCGGACATCTGCAAACCATTGGCAGCTTTCTGCTTCCGCGCCACGTCGTCCCCACACCCGGCGAAGAACGCCTGATCGATGTTGAAGACGGAGCCAAGATTCTCTGCCATTGTCACTGGCAGCCCGATCGCGCGAACGCTCTCACCGTCATCATTGTCCACGGACTCGAAGGATCCAGTGATTCGACGTACATGCTCGGCATCGCCGCCAAGGGTTTGGCCTGCGGAATGAATGTGATCCGCATGAATCAGCGCAATTGCGGAGGCACCGACGGCATCTCGCCCACGCTTTACCATTCCGGACGCTCGGCTGACGTCGCCGCGGTGGCGCGCCATCTGGTAGAGAACGATCATATTTCTCGCCTCGCGTTGGTCGGATTCTCCATGGGCGGCAACCTGGTTCTGAAACTCGCAGGCGAGTGGGGAAGGGAAGGCCCGCCGCAATTTCTCGCGGTCGCCGCCGTCTGCCCATCGATTAATCTTGCAGCCTCGGCCGATGCGCTGCATCTGCCCAGCAACCGCTTGTACGAGTATTACTTCCTTTGGAAGTTGCGTCGCCGCTTACGCGAGAAAGCGCACCTCTTTCCTGGCGTCTTCGACGTTTCGCGCATGAACGGCGTCACCACGTTGCGCGACTTTGACGACAAGGTGACCGCTTTTTATTGCGGATTCACCGGCGCCGACGACTACTATGCCCGCGCCGCCGCCTCGAATGTGATTGACCGCATTGCGGTTCCGGCTTTCATTCTCAATGCGGCCAACGACCCCTTTATCCGAATCCTTCCTGAAACGCGCAAGAAGATTCTCGCGAATCACAACATCACGTTCGTCGAAACCGCCGACGGCGGACACTGCTCCTACCTCGCCCAACCCGCCGGAGACGACGGCCGCTGGGCCGAAGCCCGCGTGATCGAATTCTTGCAAACAATTTGAAGTGAGCACGCGCACGATTTGGGAAGGGCACGAGTTCCACTCGTGCCATAGAACTGGTCCGGACCGGGGAGATGGTTGACAAAACAGACCGGGGAGATGGTTGACAGTTTGGTCCGTTCACCGAAGGCAGCTACAACAAGGCATGCCTTGGAAAGTGAGCGGAGTAGTGGAAAAGCGTAAGCAGTTTGTGGAGGAGTGGTTGTCGGAAAACTGGACGATGACCGAACTGTGTGCCCGGCACGGTATCTCGCGGCAAGCGGGCTATAACACGCTGACTCGGTATGAGCAAGGGGGATGGGGTGGGCTGGAGGAGCGCAGTCGCGCGCCGCAGCGCCATCCCAACCAGACGGCCGCAGACATCGAGCAGGAGATTGTGGAACTGCGACAGGCGCACATGCACTGGGGCGGGCGCAAACTGAAAGCTTTTCTGGAACGACAGTGGAGTGAGCGGAAATGGCCGGCGGCGAGCACCATCGGCGAGCTGTTGCGGCGAGAAGGTCTGGCGATTCCGCGCAAGAAACGCCGGCGGATGGAGGCCTACACGGCACCGTTCGCTGAGGCCAGCGCGCCCAACCGGGTGTGGTGCGGAGACTTCAAAGGCTGGCGGCGCACGCAGGACGGCACACGCATCGATCCGCTGACCATCAGCGACGCCTGCTCGCGCTATCTGCTGCGCTGCCAGGCGGTGGACAAGACCGATACGCCGCGGGTACAGGCCATCTTCGAAGCGGCCTTTCGCGAATACGGTTTACCGGAAGCGATCCGCACCGACAACGGCGCGCCCTTTGCGGCGCGCACGCTGGCCGGGCTGTCGCGGCTGGCGGTGTGGTGGATGAAGCTGGGCATCGCACCGGAGCGCATCCAGCCGGCACATCCGGAACAGAACGGACGACACGAACGCATGCATTTGACGCTGCAGCAGGAGACGATGAGCCCGATGGCGGGCACGCGCCCTGCGCAACAACGTCGCTTCGATCAGTTTCGCCGTGAGTACAACGAGCAGCGTCCGCACCAGGCGCTCGCCATGCGCACGCCGGCCAGTTGCTACCACTGCTCGCCGCGCCCGTTTCCCGCGCGCCTCCCCGAACCTGAATACGGCGCCGCGATGCGGGTGCGCCGCGTCTATCCCAGCGGACAGTTTCTCTGGAAAGAGGAAGAAGTGTTTGTGAGTAAAACTCTGGTCGGAGAACGCATCGCTCTGCAACCCCTTGATGAGCGCTGGTACACCATTTTCTTTGCTCGGTTTGCCTTGGGACGGTTCGACAGTCACACCCGAACCCTGCACCGACTCACCCCAGCACAAGACTTCGACAGCGAGGATGCAGGGGAAGGGGAACCGCCCCCTTCCCCTGCACCCCATCCCCAAAACCCGGATCAAAATCTGTCAACTATGTCCCCGGTCTAAAATGTCAACTATCTCCCCGGCTGGACAGGGCAAGGTTCGCGAGGGCTTTAGCCCCTGAGGTTTGCTCGCAGAACAAAGCCTACCTCAGGGGCTAAAGCCCGTTTGATTAGACTCCTTAATGGCACGAGTGAACCTCGTGCCCTTCCCTACTCGTGCCCTTCTCAACTCGGGTCCTTCGCAGACGACACCCCCGGACGTTCCGCACCCCATCCTGTACAATTTCCCCGACATGAGGTCGGTGAGGCAAAGTTCATTTATCGCCATTCTCCTCGTGGCTCTCGCCGTCGTGGCTTGTGCCGAGCCCGTCGCGCAACTTCGCCCCACCGGATACGTCAACGACTTCGCCGGAGTCCTCAGCCAGAGCACCGTCTCCCAACTCAACGACATTTGCCGCCAACTCGAGACTAAGGCGCAGGCTCAGGTCGCGGTCGTGACCGTCAAGTCTGTCGACGGCGCCGACATCTTCGATTATTCGGTCAAGCTTTACCAACAATGGGGCATTGGACAAAAAGGCAAAGACCGCGGCGTACTGATTTTGTTTGCGGTCAACGATCGCAAATATTACGTCAACACCGGCTATGGACTCGAACCCATTCTTCCCGACGGGAAAGTCGGAGGCTTCGGCCGCGAAGCCGTCCCTCTGCTGAAGCAGGGGGACTACAACGGTGCGGCGCTGCTGCTCACCTCGCGCATCGCGGATGTCATCGCGCAAGACGCCGGCGTGCAAATCGATATGGTCCGGCCAGCAGCTCCGGCCATCGAATATCGTGAGCACGACAATCAACTTTCACCCGGCGCGATCATCGCCATCATCATTGCCATCATCATCATTCTTCTGGTTCCACCCTTGCGCCGGATCTTGTTCTGGTTTCTGATCTTCGGTGGTGGCGGGAGAGGCGGCGGTGACGGATACAGCGGCGGCGGCGGCTTCGGCGGCGGGGGTGGCGGCTTCGGCGGTTTTGGCGGAGGTAGCACCGGAGGCGGCGGCGCCGGAGGCAGTTGGTGATCCTATTGTCATTCCGAAGCGGCGCAGCCGCTGAGGAGTCTGCTTTGTGGAGGATGTCGTGATTCCCGAAAAGCAAATCAATGAATTCGTCACCCGCGCGCGCACCGCCGCGGGAGACCGTCTGCAAAGCATCGTCCTTTACGGTTCGGCGGCCACCGCAGACTTCCATCCCGAATACTCGAACGTGAACTTACTCTGCATACTCCGGGACACTTCCTACCCTACCCTCGATAAACTCGCGCCCACCGTAGCCTGGTGGGACCGCGCCAAACATCCCACGCCCCTGGTGATGACACAAGAAGAACTGAAACGTTCGGCCGATGTTTTCTCCATCGAACTGTTCGACATGAAGCAACGCCATCGCCTGCTCTTCGGCGAAGATGTGCTCGCCAACCTCGAAATTCCGATGCACCTGCACCGTACTCAACTGGAATATGAACTGCGCGAGAAGCTGATCCTGCTGCGCGAGCGCGTGCTGATGGCTTCGGGAAACAAAGACCGTATGTGGCAACTCCTGTTGGGTTCCTTCCCCGCCTTCACCACCTTGTTTCGCCACAGCCTGATGGCCATGGGACAACCCGTCCCTAACACCAAGCGGGAGACCGTGGAGATTCTCTCCCGGCGTCTCGGCTTCGATCCTTCGGCCTTTTTCCAGTTGCTCGATCTTCGCGAAAAGAAGGCCGAGCGCTCGCAATTCGATGTCGCCGACGTTTTCGCCCGTTACTTAACCGCGGTCGAGCAAGTTACCGCGGCAGTCGATACAATGCTCGATTCCACCGGTCCGCAAAAACTTTGAAGCGGATGACCGGTCGCAGGAGACAAACCAATGGGTAAAGGTCTGATCGTGATTATCATTCTGGTGCTGATCGCGCTCTTCGCTTTCGGCCAGTACGTGAGCGTGAAAAACACTCTCGTTACCAAGAACGAAGCTGTGAAATCCGCGTGGTCGCAGGTGGACGTCGTGCTGCAACGCCGCGCCGACCTGATTCCCAACCTGGTGAATACGGTCAAGGGATACGCCGCCCAGGAAGTCACCGTGTTCGGTGACATCGCCAACGCGCGCGCGCGCCTGCTCTCGGCTAACACTCCCGCAGACAAAATTGCCGCCAACGGACAACTCGACGGCGCTCTCGGACGCCTGCTGGCCATTTCGGAAAATTATCCGCAGTTGAAGTCGAACGAGAACTTCCTGCGCCTGCAGGACGAACTCGCCGGCACCGAGAACCGCATCGCGGTCGAGCGTAAGCGCTACAACGACACGCTGCAGGACTACAACACCTACGTCCAGCAATTCCCCAACAGCCTGTTCGCAGGATGGGCGGGATTCAAAGTGAACGATGCTTACTTCCAGGCCAGCGAAGGCTCGCGCGCCGTCCCGAAAGTAGATTTCGGAGCCCAGCCAGCACCGCAAGCAGCACCGCAAGCCGCGCCCGCGCACTAAACGTGGACGCCGACTACGCCGTGGAACTCGGGGCAGACGACGAGACCCTCGCTCTGCCCTGGGCCGCGCCCGACAACGGCCCGCGCTACTACGACCTGAAAGGCCAGCCCGATCTGCTGCTCTACATCGAAGAAGCCCAGCGCGAAAAAGAACTCGCCAGCGTTCCTCGCCGCTGTCAACTCTCTGCGCCAACTTCGAAACCGCGAAATGCGATGCCTGGTCGACGACCGAGTTAAATCCAGAAGAAGAAATCTTCGGCGCCACCCACAAATTCGGATCCTACGTCGACCTGGTCTTCACGAATGAGGCCGCGCGGTTCTCATTCCCTCAGCATGAAGACCTCGCCAAGCGCGTGACGCAATTGCTGAAACGGGTCCCCGAAATTCCCGCGTCCGCTGAATTCCTGATCCGCCGCTGCTACTACGGCGACGAAGCGGGCTTCTACATCACGTTTTATTTATTTGGATACGGCGACGACGAAGAACGAGCGCGGCAGCAATGGGTGATTGGATTGAAGCTAGTTGAGAACGCCATTCGGCAAGTCGGACTCAAATAACCGAATCAGCCCTGTCATCGAATCAGCCCTGTCATCCCGAGCGGAGCAAGGCGAAGCCGCGCGGAGTCGAGGGACCTAGTGTGCGCTTGCATTGCCGAGAACGTGAATTTTTATCCTAACCCGACGACGTCATCCCGAACCCGGCGCTTTTCAGCCGGGTGAGGGATCTGGCGCGTAGCGAGAGAACTGCTTGTGCACGCCAGATCCTTCGCCCTACCGGGCTCAGGATGACGTCATAGAAAAAATCAAGTCTTCCTCTACGCCCCCGCTGGCCTTCTTAACCATCCCCAAACTTCGGCCCCTCGGCCTTTGAACCGCGTGCGCAAAATCGACAGCACCAGCATCGCCACAAAAATCGCGAGCAATCCCAGCGACGCGGTGCGAATATCATTTACGCGTTTGGGCAGAATCGACAACCGTCCGTATACAAATTCAATGTGCACCCAATAGACCAGCAACGAAGTCTGCCCTAACTGAATCAGCGGACTGAATCCCCATTGCCCTGCGCCCCACCGGCACCACGCATACGCGCCCAGCAGAATCGCCAGCAGCAATCCCACGCGAATCAAAAAGAAGTTCGGACTGGTATGCCAGAAATCGTAGACGGGATAAATTTGCCCGGGCCGCGCATCCATCCACCTCGCGAGATAAATCAGTACCACGCCGCCCACACCCGCTGTCACGAAAGTTGCCGCCTGGCGCTCGCGCGCCCAATCGCTTAAAAGCAAAAATCCTACCGCCAGTCCCGCAAACGCAAACGCCGCCCAAGGAAAGATCGGAAACAGCCATGCCTGCGGCACGCCCAGATTGTGCACGCCATCGATATACGACTCGATCGGCCACGGCAGCCAGCGCGGACGCCACACTGTCCAAATCAGCGGCGTCAGCAACGAGATCGTCAACGCGACGCTCACAGCCGCCGCACCCAACGCCACTCGGCTGCTGCGCGCCCGCAGCACCACCCAGCACATCACGCCCATCAGCATCATCGAAGTGCCAATGGTGTTCAAAATATCCACGCGCAGCAGGTCGCTCCACGGCGCCCAGGGGAACGCGATCAAATATTCCTGCAGGCGAAACAACAAGCCCAGGCCCAGAATCTCCGCGCCGCGCCAAATGGTCGCACGTGCAATCTGATCGACGGGAGTCGCTTTCGTCCGCAGCTTGTCGGTCACCAGCGCAAACGAGATTCCCGCCAGAAAAAGAAATAACGGCGCGGGCAGCGTGCCGCCGAGTTGCGAATACATAAAGAATTTCGACTGGCGCGCATCGCCGCCCAACCACGAGTCGTAACAATGCGTCTGAAACATCAGGACGCACGCCAGGCCGCGCATCCAATCGACATAAGCCAGGCGAGACGGATTTCGGGAGGTCATGAGTGGACGGGAAAGTATACGGCACGGTGCCGGAAATTCTGGCAAGAAGAGCGTGGGGATGTGTGGCGCGCCCGCCGCGCCACATGGAGCGCTCGAACATCGCCAATCCGGGCGATTATCGAGCGGGAGACAGAATTGTACAGACACTTTTGTCTACACCACGCTTATCTGAGAGATATTCGCGATTTGCAGGCTCTTTAGGACGACGTGGCGTCTCGAACGACCTCCAGGTCCACCCAGCCCTTTCGCGTCGCACCAGAGGTCTCCTAGAGGCCAAGGTACAGCACTCTACGCGACCGTCGGACCCCGATTTTGCAGGTCGAAATTGCCCCAAGCCAATTATCAATAACTTAGCTGGAAGATTACCACAATGGGAAGGATCGAGCGGATCTACTCCGGAGTTTCGTGCTCTCGCACACATTTGTGCTCAGCGAATTGAGCTCGGAGACTCTCCTGCGCCTCAACGACTCTCGACAACAAACCCGACGGTACTTTGAATTCGCGGCCGCACGCCGTACACACGGCGACCACGGGAGTCGTACCCAGCCACTTCGTTACCCTGAGATTGCGTTTCTGCATTGGCTTTGGGAAGGATGGTAGGCACGGCAGGATTCGAACCTGCAACCCTCGGATTAGAAATCCGATGCTCTATCCGTTTGAGCTACGCGCCCGCCTATTGCGCAACTGCTGAACGTTCAATTGCTTGCGTTGCGATCTCATAGTCGGAAACAAATGCGCCCGCTGGTGCGGTGTCAGTTCTGGTGTCACTTGCTTCCTTCTGCACGGCCTCAGTATCGCATAGCGTCTGCACCGCCGCTAGCCGATGCTGCGGAGCCAGATGCGCGTAGCGAACGGTCATCTGAATCGTCTTGTGCCCCATCAACTCCTGAACCGTGCGCAGATCGACGCCCTTCATGACCAACCGCGACGCGGCTTCGAGTCCTTTGCGGGTGGCTGCTTACATTTGCATCTCAGGGTGAGGCATCAGATCCCAAACCCTCCAGAACTCGTTCATGTCGGTGGGTGTACCCAGGGAAATTCGGATGTAGGTAGGCATGGACGGAAACGTTGATCCCAAAAGGATTCTGTGGTTGTGAAAGTGTTGAATCACGTTATCCGCCGACTGATGAGTGTCCATCATCACAAAATTCGCATGGGAATCGATGGGCTTCAGCATCCGTGCCGAGGCCTGATTAAAGAATTCCTGTCGATTATTTTCATTCTGTTCGACAAATTGCGAGACGCCATTCGCATCCTGGAGCGCGACCGTGGCCGCCCGTGCCACAACCGTGTTGATACTGTCCTGAGTTACTGCCGTCCGCATCCGCTCGATCACCGCTGGGGCGGCCACCGCATAACCTAGCCTCAGGCCCGCGAGCCCATAGATCTGGGAAAAGGTGCGTGTGACGATGACACGATCGTTGGGCACCCGGCGATTCACGAAAGAAGCGTACACGGAAGATTCGCCGGCGTAGTGATGATAGGCCTCGTCGATTACGACGTGTGTGCCGGTCGGTAGGTTTGCCAGGAATTCCTCGATGTCGCTGCGTGGCGTCAGACTAGCCGTGGGGTTGTTGGGATTGCAAATGTAAACAATGCTAGTGGAGTCATCCATGCGGGCTCTCATGGCGCGTAAGTTGTGAGCAAACACGTTTGTGAGCGGCACCGCGACGACTTCAGCTCCGGCAGACCGAGCATAGTATTCCATCGCGTCAAAGGTCGGGACGGCTACGACGAGTTTTTTCCTCGGGCCCAGAAACGCCGTCGCTACTGCCCGGAGCAGTTCCGTGGAGCCACAGCCCAGCGCGACCTGTTCCGACTTTACCCCGTGAGAGCGGGCGATCACTTCCAACAGTGCGTCGTATTCAGACGCGGGATAACGATTAGCGGTCGAGACAGCGGCACATATCGCCTCCCGCACTTTGGGCGACGGTCCGTACGGATTCTCGTTCCGATCAAGATGGATGAAATCATCCACCTCCCCAAACCGAGGCGATTCAAACCGAGGGGCCGCGTGGAGTTCAAGAAGAGGTCGCCAGTTCAATGACGTCGCAGTGACTCCAAGGCCGAGGCCTTGAAAAAACGATCTTCTCGTAAGCGGCATATCCCTCCTCGACAGCTCTGAACGCCAGCCCTCGGTAGGGCTGGGCACGATGGATGTCATATTCGACGTGCAGCGCGGAACCGGTCGAATACAAAAAACAGTCTCAAACTGGTCACTGAACCGTGACCGTTACCGTAGTCGTGTGAGAAATGGTTCCGCTCGTCCCAGTGATGGTCAGCTTGTAGGTGCCTTTTTGCGCTACTGCAGTAGCCTGAACGCTAAGCGTCGTGACACCAGATCCCACTACGGATGTCGGGTTGAAAGTCGCTGTTACATTTGGTCCAGGTAATCCACTTACCGTGAAATTGGTGGTCCCGACGAATCCGCCAGATCCCGCGAGAGTAATAGTGGATTTAGCACTCGATCCCCCCCGAGTCACCGTCAAAGTAGCGGGCGAAGCCGAGAGCGAGAAGTCACCTGGCGAGTTCACGACCAAGGTGATCGGAGACGTGCGGCTCAGACTGCCACTCGTCCCACCCACTGTGAGCGGATAGGTCGCGGGGTAGTTGGGAGGCGGCAGTTGGGCAGTGTCAATCGTCAATGTGGACGAACCGCTACCCGTGATCTGGGTTGGGCTGAAACTGTCGGTAGCGCCGTTGGGTAACCCCGTCAGTGACAGTGTGGTGGTCCCAGCGAATCCGCCTGAAGGCACCACTTGAACATTGTAAGTCGGGCTGGCCCCCAGAGTGATTCCCTGGACCGGGGGCGATGCGGTGACCGAGAAGTCTGGACCTGATGTTACTTGCACAAAGCTCGCTATCGAGGGAACGCCCGTCGAATTCACGATGAAGAGTAAGTAGTATCCCGGCGTAGCAATGTTGGCATTCGGAGGACCGGTCACAGTAAGGCTTCCGGCTCCGACGGTATAGGACAAGCCTACGAGGCGCTGGTCCATGTCGAAAGAATGTGTGACAGAGCCGGCTTTTATCAGCACCACCGAAGAAATGTTCGTCGCATCGGGCGTTTGGACGGTGAATGTCCCCGCATAGCCTACCGTGGCGGGAGCGCTGCTGATCGTGGGTCGAGGTGCGAGTATGGGATGGCCGTTGGCGTCGGTCGTGAACAGGTACGCGGGCTGATAAATCTCCATGTGGGACTCATACGTACCACGCTGGGGATTGCCGCCCGCTACCCACACGGTTGCATCGGGAAGCAGCAAAGCCACCGAGTGGTATAGCCGTGCGTAAGCGTTGGCACCAGCTGATGAAAAAGTGCTCGACGCAGGGTCAAAGAGATCCGCATTCAAGCTTGCGGTGCTCGCATTCTCGTCAGTCACGGAGCCGCCTAGCGCCAGAATTTTTCCGGAGGGGAGAAGCACAGCATTCATCTCTACTCGCGCCTCAGACATGTTGGGTCCCCATTGCCACACCGGGGTCGCCAAGGAGAGGTCAATGATTTCGGTGGTGGCAGTGGCTGTTGGTTGACCACCTCCAAATATCATTACAACTGGTTTGTAGTTGTTGGCAGGAGTAAGAGGGAACAAAACGGAACTGCCATAAGTTCGAGTATTCGCGTAATTTGTGGTCGCCTCGACGCTCGACCACTTATGGGTTGAGGGATAGTAGTACCTCGACTTCGTGGTGGGCCCGGAATAGAAAACGTTGCCGCTCGGCAATACGTGCATACGTGGGTAAAGCGCAGGCGTCCAACCAGCTGCGTACTGCGAACTCCAACTGCCGGTGCTGGGTGTGAAAATCTCAACATTGCTGTCGGTTGCCAGGCCCGTCCCGTCAAGTCCGGAGAACGTCATGACCGTGCCGTCAGCGAGCGTGGTCACCGTTGGATACCACCGGCCGCGCGCCATGCTTGGCAAATTGGTGAAGGTGTCGGTGCCAGGATCAAAGACTGAGACGTTCGCAGCGCCCTTAAATGGGTTGTACTGCGTCGTGCCTCCATCGATGAAAGGCCGCCCGTCCGGCAACACTACCATGCCGTTACAGAACATGTCCCAACCTACGGTTTGGGTGGTGATAGTTCCGCTCGCAGGATTCCACGTAGCCGCCTGGAATTCTTTCGTAAGTGTGGAGTTCCCCGAACCGGCGACAACGAGCACCTCACCCGTGTGGAGAAGCGCCACGTGAATAGGGTTGATCGTCATAGTGTAGGGAAGCGTCGACCATTGGCCCACGATATTCGCTTGGGCCATGACCCGCGGCGCTAAACCAACGAGCACCAGGAGACCGATGGCCAAGACGGTAGTTGGGTACGAGCGAAGGTTTCGTTTCATAGCCATGCCTTTATTCTGGAGGAATGTAATAGAGCTGAATTGTTCTCCCAACTTGTTGTACAGGCGGATAAGACGAGAGCCATGCATACGCGTCGAGATGATTTCCTCCCCAGAACGTGTCACCTGTCTTGACCAGACGAACACTGCCCGCGACCCAACCGGTAACTCGCTGGTTGGGTAAACAGTCGTCGAAACGGGGAAAACCTAGGTGTGTAGTATCAGCACTTGTAAAAAGGCACAGGGTTGCGTGATCGATCCTGCGCTCTTTAAGAACCTGGGCAAGTCGGTACGTATCCTGGCCGCAGTCGAGGTCACATCCCCACAACAGATAGTCTGCCTCTTTTCCGCTAGCCAGTTCGTTAAAGTAACTCAAGTAGTCGGGGTGGGAACGGGCGGTAGATACTATTTGCCAAGCGAGCAAACCGAGGAGAAGCAATCGCCCGATTGGCCATTGCCGGCCTCGGTATTGCCACAACCACATGGCCCCCGCTCCCGCCACGATCGCCGCCAAGGGGTAAATTACTAATATGTGTCGAACCCCGTAGTTGATCTTGGCAGGCATGGTAATCAGGAGCATTGCGAGAATTGATACCAAGGGAACAACCACTCGCCAGTCTTGATTTCGTCTTAGCGACCAAAGAATCGAAACCATGCCGACTGCGAACAGCACCAAGAAAGCGATCGGGGTTTTCAAGGCGGCAGCAACAATGAAAAAGTACCACCAACCTCCGCGACGTATATGTCCCAGAAGATAGGAAGGCGGCGCGTGGGAGTTCATCCTCAAGTCGGCATCCAGGCCCATAAAAAGAGCCGGAGCCGGGATCCAGTGGACGAGTTCCAAACTCTCAACCGCTAGCGAATGCAGCGGACCGGGTAAGTGTCCCAGCGCGGCTATGTCTTGAGGCGGTTTCGGCATAGGTTCGACGGAAAACCGAAAACCCGCCCAGACCATGAGAATTGTCGCGAGCGCTGCGATGGAGAGCGTGGACTTCCAGCGTCGGATTGAGGGTGAGTTCGCAACGCCCCCAATCCTCCATTTTGCAAGAAGGATAAGCAAAAAACAGGGTGGGAGAAATAGAAGAGCGGTGAACTTTGAAAGAATGGCTAGTCCCGTTGCAATGCCCAGCAGGATAGCCTGGCCCAGCTTGAAATCCTCGAGCCAGTTGCTGAAGGCGAACAGGCTGCATGGGAGCAAAGCTGCCAGTGCCGGGTCAGTGTACGCAAGCCCAAAGAAACCCAGAATCGGAGGCAAGTTGGTGAAGGTCGCCACGGCTACGACGGCGGCCCAGTCTCCAAAGAGCTTGCGGGTCCAGAGAAATACTACGGCGACCGACAGCGCGAAAAAAGGCAAGATGCCAAGGCGAGCAAGGGTCAAAGTCCGAAAGTAGTCACCGTTGGCGTTGAGTATGTCGTTACCGGTGGCAAATAAGTTCACTGATTGATCCGGCGCGGTGTGTATCGAAAGCAGTCGTTTGCCGTCGAGGTAGGGCCCAATTGCAGTTGCTACTCGCGCCAAGGGAGGGTGAAGCGGTTCGAGAGTGTAAGTTCCCCTGCTGAGCCATTCCATTCCGCAAGCGATGTGCGCCGGCTCATCATAGGCTTGGGAGAGGACCCGGTATGTTGAAGCAATGCGCGCAATCGCGACAAGCGAAAGTGCCAAAGCAAGAAACACAGGCGCCCTTGGTGTAGCAGAGGACATGTCTCAACCTCTGATGCGATGCGAGTACCCGTGTTCTGCTCGCCGGAAAATAGCTGGGCAGTCATCAGGGGGGTGACTTCGCCAGTCGGGGGCCTTGGACGTACTGCGCACGAAAGTGCCGCACGCAGCGATTGCACTCAGCTTCCCCTTGAGCACTCGGCATGCCAAACCGCTGCACAATAAGCCATTGCCTGTTCGACTCATCATCGTGCAGCATTGGGGGTGTCCAGTCCTCCATTGTGCACAATCCTGCACACCCTGGAGGAAGATGTTGGCCCCTATAAAGGGCTCAGTGTGAACAGCGGTTGGAGAAGAGCGCAATCCGCTATTCTCGCTCCGCTCCTTTTTTCAGCATCTGGGCTGCTTCATAAGCGCTGCGGACCTCTATTGGCAAGCTCAACAGCAGGTAAAAAAGCTGCTGGGGGGCGGCCCCAGAAGACTCAGAGTGCGGGAAAGGAATGCATCCGTTCGAACTTCGACGAGTGCTTCTTAATGGGGATCGGGCCCAAGAAACGGATGCGGCCTCGGAAGAGGAGATCGAAGTTAAGGCCTTGCTTTCGGAACCGTGGGTCAGCGTGCCCGGGGTATTACCTTTCGCTTAACTCTCCGCAAGCATTCTCTAAAGTTGCAACTTTTTGCACATGGCAGTCGCGGCAATGAAATCAAGGTCTTGTTTTGAAGGACTTAAGACATTCCCAGGTGGGTACTGCTTTGCGAGTATACAGTGTCACGATACGACTCTCCCCCAAAGACGACGGCAGAGGGCCGCTGCAGTGAATGTTAGCCAGACCGGCAACAGCCCCCGGGAGACCCGGGAGGACGCTCTCGCCCAGCCGGACCCCCGACAAGGGGGGCACAACGGATCGAAGGTGTTGTGTGTATTCGGCACACGACCGGAAGTGATCAAGCTAGCGCCCATCATCCGGGAACTCAAGCTCAGACAGAACCATACGCAAGTCCTCACCATTTGTTCGGGACAGCATAGTAATTTGCTGGACTCCCTGTTTGAACTCTTCAATTTCCGGGTTGATTTCGATCTTGCCGTCATGCGCCCGGAACAGAACCCAAACGAGGTTTGCGCCCGTGTGCTCTCTGGCCTCGGCCCGATTCTGCGGAAGGAGGTACCGGACCTGATCGTGGTGCAAGGGGACACGACTACTGCATTAGCGGGCGCAATGGCAGGTTTTCACTACAACATTCCGGTCGCACACGTGGAAGCGGGCCTGCGCTCAGGAAACCCGAACAGCCCCTTTCCAGAAGAGGTGAATCGCCGTCTTATCAGCCGGCTGGCGAAATATCACTTTGCAGCAACCCCGGGGAATCGGGAGACGCTGCTGCAAGAGGGTGTTCCGGAGCCGGACATCTTTGTCACCGGCAACCCGGGAGTCGATTCGCTGTACTCCATTCTTGAGAACACGACTCCATCGGAGAGAGTGCGTAGCCTGCTGCAGCAGGTCTCAAGCCGCAAACTGCTGGTTCTGACCACGCATCGGCGGGAAAGCTTCGGCGAAACCATGCGGCAGAATCTTCGGACCCTTCGCCGGTTCGTGGAGACGCACAACGATGTTTCTCTCGTCTTTGCGGTACATCTAAATCCGAACGTGGTGAGAGCGGCGAACCTGGAATTGGATGGTCACGAGCGCATTCTGCTGATCGAACCTCTGGGCTACGCCGATTTCATCCACCTTCTTCGTCATGCATGGTTGTTGGTTTCGGACTCAGGCGGCATTCAGGAAGAAGCACCCACTCTGGGCAAACCATTGCTGGTGTTGCGCAACAACACAGAGCGCCCCGAGGCAATCAAAGCAGGCACGGCGGTGCTGGTGGGCGACCATCCGGGACGCTTCGCATCGCTGCTAAATACCTTCTATGAAGACCCCGCGTGGGTCGAGAGAGTGAAACAGATTCCCAATCCGTTTGGCGACGGCAAGGCCGCACCACGCATTGCGGATCTCATCGTTCGCATTTGCGACACGCAAACGCGGATCGCAAGGACACCATGAATTGCGATCCCGGCGGAAAGAAGCACGATCTGCTCACCGTAATCCTCGAGGATTACTTCCATGTAGGCGCTCTGAGCAGCCTGATCACGCCCGACCAGTGGTACCGCTTTGAACCCCGCTTCGAGCAGAATACTCTGAAAACACTCGAGTTGCTGAAGCAGTTCGACGTTCGCGCCACATTTTTTGTGTTGGGCTGGATCGCGGAAAAGCGCCCTGACCTCATCGCAGAGGTCGCCAATCAAGGACACGAGATCGCGAACTACGGTTTCCGTCACTACAGTGTCCAGCAGATGACGCGGGAAGAATTCCGTGAAGACGCCCGCCGTTCGCGTGATGCCCTGGAACTCGCAAGCGGAAAACGGGTGATCGGATACCGCACTCCACAAGGTCTACGTTCCTCGTCGGACCTATGGATGCTGGATGTGCTAATTGAAGAAGGATACGTGTATGACTCTAGCGTGTTCCCGTGGCGAACCAATATGGGAGCACAACACCGGTTACCGTACAGCTATGGAAGCGCGGATAGACAACTTTGGGAATTCCCGCACGCGACCCTGAACTGCCTGGGATACCTCCTGCCTATTTCGGGAGGTAACTATTTCCGGCAGATTCCGCACACGTTCCTGAAATACTCTGTAGCCCACTGGAAACGGTCATCCGATGCGCCATTCATGATGTACTTCCACGTGTGGGAACTGGATCCTGACCAGCCACGAATCAGTGCGACGTCGTTCCTCACCAGCACCCGGCAGTACCGGAATCTCACGAAAATGAGATGGGTGCTCCGGGATTATTTGAGCAAGTACAAATTTGGCAGCATCGCGGATTATCTTGGCTGCGACACGCGGCCAGCCGCTTCTCCCGGACTCGAGCACCCCAAAGCAAGCTCCATTGAGGTGGACACGGTCGCGCGCAAGAAGGTCGGGGATTTGGCCAGCAGAGTCCCGATCACCATTGTTGTGCCCTGCTACAACGAGCGGCCAACCCTCCCGTACCTGGCCAATACCCTGAAGAGCGTGCGGCAGTTACTCGAGCAGGAATACGTGCTGTCGCTGATTTTTGTGGACGACGCTAGCACTGACGGCACCTGGGACCTGCTGAATCGCCTATTCGGCCAATGGGAAAACTCCCGCCTTGTGCTGCATCCCCGGAACCTTGGGGTGGCGGCGGCGATCCTTACGGGCATTCGCCACGCTACCACCGAGATCGTTTGCTCCATCGACTGCGACTGCAGCTATGACCCGCACGAACTCATGCAGATGATCCCCATTCTCACCGATGATGTGGACCTAGTTACGGCGTCGCCTTATCACCAGGATGGAAAAGTGATGAATGTGCCGGGATGGCGCTTGACGTTGTCAAAATGTGCGTCGTGGCTCTACAGCAAGATCTTGCGTCACAAGCTAGCGACGTACACTAGTTGTTTTCGGGTCTACCGCCGGAGCAAGGTGGTCAACCTGCAGTTGCGCGAGTTGGGATACCTGGGAGTCGCCGAGACGCTTGCGTTGTTGGATCTGAAGGGAGGTCGTATCCGCGAATTCCCCACCACGCTGCGTGTTCGTATTCTGGGCTACTCGAAGATGAAAGTTGTCAGGACGGTGGTAGGGCACTTCAAGAACCTGTGGCGGATGTGGCGTATGCGCAAGTTAATCGATCAAAATCGCAGCTATGCCCTTGGGCAGCCGGAAGCTAGGCCGCAGTCCTTACCAGCCAGCAAAAAAGCCGATTCTCGGATGGGGGCTTTCCATGACTAGCAGCACGTCGCTCCCAAAGTCTCCGATAACTCTGCCATCGGACCAGGACATAACTGGCCGCGATCTCGGATCGGAAGAGCTTGCTTTTCTTGAACAGTGCATCCGATCCGGAACGCTGACCAGCACAAAAGGCTCCTTTACCAAAACACTGGAAGAACGTTTCGCAGCGACATTGGGCGTGAAGAAAGCGCACGCTTGTGCCTCAGGGACGGCTGCTGTCCACATCGCGGTGGCAGCTATTGATCCCAACCCTGGAGATGAGATCATCACGACCTCGATCACCGATATGGGCGCGCTCACGCCAATTCTTTATCAGGGCGCCATCCCGGTATTCGCAGAAGTCGATCCTCTTACACTAAACTTGACCGCTCGCACCATTGAGGCGTGCCTGAGTGAACGCACCAGGGCCATCGTTGTCACCCACTTATTCGGCAACGCCTGCGAAATGCGAGAAATCATGGAGTTGGCGCAGTCAAGGAACATCCCGGTTATCGAGGATTGCGCCCAGGCCTATCTGGCTCGGTCCAGTGAACAATACGTGGGCACGTTTGGCGCGATCGGTTGCTTCAGCATGCAGCAAGGAAAGCATATGACGACCGGTGAAGGAGGCTTGGTCGTCAGCAACGACGACGCCCTCGCCCGTCGCATGTTCTTACTCATCAATAAGGCCTGGGGATACGGTGATGCAAGTCCCGATCACTATTTCATTGCGTTGAACTATCGCATCAGCGAACTGCAAAGCGCGGTCGCACTAGCCCAGTTGGAAAAACTGCCTTCGGTTGCGAAAAGGCGGATTGCCGCAGGCGCAAAGCTCTCACGCATGCTGGAGGACACCCCCGGAGTCAGGACTCCAAAGGTTTCGTCCGGCGCGGTACACACTTTCTGGAAATATTGCCTCAATGTAGACGGTACGGCCATTCGCGACGGGGCGGTCGGGTTGGCCAAGCTCCTGAAAGAGCGTGGCATCGCGTGCGCTCCGCGATACATCCAAAAGCCAGCGTTCATGTGCGAGATCTTCCAAAAACGTCGCACTTTCGGCACCAGCCAGTATCCCTTTACGCTCGCCCGGCCAGAAGCAGTGGATTACAGTAAGTCCCGATTCCCCCTCACCTTCAGAGCGCTCGAGGATGTTCTCGTGTTGCCGTGGAACGAACGTTATACGGATGAGCACCTCGAGTACATCGCAGAGTCCATAAAGGAATCAGTGGGGCACCTCAGAATATGAGCCAATACCCGGTGAGGCTTGGGATCGTCGGAGCGGGAGCAATTGCACAGTCGTATGCATTGGCGCTCGAATCTTGTCCTATTGTGAAAGTAGTCGGCGTGGCGGATCCTAGAGCGCAGGCCGGCGCGCAACTGGCAGAAAAACTGAAGTGCGGAAGCTTCATCTCGCATTCCGAGATGGCTGACGGGGTCCGGCCGGATGCGGTCCTTATCGCTACTCCGCCGAATACACACCCTGATATTTGCGTGGAGTTTCTAGAACGAGGCGTCGCAGTTCTGTGTGAGAAGCCCCTTAGCGTCGACGTACCCAGCGCGCAAAGGATGATCCAGGCCGCGCGGGACACCGGCGTGAAGATGACCATGGCCTCCAAGTTTCGCTTCGTGGAAGACGTGGTCCGGGCAAAAAATATTATCAACTCCGGGGTGATAGGTGAGATCGTGATGGTGGAGAACTTCTTCACTTCCCGGGTCGACATGTCGAAGCGCTGGAACTCCGACCCGTCGATTAGCGGCGGAGGAGTGCTAATCGACAACGGCACACATTCCGTGGACTTGATCCGCCACTTCGTAGGACCCCTGATCGAAATCCATGTGGTCGAAGGCAAGCGGAAGCAGAACTTGCCGGTCGAAGAAACCGTGCACGTCTTCGTACGCGGCTCAGGGGGAGTGCTGGGGACCGTGGATCTCTCTTGGGCCATTAACAAAGAACTCGAGAGCTATCTCCGGATTTACGGTTCGGAAGGCACGATTTCCGTAGGCTGGAAGGAATCGCGTTACCTGCTCTCCGGAAGCCGAGAATGGAAGGTTTTTGGCAACGGCTACGACAAAGTGCAAGCCTTCCGCAGCCAGATCGAAAACTTCGCAAAATCCGTGCGCGGCGAGGAATGCTTGCTGCCCACGCTCGAAGATGCATTTGCTTCAGTGCATGTCATCGAGGCTGGCTACAGGTCTTTGCGGGATTCGCGCTGGGTGCCCATACCCTTGCACATGGACGTGCCATCCTCGCGTCAGAAGCCAAGCGCCAGGTACGACCCACACCCGGCCAGCTAAGTGGGGAGGGATATGCAGTCGCGTACGACCCGTGATCGAGCTTCGACACCGATTGCCCGCCATTCCGACGTGCGCATTCATCCGACGGCCATCATCGAAGAAAACGTCAGGATCGGTGCCGGCACATCCGTCTGGGACAACGTGCACATTCGGCACGGTGCCGGTATTGGCGAAGAGTGCATCATCGGTGAGAAGTCATACATCGCCTACGACGTGGCGATCGGAAATCGCGTCAAGATCAACGCCTTTGTCTACATCTGCGCCGCCGTTACCATTGAAGACGGAGTAATGATCAGCGCGGGCACGGTTTTCACCAACGACCGCTTCCCCCGCGCCACCACGCCTGACTTGAAGAGCTTACGCTCGTCCGATCCCGACGAAGAGACTCTGCCCACTTTGGTTCGTGAGGGCGCCACCATCGGCGCCCACTGCACCATCGGAAACGACCTCGAAATCGGGCGCTTCGCCATGATTGGCATGGGCGCTCTAGTCACGAAAAGTGTCCCCGACTTTCATCTGGCGATCGGAGCGCCTGCGCGCTCGGTCGGCTACGTCTGCCGTTGCGGAAAAGTGCTGGCCATGATTTCGAACCTCGATCCGACTGCTGCAAGCAAGCTCACCTGTGCAGCGTGTGGCCTCGAGTATTCTCATCATGAGGGCCGGATCACAGAACTCACTCCGCCCAGCTAAGTCAATGTGCGAAGCACCCAACTCACGAACGTGGGGGATTGTCGGTGGTGGCATCCTGGGAATGACCTTGGCCCTCCGACTGGCGCAGCGTGGGCAGCGGGTCACCCTGTTCGAAGGAGCCAGCCAACTCGGCGGCCTGGCGAGCGCGTGGCAACTGGGAGACATTACCTGGGATCGGCATTACCACGTTACGCTGCTTTCTGACAGCGTTCTGCGCCGGTTGCTCTCGGAACTCGGCCTCGAAAGTGAGATGCAGTGGGTGCAGACGAGAACGGGGTTCTACACCGGCGGAAAGCTCTACTCCATGTCGAATACGCTGGAGTTCCTGCGTTTCCCTCCTCTTGGGATTTGGGACAAGTTCCGGTTGGGTGCGACTATCCTGCACGCTTCCCAGGTGAAGAATTGGCGACGCTTGGAGGAGATTTCGGTCGAGGACTGGCTGAGGCGATGGTCCGGCCATCGAACTACCGAGAAAATTTGGCTCCCTCTCTTGCGTGCCAAGCTGGGGGAAAACTACAAGAAGGCCTCCGCGGCCTTTCTTTGGGCAACCATCGCCAGGATGTATGCGGCCCGGCGCTCCGGCATGAAGAAGGAGATGTTTGGTTATGTCCCTGGCGGGTATGCGCGCATCCTGGATGCGCTGGGGCGCAAACTCCAGCAGACTGGGGTTGAAGTAAGGTTAAACTGGCGAGCGAGTCGGGTAGAAGGATTGCCCGGAGGCGGAGTGGATATCCTCTTCGAGAATGGCCAGCGCTCTGCCGTCGATCGAGCGGTTGTTACGGCTCCAGCTCCAGTCGCTGCTCATCTTTGCCCGCAGCTCACCTCCGAAGAGAAGAAGAAGCTCCAGGAAATCGAATATCAGGGAATCATCTGTGCTTCGCTCCTGCTTAAGCAGCCACTGGCCGGCTACTACGTGACCAACATTACCGATGACGGGAATTCCCTTCACCGCGGTCATTGAGATGTCCGCCCTGGTGGACCGCAGTCAATTCGGAGGCAAGGCGCTCATTTATCTTCCCAAGTACGTGGCGTCCAACGATCCCGCGTTCGGCATGACCGACGAGGAGATACGACAGAGCTTTATCGCAGCGCTGGAAAAAATGTACCCGGGCTTTCACGCATCGGACGTCCTGAGCTTCCAGGTGAGCCGTGTACGGCAGGTCTTTGCGCTTCCAGTCCTCAACTACTCGCGCAGGCTGCCATCTATGTGCACGTCAGTGCCAGGTGTGCACATCGTGAACTCAGCCCATATCGTAAACGGAACCCTGAACGTAAACGAGACTGTGCAACTGGCTGAGCATGCTGTACCCGAACTGATTGGCAACGCGGTAGAAAATTCGAGGGCTCAGTATGCCGGAGTCTAAGCCCCGGGCGAGCCTTTCCTTGGATCTGGACAACAAGTGGTCCTATATGAAGACACATGGGGACGCCGGCTGGGAGTCTCTTCCGTCCTATCTCGAGATCCTTGTGCCACGGGTACTCAAGATTCTCGAAGAACGAGGCCGCACCATCACGTTCTTTATCGTGGGGTTGGACGCTGCCCAGGAGCAAAACCATAACCTGTTGCGCTCGATTGTGGATGCAGGCCACGAAGTCGCCAATCATTCCTTCCATCACGAGCCCTGGTTGCACTTGTATTCGCGCCCTCAACTCGAGGCGGAACTCACGAAAGCGGAAGAGGCCATTGAGTACGCAACCGGGCGCAGACCGATCGGGTTCCGCGGTCCGGGCTTTAGCCTTTCTGCCGAGGTCATCGAAATTCTGACTCGTCGTGGCTATCTCTACGACGCGTCCACATTTCCCACATATCTCGGTCCGCTCGCCCGAGCCTACTACTTCATGAAAAGCCGGCTAAGTGACAGCGAGGTGAAAGAGCGCAAGAATCTTTTCGGTTCGTTTCGTGATGGGTTGAGGTCTACGAAAGCCTATCGCTGGAACGGTTCCGCCGGAGAGTTGGTAGAAATTCCGGTCACGACGATGCCGGTTATCAAAACACCAATTCACGTCAGTTATCTGCTGTACCTTTCCAATTTCTCTTCAAAACTGGCGTTGTCCTACTTCCAGACCGCGCTATTGGCATGCAAGATGACTTCGACGGAACCGTCCCTCCTGCTCCATCCTCTTGATTTCTTAGGAGCGGACGACACCTCCGACCTGAACTTCTTTCCTGCAATGCAGTTGAAAAGGGATGTTAAAGTTGGCTTCGTGAAGCGGGTGTTAGACATTTTGTTTGACAAGTTCGAAGTGTTAACCATGGAGCGCCATGCACACCATATCTGCGGATTGCAGACCGCTCACATTGTCCCCGAATTTCGCAAGGGGACCACTGTTTGAGATATGCTGATTTCCGTCGACGAAAGCACCCGACCCTAGCGACGTGCTGCTGCGGATGGATTCCGGGGGACCGCTACGGCGTGCAGCGCGACTTAAGAGCACTTCCAGTCCTGGGATAAACACCACTCTGACGTAGACTCGGGTTGTACACCAGTCACAGGTCGTGAAACCATAAGCACCCTCAGCTAGATGCATCTAGCTGCTCTACTGTGACATCCAAGTCCAGCACAGAGGCCCAATGAAATTGCTGCCGAGAAAGCTACTCGAAAAAACCGGACCGGTGGACTACGCAGACTGGAACTACCGCTCCGTGCTTGGCTTGATCTCGCGCAGCCGCTTCCGCTTGATCCTCGAAATGATGTCGAGGCAAGAGTTTCAGCGTGTGCTGGAGATCGGCTATGGTAGCGGAGTGTTCATGCCAGAGCTTGCCGAGCACGCCCACGAACTTTGGGGGGTGGACATCCACTCGCGGACCGAGGCGGTCTCTAACCGACTGCAGGAGTTCGGAACTCACGTACAGCTCTATACCGCGGATGTAGCCTCCATGCCCTTTCCCGACCGGCATTTCGATTGCATCGTAGCAATCAGCACGCTCGAATTCATCGACAACCTGGACGCAGCCTGCGACGAAATCGACCGCGTGCTCACGGAAGATGGATGTTTTCTCGTGGTTACACCCACAAATTCTCCTATTGCTGACGCCGGCCTGAAGTTACTTACCGGCAACAGCGCCCGTGAGGACTTTGGGGATAAACGAGCGAAGCTAGTTACAACACTGAAAAAGCATTTTTCGGTTGGGGAAGAGCGCTACTTTCCTCCATTGTCCACTCTGAAGCTATACACAGGATTGAAGCTGGTTAGAGCGGAGAGCGGAGGCGAGCTTCCGCTGGCTGCCTCAAAATCCCGGGCGCATTAAGCGCCGTTGGGTACGCGACTGCCTGAGAGAACAGTCTTTGTCTCGATATGTCGAATGCGCCGCAAAGTGCCGGCAGCCAGGACCACCCAGACCATCAACATCGCGGCGAAGGTACTGTTGCCTTGAAATAACCCAATCAATCCGTAAATCAAGGAAATCAGCCCGGCGGTTCCCCATGCTCCAGCCCACATGTTATCGCGATCGTTCCAGATTAGAAGTAACGGGATAAGCAAAATTACTGTGTAGTGAGCCAGAGTCCCCGGATAGAGCAGCAGGGCCAGAACCAGGATCAAGGCTAAACTCCATTCAGAATCGTGCCGCGCCCGGTGCACTATATACCCGGTCACTGCTGTCAAAAGCAGAGCCGCGACGACAAAGACGGATTGAGTCAGCAACGACACGCTCCCCATCCCTGGGCCACTGATCCGCAACACGACGGCCGCCAGCGATTGATTGATTCTTTCGGTGTAGACCCAAGCGGGTAAGCGGCTGGCGGGGTGCATCGTGAAATAACTGAAGAACGTCACTGGGCCAAGCACCGCAAGGCTTGCCATGGCGAGAATGAAACTGCCAATGGCGGTCCAGGCTAGCACGCGCCATTGCCGTCGGATGGCGGGGTGGAGCAAGACAATTACGAAGTACAACTTCACCACCATGCCGAGGGCTAGCCATACCCCACTGTGTGGCCGCTGCCGGTCCCGCCAGTACAGAAGCGCTAATAACAATGCCAGGAAATTCGTTTGGCCGAAACCGATTGTGCTCCACGTGGCGCGTAAGCCAAAGATCAGGATTGCAGCCAACGCCAGTCCCCAGATTCCTGAGGCGTCGAGGAAGAGTTTTCTCAACAATTGAAGCGAGCCGATCAGGCAAGCTGCTTGAACCCCGTACCAAAACAAATAGGCTGCCCGGATCTGCCAGAGTCCCAGTGGCAAGAACAGAAGCATAGTCGGAGGCGGGTAGGTAGCGCCGACATTCAGAACCGCCTCGACGAATTCCGTACTCGGCTGGAAAGCATCCTTGAACCTGTCATATTGGCGTGGGTCATACACATTCGCCTTGCCCACAGTCAGCTGCCCGTACATCCAGAAAACACGGAAATCCCATTGCGGCGGCTGTTTGATATTGGCACGCATGACCTGCAGATTCATTCCGCATAAAACAGTCACGATGACAAAAAAGCAGCCAAGCAGGATGATCCGAATTGCGACCGGAAGGCGTTGCCGAAAATGAAAGGCGATCAGACCGGAGAAGGCCAAGGCCGCCGATGAGCCGCCTCGGAGCACTGCCTGGTGGGACAACTCCATCCCGAACAGGCTAACGAAGGAGCCGGCTATTCCCTGAAAGTGTCCGAACACAACCCCTCTCGGAGAAACAATCAGCGAGTGTAACAGGAGCGTGAACCCGCACCAGACCATGACCGGGACACTGTGATGGCGATGCCAAGAAGCGGATTGGAGATCTCAAATTTTCAATCGAGTGTTTGAGCGCGGGAAAAATGCCCATGAACCTTGGCCGAAACCGTTACAGAACACGTAAACCGACGACAAGACTCAGGCACCAGCAACTTGGCTTTAAGGCACCACCGAAATCCCGTACCTGAACTGACTATGGCATCGCGTGTACCACGTGTACCGCTCCAACTATGTCACCAGCGGGCGATAAAACACCCTCTACGAATAGGGGAAACACGAGGCGTGATTGCGATGACTTCGGCCGCCATAGTTCAGCGGCTGACCGGCAGGGCAGATATAGCGATCGTGATCCGCTTCATACAGGAAACGGTCGGGGCCGAAGAACGGGCTCCTCTTTTTTTACCCGCTGACAGACGGCAAAGGAATATCCGCACCGAGAGACCGGTTCCCGTCATCCAAACGCCCATGCCTTTGCTTGTGCTTAGCTTTCTTCTTGGCGGTGTCACCGGATTGCGTTCCCTTACCGGCGCGGCGGCCGTGTGTTGGGCGGCGCGTCTGGGATGGTTGCACTTCGACGGAACGTGGCTGGCCTTCGCGGGGCACACTCCCGCGCTGGTCGTTTTCACGTTGACGGCCATCGTCGAACTCATCGTCGACAAGTTGCCCCAAGCCCCGGCGCGTACTAAACCTCCAGGTCTGGGTGCGCGCATTTTCTTTGGAGGCATGTGCGGCGCAGCGCTTGCGCTCGCCAGCCGCGTGAGCGTATTGCCCGCGGCCATCGCGGGAATTGCGGGAACGCTGGCCGGAGCCTTCGGCGGATATCACGCGCGCCACGCGCTGGTCACGAGAATGCGCTTGCCCGACTTTGTGGTAGCGCTTGCGGAAGATGCGATCGCCATCGCCGGAGCATTCTGGATCGTGTCTCACGTATAGACCGTCGCGCTCCGAAGTACATGTCCACAATTCCATCGGTAATGTCCGGATTTCCTGAGAACTGGCCGGCATTCTTCAGCAGAATAGAGAGACGAGGGTCTCTCTATGATGAAGTCGCTGGCCGGGCTGTGCCTGCTGGGGTTTTCGCTGATCTTGAGCGGCTGCGGCGGATCGACCTCGCCCACCACAGGTTCGGGCAACGGTGGATCGGGCAATGGCAGTGGCGGGTCAGGCGGCACTAACAACAGCGCTTGCAGCGGCATGACGGCCGCGCAGGGCGGAAGCTTGAACGGGTTCCGTCCGTTCACCGCGAGCAATCTGTGGAACACCGACATCTCGAGTGCGCCGGTTGATCCCAATTCCACTGCGATCATCAACTTCATCGGCTCGAGCGTGGGATTGCATCCGGATTTCGGATCGGGCCAATACGCGGGCTCAAATATCGGCATTCCCTACGTGATCGTCGACGGCACGCAAAGTCCCGTCACGATCAACTTCACCGCGTACGGCAGTGAGAGCGATCCCGGGCCGATGCCGGTCCCGGCGAATGCGCCCATCGAAGGAGATCCGAATCCGAGCGGCGACCGGCACGTGCTAGTGCTCGACAACAGCACTTGCTTTCTTTACGAGCTTTACAACTCTTATCCGAATTCGAATGGAAGCTGGAACGCGGACTCGGCGGCGGTATGGGATTTGTTGAGTGACGAGCAGCGTCCGTATACATGGACTTCGGCGGATGCGGCAGGATTGCCGATTTTCCCGGGCCTGGCGCGCTACGATGAAGTGGCTGCGGGTTCGATTCCGCACGCGCTTCGGTTTACGCTGCCTTACAGTTCAATGGCATTTACTCCGCCTGCATCGCATTGGGCTTCGACTTCAAGCAATGCCTTGGCGGCTCCGATGGGCATGCGATTGCGGCTGAAGTCGAGTTACAACATCTCGGGATTCTCGGCGCACAACCAGGTGATTCTGAACGCGTTGAAAAAGTACGGCATGATCATGGCCGACAACGGCAGTGCGATGTACATCAGCGGCGCACCCGACAACAACTGGGACAATAACGATCTGCATAATCTGTCGTCGGTGCCAGCATCGGCGTTCGAAGTGGTGCAGATCAATCCGCTGTACACGCAGGCGAGTGTTCCCGGCGGAGCTGCGCCCAGCATCTCCAGTTTATCGGCTTCGCCTACTACGATCTCTGCCGGAGCAAGCAGCACGCTGTCATGGAATGTGACCGGGGCGACGTATCTGATTGTGTCGCCTGGAGCGGGAGCGGTACGGGGAACAAGCGTCAGCGTAAAACCCGCGCAGAATACGACCTACACGCTCTACGCCACGAACCAGTATGGACGGACGACGGCGACCGTGAATGTGAACGTTCAATAATCGACGAAAAGCAGCCCTCAGGCGATAAAGCGCGAACCTTTTCTGATTGGCGGCAGGAGTGAACTCGTGCCCTTCCCGATCTATTGATTTTCCAACAGAATGGGTTTCGCTCCCACCGGCACCGTTCCACCTGAGATGTTGGTAGTGTTGCCGTTGAGATCGCGGTAGTGCACGTATTGCGAGGGCGCGCTCTGCGGACTGGTGCCGCACACGCCGTTCGCGCAACTCTTCGACGTATCCCAGATGGCCTCGGCCTGATATCCGTTCGAGCGGGTGTAATTGCACGTCCAGATATTTCCGTTGGCAGAGCATTGCGCGGTTGGGGTGGCGCCGACCATCCAGTTCTCAACCTGCTGGTAAGCGGTGCCCGCCAGCGTGATGCCTGTTGTCGGAACCCAGAGTCCGTCGGCAAAGCCGGCGCTGTCGAAGCCGTTATCCCAGGCATACCAGTAATAACGAACGACGCCTTCACTTTCTTGCAACAGATAGTGGCGAGCGAGGTAGGCGGCGTGCAGATCCTGATCGACGAAGCCGTTCCCGGTGGTGTCTCCCCAGCCGCCTTCGGTGCACCACAGCGGTTTGTTATTTTGCGAGTTGCTGACCAACACACCACGCAGATTATTGACCAGGGGGACGATGGCTTCGGGCTGGGGATAGACTCCCGCTTGCGTCGACCAGTTGTATCCGTGAAAGCTGATGATGTCGGCGTACTTGCCGCCACCGAGGGCGAGGTAGGGGCCCATCCAGTTGGCGACGCCGTTGATTCCGGTGGAAGGCGCGGGCGTGGTCACCAGGGCGTTCGGGTCGATGGACTTGATGATGGTGAAGGCATCCTGCGCCAGGCGCAGCATTTGCTGGTTCGTACCTGTCCAGTAGCCGGAGACAGTAGGTTCGTTCCAAATCTCCCAGTACTTGATTTTTCCTGCGGCGCGCGTGACCACGGCAGTCACGAAATCTTTCCAATGCTGGTCGGCGCCGGTGCCGTCGGCGTTGAGATCGTTGGGCGGCGCGCAGGATCCATTGGGAGAGCCATTGGTCCCGCAGACCATGGCAGGACTGGACGAGGCCCAGGCCGGCGTCTCGCCGAAGGTGTAAAGCAAATCGACGTTGTGCGCCTGTGCGGTGGCGATCCACAGGTCGAGGGCGGTGAAATTGTAGACGCCTTGCGCCGGATTCAAATCGTGCCAGTAAGTGCCGGTGCTCCACAAACGTTGGCTGGTGACGGGAACTGAGGGCCAATTGTTACTGCCATGAACCGTCACCGAGAACAAACTGCCGGGGACCGCGCCGGGAACGGGTGGCGGCGTGGGGCCGGAACTGGAACTGCCTCCGCCACAACTGAGCAAACACAGAAGCAGACTCAAGACAAACAAAGCGCGCAATCGCTGGGACAACGGAAGACCTTCCTGAATTACGGATATTCAAACCCAAGCTGATTCCAGCGATCAAGCCACGACGCGGCAGACCACTAACCCGTGCAGGTATTCCACGTGAGGAGTGCGAGGTTGTCAAGATAGTCGGACCTCAGGCGCCGGGCATCGGGCTTCAGAAAGAGGTTGGGAAGGGCACGATTTCAATCGTGCCGTGAGAAACGTTCCTTGACGCGGGCTTTAGCCTCTGAGGTTGGCTCGCCGATCCAACGGCAAACCTCAGCGGCTGAAGCCGTAAGGAGTGGGCTTCGTCCAGCCGGGGAGATAGTTGACATTTTAGACCGGGGACATAGTTGACAGATTTTGATCCGGGTTTTGGGGATGGGGTGCAGGGGAAGGGGGCGGTTCCCCTTCCCCTGCATCCTCGCTGTCGAAGTCTTGTGCTGGGGTGAGTCGGTGCAGGGTTCGGGTGTGACTGTCGAACCGTCCCAAGGCAAACCGAGCAAAGAAAATGGTGTACCAGCGCTCATCAAGGGGTTGCAGAGCGATGCGTTCTCCGACCAGAGTTTTACTCACAAACACTTCTTCCTCTTTCCAGAGAAACTGTCCGCTGGGATAGACGCGGCGCACCCGCATCGCGGCGCCGTATTCAGGTTCGGGGAGGCGCGCGGGAAACGGGCGCGGCGAGCAGTGGTAGCAACTGGCCGGCGTGCGCATGGCGAGCGCCTGGTGCGGACGCTGCTCGTTGTACTCACGGCGAAACTGATCGAAGCGACGTTGTTGCGCAGGGCGCGTGCCCGCCATCGGGCTCATCGTCTCCTGCTGCAGCGTCAAATGCATGCGTTCGTGTCGTCCGTTCTGTTCCGGATGTGCCGGCTGGATGCGCTCCGGTGCGATGCCCAGCTTCATCCACCACACCGCCAGCCGCGACAGCCCGGCCAGCGTGCGCGCCGCAAAGGGCGCGCCGTTGTCGGTGCGGATCGCTTCCGGTAAACCGTATTCGCGAAAGGCCGCTTCGAAGATGGCCTGTACCCGCGGCGTATCGGTCTTGTCCACCGCCTGGCAGCGCAGCAGATAGCGCGAGCAGGCGTCGCTGATGGTCAGCGGATCGATGCGTGTGCCGTCCTGCGTGCGCCGCCAGCCTTTGAAGTCTCCGCACCACACCCGGTTGGGCGCGCTGGCCTCAGCGAACGGTGCCGTGTAGGCCTCCATCCGCCGGCGTTTCTTGCGCGGAATCGCCAGACCTTCTCGCCGCAACAGCTCGCCGATGGTGCTCGCCGCCGGCCATTTCCGCTCACTCCACTGTCGTTCCAGAAAAGCTTTCAGTTTGCGCCCGCCCCAGTGCATGTGCGCCTGTCGCAGTTCCACAATCTCCTGCTCGATGTCTGCGGCCGTCTGGTTGGGATGGCGCTGCGGCGCGCGACTGCGCTCCTCCAGCCCACCCCATCCCCCTTGCTCATACCGAGTCAGCGTGTTATAGCCCGCTTGCCGCGAGATACCGTGCCGGGCACACAGTTCGGTCATCGTCCAGTTTTCCGACAACCACTCCTCCACAAACTGCTTACGCTTTTCCACTACTCCGCTCACTTTCCAAGGCATGCCTTGTTGTAGCTGCCTTCGGTGAACGGACCAAACTGTCAACCATCTCCCCGGTCTGTTTTGTCAACCATCTCCCCGGTCCGGACCAGTTCTATGGCACGAGTGGAACTCGTGCCCTTCCCAAAAGAAGTCGGAGGTGACAGGCGATGAGAGCCGCTGTTTGCATGACCTACTCGCTCTCTGACGCCACTTTCACCCGCAGGGCTTTGTGTGGGCAGCTCGGGGTGTTGATGCACTCTTCGGCCAACATCAGCCGCTCGACGGGCTTGCCTCCAATGATGTGCGAGTCGACGATCTCGTCGACATCGGAAGGCGTGACGTGTCCGTACCAGACGCCTTCGGGATAAACGACGACTGTGGGACCGTGCTCGCACTGGTCGAGGCATCCGGACTGGTTGGCGCGTACTTTGCCTTTGAGGCCGCGCTCTTTCAATTTGTCTTTGAATAATTTCTGCAGCGCAGCTTTGCCCTCGGGATCGCAGCATCCGCGCGCACTCCCCGGAGGACGCTGGTTCCCGCAGACAAAGATGTGCTTCTCAAACTTGGGCATGAATGGGCTTCGGGCTTCAGGCGTCGGGCTTCAGGAAAAAGCCTTTGCTTAGGCTGTCTTTAAGAATACTTGATTGAGGGCTGGAATGTTGAAGCCTGACGCTTGAAGCCTGACGCCCGAAGCCCAGAGCCTAGTCTTTCAGCTGCACGATGGGCCGATCGCCTTCGCAATAAGTGGCGACGCGCTCGATGCCGCCGGTGGCGTCGGGGAGCATGCGCACCGGGCCGACGCAATAGACGGCGTGTCCGGAGGCCGCCAGATACCAGCGTCCGCCCTTGCGAGCGTGCTGTACGGGAGTGGAGTCGACCGGCTGGTGCAGCGGTTGAGCGAGCCGGGGATTGGCAAACGACAACAACATCACCACAGAAACCAGGGTTTTCATGACCTACCTACCAGCGCTCGTCCTGCCTTAGATCGTCTTCAGACTGCGACGTTCATCTGCCATCTCCTGGCCTTGCTGGGATGGCTTGGGCGGAACAGGCTTGCGAAATTTGGCGGCACTCTTGTTGCCGGCTTCGGGCATGACCTGCGTCGACGGAGCTTGCGGCGCGACAACCGCGGGCGCCTGCGTCCGGGGCCGCGGATGATCATGGGCGTATTTATCCTGGAAAGCCTTGCCCTTAAGGGCGCTCAGCTGCGAGCTGTCGCTAAACAGATTCTGAATCAGGGCGCGTTGCGAGTCGATGGTGCGCGACTGTTCAACCACGAGAAGGGCCATCAGCCCGTAGGACAAAAGGAACAGAACCACGAGCAGCGGCAACATCGAGTTCTTGGGTTTCGGAACGACCGCTACGGGTTCGCTGACCACTACCGGTACGCTCATTAGACTAATCACGTTGCACCCCATGCCTGGCCGAATCGCCTCGAGCACCCTGTGGAAATGCAGCTTGGGCACCAATGCAACGAGTTTTTGTAAAGCGATGATTAAAGGGATGTTAAAGGGGGTGTTGGGAGGGCAGGTGTCCGCATAATATGCAAACTTCTGCACAATTTGAGTAACAGGTCATCGGATTACGAGGGTGATGGAAACTGTAAGGAAATCGGCAGGAGGAATGCTGGGAGGACAGCTTTTAGCTCTTAGCCTTTAGCTCTTAGCCTGAGGCAAGCGGGTTTGGCTAAAAGCTAAAAGCTAAGAGCTTGCTTTACTTTCCCATCACTAACTTCGCGATGGTTGCCAGTTGCATGTTCGACGTGCCTTCGTAAATCTTTCCGATCTTCGAATCGCGCCAGTATTTTTCGACGGGATAATCTTTGGTGAAGCCGTATCCGCCGTAGATCTCGATGGCGAGAGACGTCACTCGCTCCGCAACCTGCGAGCAGAACAGCTTGGTCATGGCGGCTTCTTTTACAAATGGCACGCCGGCGTCTTTCATGCGCGCGGCGTTGTAGACCATCAGGCGTGCGGCTTCGATTTCCGTGGCCATCTGCGCGATCTGGAATTGAATGCCCTGGAAATCGGCAATGGCTTTGCCGAATTGCTTACGCTCTTGCGCGTACTTGCAGGCGTACTCCCATGCGCCGCGGGCGACTCCGGCCATCTGCGCGCCGATGCCGATACGGCCTTCGTTCAAGGTCTCGATGGCGATCTTGTAGCCCTTGCCGGCTTCGCCCAGCACATTCGACTTGGGTACTTTGCAATCTTCGAGAATCAATTCGCAGGTGGATGACGCGCGAATGCCGAGCTTGTCTTCTTTCTTACCGACGGTGAATCCGGGAAACTCTTTTTCGACGATGAAGGCGGTGATGCCTTTGTATCCCGCGGCCGGATCGAGCGTCGCAAACAGGATGAAGATTCCAGCTTCCTTGCCGTTAGTGATCCAGAGCTTGCGTCCGTTAAGCACGTAGTCGCTGCCTTTGAGTTCGGCTTTGGTTTGCAGGCCGAACGCGTCGGAGCCCGATCCGGCTTCGCTGAGCGCGTAGGCGCCGACCGTGTCAGCCGCCATGCGCGGCAGGTAACGCTTCTTCTGCTCTTCGTTGCCCCAGCGGATGAAGGCGTTGTTGACCAGCGTGTTCTGCACATCGACCACCACGCCGGCGGAAGCGTCGACGCGCGACATTTCTTCCACGGCGAGAATTGCTTCGAAGAACTTGGCGCCGCCGCCACCATACTGCTCGGGAATTTCGATTCCCATCAGACCGAGTTGGAAGAACTCCTGGATCAGGCTCTTGTCGAAGACGCCCTTCTCGTCCATCTCTTTCACCAGCGGGCGAACTTTGTCTTCGGCAAACTGGTGAATGTTGTCGCGGAAGAGAATTTCGTCTTCAGTGAGCGAGGTCAAAGGAGAGGGAACAACGGCTTGCAAGGTGGTCTCAGACATATAGAAGCCTTCGTAAGAGGATGGCGAACCCAGAATTCTAACAGGATTTCGAGGCGCGGGATCTTTGACAAATGGCAGAAGAGTTCACGACTTCTGACGTCATCCCGAGCGGAGCGAGGGATCTGGCGTGGAATAGGAATGCTGCGCGCCAGATCCTTCGCCCTATCGGGCTCAGGATGACGTCAGAGAATGGAGAGGTCTAGTTATTTCTTCTGATTGGGGACCAGCTTCAACCCGTCCGCCTGCAGGATGCGTTGAATCTGGTTGCGGGCATGGACGGCCCACGGGCCCGTGGTGTCGAGCTTCACATAGGCGCGCCAGTGGCGCAGAGCCTTGCGTGGCTCTTTTACCTTTTCGTAGGCGAGCGCGAGGTTGTAGTGCGCGTCGGCGTAGGTGGGCGCGAGCTGCAGCGCGGTGTTGTAGGTTTGAATCGCTTCGGCGACGCGTCCGGTTTCGTCAAGGACGTTGCCCAGATCGAAATAGGCTAACGCATAGCGCGGATCGATTTCGATGGCGCGGCGATAGTGCTTCTCCGCCAGACCGTAATCCTGCCGGTTGTAGTGCAGCGTTCCCAGATTGATATTCGCGGCGGCATGCTGGGCATCGATTTCCAGGACGCGCTGGTAGGTCGCGATCGCCTGCAACTGGTTACTCGGATCTTCTTCCAGAGCGATGCCGCGCGCGAACAACTCCGCTGCATCGGCCGAAGGGCTGGTAGGCTTCGGCATCCGAATGGTCGTCTGGCTCACCACTTTTTGCTCGGGCGAGAAATCGAACATGAACTGTCCGGCGATGGGCTCGACCAACCTGCCTTGATGGCGGAAGGCGACGCGATTGTGGCGGGTGGTGATGGCGCCCGCTTCGAGCAGAGGATTCTCCATCCCCGCGACCTGTTTCTGCATGGCTTCGAGCGACTGGCGAATGACTGCCGGGCGCACCTTGCGGGCGCACAGGTCGCGCACTTTTTTAATCTGCAGGAGATCGAAAAAGGAATAGTCCTCGGCGGTCGGCACCAGCCCAGCCTTTTCCCAAGTGCTGAACTGACGGGCCGTCAGCCGAAGTATGCGAAGCAAATCCGCTCGACTGTATCGGTACACGGTTGTATGGAGCTTACATTCACATTATCGGGAAGATGATTGTTGATTGGCAAGTGGTAATTGGTCTCTAAGGGAATCTTTCTCAGCAACTTGCAGCCATTTTGGTGCACAAAGTCAGGAGCCTTTAGTCTCGCTCAACGGTTACCTCAGTGATCACCTGTTCATAGACTTTTAACTTGCCGTTTATTTTGCTGCAAGACACTTGCGCTATCTGTGAAGGATGCCGAATTCTGCGTTCGCAGCGCGTGTCGGGTCGCCGGCGCAAGCACCCGATCTGTTTCCGGGAAAGAATCTTTGGCAGCGTCTGCAGCCGCTGCACAAGGTGCAGCAGCTTTACCGCCGGGCACAGCAGCCAGCGAATCGCTCGCTGCTCGAAAATGTGCTGAAAGAAATTGGGGCGGAGTACCGCATCAGCGATACAGATCTGGAGCGCATTCCCGCGACGGGTGCGGTCGTGGTTGTGGCCAACCATCCGTTTGGCGTCCTCGACGGAGTGATCCTGGGTGCGCTGCTAGAACGCGTTCGTCCCGATGTGAAGATCATGACCAACGTCCTGCTGGCAGGAATTCCCGAGTTGCAGGAACGATGCATTTTTGTGGATCCCTTTGGCGAGCGGGGCTCTGCCGCTTTGAACCGCCGCGCAATGAAGCAGGCGTTGGCCTGGCTGCGCGGCGGCGGAATGCTGGCGGTGTTTCCGGCGGGCGAGGTGTCGCACATTCTGTTGCGGCGGATGGAGATTGCCGATCCAGAGTGGAACTCGATGGTGGCTCGCCTGATCCGGCTGACGGGAGCCTCTGCGCTGCCGCTGTTCTTCGAAGGGCGCAACAGCGTGGCGTTTCAGACGGCAGGATTGCTGCATCCCATGCTGCGCACGGCGTGGTTGCTGAATGAATTCTTGCAGCAGAAGAACAAGAAAGTGGAAGTGCGCGCCGGGTCTTTGATTTCCGCGGAGACGATTGCCAATGCCGGCACGGATCGTGACGCGACCGGATACCTGCGCTGGCGGACTTATCTTCTGGCGCAGCGTGGACATGAGTCGCGGACGCTGCCTCCGGCGTTGCGTGCGGCATTTCTTCGCAAGAAGCAGGAGGCAATCGCCGAGCCAGTTCCAACCGAGAAGTTGCTCGCGGAAATTCAGAGGCTGAAAATCTTTGACGAGACGAAAGACTTCGCAGTGTATGTTGCCGACGCTTCTGAGATTCCACAGCTCCTGATGGAGGTAGGGCGCCTTCGCGAAGTGACATTCCGCGCCGTAGGCGAAGGCACCGGGAAGAGTGTGGACCTCGACCGCTTCGACCACTACTACAAGCACCTGCTGCTGTGGAGCAAAGCCAAACAAGAATTAGTAGGCGCCTACCGGCTGGGACTCACCGAAGAAATTCTTCCCCGCCTCGGAACCGCAGGCCTCTACACGAGTACGCTCTTCCGTTATGACGTTCGGTTGTTTGATCAGTTCGGTCCGGCGCTTGAGTTGGGTCGGTCTTTTGTTCGTCCTGAGTATCAGCGTCAGTATGCGCCGTTGCTCATGTTGTGGCGGGGCATTGGACGTTTTCTGGCCGCCAATCCTCACCTGACGATCCTGTTTGGCGCCGTCAGTATCAGCAGCCGGTACAACCGCGTGTCGCGCGAACTGATTGTGCGTTTCTTCCGCGCGCGGGAGGAAGGTCCGGGGCTGCGCAAGTTGATTACGCCGCGACGTCCGTTTCGTTCGGGATGGATTCGTCCTGGCGACTGCCTTTCGACTTGCACGCGTCTGAAGGATCTCGAGGAACTGGCTGATCCTATCGCCGATGTTGAGTCCGACGGTAAGGGCGTGCCGATCCTCATCAAGCAGTACGCCAAGCTCGGCGGACGGTTGCTCAGCTTCAACCTCGATCGCGATTTCTCGAACGTGCTCGACGGCTTGGTCGTGGTCGACCTGCGAAAGACCGATCCCGCGGTCCTCGAACGCTATGTGGGCAAGGATGGAATTCGCGCCTTTCAGCGGTATCATGGACTACCTGCCGGGGTGAAGGGCCATGAAGCGTAAGCGCGTCGAAGAACTGGATTCCACAAAAGAGTTGACCACGCTGGTGCAGCAAGGCTGCCTGGTCGCGAAGGATGCCGCCTACAATTTGCGCGACTTCATCGAGAATGCTTCGAACATTGCATTCCTCGCGGTAAAGGATTGCGAAAAAGAACTCGACCGCATGGAGCGGCGCATCGACGAGGAAATCACCGCGGCCATTACCCAGGTGGGCGAGGCTGAGGCGCGTGAGTTGCTGGCGTGCCTGAAGTTCATCATCGATCTCGAGCGTATCGGCGATTTGGCATGGTCCGTGACCATGCGGCTGCAAAAACTCGGCACTCGCCTACCAAAAGAAGACCAGAAAGACTTCATCACCATGGCGCAGGTGCTGGAGAAAATGCTCAACGCAGTGCATGAAGGATATGTCACGCGCGAGGTCGAGTCCGCGACCTGGGTGCTGCAGACCGATCCGGAGATCGATCGCTGCTGCCACGCGGTCTTTCATCGGCATCTGGCGGCAGGCGATCAGGAGCGCCGCGAGTACAGCACTTCGATCATGCTCATGGCGCAGGCCTTCGAGCGCGCCGGAGATCACGCTAAAAATCTCGGTGAGGAATTGTTTCACCTGGTGGAAGGACGCAGCGTGCGGCACGAGCCCAAAGGTCCGAAGCGAGTACGGAATATGGGGAAGGCGCGGGCGGATCGGGAAGGGTAGAAGCGGTCGCCGGTGGCCGGTTGCGGGTCGCCGGGAATTTGCAGCTGGGCAGCGCCTGAAGGCGGTCCAGAGTGGTGGTTTTGATGGCACGCCTGAAGGCGTGCCCTGATACGAATCTCCTCTTGGCGAAATGAGGAGTTTACCCACGCTCTCGAAGTCCGTCTCGGGCTTCGTATCAATGTATGGCTTCAGCCATACCTTAGCCGAAGAATTGAAGACCGGCTTTAGCCGCTGAGGGCGTGCCCTGATACGAACGACTGATACCGTCACCTTCGCGAATCGTCAAGAGCCGCCCGAAGCCGGTTCCGGCGAGCTGCCACCTGCGACCTGCGACCGTTCTTTCGCCTGCTTCTCCACTTCTTCCTCCGAGTACAGCGTGCCGCGGCAGTTCTTGGCGCCACAAGCGCAGGGAGACGGGTCATCTCCGTCGTAGAGGCAGTAGTCGTAGGTGAGCTCTTCTCCCGCCTGAATGTCGCGGATGGCGTAAATCCACACGTGCCCATCGATCTCATCCGACTCGCAATTGGGATCGCATGAGTGGTTGATGAAGGCCGCGACTCCGTCTCCATCGAGTACGTAGGTGCCATCGTCGAGGCCAAACAGGTAAGTGTCCTCGCGATTTTCGTAGCGCTCGTCGGCGTCGGGTTTCGTGATGCGCTCGCCGGTGTATTCGACGATGAAGGTGCCGTCGGCAATGGGCTCGGTTGTATAGCAGCCTCTGGAGTGGATCTTGGAATCGCGCACGATCAGATGCGAGGTTCGCGTCGGCTTGGGCGCTGTCTCAGGAGTTGCCATGGAGTTTCGTCGAAGGAGATACGCTATCGCAAAATTTGCGGGTTCGTCCACCGCGAAGCGAAACAGAGTCCTACTTGATCAACACCAGAGTCACTCCCTTGTTTCCGCTTCCCAGATCCTGATCGACGAGCAGGTCCGGTTGGCGGCGGAGAAGTTCGCGGCTGCGTTCTTCGAACTGGGAGAAGCTTTCTCCGTTGACGAAAAGGGCAATCTCGCCGCGATCCTTCATCTGCCGCAGATAGCCACGAATGGCGAAGCGCAAGACCCCGCCTTTGCCAGAAGAGCCGTATCCGTGGATGAGTTTCAGGGCTGGGACGCCGTCCTTCTTCGCCTGCTGGATCGCGGCCTCCAACTTCACACGAGCCTCGTCGCGGGTGGGGAGCCCCTGCTCGAGGTTGATGGTGCGGATGCGGCCCATGCGCCATCGTAAATCACCCTCAGGATAGCCTCCGGGTGCCAGACTATCCACTCGTCTGTAACCTTTGGGTGAGTTGCGAATCAGACTCAGTTATGGGGTTCGCGGGAGTGCGTCCTGTGAAACCTCTTTCACTACAGTCGCAGATCGGTGCGATCCCGCCAACCGTGGAAACCCTCCCGAATAGTTGCTGAATTCAGCAATCAACAAACCTAACCTGCTGGAAGATGAGCACTTTACCTTATTCTGGCGCCTCCCAAAGTGGGAAGCCGAGGCTTTGGCAGCCTGGGTGCCATAGCCTCGCCAGTCAGTTGTACAAGCTCGGATTCTCCCCCCTAGTAGCTCGCACCCAACCTGTTAAAAGGAGAAAAACATGAGCAGGACCCCCCGTAATGAGCAGGCCGAAGGCCTGTGCGCAGAAAGGACTGAAGGTAGTTCCACTCCAATCGCATCTTCGAGCCGTCGCAAGTTTCTCGGGAAACTTGGGCGCGGCCACCGTTGCCGCCGGCGTACTCGGGCAACGCACCCAAAGCTGTAGCCGGACTGAATCCGTTCTAAGTCGGTTGGCACCAATCTGACGGGCAGCCAATCAAACCGTGTGGCAGCGGCTACGGCGCTCCGAATCGCACAAGCCAACGCAGACGCCTTGATCCCGGTTCCGCCACACACCACCAATGGCGACGAAGGACGCTATGCGGATCACTCCGCCAGCTATAGCAAGGGTCTGCTTCAGGACAGCCTGGGCGTGGTCAATCCTGCCGCGTGGGCTTCGTTCAAGAAGGCGTTGAATAGCGGCAAGAACAGCGATTTCGAAGCGATGATTATTGGCGGCACGCGCACCCAGAACGGCCCGCAAGCGTCGTACGCCTACGATCTGGAGTGCCCGGACTCCTCTCAGTTCGGTAATGCTCCTTCACCCGGAGATCCGACAGGTTTGGCCTGCGTTCCACCTTTCTATGTAATCGCCGGAAGGGAATACGCAGCACAGTTGGTCGAAATGTACTGGGCCTCGATGCTGCGCGATGTGGCGTTCACCGACTACGCTGGAAACGCAACGGCGCAAGCCGCTGCGGCTGAACTCGACAAACTGCCGGGATATCGCGGTCCGAAGGACAGCACCGGTCACGTCACTACCGACACGTTGTTCCGCGGTACCTTCCCCGGCGAACTGATCGGTCCCTACATGTCGCAGTTCATGATCACGCCAACCTCCTTCGGCCAGCAGCCGATGGACCAGTTGATGACGACGTTCCTGCCGGGCGATTACATGACCGACACGACGACGTTCCTACAGGTACAGAACGGCATCGGAACGGGAATCTCTTTGCAAACCGACCCCATCCGTCGCTACCTGCATGACGGACGTGGTTTGGGCGCATGGACGCACGCCGATGTGCTCTATCAGGGTTACCTCATTGCCCTGCTAGTGCTGGGTACGATCAAGGCGCCGGTGAACCCGGGCAGCCCTTACAACGGGTCGAAGACACAGAATGGGTTCGCTACCTTCGGTGGACCGGATATGGCCGCGGCAATGGGCGAATGCGCTGCCAAGGCGCTCGACAAGGTCTGGTACCAGAAGTGGTTAGTGCACCTGACCCATCGTCCGGAAGCGGGCGGAGGCGTTCTGCACTCGAACCTGACGGGCGGAAGCGTTCAAGCCAAAATCCACAGCGACGCTCTGAACTCCCAGGCAGTGGCGCAAAGCTTCAGCAAGTACGGTACGTACCTGCTGTCGCAGGCCTTCCCCGAGGGCTCGCCGACTCATCCCTGCTACCCCACGGGCCACGGGACGGTAGCCGGCGCTGCCATCACCTTCCTCAAGTTCTTCTTCGACGAGAATTTCGTGTTTCCGAATCCGCAGATGCCTTCGAGCGACGGTCTTTCGCTGCAACCCTACACGGGTGGGGATGCGGGACAGATGACGGTTGGCGGCGAACTAGCCAAGCTGGCCAGCAACATCAGCTTCGGACACGGCATTCACTCCGGCATTCACTGGCGCTACAGCACCTATGCCTCGATTCTGCTCGGCGAGGCCATGGCGATCGGTATGCTCCAGGATCGTGCCAAAACTTACAACGAGAAGTTCTCGGTCACCTTCACCAAGCTGGACGGGAACAAGATCACGGTCTCGAACCTGTAAGGTGTTTCCCCGATGGTGCGGTCCGTTGACTCGGACCGCACCGGCGGGTTCATTGCGCAATCTCTTTCACTACAGTCGCATCTGTATGCGTCAACGCCCTGCTTCGCTTTTCCTCATGCGCGCCGATTTCCTATGCCATTCCTAGGGTAAGTCCCTATCACGGCAGACTGTTAGGTTCACTGCCCGCCCCACCAGCCCGGTGGTGACGCTTTGGCAATGAACATGCCAACGGCTTCCACAGTCTCGGGCCCGTTGTTTGCTTTCCTTCCATTCGCTCGTAGTTAGCCAGTAAAAGGAGAATATCCATGAGTGGGACCCCCCGTACGGACGCACGTTTGCATGCGTCCAAGGAAGACCTTTCAGCCCCCCAACCCACAACGCCTATCACATCACCGAGCCGCCGTAAGTTTCTCGGCAAACTCGGTGCCGCAACCGTAGCAGCCGGAGTCATCGGTAGCGCCCCCAAGGCATTGGCCAGTCTGAATCCCGTGAATCGAATTGGACCGAATCTGACGGTCCAGCAATCGAATCGTGTTCAGGCAGCCTTCAACCTGCGGGCAAAGCAGAACGTTGCTGACGCCCTGTCTCCGGTGCCGCCACATACCGCCAACGGCGACGAACAGCTTTATTCTGACAAGTCGGCTAGTTACAGCAAGGGTTTGTTGCAGAATGACATTTGCGTCGTCAATCCGGCGGCGTGGGTTTCATTCAAGACCGCGCTGAACAATCCGACGGCGAACAATTGGAACGCCATCATCATCGGCGGCACCCGCACCCAAAACGGTCCCCAAGGTTCTTACGCATTCGATCTGGAAGGCCTTGATTCCTCCCAGTACGGTAATGCTGCGTCGCCCAGCGATCCGACCGGTGCGATTCTGGTTCCTCCATTCGATGCGGTCGCCAGCGCCTCCTACGGAACCCAGTTGATCGAGTTGTACTGGGCATCGTTGTTGCGTGACGTGGCCTTCACCGACTATGGCGCCAGTTCCGTCGCCGCCTCTGCGGCCGCCGAGCTGACTGCGCAGACGACCTATCGCGGCCCCCGCGACGGCAGCGGCAACGTGACCACCGATCTGTTGTTCCGTGGCCCGTTCCCCGGGCAGACCCTTGGGCCCTACATGTCGCAGTTGATGATCACCCCGACCAGCATGGGTCAGCAGGCGATCAGTCAGACGTTTACGACTTACCAGTCCGGATTGGATTACATGCTCGACCAGACCACCTTCCTGGACGTGCAGAACGGTATCGGCACCGGACTGAAGAACGTGAACGATCTGACGCCGCGCTACCTGCACGATTGGCGAGGTTTGGGGGCATGGACGCACACGGATGTCCTTTATCAGGGCTACTTCGCTGCACTGCTGGTAATGGGCACACTTGCAATGCCGGCGAATCCGGGTAGTCCTTATGCTGGCAACAGGACGCAGAACGGCTTCTGCACCTTCGGCGGTCCCGATATTGCCGCTTCGCTAGGAGAAATCGCGGCCCGGGCCCTGCAAAAGGTCTGGTACCAGAAGTGGCTGGTGCACCTGACCCATCGTCCAGAAATCGGCGGCGGTCTGGTGTGGACCATCCTGACCGGTCAACAGAACAAGGTGAAGGCTACCTTGAACAGCAACATCCTGAACTCGCAGGCGGTGGCGCAGGCTTTTGCGACGAATCACTCATACTTCCTGTCGCAACCGTTCCCCGAGGGCTCTCCGACCCACCCGTCGTACCCTACGGGCCACGGAACGGTGGGCGGCGCCTGCATTACGCTGCTCAAGTTCTTCTACGACGAGAACTACGTGTTCACCAACCCGATGCAGCCTTCGAGCGATGGACTGTCGCTCGTTCCCTACACCGGCGGAGACACGCTCACTCTCGGCGGCGAACTGAACAAACTGGCGTACAACGTCAGCTTTGGCCACGGCGTGGGGGCTGGCATTCACTGGCGCATGGACACTGACAACTCGATGCTGCTTGGCGAAGCGATGGCGATCAGCTACTTGCAGGACAAGGCCAAAACCTACAACGAGAAGTTCAGCATCACCCTCACTAAACTCGACGGAAACAAAGTAACCATCAGCAACTAGGAAGCGATTGCTTTCGAGAGTGCCCCGCTCAAGCTCAACTTGGGCGGGGTTTTTCTTGACTAAGAGAAGCGGCTCACTTGTCGGAACTTAGATCGCTAGTGTCGTCGGTGTGGTGGTCGGCGATCTGAAAGCGAAGGAAATCGTGAATCGCTTTTAGCGCGTCTGGATTCGTGGTTTTAATGCGTACCCTGGCTCCCGCAGCCACCTCTTCGAAGGAATAAGAAATCGCATCGCGCTGGTCTTTCATCACGGGCACGCCGGGTGGCACCTGATCATGAATGAACATGGGCGTGGAAAAGTCTCCGTTCGAGAACATGGTGGCAATATGAGTCAGATGGGATCGGATTGCCGCGATGTTTTGCGAATCCTTCGGGTCGTTCGCGGTTACTTCAATGGCTCCGCCGTCTGTGTAGAGGCGAAAATGATGAGTCGTCTTGTTATGCGGAAATCCCATGGCCGCCTCGCCCTGTTTCTCAACGGCGGAATCATGTTGTGACGAATCCTTCGCATGATCTTTGTGCATGGGGCAAGACTGCATGTCCTGTGCTGCCGTTTGCGGCGCAACGAGCAGCAGGAGTACCACGAGAGTTTTCACGATTAGTTTCTCCTTCGAAGCCACTCTGCCGGAGCTTCGGAATTCTTCAGCGCCTCGCCGAGCGAGTGCAGTAAGTGCGATTTCTGCGCCGGGCTGGTCCGCTGCATTCGCTGTTCCCAATCATTCAATACTCTCTTGAGGTAGCGTTTGGTACGCCTGAGGGCCTGAATGTCTACTTCGATCCCTTCAAGTTTCTTCTGGGCAAGGCGGTACACTCGTTTGCAGGGAACGCCCCCAGCATCGCGGACTTTCAGTACTTCCGCGAGCTCTGCCAGAGTGAAGCCAATGCGTAGCGCCCTCTGTACAGTCAAAACTCTCTCTACTGTGCTTACAGGGTAGACACGGTAGCCCGCCGGAGTGCGCGCGGCGCGGGGGAGGACGCCGATCTTTTCGTAGTAACGAATCGTATCGGGACTCACTCCCGCCGCCTTGGCGACATCGCCAGAACGAAAGCCTTTAGGGCAAACGCTTTCCACCATGAGAAGTATGAACCCTCGAATGCATTCCAGAGTCAAGATGTTTTTGATTATCCGGGCGGGTGCTGCGGACACGGCGACTGTGCAATAGGGTTTTTTTCGATTGTTTCCATCGAGTGTAGAATTCTTTGCCTGTTGCTAGAAAAGGACTAGGTCACTTTGACACGATTCGCCAACGTATTGTTGGATCTCGATGGCACGGTAACGGATCCTTTCGAGGGGATCGCCGGGTGCATCCGGCACGCGATGAGAAGCCTGGGAATGGTTCCTCCCGGGGAAGACGATTTGCGCAGCGCCGTCGGTCCGCCTCTGCGGCAGAGTTTCCGCAGGCTCTTAAGCACCTACGATGCCGGACGAATCGACGAAGCCATGCGGCTCTATCGCGAGCGCTTCTCCGTCAGCGGACTCTACGAAAACCGCGTGTATGCCGGAGTTCCCGAGATGCTGGCGAAATTGGACGCGGCTGGCTGCTCTTTGTTCATTGCGACCTCGAAGCCGCGTATGTTCGCGCAACGCATCCTGGATCATTTCGCCCTGACCAAGTATTTCGCAGGCGTTTATGGCAGCGAGCTAGACGGAGCTTACGAGAACAAGAGTGATCTTCTGCGCTTCCTCCTTGACACCGAACGCCTGGATGCGCGGGCGACGGCCATGGTCGGGGATCGCAGTCACGATATGATTCCGGCGAAAGAGCACGGACTTTGCGCGGTGGGAGCGGCCTGGGGATATGGGTCTGCGCAGGAACTGAAAGAGGCGGGGGCGGATGTGATCTGCAACGACCCTAAGGACGTGGTCCGCTTTGTGACGAAGTCGGCTGCCTAGCGAGGGCGCATATGGCAAAAAGTCCCAGCAAGAATCCTCAACTGAGTCGGGTGAGTGAGATTGCTGCGTCGCTTCCCGAGGTGTCGCGCAAGATCCACGGATCGCACGCGCAGTTTCTGGTACGCAAGAAGACCTTTGCGTATTTCCTCGATAACCATCATGGAGACGGGATCATGGCCGTCACCTGCAAGGTGTTACCCGGCGATAACAAGGCGCTCGCAGAGGGACAACCGCACAAGTTCTATCTGCCGGCCTATCTGGCGGCCAGAGGATGGGTCGCTTTGCGGCTCGATGTCGCCAAGGTCGATTGGGAGGAAGTAAAGGAACTCATGCACGGCAGCTACGCGATGATCGCGCCAAGAAAGCTGGCGGAGCAAGTGCGGACGGAGGAGTGAAGAAAGGGTTTGAAGCAAGCACTCCAAACCCTTCCTCTCGTTTTACGGCGCGACCAGGAACGGCACATTGCTCAACAGGCTGTGACCCGATCCCATTACTTCAACCCGACCGCTCGTTGCCGCGGCGGGCACCGTCGCTGTGATCAAGTTCTTCGAAACCACCTGGAACACCGCCGGCGTGCCGTGGAAGGTGACGCTCGTCGCCGAGGTCAGATTGTTTCCGAGGATCTTTACGGTCGCTCCGGCCTGGCCGCTCCCGGGCTGCACGGACACGAACGGTTTTAGACCCGTCGCCAAGCCATAGATCGAGCCATCGTTGTCGGTGCCGCCGAAGTAAGTCGTCCCATAGAAGCTGCCGTTGGTGCCTTGCATCAGACCACCGAAGTAGTAAAAGAACGTTCCGCTAAACGAGTACAACGTGGTCAACGTGCCAGCCGGCGTGATCTTGAAGATGGTGCCCTGACTGGCGGTGCCTCCGCCGGCCGTGGTCCCGTAAAAGTTTCCGTCGCTGCCCGGGGCCAGTGCCGAGGGCACGGCGTTATCGGTGCCGTCAAAGGTGTACAACGTGGTCAAGGTGCCGCTCGCAGTCATGGTGAAAACTGTCCCGCTACCCTTCTTACCGCCAGAAGTCGTGGTTCCGTAGAACAGCCCTTTGGAGACTTCGATCAGTCCGGGCGTTGGATATGCACCGTCAGCCTTGGCGAAGAGGTGCAACGTGGTGAACGCGCCGCTGGGAGTGATTTTGAAGATGGTGCCGCAGCCATCGACGGCGCAGGTGAAGTTTCCGCCCGCGCGCGTGGTGCCGTAGATATTGCCGTCGCTCGCTTCAATCAGTCCGCCGCCGGGAAATTGACCGTCGGGACAACCGCTCTGCAAACAGAAATTGTAAAGCGTAGTGAAGGAGCCGCTGGATGTCATCATGAAGATGGTTCCGCAGCCGCCCGTCGATGTGCAGGCGCCGCCTTCGGTGGCGGTTCCGTAGAAGTTTCCGTTGCTGGCGAGCAGCAGCGAACCGTAAGGACTGACGCCATCGATGGCGTTGAAGCTGTGCAGCGTGGTGAGAACGCCGGTGGGCGAGACCTTATAAATCGTTCCGTAGAGGGGATTGTAAACGCCTCCGTTCTGCGTGGTGCCATAGAAGTCTCCGTCATTGCCGAGCACCAGCGTCGAGACGGGATACTGTCCATCGGTGCAATTGCTTTGCGAGCAGAAGTCGTAGAGCGAAGTCAGCGTGCCGCTGGGAGTGATCCTAATGACATTGCCGCTGGAGTTGGCGCCGCCGTCGATGGTGGTGCCGTAGAGATTTCCGTCGGTGCCCTGAGTCATGCCGGCATAAGGATTGGCGCCATCCGTGCCCGTGAAGCTGTGCAAGGTGGTGAAGGTTTGCGCGGACACGGTGATTCCGGTCGCGGCACACAGAAAGAGTAAGGCGGATGCTTTTTTCCAGCCAGCAAGCTTGGTCATGACAATCCTCCGGCGCAAGGTTTTAGGGAGACAGAGGCCGGGTCAGTCGGGAACGACGAAAGATAAGGATGCGGCAGGCCGAGCCGGGAGGATTATCTGCCGCAGGCGGCGCGGCGTCAAGGGAGAAGAGTCATGGTTGATGACGGAACGAGACATTGCGATGCGGGAATCAGGTTGCGAGCGCGAGCGTTCTTGTGATCTATAGAGCGGGTCAACTGGGATGGTTGCGGCGGGGCGCAGCGAATGATGCGACGGTGAAGTTGCGGAAGCTGCCAGAATTTACCACAGGGAAATAATATTTCACTGTGTCAATCGAGTCGGCTTTAGGTCTTCGCAGAGGCAGACGGGCAAGCGGACGTCCCATTTGGATTGGGTTCCGGAAATCTGGAAAATGCAATTGACGTAGCTGATCATGCTCCCGCAGAGCGCACAGCTTTGTGGTTGCTCAACCCGAGCTGACAGAGCGTCGAGAAGCTCTTTGACGGAATCAAGAAGCTCATCCTGCTGTGCCTGGTCAGGAGATTGCATTCGGGGCCCTTCATCGCCGCGGGTTTGATCGCCAACTTCGAAGGGGCGATGGTAACGATGTATTGCTTGCCTGTCTGCTCGATCGATATCACACATAAGTCCGCTAGCGGATATACAACCCGCGCCCAGAAAGCGTACGGTCTACCGTCGCGCCGGGACGCGCTCTTCGTTCGCAACATATGGGTTGCGTATCGAAAAGTCCGCTGGCCCGCCCGCAAAAACTTATGGGCAAGAACGTCGCTCGTACTTCCAGGTCCTCCGCCACCTCACACAGACAAGATGGAGATGGGAACCAGGTTCGCAATCTGATTCTGCACGACCTTCCAGACCAGGAATTCGCTCAACTTGTGCCCTATTTAGAATTTGTGCGATTAAGCCTGCACCAGGTTATTCATGAGGCGCGCGAAACCATCAAATCGGGATATTTCCTGAATGACGGCTTGGGCTCGGTACTGACGGTGCAGCCTGATGGGAAGAGCGTAGAAGTCGGTTTGATCGGCAACGAAGGCTTCATCGGCCTGCCCGTGATCTTCGGTTTCAAGACCAGCGGCTTACGAGTCGTTACCCAAGGCGACGGAACTGGATTCAGGGTTGCGGTGAACACCCTGAAAAGTATTCTGGTGCAGTGTCCGGAACTGGAGCGGAGATTGTTGCGTTTTGCCATGATGCTGGCGATGCAATCGACCCAGTTGGCAGCCTGCAACCGCCTGCACGATGTGGTGGAGCGACTGGCGCGATGGCTATTGATGAGCCAGGATCGCCTTGGTGGCAAGACTCTGCCGCTTACCCAGGAGTTTCTTGGGCAAATGCTGGGCGCCCGCCGGGCCAGCGTGAGTGTCGCCGCCGGCACGTTACAGAAAGCAGGGATGATCGCATACACGCGCGGCAACGTGACGATCGTAGATCGAAGCCGGCTTGAGGAGGCGGCCTGCGATTGCTACGACATTATCCGGCAGCAGACTAGCCGCTGGCAGGCGGAATCGGATTGAGCACTATTGCCGGCTTTGCTGACGAGCACTTGAACGAGGATGAACAGCAACCGCAGAGCCGCCATACGGCGGCTAGAAAAGTTCCGAAAAGTTCTCAAGCTTATGAAGCAGACCGGCTGACAGGGTTGTTGCCTTAGCCTGCTATCATCACTTGACATCTGTTCCGCTCGGGCGCATTGTCCTTTTGTACGTGTGGTACCTCACAGAGTCATCCCCTGAAAGCCGATTCTGACTGAGCAGGCCTTCCTGTTAGTCGGCGCAGTCCACGAACAAGCTTCCCCGCCAAACCATCGTGGACGCAGAAGGAGATTGCCATGCGGCGTCAGACATTGAAGATGTTCGCGGCCGTAGCGTTCACCTTGCTAACCACCCTAACCGCATTGACCCAAGTGCCCCGTGCTGCACTGCGGCCTGGGAAGCCCGGTATTTCCTCCCAAAATATTCTTTCCTTTCTGCCCGCAGCGACCTACGACTCCGGTGGGCAATCATTTTCAGTCGCAATAGCGGATGTGAACAGGGACGGCAGACCCGACCTGCTAGTAGGAAACGCTGACGGTTCGGTGAGAGTGTTGCTCGGTAATGGCGACGGTACCTTCCAATCTACGGTGAGCTATAAATCAGGGGGTGCCTACGCCCAGTCGGTAGCAGTCGCGGATGTGAACGGGGATGGCAAGCTTGATCTGGTGGTGGCCAACTGCACCCAAATCAACGTCACCACTTGCGCCCAGGGGTACGGAGTTATCGGCGTCCTGCTGGGCAACGGCGATGGCACGTTTCAGCCGGTTGTAACTTACAGCCCGGGCGGTATCGGTACCGTATCGGTAGCGGTCACAGATGTGAATGGGGACGGAAAGCCCGACTTGCTGGTGGCGAACGCATGCGGAACCAGCAGTATTTGTTTGCCCGGTTCCGCGGCCGTGCTTCTGGGCAATGGCGATGGTACGTTTCAGGCGGCAACGATCTTTGGCGTTGCAACTGCCCTTAACTCGATAACCGTCGCGGATGTGAACCTCGATGGCAAGCAGGATTTGCTTGTGGGGGGTGACGGGAAGAGTAACAACCTTGGCGTGCTGTTGGGCAACGGCGACGGTACCTTCCAGTCAGAAGTATCTTACACTTCGGGCGGGAACGATGCGCTGTCAGTGGCGGTTGCGGACGTGAATGGGGACGGCAAGCCCGATCTTATGGCGGGGAATGCATGCGACACAAGCAGCAATTGCGCCCACAGCTTAGTGAGTGTACTACTGGGCAAGGGCGATGGAACCTTCCAACCCGCGGCAGCCTACGACGCTGGCGGAACCGGAGTCTGGTCAGTGGCGGTTGCGGACGTGAATGCCGACGGCAAGCCCGATCTGGTGTCGGCGAGTTTCTTCTACAGCACGGTGGCAGTACTGCTCGGCAATGGCGATGGCACGTTTCAGGCGGCAACGACCTATGGCGCGGGCGGAGCTTTTCCACGAGCGGTGGCGGTTGCGGATCTGAACGCGGACGGAAAGCCGGACATTGCAGTGGCGAACTTCTGTGGCGACCCTATAAATTGCTTGCCCGGCAAAGTCGGCGTGCTGCTGAACAACACGACTATAGGTAAATTCACCACATCGACCACGCTTCTTTCCAGCTTGAATCCTTCACTCTACGGACAGAAAGTTACCTGGACGGCGACTGTTACCTCGTCCGGTTCCGTTACGCCGACGGGAACCGTGAAATTCATGTGGAGTACCTACACGATTGGCTCGGCCACTCTGAACGCCAGCGGCATTGCGACGCTGACGAAGTCAACTCTCAATGCGGATCCCTACCCGCTGGTTGCGGTGTACGTTGGTGATACAGCGAATTCGGGCAGCACGTCCCCTATCCTGAACCAGGTGATCCTGCAGACGACGAGTGCAGCCACCATCGCTTCGTCGCTGAACCCGTCTAAACAAGGTCAGGCGGTGACGTTCACGGCCACGATCACTTCGCCGACCGTCATTCCTACCGGCCCTGTGACCTTCATGGCGGGGAAGACGGTGCTAGGGACGGCTCAACTCAGCAATGGCAAAGCAAAGTTCACAACTTCCACGCTAGCCGTTGGCTCAACCGTGATCACGGCGACGTACTATGGAAGCTCAAACATCGCGAAAAGCTCAGCCTCTCTGACGCAAACGGTGAATCAAAAGTAGAGGTGCTTGCGCGCGCAACCGATCGTCTCGCGATCGATCTGGGACGGACGAGCGGATGTTGATGGGGTTGGAGTGCGTGAGGTTCGAATGGAGCCGACGAGCGGACTTGAACCGCTGACCTGCCGATTACGAATCGGCTGCTCTACCAACTGAGCTACGTCGGCCTGTTTTGATTTTAAACGAAGAAGCAGAAGTCGTCAGTCTTCGGTCGATCGTCAGCAAAAACAAATCCAGTTGTGCGAACCTTCGTGTTTCCTCTTCTAGTTGGTGGGTTGATTTCTTTTTGACTGACGACTGAAGACCGAAGACCGGCGACTGATGACTGCAATAAAAAGGCCACCCGGCAAAAGGCGGCCTTTTCTTTTCAAGGGAGAATAGTTCTAACGGAGGCAAAGCCGTCAAAACTTTCTGGCGAAATCTTATGAGCCGAAAAAGGGGGGTGTCAAGAAATTTTTGGGAAATAAATACCATTGTTTTCAATGGTTTAAGAAATAGGTTAACAGCTTCTGGAAGTGAATCAAAATGAGACAAAAACGCCAGACTCGACTCTTAACCGACTTTGATTGATGGACTTACCTTGGAATTACCCGCCTTCTCCCCGCTTTCCGAGAGGTCAAGGGAGATGAATTCCATGCTGGAACCGCTGGCAAACCCCCGCTTGGGAAGCATGCGATTGGCGAGCACGCGCAGGCCTCCGAAGGCCAGTCCGGCGACCAGAGCGAAGCCCAGAATGATGCCGCACAAGATGATGATGTTGACCAGAAGATTGGCGAGATTGTCGCGCTTGGTGAAGTGCGTGTTCTCGTTCCAGGTGACGTCGGCGTCGTAGTTCACGGAGGCGAGCAGAGATTTCGCTTCGCTTTGCGAGAACGGTCCCGAGGCGACGGCGACGATCGGCCCACTGCGGCGATCAAGTTGCGATTGCGGATGGAGCCGCATCCATGCGGCGCAGATGTTCGGCGGCGATCTGCGGCGTGGGATAAGAGATCACCGCGAGCGTGGCTTCTCCGCCGGAGCTGTTGTAATTGCCGAGCACGACTTCAGCGCCGGCGGGAAAGTCGACAAGATCGGCTGCCAGCGGGGCATTCAGCTTGTTAAGCGCGATCGGACCTAAAACATATTTGATGGAATTCGGTTCTAGCGACTGACGCGGCAGATACGACGGCAGATTCGGGAGCGTTCGCTGCGTTACCCGGGGGCAAGGGGAGATTGCTTGCGAGTTCTCTTAGTTCTGCGGCCGACATTGCGCTTAACCTGGCGAAGACGGCGTCGACCAGAATATTTCCGCGCAGAAACAACACACGCTCATTCAATGACGTTCCCTGATCGCCGATTTTCTCCACGATCATCTGTGGCATGCGGTAAAAGGTGAATGCGCCGTAGGCTCCAGTGGCATCGTTGAAGCGCGCGGCCTTGACCGACAATTTGCGACCGTCGTCGCGAACGTAGTTGGCGGATTCGAAATCGGTGAATCCATATTCTTTGAGCAGCGCAGGATTGATGGGATCGGCGAGCGCGGGATCGGTGCTGGGCTTGGCTGCGCCGGAGATCTGCCATCCACCGAACTGTTTGGGGAGCAGGGGAGCGCGGGGGCCCTCGCCCGCGAAGGCGGAAAGAGCGAAGAAAACAACGAAGATTACACAAAAAAGCCTGGGAAGCCTCATGAAGTCTCTAAGAATTAGACTACAGAGAGGCGCGGAAAGTTTCCAGCGGGCGGGGAATGCCGGGTTGGTCGGCAATTAACGGCATCTTCCCCGTCCGGGAGAAGAATTATGTCACGGCAAAAGTTCAAAGACCACTCCCGCTCCCTTGCCGCCAAAAGCAGAAGTGCCGTAGAAGTTCCCGGCTCCGTCAAGAATCAGAGGTGAATCCGGATCACAACCGTCCTGGCCGAGACTAAACTGGTGGAGGGCGGTCAGAGTCCAGGTTCCGGAGGTAGTGGGCTTCAACTGGAAAGCGACTCCACATCCTAAAGTCCCACCGCCGTTCGTCGTGCCGTAAAGATTGCCCGCTGCATCGAAGACAAGAGTGGCCACAGGATTTCCGCCGTCTTTTCCGTTAGTGAACTGATGCAGGGGATGAAAAGTCCAACTGCCGTCCGAGTTCGGTTTCAGTTGGAAGATTGTGCCCCTCGAAGATGTGCCGCCGAAGGTGCTCGTCCCGTAGAGATTACCGGAGGCGTCGATAATGACACCGGCACGGACACTGTCCCCATCCCTCGTGCCGATGAAGTTGTAGATGACGCTCTCGGTCCAACTGCCATCCGAATTCGGCGTCATCTGAAAGATCGTGCCGCAAGAAACCGCACAAGTGCCGGTTCCGCCCGCTGCAGTAGTGCCGTAGAGATTGCCGGCAGCATCGAACACCAGGACGGCTTGCGGCTGCTCACCGTCCGTACCTTCAGTGAAAGTGTGGAGTACACGGTAGGTCCAGGTCATATCGGGGTTAGGGATCAATTCAAAGACGACTCCACAACAATTGACTGAAACTCCGCCTCCAATTGTCGTGCCATAGAGATTCCCTGCAGAATCGATGGTCAAGCCGGCTTCGGGGCTACCTCCATCCGCGCCGCCGGTGAAGCTGAAAAGAGTGCTTTCCGTCCAACTCCCGTCCGAGTTGGGCCTCAACGTAAAAATTGTTCCGTAGCTATAATCGCCGCCCTCCGTAGTCGTACCGTAGAGACTTCCGGCAGCATCGAAGAGGAGGCCAGCAAGGGGATAGGCTCCATCGGTTCCGCCGGTAAACGTGTAAATCGTAGTTTCCGTCCAGGTGCCATCGGAGTTTGGTTTCAGAACGAAAATCTCGCCGTGAGTACTCCTCAAGTTGCCCGCGGTTACGCCGTAGAGATTCCCAACCGAATCGAAGATCACAGGTGCGTTGGAATATCCATTGTGATCAAATTCGTACAACACCTTGAAGTGCCCCGGGGCGTTCGTGACCATAGGCTGAGTGTTCGTGGACGCTGAGTTCGCCGCCCATGCGGTCGTTAGCGTAATGAGTACGGCAGTAATCAACAGACCAGTAAAAAATATTCTTCTCGCGTATTTCATCTTTTCCTCCAGCCGCTTCTCGGCAGCGGCACAGGAACCCGCGAAGTTGACGGAAAACCCTGCATCGACCGTTTGCGTGATTTTCAAGCGCTCCTCCATTCCCTTCTTGCGCCGCGGCGAGCGAAGCCGGAGGCGAACGGAAAGGGCCGTGCCGAGCTGAATTCCACTCTCCCGGGCAGTTAGGGCGTTACTGTCTGCAACAGTTGCCGTTTGCTGTGGTTAAACAATGAATCGCCGGAATAGAGCGCCTGGATCGTATGAGTGCCCGACTTTAGACCTACGGTTGTGAAGCTGGCTTGTCCCGAGGTCAATGGGACGGCTCCCATCACGGTCGTACCGTCAGTAAACGTGACGCTACCCGTGGGGATACCGACTGAGGAGAGCGTAGCGCGGACATTCGCCGTGAATGTAACGGCCTGTCCAACGGACGACGGATTTGCCGAGCTGGTCAGTTTTATCCGAACCCCACCCTCGTTGAGGAAAGCGCGGAAGGAGGTGTTGACTTCGTCCACGAGAACGAAATCTGGTGCGCCGTCTCCGTTAATATCACCAACCGTTACGCCCCAGCTCTCCCGTCCGGACGGATAATTCTGGGCACCCTGCAAGGTTCCGTCGCCATTGCCGAGTAGAACACTTGCAGAGCCGTCGCCCGCATTCGCTGTTACCAGATCTGGATTCCCGTCGGCGTTGAAGTCTGCCGCTTCGACAACCTGTGGGTAGTTGCCGGGGTTTCCCGTCAAGTATGGCACTGGATTCCGGAAAGTTCCGTCGCCATTCCCGAGCATGACGTCAATTTCATCGGAGCCCGTCGTCACGACCAGGTCCAGGTTGCCATCCCGATTCAGATCCACCGAGGTGACTCCGTAGGGCCCCGTGTTTGGACCGTAGTTCACATAGGGCTGGAAGGTCCCGTCACCGTTCCCGAGAAGCACGTTCACGCCGCCGTTGCAGATGGTTGCGAAGTCAAGCTTGCCGTCATTGTTAAAGTCTCCGACGGTAACGCCCAATGGCGAATCGGCCGTAGGAACCTCGATGTGGCTCTGGAAGGTGCCGTCGCCATTGCCGAGCAATACGCTCGCGGCGTTGGAGTAGCCACTGGTTGCGACGACATCGATCTTGCCATCTCCATTGAAATCCCCGAGCGCGATTCCCCAAGCCATGCCCCCCGTAATTGGGTATGGGACTGGGGTTTGAAATGTACCGTCTCCGTTGCCCAGAACTACCAGGACGGCTCCCCCTAGGGTGAGGACCAAATCTGCCTTACTATCGCCATTCAAATCGCCAGCAGCAACGCCCCAGCCCCCGGTGCCTAAGTCAATATAAGGTTCGAAGGACCCGTCTCCTCGACCAAGCAAAAGTTGAAGGTCGCCGTCGGAGTGGGCGACTACTACATCCGCTTTGCCATCTCGGTTGAAATCTGCAATCGCGGCCTGGTAGGGAGATGTGCCTGGCAAGCCGGTCTTATAAGAATGCGCCCCTTGGAACTTTCCGGAACCCGCGAGGGCATTGGGCACGGTGAAGAGGACCAGCAATACAAGGCCGACAAGAAGAGCGAAGCGTTCTAAGAAACCAATGCGCTGCATACTTGTTACTCCTTCGTGGATTCTGTTTGACTATTCAGGAACCTGCGTGCGGGGCCGAAAAACGAGGATTTTCTTTCGCGACCAATTTAGGCGGGAGAATGTGGTCTGGGAAGGAAGCTGGTCACTGATGCGGGTGACTAACGGGCGGGAGAACGCCTTCGGCGGGCGAAGTATAAAACACCGTTGGAGCGAGACTGGCCCGGGTTGGAGATTCTAACTGGGTAGCGCTACTCGCCCTTATCGATTTTGCTGGCGACCTTCACTCTGCTCAGGCCGTTTGTTCTAGCGCGCGGACCGGCATTCCCCGCCGCCTACATCGAGCTCTGAGAGGCCGCGATTTCATTCTTCCGCTAGGGCGTAACCGTGAACGCTCGTGCGCTCGTGTCATGCCCGCCCTGAGTCGCTACTGCAACCTTTCCTGTGACCGCATTGTCCGGGACAATGGCGGTCAGGTGCGTATCCGAGTCAATCGTAAGACTGGTCGCCGGGATGCCGCCAAAACCCACTCGCAGAGTTTGTGTGAAACCGGTTCCGCTGATCACGACAGCGGTGCCCGCCGTTCCGCTGGTCGGGTTGAAGCTTAGGATTTTGGGTGTGACGCGGAAGGGCGTGTTGCTGCTCAGCGTGCCTGTAGGTGTGGTCACAGTTACAGAACCTGTGAGCGCACCGTCAGGAACGGAGGCTTCGAGATAGGTGTCGGAGACGACACTGAAGGTTGCTGGAACTCCGTTGAAGGCAACGGTGGTTGCTCCGGTGAAAGCTTGACCAAGAACGCCAATGCTCTTGCCAATCTGGCCGGAGGTGGAGACCAGGCGGACGAATGGCGGCAGGCCGAGATCAAAGCTGAAGAACACGCCTTTGCTGTAAGCACCACCTCCTGTAGTTGTTCCGTACAACAGACCATTCGTGTGCTGAACGAGCATCCCAACAGGAAGGGCTCCGCTGGTTCCGTCGGATGGGAAGATGTAGAGATAAGAGAACGTGCCATCCGGAGCTATGCGGTATATTGTCCCCAGATACGGGTTCCCATCTCTGGTTGTGCCGTAGAAGTTGCGGTCCGTTGCCTGTACTGGAGGACTCATGGGATCCCAACCGAAGACGCCGAAGGTGTGGAGGCCGATGACGTCTCCGGCGGGTGTCATTTTGAACAGGGCGCCGCCTAGACCGCTGGCAGCTCCGAAGTCGGATCCGTAAAGGTTACCGTCCGCGCCCTGAGTTAAGCCATTGGGTTGTGCTCCATCATTGGTATTGTCGAAGTTGTGAAGAACAGCGAAATCGCCAGCGGGAGTGATCTTGAATACGGTGCCCCAATCAAAGGCGCCCCCGTACGCGGATGTCCCGTAAAAGTCACCGTTGGTCCCTTGAATCAAAGGAGCCGTGACCAATCTTCCCTCACTTGCGTCGAACACATGAAGCACAGTGAGTCCTTTGTCGGGTGTCATTTTATAGACGGTGGAGTTGCCATTTGGGCCAAGGGTTGAAGTCCCGTACAGGCTTCCGTCTGTGCCTTGAACCAGCGCCGCAGAGGGCCAACACGACTCCTTGCAGTTCTTAAATTTGTACACAATCGTCATGCTGCCGTCAGAAGCTATCTTGAAGATATTTCCGTAGTCGCGCCCGTTGCCATTCGTGCTTCCATAGAGGGCACCATCCGTGCCAAGAGCGACGCCGCTTTGGGGAATGCTCCCGTCGCTTCCGTTGAAGTTGTGGACTACCGTTAGGATTCCCGCGGGCGTGAGTTCGTACACCGCCCCGCAGTAGTCCATGCCGTACGCTCCGCAAGTCTTATAGGCACCCCCGTACATAGTCGTGCTATACAGGTTGCCATCTCTGCCCTGCACCAACTGGGCCTGGGGGACTTGCGGAAGGTCGGTGGTGGCTCCGAAGTCATACAACTTGGTGAACGTTTGCGCCTGCGCTGTCGTGGCCGCGACCGTCAACAGCATTATTGTTGTGAGTATGAGTGCCACGCCTAGGCGAAGGGATCTCGCTCGGTGAGGGAGAGCTGTCTTTTGGATTTTCATTTTTGTCTCCTGCCACGCCCTCGTGGCTGGCGTTGAAAAATCTGTGCCAAAACGAGGGTCCCCGGCCGGGAGCGTAATAAGGTGACGCGGCCGGAAATCCAAGCGTTAAGTGTTCACCCGCCGCGCTACGGAGTGACTGTGAAGGTCCCAGCGCTGGTGACAATCCCGCCTGGGGTCTTGATCGCTATTCGGCCTGTCTGTGCATTCGTAGGTACGATCACCGTCACTTGCGTATCGGAATATACAGTGAAGTTGGTCGCATCGGCGCCACCGGTAAAACGGACTTCCGAAGCTTGAATGAGGCCGCTTCCCGTGATCACCACCGGCGTGCCCGACGCACCGCTGGTTGGGTTAAAGCTGAAGATTTTCGGGGTGACTCGGAACGGCAGGTTGCTGGTCAGCGTGCCCGTGGGGCTGGTCACGGTGACAGAGCCGGTAAGGGCCCCATCCGGCACATAGGCATTGAGAAATTTGTCAGAGACCGCGGTGAATGTTGCGGAGACCCCATTAAAGGAGACGTTAGTCGTTCCAGTGAAACCTTGTCCGAGGATGCCGATTTTCTTGCCGACCTGGCCTGAGGTGGAGACTAGACGAGCGAAGGGCGGCAGCCCCACGTCGAAACTGAAAAATGTGCCGGTGCCGTAGGTGCCATCACCAGCAGTTACTCCATAGAAGAGGCCGTTGGTGTGCTGGAAAAGTGGTCCTGTGGGGTGGGCTCCTGCCAACGTATCAAAATGGAAGAGCCAGGAAAAGCTGCGGTGTGAGGGGTCGATGCGGTAGATCGCGCCGCTGTAAGGTTGAGGGTAGTTGTCATAGTAGGTCAAGCCATAAAAGTTGCCATCGCTAGCCAGGATAAGAGGCCCAGCCGGTCCTCCCATTGTTTGGAGTTCTGGGGTAAAGTCATGCAACATGCCGAAGACCCCAGTTGGACTGACCTTGTAAGCAGTTGACTGGAGGGTCCCATACATGTTCCCATCCACCCACTCAATCAGGGGACCTTGAGGAATGCTGAAAGGAAAGCCGAAAAGAAACAAGAATACTTGTTGGCCCGTTGGCGTGATCTCGGCAAGTGAGCCATCCCAGTTGTAGTCCTCAACGGAAGCAGTTGCGTAGAAATTCCCATTTGTTGCTTGGAGAAGGGGGGCATCTGCGGCCATGATGTACAGCCGTGTCATTTCCCCAGAAGGCGTCATTTTGTAGATGCCGCCGGGATGGTACTGTGGCCAAGGACCCGACCCCCGTGCGGTTCCGTAAAAATTGCCGTCCGAAGCCTCGATTGGCGGCGCAACCGGTGTTGAGAGGTCTGTAGTGCCGTTGAAGTTATAAATGAACGTGAGTTTGCCGCCAGATTCAATCTTGAATACAGTTCCGCAGCCCGTATCTTTGCAATCGAAACCTGGATCTGGCATGGTCGTGCCGTAGAAGTTGCCGTTGGTAGCCAGGGTTAGGCCGCCGGCGGGAAAGTAGCCGCGCGCTCCATCGAAGTTATGCAGTACCTTAAGGGACCCCGAAGTTGTGATCTTGAATACGGTGCCGTGTCCATAGGAACCGCCTGCTGATGAAGTGCCGTACAAATTGCCGTCGCGACCTTGGGCGAAAGTAGCTCCCGGGCTCCCCGGGCCTCCGGGTGCTCCGAAGTTGTACAACGTAGTGAGAGTCTGACCGTGCGCCACCGTCGTTATCGCGAAGGCGAACAGCATTACGGTTGCGAGTATGAACGTCGCGTCGAAGCAAAACGATTTCGCTCGTCGGAAATATGCACTGGTCATCTTTAACCTCCCGCCACGTTACCGTGGCCATTGACGGATCTGGCGATGAACGGAGGCAGCAGCCATGCAGGCCTGCGAATCTGGCCGGAAAGTTCTTCTTTGAATTCCGCGGACCTGGTCGTGCTGGACTGCCGGGATAGGGGCCGACAATCAGACGGACGTTTCTTTCGCGACCAGCGTACGACTGGGCGGCCGAGTTCTAAAGGATGGCGGTCACCGTTTGCTGTGATGAAAAAGATCGAAGGAATATTGGTTTAGTTTTCCAGCTGGGTACTCGGTACTGGGTACTGACTAGCTACTCGCCCTTATCGATTTTGCTCGCCACTTTCACTCCGCTCAGGCCGTTCACATATTTGGAGATGCCGCGGTAGAGGGAGTCGGCGATGCGCTGGCGGTATTCCGGGGTTTCGAGTTTGCGTTCGTCATCGGGATTGCTGACGAAAGAAATCTCGGCGAGGATCGACGGCATATTCGCGCCGATCAGCACGATGAATGGGGCCTTCTTCACGCCGCGGTCGCGGATGCTGGCATTGCGGGCGGCGAGTCCGCTGTGCAAAGACTCCTGTACGTCGCTGGCGAACTCTTGCGATTCTTCAATCTTTTCTTTCAGCGCGATCTTCTTCACCAGGTCCTGCAGTTCGTGAATTGACTTCTCGGAGACCGCGTTTTCGCGGGCGGCAACTTCGAGAGCGTCGTGCGATGAGGTGAAGTTCAGGTAGTAGGTCTCGACTCCGCGGGCATCGGGATCGTGGCTCGAATTCGCGTGGATGGAAATGAACAGATCCGCCTGCTGTTGATTGGCGATGGCTGTGCGCGTCTCGAGGGGGATGAAGGTGTCGTCGCTGCGCGTGTAAACGACTTCCGCGCCCAGTCGTTCAAGCTGTTTGCCCAGGCGCTTGGCGACGTCGAGCACGAGATCTTTCTCGCACAAGCCATTGGGGCCGATGGTGCCGGTGTCATGGCCGCCGTGTCCGGGATCAATGACGATCTTGCCGATCTTCAGTCCTAGTGCGCGAGTCAGCGAGCGATCGCCGCTAGCGGTTGGCTGGGCTTCGCGGATGTCCATATCAGGTGCTGGAGCCTTCGTGGCTTTCGCGCTCGACTTGTGCCGGGTTGGGGGCAGCGTCTTCACCGGTGGCGGATCAAGCTTGGCGACGGTCGCCGCGTCGTCATCGTCGTCGGCTTCGACGACGCGCTTCTTGGGCGCTGACGGGTTCACGGTAACGGCGGGAATATCTTTCTCTTCCGTCTTCGCGGTCTTTTTGAATTCATCGGCGCGAGCGGCGGCGGCGTTCTCCTGTTTCTTCTCGTCTTCCGACTTCACCACCAGCGTGTTGGCCGACGGCTTGGTGGTCTCGAATTTCGGCTCGGGCTTGGTGGCGGTGTCGGGATCGTCGTCCGTCAGCCTGGCCATGTGCTTACCATGCCTGTCTTTGCCATGGATATCGATGATCAGGCGCGTGGGATTGGGAAGCAGGAAGACTTCGTAGTCGGAAAGCTCGTCGACTTCAAGAACGACTCGCGTTTTGCGCTGCGCGAACTGGGCGACCCGAATCTTGCGCAGGAAGCCGTCATCGACATCGAATGTTTTCCCGACAAGCGTAGAAGCTAGTTGGGTGTCGAGCAAATCGAAGAAGATCCGGTCAGGATGGCTGATGCGCTGCGATTCGTACTTAATGTCCTGCTCGACATCAATAGCAACTCGCGTGTAGTCGGGAGTAGACCAATGACGGATTCCGGTCACGCGGGCGATGGGTTTGCCGTCGGATCTTTGTCTTTCGCGTCTTTGGCGTCGAGGGTCTTATCGGCTTTCTGTTCGGCGTCGTCGGCCGGTTGATCGTCGTCGACAACGGTCTTTGGAGCGGTTTTCTTAGGACTAGAATCCTCACTCGACTTCAGCGCTGCGCGCTGTACTGGCTGTTCGAGCGCGGCGCGCGCATCGTCCGCCAGATGGCTGTGCGGATAACGATTGAGGAAATCCTTAAAAGTCGCACGGGCCTTAGCGTTGTCTCCGAGATCATCTTTGTAGATTTCGCCAATGGTGAAGAGCGCGTCGACGCGGTACGTGCTGCCGGGATATTCCTTGCGCAGAAACTGATATTGGCCGATGGCGGAGCGCAAGACGGTGTCGTCATCGAACTGTCGCCCCATCTCGACCATGAGTTCGGCGACAGCGACTACGCTGGGATCGGCTTTGCTCGATGCGGGCGCTCCGTAATAGACCTCGCGATAAGCGTTGATCACGCGCTGGTACTGGCGGCGGGTGCGTTCTTGCGCAGGACGTCCGTTCAACGCTTCGCGCATACGCTCGGCATTCGCAAACTGCGAACGCGCCCAGGAGTCGGTGTGGCGACTGCGGGCGAGGGCGGGCACAGTGGGTAGCAGCAAGAGGATCAGGGCCGCTCCCTGACGTAAGGCGCGTAGGCTTCGATTTCGCTTCTTCAACTTTTGTAGCCCGTAATCGCTCGAACGTACTTCAGAACAGATGCCAGGAACTCAGTCGGTGTTGCTGATATACAGCACGCCGCGCGCGTCCCGTTCCACCCGTACCGGATCATGGACTGGGCTGCCCAGGATATGGGAGCCGTCGTCAGACCCGTTGTTGTACAGATTGGTGATTCTTTTCACGTAGTTGCGAGTTTCCGCGAAGTGAGGAATGCCCCCGCTCCGCGCCACCGATCCCTGGCCCGCGTTGTAGGCAGCCAAGCTCAGTTTGACATCCCCGCCATAGCTCTCCATGAGCTGCTTAAGATGTCGAACCCCGGCATCCACGTTTTGTTCCGGATCAAATGGATTGGTCACTTTCAGCTGTCGTGCGGTCTGCGGCATAAGCTGCATCAATCCCATAGCTCCCTTGCGGGAAACCGCGTTGGGGTTGAAGTTGGATTCCACCTTAATCACGGCTCGGACCAGGTTGGGATCCACGTTATGTTCTGCCGCAGCCTTTTCGATGGCCGCATCCACTTGCTCTGGGGTGAACGACTTCCCCTGATTGTAGTTGAGAACCGGTTCCTGGGAATCGTGTCCCAGATACTGGCTCACATCTGCAGCCGCGGAACGCGCCGCGCGCACATTGGCCGAGGGAACCGGCTTCCACCGGTGCTCGGAGGCGCTCCAGTAGACCAGCGCGCTGCGCTGGGCGGGAGCGTCGTTGTGCTTCGACACGTTCACGGGAACCGACTCGTTCTCATAGATCTTGCGTCCATTTTCGTCGGTGGTCGTGGTGATGACTTGGGTCGTTCCTCCGGACCCGGTTTCGGCCTGCACGTATGGCTTGGTGAGTGAAAGGAAGGTCGCGATTACGGTACTTGCCATCAAGGCGAGTTGCAGGTGCTTTCGCATAGCCGGGTTTTTACGCTTTCAGCGCAAAGACACAACTGTGCCCTCGCAGCTACCTGCCCGGAACCAGAAGGAGAATCAGAACTACCAGAGTGGGTCGATTATAGGCCGAAGGGGAGGGGGGAGCAATCTATCCAACGGGCATAGAACCATTGGAGTAATCTTTGTAAGTGACTGTTATATAACAAGTTACAAGGCTGTCGGGGATGGCGCGGTCCACCATCGTCACCTGTTTTGGACGGCTTCCTGATGCCGGAAGTAACCTACTTCTGATTCAGGCAATAAGTGCCGACGCGTTGCGCGGTCGCCGGATCCGCTCCGTCGGAGAAGATGTCGACATTCTGGCAATCGTACATGCCATGATTCTTCGGCAATTGCACCATAATGTACTTTCCATTCTTCAGCGACACGCAGCCCGGCATGTTTTGAGTGCATTGCAGTTCGATGGACTTTCCGCCCACGTCGGCAGTCACAATTACAACCCCGGTTGCTACGGTTGCTTCCTTCACCACGATTGCGGATGGCTGCTGCTGAGCCAGAACTATCACGGCCGCCAGCACCACCAACAGAATCAATGCTCTTTTCATAAGTCCTCCCGCCCGCTTGGCGGCAAACTTGTGCGCTGATCTGATTTTGAGTCGGCGGCTTACCGGCGTCAGTGACCGGCGCAACCCTGGGCTGTGCGCTGAGACACTTTTTGCAGGGCCCCTCGCTCGCGCCGGGGCGCGATTTTTTCTTCTTGACGCATTGTACTTTATATTGCAAAGTACTCCATGACGCCGCGTGATTCTTCGGTCTTGGAGGGTTCTTATGGTTCGACGCATCGCCGCCATCGCTTTCATTTTTCTCTGTACCACCGTCGCCTGGATGATTCTGGGCGGAACGATCTTCTCGCGCACGTATTCCGCCAGCGGCCACCTGAACGAGAAGGTTGCTTCCAGCTGGGGAACACAGCAGACGCAAACTCCGCCGACCGCGGCTTACTGGACGGAAAAGCTGGTGACCGAGCAGGTGCAGGAGAACGGTCAAACCTACAACCGCGAAGTGAAGAAGTCGGTTCCGACGACGCTTCCTCTGGAGAGCAGCCGTGTCAATGTCGCGCTCAATCTCGATTACCGGCAAAAGGGATTGCTCTGGTACAGCACCTACGCGGTCGATTTCGCGGGGGCGTACAAGTTCCGCAACACGAGCGCGGCGAACGAGCAGGTCGACTTTCAATTGAAGTTTCCAGCGTCGCAGGCGGTCTATGACGACCTAACGGTCACAGTCGATGACAAGCCGGTGCCGATCCGCAGCGACAGTAACGGGGTGACGGCGACGGTTCCGGTCGCCGCCGGACAGACTGCTGCGGTCAAGTTTTCTTACCGCTCACAGGGAATGGAAAGCTGGGTCTACAAGTTCGGCGAGGACGTTTCGCAGGTGCGGGATTTCGCGCTCAACATGAAGACCAATTTCAAGGAAGTTGATTTTCCCGCCGACACGCTTTCTCCGACGGAAAAGAAAGAAACGGCGGACGGATGGGGGCTGACTTGGAAATATTCCAACCTGCTTTCGGGCTTCCAGATCGGCACCACCATGCCCGAGAAGCTGCAGCCCGGGCCGCTGGCGGGGCAGATCAGCTTCTTCGCTCCGGTGTCGTTGTTCTTTTTCTTTTTTCTGATGTTCATCATCACCACGCTGCGCGGGATCGAGATGCATCCGATGAACTACTTCTTTCTCGCGACAGCGTTTTTTGCCTTTCATCTGCTGATGGCGTACCTGGTGGATCACATCTCGATTCACCTGGCGTTTGTGATTTGCTCTTTGGTCTCGGTGTTTCTGGTGGTGAGTTATCTGAGGCTGGTGGTGGGCATACGCTTCGCCGCGGTGGAGGCGGGACTGGCGCAACTGATTTACCTGGTGCTGTTTTCCTATGCGTTTTTCTTCAAAGGATTCACTGGGCTCGCGATCACCATCGGCTCCATCATCACGTTATTCGTGGTGATGCAGATGACGGGGAGGATCAAGTGGGCGGAAAAGTTTGTGCCCAAGCCGCCGGCGACTCCGGATTTTGCGTCGGGGAGTTTTCATGATTAGTGGTGGATGGGGGACGCGCAGACGAGTAGCGCCGGCGTCCCGCCGTCCACGATGAAGATGACCGCACAGTAGGAATATGCGCATTGATGAGTTCTGGAGACTCGGTAGTTCTGACGTCGCTCCGCGACTGGCGGGCGAGGGCGCCCGCCCTACACGCCCGGGCGGTTCGTCGTGGCCGGCGGGACGCCGGCGCTACTTCAATATCCCGCCTGTAGCCCGACGCCTGGAGCCTGATGCCCGATCTGTAGTAGCCTGCTTTGTTCATGGCTGACAACCCACTCCAGCGCCAGATGCCCGATTCATTGATGCTGCGCGGCTTCTGGTATCGCGCGCTGCCCGGCGATCAGGTCAGGCGCAACGAACTGCGGAAGGCGATGCTGCTGGAAATCCCGCTGGTCATTGGGCGTGACAAATCCGGCCGCGCTTTCGCTTTGCAGGATGCCTGTCCCCACCGCGGCATGCCGCTCTCTTGTGGGTGGTTCGACGGGGCGCAGGTCGAGTGCAGCTATCACGGATGGAAATTTGATGCACACTCGGGGCAGTGCCAGCTGATTCCTTCGCTCACGGCCGATCAGAAACTGAAGATCGACCGCATCTACGCGGGAAGCTTTGCTTGCGAAGAGCATGACGACTTCATATGGGTGTTCATTCCAGAGGCTGGACCTGCGGGAGCGGGATTCACGCAGCGCGATGAACCGACCATTCAGGCGCCGCGCGTGCCTACGTTCAGCGACAAGTACAGGCTGGCCTATCTCACCGCCGATCTGCCTTGCTCGGTGGATCACGGCATCATCGGATTGATGGATCCGGCACACGGGCCTTTTGTTCATCAGGCATGGTGGTGGCGGAAGCGCGAGAGCATCCACGAGAAGACGAAGAATTTCGAGCCCATTCCCGGCGGCTTCCGCATGAGCGCGCATACTCCCAGTTCGAACAGCGCGCCCTACAAGCTGTCTGCGGCTTTATGCTGACGCCGATTCGATTACCACGACGATCGATTTTGTTCTGCCGAACCTGCGGCTTGAAACCATTCGCGCAGGGAAGTACTGGTTCTCGAGTTTGACCACCGTGACTCCAATCACGCGCAGCCAGTGCCGCATTGATGTGGTGGCTGCGTGGAATCTGTTTCGCTGGATTCCGTTCGCGCCTGAAATGCTGAAATTCGTCTTTGCGAAATTCGTCGAGCAGGATCGCAAGACGATGGAAGATCAATCCGAGGGCCTGAAATACAATCCGCACCTCATGCTGATCGACGACGCGGACCGTCCCGCGAAGTGGTACTTCCAGTTGAAACAGGCGTTTCTGGAGTCGCGTCAGAATGGCGGCGAGATGAAACACCCGATGTCAGGTCCGGTGACATTGCGCTGGCGAAGTTGATTTATTTTTCCGCCAGTTCCGCCACCGTGAGTTGATCGGCGTTGCGCAGTTCCGGGAAGCGCCAGGCCCAGATGGCAATCACCACCAGCGTTCCAACTCCTCCCAAAACCACAGCCGGAACGGTTCCGAACCAGTGTGCGGTGACGCCCGATTCGAATTGACCGAACTCGTTCGAGACTCCGATGAAAAGCATGTCGACGGCGTTGACGCGGCCGCGCATTTCGTCGGGCGTGGCGATCTGAATGAGCGTGCCGCGAATGACCACGCTCACCATGTCAGTGGCGCCAACCAGCACCAGCGCCAGCATCGAGATCACAATGCTGCGCGAGATTCCGAAGATGATGGTGAATACGCCAAAGCCTGCGACGCACCACAGCATGATGGGGCCGACTCGCTTTCGCAGAGGGCGCAAGCGCGAGCAGGATTGCCATGGTGCCAGCGCCGATGGCGGGCGAACTGCGCAGTAATCCCAGACCCCACGGTCCAGTTTTCAGGATCTCGCTGGCATAGACGGGCAGCAGAGCGACGGCGCCTCCGAGCAAGACGGCGAACATGTCGAGCGAGATCGATCCCAAGATCAATTTTTGCCGCCACACGTAGCGCAATCCGGCCGAGACCGAGCGCAGGGTCATCTCAGTCGGTCCGCGCACGCTGTCGAGAGGATGAATCTTGAGCGTAGAAATCGTAGCGAGAATGCCCGCAATCATCGCTGCGAGGTAAACTTCCGACGGTCCGCGAAAGAAAGCGTAGATCAGGCCGCCGACCGCGGGACCCATGATGGTGGCAGCCTGGAAAATTCCCGAGTTCCAGGCAACAGCGTTCTGAAAGTGCTCCATGCGAACCAGTTGCGGCAGCAACGCACGGCTCACCGGACCATTGAAAGAACGTACGACTCCGAGCAACAGCAGCACCGCGTAAATTGGATAGACCGATCCAATTTGGCGGTGACTGATAAGAAGCAGCAGGCCCGAGCAGAGAGCAAAGCCGACGTAGCACGTCATCAACAGTTTGCGGCGATTGAAGCGGTCGGCGGCGTGTCCGCTGATAAGGAACAAGAGAACGCCGGGCAGGAATTGCGCGAGGCCAACGTAGCCGAGATCGAGTGGGCGGCGAGTGATCTCGTAGACCTGCCATCCCACGGCGACCGATTGCATTTCGAGTGCGAGAACAATGAAGAAGCGCGCGACCTGGTAGAGGACAAAATCCGGGGAAGTGAATGCGGCACGGCCGGAAGCGGGCAGGTCCGTGGACGGGGCCATCCCTATCTACTGTGCCACAAGATCCTGGTTTTCGACCAGCTACGCCAGAACTGTAGTTGGATGCTGCTTGAAGTCTGTGGAGGGATTTCAGCGAGTGAAATTTTGTCGGCCGCCTGGCCCTCGACAACCGCGAGCAGAAAAAGTTCGGGCGGCTTCGTGCTATGCTCTTAGTGCTTTTTATCCGCTCGCCCATGCGCTTTCGCCTGCCTTTCTTGGTGTTCGGCTCGGTTCTGTTGACGACCAGCCTGCTTGCCCAGAGCCAACTTGAATTTCGCACGCTTACTCAAGACGCCATTGAAGTGCGGCTGCAGGGGTTCTCAACGAAGAATGATCAACGGGAAACAACGCTCAAGCAGCTTTTTCTCCAGTCAGGATGCAAAGATGATCGGCTCTCGGAGCAGGTGGTCCGCAAGAGTCTTCCGCCGAATCTGATTTGTGTTTTGCCGGGGGCGACTGATCAAGTCATCCTGGTCGGCGCGCATTCCGATCACGTGGACAAGGGCGATGGGGTGGTCGACAACTGGAGCGGCGCAGCACTGCTTCCCAGCCTCTTTTACAGCTTGAGCGCGACGCCGCGACGGCACACCTACGTCTTTGTAGCGTTTACCGACGAAGAAGGCGGAATGGTGGGCTCGGAGTTTTACGCGCGCAATCTTCCCGCCGACCAGCGCACACGAGTATCAGGCATGGTCAATCTCGATACATTGGGGCTAGGTCCTACCGAGGTGTGGGCATCTCGCTCGGATAACACAATGCTCGATGCTATGGCGCAGACTGCGTTCGCCACGAAGATTCCGGTGACGGCGATGAACGTGGACGAGGTGGGATCGACCGACTCGGAGTCGTTTGCGCGCTTCAGGATTCCGCGGATCACGATCCACTCCGTGACCCCGGAGACGTGGCCGATTCTTCATTCAACGCGCGACAAACTGAACGTGGTGAAGATGAAGGATTACTACGAAAGCTATCACTTGATCGCGGCGTATCTGGCATTCTTGGACACTTACCTCGACCAGCCCGCGCCTCCGCCGAAATCCATCCAGTAGCCAGCGCTACTTTATCTGTGCGGTAACGTAGATCAGAACCAGTCCTAACACCAGCACTCCCTGCTCAATTTTCGTCGACCAGACATGCAAGGCATCGAACTGCATGCGCGCGGGATTGTCGAGGGACACGGTGTCGATCTCGCCGGGCATGGACGCTTTGAGCGCATTCATGCGCGGGATGATGCCGAATTGCGAAATCAACGTGAGTAGCAGCATCAGGCAGATGAGAATGTGACGCGCGCCGAACGCGTGCATCGAGCCCGTGGTCAGGCGGTTGTAGATCAGCGAACTGATGAGGAAGATCACGCCAGAGGCGATGGCCATCCAGTGCAGGATGGCGAGCGAGCGTCCGACGATCATGCCTGCGAGGTTGCGCGTTGGAAGCACGGAAAAAGCGGTTTGGGCGACTACGGGGAAGAAGATCAATCCGCCGATCCAGACAATCAGGGAGAGGAACATGAGGAAGCGCAGGAATGACATGGTGCTATGAGTCTCTCATATGCAGCAATAGGTGGATTCTGCGCGGCTGGCGGGCGAGGGCGCCCGCCCACATTTATCTTTAAACCGGGACGTGGACGCTTTCGACGATTTCCTGCAGGAGTTGTTCGGCTTGCTCGGATTTCTTCAACGTGGAGGATGCCATTGCGTTGGCTACGACGCGGTGGGCGAAGACAGAAACCACTAATGGCTTGAAGTCTTCCGGCACGCAGAAGTTGCGGCCTTCGAGGAAAGCCATCGCCTGGGCGGCGCGATAGAGCATTTGCGAGCCGCGGGGCGAGACGCCCAACGAGAATTGATCAGATTCGCGCGTCTTCCGCACGATCGCAAGGCAATAATTCACCAAGGAGTCGTCGACCCGAACCTGCTTCACCGCGTGCTGCATCTCCAGGATGTCGGTGCCGGTCAGCACGGGTTCCATCAGTTCCAGCTTGGCTGTGCCGGCTTCTGAGCGAAGAATTTCGCGCTCGGCGTTGCCGTCGGGATATCCCATGCGCACCCGCATCAGGAAACGATCCAATTGCGATTCGGGCAACGGGTAAGTGCCGTGGTGCTCGACGGGATTCTGGGTGGCAATCACCAGAAATGGCTGCGGCAACGCGTAAGAATGCGCGTCGACCGTGACTTGCCCTTCGTTCATGGCCTCAAGCAGAGCGGACTGCGTCTTCGGCGTGGTGCGGTTGATTTCGTCGGCCAGCAGGACGTTGGTGAAGACCGGGCCGCGCTTGAACTCGAATTCTTGTGCGACCGCGGAATAGATCGAAATGCCCAAAACGTCGGACGGCAGCATGTCGCTGGTGAACTGGACGCGCTGAAAAGTGCAATCGAGAGCGCGGGCCAGCGCCTGTCCTAACGTAGTTTTGCCAACGCCTGGTACGCCTTCGATCAGAATGTGGCCGCGAGCCAGCATGGAAACCAGACATAACCGGAGCACGTCGTCCTTGCCACGGATGACTTTGCGGAGAGCGTTCTCGAGTTGGCCTGCGCGGTGCGAGACGGCGGTAGCGGTATCGGGCGACATTAGAACGATTCTACTATGTGGTCAGATGAGGGCTCGGCGGCCAAAGTTGGCGGGGGAGTACGAAAGTCATGGAGCGGACCTTGGACTTCGGACCTCAGACCTCAGCTCTCAGCTCTCAGCTCTCAGTTAGAACGCTTCCGAAACGCAGGCTTGCAACATGGTTTGGCTGAAAGCTGATGGCTGAGAGCTGACAGCTTATTGGGTGAACTCTGCCGGGCGGCCCGTGAGGCGCTCGATGCGCTTGGCGACCGGCGGATGGGTCGAGAACAGGCTGCCGAAGTTCATCCCCAGAAAGGGCTGGATGATGAACAAGTGCGCGGTCGATGGCGTTGCCACCATGGGGGCACGCTTGGCGTAAGCGTCGATCTTCGCCAGAGCGCTGGCCAATGCGTAAGGATTCCCGGTCAAGTGGGCGCCGGTGGCGTCGGCCTGATACTCGCGCGAGCGCGAGACGGCCAGCTGAATGAGCATGGCGGCGAAAGGCGCCAGGATCAGCATTAACAGGGCGCCGATGCCCCCACCACGACGTTCGTCGCGGCCGCCTCCGAAGAAGAAGCCAAAGCGGGCCAGAAAGGTTATGGCGCCCGCCAAAGTAGCAGCGATGGAGCTGATCAGGATATCGCGATTGGTGACATGGCCCAACTCGTGAGCCAGCACGCCTTCCAGTTCCTCATCGTTCAGCAGGTTCAATATGCCTTGTGTTACGGCCACCGACGCGTGCTTGGGATTGCGTCCCGTGGCGAAAGCGTTGGGGGAATCCGTCGGAATCACGTAAATCTTGGGCATAGGCAGCCCGATCTTCTGGGTGATGCGTTCGACTGTGGCGTAAACGCGCGGCAACTGTTCGCGCGTCACTGGCTGCGCGCGGTACGTGGCGAGCGCGATCTTGTCAGAATAGAAGTAGGAGACGAAGTTGGTGACCGCCGCGATTCCGAAAGCGAGCAACATGCCGCGTTGACCGCCGAAAGCTCCGCCAATCGCCATTAACAGCAAGGTCATTGCTGTCAGCAGAAGCGCGGTCTTGAATGTATTTCCCATAGAAAACACCTACCATCCGTTAGATGCCGTAGCGGTCTGACGGATTCGTCGGCGCCGGGTTCTCCGTGGCCGGCGGGACGCCGGCGCTACTTTGGGCGGCCTGACGGACGCCGGCGCTACGCCTTCTGGGTTTCCCGCTTGAGGGCGCGCTCCAGCGTTTGGTCGAGGGCGGCCTTGGCTTTGTCGTATTCCTGCTGGGAAATGCGTCCTTGCTTGTGATCCAGTTCCAGTTGGAAGAGTTCTTCTTTCAGCGCCTCCAGCAGCATGCTGGGACGTGCGGCGGGCACGGCTGGGCTGGCCGCTGGTCGCATAGCCAGGTCAGCCTCGATATCGGAATAGTCGGCGACAGGAGCGCTCTTCGCTCGTCCGGAGATGTAGATCGCACCGGCGGCCAGAACTATGGCGAAGCCGCCAAGGATGTACCAGCGATATTTGTCGAGCGGATCGGGTGCTTCGATCGGAGGACCTAAGCCTCCACCAGGACGTCCGGAGACTTGCGCGCCACCGACTGCCTGACTATTACCACCACCGCCTCCGCCACCGGCGTTGTCTTGCCCGCCAGGGCCGCCCTCAGGCAGCAGGCCAGTTCCGGAAATCTTGAAGCCAAGTTTTTGTCCGAGCGTAGTGTTGGAAGCGACCTCAACCAGGGCAGTGGACTGTTGCGGATCGTCCATTGCCTGAAATCCGCCGCCGGCTGAGGAGAACTGCATGGTCTTCGGCACCATCACTACAAAGTGTTGCGCCGCGTAAAGCGGACGAGGATCGATGCTCAACTCGCCGCTATACGGCAGGTGGTAGACAACCTGAAACTGCGTTTCTCCCGGTCGCAAAGGGAAAATGAAGGCGAACCGGTTCTTCTCTTTCTGCGGAACGGGCGCGGAGTTGACGGGCTGTCCGCCGGCAGTCTTGGCGAGAGCGTTGTCGATCTGTGCGCCGTCTGGCAGATAGAACTCGAAATTCTGATCGTTCATCTGCGTCCGCGGAGGGTTGGAATTATTATCGACCGCAAACAAGCGTACGCCCTGAAGCTGGTCGCCTTGCGCCTGGAAGCGCATGACGTCGGCAGTTACGCTCAACCCTTCGATTTTCTTGGAAGCCTCGAAGACTTGTACTTCGACCGACGTGGTTCCCGGAGGCGCCATGCGGTGATACGTCACGCCTTGATGGATGGCGCGAATGAGGTGCGGATTGTCGCCGTCATCGAGCTTGAAACTAAACTTACCTTGCGCGTCGGTCTTGGTGCGGCCGCCTTCTTCCATCCCATTGGCGAGTTTCAGGAGCACAACATCGTCGCCGGCAGCCGGCTTGTTGGTCGTGCCGTTGGTGACCGTGCCCGTGAGAGTTTGCGCGGACGCGAAGGCGCACGCCATAAGGAGGATGGAAACTCCAGCAATCTTGTAGAAGGACCTCAAACTCTTGCTCCTTTTCCGGGGCGAAGTCGCGCAGGGGCAGACGCGGCAATTTGCTCAAGCTGGGCGATCTCTGACAGGACAGCGGCAGCTTCATCTTCGAGAGAGCCCTTGATCGACTGGTAATCGGCGTCAGGAAGCTTGCCCGCTTTGAATTCGAAATTCAAGTCACGCAGATTTTCGTAAATCGCCTCTTTGCGTTCCCGTAGGTAGGAGAGGCGCGTCTTCTCCGGGCCCAGGTAGAGTTTGCCGGGAAGATAGAAGATATAGACCAGCGCACCCAGCGTGATAAAGCCGCAGGCGAGATCGGCAACCATCATAGTTCGGTATCCTTTCGAGCCTGATCGCGGAAATGCTCAAGTTCCTCTCCCTTGATGGGAACCACCGCGCCTTCGGGCAATACGAGCGGGCGCATCTTCCACGCCCGCACGATGAGAACGACCGTGGTCAATCCCAGCACCAGGGCCAGGTACGGCATGACCCAGGCCACGCGATTGAAGCCTTTTGTCGTGGGCGCGGCCATTACCGTGGTGCCGTACTTCTGAACGAGGTTCTGCAGGACGAGGTCGTCATTGTCGCCACGCTCGACGGCGGCCATTAATTCCCCGCGCATGGTGTCGGAGTACTTGCAGCCGACGTGATTGCACTCCAGCAGAATCTGGCTGCAACCGCAGACGCACATCAGGCGGTGTCCGAGATCGTTGAAGCGGGCGGCCTCGTCGCCTGCTCCCATGAAGGTGAAGAGAGCCACACACACAAGGGCAAGCTGAAGCGACCGGCGGATCGGACTAGAGAGTCTCGACATTAATCGCCCGCTCCTACAGGAGCGGCCTCTCGCACGCGCACCGGCGCGGTAACCCGCATCGGCACAGCGTTCGGGATCAAGGCCACGACCGTGCCGCCGATGATCAGCCAGACGCCGATCCAGATCCACATCACCAGCGGATTCAGGTGAATCTTGATAATGGGACGACCGGTATCTTGATTCAGGCCCTCGTAAACGACGTACAAATCTTCCTTCATGGTCGAACGGTTCGCGACCATAGTTGAAGTCTGCTGGCTGGCTTTGTAGAAGCGCCGCTCGGGATAGAGCGTATCGATCTGCTTGCCGCCTTTGAAGACGTCCATCACCGCCCACTCGCTGCTGTAGTTGGGCTTGTCATCTTGCGTATAAGACTTGCAGACAAGGGTATAGGCCCCGACGCTTACTTTGTCGCCATAGCCCATTTCCTTCTCGACGTCTTTGTTGAAAGCCGAGCCGGCGAAGCCGATCATGATGACGATCACACCGAAGTGGACAATGTATCCGCCGTAACGTCGCGTATTGCGATGGCACAAGTGCACCATCGACGCGAACAGGTTCTGCCCCGTGTGTCCCGAGATGACGCGGCCACCGCGGACGAACTCGGAGATCACCGTGAACCCTACCAGCACTGAAAGCATGATGGTCATCAGCGAGTAGAAGTACGAAGCGTCTTCCCACGGATGCATGCCGGCGGCAACCAGAACGACTCCAGTGACCAGAGAACCGATTGCCGGCCACATGAAGTTGCGTTTGATGCTCTCGAAGGAAGTCTTTCGCCACGCAAGGAGAGGACCGACTGCGGTCAAAAGCAATAACAGCAACGCGACCGGAATGTTTACGCGGTTAAAGAACGGAGGCCCCACTGTCACCTTGGTTCCTTGCACCCACTCGGAAAGGACTGGGAACAAGGTTCCCCAAAGAACGGTGAAACACGCGACCAGCAGCAGAAGGTTATTGAATAGAAAACTTGATTCGCGAGACACCAGCGATTCCAGTTTGTGCTCGCTGCGCAGGGCAGACTTGTTCTTCACAAAGAAGAAAACGCAAGTTGCGAAGATCAGAGCCAGGAAACCAACGAACCAGTCGCCGATGGAAGACTGCGCGAAAGCGTGCACCGAACTGACTACGCCGCTCCGCGTGAGGAACGTGCCGAAGATGGAGAGGCCAAAGGTGGCGAAAATCAGCCACATATTCCAGATCTTCAGCATGCCTCGCTTCTCCTGCATCATGACGGAATGCAGAAAAGCAGTGCCGGTGAGCCACGGCATCAGCGAAGCGTTCTCGACCGGATCCCATCCCCAGTACCCGCCCCAACCCAACACGGAATAGGCCCAATGCATCCCCAGAAAGACGCCGCAGGTGAGGAAGCCCCAAGTCACCATGGTCCAGACACGGGTGATGCGAATCCACTTTTCACCCGGGTAGCGCATGATCAATGCGCCTAGGGCGAAGGCGAAGGGCACCGTGAATCCCACGTAGCCCAGATAAAGCATGGGGGGATGGATGACCATCTCCGGATATTGCAGCAGGGGATTGAGGCCATTGCCATCGGGTGGGATTGCACCTTGGGTAAGAGCGAACGGCTTGGCCGCGAAATTCAGCAGCAGCAGGAAGAAGACCTGCACCGCCGCGATGATCATCGAGGCATAGGCGAAGAGCCGGCTATCGGTCTTGTGGCGGATGCGGAGGACGAATCCATAAGCTCCTAACAGCAACGACCAGAACAGCAGCGAACCTTCTTGTCCGGACCAGAGCGTCGCGAATTTGTAGGGGGCAGGGAGATCGCGGTTGCTGTGCTGCAGGATGTAAGCGATTGAGAAATCATCCTGGAAGGCGCAGACGACGAGGACTATCGCCGCCAATAGGACGATTACGAACACGGCGATGCCCGCGCGGCGAGCAGTTTCGCCCAAACGCTCGGAACCCGCGCCAGGTTTCAGCAGCGCCAGAGCGCCCGCGAGAAACGAGTACGCGCTCAATGCCAGCGCCAGAAGCAGCGCGAAACTACCGATTTGCGACATGTTGAGCCCTTCGATATTTTTTCAGAAACATACCAACCGAGGCAACCGGAAAACCCCAAGCAATCAATTGTCCGATTGGAGTTCTGCCTGGTATAGAAAGTTGATCGAAATCTTAACGAAGAGACCTGGATCAGAGGTCGTCGGCTTTCTACTGATTACTGTATCGCATAACCGGGCCGGACGGCACAAAGTACTGGAAAGGCAGGGATTTGCATGAAAACCGGACAGGTTCTTGGACGGATTTCGCGAAATTGAGGAGATTCGACGGGCGGGGACGCCCGTCTCTCCTTCGACAAAGATAGCGGTGTGAGGTCTACGCGCTCTGCTGGCGGTAGCGGGCCAGAACTTCGCGCTCGGCGACGATCCAGTCGTCGTTTTCATGTCCGGGGATGAATCCTCGCGCTTCCGACAACTCGTAAGCGCGGCGCCGGATCTCGTCATCGACGTTGATCGGGGTGGGCGGAACATACTTCTTTACTTCGACAGCTTTGACTTCCGGCGTGCTCGTGATCTTGCCCTCGGGCATCGCGGTGATCTTGGTTTCAGTGGGTGCGGTCTTTCCATTGGTAGTGCGAGGTGTTTTTGCTTTTGCCATGATCGGATACTCCTTACAAGTTCCAAGATTTATGAATGAATCGAATTGATGAGCTAGCCACATAACACTTCGGCCTCCGACGATTCATGGGCCCAATAAAATTGTGGCGAATGATGTATCCACTATAAACCAGCGGGGCTGTGGATGTGAGAGGAGATACAAAAAATTTATCAGTTTATAACATTGATTTTTTCGATAGAACTAGTGAAAGTCATGCGATTCCGTTTGCGCTTGCGTGACGGAGAGTGGAGCCACACGGCGAGCCTTGACGGAGATGACATTGTCTTGATTCTGCAGAGTGCCTTCGATCATCAGGAACTGTTCGGAAGATAATAATAGGCGGTTCTTTTGAAAGAGATCAGGATGAACGATTGCGTTGGCGACTCCAGTTTCATCTTCAAGACTGATAAAAACAAACCCTTTAGCAGTTCCGGGACGCTGGCGAGTGATGACGCAGCCGCCAATGCGGAGATATTGCCCATCAGGCATGTTGGCGAGATCGCGAGCTTGGCGGATCCCGCGTGACGTCATTTCGGCACGGTGGTAGGCCATGGGATGTGGCCCAACAGTCAGACCGGTTCCGCGAAAATCGGCGACGAGGCGCTCTTCATGATTCATTGGGCGCAGCGGAGACTTGGCGTCTGGCTCAGGGAGTTCGTCTAATAAAGGACCGGAGCGACGCACGGCGCGTTCGATTTGCCAGAGCGCGTCGCGGCGATGAAGGGGATGGGGGATTTTTGATTGTTGATTTTTGATTGTTGATTTGGGGTTTCTATCAATTGTTTTCTCTGTGGCTCTGTGACTCTGTGGTGGATTCTCTTTTCCAATTTCATTCAGCGCGCCAATTTCCGCGAGCGTGACTAACTCATCCTTGCGCAGCTCGGGGACGCGTTGCACCAGATCGCGCATGGAGAGAAATGGCATGCGATTACGTTGCAGGACAATAGCCTGCGCCGCTTCCTCGCGCACGCCGCGCGCATAGCGCAGCCCGAGGCGCACGGCGAGTTTCGAGTTTCCAGTTTCAAGTTTCGGGTGTGCCGGGCTGGCAGGGTTCTCAGATGCTGCACGCGAGATCCTTCGCCCTTTCGGGCTCAGGATGACGTCATTGTTTGATGGAGAGCCCATGATGACGTCATTGGTGGTGGAAGGAGCCCTGGAAACTGGAAACTCGAAACTCGAAACTTCTTCTTCAATTGTGCAATTCCATTCCGACTTCGTCACATCGATCGGCAGCATCTTCAGCCCGTGACGTTGCGCGTCTTTCACTAATGTCGCAGGACGATAGAATCCCATCGGCTGGTTATTCAAGATGGCAGCGGTGAAGGCTGCGAGGTAATGACATTTCAGATAGGCGCTGGCATAGGCGATGAGCGCGAAGCTGGCGGCGTGGGATTCGGGGAATCCGTAAAGCGCGAAAGAAGTGATGGAAAGAATAATCTGCTCTTGCGCCGCGGTGGCGATTCCATTTTGTGTCATGCCGCTGCGCAGCCGGGCTTCGATTTCCCGCATGCGCGCCTGGGATCGTTTGAATCCCATGGCGCGGCGCAACTCCTCGGCTTCACCTCCGCTGAAATTCGCAACTACCATGGCCATCTTGAGCAATTGTTCCTGAAAAAGCGGAACTCCCAGGGTGCGGGCGAGCACCGGTTCGAGTGAAGGGTGGGCGTATGTAACTTCTTCCCGTCCCATGCGGCGCTGCAAATAAGGATTCACCATCTGCCCGACGATCGGGCCCGGGCGGATGATCGCGACCTGCACCACGATGTCGTAAAAACGTTTGGGGCGCAGGCGCGGCAGGCACGACATCTGTGCGCGGCTCTCCACCTGGAACATGCCAATGGTGTCGGCTTTCTGCAAGGTGGAATACACCGCAGGATCGTCGGCCGGCAGATGAGCCAGGTCAACTTCTTCTTTATAGTGATCGCGAATCAGGTGGATGGAATCTTCAAGCACGGCCATCATGCCCAGGCCCAGCAAATCCACTTTGATGATTTTGAGATCGGCACAATCTTCTTTATCCCATTGCACGACGACACGACCCGGCATCGACGCAGGCTCGAGAGGCACGACCGAATCGAGTTGGCCCTGGCAGATGACCATGCCCCCGGAATGTTGGCCGAGATGGCGGGGAAGATCCTGTACGGCTTCACAGAGTTCGAAATACTTGCGCAGGCGCGGATGGCGTAGGTCGAGTCCGGCATCGTGAAAACGGTGATCGAGCGTGTCGTTGGCGTCGCGATATTCCCAGGTGGAAACGGCGGCGGAAACTTTGTCGAGCGTCTCGGGATCGAACCCCATGGCTTTGCCCATCTCGCGGGAAGCCATTTTGCTGCGGTAAGTGATGACATTGGCGGTCATGGCCGCGCCGCGCTCCCCGTAACGCTGGTAGACATGTTGGATGACGCGCTCACGCTGATCTCCGCTGGGAAGGTCAAGATCGATGTCGGGCCACTCGCCACGCTCTTCCGAGAGAAAGCGTTCGAAGAGCAACTCCATGCCGACGGGATCGACGGCGGTGATGCCGAGCGAATAGCAGACGGCGCTATTGGCGGCCGAGCCGCGTCCCTGCACCAGAATCTTTTGCTCGCGGCAGAACTGGACCAGATCCCAGACGATGAGGAAATATCCGGCGAGATCAAGCTTTGCAATCAGGCGCAGTTCACGTTCGATCTGGCGACGGGCGCGGGTTTTGAGATCAGCGGCGGATCGGCCATAGCGCGTTTCAAATCCTGCCCAGGTACGATCGCGCAGGAACGACATCATGGTTTCGCCCGCAGGCACGGGATATTTGGGGAATTCGTATCCTAGATCGTCGAGCGCGAACTCTAAGCGAGAAGCGAGAGTTTCGGTGTTAGCGATGGCTTCCGGCAAATCGGCGAAGATCTGTTGCATGTCGCGCGCGGATTTCAAGTGGCGCTCGGAGTTGCGCGCCAGCAATTTACCCGCAGTCGCCAGCGTACGGTGATTGCGGATCGCGGTAAAGACATCGCACAGTTCACGATCGCGCGGCGTGGCATAGCAGACGCCATTGGTTGCTAATAATGGCAGCTTCAGTGAGCGCGCAATTTCGATGGCCACACGGTTGCGCGCTTCCTGCTCGCGATGGAAGTGTCGTTGTAATTCGACATAGACATTGTCGTGGCCAAAGATTCCGATAAGGCGGTCGACCGCGCGGCGCGCAGCTTCTGGGCCGCCCTGGGAGAGAGCCGTTGCCAGCGGGCCATCATGGCCTCCGGTAAGACAGATAAGCCCGGCAGCATGCTCGAGCAGTTCGCTGGCGCGCGCCCGGCCTTCGCCTTTTTTGGCGCGGAGCTTGGTCTTCGTAATCAAGCGGCAGAGATTCTGATAGCCGAGGCGGGAGGAGACAAGGAGAGGAAGACGAACGAAATTGTTGATTGTTGATTTTTGATTGTCGATTGGAGATCGAAGTTTTTGGGTTTCAATCAACAATCGAAAATCAACAATCAACAATTCGCAAGTGATCTCTGCTCCGATGAATGCTTTCAACCCCGCTTTCTCGGCGGCCATGTGGAAACGCGGGGCGCCGTAGACTCCATCGGCATCGAGCAGGGCGATGCCTTTCATGCTCAGGTTCGCCGCCGCGCCGATGAGAGTCTCGGGCAGGGAAGCGCCCTCCAGAAAACTGAAAGCAGAACGGGAGTGAAGCTCGAAGTACATAAAAATTCATTGAATCATTGAGTCATTGAGACATTGAATCATTGCAACCTCGCGTTCGGTGTTTAATTGCCTCAATGATTCAATGTCTCAATGATTCAATGAAGAGTGAATTTAGTCATACGTTCCTTCCACCCGCCACTGTCCATCGAGCAGGTCGCGGACCAGGCGGTAGAGTGCGATGCCGGCGTCGCTTTGCAGCGCGATGTCCCACTCGTCGCGGGCCCAGCCGTCCTGCTCCCACCAGTCGCCCGAGGAGCGCCAGGGGCCGGCGGTCCACAAAACTTCTCCACAGATTTCTTTTCGTTTGGAGCAAACCACTTTCGCCGGTTTGCTGTCATGCAACGTGACCGTCGCTACGGCCGGCGGACGAAAGATGCGCATGGCGGTGACGGCGCTTTTGGTTTCCGCAATGGCTTTATAGTTTTCATCCGAGGGGCGCGGCGCAAAGTGTTGCATGCGGAATCCTTCGGGTCGATGAGTGTCGAGCAGCGCCAGCGATCCAACTTTGTCTTCGCCAACGATGCTGGCGATTCGCGCCAGCGTGACTTCAAGCTTTTCGGGATCTGGGGAAGGAGGAAGAAACAGGCCTCCTTGCGCCGAACGCGGCCGCGCCGGTTCGGCGGAAAGATGGATCTTCACGATAGGAGCGCCCGGCGGATGCGCATTCAGATCGAGTTGCAGCAGTTTCAGAAAGACGCGCGGATCAAGCAAAGGAACCGGAAGATGGAGCGTGCGGTGGAATTGTTGGGTTGTAGTGAGGCGGAGACCAGCGAGGTCGCCCATTCCCGCACTTTGCTCTTGATACGCGGTGGAGTCCAGTTCCAGTTGCAAATGCAATTCCTGCGTACACAATGCATGTGCGCTCAGCCGGTTGCAGAGATGTTCGAGCATGCGCGCCAGCAGGAAGGCCAGCGGCTCCAGCAACAGCAGCGGGTAGTCAAGTTCGATGACTTCCTCAAAAACCTGCGGCGGATCAACCGGGACCAGCGTGCGCGAGGTGGCTCCGCGAGCCAATTGCTGCAGGCGCACGCCAGCCTGTCCCAGGCGTTCGCTTACCGGAACTTCAGGCAGAGCAGCAAGCGCGCGCAGATTGCGCACGCCCCAACGCCGCAAAGTTTCCAGGTGAACAATGTCGGTAGCGGGAAGACCGAACAGCACATCGAGGGAAAGACTTCCCAGCCGCTCGTCTTCTCTGCCCGAGGGAATCACGGTGATCCCGGAAAATCCACGTGCCGCCAGCAGGGCGGTGTCGGGATTGGAAGCCACGGCAACGTTCACTTCCAATCCCAGATCGGAGGCGAGGCGTGCCATCTCGCGCGCAATTTTTGCCGGCGAGCCGAATAACGTTTCCAGCCCACTGAGGTCCAAAAGAATCGTGTCACGGGCCGTGTCTTCCACTCGCGGCGAAAACGACTGGGCGCAATCGACGAGCGCCGCGTGCGCCGCGGTTTCCTGTAACAGAGAACGAGCACGCAGGGCGAGTCCGGGACAAGCTTCGATTTGAATCTTGCTCATTCCCGGGTCCACGCCTGCGTGCCTCGCCTTTTCGTTCACAGCGAAAACTTTTTGCAGAGGAACGGTTCCTTCCAAAATGACCACTGCCTGCGAGCGCAACTCTGGTTCCGCGCGCAACCGCGCTTCCACGGGAAAATCGGGCACGAAGATGCAGGCGAAATAGTCGTTAGTCATTGGTCGATGGTCGTTGGCTAAGTCATGAAACTTGCGCCACGCTGGTTGTGAATGATGTGTTTACCGATTTCACAGGCTTGCGCTCCAATCGCGAGCGCAACAGTTCTCCGCCAATGTGAAGCCCGTCCAGCAATTGCACGTGCGAGGGACCAGAGGCTACTGAAAGCTGAGAGCTGACAGCCGATAGCTTCAAAAGCAGTGAAGCGCAAGTCTGTGCCAGTGGTGTTTCAGCAATGACAAACAAGATGGTGGGCGTCGTTTCCACCGCGCGCTGAAATCGGAACCACGTGGTCAACGGGACGCGGCGGGCGCTCTTGAAGGAGATGTCCCCCAGATCGAGGACGATCATCCCAAAGCCTCCGCTTTGCAGCAGCAGGTCGGTCGTGCGCAGCGCATTTTCGAGCGGACCTTCCGTTTGCCTGCCATCCTGATCTTTCTTATTTTTCTTCTCTGTGACTCTGTGTCTCTGTGGTGGATTTTTTCCACCACATCGCACCCACAGCATTTTTTCGAAGTCGACTCCGGCAGCGGCGCCCGATAAAGGATCGAATACGTCCGACGTATCCACCAGCGCGCAGACTTCCTGCCGGCGGGTGGCGGTGGCGAGCGCTGCTAAAAGCACGCTGGTGCGCCCTGAGGAAGCGGAGCCGCAAATTTCCGTGATACATCCGCGCGGCAGGCCGCCGGTCAGAACATCGATTTCGCCGATTCCACTTGAAACCATCTCGGGCGTGGGACGTATTTCGAGGCGCGAGGCTGGCGTAACTGAGGCAAGCTTCGGCAAGGCCGAGAGCCGCTCAAAAACTAACGCCGGTTTCTCGCGGCGGGGAAAGACGACGGGACATCCCGGCGCCAAATCGGCGCGAAAAAGTGGGGAAGACATAAGGACCTCAGATTTCAGGGAGCGTGCAGGCAGCGCAATTTATTCGCTTTTTATTCGCCTAAAAAGGATTCTGCCCCCATGCCTGAAGCTTGTCAAGCGGCTAGAAGTAACTTTTTAAAGCAAGCGTTTTCAATAACTTAAAATCGATCTAGATTATCGACGTAACGTTTACATTTTTCCTGGGCAAAAGTAGAGTTTGCGAATGTCCTCCCAAACTGTTCCGGCCCAAGAACCGGCCAGGCAGCATCCTTTTCTGTCGTTGTCCCCGGCCGAACTCGACCTCATGCTGCAGTTTGTGTTGGCTTCGGGATCGTTGAAAGATCTGGCCCGCGTTTACCAGGTCAGCTATCCCACGATTCGCGCCCGCGTCGACCGCATGATCGAACGCCTGCGTCAAGTTGTGGCGGGGGAGCAGTCAGACCCGATGATGCAACTGCTGGCGGATCTAGTGGAGCGTGGAGAACTCACGCCTTCCGTCGCGCAATTGTTACGCGAGGTTCATCAAAGCGAAAATGCCGGCTAGATCGCGAGCGTACCAGATGGAAGGCCTCGCGCTGGCTTTGTTATAATCACGTCTCGATCCTGTGGCGCTATCGTCTAGGGGTTAGGACGGAAGATTCTCAATCTTCAAACCCGGGTTCGATTCCCGGTAGCGCTACCAATCATTCCTTTTGGGTCGAACCCCAAGCGAAGAAAGCTATAAGAGGAAGAGAGCGTAAGTCTATGCGTTCAAAGGCGCACTAGCGACAGCAAATCCCATAGCGCTGCCAAAGCTGAAACCACGGGCTGTGCGCGTTGGTCTCATCGTGCCTGCGATTTAACGCCGAGAGATCGCTTGCGTTCAGCGGTCTGCTGTCGGGCGCGGCGAAGATGCGCTCCAGCAACTCGATATCGGCGATGGTCCGTTCAGCGTCCATCCATCACACTATCTAACAAATTGGCAAGGCGGTCAATCTGGAACGGCGTATCCAAAGTACCGTGACTGCAAGGTTTCGCCAATGCCACTCGCTTACCATCCCATTTGATGCATTCGCTCGAGGATGCGCGCGCTGTAATTATTCATGCGCTCGGGCCGTCGTTTCAGGGGAGCCGGCAGAATCGCGGCGAGCCGTGCCCCCTGCTCGCGGCTCACATTCCGGGCCGCGGTTCCATCGTAGTAACGACACGCCGACTCCGCACCATAAATACCCGGTCCCCATTCGACCACGTTGAGATAGATCTCCAGAATGCGCCGCTTGCCGAGGACGAATTCGGCCACCGGTACCAGTGTGAACTCGGCACCCTTTCGGAGGACAGAGCGGCCGGTTCCGAAAAACAGGTTCTTTACAAGTTGCTGCGTAATGGTGGAAGCTCCGCGAGTGCGATCGCCTTCCAGATCGTCTTCGGCAGCGATTTGGATCTCGTGCCAATCGAACCCATGGTGCTGGTAGAAGCGCGCGTCCTCAGCGGCGACTACGGAGTGCTGGAGGTCGGGCGAAATTTGGCTGATCGGAATGAATTTATAGCGTTCGTGATACGGAGTGCGGCGAGCCCAGGCCTGCAAGCGGCGCTGGATGTGCACGGCGGTGGAAGGTGGGTCGATCCACCGGGCGGCTAGAAGAAGCAGCGCGGCAAGCAGCCAGGCAAGCACCACGCCGATGGCAAGCCATCGAATAAAGGATCGGACAAAACCCTTGCGAAGCCGTGTCTTGGGATGTGGGTCTCGCTTTTCAGTCACGTTTCAGAATAATGCCAATTCAATCCTTACGATTTCAGCGCGGTCTTCAGCAGCGCCTCTACGCCGTTCCAGGTGATTTGCACACCAATACATAGGAGCAGAAACGCGATCACACGCAGGATGCCGTGCGCGGTCTGGGGAGAGACGCGTGAAGTGATTTTAGGAGCGTAGCCGTAGCACACAAAAACGGTAACGCTGAGAGCGACGATGGCGAGGAAAATTCCCAGGTGCGCCATCACGTTGTTGAGCACGCCGTTTGCGGAGGCGTGGGCGCTCAGCGTGAGCGTGATGACGATGCAGCCGGGGCCGGCGGTCACTGGAAACGTGAGTGGATAGAAGACCTGCTGGTCGAGGGATCCGTAAACCGATTCTGCCGCCTCGGTTTTTTCGCGGCTGGTTTGGGCCTCCTGCTGATTTAGCAGGCTCCATCCCATGATCGCGAGGACTAGTCCGCCTGAGACTTGAACCACTGGAAGCGAGATTCCAAAAAACGAGAGCAGCGCTGTGCCGACCAGTTCGATGACCGCCAAAAAGATCGTCGTACTCACTGCGATCTTCCGAGCCAGATTGAGGTAGACCGATGACGGAGCGGTTCCCACGATCCCAATAAACATCAGAGCCGAACCCAGGGGATTGATCAGAGGCAGCAGCGCGGTGAACGCCAGGCCGAAGAATTTGACGAGATTGGTTGCACCGCCCATGGAAGTGCAACAGCATAGCATCCCGCGCGACCGCTTGCAGACAGGCTGGCTAGGCGCTACTCGAAACGCATACAATGCTGGGCCATGCGACTTATCCAGATTCTTGTTCCGATGGCGACTGTGTTCTTCTCCCTCGTGGCATTTCCGCAGTCCCAGTCCCCTTCCGCATCTTTAAAGGCCCTTCTCGACGAGGAATGGGACTATGAGATGCGCACCGGTCCTGAAACTGCGACCGCCTATGGCGACAGTCGTTTCAACGACCGGCTGAGCGATTTCTCGCCCGAGTTTTTCGCGAGCGATGTTCGACAGGATCAGGATTTTCTGGCGAAGTTTCAAGCTGTCCCTGAATCAGGACTGTCGGAGCAAGAGCAGCTCAATCGCAGCCTGATGATCCGCCGCCTGCAGGACGATATTGACGGGGCGCGGTTCAAGCCGTGGGAGATGCAGATCGATCAGTTCAACGGGATTCATCTTTCTTATGGAGGCCTGCCGTCGATCTGTCCGTTTGCAACGGTGAAGGACTATGAGAATTACATTGCTCGCCTTCACCAGTTGCCGCGTGTGTTTGATCAGGTGATTGCGAATTCGCGACAGGGAATGCGCGACAAGCTGATGCCGCCGAAGTTTTTACTGGAGCAAGTGGTGCCGCAGGCGCGGACCGTTGCCGACGATGTGAGCGAATCGAATCCCTTTGCGCAGCCGATCGCGAAATTTCCTGACGGTATCAGTCCGGCCGATCAAGCGCGCTTACGGAAAGAAGTTATGGCTGCGGTGAAAGATGACATTGCGCCTGCCTACGCTAAATTCGCAGACTTTGTGCAGAAGGACTACGCGCCCAACGGCCGCACCGACGTTGGCGTCTGGGCGCTGCCAGATGGCGCCGACCGTTATCGCTACAACATTCGGCAACTCACGACCACTGACATGACGCCCGAGCAAATCCATGAACTCGGGCTGAAGCAGGTCGCGGAAATCGATGCCGAAATGCAGGCGGTTGCTCACAAGCTGGGCTTCAAGGATGTGGCTGCCTTGAATGCTCATGTTCGTGCCGATCATTCGCTATACGCGTCCACCAGTCAACAGGTGCTGGGCCTGTATCAGAAATATGCGGACCAGATGTATGCGAAGCTGCCCGAGCTTTTTGGAACGTTGCCGAAGAACAAGCTGGTCGTTGTGCCCATGGAATCATTTCGTGAAAAGGCGGGCGTGCCCGCGGATTACAGTTCCGGTTCGCCGCAGACCGGACGTCCCGGGCGCATCAATGTGAACATGTACGATCCCGAGCATCGCCTCACACTCAACATCGAAGCGATTGCTTATCACGAGGGCGTGCCTGGGCATCACTTGCAGATTTCGATTGGGCAGGAGATTCCCTCGCTGCCCTCGTTTCGCCAGCATGCCGAATACACCGCATTTGTCGAAGGATGGGCTTTGTATTCGGAGCGTCTAGGAAAAGAAGTTGGTTTCTATCAGGATCCGTACAGCGATTACGGGCGTCTGGAGAACGAAATGTGGCGCGCAGTGCGGCTCGTGGTCGATACCGGCGTGCACTCAAAGCACTGGTCGAGGCAGCAGATGGTCGACTACTTCCATCAATACACGGCGATGGATGAGCCCAACATTCAAACAGAAGTTGATCGCTACATCGCGTGGCCCGGGCAGGCGCTGGCTTACAAGCTCGGCCAGTTAAGAATTCTAGAAATGCGGGAACGGGCGAAGAAGGAATTGGGTGCGGCGTTCGACATTCGGGCGTTCCACGATGAAGTGTTGGGAGCGTCGGCGCTGCCGCTCGATGTCTTTCAGAAACGCATGCTTGCGTGGATCGCAACCCGCAAGGCAGCGATGTCTAAGCAGTAGACGCCCTCTTCATGACGTCACCCTGAGTCCGAACTTCACTGCCGGCCCACGCCAGATCCCTCGCTGCGCTCGGGATGACGTCAACGAGGCTTAGTCGTGTCAAGGTCGAGGTTCAAGTCGAGCACATTCACCCGCGGCTCGCCCAGTAATCCCAATTGCCGCTGCTGGGTATGCTGGCGAACCAGATTTCTGACTGCATCTTCGGACAGACCGCGCGCCTTAGCAACGCGCGGAACCTGGAACTCAGCTGCCGCGGGAGTGATGTCAGGATCGAATCCCGAGGCTGACGTGGTCACCAGGTCGACGGGAACGGGCACGCCCGGGTTTTCCGCCTTCGCGGCGGCGGTGTCGGCCTTCACCCGGTCGATGAGTTTTTGATTAGTCGGTCCCAACTGCGAACCATTGGAGTTCGTTGGATCGTAACTCACCGCCGAAGGTCGAGGATGAAAGTAGCCTGGGCCAGTGAACGCTTGCGCGATGACATGTGACCCGATCACTTTTCCATTGGGCTGGATCAACTGTCCATTGGCCTGTTTGGGAAACAAAACCTGCGCAATTCCGGTGACCACCAGGGGGTAGATGATTCCGAGGAGGACGGTTGTGGCGATCGTCATTAGTACGGCTGTGACAAGATTTTTCTTCATGAGAGACTCCGTTATGCCAGCCCAACGCCGGTGATCAGCAGGTCGATGAGCTTGATTCCGATGAACGGAATAATGATCCCGCCCGCACCATAGATCCAGAGATTGTTACGCAGCAACGCAGCCGCGCCCATCGGCCGGTACTTCACTCCGCGCAGCGCCAGCGGAATTAAGGCGATGATGATGACCGCATTGAAAATCACCGCGGAAAGCACAGCCGACTCCGGCGTTCGCAGGTGCATGATGTTGAGCGCGTTCAGCACTGGAAACGTGCCCGCGAACATTGCTGGGATGATCGCGAAATACTTGGCCACATCGTTGGCAATCGAGAAGGTTGTGAGCGAGCCTCGCGTCATCAGCAATTGCTTGCCGATTTCGACCACTTCAATGAGCTTCGTCGGATTCGAATCCAGGTCCACCATGTTGCCGGCTTCCTTGGCGGCTTGGGTACCGGTGTTCATGGCAACGCCGACGTCGGCTTGCGCGAGAGCGGGCGCATCATTCGTTCCATCCCCGGTCATGGCGACAAGCTTGCCTTGACCTTGTTCGCTCCGAATGAGATCCATTTTGTCTTTCGGGGTGGCTTCGGCAAGGAAGTCGTCAACCCCGGCTTCACGCGCAATCGCAGCGGCGGTAAGTGGGTTGTCGCCCGTGATCATCACGGTCTTGATTCCCATCGCACGCAACTGATCGAAGCGTTCGCGCATGCCTCCTTTAACGATATCTTTGAGATGAATCACTCCCAGGGCCCGCCGATTCTCCGCGACCACGAGAGGAGTTCCTCCGGAGCGGGCAATATTTTCGACGGCAGCTTGAATTTCTTTGGGCAACACCGTGCCATATTGATTCAGATATTTGGTGATGGCATCGACCGCGCCTTTGCGGATCTCGCGGCCATCGAGGTTCACGCCTGACATGCGAGTCTGCGCGGTGAAGGGAATGAACTCTGCTTCCTGCGAAGCGAGTTCGCGCCCACGCAACTGATAGCGTTCTTTCGCCAGAACGACGATCGAACGCCCTTCGGGAGTTTCGTCGGCGAGAGAGGAGAGCTGCGCAGCGTCAGCCATCTGCGCCTCGGTGATGCCGGGCGCGGGGACAAATTCTGAAGCCTGGCGGTTCCCCAGCGTGATCGTGCCGGTCTTGTCGAGAAGCAGGGTGTTCACATCTCCAGCGGCTTCCACAGCGCGTCCGGACATCGCGAGAACGTTGTGCTGCACCAAGCGATCCATTCCAGCAATTCCGATGGCAGAGAGCAGACCGCCGATGGTTGTAGGGATCAGGCAAACCAGCAGCGAGACCAGCACAAACACCGTTTGCGGAGACCCAGAGTAGATCGCGAAGGGCTGCAATGTGACTACGGCCAGCAGGAAGATAATGGTCAAACCTGCCAGCAGAATGTTCAGCGCAATTTCATTCGGGGTCTTTTGACGTTCAGCGCCTTCGACCAGTGCAATCATGCGATCGAGAAAAGTTTCGCCGGGGTTCGACGTAATCTTTACCTTGATCCTGTCCGACAAAACGCGCGTACCGCCCGTAACTGCGGAGCGGTCGCCGCCTGCTTCGCGGATGACGGGTGCGGACTCGCCCGTGATGGCCGACTCATCGACTGAGGCGACGCCCTCGACGATTTCGCCATCGGAAGGAACGAACTCGCCCGCTGCGCAGAACACCAGGTCGCCGGCGCGCAGATTAGAGCTCGGAACTTTCTCCACCCGGCCATCACTTCCCGTCAGGCGGTTGGCCATGGTTTCCGAGCGAGCCTTACGGAGTGTCTCAGCCTGAGCCTTGCCCCGGCCTTCCGCCATCGCTTCCGCAAAGTTCGCGAATAGAACGGTGAACCAGAGCCAAAGTGTGATCTGCAGGTTGAATTTGAAGTCGGACCCGCCTTTGAACAGCAGCACCGTCGTGATCACGCTGCCGATCTCGACCACGAACATGACGGGGTTTCCCATCATTTTGATCGGGTTCAGCTTGAGAATTGCGTCCCACAGCGCCCGCCGGATAATTTTCCATTCCCAAATTGCGCGTGTCTTCTTTGCCATAGGATTCCTTAGAAAGTCTTGCCCGCAGCCATCAACAGGTGCTCCAGGATTGGACCCAGACTCAGCGCCGGGAAAAACGTCAGCGCACCCACAATCAGGATCACGCCGATCAAAAGCACAGTGAACAGCGGCGTGGTTACGGGGAACGTGCCCAGAGAAGGCGGCACGTATTTTTTGCGAGCCAGGTTTCCCGCGATCGCGAGCATGGGGATGATCATCAGGAATCGCCCGGCCAGCATGGTCATGCCCATCGTCACGTCGTACCACAGAGTGTTCGCCGCGAGCCCTCCGAGAGCGGAGCCGTTGTTGCCCGCGCCGGAAGTGAAGGCATAAAGGATTTCACTCAAACCGTGAGGCCCGGGATTGAGGATGCTGGAGGTCCCGAATCCATTCACAACAGAGATCGCCGCAAACGCCAAAATGACAAGGGGAAACACCAACACCACAAGCATGGCCATTTTTACGTCATAGGCTTCGATCTTTTTTCCCAGATATTCTGGTGTGCGCCCTACCATCAGTCCTGCGATAAATACTGCAAGGACAACATAGATCAGCATTCCGTACATGCCGGCGCCTACCCCGCCGAAGATCACTTCGCTTAGCATGATGTTCACCAGCGGAACCATGCCCCCTAGGGGAGTAAAGGAATCGTGCCATCCGTTGATTGCGCCACAACTGGCATCCGTCGTTATGGTGGCCCAAAGCGCGGTGTTTGCAATTCCGAAGCGGACTTCTTTCCCTTCCATGTTGCCGCCAGGCTGCGTCGCGCTGACCTGTTGATTGACCCCTGTCAACAATGGATTGCCGCGCGCCTCAGCCCAATATGCAGTGGTGACACCGGCGAGAAACAGGATGGCCATTGCGGCCCACACTGCCCAGCCATGCGCCTGCGAGCCGGTCATCCGGCCGAGGGTGTAAGTCAGCCCCGCGCCTATTGCGAAAATGCAGAACATCTCAAAGAGGTTTGAGAAGGGAGTGGGATTCTCGAAGGGATGGGCGCTATTGGCGTTGAAGAAGCCGCCGCCATTGGTGCCAAACTCCTTGATAATCTCCTGGGATGCCACCGGACCCTGGGCAATGGTTTGTTCCGTGACAGTGTCCATGATCGGCTTGCCATCCGGACCGACCGCGGGCTTGCCATCCGCGCCGACTCTCTGCACCTGCTGGGGTTCGACCAGGGTCGCCTTGTCATACGGCCGCAGATTCTGCACCACGCCTTGCGAAACCAGCACCAGGGCTCCGACGATGCAGAATGGCAACAACACCCAGAGACAACCGCGGACCAGGTCGACCCAGAAGTTTCCGATGGTCTCCATCTGCCGACGGGCTATGCCACGAATAAACGCGATGGCGAGCGCGATGCCTACCGCCGCCGAGACGAAGTTGTGGTAGGCGAGTCCCGCCATCTGAGTGAAATAGCTCATCGTCGATTCACCCGAATACGCTTGCCAGTTCGTATTGGTGGTAAACGAAGCCGCCGTGTTGAAGGCGACGTGAGCGGGGCTCACGGCGCCGAAATGCTGCGGATTGAAGGGCAAGAACCCCTGAAGCCGCTCCATCAGATACAGCAGGAGCATCGAGACAACGCTGAACAGAAGCATGGCAATTGCATATTCCGTCCAGCGCATTTCATGATTCTCGTCGACTCCGGTAACCCGGTAGAGCAGGCGCTCCATCGGGCGTAGCACCGGGTCCATGAACGTTTTCTCGCGGCTAAACACGCGTGCCATGAAGACGCCCAGCGGCTTCGTGACCAGAAAAATCAGCGCGAGAAAAAGCAGTATTTGCAACCAGCCGTTCGCGGTCATATCAGAATTTCTCCGGACGCAGCAGTGCGTAGATCAGATAGACCATGGTCAAGGCACTTACTACCAGCATGATGATCGATTCCAGGTTCATATGTTCCTCACTTCACGCGGTCGCAGAAGTACACATACGCAATCGATACGGCGAAAAAGGTGATACTCACGACCACATAGATCACATCCTGCATAGAGCGACCTCCCTACCTAAAATCAAAACTTGACCAACAGGGCGAAGTTCAGACGGTTTTCGTCCTTACGTAGATCAGGAGACCAACCGGCAACCTGCGACCCCGGCGCTCCCTGATTCCCGCCCGGAGGGGTGACGCCGCCAGAACCGGAAAAATAGGGGACGTTGGCATGGCGATGGTTGTACTCCCAGCGAAATGTAATGTACTGGCTAGGCATGTAATCGAAGGTTGCCGATGCATCCCACGCCTTGTACGGATCTCCAGGATTCTCGGTGAAGTAGGGCGTACCGGAAGTGGCGGTTGCGCCGTTGATCGGTGGCAGCAACACCAGGTAGCGTCCGGGATTGTTAATTTGTCCAGCGCCGAGGGTCACGCCGTAACGGTCTTTCGCGAACCACAGCCGGTTATAGATCATGTAACCCAAAAAACTTTGCTTGGGCGCCACGATGCGCTGTCCGCCAACGATCTGCACCGAATTGCCGGCACAACTCACGCCGCCCCCATGCTCACATCCCATGTCTCCGGTAAGCGAGAAGGCTGCCTTGTCGAGAAACTTTGAGGGATTGTCGTAGTACTTCACCTGGACGCTGTCATCCGTGTGATAGCGAATGCGGCCAGGGGTATTGAGGGCATCCGCACCCAAAGCGTATTGATTCCCCAGCACAGACAACCACGGCTTCGGCCGCCACAGAATCTGTCCGCCGATTCCCGGACGGTTGTTGAACCTGCCATACGCCTGCCATCCGTTTACGAACCAGGGTTCGATCTTCAACTTGTCGGTGGGAAAAATCTGCGCGCGCACGCCATTGAAGAACCACGGCGTGTTCGAGGAAACATACGAGGGCTGGTAGGCCCAGTTGTCGAAGTTGTAGTAGCTGAACAAGCCGACGTACGACATGAAAATGCCAGCCTCGACGTTAATGCCATGCAATGCGTTGAAGTGGTAGCCACCGTAGGCCTCCGAGACATAGCGATACGCATCGGCCAGGTTCCATTGGCCACGCGATGGGCTGGCATCATTCCGCGGCGTGGTCTGCGAGTACAGGCCGAACTGCGTCATGAGACGGGCGATTACGTTGTCATAGTGAAAATCTCCGCCCACCCCCAACTGTGTGAGCTGCACTTCGCTGGATCGGAACACCTCACTCGATCCGCTGATCGTGTCGTCTTTCGGATGTTTGAAATCGTATATGTAGTCGACGTCAGCCCTGATCTCCGGCGTGAAGAACTTGCTGTCGAAAGCCGGGGTCTTCGTCCGGGCAGTACCGTTCAGCCAAGTCCAGTCGGCGTAGGCGAAGGGCTCGGCCGGTTTCGGTTTTTCGGTCGGGCTACTCGTCGGAAAAGCAACTGCTGCCACACTGGAGCTTTCGACCATCGTGTTGGCTGCGACTGGCGCGACGGCAGTCGTCGACATGCTGCTGGATACGCCGGCAGTCTGCGTCGCAGGCCGAGGATCGGTGGTGCCGGGTGCGGTTGGTTTTGGTTGCTGTTTCTCCAGTTGCTCGACCTTCAATTGCAGTTCATGAACCAGTTCCTTAAGCTCCTGAACTTCCTGGGCGCTGGCGGGCGCTGGCAGGGATGCTGTTTGTTGTTGTCCAAAAAGGGACGACGAGAGCAAGGTCGCGGCAAGCACCACCGAGGCCATCTTCCTTGCGAAGTTGTGCTGTAGCTTCTTTGAATTTGTCACAAAATAAGCTCCGTTTATTTCCTGAATATTTCGCGAGAGGGGCCGTGGAACACCAGGGCCGAAGACTCTTCCCTCGACCACAAAGAGTGATGAAAGAACCGCAGCGCGAAGGCCGCTATGTCTGCACACGCAATCAGAAAAGCGAAAATCATTGTGGATATCCGGACAGACAGGTAACGCAACTTCCAAACAAACTATTTGACCCCTTCGTATGTAAAAGCGGGGTAAAAAGTTCATAAGGAATTCGTAAAAATGCCGGAAGGGTACCGGAACGGGAAAGGGTTGTGGGAAAGACCTGGGCACAATGTTTCACCCAGGCTTTCCGATCCAACCCCAGCCAAAGAAGCTAGAACTCGATACGCAGCGCTATTTGTCCTGTGCGATTGCCAGCGTTTTCCGAGATCTGGCCGCTGGTAATCTTGCCGAAAGTTGATGGCGACGATACATCCACTGCCGGAGGCGCGTAATTGAGGTGATTGGGCAAATTGGTGAACGTGCTCTCCAGCTTCATGTGGACTCGTTCAGTCAGCGCGAAGGTCTTGGAGAGCCCGCCGGCGATGGCCACGGTTCCGGGGCCTACCAGGCTGCCAACACGGCAGTCGCCCACCGGTCCCGCGGGAATTGGAGTAAACGCATTGATGTCGAAGTACCCGTTGACCGAAGGGTTCGACAGACTCCCGTTCCCAATGCAATCCGGCCGCTGGAAGGCGCCCCGGTAAACTAGGTTCAGATTTCCGGGATCGTAGCTCGGGCTGGTGATCGGCGTCAGATAGGGTCCGGTTTGCCACAGACTGACGGTGCTCAAAGACCACCCTCCCAGAATCGCCTGCGGTACCCGAGTCATGTGGCTCAGGAAGTGGCGGCCATTTCCTACCGGCAGCTCGTAGATGGCCGAGACAAGTACGCGATGGCGGCGCACCGCAGCAATGTTGCCGCGATTCTCTGCCAGAGCGAAGCGGTCGGCGACGGGAGTTCCGTAAATCACCTCGGGAGAATATGTAGTCGGCGCGTCCCCGCCCACGTTGCCCAGACTCTTCGCCCAGGTATGGCTGGCCTGCAGTGTCAATCCATAGCGAGAATGCTGGTTGATCTCCGATTGCAAGCCCTCGTAGTTTACCGAGCCCTGATTCTCCGACGAGAGAATGCGTCCCCAGTTTAGATAAGGCCTGGGATTGGGATTGGGAAACAATGGGCCGGGCTCGACCTGGTTTAGATCAACAGTCTGGCTCATGCGGTACGAGTTCGTCCCCAGGTAACTTACGCGCAAAGTCAGGTCACGCACCAATTCCCGTTCCACCGTCAGATTCCATTGCGCCGACTGGGGATCACGATACCCGATGGGGGTGTTCTGGTAGAAGTCGCCAGTGCCCGCGACCGTCAAAGAATTGCCCGGAGTGCGCACGCTGGGAAACTGGTAGGTCGGTTGACCATTGCTGGGGTTGGGGTTGCTGGTGGTTCGCACGACGGACACATCAATGTTGGTGGTGTTGAACGAGAGCTGGCCCAAGTTCGTCATGGTGAAGATGCCGAAGCCGCCGCGCACGACAGTCTTTTCATCTCCAAAGGGGCGAAGAGCGAATCCCAGACGGGGCTGGAAATTTCTCTTGTAGAACTGGCGCACGCCGGGACCGAGTCCCTGCGAACTGGCGGATTCAGCCGGCCCGCAAGGGAGTGCGGGATTGGCCACTCCGTAAGGGTTATATGGTCCAGCGCAGGCGTTGACTGATTCCAGAAATCCCTGCACCGGCACGTTGTGGTCCGGGATGATGAAGCCGCCATTGCGCACATCGAAGGCGGTGAGATTTCCCAAGTCGCTGACGAATGGCGGAAGAGCCTGCCAGCGCAACCCGAAGGTCAGCGTCAAGCGATGATTCAGGCGCCATTCATCCTGCGCGTACAGGCCCGTCTGAATGGTATGCGCGCGCACGTCGGGTCCGGACTGAGCGACGTAAGTCTTCGATGGCAAACCCAGGAGAAAGTCCGCGTAAGCATTTCCACTGAACGTTCCAGAGGAGAATGTGAACGCTCCGAAATCGTCGGAGCCGCCGAAGCTCTCAATGTCTGCATAAGCGACACGGCGCACGTCCGCGCCGAATTTCATAGTGTGTTTTCCCTTGGCCCAGCTCAGGTTGTCGGTAAGCTGATAGGTCTGAGACTTGGTCACTCCGGCTTTGTCACGGCCGATGGGACTGAGTCCGGTACTGTCGCTGAAGTTGAAAGTTGGAAATGCGTTCGCCGTAGGATGGTCGCTGAGATCAAGTCCCACCAGGCCCAACTGCTGAATCGCGCTTGCGCCCTCGATGGGAAAGTTCACGCCGATCCGGAACAGAGACAAACCAAACCGCGCTTCATTCACCAGCGTGTTGGTGATGGCGTAGTTGTGAGAAAAAATCAGGTTGCGGTCGGTTTCTTTGTCCTGATCGCTGGGCAGCAGCGGGTTCACCACCGTCGTCGAGATGTTCTTCGCACTCCAACGGACGTAGAGTGACTGCTTGCTGTTCAGGGTGTGGTCGACGCGTATGTCGTATCCGTCGGTGTTGGCAGGGGCAGAGGACTGCTGCAGGTAATTGGAGCCTGGAGTATTGGAATTGGGAAGCGGCAGATAGTCTTGCAATAACGCTATCGCAACCGGATTGATACAGTCGGGCTGGTTGCATCCGCCGGGCACGGTATTGTTCGGGAAGGGCCGCCCGGTGAAGGGGTCAACGACTGCTGCGCCATTGGGTCCGGTGAGGCCGTTGAGATTTCCCGCGCGCATGGCGGTCGTCGGTACGTTGAGAAAAAGCGGTGTGATGAGCCGCCGCCGGTTTCCCTCATAAGCCGCGAAAAAGAAAGTGCGGGGCGCTGCTTTCATAAGTCCCGGGATCTTTAACGGTCCGCCCAGACTTCCTCCGAAGGTGTTGAAGGCTTTGTGCGGCTTGCTGGGGAAGCCGAAGGTGGTGGCGTCGAGCACGCTGTTCTGCAGGTATTCGAAAGCACTTCCGTGGAAATGCTCGCTCCCGCTCTTAGTGGTGATCGTCACGTCGCCGAGCTGGGCAAACTCCGCGTTGTTATTGAACTGGGTGACCTTGAACTCGCTGATGAGTTCCGAAGACGGATTCATGTTGGCTAACGCGCCGTTTTGTCGGATGTTGACCGTCGATGCGCCGTCGACCGAATACTGTACTTGAGAGGGCAGCCCGCCGCCGACCGAGACGTTGCCATTCGCGTCCTGTTGCGCGCCGGGCACCGTTGTCAATACGGCGAGGGCGCTGGTGGTCGCACCGCGGTAGTTGACCGGCAGTCCTGAAACCTGTTCAAAGTTTTTGGTGTCTGCAATGGTGGCGTTCTCCGTATTGATGATCGGAGCCGTATCCTGGATCTCCACCACTTCGGATGTGCTCGCGACCTTCATCGTTACATCGATGCGCAGCGTTTGCCGGGCATCCAGTTGAATGGACGGAGCCTTGAATTCAGCGAATCCCTGCGCCTGCACGACCATTTCATAGCGTCCGGACTTCACATTCAGAAACTGGAACGTGCCGTCCTGACCGGTGACTGCGTTGCGAAGCGAAGTGTCGTCAAGACCAGTGAGCTTCACTTGCGCAGCCGGAACGACCAATCCACCGGGATCCTGGACAACGCCAATGATGCTGCCAAAGGTGGATTGAGCTTTAACATTCGGAGCCCAGAAAGCGAGAGATAGCAAGCACGCAACGGCCAAAGAACCTCGAGACATTGTGCACCCCTTGCGAAGTGATCTGCCGAAGAGTTCAGTGATCAAACTTCGTTGAGGGACGATACAAAGCAAGTCGTAAGGAAGCCGTAAAGCTTGCTATGAAAAATTTCACTAGCCGCGATTAACTTTTCTAATCTGCTGGTGCGTGAAGTTAGAGATGAAGCCGCAGAGTGTACGCGGGTGCAGGATCGTCAACAGCGGAAGCGGATGAAAGGCCAGCAGACGGGTGTGGCTTTGCCAACCTCGGACTAAAGGGTCGGGGTTCGATCTCGCGATCGCCGACTGCCGTCACGATCAGAGCCTGATACGTGAAGCGCACTTTTCGTTCTCGGCCTAGCGCCAGAAGAAATCGCAGCAGAAAGGTGACATATCCGATGCTGATCAGAGCAAACAAGATTGCCACAGCAACTCTTCCTTTATCGCATGACGCTCGCCGTTTCCCGGCTGGCGGGATCGAATCGGTAGAACACCCAGGGCTCGGTGCGAATGTAGTGGGCGGAACCTCCCGCGACTTCGATTTTGTTACGCAGACTCTTCAGCACACGCAGAAAATCCGCTTGCCGCACTTTGTGATCTCCCCAGCGCGTGCTCAACAGGGTGCGCGGAGTGACCACCCGGCGCGGATGTCCAGTCAGGAACACCAGCATGTCGAATTCTTCGGAGTCGAGTTGCACTTCTTGATCTCGCAGCATCACTTCATGAGTGCGGAGATCGATTCTGAAATCGCCAGTCTCGATGACCTCGTCTTCTTTTTCGCTTGCGGTCCGGTTAGTGCCTTGAAGGAAATTTCCCAGCCGTACCGAAATTCGTCGCAAACTCAACCCGCTCGCCATACCTGTCTCCTATCAGAGGCCTCGAGCCTGGCAGCCACCGGGCGGTAGCCGCAGGCCCAAGACCACAACCCGCAGCCTGTTCTTCTAACTCGTGGTTAGTCCCATGTGAACAAGCCGGGATCGATTTTCTCCCGATCATCTCGGGAAACTTCAGCAACCCCAATCCGCTTCGCCCGGTTTGGCGAAGTAGTCCGCGTCCGACTTTCTTTGCCGGGTCTCCGACAACTCAAGCAATGCCAGACGAGCCGCCGTGATCATCAGCTTGCGCTGGTTCTGTGGCGTCTGATCCCACGAAGCGCTCATGTTCTCTTGCGACTCACAGCCAAAATCACCGGCCAAAGCGCCCCGATAGTGGTGTACGAGTTTCGCCAGTTCTTCCGCGGACACATCCTGAATTGACATAACCTTCCTTATTTCCTCCACGGGATATTCCCGTCGTTGGTTCTCAATTTTGCGGTTGCGCCAATGAATCCATGCCTGACTTGCGGGCCTGAGAATCTGTTTCTGAAGTGCCCGATCCTCGTCGTACGAACAGAAAGTTCGCGATGAGTAGAGCCAGGTTGATCATTGCCAAAATCGCCATTGCGTTCTCGCCTCTCGATACATTCGATACTCCGGCGCATAAAGATCGAATAAAGAGTTCATAGAATGTTCGTAAGCTTGTTAAGCGATTGAAAGTAAATAGGTTAGCAGCCGGGCTCGAAGCGGTAGCCCACCCAGGGCTCGGTCAAAATATAGCGAGGGGAGTTCGTTGCGGACTCCAGTTTCTTGCGCAACTGGCCCACGAACACGCGCAGATATTCAACCTGCTCGGTGGAGTTGCCCCCCCAAACCGCCGCCAACAAGGCGCGATGCGTGACAACCTTATTCGGATTGCGGGCCAGGTAGGTGAGCAGTTCAAATTCTTTGGGAGTGAGATGAACTTCGCGGCCGCGAACCGTGACTTTGTGGGCGGACTGGTCGATCAAGAAATCCCCTGCCTCGATGACTGCGGGCGCGTCGCTCGCGGTTGTCGAAATCCGACGCAGGTTCGCGCGTACGCGCGCCAGCAATTCTTCCATCCCGAAAGGCTTCGTCACATAGTCGTCAGCTCCGGCATCGAGCGCCTGCACCTTCGTCCGCTCCTCGCCTTTCACCGAAAGCACGATGATGGGAACGGAGAGTTTCGTGCGGATGCGGCGGGAGAGCTCGAGGCCGTCCATGTTTGGCATCGAGAGATCGGTGATGACCAGATCGGGCGTCCAGTCTTTCATGATTTCGAGGGCGGTCTCACCATCATTAGCGACCCGCAAATCATAGCCCTGGCTGGAGAGGCTCGTCCTGAGCACCCGCGTGATTTGCGGTTCATCGTCCACCACGAGAATGCGACGGTGCTCGTTCATGTCAGGAAGGCTCTTGGGTCACGATGTGCACATCGACCGCGGGAGCATCGCGCAGGAAACGATGGATGGCGGAGAAATAGAGATATTTTCTCCACCCACGCGTGGCCGAGCGCCCGAAGACGACTTGGGTGATGCGCTTCTCGTGGACGAATTGAGCCACGGTCTCCGCCACGTCCGTGCCTTTTACTTTGATCACCTGTGCGCCAACATTTTCGGCAAAGCGAACATTGGCGGCTAGTGTCTTCTGATCGCGCTCGTTGTCATCTTGACCCATGTCGATATAGAGAACGTAAAGTTCGCCGTCGATACCTTGGGCCATGCGCGCGCCGCGAGCAATCAGATATTGCGCCGCCGGGTTGGAACTAATGCAGACCGCTATGCGTTCGCGCACACCCAGATTGCGCCCGGAATCCTCCTTGTCCATGTAAGTTTCCAGGCTGCGATCGACGGCCTGGGCCACCTGGCGAAGGGCAAGTTCACGCAGAGCGATCAAATTGCTAGGACGAAAGAAATTCCCAAGCGCGCGTTCGACCCTTTCAAGGGGATATACGTCGCCCCGGCGCATGCGATTCTGCAGAGCCTCGGGCGTCAGGTCAGACATCACCACTTCGTCGACGCGCTTCAACACCCAGTCGGGAACCGTCTCGCGCACGGTGATTCCGGTGATGCCATGCACCATGGGAGTCACGCTCTCCAGGTGCTGGATATTCATCGTAGAGAGCACATCGATTCCCGCATCGAGCAACTCGAAAACGTCCTCATAGCGCTTGACGTGCTTACTGCCTTCTACGTTGGTGTGCGCAAGTTCATCGACCAGCACTACGTGTGGCTTGCGAGCCAGGATGGCGTCGACGTCCATCTCTTCGAACACCGCGCCCTTGTACGGAAGCTTTCTGCGCGGGACGGTTTCCAGTTGGCCGGCTAACTCGGCGGTGGCTTTGCGGCCGTGGCTCTCAATGACTCCGATGACGACATCTTCTCCACGACTGTGGCGCCGAATGGCTTCGCTCAACATCCCATAGGTCTTGCCCACGCCCGGCGCGTATCCCAGAAACAGTTTGAACACGCCCGCCTTCTTCGCGGGAGCGGCCTGTTCCAACCACTGTTCTGGAGTCTTGGTCATCGCGCCTATTGTCGTCGAGCAGAAGAAAATTGTCGATGTCAGCTACAATCCCTTCGTGAAACGAACTCCTGCCCAGACCGTCGCCCAGTATCTCGCGGCTGCCGCGGTCGTGTTTGTGATCGTGATGATTTACCGGCACATCGTAGGCGTCAATCCCACCACGGTGGCGCTGACTTTTCTTCTGGGCGTACTGATCGTTTCCGCGACCTGGGGCTTGCGGTGCGCGGTCTTCATGGCGGTGGTATCGACCCTCGCCTTCAACTATTACTTCCTGCCGCCGGTGGGAACGTTTACCATCGCGGATCCGCAAAATTGGGCGGCGCTGTTCGCGTTCCTGGTAACCGCCGTCATCGCCAGCCAGCTTTCCGAGCGCGCCCGCCGTGCCGCACGGAGTGCGGACGAACGACGGCACGAGGTTGAGCGCCTTTACGCTTTCAGCCAGCAATTGCTTTCCACCGACAATATCGCGGAGTTGCTGAACGCCATTCCCGGATACATCGTCGAAACTTTCGATGTGCGGGCAGCGGCGATTTGGGTTCCCAACCGCAAAGATGTTTACCGTTCCCGCCTCGAAATCAGCGGTCTTGAGACGCACGAATTGCAATCGGTGGCGGCGCGAGGCGAGCCAAAATTCGGCCAGGCCGAAGTGTCATTCGTCCCCCTGCGCATGGGTGCGAAGGTCGTGGGGAGCCTCGGTGTAGCAGGATCGTCTGTTTCAAGAGGGACACTCGAGGCCGTGGGAAGCCTGGTGGCGATCGGCATCGAGCGCGCGGGCGCTGTTGAAAAATTGAGCAAGACCGAGGCTTCTCGTGAAGGAGAACAACTTCGCTCGGCGCTTCTCGATTCTGTGACCCACGAATTCCGCACGCCACTTACCGGAATCAAGGCTTCCGCCACCACGCTGCTTTCCAATCCCAACCTCGACGAAAGCCAGCGCCACGAATTGCTGCAGGTCATCAACGAAGAGAGCGATCGCCTCAACCGGTTGATTGGTGAAGCGGCACAGATGGCGCAACTCGATGCCAATCAAGTAGAACTTCACCTTGCTCCGCACCGGGTTCAGGAGGCGGTCGAGGACGCGATTGAGAAGTCGAAGCAACTGCTGGGTTCGCATCCAATCGAAATGCATCTTCCGGCAGACCTGCCTGCGGTTCGCATGGATCTGGAACGGATCGAAGAAGTCATCGTGCAACTGCTCGAGAACGCAGCCAAGTACTCGCCGGCGGAGGCGCCGATCTACATTACGGGAGAGGTTCGCGGGCGCGTGGTCATGACGAGTGTGGCCGACCGCGGCCCGGGCATCGATGACTTCGAACAAGGGCTTATCTTCGACAAGTTCTATCGGGGGCGCGACCAGCGGTTACGAGTGCAGGGAACCGGCATGGGATTGGCGATTGCTAAAGCCATCGTTGAAGCGCACGGCGGACACATTGGAGTCACCAGCCAGTTGGGACATGGCTCAGTCTTTTATTTCAACTTACCCGTCGCTTAAAGAAGGTTAAGGCAGCTCGATCAATCCCGCTTGTGCGAGACTCTCGACTGAAACGGGTTGCCATACTTGTCGGCTCAGGAATTCCTCCAGCGCCTCGGCGAGCTCTCGCGGACGAAAAGGCTTTCTTACCAGTAGCCAGCACCCGGGACAAATTCCGGCCCCGGCATTGGCCTCTTCTGACTCTCCCGTGAGAAACAGCACGCGCGTGAAGGGACGGGCATCGGTCACGATTCGTGCCAACTCGAGTCCACGCAGACCAGGCAGGCAGATGTCTGACAACAGCAAGTTGATCGGGCCCTTGTGATGGCGGCAGCGAAGCGCGGCTTCCTCGCCGTTGATGGCTTGCAGAACGCGGTAGCCGTGGCTTTCCAGAGTTCTTCGGAGCGCTTTGCGCACAATGTCATCGGACTCGGCCAGCAGAATGGTCTTGGTCGAATTCTGATTCTTCTTGCGACCGTCGAAAGGCTGGGGCACAGCTTGGCCTCTTCGCGAACAGAGTGCGATCAGCCAGCGGCAAGTGTGTGTCCAAAGCGACCGATAAGCAAGTAGATTGTAATTACTTCGAGATAGCTCCCCTGATTCTGGGTCCCGTTGCGAAACAGTGCCGAAATGGCGTCCACCGCCGCACTTATCGGCACCAAGCAACCTATCTTACTTTTTGTTCAATAACTTAGCGCGATCCGCAGCTTCCTGCGCTTCCGCGACTTTCCCCATACCTGCATAGGCTTTAGACAGGGCGTCGAAGACTTGGGCATCATCGGGATGCGACTTCGCCAAGGGAGCAAGTTGTTCGATTGCGGCTGCGTAGTTTCCCTCAACGATTTGAGCGCGTGCCGAGCCTACCTGAGCAGCGACGCTATTGGAATCCAATAACTGTGCAGCTTCAAACTGGTCCTCGGCTGCTTTGGGATCTTTGAGACTTAGGTAGACGTCGCCAAGCAACAAGCGCGCTTCCGCTTGGCCGGGAGTGAGCTTCAGGCTCGCTTCAAGCGCGTCGCGCGCACCGGCGAAGTCCTCGATCTTGTTTCTGGCTTGGCCTTCGTAAAAGGCTGCGGTCGCGTCTTCCGGACGAACTTCACGCGCGCGCTTCAGATGATCCGCCGCTTTCGGGTAGTCTCCCGCCTGAAGTTCGAGCTCTCCCAGCTGACGCAGTGCTGTCGGAGACTTTGGATCGAGTTGCAAGACCTGCTCTAGAGCGGTTCGCGCCGCGGCTGAGCGGTTATCGTCGGACGCCATCATAGCGGTGTGCAGCAGGTTCTGTTCTTCGATCTTGTCTTTCGGATCCGGGAGATTCGCGGAATTCGCAGCCCCTGAAATATTCGCCGCCCCATAGCCGAGCGCCTTCAAATCATTCTTCGCGCTCTCGCTTGCCGCGCCATCGGAAGCCGTCTCCGTAGGAGCCTTTGAGTAGACGACGGCCAGCAACTGCTGATATTTGACGACTCTGCTGTTTCCGGCTGCGTAGGTATTCTTCAACTCGCCGGGGTCGGCATGCAGATCGTACAGCTCAGGACGCGGTGCCTGAATCAGCTTGAATCCGTCCGCCCGCACCGACCGCAGCGGTGCCCAGCCAAATCGCAACGGATAGTCTGTCTCTCCGTAAGCCGTGCGGTTGGTGGTGTCTCCGGCAAAATACGGCTTCAACGAAGCGCCGTCTAGTCCGCCTGGAATTGGCGCATGAAGCAAATCAAGCGCGGTCGGTACGATATCCATGGTGCGAACTTGACTGTCGACGACCTTTCCCGCATTGCTTTTCGCGGGCAACTTTACAATCAACGGGACGTGAGTGGTTGAGTCGTAAAGAAAAATTCCGTGGGTATTCTCATGATGCTCGCCCAGTCCTTCACCATGATCGCCGACGACGATCACCAGGGCGTTGTCGTACCAACCCTGCTTTTTCACGTACGCGAGAAAGTTCGCCAGCGCGGAGTCGGCATAGGCGATCTCGCCATCGTAAAGATGATCTTTGTAAGTCTCTGAGAAAGGTGCGGGCGGCTCATAAGGGTCGTGCGGATCGTACAGATGCACCCACACGAAATGCGGTCCGGCAGGATGCGCTGTTCAGCCAGCTCTCCGCATCTTTCACGACATCCATGCCGCGGCGCTCTACCCGTCCCCAACGCGCTTTGGTTTCGGTGTGCTCGGGAAAATTGTCGTAGAAATCAAAGCCGCGATCGAGACCGGGCGCCAGGGTCTTGCTGTCGAGAATGACCGCGCCGATGAACGCCCCCGTGTGGTAACCCTTTTTCTTGAGCATCTCGGCGAGCGTGATATGGGACGAATCGAGCGGCACGGCGAAGTCCGTTACCCCGTGGTGGGTCGGCAGCAGTCCTGTGAGAATCGTCGTGTGCGAAGTATTGGTGATGGGGCTGGGCGTGAACGCCTGCGAAAAGCGAATGCCATCCTTCGCCAAGCCATCGATCGCTGGTGTCTCGACCTTGTCATATCCATAACAATGAACATGGTCGGCGCGTAAGGTGTCGATCGTGACCAGGAAGATGTCAGGCGGGGAAGGCTTCTTGGCGGGAGCATTTTGAGCCTGTCCGGCAAGCGTCAGGACTGCACAAACCAGCAGAATTCGAACACCCCTCATGGTCTCTCAGACTAGCATAATTCGCGGCTTTCCCCCGATTCACGCCTCACGAGTGGGATATAATTTTCCTCACCGAATGACCTCTTTTCGTCCCGCCATTATCGCAGTGATCGTGTGTCTTAGCGGATTGTGCGCGGCGTCTGCCAGCGCCGGGCCGAACGTGGTGGTGATTACCATCGACACGCTGCGCGCTGACCACGTGGGATGCTACGGCTATAAAGGCATCAAAACGCCGAGTATCGATGCTCTCGCGCAAGAGGGTACGCGCTTCGAGCGGGCTTACACACCGGTCCCAGTCACTCTGCCGGCCCATTCGGCGCTCTTCACCGGGACCTATCCGCTGCGCAGCGGGATGCACGACTTCGCGGACAACAAGCTGAGCCCGACGCAACCGACTCTCGCCTCAGTCCTCAAGGACAATGGCTACGCTACCGGAGCGGTGATTGGATCAGCAGTGCTCGACTCCCGCTTCGGACTCAATCACGGCTTCGATTTCTATTACGACCACTTCGATTTCAGCCGGCTGCAGGAATCAAATCTCGATGAGATGGAGCGGCCCGGAGACGCCGTCGCCGATCAGGCGATCGATTGGCTCGACAAAAATTATCAGAAGAAGTTTTTTCTCTGGATGCACCTCTACGACCCGCATTATCCCTATCGCCCTCCCAGTCCTTACAGCGAGGAGTACAAAGACCGTCCTTATGACGGCGAGATCGCCTTCGCCGATTCCCAGGTGGGACGCCTGATTCGAGAACTCAAGGAAAAGGGCGTCTACCAGAATACGATCATCGTTTTAACTGGTGATCATGGCGAAAGCCTCGGCGAGCATGGAGAGAAGACGCACGGCTTCTTCATCTACAACGCTACGCTGCATATCCCGGTCATCATTCGTGTCCCGGGAGATTCTTCCGCACGAACTGTAGCCGATCTGGTCACCCTCCCCGATCTAATGCCGACGCTGCTGGCCTTCCTCAAAATTGACCCGCCCGCGGATGTGCAAGGGCGTAATCTGCTTCCGCTTATGACAGGCAAAGACAAGGACCCGGCGCGGACGCTCTACGCAGAAACTTTTCTCCCCAGGCTGCACTTCAATTGGAGCGAACTGCGCGGTTCCGAGACCGAGACCTATCACTTTATCGATGCCCCCAAGCCCGAACTATACGATCTGAAGAAAGATCCCGGGGAGACGAACAATCTTTACGCCCAGAAAAAAGCCGTCTCTGACGAGATGCGTAACAAGCTAACGACGCTCATCCAGCAATACAGCAGCGGACAAGAGCTTGCGCAGAAAACCGGCCTCGATCCTGCACTCATGGAGCGACTCAAATCGCTGGGGTACGCCGGCTTTTCCGGGGGCAGCACTCCCACAGTGACGGATCGCAGCCTTCCCGATCCCAAAGATCGAGTGCAGGTCTACGAATTGATCTCAGACGCGATCGCCGACAGTCAGCACGGCAACTACGCACCCTCGACTGAGAAGCTGAACGCCGCTCTCAAAATCGACGCCAACTCGGTTCCCGTGCACTATCTGCTCGGGCTCAACTACTACCGCACCGGGGATTTCCCCAAGTCCATCGCGGAACTGCAACGCGTCCTGCAACTCAGCCCCGACTATTCGCTGGCAGTCTTTCAGTTGGGACTTGCCTACGCGCACGTGGGAGACTTTGACAACGCGATTCAGACGCTCAAGCACGCGCTGGACTTGGATGCAACAAACTTCTCCGCGGCTTACAATCTGGGTGCAGCATATTTGCAGAAAAAGATGGTGCCCGAAGCGGTAACCGCCTTTCGCCAATCGATCACGGCTTATCCCGATTATGGACCGGGCCATCGCGCGTTGGGAGAGGTTCTCCTCTATCAAGGTCAGGTGGATGAAGCGATCACCGAGTTGCGACGCGCCTCAGAACTGATGCCCCAAGACTCCGGAACCCATGTGGCGCTGGCCAAAGCTCTCGCAGCCAAGGGCCTGAATCAACAAGCAGACGAAGAAATGCGTAAGGCACAATCGCCAAAGTGAAATATTTCCTGACAGTTTGTTTGCTGCTGCCCATCTGCGCGGTTGCGGCCACACAGTCCGCGCCTCCTAAATCGCCTCCGAATATTATTCTGATCACGCTCGATACGGTTCGCGCCGATCACCTCGGCTGCTATGGATATACTGAGATTCAGACTCCGACGCTGGACGCCTTAGCGCATGACGGAGTCGTCTTTGAGCGCGCCATCTCGCAAGTCCCGCTGACCTGGCCTTCTCACGCCGCCATTCTGACCGGCACTTATCCCTTTCAGAATGGTGTTCAGGATTTCACTGGACAACCTCTCGCTCCCGAGTTCCATTCCGTCGCCCAAGCTCTAAAGCAGCATGGATACGCCACCGGAGCGGTGGTTAGCGCTTTCGTCCTCGATCGTAGCTGGGGACTGAATCGCGGGTTCGATTTCTATGACGATGCCTTCTCCGCTGAGACCTTCCAGAAAAAAGATATCGGACTGGTCGACCGCCGCGCGGCCGAGAGCGTCTCTCACGCGATCGCGTGGGTCAAGAAGACGCCGCATCGCCCTTTCTTTTTGTGGCTGCACTTGTACGATCCGCACAGCCCTTATGATCCGCCCGAGCCTTTCCGCACCCAATATAAAGATCATCTCTATGATGGCGAGATCGCCTACGCCGATCATGAACTGGGACGCCTGGTCGCCTTTCTAAAGCAGAACCACCTCTACGACCACACGATGATCGCGTTCCTCAGCGATCACGGCGAGTCGCTCGGAGATCACGGCGAGCACGAACACGGATTCTTCGTCTATAACTCCACCGTCCATATTCCCCTGATCGTCAAACTGCCTGCTGGAAGCGGCATTCAGCCCGGTCGCGTTGCGCGTCCAGTCGAGACGGTCGCGGTTGCGCCCGCGCTTCTGCAGGCTGTCGGGATCAAAGATCCCATCGAAAAGCAATTTCATTCTCGCGGACTCTTTGGATCTGAGGCAGAGAAAGAAGACTCAGGCTACAGTGAAACGTTTTATCCGTTTAGTTCCTTCGGATGGAGTCCGCTGCACGCGCTTGAGACTGCGCGCTACCACTACATCGAAGCGCCTGAGCCTGAGTTGTATGACGTCGTCGCCGATCCGGAAGAGAAGAACAATCTGGCTCCGCAACAGTCTGCGACCGTCGCTGTGTTGAAAGACAAGGTCGCTACCCTGCTTCGCGAAAAACCCTTCACGGCCGTACAGGGGCAAGCTTCCAATCTCAGTCCTGACGCCACCGAGAAGCTACGAGCTCTGGGTTACGTTTCGTACCGGTCCGCCGTTTCTCCCGAGGCGCTGGCCAAAGGGCTCGCTGATCCTAAGACCAAACTCTGGGAATTTAATTCGATTCTCGAAGCCGGAGACGCCTTCCAGGTAAACGACTTCACGACCGGGCAGGACCTGCTTGAGAAAGTCCGCGAGAAGGATCCGCAGATCTACATCGTTCCGTTCATGTTGGGAGAAGTCGCTCTGCGCCAGCAAAACTGGGCCGAAGCCTCGATCCAGCTGAGAAAGTGCCTGGATCTGAATCCCAATTTCGATCAAGCCATGGTGGGTCTGGGGCGCGCCTTGATCAATCAGAACAATCCCGAAGAAGCAAAGAGTTGGGTGAACAAAGCGCTCGCATACAATCCGCAAAATTATCGCGCGTGGTATGAGTTGGCATTCATCGAATCGAAAATCGACAAAACCGCGGCCCTGGCTGCCTACGAAAAGACCGTCAGCATCCAACCTAACTTCGCCCTCGCTCGCCGCGACTTCGGAATGTTCCAATACCAGCAGAAAAATTATGCCGACGCCGTCAAGCAATTGAGCAAAGCCGCCGATCTTGGCATGGACAAAGATCCTCAGCTCTACAATTTTTTGGGCATCAGCTACAGCCTCACCAAGCGGCTGCCGCAGGCGGTCGAATGCTACCAGAAGGCCTTGAAGATCGATCCCAGTCTGGCCGAGGGGCATCTCAATCTCGGTCTAGCTTACGAACAGCTGGGGCAAAAAAATCTCGCCGACCAGGAATATCAGCAAGCCTGCAAGTTGAAGCAGGATTTCTGCCAGCTGATTCAAAATCGCCAGAAAAAGTAGACTTAGGATGACCGTCTAGTTCGGCGCTTTTGCTTGCGCAGGGCCTTCGATCTTCTCCAGTACCTTCCGGGCCTGAGGACTGAAGGGGTTATCCGGGAAAGTTGTGACGAAATCGCGGAGCTGTGCCGCGGCCTCCTGCTTCTTGCCGGTTTGCAGAAATAGATTTACCAGCTGCAATCGCGGTTGCACCATGATTGGATTCAACTTGATCGACTGCTGTAACGCCCGCTCTGCTTCCGGCAGCTTTCCCGTCTTCATGCTGAGCGAGCCCAGCAGAAACTGCCCCAAGGCCGAATCCGGTTCGCGGCGCAAGCCTTCGTCGAGATACTTCTGCGCCTCCGCCAGGTTTCCTGTCAGCATGCTTACGTTGCTCAGGTTAAAGTAGCCCGCGGCGTCGCTCTGGTTCTGCTGGATGGCCTGCTCGAACTCTTTGCGCGCAGCAGGGAAGTCCGACTTGCTCAAATAATCCGATCCCAGGTTGTTGTGCGCTTCATAAAACGCCGGCGCGATCTGGACTGCCTTCAGGTAGTGCTTGATGGCGTCATCTTTCTTGCCATCTTGATCGGCTTGCGCGCCCTTCTTGAACTCCTTCACCGCCGCCTTGGGAAACTGGGAGTCATACTCCCGCACATCGGTGAGGTTGGGATTGGAGCCGATGGATTTTTGGGGAACCTTATCGTCGGACTTGGGCGGAGTTTTCGCTATCAAGGTGATGTCGACGAAGGTGACCGGAGAAAGGCTTGAACTCGGAATAAAGGCTTCCCGCTGTTCCGGTTGGTAATGGTCATCATTAATCACAACGTAATAGCTATTGGGGAGCAAGTTGTGGAAGCCGTAAGCCCCCTGCGAATCGGTGTATACGCTGTCGATGATGCTACCTCGGAATTGCAGTGATACCAAAATGCGTTCGGGAGGCGGCCCGCCCCGTGGGATTCGAAGGCGGCCGTTGACCGAGCCGAGAGTCGTTTGGCCGGGCGATTCTCGCGACGAGATGAGGCAGAAGGCCCAGCAGACGAGTATCAATGCGAGGGCTTTCCTCGATCCGGCAACGGATGGCATGAAGCCTTCCAAAAGAAGAAGGGCTTGTCCCGAACTTCGAGACAAGCCCAGGTTAGAACGCTATTCGTTAGTTTAGAAGCTCAACTTCAGGCCCAGTTGCAACTCTCGTGGGTTGAGCGTTCCGCCTGCCTGGCCGAAGTTCCCGAAGCTGGTGTGGTTAACACCGCCGCCGCCACTGGTCGCGAGCAGGAAGTTCGCGCGGTTGAAAATGTTGAACGCGCTCGCTTCGAACTTCAGGTTCAACCGTTCGGTGAACTTGAAGACCTTGGCGAGTGTCATATCCGCAGTCCACTGGCCGGGACCAACGAAGGTGTTACGGCCCAGGTTGCCGCTGCAACCGAGACAGGGACTGGTCAGAGATGGCAGACCGGCCTGACTGGTAACTCCGCTGGCGCAACCTCCGTTTAAGCCGAAGTCGGCATTCGGACACCAGCCGTTCTCCCAAGTTTTGCGGGAGAAGCCAAGGCCCGGAATGCTGCTGTTAGGACGATCATTCTTGTCCGCGTTCAGGTTGAAGTCGCCGCCTGTGTTGACGCAATTCCCTGAGTTCACATCAGCCGCCGTACAGGTTGCTCCCTGAACCACTCCGTTAAGTACCTCTCGCAGCCTCGGACTGCTGGAGCTGTACGGCGAGAAGTGCGCTCCGCTTTGGAATGACCAGATACCGTTCAAGTTCCAGCCACCCGCGATCCAGCCCAGCGCCCCGTGCAACTTCTGCCCGGGCAGCTCCATAACATAGTTCAGAACTAAGCGCTGACGGATATCAAACACCGAATTCCCGTAGTCCAAATTAGGAATCGATTGATCAGTCAGGTAGCCGTCCCCGCCCGATCCGCCCGTTGCAGTGGTCGAACCGCTGTGCCAGGTAGAACCGTCATCCAATGAGTGGCTCAACGTGTAAGCCGCATTGAACAGAATCCCATGGCTCATCTGCTTCTTGGCGGAGAGTTGCAGGGAGTTGTAGTTCGAGTTCACAGCGTTTTCCCAAGTACGCAAGGTTGCGTAGTTCGGGTTTGGGCGCCCAACGCCGTTGATGGAGCTCTGCAGTCCCGTTAACGTTCTGCCAAAGTTGTCCACCGACGCTGCCACCCGCGGGTAAGAAATCGCCCGCACCGGTGTTGATGTCGGAAGCGCGGAACAACTTGTGCGCCGTTGTGCCAACGTAATCAGCCTCCACCACCAACTTGGGGACAACTTCGCGTTGCACGCTCAGGAAGAAGCTGTACACGTAGGGATCGCGAATTCCCTGCGGCAGGACAATACCGGTCAGCTTGGCCTGATCAGGATTGGAAGAGGCCCAGCCGTTGATATTGCCCGTAGCCTGTGCACCGATGCCCTGACCGGGGTTGGTAGCGGGGCCGGTGAAGGTTGGAGTCGCACCCGACGGAACGCAGTTCGCGCCGTTGGTGCAAGTGGTCGGTCCATAAACCACAATCGACGGATTGTTAGGTTGGACCAGAGCGTTGTTGGCGCCGTTGAACGAGTAGAACGGAGGATTCCAGCGCGAGTTCGAGAGCGGGTTGTACAGCGTGCTCTCATACGAGACGCCGAAACCGCCGCGCAATGACGTCTTGCCGTCGCCGAACATATCCCATGCGAAACCAACGCGGGGACCAAAGTTATTGTGGTCACCAGGCCCAAGGCTGCTCGCCGAGGCGAACCCACCCGGCCCGCAAACTCCAGCCAGAACCTGGGTATTCGGAGCCGTACCGTCTCGGATTGCAAGTGGTCGAACCGAGCGGATCGAAGGGCACGTTGGCATTCTGTACCTGCTGCGCCAATCCGATCCCGGGTCCCAGTTTGAAGGTGGTTGTTAAGCCATTTTCTTCCGTGTGGCGGGTGAAAAGGTCATAGCGCAGTCCAAGGTTCAAAGTGAGTCGCTTGGTGACCTTCCAATCGTCCTGGAAGTATGCGCCAAATTCCAGGTTGCGGAAGTGACGCACGTTGTCGCCCAAAGCTCCCGGCTGTCCGGTAGTGAACCCGGGGTTCACGCCAGCGGCCACGCCGTAGGGGGCGTCGGCTGCGAAGTAGAGAGAATCAAAGAAGTAATACGATCCACGAGCAATATCGAACTCGCTGTTTTCGAGGTTGCGCTTGAAGTCGACCCCGGTCTTCATGTTGTGATTGCCATGGCTGATCGACACCATGTCGCCGTAGCTGTAATCGTGTTCTTTGAAGAACTGAGGGTAACCGTTGTAAGACCCGAAACCCACGGTCGAATCATCGAAGCAGGATTGACGGCACACCAGGCAATGAGACTGCCGTGCCCACGTTGTTCTGGGTGTAACCCGCCTTGAACTCGTTCAAAATCGTCGGCGAGAAGGTGTGAACGAAACTGAACTGTCCGTTGGGGAAGATGCTGCGCGACGGATTCGAGAATCCGCGACTGCAGGCCGTCGAGCAAGGGCCGAACTGGTCGGTCGACTTGAACCAGTTGAACTGCGCGTACATACGGTTGTTGGTGTTCCAGTTGTAATCCAAGCGGCCGGAAGCTTCGTTCCCGTTGAACAGGTTGCCAATAGTCTGGGTCTGCGATCCGATGATGGATACGCTGGCGTCTTGATAATTGTTCGTCCGGATGCCCGGGTACCCGGCCGTGAGCGGCAGAGCTGCGCTGCAGTGTGCAGTTGCCGCATTCGCCTGATCCTGCGCGTTTACGCCCAACAACTGCTGCAAACTTGCCGGCGATGGCGGGATTGTTGATAGTCAGGGCAGAGATAATTGAGTGAAGTCCGGGAAAAGTGCGTTCGGCGCTGTAAACAACGACGTCAGAGTGTTAGTCGGCGTTCCGGCCACGCCTGGGGCGAAAGTTCTTATAGAGCAGAGCTGCCGTGGAAGTCGGGAATGTGGACTCTACAGCTTGCCGGAACTGCGCATCCTCAGTGATGATCGGTACGGCCGGAAGGCTGGTCAGGAACCGGTCTCCCTGGTAGGAACCGAAGAAGAACAGCTTATCTTTGAGGATCGGACCGCCAACGGTGCCGCCAAACTGGTTGAAGTGCAATGGCAGTCGCGCAACCCCTTGCTGATTGGCGAAATATTCGTTGGCATCAAAAACGCTGTTTCGCGCGTACTCCCACACACTTCCGTGGTAGGCATTGGTTCCAGACTTCGTGACCAGGTTGTTGATGCTGCCCGCGCTGTTGCCGTATTGGGCCGACACGTTCAACTGGAGTTGTTGGAATTCCTGCACCGTGTCTTGAATCGGCGTGTTGTTGACGCCGCCGCTCAGACCCTTGTTAGCCACTCCATTGATCAGGAAGCCGTTGAAATCTTCGCGCAAGCCGTTGACCACGGTGCCGTGACCGTTTTCCATGTCGACGCCGTTTACGTTCACGGCGCCCGGGGCCTGCTGCATCAGGTCGTAAACGTTGCGACCGTTCAGCGGAAGGTTATTGATCTGGGCGGAACTGATCGTCGTCGCCAGCTTCGATTCCTCAGTACTCACCGCGCTGGCTTCGCTGGTTACCTCGACGATTTCCTGGGCCTGGCCCAGCGTCATTTTGAATGGAATTTGCTCGATCGTGCCGGCGTTCAAGGTGACGTTGGTATCGTTCACCGTCTTGAAACCTGAGGCCTCGCAAGTGATCTTATAAGTCCCCGGAGGCAACTCTTTCACGGCGTAAGAACCGGTCTGGTTGGTCGTGGTCGAGACCGAAAGGTTAGTCCCGGTGTTTGTAACTGTAACCTTGGCGTTGGGAATCGCGGCGCCTGATGGATCGGTTACAGTTCCGGAGAACTGGCCGTTCTGGATCTGGGCTACGGCGCCTAGCGCCAGTAGCAGCACGGAGAACAATACGAGGCAGAACTGCAGCTTTTTCATTAGCCTACCCTCTCGCTGTGAGCGATGTTTTCAAAAAAGCGTTCGCCAACCGAAAGCCATGGAATCACGTTGTGATGTAAGCGGCATCACCGATAACTGTGAAGTGCGCAGCATTTTGCGCCCCAAGGCTCCACCTGTCAAGCGTTAGTACCCTAACTCATCTGGAAGATCGAAGCGTCTGGACTGCACGTCACCCCGCGAGCCCGGAAAACGCCTCGTTTCAACCAGCGCACGTACTTCGCCAAAGCGCTCGGGTAATCATTTCAATAAGTTAGGGGTGTTTTAATGGTTACTACTATGGCGAACGGAAGATCGAGAATGAGGAATTCCAGAATTTGGTAGATCAGCGTGCTATCACCCGACGACGTGACCGGGGTCTCCCACGAATGTGATCGGCGGTCAGCGGTGGTGTCCGGCGGACTCAGCCTTATGTCTTTCCGTAATGCCTTTTCCTTCTTCAATCACCAATTCCTGATCGGCCGCCTCCGGTCCAATCTGCTCAGTCTTGCCCGAAGGCCAACGTATCGAGACGGAATCGACGCTTGTGGCCAGGCCCAATCCAAAATGCAGACGAGGATCGCTCGCCGATTCAAAGCTGCTATTGGTTCGCTCCTCCATTCGCTGGATCAGCTTTCCGGCCTTCACTTCCACTTGCGCGCCGAAGCCATCCCGGTTCGATTTGTTCCCCACGAGTTTGATGCGGAGCCAATGTCCGCTGGGAGCAGCTTGATTGCGGAGTAAAACCGCAGAGCCGTCAAGCACGGTCATTAAGAGATCCTGCCGCCCGTCGTTCCAGAAATCTGCCGTGGCGGCGCCCCGACCAACATAGCGGCGGCTCATTGCTTGGCCGGCTTTCGCTCCAACCTCGTCAAACTTTCCGTTTTCGAGATTGCGAAACAGTAGAGGCCGCTCCGCATAGGTCACTCCGAAGGTGTGCTGATCAACCTGCGGATTGACGTGTCCGTTGGCGACGAAGATGTCTTTCCAACCGTCGTTATCGAGATCGAGAAACTTCATCCCGAAGCCGAGGAAGGGAATACTGATCGGCCCGAATCCCGCCGGGCCCGCCATGTCGGTGAACTGGCCGTCGTGATCGTTGTGGTAGAGGTTGTTGGTGTCGTCGGAAAAATTTGCCTTGGCGATATCGGGCCAGCCGTCGTGATCGTAGTCTTCGGAGTCGATACCCATGCCGGCCTGCTCGCGCCCATCGGCGCTGTAAGCGACTCCGGCCTCGGCCCCGACCTCAGCGAATCCGCCTTTGCAGTTGTTGTGATAAAGCATGCTGGGAGAAGAATCGTCGGCTACATAAAGGTCCAGGCAGCCGTCCTTGTCGTAGTCGAGCCACAAGACACCCAGCCCGTAGTTACCGTCCGGATCAATATTCAGTTTCTCGGTGACATCGGTGAACGTGCCGTCGCCATTATTGTGGTAGAGGCGATCGCGCGATCCCTTCAGTCCACGCGGGCCGCAGGACACGGGAATCCCGCGATACTGACAGAACGGTCCCTGGCCGAACTCGGGTAAGTGGTCGAGATCGATGTCGACGTAGTTGGCCACGTAGAGATCGAGATTGCCGTCGTTGTCGTAGTCTCCGAATGCCGTGCTGGTCCCCCAGCGTCCGGGATTCCCGACGCCTGCCTTGGCCGTGACATCAGTAAACGTCCCGTCGTGATTGTTGTGGTAGAGAACAGCGCCGTCGAGATAAGTAATATAAAGATCTTCCCAGCCGTCGTTGTCGTAATCGCCGACGGCGACGCCGAATCCCCAGCCGCAGTGCGTGAGCCCTGCCTTCGCCGTCATGTCACGGAACGTGCCATCGTGGTTATTGCGGTAAAGCTTGCCGGGATGGCACTTAGCAGAGCGGACGTCTTCGATGGTCGATCCGTCGACAAAATAAATATCCATCCAGCCATCGTTGTCGTAATCGAAGACGGCAACCCCGCCGCACATGGAATCCATGATGTAGCGCTTATCGAGCGTGCCGCAGGTCAAACGAAAGTCGATGCCCGCCGCGCGAGTGACGTCGGCGAACGAAATCGATTGTGCGGAGGAAGCTGGTTTTGAGCTCTTCGATTGGGCGGAGAGCACTGCCGAGAAAGTCAGCAAACAAATGAAGAGCACAAACCGAAAATGGCCCATCACTGGATTCGGCCCGTGGCCATGCCTCCCGATTGCGGCTGCGCTTTTTTTAGTTCTGCGAAGCGCTGCCGTTCCAACTTTGCCTCATCACTATTCCCGGTCTTCTCAAGCGCTCGCGCCAGTTGGTAATGCGGACTGGGATCAGTGGGATTCAATTCGATCGCACGTCGCAGAACAGGTATGGCTCCCGCAGCATCACCCTCAAGCACCATCGCTTTGCCCAAATCGTAAACGGCATCGCCGTTCTGTGGCGCAAGTTCGGTGGCTTTTTTCAGATGAACCATCGCAGTTTTCCAGTCGCCCGTCTCCAGCAAACAATGTCCCAATTCATAATGCACGTGGGGATTCTCAGGGGAGCGCACAATCTCCTTGTAATATTCCGTGATCGCCTCCGCGTTCCTTCCTATACTCGCGTACGCGAATCCCAAATGATAATGACCGAGCGGCAGATTCGGATCGATGCGCAGCGCGCTTTGAAACTCGCTGATCGCCTGCACCGTGCGATTGCTGTTCTGGTAGGCGCGTCCGAGCAGCACGTGCGCCAGAGCGTCGGAAGGATTCAGCTTGATGGCCTTTTCCAATTCATCCGCTGCGGGCGAATATTGCTTGGTTTCGAGCAGCACCAGCGCCGTGTCGAAATGAATATCAAAATGGTTTCCGTCGAGCTTTTCGGAGTGTTGAAGTGCGGCAAGTGCCTGCTCGTTTCTTCCTGTCTTGAAGTAGACCAGACCGAGCCAATGCTGGATCTGCGCGTCCTGAGGCCAGCGCGCGGCAGAACTTGTCCCGACGGCCTCCGCTTCACGCAGGCGCCCAGCTTCCAGATAAGTCAAAAGCAACCCGCGGTTCGCCTCAAGATTTTCCGGTGCGAACTGCCGCGCTTTTTCAAAATCCACCGATGCGCGCCCTAGATCTCCAGCTTCGAGCGCAGCCTTCCCGCTCCGGATCAGGGTTTGCGCGTCCTCCTGTGCCCGGCACAGCACGCCTCCCAGCAGACATAGACAAGTGATGATTGTGCAGACTCGCCGCATTCGTTTCTCAATCGATCGTAGCGTCTTGCCGAAGGTGGCGCAAATCCCGTGCGACCTTTGCGAGACGCGCCCTTCCGGACTTAAAGTAGTCGGAGGGAAATCCGACTATGGATACGCAACATCTGCAGCGTCTGTTCAACTATGACGAGTGGGCAAATCTCGAAGTCTTACGAGTTCTGAGGTCCTCCGCGACCGAGCGATCGCAAAAGCTTCTGGCCCACATTCTTTCCGCGGAGCGCTTATGGCTTGAGCGTTTGCAGCAGAAGCCGCCCAGTCGGGCGGTATGGCCTGAACTACCTCTCGACCAGTGCGAGAAAGAGATCAACGATCTCGCCGCCGAATGGAAGCGCCGGCTGCAAACTGCCGATCTGGATCGCCAGGTAACTTACAAAAACACCAAGGGCGAACCTTGGACGAGCCGCGAGGAAGATATCCTGCTCCACGTGATCACGCACTCGACCTACCACCGCGGACAGATCGCCGCCGAACTGCGGGCCGCCGGGGTTCAGCCAGCCTACACCGACTTTATTCACGGTGTTCGCCAAGGCCTGATCGAATGAACAGCACACCGCCGAAGAAGTTCCTTCCATTTCTGATTGTGCAGTTCGTGCTTATTCTGGCGGTTTTGTTTTTTATCGTTTTTCTCATGCCCGGTCCCTGGGCCCTACATCGTTTTATTGGTCTTGCCATCATGCTTATCGGCGCGAGTTTTCTCTTCACTGCGCGTTTCCAGCTGGGTAATTCTTTTGCCGTCACGGCGCAGGCGCGGGAGTTGGTGACGCAGGGACTCTATTCGAAGATTCGCAATCCCATTTATGTTTTCAGCAGCCTCATTGTTCTCGGTTTATTCATCATCATCGGGAGACCGTATCCGTTTCTCTTCCTTGTGCTGTTAGTTGCCGTGCAGACGTTCCGCGCCCATAAGGAAGCCCAGGTACTGGAAGCGAAATTTGGCGACCAATACAGGGAATATCGCAAGCAGACCTGGTTTTAGTCTTTTGAAAGCCATGCGAATCCGGTTCGTTCCATTGATCCCGTTCCTTGCGGTTCTTCTCTACGGCGCGAAGACTGAGATGGACTCGTTGCCGCAGCCTGTATCCAACAATGCCGTGGCCCTCCTGAAGTCGGGCCGTCATGATTTGTTGTTTTCGCTGATGGGCATCGGTCCCAAGAAAACCTGGGACGCTATCACCTCTGCTGGCTACGCGCTCGATACGGCGACAGGCGAATGGACTGAACTTACGCAACTCCCCGGCTCGGGCCGGATTGCTGCGGTTGCCGTAGGCGCGCGCGATCGCGTGTTTCTGTTCGGCGGATACGTGGTCGACCCTCAAGGAAACGAAACCACCGTCTCGGATGTCAATGTTCTAGACCTGGAGAGCGGACGCTGGTACCGCGGCGCCGACATCCCGGTTCCGGTCGATGATTCGGTGGCCGGAGTTTACGACGGCCGCTACATTTATTTGGTCAGCGGCTGGTCGAAGGACAATGCCGTCGCTAACGTGCAGGTCTATGACATCGGTAAAGACAAGTGGGAGCAAGCTACGCCAATCTCAGGACCGCCCGTCTTCGGTCACGCCGGAGCGCTGATTGGCAACACGATTTTGTACGTCGACGGCGCGCGCAAGAATCCTTCTGGTGACAAGCCGAAGTACGTCGCCTCTGAGGAATGCTGGCTGGGAAAGATCGATCCACGCGATCACAATAAAATTGAGTGGAGCAAACTATCGAACCATCCCGGCTCCGCGCGCTATCGCATCGCGGCTGGCGGCTTCGACAAAGACGGAAAGATTTATTTCTCCGGCGGCACCGACAATCCCTATAACTACAACGGAATCGGCTACGACGGAAAACCGTCGGAGCCTTCGCCCGTGACGTTCGCGTTTAATCTAAGGTCGGGGAAATGGGAGACCATCAATGACCGCACGCCTGATCCGTCTATGGATCATCGAGGATTGTTGGTGACAGACAAGGGGTTGACGATTCTTGGAGGAATGGAGACAGGGCAAAAGGTGACCGCGAACGTGCAGGTACTGCCGAAGCAGACCAGAGAAAAATAAGTGCTCGCCTCAGAAGTTGCCAGCAGTCTCCGGGGTGGCGCAGGGCCTTGGGCCCTGCATTTCAAGCCACCGAACCGACCGGCTTTAGCCGCTGAGGGACTTCATCCATTCGTACCGCTCCGTGTCGAGAACTAAAAGGATAGAGCTCTGCAGAAACCGCCAATCCGCCCTTAACTGGATTTTCCCAGATGTATTTTTGAAATGCTGAGTACTCCTCAGTATCCCGAACCCTGCGATCATAAAAACTCGGCTGCCAAATCTTGCCCATGAATCCCAGTTCTTTTTTCGCGCGATACGAGAATCCGCCCTTGATGAACTGCAGCGAGCGCTCGAGAGCGGCGCTCGGTGTGATCAGTAGATGAAAGTGGTCGGGCATGACCACGAATTCGTGCAGAAGATAGCTCTTCTGATCCCTGTAGTGGACCAACACACCAATGAATAGACTGGCCATTCTGTTCGATTGCAGGATGTTGGTCTTTTCGTAGCAGGACGATCTGATGAAATATGTACTTGCGCTGGTAAGCCCTCGATGTGAAATCTGCATATCTACCTCGGCGGCTAAAGCCAATGAAGAATCAAAGCAAAATGCAGGGCCAAAGGCCCCGCGCCACCCACGTCACTGCAAAGATTGATTACGACTAAGTCACTTACAACTGTCCAGCCCCGCACTTGCAAGAAAACGCCATCAGTCTCAGTGGTACCGCAGAGCCTTGACCCTGCACGTCAAGCCATCGGGCCGGCCCGTTTTCTCCACCAAGCGCAAAAAAGCGGGCTGCCACGGTTATGGCGCGCCCGCTCGCTACTGGCTGGTAATTCAGGGAACTACAGAGCCAGAATTGCTTCGGCCTCTTCTTTGTCGATATCGCTGACCAGCGGAATACCGCTGATGCGTGTCGCCTCCGGCGTAAGTGACGCGATGTCGGTACGGTCGATGTATTTGCAGGCAAACTTGCGTGCCCCGGCCATCAGTTGTCGCAAGCCTTGCGCCACTCGCTGGTAGTAGGTGTAGATGCCGATTGCGCCCACCGGCAATTTGCTGAAGCGATCGCCGTATCTCTCGCGCAGTTCGGTGGAACTGACGAAGATCTCATCCACCGTCGTGCCGAAGCGCTCGATGTAGATTGGCAACGTCTGGGCTTCGATCGACTTGCCGATCGTCTTGGCGACCATCGCCGCTGCGAGCGGGCTGCGAGCCCATGCGATCAGCTTTACGTATGGCGCGCAGAGTGCGAATCCCTTGAAGATCTGATCTTCGAAGGTGAATCCGCCAGCCAGCGCGATGGGAGGAACGTACTCCCCTTTGCGGCGGAGTTCATCCAAGTACTGGCGCAGCAGCGAATGCAGTTCGATTCCCGGGATGCCCCATTCGTTCATCATGCGCCACGGGCTCATACCGGTACCGCCGCCCGCCGCATCGACGGTGAGCAGATCCAGTTGCGCCATCGAAGCGAACTTCACGGCGCGCGCCAGATCGACCGGACGATATGCTCCGGTCTTCAAGGTAATGTAACGAGCGCCACAGTTGCGCAGTTCCTCAACCCGCTTAAGGAACCCATCCTTCGTGACCATACCGACACGCGAGTGGCGCTCGAACTCGTGGAAAGCACCCTTGCGGAATGCTTCGATAACAACGTGATTCGTGGGATTTGGCAGCACGACATAGCCACGGCGATGCAGTTCCTGCGCCTTGGCCAGGTCTTTGATCTTCACTTCGCCGCCAATGTCTTTGGCACCTTGTCCCCACTTCAATTCGACGGCCTTCACGCCCAGTTTCTTGATGGCGTATTCCTGAACGCCGAGCATGGTGTCTTCCACGTTGGCCTGGATGAACACTTCGCCGTAGCCTTCCGTCTGCCATTCACGGAAGCACTGGATGCGCCACTCCAAGTCGGAGCTGGAAATCACCTTGCCGTTGTCGAATTTCGAATCCATATCCATGCCGACCACGTTCTCGCCGACGGCGATCCCGGTGCCGGTGATGGCTGCGCCCGCCGCCAGTCCGGGCCAGTTGTTCTTGGCCACGTTGGTCGAGCCCATGGCGGCCACGGTGAACGGCAATTTGTACTTGATGCCGTGATCTGCGCCGATGGCTGTTTCCAGGTCGACCGCCGGGAACAGCGCTCGATTCGAGTCTTCTTCAATCCCCCATGCTCCCGCGGCGCGGCCGAGGATGGTGAAGTGCGACAGATCGACTGGGTAGTCCTTCTGCGAGGCGGTGGTGATGATGCCGAAGGGCTGCGGGTAGATCATTTCGGCGCCGCGATAGGCGCTCTTACCGATCTCGCACATGCCGATGCATCCATCGACACAGGTTGTACACATTCCACTAAATGGGCTGACCGAATCTTCAGTACGGTTCTTAGTCAGCGTGGCGGCGGAGGCATTCAGATGCGTTAAGGTCATGGCAGTTTCTCCAAACTATTTCTCCACTATGTGGGTAAATTCTTTCGACCGCGGCTTTACGTCGGCGCGGAAAGGTCCAGCGATTTCGCAGGCGTGGCACGGTTCGAGAAAGCACATTGCGTTGTCGTAACTCTGGAAACACACGGTCGAAATATTCAGGCAGCCGTTGCACAACGTGGTTTCAGCGTGCGGTCCCTGGCAGCGTGATTCGCACACCGGGCAGACGTAGAGGCAAGCTCCGCACTGCCGGCACTTCTCGCTGGTCTTGTCGAAGGGCCGGGTGACGCTGCGGTTCAGCCCGCGTCCCGAGAAGCCGATCGCTCCCGCCATCATCTGCTGTTCGCAGGTGCGGACGCACAGTCCGCATTGGATGCAGGTCTCATCCTTGGCTGCATAACGGACCTCACGCACTCCCATAGCGGAAGCCATGTCCTGAATGCGCTTGGAACTGGGGCAGACCGAGACGTACATCTCGACCAGCAGCTTGCGCGCCCGCTCGACCCGCGAAGAATGGGTAAGGATTTTCATCCCATCTTCGGCGGGCAGGCAGCAGGAGGCTTGCAGGGTCTTTTTCCTGCCACTTGCGACCTCGACCAGGCAGAGACGGCAAGCTCCGTAAGGAGCGAGTCCGTCTTCGTGGCAAAGTGTAGGGATCGGGACTCCCAGGAAGCGCGCGGCTTCCAGTACCGTCGTCCCTTTTTCGACTTCAACTTCGATGCCGTTAATCGTCAACGTTGGCACGGCATTCTCCTTTAGAAACTCTAGAAAAGTCTTGAATCGCAGAGTTGCGAAGAAAACCTGATTCTCTTCCCGTTCTTTGCGAAACCTTTGCGTCCTTTGCGTTCAAAATCTTTTCTCGAAAGACAGCAAAGACACCTTAGTGAACCAATACCGCCTTCGGCCGGCACACTTCCAAACAAGCCCCGCACTTGATGCACTTCGCCGACTCGATTTCGTGGGCTTTGTCTTTCTCCCCCAGAATCGCGTCCGAAGCGCACACCTTCACGCAGGCATGGCAGCCATCGCAAATCGTGGCTTCGATTTCGTAAACGATCAGTTCGCGGCACACTTTCGCCGGACATTTTTTATCGCGGATGTGCGCAATGTATTCATCCTTGAAATAACGCAAGGTCGAAAGCACAGGGTTAGGTGCCGTCTGTCCCAGTCCGCACAACGACGTTTCCTTGATCATCCAACCGGCATCCTCGAGCAGTTCAAGATCGTCTTCGGTTCCTTTACCTTGCGAGATGCGCGTCAGGATGTCCTTCAAATGCTGCGTGCCTTCGCGGCAAGGAAAGCACTTTCCACACGACTCTTCTTCCAGAAACTCCATGAAGTAGCGGGCGACGTCGACCATGCAAGTGTCTTCGTCCATCACCACCATGCCGCCCGATCCCATCATCGAACCGGCGGTGGCGAGCGCTTCGTAGTCGATGGGAAGATCGAGCATGCTGGCGGGAATGCATCCGCCCGGAAGGTCCGCCGATCTGGATCGCTTTCAGCTTCTTACCATTGGGAATTCCGCCGCCGATGTCATAAATCATCTCGCGCAAAGTAATGCCCATCGGCACTTCGACCAGGCCGGTGTTATTGATCTTTCCCACCAGCGAGAAGACCATCGTGCCCTTGCTGTGCTCCGTGCCGATCGAGGAGTACCACTCCGCTCCCTTGTTGATGATTACCGGCACGCTGGCCCATGTTTTCACGTTATTGATGACGGTAGGCTTCCCCCACAGGCCGCGCTGCACCGGATACGGCGGGCGCGGATGTGGTTCTCCAACTTTGCCTTCAATCGATGCCAGCAGCGCAGTTTCTTCGCCGCAGACGAACGCCCCCGCGCCTTGCACCACATGAATGCGGAAATTCAAGCCAGAGCCAAGGATGTTGTCACCCAGTAGTCCGGCTTTCTCCGCCGCTTCAATCGCGATGTTCAGATGCTCGACCGCCAGCGGATATTCCGCCCGCACATAAACGTAGGCTTCCTGGGCCTCGAGGGCGTAACCGCCGATGATGATGCCCTCGATGACGCTGTGCGGATTGCCTTCGAGCAGGCTGCGATCCATAAACGCGCCCGGATCGCCTTCGTCCGCATTGCAGACGATGTAGCGTGGTTTCACGACGCTCTTGCGCAGCGCCTCCCACTTCATGGCGGTGGGGAAGCCGGCGCCCCCGCGTCCGCGGAGACCCGCCTGCTTGACCTCTTCAACCACTTGCTCTCGCGAAAAGTCCGTAAGCGCCTTGCCAAGCGCGGCATAACCGCCAACTTTGATGTAATCGCGAATATCCTTCGGATCGATCTTGCCGTTGTTGCCGAACAGAATCCGTTTCTGCCCCGCATAGAAGGGAACGTCGTTTTCGTGCAGTACCCTCTTGCCGGTGTTGGGATCCTTGTATAAGAGTTTCTCGACGGGTTTGTGCTTTTCGGTGACGCTGTTGACGATGTCTTTCGCATCGCTGAGCGACACTCCGTTGTAGAACACCTTCTCGGGCCACACGATCATCACGGGACCCTTTTCGCAGAATCCGTGACAGCCGGTGCTCTTGATGTCGATGGTGCCTTGCAACCCGCGCTTTTCTACTTCACGGTGGAGTGAGGCGATCACGTTGTCGGCGCCTGACGCCTTACAGCCGCTACCGGCACACACCGAAATGCAGGGCCGCGAAGTTTCGCTGGCTTCCAGGCAGAGCTGCAGTTCTTTCACTTCGTGGGGCGACTTAAGCTTTAGCATGGCTTGCCTCGTCCGGCTTGGCTGCGGTGGGCGGCTCAGCCTTGGCCTCGTACTTTTTCAGCATTCCCGCTACCTTGGCCTGCGACAGGTGCGGATGCGTACTGGTGTTATCCACGCGTGCGACTGGAGCCAGCCCGCAGCAACCGATGCAGCGCACAGTTTCTACTGTGAACTGCAGATCCCCCGTAGTGCCCGGCCCGGCCAGCTTCAGATCACGCAACATGCGGTCGAGCACGCGCGGTGCTCCCCGCACATGGCAGGCTGTTCCCAGGCATACCTGGATTACGTGTTTGCCTCGCGGTATCAGGCTGAAGCAGCGATAGAAGGTCGCCACCTGATAAACCTCGGTCAGCGGTACGCGCAGCTTCTGCGAGATCTTGCGTAATACTTCCTGGGGCAAGTACCGGTAGGTATCCTGCACGTCCTGCAAAATGGGTATGAGATTGGTACGTCGAGACTCGTATTGCTCGAGCAGCGGCTCCACTTTTTCCATTTCAACTTGCGGCATGGTGGCAACCTTCATTCGGGTTGTGCGTTAAAAGCTCAAGACCGGACTACTCCTTCGGACTTCTGCGCCAGATCGGCATCTGTGGATTCCAGGTGTGCACGTCCTTCTCGAAATCTCTCGACTCCGGACGCCTCGCTCCCACCGCCGCCGGCTCTGTCTGCAGCAGTTCCGCCAGATATTTCTCGATTTTTTCTCGGAGATTATGGTCGGTCAGCAATCCGATCAGTTCGTTGCGGTCGACTTGCGAATGGCCGTGGCACAGTGGGCATTTGAGAAGATCGTCATTCGCCATGGGAAACTCCGGTACCGTTCAACAGCCATATCGCATTAAAGGCTGCAAGCAGGAAATGGGCAGTGACTCTTACCACGTCTCATGGTGAGGATTCTCACAGGGGCGTGTGCGCGGCGGCCCAAGCCGGGGCCGCTGATGGCATGGCAGTTACTCCCCGGCTGTCTCATGAAAGAGTCAAAAGTCCACATTGACAGAGGGGCTGGGAGCACAGTAGCTTTTCCACAGAAGTATTACCTCTATGACGCGCTGGCGCTGGGCGCTCCTCATTTTCGAGTTGTTGCTGATTGCGCTGATCCTGGTGCTTCCGCAAGTGGATTTACCGGATTACACCTTTCATAGCGGAACGGCTCCGGTGGCGGCCAAGGCGCGAGTCTCGTCGGCATCGTCGGGTTCCGGCGTAAGCCTGGCCCATGTCAATGTGGCGCTGCCCACCCGACATCTTGAGGATCATCAGGAGAATGGCGCGGCGGTAGGCTCCTCGAATTCCGACGTCCTTCTGGCCAAGCTTTGTACCTTCCTTTGCTAGCTCTCCGTCTCGCTCTTTAAACTCACCCAATTTTTTTCGGATTTTTCGTTTTTGCTCCGCGCGGGGCGTGCCTGCTAATTGAAGGGGTGCGCGGGGCAACGGGGCAGCCGCACCGGTTGTGGGTGCGCACTGGGAGGCTCAACAGAGGAACCCAGACCCAACCGTTGAGCGGCTGCCTCGATTTAGATTTTGAAGCGGGAAAACTGCGGGAGAGCTTTGAGTGCTCTTCTTAGCGTCCTTTGCGGCACCTTGGCGATCTTAGCGTTCAAGGGCTTTTGATCTTCCCCGACTACCGCGCCCGCGCCAGCACCAGCGTCACATCGTCAGGCTGCTCGTTCGCCCCAATCCAGTCATCCACCGCGGCAGTAACGATCTCGCTGATCCGCGCCAGAGGCAGATCGCGATTCTCGCGCAGCAAGTCGATCAAGCGCTCCTCACCGAACTCGCCAAAATCGTTCTCCGGTTCAGTCACTCCGTCGCTATAAGCAATAAAGACGTCCCCGCGCCGCAACGAGACCGACGCTTCTTCATAAGCCATGTTGTCGAACAAGCCGACCACCGTCCCGCCCACATCCAGCCGCCGAATGGATCCATCTTCGCTCATGATGATGGGGGGCAAGTGCCCGCCGTTGCTGTAGGTCAACCGGCGCGCTGCGCCATCGTAGGTGCCAAGGAATAGAGTCGCGTATTTTTCCGGTGGCGTACTCTCGTACAGCTGATGATTCAGTAGAGCGAGCAGGGCTCCTGGCGAGGCCTCGACTCCCTGCAGGCTTGCCCCGACCAACACTTCCTTTCCCGTGGAAGCTCCCACCGCCACCGATTCCCGCAACACCGGCATTCCTTCCATGCTGTAAGCTCGAACCGCCGAGTGAATGGTCGCCATCAGCAAGGCGGCCGAAATTCCTTTCCCGCTGATATCGCCCACAGCCAGTAACATGCGATCAGCGCTGGCGGCGAGGAAGTCGTAGTAGTCCCCACTCACGGTGCGCGCTGGGCGGCAGAATCCATGCACCTCCAGCGACTCCAGTTCAGTAGTCTGGCGGGGAAATAACTGCGCCTGCACCTCTTGCGCGATCGCCAGCTCGTTCTCCATGCGCTGCTTCTGTTTCTGCTCTTCGATCAGTTCCTGTAACGACGCCGTCATCGAGTTGAACGAAGTTGCCAGAGCCGCCAGCTGGTCGTGCGACTGCACCGGAATGCGGTGGCTCAAGTCGCCGCGGTTGATGTGCTCGGTCGCATCGTAAAGCTGCGCCACTGCTTTGGTCACGCTTCGTGACAGCCGAGAGCCGATATAGAGAGCCACCAGTTCAATGATTGCGAAGAAAATGGCGATAAAGAAGAGAATGAATTCCACTCCCTCAACGAAATCGCCCAGGGTCTCGAAAAGACGGTCGTAGACCAGAGAAGGGCGTGTCAGCACTCCCAACCCCACACCGTTCGAATTCTTTGCGCCGTTGCGCCAATCCGCTATGGGAAGCGGGGTCCCGAATTTGATTTGGCGGTCCGTAATTCCCTTTGCCGGCGGCAAGGAACCAGCGGTGAACACTGGCCGAAGGGGTTCGTTGCCGCTTCTTATCGACGGACCTCCGGGACCTGCGCGATAAGTGAAGTCCGGCGGTTTCTGTTCGGCTCCAGCGGTTTTCGCAGTTGGATCGTCGTTGAACGCGGCAACATATAGCGTGATCTCGCCGAGGCCGTGTGCGATTCTTTCCGCCAGATCCTGATCGAGGGGTTGGCTCGAGATTACCGTCAACTTGCTATTGCGCACCGGGATCGTGATGGCGGCGCGCAAGTATAGATTCGCGCCATCGCGCACGATCTCTCCGTTCTGTGGAACCTCCCATGCCGGCGGGGAGAAGGGAGGCGTTGTTCCGCAGAGGGGCAGCGGTTTGTCCCCCAGCCATGCACAAACCTGGTGATGCGCCCAGAAGGGATCGCTTCTCCGCAATCCTTCGAGGGCCTTCGAAACCGGAGGCTGTCCTTGCTCCAGTTGTCCCGCAAGTTCGTTGGCGATCGCGGTGTTAGCCGCTCCCATCGTGAACATCTGTGAATCGAACTCCGAGGTCACCACGAAATTCGCGAACTGTCCCGAAAATAGATAGAGCAACGCCGCAGCCATCGCCACCAGCAGGGCGACCGGGATCACTCCGATGAAGACGTATGTGACGATGAGCCGGTTGCGCAGCCGCCACAGCAACCGCTTCTTCAGCCAGCGAATCCCCAGGACAAGGAAGAGAACGATAACGACGAACGAGAGGAAGGTGACCCATCCGCCAAGGCTCTCCGTATAAGAGCTCTTGAACAGCTCTAAGACTTTTTGCAGTCCAAAGAGCAAAAGATCCAGCCCCAGCAGATACCAGGTCACCAGCGCCAGCTTGCCGGAGGGCAGCAAGCCTTTATGGCTCAGCCAAAAACGTATGTAGCGGTATGAGACCGGCATAGGAACTGATTCCGATTATAGATGGCGGAAGGCCGACTTCAGGCGTCGGGCTTTAGGCGTCGGGCATTAGGTCCGTATTCCGCCGCAGGCTTCCTGAAGCCTGACGCCCGAAGCCTGACGCCCATTTAAAATACTTCCATGGCAAACCTCACTCTGGTTTACGGAATGCGCCTGCTCCCCGCCGACGAGGTCCTCGAAGTTGGCGACGCCACCCTCAAGCTCAAGAATGGACGCGACGCCCATGTCACCATGCACGTGCTGGAAGGCAGCAAGGAAGAGGTAGAGAAACAACTAAAGATGAGCCTGGAAGCTTTTTTCGATATCTATCCGGAAATCTAAGGGCGGACGTCAGACCTCAGACCTCGGACCGTTCATGCCACCGTTTCCGTCAGTGATCCGCATCCTAGTGCGGCTGAGGTAGCCGGATACGATGCGTGAGACGTGCCGCCAGATCCCAATCGAAGCAGCGATCGTCTTGATTCTTTTATGGGCTTCTGTAGGCTGCGGAGGAGGCTCCTCGTCCACCTCTTCTTCACCCTCAACCATGAACTCATTCCCGCAATTCGGTCACGTCTTTCTCGTCGTCGAAGAAAACCACAGCTATTCCGAAGTCATCGGCAGCTCGGCGATGCCTTACCTGAACAGCCTGGCTTCGAAATATGGGCTGGCCACGCAGTATTACGCGAACACTCATCCTTCGATCGGCAACTACTTCATGCTGACGACCGGGCAGCTTGTCAGCAACGATGACGCATTCACCGGATCGGTCAGTGCCGACAATCTCGTGCGCGAACTGGTCGCGGCGGGGAAAAGCTGGAAATCGTACGGCGAGAGTCTGCCATCGCAGGGTTACACCGGGGGCGATGTCTATCCCTACGCGAAGCACCACAATCCCTTCGCGTATCTCACGGACGTAATCAACAGTACGGCCGAGGCGCAGAATCTGGTTTCTTTCTCCCAATTCAGTTCCGACCTTGCGAACAACCAGTTGCCGGCCTTTTCCTACATCGTCCCCAACCTGTTGGATGACGCGCACGACGGAACCCTTCAGAATGCCGACGCGTGGCTGCAGCAAAATATCGCACCCCTTATCGCGAGCACGACATTTCAGAAAGACGGACTCCTCATGATCGTCTTCGATGAATCCGATATGACAGACGTGACCAACGGAGGTGGTCACGTTGCAGCCTTGATCGTCAATCCTAAAGCGAAGTTGGGATATCAGTCCACAACGCTCTACCAGCACCAGAGCACGCTAAGGCTAATCCTGCATGGCTTGGGAGTGACAACCTACCCCGGAGCAGCGACAACCGCCCCCGATATGGGCGAATTCTTTTAGCCGAGGTCCGACGTCTGAGGTCCGACGTCCGATGCTAAAATCCCAGCGTGCTTCGATACATCCTTTTCATACAAATATTTGCCGTCGTCACACTTGCCGGCGCGCAGCAACCTGCTCCGCCTTCGAACCAGCCGCAGGTCAAAGTGAACATGCTGAACGTCTGCGCGCCTTCGCCCGAAGACAAGCAGGAGATCGCCTCGGCCTTGTCCAAGGTGCCAAAGCAGCCGCTGTTTGGCACCGATTTCGAAGTCGCCCGCGGACGCTCGAGCCTCGAAGCTCAGCCCAACTTCCTGCAAGCGGGAGCGAACGCCCAAATGAGCGATAGCTCTGACATCGCCAGTTGGGTCCGCATGCGCAAAGAATTCTCGGTCCAGGCGATGTTCTCGACGGTTCAATACTCGTTTAGCGCGGACGCCAAGAATATGATCGAGACCCTGGTCTTCCGCGTACGCGATCCCAAAGATCTGCTCGAGTTGACGATTGAAGACAGCGCCTCGGCCGTGACCACTGCGGCCACCATGCTGGGGACGAATACTCCCGCCAGCCGCATAAAGTTAGAGCGCTTCGGCAAATCGTCCGTCGTGCTCGCGCGCTGCTATGCCACCGAAGCCGGCCCCGCGCCCGACCAAAGCGCCTTCGAACCGCTGTTCCAGAGCGCTTCAGGAATTGTCGGCGTTTACCGCAAGCTGCTCGGCGCGCAGAGCACGGTTCCGGCTGAACTTGCCCGCGTAAGCGCCGCAGGAAATAAGAAAGTAGCGCCGGCGTCCCGCCGGCCACAATGAAGCAAACGCCCATAAAATCAGCGCATTTCCGCCGTCTGCATCCAAATTGGAAATCGTTAATCTATACTCTGGACCTCTAAATTTTATGGATATTCGCAAAGTCATCATCATGGGCTCCGGCTGCGCAGGACACACCGCAGCCCTTTACAGCGCTCGCGCCAACTTGAAGCCGCTCGTCATTGAAGGCCACGAACCCGGAGGCCAGCTCTCGCTCACCACGCTGGTCGAAAATTTCCCCGGATTTCCCGACGGAATTCAAGGGCCTGAACTGATCGAGAACATGCGCAAGCAGGCGTCGCGCTTCGGCGCCGAATATCATTTGGGACACGTCAGCAGCGTCGATCTGAGCCAGCGTCCTTTTACTCTGCACGTCGGCAAGCATCAGTTCCATACCGAGACTCTGATCATCGCCAGCGGCGCCTCAGCTCGTTGGCTTGGCCTTCCCAACGAACAGTCACTGATCGGACATGGCGTATCGTCCTGCGCGACCTGTGATGGATTCTTTTTCTCGGGGAAAGAAATTGCCGTGATCGGTGGCGGCGATTCGGCGATGGAAGAAGCGACCTTCCTCACTCGTTTCGCCAGCAAAGTCACGCTCATTCATCGGCGCGATCAGTTCCGCGCGTCAAAAATCATGCTTGATCGCGCGCAGGCCAATCCAAAAATCGCCTTTCTGACGAATACCATCGTCGAAGACGTGCTTGACCACTCGAAGAAAGAGGTCACCGCGCTCAAGCTGCGAGACACGAAAACCGAGAAGGCTTTCGATCTTCCAGTAAGCGCCATGTTCCTCGGCATCGGACACATTCCCAACGCCAAAATGTTCGAAGGCCAGCTCGATACCGATCAAGATGGATATTTGAAGACGACCAACAATGTCTTCACCCGCGTCCCCGGCGTCTTCGCCTGCGGCGACGTACAAGACCGCCGCTACCGCCAGGCCATTACCGCTTCCGGTTCCGGCTGTATGGCTGCGTTAGAAGTAGAAAAGTATCTGGAAGAACACGGACAGTAACATTACCCAGTATCGAGTACCGAGTACCCAGTACCGAGTGAAAGGCAAAACAAAAGTGAACGCTGGCGGAACGTGGAGCGCTCGCCACGTAAGCGTTGGGTTTGTATCAGGGCATCGCTTCAGCGATGCCATAAAGATGTTGTTAGTGATCCCCTTTAGGGGCTGCGCTGAGAGCTGATAGCTGAAAGCTGAGAGCTGACCTATGAACTACCGCACCCTCGGACAAACCGGACTCCAGGTCAGCGAAGTCAGCTTTGGCTCCTGGGCCATTGGCGGCGCCAGCGAAGCCGCCGGCGAGCAATGGGGATGGGGCGAAACTCCCGAAGCCGATGCGATCGCCGCCGTTCATCGCGCCCGCGATCTTGGCGTCAACTTCTTTGATACGGCCGATGTCTACGGCAACGGCCGCAGCGAAGAAATGCTTGGCAAGGCTCTCGCTTCTGATTGGGACAAGGTCTACGTCGCCTCGAAAGCCGGCAACGTCGTGCGCAACGGCGTCGGCATGAAAGATTGGAGCCGCGACCATCTCATCCATTCTTGCGAAGCCAGCCTCAAGCGCCTGAAGAAAGGTGTCATCGATCTGTACCAACTGCACAATCCCAGCGAATACGACATTCGCCACGGCGATTGGCCTGAGACCATGGAGCATCTCCAGAAGCAGGGGAAGATCCGCTGGTACGGCGTCTCCATTTTTCTTCCTCAAGAAGGCATTGCCATGCTCGCGCGCGGCAAGGGACAGGTCATCCAACTCGGGTACAACGCTCTGCGTCTCGAGATGGAAGAGACCGTTCTGCCGCTGGCGCAAAGAAAGAATGTTGGGATCATTGCGCGCGTGCCGCTCTACTACGGCATCCTCGCAGGCAAGTTCAAACCCGACCACGTTTTTCCCGCCGACGACCACCGCTCGCACACTTTAGCTCCGGCGATGATGAAAGAACTGGTGCCGCGCGCCGAGCGTCTGCGCGAACTGGCTGGCATAGCTCCCGAGGATTCCGAAGCCTTCGGCAAATGGTCGTTGAAATTTATTCTGGCCAACCCGGCGGTGTCGACCGTCATTCCGGGCGCCCGTAATCCGCTGCAAGCCGAAAAAAATTCCAGCACCTCCGACGGTCAACCGCTATCTAAAGAGCAGATCGATGCCGCCAGAAAGTTGTGGCGAGGCGATTCCTGGCTCAAAGCCCTGCGCACGGAGCTGTAATGCACATCAAGTCATAACGTCATCCTGAGCCCGAGAGGGCGAAGGATCTGGCGTGGAGCGGAACCGCTCACGGGTAATTGGGTAATTCGCGCCAGATCCCTCACCCGGCTGAAAAGCGCCGGGTTCGGGATGACGTCGTAAATCAAGAGGGTTCATGAAATACTCCCGCCTTGGCAACACCGGCTTAATCGTCTCCCGCCTCTCGTTCGGCGTAATGACTTTCGGTTCCACCGGCCCCTCCGATCCCCGCAGTTCCGTGTGGAAGACCGGGCAGGACGAGGCCACCGCGCTCATTAACCGCTCCATCGATGCCGGGATCAATTTCTTCGACGCCGCCGACGGATACGCGGAAGGCCAATCCGAACAGATGCTTGGCCACGCCCTCGGCCCGCGCCGCAAAGATGTCATCATCTCGACCAAAGTCGGCTTTCGGTCTGGAGCGGCGGTCATTCATGCCGGAGCCTCTCTCCGCCATATTCTCGCGGCCACCGAGGCTTCGCTACGCCGCCTGAACACCGACTACATCGATCTGCTCTCCATTCACAAGCCCGATCCCTTCACGCCGCCGGAAGAGACTGCGCGCGCTCTTGAAAATCTGGTGCAGCGCGGACTCGTCCGCTATGTCGGATATTCCAATTTGAGCGCCTGGCATGCGGCGAAGTTCGTCGGCATTCAGCGCGAGCACAACTACTCGCCATTTGTCGCCGCGCAGATGTATTACTCACTGGTTGGACGTGACATCGAGTACGAGATCGTCCCCTTTTGTGAGGACGCCGGCATCGGCATTGTCGTCTGGAGTCCGCTCGCAGGCGGCTTCCTCACTGGCCGCTACACTCGAGAGGATCCCACCGGAGGCCACGGGCGTCTCGCCACCTTCGACTTGCTGCCTCACGACAAGGAGAAAGGCTATAAGCTCATCGATCGTATGAAAGATATCGGTGAGCGCTATAAAGCCAGTGTTGCCCAGGTGGCGTTGGCATGGTTGTTGACTAAACCGATCATCGCCACGGTTCTGGTCGGGGCTAGCAAACTCTCGCAGCTGGAAGACAATCTTGGCGCCAGCGATGTCCAAATCGCCGCCGAAGACATTGCTGAACTCGATAACCTGACGGCGCCCCCGCGGCTGTATCCCAACTGGTTTCACAAGTTCGTTCTCGACACTGCCAGCTACGACGCTTTACATGCCGGATTGCATCCCGGAGCCGAAAAGAAATCGTAACCATCAGGAGATTGTCATGCCTCAAACTCGCTCCACCTGCGCTCACGTGAAAGAGATCAAAGACGACGTCAAACCCAGCGGCAAAGGCTGCAAGGAATGCCTCGAGATGGGAGACACCTGGGTCCACCTTCGTGAGTGCCTCATCTGCGGGCACGTCGGATGCTGCGATTCGTCGAAAAACAGACACGCTACCAAGCACTTCCACCATACCAAGCATCCCATCATGCAGTCGTTCGAGCCCGGCGAGAACTGGCGGTGGTGCTACGTCGACGAAGCCTTCCTTGTCTGAGAACCAGAAACCGGACCTCGGACCTTCGGCGTCAGGCTTCGGGCTTCAGGCGTCGAATTTCAGCTGACTTCACTACGAACAGGCGGACTCCATCGAAGCCCCGGAAGCCTGATGCCTGAAGCCTGACGCCCGCTTCTACACGGAAGTAGTAGACACGGAAAGTGACTATCGTGATCTTCGGGATACTACGGTTTCCCGCTAATCTTGCCTCATCGTGAACGCACGCCGAAAAACTATTTTCTCCCTGTTGGTGCTCTCCTGGGCCCTGCTGCTCGCTGCCCCTTCTTTTGGACAGACAGATCAGACCGAATCCAAGCGCAAGGTGGTAAGCAAGGTCATGCCGGCGTACCCTGAGATTGCGCGCAGCATGCGCATCAAGGGTGTGGTGCGAATCGAAGCCGTGGTCGCGCCCAACGGCTCGATCAAGACCACTCATGTTCTCGGAGGACATCCGCTGCTCGCACAGTCCGCCGATGACGCCGTGCACAAGTGGCGTTGGGAATCAACCCCCGCCGAAAGCAAAGAACTTGTCGAAGTAAGGTTCGATCCCGACAACCACTAGATGCCCTCGCCCGCGTGTGATCTCCGTCCTAGCTCCAATCCCTCCCGTTTGTGATACAAATTTCTGTGAACTTCATGTGCCGGTACGTCCTTAATCTCTATATCTTGAGTCGCTTGTCAGGTTTCTCGTGCTGAGGGCGCTGTTTATCTCTCTCTCCGAGAGCCGCACTCTGCGCGGAATTGCCGAACGCTCCGTCATCGGACAGCGCATGTCGGGTCGTTTCGTCGCCGGAACCCAGGTAGAAGACGTGCTCCGCGCCACCCGCACCGTCAACCAGCTGGGGCCGACGGTTTCGATCGACAACCTCGGCGAAAATGTCACCAACGCTGACGAAGCCCGATCGAGCGCCCAGCTTTACCACCAACTGCTCGACCAGATCTCTGCCCGCCAGCTCAAGGCCAACATCAGCCTTAAGCTCACCCACATGGGCCTCGATGTCGACGAAAAGCTCGCGCGCGATCAGGTCACGAGCCTGGTCACGAAAGCTGCCAGCATGAATCCGCAGAACTTTGTGCGCGTCGATATGGAAGGCTCGCCTTATACCCAGCGTACGCTCGACTTCGTCCACGAACTGCACCGTATGCCGGGAAATCAAGGGTGCGTCGGTGCCGTGATCCAGTCCTACATGCGACGATCCGAATCAGACGTAGAGAAGCTGCTGAGCGATCGCATCCGCATTCGCCTCTGCAAGGGCGCCTACAAGGAGCCTGAGGACATCGCCTTCCAGAAAAAATCAGAAGTGGACGAGAGTTACGTCCGCCTGATGAAGACGCTGATGAAGAGCGGCGTCTATCACGGCCTCGCCACTCATGATGAGAACATCATTAAAGAAGCGAAGGCCTTTGCAACTCGCGAGAAGATTGCGCGCGACTCCTTTGAGTTTCAGATGCTGTACGGCATTCGCCGCGACCTGCAGCAAAGCCTGGTCAAAGAGGGGTGGGGGATGCGCGTCTACATCCCCTTCGGCACCGAGTGGTATCCCTACCTGATGCGCCGCTTGGCCGAACGCCCAGCCAACGCATTGTTCATCGCAAAGAATCTCTTCCGCAGCTAGCGGGTTTGTGTGAGGCGCCCTCGCCCCGCAGCCGCGGAGCGACGCTGGTTTTAAGTCTGAGGTCTGAGGTCCGAAGTAGTCCGAGGTCCGCCCTACTGCTCTTCCGGCCCTTCGCCTTCATGCTCGGCCGGCGCCAGCGGCAACTGTGACGTCCCGCGCAGCAGATCGCGTTCTTGCGGAGTGAACTGGTTCTTATATCGTTCGGAGTTGATCAACTGCTCCCGCTGCTCGGGAGGCGTATTGCGCAGCTCCTGAATCGCGCCTTGGACTGCCTGCCGCCGTTCCGGCGGAAGCTGTCGGAACTGTTGGAATACCTGCCGCGCATGATCCTTTTGCTCGGGCGTCAGGTGCTCCCAGGTTTCCATGCGGTTCAAGATGCGGTCTTGTTGTTGTGGAGGCAGGCTGCTGAAGTGTTGCAGCCTCTGCCGCAACATCTGCTGTCGCTCGGGCGGAAGATTGCGGAATTGCGGGTCGCTCTCGAGCGCTTTTTGCTGCTGCGCGGGAGGAAGATCTTTGTAGCGGCGCAGCCAGTCGCCCGCGTGCGATTGATTCTGACGGCGGGCCTGAGCGCGCTGCTGCTGTTGCTGCTGCCCGCGCTCATTTCGGCGTTGCGCTACAGTCGGCGATGCGATGCACAGCACCATCGCCAGACCGGCCATTGCCAGCCCCGGATTGAGTCTCCGCCCTTTCACCTTCCCGCTCTCCCCGCAGTGCTCGGAGACGCAGTCGAGCTGCGCCTCTACGCTCACCACCTGCGCCACGAATTACGGATTCGCGGTCACGTCCTGCTGTACTTGCAAATCGTCAAGCTCGTCGAAATCAGAATATAGATCGTGATTTTTCTCCAGCGCCTGTAAATCGCCCACTGCCGTGCCCGGCTCGGGCATCACGTTGCTCACGGAAGTCTTCGGCTTATCAGGCGAGTTCAGCCGAACCACCGTCACGCTCGCCAGCATGATCACGGCGAACGAGATCGCCAAAGCCGGCTTGCGGAACCACTGCATCCAGCCCGCGGGCTTCGCTGCTTCTTCACGCAAGCGTGCATTCAGCCGCGTATCGAAATAAGCGGACGGTTCCGGCACCTGCCACTCATCGAGCAGGGCCATGGTCTGCCGGAACTCTTCCAGCGTGTGTGCACACTCCCCACAAGTCCGCAGATGTTCCCGGATCTCGGGAGTGGGTGCGTCGATCCCGGCGGCCAGGTCCGGCATCAGTTCGCGAATGTCATCGCATTTCATAACTGCTTCCTTTACACAAACTCTTTTAACTGTCCTCGTAACGTTTCATACGCCCGGAACAGTAGTGACTTGGTGGCGGACTCGCTCAGCTTCAACACATCGGCAATTTGGCGGTAATCCATCTGCTGGTATTTATGCATGATGACCGCCGTCCTCTGCCTTTCCGGCAGGGCTTGCACTCGCTGGCGAATCGCTGCCATCCTCTCCCTCTTCATGATGGTTTCTTCCGCGGTCGCCGACCCATCGGGTACGTCGACGGTCAGCCCCGTTTCCTCGTCCGGTTCGTCCAGGCTGACCATATTTTCTGGACGCTCGTGGCGCGTATCTCGCGCATGATTCACCGCCAGGTTCGTCGCGATCCGGTATAGCCAGGTCGTGAACTTGGCGCTCGCCTCATAACTTTCCCGTGAGCGGTAGACGCGCAGGAAAACTTCCTGCGCCAGATCTTCCGCCGCCGCCGCGTTGTGCGACATGCGGTACATGAAACTCACCATCGGACGGCGATATCTCTGGACCAGGTACGCGAAAGCCGTTTCATCCCCGGCTTTGACACGTAACATGACCTCGGCATCGTCCGCGCCGCCGGAAACGGCAAACGCTTCCAGTGCAGGCTGAACTCCTGCCGCCATTCCGAGCATGCCGCGATCCATGGCTACACTGCTCACATCTGATGGAACCCCATCTGCGCCGGAAAGTTGCGTCTCTTCCCGTTCCGTGCGAGGGACGGAACTCCCTTTTCCTGAAGGGCCTGCGGGGACATCGGCGGGTTTGGGATCGGGCGCCATGAGGGTACTGTTCCGCACACTTCGACCAAACTCGAAGACATGCGGAAACCTAGCCTACCACGCCCTTGATAAGCTGGAAACTGGTTCGTTTCCTATGATATACGAGGTTTCTGAAACGAGCGGGAGTACCTTGCTCGCGACCCCGGGGACGGCAGCCTTGGGGCACCACGGCCCACAGTTTCGCGAGAAGTCCCGCGTCTTTCGATTACGCCGGTAATCGCCCACGAACGTGTCAGAACGGACTGAGACCCACGTCCAATTGGAAGACCGCGCCATTGTTCTTCGGCCCGCCCGCGGGTCGTGCCCTACGGCGTGCCGACGCCCCGGGGCCGGCCAGTCGCTCAGAGGCATTAGCGAAGCGAGACCGAAGGTTCTCTCCTACCTCGGTCCCGCTGCCTGGCCTGGCCATCCTTCGGCGGCAGCAGAACCGCCGCCAAAACCAGCACCAAAGACGTCATGGCTAGCACGACCAGGATTCTTACCATTGCCTTGCCCGCCCCCGAACGCATGTACGTAGTCCTCGAAACGCTACGGCTGATAAATCTGCACGTAGTTGTAAACCGTATTGTCAGGCGGGGATGCAGAGTTGCCGCCACCGATACAGAACAACCGGTTCTTATAGACTGCGGAACCGGAGTCGGTGACCGCGTTGGGCATGGTGGCCAACGTTGTCCAGGAATTAATTGTCAGGTTGAAGGATTCCATCACGCTAATTGGATTACTGGAGTTGTCGTTGCCGTCAGACACGTAGAGTTTCCCCGCAATCGCTCCTCCACAGACTCCGTTGCGCGCGGTAGGATCTAACGCCAGCGAGGTCCAGGTGTTGGTGGCGACGTCGTAAGCCTCGTTGTCGCCGGTATCGAAGTTGCTGGTGAATCCGTCCGCGGCCACGATCGTGAAGCCGCTGGTGGCGTTCCCGAACAGGCCGGCCGCCATCTCCGTCTTGCCATTCAGGAGTCCGCTTTCTTCGGTCCAGGTGTTGGTTGCAGGGTTGTAGGATTCAACCGTCGAGAGCCGAGCCCCGGCGTTATATCCGCCAATAACATAAATGATGTTGTTGACCACAACCGCCGAGATGCTGCAGCGGGCTGTCGGCATCGCTGGTTTCGCGCGCCACTCATTCGTCTTTGGGTTGTAAGCCCATAGTGTGTCGAAAACGTCTCCGCCTCCGTTGTCGCTGCCGCCGATAATGTAAAGGATGTTCTTGACCACGGCGGCTGCAGCCTGCGCAGTTGGCGCTGGAATCGGTGCACCGGTCGTCCAGGTGTTCGTAGCCGGGTTATAGATCTGGTTATCGGTGCTGGCAGGGCCGCCGGTGTAACCCCCGACGACATAGAGCTTGCCTGCCACAACTCCTACGGCCGGCCAGTTCAGGGCAGTCGGCATGGCCGCTCCCATGGTCCAGGTGTTGTGCGCCGCAGGAGCGGTTTGAGCGCCAACGAGCGAAGCTCCTAACAATAAAAGCGTTATGCCGATCGATCGAAGCGAAGCGTTCATCGTTCTCTCCTATGGAGATATTGGTGATCCCTGGGGGCAGCCGCCATTTGCTTTTGTGCCTCCCCACATGTCGAACTCGGCTATAATCCCCACGCCTTCCCCTCCCGACAAGGGCCATAACCGGATACAACCGGACATAACCGGACAATCCCTGATTTCTATTGCTTGAGCGTATGGCGCACCCGCAACCAACCAGTGCCGACCGTCGTTTGGAGTCCTGGAAGGAGATCGCCGCCTTCTTCGGGCGTGAGGAGAGGACTGTCCGCCGCTGGGAAAAGGAGAGCGCCTTGCCGGTTCACCGCGTCCCCGGCGGCGCCAAAGGACGCATCTATGCCTACGAGTCTGAGCTACGCCTGTGGCTCAGAACTCCACGAGCAGCTTCCGACGCCAAGAATATTGCGCAACCGGTTATCGCATCCAGCGATCGCCCTCGCCCGAAATTCGGATCGGCAGGGAAGTGGGTGGTGGGTTTGTCGGCAATTGCGGTATTGGTGGTCGGAGTCTTCGCCTATCGCAGCGGCCACCGTTTCGCCGTCCATGCGTCGGCCGACTTGCGCAATCAGAAGAGTGCGGCCGCTCCTGAAGCGCAGGATCTTTATTTGCAAGGCCGCTTCTACTGGAGCAAACGCACTCCTGAAGACCTGAACAAGGCAGTCGACTTCTTCACCCAGTCGATCGTGCACGATCCCAGCTATGCTCCCGCCTACGTGGGCCTGGCTGACTCGTATAACCTGCTCCGCGAATATTCGGCTATGCCCGCTTCCGAGGCTTATCCACGAGCCCTGGCGGCAGCCAAGAAGGCTGTCGAGTTAGATGACAGCTCTTCCGAGGCCCATACTTCCCTGGCCTTCGTTTCATTCTTCGGTATGTGGGACTTCGCTGACGGAGAGCGCGAGTTCCGGCGCGCCGTAGCACTCGATCCCAACAACGCCCGGGCGCATCATTGGTGGGCGAACGCGCTGCTGGCGTTGCATCGCCTGCCAGAAGCACTCAGCCAGATCGAGCGCGCGCAGGCTCTTGATCCATCTTCTGGTTCGATTCTGGCCGACAAGGGCAACATCCTGTTCGTGGCCGGACGCGAAGAGGAAGGAATCGCCCTGCTCGAAGGCCTGGCAAAACACGATCCCTCGTTTCGTTCCCCGCATCGCTACCTGAGGGATTTCTACTTTAGAAACCAGGACTACCCCCGCTTCCTTACCGAGTTGCGCGCGGACGCGGTCACGGCCCACGACGATGCAGCCTTGGCCATTGCCAATGCCGCGGACGAAGGATTCGCAGCTCACCGCGCCGATGGCATGCTCACGGGAATGTTGCAGGTGCAAGAAAAGCTATACGCGCAACAATTAGTCGGGCCAACCGACTTGGCTCGCACCCTCACGGCGTTGGGCAGGAAAAACGAAGCTCTGCGTTATCTGGATTTGGCATACCAACAGCGGGATGGAGCGCTGCTTTTCATCGAGGCCTTCCGCGAGTTCAACCCTCTCCACCCCGATACAGCCTATCGAGACATGCTTGCCCGCATGAATCTTCCCCCGCAGCCATAACTGTTCGTGTGGGGACGGGCGCCCTCGCCCGTCCAGGCCGTGGCGATTTTTGCCACGGCAATTCCGCGCAGTACTATTTCGCGGCCCGCCCTCGGATCACCACCACCGAAGCAGCCGGCAACTCAAACTCCGTCTCTTTCCCCGCACTAATCTGCTGTCGCGCAATCGGTCCATCCGGATCCGCACTCCCGTTGTTCACCATGACAATCGTGTTCTGCGCCGCCTGCTCCGCGTGCGCTACGAACCTTGTTCGCGGCGGATGCCACTGATACTGCCCGCTGCCGAAGGTCGCCGTCTCCACGGTCCCGTTCAGCGCGGTGCCATCTTTAAACTCGATACGGACTTTATGCGCGGTCTCCTGATCGCGGTTCACCGCCATCACCGCCCACTGTCCATCGGGACGCTTCACCGCATACGCGGTTACCAGCGCATGGCCCGCGCCATCATCCACATCGCCGTGCGCTGCGAAGACTTGGTGTGCACCGTCTCCCGGTTGCACCCACTCCAGGTTGATCAACTGGGCAACGAAAAACTGCGCCAACGGCTGCTCGATCTTGTAATTCGCATCCACCGTGAACATCCCAAACGTTCCCGGAGACCCGTTGCAACCCGGCTCCATCTTCAACGGCAAATAATGAAAGAAGTACAAACCCTTCCCGCCGGAATTCAGAAACGATCCCACGTAATCCGCCAGCCATACACCCGAAAAAATGTCTTGATACGTTTCGCTCGCACCTGACGAAAGATTGCCCTCGGTAATGAACATCGGCATGTCCGCCGGAACCCCATCCTCATGCCAGACCTGCATGATCCGACTCACCAGGTCGGGCTCGTCGTACAAAACGCCCCATGGCGTGCGGCAAGGATCATAGGGATAGTGCTCAAACGAGAAGAACGACAAATCCCGCATCCGCCCATGCTGCTTTAGATAATCGAGAAATCGTGCCGTCCACGACACGCGCCCCTGCTCATCGGGCCACGCTTCAATATCTCTATTCACCCCCTGAAACGACGGGCCGCCCAACTTCAGCGCGGGATCCACACGATGAATCGCCGTCGCCCACTGCAAATAAAGCGCCGCATAGTCTTCCGGCAGCATGTACTGCCCGTCGGCCTCTTCACCCATCTCGACATACGAGATCGGATATTTCCGCTTCTCGAGATACGCGATCTCCGCCGCCGCATTCTCCGGGGTGTCGTACAACATCGCCACCGGCATCATCGCCGGCATGCCGCGCGTCACCCCGCTGGTATAGAAGAGATCAAATCCTACCTGCGCCTGCGTCGTCGCTCCGATATCCGACGTCTCATGCCACGGATCGACCGACGAACAGTAAGTCGTCGTCTGTTCTTGATCGGACGTGTGCCGCACCACATCATGAAACGCTCCGCCGCTTTCAGTTCCCATGTACAGTTCGCGAATTGCATATCCCACGCAATTTCGCGGATCTCCCGGGCCATCGGCATCGCACGTATTCGACGATTCCGTCATCCATACGCGCACAAAACGCACCGGCATCGCGCTCGGTGACAGCACAATGGTTTCGATGCCGCCTTTGCCCTCGCGCACCACTCCTTGCGCGAATGTCTCCCACACTCCGCGCGCCGGAGCCTTGATGGGATCATCTCCCGTCCAGTACTGCACAAGGTAATGCGTCGCAAACGGGGCTGCCCAGGCGATGCGAATGCTGTTCACCAGTTGCACCTGCGCCAGATCCATTACCACCCACTGCGGATGCAATGCGTCGTTCTCGCCAGTGAAGTGTTGAGTGAGATATGGATTGCTCTTCCAGAAACTGTTCGTGTCGCCATCGGTCAGCCGCGAGAATCCAGCATTCTCAGTTCCGTCGTTGCGCGTAAATCCGCGTCGCGGAAGCTTGTATCCGTAGGAATACTTGATCGGCTCTCCCAGTGTCGTCGCACCGGTGAAGTAACCCTTGCCTTTCGGATCGCTCCACGTCCCCACGGGATTCCAATGCCAGGCCTCAACCGCGAGCTCAGTATTCTGCCGGTAGGTCACCGGCTGCCAACCCGAAGAAAGCGCCGCATCAAGCGCGGGTTGCACCAGATCTTTATCGATCGCCTCGACATGAATGCGGTCCACTCCCGCGCCGAGTGTGTCGCGTGGGACGAACGTGTTCGTCGGTCGCGTGGTATCAATCACGATCGTCTGCCCCCAAGTGCCGGGCGTGAGCAGCAAGCACATTCCCCAGAGAAGTTTCTTCAAAGATGCCTCCATTAAAACGATTGAATAGGGAGTATACGACGAACCAGAAACCTCGGCACTTGCATTTTCCTGCGTGCGTTTATGATGGAGCAACTTTTTGGGGAGTGAGCAGTGAATATTGTCGACACTCTGTTCGGCCGCCCTCTGGCCACCGAAGAAGAAAAGGCCGAGCGTATCGGTCCGCTGAAAGGCATTCCCATTTTCGGCCTCGATGCGCTGAGTTCCGCCGCGTACGGTCCTGAGGCCGCACTCACTTTACTCATCCCTCTGGGGATTGCGGGCTCCGTTTACATTTGGCCCATCACCATCGGCATCGTCATTCTGCTCGGCATCGTCTACTCGTCCTATTGCCAGACCATCAGCGCTTACCCGCAAGGCGGAGGCTCTTACACTGTCGCTTCCGAAAACCTGGGCATGAATGCCGGACTGCTTGCTGCCGCCGCGCTCATGATCGATTACGTGCTGACCGCCGCCGTCGGCATCTCCGCGGGTGTGGGCGCACTCGTCTCCGCAGTGCCCTCGCTGCAAAGTCACACTCTAATGTTGTGCCTCGGCATTCTGCTGCTCATCACCATGATCAACTTGCGCGGTGTGCAGGAAACGGGCGGCATCTTCCTTCTTCCTACTTACATCTTCATCGCCTGCCTGCTCGGTCTGATTGCCGTGGGAGTAATCAAAGCATTGCTTGCTGGAGGTCATCCGACGCCAGTCATCGCTCCGCCGAAATTGACCGCGATCACCGGCGCCGTCAGCGCCTGGCTTCTGCTGCGCACTTTCTCAAGCGGTTGCACCGCCATGACTGGAGTCGAAGCCGTCAGCAACGGTGTCATGGCCTTTCGCGATCCCACCGACAAATATGCCAAGCTCACCTTGACCATCATCATCGCTATCCTGATGGTCATGCTGATCGGCATCGCCTATCTCGTGCCGATCTACGGCATCGCCGCCACCGATCCCGGAGCCGTCGGATATCAGAGCGTGCTCTCGCAGCTGCTCGCCGCCATCACCGGACGCGGCGTCTTCTATTGGGTCAGCATCGGATCGATCCTCATTGTTCTCTCACTCTCCGCCAACACCGCCTTCGCCGATTTCCCCCGCCTCGCCCGCGCCATCGCCGCCAATGGATACTTGCCTCACGGCTTCGTTCTACGCGGCCGCCGCCTGATTTACGCGCAAGGCGTTTATGCGTTGGCCATCCTTACTGGGGTGTTGCTGATTATTTTCGGAGGCGTCACCGATCGCCTGATTCCTCTCTATGCCGTCGGCGCGTTTCTCGCGTTCACGCTTTCTCAGGCGGGCATGGTGGTGCACTGGAAGCGCAAGGGCGGCAAGAACGCCCGCCGCAGCATCTACGTGAACGCCCTCGGGGCCTTCGCAACTGGATGCACGACAGCCGTGGTTCTGGTCGCGAAATTTGTCGATGGCGCCTGGATCACCGTAATCCTCATTCCGTCGCTGATCTTCATGATGCGGTCCGTCAAGCGCCACTACGCCAGAGTTTTTCGCGAGATCTGCGACACCTGCGGACCGGTGCAGACCCAGGACCTGCGCGAGCCTGTCATCCTGATGCCCATCGATCGATGGAGCATGGTCTCGGAAAAAGCCCTGCGCTATGCCTGGACACTCTCAAAAGAAATTCACGCCCTGCACGTCGCCTGCGGAGAAACCACCGACACCCTCCGCGGCCAGTGGGGTGACTTCGTAGAGATTCCCGCGCGGGCAGCGGGGCTTCCCGTACCGCGCCTCGTCGTCCTCGAATCGCCGTACCGCTACATCGTCAAACCCATCGTGGACTACGCGCTCGAGAAACAACTAGAGCAACCCGACCGTACCATCACCGTCCTTGTTCCTGAGTTGGTCGAAAGCCGCTGGTATCACTATTTCCTCCACAACAACCGTCCCGAGGCCATCCGTGCCTTGCTGCTCCTGAACGGCAACCAACGCATCACGGTCGCCACCGTCCCTTATCACCTGATCAGCTAAGCGAAGTTCAAGCAGGTGTGGCGCGGGCGCCCCCGCCCGCGCCTGACCAAAAGCACAAAACCAGAAACCGATCGAATCTAACCAGGGTCAAAGGTCACATAGACCAGCCGCGAAGCGGCGCAAGAATGCCGTGGGTGGAGGAAGGAAGAGGAATCAGTCCCGAAGGGACGAAAGAAAGACCGCTGCACTCAGGTGAACTTCTATGCTGCTCCTTCCTTAGGTTGGGCCAAAGGCTTCCCACTCTTATCGGGCGTCTCCGTCGTCTTCTGCGGATTTTCTTTTGCAACTGCTTTTGGCTCGGCTGTTTTGTCCGCGTCTTCAAACTGCCGATTCGTCTCCTGTTGCTGCTCTGCCTTCGAATCGTTCTTCGGTTCGGTCTCATTAACTCTTTGCAGCGCCTTCTCCTCCTCTCTTGCGGCAGCCCCAAAAACGCGCTCCAGCCTGACCTTCGCCGCAACCCACCGGACGCTACTCGCATTTCCTGCCTGGTCCAGGTAGGGAGCAAGTTGTTCATCAGTGACGATCCCTTTGTCTTTCAAGAATTGCAATAAGGCGGCATTGCGGGTTTCCAGAGCTTCCAGTGAGGCGCTGAGCTCGTTCAGAAGTTCTTTTGCTACATCAGCATTCATTCCGACCTCCGCGCTTTGGATGCCGGGAATGGACCTAGCGCTGGATCAAGAACGATCCTTCTGTCGGGCACTGAAGGCCGGTCTCAAATCCGAAACCTCCTCGCATCCAGCCCCTCGCGAATCCGCGCCGCCACCGCCGCCTTCCAGCGAACATCGAACCCGTTCCGTTGTCACAGACCGTGCCTCCCGCCCGGTGCTACACTCCGCCCTGAAAGATGGGAAAGGGCGAGTGCCCCGCCCAACCCACTTTCCGCGGCTGTAGCGGCGCGGATCAGCGCCGCACGAGAAGTCGCCCAGCGACAAATCCGTCACCGAGCGCCCGCGCCGCTCAGCAACGCGGCCCCGAATACTGCCGGCCCGACCTGTGGTTGCGATAGCATGAAACCATGGTGGAAGAAGCCGTCACACGTTCCCAACACCTTCAGCGTGGGATCCTGCTGGAATACCTCACGGTCGGATGGAACGCGGTCGAAGGCCTGGTCGCCCTGATCTCTGGTGCATCCAGCGGGAGCATCGCCCTGGTCGGATTCGGGATCGACTCCTTCATTGAGACCTCTTCCGGCGCAGTCCTGCTGTGGCGGTTGCGGGCCGAGCATGGGCCCCGACGGGTAGAGGAACTGGAACGCAAAGCCCTGAAATTGGTGGGTGCGGGTTTCCTGTTGCTGGCTGCCTATGTGGCCTTCGACTCCATCAAATCCCTGATCGAGCGGGAAACCCCCGAGCGAAGCATCACCGGCATCGTCATCGCCACACTGTCGCTCCTTGTCATGCCCTGGCTGGCACATCAGAAACGCAAGGCGGCCAGAGACCTCAACAGCGCAGCCCTTCACGCCGATTCCCGCCAGACATCACTCTGCGCCTATCTCTCCGTGCTTCTGCTCGGGGGCCTGCTGCTGAACGCCCTGCTGGGATGGTGGTGGGCCGATCCCATCGCAGCACTGATTATGGTTCCCCTCATTGCGAGCGAAGGACTGCAGGCCATCCGCGGCAAGGCCTGCTCCGACTGCCACTGATTCGTCGTTGGCGATCACCTATTTGGACAGTAAACAAAGCGGACGAGCTTGTTCTTGTCCCGGCATTCCTGGGTGTCTTCCGCGCAGGTGGGATACAACTCGCCCCATCCCGCCGCCACCACAATGCGGTTTTCGGAAATACCTCGGCTTACCAGAGTCTGCTTCACCCAGTCCGCGCGCCGCTGGCTGAGCGCGAGGTTGTACACGATATCTCCAGTGATGGATGCATATCCCTCGACATAAAAGCGCACACTGGGATGATCCTTGAGCCATTGAACATTGCCGTCCAGCGCGGTTGGATTCGTCGGGGAATCATAGTCGTTCCTGAGAAACACAGGGTCTTTCATGTTCTGGTAAAACTCGGCTTCCTCGGGGCCAAAGAGAATCACTCGCGGATTTGCCCAATAGGCGATCCAAAAGGCGTTGTCGTCGGACGAACTCGTAGCTTGCGCCAGCATAGTCGCACTGGAGAGAAGGAGCGTTGCGGCGATCAGGAACGCCAGGCGATATCTCATGGCTTTTGTTAACCTCCGTAATGCAATGAAAGCTTGACAGTGCGTATGTCGCAGATCAACTGGTGTTTTTGACAGTACAGGGCGAATACTTTTCTCTCTGAGGGTAATTCGATGGCAGCCAAGCTTGGTATAGTGCGCGGAGGGCGATATGATTCGGGAAACTCGAAATAGAGTCTAAGACGACGAACCAGACAGGGACCCCATGAAGATCGAAATCATCCACTGCCCCACCTGAGGGAACAATCAAACCAAAGCCGCGAGTCTCGTGGCCCTCATTAAGCAGAATCTAGGAATCGACGCTGCCGTTATCCCGGGCAAGATCGGCCAGTTCGACGTAGTCGCCGACGGCGAGAAGATCGCCCAGCGCGGAGGCAACTGGTTCACCCGCAGCCTGGGCGCCGGCTATCCCGACCCAGATGGCATAGTCGACCAACTCCAAAAGCGCCGCGCCAAGTGACGCGCAAGCGTTTTCGGCCAACGACCACCGACCAATGACCAACGACCGATTTGCTACAATATGCAAACCGCACAGCAGTGGGCGCTTAACTCAGCGGTAGAGTGCCATCTTCACACGGTGGAAGTCATAGGTTCGAATCCTATAGCGCCCACCATCATCTCCCACCTCATCTAACACTTGCCTGGCGGTAATGCCGCAGGCCGTGACTCTGGGACGCGGCCGATGTCCGCCACCGCCTAAAGTTTTTTCCCCTTCTGCCGATTTCTACAAAGTGTCCATCTCCGCAGGAACCAAGCCCACCGCCGAACGCTCCGCTTCCGCCCGTTACGTGGCTCGTCAGCCCATTCTGACCCGCGAAGAGCAGGTCTTTGGATACGAGTTGCTGTTTCGCGACGGAGTCGAAAACTATTTCAACGGGAAAGATGCCGAAGCCGCCGCGCGCTCGACCGTCGACCACTCCATGCTGATCGGTTTCGATGTGCTCTGCGCCGGGCGCCGCGCCTTCATCAACTGCACTCGCGAGATTCTGCTCAAGGACTACATCACTCTTCTGCCTTCAGGGCAGACCGTGGTCGAAGTTCTCGAGTCGGTTGAGCCCGACGACCTGGTCATGTCTGCTTGCCAGCGTCTCAAAGCTGCCGGATACCAGATCGCGCTCGATGACTTTGTGGGCGACGATCCCCGCGAAAAGATGACGGACCTTGCCGACATCATCAAGGTCGACATGAAGCTCACCACTCCCGCCCAGCGCGCCGCCATGGTGCAGAAGTACGGGCCCTGGCGCTCGCGAATGCTCGCCGAAAAAGTCGAGACTCGCGAGGAATTCGTCGAGGCCCGCGACGCCGGCTTCGTTTACTTTCAGGGATACTTCTTCCAGCGCCCCGAAGTTCTCACCATGCACGGCATCCCCGAGAACCGTTTCAACTATGTGCGCATGCTGCAAGCCGTGGCCAGGCCCGAGCTTGACGAAAAAGAAATCGAAAACGTCATCAAGAGCGAAGCTTCCATCTGTTACCGCCTGCTGCGCTACATGAACTCCGCCGTCTTCGCCTTCTCCAGCGAAATCCACTCCATCCGCCACGCGCTTTCGATGTTAGGAGAACGCGAAACTCGCCGCTGGATCCGCCTGATCGCCACCCTGGGCGCGGGACAAGGTAAGTCGAGCGAGTTAGTGACTTCAGCGCTGGTGCGCGCCCGCTTCTGCGAGCTGCTCTCGCCCCGCGTGCAGCATGGAGATTCGGACTTATTCCTGATGGGCCTACTGTCGCTGATGGATGCCATGCTCGAAATCCCCATGGCCGAAGTGCTCGACAAAGTTCCGCTCGATCACGAAACCAAAGCCGTCTTGCTCGGAGGCGCCAGCCGCTTGCGTCCGCTCTACCAACTTATGCTCGCCCAGGAATGCGGCGAATGGCAAAGCTCCGGAGAGCTCTCCCGCCTGCTGCACTTAAGTGAAAGCGAAGTCGCCGAAGCCTACTGGCAAGCCATGCAATGGGCCAAAGAGGTAAGTGGAGGATGAAGAAGTAAAAATGTGGCGCGGGCGCCCCCGCCCGCGTGCCGACAGCGAATGAAAAGACGTTGCGAGGCAAGTGCATTTATAAGCGAGGGAAGAGTTCCCGAAGGTTTTTCAATCGACAATCAAAAATCGACAATCGTAAATTCCTCAGAACATCACTCCCGCGTGCCGTCCGCCTTTGTGCCACTCGATCATCGAAGCGTGAAAAGGTTCCGCTCCGGCCAGCGTCGCCCCATAATTCACCCGCTCAAATGTCTGTATCTCGGCATCGGGCACCTGCGCCACAATCTCTTCCGCGAACTCCGGAGAAATCTTCGCCGCAAGCTGCACGCACCGCCGCCATAGCGCCGTCGAAGGCCACACGCCCTTGAACAGCAAGTTCGGATCCGACGAGTCCACATCGCGTGCGTAGAGCTTGTCCGCCAGCCTCATCAAGTCTTTGATACTGCTCCGGGCTTCCTCCATGTCGCCGACTTCGATGTAGAAGTTCGGCACCGTCGTCAGCATGCGTGCCTGCACCGCGATATCCCAGTCAGTAGACATCTTTCGCAGGTCATTCATCGCCTTCTTGGCGATCTCTGGATCTTTTTTTATTCCATCTCTCGCGACAAATTGCATCGCGTCACCGCGCGGCGGGAAGCTTGCGCCGCCGAAGGGGTTATCGAGCGGCAACTCCTGCGCATCCTGATACGCCTGTGCCGGATCTTTCTCCGCTTCGCGCAGCACTTTCTCCAGTTGCGCTTCGATCCGAGCCATCTCCTGGTCCTGCGCCTGCTCAGTCGCGGCGCCGGCCGGATCTTTGCTCTGCACTACGTCAACGTCCGCAGTACTGTATTCGCCTTTGGGCAGCGGCGTGTCGCCGTACGACCTTGGATCCATCGACTGCGGACCCCGAGGAAATTTGTCGAGCGCGTGGCTGACTTCGGCATTATCGCGCAGCAGGCTTTCCGCTTTCGCTTTATCCAGATCTTCCAGCACCGGCAGCAGTTGGAATAAACGGAGTTGATAACGCGAATCGAAATATACGCTGCCGCCACCGGCGTTCACACCGGCGCGCGTTTTGTCGTCTTCATCCTGATCCTTGGCTCGCGCCAGAATCTGGTCGATGGCATCGAGCACCGTTCCCGCAGGCAGATCACGAGAGAAGCGCATCACCATGGTCGCCAGATCGCTGCCTTGCAGTGGAGCGTCGTGTTCCTGCCGGAAGTGCGACACCGCCTGATCGAAGAGCGCGAGACGGTCCTCGGCGTGAGGATCGTGCACCATCAACTCTTCAGCCGCCCAATAGGGATAGTCCGCCTCATCTCCCAACCGGTCGAGCAGCGACCGCGCCTTGCCGAACTGATCCTTCTCCGCGTACTCCATCACCAGCCGTGCTGTTGTGAATTCCTTCTCTTTCGGATCGAGATGCGACAGCATCTGCTCGACATCGTCGTAATGTCCGGTGACTTCGTCCTGCTTCAGCAGTTCCTCCAGAAGATGATTCTGCAAATACCACTTCATCTTGCAGACTTCCCACTCGCAACCTTCGGGCGGATTATCGTCCACCGACTCTGTAACCTTGAAAGCTTCGAGCAACATCGATTTACTCTTCCCCGGCAGTATCTTCGAGTACCCCCGAGAAACCTGCCACAACGCGAACGCCCGCATCTCAGGCTGCAACCCCGCGGCTTCTGCTTCGCTGGCTTTCAGCAGGCGCAGTCCGTGTTGCTGCTCCGGAGTGAGTTTGGGCTTGGGAGGGACGGGTTTGGCAGGCGCAGGATTCTTGGCTGCAGGTTTCGATTGTGCCAAGCAAAGCAGCGAGAGCAGGAGGAGGACAAGCGCGCAACGCGCGGGAGGAGGAAGTGACATAAAGGCTTTCCCCGGGAAGTGAGAATTATAGCCGGGAGTAGGCAGGCTGAGCGGCACTTTCTCCGTCGACTCATAGCGGAGTTGCCCTACCTTCACGGTTTTCGAAGGGTGGGTGCGATCTACGTCTACTGAACTCCCGCGGTGGGCATATCCACGTGAGATTACAACCGCGATGAACCACAAACCCTCATGCCGCTCACAAATAGCTGAGCCAATTCCAATTCCGATGTCGACTGCGGAATTCCATAAACCACCGACAAGGCAGGTAGAGAATCGCCACAGCCAAAATCCACATGGCGTATATGAAAGGCAGATTGTGACCGTACCCGAAAGGTTTCGTCGCAAAATCTGCGATTACGGAGCCGTGCAAGATAGGCTGGTGAAAGGCTAGAGCGACCAGGATCGCCATAGTGTTAAGGAGATAGAGGTGCAGGACATAGTAAAAAAGCGGAACCCGGCCAAACACCAGCAGAACGCGACTGAAACCGCTTGCCGCTTTGACCCGGTCAAGCAATCCCAGCAAGATGAGTGACGGCCCGAGTGTCATGAGCAGATAGTCGAGAGAAGGAGGATACTTAAGCGTGTTGAAGAATGAGATCGCGGTCAACGAGAGCGTTGGCTGAACGCTCCAAGGACCAGCAGAACGCGGGTATCCGAACGGCAAGCCGGCGACGCCATTTCCGTAAGAACTGAAGATACGCAGAAAGAAGAACGAGGTCGTCGCGGCGATTCCCAGTCCCAGAATCCATTTGCGGCGATCAGGCCGGATCAGTAATGCTCCAAAAGCAAACCCCGACGCCATGACCCCGACCCACGGAATCAGGACGTACCTGACAGAAAACGAAAAATGAGCGGTGATCGGAATGCGGCCTGGCGAGTGGAGTAGCATCCACAACCAATAGAGCCTTCCGAACGAAGCGGGATTGATGCGATCAAGCAGATTGTGAGTGGCGATCATGCCCAATCCCAGCACCCCCACCCAGCGCGGCGGAAGCCACACGATCACTGCCATCGCAACCATGCTCCAACCCAAACCCCAGAGCACTCCCGCCTGTGCCCAAGGGACAAAGCCCCACGCATAGTCGACAACCGTGAGTTCGAGGAGTACGAGCCACAAACCACGAGTGAGGAAGAATCGGGAAACCTCCGGTAGCGACTTTCCACGCCGGGTAGAGAGAAATGCGCCGGTTCCCGCCAGAAACGCGAATAGGGGTGCGCAGTAATGAGTGATGAAACGGGTAAAGAAAAGCGCTCCGTTCGTGTGTGACAGATCCTCGGGAGCAAACCGCACACTAGTCATGAAGTCTCGGGTGTGATCCAACGCCATGATGACCATAGCGAGTCCTCGCAAGACATCCACAGAAACCAAGCGAGGCGCAGCGGAAATCGAGGGTCTCGAGACAACGGTAGCGACTACTGGAGAACTAGTGGCCGTTACCATGATGTACGACTGCGGGGACAATTTGCGGTTCTGTTCATCTTCGAATCGTAACCGCCAAAACAAATTGCATGGGTCTCCGCGACGTCAAGAGATTGTTAAAAATTCGAAACGGCGCAGTCCTGAATTGTCTCTCAATGTTTGACTCATCGTCATGAGTCATCTATACTCATAGTATGAGCAAGCGCCTCCAGGTGATCCTGCAGGATCCCGAATACCGCGACATCCAGCGCGCCGCGCGCGCTCGCCGCATGTCGATCGCGGAATGGGTGCGACAAGCCCTGCACGAGGCCCGGCGTACCGAGCCCAGCGAGAATCTGGGCAAGAAGCTTGAAGCAATAAGGCGCGCCGCGCAATACCAATACCCCACCGCCGACATTGACACCATGCTCGCCGAAATCGAAAAGGGATACGCCTCCGGACCACAACGGTGATTCTGGTCGACTCGAATATTCCGATGTATCTGGTGGGTGCGCCTCACCCCCACAAGGCCGATGCGCAGCGTTTGCTCGAGCAACTCGTCACCAACCGCGAGCGCCTCGTGACCGACGCCGAAGTGCTGCAGGAGATTCTCCATCGTTACGTTGCCATTGATCGCCGCGATGCTATTCAGCCTGCTTTTGATGCGCTGCTCGGAGTTGTTGATGAAGTTCTTGCTGTCGACGGCGGCTCCGTCGAAGATGCGAAGCAGATCGTTCTCGGATATCGACAGCTCTCTGCTCGCGATGCCGTTCATCTGGCTGTCATGAAACGGAACGGCATCCGCCACATTCTAAGTTTTGACTCCGGATTCGACCGTTTCCCCGGCATTACCCGTCTGTCCTAAGTTTGACCTGCTGCCCCCCGGTTACTTCTGTGCAAAAATACAGTGAGTTAGCACTTGCAGCCGTCTGTAACCAGCGGTAGCATGAAGATGTTCCCAGTGGCCACGCTCCCTAGCGGGCCCTCCGCGCCAACGGTCTCCAGGCGCCTAACGGACAAAAAGTTCATTCACGAGCTGGTTCAGCCGCAACGGGTTTGTTCCGCACCACAAGGTGCGCGAGGCAGGTGACTATCCCGAGCGCGGCGGCAAGAGAGTAGGCAACGCACGCGCCCTTTCCGGACGCACAGAACGCAGAACTACATTAAACGAGACAAATTATGAATGTTGGACCCGGTAACCCCTCCGGCGGCGGTGGAGGGAGAAACAGACGGCGGCGTGGACGCCGTCCTCCTAATCGTGGCGGACAGCCTGGCCGCGATCGTCAGCAGCATAGCGGTATCTTTACCGCTCCCATGGATCACAGCTATCGCGCCGTCCAGAATGGCGGAAACGCGGCCCGTGCCGGACGCGGGCGTCCCGGCTTCGCCCCGTCGTATTCGCCGGCCGATCCCGAACCGCTGCCGCAGCGCGACGACGCGACTTCGCGCATCTTTGCCTTCGTCGACGATTTGTTCTTCGCCGCGAAGATTCAAGAGACCGCGCGCAAGCTCAACGTCAAAGTCGAATTCGTCAAGACGGAAAAAGATCTGCTCGAGCACATGAAGCAGAATGGCGAAGAGAAGCCTTCGCTCATCATCTTCGACATGAACAATGTCAACGCCAAGCCGTTGACCTTGATTCCCAAACTGAAGACGAAATTGAAGAAGACCTCAATCATCGGATTTCTGTCGCACGTGCAAGGTGATCTGAAACAGAAAGCTCACGAAGTCGGATGCGACATGGTGCTGCCGCGTTCGGCTTTCTCGCAGAACTTGCCGCAGTTGCTCCGCCGCCACGGCGCGCCCGAAGATGAGATGGTGAACTAGGCCCGTTCTTTCCCGTTGTGGGAATGGGGCTGTCTTTACCAGCGATTTTCATAGCATAAAGCTATACTCAGACGCTAGAGGCCCTGCGCGCCCATTCCAGGCGAACCCGTTCGCGAAGTATGTTCCGCGGGGGGGGGGGGGGGGGGGGGCTGTCCGCTGCCCGGTCGCCGCCTGGAGGCCCCTTAGCGGCCCCGCAATAGGCATTCCAGGCGACGCTCTAGCCGTGATTCCCGCCTTCCCGCTGCTGATATCTCTAAGTTATTGAAAAATCGTGGGAGATGACGCTAGCCCGGCGGCCAGCTCAAATGACGTCCTCCGATGAGGTGGACGTGCAGATGGAAAACCGACTGTCCCGAATTGGGACCGACGTTGAGCACGGTGCGATATCCGTCCTCGATGCCGCGCTCACGCGCAATCTTTGCCGCGGTGAGATGACAACGGCCCAGGAGCTCGGCTTCTTCGCCGGTGGCTTCTTTCAATCCGCGAATGTGCTTCTTGGGAATCACCAAGACATGCGTCGGTCCTTGCGGATTAATGTCTTCAAAAGCCAAGGTGTGATCGTCTTCGTAAACTTTCTTCGCAGGAATCTCGCCGCGCACGATGCGGCAAAACAGGCAGTCGTTCATGGGAGAATCTTAAACTCCCGCGGGATTTCAGGGGAAGAGAAGGACTATGTAGAGCGGGCGCCCTCGCCCGCCCCACATTTTCTCTTTCTAGTGGCAGAATCGTTGAATCTCTGGAGTGGGCGGGGCCGGTACCGTGTCGAACTCGCCGGGCCATCCCGTACATCCTTTGGCGGAAACTACACGACTGGCAATCTGCTCCAGATCGCGAGCTTTGCGTTTGCCTTCGGTGACTTGATTGGCGCCGAGAGCACCCTCGAGCCCTGCCGCATCACTGCCAGCGGCTTTGTTTCCTGCGTCATAGCTCACCAGCAGCCACACATAAGCTTGCATCTTGTCGGCGTCGATGCCCTTGCCGTCTTTCAACAGGTTTCCTAACTGCTGTTGCGCGAGAGGAATGCCTTGCATCGCCGCCTTGCGGAAGGTAGCAGCCGCGTTCACGTAGTCATTGCGCTCGAGCTTCACCAGTCCGAGCAAGTATTGTCCGTAGGGATCTCCTTGATTCGCGGCCTTTTTCAGATAAGTTTCCGCGGCATCAAGATCACGCGGCACCGCGCCCGAGTAGTAGAGGCGTCCCAAAAGCCAATCGCCCAAACGGTCGTCCTGCTTGGCGGCTTTCTTATACCAGTCGGCGGCAGCGGCCGGGTCGGCCGCAACCTTCAAGCCAGTTTCGTAAAAGTATCCCATCACCGTCTGCGCCGGAGCGTAGCCCAGGTCGGCGGAGCGGTGGAAATAGTCGATCGCATTCACATCGCTGGTGGTTACACCGATGCCCATCATGTTGTCCATACCCTGATCGAACAGGCGAGGAGCGTTCATCCCCAATGTGGTTTGGGCGGACACCGATGTGGACGACACAGCGAGAAACAATACGAACAAAGCGGTAAGCCGGCGATTCATGCCAAGCACCCCCAAACAGTATCGTCAGGGTAGCGCGGGAATTCGTCAAAACACGTAAGTCGGGGGCCGAGGGGGAGTGAACTTTAGTAATCAGACCTTGGACCTCGGACCTCGGACCTCAGGCCTAGGGCTCGCGTTTTTCCGCATGCAAGGATGGTTACACGGTTGTCGAAATTGAAGCCGAGGTCTGAAGTCCGAGGTCTGACGTCCGCTTCAATCCAGCCTCACCAGAAAGATCGCTCCCTCGCTGGTGGAAGTTTCTTTGGCGAGGTCTTGAGCGCGCTCGCGATCGTCATTCTGCACGCGGACGCGTACCCACCAGTCTCCTACGGGACTGCAAAAACTGGTGACCTTGGCGGTGTGATAGCGGCGCGTGAGATGGTCGGCGAGATCGGTGGCGGCTTTCTTGTCGAGCGCACCGACTTGCACCGCCCAGCGTCCACCTTGATTAAGGGACGCCGGGGTTTGCAGCACTTCGAGTTTCACCGTGGCGGTTCCCGGTTGATAGACATCAATCTGTTTCGCGGCAGCGAGCGAGAGGTCGACGATGCGTCCTTCCACAAACGGCCCGCGATCAGTGATGCGCACGATCGCAGAGTGTCCCGTCTTGAGGTTCGTCACGCGCACGATCGAGCCCAGCGGCAAAGTCAGGTGCGCGGCGGTGAAAGCGTGCATGTTGTAGATCTCGCCATTTGATCCGCGGCGGTTGTGGTAAGGCGCGCCGTACCAGCTGGCGGTTCCCGTCTGCGTCAGAAGCGGCTTGGCGTCGGCCGGAATCTTGATGGCTTCTTTGTCTTCGCTTTCGGCAGGTGCGGTCTCTTCGGGAGTCGGGGTTGTGGGAAGCGCAACCGCGGGTGGAGCGGGAACGCTCGATTGCACAGGCTTGTGTCCGCAGGCGGTCAACAGGAAAGCGAAGGCCGCAAGAAGGGCTAGCTTTGCTTGTGCTGGTCCATGTAATCGGCGAGGCGCGTGAGTTTCTCGGAGGCGATGCGCAGCGCTTTGGTGGAGTGCTGGCGTGCAGCCGGGACCACTTCTTCGTTCAGATACTTGATGAGTTCCGCCGTTTCCTTTTCCAGGCGTTCGGCGGCCTCCTCGACCTTGCGGTTGAAGTCGTTCATAAACGGTCATCCAATCTTGCGGCTCGAGAAAAAACAATCGTTGCTCGCGGAAACCAGGCTCAGTCATTATTTCGTCTCGTAGGGCCGGGGTCAACTCTTAGATGGTCGTTGGTCGTTCGTCGTTGGCAAAAGCCGCTAGCCGGGGGCAGGTCGCAGGGCGCCGGACCCAAGCTCTCATCCAGCACCAGCGGCCCGCGATCCGCAACCGATTTTGACCAACGACCAAAGACCAACGACAGGTTTAGAATCACGGCATGAAAACGCGTCTCATGATGTTGATGCTGCTTAGCGTGCTAGCGTTTTTGCCCGGGTGCACCCTGTATGGCGAGCATAAGGTAGTCAATCACTGGGCGGACGCGACGGGCGGCATCGGGTTCGAGCGCAGCTTCTGGGAAGATGTCAAAGATAAAAACTGGGACCAGCTCTCCGGACACGTGGCCGACAACTACCTGGTGACGACCTCGCAAGGCACAATTGACCGCGCGACGGCGCTCGAGCGATTGCGGCATATGGACTTGAAGAGCTATTCCCTCTCCAAGGTGAAAGCAGAGTTGAATGGCAATACGTTCGTCGTAACCTATCAGATGACACTCGAGGGCACGATGGATGACAAGCCGATCTCGCCCGGCCCGATGCGCATGATGACAGTGTGGCAGCAGCAGAAACGGGGCTGGGTGGCAATTGCAAGGTCGGAGTTTGAAAGCAGTACCCAGTAGCCAGTACCCAGTTGTTAAGTACCGAGTACCGAGTACCGAGAGAAGATCTAGCAAGGCTAAATGCCAAGTGCTGAGTGCTGAATGCTGAGTGCTTCGGACAAACGCTCTTTCCGGCGCAAGCTGCTCGTCTGGTACGACCGCGAGCGGCGCGATTTGCCTTGGCGGCGAGATCGCGATCCTTACCGGGTGTGGGTTTCCGAGATCATGCTGCAGCAGACGCGGGTGGCTGCGGTCATCGAGCACTATCATGCGTTCCTGAAGAAATTTCCCACGGTGAAAAAGCTGGCAGCGGCGCGCGAGGCCTCGGTGCTCGCCGCCTGGAGCGGATTGGGATACTACCGGCGGGCGCGTATGTTGCATCGCGCGGCCAAGGAAATTGTCAGCAAACATGACGGAAAATTCCCCCAGAACTCCGAAGGCCTGCGCGAGTTGCCGGGGATTGGACGATATACCGCGGCCGCGATCGCCAGCATCGCTTTTGGCGAGGCTGTGGCGGTGGTCGATGGGAACGTTGAACGAGTGCTCTCGCGGGTCGTGGGAAAGAACTTGCCCCATGCCGATGTCTGGCCTGTGGCGGAAGACACGCTCGATTCCAATCGTCCCGGGGATTTCAATCAGGCGATGATGGAACTCGGCGCCACACTCTGCGTGCCGCGGCAGCCCAAGTGTTTGATGTGTCCAGTGAGCGAAGTGTGCCGGACGCGCGGAGAGTTGCCCGCCGGGGAGAAGGCCCGGCCTCAGCGGAAAAAAGAAGTGCACTACGCGCTCGATTGCCGCGAGGGTTCGGTTCTTTTGGTGGAGCGGGCGAAGAGCGAATCGCTGATGCCCGGCATGTGGGAGCTGCCCCGGATCGAAGGCAACGGCGTGGATGGATCGTGGATCAAGTTGCGGCACTCGATCACGATCACGGATTACACGGTGCGGGTGAAGCAGGGGTCGGCCGGAGTGGAGGGGAGTTGGATCCCTCGAAATCGTGTTCTGGCACTGCCGTTGACCGGGCTGGCGAGGAAAATCCTCAAGCGGGCGGGAGTCATCTAACAGCGTGAGGGATGTCGAGGACAGCATGAATTGATTTTTGATTGTTGATTATTGATTGAAGGGCGCCTGTTCTTGTCATCCCGAGCGGAGCGAGGGATCTGAAGTTTGCGGTGGACGGGGCGGCAGATTCCTCGCTGCGCTCGGAATGACAAGGGTCTTGAGACTTTTTTGGGGGAGGATTGATGGCGGCTTTGGTGGAAGGGAAGGCGGCTCCGGATTTTTCGTTGCCGGCGATGGATGGTTCTACGTTTTCTTTGAAAGAGGCGTTGGCAAAGGGGCCGGTGGTGTTGGCTTTCTTTAAGATTTCTTGTCCCACGTGCCAGTATGCGTTTCCGTTTCTTCAGCGAATTTACAAGGCCTACGGCGGGAAGAACGTTACGTTCGTCGGCGTGTCGCAGAACTCGCAAAAAGATACGGCGTCGTTTCTGCGTGAGTTCGGAGTGACGTTCCCGGTCTTGCTGGACGACACGCACTCTTATCCGGCGTCGAATGCGTATGGGTTGACCAACGTGCCGACCGTATTCTGGGTTGCGCAGGATGGGGAGATCGAAGTTTCGTCGGTCGGTTGGTCGAGCAAAGAGATGGACGAGATCAATGCCAAGGCTGCTCAAGCTCTTGGCGATTCGGTGAAGCCGGTGTTTCGGGCCGGCGAACAGGTCATCGAGTTCCGGGCTGGTTGAGGGTCGAAAAACTGATCCCGCGGTCTGCGGGAAAGCTTTTAAATGCAAAGGTCGCCAAGGAAGGCGCGCAAAGAGCGCCAAGAAAGTCCCGCACCTTTCGACGTCATCCTGAGCCCGAAAGGGCGAAGGATCTGGCGCGGGTCGTCGGACTTTGTGGCGCTGCACGCCAGATCCGTCACCCGGCTGAAAAGCGCCGGGTTCGGGATGACGTCATCTTGGGCGGGGTTGGTTTAGCGAGCGCTGGCGACTCGCTCGTGCAGGATTTCGTTCACCGTGGCGACGGCCTTGTCGATTTCTTCGTCGGTGTTGTAGAAGTGCGGGGACATGCGGACTCCCGCTTTCGGGCGCCAGTCAACCAGCACTTCGCGCTTCAATAGTTCGCGGCAAACTTCCTGCGAATCGGGCATGTCGATGGAGACGGTGCCTCCGCGCTTCTCGGCGTCTCGTGGGGTGTTGATGCGCCAGCCGTTTTTATCGGCGAGTGCAATGAGTTTGGCGGTCTGGCGCTTCGATTTCTCGCGGATTCTTTCTACTCCTACCTCTTGAATAATCTTGAGTCCGGGCCTCGCGGCTTCTAACGCCGGGATGTGCGGCGTGCCGTTCATGAAGCGATAAGGCGGATCGGTGTAGCGCGTGGGCCCGATTTCGAAGGCAAAGGGACTTTCATGGGCGGTCCATCCGGTAAGACGCGGTTCCAGTTTTTTCCCTAGATCGGGGCGGACGTAGAGATAGCCGACGCCCGGGCCTCCGCAGAGCCATTTCAGCACGCCTCCGCAGGCGAAGTCGGTGTCGAGGGCTTGCACGTCGACCGGAACTGTTCCTAGAGATTGGAAGGTATCGAGCACGACCATTGCGCCGACTTTGTGAGCTTTCTCGATGATGGCTTTCGCGTCTTGAATGTAGGCGCTGCGAAAGATCACATGCGACATCGGAACCAGCAGCGTCTGTTCGTCGATGGCCTCGATCATGCGCTCGGTGGGGACAGTGATGCCGTCATCGGTCTTAACCATGTGGACACGTGCGCCGCTGGCTTGCTGGGCTTCCCAGAAATACATGACCGAGGGGAAGTTCATGTCGCTGTAGACGACCTTGTTGCGCTTGCCGCGGAAATCGAAACAGGAAGCTACGACGGCCTGGCACGTGGTGACGTTCTGATGGGTCGAGACCGATCCTTTTGCGGCGTTCATGAGCGCGCCGATTTCGTCGCCGACTTCGGAGGCGAGCATCCACCAGCGCTCTTCCCAGGCGCGGACGCCGCGCGTGGCCCATGTGTCGGCGTATCCCTTCATCGCGTCGTAAACGCCGCGGGGCATAGCGCCGAGCGAGTTGCTGATCAGGTAAGTCGAGCGTTCGAGGATGGGGAATTCGGAACGGTAGTGGAGCAGGTCGTCGGTCATGAGGGGTATTTTAGAACCTTTTCACCACAGAGGCACAGAGACACAGAGAAAACCAAGACCGGGTAAAAGCCCAAGGGGGCGGGAGTGTATTCGCTACTCGCAGCTGGACAGGGATTGGAATTCCACTCTTCAAGAAACACAAAGGTGAGGCACCCCGAGGCGGCCGGAGACGAAGGATTTTTCTATGGGTTGGTTTTCTCTGTGACTCTGTGCCTCTGTGGTGAATGCTTCAGGGCGTAGTACGCGGCTGTTAGTACCACTATGTAGACGGCCCCGCTGATGAGCGTCAGGTGGGATTTCAGGCCAGATTCGAGGATGGCGATGATCACCATCGCGAATCCGACGATCGATCCCCAGGGACCTAGCGGGGAGCGCATGGGCAGCGCGGCGAGTTCTTCGGCGGAGAGCGTTTGGCGGAATTTGACGTGGGCGGCGAGTGTGACCAGCCATGACAGCAGCATGCCGACCAAGGCCGCGCCGAGGATGGACACGAAGGCATCTTTCGGCGCCCATTTCTCCAGAACCAACGCCACAATGATTCCGAAAGAAGAAACTAGCAGGGCGAGTCGCGGCGATCCGACCGAATTTAGTTTTCCAAGAGCTTTGGGCGCCCATCCGGTCCGCGCCAAGGAAAACAACATGCGTGAGGCAACGTAAAGCGCCGCGTTCGATCCCGAGAGCGCGGCAGTGAGAACCACGAAGTTCATGAAGTGCGTGGCGCCGGGGATGCCAACATCGCGGAAGACGGCGACGAACGGGCTTTCGGTTACGCCCGCACGGTTCCACGGCATGATTCCCGCGAGCACGATAATCGCCCCGAGATAAACGCTGGTGAGAATCACGAACGTCAGGCGGACGGCTTTGGGAATTTCAGCACGGGAGCGCGACTCGCCGGTGGTGATGGCGACCATCTCGACGCCTCCGAAGGTGTAGATGGCGAAACCCATGGCGAGCAGCGGGCCGAGCGGTCCGTTGGGAAGAAAGCCTCCATGCGCGGTGTATTGCGGGGCAACGCGTCCGCCGAAGAGTAAGCCCGCGCCGATGGCGACGAATGCCACGATGGTGGCGACTTTGATCATGGCGAACCAGTATTCGAACCGTCCGTAGTTGCCGACGCTGCGCAGGTTGATCAGAAACAGCAGAAGCGAAAACGTGACGGCCCAGACCAGCGCCGGGACTTTGGGAAACCAGAATGCCATGTAGGTGGCCGAGGCGATCAATTCTGCGCCGATCGAGATGGCGATGGCGGCCCAGTATCCCGCGCGCGAAATGAATCCTGCCCACTGATTGAGGTAGAGGTCGGCGTAGACGCCGAACGATCCGGCAGCGGGATGCTGGCTGGCAAGCTCTCCCATGGCGAGGGCTACGGTCCAGTTGATGAGCGCGGCGAAGGCGAAGCTGAGAATCACACCGGGTCCGGCGATTTCAAGCGCGGCGGCGGAGCCCAAAAGCAGGCCGGTACCGATCGATCCGCCGACGGCGACCATGGCCATCTGTCCGGCGGAGAGTTGGTGTCGTAAACCCTGTTCCTGGGAAGCTTCGGGACTTTCGGGCATTCCGGGACATATACCAGAATGTCGCTCAGTGCAAAAGAGTTATTGCTAGGAGTGACCTTCGTAATCGGGGCGTGCCTTACCTCATTGCTGGCGTTGTTGAGCAGAACCGATAATGCAAGTGGGTTACTCCCTCCATCGCTAATGGCTGACGCAACCAATCGAGTCGACCGCGCCGAGATCACCAAGCACGTAGAGCGTGCGGAAAAGCTGCTGCAAAAAGGCAAGACCGCCGATGCGCTGGAGGAATATCTGTGGGTAGTGTCGGTCGATCCTGATAACGACACGGTGCGCCAGATGGCGGCCGATTTGTGCCTTTCTTTGCAACGAACTCCGGAGGCGGTGCGGCTGCTGGGAGACCTGTTTGACCGCCAGGTCGAAGATGGCGACGCCACCCGGGCGAGCCTGACCTATAAGAAGTTAGCGCGGTTTGTGAATCCCACCTGGGATCAGAAGGTCCGCTTTGGCCAGCTTCTAGAGAACTCCAACCGCAAGCTGGCAGTCGATACCTACGAAAACGCGTTGGAAGAATTAACCAAGCAGGGGCGCAAGGCAGATTCGCTGATGGTGTTGAAGCGAATTGTCGCGCTGGACGCGAGCGAGCGGAATTTTCTGCGGCTCGGCGAGGTGTGTTCGGAAGTCGGAGACAACAAAGCGGCTGCGGCTGCGTTCCAGCGCCTGGCGGAAATCACCGAGACTTCGGGAGCGAATGCGGCGCAATGGTACGAGCGGGCTTATCAGGAAGACGCGACCGATCAGAAGATTGCATTGGGCTATGGCAAGAATTTGCTGGCGCAGGGTGAGATGGGGGCGGCGATTTTTGTCCTCGAACCGCATGTGAGTGCGGGGAATCCTTCGATTGAGTTGCGCGATGTTTACGCGAAGGCGCTGGTAGCGGCGAACCGTCTGACTGAGGCAGAGCCGTTTGTGTGGCAGATCATGGAGCAGAATCCGGCGCGGGTGAATGAAGTCGCGAACCTGATTGGACTGCTGATCGACGCGCAACAAGATGCAGACGCCGTCGCGTTGGCTCGGAAGCTTGAGGCTCACACGCGGCGCAAGGGCGAGCGGCGCTCGTTCATGGCGATGATGCAGGAAGTGGCGGCGGCGCACCGCGCGTCTCCCGAGATTCTCGAGTTCATGAGCGAGCTGTTCAACGGCTCGAATCGCGAGGCGGACTACTGCCAGACTTTGCTGAAGCTGTTCGATCTCCATTTCGGGATGGGGAATTTTCCCAAGGCTGCGGAGTGTCTGGACCGTGCGGCGGAAGTGGACGCCTACGAGCCGGGACATCAGAAGCGCTTGGAGTCGCTGAACGGGAAGATCGACGATGCGCGCTATAAAGTCATTTCATCTCGCCTGACGAACTTGAATAAGTCAGTGCCCGAGCCTACGCGTACGGAGGAGCCGACGCTGGGATCGGCGGCACTGCAAGACTTGATGCTGCAGGCGGAAATTCTGGTGCAGTACGGCATGCGCTCGAAGGCCATCGAGCGGTTGCAGCGCATTCAGGAATTGTTTCCGCGGGAAGAAGAGCGCAATCAGGATTTGCAGCAGCTTTATCTGGCAGCGGGAATGTCGCCGCGATACTCGGATTCGGCGGCTCCTGCGCCTGCTCCGAAGCCGCCGACGGTTGCGGCCCCGCCGGTGGCCACGCGCGAGACGATGTCGGAGACGACGGATGTTTCGAGCTTCACCCGCGTCGCCGAGATCACGCGCAAGCTTTACCGGCAGAGCAATGCGGACGCGGTGATGACCACCGCGGTGAACGAGATTGGCTCGCAATGGAAAGCGACACGCTGCGTGACGGCGATGCGCAAGCCGGGACTGCCTCCGACAGCGGTCAAGGAATTCTGCGGCGATGGCGTGAAGGCCGGGAACAACAGTGCGCTAGCAAAAGTCGTGGCGGCGGTGCAGGACCTGGCCATCAGCCAGGGAGCTTTAACGGTGACCGATGCAGGGGCCGCTCCGGAACTGCAGTCGGTGCGCGAGGCGCTGGCGGAGTTGAATATCACTTCACTGCTGGCGTTACCGCTGAGCGATGGGCCCGATCATGTAGGCGTAATGTTCCTTGGGCAAAGTGCTCCGCAGGGATGGCATGCGAACGACATCGTGGTGCTGAAGACCATCAGCGACCAGATTGTCATTGCGCTAAATAACGCGGGCTTGCGGCGGTTGGTGAAGAACCTGTCGGTCACCGACGAGAAGTCAGGTTTGCTAAAGCGCGCGTCGTATCTTGATCTTCTGATGGCCGAAACCAAGCGCGGAATTCAGCAGGGAACTCCCGTAACCGTGCTGCTGATGCAATTCGGCAAGAGTTCGGCGGTGGTAAAAGAATTCGGCGAAGCCGCCGTGGAAGCGGCGATGCGCGAGATCGGACAACTTTTTGCCGCCAATATCCGGCAGAACGATCTGGCATTCCGCTATGAGATGACGACCGTTGCGATCGTGCTGGGCGAGACCGCGGAAAAAGAAGCGTTGATGGCGGTGGAAAAGCTACGCAAGGTGATTGCGACCGTCAAGCTGCCCGAAAAACAAGATCCGATTGCGTTCAGTGCCGGACTAGCGGAAGCCGTAGTGCGCCAGCAGTACGACTCCGTCGACATTGTCACCGAAGTGATCAATCGCGCTGAACTCGCACTCGATATGGCCGTGGCGCAGGGCGCGGGAAAAGTTGTATCGATGGCGGCGGCGCTGGCGACCGCGGCGGTCGCGTAAAGTCATTTACGATTTTCGATTTTCGATTGTCGATTGAAAACCCCAGAACAAACCATTTAAGCCTTGTCATTCCGAGCGTAGCGAGGAATCTGTTGTTCCGACTGCCAGCAAACTGCAGATCCTTCGCTTGCGCTCGGGATGACAAAACGTAAGGTTTTTCAATCGACAATCGAAAATCGACAATGGACAATTGGCTTCAATCCCGCCTCCGCTGATAAACTAACAAGTTTGGTTGGACCATTCTTATCCTTTCTGAGTCAGGACCTTCATGTTGAAACCAGGTGACATTGCAATCGTAAGCGGGGCGCGGACGCCCATGGGGCGCTATTGCGGCAAGTTGAAAGACTTCACAGCCATGGAACTGGCGGCGGTCGCGAGCAAAGGCGCGATCGAGCGCTCGGGGATCGATCCCAAGGAGTTTGATCACGCGGTATTCGGCAACGCGCAGCAGACTTCCGGCGACGCGCTTTACGGGGCGCGGCACGTGGGCTTGCGAGCGGGCTTGCCGATTGAAACTCCCGCGCTGACCGTCAATCGCTTGTGCGGATCCGGCATGCAGGCCATCGTCAACGCCGCGCAGATGATTGAGCTGGGCGAGGCCAACGTGGTGCTGGCGGGCGGTATGGAAGCCATGTCCCAGGCGCCATTTTCGATTCGCGGGCGCGATGGGTTCACCCTGGCTCCCGGCGGAAAGCTCGAAGATTCGCTGATGGTCGCGTTGCTCGATACGTATTGCGGCCTCTACATGGCAAATACCGCCGAGCTTTACGGAGAGCAGCAGGGGATCACGCGCCAGCATCAGGATGAGTTCGCGCTGCGCTCGCAGCAGAATGCCGATGCCGCGTACAAGGCCGGATACCTGCAGGAGGAAATCGTCCCAGTTCCCCTGAAAGACCGCAAAGGCGAGCTGAGCGGAGAGATGTTCACCGAAGATGACCACCGCCGTCCGCAGACCACGATGGAAGGCTTGGCAAAGCTGAAGCCGGCATTCGGCAAGAACGGCACGGTGACGGCGGGCAACGCGAGCGGCATTGTGGATGGCGGTGCGGCCGTGGTCGTTATGGCACTGGAGCAGGCGCAGAAACGAAACTTGAAGCCTCTGGGACGAATCGTAAGTTGGGGAATTGCGGGCGTCGATCCCAAGTTAATGGGACGTGGTCCGGTTCCGGCCACGAAGCTAGCGCTGCAGAAAGCCGGTTTGACGCTCGACTACATCGATCTGATCGAAGTGAACGAAGCCTTTGCCGCGCAATACCTGGCGGTCGAGAAAGAATTGGGATTGGATCGCGAGAAAGTAAATGTCAACGGCGGAGCGATCGCGCTGGGACATCCGCTGGGCGCGACTGGGACGCGGCTGGTGATCACACTGCTCCACGAGTTGAGGCGGCGGAAGAAGAAGTACGGCCTCGCAACCGCATGCATCGGCGGCGGGCAGGGGATTGCGATGATCGTCGAGAGCATGAATTAATTTTCGATTCTTGATTTTTGATTGTTGATTGAAAAGCCCGATCGGGCAGGTTCTCCAATTGGCAATTGAAAATCGAAAATTCCTAAGGAACTTCTATGAACATCAAGAAAGTCGGCGTACTGGGTTGTGGATTGATGGGGTCGGGCATTGCGCAGGTTGCGGCGATGGCTGGGTTTGACGTTACCGTGCTCGAAGTCGAGCAGAAGTTTCTCGACAAGGGCTTTGCCGGGATCGAGAAATCGCTGGCGAAGTTTGCCGAGCGTCCGGTGGAGAAGGGTGGGATCACGGCACAGCAGAAGGATGCGGCCCGCGCACGCCTTAAGGGTACGACCAACATGCAGGACCTCGCCGATTGCGACATCATCGTTGAGGCGGTCATCGAGAATGTCGGCGAGAAGAAGAAGATTTATTCAGCGCTCGACGCGATCGCCAAGAAAGACTGCATCTTCGCATCCAATACCTCTTCGATTTCGATTACCGAGTTGCTGACTTCGACTAAGCGTCCTGAGCGGTTTATTGGATTGCACTTTTTCAATCCCGTGCCTCTGATGAAGCTGGTCGAAGTGGTGCGCACAATTGCAACTGCGGATGACGTCTACGAAACCGCGTACGACTTTGGCAAAAAGCTCGGCAAAGTTCCGGTGCGAACGTCGGACAAGACGGGATTCATAGTCAACCGCCTGCTGGTGCCGTATCTGCTGGATGCGATCCGCGCGTACGAAGAGGGCGTGGGATCGATTGAAGACATAGACAATGCCATGAAGCTGGGATGCGGGTATCCCATGGGTCCGTTCACGCTGCTCGATTTCGTCGGACTCGACACGACGTACTACATCACGCACGTCATGTACGACGAATTCAAGGAACGGCGCTTTGCTTCGCCTCCGTTGCTGAAGCGGTTGGTGATGGCAGGATGGTACGGGCGGAAGTCGGGGCGTGGGTTTTATGATTATGCGGACCCGGCGAATCCGAAGCCGCAGAAACTGTAACTTCTTGGCCACGGATTCGCGCGGATCGAGAACGTCAGAAAAACACTGAGAAAGTCTTTCAAGTGAAAACCGCTTAGGAGCGGGGCTTCTTTGTGACAGGTGTCTGAGTCGGCAATATCTAATCATATGAAACGGCCTTTGCTGGTTACGGTCGCGACCGTCGTGCAGTGGGCGCTGGGAATTGGCTCGGGGGCGCTGATAGTTTATTTGCTGGTGCTAACCCGATCGCAGGAGACCTTGACTGCGAAGGATCCGGCGGATGAGATTCAAGGCTTGGAAATTGGCGCCGCGGTTTTTATTCTGCCTACGATTCTGTATTTTGTCGCTGCCCGCGGCATGCAGAAGCGTAAGGTGTGGGGATGGTGGATAGCGCTACTGATGAACATCGCGGCGGCTATGATTTTTGTCTACAACGTGTTCGACGAAGGCATTCATAAATTTGACAGCGCCGAATTCTCGTTCGCAGCGGGTTTCCTGGTGGTGGTCGGATTGCTTCTGCTGCCGGTAGTAAGGAAGTTTTATCGACCCGGGCGGAGTGTCCGGGCGGCGTGAACTGTGGTTTTGCATCATTGAATTGATCCGCGATGATCCGTGTAAATCCGTGGCAAGGAATTTGATCTTATGACCTTCGAAAACATTCTTCTCGAAAAGAAAAATGCGATTGCTTACGTCACCGTCAATCGTCCCAAGGTTTTGAACGCGCTCAACATGGCGACGATGGAGGACCTGCGCGGGGCGTTTCATGACATCAAAAATGACGACACAATACGAGTGGTGATCCTGACCGGATCAGGCGAAAAGGCGTTTATCGCCGGGGCCGATATCGGGGAACTGGCCAAAAACGACGCGGTGATGGCAAAGGCATACACCCATAAGGGACAATCAGTGCTCAACCTGATCGAGAACCTGGGCAAGCCGGTGATCGCCTGCATCAACGGATTCGCACTGGGCGGTGGATGCGAGATCGCTATGGCTTGTACCATGCGCCTGGCGAGCGAGAACGCCAAGTTCGGGCAGCCCGAGGTGAAGCTCGGGATTATCCCCGGCTACGGAGGCACGCAGCGCTTGCCGCGGCTGGTAGGGAAGGGGATCGCGATGCAGTTGGTGCTTGCGGGTGAGATGATTTCCGCGCAGGAGGCGCATCGCATCGGCCTGGTGAATGAAGTCACAGCCGCCGGTGATCTGATTCCTCGCGCTGAGGCCACCGCGCAGAAGATTATTGCTAACGCTCCGCTGGCGGTGCAGTACGCCATGGAAGCGGTGAACAAGGGCATGGAAATGACGCTGGCCGAGGGCTTGTACCTGGAAGCCGTTCTGTTCGCCGTGGCTTGCGCCACCGAGGACAAGAAGGAAGGCACGACGGCGTTTCTGGAAAAGCGGGCGGCGCAGTTTAAAGGAAAGTAAGTACGAAGTACGATTGACGATTTATGATTTGGTTTTTGGCTTTTCAATCGACAATCGAAAATCGACAATCGAAAATTGCTTAAGTCTCTCCATATCGGGCGCTACGCCACCAAGCCTGAGGATTTTCGCAGGTTAGTGGCTTTCTTCGAGGCTATCGGATTCGAGCCTTTGGCCGGAGGCGAGCGACGTTCCGCGGTGCTGACGGCGCCGGTCGGCATGCTCAGTCTGAACCAGCTTTCTCCGCAGTATCCCAAGGAAGTTTTGGCGCGTTTGAAAGACGTGGCGCAGTTGATCGTGGTGGAAGTCACGAATCCTGACAACGTGTTTGCGATTGCCGAGAAGATGAAGTTGAAGGTGCTGGCGGATGCGGCGTCTCCTGCTACGGGAGAGCGCAGCTTCTCTCTGGAGTTGCCCGGGGAAATTATCGTTACCGTGCACGGCAAACCGGAAGAGCCCGTGCCGGGAATCGACGGCGAGCTGAATGCCAAGGGAAAACGTTTTGCGCTGGTGGTGGCGCGCTTCAACGCGTTTATCACCGAACGGTTGTTGCAAGGCGCGCTTGATGCGTTGCGCCGCACCGGGGCGAGCAGCACGGACATCACCATCATTCGCGTGCCAGGCAGCTTTGAAATTCCTTCGGCGGCGCGGATGCTTGCGGAGACGGGCAAGTACGACGCGATTATCTGTATTGGCTGCCTGCTGCGCGGAGAGACGGCGCACTACGATGTCATCGTCAACGAAGTGGCACGCGGCATCGGTCAGTCGGCGCAGGAAACGGGCGTGCCGCACAGCTTAGGCGTGCTTACCTGCAATAACCTGGAGCAAGCTATCGATCGCGCCGGGCTGAAGATGGGCAACAAGGGATTTGACGCGGCGCTGGCGGCGGTGGAAATGGCAAATCTGAGGAAAGCTGTCAGCTCTCAGCCGTCAGCTTTCAGTAGAAAAACAAAAACAAAACCACGAACGACGGCTAAGAAACGCACGCGCTGATTCTGGAACTCCTCTCCAACTCCTGTAAACTGAAAACTGAAAGCTGACGGCTGAGAGCTTTTATGGGCACCCGGCGTAAATCACGCGAGATGGTTTTGCAGATGCTTTTTCAGGCCGATATGGGCCGGCAAAAAGCGGATGACGTGCGGCGTTCGTTCTGGAACGAACGTAGCAGCGTTGGCGAAGACGTGCGTGGATTCGCCGAAGATCTGTTTCGCGTAGCCAGTGATCGCAGTGCGGAGATCGATCAGTTGATCGAGCGTCACGCCGAGAATTGGCGCATGGAACGCATGGCTGCCGTTGATCGCAACGTGCTGCGTGCGGCCGTTGCCGAGTTGCTGGCGTTTCCCGCCACTCCGCGCGCGGTCATCATTAATGAAGCTCTTGAGATTGCGCGCAAATTCTCCAGTCCTGAGTCGGTGCAGTTCATCAACGGCGTCCTCGACAGCGTCGGACGCGATCTGGAAAAAGCGAAAGCCTAGACCTCAACGGCTGAAGCTGGTCATCTTTAGCGTCTGAAATGCAAGCCGAAGAGATCAGCGCCTAAAAGCGAACCTTTGGGACGGCACCGCTGAAGCGGTGCCCTGATACGAACCCATTTTTCTGACGCGAAGCGTGCGTCGCGGCCTCTTCCGCAGTCCCGCGAAAAATTTCACAGGCCGAGAGCCCAAAGCCCAAAGCTACGGCTGAATTCCAATCAGATTTGGCGTGCATGCGACCGGAGGCGTATTGGGACAGAGGTAGTCGGGAGTGGTCGGAGTCGTGGGGAAGGAGATCTCGGCTACGTCCCCGCCCGATTGCGTGCTGAGCACATGGATCAAGCCATCGCTGGTGGCCACGTAAAGCAGGTTTCCATCGAGGGTGAGAGCGGCGCGCTGCGCGGTGGTGTTTCCGTTGAGCGGAATCGATGAGGAGATCTGGTTGATCACGTCAAAAACCAGAATGCTCGGCAGGTTGGAAGTGATCACATAAGCCTTGGTGCCGTCAGGCGAGATCAGCATTTGCAGCGGAAGGAAGGTGCCCTGGCCCAGGTTGAATGACTTCACGGTATTGGTCACCGTGGGGAAGCAACCGATCGGTCCCGGTGGCGGAGTGGTCACGCTGATTACATCAATATTAGGCGGATCGAGCGCGAGCACCTGCGTGGCGTTGGGCAAAGTCTTGATGATCGCGGGTGCGGCCGGAGTGTTCGCCGTTCCCAGGATCGCGTTATCGCACGTTCTCCCGACAGTCACACCGTTGGGGCTTCCGCCGGCGATGTAAGCGAATGCACCCTCTGACAGGAAAGAGACGCTGTTGGCCGGAGTCACCGAGCTGAGCGGGATGGTCTGCAGGGCATCGAGAATCGAATACACGTATAAGGTGCTGGATAAGCCGTTGTTGGCGACGATAAAGGCTTTCAGGCCGTCAGGAGAAAAGTCTGCCGCTTGGGCCCCCGTGATGGGCAAGCTGATGGAAGTGTGAGCCGTGTTGTCGAAGACATAGACCTCGTTCGGAGTATCGATCGTGTCGGACACGATGACTTTGTTACCTTCGGGAGAGACCGCCAACACCTTACCGATGACCCCAGGAAATTGAGCGATTGAGGGCGTGTTGGTGCTGAGGGTGGCGACAACTAGTCCTCTACTGCCCTGCTGACTTGAGTCGGTCCCTAGAAATCCGGTGAGGTTGCCGGTAGCGCCCATTCGGAAAACGGCAATGACCAACGAATTCGGAGTGGACGGAAGGACCGTGAGATTGCCCACCACGTTATTCGGGCTGGAAATGGGGACCAGTGCAGTGACGCAATTCGTGCCGACATTACCGGGAGCGTTGCAGTCGGTGGTTGTTACCCAAACAGTTTGCGTCTGCTCAGTGGAACTGCTGGAGGTGGCTGTCCCTGTAATCACACTTTCCGGATAGATCGGTCCGGTGGGAAACACGGGGTCCGACGGAGTCAGTCCGATGTTGCACGTAGGCGGAGTGCACGAGGCTACGACGGCAGTGGTGCCGGGATGAGCAATGGAGATGGTGCCAATGCCGGTGGTGGTGTTTCCTGTTGCGGTTCCCGCCGAATTGTTTGACGAACTCCATGTTAAAGGCACGCCGGTGATGCTGTTGTTGTTGGTGTCGAGGATGGTCGGGGTTACGGTTTTTGATCCGGAACCGATCACGGTAAAAGTGTTTCCGGCCACGCCATTGATAGCCAGCGAGATCGACTTTACCGGACAGGTGTACAGATTAAGAGGCGGACTATTGACGTTGGCTACGGTCGTGTAAAGCTGGGTCAACCCGGGAGTCTTACCCGTGACCTGTGCCTGGTTCAGCGAGACTCCATTGACCAGATTGCCCAGGCCGCTGGCGGTATTGCTGGTAGTCGCTACCATGATGTTCTGCGATTGCCAGCTGAACTGACCCACAGAGGAGGTGATGTCGATCCCCTTGCTGAAGGCGTTGGTCTGGAAGACCGCAGTCGAATCCTTTGATACGCAGGGCGGCGGTGCTATAGGTGCAATCTGAGTGATGGTGATGTTGTCGACGTGCTGATGAACGTAGATGGTGACAGGGGCGGAACTGACTCCGCGGGCAGAAGAAAAGACCTGCGCGACGCCCACGCTGCCGGGTGTGCAGACCTGTCCCAGAGCATCCCATGTGCCAGCGCAAGCCACTCCGTTACTGGCAACGGTGACCACCGAGGTGTTGGAGGACTGGTACGAGGGCACGACGACAATAGAGCGTCCGGTAAAGTTCGTTGCCGTGGTTGTGAATGACTGCGTCCCGCCGAGGTCGAGCGAAACTGAAGCCGAGGGGTTGATCGCGAGGTGCGCGGGTTTTTCAAAGCTGGTCCCGGTAACGGCGCCACTGCCGCAACCCGCGAACATCAGGCTGAGGGAGACAATGATTAAGATAAGTGCGAACCGAACGGAAAACGACCTTACCATGCATCCTCCCCGCCGCAGGGTTCTCCCACGGCGAGCATGCTCTGACTGGAAACGGACAGTTTAGAGGCTGCGAATCTTTTCAGCAAGTTGAGTTGATCAGCGGGTACAAATGAGCGCGAAACCGTTCATTCCCGGGCTGCTGTTCCCGCAGTCCCTCATTTACCATCAGATGCGGCAGGGAATGGTTGACGATGTGCAAGATCAATTGTTATATTTGTAGGGTTCCGCGAGCTAAGTCTGGCTAGTCTGTACGCGGAGGTATTCTTCGCGCTCCGCATGTGTGCGCAAAATTGCCTCCTAGGAATGCAGCTCAGCTTTAGTAGTTTTCGTCTTCAGAGAGTTTTCTGAAGCCGCCCTCGCTGAAACGCTCCGCGCTCACCTTTCACCCGTTGAAAGGATATGCGGGGCAAAGCTGGCGAAACGGAGCACCTCCTGCCGCAAACTGCGGCGGTGCCTGGTGCCACCGTCGTTAGCGCAAGTCCGAACGGGAAACCAGAATTCTCCTGCTGCCCTTGTGTGCAGTGGGAAGTATGGTGGCGGACCCCGCCATCCAGCCCCTGAAATCAGGGAAAGGTAAGTGCGGCGCAGTTCCGCGTCCGCGCCCTTGTGGTGCGGAGTGGGCAGCCGAAGGAGCAGCCAAGAGTGCCGACCTTTAATCAACTGGTGAAATTTGGCCGCAAACGGCCCCGGTACAAGACGGCGAGTCCGGCGTTGCAGGGATGTCCGCAGAAGCGCGGCGTTTGCACGCGCGTGTACACCCAGACGCCGAAGAAGCCGAACTCGGCTTTGCGTAAGGTGGCACGTGTGCGCCTGACCAATGGGATTGAAGTTACGACTTACATCCCCGGCGTCGGCCACAACCTGCAGGAGCACTCGATTGTGCTGATCCGCGGGGGCCGTGTGAAAGATCTGCCGGGCGTGCGCTATCACGTGGTGCGCGGAACGCTAGACGCAGTGGGCGTTGCCGGCCGCAAGCAAAGCCGCTCGAAGTATGGAGCGAAGAGACCGAAAGCCTAACGGCAGTTCTCAGTTCCCGGTTCTCAGTTCTCAGTGAACTGCGCCGGGAGCAACTGAGAACTGACAACTGAGAACTGAGAACTCAAAAAGATGCCTCGTAAAGGACATATCGCAAAGCGTGGAACCGAGCTTGATCCGGTTTACCAGTCGGATCTGGTGACGAAGTTCGTTAACTCGATGATGTGGCAGGGTAAGAAGAGCACCGCGGAGGGCATCTTTTATGAAGCCCTGACCCGCCTGCAGCAAAAGGGCGGCGACGAAGCGCTGAAGCTCTTCAAGAAGGCGGTCGAGAACGCCAAGCCACTGCTCGAAGTGAAGACCCGCCGCGTGGGTGGCGCGAACTATCAGGTGCCGGTGGAAGTCAATGCCGACCGCCGCACCTCGCTGGCAATCCGCTGGTTGATCACCTACTCCCGCGGACGCGGCGAGAAGGGCATGATCGACAAATTAAGCAATGAATTGCTGGATGCCGCCAATAATCGCGGCGCGGCAATCAAGAAGAAGGAAGACGTTCACCGCATGGCGGAAGCCAATAAGGCCTTCGCGCATTACCGGTGGTAGAAAAACAGCTATCAGCTCTCAGCCATCAGCTCTCAGTTAGAGCCTTAGGCGGCAGATGGCGGAAGAGGATAGCGAAGAGAAGATTCTGACGAGTGGCCCTGGCTGAAAGCTGAGGGCTGATAGCTGAAAGCTGATTTTCCGAGCCCCAGAAAGAAGAGTAGCGAGACCGTGCCCAGAACAGTTCCATTAGAGCGTTGCAGAAACATCGGCATCATGGCTCACATCGATGCCGGCAAGACCACTACGACCGAGCGCATCCTGTTCTATACAGGAAAGACGCATCGCATCGGAGAGGTCCATGAAGGCACGGCCACGATGGATTGGATGGAGCAGGAGCAGGAGCGCGGCATCACCATCACCTCCGCCGCCACGACCTGCACCTGGCGCGATATCCGCATCAACATTATTGATACGCCCGGCCACGTCGACTTTACGGCTGAGGTGGAACGATCGCTGCGCGTGCTCGACGGCGCAGTCGCGGTGTTTGACGCCGTGCACGGCGTCCAGCCGCAGTCGGAAAAAGTCTGGCGTCAGGCCGATAAATATGGCGTCCCGCGAATTTGTTTTATTAACAAGATCGATAAGATGGGTGCCGATTTCGAGCATGCCATCGATACCATCCGCAAGCGCCTCAATGCCAAGCCCGTCGCGATTCAGATTCCCATCGGCCAGGAAGATAAGTTCAAGGGCGTCGTTGATCTGATCAACATGAAGGCCATCGTGTGGAAAGACGAAACGATGGGCGCCGAGTATCATACCGAAGAAATTCCCGCCGATCTGCAGAAGAAAGCGGAAGCGTTCCGCACGCAGTTGGTGGAAACCATCGCCGAGAATGATGACGATGTTCTGCACAAGTTCCTGGAAGGCGAAGCGATTTCCGCCGACGAACTGCGCGCTTCGCTGCGTAAGTCGACGATCGGTCTGAAGTTGTTTCCGGTTGTGCTGGGAACGGCATTCAAGAACAAGGGTATTCAGCCGCTGCTTGATGCCGTGGTGGATTATCTGCCCTCCCCCCTCGATACCAAGGAAGTACACGGCAAGAATCCTGACAACGGAGAAACCCTGACCCGCAAGGCGAATGACAAAGAGCCTTTCGCGGCGCTGGCCTTCAAGATCATGGCCGATCCGTTTGTCGGTCAATTGACCTTCATCCGCGTCTATTCGGGACAGATCAAGTCGGGCGAAGGCGTGTTGAACCCGCGTACTACCAAGCACGAGCGCATCGGACGTTTGCTCAAGATGCACGCCAACAAGCGCGAAGATATCCAGGAAATTCTGGCGGGTGACATCTGCGCCGTGGTGGGCATGAAGAATGTCTCGACCGGCGACACGATCTGCGACGAGAAGCATCCCATCGCCCTCGAGTCGATTGAGTTTGCGGTCCCGGTCATCTCGGTTGCTGTTGAGCCGAAGACCAAAGCCGATCAGGAAAAGATGGGCATGGCGCTGGCGAAACTTGCGCAGGAAGATCCCACCTTCAAGGTTCACACCGATCCTGATAGCGGACAGACCATCATCAGCGGCATGGGCGAGTTGCATCTGGAAATCATCGTCGACCGCATGATGCGTGAGTACAAGGTTGAGGCGAACGTCGGCAAGCCGCAGGTGGCTTATCGCGAGACGATTCGCAGGAAGTCGGAAGCCGAAGGCAAGTACATTCGCCAGACCGGCGGCCGCGGCCAGTACGGTCACGCGAAGATTCGTCTCGAGCCGAACGAGCCCGGCAAAGGCTACGAATTCATCAACGACATCATTGGCGGTTCGGTGCCGAAAGAATTCATCAAGCCGATCGATCAGGGCATTAAAGAAGCGATGGAAGGCGGCGTTCTGGCGGGCTACGAGATGGTCGACGTCAAAGCGACGCTTTACGACGGCAGCTATCACGATGTCGATTCGAACGAAATGGCCTTCAAGATCGCCGGATCGATGGCGTTCAAGGAAGCCGCGCGCAAAGCCTCTCCCGTGTTGCTTGAGCCGGTGATGTCGGTCGAAGTGGTGACCCCGGAAGATTACGCCGGAGTCATCATGGGCGACTTGAGTTCGCGCCGCGGACGTATTGAAGGCATGGAGCACCGCGCGGGTTCGCAGGTGATTCACGCGATTGTGCCGCTGGCGGAAATGTTCGGATACGCGACTCACATGCGTTCTTCAACGCAAGGGCGCGCCGAATACTCGATGCATTTCGCGCGGTATGAAGAAGCTCCGCGGTCGGTGGCGGAGGAAATCATCGCGCGGGTGCAAGGCACCGCGAAGTGAATCGCGGCGCCGCGGTTCGTCGTCGACCGCAGATTTTGGGTCAGGCAAGGCAAGTTCGCTGAGTTTGAGCGAGTGTTTGGGCCGGATGGAGTTTGGCAGCGAATTGTTCGGCAGTCGGAAGCGTATCTGGCAACCGGCGTAACACGAGAGTCGGACGAGCGGTGCCGGGTTCGAGATTTCTGGAGTGGGCATCGCGGGTTTGAACGCTTCCGCGAGCGGTTTGCAGAGGATCTCGGCAGATTCGATCGTTGGATCGCCGAGGAGTTGGTGGAAAAACAGGAATTCGTCGGTGCGTATTACGAAGCCGACGGTGACGATTTGGTTCCGGCGTAGTTAGAAGCCGAGGAGATAGAAAGAAAATGGCGAAAGAGAAATTTGAGCGTAATAAGCCGCACTGCAACGTAGGGACGATTGGTCACATTGACCACGGGAAGACGACGTTGACGGCGGCGATCACCAAGGTGTTGTCAGAAGCACAACCCCAAGATTGTGTTCCGGTCGTTTGATTCGATCGATAACGCTCCGGAAGAAAAAGCTCGCGGTATCACGATCGCTACGGCGCACGTGGAGTACGAGACCGCGAACCGGCACTACGCGCACGTGGATTGCCCGGGCCACGCCGACTACATCAAGAACATGATCACGGGCGCGGCGCAGATGGATGGCGCGATCCTCGTAGTCGCTGCGACGGACGGTCCCATGCCGCAGACGCGTGAGCACGTGCTGCTTGCGCGCCAGGTCGGTGTGCCGTACATCGTCGTCGCGCTGAACAAGTGCGATGCGGTCGATGATCCTGAACTGCTTGACCTGGTTGAACTCGAAGTGCGCGAGTTGCTCAAGAGCTACCAGTTCCCTGGAGACGATGTTCCGGTGGTTCGGTTGTCGGCCCTGGGCGCATTGAACGGCGAAGAGAAGTGGGAAAAGCAGATTGACGCGTTGATGGAAGCGGTGGACAAGAGCGTGCCGCAGCCGGCGCGCGATCTGGATAAGCCGTTCCTGATGCCGATCGAAGATATCTTCTCGATCTCGGGCCGCGGCACGGTGGTCACGGGACGTATCGAGCGCGGCAAGGTGAAGGTCGGCGAAGAAGTTGAAATCGTCGGCTTCCGCGACACGCGCAAGACGGTCGTGACCGGCGTTGAAATGTTCAAGAAGCAGTTGGACGAAGGCATGGCCGGTGACAACGCCGGGTTGCTGTTGCGCGGCATTGCGAAAGAAGATGTCGAGCGCGGCATGGTGCTGGCGAAGACGGGATCGATCACCCCGCACACGAAGTTCAAGGCGGAAGTCTACATCCTGACGAAAGAAGAAGGCGGACGACATACGCCGTTCTTCAAGGGATACCGTCCGCAGTTCTACCTGCGTACGACCGACGTGACGGGAGTAGCGGAGTTGCCGGCGGGGACCGAGATGGTCATGCCCGGTGACAACGTGAGCCTGGTGATTGAGCTGATCACGCCGGTGGCCATGGAAAAAGGATTACGCTTCGCGATTCGTGAAGGCGGCCACACGGTGGGCGCAGGCACGATTGCGGAAATTGTTCAGTAACTGCAGATGTGGCGCGGACACTCCTGTCCGCGTTGCCTGCAGCGCGGGCAAGAGTGCCCGCGCCACATAAAGCAAAACGGCTAGCGGCATGCCGCCAGATCTTTCCTTCCGGAGAGCCGGGAGGGCGAAAGAGTGATGACGTGATTGGAAAAGAAAGAATTCGCATCCGGTTGAAAGCTTACGACTATCGCATCCTGGACCAGTCCACGGGTGAGATTGTCGACACCGCGCGCCGTACGGGCGCGCAGATCGCGGGCCCGATTCCATTGCCCACGATGAAAAATAAGTATTGCGTGCTGCGGTCTCCGCACGTCGACAAGAAGTCGCGCGAGCAGTTCGAGATCCGCACGCATAAGCGTTTGCTCGATATTCTCGAGCCCACGCAACAAACGGTGGACGCGCTGATGAAGCTCGATCTTCCCGCGGGTGTGGATGTGGAGATCAAGGCATTCGGTAAGGAACATAAGTAGTCGTTGGTGGTTTGTAGTTGGTCTTTGGCCAAGACAAACAATCAACCCCAGCCAATAGCCGCCGTTGAAGAAGCGACGAGCCAAGCTGGGAATGGAGAGGGAAATGGCGAAAGTCGCAGGAATTCTGGGAAAGAAAGTCGGGATGACGCAGCTCTTTGATGACAAGGGCGACGTGCATCCGGCGACCGTGCTGCAGGCGGGCCCGTGCGTGGTCACGCAGCACAAAACGCAGACGAAAGACGGGTACGAGTCGGCGCAGCTCGGCTTGGTTGATTTTGTGAAAGAGAAGAGCCTGACCAAGCCGATCAAGGGACACCTGGGAAAGAACAATCTGCCTCCGGTGAAGTTCATGCGCGAAGTGCCGGTGGAAGTGGAAGAGAAGTCCGAAGGCAATGGCGCACTCAAGGCTGGCGAGCGCGTGCTGGTCGACATTTTCGATGGCGAGCGCTTTGTCGATATAGTCGGCATCAGCAAGGGCCGCGGGTTCGCAGGCGTCGTAAAACGGCATCACTTCGCGGGCGGCCCCAAGTCGCACGGTTCAATGTTTCAGATCACGGGTTCGATCGGATCTTCGGCGTTTCCGTCGCGCGTGTTCAAAGGTATGCGGATGTCGGGACACATGGGTGTCGATCGCGTAACGGTTCGCAATCTGCGCATCCTGGGCGTCGATAAAGACGACAACCTGCTGGTGGTGGAAGGCAGCGTGCCCGGCCCCAACGGCGGGTACCTGGTGATCACCAAAGCGAAGAAGCCACCGCGAGAGCGCCGTGGATTTGCGGGTTCGGCGACGGTCGATCCCTTGAAGGCCGCCAAGCGCGCAGCCAAGAAGGGCTAACGCGTACTGAGTATCGAGTACCGAGAGAATAAAGATGGCAACGATAGACATTCACAATTTGAGCGGAGCCAAGGTCGGAACGCTGGATCTCGCCGATGAAATTTTCGGCGCGGTCAACGAAGACCTGCTCTGGGAAGCGGTAAAGCATTACCGTGCTTCGCAGCGCTCCGGAACGCACGCCACCAAGAACAAGAAACTGGTGTCGGGCGCCGGCAAGAAGCTGTGGAAGCAGAAGGGAACGGGACGCGCCCGCGTGGGTTCGATCCGCTCTCCTCTGTGGCGCCACGGCGGCACGGTTCACGGACCGCAGCCGCACTCTCACGCCTACACCTTCCCGCGCAAGAAATTGCTGGGCGCATTGCGTTCGGCGCTGGCCGCGAAGTTTGCCGACGGCAAGCTGATCATCGTGAACGCGTTCGACGTGAAAGAGCCCAAGACCAAGCAATTCCGCGAGGCGCTCGACGCTCTGAAGGTCGAGAAGACGGCGCTGCTGGTCGAGGTGGCCAAGCACGAGAACAAGAATCTCGAGCTCAGCTCGCGGAACCTGCACGGCGTCGAGCTGGTGCTCGGCAACGAAGTGCATCCCTATCACCTGCTGCGTTACGACTGCGCGATTTTCTCGCAGCCGGCAATTGAGAAGCTGCAGGTTTCGTTGAAAGATTCGGTTTCGAAGAAGCGGCGCCAGCACAACGAAGGCGAGGGCACGGCGAAGAAAGCTTCCCGTTCTCCCCGCAAGCGGGTGCGGCATGAAAAAGCGGCGGAGGTGGCCTGATGAAATCCGCATATCAGATTCTTCGCCGTCCGGTGATCACGGAAAAAGGCCTGGCGATCAAGGAAAACCAGAACACGCTGGTCTTCCAGGTGGCGCAGAAGGCGACCAAGACCGAGATCAAGGAAGCGGTGCAGTCGATTTTCAAAGTGAAGGTGCGCTCGGTGCGTACCGCGAACTATCCGGGAAAAGAGCGCCGGCGCGGTAAGTTTGCCGGCTACCGTCCCGATTGGAAGAAAGCGTACGTACGCTTGCGAGCCGGCGAAAAAATGCCGGAGTACGCACAAAATCTCTAAGACAGCTATCAGCTGTCAGCCGTCAGCTTTCAGTGAAAGCGACGGCTGATAGAAGGTTTCTGAGAGCTGACAGCTGAAAGCTGAGAGCTTATATGGCAATCAAGACTTACAGACCGACGACGCAGACGTTGCGCTACCGCACGACGATCGTCAATGACGACATCACGACCAAGGATCCGCACAAGCCGTTGCTTGAAACCAAGCAGCGCACCGGCGGGCGCCGCAACTCCGGCGACATCACCAGCTGGCATCGTGGCGGCGGACACAAGCGCAAGCTGCGCATCATCGACTTCAAGCGCGACAAGACCGGCATCGCCGCCAAGGTGGTCTCGATCGAATACGATCCGAACCGCTCGGCGCGCATTGCACTGCTGGCTTATGCCGACGGCGAGAAGCGTTACATCCTGCAGCCCGACGGGTTGAAGGTGGGACAGAAAATTGTCAGCGGGCCCGAGGCCGATATTTTGGTCGGCAACGCGCTGCCGCTGCGCAATATTCCTCCTGGCACGACCATTCACAACGTCGAGTTGCGTCCTGGCAAGGGCGCGCAGATGGTGCGGTCGGCGGGCGGATCAGCGCAGTTGGTGGCGAAAGAAGGCGACTACGCGCTGGTGAAGCTGCCTTCCGGCGAAACCCGAAAGGTCGCGCAGGATTGCATGGCGACCATCGGGCAGGTCGGCAATCTCGATCACGAGAACGTCACTATCGGCAAGGCGGGACGCACGCGCTGGCTGGGGCGTCGTCCGGTGAATCGCGGTGTTTCCATGAACCCGGTCGATCACCCGCACGGCGGCGGTGAAGGCAAGACTTCTGGCGGACGTCACCCGGTGACTCCGTGGGGACAGCCGACGCGTGGATATAAGACTCGCAACAACAAGCGGACGGATGCGTTCATCGTCAACCGCCGCGGCAAGAAGTAAGTAGTCATTGGTCGTTCGTCGTTGGTCGTTGGCGAACGCGTAACACGAAGCTGTTGGCTGAGAGCTGACGGCTGAAAGCTGAGAGCTGAATTTATGGCGCGTTCAACTAAAAAAGGACCGTTTATCGATGGCTTCCTGCAGGCGCGGGTAGAAGGCATGAACTCGCGTAACGAGAAGAAAGTGCTGCGCACCTGGTCGCGTCGCTCGACCATCATTCCTGAGATGGTGGGACACACCATCGCTGTGCACAACGGCAAGAAATTCATCCCTGTGTACATCACCGAGAACATGGTGGGACACAAGCTGGGCGAGTTCAGTTTCACCCGGCAGTTCAAGGGACACTCGATGAAGGCTGCGACCGAAACGGCCGCGAAGCCGGCGGGCATTCCCGGGGGTCCGGGAGCTGCGGCTCCGGCGGCGCCAGCGGCGCCTAAGGCTTAAAGGAGACGCATCATGGAATTTCGAGCACAAGCCCGTTACATGCGCGTCACGCCGCAAAAGGCACGTCTGGTGCTGGACCTGATCAAGGGCCGCAAGGTGGAAGACGCGCTCAACACGCTGATCTTCACCAAGAAGCGGGTCGCGCCGACGATCGAGAAGTTGCTGCGTTCGGCGCTCGAGAATGCGAATTATTTGAGCGCGGAAAAGAATATCGACGTCGATGTCGACAATCTCTACGTGAAGCGTGCAGTGGCGAACGATGGTCCGCGCATGAAGCGCATTCGTCCCGCCCCGATGGGTCGCGCCTTCCGCTATGTGCGGCGCATCTCGCATATCGAGATTGAGCTGGCAGAGCGCGGCAAGAATGGCGAAAGCGTAGTGCACGTTGTTGGAGAAGAGCGCGCTGCGGCGCCCGCGAAAGCAAAAGTTCCGGCCAGGGCCAAAGCCAAAGGCAAAGCCCCGGCAAAGAAGAAGCAAGTAGCGAAAGCGAAGAAATAGCAGTACAGGATTGAGGAGCAACGATGGGTCAAAAAGTTCATCCTTACGGGTTCCGCCTGGGATACACCAAGCCGTGGAAGTCGCGCTGGTTTGTCGAGCGGGACTACGACAAGCTGCTGCTCGAAGACGTCAGGCTGAAGAACGAGCTGAAAGACAAGCTCAAGTCGGCGGGCGTGAGCTCGATTGAGATCGAGCGCCCGGGCAACAAGCTGCGCGTAATCATCAAGACCGCGCGTCCCGGCATCATCATCGGCCGCAAGGGCGCCGAGATCGACAAGCTGAAGCAGGATGTGCAGAAGCGCACTTCGCGCGAGGTGTACATCGACATCCAGGAAGTGCACAAGCCGGAACTCGATGCGCAACTGGTGTCGGAATCGATCGCGCTGCAACTGGAGAAGCGCGTCGGCTTCCGCCGCGCCATGCGCAAGGCGGTGGATTCGGCTTTGCGTTTCGGATGCAAGGGAATCAAGGTGCGGGTCAGCGGACGCTTGAACGGCAACGAAATCGCCCGTTCCGAGTGGTACCTGCAAGGACGTTTGCCGCTGCACACGCTGCGCGCCGATATCGAGTACGGCTTCACCGAAGCGCGTACCACGTACGGCGTGATCGGCGTGAAGGTGTGGATGTACCGCGGCGAGATTCTGCCGGCGGCCAAGAAGCGCGAAGGCGTGCAACCAGCCTCCGCGACGGGTGCGTTCTAAAGTTTTTGCTGAAAGCTGATAGCTAAGAGCTGAGAGCCGACTTATGTTGATGCCAAAGAAAGTGAAGTACCGCAAGCAGCAGCGCGGGCGCATGACCGGAAAGGCATGGCGCGGCAGCACGCTGGCCTACGGTGATTACGGATTGAAGGTGCTCGAGCCCGGATGGATTACCGACCGGCAGATCGAGGCCAGCCGCGTGGCCATGACGCGTTTCATCAAGCGCGGCGGCAAGATCTGGATCCGTCTGTTTCCGGACAAGCCCGTGACCAAGAAGCCGGCCGAAACCCGCATGGGTAAAGGCAAAGGCGCTCCCGATCACTGGGTCGCGGTGGTTCGTCCCGGCAAGATTTTGTTTGAAATGGAAGGCGTGAGCGTGGCGGACGCGACGGAGGCGATGCGTCTGGCTTCGCACAAACTCCCTCTGCGCACCAGCTTCGTGAAGCGCGCAGGACACTGAGAGTCATTATGAAAGCAGAAAAAGTTCGGAACCTGACCGACGACGAGTTGCGCCACCAGGAGCGCGAGCTCAACGATCAGCTCTTCAAGCTGAAGTTCCAGCTCAACATGGGACAGACGGAGAGCCTGAAGAAGATTCGCGGCTTGCGCAAAGACATCGCCCGGGTGAAGACCATCGCTCGCGAGCGAGTCGCGGTCGGCGCCCGCGCCACGGAGAAGAAGTAATGGCTGAAACTGCAAAGCAGAGCCACCACAAAGAAGTTGTTGGCGAAGTGGTCTCGAACAAAATGAAGAAGACCATCGTGGTCGAAGTGGTGCGCAAGAAGGCGCATCCCTTCTATGGCCGCGTGGTCTCCAAGGGCAAGAAGTTCTACGCCCATGACGAAAACAACGAGGCTCACGTCGGCGACGTCGTGCGTCTCGAAGAGACGCGCCCGCTTTCGAAGCTGAAGCGTTGGAAGCTGAAAGAAATTGTCCGCAAGACCGCTTTGGTGCCGGAAGTCGCGGCCGACCGAGTGGCCAGCTAAGAGCGCGCGAGTCGAGGAGAACGATTATGGCTGTGATGATGAGAACCATGCTCGAGGTCGCCGACAACTCCGGCGCCCGCAAGCTGCAGATGATCCTGCCGCTCGGCGGCTCGACGGGCTTACGTGCCGGTCTGGGAGATGTGATCACGGCCGCCGTGAAAGAAGCCTCGCCTGACGGCCAGGTGAAAAAAGGCGCGGTGGTCAAAGCGGTGATCGTGCGCACCCGCAAGGAATATGGACGGCGCGATGGCACCTACATCCGCTTCGATTCGAATGCCGCGGTGCTGATCAATGAAGGCGGGGAGCCGGTTGGGACCCGCGTGTTCGGTCCCGTGGCCCGCGAGCTGCGCGAGAAGAAGTTCCTGAAGATCGTCTCGCTAGCTCCGGAAGTGCTGTAGGGAATTTTGTAATTTGGCAATCGGGGAATTTTGTAATTTGAAACCCGATGGCAAGCGTTTTTGAAATTTCAAAATTACCCGATTACAAAATTACGAGATTAGAAGGTTTTTATGGGAACAGCGACAACGACAGTACATAAGCGAGTGGATATCCGGCGCAACGATAACGTGAAAGTGATCACGGGCCGGGACAAGGGCAAAGAAGGACGCGTGCTGCGCGTGTTTCCCGACGAGGGCAAGATCCTGGTCGAGCACGTGATGATCATGAAAAAGCACGTGCGTCCGAACCCGCAGCGCAACGTCAAGGGCGGCATCGCCGAGCAGGAGAGCCGCATTTCGCTCTCGAACGTGCAGTTGGTATGCGGTACCTGCGGTCCGGTACGCATCGGACACGAAGTGCGTGGCGATCGCAAAGTGCGCATCTGTAAGAAGTGCGGAACGACGCTCGACAAATAAGCTACTAGCTCTTAGCTGTTAGCTCTTAGCTTGAACAAGACATTTGAAGGTGCTCACGAACCGGACTGAATTGGCTAAAGGCTAAAAGCTAAATAGCTGACTTCCGAAACCGTGAGAGAAAGCAAACGAGATCATGGCAAAAGAGAAAAAAGAGAAAAAAGGCGAAGCGCAGGCGGAACCGAAAGCTCCGCAGCAGGCGCGGCATAGCGCGAAAGAGACTCCGCGCCTGAAGACGCGCTTCCTGAAGGAAGTGGCTCCGGCGTTGATGAAGGAATTCGATCTCAAGAACCCGATGTCAGTGCCGCATCTGAACAAGATCGTGGTCAACATGGGTGTTGGCGAAGCCACGCAGAATTCGAAGATCCTTGATCCGGCCGTGAATGAACTGGGCCAGATCACCGGACAGAAGCCGGTGGTCACGCGTGCCAAGAAGTCGATTGCGGCTTTCAAGGTTCGCGAGGGCCAGTCGATCGGAGCGATGGTCACGCTGCGCGGCGATCGCATGTACGAGTTTATGGATCGCCTGGTGAATGTGGTGCTGCCCCGCGTGCGCGACTTCCGCGGAGTTTCCACCAAGTCGTTCGACGGACGCGGCAACTACACCCTGGGACTTGCACGACCAGTTGATTTTTCCGGAGATTGATTACGCGAAGGTCGACAAGCAGAAGGGCATGAACGTCACCATCGTGACCACGGCGCGTAACGATGATCAGTCGCGAGCGCTGCTGCGGCACCTGGGAATGCCGTTCAGGGCCTAGACATTGATTCATTCAGTCATTGAATCATTGAGTCATTGAACGTACTGACTGAGAGCTGGCAGCGGAGAGTTGACAGCTAAAAGCTAGGAGCTAAAAGCTAAGTGGCTACAACAGCAAAACGAGTCAAAGACGGCACGAATTTTTCGACGAAGCCGGGCAACGTAAAGAAGCCCAAGTTCTCTTCGCGCAAGCACAACCGCTGCCACATTTGCGGACGCCCGCGCGCTTACCTGCGGAAGTTCGGCATCTGCCGTTTGTGCTTCCGCGGACTGGCGCTGCGAGGAGAGATTCCCGGGGTTTCGAAGTCGTCCTGGTAGGAAAACGGTCGTTGGTCATTGGTCGTTCGTCGTTGGCCAGTGCGAGAGCGGCTCATGTGACAACAGACAGCTGCCGCGGGTTCTCCGGAGGTTACGGAGCGAACGGGTGGCTCGAGGAGAAGCAAACGATGAGGTTGACCGATCCGGTCGCAGACATGCTGACGCGCATTCGCAATTCCATCAATGCGCGCCACCAGAAGGTAGATATTCCCGCTTCCAAGCTGAAGCTGGAGATTGCCCGCATTCTCAAGGAAGAGGGCTACATCTCGAACTTCAAAGCCACGGAAGAAGACGGCCACAAAGTGGTGCGCGTCTACCTGAAATATGGCAACAACAACGAGGCCGCGATCTCGAAGGTCGAGCGCGTCTCCCGTCCCGGATGCCGCGTTTACGTGCGCCGCACCGAGATTCCGCGCGTGCTCGGCGGGTTGGGCATCAACATTCTGACCACGCCTCGCGGCGTGATGACGGGTCGCCAGGCGCGCAAGGAAGGCGTGGGCGGCGAAGTCTTGTGTGAAATTTACTAAGTTGCTGGCCAAGAGCTAAAGGCTGAAATTATGTCGAGAATTGGAAAAAAGCCGATCCCGCTCCCCAAGGGAGTGACATTCAAGGTCGAAGGCAACACGGTTGCCGTGCAGGGTCCCAAGGGCAAGGTGGAAACACTGCTGCCAGCGGGCATCCGCGTGGAACAGCAGGACGGAAACCTGGTCGCGATTCGCGAAAACGATTCGCAAGCCGCAGTGCACGGTCTGGCTCGCGCCCTGGTCAACAACGCGGTCGAAGGCGTCACCAAGGGTTGGACGCGCGAACTCGAAATCGTCGGCATCGGCTATCGCGCCGAACTGAAGGGCAAAGGGATGGTGGTGTTCACCCTGGGTTTTTCCCATCCCATCGAGTACCCGCTGCCCACCGGCGTTGAAGCCACGGTCGATCCCAAGCAGACCAAGTTGAGCGTCACCGGCATTGACCGGCAGAAGGTAGGACAGGTTGCCGCCGAAATGCGCAGCCTGCGTCCGCCCGATCCGTACAAGAACAAGGGCGTCCGCTACGTGGGCGAGCGCTTGAAGAAGAAGGTTGGAAAGACCGGCGCGAAATAGCAGTCGTTAGTCATTGGTCGTTGGTCGATAGCCAACACCAAAACAACAGAGCAATCGTTGTCGTCGGGTTTGAGTCGTGAAAGGTAGAGGTTTTCGCCAGCGACCAAAGACCAACGACCAACGACGAGGGTTTAAGAAATGTTTAACAAGCAATCGAAAAACATAACGCGGCGGCATGTGCATGACCGCATCCGCAAAAAGGTGATGGGAACTCCGGAGCGGCCGCGCCTGAACGTGTACCGCTCGTTGAATCACATCTACGTCCAGGTGATCGACGATCTGAAGGGCTCGACCATCGTTGCCGCCAGCTCCGCCGAAGGCAAAAAGGGCGAGCGGAAGACGGGTGGAAACGTAGCCTCCGCGAAGGATGTGGGCAAAGCGATTGCCCAGCGCGCGAAGGCGAAGGGCATCGACAAGGTCGTATTCGACCGCGGCGGCTACATCTATCACGGCCGCGTCAAAGCGCTGGCCGACGCCGCGCGTGAAGCGGGATTGCAGTTCTAAGGAGATTGAGTAATTTTGTAATCAGGTAATTTCGTAATTTGAGGTGAACCAAGCGTTCTTCAAATTACCAAATTTCAAATTACAAATTTGCAAAATAGAAATTATGCCAACAGTGATTAAGAAACTCGATGCGGGTTCGTATCAGCTGAAAGATCAGGTGGTCGCCATCAACCGCGTCACCAAGGTCGTAAAAGGCGGCAAGAACCTTTCGTTTGCCGCTCTGGTGGTGGTGGGAGATCCGAGCGCCGCTGTCGTGGGATACGGTTCCGGCAAAGCGAAAGAAGTTCCGCAGGCGATCCGCAAAGGGATTGAGTCGGCGAAAAAGAATCTGGTGAAGGTCAACCTTACGCAGACCTCGATTCCTCACTTGGTTCTGGGACGCTATGGCTCTGGCAGAGTGCTGCTCAAGCCAGCTCCTGAAGGAACGGGCGTGATCGCGGGCGGCGCGGTGCGGGCGGTCATGACTTCGGCGGGTATTCAGAATGTGCTCACCAAGTCGATTGGCACCACCAATCCACACAACGTCATCAAGGCCACCTTCGATGCTCTGAAGCGGCTGAAGAACCGCAGTGATGTGGCGGCCATGCGCGGCAAGTCGGCGCAGGAGTTATAGTCCCGGCATTGCCGGCAATGAGGAATTATGGCGAAGCAAACCAAAGCGGGAGCGAACGGAAAGATCCAGTTGAAATGGATTCGTTCCGCGATTTGCGCTCCGGTAAAGCAGAAGTTGGTCGTGAAAGGGCTGGGTTTTACCCGCCTGAATCAGGTGATTGAGCGTCCCGACACGCCTGCCATTCGCGGCATGGTGGCGAAGGTCCCGCACCTGGTAGAGATTTTGCAGTAGTAGCCATCAGCGTCAGCACTGGATCGCTGATAGCTGAAAGCTGAGAGCTTATTATGAATCTTTCGAACGTACGAGCACCGAAGAAGGCGAATTCCGGCAAGAAGCGTGTAGGCCGTGGCATGGGTTCCGGCATGGGCAAGACGTCGACCCGCGGACACAAGGGCCAGCGCTCCCGCAGCGGCTCGCGCATGATGCGCGGATTTGAAGGCGGCCAGATGCCTTTGCACCGCCGCATGCCCAAGCGCGGGTTCACCAACATCTTCCGCAAGGAATTCAACATCGTGAACCTGGAGAAGCTGGCGGCGCTGGGTGAGACCACCATCAATCCCGACGTGCTGCGCAAGGCCGGCGTCATCTCCACCAAGCACCCCGTGAAGATTCTCGGCGATGGCGAGCTGAAGATCGCGATCACCGTTTACGCCCACAAGTTTTCGAAATCGGCCCAGGAAAAAATCACCAAGGCCGGCGGTAAATTCGAGGTCCTGTAGTCAATGTTCGAAAAACTGGCAAACATCTTCCGCGTTCCGGACCTACGTAAGCGCATTATGTTTACGCTCGGGCTTCTGGCGGTGTACCGCTTGGGCGGACACATTCCCACGCCAGGAGTGAACGCCGACAAGCTGCAGCAGTTCTTTGATCAGAACCGCGGCACGCTGTTGGGCTTCGTGGATTTGTTTTCCGGTGGCCAGTTGCGCCGCTTGACCATCTTCGCCCTGGGCATCATGCCCTATATCACCGCGTCGATCATTCTGCAGTTGTTGACGGTGGTCTACGAACCGCTGGCGAAGTTGCAGAAAGAAGGCGAACTGGGACGCAAGAAAATTACCCAGTGGACGCGCTATTTGACGGTCATTCTCAGCTCCGTACAGTCGTTGGGTATCGCCATCAGTCTGGAGAAGTCCGGCGATTTTGTGATCAATCCCGGAGTTCCATTCATCCTGATGACGATGTTGACCTTGACCACGGGCAGCGCCTTCATCATGTGGCTGGGCGAACAGATCACCGAACGCGGCGTCGGAAACGGCATGTCGCTGCTGATCTTCGCGGGCATCGTTGTTGGATTGCCGCGCGGCGTCGCGGATCTGGTCGACAAAGTTCGCACCAGCGCCTGGGGGCCGTTCACCCCGTTTGCCATCCTGATCCTGATCGCGCTAATGGTCGCGGTCGTGGGATTCATCGTTTACGTGGAACGTAGCGAGCGCCGCATTCCCGTGCAGTATGCCAAGCGCGTAGTCGGACGAAAGGTGATGGGCGGACAGTCGACGCACTTGCCGCTCCGTGTAAATGCCGGCGGCGTCATGCCGGTCATCTTCGCTTCGTCAATTCTGACATTGCCGCAGACCGCACTTTACGCCTTCCATAACAACAAAGTTCTAGGACCTATCCTCGATGCCCTGAAGTGGGGCGAGCCGCTTTACACCTTGCTGTATGCCGTCGGCATCGTCTTCTTCGCGTATTTTTACGTCTCGATTGTGTTCAACCCCAGCGAAGTTGCCGACAACATGCGGAAGTACGGTGGATTCATTCCCGGTATCCGTCCCGGCAAGCGCACGGCCGATGCGATCAACGAGATCCTGACCCGCATCACGCTGGTAGGCGCGCTCTACCTGATCATCATCTCGTTCATTCCTGAATGGATGATCGCCGGCATTCACCTCAACCACTTACCCGGTGCTCTAGGCGGATTCTTCGAGCGGCTTCCAAGCTGGGTGACGAACGGTTTGGGTGTGAGCTTCTATTTTGGTGGAACCTCGCTGCTGATTGTGGTCGGCGTGGCGATGGATACGGTGACGCAGATCGAAGCGCAGTTGATCATGCGGCATTACGACGGATTTACCCCGCGCAGCGGACGCATTCGCGGGCGCCGTACCTGGTCGTAAAAGCAGGAAGCGGGGCCGTCTCCCGGATGTAGCAGTAAATGGCAATGCTTGGGCAGTTCGATGGCAGAGGACACCTCGCGCAACATCGGACCGATCATACTGCTCGGACCTCCCGGTGCCGGTAAGGGCACACAGGCCAAGCGTATCGCCGAACGCTATGGCATTCCGCAGATCTCTACCGGAGACATCCTGCGGGATAACGTGAAGCGCGGCACAGACTTGGGTTTGATGGCCAAGTCGATGATGGAACACGGAGAACTGGTTCCAGACGACTTGGTTTGCGAAATGGTGGCGTCCCGGCTGCGCAGTGCGGATTGCGAACGGGGATTTATTCTGGATGGGTTTCCGCGAACGGCCCGCCAGGCGGGCTGGCTCGATGCGTTTTTCGAGCACGAGTTCCTTGACAACTCACGTGTTCGCAAGTGTTTGCCGATTGTGATTCGGCTGGATGTCGACTATAATAAGCTGTTGCTCCGGCTCACCGGACGTAGGACTTGTCTCGCCAACGGGCATATCTATAACGTCTACTTCCAGCCACCCCGCGTCGCCGATGTCTGCGATGTTGATGGTTCCAAGCTGGTTATCCGCAACGATGATCGTGAAGAAGTGATCCGGGAAAGGCTGACAGCGTACGAGCTGCAGACCCGCCCGGTCGCCGATTATTACGACCTCAAGGGACGCCTGGTTTCGATGAATGGCGACCTGGCGGCGGATGAAGTGACCGCGGCGGTGTTTCAGGTCGTCGAAGGCTATCGCAGCGCGGCAGTGGACAACGCATAAGGAATGGCGATCGTTTGTAAATCGGCGAGCGAGATTGAAAAAATGCGGCGTAGTGGCCGCATCGTGCGTCAGGTACTCGAGCACCTTCGCGGAGTGGTAGCCCCCGGCGCAAGCACCATGGATCTGGAGCGCGCCGCCGAAGAGAAGATCAAGGAACTGGGCGCCAAGCCGGCCTTCAAGGGTTACTACGATTATCCTTGCGTGCTGTGTACCTCGATCAACGAAGAGATTGTGCACGGCATTCCGTCGGCGAAACGAGTTCTGAAAGCGGGCGACATCGTATCCATCGATTGCGGAGTGGTGCTCGACGGGTACTACGGCGACGCGGCGATTACCGTTCCGGTTGGCGACTCGATCGGGCCGGAGCTGAAGAAGCTGCTCGAAGTGACCGAGGCATCGCTTTATCGGGGAATCGAAGCCGCACGAGTCGGGAACTCAGTCGGCGATGTTGGAGCGGCGGTACAAGAGTTAGTCGAAGCCAACGGCTTTAGCGTGGTGCGCGAGTTTGTAGGACACGGGATAGGCACCCGATTGCACGAGGAACCGCAGGTTCCGAACTTCGGGACACGCGGGCACGGAGCGCGGTTGCGAGAAGGCATGGTGATCGCGATCGAGCCGATGGTGAACTTTGGCAAAGCCGGAACCCGCGTGCTCGAAGACAAGTGGACCGCAGTAACGGTTGACGGCAGCTTCAGCGCCCACTTCGAACACTGCGTAGCCGTGACCAGAAATGGTCCCGAGATTTTGACGCAATAGAGCCGTCAGCCATCAGCTCTCAGCTCTCAGCTTTCAGTACAAGCGTTTTACTGAAAGCTGAGTGCTGACAGCTGAGAGCTGATTTTAAGGAGTCAATGAGCAAAGAGGACGCGATTGAAGTAATGGCAGTGGTGCTCGAACCGCTGCCCAACGCCATGTTTAAGGTGGAACTGGAGAACAAGCACCAGGTACTGGCGCATGTCTCAGGCAAGATGCGCAAGAACTTCATCCGTATTTTGCCGGGGGACAAAGTGGCGGTCGAGCTTTCCCCCTACGACCTGAATCGCGGCCGAATTGTGTATCGCTATAAATGAGCTCTTAGCGATTGCCTTTTGCCTTTAGCTAAAAGCCAAGAGCTAACGGCTAAGAGCTTTTCCCGGTTTGGAGATGGACAGAGTTATGAAAGTACGAGCATCGGTAAAGAAAATCTGCGACAAGTGCAAGGTCATCCACCGCAAGGGTGTAGTGCGGGTGATTTGCGTGAATTCGAAACATAAACAGCGCCAGGGATAAAACAGCTCTTAGCCTTTTAGCTGTTAGCTCTTGGCTTTCGACACGTCCGTAGTCCAGGGAAGCTAAGAGCTAACGGCTAAGAGCTAAAAGCCCGAAACCCTTAAGCTCAGAGGAGCGAGTAATTTATGGCACGTATTGCAGGCGTCGATCTTCCGCGAAACAAGCACGCGAATATCGCGCTGACCTACATCTACGGTATCGGGAACTCGCGCGCCGCGCGCATCCTCGACGAGGCCAAGGTCGACCCCATGAAGAAGGTCCAGGACCTCGGCGAAGATGAAGTGAACCGCATCCGCCAGGTCATTGAGGGGGAAGGACTGGTCGAAGGCGATCTGCGCAAGGAAGTTTCGATGAACATCAAGCGGCTCATCGAAATCGGCTCCTATCGCGGATACCGCCATCGCCGCAACCTGCCGGTTCGCGGACAGCGCACCCACACCAATGCCCGCACCCGCAAAGGTCCGCGCAAAGGCACCGTGGCGCAGAAGAAGAAGGCGACGGCAAAAACCTAGTAACCCAGTTCTCGGTTCTCAGTTCCCAGTTCTCAGTTGAGGACCGGGTTTTTCTGAGAACTGAGAACAGAGAACTGAGAACTCAGACATGGCTAAACCAGCAGCAGCGGCAGGCGGCGCAGCGGCGCCGGATAAAAAAGGCAAGAAGAAGACGTTTAAAAAGAAAGAGCGCAAGCATGTGTCCCACGGTGTGGCCCACATCCAGGCGTCTTTCAATAACACGATTGTGACCATTTCCGATCCCGCGGGCAACGTGCTTTCGTGGAAGAGTTCCGGATCACTGGGCTTCCGCGGATCGCGTAAAGGCACGCCATTCGCCGCGCAGCAGGCCGCCAGCAACGCCGCCAACATGGCGCGCGATCACGGTGTTCGCAGCGTGGAAGTGCGCGTCAGCGGCCCCGGTTCCGGACGCGAGTCGGCCATCCGAGCCTTGGCAGCGGCGGGTATCGAAGTCCGCAACATTCGCGACACGACGCCGATTCCACACAACGGCTGCCGTCCGCCGAAACGCCGTAGAGTCTAAGAGGCAAGCTATTAGCCCTTAGCTTTTAGCCAAAGGCTAACGGCTAAGAGCTAAAGGCCGATTTTGGTCCGGGATGAAGGGTGAAGCCAAACCTGTAAACCGGTCATCCAATAAGGAGAAACAACTTGGCACGTTACACGGATCCCGTCTGCCGCCTTTGCCGTCGCGAAGGCATGAAGCTCTTCCTGAAGGGCACCAAATGCTTCAGCGACAAGTGCCCCATCGAAAAGCGCAATTTCGCTCCTGGTCAGCACGGTAAAGACCGCAAAGCCAAGATCGTTGGCTACGGTCTGCAACTGCGCGAAAAGCAGAAGACCAAGCGCATGTATTTCACCCAGGAGGGCCAGTTCCGGAATTACTTCGAGAACGCGGCCAAGTCCAAGGGTGTGACCGGCGAAAAGCTGCTGCAGCAGTTGGAGCGGCGTCTCGACAACGTCGTCTACCGTCTCGGGCTTCGGCATGTCACGCCGGCAGGCGCGCCAGTTGGTGCGTCACGGACACGTTGCCGTCAATGGCCGGAAGGTGAACATTCCTTCTTACCAGTGCAGCGTAGGCGAGGAAATCACGATTCGCGAGGCTAGCAAGAAGCTCGCGATCCTGGAGCAGTCGAAAGACTTCGCCAGCCACCAGAACGCGCCGACCTGGCTTGAGATTGATCGCGACAATTTTAAAGGTCGCGTGCTTTCTCTACCCAAGCGCGAAGAAATACAGATGCCGGTCAACGAACAGTTGATCGTCGAGTTGTACAGCAAGTAGTCGATGGTCGATAGTCAGTAGTCGTTGGTCAGTGCTTGGCCAACGACGAACGAGCAAAGACCAACGACAGGTTTTTCGGTCCACTATTCGTGCCAGATCAGCCTCTGCTGACGCCTGACCTGAACCCGGACCGGTTCAGGGAGTCAGCACTGAGCCACATGGCCGAAGGAGAAACAAATGCTTTGGAAAGGTTTTCAAAAACCCAAGCGTCTCGCAGTCGACACTTCAACCCTTACCGATAAGTACGGCATCTTCTGGGCACAGCCGTTCGAACGCGGCTTCGGCACTACCATCGGCAACGCTCTGCGGCGCGTCATGCTTTCCTCGATCGAGGGAGCGGCGGTTACCGCGGTAAAGATCGATGGCGTGTTGCACGAGTTCCAGTCGATCCCCGGTGTGGTGGAAGACGCGACCGACATCATCCTCAACTTGAAGCAGATCCCGTTCAAGCTCGCGGGCGATGCGCCGAAAGCGATCTATCTGCGCGCCGATCAGCCGGGAGTCGTCACTTCAGGCATGATCGAAGCTGACGCCGACGTGGAAGTGCTCGACAAAGACGTCTACATTGCCACCGTCAGCGAAGGCGGCAAGCTCGATATGGAAATGCGCCTCAAGCGCGGCCGCGGCTATGTCTCCGCCGACAAGAATTTCGACGAAGACCTTGGCATCGGCTTCATTCCAATCGACTCCGTGCACTCCCCGGTACGCAAGTGCAACTACACCGTGGAAGCCGCGCGTCTCGGACAGATTACTGACTACGATAAGTTGACCATCGAAGTGTGGACCAACGGCTCCATTACTCCGGCCGACTCGATCGGCCTGGCGGCGAAGCTGCTGAAAGACCACATGAATATCTTCATCAACTTCGAAGAAGATATCGAGACCTCGACTTCGTCGGAAGAGCGCAAGCCCGAGATCAAGAACGAGAACTTGAACCGCTCGGTCGAAGAGCTGGAACTTTCGGTCCGCAGCTACAACTGCCTGAAGAACGCGAACATTCAGACCATCGGCGAACTGGTGCAGAAGACCGAAGCCGAGATGCTGAAGACCAAGAACTTCGGGCGCAAGTCGCTGAACGAGATCAAAGAAATTCTCTCGACCATGGGATTGAGCCTGGGCATGAAGATCGACGAGCACGGCAACGCCGTTCCCGGACCGACTTCGAACCAGGTGCTGCCGGCCTCGGCCTACGGCGATAACGATCTGTAAAAACTTTCAGCTCTCAGCTATCGGCTTTCAGTAAGAACGCCGAGACGCTGGGAGCTGACAGCTGAGAGCCGAAAGCTCTCGCAGCGGATTTTCAAAACTACTGAGGTTAAGTCATGCGTCATAAAGAATCAGGATGGAAGCTGGGACGGAACACCTCGCACCGCCGCTCTCTGCTGCGCAATCTGGTGACCTCGCTCATCCTTGAAGAGCGGATCGAGACCACGGTCATCAAGGCCAAGGCGATGCGTCCCAACGTCGAGAAGATGATCACGCTGGGCAAGCGTGGAGATCTCTCCGCGCGGCGTCAGGCGGGGGCTTATCTGATGACCGGCGAAGCCGTCACCAAACTGTTCGATACCATTGCTCCGCGTTTCGGAGATCGCAATGGCGGCTACTCGCGCATTGTCCGGTCGACATGGCGCAAAGGCGATGGCGCAGAAACCGCGTTCATCGAACTGCTTGGCAGCGAAGCTGTGCTCGACGAGAAGCGCCAGAAACGCGCCGAAGCTCGTGCCAAGCGTGCCGCCGAAACCAAGAAGGCCATGGAAGAAGCGGAAGCGCAACAAGCGCAAGCGGCGGCAGAATCCGAGCCGGCATCGGGCGGCGACAAAGAGTAGTTGCAAATCATTACCCTAACTTGAAACGCACCCTTCGCGGGTGCGTTTTCTTTTTGCCTAATTCCAACGCATCGCGATAGTCTCTCAGGGCAGGCTCACACTAGAGGTTTCGAATGAAGTGCAAGGCGTTCTTTCTGATCGTGCTCGCGGTTTCGTCCTCACTGCTCGCGGCACAAACGGTGGAAGACGTGATCGCCAAGGCCATCGCTGCCCGCGGCGGGATCGACAAAGTGAAAGCCATTCAGACCCAGCGCCTCACCGGCAGCATTACCATCGGCGATCACGAGCCCGGTCCTTTTATGGTCGAGATGAAGCGCGGTGGAAAGATGCGTCAGGAAATGACGGTTGGCGGACAGAACGCGGTTCGCATGACCGACGGTGTCGCGGGATGGAAGGTCGAGAATAACAGCGATCCGGCACCGTTAGACGCCGGAGAAATCAAAAATATGGCTGGCGGCGCCGACATCGACGGACCTCTGGTCGATTACAAAGCCAAGGGCAATCAAGTCGAGCTCGAAGGCAAAGAAAAAATCGAAGGCAACGATGCCTACAAGCTAAAGATCACTCAGAAAGATGGCCAGGTCCGCTACGACTATATCGACGCCAGCTCTTATCTCGAAGTGAAGTGGCAAGGCGAGATCGAAGCCGGAGATAAGAAGTTCGTCGCCGAGTCCTTTTTCAAAGACTACCGCCCGGTTGACGGTGTGATGTACCACCACCTGATCGAGTCCGACACCATCGGCACTCCTTATAAGCAAAAACTCATCTTCGACAAGATTGAAGTCAATATTCCTCTGGACGATTCGGTTTTCGGCAGGCCGCTGCCTTCCGCTCCAACCCCGCAGAAATAAAGGGTTCCCTGAGTCGCGCTTCGTGTCAGAGAACTTTCGTCGCGCTCGATGTGGCCGTCCGTACATGTCCCGCTGCGTCTATCGACCGTAATCTTGCAACATTTTGCGGCGAGGATACACTGACGCGAGCATCATGGAATTCAACCGTACACAGATCGCGATCGCTGGCGGCGCAGGAGCGTTGATCCTGATCGTTTTTCTGGGCTATCTGATGTGGCTCAATGGACAGGGGCCAGTGCTGGAACGCTCGGCTGATGTCGATCCGCTTTCTGGTGTGCCCAATGAGATCAAGCTGAATCCGCTGCGCGATCGCTCTTCCGAGCGTTCGGCGAATAAGTTCATCCGCTCCATGCGCGATGGACAGTGCAAAGTGCAGTTGGCCGACTGGGAAAAAGACTATCGCAAGAAGTACGCTGCTTTCCTGTGCGATTCAGAAGCGCAGCATCCGCTGATCTCGTGGGAGATCGTCGATTGGGAAGATGCGCCTCCACTTCGCATTCTTCACTACCGCGGCAAACGCCACAACCCTCCTGGGCAAAAGGGAACCTACAAAGAACTGTTCTCCGTGACGCTGGAAAATCAGGACGGGGAATGGGTGGTCACCAAGTACGACTCAATGTATTAGAGCAGCCTTCAGTCGTCAGTCGTCAGCGAAAAACTTAGTATCGAACAGGCACAGCAACGCGCGCGCCCGGCCCCCGAAAATAAAACCACAAGAAGATGAGCACCTGCGCGGCAAAGGCCGCAGTGCTATCGAGCAGCACATCGTGCAGAGTTCCGGTGCGTGAAGGAATAAAAGTCTGGTGCCACTCGTCGAGACACGCCACCAGCGCGGTCATGAAGAAAGCAATTCTTGCCCACTCAATCGACCATCGCGCCGCCTGCATTGGAATGGTCGCTTTCCAGGCGCGAAACAACAGCAAACTGAGCCCGAAATATCCAACGACGTGCCCGGTTTTCCGGATGTAGTGATTCCAGAAAAGAAAAGTAAATGGATCGACCCCGGTAAGCCAGTGAAGCAAAGGGTAAAGGAAGCGGCTGGTGTTCGAGGCCGAGAGCCAATCGGTCGACTCAATCCCGATCAGAATCAGCCACAGGCCCGCGGCGATCCACGTCTTGTAGATTTCTTTGCGGGCCTTGTTCAAGACGGGTCCGTCCGCGAAGCCAGAGTCATAAATTTCCGTCAGGAACAGTCCTATTCGATCGCATAGTTCGGAGCTTCGCGCGTGATCATAACGTCATGCACATGGCTTTCGCGCAATCCGGCGACGCTGATGCGGACGAAACGGGTCTTCTGCAATAGCTCAGGGATGGTCGAGCAGCCGCAGTAACCCATACCGGACTTCAGGCCTCCCACCATTTGGTGCACGATCATCGCGACCGATCCGCGGTAGGGAACGCGTCCCTCAATTCCTTCCGGCACTAGCTTGGCTGACCGGTTCGATTCTTCACCGAGCACGGGCATCGCGGTCGAAGCTTCGTCGGTGCTCTGGAAGTAGCGTTCGCTCGACCCGGCCGCCATGGCTCCGAGCGATCCCATTCCGCGGTAGGACTTGAAAGTCCGGCCCTGGAAAAGAATCATTTCGCCGGGACTCTCGTCCGTCCCCGCAAAGAGCGATCCGATCATAACCGCACTCGCACCGGCCGCGAGCGCCTTGGTAATGTCTCCGGAGTACTTGATGCCGCCATCCGCAATGACGGGAACATTCGCGTCTTTGGTCGCACGGTAAGCCTCCGCAATCGCGGTAATCTGCGGCACGCCGGCACCAGTCACGACCCGTGTCGTGCAGATGGAGCCGGGTCCGATGCCGACTTTAATCGCGTCCGCTCCCACCCGAGCCAATTCACAGGCACCATCGAACGTGCCCACATTTCCGGCGATCAGATCCACTTCCGGAATCTTCGCCTTGATTTCCTTGATGGCATCGAGCACCCGACTGGAGTGGCCGTGTGCGCTATCAATCGCCAGCAGATCCACTTTGGCTCTGGCCATCTCTTGCGCGCGTTCCAGATAGTCGCCAGTAGCGCCAATGGCGGCGCCGACACGCAGGCGTCCATGAGAGTCTTTTGCCGCGTTGGGATACTTAAGCTTCTTCTGGATGTCCTTTACCGTGATCAGGCCCTTCAAAGCGTACTGATCGTCCACCACCAAAAGCTTCTCGACGCGGTGCTCGTGCAGGATTTTCTCCGCTTCCTCGAGCGTGGTTCCCACCGGAACGGTGATCAGATTTTCTTTGGTCATTACCTGGCTGATGGGAATGTCGAAGCGGGTTTCGAAGCGTAGATCGCGGTTGGTTAGAATGCCGACGAGCCTCTTATTTTTTGTGATGGGGACACCGGAAATCTTGTATTTCCGCATGACCTCAAGCGCGTCTGAAACTCTCGCGTCCGGACCCATGGTCACGGGGTCCACAATCATCCCGCTTTCCGAGCGCTTGACCTTGTCGACCTCGTTCGCCTGCTGCTCGATACTCATGTTCCGATGGATGATTCCCAGTCCGCCCTGCTGCGCCATCGCAATCGCCATGTGCGATTCGGTGACCGTGTCCATCGCGGCGCTGATGATGGGCGTGTTCAGGCGGATGTTCCGCGTCAATTGCGTCTGGGTGTTGGCTAGCGCTGGAATCACGTCGGAGCGGGCGGGCAAGAGCAACACGTCGTCAAAGGTAAGGGCTTCCGGAACGGGAAAATGAATCATATGTTTTCTCAGGAGAAAGGTAATTCTCTATTCTAGAGGCGGGTTGGGAATTGAGGCAAGGAAGCGGCAAAGTGGGCGCCAGACTTCGACTGCTCCATCAAACGATAAAAAGGCGTAAAGCTCCGAAAACGATCAGCAGAATGCCCGCCGCGAACCAGCGCACGGATATCTGGCGGTTGGGTTTCTTCCAGGCGATGAGGGCTACGCCCACCCCGATTTCCAGCAGGGAGAACCAGACCATGCAAGAAGTTTACACACTGATGTATTTAAGCCTGCAATGAACGATCAATAGCCCAGAAATCTTCAAATTCCTTGCTATCTCTCCGGAAAAATAATAACTTTGCACGCATTCAGTGAAACAGGGAGTTGCATATGGGCTGGCTTCGTCGGTCTGGTCTTTTGATTGCCATAATGTCTGTAGTTGTGAGCCTGCGGGCACAAGCTCCGTCCCCTTCGGAAGTGCCTGCTCCTACTATTCGTGTTAGCACACATCTTGTGCTGGTGGACGTGGTTGTCACTGACAAACAAGGTAAACCGGTTCCGGGCCTGCGTCCGGAAGATTTTGTCGTCGAGGAGAACGGGAAGCAGCAGAAAATCTCTACCTTCGCGACGCCGGCGGAAAATGCCGGCACGCCGCCCGCTTTGCCTCCCGGCGTCTACTCGAACCGGCCCGAATACCGCTCACCCGGAGGGCCAGTCACGGTTTTGTTGCTGGATGCGATCAACACTCCGTTCAAGGATCAGGCTTACGCGCGCAATCAAATGTTGAAGTTCGTAAAGGAGAACTTCAAGCCCGACTCGCGCATGGCCGTGCTGACTCTAACCGGCTCGCTAAACGTGTTGCAGGACTTGACCAGCGATCCGCAGGTCTTGTACACGGCGCTGCAACGGTTCCGGCCTCTGCAAAACGAATTCACGCCCTCCAGTGCCTCACTTCCAAGCGGACCAGCGGCTGCCAGCGATACAAGTGCCGTTCCGCCGAGCGACGCCGCCACTAGCGGAGCCCGAGATTTTGCTGCGCGTCAGATCAGTTCTATAACGCTTGAGTTGCAAGAATTCGCCGACCTTACCGAAGGCTATGCCGAGGACCAGCGTATCTATCTCACGCTCAATGCTCTAAATAGCCTGAGCCGAATTCTCGGTGGCATACCAGGGCGCAAAAACGTGATTTGGGTTACGGGGGACGTGCCCGTTTCCCTTATTCCGGAAGATCGCACCGTAACACAGGCCGAACTGGCGGAAGATCTTCCGAGTTTAAACACGCGCCGTGGAGACCAACATGCATCAGGAAACTATGCGGCAACAGCTCGAGGTCTGCATGCCCAGGAGATCCGCGAAACCGCTGCACGGTTATCGAGTTCCCAGATCGCGATCTATCCTGTCGATGCCCGCGGATTAACGCTTTCCACTGACACGGACCCACAGGAATCCATGCGCGAGATCGCCCGCGAAACCGGCGGCCGCGCTTACGTCAACCAGAACGAAATTAAGGTTGGCGTCGAGCGGGCGTTCCAGGATCAAGTCGCCGCTTACACCATCGGTTATTACCCAGAGAACAAGAAGTACGACGGCAAGTACCGCAACATCAAAGTCAAGGTGAAGCGGGATGGCACTGATGTGCAAAATCGCCGTGGGTACTTCGCCATTGATCCGACTCAGACCAAGGGCTACGATCCGCAACAGGAAGTTGCGAAAGCCACCACTGACGTGGTCCCCTCGACACTGGTTGCCTTCACCGCACAAGTTGTGCCTGCCTCGGCGAACAAAGGGAAGGTGGGAGTTACATTTCTCGTAGATGCCTCTTCGCTTTCCGTCGAGGATTCCGCCGGCGGTAAGCACTTGAATGTAGTCTTTTACGCGACCACCTTTGCCCCTGACGGCAAGATGGGGGCGAGCGTGAGCAAGAAGGTCGATCAGTCGTTTGACGACAAGACCTATCAGCAGATCCTGCAACACGGGTTGCTCTTGCACATGGATATGGACCCTCCACCGCCTAATAGCAACGTCCACTTAGCGGTACAAGACGGGCGTACGGGGTTGGTCGGCACGATTAAAGCGCCGGTAGGTCAATAAATTCTCGGGGAGGCCAGTGTGGCCTCCCTTGCATTCGGAATTGTGAAAACCAGCGCCCGACTTGACGTTCCGGGTTAAAATAACTCGCCCGCCTTCCGTTGGAGTCCCGTGTCATGAACCAATCTCGCCGACCCAGTCCTAGTCAGATCGCTTTATTGAAACGATTCACTACATCCTTCGCAGCGCTTATCTTCTTTCAACCTGCGTTCGCCCAGCAGGCGACCGTCGACATCACTCCGGGTCACTCCACAAACACGTTCAGCCCTCTACGATCTCTGGGGGCTGGCATCGATCGTGACCCGCTGAACTCGGTCAAAATTCTCTACGGCCCCACCGACGTGCAGCAGATGCTAACGGCGGGATGGGGAGGCATCAGCTACCGACTCAACACCGAACTCAGCATTCAGGCCTGGCACTGGAATCCCACTGGCATCTGGAGCGACCCCGCAGGCCAGGGATACTTTGTCGGCGATGCAAACAGCGGAGGAGCGATTCAGCGTTCGTTCGGTTACAACCTGCCGATGCGCGGCGTCACCAGCAATTACGGATCGAGCGGCGGCTACTCAAGACTCGACGACGGAGATTTGACCACTTACTGGAAGAGCGATCCCTACCTCTCTGAACATTACACCCGAGAGAGTGACACATCGCATCCCGGATGGATCATGGTCGATCTCGGCGCGAAGATGCCCGTGACCGCCATCAAGATTGTCTGGACGAATCCCTATGCCATCGATTATCAGGTGCAGTACTGGACCGGATCCGACGCGATCGGCAGTCCGGGCAGCGGCACCTGGAAAAACTTTCCCAAAGGGACCATCTCCGGAGGCGCCGGGGGCACAGTCACCCTAAAGCTTTCGAATACCCCTTTGAACGTCGAGTTCGTTCGCGTCTTGATGACCTCGTCGTCGAATACTTGTGATACCCACGGAGCGTCGGACATTCGCAATTGTCTGGGTTATGCCATCGACGAAGTTTATGTGGGCATGCTCGACCCCGCCGGGAATTTCCAGGATTACATGGTGCACAGCGCTGACGGCAACCAGACCTTGACTTACTGTTCTTCGGTCGACCCCTGGCATGATCCGAGCGGCATCGCGACCGACGACGGCGAACAGCCGGGATTTGATCTCGTCTTCAACAGCGGCCTGACCCGCGGCTTGCCGATGACGATTCCCGTAGCCATGCTCTACGACAATCCTGAAAATGCTGCCAATCAGATCGCTTATCTAGAAAGCCACGGATATGCCATCAACTTTGTAGAACTGGGCGAAGAACCAGACGGCCAGTTTGTCTTGCCCGAAGACGATGCTGCTCTGTACGTGCAGTGGGCGAACGCCATTCACGCCGTTGATCCGAACATCAAACTCGCCGGACCAGTGTTTGAAGGCACGAACAGTGACATCCAGGTATGGCCCGATGCGCAAGGAAATGTTTCCTGGTTCAACCGCTTTTTGAACTACCTCACCAGCCACAATGCCGTCGGCGATCTGAATGTCATGACCTTCGAGCATTATCCGTTTAATCCATGCAGCATTCAGTGGCAGGATTTGTATCGCGAGCCAAAGTTGGTCACGGGAATCATGCAGGTGTGGCGCAAAGACGGTTTGCCCGCTAATGTGCCTATGCAGATCACCGAATCAAATCTAGCCTACGACACCGCCATTCAATACATGCAGCCGTTCGCTGCGCTCTGGGTCGCAGATTACGCGGGCTCTTTCCTATCCGCCGGCGGACAAGCGTTGTTCTACTACCAGTGGGAACCGCTGCCGATGTATCAGGGCTGCGGTGGATGGGGAACGTTTGGCATGTTCAATGTCGGCGCCCAGTACAACGTGAAGCAAAATACTTCGCAGTTCTTCTCCGCGCAGATGCTCACGCAGGAGTGGTCTGATCCGGTGGATAAGAACCATGAGGTATATCCGGCCTCGACCAATATCACCGATTCGAAAGGCCACGTGCTGGTGACGGTCTATTCCGTGCTGCGCCCAGATGGGCAATGGGCGCTGCTGCTGGTGAACAAAGATCAATTCACTCCACACGCGCTTACCGTGGACTTCCATAACGCCGGCGATAACACCGATCATTACTTTCAGGGGAACGTGACGCAAATCAGCTTCGGAGCGGATAACTACGTCTGGAACCCCATGGGACAGAATGGAATCGCGAATCCCGATGGCCCGTCGATCACGTCGGATCAACCGGGAGGGAAGGGCGTGCTGTACACGTTGCCGAAGGCGTCGATCACTGTGTTGCGAGGGATGGTGCAGTGACACGGGCATCTGACCTTGGACGTCTGGCAGCAAGCAGCGACGATATTCCACCGCAGGCAGAATGTACTGCGGCACCAGATCCCGCTGAATCTTAAAGCGCACCGTATCCGCATAATTTCCCGCGTAAAAAGCAACTACCAGGTCGAGATCGGGGATTCCCATGACCACTTGCCCACCATTTCCTGCAGCAAAGAAAGCATGGATGGTCTTACCCCTGTACAGATATTCGGCGCTCCACCAAAGATAGCCGTACTGAAGCTTTTGCAAATGTTCGAGAGGCGAGGTCGATCGGCGCGCCCACTCTGCACTCACAATTCTTTGTCCGTTCCAGGTGCCACCGTTCAGCATGACCTGCCCGAGTTTCATGAAGTCGCGAGGAAGCCAGTAAATGCCTCCGCCCATGTAAGGCTCACCTGTCGGACTCAGGTTGAGATAGTAGCGTTTGACTTGCAGCGGGTCGGCGATGCGTTGCTGGAATAGTTCGGTCAACGGCTTGCCCGTCGCGTGCGCCATCACGTCGCCCAGCAGGTTGGGATTGGCTGAGCAATAGACTGGTTTTTCGCCCGGATTATCAGCCATGGGCACACTCAGCGTGTAGTGATACCAATCCGCATCGGCCGTCTGGTTTTGCATCACGTCTTCGTTGCCAGGTGCGGCAGAATCGTTATCGTCGCAATAATAGCCCGAGGCCATCATCATCAGATGCTCAGCCGTCATCTGTTTCTTGCGCGGATCGAGATCGGCAGGCAGCTGATTCCCATAAATCATTTTGTAAACCGGTGTAGAAACGCTGATCGGCGCTCCATGGGCAATGAGAGAACCCATCAGTGTCGCGGTAAGGCTCTTGCTCGCGGAGCGCGTGTCATGCGGCTTCTCGCGATGAAATCCGTGGAAATATTCTTCGAACACCAGTTTGCCGTGACGAGCGATCAAAATGCCGTGAATGTAAGGATCGTGAACCGATTTCGCCGGAGGATCAATGACTGTTTCGATCAGCTTCTTGATCGGGGCTTCGGAAATTCCGGCGTCGCTCAGCGTTGCCGTTTGCCAGCCATCCTCTTCTGAAGGCGGAGGGGAATAGTGATACTCGGCGGGAGTTTTTCCGCGCGCATAGAACAGGCTATTGTCGCCAGCACGGGAGAAATCGTAAGTCCCGTTCAGACTGGGAAAATAGATCGAGATCTGGTCCTGGCTGGGGTCGTCGCCGGAGTGATAGATGCCCTGCGCGAGCACCCGCTGGTCGTTTTGCCCGCGCCGGTGGCCGATGAGCTTGATGGCGTCACCGTCGCGCTCGATGCGATCGATATCGACAAAAACACCGACGTTTAATTCGGGATTTCGCAGGAAGGCATGCACGACACCGTCTTCGCCCGCGGTGGCCACGAGAAACAGCGTGATCTCATCTTCTAAAGGTACGACAACACCGCGCCACTGATTTTTGCCGTCAGGCTTCAACGTGACCGGAGAAGCGTAGCGCAATCCACCGCTGACGGTAGCCGGCTGAATCCAGTGGCCGCGAATTTCGTTCGTCCTGGCATCGAGCGTTCCCGCGAAACTCGCCGCGCTCTGCGCTGAAGGTGAGATGAACGGCCGCGCCTTCGATGGTTGCGCTGGCCCGCTGGCCTGCGATCTCAGCGGTCCAATTGCTTTTATCGCGGGTAACCAGAAGCGGGCCGCGCAGCGCGGGACCAAAGTGGCGCGCCGCCTCCCAAACGCCTGAAAGATCATTGGCGGGCGCCGAAGCCATTCCTGCAATACACGCAAGAAGCACTGTCCAAACATGGATGGTGGCGGACTTGAGGATGCGGTGAGCGGTTGAGCGGCCTGCGGCTCTCATGATTCATCGACGGCCATGTATTCAGGGATGTTAGCGTCGCATTTCTAATTCACGGTGAGCGGGGCTGACACACTGCCGATCTTGCCGCTCGGGTTGTCGCGCACGACGAAGCGCACCGTGTATTGTCCCGGAGGAAGTTCGAGCGCGTTACTGTAGGCGAGGCCATCGGCGCGTAACTTGGCTAGCGTCTCGGGCTTCGCGGCGCCCTGCAATGTCTGGCTGATGGTATCGGCTGCAGTTCCGCTTTTCGCCGTCAAAGCGATGATGGCGAATTCGAGATCCATCAGGTTCCGCTCCCCTTCGATCGTCACGCCTTCGGGAGCGACGTGCAGTCCAAACTGAACTTTCTTCTTCTCGCCATCTGCGGAAGTTGTCTTCCAGCGGACAGTGAGCGGAATTCCGGTACTGTCGAACGGAGAAGTCAGCGCGAAAGCCATGTCACTCTGATGAGATGTAGTCGAATTCATCGTTGCATTGGTGACGAAAAATCCGCTCCGGGCGCGAACCTCAGTCCCGGGGCGACGCACTTTCACTTTCAAAGCGCGCCATCCTGCCTTCGTGTTCTTGGTATCGAGATAGTAGGAGAGCAGGTAGTAATTTGCAGCGTCGTCAGCGGCGCGTTTAAAGCTGGTGGTCAGGTCGTTGGTGTTATAGAACGCGCGTCCGCCGGTCATCTCGGCAAAATCTTTTAAGCGTGTCAACCGTCGATGTTTGGAGCCAACTGCGAGCGGTCAAGCTCTGCGTGTAAGCGTTTCCCAGCCTCGTGCCACGAATGCTGGCATCACTGGTTGGCGAAAAGTTTACCAGCCCGCGAACATCCACCGGATAGACCGAGATCTCGGAATCGTTGAGCGCCTGCACAGCGCGCTCGTAAATAATCGACAGATAGCCGCCCGGAACGGCCTGCGGCGTATCCATGAAGAACGGAAAGCCGCCGGTGGCCCAGATTAAAGACTTCTTGCCAGGCACACCGCGCACTGACCACGCCACTTCCAGAAAGGCCTTGATTGTTCCCTCGATAGCTCGATCGCGCTGCATGCGGGCGATAGCTGCGTCTCCCTGAGTCACGAAGTCTTCGAGATTGGTGGCGGTGCTCCCGAGAGGCAGGTTCAAGGCGGAGAGAGGTTCCAGGTCTGCGCCGGTGGCGGCCGCAGCTTGCGTGTCGATATCCACTCCCTGCAACTCGGGTAGCTCGCCGTTCACTTTCTTCAGAGCCTGAATCAACTCTGCTGGATCGGAAGACAAATCATGAATCACCTTGACGCCCTTGCTGCTAAAAGAAACCAATCCAATCGCCTGTCCGGGCTGTACGTTCTCGGCGAGATACTTGAGTAACTGCTTTCGTCCGTATGTCTGATCGAGATAAGGCGTGTTGATCGTGTCTAGAGCGATAATCGTCACTGCTCTAGGAGCGTCTCCGACAGCACCGGCGTTACTGTACTCGCCCGGCTTAACGGCAGCGGGAGTCAGTGGAGCACGGCTGGTTTGTATCTCTTCGAAGCTGGCGATCTTCTGTTCTTTCCCGCTCTCGAGTACCGTAAAGTCGCTGCCACTGAGTCCCGGCACATGATTTCCAGATTTGTCTGTCACGACAACCGGCACTTGCACCAGGACGGTTTCCGACTTGAACTCTACGCGACGCTCATCACTCGCATGCTGCACGGTCGGCGATGTGAGAAAGGGTGTGTTCTGGTAAGTCGGATTTGGCACGGTACCAGTGCCACTGGCGCTTCGCCCGCCGGTGCCGCGGGTTCCGCCTCCCCCTCCTCCACCACCACGTTGAGCCCATGCGGGAACGAAAACCAGAGAAAGAGCAATCAAAGTCAGCGCGCAACAACGGAGCATTCAACGTCTCCCAAAGTCTGCGCCGATTATAACCCCCGGTGGCCACTCTCTTTAGGTGACTTCGAGGGGAGCTCTGGGCCCAGTCGGCGGTTTGTCTTTTCCTGTCCGGCGGCGTATATTGATGACTGGAAACTGTTGTGTAGTACCAGCATTCGGCGAAGCACACCAGTGGGCGCAAGCCCACTTTTTAGTTTCAGCCTGTTTCGCTGCCGCACAATCAACTGTAAGTTGCTGGTTCTATGGCATTTGAGATCGATCGAGTGCGTGAAGTGGTCGAGCGCGTAGCCGCCTCCAGCGGGCTGGAAGTGGTGGAAGTCGAGTTACGCGGCGGGGGCAAGGCGCGCATGCTCCGCATTGTGATCGATAAGCCCAGCGGCGTGACGCACGAAGATTGCGCCAACGTCAGCCGGGAAGTGGGAACCATCCTTGATGTCGAGGACGCGGTACCCGGTGGCTCGTACCTGTTGGAGGTATCGTCGCCGGGATTGGATCGCAAGTTACTTCGCGCGGCCGACTACGAGCGCTTCACCGGAAGCCTGGTGAAGCTGACGACGCGGCAGCCGGTGAGCGGCAACCGCCACTTCGAAGGCAGGCTCGAGAGTTTTCGCGATGGACGCTTGACGCTGGATGTAAGTACGGCCAGAAAGAAGTTTCGCCCTGCAGACGGCACGACGCAGAAGTTAGAGATTGAACTGGCGAATGTTGAGCATGCGAATTTAGTGCCAGAAATTTAAGAGCGGACCTCGGACGTCAGACCTCGGCCGAGCCCGAGGTACTAGATCCTGAGGTCCGAGGTCCGAAGTCCGAGGTCCGGTTTACTTATGGCAAGCGAGCTTTACAACACTATCGACGCCCTTAGCCGTGAAAAGGGAATTGATCCGCAGATTGTAGTCAGCGCCGTGGAAGACGCCATTGTTGTCGCCACGCGCAAATACTACAAGACGCAGGAAAACCTGCGCGCCGAGCTGAACAAAGAGACCGGGAAGATTCGCGCCTTTGCGGTAAAGACAGTGGTCGAAAGTCCAGAACAAGTTGAAGATCCTACGCTGCAAGTCACACTCGACGACGCCCGCAAGGTAAATCCCGATATCGAAGTCGGCGGCGAACTGCAGATCCCCAAAGAGACCGAGGGAATTCTGGGACGCATTGCCGCGCAACTCGCGAAGCAGGTGATTTTCCAGAAAGTACGCGAGGCGGAACGCGACACGGTTTACAACGAATACATCGGTCGCGTGCAAGAGATCGTGAACGCCACGGTCAAGCGCATCGAAGGTCCGGATGTGATCTTCGATCTCGGCAAAGCCGAGTCGCGCATGCCGCGTAAAGAGCAGTCGCGCCTGGAGTCATTCGCGATCGGCGAGCGGGTGCGTGTGGTCATCGCTCGCGTCGAGAAAGCCTCCAAAGGACCGCAAGTCGTAGTTTCCCGAGCGGCGCCGGAGCTTGTGCAGCATCTGTTCCAGACCGAGGTTCCGGAGATTTACGACGGTACTGTGGTCATCCGCGCCATTGCCCGCGAAGCTGGTGAACGCACCAAGATCGCCGTCATGTCGAAAGACAAAGACGTCGATGCGGTAGGAGCATGCGTCGGCATGAAGGGCATGCGTGTGCAGTCGATCATCCGCGAACTGCGCGGCGAGAAAATCGACATCATCGAGTATCACGAAGACCCGGTCACGTTCGCGGAGAAGGCGTTGCAGCCGGCGAAGGTCAGCCGTGTCACCGTACTCGAAGCCGGTGAAAAGCACCTCGAAGTCGTGGTCGATGATACTCAGCTCTCGCTTGCCATCGGCAAGAAGGGGCAGAACGTCCGTCTCGCTGCCAAGCTGCTGGGTTGGAAGATCGACATCAAGAGCGAAGAAGAGAAGCGACAGGAAGTCGAACAGCAGATGTCGCAGCTCGTGGGATCGTCCTCGACGCCGCTGGCGGATGTTCCGGGATTGGGTGAGGGATTGGTCGAGAAGCTCAGCGCTGCCGGAGTTACTACCGTTGAAGCGCTGGCCGATATGACTCCCGAACAACTGGAAGCCATCGAAGGCATCGGTCCCAAGACGGTGGAAAAAATCAGCCTTGCGGTCAATAATTATTTCTCCAGCCTGGAAGGTGGAGAGGCCGTCGTTGCACCCGCGGAGGGAGAAGCGGCGGAAGTGTCCGCTGAAGAACTCTCCAGCGGCAGCGGCGAAGAAGTGCAGGCCGCTGCGGAATCCGATTCGGAAACAGAGAATCAAACGGAAGAGATCGCGGAAGCGGAAACTCCTTCCGGGGAAAAAGAGTAAGTGCTACGCGCTGCTGCAATGGATGCGGAGTGCGGGAAAGTATGCCGACACCGTGAGGTTGATATGAAGACTTAGCGGGGACATATCGGAGGAAACGAAGGGCGGATGAGCAAGATTCGAATCAACGATCTGGCTAGGGAGCTGGAAGTCAAAAGCAAAGCGATTCTCGATGTACTGCCGCTGGTTGGCGTGACCGAGAAGAAAACGCATTCCAGTTCTATTGAAGAGCATGAAGCAGTCAAGGTCCGTGCCTATCTCAGAGGCGGTGGCGACACTCAGGGATCTGCTGCCAAAGCCTCGCGTTCGAGTCGTCCCGATGGGGATGAGATTCGGACCAAGATTGACCTATCTCACATATCGAAGCCTGGAGACGTACTGAACGCCATTCGTGCCAAGCAGCAAACGCCGGCGCCAACTTCGGCCCCCGCGGCTCCTCCGCCCCCTCGTCCCACAATCGTACCTCCTTCGGTGGAAGCCAAGCCGGCTGCCCCTGCAGCGGCAGCGCCCGCCACGACGGCCCCACAAGCTCCGCCCACGCCGACGGCTCCTCCGCGCTTGGTTGTTCCCCAGACATCGCCTCGTCCGACATTTACCGTCCCCGCGCCGCCGCCTCCGGTGCAGAAGCCCGCACCGCCAGTAGCGGCTGCGCCTCCGGCCACGGTGCCGCCCAAGCCCGCGCCCCCAGCGATAACGCCACCGGCAGCGCAGGCAGCCGTGCCGGCCGTAACAACGGCACAGGCGGCTCCGTCCGCGCCCGCTCCACAAGTTCCAGCGCCTCCGACGGGTGTAAGACCCGGAGCTCCTATTGCGCAGCCGCCGCGTCCGAGGATGATCGTTCCTCAGACCGGACCGCGTCCCGTGTATCAGGCTCCTCCGCGACCTGCGGCGCCTCCGCCGTCGGCCACCGGTGCGACACCGGTCAGGCCGGCCCCAGGACGTCCGGTGCCGGGTCAGCCAATTTTCCAGCGGCCCCGTCCAGGTGGTCCGCCGGCGTCGCGTGCGCCGCTGCGCCCGGGCGAACGGCGTCCCATGCATCCGACGCGGCAATCGCCCACCGGCGCGCGTCCTTTAGGCGTCGGCCCTTCAGGACCGCCACCGGGCCCCAGCCGTCCAGGAAGCCGCCCCGGTGCTCCTTCACGTCGGCCTGGGCAGCGCTACGTTCCTCGCGGTGTCAAAGAAGGCCCGATGAAGGGCTACGTGCCGCCGCCGCGGTTGTCGCTCTCGAACGAGCCGCAGCCGATTACGCGCACCATCACGATTTCTGAAGGCATCAGCGTAAAAGACCTGGCGGAGAAGCTGGGCATTCGCGCCAAAGATCTTATCGGACGCCTGCTGGCTCGCGGCGTATTCGCCACGGTCAATCAGACGCTCGACTCCGAACTCGCGAGTGAGATGGCCCGCTTCTTCGGAGCCGACACGAACGTCATCAGCTTTGAAGAGCAGGCGCAGAAGGAAATTTCCGACGCCGCTGCGGGCGAGGAAGGGTCCAGCATCGAAGCCGTTTCGCGTCCGCCTGTGGTCACCATCATGGGCCACGTCGATCATGGCAAAACGACACTACTCGACTCGATCCGTCTGACCAACGTCGCAGGCGGCGAGGCCGGTGGCATCACGCAACATATTGGCGCCTACAAAGTCACGATTATGGACACGCAGTCTCCGGCCTACGGTCGCCAGATTGTGTTCCTCGATACGCCAGGTCACGAAGCATTCACCCGCATGCGCGCGCGCGGCGCGAAGGCAACCGACATCGTTGTACTGGTTGTCGCCGCCGATGACGGAGTCATGCCGCAAACCCTCGAAGCCATCGATCACGCTCATGCCGCGGAAGTTCCCATCATCGTGGCCGTGAATAAGATCGATAAGCCCGACGCTTTGCCCGACCGCGTGAAAAAGCAACTCGCCGATCGCGGCTTGATGCCGGAAGACTGGGGCGGCACTACCGTCTTCGTCGACGTTTCGGCCAAGCAGAAAACCAATCTCAACCTGCTGATGGAAATGATCTGCCTGGTGGCCGATCTGCAGGAACTCAAAGCAACGCCCGAGCGGTCAGCGACCGGCGTGGTTCTCGAAGCCAAGCTTGATCGCGGACGCGGCCCCGTGGCTACCGTGTTGGTGCAAGACGGCACCCTGCGTACGGGCGACAACTTCGTCGTTGGCAACGTCTACGGCAGAGTGCGCGCCATGTTTGACGATCGCGGCGCCCAGTTGGAAATCGCTCCTCCTTCGACCCCGGTCGAGATTCTCGGCATGGAAAGCTTGCCGCAGGCAGGCGATCAATTTGTCGTAGTCGCCGACCGCGACAAAGCGCGTGGCATCTCGGAATACCGCGAGCAGAAGGCCCGCGAAGCGACTCTGGCAAAGAGTTCGCGCGTTTCGCTCGAAGGCTTGGCGGAGCAACTCAAGACTGCCGGCACCAAGGAACTGAACATCATCCTGAAGGCCGACGTGGGCGGATCGGTCGAAGTGCTCAGCGACTTGCTCACGAAGATTTCGAACGACAAGGTGCGCTTGAAACTTCTGCGTACCGGAGTCGGCGCCATCACCGAGAGCGATGTGCTACTGGCTTCCGCTTCGAACGCGATCATCATCGGCTTCAACGTGCGTCCGGAACGCAAAGCGCAGGAACTGGCCGAACAAGAAAAAGTCGATATCCGCCTGCACTCGATCATTTACGAGTTGCAGGACGAGATCAAGCGCGCCATGACCGGCCTGCTCGAGCCGACGATCAAGGAAACCTACCAGGGACGCGCCGAAGTTCGCGAGACCTTCCGCATTCCCAAGGTCGGCACAGTCGCTGGATGCCAGGTTATCGATGGCATCATCAAGCGCGACTCCGAAGTTCGCCTGCTGCGCGACAACGTGGTCGTCTTCAAAGGCAAAGTCGGATCGCTGCGGCGCTTCAAAGACGATGCCAGCGAAGTGCGTAACGGCATGGAGTGCGGCATCTCAATCGCGAACTACGGCGACATCAAGTCTGGTGACATCATCGAAGCATTCGTCACCGAACGCGTCGCCGCGGAAGTGATCGCGTAAGAAACAGTTCTCAGTTCCCGGTTCTCAGTTCTCAGCAAGGCGGTTTTCAACTGAGAACTGGGAACAGAGAACTGAGAACTATGCCCATCGCGTTTCTTACCCTCGAACTGCGCATCGAAGCCGCGCAATCGCTCAAAGACAAGCGCCAGGTGGTGCGCAGCTTGAAAGACCGGCTGCGCGTGCACTTCAATGTGTCGGTCGCCGAGCTCGATGCCAGCAATATCTGGAACCAGGCCACCATCGGGGTGGTCAGCATTTCCGACTCGCGCGACTATCTTGATGGCTTGATGAAAAATGTGGAGCGCCAGGCGACGCGGATCGCCAATAATGCCGGCGCGGACGTCGCCGACTCGTTTGTGGAATTTTTGGATTCCCCGTAAATTCCTGTATCTGCAGACTTTCCCTGAACAGAACTTAAGCCTGCCGGAACGCGATTTGCCTGCGGACCCGCGGCCCGATTTCTGATATTCTCATTCGTTTTATTTCGAGGTGCGGTTTGGAGAAGCGTGGGCGAAAGTATCACCGGGAGCGGCTGGGAGAAGCCCTGCGCGAGGAAATCGAAACCATCCTCGAAGGCGAACTCGGCGATCCTCGGATCGGCTTGGTGAACGTGAGCAGCGTGGTACTTGCTACTGACGGCAAGTCTGCACGGATTTTCGTGAACTGCGAGGGCGACGACGACGAGGCCGAACGCTCCTTGCAAGGCCTGATCGCGGCCACCGGATTCATCCGCCGGGAAGTAGCGGAGCGGTTGCACTTGCGCCGTCCGCCGGAATTGTTGTTTCAGATCGATCGCTCGGATCAGTACGGAGCGCGGATCGACGAGCTGCTAGGGCGAACCCGGAAGCGATCCTCCGCAGCAACTCGGTCTTCGGCAAGACCCGATAAGCAAGAGCGAAAGGGCTAAGGGTCGAGCGAACATGGTGAAAGAGGTACTTAAGCAAATCGCCGAGCGCAAGCGCTTTCTGCTGACTTCGCACGCGCGCCCGGATGGCGACGCGGTCGGCTCCGCGCTGGCTTGTGGACAGATTCTGCGCCAGATGGGGAAGGAAGCCGAGGTCGTGCTCGCCGATGGTGTCCCACGCATTTATCAGCCGCTTCCTTTCGCCGATCGGGTGGTGCAAGCGCAAAAAGTAAATGGCAACTACGAAGCCGCCATCATTCTGGAGTGCGATAGCGTACAGCGCACGCGCCTGGAAGGCCTGGAGAATCGTTTCCTCATCAGCATCGATCACCATCTCAGCGGACGTCCCTTCGCCAACGTGAACTGGATCGATCCGAAAGCTGTCGCCACCGCGGAGTTGGTCTACCGGCTCGCGAAGGAAGCGGGAGTCACGATTACGCCCGACATTGCGACCTGCTTGTACACCGCCGTGCTCACCGATACCGGTTCGTTCATGTTCGCGGGAACCAACGAGCATACTTTCTCGCTGGCGCGCGAACTGGTGATGGCCGGAGCTGATCCCGCTCGCTGTGCGCGAAACATTTACTTCGCGCACTCTACGGCGAAGATGAGATTGCTCGGCGCCGCCCTCTCCAATCTGCATCGCGAAGGCCCGCTGGCCTGGATCTGGATCACGCGCGAACAAATGGACCGCTGTGAGGCCAAGGAAGAAGATTGCGAGGGCATCGTGAACTACGCGCTCTCGATTCAGGATGTCGAAGTCGCCGCGTTTTTCCGTGAGCTTCCTGACGGCCGCTACCGCGTCAGCCTGCGCAGTAAAGGCGAATTGAATGTTGCCTCTGTGGCCGCCCAATTTGGCGGTGGAGGTCACGAGTGCGCCAGCGGTCTTTCGCTCGATGGACCTTTATCAGTCGCTGTAGCCCGCGTCATCGCGCAACTTCGCCTGGGCCCCCCCGTACAATAACTCTCATGGAAATTTCGATGGTCCGGCAGATTGCTTCGTTTGTCGGCGCGCTTTTGATTCTTGTCGCTTACGCGAGCCACCAGATGCGCTGGATGCACTCGGGGAAGGCAGCGTATAACATCCTCAACGCGGTCGGCTCTACGATTCTCGCCTACATCGCCTTCCATCCCTTCCAGATCGGCTTCGTCGTGCTCGAAGTGACCTGGACCCTGATCAGCATCTACGCACTGCTGCGACCCAGAGGACAGGAAAATTGACTGGCTCGGGATGGAACGCCCGTCTCCGCACGCTGACCGACTGGGTGCTACTCGCCGGCTTCTGTGCGTTTCTTCTCTTCTACGGATTAGGCTCGTTCGGCCTGATCGGCGCCGATGAACCACGCTACGCGCAAGTCGCGCGCGAAATGCTCGAGCGGCATGACTGGATTACGCCCACGCTTGGCGGCGTTCCCTGGCTTGAGAAGCCCGCGCTCTACTATTGGGAAGCGATGCTTTCCTATCGCGTCTTCGGAGTCAGCGATTGGGCCGCCCGCGTGCCCTCGGCCATCGACGGGACGTTAATGGTGTTCGCTGTCTATTTTTTCCTGCGCCGCTTCCGTCCGGGATCGCACCTCGACGGAGCCTTGATCGTTGCGTCATCGGCAGGAATTATCGGGTTCGCCCGCGCCGCATCCATGGACATGCCGCTAACAGCGACGCTCGCAATCGCATTGCTCTCCTGGTACGCATGGTACGAGAGTCAAAATAGCCGCTACCTGAGTTTGTTCTATGCTTTCCTCGCTCTGGGAACTCTGGCGAAGGGCCCGGTCGCCCTGTTTCTCGCGGTCGTAATCATTGGGACTTTTGCTCTTGCGAAAGGCGATCTCTCAATGGTGAAGCGAATGTTGTGGTTGCCCGGAATTTTGCTTTTCCTGGTGATCGCCGCACCCTGGTACATCGCGGTCCAAATCAAGAATCCGCCGTTTTTTCGCGAGTTCATTCTCGAGCACAACCTGGCGCGCTTTGGAACCAACCTCTACCACCACCCCGAACCTTTTTGGTATTACCTCCCGGTGATGCTGCTGGGTCTGGTCCCGTGGTCGGTGTTAGCAATCGCGGCTACATGGGAGACGGCTCGCGCCTGGCTTGCCGAGAAGCGCGAAATGCTGCGCTCGGAAGACGCCTTCGACGCGTTTTTGCTGATTTGGATGGTGGTCCCACTGGTCTTCTTTTCGTTCTCCCAATCGAAGTTGCCCGGCTACATCGTGCCCGCCTTGCCGGCCGGTGCGTTGCTCTTGGCGGAGTATGTGCGCCGTCACACCGCTGATAACGAACGTCCCAACTTTTTGTGGATTGTCGGCCATGCCGTACTGGCCGCGTCTTTGATCGTTCCCACTTTGATGATTGTCTACATCCTGCAACAACATCATCTGCCGTGGAACCGTGCCACCGAAGTTTCTTGCGTGCTGGCAGCGATCCTGGCTGCGGGCCTTACGATCACGCTTCTGCGATCGCCGGGATTACGATTGCTGCGCTTTGTCACTCTGATTCCGGTGGTGCTCAGTGTGGCCGCGCTGCTGCGGATCGGGGCTCCCGTCCTCGATGACGCTCTCTCGGCCCGCCCGCTTCTCGCCGACATCGCTCGCATGGAAGATGTAAACGCTTTGCCTCCGCTGGCGGTTTTCGCGGTGCCGCGCGAAACTGAATACGGGCTCACCTTCTATCGCAATCAAGCGATGCTGCAATATGAGCCTGGGAAGCTTCCTCCCCAGACCCACATCGTGGTCGCTCCCCAGGCCGCGCGAGAGCTAATCCGCAAAGTTCTGCGCAACCGCCGCGTTTCCTACCTCGGCACGTTCCAGCCGCAGAAAATGGACTATTACTGGGTGGCGCAGGCGGGAAGCTACTAGCTGCGCATCTTCATGTTGTCTGCCCATGTTCGCCAGTTTGCCTAGCGCCGCGAGGAAGCACTAAACTCCACTTTCGGATTCACGTTTTTCGTTCTGCAGCGTCAGGAGCCCCAGGGTTGGAAATTCTCGATCTTAGACACTTTTCCTCGGTAGATTTGCGCTCCTTGCTGGAAGACGAGAACCGGCTATGGGAGCGGATTCTGTCGTGGGATTACAGCGGCTCCGCTGACATGATTCTGCGCTATGTCGACGCCAAGATTCTTCCCGGCTACGCCGCCATCGATCGCGGACGCATCTTCGGCTACGCCTTCTTCGTCTATGAAGGCAGCAAAGGCGTGATCGGCGACCTTTTTGTCGCGAACGGCGGGCGCCTCCCCGATCCCCATGGCGTCGAGTCACGCCTCCTGACTCATGTAATCGAGACCTTGCAGCAATCGCCGGGAATTCATCGCATCGAAGCCCAACTCTTGATTCACGAAACCGGACTGGTTGCGCGTCCTTTTGTAGAGCAGGGGTTCTCACGGCACGGGCGGCTCTTCATGGTGCTTCCCCTGACCGATCCGGTGAAAGCGGTGAAGCCTGTCAGCAGTGAAATCGAAATTCGCCGCTGGACTGAGGCTGACTATCAGCCCGTCGCGGCATTGATCACCACTGCCTATCGGGGCCACGTCGACGCGGAGATCAACGATCAGTACCGCACGCTTAGCGGATCGCTGCGCTTCCTCAATAACATTGTCCGTTTCCCGGGATGTGGAGTTTTCGACTCGGAATCATCATTTGTCGCGGTGAACAAGCGCAGCCGGAGCGTCATCGCAGTTATCCTCTGCTCGCGAGTCCGTCACGATGTCGGCCATGTCACGCAGGTTTGTGTGCTGCCGGAATACCGCTCGCATGGCATCGGAGAAACCCTGCTCGCCACCACCGCCGCCAACCTGCGCGAGCGCAAGTTCTCGTTGCTGTCATTGACCGTGACCGAAGCCAACTACCGCGCGGTCGAACTCTATCGTCATCTGGGATTCGATACGAAACGGGTGTTTGATGCGTTTGTATGGGAAGGGTAAGAGCGGACCTCGGACCTCGGACTTCGGACTTCGGACCTCGGACTTCGGACCTCGGGTCATGAGTTCTAAATACTTTCGCGGAAACCTACAAGAAAACTTCCGAACCTGAAAAAGCCAGGGACGAAGGTTCTGAAGGCTGAGGTCTGAGGTCTGAAGTCCGAGGTCTGAAGTCCGAGGTCCGGTTCTAGTGTCTTAGCATCCACATAACCCAACCGGCCATGAACACTCCGCCCAGAAACATGGCGAAGCAGTAGAGGCCGTATTTCACTTGGTCCATAGCGTCACTGCGCTGGGTAATGCCGAACACCACCGAGGCGAATAGCGCGAAGAAGAATGCGGCGCTGAAGTGTGAGAGTTCCAGGATCACGGTTTCTTTCCAATCGCGATGTGGTAAGCGTCGGCCACCGCGATGAAATTCAACAGACCCGCCACAATCAGATATTTCGTCCCGTAATCGGCGGTCGCGTGCGCGATCGCGCCCTGGCCCCAATCCTTGGCAAGCGTCAGGAAGTACAACCCGCCCGCTCCCACGTTGCCTACAAACCCGAGGATGTCGAGGATGTCTCCGCCATTCGGCTTGTACACATGGCCTTGCATGAGCAGGCCAAGCACGAACATAGTCACGATCGATGCCATCAGGATCAGCCCGCGAACATAGCGTCTGAGAATAAGATGTCCGGCGCCGGGAATCAGCCAGCCGACGAGGGACGCGAGCATCGCCATCGCGGTGAGCGGTTGCGTTTCTGCGGGTTCGGCCGCTCTCGGTTTACTCACGGTGGAATTTGCCATTCAGATAATGACTAGCTCGCTTTGAATTTTTCCGGTAACTTCCGCCGCTTTCGGCCGAACCAGAACGTCGACCTCGCTACGCACCCCGAATTCCGGCAGGTAAATGCCGGGCTCGATCGAGAAACAGGAGTTGGGTAGGATCCTGCGCTCGTCGTGAATTTCCAGATCGTCCATGTTCGCGCCGTTCGCGTGCACATCGGTGCCGATGGAATGTCCGGTGCGATGAATAAAATTATCGCCGAAGCCTGCGTTCTTGATGTGCGCGCGCACCGCGTGATCCACTTCCCATCCGGCAATCGGACGCCCGGCCGCAATCGCTTCCTGCACCGTCTTCACGCCGATGTCGCGACCGTCGCGAACAATCTTGAATACATCGCGCATGCGGTCCGACGGACCTTTGCCAACGAAACCCGTCCAAGTAATGTCGTAGTAGACGGCTTCGGGCGTATTCTTCTTTCCCCAAACATCGAGCAGCACGAAATCGCCCTCGCGAATCGGAGCCGAATTGCCGGGATGCGGCTCGTAGTGCGGGTTCCCGCTGTTTCCATTCACCGCCACAATCGGAGGATCGTCGGTCACCAGATTCTCCCGCGCGAATGCCTCCATGAACCACTTCTGGATATCAGCTTCCGTGGTGCCGCCGTTGCGCACGCGCCGTCCGATTTCCTTAAAGGCCTCGGCCGTGATGGCATCGATCGCATCTCGCGCGGCGAAGTGGGTCTTGATCTGTTCGTCGCTCCACACGGCCTCGAATTGCGCCACCAGGTCGCCGGAGCTGACGACGTTCTTCCCCAGACCACGAATCAATTCGAGCGTGCCGCCATCGACCAGCGACACTGTAAAAACCAGATTGTTCGGGGAGTACTGCATCGCAATGTTGCGATGCGGCGCCAGCACCTGCTTGAGCTTCTCGAAGAGTTCCTGCCATCCCGCGTACTGATGCTTCGTTCCCGGAAGCGTGTCCAGATGCCCAGACTCGATCTTGTGGACGAGCTTGGTCGGCTCGCCGTTCGCTGGGATGAGGTAGAACCAGCGCCGCGTCACCATCAGACCTTCAGGCAAACCCAACACCCGGTAAGCAATGGGATCGCGGTGATGGTGATCGTAGAAAAGCCACGCGTCGATATTCCGCTCGCGCAACGCGGCTTGGATGGCAGCTAGGTTCATGGACAAACTCCTATTCTAAACAAGGAGGGCAGTTTAGGCGAATGCGTTTCTTCGACAAAGCATTTTCCGGAGCCGCCGCCCCTCGAAGCATAAGATGTGAACCATGCATTTCTGGTTCGCCCCTAGAAGCAAAGTCAGCATTCGCGAACAGCTCGTCACCCAGGTCGTTCTGGGGATTCTGAGCGATGACTTGGCTCCAGGCCAACGTTTGCCCAGCACGCGCGAGATGGCACGACGATTCCGATTGCACGCCAATACCGTCAGCGCGGCTTACCGTCAACTCGAGAGCGCTGGTTGGGTTGAATCAAGACATGGAAGCGGCGTATATGTGAGGGACGCTAAACCCCAGGGAACCGATACATCGGATTTGGTGCTCGACCAGCTAATTACTGGTCTCTTTCGTTCCGCTCGCAAAACCGGCACTCCATTGTCGCTGCTGCGGTCGAGGTTGCACCGCTGGCTCGAATTGCAACCGCCTGATCATTTTCTGGTCATCGAACCGGACGAAGAACTTCGGCGCATTGTGATCGCCGAGATGGAACAAGCCGTTACCTTTCGTGTCGAGGGTCGCGGGCTGCAAGGTCCGCTTGCTGAAGCCATTGAAGGTGCGATCCCGGTTGTGCTTCCGAGCAAAGAAAAAGCCGTGCGCAACCTGTTGCCACCAGAAGCCGAACTGCTGACTCTGCATATTCGCTCCGTACCCTCGTCTCTTGCAGAGTGGTTGCCTGCGCCTTCGGGCACCTTGGTCGCGGTGGCCTCCCGATGGCCTGATTTCCTTAAAATGGCTCGTACGATGCTGACCGCGGCGGGACTTCATCGCGATAGCTTGATGTTTCGCGATGCCCGGCAAGCCAACTGGCAGCGCGGTCTGAAACAAGCCGCTGCAGTGGTCTGCGATGTCGTCACAGTGGCGCACTTGCCGAAAGGATGCCGTCCAATCACCTTTCCCCTGCTTGCCGAATCTTCCATGCAGGAATTACGCCGCTATGAGAATTTCATCACCGGCCCACTCGCTTCGTTGTGACATTTAAGAAAGTGTCATAAACGCGCATACCGCAAGCGCCCCTCGCCCCTAGATTTGCTTACATGAGGTGAATCATGAACAAGTTAATCGTGGCATTGGGGCTGTTCCTTGCCGTGTCCCTTTCTGCGGCCGCCGTGACCGATGGTGAGGTGATGTACGTAGGCGGCACTTCTCCTGGCTTGAACGCCGCCACCGTAGGGCATTTGGATCTCACGCAGCCCGACTCGCTTGTCTTCGAGCATTCTGGGACGAAGTCCATGATCCCGTATGCGGCGATCGAGTCATTCGAGTACTCGCGCTCGGTAACCCGGCACCTCGGCGTCCTGCCGGCAATCGCCGTCGGCCTGATTAAGCAACGGAGACATCGGCACGTCTTCCGGATTTCTTACCGGGATGAGAGCAAAGCTTCCCAGGTGGTGATCTTTGAAGTGCCAAAGCACATGGCCCCGACGTTTCAGGCGGTGCTGGCCGCCCGCACGCCGCAGACTTGCAACCCATTGCTAAGGTGCGGTCAACGCCCGTGAAGCGGCCGTCGTTTCTGATGGCGCAAAACTCTCACAGTTCAGAGCAACTATCACTATGGACATTTACTCGTCTCACATGCGCAACAGACTCATTACCTGCACACTCGCCGTCTGTTTTCTCGGTGAGTGCGCGGCCGCTCAGTCGGCTGGGTGGCCCGCTGTTCAGAAGATCGCTCCCGGCACCCCCATCAGCGTAAAAACTCACTTGCGCATCTTGTGCGTCTTTGTGGAAGCAACAGCCGATACGCTGGTTTGCGACGTTCATCGAGGAGGTGTCATTCGAACCGGGCGATCCACCTTCACATTTAATCGGAACGAGGTTCGTGAAGTCCGCCTGGAACACAGCGACGAGCGCAACGCGGCCGTTGGCGCCGTAATAGGCGGTAGTGCCGGTGCCGCCCTCGGCGCCTCCAAGACAAACGGCACCCTGACTCGTGGAGGGGCTGCCCTTCTACTGGGTGGTATCGGCGCAATCATCGGTGGCGGTTTTGGCAGGGACTTCCCCATTTTTCATGGCGAAGTCGTCTATAGGAAATGAGTGGATATCACCGCCCCGACAGCCACCATCGCCGTAACGCCACCAACGACCAGATCGCTTCGACCAAGCCGAAGGGCCATGCTCCCTGCAGGAAACCGTAGATCGATCCCAGGGCGCAAGCCCCGGCGAAGGCGAGGATGAACCACCGGCTGCGATCTTCGAAGGCATAACAGACAAGCATCGCCGATACCGCGAAGAGGCCGAAGATAGTGAGCTTGCTCACGCAGCCAAAACTCGTTTACGAGTGACCGCGGGCAAGGTCTCACACGCGGTCCGCAAGACCAGTCGCGGCGCGGTGAAGCGGATCGTCATCAGGTAGGGAACTGTACGCGTTGGATCGGCCTTCGCTGTCTCACGTAACAGCCATCCCAGGCCTTTCTGCACCATATCGTCTTCGTCCTTTAGGAGCAAATTCGAGAGCCTCACGATTTCTGGAAAAAACATTTTGCGCCTCGTGCCCTGAATCAGCGCCACGCAGGCAGCCCTGCGATGCCACCGGTTGCGCGATCGCGCCCAGCGGAAAACCTTTTGAGCACGCGCGGGCTTTGCCGTGATCATCGGCGCAATCAAATAATGTACCAGCCCGTCATGATCGGCCCAGTTGCCGATCCGTGCGAGCCATGATTCAAACAACTTGAAATCGTTGCCTCCAAGCTCATCGGTGCTCTTCTCCAGCAGAAACACTGCGAACGCCTTTTCTTCGAGAACCCGGCTGGAAAAAAGTTTATCGGCGACTTGCACCAGGAAGGGAAGTCCAGCCTCCTTCACAATCGCCCGGCGAAAGCGCACCGCAACTTTGCGCAACTCGGCAGTGCGCCAGCCGCGCGATTTCACTACTTCTTTGAAAAACCACTGCACATCCTCAGCGTGCGGAGCCGATCCGCCATCTTTCAATACGCGCCGGATGTGGGCGGCAATGTAGGCAGGAGCGAGCTTAGGATTAGGCATAGAAATCGGCGGGAATCATATCGAAAAATGATGCGGGATGCAGTGACAACTAGTTGCTCGCAACTGGTCTGCCGACCCGCACGGTCTTGTCGTAAATCCACAGCAACACCGCGGTCGCAACCCCCACGCCCGTCACTGCCCACCAGATATAGGTTGGCTGATGTGTGACTTCTCCAAAGTGGTGGATGAGTTTTCCCCCAAACCATCCGCCAATCAGCGAACCAATTCCAATCGGCAGAAATGCGAATCCCATGTAGGTGCCTTGCTGGCCCGGAGGCGCCAGTCGCGAGATGTATTCGTAGTATCGCGGAGACTGCGTGATCTCGCCCAGCGACACCGCGACCAGAGTGACAATCACCATCGGAACCGTGGGATGCAAGATAAGCAGAATCCACGCCAGTCCCGAGATCAGCGTGCCCAGCGTGATCGCGGTGAATGCCGGAATCTTTTTCGTGAGGAAACTGAACAGCAGTTGCAGCGAAATCACCGTCAGGGGTCCGGTTACCAGCATGAGTTCAGTATTGGCTTTAGGGTCGATATAGTTGTGCACGTAAATCGGCAGAATAATGAACTCCTGCCAGTACACGATCCAGTAGCCCGAGAAGATCAACAGAAAAATCATGAACCGCGGATTGCCGAGCACCGTTCCGAAGTTCTTCGCCGCCTGGGCGAGACTCACCGTCTGTGTTTCGCCAGATCGTCGCGGCTCCTTGAAGAAAAGCAGCACCGCAAAGAACATAGCGAAGACGCTGAGTGCTGCCACACGAAACACATTCTCGACGCTCATGTGCTGATGGACCCACGATGCGACATAGGGCCCCGCAGCTCCGCCGATATTCACCAGCGTGTAGTAAATCGAGTAACCAATCGAGCGGACACTCTCTTTCGAAGCGCGCGCCGTCGTCCCAACTACGCACGGTTTGACCAGCGCAATGCCGAGCGCGGGAAGCATCAGAACCAGCGTCACCAGCACCACCAGCGGCATCGCATCGCGCACCGGCGCCAGCCACGGGGCACCGATCGAGCCCAGCAGAAAATAAGCGCAACTGAGAATTAAATAAGCGAGCGAAAGCGCGCGCCGGAAGCCCATGCGGTCGGCCAGCGTTCCACCGAACGCCGCAAGAAACCACACCAATCCGCCGAACAGTCCTGTGAGTCCGCTCGCTTGTTCGACGGGAAACTTCAGAGTTTCGTGTAGATAGCGTGCCAGCGACGCGAACGCCGCGTAATAGGAAAGCCTCTCGAAAAGTTCGCTGATGTTGGCGACCCAGAATGGACGCTCAAACCCGGTACGAATCTCCTCCAAGCGTTCGGAAAAGCTCAATCGCGGCTCCTGTTCGCTAGACTCCCAAACGTCGCTGCACATCCGCAGCCGACAATCCGGTCACGCGAATCACTTTGTTGCGGCTCGTGTGACCGGACGCAATAGTAATCGACGAGCGCGATACCTTCAAAAGATTTGCGAGAAACTCGATGCAAGCCTCATTCGCCCGCCCCTCAACAGGAGGCGCAGTGAGCGACAACTTGATGGCATCAGCGACCTCGCCAGTGATTGCGTCTTTCTTCGCACGCGGATGAATCTTCACCGCGAAGGTCACGCCCTCCGGGCTGTCTCTGATAGGAATCACAGGCTCAAGCACTCAGCATTCAGCACTCAGCATTCAGCCGGGAAAGCGTCATTCTTGGTCCAGAATGGCTGAATGCTGAGTGCTGAGTGCTTATGTTCTCTCCCCAAAAATCGCCGTTCCCACCCGCACGCAAGTCGACCCTTCCTCAATCGCTACCTCGAAGTCATGCGACATGCCCATGGAGAGCACATCCATGCCAACCCCATGCAAGTGCCGCGCCGCAATCTGATCGCGCAATTCGCGCAGCCTGCGAAAATGAGGACGCGCCGCCTCTGGATCATCGAAGTACGGAGGCACCGTCATCAACCCGCGAAACTCAAGAGACCCAAACCCGCCAGCCGCGGCTAGCAAATCCTCGAGTTCCTTCGACCCGGGCGCAACGCCGCTCTTTGCCGCCTCGCCACCCACATTGATCTCAATCAACACCGGCATTTTCTCACTCAGACTCTGAGCCGCTGCATCCAGTCTCTGCGCCAGCTTGATCGAATCGACTGAGTCCACTGCGGTAAACAGTTCAACAGCCTTCGCGGCTTTGTTCGTCTGCAAATGCCCAATCATGTGCCACTGCGCATCTCGCAGACCGCTCAAACTCGCGGCCTTTCCCGCAAACTCCTGCACCCGGTTCTCGCCGAACAGACGAACCCCCGCCTCATAGGTTTCACGGATTAACTCTGGAGGATGCGTCTTCGATACCGCCATCAGCGTAACGTCGCCCGCGTTCCTCCCGCAGCGACGCGCCGCCGACTGAATCCGCTCGCGCACGATAGCCAGATTTTCCGCAATCGCCATAAAAGAAAATGCAGAAGCCACAACCAGCACTTCTGCATTCTAACTTCCCGCTTCTGCAAATCGAATTACATGATCGCCGTCGGCGGCGCCGGATCTTCCGGCCGCCCCGCATTCGCCAGCGGGACACGGATCATGACCAGCGCCAGAATCGCCAGCGCGCCCAGCGCCAATAGGAATGGCGGAGTCCACTTGAACAGCGTTACATCGTGGTCCGATCCCACCAGTCCCGCGATCACCAGTCCGCACAGCGCTTCTCCGGCAATCATTCCCGAAGCCGTCAACACGCCCGCATTTTCCACCCGAGCCTTCTGCGCATCGTTGTATCCGCGGCGATCACGCAGCTTGTCGGTAATCCAGCGAATAATGCCGCCCACGAAAATCGAGAAGGTCGTTCCCAGCGGCAAATACATGCCGACGGCGAACAGCATCACGCTCTTCACCTCGATCATGATCATCCCCAGACCGAGCAGGATGCCCACAATCACCAGCGGCCAAGCCATGTCTCCGCCGACAATGCCTTTCGAAAGCATCGCCATCAAACCCGCTTGCGGAGCGGGAAGCGCCGCGCTGCCGAAGTGATACGCCTTCGCCAGAATCGCGATGGGAAAGAACAACACCAGCGACGCCACCACGACGCCGAACAGATCGCCAACCTGCATCTTCGCCGGAGTGCCGCCCAGAATGTGTCCCACTTTCAAATCCTGCAACATCTCGCCGGCCACGGCTGACGAAACGCAGACCACTGCAGCCACTCCCAACACCGCCGCGACGCCGCCGGTTCCGGAAACTCCCATCGCCACCATTAGCAGCGCAGCAATCACCAGAGTGCAAAGCGTCAGGCCAGACACGGGATTGTTTGACGATCCGATCATCCCCACCAGGTTCCCCGAAACCGCCGCGAAGAAAAATCCGATGATGATCATTACGCCTGCAGCCACCAGCGAACCCGCGAGCACCTGCGAGCCAGTCAAGGTTCCTGCGCCGCTAATGAAGTAGTGATAGAGCACGATCATCGCAACGAATACAACTCCCACACCGACGAATACTGCCTTAGCTGGAAGATCGCGCTCTGTGCGATTGGTCGCCGCATGCGCCGCCGCCGACTTCTTCAGATCGGAAACCGCCCGCCCCATTCCTAACGCCAACTGCTTGCGCATTTTGAAGAGCGTGTACGATGCGCCCACTAACATGCCACCAACGGCAATCGGCCGCACGATCGAGAAATAGATCGCACTCGCCAGCAAGGTCCATGAAATCTCTTGTCCCGCCGGTTGCCCTGCCTGGATATAAGGTCCAATCGTGAACGTTAGCAGCGGAACCAGCAATCCCCACGCCAGCACGCCGCCGGCAAAGTTCAGAGCTGCCAATCGGGGACCAATAATGTAGCCCACACCCAGATACGCAGGACTGACATCCGGCGCCGTAAACAGCGTCGTGCCCCCTGTCATCGTTGTTGCCACATTGGGATTGGTGCTTGTCCGCAATAAAAGTTTCTTGCCCAGATTGCCGATCACGACTGGGAATGTGTTGTTCGGATTGAACACATTCACCGCGCCCAGCAGATACATGAATCCGCCGAATCCCATGTTGGCGAAAAGAATCTTCGCCGCCGTCGATCCCTGCTGTCCGGCCTTATGAATCTCCGACGCCGCCACCGACTCGGGGTACGGAAGATCGGGATCCTCTACCATCACGCGCCGCAGAAGGGTTACAAAAAGAATGCCCAGCGTGCCGCCGATCATCATCAGCGCTACGGACTTCCAATACTCGGGCGATCTGAAACTCGGCGTCAGGGCCGGCCATAGATCCGCCATCACGAAGGCCGGAATCGTGAAGATCGCTCCCGCCGCCACCGACTCGCCGATCGATCCCACGGTTCGGGCGATGTTCTCTTCCAGCAGCGATCCCTTCATCAGCCGCAGCAGCGCCATGCCGATTACGGCCGCCGGATACGTGGCGGCGATGGTCATGCCCGCCTTCAGGCCCAGGTAGGCGTTTGCGGACCCGAGCAGCGCGGTCAGGAACAGGCCGATCAGCACGGCCCGGAAGGTAAACTCCTTCATTTCCATGTTTTCCGGGACGTACGGCTTATGCTTCTTCGGCTCGGTTTCTTTGACTATGGTTGGAGTGCTCATAAGTTTAAGGATCCTCGCAACTGATTGTGCGGCTCCATCTTAGCTGAGACCGCGCACGTTACCACGCGCCCCGCCTGCTTTACAAGGGGGCCCCTTGCGAACTTTAGCGTCCAGCTTATATTAATCCCGTGTTAAATTAGGGAACGCGACTTTTCCGTCTGACCGGTGTTTGCTACCATACGTTAAGTGCAACCTGCCCTCTGGCCCGAGCATCTGAGGTTAACCAGCCATGATGTCCAAAACGTTCCAATGTGAAGACTGCGGGAGCGTTGAAGGCTATCGTTCCCGCCCTCGTAACTTCTTAGAGAGGCGCGTTCTGCCGCTCGTGGGTCTTCGGGCCGTACGATGTGGCGACTGCTTCCGGCGCTATTACCGTCCCAACTTTGTGGAAGTACGCGAGCGCCCTGAATTGCATCCGCCGCCGGTCCAGCGCGTCGCCGCTTGAACCATCTCTGGCGATTGCACGCCGGTCCATTGCCCCGCTATACTTAAAGGGATTCGTCCGGGTTGGAGCCCCCGTAGCACCGGCCGGACGAGGGAGGCTCGTCTTCAGCAGTAGCGAGTATCCAACTCGGGCCAATGGATCCAAAGCGGTAACGAAGCAAAACGTATTGGTGGCTTCGCTGGTCTCCTCGGCAAGCTGCATTGCTGAAAGCCTGTTCGCGACCTTGTTTCCCTCCGATTGCCGTATCTGCGGCGCGCCCCTGATTAACATCTCCCGGCTTCCGGTATGCGATGAGTGCCTGTCGTCGATCCGGCCTATCGCCGGCGGAGTCTGTTCGATCTGCGGCGAGCGCCTCGTGAGTGCTCACGCCTTTACCGGGGAAGAGGATGAACCTCTTTGCGGATTGTGCCGCCGCCTCGATCCTCCTTTCGAAAGAGCTGCCGCTTACGGAAGCTATGACGGCGGATTGCGCGAGTTGATTCACCTGCTGAAGTTCGAGCAGGTGCGACCCGCCGCGAACGTTTTGGGACGCATGCTCGCCGAAGTGATCGCCGGGCTTGAGATTGCTTTCACGGCAGATTCGATTGTTGTGGTTCCCGTTCCCCTGCACGCGAGAAAACTGCGGCAGCGCGGATTCAACCAGTCCGAACTGATTGTGCGCGCTGCTCTGAAGGTCCGCCGCAGTGAACACTACGCCGTGCTGCCAAAACTGCTGGAGCGCCGCCGCGAGACCAAGTCGCAGATAGGCCTCACCAGCCACCAGCGGCGCGAGAATTTGCGCGGAGCCTTCGCGGTGACCGACCCGCAGGCCATCGCCGGACGCGAAGTTTTATTGGTCGATGACGTCTACACTACTGGGACCACGGCGTCCGAGTGCGCGCGAGTTCTACGCCGCGCCGGCGCCTCAAAAGTGTGGGTGGCGACAGTAGCGCGAACCTTGAAATTGAACGCGGCGTTTGCTGAGCCGGTAGAGGAGGACGACGCCAGGCTCACCATGGCAGCGCACGGCTGACGAAAGAAGATCCGGAAAATTTATGTCGGGCAAGTGGAACAACTCGATGAGCAGAACGCATTTGCCGCCGCCGATGATGATCGGTACTCATCAGGATGACGACGGCCACGCCCTGCATGCGCCCGTCCTCGTGCTCAACGCCTCCTACGAGCCGATCAATGTCTGCGCCGCGCGCCGCGCCATCGTGCTCGTCCTCAAGGGCGTCGCCATGACCGAAGAAGAAAACGGACACTTCCTGCACGCCGCCCGCCTCGCCGTGCGCCTGCCCTCGGTGATTCGCCTGCTCGAGTACCGCCGCATTCCGCACCAGACGCGCGCGCTCTCGCGCAAGAACATCCTGCTGCGCGACCGCAACACCTGCCAGTACTGTGCGGAAGTTTTGCCCTCGGGAGAGCTGACGCTCGACCACGTGATCCCGCGCTCGCGCGGAGGCAACTCCACCTGGGAAAATCTCGTCGCCTGCTGCCACACCTGCAACCGCCGCAAGGGCAACCAGACGCCGTTCGAAGCCAGCATGAAGCTGATGCGCGAACCCCGCGCCTTCAACCTCCACACCAGCCGCCACATCATGCGCCTGATGGGAAGGTCGGACGACAAGTGGCGGAAGTATTTGTTCTATTAAGCATTCAGCACTCAGCCAAAACAAAACCTACTCCTCTGACGTCATCCTGAGCCCACAAGGGCGAAGGATCTCGCGGGTGGCGGCGACACCGTTACTACTCGCCAGATCCCTCGCTCCGCTCGGGATGACGTCAGGTTTGTTGTTTTGGCTGAATGCTGAGTGCTGACTGCTTTACTTCGGCGGATCCTGCGGCTTCTTCTGATCGCCCTTGTCCTTCTGCACTTCCTGCCCGTCGTAGGTGATCTTCACATCCGATCCGAACCGCTTGTAGTCTTCGTACTTCACGATCTCGATGATGCGCACATCCCCAGCTCGGACCCTGGAAGTGCAGCACGTCATCGGCTTTCGTGTAGGCGGGAAACCAGTATTTGTTATCGACCAGCTGCCGCCAGGTCGTGAACTTCGGAAACAGATTCTCGTTGCCCTTGTGCTTTTTTCCCGTGATGTCGGGAACGGTCTTGCCATAGGTCTTCACGATCTGAAAATCCTGATTGTCGACCCAGATGCGTCCCTGAAAATACCGCTTCTTGCCCACGATCTCTTTCGGCGCGATGTCGAAGACGTAACAGTTGCAGCTCGTCTTCCTTCTGCTGTCCGACGTAGAGAATCTGGTACTCGGGAATCTCGTCGCTGGTGAGCACAAACGGCAGGCGATGGCGGATATCGTCGAGATCCTCCGGCGACATTTGCAGAATCTGCAGCGAATTCTGCGGAGCGAAAACCACGTTCTCCAGCCGCTTGCCCTGAATCATCGAAGACCACGTCGAACACTTCCTGGTAGGTGCCGTTATCCTGCGGGGTCTTCACCGTTACCGATTGCCGGTAGGTGTAGTGGTCGCGCGCCTCTTTGAATTCTTTCTCTTTGTTCGAGAATCGCGTGATGATTTCTTCCGGAGTAATGCCCTTCGGCTGCGCTTTATCCAGATCGCCTTCCTGCGCGAATAACAGGTAAAGCCAACAGCAGCACGAAGGCGAGGCGTGCGAGGAATTTCATAAGCACTAGTGTAGCGGAAGAGGGCTGGTGTGCGCTGAATACCGCCGCTCCCTTGCCACCGTACCCTCTCCGCTCAGGGGGCCGGAGTGCAAGGGAGCTGCAGTTCTGCCTACTTCGTTAGACGTGGAAGAGGGCAAGAAAGTTGCCGAAAAAAAACAGTCAGCATTCAGCACTCAGCCCTTATTCACTTCCTACATATGCGCAGCTCTCACAAATATGACGTCATCCTGACCCGCGCCAGCGGGGAAGGATCTGGCGTGCAGTGCGGGGAACCTCAACGGGCTGAATGCTGAGTGCTGAATGCTGAGTGCTCGCCATCACATGCACCCGCCCCCAACTTGCAGTACACTTTCCCGTTCTCCGGAGACACGAACATGCGCCGCCTGTGCGTCCTTTTCTTTACGCTTCTTTGCGTTCTTCCGCTGTTCGCGCAGAAACATCCATTCACCTTTGAAGACATGATGGCCGCTCAAACGCGTCGGCGAACCCGTTCCGTCACCCGATGGCAAGTGGGTGCTCTTCAGCGTGGTCGATGTCAGCCTCGAGGCCAACACCAAAACCCCGCACATCTGGATCGTTCCCACCGCGGGCGGCGGAGCTCGAGAAATCATTTTCGCCCAGCAGATGCCGACCGTCCGCGCTGGGCGCCCGACGGCAAGCGCTTCGCCTTCATGTCCAACAAAGAAGGCGGATCGCAGGTCTGGATCGCCGACTTCGACAGCGCGTCAGGAACCGTGACAGGCGTGCACAAGCTCACGTCGATCGCCACCGAGGCCGGAGGAGAGCTATGGTCTCCCGATGGCAAAAACATTCTGTTCACTTCGGATGTCTATCCTGAGTGCGATGGCGCGCCCGACGCCGAAGCCGCTTGCAACGCCAAGACTCTCGAGGAGCGCGAGAAATCCAAGGTCAAGGCGCTGATCTTCGAGCACCTGCTCTACCGTCACTGGAACGCCTACAAAGACGGCAAGCGCAGCCACATCTTCGTCGTCGGCGACCGACGGACGGCATGCCTCGCGACCTCACCCCGGGCGACTACGACGCTCCTGTCTTCTCGCTCGGCGGACAGGACGACTACGCCTTCTCGCCCGACGGCAAGGAACTCTGCTACACCTCGAACCACGACAAAGTCGAAGCCACCTCGACCAACAACGATCTGTGGATCGTCCCCGTCAACTTCGAGACCGGCGCCCCGCCGCAGCCGCCGAGCCAAGAACATCACCGCCGACAATCCCGCCAGCGACTCAACGCCGCTCTATTCTCCCGATGGCAAGTACATCGCCTACCGCGCCCAGCAGCGTCCGGGGTACGAGAGCGATCGGTTTCGGTTGATGCTGTACGACCGGAAGACGGGAGAGAAGAAGAATCTGACAGCAGGGTTTGACAACTGGGTCGGAACATTCGCGTGGGCGCCAGACTCGACAGACATTTTATTTTAGCTGCCGAGCAGTATGGGCGCTGTGCCCGTCTTGAGAGTTCGGCCGAGTCGATGGCACGATACAGAACCCGTACACGGTGATTGGTGGATTCTATCGACGATCTTGCATTCACCAAATGGCAAGGACTCTAATCTTCACCCGGATGTCGCTAGCGGCGCCCAACGAAATCTACATTGCAAAGAACGGCCCGGACAAAATTCTTGTCAGCCAATGCGTCGTCTAAGATTCGGATCGACAATGCATTGAACCTAAACAGCTCACCCACCTCAACGACTCCGTCCTCTCCCAAGTCTCCATGTCCCCCCTCGAAACCTTCTGGTTCGAAGGCGCCCATGGCGACAAAGTCCAAGGCTTCCTCGTCAAGCCTCCCAACTTCGACGCCAGCAAGAAATATCCCGTGAAGTTCCTCGTTCACGGCGGCCCGCAAGGTGCCTGGGGAGACGACTGGAGCTACCGCTGGAATCCCGAACTCTTCGCGGCTAACGGATACGTCGTCGTCATGATCAACTTCCACGGCTCAACCGGATACGGTCAGAAATTCATCGACGCCATCAACGGCGATTGGGGCGGCGCTCCGTTCGAAGACCTGATGAAGGGTCTCGACTACGCCGAGAAGACTTACCCGTTCATCGACAAAGACCGCGAGTGCGCGCTGGGCGCAAGCTACGGCGGATACATGGCCAACTGGATCCTCGGCCACACCGACCGCTTCAAATGCATCGTCTCGCATGACGGCCAGTTCAACGCGGTCTCCACCTGGGGCACCACCGAAGAACTGTGGTTCCAGGAATGGGAATTCAAGGGCACGCCATACACGAACCGCGCGAGTTACGAGAAGTGGTCTCCGAACACATACGCCACGAACTTCAAGACGCCGACGCTGGTGGTCCACGGACAACTCGACTACCGCCTCGACGTCAGCGAAGGTTTCCAACTTTTCACCACGCTGCAACGTGAGGGAGTCCCGTCAAAGATGCTCTATTTCCCCGACGAAGGCCACTGGGTCCTGAAGCCGCAGAACTCGCAACTCTGGTACAAGACGGTCAACGACTGGGTGGATCAATGGACAAAAAAGTAAAAACTCACCTTTTTGAAGACGTCATCCTGAGCCCGAGAGGGCGAAGGATCTGGCGTGCAGGGCCGGGAACGTCGTAGCCCACGCCAGATCCCTCGCTTCGCTTCGGGATGACGTCAGTGTGAGCGGGACAGAATCGTAACAGGCGTCCGGTCGACCGGCTTATACACGTCTTCCCATTCTTCGGCCAGATCATGCCAGTGTGGATTCATTGATTCAATCAGAGCAATTTTCTTACTCCTTCGCCATCCCTTAATTTCTCTTTCGCGAGCAATGGCATCTCCCGGATACGGAAACATCTGCCAGTAAACCAACCGCGTAATGTTGTAACGGCTGGTGAACCCGGGAATAAGCTTGTGTTTGTGTTGAAAGACTCGCCGAGGAAGATAAGCCGTCATGCCTATGTAGAGAACGTGAGAACGCGGTCCATTCGTCATGATGTAGACGTAGAAGTGCTTTGGTGTCCGCATGTAAACCCTCTTCCATCTAAGACGTCATCCTAAGCCCGGAAGGGCGAAGGATCTGGCGTGCAGTGCAGGGAACGTATGATCCGCGCCAGATCCCTCGCTCCGCTCGGGATGACGTCAGTAAGGAGAGAGATTCGACACAAGCCTCCGTTCACTCGTCCGTTCGCGGCCCAGCGGCGCGGCGTATCCGCGCCTTCCCCCGATATCCTCCCGACACCTTCCCCATCGCCTCCAATTCAAACGGCAGCGAACTTGTCCCCACGTTCGCCGTCCCCTCCACTTCCGCGGAGAACTGAAGAGAATATTGCAGACTCGCCAGGCCATTGCTGCCCGACGCCACTGTATTCTGCGACGAAGAAAGAATCACGGGCATCGGTAGCGAAGTGATGATCGTTTCCCCAGTCTGCTCGATCGTGGCATCATCGTCCACGCGCATGACCATGGACCGAAACACCACGCTTGCCCCCACCACATTGTTCGGAGGCGCGGCCGAGTCCGTCACCTGCACCACCACTGGTGCGAACGCCTGCCCCGCGTTCACCACCTGCGTGCTGCCACCGACCGGAGCTAGTTTCAATTGAGAGACAGGAGTCACCGTGCCATAAAAAGTCTGGCATGGAGCGTCCCCCGGCTCCGCGCACGCCGTCACCTGTACAGCATTCGCAATCGCAGTAACGTGCAACGTGGTGGAAGCGAATCCGTTCGTGTCGCTTGCCACCGTTGCCGCAGTCAGTGTGCCTGTTCCCGACACGATCGTGAATTTCACGCTCTTTCCCGTCACCGGCGTGCCATTCGATAACACCCGCACCGAGAGCGGGATGTCCACAGTCGCTCCCTGCGCGATGTATTGATAAGGCAACACCATCGCCAAATCGAGCGCCGATTCGCTCCCCTGAATCGTGGTCTGCACCTGCTGCGGCGTCGAATATGACGCGGGAGCTAGCTTCGCCGTAATCGCCGTGCTCCCGGTGCTCAGCACTGTCACGAATGCTGACACGTCTCCGCTGTCATCCGAAAGTACGGTGCAACTTCCGCCCCCGCTGCAGATGTCGAATCCCGCAGAAGGGATCGCACTAAACTGCACGCTGGCTCCCCCCACCGGAGTTACTCCATCGGCCGCCAGAACTCTCACGCGAATGGGATTGATGCCCTGCCCTCCCACCGGCGTGGCGGGATTCGCTCCCGCGATCAGCTTGATCGTGTCCGTTGGCGCCGCGCCATACGTCAGAGCACCAGTCAAAATCGAAGTCGCTCCCGTGGCTGGGTCCTTCAAAGTCACATCTTGAATGCCGTCGGTTACTGCCGGCGCCGCCAGCATGATCTGGTTGGGATACGTCGACATGACTGCGGCCATTGCCGTCCCCGCCTGGACCGTGCTCCCCGGATGGAATCCGTACCCCTGAACCATCAGGGCCGTTCCCCCGCGCACGCTGGCCCGCGCTGGAATCACGCTGTCGCCATAAAAGAGCCGCGCGCGATAGCGATAGTCGGGCCGCCCGTCGCCGCGGAAATCAGAGATGCCCACGCGGAACTGCGTGCTCTGCAACAAATTCACATTCAGCTGAGACATGCCGAGCATGCTGAGCGGATTGAGAAATGCCGCAGGGGTGGCGGCAGGTGGCAGCGTACCCGGGGGATCCGCCAGCGCCCACATGCCGATTACAGGCAGCACCTTTTCCCCCGACGCCACGCCGGTGTCATCGAGTGCTGTTACTTCCACGGACAATGACCGGTTCACCTGTCCAGTGAATTGAAAATAGTCTGACTCGCCATATCCGCTGATCGTTCCGACCCATTCTCCGGACTTGGGTACGGGCGCGGGGGCGTCGTACGTCGCAGGATCAAATGTGTCTGCAATGGGAGGCGCGCTCCCTTGCATCAGGATGTCCTGCTGCGTATCGCCGCCCAGGCTCACCGTCAGCGTGATCGGCTGCGCCGCACCCGAAGGCTGCACTTGCCCCGGCCCGTAGGGTCTGATCGTCTGCGACCATAATGGGTCGAGCGCTTCTACCGTGAGTTGATATTGCGCACTGTTTCCGCCGTTCGGAATCTGCAATCCCGCGAGATCGTAGAAGCCTTCCGACATCGCATCATCCGAGCCAAACTGGTCGAAAGGTTGACCGGTGGCGTCGACGTTTCCGTTGATCGGATTCCCGGCATAACCGTGGAAGAGAAAACCGGAAACCGCCGCCGCGCTATAAGCGTGAGACGGTTGCCCAGTCGAGGGATCGATCCACCGCGCTATCACATTCACGCCTTGCATCGGTTGCCCCGCTACGCCGCCGTCGACGAAATGAACGCTGCCATGAATGCGTACGCTGTTCTGCGAGAAGAGCTGCTTGCCGGAAAAATTCCCGATGTTCTGGCTGGTCACGGGATACAGGCGCGAAAGCGCTGCCTGATCATCCATCTTCGGCACATCGGCATTGGGATAGCAGATTGAAATCGGCACGCAGCTTGCGTGGTCGGATTCATGCATCACCGGAAATCCCGCCAGGTCGTCCGCCGTCGGCAGGGGCTTCCAGGTGACGACATTGACATTCACTTGCGACCAGTCGAGCCCTAGTACCCGGCCCAACACGCGCACCACTCGGTACTTCACGTCAGGCAACTGAGCCGACGTTTGCGCACAATTGCCATTGATCAGCACCAGGGCATGAAGAAACTGCGCGTTAGTGCCCAAGGTTGTCGACTCCGCCAGAGACCGCGTTGCTGAAGCAGAGCGCCGCGCCGCCCGCGCCTGATCCCAATAGCGCGCTGGTCACCGATCCGTCACTGTCATAGACAATTCCCAGCGGCTTCGTGGTCGCGGTCGGAAGAATATCCGCCGGCATGGTGATGGTGCCGTCGGGATTCACAATCACATTGCTACCGTTGACGTCTTCGGCGAGTTGTCCTCCCTCGCCCGCGGCAACGGCGGCGGTGGAAATCAGAGTCCAGCGGCTGAACGCGTCCGCCACAAATGCGTCGGCGGCCGCGTGCGGCAGCAGCGGACTCAAGTCGCCCGGATCGGTGTAGTAGCTGATCGTCCCCCCCGCCCAAACCAGCGGCTGCCCCTTCACCGACGGATCGAAATAGCTCATGCCCGCAACGTAGGCCGGACCACTCCCCCGCGCCATACGCACAAAAAAGAAAAGCAACAACACAATCAGAAGCACCGTATAGAACACTGGCCAGAACAGCCGCACTGCCTTGGGCGGACGGTGCGGATCGTGAAACTCCACCACCCTCGGCCGAACTGGCTCTTGCCTGGTTACCTGATGAAAGTGAAAGTGTTCTGCCATGGCTTACTCCTTGGCCACGCGTCGCAGCACGCGGGCGAAGTCGCGTCCACTGACATGATTTCTGCCGCGCAACCACGGCCCGACGACTGGATCGTGCACCAGCGTTTCTGTTGGTTGCGTCGCAAGGTTGCCGTCGCGGTCGACAGCGAACTTGCCCAGCGCTCCACCCACAGGACTCGTTAATCCCAGGTGGCTCGGCGGATAGAGCATCAACACCACGTGCTCGCCCTGACGATAATGCTCGCCCGCGTTCCAGAGTCCTGCCCACTCTCGAATCGTAAGCGTCTGCCGCGACCGCACGCCGCGAACGCCTTCATCGACGCGAAAGGTGACGCGAATCGTCTCTATTTCATTGGAATGGATCGCCGGCACCCTCTCGACAGCAGTGACCGTTCCGGCAAAGATGTAGCCAGCCGCAGCCGCCATCTGGTGCAAGGAAGGTTCTGCCGCCGCCTGCGCGTGGGCGAGAAAAGATGAAAGACACAGAACCAGAAGAAACCGGGACAATGAGAAATGCATGCAAGCCTCACAGGAGGCCAGCCGCTAACGGGTAGGGCAACATCCTAAAAGCCGAATCCCAAAAGTACTGTGCCGGGCATCACTCGGCTACGTGACCAAAAGTAGCGCCGGCGTCCCGCCGGCCACGGTGGCCCAAAAGTATTTGGGTGTGAAAAAACCTAAAACTCGCGCCGCTGCAACTCTGCCGACAAATGCGCTCCCGTCAATAACAACAATCCCGACAGGAATGCCCAGAACATCAAACTCACCGACAATGCAAACGGACCATACACTTCCTGAAAGTTCAGCCGCGGAAGCGCCAGGATGTAGCAGTACTTCATCGTCTCCGACAGCAATCCCATGATCACCGCCGTTGGCATGACCGCGCGCGCCGGAACCTTCCCGTTCGGCAGCAGCCAATAGATCAAAAAGAAAATCGCGATGCTCGCGGCCACGGCGAAAACTTTCATCACCAGAAATCCCACGAACCGCACGAAGAAGACTCCGTGTCCCAACATCACGGTTGTCAGCAAAGCCACATTTCCCGCTGTCATCGCCACTGACAAAAGCGCCAGCACTCCACAGGCAAATGCCAATCCCAAAGAGATCAGCTGATTCCCCAGGTAAGACCGGTTATTCGGAAAACGCCAGATGCGGTTCAGCGCTACTTCCAGCGGCATGAAAACGCCAGTCGAGGTCACCAGCAAAATCAGTAGCGACACGACTTGCGCACGGTGCCTCGCCTGCACCAGTGCGTTCAAGTTGCGAATCACAAAATCTTGCCCGGCAGGAAGGTAGTCACGCAGCAACTGCACCACCACGTCGTACATCACCGGAGAATGAAATACTCTCCGGATCAGCATCATCATCAGCAGCACAAACGGAAAGAAAGAGAGCAGGGCGTTGGCCGCCACCGAGAAAGCAAAGGTATGAACCTCGGTCCGCAACAAATACCGAACTGTGGAAAAAACCAACCCCGAGTAAACCCCCGCGCGCGAATGGCGAGCGAACCGACGCGGCGCTCCCGTGGGCTCAGTCACAATTGCTGACTTTTGGTCATGCATGTGGTTTTCTGTCATGTTATCAAAAGGTTGCAGTTAAATCGGTTTAACCACTGTACCGCTAGGCAAACGATAGTACCTTCCGCCAGCCCCTAGGTAACGCAAACCTATGACTCTAGGAAGCTTGCAGCCCAATTTCTCTACTTGCCAGAATCCTCATAAGTGCATATTATCTGGTGCTCGCCGGAGGAAAATCACTTTCGGTGAGTTCAAAAGCAGGTTGATGTTTTGCTGGATGGCAGTCGAAACACGGGTCACGTTGACAGGCTCCTGAGCTTTGCGCCTTACTTTCTCTACCGCGCACAGCTCAGGAGCCTTTCGCGTTAAGGCACGGTTTCTTCCCCAACCAGATGCGCCATGCAGGGCTTCCGCTCCTCTTGAGGGGGACGCACCACTTCTAGGGCTTCGCACGGGGCAGCGGAAGAAGTTCAAATAAGAAGTAGCGAAAGGAGTACTTTGTGAGAGAGAAGGGCACAGTGAAGTGGTTCAACGGGGCTAAAGGGTATGGATTTATCCAGCGCTCCACCGGGGAGGATGTCTTCGTACATTTCTCCGCGATTCAAGAGAACGGGTATCGCACACTTAACGAAGGCGAGACCGTGGAGTTTGATCTGTTGAAAGGCCCCAAGGGCTTCCAGGCGGGCAACGTCGTCCGCGTTTAAGCCGCCGGATTGCTACATCTCCTGACCCTTCCGGCTTCCCCCGGAAGGGTTTCTTCTTTCCCGGATAGGTTCCAGGGTTCCTGCTCACATAGGGTTTTCCCCTATACCGCTTTCTTGACCCGCAGATGTAGAATTCGCCCTCAATTTGGGGCCATGGTCGGAGGAAGTCCCAGTCCTGGAGGTTCTTATGCGATTTCAGCAGACCCTGAAAACAGCTCTTCTGCTCACAGCCTGCGCACTAACCCTCAGCTCGGTTGCTGTCGCGCAGCAATATCAAATTCTTCGTGCTGATTACGGAGCCGGCAATCAACGCGTCGATGTCACTCAGAAGCTGCAGCAGATCGCCGCTGCGAATACTCAGTTCCGCATGGGCAACAGCACCTTCGGCGTCGATCCCGCGCCCGGCCAGGTGAAAACTCTGCGCATTTACGCGCGCGACCCGAAGGGCGGAAACCGTACGTTCGAATATCGTGAGGGAAGTACGGTCGATGGCGCGCAGTTTACCGGATGGAGCGGCGGCAATTGGGGTCCTGGACGACCCAACCCCAGCGAGCAATATCAAATTCTTCGTGCTGATTACGGAGCCGGCAATCAACGCGTCGATGTCACTCAGAAGCTGCAGCGGATCGCCGCTTCCAATCAGACGTTCAAAATGGGCAACGACACCTTCGGCGTCGATCCGGCGCCCGGCACCGTGAAGACCTTACGCATCTTTGCCCGCAGCACGCGCGGCGTAAGCCGCACCTTCGACTATCGCGAAGGCAGCCTGGTTGACGGTGCGCTATTCACTGGCTGGAGCGGCGGCCATTGGGGACCCGGTCCGTCGCAGCAATACCAGATCACTCGCGCCGACTACGGAGCCGGCAAGCAATGGGTCGATGTCACCCAGCGCTTGCAGAAACTCGCAGCTTCCAACCGCACCTTCCGTATGGGCAACGATACCTTCGGAGTAGATCCTGCGCCGGGCACGGTAAAGACACTGCGGATTTTCGCCCGCGACTCCCGCGGTGGAAATCGCACCTTCGAGTATCGCGAAGGAAGCACCGTCGACGGCGCCCAGTTCACTGGTTGGAGCAGCGGCAGCTGGCCCGGTCTCATCAAGCCGCCCGGAATGTAGGCACGATCCTCGGCCTAATCAACACCTCACTCATTCGCGATCGAATCTCTTCGTGAATATTCGTGAATAAGTGGGGTGTTTCATTTCCCTAACTCGACTTACTAGAGCCGTACGTCTCCGTATCCTACTTTCCTCTTTTCCAATGCCAGCCGGCGTGCTATCGTTTCGCGCCATGTCAGACCTTGGCCCCCCGGCAGCAACGCCGCAATTCGGCACGGCTGAATACAATGGACTCTCCGCCACCGATCACTGCAAATTCTGTAACCAGCCAGTAGCCACCCAGTATTACCGCGTCAACGATGCGATGGCGTGCGCGAGTTGTGCCGATCAATGGGCACGCAGCACTCCGAAAGACAAGCACTCCGCCTATGCGAGGGCGTTCGCCTTCGGTATCGGCGCAGCGCTGCTAGGCATGATTCTCTACGCCGCATTCGGCATCATGACCGGCCTAGTCATCGGCTATCTCTCTCTCGCCGTCGGATACCTCGTCGGCAAGGCTATGATGAAAGGCTCCAACGGGATCGGTGGGCGCCGCTACCAGATCACCGCTGTCCTTCTCACTTACGCGGCAGTTTCCATCGCTGCCATCCCTATGGCCATTGCGCAATTTTCCAAAGAGAAAAAATCTCATCCTACGACGCAAGTAAGCCAGGCGCAGCCCGGCGAGGCCCAACCCGCCGCCGAAGCACCCGCTAAGAAAGTCAGCTTCGGCGCTGCCCTCGCTTATCTCCTGTTTCTAGGACTCGCTTCTCCATTTATGGATCTCATGGCAGATCCGCTACATGGCCTAATCGGTCTCGTCATTCTCTTTGTAGGAATGCGAATTGCCTGGAAGCTCACGGCCGGACGCCCAGCGATCGAAGTCTCCGGCCCCTTTCAGAACGCTGCACCGTCCTCGAACTGAGCCCGGAATCCTGTGTCTACAATCACTCCCGACCTGATCAGAAACTGCAAACGCTGCTTGAGCGAGCTTGCGCCCAGTGCGGTCGAGTGCAACCGCTGCCACGCCCTGGTGCACGCCGATGAACTGGAGCGCATCTCCGCCGAAGCGAAGACTCTCGAGGCCAAAGGAGAACTACGACAGGCTCAGCAGCGTTGGTTGACCGCGCTGCCCCTTCTGCCTCCAGCATCCAAGCAGGCGGCTTGGATTCGCGACCATGCTCTCCACCTCGATCTCCGCGCCGATGCGACAGAGCGGCCGCCGGAGCCCCAGCATCCCTGGGCCAAGCGCTTCGGCCCCCTCGCCCCCATCGCCGTTCTGCTCGCCAAGAGCAAAGCTCTGCTCGTCATCTTCAAACTGAATTTCCTGCTCAGCTTGGCGGCCTTCATGGGCGTCTATTGGGGCATCTACGGAGCGAGGTTCGGAGTGGGTTTTGCCGTCCTGATTCTCATCCACGAAATGGGACATTTCATTGACATTGAACGCCGTGGCCTGCCGGCCGACATGCCCATCTTCCTTCCCGGTCTGGGAGCCTATGTACGATGGCAGGGTCTGGGCGTTTCCCTCGAGACACGCGCCGCCATCAGTCTTGCCGGGCCGGTTGCCGGGTGGCTCGCCTCAGTTGTGTGCGCAATCTTGTGGTGGAAAACCGGGCTCGGCATATGGGCGGCTTTAGCACGTGCTGGCGCCTGGCTCAACGTGCTGAACCTGATTCCGGTCTGGGTACTCGATGGCGGCCAGGCTGCTGCGGCATTGAGCAAGGGGGAGCGCCTCGCAATTCTCACAGCATCGTTGGCATTGTGGCTGGTGCTCGGCGAGAGCGTATTCTTCCTGGTGGCGGCTGGCGCCGCCTGGCGGTCATTCACGAAAGACTTGCCACCGCAACCAAGCCGGAAAACCTTGGTCTATTTCGTTCTCGTGATGGCCGCGCTCGGCATCGTGATGGCCCTCATGCCAGGCAAGGGATTTGGGACACAGTAGTTTTTACTTGCTGGTCAGCTTCTCGCCTTCGAAAAACTTCCACGCATCCTTGTTCACTTTCTCGGCGACTTCGTAATAGTTGTGATCGTGGCCCACGATCTCCACATAATGGATGGGGAATCCATCTTTGTTCAGCAGATCGCGTGTCTTCCGCACATGGGCCAGCGGATTGTACTGGTCGCTGTCTCCGATATAAATCGCGATCGGGATCTTCCTCTTCGCCTTCTCCAGAATCGATACATAGTCATCGGCGATGTCCGAACCATGAATCGCCGCTGCCGCAAAGAATTGCGAGTCATACATTGCGGTGTCGAAGCCCAGGTAGCCCCCCATCGAGTGCCCGAACAGATAAATGCGCTGCGCATCAATCGCCGTCTGCTTCTTCGCGTCTTCGACTATGCATTCGAACACCGCTGGCGCGACCCCCTCAAACTTGATTTCCCGCGGAATCTCAGGGGTGATCAGGACCGCATGTTCGCGATGCGCCAAATGCGTCCAGGTGTCGATGAAGTTGGCGGCGTGGTCTCCCGCCCCGTGCAGCAACAGCACGGCAGGAGCGGGCGCTGTGTGGGGTTCCGCGTACAGCAGATATTGGTAATCGGCATTCTCGCAATGCACGGTTCGCGACACCGGGTCTAAAGCGAAGCAGGAAATTGCCCAGAGAAGGTAGAGGAATAGAGAAGCGATTCGCACGCGAGGATGTTACAACAAAAAGCTCACACCAGCGCTTCTCCGGCAATGCCCTCAAGAATCCGGAGAGGCGATTCGGCGGGAGACACCAGCGCGTCCACGGGAATCACAAACGTCTGCTCCAACGCGAACTGTCCCGAGAGCACTGCGTGCGCAACGCCATCGGTGTATACCATCCACGTCGACATGGGGGGAAACTCCACCTGCTCGCTGTCGTTTCGCGCCTGGTAGCCAGCGTTTTCTTTCAGGAAGTCGTGAAACGCGAGCATGAACCGGTCGTAGCGCGATCGCTCGGGAATGCGCAGTCCCGCCGCCCGCAGCCACGACATCGCGCCGTTCCAGATCTTCGATTCCCGCATTTCGTGCAACCCTGCTGCCGCGGCATACCGCTGCGCGAGCGCGGCAAACGGCCCGTCGGTACGCCACACCCTGCTGCGAAAAGGATGAATATTGGTAAACACCCGCAAAATCCGGCCCCCGCGCGTCGGCCGCGTCGGAAACGCATCCACGTGCAACAAGTCGTTACGTTTGTGTACAGGAAGATCGCGCCCTTCTTCTTCCACGGGACGAAAGCTCGCGTAGTCGCGCTCTGCTTTACCCGCATAAGGAATCAGGAAGCGGCTCACAAACTCCGTGACCGTTTCCGAATATTCCCGCAGAATTCTTTTCGTATTCTCCTGAGTTTTCGCCGGTCCGCTGAAGCCGCGCAGGACGTCTTCTTCAGGGCGGTAAGAAACGTTCTTGTGCAGACGCGACCCGCCCCGCGATTCCTGCATTAAGAAAGAGCAGTCCTCCCCGGACACCACAAACGGAGACCGCCCAAAATACAGGATCTCCCCTCGCTCCAATTGCTGGCAATATTGCGCCGCCCCGGCTACCGGCCCAGGCGTCACCCCTGCGGACCCGTAGTGCGGCACGGTCACCCGCGCGGTCGCCCGTTGCGAGCGGAAGGGAAGCGTCGGATTGCCCCAAGCAGTCACGACCCTCTAAAGATGCAGAAACGTGACCGTGCGCTTCACGATAATAAAGAAATTGCGCAAGAACGCGTCAAGACGACGCGGGATTGACCCACTCTGTCAGCTACTGGACTTCCAGCGATACCAGATCCCCGTCCGACTTGCCGCCGGCTTTGTAATTGACTGACACTTGCCGGTTTCTCCAGTCGCAAGAGAACTGGTCGGCCCCCACCATCGTCAGCGACTTGTAGTCCTCTGTCCGCAACTTGAGCGTCTTTTTCGTGCTCGGCGCAACTGTCAGCACTGCCTCTGGCTGATGCGAACAGTCCACGCTTACCAGCTTCGCCTTCAGGAAGATCACCGGACGGGTATCCGGCTTCGGTTCCTCAGGGGGCTTTTCCTCAGCGTCGTCCGAAGAATCGCCCCCGGAACTTGTGACAGTTTGTGCCAGAGCAGGCGGCGCCGGCTTCGGTGTCTCGCTCTGGGGCAACAGACCATACTTCTTCAGCGTAGGCAGGTCATCCAGATCTTTCCGCGCGGCTTTCGCCACCTGCGTATTCTGGCTGCCCTTGAGCTGCTCAAGCATCGCCGTCGCGTCGTCCCACTTCTTGCCCGCGATGTAGATGTGCGCCATGTCGAGCAGATATTCCTCGTTGCGCGGGCTCAGTTGGATCGCGGTGCGCATCGACTCCATCGCCGAATTGACGCCCCCGCCTTCCAGACGAAACACGCCCAACATTCCGTAGGCTTCGGCGAAGGTCGGATCCCAGTCGATGACCGCCCGCAGATCGATCATGGCATTGGCCAGCCCCTGGGTGGGCTGCCCCGTAAAGCGAGCGCGCCGGTATTTCACCAGCGCCAGGTAGTAATGCACCCAGGGATCGTTGCGATCCAGATCCGATCCCTTCATCAATTCTTCGTTGGCGGCATCGAACTCGTTCTTGTCGAGATGCGCCCAACCCAGCGCGCGGTGAATGACCGCGCTGTCTCCCTTGGGCGCATCGATCAGCTTTTCGAGATCGTGCAAAGCTTGCGCCCGATGCTCAGGAAGGCGCAGCGCCATCTCTGATAGAAATGCGGGGCCCTGCAGATCGCTGACATCGATGCGGCTCACTCCCACTTCTTCGCCGCTGACGGGCAGAGGAAGGGAAGTGGTCTCTCCCCCCGCGTTGAGCGCTCCCTGGAGCTTCGATTTATCGAGCGCGATGAAAAGCTGGTCCTGCGCATGGAAGTATTTCTTTACCGCGTCATCAAACTGCGCGGGAGTCATACCATAAGCCTTCTGGATGGCGTCATTCACCGGCACCTTCTGATTCAACACCAGGTCGAATAGCATGCCCGTCTGCGGCAGGCGATTTGTGTTCAACAGAAAGTGCATCGTGATCCAGGACTGCGCGTAAAACAAGGTGCTGTGCGAGCCCTCCTGGTAGTTCGCGATGTTGTGCTTGATGGTGAACAGGTCCTGCATCGAAAGCCACACGGGACCGCTCAGCAGATCGGTAAGCGACTTGGGCAGGTTGCGCTGCTCGAGTTGATTGCCGATCAAGTCCTGCTTCCAGGTGAGGCCCAGCTCTGGATCGGCTCCAATCTGTACCACCTTGCTATCCATTCGCATGCTGGAGAAATATTCCGCAAAGCCTTCATCGAACCACGCCGGAGTCGGCGGATAGTTGTAGTTCAATAAATAGTGAGCAAACTGGTGCGCCACGGCCCGCCAGCTCTCATCTTCAAATACATCGAGAACAATGAATATCCGATCGTCTCCAGCGATAAAAAATCCGGGAGCGTCAATGGGCTTGCCGTCCCGAAGCGGCGCGACAGCTTCATATTCCTTGTCCGATTTCAAAGCAATAATGTCGATGGGCAATGACATGTTGACCTTGCTCCTCGACAGAAGCTGGCTGAACACGCCGCGCATCTGCTCAAAGCGCACGATCACGTCGTGTCCCTTCTTCTCCCCGGCATCGGTGAGCACCGTGAAATGAGTGGAGTTGACGCGCATCCACTGCGGCTCGTTATCGCGAGCAAAGGCCAGGGTTGAAAGAAAAAGAAGAAAGCATAAACGTCGAGAAGCGCGAGACATGGCGCAGGCAAGCTTCACTCGGAGAATGCTACCACGGGCCTCGGGCCTCGGACTTCTGCGTCAGGCGTCGGGAGCCGGTCCCACCTTTGCGTCTTTGCAACGTCGGCTTCCACTGCTCCCAAACCCTGCTTCCTTCCGTCGAAGGTGATATTGCTCATGGTGAGACGCGGGCGAGGGCGCCCGCGCCACATTGTTCTACGGAACATTGATCCCACGAGGAATCGCCTTTACTCGGTACTCGGTACTCGGTAATAAGAACTGAGAACCGGGCACTGAGAACTGAGAACTGGAACCGAGAACCGAGAACCGAGAACTGCTATCCTTTCCCGATGCCGCCGCACACTGCAACCAAGCACTTCCTCAGCGATAAGGTCGAGCACTTCACCGAATCGGTCATCCGCGAGATGACCCGCCAGGCCATGCTTCACGGCGCGGTCAATCTCTCCCAGGGATTCCCCGACTTTCCCGCGCCTGCGGAAATCAAGCGCGCCGCACAGGAAGCCATTTCCGCCGACGTGAACCAGTACGCCATCACCTGGGGCGCGAAGAGCCTGCGCAACGCCATCGCACGCCGCGCACACGATTGGCAGGGCTTGACGGTCGATCCTGAAACCAATGTCACCGTATGCTGCGGGTCTACCGAAGCCATGATCTCGACGCTGATGGCCATCTGCAACGCGGGAGACGAAGTCATCATCTTCGAGCCTTTTTACGAAAACTACGGGCCCGACGCGGTTCTCTCGGGAGCGAAACCGCGCTTCGTGAAACTCCGTCCGCCAACCACCGCCGACGGCGAATGGACCTTCGACGAAGGCGAACTGCGCGCCGCCTTTCATCCTCAAACCAAGGCCATCATCGTCAATACGCCAAACAATCCAACGGGGAAAGTCTTCACGCAGCAGGAACTCGAACTCATCCGCGATCTCTGCGTCGAATTCAACGTGATCGCCATCACCGACGAAATCTACGAGCACATCCTCTACGACGGAACGAAGCACATCTCTCTCGCCCGCCTCGAAGGCATGCAAGACCGCACGGTGACTATCAACGGATTATCGAAAACTTACAGTGTCACCGGGTGGCGCGTGGGATGGACCATCGCCCCTCCCTCCTTCACGAACGCAATCCGCAAGGTACACGACTTCCTCACTGTGGGTGCGCCTGCGCCACTGCAAGAGGCCGGAGCCGCCGCCCTCGAACTTCCATCGTCGTACTATCAGAAACTCTCCGACGGATACCGCGCCCGCCGCGACAAACTCATCCCTGTCCTCGAAGAAGTCGGCTTCCGCTGCTACCGACCGCGCGGCGCGTACTACGTGATGACCGACATCTCGGAATTCAAGTATCCCGATGACGTGGCCTTCGCCAAATACCTGGTGAAAGACGTGGGCGTTGCTACGGTCCCCGGCTCGTCGTTCTACAAAAATGTCAAAGACGGCGCTCAGCAAGTACGCTTCGCCTTCTGCAAGAAAGACGAAACGCTCGACGAAGCCGCGCATCGGCTCAGAACCAGGCTTTAGGCATCGGGGTCTAGGCGTCAGGCGTCAGGCGTCGGGCGTCAGGAAAATCGGTCGCGGGTCGACGGTCGCAGGTCGCCGGAAGCTCAACGCATACGGCAATCTGCAACGCTGCGACAAGCTGTTTTCCCCTGAAGCCCGATGCCTGAAGCCTGACGCCCAAACTGCAACCGGCGATTGCTTTTCCCGACGCCCGAAGCCTGACGCCCGAAGCCCGATTCTGCGGTATACTCAGCCCAAGATCGAAAATCTCCCAAGGGGAAGTGAAGTCCCATGTCTGTCAGATTGGCTGAAGAGGTATCTGCTCAGGTTCCCGCCGACGATTTCCAGGCGCTGGAAGAGAAGGTTTATCGCACTATTGAGTTGTACAAGTCCGCGCGCGACGCCCGGTCAGCCGCCGAGCGCGATACTCAACGCCTGCGCGAACAGCTCGAGGAGCGCGAAGAGGAAGTCGAAACCATGCGCAAGGAGATGATCCAGCTGCGCAAGGAACGCGAAGAGATCCGCGGCCGCGTCGAAAAAATGCTGCAGCAGATCGATTCCATCTCCGCTGAGCAGGCCGCGAGCTGACTTGGACGCATCTTAGGGGGCCAGGAGCAGAACCGTTATGGCATCCGCTATCAAGCAAACGCCGGTCCGCGACGCCAACAACAACGCCGTCCGCGTAGAAATCTTCGACCAGGCTTACAACCTGCGCGGTTCCGACCCCGATTACATTCTGAAACTCGCCGATTACGTCGATTCCAAAATGCGCGCCGTCGCCGAGCAGACCCACACCGTCGACACCGTTCGCCTTGCCGTGCTCGCCGCCCTCAACATCGCCGACGAATTTCACTTGCTCAAACGCAAGGCCGACAACGGATCTTCCGATTACGCCCAGCGTGCCCAGCACCTCTCCAACATTCTCGACGAAGTCCTTGAGGACAAACGCAAAGCGGGATAGCCCTGCGAAGTCCGAGGTCCGAGGTCTGAGGTTGGCCTTACCAAAGTCGCTGGCAAATGGAGTGCCATCTTTTTACCTTCGACCTCTTGCACTCCGCCGCGCTTTTCCCTAGCATCCATTTCTGTAGCCGGCCTGCGGTGTTGGTGATCGGGGGTAACCGATTTTTGAACCAATGCCGAATGAACGGGGACTCGACTCGACAATACGATCCTGTGTGCGACGCTCCGCCATGCGGAGATGCCTAATGGGTCTCGGCGGGTTCCCACCGTCTAAGACGGGTTCATTCTCGGCCCTCCAACACGGCACAGTGGGTCGGCTTACTTTTCTTCCGCATTTTCTCCCGTTAGATTTGGGAAGGGCACGACTCGCCGTGCCGTCTGACCCCCGCAGACGTCCGCTCTTTTCCGAACCCACACCGTTCTCGTATAAAATCAGATTGATAAAATTCTGCATCTAAACAAACAGTGTTTCCACGACTCTTTCATATCGGCGCCTTCAATCTCCCGACTTACGGCTTCCTTGTTTCCAGCGGCGTTTTGCTCGGCATGTGGGTCAGCGTCCGCAACTCCGAGAAATCGGGCATCGATCCCGAAGACGCCTGGAACCTCGGCATCCTGGTCGTTCTCTGTGGCATTGTCGGCGCCAAGATTCTGTACATCATCAATGACTGGAGCACCTACGCCGCGCATCCCGGCGACATCTTCTCGCTCGCGACGCTGCAAGCGGGAGGCGTGTTCTCCGGGGGTCTGATTGGAGCATTCGCCGCTGCATTCTGGTACATTCACCGCCGCAAAATGCCGCCGCTCGCCACTTGGGATGCCTTCGCGCCCGGTCTTGCCCTTGGCCACGCCATCGGACGGGTCGGCTGCTTCGCTGCCGGATGCTGCTGGGGCAAGCCCACCACGCACTTTTGGGGCGTGACGTTTACCAACCCGCTCGCCCGCGATCTTGTCGGCACGCCGTTGGGCGTTGCTCTTGAACCGACACAACTGATCGAGTCCGCGGTCGAACTCGCCAATTTTTTCCTGCTCATGTGGATGTTCAAGCGCAAAAAGTTCGATGGACAGATCTTCGCCGCGTACCTGATCCTCTACGGCGTCGCGCGTTACTTCATCGAATTCCTACGTGGCGACCCCGGCCGCGGCTCCGTCTTCGGAGGCATCATGACCGGTACCCAGGCAATCTCGATAGGCTTGGTCGTCCTCGGCGGCGTCATCTGGTATTTGAAGAGCAACGTCCCCAAGTCATTCCCAGCCCAAGCCACGCGCTAATCAACTCTTAACTCTTGTCATTCCGAAGTGGCGAAGCCGCAGAGGAGTCTGCTTTCTTTTGCGCCCTCCGCGGCTGTTCTCAGCGACCTCCGCGTTCAAAGGCTTTTCCCGAAGCCCGACGCCCGAAGCCCGCACTTATGATTTACTGACTAGGCACAATGCCTGACTACCCCCAATTCCTGACGGTAGATGACAAAGCCGCAGGCCAGCGCCTGGACCAATTCCTCGCCACAAAGCTCGACCACACCTCCCGCGCGCGCATCCAGCAACTCATCGCCGACAAACAAATCCGCATCAACGAAGAAGAAGTTTCCAAGCCCTCCCTCCGCCTCCGTGGTGGAGAACGCATCTCGATTCTCGGCCCTGTGGTGTTGCCGCCGCTCCGCGCCATCGCCGAAGACATCCCCCTCGACATCGTTTATGAAGACGCCGACCTCGCCATCATCAACAAGCCGGCCGGCATGATGGTCCACGCCGGCGCAGGAGCCACCGAGGACGACCGCAACCGCGGCACACTGGTCAACGCGTTGCTGCACCGCTTCGGAAAATTGTCGGATGTCGGAGGCGAACTTCGCCCCGGAATCGTTCATCGCCTCGACAAGGAAACCAGCGGCCTCATCGTGGTCGCAAAGAATGACGAAGCTCACCGACGCCTTGCCACCCAATTCGCCGAGCGCAAAGTGAAGAAGACTTACGTCGCCTTAGTTCATGGATGGATGAAAAACGAGAAGGGAACCATCAACACCAGCATCGCACGCGACGCAGTCCGCCGCATCCGCATGACCACACGCGGCGCCGGAGGCCGCGACGCCATCACTCACTACGAAGTCAAACAAAAGCTGGAGTCGCCCTACGGAAAGGTCTCGCTGGTAGAAGTCCGCATCGACACCGGACGCACCCACCAGATCCGCGTCCACCTCTCATCGCTAGGACATCCGGTCGTCGGAGATGCACTCTACGGCGCACCGCACGATCTCAAAGCGAAGAACGCACCAACAATCTCGCTTGATCGCAATTTCCTCCACGCCAAATCGCTAAGGCTTACTCATCCGAGCACGGGCGCACCGCTGTCATTCACAACAGATCTGCCGGAAGAACTGACCGGTTTTCTTAGCGTCCTTTGCGGCCTTCCTTAGCGCCCTTTGCGGTTAAATGCTTTAGCTCGCCCGCAAAACTCCCCCCAACCCTTCGAGAACTCGGATCAATTCTGCAGACCAGGTTCCCACTTCCTCTTCCCGCAAAGTCCGCTCCCCAGACTGAAACGTAGCCCGCAACAAGAGCGAGTATTTCCCGGCGGGCACATTCCCACCCCGGAAAATCTCCACCGGCACAAACTCCCGCAACTCATTCAACCCGAGCCCCATCACCGCCTGATAAATCTTCTCGAACGTGACCGAATCATCAAACACAAACGAGAAATCCCTCTCCACCGCGGGATACTTCGGCAACGCTTCATACCGCACTTCGCGCAGCCCGTGCACATAGAGTCGGTCCAGATAAATCTCCGCCAGAAACACATCCTGCCGCAGCTTGCGCGCGGCGGCTACTTCGGGATGCACCTGCCCAAACTGCGCCACGGTCGATCCATCCATCACCGCCCGTGCCGAACGGCCTGGGTGATAGTAGTCTGCAGTATTCGCATCGAAGAGCAGCGAGTTGTGCGCGAACATCGCGAGCAGCGTCTCCACATCGCCTTTCACGTCAAAGAATGACAAAAGGCGCGCCGGCTGATTCACACTTGGCACAACCGCGCTCCCGGTCAGTCCCATGCACGCGCGTTTCAACTCAGCTGCCTTGGTTCCTGAAGCCTCCCAAATCGCCCCCGCCTCGAAGAGCCGGACATCATTCGTGCCACGATTCAGGTTGTACGCCAGCATGTTCAGCACGCCCGGCACGAGCGAGGTCCGCATCACCGAAGCTTCGTCGCTGATAGGATTCGCCAATTCCATCGCAATCGCGGCCGAAAACTTCTCGGCATCGTTCTTCGAGATGAAACTCAGCGACACCGCTTCGTCATACCCCAGCCCCAGCAACGACGTCCGTATCTTCCGGTCCTTCGCCGCCTCCGGCAACTCGACAACCGCCCCGGCATACGCTGGCAAGGTGTTGCGGAACTTGTCGTAGCCGTACACCCGCGCGATTTCTTCGATCAAATCAATCTCGCGCGAAACATCCAGCCGCCACGAGGGAATCTGCACGCGAAACTCGGAAGCATCGCGCCGCTCCGCCGTCAGCTCAAATCCCAGGTGCTCGAGAATCCGCACAATCTCTTCCGTCGGCAACCGCTCGCCCAGAATGCGTACTACTTCCGGCAAGTTCATCGCGATGGGAGCCTGATCGACGCGCATGGCAATTGCATCTACAACATCGCCAACCAATTCGCCGCCGCCCGATTCCAGAATCAACTCCGCCACGCGATCGCACGACAGAATCGTCGATTCGAAATCCGCGCCGCGCTCGAAGCGATGGGAAGCATCCGTATGCAGCGCATGCCGCCGCGCCATCTTCCGAACGGTCGTGGGATCAAACCAAGCCGACTCGATCAAAATGTTCCGCGTCCTGTCGGTAATCATGGTGTCGAAGCCGCCCATCACTCCAGCGAGGCCCACTGGACGCTTGGCATCGGCGATGACCAGATCTTCAGGCGTCAGCTTGCGTTCTACGCCATCGAGCGTCTTGAGCGTCTCACCCTCTTCGGCCAGCCGAACGATGATCCGCCCACCCTCGAGCAAATCGAGATCGTAGGCGTGGGTAGGCTTGCCCATCTCGAGCAGCGTGTAATTCGAAGCATCGACGGCGTTGTTGATCGGACGCGAATCCATCAACGAAATTCGCCGCGCAATCTTCTCCGGCGAAGGCCGAATCTTCACTCCGCGCAAAACCCGCCCCGTAAACCGCGCACACAATTTCCTCGCAAGAATCTCGATCGGGAAGGCCGCGCTCTGCGGGGGCGCCCCCGGGAAGGGCACGACTTCAGTCGTGCCGTTAGGACGCGGATGAGCTCCGGCTTTAGCCGCTGAGGGAAGCTTGGGAGTGATGGACTTCAGCGGCAAGTCATAAATCGCCGCGGCCTCGCGCGCTACCCCATAATGATTCATCGCATCCGGACGATTCGTCCCGATCTCCATCTCAAAAACCGTATTCTCCCCGCGGCCGGAAACCCCTTCGACGGCGATGCCGACGGAGGTCAAATCCTCAGCCAACCGCCCGTCATCGACGGTCAGGTCAACAAAATCCCGCAACCATTGAGGAGAAAGTTTCATAAAACAGCTATCAGCTCTCAGCCGTCAGCTCTCAGCAAAATCCAACCCCTCTAAGCATTGTCATTCCGACCGAAGGGAGGAATCTGCTTATTCTCGGTACTCGGTACTCGGTACTGGGTACTGGGTACTGGGTACTGGGTACTGGGTACTGGGTACTGCTCTATCTCCACTGCTGCAAAAATCTCTCGTCCCCATTAAAGAACAACTGAATATCATCGACCCCATACTTCAGAATCGCGATGCGGTCCGCGCCCATGCCAAAGGCGAATCCCGAAACTTTTCTCGGGTCATATCCGTTGTCCTTCACAAACTCAAACACATTGGGATCGACCATCCCGCATCCGAGAATCTCGATCCATCCGGTGGTCTTGCAGGGACGGCAGGGCTCCGACCCGCGCCGCCCTTTGCCTCCGCAAATGAAGCAAGACACCATCATCTCCGCGCTCGGTTCGGTAAACGGAAAGAACGACGGACGGAAGTGCGTCTTGACGCTCGATCCGAACAAGGCCTTCATCGCGTGATCGAGCGTGCCCTTGAGATCGCCGAACGTGATGTTGGTATCGACCGCTAGGCCCTCGACCTGGTGAAACATCGGCGAATGGCTCGCATCCGGAGGATCGTTGCGATGCACCTTCCCGGGAATCACGATGCGCAACGGAGGCTTCATCTTCTCCATGGTGCGAATCTGCACTGGGGAAGTATGTGTGCGCAGCAGGAGTCTATCGCGCTGGGCCTTCCCACCCTGCTTGGCGATGAACAACGTGTCCTGCATGTCGCGAGCAGGATGGTTGGGAGGGAAATTCAGAGCCTCGAAGTTGTAATAATCCGTCTCAACGACAGGGCCTTCTTCCACGGAATACCCCAGATCGCGAAAGACGGAAACGATCTCGTTCATGGTTTTGATAACCGGATGCTCGGCGCCGAGAGGACGGCGAATGCCGGGGAGGGTGACATCCAGTCGATCGGCAACCATCTTGGAGGCCGCAGATCCACTCTGGATTCGAACCAAGGCAGCTTCGACGCCTTCTTCGACCCGCGTCTTCACCTCATTGACCCGCTGTCCCACGGCGCGCTTGGAATCTTTCGGGGCAGCCTTCAACCACAGATCATTGAGAAGTGTCAGCACGCCATTCTTTCGCGCCATCCACCGGTCGCGAAAAATCTTCCAGTCGTTCTCGTTCGCGACTGACGCAGCCTCAACTTCGAGCGCAGCTAAAAGCTCGCGCCCCGCCGCTTCCAGCGCCGCCGCCGAGAAGTCCGTCAGTTTAGGAACGCTGTATGTCATGTCGCTTTCATCAGTGGCAGAATTCCCTGATGCGTCCGTAATGCTGCCAGCGCGAGAGGGATCCTTCGACTGCGTGATCGCGCGCTGCGCGCGCGATCACTCCGCTCAGGATGACAGGTGTAAGGATTTCAGCGCCGCCCTCGGCCCAATCGCGCATAAGCGAATGCGGAAGCATCGACGATACGGCCGAAGGGTCTGAATGCTGAATGCTGAGTGCTGACTGCCTAATGCTTAAGCCAGCGCGCTCTTCGCCTGTTCCGCCAGACTCTTAAACGCCGCCGCATCCTTCACCGCAAGGTCCGCGAGAATCTTACGATCCAGTTCCACTCCGGCTTTCTTCAAACCGTGAATGAACTGGTTGTAGCTCATCCCGTTGAGCTTGGCGGCCGCGCCGATGCGCACGATCCAGAGCGAGCGGTACTGGCGCTTCTTCTGCTTGCGGCCCGAGTAGGCGAACTTCAGCCCGCGCTCGACCGCTTCCTTGGCGGAACGGTACAGTTTTGATTTTGTGAGGAAGTAACCACTCGCGCGGTCTAATATCTTTTTCCGCTTGGCGCGGCGTTTGGTTCCACGTTTGACACGAGGCATGTGTTGCTCCTTTTCTCGTTCGTTGTATCGGCGGCTGGAGGTAGGAGACCGGAAGGTCAAACCTCTTCACTCACCGGACCGCGATCAATTCGCAGTCAAAGGCGGCAATTCCGCCAAAATTCCACGCCGGCCACCTGCGACCAGCGACCGGAACTAGTACGGAATCATCCGCTTGATCTTCGGCGTATCGGCATCGCTCACCAGAACGCCCTGACCCAGCTTCTTTTTCCGCTTATGTGGTTTCGAGGTCAGGATGTGGCGCAAATGCGAATGCCCGCGCTTCACCTTCCCCGTGGCTGTTTTCTTGAAGCGCTTCGCAGCGCCTTTATGTGTTTTTAGTTTCGGCATAACTCCTCAAAAAGCTCTTAGCATTTAGCTCTTAGCCATTAGCCAAAACAATCCTTCAGCTCCCGTTGCGCAAGAGCTAAAGGCTAAGAGCTAAGAGCTAATAGCTAAAGGCGGTTTTCCTACGCCTGATTCACTCGCGGCGGCGGCGGTGCAGCTTGCGCCTGCTTCGGTTCCGCGGGCTTATGCGGCTTTTGTTGCACTTCGGTCTTCTTCGGCGCCAGGATCGCGTGCAATGTGTTGCCTTCCTGTCGCGGTCGGAACTCGACGATCGCATGCTCCTGCACGTCTTTAATCAGACGCTCCAGGATCTGCCGGCCCAACCCCGTCCGCGTCATTTCCCGACCGCGGAAGAAGATGGTCGCCTTGACCTTGTCTCCCTCGTCCAGAAACCGCAAGACGTGATTCTTCTTCGTGTCGTAATCGTGGTCATCGACGTTAATGCGGAACTTCACTTCCTTGACGGTAATGACCTTCTGATGCTTCTTCGCCTCGCGCTCTTTCTTTTCCTGCTGGTACAGAAATTTCCCGTAGTCCATGATTCTGCAGACTGGGGGAGTAGCGGTGGGCGAAATCTCGACCAGGTCCAGGTTCTTTTCGCGGGCCATTTTGAGCGCTTCGTAAGGGGGCAGAATCCCGATTTGCTGCCCTTCATCGTCAATCACGCGGATTTCCCGCGCCCGAATACGCTCGTTCGTGCGGATAAAACGTTTATCGATACGGGCCTCCGTCCACTCTTCCGATAGAAAAGGGATTGCAAATTATATCATGGAGTTGCAGACCCTTCCTGCCGTGGAGTCCGGTCTTCTCTGGACTAACTTCTCGCGTTGACAAGTAGGCCGCTTCGAAGCACAATCTCGCCACTTTTTACAGCCTTCCCCAGGTCAACCCAGCAGCGAGCGAACCCAGGGGGCAGTTCCTTTCACAGGGCCAAGGGAGACCGGGGAACAACCATTCACCGACATCAACCGTGGTTAATGGAGGGTTTCAATGTCTCATCGGGAGCAGTTGTTCACTACACTCACCATCACACTCATTTCAGTCTGCCTGATCGTGCCGGCTTCCGCCAACAGTTTCCGGGCAGCGGGCCATTTCAACACAGCGAGCCATCCGGTGGCAGTGGCTGCGGGAGACTTCGACGGCGACGGGAACCTGGACCTCGCGGTCGTCAATAGCAATCACACGGTCAGCGTCCTGGCGGGCATGGGCGATGGCACGTTCCGTGACCGCGTGGATTACGCGATCGGCGTCGACGGACGCTCCATCGTTGTGGCTGACGTCAACGGTGATGGCAGAGCCGACATCGCCGTCGGCAATGCCGGAACGAAGTCGGTCAGCCTACTGCTGGGGCGAGGCGACGGTACCTTCCAATCGCACTCAGAGACGAGCGCTTCGCGCGTTTCGGGAGCTCTGGTGACGCTTCTGAGCAATCAAAAGACTTACCAGACGGGAAGGCAGTCGGTGTCCGTCGTATTCGGAGATTTCAATCGCGATGGATTGATCGATCAGGCCGTGACTGCATCGCCCCGCAACGACGTCAGCATTCTGCTGGGGACCAAAGGCCTGGCTAACGACTTGCCGGGCAAGAACCTGCTGCAGAATCCAGGATTCGAAAGCGGAGCATTGTCCCCGTGGGCGGTGGGGCGCAACTTCTGCTCGAGTCCGTGCATGCCCTGGTTCGTCAGCAGGCAATTTCCCCAGATCGGGGCGTACGATGCCGCCGACGAGGGCAACATTGAAATGGTGCAGAACTTCACCGCTACCTCCACCAGTTCGCTCAGCCGGGCGGCGTTTTATGTGCGTCATCCGGCGGGGTCGGAGCCGGTGGCGTCCGACTTTTTCTACACCGACGGGACCGACGACGAGTTCGTCGCTTTCACTACTAACACTGGCTGGGATGCGATCGACTTCTCCGCCGACCTGGAAGCCGGAAAGATGCTGGATGGCTTCTCGATCTTCGGGTTCAGCGCCTTCGGCGGCTCGTGAACCAGAACACATTTGTCGATAACACCACGATTCACTAAAACGGTCGTTCGTCGTTGGTCTTTGGCCGGTGGCGCAAGCTGCCGGCTTTTTTGTTTGGAAAGACAATGGAGTTAGGGAGATTTTCCTCAGGTGGCCTTGTGACAAGTGATGCTGTGCTTACTCATTCCATCTCCTACCATTGTCATTCCGAGGAGCGCAGCGACGAGGAATCTGCTGGCGCTGGAGGTGACGATGCCGCGGGAGAAACGCTATTACGTGTACATCATGGCGAGTAAAAGTCGGGTGCTCTACATTGGTATCACGGGATTTCTGATGTCGCGCGTCTTACAGCATAAGGCCGGCGATGAGGACGGTTTCACGCGGCGGTATCAGATCACGCGGTTGGTTTATTTTGAAAGCTTTCAGTACGTTGATCGCGCCATCGCTGGGGAAACTGAGATGAAGAAGTGGCGGCGGGAAAAGAAGGTGGCTTTGATTGAGAAGGACAATCCGACGTGGGAAGATTTGGCGGCGGATTGGGGGAAAAAGGTCGAGATGAAGGTGAGGACAGTGGCGATGGCGGGAAAAGCAGATTCCTCACCGGCTTAAGGCCGGTTCGGAATGACAATGCGGAGGGGTGCGTGCGCCCGGCGCTACTTTGATTTTGGACGGGCGGGACGCCCGTCCTCCATCGTTGTATTCAACTGCTCGCTTACTGGCCGAAGACTGCGAAGGCGCCCAGTTCCTGCGTGCTTTGCTGGAACCATCCGTTGCCGAGGCTATTCGAGAACGGTCCTTGCAGGTCCTTGAAGTTGTTGTTCCAGACATTCCACGTGCCTTGGTTCGTCGGTGAGGTGCGCAGCACGATCCAGTATTGCGTGCCTTGGGTGACGGGGATTCCCGTGGCAAGCGTCGCGGTTTGCAGCGTGCAGCAGGTGCCGAAAGTCGGCAGGTTGGTGAACTGCGTGATGTAGAGAGTCTTGCCGGGCTTGCCCCCGTTGTCTTCATTCAGGCTGAGGATCACGGAGTTCGCGCCCTCGACCCAAGTCACGCCTACCTGAATCTCAGTGACGGTGTGGTTGGCCGTCGGAGTGAATCCGTTGGCAAGCCATTCGGGGAACGGCTGATTGGGAACATTTTTGCCAAGAACGCCGGTTCCGGCCGCGCCGTTATAAACGTTGGTGCCGGTGCCCAGATTGCTATAGATGGTCACCAGGCCAGGGTGGGGTTTGGTTGCGGGAAAAGAACGATCGACGGGTTTGACGTACACGAAATTGCGTCCGCCGTTGATGGGGACAACGCCATCTTTGCTTTGGCCGAAGACAGGCAGAGAGATGACGAGAAGAAGGCAGAGTCCGGGAATTTTCATGGGGAAGCTCCTTGGGTTCGGTCTGGATGAATGAACAGCAGCGGAGGGGCATTGTGGCAGCGCGCGGGCGGGGAGTCAAGAAAGATGACGGGGAGAGTGGCGAAAATAACCGACACTCCTCCCCCGTGTTTTGTTGGGGGCCGGAGAATTGGGGGACAGCGTTACGGACGCATGCGATGAATGCGTTCGAGTTCGGTGACAAGAGCTTTGCGAATGCGATCAGAGTCACGATCACCGGCGGCGACGCGGCTGACATAAGAAGCGTCGATGTCGAGTTTGCGAGCTACCCGAGCGTAAACCCCGCGATGCAAAAGGTGCCAGGAAAGCAGTGCCTCTCCGTTGGACTTACCGTTGGTTGATTCCGATTTCCGTTTCATTCATAACCCCTGTGCGCTCAATTTTCGCCCACCCCGTTCAGAGGGCTTTGGCATGATTGTCGGAAACATCGTTCATGACTTGCAGTGATCTGCGTCACAATTTCGCGGGATTTTTTGGTTGCGAAAAGTTGCAATTGTGACTGGAGGTTAGTTGCCAGTACCGAGTACCGAGAACGAGCAGATTCCTCCCTTCGGGAGGAATGACAAGAGCGAGTGGCGAGTACCTAGTACCGAGGAGAAAGCAGATTCCTCCTGGCTTCGCTCGCTCAGCCGTCGCGACGACAATCATGAATAAATGAATAATGCAGGGGTTATGGGTGGCGATGGAGGGTTAGGTGGCAGTTCCGACTAGTGTTCCCTTGTCAACATTCGTGACTTGGGCAGTCAGCCAGCGGTTGGGGGTGTGATGGCCGTCGAGGCGGAGCTTCAGATAATTATGGGTCAGCGCTTCGGTGTGGCTCTCGCAGGCGGCGCCCGCGCCACATGAGTCGCTTTTTAGTGTGATGGCCTCGACAGTTCTTCCGACGAACGCTTGCATGAAGGCGAACTTCTTGGCGCTGGCCAGATCGCGGAGGATGCGGTTGCGTTCGCGGGCGACGCGATCAGGGATTTGATTCGTCATCGCAGCGGCAGGCGTTCCCGGGCGCGCAGAGTAAGTGAAGACATGCAGATAAGTGAAAGGCAAGTCGTCAACTAAGCGCCGCGTTTCTTCGAACTCGCTGTCGGTCTCTCCTGGAAATCCGACCATCACGTCGGCACCGATGGCTGCTTCGGGCATCGCAGCGCGAATTTTCACGATGCGATCCACGTAGTGTTTTGGCCTATATTTCCGATGCATGCGGCGAAGGACCGTGTCGCTTCCCGACTGCATGGGTACGTGCGCATGCTTCGCGATGCGCGGCGACGTGGCCATAAGAGAGATCAGGTCGTCCGTCCAGTCCATGGGTTCGACGGAACTGATTCTTAGCTTCGGGACGGCGGTGTGCTGAAGGACTAGCCGAATCACATCTTCAAATTTCGGATGACGGGCGCGGGTCGCCGGGCGCGGGTCGCCGGTTGCCATTCGCGCTTCGCGCGTTAGGTCGCGGCCCCAGCGGCCTAGGTTGATTCCTGAGAGGACTACTTCCTGATATCCCGCTGCTACCAGCGTGTTCACTTCATCGAGGATGCGGCCGGTGCTCAGCGAGCGGCTTTTGCCGCGGACGTAAGGGATCACGCAGAAAGAGCAGCGGTTGTTGCATCCATCCTGGATCTTGAGATTGGGGCGCGTGCGCTCGTTGGCGGCGTCGAAGACCGGAGCGGCGAGGAGTTCGGTGTGCGCGAAGATGTCGGAAACCCAGACGTCGGACCTCGGACCTTGGACTTCGGACGTCAGGAAAACCGGTCGCTGGTCGGCGGTCGCGGGTGGCCGGAAATTCGGCTTCGGGCTTCCGGCTTCGGGCGTCAGGACGGAGAGCGGGACGAAATTTTCGGTCTGTTGATCTAGCTGAGGTCCGAAGTCTGAGGTCTGAAGTCCGGGCTGAGTGCTGATCTCGGCCAAGATGTGTTTGTGCGAATTGCCGATGACTTTGGTGACGCCAGGGATGGCGGCGATTTCTTCGGGAGCGCGTTGGGCGTAGCATCCGGTGACGATGATTTGGGCGTTGGGATTCTGGCGGTGGATGCGGCGGATGGCGGCGCGGGCATCGTGATCGGCGGCTGCGGTGACGGTGCAAGTATTGAGCACGACAAGTTCGGCGCCGACGGCGGCGGGAGCGCGCTCGAGTCCACGCTGCTCGAACTGGCGCTCGATCGAGGCGCCATCCGCCTGGGTAGCGCGGCATCCGAAATTCTCGACGTAGAAAGTTCCCACGGAACTAGTGTAACGTAGGAACGGCGCAGAGTTGGGAGTGGAGTCGCGCCCATCTCGTGGTGTTTCTCCTGACCTTCTGCGCAGTCGCAGAGCCTTTGCGGCTTCGAACACCTTTCCCTCGAGGTGCTCCATGAAGCGGCGCATTCTTCTGGTAGATGATGATATGGCAGTGCTGCTGACGTTGAAAGCGGTGCTGGAGTTGAATAACTTCGATGTCGACACAGCCTCTTCGGCCGCGGAAGCCGTGAAAAAGCTGGCTGCGGACGTGTATCAGATGGTGATCACGGACTCGCGCATGGAGACTGAGGATGCCGGATTTCATGTGATCCGGGCGGCGCGGAAGCAGAAATATAATCCCGCGACGGCGCTGCTGACGGCGTATCCGCCGGAAGACGGCGAGTGGAAGCGGGAAGGCGCGCAATCGCTGCTGGTGAAGCCTCTCGGTACGCAGGATTTGTTGCGACAGATCGAGGCGCTGCTGGTGAAGCATGAGGATGAGAAGCGGGCGTTTCCGGCGGAGCGGGGGCGGAGAGTTGGGACGTAGTAGTCAGTTGGCAGTACCCAGTACCCAGTACCCAGTACCCAGTACCCAGAAGAAGCAGATTCCTCCCTTCGGTCGGAATGACAAAGACTTTAGAATGAGCTGTCCAGTGGGGGGTCCTTCGACTGCGTGATCGCTCGCTTCGCTCGCCATCACTTTGCTGAGGATGACAAAAGCGCGAGACACACTCGCGAGACACACTAAGGAGTGAACGGAAGTCTGCTTGGCGGGTGGAGAGCGGGGGCTTCCACCGAAGCTGGGGCCCTTCTTACAGAGTGCTACTCGAAGATCCGTTATTGCAGCTGCCCTTCGCTAGGCGGAGGCAGCTTGCCGACGTCCCTGGAAACACTCGCGGCAAAAAACCGGACGGCCCTGGGTCGGCTTAAAGGGCACGGTGGTTTCCTTCCCGCATTGCGAGCACGTGGTGCGGGTTTCCACTTTTGCGTAACCGCCATTTCCGTTGCCGGGGGCGGGCATCGCACCGAGCACAGAAACGCGTTTCGCTTTACAGGTTTTGCAGCGCTTGGGTTCGTTCTTGAACTGTTTATCGTGAAAGAACAACTGCTCGCCAGCGGTAAAAACAAAATCAGCACCGCAGTCGATACACTTCAGTACCTTGTCCTGGAATTCCATTGAGAGTGCTCCCTTCACCCCTTCTCCTCTGCGTGGCGCAAGTGCAGAAGAGCCATCACACCCCCTCAAAATCAGCTTGGAAATACCCCTGGATTCGGCCCGGCCCGCTCCGCGCAAAGAGCGGGGAACAACGTAGATCGTGGATGAGTCGGTTGGCTTTTCCCAAAACGGGATGAAAATTGGTAAACGAATGGGCCGTCACTGGGGAGAGCGACGGCCCAGATGTCCGCTTAGTCTTGTTCCTTGCGTGCTTTCTTACGGCTGCGCTTGCGAGCTAGCGCTTCCTTGACACGCTTCTTCTCGCCGGGCTTCAGGTAGAAGGAATGACGTTTTACTTCTTTGATGATGTCTTCCTGTTGTACCTTGCGCTTGAAACGGCGGAGAGCATTTTCGAGGGATTCACCCTCTTGAAGTCGGACTTCAGCCAAACGAACTACACCCCCAAACTCGTCCCACTTGGACGGGATAGTTATTGCAAGGTTCTGAGAGCAAGTCAAGGGGATTGTCATGATTTTGGACAGGGAAAGTGGGAAATTTGGGGGAAATTGCCGGCATGAGACGGGTTTATTGCCGGAGGGATAGCGGTTATCTTGTTGCCTGCGAGTGACTTACGGTTCAACGCCGAAATGTTGGCATCCCGAGCTCGTTGACAGGGCGCATAATGACTTTGATGAGGATGTGGCAGACCATTCGCGCTACGGTGATCAGCCGGCACGTGCATGAGGAGGCGTACGCGGCTCTCGTGCTGGCAGGTGGCTATGAAGAGGCCGGGGATCATGGACGCTTCCGGGTGAAAGCCGGCGACGTTATTTTTCATGAACAGTTTGAGGGGCACCTTGATCGCTTCGAAAGCGGGGCGGTATTGCTAAACCTTCCGTTGCCCGGCGGGTGCTTTACTCCGGGGATTGCAAGCGTGGTGGATGCTGACTCGGTAGCGCGCGCGGCCCAGCGAAATCGCAAAGACGCTGTGGACTTACTTCGCTCGATGATCGTGGCAGTAACGCCTCGCTCCGCCGACTGGCCCGACCAACTGTCAGCGGCTCTCATCGAGAACCCGTCTCTGAAACTCTCCCGGTGGGGAGAGACGAAAGGAATTGCACCGTGGGAGGTGTCGCGAGGTTTCTCGTTAGTGTTCGGTATTTCGCCGGAGGCCTTTCGCGCGCGCATGCGTGCGCGCCATGCGCTGAAATCTATTCGGAATACTCGGACGCCACTGGCATGCATCGCCGCCGAGCTGGGATTCGCCGACCAATCGCACATGACGCGCAGCGTCAAGGAACTCACGGGCATGGGGCCTCGAGCGTGGCGATGCGCTGCAAATGGATTCAAGACAGGAGCAACCCCCGGCGTTTAGAACTGGAGCATGCGCCGAATTGTGTATCTGCTCTGCCTTCTCGCGATCTCTGGCAGCGTTCTGCTTCGCGCCGAAACCGTTTCGCTTCACACCACCACCGACTGGGAACTGAAGCCTTCACTAAAGTACGACACGCTCTGCCTGCTGAACGCGCTGAGCGGCGATCCTTACTACCTGCACTATTACCAGGCTGAGTATGACCACTTCCATCCTATGTTCACGCCGGAGGAGCAGGCGGCGTTCGTCGAGTTGAAGCATGTGATCAAGGATGAGGGGCAGGGAATCATCTCGGCGAAGCTGACGCTTTACTTCTCTGTGGTGGATGACGAAACTCTGTCCCAGATGATTCGCACCGCGCATGATAGCGCAGCGATGGAAGTGGGTCTAAGAAAGACGTCTTACTGGGACGAGGATGGTTGGAAGAACTACGAAAAGGCACGGCCTCCGTTGGAGGTGGCGCTGAAGGCATTGGATCGCGTTGGGTTCCCCGCATATTGGACGGCCACGGCCAAGCCGAAGATTGATAAGCGCATTGCCGAGATTTCTTCCGAACTCCCGAAGTACAACATCGTTCCCGTGATTGAGAGCTATCTGGGCTTTCCGCTGCCCTCGAACGCGATCACGGTTTACTTGCTGGCATATTCAGAGCCTCACGGGATCCGCATCACGGGATTGCGTTTTCTGACGCATGTGTCTTATCCGTTCACGATCGTGCTGCACAATGCCATTCATGAGCCGATGCATCCGCCGTACCACGCGGATGATCTCAAGGTGCGGGAAGCGATTGCGCTGCTGGGGAAGGACGCGCTGGTCATGGATAAGGTGCAGCATCACGATGCGTCGTTTGGATACAACTCGGCTGACGGCTACATCGAGGAAGATTCGGTGCAGGCCCTTGAGGAGATCGTCAGCGAGAAATTCGGGCTCGCTCGAAACACTTGCGAATATTGGAAGGAACAGGATAGCGGTATACACGTGCTAGCGGTTGCCATCTACTCCGATTACAAGAAGATTACTGGTGAGGCTTACTCACAGTGGTTTGTGCGCGCGGTGCAGGATGGGGAGTTGCGTGGGGAGAAGCTGAATAAGACGGTGCGAGAGTTCTTCGCGGCTTGTCGTTAGCTTCCGAGTACCTCGAGTTACCTCAGACCCAGTAGCGATACCGAGAGGAAGCAGATTCCTCGTCGCTTCGCTCCTCCGAATAATTACTTAATAATTGTTAACAGTTAACAAAAGCCCCGCCCTGTCGTAAACAGCGCGACGAGGGCGGGGGACCCAGTTCTTGCTAGAAGGCGAATTTCAGGGCTAATTGGATTTGGCGCGGGGCGTAGGCGTTCGTAGCCTTGGTGAAGTTCGCGGGGACCCGATATTGGGCCGGGTAATAGTTCACGCCGAGCTTTTGATCCATATACACGAATTGCCCGGCGGTGTTCTGGAAGCTGTCGTCGGTGACATTGACGCGCAGGTTGTCGCGGTTGAAGAGGTTGAACGACTCGATGATGAAATCGAGCTTCATGCGGTCGCGGCGGAAAAGATGACGGGTGAGGCGCATGTCGGTAGTCGCGTAGTCGGGGCCGAGGAAGGCATTGCGTCCCTGGCCCGGCAGACGGTCGTTGGAATCGTTCCCGTCCTGGTTGGGATCGCCGAAGACTCGGGCGTCGACGGGGCGTCCGCTGCCAATGGTCACGATCGATGACATCTTCCAGTCGTTAAAGATTTTTCCCAGCAACGGATGCTCGCGGTGGAAGGGCCGGGGCTCGGCGATACAGGAAAAGGCAAAACGCTGGCGCTGGTCGGTCACGCTGGGTCCGCGCTCGGAACTGGTGTTGTACGAGTTCTGCACCGTCACCGGACGACCGGCAACCAGCGCGTCTTGTCCGTCGTCGATCGAGTGGGCGAAGGTGTAGGCGAGGCGAAAATAAAGGCCGTCGGTCATTCGCCGGTTAATAGAGAGCGTTGCGCCGTGGTAAACGCTGGAGGCGGCGCTGTCGTACTCGTTGATCGCGCCGAGTTGCGGGATGGGCCGGACCAGCGGATTGATGCAGGGCGGCCAGGGGCAAGTGATGGTGGGGCTCATTTGCATGGTCGCGAAAGAAGCAACGTTGTAATAGCCCAGCAGGTTGGTTCCGCTGTCGTCATAGACGGGATAAGTCACATTTGTCGGCGGTGGAAGATTGACGTCACGGGCGCGAATCAGGTCTATGCCATGGACGTACATATATGAGACGCCAATGTACAGTCGGTTAGCGACTTCGCGCTCGACAGACAGGCTAGCCTGCTGCACCCGGGGAGTCTTGAAGTCGCGAGAAAAGGAAGCAACGTCGTTGCTCATATATGCCGTCAGACTCGACGGCGCGGCACAGCCTGAGGCGCTGGGCGGACATTGCACCATGACGTTGGGATAGGTGGGAAAGATCTGGTGATCGTAGTAGTTGGTGTTGTTGAGGAAGAGGCTGGTCGAGGCGAGTCCGTTATCGGTAGCGAGGGTTGAGGTGTAGATCTGCGGGATGCGGGTATAGAAAAGGCCATATCCCGCGCGGATAACGAGCGGACGATCTTGTCCGATGGAGTAAGCGAGTCCAACGCGAGGCGAGATGTTGTGATCGTTGAAGGGGACGATGCCGGAGGCAGGCCAGAGAGGATTCGACACCAGTCCTTGTGTGGAAAAAGTTTGCAGATCATAGCGCACGCCGAGGCTTACGGCTAGGCGGCTGGTGGCGCGAATCGTGTCTTGGGCAAAGGCGGCGTATTCGTCCGTATTGGGATGCGTCGTATACGAGCCAAAGTTCTGAATGTAGTAGTGCGGAACCTGGTGCGCATAGGCACGAAGCGGCGTGGTCTCCATCCCTCCGATCATGGGCTCGAACGTCCAGGGATCGACTTTGATGTCATCAAAGATGTATTCGCCGCCGGAAAGGGAAGGGAAATAATTCTGAATCCAGGTGAAGAGGCCGTCGCCGCCGACTTTCCAGGAGTTGCGTCCTGCTTCGAGGCTGAGGGTTTCGGTTAGATGCAACCGATGTTCATTGGTCTGGCGCGGAAGGATGGTGGAGCGTCCAAAGCCGTCGGTGATGCTGGTGATTCGCGTCAGCACGTCGCTGGTATTGGCGAAAGATTGCTGCAAATCGCGGGAGAACTGTGCCCGCAGGTGGCTGACGGTACGCGGTGAAAGGGAACTGGTCAGCGAGACAGAGGCGCTTTCGGTGGAAACGTTTTCTTCCCCGTTATCGCTCATCATGTAAGTAGTGATGGGGCTGGCGGGATCGAAGAAAACGTTGTTCGATCCGTAGTAACTTGAGGTGTTGAGGCGCGCCGTCAAAAGATGTTTGGGGCTGAGGGTAAAGTCGACCTTGGCGAAACCCGCGTTGCCGAGCAAGGCGGAGTGGAAATTTCCTGCCATGGTTGAGAGTTGGGCGGCAGCAGCGAAGACCAGGGTTTTGTCGCTGTCTTCGTAGTCTCCATGATGCAGAGGCTCCTGGCCCTTCTGGGGGACGAGCACGGTGCTGCCATCAAGAAAGCGCACCAGCGCGGGGACGTGAAAGAGGTTCTGATCGAATCCTGCGAAGAAGAATGCCTTGTTTTGTTTGATAGGGCCGCCGACGGTGAATCCAAATTGCTGCTGGCGGTCTTCGATATTCGCGCCCTCGGTGTAGGCATGCACGGCATTGAGAGCGTTGTCACGGAAGTAGTAGAAACCGGTGCCGTGAAAATGATTCGTCCCTGACTTGGTGACCACGTTGACGACTGCGCCGCCGGCTCGTCCTAGTTCGGCGCCGTAGGTGTTCGAAGAGACGCGAAACTCCTGCACAACTTCGTTTGAAAATTGATAGGGAGCGCGATAGCGTCCGCGAGCCTGGGCGAAGAAGGCGTTGTTGTTGTCGGCGCCGTCGACGAGGTAGCTGGACTGGTATCCGCGAATGCCGCCGAAGGCAAGGTCGCCGTTCGAGGCCGAAGTCAGGCCGCGCGGGTCTTGCGTGACGCCCGGGGCGAGCAGAGCGAGGTCGGTATAGCGGCGCCCGTTGAGCGGGAGGTCGCTGATGGCTCGCTCGTCGAGCAAGGCGCTGATCGCACTGGGTTGAGTTTCAACCAGTTGCGGTCCGGCGGAGACCGTGACGGTTTCTTTCGCTCCGGCGACCGAGAGGGCGAAGTCGAGTTGGAGCAGGCCTCCGACGTCGATGTGGAGATTGGGCGTGATTTCCGGCGACATGCCTTGCGACTCAGCGCGGGCAGAGTAGTCGCCGGGGGGGAGAAGGTCGAGGAAGTAGCGTCCTTCGGCGTCGGCGGTGGAAGAGTAGGTGAGTGCGGTGGCGGTGTTGACGATGGCGACTATGGCTTTGGGCACAGGGGTGTGAGTGGAGTCGGTGACAGTGCCGCGGAGCGCGCCGGTGGAGGCATCCTGCGCGGCGGCTATGACCGTCAACAGAAACAATTCACCACAGAGACACAGAGACATAGAGAAGAATTTGGAAAAGAAATGGCGCGGCATGGGACGTCACCTGTTTTGGAATGAGGTGAGTCCAGCTGACGGCGGGAACTTCTCTGGTATAGCACTTCGGGCGGGTTACGGATGTGAGAGGTGAACGTCTTTTTGGGAATTTGTTCCCGAAATGAGAAGCAGTACCCAGTACTCGGTACCCAGAAAAAAGCAGATTCCTCGTCGCTTCGCTCCTCGGAATGACAATGGGGAGATGAGAACCGAGAACCGGGCACTAGGTACTGGGTACTGTTCTTCCCCACCTCACTTGCTCAACTCGCCCCACCACGAAGACCCATGAGAGGGCTCCGCAGAGGGCGACGGCGGTCACGATGGCGAAGGCCCAGTGGAAATGTCCTGTTCGATCGAGAACGAATCCGGTGAGGGCGGGGGCGACGACTCCGGCGAGATTGCCGAAAAAGTTTTGGAATCCGGTCCAGCGACCGGCAGCTTCGGGTCCGGCGAGGGTTTGGGTGATGGCCCAGACATTCGAGCTGCTGACTCCAAAGAAGCTGATTCCCACGAAGAGAAACGGCACGACCAGACGGGGTCCGCTGAAGGCGGAGAGTCCGAGGAAAATTCCGGCGAGCGCGATGCCTCCGGCGGCAAAGGTTTTGCGGACGCGGGTGGGAGTGCCTCCAGCCATTATCCAGCGATCGGAGAGCCAGCCCGACAACGTTGAGCAGCAGCCTGCGGATAGATAGGCGATCCCGCCGATGCGGGCCATCCTGTCCATCGAGAATTGCCGCTCGCCCACCAGGTAAGACGGCAGCCACGTAATCAGAAAATAGTTGAGATAGTTTCCGCAGAAGAGTCCGAAACAAGTTCCCCAAGCAGAGCGCAGCGCAATGAACTCGAGCAGACTGGGCGCGCCGGTTTTTATTTGCGGGACCGACTCGCGTGCGCCGGGCATGTATTTGATCCAGGGAATGAGCCAGAGCAGGCTGCCAAGTCCGAGGACAATGAAGAAGGGACGCCAGCCAAAACGCGCCATGAGCATGCCGCCCGCGAGCATGCCGAAGCCGGGGCCAGTGGCAAGTCCGGCGGCGACGACGGAGTTGGCAAGTCCTCGATGTTCTTCGGGAAAATGCAGCGCGATGATCTTTGAATAAGAAGGATAGGCGACCGACTCACCCACGCCGACGATGAGGCGCAAGACAAAGAGCGCGGCGAACGCGTGAACGACTCCAGTGACGGCGGTAGCGGTTGACCAGACGAGGAAGCCTCCGGCAATCACCCAGTTGACGTTGATGCGGTCGACAAGCCATCCCGAAAAAGGTTGCAGGCAGGCGTAAGTCCAGAAGAAGGCGGAGAGCAGGACGCCGAGTTGTGAGGCCGAAATGCCCAACTCCTTTTTCAGCATGGGGGCGGCAATGGAGAGGTTGCCGCGGTCAACGTAATTGATGAAGACGGAGATTCCCAGCAGGAGGAGAACGATAGAGAGAGTGCGCGAGAGGGCTTGCCGCTGCGGCGACGTGGCGGTGGCCATGAAGGTCGGCGGCGATTGTCTCGTCTATGAAGGAGTTTTGCAACTCATTTGCCATCTCGCTTCATAGAGAAAGTTCGGAGGACCAAGACCTTCAAGTCCCCCGAACGAGAAGCGAATTATCTCTTATGGCTGGGATCGTCGTCGGGATTGACGTAGTTGAACTGCAGGGGTGCACTGCCGTGAACCTGAACGATGACTTCATCGGCAGCCATCGCATAGTGGTGCATGTCGGGATCGAGGTAGGCGAAGCTGCCGGCCGGAAATGCCAGCATGGTGTTCTCGTCGAAGCGATCGCCCATGCCGACCTTAAATGTTCCCGAGATGACGGTGACGTTCTCGCGCTTGGGATGCCAGTGCGGCGCGATGCGATATCCGGCAGGCATCTTGAGACGCACCGTGTAGTCTCCGCTGGAAGCCATGGGGTTGCCTTCGAGAACAGCCAGCTGCGCGCCTGGCGCCACGAATGGCGGCGCTGGACCGTAAGGAACGGTATCGGGAGTGAAGGCGTTTTTCTCGGCCGACGTGTGAGCAGCCGCGTGAACGAAGATGCTCGATCTTCCAATCGCCAGCAGTCCCGCTAGCAGCGCCAGGGTGAGCCACAGAGTTCTTTTCATAATAATTCTCCTTGATCGCGTGATCCGATTTATCCGAGAACAATATCAATCGGCTTCCGCCCGTCTTCAATCAGCTGGAAATCACTTTTGTATATTTTTGGTGTATCTTCGTAGCCGCTTGGTATCTATGGCTTTATCGAAGAAAACAGTTTCGGCAAGGGTTTCGAAATCGGATGACGTTGAGCTCGACCTGGGTCGCTACGAGCTGCGTCGTTTCCAGCGCGCTGTGAAGCTCGAGAAAAAAGCCATGGAGCTTCTGATTTTCCTGGTAGCGCGACGGGAGCAACTCGTGTCACGCCAGGAAATCGTGGCCAAGCTCTGGCAATCCGATCTCTTCATTGATACCGAACGAAACGTCAACAACCTGGTGCGGAAGATTCGAACTGCGTTGGGCGACGATGCGGCCAAGCCACGCTTCCTCGAGACGGTTGTCGGGAAAGGCTACCGGTTTATCGGGCCGGTTCGCGTGATCAGTCCGCTCCACGCGGGGGTCACCAGGTTCCCGGGCGGCGAGCATGCAGTTTCAGCAGAGGGGGAGCGCTCATCGCTGGCGGTGGTTCCGCTGCGCCTGCTGGGCGAGCTCGCGGATGATCGTGGGTTCTGCATTGGTTTTGCCGACGCAATGGTTTCGCGGCTGGCGAATTTAGAAGGCGTGGATGTTCTCCCGATGTCGACGATTTTCAGTGTCTCTAGCCATGTAAGACCGGTGGAGATCGCTGAGCGACTGGGGGTGCGGTTTGTGATGCATGGCGCCGTTCAGAATTCCAAGGGAGAGTCGCGTTTGTCGGTAGAGCTGTTTGATTCTCATTCGGAGAGCAGTTGTTTCATCAGGAAATTTGTCCTCGACCTCGATCATCCCTTCGATCACATTGATGAGATCGCCACGCATACGGCGCGGGCGTTGAAGCGGTCCCCTCACGAACGTGTGCCTCAGAGCCGGGCGCGATATAGCCGGGATCCGCTCGCCTACGCGGAGTTTATTCAGGGGTACCGGCGTAGCTCGTCGAGCGATCCGGACTTGCTGGAGGAATCGGCGCGGTCTCTGATGAACGCAGTGAATCGCGATCCCGCGTTTGCCCTGGCGCACGCCGTCCTCTCATTGGTTTGCGCGAAGCAGCATTTTGAAATCGATCCGCGGCGCAGCCGGATGGAGAAAGCCGAATTCCACTGCCAGCGCGCTTTGGAACTGGATTCCGCATTGCCGGAAGGACACGTAGCCAGAGCATTCTTGTTATGGGGACCGTCAAAGAACTTCCAGCATATCGAAGCCATTGGCGAGTTAAAGCGTGCAATCGCGTTGCAGAAGAATCTGCCGCATGCTTACAGCCGCTTGGGAACAATCCTCGCGCACGTCGGACTGCTCGACCACGCGCGCACGATGTTTGAGAGTGGGAGGCCGTTCGATCCAAAAAAGATGATCAGTCACAGCATCACGCAGGTCTACGTTTGGGGAGGCGAGTACGAACTCGCCCGGCAGCAGATCGAGAGATGGCGGGCGGAGGATCCCGCGAACAAGTACGTAACTTATTTCGCTCCGCAACCGGCAATCTTGACCGGCCAATGGGAAGAAGCCAGGCGGATGCTCGACGAGGCAGCCAGCCTGGTGCCGGATGAGCCCATGATCGTCACCATGCAGGGCGTCGTGCATGCGGCGAAAGGGGAAACCGAGCAGGCGTTGCAGTGCATGAACCGCGCATGCACCAATCCGAAATCATTTGGCCACGCGCATCACACCTACTATCAGATTGCGTGCATTCTTTCCTTGTTAAACCGGACGGAAGTAGCGTTTGAGTGGCTGGAACGCAGCGTGGATACGGGCTTCGCGTGCTGGCCCTTTTTCCTGCAAGACCCCTGCCTGAAAAATCTGCGCCGTCATACCCAGTTTGACTGGCTGGTGGGTTCCTTGCAGGCAAAATATCCTGATCATCTCGGGCTGCTGTAACTAACACTCGCGAAGTGTGAGCGCTTGCGGTCACTGGCGGTTTTAGCGTAGCCTGCGATTCTTGTTAACGCGGCGTGAGTCCGTCCGTTTCTTTCCTCAGATTCTGGGAGAACACGATGAGAAATGCTTGCCGAAGTGTGTTGATCGTTGTTAGCGGCGTGGCGTTGTTTGCGGGATTAGCGATCGCACAGAAACGACCGATCACTGAGAAGGATTTGTTTCAGTTTCAGTGGATCGGGAATCCGCAGATTTCTCCTGACGGTTCGCAGGCGGCGTTCGTGCGGATCGTCGTTGGCGAGAAGCAGCAGTACGAGACTTCGATCTGGGCGGTGGCGACGGCGGGTGGCGAGCCACGCAAGTTGACTTCGGGCAAGCATGATTCCGGGCCGCGATGGTCTCCGGATGGAAAGTACCTGGCGTTTCAGCGCTCGGTTGAAAAAGACGGAAAGCCGGAGCCTCCGCAGATTTTTATTCTGGCGATGGCGGGCGGCGAGGCCTGGCAGTTGACCGAGATGCCGCAAGGGGCGGGCGGTCCGAAATGGTCTCCGGATGGGAAGACGATTGCGTTTACCAGCGGCGCGAATCCGCAGGATCTGGCGATGGCGGCTTGCGACAAAGAGAAAGATAAAAGCAAGTGCGCGAAGCCCGAGCACGAACCTGATATTCATGTCGTGACGCGGGCGGTGTTCCGGTTGAACGGAGAAGGCTATCTGGATTTCTCGCGTCCCGGTCATATCTGGACGATTGCGTTTCCTTCGAACCCGCAGGATTTGCCGAAGCCGAAGCAGTTGACCAGCGGAAACTTTGATGAGGACGATGTGTTGTGGTCGCCGGATGGGTCGAAGATTTATTTCACCTCCGACCGCAATTTGGAGCCGTATTACGCGGGTCCCTCGAACGTGGTGTATTCGATTCCGGCGGCAGGCGGCGAGACTTCCGAAGTTGCCAGAATTGATGGGGCGGCGTTTGAGATTGCGCTGAGTCCCGACGGACGCAAACTGGCGTTCATGGGGCAGGACGCGAAGCCGGTACAGTCCTATAAGAAGCAGGATTTGTGGGTGATGGACATTGGCGGCAAGCCGCGAAAGCTTACGGCGGATTATGACTGGGATATCGATGGAGGAATTCTGGGGGATCAGGAGCCTCCGCGAGGCGGTGGAGGAACACGTCCGGTATGGAGCGCGGATGGCAAGTCGTTAATGCTGGTGGTAGCGAAGCAAGGCCGAGCGAATGTGGAACGGATTGATGTAGAGACCGGCAAGATCACGCCGGTGACCAGCGGCGATCAGGCGGTGGAAGCATTCTCGTCGAATGGGACGCAGGTGGTGGCGGAGATTTCGACCCCTGTCATGATCAATGACTTGTTTCTTGTCCGCGACGGATCACAAAAGCGGCTGACGGACGTCAACACGAAGTTGTTCGGCGAATTGAATCTAACAATGCCGGAGGATATCTCGTACACGAGCTTTGACGGAAAGAAGATTGAAGGTTGGGTGCAGAAGCCTCCGGATTTTGATCCCAAGAAAAAGTATCCGTTGATTTTGAATATCCACGGCGGACCGCATACGGCGTACGGCTACGTGTTCTTTCACGAGATGCAGTGGATGGCGGCGAAGGGGTATGTGGTGCTTTATCCCAATCCACGGGGAAGTACGTCGTATGGCGAGGCGTTTGGGAACATCATTCAATATCACTATCCCGGAGACGACTTCAAAGACTTGATGGCGGGCGTGGATGAGTTGGTCAAGCGCGGCTACGTCGACGACAAGCACATGGGCGTGACCGGCGGTAGCGGCGGCGGGTTGCTGACGAACTGGGTCGTGGGGCACACGGACCGGTTCGCCGCGGCGGTGTCGCAGCGTGACATCGCGAGCTGGGCGGCGTGGTGGTATGCAGCCGACTTCACTTTGTTTCAGGAGAACTGGTTCAGGAAGCCTCCGTTTGAAGATCCGGATGACTATCGCGACCGGTCGCCGATTACTTATATCGGCAAGGTAAAGACACCGCTGATGCTGATTCTGGGAGATGCGGATTACCGTACGCCTCCCGATAGCGGCGGGGACGAGATGTTTCGGGCGTTGAAGTGGCGGAAGATTCCCACCGCGGAGGTGCGGTTTCCGGGTGAGTCGCACGAGTTGTCGCGCTCAGGGCAGCCGTGGCACCGCGTAGAACGGTTGCATCACATCGTGAACTGGTTCGACATCTACCTGAAGGGGGAGAAGTCGAACGAGTATGATCTGGTGCCGCCGGTCGAGCCGGAGTGGGAGAAAAGTAAATAGTTGCGAGTACCGAGTACCCAGAAAAACCGGTCGCCGCTCGCCGGTGGTGGGTCGCCGGAAATCTTGCGATCCGTGGCGTGCGGACAAGATCTGTTTTTGGTCATGGATGGTGACAGGGACAGCAGATTCCTTGTCGCTTCGCTCCTCGGAATGACAATGCTTTTTTGATATGTGAGAACGCGGATTTTTACCGCTGCGACGTCTCGGTTCTGGTACGCTGCTTAGGCTATGCGACTCGCTCTGAGGTGGTTTTTTCTCGCCCTGGTTGTAATCCCCGTTTTCGCTCAAAACGACAAGCCCGTTGCCGACCGGTTGGCGGCGCAGAATGCGCTGTTTGAGGAGCAGTATCAGACCGATCTGCGGAATTTCCCCGAGCGGGCGACCGCGTACGGCGACTACCGCTACAACGATAAGCTGGCCGACTACTCGCTTGCGGCCATCGCCGCGCGTCATAAGACGGATGAAGATTTCATGGCGCGGCTCAAGGCCATTCCTACCGACGGGTTTTCCGATCAGGATCTGCTTTCGCACGACCTGCTGATTCGAGTGCTGCAACAGCGAATTGCCGACTACGATCTCAAAGAGTATGAGATGCCGATCAACCAGCAGAGTGGCATTCATACCAATCTCGCGGACCTGCCGCTGGCGGTGCCGTTCGACACGGTTAAACAATACGAAGATTACATCTCGCGGCTGCATCAGATCCCCCGGGCGATGAGCCAGGTCACGGAAGTTCTGCGCGCGGGTATGAAAGACAAGCTGATGCCGGTCCGCTTTCTCCTGGAGAAAATTCCCGGACAGTGTCAGGGGATTATTGATTCCGATCCATTCCTGACGCCGACGAAGAAATTTCCGGCAACCATTTCAGCGGAAGATCAGAAGCGTCTGACACAGCAGATGACGGACGCGATCAACGCCGACGTCATTCCTGCCTACAAGACCTTCGCAGCTTTTGTGCGCGACGAATACGCGCCCCAGGGACGGACGACGCTTGCCATCACATCGTTGCCCGATGGGGAGAAACGCTATGCGAACGATATCTACGCGCGCACCACAACGCACATGAGCGCGGACGAAATTCATCAGCTGGGCCTGCGCGAGATCGACCGCATACAAGCCGAGATGCTTGTAATCGCCAAGAAAGAAGGCTTCGGAGATCTGGCGTCGTTTCGCGAATCGCTGAAGACGAATCCGAAATACATTCCGAAATCGGCCGATCAGATTCTCGATGACTTCCGCCATTACATAGCACAGATGGAGCCGAAGCTGCCGCAGTTGTTCACGCTGTTGCCGAAGTCTCCGGTGACGGTGGAGGCAATTCCGAGTTTTCAGGCGACGGCCGCGACACACTATGTAACGGGCACGCCGGACGGCAAGCGTCCCGGACGCGTGGTGGTGGCGACGTCAGATTTTGCGCACCGCTCGTTGATTGATGACGAGGCGGTTGCCTACCATGAAGGAATCCCCGGGCATCACATGCAGCAATCGGTGCAGCAGCAGTTGACCGGGCTACCGAAGTTCCGTCTGCACGGCCTCGGCTTCAATGCCTATATCGAAGGCTGGGCCTTGTATTCCGAGCAACTGGGGAAAGAAGTCGGCTTCTATCAGGATCCGGTCTCAGATTACGGCCGGTTGTCGTCAGAGTTGTTCCGCGCGGTCCGGCTGGTCGTAGACACGGGCATTCATTCCAAGGGATGGAGCCGCGATCAAGTGGTGGATTTCTTCCGCAAGTCGGGCGCGGTGGATGAGCCGACCTTGCAGGCCGAGACCGATCGCTACATTTCGTGGCCGGCGCAGGCGTTGAGTTACAAGCTGGGGCAGTTGAAGTTCCGCGAGTTGCGAGAAAAGGCTGAGAAAGAGTTGGGACCGAAGTTCGATATACGCAAGTTCCATGACGAGATGCTCGATGGCGGGACGCTGCCGCTCGACATGCTCGAGGCGCGGACAGATAAGTGGATTGCTGAGCAGAAGGGGAAGTGAGACCGGGCTCGGCTTCGCCATGGCGCGGGCGAGCCACCCGCGCCACATGATTCGTTATTCGCGGCCGATCTTGTCGATTTCCTTTTTGATGGCCAAGTTGTCGAGACTGGCTAGGGGGAGATTCAGGAACAGGCTTATGCGCCGGTCGAGCATAAAGAAGGCGTCGCGATAAGCGCGCTGAATCTGTTCGGGCGTTCCCACGACGGCGGCTGGGTCAGGGACTCCCCAGTGAGCGGTCATCGGCTGTCCCGGCCAGATGGGGCAGACTTCTTTGGCGGCGTTGTCACAGACCGTGAATACGAATTGAAGCTCGGGCGCGCCCGGTTGCGAAAATTCCTCCCAGCTCTTACTGCGCAGGCCGTTGGTCGAGATGCGCGCATTCGCCAGTTGATTCAGGGCCTCTGGGCGAACCTTGCCCGCGGGATGGCTGCCGGCGCTGTAGGCGGTGAAGTTGGGATTCCTGCGGTGATTCATGATGGCTTCCGCCAAGATGGAGCGGGCGGAGTTTCCGGTGCAGAGAAAGAGGACGTTGTAGTGAGTGGGCATGTTGTTTCTCCTCATCGATTGTCAATTGCTTCGGGTGTTGGCAACAGCCATCGAAAAGCCAGGGTCGCAGCGATCGCGCCCGTAAGTTGAGCGGCGATAAAGCCGGGAGCATCGATCGGTCGAATTCCGGCGAAGGTATCGCTCGCGGCGCGCGCCAGCGTTACGGCGGGATTTGCAAACGAGGTTGATGCTGTGAACCAATAGGCGGCCGTGATGTAGGCTCCGACAGCGTAGGGGATCGCGGCAGGGCGAGAGCGCGAGCATCCCCAGATGACTGCGAGCAGGCCGAAGGTGGCGACAAATTCGCTCCACAGTTGTGCTGAGCCGCTGCGGGCGCGTTGGGAAGCGAAGAACAGGGGCAGGCCGAACATCAGATGGGCTGAGGCGACGCCGGCGAATGCGCCGAACACCTGCGCGGTGACAAAACCCGGAACTTCGCGCCAGGCAGTTCCTCCCGCCAGTGCGTTACTGATCGTGACAGCGGGGTTCAGGTGAGCGCCGGAGATGGGTCCGAAGGCCAGAATCAGAGCGACGAGCGCGGCGCCGGTGGCCAACGTGTTGGCGAGCAGCGCGATGGCGACATTGCCCGCGGCAAGACGTTCGCCCATGATGCCGGAGCCGACGACCGCCATCAGCAGGAAGGCGGTGCCCAGGGCTTCACTGGCCGCGCGTCGAATCATCCGTATTTCCTTTCGTGGGCGCCGGCGCGCCTCGTCTACGGCGTTACTTAGCTGCGATGGGTGTGAGTAGCCTTGGCGATGGTGATGGCCGCATATGGTTTCCAGTCGCTCACCGTACACGATCCGTTTTCAATTGCCTGCTTTAAGCGCCCGGTGTCGGCTTGCAGCTGTTCTTCGTCTTTGCAGGCCGCCTGCAGGAGTTCGAAGAGCCGCTTTTTCGGACTCAGCCCGGGCTCCGCCAGGCGGTAAAAAATCCGATAACCGTCGCGGCGGTCGAGCACCAAACCCGAGTTCTTCAGGTAAGCGAGGTGGCGCGATACATTGGGCTGCGAAGTTTCGAGTACGTACTGAATGTCGCAGACGCACAGCTCACCATGGAGCAGCAGATTCAGGATGCGCAACCGGTTCACATCCGCCAGCGCCTTAAAATACTGTTCCAGTTCCTTCATGGCCTAAACCTCGAATTCATTGGGCCACCGCCGTTTCCAGCAGGTGATGAAGCCCTTGAGCGCCGACCGGCGATTCGGCCTGCCAGGGGATCAGAGCCAGCCGTGCGGCAAATTTGTCGCGGACCTCGGCGATGGAACGCAATTCCAGCGCGGCGCGTTGTGATAACACCGGATCGTTGGTCCCCGAGGCGCAGAAGCTCTGGTTGATAACCCATGCATAGGGGGTGATGCCGGCGCGTTCGAGATCCTGTTGCAGGCGCGCCGCCTCGTGCACCGGAGTGGGTTCGGCCAAAGTGACGATGAGGATGCTGGTGAAGTTCGGGTCCCGCAGTTGCGGCAGCAAGCGGCGGACGCTGTCGGGAATGTAGCTGAGGTTGCGCGCGACGTCGCGATGATAGGCCTCGGCGGCGTCGAGCAGCAGCAAAGTATGTCCGGTCGGAGCGGTGTCGATGACCACGAAGCCGTGATTGCCGTCGTCGACACAGCGGGCGAAGGCGCGAAAGACAGCGATCTCTTCGGTGCAAGGGGAGCGCAGGTCTTCTTCGAGCAGGGCTCGTCCTTTTTCGTCGAGATCGCGGCCAGCGTCGGCCATTACTTCCGCGGTGTAAGCCAAAGTTTCGGCCACGGGATCAATGCGGCTGACCTGCAGTCCAGGGACCTCATCTAACAGAGCCAAATGCAAGTGCGCGGCCGGATCGGTGGTCGTGAGGTGAACACGGTGGCCTCTGCCAGCGAGTTCCAGAGCCAGGGCGGCGGCAACAGTAGTTTTGCCGACGCCGCCTTTCCCCATAGTCATGATCACGCCCTTGCCTCGGGCAGAAAGGCCAGGCATCAAGGCGGCTAGTGACGGTGGCAGAGAGTATTCGGGCGCCGCCGCCGCTCCATTGCCGGATTCTTCGGGACCGGAAACCAGCCGACGAAGGGCTCCTGTACCGATCAAGGCGTGCGCGACGAGGGGCACTTCGATGCGCGGAAGCTGCTGCAAGCCGGTGGGCATGTTTGCCAATGCCTGGCGGCCTCGCTCCTCGAGGGCGATTGCGGTAGGGTCGTTTTTGGCGCGGGCGTGAAATATTCCGTTGAGCACCAACCTCTGGTTGACCAGGCCAAGGGCCCGCAGTTCTTCATGCGTGCGCGCCGCTTCAGCGAGAGCAGAGTGTTCCGGACGGCTGACCAGAAAGACGGTGGTTCTCGCTGGATCAGACAAAGCGCGAACCGTCTTCTCATAGAGTTCACGCTGGGCTTGCAATCCGGCCAAAGGGCCGAGGCAGGACGTGCCACCAACATTGGTGTCGATGAATCCCGCCCACGCTGCCGGTAGTTGCAGCAAGCGCAGAGTGTGCCCGGTAGGAGCCGTATCGAAGATGACGTGATCGAAGGCGGCGGTGGCGTCGGCATCCGCCAGCAATTTGGCGAACTCGTCGAAGGCCGCGATCTCAACCGTGCAAGCGCCTGAGAGCTGCTCTTCAATATTTCTGAATGCCGATTCCGGCAGAAGATCGCGGTAAGGTCCAACCACCCGTTCCCGGTATGCCCGCGCCGCCTCCTCGGGGTCGACATTCATGGCGGAAAGGCCCGGCACCTTCTCGATCGGGGTAGGTCGCATGCCCAGCGGGGTTTCCAGCACTTCATCAAGGTTCGAAGCGGGATCGGTACTGACCAGCAGGACGCGCTTGCCGCTTTCCGCAAGCCCTACGGCCGTAGCACAGGCAATCGAGGTCTTGCCGACACCACCTTTGCCGGTGTACATCAAGTTGCGCGTTAGGCCGTCAAGAAGTTGCACGGGTCACTCCCTTCCCGTTTTGCCGGAACCGGCAATGGAAACCAGCGAAGGGGACTCCTTCGTTCTGGTGATGACCGGGCCGGGTTCATATTTCACTTGCGCAAAACCTGCCAGGTCTTCGCGGGTGGGATACGCGCCCTGGGCCACGATGACACCGTCGGCCAGCAGCAGCGGTAGGCACTTCGTCCCCTCGCGGTTGAGAGTGGACTTGACCAGGGGATTGCCGGTAAAAGCGGCGACTTCCTGGGCGAGATTGTAGCGCTCGACGCTCACGCCCTTGCTCTTGAGCCATTCCAGATCGGCGGCGAAGCGGGGCAGGGCCGGATCGACGGCGGGCCCACATACTCCGGTGGAACAACACATTGCGGGATCAAAGACTTGGAGCCTTACCATAGAGATGATTCCCTTCTATAAATATATACGCATAAGCGTATGTAGTGATCATAAAGTGTTCCGGATGTACATCTGTGACCTGGCTCACATCCCAGTGTTTGCCGGGTCATCCACCGTCAGGCTCAGGCCTAGCTGCAGCACGTGGGACCGCAGCAGGATTGCTTTGGCTTCACGGCCCGCACGAAGGCGCTCATGAATTTCCCATCTACCTGCGGCGCGATCTGGTCGACGTCGATGCCCCGGCCGGAAAGAAATTCGCGAGCGTCTTCGACGCGGTAGACCCGGGTGGGTTCGAGGTTGATCTGCTCGAACCCGGCGCCGGCGAGTTTGCCGAGGTATTCGTTTTCTTCCAGTGCCCCGGCGATGCAGCCCACCCAGAGCAAAACGCTTTTGCGGATCTCAGGGGGCATGTCACCGCGCGTGACCACATCGGAGACGGCGAGGCGTCCGCCGGGTTTCAGAACACGAAAGGCTTCTTTCAGGACGCGGTCCTTGTCGGCGGAAAGATTGATGACGCAGTTCGAGATGATGACGTCGACGGAATTGTCGGGCAGGGGAATGTGCTCGATCTCCCCCTTCAGGAATTCCACGTTGGCCAATCCCGATTTGCGTTTGTTTTCGTTGGCGAGGGCGAGCATCTCGTCGGTCATATCGAGGCCGTAGGCCTTGCCGTTGGGGGCGACTCGGCGGGCGGAGAGGAGAACGTCAATGCCTCCTCCGGAGCCAAGATCGAGCACGACTTCGCCGGGACTAAGCTGGGCTAGCGCGGTAGGGTTGCCGCATCCGAGTGAGGCGAGGAGAGCTTCCTCAGGGAGCTGGCCGATCTGCGAAACGTCATAAAGGTTGGCGGTGATCGGGTCGCAGCAGTTCTCCGCAGCGGTTGGAACGCCGCAGCTGGAACCGGTGGTCACGCGCTGGGCGGCCTGTCCATATTTTTCCTTGACGGCTTCTTTGATGTCGGTGGTCATAAGTTCTCCTACTCGATCTGGACGAAATCTTCGGGCTTGAGTGCCTTGCTGCGCGTGCAGCATTCGGCATAGAGAAATTGCACGAGCTCCTGAAGAGCCTCGGTATTGGCGGTATAACGCAAGAAGGTGCCTTCGCGCTGCACCTCGACCAGCTCTTCGTTCTTCAGTTTGTCGAGATGATGCGACAGGGTGGAATTGGGAATTTCGAGTTCAGTTTGGATGTCGCCGACGACCAGTCCTTCGGGATGAGCCTTCAGCAGAAGCTGCATGATGCGCAGGCGAGGCTCGGTGCCCATGGCGGAAAACATATCGGCGTATTGGGCGACTCGATCTCGCATATTTCGATAATACTGGAAATATAGTAGAAGTCAAGTAATCAGTACCCAGTACCGAGTACCGAGACAAAAGGCAGATTCCTCCCTTCGGTCGGAATGACAATCTTTGGGAATTGAGTGAAATAAGAAAGGGTACCGATTGCTCGGTACCCTTGCGATGAGAGGTTTGCTTAGTTGATGGTGACGCTGACTGGAGTGGACGCGATGCCGTTGGCCACGACTTCGAGGCTGCTGGCGCCGGTTTCGATGGTCGCGGGTACGTCGAATTGCGCGTTCACGACTTTCGTGCCCGTCGCCACGCCCATGGTGCTGAAGGTGTGGGTCTTGGCATAGAAGACGTGTCCGGTGGAATTGTTGGTGATGCGAACCAGCGGATAGTTGCTGTTCATGCCCGCATCGTCGCCGTAAGCTGCGCCGTTGGAGAGGCCGTTGAACTGCGTTCCGCTGATTCTATTGTTGACGCTTCCGTGCGTAAGCGTGCTCGGGAACGTGGAGATGGTCGGAGCCCAGTTCGGGTTGGCGCTGCCATTAGCGGTGTAGATGGCGGCGAACTTGGTTTTGCCCTCGGAAGGCACCCAGAAGACCTGGCCCGTGGGAAGAGCTAGCATGCGTCCTTCATAGGATGTGTTATCCACGCCAACTTTCGCGGGTTTGGGGACGGAGTTGAACTGCGTGCCATCGAACTCGTAGAAGCTTACCGGGCTTCCAAAGATGCCAGGGCTGACTTCAACCAGCACGTTGCCATCCGGCAGGATGGAGGCTGGCGCATCGGCCATGTCGTTGCCGTTCGGGAAGTTCGGACCCGCGACCCAAGTTCCGGTTCCCATGTGTGTGGTAGGCGGAGTGTAAATCGCGGTGGGACCGGAAGTGTTTCCACCCATCGCGAACACCGTGCCATCTGGACGAAGAATCAGGGGTCCGATTTCGAGCGAGCCGGGATCGGCCAGATCAACTGGAGTGGTGCCGGCGTTGATCCACTTATTCAAGCTGGCGGGGGGGAGATACCGTTCGGCGTTCTTTGCCTTCTGCGTATCGACTGTCAGCACGCTGGTGTCGGGTAGAAGAAGCATACCCTCTTCGGAGAAGATGTCAGCTTTGCCCGTGCCGCTTACGGTCCAGGTGAGATTGCTGGCATTGAAGAGTGCAGTCTGCGTGCTGGCGTTGCGTCCCATTATGACAGTCGAGTTGGCAAGAACGACCGCAGGAGAATCGCCGATCGTTGACCAGCCGGAGGGCGGGTTCACCGCGGTCCAGGCGTTGGCAGCCGGATCGTAAATGGCCCCCAAGTTGGTTTCGACTGGGCTGAGGAAGTTATACTCGCCACCTTCGACAAGGACACGGCCATCGCGCAGGACGACGGAGGCGAAATAAAGCGGTGCGTAGGTGGACTGCATCGAGCCAAGTTTGGTCCAGGTCCCATTGAGATAGCTACCGGTGTTGTCGGGCGTCAAACTCCACCAGTTCGGAGTGTTGTACTCGTGAGTCATAACTCTTCCATCCGTGAGCAAAACGGCGGTATCCGGGAAGAAGGTGGGTTGGTTAGTGATGGATGTCCAAGTTTGGGCCTGAGCTATGCTGGCCCCAGCCAGCATTACGACGAGCCCGAGTCCGAGCACGCGCAACATCTTCATGTTTTGTCCCCTCTCAGTAATTGAGGCTTATGGTAGGTAGGATTCGTGACGCCTCATTCAGCTCTGCCCAGCCGGGAAGCGAACACCTGGAGGCGGAGTATTCTACGTGCCGTGCGGCATGTCAATATGCAGATGTTTGCACAGAGAAGACAGTACCCAGTACCTAGTACCCAGTACCGAGCAAGCAGATTCCTCGTCGCTTCGTTCCTCGGAATGAAAATAGGGCTGAGACTCGCGACCTGCAGCCTGCGACCCGCGACCGGTGGCCGCGATCAAGGCCATAACCAGTTTGGTCCTGAGCCGAACTCCTTTCTTGATGTTTTTCGCGACGCGGAGTAGTTTTGCGCCGAGTTTCAGCATGAGTTCGCGTCAGGAGGGGGAAGCATGGTCTCCAAATGGTTCTTGACGATTGCCGGAGTGTGTCTGGCGGTGAACGCAGCGGCTCAGGATCCCACCAAGGTTGAACCCAAACACTACAAGCTGGCGTTTGAGAACGAATACGTGCAGGTGGTCGATGTGCATTACGGGCCGCATGAGAAGTCGGCATTGCACGACCATCCCGGAGGAGTTGTCGTGGTACTGACGGGTGGCCATCTTCAGTTCACCGACGAGAAGGGCAAAGTCACCGAAGTGTTTTCCAAACCGGGCGAATCGCGCTGGTTTCCTCCTTTCAAGCACAAGGTGGAGAATCTGGGAGACACGAGTTACAACGCGGTGTACATCGGAGTAAAGACCAAGATGAGCGGGTCGAACCGCACGGAGCCGCCGACGGACGCCGAGGCCCAGAAGATCGTGGCGGAATATCTGGCGGGAGCGAAACGCTAGGCGGGCGGGAACTCTATCCCTGAGTTGCGGTTTCCAGTTTCTGGTTCACGGCGTCTTCGACGCGGGCGAGGACTTCGTCTTCTGACATAGCCGTAGAGTCGAGCATCAAGGCGTCCGGCGCGGCGACCAACGGTGAGGCGGCGCGAGTGCGATCGCGGCGATCGCGTTCGCGCAATTCGGCGGCAGTGGCTTCGGCGGCTTTGCCCTTGAGTTGCTGTTGCGCCAGGCGGCGCTGCTCGCGCACCAGCGGATCGGCATCGAGAAACACTTTCACATCGGCGTGAGGAAAGACTTTGGTGCCGATGTCGCGGCCTTCCATCACCACACCTCCGCCAGTACCCATTTCCTGTTGGCGGGCGACCATCCATTCACGAACTTTGGGATGCACCGAGACCCGCGAAGCGGCTTCGGTGACGTCGGTTTCGCGCACACGAGCGGTGACGTCGCGATTGTCCAGTAGAACGCGGTTTCCCCCCAGACTGGGTTCAAGTTGGATTCGTGAATTGTGGGCGAGTTCGACCAGTGCAGCTTCGTCGTCGAAGGAAGTATCCCACTCGATGGCTTTGAGCGCGAGCGCGCGGTACATGGCGCCGCTTTCGAGGTTGACGTATCCCAGCTTGCGGGCGAGACGGGACGCAATGGTGCTCTTGCCGGCTCCGGCAGGGCCGTCGATGGCGATGATGAGTTTGCGGGGCTCAGACATCTTGCAGGATTTTATATTAAACAGGTTTTCAGTACTCAGTACTCAGTACCCAGTAAAAGCAAACCCTTCTTGAGTAGGCCGCATTGGCGTTGATATCGAAACCGTACAGGTTCTTGCTGGGTACGGGGTACTGAGTACTGGGTACTGGAGCTCAAGAAGCCGTGCGGCTGCTGGCCGCGGGCTTGGCGGGGGTGATTTGCACCAGCGAGCGGTTGCCGACGCGCAGAAAACTTAACTCGCGGGCGGCGAGCAGGGCATTGACGGATTCTTTCACACGCGAGCGGGGAACAAAATTTCCAAAGAAGGTCTCGAGTTCCGTCTGATCGGCGGCGATGACGCAATCGAGATATTTCGAAAGCAGCGCGCTCAGAGCTTCGACGATCGAGAGGCCGGTGCCTTCGGCGACGGCATCGGGCGCCCAACGGTAAAGGACGTCCCAGGAAGAGCCTTCAGAGGAGTTATAGTCCACCCGCGTGATGCGCAACTTCGACCAGAGAACGCCGAGCGCGTGATCGAGTCCGGCGAGCGAGACCGATCCTCCAAGTCTCTCCTGTAGCTTTGCCTTGGAGATGGGACCTTCGCGATGAATGACGGCGAAAGCGTCGCAGGCGAGCTGCGAGTAAGGGGAACGTGGCCCCGGTTTCGGCGCGAGCTTAGGGTTGCGCTCTCCGACCAAGGCATAGAAATAAGGAAACACCGAAGCCGCGACCAGCAGGCCGTTGTTTTCGTCGAACAGATTGCCCTCGTAGGCATCGTGCTCGCGGAGCAGTCGCACCATAAGGTCGCTGGCATCGCGCGCCCGCGGATCGGAGAAGGCGTGCTGCCAGGTGGGAAGCTTTTGGTCGGAACCCGCCCAGGCGCCGATTAACGTAGGGATAAGTACTGGCTGCTTCAATGGATACAAGAGCGAGAATCCGACCGATTCGATGAACGAGCGCGCGTCGTCGAGCGTGCGGACGGTTTTACCGGTCAAATGCCACTTTTCGCGGCGAAGCTGGTCGAGTTCCTGGTCGGTGATGACGTCGGCAGAAGGCACGTAGTTATTAGAACATAGCATTCAGCAGTCAGCACTCAGCACTCAGTTCCGCGTGGCGCATGGGTGGGGGCGCCGGAAGTGCTGACAATTGCGAACAGGAAAGTGTATTTTGGGACGCAGGCCGAGTTGGATGTGTAGGTGGAGTTAAGGTAAAGGGGCGGGTTCCAGGACAGTCTCCGTAGCAAGGTGGAAAGATGCCAAAGGCTTTCAGAACGGATGTGCTCGGAAAGAAGCAATTCGAAGAAGAAATCCGACAGCGCAAGAGCGCTCTAAAGCCGGAGCGCGTGCCTTGTCCCGAACCGGGTTGCGCGTGCACCTATGAAATGTATGGATACAAGCCCGCGACTCTTGCCGACAATGTGGCGAAGCTGCAGGAACGGGTGAAGAAGGAGCATCCGGGCCACACCAGCGAGGTGTTAGCGGTGAATGAGTTTCGCAGGCCCAGGTAGGCCATTCGCGTCGGCGCGAGCGCCATGCTCCGAAACAAATCACGACGGCTTGGTATTCAAATACTTTACGAGTAACACTTCGTTGCCGTCCTGGCTGTAAATTAGTTCGTCCACCAGTTGCTGAGTGAGCAAGACGCCGAAACCGCCGGGACGCAAGCCTTGCTTTTCGCGATACTGCTGATGCCGGATTGGATCTTCAGGCGGATTCGCGATCGCAGCGTGCGGGATTTCATCAATCGTGAACCCGTCACCCGGATCGCTGATCCGGCAGGTGACCATGTGCCGGGCGCGAACATAGGCGATCTCAACGAACTGGTTCGGGTCAAGTTTACCGCCGTGCTCAATTGCGTTCAGAAGCATCTCGCGAAATGCCAGACCTACACTGTGTCGTTCTGGGTTTGGCAGTTCCGCAACCTCGTCAAAGAACTGCAGCACGCGGTCAGCCGTGTTCCGGTCGCAACGAGCCAGGATGCGAATCCATTCGGGCGTGGCTGAGATGATATCGATGCCATCGTCCCAGCAGGGTTCCTCAATGGCCCTACGGATCATCGCGGCGAGAGCCTCCATTGAATATGGTTTCGAGAAATAACTGAAGGCGCTTCCCCGCATCGCATCAATCACATCCCTAGGAGTGCTTTGATCCGTAAGGATGATCAGACGGGTGTGAGGGCGCGTGCGCCTGATGCGACGCAGGAGTTCGACATCTTCTTTGGCCGATGTCTTCTGACTCGTCAAAATAAGTTCGAACGCTTTGTTCTGGGCCAGGACCAGCGCAGCTGCGTTGTCCGGCGCATGCTGGATCGCCCACGCGCCCGGCTCGAAGATCGTTCGCAGCAGCCTATCGATCTTAGGATCGCTATCCACAACCAGGGCGTTTCTGACGGGGAACGGGCGCAACTCGATTTTCGCAGCGGTACTCATGTCGCAACTCCGGTATAAAGCTATCACCGTTCCCACCCCACTTCCAGTTGGACCTTGCGCGATGGAGACGCAGGACAACAGATTCCTCGTCGCGTCACATCCTCGGAATGACAATGCTTAATTGGGCTGAGTGCTGAATGCTGGTTTACTGAGAACCGAGAACTGAGAACTGAGAACCGAGAACTGCTAAATCCTCTTGAACGCCTTCTGAATATCTTTCATGGAATAGCGCAGCACGACCGGTCTGCCGTGAGGACAGCTCATTGGGCAGTCGGTCTTGGCCAACTCTGCGAGCAGCCATTCCATTTTGTTCTGTTCCAGCGGCATGTTGACTTTGATGGCGGCGTGGCAGGCGATGGAGGCGGCGATGCGAGCGCGGACTTTTTCGAGATTAATGCTCTGATCTTCGTGCGAGAGCTGGTCGAGCAGTTCGTGCAGCATGTGCTCGACTTGGGGAGCATCGATCCCGGCGGGCGCGACTTTGACAGCGATGCTGCGCGAGCCGAAAGGTTCGGCTTCGAATCCGTTCAACGCGAGTTCATCGGAGATTTCGGCGAAGACAGCTTGTTGTGCGGGTGAAAGTTCGAGCACGAGCGGCATCAGCAGGCGCTGGCTCTCGACTATCTGCGCGGCGCGCTGCTTCAGAACTTTTTCAAAGAGCACGCGCTCGTGGGCGACGTGCTGGTCGATGATCCAGAGGCCTTCGGGATTGACGGCAAGGATGAAAGACTCGCGAATCTGGCCGAGAGGCTTGAGCGACGCGAGTGACGGCGCGAGATCCGAAGGAGGCTCGGGCTCGATGGGGATGGCAGGAGTGCATCCGTCATCATGAGTGACCCCGGGAATGACTTCCGGCGCGCGGGCAAGCGCAAGGGCGGCGTTGCCATCGATTTGAATTTCGTCCTGAAAGTAGAAGCGCTCGTTGATGGGCGGTGGGACCGGGGCTTGAAGTGTGAAAGTTTGCGCCCCGATGTATTGTTCACCGCTGATGGGCCCCGCACTCAATCCTCTTGCGCCTGGAGTAAGTGACGGGCTGGCGGTCGGATGGGCGTTGATCTCTACCGCGAACTGCGGGACCGGGCGGGCTTTCATCAAAGCGGCGCGCACCGAGTCGCGAACGAAATCGTGCGTGACGCTGGACTGGCGAAAGCGGACTTCGGTCTTCGAAGGATGAACGTTGACGTCGACTTCTCCGCTGGGCAGTTCGAGAAAGAGCAGAACCACCGGATAGACCGTCGGCGGAATGATGTTGCGGTAGGCCTCGGTAAGCGCGTGCTGGATGAGGCGGTCGCGGACAAGGCGTCCATTGACGAAGATGTAGATCGAAGTGCGGTTGAGCTTTTGGATCTCGGGTTTGGAGACGAAGCCGTGGACGCGGAGCTCACCGAAACCATGCTCAACAACTTCTTCTTGATCCCCATCCGTCTCGCGGACACGAGTGTCCGCGCTACTTCTTCTCCATGGCGGCGGTTGCGGTAGGCCGATGCGTTCGAGCGGTTGCACGGCAGCGACTGGGATCAACTGATCCAGAGTTTCTCTCCCGAAAACCTGGTAGACGCGCTCGCTGTAACCTGCGACGGGAGGCGCCACCAGCATGGCGTTTGTCGCAGAGTGCAACTCGAAATGTTTGTCAGGATGAGCGAGGGCGTAGTGCGTCACCAGAGATGCGATGTGCGACAGCTCGGTAGACTCCGCTTTCAGAAACTTCTTGCGCGCAGGCGTATTGAAGAAGAGATCGCGGACGGTTATCGAAGTGCCGGCGGGAAGTCCCGCCTCTTCCACTTTGAAAATCTTGCCGCCGTTGATTTCGATCACCGTGCCAGAGTCTTCTTCTGGTGCGCGGGTTTCCAATCGCAGGCGCGAGACCGAGGCGATCGTAGGAAGTGCTTCTCCCCGGAATCCGAGGGTGGCAACGCTTAACAGATCCTCGGCGTTTCTTAGTTTCGACGTCGCGTGCCGTTCGAAGGCGAGCATGGCGTCGTCGCGGACCATGCCGCAGCCGTTATCGGTGATCTGGATGAGCTTCTTACCTCCCGCCTCCACTTGCACGCGGATGCGGGTGGACCCGGCGTCTAGCGAATTCTCCAGCAGTTCTTTGACGACCGATGCGGGGCGCTCGACGACTTCTCCGGCAGCGATTTTATTGGCGACGGCTTCGGAGAGGACGTGGATTTTGCCCATGAGCAGAGAGTGCTGGTGGCATTTTACAGGGTCGGAAGTCGACGCGCGTCGAGTGCAAAATACTGCATCTTGACAGGGGTAGGGAAGGCGCACAGACTTGGTGGCTGCGAATTGCAGAGTCCCCCTCCCTCGCAGGCAAGAGCGTTCTGCCGATGTGTTTCGATTGAAATCTCTGATCGATGGTAAGGTTCGCGGCGCGCTCGGCGGACTGTAGATTCCTCGTCGCTTCGCTCCTCGGAATGATAACGGCGGGGAATGTGTTGCGGTTCGATGAGGAACAATGTTTGGGGTCGAGTCCAGGAGAATAGTTATGAAGTGGTCCCGGGTTTTTTGGCTATTGATGATCGCGCAGTTTGGTTTGGCGGCGACGTTGCATCCGGTGCCGCAGGTGTCGGCGCTGGCTCCGGTGAGCGTCGCGCCGGGTGCGGCCGCATTTACGCTGACCGTAAATGGTGCGAACTTCGCCAAGGGCGCGGCGGTGGAGTGGAATGGTTCGACCCGGGTGACGACTTTCGTCTCGGCCACGCAACTGACGGCGAAAATTCTGGCGACGGATGTGGCGACGGCGGGAACCTCGTCCATCCAGGTCATCAACGGGGCTACCGGGCAGCCTCTTTCGAACATTACATACTTCCCCATTGTCACTCCTGTTCCGCAGGTGAATTTTGCCCAGACGAATGTCCTGTCAGTCAGCGGAAACCCGTTCGTGATGACGACGGTGGATTTGAACAAAGACGGCATTCTTGATCTGGTGCTGTGCCGCGAGTTGACGGGAAAAGTTTCGGTGCTGCTCGGAACCGGCGGAGGTGGTTTCGGAACGGCGAAGGACTACCTGATTCAGGGCATGTGCGTTTCGCTGGTTTTGGGAGATTTCAACGGCGACGGCAATATGGATGTCGCGGCTTCGAACACGGCGTTCGTCAATGTACTGCTGGGCAAGGGCGATGGCACGTTCGCCAAGCCGACGCCGCTTCGAGTGGGCATGGATCCCCAAGGCCTGGTGGCGGGCGATTTCAACGGTGACGGGAAACTCGATCTCGCAACGGCGAATTTCGATTCCAGTTCGGTGTCGGTGCTGATCGGTAACGGCGACGGCACCTTTCAGGGTCACGTGGATTACACGGTCGATGCGGATCCGCAGGGTTTGGTGACCGGCGATTTCAACGGCGACGGCATTCTAGATCTGGTGGTATCGAACAAGACAGAGAATGAAGTTTCTCTCTTGCTCGGAGTCGGCGATGGGACGTTTGGAACTCCCGTGCTTTTCCCTGCGGGCGTGAATCCAGCGTGCCTCGCCACGGGAGATTTCAATCACGACGGCAAACTCGATCTGGTGGTTTCAAACCTCAATCCGATTACGTTTCCGATTTCCATATTGCTGGGGAATGGCGATGGCACCTTCCAACAGCGCAAAGGATATCCCGCAGTCGCGTTGGGGACGCCACAGGTGGCGGACGTGAATGGTGATGGGATCCTCGACATCGTGATGGCGAATCAAGCCGGCCCCGAGGTTCTGCTCGGCAAGGGCGATGGAAGTTTCCAGTCTGGAGTTTTGTTTTCGACGCAGAGTGCGAACGCGCTCACGATTGCGGACTTCAACGGCGACGGCCGTCTGGATTTCGCCGTAGGCGGATATTCCAGCGGGAAAGTGCCGATCCTGTTGCAGACCACGGTGGCCCTGAGTCCGACCAGCATTAATTTCGGACAGCAAACTGTGGGCACCAGCACCATGATGAACGCGACGCTCTCGAACTTCGGTTCGACCGATGTGACCATTTCGAAAATCGCGTTGAGCGGTCCGAATGCCAAGGATTACAAGATCAAGAACACTTGTTCGACCACGCTCACTGCTGGGACGAGCTGCACGATTACCGTGACGTTCACGCCGTCGGCGACGGGACAGCGCACAGCCACGGTCACGGTGACGGATAGCGTGCCAGGACCGCAGGTGCTAGCCTTGGCTGGGGTGGGAACGTAAGAGCGGACCTCAGACCTCGGACCTCAAACCCCGGACCTCAGACTTCGGACCTCAGACATTAGACATTCCGGTGTCAGGTCTCTGACCTCAGTCTTGGAACCATTGACATTGGCTGTGAGCTGATCTGTGAGGTCTGAGGTCCGAGGTCTGGGGTCTGAGGTCCGCTTTTACCCCCTGCTACAATTCCTTGCTTTCCCAGCTCAGAACTTCCGCAGCCAAGTTGACGTATCTCCTGTGTGCTGTTGAGGGTGGAAGCCTGAGACCGGGATTCCGGGGAGTTGGGTTTGGAAGATACCCAGGTTGTTTCTCTGCTGGTCCGTCGCTGCGTAGCCGGCGATGCAGCTGCCTGGGAGGAGATTGTTCAGCGCTACAACCGCCGTATCTATAACATTTGCTATAGGTTTGCGGGAACTTCCGACGACGCCCAGGACCTTACCCAGGAAGTTTTCATCAAAATGTACCGCACCCTGAGCAGCTACGACGTTGAGCGTGGCGCCTTCATGACGTGGGTGACGACCATGACCCGGAACCTGCTGGTCGACCATTTCCGCAAGACCAAGCAGGACCGGGTAACCGATTCTCTAGATGGGGCCAGTTCGGAACATGAAGATTCCATGCCCCTTAGCGATCAAATCCAGGATAAAGGCCCGGCTCCGGACAGCAAGGTCCAGAGCCGGGAAACCAGCGAAACCGTGCACCGGGCGCTTGAAAAGCTGTCCCCGGAGCTGCGGGAAGCCGTGATATTGCGGGATCTTCAGGACATGGACTACCGGGAAATTGCGACGGTTCTTAAGGTTCCAGAGGGTACCGTAAAGTCAAGAATAAACCGCGGGCGCGCGGAACTTGCACGCCTGCTCCAACGTACATATAAACAGGTGATTTAAATGCCAGGTCAAGGCAAAAACGGTATGCAGTGCGCCGAGTTCGATGCTCTTCTGAGCGACGTCCTGGACGAGGTTTTGACAGGAGCGAAGCTGGAGAGTTTCCGGGCTCATGCCGGGACGTGTCCGCAGTGCGGGCCGCTGCTGGCAGAGGCGGAAGAAGGAAGGCGCTGGCTGAAGGGTCTCACGGAGGTGGAGCCTCCAGCCAACCTGGTGCATAACATTCTGGCCGCGACGAGCGGGGTCGAAAGCGCCCGCTCATTCGCCAAGCCGAAACTCTCGTGGAAGGAAGCGGTGGCTGGATGGCTGCGCCCGGTGTTCGCTCCGGTGTTCGCCGTGGCGCGCCAGCCGAGATTCGTCATGTCGTTCGGCATGACGTTCTTCTCGCTGTCGGTCGCACTCAGCATGGCTGGGGTCAAGGTGAAAGACCTGCAGCGTGCCGATCTGCGTCCCAGCGCCATCAAGCGCACCTACTACGAGACTTCGGGACGAGTGGTGAAGTACTACGAAAATATCCGCTTCGTGTACGAGATCGAATCGCGCGTGCAACAGTTCAAGCGGGCCACCACGCCCGAAGAACCGCGGCGCGAGGAAAACAAAGAGCGGAAAAACAACAACACCAGTGAACAACCTGAAAAAAGGCAGGAACGCAACTACAGCCAGGGAGAAAGCCAGTTGGTGGTGGCATCTCTCCTGAATGATCCACCTGTAGTGACGGTGACCACTTACAGGAGGTTGGTATGAACTGCGCGAACCATCCCGATAGGGCGACGGTAGCGTATTGCCGCACGTGTGGCAAAGGCCTATGCCAGGAGTGTGCCCACAACGTGCGAGGAGTAATTTACTGCGAGAACTGTTTGGCGGCGCGGCTGGAAGGCACGCAACCGCCTCCAACGCAGCCACAGGGAACTATGCCCCCGGCGGCATTTGTGCCTCCGGCGCAAGCAAGCTATGCGACGCCGCCGGGGACGCCAACCTCAGGGCCGAATCCGACAGTCGCGGGAATTCTGGCGGGCTTCTTCCCGTTTGGCGTGGGGGCGGTTTACACCGGCCAGTATGCCAAGGGACTGGCGCACCTGCTAATTCTGTTCGGCTTGATCTGGGGACAGACGACGACCGAAAGCGACGGCGTGCACATTGCGTTGGGACTGGCGATGGGATTCTTCTACATCTACCAGATCATCGACGCGGTGCGTTCCGCGAAAGCGCTGCAGACTGGTCAGCCCGCGCCCGATCCGTTTGGACTGGCGCACACGTTCAGCGCCGGCGACAAGGTAGACACCAGCAAGATTCCTGCTGGCGCAATTGTGCTGATCGGCCTCGGCTTCCTGTTCATGCTCGAGACCATGGGCTTCCACTTCTTCAATCTCGGCCATTTGTGGCCGCTCATCCTGATTGGCATTGGCGCGTGGTTGTTCGCGGTGCGCTGGGGCTATGTCGGTGGCGGCAAGGTCTATGACTGCGAACGCTGCCGCGCTCGCGGATTGATGGGCCCCGCAGTGCTGATCACGCTGGGCACGCTGTTCCTGCTCGAGCAGGTGGATGTGCTGGGCTTTCACAAAACGTGGCCACTGTTGCTGGTGGTGATCGGACTAGTGAAAGTTGTGCAGAGCAACGCCTCGACCGAAGGCCACGTGTATACGCAGTTGCCTCCGCCGGGGGCTCCAACCGGTCAGGTACAGCCGCCGGTGAGTGAGGTGAAAAATGGCTAGCCAAGCGCCAATTCCGCCGCCGCTACCACGTCCGCGGCGTTCCCTGGCCGGACCGTTTGTGATGATCGTGCTTGGTGTCCTGCTGCTTCTGGCCAACATGGGCAAGCTGCCATGGCAGACCCTGGGAACCTGGTTCGCGCACTACTGGCCAGTGCTGATCATCCTGTGGGGCATCATCAAGCTGATCGAGCACCAGCAGGCGCAGAGGCAAGGGCTGCGGCCGCCGGGCATCGGCGTTGGCGGAGTCTTCTTGCTGATCGTACTGATCGTATTTGGTTTGGCCGCGACCCAGGCCACCCGGGTGAATTGGGGATCGGTTCGCGACAACATCGACATTGATGGCGAAGACATCCCATTTTTCGGCAACACCTACAACTACGACGATCAATTGCAAACTGATTTTCCTGCCGGTGGAAGCTTGCACGTGGTCTGCGATCGGGGCGCGGTAAACGTGAGTGCATCCGATGACAACCAGATTCACGTCATGGTGCACAAGCGGGTGAGCGCCGGGAGTCAAAGCGATGCCGATAACTGGAATGCCAAGACCAAGCCGACCTTCACCACCAGTGGCAGCATGGTTACGTTGAACGCGAACACGCAGGCGGCGGGCGATCACTGGATCGCCACTGACCTGACCATTTCCCTGCCGCGAAAAGCCTCGGTGACGGTCTCATCGCGACGCGGCGATATCAGCGTCTTGGGGCGTGACGGAGATATTAACCTGACGAGCCAGCGCGGCGATGTCACGGCCGATGACATCAAGGGAAATGCCGCCTTCAGCCTGGAGCACAGTTCCGGGCGGATTTCGAAAGTGTCGGGAGACGTTTCGGTCGAAGGGCGTCCTAACGACGTTTCTGTCGAGGATGTCAGCGGCACGCTGCGCTTGAACGGCGAGTTCGATAGCATCAAGCTTTCAAGGATCGCGGGCGCCGTCACCTTCAAGTCGCAACGCACTGATATGGAATTTGCGAAACTCACGGGCGATCTCGATATGGATTCCGGCGACCTGCGGGCGACCGATCTGGTGGGACCGTTCCGGCTGACTACGCGCTCGAAAGACGTTCGCCTCGAGGGCATGAGCGGCGATGTCCGGATAGAAGACGAAAACGGCGATATCTCGCTGCGTGTAGCCAAGCTAGGAAGCATTCAGGTTGAGAACCGCAAGGGCGATTTGCAGCTTTATCTCCCCGACAAGTCGAGCTTCCAACTCGACGCGAGATCGCGCGGCGGAGATTTCCAGACGGACTTTCCAGAGTTGAAAGTCAACAACGGAAACGACCAGGCCAGCGCGAATGGCTCCGTGGGAACGGGCGGTCCGCACATCGTGCTGAACAACGAACACGGCACCATCGAAATCCGCAAGGGAAGCTCGCTGGCGGAAGTGCCCGAGCCACCCATGCCTCCGAAGCCGATGCGCACAACCCCAGCGCCGAAGGCGAAGCCGCTGGAACCGACGGAGAATTAGCAGTTGCCGAGTACCCAGTAAATCTCGACGTCATCCTGAGCCCGCGAGGGCGAAGGATCTCGCGTGGGGAGCCTTGACGCTCCGCGCCAGATCCCTCGCTTCGCTCGGGATGACGTCATAGTTGTAGGGGACGTCCTCATCATTGGGGACGATGTCGGTCTTGGCCACTCGTGCTGATCTCTACACTTCCAGCCCGATCGAGCGCATCAGCTCAAGCCCGTTGCTCTTCGTCACGACGCCTTCGCGTAGCTTGTAGTCAAACGTGATCTTTCCATCCTGAAATTCGTCTTCGAAATGGACGTTGTGCACGTGCCTTCCTCCGACATCGGTCAGCGCCAGGTCGTGAGTGCTGATTAATCCGATGGCGCCGCGATTGAGCAGGGCGCGCACCACGCCTTCGGCTCCAATCTTTCGGTCGTGGGAGTTCGTGCCCTGCAATAACTCGTCGAGCAAAGCGAGCGTCGAAGGACCATCGGACGCAAGTTCGAAGATATCGCGTAAGCGCGTGATCTCGGCGTAGAAGCGCGAGCTTCCTTCCTGCAGAGAATCATTGACGCGAATGCTGGCTCCCACGCGCAATGGAGTCATATGCAATCGTCCCGCCCGCACCGGTGCGCCGGCCATTGCCAGGACCGTATTGATGCCAACCGCGCGCAGCAGCGTGCTTTTTCCCGACATGTTCGATCCGCTGATCAGCAGGACGCGGGTTTCTCCGCAGATGCCGACATCGTTGCGCACGCAGCGGGCGGCGGGAAGCAGCGGATGCCCTAGCGATTGAGCCTCAAAACAAGCCAGCCCCGAAGCAAACTCGGGGAAAGGATCGGCGGGATGCTCGTAGCTGTAAGCTGCGAGCGAGAGCAGCGCCTCCACCTCGCCAATGACCTCAAGCCATCGCCGGACAGCCGACCCGTGCTCGCGCCGCCAGGCTTCTGTGGCATAGGCGACCTGCACAGAGTAGAGCAAAGAAAGATCGATCAACTTCACGAACAAGTTGTCGCGCGACAAGATGCAGTCAACGATAGTGCGCAGGCGCGCGATGGCCTTCGAACCCGCAAGATGATGTGATGCCAATTGCTGCATCAGGGCTTGAAGACGCGGAGACTGGAACCTCTCACGCTCCAGGCGCGCCAGCAATCCTGAAAGCAGTTCGAGGTCTTCGAACTGGTGCTCAGTCCCATGAAAGATCTCTTCCATGTGTTTGCGTACGGGCTGCGCCAGGATGGCTTCGACGATGAGAACACAAAGCAGAGGTGTCGGATGCCCCCACAATCCCCAGACCACCGCAGCAGCTACTGCGCACAGAGCGAGCAGCGGAGAGAGGATGCGCATCCAGCGACGGTCGAGCCGGTTGGGAGCTTCTGCCCAGCGTACCAGCGCTTCGGGATGCACTCCAACACGTGCATCCTCGCCAGCCACCTGGAGGTCCTCGCGCAGATCGAGCAGAGGAAGAAGTTCGGCTACGGCCTGATGGCGTTCTTGAATCTGTTCCAGCGGCGAAGGCGCCAGCAGCCAGCGCGCCAATGTGTCTTCGCCCATCCGGGTGCGGGCCAGGGAAAGTAACTGAAAAAGTCCGCCATTGCCAAACAAGTCGAGGTCGGCGGCATACACGTGATGGGGATCATTTAAGCGCTCGCCGGTTGAACCCATGCCGGCCCAGCGATCTTCGATGCGGGCGATCCCATGCGTGTAGACCGCGACCGCACGTTCGGCATGCGCTTTATTACCCAGCACCTTGGCGTGATAGACAGCGATTGCGATGAAGACAATCACGGGTGCCGCGAGCCACCAAACAGCGAAGGCATGCCGCCAGATCGCGAGCCAGAACATCACTGCCGCCACGACCGCCAATCCCAGGCGCACGTTTCCCAATCGAATGTGGATTTGCTCGAACTGGCGAACCCGCGCCTCGCGAGCGGCGAGTCGCTGAGCGTATTCTTCGGCAGCAGTTAGCACTTGGCACTTAGCATTTGGCCAAACCGAGTCCGCAGTAGCTAAATGCTAAGAGCTAAGAGCTAAAGGCTAATGTACCAGTTTCGAATACAGGGGGCGATTCGCGTCCGCCGCCGCCGTCATGGTATGTTCAATTTCTTCGATACTCATCATGATTCGCTCTTATAAAGGCATCACACCCACCGTTCCAGCATCGTGCTACGTCGATCAATCGGCGCAGATCGTCGGCGATGTGGTGCTGGGCGAACACGCGAGCGTCTGGATGAATGCCGTCGTTCGCGGCGATGTTCACGAGATTCGCATTGGCGCGCACTCCAACGTGCAGGACTGCAGCGTTCTCCACGGCATGAAAGAGAAGTACGGCGTCTATCTCGGCGAGTACGTCACCGTGGGCCACTCGGTCACGCTGCACGGCTGCGTGATCGAAGACCGCTGCCTGATCGGGATGGGCTGTATCGTTCTGAACGGTGCACGCATCGGCGCCGGATCGATCATTGCTGCTGGCACGCTGATTCCAGAAGAGACCGTGGTCGAGCCGGGTTCTCTGTGGATGGGCTCTCCCGGCAAATTCCGCCGCAAGCTCGATGAGAAAGATCAGCAGATGATTCTGATGTATGCGAATAATTATCTGGGATATACCGAGTCGTATTTGAAAGAAAAGTAGCAGTCAGCATTCAGCACTCAGCATTCGGCCCGTGAGGGTTTCGCTGAGGTCTGAGGTCTGACGCCTGACGCCCGATGTTAAAAGCCATCCGAGGAACTCGCGACCTGCTGCCGCCGGATACGGCGCTGTGGAACTTCGTGGAAGCGACGGTGCGCGATGTGATGCGCGCCTATAACTTCCACGAGATTCGCACGCCGATTTTCGAGGAAACGCAGTTGTTCGCGCGCGCGGTGGGCGAAGAGACGGACGTAGTATCGAAAGAGATGTACACGTGGGAAGACCGGGCGCGCGCGGAAAGCGAGAAGGGTCAGTCGCTCACTTTGCGTCCTGAGAATACTGCGGGTGTAGTGCGTGCTTACATCGAGCACAAGCTTTGGGATCGCGGCCTCAACAAGCTGTACTACATCGGTCCGCAATTTCGCCGCGAGCGTCCGCAGAAGGGACGCTACCGGCAGTTCTATCAGATCGGCGCCGAGGTCATTGGGCCGCCGACTGCGGGCAGCGAGTCTCCTGCGCGCGATGCGGAAGTTTTAGAGATGCTCGCGACCTTGCTCGACCGTCTCGGGATCACGGGATGGACGCTCGAGCTGAATTCTGTCGGCTGCGCCAACGACCGCGCAACCTACAATGAAGCGTTGCGCAAGGCGCTGGAGCCGGTGGTCGCGCAAATGGACGCGGATTGCCAGCGACGGGCGGTGACCAATCCTCTACGTGTCTTTGACTGCAAGGTGCCCGCCGATCAGCCGATCATCGAGAAACTGCCGCGCATCAGCCAGTATCTCGATGAGCCTTGCCGGAAGCACTTCGAAGAAGTGCAGGGAATTCTCACTTCCGTGGGTGTGCCGTTCGTGTTAAACGATCGCCTGGTGCGCGGACTCGATTACTACTCGCGCACGGCATTCGAATTCACGCACGGAGCGCTGGGAGCGCAGAATGCGATTCTTGGCGGAGGCCGCTACGATGGGCTCTCCGAATCACTCGGCGGACCGAAGGCTCCGGGCATTGGCTTTGCCATCGGCGAAGACCGGTTGGTGATGTCGCTCAACGAGACCGCAGACGCGGTGCAGCGCAAGCCGGACGTCTACGTTGCTCCTCTCGGCGCGGGCATGGATCGCGAGGCGGCCCGACTGGCGCGCGAGTTGCGGCGTCACGACGTAATTGTTGAACTGGGCGACGAGACTTTTCGTCTGAAGAAATCGTTTGAGACGGCGAGCAAACTGGGCGCGCGCTTTACACTGATCGTTGGTGAGAACGAAGTGAAAGCCGACGCTTTTGCGCTGAAGAATCTTGAGAGCGGGGAACAAGTGTCGGTGCCGCGGGCTCAGCTCGCCGAGAAGATACAGAGCAGCTAAGCTGCGCGCCAGATCCTTCGCCCTTTCGGGCTCAGGATGACGTCAACAACACTGGAGGACGTTATGAAGAAGATCGTTGGTTTGCTGTTCGCGACTCTGATCTATGTATCCCCTTCTTTTGCGCAGACCAACCCCCTACAACAAACGCTGATCGATGCGCAACAGCGCGCTGCGAACGCCGAGATCAAGAAAGACGCAGCCTTCTTCTCCCACGCTCTCGCCGACAACTTCACCGAAGTCGACCCGAACGGCGAAACCAGCGATCGAGACGATTTTGTGAAAGGCGTTTCCGGTTCCGACATAACCAACATTCTGCTCTACAACTTCAAACTCGTTCCGCTGAACGACGGAGCCGCAGTGCTCACCTATGACCGCGTGATCCTGCGTACCAAGAGGGACTTTGGTTCGCGGCGCTACCAGCATGTGAGTTCCACCTGGGTGAAGGATGGAGCGGAATGGAAGCTGAAATTTCAGCAGATCACGCCCAATCAATGGAGCGCGAACGACTTCGATTAGGTTTGGCGCCGCTGCACGCCAGATCCCTCGCTTCGCTTCGGGATGACGTCTCTGGGGCGGGGGCCGCGAATCACAGCGCGGCCGCATTCCTCCATTTATAATCTAGGACTCGGCCCAGGGCCGCACTCCTGACTGAAGGGCACATCTTGCTCGATTTTCTAGGGGATCTTCGACGAACTCACCAATGTGGCGCATTGCGCGCCTCTGATGCTGGTCAACGCGCGGTTCTCATGGGGTGGGTGAACCGGCGGCGCGACTTCGGCAACCTCGTCTTTATCGACGTGCGCGACCGCACCGGTGTGACCCAGATCGTCTGCGATAAAGAGAACAATCCCGCGCTCCACGCCAAGGCCGGAGAGTTGCGCAACGAGTACGTGATTGCTGTCATCGGCAAAGTGAAGCTGCGCGACGCCAACACCATCAATAAAAATATTCCCACCGGAGAAATCGAGGTGGTCGCCGAAGAACTGCGGTTGCTGAATGAGTCGAAGCAGCCTCCGTTTCTGCCCGGCGACACGGTGCTGCCGAACGAAGAGTTGCGCCTGCAGTATCGCTACATCGATCTGCGGCGCGACGCCATGCAGCGCAACATCGAGTTGCGGCACCGTGTGGCGATTGCCATTCGCGATTACCTTTCGGCGCAGGGGTTTTTCGAAATCGAGACACCGTTCATGACGCGCTCGACGCCGGAAGGCGCGCGCGATTATCTGGTTCCGAGTCGAGTGCAGCCGGGGTCGTTCTACGCGCTGCCGCAGTCGCCGCAGTTGTTCAAGCAGATCCTGATGATCTCTGGCTTCGACCGCTATTTCCAGATCGTACGTTGTTTCCGCGATGAAGATCTGCGCGCCGATCGTCAGCCGGAGTTCACGCAGATCGATTTGGAGATGTCGTATCCGCAACCCGAGACGGTGTGGGGAGTGGTGGAAGGATTTCTAACCGCCGCATTCAAGGCGGCTGGATATGAAATTAAGACGCCGTTCCCGCGGATGGACTACGACGACGCAATCCGCCAGTTCGGCATCGATAAGCCCGATCTGCGCGTGCCCCCGTTCACCGAAGTGCGCGAGTGCTTTGCGCCGGAAAATCTAGAGACGCTGGGGATCAATGCGAAACTTCCGGTGATTGCCATCCGCACGCCGAAGGTCGGCGAGCTCTCGCGCAAAGAGCGCGACGAAATCAAGCCGATGTTTCACTCCAAGGGTGGAGCGAAATTGTTCGAAGACTTCAAGCGCCTGGAAAAGGGTTTTCCTGAGGCAGCCGCGAAGATTCGCGCCAAGACCGCGGCCGAAGCGGACGATCTGCTGGTGCTGGTGACCGGCTCGTCGCAATCGGGCGCCGAAGATCATCCTGCGAATCGCCGGAAAGTTACTCCACAGGAGTTGGCGATTTACGCGTCGGCGGGATTGCTACGGGCCGCACTCGCGCAGAAATATTCCGAGAAGCATGGTTGCTTCCGTACCGGAGACTTCCGTTTTCTCTGGGTCACGAACTTTCCCATGTTCGAGTACGACGAAGAGAGCAAGCGCTTCGTAGCGGCACATCATCCGTTCACCTCTCCGCATGAAGAAGACATGGATAAGCTCGAGACCGATCCGGCAATGGTTCGGGCGCTGGCCTACGACGTGGTGCTGAACGGAACGGAACTGGGGTCAGGCTCGATTCGTATCCACCGTCAGGATATTCAGAAGAAGATCTTCCACGCGCTGGGCCTGACCGACGAAGAGGCGAAATCGCGCTTCGGATTTTTCCTGGAAGCGCTGGAGTATGGCACGCCTCCGCATGGAGGCATCGCGCTAGGCCTCGATCGCATTGTCATGATTCTTGCCGGAGCCGACAGCCTGAGGGAGGTGATCCCGTTCCCCAAGACCGCGCGCGCGGTGGATCTGATGGTGGACGCTCCGACGCCGGTGAGCGATGCGCAGTTGCGCGAGTTGGGGATTCAGGTGAAGAAAACTAGCTGACAATATCGCTGAAGCGCTGCGCCACCCAAAAACGCTTCGAACGCTTTTCACATTCCTGTTGTGAAACACGGCGTCGCATCATCAATCTATAATCTTCCTTCATGTCACTTCGATCCGGGCTGGCAAGCGCGCTTTGCATTATTTTCGCAATCGCCGCCGCAGCCCAAACCACTCCTCTCTGGCGTCCCAAAGTGCGCCCGCCATTTCCACTGACCCAGTTCTACGACACGCCCAAGCCTCTGCCCGCAGGAAAGCCTGGAGACCTGATCCGATCGGAGCGCTTCGACGACTACGATCTGCCGTTCGTGGCCGCGGTGCGCATTCTCTATCACTCTCAATCAGCGACGGGCGCTGATGTTGCTGTCTCAGGTGTGGTTTTGACTCCCGCAGGGAATCCCCCAGCAGGCGGATGGCCGGTGATTGCCTGGGCCCACGCGTTCAGCGGCGCCGCCCGCCAGTGTGCGCCTTCATTGGCGCGCAATCTCGACTACGGCCCTGCGTTCACCATGTGGACCGGCCTCCACTATGCGGTAGTAGCGACAGATTATGCGGGACTGGGTAGCGATGCGCGCAATGCCGTGATGGACATGCGATCAAATGCCGACGATGTGGTTAACGCAGTCAAAGCCGCGCACGCGGCGGTGCCGAATTTGGGATCGAAGTGGATCGCACTCGGCGACTCTGAAGGCGCAGCCGCGGTGGTTGCGATCGATGAGATGCAGAGCGAAGATCGCGATTCCGGCTACTTAGGCAGCGTGGCATTGTCGGGAGTGGCCGACGCGAAGGACGTGTATGCGCGGCTGGCGAAAGGGAATGACCGCGGACGGCTCGCGTTACTCGTCTACGCGGTTAAGACGGTGAGGCCCGATTTTGATCCGAACACTGTGCTGACGGCGAAAGGGATGACTCTTTACGAGCAGATTGGCCAATCTTGCGCGCCCCCTGCGAATTCTTCGGATGAAATCGCCAAGCCGGGATGGGATGCGAATCCGTTCGTACAACAGTTTTTCAGCAATAACCGTATTGGCGAGAAGCGCGCGCCCGCGCCGCTGCTGGTTATCAGCGGCGAGTCGGACCCTATCTTTCCCGTCGATCTGGTAACTTCCGCCATTGCCCGCTTATGTAATCAGAGCGACCGAATACAGTTTGACAGGTACAGCAATCTTGACCGGACGCGGGTGCCGGGGGAATCGATTACCGAACAGACGAGTTGGATTCAAGGGCGCTTTGCCGGGAAGACAGCGCCGGGTAACTGCCCATAATTCGACCTCGGGACCATGGCATTTTTCCAGTTGAGAGCAGTAAAATGGATGCCCGCCCGGAGGTCTATGTGCGCGCGGATCGGCTCGCAATCAACTTACTCCAGTTTTGGTCACTTATTTTGTTCTTGAGTCTTGGTGCATTAGGCCAGGACAAGCTTGCTAAGACAGCAGCACGGGCCGTCCCACAAAAAAGCGGGTCTGCTGCCGAGAAAGCGAAATTCACTCCGTCACAAGAACAGGGCTTGCGGCTGCTGAAGGCGGCGGAAGCGGAGTCTGGAGGGCTATCAGCCGAAATGCGAGCTTTCGTGCTTTGGCAAGCTTCCCAAGGCTACGACCGGATTGATCCCGCTCGCCGAGTCCCGTTGCTCAAGGACGCATATCAGGCGGCGGTCCGCATTCCGGACGAAAACTCAGACTTGGGATGTTTCATGAAGCCTGACGAGTGCCACAGCAAGCCTTGGTTGGAAACGCAAATTCTGTCGCTGCTCACATCACTGGCGCCAGAACACACCGACGAACTACTGGCGCAGGCGGAGCCCGAGGTTCGCCACGTCATCTCTGGGCTGATTATTTCTCGCGATGTGCGCCAGGGGAAATTCGATCATGCGGAGGAATTGATACACCGAGTTGCTCAGGAAAAAGACTTTCCTTATAACTCTCTCGCAGAGTTGATGGTGTCGATTCCGTCCAGCCGCGCGTCCGATCGCATCGTTCTTTTTACATTGGCCATGAATAATTTTCAGAGCTTTGGTAAAGAGGAGTTCATGCACCATGAGGATTTGGGAACGCTCGTCGTCCGGTTTGCGACCGACCTTCCAGCTCCGACTGTGCTCGAAGCGATTGATCTGGTCCTGAAGCAGGCCAAGGATGTGGACGAAGGAGATCAGAGGCCACAGTTGAGCCTCACTTCCCAGACGGGAAGTGTTTCCCTCTCTTACTACGAATATCGATTGTTCGAACTACTGCCGGTGCTGGAGGAGTTGGATTCATCCCGTGCGCAAAGTTTGTTGAAAGAGCATCAGCAGGCAGCGGCGTCGTTGAAACAATATCCGCAGGGAATCTTATCGCTCGATCCCACGCTGCGCGACAGCCCCTTGACGGACGACGAACAGCACCATCGGGACGTCGTCTCCGTCACCATGCGCAACAATGTTAGCGCAGCAGATACGGCGGCAGACCAAGCGACGGACCAGTTTTATGCCCAGGTTGAGGCTAAGCAAATAGCTGTCAACGATCAGCTGAGGGCCGATCCAAAACAAGCACTCAATACCGCTTTGACAATTCCGCTCTGGGGGTCCTCCGGACCAGGTGGGCCGAACGCAAGCTCGCCGCGCGCCAGCGTTCTGGCAAATATCGCCGTGGCTACTTCAAAGAAGAACCCGGATGTGGCTCAGAAAGCACTGGAGGAGATCCAACCCATCATCGATCAAGTCGGTCCGACCCAAGCAGCGCGCCTGTTGACCCGGACTGCAGAGACGTACCTGAACATGCAAGAACCCGAGAAGGCAGAGAAAGCCTTGAGACAAGGGATGAAGATCGCGCAGAAATTCTATGAAGGCGACGTGGACTCCTCGAATTCGAATCTTGCGATGAAAGCGAAATGGCCTTCGACTGGCTTGTGGCGCAAACTGATCATGGTAGGAGCCAAGGTGTCTCCGGAATTTGGTGAACAGTTGGTCTCTGAAGTGCCCGATCCGGAAATTTCTACCCTCGAAAAGGTCGCCTACGCAGACTCGTTGCTGGGCGCACCCGATTACCCACTTACTTCTATTCGCTGGCACAAGAACCAATCGAATAACGCCTTGTTTTCGTTCTAAAGCGACGTGCTGCTATCCCACTCGGTCGCTCTCCGCAACCCTCCCCCTGTGCGCCAGATCACAGTGCAATGTCATTCCCTGCGCGCAAGATGGCGGTGGTGGAGGGACGACAATGAAGGGCGATGCCAAGGTTATCAAGCAGTTGAACGAAGCTTTGAGTTCGGAGTTGACGGCGATCGTGCAATACATGGTGCAGGCGGAAACCTGCCAGAACTGGGGATACACTCGCCTCGGGGCTTACTTGAAGCGGCGCGCCATCGAAGAGATGCAGCACGCGGAAGGCGTCATCGAACGCATCGTATTTCTCGATTCCGTTCCGGTAGTCGATGTGGGGCTCACGCCCCAGCTGGGAACCAACGTCCAGCAGCAACTGGAAGCGGACCTGAAAGATGAGAAAGACGCGGTGCGCTCATACAACCTAGCCGTCAGGGTCTGTGTCGACTCGGCCGACAACGGTTCACGCGATCTGTTCGAAGGCATGATTAGGGACGAAGAAAAGCACGCGGACTTCCTCGAAGCGCAGTTGCACTCGATCGATGAGATGGGAATCGGGAACTACCTTGCGCAACAGTTGCACGCGGAGAAGTAGGCGCTACTCGCTTGTGAAGTAGTCGACTGTGACCGGATTCTCGAAGAGCGAGTAATCGCGCGTGACCACGGTGATGCCGCTTTCGGTGACGAAGTAACGCTGCCGGTCGGCTTCGGTGTCGAACCCGATGCTGGTGCCTTCGGGAATGTGGACGTCGCGGTCCACAATGGCCCGGCGGATGCGGCAATGGCGTCCAATATTCACGTGGGAAAAGAGAATGCTGGCGTCGACTTCGCTATAAGAGTTCACGCGCACGTCAGGTGACACCACGCTGTTGCGCACGCTGCTTCCCGAGATAATGCAGCCGGAAGAAACGATGGAGTCGAGCGCGGTTCCGGTGCGTCCCGCTTCCGCAAAAACGAACTTCGCCGGCGGATACTGCCGCTGGTGGGTCCGAATCGGCCAGTCGGAATCATAAAGATTAAAGACCGGCGAAACCGACACGATATCCATGTTGGCGTCGTAATAAGCTTCGAGCGTTCCCACATCACGCCAGTAATGCGCTTCCTTCTTGTTCTCATCGACGAAATCGAAGGCGTAAACACGGTAGTCGTCCGCCATGCGCGGCAGAATGTCTTTGCCGAAATCGTGCGAGGACTCGGGATCCTCAGCATCCTTCAGCAGCACCGGAATGAGCACGTCGGTATTGAAGAGATAAATACCCATCGACGCCGCGACCTTCTCCGGATTGATCGGCGATCGCAACTTCGTTTCTTTCGGTTTCTCCTCAAACCCGGTCACGCGGTTATCGCTGTCAACCTCGACGACGCCGAAGCGGAAGACTTCCTCAGGATCGATCTGGATGGTCGCTAGCGTCACATCAGCACCCGAGTCGTTATGCTGTTGCAGCATGCGGCCATAGTTCATCTTGTAAATATGGTCGCCTGACAGAATGAGCACATGCTTCGGTTGCTCTGAGCCGATGGAATAAATGTTCTGGTAGACCGCGTCCGCCGTGCCCTGATACCACGACTCGCTCACCCGCTTCATGGGCGGCAGCACTTCGATGAACTCTCCCATCTCGCGGCCGACAATGTTCCAGCCTTCGCGGACGTGGCGGTTCAGCGAGAGCGCCTTATATTGAGTGAGGATGTAAACGCGGCGCAGGTCGGAATTGATGCAGTTGGAGAGGGTGACGTCGATGATGCGGTAGATGCCGCCGAAGGTGACGGCGGGCTTGGCGCGGTCGCGAGTCAGAGGATAAAGGCGTTCGCCTGCGCCCCCGGCTAAAAGCACTCCCAGCGTGTCTTTCATGCAAGATCCAGCCTGCTCCGGTTCAGAAATCCTGGAAACGCCGGCGGTCTTCTAACCGTCCCGACCGCGGCGCGAATGACACGAGCCGAAGGAAGATACTAGCACAGCGAAAAGTCGGAAGACGGTCCTCCAGGCCCGTTAGTCTATGGAGCTTCGATGGAGAATGCTGGAGCCAGGTTGGATAGCGCCCAGCGAGTTTCCGCAAGCCCGTCTGCGAAAATCAGGGTGAGGTGTTACGCGCGCAATTTTTCTGCTGTGATGGGAAGCCGGCGAACGCGTTTCCCGGTCGCTGCAAAAATCGCGTTCGCGACAGCCGGAGCAATTGGCGGCACGGCAGTCTCGCCGAAACCACCCGGATCTAAGCCGGAGGGAACGATATAGGTTTCAATTTGCGGAGCTTCGTCCATGCGAATGACTTCGAAGTCGGAGTAGTTTTCCTGCACCGCAGCGCCTTTCTTAAAGTCGATGCCACCGTGCAGAGTCGCGGAAAGACCCCATAGGATTCCACTCTCGGATTGCCCTTCCAGCCCTTGTGGATTGATGACCAGTCCGCAATCCGCGGCGCAGACGACGCGATGCACACGGATGTCCTGGTTCTCTTTGCCCACGGAAACCTCGGCAATCTGGGCGATATAGCAATCTCCGTCGTACACGTTGCAGGCAATACCGCGTCCCCAAAGGCGATCTTTCGATGGCGGAAGCGGACGATTCCATTCCGCTTTTTCCGCGGCCAACCGAAGCACGCGAATCAAGCGGGCGCGATCAATCTTGGCATCGCCGACGGTCAAAACATCGCCCGGCTGCAGAAGATCGAGGCGAAACTGAAATGGATCTTTCGCGGCGGCATGCGCCATTTCGTCGATGAACGATTCCCGCGCAAACACGGTAGGCGGATACTCGACCGCGCGCCAGGGACCGGTAGGTACCGGTGAATTGAGCGGAATGAAATCAGCTTTGAGATGAGGGAAGTTATAGGGATTGTCGAAAGAACCCCACGGGCTGCCGTCGTTGAAATAGTGTTTTGGATTCTTCCGCTCGTCTTCGCTGAGGCCTCCGAACATGGAAAGGTCAGACCCAATCGAGCGTTGAATCCAAGCAACCGGCTTTCCTTGGGTATCAATGCCGCCGCGGATGTGCTCGATGTCTGCAGGATGAAAGAAGCCGAAACGCATATCGTCGTTCCGTGTCCAAAATAGCTGGACAGGCTTGCCGATAGCGCGAGACACTTCGACCGCTTCAGGGACATAGTCCGCGAACAAACGGCGTCCGAAGCCCCCGCCGAGTAGCGTGACATGAATCGTAACGGCGCTTTCGGGAATACCCAGGAGCTTCGCGGTTTGCGATAAGGCGACTTCGGGCGCTTGGGTGGGCACCCAGACCTCACAAGAGTCAGCACGCACGTCGGCTACGCAGTTCATGGTTTCAAGCGGAGCGTGTGCTTGGAAAGGGAATTCGTAGACGCCTTCCAGTTGCTGGGTGGCGGACGCAATCGCTTTCGGCGCATCGCCATCTCCGCGCACGAAGTAGCCATCGTCCTTCTGGCCGAGTTGGTCTTCCATCTGGCGAAGGTAGGCGGTCGAATCGAATTCCGCGTGCGGTCCTGGCTCCCATTCGATCCGGAGGGCGTCGCACCCTTTCATCGCCGCCCACGTGTGATCGGCGACCACAGCCACGCCCGCCGCAATACCGGTGTTGATGGGAACGACGTGGCGCACGCCGGGCACAGCCAGCGCTTTGGTCGAATCGACATGAGCCACCTTGCCGCCAAAGGATGGACTCCGGGCGACGACAGCATGCAGCATTCCTGGCCGGCGAACGTCGATGCCGAAGGTGGCGCGTCCGGTGACAATTGAGGCGCCGTCGGTGCGTTTCACGCGAGTACCGATCAGGCGAAAGTCTTTTGGGTTTCTGAGCGGAGGATTGTCGGGAATTCTTTGTTTCGACGCCGCATTGGCAAGTTGCCCGTAAGTAAGTTTGCGGCCGCTACCATGGTGGATGACAGTGCCTTGACTAGCGCGGCAAGTGGAAGCATCCACGCCCCAGCGCTCAGCTGCCGCGGCGATTAACATCTCGCGAGCGGTTGCGCCCGCCTTGCGTAGAGCCTTGTAAGTTCCTACCGTACTGCCGCTGCCGCTGGTGCGCAGGCGTATACCCTGAAAGCGTCCGCCGGGCGTCGCCTGTTCGTAGCGAATCTGTGACCAGTCCGCTTCGAGCTCCTCGTTCAACAGGATTGGCAGCGTGGTGCGAACGCCCTGGCCCATCTCAGAGCGCGTGATCCAGAGACGAACGAGGTTGTCGGGAGTGATGGTGATGTAGGCATTCGGATCGAAGGGGCTATGAGTTTCTCCGTCGGCGCCGGGAAAATGAAATCCGATCACCAGTCCGGCCCCGGCGAGCGCACCAGTTTTCAGAAATGAACGTCGGGTGGCGCTCATGTGCGGCTCCCCTCGCGAGCGGCACGATGGATGGCACGTCGCATTCGCTGGTAAGTTCCGCAGCGGCACACATGGTCCGATAGTTCGGCGTCGATTTCCTGGTCCGTTGGGTTTGGCTTGCGACGCAGCAGGCCCGCGGCTTGCATGATCATGCCCGCTTGGCAGTATCCGCACTGCGAAACGTCCTCTTCGATCCACGCTTTTTGGCAAGGGTGATCGCCTTTAGGGGACAGTCCCTCGATGGTCGTGTAAGCCTTACCGCTTGTCGTCGAAAGCAGAATTTGGCAGGAGCGCACAGGAGCGCCGTTTTCGTGAACGGTGCATGCGCCGCAAACGCCCATCCCGCACCCATATTTGGTGCCAGTGAGTTGCAGCAGATCGCGTAGAGCCCACAGCAGCGGCATGTCGGGATCAGCTTCAATCCGACGCCGTTCTCCGTTAACCAGTACCGTGAAAATAGGCATGGAAGGACGAACGGTAGGACGGATGGAGTAGGGAAAAGTTAGCTCGCTAGGAACGCCGGTAGGATGCGCTTGGTTTAGGCGGCGTCGTTGGTGTCTTCGATTTTGATCCGCAAAGACTTGAGGAATTTTAGATCCTGATCGCTGATCTTGAACTCAGGATTGCTGGTGAGCGTGGTCACCAGAGAAGTCTTGTCGGCGGACTTTTCTCCGGGCTTGCTGACGCCAATGGTCGCTTCCAGCACGAGAAATATGTCGTACCCGCCCTCTTTGATCTTGGATACCACTTCGGCGATCTGATCCGAGTCGGCCAGGGATTCGTTGATGGCTTCGCCCAATTCCTTCATCAACTGCTTCAAATGCTGATCCAAGTGGCCCCCGTTCCCCGATATCTGTTGGGCGGCCATTTCGGATTGCCGCCCTCGAACCTTTAGATGCGGTTACGCGTCACCAAGACCTGTGACGTTTTTCCTCGCACTTCGGGCTATTGTAACGCCGAAGATTGATAAAATCGACGGCGATGGCGAACGTGGAAGCCAAAGCCCGCAAGCTGGGAATGATGGCGCGCGATTGCCGCCCAGCAAGCGGGGAAGAGCCGCGGTTTTAGCGCGTTAAGCCGCGCCTGGCGAGCCACCTCGTCGCACATGGGACGGGTGCTCGGTCAGCTCTGGCTTGAGGTCACTGGCTTTGTTTTCCTCAGTTTAGCGGGGATTGGAGCTTTGGCCTTTGTGCGCGAGTACGTCCGGCACCAGGAAGGCAAGGCGTCTTCGGGCCGGGTGGCGCTCGCGGCCGGCTTTACCTTGTTGTTTGGCTGGTTCGGGCTCAGCTCGTTCTGGCGGGTGCGGAAGAAGAAATAGTCTTTCCTCGCTCAGGCCCCGTGAATCGAGGTTTCATCGATGTCCGATAAAGTTCGAACCGTTGCTCCTCCTCCTTCCGACGAAAAACAGACTTCTTCCCACATCGTGGTCCGGCCGCTTTATACGCCCATCGACCTCGAGGGTTCCAATTACGACGAAAAGATCGGATACCCAGGAACATATCCATTCACTCGCGGTGTACAGCCCACCATGTACCGTGGCCGCCTCTGGACCATGCGCCAATATGCCGGCATGGGCGACGCCGAAGAATCGAACAAACGCTACAAATATCTGCTCGCGAATGGAACGACAGGACTATCGGTGGCGTTCGATCTTCCAACGCAGATCGGACTCGATTCCGATAGTCCGCTATCGCTCGGAGAGGTCGGCAAGGTCGGAGTGGCGATCGACTCGATCGAAGATATGCAGCGGCTGTTCGATGGCATCGAGCTAACGAAGATTTCGACTTCGATGACCATTAACGCGACGGCATCGATTCTGCTCGCGCTTTATGTTGCTGTCGCCAAGCGTCAGGGTGCAGATGTCCGCAAGCTCTCAGGCACGGTGCAGAACGACGTGCTGAAGGAGTACATCGCGCGCGGAACCTATATCTATCCGCCACACCAGGCGATGAAGGTCATCACCGACATGTTTGCCTGGGCCAATGATCACGTGCCCGACTGGAACACGATTTCGATCTCGGGCTATCACATGCGCGAGGCAGGCTCGACGGCCGTGCAGGAGGTCGCGTTCACGCTGGGCAACGGCATTGCCTACGTGCAGGCCGCCATCGATGCCGGACTCGATGTCGATAAGTTCGCACCACGGTTGTCATTCTTTTTCAACGCGCACAGCAATTTTCTGGAAGAAGTCGCCAAGTTCCGCGCCGCGCGGCGCATGTGGGCCGCCATCATGCGCGATCACTTCAAGGCCAAAAATCCCAAGTCGTGGATGCTGCGCTTCCATACCCAGACTGCAGGATCGACGCTCACAGCGCAGCAGCCGGAAAACAACATCGTGCGCACCGCGATTCAGGCGCTCGCCGCGGTAATGGGCGGAACCCAGTCACTGCATACGAATTCGTACGACGAGGCGCTGGCCCTGCCCACCGAGCAATCGGCGCGCATCGCCCTGCGCACGCAGCAGATTATTGCCTTCGAGTCGGGCGCGCCGCAGACCATCGATCCGCTGGCCGGATCGTACTTCGTCGAATCGCTTACGAACGAGATCGAAAAACAAGCGCAAGCCTATCTCGACAAGATCGAAGCTCTCGGCGGTATGCTGAAGGCCATCGAGCGCGGATTCGTGCAGCAGGAAATCCAGAACGCCGCCTACGAATACCAGCAGCAGGTCGATCGCCTCGAAGCGGTGGTTGTAGGAGTGAATCGCTTCACGGTCGATCAGGAACACGCGGTTCCCATCCAACGCATCGACGAAAATCTGGAACGTAAGCAAGTAGAACGACTGCGAGCCATGCGCCTGCGCCGCGATCCCGGCCCGTGGAAAGATGCGCTCCGGCAGGTAGAAGAAGCCGCCCGCCAGGGATCGAATGTCATGCCCTATATCGTGCGTGCGGTAGACGCCTACGCCACGGTCGGCGAGATTTCCGACACGATGCGAAAAGTCTTTGGAGAGTATAAGGAAGCGGTGGTGATCTAAGGGCGGACCTCAGACCTCGGACCTCAGACCTCGACTTGTTGAGGCCATCGCGATCGTGTCCACGCCGCACCCCTACGCCGTGGTCCGCGCTGCAACCTTGGCGGGTTGCTGAGGGAATAGATCAGGTAGTCCATGCAACAGTCGTCGGCCAACTTCTTCACTTGGAAGGCGGCGACTGGAGCGCCCAATCCAAGATCTACCCCAAATGCATCGAGATCCAATTGGGCGCTTCCAGTCGAGACGGTCTGCGTGTGCTTATCCCAACTTAGAGTTGCTTCGCAAGACCGCGTCGAGAGATCGCCAGTACTTGACGGCCCTAGGCGAACGGAAACTCCGGTCCGAAACTGAATCCGAAAGCTTCCGCTTCCCTCGCTACATAGAATGAAGTGCTCTTCGGCGTGGCATCGAGAGGCGAGCAGCGCTAAAAGAAAAAGTGTCATGGCGGATGCTCGCCGCAGTTTCAAACAACGCGAGGTTAGGACGTTTACCATGACGGTCAGAATGCCGGGCAATGATAGGCGATTCTCGATCCACTCGCGTCGAATTCTGCTCGGACAGAGGGCAGCCACCTTGTTTCAGCTGTTTGTTGCTATCCAATTAGATAGACACCGTCCACCGTATTAACGCTCCGGTTAGCTGTGAGAATCCCGTAAATCGGTTGAATCCATCCATTGCTTACACTTAGCCCGGCACTCGCTTCGGCGCGCTGCGTGCTTCTCCTCTGAACGACTGCAAAGGAGATTCCCATGAAAATCCCCCTCATTCTCGAGAAAGTTTCATTCCTAAAGGGTTTGCTTGATCCCAATTGGGTGGACGGTGGCCCCGGCCAGCCCGGCCCCATCTTCCGCGTAGCCATGGCCGACTATGTTGTCGCGGAGTTGGTCCGCGGCATAAGCCAGAATATCGCCAACCAGGAACTTGGCGCGCGCTTGCTCGCCGTCGGTAAAGATCTGGCCGCTCAGTCTTCCGCCAGCATGACGGCGAGCTTCGACGATGATGATGACATCTGTCCGCCGTGGTATTGGAATGGTCCTATCCCGCATGGCGGCGTGAATATTCAATCGCTTGTCGAGCCCGACCCACATCCATGGCTGCAGCACCTGACTCCGGCCGTGAACGACGTGCTGCTGGCGAACGCTCTGCGGCAACTGGCTTCGCTCACGACTAGCGCGAAAGCCAGCGGAGCCATCAAAGAGCTTGGCGAATCCCTCATGAAGGGCGCAAGCAGCCGCCTGTACGACGAATATTGCGGAACCCCGGTCAAGCCAAGAATTCCGTCGCCCAGAGCCACCACCAGGGCGGCGTAGTCGCTCCATCCTCGCTGTGATCCTTGCCCACGGATAAGCGCCGTGGGCGTTTTTTATGAGGCCACCAAGTTTCTAACCATGACGTCATCCCGACGCGAAGCGAGGGATCTGGCGCGGACGCACGCAAGCCATTTTGCCACGGCACGCCAGATTCTTCGCCCTCTCGGGCTCAGAATGACGTTAGGTTAAGGGGTGGGGATGGCTAGTTTTCATCCGACGCTTTGTAGTCGCAGGCTTCGCGGCACGGAGGGCAGTAATAAAGGCCGTCCTGACAGAGGCGGATGTCGATTTGTCCCTGGCAGAAAGCGCAGTATTTCTCGCACTCGCACTTGCCTTCGGGCATCTCGCACTGCATGCAGACGTATTTCTTGGTTGCGGTGGCCATAAGCGAAATGTAACGCTGGGGCGGGATGAGGGAAAGTGCCGTTGGTAACTCTCGCGGTCACTGGTCGCCGGTGGTTGGGCGCGGTCGCTGCGCACGGCCTTATCCGGCGACCCGCCAGCCGCGACCCGCGACCGGTTGATGCCTCCGCCGTCACCATGTTAGGGTTAACAGTTTCACTATCCCGGCAGCCCAGCCACTGCTTCCACCGAGGACCCTTTGCCCGCTGTTGAAACCGTCCGTAAGACCGCGCTGAATGCTGTCCATCGCCAGATGGGCGCCAAGATGGTCGACTTCAACGGATGGGATATGCCTGTCGAATATCCCTCATCGGGCGGCATCATCGCCGAGCACAATGCCGTGCGCACCGGCGTTGGCATCTTTGATGTCAGCCACATGGGCGACATCCGTCTGGCGGGACCCGGCGCCCTCGCCGCCGTGCAGCACATCTCAATGAACGATGCCTCGAAGCTGGCGATCGGGCAGGCTCAATACTCGGCGCTGCTCTATCCGCAAGGGACGTTTGTGGATGACGTGATCGTCCATCGCCTCGGGGAAGAGGAATATCTGCTGGTGATCAACGCCGGCACGCGGGAAAAAGATTTCAACTGGGTGCGAGACAACACGCGCGGCTTCGACTGCAAGGTCGAGAATCTTTCGGACGACTTCACCCAGATTGCGATTCAGGGTCCGAAGGGCGTGAATCTGCTTCAAAAGCTGACCGATGCCAATTTGTCGGCTGTGAAATTCTATTGGGTCACTCGCGGCACGGTCTGCGGTCTGAAGAACATCCTGATCGCCCGCACCGGTTACACCGCCGAAGACGGCTTCGAAATCTACATCCCCGCCGACGAAGCCACCAGCGCGAGAGTCTGGAACGAAGTGCTCGCTGCCGGAAAGGAATTCGGCGTCGTCGCCTGCGGCCTCGGCTCTCGCAACACGCTTCGTCTCGAAGGCAAGCTGCCACTCTACGGCCACGAAATTTCTGACACCATCAATGTCTGGGAAGCCGGCCTCGACCGCTTCTGCAAAATGGACAAGCCGGAATTCATCGGACGCGATGCGCTCGAAAAGGCCAAAGCCACCGGATTGAAGCGCACTCTTGTTCGGTCTCGAGATGGTCGATCGTGGCATCGCCCGTGACGGATATAAAGTGCAAGACTCCAATGGACGCGAGATCGGCTACGTCACCAGCGGATCCTACGGTCCCTTTATCAAGAAGAATATTGCCCTGGCCTACGTTCCACCTGAGTTCGGCAGCGTCGGGACGGAATTGAAAGTCGAGATTCGCGGCCAGGGGGTGAAAGCCCAAGTTGTGCCGACACCGTTTTATAAGCGCCCGAAAAAGAATTAACGCAGGGGTTTGGAGCTAAAAGCTAAGAGCTAGGAGCCGACTTTATTATGTCTTTTCCCGCCGACTACAAGTACACGAAAGAGCACGAGTGGATTAAAGCCGACGGCAAAACCGCCACGGTCGGCATTACGACCTACGCGCAGGATTCCCTCGGCGACATCGTCTTCGTCGAGTTACCGAAGGTGGGTTCGGAGATCACTGTGGGCAAGACCTTCGGCACGGTAGAGTCGGTCAAGGCGGTGTCAGATCTGTTTGCCCCCGCCAGCGGCACCGTAACCGAAGTCAACGGAGAGTTGGCCACGGCTCCGGAAAAGATCAATAAAGACGCGCACAGCGCGTGGTTGCTGAAGATGACGCTGAAAGATCCGAACGAACTGAATGGCCTGCTCTCCGCCGCCGACTACGAGAAATTCGTCGCGGAAGAGGGCGGACACTAGAAACTACAATTGACGAAGTACGATTGACGAATTTCAAATCCCCCTCGATTGACGATCTCTTCCATTCGTAAATCGAAAATCGTACTTCGTAAATCCGACTGACCTCGGGTTACATCTAAATAAGGTTCTTATGCGCTATTTACCGAAGTCTCCTGCTGATCGTCAGGCTCTGCTCAAGGCCATTGGGGCGCGCTCGATTGATGATTTGTTTGCGCCCATCCCTGCCGAATACCGTTTGAACCGCGACCTCAAGGTTCCCCGCCAGATGGCGGAGTCGGAAATCCTTGACTGGTTCCGCGAGCGCTCGCGCGAAAACGGCGACGGTTACGCCATGTTTCTCGGCGCGGGAGCGTATTCGCATTACCGTCCCGTGATCATCGATTCGCTGATCTCGCGCGGCGAATTTCTCACTGCATATACCCCTTACCAGGCTGAGATTTCGCAGGGCACGCTGCAATCCATTTTTGAATTCCAGACCATGATCTGCGAACTCACCGGGATGGAAGTCGCGAATGCGTCGATGTACGACGGATCAACCGGAGCGGCTGAGGCCGTGATGATGGCCGCGCGACTCACCGGTCGCCGCTCGGTGGTGATCGCTCGCAGCGTGCATCCGGAATACCGCGAAGTGTTGCAGACCTACGCCTGGCATCAAGGGATGCCGCTGAGCATCGCTCCGTTTGGCAAAGATGGCCGCGTCGATCTCAAAGCTCTCGAGCAGTCGATCACGCAAGATACCGCCTGCGTGCTGATTCAATCTCCCAACTTCTTCGGCACCATCGAAGACGTCGATGCCATCGCCGACATCGCGCACAAGCATGGAGCCATGCTGGTGGTCTCGATCGCCGAAGCGGTTTCGCTGGGAATCGTTGAGCCTCCACGCAAGGCCGACATTATCGCCATGGAAGCGCAGTCGTTCGGCGTGCCTCTCGGTTTTGGTGGCCCGTACTGCGGAGTCATCGCCACTCGCGAGCAATTCGTGCGTCAGATGCCGGGACGCCTCGTCGGCCAAACCACCGACCGCAACGGCAAGCGCGGATTCGTCCTCACGCTCGCCACGCGCGAACAGCATATTCGGCGCGAAAAGGCCACGTCGAATATCTGCACCAACCAGGCCCTCGTCGCGCTGATGGTCAACATCTTTATGACCATCTACGGCAAGGTTGGATTGAAAGAACTGGCAAAACAAAATTTGGCGAAAGCTGCCTACGCGGAGCAGCAATTCACCAAGCACGCGAAGATTCTGTTCCCGGGTGCGCCCAGGTTCAATGAGTTTGTGGTTGAGACGACGGAAGATCCCTACGCGATCAACAGTCGTATTTTGGGACACAAGATCGTTGGAGGGCTTCCGCTGAAGAAGTTTTATCCAGAGCTGGGTAATGCTGCCTTGTGGTGTTGCACGGAACTGACGACCCGCACTTCGATTGATACTGCCGTCGGCTTCGTTGCCGACAGCGAGCGCTCGGTGAAATCCGCCAAAGAAGAAGTGGATGTGCAGGAGGTGGCGCGATGAAACATCAGACTCGCAAAGCCACGCGTCACGTCAATCAGAATGAAGGCCTGATCTTCGAGAAGTCGTCGGCCGGCAAAGCCGCATGGAAGCTGCCTCCGCTCGATGTTCCCGAAGTCGATACTGCCGCGCTGCTCGGCTCCGCAGAAAGAAAGGACCTCGGCAATATGCCGGAAGTGAGCGAGATCGAAATCATCCGCCACTTCACGCGCCTTTCCACGTGGAACTATGCCATCGATCTTGGCATGTATCCGCTGGGCTCCTGCACGATGAAGTACAACCCGCGGGTCAACGAAGTGGTCGCGCGCCTCGAAGGCCTGGCCAACGGACATCCTTATCAGCCGGAAAAAGTTTCGCAAGGCGCGCTGCGCATCATCAAGACCATCAGCGATTGCCTGCTCGAAATCACCGGCATGGATGCGATCACGCTCCAGCCCGCCGCCGGCGCTCATGGGGAACTCACCGGCCTGCTGATGGTTCGCGCTTACCACCAGTCAAAAGGGAATCCGCGCAAGAAAGTTCTGATCCCCGATTCCGCGCATGGCACGAATCCCGCCACAGCCGCGATGGTCGGATACTCCGTCGAGAATTTGAAATCGAACTCGAAGGGCATGGTCGACGTCGAGGCGCTCACCTCGCAGATGAATGAAGACGTCGCGGTGCTGATGCTGACCAATCCCAACACGCTGGGAGTCTTCGAGCAGGAGATCCACAAGATCGCAGAAATCATGCACGCCAAGGGCGGCCTGCTCTACATGGACGGCGCCAACATGAACGCGCTTGTCGGCAAGGTGCGGCCGGGCGACTTCGGCGTCGACGTCATGCACTTGAATCTACACAAGACGTTCTCGACTCCGCATGGCGGCGGAGGCCCAGGCTCAGGTCCGGTAGCGGTGAAGCAGATCCTAGAACCGTTCTTGCCGAAACCTGTAGTCATCACCAAGCCCGATGGCACGCTGGGTTTCGAATACGACCGTCCTCTGTCGGTGGGCCGTGTGCGCTCGTTCTACGGCAACTTCGGTATGTTCATTCGCGCGCTGGCCTACATTCTCGCGAATGGTCCCGACGGTCTGCGGCAAACCACGGAAGACGCCGTGCTCAACGCCAACTACATCCGCAAGGGCCTCGAAGGCACTTACGATCTGCCCTACTCGACGCCAACCATGCACGAGGTCGTCTTCAGCGACAAGATTCAAGCGAAAAAAGGCGTGAAGACGATGGACCTGGCGAAGCGCCTGATCGACTACGGATTCCATCCCTATACGACCGCCTTCCCGCTGATTGTGCCCGGCGCCATGATGATCGAGCCCACCGAAAGCGAGTCGACCGAAGAAATGGACTTGTTCATCGAAGCCATGAAGTCGATCGCCGAAGAGGTAGAAGAAGACCCGCAGATGGTGCTGGCGGCTCCACACACCACGCGCGTGTCGCGTCTCGATGAAACGGCAGCAGCGAGGAAGCCGGTGCTGCGGTGGAAGCCGGATTGACGGTTTATGGGTCGTTACCGACTTCTTAGAAATCCTCCCCAATGAAGGTTCGCGACCTAATCAAGCGCTTGGAGCAGGACGGTTGGCAACTAGTGCGGACGAAGGGAAGTCACCGTCAATTCCATCATCCGAAGAAGCCCGGCACGGTTACCGTTGCAGGCCATCCGTCAGTGGACATTCCGCCCGGAACGTTGAACAATATCCTTAAGCAAGCGGGGTTCAAATGAAGTATTTAGTCGTTTACGAAAAGTCTCCCTCCGGGTGGGGCGCCTACGCTCCTGATCTTCCCGGTCTCGGCGTAGCCGGCAAGACTATGGATGAAGTGCGGCGTCTGATCCGCGAAGCAGTAGAGTTTCATCTGGAAGGCATGCGGCAGCATGGGGACGCCATCCCCGAGCCCAGTGCCACAACCGAGTTCGTCACGATCTAATGCCCGCCTGGTTTCTTGGAGCTCCCAATGCGAGAAGTAGTCATCGCCTCTTCCGTCCGCACTCCCGTAGGGCGCGCCTTCAAAGGCACGCTGCGTGCCACGCGTCCTGATGAACTGGCCGCCGTCGCCATCAAAGGCGCGCTCGAACGCGTCCTGCAACTTGATCCCAAAGAAGTCGAAGATGTCATCCTCGGCTGCGCCATGCCCGAAGCCGAGCAGGGTATGAACGTGGCCCGCATTGCCTCGCTGCGCGCCGGATTACCCGTTGAAGTTTCCGCCATCACCATCAATCGCTTCTGTTCGTCGGGATTGCAGGCGATCGCAATGGCTGCCGAGCGCATCATGAGTGGCGGTGCGGAAGTCATGATCGCCGGCGGCACTGAATCGATGTCGATGATCCCCATGGGCGGCAACAAGATTTCTCCCAACCCGTGGCTGGTCGACCACTATCCTGACGCCTATCTCTCGATGGGCCTCACCGCCGAACGCCTGGCCAAGCGCTTCAACATCAGCCGTGAAGAGAGCGATCAGTTTTCGCTGCGCAGCCATCAGAAAGCACTGGCCGCGATTCAAGCGGGAAAGTTTGCCGACGAAACCGTCCATGTACCGGTGAGTTTCACGACGCCGAACGGATCGAAGCCGAAACGGCAGGAAATCAGCTTCAAAGTCGACGAAGGCCCGCGCTCCGATACCACGCTCGACGCCCTTCTCGCGCTCAAACCCGCGTTTCACATGAAGGGAACGGTTACCGCAGGAAACTCTTCCCAGATGTCCGACGGCGCCGCGGCGGCGGTTGTCATGTCGGCCGAACGCGCGAAGGCTCTTGGCATCAAGCCTCTCGCCCGATACATCTCTTTCGCTACTGCGGGATATAAGCCGGAAGAGATGGGACTCGGCCCGGTCTTTGCAATCCCCAAAGCGCTGAAGATCGCAGGACTAAAGCTCTCCGACATCGATGTCTTTGAACTGAACGAAGCCTTCGCCGCGCAGTCGCTGGCGGTGATCAAAGAAGCTGGCATCGATCCTGACAAAGTGAATCCAAATGGTGGTGCGATCGCCCTCGGACATCCTCTGGGATGCACCGGAGCCAAGCTGACTGCAACCATCCTCCGCGAGCTGCAGCGTCGCAAAGCCCGCTACGGCATGGTCACCATGTGCGTAGGCGGAGGCATGGGCGCAGCGGGAATTTTCGAAAACTTGAACTAACTCTTAATAAGTATTGTCATCCCGAGCGCAGCGAGGGATCTGCTGTTTGCTCGTGGCGGCAAGATTCCTCGCCGCTCCGCTCCTCGGAATGACAATGGGTTAGGTGGAATCTACTCGAACTCCACCTTCTCAAATCCCATCCCCTGTAGCAGGCTGGTCACGGTCAATCGCGCATTCTTCTGCGCCGTCTGAAGAATCCCATCCGCCAGCGCCGCAGACTGCAGTTGATGTTCCGCCTCCTGCCGCACCTGTGATTCCAGATCAGGATCGGTTGGCACCAGCAATCCCGTCACTCGCGAATAAACACGAGTCTTGTCATTATCGAGACGCGTCGTCAGCACTTGCGCCTCGGGAAGCTTCAGGCGAACCGTCTTTCCATCTACTTTGACACCCGACCCTTGCAGCGCAGCAAAATCGATTCCCGCAATCACCTGCCCGTGCACCAGCAGCAAGAGTTTGTCTCCCGCCAGGAAGTCCGGCAAGATCGAGTTCTCGCGTTCGCCCATCACCACTTTGTCCATGGTGTAGACCACGGTCTCGAGCCTTTGCAGTTGCTGAATGCGATTCACGACCGTCGGCTGGCTCACGTCGATCGTCCGGCTGCGGGTGGTCAGCGCGCTCCACAAACTTCCTGAGACGGCTTTCATCGCCACCAGCGACAACACGGCGCCGCCAATCAGCAGGCCCAGGCAAAACACTAGAATCAGAAGTAGTGGCGAACGGCTTTTGCGAGGCGAAAAGTCGGTCTGCAATTCAGGGAGAGCCATGGGCGAAAAATAGCACAAAACTCGACACTGTCCCACGACTTGGTGCAACTCCTTTCGTACCCGCGCTGGCTCAGTGGCAAATCGCTAGTACTGCTTATAAACTCTACTGTTGTCAATTTAAGAGTGGTTGAAAGGTTTTCGATGGCCACCACCGCAATGCCCAACACCAAGATTTCCGGCGGCAGCTTCCTGCTGGAAGAGCGCCAGACCTCGGAAGTGTTCACTCCCGAAGATTTCACCGAGCAACACCAACTGATCGGCCAGACTACGGAAGAGTTTGCCACCAACGAGATTCTGCCCAACGTCGAGAAGATCGAGCACAAAGACTTCTCCGTGACCCGCGATCTGCTGAAGAAAGCCGGAGAACTCGGCCTCAGCTCGGTCGAAATTCCCGAAGCCTACGGCGGCCTCGAAATGGATAAAGTCACCGCCGCCGTCATCGCCGACCACATCGCGAAATACGCCGGCTTCGCCACCACCTGGGGAGGCCACACCGGCATCGGCACGCTGCCCATCGTGTACTTCGGCACCGAAGAGCAGAAGAAGAAATATCTGCCGCGCCTGGCCGCGGGAGAAATCGTTGGTGCCTATGCGCTCTCCGAAGCTTCTTCCGGATCGGACGCGCTGAATTGCCGCGCCCGCGCCACACTCTCGCCCGATGGCAAGCACTACATCCTGAACGGCGAGAAGATGTGGATCACCAACGCCGGCTTCGCCGACCTGTTTACCGTCTTCGCGAAAATCGACGGCGAAAAGTTCACCGCGTTCTTGGTCGAGAAGACATTCCCCGGATTTTCCATCGGCGCCGAAGAGCACAAGATGGGCATTCGCGGATCGTCTACCTGCCCCATCATTCTCAATGACTGCAAAGTGCCGGTCGAAAACCTGCTCGGCGAAATCGGCAAGGGCCACGTTATCGCCTTCAACATCCTCAACGTTGGCCGCTTCAAGCTGGGAGCCATGTGCGTCGGCGGAGGCCGCGTTGCCCTCAACAACGCCATCGGATACGCCAAGCAGCGCAAAGCCTTCAACAAAGTCATCGCCGACTTCGGCCTGGTTCGCGAAAAAATCGCCAACATGGCAGTTGGCATCTACACCGGCGAAGCTCTCGTCTATCGCACGGTTGGCATGATGGATGTCGCGCTCGCCGAAGTCGACAAAACTTCCCCCGACGCGATGAAAGAAACTCGCAAGGCCATCGAAGAGTACGCCGTCGAGTGCTCCATCATCAAAGTCTGGGGCTCGGAGATGGTCGACTACGTAGTCGATGAAACCGTGCAGATTTATGGTGGATACGGCTTCGTCGAAGAGTACCCCGCCGAGCGCGCCTATCGCGATGCCCGCATCAATCGCATCTTCGAAGGCACCAACGAAATCAACCGCCTGATCATCACCGGCTTTCTGCTCAAGCGCGCCATGTCAGGACAACTCGCGCTGATGCCGGCGATTAAGAAGTTGATGGACGAAGTGCTCAGCGGCCCAAGCGTGAGCGAAGACCTCGAAGGCCCGCTTGCCGATGAACGAAAACTGGTCGCGCAGGCGAAAAAGCTCGGCTTGTTCGTTGCCGGATCGGCCACACAGAAATACATGCAGGCCATTCAAGATCAGCAGGAAGTCATGGGCGCCATCGCCGACATGACCATCGAAACCTATGCCATGGAGTCGGCTGTTCTGCGCGCGCAAAAGATCGCCGAACGTGACGGAGAAAAAGCCGCCGCCCTCCCGATCGCTATGACCCGCGTCTACCTGTCGCAGGCGATGGACAAGATCGAATCCGCCGCGAAGAAAGTGATTGCCGCAGTAGCCGAAGGAGACATGCTGCGCACCCAGCTAGCCATTCTGCGCCGCCTGGCCAAGTACGAACCGTTCAACACGATTGAACTACGCCAGCAAATCGCGCAGACCATGATTGAAAGAGGGAAGTACTCGCTGGCCTAGAATTTACTGGTTGCCACTATGTTCGAGAGATACGCGCCGTCGAGCAGGAGGGCAATCTTCTTTGCCCGTGAAGCGGCTCTCCATGAAAGCGACTCCGATATCGATTCCCATCATCTTCTTCTCGGCTTATTGCGCGAGCCAAACCGCGCTAACTCTATTTTTCGCTTGTCGGATCTCCTACCCGACGATGCGCGGCGTCAGGCCGCCTTGCCGAAGTACCCCGAGCCTCACGACCTCGCCCTCGCCAACGACGCGAAACGTATTCTTGCGTATGCAGCCGAGGAGGCAAATCGGCTCGAGAACTACTGGATCGACGCCGAGCACTTGGTCTTAGGTGTCCTTCGGGAAAACCGGTCGCTTGGGGTGTAAGAAGCTGAATGAATTAGGCATCACGCTTGCTCAAGCCCGCCGTCTCATTGCTGATAATCGTGCTTCGAACGAAGAGCTTGGTCCCGTCCCGGATTCATGGCATGTGCCCCTGACTGGACCCGAGGAGCACTGGCGCAAGAAACTGATCTGGACACTCTTGATCGGAGCTGTGATCGGAATATTTGTTGCTCAATACTATCTATCGCGTTAGGTGAGTCACGGACAAATAACCACCCATACAGATCGCCAGTGTGACTTTGACTTTCAATCGGCAATCGTAAATCGAAAATCGTCAATTCTTCTTCAGCTCTTCCATCACGCTCTGAATCAATTCCTTCGCATCCGTCAGATTCTTCATCACGATCTGGATATCCATTACCGGCTTGCCCGGCCAGCGCTGGCTTTGGCAATAGACGCCGTGCTGTCCGACCAGCGCCATGGCATCGGTGATGGTATCGAGCGTCACCGCCAGCCGCCCGCGCGGGATGCCCATCATAGTTTCAAAGTGCTCGAGTTCTTCCTGCTTTTCGTCGAATACCGGCATGGGGAGATTCTAGCAGCCAGCATTCAGCCCAAGCATTTGCTATCCAAGACTGTGATGTTTAGTCTAAGGACCTAGCCTCAGCATTTCAGGGAATCGTCTGTCCATCTTCTCGCAGTTGTCACGGCTGAATGCTGAGTGCTGAATGCTGACTGCTCCAAGGAGAGACTCATGCACAAACGTATCGCTGTGGTTGCCGTCCTGCTCCTCACGACTCTGTCGTTTGCTCAGAAGACACCCGCCAGCCCGCCGGCCTCCGCCACCTGCAAATTCGCCGACGGCAAGTCGATCAAAGTGGCCTACTCCAGCCCGCGCGCTAAGGGTCGCAAGATCTACGGCGGCCTTGTCCCCTACGGCGAAGTTTGGCGGACCGGCGCCAATGAAGCGACCACATTCGTGACCGACGCCGACGTCACCATCGGTGGCAAAGACATCCCCGCCGGAAACTATACGATCTTCACCGTTCCTAACGCCGACAAGTGGACACTCATCGTCAACAAGAAAACCGGCGAGTGGGGCATCCCCTACAAATATGAGAGCGACGAACTCGCCCGCGTCGACATGAGCGTGAGCAAAACCGCCGCCCCGGTAGAGAACTTCACCATCTCTTTCCACGAAATGGGTACCGGATGCCACATGTATCTGGATTGGGAGAATACCCGCGCCACGGTCGAGATTACGGAAAAGAAGTAACTAAATAACCGCTGTCATCTTGAGCGCAGGCGAGGCGAAGCCGACCCGGAGTCGAAGGACCCCGGGCAGATTGAGCGATAAGGGACGTATCAGGGAATTTTGATCGCGAGGTTCGCCTAGGATTCCCTGCGAGGCCGCCCGTTGTGCGGGCGTGCGCGGGGCCCTTCGACTGCGTGATCGTTCACTCCGTGAACGATCACTGCGCTCAGGGTGACAGAGTTTAGGGTTTTATCCTGGCCACGCCGCTCTGCGCCTCCGCGGAATCGGGATCAATCTTCAGCGCCTCCTGGTAAGCAGCCAGCGCCTCCGACCTCCGTCCCGCCTGCTCCAGCGCGTGTCCCAGTCGCAAGTATCCTGACTCGGACGGCGTGATCGCCACCGAACGTGAATAATTCGCAATCGCATCTTCCAGCTTGCCTTCTTTTTCCAGCAACCGCCCTAGCCCCAGATACGCATTGAACTGGTTCGGATTCAATCGCAACGCTTGCTCATAGCTCTCGAGCGATTTGGCATCCTCCCCGAGATCGCGGTACGCCCCGCCGAGGTTCGCGTAAGTCGACGCCAGCAGCGCGGGGTCGGAGGTCTCTCGCACCGTCGTTTCGTATTCGTCGACCGCCTGCCGCAGATCCCCATGCTCCTGCGCGTAAGCCCCAAGATTCGAGCGGCTCATGGGGTCACGCGGATTGATCTGCGACGCCCGCAGAAAATGTTCATGGGCTTCGTCGGCGTGGCCCGCCAGCAGCAGCGCGCCACCCATGTTGTTTTCGGCGATGAAGTTATTTTGCGTGATGGCGAGCGTGTGCGACCACAGGTAGAGATTGTTGGACCAGTATCCCAGTTGACGATTGGTCGCAAAGCAGAGAGCAAGTGAAATGCCCGCGACGACCACCGCGCGCGGTGCTATGCCAATGTTGCGGGCGCAAGCCAGGTCGGCCAGCCAGAAGGCAATCATCACGAAGATGCCAATCAGTGGAACATAGGCGTATCGGTCAGCCATGGCCTGATCGCCCACCTGCACCAACCCGATCACCGGCACCAGCGTGCCTAGAAACCACAGCCAACCGACGAGCAGGTAGCGCCTCTCGCGGAAAACAAAAGCCAGCGCGCTGATGCCAGCCAACACGATTAACGATAGCAAGACCTGCCATGAGGGAATCCCATCCACCGGGTACGGATACATGGGCGCCAGTCGCGCGGGCCACATCGTCTTCCACAGATACATCGCGTAGGCCACGATCGCGTTCTCGAGCCGCGCGCCTGGCGAGAATTGCAGTGTCGACCGCGTTGCTCCCCCGGCCTGCTGCGCGATCATCGTAACCACCGAACTCGCAAGCGACAAAGCCAGCAGTGGAACTTTCTCCAGCACCAGTTTCCCGAACGTGTTCTCCTTCAATCGATCCAGCGGCCACCAGTCCACCAGTAGCAGCACAAACGGGAACGTCACCATCATCGGCTTCGCCATCAGGCTCATGGCGAACAAAATTGCGACCGTCAGATAGCGCTGCACGCTGGGTTTGGCCGCGTACCATCCATATGCGGCCAGCGCGAGCAAAAAGAAGAGAGTGCTCAGCACATTCTTGCGCTCCGCGATCCAGGCCACCGATTCCACATTGATGGGATGCAATGCAAACAGCAGCGCGACGAAAAGGCTCGCCCCTAGCCGCTTTGTTCCCCGCATCAGCAGCAAGAACAGCAGCACTGCATTCAGTGCGTGAATCAGCAAATTGACAAAGTGATGTCCCGCCGGATTCAGATGAAACAGCGAGGAGTCGATCTCATGCGAGATCCAGGTCAGCGGATGCCAGTTCGCCTGCTCGGTCGTAGTGAACGCCCAGACGATCCCGTCCCAACTCAGGCCCTGGCGTACGTGAAGATTGTCGGTCACATATCCTGTGTCATCGTAATTGACGAACGGATGCCGGTTCACAGGGTTATACAGCAGCAGTGTCGCCGCCACGATCAGCAAACACACAATGACGTTGCGCTTCTCAGGGGAAGCGAACAGTCCCTCGGGCTTGGGCGGCGGAGGGGCAACTTTCTTTTTTGCGGGAGCAGCCAACAGAAGAATTTAACCACACCGCGCAGACCCGAACACAGGCGAGAGCGCTGTTCCGCATCTCTTTGGTCACGTGGAGCGTTAGCTGGCTGAGCTTTCGTTCGTGTACCTTGTGGTAAGCGCCACGCCAGCCATGACCACCGAGACCGCGCGCGTAGAAGCTTTCTCCGACGGCGTGTTCGCCATCGCGATCACCCTGCTGATCCTCGAGATCCGCGTGCCCCAACCTGCGGCCGGTCCGCTTGGCCCGCAACTTCTCCGGCAGTGGCCGAGCTATTTGTCGTTCCTCATCAGCTTTGCCTTCATCGGCATCATGTGGATCAACCACCACCGCCTGTTCACCCACATCCGAAAAAGCAACAACGGCCTGCTCGTCTTGAACATGCTTCTGCTACTGGGAGTAACGTTCGTGCCGTTTCCGACTTCCGTGCTCGCCGCGCATCTCGGCTATCCCGATCAGCGTCTGGCCGCCCTCTTCTACAATGGCACCTACGTCTGCATCGCGATTTTCTTCAACCTGCTCTGGCGTTACGCCACCTCCCAGCGGCATCACCTGCTGGGACCGGAAGTCGACAAGAGTGTCATCGACGGAATCGCCCGCCAGTATGCCTACGGGCCGCTGTTTTATCTGGGATGCATGGCCCTGGCGTGGATCAGCGTCCCTGCAAGCTTGGTCGCGAACGTAGCGCTCGCGTGCTTCTTCGCGATACCGCCCAAGTTTGGGAGATAAATCAGACCTGCTCTAAGGCTTGGCCCAATCTTCTACGAGCAGACCCTTTATTCGCGAGAATTCGGAGACATTGGCCGTGACAAGCGCCAGTTGTTTCGATAGAGCCTGAGCCGCAATCAGAAGGTCATACGCACCAATCGGTTTGCCGGAGGCCTCGAAGGTTGCCCGAATCGATCCGGCGACTCGCGCGTCTTCGTCCTCGAACGGAATGATCGCTATGGGACCGGTGAGGAAAGATTCCAGCCGCCTAGAATTGAAATCGACCCGGCCGCTTTTGGCGACACCGTACCAAAGTTCAAAAACAGTTATCGCCGGAACGAAGATTGCAGTTTCGTTAGCGATCTCTCTTTGAAAACGTGTGCGTACCCTTGCAGGTTCGCCATTGATCAGCGCAATGCAGGCGTTGGTGTCGAGCAGGTAGTTCACTTGAAGATTTTGCGCTTGGGGGTGGCTGGTTGCTTGCGTCCCTCAACCATGAACGGCTCTGAGAATTCGTCGAGCTTCTGGAACCATTCGGCGGGATCTTGAATCATGGGCTCCAGCAGGACACCCTGCGGCACTCGGCGAATGCGGACGCGGTCACCCGCGAAACGGAATTCCCGAGGCAGCCGAACCGCTTGGCTGCGGCCGTTTTGAAAGAGCTTCGCGATGTCAGCTTTAGTCATAGGTTCACATAATATATACCAAAAGTATATATTGTTCAATCTTCATAGACACCTAATTCCTCAGCGTTTTCCCCGTCTTCAGCGTGTACTGAATCCGCTCCTGCGTCTTCTTCTCTCCGCACAGAGACTTGAACCCCTCGCGCTCGAGATCGAGAATGTACTGCTCGCTCACCGGAGTTCCCGGCGTCACATTTCCTCCGCAGAGAACTTCCGCGATCTTGTTCCCCAGCTTCACCTCGTGATCGGTGATGTAGTCTCCCTGCCGCATGAGGTAGACGCCCATCTTCAGCGCAGCAAGAATGTTTTCGCCCGGCGCTGGAATGTCTTTCCGGGGCTGCGGAGGCTCATATCCCGCGCGCACCAGTTCGAGCGCCCGCGCCTTGCAGTCGGCCAGCACCCGCTCCCGGTTCATGCTGACGGTGTCAGAATCGGAAAGGAAGCCCAATCCGCGCGCCTCGTGCGCGGAAGTTGCCACTTTCGCGGTGGCGATGGTCTCGAAGGCCTTCTTCATGGCTTCCATGGTTTCGACCGACTCGCCCCGCCCGTCTTTGCGGATCGAAGCCGCGCTATCGACCGCCCGCAGCAGCATCTCTTTGCAGCCACCGCCTCCGGGAAGTAGTCCCACGCCGACCTCGACCAGTCCGGTATAAAGCTCGGCGTGCGGCTGGCGTGCCGGAGCGTGTAGCGAAATCTCCGTACCACCGCCCAGGCACAGCCCGAACGCGCCCACCACCACCGGCTTGGGCGAGAACTTGATCGCCTGCGTCATGTTCTGGAACTGGCGGATGACCATGTCCACGTCATCCCACTCTTCTTCCTGCACCGCCATCAGCAGCAGCATGAGGTTGGCGCCGACGGAAAAATTCGCGGCATCATTGGTGATGACAAAGCCTTCGAAATTATCTCCAGGGCCTCCCGGCTTGAGGGTCTGGATAATGAGGCTCATGATGTCGGCGCCCAGAGAGTTCATCTTGGAATGAAATTCCAGGCAGCCCACGCCATCGCCCAGATCCACCAGCGACGCCCCCGAGTTTTTCTTCACTACTCCGTTCGACTTCTTCGCAGTCGTGACCGACCACACACCCGGCGGAACCTGCACCGGCTCCCAGTTGTCGGTGCGCAGTTCCCAGTATTTGCGTCCAGAAGGCGATTTCAGATCGTCGCCGTACCACGCCTTCTGTCCGACGCCGAGCATCTTCTCCACATTCGCGGGAACCTGCTTACCATCCTTCTTCATGCGCGTGACGGTGGCCTCAACTCCGGCTGCATCCCACAACTCAAACGGACCCATCTCCCAATTGAATCCCAGCTTCATCGCGCGATCGATCTCGACGATCGTGTCAGAGATTTCCGGAATCCGATTGGCGGCGTAAATCCACAAATCCGAAAGCGCCTGCCACAGGAACTGTCCCGCCTTGTCACCCTTCTGCGGAGCACTGCCATCCATTCCCAGCAACATGCGCACGCGTGCCCCACTGTCTTCCACATTCTTCGCCATCTCCAGGGCAGGGAACTTGGGCTTCTGCCGCGGACGATACTCCAGCGTCTTCCAATCAAGCGCCAGCCGTTCCTCCTGCCCATCCGCGCCCTTGGTTTTCTTGTAGAAGCCGCCCTTGGTTTTGTCGCCCAGCCACTTGCGCTCGAGCATCTGCTTGTAAAAATCGGGCAGCTTGAGATCGCTGCGCTCGTCATGCACATTCTGCGTCATGTTCCCGACCACGTGCCCCAGGATGTCTAGTCCGACCAGATCAATCGTGCGAAAGGTCGCCGATTTCGGCCAGCCGACGGCTTGTCCCGTGAGCGCATCTACATCTTCGATCGAAAGATCGAGCTCCTGCATCAGCCGCATCACGTTGAGGACAGAAAACGTGCCAATGCGATTGCCGATGAAGTTCGGCGTATCTTTCGCGTACACAATGCCCTTGCCCAGATGCACGTCGCCGAAGTAGGCCACGGCATCGAGGGCGGCGCGGTCAGTTTCCGACGTCGGAATCAGCTCCAGCAACCGCATGTAGCGCGGAGGATTAAAGAAATGCGTCCCGAACCAGGACCGCCGGAAATCGTCCGGGAAGCCCTCCGCAATTTTCGCGACCGGAAGGCCGCTGGTATTGGTGGTGATGATCGTCCCCGGTTTACGCACCGCGTCTACCTTCTTCAGCAGGGCGCGCTTGATCTCGAGGTTTTCCACCACCGCCTCGATGATCCAATCGACGTCGGCGAGCTTCTTCAGGTCGTCATCGAAGTTGCCCACCGTGACCAGGCTCGCCAGCGAAGCATCCATGAAAGCCGCGGGCTTCGATTTCTTGGCCGCATCGAGTCCGGCCGCCGCAATCTTGTTTCGAGCGGGACCGTCCGCATCCGCAGGCACGATGTCGAATAAGTAGCTGGGAACGCCAGCATTTGCGAAGTGAGCGGCTATGCGGGCGCCCATGGTTCCAGCGCCCAGGATGGCAACCTTATGAATTCTCTTCATAGAATTTTCAATTTTCGATTTCCAATTGCCAATTTAAGAACCCGGCATCCATGATTGGCGCCGATAAAATTGACAATTGGAAATTGACAATCGGAAATCTCGTCTACGGCAGTTTATCTATGGCCCAGTCGTCTTTGCCAGTGCGGACCACGATGATTTCAGAAAAATGAGCATGAGGCTTGCGGTTTTTTCCCGGAATGGTTTGCCACAGAGCAACAGGGAAGAGATAACGCCCCGCCTGCAGCTTCTTGCCGCGCGCGATTTCGAATCCTTCTTCGTTCGCGTTGCCCGCCGAAAAGAACGCGTCGAGCCCGTCTTCCGACGTAAGTTGCTTGGCCGCGTCGGTCAGCAGCAGCACTCCGGTTTCGTGATCCTGCGCCTGCCAGGCATGTAAAAAGCGGTTCGCTGTAGCCAGCGCCGAGACGTATTCTGAATCCACGCTGTTCGAAGGCGATTTAGGCTTTGATTTTGCCGCGCACGGAATCGAAAGCAACAGAACAGCAACCATGGCCAGCCGCCGGCGGGATGCCAACGCTGCATTTAACCCTTCCATGCCGTTCATAGTCGGAAGAAAAAGCCCCCAAAAACAACCGGGCGCATGTCGTTTTAGATGTGGGGTGAGGATGGCAACGACATGCGCCCTATTAAGTTGAATTCATCCTAGAATCTCACCCCTGCAATGTCAAGCTAAATCTTTTAGATTCAATACTATGCGATCAGTTTCGCAAGCACAAAAGCGGCTCCCGCCGCAAGTCCACCGATCACCATCGTCTGTGACGCCGCGCGAAGCGGTGGAGTCCCCGTAAACCTCCCCTTGATGAAGCCAAAAATCCCCAGCGCCGCCAGTGTCACGATCGCTGACACCTTCAACCCGGTCCCCGCATTCGACAGTGCCATGTAAGGAGCCAGGGGAATGAAACCGCCCGCAATATATGACATCGCAATCGTGGCCGCGCTGGTCAACGCCCGCTTAGGGTCCGGTTCCTCCAGCCCCAGCTCGTAGCGCATCATGAAATCCACCCATGCCTTGGGATGTTCGCTCAGCGCCTCAACGATGGGTACACTCTGAGCCTCCGTAATCCCGTAAGCCTGAAAGACTCGAGCTACCTCAGCTTTTTCTTCTTCAGGAATTTCAACGATCTCGCGTTCTTCGCGTTCTTTCTCCTGCTGGTAATGTTCCGCGTCTCCGTGCGCCGCCAGATATCCGCCCAGGCCCATGGCGATCGAACCCGCCGCGATTTCCGCCAGCCCTCCCACCACAATCAACCGCGTATTCTGCACGGCGCCTGAAAGGCCCGCCGCCAGCGCGAAAGGAACAGTCAGCCCGTCTGACATGCCAATTACCACGTCGCGCACGAAGTTCCCCGCGGTGAAATGTTTCTCGATATGAGGCCGCGCACTGGGCATGAATCAAACCTCCGTGTGAGTTTCCAAATATTGCTGGGCACGCCGAACCACATCCCGCTCGCCGCGATAAGCAAGTTTCTTGATCGCCTCGTCGAGCAGGATCCAAGACGCCTGCTTCACTTCCACCCGCATCGCGTCAGTGACGTCATCGATCTTGCCTGATTCGTACCCTAGCAGGTAGAAGCTGACGATTTTGAAGACGCGCTGCTTATCTCCCCAAGATCGCACGTAAACATACTTGATGTCGGTGAGCTTGGTGATGACCGAGGCCGTTAGCCCGGTCTCCTCCCGCACCTCGCGCAGGGCCGTCTCATCGGGCTTTTCTCCCGGGTCGACTAGTCCCTTGGGTAAAGCGAGTGTCACTTTCCGGACACCTTTTTTGGCACTCTTCCCAGCGTCGGAAGGCTCTTTCTGCGGCTCAATGACCGCCATTTCCCAGTTTTCCCCCACCCTTCGCACCACCACTCCCCCGGCTGAAATCTCGCGGACCATGGCCCCTAACTTATCAGGATTAAGGGAGTTAGTCACCGTTTCAGGAGGTAACCTCTCCCCGGTAACTGGCGTCTTCCGACAAACTGCGAAACCATTATGGGAATAGCTGGCATCTTAGTTGCTGGTTAGAGGGTGGTTAAAGCGGGGTTGAAGTGGGGTCCCTGTGAAGAGTCTGGGTAAGATTTTGCGGTCGGTTCAGGCGTTCGGACGCGAATTCTCCGGGCGCGCGCGCGACTCCCAAGCTGCGCCCAATCTGCCCCGCATTGGACTCGCCCTCGGCGGCGGCTTCGCCCGTGGCATCGCCCACGTCGGCGTTCTCAAAGTCCTGGAAGAAGAAAATATTCCCGTCAGCTTTGTTGCCGGCACCAGCGTGGGCGCGCTGGTCGGTGCAGCCTACTGCAGTGGCGTCTCGCCCGCTGAACTCGAGCACTTGGCCACTCGCGTACGCTTTAAACACTTCGCCCAGTGGACGCTCTCACGCCTCGGTTTTGCCTCGACCCAGCGCATGATCGGATTCCTTAACACCGTCCTCAAAGTGAAGTCCTTCGAGGAACTCTGCATTCCGCTCGCTGTCACTGCGACCGACTTCTCCACTGGAGAAGGCGTAGTTTTCCATTCCGGTCCACTCGTCGATCCGGTGCGCGCCAGTTGCGCCTATCCCGGAATGTTCCTTCCCGTAAAGATTCGCGGACGCATGCTAATCGACGGCATGCTCTCGCACGCCGTCCCTTCCGTGCCTTTGCGCGAAATGGGCGCTGACCGCGTGCTCTCGGTTCACCTGAAAGGGACCTGGACAAACAAGGAAGGCCCGCGCCACCTGTTCGACGTGATCGGACAATGCTTCGCCATCGCACAAGAGATGAATTGCGGAGTGTGGAAGCAGGCCTCCGATCTCGTCATCGAACCCGATGTCAACGGATTCAAGTACGACGACTTCGAGCATAGTGCCGACCTGGTTCGCGCCGGAGAACTGGTCACCCGCGCCGCACTTCCCGAAATCAGGAAGTGGCTCGAAGCCGAATCCGCTCCCCGCGCTGCCACCCAACGCGTGAACGTCCGCCAACCCGCAGCCATGCCCGCCGACTAGTAGCGCCGGCGTCCCGCCGACGAGTAGCGCTGGCGTCCCGCCGGCGAGTAGCGCTGGCGTCCCGCCGGCCACGATTAGCCATAGGTTCGTATCAGGGTATGGCTTCAGCCATACCGCAACGATTTCCTGCACGACCGGCTTTAGCCGCTGCCGCAGCGCCTGAAGGCGTGATAAGAATCGTGAAGCTTTCCCCGCCCTAACCTCTTTCCCCATCCCTGCCGATAGAACTATTGGAGCCTGGGCATGGCGGGGTTGCACGATCCGGAAATCTTTCAGCACGTCCTCAACACTCTGCACACTGGCGTGTATCTGGTCGACCGCGAGTTGAAGATCGTGTTCTGGAATCAAGGCGCAGAGCGCATCACCGGATATATGCGCCACGAAGTTGTCGGCCGTCTTTGCCGCGAAGACTTGCTCGCCTACTGCGACGACGCCGGAACCGTCCTCGAAGGGGCCACTTGGCCTCTAGTGGGCGCGCTCCAGGAGGGGCGTCCTCGTGAAGGTCACGTCTACTTGCGGCATAAATCTGGACACCGTCTCCCCGTTCGCATCTTTACTTCCCCCATCCGCTCGCGCGACGGCTCGGTTGTCGGCGCCGCCGAAAGCTTCGATGAAGTCAGTTCCGTGCTCGCCCCCGATCGTCATCTATCGCATCTCGCCAGTTACGGTTGTCTCGACGTAGCCACCGGGCTGCCCAATCATGGCTTTACTCAGTCCCGTTTGCGCGAGAGCCTCTCGTGCCATGTCGAACACCGCTTGCCTTTCGGAGTGTTGCGCATTGAAGTCCGTCAACTTCGACATCTCCGGGAAACCCGGGGACGTGAAGCCGTGGAAGCCATCCTTCACGTGGTCGCGCAAACCATGAAACATTTATTGCCCGATGCGTTCCTGGGACGTTGGCAGGAGGGACAGTTTCTGGCCATCGTCTCCGATTGCAACCGCAACGACCTTGAGCGCGCGGCCCACGACATCGAGCGCATTGTCGGTTGCTCGGCCATTCAGTGGTGGGGCGATTCGCTGTCTGTCGAAGTTTCCGTAGGACGCGGTCTGGTCGAATCGGGCGACACCATCGAGTCGCTGCTGGAGCGCGTGCAGCCGGCGCACGACGAGAAGCTCGCACCACAGAACTCGGGGGAGAACTAAGCCGTCATGTTTGCCATTATCGGAATCGTGGTGGTGTTCGGCGCGGTGCTCGGCGGCTACCTGATGGAGCACGGCCACCTCAAAGTCCTCATCCAGCCCGCCGAACTGTTGATCATCGCGGGGGCTGGAGCCGGAACTGTGCTGGTGGCGAACCCCCTGCATATCCTTAAGCAAATTGTGGGTGGGATTGTTGGTGTCTTTGCTGGATCGAAATATACCAAGCAGCGCTACCTTGAGCTGCTCAAGACTATGTACGACCTGCTCAACAAAGCCCGTAAAGAAGGATTGATGTCGCTTGAAACCGACGTCGAAGAGCCGGAAAAAAGTCCCATACTCTCGAAGAATGCCGCTCTCGTGAAAGATCACCACGCCATGGCATTCATGTGCGATACGCTGCGCATGGCGATCACCGGAGTCGAGCCCTTCGATCTCGACCAACTCCTTGACCTCGATATGGAAGTGCATCACCACGATTCCACGCTGCCGGTATCCGCATTGAGCACCATGGCCGATTCCTTGCCCGGCCTCGGCATCGTCGCCGCCGTCCTCGGTGTCGTCATCACCATGGGCGCGTTAGGCGGACCTCCGGAAGAGATTGGAGAGAAAGTCGCCGCTGCACTGGTAGGCACTTTCCTCGGCATCCTCCTCTGTTACGGACTCGTCGGCCCGCTCGCCGCCAATATGGCCAAGATCGCCGACGAAGAAGCCGCGTTTCTCGGCGTGTTGCGCGTCCTGATGGTTTCTTTCCTCAAAGGCACCGCTCCCATCATGGCGGTCGAGTTCGCTCGCCGCGCGGTCCCGGGGCACGTTCGCCCCACTTTCAAAGAAGTCGAGCAGACTTGCCGGGGCGGTGGCGCAGCTTCCGCCCCTGCTGCAGCCGCTGCCTCGGCCTAGGAACAAATGGAAGGCAGCCGCCCCATCATCGTCATCAAGAAAAAGGGAGGCCATGGCGGACACCACGGCGGCGCATGGAAGGTTGCCTACGCCGATTTCGTTACCGCCATGATGGCCCTGTTCATCGTGCTCTGGCTCATGAACAGCAGCAAGCAGATCCAAGTCGCGGTTGGCGGATACTTCAAAGATCCTTCCGGCACTTCCAAACTGGTCGGAAGCGACCAGAACGGCTCCGGCGAGAGTTTCGCGCTTTCCAAAGAAGACATGCCCAAGCTAAAGGAAGAACTGCAAAAAGCTGTCCGCAAAATGGCCGACTTCGAGAAACTTCAGAACCACCTGGAGATGACCGTCACGGCGGAAGGCTTGCGTATTGAGTTACTCGAATCCGATAAAGGCATGTTCTTCGAATCTGGCAGGCCGAGTCCCACGGCTGACGGCAAAGATCTGCTCATCACCCTGGCGAGAGAACTAGGTAAGCTGCCCAACAAAATTTCCATCGAAGGCCACACGGACTCGAAGCCCTTCGCGGGCAAAGGCGACTACAGCAACTGGGAGCTCTCCACCGACCGCGCCAATGCCGCCCGCCGCCTCATGGAAATCAACGGCCTCTCTCCCAATCAGGTCGTGCAGGTTCGCGGATACGCCGACCAACGACTTCGCATCGCCGACAAGCCCGAAGATGCCTCCAACCGCCGCATCTCAGTCATCGTGCAGTACTTGGAAAAGCCCAAGGCCGCTTCGGACAGCGCGACTCCCGAAGATGCGCAGCCCAGGAAAGAAGAGCCCAAGAAGGAAGAGGGCAAAAAAGAGTAGCCGCTTGCATAGCCAGTCCTTCTGCGCAGGATCTCAGATCTCTTCCCTCTCCACAGGCGACGGAATTTTCGGTCTCAGCAACCGGTTCAGTTCTTCGATAAGCTGAATCGCTCTTGTGTGATCCGTCTCTTTCTCAATCAAGGTGCACAGCTCATACATGCGTTTGCGTTCCTCTGGTTTCATCGCTATATGGGATGCGGCCGCCGCGTTGGATTTCCCGCGGCGAATCCGTAGTTCTCCGTGAGAATTCCTTCAGGAGAACCGGGTAGCGACCCGCAAGATACAGATTCTCCCCTAAGAACCGCGCCCGCGGACATCAGCCTGCGGACCGTTGCCATCCCTTGAGCCGGCGAAGCTGTAAAGAATGGTCTCCCCAGTCGTCGGAGTGACCTTGCAGATTCGTTCGCCCGAAGGTTTTATTGTTGAGTAATAACGATCAGGACAAGCACAAAGGGCTCCATTCGTTGGTTTGTGTTTGAGTTTGTTTTGCGCTTAGGCTCCGATCCCTTCCTTTTCCTCCGCGAAGTGTGATAAAAACTGTCGTCGTTTTTCCTCCCCCGTATCTTCTTGCCATTGGAGGCATCCCTGTGCGAAGTATTTTTCTGTGGACTGTGATCTTGTGTCTGGTTGCGTCGGGTGTGGCGCAAAATACAACCTCAACCCGCGCGCAGCTTGCTCGTCTGCCGCTTTCATTCGAACCGAACAGGGGACAAACGGATGGTGAAGCAATATTTCTTTCACGCCTCGGCGGAGGCGTGTTGTTTCTGACGCCGACAGGAGCTGTGTTGAAAATCGGCAACGAAGATAGCGCCGGAAAATCCGCGCTGAGCCGGCGTCCGCCTGAAGTGTTGAGCTTGAAACTCGAAAATATTAGTTCCTCCGCCCAAGTCTCCGCCGAACAATCTCTCCCGGGTGTAAGTAACTATTTGATTGGGAATGATCCATCCAAGTGGCACACAGGAATTCCTCAATTCGCGAGGGTGCGATACTCCGACGTCTATCCGGGAGTGGATTTGCTCTACTACGGAAATCAAAGCCACTTGGAATATGACTTCGTAGTGAAGCCGGGCGCCGATCCGGCAAAGATCGCATGGAAGGTCGAGGGTGCCGAAATGAAGATGAAGGCCGACGGCAGCCTGCAGATCGCTGCCCCGGTTCATAGTCTGGAGTTCCACGCTCCAGAAATGTATCAGACGATCAACGGCGAACGCCGTCCGGTAACGGGAGCGTACGTTCTCCGCGGAGACACGGTCGCTTTCGAAGTTGGGCCGTATGATCCCTCGCGCGACCTCGTCATCGATCCCGTGCTGAGCTTCTCCACCTATCTCGGAGGCAGCTCCAATGACCGCATGAACGGCATCGCCGTCGACAAAAGCGGAAACGTCTATGTGGCGGGAAGAACTGAGTCCGTCGACTATCCCGTCCTGCACAACATTCAAAGCTACTCGGGCGGGCGCGATGTTGCCGTGACCAAGTTCAACGCCACAGGGTCGGCGCTGGTGTACTCGACTTTTGTCGGTGGGACCTCCGACGAAATCGGGCGCGGCATCGCCATCGACGCTTCCGGCAACGCCTACGTTGTCGGTGATACCTTCTCGTCAAACTTCCCCACCACGGTAGGCGCCTTCCAGTTAACCTACGCGGGAGACACGACGGGTTTGTATGGAGACGGATTCGCTTTCAAGCTGAATTCCGGCGGCAACGCATTCGTCTACTCCACATTCATCGGAGGGAGTGGCGGCGATGAGCTCAGCGCGTCCGCACTGGATGCGAGCGGCAATCTCTACAGCGCCGTAATCACGAACTCAACCAACTTCCCGGTAACGCCCGGCGCTTTTCAAACCACCAACTCTAACTCTTCGACCCTCACTGGAGGCGTGGTCAAGCTGAACGCAACCGGTAGCGCGCTTGTGTTCAGCACCTACCTCGGAGGTTCCGGTCCGAGCGCCGACGCTGCTTACACCGTCGTCATCGATTCCTCGAACAACGTTTACGTCGTGGGCATGACTGGCTCGCCGAACTTTCCCACAACCGCGGGTGCATTCGACAAAACGTGCGGCACTGACGGAAACTGCAATGCCTTGTTCGACGGCTTCGTCTCGAAACTCAACAGCCGAGGCTCGGCGCTTGTATTCTCGACCTTCATCGGCGGAAGCAGCGGCGATGCAGTGACCGGGATCGCTCTCGATAGCGCCAAGAATGTGTATCTCTACGGTGGCACCGATTCCAGCGACTTCCCGATCACTCCCGGCTCGGCGCAACCAGTATTTGGCGGCGCCTCTGCCGGCTGCATTCCCACCAGTTTCACCTGCGGAGACAATTTCATCCTCAAGCTGAATCCGCAGGGAAGCTCTCTTGTCTACTCCACCTATCTTGGTGGAAGCGGCGACGAAAACTATTCGCAGCTCGAAGGCATGAAACTCGATGCCAGCAACAATGCTTGGGTCGTTGGCGAAACCGACTCGGTCGACTTTCCCCTGGCCAACGCAGTGCAGTCGGCTTACGGCGGAGGCACGGAAGATGCCTTTGTCACCGAGTTGAACAGCACCGGTTCGCAGTTTCTATTCTCAACCTATCTGGGAGGAAATAGCACCGATCTTGGGACAGCGATCGCGATCGATACAACCGGGAACGCTTACGTCACCGGCGCGACCTCGTCTGCGAACTTCGTCACCACTCCAGGAGCCTTTCAAACTCAATGCGGCAGCGACGGAACCTGCAACGGCGGCCTGCTCGATGCCTTCGTCACGAAATTTAAACTGTCCGCCGACTTGTCTGTCACCAACAGCGCACCCCGGCAAGTTACAACCGGAGGGACCATAACTTACACCATTGTCGTAACTAACGGAGGAACGGATCAGGCGACGACGGTGCAAATGTCCGATACCACACCCACGGGAACGACCTTCAGCAGCGTAAGCACCACGTCCGGTTCCTGCACTGCTCCCGTCGTCGGCGGCACCGGCACAGTGAAATGCCAGGCGGCATCGCTTGCGTCGGGCGCGAACTTCACTGTGACTCTAGTGCTTAACGTAACGGCTCCTTCGGGAAGCACCATCACCGACAAAGCGCAGGTCACTTCGAAGACCTTCGATCCCAATCCTGCCAACAACACGGCCACGGCCAGGACTCGCGTGAACTGAACCGATCAGTCCAACGCTCGGGGAGCCAAAAACTCCCCGAGCGAATCCTTTACGTGCTTACCGTTGAGCCGCTCCAACGCTATTCGCTTTCCCGTCGGCGCCAGGCCGTCAATCCCGCCCCACCTTGAGCGAGTCGGCCCAGGCTGGCAGGCTCCGCATTTGTTCCATCACTCGATTGGCTGGCCATCGCGCCCTGCGTCGCTCCGGTCGTGATCGGCTGGTTCGGCACTGTCTCGTACGCGTACGCGGTAATTTGCACCGACAGGACATTCTTCACTTTTACTCGCACCCAGCCATAGTGAACCTGGTTGCTCGAGTCAGTGAACTTTACGCCCAGGTACCGTTGGTTCTGCGAGTTATGAACCCAGGGACAGAAATACACACCCCGCGACGTGCCCGCGTGGCCTGCCATGACCAGGGTGTTAGTCACGAAACTGTGAGACGATCCAACTTTCACCCCTCCGGGAAGCGCAGCCGCGCACTTTGCCCCATAGGAGCTTCCGTGCCGTCCCACTTCGTTTCCCGCTTTCACCGGCTTTACCCTCGTCTGATCGTCGAAAGGACAACCCAGTTCCCGCCTTGCCCTGCCGCCCGTCGTGCACGTCGTGCTGCCCGCAAAGGCGGAAAGCCCGAAGTCCATTTGTCCGTCATTATTGATGTCAAACTGAATCAGTCCTGCATTGATGGGAACGCTGATGTTGACTTTGGTGGCGATCACTTCAGCTTCGGTCGGCACCGAAAAGGCCAGCATCGCCACTCCCGCTGCGCTGGCCGCGGCTGCGTAGCCCAGGAGTTTCTTTTCGACAATCGCAGATAAAGGAGAGAAAGTTGAAGACTTGGCGGTGCGATACTGCGGGGTGGTTCCGTTCATGCGGCCTCCTACCGAATCTAAAAATTGGGCCGAGGTGTGGACGCAAGTGTGGTTTCACGACTGCTGCCTGTCAATAAGGAAGGAAGTCCCTATTCGAACATCTGTGCCAAGGCGGCTCAACAAACCATAGTAAAATTCTCACCTTGTCTGATGAGGCCCAACATGAAACCCTTCGCCGCCCGAACGTGGACTCAACGTCTCGCCGTATCCTTCGTTTCACTGATCGCTGTTCTGTTTCCAGCACTCATCTCTCAAACGGCCGCCTCCCAAACCTATACCGTCATCCATAACTTCACCGGAAAAGGCAGCGACGGAGCCACTCCCTACGGAGGCCCGATCCTCGATCGCTCAGGAAATCTTTACGGCACCACCTATCTCGGTGGCAGCTTCGGCAACGGCAGCGTCTATCGCCTCGCGCCCAACGGATCCTTGTGGACCTACACTTCGCTGTACAGCTTCAAAGCGGAGCCAGACGGCTCCGGCCCGGCTTTCGGTTCGCTGGCCATGGCCCCGAACGGCGCTCTATTTGGAACCACCGAAGGTGGCGGATTTTTCGGCACCGCCTTCGAAGTCTGCGCCTGTCTTCCCACAAGGGAAATCGTGATTCATAGTTTTGGCACCGGCACCGACGGTGCTCAACCCATCGGCGGTGCTGTGCTGGATGCAGCCGGGAATGTCTATGGAACCACAAGTCTGGGCGGCGCCAATGGCAACGGCACGGTCTTCGAAATCAAGCGTTCGGGTCAAACCTGGACCGAAAGCGTCCTCTACAACTTCACCAGCGGCACCGATGCGATCAACCCGCCGGCAGGCGTGACCCTCGACACGCACGGCAATATTTTTGGTACTGCTTCCCAAGGCGGCGCCGATGGGGGTGGAGCGGTGTACGAGCTCTCGCCCTCCGGTTCCACTTGGAAAGAGACCATCCTCTACAACTTCCAGGGTCTGAATGACGGACAAAACCCGGTCGGCGGCGTGGTCCTCGATCAGGCCGGAAATCTGTATGGCACCACGTTCGATGGCGGCGTTAATGGCGGCGGCACTGTCTACGAATTGTCGCCTTCCGGAGCAGGCTGGACCTTCACCACTCTCTACAGCTTCACCGGCGGTTATGGCGGACCCTACAACAAACTGACTCTTGCCAAGGGAAGCATCTACGGATTCACCAACGCCGAAGGAGCGAATGGCCTCGGCTCCGTGTTCAAGCTAACCAAGACGAATGGCACTTGGACCATGACCGACCTTTACGATTTCCCTGGCGGCAACAATGGCGGGTCCCCCTACGGCAGTGTCGCCGTCGATAGCAACGGAAATGTCTTCGGCACAGCCGTCGTAGGCGGCACTCAGAACCAGGGCGTCATCTTCGAAATCACCCCCTGATTCGTATCGAAATTGTGCAGGCAATGAGATAAAGGGCTCTGGAAACTTTGGGGGCTGGCTCCAGCCTTCCGAACCCCCTCCTAAAATTTAGACGGGGATGCCCCACCTTTCGCGGTTTTCGAAAGGTGGGCGCGCTGAACTCAACCTCGGGAGTTGCGAATTCCCATCCCTCGAGAATCGCGAAGGATGCGGCAACCACAATCTAAGACGCGGCACGAGAACGGTTGGGCCAGCCCCCCGGGGTGGTTAGTGGAAGAGTGCGCTGACGAAAGCCCGGAGCGGCAACGAACCCTAAAGAAAATTCCTGATTGCATCGGTCATCCGGTGTCATGCCCTGCTTTTTCGTCCGACACCCGAGTCTGGGGTTCACCATACTACCGTGACCGCCATCACGGAAAAGCCGAATCACCGGCGAGATAATTCTTCTGGATCATTTCGGCAATGATCCAAACACTCCCAGCGTGTACTGAGCTGTAACTCCGCGCCCAGCGAGCCGATCGATATCGGCTCCTTGAGCCTCGAACCACAAAAGAGGTGTTCCCATGGCACATGCACGTATTCCGGAGATTGTGGTTTTTTGCGTCGTTTCGGTATTCATCGGAGCTCTCTTGATTCTCTGTGCTCCTCCCGTACTGGCCCAAGTGCCTGCTTTCCTGCCTGCGGTTCCATACGGCTCTGGCGGATACGATCCTCAATCAGTTGCTGTCGGCGATCTGAATGGGGACGGCATCCTTGACATTGTCGTATCGAGCCAATGTGTTATAGGCGATACCTGTCCGAACGGCGAAGGCTATGTCTGTATTAGCAGCGACTATTGTTCACACGGTGCGATTGGCGTACTGCTGGGTAATGGCGATGGAACGTTCCGACCCGCCGTCACTTATGAAACAAGCGGGTACCTCTCCTTTTCGGTGAAGTTGGGAGATCTGAATGGAGATGGGCACCTCGACGTCGTAGTAGTGAATGCTTGCGGGACCTTGCCGGACGTCGATAATAACTGCCCATACGGAATAGTCGACATCATGTTCGGCAATGGCGACGGAACTTTAAGTGAACCTTGGAGCCACCTGTTGGGGGGCTGGTATCCAGTTTCCGTGGCGTTAGCAGATGTCGATGGCGACGGCACCCTGGACGTGGTGGTCGCGGACGTTTGCGGTACATGCTCCACTGGAGACTGCACGTGTACAGCAGGATCTGTGGAAGTGCTGCTGAATGCAGGTGGTGGAGTTTTGTTGGGCGACGCGATCTACGACTCAGGGGGACAGTGGGGGCGTTCGGTAGCATTAGGGGATGTAAACCATAACGGCAAGGTTGACGTGCTAGTGGCGAACGATGGCAGCGTCGGAGTGTTGCTGGGCAACGGCAATGGAACTTTTCAGCCTGCTGTGAACTTCGGCTCGGGAGGCACGGTAGGCGGCTCTGATGCCCTGGCCGTCGCCGATGTGAACGGGGATGGGAAACCAGACTTGTTAGTGGCAGCGGCGCAGACGTGCTCAGGCTGTAACTACGCTGGCGTCGTCGGCGTGCTCCTGGGCGACGGTGACGGAACTTTTCAACCAGCTGTCAGCTTCGCTTCAGGTGGATTTTACGCTCGTTCGGTTGCAGTAGCAGATGTGAACGGAGATGCGAAGTCCGATTTGGTTGTGGCCAACCTCGGCGGGATTTGGCCCGATACCCGTGCTCTTGGCGTTCTGCTGGGTCTCGGTAATGGAACCTTCCAGTCAGCCCTGAGCCTCGACTCCGGAGGTACCTTTTTAGACTCCGTGGCGGTTGCAGACTTGAATCGGGACGGGAAGCCCGACGTAGTCGTCGAGAACGTCGATGTGCTGCTCAACAACACCCCCTTCTGCACCACTGCTCCCACGGTAACGCTGGCGGCTACCCCGAGTTTGCTATGGCCACCGAATGGGAGAATGGTGCGAGTCAACGTTTCTGGAGCGATTACCAATACCGACACAAATTGCAGCATAAAAACTGCAGCTTATTCTGTGAGAGATGAATACGGCAAAATACAGCCCAGCGGGAGGATAACTTTAGATGCCGAAGGCGCTTACAGTTTCACTGTTTGGCTGCAAGCCTCGCGCATAAGTAGGGACCCCAATGGACGTGTTTATAGGGTTACTGTTGGCGCACGCAACAATCTCGGCAAGACATCAACACAATCGGCGCCAGTTATCGTTCCTCACGATTTGGGTCACTGAATCTGCATCTTGATGGCGCTGGTTGATGAAACATTTCCGTAGGGTGAATTGAGCAGTGATGGGGGCTGGCCCAGCCTTCCGAACTCCCTCGTAAAATATGAACGGGGATGCCCCACCTTTCGCGGTTTTCCAAAGGTGGGCGCGGTGATCTCAACCTCGGGAGTCGCAAATTCCCATCCTTCGAGAATCGCGAAGGATGCGGCAACCACAATCTAAGACGCGGCACGAGAAAGGTTCGGCCAGCCCCTTTATGTCCGCTTCGGATTTTGTGGGGAGGAGTACCACTCGATTTTGCAGGAACTAGCCGAAAACGGTAGGAAGAAGCTCTTCTTCTGGCTTGTTCTGAGTGCTAACGCCGGGATCGCGATGCTTTCTAATCCCGGCGCATCTCCTTGGCCAGTCTCAATTCCGGGGAAATCCAGCGGACTACCGCGTCAATCACAAAGAACTCGAAAAGGATAAGAAAGAATATGAACGATCCCTTATACCTGTTGGCCCATTCGTTTGTCGCGAACACCACACCAACTTGAAGCACGGCCATCAGCAGGATCGCTGCCCAGAACCACAGTCTCCGCGAAAACAACCAAAAACGAATTATTACTGCGCTAATCACCAAGCCAGCCGCAAATATCGACCAATAAAACTTAGGGAACCAACGCATGGTGACGAACAAAACGACAGCGGTGTAAAGAACAACGCCTAGGTGGAGACGCCACCCTAGCCTCTTTGTTATCTGTGGAATCCTTTCAAGGCTGTCGGTTGGCTGGGTCGTTTTGTCTCCCTCATGCATATCCCGACTCTAATGCATAAGCCTGCAATTCGCACCAGTTTCTGTTAACAGGCGTGGGTGTTGAAAAAGTCACGTCGATTAGCGGGATGAGAATCAGCAGAAGCATGTTAGAAGGAAATGATCCTGCCCATGCTCTGTTGGATTCTGATTGTCGGAGGCCTGCTGATCATGATGGGGCAACACGACCGCTCCGAAGCGCTGTTCTACTACTTCCGGCTGGAAGATCAGGTACCTGAGTCCCACCTGCTGCGGCTCATCGACAAGCACATCAGCTTTGCCTTCGTACGGGAAAAGCTGAAAGAGAGTTACAGCGATGGTGGCCGCCCCTCGATTGATCCCGAGCTTCTGTTGCGCATTCTGCTGATCGGGTACCTGTACGGCATCACCAGCGAACGGCGGCTGGTGGAGGAACTGCGCATGCACCTGGCGTGGCGCTGGTTCACCGGTCTGGGATTCGATCAGGAGATTCCGCATCATTCGACGTTCTCGAAGAACCGGCACGGGCGGTTTCAGGAGTCAAAGCTGTTCGAGGAGTTGTTTGAGCAGATCGTGCGGCAGTGTGTGGAAGTGGGGCTGGTACAGGGCCAGCATTTGTCGGTGGACGGCAGTTTCGTGGAGGCGAATGCCAGCAAGGAGAGCCGCATTCCGCGTCAGCAGTTAGCGGAAGCGGCCCAAGTTCATCACACCGTGCGGCAGTATCTGCGAGAAGTGGAAGAGCGGAATCCGGTGGAGGAGCCGGTGCATGAACAGGACCAGGTTTCGACCACCGATCCCGACTCTACCTACGCCACTAAGGGCGGCACACCGGCGCGGCTGGGATACTACGACAACTATCTGGTGGACAATCACAGTTGCGTGATCGTGGGAGTACAAGCGACGGCGGCACGGATGAGTCAGGAAACAGTGGCCGCGCAGGACATGCTCACGCGCTTCGCGCAATGGCAAGAACGAACACCAGAATCGGTAGCGGCCGACACGACCTACGGGAACGGGGAGTTCTTGCAGTGGCTGGCGGATCGCGGCATCACTCCCTACATGCGCACGCGGGACAGTATCCACAGAAAGAGAAGCCCATTCTTTGGCCCCGAGCGTTTCACGTACGAACCGGAAAACAATCGCTATATCTGTCCTGCTGGCCAGTTCCTCAACTACGGTGGCCGAGTTTATCGCAATCGAGCCTTCAACTACATCGGGACACGAAAAAAGTGTGGCCCGTGCCCGCTCCGACCGCAATGCACCAGTGCTGCCTTTCGGGGCCTGATCATCCACCAGAATGAACCAGCCCGGCAACGTGCGCGGCAGTTGGTCAACACACCAGAGTTCGCCAAGGCGCAACGGCAGAGAAAGAAAGTGGAAGCCCTGTTCGCGGAACTGAAGAATCAGATAGGACTGCGCCGCTTGCGCCTGCGGAGACTGAAGTTCGTCCGCGAGCAGTTCTTCTTGGCAGCGATAGCGCAGAACATAAAACGGCTGGTGCGCTTCCTAAGTCAGCCGACAACATCGGTTCTGCCGACCACCACTTAATCGAACGGACACAAAAAAACCGACGACGGCATGCTCGCAGATAAAAAAGCCTTCTGTCGAGGGACTTTTTCAACAGCCACTCTCTATTACACGCAATATAAAAAGGCGCCCACTTTTACGATAGGTTGAGATTGTTCGCATCGCCGACCTAGCGAAAAGGAGCGCCTTTATGAGTCAAGAAAAGTATATCGGCATGGACGTTCATCAGGCCACTATTTCCGTTGCCGTGGTGGAGGCTTCGGGCAAGCTGATCATGGAATGCCTGCTGGAGACCAAGGCGTCCACGATCGTCGAGTTCATCCAAGGACTGCAGGGGACTATGTCGCTCACCTTCGAGGAAGGAACCTCAGCTGCCTGGTTGCACGATCTGCTGAAACCCCATGTCAGCCAGCTGGTGGTTTGCGATCCCCGAAAAACGCTCTGTTGAAGGATGGCAGCAAGAGTGACCGCATCGATGCGCGCAAGCTGGCGGAGTTGTTGCGCACCAACCAACTTAAGGCGGTCTACCACGGCGAACACGGAACACGCACCTTAAAGGAGTTAGGTCGGAGCTATCTGACCATCACCCAGGATGTCACCCGGGTGATGAATCGGATCAAAGCTCTTTACCGCAGCTGGGCCATTCCCTGTAGCGGTACGACGGTATACGCCCCACGTCAGCGCGCAGAATGGTTGGCCAAGCTCGCTCAACCAGGAGTTCGGGTTCGAGCGGAACGGCTCTACCAGCAACTGGATCTGTTGCAAACTGTGCGTCTCGAAGCGCGACGCGAGCTACTGCTGGAAAGCCACAAGCATGCTGCCGTGAAGTTACTTCGCCAGATTCCGTCGATCGGTCCGATTCGCTCGGCCTTGCTGGTGGCCTTGCTGCAGACACCGCACCGTTTCCGTACCAAGCGGCAGCTATGGGCCTACAGTGGTTTCGCCGTCGAGACTCACGACAGCGGCGAGTACCGCTATGTGCGAGGCAAACCGCAACGCAACCGCGAGCGCATCACGGTGCGCGGTCTGAATGACAACCACAATAAAGATCTGAAGAATCTGTTCAAAGGTGCTGCCATTTCTGCCAGCACACGTCCTGGCCCCCTGCGCGACTTTTATGTGGCTCGGGTGGAGAGAGGAATGCGGCCGACGATGGCGCGTCTCACCCTGGCACGGAAGATTGCCGCGATCAGTTTAACCATGTGGAAGAAAGGAGTGAGTTTCGATCCCAACAGTTGCATCGGCAAGCAGCTTGAGCATCTCTGAGGAACAGGCTTTCCATCTCTGCGGTCTTCTCAGGTGGTGCGCGCTCGGGTTCTGGAGATGCTTTGGTTCGAGGGTGAGTATCAGTCAATGAGATCGGCCCCGTGTGCTTCGGCACCGAGTCACCCATTACACGCTATGCCCCCTCGGATAACCAGAAATAGCGATAGGCCACGAGCCTCGGATAGAACCATGGTTGCCATAGTTCTGCTTGCCGCGTCTTGCACACTCGAACTTTGCCACCATAGCAGAGAAAGCTTACGAGAATGGACAACAAGCCAAACCTCTTCAGAGTAATGAAACAAGAGTGGGCTGGATCTCGAGAAAGAATCTCGATCCTCCGGTCGAGGCGGAGCTTTTTTCTTGACATCCCTTTTTATAGAACTCATTGACCCCAAGCAACCTTGGTTTTCTAATCCGCAGAAAGGATGGGCCAGCCCCGAAACTACCGAAGCTTCGCGAACTCGGCCTTGGCTTGTTTCAGGATGGGGATGGCGGGGTCGGCGTCTCTCCAAAGGGCAAAAAAATCTTCGTAACTGCTGCGCGCCTTCCCCGAGTACCCAGCAAGCGCATAGGACCGTGCGAGTTGAAGGCGAGCCAGTGCACCCAAAGGGGAATTCACGGTAACGCCGGGATGATTGAGAAATTTCTGGAACTCCGTGGAAGCTTCGTCACCACGTCCGCAGGACAAATAAGCTTCACCTCGCACATACGGAGGATAGAGTGAGCCGCCCACCCCGGACTGCGGCAAGGGAGTGCCTAGTTCGGAGGTTTCCGCCGGTTGGAGGAGATCAATAGCCTTCGCGGGGTTACCTCGCTTGATCTCGATCGAGGCATAAATGGTGGGCAACCAATAGCGATTCACAGTGGTGTTCAGCGGGAACTGCTTCGCCAAAACGTCTGCCATTCGCTTCGCGCGATCGGTATCTCCGATGCGCGCCAGGGCCAAGGCTCCGAGAATACTGACATCCCGGTTGGAGGCCATGGCCAGAGCAGACGTGACTTCATGCCGAGACTGTTCCGTATTACCAAACTCAGCTTCGCGCAAAGCCGAGTTCATTTGCCATGCAGCTGCCGTCTCGGTTGAATCATTCCGTTTCGCGGAGTCTATCGCCCGCTGAGAGAGTTCTCTGGCCTGGGTGAGATGCCCATGGAACGCTTCGGTGTCAGATGCGAACGAAAAGAGGATGTCTTCCCCCGGCTTGCCAGTGACCGCATCGATTTGTTTCTGCATTTCAGGGGCGTCGCCGGCAAGAAAAGCAACTCCGTAACGATTGCCGTGCAGAAAGGGATTGTCGATCTTGTGCTCGATGGCTTCCTGATATTTGACCCGGCCATCGTTAAGCCGGTTCAAGGCGGAATACAGACCTACCAGATTGGTGTAGGCAGCCGCGCTGCTTGGGTTGAGACGGAGATCCTCGAGACTTGCCGCTGCCGCTTTCTCGTAATCTCCGAGGAAAGTGTAGTCAACTCCCAGATTGCCGTACGGTTCACTGCTGCGTGGATAAGTCTGGGCCCATAGTTCATAATTCTGAATTGCCTTCTCTAGTTCGCCGGTAACGAGAAGATAATATGTAGCCGTGATGCGAAACTTCTCTCTTTCGCTCACCCTGTCACGCAGGTCATAAGCCTTTCGCAAATTCTCACTGGCGAGGCCGGGCTCTCTGAGATTGGAATACGAGACGCCCAGGGCGGAGTAAGCCGCGGCAAAATTGGGATCGAGTTCGATGGCGCGCTGGAAGAATGGAATGGCCGCCGAACTGCCCTTCTCCTGCACAGATTTTCTTCCCTCCGACAATGCCTTCAGGGCTTCGAGGGAGGGAGTAGTCGCTTGATCGAGCGGAGTGTCGAATTTTTCCACCGTGCTCAGCGATTCTCCGAGCTGCCCCCTCAGTTTGGCGGAGGCTTCACCGAGCGCCTTCAAAACCCGTTCTTTGTTGGCCGCCGTGATTTGTTCCTGGGCAAGAGGATCGCCTGTGCGGCAGTTCATGACATCGATGCCGATCACATATTGACTTCCGAGACTTGCAATCGTGCCCGCAATGTATCCCATACCTCCCGCGCGCAGGCAGAGTTCACGCGCTACGTCAGGTGTGAGCTTCGTATCTGGGGGCTTGGCCATCAACTTCAGCGTACTGCGGACCCGGGCATCCGATAAGACATTCAGAAAAGGAGACTGCGCCAGTTGCACCGAAATCGCCTGCTTCAGAGTGTCGTCAAAAACTGGGTCACCAGTTGTGTTGTTAAAGTCGGCAAGGACGAGCATGTCCTGTTCGGTGAGTTTGGGGGGGCGGTGCGAGAGCCAGTAGAATCCCCCGCCAATGACGGCCGCGAGAAGCAAGAAGGCTGGGACAACGATTTTCCAACCTGAGCGGCTCGGTCGCGTGTTGGCGGCGGACAGACGCTCGATTGTCGCCCGGGAATCTTTGCTCAAGCCGCCACGCGGTAAGGTTGTCCCGTGATCTTCTGACGCCACAGCCGCCGGATACCGCGAGGAATCGGTGTCACGTTTAACCCGCTCAAGGTCGGTGCGCATTTCCGAGGCGCTCTGGCAGCGTATCTTCGGATTTTTTTCAAGCGCTTTGCTGATGAGTTCTTCCAGGCGAGCCGGGATATCGGGATTGAGGCGCAGGGGAGGCGCTGGTGCGCGATTCAGAATTCCGTCGAAGATGACCCCCGAGGTGTTGCCGCGAAAAGGCAATGCTCCTGTCGTCATCTCGTACAAGACCACTCCGAAAGAAAACAGGTCTGTACGATGGTCAACCTCCTGACCGCGCACTTGCTCGGGCGACATATAGGCGACTGTTCCCAACGCGGCGCCGGGACTCGTCAGGTTCTCTTCAGCCGGCGATGTTTGGGTGTCGGCGCCCGCAATCTGCGTGGAAGAAGTGGCCGAGGGCGCAATTTTCGCCAATCCGAAATCCAGAATCTTTGCATGCCCACGCTTGGTGACAAAGATATTGGCCGGCTTGATGTCGCGGTGGATGATTCCCTCGGAGTGGGCGGCCTCCAGTGCGTCGGCAATCTCAATTCCCAGACTCAGCAGAACATCGAGCTCGATGGGTTTTCCAGCGATGCGATGTTTCAGAGTCATGCCATCCAGAAATTCCATCGCGATAAACGACTGGTCTCCCCACTTGCCAATCTCATGAATGGTGCAAATGTTGGGGTGGTTGAGGGCAGAGGCTGCACGGGCTTCGCGGCGGAAGCGTTCCAATGCTTGCGGGTTTTGCGCGACATCGTCGGGCAGGAATTTCAGGGCGACAAAGCGGCCCAGATCGGTGTCTTCCGCCTTGTACACGACACCCATCCCGCCACCACCCAACTTCTCAACGATCCGATAGTGCGAGATGGTTTCGCCAATCATTGGGCTGAAATCTTAGGTCTGGGAATGAGGCAAGTCAATGAAAGGCTGGATATTAGAGAGGCGCAGACCTGTCAATTGGCTACAAATCCCGATTTCACTCATTCACCCGGAAAGACTCGGCGAGATGCGTTTCCTTGAAGCACCGCTTTACGATTGTTGCGAGCCTGAAGAGACCCGCGACCAGCCCCCGGCCACCCGCGCCTCTACTTCATCACCCCGCGCTGCGCAATCCCAATGTTATCTCGCGTCGTGTTCTTCACCAGGTACATCATTTCGTCGGCCTGGCGAATCACGTCGTGCGGCGTCTTGGCGTCATGTGGATAGGTCGCCACTCCAATCGAGGCTCTTACGTTCAGGTTCAATCCCTCTTCCTGGCAGAAAAGGGTCGTACGCAAAGTGTCGCGTAGGCGCCGCGCCACCACTAGCGCGGCGTCTTTCGCCGTCTGCGGCAGCAGGATCACAAACTCGTCCCCGCCATACCGGAACGCGTAGTCAATCAATCGCAGTTGGGCTTTGATTAGATACCCAATCTCCGCCAGCAGCTTGCTGCCAATCAAATGTCCATGCGTGTCGTTCACCTGCTTGAAGTGATCGAGATCGATAAACAGCACCGTGAACTCGTATCCGAAACGCGCCGAACGATAAACCTCGGTCTCGAGCGTCTTATAAAGATGACGCGCGTTGTAGAGGCCGGTGCAATCGTCGGTGATCGTCAACTCCTGAATCTTCTCCACCGAGCGTGCATTTTCAATGGCGATGGCCGCGTAATCGCACAGCGATTGCAGGAAGAATTCCTCCCGCTCGCTGAAGTTTTGCATATCCACATTCACCAACTGGATCACGCCCAGCACGCGATGCTTCGAGCGCAGTGGCACGCAGATAATCGAGCGCGTCTCCCACTTGGTCATCTCATCAATGCGCTTGGCGAACCGCGGGTCGTTCATCACATCCGGCACCACCAGTCGCTCGCCGTTTTTCGCCACCCATCCGGCAATGCCTTCGCCCACTTTCAGCCGGACATTCTTCAACGCCTCGGCCGCGCTGCCCACTGCGATCGCAAAATACAACTCGTCGCGCTGGTCATCCACCATCAGCAAAGACCAGGTATCGGGACGGAAGAATTCCGCCATTTTTTCCATGATGGTTTGCAGAATCGAGTCGAGGTCCAACGAAGAAGTCAGGGCCTTAGCCACATCGTGAAAGATAGTGACTTCTTGGTCCTGCCGACGGCGCTCGGCACCGGTAGCCTTGGTCATCTCTGGCGTCCTCGACGAAGGGCGGAGTGCTCAAATTATAAGGTCCCTTCCAGAACACCGGCAATGAACGATAGTAACCTCGAACCCGCAAAGCCACGTCCTGCAATAGGCTTCGGGCTTCAGGCGTCAGGCTTCCGGCTCTTCTCCGCGATCTCTGCGACCTCTGCGGTTAAAGGCTTTGACTTTCCGAGGCCCGACGCCTGAAGCCCGGAGCCCAATGCCTAAAGCCCAGAGCCTAAAGCCCAGAAAAGGTTTAAAATTCCCCCGACCACCCCCGGAGCTCAACGTGGAATCCTTCGGCGCGAAACTTAAGCGCGAACGCGAGAAGAAGGGCGTCACTCTCGACGACATCTCCCTATCTACCAAGATTGGCACGCGCCTTTTGCGCGCTCTCGAAGACGAACACTTCGATCAGCTTCCCGGCGGCATCTTTAATAAAGGTTTCGTACGCGCCTATGCACGCCATCTCGGACTCGATGAAGACCAGACCATCGCCGACTATTTAGCCGCCTCTGGAGATGTGCCCCCTGCAAGGAATCTCGAGCCACAAATCGCCGACGCTCTCGAAGCTCGCGCCGAAGAAGCGCCAAACGGCGTCGCTCAAATTCCCTGGGGATATCTCGCCGTCGCTTTATTGCTGATCGCCCTGGGATTTGCAGTCTGGGGATTCAATTCCCGCGAAAAAGAAAGAGAGAGCCGCGAAGCCACCACCGCTCCGGCCGTTCCGGTTACGAAGCCCTCGGAACCAGTCACGCCGCCGGCAACTCAGACGCAGATTTCACCAGCGCCGAGTGAATCTCAACCCGCGACGCAGACTCCACCCCCCGCGCAGGCCTCCATGACGGGCACTGCACCCAGCGCAGGGGAATTCGTTGTTGCCATGAAAGCCAATGACGAATCGTGGGTCTCCATGAAAGTGGATGCCGAACCCGCCACCGAAGCCACGCTTGAGGCCGGCATGGAGAAGTCCATCCACGCGAAAGACACGATCACTATTCGCGCGGGCAACGTTGGCGCCGTTGACTTTTACTTGAATGGAACGAAGCTACCGTCCCAGGGACAAAACGGTGAAGCCAAAACCCTGACTTTCGGTCCGGAAGGCCTGCAACCGGCGAAGCCGGCCACTCCGCCACAATGATCAGTCGAGAAAATTAAGGCTTTTCTTTGCGTTCTTTGCGCAAACTTCGCGACCCTTGCGATCAAAAGCTTTTCTCGTCGCCATCAAACGCCTAAAGATTTGAGCCGAATGTGAACCGGGGGCTGAGTGCCGACGGCTCACTGCACAGACGGCGTCTGCTGAGCAGCAGGATCCGCACAACCCTCCGCCGCCGCAGCACACTGCGGACACACGACCTTCTCGTTTTTCGCCGCCATCTCGTCAAGAAACATCTTGAAGGTCGCTCCGCATTTCGAACAAAAAACAACCACAGTCTCAAGACTCATCGACCACCCCCAAAACCAAACTAGTGTAGCCGAAGAGCAAAAAGGAACCAACCGAACTCAGAAAGGGGGCAAATGCCAAGTGTTAAATGCCGCATAGGCTGAATGCTGACTGCTGAGTGCTGATTGCTCTTCGACCCCCGAATCTAACCGCTTAAGGCCTCCCCTCCCCCACCCGCAACGCATAGAGTCTTTTGGGCCCCACGCAGCTTCCACCCGGCCCAAAACAATTGCGCCTAACCCCCTTCTCTGGTAGCTTTTTAAGGATAATCAGGGCGCTTATTTCGCGGCCGTTGTGGGTTGTCCCCGCCAGCGTAACGTCCAAGACCGCCTGAAGGAGAAGCTCTTTGTCTTCCAAGAACCGTTATCTTTTTACGTCCGAATCCGTCACCGAAGGCCATCCCGATAAAATTGCCGACCAGATTTCCGACGCAATCCTCGACGCCTGCCTCACCGACGATCCCACGAGCCGCGTCGCCTGCGAGACCCTGACCGCCACCGGCCTCGTCGTCATCGCCGGAGAAATCACCACCAAAGCCTACGTCGACTTCCAGAACCTGGTCCGCGGCACGATTTCCTCCATCGGCTACAACAACGCGCTCTACGGATTCGACTCCAACACCTGCGCGGTAATTTCTTCGATCAACAAGCAATCCGGCGACATCGCCATGGGCGTAGACACCGGCGGCGCCGGCGACCAGGGAATGATGTTTGGGTTTGCTTGTAATGAGACGGTTGAGCTTATGCCGATGCCGATTTCGCTGGCGCATAAGCTGACCATGAAATTGTCGGAGGTTCGCAAGCACGGAAAGTTGCCTTATTTGCGGCCGGATGGGAAGTCTCAGGTTACTGTCGAATACGATGCAAAGGGAAAGCCGGTGCGTGTGGATGCTGTGGTCATCTCGACGCAGCATGCTGAGACTGTGGGGAATGATGATCTTCGGGCTGACATTCTGAAGCATGTTATCCAGGCCACCATTCCCGCCAATTTGCTCGATGCTGACACCAAATATCACATTAATCCGACGGGGCGCTTCGTGATTGGCGGACCCATGGGTGACACCGGGCTTACCGGACGCAAAATCATCGTCGACACCTACGGCGGCATGGGTCGTCATGGCGGCGGGGCGTTCAGCGGAAAAGATCCGACGAAGGTGGATCGCTCGGCGGCTTACATGGCGCGTCATATCGCTAAGAACATCGTGGCTGCCGGACTCGCGGAGCGTTGCGAAGTGCAGTTGGCGTATGCGATCGGCGTGGCCGATCCGGTCAGCGTGCTGGTCGAGACGTTTGGGACGGCAAAGGTCGATCCCGCGATCATCCCTGATCTGATTCGTTCGCACTTCAAGCTGACTCCGAAGGGGATTATTGATTCGTTGAATCTGCGGCGTCCGATTTATTGCAAGACGGCGGCGTATGGGCACTTCGGGCGGACCGATCCTGATTTCACCTGGGAAGCGACCGACAAAGCGCACAAGCTGGCGAGCGATGCTGGGGTGAAGCACGAACCGGTTGGGCATGCGGTGAAGAAGTAAGTAAGTTTTTGGGGCCGAAGTTTCTTCTTTAAGCAGGAGGAGCGGATGACGAGAAAGTCCTCGGGCCCATTGGTAAAAGCTTTTGATTTTCCTTTTCGAGTCGAAGCGAAAGTTACGGAGTTTCGTCCTCTGGAGGGGCTTCGGCAACTCGATTTAGAGAAGTTGGTGAAGGGCGACCACCGGGTCGAGATCGGATTCGGCGAAGGTGGATGCTGCCGGAAGGTGGTGCGAGCCGTCGTAAAGAACGGAATGGTGACCCGTATTGAAGTGGAGCCCTGCAAAGAAAGCAAGCAGGTTTCATCGAAAGAAGTCCGTGCACTGGCAGCCAGGGTGCATAAGGCGTTGGGACGAGATCCGAAGGCGAGATGGAAGGCTGTTCCAGTACAACAATTCTTCTCGTCGTCGGCGAGCGTCGCCAGATTGGTAATTTCCTGGGGTGGTTGGTGTGTCCAGGGATGCTGGACAGTAGGCAACGTAATGCACTGTCTCCATTGTTGCGCATGGCCTCCGAGTTGCGGCATCGACACGATTTATGTTGGGACGCTCTAATCGCTCTTCGGCAGATCTGATCGTACAAGTTCGGTAATTTTCATTTCGGCAATGATTCGCGCGACAGGAGAAGCATGTCAACGACACAAGTGACTTCCGACGTAAAAGGTATGGAGTTCGCGGATCTGGGCAAAAAGCGCATTGACTGGGCGAACCAGTCGATGAAGGTGCTGCAGATCATCCGCAAAGAGTTCATCAAGAACCAGCCGCTCAAGGGCATACGGGTTTCCGCATGCCTGCACGTGACGGCCGAAACCGCCAACCTCGCCATCTGCCTGCGCGATGGAGGCGCCGACGTCGCGCTCTGCGCTTCGAATCCGCTTTCGACGCAAGACGACGTGGCCGCCAGCCTGGTCCGCGATCACGGGATTCCCGTGTTCGCCATTAAGGGCGAGGACAACGACACTTACTACAGCCACATTCTCGCGGCGATCGACCATAAGCCGCAGATCACCATGGATGATGGCGCCGACCTGGTCAGCGTGCTGCACACCAAGCGCACCGACGCGCTCGAAGGCGTCATTGGTGGAACCGAAGAGACCACCACCGGCGTCATCCGCCTGCGCGCGATGGCGAAGGAAGGCGTGCTGCGGTATCCCATCATCGCGGTCAACGATGCGGACACCAAGCACCTGTTCGACAACCGCTACGGCACGGGACAATCGACTCTCGATGGCATCATTCGTGCCACTAACTTCTTGTTAGCGGGATCGAAGTTCGTGGTCGCCGGCTACGGCTGGTGCGGACGCGGGCTGGCCAGCCGCGCTCGTGGCGCTGGCGCCGAAGTCATCGTCACGGAAATTGATCCGACGAAAGCGCTCGAAGCCGTCATGGACGGGTTCCGCGTCATGTCGATGACCGAAGCCGCCAAGATGGGCGATGTGTTCTGTACGGTGACGGGCAACAAAAACGTGCTGGCCAAAGAGCACTTCGAACTGATGAAAGATGGCGCGATCATCTCGAACTCGGGACACTTCAACGTCGAGATCGATATCCCGGCCTTGGAGAAGATGTCGTCGTCGAAGCGCACCACGCGCAACTTTGTGGAAGAGTATTCGCTAAAAGACGGGCGCAAGATCAACTTACTCGGCGAAGGACGCTTGATTAACCTGGCCGCAGCCGAAGGGCATCCGCCGTCGGTGATGGACATGAGCTTCGCCGACCAGGCGCTCTCGTGCGAATACATGGTGAAGAACTACAAGACGCTCGAGAAGAACGTCTTCCGCGTCCCGGAAGAGCTCGACAAGCGTGTGGCGAAACTGAAGCTGGAATCGATGGGCATCAAGATCGACCGGCTTACGCCCGAGCAGGAAGAGTATCTGGCGGGGTGGAACGAGGGAACGTAAGCACTCAGCATTCAGCACTCAGCATTCAGCCAAGGCAGTTAGCACTTGGCACTTGGCATTTGGTCAGGACGGGGTGGCTTTTGGGCCGCTCCGTTTTCTTTTGAGCACTCAGCAGTCAGCACTCAGCTATCAGTAAAATCGGGTGCCCCATTTCTCGCGTTTTTGGCGAGAAGTGGGGCTTTTCTATTGGAGGAAGCGCACGCCTCCCAAATTGGGATTGGCGTTGATGCCGTGTGACGAGTGACCTTGGGGGTGGGCGCGGTCAGTGTTTAAGGTGATGGCAGGGCCCGTGGTGTAACGGGAGCACATTAGCCTGTCCAGCTACAAGGTGCGGGTTCGAATCCCGTCGGGTCCACAGCAATCCCTTCTTTGGTAGGGAAGCTGGGAGGGGTCTAAAGGACAGGCGGACCCCTCAGTAACCTTGACTTCACGAGCTCAGATTCCGATAATCAGAGCGTAGCTGGACAGGTTACGCCCCGGGTGAAATGGCCCCGGGGCTTTTACTTGTTGGGTTCACGACAGCGACATAGTTCATCCTTCGTCGTCGGCTGCCCGGTTTTTATTTTGGTGTGGCCTCACAATCAAAACACGGAGAACACTTAGTCACAGTTGATGGCATCGGGTGTTCGTTGGCACTCCCACCACGTGTCATGCATCCTTGACGAATGACCGGCGCTGCGAAAGGTGACGCGGAGGGTTCTTGCGCCCTCGTAGATTTGCGTCCTGAGGTCGGGTCTTAACCATGAGATGTTCCAGACAAGCTCCGTCTCCTGGCCGCAGAGCAGTAGATCTCCCCTTTTGTCCGGCGGTTGAGAGCTGCGGCTAGCGATCTGACATTCCTTGACTTCGCCGTAGTTCCACGTCCCCGCGCTCATGCCGTCGGCGGTATTTCCGCGCATGTACACGACGGACATGTCTCCACCCTTAGGCGTGCACCCGATATTTAAGAGTAGAACAAGGAAAACCACGCGCAGGCGGCGCATCACGACAGTATAGAGGCTTTCGCTTGGGCCTCCTTGCCTGTTTTCCGCGGAAATCCGGCGCTTCGCTCGTCAAGCCGACTTCGACCTCGCGAGCCTCGGCTCCGATAGTCAGAGCGTAGCTGGACAGGTTACGCCCACATGGTGAGGTCTCTTCGGGGCTCTGCTTTTTGGGAGCCGGACACGACTTTTGGCTAACTGCTGGCTTCAGTTACCATGCTAATGAGGCAAAGTCGGCAATGAACATGACGATATCGGACAGGACAGCGAAGGTTCTTGTTGAGTTAGTCTTGGGTAATTCGGACAGCGGAACCTATCGCACTGGGCCCGACCTCATTAAATTGTTCAGGCGGTTCGGATTTAACGACGAGTACGGGCCGACGTTTCCCTCAAGGGGAGCGTACACACGACAGAAGATAGAGGTGATGAACGAGGCGAAGACGCTCGACCGATTCCTAACGACCGTCTTTTCACCCGCCGAATTTGTTGAGAAGCGTGAGCGACTAGAGTCTATTCTCGGGAGGTTGAATAGGTATTTGGTTTTTGACGGCTTTCAAGTGAAGTTGGAGGGAAGACGTTCCGTCGTAGTTGCCGCTGAGGATGATTTGCAAGAGGAAGCAAAATTCGACTCGGAACTCGCGAGCGACGTGCCGGTTGGTAATGATGCAGCATCCTCAAAACTGAACAGGCCAACTTCCACCGAACATCTATCGACAAAACGAGCATTCATCAGCCACATCTCCGAAGAAGCCAAGATCGCCTCAGTCTTGAAAGACGCCCTGGTTCGCGACTTTCTTGGAATGGTTGAGGTTTTTGTCTCTTCCGATACCGAGAGCATAGCGGCCGGCGAGGAGTGGTTGAAATCCGTTGAAAAAGCGCTGTCAGGCGCCACTTTGGTAATAGTCCTATGCAGTCCTAACTCTATCTTTCGGCCATGGATAAATTTTGAGGCAGGTGCCGCGTGGATGATAAACAAGCCGCTCATCCCCATATGCCACCTAGGGCTTGCGATTGATGACCTACCGATGCCGTTGTCCCTGCGTCAAGGACTCGCCATGGGCGATCATAACGGCCTGAAGCGGCTGTACGCGCGCGTAGCTAATGCCGTCGGTTGCAAGATTCCTGTCAGGGATTTCAGTCGTTTGGCACAGGAACTGACCTCTACGGTTATCGACGGAGTTTCTCTGAGGGTAACTCAAGTCTGTTAGGTTCCGAACGCAAACTTCGATCTAGGCTCCAAGAGTCGCTCGACAATCCCGGCTATCGTTGGCGATCGTGAGCTCGTGTTGCTGCTGAAAGTGCGGTTTCGGAGGAGAGGGCCGCTGACATCCTGCGCTCGAACCTTAATGTGCGGTTCAGCAGGGGAAAATCGAGGAAATATTATTGTGGGGTTGAGATCAAAGGTCGGTGACTAGTAGAACGTGCTTGCCTCCCCCCTCGCGAGGCGTGCGCTACCTTCTCGTTGCTAGGGGCCTAGCGGCCTCACGATGACGTCGGGGAATCAGCCTCGCGACTGAAGTCGCGCCGTTCTTCTGTCCCTTCTGCGGAAGTGCCTTGAATGCGGTAGTGGTGGTGCCAGCGGTCGCGGGGTCCTTCGACTGCGTTCGGCTTCGCCCCACTTTCGCTCAGGAGGACAGCGTGGAGAAGAGGGATGGGTTCGCGGGCGGGAGGACCGCGTCGACAATGATTGACTAGTCTCTTTTAAGCAAGTACCTCGGGCGCTAAAGCGCGGGCCCTTAAGAGAGCTTATCCGCAGCGCTGAAAGCGCTGCGCCACCCAAAGGCGGGCCTTTGGGTCGCAAGATTGCCGACAATGTACGCCAGATCCTTCGGCCTATCGGCCTCAGGATGACGTCCGGGAGGCAGACCTCAGACCTCAGACCTCAGACAACACAAGGTCCCTCGACTGCGTTCGGCCTTCGCCTCACTTCGCTCAGGAAGACAAGGCGGACCTTGGACCTCAGACGTCAGACGTCAGACGTCAGACAAAACACAAGGTCCCTCGACTCGTTCGGCTCCGCCTCGCTCGGCTCGGAATGACAAACCGGACTTCGGACTTCGGACTTCGGACTTCGGATGAAGGCAAGGTCTTTCGACTGCGTTCGGCTTCGCCTCACTTCGCTCAGGAGGACAGGGTGGTTAGTGTCCGAAGGCTGATGCGGCGTTCCGTGTGGTTAGACGCGGACAGGAGTGTCCGCGCCACATTTTGGGTTGGAGCCGTACAGCAGATTCCTCCTTCCTCGCTGCGCTCGGGTGTCGGAATGACAATGGGTTGGAGTGGTGCACGCCAGATCCTTCGGCCTATCGGCCTCAGGATGACGTCTTGGGTGAGGAGGTAGTGGCGGGCGTCGGACAACACAAGGTCCTTCGACTCGTTCGGCTTTGCCTCACTTCGCTCAGGAGGACAATCCGGACCTTGGACCTCGGACGTCGGACCTCTGATCCGCGGCTGGGAGGGGGCTTACTTTAAACCCACGAAAAAACGAGGGGCTTCGTTTAGCGTCAATTCACGCCTGAAGCCCCTACCTGCATAGCCCGGACTCACTCTACGACAACGGTACCGGTTAGCTTGCCAACATGATCTCCACAGCCGCTCACGGCGAACATAACTCCTGGAACGTGCCCATGGGTCAATCCGTCCAGATGTTGGACCACAACAAAGCTCGCCACGGTCCCACGGACGAGTTGCGCGCGGTAATATCCGTCGTGTATCTGGAAACTCGCTTCCTTTCGAGAAGAGTCGTACTTGCGGACATACGCCGAGTCAACCAAAGCATTGTAAGAACTCCCCGGCGTGGCCACGCATGCTCCTGGCCCGGTTACCGGAGCTACCTGGACGGTTTCGCCCTGTCCCGCAAGGACAATCGGAGCCGTTCCTGGCTTCGTGGGATCGTAATTGAGCTTCACCGTCAATGTTGCGTTTCCATTCGCGTCAGTGACGAAGCCGTTGGGATCCAACCCCGTCCCACCCTTGAATCCTGACCTATCGTCTACTGCAGGGGTGTTGGGGCGGACGGCTGCGAGAGTCCCCAAGTTCGTATCCGTCACTACCGCCAGCCCCAAAACAGCATCGGTGAGGAAGGGCGACTTCGTTGTGTCGAAGACTTGCCAGAAGCTGTGGACTGTGTTTGGAGTGAGACCAGAAACTGTAAGCTCCAAGGTTACACCTCCACTGGTTTCCGTGACCACCACCTGGCCAGTTTGAGTACCCGAGCCGATCGGGACAAGAGCTACGGTTTGATTAGCGGCAATGGCAGTTGGGACAAGAGCCACTGCAAACGCCGCAACACAGAGTGACAACTTGCAGAACCAATTGTGGTTGTAGTTCATGTGACTCACCCGGAGCCGGGTTAGCGGCCCTTTCCAGCGCCCCCTAAGAGCGCACGTGATTGTTCGTTTACGAAAGTTGGGCGGCGTCCTTGATCGAATGTGCCCAGCGAGGTTGTAAGGCGGCCCGCGTCTGGGCGATACAGATCGAGGGGAATGCACACCCGTTTGTTTGGAAATCCCAAGGCTCGAAGGGCCGATTCTCGTCGGGAACCTGGTGGACAGGGGGAACTATGAACTCTGCAACGCCATCAGCGGCGAGGAACAAGATCATACGCCCTAATGGGCGGAAAAGGAACACGAAGCTTCACCTAATTGACGACAAGTAGTCCAAGAACAGACGGTTTGCGGGGTCGTCAGACCCGCCTTTGCCCCGAACCGATTGAACCTTGGTTCGCGGGCGTCGCTCGTGCGCAATTTCGTTCAGCCACAGGCCACCGGGAGGTACGTTGAGCAACGCACGAGACAATTTTCGAAATTTCAAAATGTCGATACTGATAAGGGACTCCTAGTGATTCGACCCACCCCTATGAATGTAGCCAAAACCTCAGTCATTGGCGGAATTGAAGTGAACTGTCCGTCTGCGTTCGGCTTTGCCTCGCTTCGCTCAGGAGGACAGGGTGGTTGGTCTTGGGAGATGCGGGCGGTTTAGCTGCGTGGTTAGACGCGGACAGGAGTGTCCGCGCCACACGAGCGGCTATGCTTCCCGGAATGGGAATTTGCTTACTTTCTTTTTGGTTTTGGGGATGAGATCTCTTCTGGTTGTTTGATAATAGAGGGGCACAGAGGTGTGCGGAACGCGTCCTTCACGGGGCGCGTTTTTTATTGGTGGTTATTTTGGGGAAGAATATTTGGTACATCATTCCGGCCAAGGAGATTGAGGGGCAGGGGAGTGTGGCGGTGTATCCGCATTTGAAGCGGTCGAAGTATGGGAAGTATCGAGAGGCGTGGGATCTGTTGGGGGCGCGATGCGTGGCGACGATTCAGGCGTGTGTGGAAGACGGACCTTGGACCTCGGACTTCGGACCTCAGGAGTTCGAAGTGGTGTGACGTGGTGAGATTGCGGGTGCTGCGCGCCGGATCCCTCGCCCTAGCGGGCTCGGGATGACGTCTTTATTGTAGGGAGTCAAAATTCCAGGAATTCAAAAGCCCCACTTCTCGCGAAAGGCGCGAGAAATGGGGCATCCTCGGGGCGGTAACCGAAAAGCTAAAGGTAGTTCGCAAATCGCAGCCATTGCTCAACCTGGCGAATGCCGTGGGCGAATGGGACGCGTGGACGATACCCTATGACTCTTCTTGCCTTGTCGATGCTAAAGAAAACTGTCGTGGTCTGCGTTGCGAGCGTGACCTCATCGGGAATGTAATTTCCGTTGGTCCCAGCGGAGGGAATTGATGCTCCGCGTAAATGTCCTCGAATGCGATCTCGTTTTTCTTCTTCCAGGGATTCCAGCCAGCGCCAGAACCCGGTGAGCAATCGTTCGGTCACGGGAATTTGAACCAACAGACGCCGAAGCTCGGCGCTTCGCAAGACTCGATTGGTGGCTTTCAGAGATCCCATGACCAGGCCGCCCCGCTTGCCATGGTAAGCGGCAACTTTTTCCTTCGACATTTCCGTCAGGGTAGAGGTGTGATTCATCATCGCGACGTGCGCCTGGATGAAATCTCCCCATGAAACCGCCTCACCGTCGGTAATAAAAAATGTCTGACCGGGCGCCTTATCGTTTTCGATGGAGAGGAAGACGGCGTCCACGAGGTTGTCGACGTAGGTGGTGTTGCAGGCGCCGCGGCCGCCGTCGATGAGGACGACGCGATCGTTCCGCAGGTCCTGGATCAAACGAGTCGACCATGCGGAGAATGGGCCGTAGACGATCGACGGGCGGAGAATCACGGCGGGCACGCCGCGCCGGGCGAATCGCAGGACGACCCGCTCGGCTCGCGCCTTGTTGTCGCAGTAGGGATCTCCTGTCGACGGAATCGGAGCGTCTTCCACTTCGCTGCCCGGTTGAGGTGTGATTCCGTAAACGGCTGCGGTGCTCATGTGGACGCAGCGGTCGACGTGATTGGCTTCCGCGAGTTTGAGGAGGTTCTGAGTGCCGTGCACTATGGCCCGCGCTCTGCCTAATCCGCAGTGGATGACGATTTTCGCGGGGCCCATTGCCTCTCGCAGTGAAGCGGGGTCAAGCAGGCTGCCTGGGCACAAGGTGATGGGCAGGCGAGCGATACGTGCGGCGCGTTTAGGGGTGTGAACCAAGGCGCGGACATCGGTCGCGCCAGCCATTACCAGCCGTTCGCAGAGGCGTCCGCCAATGAAGCCAGTGGCTCCGGTGACAAAGATGGTCTTTTGCAACCAGTTCAAACTTCGACTCCATGGAACTCTGCGACTTCGGACCAGGGCTCGGGAATGCGTTTGCGTTGCGCGTAGCAGGACTCGATCAGTTCGAGCACTGCAACAGCCTGGCGCCCGTCGACTCGCGGCGTTTCGCGGCCCCGGATGCTCTGTACGAAGTTGTCGAGTTGCCGGTAGAAAGCGGTGTGCTGATCGTCGGCATTCAAGCGCAACGTCGAATCAATCTCTTTTCCCAAGAGTTGTTGCTGCAAGATCACGATTTTTGGATCGGTGAATGGCGCCTCTGCCGCGCATGCAGTGCCGCGCACCAACAGACGGTTCGCCAAGGTGTAGGTTCGACTCATACGAGCGTGTCCGGTTACGACGCCAAGAGGACCTTCGTGAGTCAGGGTGAGCAAAAGGTTGGCTTCGATTCCGCCTCCCCAATCGTCATCCTGATAATCGAAACTGGTGACGGGTCCGAACCAATCGATCAAGCTGTCGAGCATATGAACGCCGTAATCGATCAACACGCCGCCGCCGGCTTGCGCTTTCGAGAAGTAGAATCCGGAAGCTGTGTCCCAGTCGTACGGGCCTCCGTATTGCGAGTCGTAGCTTTGCACGGTGCCGAGCGTGCCCGCCTCAAGGGTCAGCTTTAGCAGCGTCTGTTGCGGGTGAAAACGACGATTCATTCCCACGCAAAGGATGATTCCTTTGGCGCCGGCAGCCTCGCAGCAGGTTCGGGCATCGCGTGAGCTGGTCGCCAGCGGCTTTTCGCACAGCACGTGAACCCCGGCGTTCAACGCCTCCAATGTGATGGGAGCGTGCAAGTGATTCGGTAAGGCATTGATGATCGCGTCCAAATGAGGAAGAACCTCGCGATAGTCGGTTGTCACCTTGCACTTGAGCGAGTGGGCTTGCGCGAGAGCGGCGGCGCGCTTCGCATCGGAATCTACTAGCGCAACGAGCTCAACTTCGGGATGTGCAACGGCCGCGGGGAGATGAGAACTCCGCGTAATCGCACCGCAACCGAGGATGGCAAGCCGAACCTTATCCATGATTACTGTTTTCCCGGGTTAGAGAGGAATCGTCAACGCGATCCGCCTGGGCGAACTGGTTGCGGCCGCGCGGGTGACCAGCGGATATCCGATGTTCGTCATGAGATCTCCCCAGACCGATTCAATCTGAGCCACCGATTCGGGTGGCAGAGACTGATGCCATCCCCCGGAAGCGGCAGTGCGAACGAACGGAATGTCCTTGCGCCGGTTCTTGGTCGAGACCCATCGATCGCCTTCGCTCTTCTCCAGTTCTCGCATTTGCCGTGCCGAACTGCACTCGACGGCGTGCTCCAACCGGCTGCGGTCAGCGGCAACATTCAGGAAGGCGGCAATTCTATGCAGCTCACCTACCGTATCCTTAAGCATGTCTTCGTAGCGCAAGAGCAGGAACGCGTTGCTCTTCCCGCGGGGGAAGACCCAACTCGCGACGTTCTCGGCCCACGTCCCGTAATCCGCCGAAATCAGACGCCCTGAAACAAAGTCGCTCACATAGCGAGTCAGGGGATAAGCGTCTTCGATCTGGCGGTACTTTCTTTGAAAATCGTAATAGGAGAGAGCGACGTCGCGCGGATCGCGCACAATGTAGATGACCTTCTTGTACCGGTGGTCGAAATATTGATGACTCTTGATCACGCGCGGCCTGGGGACCTGCTTCAAGTAACGGCTGGACTGCGCTTCACTATCCGGGACCAAGCGCTCGATATTCAGGAAGGTTGCTTTCTCCCCGGGGTGGATCAGATTGGCCACCAGAAATCGTGTCCACGTGTTCCCGGATCTCGGGTAGGAGACGATAAAAACGTCATCGGGATAGACGGCTAGATTGCGTCCGGCGATGTCAGTGCCGAGCAGGTATTTGACGACCCGTTTGATCCCGTAAATCATTGGCCCTAGCCCTTCAGGACAGCATCTACGAGGTCCGACCCGACCCCGTTCGGTTGGTCTTTGGAGACGAGATCATACCTCAGAAGAGTCATGATGGGCGCCCACGCATCTTCAATTTCGGCAACCGAAGCCGAAGGAAGGCCGGTTTTCCATCCGCCGGGAGTGGCAGACCGAACGAACGGAATATCCTGGCGGGTGGCTCGCGTCGAACTCCACATCAGTGCCTGTGTCTTTTCCAGTTTCCGCATTTGATCGGCGGAACTACGTTCGACCGCTTGATCGAGCCGCGCTTGAGTCGGAGCAATTCCCAAGAAAGAAGCGACCTTCCCTAGTTCACGCGTGGGATCGGCGATCATGTCTTCGTAGCGGAGCAGCAAGAATCCCGGTCCATTATTTCGCGTCGCCAGCCAACTGCCTACGTTCTGCCCCCAGGATGCGTAGGGGCTGGTCTCGCCGGCGACAAACCGGGTCACAAATCGTTCCACGGGATAGTCATCCGCGATCACTGTCCGCTTGCGGTGAAAGTGATATTGGGAGAGCGCGACGTCACGTGGGTCTCGCACCACATAAATGATGCGTGGATAACGCGGATCAAAATATTGGTGACTCTTGATAATGCGGGGCCGCGGCTGGCGGCTTAATTGTCGCTTCGAAAGTCCTTCGGGATCGGGCGTGAGGCGGTTGATGTTTGCGAAATTTGCGGGTTCATCCGGATACGCCAGGTTCGCAATCAAAAACCGGGTCCAAGTGTTTCCCGACTTGGGGTAGGAGACGATAAAAATGTCGTCGGGAAAGACGGCGAGATTCCGGCCGGGATGATGCAATCCCAAAGCCAGCTTCACTCCGGCCATGATCCGCTTCATCATCGTTCAGCACCTTGCGCCGAGACTTGCCGCCGGACAAATTGCTCCCCAGAGAGACCAGAACAGGTGAGATCAGAGAAGCAAGATCGATCAGGCAGCTTTATTTTGACGGAGGCGGCGAAGTGGGTCCAGTTTTCCGAGGTCCGCAGCGTGAAAATTCTCCGAAAATTAACATCACAGTAAATGCGAAGCCCGAAAATCACGCGGGGCAGCCGGTCGACAGGGGGACTGCCCGTGGGCCTAAGGACTCGTCCGAATCGGAAAGCCCGGTCATCCAAGGCCGGGCTTTTTCGCGTTCGCAATCGCGGAGGCTCTGGCGACGCTTGCGGTTGGTTTCTGGTAAGGCTTAGGCAGCGGCTGTTGCCAGCAGGACCGTGGCGGAGAAGTTCACCTGCTTGCCGTCGTAGAGGCGGGTCAGATTGTTCATGACTTCTTGCATCACGCCGGGAAGTTTGTCGGGCGGGACGGCGGCGATGATCTTCTTGAAGGGGGCGGCGAGTTCGCGCATGCCTTCCCAGGCTTCTTCGGGAGAGCCGGGCCAGGGCCAGGAAACTTTTTGCTTAGTGACGGTGAGGTCGCGGAATCCGGCGGTGTCGAGAGTGGTCTTCAGTTTTGCGGGATCGGCGAAGCGGAAAATTGTGGGCGCGTCGGGCGGCGGTGGAGGCAGGTTGACATGTTTCATGAACGGTCCCACGGTCGAAGAGAAGAGAGGATTTTCTTCGATCGGACCCCAGACGAGGAAGGAGACGCGTCCGGTGGGTTTGAGAACGCGGCGGATTTCTTTGAGCGCGGTCTGGATGTCGGGCACGAACATGATGCCGAAGCGGCAGGTGACACGATCGAACTCGGCGTTGGAGAAGGGAAGATGCTCGGCGTCGGCGACCTTGGCGTCAAGGTTCGGGATGCCTCGGGCGTTTTCTTTGAGGGCGTCGACCATCTCGGAGGTTAAGTCACTGGCCGTGACATGTCCCGTGGGGCCTACGGCTTTGGCGATGGTGAGCGCGGGTTGTCCGGTGCCGGAGGCGAGATCGAGGACGTGCATGCCGGGCGCGAGTTGGGCACCTTTGACCGACGAGATCGGTGGCGGCTTGGGATTGGGTCGCGAGGTGGCGGTCCCATTTCTTCCAGTAAGGGGCGGCGGAGGTCCATTCTTCGCGCAGGGTCTGGCGGACGTCGGGATTCATGAACGACAGTATAGCCAGTTCCTGCGGGCTTTCGCTGAGGGCAGAAAATCCCCGCCCTGTCACCGCAAGAAGTGCGGTGACAAGGACGGGGCACCCGGCCGTCGGAATGACAATGAAAAAAAGGGACGGCTTGCGCCGTCCCGTAGTTTCCTGACTACTCCAGCAACTTTGGGACTACTCGAGGACGAAGATGTTCTTGCGTCCGCACATTTCTTTTAGGATTTTGGGCCAGACGGTGACGCTGACTTCGCCGAGGTGAGCCTTGCGCAGCAGCAACATCAGAGTGCGCGATTGGCCAATGCCTCCGCCGATGGAGAGCGGAATCTGGTTGTTGAGAATGGCCTGGTGGTAGGGCAGCTTCATGAAGTCGAGTTGATTCGACAGCTGCAGCTGCTTTTTTAATGTTTCGGCGGTGACACGTACGCCCATCGAAGTAAGTTCGTGACGGCGATGGGTGACGTGGTTCCAGACAAGGATGTCGCCATTCAATCCGTGAGTGTCTTTGCCGGTTTGGTCGCGGGTATCGGTGACCCAGTCGTCGTAATCGGCCGCGCGCATCTCGTGCGGGTAACCGTCTTTCAGGGGCCAGCCAATGCCAATGATGAAGATGGCGGGATGCTCTTGCAGGATGCGGGTCTCACGCTGTTTGCGCGGCAGGTCGGGGTACATGTCGAGAATTTCTTCGGCGTGAAAGAACTCCAGCTTCTCGGGAAGATCGGGATAGCGGACATCTTTGAGCTGCGGGAATAGCGACTGCGCGAAGCGCTCGGCGCCGACGATGACTTTCCAGATTTTCGAGACAACATCTTTCAGCAGATTGAGGTTACGCTGCTCGGCGGTGAGGACGCGCTCCCAGTCCCACTGATCGACGTAGGCGGAGTGGTCGTGATCGAGGAAATAATCTTTGCGGACGGCGCGCATGTCGGTGCAGATGCCTTCTCCGATGCGGCAGTCGAATTGTTTGAGGGCGACGCGTTTCCACTTGGTGGCGGCCTGCACGACCTGGGCATCGATGGGATGCTGGTTGCGGTCGTTGGAGATGTGGAACTGGATGGGCGTGCGGGAGCCGTCGCGATCGAGCATATCGTTGACGCCGCTCTCGACGTCGACGATGAGCGGGACTTCGACCATCATCAGATTCAATTCTTTACATAGATTGTCTTCGATATATCTCTTGGTCTGGAAGATGGCCTGCTGGGTTTCTTTGGGAGTTAGTAAGGAACGATAGTCGCGAGGAAGAACTTTTTCGAGTTCGTTGTAATCGCCGATGCCGGGACCGGCGAGGTCGGCCTTCTTATCTAAGATCAGGGTAGTCATGAATCGTCTCCTTGGCACACAAATGTCCAACCGATTATTGAAGCCCGGGATGGCCGGAAGGTCAGTGACGAAGGGCACAGGGGAGTGTGCGGAAGACTATGTCATTCTCTGGCCAGTTCATTTAGACTCCCTTCGAAATGAGGGGGCGCCAGCTTGCGCTGGCGATCAATAAGCCGGAGGCCACATGCGCGCCACGCTAGTGCCTATCTTTGTCTTTACCTTAGTTCTCTGTTCTACGTCCTTCGCACAGCAGCAACAACCAACCCAACAGCCGCCGTTCGGGAGCTTTGAACGGGCGCGCGCCGAGCTGATGCTGGATAACGTCGCGTCGGACGTGAAGAAGCATTATTACGATCCGAAATTTCATGGAATTGACTGGGATGCGCGGGTGCGCGAGGCCAAGGAGAAGATCGATAAGTCGACCTCGCAGAATGCGGCTTTGTCGCACATTGCTGGGGCGCTGAGCGCGCTGGATGACTCGCATACCTTCCTTTTGCCGCCGTCGCGGCCGTATGTGCTGGATTATGGACTTGAATTCCAGATGATCGGGGATCGCTGTTTCGTGACGCGAGTGCGTCCGGGAAGCGATGCAGAGAGCAAGGGCATCAAGGCGGGAGATGAAGTGCTGGACGTGGGAGGGTTTCAGCCGACGCGGGACAACTTGTGGCAGATGGAGTATGTGCTGCACACGCTGCGTCCGCAATTGAGTTTGCGCCTTAACCTGCGCCCACCGACCGGCGAGCCGCGACAAGTGGAGGCCGTGGCCAAGTTCCGCGAATTAAAACGGATTAAGGATCTAACCAGGTCGGGGAGCGATGGCGATATTTGGGATCTTTACCGTTCGGGGGAAGATGCGAGGCACTTGCGGCGAGCACGGATGGAGGAGTTTGGCGACGATCTGATGATCTTGAAGTTTCCGATGTTCGCCTTTTCGGAGTCGGAGATCCAGGAGATGACCAGCCGGGCGCACAAGCATAGAGCGCTGATCATTGATCTTCGTGAGAACCCCGGAGGCGCCATCAATACACTCAAGTATTTGCTCGAAGGCGTGTTTGAGAACGACATAAAAATTCCAGACCGGGTGGCGAGAAAAGACACCAAGCCGCTGATAGAGAAATTTCATCCGCATAATCCATTTGGCGGAAAGGTTGTGGTGCTGGTCGACAGCAAGTCGGCATCGTGTTCCGAGATGTTCGCACGCATGATTCAGATGGAGAAGCGCGGAACGATTATGGGAGACCATTCTTCGGGGAGCGTGATGGAATCACTCCCATACAGCTACCGCACCGGGCAGGACGTCACTGTTTTCTACGGCGCTTCGATTACGGAAGCGGACGTGGTTATGTCTGATGGGAAGAGCCTGGAACACGTGGGCGTAATTCCTGATGAGATCGTGCTTCCGACGGCCGGAGACATGGCGAGCGGGCGTGATCCGGTGCTGGCGCACGCGGCGGAAATGCTGGGCGTGAAGATGACTGCGGAGCAGGCGGGGAAGTTGTTTCCGTATGAGTGGCCGAAGGAGGAGTAGGGAAGAAGCACTCGGCATAAGACGGATCAATTGGATGGGACGCTCGCGCTCCATCAGGATTTTCGTGGCCGGCGGGACGCCGGCGCTACTGTGATAGATTTGAATTTCGTATGAAAGACATTGCTCATTGGGCATTGGATGTGGCGAAGTTGCGGGGGGCGTCGTATGCGGACGCGCGGGTTGGGGATGATCGCTCGCGGGCTTTGGCCACGAAGAACGGCAAGATTGGGAGCGCGTCGGATTCGGAGTCGTCTCGGCATTGGCGTGCGCGTGATTGCGGATGGGGCCTGGGGATATGCGGCGTCGGATCAGTTGAATCGGGCAGCCGTCGAAGCGACGGCGGCGCGAGCGGTCGAGATTGCGAAGGCTTCGGCGCGGGTGAAGCAGAGCGATATCCGCTTGGCTCCGGAGAAGGCGGCTGTCGCGGAGTGGACGACGCCGATCAGGATCGATCCTTTTACCATTTCCATCGAAGAAAATCTTGGATTTGCTCACCAAGATTGACGCGGAGTTGCGTTCGGTCGCCGGCGTGACGCTGGCCGAAACCAATATGAACTTCCGGCGGGAGGAGCAGTGGTTTTACTCGTCCGACGGCGCGGATATTCATCAGACGAAGTACACGACCGGCGTGGGGTATGCGGCGCATGCCTTTGCGGGGAATGAGATTCAGAAGCGGTCGTATCCAAATTCGTATGGCGGGCAGTGGCAGAACAAGGGATATGAACTGGTTGATGAATTGAAGTTGCTGGAGAACGCGCGGCGAGTGGGCGAAGAGGCGGTGGCGCTGCTGAAGGCCGATCAGTGGCCCGGAGGGAGTGTTCGACATCATTCTTGACGGCTCGCAACTCGGATTGCAGATTCATGAGTCGGTCGGGCATCCGATTGAGCTGGATCGCGTGCTGGGAATGGAAGCGAATTTTGCCGGGACGTCGTTTCTTACTCTCGATAAGTTGCGGACGCTGCGATATGGCAGCGACTTGGTGAACGTGGTGGCCGACGCGCGGCAGGAGCATGGGCCGGGGCTGGGAACGTTTGCTTTCGATGAAGAAGGGGTTTCGGCGCAGTGCACGCCGATCATTACGAATGGCTTGTTCACGGGATATTTGAGTTCGCGGGAGACGGCCCAACGATTGGATTGAACCGGTCGGGCGGGACTTTGCGGGCCGAGGGATGGAACCGGCTGCCGATTATCCGCATGACGAATGTCAGTATCTCTGCCGGGGAAAGATCCACTTACTCGTGAGCAACTGATTGCCTCGACCGATCGCGGGATTTATATGGAGACGAACCGTTCGTGGTCGATTGACGACAAGCGGTACAACTTCCAGTTCGGCACCGAGATTGGTTGGGAGATCAAAGGTGGCAAGCGGGTAAGGATGTTGAAGAATCCGTCGTACTCGGGAATTACGACGGAGTTCTGGAACTCGATGGACGCGATTTGCTCGCGCGATGAGTGGGTGCTGTGGGGAACTCCGCATTGCGGCAAGGGACAGCCACAGCAGGTAATGGGGACGGGGCATGGGGCGAGTCCGGCGCGGTTTCGGGGGGTGAAGGTCGGGTCGGCGTATAAGGGCAACTAACTTCCACCACAGAGGCACAGAGACACAGAGGAATGGCTGGGACCAAAAAGGGCCAAGCCGGCGACATTTTCAGAGCGCATCAAGAAGCTCTCTTCTGCTGACGATGTGGAGTGCATCTTTTATGGCGGGCATTCTGCTTTGACACGGTTTGCGAATAACACCATTCATCAGAATGTCGATGAGGATAACGTTGCGGTGTCGGTGCGGACCGTGTTTGGCGGGCGTACGGCGCGGGCTACGACCAATAAGTTTGATGATGAGAGTTTGCAGCGGGTGGTGAAGGCGTCGGAGAGTCTGGCTCGGGTGCAGGAGCCGGATGCGGATTTGCTGCCGATGGCAGACGCGGACAGGAGTGTCCGCGCCACGCCCGTGAATCGTTATTTTGAGCAGACGGCGGCAGTGACTCCGGAATTGCGAGCTGACGGGGTGGGGAAGATTGTTGCGATTGCGAAGAAGAACAATCTAACGACTGCAGGAATTTTTTCTTCTTCGGAGTCCGTCGAGGGCATCTTCAATTCGCGCGGGTTGGCGGAGTGGCATTCGCAGACATCGTCGGAGATTTCGATCACCATGCTGGCGGCGGATTCGTCGGGCTGGCAGAAGGCGAACTCTCCCGATGTGAGCGTGCTCGATCCGGCGCGGTTGGCGGAGATTGCGGCGGAGAAGGCGCGGACATCGGCGGGTCCAAAAGAAATTCCGGCAGGGAAGTATACGGTGATTCTGGAGCCGGCGGCGGTGCTCGACATCGTGGGATTCATGTTCTTCGATTTTGGCGGCTTGGCGATTCTCGATCAGCGGTCGTTTCTGAATGGACGCGTGGGAACGAAGCTGTTCGGCGAGAATATTGATATCTGGGATGACGTGGCGCATCCGTTGCAGTCGGGGTCTCCGTTTGACGGGGAGGGCGTGCGGCGGCAGCGGTTGCAGTTGATTGAGAAGGGCGTGGTGAAGCGGTTGGTGTATGCGCGGGGCGACAGCGGCGCGCATGAAGAAATCGGAATACAAAGATTCTGTCGGCCCGATCGAAGTTACAGGACACGGGTTTCCGATCCCCAACGAGATGGGTGAAGCGCCGATGAATATTGTGTTTGCGCCGTCGAGCGATCCGAAGACGCTGGACGAGATGGTGGCCTCGACCGAGCGAGGAGTGCTGGTGACGCGGTTGTGGTACATACGCGAGGTCGATCCTTACGAAAAGATTCTGACTGGCATGACTCGTGACGGAACGTTTTAGTGGAGGACGGGAAGATTCGGTACGGGGTGCGGAATTTCCGCTTCAACGAGAGTCTGTTGCATATGTTGTCGAATGTGGAGCAGATGGGGACTCCGGTGCGCGCGAGCGGGGAAGAGTCGTTCGACATGGTGGTGCCGGCGATGAAGGTGCGGGAGTTTAATTTTACCGAGGTTACCAAGTTTTAAGCATTCAGCACTCAGCAGTCAGCCGTTGCGGCACTCGGGTGCTTCCTTGCGGAGTAGCAGTTACCATCCTGCTAACCGTCGTGCTATTTCCAGCTTGAGGTGTTGAGTGTAATCCGGGGATGTTACACCAACAATTGGATGTGTGGACATTTGAAGGATGATGCATAGCGGCAACCCTCCGACTGAACGCCCGTATTGCCGACTGAAACTGATCGGGGCGGGTCTCGTGTTGGTGCTTGTCGGTTTTCTTGGGATGGCAAAAGGTGTTCAGGTCGTAAGGCACTGGACAGGCCAGCCCATGTTTTCGTGGGGACTTTTGGCTGCTGGTGGAGTCTGCGTCCTGCTGGCTCTAATCCCCACCTCGTGGATCACCAAGGCGGCTGTCACGCGGTCGAAGACTCATCGGCCGGGTCGATGAGTGCTATGGCGATGTTACGCCAGTTAGTCTGTCGGAGATACGGGGGCAGGGTTCTGGAAGCAGGGCCATTGGTGGGGGTTAGGCTTCGGAGGGGCGCACGGATGATCTGCTGGCAAGGCAACGACCCTCTCAATCGCGTTGACAACCAGCTTCGTCATCGAGGCGTTGTTGTGGTCCCAGCCCGGATGGTAATTCTTGCGGATTTGTTCAGGCAGTTTTGGGTCAGGAACGCGAGGCCCATAGACTCTCCCTTGAAAATGACAGGACGTTTCGGTGAGAAACAAGAACCTTCGAGAAGCTAATTCGCCGGGCTATCCTGTCGTATGTCCAGTGCCCATTTTCGACGGCTTCGTTCCGGCCACTCTTAAGGTGAACGTGCTGGTCACTGTTCCGTCGCCACGAACAACTAGAAGTCGAGTCTTCAATGTCGTCCCGGCAGCCTGTCGGATGAACGAGTTGATAGCTGCCGATAAGCGGTCGTTCTGCCAATCTCGCGCAACCTGAAATCGTGAACAACTCAGCCGCGGTCAACACCACTGCGGCGATGGATTTCAAGCGAGGGTTCCTCATGTGGCCCTGCAATTATGCACGAAGAATCGAGACGGTTGGACCCTAACTGTCGCAATCACGTTTGCACTCAAAACCGATCACCAAACGGTCCACCTATTGACTCAGGACGTAATTATCATCAGTCGCGGGTGGATGGATTCGCCAAGGACCCGTCGAATGGCTGAATGCTGATGCTGAGTGCTGATGCTGAGTGCTCGCGAAAGCGCTCCTAATTCCCTCATTCCCAACGCGTTAAACCCTCGAAGTTCAATGACTTCGGTAACTTTCCCCTGTTGATTCCTGGGTGTAATCTGCGCGTGATGTCGAACCCTACGCCGGAAAACGGAAAACCTGGCTTGCCCTGGGGAAAAAAGGACGAGTCTGCAGCTCCGCCGGAGTCCGCTCCGGTGGGAGATATGTCTGCGAAGAAAGCGGGCGGACGTTATGTCGACATGCAGAGCGCGACGCGTTTTCCCATCAAGCTGCCGGTTTCGGTGAAGTCGAAATCAGGCGATCGGCACGCGGAGACGGCCAACATTTCCGCCAACGGTGTGCTGTTCCAGGTAGTGGACGCCGAGATGCCGGTGGGTTCGATGGTGGATTTCACGATCTCGCTGCCCGCGGACATTGTGGGCGCGACGGCCGATGTGCAGCTCGATTGCCGGGGCCGGGTGGTGCGAAGTTTTGAAGAAGGTGGCCGCCGGGGCGTGGGCGTGGTCATCGACGAGTACCGGTTTGAGCGCCGCTGAAGGCGGCGAGAGGAAGCATGGAAAGCACTCCAGTCAGTGTCGACGATAGCGTCGGACAGCCGCACGAGAATGATGGCAACGGCCAGTTCATTCGCGTGATTCTGGCCGACACGCAGGCAATTTTCCGCGCCGGCCTGCGCAAGATTTTCGCGCTGGAAGACGATATCCGCGTAGTGGGACAAGCCGAAACGCTGGCGCAGACATTGGCGGCGGCGAAGCGGTTTTCTGCCGACATTCTTATTTTTGAATCGGCGTTAGCGCCGGAGCCGGTGGAAGCGACATCTGACTTGATCCGGCAGAATCCTGGATTGAAGCTGGTGGTGGTCACGCCGGATGCGAACGAAGAACTCACCCTGGATTTATTCCGTCGCGGAGCGCAAGGCATTGTGTCGCGCGAAGTCGAGCCGGAGTTGCTGGTTGATTGTCTGCGCAAAGTGGCGCAAGGCGAGTCGTGGCTCGACAGCAAGGGCATTCACTGGGTGATGGAAGCGTTTCGGTCGCAGGGGACGCGTCCTACGACTGCGCGTACGAAAGTGCAATTGACTCCGAAAGAGTCGCTGATCGTTTCCTGCGTGACGCAGGGAATGAAGAACAAAGAAATCGCGGTACGCGTGGGCACAACCGAGCAGGTGGTAAAGAACTACTTGCGCAAGGTGTACGACAAGCTCGGCGTGGCCGACCGGTTGGAACTCGCTCTTTACTGCCTGCACAATCGAGTGCTTGATAGCGGTGTGAAGCCTCCTGAGGCGCCCACCACTACTGAGAGTAGTAACGGCCAGGCTACAGCAGCGGCGGCGGGTGCTGGCGTCTCGACCTCCGAGAAAACCTCCTAAGTTGTTCTGAAATCACTTCCTGTCTTGCCCTTCGGTGCTATCCTTTTCCGTTACAAAATCAGCACGTAGAAATCTGCTTTGACATAGGCCACCATTGCAAAGACCTGCGTGCGCGCGAGGTGAACAGTGAAAGGTGATGCGAAGGTCATTGCGGTTTTGAACCAAGTATTGAAAGCCGAGCTCACTGCAATCAATCAATATTTTTTGCATGCGGAGATGTGCGAGAACTGGGGATACCAGAGGCTGGCGAAGCATGTGCGGAAAGAATCGATTGAAGAGATGACGCATGCCGAGAAGTTGATGGAGCACATTCTGTATCTGGATGGGAGTCCGAATATTACGGACTATTTCAAGATTAATATTGGACAGAACGTGAAGGCGCAGCTGCAAAACGATCTGAACGTGGAGTACGACGCGGTGAAGCGACTGAATGCCGGGATTGAAACTTGCGTGGAGGCTGGCGACAACGGATCGCGGGAGTTGCTGGAAAAGATTCTCACCGACGAGGAAGAACACATCGACTGGCTGGAAGGGCAGCTGCACGCGGTCTCGGAGATGGGGATTGAGAATTACCTGGCGCAGCAACTGCATGAGAAAAGCGAGTAGCCAGTATCGAGTACCCAGTACCCAGTACCCAGTACCCAGTACCCAGTACCCAGGGACTGCCCTGTGGGGAAGTTGCTCGAGTGGGCGGGACATCATAGAATCGAGTAGGAAGTTTCGGGCGGGCGGATGCCCGCCTGGTTCCTGCCTAGCGAAACCGCTTCCCGAATAGCCGGAGAGATGGCCGAGTGGCTGAAGGCGCACGCTTGGAAAGCGTGTTTAGGGGAAACTCTAACGTGGGTTCGAATCCCACTCTCTCCGCCATACCGTCTGGGACGCAGAGAAATCTTACTCGTCTAGTCAGAAAAATCACGGAATTCGCCCGGATTCCACGAAATATGGTCGCGAAACCCGACTGCGGAGAACGGACTACTGGACCGAGACCATTCAGGATGACTGTTACCTGATGGCCGCCGATGGCTGGAAGGCCGAGACCTATTGCATCGTCGAGAGGGATAAAGAAGGTCATTGACCGGTTCCAAGATGTAGGCTGCGACGACACCTTAGAGTAAATAACAGTGTCGTTGAACACACCACTCTAGAGAACACAAGAGAATCGGCTGATGGAATGTCAGTCGAACCATTCAGGCCAGGAGCAGAAGACCGGAATGGCCTTCACCCAGTCACCGGCTTCCCTCCAGTTTCGGGTTCGCCCCAATGGGAGTGCCTGCTTGTCAGCAAGAGATAAATGGTAGCCAGCAGCATCACCATAAGAGCATCGACAAAGAACCATCCGTATCCCAAGACGAAAATGTGACCGAGAATTACGGCACTCATATACACAGCAGTCAACCCCGCGGCCAATCTGGCTGTCTTTGGGATCAGAAGCAGAATCGCAACTATTGTCTCGAAGGCTCCTGAGCTTAGCCGGAATACCGGCTGAGATACCAACCCGTGAACCGCTTGCGACATCTGCGTGAACAGGGCGACCGAACCTGGCACTCCTGCAAACTTGAGAAAGATGGCGGCATACAGCAGGTTGACCGACACGAGCAGGCGAATTGCTAGTAGTGCGAGTCTTTTACCCATAGGATCTGCCCCCTTGACCACCTCGAAAGGCCAATGCGTTGCGTTCACTTCCGCTTTAGAAATCCTGTGCCGTTGGGCGGATGACCATCTCATCGACTTCCACCTCGAACGGCTGCTCGATTGCGTAAGCGATCGCTCTCGCGATCGCAGTAGCTGGGATGGCCATTTTCATGAACTCGCGCAAGTTCTTTCTGGTCGTTTCGTCCGAACTGCTCTCCGACAGTTCTGTGGCAATCGCGCCGGGCGAGATCATCGTGCAGCGGATATTTTGGGAGTGCAGTTCCATCCGCAGCCCTTCAGTCAATGCGCGCACAGCCGCCTTGGTGGCGCAGTAGACCGTCCCGCCAGGGGCGAACATTTTGATCCCGAAAACCGAAGCCATGTTAATGATGTGGCCGCTCTTCTGCTTCTGCATGTGAGGCAGGGCGGCGGCAACCCCATAGAGAAGTCCTTTGATATTGACGTCAATCTGCCGATCCCATTCGTCTACCTTGAGAGCCTCGATCGGTGCGATGGGCATAATACCGGCGTTGTTGATGAGCACATCGACGCGGCCGAAACCTTCGACGGCCCCTTGGATGAGCGCTTGCACTTCTGCGCGCTTCGTCACATCGGTGGCAAATCCGATGGCCTTGCCGCCGGTGGCTGAGATCTCTTTTGCAACGGCGTCGATCCGGTCCTTGCGCCGTGCTCCCAATACGACTTTGGCACCCTGTTGCGCGAGAAGCTTTGCGGTGCTTTCCCCAATGCCGCTGCTGGCACCGGTGATTACTACAACTTTGTCCTTGATATTCGACAATTGCATTTCTCCTTTTCTCCTTATTTAGAAATTTGCTTTGCGCGGCGGGCTGCGCTCCACTGAGTGATGGGCCCCGCGATTTCAGAAACCTCCTCAACCAATGAGGTCAAGAACGCCGATACGTCGGTGCAAGTAGAAAGATTGGCGCTTTGCCCGGCCCACATAGGCAGCAAGATCCGATCGGCCCGCCGCCTCTGCCGCGATCGACAGATTTCTGACGAGTCCTCGTTGCAAGGGATATGGGAGAATCTCGGTTCCCGTCCGGTTCAACTCCTCCAGCAAGCGGTTGTGGATTCCCCGCGCGAGTCTTCCGGTGAAGCCCTCTGGTCAGCGCGGTGTGCCCGGCTCTTTTCTCTTGTAGAGCCTGGCGATGAAGGCGGCTGGCGCCGGACTCCTCGCACGCCAGGAATGCCGTTCCCATTTGCACGGCCTCTGCGCCAAGAGCCAGGGCGGCGATGACGCCGCGCGCATCCGCGATGCCCCCGGCGGCGATCACCGGCACATCTGACCGTGTCGGCAATCTGAGGGACGAGCGAAAAGGTGCCCGTAAGTGAATCCTCCGCTGGCGCGGAGGAATGAGCCGCGATGCCCCCCGGCTTCGAAGCCGGAAGCAGCGATGGCATCTACTCCGGCGTCCTGAAGTGCTGCCGCCTCTTCCGGTGTTGTCGCCGCGCCAATGGTTACGATGCTCTTTGGCCCGGCACTCCTCCAGGATTTCCGTTGGTGGAATTCCGAAGATGAAGCTGAACACCGGCACCCTTCGCGTCGAGCAACACGCGAGCCTGATCCTCGAATCGAATCCGGCGAATACGGTTTGTACGTCGGGAGAGGCGCTCCCAAGGTCTGCGAGATGGGCGGCAAGTGGCGCAAGGCTGCGGTTGAAGGCGTTTTCGTCCGATCGTCGCGCACCCTCGTCTTCCATCGACACCCACAAGTTCATTGCAAACGGCTTTCGATGTAAGGGAGCGAATCTCGCGCGATCACGTCTTTGATTGCGTCTGGTGCGCAGACCGAGCGCGCCGAAGGATCCGAGCCCGCCAAAGTTGGAGACCGCTGCCGTCAATCTTTGTGATGACAACCCGCCGAGCGGACCTTGAATAATGGGATAGTCGATCCCGAGTTTCGCCGTGAGCCGGTTCTCACTCCAGCGCGGCGGCATCACGCGGAAACCTCAAGAATCAACTCCAGTTCGACTGGTACTCCGAGCGGAAGGCTGGCTACGCCGTACACGAGTCGGCTAGGGTTTTTGTCTTTGCCGAAAACATCTTGCAGCAACTCTGAGGCGCCGTCAGCGACTTTCGGCTGATCGCGGACATCGCCCGAAGTGGCTACCAACACGCCGAGCCGGACGATTCGCTTCACTTTGTCGAGCGACCCCAAATGCTGCTTCGCGACGGCAAGGCCATTAAGAGCCGCAAGGCGAGCCGCACCGCGCCCTGCTTCCACATCGAGTTCCGCGCCAACGCGCCCCAGGAATTTCGCTTCGCGGCCTTCAGTAGGAAGCATTCCGGTGAGAAAAAGCAGGTTGTTCGTCTGCACCGCTTCCGCGTAGATGCCGAACGGCTCAGGTGGCGTTGGAAGCTTGATGCCGAGTTGTCCTAACCGTTGCTCGGCAGTGGTAAGAGGAGAGCCATCCCTGTTTGTTTTGCTCTTTCGAACCCGTATTCATTGATCTCACTCCCGCGGTTTCGGTTTGATTGTCCATCGCATCCTGATTTTTCACAGAGCCCCACTGGAGGCTGCGCCGTTGTAGATGCTCAGCGCTTTCCCACAAAATCTCCCAAGCGATTCTCTGCATCGCCAGGTTTCGAAAAGCCTCGCTCGATCAGCGTTTTGATCCTCTGCTGCGTGGCCGGTCGTGCCATCGAAGCAACGCAAGCATCCCACCCGGATTCGATTTCGATATCGGGCGGCAGACTCGCAACGTTGACCAGGCGCTTGGTATCCGCGATTGTCTGTTTGTCGAAGGAGGCGATTCGATTGGCAAGCGCATCGACAAATCCGTCAAGGTCAGCATCCGGCAACGACCGATTCACGTAGCCGTAGCGCTCGGCCAGGTCGCCGGGGAAGTCGTCCGCGCTTAAAATCACTTCCAGGGCGCGCCCTCTTCCCATGAGGCGCGACAGTCGCGCCATAGGACCGCCACCAGGGACCAGACCAGCGCCAACTTCAAACTGCGACAGGATTGCCTTTTCGCGACTCGCGAAACGCATGTCGCAGGCAAGGGCAAGCTCACTTCCCATACCAGTTGCTCGCCCGCGAATCGACGCTATGGATACAACGGATGCACGACTCAGGCGCACCAGCATCTCGGGCCATGGATGCATGCCTGTAGGTCCAGGAGGGAGATGCGCCAGATCGTCAAGCTTTGCAAGAAAATCCAAATGAATCAGAAAGAATCCTTCGACTGCACTGTCAAATACCACCACCTTAACCTGCTCATCAGTTTCGATCGCCGTGATGATCTCGTTCACTTGCGGAAGCATCTCCGGACCGAAGATATTGAGCGGAGGATGGTCAAACGTGACTCGCCAGTACTCGGGCGAGCGCCGGGTCAGACGTATCTGAGTAGTCTTTGTTGCTGCGTGATCTTTCATGTTTGCTGTCTCCTCGTCATTTGGTTGCAAGTTGATTTTGCGTTGCGGCCACCTTATGAGGCGCTTTCGTCGCGCGGTTTTGGTGAGGTGGTCCCACGTAGGGAAACTCGCGCAACAGATCGCCGTGCGGTCCTACTTTGTCTTCCGTTACCTTTCCATTCGTGAGGATGCGAATAAAAAAATCGAATGCATCGTCTGTGAGCGTACGGCCGTTATCGGGAAAAGACGCCGGGTGCGTAGGGTCGTAAAGCAGAACATCTGGGAGCAATGTCCCTGCCACACGCTTCGCCTCTGCCGGCGAATATCCACCCGTGTGCTCTAGAGCGTGGGCGAAGCCGGCGATGAAGCGCCCATCGTTCGCGGGTTCACCCGCGAGGTAGGCATCTCTCTCCTCGACCAGTATGACCGCTTGTGCAGGCCTGGCTCCGCGCTCCACTTGGATCGAGCCGCCGAGATCACCTTGCGTAAGCGTGCGCGCCCACAGGCGAACCTCTCTTGTCCCAGAGCAGAGTTAGGCACTTCAAGAACGATGCTGCACACATCTTTGTCCGCGAAGAAATCGTCGCCCGTGAACTGCAAGTTGTTCTTCGCGCCTTCCACGTCGCAGAAGAAAGGATCGCTACGCCAGCCGGCAAACAAGCGGATATCGCCTGCCTCTGTAATCCTCGCCTCCAGCCCGGTTGAAACCGGCGCCCCATCAACGATCACCCGCCCGCCATCGCCGGTACCGGCGGCTTCCGGGCCATCAACGCGGCGGACAATCGCGGTCTGTGCGCTGCCCTCGAAAGATGAGAAGCGCACCCGGTAAGCGATATCGGCGATCGCATCACGATCGGTATCAATCTTGAGCTCGTACAGTGCATCGGGTGCGAAAGGCTCGGTCGTAGTGGGGCCGGGAGGGTTTTCGCCGGCAGACGGATGCACGTTCATAATAAGGATAGACTTTTCAGGGTCCCCCGGTTTGGGAAACGCATACAGATCTGTGAAGTCCAGTCGGGCGTCCCCGTGGGGAAAGCTGAAGTCCGGGCCTGAATAATGATGTGACATGGATTAGTCCTTCTCTTGCAGGCCTGCTCTGCGCGCAGCGTTAGAACGCGGCGGCACCTGCTGCAGCGACGGCTTGATCCTGATCGCCGGAACCACCACTGACGCCAATCGCCCCCACTACCTTGCCATCGCGTTTCAGCGGGATGCCGCCAGCAAAGATCATGACCTTGCCATTGTTTGACGCATGAACGCCGAAGAACTGACCTCCTGACTGAGCATGCTTTGCCAAGTCTTTCGTTTCGATGTCGAATGCGCGCGACGTGTAAGCCTTCTTCAGAGCGATATCAATGCTGCCAATCCAGCCGTTGTCCATAAGAATGTGCGCCACAATGTTTCCGCCTTCGTCAGCAACTGCGATGTTCATGGGCTGGCCAATTTCACTGGCTTTCTTCTCCGCCGCGCTGATTACGCGACGGGCATCTTCTAATTTCACTGCACTCATGATTTCTCCTTTTCATGTATCAGGCGACAGCCCGAGATCTTTCTTCTCGATCGAGATCATTGGCTCCCGGCTTTCGCCGCAGCTTGCTCGATTAAGTCTGCGACTTCTTTCGGGTGAGAAAGCATTGGCACGTGACTGGAGGGAACAGTGATCGATGTAGCCTTCATTGCTGCAGCTTCGGCCTTCTGAAGCTCCGGAGAAACAGCGCGATCGTTGCTGGCAATGACGTACCAAGATGGCTTGGTCTTCCACGCCGCGGTGGTGACTGTGGCCCCAAAAACTGCTGCTGCCGTCGGGCTCTGTGTCGCCATCAACAGCTGCTTCTCTTCGTCGGACAAATCCTGGGCGAAATCTTCCGCGATTCCCTTGGGAGTCACTGTTAGAAAACCTTCAGCATCCGCCCGTACTTCGCTGCCTAGCGGGGCTGGGGGAAACGGTTTGGCGACCGAAGCGACGGACTCACCCTCCGAGGGCGCGAGCGCAGCCACATAAACCAACCCGACTACCTTGGGATCGTTCCCTACCTCCGTGATAACCACTCCCCCATAGGAATGGCCCACTAGCAGTACCGGGCCATCCTGCAATGCAATGGCGCGTTTAGTGGCGGCAACGTCGTCGGCCAGCGAGGTCAATGGGTTCTGCACGGCAATCACATGCAATCCCTTGGCTTGAAGCAGTGGAATCACTTTCGCCCAGCTTGATCCATCGGCCCAGGCACCGTGAACAATGACAATGTTTCTGACCCCCTGAGGGGAGTTCGCGTGAGCGACCGGTCCCTTGTGAAGCGCTGCTGTCAGTAGGAATCCTGCAATTGCAATCAAAGCGGTTCGATATGTTTTCGAGAGTTTCATGTTTGTCTCCTTCGTTGAATCAAGACTGAAGTCATGCTTCGTGATGTTTCGCTTACACGACCTTGACCGTAACGTCGATGTTGCCCCGTGTAGCGTTGGAATATGCACATGTCACACCGTGCGTGGCGTCCACAATGGCCTGGGCGACTTTGCGCTCCAATCCCGGCAGGCTGACGTTAAGCCGTGCCCGGAGGAAGTAAACGTCGCCAGAATTGCACAGGTCGATTTCTGCATCGACAGCTGCGTCAGCCGGAAGTTTGACCTTCATGTTGTTAGCCACAAGCCCCATCGCACTAATGAAACAGGCCGACCACCCGGCGGCAAACAACTGCTCAGGATTGGTACCGGTTCCCGGGACTCCGGGAGCCGAGAACTTAACATCTAAGCGGCCATCATCACTAAGGGAGACGCCGCCACGCCGGCCGCCTGAAGTATGGGTCTTGGCGGTGTAACGCACCCTAGTGTCTTCCTGGCTGGATCTCGCTACTGCATTGTTTTCTTGAAAAGTGGTCATCTTTATTCTTCTCCGTTTCTCTCTGAGCACCGATCAAAACCGGCAACCACTATCGGTCACCATTTGCCTGCGTGCGCGCCGCCATCCACGTGCAGAATTTCACCCGAGGTGAACGTGGCGTTAGTCAGAAACAACGCCGCGTCGACGATTTCTTTGACTTCACCGATTCTCCCCACCGGGTGCAACCCTTTGAGAAATTCATGAGTTTCCGGTTTATGCATGGGAGTATTGATCACTCCTGGTGCGATGGTGTTTACGCGAATGCCTTCCTTCGCGTATTCAATGGCGAGGGCGCGCGTGACAGCATTCAGGGCGCCCTTCAGCATGATTTGTACGGCAGCCCCAACACCCGCGATCGGCTGGTCAACCAGAGTCGTTGAGATGTTGATGATGCTGCCCGATTTCTGCCGCAACATTTGCTTTACGGCGAGCTGTGACACATACAGAAAGCCTGCAAGCGTCGTGGAGACTAAAGTGTTGAAGTCTTCGGTTGTGTATTCGGTGAAGGGTTTCGGAATGAAAACACCCGCATTGTTGATCAATACGTCGATCCTGCCAAATCGCGATACGGCAATATCCACGACCTTTGCGGCCGTGCGCGGGTCGCCGATGTCTCCATCGACTAGTGCAACATTCGCGTCCGCTGGGAATGGATTTGCTTTGGTAATGTGTCGCGAGTTTGCGACTACGCCGTAACCTCGTTTCAGAAACGCTTCAACGAGTCCCGCTCCGATCCCTCGCGAGGCCCCAGTAACAATTGCTGTTTTCGTCGTATTTGCCATTTATAAGCTCCCTTTTACATCCAGCTCGCACGGATCGTACGAGTCTCTCTTGACTTCTGAAGTGCGTCTTTTCACGCAAGTAATTCCGCAGCGATCTGTGCCTTTGTCTCGCAGATAGCGCGTAGCTCGTTCCTTAATTGTTGTTTCTTTCTCCTTACCGGGTACAAGTAGATAGTCGTTTACATCGGTTACTCGGCGCCTGCCTGCTCCGCCGCCATGTATGCCGCGTACCACTCCGGCCAGTTCGCGTCGCCCTGCCCGTTGCGCTTCTCGTGCTCGCCGTGGGCGGCTGCCGCGCGCCGCATAGCGTTTGCCAGATCGTTTGCTGACGCAAAGGTCGTCGTCGGGGGATCGATGCGACCGGGCAACCGACGCGTGACCTCCTGGACGATCCACCCGTTGCCATCGGGATCTTCGAAGAAGACGTATGAGTGGTAGCTCTGGCGCTCGGGATCCGGGCCGCTGATGCGGCCTGCCGGCGAAAACGGCGAGCCGTGGAACACTTCACTCGCGTTGATGCCCCTGGCCACGAGCTCCTTTTGGGCGGCTTCAATGTTGGAGACGATCAGTCCTCCCCGGAACGAGCCAGGCGCCGTCGCCGTGACTCCCTTGCCGAACGAGATCGAGCACCCTGAACCCGGGGGCGTGAACTGGACGACGCGAAAGTCGTCTCCCATAACGATGTCGTCGTCGAGCCGCCACCCGAGGCTTGTGTAGAACTCCTTCGCGCTGTCGACATCCGAGACGGGGATGAGCGCGACCTCGAGCTTCATATTGACTTCTGCTACGGTGACGTCCGACTTCTGTTGTTGAATGCTGCCAAGTGTTTGACTCATGTGATTCTCCTTTTCAACGCTTTCCGAATAGCTTGAAGCTCGTACTCAGCCTTTTAAGGGTGTGTTTGCAAGGACCTCTACTTTTTCCACCTGCGGAGGAACCGCAAATAATTCGCTGGCCCGCGCCGTCAACGCCTTCGCGATCTCGCCAGTCAAGTGGGCATTGCGGCCCGCTTCATTTGCAAAGGTGTCGAAGATGCCGAACTTCGCCGGGCCGATCTTGAACGCATACCATTTCAAGGTCCCTTTTTCATTCAGCGCGAGTGGCTGAGCTGACTTTAGAAACGCCTCGGCATCAGCCTCCTTACCTGCGCGTGCTTCGAGCGTGACTAACAATCCAATTGCTTCCATTGACTCTTCCTCCTGTATTGAGTTAGTTCCGACCAGCAGCCAATAATCAGTTGATCTGGTGTCGAGTTTGTCTATGCTTCAGCTCTGCTCACAACTGTCATTAAACTGCCGGTCGGAAATGGACTTGTGCGGATTTCTGCTGGGATGGTCGGAATCCTGCTAAATTCATTCTCCCCGAATCAGCCCTCTCAGGCCCCCAGCTTCTTTACGGCAACACCGTGAAATTCACATTGCTGGTCAAAGTTCCGGTGGAAGTGGTGACGGTGACCGGGCCGGTGGTCGCACCCGTTGGAAGCGTGGCTTTTATCAAAGTACCCCGAACTACGTTGAAGGAGGATGCAGGCACGCCGTTGAAGCTCACGGCAGTCGTGCCTGTTAAGCCCGTGCCGAGAATCTCGATAACGGAGTCGATCTTGCCGCTAGGGACCACGAATGTCACGAACGGTCCAAAGCCGAGATCTAAGCTGAACACCGTACCGCAGCCGATGGAATCGAAGGAGTCGCAATTGATGGAGGTTCCTCCTTCGCTCGTCGTGCCATAGAACTTCCCATCCGTGTGTTGCATCAGACCGAACGGGTTCGCTCCATCAACGTGGTCGAAACTAGGGAAACTGTAGAGTGTAGTCAAAGTGCCGTCGGTGGTGATGGAGAAGATCGACCCCTCCCCGTGACCGCCCCCAAAGACTGTCGTGCCGTATATCTTGCCGTCACTCGCTTGCAGCAAACCGGCTTCGGGGTTAGCCCCGTCGGTACCGTCAAAGCTGTGCAAGATGGTCACGACGCCCGCCGGGGTGAGCTTGAAAACGCTCCCTTGGGCGATCCCGCCTCCGGCGACGGTTGTACCGTACATATTGCCATCGGCGGCCAGAAGAAGGCTTCCCAACGAAGGTGCAACGTCGGAAAGTTTCGTGAAGGTGCCGTGGGCAGTGACCTTGAAGATTGTTCCGGAACCATTGGTGCCTCCGCCATAAGTCACGCCGTAGAGAACGCCATCGGATCCCAGGGTGAGTCCCGCGCTAGGGTTTTGCCCAACGCCGGCACCGCTGAAGCTGTGGAGAGATTTGAAGGTGCCAGAAGGCGTTATGCTGAACACCGTCCCGAAGTTGTTGGCGCCACCAAAGGTGGTAGTCCCGTAATACTTGCCGCCGGGCCCCAGCGTAAGAGGTGCCTCTGGGCTGGCACCGTCAGAACCGGTGAAGGAGTGGAGCACGGTAATTGCCATCGTTTTAGGGTTTAAGCTGAACACCTCTCCGTTTCCCGAAGCGCCCCCGGTAGACGTCGTGCCATACAACAGCCCGTTGCGACCCAGCAAAAAGCCCGCATCCGGGATGGCGCCATCGGTGCCGTCAAAGCTGATCGAAGTCAGAACCCCCTGTGAAGTGATTTTGAAGGCTGTGCCGCAAAAGCAACCAGTGGTTGTTGAACCGCCGATGGAAGTGGTCGCGTAAATGTTGCCATCGTCGCCCTGCGTCGGAGTGACAAGGTTGGGATTTGCCCCATCGTCGAAGGTGAAGCTGTGGAGCGTGGTTATCGTTTGAGCGGAGGCGACGAGCGCCGTCGCCATCCATAACAACGTAAGAGCGACACACTTCTTCCATCCGTTACCGCGTAGAGTTGATTCCATTGAGTTACCTTCCAGCGTTGAATTAGTTCCGGCCTGATTGACCGGCCTCTGCTCACAACTGTGAGTACACTGGAGATCGGAAACGGACATGTGCGGATTTCTGCTGCGATGGTCGGAATCTTGCTAAATTAAGGAAGCGAAGAGCAACCCGTGAGAAAGAAGTTATGGTGCTAATCCGCAATCACCAGGAGGGGCACATCTTCGGAGTACCCTTCAGACGTGCTAGCTGCTTCGGAGCCGACAGGATATTGGCGATACTCTGTCGGGCTAACTCCCCAGACGTCACGAAAGACCTGCGCAAAGTGCTGCTGCGTCTTGAAGCCACAGGCCACGGCCACGTCCAACACGCGCGCATCGGGAGCACGCAACATCGCCTTAGCACGCTCGAGCCTTTGGCGCAGAACAAATTGATGCGGAGTCTCGCCCGTTGACTTGCGAAACATTCGTGCGAAATGAGCTGTGCTCAATCCTACCGACTGCGCCATCTCGTCGAGACTCAGATCGACTTCCAACTTCGCGTGGACCAACTCTCTAATCCTTCGCAAGCGCGCTGGAGCCGAGTCCGCCTCGGTATATCTGCACAGGACGGTGCCTTACTGCATGACCATTGACCAGCGTTACCGCCATCGCCTGTTCGACAGAATCCAGAAACAGCCGTCCGCTCGGAAACCCTGCACTCATCTCCGCATGAACGGCCGCAACCATCGCACTCAGGCGGGGGTCTGCAAACTTGCGGGAGCGCGCAGTTCGACCTCGCCGTTGGCTCCGTCAGAGCAGGCCATCAGTGCCGCGTCGGAAATACCGAGCTGCAGATGCGATACGTTCATGAGTCCAACCCACTCACCCACATGACGATCGCAGAGTGCCAAGTCGCCGGCCCCGTAGTCGAACTTTTCCAGCGCGGAACGCTTCGAGCCCCACTCAATTGAGCCGGGCCGCAACATCATTGCGAAGGCCTGATCATGCCGTACCCAATGACGCGGCTCTATCTCAGAGTCGGGGGGGAAAGTTCAACTCTCATTTTTTGCTCCACGCGGTCGTGTTGTGGATGCGGCCGAGGGCTCTTCAGGCGCTGTTCACAATCGTCTGATTTGATGTATCTGTGCGGTAAGGCGATTCATGTATCTCGACGTGAAGATAAGGCTTTCAAACAAGTTCTGGGCGTGCCACCTGTGGATACTGATCATCCCTCAGGTGTTTCACACTTCAGAACGTTCGACAATCCGTGCAGCATTCGGTTTACCGAAAGGAGAAACGACAATGGTGCAGAGACATCAACGCGGCTGGCTAAGAAAGGAAAAGCGCCCTCACGGCAAAACCTGGTATCGGGATTTTGTTTCCCCGCGTTTGCCATCAGATCTTCGATTAGTCAGGAAGAACGGAAAAACCTGCAAGGATCTCAAAACTGATCGCGGTAGACGCGCCACATTCAAGACACGCGGCGGCGTTCTGCTTCAATACTCCTCCCGGTTCCATGTCAATGAGTTCTATAAAAAGGGATGTCAAGAAAAAAGCTCCGCCTCGACCGGAGGATCGAGATTCTTTCTCGAGATCCAGCCCACTCTTGTTTCATTACTCTGAAGAGGTTTGGCTTGTTGTCCATTCTCGTAAGCTTTCTCTGCTATGGTGGCAAAGTTCGAGTGTGCAAGACGCGGCAAGCAGAACTATGGCAACCATGGTTCTATCCGAGGCTCGTGGCCTATCGCTATTTCTGGTTATCCGAGGGGGCATAGCGTGTAATGGGTGACTCGGTGCCGAAGCACACGGGGCCGATCTCATTGACTGATACTCACCCTCGAACCAAAGCATCTCCAGAACCCGAGCGCGCACCACCTGAGAAGACCGCAGAGATGGAAAGCCTGTTCCTCAGAGATGCTCAAGCTGCTTGCCGATGCAACTGTTGGGATCGAAACTCACTCCTTTCTTCCACATGGTTAAACTGATCGCGGCAATCTTCCGTGCCAGGGTGAGACGCGCCATCGTCGGCCGCATTCCTCTCTCCACCCGAGCCACATAAAAGTCGCGCAGGGGGCCAGGACGTGTGCTGGCAGAAATGGCAGCACCTTTGAACAGATTCTTCAGATCTTTATTGTGGTTGTCATTCAGACCGCGCACCGTGATGCGCTCGCGGTTGCGTTGCGGTTTGCCGCGCACATAGCGGTACTCGCCGCTGTCGTGAGTCTCGACGGCGAAACCACTGTAGGCCCATAGCTGCCGCTTGGTACGGAAACGGTGCGGTGTCTGCAGCAAGGCCACCAGCAAGGCCGAGCGAATCGGACCGATCGACGGAATCTGGCGAAGTAACTTCACGGCAGCATGCTTGTGGCTTTCCAGCAGTAGCTCGCGTCGCGCTTCGAGACGCACAGTTTGCAACAGATCCAGTTGCTGGTAGAGCCGTTCCGCTCGAACCCGAACTCCTGGTTGAGCGAGCTTGGCCAACCATTCTGCGCGCTGACGTGGGGCGTATACCGTCGTACCGCTACAGGGAATGGCCCAGCTGCGGTAAAGAGCTTTGATCCGATTCATCACCCGGGTGACATCCTGGGTGATGGTCAGATAGCTCCGACCTAACTCCTTTAAGGTGCGTGTTCCGTGTTCGCCGTGGTAGACCGCCTTAAGTTGGTTGGTGCGCAACAACTCCGCCAGCTTGCGCGCATCGATGCGGTCACTCTTGCTGCCATCCTTCAACAGAGCGTTTTTTCGGGGATCGCAAACCACCAGCTGGCTGACATGGGGTTTCAGCAGATCGTGCAACCAGGCAGCTGAGGTTCCTTCCTCGAAGGTGAGCGACATAGTCCCCTGCAGTCCTTGGATGAACTCGACGATCGTGGACGCCTTGGTCTCCAGCAGGCATTCCATGATCAGCTTGCCCGAAGCCTCCACCACGGCAACGGAAATAGTGGCCTGATGAACGTCCATGCCGATATACTTTTCTTGCCTCATAAAGGCGCTCCTTTTCGCTAGGTCGGCGATGCGAACAATCTCAACCTATCGTAAAAGTGGGCGCCTTTTTATATTGCGTGAAATGGGGATGTTTCGCCAACCATCCGCGATACCACGACGCATCCGTGGGTTTACGGCCAGTGAGCCATTCGAGTTCGTCGCGCGGCTTTTCTCTTCGCAAGTTAGCTCGGCAATTTCGACATAGACCACGTTCCATAGGAGGTCGGTTTTCATTTCCACAGACTCACTCGGACTAACTTCAGTTCACGTTTTGCGTAACGCTTCCGCTTGCACTGCTGTAGTTGGCAGTTCCAGCGAAGGTTGCCGTCACCTGGTCTGCGCCTGCGGGCAGAGTCGTTACCGAGTGGTTGGCTTTTCCTCCGCTAATCGTTCCCGTCCCCAACGTAGTACCGTTATAGCTGAACGTAATGGTTCCGGTGGGTAAGCTGCCGTTGCTGGTCAGCGTTGCCGTAAACTTCACCGATTGATTCAGCTTTGAGGGATTTGGCGACGACGTCAGCGCAAGCGTGATCTGTGCGATATTCACTGTTTGCAGCACTGCCGAGGATGTACTCTTTGCATTCTGCGAGTCGCCGTTGTACATAGCCGTCAGTGAATCTGAGCCCACCGGCAGCTTTGTCGTGTTCAATACTGCCACGCCGGAGCTAAGTGTCCTTTTCCGAGTGAGGACGCTCCGTTCTTGAAATTGACAGTTCCCGTCGGAGTGACTCCGCCCGCGCCAGTGACCACGGCTGTGAGTGTCACGCTCTGCCCAAAGTTCGAGGGACTTGGATTCGCAGTCAGCACGGTCGTTGTAGCGTAAGCGTCCACCACTTGCGTAACCGTCCCAGAGCTCATCTTGAAGGTTGCGTCTCCTGCGTACGTAGCCTTTATCGAGTGTGTCTTGACGGACAAGGTTGAAGTTGCAAACATCGCGAGTCCACCAGCGTGGTTCCCGTCCCAATCTGTGTGGTTCCGTCATAGAACGTTACCGTTTCGCCATTAGGGATCGAGCCGTAGGTGGAGGTGATGGTGGCTGTAAACGTTTAAGTTGATTGACTGTCGAGGGCGATCCCGATGTGACCATCTTGGTGGTCGTTCCTACTGGAAGATTTGCGATGTACTCCTTCGACGCTGCCGAGGTGCTGCCACATCATTTGTATAGGCCGGTAAACTGCCGTGATCGAATGCAGTCCCGTGGTTGTGTATGAAGTCGTGAAGACGGCCTGGCCCACCGCGAACGTACCTAGGGTCTTGTTCATCTTCCAGCGTGACCGTTCCGGTGACCTGTGCGCCAAATGCGCTCGATACCGAAGCTGTGTAGGTGACTGACTGGTTCACGCCGCGGGTTCCAGATTTGATGTGACTGTGGTTGTGGTCGCAGCCGGATTCACAACCTGCTGCAGCGTTTGCCGAACTGCTGCGGTTGACGTTTCGCTGTAGGTTGCCGTGATATTGTGCGTCGCCGCGGCCAGCGTGTTGGAGGAGATCGTTGCCATGTTGCCGGAAACGGTACTGCTGCCGATCACCGTGACTCCGTCCTTGAAGGTGACGGTGCCGGTTGCCGTTACTCCGTTCTGAGCGCTAATTCCAGCGGTGAAGGTGACCGATTGGCCCCAGACCGCGGGATTCAGGCTAGACGAGACACTGGTCGTGCTCGTCGCCTGGGTCACAACTTGCGGAATGTTCGCAGAGCTGGTCGAGAAGTTTGCATCGCCGCTGTAAGTCCCGGTGATCGAGTGCGTCCCCTGGAGTCAGAGTTGACACACTGAGCGTCGCGCCTCCGCTGACCAGCGGGACCGTTGCCAATGGATTGGCACCGTCGGTGAACGAGACGGACCCAGTGGGTGTGCCGCTGAGGCTAGTGACGTTGGCTGTGAACGTCACCGACTGCCCGTAACTGGATGTTGGCATCGACGACATCAGCGTCGTGGTTGTGGCGGTGGTCCTTATGGTTTCCGTGAGGACCGCCGATGTGCTGGGCAGGTAGGCCGTCTGTTCCCGGAATAGCTGGCCGTGATGGGTGCGTGCCCAGTGTCAGGGATGAGGTGGTGAACACAGCTTGCCCGTTGCTGACCGTGCCATTTCCGATGGCCGATCCATTGTCGTAAAAAGTGACGCTGCCCGTCGGAGAACCCGCATTGAAAGCAGGCATCAAGGTCGCGGTCAAAGTAATGGACTGGTCGACATTTCCGGGATCCGCCGAGGACGTCAACGAGACTGTGGCCGATAGAGGAAAGGGGTTGTGAGATTGAAATAGAGCCCTACACCTTGAGAACCAGGCGCAAGGATATCCGGCTTGCCGTCGCCATTGAGATCGCCGATACCAAGCAGATCGCCGAATTGGTTATACGGCGCGCCGTAGTCCTGGTTCGGCTGTAAGCTTCCGTCGCCGTTACCAAGGAAGATACTCATGCCTGACTGCATATAGTTCGCGGCGACATCCAGCCTGCCATCGCCATTGAAGTCGGCGACAGCCAAGAGTCGACGTGTTGTAAGGGGAAGATGATAGGACGGCGGGCTGGAAGGTTGAATCCCCGTTTCCTAGCAATACACCGATAACCTGGGAGGAGAGGAAAGCGAAAACTAAGTCGGGTTTTCCATCCGCGTTCATGTCCGCCGCTGTGACGAACTGGGGATAGAGCGGAGTTCCGTAGCTATCCTTTCCCAGCGAATAAGCCAGCGGGGGCTGGAAAGTTCCGACCGCACCCTGATCGCAGGCAGAATCGCCGCAGTAGGTGGTCCCCACGAAATCCATATTCCCATCTTTGTTCACGTCCGCAGCGAAGAACCTGTAGGTCGCTCTCGCCAACCGAATGGTTTGCGGTGCCTGGAATGTCCGTCGTTATTACCGAAGTAAATCTCGGCGCCGCTGGTGGTACAGTCGGAAAAGCTGTAACAGCCCGCGCCCGCAGCGAAGTCATTTTTGCCGTCGCCATTAAAATCGCCGATGACAACTCCGATTGAATTGCCTTGGGAAATGCTCACTTCGAATCCCGGCGGCGCTGGAAAGTGGCCAGATCCGTCTGAGAGGAGCACCTCAACTCCCCCCGACGAACATGCAACGCCATCGCAAGATTCGGGAAGCAGCAGGTCGTCCTTGAGGTCCTGATTTGCGTCGGCCAAAACAACGGATCGGACACCGTACCCGGCTACGTAGGCGCCTTCATCCGTGAAAGTGCCGTTTCCGTTGCCGATAGCGGTGCTCACCAGGTACCCATCGCTCATCGCGACATCCCAGAGACCATCGCCGTTCAGATCGCCGACCGCCAGATAATAACCAGGCACGCTCGTGTAAGAAGTTATCGGAGCCTGGAGAGTGCCGTCAGCATTACTAATAAAAACGGATACGGCCCCGCTAAGACAAGACTGTGTGCCGCATTCCAAGGCGATCACATCTTGACGTCCGTCGCCATTCACATCTCTCACGACCACACTACTGATGCCAGTTCCAATGCCGTTGGAATAAGTTACTGCGCTCTGAAACGTGCCGTCCCCATTGGACAGCATCACGTTGACGCCTCCGCTAAGAACCAAGAGGTCGGCAAATCCATCGCCATTGACATCGGCCGCAGCAATGCCGCCTGCGTATGCGGAAACAGTGCCTGGGCTCTGCAGAGTCCCGTCCCCGTTCCCGAGAAAGATGGAAATTGGTGGCGTGCCACCCGGAGGATTACTAAGAGCGTTGACGACAGCCACATCCAGGCGGCCATCACCGTTAAAATCGGCGACAGTCATATAGAAGGAGTCCAATTGCGCGAGGTAGACATTCGGAGTCTGAAATGTTCCGTCGCCGTTTCCCAATAGAATGGCGAGCGCCCCCTGGCATCCTGAGACCTGCAAATAACAAAACGAGAGCACCGCTACGTCCACATTGCCGTCGTTGTTGAAGTCCCCTACGGCTGCATTCTCAGTGAAAAACGGAGCGGGAAAAACAAGCGGGGCTTTGTAGGTTCCGTCGCCATTTCCCAAGAGTACTGCGACGGCGCCAGAGTTGGTTCCCGAGGTGCAGGAAAAGTAACAACCCACCGTTAAGATCAGGTCAGGAATGCCGTCATGGTTGACGTCGGCGCTCACACCAGATTCGGACCCGGGAAATGTAGGCTCGGAGGTTGGGTTCAAAAAAATGTCGGATAAGCCAGGCGCTCCGGCTCTTGCCGAGCGGGATGCATACGAATTCTTGCTGGGCTGAATTTTCCAAGGGCTCTGGGGTTGGATGGGACCCTTCGGGATCTGGGGAGGTCGGTTCGCTGGCGACAGCGCGCGTTCACGCGCCTTGAGCGCAGACATCGCCGCTGCACCCCTGCCTTGGCCGGTGGTAGCAACTCCGGGCGTCGAAGCAGGCTTGGAAGCCGACGGCATCGAACTGAAGTTCTGCACACCTTGCCCGAAGCCGCTAGCACCTGCGCAGAAAACAGCGAAGAAGACTACCCACCGGACCAGAATGCGACCTGGACGCATGATGCTCTCCTTGATTGTTTTCCATCCACAAATTGGGACCGGGGTCTCCGACGACACCTGCACGCTAACCACAGGAGCAATGCAGCGAAGTAGAGAGATCGCGGCATCTGCTGCTCGGCGTACTGCAAGGAAACGGGGGGACCGAATGCGGCTGGTTCCTATGAAACTTGAATCGGTCCCGAAGGACTCGCGTCAAGAAGGTACCCAGCCTGGAGGGGAGGAACGCGGGCGTCACACTATCTCTGAACAGGAGGAGTGTCAATAGAATTCTGGGGAGTTGAGCGCAATGGAGTGATTGAAACCGCTTCGCTAGGAAGGGTGCGACGCGACAGGCAATAGGGAGACGATTCCAAAAGCAACCAGGCCGCTGGAAGTCAACACTCCGAGAAAGTTCCAGAAGCCGGACCACACGACCGCGATATGAGGCTCCATCGAGTGCGTGTAGATCACGGTGGCCACTGCGTTGGTCGTGTCGTGAAAGCCGTTCACGGCAAATCCCTTCCCAACTTTTATTACCTCAGACGTAATTGCCGCCATTTCCAATCCAGCTCATATTGATGACAAGGGTGCGAGGCGCCCGATATGAGGAGAAATAAATGACGACCCTGATACATGAGGAAAAACAAGCGACAACCCGAACCATGACCAAAACGGCGCCGCCGGAGTGGCTGCTCGCATTCTGGAAGGAAATTGATGACAAGACATTCGGCAAAGGCTTCGACTGCTTTGCCGAGGACGCGACTTGCCATCTCGGTATCGGAGACTGGCATGGACGTGAGCAGATTCGTCAGAACCTGCGCGCCTTCATCGATACCGGTTTCACCGCCCTGCACGATGTCGATGAGTACTGGGATGGCGGGCTGCTCAAGGTGTTCCGCGGGACCGTTACGATGACCCCCAATGACAAAAGCAAGCCGGTCGTGAAGCCGGTGATGACGCACTTCTTCTACATGGATGAGAGAGATCCTTCGAAAGTGCGAAGCTGGTTTGGCTCGGTCGGACCGGTTGAGGTTTTAGCATCCAAAGCGGAGAGAGGTAAATATGCACGCGCAAGAGCAAGTGAAAGAACATGAACTGGGCGACTTGCTGCGCTATTGGCGACAACAGCGAGGCAAGAGCCAACTCGATTTGTCTCTTGATACCGGGGTCTCACAACGGCACCTCAGCTTTGTGGAGAGCGGCCGGAGCGTGCCGAGCCGGGACTTGCTGTTAGTCGTCTCCGAGAAGTTGGACATTCCGCTGCGAGAGCGGAATGTCCTTTTGCTGGCTTCTGGGTACGCTCCCATGTACGACGATGCGGATGGGAAGCCCTGAAATGGTCTTGCTGACGAAAGCCATTGATCGAGTTTTGCTGCAGCAGGAACCGCATCCCGCCCTGGTCCTGGACCGCTACTGGAATGTCATCAAGACGAATCAAGCCGCGCCACGCTTCTTCGGGTCATTTGTGGACCTGGAAGCCCGCAAACGGCCGCGCAACCTGCTTGACCTGATGTTCGATCCTGCCGGGATGCGGCCATTTGTTGATGACTGGGAGGCGGTCGCGGCTGGGCTTCTGCAGCGGGTTTATCGGGAATCCGTCGGCCATGTTGTGGATCCAAAGACAGCGGAACTGCTGAAATCTTTGGAAAGGTATCCGGGGGTGAAGGATCTGGGCACGATTCCGAAAACGCAAAGTCCAGTTTTGCCCATCACGTTCACAAGAGGAAACGAACGTTTTCCATACTTCTCATTGATCACGACGGTCGGTACACCACAATCCGTCACGGCACAGGAGTTGCGCATTGAGTGCATGTTCCCAGTACAAGATGAAGGTAAATAACAAAATGGACTCACGACTCATGATCTCAGAACGGCAGAAGCCGGCGCGCCAGACTAAGCACCTCAGCATTGGTTGCCTGATCTTTGCCAGATAAGCCACCTGGATTTGAGCGCCCCGGGGCTATTTGACTGGTCGCGAACCGGTGATGAGGATGTCCACGAGTCTTCTGGCGCTTTGCTGCCAGTCAGGGCTGGACGCCACGTTGGCGACGCCGATCAGAGCACGAAGCAGATCAAGCGGGTCGAGGTCCTTGCGTATGTCGCCGCTCTTGATCGCACGTTTGACCAAGGAACGAATTGCTCCCCATATCTGATCGTGCGAAGATTCGAACACCTTCGACGGGCCACCGACAATCGTATTCAACGCAGGCGCGATGATCTTCTTCGTCGCAATGTAATCGACAAACAACAACATCCAGGACCGCAACGCTTCCATGGGAGGCATGGTCTCAGCGAACTTCTGCTCTGCTGCGGCGAGCTTTTCTACCTCGGTCCGATAAACCGCCTCGAGAAGTGCATCCCGGGTAGGAAAGTGGCGGTAAAGAGTTCCCGCCCCAACGTCCGCTTGCCGGGCAATATCGTCCAGGCTGGCATTTGCACCCGACCGGGTGAATGCCTCCTTTGCCACTTCGAGAATGCGCTCGCGATTAAGCTGCGCATCCATGCGTGGCTTACGCGGAGCGGTTTTTCTTCCTTTGCTGGGCATCCAAAAAGTTGAAACCGCAGACTGTCGGCGGTAATCCTAATCTATTAATTTCGGAGACACTCTCCGTTTTAGCGGAAATTAGGCGGGCCGTCAATATTGGCCCTTGTGGCGGGTTTGCGCGGGACAGATTATCAAACGGCAGGCGTCCAAAAACAATTTGCAACCGGAGACAGCCTCCGATTATCTTATGTAGTGATTCGGAGACATTCTCCGCTTTATTCCAAAAGAGCGGAGAACGTCACTACCGATTGCAGTTAGGAGGATGGAAATGGTTGAACAGATAGAACTCGGGAGAAGCTTCACGCTGCCCGGCACATCGTTAGCGATAAACAGGATGGGCTATGGCGCCATGCAACTTGCCGGGCGGGATGGAAACAAATTGGTATGGGGGCCTCCCCGAGATGTCGATGGAGCCATCGCTGTTCTGCGAGAAGCCGTGGCAAGCGGCGTGAATCATATCGATACATCTGATTACTATGGTCCCCATGTCACGAACCAGATCATACAGAAGGCGCTCTCTCCCTATCCCGACGATCTAGTGATCGTCACCAAGCTCGGCACCCGGAGGGGTAACGATGGATCATGGATTCCGGCCTTTTCGCGCGAGGAGTTGGCTGCAGCAGTTCACGACAATCTGCGCAATCTGGGTCTGGATGTGCTCGACGTGGTCAACCTGCGCAGTATGTTGAGCATCCATGAACCCGCCGAGGGATCGATTGAGGCACCCATGACAGTTCTGGCCGAGCTTCAGCAAGAGGGCTTGATCCGTCATATCGGGCTTAGCAATGTCACGGCTGCGCAGGTCGCCGAAGCCCGACGGATCGCTCCGATTGTGTGCGTACAGAATCAATACAACCTGGCACATCGAGCCGATGATGCCCTCGTCGCGGACCTTTCCCGAGACGGCATCGCCTATGTGCCGTTCTTTCCGCTCGGCGGCTTCACCCCACTGCAATCGGTTGCGTTATCTGACGTCGCCGCGGGACTCAATGCCACACCGATGCAGGTTGCGCTTGCCTGGCTTCTCCAGCACTCGCCCAACATCCTGTTGATCCCCGGAACCTCTTCCCTCACGCATCTTCGGGAGAATCTCAAGGCGTCGACGCTCCAGATTCCCTCTGCAGTGATTGCCGATCTCGACTCGATCGGCAGACGTCCGCAAAATTAATAACGATCCGAAGCATTCGTTCTTCAAGGCGCAACGCCTAAGGTAGGAGCCATTTATGAAGATATTTGTTACAGGAGCTACAGGCTTTATCGGTTCTGCCATTGTTCCGGAGTTAATGAACGCGGGGCACCAGGTTCTCGGCCTTGCTCGCTCGGATGCGGCAGCCAAATCCCTGGTCGCGGCGGGAGCCGACGTACATCGCGGATCGCTCGAAGATATCGAAAGCCTTCGCAGGGGCGCAGCGGCTGCTGACGGAGTGATCCACACGGCTTTTATCCACGATTTCGCAAACTATGGACCTGCGGCCGAGACGGATCGGTGCGCCATCGAGACGCTTGGCGCTGCGCTCGCCGGTTCTGACCGCCCGTTGATCGTCACTTCCGGAACCCTAGTGGTCGCGCCAGGCCGCAACGCCACTGAAGAAGATCCGTCCAACCCTAACTTCCCGCGCAAGTCAGAGGAGGCGGCGCTTGCGCTGGCGGAACGCGGAGTCCGCGCATCGGTGCTGCGGCTTCCCCCATCGGTACACGGAAAAGACGATCACGGCTTCGTTCCGCGCCTCATTGCTATCGCACGTGAAAAGGGGGTTTCGGCTTATGTGGACGGTGGGCTCAACCGCTGGCCCGCGGTGCATCGGCTCGATGCTGCTCGTCTCTACAGGCTCGCGCTTGAGAAAGGCTCCGCAGGAGCCCGATATCATGGAGTTGCCGATGAGGGCGTACCGACACGAGAGATCGCTGAGGTCATCGGCCGGCATTTGAACGTACCCGTCGTCAGCAAGTCTCGCGATGAAGCAGCCGAGCATTTTGGCTGGATCGGTCTGTTCTTTGGTATGGACGGCCCGGCTTCAAGTACTCAAACGCAGGAACGGGTGGGATGGCGACCGGTTCAGCCTGGGCTGGTTGCCGATCTGGAGGCGGCGCACTATTTCGAAGAGACCGCCGCCGTCCCTTTGCACGGCTAGCGCGTTACCGAATTCATGAACCGTAACATCGAATGTGTCAGTACAAGGAGATATGAAAAATGACGAACACACTTGAGCCGATTTTATTTGGTGCAACTTCGACCACAGATGACGTCTTGTCTGGCGTGAATCTGAAGAGCAAACGAATTTTCATAACCGGTGTTTCAGCCGGAATCGGTGTGGAAACCGCGCGCTCCCTGGCCGCCCACGGAGCTCAGGTTGTAGGCGCCGCAAGGGACTTGAACAAAGCCGAAGCTGCAACTGAGCAGGTGCGAAAGGACGCCGCGGCCAATGGCGGACGCTTCGAACTGATTGAACTCAATCTGGCCAACCTAAAGAGCGTGCGTGCCTGTGCCGACCGGCTGCTGGCAAAAGGAGAAGAGTTCGACGTGGTCATTGCCAATGCAGGAGTAATGGCCACACCGTTCGGCCACACCGCCGATGGTTTTGAAACGCAGTTCGGAACAAATCATCTGGGACACTTTGTGCTGGTCAACCGGATTGCGCCTCTTATCCGCGATGGCGGCCGTCTCATTAACTTGTCTTCTTCCGGTCATCGCTACTCGAACGTGGACCTCGACGATCCCAACTTTGAGCGCACGCCCTATGAGCCTTTCGTCGCCTATGGCCGATCCAAAACGGCGAATATCCTGTTCGCGGTCGCATTCGACAAACGCCACCGCGATCGGGGCGTTCGCGCTGCGGCTGTGCATCCTGGTGGCATACGGACGGAGTTAGGTCGTTACGTGGAGTCCGGCAGGCTCGAAAAAGTGATTGAAGAGATTAATCAGCAGCTCGCCGCCCAGGGCAAGGGGCCTTTCCAATGGAAGTCCATTCCCCAGGGAGCCGCGACTTCGGTGTGGGCAGCTGTGGTTGCCCCGGCTGACAAAATCGGTGGACAATATTGCGAGAACTGTCACGTTGGCGAGAGGGTGCCGGACGACGCGACCATTACTGCTGTCAGCGAAGGCGTACGTGGATATGCCCTCGACGCGAAAAATGCCGAGGCGCTCTGGAAGAAAAGCGAAGAGATGGTGGGGGAGTCTTTTTAACTTTCTCATCTTTATATTTAGACAGCTCCAAGCATTAAGGAGCGACCCGACCGCCTGAACAGTTCCTCACGGAGTGGGAGGGCTGACGCCAACTCAGCTCTCAGCCCTGTTTTGAAATGAGGCCTCGCTGGGTTCACGGGCCGGCAGGGTGCGTTCTTTTCGGACTGGGTCGAGTACTGAGTGTCGGACTCAGATTCACGTTGATCACTTCGAAAGCGAGTTTATCGAATTTGTGACAACCTTATTGTGCGGCGGCATTAGGGGCAGGTCGTTGGATTCGGAAAAGCGCCTGCGGATCGCGGGAGGAAACTCGTCCCGCCGCAATCCAGGCATACCGGCTGATCAAAGCGCCGATAACGAAACAAATGGCAGCCGCGTAGCGAGCCACTGAGCTGTGTCCCCAGAAAATTCTGAGCAACAATGACGTGGGCCCGGCCAATGCGGAACCAGCACGAGTCAGCCAACCAACAGCTCCCTCCCGCAATGGACGATCAACGTAACGTCCGCGAAGTTCAATAATGATTGCAATGAACGTCTCCACTCCACTCGCAACAATTCCGATGAACTGAGTGACTGGAAGAAGAAATCCCAAAAGCTCCATCAGCGCGGCCGCCGAACCTAAACCGCCGGCAAGAAAAACGGCCGGGATGAGCCTCCGATTTTCAGACCAAACCGGGATGGCGGTCACGCCTAACAGGACCGAGGTGTAACTCGCGAGTATCAGTCCAGTCAGGGCTGCCGAGACTTCGGCCGCCCATTCGAGCACAAGCCAGAAGTTGTTTCCGTATCCTGCCAGAATCAGTTCATGGCAAACGACCGCCAGGCCGACTGCAGCGGAAAATCCCGATAACGTCCACGCACCTACCGACATGGCTGAACGCAGTTTGAAAACCCGCAACATGTTTAAGAATCTCGACGGCTTGCCTAAATCTGCGATGAGTAGTGGCGCTGAGATTACACCTCCTGCAAATCCCATCCATAACCCAGCGCGTAGCAGTCCGGCATTGCCGAATATATGAGCCACCAGAGCAATGACTGCGGAAATACCAGCGACTCCACCCACAAAAAAATAAAGGGGAACTTGCCACGTCCAGGTTGGCGGCTTGAGCACGGGATTTCCGTGATAACTCACCGCGGAGGCTGGTTTGGGAAAAGGACCGCCCACGGGCACGATGCCGTGATCTTGTACTGTCCCAGTCCGGAGCGCCTCTTCCCTTAGTGCGTCCAACCTGTCTTCCGGGATCTTTGGATTTGCAGCCATACTCAACAACCTCGTTAAGAATTCCTCGTCCGACTAGAGCGCAAAAGCCAGACATACCACCAGCACAACCACGACCGCCGAAGCCAGCGCCGCGCCCCAGGCTGATTTCAAATGAATTGTGGGTACTTCGGGAGCAGGCGGGAAATTGTAAGCTTCGGGTTGGCCGAGAATCACAAAGATCGCGTGAGTGCCACCTACACTGGATCCAGTCGGATCGTAGACTTGCGCATCGTTGTATCCGCGATCCTCGTAACTCTTTCACACGGACCTGCGCTTCCCGCCGTAAGTCGTCCAGGTGGCCAAAGCGAATCGATCGCGTTGGGCAGGCCTTCGCACAGGCCGGCATTAACCCGTCCCGCTGCCGGTCGTAACAGAAGGTGCATTTGAAGGCGGTTCCGACTTCATGATTTTTGTCGACCACTCCAAAGGGACACGAAACCACGCAATAGCCGCAGCCATTGCAGACATCGTGCTGCACGAATACGGATTCAAGTTCGGTCCGAACGATTGCGCCGGTGGGACACGCTTCCAGGCATCCGGCATTCTCGCAATGCTTGCAGACATCGGAAAGGAACTGCCAACGAAACGGCTCTTCTATGCCTGCGAGTTGCGGACCCATGGGCTGCTTTTCTTCCAAGAAGAGCACGTGCCGCCACGTCGATGCTCCTAACGCGTGGGTGTTGTCGTACGACTGACCAGTCCACTCGAACCCATCATCGGGAATATGGTTCCATTCCTTGCAGGCCACTTCACAGGCCTTGCATCCTATGCAAATTGAAGCGTCCGTTAAAAAAGCACTGGTCGGCATCACTTCCTCCCCAGATGGGCATTCAATTGATCGAGAGCGGCCTTTCCCCGAGCCCGGCGTCCTGGAGAAACGTCACAGAGAATTCCTTTCGCTTCCATAATGCGGACGTTCGGTTCCTCCGAGATGGCCACCAGATCATTGGCCGAGTCTCCTTTAACGAGGCCGCGAGAGCCCCAGTGATAGGGCACGCCTACCTGGTGCACCATCTTTCCGTCTATCAGTAGCGGTCGCATGCGCCTGGTCACCAGGGCGCGAGCCTCAACGATCCCGCGTGGAGTCATCACTGTCACCCAGCCTGCGTTTTCGATTCCGCGTTCTGACGCCAGCTCGGGAGAGATTTCGCAGAAGAATTCAGGTTGAAGCTCGGCCAGGTGCGGAAGCATGCGCGACATTGCGCCGGAGGTGTGGTGCTCCGTCAAGCGATACGTGCTCATGACGTAGGGGAAGCGGTTGTCGGGAGAACTGGCGTAACGGTTTTCAGGCCGCTCCTCTCGCATTTCGGCCGGGTTGCTTTGCTCGTCTGGATAAAGTGGATTGGCAACCGGAGACTCCAATCCTTCGTAGTGGGTTGGCAGGGGACCATCGGCCAATCCCTTTGGGGCGAAAATCCAGCCTGTCCCATCGGGGTGCAGGATGAAAGGCTTATCCCCGGCGAGAGCTTCGTCGCCTTGTGCGTTCTTGGGTGGCTGGTAGTTCGGTGCTTTCGTCCGCGTGAAGTCCGGGACATCTAGCCCAGTCCACTCTTTTTTCTGCTCATCCCACCAAACCAATTTCTTGCGTTCACTCCAGGGCCGCCCATCCGGACGGGCCGAAGCGCGGTTATAAAGGACGCGGCGGTCTGAAGGCCAGGCAAAGCCCCAGCCGTGTCCCAAGAGATCCTGCGAATTCCGCTGGTTGGCGCGGTTTTCACCCGGGCGAGGGAAGACGCCGGTGTAAATCCAGCAACCGGACGCAGTGGACCCGTCAGCTTTCAATTCGGTGAATCCACCTAACAGAGTGTGGTCGGCTACTTGGTAGCCGTTAATCTCTTGCAGGACTTCTTCCACCTTGGGCTCGTGCATTGTTCCTTCCAGCGAATAGTCCCAGGTCAAGGCGTTCAGTCCGGCATTTCGCGGCCGCGGATCTTGCTTTGCTTTCTCCTTGAGGCGGCGGCCCAGGTGATACATGAACCAGGTTTCGCTGCGTGCGTCCCCGGGAGGATCGACGGCTTTCTGGTGCCACTGCAGCAGACGCTGGGTGTTGGTAAAAGTGCCGTCTTTTTCGGCATGGCCGGCGGCGGGAAGAAGAAAGACTTCCGTTGCGATTTCTTCCGGGCGAAGCTCGCCGCGCTCTACTTCGGGCGAGTCGTACCAGAAAGTGGCAGTCTCTAGTTCAACCATGTCGCGCACCACGAGCCACTTGAGCTTGGAGAGCGCTTTACGCTCCAGTCGCGAATTGGGGGCTGCTACTGCCGGGTTTTGTCCCATCACAAACAGACCTTCAACTTTGCCGTCCATCATTTCCAAGAAATAGCCTTGATGCGAATGGTCACCGGTCACACGCGGGAGCCAGTTAAAGCCCCAGTCGTTTTCTTTTTTCGCTCCGTCGCCGTAATAGGTCTTGAGCAGACTCACGATGTACTTGTCGAAGTTCCACCACCAGCCCGTGGGATCGCGATTTGCCGCGATATAGTTGGCAAGATTGTCTGAGTTCAACCCCAGATTCGGCATGGGCAAGTAGCCAGGCAAAATGTCGTAAAGGGTCGGGATATCGGTTGAACCTTGAATCGAAGCATGCCCGCGCAGAGCGAGAATGCCTCCTCCGGGCCGTCCGATGTTGCCGAGGAGCAGTTGCAGGATCGCAGCGGCGCGAATGATCTGTGGACCCTTCGACTGCTGCGTCCAACCCAGCGCATAGCAGATGGCCCCCGTCTTTTCCGGACCTGATGCCGAGCAAAACGTTTCGGCAATTTTCAGGAACCGCTCGCGGGGAACGCCGCAAAACCGTTCCACCAACTCAGGCGTGTATCGCGCATAATGCCTCTTCAAAACCTGGTATACACATCGTGGATGGCTGAGCGTGAACGTACCCGAAGAATACTCGCGAGGAATCAAAATCGGCATGACGGCCGACCTCAGTCTGGCTGAATTTCCAGACAGAAAATTTCAGGGAAAAGTGGTGCGCACCGCCGATGACATTAACCTCACAACTCGTACTCTGCTGACCGAAATCGACGTAGACAACCCTACCGGCACACTGCTCACCGGCTCCTATGCGGAGGTTCACTTAGCGGTTCCGACCCAGTCTTCGACCTTCCTGATTCCGGTTAATACTCTGCTATTCCGCACCGAGGGGTTACGCGTTGGTGTTGTCAAAGGCGGGAAGGTTGTACTGACACCAGTCACTCCTGGGCACGATTTCGGCGACAAGATAGAGGTTGTCTCCGGCCTCAAGTCGAATGATCAGGTAGTTATCAACCCGCCCGATTCGATTGTTTCCGGCCAGGAAGTCCAGATTGTTCAGGCAACGTTGCCGGGAGACATCAAGTGACGCTGTCTCGAAAACCGATTTACGGAAGCTCACGGAAAGCAGCCAGGCGGGTTCTGATCGTGATCGCAGCGCTTCAGTTCACGGGATGCGTGGTTGGCCCGAAGTACCACCAACCGGTGGTGCAGTCTCCCCCTGCCTACAAAGAAATAGGAGACTGGAAACCCGCGCAACCGAATGATCAGAATCTTGGTGGTACTTGGTGGACGATATTCCAGGATCCTCAGCTTGATGCGTTGGAGTTGCAGCTCAACGTTTCAAACCAGAATCTGAAAGCCGCCGAAGCGCAATATCGGCAGGCGCGAGCTGCCCTGCGCTATGCTCGGGCGGACTACTATCCAACTGTGACAGCCGGACCATCAGCGACTCGAACCAGAGTGTCGTCGAACAGGCCACCTCCGAATTCGATTTTTAACGGCATCACCGAGAACGATTTCGTGTTGCCATTCGACGTCTCCTATCAGGCCGATGTTTGGGGGAGGATTCGAAAAAACGTGGAGTCCTTTCGAGAACAAGCGCAGGCGAGTGCGGCGGACCTGGCGACCGTCAACCTGAGCCTGCACGCGGACCTGGCCGTGGATTACTTTCAGGCGCGGAGCCTCGATGCCGAAGAACAACTTCTGAACTCTACGGTTACGGAATACGAGCAGGCGGCGGAATTAACGCAAAGCCGTTTCCAGGGAGGGATAGCGTCAGAAGTGGAAGTTGAGCAAGCGCTAACTCAGCTGCAAACAGTCAGAGCAGAAGCTATTGACGTAGGCGTACTCAGGGCACAGTACGAACATGCAGTCGCCATCCTGATCGGGAAGCCGCCAGAGGAGTTCAGCCTCCCCCCGCTTCCTCTCACGGCACCGCCTCCACACCTTCCTATCTCTGTGCCATCAGAATTGCTGGAACGACGCCCGGATATCGCAGCCGCGGAACGGCGTGTGGCATCGGCCAATGCTCAGATCGGAGTCGCCAAAACGGCTTATTACCCGCTGGTCAACCTGGGAGCCTCGGGAGGATTTGAAAGCTCCGCCATCACAACTTTGATTAACGGTCCCAGCGGCTTGTGGTCAATCGGACTTTCCGCCGTTGGTACAGTCTTCGATGTTGGAAGACGGCGTTCGCTCAACGATCAGGCGCGTGCGGCTTATGACTTTCAAGTGGCTGCTTATCGAGAGAACGTGCTGGTTGGGTTCCAACAGGTCGAAGACAATCTCGCCGCTGTCAGAGTCTTGGAAAATGAGGCGAAGGTCCAGGATGAAGCAGTTACGGCTTCGCAGAGATCGCTTGATCTTTCAGTCACCCGTTACAAGGGCGGCGTCACAAGTTATCTCGAGGTGATCACCGCGCAAAGTGCCGCCCTCACCGATGAAGTCACTGCTGTCAACATTTTAGGACGGCGGATGGCGAACACAGTGTTGCTGATTCAAGCCCTCGGCGGTGGATGGGACCGCTCAAGCCTGCCTGACCGTCCCGAATGTTGCGGAAAGCTTACGAGTTCCGGGCAAAATTGATCAACTAGCATTTCTCGAATCAGGTAGCACTCCCTTACAGGCACCGCGCTTCTAGTTTCGCCGCTCCCAAACACAAAGGCGGCGATTTTAGGATGCCGCCGCACCGCCAGCGAAGGTACGAACTGCCTTGGGCTGAGGACGCAGCAGCAAATAGAATGCGGCCACGTGCGTAATCATCAACACCGGCACATAGATGATCGGGATTGCATATGTTGCGCCCAACTGCCCCGCCATCGCAGGAAGGCCGACCTGAACGGCGTGGTAATAGTCCAGGATGAGGTCGATCACTCCCACAAGATTGAAGGCAACTACGAACAACCAGAACAGCGGACGTATCCTCACCGTGAGCAGCGCCAGCATGGCCAAGACCCCGGTCGCCAGGTCCCAATAGGCGGCGAATGTGGCGAAGCTAGCGGGCAGGGTGCCGACGACGCCTGGAAGGATAAAGACCAACCCGAAGAAGCGGAAGCTGTGCAGCGTGGCGATGGCGCGTTGCGCGTCGACCTGGTCCATTGACCTGAGCCTGGGCAGAAGGTATGCGCGGAAGCAAAGCAGCCACGCGACATAACCTAGAACGAGATGAATATTGAAGATGGTTTCCGGTGCCATTTGTCCTCCTGTCAGAGTGAAGATTTCCGTTTGGATGAGATACATACGAATGCAAGATCGAGAGCGCGAATCACGATGCCCGAGTTCACTTAGTGGCCGGGCTATCTCTCAACAACATCCCGAGCGGCAAGAATGGCCCGACCGGAATGAATTGCTCGTCCATGAGGTTTCCCTTCGAGAGAGGCAGGCTTTCGAGCAGGGCCCGAGCCTCCTCCACATCTTTGCAATTCAGCAGGAAGATGACGCCTCGGCCGTCGCCGCGCGTGAACCACTGCTGAATCTTGCCGTCGAGATACAGAGGAACGGTCGCACGAATTTCTGCGGGCATGATGTTCATGACTTGCGCGACCGTAACTCCCGGTTTTGGTGAAAGCATCGCCAGCACTCCGGTGATCTTGGGCTGCGGCGGTGTGGACTGACCTTGCGCCATCGGCGCCAGGACCGTCGCGAACGCCAGCAGCAGGGAGGACAATTCAATATTCATCGTTCAGCTCCTTCTGATTCCTCACGAAATCATCTATGGTACCACTGGGTACCATACGCTTTAGACGTAGCTTACCAGAAGAAAGGAAGCATGAAAATTTCCTTCAACTCCCTGAGCTCACGATGGTACGATACGGTACCAGGATCGGCAAAGAGAGGGTGATGGCCAAGGCATCGAGGTCAAGAAACCGCCAGAAAGGCGACGAAACCGCGGTGCGCGAGCGCATCCTTGAGGCGGCCTTTGCGGCGTTCATGAAGAGCGGCTACGCAACGGCCAGCACGCTTGAGATCGCGACGCGCGCGCGCGTTTCGAAGCGAGAGCTGTACGCGCTGGTTGGCAACAAACAGGAAATGCTGATCGCCTGCATCAGCGAGCGCGCCAAGCGACTGGACGTGCCCGCTGACCTGCCCGTGCTGCGCGATCGCGAGAGCCTAGAGCAGGTGCTGGCCTCTTTCGGAACGAAGCTCGTCCGCGAAATAAGCGATCCCACGGTCATTGCGGTATTCCGACTGGCGATCGCCGAGGCGGTCCAGGCCCCCGAAGTGGCGCGTGCGCTCAACTCTATAGGACGCGAGGCAAGCCGTGCCGCCCTGCGTAAAATCATGGCCGAGGCCCAGGCGTCCGGACTGCTCACGGGCCGGCCTGCCGAACTTGCCGAGCAGTTCGCCGGGCTGCTCTGGCGCGATTTGATGGTCAGCCTGCTGCTCGGCGTCGCCGAGCGACCGAACCCCCGCGAAATCGCAGGACGTGCACGCGAGGCAGCTGCCGCCTTTCTGCAACTTCACCCGCCACTGAATGACGCACCAGTTGCCGGTTGAAGCGCGGCCCACCGTAGCCGGGCATGTCATCGTGCGGCGACCCCTTCCTGCAAGAATTGACTGCCTCAGCATTGGAGTTAAGATCGCGACGACAGTTCGGGGTTGTGCTCGTCCTGCAGGCGCGGAACGCAAACGGCGATTATTCCGAAATCAAATGGAAGTGCCCACTTCCCGCGAACTTCGCGAGAAATGGGCACCTTGTTTGCCTGCAAACTGCCTAGCTTACGGAACCACCGTTGCTGCCAGGACCGCGACATCAGCATCGTTGGGTAACGTTACGCTTTGCACTGTCTTCGCCGAATTCAGAGCGAAGCGGTAGGCATAGAGGTTGAAGGTGCGCTGGTCTTTGGTGCCGTTGTCGAAATTCCGGTAGGCCATGGCGACGCCCTCGGATTCGTGAGGATATTTCTGCGGCGTGAACCAGTCGCTAAAGTTTTGCGTGAACTTCGAGCTGGTTCCATCGGTGTAAGTCACCGTGAAGGTTTGCGCGGTTTGATTGCCCTGGATGCCGGTGGCCAACAGCATCAGGCTCGAGAACTGTCCCGCGGGCAGGGTTACGACCTGGCCGCTGCAGGCGACTGCGTCGGCTGAATTGGCAGGCCCGACGTCGAGAAGAACGCCGTTGAAGACGCGCGACGGGGTGAGCAGGTTCGACGAATAGGAATACCCGTCGCCATCTAGGCCGCCGGTGGTGTAAGTCGACCCGTCGGTATAGATGCCGAACAGACTGTACTCCGAAGTTAGATCGACTGGCGTGCCTTTCCCCGTAGTGCCCACGGCTGCACTTACCGCCAGCGTGAAGTTGAAAGTTTCCGTGATGGTGCCGGAAGTGCCGGTTACAGTGACCGTGGTGAATCCAGTGGTCGCCGACGGAGAAGCTTTCAGCAGAATTTTCTGTTGGTTGCCGTTCACCTGGATCTTCGATTGAACGCCTTTCGGCAAGGTCGACAAGCTCAGCGTGACCTGACCGGTGAAGCCTCCGAACGGGGTGATGGTGATAACGGCGTTCGTGCTGGAATTTTGATTCAAGAAGACATTTGCGGGTCCGGAGAGAGTGAAGCCGCTGCTGGCGACTGCGTTGTTGATGGCGGCGGCGTATTGTGCGGCGAGGCCATTGCCGACGAAGTCGTCGTAGAGCCACATGAATCCGCCAGTAATGCCGCATTGCGCATGCCAGCCGCTCATGATGGTTTGCACCTGAGCGGGCGTATCGTTCAGATCCCACAGACCGGGAAAGACGGGAACCGTGCCGAAGTTCCATCCCACGCAGGGATTGTTTCCGCTGCCGCCTGCGTAGGCTTGCAGGTGGACGCCGTCGGATGTGCCCGGAGCTTGCGTGTTGATCTGCGCGACGATGTTGGTCCAATAACTGCTGTTGTCGAATGGATCTGGCTCGACCTTGTATCCGAGTTTGCCGAGCATGACGCCGAAGGCAATCGTTGTGGGAGAGTTGAAGCTGTTCTCATCGTCGAAGTCGATGGCGTCAAGAGCGGGGATGGCCGCTTTCAGAGCGGCGAAGTCCTTATAAAGGATGCTGTTTGTGCCGGTACCCTGCGATTGAACCAGCGCGGTGATATCTTGCCAGTCTCCGATGTTCGAGGATCCGACACTAAACGTGACACGCTTGACCGTGCCTTGCTTCAGCAGCGCCATGTTCGAAGCAAAATCGGAATGCGTCTGATCGCCGATATAGACGCCGCCCGAGGTGAGTGGGAATTCTCCGTTGAAATTCAGGTCGCCGGCACTGTTGACCTCGACGCTCCAGACGATGGCTTCGGTGAAGCCGGAATGCTCGATTTCCGCGATGTTGGCGGACGCGTTTTTATAAAAGGGCCCACCGCCGAAGATGCCGGTGAATCCAGTAGTCTGTGCGGAGGCGGTATGGCTCGAGACCGCAGCGATCAGCAGAAAGAGAATCGCGATACCCCGCACGAAAGCTACCTGGCGAGAGGGACAGAGGAAGTGCATTTTCGTTGAGTATTTCAAGTGATCTCCTGGTCGGGGTGTTCGCAATCCTGGATGCGGTTTCGGCCTGGTGCGCCATGCCAGCGAAGTTGACGCGGCCTCGGTCCCCTCAAAGTTGCCCGCGATTATACACGGTCACGGCCCGAATCAGGCTAGGGACGGCCCGTTCCGCTGGGCCCAGTTGAGGCGAGGTACTGTCGTTCGCCGAGGGCTGGTAAGATTCTTTCGATCAATGAGAGAAGGGTGGCCGTATGAGTAAGATGATGAACTTCCCGGCAGTCGTTTTCATTTTCGCACTGATTGCGTTGTGGCTAGCGGCGCGGGTCGGATTGGCGCTGAGCCAGCGGCGGAAGAAGATGGAGGACGAGGAGCGCGACGATTTTAGCATGATCGTGGCTGCCACGTTGACCCTGCTCGGCCTGATCATCGGATTCACCTTTTCGATGGCGATCAGCCGCTACGACCAGCGCAAAAATTACGAGGAAGCCGAGGCCAATGCGATTGGCACGGAATATGTCAGGGCGGACTTGTTGCCTACGGCGGATGGGGCGCGAGTTCGTGAGTTGCTAAAGAGCTATCTAAGGCAGCGAATTCGGTATTACGAGACTCGAGACGATGAGGAGTTAGAGAAGATCAACGCTACCACGTCGCAAATACAAAACGATTTGTGGTCGGCGGTGCGCGCTCCGGCAGCGGCGCAGCCTACGCCCGTTTTGGCTCTCACGCTTTCAGGGATGAACGATGTCTTGAACTCGCAAGGTTATACGCAGGCGGCGTGGTGGAATCGCATCCCGGTGTCGGCGTGGGGTTTGATGATCTTGATCGGGATCTGCTGCAATCTACTGATTGGCTACGGAGGGCGGAATGCGGGGTCGCATCGGTTTCTGTTTCTGGTGCTGCCGCTAGTGGTGTCGATTTCGTTTTTCCTGATTGCCGATATCGATAGCCCGCGCGGCGGAGTGATTCTTGTGCGCCCCCAGAATCTGGATAGTTTGGCGCAGTCACTGCACTAAGAACATTCTCCACAGAGACAGAGGGAACTTTCTATTGTTTGTGTATCTATATTTCTGCGCCGTAATCCGGCTACTTCTTGTTTGTTGTTTCTGCTGCTTTGGCCTCGGCCGCGGCCATTTCTGCGCGGAATCTTGCCGCCTTTTCTGGTTCCTTCAACCCTTCATAATCTGTCACTAGGTCTTTTCGTGCGGCTCGGACAAAGCTGGTTTCAGGGCTCGATTGCTTGATAAGAACGTTGTATCCGGCGAGGGTGGCGGCCTGTGCTTCTTCGAATTTGCTTTGGCGGAGCAGCGCCCGGCCGAGTTTAATCTGTGCGATCCCGGTGTTCACGTTGTCAGCAGAGAGAGTTTCGGTCAAGCGGCGGATCGTGTCGCGGAAGATCGCTTCGGCTCCGGCGTAGTCCTTCTTGTCGTTGTGAATGCTCCCTACATTCGAGAGCGCGATCGCGACCAGGTAGTGATGATCGCCGTAGATTGAGCGGTAAATGTCAACGACGCGCTGAAACTGGGCTTCGGCTTCATCGAGGTGATTGCGCATGGAAGCGTCATTGGCGAGTTCGTTGAGGGTATCAGCGATGGAAGGATGGACCGGTCCGTAAACGCGTTCCTGGATGGCGAGCGCCTGGTGCAGATATTTTTCTGACTCGTCGAACTTGTTTTGATTTTCGAGAGAGCGGCCGAGCATAGTGAGATCGGTGGCGGTTTTGGGATGGTCCCTTCCGTAATATTCCTCGGTAATAGCGAGCGCTTCGCGGTCAAACTTTTCCGCTTCGCTGTAGTAGCCGAGGTCCTGCTGAATGGACGCGAGGTTTCCCAGATCATCGGCTACGAGAGGATGACGCTCACCATACAGTGTGCGGTGCATATCGAGAAGACGGTGGTAGAGCGCGTTCGAGAGGTCGTAGTGTCCCGCCGAATATTGAGCGGCGGCGAGGGCATCGAGACTGGCGGCGAGATCGGTGGGCGCCGCGCCTGGAGCGGATTCGAACCGCACCGCTTCGTTCAGCACCTGAATGGCTTGATCGTACGACCCGCGTTGCGCGAGTACGGTTCCGTAAGCCAGGTTCGCCTTGGCGATGGCGGGATGATCGGGCGGGAGATCGCGCTTGGCCATTTCTAGTCCCTGACGGGTGAGTTGCTCGGCGTCATCCAAATGCGCCTGATCCAGACGCAGCAAGCCAAGTGCGGTGAGGCTTTCAGCGACTTCGGGGCTGTCATTTCCGTAAAGATGTTTGCGCTGCTCGAGGGCCTGGCGCAATAACGTGTCGGCCTGATCGTATTTGCCAAGCTTTTGGTAGATAGCTCCGAGATTCTGGTACAGCTCGGCCTGGATTTTGGGATCGCTGCTGAGGGATTGCGCCTGCTGCACGCCGCGATCGAGAAGGGTGACGACGCGAAGATTGTCGGCGGGTCCGGCAGCTTCGTCTCCTCCTTGAAACAAATTGGTCATGAACTGCTGAATGCGTTGCGTCTGGGCAGCTTCGGCGAGAGCGGTGTCGCGCGCCTTGGCGAGGCGCAAGGTGAAGAAAGTGATCAGTCCGAGGAGCACTGCGAAGACCAGCGCGGTGCTGATGACAGCGCGTCGATTGCGGCGAACGAATTTCGCGGCGCGGTAGCGCAGGCTGTCGGGACGAGCTTCGAGCGGCTCCCCTGCTAAGTAGTGATCGATGTCGCGAATCAACGCTTCCGCCGACCTGTAGCGGCGTTGCGGATCCTTGTGCATTGACGTGAGGCAGAGCACATCGAGATCGGCCCAGGAGTTTTCGCTGATTTCCAAGCGCTGCGAGTCTTCGGCGGCGGACGAAGGCTTGCCCGGTTCGTGCTCGGCGACGATGCTGGCGGCTTCGCCAGGAGTGAGATTGGTGAGGTCGAACGGGAGGCGGTTGGTCAGCAACTGAAAGAGAATGACGCCGAGCGAATAGACATCGGTGTGAACTCCGAGGCTCTCGCCGCGAATCTGCTCGGGAGCGGCGTAGGCGGGAGTCATCAGACGCATGATGGTAAGCGTCTGGTTGACGGGAGTGTCGAGGCTTTCGAGTTGCTTGGCAATGCCGAAGTCGAGCAGGCGCACGCTGCCCTCCGACTTCACAAAAATATTCGACGGTTTCAAGTCACGATGAATGACAGCATGAGCGTGGGCGTACTGCACCGCTTCGCAGACCTGGCGAAAGAGCTGCAAGCGCCGTGTGATGGAGCATTTGTGCTGCTGGCAGTAGTCCGTGAGCGGGAGTCCTTCGACATACTCCATGACAAACCAGGGAGTGCCGTCAGGAAGGGTGTCAGCGTCATAGAGGCGGGCAATTGACGGATGATTCAGCTGTGCGAGCAGGCGTTGTTCGCTGGCGAAGCGCTCGCGGCGAGCGGGGGATAACCAGGCGTCGCGCAGAATCTTGATGGCGACCTCGTTGCCGAGGTCTTTGCGCTCGGCGAGATAGACGACGCCCATGCCGCCCTCGCCGAGAATTCTCTTCAGCGTGTAGGGACCAAACTCTTTGCCGCCGGAAGCAGGATCTGCGCCGGCGAGCATCTGATGCGCGACTTGGGCCATGTCGCGGTCGAGCAGTGATCCGCCCTGATCGTCAGCGTCGAGCATGGCTGTGACTTCCGTGATGAGCTTGTCATCATCCCCGCAAGCGGCCTGAAGGAACGGCTGTCGCTCGGTGGCAGGAAGGTCGGCAGCCTCGTGGAAGAGCGTCTGGATCCGCTGCCAGCGCGTGGTGTCCATTGGGGTAGTCATTTTGCGTGACGGAGCGCTTGGGCGAGCCAGGCTTTGGCAGCGCGCCAATCGCGGAGGATGGTGGCTTCGGAGACGCCGAGAAGAGTGGCGGTTTCGGTGACGTCGAGTCCGCCGAAGAAGCGGCTTTCCACCATCAATGCTTGACGCGGCTCGATGCGCGCCAACTCGTCGAGGGCGGCGTCGAGCGCCAGCAGTTCCTTCCCACAGGTGGTTACCGGCAGCATCGTCTCGTCATAGGTGATGACGGTGACATCGTCGTCACCGCCGCGTTTGCTGGAATGACGGCGTCGCGCGGATTCGATCAACAGCTGCCGCATGGCGCGGGCGGCGATGCGCTTGAAATGCAGGCGGGACGCCGAGCCAAGTTCCGGTGAGTTGGAGAGCTTCAACCAAGCTTCGTTGACCAGGACAGTAGGCGTGAGGGTAGCGCTGGGATCGCCACGCCGCACAGAGGAAGCCAGGCGGCGCAGTTCTTCGTAAGTGAGGCTGAAAAGCTCGTCGAGCGCCCGGCGTTGTTCGGGCGTGGTGGCTCCATCCCCTGAGTGTGGCCTCGCAGAATTCTCCAACGACATGACGGTTTTTCCTGCGTACTTGCGCAATGCGGGGTGGAGGGCTAGTACCTGGGCCGGTCTCGGCAAGCGATCCGAGAACGGGGGAATGCTAACACTCCGGATGGCGGGGCACAACAGGAACGATTCGCAAACTTCACACGATTGAGAGGGAAGAAAGATGACCAAGCGAGGAAAGGTATTGCGCGATCCGTACGCGGGGCCAGGGCTGCTGATGGTGGAAGGGCAGCAGTATCCCTTTGGTCTGGAAGGAGTCTGGAAGTCTGAAGTTCCGGCAAAGCCGGGGTTGGCGGTGGATGTTGAGTTCGATGCGACCGGAAATATTACCGGGATTACGGCGGTTTCAGATGCGCAGCTTGCGAAAGAGCAGGCGGCGCTGGCATTGGACGCGACCAAGAACAAGGGCGGAGAGCTTTTCGGGCGCATCGTGGCCAAGGTAGGGATGCCGAACCTGGTAGCGGGCGCGGTGCTGTTTCTTTCCTGGGTTTGGCTAACCGCGGCTTCCATTCAGCTTCCCTTCGGGAAGATGGATTTCAGCTTCTGGCAGATTCTGGGCTTCCTGAATACCAACAACGCGATGGAAGCAATGGAACGCAACGGGCATCCGAGCGCGGGGATTTATGGCTTCTTGGCGGTGATCGCGATCGCGGGACCGTTCGTGCATTTCTTCTGGAAAGACAAGCGGGCCGTGCTAGGCGGATTGCTGCCGCTGGTGTTCATGGTGATCGTGGGGATCATGGCGCGCAGCAGCCTGACGAGTGCGATGGGCGGCGGGGCGAGCGGTGCCTACGGAGACTTGCAAAACCAGATGCAGGAAGAAGTGATGAAGGCGATTTCACTGGGCATGGGGACATATCTCGGGTTGCTGGCAAGCTTGTATTTCGCGGGCATCGCGGCCAAGGGATATATGGCGGCAAAGGCGACGCCAGAAGCCGCTGTACCACAGAAGTTGGCGGCATAACCAGATCGGCAAGGGAGAGAAGAATACGCAACCCACTCTAGACTGCACTGGTTTGTGGACCTAGATCGGAATGCCACGGTAGAGAGGGGAGAGTCAATCTTATGCTGACAATCTTCGCAGTTCCCGACTGGCTCCCGTTGCTTGGAATTGGAATTCTAGTGATTGCCATCGTGGTTGCGATCAGCGCTTCTTTCGCTCGCAAACGCACTCAGGCGATGACTGCGAGTGCACTGGCCATGGGATTTACTTTTGAGGGGAACGATAAAACCAAGGCTCCCAGTCTGACCACGACGTTGTTTACCAAAGGCAGCGGCAAGGCCTTCCGCAACATTATGACGGGCAGTTCCAGTGGGGCGGCTGTAACCTTGTTTGACTACTCGTACGTGACTAGCGATGGCCGTAACGCGCAAACTCATGCGCAGACGGTGGCCAGCTTTTCGAAGCCGGGAATGCAGATGCCGGAGTTCGAGATGCAACCCAAAGGGATTATGGGGAAGATTGTCGACGCGCTTTCGCACAAGAACATCAATTTTGACTCTCATCCAGAATTCTCGCGGCGGTATCAAGTGCGCAGTCCAGAGCAAGAGATGGCGCGCGAGTTGTTCAATCCTACGCTGCTTTCGTTCCTGGAGAGCTCTGGATCACAAGAAGAATTGGTCTGTTGGAAGGTTCTGGAGACTCCGTGATTGTGTTCCGTGCAAACCGGAAGGTGAAGCCGGAGGAGTTGCGTACTTTCCTGGAAGAGACGAGCGCGCTGGCGGACTCGTTTTTCAGACTGAACTCGGTGAGGTCGAAGATTTCATAAAGGCCGCCTCACTTTGCTCGGAGACAGCCGAGGCGGCTGTCTCCACGTGTTTTTCCTTCCCGTGACCACAATCCAAAAAAAGTGAAACGGCGGAATCAGGCGCCGAATCTCTCCGCGGCGCGAGCCTTGGCCTTTGCGGCTTCTTCTTCCCGATTCTTCGGTGGCGCGTTGGTCTCCATTGAGCGCAGAAGGCGGGTCGAAGCGGCGGCCACCTCGTCGATGGCGGCGTGGAACGCAGCTTCGTTGGCCTTGGAGGGTTTCTGGAAGCCGCTGATTTTTCTTACGAACTGCAGCGAAGCCGCCCGGATTTCGTCGTCGGTAACCGGTGGGTCGAAGTTGAAAAGGATTTTGATGTTTCTGCACATGGTGAAGGCCTTCCTGACATTCTAAATTGAACCGGGAATATGGGTGACGTGGACTACCGGATTTAGGGTGGCGGCCACCTTTATAATGACCCGCTGATGGATTGGACCTCGGTATCGCCTGCGCGTTGGTTATTTGATGACGGAGCCCGGGATCGTCTGATTCCGCGCTGGTTATTTCTTCGCGCGCTGGGCCTCATCTATTTCTCCGCTTTCAGTTCGCTGGTATTTCAGATTCGCGGGCTGATCGGCCCCAATGGAATTCTGCCTGCGAACGAATATCTGCAATCGGTGGCTCGGTCTCTGGGTTCGTCGCGTTTCTGGTTCGCTCCCACGCTGCTTTGGTTCTCGTCCAGTTCGCACGCTGCTGCTGGCGCTTTGCTGGTTAGGCATGCTGGCGTCTTTGCTGGTGGTCGTGAACATCTGGCCGCGCGGGACATTGTTCATTTGTTTTCTCTGCTTTCTTTCCTTCGTGAGCGCGGCGCAGGATTTTTCCGGTTACCAGTCGGACGGTATGCTGCTGGAAGCGGGTTTCATCGCGTTGTTCTTCGCGCCGCGCGGATTCCGTCCGGGTTGGGGAGAAGCGAATCCACCGTCGCGGGCGAGCTTGTTTCTGCTGCAATGGGAGTGGTTTCGCATTTACTTTGAATCGGGCATGGTGAAGTTGGCGAGCGGCGATCCGCAGTGGCGCAACTTCACGGCCATGGATGAGTACTACCAGAACGGACCCCTGCCAACCTGGATCGGCTGGTACGTGCAGCACCTGCCGCACTGGTTTCATGCGGGCACCGTGTATGCCACGCTCGCGCTGGAACTCGGCCTGGTGTGGATGTTGTTCTTGCCGCGGCGCTGGCGGATTCTGTGCTTCTGCATCGTGACGCCGTGGGAGATTGGCGTGATTCTCACGGCCAACTACACCTTCCTCAATTACCTGGTGCTGGTGCTGGGCGTATTGCTGCTGGACGACGGCTGGTTGCGGCAGGTTTTGCCTGCGAAATGGATGCCGGCCTTGCCGGAAGGTGGCGTGCCGGCAAAAGAGTTGCCGGATGATGAAGACATCCCGTCTCCACTGCATACGCTGAAGATTTCTCTGACCGGCGTCATGCTGACGTGGATCTTTTTTGTGACGACCGCTGAGATGCTCTGGATCGTGTGGCCATCGCTGCCGTTGCCCAGAACCCCGGTAGCTTTGCTCGAGCCTTTTCGCATCGCGAATCAATATGGCTTGTTCGCGGTGATGACGCGTGGGCGGTATGAGATCGAATTTCAGGGCTCGAACGATGGCTCCAATTGGGTAGCTTATCCTTTTCGCTTCAAGCCGCAAGATATTGACAAGCCGCCGGGTCTTTACGCGCCTCACCAGCCGCGATTCGATTGGAACTTGTGGTTCGCCTCGCTGGGATCGTGGCGGGAGTATCCCATCGTCCCGTCGACGGAAGAGCGCTTGCTAGCACACGACCAGGACGTGTTGGAGTTGTTCGCTGGCAATCCCTTTCCGCAGGGTCCGCCGAAGATAATCCGCGTGGTTTTGTGGCAGTACCGGTTTACCAGCATGAAAGATAAGCGCGACCAGAGACTGTGGTGGAGGCGAGAATATCTGGGGCTGTACGCGCCAACGCTGACGATTGGACCCGACGGCCGGGTAGGAGTGGTCGAGTGGCCGACGATCGCACCCCGCGAATAATTTCTTTTGTGTGGCAAAAGCTCTTGCTTCGCTGGCGCCGTGATGTTTAAACAACTGCCGAGGTGCGGGATCCGACCAAGCGGGAGCAGATGTAATCCGCGAATTCTGCCATACCAATGCCGTTCTTGGAAGAGACCTTGAAAACTCTCATTCCCGGCCGGACGGCGTGAATATTGCGTAAAGCGGCGGCTTCGTCGAATTCGACGGCGGCCGCGAGATCCATCTTGGTAATCAGCGCAAGATCAGAACTGTTATAGATAGTCGGATATTTTAGGGGCTTATCTTCCCCCTCGGTGACGGAGCTCAAGACCAAGCGCAGATTTTCTCCCAAGTCGTAGGAGGAAGGGCAGACGAGATTTCCGACATTCTCAACGAAAAGGAAGTCAAGTTCGCGCAAATCCCAACCCGCGAGCGAGCTCTGTACCATAGACGCTTCCAAATGACAGAGAGTCCCGGTGGTGATCTGGCGAACCGGGGCGCCGCTGCGGGATAAACGCAGGGCGTCGTTCTCGGTGGCGAGATCGCCCACCAACGCAGCGACACGATATTGGGGCATCAGTTGGGTTAGGAGCCGCTCGAGAAAAGCGGTCTTGCCCGAACCCGGGCTCGATACCAGGCTCGCGACGAAAACGCCCGCCGACTGAAATTGTTGGCGCAGTGCACGGGCTACCAGATCGTTCTGCTTGAAGACGTTTTTCCGGACTTCGACCAGACGAGGATCGGAGTTCATGCCGCCACCTCCAGAGCAACGACCTCCAACTCTTTCCCGTGCACGACCTCTGCCGTGGGAGTACCGCATTCACTGCAACAAAAGAGTTGCATGGAACTGAGCGGCCGCTCGGCTTTGCAGTTCGGACAGAAAACCACGATAGGGATTTCTTCAATCACCAGTTGTGAGCCGGCGAGCGGAGTGTCGAAACAGGCCATTTCATAAGATGAAAGCAACGCTTCTTTGACTACGCCTGACAAACGACCAAGCTTGAGATGGACAGCGCAAACCTGAATGCCACGACGCTCGGCTTCTTCCTGCGCCATCTCTACGATGCTCATCGCGATGGAAAGTTCATGCATAGGGTCTAGGCTGCCGTCTCATTGAATTGACCAAACGCGGCCAGGGCCGCCTGTCCCAGGCTGATTCCGCCATCGTTGGCGGGGACGTTGGAGTTGGTCCAGAGCTGAATCCCCGAAGTTTCCAAGATTGATTTCATGTCTTCAAGAAGAAGCTCATTCTGAAAGACGCCGCCGGATAGCACTGCTACGTCCACATGGTGAAACTTCGCAAGGGCGAGGGTACCATCGGACAATCCTTGCGCCACTCCGCGTTGGAAGGCTCGCGCGATTTCGTTTGGAGCTCTGCCTTTCACGCGATCCTCGATCACAGCTCTCAGCAGCGGACGAAAATCGAGTTCACTCCCAGCAAAAGGGAACGGATACGGTTCCGTGGGATCAGCGGTGCGAGCGAGTTGCTCCAGCCACATTGCCGCCTGCCCTTCAAAGGTGATTTCGCGGGTGAAGCCGATCAGGGCTGCGGCCGCGTCGAAAAGCCTTCCCGTGGATGTGGTGGGGAAGGTCCGAACCCGCTTCTGTACTAGCTCCAACGCCAATCCATAACGTACGGGAAAATCGAACGGAACATCGTTCAACCAAGGCAGATTTTCGAGTTGGCTCAGGAATCCGGCGGAGGCTTGCACTGGATATTGCGCGGCAGCGTCTCCTCCGGGAAGCAGAGCTTGGCGCAGATGGGCAATGCGGTCGAAGCCTTCTCTGATGCTGCCCAGGAAGATTTCCCCACCCCAGATCGAGCCGTCATCGCCGAAACCGGTTCCGTCAAGGCTGATGCCAAGAACTTTCTTTTCCCACTCCACGCGCTCAGCCAAAACGGAAGCGATGTGAGCGCGGTGATGCTGAACGGTGTGATGCTCGGCAGCGGGCAGTGACGCCGCAAGCGAGGTCGAGACATATTGCGGGTGGCAATCGTGAACGACGAGGATCTCGTCCCACTTCACTTCATACATGGAAATCAGATCGTTGACGGTTTCTTTGAAGGCACGGAACGACTGGAAGTGTTCGAGGTCGCCGATGTGCTGGCTGACGAAGGCTTGGCCGTCGACGACTAGCGTGATGGTGTTCTTCAAATCGGCACCCAGAGCCAAGATTGGTCTCTCGACCGGAAGCTGCGTGACGGCGCCGGGGGCGTATCCGCGGGCGCGACGGAGAATGGCTGGGCCGAAAGTTCCAACGCGGGCGACGGAGTCATCGACTCGACGCGCGATAGGGCGCTGTCCGATCAGGAAGCCGTCGGCGATCGACGAAAGTTGTTGCAGAGCATCGTCGTCTTCGTAGGCGATAGGCTCATTGGAGCGGTTAGCACTCGTCATGACTAATGCGCCGGGAGCGCCCGCGGCAAAGAGCAGATAGTGTAGGGGAGTATAGGGCAGCATGACGCCTAACTCGCGATTGTCAGGAGCTACGCCCGGCAGTTGCTTTTTCGCGAGTGCGAGCACGATGGGTCGCGCCTGAGAAGTAAGCAACTTTTCCGCCTCTGGAGAGAGTTCCACCAGAGTGCGAGCGACCTGCAGGTCACCGGCCATGACCGCGAAGGGTTTTTCCTTGCGATATTTGCGCATGCGGAGAGCGGCGACCGCCGCGACATTCCAGGCATCGCAGGCGAGGTGGTATCCGCCCAATCCCTTAACCGCTAGAATTTTGCCTTCACTCATCAAGACTGCCGCCCGGCGCACCGATTCCAAGTCGCCGTAGATGGTTTCTTTGCCGTGATGCAGGGAATAATTCGGCCCGCATTCCGGACAGGCGACAGGTTGAGCATGAAAGCGCCGGTCTGCGGGATCGTGATATTCGTGGTTGCAGCGTTCGTCGAGCGCCCACGACTTCATCGTGGTATTGGGCCGGTCGTAGGGCAGAGCTAGAATCACGGTGTAGCGCGGACCGCAGTTGGTGCAATTGATGTAGGGATAGCCGTAGCGGCGATCGTAGGGATCGGACATTTCCGCTAGACAGGCCTCGCAGACGGGGAGGTCAGGAGAAACCCGAGTGGTGCGGCGTTCGCCGCCGTGTCCGCTCTCGCGAATGGTGAAGTCTTCAATGCCCAGCAGAGCCGTGGGCTCTATTTCGATTTCAGAAATGGCAGCGGCAGAGGGCGGCCGCGATTTCAGGTCACGAAAGAAATTCTGCAGGCTCTGCTCAGTGCCTTCCAGGTGAATCTGGACGCCTTGCTCATCATTGAGCACCCATCCGAACAAGGTATTGGCCTGCGCCAGCCGGTAGACAAACGGACGAAATCCTACACCCTGGACCACGCCGCGTACGCGAATGGAGCAGGCACTCGGCATAGTTATTCCGCATCGACAATGCAACCACGGCCCTGCCAACCGACCTGCACTACCTTACCGTCTTCCACCAACAAGGGTACAGTGCGCTCGGCACCGGCCACTGTGCGCATGCGCACACGAGCCTGCGGGTCGGCCTCGACGTCATACTCGTCGAAATCGCAGCGCCGAAACTCGAGCCAGTCCCGCATTTCCTGCGTGTACGGGCAGCGAGCGGTTCCATAAAGTTCAAACTTCGCCACGCTCCAAAACCTCCAATAGCTCCCGAATCACATGGTAGACGGAAGCCTGCACCTCTTGAATGCGGGGGATATAGTCGCTGCGAACAACGATAGGGAAGTCGGCCAAGCCGCGACGCAAGACCTCGCCGCCGTCATAGCCTAACAGGGCAGCAGTTAACAGGCCACGCTTTCGAGCTTCTTCCAAAGCCACGATGATGTTGCGCGAGCCGCCACTGGTCGAGATGCCGATGGCCACATCTTGCTGCTTCGCTTGCGCGATCAGCTGCCGCAGGAAGATGACCTCGACTCCGACATCATTGGCAACGGCGGTAAGGTTCGCGGGCTCCATCGCGAGCGAGACCGCTGGAATCGGTTTGTAGCCAGCGGGCGGCAGGACGCAATCGAGCGCCCAATCGTTGGCATCGGTGGCGGAACCTCCATTGCCGAAGATAATGAGCTTGCCACCCTTACGCACGCGATCATGGATGGCAGTGGCCATCGAGGCGATACGCTCCGATTGCTCCTGCGCTACTTGCGCGCGCAAGCGAGAGTCGTCCTGCGCTTTCATCAGAATCGATGAGGCGACTTCATCGACGAGGCCCGCGGTTGGTTGCTTTTCCTGACCCAGAAATGGATATAGGAATCCGGCGTCGCCAACTTCGTATCCCAACTCACGATGTTCGAAGAAGACGTGGACCGTCTCCCAAAGCGTGTGGTAGAGGATCTCGATGACTTCCTGATGGATGAAAGGATCGTCGGTGCAGGCGTCGACGGTGTACGCGCCTTCTTTTCCGGGAAGCGCGAACGTCAGAGCTTTGCGTTGGCGAGCGATCGCAGCGCGGCCTGGATCTCGCAGTCTCCCTCAGGCGGACCGAATCCCATAACGATGTCTTCAGGTTGAAGGATGGCTTCGAGCCAGGGCTGAAAGAGAATGGAGAGATCAAGAGCGGGAAGGGCGCGCTTGCCAACGATGACCGGATGAACAAATTCGACAGAGACGTGCTGCGCGTCGGTGGCGTAAGGCCCTTTCCCGAAAGCGAGCAGGCGGCCACCGGCGAGAAAGCGCTCCGACATGGCGAGGCACACATCGGCGAGGCGGCGAGCTTCAGTGGAGAAAAAGGTCTCGACGATCTGGTTGCGCGCGAGTAATCGCTGCTCTACCTGCGCAGCGAGCCCGCAGACGGTTGCCATGTCATCATTCCTAACAGATCCTCGGCAGCGGATCGCCCACCAGCATATCAACGATGCGGCTGCCGCCGTAGCGTGTGGTCACCAGCACGGCGGCCGCCGGTTGCTCTCGCACTTCTCCGATCACCTGAGCGTCTTGACCGCCGGGAGTCATACTCAGCGCATTGCAGGCCGCGTCCGCATATTCGGGGGCGACGACTGCGAGGAACTGTCCTTCATTCGCGATATGGAGCGGGTCAAGTCCGAGAAGCTCGCAAGCTCCGCGGACGGCGTCGCGCACCGGGACCGCTTCTTCCATGACGACGATGCCGAGACCGCAATCGCGAGCCAGTTCGTTGAGCGAGGTGGCGACGCCGCCGCGCGTGGGATCGCGCATCCAGCGTATGCCAGGGCCCGCTTCGCGCACGAGCGCCTGCACGAGACGATAGCACCGAGCGAGTGTCGGAGCGCAGATCGGCTTCGAGATCAAGTTCGCCGCGGGCTAACAGGATGGTGATGCCGTGATCTCCGATTGGTCCCGAAAGAAGAATCTTGTCGCCGGGGCGCACGGAGCGGGGATCAATCCTGACTCCGTGCAGGGGAGACGCCGACTCCAGTCGTCGTGATGTACATGGAGTCGGCTTTGCCGTGTTCGACGACTTTGGTGTCTCCAGCGGCGATGGTGACTCCTGCCGCCTGCGCGGCTTTCGCCATCGCGCGGATTTCGGCTTCGAGAACAGGGGTTGGCAAGCCAGCTTCGAGCACGAACGTTACCGCTAGTGCCTGCGCCTGAGCGCCCGATACTGCCAAGTCATTGACCGTGCCATTGACGGCGAGTTCGCCGATCGAACCTCCGGGGAAGGTAAGAGGCTTTACGACGAAGCTGTCTGTAGTCATGGCAATGCGGGCGCCGTTGACTTCAAAATGCGCGGCGTCTCCCAAGGGCTCTGTAGAAGAACTAAGCAGCGGGATAAACAGGCCTTCCACCAGGCGGCGGCTGGCTTTGCCTCCGGCGCCGTGGGCCATCTCAATCTGCGGTTCGCGGAAGCGCACTTTCGGCGGGGCGACCGGTTCGGAGGTCTTCACGCCACCGACGCTATGCTGGTCACCATTGCCGTCTTGCGATGTTCGTAGTTGAAGTATGCTGCGCATGATCCCTCGGATGACACCATGAGCGCTCCGATTGGATGTTCCGGAGTGCATTCTTTGCCGAACAACTTGCACTGCGCGGGCTTCAGCACGCCTTTCAATACTTCTCCACACTGCGCTGCCTTAGGATCGGTGACGCGAACGCCGGGAACCACAAAGCGCGCTTCCGTGTCCCATTCGGCGTAGCTGTCGCGAATGCGCAAGGCGGACTGCGAAATGAATCCCAGGCCGCGCCACTCGAAGTACGGACGCAGCTGGAAGGTCTCGGCCATGGCCCGAAGGGCGGCGCGATTGCCTTCCCACGGCACCACCCGCTTGTATTGGTTTTCGATGCGAGCCACGCCCGCTTTCAGCTGCCTGAGCACCATAACGATCGACTGAAGAATATCGAGTGGTTCGAAGCCCGAAACGGCGACCGGTTTGCCCTCATCGCTGGCGATCCATTCATAGGGACGGCAGCCGATCACGGTGGAGACGTGTCCCGGCCCGATGAAGGCATCGAGTCGCATGTCCGGTGAATCGAGAATCGCGCGGATCGCGGGGATAATCGTTACGTGATTGCAGAAGACGGAGAAGTTGCGGACGCCCCTCGCCTTCGCCCGCATGAGCGTCAATGCCGTAGACGGAGCCGTAGTCTCGAAGCCGATGGCAAAAAACATGACATGCTTGTCGGGATTCAGTTCGGCGAGCTTCAACGCGTCGGTGGGCGAGTAGACGATGCGCACGTCCATGCCTCGGGCCTTGTGCTCCAGCGGACTGCCGTGGGTTCCGGGCACGCGCATCATGTCGCCGAATGCTGCGAAGATGACGTTCGGGTCGCTCGCGATCGCGAGGCCGTCGTCGATTCTTCCCATGGGAAGAACGCATACCGGGCAGCCGGGGCCGTGAATCAATTCGAGATTTGCGGGAAGCAGGTCTTTCAGGCCGAAGCGGTAGATCGCATGAGTGTGTCCGCCGCACACTTCCATGATGCGGTAATGGCGGTTGGGGTCGGCAAGGCGGCGAATTTCCTCGGCGGTCTTACCGATGATCTCCGGATCGCGAAATTCATCGACAAACTTCATGACTCTTCTTCCAGACCGTAGCCACGAACTTCCTCCATGGCCAACTCGTCTTCACCCATCATGCGCAAGGTGCGCATCTGATCGAGCGCGTCTGCTTCGCTGATCTTGCTCATGGCAAAGCCGACGTGAATAAGAACCCAGTCTCCGGTCACGGGCGGATTATCGGAAAGCAGGCCGAGATCCACCCTGCGGCGAACTCCTACCACGTCGACCGTGGCAGTCGCAGGAATGCCGGGGAACAGTTCCACCACTTTTCCTGGGATGGCTAAACACATGGCGATTCTTTCCCCCTGGGAGACTACTCCTGTTTACGGGCTACGACATCAAACGTGAATTTCAGCTCGTCCTTGACTTTCAAAGTCCCGCCCGCCACCGAAACCAGTTGGATTTCGTAATCGGTTTGCAGCAACGAGAAATTACCCTGCGCGCGCAACGTATCTCCGTTGATGGTGACGTTGGCGGAAACATTCTGCCCTCGGGTGACGCCATGCAGCGTCAGGTCGCCGTTCATGCTTACCCAATACTGACCGTTAGCGTTCACGCTGTGGGTGAACTGCGAGCATTCGAAAACGATCTCAGGGTACGACGAACTCTCGAGCACATTCTGCTGCATCGTGCGCTCTATTTCCTTGCGATCTTTGTCGCTCACGTCGCTCGCAACCTCGAGCGAAGCAGCAGGGATCTTGATCAGCAACGATGCCGGCTCGATGGTTTCCGGCGTAACTTTCGCTTCGCCCGCGAAGTTTGTGATCGCGATGACCGGGTTGTGGCCAAAGGACGAAAACAAGCCCGCGGCGAAGGCCTGCACGGTAAAGCGGCTAACCTTAGGATCGAGAGCGTAGCGAACGGTGGCTTCCTCCGGTGATGGTCGATTCATTTGGGCCGAATAGTGCAATGGGACTTCCTCCCGCAGGGTTCTCGCTGCCCGTCGACAAGCGATTTCTTCTCATCCTTGCTTGCGTCCGACGACGTAGAACGAGCACTTTAGTTGGTCTTGCAGTTTCAAGGTGCCACCGGCGATCGAAGCGATGGTAAGGCCGTAGTCACTTTGCAAAACTGTGAACTCTCCGTAGGCTCTCAGAGTCGTGTCACTGAATGCGACTTGCGCAAAAAAGGACTGGCTGTTCGTGACTCCGTGGAGGGTCAACCCTCCGGTGACGTTGACCCGAAACAGGTCGTCTTTCAGTTTTTCGACAGCGACGTCGGAACTGTCAAAAGCAAGCTCCGGATATCGCTGGGATTCGAGCACTTCGTTGTGCATCACATTTTGCAGCTGGCGAAAATCGTCCTCGCGGAGTTCGTCGAGCACTTCGAGAGAAGCTGTTTTGGCCCGGAGCTTCAGCGAAGCCTCGCGTATTGACCCAGGTGTGAAATGCATCTCCGCTTTCCAGTCGCGGATAGCGACCTTCGGACTGTGCGCGACTACTGAGATCAAACCACTGGCGAACGCTTGTACCGTGAACTGGCTCGCGCGCGTATCGGTCACATAGCAAACCGTACTCTCGCTTGTAGATGTCATGAGTGATGTCTGGCCTCCGAAGGTGATTATGCCTTCATGACAACCAGTAACCTCACCTATCGAGTCCGGACGAGTCGCCAAAGTAACCTACATTTGTCTCAATTTCAGATACCGGTCAAGGTCGGGGATTGCTCCCTGTGCCAGGTTTCCGATGCCGATCTGCCCGAGATATTTGCGTACCAGCGGATTGGAAAGAATCAATCCTGCTCCGAAGACCATAAGAGCGACACCGCTCAACATGAACAAAGTATCCTTATCGGGTGCTAACTGGTCCAAACCATTGGTTAATTCCGTGGCCACGGTAGTCTCCTCTTCTTCAAGGTTGTGAAGTGATTGCTTCTTCGTTGATGATCTTGTGGATCAGAGATTCGACCAGCTTGACTGCGTCAGCGACTGCAGCCTCGACAGTTTCGCTCAACCCCATTTGTCCTTCTTCCGGCCCCAAGGTCTCAGGCTCGCAGCCTACTAGTAGAACCCGCTTTAGCGGGCCGCCCATCGAAGTCGCGAGACGCAAAACGTTCAGCGGATTCATGCTGTGCGCCTCAACCGCTGACGCTTTTTCTTCGGGACTTCCCATATCTACTAGTTCCGGTTCGATCACATAGAGAGTCCCGGGAGCTTCACTGCGCGGGCAGGCGTCGACCAGAATGGTTGTGTCGTAGCCATCAAGTAGGGCATACGCGAGATCGAAGCCGCGAATGCCAAAGTCGGTGACGCGAACCCCGTCAGGTAAGCTCATGGTGGACAGACGGCGAGCCACTTCAACACCGAAGGCGTCATCGCCCAGGAAGATGTTGCCGATGCCAGCTACGAGAATTCGTTTTGTGACCGGAGCGGCTTCTCCCTCGCCTAGAGGCTCAACCTCTTCCGCATCGAAGAAAAAACGATGGCCGGGCTGCCGCATGAGGCCGATGTCGCGTCCGGGGTCGTCATCCACCACCACGCAAACATGAAGCTTGCCTTCGTAATCCTGCTCGATCGATTCGATGACCGCAGTCTTGCCGGTGAGCGCGATATCCATCACATCGCCGCCGGCCCTGGGGCGGAGACGCACGCGGCTACCGGCGTGAATGGCGATGCCGCCGACCTCCACGTTCTCGACGATCTTCTTATCTTCGAGGAGTTGCCATTCCCATTCGTTCATCGAGGCCTCCTCTTTCAGAGCGCGCAGGTCGCGCAGAGTGCCGTGGAGTTTCATCAGGTGTTCAATGGGAAGCGTTTCCGTGCGCTCCAGCATCTTGCGAGCGCGCTCATCAGTTTGCGCGTGCTTCCTGCTTTTCTTCGTCGGTCATGGTCAGGATGCGGAGTGTCAGAATCTCGTCGATTTCCGCGCCGTCAAACAGGTCTCCGGGACTCTCCGGCGCGATTTGCGGGTAGTCGTAAAGAATGATGGGGGAAGAGATCATGGTGTCGCGTGAGCCCGCTTCGCCGACCAGGACCGGCCAGGTGCCGAGATTCTCGCACTGCGAGGTGAACTCGTGGAGTTCCTCTGGCGGTGTCGAGCAGCGAGACGAATTGGCCGTCGATGACTCCCAAAAGAGTGTGAGCCGACACCAGGGAACGAAGTAGCATCTGGTCGCGAGTGATTTCCGCAGGATCGTTGGTCAGTTCCACGAGATTCTTCACTCGTATTCGAATTTTGAAAAGAGCATCTTGCAGCCGCTTTCCGCTAATTTCGACTACTCCGCACAAGGACTGCTGAGCACGAAGCACAGTCTTGCCCATGTTGTCCGGACTCGTCTTGCTGGTTTGCCTCAAAGCTGAAACCCCACTCCAATGGCGACTGGCAAAGAGCGTCGAGATTGCAGACCGGAACCGTGACAGTGCGCTCGACGGCCTCCAGCCAAGCCGGCGGCGCGCCGAGCAAGCCTGTGAATCAGAACGCGAGACCAGGTGCAGAAAGCGAACGCGAACTTCCAGCGCGTGAGAGAGCACCCCTGAACCAGGAATTCGGTTTGCATGCTCCAGGCGTCCGATCCAGACTGCGCTTCGCTATAAGACCGGGGATAAAGCACGCCGAAGTTGAAGCGCTGACGATTCTTCGCCGACGACGGGCGATAGGGATACAGCATGTATCCCTCATAGAGCACAGCGTTGGCGATGGCGTCGAGCATCTTGGTATTCATCGCTTCGCCACCTCGTCGAGCGCGGGCAGAATTCTTTCAAGCGCCTGCTCCCAGGTGGGAATCCCGTTCTGCACCTTGAATTGATACAAACGATCGAAGATGTCGCGGCGCAAACATAGCCACGCGGAATTCGGATAGTAGATCTCCATCATGTCGTTCCACGACTTGATAGGCAGACGGAAACGCGCTTCTTTGTCCCAGGGAATGGGAGTGACTTGCAGCGCGCCGGTAGAATCCGCATAAAAGATGGTGCCGCTGAATAGGAATGAAAGAGGAACGTCGCCCTCTCCGAGCCCGTGAAAGTATTTCGTTGCCGCGACATTGAAATCGAAAGTGCAGGGCACAGGCAAATCCACCACGATGGTGTCTTCAAAGGCGGGAGCGACCACGCCGGCGTGCGTCCATAACAGGCTGCGCAGCGTCTGAGTCCAGCGGGCGCGCTCGCCAAACAAATCCGCCAACTGCTTTTCTTCTTCGGCGTCATAAGTGCGGCGCGTAACGTCGATCTGAATCTGACAGCGCAGCGCTACCGAATGGATGACTTCTTCAGGCGTGGCATTGGTCAAGCGCAGCTTGAACATCAAAGTGGGGGCTACGGCGAAGCGCTGCGCTTCGGCCTTCTCGACCTGGAAATTAAGATCAGGCAATCGCGTCCTCCTTTACCACGGTGGCTCGCGCCTTCAGGCTGTCGTAGAAATTGCCAATGTCTTGCCATACTTCAGTCCCGCCCGAAAGACCGCGCCAGCGGGCGCGAATCAGGCCGACTAGCTTGTAACACTCGTCGATGGGCAGAATGAAGTACTCGGGATTCGAATTGCCACCGGACCGTGGAATGCGATTCACCAGCAAGGCCTCGACATCCGGCTCCATCTGCTTAAGAATCGGGTTCGCATCCTCAAGATCGTTCCAGGTCTCCAGTGAAAGGAGCGACTCCGTAGGTCCAGCAGGGCTTGGATAAAAGGCTGCAACTCGCGCATCGGGCGTGCTGTGGAAGAAGAATGCCATTCCGATGGGAACGCGCAGGCTATCCCATTGCCCTTCGGAGAGGTGGAAATCAGCGAGCAACTGGATGCGGCGCGGCACGCGTTTGTATTTCGTCCCGGCACCGCCAAATAGAATGGCGCACGCTTCGCAGGCGCAGAAGAGTTTTTTCTTTCCCGGTTCGATCAGGTGGGGATGCTCGCCCCGCAGCTCGGCGCTGCACAATTCACAGCGCTCCACTTTGCGGTCGCGCCGGACGAACTGGCGCAAGGTTCCGAACGCGTTTTCGTATCCCGGTAACGATCTCACGTTCATCGGCAGTTCACTGATTTCCACCCTAGGCCTAGGGTTGTTCACTCGCCCCAACGCTCATCGCGCCAATCCGATCAAGCGGCACGAAGCCTGAGGAACTGGACTTTTCTTCCAGACCCTCCAGCACCAGATCGGTCAAGTCGGGCGCGGCTTCATACATCGAGCCTTCGATGAGGGACCGAAGAGTACTTGCAGTGGAGCCGCACCCATGGCCAGACACCTGCACGTGCACGCGCACGGCGCCATCATTGACGCTGAACGATTGAATCTCTCCGCCGCTCTTGAACACTTTGGAACGAATCTTTTCGACCGCTCGAGCGACACGGCTCTCCAGATCGAGAGGATGCAAGCCGTAAAGAATAAGAAGGCTGCTCACCAGCGGGTCTTCGCCGAAATTGTCGATGATCGGCTGGCCGTGTTCCTGGTCCTGGGCGACGATGTCGAGCATGCGATCGATACCTTGCGCGTGCAGGTCCAGCAGCAACTGCATGAGTTCGCGGGCGCTGGCTCGCGCCGCGGGATCGGTGATGCTCTCCAGTTCGTGAACCAGACCGCCGATCCGCCGTACTTTCTGTTCGAATTCCTTGTCGTTTTCCATGTTTCGTTTGCCACGCTCTTGCGAAAAATCGGGAGTGGAGGCTAGGCACCGATCCTTCACTCCCGTTCTAGGGCAACTCGTTTACGGTTGCAGGCCGAACATCGGGGAGTGATGCGTCTTCAGAACCTTGCCATTGCCGAGGTACATGTGTACTCCACAGGGCAGGCAGGGGTCAAAGCTGCGCACCGCTCGCATGATGTCGATGCCTTTGAATTTGTCAGGGCCGTTCTCTTCGAAGATGGGCGTATTCTGCACCGCGTCCTCATAGGGTCCTGGCGTGCCGTAAGTGTCCCGCGGATTCGCGTTCCACGGCGTGGGCGGATAAGGATGGTAGTTGGCGATCTTTCCCTTGCGAATCACGACGTGGTGGGAAAGAACTCCGCGCACCGCCTCGTGGAAGCCGCAGGCGATGGCCTCATCTGGAACCTTGAAGTCGGTCCAGGTCTTGGTCTTGCCGCCGTGCACTTCCGCCAGCGCTTTTTCGGCGAAATACAGCGCCGCCGCCGCTGCGTACGCTTGAAAGTAAGTGCGGGCGCGATCGCGTTCGATCGCGTTGCTCCACTTGGGGATCTTCCATTCGAATTCGACTTCGGGTAGCGAGACTGTCTTGGGCAAGTAAATCTTGACGCTCTTGCCGGTGGCCTTGATATAGCCGATGTCCACCAGTCCAGCGAGTGCGGTTGCCCACAGACGAGCGATGGGACCGCCGCCAGTATCAAGGGCAAGATGGTCGCCCGTGCGTTTGTCGAACCAGCGCGGCGACATCACCCATGTGTATTTGCTGCCGAAATCGCGCTTCTGCGGACGTGGAATCGTGGTCTGGTTCCAGGGATGATGCTGGTCTACGGGATTGCCCAGCGGATCGGTCTTCACGAACTTCTCCGCATTCTGCCAGTCGTCGTAATACGAACTGCCCAGCAGGATGCGAATGTTCAGGTTGATGTCGACCAGATCGGTGGTGACCAGTTTGCCGTCGACGACGACGCCGGGAGTGACGAACATTCCTCGTCCCCATTCCGTCATGTTCTTGTAGGTGTAGTCGCAGACGTCAGGATTGTTGAATGATCCCCAGCAACCCAACAGAATTCGCCGCTGGCCGACCTGCTCGTACCCGGGCAGAGCCTCGTAGAAGAAGTCGAACAGATCGTCATGCAGAGGAAGAACCTTCTTCATGAACTCGACGTACTTCATTAAACGGACGATGTAGTCGGTAAAGAGTTGGATGGTGGGGACGGTCCCCACGCCGCCGGGATAGAGGGTCGACGGGTGAACGTGACGGCCTTCCATCAGGCAGAACATCTCGCGCGTCATGCGGCTCATCTGCAAAGCTTCGAGGTAAAACGAGCCCGTGAAAGGATTGAGCGCGCGCATGATGTCGGCGATAGTGCGGAAGCCGTGCAGGTTGGCGTGAGGTGCAGGCGTGGTTTCCGCTTTCGCTAAAACCTTGGGGTTGGTCTCTTTGACCATCTGTTCGCAGAAGTCGACACCAACCAGATTGTCCTGGAAGATGTTGTGGTCAAACATGTATTCCGCGGCTTCGCCGAGGTTGATGATCCATTCGGCAAGCGGCGGAGGCTTTATTCCGAACGCCATGTTTTGCGCATAAGTCGCGCAGGTGGCGTGGTTGTCGCCGCAGATGCCACAGATGCGGCTGGTGATGAAGTGCGCGTCGCGCGGATCTTTCCCTTTCATGAAGATGCTGTATCCACGAAAGATGGAAGAGGTGCTGTGGCATTCGGCGACCTTGCGGCCCTCGAAATCGATCTTGGTGAAGATACCGAGACTGCCCACGATGCGCGTGATCGGATCCCAATTCATCTCGACCAAGTTGGGTGATTTCTTCGACGGTTCTTTTGTCGGTGCAGTAACCGTGCTCATAGCGATCGCTCCTTTAGCGTCTCAGTAAGATCGTGGATGGTATCCGGTGGTGAGTTCAGCGCGGGGATGCCGCCACTTGGGTTCCTTGTTCAGCGTGTTCTGCGTGATGGTGCGCAGTGCAGTGACCGCACGGCCATACATGCCGACGGCGCCGCTGGAAACTTTTGCTCCCGGAGGTTCGTCCATGAACGGCATGAACTTGTCGGGGAATCCCGGCATGGTGCAGCCGATACAGATGCCGCCCACGTTGGGGCATCCGCCAATGCCAGCCATCCATCCGCGTTTCGGGACGTTGCAGTTTACGACCGGACCCCAGCATCCCAGCTTCACGATGCACTTGGGTGAACCGTATGCGGTGGCGAAATCGCCTTGCTCGTAATATCCGGCGCGATCGCAGCCTTCGTGAACGGTCTTGCCGAAGAGCCATGTGGGACGGAGTTCGTCGTCGAGGGGAATCATCGGCGCCAGTCCGGCGACCTGATAAAGGAGGTAGAGCACCGTCTCCATGAAGTTGTCAGGTTGAACCGGGCAGCCGGGAACATTGACAACCGGCAGGCCAGCCTTAGAGCGCCAGTCCCAACCGAGATAGTCAGCCAATCCCATGCAGCCGGTGGGATTGCCTTCCATGGCATGAATACCGCCGTAGGTGGCACAGGTGCCAATCGCGATCACCGCGAGCGCTTTCGGCGTCAGGCGATCGAGCCACTCGTTGGTGGTGATCGGCTGGCCGGTCTTGGAATCGGTGCCGAGGGCGGCCCAATAGCCCTCTTTCTTGATCTTCTCGTTGGGTATCGAACCTTCCACCACCAGGACAAACGGCTCTAGCTTGCCTGCTTCGGCTTGATAAAAGAACTTCATGAAATCGTCGCCGTTCTCGTAGGCCAAGACCGGATTGTGGAGGTGCACCTTGGGGAGACCGGGGATCGCGCCCAGCACGACGTCTTCTACGCTAGGTTGGGTCGCTGCGGTGATAGAAACTGAATCGCCGTCGCAGCCGAGGCCGGCAGTGATCCAAAGTATGTGGACCTCTTTGACCGCGGGAGGTTTCTGCGTACTCCGACCGTACGGAACCGTGTCTGTTCCCATAGCTGGACTCTCCTTCTAGAGCAATATTTCGGGCAAGCGGACGTTACCGGCAGAGTCTTTCCCTCAAGCACCAAGCTTGCCTGTTGTTTTGTGTGTTTCTTTGGAACTCGTTAAAAAATAATGTTCCAGTGCCCACCGTGCCTGACTACAAAGAGCCCCACGCTCTTTGAATGCTCGGGACAGCATCTTCCTGCAACAACGTTTTCACAATTGGGGCTACCCGGTTTTATTTCCCAAGGTAAGTACTCCAGCGGACATAGGGGTTTCCCCGAGCAGTCTGAGACCCGAATGCTCCCTACCGGTCAGGAAGGATTTGGGGATAACGGCGCGAGGTTAGGCGGTCTTCTCTTCCATGATCCACTGGATCGCGTGTTGCACCAATTCGCGCGCGCTTCGCAGGGACAATTTTTCCTTAATGTGCGCCTGGTAGGACTCAACCGTTTTCACGCTCAGGTGCAATTGTTCCGCAATCTGCCGGGTGCCGTGGCCTTCACCGATCAGGCGAAATACCTCAAGCTCACGGTCGGTGAGTTCTGAGATGGGGGAATAGGCGGCGACATTGGCACCCCGAAGGTAGTGCTGCAACATGCTCTTGGCAATGCGATCGCTGACGTAGGTCTCGCCACTGAGGATACGGCGGAGAGCGACGAGCACACGATCGGTTGCCTCCTGTTTCATGATGTAGCCATTGGCGCCCGCCCGCAGCGCGCGCTCCGCGTAAATCGATTCGTCGTGCATCGACAGAATCAATACAGGCAGGCTGGGGCACTTGAGGCGAACGTGTTTCAGAAGTTCCAGGCCGTCTGGACCGTTGAGAGAAATGTCGACGATCACGACGTCCGGATGCGCGGCAGCGACCGATTGCAACGCGGAGTGCATATCCTCTGCTTCTCCGCAAACTGCGAGATCAGTTTCCTGATTAATCAGCAGCGCAAGCCCTTGACGGACGATGGGATGATCATCGACCACGAATACGCGTTTCTTGCCGGGCACGAATGTGGTGACGTTCGGCTTAGTCATCATGACCGGGGTTCTCCATGATTTCATGTCTTCGCAGGGGAAACTGGCAGATCACGGTGGTCCCTCTTACTCCGGCCTTTTGTACCTGCAGGGAGCCACCGATCATCTTGGAGCGATAGTTCATGATTTGCATGCCCATGCCGGAGTTGTTGGCGGGGATCTCGGAAATTCCTGGGCCGTCATCTTCGATGCGGAGGGTGCCGCGTGCGCTGGAGGCGGAAAGCTCGACAACAATGTGCTTGGCATCGCCATGCTTGATGGCGTTATTCACCGCTTCTTGCGCGATGCGGTAAAGATGCGTCGCCATGTCAGTGTCGTGAATCAGCACTGGTTCGTCGCAATCGAAGCGGCAGGATATTTTAAAGAGGTCTTCCACTTCCGCCATCCAACGGCGCAGCGCTGACATCAAGCCTTGAGCATCCGAGAAGACCGGAACCAGGCCATGAGCCAACTCGCGGGTACGATAAATGGCCTCATTGACGAGGCGGACGATGCGCGCCGCGTCGGCGGCTTCTGGCAGACCCTTGTCGGCAAGCTTCTGCTCCTGCACCTTGGTCATGAAAGCGATGCCGGTGAGATGCTGACCTAGTCCATCGTGCAGATCCTGACCGATGCGGCGCTGTTCCTCCGCGCTGATTTCGTGGATGGCTTGCTCGAGCCGCTTGCGCTCAGTGATATCCATGCCAGTGACGATCAGGCTGGCCGGGCCCCCATGTTCGGCCGGCAGAATGGTGCTTGACCACGAGATCATATGGCGCGAACCGTCTCTGGCCGCGAGTTCGTTCTCGTGATCCTTGATGCTCTTTCCGCGCAGCCAATCATCCACAACGGCTCGAAGGCGCTCGGTACCTTCCGCCGTGACGCACAACTCCCAGAGATATTTGCCTTCCATCTCCGCGAATGAATAACCCGAGACCAGTTCGCAGGCCCGGTTGAAGCGCCGGATCTTTCCTTGCGCATCCAGAACCACCACGAGTGCACCAACCGTGTGGAGGATGGCCGACACGACATTGCGCTCTTCCTGCAGTGCCTGTTCCGCCTGTTTCAGTTCGGTGATATCGAAGGCGATGCCGTGGATGAACCAGGGACGACCGTCCTTGCGGCGAATCATCTTGGCTTCGCAGTGGAACCAGACCACGCGGCCGTCACGGCTGATGACACGGTAGGCGGAGCGAAGCGAGGTTCCGCTCAAGAACATCTGCGCGGCTTCGACGCTCCAACGCTGCTTATCATCAGGATGGATCTGCTGGTACCAGCGGATGGGGTCTTCCAGCCACTCTTCCTGCGAGAATCCGAGGGTCGCCTCGATCTGCGGACTGACGTAGGCTTCGCCGATGCCGCGATCCAGGTGGGCCATGAAAACGACCGCGGGAATTTGTTCGACGAGCGCGCGATAGACTGCGTTTACATCGGGGAGTTCTTCGAAGAGGTCGGGCGTCGCAGGGACTGATGATGCGGGTGCGCCCGGGGAACCGCTGAGAAACGTCGCAGCCAGATCGATGAGAAGATCTTCCGCCTGCGCCGGACTGAGTTCTTCAGTTCCGCCATGCCCAGTTGCGATCGCTTCTTCAGCGAAAGGCACACTGATCCGAGAGCCCATGCGAGTACCTCAAAAACCCCACTACTCGCGCCGCTCGAGTTCCCCACACGCGCGGCACGAGTCAAATTCTATACCTTTGGCTTGCGGTTCTGGCGCCGCCAACTTGGTTCCTTGTTGAGCGACGACTGGGTAAAACGGCGCAAGGCCTGGATCGCTTTCCCGTAAGTGGCGACCGCATGGGAGGATAACAGCGAACCCGGCGGCTGGTTCATGAACGGCATGAATTTGTCGGGAAATCCCGGCATGGTGCACCCGATGCAAATCCCTCCAATGTTTGGACAACCGCCAATACCGCTCATCCACCCGCGTTTGCCGACGTTGCATTGGACTACCGGACCCCAACAGCCCAGTTTGACGATGCAGAGCGGCGAGCCATATTGCTCGGCAAACTCGGCCTGCTCGTAATAGCCGCCCCGATCGCAACCCTCGTGCACGGTGGATCCAAAAAGCCAGGTCGGCCGCAAAGCGTCGTCAAGCGGGATCATGGGCGCTCGACCCGCCGCCATGTGAAGGAGATAAAGTAATGTCTCCATGAAATTGTCGGGCTGTACTGGGCACCCCGGCACGCACACAATGGGAATGTCGGCCAGCGACTTCCACTTCCATCCCAGATAGTCGGGCAGTCCCATGCAGCCGGTGGGATTGCCTTCCATGGCGTGAATGCCGCCATAGGTTGAACAAGTTCCCGCTGCAATCACCGCCCATGCCTTGGGAGCGAGCTGATCGATCCATTCACAGGTCGTAATCGGCTGGCCGGTGTTGGGATCGGTTCCCATGGTCGCCCAGTATCCCTCCTCTTTATTGGTCTCGTCGGGAATGGAGCCTTCGACCACGAGAATGAAGGGCCGTAGTTTGCCTTCCGCAGCCCGGCGAAAGGGAACGAGGAATTCTTCTCCGTTTTCGTAGGCGAGAAACGGATTATGGAAATGAACTTTGGGAATCCAGGGGATGCCGCCGCGGACGATGTCTTCAATCGAGGGCTGAGTTGCGGCCGTCATGGCGATGGTGTCGCCATCGCAGCCGAGGCCGGCGGTGATCCAGAGGACATCAATTTCGGTTATGGATTTGGAGGCAGCACTCTCGCGAACTGGATGATCTTGCTCCACGCGACGGTCGCTCCCAGCTACGGATGGAAAACCCGAGCCGCAGTCCTGTATCGGCCCCGCGGGGCATTCTATACGATTCGCGGGCTCGCCGGGTTCCTTCGCGTTTCCGGCCCGATTTACCGGATATTTACGGAAAATTCATCAGTTATTAACAAACCCCCCATACCATCAACGGTTCAACGCCAATCTCATCGAGTCACCAAGCTCTAACACGTGGTTGCTGTCCATTCTTCAAATTGATCGGGGAGGAACAATGAAGCAGTGTTTAGCTCTGGTATTGGTGTTCGCCTTTACGACGAGCGCCTTAGCGGCACCGGCTCCGCAAAGCACATCGGGGAGCACCGCGAAGAAAAAGAAGGCGAGCGCATCGACCTCGGGCGTTGCGGCGCAACTAGACCGCATGCAACAGGCGATCGACGCACAACAAAAACAAATCGAAGAACTGCGCCAGCAGCTGCAAAACAAAGACCAGGCTGTACAGCAGATACAGCAGAAACTGGATCAGAGCCAGTCCGCGGCCACCGAAGCGCAGAGCAAAGCGGACGCTGCCGCCTCACAGACCGCCCAACAGGCCCAGACGGTCAATCAGTTGAGCAGCGACGTCACCGACCTCAAGGCGAACACCACCAACGCGGCTCTGAGCCTGCAGGAAACACAGAAGACGGTCAATGATATGCAGAGTCCTCTTGCCCTTCACTATAAGGGCATCACGATTACCCCGGGCGGCTTCCTGGCGGCTGAAACTGTATGGCGGCAGAGGGGCGTCGGAGGAGATATCAACACGCCGTTTACCTCGATCCCCTTCGGTGGAGCTAGCAATAGCAACATCTCAGAGTTTTTCGGGTCTGGGCGTCAATCGCGTATCTCGATGCTGGCGGAAGGCAAGCTGAAGAGCGCCAAGCTCACCGGTTACGTGGAAGCTGACTTCCTGTCGGCAGGCGTCACCTCCAACAACAACGAGAGCAATAGCTACACTCTGCGTCAGCGGCAAGCCTGGGGGCAGGCGGCGCTCGACAACGGGTGGAGTTTCACTGGCGGTCAGATGTGGAGCTTGGTGACGGAGACCAAGAAGGGCCTCGACAACCGAACAGAAGCTTTGCCGATGACCATCGATCCGCAGTACACGGTGGGATTCAGCTGGGCGCGTCAGTACGGCTTCCGGGTTACCAAGAATTTCAACAACAAGTTCTGGTTCGGGCTTGCGGTTGAGAATTCCCAGGAAACCCTCACTGCGCATAATGCTTCCGCCAACTTTGTCATCGGACAGTTGGGCAACAGCGGCGGTCTCTACAACGCATTCAATGGCAACTATTCGTACAACCCCGCGCCCGATATCATCGTGAAGCTTGCGGCTGAACCTGGCTTTGGACACTACGAAGTGTTTGGCATTTACAGCCGGTTCCGTGACCGCATATTTCCCTGCGCTACCACGGCGACGACCGGCGTTTGCGGCGGCATTACCGGTCCCTCCTCTGCCTTTGCGAACAACGACTCGCGAAACGGCGGCGGTTTCGGCGCCAACGCCCGCTGGTCGGTGATGCAGAAGCATATGGATATCGGCCTCCATGCGCTTGGCGGCGATGGAATCGGCCGCTATGGAACGTCAGGTTTGGCGGATGTCACGGTTCGTCCGACGGGCACGCTGGCCCCGATCCGCAATTACCAGGGCTTGGCTACGCTGGAATGGCACTACCCCAAGTTCGATGTTTATCTGAACGCGGGTAGTGAATACGACCAGAGGACCTGGTTTGTGGCGACGAAGCCTGTCGGCTACGGGGCACCGGGCTTCAACAACTCGGGATGCGGTACTGAGTTGCCTCCAGGATCGGGTGGATTTGCGCCAACCGCGCCTGGCAGCTGCACCGGCGACGTGCGTAACACCATTGAAGGTACTTTCGGTTTCTGGTACCGGTTCTACAGCGGACCGAAAGGCCGAATTCAGTGGGGGCCGCAATACTCCTACGTAGTGAAGAACACCTGGTCGGGAACGCCGGGTGAGCCTCACGCCGTCGACAACATGTTCTTGACCTCGTTCCGTTACTACTTGCCGTAACCCTTAATCGGCTCCGGCGTGGAATTCTCTGCGCCGGAGCCGAGTTTGTTTCCGCCCCAGGCGTCTTTGCCCCGGTGTTATCCTCATCTGCAAATGATCCGCTTGCGCGCTGTATCTGTTCTTCTCCTATTCACTTCAGTTTTGGCTTTTGGACAGCAGCCGTTCCTCTCTTCCAAGCAATGGGTCGCTTTGCGCGAGGAAGCGAGCGGCGCCGCCGCGTATGAGAATTTGCGATTTCTCACTCGCCTGCATCGCGTTCCGGCCACCTCGGAGTTCGACGAAGCGGCCCGCTTCGTGGAGCAACAGGCGCACGAATATGGACTGACGAACGTCCAAAGTGAGCAATTCCCCATCGATGGCACCACCTCTTACGGACTAATGCGGTCATATCTTGCCTGGAATGTGGAGGAGGGTCGTCTTTGGGAAGTCAGCCCTCAACATTTGCTGGTCGGAGATTGGGCCACCGATCCGATTCGTCTCGCTGACTACAGCCGCAGCGCGGACGTGCAGACCGATCTGGTCGATGTCGGCAACGGAGGCCGCGAGGCCGACTACTCCGGCAAAGACGTTCACGGCAAGATTGTTCTGGCCGATGGCGTCCTGGCGCGAGTGCAGGCGTTGGCGATCGGAAAATATGGCGCGGCTGGCATTGTCAGTGACATGCCCAATCAGACCACTGCTTGGGCAGGATTGGACAAGACCCTGATTCGCTGGGGGCATCTCGATGCCCGGCAGCCTGCTGGATTCGCGTTCATGGTGTCGCGTGAAACCGCGGAAGCGTTTCGTGCGCGCCTGCAAGCAGGAGAGAACATTGTTCTGAGCGCTAAAGTGAAGGCTACTGTCGGTCCGGGGCACTGGACTGTCGTGAGCGCAACCATTCCCGGCTCAGAGCCGAATGCGGGGGAGGTGGTTTACAGTTGCCATCTCGACCATGAGCGCCCCGGCGCGAACGACAACGGCAGCGGATGCGTCACAATTCTTGAGTCCGCGAGGATACTCGCTCACTCCATTGAAAGCGGAGCCTTGCCGCGTCCCAGGCGCACACTGCGCTTCGTCTGGGGACCGGAAGTCGAAGGCACGATGGCGTACTTGAGCCGCCATCCGGAAATCCGCAAGCAGTTGCGCGCTGACATTCACATGGACATGGTCGGCGGCGACTTCTTCAAGAATAAATCTGTTTTTCATCTCAGCGGAACGCCGTGGTCGCTTCCAAGCTACGTCACTGATGTCGGCGCTAATCTTTTGGACACGATTCGTGCCGGCGCTGCCAACTTTGCGGAAAGCGGGTCTGAACCGGAGGCCGCGGTCGTCGAAACGCGTCTCGGTGACATAGGCACGCGCAACCAGTTCATCGCCAATGTGACGCCTTATGCCGCAGGCAGCGATCATGACGATTACGACTCGTCGACCATCGCCGTGCCATCTCTTTACTTGCGCGACTGGCCCGATATTTATATCCATACTGATCACGACACATTGCAGCAGATCGATCCTTCGAAGCTGCGCCGGGTAGCACTGTTAGGAGCGGCTTCCGGCTATGTCTACGCCAACCTTGAGGCGTCCCAACTCCCAACGCTGCTGCCTTACATCACCGCGCAAAGCAAGATCCGGCTGGCGCAGCGGTTCGCGCAGGCGCAGGAGTGGATGAACCTGCCGGGAGATCCGGTGCACGCGTGGTACGAGGCGCGCAATCTGATCACGCAAGCGTTGAAGCGTGAAATTGGGGTGCTCCACTCGCTGGTGGAATCCGCGGGGGGCGCTTCCGGAGCTGACGCCGACGCGGTAAAAGAATTGACGCAGGACGCGTCCGATCTTTATTCCGCGCTTACCGCCGATGCTCGCACGAAGGGCATCCGGGCGGTCGCTCCTACTGCGCCGTGGGGTTCCGATGCGGTGGCCAAGCGCGTGCCCGCGCGGATCGGCGAGTTCGGTCCGCTGACCTATCAGAATGACGATGTGTTGCGGGCGCGTCTTGGAGCGGAGCGCGTTTCAAAAATCAAGCTGCTGAATAGTGAAGCGACTCCGCTGCTGAACGTGCAAGATCAGTCGGAGCTCTACGCTTATGAGATCGTAAATTTTGTGGATGGGAAGCGCACCGTGGGCGAAATTCGTGATGCCGTTTCCGCGGAATACGGTCCTCTGCCTCTCGACTTGGTGGCTGATTACCTGACGGCGTGTGCGGAGGCCAAGATCATCGAATGGAAGTAAGACTCAGTCAGGCCGCGGTGGGCGTTTTCATGCGATCCAATTCCGCGATGCGGTGCTTCACATATCCGTCTTCGGTCAGGTGAGCGGCGGCGGTATCGCCCATTGTTTCCTTTACTCGCCGGTCCAAGGGTCTGCGGCTGTCGAATTGAGGATCGAAACTCTTGCAAAACTGGCAATCGCGTCCAATCTTGGGATCGTAGGCCGGGGTCTTGCGATGGAGAGGTTCCACAGTATTGCTCCTGTCCAAACTTAGTTAAGTATGAGGTTAGGGAAGGTATACCACGCCGCCCCTAGGTCTAGCTAGTCCCACGAATGCTGTAGATTTTCTGCCTGATTTCTAGGGGTGCAAGACTTTTCATACCAGAAAACCCGAACTGGACACGCTCCGTCCTTCGTTATACATTCTTGGGGGTGAGGAGAGTTAGCATGGAATGGACAACGCCCCAGTTTGAAGAAGTCTGCCTGAACTGCGAAATCAACACCTACGCGAGCGCTGAGCTTTAATCGGCAAGGATGCTTATTGAAATACTGGGCTCCGCTGCGGGCGGCGGATTTCCGCAGTGGAATTGTGCCTGCGCAAATTGCCGGGCGCTGCGCTCAGGAACGTTTGCCGGTAAGGCTCGTACCCAAACGCAAGTCGCCATCAGCAGCGACGGCATTTCCTGGTTTTTACTGAACGCCTCTCCCGACCTACGCCTTCAGGTTGAAGCCACCGCGGTTCTCCATCCGACACATGGCACCCGGAGTTCGCCGATCGCCGGAGTGGTCCTGACCAGCGCCGATCTTGATCAGGTTGCCGGTCTGCTTTCGCTTCGAGAGTTACAACACTTCCGCGTTTACTGCACGCGTTCGCTCCGAAGTATTCTGCAAGAAGACAATTCCGCCTTCGCCATGTTGAACCGGGTTCCACAACAGGTTGAGTGGACCGTTGTCGAACCGGGAGAAGCTTTCGCGCTGACAGGTATCGACGGCCACGATGCTGGGCTTCGCTGTGAGGCCTTTTCCATAGGCACGCGCTATCCTTTCTATGTAAAAGGGAAACCCGACCGCTATGCTGGGGGGGAGGCATCGCTCGGGCTTATGATTACTTCCCGGGAGGGACGGAAGTTGGTCTATTTGCCCGCAATCTGCGAGGTGAATCAAGC
>CAWDJF010000001.1:0-399025 GCA_963802575.1 Terriglobia bacterium | reverse complement strand
TTTCTTTCGCCATGAGCTCCTCAGAAGATCTCCATTTTATTCTCTCCCTTGACGTGCCCCACTTGTTCGCTCACGGCGTAAGTTGCACCACCGGTGGAGTTGGCAGCCGAGAATGCTCGCGGCTCCACTTCATTGCTTTTTGCTCTACTTTCTTGACTTGACCTGGGGTGAGTTCTTTGTGAATGGCCTCGATATCCGCATTCGCTTCAAGATTTCCTGCGCTGCGTGCCAGCAATAGCCATTCATAGGCCTTTTCTTTGTCCAACTTCGCGCCATCGCCTTTCCAAAAATCTCGGCCGAGGTATAGCATCGCGGATCCGTTCCCCAGTTCCGCGGCGCGACTGAACCATTTGACTGCTTCGGCTTCCGATGCGGGACCTAAAACTCCATTCCGGTAAAGCAGTCCCATACAAAAAGCCCCCGGTGAATAGTTCTTTCTAGCCGCGCTCTCGCACCATCGCCGTGCCTCGACGTAGTCAGGAGGATTAAGCTGTCCGAGAATCATCATGGCCGCCAGATGCACCTGCGCCGATAAATTACCGGTGCCTGCCGCCCTGCGGAACCACTTGGCCGCAGCCGCCTCGTTCTTCGGCAACTCCTGACCTACGCGGTACATTTCCGCCAGATCGAGATATGCGTCGATCTGACGTAAAGAGTCGCGCTCACGCTCGCTACGTTGCACTGCATCATTGGCGCTCGAGTCGCCGGCCTCCTGCGCAGCAAGAAACCACGTATAAGACTTTGTGTCATCGACGAAGATGCCGTCGCCGTTGTAGTAAGCGACGCCGATATTGAACATTGCCGCGGCACTGCCGTGGCGGGCAGCTTTCCGGTACCAGTTCAACGCTTCTTCTTTACTCTTCTCAACGCCGTTTCCATAGCGATTGAGAATGCCGATCTCGTTCTCGGCCTCTCCGTTTCCTTGGTCCGCGGCCTTGTGATACCAGATCAGCGCCTGCTCAAAACTTTGCGGGAGGCCGTTGCCATCGGCATATGCTCGGCCAACCGTCACTTGCGCTTTGGCGTCGCCGGCGTCTGCCCTGCTACGCAAGTCGGCCATCTCCGACTCTGTGTATTTCGGAATGGTTGGTTGCTCCCGGGGGATACGAGCTGCGGGCTGCGGACCGCCAATACTTTGCGCGGACGCCAGAGAGGCGAGGACAAGGATTGAAGCGAGCGCGAATCTCACGAATTCCCCGCTTGCAGAAACGCCTCGACTTTTTTCGCATCCATTTTCGCTTCCTGCATTCGCTTCCGAGCCTTGTTCCATTCGCTTGGCTCCATGGACGCTCTGACCTTCACTGCCGCCGCCCGCGCGGGCTTGTCTCCCAGCAATGCGGCTTGCAAATACCAGAGGAAGGCTTCCACACGATCAACCTTGCCCGCTTCGCCACTTTCGTACATCTCCCCGAGTGCACGCTCGGCGAGGGGATGATTCTGGCGGGTGGCCAGTAGAAAGTGTTTCGTGGCCTCTTTGGGATCTTTGTCGACGCCGAATCCGTTGCGATAGAGATAGCCCAGACAAGCTTCGCCGGCAGCGGAGATTTGTTTGGCTGCTGCCTCGCACCATTTGCGACCTTCAGCGTAATCCTTGGCGACCCCGCGGCCTTCGATAAGCATGGTCGCGAGCTTTAGCTGCGCTTCTGCGTCGCCGCGTTCACTTGCCTTCCGGTACGAGCGAATCGATTCCGCATCGTTCTTCTTAATTTGTCCGCCTTCGGCGTACATCTCAGCGATCATTCTGAGCCCGGCGCCGATCTTGGCAGCGGGAAGTTCAGTGTCCATGCGCGCGACGGCGTCGGCCGCATTCTTGTCGCCAGCCTCTTTGCCCAACGTGAACCATGCGTAAGAGGCTACATCACTGACGTCCAGCCCGTCGCCGTTGTAGTAGGCCGCGCCCAGGTTGAACATGGCTTGTCCATTGCCCTGTCGCGCCGCTTCGCGGTACCACGCGACGGCCTCTTCTTTGCTCTTCTCCACACCGCTGCCGGTGCGATACATCACGCCGATTTCGTTTTCCGCCTCGGCGTCTCCCTGATCGGCTGCCTTGTGATACCACTTCAGCGCCAGATCGAAATTCTGCGGCACGCCGTTCCCATCGGCATACGCTCGCCCTAAAGCGGTTTGCGCTTTGGCGTCTCCGGATGTCGCAAGGTCCATGATGCGAGTGATCTCAGCTTTGGAATGTTTGGGGGGATTCTCGGGTGCGTTTTGCGCGAATGCCGGGCTTACCAGAACCGCGAGGATTATGAAACGGAAAGCGAACATGGCGAGGGGAGTATATCCGACGACGCGCGAAAAAATCAGTGCCAAGAAATCACGAACGTAAGAACGCCGCGTGGGTGATCCACGCGGCCACGAAGGTTTTCAAATCGGCAATCGAGAATCGTAAATCGACAATGGTTACGCTGCTTTCACCAGCCGGCGCTGCTCAATCCCATCCAACGCTTTCCATAGCGCCTTGGCAGCATTTTCGGCCGCCTGCAACGCCTTTTCTTCTGACGCGGGATTCGCCTCCACCCGCTTGGCCAGTTGCTGCTTCCATACCCGCGAGTGATAAACGTCGGCCGTGGTGTGCAGGGTGAAGTAGCCGTATGTCTTCTCGTTGGCGCCGTACAGTTCTTTCAACCCGCGAGCTTTTTCTTTCGCCACACGCGGCACCTGCGATTCGTAAGCGTAAAACGCTGCCAGGCATTCTTCGGCCGATCCCTGGTCGGCGGTGCGATGGAAGAAGTCCGTGAGCTGACGGATTTCCTTCACCGGTTCGTGCATCCACATCTCGCGGCTTGCTCCCATGCCTTCGACGAAATCCAACCACAGGTCGGAGTGCGAACGCGCAGACTCTCCGTAAACATCGTCTCCGCCTTTTTCGTCGAGCATGTTGGCGAGAACGGCGCGGCGCAGCTCACCTTCGTCCAGGCGGATGCCGAATTCCGCCAGGTATGTCGGAAACGCTTCCACGTGATGGTAGTAATCCTTCGCATATTCGCGAAGGTCTTCCTGGGTTAGCTCGCCTGCGCTCCACGCCTTGTAAAACGGATGGCAGAGCAGATCGTATTTAGCGATGCGTCGATCGAGTTCCTCGAAAAATTGCTGACTGGTCATGGTCCTCACTCCCCTTAGTTGTTGGTCAGTCGTTGGCAGTCTTTGGTCGATAGCGTCTATGAGAGCCCCAATATACACGCCCGAATCCCTCGAGGCTGTGATGTACATCCGCCATGTTCAATGATCACTGACCATCCTCCTGATTTTTCAGCAAGATAGAAACCTGTTGATTTATGCGTTTCCGGTCGCCCATCACGCGATCTTGTCTGTGGATATTTCTCTCCACTGCCGCGATGGCACAGACGCGCATTCTGGCGATTTCCCCGACCAGTGGCTCGGAAGGCTCGCGGGTTGAGATCTCGGGCGCGAATCTGGGGAGTGCGACATCCGTCTTGTTTGGAAAATCCCCAGCGACCTTCAAAGTGATTTCCGCGGAAAAATTAGTCGCCATCGTCCCGCGCTGGGTTGCGGAGGCTCCCATCACGGTTGTCACTCCGCAAGGACAGGCAGCCTCGCCGATTGCGTTTCTGGTGCGCAACGACTCGCGCGTGCCCGATGACGTGGGATGGAAGGGCGGTTATGTGAACGCGGTACCTCCGCCCTGGCCGTTTCATTCGGTGCTGCTGTGGGGGATTGCGATTGCCGATACGCGTGCGCCGGGATATGAATCGGCCCAGGTGGAGATTGCCTCGGTCCGATTGACCTGCCGCGTGGATGGCAAAGACGTTGTTCTTACCGACGATAGCGGAAGCTTGCGCGGAGGCCTCTATCTCCGCCATCCCTGGTTTGCACGTGGCAACTTCCATGACACGCTGCCCTTTGACTACGACTCCAACCACGAGATTGTCATCCTGCACGTCGGCGAGCGGACCGACCGCGTGTGGCATTTCTGGCCACCATCGGCGCGTCCCACAATCCCGCCGGGCAAGTTAGAAGGATGCGCAGTGAAAGTCCGCGCCCGTATTTCTCCCGGAGCTCTACTGCAGGTTGGAATGGATTACTGGCGCGACGCGACCGTTCCCTGGGCGGGCTCAGACGGAAACAATCACGAAGCCGGTGCCAGCAACTGGTACCTGCCATCCCCGGATTGGCAGGAAGCCACGTTTACTGACATTGGCGGACCGATAAAGTAGCGCCGGCTTCCAGCCGGCCACGATGCTCCGCCATTGCTCTTCTTAGCGACCTTTGCGAATCCTTTCCGCTCTTAGCGCTCAGAGGCTTGTTGTCCTTGCGAGAAGAACCCACAATTGATTGCTAGAATAGGTGCAGTGTTGTGGGGCTCCCCTAACCATGCAGTTCACCGAACAATTCGACGTAGTCGTGGTTGGCGCCGGACACGCCGGATGCGAAGCTGCTATGGCCTCCGCCCGCATGGGGCTGAAGACCGCACTCTACACGCTGAACCTCGATCTGATCGCGCAGATGTCGTGCAACCCCGCGATCGGCGGCATCGCCAAGGGACACTTGGTCCGAGAAGTCGACGCCCTCGGCGGCATCATGGGAGAAGTCACCGATGCCGTCGGCATCCAGTTTCGCCTGCTAAACACGTCACGTGGCCCCGCCGTCTGGTCTCCGCGCGCGCAGTGCGACAAGCAGGCCTACCGCATCAGGATGCGCGAGGTGCTGGAATCGGAGCCCAATCTCAAGATCAAGCAAGCGGAAGTCGCGGAGTTGATTCTTGAAGCCTGTCATCCCGAGCGAAGTGAGGCGCTGCCGAACGCAGTCGAGAGACCTTGTGTTTCCGTCGACCAGCCTCCAGCGACCAGCGACCGCACTATCCGTGGTATCAAACTTCGCGACGGTCGCACCGTCGGCGCTGGCGCGGTCATCATCACCACCGGCACGTTCCTGAACGGCCTTATTCACTGCGGCGAACAGCAGTATCCCGCAGGACGTTCCGGCGAGCCTCCCGCTGTGCTGTTGGGAGAAGCGCTTAAGAAACTCGGCCTGCGCGGTTGCCGCTTGAAGACCGGCACGCCTCCACGGCTTGACGGACGTTCCATCGATTGGTCTCGTTTCCAGGAGCAACCGGGAGACATCGATCCCACGCCCTTCAGCTTCCGCACCCGCCGTGTCACCAATCATGACAAGCAGGTGTCGTGTTACATCGCCTTCACTACCGAAGAAACGCACCGCGTGATTCGCGAGAACGTCCACCGCTCGCCGATGTATAGCGGACAGATTCAATCGATCGGGCCGCGCTACTGCCCGTCGATCGAAGACAAGATCGTCAAGTTCCCAGATAAGACCACGCACCAGCTTTTTCTCGAGCCCGAGGGCCTGAACACGCACGAGGTCTATGTGAACGGCATGAGCACCTCGCTGCCGATCGATGTTCAGCTCGCGATTCTGAAATCGATTCCGGGACTCGAGTCCGCCGACATGCTGCGGCCCGGGTATGCGATCGAATACGACTCGATTGATCCGACGGAACTGGAGCGCACGCTCGAGACCAAGAAGATTGCCGGCCTCTTTCTCGCCGGACAGATCAACGGCACGAGCGGCTACGAAGAAGCCGCCTGCCAGGGCCTGATGGCCGGAATCAACGCCGCGCTCAAAGTGAAGAACCAGCCGCCGCTGATCCTCGACCGCACCGAGGCCTACACCGCGATCCTGATCGACGACCTGATTTCGAAGGGCACCAACGAGCCCTACCGCATGTTCACCTCGCGCGCCGAGTTTCGCCTTCATCTACGAATCGACAACGCCGACCGCCGGCTTACTCCACACGGCCGGCGCGTGGGTCTGATCAGCGATGCGGCATGGTCGGATTTTCAGACGAAGCAGCAGCGGCTGGAAGGCATGAAGAGCGACGCTGGAGAAAACCAAACTGACAGGCGCCATGCTCGACCTACTCTCCCCGTGTCATCCCGAGCGGAGTGAGGCGCAGCCGAACGAAGTCGAGGGACCTTGTGTTCCCGCCGTTGACTTTACTTCCGCGCTGGGCCAGCCGCTAGCTCAATTCCTGAAGCGTCCGGAAGTGACCATCGAACAACTAGCCGCAATCTTGTGCGAACTGAATCCCGGATTTTTCGCAACCCAAACAATCCGCGAAAATCCGCGCGAATCCGTGGCAGGCCTTTCTTCGTCGATACGCAACGACTTGAAGTCCGTAGAAACGGAAATCAAGTACGCGGGATATCTCAGCCAGCAACAGCGCGCCATCGATCGCCTGAAGAAGTCGGAGCAGCGCAATATCCCTGACTGGTTCGACTACAAGTCGGTGAGCGGACTGTCGCGCGAAATGCAGGAGAAGTTGCTCAAGATCCGCCCCCGCACTCTCGGCCACGCCTCGCGTATTCCCGGAGTAACTCCCGCGGCGGTTTCGCTGGTGAACGTCTACATCGAAATCCAAGCGAAGCGTCGCGAGCAAGCCAGCGCGCTATAGATTCTGAGAAGATGGCTGCCCCTGCACGCCAGATCCTTCGCCCTCTCGGGCTCAGGATGACGTCGAACCGAGACCAAGCGCGGGGCGCTTTTTCTCGATACTCGGTACACCGTACTCGATACTATGGAAGCCATGCTCACAGCCCGCCAGCACTTCCCCGGCCTGCACGACAAAGTTTTTCTCGATGCCGCCTGCGTTTCGCTTGCGCCGCGGCCAGCAGTCGAAGCAGTCGAGAAATTTCTCGACATTGCGATGGTCTGTCCGCATGAATCGTCGACCGCCCACCACATTTTCATGGACGAGATGCGCGCCGCGGCTCGTCCCGCAGTCGCCCGTCTCATCAACGCCCACGAAGACGAGATTGCGCTGACGGAAAGCACCTCGCACGGACTCTCTCTCGCCGCGAATGCGATCCCATTCGAATCTGGCGATCGCGTCTTGATCTCTGACTTGGAATTCATGGAAGTGGCTATTCCCTGGCTGCAGAAAAAAAAGACGGCGTGGAAGTCGACGTGGTTCCCAATCGCAATGGCGAAGCGCGGGTTGAGGACTTCGCAGCTCGCATCACTCCACGCACACGCGTCATTTGCATCAGCAGCGTGCAGTGGACCAACGGCTACCGCTGCGATCTCGCCGCACTGAGCCAGTTATGCGGTGATCGCAAAATCTGGCTGGTGGTTGACGCCATCCAGCAACTGGGAGCGGTTCCGCTCGACGTGCGCGACACCCCCATCGACATTCTCGTCTGTGGCGGGCACAAGTGGCTCAATGCCCCTTTCGGCTGCGGATTTCTTTACGTGAGCCGCGATGCCCTGCCGCGTTTGCATCCGCCGCTTGCGGGATATCTATCGGTAGCGGATCCCGTCGGAGGATGGGGCAACTACTTTCAGACTCCGACGACTCATCCTGTCACGGATTATGCCTATGTCCGCTTCGACTCGCCGCTTCGAAACTGGAGGCACCGCCAACTACCCGGGGGCGATCGGTCTGGCGGCGAGCCTTAATCTTATTCACAATCTCGGACAGAACAATACCACGGCTCACATCCGCTCGCTGACCGATCATCTGATTGCGGGACTCGAGCAATTGCCGGTCACGATTGTCACGCCACGTGACGCGAAATATCGCTCGGGCATCGTGACTTTCTCTGCCGGCACTGCCGAGCAAAACGTCGCGCTCATGAATCGGCTGCTGGAAAAGAGAATCCTGGTTTCGGTCCGCTACACCTCGAACGTAGGGGGCATTCGCGTCTCGTGCCACTTCTACAACTCGACCGAAGACATCGACCGCTTGCTCTCCGAACTCAAGAAGCTCCTCTAGATCCGGTGGGCCGCGGTATCTTAGAGAATAGATGTCCGAAAATGGCCAGCCATTTCGGCCCGATTGTTCTATGGTGGTCTCAGCATGCAACTCGATTCCACAACTTGCGCCCGCGCCCGCCTAGCCCGCGATCCACGCTTTGATGGACGCTTCTTCGTCGCCGTCGCGACCACGGGCGTTTATTGCCGCCCCATCTGCCCGGTGCGCCCGCCGAAAGAAAAGAACGTGCGCTACTACCCGAGCGCGGCAGCGGCGGCCGAGGCTGGATTCCGCCCCTGCCTGCGTTGCCGCCCCGAATGTTCTCCAGGAACGCCGGCATGGCTTGGCACTTCCGCCACAGTTTCTCGCGCCCTGCGACTGATCAGCGAAAGCGCACTCGAGGATGGCAGCATCGATTCGCTGGCCGCCCGCGTCGGCATCGGATCGCGCCACTTGCGGCGCCTGTTTCTGCAACACCTCGGAGCCGCACCGATTGGCATCGCCCAGACTCGCCGTCTGCACTTCGCGAAAAAACTGATCGACGAGACTTCGCTCCCCATGAACGAAGTCGCGCTCGCCTCGGGCTTCGGCAGCGTCCGCCGTTTCAATGCCACGTTTCAGAAGACCTACGGACGCACGCCCACCCACATCCGCAATCTCGCTCACCACGCGCCCGCCGAGGAAGAGCACGAATATCGCTTCCTGCTTCGTTTCAGGCCGCCTTTCGATTGGAAGGGCCTTCTGGAATTTCTCGCGCCGCGCGCGATCCCGGGCGTGGAGGTGATCGAGCACGAGACGTATCGCCGGAGCTTCCTACTTGACGACCACGCGGGCTGGCTGCAAGCGACAATCGACAAGGACGCCAGCGCCGTGGCTTTGCGCATTCACTTTCCCGATCCGCGTTCGCTTGTTCTAATCGTCGAACGCGCGCGGCGCATGTTCGATCTAGCCGCCGAGCCACAGGAAATCACGCGTCACCTTCGCCGCGATCCGCTGCTCACGCGACCAATTGCCGCTCGCCCCGGCCTCCGCGTACCCGGCGCATGGGACGGATTCGAACTCGCGATCCGCGCCATTCTCGGCCAGCAGGTCACAGTTCGCGGAGCCACAACCCTGGCTGGAAGGTTGGTCCGCGAGTTCGGCACACCTGACACCGGCAATCATGGAGTGACGCACATCTTTCCCGGTGCAGCAAAACTTGCCGATGCCGATGTTGCCCGCATCGGATTGCCCCGGGCACGGGCCAACACCATTCGTTCTCTGGCGCGCGCGGTCGCCGAGCACGAAATCAGCTTTGACGGAGTTGCGGACGTAGAAGAATGGACGTTGAACTTCCGCCGCATCGCAGGCATCGGTGAATGGACGGCACAATATGTCGCCATGCGCGCCCTGGGCGAGCCAGACGCCTTCCCTGCCGCCGATCTCGGACTGCTACATGCTACGGGTCTGAGCAACCCACGCGAACTGGAAGTTCGTTCCCAAGCATGGCGACCTTGGCGTGCCTACGCCGCCATGTATCTCTGGCAAAGCAAGGTTGATGGAGAAACGGGCGTCCCCGCCGGTCGAGCCCCGAAGGGGCGACAGCCAATTGCCCGGCACGTCAGCGCCGGGATCCCGCCCAACAAAATGACAAAGTCCGCTTTAGCGGACGGCACCCTGAGGCACCAATCATGACCAACTACACCCAGATCGACAGCCCCATCGGCCCGCTGCTTCTTGCCGCCGATGAAACCGGACTGCGCCGCATCGAATTCATGTCCAGCAAACGCGCTCATCCTCCAGAGTCCGATTGGCAAGAAGACGCCCGTCCGCTGAAAGAAGTCATCCGCCAGCTGCGAGCGTATTTTGCCGGCAAGCTGGAAAACTTCGACCTCGCGCTTGCTCCCGATGGCACCCAGTTTCAGCAAAAGGTCTGGCGACGGCTTTGCGATATTCCCTTCGGAGAGACGATTTCTTATGGCCAACTCGCCCAGCGCATCGGCAATCCCAAGGCCTCGCGCGCGGTCGGTCTCGCGAACGGATCTAATCCCATTCCCATCGTTATTCCCTGCCACCGCGTGATTGGCAGCAATGGCAAGCTCACCGGGTACGGCGGAGGCCTGCCCATCAAGGAAAAGCTGCTGGCCCTGGAACGCCGCCAACTTACGCTGCTCTAGTGTTTCGTGCTTTGCGGTCCAGGGCTTTTTGCGGTTACCATAGGGACAAGTATTCCCCGTCCCGGCACCACGTAAATATATGAAGACGATTTTCACGACCCTCGCGCTGCTGCTTCTCACCACGTCTGCGCTGGCTCAGAACGACACCTCTGCCCTGAAGCCTCCCAAGGGTGCCCAGGTCGCGATCGTGGTGTTTGAGGATCTGCAGTGTCCCGACTGCCGCCGCGCCGCGCCGCTAGTCGCCGAAGCTGGACGTACCTATAAGATTCCCGTCGTCCGCCACGATTACCCGCTTCCGATGCACAACTGGTCGTTCGACGCCGCGGTGATCGCGCGCTTTTTCGACTCGCACTCCAAGCAGTTGGGCGTCGAGTATCGCGATTACATCTTCCAGCACCAGCCCGAAATCACTCCGCCGACGCTGCGCGCGTTTTCCGAGAAGTTCGCCACCGACCACAAAGTCGACTTACCCTTCGTGGTTGATCCCCAAGGTAGGTTTGCCGACGAAGTGCGCGCCGACCGCGACGTGGGCCAGCGCCTGGGACTGGAGCACACGCCGACGATTTACGTGGTGAGCAACAAGACGCAAGGGAAGCCGTTTGTGGAAGTGGTTGACCGGACGCAGTTGTATCAATTGATTGACGCGATGATGAACGAGTAGCGCAGGCGTCCCGCCGGCCAGGGAAGATTTATCGCAAGACGCGAATGTGCAGCCAGGGCCAAAACCATGCCGCACCAAGCGTCACTGTTGTCCAGAACTCCGGCCAGAAGGTTGTGCGTTACCGAGCCTCATAAATCTCACTTTTTGTTCGCCCCTGTAGTCTTCAAGATATCGAGCGCGAACTCTCGAATCCAGTTTACTGCCACGCCGTATCCCGCCTGCTCCAGCGCCGCGTATGCCCCATCTTTCACCATGCTGCGGTTATTGGAGGGTTTCCAGGTGCTGGCAATGACTCCGGCGGCGAACGTACCCGCATAAACCGGAATCTGCGGCCGAAGTTCTTCTTCCGTGCGGTTATAAGTCACAAAATTGCGGACGAACGCATGACGGGTTCGAGGCCAGAACCCCGTACAGCGGCAAACGTCATAGCGCGGCTCGTAGCCCATCGCTGCGTTTCCGGCCGCGATCAGCGTGTTGCCAATGGCAAACTGTCCGAAATGGGATGCAAACCGCTGCCCGTATCCGCCAACCCCCCCGCCCCACTCGTAAGGAATTCCCCGCGCTTGATCGACCCCCGCGGCGAACGCTCGGGCAAAATACGCACCGGCATTGAAATAAGTCTGGCGCAGATACGTCTCACGCCGTTCCCGCAACGTCAGCGGCGAGAGCTTATATTTGTGCGGAATATAGGGGCCGATCAGCCAGACAATCGGCAGGTCTTTCATCTTAGCGGGAAAGTCTTTGACCTGTTCGGGCAACTCCTTCACTTTATCCCTCACCGTCGGGCCTTCATCCTGCTGGCCGTTGGGCGTCTGCTGAGTGTCTTGGACGGAGGTTTCCTCGGGATTGGCCAGATCCATGGCCACTGCGGAGGGGGCAGCCGGAAGGTCTTTCAAACTGGCGGCGTCTTGTCCCAGGCAACCCACCGCCGTCAACAGAACTATCCCACACGCGCGGAGCAAAGGGGGCAAAATGGGAGACCTCCCAAGAACCATACCATAGGGTTTCGTGCAGAGGCTTACGCCCCCCAGGAAGCAGGAACTGCTTGCTGATCTAGCTCTGATTCCACAACGGCGGAAAAGGTTTCCACCCAACACTTCTTCGCCGAAATTATGTGGCATCACTGCTCATTGCTCCGCAACTGATGTATACAACCGTCGCAGTGAGTTGATGATTTGGTGAAGTCCCTTCCATTCCCTTCTCTGCCTCGCAGGGAAAGTGAGAACACGCTGATAGGGCGAGGCAACAGACGATGAGTGCGAGCATCAGACCGCGGCTGGGTTGGATTTTCAATCAACAATCAAGAATCGAAAATCGACAATGTCTTTCTATCCTCTTTCGAACGCGTGCTTCTTCTCCAACTCCGCGAGCGCCGCCTGCATGTCGCCTTCAATCTTCTCCTTCTGTGCTATCAACGCCTGGTTCGCCCGCGCGTAACGCCGCTCTAAGGTGAACAGTCCTTCCTTTGCCATACCGTTCGCGATCTCCACCAGATGGTCCGACGTCGTCTCTACGTACAATGCCTCGGTCGGATCTCCCAGCCACACGTCACCGCCCGTGACTTTGGTCTGCCAATAGACCTTGCGGGCGATGAGCGATCGCATTTCCTCGTCACTCGCCTTACCGAACATCCACTTGCTGCGCCTGAAGTCGTAGTGGCGGCTGGAAAAATTCACGGGCACCAACTTGCCCGACTTCACAAATTCCACCTGCCGTTTGTCGACTTCTTTGCGCAGTGCGTTGATCACCGGGCCTTCCAGGTCTTTGGCCTCGAGCGAAGGCACCACTTCCTTCAGCGTTGCCGACAGGTTCACCGCGACTGGCGCGTGCAATCCAGCACCATTTTCCAGTCGAACGTCGGTGTGAAGCACCCAGAAATCCGATCCCGAAGTCGACCGGTGAAAAGGCCACTTGAGCTCGAATGAGAGCGGCAACCCTCCCAATGTGACATAAATTTTCTTATCTCCAGTTACGTTTTCAGCAGTCATGCCAATTTGATCCCCACAGTAAAAGATGACCGAGTATTGTATTCATCCTCCCACTGAAAGGTCCAAATCCGCAAATGGGGAAGGAAAAAGCTCCTCCAAATATTCCCAATTCCCACCTATGAACCACTGTGATACGTAGTCAGAAAGATTCTGGTTTTCTTCTCGGTACTGGTACTGGGCTACCCCAACTCACGCCTAACCGTGATCGCAATCACGGCAAAAATTCCGAATCATGCGAACATGAGCCAGACGGCGAGGTGTGCTATGAACGACAGTATCTTTTTTGCGACCTTCGATCCTCTCTACGTCGACGCGCCGGACGCATGCAGCCTCTGCATCGCTCAGCCCCCCATCTTCGATTACGAATACGCCCTCGAACAGGAGAGTGGCGAAAGACAATACATCAAAGGATTTTGTTGCGCTCGCTGTGCCACCGAGCTGTTAAAGAAATTAGCCAACAACGAAGCTCGGGAATGGGCCGAAGAAGAAGCGGCGCTGCAAGCCGAGGACCTCGACGTCACCGACTTTCAGAAGCGCCGTCTCGCCACCTTCGGCAACGTGAAGTAAGAAGCAGTAATGTGGCGCGGGCGCCCTCGCCTGCGAAAACTTGCCAGGAAAGAAGAGCTAAGAACTCCCGGGAAAACCTCGCTCGGGCGCCGAGTGAGGCATGGTCGCTTGGCCACACGAGTTGACCTCACCCCAGAATCTCCCGCGCCGTCAGAAATGTCGCTGCATGCGCCTCAGCCGTGAGCGCGATCGGCTCCGAATAACCGCCTCCCAAGGTGATCACCAGCGGCACGCGCACCGCCGACATCACCATGCGATCCCTGTTCCTCAGGCCCACTTGCGTCAACTCCAGATGTCCCAATCGATCGGACTTCAGCCCATCGACGCCGGATTGATAAAACACGATCTCCGGATCGAACTCCGCAACCCGGGGCAGCACCGACTCCAGCACTTTTAGATATTCGTGATCCCCAGTTCCCGCGGCCAGCTCAACATCGATCTTGCTCACCTGCTTACGCAGAGGAAAGTTGTTCTTGCAATGCACCGACAAAGTCAGTACGTCGGGATCGTCCCGAAAAATATGGGCGGTGCCGTCCCCTTGATGCACGTCGAGATCGACCACCGCCGCCCGCTTGATCTTCCCTTGGGAACGCAATGAAGCGATTGCCACAGCAATATCATTGAAGACGCAAAAGCCCGAACCCTCGGCAGCGAAGGCATGATGCGTGCCACCGGCCAGAGTTCCGCCCCATCCCGTCTGCAAGGCGTCGGACGTAGCGGACAAAGTTCCGCCAACCGAGGCGAGAGTACGTTTCACTAATCCTTCCGACCAGGGGAAGCCAATCTTCCGCATCGCGGCCGGCGCCAGATTTCCGCTCAAGAAGGCCTCGACATATTCAGGATCGTGCACCAACTGGATCGTCGTGCGTTCTGCCAGCGGTGCGACCTCGAGCTCGAACTCTGATGTCAGCAACTCACGCAACATCCGATATTTTTCAATGGGAAACTTATGCCCCGCCGGCAACGGAAGAGCGTAGGTATCGGTGTAAAACAGACGTCGAGCCATCAAGAAGATCGTAACAAAGTAGCGCCGGCGTCCCGCCGGCCACGATGAATCGAGGGGGAAGAGCAACCTGTCCCACTCTCGATGAATTCCGGAGACTGCTAAACCCGGAACCGCTGCGATTCCGAGACTCTCATCCCACGCAATATAAAAAGGCGCCCACTTTTACGATAGGTTGAGATTGTTCGCATCGCCGACCTAGCGAAAAGGAGCGCCTTTATGAGACAAGAAAAGTATATCGGCATGGACGTTCATCAGGCCACTATTTCCGTTGCCGTGGTGGAGGCTTCGGGCAAGCTGATCATGGAATGCCTGCTGGAGACCAAGGCGTCCACGATCGTCGAGTTCATCCAAGGACTGCAGGGGACTATGTCGCTCACCTTCGAGGAAGGAACCTCGGCTGCCTGGTTGCACGATCTGCTGAAACCCCATGTCAGCCAGCTGGTGGTTTGCGATCCCCGAAAAAACGCTCTGTTGAAGGATGGCAGCAAGAGTGACCGCATCGATGCGCGCAAGCTGGCGGAGTTGTTGCGCACCAACCAACTTAAGGCGGTCTACCACGGCGAACACGGAACACGCACCTTAAAGGAGTTAGGTCGGAGCTATCTGACCATCACCCAGGATGTCACCCGGGTGATGAATCGGATCAAAGCTCTTTACCGCAGCTGGGCCATTCCCTGTAGCGGTACGACGGTATACGCCCCACGTCAGCGCGCAGAATGGTTGGCCAAGCTCGCTCAACCAGGAGTTCGGGTTCGAGCGGAACGGCTCTACCAGCAACTGGATCTGTTGCAAACTGTGCGTCTCGAAGCGCGACGCGAGCTACTGCTGGAAAGCCACAAGCATGCTGCCGTGAAGTTACTTCGCCAGATTCCGTCGATCGGTCCGATTCGCTCGGCCTTGCTGGTGGCCTTGCTGCAGACACCGCACCGTTTCCGTACCAAGCGGCAGCTATGGGCCTACAGTGGTTTCGCCGTCGAGACTCACGACAGCGGCGAGTACCGCTATGTGCGAGGCAAACCGCAACGCAACCGCGAGCGCATCACGGTGCGCGGTCTGAATGACAACCACAATAAAGATCTGAAGAATCTGTTCAAAGGTGCTGCCATTTCTGCCAGCACACGTCCTGGCCCCCTGCGCGACTTTTATGTGGCTCGGGTGGAGAGAGGAATGCGGCCGACGATGGCGCGTCTCACCCTGGCACGGAAGATTGCCGCGATCAGTTTAACCATGTGGAAGAAAGGAGTGAGTTTCGATCCCAACAGTTGCATCGGCAAGCAGCTTGAGCATCTCTGAGGAACAGGCTTTCCATCTCTGCGGTCTTCTCAGGTGGTGCGCGCTCGGGTTCTGGAGATGCTTTGGTTCGAGGGTGAGTATCAGTCAATGAGATCGGCCCCGTGTGCTTCGGCACCGAGTCACCCATTACACGCTATGCCCCCTCGGATAACCAGAAATAGCGATAGGCCACGAGCCTCGGATAGAACCATGGTTGCCATAGTTCTGCTTGCCGCGTCTTGCACACTCGAACTTTGCCACCATAGCAGAGAAAGCTTACGAGAATGGACAACAAGCCAAACCTCTTCAGAGTAATGAAACAAGAGTGGGCTGGATCTCGAGAAAGAATCTCGATCCTCCGGTCGAGGCGGAGCTTTTTTCTTGACATCCCTTTTTATAGAACTCATTGACGACCCTGATTCGTAACTCCTCCACGACCTCCGTTGTATTCTGGCGGACGGAGGCTGGCATGGGGAAAGTGTTGCTGGAAATCTGTTGCGGATCGATCGATGATGCGATTCAGGCGGATGCGGGCGGAGCGGATCGGGTGGAGCTGTGCTCGGCCCTGTTCCTGGGCGGCCTCACTCCGTCACTGGGGACGCTGCAGGAAGCCAAGCGCCGCCTGAAGATTCCGGTCATCATGATGATTCGTCCGCGAAGTGGCGGCTTCTGCTACACCGAGGCGGAGATGGCCACGATGGAGCGCGACGTCGAAGCGGCGGTCGCGAACGGAGCCGATGGCATCGTTTTCGGCATTCTCGATCCAGACGGGAAGATTGACATCCGCCGATCCACCCGCCTGCGCAAGCTGATTGGCGAGCGCCAGGCTGTGTTTCATCGGGCATTTGACGTGACTCCAGACCCGTTTGCAGCGCTCGAGCAGTTGGTGGACGTGGGCATCACGCGAGTGCTCACCAGTGGCCAGAAGAATTCGGTGCCCGAGGGGATCGACCTCATCAAGCGCTTGATCGAGCGCGCGGGCGATCGCATCGAAGTGCTGCCCGGAGGAGGCATCGCGCCTTACAACATGAAGGAGGTCGTCGAGCGCACGGGTTGCCGGCAAGTACACCTGACGGCATGGAGCCCAATGACGGATTCGTCCACCCAAGCCAACCGTGCGGTGACCTTTGGAGGAGCACTGTATCCGCCGGAGGACCGCTATGAGATGACGGACGCCGGGTTGGTAAGGGCGCTAGTGGGAGTGCTCGACCAGTAAACAAGTGGGATGGTCGAGCGATTTTCATCATCCTATCGCTGGCCTTTCGCCTCTGGCCAGCCGCTCGGTGGGACAATCGAAAGCTTTTTAACGCGAAGGACGCAAAGGTCGCGGAGAAAATCCTTCATGCCCGATTTGCATACAGAACGAATGCAGGCAGTCGCCGAGCAACTGATGGGCGGCGGGGTCACGGGCGCCCCCCCAAATCTGAAGGTGGAGCGGATAGGGAAGAAGCGCTTCCGTATGGCGCGCTTCGAAATGAATGGACGCGAGTATCAGGCCATCGAACAGAATCCGGAAAAGCCGAGCGCCTGGGGAAAGCTAGCGCGGCAGGGACATCAGGTCGTGCAATTTCGCGATGTCGAGACTAACAAGTATGTCGCGGTAGCCGTCGACGGAAAGATCAAGCTCTACGGCCGTTGAAGTCCGCGGGTGCGTGTCGTCACAAGGTAGGGCGGACGTGACGTCCGCCCTTAGATGGCCATCTCTAGAAGATGATGCTGGTTAAGAAGTCGGTGATTTTCAGGAGGCCTCGGCCGGCTGTCGAGACGTAGAGGGCTGGGGAGATCGGATCGAAGATGGGGTCGTAATAACAATTGGCGGGGCGGCATGGCAGAGCGCCGCTATGCAGCAAGCGGGTCCAATTGGTGCCGTCGTAGGTGTAGACGACTCCGCCTTGTCCGACGGCAAAGCGCAACGAGGCATTGTTAGGGTCGAACTGCATGTCAGTCAGTAGTAAGTCGAAATGGTCGCCTAGCCCGCTGGAGCTATCGTTGGTGGATATGGTGATCGCATGGTTCCAGCTAAGTTGGGTGTCGAGATTTACATCCACCACCCAGGTCTGGCCTCCATCGTCGGAGCGCTTTACGTGATCGGAATCCAGAATGTAGATGAGGTTGGGGCGATAGGGATCGACGAAGAACCGGGTGGCCGTAGTTGCTCCGGGGCGCGGCACGATTCGTTTCCATCTGGCTCTCCCCTGAGTCCAGGTATAGAGGCTTCCGTTACCGCCTACATAGAAGACGGTGTCGGCGTGACCGCCGGAGGCTTGCACGACACCGAGACCGGGAAACGGTAGCTTGGGTCCTTGCAAGTAGACGTTCGCTCCCTGTCCTGGAGCGGTGGCGGTGGTGACCCATTCGCTGCGGTTGACGATGTCCAAAATATTCTGGGTACGAACCAGCACCGGCTTGGTCACGGGGTTGAGGATGAAAATGTAATCGCCCTCGGTGGGTGGAACTTCTCCGGCCAGACCGAGAACGATAGGGCGCGAACCGCGCGAGCCGTAGTAGCTGCCCGCATTCCAGAGGTCGAAGTAGGTCGCGTCATCCGGCAATAGCGGGGGGCCGGGGACGACGTGGCGCTGGGTGGTTTGAGCGGCGGCGTTGGGAAGATTGCCGGGAACATTTTCGTAGATGGCAACCGTCTGGCCATCTCGAGCAGAGGAGCCGTGCCCTTGTGCATCCCACCGAGGGGTGAAGACCATCATGGAGTGGGCGCGCTGCGGATCAGCATAGGAACAATCGTTGTCGCCTCCGCCGTAATCCTGATAGGACCAGGTCTGGCCGCCGTCAGGGGAGAAGAATCCGTCATTGTCGCCGGTGTTGAGAGAAAACGCAGGACCGAGGCCGGGGAAGGAAACTCCGGCGGCGTTGACCGACGACAAGGTGCTCGCGCCAGCAGCGGGGGTGAAGACGTCTCCGCCATTGCTGCTGTAATAGATCCCGCCATCTCCCAAGAGCCACACCGTGCCGGCGATCGCCTGATAGACGCCATCGACGAGCGATGCCTGGAAGTCAGGCGAGAGTAGGATTCCGTGGAGATCGTAGTGGACGTTGGTATCCAACTGATGCCAATCGGTTCCCGCGGAAGGATACAGTGGGCCGACATAAACGACGGGCCGTTGCGATCCATAGAACAAGAGATCGCCGCGACCCTTTTTAGTGACGGCGAGAAAGACGTTGCCGCTGTCCTGATTGGTAGGCTGGTCTTGGCTGATCATGTGCCCAATCGCATCGGGCAGCGGCAGTTGCTCCCAGGAAGAGGTTTGCCCGCCAAATGCGAACCCGCCGTAGTTGCCGCGATAGAGCACTGCGGCGGTGGGAGCACCACTGCCGTTGCCGGCGACATAGATCTCGAGCGGCCAGCCAGGCGCGATGACCATCACGTCGGGCGTATTGGAGTTGGCAATGGAACTGACGGCGCCGCCGATGCGGATGGGAAGGGTGGCCTTGTCCTGAATCCAGGTGACGCCGCCATCGAAGGAGACGTACATCACGCTGTCGCCGAGCGCATAGATCACGGTGGGGAAGGGATCGGCTGCATTTTGCTGCCAGACCGCGACGTGATTGACGCGCCCGAAGCCTGCTTCTCCCCAGGGAAAGACACTCTCGAAAGTCGTGCCAGCATTTTGACTGATGGCGAGCGCGCTGCCTCCGGCGGCGTAGACGAGATGGTCGCTCCCAAGTGCCCACTGTAATTGTCCAGCCGCTTCGCCTGCGGGAAATTGGTAGACCTGCGCCCAAGTACCACCGCCATTGCTGGATTTCCAGATGCCACGGCTGCCCGCAACCCGGTCATTCACGGTGATGGCAAGGACCGTGGCGGCGTATCCGAAATTGGCGAGAACGAAATTGGCGCCAGGGAATCCACCTCCGTTGTCACCGACCGCGGTTTCGACTCCGGCATCGCCAATGCCGACGATAGTGGCGCGGCTGCCTTTGGCGAGACTGGCGGCGAAGCGGGGATGCTTGTCCACTTGCCATCCTTGAGCGGGACTGAATCCGGCGAGGACAAAATTTGCGTTGGTGAACGTGCCGTCGCCATTACCGAACGCGGTAAAGACGCCGGCGTCGCCGCAGCCGATGATGCCGGCGAGGCCTCCGTCTGAGAGGCTGGTGACAAAGCGAGGATGAGTTTCGACACGCCAGCCTTGCTGATATCCGAAATTCTCGAGGACGAGTTCGTGGTTCGGGAGACGGAAGGTGCCATCGCCGTTGCTGAGTGCGGTGTAAACGCCGTTGTCTCCGAAGCCTACGATGTCGGCGAAACCGCTGGTGGTGAGCGGGGCTAGGAAGCGGGGATGCTTGTCGACGCGCCATCCTTGCGCGTAGCAAAACCTAGAGAGCACGGGATTGGGGTGAGGCTCGCGAAAGGTGCCGTCGCCGTTGCCGAGCACGACGAAGATGCCATCAGTGCCGAAGCCGACGATGTCGTTGAAGCCGCTGCTGGTGAGTTGAGCGAGGAAGCGCGGGTGCTTCTCGACGCGCCAGTCCTGGTGATAGCAAAAGTTGTAAAGAACGGGGTTAGGGGTGGGCTCGCGGAAGGTGCCATCGCCGTTGCTGAGGGCGATCCAGACGCCATCTTCGCCGAAGCCGACGATGTCGGCGCATCCGCTGGGAGTGAGTTGGGCGAGGAAGCGGAGGTGGCGATCAGGGCGCCAGTCCTGCTGGTATCCGTAATTTCCTAGGACAAAGTTAGGGGGCTGAAAAGTGCCGTCACCATTGCCGACCGCGGTGTAAACGCCGGCGTCACCGAAGCCGACGATGCTGCCATAACCCTTGCCGGTAATGTCGGCGACGAAGCGGGGATGCAGATCGATCTGCCAGCCTCCGGCCTGGTAGCCGAAGTCGGGGATCACGACTCTTGGAGGTTGGAAGGTGCCATCGCCATTGCCGAGGGCGGTCCAGACGCCGCAATCGCCGAAGCCGACGATATCGAGGAACCCGCTGGGAGTGAGTTGGGCGAGCATGCGGGGATGTTTTTCGACGCGCCATCCGAGAATCGACTCGATGTCAACAACGCCCCATCCGCCGAGAGAGCCGGGAGCAGTGAACTGGTCGTAATCAGGTTGCGGCCAGACAAGTTGCTGCCAGTTCTGTCCGGTGTCGTAGGAAGACCAAAGGTTCGAGTAAGAGCCGGCGAAGATGGTCTGGGCATCGGGGGTGCAGCCGAGAGAAAGCATTCGTCCGATCACGGAGTGACCGGCAACGAGGCCGGCGGTATTGGATCGCATTGGGCTTACATCGATGATCTGCGTCATGGGCTGCTCCGGCGTTGGTTTGCTTGCTTACCTGGGGTTCATTCGAATCAGTCAAACTCAAAGGTCCGACAGGCCCCGCGAAAGACGGCGGCGCTTCGCGCGTGCGCGTAGAAGCGCGAAGGCGGCGATTAGGGCAACGACAATTCTTTCCAGTTCTCCGTGCCCAGGATCAGGCCTGACATGGAACAGCAGTTCGATCCACGCTGGGCTGAGCCCGGTGGCGAGAAGCGAGAAGAAGAGAATAAGAGTGGATTGCGGAATGCGTCGACCGTGAGACAGGGCTTTGCGAAAGATTCCAACCAGCAACATCATAAACGCCCCAGTTCTACCGTGGGCCCCAAACCATCACGGCGAGTGCAGAAAATGTACTCAAATTCAGATCCAATGCCAAGCCAGTTCCTGGCTCGCGTGCCTTCGGAAACCCCGCCCTGTCGCAAAAACGCGACAAGGACGGGGCGCCCGCTTTTATTTGCCCTCTGCCACCGCATGGCACGAGCAGCGGCGGACGGTGTGAGTTTCTTCGCCGCTGCTGCCCAGGAAGACGCTATCGTCTTTCGGGATGTAGGTCGCACTCACATGATGCGTGCCCACCTTGAGGTGAGACGTTTCATAGGACGCACGGCCTTTCCTGTCGAGTTTCACCGGCTCTCCAACTTTCTCTCCATCAAGGTGGAATTGCACTGCTCCGGCGGGTTCTCCCTTGCCGGTGATCGGTTCGACCATGGCGGTGAAGGTGACCCATTCGCCAACCTGTGAAGGATCATCGTCATCGCTGAGGACTGTGGAGGTTGCCCCAGCCTGAATCTTTTGCGTCTCGTGGTAGGTCTCCGCGAAACCTCGGTTCCCGGTGATCTGCACATCGAAGATGCAGTCGGCTTGCCGGTCCTTGCCATCAATTCCCCGACAGGCAGCCTTTGCGACTTCAAGATTCACCGGCTCGACCGGGCGCACGTTGGGGAGCACGCACGGCGGCTTCTCCAGCGGCCACTCGCGGTTGGTGAAGGTTTCGGTCGACGTGCCGCGCGCGTAATCGAAGAGAGTCGACTTCTTCGTCACACGCCAGGCATCGGCGAACTGTTTATAGAGAATGTTGTAACGCTGGTGAAGCGCCGAAGGCATCGTTCCCACGGATGCACCATTTGGCAGATTAGGCAACCAGCTATTGCCCGGGATCACGCCAAGCACGCCTTCGACTGCGGGAGTGTTCCAGACATCCACGTTCAGATACCACTTACCCTGCGAAGACCACCATCCCGGCGTGACAAACAAGATGGTGCCATCGGGAAACTCGGCCAACAGCACTCCGTTGGAGAATTTAAACAGGCGAGCGCCGTTGTCAAAATCATAGCCGCCGAGTCCAACGTCGGTGAGATCACCATCGACCCGCAGCTGCAGCCCGCTCGGATCGGGAACTCCGCTGAGATTCGGTTCGTAGGTAACGCGATGATCGCCAATGCGAGCCGCGACGGCGGTGTTCAGGCTGACGCAGGTGGCGAGTCCATCGTGAGGATCCGCGCCTGGGTTGAATGTTGTGGCTACAGGCGACTGGCGGGTTTGAATCTCAAGTCCGTCGTAGTCGCGCAGCACCGTAAATTCCCCAGCTCCCTGAAAGTCGTAGTGCACGCCGTTCACAGTGGTGAGGTGAGGATCGCCTTCGTGAGCAGCGGTGCCTCCATAGACTCGGTCGGTATAGGCGTCGTAGCGCGACGTGCCGTCAGGATTGTCGCCCGTACTGTTGGAATCGTCAGCCCATGCGGGATGCGCGAGTCCCTGGAAGTAAGCCAGCCCGGAATAGTCGCCAAATTGGATATCAAGCTGGCCAGAAGCCGGCGGATTCGAGCCGTTGCCATCGGAAGTCCCATCGCTGATCTTCGCATTGCCAATGAAAGTTGGCGTTGCGCCAGTGGGAGTCGCAATATCACAGAACTCCTGCATGGTGGTGTTGGTGGCGGAGTTGCGCGCGTCGTGCCAGCAGACAGCGACGTTCCCTGACAACGGGTTGCTGGCGATGCGCGGCAGGAACTGACTCTTGCCCGAGCCATCGGTGTTCACCTGCACCGGAGCGCTCCATGCGCCGCCATCGTTGTCAGACGTCCGTACGAAGATGTTAGTGTCGGCGCTGCCGACGCTCGGCGAGTCGGTGTAGACAAGGTAAAGACGTCCGAAGTGCGGGCTGGCCATGTTGCGGTCGTAGGCGAGTCCGGCTTCGGCATCGACCGTGCGGCGGCTCTGTGCCGGGATCGGAGCAAAGCCTCCGACGTTGGTTGCGGTTGCGGTGACGGCTGCGGCGAAAGCCCCGGGTCCGTTTCCGTCGGCCTTGGTATTGATCAGCAGATTCGCGGGTCCTGTGCCTCCGCTGGGACTCTCGCACACTTGGACCACGGCGCCGCCGGGAGAGATGGCGATATCGCCGAAACTACAACCGCTAGTTCCGGGTATAGTCTGCAGGGCGCCGAAAGCTCCGATGTTGGCCGCGCCCATGCCGGTGACGGAGGCGCCGCGGGCGACCATGGATCCGCCCTGGTTCCAAACAACCCACACCTCTCCCGCGTCGGAAGTGACCGTGGGCTGGTCGACGCTGGCAGGGCCGAAGGTAGCGAGAGTGGTGAAGGTCTGGCCGCCGTCGTTACTTAGCAGAGTGATGATGTTGCTCACCCCGCTATCGATATACGTGAGAAATAGATTGTTGAACGTATCCCAGGCGAGCGTCGGATCGCAGCAGGCTGCCGGCCCGAGAGCGGCGTTGACGCCGTTGGCGATCGTCTTACTGGGATCGGGATAGGTCCAGGTCACTCCACCGTCGGTGCTGCGGGCCGCGAACAGTCCTCCGGTCGCGTTGTTGCACATGGAGAAAAGCTGAAGCTTGTTGGTCGGATTCTTGATGATGGCGCATTCGTTCTGGTAGTTTGCCATCTTCGACATGTTGTCGTCGGTTGCGCCTGAGAGCTGCGCGCTGGCTGAGTGCGCGTTGAGAAACAGGGCCACAGCCAGAAGGAGAACTTGCAAAGCGATACGCTGAGTTTGTTCGGTCATAAGTGGCTCCTTCCTCAATTCAATTGGTTCGTCGACCATAAGCCGCGTTGCGCGCGCTGCGCTTCGCGCTGGGCGGTAGCAAGTTCGTTGTACTTGTATTCGAACTGGTAGTCCTGGCCTTCCTGCCTTTGCGCGAGGCCCGAGCGGATGAGCTCGAGGCCGACATCGCGCACTCCGGTCTTCGGATCGTCGGCAAACAGGCGGGCGTTCACTTCGCCGTTGGCGGTGAAGCTACCCAACCGCATGCGTGCATTCTTGCCAAGCACCATCTTGGCGACGAAGTCGCGCGCCTGGGCGGCCATGCGTCCTTCGGCGGGCGCCACGCCCATCAGGTGAATGACGTAGCTTCCGCGGCCATAGTCGAGCACGACGAGATCAGCGCTCTTGACCTCGGTGATCTTGCCGTAAAGCGAGTCTCCGGCGAAGAGATAGAGACGGGCGGTGACGAATGCCACGCAGGCAACGAACGCCGCGATGGCCCATTTGTTTCTCATGGGACTCTCCTTGGAGGTGGAGTTTTCGGTCAGGGCCGACCAACAGCGGGTGATCAGAGATGTTGGTGGAGCGCGTTCGTTCCAGGGGAAGGCAGGAAGATCACGACTCAACACAATGCAACCGCGCGGCCAAACTCTGCGCATTTGCTTCGGAGGCTGGAATCAGCAACTTGCGTTGGAAGCGTTGGAAATTTCAAAGCGTGGCTAACCGAACGGTTAATCAAAGAGTGTTCTTTCGGATAGAGTTTCCAGCCGTCCTCGTCGCTTCGCGACCTCGGAGGCGGACGAAGGCGTCCGCCCCACATGACCTGTTTGACTTGCTCGGAGCGCATCCCTACCATGTGGGCACCGTGGGGGCGCCACTTCGATGATTGGCCAGACCATTTCGCATTACCGCATTCTGGAGAAGCTCGGCGGCGGCGGAATGGGTGTCGTCTACAAAGCCGAGGATCTCAAGCTGCATCGCTTCGTCGCTTTGAAATTCCTTCCTGACGAAGTCGCCCAGAATCCGCAAGCCTTAAGCCGCTTTCAGCGCGAGGCGCAAGCGGCGTCGGCGTTGAACCATCCCAACATCTGCACTATCTACGAGATCGACGACCAGACTGGCCAGGCGTTCATCGCCATGGAGTACCTCGAAGGAGCCACGCTGAAGCACGTCATGGCGGGGCGTCCCTTGGAACTCGAGCAACTACTCTCGCTGGGCATTGAGATTGCCGACGCGCTTGACGCGGCACACAGCGAAGGCATCGTGCATCGCGATATCAAGCCAGCAAATATTTTTGTCACCAAGCGTGGCCACGCCAAGATTCTCGATTTTGGACTTGCGAAAGTTGTGCAGACGGCTCGCGGCGAAACCGAAGCCGGAAATTCCCTGGCTACCATGGATGAGCACCTGACCAGTCCGGGGACAACTTTGGGTACGGTGGCTTACATGTCGCCGGAACAGGCGAAGGGCAAGGATCTGGACCCGCGCAGCGATTTGTTTTCTTTTGGCGCAGTGCTCTATGAGATGGCGACCGGCACGTTGCCGTTCCGCGGCGACACTTCCGCCATGATCTTCAACGCAATCCTGGAGAAGGCGCCGACTTCGCCGGTGCGACTGCATCCCGATATTCCTCCTGAGCTGGAGCGGATTATCAATCGGGCGCTCGAGAAAGATCGCGATCTGCGCTACCAGCATGCTTCGGAGATGCGGGCCGAGTTGCAGCGGCTGAAGCGGGACACGGAATCGGGGCGGAGAGTGGTGGAACAAGAGGCGCCGGCTTCATCCTCCGGTTCGGCGGCCGCGCAGGTGGCCAGCAGCGGCCGGGTCGCGGCGGCCGCGCAAATGTCGGGCCCGCGGACGGGGGCGTCCGCGCCACATGAATCGGCAGCAGACGAATCCGCTGGACGGACGAAAGCGTCCGTCCCTACATGGGTTTTCGCACTGGCCGGAATTTTGTTGGTCGCCGGAATCGGCGGCTGGCTGTGGCGCTCGCGCTCGGCGAAGACTCTGACCGCGAAAGATTCCATCCTGCTGGCCGACTTCGTCAACACCACCGGCGATCCCGTGTTTGATGGGACCTTGAAGCAGGCGCTCGCGGTGCAGCTCGAGCAGTCTCCCTACTTGAATATTGTCCCCGATCAAACCATCCGCAAAGCGCTGCAGTTCATGGGACGGCCCGCGGATGAGCGCGTGACCGGTACCGTGGCCCGCGAAATTTGCGAGCGCGAGAACATCAAAGCGATGCTGAGCGGCTCCATCGCCTCGCTCGGCAGCCAGTATGTGGTTGCGCTCGATGCGACCAACTGCGCCACAGGAGATTCTCTGGCGCGCGAGCAAGTCACAGCGGCAACCAAAGAGGCCGTGCTCCCCGCGGTGGGCAAAGCGGCATCGAGTCTACGAGGCAAGCTGGGCGAGTCGCTGGCTTCGATTCAGAAGTTTGATACGCCGGTGACCGAGGCGACGACGTCGTCGCTTGAGGCCTTGAAGGCCTATGCGGCGGCCGACGAGATGCGTAACGGCGGCGGCGAGGCTGAGTCTATTCCGTTGTTCAAGCGCGCAGTCGAACTCGATCCCAACTTCGCCATGGCCTACGCGCGGCTCTCGGCCATCTACTTCAATGTTGGAGAAGAAGATCAGGCAGTGGCCTCCGCACAAAAAGCCTTCGATCTGCGGGAAAGAGTGAGCGAGAAAGAGCGCTTCTACGTCGCCGACCACTTCTATACAACCAACGGGGATATTGAAAAAGACAAGGAAAATCTTGAGGCGGCAATCAAAGCGTATCCCAATGACTCGAGCGCGTTCGGAAACCTGGCGCTCATCTATAACCTCTATTTCGGAGCCTTCGACAAGTCGATTCCGCTGGCGCAGGAATGTGCGCGGCTCGATCCGCACGCTCCGTTTGGACATTTTCACGCCGCCGTCGGCTACATGGCGCTGAACCGCTTTGAGGAATCGCGGTCTACGATTCAACGGGCCGTGGATGCGAAGGCCGACAATCTGTTCGTCCACGACCTGCTTTACCAGTTGGCTTTTCTCAATAACGATAGCGCCGCCATGCAGCAGCAGTTGCAGTGGGCGCAGGGCAAGCCCAGCGAATACCTGCTACTCAATGACGAGAGCAATATCGCTGCAGGCCAGGGAGAGATGCAGAAGGGCGCGGAGTTCATCCAGCGTTCCGTGCAAGTGACTGATCGTCTGGGTTTCAAAGAGACTTCGGCCGATACCAAAGCCGGTTGGGCGGTGTCGCAGGCGGAAGTGGGCAACGCCCCGCAGGCACGCGAGATGGCGCAGGCAAGCCTGGCATCGTCGAGTGGTCGCAGCAATCTGGGACCGGTCGCCCTGGCATTGGCCATGACAGGAGATGTCAGCCGCGCCCAATCCATCGCCGATGATCTTGGCCGCCGGTTTCCCAGTGACACCATCTTGCAGCAGGTAACTATTCCCATCGTGCGGGCCCAGATCGCAATGAACCGCAAAGATCCCGAGAAAGCCATCGCTGCGCTCCGGACAGCAACTCCCTATGAGTTGGGGATCGCTCAGGGATTCGGTCCGCCCTACATGCGTGGTCTGGCGTATCTGCAGGCAAAGCGCGGCGCGGAAGCGGCTGCCGAATTTCAGAAACTGGTGGATCATCGCGGCATTGCCCCGCTCGTCCCCGAACATTCGCTGGCGAAACTCGGTCTGGGCCGGGCTTATGTCATGACCGGTGACACGTCAAAAGCGAAAGCGGCGTATCAGGATTTCTTCGCGCTCTGGAAGGATGCCGATCCCGAAATCCCGCTCTTGAAAGAAGCCAAGGCGGAGTATTCGAAACTGCAGTGAGCAGCACCCAGTACCGAGTACCCAGTACCGAGTAAAACCAAAACCCAAGGCTAAAAGTCAAAAGCCTGACGCCTGATGCCCGAAGCCGCTTTCCCTATACTAGGAGCGTGAAAACCGAAACCTTAACCGGCCCGCACGTGCGTCTCGAACCCCTTGATCCCCGGCATATTGATGGTTTAGTCGCTGCCTCAGCGGGAGATCCGTCGCTTTATCAATGGAGCCCGGTGCCGCAGAACCACGCGGACGCTGCGACTTACGTGAATACTGCGATCGCCTGGCGCGAAGCTGGCACAGCCGTGCCATTCGCGATCGTGCAAATCAACGATGGCATCGTCATTGGCTCGACGCGGTTTTTCAACATCGAACGCTGGGATTGGCCCGCGGGACATGCCGAATGCGGACGCCGTGTGATGGAAGGCTGCGAGATCGGATACACCTGGCTCTCGCCCTCGGCGCTGCGCACGGCCGCCAACACCGAGTCGAAGCTTCTGATGTTGCAGCACGCCTTCGAAACCTGGCAAGTGCTGCGAGTCTCCCTGCACACCGATGTCAGGAACGCGCGGTCGCGAGCGGCTATCGAGCGCATTGGAGGGAAGTTGGAAGGCATCCTGCGCGCGCATCGCATGGCGTCGGATTTCATTCCGCGCGATTCAGCGCGCTATTCCATCATCACGGCGGAGTGGCCGGAAGTGAAACGCCGCCTGACAGAACGGTTGGCCTCCTAGTGAAGCGTAGCTAGGGCGCGGGTCAGAAGTACGCCACTGTCGTCGAGCACTGAGATCTCGCTTTGTGGGTGCGGACGCTGGCGCGCCCGTTCTTCAGCCGGCAATGTGAAGACGACCAGAGTTCGGTTCGACGTACACCCGGTGAACTGGCGCATCTCCGGCGCGGCTTCATCCGCAGTCACACGCAGAATGACTTCGACCGCTCCGCTCAGATTCTGGCAGTGCAGCGGGACCAGCAATTCGAAGTCGCCGGCGGAGTTGTGCTTGACGCTGGGTGAACCGGCATAGACGACGATCGGAGGCTCGCCACCAGGAGACTCATAGCGCGCAGGCCAGAGATGGTCATACTCCTTCCTGGCTGCTGCGTAGAGTTTCTGCAGGTGTTCATCGCGGTCATCCCAGCCAGGGTGCGAGATGTCGATAGTCTTTCCGCTGAGTTGTCCGGGCTGAGCCTGAAGCAGGTGGTGAAGGGCGGGTACGAAGTCGGGATGAAATCCGGCACGCGCCATCAGCATGAGGCTTTCGGCATCGGCCTCGAATTCCAGAGTTTGCGAAAAGGCGGCAAGCTGCATTGAAGATCCGCGTGCATCCAGCCAGGAGCCGGAAAGTGTGCCGCCATCGCCCAGCGAGACTTGCGACGCTCCGCCCTCCTGCAGCGACTTCTCAAAAAGATAGCGCCGCGCCCAGTCACGGTGAATGACATGAGCGATTTCGTGTGACAGCGCAGCCGCCCAAAGCCCGGCGCGCGATCCCATCTGTTGAGCCAGATCCTCGTCGACCAGGATGGTCCCGTCCGGGGATGAGAATACGTTCCCGATCTTCGGCGCGATGCGCAGGTCCCACGGGAACCTCGCGGTGCCATTGGGAAGTTGGTGCAGCAGCCGCTCCATCACCTGCTTGCCGATTGCGTAACGACCGATGGCAGGCAACGTGTCTGGCAAAATCTGCGAACGGATTTGCGCCGCGAACTTGGCGTCGGCTGTGAAGTGGACTGGAATGCTTTCGGGAGCGATGAATTTCTGCGCGAGTGCGCTCGGGAGCGTCGCTATCAGCGCGATCAAAACCCAACGCCGAGCGTGGCCACTCGCAACTTCCATACGCAACTCCTGCAATGGCGAAGATAACACGTGATTTTCACCAAATGCAGTGATCAGCGAACGGGAACTCTGTGTAGAGACGCAGCTCTGCTGCGTCCCCGCCTGAGCCGCACCACGAAAATGAAAACCGCCGTGGACGCAGAGGACGCATTGGGTTTTTCATTTCAAGAACCTCTGCGTCCTCAGCGTCCTCGGCGGTTATAGTTTGATTCCCGAATCCTTCGACTTCGCTAGCGCAGACTGCTCCACATTCCCATGCCCTTTGGTGATGGTCTTTGGTGATGTTTCCCGAGGGTTAACGGGTTGCTAACGTGATGAACAGAACAGGCAGAGGAAAGGACTGTTCCATCATGGCGAAATCCGCATCAAAACTGACGATTCTTTATTGTGAAGGCGAAGCCGATGGCATGGACGTGCAGGCGGCCTCGATCCAAAAGGCTGGCCACAACGTGAAGACCGCCGTGGGCCGCAAGGGCACTATGGATGCGCTCAAGAGCGGCTCGTACGATCTCGTAATCCTGGGCGGAACGATGACCCGCGACGATCGCCACCACCTGCCCTACATGGTGAAGAAGTCACACCAGGGGACCAAGGTGCTGGTCATGCACACCGACGGCGGACGGCATCCTTACGTCGATTCGAATCTCGACACCGGCAGCGACATTGATCACCTGCTCGAAAAAATTGCCACCGGCTTTGTCAGAGAAGCTGTACCCAGTACCTAAATACAGTACCGAGTACCCAGCACCGAGTACCGAGAAAGAAAGACCAGGGGCGGCTGCGCCGCCCTTTGTTGTTTGGTCCCGAAGCCTGACGCCCGAAGCCCGACGCCGGTTTTGCGCACTGAGAGCTGACAGCTGAAAGCTGACAGCTGACAGCTGCTTTTGGTTGCCTCAGTTGCGCAATTATTCAATGTCAGCATTTGACGGTATAGACGTGCGCTGATGTCATCCCGCAAATTGAATCATGGGGAATCTGCGAGGTAATCCAGCAGGTTACGGGAGTTCGATTATTCTCAGAACAGAGTGCGCGGAACTTTTCCTCGGGTTGGCGTGTTTTGACAGAGTGGGTCGGAGAAAACGAATGAAGACATCGAACCTCTTGCTAAGTGCATTTTTGGCGGCAGTGCTGGCGCTGGCCGTCGCGCCGCAAAATGCGGGGGCGCAAGACGAGCCGCCGCAAGGTCCCCCGCCACAGGATCAAGGGCAGCCGCAACAGGATCCTCCGGGACGCATTGCGCGCATGAACTACTCGGAAGGCTCCGTATCGTTTCAGCCTGGTGGCGAGGGCGACTGGTTACAGGCTGTGCCAAACCGTCCGCTGACCACGGGCGACAATTTGTGGGCCGATAAGGATTCGCGCGATGAGCTGCATATCGGCTCAACCGTTCTGCGCATGGGTCCGGAAACCAGTATGACGTTCCTGGATCTCGACGATCGCGCTACGCAACTGCGTCTGGCGCAAGGATCGCTGATGCTGCGCGTGCGCCATCTCGACGACGACGACCAATTCGAAGTCGATACGCCGAACCTGGCGTTCACCGTGCGGCGTCCCGGCGAATACCGCATCGATGTCAACGAAGCCGGCGACACCACGCTCGTCACCGTGTGGAAGGGCCAGGGCGAAGCCGCGGGCGGCGGTGCGAACTACACCGTGCTCGGCGGACAGCAATCCCGTTTCAGTGGAATCGATCAGATCGATCACGACATCAACCAGATTCCTGCCGACGATGATCTTGATCGCTGGGCCTCCGATCGCGACCGTCGCGAAGATGCTGGGGTAACGCCGAACTATATTTCGCCGGAAATGACCGGATACGAAGATCTCGACGACTACGGCCGCTGGAACTACGTTGCAGGCTATGGCAATGTGTGGCAACCGACCGGCGTTGCCGTGGGATGGGCGCCTTATCGTAACGGACACTGGGCCTTTATCGGCCCATGGGGATGGACCTGGGTGGAAGATGAGCCCTGGGGATTCGCTCCGTTCCACTATGGACGCTGGGCGTACGTAGGAGCGGGATGGTGCTGGGTGCCGGGACCGGTGTACGTGCGTCCCGTCTACGCTCCCGCGCTGGTGGCGTGGGTTGGCGGAGTAGGCATCGCGGTGGGCGGCGGCGGTCCGGCAGTGGGATGGTTCCCGCTGGCTCCGGGAGAAGTCTTTGTTCCGGGATACCGCGTGAGCCGCACTTACGTGAATCAGGTGAACATTACCAACACGACCGTGAACGTCACGCGCATCACGAATGTCTACAACAACGTGAACGTCACTCACGTGACCTATGTGAACCAGCGTGTAGGCAACGCAGTGACCGTGGTGTCGCACGATACGTTTGTGAATGCGCGTCCGGTGAACCGCGGCCTGGTGCAGGTGAACGAGCGGCAACTGCAGGAAGCGCAGGTTACCCACGAAGTTCCGGTGCAACCAGTGCGGCAGAGCGTGCTGGGCGCAGGCTCGCCGGCGCGATTTCAACCTCCGGCGAGAGTGGAGAAGCGACAAGTGGTAGCCGAGCGGCCTCCAGCGCCTCCGCGGCAGTCATTCGACCAGCGGCAGACCAACATGCCGCAGAACAACACGCGCCCTGCAGAGACGATGACGCGTCCGGCACAACCGGGCCGCGCGTCGGAACCGGCGCAACCCAATCGTCCGACGGAGACGGCGCGCCCGCAGCAACCGCCGCAGAATAACCGCCCCGAACCAGCGCAACCGACCAATCGGCCAATGGAGCCGGCACAGCCTTCGAGGAACGTGCCCCGTCCTCCGCAGGGCGGGCAACAGGAGCCGGCGCCGAGACCGGATCAGCGGCCCAACAACAACGTTGAACGACCGTCGAACAATAACGCGGAACGGCCATCGAACAGCAACGTCGAGAGGCCATCGCAGCCTAATGGCAACGAGCGTCCGCAACCACCGCAGCAACAGCAGTGGTCGCATCCGCTGGCGAAGCCCATGCCTCCGCAGCACGAGATGAGCCAGCAACAACAGCAGCAGGAAGAGCAGAAGTATCACAACTGGCAGCAACAACGGGAGCAGACACGGCCAGCACCTTCTCCGCATGAGGCGCCCAAGCAGCCGCCGCCGAAAGAAGCTCCGAAAGGACAGCGGCCTCACTAAGCTGGAAGTAGAGTTCTTCACGAGCGGCCTGCGGGCCGCTCTTTTTTTTGCTCTTTTAACTCCTGCGCTTTGTTGTGATTATCTGTAAGTTATTGATAACAGGTGAAAGCCGAGTTGGGCCATACGTTCAGATTGGCATCCGGCCGTTGCGTAGGATGCCACGTGCGATGGTTTTAAGGCCTCTCCAGCGCGAACTCGGATTCTGGGTGGACCTCAGGGCCATCCGCAACGCCTGACAGCGCCAGGGCGCGTTTAGATCATGGAATATCTTCTAGCAATAGCTAATCAGTAATTCCCATTTTGGAACTAGAAAGGTGAATTTAGAGGTGCGGCTGGGTAGGGGTGACGCAAGGAATAGACATGGGAGAGCTCATGTCTCGGCGGAATTAGGCCGAGGGGGGCTTTTGCGGGAACGTTTCAGGCCAAAGGCCGCGCCAAGGGAGAAGATAAATGCGCAAACTGCGGGGTAGGTAAAGAAAGCCAGGTACATGCATTCACTCGCTTCACAATCTCGGAACAATTGATCGAACAGATACTGCCATCGGGTTTGGTGCACTGCGGAAGCCCCCAGACTAGTTGCAAGGTCGCACCCGCCGACCGCCAGCCAAATGATTCCCAGCGTCCACGCCCAGTGCGCGGCCGGTCGCGGCAACCAGCGTTCACAAAGAAAACCGGCGATGAGCGCTAATACCACCGCCCAGCCGAGACCCACCCACTGCACGTAGGGGCCGAGTAGAGTGACCGTCGGGAAGGCGGAAAGAATTGGAATCAGGACGAACGCAACGACGACGCTAGCCAAGTAGCTGGGCCAGAAGGATTCGTAGAGCGTCTTTTGGAACCAGTAGTCCACCGGTGGTTCGTGACTATACCTTGTGAACGTGCGAAAGAGAATTCCTTGCGAGGCCTTTGCCGCTTTATGCGCACGCGGGGTCCCCTTCGACTTCGCTCAGGGCAGGCTCTCGACTCCGCCGCGCCTCGCTACGCTCAGCGCGACTGCGCTCGGGATGACATTCTCTTCTAAGGGGAGAGTTTAAGGGGACGGCTTGGAAAACTCGTCTTTCACCGGCTCTTGAAACAAGTACCAGACGATCATGACACGGAGCATGACACCGAGGCCGCCGAAGACCAGGGCTTTGGGCTGGAATCCGATGACGGCGCTCGACACCGGCGGCACCAGCATGACGACTCCGTAGATGGCTACGAGGATAGCCGCACGCCGCGCCCAGTTGTTCAATCGCAACATGCCGTATGCGATCGCGGCGGCGATCAGTGCAATGAGCAGGAACATGTAGGGGCCAGCGAGTTCGAGGCCTCCCAGCAGAGGCGCGCCTAGAGACATCGGCACCGTGCCCGGACTGACGATCATGAGCAAGCCGATGACGCCGAGATAAGACGCGACCGCAAAAAACAAGGTCGCGATCGCGACGACTCCCTGAGGACGTTCCACGACAAAAGCATAAGCCACGGATCACGCGGATTCTCACGGATCGAGTCTTTTTATGAATTGATCCGTGGAAATCCGCGTAAATCCGTGGCTAGAGTTTTAGGCCAGATCGAACAGCAGAATCTCGGCGTCAGATGTTCCTTTGATCGCAAGCTTCTGTTCGTCGCTGATGGCGGCGCCGTCGCCCTGCTCGAGCTCTCTTGCCATTCAACTCGACCGCGCCTTTCGCGACCTGCAGCCACGCGTGGCGAGATTTGCCCAGATCGTGCGTGACTTCGTCTCCGGGATTGAGCAGCGAGACGTAGAGCTTGGCGTCCTGGTGAATGGTGACCGAGCCATCTTTGCCATCGGGCCCGGCGATCAGGCGCAGCTTGCCGCGCTTCTCGCTTTCCGGAAACGCCTTCTGCTCATAGCTGGGCTCGTGTCCCGGCTGGTCGGGCATGATCCAGATCTGCAGCAGATGAGCTTTTTCCGTGTCTGACGCATTCATCTCGCTGTGGCGGATGCCGCGTCCCGCGCTCATGCGCTGCCCGTCGCCGGGACGAATGACCGAGCCCGTTCCCAAGCTGTCTTTATGTTCGAGCGCGCCTTCGAGGACATACGTGATGATTTCCATGTCGCGATGAGGATGCGCGGGGAATCCCTCGCCGGGCGCGACCCAGTCTTCGTTGATGACGCGCAAAGAGCGAAATCCCATGTGTTTGGGGTCGTAATACGAGTCAAAGGAGAAGCTGTGGCGGGTGTTGAGCCATCCGAAATTGCCTCCACCACGCTCGTTGCTGCGGCGAATGTTGATCATAGAAGAGAATCCTCGTTATAACGACTATTTAGATGTGGCGAGGGAGAAAAGGATTCAGGCCTCACGGTGTCGAGGCGGCGCAAACCGAAAGCAGATTCCTCGCTTCGCTTCGGAATGACAAGGCTTCAGGGTTACTTCTTTTCGGAGGAGGGCGCCTTCTTCTTGGGCTTGTCTTCCGACTTGGACTTTCCTTCGGACTTGGCCTTGTCGTCGGATTTGCTTTCGGATTTGCCCTCAGACTTCGAGTCGCCGTTTGACGAGGAGGGCGTGTGCGGCGTGTGCGAGGTGTTCTTGCCGTAGTCGGTGACGTACCAGCCCGAGCCCTTGAACTGCACCGCGGGGGCGGAGATCACCTGCTCGACCGGGCCTCCGCAGTCTGGGCACTTCTTGACGTGCGGGTCGGAAAACTTCTGGATGCGCTCAAAGCGGTGATGGCACTTCTTGCACTCGTACTCGTAAAGTGGCATGGATTCTCTGTACCAACCCCAGCAAATGGTCTGCTTTGATTCTAGGTTTCACGGCGCGTCACGTCAATTTGTGACGATGGTAGACTCGCGGCATGAAAACGGATTCCGCGCTCACGCCGGGACTTTACCTGGTGGGGACTCCGATAGGGAATCTCGAAGACATCACGCTCCGCGCGGTGCGGGTGCTGAAAGAAGCCGACCTGATCGCCTGCGAAGACACGCGCCAGACGCAGAAGCTGCTGAATCACTACAGCATCGTCACCAAGACGACCAGCTATCACGAACACAACGAGATGGAACGCGCGCCGGAGCTGGTGAAAGAGTTGGAAGCGGGCGCGCGGATCGCCCTCGTCACGGACGCAGGCATGCCGGGAATATCCGATCCAGGGTTCCGTCTGATCTCGCTGGCGATCCGTCACAAGATTCCGGTGGTTCCGATTCCGGGCGCGTCGGCGTTCTTGTCGGCGCTGGTGGCGAGCGGATTGCCGACGGATTCGTTCCGCTTTAACGGATTCCTTCCAGCAAAGCGGGGACAGAGAAGACAGGCATTGGAAGCAGTAAAGGATTCCGAGCGGACGCAGGTGTTTTATGAGGCGCCGCACCGGATTGTCGAGGCGGTAGAAGATGTGGTTGAGATTCTGGGCGCTGAGCGGCACATCGTCATTGCGCGCGAGGTGACCAAGCTCCATGAAGAGTTCTTACGCGGAAGCGCAGGAGAGATTTTGGCGACATTGAAATCTCGTGGAGATGTGAAAGGTGAGATCACGTTATTGATTGCCAAAGCCGAGAGCCAAAAGCCCAGAGCCGAGACAGTCAATCTGCGCCAGAGGATGGAGCAGATCATGGCTTCCGAGAATTTAGATGAAAAAGCCGCCCTGAAGCGCGTCGCGAAAGAGATGGGAGTGTCGAAGAGCGAAGCTTATCGGGAATGGCAGAGAAGCAAGTGAACCGGCCCGAAATCCCGCCCTGTCGCAAAGAACGCGACAAGGACGGGGCACCCTCGAGTTTTTATTTCGGGGTTAATTCTTTCTTGACGGCTTCGCTGACCACCTTGCCATCGACCCGCATGCCGGCGGCGGCGAATCTTGCCATGGCATTTTTCATGACCGTTCCCACATCTTTCATGGTGGGAGAGCCCATTTCGGCGATGGTGGCCCTTACTCCGGCGACGATCTCGGCTTCTCCGGCGGCTTTCGGCAGATAAGACTCGATCAGGATGATCTCGGCGGCTTCTTTGTCGGCCATTTCCTGGCGGCCGCCTTTGGTGAATTGCTCGATCGATTCTTTGCGCTGCTTGATCAGCGTGGTCAGGATCTGTTGCGATTCTTTGTCGTCGAGCGGGGCCATCTTTTCGACTTCGCGATGCTTGAGTGCGGTCTTCACCATGCGCAGCGTCGAGAGGCGCTGCTCGTCGCGGGCCTTCATGGCTTCGATGATGTGCTTCTGAATGTCGTCGATGAGGCTCATGTTGGGATTATAGCGAGCAGCGCTTTCTAGGTGATCGTCAGCACGACCTTCCCGAAATTCTTGCGTTCGAGCAACAGGCGATACGCTTCTTCAGCTTTCTCTAAAGGAAGCGTGGCGCCGATGACGGGATGCAAGTGTCCGGCGGAAGTCCAAGCTTGCAATTGCTTCCACGCCGATTGCATCAGCTCGCGATGTTGCGAGAGATACGTCAGCCAGAGGCCGTGCACGCTGGCGCCTTTGGCGTAAAGAATGCGCGGATCGAAATTGGCCGGCTCTCCGGTGGCGGCGCCGTAGACGATGACGCGTCCGAAATCGCGCAGGCAGTGAACGCTCTTCGCCACATGCGGGCCTCCCAGCATCTCGAAGACGGCGTCGACGCCTTCTCCGTGGGTCAAATCTTTGATCGCTTCTTCGTAGTCGCGCTCTTTGTAGTTGATGCCATGTTGCAGGCCGAGCGCTTTGACGCGCGTGAGTTTGTCTTCCGAAGACGAAGTTCCGTACATCTCGATGCCAAGCAGTTTGCCGATCTGCACAGCTGCCGTACCGACGCCTCCGGCAACTGCGTGAATCAGAACGCGCGGAGTCGGGCCGGGAGATTTTTCGAGCAGCCCGGCTTTCCAATACGCGAAGTAAGCGGTGAAGTAGTTCACGGGGAAGGCGGCGCCCTCTTCGGCGCTCCAGTCGTCGGGCACGGGCCAGAGCAATTCGCTGCGCGCGGCGACTTTTTCGGCGAAGGCGGCGAACTGCGCGTATCCCATGACGCGTTTCCCGGTGTTTTGCTGAACGCCGGAGAACTCGCGACCCGCAATCAGCGGCGGCTTCGGGGTTCCGGGATAGCCTCCCGTGGCGCTCATCAGGTCGGCGAAATTGATTCCCGCGGCTTGGACTGAGACCAGTTCCTGACCGGCACTGGGCACGGGTTCTGGCATATCGCGCACCTCGAGAACCTCGGGCCCGCCTAAGCGACTGATGACAAGGGCTTTCATGGAAGAAGTGTAAACGAACGCCCGCCTCATCGCGCAAACCGCATTACGCTCGCATACCGACACCGTCCATCCTTTCTGCGATTCTCGCGTCCGGCCGCGGTATATACTGCGACTGATAGTTTTTGCCTGGTCCGGCTCTGCCCGGGCGGGCGGAGTTTTTTATTGTTCCTTGATAGCTCTGTTTCTTAGATCACTGGTTGCCGACATGTCGGCAAGTGGCGACCAGTGCGGAACTCAACGCGCATTGGCCCGGCTGAGTTCCGGGGAGGTCCATTCGTGGACGTTTTCTTGATTCGTTTCTTATTTGTTCTTTTTGTTGCTTTTACTTGCTTCAAGATTCAACCTTTCGGGCTCCCTTCCAACCTTGATGCGGGTGTGGGAGTTTTCATCGGCGTCGCGATTGTCGTATTCGAATGGCGGTTGCACCTGGTCAGCCTGAAGCGGCTGATTGGGGCGGCCATCGGCAGCGTGCTGGGCATTGTCGGCGCTTATCTTTTTGCGCTGGTGATTCGCAACAGCATTCCGTCAGGACCTACGCAAAGCTTTCTGCAGATCATGGTGATGCTGCTGATGGCTTACGTGGGTCTGGCAGTGGGCGCGAACAAGGGCGACCTGCTGAACCTGGCGGCGCTGGGCGGCATCTTTGGCGGCGAGAAGCAGTCGAAGAAAAGCTACAAGATTCTCGACACCAGCGTCATTATTGATGGCCGGATCGCTGACATCGCCGAAACCGGCTTCCTCGACGGCATCATCGTCACCCCGCAGTTCGTATTGCGCGAACTGCAACTGGTGGCCGATTCCGCCGACTCCTTAAAACGCAACCGCGGACGGCGCGGCCTCGACATCCTGCAACGGCTGCAGAAAGTGGCTTCGTTGCAAATCCAGATTGTTGAGGACGATTTTCCCACGGTCCGCGAAGTGGATTTAAAACTGATCGAGTTGGCCAAACTCTATGAAGGCAAGATCATCACCAACGACTTCAACCTGAACAAAGTGGCGCAGTTGCAGGGAGTCGAGGTGTTGAATATCAACGAGCTGGCTAATTCCTTGAAACCGATCGTACTGCCCGGCGAAATCATGAAAGTATTCATTCTCAAAGAAGGCAAAGAGTACAACCAGGGCGTGGCGTATCTGGACGACGGAACTATGGTCGTTGTCGATAACGCGCGCAAAATGATCGGCAAGACTATCGACATCTCGGTGACATCGGTGCTGCAGACTACGGCCGGAAAGATGATTTTCGGCAAGTGGGATGAGCGGGTGATGCCGCGCAGCGAATCGAGACCAGCGGTCAGCGTTGTGGCCACAACCACCACGACGACTTCAGTGCCGACGCCGGAGTTGAAGAAGTCGCCGTCCGTTATGGCGGAGCGTCCGGTCGAATAAATTGTTTGGGTAAACAGCAAGGCGGGAACATTCCCGCCTTTTTTATTGTCCGGCTGTGATGGAACTGAAGTCGATGATTTGGCCGTGGAGCGATCCGACGACGGTGACGCGCTCGCCCGCGAGGCGATTCAACTTCACGATGTCGCCTTGCAGAATGTACACCTTGTCGCCGTCGATCAGCACATACTTGGCGCCCTTGGTGACGCAAATGCGAGTGCAATCGGCGGGGCTGCGGTCGCTGAGTTGATGCTTCGCTCCGCAGTGATCGTCGGTGACGATTCCGGAAAAACTTTGAGTCGAATTGGAGGTCGATGGGTCAGATTGCGCGTCGGCGTATATCATGCTGGCGCTGGTGAAGATGAGAGCCATGCCCAAAGCCGCGACGATGGTCGACGCGGTGCAGAAGGTGATCAGGCCGATCCACGAAAGCTTTTTCGTTCTCAAGATTTCTCCTTGCCAAGCACAGCCATCGCAAATGGCGTGCCAAGACTTCTCGGAGGCGACAGACTTCAGATAAAGTGCTCGCGCTTCGAGACTTGCTTGAGATGCGGTCGCCGTCGCGGAAGGCCGTATGGGCTTTGGGGGTGGGAAGAGTTTCATTCAAAGTCAGTACCCAGTACTCAGTTGCCAGTTACCCAGAGAACATTACGGTGGGTTGTCGCGGGTTTTAACTGGGTACTGAGTACCGCGAGATACTGAGTACTGGGTACTGAGTACTGGGTACTGAGTACTGGGTACTGGTACTGGGTACTGAGTACTGGGTAGACAACTGTTCTATACTGTTCGCCCGTTATGAAGGTTGTGGTCATCATTCCGGCGGCGGGACTGGGGACGCGCATGGCCCCTGTGCCCAGCGGCAAGAGCAAGAAGGCCCCGCCATCGAAACAGTTCAGCGAACTGGGCGGCAGTCCTATCCTGATGCATACGCTGCGCAAGTTTGCCGCGAGTTCCGAAGTGTCGGAGATTTACATCGCATTGCGGGAAAACGAAATCGCCGGATTTCGCGAGCGCCTTGAAAAAGAAGGCAAAGACATTCTGCGAAAGAAGGTCGAACTGGTGGTGGGGGGAGAGCATCGCCAGCAGTCGGTTGCCAACGCCTTGGCGGCGGTCTCAGCCGCGGACGATGACATCGTTCTTGTGCATGACGCGGTGCGGCCATTCGTGACAGAAGAAATCATCCAGGAAGTGATCGCAGGCGTGAAGAAACATGGAGCCGCGATTGCCGGGATGCCCGCGGTCGACACTGTGAAACAAGTGGAGCGCACCGCCGACGGCGCGCTGATTACGGCGACTATTCCACGGGAGCGCGTAGTCATGGCGCAGACGCCCCAGGGATTTCGTTTCGATCTTTTGAAAAAAGTTTTCGACGAGGCGACAGCCGACGGGTTCATGGGCACCGATGAAGCGTCATTGCTGGAACGTTCCGGACACGAAGTCGCCGTGGTGATGGGCTCGCCGCGCAATATCAAGATCACAACACCGGGTGACATGGAACTGGCGGAGTTTTTCCTGAAACGGCAAAGCTAGCCACGGATTTGCGCGGATGGATCTTCTTGACCAACGACCAAAGACCAACGACCGAAGACTGGAAACTCGAAACTTGAAACTCGAAACTCGAATTGGTTTTGGCTGGGACTCTCATGAATTCAAGCGCGGCCTTCCGCTCAGGATTGGCGGGGTGGCGATTGAACATCCGAAGGGTCTTGGTGGGCACTCTGACGGCGATGTTTTATTGCATGCCATCACCGATGCTTTGTTGGGAGCGATTGCTGGGCCGGATATCGGGTCGCTGTTCCCTCCGTCCGACCCGCAGTGGAGGGGCGCGGATTCGGTGGTGTTTCTGCGAGAGGCGTTGAAGCGCGTGCGCGCGGCGGGGTACGCAGTCGCGAATATTGATTCAACATTGATTCTCGCAGCGCCGAAGATTGGTCCGCATGCGGCGGCGATTCGCGCGAGGGTCGCGGAGTTGATGGGGATTCCGGGCGATGCCGTCGGAATTAAGGCGAAGACGCCCGAAGGCATGGGGACGGATAACGCCGCGATTGCTCACGTCGCCGTCTTGTTGGAGAAGATCAAGAGGCCGGTGAAGAAGAAAGCGCGATAGCTCTTCCCTGCCTGATTGTCATTCCGAGCGGAGCGAGGAATCTGTTGTCCTCGGCGGTATTGATGGAGCCAGCGAAAGCAGATTCCTCGCTCTGCTCGGAATGACAATTGTTTTTCGGATCGAAAATTTCTTACAGTCCTTCAAACTCTCCCACTAATTTCCCGTGGCGGGTTCTTGCGGCCTGGACCAGAGCGCGAAAGATGGCGCGCGAGGGTTCGTCGTCGTTGACTGAGCGTTCGGGATGCCACTGTACGGCCAGAACGAAATGATCGGGAGAGGTGCCTTCGATCGCTTCGACGATTCCATCTTCGGGGGAACGCGCGACAACGCGCAGGCCATCTCCGATCACATCCGCCGACTGGTGATGGCTCGAGTTCACCGGAATTTGCAGCTTGCCGCTGGCGTCGGCGACGATCTCTCCGAGAATCGAGCTGGGATCGACGTCGACTTTGTGGGCGAGCGGGACTTTTCTTCCCGCGGCATGATTGATGGGCGATTCAATGTGCTGCACTAGCGTTCCGGTGCGGTAGACGTTGAGAATCTGCAGGCCATAGCAGATGCCCAGCACCGGCTTGCGCATGTTGTACGCGTCTTGCAAGAGAAGTTCGTCGACGGTATCGCGCTTGGCGTCGGCCGGGGCGGTTTCCGGATCTCGCGGTGCGTCATATTTTGCAGGATCGACATCGGCTTTGCTGCCGGGTAGCAGTACTGCGTCGCAGCGCTCGATCACTTTCATGACTTCGGCAGGAGTCTGATCGAGAGGGATGCGAACCGGCTCTCCTCCGGCCATGGCGACGGCCTCTTCATATTGCGGAAGCGCGCGCGCGGCATATTCAGGATCGCCGGAATGCGGCACCGGGATGGCAATGCGGGGAAGCATGGGAGATTTTGTCATTGAATCATTGAGTCATCGAATCATTCAAATGCCTGTGACTATTGCCGTTAATGATTCAATGACTCAATCTCTCAATGATTAAATCTAGCTAGCCCTCTCGATTCCGGCTAAGGCTTTACTCTGCCGGTAGTTGCGGACTTCCATGAAGATCGAAGACACCAGCACGATGGCGAAAACCGTTGCCGCGACCGGGGCGGCTACGTCGCGATAGGCGACCTGCATGTTCGCAGTACCTCCACGCAGCTTGGCTCCCACTACCACGCCGACAATTCCAAGCAGCAGGCTGACGGCAAACGCTAGCAGCGTCAGGAGAACCGTCACCAGCAGCACGCGGAACGGAATCAGATACCAGCGCGGTTTGCGGGAGACGGTTTTCGGGGTCGGACTCACCGTTCGATTGTATCGCCAACGCGCCGGCAGCGGCTTCGAGGCTGGGGTGCGCTAGAATAGCCGCATGTCTCAGGCTGCGCCACCGATTACGCGTCCCCCGGCGGAGGTTGTCCGCCAAAGCCCTGTCTCGCAGGCTGCGAACGGAATTTGTTATGCCGTCGCGGGCGAGATCACCATTGCCGAATCTGATCTGGAACGCATGGTGGCCGCCGTGCCCGATGCCGCTGCGGCCGCTCTTCGGCGCAAAGCTTATTACTTCGTTCCACTGACGGTGAATCAGGGAGACGAGACGGTCATTGCCGACCGCTACGATGTCGCGCTCAGCGACAACGCCGTCTGCCATCGCAATCTCGATCTGGGCGATTCGCAGTGCGTGTTCATCTCGACGCGATTGATGGACGACAAGTTCTCTGTCGCCTTCGAGTTCTATATTAATGTCGGGCACGCGGTAGTTGAAAAGGCCGGAGTAGCGCAGGCTTTCGCGGATCTAGTGTGGAAGCAGGTGGAAGCTGGCGCGCGAGGCGAGACTTCCCTTGATGCGTGGGAGTCGCGCAAACTGGCCGGCGAGCCGGGACCAGATACCGAGAAATACAAGAACGAATACTTCGCCGCGACTTTCGCCGATGCGATTTCGATTTATCTGCTGTCTTTGTTCATCGACGTGGACTACTACGATCTGCGCGAGCGCGATTATCCGCTGCTGGCTCCCAGCCAGATGGCGGAGCGGTTGAAGAAAGTGGCGGAACTGTTTCCCGCAAATCCTGGATTTGAGTTCGCGATTTACTACAAGCGGCGAGTGAACAATTAGTTCATCGAGGGGCGGGGCAGGACAGCGGCGGCGCGCTTGAACATCGGATTCTCGTCGATGAACAGCACGTTTTCGGTGGGACGGTTGGGCTGGTAGCGGACCACCACCGGTGAATCTTTCAAGGTCTCCACAAATCGGCGCCCGGTATCTTCATCGGGACAACGGCTGGCGAGACTGCCGGAGTAGCGACGTCCGCCGACCTGATAAGTGTAGCCGACCTGCGCAGCGTAGTAGCAATCGTGGCCGACCATCCAATGCACATCGACGTGATCGACTTGTCCGCGGGTCGCGGGCCAACTGCGTGCAACTCGTTTGTGAGAGCGGTCTTTCAGCAGGAAGACGAGGATCAGCGGCCAGAGAGCTACCGGGACCAGCGCGACCATAAGCAAATCGGCCAAGAACCGCTTCTCCTGCCGCATGCGCGGCGAAATGATTCCCTAACGATAGCACCAATTGGCAGGGACGGAACCGTATGAAATTCCCGATTTCATTACCAAAGATAGGGTATTTCAGCCCACAAACTTGAGATCTGCAGAGCCATTCGGGTTGACTGCTTCACTCGTGCCATACTCCTGCAACTTGCTCGCCCGCATATAATTGCACGCGCCTATGGCTCTCATTTCGGGAAGCAAGCTTGGTCCTTACGAAATCATCGCGCCGCTCGGCGCGGGAGGCATGGGAGAGGTTTATCGTGCACGCGATACACGACTCGATCGAACCGTCGCTATCAAGATTCTTTCCGCTCATCTGGCCGCGGATCCGGAGGCGAGAACTCGACTGGATCGCGAAGCACGGGCTATCTCTTCGTTAAATCATCCCAACATTTGCCATCTTTACGACGTCGGCTTGCAGGACGGAACCAACTTCCTGGTGATGGAATACCTGGAAGGCGAGACGCTGGCCGATCGCCTGCGCAAAGGCGCGTTGCCGATTGAGCAATTTTTCAAAATCGGCATTGAGATATGCGAAGGGTTGCAGAGCGCGCACCGCAACGGTGTGGTGCATCGCGATCTCAAGCCGGGCAACATCATGTTGACGAGCACTGGGGCGAAGCTGATGGATTTCGGATTGGCGAAGCCGCTGGTCTCGCCGGCCACCGGTGGGTCGGGAATGACGATGACGCTCAGCACCCCGGCAGTGAGCCAGCCCTTGACCGCACAAGGCACGGTGGTCGGAACTTTCCAGTACATGTCACCGGAACAACTCGAGGGCAAGGAAGCGGACGGACGTTCCGACATTTTCGCGCTCGGCGCGGTGCTGTTCGAAATGCTGACGGGGCAGCGGGCCTTTCCCGGGAAGAGCGCGTTGAGCGTGGCTTCGGCGATTCTCGAGAAGGAACCGCAATCTATCTCTACTTTCCGGCCGGCGACTCCCGCAGTGCTCGATGGCGCGATCAAGCGTGCGCTTGCCAAAGATCCAGAGGAGCGCTGGCAAACGCTGCGCGACCTCGCGCTGGAACTGAAATGGATTTCCAGCGAAGGTATGCAAACCTCGGTGCCGGTTCCCACGGAAAGCAAAGGGCGTGAAAAGTGGGCTTGGGGAGTGGCCGCGGCACTCGCGCTGCTGGCGGCGGTGCTTGCCATCGTGCTCATGAAAGGATCGCCTAAGCCGTCGGTCGCCATGCGTCTAACAGCCGAGACGGGGGCGGATGCTAAGGCGTATCAAGGGCTCGGCGTTTCCACGATTCTTTCGCCCGATGGTGCTCGGCTGGCCTTCATCGCTACGGGCTCTGACGAAAAACGGCGGATCTATATTCGTCCGCTGGATCAATTGCAGGCGTCGGCGCTGGCGGGAACGGAAGATGCGGAGAGTCCTTTTTTCTCTCCCGACAGCCAGTGGGTCGGCTTTTTCGCCGGCGGCAAGCTGAAGAAGGTCGCCGTTCAGGGAGGCACGGCCGTGACTCTGTGCGATGCACCGAGCGGCCGCGGCGGGAGCTGGAGTGAAGACGGTACGATCATCTTTGCGCCTGACTTGAGGAGCGGTCTGGCGAAGGTGCCGTCAGGAGGAGGGGCGCCGCAGCCGCTGGTCGCACTCGACCGGACGGCGGGCGAGAGCACGCAACGCTGGCCCCAGTACCTGCCTGATGGTAGCGCGGTGCTATTTACATCCAACACGCATGGCGGCAATTATGAGGATGCCAACATCGTCGTCGATTCGATTTCTTCCGGTGAACGCAGAATCCTGGTGCGCGGCGGCTATTTCGGCCGCTATGTGCCCACCGGGCACATCCTCTACATGCACGATGGCACTCTCTTCGCGATCGCCTTCGATTCAAAGAAGCTGGAGGAGACGGGCTCGCCGGTGCCGCTGTTCAGCGGCATTGCCTCCGACCCTGGCGATGCGAGCGCACAATTCTCGATCGCGGAAAACGGCACCTTCGCCTATGTGCCGGGGGAGAGCCGCATTCAATTGGTTGCCATCTATTGGATGGACCGCGAGGGCAGATTCACGCCGCTCCGAGGAACCCCGGGGAACTATTTCACGCCTACATTCTCGCCCGACGGGAAGCATCTGGCGGTGGCGATCAGCGATGGCACGAAGTCCGATGTCTGGGTGTACGACCTGGCGCGCGACACCCTCGTCCGGCTCACGTTCAACGGAAACAATCTGGGTCCAATCTGGACACCTGACGGCCAGAGAGTTACCTACCTCCACCTTGAAAAAGCTGGCGTGGGAGACATCTATTGGACTCGCGCGGACGGCGGCGGAACTCCGTTGCGCTTAACAGAGATGAACAGCATCGTATACCCCGATTCCTGGCATCCCAGCGGAAACTTGCTGGCGTTCGATAAGACTATGCCCGAGGTCCACGCGAGCACTTTCTTACTAGCCGTGGAAGGCAACGACAAACAAGGCTGGAAGGGTGGAGAGATCAAGCCGTTGTTGAGCAGTTCGTTCACCGAGTTCGATCCCGCCTTTTCCCCGGACGGCCGCTGGTTGGCCTATGGCTCGAACGAATCGGGGACCTTCGAAGTCTACGTGCGCCAGTTTCCGGGTCCAGGAGGCAAGTGGCAGGTATCGAGCGGCGGCGGCGGACGCTATCCCAAGTGGTCGCGCACCGGCAAGGAACTCTTTTATCGCACCACGGACAACCGGATCATGGTCGTGCCCTACAGCATTTCCGGAGAATCGTTCCTCCCAGGGAAGTCGGAGCTGTGGTCTCCCGGACAGTTCTCGCAACGGCTCGGAACCGCTAATTTTGATCTTGCCCCGGACGGTAAACGTTTCGTGGTGCTGAAGACGCCTCCCCCCAAGGAAGGCGAATCCGGTGGCAAGTTCTCTTTGATCTTCGATTTCTTCGACGAACTACAGAGCAAAGCGCCGCAGAAGAAGTAAGGGAAGCCATGGTCGTTCCCGAGAACGTTCGTGTGTTTTAATGCAGGCGATGCCCGTCACCGTCCGATCGTTCGCGAAGATTAACCTCGGCCTGCATATTGGGGGCCAGGGCCCGGATGGGTTTCACGAGCTGCGCACGGTGTACCAGACGATTGCTCTGCACGACGTCATTCGGGTTCGCGTGGGGCGCGGGGATGGAATTGAGATTCGTTGCGAAGATCCCCGGGTTCCGACGGACTCCACTAATACCTGCTATCGCATCGTCGAACGAGCGATGGCGGGGCTGGGAATTAAGGTCAAGGTTGTCGTTGAGATTGACAAGAGACTTCCAGTGCAAGGTGGGTTGGGCGGGGCGTCTGGCAACGCTGTCGCGACGTTATTGGCGTTCGAACGTGCTGCGAAGAAGACGCTCTCCGGAGCTGAGCGATTGCGCATTGCGGCGGAAGTCGGGTCGGATCTGCCTTTGTTTCTGATTGGTGGGACCGTCCTGGGGATCGGGCACGGGGAGGATGTTTATCCTCTTTCTGATTTGCCCGCGACTGCGTGCGTACTGGCGACGCCTGAGATTGGGGTTTCCACTCCTAAAGCCTTCGCCGATTGGGATTTGCTGCAGAGTAGCGCCGGCGTCCCGCCGGCCACGGTGACCGGGGCGGCCGAAAGCGCCCATCCCCACACAAAATTGACGCCCTCTTCGCCCTCCGATAGAATGAACGAGTTCAGCCGTGTGGTTTCTGCTTGGCTGAGCGGTATATCCGGTGTCCCTGGCAGTCGGAGCAGGGGCCGGGCCGAGACCCTGCTTCTCGACCTCGTCCGTACCGGGATTGAAAACGACTTCGAACGGGTCGTCTTTCCGCAATATCCCGAATTACGTGAGGTGAAGCGTGTGCTTGAGCGCGAAGGGGCGTTTTATGCCTCGCTTTCAGGCTCCGGGTCGGCGATTTACGGCCTGTTTCGCGCTCGGACGGCGGCCATAAAGGCAGCAGCCAGACTGAAAGCCAGCGGAGTTCCGGCGGTGGCGACAAGCACGCTGACGCGGCGGCAGTACTGGCAGAGAATTTTTGATTGTTGATTTTCGATTGTTGATTGAGAATTGCAGTGTCGGGTTGTTAATTCAACAATCGATCAATCAAAAATCAACAATGGTCTACTGGGCCGTCGACTAATGGTAGGTCAAGTGCCTTTGGAGCACTTTGTCTAGGTTCGAATCCTAGCGGCCCAGCCAAAAATCAGCTGTCAGCTTTCAGCCGTCAGCTCTCAGTGAGAGCGGCGACCGAGGCACTGATGGCTGAAAGCTGACAGCTGAGAGCTACTATGGCAACTCTTGCGACAGCGACGGAGAAGAAGGCCCAGGTGAGCGCCGACGAAAAAACCGAGCGCAAGCCCCAGCGTAGCCGCGTGGACGATAAGTTCAAGATCTTCTGCGGCACGGCGAACGAGCCTCTGGCGGATGAAGTCTGCGCATTTCTCGGACTCACTCGCGGCCAGGCCCTGGTCACGCGCTTCAAAGATGGCGAAGCGTACGTCCAGATCCAGGAGAATGTTCGCGGCGCGGATGTATTCGTCCTGCAGCCGACATGCCGTCCTGTGGACGAGCACCTGATGGAGTTGCTGCTGATGATGGACGCGCTGAAGCGGGCGTCGGCCCGCCGCATCACGGCCGTGATTCCTTACTATGGCTATGCGCGCCAGGATCGCAAAGACAAGCCGCGTGTTCCGATTTCGTCGAAGCTGGTGGCGGATTTGCTGACGACAGCGGGCGCGGATCGAGCGTTGATCGTCGATCTGCATGCGCCGCAGTTGCAGGGATTTTTCAATATTCCGGTAGACCATTTGTTCGCTTCGCCGGTGCTGGTCGATCACTTCAAGCGGCTGGGCTTGCCGGACCTGACGGTGGTTTCTCCCGATGCAGGCGGCGTGGAGCGCGCAAGATTTTTTGCCAAGAAGATGGATTCGGCCCTGGCCATCGTCGATAAACGCCGCGTAGAGATGAACGTGGCGGAAGTGATGCACGTGATCGGCGATGTCCACGGGCGCACTTGTTTGGTGATTGACGATTTGATTGATACTGCGGGAACGCTGGTGAAGACCGCAGCGGCATTGATGGAGAACGGGGCCATCGCGGTATATGCATGCGCCTCGCACGCGGTGCTGTCGGGTCCGGCGGTGGAAAACATTTCGAAGTCGTGCATCACGGAAGTTGTGGTGACTAACACCGTTCCGTTGACTACGGAAGCGAAGAACGAACCGAAGATTCGGGTACTCACGATCGCTGGTTTGATCGGACGTGCGATCCAGTCGATTCACGAAGAAACGTCCGTCAGCAAATTGTTTTTGTAGACAGGAATCCAAATTATGGCAACGGCAACGGAAACGAATGTTTTGGAGGCGCAACCGCGCACTCCCGGAAATAAGAATGATGCGCGCCGCGTGCGCGCGGCAGGCAAAGTTCCCGCAGTGCTTTATGGCGCGGGCAAAGACGCGGCTTCGCTGGCCCTCGATCCCCGCCAGGTTTCGCGCATCCTGAATTCGAAGACCGGCTACAACACCATTTTCGATCTGACGCTCGATGGCGGAGAGCGCACCAAGGCGATGATCGTCGACTGGCAGTACGAGCCCATCAAGGGATCGCTGCTGCACATCGATCTGAAGCGCATCGCCATGGACCAGCGCCTGAAGGTTGGAGTGCCGATCATGCTGAAGGGCGAAGCGGCCGGCGTGAAGCAGGAAGGCGGCATCCTCGAACAGCTTCTGCGCGAAGTGGAAGTCGAGTGCTTGCCCGGCGACATTCCAGATTCCGTGGAAGTCGACGTCAGCGAGTTGACGTTCGGCAAGGTCATCCGCGTGTCCGATCTTCCGCACAGCGACAAGCTGAAGTTCCTCACCGACGAGAACCAGCCGGTGGCGCACGTCATCTCGATTAAGGAAGAAGTTGTGGCCACGCCGGAAACGGTGGCGGCCGAAGCAGGTGCAACTCCTGCCGAGCCCGAGGTTATCAAGAAGGGCAAACAGGAGACCGAAGGCGAGGAAGGTGCCGAGGCTCCTGCCGAGAAGGCCGAGAAGAAAGAGAAGAAATAGCGGTCGCCGGTCATTGGTCGCCGGTGGACGGCGAGGTCCTCGGTTTGGGCTGAGAGCTGAAAGCTGATAGCTGAGAGCTAGCACGGCGTGAAACTGATTGTTGGGTTGGGCAACCCGGGGATTGAATACCAGTTCACGCCGCACAACCTGGGCTTCCTCACTGTCGATCGGCTGGCCGATCAATGCGGTGTGGAAGTTCGAAACCGGCACTGCCGGGCGCTGACGGCGCGCGCGGTGATTGGTTCAGAGCCGGTGCTTCTGGCAAAGCCAGAAACCTACATGAACCTGAGCGGGATGTCGGTCCGCGAACTGGTAGAAGAACACCAGATCAAGCCCGAGACCGACTTGATCGTGATTTACGACGAACTGGATCTGCCGTTTGGAGCGATCCGCATCCGCCAGCGCGGAAGTTCGGCGGGACACAACGGAATGGAATCGGTGATTGGCGCGCTGGGCACGCAGGAGTTCCTGCGGATTCGCCTCGGCGTCGCACCGGAACGCAAGGTTTCTGACGGCGCGAAGTATGTGCTTGCGCCGTTCCGCAAGGGGCAGCTCAAGACGGTGGACGAAATTCTTGAGACGGCCGCCGAAGCGGTGAACGTGATCGTGAAGGAAGGCCCGGCCAAAGCGATGAACCGTTTTAACCGCAAGGCCGATCCGGAAGAACAGCCGTAGTGATTCGCGGCCAGATTTGGAGAAATGAATGAATCGTACTTACGAACTGATGTTTATCGTCCGGCCTGACATGGCGGAAGAAGACCAGGACAAGCTGATTTCCACGCTCGAAACTGCTGTAACCAGCTCAGGCGGGACCATGAAGAGCGTCGAAAAGATGGGCAAGCGGCGCTTGGCCTATATGGTGCGCCGTTTTCACGATGGCGTCTACGTCCTGTTGACGCTTGAAGGCAGCGGTGGACTGGTCCACGAACTGGAACGCCGTCTGCGCGTGACCGAGCCGGTGATCAAGTTTCTGACCGTGCGCATCGACGAAGAGCAGAAGCGCCTGGACAAGATCAAGGCCATCAAGGAAGCGCGCAAGAAGGCCGCCGCAGCCCCGGCACCAACCGCCGAAGCGGGTGGAGAGACGGCAGCGGTAACAGCGTAGAAAACCTGTCGTTGGTCGTTCGTCGTTGGTCGTTGGCAAGAAACAAATCGGTCGCCGGTCGATGGTGTCTGAAGGACATTGAGTTCCGGTAATCAGTGACGTACCAGCGACTCCGGTTTTGACCAACGACCAAAGACCAACGACGAACGACGAGATTTTTAAGGAGCATCATGGCTGACGAAACTACACCTACGGCAACATCGCACGCCTCGTCGGGGGATCGCCCCTCGGGCGGAGACCGTCCTTCTGGGGGCGGGGATCGTCCTGATCGCGAGCGTCGTCCTCCCCGTCCCGGTGGACCGGGCGGAGGCCGCGAAGGCGGTCCTGGCGGACGCAAGTATTTCCGGCGCAAGAAAGTTTGCAAGTTCTGCGTCGAAAAGATCGATTCGATCAACTACAAAGACTTTCGCACGCTCGGGCAGTTTGTCGCCGAGAGCGGCAAGATTGTCCCGCGGCGCCTGACCGGTGTCTGCACGCGGCACCAACGGCGTTTGTCGGTGGCCATCAAGCAGGCCCGCAACATCGCTCTGCTGCCCTTTGCCGGACGCGCGTCGTAAGAACCCGGTCGCGGGTGGGACGGTCGCCGGTCGCGTAAGAGCGCGTACCACGACCCGCCACCGGCGGCCTGCGACCCAAATTTTGAACGGAGTCATCTATGGAAGTCATACTGAAAGAAGACGTAGCGAAGCTGGGCTCGCGCGGAGACGTGGTGAAAGTGGCCGAAGGATACGGCCGCAACTTCCTGCTGCCGCGCAAGTTGGCGATTGAGGCCAATAAGGGCAACAAAGCTGTCATCGAGCAGATGAAGGCAGCCTCGGTGCGCCGCTCGGCAAAAGAAAAAGGGCAGGCGGAAGAGCTGGCGAAGCAGTTCGACGGCGTGTCGGTATCGTTCCAGCGCCGCAGCGGAGAGAACGATCAACTCTTCGGATCAGTCACGTCCAGTGACATTGCCGACGCCCTGGCGAAAAAGGGCTTTGACATCGATCGCCGCAAGATCCAACTGCACGAGCCATTGAAGACGATTGGCGAGTTCACCGTTCCCATCAAGCTGCATAAGGACGTGACCGCGCACTTCAAGGTCGTGATCGAGAAGGAAGCCACAGAAGAGTAGGTTCCGGGGCCCATTCATTCGCCGCCACCGGGGAATGAGTGGGTCTTTAACTCGCATACCAACAATCTGCCTCCTCTAGAGTCTTTCCTCCCCCAGCGTATAATTCACTAGCTGCGCCCAGGACGCCCGCCCCAGGGCGAAAATTCTCATTCCGACTGTAAGCGAAAGTCGGACAGAAACGTCTAACAACTGTGATTAGGAACACCCCGGTTTCGATGGAGCGGCGCGGAATATCACGGCCGCACAGGTTTGCCTCGGCGCTCGGGTTAGCCCTGCCTGTCCTGCTGGCTTGCGGCTGCTCGAGCACTCGAGCCAATAGTTCCTCCGCTCTCAAGCCCGTTTCGGCGCATATCTACAGCGTTGATGAGGAGACGACCCAGCGCCATGTTCAGGCGGTGGGCTCTTTGTATGCTCTGGAAGAGAGCGCCCTGAGTTCACCGGTCGAAGCTCGTGTTGACCAGGTTCTGGCGGATGTGGGCGACATCGTCAGCGAAGGCCAGCCTCTGATTTTGCTCGACAAGCAGGAACTCCAGTATGAGGTGGATCGGCAGCAAGGGTTGGTGAAGCAGGTTCGCGCCCAGCTGGGAATCGGCCCGAACGATCCTCCTCCTGCGGATGCGCGCCAGTTGGCCTCGGTGCAAAAAGCCGAAGCCGACCGCTTCGATGCCGAGCGGAAATACAAACGGGCGGAAGAGTTGTTCAAAGACAAGCTCATCTCGCAGCAGCAATTCGATGAGGCAACAAGCCGCAACGACAGCACCCAGGCCACCTATGACCTCGCGATCCAGGAAGTGAACCGCCTGAAGGCGCTGCTCATCTCGAACGAAGCCAGCGAAGGCCTCGCGGAGAAGAAACTGGCCGACGCCACCATTCGTGCCCCCTATCCGGGTTCCGTTAAGTCGCGCGACGTGCATCCCGGCGAGTATTTGAAAGTGCAGAGCCCGGTGATGGTGCTGGTGCGGACTGATCGCCTGCGTGCGCGTCTGGCTGTCCCAGAGCGCTGGGCGGGATGGGTGAAGGATGGGGCCATGGTGGACCTGCAGGTTGAAGCCTTCCCCGGGCAGACGTTTCAAGGCAAGGTCACGCGCATCAATCCTTCGGTTTCGCAGGACTCGCGAACGTTTGAAGTCGAGGCGATGATTGAGAATCACGACGGTCGCCTGAAGCCGGGATTTTTTGTGCAGGCATCTCTGCCCAGCGAGAAGGCGGAGAAGGCGATCTTCGTCCCCGATACCGCCGTCAACTATCGATACGGCGTGTACAAGGTTTTTCTGGTGAACGGAAACCGCGTGAGTGAGCACCAGATACGGCCTGCCGGGCAGACCGAAGATGCGAAAGGCCGGCGCTTCGAAATCGCCGAAGGCCTGAAAGCAGGAGACCGCGTGGCCGCAGCCGTGTCGGGAGAATTGCACGACGGAGATACCGTAGAAGAAGCAGCCACTTCCTCGCGGCCGACAAGCCACTAGATGCACGCTGAAAGTTCCCATCTATGAAGCTCGCCGAAATCTGCGTCCGGCATCCTGTGTTCACCGTGATGCTGATCGCATTTCTGGTGACGCTTGGCGTCTTTTCTTACCGCGGACTGGCCGTTGATCTATTTCCCAAGGCCGATCCGGCGACCGTCAATGTCGAAGTCGCAGCTGCCCGGGGCCACTCCCGACGAAATGATCACGGGAGTCGTGCTGCCGCTCGAAGATGCCATCTCCTCGGTCAGCGGCATTGATGAGATCGAGCGTCTACGCCTCGGAAGGCAAGGCTGACATTACCTGCACGTTCGTGCTGGAGCGCGAGATCGATGGCGCGGCGCAGGATATTCGCGAGAAGGTTTCTGCCGCCATCAACCGCCTGCCGCGCGAGACGCTGCCGCCGGTCATCACCAAGGAAGATCCGCAGTCAGACCCGATCATGACCATCCTGGTCAGCGGTCCCATGAGCCTGCGGGAGCTGACGGAGATCGCCGACAAGCAGGTGCGGCGCGCGATTCAGACGGTGGATGGGGTGGGCAGCGTCGATCTGAATGGCGGTCAGGAGCGGCAAATTCGCGTCCTGCTCGACGCGCAAAAACTGGCTTCCCACAACTTCACCGTGCTCGATGTGCGCGAGGCTTTGCAGCGCGAGAACATCGAAGCGCCGGGTGGCCGCATGATCACTGGTCCGCAGGAGCTCGGCCTGCGCACCCTGGGACGTGTTTCTTCCGCCGATCAGTTTGCCGACGTCATGCTTGGCACTCGCGGAGGCGTGCCCACTCGATTGCGAGATGTGGCTCAGGTGGAAGACGGCGCCGCAGAACTGCGCACATGGTCCGCCTTATTCCGCAAGGGCGCACCGGGCAAAGATGTTGTCACCATTCAGGTTTTGCGTCAGTCCGGTGCGAACACCGTGAAGGTTGCAGACAACGTCCGCGAGCTGGTGGATCAACTGAATCACCAATTGCCTGCTGGCGTGCAGCTGCTGGTGGTGCACGACATCTCCGACTTCATCAAGGCTTCGGTGCATTCGCTGATCGAGCACCTGATTCTGGGGAAGCATCCTGGCCAGCGCAGTGGTCTGGATTTTCATCCGCAACTGGCGGGCGGTGTTGATTGCGGCGGTCGCCATCCCGGCATCGATCATTTCCACCTTCACGCTGATGAAGGGGATGGATTTCTCGCTCAACAACATCACCCTTCTGGCGCTGACACTGGCGGTGGGTATTGTTATTGACGATGCCATCATCGTGCTGGAGAACATCTTTCGTTTCATGGAAGAGAAAGGCCGCGACCGGTTTCATGCCGCGATTGAGGCCACCCGCGAAATCGGCCTCGCGGTCATGGCGACCACGCTCTCGCTGATCATCATCTTCCTGCCCATCGCCTTCATGACGGGCTATGCGCGCAAGTACGTGAACTCGTTCGGATGGACGATGGCGATGGCCATCCTGGTCTCGCTGCTGGTGGCTTTCACGCTCACGCCGATGATGAGTTCCCGCCTGTTGAAGCTGAATGAAGGCGAGAAAGAAGCGCATGCCCACGGCTTTCTGCACGGTGTAGAAACTGCTTATTTGAAAATGCTGCACTGGTCTTTGCAGCATCGGCTCGCGATCCTCGTGATCTGCGTCGTCACTTTCCTTTCGACCTTCGGCCTTTATCACGTCGTCGGTCGCGACTGGATCCCAGCCGACGATCAATCGGAGTTGCAGAGTTCCTTCACTTTGCCGGAAGGCACGAGCCTGGCCAAGACCACGGAGATGGCTTCCGACATGGCGACGCGGATCTCAGCGCTGCCGGAAGTCTCGTTCGTGCAAACTTACACTCACGGGCTGACCAACCACGCGCATCTATTCATTGGGCTGGTGCCGCGCAATCAGCGCAGGTTCACCCATCAACAGATGGCGACCAAAGTACGCGGCATGCTCGCCGAGTATCGCAACATTACCTACAACGTGCGGCTGCCTTCGGTGCTGGGTGGCGAAATTTATTTCCCTATTTCTGCGGTCATTCGCGGACCCGACCTCAACCAACTGGCCGAGATCAGCAAGAAAATCGCGGACAACATGCACCAGTATCCGGACCTGGTGGATATCAACCCCAGCCTGAATCTGAACACTCCCGAGCTGCAAGTGAAGGTGGACCGCCAGCGCGCCGCCGACATCGGCGTGCGCATGACCGACATCAGCGATGCGGTCCGGCTGTTCTATTCGGGCGAGGACGAGATCACGCGCTTCAAGGAAGGATCGGAGCAGTATCCCGTGACCATGCAGTTACTGCCGGAACAGCGCGACAATCCCGACGTGCTCAACCGCATGATGGTGCCTTCGAGCAAGCTAGGCCAAGTGCGGCTCGAGAGCGTAGCGAGCATCGGGAGAGGCTTCGGTCCTTCGACGTTGTGGCGCTATAACCGGGAATTTCAGGTCAGCGTGTATGCCAATGTGGCGTCGGGATATCCGCTCGATCTTGCCGCTGCGCACACCATCGCTGTCGATTCAGCAAGTTGGGCTGCCGGCGGGCTACTCCTACCTGTTCTCGGGCCAGGTGAAGGTGCTCGAAGAGACTACGTGGAACCTGGTGCTGGCGATGGTGTCTGGCATCGATTTTCATGTACATGGTATTGGCGGCACAGTTCGAAAGCTTCTCGTATCCGTTCATCATCATGTTGACGCTGCCGCTCAGCGTGCCTTTCGCGCTATTTTCGCTTTGGATCACGGGGCGTGCCCTCAGCCTGTGGAGCGCGCTCGGCATGTTCCTGCTGCTCGGCATCGTGAAGAAGAACGGCATTCTGCAGGTGGACTACACCAACCGCCTTGTGGCCGAAGGAATGCCCGTACGCGAAGCCATCATGGAAGCCAATCGCGTGCGCCTGCGCCCGATCCTAATGACGACCTTGTCGATCATTGCGGGATTGATCCCGGTTGCAATCGGAATCGGCGCCGGATCGGAACAGCGAGCCTCGATCGCCGTGACCATCATCGGCGGCCAGACGTTGTGCCTTCTGCTGACCCTGCTTGTGGTTCCCGTGGCGTACTCCTATCTCGCGGAATTTCACGAATTGCCTTGGCGTGAGTGGACGGGTCGCCTTTGGAGAAGCCGCAGTGTCAGCCCAACCGACGGTGACTAACGCTCCTGTTGACAAGCATCTCGTCATTTTGTATCCTATGCATCGGAATCATAGGTATAAGATGAATTTCAAAGGAACGCTCCCCACGCTGATTTTGAAGGCCCTCGAGCACGAGCCGACCCACGGCTACCGCATCGCCCAGCAGATCAAAGAGCGATCGCAGGGCGTGCTCGATTTCAAAGAGGGCACTCTTTATCCCGCGCTGCATAAGCTCGAAAATGAAGGCTCGGTCGAGTCTTACGACGATGTCGAGCGTGGACGTCCGCGGCGTTACTACCGCATCACCAAGTCGGGGCGCAAGGTTCTGGCGAAGAATCGCGAGGAGTGGCAGCAACTCTCGCGCGTGGTCACGAGTCTTTTGGCGGAGGCATAGGCGATGAGTCCATTAGAGAACTGGTTAGCGCAAGCAACAAAGAAACTGTCGCGGGAATCGGCAGCGCAGGTGCGACGGGAAATTGAAGAGCATTACGAAGCGGCGCGGGAAACTGCTATGGACGGCGGCGCAAGCGCTGGAGAAGCCGATCACTCCGCCATCGCCGCGCTCGGCGATGCGAAGGCTGCGAACTGCCAGTACCGCAGGGTGCTGTTGACGTCTTCGGAAGCAGCGATGCTGCGCAAGGGGAACTCGGAAGCGAACTTCTTTTGCTCGCGTCAGTGGCTGAAGTGGGTGCTCCTGGGAATTCCCCTCGCCGCACTGATCGGCGGAGCTTACGAGATTCGACACGGACGGATGGACGCGGCGCGCGACATGATCTCCGTTGCCATTGGTGTGAGCACGCTGTTCCTTTTGCCCTATCTGCCTGTCTACACTCTGTCTCGTGGACGCATCGCTCGCGCCGCAAAATGGATTGTGCTGCTCGCCATGTTCGCATTGATCTTCGGCCGCCAGGCGCTCCAGTGGAGCTGGTTGCTCATCTCCTGCCTGTACCCGGCGTTTTATGTCGAGGTGACGCGCGAATCGATACGGAGGAAACTACCGGTCGAGAGATGGCCGAAGCAGTTGTACTTGTAGGATGCAGGCTGCGCAAGCTGTAACTGAAGCCTTTGTCACCCGGCTCTTCTCGCCCGATCGACAATCAACATCGCTTCCGGTTTGCGAACCGGAAGGGGCTTGAGGTTCCTCGGCGCTTCGGTCTTGGCTTCGGCCTTCGAGAAAATTGTTGCCGTAATCAACATCCCTGCAAATGTCGCACTCAACAGACCAACCTGACGCCATGCATTCAGCATCGACGCATTGCCTAACAGCGTCAGTCCCGCAAAGCAAAACAGCAGATGCACGCAGAAGACCTGCAGCGAAGACTGTCCCAACAGCACCAGAGGCCTGATCGCCGCTGTTTTCGTAACCCGTTGCGAAAGAATCAGCAACGCTGCGACTGCCGCGAAATCGAGCATTCGGACCGGTCCGAGGTGCCACTTATCAAAGAAAAACTCGAATGCGCCCAGTTGTAACCCATGAGCGATTTTTCGCCGCATGATGAAACAAGCTATAGCGATCACCGCAGCCGGAACGGCGGCCCGCCGAGCCCATGATTCGATGGGCAGCGTATCCTGAGCCCAGCGCAGGCCCAGCCAGACACCCACAAACCAGAGAAATTGCCACGCCCAGAGGTCGAAGGAGCCCATCTCGTTCAACGGAATCCGCGTGGGGATGTATCGCATCATGAACGTATGTTCAGCGGCGCGGAAGCCGAACTGAGCGAGCACCCAGAAAGCGAAAGAGGTCCACAGGATCGGTTTCCACCCGATCCTCCACGCCAGCGGAATGGCAATGGATGTAAAGAAAAGAAAGATGATGTACATCGGCAGGATGTCAAGCAAAGGTGGCCGATAAATCAGCAGGGCGGCTTCAGTGACTGCTTGCTTGGGCCCGGCATTGAAGTAAAAATCCAGGAGATTGTGAAGTCCTGGCCGATTGCCGTGCGCCGCAATGGGCACCGCGACCCGGAACGCAAAAGCGAGCAAGAGCACGTGATAGCCATACAAACGCAGGGTGCGCGCCCACAACTTCCACTCCATCGCTGGATAGCCATCGCGCTCGGCGATGCGGAAATAAATCCGTCCCGTGAACAGCGCCGAAAGAAAAATGAAGCCCTCGGTCGCTCCCACGAAGCCAAAAGGTTGATTCACCCATGAACTCGCGGCCGTGGGCAAATGGGTCAGGGCGATCCAGACCAGCATCACTCCCCGTATCGCATCCAGTTCCACTCGGCGCCCCGTGGACATCACTTTCAGATGCCATCTGGCGGCCAACTGTCACTTGAATTTCGCACTCAAATACAAAAGCCTACGGGACTTTACGCAAAATTACGTGCTAAAGTCGGCCTCGGAGGAACTCATTGGCGGTTTTTTCAAAGGTCTCGATCGTATTCTTGTTTCTTTGCGCGCTCGTTCCACTCCCGGCTCACGCCAGAAAGCATGAGACCGGATTTCTCGACCGCACGACCACCATCCAGTCCGTGAACTACAAATACCAGGTCTTCGTTCCGGAAGACTGGACGCCTCACCAGAAGTGGCCGGTGATTCTTGCCCTGCATGGATTGGGCGAGCGCGGCAATGATGGCTTGCTGCAAACCGATGTAGGCATCGGCACGGCCATCCGCTCAAACCGCGCACCGTTTGAGGCCATTGTGGTCATGCCGCAATGCGAAAAAAGGCTCTGGTGGGTCCTGCCACCAATGGACGACCTGGCCATGAAGGCGCTGGCAGAAGCCACGCGGGAATTTCACGGAGATACGCACCGGACGTATCTCACGGGATTATCGATGGGTGGATATGGCGCTTGGCATCTGGCGCAGAAGTATCCCGGAACCTTCGCGGCGCTGGTGGTGATTTGCGGAGGGATTCGTCCGCCAGCGGCGTCGATCAAGGCTCTCCCCGATCTGGCAAAAGTCACGCCACCTGATTCACCCGGAAGCTACCTGGAGGCAGCCAAGCGAGTCGGCAGGACTCCGGTCTGGATTTTTCACGGCGCTGACGATGACATTGTTCCCGTCATCGAGTCTCAACGGATGAGCGAGGCCATGAAGCAGGTCGGAGCCGACGTGCATTACACGGAATATCCAGGCGTAGGCCATTCCTGCTGGAACAAAGCCTACGACGAGCCAAAGTTATTTCCCTGGCTCTTTTCAAAGGCTCTTCAGAACTAGTGTTCGGCAACAAACTTTGCGTCAGGACCAGGCGGAGCGGTCTGTTTTCTCATCCGCTTCCGGTAAGTCATGATGCATACGATTGTGCCTCCAACGAAGGCACTCGCGTAAGAGGCGCTGTGGGCCCACCAATCGGCCATGAAGCGAGCGCGCTTTGTGGGTGAGTTTGAGAAGCTCAGCCAATCGGTATTGATCGCTCCTTGTCGCGCGAGAAGATATCCCAACGTCCCGAAAGCCGCTGCGCAGATTGCCATGAAAACAAGTAGCAGGCCGATCGGGCGCATGAGCTCAGAAGCGCGCAGTACCGGACGCGCGCCTGCGCGGGCTGCAAGAATCATTGGGATCGAGAAGAATGCTCCGACCCACCAGGTGGCGATGATGCCCCATCCGATGCCCAGCAGCGTCGGGGATTGGGTAGAAAAGATCGGCGGATGAAAGATCGTGAAATATTCGACGCAGATTCGCGCGGTGAACTGATCGTGGACAATTCCATAGAGGATCGCGGCGCCGATGCAGGTAAGGGCGATCTTGAGGGCTTCCACTTGGGGTTACTCTCTTAAGATTTTTTGTTATCGCTTGGATGTAGCGCTATAAGACCATCAAAGCGTTTGAAATCGGCTACGTTCAATGTGAGGATATGGCTCACATCGTGGACGTACATTGTGGCCGCCAAACGCGCATCGTGCACCTGCACGCCTTGAACATTGTTACGCACCACAATCCTGCGCCACTCGCGGTAAACGGTCTCGCCATCGGGTAACAAAGTCATGCCGGTCTCGATTGCAACAACTTCGCGTGCGGCCTCAGCAATCGTCAAGCCCAAACCGTTCCGCGACAAGGGGCGGGTCATCGCGTTCCAGAGTTCTGCAATATTCTGGTGGGTATAGTGGAGACTCGTGCCTTGGGAAGCCAGCTGCGAAAGCGCTGCGTCGACAACTTGATACTGCGGATCCGAGCGCCGGGTCATGCGTAGGAGGATGTTCGTATCTACGAGACACGACGCAATCGCCATCTAGTCATGATCCTGATAAAGCCATTCCCGCGAAATGGTCTCGGGTAATGGCGGGATCTTATCGGAGAACTGGGCCAGGGAGTCAAGCCATGCCCGAATTTCTTCCGGAGTGCGTGGCTGGCGCCGCTCCGGCAATCGTCCCAATTGTTGAGCCAGGATCTCCTGGACATAGGCTTCAAGGGACAGTCCGCGGGCCTTGGCGGCGGCTGCCAATTCGTCCGGAATGTTAACCGTGACTACCATTCGACAGACTTTACCACGAATGACCTCAAACGCCTGTGGCTGCGGACAAATGCCCCCTTCCCCTTTCAGCACGAATCCTGCCAAACCCCTATAATTTCTGCTCACGGTTCGGGTACTGGCCCGTCCATAGCTATGCCACCCGGGATGCACGGTATGGCCCCGGGAATAGCGAGGATAGAGATCATGCCGGCCGGTGCTTGGGCGGTTCCTTTTGCGGTTGGCAAGGGTTCTTCTGCGGACGCCAGACGCTCCGAAGAAGATCGAAGCGGCAGTTCCCAGAACCCCAAAACGCGGGGCGAGATGGCTGGGCATAGTCTAGGGCGAATCGACGATACGATGCTGGTTCGCGAGGCGCAACGCGGCAACCGCGCTGCCTTCGAGGAACTGGTGCGGCACTACGACCAGGCAGTGTTGCGTCTGGCCATGCACCTGACCGGATCGGAACACGAAGCTCAGGACATTTACCAGGACGCATTTCTGAAGGCGTACAAGAGCGTATGCAATTTCCGCTTCGAGTGCTCTTTCTATACCTGGATCTACCGCATCGTCACCAACCTCTGTCTCGATCATCTGCGGAAGAAGCAGGTACGCAAGGAAGACGCTCCGGTGGCGACGGACGCGGAAGGCGAGTCGTACGATCTGCTCGATCAGGTGCCCGATGCGCGTGCCGGGGCGAATCCGGAACGCGACTTGATGCGCCGCGAACTGGGCACACGCATTAACCAGGCGCTGGAGAAACTCACCCCCCGCGAGCGCATGGTTTTCGAACTCAAGCACTATCAGGGACTGAAGTTGCGGACGGTGGGCGAAATCTTGAATACGACCGAAGAGACGGCGAAAAATACTTTGTTTCGTGCGACGCAAAAGCTGCGCAGCACGCTGGCGGATATGCGATGACAAGGAATTTATTCCCCGCTGAGGGGGTGCAATTATGAAATGCGAATGGGTTCAAGAAAATATCATGTTGTACATATACAACGAGCTGGCCGACGACGCTCGTTATGAACTGGAACAGCACGTGGCGCGTTGCACGGCGTGTGCGGCCGAACTGAAGGCGGGACGCAAGTTCCACGCCACGGTCTCACAGGTTACGGTGGAAGAGCCATCGCCGAATCTGTTGGCTTCGTCACGGATGCGGTTGCAGGAAGCTCTGGAAACGGCCGAGCAGGGCGGCTTTTGGCAGCGTCTGATATTCGATCCGGCGGCGTGGCTGCATCAGGTTCGCTTCTCTCCCGCGCTGGCGGCGGCGATTCTGATGGTCGGCTTTGGTGGCGGCGTCGGCGTGACTTACCAGATGCTTCACAACAAGGCTGCGAATCCCTCGGAAGCGGTGGTGGCTGCTCCTTCTGAGGCGAGTATTGCCGGCATTCAGTCGGTGACGCAGGAACCGGGATCCAATCAGGTCACAATCAAATACAACACGCTTTCCACGCAGGAAGCGCAGGGTTCCTTGAACGATGCCCGCATCCAGCAGTTGCTGCTGTTTGCCGCGCGCAACAACTACAATTCCGGCGTGCGCATGGATTCGGTTGATCTGCTGACGCAGACGCCGAATGATTCCCATGTCCGGGAAGCCCTGATTTATGCCTTGCGATACGACTCGAATCCCGGTGTGCGGTTGAAGGCAATCGACAGCCTGGGTCCATATGTGAAAGCCGATGTGCGTGTCCGCGATGTGGTTCTGGAAGCCTTGATGAACGATGCCAATCCTGGCGTGCGTACGGAAGCGTTGCGGTTGCTTGAACCGGTGCAAGCGGATAGCAGTGTCCGCGTGGTACTGCAACGGCTGGCGGAGAACGATCAGAACCAGTACATCAAGTCGGAAGCTCGCAGAGTGCTGGCGCAGGTGCCGGAGATCGACTAAGGCTCGTATCAGGGTATGGCTTTAGCCATACCGTCACTTGGTCGCGAGATGAGGCTTTAGCCGCTGCGGCAGCGCCTAAAGGCGGGTTTAGATCGGCTGGCTACGGCATCGCTAAAGCGATGCCCTGATACGAACCGAACAGAATCAGTCCCGGCAGATTACGAATTTGGACGTGATGGGTGAGGATAGAAACGGAAGGAAGCTTTGAAGAGACTCTCTAAAATCGTTGCGGTGTTGTTGGCGCTTCTGCCTCTGGCAGTGGCGCAGCAGTCCCGCGTTTTTCGTGATGGCGGCAACTGGACGCAGGAGATCACTGGATCCCTGGCGACGGCAAAGAATCTCCGGGTGAAGGTGGACGTGGGCTCGGTCCGTGTGGAAGGCGGCTCGCAGAACATCGCTTACGTGATTCGCAATCATGCTTATACATCGTCGGAAGAGGCCGCGCGCCAGCAGTTCGATTCCTATAAGGTCAGCGCTTACGTCCGTGGGGATACGGCCTGGATCGTCGCCGACTGGCAAGGCGGCCACGTGCACAAGTTTTCCGGTGAATTCGTGGTGAACGTGCCGCGAGCAATGGATGCCGTGAAAGTCGAAACCGATGGGGGCAGCGTTTCCACGACTGGCATCGCCGGGCGGGTGGATGCGCAGAGCGGCGGTGGCAGTATTCAGTTGCAGGATATCGGCGGACTGATCAGCGCCGAGACCGGCGGCGGCAGCATCGAGGTGGGTTCGGCGGGGAGCGATGTGAATCTGCACACTGGCGGTGGCACGATCAAGGTGCAGAACGCCAAGGGCAAGATCGACGCCGAGAGTGGCGGCGGCAGTCTCATCATTCTTTCCGGCTCGCAGGGAGCGATTCTTGAAACCGGCGGCGGCAGCATTCATCTGGAAAAGTGCGACGGGCACGTGAAAGCGACCACCGGTGGCGGCAACATCGATCTCGGCGACGTCAACGGCCCGGTTGAAATGGAGACCGGAGGGGGCAGTCTTCGCCTGGCTTCGGCGAAAGGACCAGTGCACGCTGAAACCGGCGGCGGATCGATCGAGTTAAACGGCGTTCCTTCCGCGCGCGCAGAAACTGGCGCGGGTGGAATCGTTGCGAAGTTTGTCGCGGGAACGGGCGACCGCAGCGACTCGCAGCTTGAAACTTCAGCGGGGGACATCACGGTCTATCTTGCGCAGGATGTGCACCTCACGATTCGCGCATCGATTGAAGTCGCAAACGGCCATCAGATTCACTCGGATATTCCAGAGATTCACGTTTCGACCGAAGGCGGAGAATACGGTCCTAAGACCTACACCGCCGAAGGCAATTTGAATGGCGGCGGCCCGGTGCTGAAAGTTCGCACGACCACCGGAGATATTACCTTCCGCCGGAGCAGATAGAGGGGGAATATGCGCCACATAACTCTCATCACAATCACGCTGATGTTACTGGTAACCGGCCTGTGGGCAGAGTCAAGCGCGTTCGGAGAAGGCTTTGGCTTCTCCAGTGACGAGACAGGCAGTTCTTATCTCGGAGTCGATACCCGCGATGTCAGCACCGATCGTCTCGGTGCCCTCAATCTGAAAGAAGAAAAGGGCGTCGAAGTGACCATGGTGGATCAGGACGCTCCTGCCGGGAAAGCTGGCGTCAGGGAGCATGATGTCATTCTGAGCCTGAATGGCACCGAAGTGGAAAGTGTCGAGCAACTGCGTCGTATGATTCATGAAGTGCCTCCGGGGCGAGTGGTCACGCTCGGCCTGAGCCGCAAGGGTCAGCCGCTCAGCGTCAAAGTGCAGCTAGCCGATCGCAAGAAGTCGTTTTCTTACTCCTATTCGGACCACGAGAATTACTCGGAGACTTACCGCATTCCTCCAATTCCTCCCATCCCACCGATTCCGGACATCGACATTCCTATGTCGATTGTGGTTGTGCATTCCTCGCAGCGCAGCGGGTTGATGCTCGAAAATCTTACTCCGCAACTGGGCGATTATTTCGGTACGAAGAATGGCGAAGGCGTGCTGGTGCGATCGGTCGAGAAAGGAACGCCGGCGGAGAAAGCCGGCTTCCGGGCGGGCGACGTGATCGTGAAGGTGAACGGAGAGCGCATTAGTGACGCCAGCGACTTCAGCCGCACGCTGCAGTCGCGGAAAGACAATACAGTATCGATCGGCGTACTACGCGACAAGAAAGAACAGACGATTACTCTCTCTTTGCCTAGCCGCAAACAATCGCAAATGTATGAGGAGAGTTTTGAGGCTCCGGAGATCGACGCCGAAACCCGCCGCGAGATGCTGGAAGCGCAAAGCGAAGTTGCTCGCGCCAGGCCCGCGATAGAGATGGCTGTACGCGAAACCGAGCGCGCTAAGCCGGAGATGGAACGGGCCACGAGAGAATGGCGCCGCGAGCAGGAACAGATGAAAAGAGACCTGCGAAAAATGCAAGAAGACCTGCGTAAACAACAACGGCAAATGCAAGAGAAATTGCGGCACGAGTTACGTGGGGATTGGATGGAACTCTAGGCGGCATCAAAATTTCATTCGTAGAGACGCAGCTTCGCTGCGTCTTTTTTATGTGAAGGACTGTAGTCGCGCACGCCAGATCCTTCGCCCTACCGGGCTCAGGAGGACGTTAGTTTCCCAAAGGCTGGGCTTGCTTGCGAAGCGGCCGTCTCCACGTGATTGGTGGCGAGATTAGTCGCCAGCGTTTGCTACTGCTTTGCAGCCGCTTGGAACGCATACACGATTGCGTCCCGCCTGTTTTGCAGCGTAGAGTCCGGCGTCGGCGGCCCGCACCAATTCGTCACGGGTGTTGCCGTTTTGCGGGAAACTCGCCACTCCCGCGCTGATGGTGACCAGCCGGGCCACTCCCGGAAACTGCCATTCATCCACCAGCCTGCGAAGTTTTTCCGCAATGGTAATTGCGTGCTGGGTGTCGGTCTGAGAAAGAATGATGGCGAATTCCTCTCCGCCGTAACGGCAAACCACATCGATCTTGCGGACATGCTGGTGAAAGATCGACGACACCTGGCGGAGGACCTCATCGCCGAGCAGATGTCCGAACTCGTCGTTCAGGCGTTTGAACTGATCGATATCGACCATGAGAACCGACATCCCGGATTCGAAACGACGCGCCCGTTCGATTTCCTCCAGAATTCGCACCTCGAAATATCGTCGGTTGAAAATGCCGGTCAATCCGTCAAGGTAAGCGAGTTGCTTCACGCGGTCGACGTAGTGCGCGTTCTGGATGGCAGTGGCGCAAATGTCGGCCACCGACTCGAGCGGTTGCACATCCTGTGCGTTAAACGCACCTCGCTTATTGCTGTCGAGGACCAACACGCCCAGCGTCTGTCCGAATGCCACCAGAGGAATGCACATGCGAGAGCGCGTCTCGAGATAAAAGCCGACCTGGCCGGGAAGTTCCTGAATGTCATTCCCAATGACGGTACGGCCCTGAGTAAGCGCTTGTCCCCAAAGATCCTGTGCCGCTGACATGCGGCCGCCTTCCTGCACCTGCGGGGTAAGCTCGCCGTATTGTGCCCGCAGCACCACTTCGTCTTCGTCCTTCAGTAAGACAGCGACGTGCGAAATCTGGAAAGCATGCTGGATCAGGAGGCACACTTTGGAAAGCAGCTCTTTCAAATCCAGAACGGCCGTAGTTTGCTGGGCAATCGCATTGATGGCTTCCAGTTGCAGTGCTCTGCGTCTCTCAAGCGAGTATAGCCGCGCATTCTGAAGCGCCATGGAGCACTGAGTCGAAAAGAGCGTCAGCAGATCGATCATCTCGGCGCTGAAGTGGTCCAAGTTCTCGCTCTGACAATCGAGGACACCCACCACTTCATCGCGCACCATCAGTGGCACGGCGAGTTCCGAGCGTGTTTTTGCGGCAGACGGAATGTAGCGGGAATCCTTGCTCACGTCGGGCACATAGAGCGGCCGCTTCTCCACCGCGGCGTTGCCGGTGATCCCGGTTCCTAACGGCAACGAGATCTTGTCGCAGCCCTCGTCCCAGCCGACCTGGCACCGAGGACGGAGCGCGTTCGTCTCTTTGTCCAACAACAGGATAGCGACATTTTCTAGATGGAAATAATCGCCCGCGATGATCAGGATCTGCTGCAGAACTTCGTCCAAGTCGAAGGTCGACAGGACCGCCTGACTAGCGTCGTAAAGGAGGGCGATTTTCTGCATGACTCCCCGAATTGTAGCTTGACGCCGAGGGGTTACCGAGGTTCCCAAAGTAACGTAGGGGAGGGCGCTCCGGGAGTCTAGATTCCCGCCAGGTTGGTCAGGCTTGGACTTGGCTCCTGACCTTGCGGGCGCGCCTGCGCCGGATATAGCGAACTAGCGCCCATACGATTGCGGCCAGCAAGGCTGCAGCGAGAATGGCCTCAGCGATGAGCAGGCGGATCGCATTCATCAGGATGAACTTGCCGTTGGTGTTGTAGAAACCGTTGAAACTGCGGACCACACCGGGCAGCGCGAGCAGATCGTCTTTCGTCATCTGCAGGGCAGCTTCGTGAGGATGATATTGAGATTCCCAGGCAAACGTGTTGCCGTCAGAATCCTTTTCGATGTGCCCCCCGAGAACGAAGCTCACGGGACGATCTTTGACGAAGGCCGCGACCCTCTCCGCGCTGACGAGATCCAAGGCAGTGTCATCGATCATCAGGCGTCCCGGCAGCAGAAAGTCGCCGGAAAAGAACAATCCCGTATTCCGATCATAGAACGAGACCTCAGTCTCGTTGTGGCCGGGCGTCGGGAGCGCGTCGAGAGTTCGATCACCTAGATCGATCTGGGCTATGCCTTCGGGCCAGTTGGTGAACCTGTAATAACGCCGAACGCTATCCAGATCGAAACCAACTACCTCAACATTGGGTTGGTGAGCGAACTGTCCATCACCGGCGCGATGATCCGAATGTCGATGAGTATGAACGACGAGCAGAGGGAGCTTTGCGGCGGCGTCTCCTGGCAACAGGCTCATCGCCGTCTTCGCGAGAGGCATCTGATCTGGATCGGCAACGTCGCCAGTGTCGATGAGAACTGCTCTCTTTGATCCGATTAACAGGTACATGAAAGGCGCTTCGAAGGTGGCGCAAAGATTCTCGCGAAGAATGAAGGTTTGAGCATTGTACCGATGCACCTGCAGAGGAGGCTGCGGGCTGTTGGCGCAATTCGGCGCACCTTCATTCCAATGAACGTCCATTGAGCCCGGCACGAGTTCGGCCCATCCGCCCAATGACGTAAGAATCGTGGCGGCAGCCAGCAAGCACGAAGCGATCCGCTCTTTTTGAATTGTCATCCTTACAAAGCCTTCTGATCAGTTGGCAGCATGGAGTCCAACCCACGAAGCCAAAGACCGACAGCATGATCCAGGCGGTTGCGATCGTGAGTGGTGCAAAAATCGAGCATAAAGCCCCGCAACCCAGCCAGGACGACGGTCGCGAACGCACGTGCCTCGAACAGGTTCCAGCCCTCGCGACAGAGTGGTTCGGCTATGTTTTGCAACCAGTCCTCGACGGTGTCGTGCAGGAATGCTCTGTAGATTTTCGGGGAACGCAGCGCCACGCCGTAGGTCTCAAAAAACAGCCGGAAGAGTGGCTCGGAATCTGGAGCGCTCATGCGCTCCCAAACTCTCAGGCAGGCCTCGGCAAAGCTGGGAGCTTCCACCTGATCAAAGGCGGTGCGTTGGCGTTCCCTCACCTGCGCCAGAACTTCGATCACCATCTTTTCCTTCGATCCGAAGTGGTAGAGCAGAACGCGGGGAGTGCACCCTAGCGCTTTGGCGAGCGGCCGGAGCGACAGCCCCGTCAGCCCGTTTTTAACTAGGTAGTGGACGATCGCGTCCCGTAGTTCTCCCGGGCGTTTTTCGTCCACGGTTCGGCTCATGAGGCAAGTTAGCATAAATGACACAGTCGTTTCAATTATGGTCAGAACGAAACCTGGACCCGGCGAAGAGACCACTCCAGCTTTTGGGAGGGATGCGCGGACTAGCAAACGTGGTTTACAGGTTCTGCGGCTTTGACCGCTCGCGGATGCGGGCGAAGGTTTTTACTAGGCCCAGGATCACCAGGCAGATCCAGAAATCCACGACCAGCCCCAGGTCCAGATGCGGGGCGACATGGCGAGCCGGAGCCGGCAGGTAGGGCATGATCAGAAAATAGATCGCGTTGCCGCCCAGAACCGCGATCAGTGCGTGCACGAAATTGCTCACTCCTGTCTTAGACACCGTTATCCGCCTTGATGACTGGCATCCTAAACGCCGCAGGCATGCTCCTGCTAACATCCCTTGAGATGCTGGAACCGGGCACTGCTGTGCAGTACGTGAAGGGGATTGGCCCCCGCCTGGCCGAAATTCTGTCGGCCAAAGGCATTCATACCGTCGGCGACCTATTGCACTATCTGCCCTTCCGCTACGAAGACCGGCTCAACCCCCGGGGAATCGAGGAGTTGCGAGCCGGTGAGATGGCTACCGTCATCGCCGAAGTACGCACCTCGGGGCTGTTCAGCACCCGCCGCATACCCATTTTTCAGATGACGGCCGGCCAGGGAAGGACTCGCCTGAAATGCCTTTGGTTTCACGGGGCCTATCTTCGGGACAAGTTCAAGCCCGGACAGTTGGTGGCTCTGTACGGAAAAGTCGAAACCGGGCGCGACGGCGAACTGCAACTGGTGCAGCCGCAATTCGAGATCCTGGATGACGGCGGCGACGATGGAGCCGAGGCCGACCGAAAACTTGGCGAATCGCTGGAAGTCGGGCGCATCGTGCCGATCTACGAGTCGGCTGGAAACGGGAAGCTGACCTCGCGCTGGTTTCGCCGCATCATTCGCACTTCCGTTGACAATCTGACACCCGATCTGCCGGAAGCCATCCCGGAGGCAGTACGCAAACGCCTGGGGTTGATCTCGACCTTCGAGGCGATTCGCAAGGTGCATTGGCCGGAGGCCGGAGAGAGCCTGACCGACCTGCAATCGTTCCGCACGCCGGCCCACATCCGGCTGATCTTTGAAGAGCTGTTCTTTGTCGAACTCGGACTGGAACTGAAACGCCGCGAGCAGAAGTCGCAGACCGGCATCGCTTTCCGCCTGGATGACCGAGTGCGCGAGGCGGTGAAAAAAATTCTGCCGTTTCATCCCACGGGGGCGCAGAAGCGCGTCCTCAAGGAGATTGCTTCCGACATGGAAAAGGTGTCTCCCATGCGCCGCCTCTTGCAGGGCGACGTGGGATCGGGCAAGACGATTGTGGCATTTGAGGCGGCGGTGATTGCTATCGAGAACGGATATCAGGTTGCGCTGATGGCGCCGACCGAGATTCTGGCCCAGCAGCATTACTTTTCCGCGCGGCGCATTCTGGAAAACGCCGGCTATCGCGTCGTCTTGCTCACCGGCTCGCTCGAAGATGACCGCAAGCGCGAGATCCGCCGCCACATCGCGCAAGGAAATGCGCAGCTGGTGATTGGCACGCATGCCTTGATCGAACAGAGAGTCGAATTCGCCAAGCTTGGTTTAGTTGTCGTCGACGAGCAACACAGATTTGGCGTCATGCAGCGATTCAAGTTAATGAAGAAAGATCGCAGTGGGGCTGCCGCCCCGGATGCCCCCGATCCCGCCGAGCCTGATGTCCTGGTAATGACGGCGACGCCGATCCCTAGAACGCTCGCCCTCACGCTCTACGGCGATCTCGATATCAGCGTGCTTGACGAACTGCCTCCGGGCCGCACGCCCATTGTCACGAAGCGTGTCACCGACGACAGCGCGGAAAAAGTATGGGAGTTCGTCGGTAAGCAGGTGGCAGCGGGACATCAGGCCTACGTCGTCTATCCCGTGATCGAAGAGAACGAAGAGAGCGAACTCAAGGCAGCGATGAAGATGTACAAGGAGCTCAGCACCAAGGTTTTCCCGGACCGGCACGTCGCGGTGCTCCACGGGCGGATGGAAGCCGACCTGAAAGAGCAGGTCATGCGGCTGTTCCAGAAGGGAGAGATCGACATTCTCGTCTCGACGACCGTAATCGAAGTGGGTGTCGACGTTGCCAATGCCAACGTCATGGTCATCGAACATGCCGAGCGCTTCGGCCTTGCCCAGTTACACCAGCTTCGTGGGCGTATCGGGCGCGGTGCAGCGAAGTCGTATTGCATTCTGATGACCGGAGGCAAAGTCTCCGAAGAAGGCGACCGCCGTCTGAATGCCATGGTACGCACCACCGACGGATTTCAGATCGCCGAACTCGACCTCGAATTACGCGGTCCGGGCGAGTTCTTCGGCACACGCCAAGCGGGACTGCCGAGCTTTCAGGTCGCCAGCCTGATCCGCGATCGCGAATTGCTGGAAGTAGCCAAGCGCGAAGCCGCAGCGGTGCTAGCCGGGCCTAACACTGAAATCTCGCAGGAAGAGATCAATCGCGCCTTACGGCACATGCGGTCGCGCTGGCAGCGAACCTACGGACTGGTCGAAGTCGGTTAGGCAATTGCGAAGAAATTAGCGGGGTTCTACACTTCGCCAAGCTGGCTGGGGTTCCTCATGCAAAGTTCATTCGCAGACATCCTGGTTATCTCAGGCTCGATCGGCATTTCCATTCTGCTGCTTGCCCTGCTGCACCGGCTATGGAAGCCCAGCGCCCGCAGCGGGCACAACGATGTCATCGGCACTAACGTCGGGGTGATTGGAACGACCTACGCCGTGTTGATCGCCTTCATGCTGTCGAATGTCTGGACAGACTTTCGCGGGGCAGAAACCAACGCGGAGCAGGAGTCGAACTGCCTGGTGAATCTCTACCGGATCGCCAAGACGCTCCCCGACCCGCAAGGCAGCCGCATCCGGCAAATGGCCCGCGGGTACGCGTCGGACGTAGTAAATGTCGAATGGCGGGAAATGGGAAATGACAACCATATGAGCCGGGGTATCACCCAGCCGTTCTGGGACGCGCTTAATGAAATCCAGCCACACAGCGCCGCCGAACAGATAGGACTCGAGCAAGCTTTCGGCGAACTGCGCGAGATGACCGAGCACCGGCGGATCCGCGCCCTGCAAAGCCGGAGTCACTTGCCTCCGCTGCTGTGGGCCGTGTTGATCGTAGGTGCACTGGTGACCATCATCTCCTCCTGCCTTTTCGGCATCGAAAACTTCAAGCTTCATATGGTGCAGGTTTCCTTTCTGGCGTTTCTGCTGGCCTTGGTCCTGGTGGCAATCGGTGATATCGATAGCCCATTCAAAGGGCCTATCCAAGTCTCGCCTGACGGTTTTCGATATGCAGTCCGGACCATCGATCAGGAGAACCAGAGGTGAACGCCCGTCCCGTGGGATAATTTGACACGTGAAAGCCGTCGCCAAAACCGACCTTTATCGTAAATTGCCTTCCGTCGATGATCTGGCACGCCGTCCGGAATTGGCCCGGATTGCCGATCAGGGAGGCCTGGTCGCTCTCACCGATGCGGCCCGCGCCGTCCTGAGCCGGCTACGCGAAGAGATTTCATCGGGCGGTCTGGACGCGAATGGACTGGACCTCGCGATCGCCGGGCTTTCGCAAGCGGTGGAGAAGCAGTTACGCCGCGCTCTGCGTTACTCCCTGCGTCCGGTCATCAATGCCACCGGAGTGATTCTGCATACGAATCTGGGCCGGGCCCCGCTGGCAAGTACATCGCTGGATCACGTTCGCCAGAGTGCCGAGACCTACTCCAACCTGGAATTTGATCTCGAAACTGGCGAGCGAGGTAAGCGTGATGTCCACGTTGATCGCCTCTTCCGCAAATTGCTGGCGGAGGAGATGGACCACGCAGGCACACGTGTCTCACCTGTCCAGATCTCGACGATTGTCGTGAACAACAACGCGGCCGCGGTTCTGCTCGCACTCAATTCCCTGGCGGAAGGTGGCGAAGTGATCGTGTCGCGCGGGGAGCTGGTTGAGATCGGAGGCTCGTTCCGCATTCCCGACGTGATGGCGAAGTCGAATGCCGTCTTGCGGGAAGTCGGCACCACCAATCGCACGCGCGTTGCCGATTACGAGCGTGCCATCAACCAAAAGACGCGCTTATTGCTTCGGGTGCACCGCTCCAACTTTGAGATCACGGGCTTCACCGAGCAGCCAGCGCTCGTAGACCTCGTCGCTTTATCGCGCGCAAAGAGTATTCCGCTGATGGAGGATCTCGGCAGTGGTGCGCTGTTTGATCTGCGCTCGGTGGGGATTCATGACGAGCCAGGAGTGCTCGATAGCCTGCGCACGGGCGTGGACATCGTCACTTATAGCGGCGACAAATTGCTGGGAGGTCCCCAAGCGGGCTTGTTGAGCGGCCGCGCTGAACTTATCGCACGCATGCGATCCAATTCCCTATTCCGTGCGCTGCGGGTCGATAAGCTGACCTATGCCTCACTCGAGGCTACGCTGCTCGCTTATGTGAAGCACGATCACGATGCCATCCCCGCTCTTCGCATGATGCGTTTAGCGAAAGATGAGATTGGGTGCCGCGCCGAAGCGATCGCAGGAAAGGTCCGATCGGCGCGGTTGTCGGCAGAGATTGTTGATGGAGATTCGGTGGTAGGCGGCGGCTCGGCTCCGTCAGCGGTATTACCGACGCGCCTGCTAGCCATCGAATGCAAAGGCTGCAGCGCGGACGATCTCGCCACCGCACTGCGTAATTCGAATATGCCGGTGATCGTGCGCGTCGAAGATGGACGCGTGCTGCTCGACCTGCGCACAGTATTTCCCGATCAAGATGAGATAGTCGCTGCCGCCCTGATGAAGATCTGTGGCGGTTGATTTTTCAATCAACAATCAAAAATCAACAATCCAAAATTTGTGCCTTCCCTCTACACTATCGGCCACTCGACTCGTTCCATTGATGAGCTGATCGAAGCACTCAAAGCTCACGACATTCAGACCCTGGTCGATATTCGCGCCTTCCCCATGTCGCGCCGCTTACCGCATTTCAATCGGGAATCACTGGAGAAGACGCTACCGGCCGCTGGAATCGATTACCGCTGGCTGCCAGCGCTGGGAGGACATCGCAAGAAGATACGAGACGATTCTCCCAATCTCGCGCTGCGCAACGACAGCTTCCGCAACTACGCTGACTACATGCTCACCCAGGAATTCCAGTCAGGAATCGACGAACTACTGAAACTGGCCCAACGCTCGCGCACCGCATACATGTGTGCCGAGCGAGTCTACTTTCGGTGTCACCGCATGTTGGTCTCAGACTGGTTGGTCGCCCACGGTCACGAGGTACTCCACATCGATGGCACGGGGCCGGTCAAAGCGCATCAGTTGATGCAGGAGGCCCGCATGGTCGGCGGCGAATTGGTCTATCGGGGCGACCGGCTGTTCTAAAATTGCCAATTGGCAATCGAAAATTGACAATACTCACATGATCGTCGGCACTGGGATCGACATTGCTGAAGTTCCGCGGATTGCGGAGTCCCTTGCTCGCTTTGGAGAGCGCTTTCTTCATCGCGTCTTCACCGAAGGCGAAATCAAATATTGCGATTCGAAAGCCAACCGCACCGAGCGTTATGCCGCGCGCTTCGCCGCGAAAGAAGCGGCCATGAAGGCGCTGGGCACGGGATGGAGCCACGGCGTGCGCTGGTGCGATATCGAAGTAAAGCGGCAGCCGGGGGGGCGTCCCACCATCGCCTTCCACGGTAAAGCGGCGGAATTCGCGGCGAAATTGGGTACCCGGAACATCGCGTTGTCGCTCACCCACACAAAAGATCAGGCGCTCGCGCAAGTGATTCTCGAAAGTTAGTCTGGTAGACTTGCGCGTCCACCGACGAAATGACTCAGACCAGCTCTCTGTCCTTCATTCAGTCCGATAATGCGCGCGATCGTTCCCTGCTGGCGGGAATTGCGCTCAGCAGCTTTGCCGCCTTGCTTCTCGAACTTGCGCTCACCCGCTTGTTTTCGGTGGTGCTTTTTTATCATTTCGCGTTTCTTGCGATCTCGATTGCGTTGCTGGGCCTCGGAGCGGGCGGCGTGTTCGCCTATCTGCGAAAAGAATCTCTGGCGCGAATCGAAACTCGCGCACTGGTGGCGCGGCTGTGCAATCTGAATGCGCTGATCGTGCCAGTGGCGTTGGTAGTTGCGCTGCGCATTCCGGTCACGCTGCACCTTTCGACCGCAAATTTCTTGCGACTTACAGCGATCTATCTGGTTTCTGCTGTGCCGTTCTTCATGACCGGCCTACAGTTCTCGATCGTGTTTTCACGAGAGTCCACGCACATTCCCCGGCTCTACGGCGCGGATCTGCTTGGGGGGGCGCTGGCTTGTCTCGGCATCGTTCCGCTGCTCAATTGGCTGGGCGGTCCCAATACCGTTCTGTTCTCGGGCGTCATGATGGCCGCCGCGGGTGCGGTGTGGTCCGGAAGCGGAAAGCTGCAGCGCTCGGCTCTTGGCCGAGCCGTCTTTCTTCTTGCTCTGATCGCGTTCAACTATTCGGGAAAGTTGCTCGACATCGTCTATGCCAAAGGCGGATTTCGCGACTCCGCCTGGGTGGAATTCGCCCGTTGGAATGCGATCTCGCGAGTGGAAGTCGACCACCAGGGCGGGTCGAAAGCCATCGTGATCGACGCCGATGCCTCGACCTATCTGATGAATGTCGATCCGCAGAAGTGGGGCGAATCGAACTGGAAGAAAGATCTGATGTCGACGCCGCCCGCCGTAGCCAACGTGCTGCGCCCCCACGGCCAGTTTGCCATCATCGGGCCCGGCGGAGGCGTGGATGTGGTCCGCGCGGTCGCCAGCGGCAGCCCCAGCGTCACTGGGATTGAGATCAATCCCATCATCGCCAACACCATCATGCGGGGACGTTACGCCGACTACACCTATCACCTCTACGAACGCCCCGACGTCCACATTCACGTCACCGACGGGCGCTCATTCATCCGCAACGCCGAGCAGCATTTCGATGTGGTGCAGATGACGCTCGTGGATACGTGGGCGTCCACGGCGGCTGGAGCTTTCGCGCTCAGCGAGAACAGTCTCTATACCGTGGAAGCGTTTCAGGAATACTTCGAGCACTTGAATCCGGATGGGATAGTCGCCATCACGCGGTGGGAATTCCGCCAGCCGCGGGAAGCGTTGCGCGTAGTTTCGGTGGCGATGGAAGCGCTGCATCGCATGGGGGTGACGAATCCTGCGGACAATTTCATCATCGTCTCGCAGGGACCGTTGAACAATGACGGGATCGCTGTTGCTGTCCTTGCTAAGAAAACGGCGTTTACTTCGGAAGAGCAAAACGCCGTGCTGAACCATCTGTCGGCGAATCCATCGTTGGCGAGCCTTTACCTGCCGTCAGCGCATGGAGACAATCCATTCAGCCAACTGATTGCCAGTAACGATCCATCGGTTTTTGCGCGGACCTATCCTTATAACGTAGCGCCGGTTAGCGACAATGCTCCGTTCTTTTTCTTTACCCTGAAGCTCGATCAGATTCTGCAACCCAGTTCCCTTCAACAAGGCATCGACTGGAAAGTGAACCTCGGAGTGGCTGTCTTATTCATGGTGCTGGTCATCTCCGTAGTCGCGGTACTTGCCTTTCTCGTCGTTCCGCTGTGGATGCAAGGAAGTCCGCGCGGCCAGAGCGCCGTCAGCCTGATGTATTTCGTCGCGATCGGGCTCGGATACATCCTCGTCGAGATCGCTTTCATTCAGCGCTTCGTTCTGTTTCTGGGGCATCCCACCTACGCTCTCACGGTCGTGGTGTTTCTGCTTCTGCTTTCGAGCGGAGGGGGAAGCCTGGCCTCGCGGCGTTGGGCTAGTCGCGAACGGCTTTCCTGGCTGCCGCTGATCGCAATCGTTGCCGCGCTGCTGCTTTATGTTTTCCTTCTCCCCGGACTGCTGAATGACTTGGTCGGCATGCCTTTCCCGATGAAACTCCTGGTCAGCGCGGCGCTGCTGGTTCCGCTGGGTTTCACCATGGGGATGCCCTTCCCCACCGGCATGCGCGCGATCGCCAGCCTTCCGGCGCCTGAGTTTCCTGCATCCGAAGGCAGTCCTGCGAATCAAAACTCCGTGGAATGGGCTTGGGCGATGAACGCAGCCTCTTCGGTGCTCGGCTCGGTGTTGGCGATGGTGGTCGCAATACAGTTTGGCTTGAACGCGACCTTGGCGTGCGGGGCGTTAGCCTACCTGCTGGCGTTGCTGCTTGCGCGGACTCTGCATCCCCGGGCCGACTTAGTCGCAGCCTTGCCGTCTGTTATGATTCCAAAAACCCTGTGGGGATGTTTCGCGGGGAGGGTCAATGAACATGTTGCTCGGGAGAATCCGTGCCTAGCCAGAAACAGTTGAAATGGTCTCAACTGAAGGTAGGGATTACGGTGCTGGTTGCCAGCATCACTCTGGGTATTTTGATCCTGCTGATGAGCGGGACCGGCGGATTGTTCACCCGCAAACTCACAATGCGATCGTATTTCGATAACGCCGGCGGGTTGCGCGTTGGCGCTCCGGTCCGCCTGAGCGGGGTCGACGTCGGCAACGTGGCCGCGATTCGCATCGTTTCCGACCCTGACAAGAAGCTCACTCCCGTCGAAGTCACGATGAAGGTCAATACCAAGTACCACCAGAACCTGCACAAGGACTCGGTGACATCGCTTTCGACGGCCGGGGTTCTTGGCGAAACCTACATCGACATCGACAGCTCGCAGGCCTCCGGACCCGAGGCGCGCGATGGCGACCGCCTGGCTACGCGCGATACACCCGATCTTCAAGACGTGGTGCGCTCCAGCCAAGGCACCCTGCAAAACCTGGACGCGTTGTTGAAACGCACGGATCGCATCATTGCGTTCATTGAAAGCGGGCAGGGGTCCGTCGGCAAACTGATTTACGACCCTACGCTTTATAACCGCTTGGCTTCGACGATTAACGAATTTCAGGGACTGGTTACTCAGGTCAGCGCTGGCAACGGCACCATCGGCAAGTTGCTGTCGAGCGACGAGCTTTATAACAAAGCCAATGCCACGGTCGACAAGCTCAACCTGGTGATTGATGACATCAATGCGGGCAAAGGGACGGCCGGCAAGCTGTTGAAGGATCCCACGCTTTACAACAGCGCGAACGACACCATCGCCAACGTCAAGAAGCTCACCGACGATATCAATGCCGGCAAGGGCGCGCTCGGAAAACTGGCCAAAGATCAGGAATTCGCCGACAAGCTGCAGAACACCATGAACAAGCTGTCAGCGCTCTCCGATCGCCTGGAGGCGGGACAGGGCACGGCCGGGAAGCTTCTGCAGGATCCCTCTCTCTACAACAATGCCGATCAAATGCTGCTCGAAGCGCGCGAACTGGTGAAGGCCGTGCGCGAAAATCCCAAGAAATATCTTACGATCAGATTGAAGGTTTTCTGAAGTTGGCTAACGACCAACGAAGAAAGACTAACGACTGCTACTGACGCGTAGTTCCAGTTGCTTCGGCCTGTTCGTGGGCGTGGTAGCTGGAGCGCACCAGTGGTCCTGATTCCACGTGGCGGAAACCAAAGCGCAAGGCTTCGCTTTTCAGGTGGGCGAACTCTTGTGGGGTATAGAAGCGGGCGATCGGCACATGGTCTTTGGAAGGCCGCAGATATTGTCCGATCGTGAGGATATCAACTCCGCGCTGGCCCAAGTCTCGGAACACTTCCACCAGTTCCTCCGTGCTTTCGCCGAGACCCACCATGACGCCGGACTTGGTTACCATGCCGGGAGAGAACTTCTTGGCGTTCTCCAGTAGACGCAGAGTTCGCTCGTAGCGTGCTCCCGAGCGCACCGCGCGATACAACCGCGGGACGCTCTCGGTATTGTGGTTCAGGACATCCGGCTTCGCGTCGAGCACGACCTTCAGGGCTTCATCCATGCCTTGAAAATCGGGGATCAGCACTTCCACCCAGCATCCGGGAATGAGTTCGCGAATTTGGCGGATAGTCTCAGCAAAGATGCGGGCTCCGCCCACGTTGTCGTCGTCGCGGTTCACGCTGGTGATGACCGCGTGCTTCAATCCCAGGGTTGCGACCGCCTCGGCGACGCGCCGAGGTTCATCCCAATCGATGGGATCGGGCTTACCCTTGGGGACCGCGCAGAAGCCGCAACGGCGCGTGCAAATGTCGCCCAGCAACATGAACGTCGCAGTCTTGTGATTCCAGCACTCGCCAATGTTAGGGCATTGGGCGGACTCGCATACGGTGTGCAGCCCGAGACCGCGAGCTAACTGTTTGAGGCTATGGAAGTTATCGCCTACGGGAGCTTTGGCGCGCAGCCAATCAGGCTTGGGTTGTCGGACCGGAGGTCCAACTTCAATCTGCACTAATTGGGATGCACCTGCCATGTGCATCAATTTTAGCAGGATTTCAATTCAATGTGGCGCGGGCGCCCTCGCCCGCGTCTAGCCAGAAGAAGAAATGTAATCGTGATGAGTTCTTACTAACAGAAATGGTCAGCGCGACGAAGTTCTTATCCTAACTGCCCGTGGCCAGACGCGGGCGAGGGCGCCCGCGCCACATTCAAACCAAAAAGAAAAAGAGGAGCTTTCGCTCCCCTTTTTATACGCGCGAGCCGGTTAGCTGGCGCGGCGGTTCAAGTCGCGATCGGTACGATCAGTGTCGTAGTCTTTCTGGGTACGCTTCCACTCGTCTACTTGTTTCTGCGCTTCTTCTTTTGCAACTCCGTAACGCTCCTGGACGACGCCTGTCAATTGATCGCGGTTGCCCTCGATGATTTTCAAGTCATCATCGGTCAGCTTGCCCCACTTTGTCTTCAGGGCACCTTTTATTTGCTTCCACTTGCCTTCCATTTGATCACTGTTCATGGCACGTCTCCTTGAGGGAAATGAATCCTAAGCACTTACTCAGGCTAGTCTGACGAGGAGGCGGCCACAATACAGCGATCACCCCAAAATACGCGGGAGGAAGCTGGTCTCTAGAGATTTGATTCAGAAGAAGAAACTAACTTTCCAGATACGCGTCAATCCACTCTTTAATGCGCATGCGGCGATCATCCTGCGAATCGAAGCGTATGCCGAAGCTCTTGCTGGCAGGTTTGCGCCAGGTCACGTTTCCGCGCACCCAGATGCGGGGCAGGGTCAGCAGAGCGAACGATACTTCCACAGACTGTCCTTGCGAAATTTCTTCCGCAGTTCGCAGCGACATGCCGCCGGAGCTAATTTCGTGGCTGGTTCCTGAAATCTTGCGGTTATCGGAAGTGACGATCTGGATTTCCGTGATCACGGGAATGCGCACATAGCGGCGGAACTCATGCAGCACGAGCATCTGCGTCGCCCGCACCAATTTCAGCGCTGCCGGGCGCTCCAACGGTTCGTTGAACACTGCATTGATGCCGTATTTCGAAAATTTCATGGCATCTTGCACGCTGCCCCCAACACCATAGATCACCATGCGGCTGTTCGAGGGAGACGTGCGCGCTGCATTCATTACGGCTTCGGCGTCCGGCGCCAATTTCACTACGCATGCTTCAAACTTTTCTTTGATCATGCGGTCGGCAACATCGCCAGTCATGGGTACGGTCTCAACTCCAAATTGTCGAAAGCACTCCGAAAGGATCGTCCGCGCAGGTTCCTTCATGTCGATCAACGCAGCGCGGGCAGCGGCTTTGCGGGGGCTGGGGATGGGAGCGGCGGCAGTTCCTAAACCTTTTTCCATAAGCGTGGTCACGGTTGCCTTGAAACTCTATTCTGGCTTGCGCTGCCGAGCTTGGCAAAGGCGTAGAAGGACAATGCCGGGGTACAGAAGTACCATTACCAGGAATGCACTGCGGAGTGAGTTCAACGGTTGCGAAAGGCAAGCGAGAAATCCAGCTTCTGGACTCCAACAAAACAAGGGAGATGGAAGGTTTTCTGAGGTCTGAGGTCCGGATTATTCCGACCAGCGGCGGAATAGCAGAGCTCCGTTGGTCCCACCGAAGCCGAAGGAGTTCGACATGGCGTATTCGATTTGAGCCTTGCGGGCATGATTGGGGACAAAATCCATGCCGGCGGTTTCCGGATCCTGATTTTCAAGGTTGGTGGTCGGCGGCAGAATCTGGTCGCGGAGCGCAAGCACCGTGATGCCAGCTTCCAAACCGCCAGCGCCGCCCAGCAAGTGTCCAGTCATCGACTTGGTCGAACTTACGGGCAGAGTGCGTTGAAAGCAGTTGCGAATGGCGTGCGCTTCCAGCGTGTCGCCGATCGGAGTCGAAGTGCCGTGTGCATTCACATAGCCGACGACTTCCGGGCCCACCTTTGCATCGCGTAGTGCGTTACGCATTACGCGGAATCCGCCTTCGTGCTCGGGAGCAGGTTGGGTCATGTGATAAGCATCGCCGCTCATGCCGTAGCCGGCCAACTCCGCCAGGATGTTCGCGCCGCGGCTGCGCGCATACTCCAATTCTTCGAGAACCAGGATGCCGGCACCTTCGCCGATGACAAATCCATCACGATCCTTGTCCCAGGGGCGGCTGGCATGCTCTGGATCATCGTTGCGCGTGGAAAGTGCGCGCATGGCGGCGAATCCGCCTACGCCCATGGGAGTGATCGAAGCTTCCGCACCTCCTGCAATCATCACATCGGCGTCGTTGTGCTGAATGATGCGGAAGGAATCGCCGATCGAGTGGGCGCTGGTGGTGCATGCCGTGGCAGTAGCTTCGTTCGGTCCCTTGGCGCCTTGCCGCATCGAAACGTGTCCCGCCGCCAGGTTCACGATCGCGGCCGGAATGAAGAAAGGGGAAATCTTGCGTGGGCCGCCCTTTAGCAGGGCTGTGTGTTCATGCTCGATGACGTCGAATCCGCCGATGCCCGAGCCGATATGCACGCCCACTCGCTCGGCATTTTCCGCCGTGATCTTAAGGCCCGACATCTGCACCGCTTCGTCCGCTGCCGCGATGGCGAAGTGAATGAAGCGGCCCATCTTCTTGACTTCTTTTTTCTCGATGAACTTCAGGGGATCGAAGTTTTTGACTTCGGCGGCAATCTGGCAGGAGAACTGGGAGACATCAAAGGGAGTCCCGTCGATCCGTTCAAACTCGGTGAATTGGGTGATCCGGCCCACCCCGCTTTTGCCTGAAAGCAGGTTCGGCCAGACTTCCGCGGTGGTGTTTCCCACTCCGCAGATCAAGCCGATGCCAGTAACGACGACGCGACGTCCCAACTACTTCCCGCCTTTCGCGTGCTTCCCAATGTAGTCGATCGCATCCTGGACGGTGCGAATCTTCTCGGCGTCTTCATCGGGAATCTCAATCTCAAAGCCTTCTTCGAAAGCCATTACCAGTTCGACTGTGTCCAGAGAGTCGGCGCCCAAATCGTCCACGAACGAGGCGTTCGGAGTTACTTCGCCCTCGTCCACTCCCAGTTGTTCCACGATGATCTGCTTCACTTTCTCGTCAACGGCTGCCATGATTCTCCTTCGCGTCTGCTGGTATTTTGAGGCGCATTGCGGCCCGCCCGGACTCACATTGCAGCCTTACCGGCTGCTCACGGTCAAGCGGAACGCCCTACTTGCTTACCTTTGCATGCTTGTCGATGTAGTCAATCGCATCCTGTACGGTGCGGATTTTTTCGGCATCCTCGTCGGGAATCTCCAGACCGAATGCCTCTTCCAGGGCCATGACCAGCTCGACCTGATCCAGGGAATCGGCCCCTAAATCGTCGACAAATGAAGCGCTGGGAGTGACTTCACCCTCGTCAACCCCAAGCTGTTCCGAAATAATCTGCTTTACCTTTTCCGTCATTTCTTTCTTATCGCCAGCCATATCAATGCCACCTCCGGGAAAAACATTGCAAAGGGAATTAGTAGTGTACTGGCACGCACGAATTACTGTAAAGGAAGGCGCACTGCGCCGCACACCCCTCCGCCCAGGAGGTTTGACCCGCCAAGAATCCTAATTGCTTCGCCGCGCGATGGTCAAACGGCCGCAGGGCGTTCGCATTTGCCAACGGCTAACGACTGGAGTACCGATCCCGAAGCTGCGTCTGCCGGCTGGTCATGGGAATCGCCCGGCCCTCGATATACACCTGTTTCACATCGGTGGTTACGTCGAGGGGATCGCCGCTCGAGACAACGACATTCGCGGTTTTGCCTACATCTAGCGATCCGAGCTTGTCAGCAACTCCCCATATCTCCGCCGGATTGAGTGTGATCGCCTTCAGTGCTTCGTCGTGCGGCAAGCCGAAAGCCACCGCAAAACCCGCCTGATAGGGGAGATTTCTGACCTGATGCGCATCGTACGAGGCGAACGCAATCTTCACGCCGCGTTTCTGGAGTTGCGCCGGCAGGCTGTAAACCGCGTCGTAGCGTTCGTCGGGCTTGGGATTTTCGTAAATCGGACCGACGATGACCGGAACCTTCAGGTTGGCCACGTAGTCGAGCACTGGTTGCGAGTAGCTGATGTGATTCAGCACGAACTTCAAATTGAATTCTTTGGCCAGCCCGACCGCCGTCTCCAGATCGCTGGGTTCTTCGGCGGCGAGCACGATCTGCTTCTTGCCGTCGAGATAGGGAACCACCGCCTCGAGTTTCAAATCGCGCTTTGGGGGTGAAGGCGGCTGCTTCTTGCCTTTCTCCTTGTCGCTCGGCGGATTCTTCTCGAAGTCCGCTTTCTTCTTGGCGTAATCGTTCAAGCTGCGCTGATACTCCTGCGCGTCGAGGAAAGTCTGGCGCAGTTGCGCCGCCATTCCCATGCGGGTCGATGGAAATTTGCGCTTCTCCCACGACTCGTTTCTCCGCTGATCGGCGGTGAAATTCAACGGCATGGCGATATCGCGGATCAGCAGCATCTCGAGCGCCGATGTGCCGTCGAGCTGAATGAATGAATCTTGCCCAGGGAGTGTGTCGCCGCTCGACGGAGCCACGATGGCATTGGTGATTCCGTTCAGCCGCGATACCGGGATCAATTCCGATTCGGCGTGAAAGGCGTCGTAGACATGCATGTGCGGCATGATCTCGTCGCTCGACTCGACCAGGTCGTTGGTCATCTGCTCGGCGGAAATTTCCGTGAGACCAAGCTGCGATTCCGAATCGATCAGTCCGGGATAGACGGTCATGCCGGTCACATCGATCACCTGCGCGTCGGAAGGAATGTTGACGGAGCCCGCTGCCCCAATGGCTGCGATCTTGCCGTCTTTCATCACCAAGACGCCGTTCTCGATCGTTCCGTGAGAAACCGTGAGAAGCTTTCCACCCTTCAAAGCAACAGGCTTTGCCTGGGAGAACACAAACGTGGTGAGCAAGAGGATTTGAGCAACGACTAAAGACCACCGACCACCGACGGTTCTTCTCATTGCATTCCTCCTGCATAGCGCGGCATGCCGTATCCCGGCTGCGAGCGGTCGAAGTACACATCTCCGTCGATAAAGACCTTGTTGGGCACGCCGTACACAGACAACGGGTATCCGTCCCATATCACCAGATCCGCATCTTTGCCCACGTCAATCGAGCCCACGCGATCGTCCACGCCGATGATCCACGCGGGATTGATGGTGATCATCTTCAACGCTTCATCTTCGGTCGCGCCTCCGTAACGCATGGTCTTGGCAGCCTCCTGATTCAGGCGCCGCGCGAAATCGTCGGAGTCGCTCTTGATGGCTACCCGCACACCTTTGCGCATGGAAATCACGGCGTTCCACGGAATCGCATCCCAAGCCTCCTGCTTAAAGCCCCACCAATCGGAGAACGTCGCGATGGCCACCCCGTTCGCAGCGAGTTGGTCGGCAACTTTGTAGGCTTCGAGCGCGTGGTGGAAGGCTCGAACCTTGTAGCCAAACTCCTTCGCTATTTCCATCTCGGTAAGCAGCTCGTCGGCGCGGTAGCAGTGAATCTGCACCAGCAGTTTGCCGCTAAGCACGTCCGACAGCGCGTCGAGCTTTAAGTCGCGCTTGGGAGGCTTCGCATCCTTGTCGCCCTTTTGGACCTTGGCGTTGTAGTCGTCCCAATCGCGGCGATACTCTTGTGCCTGCACCAGGGCCTCGCGTTGCACTTCGAAATTGCCCATGCGCGTGGAGGGCAACTGATCGCGGCTTCCGTAAACGCGCTTGGGATTCTCGCCGCTGGCGAACTTGATGGAACGCGGCGCGCCGGGAAACAGCATGGCATCGCGCTCGGCGCCGTACTTGTGCTTGATCACGACCGCCTGGCCGCCAATCATGTTGGCCGAGCCGTGTAGCAGCAGTGATGTTGTCACGCCTCCTGCCAAGCCGCGGTAGATCGCCTTGTCTTGATAATCGAAGGCGTCAATCATCATCATTTGCGGGGTGACCGGACTGGTGGCCTCGTTCACGTCGTTGTCGAGCGCGATGTGCGAGTGCGAATCGATGATGCCCGGAGTCAGGTACTTCCCTCCGGCGTCGATCACGGTGGCGCTTGCCGGGGCATCCACCGACGCGCCGACCGCCATAATCTTGCCGTCTTTGATGTAGACGCTGCCGTTGGGAATCTTCCCGTGGGTCACGGTCATCACGGTGGCATTTTTGATGACAACTTCGTTATGGGCCGCAGGACCTGCGGGTTGCTGGGCCACGGCCATCGCGGCCATCAGCAGGCTGAGGACGGCAGAGCGTATCGGTATGCGACTCATGGAGCCGGCTCCTTGTGGAGGACGCTAAACACCTTCGAAGGCAAACTTGAAATTCGTATCACAATGCTTTCACGGAGAGCGTAAAGAATTGTCTGTTGATTTGTATCGGGGTACGGCTTCAGCCGTACCGCAACGCGTTGCCTTTGATGCCCCTTTAGGGGCCGCTTTCCGCAACCCAGGAACGAAGGGTGGAAATGCGGAAAGCCCGGATTGTATGAGGGATTAAATAGCAGGTCAATCAAACCTTCAGCCCAGTGCTTGTATGATGTTGATCCACACTCCACCAAAGGACTGAGACGTGAAACAGGCGTTATGGTTAGCAATTGTTTTTAGTGGCTCTTTAGCGTTGGCCGCCGATTGCCCGAAGAACCAACCGAAAGATGGATCGGCGCTCATCCAACATGAACAGAATTGGGCGGAAGCGCTGGCGCGTCATGACGCGGACGCCGTCGGCTGTATTCTCGCCGATGATTTTCAGGATGTAGACCCCAACGGGCAGATTCACGATCGCGCCGAGACCCTGGCCGGAGTCCCGCACCGCAAGCCGGGAACCAATCAGCTGAGCGAATTGACGCCTCACGTCTATGGGGACGTCGGCTACATCCGAGGACTGGCGACGCTGGTCGATGGTCAGGGCAAGACCGTCGCGCGGGTCCGCTTCACGGACATCTACGTCTATCGCGATGGACGATGGTTGGCTGTCGCGGGGCAAGAGTCGCTTTTGCCGAAAGAAGACTCAAAGTAAAGCGCAGCTAAAAACTTGAAACCTGAAACTCGAAACTGATTCTCGATGCGCGCCGTCATCCAACGTGTCAGCCGTGCCCAGGTTACCGTCAAGGGCGAGCTCGCCGGCAAAATCGCCCGCGGCCTGCTGGTATTGCTCGGTGTCGCTCCCGTGGACACTAAGGCCGACGCCGACTATCTGTCCGAGAAGATTGCGGGACTCCGCATCTTCGAAGACGAGAGCGGCAAGATGAATCTATCGGTCGCCGACGTTGGCGGCGCACTCCTGGTCGTTTCCCAGTTCACGCTTTACGGAGACGTACGCCGTGGTAAACGCCCATCGTTCGATGGCGCAGCTCCTCCGCAACAGGCTCGCGAGCTCTATGAATATTTTGTGGAGCGTATCCGGGACGCCGGCCTGCCCTGCGAAACTGGACGCTTTCAGGAGAATATGCAAGTCGAGCTGATCAACGAAGGGCCTGTCACGATCCTTCTCGATTCCAGCAAGCTATTCTAGGCGCGCGTTCATCCGAACATACCTTTCTGGCTTTGCTGCTCGATGTACTTCCTACTATCGAACTTCTTCCCCGTACTCTCAAGCGACATGAAACGAATCAGGCCAAAGATGGGCCGCTCGAACCATGGTCGATCGAACTTCCCGACAATCGACCATGCGATGCCCGCGTAGCCGTTGGGATCGCGTCCATCCATCTCGTATTTGTCGTTCAATCGCACGGCAATCTGGTGCGCTTCCGCCGGAGACTTACTCCATTCCAGAATTTTCTTCGCCCAATACATGCGCACGTAGTTGTGCATCCATCCCTGATTGACCATCTGCATTTGGCCCGCATTCCACAGCGGATCATGGGTCTCGGCATTCTCCAGTTGCCGTTCCGAATAAAGAACGGGCCGCGGATCTTTAGCGTGCGCCGCCAGCGTACGGTGTGCCCATGGTTCTCCGCATTCGAAGTTGTCGTAGTTGGGATTGAAGCGAACCAGGTTGATCGACAACTCGCGCCAGACGATGAGTTGGTTCAGGAACACTTCCTTCTGGGTTTTCGGCGCGTCCGCTTTTTGCACCGCCAAGGCCACCGTCAGCGGGCCGATGTGCCCGAAGTGCAGATAGGGTGATAGATCGCTCGTGCCATCCTTCTCCGGATGATTGCGCTGCTTATCATAATATTTAAGCTTCTTACTGACGAACTCTTCGAGGCGCTTGAACGCCTCTCGTGACCCTCCGCGCAATGCATCGACCGGCGCCACCGTCCGATCCAATGACCAGCCTTTTGTGATATCGAAGTCCGGCGGCAGGGTTTGCAGATTGCGCGGCGGCTTCCAAGGGATTTGCGCCTCCGGGTTGGCTGGTTTCACCAGGAACCGTTCAAGCTGCTTTTCGAGCCGCGGGCGAATTACGTGGGCGGCGTACTGCTCTTTCTCAAGCAATCTCGACGGGACAATCACATCGGCGTCGACGGTCCAGAGCGGGACGCGAAGTTGTTTGGCCACACTCTGCCGCCACTGTTCAGTCTCGCGTAGCGGATTCTCATCGCCCACCACCAGCGCCGGACGAACCTCTTCGCAGAATTTGAGCAGACTGTGATCGGGATAGCGTCGCAGCACAAAACCCACGTCGCGTTTTGCGAGCGCTTCGGCAATGTCGGGAATTCCCTGCGCCAGAAAGCGATAATGCCGCAAATTCGCGTGCGGATAAAACGGGACGGGAGCGAAGAACACGGCCACTGGCTTACCCAGCGCATTCGCGGCTTCGATGGCGACATCGAGCGCAGGATTATCCGTGCCGCGCTGGGCTCGCTGCATCCAGTAAACGACGCACGTGCCGTCGGGATCTGTCGGGCCGTTGCGCCGCACAGTCACCCGCGGATCGGAAATGAGTTTCTGGAGGATATCGGACAAGATGGTTTCGCGGCCTTTGAGGTTAGAGTCTTTCAGCCCAGCAAATCGGCGATCCGCACCGCATCCGCGCAAGCCCGAACATCGTGCGTGCGAATCACGTGAGCGCCCTTGAGAATCGCCGTGGTCTCGGCGGCTAGCGTTCCGTACAAGCGATCCGAGAGTTCCGCATCTTTTCCGTTGCGAGCCAATGCTCGGCCGACAAACGATTTTCTCGAAACTCCCGCCAGCAGCGGGTATCGCAACTGGTGAAATTCTTCGAACCTTTTCATCAGCGGATAATTTTGTTCGAGATTTTTCCCAAACCCGAACCCCGGATCAAGCATGATCCGCTCGCGCTTCATTCCGGCCATGAGAGCGGCGTCGACCCACTCGCGCAGTTCGCGTTTAACGAGCATGACGATATCCGATACAGGCGGCAGCGACCGCCACTCCTCCGGCCGCCCGCGCATGTGCATCATCACCGCTCCGCACTTCAGGTCGGCGAGAGTTTTTTTCATCGCCGAATCCCAGCGAAATCCGCTGACGTCGTTCACTACTTCAGCTCCCGCCGCCACCGCCGCTCGCGCGACACTCGCCTTGTAGGTGTCGACGGAAATGACCGCGTCGGGTTTCTTCTTTTTCAGAGCAGTGATGACCGGAATCACGCGCTCCAACTCTTCTTTCTCGGACACTGCGGTCTTCCCTGGCTTGGCCTCCGCAGATTCGCCGGCGGCAACCTTCGCTCCCGGCCGCGTCGATTCTCCCCCGACGTCGATGATCTCTGCCCCATCCTCCAGCAATTTCAACCCGTGCTCGACGGCGCGATCTCGATCAAAGTGCTGGCCGCCATCCGAAAAAGAATCCGGCGTGACATTCACAATCCCCATGATCAGCGTGCGCTTGCCGAGTTGCAGGCACCGCGAGCCGATGTTCCATTCAAAGACGACGCGCATCCGGCGATTCTAAACCCGGCGAGCGCGACTAGTTACCTTCGGTAGGTGCGCGTAGGGAAAGAGTTGTGCGCAATGCTACAATCGAGTCATTCCAATGAGCCGAAAACGCGCTTATCTAGCGGCGATTTTCTGCTTGTTCCTGGCAGTGCAGGCGCAGGCTGCCGGGCGCACTTCGCTAGAATCGAAAATCTCAACTTTGCTTTCTCAGCCCGACCTCGCCCGCGGTTTTTGGGGCATTGAAGTGGTCTCGCTTTCCACGGGCAAGGTGCTGTATGCCCACAACCAAGACAAGCTTTTCACTCCCGCATCGAACACCAAACTCTTCACCACGGCCGCGGCGCTCGCGCTCATTGGTCCCGACTACAGTTTCCGCACCACGGTAGAAACCTCCGGCACACTTGACAAGCATGGACGCCTGACGGGAGACCTGGTGCTGGTCGGCCGAGGCGATCCCAATCTTTCTGGGCGGGAGCTGCCCTACGCGCTACATACGCAGCGCAACGACCATCCCATTCAGGTGCTGGAGCAACTTGCGGATACGCTGGTGCAAAAAGGCGTGAAGTACGTCGACGGAGACATCATCGCCGACGATTCTTTTTTCGCTTTTGAGCGCTACGGGGAAGGCTGGAGCCAGGACGATCTGGTCTGGGCTGACGGCGCTCCCGTTTCGGCGCTGACCGTCAACGACAACGTGATCTTTGTGAATGTGCTCCCAGCGGATCGCGCCGGAGATCGCGCATTTGTCAGCATCACTCCGTTTGCTGATTACTATCACATCGACAATCGCATCATCACGACTCCCGCTGGCACGGCTCGTGACATCCATATCAATCGCGAGCCGGGCTCGACTACCCTGACCCTTTGGGGCAACATGCCGGCTGATGACGCCGGCGCCAATGAAGCGTTGGCCATCGAAGATCCGGCCGAATTCGCGGCTACGCTCTTGCGTCAATTGCTCGAATCGCGCGGCATCGCTGTGTACGGGCACCAGCGCACGCGCCACACCGAACTTGCCAGCCTTTCGACGGTCACCATTACTGCAATCGCGCCCTCACGAGGCGGAGACGAGCCTTCGCGAGCTCTGCAAACTCAGCCTCTGGTGCTCGCGAGCTACGATTCGAAACCCTTGATTGAGGATGTTCGGGTCATTAACAAGGTCAGCCAGAACCTGCATGCGGAAATCTTGCTGCGCTTGCTGGGACGCGAAAAGGGAACGGCTGGCAACGTCGAGGGCGGCCTGGAAGTTCTGCGCGGATTTCTGAACAAGGCTGGTATTTCGAAAGATGAATATCTGTTCTACGACGGCTCCGGGCTTTCGCGCCAGAATCTGGTCACGCCTCACGCCGTGGCGCAATTGCTGAGTTTCGCGTCGACCCAACCATGGGGGAGAAGCTTTCGCGACACTTTGCCGCTCGCGGGCGTCGATGGTTCGCTTTCAGAGCGCTTCAAGAACGTTTCCGTGCAAGGGCGGGTCTACGGAAAAACGGGGTCGCTGGGCGGAGTGAAGACTCTCTCCGGATACGCGACGACCGATCGCGGCGAGCAGGTCGCCTTCTCCATCCTGTCGAACAATTCCAACGTTCCAATGAAGCGGATTACAGACGCGATTGACAGTATCGTAGAAGCGGTGCTCACGGATGGTTCCAAGAAGAAGTAATCCCTGACGACTATTTTCTCGGCATCTGACTCACTTTTCGTTGCATCGCTCCACGCGCCGGTCCCGTTCCGGTTGGGGGTTTGCGCATGCCGTCCAACAGATCTTTCAGCACGGTGGCATTATTACGCTCTTCGTTCTTGGACGCGTAAACCAGGGTGAGGCGTTTACGCTGGCCGGCGAAACGGTAGAGTTCGTCGAGCGCCGCGTGGGCTTCGGGCCGCGTCAATTCTTTCAGATAGCGTTTGCGAAAAGTCAGCCAGGCGTCGGGACTCGCATGGAACCACTGCCGCAGAGCATCTGACGGAGCAAGATCCTTCAACCATGCATCCAGCGCGGCGTCTGCCTTAGTCAAGCCACGGGGCCATAACCGGTCGACAAGCACGCGGGTTCCATCACTCTTGGCCGGCTTTTGGTAAACGCGTTTGAGTGCGACTGCCATTGGCTTCTATTATTGTACTTCCAGGAAAGGGTGCGGTCAGACGCCGAATGCCACCATCGAGAAAGTTTTGCTCGTGCAAACTTGTTCTCTTCGCTTGTTTCATCTTCTTGCTGATTTTCCTGGGTTGCGATGTGGAGCGCCGCAAAAGCGACGCCGAACTTGGACTGACGCCGCAACAGTCGGCGGGGCGCAAGATCTATGACAATTATTGCGATCGCTGCCACGAACCCTACTCGCGGCGTGACAAGAAGGGTCCAAGCCTCAAGGGGATTTTCAAGAAGCAGTTTCTGCCTGTCAGCGGAATGCCTGCCAACGACGACCGCGTCGGGGACATCATCCTTTACGGTCGCTCCAAGATGCCGGGCTTCGGCCAAACGCTGACGCAGCAGCAGGTGCAGGATCTGCTCGTCTACCTACACACCCTGTAGCTCAAACACCGGATAATTTTCCGCGACTGCTGCGAACGCCTCCGGAGGCGATCCCGCTTGCACTGTGAAGTAGCGCTGCACTTGCGATTTGAAGCGGTCGAGATACGCCTTCAAGATCGGAGGTCGATCTGCCGATGCCACGGCCTTTAGACGATAGGTCGTATGGCGGCTACCGCGCTTCAGCACAATTTCTCCTGCAGCTTCAGCATTTCGCACCCACTGGGTGCGTCCGCGTGGCGCGACCAAGTATAATTTACCTTGAAACTCAAGCAGGTCGACGGGCGTGCGATAAAGTTTCCCCGATTTCCGGCCCCGAACTTCGAGCAGGTAGAAGCCGGCAGGAGCCAGACCTAGTCCGACGAGAAATCCGAATACACGATTGAACAGGCGTTCGCCTGCCGAGGGTGCAAGAAAGGTAGGGGCTGTGTTCATGCCATTCTTAGACGTCTGCGTTTTCTATCGGTTGCAACTTCTAAAGTTCCCGGACTTGCCCGTAATTCAGAACGCTGACAATCACCACGCCGCCTACAATGTTCCCCAAAGTTGCTGGCAAAAGCCAGCGGAAGTAGCTTGCCGCCGGGAGGGCGCCTGCGAGCACGGCTGACAGAATCTCTCCGCTGGTCGCGATGCAGTGCGCGAATTTGCCGATCCCGACGACGAATGCCAGCAACCAAACCATGACTAACTGTCCGATGGTGCGCTGGCTTGCCGTGACTACCCAGGCGACGAAGGCGATGAGCCATCCTCCGACGACTCCGCTCCAGAAAAAATGCGAAGCGGCCCCGTTCACCGCGTCGGTTCCCAGCTTTACCAATTCTGAGGCAATGGCTGGAGTCAATGCCCCCGTTTGCGTCGCCAACAGTGAGAACAGGAATGCTCCAGTGATGTTGGCGGTGAAGACGATGGCCCAGAGTCGCCCTGTCTCCTTGAAGTATCTGCGCTCATCGAGCACGAGCACGACAGGGTAAAGCGTATTTTCGGTGAACAATTGCGAACGGCCGATGATCACCGCAATGAAGCCGATGGGATAGATCATGTAAGAAGCCAGTTCGGCCCACGGGCTCTCGCCCAAGATCGCCCGCATGGCGGCCACGCTCAGGCCGGTGAGACCCATGGTCACTCCGCCGGCCACTCCCGAGAACGCCAACGTGCGCGGGGAGCGCTTGATTTCGGCGCGCGCGCTCTCAACCGCAGCGTGGAAAATCTGCGGGGCGGTCAGCCGCTGGGCTTCCACCTTCGCACCATTCAGTTTTTGCATCCACGCTTGGATGTCTGAAACGCCAATTGGGGTTTCATCGCGGCTGCCGCTGGAACGGTACAATAACCGCGTGAGCACAGCAGCTCCCGAAATTTCGAACGATACAACTGCTGGCGAGCGCTCGTTCTCTCTACGTCAGAAGATCTCTTTGTGGTTGATCAGTTGGATAGGTTTTCTCGCGATCCGCGCTATCGGGCCTACCCTTCGCTTCTCACTTTCCTTTGAAGAAGGCGCTCCCGATAATATCGAGAAGTCGCCGGGCATCACTCCTTTCTGGCATCGCTGCGTTTTCGCTTCCGCCTATATCTGGCGAGATCTGCAGTTTCGGGTAATGACCAGCCGCAGCTTCGACGGTGAGTACATCGCGCGTATCATTCAGAAACTTGGCTTCGTGGCATTGCGTGGGTCGAGCAGTCGTGGGGCAGTCGGCGCACTGCTCGGAGCCCGGCGCGAGATCGAACGGGGTTTTAGCGTCGCCTTCACCATCGACGGCCCCCGCGGGCCTTGCTATGTCGCGAAACCCGGCCCCGTACTGCTGGCAAAGCTCACCGGAGCAGCCATCGTTCCGTTTTATATTGCCCTCGAAGATCCATGGGTGCTAAATACCTGGGATCGCTTCATGATTCCCAAACCGTTTTCGCGCGCGCTGATGCGGGTAGCGAAAAACATCCACGTGTCTCCCGCCGCCGATGACGAAGAAATTGGACGTCTACATCAGGAAATGCAAGCGGCCCTCGAACGCGTGCGGAAATTTGCGGATGAAAATGTTGGCCAAGTGGGGAGCACGAAGTTCCCGGTCTACAAAAGGAAAGTGTTTCTAAAAAGACATCCTTAGCCTCCTAGGGTTAACAGCTTCCCCTCATTTGACAACCCCCCTGCCCGCGATTAGATTTCTTGGTCTGTCGTTCTGTTCTTTTTCAAATGTCTTTGGTTCGCGCATCCTCTTCAGATGTTGATGAGGAGGGAATCGGGTGAAAAGCCCGGGCTGCCGCGCAACTGTAAGCGAGGAAATTGGCAACAGGTCACTGGGAGCAGTCCTGGGAAGGCCGGTTGCAGCTGTCGAGTTCGCTGAACTCTAACTCGCGAAGCCAGGAGACCGGCGTGAACCGTCCACTCAAACCTTTTCGCGTGTAAAAGGAGGAGTCCGTGCGGTTCGTCTATCTTTTTGCTTCTCTCATTCTGCTGCCGGCGCTTGCCTGGGCGGCTGACCTCAAAATTAGAGTTGTAGATCCGCAATCCGGGGCGGTGGCTGGCGCTCAAGTCGAACTTCTGGGCAAGTCAGGGTCGTTTGCCGTCGCCGCTACTTCGGCCGAAGGAACCGTCACATTTCGTGACATCGAGGAGGGCGCCGCGTCGGTGCGGATTCTCGCACCAGGCTTTGCGGAGCAAAGGTTGGATGTGCCACCTCACCCTGCCGAGGCCATCACGGTGCATCTGCAGCTCGCGCCCGCTTCCGAGACCGTATCGGTCACCGCCACGCGCACGCCGGTTGCGAGCGAAGCCGTTGGGGCAAACGTCGAAACGCTCACAGCAGGACAAATCACAACCATGAATCCGGTCGCAATGAATGACGCGCTCCGTTTTTTGCCGGGAGCCATCATTGGCACGGCAGGCCAGCGCGGAGGACTCTCGTCGCTGTTCGTGCAGGGCGGCGAATCACGCTACAACAAGGTCATCATTGACGGCGTTCCGGTCAACGAACCCGGGGGTACGTTCGACTTCGGGACCGCTCCTCTGGTCCAGACGGACCGCCTCGAATTTTTGCGCGGAGCCCAAAGCACACTGTACGGCTCTGACGCGATGACCAGCGTCGTCCAGATCTGGACGCGCCCGGGCAGCACCTCGCGGCCCGAACTCACGTTCGGCGCCGACGGCGGCAATCTCTACACCGCGCACGGTTACGCCTCGCTTGCGGGATCGCATGGCCCCTTCGACTACAACCTCTTCGCCGACCAGTTCAATACTATTGGCCAAGGCATCAACGATGACTACTCCAACTCGTTGCAGGGAGGAAATCTCGGCTACGCCATCAACGACAATGCTTCGCTGCGCCTGAGATTGCGCCACGCGAACAGCCGTACGGGGGTTCCCGGCGAGTGGAACTTCAATGGAGCGCCTCTGCTGCCGGCCGACTCCGACCAGCGCGCGCGCCAGAACAATCTCATTGGAAGCGTGGAACTCGACTTCAACACTTCGCCGCGCTGGCAGAATCGCCTTACGGGATTCGAATACCACCACCGACGCTCGAATCTCGACACCTTCGCCGATCCGGGCCGTCCCGACGATTTCCCCACCCAAGCCATCGCCGACATCAACCGTGCCGGGTTCGATTACCAGGGCACCTACTTAGAGCGCCCTTGGGCACAAACCACATTCGGATATGAGTTCGAGGATGAGAACGGATTTATCGGCGACCTCGATTACCCGCCGATCTCCCACGGGTTACGCCTCAACCACGCCGTCTACGGCCAGCAACTTCTCACACTCGGCCGTCTGACCGTCGTCGCGGGTGCGCGATTCCAGCACATCGGCGGTTACGGAAACAATGGCTCTCCACGCGTGGCGCTTACACTGCAAGCTCTGCGCGGAGGAAGCGTATTCTCGGGAACCAGCCTGCGCTTCACTTACGCCACGGGATTTAAAGAACCGACCATCGACCAAGCTTTCGCCGGACCACCGTTCAGCGTGCCCAATCTGAACTTGAAGCCCGAGCGCAATCGCAGCTTCGAGGCTGGACTTCAGCAAGGTTTGTTTGGCGGGAAATATTCCTTCATAGCCACTTACTTCAACAATCTGTTCACGGATCGCATCGACTACGCAACCAATCCGGTGACGTTCATTGGCCAGTATGTGAATGTTGACAAGTCATTCGCCCAGGGTGCAGAGATCGAATTTCAAGGGAAGCTGATGTCCCGGCTTACGCTGAATTCCGCCTACACGTACACTTCGACGCAAAATCTCGAAGCGCCCCTGTGCACACCGGCGAACTTTTGCGATCCCGTCTTCTCTGCGGGGACCCCGCTGCTGCGTCGCCCGAAGCACTCCGGAACTCTTCTGCTCAACTATCTCGGCAATCGCTGGGGAGGCGATCTCGGCGGAAGCTTTGTCGGACGGCGTCCCGACGATGACTTCCTCGGTTTGAACATCCTTCACGCAGCCGGATACGCACGCGTCGATCTCGGTGGATGGTACGCCATCACTTCCCGCGTTACGGCCTACGTCAATATGGAGAACGCGCTAAACAAGCACTACAACGAGGTTGTGGGATACCCAGCGCTGCTCTTGACCTTCCGCGGAGGCCTGCGCTTCCGTCTCGGCGGAGAATAGGCATAACACCTTCAGCATGTTGATTCGTCGCGCCGTTGTGCCCTGCCGCTTCGGGTACAATAACGCGGCGAACTTCTATTTAGACCGGTACGTATACCCTCCAAGAGGACAAAATGCGAATTGCAATCCGTCTGGCCATAATCCTGGCCGTGTTATCGACCTGCGCTGTGCTCAACGCGCAAACCGAGAAGACTCCCCAACTTTTACCCAGCCTTGATAAGCAATTGATGGACACGACCGCCGACCCCTGCGTCGACTTCTTCCAATACTCTTGCGGTAACTTCGGCAAGCTGCATCCCATCCCGAATGATCGCTCGTCCTATGGCACCGGGGCCATGGTTGCCGAATACACCCAGCACGAAGTGCAAAGCCTGCTGGAAAAGGCCGCCGCAGGTGGCGCGGGCCGTACTGCGAACGAGCAGAAAATTGGCGACTACTACGCGGCTTGCATGGATACCGACACCATCAACCAGAAAGCCCTCAAGCCTCTGAAACCGGACCTTGATCGCATCGCCGCCCTGAAGAGCAAGGATGACCTGCCCAATCTTCTTGGCAACTTTCAACTGATCGGTGTGAACGCGTTTCTGGCTTTCGGAGAACAGCAGGATTTCAAGGACGCCCGCAAGCAGATCGCGGTCGTCGATCAAGGAGGACTGGGCCTGCCCGAGCGCGACTATTATCTACGCACCGGCGCGAAAGATGAGGAACTGCGAAAGCAATACGTCCAGCACATCGCCAACATGCTGAAGTTGATGGGGGAGACCGAGAGCCAGGCTGCGGCTGACGCGCAAGCCATCATGAAAATCGAAACTGCGCTGGCCAAAGTTTCTCTCGACATCACGTCGCAGCGCGATCCCAACAAGATCTACCACATGACCTCGGTCGCGGATCTCGAGAAACTTGCGCCTGACTTCAACTGGAAGAAATTCTTCGTCGCCGGCGAAGCGCCAGCCGTCACCGAGTTGAATGTCACTCATCCTGAATTCTTTCAGGGATTGAACGCCGTTCTCGTCTCCACCGACCTGCCCACCATCAAGACCTATCTCCGCTGGCAGTTGGTGCACTCCGTCCCAGGCTGGGCTTTGCCCAAGGCATTGGACGAAGAAGCGTTCGATTTTAACGGGCACAAGTTAAGCGGACAGCCTGAACAACGCGCACGCTGGAAGCGCTGCTCCGACGCTACGGACAATGCGCTGGGTGAGGCGGTTGGCCAGGTCTACGTGGCCCAGGAATTCCCGGCAACCAGCAAACAAGCGACAGTGCAGATGGTCAAAGACATCGAGACCGCCATGGATCAGGATCTCGAGACACTCGACTGGATGAGCCCCGAGACCAAGGTTCGGGCCAAAGAGAAATTGCATGCGGTGGCCGATAAGATCGGATATCCCGACCACTGGCGCGACTATTCCTCGCTGACCGTCGTGCGTGATGACGCTTATGGAAATGCACAGCGCGCCACCGAATTCGAGGCCCGGCGGCAGTTAGCCAAGATCGGCAAGCCCGTCGATCGCGGTGAATGGGGTATGAGTCCAGCCACGGTGAATGCTTACTACAACCCCAGCATGAACGACATTAATTTTCCGGCTGCCATTTTGCAGTCGCCTCTTTACAACAAAGACGCGGCTGACGTTCTGAATTACGGCCACGTGGGTGGCATCGTCGGCCACGAACTGACTCACGGATTCGACGATGAAGGCCGTCAATTCGACGCTAACGGAAATCTTTCCGATTGGTGGACTGCCGAAGACGCCAAGAAGTTCGAAGCCAAAGCCGACTGCGAAGTGAAAGAGTACAACAGCTTTGTCGCGGTCGACGATTTGCACGTCAATGGCAAACTGACCTTGGGCGAGAACACTGCGGATAATGGCGGGTTGCGCCTTGCCTACATCGCGTTCCTGGCAGATGCCAAGCGAAAGAACATCGACTTGACGCAGAAGCAGGACGGCTTCACGCCGATCCAGGAATTCTTCCTGGCTCATGGCCAAAGCTGGTGCGGCGACACTCGTCCGGAGCAGCTGCGATTACAGGTACAAACCGATCCGCACTCGCCGCGCAAATTCCGCGTGAACGGCGTCGTGCAAAACATGCAGGAGTTCGGGCGGGCCTTCGGCTGCAAAGCAGGACAGCCCATGATGCCGGAGAATGCCTGCCGGGTGTGGTGATCCGGCGAGACCAAGAATGCATCCCAACGTAGAGACGCAGCTTTGCTGCGTCTCTTTTTCGATGGGCAATGTCCCTGAAGGGATTCGTCTCAGGGCATCGCTTTTTCGCAGTACCATTGACTCGCCCGCAGGTGCTGCAGCAGCGGCTGAAGCCGAACGCGGTGTCGATCCGATCGGTACGGCTGAAGCCATACCCTGATACAAATCAAGAAAAATTGCTCAGCCCCCGAGACACAGCCAGGCGGTGTCTCTACAAGTCTTTTTTTCGCGGTGATCTAGCGGGATCGCAGGACGCGGCGTGGTTTGAGCGACGTAGTTTCTGTTTCCGGCGGGCGGCCGTGATGATTTCCGGTTTGCGTGTGAATGTGTACTGCGAGTGGCAGGGATGCCGCGGACGTGGTTCCCTGATACTTGCTGCGCGCAGCCAGCAGCTTTTCCAGTTCCGCGTCTTTCAAAGGTTGCTGACGTCCCAGCAAATGGGTGACCAGCGCGATCTGCGCGAAGTGCTCGACCGTTTCCATCTTCATGTAGGCGTGATCGAGCGTGTCACCGTAAGCCACGACCCCGTGGTTCGACATCAGGATCGCGTCATACTCGGGAATGAGTGGCTCGAGCGCATCCGTCAGTTCGGGAGTTCCAGGGGTTCCGTATCGCGCCAGTGGAATCGATCCCAATCCGATTACAACTTCGCAGACGAGCGGTTCGGTCAGGGCCATACCTGCAGCAGCGAATCCCGTCGCTGTCGGGGGATGCGCATGCACAATGCCCTGGATGTCAGGACGCAGGCGGTAGATCAGGAGATGCATCCCAATCTCGCTCGAAACGTTTCGACGCCCGGCTAGACGGCGGCCTTCCATATCTACAATCACCATGTCGGAAGGACGCATCATCGCCTTACACATGGCAGTTGGAGTTGCCAAAATGCGATTGTCGTCGAGCCGCACTGAGAGATTGCCATCCATGGCGGCGACATAGCCACGTTGATGCAGCATCTTGCCGAAGAAGGCAATCTCGTGCCGATATTGGCGTTCACTAGGCATGGCTGAAAAGCGGCGGGCGAGACCGACTCTTGGCATGGTACCGCAGGCTCACACGCCCAGACAATCTGTATGTGGTAAATTCTGAATAAATTTCCGTAAATCACACCGATTTCATGCAAACCATATAATTGAAACGCGTGCTGGTCTCTGACTTTAACTACTATCTGCCCGAAGAATTGATAGCCCAGGAGCCTCTGGCCGACCGCGCCGCCTCGCGCCTGCTTCACCTGAACCGGCAATCGGGAGCGCTACAGGACCGCATGTTTCGCGAATTTCCCGAACTCGTGCGCCCTGATGACCTCGTCGTCCTTAACAACACCCGGGTGTTTCCGGCGCGGCTTTATGGACGTCGGGGGGGTGCTCGGGCGCTGGCTTTGAGCCCACACAATCCCGCTGCCCATGACTTTCTCAAAGGCCAGATCGAAGTGCTGCTGACCCGCCAGATCAGCCGCGAGCCCAATCAATGGGAGTGCCTGGTGCGTCCGGGGCGGAAAATCGGCTTGGGCGAGGCGTTGTTCTTTGGGGACCATGAACAGCTACAGGCCGAGGTGGTGGCCCGTGGGGAATTTGGCGAGCGCCAGATCCGCTTTCGTCCGGTACCGGACTTCTTCGCCGTCGTCGAGCAAATCGGACACGTGCCCTTGCCTCCTTACATCGGCCGGGAAGACAGCAGCGGCGATCGCGAGCGCTATCAAACCGTCTACGCGCAAGAGCGCGGTTCAGTCGCGGCTCCTACGGCTGGCCTTCATTTCACGCCCAAAATTCTCGAACATCTCCACCGCCGCGGCGTCGAAACCGCCGAAGTCACGCTTCATGTCGGATTGGGCACGTTTCAGCCGGTTCGTGCGGAGCAGGTAGAAGATCACAAGTTGCATCGCGAGTCCTATCGCATCTCGCCGAGCGCGGCCGCGCAAATCAATCAGGCGAAGGCCCTGGGACGGCGCGTTGTCGCCGTCGGTACCACTACAGTTCGCACGCTCGAGTATGCAGCCAGTCTGAGTGACGATCGTCGGGTCAAAGAGGGCGGCGGAGAAGCCGACATCTTCATCTATCCGGGCTACGACTTTCGCGTGGTTGGAGCCCTTCTCACAAACTTCCACTTGCCGCAATCGACCCTATTGATGCTGGTATGCGCTCTTGCCGGGAAAGACAAGGTCCTCGCAGCCTACCGGTATGCGGTCGAACAGAAATACCGTTTCTATTCCTACGGCGACTGTATGTTTGTCGAGTGAAAACCAGCATTGAGCACTTGGCACTTAATGCTTCTTAGGATCAAAAAGCGATACGGTGGGAAGTTTACCGCCGACGCTTTGTGTCGACGCGCTTGGCGGCCACCTTGCTCGCCGATGGGGCGCGTTGCTTCGCCATCTGCGCCTGCCCCGCCTTGGTCATCAAGCGCGATTGTTCGTACATCTCGATCCACTTCTCGCTCGAAATCGCCGAGATCAGCTTGCCAATCGCTTCGAGCGGCAAATCGTCCGGCGACTTGAAATGAACGCAACACTTCCCCATGTCGAGCTTCTTCCCCGCCGCCTTGAACGCCGCCTTCAGCTGCTCGAGCTGACTCGCACCCCAAAACGCGCCCATCATGTAGAGCGAGCAGTAGTTCTTCTGCGACGAGACCGCGACGTAGCAGATCGGCTGCTGGTTGTAAGTGTCGGGATATCGAGACAGGGGAATCGTCCAGCCGATCGTGCCCCAGACGAGGCACTCATCGTAGCCACGCGGAATGTGCTTGTTCACGAGTGCGCGCACCGTCGCGATCGTCTTCGCACGATCGGCGGGGAGTGAGGCGATGTATTGCGCTGGCGTCTTGACGTTCGATGGTGGTTTCATGGATTCATCGTCTTTCCGAACGGAGTTTATCACCGAACGTTTGAAAACCAGCCAGCGGCTGGGCTGTGAGTATCGCGTGAGTCCTAGCCGCCTGTATCAGCCCCGCGGCCGCTGGGGCTAAATGCCAAGTGCTAAGTGCCGATTTCCAGCGCTATACTATTTCTTCGGGGGACCCATGGCCCAACAGACAGTTTCCAAGCAGGTTTCCATCCACGATTTCGTCGCTGAACTACGCAAGATTCCCGATACTGCTTTCCGCAAGGTGGAGACTGTCCTGCAATTCCTTACCGAGACCCCTGTGGCGGCCGACACGCTCGAGCCCTATCTCTGTTGGGATCGCCAGCACTATACCCGCAACCTGATCGACAAGACTCCCCACTACGAGCTCATCGCCATCTGTTGGGATATCGGCCAAGCCAGTTCTGTCCACAATCATAAAGATCAGAATTGCTGGATGGCCGTCCCCGTCGGACGTCTCCAGGTCGAGAATTACCATCTGGTCTCGCAGGATCTGGAAAAGGGCACTTGCCAGCTAGAACTCGCCGAAACCCTCGAGATGAACCCTGCGCATCCCTGCGCCGTAGATCCGAGCGACCCCGTGCATGGGGTGCTGAATCCACGCGAATTCAACCAGCGTGCCGTGAGCCTGCACGTGTATTCCCAACCTTTCGATTCGTGCGTCGTCTACTCGCCCGAGCAAGGTACCTGCGGGGAAATCAAGCTGCACTACACGACGGAATACGGGAAAAAGAGCTAGCATTCAGCACTCAGCCATATCGCGTTAGCGATGAGACCGGGGTTTGGCGCTTCGCGGGTTAGATAAGCGTAAAGACACCAGTAAAACAACCAGCGCCAGTATGATTCCTGTCCCAATCAGCAGCGACCGCTTCATGCGCTCAGACTACCGCATGGCCAATGGGTGATGCTGATTGCTGAGTGCTGAGTGCAAGCTTTAAACTAGGTTCTTGCCCTCCCGTAAAAAATCCTCGGCTGCCGATCGCGCTCAGGCCACGAAGTCCACCCCAAAGGCGAATGGCAAAGACCACGGCCGCCTCTACCTCATCGACACCATGTCCTTCATCTTCCGTGCCTATCATGCCATGGCCCGGCAGCGCGGCATGACAACCAAAACCGGACTTCCCACCGCTGCCACCTACGTATTCGTGAACATGCTGCGAAAGCTGCGCGACGATTTCTCTCCCGAATACCTCGCCGCGGTCTTCGATGTGGCCGCGCCAACGTTCCGCGATCAGCGGGCGGAGGCTGTCACCAAAGTCCGCAAGTTCGATCTCAAGACGCAGACCTTCCAGGAGATTGAGTACAAGGGATACAAGGCCAACCGCTCCGAGATGCCGCAGGAACTGGTGTTGCAAGTACCTTATATTCGGAGAGCCCTCGAAGCCTATCGCATCCCGATCCTCGAACAATCCGGTTACGAGGCCGACGACGTCATCGGGACCTTGGCGACCCAGGCAGTTGAAAAAGATTACGGCGTTTACGTCGTCTCCAGCGACAAAGACATGTTGCAACTGGTGAATGACCGCATCCTGGTGCTGAATCCGCCGAAAGATAATCTGATCTGCGACGCCGCCAAGGTCGAAGAGATCCTCGGTGTTCCTCCCGAACGCGTCGTGGATGTGATGGCTCTGCGCGGAGACAGCGTCGACAATATTCCCGGCGCTCCCGGCATTGGAGATAAAGGATCGGTCGAACTCATCAAGCGCTTCGGATCGGTCGAGGCCGCCCTCGACCATGCCGCTGAAGTAGAAAAGAAAACCTATCGTGAGTCGCTGCTGAACAACCGCGACACCGTTCTGTTCAGCAAGCAGATGGCGACCATCGATTGCCATGTTCCCATCGAACTCAATGTCGATGCGATGAGAGTCGGAGCACCCGACCTAGAATCGCTCCGCGCTTTGTTTACCGAACTCGAGTTCACGTCACTGCTGAAAGAACTGTTACCGGTTGTTGAAGTCAGCGAAGCTCAGTACTCAGAAGCGAAATCCGCGGCGGACGTGGAAGCTGTGCTGAAATCGACCTCCTCCGAAGGCGCGCTCGCCGTGGCAGTCGAAGCCGAAACGCCTCCGGTCAGCGAGGAGGAAGTTGAAGAAGATGAGAACGAGGAGCGATTGCTGCCGCTCACGGCCGCGATCGAAGAACCCGCTCGCCGCAAACGCAATCTGGCGATCGCATCGGTTTCCGGGTCTGCCGTGACCGTTTCGCCGGATGCCGACGAAGCCTGGCAGAAGCTCAACTCAGTGCTGGCCGATCCCGCTGTCCCGAAAGCCATCCATGATTACAAAACAGCTATGCACGTTTTCGAGGAGCAAGGAATCGAGGTCCGCGGAGTCGCGCACGATTCCATGCTCTATTCCTATCTGCTCGATCCGACTTACTCTTCGCATCGCCTTCCCGACGTGGCCCTCCGCCGTTTCAATCTGAAGTTGGGAGGCACCCTGCCCGAGTCCGCCGATATCACGGGACGCCTGGCCACCACGCTTCGTCGCGACGTCGAAAACGCGGGCCTGCTCAAGCTTTACGAAGAAATCGATCTTCCGCTGGTGCCCGTTCTGCAGCGCATGGAGCAGGCCGGAGTGAAGATCGATCGCAAAAATCTGGGCGAGATGTCCTCTCGCCTCGAGCGGGAAATCGACATCAAGGCCAGGGAGATTTACGAGAAGGCGGGCTTCGAATTCAACATCAGCTCTCCCAAACAATTGGGTGACGTGCTCTTCAACAAGATGGGATTGCCCGCGCCGGTGAAGTACGGCAAAGGAAAAACCACGTCGACGGCAGTCGATATTTTGGAAAAACTCGCGCTCGAGCACGATGTCCCGCGCCTGGTGCTCGAATATCGCCAATTGACCAAACTGAAGTCCACCTATGTCGACGCGCTTCCCGCTTTGCTGAGTGCTGCCAGCGGACGTCTGCACACTACCTTCGCGCAAACTGGCACCGCCACGGGAAGGCTCTCGTCCGCCAATCCCAACCTGCAGAACATTCCCATCCGCACCGAGTTGGGACGCGAAATCCGCGCTGCTTTTACCGCTGATCCCGGAAACGTCTTGCTCGCGGCCGACTATTCGCAGATCGAACTCCGCCTGCTCGCGCACTTCTCGAAAGATCCACTGCTGGTCGAGGCTTATCGTCGCGGCGACGACATTCATACGCTCACCGCCTCACAGGTATTCGGCGTGCCTCCGCTCATGGTGACCGCCGACCACCGCCGCCAGGCCAAAGTCGTCAATTTCGGCATCGTGTACGGACTTTCGGCCTTCGGTCTTTCGCAGAATCTCGGTATCGAACCCGGCGAAGCCAAGAGGTTCATCGAAGCCTACTTCGAAAAATATAGCGGCGTGCGCAAATTTATCGACGACACGCTGGCCGAGGCGCGCCGCGAGCAGAAAGTCAAAACGCTGTTTGGGCGCATCCGCCCCATCCCTGACATTAACAGCAAGAATTTCAACTTCCGCGGATTCGCCGAGCGAACCGCCGTGAACACTCCGCTGCAAGGCACTGCCGCCGACCTCATCAAAATCGCCATGATCCGCATCGACGAGGCACTGCGCGAGCGCGATTTGAAGTCGCGCATGACACTTCAGGTCCACGACGAACTTGTCTTTGAAGTTCCCGAGGCCGAAGTCGACATCATGAAATCGCTGGTGCGCGAGTACATGGAAAAGGTCCACCCGCTCAGCGTGCCGTTACAGGTAGACATTGGAGTGGGACCAAACTGGCGGGACCTGGAGTAAGAAGGAATTGGTTCAATCGCGGGCAAGCATTTTCCCGACCTACGGTTCTTGTTTCCGTTCCGCCGCTTCGCGCATCAACCGCTTGTTCCGTAGCCCCTCAATCCGCCGTGCGCGCATCAGTCGCCGTAGCGCGAACGAATAAATAAACCAGATCACCGTCCCCAGCGCCACGATCAGCAGGGCTAGATTCCACAGACTAGCCACGCCGCTCAGAAAATTCATCATGAATAACCAGGGAGAGCACTAGTTCTACCGGGCTTCTTTAAGCCCAAGGCTTTCTCTGTGACTCTGTGCCTCTGTGGTGAAGCCTTTCAAGCCCCCAGTGCCGCCCGAATCGCCCCGGCAATCCCGCTCGCCAGTGCCTTCATTTTCTCCTCCGATTCGGCTTCTACCATGACGCGCGCCAAGGCCTCGGTCCCTGAATAGCGCACTACGACGCGCCCGTTGCCATCGAGTTCGCGCTCGGCTGCCGCAATCGCCTGCTGAATCTCGGGAACCTGCGCGAACGGCTTCTTCTCGCGTACCCGCACATTCTCAATCGTCTGGGGGAACACTTTGAGATCGGAAATCAGCTCGTGCAGTGGACGCCCCGTCCGCGCCATGATCTCCATAACCCGCAGCGCTGTCAGCAATCCATCCCCGGTTGTTGCTTCTCCGTCACGGAAAATAATGTGTCCCGATTGTTCTCCGCCCAAGATCGCACCGGTTTTCTGCATCTCCTCCAGCACATATTTATCGCCCACATTCGCGCGTAGCATGCGAATGCCAGCTTTTCGTAGAGCCACTTCAAGACCCATGTTCGACATGGTGGTCGCGACGATCGTCGAACCCGTCAGCGCACCTCGCGCCTGCCAGTCGCGCCCAACCAGCAGCAGAACCGCGTCCCCATTCACCACGCGGCCATTGGCATCGCTGAAGAGCGCGCGATCCGCGTCGCCGTCGAAGGTCACCCCCAGATCGAATCGCCCGGGACTATCCGCCATGAACCGCGCAATGGCCTCCGGATGCAGCGCTCCGCAATTGTCGTTAATGTTCTTGCCATCCGGAGACGCGCACAGGAATGTTGCTCCTATCCCGCAGTGACGAAAAAGCTCAGGAGCCTCCGCCGTTGCTGCACCATTCGCGCAATCGATCAGGACGTGCAGTTGTCCAAGATTCTCTTTCACACTGCCCGCTAACCAGGAAATGTAGGCGTTCCGCAGCGCCGCTTCTCCAGGCAGGCTCGGCGAGGGCTTTTCCGACGGTTCCGGATGCGCCTGCGGATTCTGCAGCAATCCGAAAATTTCCTGCTCGATCTTCAACTCATGGGAATCGGGAAGTTTGTAACCATCACCCGAAAAAACTTTAATGCCGTTGTCGGTCCACGGATTGTGCGACGCCGAAATTACCACGCCCGCATCGTATTTCCGAGAGCGTGCCAGATACGCTACACCGGGCGTGGTGATGATTCCAGCACTGTGCACCTCGACTCCCACGGAGTTCAGCCCCAGTGCAACGCGGTCCGCAATCCATCCGCTCGATTCACGAGTGTCCTGCCCAATCACCACCCGCGCTTTCCGGTTCGATCGAATCAAATCGTGCCCCAAGGCGCGGCCAATGAGATAGGTGCTTTCCAGGGTCAAAGGAAATTCGCCGGCGACTCCCCGAATCCCGTCAGTTCCGAAAAGTTGTCTAACCTGGGTTGTCATGGTTGATGTCTTAGAATCAGCGCGAGCCGGGCGTATTCTCCATAATCACCGTCACGTGAATCGGCCCAGGATTGACCACCTGCACCAGCGGGTCGGAGACGTACGCGTGAGTGACAAAACTGTTTCGGTCCATGGTTCCGCTTGCGTCAATGGCATCGGTGATCGCGGCCTCCACTGCTTCTACGCGTTTTTGAGGGCCACTGATCTGGATGCTCGACGGGGCCACTTCAATTTTGGCGATCTGTAGCCCTGTCGCAAACGTCCCGATCACCCGGGGATGCACTTCCACCATCTTGGTCAATCGCGTGTCGAATGTCAGGCGAAACTGCGCAGGTACAATCTGTACCACCGCCAGATCATGCGGCTTCGTCACGTGCTCTGCGGTCAAATCGAAAGTCCGCTCCCCCGGACCGTTGACATGTTCGAGATCAATTTCTACGTGCACATCGGAAGTTTGCAGGCGATGCACCACTCTCTCCGGGCCGCGCAGCCTGATTTGGGTTCGAGGAATATTTTCCGTGCTGATCTCCAGGTTCCCAGGCACATTGTGAAACTCGATGGGCACATCAATGGGGATCTCATCCACCGGATCCCGCGCCACGGCCAGCCAGAGTCCAACCGCCAGCGCCAGCGAGATCAATTTTAATGCCAGATTGTTGGTCACGTACCTGCGCAGGAGGTCATTCATGGCTAGTCATCCGCTCCCGTGTTCGAGCGGCTTTCCGCGTTGTGCGGTAATCCCGAGTTTTGCGAAAGACCATCTTCTGACGTTTCCCCGCCATTGGCGATTGGGGTCGGCAAAGTCGCTGCAGAAACATAGCGGCGCAACAGTTTGCCCATGCGCTCGCGCAGTTCCTCCACAGTCAGGTCGCGTTCAATCTTTCCGCCGACGGCGATGCTGATCGCGCCCGTTTCTTCCGAGACAATCACTGCAATCGCATCGGTCTCTTCGGTCACGCCGATGCCAGCGCGATGCCGCGTGCCCAACTGGGTTGAAAGCACAGGGTTCATAGACAGGGGAAGGAAACATGCTGCCGCTGCAATGCGGTCGCCTTGCACAATCACCGCTCCATCGTGCAGCGGCGCGCTCGGCCGAAAAATTGTTGCGAGCAGATCGTAGGAAAGATGCGCATCGAGCGGAACGCCACTTTCAATGTAAGTGCGCAACCCAATCTCGCGTTCGATCACGATCAACGCGCCAGTCTGATTCTGGGAAAACAGATTCGCCGCCAGGGCAATGTCATCATACGCGTCGGCCTCTGCCGGAGTGCGGCTGAAGGTGAGCTTGCGTCCCAAACGCGCCAGGGCTTGCCGAATCTCCGCGGAAAAGACGACGATCAGCGCGAAGACTGCGTAGGGAAGCAGCGTACTGATCAGCCAGTGCAGGGTGGTCAGTTCCCCGAGGCGGGAAAAATAAAACACCAGCGCCATCGCGGCCACGCCCACCAGCATGAGCGAAGCCCGCGTGCCCTTGATCAGGGCCAGAAACTCGTAAATGATGAGCGCAACCAGCAAAATATCGATGATCGAACTCACCGACATCGGCGGCCACGGCGCTGCAAACATGAAATCCGATCCCTATTTTCTGCAGATTTGCAAGACTCAAGCCCATTGTAATCTACTATTTCGCGATTCAGCCTGCGGCATACGGGTCATTGCATTCTAAGGATCGTCATTTCGAGAAACGCAAGAAATCTGCTGCCGGGAGCGCATGGGGGAATCGGCTCGGAATAGCCTTGTCCCCCGGGAATAAGACGTGCACGTCACTCCCGCGTGTTCTTCACCACGCTCTCAATCGTCCCCTTCGCGACCCGCGCCGAAATCTCATCGCCTGCGTTCACCTGCGACGCATCCTTCACCAATTTGCCCGACGCGTCGAACACCAGGGCGTACCCGCGTTCCAGAATCGCCACAGGAGAAAGGGCTTCAATCTCGCCCGAAAATTGGTCCAGCTTCGCTCTGCGCCGCAACAGCACGTTTGTCATCGCCGATGACATGGCCGCCATGCGTGCATCGAGTTCCTTGCGTACGCCCGCTAATACGCGACGCGCATCGTAATGCCGCACCGCGGCCGCAGCCGTTTCCCAGCGCCGGCGATGCCGCTCAAGAATCGCCCGCTCCACGCGCTCCAGCCGCAAGGTAGTTTCGTCCAATTTCTGCCCGCGTTGGTTGATGCCGTCCATCATGCGGGCGAAGGCGCCATGCTGAGCCATTTCGGTCAGCGCCTGTCGGCCCATCAGCAGCCGGTAGCGCATAGCTCGCGCGAGCCGCTGCTGCAATCCGTCGGCCTGCTCTTCGATCTGCTGCCGCGAGAGAATTACCAGTTCTGCCGCGGCCGACGGGGTCGGAGCCCGCAAGTCCGCCACAAAATCGATAATCGTGAAATCGGTCTCGTGCCCTATCGCGGAAATCACGGGAATCTCGGAACCAGCGATGGTTCGCGCCAGGCCTTCATGATTGAAAGCCGCCAGATCCTCTGCGGAACCCCCGCCGCGCGCGACGATGATGACGTCCACGCATCCTGCTTTATTGAAGTAGCGCACTGCGGCGGCGACTTCTCCAGCAGCAGCTTCGCCCTGCACCTGCGCGGCAAAGATCAAGACATTCACCGTGTGATGCCGCCGGTGCAGAATGTGCAAGATGTCACGCAAGGCCGCCGCCTGCGGAGAAGTCACGATACCGATCCGGCGTGGCAACGCTGGAATTGGTTTCTTCCGCGAAGTTTCGAACAGCCCTTCCGCCTGCAGCTTCGCCTTTAGTTGCTCGAAGGCAATCTGCAGCGCTCCGGCTCCCTTAGGTTCCAGATATTCCGCGGAAATTTGCAGCTCTCCGCGGCCTTCATAAATAGTGACGCGCCCGCGCACCACTACCTGCATGCCATCCGCGGGACGAAAGCGCAGCAGCCTCGCCTGCGAGCGGAACATCACGATGCGAATCTGGGTGCTCTGGTCTTTGAGCGTGAAATAAAGATGTCCGGAATCGTGCGCGCGGAAATTCGAAATCTCACCTTCCACCCAGGTGTCGCCGTATTCGCGCTCCAGAGAAGTGCGGACGGCGGTAACCAGGTCGCGCACCGTCCAGACGCGGCGCTCAGGCGGCTTGAAACTGAAGCCTAGTTGGTCGGAGAGAGACACTGGAAGCGAGTGTACCGTGCTCCTAAGCGCCGTGCCAGTGCAGGGCTTTTATCCAATCAACTCTTTCACGCCTTCACGAAAGACGCGGGTGTGATGGTCGACATCTTCTTTCGCGGTCACAGGAGACATCAACGCCATATTGTGGAAAGGAGTCAGTAGTATGCCGCGATTCATCGCGTAAAGATGCATGAAGCGTTCGAGTTCGAAATCCATGGCATCATGCGCCTGGGTGCCGTTCTTCGCTGGCGTCGGAGAAAAAAGATATTCAGCGCGGCAACCAAGTCGCGTGACGTTCCATGGCACCCCAAACTCGGCAATGGTCTTTGCCACACCGTCGGTCCAGCGCTCGGCCAGAGGGATCATCTGATCGAACGCGGCTTTGGTTAGCACTTTTTCCAACGTAGCGCGCATCGCGGCCAACGACAACGCGTTTCCGGCCAGCGTTCCGCCGATGCCTCCTGTGTCGCAGTCTTCGAGATTGTGGCGATCCTGGATGCACTTCGCAACTTCCTTGGTAAATCCATAGACCGCGCCTGGCACGCCAGAGCCGATGGCCTTCCCGAGCACGAAGAAGTCCGGCTCAAGATTTTCGGCCCGCGTATAGCCGCCAGCTCCGGCGCAAATCGTATGCGTCTCGTCGATGATGAGCAGCGTGCCGTGCTTCCGCGTGAGCTCGCGCAATGCTTTGTGGTATCCCGGGTCGGGATGCACGATGCCGACATTGGTCATGACAGGCTCGGCAAGCACACAGGCGACGTCTCCGGTGGCGAGTGCCTGTTCGAGCCCCGGCAGATCATTGAACTCGACGACCTTAGTGGTCACCGTTGGATCGACTGGAGGCCCAATGTTTCCGCGGCGGGCTTGAGCGACTCCATCTTTCAGCGTGATGAAACTTTCATCGACCGTGCCGTGATAGCACCAGTTAAAAACCAGAATCTTGGGACGTCCGGTGATCTGGCGGGCGAGACGAATCGAGAAGCGATTAGCGTCGGTGGCGGTGAGAGCGAATTGCCAGAACGGCAGTCCGAAACGCTTCTGCAGTTCTTCTCCGACGAAGACGGCGTCTTCGCTAGGCAACATGAGGGTGATGCCGCGCTTGAGTTGTTCTTCGGCGGCTTTGACCATGGCGAACGGAGAGTGCCCGGTCATCGCTCCCGTGTCGCCGAGGCAGAAGTCAATGTAGCGATTGCCGTCGACATCGAAGAAGTGCGCGCCCTGGGCCTCGCGAACGAATGGAGGAAAAGCCCCGGCCCACTTCATCATCCAGTTCATAGGCACGCCGCCCAGCAGCGATTTACCGGCGCGTTCAAACAAAGCCTTGGACTTGGGGCGGTCGTGAACAAAGCGCTGCTGCTCGCGTTCCATCAAAGATTTCAGACGCGTGCGATCGATGGAGTCCATCAGGATTAGTTCCCCCGTAACCCGAAATTGAGCATTAATTGATTGCCTTCGAAAGCTGAGCGGGAGATTATACCGTTCATGAAGCGAACCCTTCTGTCCCGCTGGTGCCTGTTGTGCGTCTTGTGTTTTAGCGCAATCGCGGCAACGGCTCAGCAAACCCAACCGACCGCGGAACCTTTGGACTTCCCTGCGCTCATGCATGAGCTTTTGCAATCTCCGAACAATCCCGGGTACGCGGGACTGGTGTGGTGGACGCCGCCCGCGTTTTGGGAAGAATCGATGAAACGGGCGGGCATGGCGGCGGAAAAGGCTCACCAGCAAGTGGCTCCTTTGCGCAGGTACACCATGATCCTTGTGGCCGGGGGCAAAGTCGGTTTAGGCACGATCGACTGGTCTTCGGAATTCCAGATCCGAGACAGCGTGCGACTCCGCGATGTCGAGGGCAATATTTATGAGCCTCTGCCGCAGGTTTCCGGGGATGCGGCGGGTTTGGCTTCCATTCTTAAACCCACATTAAGCAATATTCTTGGACCGACGGGGCAAGGAACGCAGATTCTGTTTTTTCCCGGCGTAGACAAGAAGTCGCAAGTTATTGCCGATCCTCTCGCTCCCGGCACCTTTGCTGTTGTTGTCAAGAATCTGTTCGGAGAGAAGGAAACCGTTTTCCAGTGGACGCTTCCTGTCACCACTCTGAGCCCGCCGAAGTATTGTCCAGTCGGTGGGGAAAAAGTCCAGGCTAACTGGAAGTACTGCCCGTGGCACGGAAACAAACTCGATCAAGTGCCTGCAACTCCGCCGGCTGCTGGGAAGCCGTAGCTTAGAAAGCTGTTGACACGTGTCGCCGGCGATGTTTTCCTGTTGTCCTCTTCCTCCCATGTGGTTTCCCTTGGGCTCCTGAAACGATTTCAACTTTGAGGTCCTTGCTATGCCTACTCGCAAAGCCACCGCTCTAAACGTCGCCCGTTACCGGGTGGACACTGCTCATCATCCTGAACCCAGCGGAAACTGGTACTTCGGCGCGCACCGCCTGCCGGTGAATTCCCAAATCGATCACGATTAAAACGAAGTATTAAGAGGAAAATTGAGAAGGACGGGCGGGGACGCCCGTCCTTCATCGACCTAACAAGCTACAGAATGTACCGGCTCAGATCCTGGTCCTTCACGATGTCGGCAAGCATGTGGCGCACGTAATCGGCGTCGATCTTGATTTGCTCGCCTTTCTTCTCCGGCGCGTCGAAGCTGATTTCGTCGAGCACGCGTTCCATGATCGTGTGCAGGCGGCGGGCGCCGATGTTTTCCGTGCCTTCGTTCACACGGAAAGCAAAGCGTGCGATCTCTTCCAGGGCTTCATGCGTAAATTCGAGCTTTACCCCTTCGGTTTCCAGCAGAGCCGTGTACTGCTTTACCAGCGAAGACTTCGGCTCCGTCAGAATGCGGATGAAGTCTTCCATGGTCAGCGATTGCAATTCGACGCGGATCGGAAAGCGTCCCTGCAGTTCGGGGATCAAATCGCTCGGCTTCGAAACGTGGAATGCGCCTGCCGCCACGAACAGAATGTGGTCGGTGCGCACCATGCCGTAGCGGGTGCTGACCGTGGTGCCTTCGACGATTGGCAGAATGTCGCGCTGCACGCCTTCGCGCGAGACATCAGGACCGTGTCCACTCTCGCGTCCCGCGATCTTATCGATTTCATCCAGGAAAATGATGCCCGAATCTTCCACGCGATCGATGGCGACGCGCGTGACCTGGTCCATGTCGATCAGGCGCTGTTCTTCTTCCTGAATTAGATATTCGAACGCCTCGTTGACCTTCATCTTCCGCTTCTTGGTGCGCTGTCCGAAGATGTTGGGCAACATGTCTTTGAGATTGACGTCCATCTCTTCGACGCCCTGGTTCGAGATGATTTCGAAGGATGGGAAATTGCGCTCGCGGACATCGATTTCTACGGTGCGGTCGTCGAGCTTGCCTTCGCGCAATTGCTGGCGAAGTTTTTCGCGGGTGCGGCTTTGCGAATCGCCGGAAGAACTGGTCGTGCCTTCGAGCACAAACCCGGCTTGGGGCTCTGGAGGCTTGGGAGCGGCGATGGGCGGCAGCAGGATGTCGAGCAGACGTTCTTCGGCGTTCAGTTCAGCTTTATCGGAGACGTCTTCGAGTTTCTCCTCGCGCACCATGTCGATAGCGATCTCAACCAGGTCGCGGATCATCGATTCGACGTCGCGCCCTACGTATCCGACCTCGGTGAACTTCGACGCTTCCACTTTAAGGAACGGAGAGTTGGCAAGTTTAGCGAGACGGCGCGCAATTTCAGTCTTGCCCACACCGGTGGGGCCGATCATGATGATGTTTTTGGGGATGACTTCTTCGGCAAGCTCGGGCGTAAGCTTCTGCCGGCGCATGCGGTTGCGCAAGGCGATGGCGACTGCCCGCTTGGCGGCGCTCTGTCCGACCACGTGCTTGTCAAGTTCGGTGACAATCTCACGCGGGGTGAGTTCGTCGAGTGCGATCTGTTCTTCTTCGGCGGTGCTGGGTAAGTAAATAGCCATAAAATGCGGACCTCGGACGTCAGACCTCGGACATCAAACCAGGGTTTTGCCGAGGTCTGAAGTCCGAGGTCCGAGGTCTGAACTAGAGTTCCTCAATCGTAACCTTGTCATTGGTATAGATGCACATGCCGCCGGCAATCTTCATGGCTTCTTCGGCAATCTGGCGGGCCGAGAGCTGGGTATGCAGCGACAACGCTTGTGCGGCGGCTTGGGCGTACGGCCCCCCGCTGCCGATGGCGGCGATGCCTCCGTCAGGTTCGATGACATCTCCCTGGCCGCTTAACAGGAACGTTTGCTCTTTATCCGATACCAGCAGCAAGGCTTCCAGATGACGCAGGAACTTGTCGGTGCGCCAGTCTTTGGCCAGTTCGACGGCGCCGCGGCCGATATTGCCATGATATTGCTCAAGTTTGGCCTCGAAGCGCGAGAACAGTGAGAAGGCATCGGCGGTCGATCCCGCGAAACCGGCGAGAATCTTGTCTTGATAGAGGCGGCGAATCTTCTTGGCGGTGTGTTTGATAACCCCTTCGCCGAGCGTGACTTGTCCGTCACCGGCCATGACTACATGGCCATCGCGGCGGACGCACAAAACCGTAGTGGAGCGTATCAGTCGTTTCGTTGGCATGAGCGCAATTCTTGATTATAACAGCGCAATTGGAACACGTAGGCTCAGAGGGCCTCGTCCGGGTAGGTGGAACGCCTCTTTTACACGCCCCATGCTGCTCGAATCCTCTCCCGAATCCCTCGCAACCGATGCACGGGTTCATTGGCATAGACGAAGCGCAGGTAGTTCGAGGCACGATCGCTGCCCCAGTTCGCCATCGGCGTCGCCGCGATCTTGGCTTTGCTCAACAGAAGTTGAGCAGCAGTTTCGGAATCGAGTCCCAGTCTCTGGGTGTCGACCAGTAGCGACCAGCCCCCGGCTGGCGGAATCATCGGCAATCCAGAAAGTTCGTCAAGCACAACATCGCGCCGTTTCTGCCATTCTGCGACGGCCTCAGCTACTCCGTTCTCCTGTGTGTTGAGCGCTGCGGCCGCACCGGGCATGGCGATTCCCACCTGGCAAACGACATTCGAGATATTGACCAGCCCGATGTCGTTCATGATGGCCTTTGGTCCGACCACCCATCCCACGCGCCATCCGATCATGCGGTATTCCTTGGTAACACAGCCGACGGTGATGGTGCGCTCAGCCATGCCAGGCAAGCTCGCGGGATGAAAGTAAGCATGTCCGTCAAAGAGAATGCGCTCGAGGGCGGCGTCATAAAGGAGCCAGGCGTTGGTCGAGCGGCAGACCTCAGCAACGGCTTCCCAGTCATCGCGCGTGACATAGGCTCCGGTAGGGAAAGACGGATTGACCATGAGAACCACGCGAGTACGCGACGAGACCGCTTGCTTCAGCGAATCTCGATCAACGGTCCAGCCTTTCGCTCCAGGCGTCAGCGCTGCAAATCTCGGCACCCCGCCGGCCAGACGGATGCGATTGAGCAGTCCTACATAGATAGGGTCATGAACAATAACTTCATCGCCGGGTTCCAGCAGCGCCAGCAATGTGTTGAGGATGCCGTTGAGGCCTCCGGCGGTGATGATGCACTGCGAGTTCCAGTCATATTCGATGCCACTCAGGCGGCTGACATGGCGGGCGACGGCTTCGCGAAGAGCTAGCTGTCCCATGAACGGCAGATAGCTGTTCGAAGCGTCGTTCTCAATCGCCTGATGGCTGGCAAGAACCGCGGCGCGCGGCGGAGGGATGTCTGTATCCATGTTCTCGAGGCGCAGGATGTCGCGATCATGGGCAGCATCGGCCGCATTGCCCATGCGGTCGACACCGATGGGCGGCACGTGTTGGAGACGGGTGACGGGCATGACGGGTAGGGTAACGCAGAACTAGCGCGGGGAGGATAGACACGTGCCAGTCATGCTGTTTCATGTAAGCGCGCGGTGGACGTTACAGGACGTAGAGTCGCAACATCCACCAGACCAGGAATAGTGCAACGATCGCTCCTGCGATATGAACAATCCAGTCGCCAGCTGTTTTCGGTTTGCCGAAATTGAACATAAGCGCATCGTAGCACGGGGATTTGAGCAAGCTTAGACCGGCGGCGAAGGCGCCCGTCCCCACACGGTTTTTTCCTCACTCCTCGGAATAATGAAAAACGCTCTCCAGCGGTTTTCCGAAGACGGCAGAGATTCTGAATGCCGCCTCTAGCGATGGCGAGTACTTTCCCTGTTCGATGGCATTAACGGTTTGGCGCGTCAGGTTGATCTTTTCGGCCAACTGTTGTTGCGTCATCTCTCCATGCTCGAAGCGCAGGCGTCTGATTTCGTTGCGAATGGTTCCCATGTCAGGCTCCCCGCCGGTACTGCACGATCTGGCAAGCCGAGCGCATGATCTCGGCGGTCACCAGAATGAACAGCAGCGCATTGGTGCCGAAGAGAATGGGAGGATTGAACGCCCCGAAAAAACAGGCGAAGGCGATGCCTGTCGCGAGCCCCGCATAGGCAACGCGCATGGACCGCAACTCGATCAGTTTGTCGCGCTCGTCCCGCGGCGCCTTCGCTTCCTTCGGGGAGAAGGTGGCGACCGCCACCGTCAGCACAACCTGCACAAACACCAGCGCGATGATCGTCTCCAGCAACCCGCCGAAGCGGAAACCGCCTGCCTTGGGTTCGGTGTGCATGACCGACCAGAAGTAGAAGCCATAGATGACTGACATGGAGAGCACCGAGATCCAGGCGCTCTTTTCACGGAAACTCATAGGAAACCTCTTCGTTGTGTCTAATGTTCAAGACACAATGTAATGTATTATTGACTATATGTCAAGTATATTCGACATTATTCACTTGACACAAACAGGAGGAGACGATGAAATCAGAAAACCGTGACAGGGCGGATCATCCGAATCAAGAAACCGTGGACACAGTGAAGGCGCTCATTGAGGTTTACAAGAGCGCCTTCGGAGACCGATGGGAAGGTGTGTTTTCTCCCACGGTAAAAGTGGGCGTTTCTTCAGTGTGATGGTTTTCCCGAGTGGTAAAGCTCGTCCAGCTTAGTTGCTATCTTCTGTAGGAAAGCGGCGATCTTGTCCTCGTGGCCGATCCAAAGAGCATTTCCGGTTCCGGCGCTTTCCGGTCCCATTGCTTTGCTGGTTAGCTGCGTAGCGAGTTCTAGAACCTTGATGTCCATAGTGATTGTCCTTTTCTGGGGAAGGCGGCCTTTATATCAGATTAATGGCCTATCCGATAGCGAAGAAAAGACATAGGTATCGGTTCTACACAGCTCATTCACAACATCTCCACAACCCATAGACCTTCCGGGTTTGCACCCAAGGAGTAAAAATGCTATATACTGAATACATGGCAAAGGTAACAATTCGGCGGGAGGGTGGTGTCAGCATCGAGGCCGACCTCACCTTCGAGCAGTTAAAAGAACTGATCGGAGTCAACGGCAACGGACACAAGCCCACTGTCGAATCGCAAATTCGGCAGCGCCCGGTTACTGTACCAACAATGCAGGAGCCTGATTTTGCAGGGTTCATGGATGCCCTGTCTCCGCGTGGTCGTGACTTCATTAATCTCTTACGCAGTCACCGCAATGGCATTGAAGCTAACGATCTCGCTGGTAAGCTGGGATATCAGGATGCAAAGCAAATCGGTGGGCTTACAGGCGGTGGACTAGCGAAGATCGCCAAGAAAAAAGCTGTAAAGCTGAAGGACATTTATCGCGCAGACATCACTTTTCCGGAAGGTAAAAGAACGGTGATATTCCGTCCCGGCAAATTGATTTTGGCGATAGATGAATAAAACCCGCTGTTTAAGCGGGTCTTGTGGAGACGTGGCTGAGGGGCTTAAAGCTGGCGATTTATAATCGCTTGATCGTGTTAGCGCACGATCCGTAGGTTCGAATCCTACCGTCTCCGTTTACCTACGGATAAACAAAGGCGCTGTTAAAATCTAACAAGTTCTAGGTACTTGGCTTCTTGACTCGCCAAACCCGTCCGGCATCAACTAGAACGGAAGAACCTGATTGTCTAACCGCACGATCAGACTTCCGTGCAGGTCCCACGGGAGAGAGTCGGTGTTCTAGCACTGACTCTCCAAAATCCAAGGACCCTAGGAGGTGATTATGAGGAAATTAACCCTCAAAATCACCATTACCTTCGATAACGACGGTATTACAGTCGAAGTCGAATGGTAGCAACCTCAGCAGAGGCTATGAGCTCGCTACTCCCCTCTGCTGAGGATATTGTTGTGTAAACGACATCGGCCAGCAAGCATTTTGTGCTTGACTCCATCGGAAGGTAATTATGAAGACTGATAAAGCGCAGTTTGATGAGGTTCTGAGCCGAATGCAAAAAAAGACTCCACAGAAGACCGCCGATATACATATGAGCGGGAAGCCTAAGCCTCGTCCGAAGTCAGCGCGGAAAAAGTCAAAGGCTTAAACCCAGCCAGACGGCGCACTGTCTCTATGAATGCCCCATCATCCTTGCGTCGATTGAACCGGTAGGTAAATTCGTCCAAGTATCGTTGCAGATGCTTTATAGAGATTCGGTGAAACTGTCCGACCACTCCCCGTTTGAACAGTCCGAATGCAGACTCAATCGTGTTCGTGTGGGCGATTCCGCGCACGTATTCTCCGCGAGTGTGCGCAACTATGAAATGCTTGCCTGTCTTCCTGAGAACCGAGTTTAGAGCCGTGGACTCATCGGTCATGTAGTATTCCACGTCCGGTCCAATGTGCTCATCAATGACGGCCTTGAGCGTGGCAGCCTTCGCATCCGTCGTGTGCACGAACCTGAGCGGCCCCTTGCGTTGTCGCACTCCAACTACAACTTCCTTGTTGCGCTTGCCAGCAAGGACGCCCTTGCCTTTGATCTTTCCGCCGACATAGGTCTCATCAATCTCTACAACGCCACCCAGTTTGATTATGGAGCCTTCGGCCATGACCTCACGAATGCGATGGTTCAGATACCACGCGGTTTTGTATCCGCCGATCCCCAAGTCGCGCTGCAACTGTTTCGCGCTGATTCCCTTTTTGGCGTTCAGCATCAGGGCGATAGCCTGAAACCAGACTATGAGCGGCAAATGTGTATCGTGAAAGATCGTGCCAGAAGTGGGAGAGAACTGCTGGCGGCAATCTGCATTTAGGCAGATATAAAACCATGCCGCCGATTGACCTTATCCTCTGAGCGCGCCTTAGAGCGCTTATTTGGCTTGGGGACTGGCCGCTCATAGCGCTGCACGTTCTTGTCTCCGCAGGTGGGACAGCGCACAATACCGTCGGGCCAACGCATCTTTTCGATGTAAGCCAAGCACTGCTCGTCAGTTGCGAAGTTTTCGTAAGCCTCTCGGATATTCATCAGAAAAGCATAGCCCTATTCCACTTTTGTGTCAAGTGAATAATGTCAAGTATATTTGACATACATGAGGGATATGAAGAAATCCAGCGGCTAGCGATTGAAGGGGAATTCCTGGATCCAGTGAAACCCGCGTGAAACCACCTGGAATTTGCCGGGGTCCACAAGTTCGAGCTGCATGTGGACCTTCTGGCTGTCCATAGAGCCGTCGAGAATCAGCCGCTGTGGGGTAGGGCGCTGGAAAACAAAGTTGGCTTTCCAGTTCTTATCGTCGTTCTTCGACAGCTCAAGAGTGCTCCGCGGGAGATCGATAGAGGCGCCGCAGCGTACTGGGGAGTCGTCCATGCGCTGCAGGGTTACGCGGCTGGGAATCTCAAAGATGGCGCGCCGCCACCGATCATGATCGGTCAGAACGGGCGGCCGGGACTGACCATCGATCGTCAATTCCGTGATGTCCCAGATCCCGTAGAGCGCGGACCTAACCTCGCCGCGCCCGTAAGTGGACCAGGCGATCACACTCCCATAAACGTTCATTCCCAGGAGCAAGATTCCGAAAGCGATTTGAGCGGCGAGCGCGATGCGGTTCCGGCGGGTGGACGCGAAAAGTGGCGGCTGATTCGAAGGGCTTGTCGCCCGATCCAGCAAAAGCAAATTGGCCAGACGGCGAAAATCGGGCGCGAGCAGAATCAGACACATCAGGATAAGGTGAAAACTAAACAGCTTGACCGGGACGTCATAGGTCATGTTCAACATGAAGACCTGTATCAGATCGGCAAGGCAGACCAGAGCGCCCAAGGTCGTGGTGCGCGGGAAAATCAGCAGGATCGCGCCGAGCGTCTCGGCACATCCCGCGAAAATCTCATAGGCAGGCGATGCCCCGATGGAGGTCCACAGAACTCCCATGGGAGAAAAGTTGCCAAAAGGCTCGACCAGCCTGGCCAGGGACGGAAAAGGCATCTGCAGCGGAATCACCTTGGCGAGGCCGTAGCCCAACATTTGTCCTGCCAGGCAAAAGCGAAGGAAGACGCGGAACCACTTATTCAGCGTGGCGTAGTTGTCGCGCTCGCGATCAAGAATCGACCAGACAACGGTAATCAATACTGCGAAAACCAGCAGGCAGAAGGCGAATGACCAGTCGAAGGCCTTGTCGCCGCTGCCGCTGAAGTAGACCAGTTCGGTCTTGATGCCAAAGACGTGGACGGCGGCCCACGCGACGATCGGTCGTACCGGCCAATGCGTTGCCGGATCAGGAGCCTCAAGGTCAGACCACGGCATCAGGCCACGAATGACTTGCGTCCCCAGGCAATACAGTCCGAAGTAAAGGAAGAAGAAGCGAAAGGCAACACGAGTCGCGAAGCTCCAACGCAAGGCTGGCGTTTGTTCCTCGACCGGAGGCAATCTGAGTAGGGTGTCTGAAGCGCTCATCCGCGAGCTCCAGCGAAAGCGAACCCCGAAGGGCGGAATTATACTGCACGCGGGATCGGGCTTGGGGACGGACGGAGGCGGCTGCCGTTGCGTGAGCTGCGCGGGAGGCCGGCCTCAATACGGCGACCTCTCGCTGATGAAGGCTTTGCTGAGGCCGGTGGTTCAACGCCGGAAGGGCAGGTAAGGACACCTTCGGATTCGGTCAGGGCAAGCTCTTGGCCCTGTGTGAGCGTCTACGCGTTCACGGTTTCCGGTTTTCCCGCAAGCAGTTGGCGCAGGACGAATTGCAGAATGCCGCCGTTGGCGTAGTACTGCGCTTCTTGGGGCGTATCGATCCGCACCAGGGCATCAAATTCTTTCGTCTTGCCGTTGGCGGTCGCGCGAACTTTGATCTTTTGTCCGGCCCCAAACTTTTCGACCAGATCACGCACGCCGGTGATCTCGAATACTTCCGCTCCGGTCAGCCCAAGCAATTGCGCGGTTTCTCCGGCGGCGAACTGCAAGGGCAGAATGCCCATGCCAACCAAATTCGAGCGGTGAATGCGCTCGTAGCTTTCGGCGATCACGGCGCGCACGCCCAACAGGCGCGGGCCTTTCGCGGCCCAGTCGCGCGAGGATCCAGAACCGTATTCTTTCCCCGCGAGAATCACCAGCGGCACGCCCTCGGCAATGTATTTCTCTGACGCTTCGAAGATCGACATTTCGGCGCCGTCAGGAAGATGTTTAGTAAATCCACCCTCGACGTTCACCATTTTGTTGCGAAGGCGCACGTTGGCAAATGTTCCGCGCACCATGACTTCGTGATTGCCGCGGCGCGAACCGTAGGAATTGAAGTCTCCCGGTTGCACGCCGTTGGCGAGCAAATATTTCCCGGCGGGGCTGTCCTTCTTGATCGATCCCGCGGGTGAGATGTGGTCGGTGGTAACGCTGTCGGCGAGTACAGCCAGCACGCGTGCATTCTTGATGTCTTCGACCGCAGCAGGCTTAAGCGTCATGCGATCGAAGTACGGAGCCTGGCGAATATAAGTCGACTCGTTCATCCACGAGTACGTGTCGCCCTGCGGAACTTGCAGGCCGCGCCAGCGGGAGTCTCCTTGATACACCTCAGCGTAGCTGGCACGGAACATGTCTGAGGTGACGGACTTCTGAATCGCCTCCTCCACTTCTGCCTGTGTCGGCCAGATGTCCGCGAGGAAAACAGGCTTGCCGGACTTATCTTTACCTAGCGCATCTTTCTTGAGGTCGACATCGATGCGTCCCGCAAGCGCGAAGGCGACGACCAGGGGGGGAGACATCAAATAATTCGCGCGCACGTCAGGATTGATGCGGCCTTCAAAATTGCGATTGCCGGAAAGCACCGACGCGACGACCAGATTGTTTTCCTCAATCGATTGTGAAATTTCCGGCGGGAGCGGGCCCGAGTTGCCGATGCAAGTGGTACATCCGTACCCGACGATGTGGAACTTGAGGCGCTCGAGAGAGGCAATCAATCCAGCCTTTTCCAGATAATCGCGTACCACCTTCGAGCCGGGTGCAAGCGATGTTTTCACCCATGAAGGAACTTCCAGCCCACGCTCGACGGCTTTCTTCGCCACCAGGCCGGCGGCAATCATCACCGACGGATTCGAAGTGTTCGTGCACGAGGTGATGGCGGCAATAACAACATTGCCGTGATGGAGAAATCCAGAGTCCTTCGATTCTTTCCCTTGCTTGATGAGCGAAGGCAAAGCTTTCTGGAACGACTCTCCAGCTTTCGAGAGAGGTACGCGATCTTGCGGACGCTTGGGTCCGGCTAGACTCGGTTCGACGGTCGCGAGATCGAGACTGAGCAGTTCCGAGTATTGCGCCTCGGGCGTATTGGCGTCGTGGAATAAGCCCTGCTCGCGGCAATAGGCTTCGACCAGTTCGATCTGTTCTTCCGAGCGTCCCGTGAGCCGTAGATAGCGCAGGCTCTCCTTATCAACCGGGAAGATACCGCAAGTGGCGCCGTACTCGGGAGCCATGTTCGCGATCGTCGCGCGATCGGCGAGCGGAAGATCTTGCAAGCCGGGGCCGAAATATTCCACGAACTTCCCAACCACGCCGTGCTTGCGCAACATTTCGGTGATGGTGAGCACGAGATCGGTGGCCGTCGCGCCTTCGCGCAGGCGTCCTGTAAGCTTCACCCCAACAACCAGTGGGATCAACATGGAAACCGGCTGTCCGAGCATCGCAGCCTCGGCTTCAATGCCGCCAACGCCCCATCCCAGGACGCCAAGCCCGTTGACCATGGTGGTGTGGGAGTCGGTGCCAACCAGCGTGTCGGGATAAGCGGTGCGCTTGCCGTCGGTCTCGTTCACGAACACCACGCGCGCCAGGTATTCGAGATTGACCTGGTGCACGATTCCGGTATCCGGAGGAACGATCTTCAGATTGTCGAAGGCAGTCTGACCCCAGCGCAGAAACTGGTAACGCTCTTTGTTCCGCTGGAATTCGAGCAGCGCATTCATGTCGAGTGCACCCGGAGTGCCGAACTCATCGACCTGCACCGAGTGATCAATGACCAACTCGGCCGGTTGCAGAGGATTGATGAGCGACGCGTCTCCGCCCAGTCGCTTCATTGCATCGCGCATGGCGGCGAGATCGACTACCGCAGGAACCCCGGTGAAATCCTGCAAAAGCACGCGGCTCGGCGTGAAGGCAATCTCTTTGTCAGGCTTCGAATCTTTGTTCCACGCCGCGAGCGCTCGGATTTCTGCGGCACTCACGTTGCGTCCATCTTCGGTGCGCAGCAGGTTCTCGAGCAGGATGCGCAAGGAGAATGGCAGATGCCTGGTCGAGATTCCTTGTTTGTCAAGCGCATCAAGGCGGAAGATTCCGTACTCTTTGCTGCCGACTTTGAGGGTCGCGCGAGAATTGAAGCTGTTCGTCATAAGATAAGTGCCTTCCTGCGGAAAACTGGGGCTGCGATGAACCTTTTATTTTAGTCTTCCGGGCGAGGTTTGCGTAAGGGGCGGGAATCGTGTCGAATATCGTTTAGAACACCTGCACTAGCAGCCATCCATTTAGCACGGCAATCATTACAGCAGTGAACCAAGAGAGATTTCTCAGCCACGGAGCGTTCACGAACTCGCCCATCTTTTTGTGATCGCTCGTGAACATCACGAGCGGGAAGACGGCGAAGCTCAATTGCATGCTGAGGATGACCTGGCTGAACACGAGAAGCTTCGCAGTGCCGCCGACTCCCCAGAAGGCCGTCACGATGATGGCCGGAATGATGGCCAGCAGGCGCGTAATCAGGCGGCGCAACCACGGTCGCAGGCGAATGTTGAGAAAGCCTTCCATGACGACTTGCCCGGCGAGCGTGCCCGTCAGAGTCGAGTTTTGCCCCGAGGCCAGTAGCGCCAAAGCGAACACAGTGCTCGCTGCAGTCACTCCCAGCAACGGCGACAGAAGCTTGTAGGCATCGTTGATTTCGGCGATGCCGTTTAATCCGCGGCGATAGAAAGTGGCGGCAGAGACGATCAGGATCGCCGCATTCACGAACAGCGCGATGGTCAGAGCGATGGTCGAATCGAGCGTGCAAAACTTAATGGCTTCACGCTTCCCTGCCGGCGTGCGCTCGAATTTGCGGGTCTGCACGATTGCCGAATGCAGGTACAGATTGTGCGGCATGACTGTCGCGCCCAGAATGCCGATTGCGATATAGAGCATCCCCGGATCGCGAATGACTTGCGATGAGGGGATGAAGAATCCTTGCAGAATGCCCGCCATGTCGGGTCGCGAGAACAGAATCTCAAGGCCAAAGCAGATGCTGATCATCGCAATCAACGAAATCACCAGCGCCTCGATGAAGCGAAAACCTCTTTGCTGCAGCAGCAGAATCAGCAGCACATCTAGCGCGGTGAGACATACTCCCCAGATCAGTGGTATGTGAAACAGAAGATTCAGTGCGATCGCCGATCCAATCACTTCCGCGAGATCACATGCGGCGATGGCAATCTCGGCCAGCACCCACAGAACCAGAGTCGTGGCGCGGCTGTAGTGGTCGCGGCAGGCCTGCGCTAAGTCACGTCCTGTGACGACTCCTAATTTAACGGCCAGAGCCTGCAGCAGAATCGCCATCAGGTTCGAGAGCATGATGACCGACAGAAGCGTGTAATTGTATTTCGATCCCCCGGCGAGATCGGTCGCCCAGTTTCCCGGATCCATGTAGCCGACCGCTACCAGGAAGCCGGGCCCCGCGAAGGCAAGAAGCTTCCTCAGGAACGTCGCAGATCTCGGAACGTAAAGAGTGCTGTGTATCTCCGGCAGGCTGGGGCTGGCGGCCTCGAGACGCCAGCCGGGTTCTCCCGTATTTGTCAGATTCGTCGCCATGCCTTTCGGGCTCGCGCGGGGAACACGCAGAGTTAGCCCAAGTATACACCAGGAAGTAAACTATGGTTAATGGTTACGAAAGCGGAGCGGAAGTGACACCTTTGGCAGGTTTGACCCAGACCCGGTCAGCCGCCGAGACGCCGAGCGACACGTCTCCCGCGTCGGTATGTAGCGTGAGAGTGTGGTCATAGTTGCGTCCGGAGACATGGATGCGGGCGCCGGGCCGTATGCCGCGATGCTCGAGAAATTCGAGCAGGTGCCGGTCACGTTCGTAGATGCCGCTGACATGATAATTCTTCCCGGCTTCAGCATGGGCGAGCAACAACAGCCCGCGCCGCCGGCGGCTTGCCGGACTTTCCAGTTCGCTCAAATTGCCGTGAGGGCAAGCGCCTCCACGGCCCAGCTTCTTCAACAGTTTTGCCTCAAAGTCGGGCGAGACGGCGTGTTCCAACCGCTCGGCTTCGTCGTGAACCCTGAACCAATCCATCCCGAATATTTCGGATAGCATGCGCTCGATAAGGTGATGGCGAAGGGTAAGCTTGCGTGCGATCTTGCGTCCAGTAGGAGTGAGTCCCACCTGGCCATCGTTTTGCACCCGCACCAAGCCGTCCTTTTTCAGACGGCGCAGCGCCATAGTCACCGCCGGCGGCGAAACCGAAAGCCAATGGGCCAGCGTAGCAGAGATCACGGTCTCGCCCTCGCTCTCAGCCTCGAGAATCGCCTTAAGGTAATCTTCTTTGGAAACGGTGATCATGTGCAGGAAGATTATACGAGGGATTAAGCATAGTTAATTGTTGATTTTTGATTGTTGAATTGCCAATGCTCCGAGTTTCAAATCAACAATCGAAAATCAACATTCAACAATCTCTCCGGTTTGACATCCCTTCGCTCTCCTCCTACCCTTGTCTGTCCCGCTATGAAAGTTCTCGTTATCGGCAGTGGTGGACGCGAGCACGCGCTAGTCTGGAAGTTGCGCCAGTCGCCGCGTGTCACGCAGGTATATTGCGCGCCCGGAAATGGCGGCATCGCCGATGAAGCCGAGTGTCTGCCGGTCGATGTGAAAAGCGTCGATTCCATGGTGGCGCTCGCCAACCAGATTCGCCCCGATCTGACAGTCGTTGGCCCCGAGCTTCCCCTCATGTTGGGCGTAGTCGACGAGTTCAATGCCCGCGGATGGCGCATCTTTGGCCCCACGAAAGCGGCGGCGCAACTCGAGTCCAGCAAAAGCTTCGCCAAAGAATTTTTGCAGCGTCACCGCATTCCCACTGCCCACTACGCCATCTGCAACTCGCTCGACGAAGTGCACGATGCTCTGCCGCACTTCCACGCACCCATTGTGGTGAAGGCCGATGGACTGGCCGCGGGCAAGGGGGTAGTCATCTGCAAAAGCAAAGAAGAGGCGGCCACGGTTTCCTCCGAAATGCTGAGCGGCAAAATGCTGGGCGAGGCGGGCGCGCGCGTTGTGCTGGAAGAGTGCCTCCAAGGCGAGGAACTTTCCTTCCTTGTTTTCAGCGATGGCGAGCGCGTGGTGCCGCTGGTTGCGGCGCAGGACCACAAGCGCGTCGGCGACGGCGATACCGGCCCCAACACCGGAGGCATGGGCGCCTATTCGACCCAGACGATCGTGGATCAGCAGATGGCCAGTTGGCTGGTGCAGCATGTCGCCAAGCCGGTCGTAGCCGGAATGAAAGCCGAGGGCGCCGAGTACAAAGGTGTTCTCTATTGTGGATTGATGATGACCGCAAAGGGCCCCATGGTCCTCGAGTTCAATTGCCGTTTCGGCGATCCGGAAACGCAGCCCATCCTGATGCGCATGGAAAGCGATCTCTTGGACGCGATCGAAGCGTCCATCGAAGGCCGCGTGAGCGACGGCGATTTCAAGTGGACCACCGACGCCTCGGCCTGCGTGGTCATGGCGTCGGGCGGTTATCCCGGGACGTTCGAAGCTGGCAAGAGGATCAATGGCCTCGAAGATGCCGCCAAGATCGAGGGCGTGAAGGTTTTTCATGCGGGTACGACGAAGCATGATCATGCGTATTTCACGGCAGGCGGACGCGTCCTGGGCGTGACCGCGCGCGCTTCGGACTTGAAGACTGCAGTCGATCGCGCCTACGAAGCCATCGGACAGATAGGATTTGAAGGCGCGCACTTTCGCCGCGACATTGCGGCGAGAGCGCTGAAGAAGTAAGCGATGAATTCATAACTGCGAGGATGGAATGAGCAAACCACTGGTTTCAATTGTCATGGGCAGTGACTCAGATCTGGAAATCATGAAGGAAGCAGGCAAGAGCCTCGACGATTTCGGCATCGCCTACGAGATCGACGTCACCTCGGCGCACCGCTCGCCTGACCGCACCGCCGAGTACGCAAAAAACGCCGCCAGCCGTGGCATCAAAGTCATTATCGCCGGCGCAGGCGGCGCCGCCCATCTCGCCGGAGTGATCGCGGCGCACACCATCCTGCCCGTGATTGGCGTCCCCATCGCCGCCACCTCTTTGAATGGAATGGACTCGCTGCTGGCCACGGTGCAGATGCCCGCCGGCATTCCTGTAGCCACAGTCGCGATTGGCAAACCAGGCGCCACCAATGCCGGCATTCTAGCGGCGCAAATCATCGCTCTCGCCGACGCGAGTATTGCCAAAAAAATGGTCGGACACAAAGAGAAGCTGGCCAAGGGCGTGGAAGAAAAATCTAAGAAACTGAAGGCTAGCCTGGGATAAAAAGAATTTACGATTGTTGATTTTTGATTGTCGATTGAAACCAAAACCTGTTTTCAATTCGACAATCAACAATCGAAGATCAACAATTCTTACAGCTTGAGTCCCTTCAAGTACTCGCGCAGCGGCTCGCCCAAATCCTTGCGCTTCAGCGCCAGTTCTACCGTGGCCTTGAGGAAGCCGAGTTTGTCGCCAGTGTCGTGGCGCTTGCCTTCGTAGACATAGGCGTACATTTTTTCTCTCTTCAGTAGATTGCGCATGCCGTCGGTGAGTTGCACTTCTCCGCCGCTTCCGGCCTGCGTCTTTGTCAGCTCTTCAAAGATGGCGGGCGTCAGAATGTAACGCCCGATGATCGCCAGGTTCGATGGCGCTTCTTCCAATTTTGGCTTTTCGACCATGTCTTCGATTTCAAAGAGCCGTCCGTCGAACATGCCTTCCACCGGCTTCACTTTCAGCACGCCATAAGACGAGATTCCCGGTCCATCGATTTGCATGGTGGCGATTACCGAAGACTGCACCTTCTCAAAAACTTTCATCATCTGCTTGAGGCACGGCACCTCGGCATCAATCACATCATCTGCCAGAAGGACGGCGAAAGGCTCGTCGTCGACGAGTTCGCGCGCGGTTAGCACGGCATGTCCCAGGCCCAGGGCCTCTTTCTGCCGCACGTAGGAGACATGAATCATGTCGGAAATCTGACGCACGATCTGCAGAAGATCGGTCTTGCCGCGCTCTTCAAGCATCTTCTCGAGTTCATAGCTGACGTCGAAATGATCCTCGATAGCTTGCTTGCCGCGTCCCGTAACCATGATGATCTGGTTGCACCCGGCAGCGAGAGCCTCTTCGACTCCATATTGAATGATGGGCTTATCCACCAGCGGCAGCATCTCTTTGGGTTGCGCTTTAGTTGCGGGCAAAAAACGGGTGCCCAATCCGGCAGCGGGGAATACGGCTTTGCGTACTTTCATCATAGAAATCAGTCGTCACTTTTCAGTCTTCAGCGGATCGAGGCGATTGTACCTTTTACGGGCGATGCTGGCGAAGGGCTGACATCACTGGGTTGTCTGGGCGGAAGTCTCGCTGGGTACATCTCCCGCCAGGTCTTGCAGCAGCTCGCGGAGTTGGCGCAATACTTCTTCGGCCGCGCTCGCCTTGAGCAAGAATTTCAACGTTCCATCCGGTGAAAACTGCGCGCCGCGCCGTGACGAGACGAACTGTGCCAGGCGGCCCGGATCGATCACCGCATTCTGGCGGAACTTGATGCTCACCTGTTCGCGCCGCCGGTCAATTCCGGTGACACCCACGCGCGTAGCCAGCAACTTCAAGGTCGCGTACTCCAGCAGATTGCGTACCGCCGGCGGGGGCGCTCCATAGCGGTCTTCCAATTCGCTGCGCACATCATTCAACTGGTTCTCCGTCTCCACACCGGCTACGCGTTTGTACATTCGCAGGCGCTGGTTCTCTTCCGGAATGTAGTTGTTTGGGATGCGGATATTGAGTCCCAGGTTGAGTTGAATCTCGGCTTCATCCGGAGCGACCTCGCCCTTCATCTCACGGACTGCGCGCTCCAGCATCTGCGTATACAGTTCGAACCCGATCGCCTCAATGTGTCCGCTCTGCTCCCCGCCGAGAAGGTTGCCGGCTCCTCTCAACTCCAGATCGAGCGCGGCGATTTTGAATCCCGCACCCAGATCGGAAAATTCTTTCAGCGCCGCCAGCCGTCGTCGGGCAATCGGCGTCAACTCGATCTCCGCCGGCAACAGCAGATAACAATACGCGCGCCGGTTCGACCGGCCGACACGCCCGCGCAGCTGGTAAAGCTCCGATAATCCAAACCTCTCGGCGCGGTTGATCAGCATGGTGTTGCACAAAGGAATATCAAGCCCGTTTTCGATGATGGTTGTGGCTACAAGGATGTCTGCCTCGTGATGCATAAATTTGAGCATCACTTTTTCCAGCTCTCCTTGCGACATCTGCCCGTGACCGACGATGATGCGCGCGCGTGGCACCATCTCCTGCAGTTTGGCGGCGATTTCCCAAATGGTGTCGACGCGGTTGTGTACGAAATACACCTGCCCGCCGCGTTCCAGTTCCTGCTCAATTGCCGACTGGATGAGCTTCTCATCCCAACTGGCAACAACGGTTTGAATCGCAATACGATCTTTCGGCGGAGTCTCAATCACGCTCATGTCGCGGAGTCCTACCAGCGACATGTGCAGCGTACGCGGGATCGGCGTGGCCGACATGGTAAGGACATCCACTTCCTTGCGCATTTGCTTGAGACGTTCTTTGTGGCGAACGCCGAAGCGCTGCTCTTCATCGACCACCAGCAATCCGAGATCCGCGAACTTCACATCTTTCGACAGCAACCGATGGGTTCCGATCAGGATATCGACCTTTCCGGCCTCCACCTTCTGCAAGATTTCTTTCTGTTGCCGCGCCGTGCGAAAGCGGCTGATCATCTCGATGGCGACAGGGAACGCGGCGAAACGCTGCTTGAATGTTTCGAAGTGCTGGAAGGCGAGCACGGTCGTGGGCGCGAGCACCGCAACTTGCTTATTGTCGTTGATGGCTTTGAACGCGGCGCGCATGGCGACTTCGGTTTTGCCGTAGCCCACGTCGCCGCAAAGCAGGCGATCCATCGGCAACTCTGACTCCATGTCACGCTTCACGTCGGCAATCGACTGCGCCTGATCTTCGGTCTCGTTGAACTCAAACGCGTCTTCGAACTCGCTCACCCACTGGTTATCGGGCGGGAACGCATGACCCTTCGCTGCTTTACGCTCAGCGTAGAGCTTCAGCAGTTCCTCGGTCATGTCTTTCATGGCCTTGCGGACGCGCGCCTTGGTCTTGGCCCACGCCGCCGTGCCCAGATGATTCAGCGGAGGCTTCGCGCCCTCTTGCGAGCGATATTTCTGAACGAGATCAAGGCGCGTAAGGGGCACATAAAGCCGCGCGCCCTCGGCGTACTCGAGCAACATAAACTCAGCGTTGCCGTCGCCCTGGTTGATTTCCTTGAGGCCCTGATATTGGCCTATACCGTGCTCGACGTGAACAACGTAATCCCCGACTTGCAGATCGCGGAAGTCAGAAAGGAAAGCCGACACCTTCGACTTCTGCCGCTGCGGACGCGAAGCGACGAGTTCGGATTCATCAAACAGATCGCGCGCGCCGAAGATCGCCAGATTCGCTTCCGGCAGAATAGTGCCGTCGGGTACGTAAGCTTTCACCAAGGTTGTAGTGAGGATTTCTCCCGCGAAGTAGGCGGTTTCATCCGCGTAACTTTCACCACCCCGCGTGCGGCTTCCCAGGCGAAATGACACCGCATATTCGCTGAACATGTCGGCGAGGCGCTCGACTTCCCCCGTGTTGGGGACCGCAATCATCACGCGATGGCTCTCGCTGATCTGCTTTTTGACCTCGTCCATCATGGGAGGCACGGCTCCGTGAAAGCGCGTCGTCGGCTGCGACAGAAACGAGACTTCCGCCTCAATCGCCTCGCCCCGCGCGATCCCGAGTTGTTCGATGTCAGCTCCCGGCAGAGTCGCTAATCGAGCCCACCAGTCCTCCGGCGGAAAATAAAGATCGACGGGACGCACCAGATTCCCCACCCCGCTGCGCTCGTGCGCTTCCTCAATGCGGGCCCAGGTGCGATCAAACTCCTCGCGCAGCAGATCGGGTTCATCGGCCAGCACGAACGCCCGCGGCAGCAGATCGAAGATGCTGCGATCGGCCCCAGCGACGGGAGCATAAAACTCCCATCCCGGAAAAACTGTCACGCCACCGGAACGCACCGCCTGCTCCACGACTTCCTGCGCTCCGGCAATGCGCTTTCCGGAAAGCCGCGTATGAATCGCGCCAAGCAATTCTTCGCTTACAGGGGTCTCGGTCAACGGCAGCAAAACGACTTCATCGACGGGCGTCGAAGACCGCTGCGTCCCCGGATCAAACTTCCGAATCGATTCAATCTCGTCGCCGAAGAACTCGATGCGGAGCGGACGATCGGTTTCCGGCGGATACACATCCAGAATGCCCCCGCGCACCGCGTACTCGCCCGGCATCTCCACCACGTCGGTCGAGGTGTATCCGACGATATTCAGATGTTGCAGCAGCGTTTCCGTATCGAAAGACTCGCTCCGCCTCACAATGCGCGCCAGTTCCGCATAATATTCCGCCGGACGCAGCCGCAGCGCCGTCGAAACTACCGGCGAGACGACGATCGAAACTGCTCCCGTCGCAATTTTCCACAAGGCGACGGCGCGCTCCTCCTGAATTTCCGGATGCGGCGAAAGATTCTGAAAGGGGAGCACATCGCGTGTGGGAAGCGAAATAACCGAAGCAGGATCGGCCGCCGCGCTTAGTTCACAGAAGGCCTGCAACACCGGAACTAGTTCTTCCGCCGCCCGATTGTCAGGAACAACCAGGATCAGCGGACGCTCGGCCGCGCGTTGCAGCAGCGCCAACAACAGCGATTTTGCGGTGGGAGTCAGTCCAGAGACACGAATCCGCCCCGTGCTGTCTCTGAGGTGGGAGGCCAGACGCGCGAAAGCAGGCAATTTTTCTACGTCCGCAAAAAGATCGCGAACGAACGGCAGGGCCATTGCTCTTTGATTTTAGCAGGGATGCGGGAGGCAGGTTTTGTTATGAGGCGTCATCCCGACCCGGAGCGAAGCGAAGGGCGAGGGATCTGGCGCGGATCGTCCAAAATCTGTGTACTCCGCGCAGATCGTCTGAAGACGTCTCAGCTTCGCAGCAGCGGCCGCGTCAGACACGTCGGTCCCCCGCTGCCATTGATGCACAACTCCGATCCCGGGAACGTGCGCACATCAAAGCCCGCAGCTCGCAATTTTTCGTTGGTCTTCTTGTTCTCTTCCAGCGCCAGCAACCGCTTGCGTCCTAACGAAAGCACATTGCACGCGAGCGTCTCCCGCTCCGAAGCATCGATCTCAACGAACCGATACCCACGCGCCCGCAGCATTTCGACCGTCTCCACGGCGAGCCACGCCAGATCAACAATAGCCGTCTCTTCATCGAGCAGACTGATCAGCGACATCAGATGCAAACATTCCGACGGCCCTGCCCCGTGCGGCAGCGGCGCGGAAATCACTTCGACGCCCTCCGGCGCAAACAGCGCCCGCAGATGCGCGATGCCTTGCGCATTGGTGCGATAGCCGCGTCCAACCAGTAGTGTTTCCTTGTCGAGCCACACAATGTCCCCAGCTTCCGTCGTCCCGGGACTCTGAACTTCGCCAAACACCGGGATCCCCAATCCCTGACAGAACTCGCGATGATGCTGCCCTTCCCGCACTCGGTTCGCTTTTCCCGGACGCATCAGCACTACGCCGAAATCCGTTGCCAGCGAAGCATCGTGCGCATACACCGCATCCAGCGTCAGATCCGGCGCCGGAGGCAACTGCACCACTTCCGCGCCCGCCGCTTCCAATTGCCGGCACATCGCCTCATGCTGCTTTTGTGCCGCGGCGAAATCAGGCTCGTGATGAAACCCGAGTTCCCGCCACCGCGCAGCCCGGTCCCACCCCGCCGCCCGAGGGGAGCACAGCATCACCCTCAGCAGCTGTCCCACCATCGAGTGTCCATTGAAGTTAGGAGCGTCCGTCAAAGTTTGAAACTCCTTGCCCGATGAGCAATCTAACTGGGTGTTATGGCAAAAGCAACGTGGGAAGGCGCAGTACTCGCGGAATCAAACAAGACCGTCGAAGTTGAGGGCAACCAGTACTTCCCTCCCGACGCGGTCAAGAAAGAATATTTCAAGCCCAGCGCAAAGCAGTCCGTGTGTCCGTGGAAGGGCACAGCCAGCTATTACGATGTCGAGGTCAACGGTAAGCGTAATCAGGACGCGGCCTGGTTCTACCCCGAGCCCAAGCCCGCCGCCAGCCAGATCAAAGACCACGTGGCGTTCTGGAATGGCGTGAAAGTCGAGAAGTAAAAACATTGGGTGCCCCGTCCTCGTTGCCGCGTGTTTTTGCGGCGACAGGGCGAGGATTTTCTTTAGAACTCCAAATGAAATCTCGCTGAAGGGACCAGCACTGGCCCGCGATCTCGGTTGTACCCGGGATTGTTAATATGCTGCAGATCGAACCCGGTGAAGAACCCGCGCCACACGTGCAGGTTGTAATAAGCCTCGACGATATTCTCCCGGCCGTAATTCAAGCCGCCGTCGCCGAGTAGAAATCCTTTTCCTCCCAGTGCCAGATAATGCTGGTGATCGGCCTTGATCGCATTCGACACGAATACCAGTCCGGCTTTATCGAACTTGCGCCCCCACCGCTCCCCGGTGCGATCCGCGCCAATTTGGACCGTCTGGTCCACTTCTGTATACGCATACGACTCATGCTGGCCCTCATTCCATCCAAAGCGGCTGTAAGCGCGAAAGGAATGATTGATCTCCTGCTCCAGATTCACCTCGAAGCCATACTTGATCGTTGTTTGCAGGGGATGGTCGGTAATCTCCGGCTTTGGTGTCTTGCCCCCCAAAAAATTCTCGACCGCAACCCGATACACGCCCATGTTGGCGTGATTTACGAAGCTCAGCAAACGCAGGTTGGTGGCGCGATCGGCCATCAGCTTGGGATGCAACTCCAGTTCGTAGTTCTCCGCCCGCGCTCGCCGCAGGTTCCACTGCAGATCGATTCCGTTGGCGACCTGCGGCATGAGCGCTTCCTCAAAGCGGAAGGTCCAGTTGCGATCAAAGTATTCGGCGAGCAACCCCACCGTGTAACCGCGCGTATCGGCCGCGTAGTCGAACGCCCCATTGTTGTCGACCGTCCAGTTCATGAACTGGTAATGGCTGTCGGTGCCGACTTGATTGATGTCGAAAAAATCGTTGACTCCAAACTTTCCAAAGCGCAACTCCACCCGCCGCGCCGGAACCTTGGTGGCGAGATGCCACGGATCGCGCTCTTCCTCCACGGTGTCGTCGCTGAGCGGAATGATCTGGCGAATCATGCCGCGTGCGATGTACGGCGTCCGCCCCAGCGTCGGATTGCGTACCACGTCAAGATCGGTAAATCCCGCAAGGCCCAGCGCGTCGCTTAGGCCGCCTCCGGCCGCGGCCTCGAAGTGCATGAAGATTTCCGTCGTGTGCGTCAGTTCGAGCCCGGTAAACACGGTGCCGATATTCGAGGTCGCGCCCTCGGCGTGGCTGTGAAAGCTGTTTGGCCCGTTGTACTTCGAATCGAAGCCCGGATGCCACTGCGAAATGATGTTGTCTTGTGCGGAAACCCACCATCGTGCCGTCTGCGAGTGCGGAAACATCGTGAGCTGCGGATCATCCGCCGGAGGACCAGAATTCGCATCGGTCGATTGAGCGTGCAGCGCCGCTGTCAGCATTGCGAGCAGAATCCCCACTAGGATCGCCCTTCTGCGGTTTGTCCTCTGTTGAATGGCTCGCATCATGAACTTAGGTATAGTACATTATTTCATGTTAACTATGGTTAACTCTGTGCCGAATTCGGTAACGTATTCCCCATGAGTGATTGGGGGAGTCTAACAAGGCCTAAGGTTACAGGATTGTTAAAACCGGAGGTAACGTAGAGCAGCGTCCCGCTGGCCACGCCAAACGGTGGGTGGAATACCCGCTCCTGCCGCACTTGCGGTAATGGAACAGAAAAGAAAAGAGGACAGCCCGGAGCCCCCCGAAGCTGTCCTAAACCCTCCCGGTTAGAAGGGCGTGTACTGTGCTGAGAGTACTCACCCCATGTTTCACAAGTGTTTCGGGAAAGTGAATTTCTCGTGAATTCGCCCAGCCTCGCGGCCAATCACACGCCTGCCCTCCAAAGGATTTCCAATAAAAGGTTTTCTCTGTGACTCTGTGTCTCTGTGGTAAAGGGTTTCGCGGTTGTGCGCTGAGTCACAAGTCCTTGTGATTAGTCGCGCTGCCGGCGCTCCTCCCGCTGCTATAGTTAAAATTTGCCGAGGAGGATCCCCATGCCCCGCAAAACCGAGCAGTCGCGCAAGCTGCAGCGCCGCGCCGAACAGATGATTCCCGGCGGAGTCAACTCGCCGGTGCGCGCCTTCCGCGCCGTCGGCGGCGATCCTCCTTTCATCGTGCGCGGTGAAGGTTCCCACCTCTGGGACGCCGACAACAACGAATACATCGACTACATCGGCTCCTGGGGACCACAGATTCTTGGCCACGCCTATCCCGCCGTCGTCGACGCCATCACCAACGCGGCGAAAAACGGCACCAGCTTCGGTGCCTCTACGCCCAGCGAAGCCGATCTCGCGGAAATTGTCCTCTCTGCTTTTCCGCACATGCAGAAAGTCCGCTTCGTCAGCTCCGGCACCGAAGCCACAATGTCGGCCATCCGCCTCGCGCGCGCCTATACCAAGCGCAAATACATTGTGAAGTTCGAAGGCTGCTATCACGGACACGCCGACGCTCTGCTCGTCAAAGCCGGTTCCGGGGTCGCCACTCTCGGAATCCCAGGTTCCGCCGGTGTTCCCGAGGAATTCACTCAGTTCACGTTGGCCTTGCCCTACAACGACACCGACGCGCTCGAAGAAGCCTTCAAGAAATTTCGCCATCAGATTGCCTGCGTCATCGTCGAGCCAGTTGTCGGCAACATGGGCTGCGTGCCCCCGGCCCGCGGATATCTCGAAGCCCTTCGCGCCATCACCCAGCGCGACAAGGCATTGCTGATCTTCGATGAAGTGATGACGGGATTCCGCCTCGCCTTCGGCGGCGCACAGGAACTCTATGGCATGAACCCCGACCTCACGACCATGGGCAAAATTATTGGCGGAGGTCTTCCGGTTGGCGCCTACGGAGGTCCATCCGAAATTATGGACCTTGTCGCTCCACTCGGACCGATGTACCAGGCGGGAACGCTCTCCGGAAATCCGCTCGCTATGGCTGCGGGCCTCGCCACGCTGCGCCATTTGCGCGACCACAAAAAAGAAATTTATCCCCGCTTAAACAAACTGGGAGCAGAGTTGGCAGAAGGTGTCGCCATGGCCGCGAAGGAATCAGGAGTTCCGATTTGCTTCAATCGCGTGGGCTCGATGTTCACCTGGTTTTTCGCCCCAGGGCCGGTCACCGACTGGAATTCCGCCGCCAAGTCTGACACTGAAGCTTTCGGACGCTTCTTCCGCAACCTGCTCGACAACGGCATCTACCTGCCGCCGTCACAATTCGAAGCCGCGTTCCTTAGCACAGCCCACAGCGACGAAGACATTCAACGCACCATCGCCGCCGCGAGACAAGCTTTCGGAGCCGCTGTCAGCCAACCATCGACAGTATAAAAAAGGGCCGGACTCTAAATAGGGAAGGCACGAGACAGAAAAGGGCACGAGTTCACTCGTGCCGCAAAAGACTGGAAGAACGGCGGCTTCAGCCCCTGAGGTTGGCTTGATGACCCGACCCACTGAGCGCCAGGCTTTTCTAATAGTTTTTCTCTGTGTCTCTGTGGTGAAAGACTGTCTCGGTTTTTCAAATCGAAAATCGTAAATCGAAAATTTCTTACCTCTTGCTCGCCGCCGGCAGAATATCTTCGATCTCGACCCAGTTCGTGGGATACACACCCGTATAGCACGCGGTGCAGTAGTTGGTCTTCTCGCCGTCCGCGCAAGCTTTCTTCAATCCTTCGAGCGAAAGATAAGAAAGCGAATCGGCCCCAATGAATTCCCGAATCTCTTCAACGGATTTATTCGCCGCAATCAATTCGCGCTTCGAAGGCGTATCGACCCCATAGAAACACGGCGAAATGGTCGGCGGACACGAAATCCGCATATGCACTTCCTTCGCACCCGCGCTGCGGATCATGCGCACAATCTTCCGGCTGGTCGTCCCGCGCACGATGGAATCATCAATCAGAACAACCCGTTTGCCCTCGAGCAAACTACGCACCGGATTCAGCTTGAGCTTCACGCCGAAGTCGCGCACGCTCTGCTGTGGCTCGATAAACGTTCGACCCACATAATGATTGCGAATCAACGCAAAGCGAAACGGAATTCCGCTCTCCGCAGCATAACCCACCGCCGCAGTCACGCCGGAGTCGGGCACAGGCACCACGATGTCGGCCTCGACTGGAGCCTCGCGCGCCAACTGACGGCCCATTTCTTCCCGGCTTTCCTGCACCGGACGCCCAAACACCAAACTGTCAGGACGCGAAAAATACACGTGCTCGAAAATGCAGCTCGATTGCGCTGGCGAAGGAGAATAGAAGTACGAGTTCATACCCTCCGGTCCGATCACAACCAGCTCTCCCGGTTTGACGTCGCGAACATACGTCGCGCCAATCAGATCGAAGGCGCAGGTCTCTGAGGCAAAAACGATAGTGTCGTGCTCTTCCCCTGACTTGCGCGGAATCTTGCCCATCGCCAGAGGACGGAAGCCGCGCGGATCGCGCGCCGCAAAAATCCGGTCAGGACTGATCATCACCAGCGAAAATGCCCCTTCGACCCGGCGCAGCGCATCGGCCATTGCTTCCGGCAAGGTCTGTTCTTTCGACAGCGCGATCAGGTGAACAATGACTTCGGTATCGCTGTTGGTCTGAAAGATCGATCCCTGGGACTCCAGCCGCGCGCGGATCTCGTGCGCGTTCACCAGGTTGCCGTTGTGCGCGAGCGCCATCGCACCTTTGTTTGACTGCACCATGATGGGCTGCGCATTGAGCAATGCCGAATCTCCGGCCGTCGAATAACGCGTGTGCCCGATCGCCAAAGTTCCGCGCAACTGCGAGAGAACGTCTTCCACGAAAATGTCGGCCACCAGTCCCATGGCCTTATGCATATGCAACGTCAGACCATCAGACGTGACAATGCCGGCCGACTCTTGTCCGCGATGCTGCAAGGCATGCAGGCCGAGATAGGCAAGCTTCTCCGCCTCAGGGTTCTGGTAGATTGCGACCACCCCGCACTCATCGCGAAATTTGTCGGAAGGAAGCATTTAGCTGTTAGCCTTTAGCACTTAGCGCCGTCAAAAGCCTTTGACCGCAGAGGACACCATGATCACGCAAAGGTCACAAAGAAAACCTGGATCTTCTTAGCGATCTCTGCGGCGTTTCTTCGCGACCTCTGCGCTTACGAGCCTTTCAATCAACAATCAAAATTCAACAATCAACAATTCTTCAGGCCTCGACCAACTCCGGATCCGTCTTCAACGCCCGCTCGAGCGCATGCTCGTACTCGTCTTTCAATGCGGAAACCGCTGCCGACACCACTACCTTGCCGTCCAGCTTGATTTCCAATTGTTGCGGAACCGTTTCCCCGAGCGTGTCGAGCGAGAGGCCGTATTTTACCGCTATTTCTTTGATTCGCGAGAGCTTAGTTTGGTCGCAAGAGAGCAGCACCCGGCTCGCATCCTCGCCAAACAAAACAAATTCCGCCGGAAGGCCGGAAGACGCTAAATCCACCCGCGCCCCAATTCCCTTTGCGAACCCGCATTCCGCCAACGCCACCGCCAATCCGCCCTCTGAGCAATCGTGTACCGAGTCCGGTAACCCCTGCTGAATCATTTCGATCAGCGCCTTCTGCAGCGCCGCTTCCCTCTCCAACTCCAACTGCGGCGGATATCCCCACAGCGATCCCAAAACTTCTTTCGCGTACTCGGAAGAACCAAATTCGGATTCTGCATCCGTGATATCTCCCGGCTCGGTGGCGCGCAATAGCACGACCGTGCGCCCGGCCTCGCGGAAGTCAGGAGTCGCTTTCTTATGAACGTCATCGAAGATGCCAACGATCCCCATGACCGGTGTGGGATAAATTCCCTCACCCAGAGTTTCGTTGTAGAAGCTGACGTTGCCTCCCGTGATCGGCACGTCGAGTTCTTCGCAAGCTTTGGTCATGCCGTCAATCACTTGCGAGAACTGCCACATGATGTGCGGCTTCTCGGGATTGCCAAAGTTCAAGCAATTGGTCGCCGCCACGGGAGTCGCGCCCGAGCACGCCACATTGCGGCAAGCTTCGGCGACGGCATGCATCGCGCCCAGTCGCGGATCGAGGTAGCACCAGCGCCCATTTCCATCAAGCGCCATCGCCAGGCCGCGATTCGATCCCTTGATGCGAATCACGCCGCCATCGCCCGCGCCCGGGCCTTCGACAGTGTTGGTCTGCACCATGTGGTCGTATTGCTGCCAAACCCAGCGCTTGCCACAGATGTTGGGACTTCCCAGCAGCTGCTTCAGGCTGGAAGTGAGATTTGGGAAGGGCACGGCTTCAGCCGTGCCGCGAGCTGCCCCTGAAAACAAGGGCTTTAGCCCCTGAGGTATCTCGCGCGGAACCGGAGGCTCCCAGCGTTCTAAAGGCCGCTGGTACAACGGCGCTTCATCGGTAAGCGCTTCATTCGGAATCTCGGCGACGACTTCGCCGTGCTGCAGCACTCGCATTTTGCCATCGCTCGTGACGCGTCCGACTTCGGCGGCGTCGAGTCCCCACTTCTCAAAAACTTTGAAGACTTCCTGCTCGCGTCCTTTTTGCGCGACCAGCAACATGCGCTCTTGCGATTCCGAGAGCATGATCTCGTAGGCCGTCATGCCGGTCTCGCGTTGCGGCACGCGGTCGAGTTCAATTTCAATTCCGACGTTGCCGCGCGCACCCATCTCGCAGGTTGAGCAAGTCAATCCGGCAGCGCCCATGTCCTGAATGCCGACGATCGCTCCCGTCTGCATCGCTTCGAGACACGCCTCGAGCAAAAGCTTCTCGAGGAAAGGATCTCCTACCTGCACGTTAGGACGCTTGGCTTCTGAGCCTTCGCTGAATTCCTCGCTGGCCATGGTCGCGCCGTGAATGCCATCGCGTCCGGTCTTCGATCCCACGTAAATCACGGGATTGCCTTCGCCGGACGCCTTCGCATAGAAAATCTGATCTTTTCTAACTAAACCCAGGGCGAATGCGTTTACCAGAGGATTGCCCGAGTAGCAAGGCTCGAACTTGGTCTCTCCGCCAAGGTTGGGCACGCCAAAACAGTTTCCGTAAGACGCGATCCCGCTGACCACGCCTTCGAGAATGGAATGATTCTTGTGAATCTCCGCTTGTGTGGCGCGGACACTCTTGTCCGCGCTGGGAGCGGACAGGAGTGTCCGCCCTACATCAGACGTGATCGGCCCAAAGCGCAGTGAATCCATCACGGCCACCGGGCGCGCGCCCATGGTGAAGATGTCACGCAAGATGCCACCGACGCCGGTGGCCGCTCCCTGGAAGGGCTCAATGAATGACGGATGGTTGTGCGACTCGATCTTGAACGCGCATGCCCAGCCGTCGCCGATGTCGATGATGCCGGCATTCTCTCCCGGGCCCTGCACCACGCGCCGGCTGCGGGTGGGCAAACGCTTCAAGTGGACGCGAGAAGATTTGTAGGAGCAGTGCTCGCTCCACATCACACTGAAGATGCCGAGCTCGGTGATAGAGGGCTCGCGTCCACCGAGCAGCTTCTTGAGTTTTTCGTATTCGTCGGGCGTGAGGCCGTGGTCCCGCACGACCTCCGGGGTGATGGCCAAGGTAGCGGAGGAATTCGTCATGGGAAGTTCTATTGTCGCATTTTGAGCATGGCTTGTGTAGGGACGAACGCTCGCGGACGAGGGCGCCCGTCCTCTACGCCAACGGACCCGCCCCGATATACTGACACTGCATGAAATCGGTCATTGTGGGGACGGCGGGTCATATCGATCACGGTAAGACGGCCTTGGTGAAGGCTTTAACCGGAATCGATGCCGATCGGTTGGAAGAAGAGAAGCGGCGTGGCATTACGATCGACATTGGATTCGCGCATCTCGAACTGGCGGCACCATCGGGAAAGAAAATTCGTCTTGGATTCGTGGATGTCCCCGGCCATGAACGCTTTGTGCGCAACATGCTGGCCGGAATCGGGGGGATTGATCTGGTCCTGCTGGTGATTTCGGCGGACGAATCGATCAAGCCGCAGACGCGCGAGCATTTCGACATCTGCCGCCTGCTTTCCGTGCGGCGCGGCATCACCGTGTTGACCAAGGCAGATCTCGTTGATGCCGAGACGCTCGATGTGGTCCGCATGGAAGTGGAAGAGTTCGTGAAAGACTCGTTTCTCGAAGGTGCGCCCATTATTCCCGTCAGCGCGTTGAAGGGTACAGGCCTCGACGAGTTGAAGCAGGCGCTAATCGCGGCGGCAGGCGAGATTTCGGCGAAAGATTCGCAGGCGCTGGCGCGGTTGCCGATCGATCGCGTGTTCACCATGAAGGGCTTCGGGACCGTGGTGACGGGCACGCTGGTCGCTGGGACAATTCGGAAAGAAGAAGAGTTGGAATTATTTCCCACTGGCAAGCGAGTGCGAGTGCGCGGCATTCAGGTGCATGGATCGGCCGCAGACCAGGCTGTTGCGGGTGAGCGCACGGCACTGAACCTGGCGGCGATCACTACCGAGGAACTGGCGCGCGGCATGATGCTGGCGCCGCCGGATACGTTTCATGCAACCTCGCGCGTTGACGCACGCCTGTCGCTCCTCGCGTCGGCCAGGCCTTTGAAGGATGCAGCGCGCGTACATTTTCATGCGTACACGATGGAAACCATCGCTGAAGTGCGTCTGTATGACATGAAGCAGCTCAAACCCGGGGATGAGCAATACGTTCAACTGCGGTTGGCAGAACCTACGCCGCTGTTGCCTGGCGACCGTTTCATTCTGCGGCAGTTTTCTCCCGTGGTCACGATTGGGGGCGGAGTGGTGCTGGACGCGGCGCCATTGCGGCGGAAGCAGGCTCAGGCAGACCGCATGGCATTTTTCTCCATCGCTCTGACTGGATCGAAGGAAGAGGTTCTGGAGGCGAGGGTTCGACGTCGCGGGGTCGCGGGGCTACCTCTGGAAGACGTGCCCGGAGAGATGAACGTTACGCGGGAAGAAGCGGCGCGCTTGGGGAAATCGGCGGGGCTGGTGTGGTGCGGTTCGGTGCTGGCCACCTCGCACGAAACCGCGCTGGCTCGAGGGCTAATCCGAACGGCAGTGGCGAAATTTCACGACGCTAATCCTCTGGTTGCCGGAATCAGCCGGCAGGAACTGCGGGAGCGAACCAAGATTGGCCCGGAGGTTTTTGAGAGTGTTCTGACCTCAATGGCGGGGAAGAAAGAAATTGAGTTTGCGGGCGAGCAGGTGCGGCTGCCGGGGCGCGGCGTGGTCATGAAAGATGACGAGGCCGAGTCGAAGAAGATCATCGAGACGGCGTTTTCCTCGGCAGGGCTCAAAGTTCCTGCGCTGTACGAAGTGCTGGGCGGATTGAAGGTGGACAAGGGCCGGGCGCAGAAAATTGTGACGCTGCTGTTGCGGGATAATGTGCTGGTGAAAATCTCGGACGACCTGGTGTTTCATCAATCGGCGCTGCAGGAATTGCGGAAGCAGATCGCGGCCTACAAAATAAAAGCAACCAAGATTGATGTTGCAACGTTTAAGCAGATGACAGGCGTCAGCCGGAAGTACGCGATACCGTTGCTTGAGTATCTCGATCGCGAGCGGGTGACGCGGCGGGTGGGGGATGCGCGGGAAATTCTTTAAAGGCGCCACGGATTCGCGCGGATGGGCGCGGATTAATTCTAGAAGGCTTGTCCCCTTATTCATCAGCCTTTCGCACGCGGCACGCGAGAGCAGATTCTTCGCTTCCCTCAGAATGACAAGAGCTTTTTGACAAGAATTGTTCTTGATCCGCGAAATCCGTGGCCTGCCTTAGATTTTCTCCTCCGCAAACTCCACTTCCAGCCCCAGCGGATCGGTGACTCGGTTGGTCAAGTTTGCCAGTGCGGCGAGCATGTGGATGTCGACGATCTCGGGATCGTTGAAATATTTCTTCAGCGTGGCGAAGTCGGCGTCGTTAGCGTCGTGTGGAGACTTCGTCAATTTTTCCGCGTAGCGCACGGCAGCCTGTTCTTTTTCGCTGAAGCGGCTGTAGTCGCCTTTTTTGAGCGCGGCCCAATCGTCGGCGGTGAGTCCCACGCGCTTCGATGAGGCGAGATGGTGCTGCAGACAGTAGCGGCACTGGTTGATCATCGAGACGCGAATGTAGATGAGTTCGTACAACTTGCGGTCGAGCGAGCGTCCAACGCTGGCGTAGAAGGGAAGAAAATTCTTCAGCATGTCGGGACGGTGTGCGAGCGCCTTCTGGATGTTTCCCGGCTTGCCCTTGAGAGCTTTTTCGTAAATCTCTTTTACTTCGGGAGTAGCTTGATCAGGTTCAATGAGTGCGATGCGTGACATGTAAGCCGCCCTTCGTCGTTGGTCGTTCGTCCGAACAGTATAATAGCGGCTAACACTGCTTATCCTGGAGCATTCTTTCCATGATTTCCATTCGCTCTGCAACGGTCAACGACGTTTCCTTGCTGCGAACCATGATTTGGGAGTTGGCGGATTTCGAGCGCGAAGCGGAATCGGTCGAGATCACCGAGGCTCAACTGGCGCGTGACGGGTTCGGCGAAGAGCCTAAATTCCATGCTCTCATCGCCGAGTGGGACCGGCATCCCGCGGGATACGCCGTTTACTTCGATTACTACAGCACCTGGCGCGGGCGGCAGTTATTCCTGGAAGACCTGTTCGTGCGCCCGCAATTTCGCGGGAAAAAGCTGGGGATGGCGCTGCTGACGGAAGTCGCGCGTATCGCGCAGAGCCGCGAATGCCGCGGGATGCGCTGGGAAGTGCTGGCATGGAACAAGCCCGCGATCGAGCTCTATGAATCGCTGGGAGCGGAGCTGCTGGGTAACTGGAAATTAGTGATGCTCGAGACAAAGGGACAGGAAGCGCTGGGGAAGCGGGCCGTATGAGAGTTGTCATCATCGGTGCCGGATTGGCGGGGCGGAGGCGGCGTGGCAGTGTGCCCGGCGCGGCGTCGAAGTCGAGTTGTTCGAGATGCGTCCTGTGCGTTCGACGCCTGCGCACCAGACGTCGGACTTTGCGGAGTTGGTGTGTTCGAATTCATTGAAGTCGGAGAGCGTGAATACGGCGCCCTGGTTGTTGAAGGAAGAAATGCGGCGCGCGGGATCGTTGCTGCTCGAGCTCGCCCGCGAGTGCGCGGTTCCGGCGGGACATGCGTTGGCGGTGGATCGGGCGGCGTTTGCGGCGCGGGTGACCGAGGTGATTTCGCGGGAGCCGTTGATTTCGGTGCGGCGCGAGGAAGTGACGCGCGTCGACGAGGATGCGATCACGATTGTGGCCTCGGGGCCGTTGACGTCGGATGGACTGTCGGCGGAGATTGCGCGGCTATGTGGAGGCATCCACAATTCCCCCGACGGTTCCGGCGGTCCGGATCCTTCTAACATACCCGATGCTGCCGGCACGCGGGCAGGAGTGCCCGCGCCACACGAGCACCGGCTTTTCTTTTTTGATTCGATCAGTCCGATTGTCGAGGCCGATTCGATTGACATGAATCGTGTCTACCTGGCGGCGCGGTATGACAAGGGGACGGCGGATTACATCAACTGTCCGTTTACCAAAGAGGAATATGACATCTTTTATGACGCCTTGATTGCGGCGCAGTCGGTGGAACAGCGCGATTGGGAGAAGTTGAATTACTTCGAGGGCTGCCTGCCGATTGAAGAGATTGCGCGGCGGGGGCGAGATACCTTGCGCTTCGGGCCGATGAAGCCGGTGGGGCTACGCGATCCGCGGACGGGGAAGCAGGCGTATGCCGTGGTGCAGTTGCGGCAGGAAAATCTGCGGGCGGATTCCTACAACCTGGTGGGATTTCAGAATCATTTGAAATACGGCGAGCAGGCGCGGGTATTGCGGCTGATTCCGGGGCTCGAGAATGCGAAAATTTTTGCGCTACGGGCAGATTCATCGCAATACCTACATCAATGCGCCCACGCTGCTGACGGACACTTTGCAGATGCGGCAGCATCCACGAGTCTTGTTTGCGGGACAGATTTGCGGAGTCGAGGGTTATGTGGAGTCGATTGCCACCGGCCTCTTGGCGGGGCTTCACGCTACAGCGATCGTAGAAGGAGCGGAGCCGGTGGGGCCTCCGCGGGCGACGGCGTTGGGATCGTTGATGAATTACATCACGCAGGCGGATCCGAGAAAATTTCAGCCGGCGAATATTACGTTTGATTTGCTGCCCGCTTGGGAGACGAAGATTCGCGACAAGAAAGCAGCGGCACCGGTTGCAGTGCGAACTCGCGCTACGGGAACTCGCGGGATGGATGCGAAGTACCCAGTACGCAGTACCTAGTAAAAGCTTTTGAACGCAAAGGGCGCAAAGAACATCCGCAAAGGTCGCTACGAAAACCCTCGGGACGGGCGAAGGCGTCCGTCGCTACGTGAGCATCTTCTTCCACATTTTCTGCAACAAATCCTGGGCTTCATTCGTATCTAAGAGCAGGCGGAGTTGGGCTTACGTTCGCCCGGGTGGTCCGTCCATTGTTTGTATGGTCTTGCGCGATCTCATTGGCGATGTGTTGCGGACGCTTTGGTCCCATAAGCTGCGAACGTTTCTTACCATGTTTGGAATTGCGTGGGGGATCGTGTCGATTGTGCTGATGGTGGCGGCGGGCGAGGGATTGCGCAAGGGGCAGGAGGACCAGACGCGCAACCTGGGGAAAGACATCATGATTGTCTTTCACGGGCGCACCAGCATGCAGGCGGGCGGAACCCGCGCTGGGCGGGCGGTTCGGTGGGTGGCTGGCGATGTGCCGGTGGTGCAGGCGGATTCTCCCGATTGCGAATATGCGCTGCCGGAATTGGAGCAGGATACGGTGCGCGTTCACAGCAACTACAACAATGCTGCATTGACCGTGACAGGGTCGTATCCTCCGTTTGGATACATTCGCAGTCTGGATGTTGCGGTGGGGCGCTTCTACGACTGGGATGATCAGAACCAGGCGCGGAGAGTGGCGTTTTTGGGGAGCGATGCGGCGAAGCAGTTATTTCCCGGACGCGATGCCGTGGGACAGAACGTTTACATCGACGACATTCCTTTCGCCGTCGTTGGTGTGATGCTGAAGAAGAAACAGGATTCCAGCTACGACGGTTGGGATGTGAATAAAGTTTTCATTCCTTTCTCGGCGATGATGCGCGATTTCCCCAATAAGCCTCCTGCGACTGAGGACAGCTTTGATCAAATGCTGGTCACGCCGCGATCGGTTGATCAGCATGAGGCGTGCAAGGGACAGATTCGCGCGGCCTTGGGAAGGCTGCATAATTTCGATCCGCGCGACAAAGAGGCGTGTCCGATATGGGATACGGTGCAGGAGGCGAAGGCCTTCCGGCAGATGACCGATGGGATGAAGTATTTTCTCGGTGCTGTCGGCGTGGTGACGCTGCTTCTTGGTGGCCTCGGCGTGATGAACGTGATGATGGTCGCGGTCAGGGAGCGCACCCGCGAGATTGGCGTGCGGAAGGCGTTAGGGGCTCCCGCCCATACGATTCTGCGGCAGTTTTTTATTGAGGCACTGATCATCGCGTTCCTAAGTGGAGCGATCGGGTTGGCCGTGGCCTACGGATTGTGCTCGCTGGTTGATCTGTTGCCGATGCCGGATTTTTTTGCAGGATTGTTGCCGACTTGGCAGTCGGGCTTGATCGCCACGGCGCTACTGGGAACAATTGCGGTGATTGCGGCGCTGTATCCAGCGCGCAGGGCAGCGTCGATCGATCCGATTGAGGCCTTACGGTATGAGGCAGGGGGGTAAGAGCGGACCTCGGACTTCGGACCTCAGACCTCGGGAATTGGCGGCGGAGGTCCGAGGTCTGACGTCCGACGCCGGTTTTTATGTTTTCAGAAATCATTATCGAAGCGTGGGTGGCTTTGAAGCGGAACGTTACGCGCAGTCTTTTGACCATGCTGGGCGTGGTGTGGGGCATTGCTACCGTTACGTTGTTGATTGCGTATGGCAGCAGCTTCCGGCAGATTCTGGTGAGCGGGTTCGACGCCTTCGGCAGGAGCGTGGTGATCGCGTGGCCACAGCAAACCAGCGAGCAGCCGGGTGGACAACGCGCCGGAAAGAAAGTTGTGCTGGAGAAGGCCGACATCGACATGGTGAAGGCCGACGCGCCGCTGGTGAAATATGCGTGCCTGGAAACGGTGAAGCGTCCGGGCATTGCCTATGGCGACCGCTTGGTGGGGACGGCGGCGATTCGCGGGGTGTGTCCTGAGTACGGCGAGATGCGAAATGAAGTGCCGTCTGAGGGGCGCTGGATCAACGCGAGCGACGAACTGGAGCACCGCCGGGTGGCGTTTCTGGGCGGCAGGGTGAAGGAGCAGTTGTTCAGCGGGCGTCCCGCGGTGGGCGAGACCGTGCTGATCGCGGGGGTTCGGTTCTCAGTGATCGGTGTGATGGAGCGGAAGATCCAGCTGAGCAATTATTTTTCGAGCGACGACGAGTCGGTATGGATTCCGTATTCGGCGGCGAGCGAATTGTGGAATACACGTTACGCGCAGGTGATGGTGTTCGCGCCGATCGCTCCGCAATATGAGAAGAAAGCGATGGCGCAGGTGCTGGCGGCGGTAGCCGAGCGGCAGCAGTTTTCGCCGACCGATCCAAAGGCGTTTCAGATGTTCGGGCGCGATGAGTTTCGCCCCATTATCGACGCGTTGACGATTGGGCTGCAGGTGTTGCTGACCTTCATTGGCGCGCTGACGCTGGGGATTGGCGGCGTGGGCGTGATGAATATTATGCTGGTGTCGGTGGATGAGCGTATCCGCGAGATCGGGTTACGACGTGCGCTCGGCGCACGAAAGTGGCATATCAAGCTGCAGTTTTTGTCAGAGACGCTCCTGATCATGCTGATTGGCGGAGCGATTGGCGTGCTGCTGTCCTACGCGGTTGCCGCTGCGGTTGGCACGCTGCCTCTGATGGGTGCGCTATTTGAAGACGATTCAGGGAAGGCCGACATTCATTTGAAGATCTCACTGATCACGGTGCTTGATTTCCACGCTGGTGTTGCTGCTGGTGGGAGTGGCGAGCGGGCTGGTGCCGGCGCTGAAGGCGTCAAAGCTGGATCCCGTGGAAGCGCTCCGGTACGAATGAAGGCAATTTACGATTTTCGATTGAAAAACCATGAGCACGGGTTTTCCGCCTTTTCTTCGTCAATCGTACTTCGTAACTCGTAAATCGAACTTTGAATCAACAATCAAAAATCCATTGACCCTTTCCCTTCCTCCAATTACCTTGACCGCGAGGTGTCCCTTGGCTATTTCTGCCGTGGATGCGATTGGTCCCGCGTTTGAACATACCAAACAGCAATTGCTGAAACCGTTTCGGCTCGGCCAGTGGGCGAAGCTGGCGCTGGTCGGGATGCTGGCCGGTGAGCTAACGTCGGGCGGCTGCAACTTTAACGGCTTCACCGTGCCGAACCGGACGCCTGACGACTCGCGACGGCTTCTGGATATTCCCGGACTGCCTCCGCTGCCGCATATCGACCCTGCGGCGGTTGCAGGGCTGATCGCGTTCCTGGTTATTTTTGCTTTCGTGTTCATGGTGGTCTTCCTCTATGTCAGCAGCGTGATGCGGTTTGTATTGTTCGACGGCGTGATCGCCAAGAACTGCGAGATTGGCAAAAGTTGGTCGCGGCGGCAGGGTGTGGGCTTGGGATATTTCGTGTGGCAGATCCTGCTGTTTCTGGGAACGATGGCGGGGATGGTGATTCTGATTGGGATTCCGCTCGGCTTCGCCGTCGTCGCGGGATGGATCAAGCAGCCGAAAGAGCACATGGTGCCGATGATCCTGGGTGGAATCGCCCTGTTCTTCATATTCTTCGCGTTTCTCGTAGTGCTGTCGGCAGTGCACGTTATGACCAAGGATTTCGTGGTGCCGCAGATGGCGCTCGAAGGTGTGAGTGCGATCGAAGGCTGGCGGCGATTGCTGCCCATGGTTAACGCGGAGAAGGGCCACTATGTAGGCTATCTCGCGATGAAGATCGTGATGGCGCTAGGAACGGCCGTGGTAGTGGGGATCGCGGCGACCATTGTCGTTCTGGTGATGGCGATTCCGCTGGGAGGGTTAGGAACGGTGGCGATCCTGATGGGCAAAGCCGGGGGATTGCAGTGGAACCTGTATACGATCTCGGCAGCGGTGGTCGTGGGGTTGGCGATCCTGGGATTGATTTTGTACGTGGTGTCTCTGGTGTCGGTACCTGCGATTGTGTTCTTTCCGGCGTATGCGATTTATTTCTTTGCGGCGCGGTATCCGGCGTTGGCGGGAGTGGTGTATCCGCAGGCGCCTCCGTTGCCGCCGCCCCCACCGCAGCCTCAGTTTGGACCCGTTGGATAGTCCCCGCCCTGTCGCTGCAAAAAGCCGCAGCGACAAGGACGGGGCACCCACATCATCCCTTACTTTTTGTGGCCCCAGTCGAAGCGGCGGCCGATGATGCCTTTCACGATCAAGTGATCGGTGCCCGCCGTGACCCCTATCCCTACTCCGAAATTAAACTCCCACTTGGGTGAGACGTTGAGATCGATGGAGGGGAAGAACTGGTGCTGCTGTTCGCGGACGGGATCGAATTCTGTCGCAGGGCCGAAAGCGCCGTAGTACTCGAGGCCTCCGGCAATCTTCGGCGTGAAGTCGTAACTGAACTTGATATTGGGAGAGAACTCGAATCCCTTGTGAACGCTTTCACCGTGGAACGAGCGATCAAATGTGGGATTGAAAGACCAGTACCAGCGTCCGATTTTCTGGTCGATGATGGGACGCATCTCCCATGTCCAGGTATCGACGGAGAAGGCGCGGCGCTGGTAGCCGATCTCGTTCGATAAGCTGAGTCCCACGGGCCAGTGCCATTTCTCCGGAATCGCGATGCGCGGACGAATGTGATCGCCCACCCACTGCCAACCGCCGTCGGGTTGAATGCTGGTGAAAACGTAGAAGCCGGTCTCGAACCAATCGTTGAATCCGTGCGTGATTTCGAGGGTCTCGTGCTCGGCGTGGTTTGAAGGGAGGACCCCATCCTGCACCGTCTTGCTGCCGTCGACGGTGAAGTTGGAGTGGATCTCGAACATGGTGTTGCCTGGGGCAACCAGTTCCGAACCGTAGACCTGGATTTCGTAGTTGTCCTGGGCATGAATCGTGACAGCGGCGAATAAAACTGTAAGCAACCAGAAAAGCTGGGAGAGTCTCATGTGGTTCGAGAGCCGCCGGGCTGTGGGTGACGGTTGCTTTTATCATGCCTGTGAATGCCGGGTTCTTCAACTTTTCCGCGGTCAAAAATTCTGAACGGGAACTTCGCTGGAGAGCGGGGTGTCCAAATGATGCAGCACACGCGCGTGCCGAACAGGAGCGAACGATATGGCGTTCTCGGCAGGCGGTGGTCCGTCTAGCGCGGAGATGAATGTGACTCCGCTGATCGATGTGTTGCTGGTGCTGATCATCATTTTCATGATTGTGGTCACGCAGCAAAAGCGCGCAGGACTGGATGCGCAGATTCCTCAGCCCGACGATAAAGCGTCGAAGGATAGGTTCGTGGAGCGAACGATTGTGATTCAGGTGGTCAACGGGGCGAAAGATCAACCGCCCGGGTTGAAGATCAATCAGGAAGACGTGAGCTGGGAGAATTTGGAGAGCCGTCTGCACGATATTTTCAAAACACGGGCAGAGCGGATCGCGTTCGTGCGCGGCGAGGACAACGTCGACTTTCAGTATGTCGCCGATGCCATCGACCTGGCGCGCGCGGCCGGGGTAAGGAGAGTTGGGTTGTTGGGAAGACAGTAGACAGTACCGAGTACCGAGAAAAGGCAAAGTCGCCGGTTGCGTCGGATCAATGCGAAATGGGACGGGCTGAATGCCGAATGCTGAGTGCTGACTGCAAAAAGCTGGCGAGTGCATGGTCAGCTCGTTTAGCTTCCCGGCATGGACGCGATTGAGAAAAAAGTGCGGGCGAGTTTCGCGAAACAGGCGCTGATGTCGACGCTGGGAGCGGAGATGACATCCATCGAGCGCGGCGCGGTGGAAATCCGCTGCGGCTTTGATGCTCGATTGACGCAACAAAATGGATTTGTGCATGCGGGCGTGATCACCAGCATTCTCGATTCGGCCTGCGGGTATGCGGCGCTCAGCGTGGCTCCTTCACACGGTGAAGTGTTAACCGTGGAGTTCAAGGTGAATCTGCTGGCGCCCGCCGAGGGCGATGCGTTCGTGGCGCGTGCCGGGGTGAAGCGTGCGGGCAAGACTTTGACGATCTGTTCTGCGGATTGTTTCGCGGTCAAAAGCGGCCACGAGAAACTGGTGGCCACGATGCTCGCGACCATGATGAATGTTGCACAGAGGATATAACTGAAGTGTCCTGACGTCGCTACGCGACTGGCGGGCAAGGGCGCCCCACATTTTTTGGGACAAAAAATTAAGAGTCCCGAAGGGATGTTGAACTCATTCGTCTCGGCCAGTAGCTCGCGTTAGACCCTTGTCTGACCTGACCTGGTGGCTTCCCTTGCGGGGCGCTGCCAGCGATCTAGACTTGGGCTCCGGGCTCACCGCCAACCGGATAAACCTGTTCAACGCTTCGGGACCCTATATTGCCTTCGACATGATGTTCTGATTCGCCTCGACCAGCGCTTAGCTTTAGACCCTCGCTTACCCTCTCTTCATTTGCATCTTGCGATGTTGAAGAGTGACTTCGCTTGAGCCCCGGACGCCGCACCAACCGGGAAAACTTAGAACGTGTCAAAGAACGATTATGGTTTTACTCCTCCTGTGTTTAGAGTCAATGAAAATGCTGAAACTCTATGTGGTTTGAATTGAATCGAGTGCACGTGGCGCACAGGTGGGTGACAGGAATTGGTGCAACCAGCGTGTTCGCTGTTCAGAAGGTCTCGGAACAAGACAGAAATCTTGAGGGATGAGAGACGACCGGTCGGATAGTGTTTGTGGAAAATGCAGTGGAATGGGCTGTGGACGCGGGGTTTGGCAAAACCGGAGATTGCGTTCGCTTCGCGAGTGGGCTGCCGAGGCGGCCGTCGCTACGTAGTTCTTGCTAAATAAAAAGGACGGGCGCGGGCGCCCGTCCTTAGTCGAGCAGGAGAAACAGTTAGTCCCGTTCCGACGGCGGGATTGGGATCTGGTTGTCGAGATCGTAGTACTGGCGCGGTCCGTGATCGGAGTGGGCGTTAGGCACCGGGCGGTCGTGGGCGGAGCTGACCTGCTCCTCCGTGCCCAAGGCTTCGAGTCCGGTCATAGTGGTGTACATGGCGGAATCGAAGGTGGCTCCGGTTTTCTTGTTGGCCTTGGCGAAGACGCCGAAAGCACCCGTGGTGTACGAGGTTGAGATGTAGTCACCGACCATGAGGCCGGACGAAGTGTTGGGCAGCCATCCGAGTTGCATGGCGGGAGTCAGGCGCGTGGCTTTGGTCCAAGTCGTCCCGGCATTCTGAGACGAGATGAATCCCACGCCAAGCTTGCAAGTGGAAGTCGAGCAATTGGTAGTCGGATAAAAGTAGAACGTCAAGCCCAGATGCGCGGTGCTTCCACCGGTGGTGTGGTCGACGGCGAAGCCCGGGATGAAGTGATCGACCGTGCTGGTGGTCGCGTCAATGGGAATGCGCGAGACCTTGCTCCAGGTCTTGCCATCGGTGGATGTGCTGAAGACGATGTCGTTCGATTTGCATCCTGTGCGGAAGCGGCAGTCCTGCCAAGCGACATAGACGGTGCCGATGTTGTCGACGTCGGCAGAAGGCAGCGGAGAGGTGCGCAGGCCGCCGGCCACGCCGTGATCGCTGATGGTCGAAACCGTGACCAGATTACCCCACGTGGTGCCGCCATCCGTGGAGGAGAAGGCCTGAATGCCGTTGCCTTCAAAGGGAACCACGACGGTGCCGTTGGTCTGGACGACAGGCTGTCCGCCGAGGCCGAAGGCGTTACGGATATTGACGCCCGTGCTCCAAGTCTGGCCGCCGTCGGTCGAGGTGCTCATCTTTTCCTGATCGCCAGCGCCCGCATCATCCCACTCGACATAGCAGTGTCCGAAGAAGGGGCTGGCGGGATTGTTGTCGCAGGCAATCCAGTTCTTGTCCGCAAAGCCGCTGCGGTTGTCGACGGTGACGGGGTTGTTCCAGGTGATGCCGTCATTCGAGCTGCTGACCAGCACACTGTTGTTGGAGGAAAGACCCAACATCGAGATCAGCCATTTGCCATGGGCGGAGTCAAAGGAGACCGCCGCATCGCTGGCGGCGGAGAAGGATCCGCCGTCAAAGAAGGTCGTGACGCCCGGCAGGAAGCCGTTGGTCCAGGTATTTCCACCGTCGGTGGAGGTGGCGAAGCCGATGTCGGAGGAGCCGCCGCCGAAGATGCGTCCTACCTGGAAGGTGGTGACGATGGTGTTGCCGAAAGCATAAGTGTCGGGCTCGACTTCAGTCGCGTGCTGGCTTGAGGAGTTGGTGAACGTGTCGGTGCTGAGTTTCACGAGGGCGATTTGCGAGCTCGCCAAACTGGTCAAAGCAAAGAGTGCGATTGCGGTGGTGAGAACGGCGAAGAGCTTTCTGGAGCGAACTTCAGGGGAAAGAGAAGTCATCGATGATCCTTAGTATGCTGAGATTTCGAATCCGCGGATGCTGTCTGTGGGGGGAAACGCAAGTGCAGCGCGGTGTATGCCTTGGCGGAGAAACTATATGTCGGTAGTAGAGGGGTGTCAATGTGCAGGAATTTGCATGTTTTGTCTAGCCGGTTTGATTCGTGTGGACAGAAGACGCAGCTAAGCTGCGTCTCTAAGAGTGAGATCTTCCTGGGTCGGGAGCGCTTCTAGGCACTTAGCAACGTGGCATGGTCGCAATAGAATTTTCTTCGAGGGAAAAGCGATGACAATATTCAATGACGCTCGGGGAAAAATCATCGATAGCAATCCGGGAGCGGGGCTTCGCCTGATCGGAGTGGCGATTGTGGCATTTCTGATCGTCGTCCTCCTCTTCAGCGCGGTTACGCGTGTGGGGACTGGACATGTCGGAGTACTGACTCTATTCGGACGGGTCACCGGGGAAATGCTGCCGGAAGGCATGCATCTCATTAATCCGCTTAAGACCAACAACGAGATGTCGATTCAGACGCAGACTCTGAAAGAGTCGGCCAGCGTGCCGTCGAGCGAAGGGCTGGTGATGAATCTGGACACCTCGCTCATTTATCACGTCGATCCCACGAAGGCGTCGGACGTTTACCAGAAGATCGGTCCGGACTATGAGGCGGTGCTGATTGAGCCGAACCTGCGTGCGGCCATCCGCGAAGCCACGGCCTCCCACACCGCCAACGCGCTCTATACCGGGGAGCGTGAAATGGTGGCAAAACAAATCTACGATCAGCTGGTTTCGTTGCTTAGCCAGCGCGGATTCATTGTCGAGAGCATTCTGTTGCGCGACATTCAACTCCCGGCCACGCTCAAGGCGTCCATCGAATCCAAACAACAGGCCGAACAGGAAGCGCTGGCCATGAACTTCCGCCTGCAGAAAGAGACCCAGGAAGCCCAGCGTAAACGCATCGAGGCGGCGGGCATTCGCGACTTCCAGCAGATCGTGGCGCAGGGGATCAGCCCGCAGTTGCTGGAGTGGAAGGGCATTGAGGCCACCGAGAATCTGGCCAAGAGCGCGAATTCGAAAGTGGTGGTCATTGGGAACAGCAAGAACGGACTGCCGCTGATTCTGGGACAGTGACGCGGACGTCGAGAAGGTATGGTTCACTCGTGAGGAGTTGAATTGATCCGCCTATGGCTTTGTTTTTTACTGCTTAGCGGCCAACCCGTTTTCGCTCAAGAAACTCTGTGCGTTCGAGATCTTGACGCCCCAAGCTACCCTGAGCTCGCACGCCAGGCACAGGTCGAAGGTGTAGTGACGGTCTCCGTAGCTATTGGGTCGGACGGGAGGGCTACATCGTCTGAAATTAGTGGGCCGTCCACTTACGTAGGAACGCCCAGAGCACTCTTGGCCGAAGAGGCGCAGAGCAATATCAAGACTTGGACATTTTCGTCCGGAGAACCCCGTAAAGTCGAAGTGACGTACGAATTTCGTTTGGAACAGCCAAAAGTTCGGACGATGCCTCAGGCGCGGATACACTTCGACCTGCCAAATCACGTGGTGATCACATCTCATGCTTCAATCCCAATTCACGATGAAGTTGTCCTAAAACCAAAGAAGAAGTAGCCGGAGGAACCACCCTGCTAGGATGACTTCGTGGCCGCTTTGCTCGATGTCCGACATCTGCATATCGAATTTCCTTCCAGAAATGGACGGACGGGGTCGCCCGCCCCCGCGCTGACCGCAGTTCGTGATCTGAGCTTCTCCATCGCGCCAGGTGAAGTGTTGGGGTTGGTCGGAGAGTCGGGTTCGGGAAAATCCCTTACATCCCTGGCAATCATGCGGCTTCTTCCTCCGCAGGCCGGGGCTTCCGGCGAGATCAACTTCGACAACGGCAACGGATCGCAACAGCTGCTGCAGCTTCCCGATGAGGAAATGCGCGGGTTGCGCGGATCTCAGATTGCCATGATTTTCCAGGAGCCGATGACCGCGCTCAATCCAGTGATGCGAGTGGGCGATCAGATTGCAGAAGCCGTGTGCGCGCACGGCGAGTCGGGCAAGCGCGAGGCTTGGGCTCGGGCGATCACCGCGATGAACGACGTGGCGATTCCCGACGCGGAGCGGAGGGCGCGGGATTATCCTCATCAACTTTCGGGTGGAATGCGGCAGCGGGTGATGATCGCGATGGCGATTGTGAACCGTCCGCAATTGTTGATTGCCGATGAGCCGACGACCGCGCTCGATGTGACCATCCAGGCGCAGATCCTGGAACTGCTCGCCGAGTTGCGCAGGAAATTTGGCCTGACCATGCTGTTCATCTCCCACGATCTGGCGGTGGTTTCCGAAGTGGCCGACCGGGTCGCCGTGATGTATGCGGGCAATCTGGTGGAGTTGGGAGCAAAAAAAGATATTTTTCGTGCGCCGGCGCACCCCTATACGCGAGGCTTGCTGAAGGCGGTGCCGACATTGAAGACAGACCGCAATCATCCCTTGCAGACGATTGAAGGGACGGTTCCCCCGTTGCATGCGGTGCCGGCGGGGTGTCCGTTTGAGCCGCGATGCGGGTATCGTATTCCGGAATGTGCGCGGGACCTTCCTCGGTTAGTCGAAGTCGCGGCCGGACATTGGGCGCGTTGTCCTGTAGTGAACGCATAGTCCCACTGTTTCGCTTTTCGGAACAAGAACATTCGCAGTTACCTTAATCGTTCACGTGGGTCTATAATCCCCACTTTGCGCGGAGCCCGAGTGCGCGTTCTCTTACTGAGCGATATTCACAGCAACCTCGAAGCGCTGGATGCCTGCCTGGCGGCGGCTCCTGGTTACGATCTCGTCGTCAATCTGGGCGACATCGTTGGCTACGGCGCGAGTCCGAATGAGGTGGTGGAGCGCTCGCGGGCGCTAGGGAAACATTTCGTTCGCGGCAATCACGACAAGGCTTCGGCCGGGTTGATGGATTTGAAGGACTTCAATCCAATTGCGGGACTCGCGGCGCTGTGGACGCGCAGCCAACTCACCCCCGACAATCTGGATTGGCTGCGGGGTTTGCCGCAAGGCCCAGTGAAGGTCGAGGATCTTCCGGAAGTGCAGTTCGTCCACGGGTCGCCCATTGACGAAGATGAGTATGTAGTGTCGTTGCGCGATGCGGTTGAGCCGCTGCTGACCTCGTCGGCTCCCATCACTTTTTTCGGACATTCGCATTTGCAGGGAACTTTTCTGGGGAATGGATCGAACGCCGATGCGTATCGTCCGGAATACCGGACCGTAGGGCAGGCGGAGGCTTCGGATTTCCCGCTGAAAAAAGGTTTGCGTTATTTGATCAATCCCGGATCTGTCGGGCAGCCACGCGACGGAGATTGGCGGGCGGCGTTTGCGCTTTATGATTCGGACGCCAGCGTCGTGTCGTTCTGGCGCACTCCTTATAACCTGAAACAGGCGCAAGATCGCATTGTAGGTGCGAACCTTCCGCAGCGCCTGGCCACGCGTCTGGCCGCTGGAAGATAACTAGACAACTTTCTTTCTTTGAGTTCATGGTTTAATTTTCCCGGAAGCTTGGGAGCGTGCATGCGTCGCAGCAGGTTTCTCGTTTGCGTGATGGTGGCGGTCTCGTTCCCGATCGCCTGCCAGGCACAACTGCACGTGTGGCGAAGGCCGAGCGGCAATCAGAATCTGAGCATCGATGTCGGCGGAGTCAAGCGCACGTATCTGCTCCACACTCCGAAAACCTCGCCGGAAGGAAAGACGTTGCCGCTGGTACTGATTTTTCATGGCGGCGACGGCCGAGCCAATGGGATGCCAACGTTTACGCACTTCGATGAACTAGCCGACCGGCAAGGATTTCTGGTGGCTTATCCAGACGGCGTCGACAAACACTGGAACGATACCCGAGGGCTTTCGGCAGCAGACGACGTGGGTTTTATCCGGTTACTCATCGCGGAACTCGAACGAACGCACGGGGTAGATGCGAAGCGCGTGTATGCGGCTGGCATCTCGAATGGCGGATTCTTTTCGAACCGACTGGCCTGCGAATTGAGCGGCAAGATCGCGGCGATTGCCTCCGTCGCGGCTACCATGCCGGAATCACTGGTCCCGGTCTGCAACCCCTCACGGCCGATCTCGGTACTCTATATCCACGGTTCTAAGGATCCGATCGTGCATATAGAAGGAGGAGTCGTCGGACCGAATCACGGGAATTCCATTTCTCTGGCGCGGGCGAGCGAATTTTGGAGGAAATGGGATGAGACGTCCGATAAACCAGCCATAGAAGAGTTGCCAGACACCGCGGGCGACGGGACAACCGTGCGCCGCGAACTCTACGCCGGGGGCAAAGAAAAAACCGAGGTATTGGTCTACACCATCGTCGGCGGAGGCCACGCGTGGCCGGGTGCTTCCCAGTATCTGCCTGTGGTCATCATTGGAAAAGCCAGCCGAAACTTGGATGCGACTCTGACCATCTGGGAGTTTTTCAAACGGCATAGCTTGCCGTGAGAGACCCAAAGAACGAACGGTAGAGACGCAGCATTGCAGCGTCTTTCTTCCTGGCGACGGAAGATGCCGCCAAGCCGTGTCTCTACGAAATCGGTGTCGTCGTTAAGGCCGTTGTAAACTTGGACATGCCTTCCTATTCTTCTGCGGAAATTCCAGCACATTACCTAATTGCTTACACCGATGGCGGTGCGCGCGGGAATCCTGGTCCTGCAGGATATGGAGTTGTCATTCAAGACGAGTCGGGACAGAAAGTTGCTTCGCTCAGCCAGTATCTAGGACATCAGACGAACAACGTCGCGGAATATCAGGGATTGATCGGCGCCCTGGAGTATGCGGTCGAGCACGGGCCCAAAGCGCTGAAGGTGGTGAGCGATTCGGAATTGCTGGTGAAGCAGATTAAGGGCGAGTACAAAGTCAAGAATCCGACGCTGCAGGATCTGCATGGGCGTGCGAAGCAGTTGATCCGGCAGTTGGAGTGGTTCTCGATTCAGCATGTGCTGCGCGGCAAGAATGCCGAGGCGGACCGCCTGGCGAATGAAGCCATGGATAAAGGTATGGGGAGAGCGAGCGTACCGGTCACGCCCGTACGAATGCCGCAGGAATTCGAAGGTGTGGTGCAGAACGGCGCGATCAAGCTGACGAATGGAGAGCTGCCGGAAGGGACGCGGGTGCAGGTCAGGGTGAAGAAGTAGACGGGCGGAGAGGCGCCTGTCCTCTACCAGGGGGTCGATTCAAGCTAAGAGCCAAAAGCTGAGAGCTGAGAGCTTCTTTCATTCCGCCGCGGAAGTGTGATCGTGGACGATTTTCCATCCATCGGGAAACTTCCGGAAGACCAGCGTGAACAAGCCGTGCGGCGTCTTGCCGTCGGACATCGTCAAGTGCCAGGCGCCACGGACGAAGGCAGCGTCTGGGCCAAGCGCTTTCACATTCAGATCAGAGAATTCGAGTTTGCCCATCTCACGGCCTTCGCTCTGGTAAGTCTTTTGATAGCGTTCGAGCGTCGCCTGCCATCCAGAGGTTTGCTTCGCTCCCGAAAAGAACGTCAGGTCGGGCGAGTTCCAGTATCCCACCATGAAGCCAGCGAGATCGTGGCGGTTCCAGGCGTCCTGCTGCTTCTGAATTACTTGCTGAACGGCCGACTCAGGTGAATCTGCAGCGAACGCAGTAAGGGCGAAGACGGTGATGAAGAAAATCAAGCGCATGGTGGGCCTCCGGCGGATTAGTTTCGCATATGGAAAGAAATGTTGTCGTTATCGTCGCGACGCCGAATCGGTCGTGACAGAAAATGGGGAATGACGATATGCTCAGAAAATGTCGAAGGTAATCCAGATTCGCAGCGTACCGGACACCCCGCACCACTGACTTAAGGCTCGAGCCGCAAAGGCGGGAATGTCGTTATCTGGCTATTTGTTGATGGAGATCAGCGAGATCGCGCAATGCCCAACGTTGATGGAGTTCCGCGAGCGCCTCAATCGGCGGAAACCGGTCTCTGCCCATATCCCTACTGCTCTTCTTGTGCGAGACGTACGAAACCGAAAGTAATTGCTTACCGACTTACGCGCGGCCCTTCTTCGCCGCCTTCGCAATCGGTTTGCCTGCTACTTCCCAGGGACGCTTGGGACGATCCGCCGTCGCTTTGTCGCGATCGACGATGCGGTCGTACTGGTAAGACTCGCTCACCGTTCCCAGCGATTCGTTGTAGAGGCTGGGCAGTCCAAGGGCTTCTTTCAATTCTTCGGAGAACTGATGAAGCGCTTTCAAATGATCGGCGGTCGCGGGAATTTCGTTCTTGGCGGTCTTCAGAAACTGCTGGTAGCCGCGGTTGACGAGCTTGGAAATCTCGCTGCCTACCAGGTATCCGGGGTAGGCGAAAATCTTGACGCCATCGTCTCCATCTTTCTGGATGGCGGCCGAAACGTTGTATTTCTTCAGAAACACGCGGCCCTGGGTGCCCGGCGCTTCGATCAGGTCAAAGCCGTGATCGCGCAGCCAGGCGACTGCGTCTTCATAAGTCCGTTGTTCCACGTTGGTTGACATCCCTTCACAGTTCCTTCCTGTCTTCCATTAAGCCTTAGATGCGCGAGGGCAGAAAAAGTGCGATGCGGCGTTGGTCTGTGCATCGAATCAAGCCTTCTTATAATCTAAAACTAAGACTTCGTACGTTAATTTCGTCCTACAACTACATTACGTTGGTCACGAACGAATTGTTCGCGGCATGCAAAATACATCGGCAAAACCGGCCCAAGTCAAACAGCCTACGCCAGATCAACGTCTGGGACAGCACACGCTCGACCGCATTGGGAACACGCCCTTGCTGCGACTAGAGCGGATTTCGCGCGACCTGCCTGGCGTCGAACTGCTAGGCAAAGCCGAATGGATGAATCCCGGAGGCTCGGTTAAAGATCGTGCTGCAGCCAATATCATTGCCGAAGCTCAGCGCAGCGGAAAACTCTTGCCCGGGAAAATTCTGCTGGATTCCACCAGCGGAAATACAGGCATCGCCTATGCCATGATCGGGGCTGCTCAGAGTTTTCCAGTCACACTCTGCATGCCCGAAAACGTTTCCGTGGAGCGCAAACGAATTCTCAGCGCGTATGGCGCCAACATCCTTTACACCGATCCCGCCGACGGCTCCGATGGCGCGATCCGCATGGCGCGTGAACTTGCCGCAAGGCATCCCGATCTTTACTACTACGCCGACCAGTATTCGAACCCGGCCAACTGGCAAGCTCACTACCATGGCACAGCCAACGAAATCTGGCAACAAACGGAAAGACGGATCACGCATTTTGTTTCCATGTTGGGCACCAGCGGGACCTTCATGGGAACCACGCGTCGCCTGAAAGAGTTGAACCCGAACATCCGCTGCGTCTCGCTCCAGCCAGACTCTCCTTTTCACGGAATCGAAGGCGCGAAGCATATGCCGAGCGCGATTGTGCCCAAGATTTACGATCCTTCGCTGGCCGATGAGAATCTGGAGATTTCGACGGAAGAGTCGTATGTGATGGCCAAACGCCTGGCGCGCGAAGAGGGATTGCTGGTAGGCATCTCGGCTGCAGCAGCCGTAGTTGGCAGCCTACAGCTGGCGCGGCAGATTCGAAAGAATGAAAACGCCGTGATCGTGACTATCTTCTGCGATTCTGGGGACAAGTATTTGAGTGAGAGGTTCTGGGAAGAGAAATGATTCCCGAGTTGCGATTTCCAATTGCCGATTGGAGCCGCTTCCCTTGTCTTTCAATCGGCAATTGAAAATTGGAAATTGGCAATGTTGAAGCTTTCCCAAACGGCCTACGCCGCCCTTCGACTTCACGGCGAAGAGACTTATCCGCACGAATGTTGCGGGGTTTTGCTGGGAGAGATGAATGGCGACGGCCGCGTTGTGACTTCGGTCGTGCGCTGTGAGAACACCCGCACCGATTCCCCTGAGAACCGCTATCACATCGATCCGCGGGAACTGGTGAAGATTCAGCGCGAAGGGCGCGAGCGTGGAGAAGATATCGTCGGCTTTTATCACTCGCATCCCGACCATCCTGCGCAGTGGTCGTCGACTGATCTCGCTGAAGCTCACTGGATTGGCTGTTCGTATGTCATTACCAGCGTCGAGAAGGGTAAAGCGGTGCTGATGAATTCCTTTGAGCTGACGGGTACCAATGAGGACAACAAGAAATTCGTAGACGAAAAGACCGAAGTATCGTGACCAGCGTTAGAGCAGAACCTTCAGCGCTGCCGCAGTTATATCGTCCTGCGGGTCGAAGCCGCTAGAAAACAGGATCTGGCGTTCCAAGACAAAATCCACCGATTCACCGGCTGATTTGCCGAGGCATTTTGCCCAGGCACTCTCCATTTGGGTGTCGCAGTACTGAACCCCTTCGCGGTTCTGCAATTCGTGCAGGCCATCGCTCGCGAACAGCACGCAATCTTCGGAATGGAGTTGGAAGACATGCTCTTCGTACGTGGCCCCGGGAAACATTCCTGAGGGAAAGCCACCATCGCCAAGTTTGCGGCAACCATCCCGGGAAACCAGCAACGGAAGTGGCATCCCCGCGTTAGAGAAAGTGAGTTTGCTGGTTGTGGGATTGAACACAGCGTACAGTGTCGAACAAAATCGTCCCCTGATGGGCCGCTGGAGCAAGCGCTCGTTGAGCAACGCAAGCACATGCGAGGTGTCAGTACCGGTCTTGTGGATTCCACGCAGGGTGCCTGACACCAGCGCCCCGTACATTGCGGCCGGCAGACCCTTTCCCACGACGTCTCCGAGATAAAGGCCTATCATCCCGTCAGGCAAGCGGAAGAAATCGATGAAGTCACCGCCCACCTCGCTCAGAGGCACGAACCGGAATGCGATTTCGACAGCCTCATGGAGAAGTGGGGCTACGGGCACCAGCGAAGACTGAATCAGTTTCGCTTCTTGCGCATAGTGGTCGCAAATGCGATCACATGCCCAGTTTTTCCTTACGAACTCTGACTCCGACACGTCCAGCAGTCCCGACATGCGCCCTCGTTCTAATGAGAATATCGGCAAAACTGCGCGAGGCATGAATGCCTGAAACCGCCAGCGCTCCCGCTCGTCATCGAACAAAGTACTTCCGCACACGATTTCTGGTCATGTACAAGAGCAACCAGCCCGCGATCACAATTCCCACCAGGCTCTTCCAATCCCCTAACAAAAGGTGGATAGCGTCGGCCAGCAGATTTGACGCGATGATGCCGGTGCCGAGAAACCATCCCCAATGTTTTCTTTGTAGCCAGCCGATTCCCGCCAGAAACAGTGCTGTAGCCAGAATCAGAAACGGGATGCCGATCATCGGCCCCATGGACCTGAGGGCAACATGGCCCGAGCGGTTGAGTTCCCAAGCACGATCGAGGAAAGTGCCGGGTTTCATGAGGGTTACGGCGGCATAAGTGGCCATAATCGAGCCGAAGAGGAAGAAAATTCCCAGCGGGAGGAAGCCCGTGGGCCGACGGTCGAGATTGGCATTCGTCATGATGTCATCGTGAATCTTGCCCTGGAACTGCGGCATCTTGTAAGTATGTCTATGACCAAGATTCACATCCCTACCCCATTACGCCAGTATGCGGGGAAGCAATCGACGGTGGAAGTGAAGTCGGGCACGGTGGCCGACTCGCTGTCGGATTTGCTCGACCAGCATCCTGACTTGCGGCGCCATCTTTATACCGAAGAAGGTAAACTGCGCGCCTTTGTAAACGTTTACCTCAACGATGAAGATGTGCGCTACCTGCAGAAAGAGGCCACCCCGGTAAATGACGGTGATACCATTTCGATTGTGCCTTCTATCGCGGGAGGCAAAGACATTGACGATTTTCGATTGCCGATTGTCGAAGTGAAACCAATACCGGTCGGTTGTTGTCCTCCCGCCTGTGGTCGGTAGTCGTCCGTTGTTTTCAATCGTCAATTGAAAATCGTAAATCGAAAATTTCTTGAGGTTTTCATGGCCACGACGACCGACGTCAAACCCGCACCTGCCACACTAAATAACGACGAGATCCTGCGCTACTCGCGCCACCTGATCATGCCCGAAGTGGGCATGGAAGGGCAGCAGAAACTGAAGGCTGGGCGGGTGTTGTGCGTGGGTACCGGAGGACTGGGCTCGCCGATGGCTCTGTACCTGGCGGCCGCGGGCGTGGGCACGCTCGGTATCGTGGACTTCGACGTCGTCGATTACACCAACCTTCAGCGGCAGATCATTCATTCGACCGCCGATGTCGGACGCAAGAAACTCGACTCCGCAGCCGAGAAGCTGATGGGGATCAATCCGTTTCTGAATCTGCGGAAGTTTGAAACCAAGTTGACCAGCGAGAATGCGCTGGAGATATTCAAAGACTTCGACATCGTCGCCGACGGCACCGACAACTTCCCGACCCGCTATCTGGTGAACGATGCCTGCGTACTCACAGGCAAGCCGAATGTTTACGGGTCGATTTTCCGCTTTGAAGGACAGGCGAGCGTCTTCGCGACGGAAGAAGGCCCGTGCTATCGCTGCCTCTATCCCGAACCGCCACCGCCGGGACTGGTGCCTTCCTGCGCGGAGGGTGGAGTGCTCGGCATCCTGCCGGGATTAGTTGGCGTCATGCAGGCGACGGAGGTCATCAAGCTGATTCTCGGAATTGGCGATCCGTTAATCGGACGCCTGCTGCTAATCGATTCGCTGGGTATGAAGTTTCGCGAGTTGAAGCTGCGCAAGAACCCCGATTGCCCGGTCTGCGGTACTCATCCCACCATCACGAAGCTGATAGACTACAACGAGTTTTGTGGAATTCGCGGCGAGGAGAAACCGGTGGCGGAAACAGGCATTCCTGAGATTCAAGTCGAAGAGTTGAAGCGCCGGCTGGATGCGGGCGATGACATTTTCGTGCTCGACGTGCGCGAGCCGCACGAATACCAGATCTGCAATATCGGTGGACATCTGATTCCGCTGGGCGATCTTCCCAATCGCGTGAACGAACTCGATACCAGCCGAGAGATCGTGGCCCACTGCAAGATGGGCGGACGCAGCGCGAAAGCGGTGCAGTTTCTGCGGCAGTCGGGATTCACAAAAGTAAAGAATCTAACCGGCGGGATCACGGCCTGGGCCGACCGGGTGGATCCAAAGATGCCGAAATACTAGGTCTGAATGTGGCGCGGGCGCCCTCGCCCGCGTCTTGCCACCAGCAGACAAGCATCCCGCTCATATTTCTTTACACGAAGCCTCCCATTTTTCCTAGACAAGCTTCCTGCTCAGCCGTGTTTCCTATCTGTTAGTAGACGATGTCTTGAGTAACTCGCAGGGTTCGCAGACCGAGCCAGAAGACTGAATAAGAACCAAATGCCCCGCTCCTTCGCAAAAACCGTAAAGACACGGGGCACTCGATATTTTTTGACTACTTACTGCTGTCGGTCATTGCGGCTTGCGGTGTTCCGATGGCGAGCGCGTATTTCTTTCCGGCGAAGCGGATCTCCGAGAGAGTCTTGCTCCCGTCGGTATTGGCACTCAGAATCGCCGAGTCACTCTGAGGGCTAGAGTTCAATTCCGTCATATGAGCCGGCACAGTGGCGACGACTTCTTTGCCCTTCATGATGTTCAGCTGCACGTCGGGTCCATTGCCTTCCCAACTTACTTTGTAGTCGCCCTTGGTGAGTTGCTTGCCCGCGATCATGCAATTGTCGGTGACAGCCAGCGAGCCCTTATTCGAAGCGAATGCACTTGTGGCCAGCAGCAAGGCCAATCCCAGCAGCAAGCCCTTGGACATTTTCGATGCTTTCATGCGACTCCTTTTTTCTTTCCCGAAAGCGTCGGGAACCGTTTGCGGCGGCGTGGGATCGCTTTCCGCAAAGAACTTGCGTTTGTTCGCGGAAGGCCTAGAATGCTGCTTCGGGGTTAAGCGAAAAAACCCGTGCCTGCCAAGACACGTGCCATCTGCTTGGGGATTGATTCACCTGGGCCGCCAAACCGAAAGTGAGCCAGTCCCTTAACCCCTGAATTTTTTCGGGAACCGGATGCCTCCTCCGGTCCTCCCACATCATTTGCTGATACGTTGCTTCTCGCTAAGAAGTTCCTTCGCCTGCAACTTCGCGATTACGGCTTGGACGGTCGACCCTCGTGGTTGTTAGCGAGTTGTGCGTTCGCACAGGAAGCCTTTGTTGTGTTGATTCAGGATTTGCTCGAATCAAAAACCCTGTCGTCGGGGAAGATCGAGTGCGAGCACGCTTCAGGCCCAAATCGGGAGCGCTCCCGCGGCTAAACCTGCCACAGTTGTGGAGTTCCCTGTAAACTAGGGTCACCCCAAATGCAGAGGAAACGTTAAGAATGTTGCGCAAGAGTCGTCTATTTACGCCCGGACCGACGCCAATCCTGCCTGCTGCGCAGACCGCAATGGCGGCATTTTCCATGCACCACCGCACTGCGGAATTTCGTGCGCTAGTGACGCGAGTGCTCTCCGATATGAAGCAGTTCATTGGCACGAAGAATGACGTGCTGGTGCTGGCTTCGTCGGGAACGGGCGTGATGGAAGGCTCGGTCTCGAACCTGACATCCGCTGGTGACAAGGTGCTGGTGCTGACGGCGGGGAAGTTCGGCGAGCGCTGGCGCGATCTGGCGAAGGCATTCGGATGCAACATTGAGTTGGTCAGCGCTCCGTATGGCGAGACGTTTTCTCTCGACGAGGTTCGCGCGAAGCTGACGCCTGACATCCGTGCGGTGTATGTGCAGGCGACGGAAAGTTCGACCGGCGCGCGTCACGACATTCAAGCAATCACGAAGCTTGTGCGAGCCATGGGCGACGAGACTCTGCTTGTCGTCGACGCGATCACTGGGCTCGGTACGACGCACTTCGATGTCGATGGCTGGGGGATTGACATCATCATCGGCGGATCGCAGAAGGCGCTGATGATCCCCCCGGGGCTGGCCTATTGCGCGATCAGCGAGCGAGCGTGGAAGCGGATGGAGACGGCGAAGTCTCCGCGGTATTACTTTGATTTTCGCAAGGAGCGGAAGTCGGCGGCGAAGGGCGAGACCGCGTACACTCCTGCGACGTCATTGTTTGCGGCGCTGGCGGCGGCGTTGGATTTCGTCCGACAGATGGGCGACGGCGATGTTGCTCGTGGGCGGGAAGCGTTGGTAAACAACGCCGAGTTGGCGGCGGAGATGACTCGGGCAGGCGCGAAAGCGCTGGGACTGGAACTGTTCTCGCCATCTTGTCCGGGTGCCGCATTGACGGCGATCAAATCGCCCATGGGCATTGATTCGGGCGCGCTAGTAAAGGAATTCCGCGAGTCATTTTCCGCGGTGGTGGCGAACGGGCAAGGCGAGATGAAAGGACAATTGTTCCGCATCGCGCATCTCGGTTACTACGACTATCTCGACACGGTTGGGATTCTGGCGGCGCTCGAACAGGTTCTCGCGAGCGTTGGTAAACCGGTGGAGTACGGAGCCGCGGTGTGCGCGGCGCAGCAAGTGTATGCACAACACATCCGGCAGCGAGCCAGCGTAGCTCGTCAGGGATAGTTTCGAACGCGGCCAAATCTTCAATTTGCTTGGGGGGATTTATGAAAAGGACTGCGAACGTTTTCCTGGCGGCGTCGAGTCTGCTTGCCGCCACCTTGTGTCACGCAGATTTCAAGTACACGCAACAGAGCCAGGTGACTGGCGGCAGCCTGGTGAATATGACGAAGACCTTAGGCGTGTTCAGCAAGAATGCCCGCCAGGTCACCGAGCCGCAGCTTTCGACGACAATGGTAAAAGGCGGCCGGATGCGACAAGAGCATGCCGACGGCACCGTAGAGATTGTCGATCTCGAGGGAAAGCGGTTCATCAACATCGATACGACGAAGAAGACATTTACGACGATGACCTTCGACGAATTTAAAGCCGCGATGCAACGCGCGCAGGAGCGGGCCAAGGAAGAGCAGGCCAAGCAGACGGAGAAGCATCCTGAGGCAGCGAACGTAAAGATTGTTCCCAAGATGCACTCCGAGGAAACCGGGGCGACCAAGACGATCCTCAACTTGCCGACCAAAGAAGTGAAGTGGCGCCTTGATATGGAGATGCAATCGACTGATCCGAACGCGCAGGCGCAGTCTCAAGCACAGGCGCAGAGCGCTACGATGACACTCAACTCGGATTCTTGGATCGCGGAGTCGGTGCCGGGCTACGACGAGATGCAGCAGTTCTACGTCAAGATGGCGAAGGAACTGAACTGGCTGCCGAGAACGATGGGAAGCATGGCGGGGATGAATTCACAGATGGGTTCGGCGATGGACGAGTTCCGCAAGAACGCGATCAAGGTAAAGGGGATGCCGCTCGTGACCTACGTCAGCATGGGGATGGGCGTAACGGGCGCTTCCGCAGATCAGACTGCACAGGCGAATACACAGCAACCGGCGCAGCAGACCTCGGACCAGAGCTCTTCGGTTCCTACGAATACGAAGGACGCGATTAGCAAAGGTTTAGGCAACATGCTGGGCGGATTCGGCAAGAAAAAGAAACAGCAGGATCAGCAGGACGCAGATGCGAATTCCGCGCAGCCGGCGTCACCCAATTCGCTGATGGATACGACTACGCAGGTGATGTCTTATTCGAGCGATATGTTGGATAAGAGTCTGTTCGATGTTCCAGCGGGATACGTGCAGGTGCCGTCGAATCCGGACGATCCTTTGTCGATGCGGCATTAGAGATAGAACACAGGGTCCCTCCTCTTCGCTTCGCTACGGTCGAGATGGCAAAGTTAGTTGAGGGTTAGAAGCCAGAATGAAAGTTGTAGTCGCAGAGAAAATTTCTTCGTCCGCGGTGGATTTGCTGCGCGAGCCGCGCTGGACGATCGTCACGCCCGAGCAGATGGATGGCAAAGTCGCGTCGCATCTGGAAACGGCCGACGCGCTCATCGTGCGCTCGGCACTCCAGGTGAACTCCGCCTTGCTCGAACATGCCAAGAAGTTGCGTGTAATCGGCCGCGCCGGAGTGGGCGTCGACAACATCGATCTCGACGCAGCCACACGCAAAGGCATTGCCGTGATGAACACGCCAGGAGCCAACGCCGTCGCTGTCGCCGAACATACGCTGGCGATGATGCTGGCGATGGCGCGCCAACTAGGCCGGGCCAATGAACTGATGCACGCCGGCAAGTGGGAGAAGAAATCGCTGCAAGGCACGGAACTGCGCGGCAAGACGCTGGGCATCATTGGCCTGGGCCGCATCGGGATGGAAGTGGCGCGGCGCGCACGGGCGTTTGGGATGAACGTCATCGCCCACGATCCCTTCGTATCGCCGGTAGTGGCGAAAGAGCAGGGGATCCAACTGGGAACGCTGGAAGAAATTTACGAAGCCGGCGATTATCTGACGTTACATGTCGGGCTGACCCCGCAAACCACGGGGATGATCAACGCCGATTCGCTGAAGAAAATGAAAAAGGGCGTGCGCTTGATAAACTGCGCGCGCGGCGAACTGGTGGACGAGGCGGCTCTGGCGCAGGCATTAAAGCAAGGCCACGCGGCGGGCGCGGCGTTGGATGTTTTCGTCGAAGAGCCGCTAAAGAATTCTCCTTTCACCGCAATGGACAATGTGATTCTGACGCCGCACATCGGGGGCTCGACCCACGAAGCGCAAGAGGCCGTCGGATATCAGATCGCTTTGCAGGTAAAGGAGTATTTAAAGCACGGCGTGATTCAGAATGCAGTGAACGTTCCATCGGTTTCGCACGATGAATATCTTGAATTGCAGCCGTACATTGTGCTGGCAGAACGGCTCGGATCGTTTCTGGTGCAGGCGAGCGACGGGCCGCTGGAAGAAATATCGATCCGCTACAGTGGGCATATCGCCGAGTGGAAGACGGAGTTGATCCGAAATGCAGCTATCAAGGGGATTCTGAATCAGGCGCTTGAAGAGAAGGCGAACCTGGTGAATGCCGAGGCGATCGCGACTTCCCGGGGCTTGCGGATCCACGAAGCGAAAAAGGCCAAGAGTTCGATGGGCGGGGCGGGAAGTGTTTTATCAATTCTTTTGAAGACGGGCAGTGAGGAGCATCTAATCAAAGGCGCCGTGTTGCACAAGCATGCGCCCCGTCTATTGAACGTAGACGGGATCGATATTGAGGCTCCGCTGGAACGGAATTTGATTTACCTTCGGAACCGCGACGTCCCCGGGGTGATCGGCAAAGTCGGGACGATCTTGGGTAAGCATAAGATTAACATCGCGGATTTTTCTTTGGGCCGTCGCGTGGGGAGCGGCAAAGGTCCGCAGGAGGCCATTGCCGTCGTGCACGTGGATGGACGCGTGCCTGACCCGGTGCTGGCGGAGTTGAAACGGATTGATGCGGTCGAGCAGGCGAAGGCGATCCGCCTGTTCTGAAGTGGGGCGTCACATAAAAATTAGAGGAGAATTGATGCTCAAAAGAGGAGCGATCCTGGCAGTTTTGTTCTTGTCCGCTTGCTTTGCAATGTCGCAGGAATTTCCCTTCGAAGTCTCGGTGGGCGTCGGTCCCGCGATCAGCCGGTCCACCTCCGGGAACCAGACTACGCAGACCGTAACGAAAACGGGAGTGGGCCTCGCCACCGTCAGGCTGAATTTCACGAAGAGGAATTCCGCCGAGTTTACTTACAGCCGCAGCCGCAATACGCAGGAATACTTTTCCAGTCCTTTTCAATACCGCATTCAAGACCAGATCGTCGAATACAGCGGGGCATATGTATTTCGCCCCCTCCGCTGGCGCAATTTTCGGCCATTCCTGCTGGCCGGGGCCGGAGTGCTGCGATTCAATCCCGTTCCGGCAGGGACCACCATCAATCTGATTCTGACGCCGCTACCGACGATCGAGCAGAACCGGGCGACCTTCGTCTATGGCGGCGGCATCGACTATCACATCACCCGACGCTGGGGCATGCGACTGCAGTATCGCGGCCTGCTTTACAAAGTGCCGGACTTCGGGGTGAACAACCTGTTCACGGGAGCTACCGGGAATCTGTCGGAGCCGACGATCGGGGTGCTGTACCGGTTCTAGGGAATTGAGCACTTCTTGTACGCTGCTCAGAAAATGACTATTATGACCATAATCCCCAGATATTGGAGGGTGAGGCATGGGCATACATACGTGGACGGTCGCAGAGGCGAAGGCAAAGTTCAGTGAACTGATCGAAAAAGCCAAGGCTGAAGGACCTCAGAAGATAACCAGACATGGTCGCACTACGGCCGTCATTGTTGCAGCGGAGGAGTGGGAGCGGAAGGCTGAGCGTAAAGGCAATCTGGCCGAATTTCTTGCGGCATCCCCGCTGCAAGGTTTAGACGTCAAGTTTAGGCGGCTTCCGATGCGTCTCCGCAAGACCGGCCTATGAATTTCCTGCTCGACACCAACGTCATCTCCGAACCGATGAAGGTGCGCCCCAACTCGGGCGTGCTTGCCTGGTTAGCAGAAGCGGATGAGGACCGCGTATTTGTCAGCGTCGTGACGATTACCGAATTGCGCTACGGTGTCGAGCGGCTCGCGCCCGGCAAGCGCCGCGATCTCCTGAATAGGTGGTTACAGAAGGACCTCATTCCACGCTTTGCGGGGAAAATTCTTCCCATCGATGTTGAGGTTGCAGATCTCTGCGGGAAACTTGTGGCGTTAAGTGAATCGAAAGGGCGTCCCTTGGAAGCCCGGGATGGATTCATTGCGGCTACCGCAGAAGCGCACGGGATGGCTCTGGTTACGCGTAACGCGTCCGACTTCGAGCCGACGGTCAAAGCAATCGTCACACCCTGGACGTAAACCTCTTGAATGATTCAAGAATTGAGCGCGGCTTTGCGCAGCTTGCGGCTCTCGGCCAGCAGGGCCATCGAGTGCATCAGGTTTTGCAGGGTCACGATACCGACCAGGCGCTGATCTTCCACCACCGGAATCAGGCTGAGGTTGCGAGCAGTCAGTTTGCGAAACGCCGAGGCCAGCGATTCTTTCTTCTGCGCCACTTCAAAAATGCGATTCATAACGGCTTGCACGTAGCCGTTCCCTTCCATGCGCAGGGCTTCCAGAATTTTCTGCTTTGAGATCACGCCCACCATATCGCTGCCACGGATGACGGGAAAGTCGTCCTGCAAAGAGTGGACGGCCTTCTCGAGAGCGTCTTCCAAAGTGTCTGCCGGAGAGAGCGTGGCGAAGTCGGTAAGCATGACGTCTTCAAGACGCACGGCTTCAAGAACGGACTGAAAGACTGCCGATCGATCTTCGAGTTGCGCTGCAATAAAAAGGAAGACGCCAATCATGATGAGCCACGTATTCATGTTCCACAACATGCCGACCAGCATGAATAGCGTGGCAAAAGTCTGGCCGATGGAAACGGCGCGGCGAGTGGCGCGTACTGGATCGATCTTGCGGCTGAAGATGGCGCGCAGCACGCGGCCGCCGTCCATGGGATACGCCGGTAGCAGATTGAAGAGCGCCAGCCACAAATTTGCCCAGACCAGGCTGCGCGGCAGGTCGGTGGAGATGAGGTAGGGCTGTCCCCAAAGCCGCGCTTGCGGCAGAAACGTGAGGACTATGATCCCGGAGATCACCGCGATCGCGAGGTTCACCAAAGGTCCGGCAAGGGCGATGCGAATGTCGCGCTTCCAGGTTTGGATTCCGGGTTCCAGGGTTTGGCGAGTCTCGTCCATGAGAGTCACGCCGCCGATGGGCAGCAGAACAATTGCCTTGGCCGGAATTCCCGCGCGCTTGCCAACCAGCGCATGACCTAGTTCGTGGAGAATGACGCTGCCGAAAATAATGCCTGCCAGTGCCAGGCTCCGCGCCGGATTTGCCGTCTTTTGCCCCGCAGACTCGGTAAGAAAGATGAAAGCCAGGAGAAAAAAGAACGTCCAATGGATGCGCAGTTCGACTCCGAAAAGACGACCCGCCGGAACAGACCAACTCCTCATCCCCGAATCCCTCGCTTCTATTCTATATAGTAAACGGCGGAATGAGGCGGGAGTTACGACGGTGAAACTAATCGAACGTACAGGGTTTTCCGGATGAGAGTGATTGCGGGCCAATATCGCAGCCGTCGATTGCTTTCGCTGCCCGGGCTCGACTTACGTCCCACGGCCGACAAGCTGAGAGAGACGCTTTTCAACGTGCTCACCGCAGGCAATCCGGATGCGCTGGCGGGAACAATCTGGCTTGATCTGTATGCTGGGACCGGAGCGGTGGGAATTGAGGCGCTGAGCCGTGGCGCCGCGATGGTGCACTTCGTCGAGTTGTCAGCGAAGGCTGCGGATTTGATTCCCAAGAACCTCAAGGAATTGGGAGTGACCTCGGGTGCGCAGGTTCTGGGCCAGGACGTGGGGCGAGCGCTCAAGACTCTTGAGGCTTCGGGGATCGTGGCAGACTACGTGTTTTTGGATCCTCCCTATCGCCTGGAAGCGGAGTATTCGAAGACGTTGGAATCTCTGGCCACGTCATCTCTGGTGACCGCGAAAACGATTACGCTGGCAGAGCATGACAAGAGATTTGACCCGGGAGAAGTGTTCGGAACGTTGCAGAGATATCGCAAGCTGGAGCAGGGCGACGCGGCGCTGAGTTTTTACAAGAGAAGTTGATTCGTATCAGGGTATGGCTTCAGCCATACCGATAAACCAAACTAGAGAATCGGCTTTAGCCGCTGGGCAAACGCAACCCTACATCAGCAGTTCATTCGCTTGCCGCACGATGGGATGCTGCATTTCCTGCAAATCATTCTTCACTCGGTTCAGACCGTAAACGCATTGCTCGAAATTGCGCGACAGGTTCGCAAACAGCGGAGCTACCTTGGCGTATTCGAAGTACTCGAATTTGGAAACAATAAAGTAGCTTTCTTTTCCGGCCTTCATCCAGTCGATGAAGCTCTCGGTGCGTGCGCGGCGCAGCCGAAAATGATTGATGCTCTCGGGAAACATCCCGGTGAAGAACAGCGTGTAGTCGCCGATGTGCTTGCGCACCTGCCGCTCGCGGTCGAAAGAAGGCGCGGGACCGTAAACCGGATTTGATTCGACGAGCATCTCGCCCACATCCGTGAGCGGCTGCCCTCCGCCATTGCGAATCTTGTAAAGTTGCTCGGCGTCGCAGAATTCGGCCAACAGTTGTGCAACGTAGTTCACGACCTGGGGATCGCGAATGCCGATTTCTTCGGCGTAATGTCTTCCTACCAGCTCCAGGAAAAACTGCTGCAACGGATGCGATTCCGGAATCATCTTGGGCTCACCCCTCGGAAACTCGCAACCGGCGCGAGTTTCCCCAAAGCATTGCGCGCATTCATATCGCGCTTCGACTGCCTGCGCAAGTGACTTTCGTAAGTCAGCGCTGCAATCTTTCTACTCTACTTAGAAGCCACACTCCTCCAGAAAGTTTTATGCCGACGATTGGCAGCCGATGATGCCGACTGCTAATCGTGATGAGGCGCTTAACATACAATGATCGGCACAGGAAGGAAGACTGTACATGGAACGGAAGAACATCTCTAGTAGCGCACCTTGGGAACCTGTAGTCGGCTACTCGCGGGCCGTGCGGATTGGCTCGCAGGTCTTCGTATCGGGAACCACGGCCACCGGGCCGGACGGCAAGATCGTCGGCGACGACGCCTATGCGCAGGCGGTGCAGATTCTTAAAAACATCGAATCGGCGTTGCAAAAAGCGGGTGCGAGCACGAGAGATGTCGTGCGCACGCGAACGTTTTTGACCAACGTCTCCGACTGGGAGAAAGTGGGCAAGGCTCACGGCGAATTTTTTCGCGATATTCGTCCGGCCGCTACCATGGTCGCGGTGACGGCTCTGATCTCGCCTGAGATGCTGCTGGAAATTGAAGCCGACGCGGTGATTGGAGCGTAGAATCTCTCGCATTCCCAGAAGTGGATGTCGAGGAGACTGGAATGAAGCTCGTTCCCTGGATTTTGCTCGTCTGCCTGTCCGTCGCCGCTGCCCAAGAGAAATCAACTGCCCCTGCCTTGCACAACTTCACCGTGATTCGCGCCGGAACGCTGATCGACGGTAAATCGGATTCCCCCCGGCACGACCAAGTGATTGTCATCCGCGGAAATCGGATCGACAGCGTATCCGACGCGGGGACGGCGCAAATTCCCGCGGGCGCGAACGTCATCGACCTGTCTCGCGGAACCGTGCTTCCCGGCCTGATCGATTCGCATACGCACATCTTCTTGCAGGGAGAAGAGCCCGCGCAGGGCGGATATGACGTGAACATCTTGAAATATCCGCTGGCTTTGCGGGCAGCCCGGGCAACCGTGTCGGCGCGGCGGGCACTCGAGCAGGGCTTCACCACGATTCGCGACGTGGAGACCGAAGGCGCGGGATATGGCGATGTGGGAATCAAAGAAGCGATCGAAGGCGGATACATTCCCGGGCCGCGTATGTTCGTGGTGACGCGGGCGATCTCGACTACTGGCGGATATTCGCTCGATGGCTATGCGCCTGAGCTCGATATGCCGAAGGGAGCGCAGATCGTCGACGGTCCGGTGGAGGCGCGCAAAGCAGCGCGCGAGCAGCTTGATCACGGAGCCGACTGGATCAAGGTCTACATGACGCATCGTTCCTGGGTTGGCAAGCACGGCGAGCTGGTGTCGCAACCGACGCTGACGGTTGAAGAATTGAAAGCGATCGTCGATGAAGCCCACGGCTGGGGAAAGAAAGTTGCGTGCCACGCGTATAGCGGCATCGGCCTGCAGCGTGCGCTCGACGGTGGCTGCGATTCCATCGAACACGGTCTGCAGATCACTGACGCGGAGATCGCGCAGATGGTGAAGCAGGGCACCTGGTACTGTCCGACCATCAGCGTTTACTACACCGATTGGGCGCCTGCGGATACCCCGGCCGGGCAGCGCGACCGCCTCCGAGCATCGGCGCACGAGGAATCGTTTCGCAAGGCGATGAAGGCAGGCGTGAAGATTGTTTTCGGCACCGACATCGGCGGCATTCCCTGGACCGAACCGATCGCCCAAGAGTTCCCCCGCATGACCGACCTGGGCATGTCTCCAATGGATGCCATCAAGAGTGCGACCTCGCGCGCGGCGGAAATGCTGGAGATGGATGGGCAGATCGGCGTAATCGCTCCGGGTGCCTATGCGGATGTGATCGCCGTGAACGGCGATCCGGTGAAAGACATCAAGTTGCTGGGGGACGTGCAGTTCGTGATGAAGGATGGGAAGGTGTTTCGCGGCGAGGGAAAGTAAAAAGCGTAGATCGTTTGCTTTCCGAGAATCCTCTCCGTAAACGACACTGGTAGATTTGCTACTTGACAGCCGCATCCGTCGGTTCATAATGCCCATTTCTAGATCGGCACTTCGACCGGAGTTCACGGCAACTTTTGTGGATGAAAGATTTGTGGGGAGGTGCATATGGGTGTCTTGGAATTATGTGATCCCGAGATTGCGGCGATATCCGCCGAATCCGACCGTGGCCGATGCCATTCGCATGATGCTCGATCATCATGTGGGCGCGGTCGGTGTCATCGACACCGAGAAGCGCGTGGCCGGCATCTTTACCGAGCGCGATGTGTTGCGGAAGTTCGCGCTGACAGGAGTCGATCCGGAGAAAATTCCTCTGCGCGAGATGATGACCACGCCGGTCGAGATGGCGACCGAGGCGACGGGCCCGGGAGAAGCTCTCGCCATTATGGTGGAGCGCCATTTCCGCCATCTGCCGGTAGTCGATAACGAGGGACGCCTGCGGGGAATGCTTTCCATCCGCAATATACTGCAGTGGCGCGTCGATAGCCTCGCCCAGGAGCTGGATTCGATGGAGCAGTACATGGCCAATGACGGGCCAGGCGGATAGTCCGTCATCAGCCCTCAGTAACCATTACCCAGTGCAAAGGTAGAAGTCGGAGAGCAGAAGTGAGCCATCGTTTTACTGCTGCATTCTGACTTCAACATTCCGCCTTCCGAGAGTACTCTGTCTCAATCCCAACTTCTTTCAGGAGCCCTATGCGGACGAAAGTGTGCCTGGTTTCTGCTGTGCTTGCGACCTTTGCAGTGTTTGGATTTGCACAGACCGATGCGCCGGCGCGGCGGGTAGTGGTGCGGGCGGGGCGAGTGCTCGATGTGAAGAGCGGCAAGACACTTTCAAACCAGGCGATCGTCATTGAAGGAGAAAAGATCGTGAGCGTTGGGGCCGCATTATCGGCCCAGACAACTGGCGCGACTATCATTGATCTTCCCAACGCTACGGTTCTGCCGGGATTGATTGATGCGCATACCCACCTAACCATGAATCCCAGTTTCGGCTATCAGACTCTGGGGATATCCAACCCGCGGCAAGCCCTGATTGGAGCACACAATGCGCGGCTGACGCTCGAAGCGGGTTTCACAACCGTTCGTAATGTGGGTGCCGCCGACTTTACCGATGTGGCTCTGCGTGATGCGATCAATGCGGGCGACGTGCCCGGTCCGCGCATGCTGGTCAGTGGTCCGGCTCTCAGCATCACCGGCGGACACTGCGACAACAACTATCTGCCTTTCGAATATCACGCGACCAGTGACGGCGTGGCCGACGGCATTGCAGCCGTTCAGCGCAAGGTTCGCGAGAACATTAAATACGGAGCCGACCTGATCAAGGTCTGCGCCACCGGCGGAGTGCTCTCGAAAGGGGACGATCCGCAGGCTTCGCAGTTCACGCTCGAAGAGATGAAGGCGATTGTGGCCGACGCGCATCGCCTGGGACGCAAAGTCGCGGCTCATGCCCACGGCGCGCAGGGAATTTTATGGGCGTCGGAGGCGGGCGTGGACTCCATCGAACACGGTTCTTATATCGACGATGCCGGTATCGCCGAGATGAAGAAGAACGGTACGTACCTGGTGCCGACCCTCTATCTGGGCGACTGGTTTCTGGCCAACGCGGAGCAGATTCATATTCCCGACTTCCTTCTGATGAAGGCGAAAGAGGTCATGCCCGTGGCCCGAAAGAACGTCGCACACGCCTTTGCCAGCGGCGTGAAGGTGGCGTTCGGAACCGATGCTGCTGTTTATCCCCATGGCATGAACGCGCATGAATTCGCAGTGATGGTGAAACTGGGGCTGACTCCACTGCAATCGATTCAGGCAGCAACGATCAACGCCGCAGATCTATTGGGATGGTCGGACAAAGTCGGCGCACTCGAGCCCGGCAAGTGGGCCGATATCGTGGCCGTCGATGGAGATCCCCTTCAGGACGTGACCACGCTCGAGCGCGTGAAGTTTGTGATGAAGGGCGGAGAGGTGGTCCGAAACGAGTACGGGAAGTAAATAGTCTGGGTGACCAATAGCTCGACTAGAAATCTCTCAGAGCCTTTTGACTCACTCAGTTTGACTTATTGACAGATCGGCCGCCGTGCCGCAGTATTTTGCCTCAAGAGGTTCCCTGCCTGCTCACCCGTCGCATTGGGCCCACGTTCAAAGAGCAGTCCCACACCGATGGAGGTTGTCGTGAAATTGATCCGCGTTCTGATCGCCGTGTCGTTATTCGTGCCATTCATCGTGGCGGCGAATCCCGTGCCCTTTCTTAGTCAGCCTCTCGTGCCAGCTAGCGTTGCGCCCGGCGGAGCCGCCTTTACTTTGACTGTCAACGGAGCGGGCTTCGTTTCCGGATCAGTGGTGAATTTTAACGGTACACCGCAACCAACGACCTTCGTCAATCTCGGACAACTCAAAGCGCAGATTGCTTCCTCGGAGATCGCGCAGGCAGGAACGGCGTCGATCACCGTTTCAAGCGGAGGCCTGGCGTCGAACACGGTCTTTCTGCCCATTCTGAATCCGGTAAGTAGCATTTCTTTTGCGCCGAACACAGGGGCAGCCAGGGGACTAGATATCGGCAACCTCATTGAGGCGGATTTCAACGGCGATGGCAAACCGGATTTGGCCTACACGACGGGTGACAACCTTACTTATGCACAATCGTGGACCGTTGGAATTGCGCTGAATAATGGAGACGGCACATTTCAACGGGCGGGACAGTACAAGACGATACTCTACCCGGGCGTGGTTGCAGGAGACATAAATGGGGATGGAAAGGCGGATCTTGTGACCCCCGGAACGACAAAATCGGCCTACGGAACGCTGGCCCTTTCTGTTTTTCTGGGAAATGGGGATGGGACGTTTCAGCCACGCAAGGATTACATGACGAGCCTGGTGTGGACCAATAGCTTGGCTCTTGCTGACTTCAACGGTGATGGGAAACTCGATCTCGGTTTACTCCAGAACGGCGGGATCGCGGTGTTACCCGGCAATGGAGACGGGACATTCGGAAATGCAATCGTGAGTGGAAGCGGATTCAATGGTTACTATATTGCCGTCGGAGACTTTAACCACGACGGCAAGCTCGATGTGGCAACGGCAGGCTTTGCCCAAACCGAAATGTCCGCCGGCCTGGGCAACGGGGACGGGACTTTCCAGAACGCCGTCACTTTACATCCGCAAGGCATTGCAGATGGTCTGGTGGTGGCCGACTTCAACGGCGACGGGATTCTTGATTTGGCGACTAGCAGCCAAACTGGAGTGAGTGTGCTACTCGGCATTGGCGACGGGAACTTTCGTAGTGGAATCGTCACTCCCGATGATCCGATTGCAGTCTCTGGGATCGCAACGGCGGATTTGAATGGCGACGGGAAACTCGATCTTGTCGTGGCGCACGGAAATGTGTCGCATGTTTCGTACCTGTTGGGGAATGGAGACGGAACATTTAAGCCCTTCAAAGTGTTGAATCGCCCCTCCCCCGCTGCTCTGGCGCTAGGCGATTTCAATGGCGACGGTCGGATGGACTTTGCAATCGTTACCAATAATGGCTCGGACAACGGGAACTCGACAGTATCGACGACGCTACAGAAACCATAGAACAAATCGCACAAATCAAAAGGCCGGCTCCGCAGCCGGCCTTTCATTTTTTGACAGCCGGCGAGACGCCGGCGCTACTTACTTCTTGGGGGCGATCGCGTCCTTCGCGGATTTCGCGACGCGGAACTTCACTACGGTCTTGGCCTTGATCTGAATCGGTTCACCGGTCTGAGGATTGCGTCCCATGCGGGCTTTGCGATGCGCCTTCACCAGGCGGCCCAGTCCGGGCACGACAAATACGCCGTTCTTCTTGGTCTCTTTGATCGCGGTGTCAGCGAGCGTCTCGAGGAAAGCGGCGGCGCCCTTGTTGTTGGTTTCCAGTTTCTCGGCGAGATGGCGAACGAGTTGAGTCTTGGTCATGCCTGATGCCATGAATCCTCCTGTGCGTACTTTATTGATTTTCCTGCGATGAGCCGTATCTTATACCACTGCTCCTGTGGAAAAGAAGTGATTTCAGCCGCATTTTATGCGGTTTTCGGCACACGTACACCAAAAAACACCATGAAAACCGCCTGTTCCCCGCTTTTCAGTCCCAGATTGGCCCATCTGGAGAGGTTTTGGAGGGATGCGCGAGACCGGTCGAGCCTCGCTCGAAGCCCGGACGAGCCCTCTGGGCTGCGCAATTCTTCATGGGATAATGGTTTCAGGAGACATCAATCTTGAGTTGTGCGATTTGTGAAAGGCGCAAAGAAAAGCGCTTCTGTCCGGCGGTGCATGGACGCATCTGTCCGCAATGCTGCGGCGAGCAGCGCGAAGTCACGCTCGATTGCCCCAGCGATTGCGTTTATCTGCAGCAAGCGCGCGAGCATGAAAAGCCGCGCCTGGCCAACGATCTCGACCAGTCACTGCTGTTCCCGCAGATCGAAATCGGCGAGCAATTCATCTACGAGCAGGAACACCTGATCGTGGGCCTCAGCTATGCCTTGTCCCAGGCTGCGAAGAAAGATCACAGTCTGAACGATGGCGACTTGATCGCGGCCTTGGCGTCGGTGGTGAAGAGTTACGAGACGTACGTGAATTCCGGGTTGCACTACCAGACGCCGATCGCGAGCGTTGCGCAGCAGGCGCTGGTGGCGGAAACCCAGCAGATGATCAAAGAGTATCGTGAGGCGGAACAGAAGCAGACGGGACAGACGCGATTGCGCGATGCCGACATCCTGCGCGCGCTGACATTCCTGTTGCGTCTGGCCTACTCGCGAACTTCCGGACGTCCCAAATCGAGGGCGTTCCTCGAATTCCTCTTCGGACAGTTCCCGGAAAAAGAATCGGTAATCGCGAACGCCGACGAACCAGCCAGCAAACTGGTCATCCCCTAGTCGTTGGTCATTGGTCGTTGGTCGTTGGCCAAAACCTTAAAAGCAACATCCGTGAAGATCCGCGGAAATCCGTGGCTAGCTTTTCTTCTTAACGGCCTGCCCAGGCGGCAGCGCTGCCAGCAGTTCGCGAACTTTCTTCTTCAAGACTGGGTGGAGAGCATCAGGCGCGACTTCTGCTAGCGGTTGCAGCACAAACCGGCGCTCGTGCATGGCGGGATGCGGCACGGTGAGTCCCGGCAGATCGATGATCGAATTCCCGAATAGCAGAATGTCGATGTCGATGATGCGCGGGCCTTTTTTCTGCACCCGACGCCTGCCCATCTTCTGCTCGAGATCAAGGATGGCGGCAATCAATTGCCGTGGCATTTTCTCGGTCTCGAGCGCGACCACTCCATTCAGAAACCATGGTTGGGCGGTGACTTCCACCGGCTCGGTTTCGTAGAACGGCGATACCGCGACGACACTTCCCAACGATCCCAGTCGCTCGACCGCGGCTTGCAGGTTGGCCAGGCGATCGCCGACATTCGAGCCCAGTGAGAGATAGACGAGTTTCTTCAAGAGAACTAGTTTCCCACGGTTGCCCTGTCCGGATTCCAGAAAAATCCCGCAGTTGGAGGCTTTTGCTTGCAAGCCGCTGGTTCTGCGGGGTCTATGACCTTGGTTACTTTCACACCGATGGGGCTGCGTCTAACATCAATATTTATGGGCCTGCAATCACTGCTGGTAAGTCGCGACCCGCACGTTATCGGAGTTCTTCGGCCCACACTAGAACAACTTTCCATTCAGGTAGAAGTTTGCCCTGAGTCGAAATCGGGCAGCGAGATTCTTCGATCGGAGAAATTCGACGGAGTGATCGTGGACTGCGACGATTTGCAGGACGGTCTGCACGTTCTCGAGAGTCTGAAGAAGGGGAACAGCAATCGTAGCTCGGTCGCGTTCGCCATTCTCAATGGGACGACGACCCAGAAGGCTTTCGAACTCGGCGCCAACTTCGTTCTGCAAAAACCGATCTCGCCCTTGAACGCGATGCGTTGTTTCAGCGCCGCGGTGGGTTTCATGATCCGCGAACGCCGTCGCTACTTCCGCCATGCCGTCGATATGAACACCACCTTGGTGTTCGCCGGAGGTAAAGAAGTACGCGCGACCGCCACCAACCTCAGCGAGGGTGGAATGGCGATTCACTGCAGCGACAAATTTGAAAAGAACGGACTGGCCAAGGCGGTCTTCGTTCTGCCCGGCCGCTCAGTGTCAGTGGAGTGCACTGCCGAACTTGCCTGGGCCGATTCCAACGGGCGCGCCGGCGTCAGGTTTGGCCAGATGTCATCGGTTTCCCGGGAACATCTTGATCGCTGGCTCTCAGAGCAGATGGAGCAAATCGAGGGCTCAGTACGATAACCTTGCCCGCATCCAGCTTGTAACTTGTCGTTTTTCAATCCCGCCGTCAGTCTTCTAAGAGAAACCCAATCCTCAGGGAGGCCTATGCTTCCGATCGATACGCGAATTCATCGCGCCCAGCGTTTGCTGCGCATGTTGGAAGAAGATGCTCCGCTGCTCGCAGTCCGAGTGTCTGAGCTGACGCCAGAGCGCCAGCAATGTGCTCAGGAGTATGCCGCGCATTTAACCGCTACCGCTCGTGCGGAGCTCGACCGTTTGAAGGAGTACGAGTTTGTTTGGGATTCGAACGATCCCACGCCGGAAGCGGCAGACTAGGCCATCTGTTGGGCGGCGGCTCGCGCCAGCGGTGCGGGCGCCTCGACCGTCTCTTCCAAAGTAGTTTCTTCCCAAAGCGTTCGGTCGCGAAGAATGCGCGAGACCAGCGCCGTGTGCATGGCGTGTCCGGCTCGGTCCGCTACGACGTTGCCCAGGATCTGCTTCCCCAGGAGCGCCAGATCTCCGATCAGGTCCAAAACCTTGTGCCGCACAAACTCGTCGCGGAAGCGCAGCGGCGGGTTCATCAGGCCGTCGCGGGTGAGCACAATCGCGTTCTCCGCCGAGGCGCCCCGGATGAGCCCCTGTTGGCGCATGGCATCAGCTTCGTGAAGAAATCCAAACGTGCGGGCGGAGGCAATCCCCGAAAGATAGTTGCCGTCGGATAAATCGACGCGGAAGGTTTCTCGTCCAATCAGCGGGTGCGGAAAATCGATGGTGTAGGAAACCGAATACGTGTCGGAGGGATAGACGCCAATAAACTTATTGCCTTCACGCAGCTCGAGCCCGCGGCGCATCCGCAGGTAAGTGCGAGGCCGGCGCTGTTTGCGGATACCTGCTTTTTGAATCAGCTCGACGAAGGGCTGCGCGCTTCCGTCAAGAATAGGCAGCTCGAGGTTATCGAGCTCAACGATAGCATTGTCGATTCCAGTGCCAATGAAAGCAGAGAGCAGGTGTTCAGTGGTGGAGATCAGCACGCCCTTCTTCATCAGACTGGTGGCGTAGCTGACGCGGGCGACGTTGCGGCTAATGGCCTCGACTTCGTACCCGTCAAGATCGGTGCGGCGAAAGACGATGCCTGATCCCGCTGCAGCCGGAAGAATGCGCAAGCGAACCGGAGCTCCGCTATGCAAGCCCACCCCGCGGCAGTCCACTGCCGCACGAATTGTTTGTTCCTGTCTCAAACAGACCCTAGCTATCTATTGGATGGTTAAAAGCTTACAGGCGCGGCGGGTATTTTGTATGTGGTAAATTAACCACAGTTCGTGTCTGGAAGGCGACTGGCCGGACACGGGAATTGTCTCAAATCCTGTAAAACCAAGCACTTAAACAAGCTCGGATTGTGCGGGAATCTTTGGTGCTAATCCGATTGGTAAACACCTAACGCTTGCTGGGATCGTAGGTGACCGAGGCATTGAAAAGAGAGTCGCTGAGATTCTCGTTGTAGCTGACAGAGGTGAGAAATCGCTGGTTCGACATATCTCCGTTGTAATAACGAGTGATGGTGAAAGGGGTCATGATGCCTCCGACCATGCGGTAGGCGTCGTAGGCTTCGTCTTCGATGTTGCGCTCTTTGTCGCTGGGATCGCGCCAGGAGAACGATTTCTTCACCGGCAGATGGGTATCGATGTCGGTGTAGATAGTGACAGCTTCGTCGTGGGTATTCATGATTGTCACTTGATCGCAATTCTTCTGGTTGGCGATGGCTTGTCCTTCATAGAACAGGGCCACGCCCGGCTCTGTCAGCCAGTGACGCAACACCCAGTCGAGGGCAAAGCGACGGCGCCGCATGGTGTCGGCAACGATTTTGGGATCGTCGCTGCGTGTGCCCTTGTAGGTGATTTCGTATCCCTTGTCGCCGTTATAGACGTAACTCACGTCGCGCTTCTTGGTGAGCTCGATGCGATCCTTGTCGGGATAGCGGTAGAAGCGCCAGAACACTGTTCCCACACTGGTGGGCTGGCCGAGGTGGAAGCTGTAGGTGCGGCCCTCCTGGCTGATGGTTTGGATGTTCATGTAGGCGGGACCGCCCAGCGCGTCAATCGCCTGGTCGAGAATCGCCTTGGCTTTGCGGGCATTCTGCTGATCGACCGGGATCGCCGGGGACGGCGGGGCTGATGCCGGAGCCGTCGCCTGCCCAAAACTCCCGGCAGTCAAAAGAAGGATGGCGAAGAAGTGTTTCATTCGTTCCGTAAGGTTAGACGCAGTCAACCACAATTGTAGCTGCCCGGCATGATTATCCCGCAAGAACCGCCCCGCCGTTGACGTTGAAAATCTCCCCGGCGATAAAGCCTGCGTGTTCGGTGCACAGAAAGAGGATAGGGGCCGCGATCTCCTCGGGGGTGGCGACTCGGCCCATCGGAATCGTGCTGAAAATCGCGTCGCGGGTACGAGGATCATTCAGAGCCGGCATCGACATGTCGGTCGCGACCCATCCCGGGGCGACACAGTTGACGTAGATCTGATCGCCAGCAAGCTCCGAAGACAAGCTCTTGGTAAGGCTGATCAGTGCGCCCTTGGTGGCGGAATAGTCGCAGTGGAAGGCTTCGCCGCGCTGTCCTGAGGTCGAACTCACCAGGACGATGTGCCCCGCTGCGGCTCCAATCTTCGGTTGTTTCTTCATTTGCGCCACTGAGTGCTTCGCGAGGGCGAAGACGCTGTCCAGATTCACCGAGAGCGTGTTGCGCCATTGCTCATCGGACATGTTCTCGATGGCCACGTCTTCAGCCGGCCAGACGCCATGGTTCGCGACCATGATGTCGAGGCGTCCAAAGCGCTTCACGGTGGCGGCAATCAGAGCTTCGGCGGATTTCGTGCCGCTTAAATCGCTGGGAAAGGCAGCGCAACGGCCTTCGCCCAGCTCATCGACGAGCTTTTCGGCCTGGGTGCGGGCTTGCTGGTAATTGAAGGCTACGCGGGCTCCAGCATCAACGAACATGCGGACGGTGGCGGCGCCAATGCCGCGAGAGCCACCGGTGATGAGGGCAGTTTTTCCTGCAAGAGAAAGAGAAACAGGCATGCCGAATAGTTTCAGGGCTGAAAGAAGAAGTTGCAAGGGCCGAGGCCAGAAGCCTATTTTTCCAGCCGTGTAGAGGTTCTCTCGTGCTTCAGTTCGCGCACCAGGATGCGCACCAGCATACCGTCGTAGCGCGTCCCGCTGAGTTTCCCCAGTTCGGCAAGAGCCTGTTCACTGGTCTTTGCCAGCGCGAAAGAGCGATCGGTAACCATGTTCACGTAGGCATCGGCGATGGCCATGATGCGTGCCCACAAGGGGATTTCTTCTCCGCGCAGACTGGCGGGATAACCGGTTCCATCGAACGACTCGTGATGATGCTCGACCGCTTTTTGCAGAGCGTCGCTACCTGGGATGGTCGCCAGAATCTCCGACCCCACGCGCGGGTGCATCTTCATCAGGTAGAACTCGTCGTCGGTCAGCGGGCCGGACTTGTTCAGAATCCGTTCGGGAAGAAAAATCTTTCCCACGTCGTGCACGCGGGCGGCGTAGGAAAGATCAGACATGTCTTCGGCCGACATGCCCAGAGCGCGGGCCACGATGTCGCAGTAGCGGGCGACGGCCTCGCCGTGTCCGCCTCCGTTCAACTCGCGCAATTCGGCAGCGCGAGTCAGCGCTTCGATCGACTCGCGCAACACGTGCACGTCGCAGCCTTCTTCGCCGCCACAGAGCTTTCGCAGAGTGTTGAGCAGTTCTTCGAGATGCTCGGGGCCGGTGTGCTCGCGTTGCAGAAAACCTTCAATGTATCCGGAAATCAACTGCCGTTGGACTGCAGCAGTCTCGCCTTCCGCAAATTCCTCCGCAGTTGCGACGCGGTCTCCGCCTTGATGCTTGGAAACGTACATGCCTGCGTCGGCGACACGAATAATGTCTTCGACCGAGTAGCCATGCACGGGGAAGCTGGCGACCCCGAAACTTCCTGTGATGTTGTGCTCGCTCAACATGGTGTCGGTCGAGATCCAGAGCCGCAGCCGTTCCGCCAGGATCTGCGCCTGCTCGATGCCGGTCTCGGGCATCAGAATGATGAACTCGTCTCCGCCATAGCGCGCGACCACGTTTGACTGCCGGCACTTCTGCTCCAGCAATCGTCCCACACGGGCGAGAACGAGATCGCCTTCAAGGTGCCCCAAGGTGTCGTTCACTCCCTTGAACTTGTCCAGATCCATCAGGACCACCGAGAACGGCCGTCCGGAGCGCGATCCGCGCCGCCACTCGGAGTTGAGCGCCTCCCAGAAGAAACGGCGCGTCTTGATGCCCGTCAGTCCGTCGGTGATCGATTGTTGCTGCAGCTTCTGGAAGACGAACGCGTTGTGGAGAGCCGTGGCCAGCAAGTCGGCCAAAGTGTTCATGATGAGGCGGTCTTGCGGAGAAAACGCTTCTTCCTCTTTGCTCTCGACGTTCAGCACGCCCAACAGGGTTTCGCTGTAGGTGATCGGAATGCAGAGCACCGAGCGCGCATCCTCAAGCACGCCCTGCAAAAGGCCTTCGCTGCTTTGAATCAGCGCACTTTCTCCGCTGCGGGCCACGCGTCCTAAAATCCCCTGGCCGAGCGGAATGCGTTTGCCCAGCGCTTGCGTGGTGGCCCCCGCCTCGGCTTTGATCTCGATGTCTTTGGTGATGTAGTCGAGGATGCCGATGCCAATGTGATCGAAGTGAAAGTTCTTCTGAATCTCGGCGACGATCTCGGCCAACATCTGTTCGGCATCTTCGCTCGAAATGGCGGTCTTCGAAATGTTGTTGAGAAAGGCAAACTGGCGCGCGCGCCGCTGCTCTTCGGCAAAGAGGCGGGCGTTTTCAACAGCCACGGAAACCTGACCGGCAGCGGTCTGCATTACTTCCAAGTCGCGTTGCTCGAAGGCGAATTCGCGGTCGGTGTTGCGGGCCGCCATCACTCCCGCCGGCCGTCCGCCTAACAGGATAGGGGCAGCACAGAAGCAACGGGCAGGGTTGCCGGGCAGGAATGTAACTCCCAAACGTTCGCGAGTTTTTTCCAGCTCCGACCGGATCAGCAGCGGCTGGCCGGTGCGAATGATGTACTCAGTGAGTCCATTGCCGGCTTTGCGCACGCGCTTCGGCAGAACTTTTCCCCGCTCGACTTCCAACTCGAAGCGGATCGTCTCCCCTTCCTGGAAGGCGATGTAGAAATCGCTCGTGTCGAAGATCTGGCCCAGCTCTTTCTGGATGGCGCGGAGAATCTCGTCCTGATCGAGACGCGAACTGATGGCCTGCCCGATCTGGGTGAGCAGTTCGTACTCTTTCGTGCGGCGCTGGGCTTCGTGCATGACCACGTAGTTTTCCAGCGTCAGCCCGATCTGCAACGCCAGGCCGATCAGCAGGCGAAGATTCGAGGAGCCGAACATACGGCGTTCCGCGTGGGGAAAAAGAATGACGCCGAAATTGTGTTCACGAGTCTGCAGGCTGACGGCGGTGACGTTTTGGATGTTTTCCGCCGCCATGACTTTGCGAAATTGTTCAAAGCGCCCACCAGGGAACGCAGGCAACGGCTCGGTCATCTCGGGGACAGCGCGAAGCGTCGCGAAACCGCCGCGGCGATAAGCCAACTCGCAGATGTATTCGCCCGCACCCGTGCTTTCGAGCTTGGTGATGAGTTCGTCGGAAAATCCTCGCTGCACCGAAGGCAGCACCGCGCGCCAGCGTTCTGACATGCAGATGACCGCGCTGCCGGTGGGAAGCGGCGCTACCAACCGGTCAAGGATGTTCTGAACACTTGGCACCAGGTCGCGCGCTCCCAGCAAACGCATGGGATCGACGCCGAGGGTCGAAAACGCCAGCGCGTTTTCCTGCACCGCGTTGCGCTCGTTCTCAAACAGCACCATCAACATCGCGATGCCCAACAACACTTGGGGAACCGGACCCAGCAGGTCGCCCCCCGAACCGAAGATCTCCAGATACGGACTCTGAATTTGTCCGAACACCATCAGCGCGGCCCACAGGAAAAGAGCCATCGCGAGCAGCCGAAACGCCAGCGAGTTCTTGCGGTGCGCGTAGCGATAGAAGTAGGCCGAGCAATACAGCAGAACGGCCGCCAGCCCAAACTCGAGGCGGAAGTGCAAATCGAGCGACTCCGGCCGGAAGACGCCATCCACCATGCGGCTGCGAACATTCCAGAAGGCAAGCGCAACCCCCGCCAGTCCAATCACGACGTCGTACCAAAGCAGGCGGAATCGTGCGCGCATCAGGCGTGTGGAAACCAGAATGCACAACGCCATGAAGACAAGCAGCAGCGAGGCCAGAAAAACCACACCTGCCGATGGGGCACGATGTGCGGCCCATGCCTCAAGGCCGAAGTGCAAAGTGTAGGCGCCCCAGGCGAACTGCCATGCCCGAAAGTAAGCCTGCCGGCTCTGGTCGTAGAGGTATGTAAAGACAAGGAACAGCAACAGGGCGACGATGCCCGGAACAATCACCATTCCAATCGTGACGGTATTCATGGCGTGGAAAGCACACCTCTGCCGCCCGCAAAAACGAGGAGGAAGCCCTGCCTCATGTTTTCACAGCAGAATCGCCAAGACAATAGGATTTCGGAACGAAAGTGCAATGTACGTCGTGCCTTACTTGAGCCTTGTGGTCCAACAGCTTAACCGCTGGTCGGTGTCGCTACTCAAGGTTTGTAAGGTGCAGCACCGCCCCCCGCTGACGCCCACTCAACCTAGTCTGACGCTAATTGTCGGGTGCGAACGCTCGTTTCGCTCGGCTCACCTTGTCTGCATCGGGACTTCTGAGACAGTGCTGAAGAAGGGTTTGCCGCAATTGAGCTGGAATGGGAGTGGGGTCGGGAACCGGCGTCCAACTGCCGAAAATCCTCGCAGCTCCCTCAAGTTCTTGATCGGAGAGATTTCGGCCCTCAATGGCCTTGATCAGTTCTCCAGTCGGATATTGATGTAAGAGCTTCTCGGCGATTTCCTCATACCCTGGAAACCCCGACCACGGGCCTGCTCCGGAACCGAACCAAGCCATCAAGGCGCGAATACGCTGATAAGTATCAGGATATTGAGTCGCCAATGCGAACTGAAGAGGCTGAAGATCCGGAAATCTATCGGGAGGTGCATACTGCGCTTCGGCTTTCGACCATAAGGGCCTCAGGCTGCTCGGCATGGCGTTCAGCCACCGACGCTCGTCAAGTTGAGCTCCTTTGGATTGCAACTGTATTTGATTGAAGAACTCCCTCGCAGAGGTCATCCCACGGACATCGAACCAGCGTAACCATCGATCTGGATCAGAGTTTCCCAATCGCCGTCCCATACGGAACTGCCGATTGCCGTTCCTTCGTGGTTCCAGACCGACGCGATCTCTTCCCTATTTTTCAGTAAAGCAATCTCAGGACCGTCTACGCATGCGCAGACGAACGGGCCGCTTCGCTTCAACGTAATCGCAGACTTAAGCTCTTCAAAGTCCTTGCGATTCGTCGACCGGTATATCACTGATTCGCGCTTGAATCCTTCACCGTAGACGACCATTTCGTCAGCCTGATCAATCAGAGCGGAGAGTTCGGACATCAGCTGCGGTCTCTTCTTCTCGGCAGCGACGAGAGGAAGAGCCAACGCAACTATGGCGAGAACCCCAAACAGCTTGCGTGTCATGATCGAACTCTAGCCAACTCTGGCCCCGACGTCTTATTACTTTGGTGCAATCTAGACCACAATCGCGGACCGCTTGACGCCCCTTTTCCACCGAACGTAACATCCAGAACAGTCACCTCGCATGAGCCAACCACACATTCCAGCTAATCCTGCGTTACGGGTTCGTTTTGCCCCTTCGCCGACCGGCTTTCTCCACGTAGGCAGCGCACGCACCTTCATCTTTAACTGGCTCTATGCCCGCCACAACGGCGGCACCATGATTCTTCGCCTCGACGATACCGACATCGAGCGCAACACGGACGCTTCGGTCAACTCCATTTTCGACGGACTTCGCTGGCTGGGATTGAATTGGGACGAAGAATACAAGCAATCGGAGCGGTTGGACCTTCACCAGAAAACCGCCTGGGACATCTTTGAGAAGGGACTGGCTTACCGCGACTTCACTCCCGCCCATGCCGGAGACAGTGACAGGTCGAGTGCTCAGGGAGCATGGTTGTTTAACCCCGGTATGCGTGAGCTGTCTCGCGAAGAGAGCGATCGCCGGGCTGCCGCCGGAGAATCTTTCGCGTTGCGTTTTCGCGTCCCGCGGGAAAGTGGACAAGAAGTGCGATTCGTCGACGCCGTTTATGGCGAACAGTCCAAGTTGGCTGCCGATATCGAAGACTTCGCCCTTCTGCGCTCTGACAGGATGCCGACCTATCACCTGGCCTCTTGTGCTGACGACGCCGATCTGACGATCAGCCATATCATTCGGGGACAGGACCACCTCACCAACACCTTCAAGCATGTACTGATCTTCGAAGCCGCCGGGGCCAAGCCTCCGCAGTTTGCGCATTTGCCTTTGCTGGTCGCGCCCGACGGTACGAAGCTCTCGAAGCGCCGCCACGGTCCGGTGGTCAGTGTGACCACCTATCGCGATGCCGGATTTTTGCCCGAGGCGTTCATCAATTTTCTGTGCTTGCTGGGTTGGTCTCCAAAGAATGATCGCGAACAGATGTCTCTGAAAGAGCTGACCGATGCGTTTTCGCTCGAAGGCATCAATCGCGCCAACGCGGTGGTGAATTTTAAAGAGCCGGCGCCAACCCCCGACGATACGTTCGATCCGAAAGCAGTATGGCTCAACGCCGAGCACATTCGCGGGATGTCGATCGAAGAGCTGAGCGCGCGCCTGTTGGCGGTGGTCCAGGCTGCCGGATATCGCGTGGACGCCGCGCAAATGTTGAAGATCACGCCGCTAATCCGCGAGCGAATTCGCCTGCTCCGCGATGCCCTCACCGCGGCTGACTTCTTTTTCGTCGAAGAATTGCCGCCTTATGATCCAGCCGAACTGATCCCACAAAAAGGCGATGCCGCGATGGCGTTGAAAGTTCTGGTGAAGGCGAAGGATGTCCTTGCCGGGACCGAATTCACCCACGACGCGCTCGATCAATCTCTGCGCGCGGCGGCGCAAGAACTGGGAATCAAGGCCGGACAGATGTTCCAACCGATCCGTGTAGCTGTTTGCGGACGGAAGAATGCGCCGCCGCTGTTTGAGACGTTGGCTGTGCTGGGGAAAGACGTCTGCCTGAAACGGATTGGGCAAGCGATTGAGAAGATCAAGTGAGGCGTGCGAACTCTGTCTTCCGTCTGTCGGTTCTCTTGTTGCTGGCGACGTTCATGCCTGCCCAACCGCCCCCTGCAGCTAAAACCACCATTCGTTCTCTCGTGATGTCGGGCAATCTGGCTGACCTCCGCTGGCCGAACTTCTCGGACCACCGTGGGTCGGCCGACAACTTTTACAAACCTTCTTATCAGGCGGCCTGGATACGCAACGGAGCGCCTTCCCCCCAAGCGCTGGCCGTGATTGAAGTCTTCCAGCAGGCCGACGAGGAAGGGCTGAACGCCGAAGATTACGACGGGTCGCGCTGGCCTGACCGAATCAAGGCACTCCAAGCGAATCACTCTGCCGAAGATGAGGCTCGCTTCGATGTAGCCTTAACCGTTTGCGCGATGCGCTACGTGTCCGACGTTCGCGTGGGCCGGGTGAATCCGAAGCACGTCAATTTCGGTTTTGATGTTGGTGCTAAGAAGTTGAACCTGGCTCAGTTTCTGCGCGACAAATTGGTGAATAGCGAAGACGTCAGGGGAGCCTTGGCGGCGATTGAGCCTCCGTTCGCCGGATACAAGCGAACCCGCGCTACCCTGGCTCACTACATGGATCTGGCGCGAAGCGATGATGGCCAGCCATTACCCGTTCCTGACAAGACAGTTGGGGCGGGTGACGCTTACGCAGGAATTCCGCGGCTTACGCATCTGCTGGTCATGTTTGGTGACTTGCCGGCGAGCGCTGCCGGAGCAGTGGATGAGAGTGTTTACAAAGAACCACTGGTCCGCGCGCTCAAAAACTTCCAGCTTCGTCACGGCCTGCCCCATGACGGACGTCTGAATCAAGCAACGATCGATGAACTGAACAAGCCGCTGAGTTTTCGCGTCGAACAATTGCGGCTTACCCTCGAACGCTGGCGTTGGCTGCCGCTTACGTATGCTCAGCCTCCGGTTGTGGTGAACCTGCCGGAATTTTTTCTACGCGCGTATGACGCCCAGGGCAAGCTGGGGCTGGCGATGAACGTGAACGTCGGCGCCGCGTATGAACACGAGACGCCGGTCTTCGAAGATCGCATGTCGTACATCGTGTTCCGTCCCTATTGGGATGTACCGCCGTCGATCCAGCGCAACGAGATCGTCCCCGACATCGAAGCCGACCGCGACTACATCAAGGACAACAACTTCGAAGTCATCTCGGCGGACGGCAAGGTCGTCCCCAGCGGCGCCATTTCCGACAGCGCTCTGCAACAGATACGCGCGGGAAAACTTCGTGTGCGCGAGAAGCCCGGCCCGTCGAACGCTCTGGGCTTGGTGAAATTCATCTTTCCCAACGTGTTCAGCGTTTATCTGCACGACACGCCGCAGGAAAAAGAAATGTTTGCCCAAACGCGGCGCGATCTGAGCCACGGCTGCATTCACGTGCAGGAGCCCGATCAGCTCGCGGCATGGGTGCTACGCGACAAGCCAGAATGGACGCTCGAACGCGTGCAGAACGCGATGCACGATGGGCCCGACAATACTCGCGTAAATCTGACTAAGCCGATTCCAGTGCTGATTCTCTACGGCACCGCGGTGGTGGAGGACGACGGAGAGGTTTTCTTTTACCACGACATCTACGGCCACGACGCCACGCTAGAAAAGGCACTTGCCAAGGGCTATCCCTACCCGCGCTAGAGACATCACTTCGAGAATGCCGAAGGGTTGTACAAGCGAGAGTTCTAAGGAACTCGGGCGAGCGGTTCTGTTCCGTGCTCATTGACATGAAGTACTTTGTAATATAAAGTAGCGAGATGGACAGAAATTCCGACCCTTTTTCGCAAACGACGAGGCGGAGATGGATGCCCCTTGAGATGACCGTGGCCCCGGTTCTTGGAACGGGCGAAGCGGATGCCCCGATCGAACGTCGCTACGCGCTGCTTATCAACCCTTTCTATTCCAAGGACGCGAATGCCAGCTTTGGCAAGCATGTGCTGACGCCCAGCTTGGCACTTACCAGTTTTGCAGCGACGACTCCGCCCTACTGGCGCGTGGAACACTTCGACGAAAATCTGCTTCACGGACGTCCTCCATTCCGGCCGCTTCCGGAGGTCGTGGGAATCACCGTGCATCTTACGTTCGCTCGCCGCGCCTATGAACTCGCGGATTGGTATCGCGCGCGGGGTAGCAAGGTTGTGCTCGGCGGTTTGCATGTTCTTTCCTGTCCGGAAGAGTGTGCTCCGCACGCCGACACATTGGCTCTGGGAGATGGAGTGCAACTCTGGCCTGGCATATTGCGCGACGCCGAGAACGGTACTCTCAAAGCTCGTTATATCGCTACCTATGAAAACGAGTATGCGAATGATCCGCTTCCGCGTCGTTCCATCCTTCCGGGCAAGAGCTTTCTGACCACGGCGAGCCTGATCGCCACGCGCGGATGCCACAATCGCTGCGGCTTCTGCTACCTCGCGACCGCCGGTTTGCGAATGCCTTATCGCCTGCGCCATCCACGACAAGTCGCGGAGGAATTCCAGGCCAGCGATGAGCCGTACGCTGTGTTCATCGATAACAACCTCGGTTCGCGCCGGGACTATCTGCGAGCCCTATGCTCGGCACTACAACCGCTGAAGCGGATCTGGAGTGCGGCTGTCACCATCGATGTCACCGACGACCCCGCTCTCATCCGCGACATGGCTCTTGCAGGCTGCACCGGCGTCTTTATCGGATTCGAATCGCTTTCCGACGACAATCTCACCGCCGCTCACAAGAAGACCCCGAAAACTTCGGACTATGCTCGTCGCGTCCGCATGCTTCATGACTATGGCATTCAAGTGAACGGATCGTTCGTGCTGGGCTTTGATCACGATCATCGGGACACATTCGCTCGCACTGCTGACTGGGTGGAAGAGAATCGACTGGAGTGTGCAACCTTCCACATCTTGACGCCCTATCCAGCGACGCCTCTGTTTCAGCAAATGGAAGCTGAGGGGCGCCTTCTGCACCGCAATTGGGATCTGTATGACACGTCGCATGCTGTGTTTCGGCCAAAGCACATGTCGCCTGAAGAGTTGGAACAAGGATACGCATGGATCTATCAGCGGCTGTTTTCCCACTCTTCAATCTGGCGGCGGCGTCCCGAGGATTGGCGTGCCGTGCCGACCTATCTGGCGATGTCTTATCTATACAAGCGGTCGAACAGGTTGTGGCATCACTTGATCAAGCATGACCTTGTTCACGCAGTATGGAGTCCATTGGTGGAACTGAATCGCCGCAGGCATATCAGGTATCGAGAGAGTCTCGCAATGCGCGGACCTGTGGGCTTTACCGGGAATGTCGTTTCGGCGGGTGTCTGACGCAATGTGTATTTGAAGAAAATCTATTTCCAGAATTCCGCCTGCTCCCAGCAGCGGTCTTGAGGCTGTTTGAAGTAAGTCCACCACGGCATAAGGCACTGCTCGACCGTGAACAGCGTTCCTCCCTGCACCTTCTCGGTGGCGGCAATCAGGACGTGGCGTTTGTCCTGCAGGATGCCGTTCACGTAGATCGAGTCGAGCCATTGCTGGTCGATCTGCAGGGAGTGATCTTTGGGACCGGAGAAGGCGATCTTGCAAGTCATCGTGCCTTCCAATTGCAGGCCGCGTGCTTCGCGCTGGCTGTCGAGGGCTTTCATCGTCGCATCGGAAGGACGCTCGGTGGTCGGCTGACAATCGGCCGGCAACTGCGCCGGCAGTTCGCTGGAGTCGAGAATGTCGCGCAGCAGGAACGGCGCGCAGATCGTAGACGGAACGAAAACACAAAGAAGAACAATGGCAGCCAGCAGAGCGCCTCCGGCGATCCATAGCGGCAGCCGGCTTTTGGGACGGAGCGTAACCCGCGGTGGAGTGAGCGGCAGCTTCTTTGCCGATTCCACGCGATTGCCGCCCCGCGCTTGCGCCTGACGAAGCAGACCCGTCAGTTCGCGGAGCACTTCCTCCTCGTTGCGCGATGCGGCGTCACAAAGGGCGATACTTACGGTGACCGGAAAGCTGTTCGTCCCCACGTCGACAGAAGACTGCTCCACCGCCTGCCGCAATTTCTCGGCTACGGGAAGCACGCTGGCCAGGTTGCTTCCAGGGATGACGATCAGTAGTTGGTCGCTGCCGTATCTCCCGATGTGATCATAGCTTCGCAGCAAAGTGGTGAAGCCTTTGGCGATCTCTCCTAGGATCGGTTCGCTTTGCGCTTGTTGTTCTTTGCTGGCATTGGCCGAGGGATCCATTGCCGCCAGCATCACGCACAGGTCGCCGCCCTCGCGCGCGGTTCGGTCAAGCTCGCGCGTCAGGAGTTCCAGAATCGAATCCTGATTCCAGATCGCCGATGTCCGAACCATACTTCGCCTCGGTGTGATGATTCCTTACGGCTGGCAAAGGCCCGAGAACTGAACGCAAAGTTCACCGAACATAGTAATGCCTGGCGGACCCGGTGGACAGAGAGGTATCGGGCATCCACAGCACATTTCCAAAAGGAGACTTATCGCTTCGGCGTGCCTCCGGAACCCATGACTGTCACGATTGCGGATTTCGAGGCGGCGTACCGCGCGTTACCGGCATACTTGGCCACCAGTTGCTCGGAGTCAGTCCTCATCCCCGGAACGACCACATTCGTCAGGCTGGCGCTGGCTTGGGTTTCGTTCAGCAAGACGCTAATCGACGAGCTCAAGTCATCGCTGATCAGGTCGGGAGTGCCGTCTCCGTTCAGATCGGCGGCGCTGAGCTCGTACCCTTGCGATTGTCCGGTCTTGTAGTTCGTAACCGTGCCGAAAGTTCCGTCACCGTTCCCCAGCAAGACCCCCAATTGCGCAGGACGGAAGTACGAAACCGCCAGATCGAGGTTGCCGTCGCCATTCAAATCAGCGATTGCAATTCCCGAGTCGTTACTTCCTACGGGATAGGTCACCTGCGTCTGAAAGGTGCCATCGCCATTGCCCAGAAAGACCCCGACTGTGCTCTCTCCATAGTTGGCGACTACCATGTCGGGCTTACCATCGTTGTTAAAGTCACCGGTAGTGACAAACTCCGCCTGGAAACCAGCAGAATAAAACTGCTGCGAGCGGAAGCTTCCGTCCCCCCGCCCTAACAACACGCTAACCGTATCGACGTTGTCATTGACCACGGCGATGTCGAGAAATCCGTCGCCATTAAAGTCAGCGGTTGCCAGGCTGTAAGGCCCGTCGCCCGCCTGGTACGAAACCGGAGGTTGAAAGGTGCCATCGCCCTTCCCGAGAGAAACCGAGATGTTGTTAGCGAAGTAATCGGCGGTGACGAAGTCGAGGATGCCGTCGCGATTGTAATCTCCCATAACGATGGCGATGGGCGTCCCGCCAATGACGTCGTCGAGCGGTGTTTGAAAGGTGCCGTCGCCATTGCCCAGAAACAACTCAACGTCGCTTCCCTGATTCATGGCGGCGATGTCGAGAATGCCGTCATTATTGAAGTCGCCGGTCACGATTCCGCTATTGAAGTATCCGGTCGTATAAGTGACTGGCGGTTGGAATTGTCCATTCGCCTTACCGAGAAAAATGGCCATGGTGCTGAGACTAAAGGAGGCATTGGCGGTGGCGACGTCGGGAAATCCGTCGCCGTTAAAGTCCGCAACCACCGACTGCGAAGCCATGCCCAAGGCCTGGCTAACAAGAGCCTTGCCAAATGTGTGGGTCAATATAGAACCAAAAGGAGCCGTGCCCAGATCCGTTGCGGTCGTGATGTCGGTGAAATCGACCGTATTGGTCGGCGCAGCAAATCCAAGCACCGCGACCGTTCCCGTCAAATCGTAGTTCTGCGGATTCTGCGCATTCGGCATTGCCGTCAGCACCGTCGCGCTCGATGTCTTACCGTTCACCTTCAAGGGCACTTTGCTCGATCGAACGACTCCCGGAGAACTCGCCGTCCCGCCGTAGGAGGCCACCAGCGAGTGTGAGCCCGGGGCAAGGATCGTCGTCAGCACCGCTTCTCCCGTCACGAAGCCTTTCGTCGGCTTGGTTCCCACCACTTGTGCCGCACCGAGCGATAGTTTTCCGTCAAGAAACGTGACAGTTCCCCCGGTAGCCGCCGTACCATTGCTGGTCACGTTGGCTGTCAGCGTGATCTTCTGCTTCACTTGCGCGGGATTGGGGCTCACGCTGAATGTGATCGCGTTACTGGGTGTCTGTGCGCTGGTGAGGGTTCCGAAACACAACAGGAATGCAACGAGAGAAATTAGCAAGAAAGACGCACAGCATTTCATGGCAGAACCTCGGCAGGAATTTAACAGCAGTCAGAAAGAGCCGTGGAGGCGGCCAAGCTCGCGCAAAAGTGATGCGTAATATAGCCGAGCGACCGAGCCTTGTCCAATGCACTCCTCCGGGCTTTCTTTTGTAACCGCCGAGAGCTGCTTGCAGAAGGCGTTTTTTGGCGCCAATACTGTGTATAATACAGTGTGCATCGTACACTATATGAAAAACCAAGTCCCAAACCGGTCGGATCTCTTCGAAAACCTTCGACTTGAGCTTCGCCGAGGATGTCTGGTGGTGGCGGTCCTCACTCAGCTTCGGGTGGAACGCTACGGTTACACCCTGCGCACAGCGTTGGCCGGTACCGGGCTCAATATCGAGGAAGGCACACTCTATCCGCTGCTCCGTCGACTGGAAAGCCAAGGTCTGCTTGTCAGCGAATGGCGCGAAGAAGACAAGCGCAAGAAGCGCTTCTACAGGCTGTCGTCCGAGGGCGAAGTGGTTTTGCAGCAACTGCTCGAGGAGTGGCGGCGCATCAACGGCTCGCTCGGGCAAATGCTTTAAGAGAAGCTGGTGAGCGTGCCCGGGCTGACGTCTGAGGCCCGGCTGCAGCGTGCTAGCATATTCTTTTAGTCATTCTCCGCTTCACGACGCATTACTTCGCTTATGAGCACATCCGACACAAGAACCGAAACCGAGACCAATGCAGCGCCGGCCCCTGCTCCTTCGAATTTCATTCGCGACATCATTCTCGAAGACCTGAAGACGAACAAGTTCAACGGGCGCGTGCAGACGCGCTTTCCTCCCGAGCCCAACGGCTACCTTCACATCGGGCACGCCAAGGCGATCTGCCTCGACTTCGGATTAGCCGACGAGTTTCACGGTCACACCAATCTCCGCTTCGACGACACCAACCCTACCAAGGAAGAGACGGAGTATGTCGAGTCGATCAAGGCCGACGTCCGCTGGCTGGGGTTCGACTGGGAAAACCTGCTCTACGCTTCGGATTATTTTGACCAGCTCTATGAGTGGGCGGTGCAACTGATCAAGGCGGGCAAGGCCTACGTCGACGATCTGTCGGCGGACGAAATTCGAAAATATCGCGGAACGCTGACGGAGCCCGGGAAAGACAGCCCGTATCGCAACCGCTCGGTGGAAGAAAACCTCGACCTGTTCGAGCGCATGCGGAAGGGCGAGTTCCCTGACGGCTCGCGCGTGCTGCGCGCCAAGATCGATATGGCGTCGCCGAATCTGAACATGCGTGATCCGGTGATGTATCGCATCCTTCGCACTGACCATCATCGCACCGGCAGCAAGTGGTGTATTTACCCGATGTACGACTACGCGCACGGCCAGTCGGACTCGCTGGAAAAAATCACGCACTCGATGTGCACGCTCGAGTTCGAAGATCACCGGCCGCTCTACAACTGGTTCATCCAGCAGTTAGGCATTTTTCCGTCCCAGCAAATTGAATTCGATCGCCTGAACCTGACATACACGTTGCTGAGCAAGCGCAAGCTGCTGCAGTTGGTGCAGGAAAAGCGTGTCAACGGATGGGACGATCCGCGCATGCCCACGATCTCGGGCATCCGCCGGCGAGGCTATACGCCTCAGGCCGTCCGCAATTTCTGCAACGCCATTGGCGCGTCGAAAACCAACGGCTCCATCGAACTCGCGATGCTTGAGCACTTTGTGCGCGAGGACCTGAACAAGCGCTCGCCGCGCGTGATGGCCGTGCTGCGTCCGCTCAAAGTCGTCATCGACAATTATCTCGAGAGTCAGACCGAAGAGATGGACGCGGTCAACAATCCTGAGGATGCGAGCGCGGGCACGAGGAAGGTTCCGTTCTCGCGCGTGCTCTACATCGAGCAGGATGATTTCCGCGAAGTGCCGCCCAAGGGATACTTCCGGCTCTCTCCGGGAAAAGAAGTGCGCCTGCGCTACGGCTACTTCGTCACCTGCACCGGGGTCACGAAGAATGACAAGGGAGAAGTGGTCGAGGTGCATTGCACCTACGACCCCGCCACCCGCGGCGGCAATGCTCCCGACGGGCGCAAGGTGAAGTCGACCATCCACTGGGTCTCGGCAGCTCACGCCGTCGATGCCGAGGTGCGTATCTACGAGAATCTTTTCTCGAAAGAAGATCCCGGCAAGGTGGAAGAAGGCCAGGACTTCCTCTCAAACCTGAATCCCAATTCGCTTGAAATCGTAAGCGGCGCGAAACTGGAGCCCTCTCTGGCGAACGCCTCCGCGGCCACGCGCTACCAGTTTGAACGCCTGGGATACTTTTGCGCCGATCCCGACTCCAAGCCGGGCAAGCCGGTGTTTAATCGCACGGTCGCGTTGAAAGATACCTGGGCGAAAATCGAAAAGAAGAGCGACAAAAAATAGCGCCGGTGACTTAGTTGTGAGCGTGGGGACTCTGTGCGGGATTCGCCTTGTGCACGACGACTTTGACTTTTTCTACCTTCACGTCGAAGTCCACTGGCGTCGTTTTGGGAGGGTAGCACGCAGCATTGTCGCAGGCCTGATAGCGAAGCGTGCCGTGAAACGCGTACTTCCCCAACGCCATGCTGTTGAGCGGCCGGACGGCTACGGTGACGGAAAAATCTCCGCTATAGACACTGAGTTTTTCGGTCGGATCGAAGGGAAAACTGCGGTCTTCACCAGCGGGATATGTGATCTTACCGATTACGATATCCGTGGGAGCAGTGAGTTTGAGGGCTGTCGGAATCAGGAAATCGGACTTCGGTGTATTGGAGTTGATGTGAAAACCGGATCCCACACGGAATTGCAGTTCGACTGGATTCGACTGGCCGCGATATACCGGAGTGACGCTGACGGGAACCATCGTCACTGACGGAACTTTGTGTCCGGGCGAATCTTGTGCGCTCGCAAAGGCAATCGCGAGGAAAAGAACGACACCGAGTCTCAGAGTTGAATGCACGTTGAAATCCTAGACTGATCTACAGACGCCGCCAACGTTACCGAGGCTCAGTAATCAACCTGTCCAGATGTCTACTTCATAGCCACGGAACTGTGCTGCGATAAGACCTTCTTCACGTCGTCTTCGATCTCGCCGCGGCCTTTAAGTCCGAAAATCTTGTCGACAACCTTGCCATCCCGATCGATGTAAAACGTCGCGGGCAAAAACTGCACGCCGCCGTAAGAGTCGCCGACCGCTTCTTTGCCGATCAGGATGGGGTAGTTCACTCCCATTTTTTGGGCGAATTTCGAGATGTCTTCCTGGCTGGCGTCGTCCATGGCGACGCCGACAATCTGCAGGCCCTCGGGGCCGTACTGCTTTTGCAGGTCGACGAACCACGGCATCTCGATTTTGCAAGGTTCACACCAGGTGGCCCAGAAATTCAGCAGCACAGCTTTACCGCGAAAATCGGAGAGGTGAACGGTCTTTCCGTCGAGCGATTGCAAAGCGAATTCCGGTGCGGGTTGGCCCTTCATGTTGCCCGCGGAAGTGGTGGGTCCGCCCGAGCGGCGCGCCATGTGGAAGCCGAACACCAGCATTAAAGAGACCACCATGGCGACGACGATGATGACTACTGGATCACGTTTCACGAAAAAACTCCCATCACAGCGCGAAGCGGCCGAGGAACGACAAGTAATTCGAAATGATGGTGAAGCGGCCCATCACCAGCAGGATTCCCAGGAAAATCAATAGCACTCCGCTGCCGATTTCCAGGGCATGCATGTGCGCCCGGAACCGGCTGTAAAACTTGAGAAAACGACCAATACCTAGAGAAGTCAGCAAAAACGGCACCGCGAGACCCAAAGAATATACAGCAAGCAGCACAATGCCCTTGAAAACGGAATCCTGTGCCGCGGCGAAACCAAGAATCACTGCCAAGATGGGGCCGACACAAGGAGTCCAGCCGAAGGCGAAGGCGAAGCCGATGACAAACGCTCCCCACGGCGTGCTGCTGCCTTTCACGCTGTGCAGACGAGCGTCCATGTAAAGCGCTTTGATCTTGAAGATGCCCGTGAGATGAAGCCCGAACAGGATAATTACGACGCCGGCGATTTCCGACAGCAGCGACTTGTAGCGCGCCAGCAACTGCCCCACTTCCGTGGAGATAGCTCCTAAAGTCACGAAGACGATGCTGAAGCCGAGAATGAATCCGATCGAGTTAATCATCACCCGGCGAAACAGCTGCGATTCCTGAGTCTTCAATTCCTCGACGCCAGCGCCGGAAATCAGCGACACATATCCCGGCACCAGCGGCAACACGCATGGAGAGAGGAAAGACACCAACCCGGCCAGAAACGCGGCAATAGGCAACGGCAACGTGGACATCGTGTTTATTGTACCTGCTGGTTAGACGTTCGGTGGCGAATAAGTGCACTAGCACTGGGCGCTTAGAACGGTTGCAACTATTAAAGATGTGTTTCTCGAAAAAAGGTTCCACGTGCCTTACTTTTGCTTCATCTTGCTGGGCGGTGCGACGGGATTAGCTGGCGCCGAGTCCGGTTCCTCAGGGCTCTCCAACTGATTGGGCGATTCCGCGATCATCTTTCTTAAGAACCCGATGGGGATGTTGGCGCTGAGCACCGCGCGCTCGCTATGTTGATCGACCCTGAGACTGTCAAAAAATTTCTTCACGTCAGGATCGGGCCCCGCGCCTCCAACCGAAACTTCGGCAGAACGGAACAGGTTTAGAAAGGTACCGACTTTTTCCGTCAACCGCTGTGCGTCTTCGTTCGATCCGGTAATCGCCTCTGCCTTGAACTGCGGGCTTCCCAGGTAGCGAATCGACGCCACCACAACCGCTGGCCGGGGGAAAAGAAAGCTATAGCTGAGGGGCCCGCTTCCCGCCTGGCCCGAGGGATTCATGCGGAAGATTGCCCAACTCACGCTGGCCAGCGGAACTTCTTTGTAGTACTGCCGCAGAAATTGGGGCCCTCCGAACGGCGACGCCAATTTGCGCGAGCGGTCGATGATCGCTTTGAGGACTTCCGGATCGTTATTGTTCGAGGCCGCCACGGTATCCACCGCCAACGGAGCGACGCGGAGAGTCCTTCCTTCCAGCGGGATGTTGTAGATGTCGACGGAGCGATAGTTCTCGACCGTACTCGCCAGTTTATGCAGATAAGCGTTCAGCTTCTCGCCGTCGATGCGCCCAACGAAAATTTCCGAGAAACGCGCCTGGTCCAGTTGGGCGGGAGCGGTCGGCGAATAGTGGATTGCGAAGGCGGCCTCGTCCAAATCACGCTCGAACTGGAATCCGGTAGCCTCGATGAATTGCTGGTACTCGGCGTCGTGGCTCACCGCAGGCAGATTTCCCGCCAGGTTGGCGCGCCGCATCCATTGCAGGTTGACGTAAAAGAATCCGTCAGCGCTCGGCAAAAGGCGGGCTGGCTCGGGAGGGGCGTGCGTGCGCAACTGGACCAATAAGGCGAGTACGGCCGCGACCAGAATCGCGGTCAGGAAGATGGGCAAGCTACGTCGTCTACGCATGCGAATGGCTGCCGGCGGGAGTAGCCCCACATAACCACAGCCCGCAGGCGCTCAGGAAACGGCCATGATAACACCCCTCGGAACCGGCTGGAAGAAATGGCGAGGAAAGGGGTTAGGCGGTTGCACGCGGGTAGCCGTTATGATACTTTATAAAATTGTCCCGGACATCAGGAAGGGATCCGAGGGACGAATTCGTCCGAAGGGGCGATTGTCTCTCCTTGCTGGCGTAGCTCAGTTGGTAGAGCATCTGATTTGTAATCAGAGGGTCGGGGGTTCAAATCCCTTCGCCAGCTCCAGTTCCGGAACTCAAGGTATAGGCGCGGTAGCGGGCAGATCAGATTTTTTCCAATAGCACTCCATAAGGAACTTTTTCCAAGTGTGGTGTTTTGCGCGTGTGATTTCGCGCGCGATCTCTGTTCCACTAATTTGGACAACGTCGGCTGCAACTGACTCCTCCGCGCGCATGCGCCGCCCCGGTGAAGTTTGCCGGAAAATGAAGGAAAGAAGCTGAAGGCTTCGGTGTTCTTGCACAGGTGGGTGAGTGGTTAAAGCCAACAGACTGTAAATCTGTCCCTCCTAGCGAGGTACGAAGGTTCGAATCCTTCCCTGTGCACCATAAACTGTTGTGAACCGCTTGCTAGCTGCGATGATCGCGTATGTCGTCCTCGGTGGATTGGTTTGGACGACGATTACAGATCCGCGGATTCGCGTGGCGACGCTGGCAATCTTGGCGATGTTCGCGGTGAAAACCTGGGTGCGGCGCAAGGAAGTCATGCACCCGGATAAGAATGACGCGGAGTGAAGGCTTTGCTGAAAGCTGACGGCTGATAGCTGACAGCGGGTGTCGGGCCGATGTAGCTCAGTTGGTAGAGCACTCCCTTGGTAAGGGAGAGGTCATCAGTTCAATCCTGATCATCGGCTCCAGAGATTTGAAGCTGTTCTGAAAGCTGACGGCTGATAGCTGACAGCGGGGTTTGCAGGGCGGGAGTAAATTGAGGCGTTTTGCGGGCTTGAGCGAAGCGGGAGCCCGCAGCCGAAATCCCGAGCGGTGTTTGCGAGGGATCTCAAGGTTTGGAAGTGGAATGAAGCGGGAGTAACTCAGTGGTAGAGTCACAGCCTTCCAAGCTGTTGGTCGCGGGTTCGATTCCCGTCTCCCGCTCCAGTGATCTGAGTGAAGAATGAAGATGGTTTTCGAAAAAGCGCTGATCAAAGTTGAGCACGAAAAAGAGTTCGAGGAACTGAAAGGCGCGATTACCCGCGTCCTGTCTCCGCAGAAGACGGAGAAGTTCCTCAAGCGGGTCCAGAGTGGCGGCATGCGGATCCGGGATTGGGACGCGCTTCTAGCCAAGAGCGTCATCGACCGCGAAGACGAAGTTTTGGCGAAGTCCGGCAACACGACGCAGAAGTTGTATCAGGCAATCAGCGTTTCGGACCAGGCGCAGATGCGGGAGTTTTACCTCTCGCAGATTGAAGAAGTCGATCCAGTGTTGCGAACAAAATTTCAGAAGTTGTATCAGTACTACTGACGAGGCAAGCAATCATATGGCGAAAGAGAAATTTGAGCGTAATAAGCCGCACTGCAACGTAGGGACGATTGGTCACATTGATCACGGGAAGACGACGTTGACGGCGGCGATCACCAAGGTGTTGTCGAAGCACAACCCCAAGATTCAGTTCCGGTCGTTCGATTCGATCGATAACGCTCCGGAAGAAAAAGCTCGCGGAATCACGATCGCGACGGCGCACGTGGAGTACGAGACGCGCGAACCGGCACTATGCGCACGTGGATTGCCCGGGCCACGCCGACTACATCAAGAACATGATCACGGGCGCGGCGCAGATGGATGGCGCGATCCTCGTAGTGGCAGCGACGGACGGTCCCATGCCGCAGACGCGTGAGCACGTGCTGCTTGCGCGCCAGGTCGGTGTGCCGTACATCGTCGTCGCGCTGAACAAGTGCGATGCGGTCGATGATCCTGAACTGCTTGACCTGGTTGAACTCGAAGTGCGCGAGTTGCTCAAGAGCTACCAGTTCCCTGGAGACGATGTTCCGGTGGTTCGGTTGTCGGCCCTGGGCGCATTGAACGGCGAAGAGAAGTGGGAAAAGCAGATTGACGCGTTGATGGAAGCGGTGGACAAGAGCGTGCCGCAGCCGGCGCGCGATCTGGATAAGCCGTTCCTGATGCCGATCGAAGATATCTTCTCGATCTCGGGCCGCGGCACGGTGGTCACGGGACGAATCGAGCGCGGCAAGGTGAAGGTCGGCGAAGAAGTCGAGATCGTGGGCTTCCGCGACACGCGCAAGACAGTTGTGACCGGCGTTGAAATGTTCAAGAAGCAGTTGGACGAAGGCATGGCCGGTGACAACGCGGGATTGCTGCTGCGCGGCATTGCGAAAGAAGATGTCGAGCGCGGCATGGTGCTGGCGAAGACGGGATCGATCACGCCGCACACGAAGTTCAAGGCGGAAGTGTACATCCTGACGAAAGAAGAAGGCGGACGACACACGCCGTTCTTCAAAGGATACCGTCCGCAGTTTTACCTGCGAACGACCGACGTGACGGGAGTGGCGGAGTTGCCGGCGGGGACCGAGATGGTCATGCCCGGTGACAACGTGAGCCTGGTGATTGAGCTGATCACGCCGGTGGCCATGGAAAAAGGATTACGCTTCGCGATTCGTGAAGGCGGCCACACGGTGGGCGCAGGCACGATTGCGGAAATTGTTCAGTAAGTCAGTACCCGGTACCTAGTACTCGGTACCCAGTGAAAAGCAAAGAGCTAAAGGCTAGGAGCTAGGAGCTGTTTTATGCCCCGAGAAATCATTACGATGCAGTGCGGTGATTGCAAAGAGCGAAACTATTCGACCACGAAGAACCGGAAGACCACTCCGGATCGGGTTGAGCTGAAGAAATTCTGCAAGCGTTGCCGGAAGCATACGCCGCATAAAGAAGTGAAATAGATTGAGTCATTGGGTCATTGAATCATCGGGAGATTGTAATGTCTCAATGATTCAATGGATAAACGTCTCAATGGAAACAGGGGCGTAAGCTCAACGGTTAAACTGTCGGTCTCCAAAACCGAACTTGGGGGTTCGAATCCCTCCGCCCCTGCCAGAGTTTTGCGGGAGACAGAAGAGAAGAGCCAGGAGCTGTGATGGCAGTCGAGACGAAGAAGATGACAAACGCAATCACCACCACCGGTGGCAACTGGATGGAGCGGGTTAAGACCTGGCCGGAGCGGATCAAGACGTTTTACAACGACGTCCGCACCGAAATGAAGAAAGTCACCGCGCCCTCTTTCAAGGAAGTGCAGGCGACCACCGCCGTGGTGATCGTCACTGTCTTCCTGTTTGGCGTGTACTTTTTCATCATCGACAACATTATTGGGAAGGGCGTCGATTGGTTGTTTCGTACGCTGGGGCATCACTAAATGGCGAAGAAGGAAGCTGAGGTTTCCGAGCATCCTATGCCGGACGAAGAGAAGAACGAATCCGGAACGCCGGGCGATGGAACCCCGGAAGTTCCGCGCAATCCCAACATGAAGTGGTACATCATCCACTCTTATTCGGGGTTCGAACGCAAGGTGAAGGAGTCGCTGGAGTCGCGCATCCAGGCCTTCGGCCTGCAGGAAAAAATCGGCAAGGTGCTGATTCCCACCGAAGCCGTCACGGAAGTACGCGGCGGCAAGAAGTACACCGTTGAGCGTATGTTCTATCCCGGCTACGTGCTGGTTGAGATGGACATGGATGACCACGTCTGGCATGTCGTGAAGTCGACGCCGCGGGTCACGGGATTTGTGGGCACCGGTCAGCAGCCTACGCCGCTGTCGGAAGAAGAAGTACAGCACATCGTTTATCGCGTGGGCGAAGCGAAAGACAAGCCTAAGCTCAAGGTCAAGTTCGAGAAGAACGAAACCGTGCGCATCACCGAGGGACCGTTCGCCAGCTTTACCGGCATCGTGGACGAGGTCAACGAAGACCGCGAGACCCTCAAAGTCATGGTGACGATCTTCGGGCGCTCGACTCCGGTGGAGTTGGAGTTCGGACAGGTAGAGAAGCAAGGTTAACGAAGTTTCGAGTTTCAGGTTTCTAGTTTCTAGAAGGGCAGTCCTGAATTCACCGAGCCGAAAATCCTAGACTCGGGGTTGGGGCGGAAGAGAGATCATGGCAAAGAAAGCAACAGGTTCGGTAAAGCTTCAAATCGCGGCGGGCAAGGCTACGCCGGCGCCTCCGGTCGGCCCCGCGTTGGGCCAGGCGCAGATCAATATCATGGAGTTCTGCAAGCAGTTCAACGCGCGTACCAGCGCGAAAGAACTTGAAGGACTCATCATTCCCGTGGTGGTCACGGTCTACAACGACCGCTCGTTCACTTTTATCACCAAGACGCCTCCGGCATCGATTCTGCTGAAGCGCGCGGCGGGCGTCGCCAAGGGGTCAGGCGCGCCGAACAAAGATAAAGTCGGCAAAGTTACGCTGAAGCAGGTGGAAGAGATCGCCAAGCAGAAGATGCCCGACCTGAACGCAGCTTCGGTAGACGCAGCAGTGAAGAGCGTTCGCGGCACGGCCCGTTCGATGGGAATTGAAGTGATTGGGTAATTGGGTAATCGGCTAATTTCGTAATTTGAAAACCGGCACTAAGGGTTTCGATTACCAAATTTGAGATTACAAAATTACCAAATAAATTTTGTCACTAACACTACGGCTCATCGAAGCAACGTTGAGCGGTGGGAGACGAGGAGCAAATGAGAAAAACAGGAAAGAACATCACCAAGGCGCGCGCAGCGGTTGAGCAGCGTCCTTATCTTCTGCCAGATGCGGTTGCGCTCTTGCAGAAAGTGAAATTCGCCAAATTTGACGAGACCGTCGAAGTCACGATGCGTCTCGGAGTCGATCCCAAGCACGCCGACCAGATGGTGCGCGGCACTGTGGTTCTGCCGCACGGTCTGGGCAAGTCGAAAAAAGTCCTGGTGATTGCCAGTGGCGACAAAGTGCGCGAAGCGGAAGCCGCGGGCGCCGACTTCGTGGGCGGCGAAGACATGGTCGAGAAGATCACCAAAGAGAATTGGACGGACTTCGACGCCCTCATTGCCACGCCCGACATGATGAAATCCGTCGGACGGTTGGGTAAAGTTCTCGGTCCCAAGGGCCTGATGCCGAATCCGAAAACCGGCACCGTGACTTTTGATGTGGGCAAGGCGGTGCAGGAAGTGAAAGCCGGCAAAGTGGAATTCCGTACCGACAAGACCGCGCTGGTTCACGTTCCGGTGGGGAAGATCTCTTTCACGCCAGAGAAGCTGATCGATAACGCGACGACCGTCATTTCGAGCGTGATCAAAGCCAAGCCCTCGGTTGCCAAGGGCAAGTACATCAAGGGCTGCTACATCAGTTCTTCGATGGGCCCGGGCATCGCGCTGGATACGACCGCGGTTGAGGCTGCGTCGAAATTATAGATTTTTGTGGCGCGGACGCTCTCGTCCGCGCAGCGCGGGCAAGAGTGCCCGCGCCACACACAGCGAGTTCTGAAAGGGATTGAATCATGGCTGTCAGCAGAGCAAAGAAAACTGAGCAAGTCGACGAACTGAGCGGCGAACTGAAGAAGGTTTCCAGTGTCATCGTGACCACTTACAGCAAGCTGACCGTGGCGCAGGACTACGAGTTGCGCAAAACGCTCCGTAGTTCCGGCGCGAAATACCGCGTAGTGAAGAACACACTGGCGGCGCGCGCTTCTAAGGGCACGAAGGTCGAAGAGGTTCTGAAAGACCTCGCCGGCGTCACCTCGATCGCTTACACCGAGGGTGATCCCGTCGCGTTGGCGAAAGCTCTTTCGAAGTACGCGAAAGACAACCCGGAATTCACCTTCAAGGCAGGACTGGTCGAAGGCCGCGTGATCTCGATCAAAGAGATCCAGGCGCTGGCGACCATGCCTTCGAAGGAAGAGATTTACGCCAAGCTGCTGTTCTTGATCAACGCACCGGCGCAACGGCTGGTCACGGTGATGAATGCCGTCGGAAAAGACTTGGCGGTGGTCATTAATCAGGGCGTGGAGAAAGAGAAGTTCAAGAACGACGCACCGCAGGGTGCGTAGTTCGAAAAGTTTCGGGGCGGAAAGCCGCCCGAAAGGATTTAGCCGTTCTAGGCCGAGGGTTGCGCGGCAGAAATCTTCTGCGTTGTCTGGCGCGGAGATGGAAAGCCTGGTCGCACTGGAAACTTTGGCCGGGGATGGCGAGATCAGACAATTCGATAATTTAAATATTGGAGAACTAACATGGCGGATCTGCAGCAGTTGGAAGATCAAATCGTAGGCTTGTCGCTGCTCGACGCAGCGGCTTTGGTGAAGCGTCTCGAAGAGAAGCTCGGCGTATCGGCCGCGGCGGCTGCTCCGGTGATGATGGCTGGCGGCGGCGGGGCGGCGGCAGCGGCTCCGGCGGAAGAGAAGACTGAGTTCACGGTCATGCTGAAGGAAGTTGGCGCGAACAAGATCAACGTCATCAAGGCCGTCCGCGAAGTCACCAGCCTGGGCTTGAAAGAAGCCAAGGATCTGGTCGATGGCGCGCCCAAGGCAATCAAAGAGGGCGTCTCGAAGGAAGAAGCCGAGACCATCAAGAAGAAGTTCACGGAAGCCGGCGCGACAGTGGAAGTGAAGTAGTTTCAGTAGGTTAGGGGCCGGGCTAGATTCGGCCCCGCTTGCTGGACCATTTTGGTGCAAGTTCGGCTTTGGCGCACGAACTTATGTGGTGAATCTTTCGGAAGGGTGTTACCATCTATATAAACACCGCTTCTTGGAGTTCACCGAGGTAACGGGCGATCCCCAGATCTTTGTCATTTAAGGGAAGACTTGGAGTGATCGTGGCACGGGTTGGGCAACTGTTCCGCGGGCAGCGGGACGGAAACAGGCCTTAGAGACTGGCGCGGAAACATACATTTCAACAGAGGCTGCGCGCTCGATTTGGCGCCTGCGGGGAGTTATGTCCCTACGGGCGCGTACGTATTTCCCGGGTTTTTCCAGGTCCTTATTTACCGCGGCGCGGCTGACGCGCCACCACAATCCGCGGTTTCTCGCAACCAACAGTTGCGCTTGCAATATTGGAGTTCTTGAATGCCGATGAATGACAACAGCATCTTCCGTAAACGCTTTGATTTTTCAAAAATCCCCGCAACCATCCAGATCCCGAACCTGATCGAGGTGCAGAAGCGCTCCTACGAACGGTTCCTGCAAATGGATCGCTTGCCCAGCGAGCGCGACGACGCCGGGCTTCAGGCCGTTTTCCAGTCGGTATTTCCCATCACCGACTTCCGCAACGTATCACAACTTGAGTTTGTGGATTACGCCATTGGTAACTGGGAGTGCAAGTGTGGTCACCTCAAAGGTCTCCATCACCTGCGCACCACTTGCAAAAATTGCGGATCCACCGTCATCACCGATCCGTTCCATCCTGGCGATGTGCTTTGCCAGAAGTGCGGCACCTATAACGCAAACACTCCTGATTTTTGCAACAAGTGCGGCGACCCCGTCGGCTTGCAGCTGAAGTATGACGTGAGCGAGTGCGAAGAGCGCGGCATGACGTACTCTGCCCCGCTGAAGGTCACCATGCGGCTCACCATCTTCGAGAAAGATGCGGAGACCGGCAACCGTTCGATCCGCGACATCAAGGAGCAGGAAGTCTTCTTCGGTGATGTTCCCCTGATGACGCAGAACGGTACGTTCATCATCAACGGCACGGAGCGCGTGATTGTCAGCCAGTTGCACCGCTCGCCGGGCGTGTTCTTCGAGACTGCTAACAACCGTACCTACTTCCTCGGCAAGATCATTCCTTACCGCGGGTCGTGGGTCGAGTTCGAATACGACCAGAAGAACGTGCTCTACGTGCGTATCGACCGCAAACGCAAATTCCTGGGAACGATCTTCCTTCGCGCCCTGGGCCTGCGTTCCGGCGAAGACATTCTGCGCACGTTCTACACCGTCGACCGTCTGGCAATTCGCGACAAGAAGCTGTACTGGACGCTTGATCCAACCAGCGAGAAGCCCACGAACTTGCTGGGCATGAAACTGGCGCATAGCGTGAAGAACAAAGCCGGCGAAGAGATCGCGCACTCCGGACGCAAGATCAACGCTGCTGTTTTGAAAGAAATCCAGAAGGCGAAGATCACTGAGATCGAAGTCGATGTCACCGACCTCGAAGGCGCATGGGTGGCGGGTGATGTGGTCGACACCACCACCGGCGAAGTGCTGCTCGAAGCCAACTCGGAACTCACAGCCGACAAGCTGTCGAAGATTCTCGAGGCCGCGGGCGTGGTCGAACTGAACCTGTTCTTCCCCGAGCGCGACGATGTGGGCACGGTGATCAGCCAGACGCTGAAGCGCGACTCGGTCACGACTCCCCAGGAAGCGTTGATTGAGATCTACCGCAAGCTGCGTCCCGGCGATCCGCCGACACTCGACACGGCGACGGCGTTGTTCCACGGGATGTTCTTCGACCCGCGCAAGTACGATTTCTCGCGCGTGGGCCGTTTGAAGTTCAACATCAAGCTGTTCGAGAACCAGGACGCCACCAAGCTCGATAACCGCACGCTGGAGCCGGAAGATTTCTACGGCACCATCCGTTACCTGCTCAAGCTGCGCAAGAGCATCGGTTCGGTCGATGACATCGATCACCTCGGCAACCGCCGCGTTCGCGCGGTAGGCGAGTTGCTCGAGAACCAGTTCCGCATTGGACTGGTCCGCATGGAACGCGCCATCAAGGAAAAGATGAGCGTGTACCAGGAAATGTCGACGGCGATGCCGCACGACTTGGTGAATGCCAAGCCGGTGATGGCGGCGATCCGCGAGTTCTTCGGATCATCGCAGCTGTCGCAGTTCATGGATCAGACCAACCCGCTGTCAGAGATCACGCACAAGCGGCGTCTCTCGGCTCTTGGGCCGGGCGGATTGTCGCGAGAACGCGCGGGATTCGAAGTCCGCGACGTTCACCCGACGCACTACGGACGTATCTGCCCGATTGAGACCCCGGAAGGTCCGAATATCGGTCTGATCTCGTCGCTGAGTTGCTATGCGCGCATTAACGATTACGGATTCATCGAGTCTCCCTACCGCCGCGTGAAAAACGGCCGGGTGCTCGACTACGTCAGCATCGTGAATGCGGGCGACGCCGACTTCAAAGTGGGAGACCACATTGAGAAGCATGAGATCGAAAAGATCAATGCCGATCTGAAGGATCGTCGCAAGCGGGCGGCGGAGGTCGAGCCGTACTCGTTCTACCTGTCGGCTTGGGAAGAGGACCGGCACACGATCGCGCAGGCGAACGTGGAACTGGATGACAAGGGCAGGGTTGTGGCCGAACTGGTGAATGCCCGCAAGGCCGGGAACTTCGTTCTGGTCAACCGCGAGGAGGTCGACTACATCGACGTCAGCCCGAAGCAACTGGTTTCGGTGGCTGCATCGCTAGTGCCCTTCCTGGAGCACGACGACGCCAACCGAGCCCTGATGGGCGCGAACATGCAACGCCAGTCCGTGCCTCTGCTGCGAGCGGAAGCCCCGATTGTGGGTACGGGAATGGAAGGTGTCACGGCTCGTGACTCCGGCGCGGTCATTCTGGCCAAGCGTAACGGAATCATCGATTCGGTCGACTCCGAGCGCATCATCGTGCGCGTCGAAGGCGAGCACCATCCGGGACAGCTCTCCCGCGAGGTAGGTAGCGACATTTACCAACTCACGAAGTTCAAGCGTTCGAACCAGAATACCTGCATCAACCAGAAGCCGACGGTCAAGAAGAACCAGCGGGTTCTGAAGGGTCAGGTGATCGCCGACGGTCCTTGCACGGATCACGGCGAGTTGGCGCTGGGACGCAACGTGCTGGTGGCCTTCATGCCCTGGCGCGGATACAACTTCGAAGATGCAATCCTGGTCTCGGAAAAGCTGGTGAAAGAGGACTACTACACGTCGGTCCACATCGAGGAGTTCGAAATCGAAGCTCGCGACACTAAGCTGGGGCCGGAAGAAGTCACGCGCGACATCCCGAACGTCAGCGAATCGATGCTGCGCAATCTGGATGAGGCGGGCGTGATCCGTATCGGCGCGACCATCAAGCAGGGCGACATTCTGGTAGGCAAGGTTACGCCGAAGGGCGAGACCCAGCTCACCCCGGAAGAGAAGCTGCTGCGCGCGATCTTCGGTGAAAAAGCCGGCGACGTTCGCGACGCTTCGCTCTACTGTCCTCCGGGCATCGAGGGTGTCATCGTCGATGTCAAGATCTTCTCCCGCAAGGGACAGGAGAAAGACGAGCGGGCCAAGTCCATCGAGGCGGCGCAAATCGCCAAGCTGGAGAAGAACCTCTCGGACGAAATTCGGATTCTTACCGACGAGCGCCTCAAGCGCCTGGAGAACATCCTGGGCGGCAAGGAAGTGCAGGCCGATTTGCACGACGAGCGCACCAACAAGCGCTTGCTGACCAAGGGCAACATCCTCGACCGCGACACGATCGAGCGCATTTCGACGCGGAACCTGAAGCGTATCAAGTACAACGACAAGGATCCGCGGGTGAATGAGCAGATCGACGAGATCGAAGAGATGACCTCGCGCCAGATCGACGTGCTCAAGAAGATCGTCAACGAGAAGAAAGACAAGCTGACCAAGGGCGACGAACTGCCGCCGGGCGTGATCAAGCTGGTCAAGGTCTACATCGCGATGAAGCGCAAGCTCAGCGTGGGTGACAAGATGGCCGGCCGTCACGGGAACAAGGGCGTCATTGCCCGCATCCTGCCGGAAGAGGATATGCCGTACCTCGCCGACGGCACCCCGATGGAGATCGTTCTCAACCCCTTGGGCGTTCCTTCCCGTATGAACGTGGGACAGATTCTCGAAACCCACCTCGGATGGGCAGGACACAAGATGGGCGAGAAGGTGACCAAGCTGTTGGCCGAGAACTCGAAGGAAGAAGTGGTTCGTCGCGAACTCAAGGCGTTGTTCAAAGACAGCGCGCTGGCAGACACCATCGCTGAGATGAGCGATGAAGACATCATGCCAGTGGCCGAGAGCTTGACTCGCGGCGTCTTCATGGGTTCGCCCGTGTTTGACGGCGCGCGCGAAGGCGAGATCAAGGCCCTGCTCGCGCAATCGGGCCTGCCGACCTCGGGCAAGACGTATCTGTACGACGGCATGACCGGTGACAAGTTCGAACAGCCGGTTACCGTGGGTTACATCTACATGCTGAAGCTGTCGCACCTGGTCGACGACAAGATTCACGCTCGTTCGATCGGTCCGTACTCGCTGATCACCCAGCAACCGTTGGGTGGAAAGGCGCAGTTCGGCGGCCAGCGCTTCGGAGAAATGGAAGTCTGGGCTCTGGAAGCGTACGGCGCGGCGTTCATTCTGCAGGAACTGCTGACGGCGAAGTCTGACGACGTATACGGCCGCACCAAGATTTACGAGGCCATCGTCAAAGGCGAAGCCGCCATGGAACCCGGTGTACCCGAGTCGTTCAACGTATTGATTCGCGAGTTGCAGTCGCTCTGCCTCGATGTGGAGTTGATCAAGGCCGGAGAGAAGAAGCCGGTCATGGCGACGGCTGCGGCAGACTAACACCAGTTGCCAGTACCCGGTACCTAGTACCCAGTGAAAACCTGGACAGGTACCGGGGAAACGAGATTAGAAATTGCCGCGAGTTTTAGAAGAACGTTCTACGAAGCACAGCGCTCTCGGACTTCGTTGAACATAGACAAGTGGTACTGGGTACTGACATCTGGGTACTGGGTACTGCAGCGAGAGCAGGAAGTGGAGGAACACCTTGTATCGTTCGAGCCCCTTTGACATGGCGAACCCGATTGCCGATTTCGATGCGATCCGCATCAGCCTGGCATCTCCGGAAAAAATCCGGAGTTGGTCGCATGGTGAAGTCACCAAGCCCGAAACCATCAACTACCGAACTTTTAAACCGGAGCGGGACGGCCTGTTCTGTGCCCGCATTTTTGGTCCTGTAACCGATTGGGAATGCTTGTGCGGTAAGTACAAGCGCATGAAGCACCGCGGAGTGATCTGCGACAAGTGCGGTGTGGAAGTCACACTTTCGAAGGTTCGCCGCGAACGCCTCGGCCACATCGAGCTGGCTTCGCCCTGTTCGCACGTCTGGTTCTTCAAGGGATTGCCCAGCCGCATCGGGCACCTGTTGGACATCTCGCTGCGCGACCTTGAGTCCGTGCTCTACTTCGAAGCCTACGTCACGGTTGAACCGGGCGAGGCTCCGGTAAAAGATCGCGAAGTCATCAAGGACGAAGCGAAGTTCCGCGAACTTGATCAGCAATACCGTCCCACGGGCTTCAAAGCCATGATGGGCGCGGAAGCCATCAAGGAACTTCTCAAGCGGGTAGAGATCGAAACGCTCTCCACCGAACTGCGCGAGAAGATGAAGAACGAGAGCTCGCTGCAGAAGCGGCTCAAGTACGCCAAGCGTCTGAAAGTAGTTGAAGCTTTCCGCAAGAGCGGCAACAAGCCGAACTGGATGATCCTCGACGTGATCCCGGTCATTCCGCCGGAACTGCGTCCCCTGGTTCCTCTCGACGGCGGCCGCTTTGCCACGTCCGATTTGAACGATCTCTATCGCCGCGTGATCAACCGCAACAACCGGTTGAAGAAGCTGATGGACCTGCACGCGCCGGAAGTGATCGTTCGCAACGAAAAGCGCATGTTGCAGGAAGCGGTCGATGCCCTGTTCGACAACGGACGCCGTGGCCGCGTACTGCGTGGCGCGAATAACCGTCCGCTGAAGTCGCTCTCCGATACGTTGAAGGGCAAGCAGGGACGTTTCCGGCAGAACCTGCTGGGCAAGCGCGTGGACTACTCGGGACGTTCCGTCATCGTGGTCGGTCCCGAACTCAAGCTGCATCAGTGCGGGCTTCCCAAGAAGATGGCTCTCGAGCTGTTCAAGCCGTTTATCTATCACCGGCTCGAGCAGACCGGACACTGCACCACCATCAAGCAAGCCAAGGAAATGGTGGAACAGCAAGAGCCGATCGTTTGGGACATCCTGGAAGAGGTCATTAAAGATCATCCGGTGCTCTTGAACCGCGCCCCAACCCTTCACCGCCTCGGCATTCAGGCATTCGAGCCGGTGCTGGTGGAAGGCAAGGCCATCAAGATTCACCCGCTGGTTTGCACGGCATTCAACGCCGACTTCGACGGCGACCAGATGGCGGTCCACATTCCGCTGTCTCCCGAAGCTCAGGTCGAGGCCAGCGTATTGATGCTGTCATCGCACAACATTCTGTCGCCGGCCTCAGGTCAGCCGATCACCGTTCCTACCCAGGACATGGTGCTCGGTCTCTACTATCTGACCAAAGCGAAGCCGGGCGCCAAGGGTGAGGGACGCGCTTTCGCCAATATCGACGAAGTGCTGCTCGCGCTCGATGCCGGTGAAGTGGAAACGCTGTCTCCGATCCGTCTGCGCTACTCGGGCGAGGTGATTGACCTGACCACCGCATACGACGATCAGGACATCACGCACACCGAGCCGGTAAATCTGGAACGCGGCTTCCTGAACACCACAGTGGGACGCGCCATCCTGAACGATCACTTGCCCAAGGGCAGCGAAGCGCGCATGCCGTTTATCAATGGCCTGCTTAAGAAGAAGGGTATCGGACAGCTGGTTAGCTACTGCTACCTGCGCTTCGGGCTCGAGACCACGGTCAAGATGCTCGATGAAGTGAAGGAGCTTGGATTCCGCTTTGCGACACGGGCGGGCTTGTCGATCGGTATCGACGACATGGTCATCCCCGACAGCAAGAAGGGTCTGGTTCGCGACGCCGACAAGCAGGTGGTCAACGTTCAGCAGCAATACCTGGACGGCGCCATCACCAACGGTGAACGCTACAACAAGGTGGTTGAAATCTGGTCGGCGATTACCGAAAAGGTCGCAGACGAGATGTTCGGCCAGATGCAGCGGCGCGATAAAGAAGGCGAAATCAATCCGATTTACGTCATGGCCGACTCCGGCGCTCGCGGATCGAAACAGCAGATTCGCCAGCTCTCCGGTATGCGTGGATTGATGGCCAAGCCGTCAGGCGAAATTATCGAGAGTCCGATTACGGCGAACTTCCGTGAAGGACTGACGGTGCTCGAATACTTCATCTCGACGCACGGCGCTCGTAAGGGTTTGGCGGATACGGCTCTCAAGACGGCCGACTCCGGCTACCTCACCCGCCGTCTGGTCGACGTGGCGCAGGACGTAATCATCAGCGAATACGACTGCGGCACCGTCGATGGCATCTACGTTTCAGGTATCGTCGAAGCCGGCGAGATCATCGAACCGCTGCGCGACCGCATCGTGGGCCGCGTATCGCTCGAGAAGATCAAAGACTACGACGGAAACGTGGTGGTCGACATCAACCAGGAGATCACAGAGGAGCTTGCGGGATCGATTCAGGCTGCCGGTATTGAGAGGGTGAAAATCCGCTCGGTGCTGACTTGCGAATCGAAACGCGGCGTTTGCGTGATGTGTTACGGCCGCAACCTGGCTTCGGGACGCCTCGTCGAACTCGGCGAAGCGACCGGCGTCATCGCGGCACAGTCCATCGGCGAACCCGGAACGCAGCTCACCATGCGTACCTTCCACATCGGCGGCACGGCGTCTCGAGTTTCCGAGCAGTCGCGCCTCGATGCCAAGAACAACGGCGCGGTGCGCTTCGTAGGCCTGCAGACGGTCAAGGCGAAGTCGGGCGATCTGGTGGTCATGAACCGCCAGGGCTCGATTGCCGTGGTCGACGAGAAGGGCCGCGAGCGCGAGCGTTACGCGGTTGTGTACGGCGCAAAACTCAAGGTCAACGATGGTGATCAAGTCACTCTCGGCCAGGTTATGGTCGAGTGGGATCCTTACACCTTCGCGATCCTGACGGAAATCGGCGGCGCGGTGCAGTTCAAAGACTTGCAAGAAGGAGTCACGCTGCACGAAGAAGTCGACGAAGTGACCGGATTGTCGCGTCACGTCGTGGCCGATTCGCCGGATGAGAAGCGCCAGCCCGCGATCGTGATCAAGGGTGGCAAAGCCAACAAACGTTACCTGATGCCGTCGCGTGCTCACCTCATGGTGCAGGACGGCGACACGGTGTTCCCGGGCGATGTGTTGGCCAAGATCCCGCGCGAAACCACCAAGACGAAAGACATCACCGGTGGTCTGCCCCGCGTGGTCGAGTTGTTCGAAGCCCGCAAGCCGCATGAAACCGCGGTCATCAGCGAGATCGATGGCACGGTAAAGTTCGGCGAGGTTTCGAAGGGCCAGCGCAAACTCTACGTCCAGGCCGACAACGGCACAGAGAAAGAGTACTCGGTGCCACGCGGCGTTCACATCAACGTGCAGGAAGGCGAGCGCGTCAAGGCGGGCGAACCGCTCATGGACGGGCCGCTCAATCCGCATGACATTCTGGCCGTTCTCGGCGAGAAGGAGCTGCAGTCTTACCTGGTGAACGAAATCCAGGAAGTCTACCGGCTCCAGGGTGTGAACATCAGCGACAAGCACATCGAGGTCATCGTTCGTCAGATGATGCGGTGGCGCAAGGTCGAAGACGTGGGCGACACCCAGTTCCTGCTGGAACAGCAGGTGGACAAGTTCCGGTTCGCAGAAGAGAACGAGCGGGTGATCAAGGAAGGTGGGCGTCCGGCAACTGGACGGCCGCTGCTCCTCGGCATCACCAAGGCTTCGCTCTCGACGGACTCGTTCATTTCCGCCGCATCGTTCCAGGAGACCACGCGTGTGCTGACCGAAGCTTCCATCCAGGGAGCGGTCGATCACCTGCGCGGTCTGAAGGAAAACGTCATCGTCGGACGGTTGATCCCGGCCGGCACAGGCATGGAGTACTACCGCAACGTCCGCCTCTCGCCAGAGATGGAAGAGGCCGCTGCGAAGGTACAGGAAGAGGTTTCGGCGGCGTACGAGGAGGCCGAGCGCGCGCTCGAGCTGATGCGGCACGAAGGCGAGACCGAAGAACTGACCGCGGAGTAATCGCGGAAACTTGGAGAGGGGCGGCGCAATCCGCCCCTTTTCTTTCCTGATTCCCCATGCATGCTAACCCCAAGTACTTGCAGGATAAGGGTCGCGCACCCATTTCGGAGTTGCGTCCTCGCAGCGCGCCCAATACTCTTGCAGAAGAAATGCTCCGCTTCCTGCGCCTGTTGCGGCTCGCGTTCTGGCGTGCTTTTCAGCACGACGCCTTTGCTATTGCCAAAGCTTCCGCCTACTCGTCCATTTTGACGTTCTTCCCCTTCCTGCTGGTCCTGGGGTCGGTTCTAGCTGCCTCGCATAAAGGCGATGCTTATCTTCGCGAAGTGACATACGCCTTGGGTCGCATTCTTCCCGCCGGCAGCGCCACCGCCATTGCCTATCTCAGAGGGACGACGAATCGTCCTGTCAGCCTGCTGGTCACCACTTCACTGCTTACGCTGTGGACCGCCTCCGGCGTCATGGTTTCGTGGATGGAAGGCTTCCGGCGTTGCTACCAGCTGCCTAAGATCTGGGGCCTTCTGAAAGAGCGGCTGATCGCCTTCTCGCTGGTGATTCTGGCGGGAATCCCGCTCACCTTCTCCACGATTCTTGTCGCTTTCGGTAGCCGCATCGAAACGCGAATCCTCTTCCACCTGAATCACGAATTCGGTTTTTACATCCTGTTAATGTGGACCGCCGTAAGATGGCTGATTGCCACGCTCACCAGCATCGCCGTGATCGCGCTGATCTACCATAACGCAGTGCCCCGCACGCAGCCCTGGCATAGCGTGCTTCCGGGATCGGTTCTGGCAACCGCGCTCTGGTTCGCCTCGACGGCACTATTTAGCTGGTACCTGCAGCGTTACGCCGACTACAGCTTGATCTACGGATCGCTCGGGGTCAGCATCGCCCTGCTGGTGTGGATGTACATGATTTCTCTCGTGGTGCTGGTGGGCGCCGAGTTCAACGCTATGCTCTTTCCAAGGGCCATGCTGGGTAAGGAACTCAAAGCCCTGGGCGAATCGAAAGCAGTCAACACTGCTCAAGCGAAGTAAGCGATTTCTACTGGGGATCCATTGAAAGACAGCAAGCTGAATCTGGTCACGGGAGAATACTCCGAAGAACGCGCGGCGGCGGGGACCGCCGTCTCACCTTTACTGCGGCGCGCCAAGATCATCTGCACCATCGGGCCTTCCTGCAGCACCGAGTCCATCATGCGCGACCTGATGCGCCTGGGGATGGATGTGGCCCGCCTCAACTTTTCTCACGGGTCGCATCGTGATCACGCAGCCAACATTCGACGCTTGCGCCGCGCCGCCGCGAAAGAGAATCGCACCGTCTGCATTCTTCAAGACCTGCAGGGACCGAAGATTCGAACCGGGCGGCTAAAGAATCACCAACTGGTCATGCTGCAGACGGGAGCGCGCGTTAGGATTACTCCTCGTGACGTCCCGGGAACGGCGCAGCTGATCTCGACGACGTTTCAGGATCTTGCGCGCGAAGTGCAAGCGGGTACAAGCATCCTGCTATCCGACGGCCTGATCGAGCTGCGGGTGGCACAAATTCGCGGAACCGACGTCGAGTGCGAGGTGGTCAACGGCGGAATTCTTGGCGAGCACAAGGGCATCAATCTTCCCGGAGTCGCTCTAACTATCCCCGCGTTGACCGAGAAAGACCGCAAAGACCTGGAATTCGGCGTGAAGCACGGCGTGGACATGATCGCGATTTCCTTCGTGCGCTCAGCGGCCGACGTTCTCATGGTGAAGCAGATTGTGGCCGATCACCGCTCGGATATTCCGATCATCGCAAAGCTGGAAAAGCCGCAGGCCATCGAGCACTTGGAAGAAATCTTTGGAGCAGCCGACGGCGTAATGGTGGCTCGTGGAGATTTGGGGGTGGAACTTCCACCCGAACGTGTGCCGGTCATCCAGAAACACGTTATTCGGCGCGCGGCCGACTGGCGCAAGCCGGTGATTACAGCTACTCAGATGCTCGAGTCGATGATCGAAAACCCGCGGCCCACGCGGGCCGAAGCGAGCGATGTGGCGAACGCAGTCTTCGATGGCACCGATGCGGTCATGCTTTCGGCCGAAACCGCGAGCGGAAGGTATCCTCGCGAAGCCGTGGCGATGATGTCGAAGATTGTGGTCGAAGCCGAGAGCAAGATGGCCGAGTTTACGCTGCCTCGGCGCCGGCGCGAGCACCGCGCGCTTTCAGTCGCAGAAGCCATCTGCGAATCGGTCGCGCATGCCGCTGACGATCTCCACATGGCGGCCATTGCAATTTTCACCGAGTCTGGAAACACGGCACGCCTGATTTCCAAATATCGTCCGAAGACGCAGATTTATGCTTTCACTCACGTGGAACCGGTACGAAATCGCGTGAATCTATTGTGGGGAGTGCACCCGATTGCGACCGCGCAAGCTCGATCGGCGGAAGACATGGTGTTAACGGCGGAGCGCGAGTTGCTGCAGCAAGGCAAGGTAAGTGTTGGAGATGTGCTCGGGGTTGTTGCTGGAACGCAAATGGCTTCGGGCTCGACGAATTTCATGCGCTTGCATACCGTGACCGCGGAAGACGTCGAACTGGTGTCGCGAACGACTACACGCAAATCTCGCGGTTGATATCGATATGTCGAATGAAATATTGTCGGTCGCAATTTTTGATCCTCTCCCCGGCAAGGAAGAGGCTGCTTTGGAAACGATGCGCAGTCTGCGCGCGGCGCTCTCGAACGGCGGATACAGCCGCGACCGCATCTATCGCGACGGCAACAAGCAATACGTCGTCGTGCGTTATTGGAAATCGGAAGAAGCGCGGCGGGCCGCGCTGGAAGATCCCGAAGTGCTCCGTGCCCTCGCAAAACTCGCGCAAGAGATTGAGATCGTAAAGATTCACGAGCGGTTGGACGAAGTCGAACTGGGATAACGGTAACGATGGAGGACGGGCGTCAGGCGCAGCGGCTAAAGCCGGTCGCAGGCGTTTCGCTACCGGTATGGCTGAAACCATACCCTGATATACGAAGCGCGCTAGGCGGGCACGATCTAAGGTTCAGCAATGTCAAACAGCGAGCAGTTCGCTATCACTTCTCTTGATCCTCCAGTGCGAGGGTTCCTGCACCGTCCACCGAAATCCAACAACGAAGGCCTGGTGTTCACCCACGGTGCCGGCGGGAATGCCAAGTCCTCTCTACTCGTGGCTCTCGCAGAAGCCTTTGCTGGCGCGGGTTTCACCGTGCTGCGCTGCGACTTGCCGTTTCGGCAGAGTCGCGGCTTCGGACCGCCGCGTCCAAGCGATTCCGAGCGTGATCGCGAGGGACTGAAGAACGCCGTATCCGAGATGCGCAAGCTTGTGTCAGGGCGGGTATTTCTCGGAGGGCAGTCCTATGGAGGCCGCCAAGCGACCATGCTCTGCGCCACCGATCCCAAGGTGGCGGACGGTCTGCTTCTTACTTCTTATCCTCTGCATCCGCCGGGGAAGCCCGCGCAGCTTCGGGTGCAGCACTTTCCGGACCTAAAAATTCCGGGACTCTTTATCGAAGGCACGCGCGATCCATTCGGAACTGTCGAGGAAGTGGAAAAAGCCCTGAAGCTGATTCCCGCGAAAACCAGGTTGGTACCAGTGGACGGGGTCGGTCACGATTTGGGATTCAGCGGTAAGAAAAAGTCAGAAAATCTCGCAGCGAAAGTGGTAGAAGCTTTTCTGGCTTTCTTCAAGTAGTCACGATCAAGAATCAAAAGCCCCGCCCTGTCGCAAAAAGCGCGACAAGGACGGGGCACCCTCAAGGTCCCCTCCTGCTTAGATTTTGCTTTTCAATCGACAATCGAAAACTTCTAGTTGACCCATCCCGATTTCGATCCGCCGTTCTTCTTGTCGTCATCGGGGGGGACGTAGTTTCCCTGCTCATCGAAGTTCACGGTGCGGTTGTGTTTGCGCATGTAGACTTCGAATTTGCGGGCGGCGCGGCGGCGCTTCCAGCGGTAGTAAGAATTCCGCACTCCAAAATAGCGTTCGCTGGCGTCCAGCACCAGGCCGCGTTTCGGGACAAACTTCACATAAATAAATCCGAAGAGCAGGCCGCCAAGATGTGCGGAGTAAGCCACTGCTGATCCGCGTCCCGATGAGGCGCTAATGGCTTCGATCAGCGTGATGAACGCAATTCCGGCGACAAAATATTTCGCCTTGATGCTGAACGGGATCGGGAACAACATGACTTCGCGTTCGCCGTAAATCATCCCGAAGGCCATCAGGATTCCGAACACTCCTCCCGAAGCGCCGATCGTCGGGATCGTGGGCGAGACGCCGCCGATCCCGGTGTAGGAAACGGCAATCGTGGTGAGAGCCGCGCCAATCACGCAGAAAAAATAAAATTCCAGAAACTTCTTGGTACGCCAGTCCTGCTCGAATTGCGACCCGAACATCCACAAGCCCAACATATTGAACAGCAGATGCAGAATGCCCTGGTGCAGAAACGAATATGAGACAAGTTGCCAGATCCATCCCCGCACGACCAGGTAAGGAGTGAGGGCGAAGATGGCGCGGAAGGCGGCAAAGATATCCTCATTCAGCGCGCCCATCAGAGTCGTGAGCAGCAAGACTCCGGCATTGATGATGACGAGCCACTTCACCGCCTTGGTGAAGGGAGGAAAACTCAGCGAGAGGGTGCGTCCGCGATCCATGAAGAATCAGTCGTCAGTCGTCGGTCTTCAGTCGTCAGCGAAAACCGACCGGGAGGCAATTCACAGTTTATCAGCTTCCGGGTTAGCGTTCTGGAACCGGCACAACCGGCGGGCTGCTGTGGCCGTCTTTATCGACCGCTCGCACAGCAAAAATAACGTTGTCTTTCGATTGCGGCAAGGTCGCTCTGGTCACGTTGCCAACATCCTGGCGGTGATTCCAATCGGAATCAGTGGTGGCTCGCCAGAGAACTTCGTAGCTAGTGGCCAGCGGTGAGGCTTCCCAGGTCAGGGTTGTGTCGTTCTGAAGTTCTTTAGTCAGGATGCGAACGTTGCCCGGGGGAGCCGGCGCAGCGGCCAGCGAAGCCAAGGTTGCTGCGTTGAGGCGCGCCACGCTCGCTACATAGTCGAAATTCACGAACTTTGCCAGATCCCCGTATTCGATTCCGTTCTCGCTGCGAACGTTCTGGTGCTGGTGGTTGAAGTCCTCGCGAAATTCGGTGAAGCGTACGGCAGCGTACCCCTGCTGGTTGAAGGAGTAGTGATCTCCACCGCGCAAGTAACGATCGAGGCGGAAGACGAGCATCGGCTTGATGCCGGGGTTGTAGGTTCGATCGACCTCGACGACATAGCGGGCGATCTGGCGGGAGACGGAATCGCTTTCGCCTCCCAGCCCGCGGATCATCTTCAATTCCTTGTCGTCGGCAGCGGCCGGAACGCCTTCGGAGAAGACTCGCACGACACTGGCGTCCTGTCCGTCGCCGCGATTGCCTCCCACGATGTCGTTATTCAGCACGGCTTCGATATTCCATCCCTGTTGTTTCGCCATCTGTGCGAAATGCTTGCTGCCATTCAGTCCCTGCTCTTCGCCGGCAACCGTCAGAAAAATAATGGTCGCGGGAAACTTCAGCTTGCTCAGAACACGGGCGCATTCGAGACTCACGGCGGTTCCGCTGCCATCATCGTTCGCTCCCGGAGCAGCGTCGGTGACATTGAAGTTGTCGCTGTTACGCGAATCGTAATGTCCCGTGACCAGCAAGATGCGCTTGGCGGCTTCCGAATCGGTACCCTTCAAGACCGCATAAACATTGGTGATTTCGGTGGGTTTCGGAATTCGCTCGGCGGGTTGTTCGATGAAGTTGTCGGTCTTGACCTCCAGACATCCGCCGCAATCTTTCGAATAGGTCTCGAACTGGCTCTTGATCCACTCGCGTGCCGCGCCAATGCCTTGACCTTTGGCAATCGAATCCGCATCCTGCGCCGAAAGCGTCGACCGCGTGCCAAAGCTCACCAACTTTTCGACGTTCGCTCGAATACGGTCGGCCGAGACTTCTTTGAGAGCCGCAGCGATCCGTGGGTCGGCGGGTCCGGCACTGATCGTGTCCTGCGCTACGACGTTGGGAGTCAAAACCGCGGATAACAACAGACTGCAAAACAAGAGTGTGGTTTTCACGGCAGCGGTATCCGTCTCATCAAGATTGAATGCCAGGGGCTTGCGGCCAACCCAAAAACCTGTTCATAATTACGAAACCCGGGCAGTGTTTTCCGCATCAAGCCAGAAGGAGCGCCTGAGCGCGCACGGGGTACTTGACCTGCGCCCGGAGAGAATCTAAATATTATCAGGGGAGTTATACGGAACGGAGGCAATTATGGTTTATTGTCCTGAATGCGAAAATGATCTCGATATTGAAGAAGACGAGATTGACGAAGGCGAAATCGTCTCTTGCGCGGAGTGTGGCACCGATTTTGAGGTGGTGACTGTCAATCCGGTGGAGCTGAAACCGGTGGAGGACGAGGCTGTGGAAGAGGAAGAAGAAGAGGAAGCCGAAGACGGTGATTATTCCTGAAGCTGGTTCTTCCGTAGCGTTCTCCGCACGCCGTTGCTCCGTTCTCCGCGTTTTGCGAATCTCTCTGATCGGGTTCCTGTTTTGCTGTTTCTGTCTGGGCAGCGCAGTTGCCGGGCCTCGCCCTGAAAGCGGGCCTGAGAAGCCATACGCCCTCATCTTCGGCACGGTTTGGGGCCCTGACAATCGTCCGCTTTACGCTGTAAAAGTGAAACTGCGCCGCGAGGGCGACAAAAAGCCCAAATGGGAACTCTATTCCGACCACCGAGGAGAGTTTGCTTTTCGGGTGCCCGCAGGGAAGGCGACGTATCACGTTTCTGCGGACTTGAAGGGCTATAAACTGCCTGATGGCAGCAAGTTACAGTCCGGTGAGGACGTCAAAGTCGACATCGAGAATGATGAGCGCAGCGATATCGGATTGCATCTAAAATAACAGCACCGCAACAAGCTGTCAGGCTGTGGAGTGACGCGCAAGGAGAAACGTCATGCGGAAATACGCCGCAGTAGCCATGTTGCTGCTGTTTGTCGGTCTCGCCCTGGCGGCCAGTCCCGACAAGAAAGACAAAGGAGACAACGGGCGCCTGCTGACCGGCAGAGTTACGGACCGGCAGGAGAATCCGCTGCCCGATGCGGTTGTCTATCTTTCCAATCCCCGCACCCAAGCGGTGAAGACTTTCATCGTAGGTCCCGACGGTACTTACCGCTTCCCAGCGCTCTCGCCCAACATCGACTATGAAGTCTATGCTCAGTTCAAAGGCAAGAAGAGCGACACCAAAACCGTCAGCCAATTCGATAACCGCCAGCAGGTAAATATCAACCTGAAGATCGATACGCGATAACCGCGAAAGGAATAAATAAAAAGGCTCCCACTGTTGGGAGCCTTTTTTATTTGCCTGTGTCAATCCGCGAAAACCCGTGGCCAACGAAGCTAGTTCTGATCGTTGCTCGCCCGCTTCCACGACATTAGTTCGCCGATGGTTGATCCGCCGGTCGAAGAAACCGGCTGCTTGTAAGCCTCAACTTCGGAGCGCGAAGCTTCTTCACCCACCGCGCGGATGCTAAGTCCCACCTTTTTCTCTTCCGGATTCATCTTAATGATCTTGAAGTCGTGCTCCACACCCGGCTCCAGATGAATCTGCTGACCGTTGCCATCCACTGCTTCGGAGTTATGGCATAGGCCTTCGATGCCTTCGGCGATTTCAACGAAAGCTCCGAAGCTGGCCACGCGTAGAACCTTGCCATGCAGAACGTCCCCGATGTGGTGGGCCGCGAAGAAGGTCTCCCAAACATCGGGCTGAAGCTGCTTGACGCCAAGCGACAAGACGCCGCTTGTCAGGCTCGATCGCCAGCACCACAGCCTTCACGCGATCGCCCTTTTTCAACACTTCCGAAGGATGCTTCACGCGCTTGGTCCAGCTCAAATTGCTGACATGAACCAGGCCATCGATGCCGTCCTCGATCTCGATAAATGCGCCGAAGTCGGTCAGGTTGCGCACGCGGCCTTCGACCGTCGCGCCCACGGGATACTTCTCATGCAAAGCGTCCCACGGATTCGACGCCAGTTGCCGCATGCCCAGCGAAATACGCCGTTCCTGCGGATTCACGTTCAGTACGACGCAGTCCACCTGGTCGCCAACGTTGACCAGTTTTGACGGATGCTTCATCCGCTTCGACCAGGTCATCTCGCTGACGTGTACCAGGCCTTCGATGCCTTGTTCGAGTTCGACGAACGCTCCGTAATCGGTCACGCTGATAACCCGTCCGCCTACATGCGCACCCACTGGGTAACGGTGCGCCGCATCAAGCCAGGGGTCCGGAGTAAGCTGCTTGAATCCCAGCGAAACCCGCTGCTTGTCTTTATCAAACTTCAATACCTTGACTTGAATCTGGTCACCAACGTTGACTAAGTCGCGGGGATGAGTGAGGCGTCCCCATGACATGTCGGTGATGTGCAGCAGCCCATCGATGCCACCCATGTCGACGAACGCGCCGTACTCGGTCAAATTCTTCACCACGCCGGTCAGCACCGCGCCTTCTTCCAGGTGCTCCATGGTCTTGGAGCGCTTTTCGGTCTGCTCTTCTTCCAGCACCTGTTTGCGCGAGACCACAATGTTGCCGCGCTTCTTGTTCAGTTTGATCACCGCGACTTCGAGCATCTGGCCCTTGATTCCGTCCAGATTGCGCAGAGGCCGCAGGTCCGCTTGCGAGCCAGGCAGAAACGCGCGCGCGCCCAGAATGTCGACAGTGAGTCCGCCCTTGATGCGCTCAACAACTTGGGCCCTGATCGGCTTCTTTTCGTTGTAAGCCTTCTCGATCTCGTCCCACGCGCGCAACCGCTGCGCCTTCTGGTGAGAGAGTTTGATGTAGCCTTCCTCGGTCTCACCTTTCTCGCGCATCACATCGATTTCATCGCCAGGCTGGAACCGGGGCTTGCCCTCGTGATCGAGCACTTCTGACAGAAGCAACATGCCTTCGGATTTTGCGCCAACATCCACGACAACATGGGTCAGCGTGAGCTTCAGTACGGTTCCCTTGATGACTTTGTCATCGCCGGCGGCTTCTTCCGTCTCGCTGGTATAGTTTTCCAGGGCCGCGGCGAAATCGTCGTTGGTGTTGGACTTGTTATCGTCCTGGCTGTGAGCAGTTTCAGTGTGAGCAGTCTCGTTTGGCTGGGAAACTGCGTGTTCAGCGGTCGAGCCCTCTACGGTGCTCGCTGGCTGCGTCTGTTCTGCTACCGATGTGGATGTCGAGGAGTCCGAGTCGTGGGCAGTATTATCGTCGAGCAAGGTCATAGCCTCTCAGGGTGTTCTCTCGCATTAACCGCGAGACGGATACGGGCTGTTTTCGTGCGGACTGCTGGCGTGAGTCTTAGGTTGTGTTGAGCCCGTTCTGGCGAACGAACTTAATGACAATCCCAGCGGCCGGACTGCTAAAGAAAGCAAACCCGCTCCAAAGGCGAACTCTTCGACTATAGCAACCGCTTGCAAACAGTGTCAAACCCCAAACCAAGGATTTTGGAAGTGCCCGCAACGCAAGTCTTTCCGCTGATTCCCATTGTTACAAAGGGGTTACAGACGAGCCTGGTCGCTGACTGGTTTGCGAAGACGCTGCCATCTGCTACTCTGCCGTGCCATGGACTATCTGTGGACTCCGTGGCGCTACGCCTACGTCACGGGAGCGACTAAGACTTCCGATTGCATCTTCTGCGAACTGGTCAAACTGGGCGACGATGCCAAGGCGCGTATCGTCCACCGCGGCCAGTCCTGCTTCATCATCCTCAATACTTTTCCCTATACCCCAGGCCACGTTATGGTCGTCCCCTTCGCGCATCTCGATGAGCTACGAAAGCTGCCAACCGAGGCTGCTCACGAAATGATGGAACTCTCGCAGCGAATGGAGAACGTCCTCCGCGAACTCTATCGCCCTGACGGGGTAAATCTGGGGATGAACATCGGCAAAGCGGCGGGAGCGGGCGTCGCGGGACACATCCACATGCACGCGCTTCCCCGCTGGGTGGCCGACTCCAACTTCGTTTCGGTCGTTGGCGAAACCCGCATTCTTCCGGAAACTCTGGACGTAACCTATGAGAAGATCCGGGCCGCCCTTAAAACGCAAACGTCCTCCTGAGCGAGAGTTCGGAGAGAGAGGAACTCTGCCCAGAAGGACGTTAGCTTCCCAGGGGCCGAAAACTTATTGAGCCGTGATGCTGCCAAACCGGCCGTGAGCGTATGCGCTCGGTCCGGAAGTGAAATAGAGCGTGTCTTTCAACCCGCCCATACCGCCGTTGCCGAACATCAGTCCCCAGAGTCCCGAGAGCTTGAGCGGCTTGCCGGCTGCGTTGCTGAGCTGACCCAGGAATGCGCCCGAGGTCGGATCGAAAGCGTTGATCGTCCCATCGCCCAGGTTGCCCACCAGAATGTCATTGCTGAAAGTTCCGAAGTTAGCCGTGGCTACCGCCAGGCCCCACGGAGCGTTCAACGTTCCCTTCATCGCAAAACGCTTGATGAAGTTGCCGTTCAGGTCGAATACGTTCACGATGCCCAGACCCTTGCCCAACACGGCGTCAGTCTTGGTGGCGTTCTGCTTCGCGTAGGCCACATAGAGCTGCCCATTGATATTGCGGATGTTGTGAGGAGCGTATCCCGCAGGCAGATGCGGATCGGTGAAGCTGCCAGATAACGTCGCTGGCTTGAAGGTGGAGTCGTACACCTCAACTTTGGCTGAGAAAAAATTGCAGACATACAGGAAGTTGGCAGTGCCGTTGTTCGCCAGTTCCATGGCTTTGTAGACCGCGCCCGAACTCGAGTTGTTCACCGCGATCACGGCCACCGTGGCATTCACACTCGGATCCCAGCCCGTGATCACGCCGTCTTCGCTATCAAATAAGAAAGACGCCGGACCCGATTTTCCGTTCTGAGTCACCACAAAGCCAGTCGTACCATTGAAGACCGTTCCCGTCGGTGTGCCAAGGCCAACACCGGTAGCGGATGGAATCGTCACCACCAACGAATTCGGGACGCCGGTGCTGTTGTAAAGCGTTGAGACGCCTGAGTTGTTATCCGATACCCAGAAGTCTCCGGTGGAACTGAAGCTGATTCCCCACGGGTTGATGAGCTTCGGATCGATGTTGGGAGCTGTGCCGGTTTGATCGGAGGTTAGAAAAGCGCCCTTGTAAGAGGCTGCGTGAGCCAGGGTGGAAGCTGAAACAAATAGGGTCAACGCGATGACCACGGCGCCGAGGATTCGCATACGGCGGAGTTCGAATGTCTGCATACCTTCTCCTTCTGATTTCTGCGTGAGAGTGAGGGTCGTTTATGGCGCTTTACCAGCAGCGATGGATGCTGGCATCGAGCGTCCGCAGATTAGGGGAAGCCGTCATTGCGATTGTCAACGCGATGTCAACAGATTGTCGCTTTTTTGGTAAGTCTATGCGGGAGAGACGATTGGCCCTGCACCAAAGGCTGGAGAAGATTTGGTAATTTTGTGATCGGGAAATTGGGTAATCGAAGGCAATTCGGTCGGTTTTAGATTACGAAATTACCCGATTACCAAATTCCACAGTCACTTTAGCAACTCCTCCATTTCTTTCTCGCTGACCACCGGTACGCCTAGTTCTCGCGCCTTGTCTAGCTTCGATCCCGCGTCGCTGCCCGCCACTACATAGTCGGTCTTCTTGCTGACCGAGCCGGAAACCCGTCCCCCCGCGTCTTCGATTTTCTTCTTGGCTTCGTCGCGGCTGTACTTCTCGAGCGTTCCTGTCAGGACAAACGTCTTTCCCGCCAACTTGGTGCCGCGTTCCTTCTTTTTGCCCGTGAGCGTGAGGCCGGCTTCGCGCAGGCGGTCTACCAGTTTACGATTGGCTGCGATGCTGAAAAATTCGGCAATGCTCTCGGCAATGCGGAGCCCTACCTCGTCCACTTCCTGCAGTTCTTCTGCGCTCGCCTTTTCCAGCGCCTCCATGGAACCGAAGTGCTCCGCCAGGAATTGTGCGGTTCTCTCGCCCACGAAGCGAATGCCGAGTCCGAAAATCACCCGCTCCAGCGGTAGCTTCTTCGATGCGTCGATCTCATCGAGCACATTCTGGGCGGACTTGTCTCCCATCCGTTCGAGCGACAGCATGTCGGCCTTCGTCAGCTTGTAAATGTCTGCAACATTTTTTACCAGGCCGCGTTCGGTGAGTTGAGTCACCAGCGCATCGCCCATGCCTTCGATATTCATCACGTGCCGCGAGGCGAAATGCAGAATCGTGCCGACGAGCTTTGCGGGACAGTTGGCGTTGACGCACCGGTAGTCCACTTCGCCTTCGGTGCGGACGACCTTCGTTCCACAGACTGGGCAGGTGGCAGGAGTTTCGATCCCGGTCTTACCGCGCGGATGATCCTTGTCGTCGACTACTTTTGCGACCTTTGGGATCACATCGCCGCCACGCTCAACTTCCACCCAGTCACCAATCTTGACGCCAAGCCGCTCGATCTCGTCCATGTTGTGCAGCGTCGCGTTGCGGACGGTGGTACCGCCGATGAGAACCGGCGCCAGTTCAGCCACGGGGGTGAGCTTTCCGGTGCGGCCGACCTGCCAACGTACATTCTCCAACTTGGTGATGCCCCCGCGTGCGGCGTACTTGTAAGCGATGGCCCAGCGCGGCGCCTTACCGGTGTAGCCGAGTTCCTGCTGCAGCGCCGTGCGATCGACCTTAACGACAACGCCGTCGATTTCGTAGGGTAAAGTCTCCCGCTTCTGTCCCCACTCTTCGATGAAACGCCAAACTTCCGCGAAGCTCTTCGCCAGCCTGCGCCGCGGATTCACCTTGAACCCAGCAGCATCGAGAGCCTCGAGCGTTTTCCAGTGCCGATCAAAATAGGTCTGGCCGTTCTCGAGCAACATGTAGGTGAAGTAATCGAGACGACGCTGCGCGGTAATGCTGGGCTCAAGCTGACGAACGGTGCCCGCCGTAGCGTTGCGCGGATTGGCGAAAGTCGATAAGCCGTGTTGCTCGCGCTCTTCATTCATTCTCTTGAACGCCGCCAGCGGCATTAGCATTTCGCCGCGTACTTCGAAGGTCGAAGGAATCCCCGCCTTCTTCAGTTTTTCTTTCGGAATGGACAGAGGAATCGATCGCACCGTCCTGACATTGAGCGTGACATCTTCGCCGATCGATCCGTCGCCGCGCGTGATGCCTCGCAACAGGCGGCCGTCCTCGTAGTGCAGTGCCAGCGACATCCCGTCGAGCTTGAGCTCGCAAACATATTCGACGTCGGTGCGTCCGGTCAGTTCATGGACGCGCCGCTCCCAATCCCTCAACTCGTCCTCGCTGTATGTGTTGTCGAGCGAAAGCATCGGCGAGGAGTGCCGCGCCTTGACGAAGCCTTCCCGTGGCTTGCCGCCCACTCGCTGCGTTGGTGAATCCGGGGTGATCAGCTCCGGATGTTCCGCCTCCAGCTTCTTCAGCTGGATCATGAGCTGATCAAACTCGGTATCCGTGATCTCCGGATCATCGAGCACGTAGTAGCGGTATTCGTGATGCCGGATCTTCTCCCGCAGCGTCTCGATTTTTTTTCCGATGTCTTTGCTGGCCATCGGGGAGATTATATTCGGAGCAGCGTGATGCAGATTCTCGAAACTCCGCGACTCATCCTCCGCGAATTGATCCCGGAAGACGCCGCGTCTCTCGCCCACGTGCTCTCCGACCCCGAAACCATGCGTCACTATCCCGCGCCGTACGATCTGGCGGGGGTCGAGCAGTGGATCGCCCGCAATCGCGCACGCTATGCAGCTGATGGCCACGGTTTATGGGGAATGGACCTGAAGGCGACCGGCGAGCTGATCGGCGATTGTGGACTGATAAAGCAGGTTGTCGAAGACGTGGAAGAAATCGAGATTGGCTACCATCTGCGGCGTGAGCATTGGGGCAAGGGATTCGCCACCGAAGCCGCCCGAGCCTGTCGCGACTATGGTTTTGCCAGGTCTTCGGTGAACCGGCTCATTTCTTTGATTCGCCCCGAAAACGAACCGTCTCGCGGTGTCGCCGAGAGAAATGGGATGAGGCTTTGGAAGGAAGTCGTGTGGCGCGACCTCCGCCACTGCGTGTATGCGATCTCGCGAACGACATGGTCCAGTTTGATAAACGACGGCCTTTCTTAGGACACTACCCGCACTCGATCGCTCCTCCTAAACCAGATCGTCCATCTTCAAAGAATTGCTTCCGCCCTTCCACGACGCGTTGAACTGTTTCTCTACAAACCCGGCATCGTAGTCTTTGCCCTGCGCCTTCAAGGCTTGCTGCAGGCCATAGAGAGACCGCGGATTACGGGGATTCTTTTCAAGATCGGCTCGGAACACCTGCTCCGCTCCGGCAGTGTCGCCAGTCATCATCACGGCGGCTCCCAGCGATTCGCGCACGGGAAAGAACCAATCCGGCGGTTCGCCGTAGTTCAGCTTATCCTGGATGGAGACTGCATCGCGCAGCATGGCAATCGCCCCTGCGTTGTCTTTTTTCACCATCGCAATCTTTGCGCCCAGCACATCCTCAGCAATTTTCAGGATGTCTTTCGTCTTGTTGTTGATGGGCATCTGGAAGATGGCATCGGCGGGAGTGTTCTTCTCCGCCTCGGAAACAATCTTGTACTCGGCCTCGGCTTCGCTGATCTTCCCTGTACCTGCAAGTGCCATACCTCGGGCGAAGTGCCAGAAGCCCGTCGTGGCCTGCATGGAGGGATCAGGCTTGGGCATTTTCAGAATGTCATTCCACTTGTGAAAGCGGATGTCCACAGCCATAGGGATGGTCATGAAGCCTTCTAGCGGAGGCATCTCTTTCACGCCCGGAGCGACGTGAGTCGCGAGCATGTCAGCATTCTTCTTCGCCTCCAGATAATCTCCGTCCATGCTGGCGCACATAGCGATGAAGTGCAGGTTGTGGCTGTAGTACATCATGGGATAGATGCCCTGCACGCCACTCGCTTTCATGTAGGCGCGGTCGACGGCCGCGGCCTCTTCGTTGGTTTTGACAGCCGCCGCGTAATCACCGGTGCGAATGTAGACGTGGGCGGGCATATGCACGATGTGTCCTGCAGCAGGCGCAAGTGCAGCCAACTTGTTCGCCCCGGCCAGCGCGCGCTCCGGCGTCGTCGAAGCCTCGACTGCGTGAATGTAGTAGTGCACCGCGCCGAGATGGTTGGGGTCACGCCGGATCACTGATTCGAGCGTCGTGACAATTTCTTCCGTCCCTGCCTGCGGCGTTCCATCCTGATGCCATAGCCCCCATGGATGGAGATTCATGCCGGCTTCGGCGAACAGGGTGGCTGCATCCAGATCGTCTGGATATTGCTTCACCACCTCGCGCATCGCGTCGCGATAATCTTCCGCCGCTTTCCGCAAATCAGCTTTTGGGTCGGCGGGAAAACGCTTGGCCATCGCCTGGATGTAAGCCTGCTCGCTGGGCGAGGCGTTTGCGCTCAAGTCGACTGCCTTTTGAATCGCCTCATGCGCTTGCTTAAAGCGTTCTTCGCTGGCCGGGTCGTTATAGTTTGGACCGACCGCCTCTGCGATTCCCCAGTGGGCGATTGCCAGTTTCGGATCGAAATCTGCCGCGCGTTGAAACGAACGCGCAGCTTCATCGTGGTTAAACGCGTAAATGAGCCGCAAGCCCTGGTCGAAGAACGCTTGCGCATTCGCATTCCTGGTAGAGACAGGATGATGGAGATTTCCCAATCCCGGCATCAGAGTGGCGGGCTTCGACGCGGGCTGGCCCATGTGTTCCTGCGCCATTGCGCCGACGCAGACAACAAGAACGAGCAATACCGTGAAACGGTAGTTCATGAGGATGTCCTCCTCTTTGATGGAAACGGAAAAAGCAGAACCCTAACGAATGGAGCCCCAATACAGTGCCCTTAGCTTAGGCGAAAGAAATACGGGATGCAATCCGTTTTGCTAAGCTTTGTGACCACCTCGGGAGGTTGTTGCCATGCCGAAATCAGCGCCCGTATTCGCGCCCGCCGAAGCACTGCTCGTCGCCTTTGAAACCAACGAACGCATCAATCAATATCTGATCGAGAACCTACCGGCAGAAGCATGGCGCGCGGATCCTCCGAACGGGAAGGGCCGAGACATCGCGGCCGTCGTGGCGCACATGCATAACGTGCGCGTCATGTGGCTCAAAGCTTCCGCCAAAGACAGCAAAATTCCCGAGCAACTCGATCGCGCCAGCGTCACTCCCACTCAAGCCGCAAAGGCGTTGAGCGAGAGTTATGCCGCGCTGGCCGCCGTCATGGAAGCCGCTCTCCAAAGCGACGGTCGCATCAAGGGCTTCCGTCCCGATGTCGCGGGATTTTTCGGATACCTGGTCTCGCACGACGCCCACCATCGCGGCCAGATCACCATGCTCGCGCGCCAGGCAGGACATCCTCTCGCGCAGAAAGCGATCTTTGGCATGTGGGAGTGGGGAACGCGCGGCAAGTAGCGCCGGCGTCCCGCCGGCCACGGTGCTCCATTACAATCAAGCGACACCATGCGCAAGGCCCTTCTCCTCTACAATCCGCTCTCCGGGGGCCGGCGCGAACGGCGTTTGGCGGACGTGGAAGTTGCAGCGTACGTCCTGCGCGAGGCCGGGGTAAAGACATCAGTTTCCCCCACTCAAGGCGCGGCCCGCGCCCAAGAACAAGCGCAGCGTGCCATCGCGGAAGGCTACGACACCATCTTCGCCTGCGGAGGCGATGGCACGATTCATGACTTGCTGCAGGTGATGGTCGGGACCACGGCGGCGCTCGGCATCATTCCATTAGGAACCGGCAACACTCTGGCGCACGATGTTCGTCTCCCGCTGACGCCCGCGGCAGCGGCAAAAGCAGCCCTTCGCGCGCAGCCCCGGCGAATCCCGGTTGGAAAAGTGGAATATCAGGATTTCTCAGGCAATCGCGCTTCCGCCTATTTCACGGTAACCGTAGGTATAGGTGTCGATGCTCACCTCTTCTACCATTTGGATCCGCAAGCCAAACGGCGCTTCGGCATGACCTCGTACTACTCCAAAGCCACATGGCTGTGGCTCACCCACCCGCTCGAACATTTCGAAGCCGAGATCAACGGGGCAGATCGGGCCGCGGTCTCTCAATTACTCGCCGTCCGCATCCGAAACTTTGGCGGCGTGCTGCGCGAACTGGCGCCCGGAGCCTCGCTCGACCGTCAGAATCTGCGCCTGGTGCTTTTTCGCACTCGGAGCCGCATCGCTTATCTGCGCTACATCATTCGCAGTTTGTTCGGAGCCAAGTGGAAGGTTGGAGGGATCGATCTCATCGATGCCGACAAGGTGGAGTGCTGCGCTTTGCCGGATATGCAGAACCCGCGAGTCTTCGTCGAAGCCGACGGAGAACTTCTGGGCACCTTGCCTGCGCAAGTCTCAATCGTGCCCGACGCGGTCCATCTACTGATGCCGTGAGCGCCGCTCTTCGAGCATCTTGTTCTTCAATTGCCGTCTGCGCAGGTAACCGCCGACGATTGCGGCAGGCGCAATGATCAGGACTGCGGAAAGCTGCGTCCACTTCGACTCGGTTGGAGACTCTGCCATCAGCGAAGCCGCTCCAATCGCAGCAATCAGCGTGGCCACCGCAAAGGCATGTTCGATTTCGTACTTTCCGACACCGCCAACTAGCGCGGCGATGTAGCCTCCGAGGATCGAAAAGAACACCCCGTAGAGGATGGTTATGATCATGAAAGGAACCGTTGCTGGGGCATGGGGATCGCGGCCAGAGAGCAAGAAAAGAGCCTCGGCAGTGAGTGCGAACAGCAAGTAGCCCATAAGAACTGCGGCAACACTACGCAGCATAGGCCGGCTCCAGCGTAAAAAAGTCAGGGATGACAAGCTCATGATACGCCGGAACCGCCAAACTTCGTGCTAGTTTTCTCTGCCACCCGCCAGCAACCACGCGATCGATTGGCGTTGCTGCGACGATCACGGTATCCTCTCTAACTCGCACCTCGAGGGCCTTGGCGAACCTTGGAACCCGTCACTCACTTTTTGACCGGCGCTTGCATGGGCCGCGCCGGCTTGAATCGCAAGACCGCTTTGGCGACCGCGACCGTCACCCTGGCCGCTGAAGCTCCTGACATTGACGTGATCGGACGCTTCAAGGGCTCGGTCTTCGGATTCGCGCACCATCGCGGCTTCACCCATTCTTTCTTGGGATTGATTCTCGTTTCTGCCGCAACCGTCGGAATCGTCTACCTGGTGTGGGTGCTCCGGGGCCGAAAAATCAAGGACCCGAACCTGCCGCCGCGCTGGGGGCTGCTGTTCGTCTTCGCCTACATCGCCGGGCTCAGCCACATCCTGCTCGATTTCACGAACAACTACGGCGTCCGCCCCTTCTGGCCTTTCTACGAACGCTGGTATTCGTGGGACATCGTTTTTATCTTGGAGCCCGTGATCCTGATTCTGCTGGTGGCGGGACTGGTGTTGCCTTCGTTCTTTTCGTTGATCAACCGTGAGATTGGCGTTCGCCAGAAGGGTCCGCAAGGACGTCTTGGGGCAACTCTCGCCCTTCTTGGGATCGTCGCTCTATGGGGCCTTCGCGACTACGAACACCGGCGCGCCGTGAGTGCCATGGAAGCCCGCACCTACCAGGGTGCCGATGCCACGCGGCTCTCCGCTTATCCCAACTATTGGAATCCGTTTCGCTGGTACGGAGTCGTCGAGACGCCGAATTTTTTCGCGCAGGTCCTAGTCGACTCCACTATTCCGGAAGTCGATCCCCAGAGCCAGATGCGTATCCGCTACAAGCCTGAAGAGACGCCTGTTACCCTGGCTGCGAAGAAGACCAACCTCGGACGCGTTTATCTCGATTGGGCGCAATATCCCATCACCGAGACCGAGCAACTCGCAAGCGGCGGCTACATCGTGCATCTCCGCGATCTGCGTTATGACTATCCCGGACGCGCTGGACGCAGTCCTCTCGGGGCAAGCGTAGAACTCGACCGCGAATTGCATGAGGTGAGGGAATACTTCGGCACACCCGCCAGCGTTGCCCCACACAACGACTAACCGAAGAATCCAGCCGCACTCCGAGCCTTGTGTAGACTCTTGAGCGGAGTTCCACTTCGATTCGGGAGTCCCGAAGATGCTTACTGCCCGCGCACTGTGCATATTGATCCTCTCCAGTTCCCTTTGGGCTCAGGCGTCTCCTGACGCCGCCGTCGACCGCCACATCGAGGCTGAAATGCAGAGGCGCCATATCCCCGGCTTGGCGCTGCTAGTGGCTCGCAACGGCCAAATCGTCCGCGCGCAAGGTTACGGTTTGTCGAATCTCGAACTGCGAGTCCCCGTAAAGCCTGAGACAATTTTTCAATCGGGATCGATGGGTAAGCAGTTCACCGCCACTGCCGTGATGATGCTCGTCGAGCAGGGCAAAGTGGGACTTGACGATCCTCTGACGAAGTACTTTCCCGGCGCGCCCGCCGCTTGGGCGCAGGTCACGGTCCGCAATCTGCTCAGCCACACCGCGGGATTCACCGATTATCCCGACAAGTTCGACTTCCGCCGCGACTACACCGAAGACGAATTGCTCAAGATTGTCGAAGCAATTCCTCTTGCTTGTCCGCCCGGCACGAAATATGCATACAGCAATCTCGGATTTCTAACGCTGGGTATTCTGATTCACCGCGTCTCCGGGCAGTTTTATGGCGACTTCCTCCATGACCGCATCTTTCAGCCTCTGGGCATGAGCAACACGCGCATTATCAGTGAGGCCGACATCATTCCCAACCGAGCTGCCGGTTATCGCCTGGTCGATGGACAATGGAAGAATCAGGAGTGGGTTTCGCCTACACTCAACACCACGGCTGACGGTGCCTTGTATTTCTCCATCCTCGATCTCGCCAAATGGGACGCCGCCCTCTACACCGAAAGGCTGCTCAAGCGTTCGAGCCTCGATCAGATGTGGACGGTGGCCAAATACAAGAATGGCAAGCCGAACTCAGGGCACTACGGATTCGGATGGTTCATCGAAAACGTTCACGGACACCGTGTCATTGAACACGGAGGCCAGTGGCAGGGCTTCAACACCAATATCTCGCGCTACGTGGATGACAGATTGACGGTAGTGGTACTCACTAATCTCGACCACTGCCAACCGGATGAAATCACCCACGGAGTGGCTGCATTCTATCTGCCGGCTACGAAACCGTAATCGATCGCCGTGATGTGCGGCAACGTATCACAAGATGGGCGCCCAATAAATAACCGGAACTTTAGGACTTCCGTCTCCGTGCGGCGCGAACCGGCTTCTCTTCCAAAACGGCGAACTGAATTTTCTTCTCCACGGGATCGATGCGGTCGACAATCACGCGAATCTTCTGCCCCAGGCTGTAGGTCTTGTGACTGCGCTGTCCGATGATCTCGCGCGTGTTCTCGTGATAGGTGTAGCGGTCGTCGGTGAGAGAGGCCAGAGGGACGAGTCCTTCAACGAAGAGATCGAGCAGTTCGACGAAGAATCCAAACTTCGTCACGCTGATGATGAGCCCGTCGAAGTCATTGCCCACCTGGTCTTCCATGAACTTGGCTTTCTTCCATTCCATCAGTTCACGTTCGGCTTCGTCGGCGCGGCGTTCGGACTGGCTCGACTCTTCGGCGATCTCGTGTAGAACTTCGAGAGGGATCGGACCGCCCGTGGGCTCTGGGGCTTCGCGCTCGCGGCGCTTCGACCACGGAGTAGCGCCGGCGTCCCGCCGGCCAGAGTTGCTCTCAGCACTCAAAGCATCTTTGAGAACTTCCTTCAAGATGCGATGCACAATCAGATCGGGATAGCGGCGGATGGGCGAGGTGAAATGCGTGTAGCTGGGGGCGGCGAGGGCGAAGTGTCCTTCATTCTCTTCCGAGTAGCGCGCTTGCTTGAGGGATCGCAGCATCAGGTACGAAAGAATGCGCTCCTCGGGCTTGCCGGCGATTTTCTCCGTGAGTTTCTGATACATGCGCGGCGTGATATGCACTTCTTTAGGAATCTCGATGGCGGGAACATGCTTGCCGGTTCCGCGAGCGGCGCGGCGGTCGGTCTTCAGTTGAATGCGCCCAATGGGTAACGCACCCACGCCCAGCGAATAACCGAAGGTTGCCGCGATCACTTCGAAGTCGTAGACGCGCTTGGCGTCGGGCTTCTCGTGAATGCGGTAAAGCGAAGCGATCCGCTTTCTTTCCAGATGACCGGCGACGGTCTCGTTCGCCGAAAGCATGAATTCTTCAATCAAACGGTGCGCGATGTTGCGCTCCGAGCGGGTGATGCTCTTCATCAATCCGTGCTCATCGAATTCGATGACCGGTTCAGGCAGGTCAAAGTCGATTGAGCCGCGGCGCTCGCGCTTTTTGTTCAGGATCAAAGCGAGATCGCGCATCAGTTCGAACTGCTTGACCAGCGGCGCGTAGCGTTTGCACGCGTCTTCATCACCTTCGATGATCGCGTTGACCGCCGTGTAAGTCATGCGCTCGGCGGACTTGATGACACCTTCGCTGAGTTCGTATCCGACGATTTCGCCGCGATGGTCGATTTCCATCACGCAGGAAAGCACCAGGCGCTCGACCTGTGGACGCAGGCTGCAGATGTCGGTCGATAATTCGAGCGGCAGCATAGGAACGGCGCGATCGGGAAAGTAGACGCTGGTGCCGCGCAGGCGCGCTTCCTGATCGAGCGCGGAGCCGTCGGTAACGTAGTGCGCCACATCGGCAATGTGTACCTGCAGTTCGAAATTGCCGTTTTCTAAAACGATGACAAGCACCGCGTCGTCGAAGTCGCGCGCAGTTTCGCCGTCGATGGTGACGATGAGCAAATCGCGGAAGTCGCGGCGCCGGCGCATTTCTTCGGAAGAAATGATGGGCTCGGTTTCCTCCGCTTCCTTCAAGACTTCGGCAGGAAAGATGTGCGGGAGATGGAACTTGCGGATGATGATTTCGACATCGACACCGAAGTCGTCCTGATAGCCGAGGATCTCGACGACGCGTCCTTTGGGATTCTGAGTGGCAGAAGGCCAGTCGGTGATCTCGACATCGACCACAACGTTTTCTAGGTCGTCCCAGGTGCGGCGTTGGGCTTCTTCGCCGAGCACGCGGTGCTTGCTTCTTCGCTTGGCTGGCTTTTCCGTGGCCGGCGGGACGTCGGCGCCACTCTTTTCCGGAATCTCCATCCCTTGCGGTATGACGATTTCTTGAGCGATCTTCTGATCGATGGGAGTGACGTAGTTGTGTGCGCTGGCCGTAGTGGAAGATGCCGACGACTGTCGCGTGGGCGCGGTAGAGAGGCCTGATGATGCGGCCTTCGGCGCGTCCGTCGGGACGGATGGCGGTGACTTCGACGGCGACGCGGTCTCCGTGCATAGCGTTGCCGACGGCCGGCGGAGGAATGAAGATGTCGCCGCTGAGTTTGGCTTTGAGACGCTCGTCCATCGAAGTGGGGTCGGGAATGACGAACCCGAAGCCGTCGCGGTGCATGCTGAGGCGTCCGACGACCAGATTGCGTCCGGAGGCGGCCTGCGGAAGCGCGTAGCGGTCGGAGTCGAGTCTGGCGAAGCTGTCCGCTGGACACGAGGCGTGACAATTTTTCGGAAAGCTCGCGGCGCTCGTCGCCATGCAGTCCGAGTTCGCGAACGAGTTGCTTGTAGCCGGCGGTGTGCTTGGGCTGGCGTTCGATCTTCTTGAGTATCTCGGCGTCGGTGGGCATGAGCGAGCTTTTTAGCTGTTAGCTCGTGGCTCTTAGCTTAAACCAAGACCGGACGTCAGACGTCAGACCTTAGCAAGAGTCTCGCCTGGCTGAGGTCTGACGTCCGAGGTCCGTCTTTGGTGGATTTTTCGAGAAGGGCGCAAGAATTACTCTGGCGAGGTGAGAAGGCATGTCCTTCTGGGCTGCCCTTTCGAGTGAGAAAAAAGGCTGGATTTCCAGTGCTTCTAATGATTTCCACAGCTTCAATCACGCTGTCTGAGGAGTAGAATACGAGATGGTCACCGAAATGCGGCTTTGACCCTGATCCATCCTAAAAAAGGAAAGGAATTATTGCCCATGTGGAAGCCCACAAATCAGCCTACGACACCAGGCCGGCCAGGTGAGCCGGAGCGCCCGACCGCCATGCCGACGACCCCCGCTCCTTCTTCTTCGTCTTCGATGAGCAGCGAACCGGCAGCCGCGGCGACGCCGCGAGCGGTGAGCACTACGGCCACGGCAGACCAGGCGACGATCGGGAAATCGCTGGTGATCAAGGGTGAAGTGACGGGAAGCGAGTCGCTTTACATTGACGGTCGCGTGGAAGGATCCATCAACCTCTCGGGCAACCGGGTGACGGTCGGCCGCAATGGCGTAGTCGCGGCCAACATCAACGCGCGCGAAATCGTGGTGCTGGGCAAAGTGCGCGGCAACCTGACGGCCAGCGATCGCGTGGATATCCGCAGCGACGGCTCGCTCACGGGCGACGTGGTGGCGGCGCGCATTTCGATTGAAGATGGCGCGTTCTTCAAGGGCGGCATCGACATCCGCAAGGCCGGACAGAAGGCCAACGGGGCGGAAGAAGTGAAGACCACTTCGACCTCGCCCGCGGTGGAAGCGGCAGCGGCCAGGGCATAAAGCGGACCTCGGACCTCGGACGTCGGACCTTTAGACGTCGACAAGATTGGCGGCGGAAGCTTCTCTTTCGAGAGGCATCCGCCGTTTTTGCTTGTTGTCACAACAATGCCGGAGAAGCGTTAACAAAGGAAAAACGAGTAACAGAGTGCAAGAGGCTCCACGCTTATGACACGACCAACGACGCAGGCGATTTCACCGTTCTTCATCGTCAGCAACGTCGATCAGACCATCGCTTTTTACCGCGACAAGCTGGGCTTTGAGGTGAGATTCCAGCAGCCGGAACGAAATCCCTTTTTCGCCATCATCGGCCGCGACGGAGCGCAGATCTTCATCAAGTCCGATAAAGACACCGCGCCGCTGCCGAACCCGAAGCGTTGTCCGTCGATAAGGTGGGATGCCTTCGTCTACGCACCAGACCCGGATGCGCTCGCCGCCGAATTTGCGGATCATGGCGCAGCATTCAGCGCTCCGCTCAAAGATACACACGACGGTCTGCGCGGCTTCGAGATTTCTGATCCTGACGGCTACGTCCTGTTCTTTGGTCGGCCTAGGTAGATGGTACACCACTGGTACATGTCCTAACGTTCACCTTGGAACCACTTCTTTCTCTAGGATTGGCGCGGGGTATCGGTCTAAAGTAACCGCATGGCGTTACGAAATTGCGGTCTCGTGCTTGTGTTCTTTGCGGCGTCTCTGGCCTACGCGGTGCAGCCGGTGGCGAACGTTGACAACGATTTTGTGCAGAAGCAGTTTGGCGATTCGTGCAAGCTGCAGCCCGGGTTCTCGGCGCTTACCGGCGACCTGGATGGCGATGGCATTGAAGACATCGTGATCCCGGCGCACTGCACCAAGCCGATGATGGATCAGGCGGAGAACGGCTTCCGCGTGGAAGATCCGTATTACACTTTTTACGGCTACGGCAATCCCAAGGTGACCAGCGAATTCGCCACCGAAGATCCTGCGGCGCGCGGCACCGTGCTGCTGATCATTCATGGCGATGGCCCCGAAGCCTGGCGGTCGGATACTCCGAAGGCCAAGTTCATGATCATTAACTTGCCCTACAAGTCGCTGGTCATTAAGAAAATGACTGCGCGCAAGAAGACCATCATGGCGATCTATGCCGAAGAGACCAGCAGCGACGGAATGACATCGGCGCTCTATTTCGACGGCAAGAAGTACAAGTACACTCCGCTCGGCTCGAGTATGGAATAACCTCGGCGTCAGGCTTCTGGCGTCGGGCATCGGGAAAAGCGTGGTTTCCTGAAGCCTGAGGCCCGAAGCCTGATGCCCCTCTCGTCACAGCTTATTGCGTCTTACCTCACACGCCACTGTTCACCCACCCGATATAATCTCTCCCCATGAATCTGGAACAGAAGCTGGAAGAGCTGAAGCGTCGCGATCATTTGGCGCAAGAGGGCGGCGGAGCGCAGCGCCGCGAGCGGCAGCACAAAGAGGGCAAGATGTCGGCGCGCGAGCGCATCGAGTTCCTGCTCGATGAAGGTACGTTCGAAGAAACCGACAAGCTGGTCACGCACCGCTGCAACGATTTCGGCATGCAGCAGCAGAAGTATTACGGCGACGGCTTCATCACCGGCTACGGACGCATCGAGGGCCGGTTGGTGTTCGCCTTCGCGCAGGACTTCACCGTGTTCGGCGGGTCTTTGTCGGAGGCGAACGCGGCCAAGATCGTCAAGATCATGGATCTGGCGGCGAAGATGGGCGCACCGGTGATAGGGCTGAACGATTCGGGCGGGGCTCGGATTCAAGAAGGCGTGATGTCGCTGGCAGGCTATGCCGACATTTTCCTGCGCAATACGCTCTACAGCGGCGTAGTCCCGCAGATCTCGGCCATCATGGGGCCGTGCGCGGGCGGCGCTGTGTATTCTCCGGCGATTACCGATTTTATCTTGATGGTCGATAAGACTTCGTACATGTTCATTACCGGGCCGGATGTGATCAAGACGGTGACGCATGAGGATGTGACAAAAGATCAGCTGGGCGGAGCTATGACGCACAACGAGACTTCCGGCGTGGCGCATTTCCTGGCGCACGACGATGCCGAGTGCCTGTCGATGGTGCGCGAGCTGCTCAGCTTCGTGCCGTCGAACAATCTGGATGATCCCCCGCGAAAGGTGTGCACCGATCCGATTGACCGGGCCGACTCGGCGCTCGACAAGATTGTCCCCACGGAGTCGAACCAGCCGTATGACATGAAAGATGTCATCCATGCGGTGATTGACGATGGATATTTCTTCGAAGTGCAGGAGCACTACGCCAAAAACATCGTCATCGGATTCGCCCGGTTGAACGGACGCCCGGTAGGAATTGTGGCCAACCAGCCGGCGATGCTGGCGGGGACGCTCGACATCAATGCGTCCATCAAGGGCGCGCGTTTCGTCCGCTTCTGCGATTGCTTCAACATTCCGCTGGTGACGTTCGAAGATGTTCCGGGATTTCTGCCCGGCACGACGCAAGAGTACGGCGGCATCATCAAGCACGGCGCGAAGCTGCTGTACGCCTTTGCCGAGGCGACCGTGCCCAAGGTGACGGTGATCACGCGCAAGGCGTACGGCGGCGCGTACTGCGTCATGGCGTCGAAACACATTCGCACCGACGTGAACTATGCGTGGCCGACAGCCGAGATCGCGGTGATGGGGCCGGAAGGCGCGGTGGACATCGTCTACAAGCGAGATTTAGAGAAAGCGGCGAACAAAATCGCGATTCGCGCCGAGAAGATCGAAGAATTCCGTGAACGCTTTGCCAATCCCTACGTGGCGGCGGATCGGGGATTCGTGGATGCTGTGATCCAGCCGAGGGACACGCGGAAGAAATTGATCCAGGCGCTGGAGATGCTGCAGACCAAGCGGGATAAGAACCCGCCGAAGAAGCATGGGAACATACCGCTGTAGTGTTGGTTGCGTGGCGCGGGCGCCCTCGCCCGCGTGGGGAGCGGTTAGCTCAAATCTAATTCTTTGCCAATAATATCGTTGGCGATCTTGAGCCCTGTCTTAGCGCTGTGCTTGTTGGCCGCAGCGAAAAAGAGAATAAACATTAAAGAGCCGTTTGAATTATGCATCGGAAACGGATCGCTAACGGCCACGAATTCTCGTCCGAGTCGTTCGACGTAGAAGTCCGTAATCACTCGATTGTCCGCCGACTTGCGGACAGACTCGATCCGTCTGGTTTGGATCAAGGAGTGATTGGAAGGCGTCGGTAGCATAAAATCTAGCGCTCCCACTCGTTCGTGCCAAACACAGAAGTAAGCCGCTGAGCCCAAGCCTTTGGCGGCTTCCGGTTACGTACAAGCATCCGATTAATTGCGGAATAGGGAAACAACACCCACAGATCTACTGCGCTCGTTCGCCCCAACGCTGCGACAGCCTCCCATGTCACCGACGCGCCAAAAGGGTCGAGCGAATACCACGGCGCGCTCTCGCTCTCGAGTCCAGCTTCGCGCACCACTTCAGAAGCGCCTCGTTGGCATCTTCGTTAACTATTTCCACGCTGCGATCCGAGAATTCGGACAAGGTGTGACTGAGCTCCCGGCATTTTGCAGCATCTTTTTCGATAAGAACATACTTGTCGAACGGAGGCACAGCCTCTAAGGCACGTATCACGCTACCTTTGCGAAACTCTTGCTCATCCTCTCGCAATTGGGGAAGGAGCTCGGCGAATCCGGTGGGCTCGGGTCGAGGTAACTCCCGTTCCCGCAAAAGCGTCGACATAGCTGATCGAGTAAGACCGAGCTTGCTGACTGATCGAAAATCCAGCTGTAGGCTATGGAGGTACCATTCTTCAATGACTTCCTAGCTTGTGTTGTGTCCAAGACGCGAATGGAGTTCGGTAGGTTACGGTTTATTAGCCCATCTCAGATGCAGAGGCTACATTGCACAGATCCAGAACTGGCTTCTCACGAGCGGCTTGCCGGATGTACGAACATCGAGATCGAATGCCATACTAGGAGAACAAGGCTGAAGTATTCGCACTGATGTCGAAACATCACTTTGCGGCTGGGCTAGATAAGATCTGACAATGTCACTGCAACTCCCACATCGAATGGACCGACGCCACCTGGAATCCCGTGCGCGGCTGCACCAAGATCAGTCCCGGGTGCAAGCATTGCTATGCCGAGACCTTTGCGGAGAGGTTTCGCGGGGTGAAGGGGCATCCGTATGAGCAGGGGTTTGATTTGCGATTGGTGCCGGAGAAGTTGACGGAGCCATTCACCTGGCGCTCGCCCAAGCTGGTCTTTGTGAATTCGATGAGCGACCTGTTTCAGGACGGCGTGCCCGATGACTACGCCGAAGCCGTCGCGTGGGTGATGACGAGAGCGAATTGGCACACCTATCAGGTGCTGACCAAGCGGTCGGAGAGATTGCTCGCATTGCTGAAGGGGCCGCTGCGCTTTGCGGGGAAGCGCGAAAACATCTGGTGGGGCGTCAGCGTTGAAGACAAGAAGTACGGTCTGCCGCGAATCGATGACTTGCGGCGGGCTCCCGCCGCGGTGCGGTTCCTGTCGGTCGAGCCCCTGCTGGAAGACCTGGGCGAGATGAATCTCTCGGGCATTCATTGGGTGATTGTGGGCGGCGAGAGCGGCCCGGGCGCGCGTCCAATGAAAAAAGATTGGGTGATTTCGATTCGCGAGCAGTGCCGCGAGCAGCGTGTGCCGTTCTTCTTCAAGCAGTGGGGCGGCGTGCGAAAGGTGAAGAATGGCCGCTTGCTCGATGGACGTACGTACGATCAGTATCCCCAGCGGGTGCTTGCGGAGGTGCCGGATCGAGCGAGTTGTATGCGTCTTGCAGAAGAATTCGTTAGCTCGCGAGCTTTGGTGCGGCTGACCGCTTGAAGATTTATCTCCGCATTAATCCCTGGCTCGGTTTTTTATCCAAATCGGCGTACCCACAAAGCCGAAGGCTTCGCGGATTTGGTTTTCGATGAAGCGCTGATACGAGAAGTGCAGTTTGATGTTGCGGTCAGTGAACAAGATGAACGTTGGTGGCGAGACTTTGGCCTGGGTCATGTAGTAAATCTTGATGCGCTTGCTGGCCGGGACCGACGCGCGGTCGAAGTCGATGTGTTTCAGGAAACGGTTCATCTCTCCCGTGGTGATGCGCTTGCGCCGTTCAGCGGCGACTTCTTCGAGCAGCGGCCAGATTTTGTCGACGTTCTTTCCTGAGGCCGCGGAAATAAAAATAATTGGCGCGTAGCTGAGGAATTTCAGGCTGTCGCGCAGGCGATATTCGTAGGCAGCGCGGTCTCCGGGGCGCTTGCTCTCCTGCATGCGCGCAGCTTTTGACTGGTTGGCCGGAGGATTCTTCCCGCGATCACCAGATCCCATTTATTGACAACAATGATGACGGAGCGTCCGCTCTCGTGGGCGTATCCGGCGATGGTGGCGTCGAGGGCATTCACTCCCTCGGTGGCGTCGATCACCAGCAGAGCGATGTCGGCGGCTTCGAGATGCTTGCGCGACATGACGACGGAAAGCTTCTCGGCCATCAGGTGGGTCTTGCCTTTGCGGCGAATGCCGGCGGTGTCGATGAAGCGGAAGGTCTGTCCGTCACGTTCGATGACTTCGTCGACCGCGTCGCGGGTGGTGCCGGGGATGGGGGAGACGATAGCGCGCGAGGTGCCGGTCAGGTGATTCAAGAGCGTGGATTTGCCTACGTTGGGGTGGCCGATGATGGCGACTTTGGTTTCGGTTGCCGGTTGCTCATCTTCGACCACTTCTTCGCCTTCTTGGCTCGTGGCCGGTTCATCTTGGCCGGCGGGGACGCCGGCGCTACTTTCCAACTTCAGCGTTTCGATCACCGAGTCCAGCAGATCGTCGATGCCTCGTCCGTGTTCGGCGGAGATGGGGAAGATTCTGCGGATGCCCGAGCCGGTGGACGTCGTCTTCGAGGCCTTGCTGCTTATCGCTGTCGACTTTATTGACGGCGAGGAAGAGCGGCTTGCCGGTACGCTGCAGCAGGCGGGCGAGTTCGAGGTCGGGAGCGGCGAGTTCGGTGCGTCCGTCGACCACCATGATGATGGCGGCGGCTTCGTCGAGCGCGACCCGGGCCTGGCGGAAGATTTCGGCGGGGATGAAGTCTTTGTCTTCGGGAAGGATGCCGCCGGTGTCGACGATGCGGAAGTCGCGTCCGCGCCAGTGAGAGTCGCCGTAGAGGCGGTCACGAGTGATGCCAGGCTCGTCGCCGACGATGGCGCGGCGGGAGCCAACGAGTTTGTTAAAGAGCGTGGATTTGCCGACGTTGGGGCGGCCGACGATGGCGAGCAGAGGGGAGTTGGCGGCAATCTCGGTCGGCTTGATGGCAGATTTCATAAAGGGGAGTTACACAATAGCCGTGGCACAAACCGCCACGGCCTGGACGGGCGAAGGCGCCCGTCCCCACATGGGCATTGCATGGGTATTATAGAGACTTCGTGGCTTCTTCCTCTCATCCCGCTGCCCCGGCGAAGAAAGATGTGTCGCTTTACCAGTTCTTCTCGCCCGGAGGAGTGCTTTCGCGGACGCATCCTGCGTACGAATTCCGGCGAGGACAGTTGCAGATGGCACAGGCCGTCGAGCAGGCGCTCGAAGAGCGGCGGCACCTCATCGTCGAGGCTGGAACCGGTACGGGAAAGACGCTGGCCTATCTTGTGCCCGTCATTCGGTCGGGAAAGCGCGTCATTATTTCTACCGGCACAAAAAATCTGCAGGAGCAGCTTTTCTGGAAAGACGTTCCCTTCCTTGAGCAGGCGTTGTTTCCCAACGGCGAAGGCAAGTTGAACGTCTGCTACATGAAGGGGCGCAACAATTATTTGTGTAAAAAGAAGCTATATGACCTGACCGATCAGCCGGTGCTGAGCGGACTGGAAGAGATTGAGCACTACAGGGCGATTGCGGCATGGGAAAAGACGACGCATACCGGGGACCGGGCGGAGCTGGCGTCGTTGCCCGAGGCGAGTGCGCTGTGGCACAAGCTGGATGCACGGGCCGACACGTGTCTGGGGCAGAAGTGCAGCGCGTTCGATAAGTGCTTCATCACCGAAATGCACCGGCGGGCGATGGAGAGCGACATCATCATCGTCAATCACCATCTGTTCTTTGCCGATCTCGCGATCAAGCAACAGGCCGAATACGCGCCGGATGCGGGGATTCTGCCGGAGGTGGGGGCGGTCATCTTCGATGAAGCACATGAACTCGAAGACGTAGCCGGCAATTATTTTGGCGTGACCGTCAGCAATGCGCGCTTTGAGGAATTGTGCCGCGACGTGGAGATTTCGCTGCAGCGGAATCACATGCTTTCGGCGCAAGTGGCGGGAGCCGTCAAGAGTTTGCGCGAACGGGCGATGTTCTTCTTCTCGGTGCTGCCGCAGGGCGATGGGCGCTTTGCATTCGAGAACAGACGCGAGTTTTTGGAAGAAAACGGAGAAGAGTATTTGTCGCTGCAACAATCGGTGCGAAGGCTGGGTTCTGAGCTCGAGAACATGCCTTCGAAGCCGGAGGAGGTGTTTAACTTCTCGCGGCGGGCGCAGCAATTGCAGGTGCAGTTGGGCTTTCTGATGGAGCAGGAAGATCACAACACGGTGTTCTGGATTGAACGGAGACGAGGCTCGTTTTCCAAGGCCAAAGACAATTTTTCTTCCGGTGGGCGGCAGAATGTTTTCCTGCAGGCTACGCCGATTGATGTTGCTCCCATTCTGAAGTCCTGCATGTTCGACCAGTTGGAGTGCGCGGTGCTGACTTCGGCGACTCTGGCTGTAGGCGGCGGGTTTGAGTATATGCGGCGGCGGTTAGGGTTGGAGCATGCGCGGGAAGTGATCCTGCCTTCGCATTTCGATTACGAGAATCAGGCGCTCTTTTATGTGCCCCCGGATTTGCCGGATCCGCGCACGCCGCAGTTTGCCGCGAAGGCGGCGGACCGGATCAAGCGCTTGCTTGAGATCACGCGCGGGCGGGCTTTTGTGCTTTTCACCAGCTATGCGCAGATGAATGACGTGTATCAGCGGTTGTTAGGAGAGTTGGACTATCCCATGCTCTTGCAGGGGGACGCGCCGAAGAGCGCGCTGCTGGAGGAGTTCCGGCTGACGCCGCATGCTGTCTTGTTCGCGACTTCTTCGTTCTGGCAAGGCGTGGATGTCCAGGGGGAACAGTTGAGTTGCGTGATTATCGACAGGCTGCCCTTCGCGGTGCCGAGCGATCCCGTTGTAGCGGCGCGGGTGAAGTCGATTGATGCCGAGGGTGGGAACGCGTTCTTTCAATATCAGGTTCCGGCGGCGGTGATCACTTTGAAGCAGGGGTTCGGAAGGCTGATTCGGTCTTTGCACGATCGCGGGTTGCTTACTCTGCTCGATAATCGGATTCTCAAGAAGCAGTACGGGCGGGTGTTTGTGGAGAGCTTGCCGAGTTACCGGCGGACGACGGATTTGAAGCAAGTAGAGGCTTTTTTTGGAGTTGAGGAGAGCTAGCAACGTGAAAGCAGAAGTAACGCCTGTTAGTCGGTAACCTTCCTCACAGGAGTTCAAAATCTTAAATCGCAAAGGTCTCGCCAAGAACTGCCGCAAAGGACGCTAAGAATTTCGCCGCCCGGCCCCGCCTGCTTTCCACATTCTGACTTCCTACTTCTGCCTTTCATTTGTCACGGTTCCTGACACCTTCCCGGGCTGCCTCTGTGAGCCGTTGGTCTCCTTGACAGACGAATGGCCCGTTATATGCTTGTACCACTTAGGTTTAGCTGTAGGGGCGTGACGCAGCGAATGCGCCGTCGGTGCGCGAGGAGAGAGTAAATGCTTAAGAGTTCAGAGGTTTATGAAGGGAAAGCCGTTCTGGCCATTAGCACGCTGGCTTTCTTGTTGTTTGCCGGTTCTGTGCAAGGTTTTGCGGCTGGACAAACTTATCAGATCGGATCACAAGATACGGTGACCGCCGATCCTCAAGTGTTGCGGCCCTCATCTACGCCCTGCAAAGTGCAGCTTTTCGACAATCTGGCCTTCGAAGATTTCAATCCCAAATCCTTCAGTTATGAGCCTCCAGCTAGCTGCCCCGGGCCTTGGCGGAAGATTGTGTTCGAGGGCAACTTCTCGGTCACGGCGGGAGTTCAATTCGATCGCACGGCCAATATTTGGCTAGGGGGCACTAACATCTACTTTGGAACGACGGCTGAGCCTTCGCCCACGTTCGGCCCTGACTGGCATGTTGAGAGCGACCTGACCGAGTACGCGCCGCTGTTTCTGACTTCCCAGGCGGGACAGGTGGACATCGGCAACCTGGTCAACGATCAGTACACCGGCATTATTTACGGCAGCGCCGATGTGGAGTTCTACCCGCTGGAACAAGGCGCGACGCAGAACCCGCGTCCGTTTGACGAGGTGCTGCCGCTCTCGTCGACTCCGGGAACGGTGACGTTGACATCTCCGACCGACACTTTGTCGGCGACGTTCACCCTGCCGATGAACATTCAACGCGCGTTCCTGGATGTATACGCACAGAGCCAGAACGCGGATGAGTTCTGGTACACCTGCGTTCCCAACGATGTCTCGAGCGAATTGCAGAGTTGTCCGGGAACGGCTTACCGCGAGACGGAGGTCACGATTGATGGGCAGCCGGCGGGAGTGGCTCCGGTGTTTCCCTGGATTTTCACGGGCGGCATCGATCCGTTCTTGTGGTTCCCATTGCCGGGTGTCCAGACGCTGAACTTCGTGCCTTACCGCGTGGATCTGACTCCGTTTGCCGGATTACTCAGTAACGGTCAGCAGCACACGGTGTCGCTCAGCGTGTTTAACGTGGACAACTACTTCTCGGCGACAGCGGCGTTGCTGCTTCTTCTTGATCAGAATGCCTCACAAGTTTCCGGGAAAGTGACTTACAACAATCTGAGCGCGACACCGAATCCGAATGTGGTCGAGAACATCAATGTCGATGGTCAAGGCAATATCACGGGCACAGTCTCGGTCACCTCGAACCGTAACTTCCAGATCACTGGCTACGTCAACGGCTCCGCGGGCAAGGTGACCACCACCGTGTCGCAGAACATCGCTTTCACGAACTCGCAGAATTTCGACATCACTGCGACCGACTACGTGCAAGACATCACGCAAAACACTCAGATCTACTCGACCACGACGATCAAAGATGGCACGGGGTCGCGGGTGACTTCGCTGTCGACGCGCTATCCGTTGACCGTGGACATTTCACTGATGCCTACGATCGATGGCGATATCGCGCAGACGACGAACATCCATCAAGAGAATCACTATCAGACGACGGACACCGCCAACGGGAAGGTAACGTTCACCAAACAGCGGAATAATGCGGTGGGGACGACCGACACGCTGCTATTCGATCAGAACTTCAATTTCATCTCCAACCAGGGACAGGCGAGTTTCAACCACTACTTCCTCAACAACTCGCTGGGGGGTTGCTACGACCTGACGTTGAATGCGGTGAATAACTACTTGTCGGCCATTACCTACAAGTGCAATACACAGCAATAGAGCCTAAAAGGTGTGTTTTCACAAGGGACGGGCTAAGGCTCGTCCCTTTTTCTTTCAGTTGGGCATTGCGACGCGAACGCCGAACTGGGGTAGGTGCAAATCCGCCTGACGGGCGAAGGATGACGTCTGCCTGAAATGGCCGATCACGGCTTTTCGTTGCAGTTTGCGGGTAACCCTTCGGAACCATTCAGGCCAGGCTCGGGTGGGAAGCCCGTCCTCTCCCATCCTTTCCCTCATGACGGCCAGGGGCTGTAGAATAGAGGGTTAGCCGGGAGCCGTTGAGATTTCTGGCAAGGGGATGCATGTTCGAAGTCACCGTCGAAGATACGTTTGCCGCGGGGCACTACCTGCGGAATTACAAGGGCAAGTGCGAGAATCCGCACGGGCACAACTACAAGGTGCGCGTCACCTTGGCGGGCAAGGAACTGGATAAAGCCGGCTTGCTGCTCGACTTCAAAGATTTGCGCGAAGTCATGAAGCATGTCATCGAGCGGCTCGATCATCAGATGATCAATGATCTGGAGCCGTTTACCGTGCTGAATCCGTCGGCTGAGAATCTGGCGAAGTACTTCTACGACGAGAGCAATGTCAAACTGGAGCGCGTCACCAGCGGCCGGGTACGAGTGAAGAACGTCACTGTATTCGAGACGGACACGACGACCGCGACCTATTCCGAGGGGTAGAGAATCCCCACCTTTCGAAAACCGCGAAAGGTGGGGCACCCTGCCGGCGCTACTGCCATGCAGATCACCGAGATTTTCAAGTCGATTCAGGGAGAATCTACGCACGCGGGGTTGCCCTGCGTATTCATACGCCTGACGGGCTGCAACCTGCGGTGCGCCTGGTGCGATAGCGAATACACCTTCACGGGCGGGCATCGCATGGCGATGGAAGAGGTTCTAAAGGAAGTCGAACAACTCAGCCCTGACGGAGGACTGGTAGAGATCACCGGAGGCGAGCCCATGCTGCAGGAGCGAGAAGTCATCCCTCTGATGCAAAGGCTTTTGGACGTGGGTTACCAGGTAATGCTTGAGACCAGCGGTGAGCGTCCGTTGGAGCGGGTACCCAGTGCCGTGGTGAAGATTGTGGATGTAAAGTGTCCAAACTCAGGCGAGCCGAACACGTTTCATGTGGAGAATCTGGAGACACTGGGGCCGCACGATGAAGTGAAGTTCGTGATCAGCGACCGGGTGGACTACGAGTTCGCCAGGGATTTTTCGTCGCAACACCGGCTTGCGGACCGGGCAGGCGCGGTGCTGTTCTCTCCAGCCTTTCGCAAGGACGCGAAGGGTACACGCAGCGCTTCACACTGTCTGCTCGATCCGCAAGAATTGGCGGAGTGGATGCTTGCCGATGATGTGTCCGCGCGACTGGGATTGCAGATTCACAAGTTTATTTGGGATCCGGCGATGAAGGGAGTCTAGGTACGATTTCCGATTCTCAATTGCCGATGGAAAACCGGAGTTCAAAATTGACAACTGGAAATTGAAAATTGGCAATCTCCTCTCAAAGTCGCGCGGTGGTTCTTCTCAGCGGTGGCATGGATTCGTGTGTTTGCGCAGCGTTGGCGGCGCGTGATTGTGATGCGGCGGCCTTGCATATCAGCTATGGACAGCGGACCGAGGAACGGGAGCGGCGGGCATTCCTAGGGATATGCGATCGGCTGGGGATTCACGAGCGATTAGTCGTGCGCAACGAGGCACTGCGGGCGATCGGAGGTTCGGCGCTGACCGATCCGAATATCGCCGTGCCCGAGTCGGCCACGATCGGACACGATGTTCCTGTAACCTACGTACCGTTCCGCAACGCGCATTTTCTGGCCGTGGCCGTGAGTTGGGCCGAAGTGCTGGATGCGGCCAAGGTCTATATAGGAGCAGTGGAGCAGGATAGTTCGGGGTATCCTGATTGCCGCCCAGCGTATTACGAAGCCTTCAACCAGGTCGTGAAAGCGGGCACAAAGGAGGGGAAGATTGAGATCGTCACTCCGCTGATCGCCATGCGGAAATCGCAGATTGTGACCCTTGGCCTTGAATTGGGCGCGCCCTTCGATTTAACGTGGTCTTGCTACAGTCAGGAAGACCGGGCGTGCGGCGTCTGTGATAGCTGTGTGCTGCGGCTCAAGGCGTTTCGCGAGGCGGGAGCGGAAGATCCGATTCCGTACGCGGTAAAGATGGAAACGACTTGATCGTCCTTTTGATTTTCAATTTCCAACTGCCGATTGCCAATTGACGGCGCGTCATAATTGGCAATTGGAAATCGAAAATCGAAAATTCTTAAGTCTTGTGCCGGGAGGCCAATCGATATGAAACAACGCTGCATATATATCCTGGTAGTCGCAGTGCTGGTCGGGCTGTGCGCGGCGCCGGTGTTCGCCCAGGCGACGGGCACGGTGAAGGGCGTATGCAAGGACACGGAGGGCAAGCCGCTGGCGGGCGCGATTGTCGAGTGGACCAGCGCTGAAACCGGCCGAAAATACTCTTTAAAGACCAACGGCAAAGGCGAGTACTTCTCGCTGGGCATTTCACCGGGCAAATACAACGTGAAGCTGCTCGTGGACGGGAAAGAAATGTTCCACTTTAACAATGTCCCCGTCAACCTTGACGAGAACACTCTCGATTTCGATTTGAAGAAGGAACTTCAGAACCAGGCGGCCGGCCAGGGCATGAGCGCCGAGGAGATGAAGAAGAAGCAGGAAGCGACCGAAAAGGCCACCAAAGAGAACATGACCATCAAGCAGTTGAATGAGAAGCTGGCCACTTCCCGCGATGACATGAAGGCGGGGAATTTCGACGCCGCCATCCAGGAGATGACGGACGCGACTACGCTCGATCCGCATCGCGACATTTTATGGGCAACGTTGGGGGACGCAGACCGGGGCTCGGCAGCGAAGCAGACGGATCCGGCAGAAAAGAGTAAGCGCCTGGACGGGGCCATCGATGCCTACCAGAAGGCAATTGCTGAAAAGCAGGCTGCGGCACAGGCGGGAGAGAAAGATCCGGACGCGAACAAGAAAATTGCCGCCTATTACAACAACCTTGGCGACGCGCAAATCAAAGCCGGCAAGGCGGATGATGCCATCAAGTCTTACAATCAGGCGGCGCAACTGGACCCGGCCGCTGCCGGGCAGTACTACTTCAATCTAGGCGCGGTGCTCACAAACCAGAACAAGACTAACGACGAAAAACTCCGGCAGAGCGCGGTGGATGCCTTCGATAAAGCGATCGCGGCCGACCCTACCAAGGCCGATGCGTACTACTGGAAGGGTACGAATCTGATTGGCGCGGCGACCTTGAAGGGCGACAAGATGGTGGCGCCTGACGGGACGGCTGAAGCGTTCCAGAAGTATCTGGAATTGCAGCCTACCGGCCCTCATGCCGAAGAAGCCAAGGCGATGTTGGCAAGCATCGGTGCCTCGGTGGAAACTAGTTTCGGCAAGCAGAAAAAAGCCCCGGCGAAGAAGCAATAAGGGCTTTATCTAGTGCGAATTTAGGGCGGCTCCGGCCGCCCTTTTTCATTGGCGGCCAGCTTCCATCTCATTCCTGGTCAACGGGTTACGAAGGTCTATGTCCATGTCGTTCTTCGTGGAATGGGGGTCCGGAATCGGCTAGATTGGATTCCGGGCGTAGTTTCATTGCCAGGGCATCCCCCTCCCTGATCGCGCCTTGTCTTCCTCGAAGGAAGCTTTATGGTCGCCGCAACCGGCAGCGCCCCGATTGCCGTTGAACTCGACAAGTATTCGTCCGGCTCTGGCGCCGTGCCCACGACGGTGCTGCTGGGGGCCATGCTGCGCGCGAGTGAGCAGGTCAGCGATCTGATTTTCTCTCCAGGACGGCCGCCGCAGATCGAGGTGTTGGGCCAGCTGATCGCGGTGCAGATTCCCGGCCTGTCGTTGATGAGCGCAGACGACACGCGCCGTCTGGCCGCCGACCTGATCGGGGCCAACAAGCAGGCCATCACTCTGCTGCGGGAGCAGGGGTCGTGCGACATTTCTTACGGGCTGCCGGGCGTGGCGCGGTTCCGGGTGAATGTCTTTATTCAACGCGGAAGTTGCGCAGTGATCATGCGGGTAATTCCTACAGCGATCCCGAGCTTCGCCGGGCTGGGTCTGCCGGAACAATTAAGCGAAATCGCAAACCTGCGCGATGGGATCGTGCTGGTCACCGGTCCACGGGGATCGGGAAAGTCGTCCACGCTGGCGGCACTGCTCGATTGCATCAACCAGCAGCAAACATGCCACATTATTACCATTGAAGATCCGATTGAGTTTCTGCACAACCACAAGCGGGCCACCATTCACCAGCGGGAACTGCACAGCGACACTCCGAACTTCGGACTGGCCCTGCGCGCGGCTTTGCGGCAGGCGCCTAAGGTGATCCTGGTGGGAGAGTTGCGCGACCGCGAAACCATGGAAATGGTGGTGGAAGCGGCGGAGACAGGGCACCTTGTACTGTCGAGCGTCAACACGGTAGACGCGGCGAAAACGGTAGAGAGAATTGTGGGCGCGTTTGCACCGGTCGAGCAATCATCGATGCGCGGGAGGCTGGCGAAGACGCTTCGGCATGTGGTGGCGCAGCGGCTTTTGCCTCGCAAAGACGGCACCGGTCGCGTGGCAGCATTTGAGGTTCTGAAAGTCAGCCCGCGTGCGCATCAGTATATCGAGAGTGCAGGGCTGGTGGGGCAGAGTTTACTGCAACTGATGAAGGAAGGCGCAGCCGAGGGCATGCAGCACTTTGATGGGGAGATCGCGAAGCTGGTGAGCGCGGGCGTGGTCGATGCAGAGGTCGCGTTGGCGTATGCGACGGAGCCTGAGGAGTTGCAGGGAGCGCTGGCGCGGTAAGGTATCATTTCCGATTTTCAATCTCCAATTGAATCCCTCCGTTACGGATGTGGTTCTCGAAGAACCTGATTTGTATTTCTAAATTGGCAATCGGCAACTGAAAATCGGAGGTCATCTTTGTCGTATGATCGGTGCTTATGGCTGCGCTGCCGGAACCCGATCTTGTTCTCACCTTCGAAGAAGCACGCCATGTAGTGGAAACCCACGCGGCGGGAGTGCGTCCGCATGGCAAAGAGTTGGTGGAATTGCTAGACGCTGCCGGGCAGATTTTGGCTGAGCCCGTCGTGGCCGACCGCAACTTCCCTCCTTTCCGTCGAGCTACGCGCGACGGATATGCGCTGCGCGCAGCAGACCTGACACACCTTCCCACTACGCTTGAGGTGGTTGGCGAGATCAAGGCAGGAGCGTCGTTAGTCGAGTCGGCGATTCGTGTGGGACCGGGACAGGCGGCATCGATCATGACAGGAGCGCCTGCCCCTGAGGGTGTCGACGCGATCGTGATGGTTGAGTTCACCTCGCGCGAGGGGAACAGGGTTTCGGTCACCCGCGGCGTTGGTGCGGGAGACAACGTCGTACCTGTCGGGTCAGAGGCGAAGCGGGGACAGAAACTGCTGGAGCCGGGGATGCGACTGGATCACGCGGCGGTCGCGGTTGCGGTATCGGTGGGAAGATCGCATCTGTTGGTGTACTCGAAACCGCAAGTGGCGGTGCTTTCGACTGGGGATGAGTTGGTGGAGATTGAAGTTCCCCCGGGACCGAACCAGATCCGCAATTCCAACAGTTATTCGCTGGCGGCGCAGATCAAAGAAGCCGGGGGAGAGCCGGTGCTGTTGCCCATTGCGCGCGATGAGTCTCTACGATTGCGGGAGTTGATCGCGGATGGGTTGGAGTCGGATTTGTTGCTGCTCACCGGTGGGGTGTCGATGGGAAAGTATGACCTCGTCGAGCAGGTGCTGGCGGAGTTCGGGGCAGAGTTCTTTTTTACCGGGGCGCGCATTCAGCCGGGGAAACCCATCGTCTTCGGGCGCATTCCGACCGGCGGGGACGCCGACGCTACTTATTTCTTTGGACTGCCGGGAAATCCAGTGTCAACGATGGTGACTTTTGAGTTGTTCGCGCGGCCGATGCTGGAGGCGCTGGCGGGCATGACGGCGCGCAAGCTGATATTCCTGCATGCGCGATTGAAATCCGACATCAAAACCAAGACTGGATTGAAGAGATTTCTGCCGGCCATACTATCCGGAGAATTCGAGCACGCCGAAGTGGAACTGGCGCGGTGGGAGGGCTCGGGGGATATCGCGTCCACGGCGCGAGCAAATGCGTACATCGTAATTCCGCCAGATCGGGAGAGGATTCCGGCGGGCGAGTGGGTCGCGGTCTTAAGGCGATAGTTCTTAGACCTACGCGCACCCCTCGGCGGGGTTGTGCAGGCTCGGTCGCCACCTGATTTGTGTAGAATTTGGCTCTCGTCATTTGGACTGGAGGTCGACTATGTTTCGACCCAGAGCGGCGCTTCTAGCTTTCGTTCTAATCTGGATTTACCCGGCTCACCCGCAACAAAAGTCTTCGCCTGTAAAAGAAAACAAGCTATCCCCTTACGTTTCGTCTGAGCGCTTGTTGCAGCGCGGGTACTTCCTGAGCAAAGAACTTCCGCCGGAGGAACGGGTGTGGCTTCTGACCGAGTTGATTATGCCTTCCGCGAAGTGGCATCCGGCTCTGATGCGTCCGTGGACGGAAGAAGTGTTCCGTCTGGCCCTGCAGTTATCGCCGGGTTACGACCGGGTGGTGACACAGAAGAACGCGGCGACGGCGATGTCGTGGATTGATATTCATCGAGCGCTACAAATGCTTGATGAATGCGAGCCGCCGAGTCCGACCGACAGCGATGCGGAAGATGTACGCGATGTGGCGGCGAGAAGAATCTTCAAGGAGTATTGGCAGACAGCCGGGATGGCCGGCCTCGCGAAGATTCAACGGACTGCAGATCATCTCGGGGAAACCGGGGAATATCCTTACGGCGCTATGGTTGCGGTGATTCAAGGAGTCAATGCGAAGGACCCCGCGAAAAGCGCAGCATTGATCAGTGAGGCAGTGACCTTTTACCAGCGGGGCACGAAGTTCGAGATGACGAATTACGAGTTCGTCGATTTCCTGAAGCAGGTGAAGCCGCTCATGCCGCTCTCTACGCGGCGACAACCGTTAGAGGCGCTCGTGAAAGCGCTCACTTCAGATTCAGGTGAGAAGGACGATCGCCAGTGGAGGGTTCGGGTTTACACCGACAAGGGCGTGGCGGATTTTCATACACAGAACGCACAATTGCTCTTTGACATTCTTCCCATGGTTCGCGAGGTGGATCCGGACTGGGCACAGCGATTGGTCGAGCAACATGCAGAACTGGCTCAAGCTGATGCGGCACGCGGGAAGGTTCTAAACTCGGAAGGAGGGGTTGTCTTTAAGAACCAGGATAATCCTCCTTCGACTGCTGAACTGGCTGGCAAAGAACAATATTTGTTGGAACAGGGCCGGCTTGATCAGACTCAAGAGCTCGCTTCGAAAGATCCCAACCAGGCGCTGACGCTGGCCATGTCGATCAGCGATCCGGCCCGCCAAGCGATCGGAATGGCCTACGCGGCGGCTGGTTTTGGGGATCACCCCGACCAGGCGCTCGGGATGCTTCATCAGTCGCAGCAGTCCTTGGCATCTATGAAGAAAGCGGGCGAGAAGTTGGATACGTACGTCGCGATCGCGGAGTCGGCAGCCTCGCTGCACGACCTCCCTTTAGCTCGTGACTCGATCGGGAAGGGTCTCGACCTGGGCGAACAGGCCTGCGAAGAGTCGCGTAAAGAGCATCCCGAATGGCACGTCTATTCGTGGGACGGAATGGACGCGATGCAAAAGCTGACTGAGATTGGGACGCGGCTAGATCCGACGCATGTGATCGGCCGCATTCAGGCGATTCGCGATCACACGCTCCAAGGTTACATGCTGGTGTCAGCGGCCCGGGCGCTCGATGAGGATAAAGTTGGGGGATGGGGCGCGGCGTTTGCGCCGTAGTTTGCGTGGGTGATTCTCGAACCTATGCGGCGTGGGGACCGCTCGGTTTCGTGATGCAGGACTTTTACGGAATCCCGCCCTGTCGCAAAGAACGCGACAAGGACGGGGCACCCGGCGCTGGATGATACCCTCCCTTGAAACATTTACTATGTACTGTCGCCATGCCCAAGAAGCTCTCTCATTACGATCACACCGGACGCGCGAGCATGGTGGACGTGTCTGCCAAAGCAGCGACCAAGCGCGAAGCCGAGGCCAGTGCTTTTGTGGCCCTGAAGCCGGCAGTGCTGAAAGCGCTTCCAAAGAATCCCAAGGGCGATCCTCTGGAAGTTGCGCGGCTGGCGGGAATGATGGCCGCGAAGAAAACTTCCGACTTGATCCCGATGTGCCATCCCTTGCCGCTTTCCCACGTTGATGTGACCCTGCGCGTGTGCGAGAATGGCGTCGCTATTAGCTCAAAAGTAACGACCACCGCCGTGACTGGAGTGGAAATGGAAGCGCTGGTGGCGGCCAGCGTAGCCGCTCTGACGGTGTACGATATGTGCAAGGCCCTGGACAAGGGAATTGAGATCCGCGAGATAGTGCTGGAGCGGAAGTCCGGGGGAAAGAGCGGCGATTACGTCCGCTCGCGGAAGAAGAAATCTTAATACCCGGGCATGCCGAACAACGTCAAAGTCCTTCTGGTCGACGACAATCCCATGGTGCTGGGGATGTTACGCGGGGCATTGGCGCCGCTTGCCATTGTCTCGACCGCCACCGATTCCGCCGACGCATTGGTCAAGGCCATCGACGATCCTCCTGATTTGCTGGTCAGCGATTACCGCATGCCGGGCATGGACGGCCGCCAGTTGGTCGAGCGGCTGCGAAGCCGTCCCCCGATGGCGGGGTTGTCGGTGATTCTGCTGGCGACCAAGGCGGACATCACTGAGAAGCTGTCGGCACAGGATCATCCGGTGGACGACTTTGTCGAGAAGCCATTCTTCCTCAAAGAAGCGACCCAACGGATCAAGCGCGTGATCGACAAGATTGCCCTTGAAAAGATGGCGAAGTCGGTGGCGTCCGACGGGCAGGTGCGAGGCAGTTTGTCGCAGATGAACGTGATCGACCTGGTGCAGTCGCTCGAAATGGGACGCAAGAGCTGTGCCCTGACCTTCACCAACGAGAACGAAAAGTGCGAAATGTATTTCGTCGAAGGCCAGGTGACGCACGCCGAATATGGCGATCTGACCGGGGACAAAGCCGTGTTCAAGGTTCTGCGCTGGACGAGCGGCAACTTCCAGATGGACTTCGAAGGCAAGAGTACGAAACAAACTACGCAGCTGAACACTCAGGGCCTCCTCATGGAAGGCTTGCGTTTGTTGGACGAATCCGCTCGCGAGGGCGGAGGCGCGGAGGAAGAAGATGTCCTCCTCGACACCTGAGGCTTTCACCGCAGCGGTTCTCACTGTCAGTGATTCTTCCTCGCGCGGCGAACGCGAAGATCTTTCCGGGCCCGCCGTTGCCGAGGTTCTTTCCAGAAACAATTTCCAGGTGGTGGCGCGCGAGGTAGTGCCCGACGAACGGACTGCGATTGCAGCCGTGATCGTAAAACTGGCGTCGCAAGCGCGGCTGGTGGTGACCACGGGAGGAACGGGAATCGCGAAGCGGGATGTGACTCCGGAGGCGACGCGCGCGGTGTGCGATCGCCTACTCGAAGGCGTGGCAGAGCGCATGCGGCTCGAGGGCTCGAAGAAGACTCCCTTTGCGGCGTTGAGCCGCGGGCTATGCGGGGTGAAAGGGGAGTCGATCATCCTGAATGTGCCCGGAAGTCCTAAAGGGGCGGTGGAATCGCTGGAAGCGGTGGTGGAGTTGCTGCCACATGCATTGCAGTTATTGGGTGGGAAGACGGAGCATGAGTAGGTTTCTCGCTTCGGTTCGGGAACGGGCGAAGCGTCCGTCGCTATGTGCTTATTTCTTCGCGACCAGGCGGTCCGAGATCTTGTCGTATTCACTCTTTGACATCACGTGGCGCGTTACCAGATCGTCCGGGTCGTTGTAGGGGCGAGATGCAATGATGCGATCGGCTTCGCCTTCGGTCACTCCTGGCAGGCTTACCAACTGATCTTTGCTCGCCGAATTCAGATCGAGGGGCTTGTCTCGGCTCCAGCCTTCGCGGATGCCTTCTGCCACTGCCCTCGTATCGCGCTTCAGGTCAGCCGTGGCCTGAGCGGTTTTTTCTTTCAACTCTTGCGGGCTCTCTTGTTTTTGGGTGCACCCTGCAAGGGCAGCCAGCAGCAAAATTCCGGAAATGTGAACGTATTTTGGGAAGGCCATGTCGGTCATCTCTGATGACAGGGCGGCCATGCAGGGTTGGCTAGTTTGGGAAAGGGGGTAATCTGTATCCAACCACTGCGTCACGATAGCCATCTCTGTACGGCGTTCCTGCTATCGAAGGTTGATCCGCATGGAAAAGTCGTTCTTTAGAACATCGTCGGTCGCAGGCGTCCTGCTCTTGGCGGTCCTGACAGGCTCTCAGGGGCAAGAGACCAAGCCTGCGCCGCCGACGCCGATCGATGAGAAGAAAGCTGAACTTGGTGGGACACCGTGGGATCCTCAATGGGACGAAATCGTTGAGAAAGCAGTGCCGCCCGAGATGCTCTCTGCACGAGTGCCGCGAGGCGTCGTTCGATTTTGTCCGCGATTTTATGCCATGGCGGAAACCGACAAGCGCGCTTTCTGGGCGTATTTCTTTCAGGCGCTGGCCGGGGCGGAGGCTGGATTGAATCCAACCTCGAGCGTCCGCCAGGTTTCGCCAGAAGTCGCAGCGCAAAATTCCGTGCCCAAAGACGACGTGCGTACCGAAGGATTGTTGCAGCTTGCCTATGCCGACGCCAAGCGCTACGGCTGCGACTTCGACTGGGAAGCTGATCGCGCGAAGAAAGCAAAAGATCCGGGCAAAACAATTCTTCAGCCGAAAAACAATCTGGAGTGCGGAGTCAAGATCCTTTTTGATCAGCTCATGGTAAAGCACCGGCCCTTGCTGACACAGTCATCCTACTGGTCAACCCTAAGACCGGGAGGTTCAGGCTACAGCGTGTTCATCAAGCAGATGACGAATCCTCCGGCCGCATGTGCCTCGCCCGTAAAAACCAGGATCGACAAGTCAGCCACCACAAAGACGGTCCAGGACGGTGCTGCGCGAACGGAAGCTCCAAAGTAAGATTTATTTGTGGCGAATCTCCTCCGGAGCGCGGGTGCGGTCCAGCGGAAGAACCTGCAACTGCCATTTCACCGGGATGGATTTCGGCAGGAAACACTCGGTCTGGTTGCAGGCCTGGTAGTCGAGCTTGCCTGAAATCTCCAAGACCTTGCCGTCTTTCCCGAGCGAACTCCAGAAGTCGGCGGTAGTACTGACCTTCACGTCCTGCGTGATGCGGAAGGTTCCTTCGAAGACGGGGACCTTCTCCTTGATTGCGGGCATATACAAGATTTGCGATGGCGGAAAGACTGCCGGCTTGAATTCCAATTGAGCAACGGGATCGATGGTCAGCTTGATCGGCTTATAGCCTTCTGCGCCCGGCGCGTAGACGTGCACGTCCGGAGGCAGGCGAACCTCGGCGGCGAGGGTGACGCGGGTGCCCGGAACCGCAACGCGATCGGATTGTTCCAGGGCCAGTTGGAGATTCGGAGCGTCGACCGTGTCGGTAACTTCCTGGCCGAGCTCCGGGAAAAGTTTGGCGATGATGCTGTTTCCCGTGAGCCGCTCTCGGTATTTTGCTTCGAAGAATTTTTCTCGAATCATGCCCTTGGCATCGATGAAGAAATATCCCGGACGAGCGAAGCCCTTCTGCATCCCTGTCGCTTCAGCATTAAAGACACCATAGGCCTTGATCGTCTTCGAGTCGGGATCCCCGAGCATCGGGTAGTCGATCTTGTGAGCGTCGGCAAAGAATTTCAGTATCTCTTCCGAGTCGTAGCTGATCGCAGCGAGCTTCAGCCCTTGTTTCTCGAATCGCGGAACGGCGCTCTGCAGCTGGACCAGCTGCCCTTTGCAGAACGGTCACCAGTCGGCGGAACGGAAAAAGAGAAGGACCGTGCCCTTACTCCCCTTCAATGAATCGAGAGTTTGGATGTGGCCGAACTGGTCAATCATCGAGAACGCGGGAGCCTTCTGACCGACGGCGAGCCCAATTGACATGGGCTCGATGGAAATCAGATGAATCGTATCCTCATCGAGTACGCCTCGGACGGTGACTGAGTCGCCGAGGTGCCCGGTGACTCTCGACTGCGGCTCGAGGTCGTACATGACGCGAGTAGTGTCGTCGTAGAGCGCTACCTTCGCACCTGAAATGGTCTTGCTGCATGCGGGGGCTTCGTTGAAAGCTTCGTCCGCGTTGCAGGCGCTCGATACCAGCGTGCCGGACCACGATCGCTCGCTTGTCGCACGGTTCTGTCCAGCTGACGCGAGGGAGGCAGGAAAAAAGAAAACTAGCAGAAGCAAAACGAGGCGCTTAGCTCTTACCGAGGGCATCAATGGGGCCGTCGCTTTCAGTTTGGAATTCCGCCGCTACTGTAACGCCTTGCAGTCCGAACGCACAAGGTTTCTGCCTAGATCGACCCGGTTGCAGCATCGCATCCGGGGTGCCGCTTACTGACCTCTTAGGGCGCGTCGGGCTTTGGAATAGTCTCCAGTAGCGCTTCTCCAGTTGCTCGCCAAGGTTCCAGCTGCCCACCCCAGCGCGAATAGAAGGAACAACTTACTCCCGGGGATTCCCGCGTGCCACGCCCAGAGCACACCCAAAGTCGGGACTACGGCAGAAGACGTCACTCCCGCTGACCACATGATCGCCTTGGCTTTGGGGCTGGCGCTCTGCATCGAACCTTTCTCGGTCTGCACTCCGAAAAACGGCAGATGTTCGAACAGCCAGCGGAGTCCAACGGGATAACCTTCCGGGTTCCCGGTTCCACCCACCGTGTAGAAGGCGAACCGGATGCCAAGAATTCGTCCTACCAACCAATGGGCAATCGCGTGACAGAAAAAATAGAGAAGAGCCCAACCGACGATCATCGCGACCGCAGCGCCTATGATCGAATGGGCATACCGCGCCGCCGTCAGGGCGAAACAAGCGCCCGCTAAGCCAGCGACCTGCACTAGGTTACCGACAACAATCGAAAGGCGGCCAAAAATCACGCGCAGCGGCGATGAGACGGTGCCATCCATAGTTTGCATTCAGAAAACGAGCCGTGTGGTCAGTTCGAATCTGATCTGAATTATTCTGCAGCCTTGGCCGCCAGAGTTTCGACGACCGCGATGTTTGGCAGCAGCTCCGCTGGCAGATTGTGCCGCTCCTGCAAGTAGGCCGGACTGTTGTAGCTGATCCAGACTTTTCCCTGCACATCTTCCCAGACCAAGATTTTTAGCGGAAGATCGATCGCGGTGCTGGGCGAGGCCAGCATCAGCGGAGTTCCGGCTTTCGGATTGCCGAAGATGAACAGCTTGGTCGGAGGCATTTTCATCCCCACCTTTTCGGCTTCTCCGCTGTGATCGACTACGGCGAACAGGGTAACGCTCTTGGATTGAAGGATGCCTTTGAGCCGCTCTACGGTCTGGTCGACTGAATGATTGCTGGGTTTGTCGATTATGCCTCTGTTGATAGCGGGGGACATTGAAACCTCCTGACGGTTGTTGGAAGTTGTCGTGCCGCGGGTGGAGATCAGGTAGATGGCCATCGCGATTCCGGTCAAAGCGAGAAACAGCGCGACCAGAATGGCTTCGGTAGAAGGACGAGAAGGGATGGGCCCTCCCTGCTCCAGCTGTCGCATCAGGCGAAAATGATGCCAGGCGGAAAAAAGATTTACGGTGACGCCCGCCACGATGAGCGCGGTTCCGAACCAGAGCGACAGCCCGTAAGACGGGTCCGTAGCGCCGTGCTGGAGAAACTGCAGTTGCTTCAAAAACAGGCCGAAGCGCGCGACCACGAAGCCGAAGCCCATGAGCGCGAGGCCGGTGCGAATCCATGCGAGGAAGGTTCGCTCGGCGGCCAGCGCATCGCTCAGTCCCGCTCTTTGCGGGGAGTCTTGCGGCGCGTTCATTTTGCTCTCCGTCACGACGCGGCTTCAGATTTTACGCTTCCCGCATCTTTGATGACTACGTGCCGCGACTTATTGCCTCGGGGACAGCCGAAGGCGGCCGTCGGGACATGATTTCTTTCCCCACTATAGTTTCGCGTACACTTCTAAAATCACGTTTTGAATACCGTCAAACACATCCTCACTCGCTACACCGCCTTCTTGTGGGCCTTGCTCAAGCCGCTTGGGGCTTGGGGAGTCTTTGCTATGGCGGGTCTCGACGGCAGCCTATTGGGCATGCCGGTTGATGCGGTAGTGGCTGCTTACGTGTACCAGAATCCTTCGCGCTTTCTGCTCTACGTGGTCATGGCGGCGGCGGGATCCGCGCTGGGCAGCATCGTCATTTACGTGATCGGATATAAGGGCGGCGAGGAATTGCTGCGCAAGCGCATTCCGGCGGAGCGCTTCGCGAAAATTCATGCTGCGTTTGAGAAGCATCCGTTCTGGGGATTGATGTTTCCCGCCATGCTGCCTCCGCCGACGCCGTTCAAGTTATTCGTGCTGGCGGCCTCGGTCTCCGAGATGCAGTTCTCGCACTTCCTCCTGGCCATTTTCGCGGGACGATTCCTGCGCTTCTTACTGCTGGCCATCCTGACGATCAAGTTTGGACCAGACATCGTGCACATCATGAGCTCGGTTCTCAAGACGCACTGGCGATGGGCGCTGGGGGCGGTGCTGGTCGGGCTGGCGATCTGGCTGGCGGCTCGGGCGTTCAGGAAAAAGACTTTGACCGCGAATGATTCGCAGAGAATCGCCTAAGGCTGACCGAAAAGCTCTTAACCGCAAAGAACGCGAAGAGCGCTAAGCAAGATCCAGACGATCGCTAGATGGCCGCAGTGCGATCGGCGCCGTGGAAGGCTTTCCGACATGGCGTGCAGCGCAAACGGCGTGGCAAACATCACGCAGGTGAACAGCAGATCTCCCTCAACCGCCTGACGGAAGAACGGCAGAGCCAGCGTGTAAGAGGTCATCAACCCGCCGAAGTTCTTGGGGTACATATCCCAGCAAGCCCACACCGCGAAGTTGCTCAGCAAGAAGAAAGACACAGAGCTGGCCAGTGAAGCTGCGATCACGCGCAGGGGCTTGGCATTGTTTCGCAGAGTGGTTCCGAGCAACAGAATCGCTACGTACCATGCCCAGGTCACGAGGTGATCCCAGGAAAACACGTAATGGTACACGAGCTTGGTGAGGATTACGTCCGAGGCGGCCAGCATTGCGAAGGGAATCCAGAGCTGCTTGCGTGAACCGCGGGCGCCAAAGAACAGAAGCGACGCAACCACGGGAGTAAAAGTCCAGGGATGGGGCAAGAAACGGACGGCAACCGCAAGCACGACGAATAAGTAAGCCAACATAATCACCTCGCCAGACGTAAGCTTTGATTGTGGCGCGTGCAGGCGACGGCGTCAAGTTGCGATTCTCCAACGAGATCGCGTTGTGTTTGGGACTTTGGGTGGACGGGTCGCGGCACGCCTGCTCCGGTTGCTTTAGGCGAACTTGATCAGCACAATTTCCGGCCGCGTACCGACTCGCATCGGCGGACCCCACGTCCCCACGCCCGTCGTGGTGTAGACCAGCATCTTCCCGAATTGTTGTAGTCCGTAGGTGTACTGGCGAAAGATGCGCCGCGTGAACCAGGTGAAGGGCCAGATCTGTCCGCCGTGCGTGTGGCCTGAGAGTTGAAGCGAGACTCCAGCCCGCTCAGGTATTTCAAGAGCATGTGGTGCGTGCGAAAGCAGAATGCTCGGCTCGCCATCGCGCAACGCAACTCGCTCGAGAATTGCCTGGAACCGCGAAGCATTGGTCGAGTCGTGATGGTCGACGCCGACCACTTGCAATCCGTCGAGATCGACTTTCTCGTTGTTGAGCACACGCATCCCGGTGTCGCGCACGGCGTGAATATATTGCAGAGTGTCAGAGAACTCCTCGTGATTGCCGGTAACGAAGTACGAGCCGAAAGGGGGAGTGATGTCTTTCCAGGAAGCGGCGACCGAGGGCGCGTCAATTTTCGTGCCGTCGTACAGATCTCCAGTGAGAAAGATAACGTCGGGCGCGAGGCGCCTGAGCCGATCGATGATGCGACGCATGAAGCGCGCGCCATTGACGTGTCCGAGATGCACATCGGAGACCAGGGCGGCCACGCGTCCGCGCCACGAAGGCGGCAGATTGGGGAGCTTCACCGTGATGCGCTTCACCCGCAGCCAGCGCGCGTTGATCAATCCATAAAGTCCCGCAAGGATGGCCGCGCCGAACAGGACTCTCGCGAGTAGCGAAGCGTCGAGCGACACATGAGCCGCACGCGCGCCGAGGGCGATGACCCAGCAAAGGCAGGCCGCGAGAAAAAGAAAGTTCACTAGCCCAAGCCAGGTGGCGGCGACGCGATAGAGAGATCGCACCAACGGATTGAAGTAATGCCGCGCCAGAAAGGTGGCGGCGACGAAGCTGATCGACAAGATCCCAACGCCCGCCTGCAAAGGCGTGATGCCGGGAGGATCGGGGACGGCTTCAAACCCCACCCAGGTGCTGTAAATGAACCAGTGGGCAAGCAGAAGAATGGATTGAACGACGACAACAAAGACGGCGATGCGACGACGCAAGCTTAGGAAACCTCAATAGTGACGAGCTAGTGGTTGGATGAGAGGCAAGTCCCGGCGGATGCAATTGGGTGGCTCGCCGAGCGCAATCGGCGCGGCTAGTGTAAAATTCTCAAGTCAACCCCACCGCCCGCGATCGGGCGGATTCCTTCCAGTCGGGACGTGGCTCAGCCTGGTAGAGCACTCGCTTGGGGTGCGAGGGGTCGGCAGTTCAAATCTGCCCGTCCCGACCATTAAAACCAGCCGTCGGCTTTCAGCCGTCAGCCCTCAGCAAGACCTGATCCCTCAAACGTTGGGTTCGCGATTCGCCTCATCATTCGATTTGGTGTAATTTTTGTTCGCACTTGTTCGGTGACGAATTCGGAATCTCTGGAGGAAAAGATGAAGCTACGCGGAATCGTGTCTTTATTTCTATTGCTGACTTTCTCGATTGCGGCCAACGCAGCAGACCGGAGATTCATCGTGAGCCCGCGGGCCGGCGATACGAAGGGCTTACCTTTCAGCGATGGCGTCTTGGTGGGCAATACGCTCTATATTGCCGGCCACATCGGAATTGATCCGAAAACAGGACTGGCTCCGGCTGACGCCGAGGCAGAAGCGCATCTGGTCATGGATGGAATCAAGAAGACAGTGGAGGAGGCGGGCTTGTCGATGGACGATGTCGTTTCCCTGCAGATCTTCTGTACCGATCTGAAGCTTTACGATACGTTCAACGCCGTATACAAGACGTATTTCCATGGCGATTTTCCCGCGCGCGCATTTGTTGGAGCGAGCAATCTGCTTCGCAACGGCCACTATGAGGTGATGGGAATCGCGGTGAAACGAGCGCAGTAACCGGCATCAGTTCGGTGTTGGCGCGAACAATCCCGTAGTGGGTCTTTGGTTGTTCGTCTTTGTTGGTTCAGACCGGCAAAGTAGTTGAGGCGATCTCAATCGCAGCGGCCGCCTTCTGTCGCCGCTCTGTTGGCGTATTATGGATGCGAACCGATGAGGTTCTCTTGCCGGAAAGTTGACCGTCTTAGGCTTTCAGCGTTTGCCGTCCCCCAGGAGGTCGCAATGACGAATCGCATCATCGTAACTCTGTTTTTGGCGACGACCCTTTGCGCGTTCGCGCAGAGCGCTCCCAGTTCAAAGTCGCAGCCTCCTGCACCGGGCACGACGAGCACCATCTGCAATACGCAGCCTGCGTCGACTGGCGACTTCTGGAACGGGGCCGAACCCAATCTTGCGAATCTTGTGGGGCATCCACTTACCACCAAGAAGTATGTGCAAGGCGAGGTGCGGCCCATTCAGGACTGCCTTAACACACTGGATGATGCGGCCGCGACCAATAGCAGGATGATCAAGGACGTCGATGGCCGCACGCAACAGGGCATTCAGCAGGCTTCCATGAGAACTAAGGAGGCCGATCAGCACGCCATAGACGCAGACAATCGCGCACAGGCGGCGCAGCAGGCGGCCGCGCAAACTACAGCGCACGTTTCGAGCATAGAGCAGGTGGTCGGCAACCTCGGGCAGTACAAGAGCGGTTCACAAACCGAGATTGACTTTCGATCGGGGCAGACCGTTCTCAGCAAGAAAGCGAAGGACGCCCTCGACGAGATGGCGGCTCCGCTGAAGGACCAGCGCAATTATCTCCTCGAAGTGCGCGGTTTTTCCACTGGCCACGGTCAGGCGGCGATGGCCGCCTCGCGGCAGATGGCGGACTCGGTCGTGCGTTACCTGGTGTACACCCACAATATTCCTGTCCATCGCATCTACGCTTTGGGGATGGGGAATGCGCCGGCATCCGCAGAGGCCGGAACTAAAGCGAAGCATGCGAGTGGTGGGCGAGTCGAAGTCAGCCTGCTCACGAATGATCTGGTGAGTTCAACGCAGCACTAGAACGGCGGACTTGACAGTCGTACTTTAACCTCCATAATGATGGCACTCCCCCGGAGGCCAATTGCCTACAACTTCGCGTGTTTTATGGCTGCTCGCCGTCGTGTGTCTGCTGCCTGGATTGGCGGTTGCCCAAGGCGCCGACCAAATCGTCGCCAATCAAAACCGGGTGCCCGCGGGAAAACTTGAGAACGGCGTGCTCAGCGTCGCGCTCGAAATCCGCAGCGGCACATGGCATGCCGAGGCTGAAGACGGGCCTCCTTTGTTCGTGCAGGCTTTCGCCGAAGGGAGCCACGCGGCGCAGATTCCGGGTCCGCTCCTGCGGATGCCGGAAGGGACGACTCTGCACGTCACCGTCACCAACAAGCTCAAGACGAATGCGACCGTATACGGTCTTGCGAGCGTCCTTGCGATCCGGCGGCGGGAGTGGAGATCGCTCCGGGCGAAAGCCACGAATTCACGTTTGTCGCTGGTGCACCGGGAACTTATTACTACTGGGCGCGCACGACCGACGTCTTCAAGACTGCCGTGCGAACCTTCGTACAGCCGCTTCGGGCTGACGCGCAGTTGAACGGAGCGTTCATCGTCGATCCTGCCGGTTCGGTTGTAGCCGACCGCGTTTTTGTGATCGATACGATGTTCGTCGCTGCCGATGCCATTCACCCAAGGGTCGAAGTGCTCTCGATTAACGGCAAGATCTATCCATTCACCGAACCGCTGGAGTATGCGGTGGGCGATCACATCCGTTGGCGCGTCATCAACTCGGGGGTCGGTGAGCATCCCATGCATCTGCACGGTTCCTTCTATGATTTGCTGAGTGTAGGAAGTTTTGATTCGGATATGTCTTACGCGCCCGGAGAGCGGCAGTCGGTAGTGACGGAGGATCTGCAGCCTGGAACCACGATGATGATGGAGTGGGAACCCACGCATGCGGGACGCTGGCTATTTCACTGCCACCTGCAAGCGCACATCTCGACCGACGAACGCCTGCCGACCTTCACGGAGACCGGTGCTTCCAACGGTATGCAGGCTCATCAACACGAAGACGCCATGGGTGCCATGAACGACATGGCTGGCCTGGTGCTGATGATCAACGTGAAGGCTGGTTCGTCGACGCCAGTGAGCGCGGCCGCAGTCTCTCCGCGAAAAATCGATCTAGTACTGGAACCGAATGCCGCGGACGCGAAGTCGCGGACTTTTTCTTGCTCGGTGCGCGAAGGCAAGAAGATTGTCGCATCGGAAGATAAGTCGGTAGGCCCGCCGATCGTGGTGACCCGTGGAGAACCGGTGGAGATCACAGTGGTGAACCACTTGGCTGAGCCGACGACCATCCATTGGCACGGGATTGAACTTGATAGCTACTACGATGGCGTAGTCGGCGGTGGCGACGGGAATCAGGTGACGCCGGCGATCCAACCGGGCGGAAGCTTCGTGGCGCGCTTTACCCCCAACCGCGCGGGAACTTTTATTTATCACACGCACGCGTCGGACCCGAGCCAGCTTTCCGGTGGAGTGTACGGCGGTTTCATTGTGCTCGATCCGGGCCAGACATTCGATGCCGAGCATGACCGGCTGCTCATGATTGGCGCGCGCGACAATGATTTTCAGACGTCGCGCATCACGCTGAACGGATTAGAGACGTTCACTCCGATGGTCCTCCACCGTGGCGTTAAGTATCGCTTGCGTGTAGTGAACATGGCGCCAAATCTCGGAGCGAATGTCTTGATTGGAAGCGCGGAGCATCCGGCGACGTGGCATGCCATAGCAAAAGACGGAGCCACGCTTCCCGCGCGGTTGGCGACATCGCAGAATGCGTCGCTGCATATTGTGTCGGGAGAAGCCTACGACTTCGAATTTCAGCCCGAGGTGGCCGGAGAGATTCCGCTGCAGATCAAGAACAATTTGAACAATGTGAAGGTGATGGGGAAGATTGTAGTGGAGTAAAGATTCCGAATAATCGAATGCCCCGCCCCTTGGCAAAAACCACGAAGAACGGGGCACCCGATGTAAATCAGTCTGCTTACATTCCGTTCTTTGCGACCACCGTTTTTGCGCGCGCCAGTTCCGGCCGGTCTGAGTTCTTTCCGTCGTCGCAGTTCTTCAATAATTGAGCGTAGTACGTGTTGGCTTTCTCTTTCTGATTCGCCATTTCGGCGGCGCGGGCGGCCCCGGCGAGTCCGTGAAAGCGGTTAGGATCGGTTTTCAACGCGGCTTCATATTCAGTTAAAGCTTCCTGCGGCCGGTTGAGAGTCATCAGCATGTCGGCGAGCATTTCCCGAGCGGGGATGTCGACTTCCTGTTTTCCAACCTGGTCCTGCAGGTCGGCGACTTCGCGCATCTCGCGGAGGGCGTCATCGTTCTTCTTCTCTGTGAAGGCGAGCCAGGCGTGAACCTCTCGGCGCGAGAAGCCGGGTCCCTCAAGAACATATGCGTATTTCGAATTGCGCGTCGCCTCCACTGCCGCGTCGAACTTTTTCGCGTTGGCGCGGGTGGCTTCGACATCTCCTTGTTGCGCGGAGCCGATGGTGCGCGCCCAATACGTGATCATCTGCTGATAAGCGGGCAGTCCGGGTGCGGGCTCAAGGGCGGCAGCGTCAGACCACTGGCGCATCTCCAGGTCATACAGCGCCGGAAAGTGAGCCGAGGCAAAACCGTAGTACTCGAGCATGCCCATGTCATCGCCATTCTTGGGAGCGCTGGCGATGATCTGCTTGGAGTCTTCCACAACATGTTTAGCGGCTTCATCCTGCCCGGTCTGAAGATAGGCGTAGATCAGGAAGTGCATGGCGTGGAGTTCGTGTCCATGCATGTACATCTGGCCGGCGGGGTGCGCGAGTGCGACGGATTTCAGATTCGCGTCGATGTCCTCTTGCCAGAGGCCGAGGCGGGCGAAGATGTGGCTCGGCATGTGGACGGCGTGCGCGGAAGACGATGCGATCGACGCATAGCGACGGGCGGCGTCGAGTCCGAGCGGAGCCATTTGCGGCGAATCGCAGGCGTGGATGATGTAGTGCGCCAGGCCCGGATGATCGGGTTGCTTGAGGAAGAGCGGATTGAGCACGGCGACGGCTTTCTTCGGATAGTCGAGCGACTTGTCTCCCGGAGGCTCGGCCGCTAATAACGACAGGGCGTAGAATGCGCCAGCCTCAAGATCGTCGGGATAATGCTGGTAGACCTTGGCCATGGCGTCGGAATAAGCCTTGGCGCGCTGCACGTGGTCGCGCTTGTCGTAATCGCGATAGAAGTCGGAGAGCGCCGCGATGTAGGAGCGCTCGCGCTCGGTCTTGGCGCCGAGCTTCTGAGCGGTTTGCATTTCAGCCCATCCGCGCTTTAGCGACGGTTCAGCGGGACGCTCCCAGATCTGATGAAACAAGCTCAGCGCAATTCCCCAATGAGCCATGGCGCAGCTGGGATCGGTCTTCGCGATTTCGGTGAACTGCTCTTCGGCCTCTTCGTATCCGAAAGAGTGCATGAGCGCGACGCCGCGTTCGAAGGGCTTTTGGGAAGCGGGCGCGCAGGAGATGGGAAACGAGACGGTGCCCAGCTTCTCAGAAGCGTCGTGATGGTGCGCGGGCATCTCATCGCTGAATGCAAGCCCCGCGAATAGCAACAAAACAGTCAGGCAGGCAGCGGCCTTGGCTCTGATCATGTTTTCCTCCCCTTGTAGACGGCATTTACTTTACACCGCGCGGCGGGGAGGTCCAAAACGTTTGACCTTGGACGGCTTAGAAGCAAATGCCCCACTTCTCGCAAACGCGCGAGAAATGGGGCACCCGAGTTTTAATATTACCGGGGTTTAGGGTACGGAGATGCGGAACACGGTGCCGCAGCCGTAGGGGGCGAAGCAATTCAAGTTGCCGCCCTCTTCCGTGCCCCCGTAGAAGTTTCCGTCGCTGGCTTGAAAGAGCGACGCCGCCGGCGAGAAGCCGTCGTTGTTGTCGAAACCATGAAGCGGGACCACCTTGCCGGTTGGGGACATTTTGTAAACGGCGCCGTAGCCCTTTAGCTCCGCCGATAGCCGCCGTCCCGTAGAAGTTGCCGTCAGTGCCATGGATCATTCCCGCGTAGGGGATGCCTCCGTCAGAGCAACTGCCAGTACAGAAACTATGTAGCGTTCTCAACTTGCCCGCTGCGTTCATCTTGAAGGCGGTGCCGAAGCTGTTCGCTCCTCCACCGTCGGTAGTGCCGTAGAAGTTTCCGTCCTTGGCTTGGACCAGAAGCCCCTGCGGGATGTTGCCGTCCGCGCAATTGGCTAGTGAGCAGAAGGTGTAAAGGGTCGTCAGCACGCCGCTCGAAGTGATCTTGAAAGCGGTACCGCAGCCGTATGGCGGACATGCATTCTTTCCGCCCAGGGCTGTCGTACCGTAAAAGTTCCCGTCGGTGCCGAGGGTCAGCCCGATGTTTGGCTGCGTGCCATCGGTGCAGTTCGTCTTGGCGCAAAAGCTGTACAACGTGGTCAGCGCTCCGCTGGATGTGATCTTGAAAACGGTGCCCTGATTTTGAGCGCCGCCGATGACAGTCGTTCCGTAGAAGTCGCCATCACTGGCCTGAACCAGCGCTGACTGCGGCAGGGCGCCGTCGGGACAACCGCTCTGTGCGCAAAAACTGTAGAGCGTGGTGAGTTGTCCCGTGGGAGTGATTTTGAAAATCGTGCCGGAGTTATAGGTGCCTCCGCCGTAGGTTTCACTGTAGAAATTGCCGTCGCTCGCTTGCGTTAGCCAGCCCGGGTAGGTGCCGTCGGGGCATCCGGACTGGAGGCAGAAATTGTAGAGGACCGTCTCTTTGCCAGCCAGCGTGAGTTTGAAGATCGTGCCGAAGTTTTGCTTTCCGCCGTACACGGTACTGCCGTAGAGGTTGCCGTCTGTGCCTTCAATGAGAGAAGAAAAAACATCTTCGCCGTTAGCCTCATTGAAAGTCACAATCGTCTTGAACGTTTGCGCCGGCAACGCGGCCGTGGCCGCCAGGAAAAACAGAAATAGAGCGTAGAGGGGATAGGTTCGTCCTTTTTGCAGCTTAGTCATTCGAAGTTCTCCAGGGACCTCACTCGTAAGTTGCACAGCGTTGTAGTCACATCACGATCTGTAGACGAGAAAATCTGATCGCGGGTAGCAGCGTTCGTTTCACTCGAACACATGAGAGGCCTCAGTGCGGAGTCATCCATCCAGACGCCTGACCCTTGCCAGTTGTTATCGATGGTGGCGGAGGTTGTCAGCGGCGTTGAATTTCAGAGGCTGAGGGTGCGTTCATCGCGACAGTTCGGTAGCGGTGTCGCAATGGACCTTTTCTGTCGAGCTCCAGTTATGCAAAACCGCAGTAAGTTAACCCATAGCGGCGGTGAAAATCAATAGCAACCTACTAGCACATAACTGATGGTCACCGTGATAACACCGCGCTACTGTGACAGCAAGCCATACACAACCAGCGCATTCGCAGTGCCGACGTAGACTCTGCCATGCGCGATCGTGGGCGGCGTAAATTTGACGGCGACTCCAAGGCTATCGCGAGTCGCGTTCTGCGTGGTGTTGTAGAGCTCCTTCGCCAAATTCGTCGCGTCGTAAGCGTGCAGCACTCCGGTTGCTTTTGGAGCCACGACGTCAATCGCCCAGAGAATTCCATTCGTCTTTCCATTGGCGGAGATTGACGGGTTGCTTCCCAGGCGATAAGTCGTAGGAGACTTAGAGACTGGAGCCGTCGAAAGCAGTCCGTTGCTCAATGCGTAGACGCCGACGAAATCATTGACTCCTGAAAAGTAGACGCCGTTGTTCCAGTACGAAGCGCTGGCCAGGTATCCGCCCGTCGATCCGATCAGCATCTCAATGACGTTGTTGCTGGTGGCGTTGAACTTTCCCATATTGTCGCGATTGACCAGATAGATGGTTCCTTGCTTCCCGCCGCTGACCAGTTCGTCGGGATACTGTCCGGGCTGTTTCGGCAAAAGGACGGCGGTGCCTGAGCCGAGATCAAGATCATCGGTGTCGAGCATGTCTTGGTTGTCGGGCGTGAAGTAGTCCGCCACGGTTAGAGTCGATCCAGGAAACTTCAGCATTGCGTCGCCGTAATCGGTGCCGCCAGTGTCGACATCGAATGTGCCATTGCCGGTGATGAGAAAGATGTTTCCCAAAGTATCTGCGGCCGGTGCTCCGCCACTGTGCCAGATTCCGCCGCGGCTTCCATTGGCGGTGGCGTTGTAGACCGAGACTTGCGCCAGCGTGCTGGCGGAGTAACCCATGACCCATCCGTGATAGGGATCGATATCTCCGAACGAAGCCCACGTGATGTAAACCACTCCATTCAGCAGCAGTAGGCCGGGTCGCTGATTCTGGCGTAGCGGCTGAAAAGGAACCATCCCGTTGATGCTGCCATCGCCGGTTCCCGGCACGCTGGCTTGAATGACAACCGGCCCACCGAACTTCTCCGCGCCACTGGTGATATCGAGGGCATGCAATCTCTGCACGTAGGTTCCGTTTTCTTTGGTGAAGGCGACGAGATACATCGTCTTGCTGGTCGGGTCGATGACTGGAGTGCCGGTAATGCCAATGACCGTGGAAATAGCGCAGCCGCCATTGTCTCCACACGGCACCGCCGTGATTCCCTGGGAAACATTGGTGAAGTTGACATGCCAGAGCGGAGTTTTAGGGGACCCGCCGGCGTCAAACGCGTAGACGCTGTCATTCTCCGTGGCAACGAACACGACATTGTGCTTCCCTTTGCCCGAGATGTTGAGGTTTGAAACAAAAAGTGGTTGCGTGTAAATCTGCTGATCGACGGGGAAAGAGAATTTCTTTCCGAACTGAGTGGAGTTCACGTTCGCCGTGGTGAGCGTCGTTTCGTTCAAGATCTGGCCGGTGCGCGAGATGTCGTTGTGCCAGGTGAGAACGTTCTGCGCCAACGCAGGATACGGCGCGCTCAGGGTGAGCAACAGTCCGCAAATCAAGGAGAGTGTGTTTCGGTGTTTCATGAAGAACTCCGTCAACTTCGGGGAAAGGGTTGTTGAGACGGAAGCGAGAGTTGCGCCGCTGTCTTAAGCAGCCTACAAGGTTACGCTATTACGCTCGCGTTGGGGAGGCGGGTCACTGGCACAACTGGTCCTGACCGGCAGTCGTTCATGGAACGTGACAAAGGGCACACCGTGTGTGCCCTTTGCTCAGACTAACGTTCCTGAAATCAGATGAACGCGCTTTACTTCAGCCGTGCCATGACCACAACTCTGTCTGGCATGCGGATCGAAGCGAGTTCGTTCTCGTATTTGGTCTTTGGGAATTCGCGGCCCGCCGTTTCGCCTTCCACCCAGATCTGCCTCAAGAAGTAGCGATCTCCGACATGATCGAAGACCAGCTTAGTTTCGTTTGAAGCGTCGGAAGATTCGATGTCATTGGATCCGATCATCGCGTTGGCATGGGTGTCGAGTCCGCTGAGCAGCAGGATGCTGTCCGTCCCCGCGGAAACGGTGCGAACGTCATATTGGCCGGCGGGAAGCGTTGCTTTGTCGACGACGAAGTTGAATGGGATATTGCTGCGAACATGCACAGTCTGCGCAAGTGCCGGTCCGGCCGCCAACATCACGCTCAGCACGCCGACGAGAGTCATCAGTTGCTTTTTCATATCTCCTCCTTAAGGTGTGTTGTACACGGCGAACTTGAAAGAGCGGTATTGCCGTTCATCACACTCAACAACGGTTTTGATAACCGGTGTCGCCAATGCTTAAGGCAAATGGCGTGCCACAATCGAGGAGAGGCGAGAGGATTTCCGCAAGGCGGGGACAAGTGACACATTCGCAACGAGGTTGGCCGTTCGAACCGCACGCCGGGGAAGCCAGGCCGTACGGCGGGGGATGGCTCCGCTAACCGTACGGTTCATGAGCACCCGCCTTGCAGTTAATTTCTGCTGGAGAAGCAAAAGCTGCCGTAAATTCCTGGTTCAAAATTGGCAGGACTAGTCTTTACAAAAAATAAACCCGCCGATTGGCCATCGGCGGGTAGACAAAATGGCAAGCGTATCGCAGGGGAAGGCTTTCAACCGCCGGGTGCTCAGGCCGCGGCGGCAGCTCATTCCAAGAGCGGTGGAACTATAGCACAAGCGCGGGACACGAGATTTCCACACCTCGGGAGTTGGTCTTGCTCCAGCCAGCTTTCGAAAAACGCGCGCAGAATCACGGGATCGCGTGCGGAGCCGCCATCTCTGGCGGCTCGATCAGTGCGGGTTGATTCCATTTGGAATACTCGACCAGCAAGCCTCCGATCTGCAGGCGGCGCGGGTAGTGCGTGGATTCTTCGACACAGATGGAATGGAAGGGAAGGTTCGAGGCGCCGGAAAGATCCCATAGGCGGCAGTTGCCGTCGCTCAATTTGATCATTGGGCCTTCTGTCATGCGGACGGTGTGTTTCATTGGCTCCAACAGAGTCAGCAGTTTTTGCGATCCTGCGGAAGGGCCCGAATGACATTTGTCGAGAGACGGATCGGTTTCGGAGCGCCATGCCTGGCCTGCTTCGCGCGCGTAAATCATGTTGGAGGTGGTAATGAATTCCTCTGTTACATCCCCGGGCCCGGCGGAGGTGAGAGAGCGCGTGACGACGTGCGTGTCAGAGGGGCAGACGACATCCTCTTCGGTCTGAAAAAGTTCGGCGCCCAGGCGGCCAGTCGTGGTGGCATGCCAGGCGCGAGCTAATCGAACGGCGTGCTCGATGCGATCGAGTTCGCCGGGTTCATACGTCCCTGTTGCCGGGTCTTGTTTCTTCTTGTCGGAATCGCGGCTTGAGTGGGATGACGACGAGATCATCCAGAAAACAATCGCTAGAAAAAAACCCACACCAAGTGCGATCAGATTCTTGGGAGAACGCATGCGGCGTTAGCGCCGGGGTGACAGCATGGTGAGAATTTCGTTCAGCCCCTGGCGGATGTAACGCAGATCGCTGGCTGCCGGAGCCGGAAAGGGAAGCGGATTCTGCTTCTTGTCAGCTTTGCCATCGGCGCGCAGATGCTGTCGCGCACCCGCGATGGTGAATCCTTCTTCATAGAGCAGCTTCTTAATCTTCAGAACGTTCTCGACATCCTTGCGACGGTACATCCGCTGGCCAGTGTTGCTCTTGACCGGCTTGAGTTGTGGGAACTCCGTTTCCCAGAAACGCAGGACGTACGCGGGCAATCGGCAGAGTTCGGCGACTTCCCCGATGCGGAAATACAGCTTCTCGGGGATGATGATCTCCGCGCTCTTGACTGTCGCTTTGGTCTTCGTGGTCATGGAAGCCCGATTGGGTGCCTATCGCGTTTCTAGCACGATACGGTCCCGGTCACAACCTGGATTTTACAGGAGATTAGAGCCGGAGGGCACGTAGTAGAGATGGAAAAGCCTCTCGTGAGGTGCTTCTCTCGAGAGGCCGTGATGTTTCGGTCCGAGCGAGAATCGTCTCGCTAGCGGTTAGTGTTTCTTTTTCTTCTTCGCAGCCTTTTTCTTTGCTGGCATGAAGTTTCCTCCGTGAACGATTTTCCCTTGCAAGGACATTGAAACTAGGGCCCCAGTTGCAACTTGCTGCCCAACTCGTAGCATGGGCAATCTCTCTACCCCAAGATATTGCGTATGATTACCTCGAATGTCAACATAATTCTGCTTGACGCGAGGTTGATTTCGAGGCTACCGGGGAAAACGGATTCGCGTACACTGCGCAAATATGGCGCGACACGATCCCATCGAACTGGAAATTTTCAAAAACATTTATCACTCTATTGCCGAAGAGATGGGCGCAGCCCTACGCCGGACGGCCTTTTCGCCCAACATCAAAGAGCGGCGCGATTATTCCTGCGCGGTGTTCGATGAAGCAAGTGAAGTAATTGCCATGGGCGATCACATGCCCGTCCATCTGGGGTCGATGCCGATGTCGGTGCGTGCGGCGATTGAAAAATTTGTGTTGGCCCCGGGCGACGTGGTGATGCTGAACGATCCTTTTCGCGGGGGCACGCACTTGCCCGACATCACCTTGGTGGCCCCGTTTTACTTTTCGAAGAAGAGTCGCAAGCCTGATTTCTTCGTGGCATCGCGCGCGCATCATGCGGACGTTGGGGGAGCGTATCCGGGATCAATGGGTCTGTGCCGGGAGATTTATCAGGAAGGCTTGCGCATTCCTCCGGTGCGCATCATGCGCGGAGGAAAGATGGAACGCGATGTGCTCGATTTGCTGCTGAATAACGTGCGTACTCCAGAGGAGCGGGAAGGCGATTTAGGAGCGCAGATGGCGGCGTGTCACACCGGCACCGAACGGTTGCGCGAAGTTTGTGCGCGCTATGGACTGGCTAAGGCTAAGCACGCGGCTGGGGATCTGCTGGAATATTCCGAGGAGATGATGCGGGCGTTTCTCACGCAGGTGAAGCCTGGGACGTACCGTGCGGAAGATTTTCTCGATAACGACGGGATCAGCGATCGTCCAGTCAGAATTTCTGTAGCCATTACATTTGCCTCTCATGAGAGACGCGGACGAGGGCGTCCGCGCCACATGGTCTCGGTAAATTTCAGTGGCTCTTCGCCGCAGGTAGAGGGATCGATCAACGCGGTCGAGGCGATTACTTTCTCAGCGTGCTTTTATGTGTTTCGTTGTCTACTTGCCGAAGATGTGCCGGCAACCGCGGGGTTGATGCGCCCCATTCAAGTCATCACACCGGAGGGAAGTGTTGTGAATGCGCGTCCTCCAGCAGCGGTAGCGGGAGGGAACGTGGAGACTTCGCAACGCATTGTGGATGTGCTGCTCCGCGCTCTGGCGTTGGCGCTCCCTGAGCGGATTCCAGCGGCGGCTTCGGGGACGATGAACAATCTGACCATCGGTGGGACCAACCCGCGTACCGGCGAGCCGTTCGCTTATTACGAGACCATCGCGGGCGGAATGGGCGCGCGTCCCACGAAAGCCGGTATATCAGGGGTGCATACCCACATGACCAATTCGCTGAACACCCCGGCGGAGGCGCTGGAGTACGCGTATCCGCTGCGAGTGCGACGATATTCGTTGCGGAAAGGAAGCGGAGGTGGCGGACAACATGTGGGTGGCGATGGGGTGGTGCGCGAAATCGAAGTGCTCACCGATGCGGAAGTTACACTGCTTTCCGATCGCAGAGAACGTGGGCCTTACGGGTTGAATGGTGGAGACGACGGTATGGTAGGTAAAGCAGAAGCCTTGCGGAGCGATGGATCGGTTGAGACATTGCCGGGAAAGTTCAATGTTCGACTGTGCAAGGGCGAGCGCATTCGCATTGAATCGCCGGGGGCCGGGGGTTGGGGGAAAGCATGAATACGATGACTGAGCATTACCTCGAGGAAGTGCGCCGCCAGTTTCGCGGGCACAAACGATTGGCGGAAGGCGCGATGGCGCAGCTTAGGGACGAGGATTTCTTCATCACGATCGACGCCGAATCGAATTCGGTCGCGGTGGTGGTGAAACACTTGGCGGGAAATATGCGCTCGCGCTTTGTGGACTTCCTCACCTGCGACGGAGAGAAGCCCGACCGCCACCGCGATCAGGAATTTGAAATCGGTCCGATGACGACGCGGGACGAAGTCATGCGCTGGTGGGAGACGGGTTGGGGCCATGTATTCAGCGCCGTGGAATCATTGACGCCCGACGAAGTGATGAAAACCGTCACTATTCGCGGCGAGCCGCATACGGTGTTGCAGGCGCTGAACCGGCAGGTGGCGCACTACGCATATCACATCGGACAGATTGTGTTTCTCGCGAAGCATCTGCGATCTGCCGAATGGAAGACACTAAGTGTGCCGCGAGGCAAGTCGGAGGAGTTCAACGCGGCAATGATCGAGAAGCAGAAGGCAAGGTAGCGCGGCCGGTTTTCTGTAGAGACGCAGCAGAAGAAGGCCTTTGAGATTGAACATGAAAATCTGTTGGTTGTTGCTGTTGCTGGGTGCGATCGCTCTGCCTGCTCTTCCTCAAGATGCAATGCGCGCAGATGCCAATTCACCAAACGAAGCCGAAGTTAAAAAGGCGGAGTTGGATATGGCGCAAATGATCATTCACGCAGATTGGGACCAATATTCGTCGCATCTGATGGACGACTACATTTTGAGCGATCGCAATGGCGTAATACAAAACAAGACGGCCATGATGGCGGCGTTGCGGGACGGCAAAGAAAAGGTTCTCGATCTTGCTCCCGAAGAGTTGAATATCCGGGTCTACGGCGACACGGGGATCGTGACCGGGCATTTCACCATGGTGCAACGACGGAACGGACGTGTGGATACTTTTTTCTCACGGCAGACCGATGTGTTCCTGAAGCGCGGCGGGAAGTGGCTGCTTGCGGCTTCGCAGGCGACCAGCGTCGCAAAGTGAACGTGCGATGCTAGAATCATACGTTTGCTCGGTGCGCTCCGGATGAATTGGGAGAGCGGAGAGGCAAGCCTTGAATGCCGTCATCCCGAGCGAAGCGAGGGATCTGGCGCGTCGCGGTTTTGATGTCACGGTTCTATTGTTGCCGAGAGGAATTCATACATGCCAAATACCATGATGGCGGTCGTTAAGCCGACTGCTGCGCCGGGCGCGGAGATCCGCGAGGTCAAGATTCCGACGTTTGGCCGAACCGATGTTTTGGTCAAAGTCAAAGTCGCTTCCATCTGCGGGACCGATCTTCATATTTACGAGTGGGACCGGTGGGCGCAAGGACGGATTCATCCTCCGCTCATTCCAGGCCACGAGTTCTGCGGAGAGGTAGTGGCTTTCGGCGATGAGGTCACCAGTGTCAAGGAAGGCGACTTTGTTTCCGCCGAGATGCATGTAGCCTGCGGCAAGTGCCTGCTATGCCGTACTGGCGAAGCTCACATTTGCCAGAACGTAAAGATTATTGGCGTTGACGCCGATGGTGCGTTTGCGGAGTACGTTGTCATTCCCGAGACCAACATCTGGAAGCTCGATCCCGAGATCCCGATCGAGTACGCGTCGATTCTCGATCCGCTCGGGAACGCGGTACACACTGTGCTGGCCGGAGAGATTGCGGCCAAGACCGTGGCGATCACCGGTTGCGGCCCGATTGGATTGTTTTCGATTGCAGTGGCCCGAGCGGTGGGTGCGACCACCGTGTTTGCGATCGAAGTCAACGAGCATCGCCGCCGTCTGGCGAAAGAGATGAAGGCCGATTACGCGCTCGATCCGTCGAAAGAAGATGTCAACGCGATCGTGATGGAGAAAACAGGAGGGCTCGGCGTCGATGTGGTGCTCGAGATGGCGGGGCATCCCGACGCGATTCGAACAGCCTTCAACATTGTGCGGCGCGGCGGGCGCATCTCCCTTCTAGGACTTACCTCCAAACCCATCCCAGTGAATTTTTCCGAAGACATTATTTTTAAGGGCATCACGGTGCAAGGCATCAACGGCCGGCGCATGTACCAGACCTGGTTTCAGATGACGGCACTGCTCAAGGCGGGGAAACTCGATCTGCATCCGGTGATTACCGATCGCATCGCCATGAAAGATTTCTCCAAGGCCATGGAGCGGCTGAAGACTGGTGAGGCCAGCAAGATTCTGGTGTACCCCAACGGCACGAAGTAAGTCCCGTCTTCCAATTTCTTCTCTTATGACGTCATCCCGAAGCGAAGCGAGGGATCTGGCGTGGAGCCGATGATGCGCGCCAGATCCTTCGCCCTCTCGGGCTCAGGATGACGTCAACATAGAGCTACCGCAAATCCGTGGCGTCGGGGTTGTAGAAGAAGTTGAAGCGGAGCTCTAGATACGATCCGCGAAATTCGCTGGGGAGTGGAGGAAACGGATTGGAGGCGGTGATCCCACCGTAGGCCGCGCGGTCGAGCGCGACGTCTCCGGAGCTGGAAACGTATTGCATGCCCGCCACTTTCCCATCTTTGGTGATAGCAAACTCAATCGATACTTTGCCCTTCTTCATCAGCGGAGCGCGGGCGACTTCGGGAATCAGGTTGTACCAGTTCTGGCGCACGTCGTGTAAGACGCGCTGCAGGTAAGGTTGGAAATCCACACCCATGGTGTCGCTGAGAATTTCCAGGTTATCCTCAGCCTTAGCCTGATTTCCCTGGCCGAGCCCGTAATTGCCGCCATCGCCGTCGCCTCCGCCATAGCCCCCGCGATTCTGCGCGGCGGCGCGGGCCGCTTGCGCAATCGCCGAGCCGGCTGACATGCCAGTGTTAAAACTCGGTGCGGGACCAGACGGCGGCAGATTCAGCTTTGCCACACGTCCCGGAGGCGGCGTCTGCTGCTGAGGCGCCTGCTCCTCGGGTGGCTGCATCTGCGGTGGCGTATTTTGCGCCATTACCGGAGGCGGGGCTTGTGGCGTAGGAGGCGCCGACGGCGCTGCCGCTCCCGGCGCTCCTCTGCGGCCGGCGTCGAGAATCTTCTTCAATTCCTTGGTGTCGAGTTGCGGCTTGCGCGTGGTGGCGACCCGGTCTTTGTCGGAAATGTTGTTGGTTTCCGGACGCTTGGTGATCTTCTGTTCATCCGGCGGCAGCTCGAGATAGGTCAGGTCCTTTTGCTTCATCATGTCAGGACTCATGACAATCACGGCGCGATGCGGAAACAGGTTCATGAAGCGGTCGGAGTTCATGATGAGGATGACGAGCGTCAAGTGAACGATGACCGACATCCACAGCGCCTCGCGGCGGCGGGCACGCGAGAGATCATCCTGTAATTGAATCAGCAGGGCCGGAACATCGTGCATCTGCCGGTAGGCAGTCTCCCACCCGCTCGCGTCATAGAGATCGGTGCCGTCGGGGCGAGGCGGCGGAGCGGCTGGAGCTCCGGGCGGAATTTGGGTTGTCGACATCGAACCGGTCATCAGTTTCGACACGAGCGGATGGTCTCCTTGAGACCGGCTTACCACCCCACCTTGGCCAAAACTGGCTGTCGGGAAGTCCGCTGGCGTCTGCGTCCCAGTGACTCTATTCTCGCATCTTTTCCCGGCATTCGCGAAATGCTAATGGTGTACGCCCCTAGGGGTTGGATGCGAGTAGTCAATGGGGCCGTCGGGATTTCGCGGAAATTGGGTTTTTCGCGCAAGTCCTGTCGTGACAAATCTTTACATTGATTTGAGGATCACTTCTTGCCCAACCGTTCGAGTTGCAGACGCTGATTGTGTTCCGCAATGACGGCCACAATTTCAAGAGCCACCGCCAGGGCGCGGCGGCCTTCGGGGAACGAGACCAATGGTTGGGAACGTTGCCGGACGCTGTGGAGAAACGACTTCAGCTCGGCGTGCAGCGGTTCCTCGGCGGTAACTGCGGGCTTGCCCATGCTGATTTGCGGGTTCACGGAAGGAACCGCGGCAGGATTGCTGGAGTCACCGACACTGAAGACAATCACGTCCTGGCGCCCGTAATCGATCGAAATGTACTGGCCGGGCTGGAAGAAGCGTAGTTTACGGACCCGCTCGGTCGAGACACGGCTGGCGGTGAGGTTGGCTACGCATCCCGATTCAAATTCCATCCGGACATTGGCAATGTCGACCTTGCCGGAAAGGATAGGCAATCCGACTGCACGGATTTCCTTTACTGGAGAATTTACGAAGGCGAGCACCACATCGAGATCGTGGATCATCAGGTCGAGCACAACGTCAACATCGAGCGACCGCGGGGTGAACACGCTCAGGCGGTGGACCTCGAAAAACATGGGATCGGTGATCAGCGGCAGCGTCGCGCGCACCGCGGGATTGAAGCGCTCCAGGTGTCCGACTTGACCGATGCACCCCAGACGCTCGAGGAGCGCAACCAATGTGTCGGCTTCTTGTAACGTGGCGGCGAGCGGCTTCTCGACGAGAACGTCGATGCCCGCTTCCATCAGCTTGCTGGCGACTGCGAGATGATGAACGGTAGGGACCGCGACCGAGGCGGCTTGGATGTCTTCGTTCTGGATGAGTTGGTCGATCGATGAGTAAGCACGTGCGCCGTACTCCTGGGCGGTCGCTTCCGCGCGAGCCAGATCGGAGTCTACGACGGCGGCCAGCTTGATGGATGCATCTTGCCCGCTCAGTTCGTGATACACGCGTGCATGGTTACGCCCGAAGGCCCCCGCTCCGACAACCGCGACATTGATGATGTTAGTCAAGTAGCGCCGGCGTCCCGCCGGCCACCTCGAGTTGCGATTACGAAATTTTTCTTACATCCTCCTGAGCCGCAGGCGAAGGATCTGGCGCGGAGAGCGCCGCCCTCCGGGATGACGCCATCCGAACCGTGTTATTCCGCTGCCCGCTTCAGCACAGCCATCTGTCCCGCATGATACAGCGCGTGCTGCGTCGCACCGTGGAGCATGGTGTAGACGTCGTAATTCTTTCCGGGAACCCGCTCGGTGAGGCGAGAATCGGGCGTCGCGGCAATGGCCGTCAATAACTGTTCGTGAGTCTGCTTGAGGGAATCGACCGTCTTACGCCAGGCGGCTTCGCTAGTGTCCTTGACGTCGGGAAAGTTGTCGGCATCGCTGGGAGAGCAGGCTTCTCCACCCAGACGGCGTCGGATGATGTTCTCCCACCCAGCCACATGCAAGGTTAGTTCCCAGATGGTGTGCGCCTTAGCAATGGGACGCGCTGCTGCAGTGCGGGCATCAACATCGGAGAGAATCTCGAGGACGGCGGGGCCGTGCCAGGCTTCCCCAGTGAAGGCAAGTTTGAGTTGTTGCGCGATGCGAGAGATTTCGGACATAAGTTTAGTTTGCCACGATCGCAACCCCAGCCGCATCGGCACTGCTGTGAATTGCGTCTCCGTCCAGCAGAAGGCATTTTCCCGCATCCAGCGCGAGGCACGTCGCGCCCGCTCTCTGCATGACCTCGATCGTCTTCACTCCGATGACGGGAACGTCGAAGCGCATATCCTGATTCGGCTTGGCAATCTTTACCACGGTCAGAGCGCGGCTCAGGGTTGAGGGATCGGCAGCCAGCGACTTCATGATTTGTCCCGCGCGCTCGATAGCCGCGTCGGTGCCTTCCATAGCCTCGACAGCGACACACGCTCCTTCGGCCACCACCACGGTTTGACCAATGTCATATTGCGCAACGTGGCGGGCAACGGCGCGTCCGTAGGCAATATCTTTCAACTCCTGCTCTGAAGGGGCGCGCTTGGTGAGGACGCCTGCCTTTGCGAGCAGCGGTTCCAGAAGCGCGGTGGAATTTTCCAGCGTGATGCCTTCATCTGCCAATACTTTGGCGATGGCTCCCAACAACGAGTCGGTATTGCGAGTCCCCAGCGAAAGCAGCAGCTTCGCCAGTCGCCAGTCAGGACGGATGCTGGAGAAAATCTGCTTATGCTTGACCTGCCCCGCCATCACCGCGCGTGAAACGCCTTCTCCCTTGAACGTATCAATCAACTTCGAAAGCTCGCCCAGCGAGAGCCAGTGAACGGAGGCAGCTCCACGCGATTCGATCTCGGGAAACGTCTCTTCCTTAATGGCCGCGACCACGACATCCATTCCTTGCGCACGCGCGGCATCGAGCACGAGAAAAGGGAATTTCCCGTTGCCGGCGATCAAGCCCAGACGTGGTTTGGGGGGCATGCGGGGATAAGAATAGCACTTAGCATTTGGCACCTAGCATTTGGCCATGCGAGGTATGACGTCAGCTACGACCAGGGTGTTTGGCGGCAGAAAGAAACCCGAAGGGCTAAATGCCAAGTGCTAAGTGCCAAGTGCTGATTGCTACTTAATTACCCCGCGCTCCGACTCCTCGATGAAGCGGATCAGCATATCGACATCCTCCCCGCGATCGCCTTCGGATTTGAGCTTTTCAAGCGCTTGTGTGGTGTTGAGCTTTGAGGCAAGCAGAACTTTGTAAGCGTGATGAATTTTGTGAATGCGCTCTTTGCTGAATCCTCGACGCTCCAGGCCAACGGCGTTTAGTCCATAGGCATGGGTATCACGCGCTGCGGCGGTTTTAGAGAACGGCAGAACATCGCGGGTGATGGTCGTGCCTCCGCCAATGAACGAGTGCGCACCGATACGCACGTAGTGGTGCACCGGGCACAGCGCGCCCACCGTGGCCCAGTCATCGACGATGACATGTCCGCCAAGCGTCGCGGCGTTGGCCATGATCACGTGGTCCCCGATAGCGCAGTCGTGCGCGATGTGGGTGTAGGCCATGATCAGGCAATGACTGCCTATGCGGGTAAGCGCTCCACCTTTCACCGTGCCGCGGCTGATGGTGACGAACTCGCGAATCTCGTTGTGATCGCCAATTTCTAAACGCGTCGGCTCTCCCGCGTACGACAAATCCTGCGGCGCCATGCCAATCGAGCAGAAGGGGAAGAACCCGTTGTCAGAGCCGATCTTCGTGGGCCCTTCGATGGCAACGTGCGAGACCAGATGGCATCCTTCGCCCAGTTCGACGTCGGCGCCGATCACGCAGTAAGCGCCGATTTTGCACGAAGCATGGACCTTGGCACGCGAATCGATTATGGCAGTGGAATGAACGCTCATGCGATGAAGGGTTTATTCTTCGCCGTTGCCGGAAGATTTCTTGTTGCGCGTGCGGTCGACCACACGGCAACTGACGTTGGCCTCGGCTACGAGCTTGTCGTCGACGTAAGCCTTGCCTTCCATGCGTCCGCCGGTGCCGCGCCAGACTTTCACGATCACTTCAATGCGCAGCTGATCTCCGGGAACCACGGGACGGCGGAAGCGCGCGCGCTCGATGCCCGTGAACAGCACCAGACGCTCGTCGCGATCTTCGAATTCGGTGAGCAGCAGCACTCCTCCGGCCTGCGCCATGGCTTCGACAATCAGCACGCCCGGCATGATCGGCAGGTTGGGAAAGTGTCCGGCGAAGAACGGTTCATTGATGGTGACATTCTTGATAGCGACAATGCGCTTCTGGCGCTCGAGTTCAAGCACGCGATCGATCAGCAGAAACGGAAAGCGGTGCGGCAGAATGCGGCAGATCGCATTCACGTCGAGGGTGGTCTTCTCGGTCATGGGAGCTTCGGTGGTGGAGTGAGCGGTATCCATCATTCGATTCTCTGGGGCGCGACGATTATACTGTAACCCGCTGAGGTTCGGCCCGCGATGGCGTCGGAGAAACGCGCACCGGGCCCGACCTGAAATGCCGCACGCCAGATCCCTCGCCCTGCCGGGCTCGGGATGACGTCCAGTTAGAGATTTACCGAAATCTCTCAAAGAACCAACCATGCCGAAAAAAGCCGCTAAGAAAACGCTGAAGACTGCGAAGACCAGCATCTCCCGAAAACCCGCGAAACCGATCAAGGCCGTCAAGGCCGCGCCCGCGCAGCCCCTCACCGAGCGATTGAAATATTTCGAGGAGCGGCGCGACAAGATGATCGAGACTATTCGCCAACTCGTGGAGGCGGAATCTCCGAGCGATGACAAGGTGGCCGCTGACAAACTGGCTTCATTGTTGGCCGGAAGATTCGAAAAACTGGGCGGACATTCGAAGTTTCACCGTGTGCCGAATTTCGGCAATCACTTGCAGGTGGATTTCGGCACTGAGCGGCGCGCGAAGCCGATATTACTGCTCGGTCACTACGACACGGTCTATCCTCTGGGAACTTTGAAGACCATGCCATGTCGCGTGGAGGGAGGGCGATTGTTCGGTCCGGGCGCGCTCGACATGAAATCAGGGATTGCGCTGATGTTGCAGGCGATTGAGGCGCTGCGCGAGTGGCATGGCGACGATGTGCCACGTCCGATCACAGTGCTACTGGTCTCCGATGAAGAAGTCGGCAGCGATTCCTCGCGCCGCATCACCGAAAGCCTGGCGAGAAACGCCGAAGCCGTGTTGGTGATTGAACCTTCTCTCGGGCTGCAGGGAGCGGTGAAGACGGCGCGCAAAGGCGTCGGAGAATTTATCGTCAAAGCAATTGGCAAGGCCGCGCACTCCGGCCTCGACTTTGAAAAAGGCGAGAGCGCGATCATCGAACTCGCAAGGCAGATCCCGGTCATCTCAAAGTTCACCGATCTCAAGCGCGGCATCACTTTGAATGTGGGACTGATTCAAGGTGGAACCCGGGCCAACGTGATTCCTCCCGAAGCTACAGCCAATGTCGATTTCCGCGTTACCAGCATGAAAGACGCGAAGGAAGTCGAAAAGAATCTGCGCTCGCTGAAGCCGTTCAATAAAAAATGCAAGCTCGAGATCAAGGGAGGATTGAACCGTCCCCCAATGGAGCGCACCGCGGGGGTGGTCGGTCTCTACAAGAAAGCAGCTGACATCGCGCAGCGACTTGGTTTCAAATTAGGAGAAGCTGCGGTCGGCGGTGGTTCCGATGGAAACTTCACCGCCGGGCTCGGCATCCCCACGCTCGACGGTTTGGGCGGAGTCGGTGATGGCGCCCATGCGATTCATGAGTCGATTGTAATCGCTGACTTGCCGAAGCGGGCGGCGCTATTGGCGCAGTTGATCGAGGAAGTGTAGGTCCCAGAAGCATTAACTCATTCTTTTGACTAAGGGTTGGGAGTGGCCTAGAATTTCCACAGGGGTGCTGCGCACGCTGCCGTCCGGCGAGCCCCTGGAGGTAGCAAAATGGGAAAACTGGGTTTGCCTGAAATCCTGCTGATCCTGGCGATCGCGTTGCTGATTTTTGGTCCCAGCAAGCTGGCCGATCTAGGCAAGGGACTCGGCGAAGGCATCAAGAATTTCAAGTCCGCCGTCGGCGACGAGAACAAAGATCAGAAAGACAACGAGAAGAAGTCGTAAGCCTATAACGCTCCCGCCTCCCGCAACATCCGATACACCAGAGCCACTGGAAGTCCTACCACGTTGAAGTAATCCCCGTCGATGCGCGAAATCCATCGTGAGGCGATACCCTGAATGGCATAGGCGCCAGCCTTATCCATTGGTTCGCTGGTGGCGATGTACTCGACGATATCTTGCTCGCTCAAGTCATTCATTGTGACTAAGGTGGTCTCTGAAGTAGTTCTCAGTTCTCGGTTCTCAGTTCTCAGTTGCGGCGATATGAGGCAAACTCCGGTGGTGACTTCGTGAGTTTTTCCTGACAACAACCGCAACATGCGGGCAGCGTCTTTCGCGTCTGCCGGTTTTTCCAGCATCGCGCTATTCACCACCACGACTGTGTCTGCGCCCAAGACGAAATCCTCTAGACGATGCTTTGATACTTCAGCCGCTTTGTCTTGCGCTAATCGTTCCGCATAGGCTCTGGGAGATTCACCGTCCCGTGGAACTTCGGGCACGTGGCTGGGCTGCACAACAAAAGCGACGCCGGCGTTGCGCAGAATTTCCTGACGGCGCGGGGAAGCGGAGGCAAGGATCAGCATGCTGCCTGATTTTATCGAAAGCCGTGTTGCGATGAGTCCGACGGTTGTCAGCTCGCGGGGTGGTTAGTGCTTGCGAATGGATTCTTCATGATTGTCGCGTGTTTACAGAAGCCATGGCCTCCGCTGTCATGGGGGCTGTCTTGGCCATTCCATGGATCGTTTCCAGCGCCAGGCTAAGAACGATCTTCTTGTCGATTACGTCACGAACCGCGATCAACGCTTCGACTAACGCAATCACAGAAGCCCTTAGCCTCGCATTAGGGGACTCGATAGGTTTAAGTACGCGATCAACCGCAGGGCGAGCTTCATACGCCACTCGAAGAGGGAGAACGGAAGGCCAATTCTCGCGCGGAATCGACAGGGGTACTTTGCCCCAGTCAGTTGCCTGCCCAATATTGGCAGCATAGAAGCTGAAAATTCTGCCGAGCGGCGGAAAGTCAGCGTCGTTGTACCCCTTGCCTAAGAGATGGTCTTTAAGCGTACCCACAACTGTGTCCGCTGGGACTTTTTCGAGGTCTTGGACGTCCCCGCAGAATATCTCGTTTACTTTAGTAGAAAATACCCGGCTACCGGGTATGAACTGATGTTTGCGCGGATTGAAATCTCCTGTCGCTTCAATACACAACTCCGCAACCACGCAGGCTGCGGCTGAAATCAAGTCTTCGGCGCGGATGCGGCCGTCCTTCTTGATCGTCTCGCACAGATACTCATAGAGCTGGCGAGCCGCCGTCCGCTCGACATTTGAGGTGTCAGAACGCTTTTTCTTCCAGAACATGACCTCAGCCTGCAAAATAACTGGCCTGTTTTACCCTTGCGGAGAAATTAGCTCAATCCGATTCCCAAAGCAGTCATGGATGTGGCAGCGAGTAACTCCAGGAAGGCTGGTGTCGTCGTGCACCGGAACTCCGCGATCGCGCAGCCTCTGGGTCAGGTCCTGATAGGTGCCGCAGCGCAAGGCGGGATGCGCCTTTCTAGCGGGCTGGAAATTTTCGTCGACACCGAGGTGAATCTGAACCGAGCCGCTTTGAAACCAGACTCCTCCCCGCGAAGCAAGCTCCGGCGGCTTGGGAATCTCGATCATGCCCAGCAGGTCGCGATAAAACAAGCGTGCCGCATCCTCGGCTCCCCTGGGCATGGCGAGCTGAACGTGCGCGATGGCGACAAATGGAGGTTCGGGCATGAGTGCGATCAGATAATCTTAAACCGTCAAGGCCGCGATAGAAAGCGTTCGCGAGTTTTCGTTTCTCGTGATACAAGAAAATGTTTCTTAGACAGTCCCGGTAGGAACGAATCGTTGAGAAAGAAGCACGCTGCGGAGGGAGTTCTGGCTGGATTAATCTCGGCGGTATTTCTCTTTTCAATTCTGTACGACCCGGCTGAAATTTATGCAATTGCGATCAGGCAGAAGTGGCCAGAGACATGGTTTTCGGGGCTTATTACTTATCACGCCCTATTTGTAGTCCTCACAATTTCGGCCGTCGCCGGCGGACTTGCTTTCCGCCTTGTGTACAAGCACTCGGCAGATTCTGATCGCAAATCCTGAATGGGCGCCCTGCCACCTGCCACCTGCGACCCGCAACCGCTCTCCCCTGCTAGAATCAATCATTGCCCTCTGTACCCATGGACGCCGCTTTCATCCGCAACTTTGCCATCATTGCGCATATTGATCATGGCAAATCCACTCTTGCCGATCGCCTGCTTGAGCTGACGGGTTCGCTCACCGCGCGCGAGATGCAGGCGCAGGTGCTCGATTCCATGGACCTGGAGCGGGAACGCGGCATTACTATCAAGGCCCACGCCGTTCGCATGATGTACACGGCCAAAGACGGGCAGCTCTATCAGCTCAACCTGATCGATACCCCCGGGCACGTCGACTTCTCTTACGAAGTCTCGCGCTCGCTGGCCTCCTGCGAAGGTGCCCTGCTCATAGTGGATGCTTCTCAAGGCGTTGAAGCGCAGACGCTTGCGAATGCTTACCTTGCGATCAACAACGGCCTCGAAATTATTCCCGTCATCAACAAAATTGACTTGCCGAGCGCCGACATTCCCCGCACGAAAGAAATGATCGAGGGCGCGGTGGGACTCGATGCCTCCGACGCGGTGTTGATCAGCGCGAAGACCGGGCAAGGCGTTCCCGACGTGCTGGAAGCCATCGTGAAGCGAATTCCGCCGCCGAAAGGAAATCCCGACAATCGCCTCCAGGCGCTGATCTTCGATTCGTGGTTCGATCCCTACCGCGGAGTGATCGTGCTGACCCGCGTGTTCGAAGGGACGCTGCACAAAGGCCAGAAGATTCGCTTGTGGTCGAACGGGCGTGTCTTCGATGTGGAAACCGTGGGCACGCTGACCCCGAAACCGGTTGAAGTGGAAGAACTGCGCGCTGGCGAAGTTGGTTTCTTCATGGCGAACATGAAGAACGTCGGCGATACCAAGATTGGCGACACCATTACTGAAGACGCGAACCCTGCGATTGAAGCCCTTCCTGGATTTGAAGAGATCAAGCCCATGGTGTTCGCAGGTCTTTATACCGTCGACGCCCATGAGCATACGGCTCTGCGCGAGGCACTCGAGAAGTTGCGTCTCAACGACGCTTCGTTTTTCTTCGAGCCGGAAAGCTCTGTGGCCCTCGGTTTCGGTTTCCGCTGCGGCTTTCTCGGCCTGCTGCACATGGAGATCATTCAAGAGCGCCTGGAGCGCGAGTTCAATCTCGACCTCATTACAACCGCTCCGGGCGTGCGCTTCCGCATTACCAAAACCGACGGCGAAGTCGTCGAAGTCGACAATCCCTCAAAGTGGATCGGCCAAAGCGAAATCGCGAAAGTTGAGGAACCGGTCATCCTCGCGACCATTCTCACCAACGAAGAATATGTCGGCGGAATTCTGAAGCTGGTCGAAGAAAAACGCGGCAAGCAGAAAAGTTTCGAGTACGTCAGTTCTTCGCGCGTGATGCTGCAATACGAATTGCCGCTGAACGAAATCGTGCTCGACTTTTACGACAAGCTGAAAACCGTTTCGCGCGGATACGCTTCACTCGACTACCATCTCGCGGGATACTGGGAGTCGCCGATGGTGAAGCTCGACATTCTGGTCGCGGGCGATCCGGTCGATGCACTTTCGATCATCGTCCACCGCGAGTTCGCCTACGAACGCGGCAAGGCCCTGGTCTCGAAGATGCGCGAACTGATTCCCCGGCAGATGTTCGAGGTTGCCATCCAGGCCTCGATCGGAGCCAAAATCATCGCCCGCGAGACCGTGGCGGCAATCCGCAAAAACGTGATCGCCAAGTGCTACGGGGGCGATATCAGCCGCAAGCGCAAGCTGCTCGAAAAGCAAAAGGAAGGCAAAAAGCGCATGAAGCGCATCGGCCGGGTCGACATCCCGCAAGAGGCCTTTTTGGCAGTACTTAAGGTCGGGGAAGACAGCTAATCTCAGGTCTGGAATCAAGCATCCAGCAAGCGTTTTCTTGCAACAGGCATTACCTTCAGGTGTGCAAATCTGCCGGGTTGCCTAAAAATCTTCGAACTCTTCCCATGCCCCGCAGCAGGTTCACACCCGACCCCTAACCGGCAATTCATGGTAGGACTTACAGGCATAATGGAGTTCTGCATTAGACCGACCGAACGGTCGCTCATGCTTCGCCCAAAAACCTGGGTCTACCCTTCCACAACCTTTTCCACAGTTTGCTGGGGTCGTCTCGCACGCGGGAGGAGCGTTTACCGCGCGGTTACTCCGCCTCGATGCCCCCGCCTCCCGCTAGCGTCTCGAAGCGGGTGGAATTCTTCAAAAAGGCCATCTTTACGCGACCGGTCGGACCATTGCGCTGTTTAGCAATAATGATTTCGGCAATACCCTGCAACTCCGGATCATCCTGCTTGTAAACTTCCTCTCGGAAGATAAAGGCCACGACGTCGGCGTCCTGCTCGATCGATCCTGATTCACGTAAGTCGGCGAGTTGCGGACGGTGATCGCCGCCCCGGCTTTCTGGCGCACGGCTGAGCTGCGAGAGCGCGATAACCGGAACCTTCAATTCTTTCGCCAGCGCTTTCAATCCGCGCGAAATGGCCGAGACTTCCTGCGTACGATTTTCGTAACGCTTGCCTCCGCCCGACATAAGCTGCAAATAATCGACGATGACTAGATCAAGTGAGCCCTGCGCATTCTGGAGGCGTCGCGCCTTGGCGCGCATCTCGCTCAGCGAGATGCCCGGAGTGTCATCAATGAAAATTGGAGCATGAGCCAGGCGCTCCATGGCTTGGACGACTTTATCCATGTCGTCGCGCCACAAAGATCCGGTGCGCATTTTGTGCGAATCCACCTGCGCGCACGAGCACAGCAGGCGCAGCAGCAATGCTTCGCGTGACATTTCGAGCGAAAACATGCCGACGACTTTGTTGTCGTTCACCGATGCATTCTCGGCGATGTTCATGGCGAATGCGGTCTTGCCCATCGAAGGACGCGCGGCAATGATGATAAGATCCGATTTCTGCAAGCCGCTGGTCATCTCATCGAGATCGTTATAGTGCGTGGCCAGTCCGGTGATGCGCTGTCCACGCTGCAACAGCGCGTCGACTGATCCAAATGATTCTTTAACGATCTCGGTAATGCCCATGAACCCACGCCCAATGCGCTTTTCCGAGAGCGCAAAGATGGCGGCTTCGGCGTCGTTGAGAACGTCTTCGGCAGCATCGCTCTGCTCGGAGGCGCGTGCGATGGCGGAGTTCGCGGCGTGAATCAGCCCGCGCAGCAGGGCCTTGTCGCGGACAATCTTGATGTAGTGCTCGATGCTGGGACGGTCGGGAACTCCATCTACCAGTCCAGAGACGTAGGCCACGTCGCCGATCGCTTGCAGTTCCTTGCGCCGGTCGAGCTCCTCAATCAGCGTGATCATGTCGATCGGACGCGACGATTCCGCCAGATCGATCATGCGGGAATAAATGCGGCGATGGGAGTCGAGTGAGAAGTCTTCCGCGCGCAGATGCTCTGCCGCCTGGTTGTAAGAAAAGTTATCGAGCAGGATGGCGCCGAGGATGGAGCGTTCGGCTTCGACGTTGGCGGGCAAACTATGCGCGAGACTGTAATCGGTCGTAGCCAATTCTTTTCTATTTCCTGAACAAGATTTTCTGGAGTGCGGAGCAGATACTAGCTCCGCTTGAGCTTGTGCATGAAAGTATTTGCTTCGGAAAACCGAGGCGCGACGAAATTTTTCGTGGTCGCATACGTGCTATGAAGTTTTTTCGCCCAGGATGGAGCGTAGTATAGCAAAGAAAAGGCGAAAGAGTACTCAGTACCCAGTGCCGGGAAAAGCAGATGCTAGCGGAGAAGTCACAAAGACTGAAGCCCGAGGTCCGAGGTCCGAGGTCCGGTTAAAAAAAATGCGGTCCGGGCCAGCCACCCAGACCGCATTTGCTCGTGAATGTTCTGTCCTGCCTGGTTCACCGCGCAAAGGCGATGAAGCTCGTTCGTGGGACGCGTTCCCGAAGGAACACTCTCCTCTTGAACGGTCTGCGAATCTGCGATTCGCAGCGAGTCGGAAGCCAACGGACGGGTCCTGCCGAAGCAAGACTTTTGAAGGCCGCAACGCCCTGGGTTTTTCAGAAAGCGCCGAAGCGCATCCCCGAAATTTCCCCCGGCAATTCACCCTCGAGAACCGCCGGATTCCGTCAGCCTCTGCTCCTCGGCAGAGCGCTCAGAACATCTCACGCATGCACTTTGAGCACTCTGCGGCAAGCCGGACGAACACGCAACAGAGAACTAACCGCTGGTTGTGCAGAAACTGTGGAGGAAAGGGATTGCTTGTGGAAAGCACTGGAAAAGCGGGACGAAACAGGCCGTGACCCAAAGAAGCAGCCGCTTGGGGGACGCATTCTTCGCCGGGCCCAGAAGGACTCCTTCCTGTTAAACTAGATTCACTGCAGTCTGTACTTCAAGGAATCGCTTATGGCAGAAAAGCCAGCTACCACAATGCCCGGAACCGTCGAAAAGATTATCCAGTCTCCTCACCCGAGCGAGCCCGAAAAGGCTCAAATCGGCGTGGAAGGTGCAGACCATCTATACCGCGAAATTCGCATCGAGAATACTCTGACCGACGAAAAGGGTCAGCCCGTACGCCTGAAAGAGGGCGCAAAGGTAGAGGTGACGGTTGAGGCTGAGCCGGAAGACACTGCTCCGAAAGAGAATCCGAAGCCCTAATCTACTTCCCAGCTAGTGTTCCCTATGCTTGACCCGTTCGAGAAATCTCTGGCACTGACCACGGGAAAGATAGAGTTGTGCCGATCTGTTAACATTTCCGGGAAAATGGGAAGCCGGACTATCGCGTGCGTCAGCCTCATGATTCTGCTAGGGCTGCTATTGTCGTGCTGGAAGGCGCCCGTCCACGATCACCTGGTGGTTGAAGTTCCATCGGGCTATAGCGGTCCGGTCCAAGTGCAACTCGGCGTTGCCGGAGCCCCGCCATTGCCCAGGCGCGGCGATGCTTACGTGATTACGGTGCCATCGGATGGGCGAGTCTCCACTTCCACCGCCCTCTCAGACGTGCAGCCCGTTTTTAGAGATCTGCCGGGAAATCACGTTTGGGGCTACACCAGCTTAATTCTCAGAAGCGGAGACGGCATCCCAGTTGGCGGAAGCATCGAGTTTTTTGTTGGCACCAACGAGCAGTACCAAATCGAAGTTTCACGCAAGCACAAGTCTCGCGTGATTGACGGTCTGGGTGAAAATCTTCTCGCTTCTATAAGAACGGTCCTGAGAACCGGCGCTTAGGAACCTCCTGGGCATTGAGGCCTGACGGAGTCTGGTAACTGTTGGAAGCTCGATCTGCCTGAAAATGTCTTCCCACCAAAAAGCGCGGCTTGCATTTACCTCAGCAGTTTTACTGATTCTGCTGAGCGGTTTGGCGGCGTCCGTAACCATCTCGCGCCTGCGCTCGGCCCAACAGTGGGTCACGCACGGTCACGACGTCGAGAACGGAATCGCCGATCTCAATACTGTCATCAATCGGGCCGGACGCTTGCGCGCCGAATACGTTGATTCCGGATCCCCAAACCGACTATCGGAGTTTGAAGCAACCGTAGAACAGATCCCCCAGAAGATGGCCGCTCTGGAGCAGATGACCTCCGATAATCCTGTGCAGCGCGCCAACTGTGTTAAGTTCCGCGCGCTCGACGAAGAACGCATCCGGCTGATGCGCCAGGCAGTGAATATCAGGGCGAGCGGCCTCTCCACCCTCGAGAAGGAAGCTGCGATCACTCAGCAAATCGTTGCTGTCGCGTCCCAGACCGACGTTTTGACCCAGAACATGGACGACGTTGAGCAGCGTCTCCTCGAAAAGAGAACTGCCACTGCCCGACGCTGGTTCGGAGGCATCGTCGGTATTTTGATGACCTCACTGGGCGGCGCACTGATCCTGTTCTGGGTTCACTATCGCTTGCTAAATCAGGAACTGCGCGCTCTGGAGCAGGCGCAGACTTCATTGCGCGGGCTGAGCGCGCGCTTGATGAACTTGCAGGACGAGGAGCGCCGCAAGTTTTCTCGCGAACTTCACGATAGTCTGGGGCAGGATCTGGCCGCCGTGAAGATGCTCTTGCCGATGATCGCCGGCGCCCGTCAGTCCGACCCCAATCTGTCAGAGTGCATGCAGGTTGTCGATAAAGCTATCGCCGAAACTCGAACCATCTCTCATCTTCTGCATCCGCCGCTCCTCGATGAGGCGGGACTGGCGGTCGCGGTGAAATGGTACATCGACGGTTTCGCGCAGCGCAGCAAGGTCGATGTGAAAGTAGATATCCCCGACGATCTAGGCCGCCTGCCCACCTCTGTCGAGCTGACCCTGTTTCGTATTCTTCAGGAGAGCCTCACCAACATTCACCGTCACTCTGGCGCATCGCGGGCCGAGGTCAACGTATCCCGTCTGCCCGGCGGCCTGGTGATGAAGATCAAGGATTTTGGGAAAGGGATTGCGACCGCAACTCTCGACCGTTTCCGCGGCGATGCCACTGGCACGGGAGTTGGGCTGGCCGGCATGCGCGAGCGCATTCGCGAACTGGGCGGACGCTTCGAAATCTCCGCCGATTCGAACGGCACCGTGATCGTCGTTACCGTTCCCGCGGACGAAGGAAACCCCACGGTGGATCGAGTGAGTCAAGCAATCCCCGGAGCTTAATGACGGCTCGCCTCTTCGCGCGTACCCGATGCTAGACTATCCAGTCATTTCTCGCGTGGGGACTGCAATTGCCAACTGATCCGGTGCTGCTTGTTCATGGCGGAGCCTGGGCTATGCCCGATGACATGGTCGAGGCTCATCTCAGAGGGGTTCGCAATGCGGTTGCCGCTGGCTGGCGCGCACTCAGCAAAGGCGGATCTTCCGTCGACGCCGTCGAAGAAGCGGTCGTCGTCATGGAAGATGACGAGACCTTCGACGCCGGCCGCGGAAGCTTTCTGAACCGCGACGGCAAGGTGCAACTCGATGCCCTCATCATGGAGGGCGCAACTTTGCGGGCTGGCGGAGTTGGGTGCGTGGAGCGGATAGCCAATCCAATAAGGGCTGCCCGCAAAATCCTCAGTGAGAGCCCCCATGTCTATTTCGTTGCGGAAGGTGCGGAACGTTTCGCGGCCGAGCACGGCATCAAGCTTTGCCAGAACGAGGACCTGATTATCCCCCGCGAAGTGTCGCGCCTCCGCGAATATCAGGCGCACAAAGAAGAGCATCGCGCCGATCTGTTCGCTCCTACCGACTCGCACGACACCGTCGGCGCGGTTGCGCTCGATCGCGATGGCAACATCGCCGCCGCAACTTCGACAGGCGGCACGCTCAACAAAGCCCCGGGACGCCTCGGGGATTCTTCCCTCATTGGTTGCGGCTGCTACGCCGACAACAACACCGGCGCCGCATCGCTGACGGGCTGGGGAGAGCCGATCATGAAACTGGTGCTGGCCAAATGGGCCGCCGATCGCGTGGCGACCGGCAACCTGCCGGAATGGGCCTCCGAGGAGGCGATCGATTATCTGAAGACTCGCGTCAACGGACACGGAGGCATCATCCTGCTCGATGCCAAAGGACGCTTCGGCATCGCCCACAACACTCCCCGCATGGCATGGGCCCTCAAGACAGTAAAAGAAGAAGCCAGCGGCGTGGAACGCTGAACCCCTTTTCACCACAGAGACACCCTTCGACTTCGCTCAGGGCAGGCTCCGTCACAGAGAAAAACAAGCAAACAGAAGAACCTCTTGGCTCTCGCCGTATGGTGTTGTGGACGATGATCTCACCAGACTGGGTTTTTACCCGTTTTGGTTTTCTCTGTGACTCTGTGTCTCTGTGGTGAATTCCCGGGTTTGCGCCTTCTTCGCTTTTCGGGGAAACTATTTCTGGAGGCACTCATGAACGATATTGCGAATCTCCCTCTCGGTTCCCGCCGCAACGAAGACATTGCCCTCGACCTGATGAAGTTCATTGCCATGACCACCGGTTACGGGCGAACCACTTCTTCCGGTGTCGGCTTTCAAGGCAGCGGCTCGGCGAGCAAGCCCGAAGAATATGCGGGACACTTGCTGGAGTTGTACGGGCAATGCCTGGGAGCGGTGGGCACAAAGAAGTAGGTTTCGCCATCAAGGAAAAAGCCGCAGCATAAGGCTGCGGCTCTGAACTCTCGGATTACGACGAGCAAACGTTCCCGAAAGCCTAGTGGCGCTTCTTCGCTTTGGCTTTCTTGGCCGGCTTCTTTTTGGCGGCTTTTTTGGGCGCCGCTTTCTTGCTGGCTTTTTTCTTGGCCGGCTTCTTCTTAGCGGCCTTCTTCGGCGCAGCCTTTTTTGCCGCTTTCTTGGGAGCTGCCTTCTTCGCGGCCTTTTTCGGCTTGGGTTTCGATCCTCCGCCTCCGCCGCTAGTGCGCGTAGGTGCAGGCATCGCAGGGGTGGAAGCAACCGGTTCCGGTTCGGGCTCTGCCATCCCCGGCATCTCGGCTTCTTCTTCCTCTTCTTCTTCCTCGTAATCTTCTTCTAGCGAGTCGCCGAAGGCGCTGCTATCACCGTACTCATCCATTTCGTCATCACGTCCATAGAGGGTTTCGTCGAAGCTCATTTCTCCTCCTGCTGAAGTTCCGGCGGCGCCGGGGCGCTGCGCTTGTGTGCGCTAGAGAATAAAAAGACAACTGAAAAAACGGCCTTGTTTTGGCGAACGGGCCGCGATTATAGCACAGCAATTTTCTCGCGGCAGTAACGTCACGACACTCGACTGGCATCTTACACCGAAAAAGCAGTTCTCAGTTCTCAGTTCCCAGTTCACAGAAAAACCTCGCCCGTTTTGGACTCAACTGAGAACTGAGAACTGAGAATCGGGAACTGCTATCTGCACGTCGTGAATAACCAGAATCATACCTGGCCGGAGCACGGCCAGATTTCCGTTATCCCGCTTCAAGGCTGCCACCGTGGTGTGGTGTGAGTTGGCAATGGAATACAGAGTTTCGCCGGGCTGCACTTTGTGACGCGAAACGACAGCCTGGCTATTGTCGCCTAAGTGCTTTTTTGACTTAGATTTGGAAGACGCCACGTGAGCTGTTTCCGAGGCGTTGGGCGTCACCGGAAGGTGGATGTATAGCACCCTGTGACCCTGCAGGCTGTCTCCTTTGAGGTGGTTCCAGCGGCGCACCATCACGGGAGACACGCCAAAATTGTCAGCCACCCGCTGCACCGTATCTCCTTTGCGAACTTTGTAGCGCGTGATCATGCGCGCGTAATTCTGCGCCTCTTCGCCGGCCGGATGCTTGCCCGGAGCAACCGGGATAATCAGCTTGCTATCCGGCTGCAAGTCTTCGTCTTCAAGGTTGTTAACCTGAGAGATCGTCTGCGGAGTGGTGTGATAGCTGCGGGCGATCGAAGCCAGACTCTCGCCCGGCGCAACCTTATGATAGCGCCACCAAACCCGCATCCCAGCCGGGATCGCGGCGATCGCAGTCTGATAGCGATCGCTGGTCCCCATAGGCAGGTGCAGTTCAAATTCCTGATCTTTGGGAGTGGTTAGCCGCAAAAGACTGGGATTCAGGTCCTGCAAGTCCTCAGCAGTGGCGTCGACGCATTCCGCTACTAATCGTAGGTCCACGGGATAGTCGATCTTCACCGTGTCATACGGAACTGGCTTGTCGCTAACGATCTTGTCCAGTCCGTATTGCGCCGGATTCTTGGCCATGATGGTCACGGCCACAATAATGGGGACGTAGTTGCGAGTCTCTTTGGGAAGAACGTTCCGCTTGTAGAGTTCCCAAAAGTCGGCATAGCCCGTGCGCTTCACTGCTTGCTGCACGGTGCCGGGGCCTGAGTTGTACGCCGCCATCGCCAGGTACCAGTCGCCAAACTGGTTGTACAGGTCTTTCAGGTGTCGAGCTGCGGCGCGAGTTGACTTCTCAGGGTCTTGGCGGTCATCCACCCACCAGTCGCGCTCTAAGCCGTATCCCTTGGCGCGGCTGCCCATGAACTGCCACATGCCACGCGCACCTGCACGGGAAAGAGCTAAAGGATGGAATCCCGACTCGGCTTGCGCCAGATAAATCAGATCTTGTGGTACGCCTTCCTGTTTCAGAACGCGGTGGATCATTTCCTGATAGCGGCCACTTCGCACCAGGGCGCGCTCGATCGTGCCTCGTCCACGGCTGGAGAAATAATTGATATATCCCACCACCGGATCGGTCAGCATCAACGGCAGGTCGGAGTGCGTCTCCTTCACTTCGGCTTCGGCTTTCGCCTTGATGTTAGGATCGGCCGGGAAGGTCACTTCGTTGGCTTCATCAATGGGAGCGGGTTCCGATTTTTGCTCGGTGAAACCATCGCCCTGCTCCAGCGCGGCCAGTTCCATACCATTCACACCTTCAAGCAGGCGATCAAATTCCTTCTGCAGGCGGTCATCGGAGCGAACATCCACGGGACCACTCAAAAGCGTGTCGAAGGCGCGATCGAAATTCTGCTTCGCCGCTTCCAGATGTCCGGCTTTGTAGTTGTCTTGCCCGGTCTGATATTCCTTCTCGACCTTGGCGATCAGATCCGCGACCGGGTCCGGACGTAGTTCCGGCTGTACGGCCTGCGGCTGAGCCGGTTTGGGAGACACTGCGGAAGTGGTCTGAGTCTGAGGAGCGGCATTCGCGACCAGCGCCGGGGCATGCGCCTGGCTAGCTGGCAGAAGAGCCGCCGGACGCTGCGCGGTCTGGCAGGCCGTGCCCGCCAAGAGCATGGCGGCAAGCGGCCCAGTCCAGAGGGTGAGTTTCCCGATCCTCATAATTATCAGCAGCTTACCGTCGCCTACTCCTGGATCTCCTAGACCGGGAGGGGCTACGAAATCCTACTATTCCCTAATTTGATGGGTCAATCGGGAACAGGGTTAGCCGCGGTTACTTTAGAACAGGCTGGGCATGTTACCCGCTGCATTACCTTCAGTGCAACCTCTTTCGGGAGGCTCTCCGCTCTGGGCAATCTCCTCGCCGAAAGCACCGAAGGCCTGGAACGCATCTAAAGTGTCCGTCAAAACAACACTGTCGCCCCGAGAGGAGTAAAAAGACGCTGCAACGCTGCGTCTCTGTAGCGGAAGTTTTGCTGACGCGCGACGCACGATGCCCGACGCCGAATTCCCGCTATAATGACCGCGCCACAAATGCCCCTAACGTCCGGCACTAAACTCGGACCATACGAAATCCTTTCGCCCATCGGCGCTGGAGGCATGGGCGAGGTCTACCGCGCGCGCGATACCCGCCTCGATCGCATCGTCGCCATCAAGATTCTGCCCGCCAACTTCTCGAGTGACGCCGACCGCCTGCAGCGCTTCGAGCACGAAGCCCGTGTCCTCAGCACCCTCAATCATCCTAACGTGCTGGCCATTCACGACATTGGCACGCAGGGAGACGTTCGTTACCTGGTCTCGGAATTTCTTGAAGGACAGACGCTGCGCGAGAAGCTCGACGGCGGACCGCTTCCACTCCGCCGGGTCACCGAATACGCCGCCGAAATGGCGCAAGGGCTCGCTGCCGCGCACGAAAAGGGAATCGTTCACCGCGATCTGAAGCCCGAGAACATCTTCATCACGAAAGACGGACGCGTAAAGATTCTCGACTTCGGCCTCGCAAAGCAGGCCGTCTCCGAAGAAAGCGCCACCATGACCGGTGCGAATCCGACGACTCCGGGCACCGTCCTAGGAACCGTCGGATACATGTCGCCCGAACAAGTGCGTGGACTCACCGTCGATCACCGCTCCGACATCTTCAGCTTCGGCGCCATTCTCTACGAGATGATTTCCGGCAAGCGTGCGTTCAAAGGTGGATCGAAAGTCGAGACCATGAACGCCATCCTGAAAGAAGAGCCCCCTGAACTTGCCGACACCAGTACGCAGATCTCTCCCGGTGTGGAGCGCGTGGTGCGCCATTGCCTGGAAAAAGAGCCGGGCATGCGCTTTCAGTCGGCGCGCGATCTTGCCTTCGATCTCGAAAATCTCTCGTCGCCTTCGGCTTCTTCGGCTGCAGCTAAGGTTTCCGCGTTATCCACCGCCAGCCACTGGCGTGCTCCGCTCTTAATTGCGATCCCGCTATTGCTACTGGCTGCGGCCGCAGCTTTCTGGGCAGGACGGATCACCAACAAACCCACACAACCAGCGTTCACCCGCCTGAGCTTCCGCGCCGGGCACGTCGTGCAGGGGCGCTTCTCACCCGATGGACAAACCGTCGTGTACAGCGCTGGCTTCGGCGGCGATCCTCTTGCTATCTTCACCACGCGCCTCGACGAACTGCAATCGCGCGACATCGGCCTCAAAAACGCGAGCCTTCTCAGCGTTTCCTCGAAGGGCAATCTCGCGGTTTCGCTGGATCACAGGTTTATTTATTCCAACGCCGCCTTCGGAACCCTTGCGCAGGTGCCTCTCTCCGGCGGTGCGCCGCGCCAGTTGTCCGATGATGTCACCGGCGCTGACTGGGCTCCCACTGGAGATGATCTTCTTGCCGCTCGCATGGTAGAGGGCCACATGCGTTTGGAGTATCCCATCGGGAAAACACTGATCGAAAGCGAAGGCTGGTTTGGCGATCCCCGCGTCTCGCCCGACGGCGGCATGGTCGCTTATATTGATCATCCCATTCGCTGGGACAGCATGGGCTCGATCACTGTCGTCGATCGCGACGGCAAGAAGAAATCGGTCAGCGGAACCTATCCCGACATCCGCGGCTTGGCCTGGAGTTCTTCTGGCAAAGAGATTTGGTACTCGGAAAATGACCATCTGTGGGCGGTGACGCTCGACGGCCACCAGCGGCTGGTGTGGACCAGTTCCGGACATATTCGCCTGCTCGATATCTCTCGCGACGGTCGCGTGCTCTTTTCGCAGGAAAACCGCCGCCGTGGAATCGCCGGCCTGTTTCCCGGACATACCGGTGAAATCGATTTGAGTTGGCAAGACTGGTCAACCCTGACTCGCATCTCGCCCGACGGGAAGTGGGTTTACTTTTCTGAGGAGGCCGATGGCGGCGGCGCCAAATATTCCGCCTACATGCGCGCCACCGACGGTTCTCCCGCCATCCGCCTCGGCGAAGGCTGCCCTTACGGGCTCTCACCCGACGGCAAATGGCTGGCCGCAGTCGTACCGGGCCGCCCGCAACAGCTGCTCCTTCTGCCCACCGGAGTCGGTGAGACCAAAAATATTTCCCAGCCCGGCTTCGACTACGACGTGGTGTTCTGGACGCTCGACGGCAAGCGTTTCTTGATCCAGGGTCGCGAGCCCGGCAAACGTACTCGGGTTTACACACAGGACGTCAATGGCGGTCCCATGAGGCCCGTTACTCCCGAAGGCGTCGGCTTTGGCTTCGACGTCGATCCCACCGGCGTCGTCGCAAGAGATGGAGACAAGGCCACGTTCTATCCCTTTGATGGAGGTACTCCTCAGATCCGCAAGAACATTCTTCCGATTTTGTTTCTCCCACAAAGCCCGGAAACCGGACGATCAGTCATTGGAGCCATCGATCTTCGGGTTCCTTTTAAGCTCTTCCAATTCGATACCGTTACCGGCAAGAAAGAGCCGTGGAAGGAATTTGTTCCCAGTGACCGCGCCGGAGTCTATTCCATCGGCCCCTACGACATCACCCCTGACGGCAAGTACTACGCCTATTCCTACGTCCGCGATTTGTCGGACCTCTACATCGTCGAAGGATTGAAATAGCTGGGCATCAGGCTTCAGGCTTCAGGATATTGGACCTCGCAGTTATTTCTGGCAAAAGGTCTTCTTCGCGACCCTTGCGGTTAAGGCTTTTCCTGACGCCCGAAGCCTGACGCCTGAAGCCCGAAGCCTGAAGCCCGATGCCAAGCTATAATTGCGCCGCGCATGCCTCTCACCAACGGCACCAAACTCGGCCCCTACGAAATCCTCTCGCCGCTCGGTGCCGGTGGCATGGGAGAGGTCTACCGCGCCCGCGATACTCGTCTCGATCGCACCGTTGCGATCAAAGTTCTTCCCCAACATGTTTCGAACGATCCCGATCTGAAGCAGCGCTTCGAACGCGAAGCCAAGACCATCTCATCGCTGCAGCACGCCAACATCTGCACGCTCCACGATATCGGACATCAGGATGGCGTCGACTTCCTGGTCATGGAATATCTCGAAGGTGAGACTCTCGCTGCTCGCCTCAGTCGTGGCCCTCTTCCTCTCGATCAGGTTCTGAAGATCGGCATCGAGATCGCCGAAGCTCTCGAGAAGGCTCACCGCCAGGGAATCACCCACCGTGACCTGAAGCCCGGCAACATCATGTTGACCAAGTCTGGAGCCAAGCTCATGGACTTCGGTCTCGCGAAATCCAATTCCGTCTTCCAGAGCAAAGGCGTCGATTCGTCCATGACTCCCTCGACGCCCACCATGAACATGTCGGTGCTGAGCGCCCCCGCAGGACCGCTCACTCAGCAGGGCGTGGTCGTCGGCACATTTCAATACATGGCGCCTGAAGCGTTGCAGGGACAACCCGCCGACGCTCGCAGCGACATCTTCAGTTTTGGTTGCGTGCTATATGAAATGATCACTGGAAAGCGCGCCTTCGACGGCAAGAGCCAGCTCAGCGTGCTCGCCGCCATCCTCGATAAAGAGCCCGAGCCGCTCACCGCGCTGCAACCGAACGCGCCGCCCGCTCTCGATAATGTCGTAAAGAACTGCCTGCAGAAAAATCCCGAAGAACGTTTCCAGACCGCGCACGACGTGAAGCTGCAACTCAAGTGGATCGGCGAAGGCCGCGCATCTTCGACTTCCATCCCAGTGGTGACCGCCCCGCCGGCACGTCGCAAGCCTCTTGGCTGGATCGCCGCCACTCTAGGTGCCGCCCTGCTCGCCGCGATCGCCGGATATTTCCTGCGCCCGCGCACCCCATCTCCCGTAATCCGCGCTTCCATCGAAGGTCCCGAGAAAGCCCAGCTGCGTTTGACCGGAGACTTTGCGGGACCACCGGTCGTTTCCCCGGATGGCACAAACCTCGCATTCTCCGCCGCCGGGGCCGATGGCTCACCGATGCTCTGGGTGCGTCCCATCGACAAGCTCGAAGCTCATACTTTGCCCGGAACCCGTGACGCCAAGTTTCCGTTCTGGAGCGCCGACAGTCGCAACCTCGCGTTCTTCGCCGAAGGCAAGCTCAAGACCGTCGACTTATCTGGAGGACTGCCGGTGGCTCTCTGCGACGCGCCCCAGGGCCGTGGTGGAACCTGGGGGCCGGACGGTACCATCCTGTTTACCCCCGACACGCAGGAATCGATCTACCGCATTAACGCCAGCGGCGGCACTCCCGTTCCGGCCACACATCTTGACAAGAGTCAGCACACCTCCCATCGCTGGCCGTACGTTTTGCCCGACGGCAAGCATTTCCTTTATCTCGCCGTCACCCACGATCTTTCCCGTAGCCAGAACAATGCGCTGTACTTCGCCTCGCTCGATGGCAAACAGAACGATCTCGTCATGCGTTCCATGGCCAACGCGATTTATGCCAACGGATACCTGCTGTTCGGACGAACCTCGCAGTTGATGGCCCAATCCTTCGATCCTTCTACGGGCAAACTCTCCGGCGAACCGCAAGTTCTTGCCAACGGCATCGCCAACGATCTGAGCACGTGGCACGCGGACGTTTCTTCATCCAACACCGGCATGCTGGTCCTCGCCGACGGTGGCAGCAGTGACTGGCAGTTGGTATGGGCCGATCTCGATGGCAAGCAGTTAGAAGTGCTGGCAGGCAATCTGGGAAATCTGCAGAATGCTCGCATTTCACCGCAAAATGACCGCGTCGCATTGAGCATCGACGTCGGCGCTGCCGACATCTGGGTATACGACATTGCCCGGAAGGTGCGCACCCGGCTCACCTTCGGGCCGGTGCAGAACACGACTCCCGTCTGGTCGCCCGATGGAACCTGGATCGCTTACAGCTCCGTGCGCGACGGCAAGGATCAGATTTACCGCAGGCGCGCCGACGGCAGCGGCGCCGAGGAATTGCTCCTGCAGGATGACACCGCGCTCGTTCCCACCGACTGGTCTCGCGACGGAAAATACCTTCTCTACAGTCGCGGTGGCATCATGGCCAACGGTGAAGAGGTCTGGGCCTTGCCTTTTGAAGGCGAGCGCAAGCCGTTTGTTGTCGTCCCTCACAGCGGAAATTCCTTCGCCACCGGCGGAACGCTGTCTCCTGACGGGCGCTTCCTCGCCTACAGCTCCACCGAGTCGGGCCAGATGCAGATTTATGCCATCCCGTTCCTCAAAGGAGAAGGCAAGTGGCAAGTGTCGCGCGAGAGCGGCGTCTCTCCGCAGTGGAGCCGCGACGGCAAGACGCTCTATTACTTCGCCGCCAACTCTTCCTTTGTCACGGTCCCTGTTACACCGAACAATAACGGATCGTTGCAGTTTGGCTCTCCTCAAGTCCACGCGACAGTTCTCGTCACTTTCCAGCAGTTTTTCTACGACATCTCCACCGACGGCAAGAAAGTTCTTCTGAACTCCATCTCCAACCAGGGCAACCAATCCATGTCAATCATCGCCAACTGGCCCGCGGTTCTAAACAAGAAGTAACCGAGTACACTCTCTCTCACGTCATCCCGAGCGAAGTGAGGCGAAGCCGAACGCAGTCGAGGGACCCCGCGTCGGCGTGTAGTGCCACGCGGTGTCAGGGAATTCTCTCGTGAAACTCGTACTTTACCGACTGCGGCTGTAGTATTTCTCTGAGAACTGAGAACTGAGAACTGAGAACTGAGAACTGAGAACTGAGAACTGAGAACTGAGAGACTGAGAGCTGAGAGCTGTTCCTATGCACGCCATCCAAATCTCCCACACCGGCGGTCCCGAAGTCCTCGAGTACAAAGAGGTCCCGACTCCTCAACCCAAGCCCAACGAAGCCGTCGTAAAAATCGCCGCCTCAGGCGTGAACTTCATCGACATTTACCATCGCGAAGGGCGCTATCCCTACGCTCTGCCGTTCATTCCCGGGCAGGAGGGCGCCGGCACAGTCGCCGCCGTGGGCACCGAAGTAAAGACGCTGAAGCCCGGAGACCGCGTCGCCTACACGGGAGTGATGGGAAGCTACGCCGAATACGCCGCCGTCCCCGCCGATCGCCTGGTGAAACTCCCCGGAGGTGTCACCGAACATGACGCCGCCAAAGTCATGCTGCAGGGTATGACCGCGCACTATCTGGTCTATGACACCTATCCGCTGAAAAAGGGCGAGACCGCGCTGGTCCACGCCGCCGCGGGAGGCGTGGGGTTATTACTCGTCCAGATGGCGCGCCACATCGGCGCTCGCATCATCGCCACTGTGTCGACAGAAGAAAAGGCCACGCTCGCTCGCGACGCCGGAGCCGACGAAATCATTTTCTATACGACACAAGACTTCGAAGCCGAAACCAGGCGCCTCACCAACAACAAAGGCGTCGATGTTGTCTACGATTCAGTCGGGAAGACGACTTTCGAAAAAGGACTCAACGTCCTCCGCCCCCGCGGATACATGGTCCTCTTCGGAGGCTCCAGCGGCGCAGTCCCGCCATTCGATCTGATTCAGCTTTCGCAAAAAGGCTCGCTCTACGTTACCCGCCCCACGCTGGTGAACTATACCGCCACTCGCGAAGAGCTGGAAAGACGCGCCACTGCGGTCCTCAACATGGTCGCCGGCGGAAAACTAAAACTCCGCTGCGAACACACCTATCCGCTGAAAGACGCCCAGCAAGCACACCGCGATTTGCAATCGCGCAAAACCACGGGGAAGCTCCTGCTTCTTCCTTAGCATCGTCGCTAATCTTCCCTCGCTGCGCGTTGCGTAGCACCACTTCGCCAACCTTGAATCCAAATGTGATCTTCAGCATCACATATACACGAGGTTGAGGATGGCAGTAACCAGCGTTCAATTCACGGTCGCGACTCACATTATGGCGGCTCTCGGATTTCGTCCCGGGGAAGAGATCGCATCCTCCACGCTCGCGGAAAGCGTCAATGCCGACCCCAGCTTCGTGCGTAAGTCTCTCTCGAAATTGGCGAAGGCCGGACTGATCATCACCACACGCGGCAAGAATGGTGCCAGCACTCTCGCGCGTTCGCCCGAACAAGTCACTCTGCTCGACATTTATCGCGCCAGCAAGGCGCCGCCAACTTTCGCGATCCACCACTATGCAATCGAGAAGCGCTGTCCGGTCAGCGCCAATATCAAGGAGTGCATGGCCGTCGTCCTTGATCGCGCCCAGGCAAGCTTCGAGAGAACTCTCGAACAGACCACTCTGGCCGACGTAGTCCGACAAATCCACCGAAAGCGGCGCTGATTATTCTGCTTCCATTTTGTGCGCCTCATCATCAGTTATGAAACGGAGAACCATATGAAGAAGCTCGAAGGAAAAGTAGCAGTCGTCACCGGTGCATCCAAGGGGATCGGCGCCGGCATTGCCAAGGCGCTCGCCGCCGAAGGCGCATCCGTGGTCGTCAATTATGCGTCCAGCAAAGCGGGAGCTGATGCCGTGGTCGCCGCCATCACCAAGGCAGGCGGCAAGGCCGTCGCGATTGGCGGTGATGTTTCAAAGCCCGCCGAGGCTCAAGGCATCGTCGACGCCGCCATCAAAAATTATGGACGCCTCGATATCCTGGTCAACAACTCCGGAGTCTATGAGTTCGCTCCGCTCGAAGCGCTTACCGAAGAACAGTTTCACCGTATGTTCAACATCAACGTACTGGGCGCGCTGCTCACCACCCAGGCCGCGGTGAAGCATCTCGGCGAAGGCGCCAGCATCATCAACATTGGTTCCATCGCCAGCCGCGTCACGCCTCCGAACTCCGCCGTCTACACCGGGACCAAGGGCGCTCTCGATGCCATCACTGGTGTACTGGCGCGCGAATTAGGAGCGAGAAAGATTCGCGTCAACACGATCAATCCCGGTGTGATCGAGACCGAAGGCACACTGACCGCTGGCATCATTGGTTCTGATTTCGAGAAAGAAATGATGACCCAGGCTCCGCTGGGTCGAACCGGCAAAGTCGACGACATCGCTCCGGTTGCCGTGTTTCTAGCCTCTGACGACTCTTCGTGGCTGACAGGAGAGCAGTTGCTGGCAGGTGGCGGCCTCCGGTAAATCCATTTTGAGAAGCACCCCGTCCGTGTCGCTTTCGTTCGTTGCAGCGACAGGACGGGGACTTTCCACTCATCCCAATTTTCCGTAGTGCGACATCACGCATGATCGGGAAAATCCAGATTTTGGCATTGATCGTGACCTTGATCGGTGCTACGGTATGCGGGCTTCAGGCGTTGTCTCTCAGACAATGATCGGCTGTTACGTTCATCTTGAACGACCGACAGACAGCCCGAAGCGTGAACTAGACCACTCTCGAGGAGCTTCCCCCATGATTCGCCAGGCTTGTCTTTTGAAAACCCTCACCGTCTTTATGTTGTGTTCTCTCGCTCTGTTCGCTGGCGCCGCAGATCGTTCGTCTGCTTCGCAGCCTCTGGACGGAAATCACGCTACGTTCGTCGTGAAGAACGCGGGGCAGCCGAGTGCCCCGATTCCACCCGCGGGCTCGCATCTATTCCAGCTTCCGGTGAAATACGCGACTGGCGGTTACAGCCCGTATTCAGTTGCAATCGCCGACGTGAACGCGGACCGAATCCCCGACCTGCTCGTGGCGAATCAGGAGCAATTCGGAACCGAGAGTTCCGTAGGCGTTCTTCTCGGCAATGGAGACGGCACCTACCAGCCCGCCGCAACCTACGACGCAGGTGGCATCAGCGCCTATGCCATCGCGGTCGCTGATGTGAACGCCGACGGTCATCCCGATTTATTGGTCGCCGACGGTTGTTCTTCCGGAACCTATTGTTCTCCCGACGGCGTGCTGGCCGTGCTGCTGGGCAACGGAGACGGCACTTTTCAAGCACCACGCAGCTACGACACCGGTGGAAGTGATATCTATCACTCCAACGTCGCGGTCGCCGATCTGAATGGAGATAACAAACTCGATGTCGCGATCTCGCATGGCTGTGGAGGAACGACATGTACCGAGGGTTCCGTCAGCGTTTTGCTCGGCGACAACACGGGTGCATTCGGTCCCGCCACCACTTACGACACGGGCGGAAGCGGCGCCAGTTGGGTTGCCATCGCTGACATGAATGGTGACAGCAAGCCTGATCTGGTTGCGGTCAACTGGTGTTCCGCTCTGTGCGGTACCTCGACGCCGTTCGAGGGCTCGGTAGGTGTGTTGCTCGGCAATGGCGATGGAACCTTTAAGACCGCGGTTGCCTATCCGTCGGGCGGGAACGGCAGCCGGTCGGTCGCCTTGGCGGATCTGAACGGTGACGGAAAGATCGACGTCTTAACCGCCAGTTGCGGACCAGCAGCGTGTGCGCCCGGCTTTCCCGGAGGTACGGCTGCTGTCTTGCTGGGCAGTGGCAATGGCACTCTGCAATCCGCAGTCGCCTACAACGCCGGGAATTCTCCCGACACGATTCAAGCAACGGACTTAAACGGCGACGGCAAACTCGATATGGTCGTGGGAAATTGGGGTACCGTCGACGGTGGCTCGAACAAGGGCTCAATCACAGTGCTGCAAGGCAGCGGCAATGGGACCTTTCAAGCCACCAGGACGCTTCTCGCCGGCGGAAATGAAGTGCCCTCGGTCGCCGTCGGAGATTTGAACGGCGACGGCAAGCCCGACGTAGTCACAGCTGATATCGGAGGCACCTACCGCTACAACACCCCCGGCTCAGTCAGCGTCTTCCTGAAAAATCGCTAACCTGAAGGGTGCCCCGTCCTTGTCGCCGCGCCTTTTTGCGGCGACAGGCCGGGGAGTTCAGTTTACCGCCGCCTCAACAAGTGTTGAATTTTGCTACAAATCCCGTAACTTCTTTGTTGTCAATGCAGGTAGACGTTATTGTACAGACACCTCCGTCATGACGATATGTTCCACGTGGAACATATCGTCGTTTTGTAAGCCCCTCAGGCCTCCGGATTGTGCCAACCGCCTACGTCCTCAGCCAGCCGGTCGGCCTCCTTCGGGCCCCACGAACCGGCCTTGTATTCATAGATTGGAGTGCGGTCGTCCAGAATCGGATCGACGATCGCCCACTCGGCTTCGGCCTCGTCTTCGCGAACGAAGAGCATGGGGTCACCATGCATGGCATCGCTGAGCAACCGCTCATAGGCATCGACTTCATCAGCGTTGCTCTGCTTCATCGCGATCAGTTCGGCTGGCATGGGAGCCAGGTCCGCTCCCGGCTTCTTTACTTCCGCATGCAGGCTGATTGAAAGTTCAGGGCCAAGACGAAAGCGAAATGCATTGGCGTCGCCGCTGGCAAGCGTCTTGAGTGGCGCGCTCTTCAGCTTCACCAGAACTTCCGTCGCGGTCACCGGCAATGACTTGCCTGCGCGAATCAAGAATGGAACTCCTGCCCATCGCCACGATTCCACTTCCAATCGCACGGCTGCATATGTTTCAGTCTTTGAATTCGGATCGACGCCTTTCTCCTTGCGGTATCCCTCGACTTGTCCGCGCACCAGGTTCTTGGGATCGAGCGCTGGAATGTTGCGGAATATTTTGACCTGCTCATCGCGAATCGATTCGCAATAGAGCCCCGTGGGCGCCTCCATCGCCAGGAATGCGACTACCTGGATCATGTGATTCTGAATCACATCGCGAATCGCGCCCGTGTCGTCATAGAATTTGCCGCGGCCCTCGATGCCAAACTTCTCAGCCATCGTGATCTGCACGCTGTCGATGTAATTGCGGTTCCAGATCGGTTCAAGAAAACTGTTGGCAAAGCGAAAGAAAAGAAGATTCAATACCGCTTCTTTCCCCAGGTAGTGATCGATGCGAAAGATGCGCGACTCAGGAAGCACCGATAGCAGTTCTTTATTCAACTTCTGCGCCGAGGCTAGATCGTGTCCGAAAGGCTTCTCAACAATCACACGGGCATCTTTCAAGCAAGACGCGGCCGCAAGTGACTTGACCACATCGACAAAGAGCACCGGCGGAATCGCCAGGTAGTGCACGGGCCGCTGTGCCGAGCCAAGCGTCTTTTTCAGAAGTGCGAACGTGTTGGGATCTTCATAATCGCCGCCAACATATTCGAGAAGCCCCAATAGTTTGTCCAGCGCCGCTTCATCGATGGGGCCTTTCAACTGCTTGATGCTGTCGCGGGCGCGCTCTTTCAAGTGCTCCTTGGTGCGACCGGCGCGGGCGACGCCGATGATGGGAACATTGAGTCCGCCATGCCGCACCATGTTATAGAGGGCGGGAAAAGTTTTCTTGTGGGCCAGGTCGCCCATCGCTCCAAACAGAACGAATGCATCCGCAGCACCTTCGGCCGACGGTTTACAGACATCTCGCAGATCGGGCATTGCTGTCTCCGTTTTGATATCGCTGACGGTTTGGATGAGGACGAGCTTAGGAAGGTGTCAAGATTTCGCGGGTCATTCTAATTAGAGACGTCATCCCGAAGCGAAGCGAGGGATCTGGCGCGCAGCGTCTCCGGGGTTGGTCGCGAATAGTTCGCGCCAGATCCTTCGCCCTATCGGGCTCAGGATGACTTTGTGGCAGGTTTACTTCTTTTCGCCGAGCACGATTTCCATCCCCTCGGCGGCGGCGCGTACGCGGGGATAGTAGTTGCGCGCTTCCTTCACGACTTTATCGATGCAGGCATCATCGTGCTCGGGATCATGATGGTAGAGGATCAGTTCTTTCGCGCCGCTTTCGAGGACCACGTTGATGGCTTCGCGCCAGTGGCTGTGTCCCCAGCCGCGCTTGCGGGCTTCATATTCTTCCGGCAGGTATTGCGAGTCATAGATCAAAACATCGGCGCCCGCCGCAAGCTTGCGAACGTTCTTGTCGAACTCAGCGTCGCCAGGTTCGTTGTCGGTGGCGTAGACCAACACGCCATCCTTGCTCTCGAGGCGAAATCCGAGACAGCCTTGCGGATGGTTGAGCCACATGGCTTCAACCGTGATGTCGTCGAGTGGCAGACGTCCTTGTTCAATCTCGTAGAAGCTGTGTTGCGCATGCATCTCACTCATGTCGACGGGGAAATACGGCGCGGCCATCTGCTCTTCCATTACGCGCTTCAAAGTCCGGGTGCGGCTTGAGGAGTGAAAGCAGAAACGGTTCTCACGTTTCTCGTAGAGAGGACCGAAGAACGGCAGGCCTTGAATGTGGTCCCAGTGAAAGTGCGAAACGAAAACGTGCGCGGAAACCGGATGCCCGTTGAACTCGCGGCGAAGTTGATGTCCCAGGGTGCGCAGGCCGGTACCGCAGTCGAAGATGAAGACGCGGTTGTCGAGGCGCACTTCGACGCAGGAGGTATTACCCCCGTAGCGCAGGTTTTCTGGCTGGGGAGTCGGCGTTGATCCGCGCACGCCCCAGAACTTAATACGCATGCGACCCCGCTTAGTCGATAAGGCCATTGTTCCAAGCCGCAACTGCCACGTCAATTCACTGGCTGGTTACCATAGTGCCGGGACCTCTTCGTATAATGAACGCTCGCATGGCGCTTCCCGACTACAAAGAGTTTGTCCGCCTGGCTCGTGAGAGCACGCTGGTGCCGGTGGTCAAGTCAGTGACTGCGGACCTGCTTACGCCGGTTTCCGCGTTTCTGGCGGTCGCCGCCAGGGAACCCTATGCCTTCCTGCTCGAGTCGGTCGAACGCGGCGAGCAGGTCGGGCGCTACACCTTCCTGGGGGCGCGGCCGTATATGCGCGTCCAAAACCGAGAAGACGAGATTGTTATTCACCGGGGGAAGCGGGCGGAGAAGCGGCAGGGCAGCGTCTTTGACTTGTTGAAGGAGTTGCTGCGCGAGCATCGTCCCGCGAGCCTTCCGGGGTTGCCGCCGTTCACTGCTGGGGCGGTGGGTTATTTCGCTTACGACATCGTCCGAAAACTTGAACGGATTGGTGAGCACGCGAAAGATGACTTGCATCTGCCCGATGGGGAGTTGATGTTCTTCGACCGCCTGCTGGCTTTCGACCACGTACGCCATCAGATTCACATTATCGCGATGGCGGATGTGAGGCGCGAGAGTCCACGGCGGGCGTACGACCGGGCGGTAAGAGATATTGCTGCGCTGGAGAAAAAGCTGGAGCGTGCGCCGTCGTTCACTCGCGTGGCGGAACACGGAAAAGCCAAGCTGAAGATTCACTCTGGAACCACGCGTGAGCAGTTCATGAAAGCGGTCGAGAGAGCCAAAGAATATATCGTGGCAGGAGACATTTTCCAGGTCGTTCTCTCGCAGCGGGTGGATTTCGTTCCCGAGGTCGAGCCGTTTGATATCTACCGCGCGCTGCGCACGGTGAATCCTTCGCCCTATCTTTATTTCTTGCGCATGGGCGATACGCATGTCCTGGGCTCTTCCCCTGAGATGCTGGTGCGAGTGACAGGCCGCAAGCTTGAGTACCGGCCGATCGCCGGCACGCATCCTCGGGGACGCGATCAGGCGGAAGATCAGCGTCTGGAAGAAGAGATGTTCCGCGATGAGAAAGAACGGGCCGAGCACGTCATGCTGGTGGATCTTGGACGTAACGATCTCGGACGGGTCAGCGAATACGGTTCAGTCACGGTGCGTGACTTGATGCGCGTGGAGCGCTACTCGCATGTAATGCATCTGGTCTCGGCGCTCGAAGGGAAATTGCGGGAAGGACTCGATGCTCTCGATGCCTTTGCTGCCTGCTTCCCCGCAGGCACGTTGAGCGGCGCACCCAAAGTACGAGCCATGCAGATCATCGAAGAACTGGAACCGGTGCGGCGCGGTGTCTACGGCGGGTCTGTGCTCTACGCCGACTTCGCGGGCAATCTGGATTCCTGCATCGCTATCCGCACCATGGTGATGAAGGGGAAGCGCGCGTATCTGCAGGCAGGCGCGGGAATCGTGGCAGATTCCGATCCCGCGACCGAGTTTCAGGAGACGATGAACAAGGCACAGGCGCTGTTAAGAGCGGTGGAGCGAGCGCGGGGCGGATAAGTCAAAAGCCCCGCTCTGTCGAAAAAACGTGATAAAGACGGCAGCCGGAATTTATTGTTTCTCTTGAGGGTGCCCCGTCCTTGTCTCTGCGTTTTTTGCAGAGACAGGGCGGGAACTCTCATCACGGAGTCGCGCTTGAGGGAATGTTCCCATTTGTTCTCGTTTTTTCGCCGTCCAATGGGATTCGATCTCGACGGTTTCTTCCACGCCGGTGAGGTAATGACAAAAACTGCTCCATCGCCAGTCTTGCGGACTCTCGACTAACCCTCGCTTCACCGGATTGCGGTGCATGTAGCGCAATTTCTCGACGACCTTCTTCTCGCTCCATACGTTGAAGTCGTAGTAACGCCCGTGCCAGAAGGGCGTCTCATGATCGACTTTCAGTTTCCGGGCGACGTTTTGTTTGAGCATCTGCAGACAGAGTGCCAGACGTCCCCGCTCAGGTTCGCTGATGAGTAAGTGAACGTGCTCGGGCATTACCACATATCCGGTGACACAGAAACCGTACCACCGGCGTACCTGTTCGAAAATGTCCTCGAAGATGTCGCGGGTCTCGGGGGTTGCGAGCAGAGGAGCGCGCCGGTAACAACTGAAGGTGATGAAATGAAGTTGCCGGGTTTGTTGGAAATGTTTGAGTCCCCGGGGCATGAGAACAGCATAAGGGTGGACTCTGAGTGATTCTGTGATGAATGAACGTGCGGGGTGCAGCTTGAAAGTCCCCGCCCTGTCGCAAAAAGCGCGATAAGGACGGGGCACCCTCTAGATTTATTTTTGTTTCAGGTTCAAGAAATTCTGGATCATCTTCTTTCCTTCGACCGTGAGCACGCTCTCGGGATGAAATTGCACGCCCTCGACGGAGAATTTCTTGTGGCGCAATCCCATGATCGTCCTTGAGCCGTCTTGTTCTATCGTTGACGCGCTGATTTCCAGTTCCTCAGGCAGGTCTTTTTCTGAGACGACCAGCGAATGGTATCGCGTCGCGGTCATCGGCGACGGCAGGTCCCGAAAGAGCGTCTTCCCGTCGTGTTTTACTTCGCTGGTTTTGCCGTGCATCAGGGTTTTGGCGCGAACGACCCTACCTCCGAAGGCAGCGCCCAGAGCCTGGTGTCCGAGGCAGACTCCCAAGAGAGGGACTATGCCGGCAAAGTAGCGGATCAGATCGATGCTGATGCCGGCCTCCTGCGGGGTGCAGGGGCCGGGGGACACCAGAATTCTTTCGGGATTCATATCCTCGATCTCGGTAACCGTTACCTGATCGTTGCGGCGAACCACCACTTCCGCGCCCAATTCGCCCAGATATTGGACCAGGTTATAGGTAAAGGAATCGTAGTTGTCGAGGACGAAGACCATGCGGGTACCGTAACCAGATTACATCACCACAGCCAATAAAATCGCGGTCGTGGTTCAACAAGTCCTTGACAGTGTGCGCGCAAAACGCCATGCTTACGGCGGTACCGGAGGGCTCATGGCCGAGAGCCAACAGGAAAAACGCGCTACCCGCAGGTTTGCCCTGCGGCTCCCCGTAGCTGTCACGTACAGCGACAACGGAGGCCAGGAAAAGACTGCGCAGACGCGCGACGTCAGCGCGCGCGGCATCTGCTTCTACGTCGACTCGGAAATCGCCACTGGATCTCCCATCGAGTTCACGCTGACCCTGCCTCCCGAGATCACGCTGACCGAAAGCATTAAGGTCCGTTGCAAGGGCAAGGTGGTCCGGGTCGACAACGGCGCGGCCGACGGACGAGTCGCGGTGGCGGCGGTGATCGACGAATACGAGTTTCTGTCGGAAGCGTCTTGAAGGCAGCCCCTAAAGGGGATTCAAGAACAGGCGCATGCGGTACCGCTGAAGCGGTACCCTGATACGAATCCCCCGAGCCCGCATCGCCTGAACCGGTATCACCCGAGCCTGTATTTCTCGTAGGAGCCACGAGTTGCCCCGACGTACCTTCGGTCACTTTCTATCCCCCACGAGCGGTGATATCGTTCCTTATAGGTTTACTCTTCAGGTATAAGGTGTTGGTTGCGCACTAGTCCTCAATTTGCCCTGATCGCGCTGCTGGCCGCGATGGCCATTCTTGTCCCATCGCAGGCAGCGGGGCGCGGAGCTGCGTCGAAGCCTCCTGCCGAGGCTCCCGCGGCGATCACCAAGGTTCGCGTGCTTCTCAGCCAGGGCGGACCCCCCGCCGTCGAGATCACTGCGACTCGTCCCGTCGTTCCGCAAATTCAGAAGGTGCAGAATCCTGACCGCATTGTGATCGATCTTCCCAATACCATCATGTCGGTGCGCAGCAAGAAGATCGATGTGAATAGCGCCCAGGTCAGCGCGATCCGGCTCGACCAGTTTCAGGATCGTCCGCCGACCGTGCGCATTGTGATGGACCTGCTGAAGCCGAGCGAGTACAGCTCGAATACGGTGGGAAGTGTTCTGACGGTGCATTTGAACCAGCCCGCCGTGGCGCAGCAGACTCCGCCGGCTCCGACGGTTCCAGCCTTCACCCAAGGAGTGCAACCGGCGGTGGTTCCGGTGAGTCCGGGGTCGAACGGCGCGATCATCATGGCGGGAAGCCGGCTGGCCGACGGTTCGTCGGTCTCAGCGGGCGCGACTACAGCGGTGTTGAAGCTCACGCGCGGCGGCGAAGTGCTGCTTTGTCCGGGGACGACGGTTTCGGTGACGCAATCGAAGAACCAGCGCGACGTGATGCTCGGCATGAGTACGGGCGCGATTGAAACCCATTACACATCGGGACAGTCAGCCGATGCGGTTCTCACGCCTGATTTCCGCATTCTGCTGGCTGGGCCTGGAGACTTTCAGTACGCGATGAGCGTCGACTCACGGGGAAACACCTGCGTGCGTTCTTTGCCCGGGAACACGGCTCCCGTCATCGTTTCGGAGTTGATGGGCGACGGCAGCTACCAGGTGAAGCCGTCGGAGCAAGTGATGTTTCACGCGGGGAGGCTGGTAAATCCGGGGACCGATGTGCCGGCGAGTTGCGGATGTCCTGCGCCGCCAGTTCCGGTGATGCGCGCGGCCGACTCGGCGCCGCAGGTGGATGAGTCGAAGATGCCGGCGAATATGCGGCTGGCTAGGCCGGAAGACGAAGGCAAGAAGATTGAAGTGCCCACGGCGAATGCGGGCGCCCAGGCCACGACGGCAACTCCGCCATCGCAGGTGACCATGTCAGTCTCGTCGGAGACGGCACCGCTACCGGCGACGGGATCCAACGATGTACATGTGAAGGTGGAAGCACCATTTGTGTTTCGTGGAGACGCTGCGCCAGCGCCGCCTCCAACCCCTGTCGCAGCAGCCACGCAGCTACCAGCCGCCGATATGCAGCGGCCGGAGCCTCCGGCGCCGACGGTCACTCCAGCGCCGCCTCCGAAGAAGCCGGAGGAACGTCACGGAGTCATGGGAAAGATCAAAGGATTCTTCTCGTCAGTATTTCACTAGGAAAATCAGGCTTCGGGCGTCAGGCTTCAGGAAAACCTGGGGCTTGACGCCCGATGCCGATTTTTTATCCCCGGCGCAGATTCTTGGCCAGAGGGGTGACGCGGTCGCGGATATCGTCGGCCAAATCAGAGCCCCGCTCCATAGCATCTTCGGCGACTTCGCGGGCCTGGTCTTTCCAGTCATCCAGCGTTTCTTTCGCGTCGTCGAGTTTGCGGCGCAGGTCCTTGCGCATCTGCTTTCCGGTCTTGGGCGCGTAGAGCATGCCGACCAGTGTGCCGATGCCGACGCCGATAAGCAGGCAGGCGACCGCAGTTCCCGCGAGTCCGGATGCCTCGTAGGTGCCTTCTTTTTTGTCAGTAAACATAAGAATCCTTTCTAAACAGAGCAATCGGGAAACTTGGATTCGCTCGGGTCCATTTTAGCTGTCTCGAGGGCTTGCGGACGGCAACAATTCCCGCGCTTCGGTAACGCACGGGAGTTCGAGATTCCCAAAGCGGTTCAACTACGTGTAAAATAAAGGGTTCAAGGCCTTGTGCGCGACGGAAAATGTGGCCCGCCCGCCTTTCCGCGCCCCACCGCAATTCTTAAAGGAGATTCATTCAGCAATGGCTATTCCTGCCACCCAGCTACGTCCCGGCATGATCATCAAGCACAACAATGATCTGCATTCTGTGTTCAGCGTCGAGCACCGCACGCCCGGCAACCTGCGCGCCTTCATCCAGGCCAAGCTGCGCAACCTGCGCACCGGCGCGATGTTCGAGCACCGCTTTCGCTCGCCTGATCCCATTGAGAAGATCACGGTCGATGAAGTCGATATGCAGTTCCTTTATGCCGACGGCGATGCGTATTACTTCATGGACACGGCGAACTACGAACAAACTCACCTGTCGAAAGACGTTTTGGGGGATGCGGTCGACTACCTGATTGCCAACCTCGAGATTAAAGTGGAGTTCTTCGATGGCAAGGCGGTTGGGATCGAACTGCCCCAGACCGTGATTTTAACCGTGGTCGAGACCGAGCCCGGACTGAAAAGCGCTACCGCTTCCAGCGTGACTAAGGCTGCCAAGACCGAGACAGGACTGGTGGTGCAGGTGCCTCCGTTCATCAATGAAGGCGAAAAGATCAAGGTCGATACCGCGGAAGGCACGTACTTGTCGAGGGCCTAGAAGCTATTTTAGATTGTTGATTTTTGATTGTTGATTGAAAACCAAAATCGATCGTGCTGGCTTTTCATTCAACAATCGAAAATCAACAATCAACAATTTCCCGATGACCGCCGAAAAATCCATCGAGGCCCGCACGTTTCTGGTCCGCGGCCGCGTGCAGGGCGTTGGTTTCCGCTGGTTCGTGGAGAGCGAAGCGCGTACGCTGGGCATCTCCGGATGGGTGCGCAACAACGTCGACAGCAGTGTAGAGGTGTTGGCAATGGGCACACGTGAGCAGCTTGCGGGATTGCGTTCGAAGCTGCGCCAGGGACCGCGCGCCGCGCGGGTCGACGACGTTCAGGAGTTCGAAGCTCAGCCTGTCCCCGGGCTAAGTACATTTCGCATTGAAGGAGCGTGGTAAGTGTCCACCAATAAAGCTGTGGCGATTAAGTCGAACCTGGATTGTGAGCCGCTCAAGAAGCTGATCCGCGAAGTGCCCGATTTCCCTAAGAAGGGAATTCTCTTCTATGACATCACTACGCTGCTGAAGGACAAGCGCGGCTTTGCGATGCTGATCGACGCGCTCTCGGAACGTTATCTCGACAAGGAAATCGACCTGGTGCTGGGGATGGAAGCGCGTGGATTCATCTTCGGACCCGCGCTGGCCTATCGCCTCAACGCCGGATTCGTTCCTGTGCGCAAGCCGGGCAAGCTTCCCGCCGCGACCTCAAAGGTCGAATACGATTTGGAATATGGCAGCAACACGCTGGAGATCCACAAAGACGCGATTCAAAAAGGACAGCGCGTCATCATTGTTGACGATCTGCTGGCGACTGGTGGAACGGCGGCAGCCACGGTCACGCTGGCGAAGTCTCTTGGGGCCGACATCGCGGGCCTTGGCTTCGTCGTGGAACTCGACTTCCTGAACGGCCGAGACAAGCTCAAGGGATCGGACGTCTTCTCGCTGCTGCACTACGACAAGTAGCGTTTTTCTGATTTGGGAAGGGCACGAGTTCACTCGTGCCGTAAACGTCTGAAGATATTTCGCGCTTTAGCGCCTGACGTTGCCAAATCAGCGCCTGAAGGCGGTCTCGCTCTTCCCGTCGACGGCACGCCCGAGGGCGTGCCCCGGATACAAATCTTAACCGCGGAAGTCTGAAAAATAGAGTTACTGCACGGTCAAAGTAACCGACGCCGTGTGCGTCAGTGACCCGGAACTGCCGGTGATCGTGAGAGTGTAAGTGCCGGGCGTCGTGCCGGGCTTGGGCGCGGGACTGTCGCCGCCACACGCCGGCAGCCACAAAAGCAGAATCAAGAGCACAACAATTCCCAAGAGTCTTTCGTGTAGCGCGGGCATTCCTGCCCGCGAAAGGCCCGATTGTCGGACATGAATGTCCGCCCCACATGTTTGAAGTTTGCGCGAGAGAAAAACAATTCCCGTCATCGGCAGCCACAAAACGTAGAACCATTTGCTCGATGATTGCAATGCAGCCATCGGCGCTCTAGTCGTCACGGTCAACGTCGCGGACGCTCCACTCGATCCGGGCGTGACGCTGGCTGGAGACACGCTGCAGGTGCTGAGAGACGGCGTTCCCGAACAAGCCAGCGACACTGCGCCGGTGAAGGCTCCGCCCATTCCTGCGATATTTAACGGAAACGACGCTGTCTGGCCCGGTGTAACCGTCTGTGTCGGCGATGCAGGAGTAATCACGAAGTCCATCACCGCGAGCGCGACGGTTTGCGTCTTGGGCGCGGGCGCTCCAGTCGAAGTGGCGGAAACTGTCACGTTGTACTGTCCCCCCGGCGTCGCTGTCGTCGTTCCCACGGTGATCATCACCGTCACGGGCGCGCTGGACGGTCGGATTTACCGTGGCGGAAGGGGCAAAGCTGCAGGTGACTCCGGTCGCCGGAGCGTTGCAGGAAAGCGTTACCGCGCCCGCGAAAGTTCCCAGCGCCGTCACCTGCGCCATCACCATCGAGTTGCCGCCCGGCAGCATGCTTACGCTCGCAGGCGAAGGAGTTCCCAACGTGAAGTCGGCCACAGCCAGGGACAGTATCTGCGTCTTAGGAGCGGGCGCTCCCAGCGTGTTCGCCGAGATCGTCAGATTGTATTGACCGTCAGGAGTGGACGTGGACGTCGCTACCGTAATGGTGACCGTGACCGGTGTGCTCAAGGTTGGATTCACCGTTGCCGAAGGCGAAAAGCTGCAGCTCACGCCGGTCGCGGGAGCGTTGCAGGAGAGTGTGACGGCGCCTGTGAAACTTCCCAGCGCGCTCACCAGCGCAGTCACCTGCGTATTTTCCCCCGGAATGAGGCTCACACTGCTCGGGGAAGGTGCTCCCAACGCGAAGTCGACCACGTTCAGGGTCACATTCTGCATCTTGGGCGCCGGCGCGTTCGCAGAGCTTCCTGAGACCGTCAGCGTGTACTGTCCCACCGGTGTCGTCGTTGTGGTCGCAACGGTTGTGATTACGTTCACAGGATTGCTTGGCGTAGGGCTAACGCTCGCCGAAGGTGCGAATGCGCAAGTCACTCCGGTTGCCGGCGCGTTGCAGGTGAGGTCAACCGGGCTGTTGAAGACACCCGTCGCGCTAACCTGCATCGCAAAATTGGAATTCGCTCCAGGCAGGGAAGTCAGAGTCGCCGGGGACGGTGCGCCCAGCAGGAAATCGGCAACATTCACCGTTAGCGGGACCGTGTGGGTCGTCGTCTTCGAATCGCTACCGGTCGCCAGCAGATTGAAGTTGAAGGTGGCCGAGGTCGGATTTGCCACTGTCAGCGTGAACGGCACTCCGGAAGGTGTCGGAGTAAACGTCGTGGGCGAAAAACTACAAGTCTGCGGCGCGGCTCCCATGCAACTGAGCGTGACGGAGCTGCCGTATCCCGCCACCGCTGTAACCGTGCCGCTTACGGTTCCAGACTGATTGGGATAGAGCGTCATCGAAGTAGGCGCTGCCTCCAGCAGGAAGTCTGGCACCGAGGTGATGGTCAACATCGCGGTGTCGCTGGCGCCGCTGTACGACGCAGTGATGGTTGCCGTGGTTGTGCTGCTCACGGCAGTGGTAGTGATGGTAAAAGGCGCGCTGGTGCCGAGGTTGGGCACAGTGACATTCGCAGGAGTTACGGCTGCCGAGTTGTTGCTCGAGGTATTCACCACCACGCCGCCTGATCCCGCGACGCCCACCAGATAGACTGTTCCGGTGGAGGGACTCCCGGCCAGCACCGTGGTGGGATTCAGCAGCAAGTTGTACAACGCCGGTTGCGAACTCACTCCAGTCGCATCAACCACGTAGAGACCCGTGTTGCGATCACTCAGCAGAACTCTGTCCTGTCCCAGGTAGGGATAGACACCCCAGTCGCCGTCGAGTTGTCCGGGGTTCACAGCTCCGGGCCAAGTGTCGTAGGAGCCCACGATGACCGGGGCGGCGGGGTCCGTAATATCGAAGATTAGCGTGCCCGCCTGGTACCAGGAGACGTAGAGCAGCGTCCCTGCGATTTTCGGATCGTGCGGCGAGACTGCGGAGATGCCCAGCGCCGCCATGGTCAGCGTCGATGCCACAGTCACGCTCGCGGGATTACTGACGTTGTAGATGGTCACGAAGGACGTGCCGTTGGGGTTCTTGGTAGCGTAGGCGAGATAGTTTCCGTCCGCCGTGGCCGAGGCGCTGCTGCCATCAACGCCCGCGCTGAACGATCCCAATAGAACCGGCGCGGCAGTTGCGATGTTAGTGATATCCCAGATGTCGCATTTACCGCCCCATCCCGCCGCATAGAGCAGAGTCTTGCCGGCAGTGTTCGTTTGGATATCGATGTCATTGACCCACTTGGGATCGGTGGCGGTGAACGTCGTCTTCAGCACGGGGTTCGATGGGTTCGAGACGTCGAACACTTTGATAATCGCGGGCGAAACCAGATTTTGCGGGATGAACACGAAGTTCTGCCAGATGGCAACTTTGTGAGTGTTGTCGAAGCCTCCATTGGCCGAGGTGATCTGCGAAAGCAGCGTAGGATTGCTGGGATCGGAAACGTCAACGATGTGAAGGCCGCTTCCCATGTTGTCGGCAAAATAGCCGATCCCATTGGCGACCTTGATGTCCTCCATGTCGATAGGACCAGTCGCGCCGTAATAGGAAGCCAGCACAGGCGCATCGGGATTGGTGATGTCGTATATCAGGACGCCATTGCGACGCTCGGAACCGACATAGGCGTAATTGCCGTCGCCCCAGACGCCGGAATAGCTTTGATAGGCAGGATAAGGGTCAGGGTTCGAACGCAGCGTGACGTGAATTCCCTGTGCCCAACCCAGGGAAGCTAAGAGCGGAAACAGAAGAGTCAGAAAAAGACGACGCGAAGCGCGTCCATAACCGCCAGACGCCGGGGCGCCGCGGCAGACACAGATGGGGCGTTCGCTTTGTTGAGAATGCCTCGATCGACGCACGATAGCCCTGAACGTTCTGGCGCAGCCCGCTTACTTTCGTTTACTAGAACATAAACCGCGGGCTCCGACAATTGCCCGTTGGTGCACATACCAGCGGAGCGACGCCGTGGAGATTGGCGGCTCTGCGTCTACGGTTTTTGTTCGGAGAGCTGATTTGTGCCGGTCAGCGAGTCGAAGAAAAGGCTCAGAAGCACGTGAAGATCGTAGGAAGGAAGAGTTATGGGGTCGACCAGATGCTCGAGCAGCAAGGCGTTAGAGAGCGCTCCCATAGCCACCGCCGCCGTCATGCTCGAGACTGGCGTTCTATGTCCGAGGGCCGTAGAAAGCTTTTGCAGGATCTGGGCGCCGCCCGAGCGCAACCCGCGCAAGCGTTGTTGTAGGCGAGCCTGCACCTTTGGGTGGCGCACGGCGAAGAGCTTGTATTCGAGGAAGATCAGTACCCACTGCTTCTGGTTCGCGATCCGCGAATAATAACTGCGCAACAGCCGGGCTTGTTCTTGCGGGCTTTTCGCAATCTCCATCAGGCTTTGCACGTCGGCCATGCGGCGGCGGAAAAAATCCTCGAGCAGCGCCATGAAGAGATCTTCCTTGCTCTTGAAATTGGCGTAGAAAGCACCTCGCGAGTATCCGGCGGCGTCCGCGATTTCTTCGATGCTCGCGGCTTCGAATCCATCGCGCGCGAAAATGTGTTCCGCTGAGCGCAGCAACTTGCGCCGCGTTGTCTGAGTGCGAACTTGCTGTGGAATGCGCTCGCGAGTCGTCCCCGAATCCAAGGATGGCATGGCCTATCCTCCCGAAAAAGTCGCCCTGGTGCCCGGCCCGTTATCTTTACAAATATACATACGCGTATGTATGTTAAAGAAACCATGTCGGTGGCACAAGCACAAACTTCCCAGGCGCCGCCGAACCCGGCTGAGGCCATGGTGTGGCGTCCCAGCCACAATCCGTGGGCGATCGCGCTCACGGTGACGCTGGCCACGTTCATGGAAGTGCTCGACACGTCCATCGCGAACGTCGCGCTGCCGCACATCGCTGGAGGTCTTTCCGCGGGGCAGGACGAATCGACCTGGGTGCTGACCAGTTATCTGGTGTCGAACGCGATCATTCTTCCTATAAGCGCATGGCTTGCGACGCGCATGGGGCGCAAACGCTTCTACATGACGTGCGTCATGTTATTTACCGCCAGCAGTTTTCTTTGCGGCCTGGCTCCCAGTCTTGGGATGCTGATTTTTTTCCGCATCCTGCAAGGAGCGGGAGGCGGAGGGCTAGCTCCGAGCGAGCAGGCCATTCTTGCTGACACGTTTCCGCCAAAACAGCGGGGCATCGCTTTTGCGGTCTATGGAATGGCCGTGGTGGTGGCGCCGGCGATCGGGCCGACGCTGGGCGGATGGATTACCGACAACTACAGCTGGCGCTGGATTTTCTACATCAACATTCCAGTCGGGCTGCTGTCGCTTTTCTTGACCTATCGCATGGTGGAAGATCCGCCCTATCTGGAAGTCGAGCGCGTCAAGAGCAAAGCTTTCAAAATCGATTACGTCGGGTTGGGGTTGGTCGCTCTCGGCGTGGGCTGTCTGCAGGTGGTGCTCGACAAGGGGCAGGAGTCCGACTGGCTCAGTTCTCCCTGGATCGCAATGTTCTTCTTCATTGCGCTGACTGCCTTGGTGATCTGGATTTTCTGGGAATGGTTCCATCCTAATCCTATTGTGGATCTGCATCTTTTCAAGTCGCGCAACTTTGCCGCGGCGATGACGATCACGTTTGTTCTGGGCACGGTACTGTTTGGAACTACTGTGTTGATTCCGCAATTTCTGCAAACACTGCTCGGCTATTCCGCAGTGCAGGCGGGAGAAGCGCTGGCTGGCGGAGGCTTTGCAATGCTGTTGATGATGCCGATCGCCGGCATCCTGGTTTCCCGAGTCGATCCGCGCGGGATGATGTGCGTGGGTTTTGCGTCGACCGCTGCGGCGCTCGTTTATATGTCACGGCACATGACGCTGGGTATCGACTTTCAGACAGCTGCACTGCTGCGTACGCTGCAGACGCTGGGGCTCGCCTTCATTTTTATTCCCTCGAACACGCTCGCCTATGTCGGGATTCCGCAGGAGAAGAATAACCAGGTCTCGTCGATGAACGCTTTCGTGCGCAACGTGGGAGGCAGCATCGGAATTGCGACCATCATTACGTTCGTGCTGCGGCAGTCGCAGAAGCACCAGAATTATCTGGTCGCGCACGCCTCCGCGGGAAATCCGCAGTTTCGAGCGATGATTGCAGGCATGAGCCGCGCCATGACCGTGCACGGGGTCGATGCCATGGAGTCGACCCATCGGGCTTACGCGCTGATGTATCGCGAAATCATCGCGCAGGCGACGACCCTGGGTTACGTCGATGTAGTCTCAGTGCTGGCGCTGATCGTTGCCGTTCTGACTCCGCTGCCTTTTATCATGAAGCGGGGGTTGCCGGGCACGGGTGGCGGGGGAATGCACTAGGAATTTTTGATTGTAGATTTTTGATTGTTGAATGCAAACCCAGGCAGCATCTTGCTGACTGACTTCTCATTCATTCAATGAACAATGACGCCTTCTTCCCGATGTAGCTTTTTCGCTGAAACCAGTCTTCCATCGCCGCTTTCAGGTCTGCGAGCGGAACTTTGCTTCCAATCTCCATGACTCCGTCGCCGATCGGTAACGTATTGTCGAAGACGGGGGCATTGGTGAAATTGCGCATGGAAAAACTGTCGAGCCACTTCATCGGGCAGGGAACGCGCTTTCCCTGGTCTTCGTATTCGACGCGAATTTTGCGGGCAAACATATCTCTCGATTTAACCACAGATCAAGCGCTTAGGCTTGACAGTCACTCCCTTCGGTCAATACTCTGCCCGGACGCTTCTGTTTCGCCTGGAGGAAATCATGATCTGGTTGATCTATGTGATTATCGTGGGCCTCATCGCCGGATGGGCCACGGGAAAAATCATGAAGGGCTCGGGGTACGGCCCCTTGATGGACATCGTGCTTGGCATCGTGGGTGCCGTCATCGGTGGATGGATCATGAGCCTGTTCGGCTTTTATTCCTCCGGAGGCCTGATCCCCGACGTTCTCGTCGCCATTCTGGGTGCGGTGGTGCTGGTGTGGATCGTGCGGAAATTGAAGAAGGCGTGAGGATGATCGCTGTGGCCAGATGTTGTCCCGAGGAATCGCGACTCTTGCCACACGCTAGATCCCTCGCTTCGCTCGGGATGACGTCGTTCATTTGGATGACGTCATTCAATTGGACAACGTCATTCACTCGATCACGCCGACAATTAGTCTCCAGAGCCCTGTTCGATCTGTACCAACTCTTCGCTGCGCTTGATTCGCGGTTTCCAGCGGGCTGGCGCGACTGTGCTCTCTCGCAAGCGGTTCACTGCCAGTCCGATCCCGACCGAGGCATTCACTAAGTGTCCCGCCTTCAGCGGCCCCAGAATTTTGGCCTCTTCCACAAAGCGGATACCGGTCGTCGCCATGCATCCGCACTGGCTGCAATCGGGATTGCCGCCGAAGACGCACGGCTCGACGCGCGTCTTGAGATCAGCCGAGTAGTTGTTCGACATTTTCGAAAACATGCACGCCCTGGGATTCGCTGGCGGTGAAAGTAAGGCTCGCGCCATGCCCTCGCTCATCAACAGCTTGGGATATCGCTTCTGCAAGCCGGGCAATGTTGCTGCGATTTTTTCGCGATCCGCTTGCGTGAGTTTTTCCGCACTTTCTTCGCCCACTTGCGGAGTGTAAAGGCTGACCCAGATGCGATCCACTTCCGGTCGCGCGTTCCAGTACGCGACAAAATCTTCAAGATATCCTTCGCGTTCCATCATGGGGCGCGTGATGGTCCAATGAACATTCACTTCGCGTCCGGCAATGTTTTCGAGGATGCGTTCGTAGGTGGCGGGATGACGCCGCACGTTATGGTGCTCCGGCAATCCATCCACCGACACAGCCACGCGCACTCGCGGGAGTTTCATCCACTCCATGGGAACCGGAATGACGGCGCTGGTCACGACGAGAGAAAATCTCCCTTGTTCGCTCAAGGCTGGGAGAATGCGGCTGAGCTCGCGATGGCGGATCAGCGGCTCGCCCCCCACCAAGGACACATGCAGCGGCTGATGTTTTGCGACCAGGTCGAGAACGCCTTTGACGAGTGCATCGCCGCGGAAATCGGAAAGCTCGCGGAGGGTGGTATCGCCGCCTAGATGATCATTGCCATAGGCGTAGCAGCCGGGGCAGTGCAGCGGGCACTCTCGTGTGATCTCGATGGAGAGCATGGGAGCCCGGCCGCTAAGAATGTTTCCCCATGCGGAAAATACCTGCCGCGGGGTAAGACTTGGATTGGACTGCTGGGATTGCATTTACGTCTTAGATGCAGCCAGAAGGCGTTTTTGATCTGAAAAAAATAACGTGGCCTTCGCCAGCCTGCCCCGAGCGACTCCGAGAGGCTCCCGAGGGTAGCGAGCGCGGGGTCCCTCGACTCCGCCGTGGGCCTTCGCCCAATGGCTCCGCTCGGGATGACACCGGAAGCAAAGAGCCCGGAATTCTCCGGGCTCTTTCGGCGAAACGTTAACGACAGACGGCTTTTACTTCTTCGCCGCCTTCAACCGCGCTTCGAGATCGCCCACTTCACGGCTCAATCCTTCGGGAAGATGATCGCCGAACTTGGCAAAGTGCTCTTGAATGAGCGGCACTTCGCCCAGCCAGCCGTCGACATCGACGCTCAACAGCTTGGCGACACTCTCCGGCGGCAGGTTGAGCCCGTGGGTATCGAGGTCTTCCGGTTCGGGCAGTCGTCCGATCGGTGTGTCTTTGGCATGAACCTTGCCATCGCAGCGTTCGAAGATCCACTTTAGAACGCGGCTGTTCTCGCCGTATCCAGGCCACAGGAACTTGCCGTTCTCGTCGGTGCGGAACCAGTTGACGTAATAAATGCGCGGCAGTTTCGCTCCGGGAGTCGCGCCAATCTTCAAATAATGAGCGAAGTAGTCGCCCATGTTATAGCCGCAGAAGGGAAGCATTGCCATGGGATCGCGGCGCAACTGACCGACTTTGCCCACAGCCGCTGCGGTGGTTTCGCTGCTCGCGGTGGCGCCGAGGAAGGTGCCGTGCTGCCAGCTCAGCGATTCGGTCACCAGAGGAACGATTCCAGCGCGCCGTCCGCCAAACAGGATGGCATCGATGGGCACGCCGCGAGGATCTTGCCACTCGGGCGCAATCACCGGGCATTGGCTTGCGGGGGTGGTGAAGCGTGCATTGGGATGGGCCGCCTTGCGTCCCGATTGCGGGGTCCACGGACGACGCAACCAGTCGATTAACTCGGCCGGTTTGTCATCGGTCATGCCTTCCCACCAGATGTCGCCATCGGGCGTCATCGCGCAGTTGGTGAAAATGGAATTGCTGGTGGCAGTGAGCATGGCATTTGGATTCGACTTCATGCTCGTGCCCGGCGCCACGCCGAAGAATCCGAACTCAGGATTGATCGCGTACAGGCGTCCGTCTTTCCCGAACTTCATCCAAGCGATGTCATCGCCGATGGTTTCGACCTTCCATCCCGGAATCGTCGGCACCAGCATCGCCAGATTGGTCTTGCCGCACGCCGAGGGAAACGCCCCCGTCATGTATTTGGCCTCGCCCTTGGGATTGGTCAGCTTGAGGATGAGCATGTGCTCGGCCATCCAGCCTTCGTCGCGGGCCTGCACCGATGCAATGCGCAGCGCGTGACACTTCTTGCCCAGCAGCGCGTTGCCGCCGTAGCCGGAGCCGTACGACCAGATCTCGCGCGTGTCAGGGAAGTGGCAGATATATTTCTGCTCCGCGTTGCAAGGCCAGGTCGAGTCCTGATCGTTCGGTCCCAGCGGTGCGCCGATGGAGTGCAAGCCGCGCACGAACTCTCCGGTTTCTCCCAGCACTTCAAGCACGCGATTGCCCACGCGCGCCATGATGTGCATGTTGGCGACGACGTAGGGCGAGTCGGTGATCTCGACTCCGATCTTCGCAATCTGCGATCCGATCGGGCCCATGCTGTAGGGAATGACGTACATGGTGCGGCCGACCATCGATCCCGTGTAGAGGCCCTTGAGCTTCTCTTTCATCTTGGCGGGATCTTCCCAGTTATTGGTCGGGCCGGCTTCCTCTTTGGTCTTGGCGCAAATGAAGGTGCGGTCTTCGACGCGGGCCACATCACCGGGATTGGAACGCACGAGCACGCTGTTGGGACGCTTGGCGTCATTCAGGGGAATGGCGATGCCCGACTGAATCATGAGGCGCGTCATTCTCTGATATTCGTCGCGGGAACCATCGCACCAGTGAATGCGTTCGGGGCGGCACATCTGCGCGACATCTTCAACCCATTGGGCGAGTTCGCGATTTTTCCCGGAACTTGTCGCCGATTCAACTTCAACTGTAAGACTTGCCATAAGAACGTCTCCTCACAAATGAAAAACCCTGGAACGGCCGTTCAGCGGTCTCGCGCTACACGAACGCAGGCAGGAAGGCTCGAGGCAGTCGGAAAGAATTGGGCGCCAGCGAATGCAAGCGATTTTTTTAACGCCCCAAAAATAACCAGTGTCCTCTCATTGAGCAAACAAATATTCTCGCTCATTTACGCGGCTCTTCCAAGCCCCTGCGCCTAACCTGGCACTCCCTGGGCGCAGCGCAACAGGGCGATTGTGCGTCTTCGTGGTACCTCGGGAATGTGCGCCAGGTCACAAGTAATTGTGATTCCAGATGGTTGCAGCGAAGCGCGCCGGCGACTGACCGCCCGGTCGGGACAAGCGCAAGCGAGACTAAAGTCTCGAAATCGAATGGCTTGGTACTATGATTCTCGTGCCGACCAAGGTCCCTGCCAAACAAGTTTTGCTGCAATCGACGTCGCTGAAAAAACTGCCGTGGCTGGTGCATGCCTTCACCACGCGTGCCTCCGGCAATCTCGGATTTACGAAAAGCGCTTCGCGGCGAGCGGTGGAGCGCAATCGCGCGGCGCTGATCAAGAAACTCGCGAGAACCAAACCGTGGCCGCTAGTGATTCTTCGCCAGATTCATTCCGATCTGATTCATCACGTCACGGGCGTCCCGGAGCAACAGCTTGCCGGTGACGGGCTCATTACTCGCACGCCCGGGTTGCTGATTGCCATACAAACCGCTGACTGTCTGCCGGTCATCCTGGTGGATGCGAAACGCCGCGCGATTGGCGTGTTTCACGCGGGCTGGCGCGGTACGGTGCAGCGCATTGTGGAAAAAGGTGTTGGCGAAATGAGACGCCACTTCGGGACTCAACCGAAAGACATTCGCGCAACCATTGGGCCGGGAGTTCACAACTGCTGCTATCAGGTGGGGCAGGAAGTGCGCGATCGATTTGAGTCGCAATTCGCCTACGCCAATGAACTCTTTCGTGAGACCAAAGAGTCGGACGAAATTCACGAGCGCTATCCGCTGCTGTTTTTGACCGCGCGCGCACCGGGACACAGCGAACACGTGTTGCCCAAGAAAATCTTCCTGGATCTAGTCGAGGCCAACCGACGGCAGTTGGTCGACGCCGGGGTGCCCGCGAAGCACATCAGCGCGTCGCCGCTTTGCACCTCGTGCCGAACGGATGTGCTGTTCTCCTATCGAAAAGAAAAAGACACAGCGGGACGGTTGCTGGCGATTGCGGGAATCAAGCCATGAGGAGAGCAGGCCTGATGGCGCTCTTGTTGATCTCCCTCGCCGCGCACGCCGATGACACGGATCGTGCAAGGGAGATTGATGCTCTCTTCGCGAACGTAAAACCAAATTCTCCGGGCGCTGCTGTCCTGGTTTTCAAGAATGGCGAAGCCGTCTTCGAGCGCGGATATGGCATTGCCGATCTGAAGACGCTCCGCAAAATCGACAGCCATACCAATTTCCGGCTGGCATCCTGCACCAAGCAATTCACCGCGATGGCCGTCATGCTGCTGGTTCACGACGGTAAGCTGCGCTACGAAGATCGGCTCGCTGACATCTTTCCTGACTTTCCCGCCTACGGAAAAGCGATCACCGTTCGAAACCTGCTGAATCACACTTCGGGCCTGCTCGACTACGAAGATCTGATGCAGGCGCAGCCTGGCGTTCCCGAAGAGAAGCTGCGGCAGATTCACGATGCCGAGGTGCTCGACTTGCTGAAGCATCAGAGCAAGACGAAGTTTGCGCCCGGCACGCATTGGGATTACAGCAACTCGGGATACGTAGTGCTGGCGATGGTGGTGGAGAAGATCTCGGGCCAATCGTTCGGCGAGTTTCTTCACGATCGTGTCTTTGTCCCTCTGCAGATGACCAACACCGTAGCTTATGAGAAAGGGAAGAATGAAGTCACGAATCGTGCCTACGGCCATACAAGAAAGAACGGTGCTTGGGTGCGGAACGACCAAAGCGACACCTCAGCCACGTTGGGCGATGGCGGGGTTTACTCGTCGATCGAAGACCTCGCCAAATGGGATCGCGCTCTGGCGCAACATACGCTATTGAGCGAAGCGGAAATGAAGCCTGCATGGACGCCAGTCCAGGTTGCAGACCACTCTGTCATGGAACCTGACAACACTCCCGCGGCCTACGGCTTCGGATGGTTCCTGAACCCCTACAAAGGCCACGCCCGCATGTGGCATTACGGAGAGACTGTGGGCTTCCGCACGACGATTCAGCGGTTTACGGAAGGCGGATTAACGATCATCATTCTTTCCAATCGCGACGACCTGGTGCCCGCGAGTCTCGCGAGGAGGATTGCGGATGTGTATCTGCCAGTGAGTCGCTGACAGTCAGGCAGCTGTACGACACGACTGGAAGGTCGTCCCCTTCCCCAAGTCGTTCCCGAATTTGGAAAGCCGTGCATTAGGGAGGGACAGGACAGCAGATTTCTCGTCGCTGCGCTTCTCGGAATGACAATTCTAAGAAATGGGAGTTGGGTTAACGCGACAGTACCTTTAGCTATACGCGGCGCCTGGGGGCCAGTAAATAGGAGCGACGGCATCGATAAAGCGATGCCCTGATACGACGATCAGACCCGGGTCCTCTGCGGTTTTCATTTCCCCAGACGCGATCTAGAATCCCAGCCCCACCGCCTCCGACAGAAATCCCACCAGCGGCTTCAACTTCTTGCATCCAGCGACCACGTCGTTCATGAATTTCTCGCTTGAGACTTGCTTGTCGGTGAATTCGATTGAGGCGATGAAGTCTTTGCGCTTTAGATCTTCGATCATGGGATGATCGGGGCGATAGCCGCGTGGTGGACGGCTCAACTTGTCTCCGCCCAGTTCCACCCCGCGCGTGGCCTTCTTCCACTCTGCGCTCTTCCATGCGATCGCGTCGCGAATCTTGGCCAGCGACTTGGGGTCTGGATGCCAGCAGCCTCCGGCGAGAAAGCTTTCTCCCGGAGCGACGTGCAGATAAAAACTCGCGCCATGAATTTTCTCGTTCGATCCGGCGTGCGGGAAGTGCATCCCGATGTTGGTCTTGTAAGGAGTCTTGTTCGGGGAAAAGCGGATGTCGCGGTAAACGCGCATCAGCGATCCGCCGTTCGGCTTGGGATCGGCTTTGATCCACGGACTGACGGCACACAACCGGAATTGGAAGTCAGTAATGAAGTTCAGGCTGGGCTGTTTCGCCAGCGTTTCGTAGCGCGCTTTATTCTTCAGGAACCAGTCGCGTTTGTTGTTGCGCTTGAGTTGGGCGAGAAACTGAAACACTTCGGGCGTGAAATAGGCTTTGGACATACGAGTCTAATTTGAAATAGAGCCGGAACTCTCTATTGGGTTGGAGGTGGTGTGGAAGGAGTCTGCGCCGCCGCAGCCTGTTCGGCTTGCGCCGCATTGTTCACCAGGTCTTTCAACTCCTTGCTGGGCTTGAAGAAAGGAATCTTTTTCGCAGGCACTTCGACGCGGTCGCCGGTTTTGGGATTGCGTCCGACGCGCGGTTTGCGTTGCCGGGTGCGGAAACTGCCAAAGCCGCGAATCTCGATCTTGTCGCCCACTCGCAACGAGCGCACGATGCTGTCAAAGATAGTCTCGACAATGACTTCGCTGTCTTTCCGCGTCAGCTCGGCCAGCCGTGAAACTTCATCGATCAGATCTGCCTTTGTCATACGCTGTTGCTCCGTTCTACTTGCAGAAATTTATGTGGCGTTTGTGGTCCCAAGATCCCTCCCGCCACTGAATGGGTCTCCATAAACTTCTCAAATTTCAGGGGTTCTATGCAAGCTCTCATTCAGATACCCCGGGTTGCCGACCTCTGAGGTCCGATGTCTGACGTCCGGTTTTTCTATTTCCAGAGATAGTAGAACCCTAAACTGTGGTCCATCAGCTTCTCTTTGGTCGGAATCCATTGGGAAACGTCGCCGAAGAGCAGGTCGAGCAGCGTTTTGCGGTCTTTATCAGGACGCACCAAAACCGGTTCCCCCTTAATGTTCAGCGACTTAGCGGTATCGTCGACGGCCGCCTGGAAGTCCGCGATCTGGTCGATCAGCTTCATTCCCAGGGCCTGTTCGCCTGTCCAGACGCGCCCATCGGCGATCAACTTAATGTCATCGACTTTGGCGTGGCGTCCTTCGGCCACGGCGCTCACAAACTGGGTGTACATGTTGTCAATTAATCCCTGCATATAAGCGCGTTCGGCGGGAGTCATTTCGCGCGAGGGATCGCCGGTGTCTTTGAACTCGCCTACTTTCAGCACTTCCTGCTTGAGCTTGGCCCAGCGCAGCAAGTCTCCGTAATTCACCCACTCGGCGATCACGCCGATCGAACCCACGACGCTGCCGTTGTCGGCGTAAATCTTGTTCGTGGCGGATGAGACGTAGTATGCGCCGCTCGCGCCCACCGTGCTGATTGAGGCTACGATGCGCTTCTTTTTCTCATCGCGGATGCGCTTGACCTCGCGGTAAATCTCTTCGGAGGCGGCCACGCCACCGCCGGGGGAGTTCACCTTGATGATGATTCCTTTGATGGAGTCGTCGTCCCCAAATTTCTTGAGCTGTTGCACGACGGTAGTGGAATCGAGGATGACGCCCTCGAGGTCAACGACGCCGATCTTGTCGCCGAAGCCATTGAAAGAACTGGCTTGTTCGCCGGTGTGCATGGCCAGATACACCAGCGTGAATACCGCCAGCACAAAGAGGAAGAAGGCTCCTCCTCCAATCAGAACCCAGAGCCAGGTGCGGGAGCGTCCATTTTCCGCCATAAGTTGAGCTTAGTTTAGCACCGGAAAGTGCTGTCGGTATCGCGCGGCCGCAGGCATCGAGTTGCGGAAAGGCTTTGGGGACCGCAATTAGGCATTGCGTCGCCGCCCCGGCGCAGGCAGAATGTCGCGGCACCAGCAGGAGGGTCGCATGGCAGCATTCTGCGTGAGTTGTGGAAAGCCGCTCGCCGAAGGAACCCATTTCTGTTCGAACTGCGGAGCCGCAGTGCAGGCGCCGTCCGCTCCGGTATCGGGACCAGTCTCAACTCCAGTTGAGACTCCAGTTTCGAGCCAATGGCAAAGTGTGCCATCGTCCGGTCCTCCTGTTACATCAACGCCGGTCGGAGGCGGGTCGAACACCGCGCTGAAGGTGATCTTCGCGATTCTTGGCGTAATCGTCTTCGTAGGTTTGGTTGGACTGGGAAGCTGCGTTTATCTCGGCTATCGCGTGAAGCAGCGGGCCAGCCAGTTCTCGCACGAGATGGGAGGCGACACGCCTGCCTATACCGGCAAGCGGGAGCCGTGCGCCATGCTGACGACAGCAGAAGCGAGCAAAGCTCTCGGACAGACGGTTACATCGGTCGCGCAGATCGGCATCACCACCTGCGAATATCACTACGGCGCGGGAGGCACGGAGACCCTTCCCATTCAGTACACCTGGCAGGGCGGAGCGATGACCCTTAAAATCGCTCACGCTGCGATGAAGCAAGTGTCGGCCGGCATGGAAACTTATCAAGCACTGCCGGGTATTGGTGACGAGGCGTATCTGGAACCGATGGGATCAGGTCTGCTGATGCGCAAGGGAGACGTGATGGTGCACCTGGATATGCGGGTGGCGAAAATCACTCCTCAGGCGGCCAAGAGTATGGCAGAAAAAATTGCCGGGCGGTTGTAAGTAGCGACGGGTCCCGCCGGCTGACTCGCAGAAAATCAGCTAATCACAAAAAGCCAACGTCATCCCGAGCGAAGCGAGGGATCTGCAGCAGTGACTGTGAACGTCCGTCGAAATGCTGCGCGCCAGATCCTTCGCCCTTTCGGGCTCAGGATGACGTCAAGGATGTAAGGGCGAGTGTGACGCGGACCTACTACGTCAGCACCCTCAGCACCTTTGCCGCTACCGAAACTTCAATCGGAGTCCGGCAGACGTACTCTCCGTCCGCATAGACGTCGAGAGCAGTCTCCGTTTCAATCCGCAAACGCGCCTCCTGGAAATATTCGACTTCGGGAACTTGCAGGTGCCGTCCGAAATAGACCGTTGGGAATAAACAGAAGAGCTTGAACTTGCCGAGGCCGCTAACGATGCAGACATCGAGCTGGCCGTCGTCGAGCAGGGCTCGAGGGGCGATCTTCATGCCGCCGCCATACACGGGAGTGTTGGCGAACACTGCGACGAAGGTCGGCTTGGCGATCTTCAATTCCCACTGATCTTTGCGTGCGACCGAGATTTTTGTCATTACGGGCTGGAACGTGGCAAGGGCCGGCAACATGGTCAGTAGATAGCCGCCATGTCCGCGTAACCAGCGAGGGATGCGGTTTGCGCGGCGAGCGATCTCAGCATCGAGGCCGGTGCCTCCGGCGCAGCAGAAATAAGTGGAGCCGCTCCCGGCGCCGAGCGGCGTAATCACGCCCAAATCGATCGCCTTGACGTCGCCCGCGCCGGCGGCAAACTTCTTCCACACGCCCAGCGAGTCTTTCATGCTGCGCAGGTTCAGGGAGCGCGCAAAATCGTTTCCGCTTCCGCAAGGTACGACTAGGACCGGAAGCTTCAAGTTCACCAGCGCCTCCAAATGTCGATGAATAGTGCCGTCGCCGCCGAAGATGAGGATCACATCGGCATCGGCGGTACTCGCAGGCAGCCCGAGGGTCCACTCGGCAGCGCAGTTTTTCTGGAAGGGGTGCAGGTTTTTGGGAGAAGAACCCAGCCCGAGAATGGCGGCGGCGCGCATCCGGTCGGGCTAGAGGGTAACACTTTGCGACAAAGGTTTTACATCTGGCTGAAGTCTCGCACTTTCACATTCCTTATAATGGCTCACCATGCCTTTTGCACCGGTTGAGGAACAGCTTTCCTACATCAAAAAGGGCTCCGCCGAGATTGTGAAGGAGTCGGAACTACGAGCCAAGCTGGAGAAGTCTCTGGCTGCCAACAAGCCGTTGCGGGTGAAGGCCGGGTTCGATCCCACCGCACCAGACCTGCATCTGGGCCACACCGTGCTGATGCGGAAGCTCAAGCACTTTCAGGATCTCGGTCACACCGTGATCTTCCTGATCGGCGATTTCACCGCCCTTATCGGAGACCCCACGGGACGCTCGGCCACGCGTCCTCCGCTGAGCGCCGAGACCATCAAGAACAACGCCAAGACCTATCTCGAGCAGGTGTTCAAGATTCTGGACCAGAGCAAGACCGAAATTCGTCACAACAGTGAGTGGCTGGGCAAACTGAAGGGTGAGGACTGGATTCGGCTGGCGGCGAAGTTCACAGTCTCGCAAATGCTCGAGCGCGAAGACTTCCACAAGCGGTTCAAGGAAGAAAAACCGATCGCATTGCATGAACTTCTCTATCCGCTCGCGCAGGGTTATGACTCGGTCGCGCTGCAGGCCGATGTCGAACTCGGAGGCACGGACCAGAAATTTAATCTGCTGGTCGGGCGTGAATTGCAGCGGTCATCGGGGCAGGAGTCGCAAATTGTGCTGACCATGCCGATCCTTGAAGGCCTCGACGGCGTGCAGAAGATGTCGAAATCGTACGGCAATGCCATCGGCATTCAGGAATCGCCGCTCGAGATGTACGGCAAAGTGATGTCGATCTCGGACGAGATGATGTGGCGCTATTACGAACTGCTGACTGACGTGAAGGTGCCCGAGATCGAAAAGATGAAGGCGGATGTGGGGAGTGGGCAGGCGCATCCCATGGCCCTGAAAAAAGAGTTGGCGCGAAAGATTGTGGCCGACTTCCATTCTCCCGAGGCGGCAGCGAAGGCGGGGGAGGATTGGGCGAAGCAGTTTCAGAAGGATGAGGCGCCGGAGAATCTGGAGAGGGTTGCTGTGAAGTACGAGGATGTGAAGTGGTCAGTGTCTCAAGAGATCGGGATGCCTGTAGAGATGTCGGGGCCTAAGCACTACGGAATAAGACTCGACCGTCTTTTAGTTTTATGTGGTTTGGCAGACTCGGGCACGGACGCGGCCAGAAAGCTCAAGAATAGAGAAGTGAAAATTAACGGTGGCCTCGAAGAGTCCCCCCGAATTGCTCTCACCGAGCTTCCATGGAGTCCAACGTTACGGGTTGGCAGGCGCATGAAGGTGGCAATCGTCGAAGAGTGATGCCCCGAGTCGCTGTCATCCTGAGCGCAGCCGCAGCGAAGGCCGCGGGCGGAGTCGAAGGAGCCCGCGCTTGCCGGCATCGTGTGCGGCCTCTAGAGGAATTCTCACTCGTCACGGATTGTGTGAGAATGCCTTTCCGCTGCACTGTTTATTCCAGCCGACGTGGGATGCTTCGACTCCACAGGAAGTTCGCTTCGCGCACTTCCTGTTCCGCTCAGCATGACAGATGGTTGAAAGTGAACTATCTCGTGGCGACGGTTCGTATCAGCCGCCTTCCCACCACTTCGAAATTTCCGGCCAGGACAACGTTAATCGCCTCGGAATAGGCGATGTGTTCCTGTTCGAGAATGCGCTCGGCCAGCGTGTGCTCGTCGTCACCATCCATGACCGGCACGGTTTTCTGCACGATGATGGCGCCGTGGTCGAGTTCTTCGTCTACGAAATGGACGGTGCATCCTGCGACTTTCACGCCGTAAGCGAATGCTTGCTGCTGGGCTTCGAGGCCTGGGAACGCCGGCAGTAACGACGGATGGATGTTGAGAATGCGATGGGGGAACTGCTGCACGAACCAGGGGGAGAGCAGTCGCATGTATCCGGCGAGGCAGACCAGGTCGACTTTGTTTTCCCTGAGCGCAGCGACGGTCTCGCGATCGTGTTGCTCGCGATCTTTACCCTTCGACGGGATCACTAGCGCGGTGAGGCCGAGGCGGCGCGCGGTTTCCAGGCCTCCGGCATCGGGCTTGTTCGAGATCACCACGGCTATGCGTGCGTTGGGAATCTGTCCCGACGCGATGTTTTTCGCGATCGCTTCGAAGTTCGAGCCGCGTCCGGAGAGTAGGATGCCGATGTTTTTCATGATGGTTGGTCCTTGCGGCCAATGATAATCCACGGCGCGCGGGGATTGTCGATTTGCGATTGTCGATTTTCGATTTGGGAAAGTGTCGGTTTGCCCGGGACTGCTTCCTCCGCTATAGTTTTTACATGTACGAAAGCTTTCGCGCGACCGACCGCTGGAGCAGGCAGGAAGTGCATTGCATTTACCAGGCGCTGATCGTGGCCATCGCCACGCGTCATGCCGATGCGGTGGACGTCAAGTTTCTGGTTGGAGGACGTCCTGTGTGGGTGGCGTTGCCGCTGCCGGCCTGGAAGGAATATCAGAAGCGCACCGGCAAGGTCATTACTGATAAATTGGCGATCGAGATCGCCGGGCACTATTTGAAGACAGCGCTTGAATCGGGCGAAGGCGTGGGACGCGAGATGTATTCGCTTACAGTCGCAGAGACACTGAAGCATTTAGAAGGCGTCGTAGAAGAACCCGCCGCGGTCTAGCCAAGCCGTTCTCCCAACATCAAGATCTCCGTTGCCGGCGGGACGCCGGCGCTACGTCACGAATCGTGACAGAACGCATCGACGCGTATAATTCCAGCCTGTTTCCTTCATCAACTTATCGCTGTGCATTTTGGGAGAGTTCAGCATGCGGAAACTGGCGGCATTCTTTGTAGTTCTGCTGTGGCTAACGGGTTTCGCGGTAGCGCAGCAGACGAATTCATCGTCCCAACCGAAAGACAAGAAGGCCAAGAGCGAGCCTGCGGCAAAGATGTCCGAGCAGAAGCCTGGAGAGCCTGAAGCCAAGCCGGAAGCGACGCCATCGACGGAACCGGGGAAGGAAGCCACCGACAAGGACAAAGACGAGCATTTCGATGTCTCGGAAGTTCCTCCGATAGTCACTCATCACCAGATAACTGTCGATGGCAAGCTGCTCAAGTACACAGCGACAACCGGGCGGCTTCCCATCAAGCGCCCCGACGGCAAGATTGAGGCGGAGATGTTTTTCGTCGCCTACACGCTCGATGGAGCGGAGGCGAGCAAGCGTCCGCTGACGTTTGCATTCAACGGAGGTCCGGGATCGGCGTCGGTATGGCTGCATATGGGCGCCCTGGGCCCGAAGCGCGTGGTGTTGCAGTCGACCGGCTTCATGCCGCCCGCCCCATACCACATGGAAGACAATCCCTATACCTTGCTCGACAAGACCGACCTGGTGTTGATCGATGCGATCGGCACCGGTTACAGCCGCGCAGCCACGCCGGAACTTACCAAGAAATTCTTGGGAGTGAAGGGTGACATCGAGGCCTTTAGTGAATTCATCAGGCTCTATATCTCGCGCAACGAGCGTTGGACGTCGCCACTGTTCTTGTTCGGAGAAAGCTACGGCACAACGCGTTCGGCGGGCATTGCCGGCTTTCTCTCGAACCGCGGCATTTCTTTCAACGGAATTACGCTGTTGTCGATGGTTCTGAGTTTTCAGACCCTCGAAGATAATAAGACGAACGACCTGCCGTATCCGCTGCTGATTCCAACCTTTACCATGATTGCGGGCTATCACCACAAGCTTCCGTCCGATCTGGCGCAGGACATGAACAAAGCGCGCGAAGAGTCGATTCGCTGGGCCGCCACGGACTACACGCAAGCGCTAGCCAAGGGTGATGGCTTAACGCCAGAGGAGCGGCAGAAGACGATTGATGAGATGGCCCGCTACACCGGCTTGACCAAGCAGTTCATCGATCAGGCCGACCTGCGAGTGGACGTGCAGAAGTTCACTCATAATCTGCTGATCGATCAAAAGTTGCGAGTGGGGCGGCTCGATGGGCGGTTCACCGGAGTCGATCCCGACGGTCTTCTCGATACGCGCTTCTACGATCCCACGGGCTCGCAGACCGGGCCTCCGTTTACCTCTGTCTTCAACAACTACGTAAGAAATGATCTCGGATATAAGGTCGACATGCCCTACAACGTGTCGGCGTATGGGGATCCGCTGTTTGGCAAGTGGGATTGGGGATCGGGGATTGAAGGATTTCCCGACACCGCTTCCGCGCTGCGGCAGGCGATGGCAAAGAATCCTTATTTGAAGATCCTGGTGATGGAAGGCTATTACGATTTGGCCACTCCGTTTCTGGCGGCGAATTACACCATGGACCACCTGAACCTGGGCCCGGAGTTCCATAAGAACATTTCTTACGCGACTTATGACGCCGGGCACATGGTGTATCTGCCGATGGATGGGTTGAAGAAGATGAAGATGGATCAAGCCGGATTCATGGATATGGCGTTATCTGGGAAGTGAGTTTCTCCGTTATGTCATCCCGAGCCCGGAAGGGCGAGGGATCTGGCGTGGGCTGGGTCTGATTCGTACGCGCCAGATCCCTCGCTTCGCTCGGGATGACGTCAAAATTCTTGCGGTATGACCTCGGTGTGAGTCCTGGCAATTGTTCCCCTTGCGCCGAATGGCCGAGTAGGATACAAACGGCCCAAGATGAGTATTTTGCGCCGGACCCTCTTGGTAGCCCTTTTTTCCTCGCTTTCTCTGCTGGGAACCGCCCAAACCCCTGTGCCGCCGCTGCCCCAAAAGCCCGCGGAACTCGCCGAAAAGCCTGCCGACTATTCGCAGGAGGGCTACGTCATCGAGAAGTTCCACACCAAATATCAATTCGAAAGCGATGGCACGGGCAAGCGCGAGCTTTACGCGCGGATCCGGGTACAGAGCGAAGCTGGCGTGGAGCAGTGGGGACAGGTCGTGCTCGGCTACAACTCGGCCAATGAACGGCTGGATATTCCCTACGTACGTGTCATCAAAGCTGACGGAAGCACGGTGACGGCGGAGCCCGATGCTATTCAGGATTTGAGCATCCCGCTGGAAAAAGAAGCCCCCGTCTACACCGACTACCGGCAGAAGCACGTCACGGTGCCGGGGTTGCGTCCAGGCGAGACGCTCGAATACGACGTTGTTACCGTGACCTACAAGCCGCTAGCCGCGAATCAGTTTTGGATGGAGCACGACTTCATCAAGAACCAGATCGTGCTCGACGAGCAGTTGGAAGTGAATGTTCCCAAAGATCGGGCGGTGACGCTGAAGACCAAGCCGGGAGCGGATCCGAAAATCAGCGACGAAAACGGCCGCAAGATTTATCGCTGGACCAGTTCGCACCTCGAGCGCGACGACGACGATAAGGATCAGGACAAAAAGAAAAAGAAGAAGCCGACGAAGCCCGAGCCGCCCGCGGTGCAGATGACCACGTTTGCCAGCTGGGAAGAATTGGGCAAGTGGTATGGCACTTTAGAGAAAGACCGTCGCGAGCCGACGCCAGAGATTCGCGCCAAGGCCGCCGAGCTGACCAAGGGCAAGAGCGACGATCTCGACAAGATTCAAGCGCTCTACGATTACGTTGCGACGAACTTCCGCTATATCAGCTTATCGTTCGGCGTAGGACGCTACCAGCCACATTCCGCCGCTGACGTTCTGCATAACCAGTACGGCGATTGCAAAGACAAGCACACCCTCCTGGCGTCGCTGCTCGACGCGTCGGGATATCACGCGTCGTCAGTGTTGATCAACAGCAGCGTGAAACTTGATCCGGATGTGCCTTCCCCCGGACAGTTCGATCACGTCATTACTTTGCTGCCGCTGGGCAAAGAAGAAGTGTGGATGGATTCGACCACTGAAGTTGCTCCCTTCCGCATGCTGGCTTCGAGCATTCGCAAGAAGCAGGCGCTGGTGATTCCAGCCAGTGGAGCGGCACATCTGGAGGAGACTCCGGCCGATCCGCCGATGCCCGATGTGCAGCAGCAGGATATCGATGGCACCATCAGCGAGTTGGGAAAGTTGAACGCGCACGTAAAGTTCACGCTGCGCGGCGACTCTGAGCTTTACATGCGAATTCTGTTTCGCCGAATTCCGCGAGCGGAATGGACGAACCTGCTCAAGCGCATGAGCATGCTTTCTGGAATGGACGGAGAGGTTTCTGATCCCAAGGTGACCGATCCGACCGCGACGCGAGAGCCGTTCGTTGTGGACTATCAGCTAGTGGTAGCGAACTTCCTCGATTGGACCAAGAAAAAGTCAGACATCACGCTGCCAATGTCGCAAATCAACCTGGTGGAAGCGGATGAGGACAATACCGATCCCAATGGCGATGCCATTGAGTTCGGGTCCCCGGCGGAATATGTCTTCCACTGGAAGCTGGTGTTTCCGGAAAAATATGTGACGCGGGCGCCTCTTCCGTTCTCGATGAAGCGCGACTACGCGCAATATCAAGCCACTTACAAAGTGGACGGCAACGTTTTCACGTCAGAGCGGCGGCTCTTCACCAGCGCACGGGAGCTTCCGGCGGCGCGGGTGAATGATTATGTTGCCTTCCGGCATGCGGTGGGAGCGGATCTGGATCAACGATTGGCGATTGACAGCACGGCAGCGGGAACTCCGACGGCGCCGAAAGATTTGAAGGGCGACGATTTGAACGATGCGGCGCGAGCGGCGCTCGACCGTGGAAACTATCAGGCTGCCGCCGACTTGCTGAAGCAGGTTGTGGCTGCCGATCCAAAACACAAGACCGCGTGGATCAACCTGGGCCGCGCCTACATGGGGCTGCGGGAATACGATGAGGCAATCGATGCCTTCAAAAAGCAGACCGAAGCGAATCCTTATGACGAATATGGATACGACAGCTTGGGCTGGGCGTATACCACTGAGCGGAAGTATGACGATGCGGCGGCGGCGTATCAGAAAGCGCTCGAGGTTAATCCACTGAGCGATTATGCGCATGCGGCGCTCGGTGGCATGTATGCCGAAATTCATCAGTACGACAAAGCCGCTCCGGAACTCGAGAAGGCTGCGTCGTTGAAGCCCGACAACGCATTGTTGCAAGTCAGCCTGGGGGACGCGTATTTGAATTTGGGCCAGGACGACAAGGCTCTGGCTGCGTTTGACCGGGCAATTGAGATCTCGGCGACACCGGTGGTTTGGAACAACATCGCGTACCAGTTGTCGTTGAAGAAAGCGCACCTCGACCGCGCGCAGCAGTATGCCGAATCGGCCGTGGCGGCGACCGCGGCCGCCTTGCGCAATACGACGCTCGATCAGTTGAGCGATCGTGATCTGGGACTGGTATCGTCGCTCGCGGCATATTGGGACACGCTCGGATGGGTGCATTTTTCCAAGGGCGACTACGCGATGGCTGAGAAGTATGTGATGTCGGCGTGGAACCTTGGTCAGCATGCTGACATAGGCGATCACCTCGGTCAGATTTACGAAAAGCAAGGCAAGAAAGACGACGCGATTCGCGCGTACGCGCTGGCGTTGAACTGCGTGCGCCCCGATCCGGAGACGAGCGGTCGCTTGACGGCTCTGGTTGGGAAAGCGAAAGTCGACTCCGTTGTCGCTCAATATAAGAACGAATTGGAGCAGCAGCGCACCATCAAGCTGGGCAAGGCCACGCAAGCAGGCAGCGCCGATTTCTTCGTCCTGCTCGATTCCGAGAAGTCACGCGCCGTGCCTGAGGGAGCGAAGTTTGTCAGCGGAGACGAAAAATTGAAGAGCTTTCTGACGGCACTGCAAAGCGCGCACTACGGGGTGAGTTTCCCCGACGATACAGCCACAAAAGCTCTACGTCGCGGGACGCTTTCCTGCGCTTCGGGAGGCGAGTGTCAGTTTGTGTTGGTGCCGCCGGATGATGTGCGCTCGGTGGAGTAGAGGGGCTTTACATTTCGCCGCTCGACTGGCCCAATTAGCTTCCGGCAGCGTCGCTCAACATTGTGGCGGTTGAGCCTCTGACCGCGTACAAGACGGTATGCCTTCATCGCCGATCGTAAATGGTAACGTACTCACCCAGGAACCAGTTCTTGTGTTTGCTTAGCTTCAAACGGTTGGTGGCAACTCCGGATATGAATTGGACGCTGGTCTCATAAAACGACGTCAATCGGCCGTGGACCCTACGTGGACTCAAGCGGAGCCCGGGCAATCACCACCAAACTTTATCAGGGAGGGGACTTTTCGGAGGGGCTTGCGGTCGGAGAACAAATGAGGAGGCTCTGGCTACATGAATACCCCAGGGTGTTCCTGATTGGCTCCGCGTTTTAAATTCCGGGTTTGCCGACCAGCATGGCTGTTTTCTGCGGGAGGCCCGAATTGAAATCGAAGGGCGTTACTGCTACATCGACCACTCCGATAGCTGCGTGATTCCCGCCAAATTGCTTGATGCCGGTTCTTTTCATGAGGGCTATGCGCGAGTAGTCGTCGAAGGCCCTTGCGTGTACTGGACGGACGGGCCTTGTGGTGGACCACGTACGCCGGGCCTAAGTTCAGTGAGCGGAACTCGAGGATGACCTTCCTTCCTGCAAGTTCACATTCATCGATAAGGCCGGACGGATTATCTCGGACAAGCGTTACGACTATGCCCTTGGCTTTTCTGAAAGGCTTGCGCCCGTGAAGATGCATGACCGATGGGGCTATATCGATCACACCGGCGACATCGTCATTGAACCGCGATTCGATAGCGCTCAACCCTTTTCCGGCGGGATGGGCCTGGTGCGTGAGAACGGTCTGTACGGGTTTATCGATAAGCGCGGCTTCTACGTTATCGCTCCGAATTTCAAACGGGCTGAGAGCTTTTCCGACGATGTTGCGTTAGTAGGAAATGCTGGCGATGGGCAGGTCTGGTACATCGATCGCCATGGCAAGCAGGCATTTCCCCGAAAGTTTGCTGAGGGAAGCAGCTTTTTCAAAGGGCTGGCCCATGTAAAATTGTTGCCGCGTTCGAAGAATGATGATGTGGAGCGTTTTGAATATATTGATACGGACGGCAACACCGTGTTCGCTTACACGCCGTACCCTTCGGTCGGAATGACAAACGTTTGTGAGTATTCGCGAGCTCCTGAGCGCTTGTTCGTGGTGAGACGCGGGCAAGAGTGCCCGCGCCACATGCCTAGGGATTGAGTTGTGGCCTGCGTTTGTGCCATTCGGTGGCTTGTTCGTAGGCGTGTGCCAACTGAAGCACTCGCCCTTCCCCCCAGTGCGGGCCGATGATTTGCAGGCCGATGGGCAGGCCGGTCTTGGTGAATCCGCACGGCACCGAGATCGCCGGCAATCCCCAGACATTGACCGGTCGGGTATTGCGTAAAAGAACCAACTCGCGTGGGCGCAAGAGATCAGGATTCTGTTGCAGTTCCGCGATGAGAGGGGCCGCGAATCGGCGTGGTTGGCGTCACCAGGACGTCGACGTCTTCAAATACTTTTTTGATCTCCCAACGCTCGCGTTCCAGTTCCTCTGCGCGCGCGTTCGAAGTCGGCCGGCGTGACGGATTCTCCCTTGCGAATACGGCGCAGCGTTTCCGGCTGATACAGTTCGGGCGATTCTTTCACCCATTTTTCGTGATAGGCATACGACTCGGCGCTTTGCAATGTGCGGTCGGTGCTGACGTTCAAAGAGATTTCTTGGCTGCTCGCGGTCATTCCTTGCAACACGCTGAGCGCTTCTTCGAGGGCCGCGGCGACTTCGGGATCGAGATCGTCAAAAAAGAATTTGAGAGGCACACCGACTCGCAGACCTTTCGTATCGCCTTCCAGCGCCTGCAAGTAGTTCTCGCCAGCAGGAGGCTTGACTCCCCCAATCGCAGGGGCATTCGGATCTTCAATTGCCTGCAATAGGATCGCGGCATCCGCGACAGTGGTCGTCAGCGGTCCTACGTGGTCAAGCGATAGGGACAGTGGGATCACGCCTTGGGCGCTGACTCGTCCGTACGTTGGTTTAAGTCCGACAACGCCGCATTGCGAAGCAGGTTCGCGAACCGAGCCGGCTGTGTCACTGCCAATCGCCGCGTAGCCCAGTCCAGCTGCGACCGACGCGGCCGACCCCCCTGAAGAGCCGCCGGTGATGTGCTCCGGGTTCCACGGATTCCGCACAGGGCCGTAGGCGCTGATGATCGAACTGCCGCCGTAAGCGAACTCGTGCAGATTTTGTTTCCCCAGAAGAACGGCGCCAGCTTCTTGGAGGCGCCGAACAACCTCGGCGTCTTGGGTCGCAACACGACTCCTCAAAATGCGGCTGGCGGCGGTGGTTGGGACGCCCGTTTGGTCAAGAAGATCCTTCAGCCCCAGAGGGACGCCATGCAACAGCCCGCGCCAGCGCCCCTGTTGCATCTCGTTTTCGGCCTGGCGCGCTTGTGCCAACGCGGACTCGGCCGTGACGGTAATGAACGCATTTAAAAGGGGATTGAGCTTCTCAGTCCGCGCCAGGCAATCGGAAGTGACCTCTACCGGGGACAGCGACCGGGACTGAAGTTGTTTCGCGAGTTCGATAATCGAAGTCTGCAAATTTTTTCCTAAGTCTTGACGGCCCTTATTATCGTCTAAAGATTAACAACGAGCCGGGGCAGTCGGCCTATAATCGTATGGCTCGTTTCGCGGAGGTCGTGCACGCCATGGCTCTGACTGCAACTCCCGTCAGCACACAAGGTTTTCTCTTAGATGGTAAATGGGTTGAAGATGGAGATGTGGTCGAGGTTCGTTCTCCGTATGACGGTAGCGTCATCGGCCGGGTGTTTCAGGGACGGAGAGAACACGCGGAAGCTGCCATCGCCGCGGCGGTAAAAGCCTTTGGCACCACGCGCCGGTTGCCGGCTTTCGAACGGCAGCGGGTACTGCGCCGCGTGGCCGAGACGATTACACAACGCAAAGAGGAGTTCTCACGCACTCTCTCGCTAGAGGCCGGCAAGCCGATCAAGGCTGCGCGTACGGAAGTTGAGCGCGCGGTTTTTACCTTCCAGGTCGCCGCGGAAGAGAGCACGCGCATCTACGGCGAGTACCTCCCGCTCGACTGGCAGGAGTTTACTGCGGGTCGCTGGGGCATCGTGCGGCGCTTTCCTCTGGGTCCGATCGCGGGCATCACTCCTTTTAATTTCCCTTTGAACCTGGTGGCGCACAAACTGGCTCCGGCGATTGCCAGCGGATGCACCATGGTATTGAAGCCCGCGCCGCAGACTCCTTTGAGCGGGTTGTTGCTGGCGGAGGCGATTCAGCAAGCGGGATGGCCAGACGGTGCGCTGAACGTGCTGCCACTATCGAACGAAGATGCAGGATTGCTGGTGACCGACGATCGCATCAAGTTGATCAGTTTTACGGGAAGCGCCGCGGTGGGTTGGGACATCAAGCGCCGTTCCAATAAGAAGAAAGTTATTCTCGAACTGGGTGGCAACGCCGGGGTGATCGTGCACAGTGATGCTGACGTTGCGTACGCCGCCGATCGTTGCGTGGCTGGAGGATTCGGCTATGCCGGACAAACTTGCATTTCGGTGCAGCGCATCTTAGTCGAGCGCTCGGTGTGCGGAAAGTTTACCGAATTGCTGGTCGCCGGAGTGAAGAAGTTGAGAATTGGCGATCCGATGGAAGACACTACTGACGTGGGGCCGCTCATCCGCGAAAGTGACGCCATTCGCGCCGCCGATTGGGTGCAGGAAGCCGTCCGTAGCGGAGCCCGCCTGTTATGCGGCGGCAATCGCAAGGGATCGGTCCTTGAGCCCACAGTGCTGACCAACACCCGCTCCGAGATGAAAGTGAACTGCCAGGAGATTTTCGCTCCCGTAGTGACGGTCGAGCCTTACGACGATTTCAACGATGCGCTGAAGCAGATCAATAATTCCGCCTACGGACTGCAAGCGGGCATATTTACCCGCGACGCAAAACTATTGTTCAACGCCTATGAGGAATTAGAGGTAGGCGCTCTGGTCGGCGGTGACATTCCTTCTTTCCGCATCGATCACATGCCTTATGGCGGAGTGAAAGACTCCGGCCTTGGCCGCGAGGGCTTGCGCTACGCCATTGAAGAAATGACCGAACCCAAATTGCTGGTAATGAATCTCAGGTAATAAGGCCGGACCCGGTGGGCCCCGCGCAGGGATGATTGCGGTTTGCGCGCATCATCCTTAATTTGTCGGCAATGTTAAATTTTCACAACGGACTTTTCTTGTGCGATAAATTTCCAGAATTTTATTTGTGGGCCGTGCACCAACTCTTGTCCGGCTGATATAATCACAAGTTTTCGTAACCAGGATCACATCTCACTGTGACTTCGTAACCCGGTAACGCTGCAAGAACCCGGAACCGAGTCTGGTTCCCGCACTGGAAGTTCTCGATCGATGCAGATCTTTCATCGCAGTACGAATACAATTTCTCGGGCAACGATTTTTGGAGCCATCTTCGTGGTGGCCGCGTTGTTCTGGGCGCTCAATGAGTTCCAGCGCTCTCCCTATATCACCTATGCCAAGGTGGCGCGGCCGCAGCCGGTGCCGTTCAGCCACCAGCATCATGTGGCGGGGCTGGGAATTGATTGCCGGTACTGCCACACCTCGGTGGAAGTTTCCAATTTCGCCGGCATTCCTCCCACGGCGACCTGCATGAACTGCCATCGCCAAATATGGACGGGCGCGCCCCTGCTCGAGCCTGTGCGCGAAAGCTTCCGCACTGGAAAGTCACTCGTCTGGACGCGGGTCAACGATCTTCCGGATTTCGTTTATTTCAATCACAGCATTCATATCAATAAAGGCGTTGGGTGTAACACTTGCCACGGCCCCGTGGATCGCATGCCGCTGATGTACAACTATGCGTCGTTGCAGATGGAGTGGTGCCTCGACTGTCATCGCGCGCCGGAAAAATATCTGCGTCCGCGCGATCAGGTTTTCAACATGGAATACAAGCCGCCGACGAACACGGCTCCGGTGACGGTGGATGGAACGGCGTACACCGATCAGATGGCGCTGGGAACCGACCTGGTAAAGAAATACAAATTGCGGACAGTGACCGACATCACGAGTTGCTCGACCTGTCACCGCTAGAGATTTGATGAAGATGGAAGAACAGAACGGAAAGAAGCAGCGCGAGGAAGTTTGTCCGGGCAAGAAGGACAAGCTCGTCCAGTTGGATATGGAGAGCGTTCGCGCCGAGATCGAGGAAAAGAACGCGCCGCAATACTGGCGTAGCCTGGAAGAGCTCGCGGGCGATCCGGAATTTCAGGCGAAGATGCACCGCGAATTTCCTAAAGGCGCTTCTGAGTGGGTGGATTCGGTTTCTCGCCGTGGCTTCCTCAAACTGATGGGCGCGTCGCTCGCGATGGCGGGCATGACGGCCTGCACCAAGCAGCCGCTTGAGCCCATCGTTCCTTACGTGCGACAGCCAGAAGAGTTGATCCCAGGGCGGCCGATGTTTTACGCGACGGCCTTCGAGTTGGGCGGATACGCGAGCCCGGTGCTGGTCGAGAGCCAGATGTTCCGTCCCACGAAGATTGAGGGCAACGATCAACATCCCGCGAGCATGGGCGGAACCGATGTGTTCGCGCAGGCTTCAATTCTGGGGATGTACGATCCTGACCGCTCGCAGACCATCACTTATCTTGGCGAAGTTCGGACCTGGAGCGCATTTCTCGATGCGTTGCACGGACCCTTGAGCGTGCAAAAGGGATTGGGTGGTGCCGGAATCCGCATTCTGACGCAGACGATTTCTTCACCGACGCTGGCCGATCAGCTGCGCGGAGTGTTGAAGGTCTATCCGCAAGCCAAATGGCATGTGTATGAGCCGGTGAATCGCGACAATGTTCGCGAAGGCGCGAAGTTGGCGGTCGGGCAGCCGGTTGAAACGCGGTATCAGCTGGAAAATGCGGATGTCATTCTGTCGCTCGACGCGGATTTCCTGTATGCAGGATTTCCCGGCTCGACACGATACATTCGCGACTTCGCAACCAAGCGCAATCCAGATGCTGGGAAGATGAATCGCCTCTATGTGGTCGAGAGCACGACGACCTCGACCGGCGGAAGGGCGGATCATCGCTTGCCGCTGCGGGCCGACGAGATTGAAGGCTTTACTCGTGCGGTCGCGGCAGCGCTGGGAGCAGGAACAGGTGGAGAGCAGTCGAAATTTGCAACCGCCGTCGCCGCTGATCTGAAGGCGCACGCGGGATCGAGTGTCGTGATCGTGGGCGATCATCAGCCGCCCGCTGTGCACACGCTGGCGCATGCGATCAATCAAGCTCTCGGCAATGTCGGCAAGACTGTCGTCTACACTGATCCGGTCGACGCGAACCCGGTCAATCAAACAGAATCGTTAAGAGATCTCGTCGCCGACATGCGCAGCGGCAAAGTAGATCTGCTCGTGATCATCGGCGGAAACCCCGCTTACGATGCCCCCGCCGATTTCGGCTTCGCCGATGCGCTCAAGAATTCTGGCATCCCTGTGCGTGTTCACCTGGGACTCTACGACGACGAAACTGCGCAACTCTGTCAGTGGCACGTGAATGAGACGCACTATCTTGAGTCGTGGGGCGATACGCGTGCGTATGACGGAACGGTGAGCATAGTTCAGCCGTTGATTGCGCCGTTGTACAACGGGAAGAGTGCGATCGAGTTGGCGGCGGTGCTGGCGGGGCAAGCCGAGCCGACGAGTCACGCGCTGGTGCAGGCGTACTGGCAAAAACAGCACTCCGGCTCGGATTTCGACCTATTCTGGCGGCGCTCGCTGAACAACGGTTGGATCGACGGAACGGCCTTCCAGCCGAAGCAACTGAGCGCGAAGGCAGCGAGCGTTCCGGCTTCTCCGACTCCGGCCAGCGGCGTCGAACTTAACTTCCGGCGCGATCCGTCGCTTTACGACGGCCGCTTCGCCAATAACGGATGGTTGCAAGAGCTGCCGCGTCCCATGAGCAAGATGACCTGGGACAATCCTGTGCTGATCGGCCCCGCGATGGCCGAGCGCCTGCATCTCGCGTCCAAAGACATCGTCGAGCTCGAGTTCAACGGGAAGAAGACGCAGGCGGCGGTTTGGATTCAGGCGGGCCTCCCCGATAATTCAGTCACGGTATATCTCGGCTCCGGGCGCACACGCGCGGGCCGCGCAGGTACCGGGGCGGGATTCGATTTCTATCCCTTCCGCTATAGCGCGACGCCGTGGTTCGCGAACGGCGTACAGATTCGCCCAACCGGCGGCACTTATATGCTGGCCTGCACGCAGGGCGAGCAGACCATGGACACGCCGGTGGGCACGCGTCCGCTGGTGCGGATCGCGACGATGGACGAGTACGCCAAAGAGCCCGACTTCGCCAAGGAAGAAGAGCCGCCCCACGATTTGACGCTCTATCCCGATTATCCCTACAAGTCGGAGCCCTACGCCTGGGGCATGACCATCGATCTCAACAAGTGCGTCGGATGCAACAACTGCATCGTGGCCTGCCAGTCAGAGAACAACATTGCAGTGGTGGGAAAAGAACAGACTGGCCTCGGACGCCACATGCATTGGATTCGCGTCGACGCCTACTACGAAGGCGATCGCAACAGTCCCACGGCGCACTTCCAGCCGGTGCCGTGTCAGCAATGCGAGAACGCGCCATGCGAGGTGGTCTGCCCAGTGGGCGCGACGGTGCACAGTTCCGAAGGTCTCAACGATATGGTCTACAACCGCTGCGTAGGGACGCGCTATTGTTCGAACAACTGTCCTTATAAAGTGCGGCGGTTCAACTTCCTATTGTTCCAGGATTGGGAGACGCCGCAGTACAAGATGATGCGCAATCCCGATGTGACCATCCGCAGCCGCGGCGTCATGGAGAAGTGCACCTACTGCGTGCAGCGCATTAACGAGCATCGCATCGATGCTGAGAAGGCCGATACCAGGATCAAAGATGGCGAGCTGCAGACCGCCTGTCAACAATCGTGTCCCGCGGACGCCATTGTCTTCGGAAACATCAACGATCCTGAAAGCCGGGTTTCGAAATTGAAAGCCGGACATCGTAATTACAGTCTGTTGGGCGATTTAAACACTCGTCCCCGAACCACGTATTTGGCCGAGATTCGCAATCCGAATCCTGAGTTGGAAGCGTAGGCGGAAATGAGCGACGAACAACCTAGCGATCGCGCTCCAGTCATCGAGCCGGGGTACAACTTCGGCTCGGTTACGGACAAGATCAGTTCGATTGTGTTGACCCGCCCCACCTCCAATGGATGGCTGGTGGGCTTCGGCATCGCGTTTCTGCTGACGATGATGATGCTGTATGCCATCGGATACCTCTTCGTCAAAGGCGTCGGGATCTGGGGCATCACCATTCCGATCGGCTGGGGCTTCGCCATCGTCAACTTCGTCTGGTGGATTGGTATCGGCCACGCGGGAACGTTGATTTCTGCAATTCTTCTTCTTCTACGGCAATCGTGGCGCAATTCGATCAACCGTTTTGCCGAAGCCATGACGCTCTTTGCGGTGTCATGCGCGGGCGTCTTTCCCCTGATTCACGTCGGCCGTCCGTGGCTCGCGTATTGGCTGTTTCCATATCCCAATACGATGAATTACTGGCCGCAATTCCGCAGCCCGCTGGTGTGGGATGTGTTCGCGGTATCGACGTACGCGACCATTTCACTGGTGTTCTGGTTCATCGGATTGGTGCCCGATCTCGCGACGCTTCGCGATCGTTCAGAGAATCGCTTGGCCAAAATTATTTACGGAATGCTGGCGCTTGGGTGGCGAGGGTCGGCCCGGCACTGGCATCGCTACGAGACGGCATACCTACTGCTTGCGGGACTGGCGACGCCGCTGGTGCTTTCCGTGCATACAGTGGTCAGCTTCGATTTCGCGGTAGGCATCGTCCCCGGATGGCATACGACGATTTTCCCGCCCTATTTTGTGGCGGGCGCTATCTATTCCGGTTTTGCGATGGTGCTGATGCTGGCGATTCCCATCCGCAAGTTCTACGGGTTGGAAGATTTCATCACCGAGCGGCACTTGCAGAACTCCGCCAAGGTGATGCTCGCGACGGGGCTCATCGTCGGTTACGGCTACATCATCGAAGCGTTCATGGGATGGTATAGCGGCAACCGTTATGACGCCTTCACACTCTGGAATCGCCTGCACGGGCCGTACGCGTTCTTCTATTACATGCTGCTGGCATGCAACATCGTCATCCCACAGTTGCTTTGGATTCGCAAACTGCGCACCAGTCCGGTGGCGTTGTTCCTGCTTTCAGGCGTGATCCTGGTGGGCATGTGGCTTGAGCGATTCATCATCGTTGTGGTCAGTTTGCAGCGCGACTTCCTGAACTCGTCGTGGGGAATGTATTACCCGACGCGCTGGGACTGGATGACGTTCATTGGAACCATCGGCATGTTTTTGGCGGCGATGTTCCTGTTCGTCCGTATCCTGCCCATGATTTCCATCTTTGAAATGCGCACCCTCCTGCCCGAGGCGGAGGTGAAGGAATGAAGCAAACTCCGATCTACGGCATGATGGCCGAATTCGATACGGCCCAGCGCCTGGTGGATGCGGCCCATCACACGCACGCCGCGGGATACCAGAAGATCGATGCCTACAGTCCGTTTCCGATTGAAGGCTTGGCGGAGGCCATTGGCTTTACCAAGAATCGCGTGCCGCTGGTGGTGTTGATTGGCGGTTTGATCGGTGGATTATCGGGATATCTGATGCAGTACTACATCTCGGCCGTCAGCTATCCGATCAATGTTGGAGGAAAGCCCTATCACTCCTGGCCGGCGTTCATCATCGTGACCTTTGAGATGACGATCCTGTTTGCAGGATTGTCGGCGGTGTTCGGCATGCTGGCGTTGAACGGCCTGCCGATGCCCTATCACCCGGTGTTCAACGTACCGCGGTTTTCGTCGGCATCCAAAGACCGGTTCTTCCTCATCGTGTTTTCCTCCGATCCGAAATACGACCCGGAGCAGACGCGGCGTTTTCTTGAGAGCCAGGGCGGACGATTTATTTCGGAGGTGCCAAGCTAGGTTATGGCAAAGCTCCGAAAACTTTCGTGGTTGGGATTGTTGGCGGTCCTTGCTCTCGCCGGCTGCCGCCAGGACATGCAGGACCAGCCCCGCTTCAAGCCGCTATCCATGAGTGATTTTTACACTGATTTGCGCTCGGCCCGGCCTCCGGTCGAAGGCACGATTGCTCGCGGCGAATTACACGAAGATGCGTACTTCTATAGCGGCAAGGTTGGCAATGATCCCGGCAACTACATGCCGTTTGCGGTCACGAAAGATGTCTTGGCGCGGGGAGAGCAGCGCTTCAATATTTATTGCGCACCCTGCCACTCACGATTGGGCGACGGCAACGGAATGATTGTCCAACGCGGCTTTAAGCAGCCACCCTCGTATCACATCGAACGGCTGGAAAAAGCTCCGCTGGGATATTTCTTTGACGTGATGACCAACGGATTCGGAGCCATGCCCGCTTATGCTGCGCAGATTCCTGAGCGTGATCGCTGGTGCATTGTGGCCTATATCCGCGCCCTGCAACTGAGCCAGCATGCGACCAGCGCTGATGTGCCGGCGGGACAAAAAGTGCCGTCCGAGCCGCCATCGTTTCGCGACATCTCAGGTTCGGGCGCAACCCAGCCCCAGGTGATGAGCAAGCCGCAGCCCGATGAAGGAGAGCAGCCGAAATGAGCGCGGCGTCCCACAATCTCGATTTGATGGCGCCGCCGGTCACCAAGACCATCCAGCAGAGGTCGCTGATCATCGGGGTCATCTTTTCGGTAGGCGTTGCCATTGGCGCTTTCCTTCAGCCGGATGTCTTCATCCGCGGCTACCTCGTCAGTTACATGGCGTGGCTGGGCGTCACGCTGGGATCAATGGCGATCCTCATGCTGCGCCACATGACCGGTGGTGGTTGGGGCATGGTGATCCGCCGCATCATGGGCGCTGCCATGCGATGCATCTGGCTGATGGGAATTCTGTTTCTCCCCATCGGATTCATGATGCCTCGCCTTTATATGTGGGCGCGGCCGCTCGATCAGATTCAAGACAAGCATCTGCGCGAGCACCTCGAGCTGATCACGCAGACGTATTTGACGCCGAGGGGCTTCTGGATTCGCGCTTTAATTTACTTTGCCATCTGGTTCTTCCTGATTTTTTTCCTGACGAAGTGGTCTGCAGAGCAAGATCAGCCGCCGGTGCGCGATACCAGCGGCAAATTCAAAGTGCTCGCCGGACCGGGATTAATTCTTTACGGATTCACGATTTCCTTTGCAGCCATCGATTGGGTCATGTCGATCGATCCCAGTTGGATCTCGACCATTTACGGCTTGTTGTTTCTGGCGGGGCAGGGGCTCTCGGCGATGTGCTTCGCCGTGGTCATCGAGCGCATGCTGGTTCGCTACAAGCCGATGTCTGAGTTGCTGAAGCCCGACTTCGTGCACGATCACGGCAAGCTGATTTTGGCGTTTGTCATGGTGTGGGCCTACTTCTCATTCTCGCAGTGGCTGATTATCTGGGCCGGCAATCTGCCGGAAGAAATCACCTGGTATATGAAGCGTCTGCACGGAGGATGGGGAGGCGTGGGATTGTTTCTCGTCATCTTCCATTTCGCCGTGCCGTTCATATTATTGCTATCGCGTCCATTCAAACGCGATGTGACACGACTGGTCTGGCTCGCGGTGTGGTTGATGCTGATGCGCTGGCTCGATATTCTTTGGCACATTGAGCCGCAGTTCTCTGCGACGTTCACGATTACATGGGCTGATGTTGCGATTCCAGTCGCGATGGGCGGATTGTGGATGGCGTTTTTCTTCCGCAATCTGAATTCAATGCCGCTGCTGCCGGCTTACGACTTGTACGCGAAGGAAGTTCTGGAACATGAGTAACGACGCCATCCGACACGGTCAACACGGCGGACCCGAGTTCGAACAGGAGGACATGCGCCCCAAAGCCGTCTATGGCTTTCTGGTTGTCCTGGTGGTGTTGTGCGTTGGGGCGTACTTCGTGATCGATGGACTTTACCACTACATGGATTCGTATGCACGCAAGCACGAACCGCCGCAAAACCCGTTGGTGACCGCGACGACCAATGACACGCGCGTGGTTACCCCAGCCGAAGTACAAAGCTTTCCCCAACCGCGCCTCGAGAGGGATGAGCGGAACGAAATATACGACTTCCGGTTACAGGAAGAGCAGAAGCTGCACAGCTACGGATGGGTCGATCAAAACGCCGGAGTCGTGCGAATCCCCATCGATCGGGCAATGGAGTTGATTGCCGAGCGGGGATTGCCTACTACTCCGCAAGCAGGAACGGTTCCAGCATCGCCAGTGAACATGGCCAGAAAAGCCGCGGCGTCGGCAGGCAAGAAGAAGTAGGGAATTGCAGTGAGAAGTCACAATCACAAATCGATTTGGATGTTGAGCGTTCTCGTGCTGGCCTTGACAACGGTTGCCTGGGGACAGGGAATGAGCAAGGGCATCCTGTCGCCGCCGGCGAATGTGCGTCCGCCGGGACTTAAGAACGTTGGCATCGAGCAGCATCTGGAAGAACAGATTCCTCCCGATCTCACTTTCCGCGATGAGACGGGGAAGACGGTTCGATTGGGGGATTATTTCGGCCAGCGGCCGATGATCCTGAATTTGGTTTATTACCAGTGTCCGATGTTGTGTAGCGAAGTGATGAGCGGTCTCGAGAGTGCATTGCGGGTTTTGAAGTTCGACGTAGGCAAGGATTTCGACGTGCTGACGGTCAGCTTTGATCCCAAGGAAACGCCGGAGATCGCTGCCAAGTCGAAAGCGGAATATCTGAAGCGATATAAGCGACCGGGCGCAGAGGGCGGATGGCACTTCCTCACTGGGCCGCAGGAATCGATTGACGCTCTAACCAAGGCTGCGGGATTTCAGTACCAGTACGATCCGAAGACCGGGCAGTTCGCTCACACGACAGCCATCATGGTGCTGACGCCTCAAGGCAAGATTGCCCAATACTATTTCGGCGTCGAATATGCTCCGAAGGATTTGCGGTTGGGATTAGTGCAGGCTTCGTCGGGAAAGATCGGAACGGTCGTGGATGAGGTGCTGCTCTACTGCTATCACTACGACCCGGCGACCGGGAAGTACGGGGCGATTATCAGCAGGATTCTGCAGCTTTCCGCGGCTGCAACCATTTTGATCCTGGGGGGGCTGCTGTTGATTTTGTTCCGTCGGGGACCGGCGCATCCCAGGCTCGAGGGAGCCCATAGAACGACATAGTTATGTACGAAACCTTTCCACTTTGGCCGGCGAAGGCCTCGACGATGGCAGGAAACGTCGACGCGCTCTTTGTATTTCTGGTAGTTCTGTCCACTCTCGTGAGCGTGGCGATTTTCACCATGATTTTGGTTTTCGCCGTCAGGTTCCGCAAGCGGCGAGGTGTTCCGGCCGAGCAGATTGAAGGATCGACTCCGCTGGAGTTGACCTGGTCGATCGTTCCTTTGGGAATTTTCATGATGATCTTTACCTGGGGCGCGGTGATCTATTTCCAGGAGCGCACTCCGCCGCAGGGCGCGACCGAAGTCTACGTCGTTGCCAAGCAGTGGATGTGGAAGCTCCAGCATCAGGAAGGCCAGCGCGAGATCAACGAGTTGCACATCCCCGTGGGACAAGACGTCAAAATTATCATGACGTCGCAGGACGTGATCCACAGCTTCTACGTGCCTGCATTCCGCATCAAGCAAGACGTGTTGCCGGGACGCTACACGACGGCCTGGTTCCACGCGACGAAGCCCGGAACGTATCACCTGTTCTGCGCGGAATATTGTGGCACGCAACACTCGGGCATGATCGGACAAGTGGTGGTGATGGAGCCTGCACAGTACGAGTCGTGGCTCAGCGGCGGCGGAGCCAGCGGATCGCTTGCAGATAACGGACAAGCGCTGTTCCAGCAGTTGGGCTGTTCCACCTGCCACCGCTCGGATACGCAAGGACGCGGCCCGAACTTAGTCGGAGTCTATGGCAAGCCGGTGCAGTTGGAAGACGGACGTACGGTGATGGCTGATGAGAACTATGTGCGCGAATCGATTCTGTCTCCGGCGGCGAAAATCGTAGCTGGATTCAAGCCCATCATGCCGACGTTCCAGGGAATCGTGAGTGAAGAGCAAGTGAACGCGCTGGTGGCCTATATCAAGTCGCTGAGCCAGCCACCGGCGGGAGCCGCGGGAACTCCCAGCCTGAAGCCAGCAGGTGCAGAACCGCAGAAATAAGGGTGTAATCGCAATGGCAACCGCAGCAATACCGGTCGAACGCGAACATTATCTGAATAAAGAGTACGGCATCCGCTCGTGGCTGCTCACCGTAGACCACAAGCGCATCGCTCTGCTCTATCTGATTTCGATCACGTTCTTCTTTTTTATAGGAGGCTTCTTTGCGCTGCTGATCCGCTTGGAGTTGCTGACCCCGGCGGGCGACCTGGTGCAGGCCGATACTTATAACAAGCTCTTCACCATGCACGGCCAGGTGATGATCTTCTTCTTCCTGATCCCGTCGATTCCGGCCGTGCTGGGAAACTTTCTTATTCCGCTGATGATTGGCGCGAAAGATCTCGCCTTTCCGCGCATCAACCTGCTGAGCTGGTATCTGTACATCATCGCGGGCGTTATGATGTTGCACGCCATCGTGACCGGTGGCGTCGACACCGGATGGACTTTCTACACGCCCTTCAGCACCGCATTCAGCAATACGAAAGTCGTCGAAGTAGGATTGGCAATCTTTGTTGCGGGATTTTCTTCGATCCTTACAGGGTTAAATTTCGTTGTCTCGATTCACCGCATGCGCGCTCCGGGGCTGACCTGGTCGCGTTTGCCGCTGTTTGTCTGGGCACACTATGCGACCAGCATTATCCAGTTGCTGGGAACTCCGGTGCTGGCGATCACCCTGGTTCTGGTAGTTTTGGAACGCGCCTTCCACCTCGGGATATTCGATCCTGAGCGCGGAGGAGACCCGCTGTTATTCCAGCACTTGTTCTGGTTTTACTCGCATCCCGCGGTCTACATCATGATTCTGCCCGCGATGGGCGTGGTCACGGAGGTGATCGCCTGTTTTGCGCGCAAGCGGATATTTGGTTACAGCTTCGTGGCCATGTCGAGCATTGGCATTGCCGTGCTGGGATTCCTGGTGTGGGCACACCACATGTTCGTTGCCGGCATCTCGCTTTACTCAGCGCTGGTGTTCTCGATTCTCAGCTACCTGGTTGCGGTGCCATCGGCGATTAAAGTTTTCAACTGGACGGCGACGCTCTACAAAGGCTCGATCTCTTTCACCACGCCGATGCTGTATGCCTTCGGGTTCATCGGCCTGTTTACCATGGGTGGATTGACGGGACTGTTCCTAGCGGCCTTGGGGATCGACGTCCACGTAACCGATACTTATTTCGTCGTCGCTCACTTCCACTACATCATGGTCGGCGGCGCGGTCATGGGATATATGGCCGGGATGCATTTCTGGTGGCCCAAGATTTCCGGACGGATGTATCCCGAGGCGTGGGGACGCCTAGCCGCGCTGATCGTCTTCATCGGTTTCAACCTGACGTTCTTCCCGCAATTTGTGCTGGGATATCTGGGAATGCCGCGGCGCTACTACGATTACAGCCACTCGCCCGAGTTCCAGGTTCTGAACGTTCTGTCGACGGCAGGTGCAACCATTCTCGCTGTCGGTTATTTGCTTCCAATGGTCTATTTCCTGTGGTCGATGCGCTACGGCAAACTCGCCGATGATAATCCTTGGGGCGCCGCGGGTCTGGAGTGGAAGACGAGTTCGCCTCCGCCTACTTACAATTTTGACGAAGAGCCGGAAGTGACCTGGGAAGCCTACAACTACGACGAGATTCCTGATCCGGAGGAGGTTGCCGTTGAGCGATAGTCATTCGACGCTTGAGCATCCGACTCCCGGCCTGCAGCATCATTTCGCCAACATGGACCAGCAACGAGACGCGGTCACGCTGGGCATGTGGCTGTTCCTGGCTACGGAAATCATGTTCTTCGGCGGCATGTTCTGCGCCTATCTCATCTATCGCGATCTGTATTTCAATGAGTTTGCGGCGGGGAGTCGATCGATCGACCTGGCTCTGGGCACGGTCAACACCGCCGTCCTCATCTGCAGCAGTTTGACCGTGGCGTTGTCCGTCCGCGCGGCGCAAATGGGCAAACGGATGTTGCTGGTTGGCTTGCTGATCGTGACCATGCTTTTTGGGTTGGCCTTCCTGGGAATCAAAGGGAAGGAATGGTACGACAAGTACACGGAGCACCACATCCCGGGCGCATCGTTTGATGCCAGCGATATCGCACGCGACTATCCGCAGATTCCGATCGATCAGTCGCACGAGCAGATATTCTTTTCACTGTACTTCGCAATGACCGGCCTGCACGCGCTACACATGATCATCGGCCTGGGAATTTTCGTTTGGCTGACTGTGACCGCATGGAAGGGTCGGTACGGTCCGGAGTATCACGCACCCATAGAAATCGGCGGGTTGTACTGGCACTTCGTCGATATTGTCTGGATTTACCTGTTTCCACTGCTCTACCTGATCGATCGCAAACCGTTAAAGTGAGCGACTATGTCTGAGCACATCATTCCGAGCAAGACCTACTACGCGATCTGGATTCTTCTTTTGATCCTCACCGGCGTGACCGCCTGGGTGGCCACCATCGACCTCGGCCCGCTGAACACCATCGTGGCGCTGGTGATTGCCACCAGCAAAGCGCTCATCGTGACGCTGTTCTTCATGCACGTGAAGTACACCAGCGAGAAGATGACCAAAGTCGTCATCATCTCCGCGATATTCTGGCTGCTGATCCTGCTGGCTCTCAGCATGGTGGACTACAGCACGCGGCACCTCGCCTAAGAATTCCGCACAAGATTCGCCCGCACCGACTTAACGGTCCCGCCTGCGGTATACTCCCGCCATCTGAGGAATCGTATTCTCTCGCGAGGTAGTTATGGCATTCTGCAATTCTTGTGGAGCAAATCTTGATGCAGGCGCACAGTTCTGCTCCAAGTGCGGAGCGGTAATTTCAGGTGGACCTGTCGCACCTTCCTATGCAGCCGGGCCGCCTGCTCCGCCAAAGAGTAGTAGCGCTGTGAAGATCGTTTTGATCGCGGTGGGCGCCATTGTGGCATTAGGTCTTTTAGGAACGGTCGCCACGACCTTGATCGGCTTGGGGATCGCCCGCCACACCAAGATTGAAACGAGCGATGGCAAAGTCCGTGTACAGAGCCCCTTCGGCACCGTTGAAACCACGAAAGATCCCGAGGAAGCCGCCAAGCAGATGGGGATTGACCTTTATCCCGGCGCTCGCGTCTTGCAGGGCGGGGCGGCTAGCGTAAACCTTGGAAGCTCGCATACCGTGGCCGCTAATTTCGAGTCCGATGACCCGCCCGACAAGATCGCGGAGTTCTACAAATCGAAGTTTCCTGACGCAAAATTCTCGACTCGCGAAGACAACAACTACAGCATCGTCTCAACCGAGGGCGGTCGCATTGTCACCATCCACATTGAGCCGCAAGGTCGGCAAAACGATGATCCACATTGCCAGCGTGAACGGAAAGGCTGTCGTGCTGGGAGACACCTCGAAGGACTAGCCGCCACGAGCCCATCGGACAACTTCGTGCAACTGGCGCAAGCAGCTAAGTCTTCGGTCGTCGACGCCCGCGGCCTCGCCGATGCTTTGAGTCGCCAACTGCGCGGCGAGGTGCGTTTTGATGACGGCAGCCGTGCCCTCTACGCGACCGACGGATCCAGCTACCGCCAGATCCCGATCGGGGTTGTCATCCCTCGTGACAACGACGATGTCGTCACAACAATCTCCCTGGCGCGCGAATTCGGAGCACCCATTCTCTGCCGCGGCGGCGGCACATCCCTCGCCGGGCAATGCTGCAACGTCGCTGTCGTCCTCGATTTTTCGAAGTACATGGACGGGATTCTGGAAATCGATCCTGCTCGCCGCATCGCGCGCGTCCAGCCGGGCGTGGTTCTCGACAACCTGCGCTCTGCGGCCGAGAAGCATCACCTGACTTTCGCTCCTGACCCCGCCACTCACGACCGCTGCACGCTCGGCGGCATGATCGGCAACAACTCTTGCGGTGTGCATTCCGTCATGGCCGGCAAGACCGACGACAACATCGAAGCGCTCGATATTCTGACTTACGACGGTTTGCGCATCAGAGTCGGCGCGACCAGTCGTGAGGAGCTAGACGCGATCGTCGCGGCGGCGGCCGTCGTGGCCAAATCTATGCGGGACTTAAATCTCTCGCCGACCGCTACGGAAATCTGGTTCGCCAGCGCTATCCCAACATTCCACGGCGGGTTTCCGGATACAACCTGAATTTCCTGCTTCCCGAGAATGGATTTCATGTGGCGCGCGCGCTCGTCGGCACGGAAGGCACCTGCGTCACGGTGCTGGAAGCGACGTGCCGACTGGTCGAGAGTCCGCCGGAGCGCGTACTGCTGGTGATCGCCTATCCCGACATCTATCAGTGCGCCGACCATGTGCCCGAGATCATGGAGCACAAGCCCATCGGCCTCGAAGGCATCGACGAGTTATCTAGTCGAGTACACACGGCGAAAAGGGATCAACTCCGAAGGGCTTTCTTTGCTCCCGCAAGGCGGAGGCTGGCTGCTGGCGGAATTTGGAGCGCAGACTGCGGCGGAAGCCGAAGCGCAGGCCCTGGGGCTGATGTCGGCGTTGAGCCGAAGTGCGGCTCCTCCCAACTTCCATCTGTTTACCGACAAGTACCAGATCAAACGGGTCTGGGAAGTGCGCGAGTCGAGCCTAGGTGTGATCTCGCATGTTCCCGGAGAGCCGCTGAGTTGGGAAGGTTGGGAAGACTCGGCTGTCGCCCCTGAAAACCTGGGTCGTTATCTGCGCGATCTGCGCAAGCTGATGGACGGCTTCGGCTATCGCGGCTCGCTCTACGGACACTTCGGCCATGCCTGCGTGCACAGCCGTATGAACTTCGACATGGAGACCGCCGAGGGCATCGCCAAGTTCCGCAAGTTCATGGAAGAAGCCGCGGACCTGGTAGTCAGCTACGGAGGATCGCTCTCCGGCGAGCACGGTGACGGGCAGGCCCGAGCCGAGTTGCTTCCCAAGATGTACGGTTCCGAACTCATCCAGGCTTTCCGGGAATTCAAGGCGTTGTGGGATCCCGAATGGAAGATGAATCCGGGCAAAGTCGTGGAGCCTTACAAGCTCGACGAAAATCTGCGGCTGGGCGCCAACTACAAACCGTGGGATCCCGAGACTCACTTCAAGTATGTCGACGACGACGGAAGCATGGCGCACGCCATGTTGCGCTGCGTAGGCGTGGGGAAGTGCCGCCACGATGAAGGCGGCGTGATGTGTCCCAGCTACCGGGTGACTCGCGAGGAAGAGCACTCGACCCGCGGACGCGCGCACCTGTTGTGGGAGATGGTCAAGGGCGACGTCATTACCGACGGATGGCGCGACGAGCGCGTCAAAGATTCGATGGACTTGTGTCTCGCCTGCAAAGGCTGCAAGAGCGATTGTCCGGTGAGTGTCGACCTTGCCACGTACAAAGCAGAATTTCTGTCGCACTACTACGAAGGACGTCTGCGTCCGCGCAGCGCCTACGCGTTCGCCAATATCGATATCTGGGCCCGGCTGGCTTCGAATGCGCCGGGGCTGGTGAACCTGACTACCCAGTTGCCCTTCCTGCGCGATCTGGCCAAGCTAGTGGCGGGTATGCCGAAAGAGCGCAGCATTCCTGCCTTTGCCCCACAGACTTTTCGCGAATGGTTTCGGCGGCGCGGTCCCGGGAACGTGGGTGAAGTTCCTGTTCTGTTGTGGCCCGATACGTTCAATAACTACTTCCTGCCCGACACCTCGAAAGCTGCGGTAGACGTCCTTGAAACGGCTGGCTTTCAGGTTCTGCTTCCCGGTCCTAATCTTTGCTGCGGGCGTCCACTCTACGACTGGGGTATGCTCGACCGGGCGAAGAGCCTGCTGCTGCAGATTCTCGACGTTCTGTCTCCCGAGATCGAAACCGGAATTCCGCTAGTGGTTCTGGAGCCGAGCTGCGCGGCCGTGTTTCGCGACGAGTTGATCAACCTTTTTCCGAATGATCGGCGGGCGCAGCGCCTTTCGAAGCAGACTCTTCTACTCAGCGAATTCCTGGAGAGATCTGCGCACGACTTCGAACTGCCCAAGCTGGCGCGGAAGGCTCTCATCCACGGCCACTGTCACCATAAGTCTCTGATGAAGATGACGGACGAAGAGGCCGTCCTCAAGCGCATAGGGATCGACTACGAGGCTCCCGCGCCCGGCTGCTGCGGAATGGCGGGGGCGTTTGGGTTCGAGAAAGACAAATACCAGGTGTCCATGGATGTGGGGGAGTTGGAATTGCTGCCGGCGGTTCGCGAGGCCTCGCCTGAGACGCTGATCATTGCCGACGGTTTCAGTTGCCGTGAACAGATTGCGCAAGGAACGGGCCGTCACGCGTTGCATCTTGCCGAGGTAATCCAGATCGCGCTGGATGGCGAGGCGGACGGTACTTATCCCGAACGGAACCGGGTTTTGCGGCAGCGCGCTGTGATCGAATCCTCAATGAAGAGAGCCGGATTGGGAGTCGCCGTGGCCGCTGCGGGGGCGGGGTTGTTATGGGCGCTGGGAAGGAAGAGAAACTAGCGCCTCGCGCTATAGTCGGTCGATGAGTGAGATCGCGATATTTCGCCAGTTGACCAGCCTGTCCTCTATCATAAAATACGCGATTGACTCTTTATCTGTGAGAACCGGCATCGCCGCTGGATCAGCTGCGATAATTGACTGACCTGCAAACGTATGAATGGCCCATACAACCCGCTGCTCATCCTGCTATTGGTTTTCACCTCTTATCATCCTTTGGTGCAGGCCGCTGAGCCGAAAATTGTTGCGTGTGTGGGGGCCAAGGTGTATCCGTCGCCAACTGCGGCTCCCATCGAAGACGCGGCAGTGCTTATAGAAGACGGCAAAATCAAGACGGTCGCCGCCGGCGTGGCCTTCAAACTACCCGGGTCTACCGAAGTTCTCGACTGCAAAGGCAAAGTTGTCGTTGCCGGATTCTGGAATTCTCATGTGCACTTTGAAACCGGCTGGCAGGGCGCGCAGCACGATCCTGCTGACAAGCTCGAAGCGCACATGCACGAAATGATTACGCGCTGGGGTTTCACAACGGTATGGGATTTGGGCTCAGACCCTGGCAACACATTAGCGCTACGCAAGCGAGTGGAGACTGGCGAAGTGGCGGGACCGCACATCCTGATGGCGGGCGACATTTTCCCCGAGCACGGGCACCCGGTTTATCTTCCACCCGAGATGGAGTTGCCCGAGGCCGGCAACTCAACTGAAGCTACGCTGATGGCTCGGGGATATCTGTCGATGGGGCTCGACGGGATCAAGCTGTTTACGGGAGCATTCATGGGAGATAGGCCGGTTGTGAACATGGATGCTGCGATCGTCAAGGCCGCCGTGGATGTGGCACATGCGCAGGGAAAGCCGGTATTCGCGCATCCGCAGAATCACGCAGGTGTAGACAATGCGCTGGCGGGTGGAGTGGACCTCTTGGCGCACACCATTCCTAACGAAGGCAGTTTCACCGCTGAAGAGCTGGCGCGCATGAAGCAGCAAGGAACGGCGTTAATCCCAACACTTTCGCTGTGGACAACGGTGGTCTCCGATCCTGCGATTCAAAATCAGCTGGTACAGGCTGGAGTCAACGAGTTGAAGGCATATTTTTCTGAGGGCGGAACGATTCTGTTTGGAACAGACGTCGGATTCATTCCGAACTTCGATACGACGCAGGAACTGGAATTCATGGGACGAGCGATGGGGTGGAAAGATGTTCTGGCGTCGCTGACTATAAATCCTGCGAAGTATTTTAAAGAACCATCAAAAGGGCGCGTGGAAATAGGCATGGATGCGGACTTAGTCGTGCTGGAGGCGGATCCCTCCACGGATGTGCGCAACCTGGCAAAGGTCGCGTACACGATCCGCGGAGGAAAGGTGATCTACTCGGCGAAGTGACGAGGCGGTTCGCCGTGCGGACCTGCGCTCGTCATACCCAAGCTAACCTAGTATCGGTTCGAAGAGACCCTAACCGTGGTCGCTTGCCTCAGGCCTAGACTTGGTGGAATAGACTGCGTCATCGGGCTTCCAGAAGGCGAATCGGCCCGGACTGATTTCCAGCCTCGGGCACAAACCTATACGTCCAAATTCAGCGGCCAGCTCAGACGGATCAGCACAATCTACGAAATGGATCACGTGATGCGCTTTGATGATATCGCCAAAATTCTTTTGATTGTTTGTTTGGGCTAGTTCCAGCGTAGTTTGCGACGAATTGCCAATCTGGTAGGAATGTATGTCATGGTCGATTGCGTATGTGCGTAATCTCCAACAACCTCCACCACCGAGCCACCACTGAACCGTGTCAGGAACGTCGTTCGCTTCCGAGACAGCAAGCTCCACATTCTGTGAATAGCTACTCTTTATCGTTAGTACGGCAAGCACAAGAATGCCACGCATAGGTCGTCCACCATCGACCGGGGACAGGTGATGTTAACAGCGATCACGCTCATTGACGCAGCATCGGGACCACCGATCCGATTCTCCTTGGCATAAGACGATCTCCATCGTTGGTCACAGCCGCAAAACGATCTCTCTTTCGCCCCTGCTATACTGCCCCACCGGAGACAACCTTTCGCATGAGCCAGCCACAGCCCGATCACATCCTGCAAGTCGGTTTGGGATTCTGGGCTTCGAAGACGCTGTTGAGCGCAGTGGAGATGGAACTCTTCACCGAACTCGCGAAGCATCCGGAAGACTTGGCGACGCTCCAGGGACGGCTGGGGCTTCATCCGCGGGCGGCGCGTGATTTCCTCGATGCGCTCGTGTCCCTGAATTTCCTCGAGCGCCGGGACGGCCGCTATTACAACACGCCCAGCACCGATTTCTTTCTGGACAAGCGCAAGCCCTCCTATATCGGCGGAATCCTCGAGATGGCCAACCATCGCCTTTACGGCTTCTGGGGTCGTCTGACTACCGCGCTTCGCACCGGCCAAGCGCAAAACGAGGTCACGGCGGGAATTCCTAATCCTTTTGAAGCCATTTACGCCGAACCGGCGCGCCTTAAGGAATTCCTCAAGGCCATGACCGGCATCAGCCATGGCGCCAACATGGCCATCGCGCAGAAATTCCCCTGGAGTAAGTACCGCACCGCGGTGGACGTTGGAACCGCCCAGGGCGGATTGATCACCCAGGTGGCCCTGGTCAATCCGCATATTGAAGGGATTGGTTTTGATTTGCCTGAGGTGGGCCCGGTTTTTGAGGATTACGTCGGCGCTCACGGTCTCTCCGACCGGGTCGAGTTCGCACCCGGCAGCTTCATGAACGATCCGCTGCCGAAGGCCGACGTGGTGATGATGGGACACATCCTGCACGACTGGAACCTCGACATCAAGCGCATGTTAGTGAAGAAGGCCTTTGAAGCCCTGCCCCCGGGCGGCGCGTTTATCGTTTACGAGAGCATCATCGACGATGACCGTTCCAAGAACGCGTTCGGGCTGCTGATGAGCCTCAATATGCTGATCGAAACCGACGGCGGGTTCGATTACACGGGCGCCGATTGCGCTGGGTGGATGAAAGACGCCGGATTCCGGGATACCCGGGTGGAGCATCTAGTTGGGCCTGACTCCATGGTGGTCGGCGTCAAATAGCGAAGACAACATCCGCGTGGATTGTAAGTTATTTATTATGAGCGTCTTCTGGCCTCTGCCCAGACGGGCCAGTTTCTGGGACAATAGTTATAGATAGGTAAGGCCATCTCCCTAAGCCCTTAGCCCGGAGCTGGTTCCACCGGTGCCCCCAATGATCCGCAACGAACCATCGCTCATCGTGACCGAAACCTCCATCGCCGAGACCTCGCTCCATGGAAAGACGGCGGTGCCAACCGGGTCCCCGGTCTGCGGATCGGTGCTGGTGCTGATCCAGTTCGACGTTTGCGAAGAGATCAAGCTCGACCAGTTGCGCGAAATCTTCGGCGCCCGGACCGTGCAGCAGCCCAGCTTCAAGCATCCCACGCCGGGGTATGTGCGCTATCAGCGGCCGCCGGTAGTCGAGGGGATCGAGCCTCTGGTGCTGGAAAGCGGCGAGCGGCTCGAAGGGCAGATTAAGTATTACGACTATGGCGTGCTCAGCGTGGTCTTGGAACTTCCTTTCGCTGGGGATTGGGACAAGCTGGTTCGTCTAGGCAGCCGCTGGGTTTGGGATGTCGACTTTGCGGGACATGCTTCGCGCATCGTTCGCGAAAAGCTGCAGCGGGCGGCGCCAGCGTCTGGTCAAGCCGTACACCGAGTGGCTAAGCGAAGACTATTTCATCTTCCACGTGCGGGAACTGGCAGGGGCACCCTCCGGGATCTGAACTAGTGGCAACGCAGGGAGCGCAGATCGCGCAGATCGTTCGCGGTGAGACCGTGCAGCTCTCTGATGGTGAGCGCAACGAGATTCTGCAGTCGCGCATTTCGTATTACGTGAACGATCTGGCCGTGATCGGATACAACGCGGCGTTTCTCTACGACAGCGCGGCAGGCGCCGAGACTGCGATTCAGCTGCTCGAGTATGCCAACTCGCAGTTGCTGGAGTTCCGCCACTACGACGAACTTCTGACCCGCGAACTCGAGGCTGTTTACGCCTTCATGGATAAACGCACTGGTACGCTGGCCCGATGGAAGCTGGCGCGCGCCGCCTCCAAGCTGCACACCGTGCTGCTCGACGTGAACGAACTCACCGAACATGCGGATAATGCCATCAAGTTCCTCAGCGACATGTTTTCTGCCCGCTTATACAAGCTAGCCGCCTCGAAAGTGGGTGTGCCGGACTACAAGGATCTCGTCACACAGAAAGTGCACACGGCAGAAGAGCTCTATCGCTTCATGGTCGACCAGTTCAATCAGAGTCGCGCCTTCGTGTTGGAGTTGATGGTCGTCATCATTCTGATCATCGAGCTGGTGTACTTCTTCCAAGGCAAGATGTCGTAGTTTCAGCTTTTCTTTTTTTGGCGTCATCCTGAGCCCGGAAGGGCGAAGCATCTGGCGTGCAGTGATCGCGTCCTGGTTAGCACCACAGCACTACACGCCAGATCCCTCGCTGCGCTTCGGGATGACGTCTGGATAAACAACGACGTCGCGACAAATTAAGACGCCTCCTAGCCACGGCCGCCCCATCCGTTTTATCCTTGCCGCTCTACAACAAGGGGACCCATGCGAGGACTGGACGACAAACGTGTGCTCATCACTGGCGGGGCGAGCGGAATCGGCGCGGCGACGGCGGCGCGCTTTCTGGAAGAAGGATCTGCGGTTTGCGTGCTCGATCGCGATAGCGAGGCCCGGAAGCGAATTCAGCATGAACTCCCTGAGCTTGCCGGAACACTCGACGCCGATGTCTCTGACCTGAAGCAGGTCGAAGCTGCTTTCGCCGATGCGGTTCGCATCATGGGCGGCGTCGATGTGCTCATCAACAATGCCGGCATCAGCATCCGACATAAGTTTCTCGACATCACTCCCGCGGAATGGGACAAGGTTCTCGCCGTCAATCTGACTGGGGTCTTCTACATGGCCCAGACCGCGGCCCGCCACATGTGGGAGCGCGATGGCGGTGTCATTCTTCAGACTGCATCCACCAACGGCATCGTGGGCCAGCCCTTTTACGCCGACTACAACGCCACCAAAGCGGGTGTTATCGAGTTGACCAAAACCATGGCTCTCGAACTGGCACCCAAAGTACGAGTCTGCGCAGTCGCCCCGGGCTATGTGCTTACGCCCATGCAGCGCGCTGAGTACACCGATGAGATGCTGGAGCAGGTGAACCAGAAGATTCCTTTGCGGCGCCATGCTAAGCCTGAGGAAATCGCGGCATTATTCGCCTATTTGGCGTCGGATGACGCGGCGTACGTGACCGGTCAGGTCTTTACGATCGATGGCGGAGAAACGGCCGGGGGATTAGCCAGCCGATAATTTCCGCTGTCTGCGAGAATCCCTTCGAGTTCTTCGATCATCTAGAGCTTTGCTGACGGGGTTCATCCATACCACGCATTCTTCGTCCATATTTTCTGTCCAGAAAGGGAAGCTCATGGCACGCATGAAAGCAGCGCAAATCTCCAAGCCCGGCGGCGATTTTGAATTGGTAGAGCGAGACATTCCTCAGCCAGGGCCGCGACAGGTTCGCATCAAAGTCGAAGCGTGCGGAATCTGTCACAGCGATGTGCTGGTAAAAGAAAATTTGTGGCCGGGCATTGTTTATCCCCGCGTCCCGGGACACGAGATCGCCGGGCGCATCGACGCCGTCGGCAATGCCATTACCGCCTGGAAAGTCGGCCAGCGCGTGGGCGTCGGCTGGCATGGCTCGCATTGCTTTGAGTGTGAACCGTGCCGCCGCGGAGACTTTGTTCTCTGCGTGAAGGGCGGCGTTACCGGAATATCGTTCGATGGCGGCTACGAGGAGTTTATGGTCGTGAACACCGAGGCGGTGGCGGCCATGCCCGACGATCTTCCCGCCGATGAAGCAGCCCCCTTGCTTTGCGCGGGCATCACAGTGTTCAATTCTCTGCGCAACGTCGGGGCGCGGTCCGGAGACCTGGTCGCCGTGCAGGGTATCGGCGGGTTGGGGCACCTAGGAATTCAATATGCGCAGAAGATGGGGTTTCATACCGTGGCGATCGGCCGCGGGAAGGACAAGGAGGCGCTGGCAAAGCAGCTCGGCGCGAGAGACTACATCGATACGCAGGCAGGCGATCCGTCGGAACAGTTGAAGAAACTCGGCGGTGCGCAGGTGATTCTGGCGACTGCGCCGGACACGAAATCGATGGCGGCGTTGGTGGGAGGCGTCAAAGCCGGTGGCACGCTGCTGGTGATCGGAGCGTCCGGAGATCCGCTTCAGCTCAATGGCATCGAGTTGCTCAACCAAAGAAAAGATGTGCAGGGATGGCCCTCGGGCACGGCAATGGACTCCGAAGATACTCTGCGATTCAGCGCGTTAAGCGGCGTGCGTCCCATGATCGAGAAATATCCGCTGAGCAAAGTCAATGAAGCATACAACCAGATGATGAGCGGCAAGGCGCGGTTCCGCGTGGTGCTGACGTTGGGCACGTAAGGAGAAATTTATGGCATTAAGAAAAAGAAAATTCGAAGAAGACGACGATTCGTTGATCAACGAAGGCTTGGGCCCGGAATCAGCGGGGCAATCGGGTGACAATCAGGGGTTAAGTGACGTCGCCGACGCGGATTCAGAAACCGTGGACGAACTCGCCGAAGAAGGGCAGGACTTCGAAGCGGAAGTCATCAGTGGAGTCGAAGACGCTCCGGACGCCGATGAGGGCGAGGTGCGCACGCACGAAGTTCCCGAGGACGATGTTCCGGAAGAGTATCGCGAGCGCGACTAGGGTTTAGAAGATCCGTCTTACGAGGCGGGCCGCCCGGACCACGCGATATAGGGGGAATAGCGGCGCCGGCAGTCGCAACGTGGACCACTCGCCCATGCTGGGAGTGGTCGCCAGCCGCCACCAGAAGCGCGCGCGATCGCCGGTCCCCTCTCTGGTTCTAGCGAATCGCTGGAAGTAGGCGATTGATTCCGGGTCGATTGCTGAGCTGTTCGCGATCAACGGGATGAGTTCCGCGGCCAGGGCGTCGGGATTCGGGTCTTTTTGCATTCCTGGCGGCAGCGGGGTGCCAAGCAGCCGTTGTGCCAAAGCGACAGTCACTTCCACGATCCGGCGAATGCCCAGCGCTTCAGACTGACGCCACACTGAATCCCAATCGAGCTGCGCTGTTCTTGCCAGTGCGGCGATGTCAAAAAGCCAGGACAGTTGGATCCAAAGATGCTTAGCCGCGTGGACACAAAGCACCAGTAGAAGGTCATCCGCGCGCAACGAACGAATCGTGACACCCGCCAGGTTCTGGGTGACTGCCCGCTCGAAAAATCCTTCCATATCGAAATCGACTGCGTAAAAGCGTGGCAGGATTTGCCACTGAATTTCGAGAAGATTGCGACCGTTCGGCGAGTCGAATGTTAGTTCATATCCTGACTGCAAAAAAGCCCGCTCTTCACGCGGGGTGAGCGTGGTCCCGGGGGTGAATCCGATTTCAACCAAAGCATTTCGCGTTCGCGCAACATCGCGAGCGTGAACCAGAATGTCGAGATCGGAAAACTGGCGGCGTACCACATCGCCATACAAGAACTGGGCAAGGGCGGGGCCCTTGTAGGGAACGGCCAGAATCTTATGGGATTCAAGGTGCTTAACCACGCGGATTAATTCGCCGCTTAACCAAAGAGCCCGGCGCGCGTTGGAATCGTAAAGTCGGCGAATAGTTGGATATTGGTCGGCTGGAACCACGTGGTCGGCCGCACACAGCGTTGCTCCAACTTGCGGAATCACCCCATGATGCTCCGCGGCCGAAAGGAACCTGCCCCAGTCAAGCGGACGTCCCGTCAATGCCCGAATCTGTCCATCGCGATCCGCGGGTGAAAGGTCCCGGCAGCAAGCCAGCAGCAAAGCAAATTCCGGATCCATCGAAGAGAATTGCAGGGTGGCGGAATCCCGACGAACTGCGGGTTGCACAGGGGATGCGCTCATGCGGAACTGCCGACACTATAATACAGAGGCTTCACGGGGACCGCATGGACACCGTTGTCTTCGAATCCGTCAGCAAGATCTTCCGGCACCGTCCGGCGCTCTTTAACTGGATGGGCCAAGAGCGTGGAGGAGAGACGCGCGCGCTCGAAGACATTTCGTTGACGGTGAAACGTGGAGAAGTGCTGGTGCTGCTCGGCCCGAACGGCAGCGGCAAGACAACGATGTTGAAGCTGGTATCGACGATGCTCTTACCGGATCGCGGACATGTGCTGGTCGAACAGGCAGATACGCAACAAGACTCGGAGCACGTGCGGCGGAGCGTCGGTTTTGCCGTGGCCGCCGAGCGATCATTCTTCCCCCGGCTTTCTGCCCGTGAAAATCTGGACTTCTTCGCGGCTCTGGATGACGTTCCCCGCAAAACACGCTCCCAAAAAGTCAACCAGATGCTGGAGCGGGTTGGGCTTTCTGACGCCAGCGACACCCTGGTCATGAAGTTTTCCAGTGGCATGTATCAGCGGCTGGGTATCGCGCGTGCGTTGATCAAAGAGCCTGCGGTGATTTTGCTAGATGAGCCGACCCGAAGCCTGGATCCGGGGTCGGCCGGACATTTCTGGAAGCTCGTTCGCGAATTGCCTACGCACGGAGCTACCGTCCTTCTGGCGACACATACGTTCTCAGAGGCAGTCGCCGTGGGTGACAGCGTCGCGGTGCTGCATGGTGGCCAACTGGCCGGGTACAAAAAAATCGCCGGCTCGAATGTGGAGGAACTCCGAGCTTTCTATTTCGAAAAGACCGGAGAAGTAGACGAATCCGCTCACGCGGTTCCACGAACGTGGAGATGAGTTTGGAAGGATTGCTCGACAAAACGGTCGCGATCGCGAAGCGGGACTGGCTGACCGCGATTCGCTATCGCACCGGTTTTCTCATCACAATTCTTGGTGCGGCTGCGGAACTGGCGGCTTTCTACTATCTTGCGCACGCCATCGGGCCGGGATTCCGTCCCGAAGGCATCGATTATTTTCCATTTCTGCTGGTCGGCACCGGTTTCTATACGTTTCTAGTCACTGGAATCAATGCGTTCCTCGTCATCATTCAAGAGGCGCAACAGACCGGCACGCTGGAAGTACTGATGACCACCTCGACCCCCCCTCTGGTATTGCTTTTTCTGAGCGCTCTCTCGGCATTTGCCGGAAGCACTCTGCAGCTTGTCTTTTATATCGGAGCCGGGCTGCTGCTTTCGGATTTTCCCTTTCATCCAAATGTGCTGGGAAGTCTGATGATCTTCGCCCTCTCACTGATGATTGCCGTGGCTTTCGGCATGTTTGCCGCGTCTCTGCAACTAGCCATTCAAAAAGGATCCGCCTTGGTTTGGCTTCTTGGTTCCGGGGCATGGTTCATGACAGGAACGCTGTTTCCGGTCTCCACATTGCCGAAGCCTCTGTCGAGGTTAGCGGAATGGATTCCCATCACTCACGCCTTGACCGCGATGCGGATGGCCTTGCTGCAAGGGGTAGATTTCGGCGGATTGGGCCGGGAAATCGCGGTCCTGGCGCTATTCTGCGCGGTTTTGCTGCCCTCAAGCCTCTGGGTTTTCTCGCGCACCTTGCGCGCAGCACGCAGAGGAGGAACCCTGTCTTTTTACTAGAAAGAAAAGCCTGCGAAAGCCGGTTGGGGGTGCCTTTCCAGCAACTTAAAGGTTAGCATTTCGCGGACCGTATGTTGTACACTGCGTTATCTTAAATAGAGCTCTGGGTTGAGCGGTAGCGGTGGCACTGGACATTGGAACTGCTGGGATTTCTATGAATCCAAAGAACGCGCCGGCGGGTATGGATGCAAACGCATTGAGCCAGGGGACGGTCAAAAAACCGTACGTTAAGCCAGACTTTCGTTTCGAAAAGGTTTTTGAGACGCTCGCTCTGGTTTGCGGGAAACTACAGCATAGTCAGGGAACCTGCCGTCTGATTAAGAAATCGTCGTAACCCCTTTTCTATGAGCGCCCTCACCGCTGCAGATAGCGCGCGTAGCCTGGCAGCAGAAATACTGCGATCGAGCGGAGTATTGCGCCTGGGTGTCACCGGAAGCAGCATGTTGCCCACTTTGTTCCCTGGGGATATTGTGACCATCGTTACTGCGGCGGACAAACCCCGCGTTGGAGAAATTATCCTCTTCCAGCGACGCGAACAGTTCGTTATTCATCGCATAGTCCGAGTAACACCTTCGGCGGGGCAAACTCAGGTCGTCACTCGCGGCGACTGTATGAACGATGACGATATTGCGATCGCGCCGTCGGAAGTGCTGGGCCGGGTAGCAGCGGTTCGCCGCGGGTCGCGCGAGTTTTCATTGGCGCCGGAGCAGTCGCTTCTGCAGAGGGGTTTAGGCTGGATTTTGAGCCGTTTCGATTTTGCGAGCAACATTGTGCTGCGGTGGCACGCGGCACGGCGAAGCCAATTGGGATTCGCGCCAACCATTTCAGAAGGAACTCGGTAACGCCACCGTCTTTACCTTCTCGGCCGTAGGAACAGGCAATGAGTCGCGGTCACGAAATTTCCGTGGAGATTGGTGGTTTGCCTATCCTGCTGCGCACCCACGACCCCTCCTTCAAAGAAATGCTGGCGGACCGCTACGCGAAATTCCTGGGCGGCTCTGCAGATCCCAGATTCGAGTTTGACGTGGATCTGATCGCCCCACCTGCTGATGGGGAAGAGGAAGACGCGCACGTCGAAGTGCAGGGACGTGAATGGTATTTGAGGCGGGGCGACTTCCGCGCTCATTGGGATCCAGATGCGGGACGAGGCACCATCCGCCAATCGGCCAATCCTTACTCTCTCGACTCGGTACTTCGTATCGTGCACACGCTGGTATTGGCGCGCGAAGGCGGGTTTCTGCTGCATGCCGCCAGCGCGATTCGCAACGGGCGAGCGTTCTTATTTTCCGGCGTTTCCGGGGCCGGCAAAACGACGATTTCGGGGCTCATTCCCGAAGATGCGACTCTGCTGACCGACGAGATTTCCTACATTCGCCGGGGGTCGAACGGGTACGAAGCCTGCGGGACGCCGTTTGCCGGGGAGTTGGCGCGCGTCGGAGAGAATCAGGCAGCTCCGATCGCAGGCCTTTATTTTCTCGCCAAAGGCGATGAAAATAAGATCGAGGCGATTGCCACGGCGGATGCGGTGCGCAGCCTGATGCGCAACATTCTCTTTTTCGCCGAAGATGCGGAGCTAGTGAACCTGATTTTTCAAGCTGCGTGCGAGTTCGTTGAGCAAGTTCCTGTACGCCGACTGACGTTCTTCCCCGATAACCGCGTGTGGGATTTGATTCGATGAGCGAGAAATACATTTCGCGAAGCACTGCCATCGCCGCCCGCGTGCTGGGTGGAGAGATGATGGTGATGTCGGCGGCCGACTCGACATTTTTTACATTGAACGAAGTAGCTACCGTCATTTGGCAGGCCGCCGACGGCAAAACTCCGCTCTCGGCGATCGTAGTGGATCGTGTCTGCCCGACTTTCGATGTTGAGCCGGAAGTTGCGGCTCGTGATGCTGAACAGTTTGTCGAGCAACTTTCGCAACACGGCATCCTCAAAGTGTCCGATCATCCTTTCGAAGACGTAGCCTCGGGGCCGGTGGAGGCCGCATGAGCTTGATGCATCAGATGAACGAACGGGCTTTCGACCTCGGCGTCCCGCTGGGCATTCACCTCGATGTGACCTACCGCTGCAACGAGCGCTGCGTCCACTGCTATCTCGATCACGATGATCACGGCGAACTGACCACCGCGGAAATCAAGGACATCCTGAATCAACTGGCGGAAGCCGGAACCTTTTTCTTGACCCTCAGCGGCGGCGAAGTGCTCATGCGCCGCGATTTTTTCGAAATCCTGGAATACGCCCGCAAGCTGATGTTCAACATTCGCATCAAGACCAATGGCGTCATGATCGGCGCCGCCGAAGCGAAGCGCATTCGCGACTTGGGAGTCGAACAGGTTCAGATCAGCATTTATTCGCATCGGCCGGAAGTGCACGACGCAATCACCAAGCTGCCCGGCTCGTTGAAAAAGAGTGTTCGGGCGATTCGCTTCCTGAAGTCGCAGGGGCTGAAGGTTGTGATTGCGAATGTCATGATGACGGCGAACTTGGGCGAGCATGCCGGAGTCCAGGCGCTGGCTCGCGAGCTTGGAGTCACGTACACGCTCGATCCGACGATCACGCCTAAGATGGATGGCGACACGTCAATTCTTAGTCTGAGGATACCCGGCTCCGAGTTGAATGCGGTCTTTCACAATAAAGATCTCGTAGGAGATGTCGAGGAATTCTGCGCGCCGCCTCCTCCGCCGGGCGACGATGTGATGGAGGGCGTTCCTTGCAGCGCTGGCCACACCGCCGCTTATATCACGCCTTATGGTGACGTATTCCCCTGCGTGCAGTTTCCGCTGCCGACGGGAAATCTGCGGCAACAGCGATTCCTGGATATCTGGAAACATTCTCCTGAGCTGAACGATGTGCGCTCGATCCGCGCCAAGGATTTGCCGGTCTGCTCCACCTGTAGCCACGTCGGAAGCTGTACTCGCTGCCCTGGCTTGGCTTATATGGAAGGCAATATGCGCGGCCCGTCGAGCGCCGATTGCGAAAAGTCGTTTCAACGGACGGGCATTGCGTCGGCCAATATGCTGCGGAAGGCGAAGTTGGCCGCTTCTGGTCCGCTCATTCAGATCCGTCCCATGGTAGGCGTCTAGCCGTCGGTCATCCCACTCCGGGATTTCGTGGTTACCTTCGTGCTCTTTCCTAGATCTTCGCAGCGGGAACTTCTCGCCCGCCGACGTAGAATTTTGAAGAAGCGCATGGAGCCCACTGCAACATCCTTCGAAGCCGCTCGCCGCGGCACCCGCATTCGCGCACAGCTTCCTGTGCGAGTCACATGTCTCGATCCATCGTCGGAGTTCACTGAACGCTGCCAGACGCTGGTGGTAAATCCGCAGGGATGCGGCGTTCGTCTTTCGCGCCCGCTCACGCCGGGGTTGCAAGTCGATCTGGATGAATTGCCGACTGGACAAGCGGTTGGGGCGATGGTCGTGAATTGCGTGCCATTAGGAACTGGCGGGAAATTTTGGCTTGTCGGACTCGCGCTCGAGCAAACGGGAAACGTCTGGGGCATTCATCCCGCGCCCGCGGATTGGGGCGTCGAGCCGGTAGCCATGGCAGCGGCTGCGACGGCAACAGCGCCGGCAAAGAAAAACGAGTGGCCCTACTCGCAGTTCTCCAGCAAGGGCGAGTTCCATCCCGGCCGAAGATAAACCTAGCCACGGATTTCGCGGATTCCCGCGAATAAGTCTTCAATATCTCTCAAAAATCCCTGAGCATCCGCGTAATCCGTGGCCAGCTCTATCTCTGCGCTGCTGCCCGCGCAAATTGCGGCACTACTGGGAGCGCGCGAATCAATTCCTGCGTATAGGGATGTTGCGGGTTGCGGAAGACTTCGGCGGTCTCGCGGCATTCGACAATCTCTCCCTCATGCATCACGGCCACTCGGTGACTAATGGTTGCGACCGAGAGCATGTCGTGGGAGATATAGAGAATTCCCATTTCAAATTTCTGGCTGAGATCGCGGAACAACTGCAGGATTTCCGCTTGTGTGATCAGATCAAGCGCGCTTGTCGCCTCATCCGCAATTAGCAGCGACGGACGATGCAGCGCGGCCATCGCAATCAGCACGCGTTGCGCTTGCCCGACGCTGAGTTGGGAAGGGAATCGCCGTAGTAGTTCCGGATCGGCGGGCAGGCTGACGTTTTTCAACGCTTCGAGGATTTCTTCGCGGCAGTCATCGTTCGTGCCACGTTTATGAACTTTCCACGCCTCTTCCATCTGGGTGCCGATGCGCAACGCGGGATTGAGCGATGACATCGGACTCTGCAACACCAAACCTATCTCCCGGCCGCGAAGCGAGCGCATTTCGCGCTCTTTCATCGTCATAAGGTCGCGGCCGTTGAGCTGGAGTGAGCCTTCCGCCTTGCCATTCTTGAGATGAAGCAATCGCAGAATCGCCAGCGCCAGCGTGCTCTTGCCGCACCCGCTCTGTCCGACTAAGCCCAGAATTTCGCCCGCGCGCATCTCGAGCGCGACGTCACGAAGCACGCCGGGCTTGCCGGGATAGCTCACTGACAATCGAATCGAGAGCAGAGGCGCCGCTTCCATTAGTGATTCCTGGCAACCTCGCTGGTCACCGAAAGCTGGTCGATATTCCAGTACACCTGGGGCCGGAGAGCCACGGGATGAACGTTGCGCACGGAAGTCGAAACTGCCGAGAGCGCATTCTTATTCACGAGGTAGATGAATGGCTCCTGCTGCCAGACAATCTCCTGAACCTTATCGAACGATGCCTTGCGCTTGTTCGGATCGAGCGTCGAAGCTTGATCTTTCATCAGTCGGTCAATCTCCGCTTCCCACTGCGTGGCGGGAGTCTTCTGGCTCGGATTCCATTGATGATTCTCGGAAGAACTCAGCCAGACATTCATCACGGAATTCGGATCGAGGTCGGTGTTCACCAGGCCGAGCAGGCAGGCTTCGTAATCGAAAGTTCGCGTCATGCGCTCGATCAGGGAAGGGAAGTCGAGCGTGACCACGTTCAGCTTGATGCCGATCCCCGACAGATCCTGCTGGATCATCGTCGCCATCCGCTCGCGATACTTGTTTCCCGCATTAGTGATGATCGAGAACTCAACAGCGTGTCCGTCGCGATCGCGCAGCGTATCGCCCTGCATGTGGAAGCCATCATGGGCGAGCAGTTGCAGTGCAGACTTCTGATCGAAGGGGTGCGGCTGCAGCTTGGCGTTGAACCAGAATTTGTTGGCAGGAGAGACGGGGCCGATTGCGGCTTGCGCATGTCCGCGAAATGCGATGCGGGCCATGTCGCCGCGGTTGATCGATTCCGAGATCGCGTGACGGAAGTTGGTCGAGGTGAACCAGGCTTTCTTGTAGGCAGGAAGCGGCGAGTTCGGCACCTGATTGAACCACATGAATTCGGTGTCGAGCGAAACGCCGGCATCGTGAGCCATCGCCGGATCGGTGCTCGCCAGTTTGTCGAAGTATTCGGCGTCGAGAGAGTTGATAAAGTCGATTTCCCCGTGAGTTAAGCGCACCATCTCGATATCGCGATTCTGCTGGATATCGAGACGGACGGAGTCGATGTAAGGCAACTGGCGTCCGTTGCCATCGTGCTTCCAATAATTGGGATTGCGCTTGAGGATCAGGTATGCGCCGGCTTTGTTCTCCGCTACAACATAAGGACCGAGGACGGCCATCTCCTTCAGCGGAGAAGTCGCGGACATGATGGCAACTTGATCGAAAAGTTTATCGAGGCCCGAGATTGGGGCCGGGAAGGTGATTGCCACTCGATCTTTCGCCAGCACGCGGGTCTCGACCTTGCCATCGCCGGAGCGGAAGGAATCGCCCGTGGGCGAGTGCATGGCGGGGTCCATCAGTTGCTGCATGGTAAACGCCACGTCCGCGGAGGAAAATGGCGTGCCATCCGAGAAGCGCACGTCTTTGCGCAACTGGAACGTTATCGTCTTCCCGCCGTCAGTGACCTTCCACGAGGTCGCCAACTCTGGCTCCAGTTCCTGCGTCTGGCGATTGACCCGCATGAGGACGCCACCGGTCAGGTAGCGAATCGTCTCAGAGGAATCATCCTCCATGAGCACGGGATTGAAAGTCTTCGGCTCCGAATGCAGACAGAAGCGAAGCTCGCCGCCGGCCTGCGCCAGTGCGCTGGAAACAACGAAAATGGCGAACACGATTGTGGCGAAGAACTTTTTCATGCGGGCAACTCCTGCTTAGTTAAGACCAGATGGAAACTGCTAACCACCACGATGAACAGAATCAGAGGAACAAACTGCCACGGCTGGGTTGAGACGGACGAAAAGCTTTCCAGTTCGCGCAGCAGACTGCCCCACGAAGGCAGAGGCTCGGCAACGCCCAAGCCAAGGATGCCAAGATTGGCCTCGGTCAGGATGAACACCGGGATCGAAATCCAGAATTGCGCAAACAAGATCGGCTTGAGATTAGGAATGAGATGCCGCCACAGCAGGCGAAAGCCGCTACTCCCGGATGCTCTGGCTAACAACACGAAGTCCGACTGAGAAAACGTCCGCGCATCGGCGCAAATGACCCGCGCCGCTCCCGCCCAACCCAGGCAGCCCAGCAGTGCAAACGTAATCATCACCGATGTCATCGGTGCAACATTCAGCGGCAAAATCGCGCGCACGGTGATCAGCAGAAATAACCAGGGAAGCGACAAGAAGAGATCCGTGGCCGCCATCACGACGCGTTCGACCCAACCTCCTGCGAATCCAGCAACCCCGCCGATCAATCCTGCGAGCAGGCCGGTGAGCAAGGCCGCGGCGGGAGCGAGCAACAGCGATACGCGCGTTCCGTAGAGCACACGGGAGAAGCGATCGCGCCCAAGATCATCGGTTCCCAGAAAATGCTGATGAGAAGGCGCAGCGTTCGGCAAGTCACGGAACTGATGAGCATACGGAGCGGGCGCTAGAAAGTTTGCCAACAGGCAGGCGGCTGCGACCAGAACCAAAAGCCCAATCGCGATGAGGCGCGCCCATTTCATGCTTCACCTGTCCGAAAATATTGACCGGCAAGGTCGGAGGCGGAGTTGGCAAGAAGCGTGATCAGAGTCACGATCATGGTGAGGTTGACGAGCAATTCCACATCGCGTCCCAAGGCCGCTTTCCATGCGAGTTGCCCGATCCCCGGAAGATCGCAGAGTGCTTCCACTGGAATCGCCGCTGCAAAAGCCAGGCTGAGTGAAACTCCGGCGAGAGCCACAAGCTGAGGCGCAGCAGTCGGCAGAATGTGCCACGCCAGCACTCGCAGATTTCCCAATCCCTTAGCCCGCGCTGTCAGGACGTGAGGCAGAGAAGAGCTGCGCGCTAGCAGACTCCGCGAGTAGCGGAAGACCTTCGGGAAGACCACAAGACTCAGCAGTAAACGAGCCGGCACTTGCTCGAGTACAAACAGCAAGGCGAACACCGCGGCCGGAACGCACAGCAACAAGCTGACCAGCAGATTAGAGAGTGTGTCCAGCAACCATGCACGCGACATGACGACAGCGATGGCCAAGGGAAGAGCGAGGGTCCATCCCACCAGAAGCCCCAATCCCACCGACTTCAAAGTCTCCGGAAATCGTTCCGCCAGAAGTTGCGTTACGGGACGCTGCAGCGTTCGTGAAACGCCCAGATCGCCGTGCAGAAGCTGCCCAAGATAGTGAGAGTAGAAAGCGAAAAGATTTCGCTTTTGCCCCTCAGCATCCCGCAGCGCCTGAACACTCTGGTTATTCAGGCGGGTGTCGAGTTCCTCTTCGTCCACCCCAAATCCCGGGGCAAAGCGGACGAGCGTCGCGCCGAGGAATCCTCCCAGCAGAACGACGATCAAGATTTTGCCCGCGAGTTTTGCCAGCGTGAATCGCGTAATTTCTCTCCAAGGGTGACTGCTACTGGTTCTGCAGCTTCGAGAAGTAGCGGTTGTCGTAGAACATCGTCGTGTTATGGACGTATTCCAGGATGCGGTGCATCCGGTCGCGGTCCTCACGATTCATTTCGTTGAACTGGACGGCGATTCCCGAACCGGGGTCGATACGAACCACGACTCCCTCAGTCTGAAGTTTTCCGTCATCGATCGAGAAAATAAGTTTCAGCTTGCTACCGGCCGGCATGATCGCGCTGGTTTCGACAAAGCAGCCGGCCAGGCTGATGTTCGTGAGATTGCCGAGCAACGGGCTACCCTCGTTCGGCTGCAATTCGATCGTCACCCGGCACTTCATGCGAGGATACACACGCCGATTCTTGCGCGACGGCTGCTGCTGCTTCTCGATATACATGCGCCGATCGGCTTCGGCGAGCAGTTCTTCAGCGTCGCGGCCGTCTTCCGGATAGAGCGCCTGACCGATGCTGAGTGACAAGATATCTTCCTGGCACACGTCGCGCCCGGCCTGCTTGGCCAACTCGCGGAGGCTCTCTGATTTCTTAGCAACCGCGTCAGGCGGCAGGCCCGGCGCAACCACGACGAATTCGTCTCCGCCCATACGGGCCACATAGTCGTACTCGCGGCAGGTTTCCTTCAGAGCCTGCGCAAAGAGCCGCAGAACGCGATTGCCTTCAAGGTGGCCGAAGCGATCGTTGATCTGCTTGAAGCCGTCCATGTCACAGACCATGACTGTCAGGGTGGAGGTGTCGCGCTTGCACCGTGCCAGTTCGCGATCAAGCTGCAGGAAGAGCGAACGCGCGTTGGGAAGCCCCGTCAGGTAGTCTGTCGTCGCTGAACTTTCCGCCTGCTCATATTTCAGTGCATTTTCAATCGCCAGGGCCATCTTCGAGCTGATGGCGAGCAGAATGCGTAAATGATCAGAGGTGAAATTGTCCCGTTCCGCGTGATAGAGCGCGAGCACGCCCACGACCCCGGCCAATCCTTCAAGCGGAATCGCCAACGCCGATCGCAAGGTGCTGAACTTTGTCGGATCGTTCAGATATCCCGGCTCGACCGACGGATTGCCATTGATGATCGGCTTACGGTTCTGTGCCACCCATCCGGACAGGCCCTGGCCCAGCGGAATACGCAGCGAAGCGAACAGGCGGAAGTTATCGCCGTTAACGTATTCCGGGATCAATTCGGTTCCGCGCTTCACGTAGATTGCGATCGCGTCGTAGGGCACCAGGCGCCGAAGCTTCAGCGAGAACACCGACAACGTTTCGCCCAGGCTGAGCGAAGCGCCCAGGTCCTGACTGAGTTCGAATAAGGTCTGTGCCTCCTGACGTGCCGCGGCGATCGACGAAAGGAACGTAGCTTCCTGCCCCGGAGGGTCTTTCACGGTGGCGTCTTCGAAGCCGGCGTCCGGCGCCGTGCCGCGTTCCACACGGACTTCCGTCGACAACTTAAACGCGACGTCGTGTCCGAATTGCGCCTGCACGACTTTTTCCAGATCGAGATAACGCTTCCGAAGAACTGCGACAACTTTCGGATCGAACGATTTGCCCGACTCCTTGATCAGGCGCTGCATCACTTCTTCCAGGGGCAGCGCGCGGCGGTACTGGCGGTCGGAAGCCAGTGCGTCCAGATAGTCGACTGTGGAAAGAATGCGGGCGCCGATAGGGATTTCTTCTCCTCGTAATCCGAACGGATAACCCGACCCATCCCAGCGTTCGTGGTGCGCGCGCACAATCGGCACTACGGGATACGGAAAGCGCACGCGCTCCAGAATCTCCGCGCCCACCACCGGATGGATCTTCATTTTCTCGAACTCTTCCGGCGTCAGGCGGCCGGGTTTCGAGATAATGTGCTCCGGCACGGCGAGCTTGCCGATGTCGTGCAGCAGCGCGGCGGCGTGCAGAGCTTCCATCTCGTCGGGACTCACGCCCAACTCTTTGGCCACTTCAATGGCGTACACGCGCACCCGCTGCAAGTGATCGTGAGTGGTGTGATCTTTGGCTTCAATCGCTAGCGCGAGTGCCTCAATCGTTCGGAGATGCAGGTTGGCCATCTCTTCGACGTGCCGCTTCTCGTCCTCGAGTTTTCCTAGATACAGGCGATACGAGCGGTAAATCAGGTAGATGACCGGAACGATGAGTAGCGAAGTCTGCCACTCGTACTTTTGATTGAACCAACCGACCACGCCGGCAATACCCGCGCCCACGAGGTAGTAGGGAAACGACCAGAAGTAGCACTCCACCCAAATGTTGTTAAGAGACTTGTGCTCGGTAAGCGCGATGACCGTGGCAATCGATCCAGTATTCGCAACGAAGTAGACCGAGGCCGCCACCACCAGCAGAACTGTGCTGTTGGTAATTTCTTTCTGCAGGAAGGGAAGGTGATAAACGGCCCACGCGGTCGCGATCGAAAGCGCGCTCGCGCAGATGTTGAAGGTCACCTGGATCGCGCTTGGCCGGTCGCGATAAAAACACTGCACCAGGATGGCCGCCGTCCCCAGCACCAGCGTCTCGGCGAAGCTCAGTTCCAGCACACCCAGCAGAATGAATAGGAAGTTCACCGACATGGTGCCGGTGATGCCAGGAAGATTGACCTTCAGCCGCGACGCCAGCAACGCTACCAGCAGGTAGCAGACAAACTTGCTGATGTTCCGGCTGCTCGGATTGATCGCTCCATAGAGGAGCGCACCCGTGCCCGCGATGACGACAAGGCTGATAAAGACCTTGGCGCCTGCGGTCATGTCTCTCCAAGACTGAGAGCGACCTGCCATGTCCCTCCGCACTTCTTCTTAGCTGGCCCTTGGGGGAAATTTCTGAGGGTTCAACCTACATTGATAGCAGCTAAGGTTATTAACAACAATCAGTTACGGGAATTTTCCCAAACTTTGGTAATACGGTTTTGTGTCTCTCGTCCGGATGCTGAAAGGCGTTCCCCAAGGACAGCTTGTCCTCTCGCGGCCTCCTTGCACTAAGGCCTTATATGACAGTCGTTTAGCCCATCATTCGCGACGTCACGGAGGGTCGCGTGAGGACAAGCTGTCCCCTGCCAAAACTTGCCAAGCGGACGATATGCTTAATGTAATCAGTTGCTTACCAGGGATTCGCCATTGGACTCATACCTGCACTTGTCATCACGACTCGACTTCCCCGAAAAGTCTGGGTTGGCTGGAGACTTCAATGAGGCAGGGCGCTGGAAACGGTAAGCAGAGTTTCACTCGACCCGCAGCTCGCTTGGGCGAATGGACACTCGCTCTCACTGTATTTCTTCTCTTAGGTCTGGGGATTGGCTCGGCGCAAATGAAAGTGGCCGAAGGGGACGCCGCGACTCCGTGGGGGCACAAGGTCGCTCCTGAGGTCGCGTCTCTGTTGCGGAAGAGTCCCTCGTCCACTCAACCTGTTGAAGTCATCGTCCAGTTTAAGCACGCTCCAATGGCTAGCACTCTTCAGCGCATGGCCAAGTTCGGCGGAGTGAACAAGCAGAAATTCAGCCTGATCCCCGGCGGAGTCTTCCATGTGCCGGCGAACCGCTTAGCGGCGTTGGCGGGCGATCCCGAAGTTGCTTATGTTTCTCCCAATCGTCCTCTCAGCCCGGCATCCGATTTCACCGAAGTGACAGTAGGCGCGAACGTCGCCCAGCAGAGTTACGGTCTTGACGGAACAGGCGTCACCATCGCTGTCATCGATAGCGGTATCAGCGACCATCCTGATTTGCATGATCCGGCTACGGGCCAGTCGCGTGTGATCTATAGCCAAAGCTTCGTTCCCGGCACCGACACCAACGATCATTACGGACACGGCACACACGTAGCGGGAATTCTCGCCGGCAACGCTTCGCAATCGGGCGGTTTGGGGGCTCCGCATGCAATCTACGGAGCCGCGCCGCACGTGAGCCTGGTCAACCTGAAGGTGCTCGACGGCAACGGCAGCGGCCAGGATTCTTACGTGATTGCCGCTATTCAGCAGGCGATCGCTCTTAAGGGCACTTACAACATTCAGGTCATCAATCTTTCACTGGGACGCGCCGTCTACGAGAGCTACCAGCAAGACCCTCTCTGCCAGGCTGTCGAAGCCGCCTGGAAGTCCGGAATCGTAGTGGTTGTGGCCGCCGGAAACCTTGGCCGCGATAACGACTACGGCACACACGGGTATGGCTTGATCGGCGCACCGGGCAACGATCCCTATGTCATTACTGTCGGCGCCATGAACGCGATGGGGACGGCGTCGAAGTCCGATGACGTCATTACCACCTACAGTTCGAAGGGTCCCAGTGCAATCGATCACGTAATCAAGCCCGACGTGGTTGCGCCGGGCAACCGCATCGCGTCGCTCCTGGTACCGGGCAGCACACTGGACCAGGAATTCCCGACCAACGAAGTTTCGCCGAACACGTATGGCGGTTCCATGTGGGCCAACCGCTCTTATTTCATTCTCAGCGGCACCAGCATGGCGACGCCGGTAGTCAGTGGCGCAGCCGCTCTGCTTCTGGAAGCGAACCCGGGCACGACCCCCGATGTAATCAAAGCGCGCCTCATGAAAACCTCGGATAAGACGTTCCCAGTTTCGACGCAGCTCATGGTCGACGGCGTCCTCACCACTTATCAATACGATGTCTTCACCGTGGGATCTGGCTATCTGAACATTCCCAACGCGCTGGCCAATCAGGACCCGGTGCAAGGTACCGCACTGTCGCCGATTGCCGTGATGAATTCTTCAGGAAGCGCGACCCTGGTGGCTGATCCATCGTCGGTTTGGAGCAACTCAGTCATTTGGGGCAACTCGGTGATCTGGGGCAATTGCCTGCTCAGTGGCAGCTCGGTGATTTGGGGTAGCTCAGTGATTTGGGGCAACTCAACCATGAACGGATACAGCGTGGTTTGGGGGAACTCGGTGGTCTGGGGCAACTCGGTGGGCTCGGGTAGCGACGCGCTCAGCATCGACGACAACGGCGATGACGAAGCCGGTCAGTAACTTTCACGAACTCAAATTCGATTGGAAAAAAGGGAACCGATGAAAAACAGACTCCTGAAACTTGCATACGCTCTAATCATTCCGGCCATCGTCACGTTGTTGGCGATCACGTGCAGCGCCTCGGCAGTGTGGGGCAGCTAGAAAGAAGTTCAACCAGAAGGAGAGGCAGAAATGAAAAGATTCAAGAAGGCGTTAATCGTAGTGGTGCTGCTTTCGGCGACGGTCTTAGCGCTTAGCTTGTTGTCGGCGGCATCCGCAGTTTGGGGAAGCTAGTCCGTTGGAGACGCACCGCTCGATCACGACTCCACCTCATGCCCAGTGGATGGCGCTCTGGGCCGCCCGGAACCTGGCATTCCCGTAGAGGGCCAATGCTCTTCCCGCTTCGCCGTCTAACCCTCTGATCTCAATCGCCTAAACTGAAGTAACCTACCGTTTCCCAGCCCTGCCATGTTAAAGATTCCCAAGGGAATCGCGTAGTTCCTCGTCCTCGGAGTCACCTCGCGCAAACCCGTACGCTCATGAAGCCTTCTGCTGACTTGCAATTCGGGGACGGCACTACCGCCGTAGTTCGTAGCGAGATCATGCGCCATGTCATGAGTATGGTCGAGCGGGTGGCGCAGCACGATGCCGCAATCCTCATTGTCGGAGAGACGGGCTGCGGCAAGGAAGTCGTCGCCAAGGCGATCCATCAGCACTCTCTGCGTTGCAACAAGTCATTCGTCGACGTAAACTGCGCCGCGCTTCCCGAACACCTCGTCGAAAGCGAACTCTTTGGATACGAGAAAGGCGCTTTTAGCGGCGCCGACTCCACCAAGCCCGGGCTGTTCGAACTGGCCAACGACGGAACCCTGCTGCTCGACGAGATTGGCGAACTCGACGGAAAGGTGCAGGCCAAACTGCTGCGCGTGCTCGATGGAGTTCCCTATTACCGCCTCGGGGGAAGCCGCAAAGTCGCGGTCAACGTGCGCGTCATCGCCGCCACCAACCGCGATCTGGAAGCCGAAGTCCAGGCGGGAAAGTTCCGCCGCGATCTTTACCATCGCTTAACGCAATTCCAGTTGCTGGTTCCGCCTCTCCGGGAACGTGGGGAAGACGTGATCGCGCTTGCCGAATACTTCCTTCACCAGCAATCTCCCACAGCCAAATTCACGCCGGATGCGATCCAGGCGTTGTTGCGATACAACTGGCCGGGCAACATTCGCGAACTGAAGAACGTGATTTTTAAGACGGCTGTGCAGATGAAGCCGGGTGCAAAGGAGATTCGAACCAGCGATCTTCCGGCCGCGATCTGTGGCACGATCGATGCCGCGGCTCCGGCCGCCTTCCAGGGAAACCTGGAAGACATGGAAAAGCAGATGATTGTGCAGGCGTTGTCGCGCAGCGGCGGCAATCAGGTGAAAGCGGCCCAGCAGTTGGGAATCTCTGGGCGCACTCTGCGCAGAAAACTGGCGAAGTACCGCCGCGAAGATATCGAAGCGGGGCTGCAACCGGCGGGAATATCTGGAGCCCAGCAACAACGATATTTCCGCGTGACCGCGGCGATTCCGGTCAGGCTGCAAATGGACGGAGAGGAGATTACCGCTACCACCGTCAACATCAGTTCTGGAGGCCTCGCGGTGCAGTGCCCCATCACTCTCGCGCACGGCTCCAGCATGGACATTTCTTTCACTCTTCCCGACAGGGACTCGCCCATCGAAGCGAAAGCCAAGTTGGCATGGTCCGGCCCCGACGGTCTCGCGGGACTCAGCATTGTCGAGATTCATCCTGCTCTCGAGCGCGAACTTCAATCATGGCTGGTGGAAAAAGCCCGTACCGAAGGCTGGATCGAGTCGGAAGCCACTACCTAACTCCTCGACCGACAGTAAAACATGCTGGCTACATCCGGCTGATGCGAACATACCGTCCCAGATCCGGTACCGCGTTCAACAAGACATACCCTGCGAAGAGCAAACTCACCGTACCGACGACTTTGGTCAATGTCGAAAGTGTTCTCACGGATCCCCCTAAGAATTGAGTGCTCCTTTCGGATGGCACGATCCTCCCGGGAGGATGCCTTCTGCAGCGAGACAAGGCCCGCCACTTGCCACTACAATCGGGACAAGCCCCTGTAGTTCTCGAACGAAGGGCCCTTAGCTCAGCGGTTAGAGCAGTGGACTCATAATCGACAAATCGTCAGATACATGTTTTATAAGTCACTTTTGTACGTGTCTTTTCAGGAACTTGAGAAATTCAGACCGTCCCAGACTGGCCACAAGACCCCGCAGACATGGGCATTAAGTGTCTCTCTCCGCGTAACTGTCGCTGAAGACACGTGTCTTTCCGTTGTATCGGATATCGACCCTCCGATCAGTTTGATTTCCCTCAAACAGAACTCTTCGAAATTCTCTAACTTTGTCTCACCTGCGACAAGGTCGGTTCTTTGTCCCTAGCCGAATGCTTTTCTCGGTATCGAATACAGGCGAGCATTTGGCAAAATCGGCCCAACGTAGGGCGTCAGAGAGCTAAGCCGGAGAACGTAAGAAGGGTACGGCATCCCATAGTCCCGTCCGTCCGTATATCCAATCCCGTGTCCCACTTGACCACGCTCCCGCACACTTGCGAGGAATTAGCGAACACAAGGCGAACAACAAGCATGAGCAATGGTTAACGTGACCTATTATCTCTTTAGTTTCAGTGCATTGGACGCAGTTTACAGACAGGGAGAGACAGTTGCCAAACCGAGATCGGGTAGCTCGGTCTCGCGTATCCCACGGCGAACTGGCACACGGAACTCCCCCGTCGACTAGGGCCGATCTGGATGACCCGAACGGCCGAGCTAAGTCACTGACAACAAAGAGGTACCATGACAATAAGGAGGTAACCATCCCTAGGTCGAGTGGGCATGCCGCCCAGCCCCACGACCACGTACTGAGCGCGAGCCGTCTCGGCGACGCCGAAAACGCGATTGGGACTTCCGGAGATGTGCGGAATTGAAACACGATCTAATCCCTATTGATTCACTAGGGTATGTGATGCAGGACTCCGGGTCCTCTCGACACGGTTTGCCGTGGGGCCCCGATTTCTGGCGTTCACGCGATAGAAATTCACGGGTCCCCTCTTGAGCCGATTCTTGGGATGTGTCGGGCGGGTCCCATCTGGGCCGACTTCTCGGGATGTCGTAGATTTGGTTCCATCGGGCACTTAGTCGGTATCCAGTATCCGGAGTAACTCGTATTTATTCGATCCCCTGTCAAGCACACCGATCGACTCGGGATACGCGATAGTAGTTCGTCGGAGTCTCTGACTTTTTACGGATAGCCGGGCACAGGATTCCTTGATTTCAGGTGTGTGACGCCTATGTTACTAAAGTTCCATCGCCTGATTCTCTAAGTGAGAATTTTCTTGACTTGCACGTCTGACACATTGGTGATTTTGGGATACCCTAGAGTGGAGAGATAGGTGTCAGGCCAGTCACCCTGAACCCGCCGTCGCCCGATGACGGGATGCAAGACCCGAACCAAGCTAGCCGCCCGCGATCGCAGGCGAAGAACAACACGAGATTTAGATAAAAAATATTCGAAGCCGCCATTCTTGGCGCGAGCATCCTGATAAGTCTGCGACCTATCACAACATTCTAGATTCAGGTTCCGTGCGTCCGCAGACCGCATCGGAATGCTCACGCCGCTGATGGCTCTAACCGAGTCGTCAGCGGCGGTTTTCGTTTTGGACCAAAGGAGAGAAAGGAGGAAACATGGACAGCACGACGACAGACACGACAGGTACGACTACACACACTGACTGTGACAACCGAGAGGAGCGGGTCCTACGACTCACAAATAAGACGGTGGGGCATCGCGACAACTGCGATTGTGACGCCTGTCTAAAAGCAAACGACATGTTCTTCGTACCCGACAAACCGGAAGACGAGCGCAAGCCAGTTAGAGTCCCGATCTCCAGTGAGCCACGGACAATCTGGGACGCGCTCGCTGAAGAAGAAATCACGACTATGTCACAGCAGCCTGCCGTCCGAGACGACGGAATCGAAGGGACGCTCTACTGGCAACCGGGACTGACTGATGAACAGATCGAAGCCGTCCTGATGGAATATTACGGCGGAGAGCCGCAGATGACGCTGGCAGAAGTCCGGGCGGAAGAAAGGAAACATGAATGACGCGACGCAGACAAACACGACAGACACGAACGATTGGATAATCGATTATCCAGCATACAAGACCCGGCCACGGGTTTACACGAGAATGACGCCCTCGGCGGTCAGAGTCCTCCGGTTTTATGCGGCTCTCTGCCGAAGCAACCGACTCAACCGATTTCGCCGATCTTTGAAGACGATCGCGAGGGAGGTCTTCGGCAGCGAGGCGAAAGTGCGGTCCGTCTCCCGGGGAAACGACTGCCTGCACCAGTTGGGACTCTTGGAATGGGAACGCGGAGGCGGGAACGGTCCCGGTCAGCCCTGCTTCCCGAACGTCTACACGGTAAGTCCGACCGTTTTCGACCTTGACGAGTCGGCAGGGCGGGAGGACGGCGGGGCAGCATGAGGGGGGGGCTGCTGGTCGGCTGGTTCTGCTCGTTCTGCTTGTTCTGCTCGTCTTAAGATGGCGCATTTGAGGTACAAGATGGCGCACATCGTAAGTCACAAGATGGCGCGTAGTTAGGCGAACGGCTGGTTATTGTGAAAGTAGTTGAAGCAATTGGAAAGGAACTATGCAAGAGAACGAAGTAGCACCTACGGCCCCGGACGGGCTCACCGTAGATTTTCAGAATGATGATATCGCTGATACAGGTTTACATTCGGGGGTCATCTGCGGTCTCGAAGACTTAGGCGAGAAAACCATAGAGAATCGGGATGCGGGATACGACTCTCAGGCAACGATGCGGTGGATGAACATCTGGGTCAGTTTGACCGACCAGTCCGACGTTCGCGGTAACCCATTGAAGGTCAGGGTAGAACTCACACAGAGCGGGGCGATAAAGTCGCACCTGTGGAACATCCTTGTTCGGCTGGGATTTGGTTCGTCAAAGGGCGGAAAGTTCTCCCTCAAGAATCTTATCGGCACCGAAGTCGATGTCTTCGTGTATCACGAGCGCGGGCACAACAAGAATTACAGATGGGCAAAGGTTGAACCCGAAGACTTGACATTGCGAGGCAAAGGAAGAAAAAGGCAAGTCGCAGTTCCAATCGACGATTCGATTATCGTCGAACCGAAATGGATGCGCGAGCGGACAAGGGGTGCGCGATGAGCGACCGATTTCTGACATTCCTTGAGCGCGTCAAGCAGGCGCAGGCGTTGTGGGCGTTCGCTATCCCAGAGATTCCGCAGCCGCCGAATGGAACTTGGTGCCGCTGGTTGACGGCGTCCACTGACTCAGAGGTGGAGAAAACCATTCTGCGGGTTCCTACACGTTTTCGAGACGTCAAGCCGACGCACGATGAAGTCTATCGGTTTGTGACAGCCATGCTCGTGCTTGAACGCAAACGACGCACTCAGAAAGTAGCACAGCATTCGAACGAGCAAGTTCAGCAGCAAGGCACGACAAGCACGACAAATTCGCCCTCATCGGCAGTCAGGGGGACAAGTGAATGCCGCGACTAACCTTTACTTCACCGCTGCGAATTACGCACACGAGGTCCTGCCGGGCGTAACGTCATCGCAACTTGAAGAATTGCGCAAACTGGCCCGGTACGAGCCTCTAGACATTCTCAAATGCAAGATCGATCGCTGGGCAGGTCAGAGTTCTCATGCTTGCTCTGACCGCCCGCTCCCGGAGGGGCTCCAGCCTGAACCATCTCACGTACCTCCGCGCTGGACACCTTGCCGCCACTTCGGCGGGTCCCGCGTCTGCCCCCGTTGCGAACGCGAGGCAGCTGAACTCGACCGAGCGATCACCGAAATTCAGGCAATTGCAGATGGGCTGGGCAGTGTTGAGTTGACAACTATTGCGGGCACGATGGCTCGTGCCCAAACGATGTGGGTGCAATATCACAAGTTTGTTCACTTGAGAGTCCGGGCTGAGTTACGACCGTACTCGCGAGGCGGTCACCCGTATTGTCAGATGTCAGACGTTGAGAACGCAGTTTGGGAGCGAGTCGCAAAGAAAATCGGGAGCTTCCGGGATCGAGGGCTGAAACGGGGGCCGGAGGCTTGGCTTCGGGTTGTCGTTCACAGCGTTGTCCTCGATTGGTTCAAGACTGAGTTCCGGCAGTGCCGGGATGCTCGTCTGACGGAATCGTTGACCGAGGACCAGCTAGTGCCCAGCGAAGCTAAGAAACCCTCGCTCGACCATGACCTGCCGGAGGTCGAGGCAGCCAAGGCGGCTTACGACGAAGCGGTCGGCCGCGAATGGCAACGCGCCGGAGGTGGAGGGAACCGTTGAAAAATAAATTCGACGGTCTTCCCTTTTCGCGTCGTTACTTAATAGGGGTAGGGAATGAACACCGGAAACCGTGCCTTCCATACGGCGGGCACAATTCCCAGCATATGTTTCAGATTTGGGTCACGCTTAGGCTAGTCATTCCTTTTGGCCCAATCGGGCAGCCGCTTCAGGCGCGGCCGCCCTTCAATATCAAGTAGAAAACAGCCCGCCAACAGTGGATTTGCTACGCATTTTTCGGAGGCACGATGAGTTCAGATTGGGCGC